>NZ_JBBORB010000001.1:0-4939553 GCF_038004405.1 Oceanobacillus sp. FSL W8-0428
ATGGAGACGGAGGGAGTCGAACCCTCGTCCAAGAGTATCGGCACTCAAGTATCTACACGCTTAGTCAGTATATTATCATTCGCTCTCATGTCAGCCTACTGACAGGCTTTCATGGAACTAGTCTGATTAAGTTCTTCTGCCCATCCTCAGACGGTGGATAGCAGTATAGCCCGCTTCATTTGAGACCCTTCAATCTGCCACACGGGCGATGGCAGGAAGGATCGTTTTAGGCTACTTACGCAGCTGCTAAAACAGGTTGATTGTTTTCTTTGCCAATTATATTTAGGCGTAACGTTTTACGAGCCGTAACCTCGACGTGCAACTTGAGCTCAATCTACCCCTGTCGAATCCGTAACGTCCCCGTATAAAAAAATCACAGGGAATAATTAAACACATTTTAATTATTCAGTTATCCCTTGTTTCTATAGTAATAGCTGTTCAATAAACAGCATACTATGAACAGGGTACCTTCCATTATAACAAATCATGCTAAATTGTCAAATATGCTTCAGATTAACGCATATGGTCTTTAATAGCACGGTCCACATCGCGCTTCATTTGCTTACGTTTTAGGTCTTCACGCTTATCGTATTTCTTCTTCCCTTTTCCAAGTCCAATTAACACTTTTGCATAACCATTTTTAATATAAATTTTTAATGGGACTAATGCATACCCCTGCTGCTGAGTCAGACCAATTAATTTATCAATTTCCTTGCGATGAAGCAACAGCTTTCTTGAACGGGTCGGGTCGTGATTATAACGATTTCCCTGCTCGTATTCAGCGATATGCAAGTTAATTAATTGCACTTCCCCTTTTCTGTCAATCCGCGCATGAGCATCTTTAATGTTCACTCTGCCGTTACGAATGGACTTAATTTCCGTGCCCTGTAGAACAATACCCGCCTCATACGTTTCTTCAATAAAATAATCGTGGGAAGCTTTTTTATTTTGTGCAATGGTTTTTCCATTTCCTTTTGGCATCTAAAATCATCCTCTTCCATCGAACTTTTAAAAGTTCTTGTTCACATGGAAAGAAATCTCGCTCTCTCCCCGTATGAATCCTCTGTATATTTTACCAAAAAACCTGTCTTATCTCAAAAGTTTCATTCATTTGATGAACCTCTGCTCCCTGTGTGAAAAAACGATAAAATCTCCTAGGCAGAGATTTTATCGTTTTGGTTTATTCTTTTTCTTATTTTTAAGATTTGCTTTACCTTTTGGGTTTGCTTTACCCTTCACTTTTGGCTTTGCTTTTGATTTTTCTTTCGTTTTTGGTGAAGATTGGATAACCCGTCTGGAAGACTTGTCCTTTCTTTCCTTCCTGCGCGGTGAACCTAAGGATGTCAGTTCAAAATCAACTGTGTATTCCTCCAGGTTTACATCAGCCACCTTAATATCCACTTCGTCTCCAACACGGAATACTTTAGCTGTCCGTTCGCCAATCATCGCCTGACTGCGCTCATCGAAATGATAATAATCATCTGTCAAATAGCTGACATGAACCAGCCCTTCTACCGTATTTTCCAATTCGACAAACATACCGAAATTCGTTACAGAGCTGATAATGCCGGTAAATTCTTCACCAATCTTATCTTTCATAAATTCTGCTTTCTTCATATTATCGGTATCACGCTCGGCATCTACTGCCCGACGTTCCATTTCTGAAGTATGGCGGGCAATTTCCGGCATCCGATCCTTCCAATGCTTCATCGTTTTCTTATCCATCTTGTTTTCAATTAAATAAGTGCGGATTAAGCGATGTACAATTAAATCCGGATAACGGCGGATCGGCGATGTGAAATGTGTATAAAAATCCGTTGCCAGGCCAAAATGGCCAACACTATGTGGCGAATATTTTGCCTGCTGCATGGAACGTAGCATTAACTTGGATACAATCATTTCCTCTGGCTCATCTTTAATGGAGTCCAGCACTTTTTGAAGCTGCTGCGGATGGATTTCGTTAGCTGTTCCTTTTACTGAGATGCCAAGTCCAGCTAAGAATTCATAGAATTTCTCAAGCTTCCCTTCATCCGGATCCTCATGAATACGATGGATAAATGGTACATCCATCCAATGGAAATGCTCAGCAATTGTTTCATTCGCTGCCAGCATAAATTCTTCAATTAATTTCTCCCCGACGGAGCGTTCGCGAATGACCACATCAGTCGGATGGCCTTTTTCATCGACAAGCACTTTTGCTTCTTTAAAATCAAAGTCAATAGCGCCTCGTCCAAAGCGTTTCCCGCGCAAAATAGCTGCAAGCTTTTCCATATTCTCAAACATCGGAACAAGCGGCTCATATTTCTTGCGTAATTCTTCATCCTTATCTACTAAAATCTTATTCACATCAGAGTAAGTCATTCGTTCATTCGAATTGATAACACTTTGGAAAATTTCATGATGAACAACTTGTCCACTTGTATTAATCTCCATTTTACATCCCAGTGTTAAACGATCAACCTGGGGATTAAGCGAACAGATACCATTGGATAGGCGATGAGGAATCATCGGAATCACACGATCGACTAAATAAACACTCGTGCCCCGCTCAAATGCTTCTTTATCCAGCGGTGTCCCTTCTTTTACATAATGACTGACATCCGCAATATAAACCCCAAGCTCATAATTTCCATTATCGAGACGTTTGACACTTACAGCATCATCCAAGTCCTTGGCATCTGCTCCATCAATCGTAACGACAATCTCATCTCTCAGATCCTTTCTTCCATATATATCATTTGGATCAATTTCTTCCGGTACTTCATTTGCCTGCTCTATTACCTCTTCCGGAAAATCTATCGGGATTCCATGCTTATAAATAATAGAGAGAATATCAATTCCCGGATCATTTTTATGGCCTAGAATCTGAATGATTTCTCCTTCTGCACTTTTTCTTCCTTCCGGATATTTCGTAATCCGTGCAAGTACTTTATGACCGTCGATAGCCCCGTGTGTGTGCCCCTTAGAAATAAAAATATCATTTGGAATCCGTTTGTCATCTGCAATAACAAAACCAAAGGAACGATTATCCTCAAATGTGCCGACAACAGTAACTACTGCACGCTCTAAAATACGTATAACCTTTCCTTCCGGGCGGGAGCCTTCTGTATCTTTCTTTTCCAGACGTACAAGTACTTTATCCTTATTCATTGCAGATTCCATATCATTTGCATGGATATAAACATCCGTTTCATTTTCATCTTCCGGAATAAGAAAGGCAAAACCTTTTGCATGCATTTGAATGGTTCCCTTAATGAGATTCATTTTGTCAGGAAGTCCAAATCTGTTTTTCCTTGTCCGGACAAGCTCTCCCTCTAATTCCAGTTCATTCAGAGCAATGACCAGCTCTTTAAATTCTGATGCTTCCTCTAATCCCAGGGACTCTTCTAATTCTTGTACAGACAAGGGTTTGGTACTATTTTCTTTAATATAATCTAAAATTCGTTCTTTCATTATCTCACCTTCTTTCTATTTATCTTTCCTGCTTTATAGTTTATACTTCCCAATTTAAGTTTTCTAAAAACATATAGATATCTTCGTGAAGCTGTTCCTTTTCTTTATCCATTGTAATAACATGACCTGAATTCGGGTACCACTTAATCTCTTTTTGTGTAGATTCTACATTATTATAAATATAATTAGCACTGTCCTTGTTGATCATTTCATCCTTTTCTGCCTGGACAACAAAAGTTGGTGTATAGATCATATCAATATTTGATTTTACTTCTTTAATGGTAGCTCCTACACCCTTAAATAGCTCCTTGGAATTTTCCATTAATGTATCCAATTCTTCTTCAATAACAGCTTCATCCTTTTGTTCGAGCTGTTTAAATTCTCTGGAAAACTCCCGAAAACCCTTCGTCAGCTGCTCCTCATTATCAAAGAACATCGGTGCACACATAGATACCATACCTTTAATTTGCTCAGAATAAGCAAGTTTTAAACCTAATACCCCTCCAAGAGAAAGACCCGCTACAGCAATTTCCTTATAACCTAAATCCTTCAAATAGTTATATGCGGCTTTTACATCTGCCCACCACTGTTCCGGATTACTTTTAATTAATTCCTCCGGAGGGAGCCCGTGCCCACGATAAATTGGCGCATGGCTCGTATAGCCTTTCTTTTCTAAAAACCGTCCAAGCATACGGACATCTGCAGAATGACCTGTAAATCCGTGTAATAATAAGACAGCACGCTCTCCAGCTTCAAATGTAAATGGCTGCGGCAGCTTTATTTTCACAATCATCCATTCCCTTCATCTTCTCTAAATCATTTTTTCCAAATTCATTTCTAGTATACCCTGTATCGTTATAGAAGTGTGTTCAAATAGTACGATAAAATTTGCCGTGTCATTTTTATTGGACTTTTTAAACTTCCCCTTTAAGCGGAAATAAAAAAACCTTACCACAAAACTGTGATAAGGAATAATATTTATTGTAATACGTACGCTGCCAGGAAAGCTAATAAAAAGAACAGCACACCTGTAACAATTGTTAAACGATGAAGCACTAAATCAATTCCACGTGCTTTCTGTTTTCCAAATAACTGCTCTGCACCACCAGAAATAGCTCCAGAAAGACCAGCGCTTTTTCCAGACTGCAGTAACACAAGTGCAATCATAACGATAACGTCAATTACTAATAAAACATTAACCACAGTTAACAACATGTTTCCATACTCCTCCTATGTTCCGACAATCCCTAGTCTCTACTTTATCATACTTTGAATTTATTGTGCAAGGCAGATTTGTGAATTACCGGTGAAAATCAATATTTTATCAAAATGGAGAAGTATATGAATCCACCAGCATTTCAAACAGATAGCATTTGTTTGAAAACCTGTCTTCAAAGTATAATAAAAATAACAGCATTTTATAAAAATTCATATGAAGAATAACAGAGATAATAAAGGGGGAGACGAAATGCAGATGAAAGAAAATTGGCTGGAGGCCTCTGATGGCACCAGTATCTATATTAAACAGTGGCTTCCTGATAAACAAGCAATCGGAATCCTTCAGATTGCACATGGAATGGTTGAGCATATTGAACGCTATCACGACCTTGCTTCTTATTGTACTTCCCTCGGATTTATTGTTATTGGCAGTGATCATCGCGGCCATGGTAAAACCGGGGATAAAGGAATACAAGGATACTTTACAGAAGAAAATGGATTCCAGCGTGTTGTTACAGACCTTTATGAAATTATGCAATTTGGAAAAAAAGCCTTTCCACACCTCCCATACTACTTTCTTGGGCATAGTATGGGCTCCTTCTTAATGCGGAATTTTATTCAGCGTTACAGCGCTGAAATAGATGGATTAATATTAACCGGTACGGGACACTACTCCAGAATTGTCACAGCAGCAGGCAAAAGGATTGCTTCCTTTTTACCGCCTCTGAGTCCCTCTCCATTGATGAATAAGCTTGTATTAGGGAGCAGTAAAAAGCGGAATAAACACTATAAGCATGCATGGCTGACCAGAGATAAAACATTTGCAGCTTCCTACGAAGAGGATGCCTATACCGGCTTTATTCCAACAGCCCGTTTTTTCTACGATCTATTAGAAGGTATCTATCAAACAAGAAATCAAAAACTCAATCAAAGCATTCGTAAAGGCCTCCCTCTTCTCCTTATCAACGGAGATCAGGATCCGATTGGCCAATATGGAAAAGGTATATGGAAAACAGCTGTTCTTTTTCAAAAAAGCGGTATGACAAATATTACCGTTCTGGTTTATGAAGGAGGAAGGCATGAGCTGCTAAATGATACATGCCGGGAAGAGGTATTTGCGTTTATAGGAAACTGGCTGAAAACGCTCTGCAATACCAATAATTAACACTTCTTTCAAATACAGAAAAACACTTGCAGCTGGCATTTATTACTTGCACAATGACCTGCGCTAATTTAGTATATATATGTTATAATGATGTTTAAAGCTTTACTAAAGAAAGGATGCTCTCATGATGAAAAAAATGAATGGAATTGCTGCATCTAGTGGAATTGCCATTGCTAAAGTATATGAACTTAAGGAACCAGAATTAAATTTCGAAAAATCTTCAATTGATGATCCAGGAAAAGAGATTGAACGTCTTGACAGCGCACTGGAAGTTTCCAGAAAAGAACTGGAGAAAATCAAAGAACATACATTAAAAGAGCTCGGAGAAGAACATGCAGAAATCTTCTCTGCACATTTGCTTGTATTAGGAGATCCAGAGCTTATTAACCCGATAAAAGATAAAATCAATGATGATAAAGTAAATGCAGAAGCAGCTTTAGATGAGGTTGCTACAATGTTTATCGGGATGTTTAAAGGAATGGATAATGAGTATATGCGTGAACGTGCAGCTGATATCCACGATGTAACAAAACGTGTGATGTCTCATTTACTGCAGGTTACCTTCCCTAATCCAGCCTTAATTGATGAGCAGGTAATTGTCATTGCCAGAGATTTAACCCCTTCTGATACAGCACAATTAAATCGTGAATTTGTAAAAGGGTTTGCAACAGATATCGGCGGCAGAACTTCCCATTCAGCAATTATGGCCCGTTCATTAGAGATTCCAGCTGTTGTCGGCACAAAAGAAATTACCGGCGCAGTGAAAAAAGACGATCAAATTATTGTTGACGGAATTGAAGGAAAGGTTATTATTAACCCGACAGAAGAAGAAATTAAAGTATATGAAGAGAAGCAGGCTGCCTTTGCTAAGCAGCAGGCAGAATGGGCAAAATTAAAAGACGAGCCTACTTTCTCTGCTGATGGTGAACAGGTAGAGCTGGCTGCAAATATTGGTACACCTGATGACGTTGAAGGTGTTCTTAATAATGGCGGTGAGGGCGTCGGCCTTTATCGTACAGAATTCTTATACATGGGTAACTCTGAATTACCTTCAGAGGATGTTCAATTTGAAGCATATAAAACAGTGTTAGAAAAAATGGGAGACAAGCCTGTCGTTGTAAGAACACTTGATGTCGGCGGCGATAAGGAAATCAGCTATTTAGATATGCCGCATGAAATGAATCCGTTTTTAGGATTCCGTGCAATCCGTTTCTGTTTAGAAAATGAACATGTATTCCGTCCACAGCTTCGTGCTTTATTACGTGCAAGTGCATACGGCAATTTAAAAATCATGTTCCCGATGATTGCTACATTGGAAGAATTCCGTCAGGCAAAAGCATTACTGCTGGAAGAAAAAGAAAATCTTCAAAAAGACGGTGTAGAAGTTTCTGAGGATATCGAAGTTGGTATTATGGTAGAAATTCCATCTACTGCAGTTATTGCAAAACAATTTGCAAAAGAAGTTGACTTCTTCAGTATTGGAACAAATGACTTGATTCAATACACTATGGCTGCTGACCGTATGAATGAGCAGGTATCCTATCTGTATCAGCCGTACCATCCAGCAATTCTGAACTTAGTAAACAATGTTATTGAAGCAGCTCACGCAGAAGGTAAATGGGCTGGTATGTGTGGTGAAATGGCGGGAGATTCTACTGCTATTCCATTACTTCTTGCACTCGGTCTGGATGAATTCAGCATGAGCGCTACTTCTATCTTACCGGCAAGAACGCAAATTCTTGGACTTAATAAAAAGGAACTTGCAGCACTTAAAAATGAATTCCTTTCTCTAAGCACAGCAGATGAAGTTGTTGCATTAGCTGAAAAAACAATAAATAAATAAGATGATGAAAACCTGTGATTATTGTTTTGTCCAAACAATAATCACAGGTTATTTTAGTACATTCGGTACATTCCTACAGAATTGGGAGCTGTGTATTGAAATCCAAATTGTTCATATAATTTATCAGCCGGAATATCTGCAATCAGACTGACATATGAACCTTTGTATGTATGGCTATCTAAATAATTCATAATTTCCTTCATCACACGTTTTCCAAGCCCTTGTCCCTGATAGCTTGGTTTAACTACAATATCAACTACATGAAAAACAACTCCTCCATCACCAACAACTCTCCCCATACCTATTAACGTATCTCCATCATAAATAGATATAGCAAACAGAGTATTAGGAAGCCCAATTTCAATTGCCTTTCTTTCCTTGCTGCTGAGCCCGGCTTCTATTCTTAATTCATTAAATACTTCAACACCTGGTGTCTGATACTTAATTTGATAATGTTCATTCATTTCCTTGTCATCCTTTTCGACAGTTTATTCTATTTTAACATTTAAATATATATCCAAATAAGCTTCCATATAATATTTTCTTATCTAACCCTATTAAAAACCAATATTATACTTAAATAGTCTACAAAGCTATAATTAATTATAACGATAAAAATTACTGAGGAGGAGATGCGTTGGATTTTCATAGTAAAGATAATATGTACAGCTATACAAATCGTGAAGTCGATATGACATGGAAGGAGAAAATAAAAGAGCTGATTGATATTGCTTCTATTCACCAGGCTGCAGATATAGGATGCGGAGGCGGTATTTATTCTAAAGCTTTGGCTGATATCGGAATTCCCTCTGTATCAGGTATCGACTATTCCAAGCCGATTTTAGAAGGAGCCGTGAAACACTGCAGCAATTACTCCAATATTTCCTTTCAGCTCGGTTATGCTAATAATACCGGTTTAGAGTCGGGCAGTGCAGATTTCATTTTATCCAGAGCATTAATCCATCATATAAAAGACCTAGGTTCTGTATTTGTTGAAGCATACAGGGTATTGAAAAGTGATGGCTGTTATCTTATTCAGGATCGCACATTGGACGATTGCTTGCTGGAAGGAAGTAACGAGCATATTCGCGGCTACTTTTTTGAAGCTTTCCCGAAATTAAAGGAATTTGAAAAGAAACGAAGACGCTCCAGCGATAATATAAAATTAAGTCTTCAGCAAGCAGGTTTTCGAAAGATTGAAGAGCATCGTCTATGGGAAATAAGGAAGACATATAAAGACAAACAAGCACTCCTGGATGATATTCAATCCAGAGCCGGACGCAGCATCATGCATGAGTTATCTGATGCTGAATTGGCATCTTTAATTAACTATATCGATCAATCTATCGGTGATATAGAAGAGCTTGTGGAAAAAGACAGATGGACGTTGTTTAAAGCTGTGAAGGGATAAATTTTTATGAGCGGGCTTGTGCTACAACTTTTTTCAAGCCCGCGCTGCTATCCAGTATTTAAAAACATGAATATCACTATCTTTTTCTCGCTATTACAGTTCCTATCCCTGTAATCCAGATATAAGCAACAAAGAAAATCCACAAATAAGCAATAGATACTGATTCAGCTCCCAGAAGACTGAATATAAATATTCCCATAAATAATACAGCTAAGGAAACATAAGATACGTATGCGGAAAAACGAAATATATTATGCTTTACTCTTTCATCTGCTTCTGGAGTATTATCTTTTTTACGTTTGTACTTAATAAATGCAAATACTGCTAAAATAATTGCCCCGGTTAATCCCCCCAATAATACTTCATATGGAAATTCTTCCCCTTGAAAAAAGTAAAGATATCTTTACTAATTTCCGTTCTTTTATTAATCGAATAATGATATTACTTTTCTGTAAAGTGCATTCTAATCATCTAAAACTTTATAAGTACTCCTTTATCATCGATTATATAGCCGACGCCAGCCGTATAAAATAAACTGTAACCATTTATAAATCTCAACGTCAATTCATACTCATTTGCTTCGTCTCTTATTCTGTCTACATTATTAATCCGATATAATCTATACCCATCATTTATATATTGCTTTACTTCATCTCCTGCAATAATAAAATTCTGATTATCTTCAGGTATATATAATCCGAAAAATCAGTAAACTTATCCGGCAATTGCCCTGACATTTCAACCTCTATTCTTTCAATCGCATTCACCGAAGTTTCCGCATTGTCCTCAACCATCTCAGCAAAGTTAACGGGTAAAGAAAAAGTTAAGTTAAATATCCACATAATCAATGAAACGGCAATAATCAATAATAATATAAAATTAAATAACTTACTTAACTTTGATTTAGGCTCGTGCAAATAATACCCCCTCTTCTTTCAACATTTTCAGGCTGTTTAAATAACTCACAGTTATGGTCAATCATTATATACTTCTTATCAATGTGTATACCCTGATTTTTAAAATAATAAAAAAGCCACCCGTAAGGCGACTAAAAATTTTATTTATCTGATAAATTCTTCCTGATACTAATCCTATACTAGTTAGAACCATATCTAAAATAATCAGATCTCGCTTATGTATATTAGAAAGAGCCTCTCTTATTTAAATCGAGAGCTCTTTCCTTTAAATTCTTGTTAACGGGATTCTTCCTATAAAAAAATCTTATTTAAATTATTAATATTGGTTCTAGCACTTTCCAGCGGATCACCGACAAAATCTTCCTGTTCCACTATAAACCAGTTAACCCCATTCTCTTTTCCAACACGGTGCAATGTTTTTATATCAAGCATGCCCGCTCCTATCTCTATACTTCGTCTTTTACCGTTCTCTTCTTTCATATCTTTTATATGGAGAGATATAATCCGCCTCCCATATTTTCTGATAATATCAGTCGGGTCATAACCTGCGTGCGTTGCCCAGTAACAGTCCAATTCAATCTGTACAAGTTCCGGTTCTGTCTGACCGAATAAAAGATCAAAACCTGTTTCGCCATCATACGTCTCAAATTCAAAGTGATGATTATGATAAGCAAATATCATCCCGTTGTCCTTGCATATTTGTCCAATTTCA
Source organism: Oceanobacillus sp. FSL W8-0428 (assembly GCF_038004405.1). Lineage (NCBI taxonomy): Bacteria > Bacillati > Bacillota > Bacilli > Caryophanales > Bacillaceae > Oceanobacillus > Oceanobacillus sp. FSL W8-0428. The sequence continues at coordinate 10,720 of NZ_JBBORB010000001.1, forward strand.
TTTAATTTTTGAGCTGTCCGTTGATAATCTGCTCTAGTTTTTCGGTCTGTTTCAGGCAGCCAGGGACAAATCAGCAGGCTGTTCCCGATTTCCTGATTATAAGCAATCGTCTCTTTCAGCTTGTCCCCGGTCAATTCATCAAGGCCTGTATGACTGCCAGCTGCACCAATCTGTTTATTGTCCATTAATCTTTTCAAATTCATTGCAGGCGTCTGAAAGAATCCTGCAAACTGAACTCCCTGATAGCCCATATCTGCTACAAGGCTGATAGTCTCTAATAAATTATCTTCTGCTGTATCACGAACAGAATAAAGCTGCAACCCAAATTCACCCATAATTCCATCTCCCATCTGTTTGTAATTTCTTTATATAATCACTTTCATCCGATTGATTTGATAGAAATGCCATTTATAAATCAGCTTATTCAGCGAAAAATTTAACCGGTTCTCCTTTATCGGCAGATTCATAAAGTCCATTAATAATTTTTTGAAGAATCACCCCCTGTTCTGCCGTACTGATTGGCTGGTCCTCATTCAAACAGCAATCTATGAATCTTTCCATTTGCAATTCGTAATTATCTTTCGCCGGTAGAAAAGATGGTGTAGTATCTATTAATGTTTGATGTTTTTCCTGGTAAATTTTTAAAGGAAAAACATCTGCACCTCCGCTTTCACCCATCAAAGAAACAGACATTTCATCATGTTTCTCTGTATTTGCGGCAAACGCCGATTCCAAAATAATCGATGCTCCATTTTTAAACGTCACCATTCCCCGTGCCATATCTTCTATCGAGAAGTTCTCCCAGTCCCAATGTCCTGCCAAGCCGACACCCGGTTTATTGCCGAGCTTCTGATAAGTAACACCAAAAACAGTATCCGGTTCCGGGTATCCCATCAAGTAAAGGGCAGCATCCAGCATGTGCACACCAATATCAATAAGCGGGCCACCCCCCTGGAGTTCCTTGTTCGTAAAGACACCCCAGCCTGGGATTCCACGGCGTCGGATTGCATGTACCCTCGCAGCATAAATTTCACCAAGTTCATTTTCATCAATAAACCGCTTTAAAGTATCTACTTCCTGTGTATGTCGAAAACTCAGCCCATAAGTTAATATTTTCCCATACTGCTTTGCTGTTTCAGCCATTTTTTGAGCCTCCTCCACCGTCATCGCGGGAGGTTTCTCACAAATAACATGACAGCCTGCCTGAAGCGCTGCAATTGTCACCTCAGCATGAAACTTATTAGGTGTACAGACGCTTACGGCATCAAGCTCTACTTCCTTCAACATTTCCTGGTGATCTGTAAAAACTTGATTAATATTAAATGTTTTGGCAACAGCTTTCGCATTCTCTTTGGCCACATCTGTGATAGCAACAATTTCCACCTTGTTCTTTTGCTTTAGATAATTTGGGATATGCACCGTTGCCGCAATGCCTCCCGCTCCTATAATACCGACACGTAACGCCTTTTCCATTACTATTCCCCCAGCAATTCAATTAGTTCAATCCGGCGATTTTCTTCTTGTGATAAAGCTGCCGCTTCGTTAAGACGGGTTAATTGAATAACGTCTTCTTCTGTGATAGTTGGTTTCGATTTGCCCTGTATTGCTGCAGCCCACTGTTCCATTGGAATTGGGAGAGGCTCCTGTGCATCTTCTGGCTGTATCCATCCACTCCCCTCGAATTGACTGCTTCTTAAACGAATCTGTTCATCTTCAATAAGCAGTGTCCCTTCTGTCCCATAAAGTTCTAATTGAAAAGGGTTTCCATTTGATAAAAAGCTTGTTTCAATAATGCCCAAGCTGCCTGATTCATATTCCACAATAACAACAGCATTATCATCTGCACCAAGATTTCTTATGGAATGGAGTGATGCTTGCAATGCTTTCGCAGGACCAGCGAGCCGATTAGTCAAATAGAACGGATGCGCCCCAAGATCAATGAGCGCCCCTCCCCCACTCTGTGCTGCATTAAAAAAACGTTCCGGGAGCCAACCGTATTTTCCATCTCCAGCAGCAACTGCACCATTATGCGCAAACCGGCAACGAATTGTGGTTAAATCTCCAAGCCATCCTTTGTCTACTGCCTTTTGTGCGTACACATAATAATTCGCTGTTAGTCTCGGCATGGAAACCATCAGTTTTACCTGATTTGCTTTCACAGTTTTATAGATTTCTTCACATTCTTCAACCGTAAATGCCAATATCTTTTCCGTAAATATATGCTTTTTATGTTCTGCTGCGGCGATAATGATATCTTTATGCAAACTTGTCGGTGTCGTAACAACAACAGCATCTATTTCCGGATTGTCCAGGACGGTTTGGAAGTTCACTTCAAAAGGAACTCCCAGTTCGTCTGCCCATTTCTTTCCCCGCTCTTCCTCCTCATCCCAGACAAGCTGGACAGAAAGGTGTTCGTTTTCTTTCACTTCTCTTGCATAATCATCTGCATGTACATGCCATCTGCTAAGTAATGCTACATTTATCATCTTTTTCCTCCTCTGTTAAGGCAACATATTATTTGTTAAATATTTTTTTAGAAAATACTCCAATTAAAAATAAACTGCTTTCCCTGTTTTCGCAGATTCATAGATCGCCTCCAAAATTTGCGTAACAACAAGTGCTTCTTCTGGTTTTACCGTTGGTTCTGTATCGTTGATAATACTTTCTATCCACAATCTCGCTTCCAAATCGGCATCATTTTCCGCTTTTCCTTCATAAAAGGCCACACCGCTGGTTGAGAGATCAATCTCATTGGTATATAGTTTTCCAAAGTCCTCCCCATTAATTCGCAAGCCGTTTTTCATATCTGCGCCGCCCTCGGTACCACTGAGCGTACACTTTGCTTCATCCACATCTAATGAATTCAATGCCCAGCTCGCTTCCAGAGTAATCGTTGCCCCATTCTCCATTGTAATAAAACCGAATGCGGAATCTTCTACCGTAAATTTTTCCGGATCCCAAGGCCCCCATGCATTCGCGGCATCTTTCTTTTTGCCTAATTTATGATACGTGTTTCCCATGACAGACTTTGGTTTATAATTGTCCATCATCCATAAGGTAAGATCAAGCGCATGTGTTCCAATATCAATTAATGGTCCACTGCCCTGTTTTTCTTCATCCAAAAATACACCCCATGTTGGTACAGCCCGACGTCGAATCGCGTGTGCCTTCGCGAAATACACCTCCCCTAAATCTCCACGTTCAGTTACCTGATGCAGATGCTGGCTGTCTGGTCTAAAGCGGTTGTTGTAGCCAATCGTCAATTTCTTCCCAGTCCGGTGTGCTGCTTCTACCATTTGTTTTGCTTCCTCTGAGGTTTTGGCCATTGGTTTCTCGCACATTACATGCTTCCCGGCTTCCAGTGCAGCAATCGAGATTTCTGCATGAGAGATGTTCGGAGTCAGAACATGCACCACATCAATCGTCTGATCCTCCAATAATTTTTGGTAATCTTCATATACTGTCGCGTCTTCTGTTCCATATGCTTGAGCCGCTTTTACTGCTTTTTCTTTCTCAATATCACAGAATGCTGTTAATGCTACTTCCTTTATTTTTGATAGGCTTGGAAGGTGTTTTCCATTAGCAATTCCTCCGCACCCGATAATAGCCACATTTAATTTTTTCGTCATATTCAAATTCCTCCTATTTTTTCAAAAAAGTTTTTACCTTGTTCATCAATTAAAGATTCAAAATGCATTTCAAAAATGGAGCAGGCGCCAATAATACCAGCTTTAATTCCCTCCACTGCCGGCCCTTTTTCTTATTTCAGATTTCATTCCAGATATTCTGAACATTGTTCAAACTAATTTTAGTAGCTTGTCTGCATTCTTCCATTCCTTCGAATTCAATTGAAATGTATCCATCATAGCCGGATTGCTTGATGACATGGATGATATCGTACAAGTTGATATCTCCATGTCCACTGATTGCTCCGCGTAAATAATTACCTGAAGCTGTTTGAAACCAGCCTTCACCAAGATAATGCGCAGATGCTGGACGATAATAGAAATCCTTGATATGAATCATAGATGCATCTTTTATATTTTTCTTCACGGCAGCAACAGGGTCTTCATCCACACAGAGGAAATTTCCGACATCCAAAGTCGTTTTAAAATTTTCCCGATCCACACTGCTAAGTAAACGCTGAATTCGGTCGCTTGCCTGAACATAAAAACCATGATTTTCAATGCTGGTCACAATATCGTATTTCTTTGCGTAGTCAGCTATCCGTTGACAGGCTTCCACCAGCCGCGGCAGGTCTTTTTCAAACTGTTGAATCGAAGTTTCCTGGATCGGTTTAAATGAAACATCATGCCGCATCCGCTTAACTCCTAATGCGTCAGCGACATCTACTTCTTTTTTGACACGCTCCACCTCCTGTTCATATGCTTCTGCTGTAGCCGGCAGAAAATCTGCACCAATAGCATAATTAGAAATTTCAATTCCAACCTCTTTTACTCTTTCTTTAATTTTTTTAATTAAACCCGGATTATCGGTCAATGTATATCCCATTGGCACCAATTCAATATGCTTTCCTCCCTGAGCTGCTGTCAAATCAATAACATCCAAAATGGTCATTTCTCCGACATTCAGCGCCTTCACTAAACTATAAGAACTTATCCCAAGCTTCATTTTCGAACACCTCCAGCAGTTATTTGTTTCCTTTTCATATATCTAGTGTGTTTAAAATTTTCATGTCTGAAGGGACTGTGCCTTCCCAAGAAAACGATGGTATGATCCGCGCTTGCCCTGTATGTCTCTACACAATCCTCTATTTCTTCACATTCCAATATTAAATGGCTGTTATATCCTGGCTCTTTCATAAGTTTGACGACCTTCTTTCTGCTATTTGCCGCAAATTCATTTCAAAGTATTCAAACATACTTTTTTCTGGCGGTAAGTCGAAAGCGATTACATCATTCTATATGCATTTACTACTCAACTATTTTAACCTATCGACATGTTTTTTCACATCATCCTTTCGTTGTTAATCATTTTCTTTCCAGCGATTATAAGCATCCTGATAAATCTCCACGTAACGTTTGATATTCATCTTTTCAATGGTATCAACATAATTATCCCAGTTGGATAATGGCTCCACACCTGTAATAAATTTCGCCTCCATTTGTTCTACATAAGAATTCAAGTCCACTTCAATATTGTTTACTTCTTTTTGCTCCTCTTTTGTCAAATAAACAAGAGGATATCCGATTTCGCCAAACGGTTCAATCTTTTCCGCTGTTTCTTCCTTAATAAATTGTTCAAATTGAGTATCTTCTCCCAAACTATCCAGATCATTTCTTAATGACGGTGTTGTAATACCATAGTCGGGAGTAAGCGAACCCCGATAATCCTCTGAAGACTCATATCCTTCCGGTGTATCAAGCTTCTGCTTCGTTCCTTCTTCTTCATCTTCCCACTCCCATAGATGCCCTTCTGGTCCCATATTCAAATATTCAAATCCTTCTTTGGAGTAGAAATAATCAATCCAGCGAATCGATGCTTCTGGATTCGGATTACTTTCTGAAATAGAGAAGGCTCCTCTGGACATCCCGTGACCAAGAGGAATTACAGGCTCTCTGGAATCGTCATTCGTCAAAGGATAGAACATTGGATTCCCGACAGCTTCTTCTTCCGGTTCTCCAGTAGTAAAGAAAGAGTACCAATCCGGGAAAACACCAATGCGGCTGTCTTGACCTTTGGCCTTTTTCTGTTCATCAGACTGAGAAAATGTTTCCGAATCCAATAACCCTTCTTCATAAAGTTTATGCATATACGTCAAATACTCTTTATATGCTTCTTCCATTGGGGCATAACGCACTTTTCCGTTATTTTCTTCAATTCCCCATTCCTTGATACCAAATGCAGCAAGCAGCCATGGACGGGAGCTTTCCATTTTTACATCCAATAACGGAATTTCATCAGCTTGTCCATTTCCGTTTGGATCTTCTTCTTTAAACCGTTTCAATAATTCATAGAATTCATCTGTAGTTTTGGGTAATTCCTCAACTCCTAGTGCTTCCAGCCATTTCCCGTTATACCATAATGGCCCTGTATACCATTGTGCAGTTGTTTCATCACTGACCATCGGTAAGGAGTAGATGTGGCCGTCAACGGTTGTAATTGACTTTTTAATATCCGGTCTTTCTTCCAGCAGTTTTTTCAAATTCGGTGCATATTCTTCAATCAATTCTTCCAGTGGTATAAGTACACCCTGCTCTCCATAATCAACCTCCATCCCAGGTGTCAAATTATCTGTGCCTGCACCGTAAATAATATCCCCTATGTCCCCGCTGGTAAAGGCAAGGTTCAGCTTTGTCTGAAAATCACTGGCCGGCGGCGTAACGTATTTGAATTGAATGTTGGTCTTCTCTGTATAGTCCTTCAGCAGCTCCATATTTTCCCACTCTTCGATTCCGTTTCCTGGAGCCATCATTGTTAATTGTATTTCTTCATCCACAATAGGAAATCCCTCTTTGTTGACCTCCGCTTCTGCTGCTTTTTGTGCATTTGCATCTCTTTTTTGCGTTTCTTCATCTGAACCGCATGCTGCCATTATGGTGATGAATAGCATTAAAGTTACTAGCAGCCTCCAAGTTTGTTTCATTGTTATTCTCCTTTCCATTTTACAAATAATCCATAAATTTCATATTATTCATCTCTAACCTTTTAGCGAGCCGATCATAACACCCTTTACGAAGAAGCGTTGTAAAAATGGATATATAATAATAATCGGCAAGGTGGAAACAATCATTACACCATATTTGATAACTGCTGCAAGTTGTTGCTTACTGTGCATTGCTTCTGCCATACTTCCTGTTACATCCGTGTTCTGTGAAGCCATTTCTTGTAAAACAAGTATTTCCCTCAAAACCAGCTGAAGCGGAAACAGTTCTTTGTCTGATAAATAAATCAATGCATTAAAGTAGCCATTCCAATGTCCTACACCATAGAATAGTCCCATTACTGCGATAATAGGCATAGACAAAGGCAATATGATTTTGAAAAACATTTTAAAGTTAGATGCTCCGTCAATAATTGCCGCTTCCTCCAGTTCTTTCGGGATCGTTGACTGGAAAAACACCCTGGCAATAACAATATTCCAGACAGCCGCTGCATTTGGCAGAACCATTGCCCAAATGGTGTCGATTAACCCAAGACTTTTTACAACCAGATAAGTAGGAATCAACCCGCCACTGAAAAACATAGTAATTACGAACATTGCCATGAATAAATTTCTGCCCGCAAAATCCTTCCTCGACAAGGCATATGCTGCAGGTATAGTTACGGCAAGATTAATTGTTGTCCCCAATACTGTATAGAATAGGGTATTTAAATACCCTTTCCAGATTGCACCATTTTCAAAAATAATGCGATATCCTTCAAACGTAATTCCTTTAGGAAAAAGCCACATTTTTCCTGAATTCACATCGGCAGGGTCACTAATAGATGCACTGATTATATATACCAGAGGATACAATACAATTAACGTAGCAAAACCCAGGAAAACGTAAATCAGAATTTTTATAATCTTATCGGTCATTGTTTCACTGATAGCTGAATTCATCAAAACCCTCCCTTTTTACCATAAACTTGTTTCTGATCGTTTTTTTGCAATTTGGTTGACAGTTATAAGCAGAATTGCGTTAATTACTGAGTTAAATAGACCGACTGCAGCTGCAAAACTGTACTGTGCATCCAACAATCCAGCCTGGTAAACAAATGTTGCGATAACATTAGACGATTCCAAGTTAAGCGGATTTTGTAAAAGCAAGATTTTCTCGAACCCCATTGCCATGATATTTCCCAGGTTCATAATTAACAGTATAATCATCGTCGGTACGAGAGCGGGAATGTTGATATGCCAAATCCGTTGCAGTCTGGTTGCTCCATCTACAATTGCTGCTTCATGATGCTGTGGATCCACTCCGGAAAGCGCCGCCAAATAAATAATCGTTCCCCAGCCAGTGCTTTGCCATACGCCGGAAAAAACATATACTGTCTTAAACCATTTCGGATCACTCATAAAAGGAATTGGATCTAATCCCAATAATGTAAGCCCGTGGTTTATAATCCCCGTTGCAGGAGAAAGAAAAGCAATAATCATACCGGCCATTACTACAACTGATATAAAATGGGGTGCATAAGTGACTGTTTGTACCGTTCTTTTATATAGCCCATCCTTTGCTTCGTTTAAAGCAAGCGCCAAAATAATAGGCAGTGGAAATCCGATGATTAATTCATACACGCTGAGTCCCAACGTATTCTTTATAAGGTCCCAGAAATAATATGAATCAAAAAATCGTTTAAAATGTTCTAGCCCTACCCATTCGCTTCCCCAAATCCCACTCGAAGGAATAAAATCTTTAAAAGCAATTTGAATACCGTACATTGGAATATAATGAAAAATAAAAAAATATAAAAAGGCAGGTAAAATAAATATGTACAGCTGCCAATTCTGTAATATTTTTTTATTCTTCTTTTTTGGCTTTGGCAGTTTTGCCGGAACTTTCCTGCTTTTTGGTGTTTGTTGCTTTTCTTCCTCGGTTAACACCGTTGCCGTATTTGAATCCATATCCTTTCCTCCCCTCATGTAACTGCTTTCATTCTAGATTTTTCTGAATACAGATTCAATATGTATATTTGGTTATAACTTGTAGCCATACACTGCAAGAATCGATTTACCGCCCGCCCACCAATAAACTTAAAAATTTAAGATATGTTAAATTTGTTCACCTATGTCAAATACGTTGAAACCATGATAAACGCTATAATAGCACCGTTTACAAATTATGTAGTAATCAAACCATCTACTGATTTTCTCTCTTCTGCGTATAACGCAAAAGGAGAATCAGTCCTCCGCCAAAAGCTAATAAAAAAGCTGATAAAAGAATTCGAGACATATTGGATATACTTGATTAACCAAGTATGGCCGATCCCGTAATTTTCTTATCAACTGGATAGTATCATCACAGTAGAAATAAGTGACATCCACATTTTCAAGACATATGAGAAGTCTATAAAAAAGCCTGATATAAGCTCGTTTTAAAAAACAAGTTATCAGGCTACTTTTCCCTATTTACATTTCTATTTAGCGAATGAATTAATTTAATTATATATTTCTTAGTTTTATAGTTAAACTCAACTTCTATTAATCACTTTCTTTCCATCGATCATAGGCTTGCTGATAGATTTCCACATATTCTTCTGTATTCATTTTCTGAACTGTTTCTACATAATTATCCCAATTGGATAATGGTTCTACGCCTGTAATAAACTTTGCTTCCATTTGCTGGACATAGGATTTCAAATCTACTTCAATCGTATTAACTTTCTTTTGCTCGTCTGTTGTTAAATAGACTAAAGGAAAAGGTACTTCAGCATAGGGTTCGATTTTTTCTTTTGTTTCCGCAGCAATAAATTTATCGAAATCTGATTCTTCTAATCCACGGATTGGACCACTCTTTGTTGGTGTCGGAATCCCGTAATCCGGAGAAATAGTGGCTCGGAAATCTTCCCTGGAATCATAGCCTTGAGGGACATCGAGTAATTTTCTTTTTTCCCCTTCCCACTCCCAAAGCTCTCCTTCCGGTCCCATGTTTAAAAATTCATAGCCTTCTTGCGAATAAAAATAATCAATCCATCTAATCGATGCTTCCGGATTAGGATTTTTATTTGTAATAGAGAAGGTTCCTCGCTCAATTGCAGGATTTCTCGGTATAATGGGCTCCTCTGAAACAGGGCTTGTCAAAGGCTGGAACATCGGATTGTTCATCGATTCGTCTTCAGCTTCTCCAGTGGTAAAAAATGAAAAGTAATCTGGAAAAGCTCCTACTCTGTTATTCTGTCCTTTTGCCTTCTTTTGTTCATCTGCTTGTGAAAATGTCTCCGAGTCCAATAATTTTTCGCTATAAAGTTTATTCATATACGTTAAATATGATTTATACTCCTCTGTAATTGGGGTATATCGGACTTTTCCATTCTGTTCTTCAATCCCCCACTCCTTCATCCCAAAAGCTCCTAACATCCAATGACGTGTGCTATCCATGTTCACATCAATCATCGGGATCTCATCGGCTTCCCCATTTCCATTAGGATCTTCATCTCTAAAACGAACCAGTAGTTCATAAAATTCATCTGTTGTTTCAGGTAATTCTTTTACATCAAGCGCTTCCAGCCATTTTCCGTTATACCAGATTGGTCCTTTGTACCAGATTGAGGTTGAACCGACAGACACTCTCGGCAAGGAATAAATATGTCCGTCCACAGTAGTGATAGATCTTTTTACATCCGGATTTTCTTCTAACATTTTTTGGATATGTGGAGCATATTCTTTAATTAATTCTTCTAAAGGAATTAATAATCCTTGTTCCCCGTAATCTACTTCCATCGCGGGAGTTAAATCATCAGACCCGGCAGCGTAGATAATGTCTCCCATATCTTCACTTGCAAAGGCTAAATTAAGCTTCGTTTGAAAATCATTCATTGGAGGGGTGGTGTATTTAAATTTAACATTTGTCATATCTGAATAGGCAATTAAAGTTTCCATATTGCTCCACTCCTCCATACCGGCACCTGGCGCCATCAGGGTCAACTCTATCTCTTCATCTACGATAGGAAAACCTTCTTTATTTACATCTACACTTGCAGCATGTTCCATTTTTTTATTTTCTTCATCATCTACCTTCTCCGTGGAAGCACATGCTGTCAATATAGACATCAATAAGGTAACAGCTATAAATAATTTCCAAATCTTCCTCATTTTAATCCCCCAATATAGTAATTTATTAACTTTTTTATTTAAAATCGCTCCATAAGTCCAGCAATCATTGAGATAGTACTACAATAGAATTTTTCACTATTTCTCTATATAGAAAGATAGCCAGACAAAACTTATTTTTTCAGAACACTGCCCGGGTCGACGGACTTTTAGGGTTTACATATTAGCGAAAGCAAGTAGGAAATCTAGTTACTCCTCCAGTTGTTATAGGCCTCCTGATGAATTTCAACATATCTGTCAATGCCCATCTCCTTTATTGTTTCTACATATTTATCCCAATTTGATATCGGCTCCACACCGGTGATAAATTTTGCTTCCATTTGTTCCACATATGACTCCAAATCTACTTCAATCGTATTTATTTCTTTTTGTTCTTCTCTTTTTATACTTACTTCAGGAATAGCAACCTGATAATATGGTTCTCTTTTTTCTTCTGTTTCATCAATTGTAAAAAGAGCAAAATCATCAGGCTCTTCTTTTACCTCAAGAGGAGGATTTAAAAATGGTGCTGCAATTCCATATGATGGTGTTAACGTCTTGCGGTATTCTTCTGTATTGTCATATCCTTCAGGCAGGGGAAGCTGATTTCTTTTATTTTTTTCTTCGTCAGCCCATTCCCATCTATACCCTTCAGGCCCCTGGTCAAGGTATACTCCTCCATCCTCCGTATAAAAATAATCTGCCCATCTGATAGATGCCTCCGGATAAGGATTTTCTTCCGTTAAAATAAAAGCGCCACGGTTAAAACCTTGCGATGCAGTAACAATTAATTCATCAGACACCGGACTTGTTAATGGAACAGTCATTGGATTATTTACTGCTTCATCATTTGCCTCACCAGTTAAAAAGTAAGAATAGTAACCTCCCAGCAGACCAATTTTATTTTCCTGTCCTTTTGCGTTTACTTGATCTTCAGATTGAGAAAATGTCTCAGGATCCAGCAAGTTCTCCTCATATAACCTGTTCATATATATTAAATATTCTTTATAATTTTCGGTTATTGGCGCATAGCGAACTTCGCCATCTATTTCTTCTATACCTTGGCTTTTCAAACCGAAAGCGTTCAGAAATAACATTCTGATGGGGTCCATTCCTTCACTGCTGATTGGAATTTCATCCGCTTCCCCATTTTCATTTGGATCTTCATCCCGGAATTGAATTAATAAATCATAAAGTTCATCTGTTGATTCAGGCAGCTCCTCTACTTCTAAAGAATCCAGCCACTTTCCGTTATACCACACAGGGTTCACCCATTTTCCTCTGTGATCCGTATTATTATGGGGCAAAGCATAAATATGACCGTCTGCTGAAGTAATCGATTTTTTGATATCCGGTCTTTCTTCCAGCACTTTTTTCATGTTCGGTCCATACTCCTCGATTAAATCCTCTAAAGGTAAAAATAGACCCTGCTCTCCGTATTCTCCTTCCATACCTGAAGTCAAATCAATTGGTCCATAAATAATATCGTCTAAATCACCGCTGGATAGAGCAAGATTTAAGTTTGTGCCAAAATCACTGGCCGGGGGAGTATTAAATTCAAAATGTATATTGGTTTCTTCTGCATAATCTTGAAAAAAGGGCATATCCTTCCATTCTGTACCTTGTGCATTCGGCCCCATCATCGTCATCGTAATTTCTTCATCAACAATTGGAAAACCTTCTTTTCTTACTTCTACATCAATGGCATGTTGTTTATCCTCCTCAGCTCCCGATGAACAAGCTGATATAAAACACGCTGTAACGATTGTAACAACTGACATCATCACTCTATTCCCCATCCATAATCTCCTTTCTTACTCTTTTATAGTGAGTTGATAGATTTCGGCAGAATTTACAGTACCTCCTTTTTTTGTAATGCTTACATATTAGTTCTTTTTGAAACCGTTTTCAATATGTGTATTTGCGTATGAATTGTCACTGTTACTAGGCAACATTTGTTTACAAAGGTTTTATACTTTATGTGATATGTGAAACTTGTCCAACTATGCTGATTATTACAAAAATGAGGAGAACCTCTTGGTTCCCCTCATTTTTATTATCGATTAAACCTGCGATATTGTCCTGGTGTGATACCAACATTCTTTTTGAATTTCCTGGTAAAATTAGCAACATCCTTATATCCGACATTCAAAACAATCTGCTTGATTGAATCATTGCTTTTTACCAATTGCTGTTTAACATAATTCATTCTTAGCTCTTGTACATATTCAGAGAAATTTACACCGGTTTGGTCTTTAATAAAGCGGCTGACATAAGATGCCGATAGTTGGAATTCAACTGCAATTTTCCCCAGTGATAGGTCGTACTGATCAAAATTGAGCTGTATATAGTTTAGAATATCTTTTCGTAACTGATCATTATGGCTTTCTTTATCTTTTGCAACTTCCTTGCAGACCTCCTGAATCATTGTCAGCAAATCTCTATGCAGCTGTTCAGACGAGCTAAATTCTGCAAGTTTATCAATATTTTGTATATGGTTCCTGAGCCCAAGATCCGATATTGTTTTAATAACCGTATTAATAATATCGTAGTATATCAACTTCACAGCATGCAGTGGAAGCCCTTTCTTTGTATGCAGCGAAAAAATGTCAGTTAACGTTTCCTTTGCTACTGCCACATCACCCTGTTTTAAACTCTGCACCAGTTTTATTTGTTCTTCTCTAGGGTAACCGAAGACCTGCTCCTGTTCCAAACTTATATCTTCAAAGTTAATAATGCTTCCCGCTGGATACATAAATTTATAATCCATAGCTGCCAGTGCTTCAATGTAGGAACGATTTATTGATTTTTTTTCATTACAAATTCCTCCCACACTAATTGTAGGCTCCGAGGAAAGCCTCTCTCTCATATAATACTGTACTTCTCTAATTACCTGTCCCCTTTCTTGCCCAGCATTCCCATGTCTTTTCTCTAAGCCGATAATCAACGCGAATGTGTCATTATAAAGTAAATTGACAGCCTGCCCAACGGCATTCGTCAGTGCAAGTTCAGAAAAATCCTTTAATACTTTCTCCCTTATTTCTACTTCATTTGCTTTAACATTTTTTTCCTCAAAAAAGATTATGGCAACAAAGTAGGCTTCAGCTTTTATTGGAATATGCAATGTATCCAGCATCTTCTCTATTTCTTTCTCATCATTTATATCTCCTCTTAGCAAACGGACCAACAGTTGTTCCCTTGCAAAAGGCTGCTGTAAATCGACGGTTTCATTAATCATCTGATAATCGTGATAAATATGCGAAATACGGTGTTGAATAGTTTCCAACTCATTTTTATTTTCATTATTAAGGCCGCCATTTGTCAGTTCAAACAATTTTTTTATCGGCTTGTACTGATTTCTGCCCAAATAAACTGCAAGCACAATACCCAACACAAAAATCCCTGTTATAATCAAGAGGATTAATTGCTTTGTATGCTGCAATCTTTCAAAAAACTGTTCCGTATCCAGGATCGTTACAAATGTCCAACCACTGTCATCCGATTTAACAGTTGAACGTGAATATTCATTCCCATTAATTTTTAAATTATCGATCCCCTGCTTGTTTCCAATAATCTTATCCAAATCTGACTGTGCAATATCTTCATCATGTATTGCAGCTGCAACCTCTTCATTATTTTCATTCAAAATATATGCATTTCCTTCAAAATCGCCAAGAATGGTTTCCATCTGGTCATTCATCATAGATTCCTTAATAAAAAACATCACCGTTCCATAAGGCGTCGGATTATTTGGTGCAATTGGGAACAAATAAGCGACAACGCGTTCCTTATTTCCTTCATTTGTAATGATATTTTCAGCAGATTTAATCATTGGCAAATTCGTATGTAATTCTTCTATAAACTGTTCTTTTTCCCAATCCTCAAACTGGTATTTTCTTTCTAAGAGTACATTAAGCGGGTAAGAGCCATTAGTGGAATACAAAATATCTTTTGAATGATAATAAACAAATAATTCTTCTATAATGGAACTATTTGCTTTATATTTTTTCAACTCATCGATGGCCTCACCACCGTAATAATCATCACTCACCATGTAGGGAGTTAAACGGGGATCATAGGATATTCTTGCAGCAAGCGTTTCCAATTCATTCATTCTTTCATCTGTCAATTGTTTTACTTGTTCCAATTTACTGATATTGGCCTGTTCAATTTCTTCACGTAAACTGGAAACCGAATTCTTGTATACGATAAAACTTAAAACAGAAAATGGAACTAGAAATATTAATAGATAGGAGACAATATATTTGTATAATAAGCGGGATTTTAACCATTTAAATTTAGACAACTCCCTGGCCTCCTTTTATTTTTAATTCATCTTTTTTTCTTCCAATTGAATAAAAGCTCTATGAGCAAACCATGTAATAGGAAAAATAGTCAATGACGCTCCAAAAAAAAAAGTCAGCACCGGAAGATATATAAATAAATAATACAGCAATAAAATGCATAACAGCATAGCAATTGTTTCAAAAGGCCGGGCAAATGCAACGAAGAAGGATTGCTTGAAATATTGAAAGTATTTTAATTTATAACGTGAAAATACAGGAAAGAAATATAAAAGAACCACGATATATAGTAAAACGATAAGTAATAATAAAGAATGGATAAACGCAGATTGGATTACTTGTTTAGATATGTTCAAATCCATATATAGAAAGACGCCTATCCCTAGAAGAACAATTCCCAGCCCATTCGATCTTAAAAATTGTTTCTTATATGTATGAAGAAAAACCTGAAAAATAGGCGCATCGTATCCTTCCTGGAACCATTTACTTATAACTGTAGTCACCGAAACAGTTGCTGGAATAACCCCAAAAAGACCAAGTCCTAATATAGTAAACATAAGCCAGAGTATTTGTAAATAAATCATTTTAGATAACCAATTTCCAAAATCGTAAAAAACCTTAATAAAACCGCTTAGTGCTGACATATTTCCCCTCCCATTTAATGTTATCGGCCTCTCATTAATAAATTGTTCGATACATCCGAATCTTCTTATTTATCAAATAATAAAAATTACAACTTACCCTCTCTGTATAACAAACATATCATACTTATCCATCTTTTGGTAGGCTCAAATTTTACGCTCTTTCGATATAATTTTGCCCTTACAATATACATTTTTTTGAAATCCATCACCTTACCCGCACTTCAAATTTTCACTGCACTGAAATACTTTTACGATAAAAACAAGAAAAGTATCTGATTAAAAAAACCTCTGTCTATGATGAATCATTCATCTTAGACAGAGGTTTCTCCATTTTTATTACATATTATTTATCGGCTAAGTTGTAGAAAGAAGTTAATCCGCCATACTCGCCCATGCCAGCTAATTCATCTTCAATGCGAAGTAACTGGTTGTATTTCGCAACACGGTCTGTACGGGATGGAGCACCTGTTTTGATTTGACCAGCATTTGTGGCAACTGCAATATCAGCAATTGTTGTATCTTCTGTTTCACCAGAACGGTGAGAGATAACAGCTGTATAGCCAGCACGTTTCGCCATTTCAATTGCTTCAAAAGTTTCTGTAAGTGTACCGATTTGGTTAACTTTGATAAGGATAGAGTTACCAATACCCTGTTCGATACCTTTAGAAAGTTTTGCAGTGTTTGTAACAAATAAATCGTCACCTACAAGCTGTACTTTATCGCCAAGACGATCTGTTAATAATTTGAAGCCGTCCCAGTCGTTTTCATCTAAACCATCTTCAATAGAGATGATTGGGTATTTAGAAATCATTTCTTCGTACCAGTCAACCATTTCTTCAGAAGTACGTACAACGCCTTCCCCTTTAAGGTTGTATTTACCATCGCTGTAGATTTCAGAAGCAGCTACATCCATAGCAAGTTTTACTTCTTCGCCAGGCTTGTAACCGGCAGCTTCAATTGCTTCAACAATTGTTTGAAGAGCTTCTTCATTGGAACCAAGGTTTGGAGCAAATCCACCTTCGTCCCCAACAGCAGTATTATAACCTTTTGAGCCTAATACTTTTTTCAGGGAGTGGAAGATTTCAGCGCCTGTGCGTAGTGCTTCTTTGAAAGAATCTGCGCCTACAGGCATAATCATGAATTCTTGAATATCTACGTTGTTATCTGCATGCTCTCCACCATTTAAGATATTCATCATTGGTGTTGGAAGAGTTTTTGCATTGAATCCGCCAAGATAGTTGTATAAAGGAACCTCTAAGTGGTTAGCTGCTGCACGGGCTGCTGCCATAGATACGCCTAAGATAGCATTAGCGCCTAATTTTCCTTTGTTTTCTGTACCATCTAAATCGATCATTAAAGCATCAATAATATTTTGACGGGTTGCATCTAAACCGATTAGTTCAGGAGCAATGATTTCATTTACGTTTTCTACCGCTTTTTCAACACCTTTACCAAGGTAACGGTTTTTATCGCCATCACGTAATTCTACAGCTTCATATTCACCTGTAGAAGCACCGCTTGGTACGATTGCAGAGCCAAAAGCTCCGGATTCAGTGAAAATTTCTACCTCAACAGTCGGGTTACCTCTTGAGTCTAATACTTCTCTTGCGTATACGTCAGTAATATATGGCATTATTTTCTCTCCTTTAATGTAATTCAAAAAGTTCGTCAAAAATGACACTTCAGGAAAAGGTACTTCTACTAAGTACGTCCACGTCCTGTGGACAACGTAGAAGTCATCACATCCTGTGAAAGCTCGTTAGCTTGCATTTCCGTTGGGGCTGGGACTGCGATTACTCGCCCCCATTAAAAGAGCTGCTCACGTATTAAAAGCATACGTTCCGCTACTCAATACTGCGCTGCCTCAAACTTCTTGGTCATTTCCACCAATCTTTTTGACTATTTATTTTAAATTTTTATTTTTTAATCAAGGATGAACCAGTCATTTCTTCCGGTTTCTCTACATCAAGTAAATCTAATAATGTTGGTGCCAAGTCAGCAAGAATGCCGCCGTCCCGCAATGTTATATCATCTTTCGTTACGATAACGGGAACAGGGTTTGTTGTATGGGCAGTCATTGGTTTATCTTCCAATGTAATAACCTCATCAGAGTTTCCGTGGTCAGCTGTAATAATAGCATGTCCACCTAACTCCGTAATCTTGTCAACAATTTTACCAAGACATTCATCGACTGCTTCAATCGCATCGATAGTCGGTTGCAGCATTCCTGAATGACCTACCATATCCGGATTGGCAAAGTTTAAGATAATCGCATTCTGCTCTCCGCCGTCAAGTTCTTTTAATAACGCGTCCGTTACTTCATAAGCACTCATTTCCGGTTGCAAATCGTAGGTTGCTACTTTTGGTGAATCAATAAGAATACGTTTTTCACCATCAAATTCTTTTTCACGGCCACCGCTCATAAAGAAGGTGACATGTGGATATTTTTCTGTTTCTGCAATACGTAATTGGTTCAGGTTGTTCTGAGCTAAAACTTCGCCAATCGTATTATCCAAGTTAATTGGTTTATATGCAACATATCCATCCACAGTTTCACTGAAGTTCGTCATCATAACAAACTCAAGATTCTTTGGAGCTTTCTCTCCGCGGTCGAAATCTCTGAAATCGTCGTTTGCAAATGTTCTTGAAACCTGAATAGCGCGGTCAGGACGGAAGTTATAGAAGATAATAGCATCTTCGTCTTCAATAGTTGCAACAGGTTTATCATTCTCATCTGTAATAACAGAAGGAATCACAAATTCATCGTAAATTTCGTTTTTATAGCTGTCTTCTACTACTTCAGCAGCACTGTGATAAGAAGGGCCTTCTCCATAAACCATAGCATCATATGCTTTTTTCACACGATCCCAGCGCTTATCGCGGTCCATGGAATAGTAGCGTCCAGAAACGGTCGCAATTTGACCTACTCCTAATTCCTTCATTTTTTCTTCAGTCTGTTTCAGATATTCACCCGCTGTTTGTGGACCTACATCACGGCCATCAAGGAAAGCATGAACATATACTTTCTCTAAACCATGCTGCTTTGCCAGTTCCAATAAGGCGAATAGATGATTGATATGACTATGCACACCGCCATCAGATAAAAGCCCGAAAAGATGTAATGCTTTATCTTTCTCTTTTGCATGTTTTACAGCATCAACAAGTGCATCTACCTCGAAAAAGTCGCCTTCCTCAATAGATAGATTAACACGTGTCAAACTTTGATAAACAACACGGCCTGCGCCAATATTTAAATGACCAACCTCAGAGTTACCCATTTGGCCCTCAGGCAGTCCAACTGCGTTACCGGAAGCAGTCAGCTGATTATGTGCATAAGCATTCCAATAACGGTCAAAGTTTGGTGTGTTTGCCTGCTTGACTGCATTTCCTTTTACTTCATCACGGATAGCAAAGCCATCCAGAATAATTAATGCAGCTAATTTATCTTGACTCATTTTGTACCTGCCTCCACTAATTGAACAAAGGATTCCGGTTCTAAGCTTGCGCCGCCGACAAGTGCTCCATCAATATCAGATTGAGCAAGAAGTTCATCAATATTAGCAGGCTTTACGCTGCCGCCATATTGGATAATTACTTGGTCAGCTATGCCTTGAGAAGTAATTTCTGCAATTACTTTACGTGTTTTTGCACAAACTTCATTTGCATCCTCGCTGGAAGCTGTTTTTCCTGTTCCAATTGCCCAAATTGGCTCATATGCAACAATTGTTTGTGTTACTTGCTCATCAGATAACCCTGCCAATGCTTTTTTTACCTGATTGCCAACAACATCCATGGTTTCGTTTGCTTCACGCTGTTCCAGTGTTTCACCTACACAAACAATTGGAGTTAAGCCATGTGCAAAGGCTGCTTTTGTTTTTTGATTAACAGTTTCATCTGTTTCCGCAAAATACTCACGGCGTTCAGAGTGTCCGATAACAACATGTGTTACGCCTATATCTGTTAACATAACCGGGCTGACTTCCCCAGTGTAAGCTCCAGATTCTTTAAAGTGCATGTTTTGAGCAGCAACTTTCACATTTGAACCCTTTGCTTTTTCAACAAGAGCAGGTAAATGTACGAAAGGTGCACAAACAATTGCTTCTGTATTCCCACCTGAAGCTTTTGGAATAACGGCATCCATAAAATCAGATGCTTCCGCCAGTGTTTTATTCATTTTCCAGTTTCCCGCAATAACTACTTTTCGCATGCGCTCACCTCATCCATTCTTAATTATTTATCGTTTAACGCATCTACTCCCGGCAGAACTTTACCTTCCATAAATTCTAACGAAGCTCCCCCGCCTGTAGATACATGGTTCATTTCACTTGCCAGACCGAATTTTTCTACTGCCGCTGCAGAGTCTCCACCGCCAATAACAGAGAATCCTTCTGTTTCAGCTACAGCGTCAGCAACTGCTTTTGTACCGCCGGCAAATGCATTTAATTCAAATACACCCATTGGCCCATTCCAAATAACTAATTTAGAATCTTTTATGATTGAAGCAAATGCTTCACGAGTTTTTGTTCCGATATCCAACGCTTCCCAATCAGCAGGAATTTGATCGATATCAACAATTTTCGTATTCGCATCTTCTGAAAAATCATCTGCTACAACTGCATCAACTGGTAAAACAAAATTAACGCCTTTGTCTTCTGCTTTTTGCATAAACTCTTTCGCTAAATCAATTTTGTCTTCCTCTAATAGAGATTTACCAATTTCATACCCTTGCGCTTTAATAAATGTATAAGCTAATCCGCCGCCAATAATCAAGTTATCAACTTTGTCGAGCAGATTATCAATAACATTGATTTTATCTTTTACCTTTGCTCCGCCGATAATTGCTGTAAATGGACGCGCCGGATCTTCCAATGCTTTCCCGAGAACTTCGATTTCTTTTTCCATTAAAAGTCCTGCTGCAGCTGGAAGCTTTGTAGCAATACCTGTTGTAGAAGCATGGGCACGGTGTGCTGCTCCAAAGGCATCATTTACATATACATCAGCCATTTGTGCAAATGCATCAACTAACGCTGGATCATTCTTTTCCTCACCAGCCTCAAAACGAACGTTCTCAATTAATAAAATATCGCCATTTTGTAATTGGTCGATAGCTTTATTAACTTCTTCACCGTAGACTTCATCCGTCTTAATTACTTCTTTGTTTATTAAATCGCTCAAACGTTTTGCTACCGGATCTAAGCGAAGTTCCTCTACAACTGTCCCTTTAGGACGTCCAAGGTGACTCGCTAAGATAAGTTTTGCTCCTTTATCCGTCAACTCACGGATTGTCGGCAATGCAGCACGAATACGTGTATCGTCCGTAATTTCGCCGTCTTTTAAAGGCACGTTAAAATCTACCCGGCAAAATACACGTTTACCTTCTACTTGTAAATCAGCAATGGTTTTTTTGTTCAACGGAATCCCTCCTAATTAGGTATATGTAACTCTCGTTATTATACCATTTTATCTTGCTTTACTACTAATTCTAGTGAAAATAAGTGTTCAAAAAGTCCGTTAAAAGGCCGGGTCGGCTAAAATCGCAACGTCCTGGGGTTGCGATTACTCACCCCATCGAAGACATTTGTTGCAACGCCGACACTAACACGTCCTGTGGGCGCAGCTTCGAGTAGTGGAATATATGTTTTTAAATACATGAGCAACTCTTTTAATGGGGCGAGTAATCGCAGCCCCAACGCAGAAACAAGCTAACGAACTTCCGCAGGATGCGGTGACTTCTACGTTGCCCACACGACGTGGGCGCTTTTAGTAGAAGGTCCTTTTCCCGATGCGTCATTTTTAATGGGCTTTTTGAACATCCTATAAAAAGAAAATAGAGGAGGAAAACTGCTCCCTCCTCTACTTATACCGTTCGGAGAGGCTTACCTTACAACGAACGTCGTTTATTATCTTATAGTCCTTTTTTAGCCATGAATACAGCTAAGTCTACACAACGAGAAGAGTAACCCATTTCGTTATCATACCAAGAAACAACTTTTACAAGGTTGCCTTCCATTACGATTGTAGATAAAGAATCGAAAATAGAAGAGTGATTGTTTCCTACGATATCAGAAGAAACGATTGGATCTTCAGTGTACTCAAGGATTCCTTTTAATGGTCCTTGCGCAGCTTCTTTCATTGCATTGTTAACATCTTCAACAGTTACTTCTTTATCAAGTTCAGCAACTAAGTCAGTTAATGAACCATCTGGAGTTGGAACGCGTACTGCATTACCGTTTAATTTACCGTTAAGTTCCGGTAGTACCAGACCAACTGCTTTAGCAGCCCCAGTTGAAGTAGGGATGATGTTTTGAGCAGCTGCACGCGCACGACGATAGTCTTTATGCGGTAAATCAAGGATTTGCTGATCATTTGTATAAGAGTGGATTGTAGTCATTAATCCACGTTTAATGCCAAAGTTATCGTTTAATACTTTAGCAAATGGTGCTAAGCAGTTTGTTGTACAAGAAGCATTAGATACTACATTGTGCTGAGCTGGATCGTATTTATCATCATTAACACCCATAACGATTGTTAAATCTTCGCCATTAGCTGGTGCAGAGATAATTACTTTTTTAGCTCCTGCTTGAATGTGTTTTTCAGCATCTGCTTTTTTAGTGAAGATACCAGTAGATTCGATAACGATTTCTACACCAAGGTCTCCCCATCCAAGGTTAGCAGGATCACGTTCAGATAGTACTGTGATTTCTTTCCCGTCAACAACAAGGTTAGAACCATTTACACTGATTTCTTCTTCCAATTTTCCATGAACTGAGTCATATTTCAATAAGTGTGCAAGCATGTTAGCATCTGTTAAATCGTTGATTGCTACAATCTCCACTTCATCATTTTTTAAAGATTGACGAAATACGTTACGTCCAATTCTTCCAAAGCCATTAATACCAACTTTTACAGCCATATTAAATTCCTCCTAAGAATATCTTGAAATTTTTATTTATATAAAGAGGTTATCCTCTTAATATCTTTTCTGCAGCACCTTGATCGGTGATTAACATATTGCTCTTCCCCTGTTTAAAGTAAGAGTTAATTGCATTTCCCTTCGATGCCCCTCCAGCAACTGTAATAATATGCTTTGACTCCTCCATATCCTCCAGCTGCAATCCTACTGTTTTTACTTTATAAACAATATCGCCATCGACATTAAAGTAATAACCAAAGGCTTCTGAAACTGCATTTTCCGACTTTAATAAATCCAATACTTTCTGGGAAGACTTCCTTCGTTCCGCCATACGCAATGCATCTCCAATTCCATGTAAAACAATGTTAGAAGCTTTAATAACAGCTAATGCATCAATCACATGGGGTTCCTGAATAATCAGTTCGTATGTGGAATCACTAATCGGATCTGGTACATAAAGCATTCTATATTGACTATTTGATCTTCTGGCCATTTCTGAAACAATACGCGATGCCTGATTCTCAACCTTTTCACCAATACCGCCTCTTGCAGGGACAAATAATACATCTGTTCCTTCAGGCAATGGTTTCATTGCATCGGCTACTGCAGCGATAGTGCTTCCGCCTGTCACAGCAACTGTATTGTTTTTTTGTAAGACAGATTGCAGATAGGCAACACTTGCTTTCCCCATCTCCGCTTTTATTTGAGGATTATGATCACTATCACCAGGAACTACAATCACATTATCAACGGATAAAGTACGTTTTAACTGATCCTCCAGATTATCTAACCGGGACAAATCTCCAATTAAAGCGGCTAACTGATCCAGGACTACTTTTCCCTCATTGGTAATAAACATACCCTTCGAAGTAACCTCGACTAACCCTTGTCCATGAAGAAAATCAATCTCCCCGCGAACATGCCGCTCTGTTAAATTTGTACTTTCCGCTAATGCTCGTCTGCCAATTGGCTGATGCAAATGTACATGCTGTAATAACGTATACCTTTCCTGCATCAAACTAACCAATTCAGGTACGATTTTTCTCTGTAGGGCCATGATGGAATCCATTTTAACCATTCTCCTCTGTTCGGGATTAAAAGCGTCCCAGGTGGTAGTTCTACGTCCCGAATCAATTGTATTATAACATACATCCTATCAAAAGCAAAGAAAAAGTCTTAAAACAGCTGCTATTTTATACAAAAGTAAGAAGCATTTTATACCCCCTAATTTCTTCATTAAAATGCATACACTTTATCTATTCCCATTGCATGTGAAGTTAAACACAGAAACTTATTTAAAACTGTTTTTTTATGCAATATAGAAAGAGATTCTCCAAAAATCAACTTTTGGAGAATCTCTTTCTTATTCAGACAGCAGTCTGCTGATATTTTCTATATTTATTTCATTTCCGTATACTTCTTTTTCTTTGTATACTATCACAGGAATCATTAATTGATACTTTTCTAATAAAACCTCCGATTGATAAATATCTATTTCTTCTATTAGAATATTATTCGTATTCAGCATATCTAATAATGCTTTTGCTTCGTCACATAAAGGGCAATTATTCTTAGTATAGAATTGAATCATTTTCTCAGTCCGTTCTCCTTTTCCGCTTTGAGGAAGATTGAATACCCAATTCTTCTCTGTATTTCATCACTGTTCTTCTTGCTACATATACTTGATACAGCTCTTCCAGTTTCCTGCGAATTTTTTCGTCAGAGAGCGGCCGGGCCTGGTCTTCATCAGCTATAATCTCCTGTACATACTGCTTCACGACCACGCGGGCAACTCCTTCTCCTTTTCGGGCTTCACGCTGCAATAAATACTTTACCCGAAGAATACCGAAATCAGTTTGTAAATATTTATGACTGATGGTGCGGCTGATGGTCGAGACATGGAGATCCAAAATATCTGCAATTTCCTGGAGAGTCAAAGGTTTCAATGCTGTTATACCTTCTTCAAAAAAAGATAATTGTTTATTTACAATAATACGCAAAACCTGTTCTAAGGTTTTCCCGCGGTATTGAATGGCCTGATCCAGCATCTCTAACTCCTTTTTCTTTTCTTTTAAAAAATCTGCTCCATCTTTTGGCATATCAGCCAGTAATATATCCTCACGAATTTGAATTTGCGGGCTTGACCAGTGGAAGAAAGACAACCGCCATTCATCATCTTCCTTAAAAACCACCGCTTCTGGAATAATATACTCTACCTCTTCATCTTCTAATAATTTACCCGGATTCGGATGGCAAAGCTTCATATTAGTAATTAATCTATCTGCCTCATCTTCCGTGATAGCATATATTTCAGCTAAGCCTTGAATATCTTCCTCTGCAATCAGAACAAGATTATTTTCAAAAAGATCCTCTAAAAAGCAATAATCACTGTCCATTTCTTTCAGCTGCAAATGGATACACTCTTGTAAATTTCTTGCTCCTATTCCAGGCGGATCAAGCGATTGCAGATAAGAAAGTGCCTGCTGTATTTCTTCCATAGATAATTGGCACTGCTCTGCCCAATCCTCCAGTGTTATATCCAGGTACCCGTTCTCATTTAAAGAATCAATGCCAAATAAAACAGCTTCTTTTATTATTTCCTCTGAAATGGACAGCATGTACACATTTTCTTTTAATTGCTCGTACATATTTTTTTTCGAGGCATTCATATTTTCAAAGGCATTCGAATCACCGTGAAACTGCGAGAGCACCTGTTGATCAATTGGACGGATATCCTCAATCAAAGGATTTTCTTCAGCAATCTTCTGTACATAATCATATAATTCAATACCGGAAAGCTGCAGAATCTCAATGGATTGATGAAGTGATTGATTCATTTTCCAGGATAATGCCTGCTTTAACACTAAACTCTGCTGCATGCTTTGACCTCCGTGCGATTCTTAGGAAATATTGTATTTAGGAAATACCTCTAATACCAGACTTTTAATAAAATGATATTATACTTTTTTCACCTGATTTTCCATAACACCTATTCCTTCTATCTCTAATTTCACATGGTCCCCTCCCTGAAGCAGTCCGGAAGGCTCCATAGCTAAACCGACACCGTGTGGAGTTCCTGTTAAAATAATATCTCCCGGTTCAAGTGTCATAATTTCTGAAATAAAGTTTATTAAAAAGGGGATATCAAATATAAGGTGCTCTGTATTTGATGATTGACGTTCCTCCCCATTAACAAAGGAACGGACATTTAATGCGTGAGGATTGTCTATCTCGTCCTTCGTCACAACCCACGGACCTACAGGTGTAGTATGATCAAGTGTTTTTCCTTGCAGCCATTGTGGTGTCCTTTTTTGTAAATCACGCGCAGATGTATCATTTGCAAGTGTGTATCCGGCAATATAATCAAAAGCATCTTCTTTTTTAACCTTTGAAGCTGTTTTTCCAATAACCAGTGTTAATTCAACTTCATAATCTAATTTTTCAGTAATTGATGGATAATGAATATCATCCTCCGGGCCAATAATAGCATTATCAAATTTAGCAAATAGAACCGGGAAATCAGGAATATCCGATTTCATTTCATGAACATGCTCCTGATAATTCTTACCGACACAAATCACTTTTTTTGCTTTTCCAAGCGGCATTCCCAGATGAACATCCTGAAGTGAAATAGTTTCATGCTCTGCTTCTTCATTTAAAATTTTCTGCAGCTCTTCCACATGCTCTGCCGCACGTGCATAAAAATCAACCGGGTCAGCCGGAAGCTTTTCTTTACCAGCTTGCTTGGACAACGTTTCCACGTCTGCAATTGATTCCGAATCTGTTAAAACACCTGTACGATATTTTTCACCTTGTTCTTTCCGATAAGCTACTAATTTCATATGTATTCCTCCCTTTCCCTTATTATAGTAGAGTTACTGTAGGAAGGAAAATAAAATATGTCATAATTTATTCAATCAAACGACTCATTAGTCATGCTATACTAGGTGTTGATTATACTAAAAAAAGTTGAAGAAAGGAGCTATATAAATGAAGAAAAAAATATTCTTTATCCTGATTGCTCTTATAACTGTATTAGTTGCCTGCTCCAATAATGAAGCGGATACAGCAGAAAAGGATGATGATACGGATTCACAGGAATTATCTGTCCTGGAAGTAGATTTTGATGTTCCAGAGCATGTTGAAGTTGGGGAAACAATTGATTTAACAGCGCATGTCAGCTTTGAGGATGAGCCTGTTGAAGATGCACATGAGGTTTTATTTGAGGTATGGACACAAGGCCATGCTGATGACAGTGTTAAATTAGAGGGAGTCCATCAGGAGAACGGTACATATACTGCAAGCTTTACCTTTGAAGAGGAAGCTGTCTATGAAATGTATGCACATACAACAGCAAGAGAAATGCATATCATGCCTTTAGAAACGGTTATTGCCGGCGATGCAGAACCATCTGAAGAAGATGCCCATGACGAAATGGACCACGAGCATCATGAACATGGCGATGATGGAGATGAGCATGGTGAGCACCAAGGACATGACGATGATGAAGATGAGTAAAACAGTTTTATAAACAGACAGAGCTGACATGTATTCCTTTCTGATCTAAAATTCGTTATACTATGTACGTAGAAATGGAAGCTTAAATGAGGTGATATGCTTTGATTCAAGTGTATACCGATGGAGCCACAAACGTGAACACTGAAAAAAGCGGCGCCGGTATTTATATAAAGTCAGGAGAAAAGAAACTGGAATATGCAGTTCCTTTACCTTATATGCCAAATCATGAAGCTGAATTTCATGCCATTATAGAAGCATTAAAAATCTGCAAAGCAAATTTTCCTGGAGAAATCCTATCTTTCCGGACAGACTCTAAAGTAGCAGCAGAAGTAATTGATAAAGGCCGAACAAAGAACAAACAATTTCTTCCTTTACTTGAAGTTATCCAGTCTGAAGCAGCAGAATTTCCTTTTTTATTTATTAAATGGATACCTGAAAAAGAAAACAGCAAAGCAGATCAATTAGCAAGAGCAGCAATCTATCAGCAATAATGCTTATATATACACAGGGTACGGGAGGAAATAAAAATGAATAAAATACCGTTAAAAGAACAAAGTATTGTATTAATCGGTTTTATGGGGGTTGGAAAAACAACGATTGGTCAGGCGGTTGCTCAAAAGTTATATCGTGACTTTATCGATATTGATGAAGTAATTGAACGCAGATTCCAGATGCCTCCAAAAGATATTTTTGCTAAGTATGGGGAAGCTGTCTTTCGCCAGCATGAAAAAGAGATCATTTCTGAAATGTGCCATAAAAAATTAAAGGTAATTTCCTTAGGCGGCGGGGCATTTCTACAAAAAGAAATTCAGGATATCTGTCTTGCAACCACTACTATTTTCTTCCTCGACTTAACCTGGGACAAATGGAAGGACCGGATTGGGTTACTGATAGACAGCCGCCCTGTTTTGCAAGGAAAAAATATGGATGAAATTAAACAGCTTTTTGATGATCGGCAGCCAATTTATGAGCAGCATCATTCACGTGTATTAACAGATGACCAGGAAGTAGAAGAAGTAGCTGATTATATCGTAGATTCTTTAAAATTAGCCTGGGAGCTTTATGCTTGATTGGAAAATCAAGAAAAAGCATATCTATTTACAGGTAAGTAGTTAACCTTAGTAGATATGCTTTTTTTTGCTTTAATCAGACAACTGCATCTGTTTTCATGTTTAAGATATCCTTCACACTGTTTAATGTGTAATGAGGCTTATAAGGTGTCGTTTCCACCATGCATTTATCTGTTATACCTGTCAAAACCAAAATAGAATTCATACCATAATCATTTCCCATTTTCACATCTGTTTCCAATCTATCCCCTACCATAAAACATCTTTCTGACGGAAGTTTTAAAATATCTTCTACAATAAATTTAGCTGCTAATAAAGAAGGCTTGCCAAGTATAATTTCTATTTTTTCTCCGGTTGCTCCTTCCATTGCTCCAATCATTGCCCCGCAATCTGGTATCTGGCCTCCGCGCATTGGACAAGTGCGATCCGGATTAGTAGCTACCACGACTGCCCCATTCCTCCATGCCTGAAAAGCACGATTTAATTTATCATAACTGAATTTTCTATCCCAGCCCAGCACAACATATTTTACTTCTTCCGGTTTATCAGATACCTCAATACCCTGTTTTTTTATTTCATTAATTAGTGGCTGTTCTCCGATAACCATGACCTTTTCTGTTTGCTGTAATTGAGATTTTAAATATCTGGCTGTCAGTATATTAGAATTAATGACATTTTCATTTGTTACTTCAACTCCAAGTTTATTTAATTTGTTTACATAGGTCTCTGTTGTTTCAATCGACTTATTTGTCAGAAAAACAACTTCATCTCCTCTTTCACGTAAAGCCTTAATCGTCTCGCTTGCCCCTTCAATAATTTTCTCTTCTAAATAAATCGTACCGTCTAAATCAAAAATGTATCCCCGTTTCACCCTGTTGTCCTCCTTGTTGTTTTATAATTGCTTGGTGTATTTATTACCATCGCCAATCTGTAAAGTTTCAGGCAATAAGAACTTCAGGAACAAGCTCTTATTATCTTTTTATGAAGAGAGAGGGCTTTCACAACCTGTATATGTCTATTATTCTCTCTGACTCATAAACAACTATATAACTGAATATTCAGTAAAATAAAAATTGTATAATGCCTTTTCTTTATAAAAATTGACACTTGGCAAGCTATAAATAGCTTTTAAGAGTCTGCTATATTTTTTATCCGGGGTTTATTTCTAAAGATTAAAACCCCGGACAAAGCATTTAAAACTTAACTCTTTTTCTCACTTCTATTTGTAAGTTTTTCTGCAATCAGCTGGAATATAACTACTATGACAACAAGAACAATTGACATCGCTGCCGCGGAATAGTATTCTGCCCGCATTACATTTTGAAAGATTGCCAGACTCATTGGGGCCCAGCTTGCCGGCGCCATCAGAATTGATATACTTGTCTCTTTAATAACAGTTACAAAAACTAATATCGATCCTGCCGCGATACCAGGAAGCATCAATGGTCCAACAACTGTCAATAAAGCGGTGAAGGTAGAGGCACCTAGATTTATGGCTGCTTCCTCAATATCAGCTTTAATGGATTTCATCGTACTCATCGTAGACCGGACCATATATGGCAATCTTCGCATTGCATACGCGACAATTAAAATAAATGCTGTTCCTGTAAGCTGTAAAGGTGCTGTATTAAATGTCTGAATCAACGCAATACCAACAGCAATTCCTGGAACAATCAACGGTACTGTCGTTACAAAATCAAGCGCTGTTGATTTATGTCTTACAACAAAGTAAGCTACTGCCGCTGATACGACAACACTTATTACCAGAGCCCCCAGCGCCAGCACAATACTGTTTTGAATGTTCCCAAGGGAGGATGTGAAAATAGTCTGGTAATGAGATAACGTGTAACCGCTTGGCAGAAGATCCTTTCCCCAAGTAGTTGCAATCGACTGTAAAAATACAGTAAGTACGGATAATAGTGGAACGATAATAACGAAAGCTGAAAATACGAACAAAGGAACAGTCAGCATTTTATTATCGCTGAGTTTGACTTGTTTTGGTTTTCCAGATACAGAACCGTAATTCATATTTTTAGTGAAATAGTTTTGCAGCCAGTAAGCAAGTCCCGCAATAGCAATCATGACAACAGTCAAGATTGCGGCACCTCCCCAGTTAAAGAATCCGGAAATTTCTCTGTATGCTTCTACAACAATCAGGTTTAAATCACTTGGCGCCAGAATAATCGGTGTTCCAAAATCAGAAAAGCTGACCGCAAAGATAACCAGTGCTGTAGAAAGCATTCCTGGTATTACCAGAGGCATAGTTACCGTTGAAAAAGTAAGCCAGCTCTTTGCTCCCATATTTCTGGATGCTTCCTCAAGAGATATATCACTTACTTTAAATGCGGCAACCATTGGCCATAATGCATAAGGGAAAAAGAAAAATATTTGTACAATTGCTATACCTGTCATCGAATATGGATCAATAAAAAGCCCTTCTCCGCCCAAATACTGATAGATTTGTGTAACCCATCCGGATCTTCCGAACATAATGATAAAAGAATATCCAGAAATAAAAGTCGGTACAACTAATGGGATGGTGCATAATGCGCTGATTGTTTTCTTAAAAGGCATCTTCGTTCTTGCAATCCCATAAGCAATCGGAATACAAATTAACATAACCACGAGTGATACCGTTATTGCCAAATACAAACTATTCTTCAAGGAAGTAAAATAAGTTGTATTTTGAAAAATAGCAGTAAAGTTATCTAAAGTAGCATTTTTAAACTGATTGATGGTCGTTTGCAGCGTGTCCACGCTTATTAATGAACCAAATATATTGATAGGCTCATTCGTAAAACTCACCAGGAAGATAGATAGTAAAGGAATAATTAAGAATAATAGAAAGAAAGCATAGACAAGTATTTTTAATATCCCAAGACCGTTAAAATTATCTTTTAATTTCTTCATAACAGCAAAACCCTTTCAGGATCTACAATAACTTTGATTTCTGATCCTTTTGCAAAAATCTTATCTCCTGATTCAAATACAGTATCCACCAGCAGGTTATGCTCCCCAACTTTAATATCATACCTTACAGTCGACCCCAAATAGGTTGCTACTTCTACTGTACCTTCAAAATAATTGTCCCTCGTACTTTCGTTTTTATCCTTTACAATTAAATTCTCAGGTCTGATTACAAGCTGTACATCTTCAAGCTCTGTATCCATTGAAGACTGAATTTCATAATCACCGACTCTTACATAGGTCAGATTTTTTTCCTTTTTTATTACTTTTCCAGGAAGTATATTAGAAGTACCGACAAAATCTGCAATAAAAGGTGTTTTCGGATTACTATACAAATCTGTAGGTGTTCCAATTTGGAGAATTTCTCCGCCGCTCATTACAGCAACGCGATCCGCCATACTCATTGCTTCTTCCTGATCATGCGTTACAAAAATCGTTGTAATCTTCAATTCCTGTTGAATTCTTCTAATTGTATTTCTCATAGTATGTCTCAACTTTTGATCCAGGTTGGACAGAGGTTCATCCATCAATAGAACCTGAGGCTCCATCACAAGCGCCCTGGCTAATGCAACCCGCTGCTGCTGCCCGCCCGAGAGCTCACCTGTCAGCTTTTTAGCATGATCCTGCAGCTCAACATACTCTATAATACTATTTACTTTTTCCTCAATATCTTTTGGATATTTGACTATTTTACTATTGAGCATTCGGATATATACTCCGATTTTTTTAAACATATTACTATCTCTTAAACGCTTGATATTCAAGCTGTACGCAATATTATCAAAAACATTCATATGCGGAAACAGCGCATAACTTTGGAATACCATTCCGCAGTTTCTTTGATGGGGAGAAATTTTATTTACTATCTTTTCGCCAATTTTTATCTCTCCGCTTGTAGGTGTTTCAAATCCGGCAATACAACGCATGGTTGTTGTTTTCCCGCATCCAGAGGGGCCAAGAAGGGCAAAAAATTCGCCCTCTTGGATATCTAATTCAATATTCTTAAGCACGTCTGTTCCAGAAAAATTCTTTGTAAGCTGCTTTACAACAACAGAGCCCATAAAACCATCCCTTTACTGTATATTCGTATTCCATTCGCTTCTGATTCGGTCATAGTTCTCATTTACCCAATCAATGTCCAGGTCAATTGCATGCTCCTGCACAGTTTCTAAAGAAATCGGTGTTTGTGATTCAACATCCGGATTAATTGGTATATGATTCCATGAAGCTAAAATCTCCTGTGCTTCATCACTCAGCATAAAGTCCATAAATTGCTTGCCGCCATCCGGGTTAGGACCATCTTTAACCAATGTAACCGGGTTTACTAATACTGGCGTTTCTTCAGGGACAATAAAATCAACGTCTTCTCCGTTTTCTTTTAGCTCATATGCCATAAAATCAAAACCGATTGCTATTTCAGCTTCTCCCATAGCGACCCCTTTTGTCGGGCTGGAGCCTGAATCCGGAATAGAATTCGCGTAATCCGTCAGCTTTTGGAAATATTCCCAGCCTTCTTCTTCTCCATGCTGCATCATGTAGCTTAGTACCATCAATGTTGATGTACCAGAAGCGGCAGGGTTTGGAAATTGAATTTTGCCTTCCCATTTAGGATCTAATAAATCTTCCCATGTTTTTGGTGCTTCCTCTTCAGAAACCAATTCTGTATTGTAAGCAAAACCAAGTACAAAAATCTCTGTACCTACATAATAATCATCCTGGTGTTTCATTTTGATACCGTTTTCAGTAACTTCCCAATCCTCTGCTGCTTCCGGAATATATTGCGTAATAATATCCTTATCTACAGCTGTTTCAAAAGGCAGAATCCCTCCTCCGCCATACCAGACATCAGCCTGTGGATTACCTTGCTCGGCTATCATTTGATTCACAAGTACATTTGTTCCTGCATAATTAACGTTTACCGGGGTCCCATGTACTTCTTCAAATTTAGCAGCTAATTCATTCGTTAAATCAGGTGTTTCAGGGGAATAAAGTGTAATTGCTCCTCCGCTGCCGGAATCACCGTCTCCTCCAGTATCATCACCAGCACAAGCTGCAAGTAAACTAATTAAAACAATAAATAATCCCCCTATAACTAATTGCCCTTTTTTACCTCTCATACCTTTCTCCTCCTTTTTGTTTGAAATAACCCAAAAAAATAGGAGATGATAAGAAATTGGACACACCTCTCCTCCGAAAGGTAATTATCCAACTCTATCTTCTCCTATTTCTATATAGAGTTATTTAATTATTGACACAAGTATAGCAAACGCTTTCAATATTGTAAAGAAAAAATCACAATTTTGTGAACAAATATTTACAAAACTAGTCTAAGACCGCGAAAATCAGCAGTTTTATTCTCTTTTTCAACCAAAAGACTCTATGGTTTATCTATCTGCAGAGTCTTTTGGTTAGTTTATATCAAATATCAATATTCCACAATTTAGGATCACTTGAAGAAATAGCTAAAGCTCCTGCCTCTAATCCTTCCAGGATCTCCTTTTCTTTGCTGATCAATCCTCCAGCTATAATCGGGAGTTTCGTTGTCCTTGTTAATTCGTCTATGACGCTTGGCATAAGTCCAGGTAATATTTCAATAGCATCAGGCTGGTATTGATCTGCCATCTCAATTCCTTTTTTCATAGCATTTTTATCAATTAAAAAGATTCTTTGAACTGTCATTAACCCTTCTTCTTTTGCATATTTAATCAGGCTGTTTCTTGTAGTAATAATTCCTTTGGGCTGCCACACTTTTGCAATATACTTTAGTGCATTTTTTGAATTAGAAAGCCCCTCAATAAAATCTATATGTAAAAAAGTTTGCTTCCCAGCCTTTTTAAGTACATCTAGATAATCAGAAGTCGTAAGTAAATCTCCCGTTAATAAAAACACAACATTTGAATTTGAAGCAGCAGCCAATTCTAAATGTTCCGGTGATTTCACAGAAGCAATAACTTGTGACTCTACAATATTAACTATTTTTTCCATCAATATCCTCCTTGAAATATTTTCCAATAATAGAATCTTAATTAATCTATCTAAAAGATAGTTTTTAAAGCTCTTATGTCTTGACAGCTTTTGGGTAGTGAAAGTTTATATAACAGAGTGTGCAAAAGATAACATTTCATGGAGAAACAACTGTAAAGTGATACTTCAGCCTTGAGGAACGATTCTTTCCGCAGATAGAATTAGGTTATATCCTGCAAAAAGCTCGCTTGTAGGGGATTATAAAAAGGAAAACTTCTCATCCCGTCAAAGATGCCTAAGACTAGTGAAATGTGGGATAACATATACAAAATAACTTAACTTAAAATTTTTTATTATTTTCGAAATTCTACCTTGAGTTTATTTTACCATAAACTATACCCTGTAGGAATGACTAAACAGTTAATTTCACAGTATTTACGAGATATTTCGGATTTATGATAAACATAATTTTATCATTTCATAAAAAAATAATTTCCGGTAAAATGTTTTATAAATAAATCATATTTATAAGAACTATTTAAAACATTTCACATAGAAATAGAAAATAGCAAAAAAAAAAAAGACCGGTGTAAAACTCCGGTCTTTTTTTACTTTTTACACTTCGATTATTGTTTGCGTTCAAAGATATCATCAATTAAGCCGTATTCTTTGGACTGTTCTGCAGTCATAAAGTTATCACGCTCTGTATCATGTTCAATAACTTCTAATGGCTGTCCGGTGTTTTCAGACATGATACGGTTCATGCGTTTTTTAATTTCAATAATTCTTCTTGCATGAATCTCAATATCTGTTGCCTGACCTTGCGTACCACCTAATGGCTGGTGAATCATGATCTCACTGTTCGGCAAAGCAAAACGTTTACCCTTTTCACCAGCGTTAAGCAGGAATGCTCCCATAGAAGCTGCCATACCAATGCAGATTGTAGATACATCTGATTTAATAAAATTCATTGTATCAAAAATTGCCATTCCGGCTGTAATAGATCCGCCAGGAGAATTAATGTATAAAGAGATATCTTTTCCTGGATCTTCTGCTTCTAAGAATAATAGCTGTGCTACAATAGAGTTGGCGACATTGTCATCAATACCGCTGCCAAGTAAAATAATCCGGTCCTTCAATAAACGGGAATAAATATCGTATGCGCGTTCACCACGGTTTGTTTGTTCAATAACTGTAGGTACTAAATTCATTATAAATCCTCCTTGAATAGCCAGTTAACATGGCTGATGATTTAATTACTATAGTTAATATGATAGCTCATTGGTCAATAAAGGTCAAACAAAAAGATTCTCCAAATTTCTACTTTAACCAGTTTTCCCGATTTTATGTTTGTTAAACCTAAGAAATTTTATCAAATAAAGAAAAAGGACTTGTCTCAGAAGGAATTCGTATGTATAATTAAGGTTGTGTTTTTAATAAAACAATATGCGCCCATAGCTCAGCTGGATAGAGCACTGGTTTCCGGTACCAGGTTTGCCGGGGGTTCGAATCCCTCTGGGCGCGCTACTAGAAAAATGAAATGCATGATAACTCCCTCTTAAGTTTGAGTAAAGATTACCCGCCCTTAAGAGGGAGTTTTTAAATAGGCATAGATTTGCTATTTATTATAAACTTAACATTAGCTCAATCATACTTTCTCGCGAACAAGGCTTGTTAAATATTCCATTGCCTCTTCTTCGTCTTCACCTTCGATAATAAGCTTAATTTCTTCCCCTTTTGTCAAAGCTAAGCTCATCAGTCCCATAATGCTTTTCGCATTCACTTTTTTATCATCATTCTCTAAAAATATGTGTGAATCAAATCGATTGGCCTCTTGTACAAAATAGGCAGCTGGTCTTGCCTGCAATCCTGAATCTAATTCAATCTTCACCGTTTTCTCAATCAACAAATCCACTCTCCTGTCTTAAGTAAACGCCTCCATTTTTTGCAATGCAGAGAAAGCTCTGCATTTATTTTTTGGCGATGTTCCATGATATTTATTGCATTATATCATATTCTCCGGATGCTAGCATTAATTACCAAGCTGCAGCTCTCCACGTTTAATTTTTTCTGCGAATTCATCAATCTTCTTCAATCGATGATTCACGCCTGATTTAGAAATTGTCCCGCTGGAAACGAGTTCTCCCAATTCCTTTAATGAAACTTCTTCATACTGAACCCGCAGCTTAGCCATCTCTTGCAATTTCTCAGGTAATTGTTCCAGTCCGACTGTTCGTTCAATCAATTTAATATTTTCAATTTGACGGAATGCTGCACCAATGGTTTTATTTAAGTTCGCTGTTTCACAATTTACTAACCTGTTCACAGAGTTCCGCATATCACGGACAATACGGACATCTTCAAATTTCAATAATGCTTGATGTGCTCCGATAATACTTAAAAAAGCAGTAATCCTTTCTGCTTCCTTCATATATACGATATGTCCGTTTTTACGTTCCAATGTTCTTGCATGCAAGTCGTATCCATTCAATAATGTTTTTAACGCTTCTGCATGTTCTTCATAATAATTGAAAATCTCTAAATGATAAGAAGATGTTTCCGGATTATTCATCGAACCGCCAGCCAGAAACGCTCCACGTAAATATGATTTGCGGCAGCACTCTTTATCTAAGTATTTCTCTGAAATAGTCCGGATAATTTGATATTGATTTTCGATTAAATCCAAATCCTTTAATAAAGACTGGACACCGTTTTTCATACGGACAATATACACATTATTTTTTTTCAGCTTCATTTTTTTACGGACAAGCAGTTCTACCGGTAATGTATAATTTTGCTTAATTAATGTGTAAATACGCCTTGCAATTGCTGCATTCTCCGTCTGCACATCCAGTGCATAACCTTGCTTTGATATAGAAATAACGCCATTCATTCGAACTAATGCAGCTAACTCAGCAAACTGGCAGCAGGAATCCGATTGAATCGCGGTTAGTTCTTTTTTAATATCTGATGCGAAGGACATAGTATCACACTCCTTCCCTTTTCAACACGCACATAAAGCAAAACTTCATTCCATGATAAAATTATAAAAATTTATAAAGCATCTCAGCAATTTTATCATTATTATGGCGAAGTGTTCCATCTTTATGCTTTACAACAATATTTCCTGCAACTACCTGAACATTCATGGCTTTTAAGCGGTCAATATCCGCTTCTACCGGAAATGCTCTCTCTTCTTTATAAATTTCCTGTGTTTCTGCATCTATTGGCTGGTTATGAACAATAACATAATCAACACAAGCATCACCAACATGGTCGTGAATAGCCTGAACATGATCTGCCGCGGAATAACCTGTTGTTTCTCCATATTGCGTCATGATATTACAAACATAGACTTTCTTTGCTTTCGCGTTGTGTAATGCTTCCTTCACTTCTGGAACAATTAGATTCGGCATGATGGAAGTATACAGGCTCCCTGGAGATATAACAATCAGATCTGCTTTTTCAATGGATTCAACAGCATTGGGTAATGGATGCAGCGGCTGCGGCTCTAAAAAAATACGTTTAATCCGTTTTCCCGACAGAGGGATATTTGATTCACCATGAATAATTTCTCCGTCTTCCATAATTGCATGCAAAGACATATTATCATTTGAAATCGGATATATCTTTCCTTTTACATTTAGAACCCGGGAAATTTCTTTTATCCCCTGATTAAAATTACCGGTCATCGATGTCATAGCAGCTAATAATAAATTCCCTAATGAATGACCAGTCAATCCATTCCCTTGTTGAAACCGATGCTGAAAGAGCTCTAAAAGCATAGGTTCTGCATCAGATAAAGCAGCAATAACGTTTCGAATATCTCCCGGTGCAGGTATTTCCATTTCTGAACGGATTCTTCCTGTACTTCCTCCATCATCCGCTACAGTCACAACTGCGGTAAGCTCCACCGGTAAATCCTTCAATCCACGCAGTAAAACCGGCATTCCTGTTCCTCCGCCAATAGCCGTTATTTTGGGAACATTGCTCATGATGATTTAGCCTTTCTCTTCTCAATATCCCGATGACTGACATGTGTAATATAATCATCATTGAATTGTTTGGAGAAATACTCAGCTAAAGCTACAGAACGATGCTGTCCGCCAGTGCAGCCAATGGCAATGACTAATTGTGATTTGCCTTCTTTTTTATATTGCGGAAACATAAAACGGAATAAATCATTTAATTTATCTGTAAACAGCTGTGTATCTGTCCATTTAAATACATACGAAGAGACTTCCTGATTTAATCCTGTTAAAGGCTGAAGCGCAGACACATAATGTGGATTCGGCAAAAAGCGTACATCAAAAACTAAATCCGCATCAATTGGAATTCCATATTTAAATCCAAAAGATACGAAATGAACCGAAAACACTTCCTGCTTTTCTTCCTTATATAATTGAAGAATCTTTTCGCGTAAATCTCTTGGCTTAAGATTTGATGTATCAATAATTCTTTGAGAACGTCCGCGCAATTCATCAATAATGATTCTCTCCTGATGAATCCCGTTTAAAGGAAGCCCGCCAACAGCTAACGGATGAGAGCGTCTTGTCTCTTTATATCTCGTAACCAAAGTTTCATCAGCTGCATCTAAAAATAGAATATGGCTTTGAATCCACGGTGTATGGCTAATTGCATCCAGTGCTTTGTATAAGGAATCAAAAAATTCTCTCCCCCGTAAATCCATGACAAGGGCCACTTTCTGAATTGTATTAGAAGCATCCTTCATTAATTCTAAAAATTTTGGAAGAAGTGCAGGAGGTAAATTATCTACACAATAATACCCTAAGTCCTCAAAGCTTTGTACCGCAACTGTTTTTCCGGCTCCTGACATTCCAGTAATAATAACGAGCTTTGTTTCTTTTTCTTGATTCACTGAACTCTCCCCTTTCAAACCTCTTCCGACGCCACTTATATTTCTGGCGGGCAGTCGAATCCCCAACC
The DNA here is from genome assembly GCF_038004405.1 of Oceanobacillus sp. FSL W8-0428. Classification (NCBI taxonomy): domain Bacteria; kingdom Bacillati; phylum Bacillota; class Bacilli; order Caryophanales; family Bacillaceae; genus Oceanobacillus; species Oceanobacillus sp. FSL W8-0428. The sequence continues at coordinate 49,806 of NZ_JBBORB010000001.1, forward strand.
CTGGTTTCCGGGCCCTAAGATCTTAACCGGCCAGTTCTTGCGCTATACTTATTGTATCTTACTTCATTATATTAGAAAACCTGACATTCGCCAAGAATTCGGTTAAATACGGCTTGTATTTATACAAACTGAGAAAAACCAAGAAAATCACTTGCTCTTTAAAACAATGGTGTTCTTGCCAGGGAGATGTCCGCTCCAGGAAGTCGCTTTTCACGGGCAACGTCTCAGCCTCCTCGGAAGAAGACCACTTCCTGCGGGGTCTTCACCTGTTGCTTTTCCCGTAGGAGTCGACAACATCCGCTCCTATCTTTGAATAAATATGTTTCATTTGCTTTCTTACAAAGAAATGAAGCTAATTCTAGCGACGCTTTTTGATGGGACGAGTAATCGCAGTCCCAAAACGGAAGGAAATTTGGTTAAGTTAGTGACGCCCTGTCTCAGGCACCGAACTGACATACGTCCTGTATGCCCCACAGGAAAAAAGTGCTCTTCTTTTTTTCACCCAAGGACATAAGTGCGGCTTTAGCTCTGTCTGCGCCTATCGGCTTGCCAATCACTAAGTCTTCTTTATCGAGGAGATGAGCTCGGGGCCTACGGAAAGCGTAGTGTATTTCTGAGGTTGCGGTTACTCATCCTATGAAACCCGTTGGAGCGGCTATTCTTCAATATTCTTATATACTTTCTTATTCTAAAAAAAAGCTGCCTTTATTTTAATCCAAAAAAATGGACAGGTGAGTCACCTGTCCCAAAACTAATCTATCTATTAAAAGGGGGTCAATTAGTTAACCCTATCTTAACCTTTCATTGTTTCATGCGTGTTACAACAAGGTTAAGAACCAGTTACCGGAGATTAATTTTTTTATACAAATTATACCTTAAGATTGATAACCCCTATAGATTCGACAATTTCCAATAACTTTAGAATTACTTATCACCTAAAATACGACAATTATCTTGATTAATCTTCTAATGTCTCTACATATTTAATGGCTGTTTCAGCTGCGATACTTCCATCACCAGTAGCGGTAACAATTTGTCTAAGATCTTTTGCACGGATATCTCCAGCTGCAAAAATTCCTGGAATTTTTGTTTCCATGTTTTCAGATGTAGGAATATATCCTTCTTCATCTGTAATTCCTAACTCTGTAAATGGATCGTTTAAAGGCAGCATACCGATATAAACAAATACACCGTTTGTCTCAAAATCATACACTTCATTCGTTTTATTATTTTTTAATGTGATACTGCTGACTTTTCCGTCTGTACCATTAATTTTTTCAGGCACTGTATCCCAAATAAATTCAATTTTATTATTATCAAAAGCACGATCCTGAAGAATACGCTGTGCGCGCAATTCATCACGGCGGTGAACAATGGTTACTTTACTTGCAAATCTTGTTAAATATACGCCTTCTTCCACAGCAGAGTCCCCGCCGCCGACAACAACAAGTTCTTTTTCTTTAAAGAAAGCACCATCACACACCGCACAATAAGATACACCGCGTCCGCCAAGCTCTTCTTCTCCCGGGATGCCAAGCTTTTTATATTGCGCTCCTGTTGCAATAATTAAAGCCTTGGTATGATACTCTTTCTTTCCTGCATGAATAGTTTTATAATTGCCATGATCTTCAATGGATTTAATATCACCGTATGCATATTCCGCACCAAATTTTTTAGCATGATCGAACATTTTATTCGATAAATCCGGCCCTAAAATATGATCAAATCCAGGATAGTTTTCCACATCTTCTGTATTTGCCATTTGACCGCCCGGAATTCCACGTTCCAGCATCAATGTATCTAAATTTGCCCGGGAAGCATACACTGCAGCAGTCATACCTGCTGGTCCAGCTCCGGCAATAATCACATCATATATTTTTTCTTCGGACATTCAATACCGCCCCTTTATCTTTATAATATTCTTATTCCAACGTATAGTGTAATGAAATTAAGATATAACGTCTATCTTTTTGCTCATATTCGTAATTCCTGTACAGCGACAGGATATCGAACCCTTTTTTAATCTTTAAAAGCCCAGGGCCCTTCCTCCTTTGACAGCTTAGGGTGCCGTCTCAAACCCTCTTCCCATAATCGCAATGCTTTACTGGGATATCCTGAATGATAAGCTGTAACACTATACCACTTATAATAAGATGCTCTTCTTTTAGCTTGCTCTCCAGAAACATTTTGATACCGTTCATATGCTAAAGAATAATTTTCTGTTTTTGCAAAGACTTCTGCAATCCGCAGCTTTTGCTCCTCATGAATTGGATAGATATTATCTATGATCTGGATATGCTCAAGGTAATCAGAATCTCCTGTCTCATAATAAAACAACGCTAAATTTAAATGACTTTGCAAATTATTCGGGTAATCCTCCAGCATATCCTCCTCAATATGCATAGCCTCTTCTTTTTTTCCAGTATAGAATAGTGCTTGCGCATAGTCATGAACAGCTAACTTCTGTTCTGGAAAATTTTCCATTATCTCTTCAATAAAAGGAATCGCTTTTTCCCAGTCATTATTTTCTATATGGTAAAAGGCTGTCTCCTGTAAAATAATCAGTTCGTCCTCATCCTCCAGAGAAAAGATTTCTTCCTCGTCTTCATCGCCAATTTCTATATAATCAAGAAGCTGGGCAGCATCATCACTAAAATCTCCCTCTGGCTTTTTATCTAAATACATTTGTGCATATTTTTTAGCATCTTGCAGCAATCCAAGATGCGCATAGTTATTTGCAGCTAAATAGTAGCAATCAACATATTCTCCAGTCTTCAAAACCTCTGTCAGCAGCTGATTTGCTTTATGATAAGCACCTGTTTCAGTATAAATGATGGATAACTGGCATTTATATAGAGGGAAATAGGGTTTGTCTTCTATTGCTTTCTGTATCCATTTAATTGCAATATCAAATTTCCTTTTTTTAAATGCCTCTACGCCCTTTGTATAGTAAAAGTCGCCTTCAGGAATGAATGGGGTTACGTTATTTGTTGTTCCTTTGGTTTTATTTCTTTTTCCTTTTAACATGGATCTCCCCCGTTCTTAAAGACAAGTCGAGAAAAGTATACCATAGAATATAGCAGATTCCCATATTTGTCATGTTAAATAGTGAAACTTTTACTTCCGTTTACCGCTCTTTTCAAAGGTCTGTATTTGATAGCCTGAGCAGCGGGCTCTGTGTTGTCCAAAGTTATTTTTAATGTTTAATATAACATGAACAATACTCATAATTTTAGCGGACAGAACCGGACTTATTTCATATTATATAATTCCGTCTAAAGCCGAAAAAATAAGACACATGGCAGAGCATGCATCTTATTTTTATTATTACGTTCTTATTTATCTGGGTGTGTTGTTTCGTACAATAATTGTTCCAATTCTTTTCTATATGCTGCTGCTTCCTCTTTTGTCCAGCCGAGTTCTTTTTCCATGAACGGAAGTACCGTATCCATATGTGTTTCTACCCATGGACGGTTAAAGAATAATGCACCTGAACGGCGGATAAAGAAGTCAACTGCTTTATAAGCCATTTCTTCATTGATTGCATATAGTACCTGAGCAAATACTGCCGGTTCAATATTTTCATTTTTAGCAGCTTCTTTATTTTCTGTATAAAGTGTGAAGACTTTTTCTACATTTGCACCATACCGCTGTGTCAGTTCTGCTGCTTCTTTCTCTGTTAAACCAAGGCTCACACCTTCTTTAACCTTTTCTGCTTTGAAGTTCTTGAAGCCTTTTGATCCGCCAACTTCTCCTCCGGAAATTGGCAAATGCTTTGTTTGGCTGTCTGTATATAAAATGCCTTCTTCTTCTTTTAATTGTTTCGCTACCATATTAACAACGTGTTCCCCCATTTTACGGTAGCCTGTTAATTTTCCTCCTGCCATGGAAAGTAACCCAGAATCAGATTGGAAAATTTCATCCTTACGGGAGATTTCGCTTGGGCTGCTTGCACCTTCTTCAGCAATTAAAGGACGTATTCCAGCCCAGCTGGATTCTACTTTGTCTGCATCAATTCCGACAGAAGGGAACATATAGTTAATCGCGTCTAAGATATAATCGCGGTCTGCCTCTGTCATTGTTGGATGAGCAATATTCCCTTTATAGTCAGTGTCTGTTGTGCCTACATAAGTTTTACCATCACGAGGAATAGCAAAAACCATACGTCCGTCCGGTGTATCGAAGTACACTGCCTGTTTAAGCGGGAATACAGATTCGTCAAATACTAGATGGACACCTTTTGTTAAATGAAGTGTTTTTCCTTTTTTGGATCCATCTAATTCACGGACATCATCTACCCATGGACCGCCAGCATTAATAATTTTTTTCGCATAGATTTTATGCTTTTCTTTGCTGATTTGATTTTCTGCCACAACGCCTACTACTTTTCCATCTTCATAGATGAATTCCACTGCTTTTGTATAGTTGACTGCTTTGACACCATTTTCAACAGCTTTTTTAAGCACTTCAATAGTTAATCGTGCATCATCTGTTTTATATTCTACATAATATCCGCCGCCGCGAAGCTCGTCTTTTTTTACAAGCGGTTCACGGTCTAATACCTCAGCTGGTTTTAACATTTCACGGCGTTCTGATTTTTTAACGCCTGCCAAAAAGTCATATACACGCAAACCGATATTAGATGTAAACGGTCCTAAATTACTTCCTTTATGAAATGGTAAAAGCATCCACTCTGGTGTGGTAACATGTGGACCATTTTCATAAACGACAGCACGTTCTTTCCCTACCTCTGCAACCATTTTTACTTCAAATTGCTGCAAGTAGCGCAGGCCGCCATGCACTAATTTTGTTGAACGGCTTGAGGTACCCGCTGCAAAATCCTGCATTTCAATAAGTCCTGTTCGCAGCCCTCTTGTAGCAGCATCTAATGAAATTCCGGAACCGGTAATACCTCCCCCAATAACTAATAAATCCAGTTGCTCTTTTTCCAGTGATTCTAATACTTCTTTACGTCTTTTCCCTGAAAATTCACTCATAAACTCCACCCCTAAAATTATCTATAGTTTCTTTTTCCCTATTTAAAGACGGCTATTCATCCAAAAGTATAAGAAAAACCAATTCATTCTTGTACAGCTTTTCTTTTTATTGCCAATCACAATCTGAATACTTCAGATAAATTAAAAAAGACCACAAGAATACTGATATAATAATACCAGCCTTCCCGCGGTCTCTCCATAGCTTCTCCGTCCGTTTTATTAACTTAAATTCATACTAACATATATTATACATACTGTATAGCCTTTTGCTTTTATCCGGACTTTTTCACTTTCAGGCACCTGATATGCTGGTATAAAAATAACTGGAAATATTGCTTAAAAATTCTGTGCGTTATGCTAAAACTTCTGCCAGCGATTTGAATATATAGTAGCTGGAAGCAGATCCTGGATCAATATGACCGACAGACTTTTCCTTCAAATATGATGCTCTTCCTTTTGTTGCTTTCATCGGCTTTGTAGATTCCATAGCTTCTTCTGCTGTCTTTTCTAAATCTGCTGCATCGATTTCACTCTGTTCATTCCACCAGGAAACAACTGGCACCCAAACATCTACCATCGTTTTTTCTCCAGTGGTTGATTTCCCCCGTTGCTGAATACCTTGTGCTGCGGCATCCAGTCCTGCTGCAATATCACCCTTGTCTACAGTATCCTTCCCTTTCACTGCCATCGACAATTTCAGAAAAGCAGTACCATATAATGGACCTGAAGCTCCTCCTACTTTCGACATTAATGTCATTGCAACATCCTTAAAAACCGTGGCAACATCATCATATGAGGATTGCTCAAGTTTTTTTACAACCTCCTGAAAGCCTCTTGACATATTAATGCCATGATCACTGTCTCCAATTGCCTGATCAAGCTCTGTTAAATAACCTTTATTCTCCTGCATATATTCATTTGCTTTTACCATCCAGTCTTGAGCTGATTGTATTGTTAACACGTTAAAAACCTCCTCCTGACATTATGCTTTAAGTGCGTGTTCAAAAAGTCCGATAAATAGGACCAAGAAGTTCAAGGCGACGAGCTTTTTACGAACAGACTTCCACAGGATGTGGTGACTTCTACGTTGCCCACACGACGTGGGCGTTTTTAGTAGAAGACCCTCTTTTCGCTGCGTCATCTTTATTGGACTTTTTAAATATCCTCTTTAAAAGCGATAGCTTCACTCGGCTCTGCTAACAGCTGCTTTAATTCTTCATCAACCTTTAATAGTGTGATAGAAAATCCCGCCATTTCAAGAGATGTCATATATTCGCCAACATATGTCTGATGAACAGAAATTTGTTTTTCCTTCAGCATGTCATTGACATGACCATTTACAATAAATAGCTCCATTTCTGGTGTAGAACCCATGCCATTAATCATAACAGCTACTTCGTCACCAGCTGCCAGACCAGCATCTTCAATAATATTGCTTGTTAGTTCATCCGCTATTTCTTTTGCAGAAGCAATCTTTTTCCGTTCCGTTCCTGCTTCTCCATGAATGCCAATTCCTATCTCCATTTCATCTTCATCTAAATGAAAGCTTGGCTTTCCAGCATCAGGGACCGTGCATGATGTTAGAGCCATTCCCATAGAACGCACCTGCTCGATTGTCTTTTCTGCAGCAGCTTTCACTTCGTCTAACGAAGCTCCCTGCTCCGCTTTTGCTCCAGCTGCTTTATGGACAAATACAGTGCCGGCAATCCCGCGGCGGCCAATGGTAAAATCACTGTCCTTCACAGCAATATCATCATTTACAATTACCTGCTCAACGCGAATTCCTTCTGCCTCAGCTAATTCGCCAGCCATTTCAAAGTTTAGAACGTCTCCTGTATAGTTTTTTACAATGAGCAGGACACCCTTACCTTGATCAACTGCTTTAATAGCTTCAAAAATCTGATCTGGTGTCGGAGAGGTAAATACTTCTCCAACAACTGCTGCATCTAACATCCCTTTGCCGACATAGCCTGCATGGGCTGGTTCATGTCCGCTTCCACCGCCGCTGACCAGGCCGACCTTCCCTTGAGACAGCTCCTTGCGACGAATAACGTTTGTGTTTTCTACCTGTACCCACTGTCCATCGTTTGCAAGAGTCATTCCTTTTACCATGTCTTGAATTACATTACTTGGATTATTGATTATTTTTTTCATTTCTACCCCTCCAGATTTTTAATGAAATGAATCAATCCCAGTATCTATGTTAAAAATTCAAATTGATTCCTAAATTACCTTCAGCTTCTTACCAATATACAGCTTTCCAAAACATCTTAATCTATATTACTTCTATAAATAACCAGGTACTATTCTGTTTTAAAGGCACGTGTTGCTTTGACAGCTTTTTCCCAGCCTTTGTATAGGCGATCACTCTCTGTTTTATCCATTTTCGGTTCAAATGTTTTTTCATTTAACCACTGTGCTGCTATCTCTTCCTGATCCTTCCAGTACCCGACAGCTATCCCTGCTAAATAAGCTGATCCTAATGCTGTTGTCTCCTGGATCTCCGGGCGTTCTACAGGCACTTCTAAAATATCACTCTGGAATTGCATTAATAAATCATTTTTTACTGCGCCCCCGTCAACACGGAGCGTTTTTAAATCAATACCTGCATCAACAGACATTGCCTGCATCACATCCTTTGTCTGATAAGCCAGAGATTCTAACGTAGCGCGAATAAAATGCTCTTTCTTCGTTCCTCTTGTCAAACCAAAGACCGCACCACGGGCGTCGCTATCCCAATAGGGAGTACCTAACCCGACAAAAGCAGGAACCATATATACACCTTCTGTTGTATCCACTTCAGATGCAAATGCCTCGCTCTCCTGGCTGGACTCAATCATCTGTAATCCATCACGCAGCCATTGGACAGCAGAACCCGCAACAAATATACTTCCTTCCAGTGCATAATTTATTTTTCCATCCAGGCCCCACGCAATGGTTGTTAACAATCCTTGTTTAGATGCTACTGGCTCTTCTCCCGTGTTCATTAATAAGAAGCAGCCTGTCCCATATGTGTTTTTTGCCATTCCTTTTTCAAAGCATGCCTGACCAAATAAGGCAGCCTGCTGGTCTCCAGCAATTCCGGCAATCGGTATTTCTTCACCAAAGAAATGATACGATACTGTTTTTGTATAGATTTCAGATGATGGCCGTACCTCTGGAAGCATCGACTGTGGTACACCAAGAATTTCTAAAAGCTCCTCATCCCACTTTAGATCATAAATATTGAACATTAAGGTACGGGAAGCATTCGAATAGTCGGTTACATGAGTCTTCCCGCCTGAAAATTTATAGATTAACCATGTATCAATTGTTCCAAATAAAAGGTCTCCTGCTTCCGCCTTCTCCCTCGCGCCTTCTACATTTTCTAAAATCCATTTTACCTTTGTTCCTGAGAAGTATGGATCAATTAAAAGACCCGTTTTGCTGCGAATTGTTTCTTCATAGCCCTGTTGTTTTAAATTACGGCAAATATCTTCTGTTTGACGAGATTGCCAAACGATTGCTTTATAGATTGGTCTTCCCGTTTGCTTATCCCATACAACTGCTGTTTCACGCTGATTTGTAATCCCAATCCCCGCAACCTGATTTGCTTCTATATTTGTGTTATTTAATACTTCTGCAATGCAGCCAAGTACAGAGGTCCAAATTTCATTCGGGTCATGCTCTACCCAGCCCGGTTTAGGGAAATGCTGTTCAAATTCTTTTTGAGCTGTGGCAACAATCTCCCCTCCTTTATTAAATAAAATAGCCCGGGAGCTTGTTGTCCCCTGGTCAATTGACAATATATATTGTTCTTTCATACCCTATTCCTCCATTGTGCTTTTTTAAACATATAAGGATATTCCACAAGGCTTATCCTTTATTTCTACAACCAAATAATCATACCATGTCAAAATAAGTTTAGAAAAAGATAAAACCTGTGACTTTTACATCAAGGAGGAAAATGATAAGTAGAAAAAGCCCGCAAACAAATAGCACCATTCTTATCCTGGTACACGTTTGCGCGGGCTCCTTCTCTCCATCACGATTAGTTTAAGTATAGAATAAAACAAATTGCAAGCGTTGTCAATTCATTGAATCAGCAGGATTTCTTGTTTTTGAATCAATAACAGGTGGTGGAAAGAAAAGAAAATTCCGATCTGAAATTATATGAATAAGGCTGGACACAAAAATCGAACAAAGTCGATTAACACTTTTATATATAATCAAAGTTGTTCCATTTTTTCTTTATTCTAATTTCATACCTCAACATAGAAAAAACAGCACCGATACAGGTGCTGTTTTTTCTATGTTGAAAGATTCCAAAGCTTGCGGCTTGATGTAGATACGGCTACCGCTCCAGCATTCAGTGCCTGAGTAACATGATTTTCCTCTTTAATTAACCCACCGGCAATAACAGGAATATCGGTTTCTCCGGTAATCTCTTCAATTACTTCCGGCACCAGACCTGGCAAAATTTCCACGTAATCCGGCTCAAATCGATGGATAAGCTTTATACTCTGCTCTAATGCAGCACTGTCTAATATAAAGACACGTTGAATGGCCAGCAATTTATGCTTTTTTGCAGCTGCAACCACATTTCCGCGTGTCGTTAATATACCATCAGGTTTTATTTCCCGATGCAGGAATTCCATCCCGTATTCATCTGCTTTCAGCCCCTGAATTAAATCAAAATGGATAAATACCTTTTTATTTGCACGGTGACTGTAATCAATCATACTTTTCAGCTGGACTAATCTTGATTCTAAAATAATAATGTATTCATGATTACTTTCCAACACCTTCTCAAAATCCTTCATGCGCCTTACAGCAGGCAGTATACCAGCAGGTAATTGCATCAGAGCTCCCTCCTCTCAATCATTATCCGGCAGCTTACGCGATTCCATTTCTTCCTTCGTATAAATAATCCGCATCGGATTTCCCCCGGCAAAAGCTCCAGCGGGAACATCTTTATGTACCAGTGTCGCAGCAGAAATAATCGCTCCATCGCCGATATGCACTCCCGGTAATATCGTCGAGTTGGCGCCTATCATCACCTCATTACCGATATGCACCTCACCCAAACGATATTCTGTTATTAAATATTCATGCGCTAAAATCGTTGTATTATAACCAATAATACTGTTATTTCCAACTTTAATTTTTTCCGGGAACATGGAATCAGGCATTGCCATTAAAGCAAATGATGTACGGTCGCCTACCTTCATGCGCAAAAAATGCCGATACATCCAATTTTTCATTCTTAAAAAAGGAGTATAACGAGCAATCTGAATCACAATAAAATTTTTTACTATTTTAAAAAAAGACACCGTACTGTACATCTGCCATAAAGAATTTGCTTTATGATGGACTTTATACCTTTCAGTTCTCCGCATGACTATTCACCTGCCACTGTTAATAAATCCCTCATTGTATCCAAATAATATGTTGGATGATAGCTTTTTAAAAAGTCCTCTGTTTTCTCAGACCAGCTTACCGCCGCCGTTTGTGTACCAGCACGCTGTCCTGAAACAATATCATGAAAATTATCTCCTACCATTAAGGTTGTTTCAGGATCCGCATTCACCAGCTTCATTGCTTTTTCTACCGGTTCTGGATCAGGTTTTTTAAGTGTCACATCATCATAAGTAATAATAACAGAGAAGAAATCTGTCAGTCTGGTTAAATCCAATCCCATCATAACTGTTTTTTTAATCTTCGTACTTACAATTCCCAATGTAATACCTTTATCATACAGCTGCTTGATTGTTTCATAAACATATGGAAAAGCTTCTACATAACGGTCATGCTCTCTCATATTATACTCCCGGTATGCGGCTGTCATTCGTTCAGACAGCTCCGGGTTTATTTCATAAAAGGTTTCATTTAATGGCGGGCCATTAAGATGTTTTATTTCTTCCGGGGTAAACTGCATATTAAATTTTTCAAATGTATGTTCAAATGAAGCACGTATAAGCTCATTTGTATTTAATAACGTTCCGTCTAAATCAAACAGAATGGTACGAATGCTCATGTTGCACTTTCCTTTCTTCCTTCTTCCAAAAATAAGCAATAACCATCGTCAAAATAATCGCTACAGATAATCGGATAATTAATAATGGCCAAACTGGAATTCCAAGCGGAATAAAGACAAGCGTGTCCTCCACAACAGCATGGCAGGATACGAGAAATATTAATGCTAAATACATATCCTTCTTCGGCACATTATCTTCTTTTACAGCCTGCATCATGAGCCCGGCACCAAAGGCAAGTCCGATAGTAAGACCGGCAACCATTGTCATGGAAGCACGCTTATCTATTCCCAGCAGCTTCATAAATGGAGCTAATTTATTTGACATGGCAGTCATCCAGCCAAGCTCCCGCATAATTTGCATGATAATCATTAACGGGATAACGATACAGGCTAATTGAACAATAGCTATAGCAGCCGCTTGAGCACCATGAAGCCCAATTTCCCACCAATTATTCAGGACCACTTCATTGCTGGAAATAAAACCGTATTGAGCAAGCTCTGAGCCGCCAGACCAGAATAAATTAATCAAAAGTCCGGATATCACAGCAAGTCCAACCCGGATTCCAACGATAATCCACCACCTTACTCCTACACTTGTTGCCACAGCAGATTCAATAAATAGATTATGGGAAAAAGACAGCATAACTGCCATAATAAATACTTCCTTGACGGTAAAATCAAAAGAAATAATCGCTGCAATCCCTGCGTATAAATTTAATCCATTCCCTAAAACAAGCGGAACAGCAGCTTCCCCTGATAAACCAAATAACCCCATAAGTGGGGAGATGATATTCATAAACCAAGGGAAAACAGGTGTAAACTGCAATATCGTTATAATTAATGTAATCGGAAAAATAACTTTCCCAAGCTTTAATGTAGTCTTTAATCCCTGAATTAACCCCCTGTAAAGCGTTCCTTTCATTTTCTTACCTCATTTCAGCTTAACACGTTTGCTTCATCACGGCATGAGTGCCCGTAATTCATCCTGATTTATATGGTAAAATCAGTTTTTTCGTTGGATGAAAACGGGCTCTTCATCTCCTGATTGGTTCAGGCCAACACGATGTTGGTCACACAAGCGTTTCCCCAAATGTTTTTGATGGGGCGAGTAATCGCAGTGTTAGCTTGTATTCCTTATTCTTAGCGGGAAAAACCACCCGATAAATCAAGTTTCACTTTATTTCCTTTTCTTCTTTTTCTTTTTTCTTTTATTCGGATACTTTTTTGTCATTGGTGTGTCAAGATAACGCTCGTCTGTTGTCATGAGCCTGTATAGCATGAGGATAATTCCGGCTGTGATTGTTAAGATAGATACAACCTGTGCCGTCCTCAGATCACCAATGATGTATAAACTGTCTGTCCGAAGCCCTTCTATGAAAAAACGGCCGATGGAATACGTGACAGCATACATTAAGAATACCATTCCGCGTTTTGGATTTATTCTGCGGAAAAGTAACAGTCCAAAAAATATCAGGAAATTCCAGGCAGATTCATATAAAAATGTTGGATGATACATCACACCATCAATGACCATCTGGTTCATAATAAAGTCCGGCAAATACTGATGGAAGCTTTCATACGCAGCCTCAGAAATTGGACCGCCATGCGCTTCCTGATTCACGAAATTCCCCCAGCGCCCAATTGCCTGTCCCAATATTAAACTGGGTGCAACGACATCAGCCAGACGCCAAAATGATATTTTCTTTACTTTTGCAAAAACAATAGCTGTAATCACACCGCCAATTACAGCCCCATGAATAGCGATTCCGCCTTCCCAAGTGGCAAACATTTTCCATAAAGGACCATTGGCATATTGGTCAAATTCAAAGATTACGTAATAAATTCTTGCGGAGATAATCGCAATTGGTACAGCAAAAATAATGAAATCCATAATGGTCTCTTTGCCCAATCCAACTCTTTCCGCTTCTCTGGTAGCTAAATAAACTGCTAATACAGCTCCAACAGCAATAATGATTCCATACCAATAAATTGTTAATGGACCAATTTCTAAAAATACACGATCAATAGGAGCACTTGTCCCAATCATCTATATTCTACCTCCTATTGTGATTCTAAATCACCTTGTTCAATCATTTTTGTTAAACGATCTGAAAACTCTTCTGCCGTATTCACACCCATCCGTTTCAACCGGAAATTCATAGCAGCTACTTCAATAATAACAGCCAGGTTTCTTCCCGGTCTGACAGGTATTGTTGCTTTTGGCAGATGGACATCCATAATCTTCATCGTATCTTCATCTAATCCTAAACGGTCATACTGTTTTTTATTATCCCAATTTTCCAATTGAATAACCATCGAAATCCGTTTTTGGCTGCGGATCGAGCTTGCGCCAAATAATGTCATTACATTAATAATACCCAGGCCCCTTATTTCCAGTAAATGTTCAATAAGTGCAGGTGCATTGCCAATCAGACTCTCATAATCCTCTTGCCGGATTTCCACATTATCATCTGCTACAAGACGATGCCCTCTTTTAACTAATTCCAGTGCTGTTTCACTTTTACCAACACCACTTTGTCCGATAATTAAGACACCGACGCCGTAAATATCTATTAACACACCATGCACCGCCGTAAATGGTGCAAATTTAGATTCTAAGTAATTGGTTAAACGACTCAATACCCGCGTCGTTGTCCGCGGTGATTGTATGATTGGTACGCCAGAATGCTTCGATGCTTCAAAAAATTCTTCTGGTACATCCATGCCACGGGAAATGATAATTCCCGGAGTTACATCCGTACATAGATTTTCAGCACGCTGCTTTCTTTCTGCAGCATTCAGTCCCAAAAAGTAAGCTAATTCTGTCTTACCAATTAATTGTAGACGCTCCCTTGGATAATAGTCAAAAAAGCCCGTCATTTCCAATCCTGGGCGTGAAATATCACTTGTTATAATTTCACGGTGAACTCCTTCTTCTCCTGCTACTAACTGTAAATTAAACCGATCTAGTAAATCCTTTGTACAGACGGTTGATACCATTTTGAAGCTCCTCTCTTCAACAAAGCTAACTGATATACATTTTAGCATAATCCGTACAAAAAACGTAGAGGAGAAGTCTCTTACTTAATGTACTTCATTAAAAACTATGATTGACAAGGTTTATGCAATTTTGACATTCGAAAGTCCGCTCATTATAAGATTACTTCTTTGCAGACTTTTTCAAACTCCATATAAACTGTTTTCAAGTAACCAATAATTGTTTGAGTTCTTCCGATACTTCTCCAAATATTTATGAATGAGTACTTGTTATTTTGGAAAATCTCTGTATAATATAGCATTAATATATTACCGTTGATGAAGAGAGTAGTTATATATCATGTACAGCAGCGAGTCAGGAGATGGTGGAAGCCTGACAGTACAGAATATAATGAAACGCACTTCAGAGGTGCTGTCTGAACAATCAGTAGGATATGCCGGGTTATTCCGTTAAAAATAATATAAGAAGGTTCTTATTTATTTCTGATTAAAGTCTAAAGCTTTATTAGTTATATATAGGAGCAATTAGGGTGGTACCGCGAATAAACTCGTCTCTATGTTACATCATGGAGACGGGTTTTTTATGTTTTTATATTTCACATTTAATCGTATTGGAGGAGTAGACCATGAATTACCGTCAGCAATTTGCAGAGGAAATTTATACCCATTTACAAGGGTTATCGGAAGTGGATGAAATTCATTCATTGATTGAGGAACCAAAATATAATACTCATGGCGATTTAGCGTTCCCTTGCTTTACCTTAGCAAAAAAACTAAAAAAAGCTCCGCAGCAAATAGCCAAAGAGTTATCTACAAAAATAGATGCACCTTTTTTAGAAAAGACAGTGGCAGAAGGACCTTATTTAAATGGTTTTTTAAACAAACAAGTCGTCAGTAAACAAGTAATTCGGCGTATTAATACTGAGAAAGAAGACTACGGTTCGTCTTCAGCCGGTGCTGGAAAGATAGTTACTTTAGATTTCTCATCACCAAACATCGCCAAACCTTTCTCCATGGGCCATTTACGTTCTACTGTTATTGGCAATGCACTTGCTAATATCTCAGAAAAATATGGCTATAAAGCCATTCGAATAAATCATCTTGGTGACTGGGGAACACAATTTGGCAAGCTTATTACTGCTTATAAAAAATGGGGTTTAGAAGAAAAAGTACGAGAGAACCCAATTAAAGAGCTCTTTTATCTATATGTGATGTTTCACGAACAAGCGGAAAAACATCCCCACTTAGAGGATGAAGCCCGTTTTTGGTTTAAACAATTAGAATCTGGGAATGAAGAAGCAAATCAGCTGTGGAAATGGTTCAGAGAAGAATCACTGAAGGAATTTGCGAAAATTTATGAACTGCTGGATATTGCATTTGACTCCTATGATGGCGAAGCATTTTATAATGATAAAATGGACAAGGTTGTCCAAGAATTAAAAAACAAAGATCTCCTGTCTCTTTCAGATGGAGCTGAGGTAGTTGAATTAGCAGCTGAGAATATGCCGCCATGCTTAATTAAAAAGAAAGATGGCGCTACATTATATGCAACCCGGGATTTGGCAGCAGCTATTTACCGGAGCAGGGCCTATCATTTTGAAAAATCCTTCTATATCGTCGGACAGGAGCAGCGCCTTCATTTCGAACAGTTATTCCTTGTGCTCCAGAAAATGGGCTATGACTGGGCAGCTTCATTAAAGCATGTTCCATTCGGTTTTATTTTAAAAGATGGAAAGAAAATGTCGACCAGAAAAGGAAAAGTTGTGCTGCTGGAGGATGTTATCAAAGAAGCCATTGATCTGGCTTACCAAAATATTAAAACTAAAAATCCGGAACTGGAAAATAAAGAAGAAGTAGCAAAAATGGTCGGTGTCGGAGCAATTATTTTTCATGATTTAAAGAATGAACGCCAAAATAATATTGAATTCAATCTGGATGAGATGCTGAAATTTGAAGGTTCTACAGGGCTTTATGTGCAATATACACACGCCCGTTCCTGCTCTATTCTTCGGAAAGCTTCTGCTGAAAATAACCTTTCTGTCAGTGGGCTCACCGATTCATACAGCTGGACCGTCATCAAAATACTAATGGATTTTCCAAATGTAATCGAAAAAAGCTTTCAGCAGGCTGAACCATCAGTTATCGCAAAATATGTTTTGAAATTAAGCCAGGATTTTAATAAATATTATGGTCAGGTCAAAATATTAGCTGATGATGCAGAGCAAAGCAGCAGACTGGCATTGGTGAAATCTGTTGCGATTGTATTGAAGGAAGGGTTGAAATTGCTTGGTATTAAAGCTCCTGAGAAGCTTTAAGTAAACAGACCGGCTATTTATTGCTGATTACATTTCTTATTTGCTTTGAAAGTGCTTTTTGCAGTGGAGAGAGAAATACAATTTTTATTTAGGAAAAATTAAAAACATAAAGATATTTCTATTTACCTGTAAAAAACCATTGCACTTCACATAACGGAAAGCTTTATACTTAGATATAAAGGAGCTGATATGAAATGTATACCATCGGAGAATTTGGAGCAAAAACCGGATTTTCAACACGAACGCTGCGTTTCTATGAAGAACTTGGGATTCTTTATCCAAGCAAAAGAAATGAAAACGGTCATCGTTTATACAGCTTGGAAGAACTCGCCACCTTACAACGTATCCAGTCATTAAAATTTATTGGATATTCACTTCAGGAAATCAAAGAAATGCTGGATAAAGAAGAAATCACTTTAGAAAATTTTGCAGACTCCCTCCCTGTTCAAAGAAAGGTGCTGGTGCATAAGCGCGAGGAATTAAACCGGGCCATCGCAGCTATTGATCATGTACAAGAGCTTTTAGATGATGACTTTTCATTAGATTGGACGGTGCTCGCCTCTCTGCTCCACGGGATGGAATTTGAAGAGGAGCAAAAGGCATGGATGAAGGAGCATTTTCCCGATGATTTTGCATCGCTTTTTACGGATATACCAAAGAAAGAGCGTGAAAAATTAGATAGAGAATGGCTTTCTATTCTGGCTGAAGTAAAAAGGCTGATGCGGGAAAACGTTCCTCCGCATGCGCAAGAAGCGCAACAGGTATTTCTAAATATTAATGATTTATTTATAAAAATCGTCCCTGAGGATGTTATTGTAGAAAATATCGATAAATGGGAAGAACAATTGGAATCTGCTGAAGCGGATAATTTTGTAGCTCCGACTTTCTGGTCAAAAGAGGAAGAAGCTTATATGGAGGAAATAGCTAAAGCGATGGAACAGCAGTATAAGGAGAATGAAGAAAAATAATGGAATGAAAAAAGTCCGAAGCCTCCCCTATAAAATAGGGAGCTTTTCCGGACTTCTTCATTCGATTTTCTTATGTGTACTTTTTAAGAGAAATATAATTCTGTAAGTCTTTTCATATCTATTTCATTTGAAACATCTATAAAATATGGTGCCTGCCATGCTTGTGTTTTTTTAGCTGAGTTATTTAATGACCTTTCCCATGAAGGGTATACTCTTATTGCCATTTTCCCTTTGTTATCATTAGTTCTCAATATTCCTTTCTCTAAAAGCAGAGATTTTGGAAAAATAAACTGACCTTTCAAACCCTTATCTATGATTGAAAACACTATTTTATCCGGACTCTCACTATATGCAAAAGCCTGATTGCAATGATTTACATCTTTTTCCCAGAAAACAACAAAATACCCATCTTTCTTTGGTGTTCGTTTAGCTAAGCGGCTCCTATATTTATTTTCATTAATATTAAAAGTAGTTCCTTCATATTCCATATTTTGCGGCTCTTTTAATATATTTGTGAGCTCACCATTTATGTCAAATAGTAATTCTTTGATCAGGTTTATCGATTTTAGCATTTTCTCTTTCCTTTATAATTCATCTAATATTAATCATGGTACCGGGTACATTGTATTACATCAAAGTGGAAGAGTAGAGAATTTCTGCTTATTCAATCGCAATATATATTTCTACCTGCCCATTTGCCGGATCAATATCCCCGGCATAGTACTCAAAATCACCAGTAAATGTGCGTATGTTTTCAGGCAGCTGCTGCCATTCCCAAATAGCAGCCCAAGCTTGCGGAACCTTTTCCGCTATTGGACCTTTTTCTGTTACAAATACAGCGTATGTCGCTTCCGGCAATGTATAAGTTTGAATCCCTTCTACGTTTTGAACCACAGAATCTTCCATTATTTGCACGCTTAACATAATTTCATAAGTCCCTTTTTCTTCTTGCTGATAATGAAAATAACAACCGTAATATCCCGCTTCACGAATGTTCACATCCAATTTTTCTCCAATATTATCTGTGAAAAAGCGTTCAAATAATGATCCTATCTTCCCATTTCCAGATTGCTCTGCCTCATTAGTAGTTATCATACTGACTCCGGCTAATGTAAAAGCTGGCCGCTTCTCCATGCGTAACGGTTTAATATTTACAGCTGATTTATCCTGTTTCATAGCTTATCAAACTCCTTTTTCTTATGATAATAGTTAGTATAAAACAGGAAACCTGACAGCTGTCTGTCCAGTTTGTTCAACTTATTTATATATTTTTGTAATTTGCATTACACGCTCTGCGATAATCTCCCGCAAATGGACTGGCTCCAACACCTCCACCTGAGGACCGAAGCTGAGTATAAAGCTGTATAACCATTCATCCTCTGGGTAAGCTTTCTTCACCAGCCATGTCTCATCTTCCGTCGGAATAAGCTCCTCTGCATCAAACCAATCTTCCGCTAAATGATGAGCTTCTTTCTGGAAACGTAAAACTACCTCATTATTATCGGAGATAGAGGATTGTTTTCCTTTTATATCCTTTTGTTCTGGTAAAGGGCGGCGGGTAAAACTTAACTCAGCATCCACAGACAAATTTTTTATTCTTCGTAATTTAAATAAACGGAACTGCTCTCTTTCTATGCAGTATGCTTGTACATACCATTGTCTTCCTTTGAGAATTAATGTATGCGGCTCCGCCGTTCGCTGCGTAATCTTCCCCTGTGCATCTGAATATGTAAATGCAATGAATAGACCGTTATCTATTGCCTTTTCAATACGCTCCAGTTTTTCTTGGAGCCGTGCACTGTTATCCCAAGGTGAATAATCAATGAGAACACGGCTTGTTTTACTTTGAAAAGCCTTGGCATCAACAGGATGTACAACACTATTCATTTTTTCCATCAATTGCTGGTGCTGTGCTTTTTCATAAGAAGTAGATATACTGCGCAGTGCCGTGACAATTGCTGCTAATTCATCATTGGTGAGCAGATTACGATCCAGCCGGTAACCTTCCGCAAGTCCGATACCGCCGTAAACTCCCTGGTAAGTTATAATGGGTATGCCAGCTGCATTAATCGTATCAATATCCCTGTAAATCGTCCGCACAGATACTTCAAATCGTTCCGCTAAATCTTTTGCCTGCAGCATGCGGTGATTTATCAATAATATAATAATGGATAATAGTCTCTCTAATTTCATTACGTTCTCTCCTCTTTGACAACAGTGGGCTCGTCTATTAAATTTTGCTCATAAGAAAAAGATCAGGCGATAACCTGACCTTTCCTTTTACCTTATGTCACGGACAACACTGTTTAAAATCATTGAAATCAATGAAATCACAATCGACGCGATAAACGCCGTACCAAACCCGTCAATGACAAAGGAAGGTCCAATAAGCGCCTGCGTAATCATCAATATAATCGCATTGACAACAATTAAAAACAATCCAAATGTAATCACCGTAATCGGCAATGTCAAAATAACCAAAATCGGTTTCACAAACATATTCAGGATGGCTAAAATAACACTTGCTAACAGTGCCGTACCGAAACCGTCCAGCTGAAAAGAATCAAAGATTTGGGCAACTGCTATCAGCGCCACAGCATTTAATACTAATGAAATAATCCCCCGAAGCAACATTAATACACGTCTCCCTTAGGCATAATAAATGCGGCAATTATATAAACAATCGCTAATGTGGAAAAACTCGGGATAAGCAGAATTAAGAAAATGATCCGGAGCAGTGTCGCATCCACATTTAAATACTCACCTAATCCTCCAAGCACACCGGCAAGCATTTTATTTGTTTCCGAACGATATAATCTTTTCATGGAAGTACCTCCTCAGGTAACTGTTTTGTCATCTATTTAATAATGGATATGTGTCATTCTATCTTTTCATACGAAAATAGAAATGAAAAAGTTTCATTTCTATTTTCCCGCTTCCTATTCTTTTTAAACAAAACAATTATTTAGAGCTGTTCTTTTCAAAATCCCAAAGATAAAAACGTTCCATTGCCTGATTTTCAATCAGTTCGTTTTTCACTTCTTCATCTAACTCATCCAATTGCTTATACCACCCGAACATGCCAGCTACCTGAGAGTCATGTGATAATATTGTTTGCAGTTTTTTATCAAAAGTATCACGGACATCATTTATTACATTTGGGCTTCCTAAATCTTCTTCATGACCATTGGAAAAAGCTTGCGCCCATACTTTTGGTCTTTCTACAGGGTTCATATCTTCCACTGCCTGAATAGCGGCAGCTCCTAAGGCATTATGATCCGGATGCACTGCATAGCCGGGGTAATGTGTGATCACAAGAGATGGTTTTATTTCTTCTAAATAACCTCTTATATGATCTGCCACTTCTTGTTTATCTTCAAATTCAATCGTTTTATCACGGTATCCGAGCATTTTCAATTCCATATCTAACGTTTCACATGCACGTATTAACTCTTTTTTGCGAATTTCAGGCAACGACTCCCTATTAGCAAATGTCGGGTTCCCCATATTTCTCCCCATTTGCCCCAACGTTCCACATAAATATGTTACCGGCACACCTTCTTTGCGGAACTGTGCGACAGATCCAGACGCGCCAAAAGCTTCATCGTCCGGGTGCGGAAAAATAACTACAACATGTTTCTCCATTTTATTCACCTATCTTTCTAGAATCAAGCTATATCACTCGTTTTTATTTTTATCATTTAAAAGGCGTTTCACTGACTTCTAAAGCTACCATTAATCGCCCTTCCCTATCATGACCAGCCAATAGTAATTGGTTTCCCTCATAAATGGTCCAATCGGTTAATCCTTCTGCGTAAATCCAGCCAAGCTCCATTTTTAAACCAACACGATAGGAATTTCCTTCTCCTATAATCTTTGCCTGTTTGTATGTTACTTTTGCATTACGTATATATGCACCAACCGTATATGCATTGGCGTCTAAATGATTAGCATATGCCCCATTCGTTGTTTCTAAATGGACATATACTTCCTTATTCAAATAACTGTCCAGTGCCTGCTGGACTTTCTCTAGTTCTATCGGTTTCATGTTTCAACCTCCAATTCTATTCTTTTACTCTATCGAAATGAAGACCAAGCGTCAATTAGATAGCTTACCCAAATAAAAACTTTCTTTTCAGGAACAGAAATATTGTTCTGAAAATACATTTACATTGCATTCGTCATCTATTTAACCTTTATTATAACACAGTATTCTGATTGGATTAAAAACGTATAATGAAGTAGTCCATTATTACGCAATAAAACAAGATCCATCTGAAGAGCAAAATCATACTCTAAAGATGGACCAGTTTTTCTCTATTTACTGCTGACCTTCTCTTTCACCATTTCATTCATACGTGCTTTATCTCTTTCCAACACCGGTCCAAGGTACTTCCCTGTATAAGAAATATCTGCCTGCTCTGCGATTTTTTCCGGCGTTCCCTTAGCAATAATCTGGCCGCCGCGGTCTCCGCCTTCCGGACCTAAATCAATGATATGATCCGCACTTTTAATCACATCTAAATTGTGTTCGATAATTAAGACAGAATCCCCATTATCTACCAGCCTTTGCAGGACATCCAACAAACGGCGTATATCAGCAGAATGAAGTCCTGTTGTCGGCTCATCCAAAATGTAAAACGTCTTTCCGTTGGAGCGTTTATGCAATTCACTTGCTAATTTAACACGCTGAGCTTCTCCGCCGGATAAGGTTGTTGCCGGCTGACCCAGTTTAATATATCCTAATCCGACATCATAAATAGTCTGCAGCTTCCGTTTAATTTTTGGAATTGCGGCGAAGAACTCTAATGCTTCCTCAATACGCATATCCAATACCTCTGATATATTTTTGCCTTTGTACTTCACTTCCAGTGTTTCCCGGTTATAACGTGCTCCTTCACAAACCTCACAAGGGACATAGACATCTGGCAGGAAGTGCATTTCAATCTTGATAATTCCATCTCCGCGGCAGGCTTCACAGCGTCCGCCTTTGACATTAAAGCTGAAGCGGCCTTTTTTATAACCTCTTACCTTGGCTTCATTTGTTTGTGCAAACACATCACGAATATCGTCAAATACACCTGTATACGTAGCTGGATTGGAACGTGGTGTTCTTCCGATTGGAGACTGGTCAATATCAATAACTTTTTCGATATGCTCGATTCCTTTTATGCTCCGGTACTTCCCGGGCTTCACTTTTCCTTTATATAATTCTTTTGCTAAAGATTTGTAGATAATCTCATTAACCAGTGTACTTTTCCCGGAACCCGAAACACCCGTAACGACTGTCATCAACCCGATTGGAATTTCAGCCGATACATTTTTCAAATTATTCTCGGATGCACCGGTAACTTTTATTTTACGTTTATCAGCTTTCTTCCGTTTTGACGGCACAGGGATAAATTCTTTTCCGGATAAATAACGGCCAGTTAATGAATTCTCATCAGCCATGACGTTTTCTGGAGTACCGCTGGCAACAATTTCACCACCATGCTCGCCGGCCCCCGGCCCAATATCAATCAGCCAGTCTGCCGCAAGCATCGTATCCTCATCATGCTCGACAACAATCAGCGTATTGTCTAAATCACGCATCTGTTTAAGCGTTTCAATAAGACGGTCATTATCACGCTGGTGCAGTCCTATGGAAGGCTCATCAAGTACATAAAGAACACCTGTCAATGCAGAGCCGATCTGGGTAGCAAGGCGGATCCGCTGGGCCTCCCCGCCAGAAAGTGTTCCTGCTGCACGTGACAACGTTAAATAGTCTAAGCCGACATTATTTAAAAATGAAAGACGATTATCAATTTCTTTCAAAATTAAACGGGCAATCTGACGGTCTTTATCACTCAATTCAAGCTGTTTGAAAAAGTCCATAGATTCCAGGATAGAGAAATCTGTTATCTGACTGATATGCTTCCCGTCAATTAATACAGCAAGCGCCTCTTTATTCAGACGATGTCCCTTACATGTTGGACAATTTTTCTGTGCCATGTATTTCTCTAATGTTTCACGGATAAAATCAGAGGAAGTTTCTTTGTATCTGCGTTCAACATTCTTTAAAACACCTTCAAAAGCAACATCCTTGGTACGCGCGCTTCCAAAATCATTCTCATAATGAAAATGAATTTTTTCTTTTCCGCTTCCATATAAAATTTTATCCATTTGTTCCTCGGGAATATTCTTTACAGGAACATCCATCGGAATATTATAATGATCACAGACACTCTTTAAAAGCTGCGGATAATATTGGGAACTGATAGGCTCCCAAGGTGCAATAGCATGTTCATTTAGTGTTTTATCCCAATCCGGAATAACTAATTCAACATCCACCTCAAGTTTTGTTCCTAATCCATCACAGCTTGGGCATGCACCAAAAGGACTGTTAAAGGAGAATAAGCGCGGTTCTAATTTACCGATAGAAAAACCGCAGATTGGGCAGGCATGGTTTTCACTGAACATGAGCTCCTCATCGCCAATGACATCAACAATCGCATTACCTTCTCCTAATTTAAGCGCCGCTTCCAGGGAATCACTTAAGCGGGTTTCTATTCCCTCTTTAATAACAACCCGGTCAATAACAACTTCAATAGAGTGCTTTTTATTTTTCTCCAGGTTAATATCGTCCGTTACCTCCATCATGTCTCCATCAATCCGGACACGCACGTACCCTTGTTTTTTCAGGTCTTCTAATACTTTAACGTGTTCTCCTTTTCTTCCTGAAATCACCGGAGCTAAAATCTGCATTTTCGTTCTTTCCGGATATTCCAATACTCTATCAACCATCTGCTGCACTGTCTGTGAGCTGATTTCAATACCATGCTTCGGACAGGTCGGTTTCCCTACGCGTGCATAAAGTAAACGTAAATAATCATAAATCTCTGTAACCGTTCCAACAGTTGATCTTGGATTTTTACTGGTTGTTTTCTGATCAATAGAGATTGCTGGAGATAATCCTTCAATCACATCAACATCTGGTTTATCCATCTGTCCTAAAAACTGTCTTGCATATGCAGACAGAGATTCTACATATCGGCGCTGTCCCTCTGCATATATCGTATCAAAGGCGAGGGATGATTTCCCGGAACCAGAAAGCCCTGTAAGAACAACTAATTTATTTTTGGGGATATCGACATCTATATTTTTTAAGTTATGCGCTCTGGCACCTTGGATTTTTATAGACTTGCTTGGCATAAAAAATTCATCCTTCCGCTTTTAGCTCCAAGAGAACATCTCTTAATTCTGCTGCTTTCTCGAAGTCTAGATTTTTGGCTGCCTGTTTCATTTCTTTTTCCATATTTTCGATAACCTTCTGCTTTTCTTTCTTCGTCATCTTCTTCACTTGTTTTGTTTCAGAATCATATGCTTCCGGTGCTTCCGCAGCAACTGTTGCCTGAATAACATCACGGACTTCCTTACGAATAGTTTGTGGAGTGATACCATGCTTTTCATTATATTCCTGTTGTACAGTACGACGGCGATCTGTTTCATCAATCGCTTTTTGCATGGAATCCGTAATTTTATCAGCATACATAATAACTTTACCATTTTCATTTCTTGCGGCACGTCCCATAGTCTGGATTAAGGAACGCTCTGAACGGAGGAAGCCTTCTTTATCAGCATCCAGGATTGAAACCAGAGATACTTCTGGTATATCCAGTCCTTCCCGCAGGAGGTTAATCCCGACAAGGACATCATATTTTCCAACACGCAAATCACGAATAACTTCGATCCGCTCCAAAGTTTTAATTTCAGAATGCAGATAAGCAACCTTCATTCCTATTTCTTTTAAGTAATCTGTCAAGTCCTCTGACATCTTCTTCGTTAAGGTCGTGATTAATACACGTTCATTTTTCTTTGTCCGTTTGTTAATTTCACCAATTAAATCATCAATCTGTCCATCAATAGGCCGTACTTCCACCACTGGGTCCAATAAACCTGTCGGACGGATAATCTGTTCTGTCATTTCTGGTGAATGCTCTAATTCATATGGACCTGGCGTTGCGGAAACATAAACAAGCTGATTGGTTTTTTCTTCAAATTCTTCAAAGCGCAACGGACGATTATCCATTGCTGAAGGCAACCTGAATCCATGATCAACCAAAACCTGTTTCCGCGCCTGGTCTCCGTTATACATACCACGAATCTGCGGCAATGTCACATGGGATTCATCAATAATCACTAAAAAGTCCTCTGGAAAGAAATCCAGCAATGTATACGGTGTGGCTCCTGCCTCACGTAATGTTAAAGGACGTGAATAGTTTTCAATTCCGGAACAAAATCCCATTTCCCGCATCATTTCTAAATCGTAATTCGTGCGCTGTTCCAGACGCTGGGCTTCCAGCAGTTTTCCTGCATCATTTAATTCCTTCAGCCGTTCTTCTAATTCTTTCTCAATATTTTTAATGGCAATTTTCATTTTTTCTTCACGGGTAACAAAGTGGGATGCCGGGAAAATAGCGACATGCTCACGGTCACCGATAATCTCACCGGTTAATGCATCAACTTCCCGAATCCGATCAATCTCATCTCCAAAAAATTCCACCCGGATACAATGCTCCTCGTGAGAAGCAGGAATAATTTCTACCGAATCTCCACGCACACGAAATGTACCACGCTGAAAATTAATATCATTTCTTGCATATTGAATATCTACTAATTCGCGCAGGAGCTGATCTCTTTCTTTTTCCATGCCAAGCCTTAAAGAAAGTACCTGACTTTTATATTCTTCCGGGTTACCTAAGCCATAGATACACGATACACTTGCTACAATCAATACATCATTTCTTTCAAATAGTGCTGATGTAGCAGAGTGACGCAATTTATCAATTTCATCATTTATACTTGCGTCCTTTTCAATA
Source organism: Oceanobacillus sp. FSL W8-0428 (assembly GCF_038004405.1). Taxonomy (NCBI): domain Bacteria; kingdom Bacillati; phylum Bacillota; class Bacilli; order Caryophanales; family Bacillaceae; genus Oceanobacillus; species Oceanobacillus sp. FSL W8-0428. The sequence continues at coordinate 75,957 of NZ_JBBORB010000001.1, forward strand.
AAAGTATCCGTAGAAGGCACATAAGCTTCCGGCTGATAATAATCATAATAGCTTACAAAATACTCTACAGCATTGTTTGGAAAAAACTCCTTAAACTCGCTGTAAAGCTGTCCTGCCAATGTCTTATTATGTGCAATAACAAGTGTCGGCCGGTTAATTTCTTTTACGACATTGGACATGGTAAATGTCTTTCCCGTCCCGGTGGCACCAAGTAAGGTCTGATGATGCTGCCCGGCAAGTATTTTTTCTACAATTTCTTTAATTGCCGCCGGCTGATCTCCCGCCGGCTCATAAGCAGAAACTAATTCAAAATGCTCCTTCATCCTATTTCCTCCGTTCCTTACAATAGCTATTATCTATTATATCCTTTTCTTAAAAAACGAACAAGTATTCGACTTGTTTTTTAAGAAATTATATATCTTTTTTAGTATTTATAAATTAATGCAGGTCATTAGTAATACTGGAATACCGCAGTATCGTTTCCAATGGTCTTAAATTAATCACTCCATCATAGTCCGAGCTTTTTATATAATAACGCTATTTGATTTATCATCTGTAGAATTTAATCAGGAATTAAAAAAATCGATTTAATAGCCTCTATTTTCATTATAGCCTTTCTGTCAATCTTTCAATCCTGATTTACATTTTATAATGAAATAAGAATGCCTGAACCCGGTTGTAATCACCGTTTCAAGCATTCTTATTTTAGGACGCATTATTATTTTTTTTATCTCTTCTTGCTTTATAAGGCTCTTCAGCAAATTGAAAGCCCAAGGAATGATGCTCTCCTTCATATAGGGAACATTGTACGAAACGAATCTCATTATCATGATTAAAGACTTCCAATTTAATATAAGCCCCGCTTCGCTGTAAAGCTTCATAAAAAGCCTGGCTTGTCTGTACATTTTTCCCGTGCACTCTATAGATAGATTCACCAGGTTCTATCTCCAGCCTGTCTGCCGGACTTCCCGGGAGAATCCCCACAACCCGCAAGCCTTTTGGATGCGGCTGATAATACGGCCGTCGTAAGCGGTCTCCTTCTCTATATCGATAGTTCAAATATTCTTTTCCTATGATTGCAAGGATAATTGCAGTCAGAGAAAGATATGGAATAAATATTCCTGCGACAGCAATAAGGAAAATGCCAATTGCCAAAAATGTATTCGCCTTTGCCAGCTTGTAAATAGCATCTTGGTGGAAATGGCCTTTTGCTTTATAGTTAAAGCCAATTAAAAAGGGAATGAGCACCAGACCTAAAGAAGATTCCCCTATTGATAAATACGGCCACCAAGGTGCAAAAGAAGTGATTAACCCTTCAGGCACAAGCATAAGCAGCGGTACTACCGTTAATCGTTTGATTTGCTGCTCTCCTACCCAGACACCCCGGTCACTCAGCTGAATTCTCGGAAATAAATCTTGTTTTTCAACACGTTTAATTAATAGAGACTCTACAAAAAGCAATAATCCGGCCAGGACTGCCAAAGCAGGAAGACTGCGTTCATAGAGCAGAGAGTAATCAAACCAATTTTGCATGTCGAGTACATAAGGTGCAAAAAATAAAATCAAAAATGTCAGTCCCAGCGTATAGCTTGGAGACAACAGCGTAAAACGGGTACTGATACTTAAAACGATAAAACTGAGTGCTAATACGAAAAGTGTTTCATAGGAGAACACCATGCCGACTCCAATAATTACAGCAGATATAAGTATGCCGCTAATTAATGAAACAAGCCAAGTCCGATGCCATTCAATAAATTTCGGATATATTTTTATTCCGAAATCATATCGCTCCCGTTTAATCCGGAAATAACTTGCCATGGTTAATATAAATAAAAACCAGTATAACGCCGGATTCAGAAAGAACTTCCCTATACCTTTTGCCAGTTCAATAAGCCATTCTTCCACCAATATTCTTCACCTTCTTCGCGAATACATTTTATACGTTAAAATTTGTTCATCCATCATAGCATGATGGATGAACAAATATTTCTCTATCAAGAAGTCAAGTTTCATTTATTGATAAAGCTCTTCCAAAGATCGTTCCAGCTGCTCATCATCTTCTCCGGAACGGATTTTTTCAATAATTTGTGTTTCAATTAAGCCCCCGGTTTCTTCATCTACTTCTCCGGTTACCTCCAAATCATTATCTTCCTGGAAATCTTCTACAGCACTTTCTGTTTCTTCATTAAAGTAACCATCTGTTCTTCCTGTGTCATATCCTAAACCGGATAACATTACCTGCATATTAGCTACTGCTTCACTTGTATGGTCAAAGGTGAGCGGCTCATCATCCGTTACTTGAATTGGAATGGAATAGTAATAATCATCCTGTTTCTGTTCGACGGTCGGTTCCACACCATCACCGTCAATCCATACACCGTTCGGAGATAACCATTTATAGGTTGTCATTTTAATAGAACTGTCATCGCCTAGCGGAATAGCCTGCTGCACTGTACCTTTTCCAAAGCTGGTTTCTCCAACAATATCATATCCAAGCTCTTTCATTGCTACAGCGACAATTTCTGAAGCAGATGCACTTCCTTCATCAATTAACACGCTGATTGGATAATCCTTCTCCTCTTCTAAATCTGATGCAAACTCTTCTGTGTTTCCATCAGAATCCTCTATTTGCAAATATGGCATGTCTTTAGGGACAAACTGCTTTAGAATATCTTCTGCAACATCTAATAAACCTCCCGGATTTCCGCGGACATCAATGACAAGACCGTCAATACCCTGATCCTCTAAATCAGCCAGCTGCTCTGTAAACTCTTCATTGGTGTGCTCTGAGAAGTTGGTAATCTGAATAACACCAGTATCCTTGCCATTTTCACTGTTTATTTCACTATATACTGTTTCAACAGGAATCGTATCCCGTTGAATGGTTACTTCAAATGGATCTGAAACGCCTGAACGCTGTATCTCTAAAACAACATCCGTACCTTTTTCCCCGCGAATTTTAGCAACAGCCTCGTTCACATTTAATCCTTCAACGCTTTCTCCATCCACACTTAGGACCTGATCATTTGGACGCAACCCGGCTTTTTCTGCTGGAGAATCCTTCATTGGTGAAATAATCGTAATATAACCATCTACCTCACTGACTTCTGCCCCGATTCCTTCAAAGGATGATTCAATCTGTTCGTTAAATTGCTGCATCATTTCACTGTCTAAGTAGGAGGTGTGCGGATCTTCCAGTGTAGAAAGCATACCTTCTATAGCACCCTCTACCAGCTCGTTATCATCAACATCCTCAATGTAGTTTGATTTAATCAAATCAAAGGTTTGCGAAATTTTGTTTAAATCTGCCGGCAAATCAGCATCTGTACCTTCTCCTTCATTGTCGGATGTTTCTGTATCAGTTATCTCTAAAGGAGAGCTGTCACCCTGATTTTGGGCTAGCTTCACTCCGCCGTAACCGCCTAAAAGCCCAATAAGCAAGGCTCCTATTAATATCAGTATAATCTTAGATTGATTAAGCTTCATTTCTTTCTACACCTCTTTAAATGCTTCAAAAGCTTCCATTCACCTTTGAAGTTGAATAATTAATATATAGCAGGTATTATGAAAAAACGGCTGACCTTCACAATTCCATTATACCTGTTATCTTAAAAGAAATAATCCCTGATAGATAAAACAAAACTTCCTTCTATGGAAGTAGACCGAGATTACTAAACAAAACCATTTTTCAACCCAAAACAGGAGCTTTACAAACAGTTTCTATGATAAAATGGTATTTTTTATTTTCTAATAAGAAAAGCATATCATGTTATGAAGCGAATGACTATGATTTTAAACAAACATCCTTAAGAAACACTTTATTTGAAATTCCTGTTCTTTTTGTCCGAATACCAAACCGCAATCCCAGACAGTAGTAGAAAGCCGCTGGTCCTTTATTTGATAACAAGAAATCCGAACTGATTCAAACCCCTATGAAAGGGGTTTGAATACTAGTTCGGATTTTCATTTGATAGATTTCTTTATTCTATTAACTACGCAATGAATTAATTTATATAACCTGATGGATCAACAGGATTCTTGTACCCTCCAGGGTGAATTTCAAAATGGAGATGGACACCGGTAGATCCTCCTGTATTCCCCATCACAGCAATCTGATCTCCCTGGCTTACTGTTTGTCCGTTAGATACAGTAAAGCTTGATAAATGAGCATACAAAGTAGTATAATCCTGACCATTTACATTATGAGTTACCATAACTGTATTCCCATAACCGCTCATTGTACCAGTGTAAGCAACAACACCATCTGCTGCAGCACGAATCACTTTATCTGCTTCTCCTCTTTGTCCAAAATCCATCCCATTATGAGGCCGGACATCTCCATGAATTGGATGTACCCGATTAGGATCAAATGGAGAGGTTTGTGGTCCAGAAGTAGGGCGGATAAAGCCGGAACTGTTACTTGGAACTGATTCACTTGCTGTCTCTGTTTCTGTTTTCACTTCTGCTTCAGCTGTATAACCGCTGGCTACCTGTACATCGTTTTCACTTTCTTCTTCATCAGAGGATTCACTGCCTTCAGACTCACTTGAATTACTCTCTGTTTGCTCTTCGCTATCTTCCTGTTGTTCCGCTTCTTTTTGGCGTTCTTCCTCAGCTTTACGCTCTTCTTCCGCCTTGCGCTGCTCCTCAGCTTCTGCTTCTGCCCGGGCACGTTCCGCTTCTTCTGCTTCCTTCTGCTCTATTTCTGCTTTTTTACTCTGTGCAGAATCTAAAGCCGCTTGTTTTGCTTCTGCTTGAGCGTCAATCAGCTGCTGTTCTTCTTCAGCTGTTAATTTTACTTCTTCAATATCATTATATTCAATTTCTAAGTCAGCTAATAAAGTTTCTTTATCAGAAATTTGTTCATCTAATTGCTCTTCTAATGCAAGCAGCTCCTCATGCTGCCCCTCAAGTGCCGCCTTATTTTCTTCGACAGCTACTTTATTTTCCTCAACAGTTACCTTGCTTGCTTCCACTTCTTCTTTATTTTCTTCCAGTTGAGCCTTATCATTTGCCTGTTCTTCTAAAATAGATCTGTCCTGATCCATTATCGTATTGACTGCTGTACTCCGGGACACAAATTCACTAAAATTTTGTGCTCCAAATATCACTTCTAAGTATTGGATTTCCCCGCCATTCTGCTGAATGGTACGGAGGCGGTCTTTGATGAGCTGGTCTCTGGTTTCAATTCGCTCTTCTAAGTCTTTTATTTCATCCCCTAATTCTTCTATACGGTTGGACAGCTCTTCAATTTCGTTGTTGAGGCTCTCTATTTCCTGGTTCGTTTCCTCAATTTCACTCTCTTTTGCAGTAATGTCGGATTGCGTCTGATTTAATTCTTCATCTATTGATGAAATTTCACTCTCAACCTCATTCTGCTCTTGTTGATTAGATTCCAGCTTTTCTTCAGAATCCTCTTTCTTTTTCTTTGCCTCTTCTTTTTCTGTTTCCAGATTAGACTTTTCTTTTTCTAATTCACTAATTTCATCTTCCACATCTTTTACAGACTCTGCTGAAACAGAATGTAATGGTGTTGTCACTGCGAGCAAAGTAACTAGGCTTACTGATGCTAATGCTCTCAAGCTTCTCATATGTTGTTCCCCTCTCCATTTTGTTTCTGGCTTTAGAAAATGACTGCTTCAATAGCTTTACCGCCATTTTGTCCCTCTGATAATACTTATTTAAAATAAAATGAAGTTTCATTCAGTGAAAATTTTTATACTACTTACACTGAATGAAACTACAAATATTCATCTAACTCTTGAGTGTAAACGTCCATTTGACCTGAACCAAAAAATTTACAGATGATTTACGGTAATAAACTTTCTTTATCTATCATCCTTATACTTTCAGGAACTTACGTACGCTCATCACACTTCCCCAAACACCTATTACTGCACCGATTAGAAGAACCATTCCTGATAATTGCCAAGCGAATGGATCAAACGGCAATAGTTCTACAAATCGGAAATTAACTACATTCGCAAAATTATTATATATATAGTAGTAGCCTCCAAGTATAACCGCTACCGGAGCCAGAGAACCGAGAATTCCCAATAAAGCCCCTTCAACAAAGAATGGCCAGCGGATAAATGAATTTGTTGCTCCTACTAACTTTTGAATCCCAATTTCTGTACTTCTGGCTATAATAGTTATCTTAATTGTATTAGATATTAAGAATATTGCCGTAAATACTAGAGCTATAATTAATGCCAATCCAATTGCTCTCGCATAATTATTAAATTGGAAAAGCTGTTCGACAACTTCCTTTCCATATAATACACTCTCTACATTATTCAGCTCTTCTATTTGATCAGCAATAACCTCGGTTTCTTCCGGAATACTGGCTTCTACAATATAAACATGGTTTAACGGATTATCCTGTTCAAACATAGACCATGCTTGTCCTTCATCTCCCATACTCTCAACTAATTTACTCAGCTCGTTATCATTAGAAGAGAACTGCACCTCTGCTACACCATCTATTTGTTCAATTTCTTCACCAAGTTCGACAATTTGATCTTCATCTGCTGTCATATCAATCAAAGTACTGATTTGAACATCCTGCTCGATATTTTTAGCCATCTGGTCAAGGTTCAGAACCAGGGCTAAAAAGACTGCAACCAGAATTAAGGTTGTTGTTACAGCTGCGATCGAAGCAAATGTCATCCAGCCATTCCGGAATATATTCTTGGTACCTTCACGTATATGTCTTAACAATGTTCTAAATTTCATAGCCGTAGTCACCCCGCTGTTGATCTCGTACAATAACCCCATCTTCAATTGCAATGACACGACGTTTAATTGTATTAACAATATGTTTACTGTGGGTTGCCATGATTATGGTTGTACCTTTTGAGTTAATATCTTCCAGAACCTTCATGATTTCCCACGAAGTATCTGGGTCCAGGTTTCCTGTCGGTTCATCCGCTATAACAACCTTAGGATTATTTACAATTGCCCGTGCGATTGCTACACGCTGCTGTTCCCCACCTGATAATTCGCTTGGAATCATTTTTTCCTTTTCTTCTAATCCTACCAGCTTCAAAACTTCCTGTACTCTGCGTTTTATGGTTCTTGGCGGTGTTTCTATTACTTCTAAAGCAAACGCCACATTTTCATAGACTGTCAGTTTTTGCAGAAGCTTAAAGTCCTGAAAGACTACGCCTATATCCCGGCGTAAATAGGGGATATGTCTTTCCTTTAACTTGCTTAAATCCCGATCACTCACAATTATTTTTCCTTTTGTCGGCTTTGCTTCCCGGTAAATCAATCGAATAAATGATGATTTACCGGCTCCGCTTGGGCCAACAATATAAACAAATTCACCACGATCGATATGTACACTAATATCGTTCAGTGCTGTTACACCATTACTATATGTTTTGGATACATTCTCCATTGTTATCATTTCATGACCACCCAATTTAATTTATTATTTCAGTCCATGACATAACCTGATCTGACTTATGTCTTCTTTCTTAAAGCACAAAAAAGGCATATTTCGCTGCATCTATTATAAAGTTCGATATATTTTTCATACTGCTATTAATCTCTGTCTTTTTCATATTAATTAAATTCATTTAAATAGAATTAAACGAACAAAAATAATTATAACATCTCTTGGTATTTTATGATGAAAAAATCGTATTACATTTTCATTTCAATTCGACAATCCTTGTAATAAACAGACAAAGAGAACTTGAGAAACCTGTCTAGGAAAGGGGCAGAGTTTATCTGTGCTAGAGTAAGCTTTTGTTATTACTAAGCCAGTTTAAACCGCAGCACTTTTATCAATTGAAATTAACCGAGGCATACAAGAAACTCTGCTAAAATTTTTACTGTGTCGAAATACTGTTTCTGTAAAATTTCAGGAAACTTTAACATGTAAAAAAGGCAAGATATAGATTTTTTATTATAGATAAAATGAAAATTTAAGTAGATATGACTATTACAATTACTTAAGAAATAGGAGGAAAAAACGAAGTATATGTCATCAAATAGATAGCAGTTTTAATAGGATGACAATAAGAGGAAGAGACATCAAAAACAAGTTTATCCGGCTAATAACCAAAACAGCTGATGTTTTATAACACCCAGCTGTTCAAAATAAGGATTCAGCTAAAAATATAAAAATGCTGACAGACACTTGCAGCAAGGCAAGTGTCTGTCAAATATTATTGTTCGGATAACCACGAAGTTAACTCTTCCAGGTCTTCTCCTTCTACATGCTGCTGCGGCTGCATACCGCCGATACCTTCTTGAACTATATCTGCAATTTGTTCCTGGGAATATTTCGAGCCGACATCAACCAGTGATGGACCGGCATTCCCTGAAAGATCAGCTCCATGACAAGAAGCACAATTATTGCGATATACTTGTTCCCCAGCCTCTAAATCTTCATCAGCATTACGAATATCATCCGCGTTACCGCAGGCTCCAAGAACAATAAGCACACTTAAAAACAGTGCAGTTATTCCTTTTTTCATTTTCTCATCCCTCCCTGCTGGTTGTTACTTTTAGTATATCTTCTTTATGTCTTACTCTGAAGGGATCATTTTGTACAAAAAAGGACAATTTAGCTTTATTACATTTGCGCACGGAGATAGCCGTCAATAAACATATCTATTTCGCCGTCCATAACAGCCTGAGTATTCCCAGTTTCTACATCTGTCCTGTGATCTTTAACCATAGAATACGGATGAAAAACATAGGAACGAATTTGACTTCCCCAGCCAATCTCCATCTGCTCTCCACGAATTTCAGCTAATTCCTGCTTCTGCTTCTCGATTTCCAATTGATAAAGCTTTGATTTTAACATCTTCAGAGCCTGTTCCCGGTTTTTTATCTGGGAACGTTCATTTTGACATGTAACAATGATATTTGTTGCAAGATGGGTAATTCGTACAGCCGAATCTGTTGTATTGACATGCTGCCCGCCAGCACCGCTTGCACGATACGTATCCACTTTTATATCCTCTGATTTTATTTCGATATCAACATCATCACTCATCTCTGGAGTAACATCACAGGATACAAAAGATGTATGTCGTCTGCCCGACGAATCAAACGGAGAAATCCGAACAAGCCGGTGAACTCCTTTTTCTGCTTTTAAATATCCATATGCATTATGTCCTTTAATTAATAGCGTAACGCTCTTCACGCCTGCTTCTTCTCCAGGAAGATAGTCAATCGTTTCTACGGAAAAAGAATGACTCTCAGCCCAGCGTTGATACATACGCAACAGCATACTTGCCCAGTCCTGCGATTCTGTACCGCCCGCTCCAGGATGCAGTTCTAAAATTGCATTATTTGCATCATAAGGCTCACTTAATAAGAGCTGTAACTCAAATTTATTTACCTGGTCTTTAAATTCCTGAAGCTCTGACTGTAAGTCTTCAAATAATTCCTGGTCATTTTCCTCTTTAACCAGTTCATAAGAAACTTCCAGATTTTCTAATGTTTCATGGATCTCTTCAAAAGAATCAACATAGCTTTTTAAGCCGTTAGATTCTTGAATAACAGTCTGCGCCTGGTTCTGATCATCCCAGAATGACGGGTCAGACATAAGCGCTTCTAACTCAGCAATTCGTGCTTTCTTCTGTTCGAGGTCAAAGAGACCCCCTGAACTCTTCAACTCGTGAAGTTATTTTTTCCAGCTCTTGTTTAATTTCATTTAATTCCATAAACTGACTCCTCCTAGTAAAACCTAAAATTATAACTGTTAATCAAAACAACTGGATAAAGGGCCGCAATCCAGATTCCTTTTCCTTTTAATCACGGATAACCGTCCGAACTTCTCCTCTTAAAACAGAAAATGAAGTTTCGCTTTATGAAAAGTAATTGTCTTGAAGTTTTCCTTCATCCAGTTGTTGATTCTTCTAACATCATTTACAGCTTTTCATTGTCTATGCCAGATTATTGCTTGCCATGACAATTTTTATATTTTTTCCCACTGCCGCAAGGACAAGGATCATTTCGGCCAACTGTATTATTTTTTACAATAGGCTTTCTTGATTTCTTCTTCTGGCCTTCTCCACCGCCGGAAACAGCTTGTGTATTTTTTACTACTTCCTGACGCTGCAGATTTTCTTGAATTTGTGCCTTCATGACATATCTGGAGACTTCTTCTTCAATACTTGCAATCATTTCTTCAAACATAGTGAAGCCTTCCATTTGATATTCACGCAACGGATCGTTCTGTCCATACGCACGTAAATGAATACCCTGGCGCAGCTGATCCATTTGATCAATATGATCCATCCATTTCGTATCAACTGTACGCAGTAAGATAACTTTTTCAAATTCAGCAAACTGCTCAGGTGTAAGTTCTTCCTCTTTTGCATCATAGCGGCCGTTAACTTTCTCCATAATAATGCCTGTTATTTCTGCTGCTTCTTTATCCTTCAGCTCAGCTGCTGTAATATCGCCTTGTTCTAGCAAGTTACCTTCCACATACTCGACAATTGCATCCAGATTCCAATTATCTTCATCATTATCCTGTGTATGTGTACCAACAATTCTCTCTACCGTAGATTGAATCATATTTATAATGATTTCACGAAGGTTAGTATCAGAATCAATTACTTCAAAGCGCTGCTTATAAATAATCTCACGCTGCTCGCGGAGCACATCATCATAGGACAGGACAGTTTTACGTGCATCGTAGTTATTTCCTTCAACCCGCTTTTGGGCGGATTCTACAGCTCGGGATACCATTCTGCTTTCAATTGGCTGATCATCATCCATACCAAGTCTTTCCATCATTGCTTTCAGATTATCTGACCCAAAGCGGCGCATCAACTCATCTTCCATAGATAGGAAGAATTGTGATATACCCGGATCTCCCTGACGACCAGAACGACCGCGCAGCTGGTTATCAATACGGCGTGATTCATGCCGTTCCGTACCAATTACCGCAAGACCTCCAAGCTCTTTGACACCGTCACCCAGTTTAATATCTGTCCCGCGCCCGGCCATATTGGTCGCAATGGTTACAGCACCTTTTTGACCGGCATTTTCAATAATTTCAGCCTCACGGAAGTGATTTTTTGCATTTAATACTTCATGCTTTACTCCCGCGCGTTTCAGCATTTGCGAGATTAATTCCGAAGTTTCAACTGCTACTGTACCAACCAGTACTGGCTGGCCTTTTTCGTGCCGTTCTTTTATATTATTTACAACAGCTTTAAATTTACCTTCCATGGTTTTATAAATTTGATCTGCCCGATCGTCTCTTTCAACCGGCTGATTCGTTGGTATAGCAATAACATCCATATTATAGATGCTTCTGAATTCTTCTTCCTCCGTTTTCGCTGTACCAGTCATTCCGGCCAACTTTTTATACATCCGGAAATAATTTTGAAAGGTAATAGAAGCTAATGTCATGCTTTCATTTTGAATCTGTAAATTTTCCTTTGCTTCAATAGCCTGATGCAGACCATCACTATAACGGCGACCCTTCATTTTACGACCGGTAAACTGGTCAATAATGATGACTTCGCCTTCCTCCACCATATAATCCGTATCTTTATGCATAGCTACATGTGCTTTTAAAGCCTGATTAATATGATGTGTCAAGGAAACATGTGATAAATCAAATAAGTTTTCAATAGAAAAGAATTTTTCTGCTTTATCAATACCCTGCTCTGTCAGCTGCACTGCCTTTGTTTTCACATCATACGTATAATCTGCTTCTATTTGCAGGGTACGCACAAATCGGTCTGCCTGCTGATAAAGAGATGCAGATTTTTTTGCTGACCCGGAAATAATCAATGGTGTACGGGCTTCATCAATTAAAATCGAGTCGACCTCATCAATAATCGCATAGTTTAATGAACGCTGCACCATTTGTTCTTTGTACAGCACCATATTATCTCTTAAATAATCAAAACCAAATTCATTATTTGTTCCGTAGGTTATATCAGCCTGATAAGCTGCACGCTTATCTTCCTTAGGGAGACCATTATGGTTTAAACCGACAGTTAATCCTAAAAAGCCAAACAATTCTCCATTCACCTTAGCATCACGATCAGCTAAATAATCGTTGACCGTAATAATATGCACGCCTTCACCAGAAAGTGCATTAAGATACGCTGGCATTGTTGAAGCCAACGTTTTCCCTTCCCCTGTTTTCATTTCAGCGATATTTCCGTTATGCAGAGCTACTGCACCAATTAATTGTGTACGGAATGGGCGCATTCCGAGCACTCGTTTTGAAGCTTCCCGGACAACAGCATATGCTTCTGCCAGAAGATTGTCCAAATCCTCTCCATCTGCAATCCGTTCTTTAAACTCATTTGTTTTCATTTGCAAATCATTATCTGAAAGCTTCTCCATTTCAGGCTCTAATGCTTCAATTTGATCCACCTGTTTTTCGATACGCTTCACTTGTTTTTGATTTCCGTCACCAAAAATCTTTGTTAAAATTCCTGCCATAATGAACGCTCCTCAGTTAATTGAAACTTTTTATTTCTTATAAACACTATTTAGTTTATCATCTGTAGTATAAATAAAATATATAACATACCATTGTGTAAAGTTAATGATATCAATAGCTAATTAATTTACCATTTCTTATAGGCAATGGTCAATATTAATATCATAACACTTCCTAAACCGTTATGACAACTTACATACCCCGTCTTATTCACCATAATTAAATTCTATCATGAAGGCAGGCTTCCAAATGATTTTCAGGCTTCAAGTATAAAAAAAGAACTGAAACGATTATTTCAGTTCTGAATGAGGCGATCTTGCGTGGAAGCCTTGCGTAGAGTAGTACGTAAATTACTACTTTTGTATTTTTTCTTTTTGTTCAGAGGATAGTTGTACTACATTTTTGTTGAGGTTAGCTACAATACGTAATAGCTGTTGAATAGTATGTTCCTGCTGCTTAACACGCTGTTCCAGTTCATTCAATAATCGCTGGTTGATATACTGCATTAAACTGCCTCCTTTTCTTTCTAATTTGTTTATATCATATCCTTTCTTTCCCTGCGAATCAGCAAAATGACGTTTTCAGACATACAAAATGACAATTTGCCCAGGGGTAATTGTCATTTTGACAGCAAATAATGACTATTTCTCGCAAAAATAGCTTTAAAAAGTTATTTTGATGTTTTTTTCGACAAATTTACGTGAATTGATATAGTTCTATATTATTTAACTGTTTTCTACAATTAGATTAGTAATTAAAAGCATGTAAAAACGACTTCTCACTTTTTAAAGCCAGTAAAAAGAGCAGTGCACCATTTATGAAAGGTGCACTGCTCTTTATCAATGTATATTTATATTTTTATTTAAACATGCGGTTCAATCAAACCGTATTTTCCATCACGGCGTTTATAAACAACGTTTGTTTCGCCGGATTGATCATTTGTAAATACGAAGAAAGCATGTCCAAGCATATCCATTTGTAAAATTGCTTCCTCAGAATCCATTGGTTTTAAATTAAAACGTTTTGTACGTACGATTTCAATATCATTTTCATTATTTTCTTCAGTAGCTAATCTGGCTTCTTTTTCCAATTCTGCAAAAGCATGCTTTGGTGAACCATTTTGTTTAAATTTACGATTAATTTTAGTTTTATATTTGCGAATTTGTCTCTCTAATTTATCTACCGCTAAGTCTACAGCAGCATATAAATCAATATGCTGTACCTCAGCACGCAGTAATAGATTTGTCATCGGAATGGTAACTTCAATTCGCTGTTCATCATTATAGACACTTAAATTTACATGCACATCGCTAATCGGAGCGGAATCAAAGTATCTTTCCAGTTTGCTGATCTTTTTCTCAACATACTCTCGAATAGCGCTTGTAACCTCAATATTTTCGCCTCTGATATTAAATTTCATGTAAGTGTCCTCCTTCTATACTTTTATAAATATATTATAGCACTATTTCACAAACTTCTCTTCTCTAAACCTCTATTTTTAGAAAACGCTTTCTATCAAATTACTTTAAGCCCTTTATATACAAGCCTCGAAAAGCTCAAAGATTTTTTGACAAAATTCGAATTAGAATAAATAATGACTTTTATTTTTAGAAAAAGTATTGATTTCTAATGTACAAAAAAAGAGATAACCAGTTTAATAAATACTAATTACCTCTTTTTTAGAATAGTTTAATTTTCTATTTTTTTTGATCTAAGAACATCCCGTCCATGTTTTGTACATTTTTATATGGGTTAGAATAGCTCGTTGTTGATTTCTTTTGCTGCTGCACCTGTTTCATTTCATTCTTTAATGCCAAAAATAAATATTTCATTTTTTGCTCGATACCTTTATTCATTTGCACAACTGTCCGGCCGAGTTTTTCTTCATCCTCTGTATAAGGAGGCTCAATTGCTTCCAGCAGCTGCCCTCTCTCTTCCATTTTCTCCTGAAATATACCAATTACCTCTTCTCGATTATGAGAATCAATATCTTGTAATAATAACTGCTGCATGCTTTCTGTTATTTGGTAGATAGGCAGTATCCGGTTCATCAGACGGAAGCACCTTGTTTAAATTTCTGCTGACGATCTTTGAGAATAACCTGCTTCCAGACATCACGAAATTCTTCTGCGTAGCCGAGTGCCTCTTTTAATTTTTCTATGTCATTCTTTATATTCGCTTCCGTTAAAAGGTTATGCATGTAGTCGTACAATGGCAATATTTGATGGGAAATATCCATTTTCATATCCAGAGTCACCATCAGTTCATTAACAATTTTCTGCGCCTTTTGGATATTCGTATTCTTAGCAGCAAAATCTTTATTATCCACATCTTTCATTGCCTGTTTTATAAATTTAATACAGCCGTTATAGAGCATCAATGTCAGTTCTCCGCCAGATGCTGTATTTACAGAGTTATTTTGATAGGTTTGATACGCTTTATTACTACTCATACCGGGTCATCCCCTCTTTATTATTGTCCTTGTGCCGGGAAGAAGTTTGACATCAGCATATTGGATTGCTGGTTCATCATAGAAATTGCACGCTCCATCTCTGAGAATTGCTTCCAATAACGCGATTCTACTTGTTCTAACCGACGTTCAAAGTTCTCAATACGGCTATTAATATCCTCCATGCGCTTCCCTAATGCATAGCCATCAAGGGATACACTTGTTGCTTTACCAGCACGTTGATTAATTTGGCTGATAGTGCCTTCAACAGCATCCTCCAGGCGATTGATTAATCCTCTGCCTTCCCCTTCTGCATTATTGGAGAAGAGCTTTTGTACGCTCTCAGGATCATCAGCAAGTGCCTCTCGCAGCCGTTCTTCATCAATAACCAGTTTTCCTCCGTCTAAATAATCAGCAGAAGTACTAATTCCAATTTCCGTTAAAGATGTAAATGCTCCATCATTTTTAACTGTACTGTACCAGCTTGACCGCATACTGGTCAGGCCGCTGGATAGAGCTACTTCCCCTTTGAGCATTCCACTTTTTGCTTTTTCTTCCCAAAGCTCAATTTCCCGCTCTGTCATGTCTGATTTCTGCTCGTCTGTTAATGGAGGGAAATCACGGTAAACCTGTTCACGCTGTGACCCTGTTATTTTATCGACAATTTCATTATAAGCTTCAACAAATTCTTTGATTTTATCGACGGTATGGTCGATATCATTGGTAACGTTTAAGGTTGCTTCACCTTCTGTTTTATTTAAAAATTGGAAGGTTACACCATTTAGTTGGTAATGGTTATCCTGAGTTGAGACTTCATAGGCACCATTATATTTGAATTCGGCGTTTTGAGCGTCGCTTTCTGCACTTTGCGTCAAGCCTAATTGCGTGAAAAAGCTTCCTTCTTCAAATTCAATTTCTTGTCCATCTTTATTGTACTGTCCTGTTCGTGTTGCTTCTAAAATAACTGTATTTGCATTTTCATCATAAGTAAGACGAACAGGACTATCTACATCATCATTAATTCTTTTGATAACATTAGAAAGTTTGTCTCCTGATTGAATTTCATAACTATGATCTATTTTTTCTCCATCTTTATTATATGTTGAAAATTCAATCGGCCCCATTGATGGATCAAGTGTATCTTCAGAATTAATATTCATTTTACTTGGGTCACCAACATTAATCGCGGAAGTAGCTAGTTGCTTGACCTCAATCCGATATGTCCCGCTATTTGCACCAGCATTCCCTGTTGCGCGTACAGCATTTTCCTGTGTCGAGGAAATAATTTTTGTATTAAATGTATTGCTTAATTTCATATTAAAAATCAAATTCCGGTCGAAATCGGCCAGCATTTTATTAACATCCCGGAAAGCATCGCGCTTCCATTCCAATTTTGTCCGGTCCTGATGTAATTTATCGAGCGGTATCCTCTCTGCATTCATCAAATCTTTAATCATCGTTTCTGTATCGATTCCACTTGCTAATCCGCCAATTCGCATTTTTGCTCACCTCTATACCTTTTTATTAATTAACAGGCCCATAAAATCAGCCATTTCAGCATACATATCCAACATCTTTTTTGGAGGAATTTCACGTATGACTTCATCTTTATCTGCATCAACGACAGTAACATAATACTTTTCCAGTTTTTCATGCATGACAAACTTTACATTTCTTCTAACAGGCTCTAAAAATGAATTCATTTTATCAATTGCCTGCTCTACTTGCTCTTTACTCACTACTTTGTTCTCTTCTTTCAAAGCTGTTTCTTTGTCTTTTGAGTCAGATTGTAAAGCAGCGGGTGATGTAACAGCTTTAATGGAATGAGGGATAAATGAAGTATCCTGAACTCCAGCTTTATTTACAACCATTTTATGTTACACTCCTTACTGTTTATCTTTTATATCGGCTTCTTTTATAAATTGTAAAGGGTTAAGGGCAATATTTTAAAGTGTTCTTGTCAACTTTATCTGTGCCGTATAAGGAAGAACACATGCTGCTCAACCAATAAAAAGAAAAATATAATTTACAGTTTTTCACCCTTTAAGAAATCAAAGAGATTTTGATCTATTTGTGCTGCCTGGTTATTTTGGTTTTTGATGTCTACGTAGATTTCCTGACGATATATATCTACTGATTTGGGAGCACGAATACCCAGCTTCACCTGATCGCCCTCAATAGCAATTACTTCTATCTCAATATCGTCTCCAATTTGAATGGCTTCATTTCTTTTTCTGGAAAGTACAAGCATTAGTTCTCCTCCTTTTCATGAAGAGGCTGACTGATTGGCGCCCTGGAAGAATAATCTTCCTTTTGAAGAACAACCTGTTTCGCAATATTTTCCTTCATATGAATTACAATTGGTGCTTTCAAATTAATTGTACTTTTCTCAAAAGGTTTATTTACTGTAACAATTGTATAGATAGCAATGTCGTTGCGATCTTTTATATTTAAGAATTCCAAGATTGAAGCTTCCAGTTCAAAAGAATAGTCCTGATATAAATAATAAGGATCCGTAATGATAAAAGCTAAATTGGCATCATCTGCCGATTGTAAAATATGAAATATGGGATTATCCGGCAGTTCCAGCAGTACAAACTGCTTAGACTCCGAAAACCCTGGTATTCCTGATGGAAATTTAATTATTTTTGACTCGTCAACTTCAATTTCACCTAGATAAGTAGATGTCATCTTCATGGTGCACACTCCTTATATTTTCGTATTGACCACTTCTATTGTCAGCTCCTGTCGCTGGGCGAGTGAGGTTTCTATTCTTCCAGCTGTATACTGTATGATTGGTTTATTTATTTTCCCCTCAATAATTGGCTTATTTGTTCGAACTTGGATATCTAATTCAGCCGGTTGATAAGAAGTTTTCACCGCAAAGGTAGACGGGATAAATGTAAGTCCCAACCTTTTTTGCTGAGTAAATCCATTTTCCAGCGCTTGTGTTTTGATTGGATCTGAATTGTTTTCAATTCTCATTAATGCATCGCCTTGACGTGCTCGTCTGGCAGTTCCCTGCAGTACCGCCTGTTGACCAGCCTTCGCATTTTTTGCAATACTCTTTTTGGGACTTAATAAATTCATGTCCTCCCACGCCTGGCTTTGATCGATATTTAACCTTCCCGGCTTTGTACGCATGGAGATTTCTGCTGCTGGTTGTCTGATGGTCAAATCACCCGAAGGCTGAGATATATGTACTTGTGCCGGTTCTGTATGTATTTGAATTTTAGCCTGCTGTGAATGCATTCTAATTTGTGGAATCTCCATCTCTATTCCCTCTCCATCTCATTTTCTAAAAACACCCTGCTCCAGACTGAATAATGGGCAGGGTGTTTTATAATCAGTAAGAAAATATAACTTTCACGTGTACGAATACTTAAGCCAAAGATATTCGGTTATACTTTTGCAATTAACGTAAAAAGTCAACTAAAGAAGGCTGGATGATTCGGGAACCTGCTGAAAGTGCTGCTCGATGTAAACTCTCTTGTGTAATCAGATTCGTAATTGCCTCTGCAAAGTCGACATCTTCATTATCAGATAAAGTCTTTGTCGTTACGATTTTTTGATCAGCTAAGCGGTTTTCCACCAGTTCCACTCTATTCATACGCGCACCAATTTCTGCACGTGAATCCAGAATACCTCCAATGGAAGCATCTAATTCTCCAATACTCTCCTCGATACCTTCTCCATCTTCCAGACTTTTAATAAAGCTGTCCACGGTTGCAAATAAAGCTCCATCTTCACCAAATACAGTGGATCCATCTGTATTTGCTTTTACTGTAATACCGCTTGATACTTCAATAACAACATCATCATCTGCAAAATTAGTTATCACATTGCCTTCTACATCTACTGTTACTGGCGGTGTATCTGAATTAGTACCGTTAAAAATATATCTTCCATTTACATTCGTATTAGCAATATCCACCAGATGCTCTTTTAACTGCTTTGCTTCTTCAACAATGCTCTGGTATTCGTCACTGCTGTTTGTCCCATTACTTGCCTTTACAGCAAGCTCCTTCAACCGCTGCATCGCTTGGTTTGTCTGGTCCATCGCAGCATCCGTGTTATCCAGCCAGCTGTTCACCTCTGAAGTATTTCGTTCAAATTGATTAATTCTTGCTAATTCTGAACGGTAAGATACACCCTTCATCGCGATCATCGGATCATCGGAAGGCTTTGATATTTTTTTTCCGGTGTATAACTGCTCCATATATTTATTCATTTGTGTATTACTATGTGTTAAGTTGCGTAGCATATTATTGGAAAGCATACTTTGAGTTACTCGCATTTTTTGAACCTACCTTCCTACTAATCCCATTCGATTAATAATTGTATCTATTAATTCATCCATTGCTGTCATTCCACGGGCAGCTGCATTATATGCATGCTGGAATTTAATCATGTTTGTCATTTCTTCATCTAAGGAAACAGCGCTGATAGATTGACGCTGGTTACTTACCTGATGCTGCAATGTGGCTGTGCTGTCTAGCATTGTGATGGCATGGCTTGTCTTTACACCAACATCACCAACAATTGATTCCAGATAGCCGTTTACAGAGACACCGCCCAGATCGTCATTTGGACTTGTAAAAACATTAGCAAGATCTAATGCCACGTCCCCTTTTCCTTTATTCCCATCTGAAGAAATTATAATATCTTGATGATCTTTAATAGCGACCGCTATTTTCCCGGCAGCTCCTGCTGGCTCATCGCCTAGATCTTCAAAGAACGGCACTTCTGTGTCACCATCCTTATGAAGTTCATTAAAACTATTAGCAATGGCAAATGCTAAGTTATCCAGTTTTTCAAGCATTTCTGGATAATCTCCTTTAACTTCTCCATCTTCTACATATCCAGAAGCATGTACATAGCTTTGAATGGTTCCTTTAGAAGATGTAATATCCACATTGCCTACATTAATGCTTTCGATTACTTCCATTCCATCGATTTCTGTATAAACCGGCTTCTCAATTTTATTTGTCGTTCCTTCTACACCATCTACCAATTTCACCGAATTACCGTCTCCAAGAACTACTTTTACTGTCGCTACGCCATCCCCTTGCTTACCATTCGGTATATGGCTGCCATCATATTCCACTTCAATATTCACAATTTCCGATAACTCGTCCAGAATATTGTCACGCTTATCATATAAATCATTCGCATTATAACCGTGGATTTCCAGCTTTTTAATCTGGCTATTGAGGGAATCAAGTTGGTCAATCATAGCATTTGCTTTATCTATCGTATTCTCTGTCTCTTTTTGTAAATCTGTGCGAATCGTATTTATAGATTTTGACAGATGGTTAAAAGTATCCGCCAATGATTCACCTCTTTTCAACACAACTGCCCGTGCTCCATTATTTGTTGGGTTGGCAGCAGCTTCCTGCAAAGAGCTCCAAAAATCACTCATTGCTGCTTCAATCCCTGAATCACTTGGCTCATTTAATAGGTTTTCCATTCTTGAGAGTGCTGCTGTGCGTTCAGACCAATACCCTACGGATGCATTTTCTGCCCGGAATTGCGTATCTAAAAATTGGTTACGGATACGCTGTACAGAACCGACTTCTACTCCAGTCCCCATTTGCCCCGGAAGATGCGGGCTGTTCATGCCCGGGGTCGGATAACCATTCATTGCCTGCATATTGACGCGCTGTCTGGAATATCCGGGTGTATTGGCATTGGAAATATTATGCCCTGTTGTATATAAAGCACTTTGCTGTGTACTCAGTGCCTGACGTGACATTTCTAATCCTCGAAACGTGCTCATCAAATCTTCTCTCCTTTTTTCATGCTTTCGAATCAAATAGAGAACGGCCGGACATCTTTTCTGAAGATGCTGTTCCATAATTCATCGAGCCGATAGTCGGGTTGACTAATTCCATCGAAAGCTGTACAAACTTCATTGATTCTTCCAGTAATGCTTTATTTAAATGTTCCTGTCTTTTTAACTCTGTAATAGTATCCGTTAATGCAACTGCTGCTGCTTCCGCCATTTTCTGCTCTTCGCCGGTCAACCTGTTCAGAATCTCTGTAATAGTCAGTGATTCCGCCGGATGATGCTGTTCTTCATTCCAGGCTTCTACAGCTTCCTGCCTTTTCTGTTCCTGCTTCTCCAGCTGACGAATAAGTTTTTGCTCTTCTAAAAGCAATGCCTGAAATTCATCAAGCTTATTATTCGTCAATGTTTCCGTTTTTCGTTTAGATAATTCCAGCAAATCCTTGTGCGTTGCTGTTAAATCATTCATTGCATGAATCAGCTGAATGCTCACAAATTTTCCTCCTTTGACCATTAAAGCTTACTTTCCGGTCCAAAAACCATGCATTTTTTTAGCAAGTTTCTCATAATCTATTTTGTACTGATTGCTATCAATTTTCTGCTTTATTTCATTGACATACTCTGCACGCTTTTCATCTGGCTGCTCCTGCTTCTGCAATTTTTTTGCTTCCGATGATATTTCAATACTGTCTTTTTTATATGATTCTGACTCTATTGTCTGTCTATTCTTAAGTGCTTGCTTATATGGATTAAAATTTGTTGGATTTGGTCCATTGATTTTCATTTTCTGCACCCCTTACCAGTAATGAGCAGTTTGTCTGGAAGCTGCATTACTTTTTCTTTTGTCCAATCAGCATATACTATTCGTTCTTCCATTCACCTTTTGTGTAATACGTTGTTTCTCTTTCAGCATCTAATGCTTTTTCCTCGGCAGACTTCACTGCCTCATGCCTCACAAGGTCTTTCTTCAATTCATTTTGACAGGAGTCACATAAAGTCCCCTCTTTAATTGGCCGCTGACATCTTTCACAAGGATAAGATAGATTCGGAAAATTTGAAGGCTGGAGCCTTTTTTCCCGGATAAACTTCTGAATGAGAGTTTCATCAACACCTGTTGCTTCTACAATCTGCCCAATTGTAGCAGTTCTGTTTTCCCGTTTTCTTAAAAAGTTATACACACGTCTGAAGTCTTCTTCTTCTTTTTTATAGCATTCATTACATATGTCTCTAAATTGCTTCACAAACACACGATTACATCGTTCGCAGTTTGCCAATTCTCCCATTCTTGTTTCTCCTCTCTGCTGTACTTTCCTGCCGGGAAGGAACTTTTCAATTTATTAACAACCCTTTATATATGATGATTTATTTTTCACGAAATACTTTTGCTTATTTATATCATCGTCAGCATTGCTGAAATTGTTAATAGGCAATGGGAAATTAATCGCTAATTATTTATCTTTATTATAACAAAATGCTTATCTATTTGGGGGATACTTCTGCTTTTTATCCTTTTGAACATCTCTTTTTAACTTCTCGCTATGGTTAATGAATACACTTCCGGACAACCATGGAGCTTTAATTGCTGTGCTGCCTGCCGGACGGTTGTACCTGTTGTGTAAATATCATCAACAATCAGGGCAGCTTGTTTTAATGGTTCTGTTATGGAGAAAGGATTATCTCTCTTCAAACGGGCTTTCCGATTTTTCTTTGCCTGTTTTTCGCCACTCTTCCTGCGTAATACCTGCTTTATAGGAGCATCCAGCATCTCTGCCAGGGCCAGGGACTGGTTAAACCCTCTCTCTTGCATTCTGCTTTCACTTAACGGAATCGGAATAACCGTCAGGGAAGCAGCATTATTTGCAAACTGTTTTTCAAAAGCACTTTTCAGTTCATTTCGAAACATTTCTCTTAATAAATAATCCCCCCGGAATTTCCATTGTGTAATCATCTCACGTATCGTCTCATTATAATGAAAAATAGAATAATTTCTTTCAATATTATCGCCCAGCTCTCTCCACTGCTGGCAATCTAAACAAATCGACGAGCTCCAGGCCCGGCTGCATACCTTACATCGTTCCCCAGAAATCATCTCCAATTTACCAGTACAGGATGTGCATAATACATTATTCTTTTTCACTGTCAGCCAGGTAGACCATGTCAATGGCTGTTCAATTCGTTCATGACAATACACACAAAAATTCAAAGCTTTCTCCCCCTCTCATTCATATCTAAAATCATCTGTCTCGCCTTTTCAATTGCATCTGTTTTTCCGTCATGAAAGAAAATCACCTCTCCGCTCGGGTCATCTGCGCTTCTTCCTGCACGACCGGCAATCTGAACCAGTGCGGCTTCATTAAACACTTCATGACCAGCGGCCAGTACAGCAACATCTACAGAAGGGAAGGTAACCCCTCTTTCCAATATAGTCGTCGTGATCAAAGCGTGTAATTCCCGATTTCGAAATTGTTTTATTTTCGCCTCTCTATCTTTATCGGCCGCATAAACAGCTTGTAATTCCTCAGAAGCCGAAATAGCGCCTGTTTGAAGTAATAATAATATAATTACTTCTTTCAGTTCCTTTATCATAGAAATTTTCGGCCCAAAAATCAGTAATTGCCGTTGAGGATTCTTTCTATTTATAAGCCATTTTCGAAAAGCATCAGGAAGTTTTTTATTTGCAAGCTGGCTGGTAAGGTGAAAGGCAAATTTAAGTTTAGGAACAGGGAGAAGATGTCCATGGTAACGCAAAGGCACAAAAACATGCGGAAGTTTTCCCAGCTTCATCTGCAGTCTGAAATTTTTATGAGGGGTAGCGGTGAGGTATAAAGTCGTAGATTGTTTCTTGGCTGCCTGCTTTGCAGCATACATTAAGCTTTTATCTAGGTAAAATGGGAAAGCATCGACTTCATCAATAATCAATACATCAAATGCTTGATAGTAACGCATTAATTGATGCGTGGTTGCTAAAATCAGCTGGGACTTACCTGCCTTATGCTCACTTCCTCCATAAAGTGCTTCGATGGTCACATCTTGAAAAGCCTGTTCCAGCCGGGGAAATAATTCCCTGATAACATCTACACGGGGAGAGGCTAATGCGATTCGTTTCCCCTGCTTCAAAGCAACGGTAATTGCCGGGAACAGCATTT
Organism: Oceanobacillus sp. FSL W8-0428; assembly: GCF_038004405.1. Taxonomy (NCBI): domain Bacteria; kingdom Bacillati; phylum Bacillota; class Bacilli; order Caryophanales; family Bacillaceae; genus Oceanobacillus; species Oceanobacillus sp. FSL W8-0428. The sequence goes on from NZ_JBBORB010000001.1 coordinate 99,779, forward strand.
CAGATTTTCCAGCTCCGCATACTGCCCAGCATAAGCAGGCTGGCAGTTTTTCAATAACAGCCTTTTCCAGCTGTGCTGCTGCATTGCTTTGGGCAGGTGTTAATTTTCCTTCCCAGGTTAAAGGATTGGAATGCTTTGGCCAATGTACCTCTGCCCCATTCCATCTATAGAGCGGCTTACATTCACTTATTCTTCCCATTTGAATACAGTTACGGCAATATAGATGCTTTTGCTGACAAATTCCACAGGGATATTCTGAAAAATAATATTTTGAGGTATTGCCGCACCGGATACATTTTACGGAGCCTTTTTGATTTTCTATTGCAGGGATTGGGATTAACTGTTTTGTAGAGAGGAGAACATGAAAACATTTCTCAGGAAGAGAGATTTCTTCTTCCAATAATCGTTTACCGGATAAAGATTCGGCGAGGAGTCTGGGGGAACACGAAATCAATTTATCCATATTCAATTTGATACCTCCATAAATGCGGATTATTTTATAACAATTGCTCAAGTTTAGGGGGAAACTTCATTCAGTGAGCTTTTGCAATGCTGAATGAAGTTATATTTTATTTTTCATACCAGGCAACACCAATAGCACCTTGTCCCAGGTGGGTACCAATAACAGGGCCGAAATAACTGATGGACGTTTCTATTTCTGGATGCTTTTCTTTAAAATCTGTTTCTAATTTTTCTGCATAAGGAAGGTCATTCCCATGAATAAATACAACTCGGAGATTTTTGCCTGCAGCAACCTCTTCTTCTAATAATCCAAGAATACGGGAAATTGCTTTTTTCTTCGTGCGAATTTTTTCAAACGGGACAATCAGCTTATTTTCAAAATGAAGGATAGGTTTTATCTGTAAAAGACTGCCTAATATCGCTTGTGCATTTGATAATCTTCCACCTCTTTGAAGATTTGTTAAATCATCAACCATAAAATAGGCACGGACAGTTTTTTTCATTTCATCCATTCTTGCTAAAATAGCATGTACAGATTTTCCATCCTGAGCCATCGCTGCTGCTTCCAATGCATAGAATCCCTGTACCATACAGCTGATTTCAGAATCATAGGCATAGACATCAATTCCTTCAATCATCTCTCCTGCGCTCACCATTGTCTGGTATGTTCCACTTATACCACTTGATAAATGAATAGAAATGACAGCGTCATAGTCTTCTGCTAATTCCTCGAGTTTTTTTGTAACCTCGCCCACAGACGGCTGTGAAGTACGTGGCAATTCTTTGGAATCTGCAAGCTTTTGATAAAATTCTTCTGTTGTAATATCTAATTCCTCACGATAGGAATCATCCTGAAAAGTTACGCTCAGCGGAACCATATGAATTCTATATTTTTCACGATCTTCCGGCGTAATATACGCTGTGCTATCTGACATGACAGCAATCTTCATAGACAATTACTCCTTTTCTTTTCTGTCATTACAGTAAAATGACAGCACAAAAATGATAGGCTGTTTCCACTTTTCATGCTGTGCCGTTTCTTTATACCTGTATGTGAAATCTGTTTACTTGACATTATTCTACACGATAATCCCGTAAAAATCGAATGCTTTATCGGCCTCTTAACCAGTTATATAGCATCCGCTTATCTTTTCCAGCTAACAGCTTATATCTTGTAGATATAAAAAAGCGCCCTGACAATAAGAATCAGGACACCTTTCTTTTTTACGATTAAATAACTTCTACCCAGCCTTTTCGAATTGCGCAAACTACTGCTTGCGTTCGATCATTAACATTCATCTTTTGAAGAATATTACTTACATGGTTTTTAACTGTTTTTTCACTGATATAAAGAGATTCTGCCACTGCACGGTTACTCTTTCCTTCCGCTAACAGCTGAAGTACCTGACATTCTCTTCTTGTTAATAAATGTAGCGGTTTACGATGCTCCACATTCCTGTTTGCCAGACTGGAAGTGTTTTCTCTTGCTAATCGGCGATATTCTTTCACTAAATTATGTGTAATACGCGGATGCAAATAAGAACCTCCGCTGCTTACCACTTTAATTGCCTCTACAAGTGCCTCTGCATCCATCTCTTTTAATAAGTAACCTTGCGCCCCTGTTTTTAATGCATGTGTAACATAGTTTTCATCGTCATGGATAGATAAAATGATTATTTTTGTATTTGGAAATTGTCTTATTAAATCAGCAGTTGCCTGTACACCATTGATTTTAGGCATATTGATGTCCATCAGCACAACATCCGGATTATTATCTCTTACAAGATTAGCAGCCTCAGAGCCGTCATCGCCCTCTGCAACTACCTTAAAAGCCGATTCAAACTCTAAAATCCGTTTAACACCTTCCCGAAATAATTTATGATCGTCAATTAATACAATATTTACTTCTTTTTGTACATCATCCATATATAAATCTCCTTTTCTACTTAATGATACTAATTGAACGTTTTTTTAATCATTAATAGATAGATAGCATAGTTTTTTTTAAATTAAAGTAAGTCTATTGTAGTACATATCATTGCTATTGTCTCATTTCAGCTCAAATCTATTTATTTTTAAAGGCTTAGTTATTTTACAGATGAGAACATCGTTATGAAAATGCCAAGGCGCTTTCCGTTTTTAAAGTAGGAGTTTAAAAGAATGCAGGAAGGTAGAATTATGTTATAAAAAATTTTTGTTTTTTTGTAATTTTTTAAGTCCTCTACTATTTTTATACAAAAAGCGCCTTTTTTCTACAATATCTATTTTTAATTATATACTTAAGTTTAAGAATATGGAACATTTATTGTAACCGTTGTTCCCTTTCCCTTCCCTGTAATAATATCCAGTTTGCCGTCGAGCATCTCAACCCGTTCTCTCATCCCTATTAATCCGAAAGAATTCTCGCTCTTCTCCGCCGGGTTAAATCCTTTGCCATTATCCGCTACAACCAGGATTAATCTATCTTTTAAAATTTCTAATTTGACCTTGATTTCTGTTGCTTCACTATGTTTAATAGCATTTTGCGCAGCTTCCTGCATCAGCCGGAATAAAGCAACTTCATATTTATTATTTAATCTTTTTTCTTCTCCAAACACAATAAAATCTATATGGATATCGTGGTATTCAGTCAGCCTGTCTACATATTTTCGAATTGTCGGAACTACTCCTAAATCATCCAGTGCCATCGGCCGTAAATCATATATAATTCTCCGGACCTCCTGTAAAGAAACGCGGACATTTTTTCGCAATGACTTAATCTCTTCGGATATTTCTTCAGGTGTTCCTTTTTTCACAATATAGTCAAGAATATCTGAACGTAATAACACATTAGCCAGCATTTGAGCTGGTCCGTCATGGATTTCCCTGGAGAGCTTTTTTCTTTCCTCTTCTTGTGCTTCAATAATTTTCAAGCCAAACTCTTGTTTTTCTCTGGCATCTTCAATCATTTCATTTACCTGCTTAAAATCATCCTGCAGAAAATTAAAAATTACAGCAATTTTTGCAACAAGCTCTTCACCACGTTCCAGTATATGTGTAAGACTTGTCAATCTGATTTCTATTTCATCACGCCGCTGCCGCAGCAGCTTTTCTTCTTCACGCATAATGATTAATTTTGTTTGAAAATCATGCGTTTTTTCATAAACCTTACGCACCTCATTCTCAGAGTATTTGTTAAAGTCCTTACTTACTAAGGCGAGCTGTTGACGATATTTTTTTACATCCTTCTCCAGGTTGTCTCCTTTTTCAATATACTTTTTTACTTTTTTTTTGGTTGACTCTAGTTCCTTAGAAAGATATTCATACTCTTTTCTTCCTTCTTCGGTAATTTCAAATACTTGATGTTTACTTTGATCAACCATCTGTATCATATTGTCTACAATTTGATCTATTGCCTGGTTATTTAATCTTATTGTCATCAGAAACTCACCAACCTATGTTATAATTATTCGTAACTTTCCTTGATTTTATAAGGATATTTTCAAAAAATTAATTAAAAGCTCTTGTAATAATACAGTTTTTTTACTTATGCCCATGTTCTTGTAAACTGAGAGAAAATGACATGGGTAATAAATACTGAAAATCTAGTGATAAAATATAATTATATGAGTTATTTTATAAGGTTCAACCTTAAAATCAATGGTTGATATTAATGAATAACTATGATAGTTGTACGAACCGGTAACGGAAAAAGAGAGCTTCTTTTTTCAGGCTGAGTTCAAGTCCATAGAAAGCGCAGTTTTTTTCTGTTATTTAATATTACTCCCCATTATAACTCGTTGCAGCGGCTACTAGAAATCATAATTATACTTAATTTATCCATTATAGATTTTGGTGAATTTTTTAATAGAACAGTTATTTTTATTGAGGTGAAAATTAGAATGCTATCAGCTTATTATACTGTAAAACACCAGGGTGCAGACGAAATAACAATTCAAAAATCACGTTTTATAGCAAATGTTAAACGTGTCGAATCAGAGGAAGAGGCTCAGGAATTTATCCAATCCATAAAAAAAGAACACCGGGATGCTACACATAATTGTTCCGCATATATTATAGGTGAAACAGATCATATACAAAAAGCAAATGACGACGGAGAACCAAGCGGAACTGCCGGTGTACCTATTTTAGAAGTATTGAAGAAAAAAGGTTTGAAAGATACTGCAGTTGTCGTGACAAGATACTTTGGAGGTATAAAGCTTGGAGCAGGCGGTCTTATCCGCGCATATGGATCAGCAACTACGCAAGGTATCAAAACAACTGGAATCGTCCGCCGCGAACTGATGCAGGGAGTTTCGGTTACTGTCGAATATCCCCTGCTGGGCAAGCTGGAAAATGAGGTCCGACAGCAATCAAATTATATTTTAGAAAATATTCATTACCTTGAGAATGTGGCATTTATTATTTATGTGAAAACAGAAGAAACAGATACTTTTAAAAATTGGATAATCGAAATGACAAATGCGCAGGTGACGATCGAATTACTGGATCAAAAATATGTTGAAATTGATGTTAATGATACTCCTTCTTAAACAAGAGCAGAATGCAGCTATTTATCAATAAATAATTATCCGGAAAGGATTGATTCTATTATTTCCCGGCATACAAAGAGGCTCTGTCAGATTAAGGTAATCTGACAGAGCCTTTTAAATTAAAATGATTTAATAGATTTCTTTACGTTCGTGTTCAATGACAGTTCTTTAACTAGTAATTGAACTATTTCATCCATTGAATTTAATTTTTGATTTTCCGTATCGTGAATGACTCTTTTTAGAATCTTTTGATACTGTTCTTGCTCCCTGCCCATTCATCTACCGCCTTTGAATAATTTTTCTTGAAGCTGTCAACCTTTACCATAATATGTAAATGTCGAATACTGTGTTCTAAGATGAATTTTCTCATTAAACGTAATTCTATAAAAAAAAATCCATATTGTCTACTTTTTTTGATAATTTTTTTAATTTTAATAGATTGGCAGTCAGTTTACTCTTAATTTCACGTTTTTTTAAACAATAAATGTAATATATTCTTTTAATTTCTTTTTTTTATTTCTTCATCATAGAGAAAAATTACCTACAAAATTTGTTTAAAACATAGACGATTAATCCAAATTTCGATATAATTTATTACAGATTTATTTTTCCTGACAATTAGTAAAAATTTTTTAAATCGAGGAAAGAATAGAGGAGAATATTTTGGTATCTAGAGTAGATAATAAAATTCGCAAAAAGAGAAAGAAATGGCCATTTATTGTTGGTGGAATAATCCTATTTTTTGTTTTAGTTATTGGCGGCGGGGCTTTCTTTGTTTGGAGCCAGGTTGGTAAAGTAGTAGAATCAATGCATAATCCATTAGAAAGAGATAATGACCCGGGACGGAAAGATGAAATAAACCGTCTGTATAACGATTCAGATGCTGTTAATATTCTGCTGCTCGGCGTGGATGAACGTGATGGTGATGCCGGCCGTTCTGACACTATGATTTTGCTTTCCTTAAATCCTAAAACAGATTCTATGGTTATGTTAAGTATTCCACGTGATACTTACGTAAATATTCCCGGCCGGGGAATGGATAAAATCAATCATGCATATGCTTTCGGCGGGACGCAGTTATCTGTAGAAACAGTGGAGCAGGCATTTGATTTGCCGGTTCACTCTTATATTCGTGTGAATATGGAAGGTTTTGAGCAAGGTATTGATGCTCTTGGCGGTGTCACTGTTCAAAACAGCACAGCATTTTCTCAGGATGGACATGAATTCAATGAAGGAAATGTTAACTTGAATGGGGAAGAAGCTCTTTCTTATATCCGTATGAGAAAACAAGATAGCCGCGGAGATATGGGAAGAAATGAACGTCAACGTGATGTAATTGTTGCTGCAATGGATGAAGCAGCCAGCTTTTCAAGTATTACCAAAGCCAGTAATATCCTTGATATTTTAGGAAATAATGTCCAAACTGATTTAGATATGAAGCGACTGCAGACATTATTCAAGGACTACAGTGGAACTAGAAAGAATGTAGAGACACTGGAAATATCCGGAGATGGTCAAACCATTAATGGCGTTTGGTACTATATTGTACCTGAGGAGGAAATCAACCATATAAATTCAACGATTACTGAGCATATGGAACAAAAATAAAGAAATAGTCATTGCTGAAGGACTGTGAACAGACTTCAGGTAAACAGACTACTGATTCCGATTGGAAAACAAAACGTCACCTGGTATATACAGCGTGACGTTTTTTCACACAATCTCTTTCTATTTTCTAATTGGATAAATAACACCTATAGAGGAAGTTTAAAAAGGGCGAGTAATCGCCTGCTGAAAACTGTTAGTATCTTTTAAACATATATTTATTAAATTTTTTATGACTTTCTATCTATCATTCTATTAATAATGCAGAACATGTTATACTTTTACGTAAAGAGATATTTTTTAATGGGGGTTAGAAAATGTGGAAAAAAAGTTTATGGATGATTCTTTTTATTGCCCTGTTAGCCGGGTGCTCTGAAGAACAAGCCGACCCAACGAATACACTAAAACAATATGCAGAATCAATAGAAGAAGGAGACTATGAATCTCTATATAATCTTTTTTCTGAAGAAGCGAAAGATACATATAGTGACGAAGATTCGTTTATTCGCCTGAAGAATTTATATGAAGATATTTCTGCTTCTGATATTGAATTTAATATGCAGGAATTAGAAGAAAGAGAGATTGCCAATGCGTATGATGATGGAATAGCAACTATCCCCTTCACTGTTAATATGAATACGGTAGCTGGTGAAATTTCATTTGATTATCAGGCTGAACTAACCTTAGTTGAAAAAGAAGATGAAGAAGACAGCTGGTTAATTAATTGGGATCCCGGCTTTATCTTTCCGGAACTTGCTGATGGCGGAAAAATTAATGTTTCTCCTGATGAACCAGTCAGAGGTGAGATTCTTGATAAAAACCAAATACCGCTTGCAATTAATGATACTGTCTATCAATTTGGAGTTATCCCAAGTGAATTAGGAGACAATGAAGCAAAGCGTGAGGAAATCGCCCGTTTACTTGGAATGTCTGTCGACTCTGTCAATTCAAGTATTGAAGCCGAATGGGTTGAGGACGATTTATTTGTACCACTGAAAAGTATACTTCCGGATAATTCAGATACTGTCCAGCAATTAAATGCAATCGAAGGGGTTTCTTATCAGGAAATTACTGGAAGAGTTTATCCAGAGGGGGAAATAGCTGCCCACCTGGTAGGGTATCTCCGTTCAGTCAATGCGGAAGATTTAGAAGAGCTCGATACAACAGAATACAGTTCTTCCGACAGAATTGGTGCACGCGGACTGGAAAGTTTATTTGAAGAAGAGCTTCGCGGTAAAAAAGGAGCAGCTATTCAAATTGTAAAAGAAGGCGAAGAAAATGTTACTCTAGCTGAAAAAGAAGCAGAAGACGGACAAAATATTACTGTAACAATTGATATTAATATTCAGGATAAAGTTTTCCAGGGATTTGATGAAGATCCCGGCAATGCTGCTGTTATTGATCCAAAAACTGGAGAAACACTGGCTTTAGTAAGCAGTCCATCATTTGATCCGAATGATATCCTTTATGGAACATCTTCAAACTATTGGAGCGATATGGAAGAGAATGAGCTGCAGCCAATGCAGAATCGATTTTCTTCTACCTTTGCTCCCGGCTCTGTTATTAAACCAATCACTGGTGCAATCGGATTAAAAAACGGTACAATTGTATACGATGAAGGCATTGAAATTGAAGGGCTGAAGTGGGAAGATTATAATGTAACACGCGTATCAACTTCTAATGGCCCTGTTGATCTGGATGATGCCTTGATACGTTCAGATAATATTTATTTTGCTATGAAAGCTGTAGAAATGGGCGGAGATGCTTTTGTTGAAGGCCTGCATGAATTTGGAGTTGGAGAGGAATTTCCATACACCTATCCAGTTACAGATTCTACTATTTCCAATTCAGGAGACTTAGATGATACACACCTACTGGCACATACAAGCTATGGACAAGGTGAAATTGAAATGAGTGCTCTGCATCTTGCAACTACCTATTCAACTTTTTTGAATAAAGGGGATATGATTCAACCAACTTTATTAACAGAAGAAGAAACTGGTCAGGTTTGGAAAGAAGGCTTGATTACAGAAGAACAAGCTGATGAGATTCAAGAATCTCTGAGCAAGGTTGTTACAGAAGGAACTGGTAAAGCAGCTAAAGAAGCTGATTTCCCTATCTCTGGTAAAACAGGAACAGCAGAATTAAAATTAACTGGTGAAGATAGCGGTGATGAGAATAGCTGGTTTGTCGGCTACCCGACAGATGATCAGGATTTAATGATTGCCATTATGGTAGAAGGAACCAAGAATCATGATCGCAGTTCAGGAGTTGAGAAAGCAACAAAGATTTTAATTGATATTAAAGATTAAAGCTATTGTTAAGAGGTTGAGCATTTATAAATGCTCAACCCTTTTTATTTCCGCAGAAAAAACCATACAGCAGAAAGAGTGTCTGCCACATGGCTGATGTTAAAATATCTGTGATTTTATTTATCATTTAGCGTATTTGTTAATTCTAAAAAAGCCTCTTTATCACCGTTGTCAATCGCTTTATCAATTAATCTTCTCACATTTTCATATTCCAGCTCTGATATCAGTTGGTCTAAAGCTCTCTGCTGATCTGAAACAGCCTCAGTGTCTTCTGGTAAATAATAAGATTCTGCAATTCGATGAAGCATCTCTAAAAAGCCTGGAATAGAAACCAATTGGGACATGGAAATAGTTAATACTTCCTTACCTTTTTGGAAAGCAAAGACATCATCGATATTTTCAATCTTCTTCGTTTTGCGGTTGATGCGTACTTCTGTCGATTTAACAGGGATAAATTGATATACTTTCTTATTCATAATAATTGAGAAGTACTGATACGCTAAAATAATCCGAATATACTTTTCTTCTGTCTTTACATAGTAAGGCTTTAACATTTTAACAGTAACCATCTTATCCCTCCCTGTTTAGAACATACATCTAAATTTTCTGTTAATTAATTTTATCGGATATAGTAAGAAAATTCAAGTAAAAATTTCAATTGTCAAAAAATTAATTTATATTACGCTGGAATCTAATTCCTCTCTTTCCTCATCCGAAAATACTCTGGATCTGGTTAAAAACCTTTTTCCTTCTGGACCCTCCAGTGAAAACATACCACCTCTTCCGTTAACAACATCAATAATAAGCTGTGTATGCTTCCAGTACTCAAATTGATCTTTGGAAATATAAAACGGAATATCTCCTGGCAGATTTCCCAGTAAGACATCAGAATCACCTGTTCTAAATTCTCCTAGCGGATAGCACATTGGCGAACTCCCGTCACAGCAGCCTCCTGATTGATGGAACATTAGCGGACCATGAATATCTTTCAGCTTCTCCATCAGCTCCTGCGCTTCCTGTGTCGCAATAACTCTGTCTACCATGGAAAATACCTCCTTATTAGAATAATTGCGGAAAGAGTAGTTACCTGCTTATAATTTCATGGCAGGCATATGTATAATCATATGCCTGCCAATGCTGCAGCTCTGTTAATTTACTTATATCTTTCTCCTAGAATAAACCGGCCGGACCTTCACTGTAGCTGATCAGCAGGTTTTTTGTCTGCTGATAATGATCCAGCATCATTAAATGATTTTCTCTTCCGATTCCTGATTTCTTATAACCGCCAAACGCTGCGTGTGCAGGATATTGATGATAACAGTTTGTCCATACACGCCCAGCCTGAATACCACGGCCAAAACGATAGGCTGTATTCATATCACGAGTCCAAATGCCGGCACCCAATCCATAAAGTGTATCATTTGCGATTTCCAGCGCCTCTTCTTTGTCTTTAAAAGTAGTTACTGATAAGACCGGACCAAAAATTTCTTCCTGGAAAATCCGCATCTTATTATTACCTTTGAAAATTGTCGGTTGTACATAATATCCCGAAGCCAGCTCTCCATCAAGCTGATTTACATCTCCGCCGACAAGAACCTCTGCGCCTTCCTGCTTTCCAATATCCAAATAAGATTTAATTTTTTCATGCTGCTCTTCTGAGGCCTGTGCTCCCATCATTGTATCTGTATCAAGCGGATGACCAATTTTAATTTGTTTGACACGTTCAATCGCTTTTTCCATAAAGCGGTCATAAATAGATTCATGAACAAGTGCGCGGGATGGACACGTACACACCTCTCCCTGATTCAAGGCAAACATAACCATTCCTTCAATTGCTTTATCTACAAAGCTATCGTCCTTATCTAAAACATCTTCGAAGAAAATATTTGGGGACTTTCCGCCCAGTTCAAGTGTTACCGGAATAATATTTTCAGATGCATATTGCATAATAAGACGACCGGTTGTCGTCTCTCCAGTAAATGCAATTTTTGAAATACGGCTGTTTGCAGCAAGCGGTTTTCCAGCTTCTACACCAAAACCGTTTACAATATTCAGTACACCAGCCGGTAATAGGTCTTTAATTAAATCGAGAAGAACATGAATAGATGCAGGTGTCTGTTCAGCAGGCTTCAGCACAACACAATTCCCGGCAGCCAATGCCGGCGCCAGCTTCCAAGTTGCCATCAGTATCGGGAAATTCCAAGGAATAATTTGACCGACAACACCTAACGGCTCATGAAAATGATAAGCGACAGTATCATTGTCAATTTGACTCAAGGTTCCTTCCTGTGCCCGAATAGCCCCGGCAAAATAACGGAAATGGTCAATTGCCAATGGAATATCTGCTGCCAATGTTTCACGAACGGCTTTACCATTCTCCCAGCTTTCTGCTACAGCTAATTTTTCAAGATTCTCTTCCATCCGGTCAGCAATACGATTTAAAATAACTGCACGCTCTGCGACAGATGTTTTTCCCCACGCTTCTTTCGCTTCGTGAGCTGCATCAATAGCTGCATCGACATCTTCCTTAGTCGAACGGGCCAGCTCACAAAATACTTCACCTGTAATCGGAGTGGTATTTTCAAAGTAGTTTCCTTTTACCGGCGGTCTGTACTCTCCTCCGATATAATTATCATAACGTTTTTCATAGTTTACAATAGCACCTTCTGTATTCGGATTAGCATACCTCATTAAAAACTCCTCCTTAGTGTAAGCGATTACAATATAGTGTTAATCAAATATTAATTTGTGCTCTTAGTATAGCAAATATTATTCTACTTTTACAATAATTTCAACTATTTATTTTTTAATGTCTTTTCCTATCTGTAATCCTTATTAAACAGAAAAAAAGCCTCTGCAATCAATATGCAGAAGCTTCATTAAATAGCATGCAGTGTCCATAGTCCCCATCTTAACCATATTACATCAAACAGAAGTATTAAATATAGTCAAGGAAAAAACAGACACTTCTTTTACTGATTAACTAAACATGGCTCAGCGGGGAAAATCAAGCCCGTTGGCTATGTTTTGCTTCACCAGCAGCAAATAATAGAGATACTATTTACTTCAATTCAGGAATTACACGAACTTCCTTTGCCATTTCGGACTGACATAAAGGGCAGCTCGGTTCATCTTCGAAACTAAATGATTCTCTCATCCATCCTTGACAATCTTCTTTAGTACATGACCATACGCTCGTTTCAACCTCTGGCACCGGTTCTTTGGGTCCACGAGAAAAAGACATAATAGCATCTCCCTTCCTAATATATAGTATACGCTATTTCTTGAAAGAGTGAAACTTTTGAGCATAACAACTTTTCTTACTTTTTTCAAGTATAAATTCCCTAGTTTCGTTAAATTCATTCTTTTACTTCTCTTATAGCTTGTACTATTTTTCTATTCTCTATACTCCATAAGCGAACTGCCCCTTCTTTATTTTATGTGCAGATTGTATATTCATGATAAAGTATTTGGTTTTTATTAAATAAATTTATTCTTACTGTGAAGATTACTGTTTAAGAAAGACCAAGAAAATCACTTGGTCTTTAAAATACTGGTGTTCCAGCCAAGGAGATGTCCGCTGCGGGAAGTCGCTCCCATCTAAGAAGAAATATGTTTTATTTACTTTTTCACAAAGAAATAAAGCTAATTTTAGCGACGCTTTTTGATGGGACGAGTAATCGCAGTCCCAGTTCCAGAAGAAATACACTGAGACTCCTGTGGGCATGTGCAAAACGAAAGGAGGTTCGGTTAAGTTCGCGACGTCTTGTCTCAGGCACCGAACTGACATACATCCTGTATGCCTCCGCAGAAAAAAGTGCTCTTCTTTTTTTCGAGGAGATGAGCTCGGGGCCCACGGAAAGCGTAGTGTATTTCTGGGGTTGCGATTACTCACCCCATGAAAGCCATTGCAGCGGCTGCCTTCAGTATTTTTATATACTTTCTTATCTTTTAAAAAAAATCAGACAGAATAATAAAACTGTCTAATTCCTTTTTATAATATAAACTTTTTACTGCTTTTCGTATTGATTACCTCAGTGCAAATTTTTCAATTGCTTTTCCGACTCCATCTTCCATATTACTGGAGGTAATTGCATCTGCTACCTCTTTAATTTTTTCTTGAGCATTGCCCATAGCAACGCCTACAGCTGCCTCTTGAATCATTTTTACATCATTCAAGCTATCACCAACTGCCATAACTTCCTCCATTGAAATACCTGTACGTTTACAAAGAAAATCTAATGCATCTGCTTTGCTTACTCCTTCAGGATTAATTTCAATGTTTGTTGGCAATGAATTCGTTAATTCCAGGCCACTAAATCCTGCCAGCCTTCTTTTAACTTCATTTAATTTCTCTTGATCCTCCGAAGCACAACCAAATTTTAGCCATTGGTAATCCTGTATATTTACAAATTCATCATCATAAAATACTTTTTCAGTAGAAATCATCCATCTGCGTATGCCAACCTCTTCTGTAACTGCATACAGCTTCTCCACTATATCATTAGCTAGCAATTTCTGCCGCAATAATTCTTTTTCAACTGTCCAAACCTCACCTCCATTTGCAGTAATCAAGAATGTCTGTAAATTTAATTCTTTTGCATATGGATAACAGCCCTGGAATCCCCGTCCAGTACTTAAAACAACTTGAATGCCTTGATTTAATGCTTCTTGAATTGCTTCTTTGTTCCGCTTTGATACCTCAAGTTCCGGAGTTAATAATGTTCCATCCATATCCAGGGCAATCAGTTTAATAGCTTTTGTCATATCGTCCATTCCTCATTTCTCTTTTATCCTGCTTTAAGTATAATAGAAATGCTTATACTTTTACTACTAAAACGAAATTTCTCTTCATTCTTCCTAAGAAAACTGAGACAAAAAATTATCATCAGCAAATTCCGCGCACATTTATGCAAATACCCACTTCAGAAATATACTCTGTTTTGTTAATATATTATCGATTTCCAAACCAAACACTTCTTTTTGTCTCAACTCTATAAAAATAATTCATTCATTAAGAAAACAGTTATTTCAACAAATTATTCTATTATATTTCCCAGGAAATACTCTTTCTTTCCTAAAAGAATATTTAACTAAGCAGATAATGATTGTCAATGGTTGAGAAATCCAACAGTTTTGTCAGATTAACATGACCACTGCGACACGTTATGACGGAATAAGTAATCACAATCCGAGTCACGTTTACAATTGTCAATATGCTTCTTACATATTTCCAATACTTATGCGCCATCTCATAAACAGTTTTTAACATAAAATCATTCTCCGCTTCTTATTATTTATGGGCTTTTTTTAATCCTTATAAACTCTCTACACAGAAAAACACTTAATCAGATATTTCCTAATTAAGTGCTATCTTTCAAAAAATTATTATACTAAGAATTAATCAAGCTCATTCATTACTTCCTGAAGCTGATTTTTTTCGGTAAATTGAATAATCTGTTCTAAATCTAATAATAAAATTAGTTCATCATCAATTGTAGCTACCCCTAATAAAAAGGTATCTTTTATTTCACCCACAAGCTTTGGTGCAGATTTTATTAATGAAGACGGAATATCCTTTACTTCTGTGGCCTGATCAACCAGCATACCAATTTGCATATCATCTACTTGAACGACAAGGGTTCTGGTCTGATCCGTTATTTCAACACCGCCAAGATTCAATCTTTCACGTAAATCGATAATAGGTGTCATAATTCCGCGCATTTCTGTAACACCCATCATAAAATCAGGAGTACGAGGTACTTTTGTTAAAGATAATTCGCGTTCTATTGAAACAATTTGCTGCACATGGACAGCAAAGGTCTGTTCTTTTAATTTAAATAAGATATGTTTATCTGTCTCCATTGATTTTATCTCCTTTTTTGGATTTTTTTGTTTTAAATATGTGTTCAAAAAGTCCGATAAATGGGACAAAAAAGTTCATTAATGTAGAAATTCTCCGTATCGCCTTTATTGGACTTGTTGAACCTCCTCTTTAATCAATTAATGCATTGGGATCAATAATAAGAGCAACCTCACCATCGCCTAAAATAGTTGCACCTGATACAGCAAATACTTCTCCGAGATAATTTCCAAGAGATTTTAATACAACCTCCTGCTGGCCGATCAATTCATCAACAATTAATCCTACCAGCTTTTCACCCTTTTTAATAATCACTGTAGAAAAACGATCTGCATCTGTCTCACAATCCGGAACTTGCAGCACCTTTCCTAAAGAAAGGACAGGTATAATTTTACCGCGATAATCAATAACATCTGCACCGTGGGCATCCATAATCTTCTCTTTAGGCAGCATCACCGTCTCTAAAATGGAAGTTAATGGAATTGCAAAAGTTTCTTTTTTAATATGCACAAGCATTGTTGTTATAATCGATAGAGTCAGCGGCAGCTGTATGGAAAAAATACTGCCTTTACCTGAAGCTGTTGTTACAGAAATTTTACCGCCTAAAGCTTCTATTTTATTCTTTACAACATCTAATCCTACGCCACGCCCGGATACATCGGAAATAGTATCAGCTGTACTGAAGCCGGAGCTCATAATTAACGCAGCAACCTGGTCATCCGTTAGCTCTTTAGCCTGCTGTGGCGTAATAATATTATTTTCAATCGCTTTTTGCGATACTTTTTCACGATTAATTCCCGCACCATCATCTTCAATTTCAACAAAAACATAATTCCCGCTGTGGTAAGCTCGCAGAATCAGCTTACCTTCCTCCGGTTTATTATTCGCAATACGCTCTTTCGGATGTTCAATTCCATGATCACAGGAGTTACGAATTAAGTGGACAAGCGGGTCGCCAATTTCATCGATTACTGTACGGTCCACTTCTGTTTCAGCACCTTTTATTTCCAAGGCAATTTTTTTATTCAAATCTTTGGATAACTGACGTATCATTCTTGGGAACCGATTAAATACCTGTTCTATCGGAACCATTCGCATCGCAAGAATCAGAGATTGCATATCAGAGCTTACTCTGCTTAAATGTTCAACAGTTTCTCTTAAATCACTATTATCTATTGATGAAACAAGCACTTCTAAACGGCTTCTGTCAATGACAACCTCTTCAAATAGATTTAAGAGGTTATCAATTTTATCAAGATTTACCCGAATATTTTTAGAAGCTGTTTTCTTTACGTTATTTTGTGTTGTATTATTCTTTTGAGGTACTTGAGGCTTCGACTCGGACACTTCTGCGTGTACTTTATTTGCCTTTTCCGGGGCAGGTTTTCCATCTTTTTGTGCAGTATCTGCCTGTTTATTCTCTGCTTGTTTCTGACTATCAGCAGATCCAACATCAGTCTGAATAACGTGTGCTTCGACAGCTTCTACTTCTGATATATTTTTGACCGCTTCAATCAATTTTTCAGGCTCCTGATCTGTCAGAAATAATAAAGTAAATCCAGAATCAAAAGTTCCTTCTTCGATTTCTTCGACGGTTGGAGAAGTCCGAATAATTTCTCCCAAATTCTCTAATACTTCAAAAACCATAAATGCTCTGGCACCCTTTAAAATGCAGCTCGCTTCAAAAGTGACTGTTAAATCATAGGGAACCATACCTTGCTCTTTCGCCTGCTGAACAACTGTAAGCTGGAATTCATCTAAATCAGAAGTCCTGAAATGATTGACTGCATCGAAGGATTCTTCAACTGCAACGGTTGCAGCAGATTCTGAAATCTTCTCTCCTTTTTCAATCGCTTCCAGCTTTTTGACATGCTCGCTGACATCTTTCTTCCCATCTCCGCCATTGCGAATAGAGTCAACCATATCTTCTAAATCATCGATGGCAATAAATAAAGTATCTATTATTTTAGTATTCGTCACTAACTCCTCATTACGAATTAAATCCAGTACATTCTCCATTTTATGTGTAAGTGAGGCGATATCCTCGTACCCCATTGTTGCAGCCATTCCTTTTAGCGTATGTGCAGAGCGGAATATCTCATGTACAAACTCCAAATTAGAAGAGTCTTCCTCCAATTTCAATAAAAAATCATTGATTGACTGTAAATGCTCCTGGCTTTCATCTAAGAAAATATCTAAATATTGTTGCGTATCCATATGATTCCCCTCTATTCTCTCTACATTCTATTGCTCCCCTGTTTCCTTTGGCACATTAATTTCATAATTCGGTAAAACCAATACCTCTACGCGCCGATTCCTTGCCCTGTTTTCCTCTGTATCATTTGGATATGCCGGATCAAATTCTCCATGTCCTTTTACGCTGAACAAGGTTGCGTCAAGGTTGTTATTTTCAAGAATAATCTGCATAAAATTCATTGCACGATTCACACTGAGCTCCCAGTTCGAATCATATTCTGCATTGTGAATAGGAACGTCATCGGCATGACCACTAATAACAACCTGATGAGGAGGCTCTGTATACAGGATTTGAGAAACATCCTCCGCTACCTGTCTTCCCTCTGGTTTAACTACCGCGCTGCCCGAATCAAACAGAATATCATTACGCATCGTAATGAGCAGTCCCTCTCCGGTCAGCTCGGTCCCAAACTCTTCCGTTAGACCTGCTTCTTCAATATAATCATTAATTTCTCTTTGAATTCCCTGAAGCTTAAGAAGCTCCTGTTGACCTTCTAAGTCCTCTTCTACAGTTCCTTCCTCATCATCCTTGCCCTCCTCCATATAATCGCCGTCATCCCGGCCTTCTTTTACGCTTGGAGGAATCGGTTCGGATTCATAATCCAAGAGACCTGTACCTGATCCAGCCGATAATTCATCACGAAAAACGTTAGCAAGCTGGAAATATTTTTCTACATTGATATCACTTGAAGCGAATAAAACAATAAATAACGCTACTAATAATGTTAATAAATCAGAATAAGGAAGCAGCCATGACTCATCTACATGTGATTGTTTTTTCTTTTTCCTTCTTCTAGCCATCGCTATCCCTCTTCTGCAGCTCTGCTAATTCTTTGGATGAAAGTAAGGATCCCAGTTTTTCCTGCACAATTAACCGGGAATCGCCTGTTGTAATGGACAAGACGCCTTCAACAATTAATTCTTTTTGCATTATTTCCTGTTTTGACTTTTCACGCAGTTTATTAGCAAATGGATGCCATAATACGTATCCTGTAAAAATCCCTAACAATGTTGCTACAAACGCTGCAGAAATAGCATGTCCCAAAGCATCAATATCAGACATATCAGCCAGTGCTGCAATCAATCCGATTACTGCGCCAAGTACTCCCAGCGTTGGAGCATATGTACCAGCTTGTGAGAAAATGGCAGCCCCTTCTTCATGCCGCTGCTCCATTGCTTCTATTTTTTCAATCATGACATCCTTAATAAAATCAGGTGATTGCCCGTCAATTGCTAATTGCAGGCCCGATGAAAGAAATGGATCATTCACTTCACTTACTTGACTTTCTAAAGAAAGAAGACCCTCTTTACGAGTTTGGTCTGCCCAATCCATAAATAAGACAATAAGCTCTTTAGAATCTGTTTGTTTTTCTTCAAAAAATAACTTTTTAAATAATGATGGAACTTTTTTTAAAACACTTCCTGGAAAGGCAATTGTAACTGCTGCGACTGTTCCAAGCAGAATGATAAGAAATGCTGCCGGCTCAAGCAATGCAGTTAATTCTGCACCTTTTAATACCATTCCGACACCGACAGCAATTAGTCCTAATATTAATCCTATGACTGATGATTTATCCATATGTATCCTCCCGTTTTCCATTGTACCTACTTTTAATATCGGTAAAATTCATAAATTATGAAGTCTCTCGTAAGGTAAATTTCGCATTAATCGACAAGTATTTTACAAATGATTGATCCAGATAAAGAAAAACAGGCTGTGCAATGTGCACGAGCCTGTTTTTCATCCATTAACTTGATAAATGACAGCTTGATATGGTTTAAGTTTTCCTTGTGCTGCCTCTTCATAATTATTAATCAGTAATTTTAATGATTTATCCTTTAATTTTCCCGGCAATTTATATTCCGTTTCTTTTCCAAAAACATTTACCAGGATGAGCCACTTATCTTCTTGATATGTCCGCGTATATGCATATACGCCTGGATGATTCTCTATCATAAGATCATAATTTCCATAAATGAGTCCCTGTTCTTGTTTTCGTAATGCAATCAGCTGTTTATAAAAGTTCAAAATAGAATCGGCATGATTTTGCTGCTCTTCTACATTGATAGATGTATAATTTGGATTTACTTTCATCCAGGGTGTTCCAGTTGTAAACCCTGCGTTCGCTTTACTACTCCATTGCATTGGCGTACGTGAATGGTCCCGGCTTGTCTTCGCTAACGCCGCTAATATTTCTTCTTTCGGAACGCCTTTTTCCAGCTGCTCCTTATAAAAATTCTTTGCATCAACGGCATCATACTCCTCGATAGATTCAAATGGAGCATTCGTCATTCCAATTTCCTGCCCCTGATAAATAAAAGGTGTCCCCTGCATCATAAAATATAGTACAGCAAAAGCTTTTGCCGAAGCCGTATGATAATTCTGTGGATCTCCCCAGCTGGAAACGGAGCGCGGCTGATCATGATTTTCTAAAAACAATGCATTCCAGCCAACTTTCTCCAAACCCTTTTGCCAGGTGGTAAATACATCCTTCAGTTCTTCTAAGTCAAGGCCCTCACCAGTTTCACGTCCCCAAAGATTAAGGTGATCAAATTGAAAAATCATATCAAATACACCATGCTTTTCGCCGACCCAGTCATCTGCCTGTGACAGCTTTACACCATTAGCTTCTCCAACAGCCATAATGTCATAGTGATCCAGCGTGGCTTTTTTAAATTCCTGCAGAAACGCATGGATGCCATCCTGATTCATATGTCCTTTAAAAGAAGGAACATATTTTTTCTTTTTCGGATTCGGTAAATCAGGAAACCCAGACTTTTTCTTAATATGCGAGATTGCATCGACACGAAAGCCGTCAATTCCTTTATCCAGCCACCAGTTTACCATTTTATACAAATCTTTGCGTACTGCTTCATTTTCCCAATTTAAATCAGGCTGTTTTTCGGAAAAAATATGCATAAAGTATTCTTTTGTCTGTTCATCATATTTCCATGCTGAACCTCCAAAAATAGACTCCCAATTATTCGGTGCTTCCCCGTTTTTCTTCCCGGGGCGCCAAATATAATAATCGCGGTATGGGCTGTTTTTAGATGACTTAGACTCAACAAACCAGGGGTGCTCATCAGAAGTATGATTAATTACCAGATCCATAATCAGACGCATACCTTTTTGGTGAACTTTTTCAAGCAGCTCATCAAAGTCTGACATTGTTCCAAACTCTTCTGCGATTTCCTGATAATCACTAATGTCATAGCCGTTATCATCATTAGGAGATTGATAAACAGGGCTAACCCAGATAACCTCTATTCCTAAATCCTTTAAATAATCCAGTTTAGAAATAATACCCTGTATATCACCGATTCCGTCTCCGTTAGAATCCATAAAGCTTCTTGGATAAATTTGATAAGCTGTTGCTTCTTTCCACCATGTTTTTTTCATATGCCGACTTCCCTTCTTGAATAACCATGCTTTTTTACCTAGATGTAAAAATACTCAATAAAATGTAGAGAATGTGAAAAATAACATTAATATCTAATTAAAACCTTTAAATACAGAAAAATCAAATTCATCAGAAAAATATTCATTGTACTTATCATAATCGTTGTCGATAAGAAAGGACAGTCAAATCTATATGATAGTGTTATTTATTATTTCGATAATTGATAAACAAATAATAGATATAAAGAATACAAACAGTGAAAGGTAAAATGGAACTAAAAATGGAACTGGAAATATACGCTTGTTACCAGAGCATATAGTCCAGTTCAATTTATCTTAAGCCCACCACATTGTGGCTGGCGCTTCTGTTATATTTACCTGTTTTAAATTTTTCACCGCTGCATGAAAGCCTTCCTCAATAGACATAATTGGATCCTCGTGCTCGATACTGATAACATAATCATAGCCATACGTTCTAAGCGCACTCACAATATTGGACCATTCCTGAATACTATGCCCATACCCTACCGAGCGAAAGCTCCAGGCTCTGGTCTGCACATCTCCATATGGCTGCATGTCGGTTAAGCCGTACATGTTAACATTATCCTGATCAATATATGTGTCTTTGGCATGAAAATGATGAATAGCTCCAGCTTTTCCTAAAATTTTAATAGCCGCAACCGGATCAATTCCCTGCCACCATAAGTGACTCGGATCAAGGTTTGCCCCGATAGCATTATTTGTTGCTTCACGAAGCTTCAGCATCGTATATGGAGTATGGACAAGAAAACCGGCATGCAGCTCCAGTCCAACCTTTACACCATGATCTTCTGCAAATTGCCCCTGCTCTTTCCAATACGGAATCAGCTTTTCTTCCCATTGCCAATTTAAAATATCGGAGTACTCTGTTGGCCATGGAGTTACCGGCCAATTAGGATATTTTGAATCTTCATTCGATCCCGGTGTACCAGAAAATGTATTCACAACAGGGACATCCAGCATTTCCGCCAGACGAACAGTTTTTACAAATGCGTCATGGCTTGTTTTAGCATGTGCCTTGTTAGGCGAAACAGGATTATCGTGGCAGCTGAATGCACTAATAGTTAACCCCCGCGATTCCACCTTATCCTTGAATTCCTTTCGTTTCTCCTTACTTTCCAGCAGCTCATCAATTTGACAATGTGCTGTACCAGGGTTTCCACCTGTCCCGATTTCCACAGCATCTAATCCGGCATCTTTTACATAATCCAGCATATCTTCAAACTTTTTTTCTGCAAATAAAACGGTAAATACACCCAGTTTCATTATTAGCGCCTCCTTTAGTTTATAAAAACACTTTTCCCCTGATCACTGCTTTCATAAATTGCATCAATTACTTTGCTTACTTTCAGCGCATCTTGTGGACTGCTTCTTAATTGATCTCTTCCTAAGCAGGCATCAATAAAATTCTTCGCCTGCAAAACTCCGGCCTGCTGATGATCCTCCACGGTCTCTGTGTACGTTTCCATCATTCTGTTAAACTTCGGCTGATAGAATTCAAATGGAAAAACGCTTAGTCCACCATTTTCTCCTGATATCGAGACATGCGTCTGATCTTCTTTTATATTTGCCGCCCAGGAGCATTCAAATAATAACGTACTCTGATCATCAAAACGTATATAAGCGCTCACATGATCATCGACATCAATAGCTTCATGGTCATAGCTCCCCCAATCATTAACCTGATTCGGCTGCTTGCTTAGACGCTGATAGGTTTGCGCATTTACTTCTATCGGTTTAGAGGGAGAAACAAGCCAGAGAGCTGTATCTAGTAAATGGCAGCCCCAATCTATTAAACTGCCTCCGCCCTGAAGCTGCTTGTTAATAAATACACCCCAGCCAGGAACCTTTCTTTGACGTAAAGCCTGAACGCGCGTAACAATAGGATCTCCAACTTCAGCCATGGACTGCTTTGCCAAAACAACGGCATCCATAAATCGGTAATGGTAACCAATCATTAATATACGGTTATTTTTTTCCGCAGCATCTACCATCCGCTCTCCCTCAGCTGTATTCATTGCCATCGGTTTCTCACATAAAACATGAACCCCCTGGTTCAAAGCTGCAACTGCTATTGATTCATGAAATTTATTTGGGGTACAAATCGTTACGGCATCAACATGCTTTAACATTTCTAAATAATCTTCATACACATGCGGAATAGCATATTTTTCTGCTACTTCTCTGGCACGGACAAGGTTAACATCCTGTACCCCAGTTATTTCTACTTGCTCTTTTAATGACTGGTAAGCAGGAATATGACGGTTCTCTGCTATTCCTCCCGCACCAATCAACCCTATTTTTAACCTTTTCATAATTGGTCACTTCTCCAATGAATAGATTCTTTTGGTTTTAACCGATTCTAAAGCTCCTAAAATAATGGCGAGAGATTTCTTTCCTTCTATCCCGTCAATTAATGGAACAGTATTGTTTTGAATCGCTTCAATAAAATGATTAATAACATGGGTTGTTGTCTGCCCGCCTTCGTCGTTGGACTGAATAGCACCGAGCTCGTACTTTACAGTTTCGCCATTTGCATATTGAGCCACCAGCGAATAGGTTGGATCGTCCTCTAAACGGAGTGTTGCTTTTTCTCCATAAATAATTGTCGCGTTATCCTCTTTTGCCGTATACGCCCAGCTTGCTGCCAACGTTCCAATTGTGCCCTTTGCTGATTTAAGAATCAGTGTCGCGTTATCATCGACATCTGTATTTTCTTTTGCACTTGTCTCCACAAATGCTCCTACTTCCACAAACTCATCCTGCAATAGATAACGGGCTAAATCTGCTTTATGTACGCCTAAATCGCCCATTGCTCCGATAAATGCTTCGTCTTTTTTAAAGAACCAGCTCTCTTTCCCATCAGCACTCCAGCCTTCTGGGCCGCCATGTCCAAATGCTGTACGGAAGCTGTAAACCTTTCCAATCGCTCCAGATTCAATCAGCTCTTTGGCTTTTTGGTGAGAAGCAACAAAACGCTGATTATGTCCAATCATTAATTTCTTCCCGTTTCGTTCCGCAGCTTCTATCATTTTATCTGCTTCTTCTATAGAAGTTGCCATCGGTTTTTCACAAAGTACATGCGCACCGGTATTCAGCGCATCAATGCTGACAGGTGCATGTAAATAGTTTGGCAGACAGACACTGACAGCATCAATGCTCTCTTCTTTCAACAGTGTTTTATAATCTGTATAAGCTTTAGCTTGATATTTTGCTGCTGCTTCCTCTGCCCGTTCGCCAACAATGTCGCAAACTGCTGTGATTTCGACATTCTCATTCGCTGCGTACTCCGGCAGATGCCGATGTGTTGCAATACTGCCGCATCCGATAACTGCTACTTTTAAACTCATCTCTTATCTTCCTCTCTACATTGTTTTATTTTTCAATCGGCTGGAAATTACCGTATGTATGCTTCGGTGTATTTTGGTTCTCAGCCCATTCTACAGCATTTTTAATTACCTGCTGGACCTCTTCCAGATGATAGGTTGGATAGGTTTCATGACCAGGACGGAAATAGAATATTTTCCCACGGCCTCGTTTAAAGGTAGCTCCACTCCGGAAAACTTCCCCGCCAGTAAACCAGCTGACAAAAATCAGCTCATCCGGTGCAGGAATATCAAAATGCTCTCCATACATTTCTTCTTTTTCAATTTCAAAGTACTCGCCAATTCCTTTGGCAATTGGATGGGATGGGTCTACATTCCAAACACGTTCTGTATCGTCTGATTCACGCCATTTCAAATCACAGCCTGTTCCCATAAGAGATTTAAAGATTTTCGAGAAATGCCCTGAGTGAAGAACAATTAATCCCATGCCGTCTAACACACGCTTTTTCACTCTTTCTACAATGTCATCCTGTACTTCATCATGTGCCATATGCCCCCACCAGATCAGCACATCTGTTTTCTCTAATAAATCCTCCGATAAACCATGCTCCGGCTCATCTAATGTCGCCGTAGTAACATCATGACCCGCTTCTGTTAAAAAACCGGCAATTGCTCCGTGAATCCCTTTCGGATAAATAGAAGCAACTGTTTCATTTGTTTTTTCGTGACGATTTTCATTCCATACTACTATATTCATATCAGACACTCCTTATTTTTCTTTTATTCCATCGTTACATTGATGACAGAACTATTATCTTTAGTTAATTTTCTATGAGACTCTCTCGGCTCAATTTTTGCAGGAATAATTACACTGCGTTTGAAAGTATCAGGATTATTAATCAGCTCAACTACCCCTCTTGAAGCTTCATAACCAAGCTGAAAAGCTTCTGTGTCTATGGACGTAAGCACAGGTATCGACATTTCTGTTATCAATGTCTTGTTAAAAACAACCAAGCTTATCTCATCAGGTACATGCACTCCTCTTTTATGTAATGCTTTTAATACACCTACTCCTTGAAGCGGGGTAGAAATGACAAGCGCTGTTGGTTTCGCTTCCATTATTAAAAATTCTTCTACTACTGCCCCTTCCTCTTCTGGAGTATGTACAAATTTCACATAGCTTGCATCTCTTCGGATACCATGTTCTTCAAGAGCCTTATAGTAACCTTCTACGCGATCCTGAATTACTTGAAAGGTGGGATTATCTCCTATAAAACCAATTCGGCTGTGATTTCTATGGATTAAAAATTCCGTAGCATCTTTAGCTGCCTGCATATTGTCGTTGTCCACAAACATGATTTCATTCATTCTTTCCATTGGTTTTCCGACAACAGAAAAAGGAATTGCTTTTTCCAATAAAAAAGGAACCACTTTATCATTTTTCTTAGCGTATAAAACAATAATTCCGTCTACTTGTTTTCCTTGTACCATTCGGCCAACATCTTTATAAATTTCTTCTTCTGTGCTTCCTGTAGTAATCATAATACTGTATCCGTGCTGTTGACAGTGAGCACTTATCCCTTGTAAAACCTCAGAGACAAATAGATTTCCTAATTTCCATGCATCGCTTTCCGAATACTTTAATACAACGCCTAATGTTTTCGTAGATTGCTGAACAAGACCTCTGGCATTCAGATTGGTATGATATCCGAGTTCGTTCATTACCTGTCGAACCTTCTTTTTTGTTTTTTCACTGATATGCCTGCTGTCAGAAATTACTCGGGAAACGGTAGAAGGGGCAACATTCGCTGCTTTAGCTACATCTTTGATAGTTATTGCCATGTGAATACTTTTCCTTCCTAAAATTTGTATTAAAAAGAATCTTAATTAAAAACCTTTTAATTACATTCAAAATAAAGCAAACGTTTGCATGAAATTTTGGTTTAATACTATCATTCATTTTATTGATATGCAAGAGTATTATATTCATTCTATTTAAAACATCACTTCCCTTTCAATCACATCAACGGAAACGTTTGCATAAAAATAATAAAATCTATAAACCTTTTTTTGAAAAATTGCTGATAACGAGTTACCAGCAATTTTTTCATTTCATTACTTTAACCGAATTCCGGTATGCGATAGAATGAGGAATAATAATCCGCTTTTTATGCAGCACCTGATTCGTGCATATTTGAATAATTGCTTTTGCTGATTCTACACCAAGACGAAAGATTTGGATATCCACTGTTGTAAGTGCAGGATGTATAATTTCTGAGAAGTAAATATTATTAAAGCTGACTAAAGATATATGTTCAGGAACCTTCAGCCCATATTCCTCCAACATGCTGATAACTCCTACACTGATTAAGTCATCGCTTACAACAATAGCATCCGGCTTTACTTTAAGTTCTAAAATTTGTTCAACAGCTTCCCTTCCACCAGACTTTAGAAACTCTGTATGGATGATATACTCCTCTGTTACAGGAATGTCAGCTTCTTTTAATGCTGTTTCATAGCCTTTTTGCCGGTCGATGGTTACAACCAGATCTGCGGCTCCTCCGATAAACGAAATCCGTTTATGTCCATTTTCTATCAAATGCTCAGTAATATCTTTCCCCGCTTTTATATTATCATTGTCTACATGAACTATTTCGTCTTTATATTCTGAAGGTTTTCCCACCATAACAAAAGGGAAATTCTTTTCCTTTAAAAAATCCACTACGGAATCATTCAGTCGTGAATAAAGTAAAATTACCCCATCAACATATTTACCCAGGACCATTCTTTCGATTTCTTTAAACTTTTCTTCCTCTGTTTGTCCAGACGAAAGAAGCATTGAAAACTGCTCTTGATGAAAATATGATCCTATCCCTCTTAAAACTTCTGTAAAAAATGGATTCTGCAAAGACTTATCTGCTGAAGACGGCATAATCACGCCAATCGTTTTCGTTGACTGTACGACTAAATTCCTGGCAGTCAGATTAGGGTGATATCCTAATTCTTCCATTGCTGCTCTAACTTTTTGTTTCGTCTCTTCACTTATCCTCGAGTTATTAGCAATTACCCGGGATACTGTAGAAGGAGAAAAACCGGTCACCTTTGCTATATCTTTGATTGTAACTATTTTCATCACCCTCTAAGTCAGCTTATTCATGATAGTTTAATAAAGCAGAGAAACAGAGCTGACCAGCAAACCCCCATAAAACCTCTATAGGCTATTACGTCGGGAGTTCACAAAACAACGCAGTCCCCAGGTATGCTTACCATGCAGAAAATAAATAATAACGGAAAAATTCTCTGTCTCTTATATCTTTTTATAGGACTTTATAACAAGTTTTATAAAACTATTTCATTTAGCATACAACATTTTAACCTTTTGTACCACCCGACGCTAAACCAGAAATTAAGTACCTTTGCAGGAATAAATAAATTGTTGCGATTGGAACAGCAATTAATACAGAGCCTGCTGCAAATCTAGTGAAATTATTCGCAAACTGATCGTTAATAAAGTTGTATAGCCCCAAAGCCAAAGTATAATTTTCTTCACTTGAAATTACAATGGACGGAAGTAAAAAATCAAATAATGGCGCCATAAAATTAAATAGAGCAACTACTGCCAGAATAGGTTTTGCCAGCGGAAGAAGAACACTCCAAAAAATCCTGATAGGACCGGCTCCATCAATCTTAGCAGCTTCATCCAGCTCTTTCGGAATCGTGTCAAAATACCCTTTTACCAGCCAAGCATTAAAAGGAATTTGAC
The DNA here is from genome assembly GCF_038004405.1 of Oceanobacillus sp. FSL W8-0428. Taxonomy (NCBI): domain Bacteria; kingdom Bacillati; phylum Bacillota; class Bacilli; order Caryophanales; family Bacillaceae; genus Oceanobacillus; species Oceanobacillus sp. FSL W8-0428. The sequence continues at coordinate 127,337 of NZ_JBBORB010000001.1, forward strand.
CACCTAAATAAATCAATATTAAACCGGTTAATGAATCTAATAGCCCAATCATATTTAAGAAGATGTATAGGGCAACCATCGCCATCATTACAGGAAACATTTGCAGTAATAAAAAGATATACAATCCATTCTTACGTCCTACAAATTTAAACCTCGAAAAAGCGTAAGCTACAAATGCTGTCAAGACTACACTCCCGATGGCATTTGCAAAAGCAACAATCAATGAATTTTTATACCATAATAAATAATCGCTTTGCGGACTGAACAGCCATTTATAATGTTCAAGCGAAAAATTATCCGGAATAATGCTTGAAGAGTATAAGCTTGTACCCTGATTGAGTGACATACCTATTGTCCAAAGCAGTGGATAAAAAATAATGACAGAAACGATTGCCAGTATAAGATAAATTGCCGTTACTTCTAATTTTGATTTCGTTTTCGAGCTCATTAAATTTCACCTTCTTCTTTAAAGGATCTTGTTTTTCGGAATTGGTAAAATGCAAAACCAGATACAATTAATCCCATGATGATGGAAATAACAGCTGCCATCGAATAGTTGTTTGTATCGAACGTCAATTTATATACCCAGGATATCAAAATATCTGTACCACCGGCATTCTGTCCGCGAACTGCGGGACCACCTTCATTAAATAAATAAATGACATTAAAATTATTAAAGTTTGAAGCGTACTGCATAATTAATAAAGGGGCTGTTGCAAACATAACATGGGGAAATGTAATACTTTTGAACTTTTGAATCCGTGATGCCCCATCCATGTCAGCTGCTTCATACCAATCTTTTGAGATACTTTGCAATATTCCAGTGAACAAAGCAAAAATAAAAGGAAATCCAAGCCATGTTTGTATCATAATAATTGCTATACGGCTGTAGAGCGGATCACTTAGCCAGGATATTCCCTCCCCTCCGAATAAAGGAATGATAATATCTCTGTTAATCGCTCCAAAATCATCATTAAACATTGCGGCAAATACCAGAATAGTTACAAACGCTGGAACTGCCCAAGGTAAGATTAAAATTGTTCTGATTAATTTTTTAAATCGTACTCTTTCATCATTTACAAGGACTGCCAGAAAGAAACCCAGAGCAATCTGTAATGTTGTTGCTACTACTGTCCAGACAATTGTCCAAACAAATACACTAAGAAAGGTTTCCTGCCAAATTGGTACTGTAAATAAACTCTTAAAATTATCCAATCCTACCCAGTCTACTAAATTACGGGGAGGAGAATGATATAAATCATAATTTGTAAATGCTAATAGTAAAGAAAACAGCAATGGAAAAATAACAACAAAGATCATTAAGAATAGGCCTGGGAACGTAATTATATAAGGAAATGAATAATCATATGCCTCTTTAATTACCTGTTTAAAGCTTAAAGGTACCCATCCTTTTTTTATTTTTTTTGCCTGTTTTCTTGCATCAAGTACATTAAATACATACAGTGTAATTGCTATGACCGAAACTATTAAAGACAGTACACCCAGTACAAGTAATCTTATAGAGTGATCCGTTCCTGGAATGGTTCCTAATGTACGCAATCCCCAAAGTCCAAAATTTAACGCATCTAAAAATGCCAGAAGGAATGCTCCTTCAATAAAAATAAATATACTTCCTTTTAAATATCTACGGTTATATAACTGACCTAACCCGGCAAATAAAATGGACAAAATTGTAGCAGTATTCGGGTTATGTTTATGATAATTCTTTTTCGGCTGCTTTTTTGGAGTAGTCAATCTTACCCCTCCTTTAACTTAACTGTGTATGAAATAAACAAGATTATTTTTAATAGCCTGCTCCCTTAAGAATCAGTAAATTAAAAAGAGGAGATAGACTCCTCGTTTTAATTAATTTCCTCCGCCGCCGGCTTGTATGTTTGTATTGATCTGATCTACAGCTTCTTCTAATACTTCTCTGGCATCTTCACCTTCAGTTAAGAACTGTAATGCATTTTGCATCGGTTCCCAGACTTGGGCCATTTCTGGAGCACTAGGCATTGGAACACCAAATTGAATTTGCTCAGCAAAGTCAGCATACATTGGATCTTCAATATTATTTAAAGCCTCTTCATTTGGAGGAAGCTCTCCGGCAATATCATAATAAGTCTGTTGATTCTCTTCGTTTGTAATAAACATCGCTAAATCTTGAGCCCAATCTTTATTTTCTGAGTAATAGGATACCATCCAGGATTTAACACCTACGAAAGTAGAACTTGGTTCCCCATTAATTTGTGGGAAAGGTGCAAATGCTAAATCATCTCCCAAAGCACTTTCATAAACTGGAATACTCCAAGGTCCATTAATAACTGCTCCTATTTTTCCTTCTGTGAACAAGCCATCGATTACATCTGCAGTTGTAGCAGCTGGGATTTTACCAGAGCCAAAAAACTCTTGATAGAATTCTCCGCCTTCAATTGCACCATCATTCGCTAAGCCAACGTCTGTAACATCATAATCACCAACTTCTCCCCCAAAGATATATCCACCATAATTAACTAAGAATGGGTAAGAAAAATAGAAATCATTTGGCCGCATTAAAAATCCATATTCATCATTAGAAGCATCTGTATGATCTTCCAGTAATCCTAAAACATCTTCCATTGTTTCCGGTGCTTCACCAATAATACTTTTGTTATAAAAAAGACCATATGTTTCAATAACTGCAGGTAAACCATATATATTTGTTTCATCATCATAAGTGTAAGTAACAGCATCTACTGCTGCATCTACGTATCTATTTAATTGGTCATCCGTAACATCAAGAGGCTCCGCTAATCCTTGCGCAACAATATTTCCAATCTGGTCGTGGGGCTGATAGAATAAATCCGGACCATTCCCTTCAGGTCCAGCTAATGATAATTGCTGTAATTGATCAACCATTGGTCGTCCTTCCACTTTGACTGAAATACCTTCTTGTTCTTCGTATTTCTCCACAATTTCATTAATTGCATCCATCTGTTCATCCTGATCATTCATCCAAATCACTAATTCTTCCGGCTTTTCAGATTCACCGCCAGCACTTTCCTCTCCTGGTTCTTCTCTATCAGGTGTACATGCTCCTAAAACCAGAATAAATAGTAAAGAAATTAACGCCAAGAAACGAACTTTCCCTTTCATTTCCCCAACTCCTCTTATATTTTTTAGTTGCGCAAACGTTTGCACAACAGCTACAAAAATCATTCTAATCTATTTAATCTATTTTTGCAAGGGGTTTCATAATTTTATTTTTCCTCTTGACTTATTAACTCTATTCTGCAAATAATAGATTTAATTACTATGTTTCACATACAATTTGAGGGCAATGCTTTGTCATGACAACAACCCCTGTTTTCTTAATTTGAAAACAGGGGTTGTTTATTTTTAAGGAGGAATTCCATGTTAAAAGAAGCTATCTATCACAGACCTAAAGGAAACTTTGCTTATGCTTACAAAGAAGAAACACTTCATATCCGGTTAAAGACGAAGAAAAACGATGCCAACAAAGTAAATTTGATTTACGGCGACCCCTATGATTGGAAAAAGAAAAAATGGACTTACAAGAAAAAAACGATGACTGTTGCTGCTTCCGATGATTTATTTGATTACTGGTTTATTGAACTAGATGTACCTACAAGGCGCTTACGGTACGGCTTTGAAATAAATGATGGGAAAGATACATTGATTTATACAGAAAAAGGATTTTATTCTCAAATAGAAACGGACGATATATCCTATTATTTCTGTTTTCCATTTATTAATCCCATTGATATTTTTGAAGTACCTGCATGGGTTAAAGAGACTGTCTGGTATCAAATTTTCCCGGACCGATTTGCAAATGGAAATAAAAAAAATGATCCTGAAAAAGTATTGCCCTGGGCCAGTGAAGCGCCAGCCTTAGACAACTTTTTTGGCGGGGATTTTGAAGGGATTATTAAGAACCTGGATTACTTAACAAATTTAGGTATCAATGGGATTTATCTGACACCTATCTTTAAAGCGTATTCCAATCACAAATACGACACCATTGACTATATGGAAATTGATCCGCAATTCGGAGACAAAGAAACGTTTAAAAAACTTGTCGATGCATGTCATCAAAGAGGTATCCGTGTAATGCTGGACGCCGTGTTTAATCATAGCGGTCTGTATTTTGGGCCATTTCAAGATGTCCTGAAAAATCAAGAAAAGTCCAAATACACAGACTGGTTTCATCTGCATGAATTTCCAGTAAAGGATGTCTATCCACCTAACTATGATACATTCGGATATGTTGAATCAATGCCAAAACTAAATACCGAAAACCCGGAAGTGCGCTCTTATTTCTTAGATGTAGCCTCTTATTGGATTGAAGAATTTGATATTGACGGCTGGCGCCTGGATGTGGCAAATGAAGTAGATCATTCTTTTTGGAAAGCATTTCGTAAAAGAGTTAAATCGATTAAACCAGACTTATATATTCTTGGAGAAATATGGCATGATGCACTCCCATGGCTGGAAGGAGACCAGTTTGATGCAGTTATGAACTATCCGCTCACTTTAGCCGGACTCGATTATATTGCAAAAGAAAAAATTAATACTATTCAATTTGCTAACCGATTATCCAAATCTTATACATCTTATACAGAAAACAGTAATGAAGCAGCTTTTAACCTGCTTGGCAGTCATGACACACCACGAGTCCTGACTGAATGCGATGAGGATATTAACAAGGTTCGTCTATTATATACCCTGTTATTTTCTTTCCCTGGTACACCTTGTGTTTATTACGGGGATGAAATCGGCATGACTGGAGGAGAAGATCCAGAATGCAGAAAATGTATGGTCTGGGATGAAGAAGGCCAAAATACCAGTCTGAAAAACTTTGTTAAACAGTTTATTCAATTGCGCCTTTCTGAAGAAGCATTTACACAAGGAAAGCTCTCCATTATCGAGCCGGATAATGAAGATGATTGTTTTCACTTTGTAAGAACTGTCAAAAATACTTCAGTTCACTTCTTTATAAATACGTCAGATCAGTCAGTGAAGACATCATTGGACTGCAGTTCTACTGAGTATGCTTTTGATTTATGGAATCAAAAAGAACTGAATATCAAAGAAGATAAATTGGACTTTGAGTTACCTGCCAATGATTTTGTAATTATAAAGCAGAGAAATTATAGTAAGTAACCTAAGCCAGTGAAGGTACAGCTATGTCATTCTCCTTCACTGGTTTTTTAATTTATTTCCAACAATATAGAAGCAAACAATATTTTTAATATGTTATTATAAAAGTAAACAATCCGCTAGAAGGTGTATTCTTATGAAAGTAAAAATGAATGTTCAAACTGCTTATCACGGTGATTTATTACGTGCCGGAAAGGAATATGAAATTGATGAGGAGACTGCAAAACGCTGGATCGCCAGCAGACTTGCTGAGAGAGTACAAGAGAACGCAGAAGATGAATAAATAAAGTAACCAAAAAAACAGCCCGTCTGTCTTCAAAATGCAGGTGGGCTGTTTCTTTGGAGTTCCATCAATTAAAAGTATTTATCTGTTTGCAAAAAATTCTTCTGCTTCTTCTAAATACTTTTCTTGATCGGGAGTTAAATCGTACTCCTCTTCAATTGCAGACACTGGACAAACTGCCTTGCACGCGCCGCAATCGATGCAAATATCAGGATCAATATAAAATTGCTTGATGCCTTCTTCTATACAATCAACAGGACAAACACTAACGCATTCTCCCGCTTTTTCACCTCTGCATGGATCAAGAATAACAAAAGCCATGGAAAGAAAACCCTCCTTACATGATTAACATGATTCATCCTAAATGATAAGGGTTTTATGGGATGAAGTAAACTGTTTCACCTCTGTTTATGTGTATTTTCTGTGAAAAAAGCGAGACTTTATTAAGCAGATTTGCATTTTTTCTGCTGAAATTAGGTGACAGTAATCGAGCTGTCCAGCAATCCGTTTTATCCTATTTAATTTCAATAATACCGTTCTCTCCAGCATCTACCCCTGTTTTCAGCAATCCAACTCGCTGACCATCTTCCAGATTTGTAAAGATAATTGGGCTAATAGTTGATTTAGCATATTCACTAATGTAATCTAAATCAGCTTTTAATAACGTTTGACCTACTTTCACTTCCTGTCCCTCTTCTACAAAAATTTCAAATCCTTCACCTTTAAGATTTACTGTATTAATACCAATATGAATCAAGATTTCTTTACCTGTTTCTGATTCCAGACCAATCGCATGCTTCGTAGGAAAAACATTCGTGACTTTCCCATTTACCGGAGAAACTACTAAACCATCCGACGGCTCAACTGCAAAGCCATCTCCCATCATTCTGCCGGCAAATAATTGATCAGGAACTTCTATAATCGAAATTAATCTTCCGTTTAGCGGAGAAGCAATATCTTCAACGAAGCTTGGATACTGTCCATGTTCCTTTGTTTCTTCCGCAGTGTAAAGCCCCGGATTTTCTGGCACAAGTCCAGGTGCCCTGCCGGATATAATATCCTGTATCTGCCCTTTAATAATTTCTGAGCGTGGTCCGAAAATAGCCTGAATATTATTTCCAACCTTCTGAATGCCTGTCGCGCCCAGCTGCTTCAGCTTATTTTTATCGACCTCTTTAATTGAATTCACAGACACACGTAACCGCGTAATACAAGCATCCAGATGAGTAATATTTTTCTGTCCGCCCATTGCTTCTAATACATGATAGGCTAAATCAGCGGATTTTCTTTTTCCACCATTATTCTCTTCTTCAACTGTTTCTTCACGTCCCGGAGTCATCAGGTTAAACTTCTTAATAAAGAAACGGAATAAAAAGTAATAAAGCACTGCAAAGAAAAGTCCAAGTATAATTGTAATCCACCAGGGCTCCTGATTCGGCAATACTCCGAACAGTACGAAGTCAATTGCCCCTCCTGAGAAGGTATAACCGACATTGACACTGAACCATGTCATCAATACATAGGATAGCCCATCTAGAACTGCGTGAATAAAAAATAATAATGGTGATATGAATAAGAATAAGAACTCAATCGGTTCTGTAATACCTGTTAAGAAGGAAGTCAATGCCCCTGAAACAAGCAGTCCGGCAACAAGCTTCTTTCTTTCCGGACGTGCAGTGTGATACATTGCAAGCGCTGCAGCAGGTAACCCAAACATCATAATCGGAAATTCTCCTGCCATAAAGTTACCTGCAGTAATCTTTACACCATCTCTTAACTGCGCAAAGAAAATGGTCATATCTCCACGAATAATTTCGCCGGCAAGGTTCGTATATGTACCAAATTCATACCAGAAGGGAGAATGAAAAATATGATGCAGTCCAAATGGAATTAATAGACGTTTAATAAATCCAAACATAAATACTGCAATATAAGTTCCTTCTTCAATCAGCCAATAGGAAGCACTGTTCATAACGTTTTGTATCGTCGGCCATATAAACATTAATAAAATTCCGGCAAGGAAAGAAACAGCTGCCGTCACAATTGGAACAAAGCGTTTTCCCGCGAAAAATCCTAAGAAGGATGGCATCTCCATATTATGAAACCTGTTAAAACAATAGGCGGCTATTAAACCGGCGATAATCCCGCCAAATACCCCAGTCTGTAAAGTCCCTATCCCAAGTACACTTGCAAAACCAGGATCTTCCCTAATCATTTCTGGAGTTACCTGCATAAACGAACCCATTACCTGATTCATAACCAGGTAGCCTACCAGTGCAGCAAGCCCGGCAGCTCCGTCACTTGCCAATCCTATCGCAACACCAATTGCAAAAATAAGCGGTAAATTATCAAAAATAACTCCGCCGGCATCTTCCATTACTGTTGCAGTTAATTGAATCCAGTCCGCTTTAAGAAACGGAAGATATCCAAGCATGGTATCCTGTTGAGCAGCATTTCCAAATCCAAGCATAAGACCTGCTGCCGGCAAAAGAGCTACCGGAAGCATAAGTGCCTTACCAACCTTTTGAAGAACTCCAAACGTTCTTTTGAACATATAAACACCTCTTTAATCTGACCCCGGCGATAAAAAAGGCATAAGCAGAAACACAAGGATAGTGCATGCAGATACTGAATACTGTACCTCTCACTATCTAAGTATCCTTACTCATGCCTGATCAAACCACTCACACGTTTAAGAACTAAATAATTATTTCGTCTTTGCTTTTAATTGAATACTTTCATATAGACGCTGCAAATGAATTGTCAAATAGACGGATTCAGCATCAAAGATTGGTTTCTTTAAAGCCTGCTGCATAATTTTAATCAGCTTCCATGACAAATTATAGAACACCGGATATTCCTCTTTCAATAAGGCTGCCATTTTTTTCGGCTCCTCTACCTTATCTTCAATTAAAACACGTTCTATTGTATATCGGAGATGCCTGACAAAACGAGCATAATCCATACCATCTCTATCTAAAGTTATACAGAGCTGATCCTCAATCACCTGAATTAAATTAGATACAAGCTGTGAATACCGGTTAATTTCATTTAATGTTGTACCCTCCATTGCACTATGAATATGCAATGCAATAAATCCAATTTCTCCCACTGGCAGATGGACCGGTAAAAATTGATTCATATATTCTACAATTTCGGATGCAATTTCATATTCAAATGGATAAAGCACCTTTGTCTCTGACAGAAATGGATTACGAATTTCTAACCCTTTCTGCAAACGGGCAATTGCAAAAACAATATGGTCTGTCAATGCAACAAGTGCATGTTCATCCGTAAATGTATTGACACGTTTTTTGATTATTTCTATAGAATCCACAATACTCTGCAATGTTTTTTCATCGATATTGTGAATGATCTTTTTATAATTTTCCTGTTCTGCTTTATTTCGGAGAACAAATAGCTTCTCTACGGTTTTGGATTCAATAAGATCATGCTTCTTTTTAGCAAATCCGATGCCCTTCCCGATAAGGATGACTTCATTTTGATCCGTATCTTCGGCAATAAGAACATTGTTATTGAGTGATTTGATTACAGAAAAGGCATCCATATCAATCATCCCCTCTACGTATTAACTCTCTCTTCTACCTATTATATATCACTTCAACTAAACTGCAAATTATGGATTTTTTTAGGGAATAAGGTCTTTTAGTATTGAAATGATGTACTTCCTATCTCAGCAAATACCTACTTAAAAAATCATTTTTTATATCCTTGTTCTTCGTTTCATTAGATGAAAAAGTCCCCATTTTTATTGTGGGGACTTTACCATTTCTATTCACTCAGGAACGATCTTTTAACTTCGCCAATGCATCTGCAAGAGCATTGTTTTTAAAATCATCCTGCTTTTTCATATACTTATTGACATCTTTTTTAGATACCTTCTGGTTCTTTTCTTTTTCTTTTCTGGCCTGGAAGGTAGATAACTTTTCACGATGCCCGCAGGAGCACATAAACATTTGACCCTCGCCTTCGCCGCGGAGTTCTAAACGTTTATGGCACTTAGGACAGCGCGCATTAGTATATTTTGCGATATTCTTTTTACCGCCACAGCTGCGATCCTGGCAGACCAGCCTTTTACCATGCTTGTTTTTAACTTCCAGCATCAGCTTACCGCATTTCGGGCATTTTGTCCCTGTCATATTATCATGTTTGAACTTTTCTTCACTTGCTTTTATTTCTTGAACAGCCTGCTTTGTATACGTCTTGATTTCTTTTAAGAAGGCTTCTTTCTTTAGCTTGCCATCAGCAATTTGCCCTAATTTTTGCTCCCACTCTGCTGTTAAGATTGGAGAACGGAGCTTTTCAGGTGCTAATTCTAACAGCTGCCTTCCTGTCGAGGTCAGATAGATATATTTGCCCTTCAGCTCCATGTATTGATTATTGAACAGCTTTTCAATAATATCTGCACGAGTAGCAACCGTTCCAATGCCGCCTGTCTGCTTCATTGTTTTTACAAGCTCTTGCTTTTTCGTTTCCATATATTTCGTCGGGTTTTCCATTGCTTGCAGCAGACTTCCCTCTGTAAAGCGTTCCGGCGGTGTTGTCTGACCTTCCTTAATCGTATAGGTAAGAGCCATTTCCTCCCCTTTCGTAACTTGAGGAACACTGGAACGAATTTCTTCTTCATCGTCTGCCTGGTGCTGGTAAATTTCCTTCCAGCCTGAAGCAACAATTCTATTTCCCTTTGCCTCAAAGGTTTCCCCTGCTGCTTCTACGGTAATGCTCGTTTGCTCATATTCATACGGTTTGGAAAGAGCACCTAAAAAGCGCTGCACAATTAACTGGTAGATTTTCCGTTCCTGATTAGACAATGCACTGTAATCTACCGGTTCTTCTGTAGGGATAATCGCATGGTGATCAGTTACTTTGCTGTTATCCACAATAGCTTTACTGATCCGTAAATCTTCTCTCAAGATTTTCCCCGCTGCTTTCGCATATTCATCTACACCACTGGCTTTTACACGTTCTTTTAATGTAGATACCATATCCGCAGATAAATGCCTTGAATCAGTTCTTGGGTACGTAACAAGCTTATGCTGTTCATATAATTTCTGCAAAACAGATAATGTTTGTTTCGCCGAAAATTGATAAATCCGATTGGCGTCCCTCTGTAAATCCGTTAAATCATATAGTGTCGGCGCATGTTTTTTCTTATGCTTTTTATCCACATGCGAAATAACTGATTTTTCTTTGGATACTTTTGCTTTTAATTTATCCACTGCTTCCTTTGAGAAAATACGGGATTGGTTCTTTTTATCCTTCCAGGTTACCACAAATCCTCCTTTTGTTTTTCCCTGCAGCTGATAGTACGTCTTTGGCTTAAATTGATTAATTTCCTGTTCGCGCATGGCAATCATTTCAAGCGTAGGTGTCTGTACACGACCGCTGGATAAAGAAGCATTATGCTTTGTTGTTAATGCTCTTGTCGCATTTAAACCGACATACCAGTCTGCTTCCGAACGCGCTACAGCTGATTGATACAGATTCCAATATTGATTTCCAGGCTTTAAGTTTCGAAAGCCATCTTTAATTGCTTTATCTGTAACAGAGCTGATCCATAGACGCTGAACCGGCTTCTTGACATGAGCTTTTTCCAAAATCCATCTGGCAACAAGCTCTCCTTCTCTTCCAGCATCGGTAGCAATAACAATATTGCTTACATCTTGACGTGACAACTGCTGTTTTACGGTTTGGAATTGCTTGCCTGTCTTCTTCATCACAACCAATTTCAAATGATCGGGAAGCATCGGTAAATCTTCCATACTCCATGTTTTATATTTTGCATCATAGACTTCCGGATCTGCTAAGGTAACTAAATGTCCTAACGCCCAGGTCACAATGTACTTTGTCCCTTCCTGATAACCATTACCTTTTTTATTACAGCCAAGGACTCTTGCTATATCTTTACCTACAGACGGCTTTTCTGCTAATACTACTGTCTTACTCATTTATATCCCTCTTTTTATCGGTTTCTATTCTGTTACTACTTTAACATATTTCCTTGTAACACGTTCAATCAAGGCACACATTGCCTCTGAAAACATAGAATATCCTACACAAAAATTATTAGAACGATACAGCTTCATGCTACCCTCAGAAGCTTTTACTTGTACTTATTAGAAAAAGGATGTTTTATATGATATATACAGGTATGCTTTTACTCGTTATTGCAGTAAGTCTGGATGGATTTAGTGTAGGAATAACCTATGGTATGCGAAAAATTAAAGTTCCTTTACTCTCCTTAACTGTTATTATGTTCTGCTCAGGAATGATTGTCTATCTATCGATGGAGGTCGGAGATTTCTTACGCTCTTTTATCTCTCCTCAAGGAGCAAGTATGCTTGGAGGCGGCATTCTTATTTTTTTAGGCTTCTTCTCCCTTATTTCCATGTTTCGCTCAAGAGAAACAAACACAGCAGAAAATAAAGAGCAGCCCTCATCCAATGTTAAATTGGAAAATGTGAGAACAGTGCTCAGCCGCCCAAAGGAAGCTGATTTAGATAAATCTGGTATTATCTCTCTGAATGAATCCATTCTGTTAGGATTTGCTTTAGCACTTGATGCATTTGGAGCCGGTATTGGAGCTGCTATGCTTGGATACTCTCCTTTTACCACAGCTTTATTAACAGCCTGCATGAGTGGAGTCTTTTTGTATAGCGGGATTATGTTCGGAAGTTATTTATGGAGAATACCTGCCTTACAGCGTCTATCCTTTTTACCGTCAGTTTTTCTTATTACCTTGGGATGCTGGAATGTATTTAGCGGCTAGTCTTAAGCTTTCTGAAAACATTGAGTATATTTTTCTAAAGGAAGCTGATTCATTTCAAATTCGTTACTGCACATTAAATCACCTTGGAACCAGACAAAATCACCGTATCAAATAAACTCGATACGGTGATTTATTTATTATAACTTAAAGAGGACCTTCAAAAAGTCCAATAAAGATGACACAGCGAATTTCTGCGTTGACGAGCATTTTCCAATGGGACTGCGATTACTCGCCCCACCAAAAGCGTTACTCACGTATTATAAAGCATACGCTCCGTTCGGAAAATGCTAATCGCCTTGAACTTCTTGGTCCTATTTATCAGCCTTTTTGATCACGTACTTAAAGATTACTCTTCTTCCTGCGCAAAGAATGCTATAACATCTTTTTTATTTTTTAACTTAATTAATTTCTCCACATTTTCTAATTCAGAGCAGCTGGTAGCTATAGAAGACAATAGCTCAAGGTGCTCATTTCCTTTGCCGGCAATACCAATAACTAATCTCACTTCATTTCCATCCCAATCTATTGGGTTATCATAAAATACAATTGCTAAGCCGGATTGGTAGACTTCTTCTTTCGCATTGTCTGTACCATGAGGAATGGCTAAGAGATTTCCCATATATGTTGATACACTTTTCTCTCTTTCGAACATTTTCTCCACATAATCATCGGAAACATACCCCTGCTCCACAAGGATTCTTCCTGCTTCAGCGATTGCTTGCTCTTTATCCTTTGCTTCCCCGGACAGCTTAATATTGTCTTCTGTCAGTATTTCATTCATTTTATGCTCGCTATCAAAGCTTCCGGCATTCTTAATTTTTTCTACAACTTCATCATAGGATGGACTGTTTAGGAAGTTATCAATAGAAATATGATAAGCATCAGGCTGCTTGGCTTTTGCCCGGTCTGTCAGCTCTTTATGTGTGAAAATAATATCTGCTTCGGTTGGTAAATTACTAATAGCAATATTTTTAACAGTAATCTCCTCATACCCTGCAGCCTTTAGTTTCTTTTTAACCAATGATGCCCCCATAGCACTTGATCCAAGACCTGCATCACAAGCAAATATAATATGCTTTACATTGCCAAAATCCATTGCTGAAGCATTATTTTCAGTTTGGCCGGAATTACTCAATCCGGAAACAACACTGCTCTTTTTCCCTTTAATTGCTTCCATTTTTTTACTTGCTTCTGCAAGATCATCACTGTCGCCTTTTTTATCAAACTTAAGAATAATCGATGCCACGGCAAACGATACTGCTGTTGCAAATAAAACACTTAGAATAACACCAATATAACTATCAGAAGCTGTCATTAACAGAATAGAGATAATACTTCCCGGAGAAGCCACGCTCACTAAGCCGGCATCAAAAACGGTTAACGTAAATATACCAGTCATCCCGCCTAAAATAGCAGCAATAATTAATAGCGGTTTCATTAATACATACGGGAAATAGATTTCATGAATTCCACCGATAAAATGAATGATACCGGCCCCATAGGCAGAGGCTTTCGTTGCTCCTTTGCCGAAAAGCATGAATGCCAGCAAGATTCCTAAACCAGGGCCAGGGTTTGCTTCGAGTAAGTAAAGAATAGATTTCCCGGTTTCCTCTATCTGACTGCTTGCAATCGGGTTTAAAATTCCCTGGTTAATCGCATTGTTGAGAAACATTACTTTCCCCGGTTCAATAAAGATACTGACGAGCGGGAGAAGCCCATGACTTACCAAAAAGTCCACTCCTGCTCCCAACACTTTAGTAAACGCACTCACAAGTGGTCCAATAGCGATTGATCCAAATAATGCCAGTATTGCACCAATTATTCCTGCTGAAAAATTATTAACCAGCAGTTCAAATCCGGACTTAATTTTACCTTCAAAGACCTGGTCGAATTTTTTAATAGCTAATCCGCCCAGCGGCCCCATAATCATTGCTCCGATAAACATCGGTATATCCGCTGCAACAATGACCCCCATTGTTGCAACAGCTCCTACAACCCCTCCGCGAAAGTCATGAAGCAGACGTCCGCCGGTAAAACCAATCAGTAATGGCAGCAGATAGTTCAGCATCGGACTAATAAAATTAGTGAAAAGCTCCAATTGCGTCGGTACAGCGATTGCTGTTAAAATCCCCCATGCGATAAAAGCTCCAAGGTTAGGGATAATCATACTGCTTAAATTACTGCCATACGTTTGAATCCTTGAACGAATACTCTTCTTTTGCCCACTCATTCGTTACAGCCCCCTTTGTTATGACCAGCTCTTTATTAATTCACTTTTACCGGCTGACCGCTTTCAAGTGATTTTTCGATACTTCTGACAACTTTGACTGCTCTCAGCGCTTCTTCCACTGAAATAGGAAATTCTTTATCATTTAAAACATTATTCACAAAAGTACTCAGTTCTTCTTTCATGATTCCAGTCTGTGTTCCATATAGATCCACTCCATACATAGTATCCGGGAATGTAATCTTATGGTCTTTTTCAAATACCCGGATAGATTGGTCAAGAATATCAATATTGATTACACCGTCTGTCCCGGTAATATCAAGCTTAGCATCCAGTTCTACATGGTTATCTGGCAACACCCAGCTTGTCTCATAGCTTCCGATTGTTCCAGATTCAAATTTTAGTGTGGTGATAATAGCATCTGCCGTATCAAATTCTTTTAAGCGCTTTCTTACTTCAACTGCAGAAACTTCCACAATCTTATCTCCTGTAATCCACTCAATAGCATCTAAATCATGAACACCTAAAAACATCACTACTGACGTTCTTCCTTTTAATCTTCTTCCATTCTGATAAGAATTGTTACGTCTGGAATGAAGATGAACCGGTTCACCGATTTTCCCCGCTGCAACTGCCTGTTTTGCATGATAATATCTTGGGTCCCAGCGTAATGTGTGGCCAACCATCATTTTTACGCCAGTTTCTTTCACTTTATCAATAATCCCTTGTGCATCTTCTACATTGTCAGCCAATGGTTTTTCAATCAGAATATGCTTATGATAATCACAAGCCTTGCAGGCAACCTCAAAGTGCTGATCATCTGATGTACAGATACTGACTGCATGCACATTCTCGTCCTTCAACAACTCTTCTAAATTATGAACAGCAGTGGTCTGAAATTGTTCAGCCATATTTTCTGCGTGCTCCTGATTAATATCGTGAACTGCTACCAAATTTACATGAGGCAGCTCCGAATAAATTCTTGCGTGTGATTGCCCCATTACTCCCATACCAATTACAGCTACATTTAATTTATTCAATATACCCATCTCCTTTATATTTGATAGATTCAATTAATTTGCTAGATAAGTTGTAATAAAGATTTTACTTTCTAGCATTCGCTCCGGAAAAACACTACGCTAATTGAATGGTTAACCATGAAATAAGTAGTTTGTCATGTTAGACACAAAAGATAAATTTAAGAATTCAACTTATACAATTCAAAAAGTAATCAAATTAGAAGCAGATCAAAGTAACTTTTTTACAAACGGACTTGCAAGTGTGTGATGACATCTTTGTTGTCTATAAAGGTTTTCGCTCAGACGAGTAATCGCAGCTCCAGTCCCATCGTGAAAAACACGCTACTGCCGAGATTCGCCGTTTATCATTTGAGGTCTTTTTGAACATCCTTTTACAGTACCAGGCTTGCTGCACCTATTATCATGGCATTCCCGCCAAGTGATGATAATTCAATCTTTACATCTTTATTAATTTTATTTACATTGCTTTGAACCTGCTCACGGATATCTGTCAGAAACGGTGACAATGAGCCGGATACCCCGCCTCCCAGAATGATTTTTTCCGGATTAAACATATTTGTCAGCGTTGTCAATCCAATTGCTACATTTTCTACATACTGATTGATGATAAAAGCTGCATTCTCGTTATTAGCTAAAGCTTCTTTAAAAATTTCCTGTCCTTTCTTCACCTCCTTAAAAGTTTCAGCATATAGTTCCTCTAACGCTGTACCGGAAGCATATGCCTCAAAACAGCCCTGGTTTCCACATGGACATTTCCTCCCGTTTGGGTATAACACCATGTGACCAACTTCTCCTGCGGCTCCAGAATGACCGCGCTGAAGTTTTCCATCTGCTATAATCGCTCCTCCAATCCCTGTTCCCACCGCTACACAAAGAAAATTATTTACACCCTTCCCTGCTCCAAAGAATTGCTCTCCCAATCCCATTGCCTGCACATCATTAACAACTGCAACGCGCTGCCCTGTCGCTTTTTCCAGCCAAGTTTGAATCGGCAGACCCTGCCAATCGCTGAACGTTTCCGTTGCCGAAAGCACCGTGCCGGAAAGTCCAATCTGTCCTGCAGATCCAACACCTATACCTGTTGTATTTTCGTCATAGAAGAAAGGTAATTTCTCTGCAATTGTTTGGAGAATTTTCTCTCCATTTTCATTTTTTAAGGTGGTAAATTCCTCCTTTTTTAAAATCAAACCATCCTCTTGGACCAATCCAATTGCTATCTTTGTGCCACCAATGTCTACTCCTATTGCATTTCTCATTTTCTTTTCAGTCTTTCTGCAAATTTTCTGGTAATTAATTGTGGTCTTGTAATCGCTCCTCCAACGACAACAAATGCCACACCAATATCAATTGCCTTTTTCGCTTTTTCCGGGGAATCAACATTTCCTTCTGCTATTACAGGTACTTTTAACGTATTTACTAGGCTTTCCATTAAATCAAAATCCGGTCTGGGTCTTCCTTTTGTATCCTCTGTATATCCGGATAACGTTGTCCCCACCATATCGCATCCCAGGGCTTCTGCCTGCACTCCCTCTTGAAGAGTTGCTACATCTGCCATTACCGGCTTATTTAGATCCTTTTTTATATACTCAATTAATTCTGGTAATTTTTCTGATCTTGTACCATTTGTTGCATCAACAGCTATGATATCGGCCCCAGCATCTGCAATTAGTTTTGCATCTGCTTTTGTTGTTGTAATAAAAGCCTGAAAGCCTGGATATTCCTTTTTTAAAATACCGATAATCGGTAAATCAACCTTCTTCTTAATTGCCTTAATATCATCTGGTCCATTCGCCCGAATACCTGCAGCCCCGCCTTCTTTTGCTGCCAGAGCCATCGAAGCCATATGAGATGAGCCATGAAGCGGCTCACCCTCTAAAGCTTGACAGGATACAACTAATCCACCTTCTAATTCTTTTAACATTTTTCCACCTGACCTTCTCTTCATTTGTACACAATGCTCATTTAAAATGCATTACAAAAAATCTAAACTCTCCTTTAATGAAGTTTTTTATCTGTTCAGTGTTTTTAAGATTTCATGTAAAGGCATATCTGTCATTGAATTTAATTTTAAATGATAATTCTCAAAAGGTAATGCAGCGGTAACTGGATTCGGAATAATAACTGTCGGGAGGTTTACTTCCTGTGCAGCAATTAATCCATTTAGAGAATCTTCAAAAACTACTGCTTCCTGAGCTTCTAAATCTAATTTTTCAAGTGTTTTTAAAAAGATATCCGGTGCCGGTTTCACCCTTTCTACCATGTCCTGGGTGACCAGAAAATCGAAATAAGAAAGCAAATTTAAATTCGTTAAATGTGTTGTTGCCCATTCAGTTGTTGAGCTTGTTGCCAGAGCAATCGTTAAACCTTCATCTTTCGCTTCTTTCAGATAATCTGTCACGCCTTCTCTAGCTTTTGCATCGCGGACAAATTGACTGTGCAGTTTTCTGGCCTCATTACGAATAGAATTAACATTCAGACGATTGTCCAATTCATTCTGCAGATATGAAAAAAGAACAGTATCATCTGACCCTACACATTTCACAAATTCTCCCAGGGGTAAATCAAATTGGAATTGACTCCGGAGAACCTCCTTATAAGCATCGAACCAAGCAGTTTCTGTATCTAGAATCAGTCCGTCAAAATCAAATATAGCTGCCTTAATCATTGTCTTCCTCCTTTAAATATGTGTTCAAAAACATTGATGGCTTTTGGAACATCCCTTTCATTTCATTTTAAAATTTTTCGCTTCAGCGTTTGCTCCATTAATACCCAGCCTTCTTCACAAGCAGGTTCCGTAAGATATGGTTCAAACCCGTAATTTAAGTACATATTAATAGCTTGAAAACTTGTTGTCTGGGTAGTGAGATATGCTTGGGTATGATATTCAGCTAAGGTATTCATTGCCGCTGTCATTAAAGGCTTGGCAAGCTTTTTACCTTGATACGCCGGAGTGACGCCTACCCAATGAATTCTGCCTGCTATTTCTCCATCCCCTTTTAAATCACCATACCAGGCAGTAGTTGTTGCTATTTCTTCTCCATCTTCTGTTTCAATAAACAGACAGCGCTTCGTCATTTCTTCTGTAAACGAACCAAATTCCTTCTCGTAATGCTCTAATGCTGCTGCTTCGTTTTTAAACTCTTCTACACTTGTTTCAATTCGTGCCCAATGAGGTTCATCCCCTTTTTCAAAAAGTCGGATTCGATATCCATTGGGCAGAGAGAATTGAGGAATATCTGACAAATTATTTCTTACCATGGTCAGCGGGATATATTTCATTTTTTACTGCTCCTTTCTCCGTCCAGTCTTTATTAATAATATTAATAAGCTTTATCAGCTACTGCTTTTGCAGTCGCCTCTTTAAATTGAAGTGCTTTCTCTTTTAATTGGCTGGCAACTCCATTACATAGCATATCAATCACAAATAATTGCGCAATCTTTGCAGACATGGATCCACCCTGAAGCGCTGTTTCTCTTCCGCCAGTCAGCAGAACTACATCTGATATCTTGGTAATTGGTGACCGCGTAAAATGAGTAATAGATAAAATCTTTGCTCCATTTTCCTTGGCAATTTTTAAGGCATCAACAGTATCCTTTGTGCTACCGCTTACAGAAATGCCTACTGCCATATCTTCCTTTGTCAAAGTTGTTGCAGACATTGCTTGCATATGCGAGTCAACAAATGCTTCTGTAGAGCGTCCAATGCGGATAAATTTATCTCTGGCATCTGCTGCTGTATTCCCTGATACACCAACTCCATAAAAGATAATTCGTTTACTTGAAATAATATAATCGATAGCTTTTTCTAATTCACTTGTTTCTATAATACTTGCTGTTTCTTTTAAAGCCTGAATATTATTAGAGAGTGCTTTTTGAACAATAAAATGCACTTCATCCGTTTCATTAAATTCATCTTTATTTGTTTCATCAAATACATCATGAGTGGATTTTGCTACTTCTTTTGTAACAGCCATTTTAAAGGACTGATATCCTTTGAAACCCATTTTCCTGCAGAAACGCAGTACCGTTGTTTCCCCTACTCCTATACGTTCTGCTAATTCTGTTACAGTCATATATATAGTTGATTCCATATTTGCCTGCACAAAATCTGATACTTTTTTTTCGGATTTTGTAAATGTATTCTGATAGCTCGATATTTTGGCTATAAATTGAACTTCATCATGAAACTCTTTCTGTTTGTTCAATTTCATCTTCTCTCCCTTCTTCGATATCCCCAAAAACGATACAATACTGATGAAGTATATCTTTCCTGCTATTCTCTTGCATATATAGTATATCGAAATTCACACAAAGAGAAAAATGAATTTATGTTGATTGATAGGTTATAAAATTATTATAACAATAAAAATGAATATTTCCACCATTTTTTAAAAATAAAATGGAGTTTTCCTCTTTTTTATTTTTAACAACTCATTTTTTATTTAAATAAAGGGCTTCAACAAATAAAAATAGCGTCTGACCAGTTTTTAACCGAACCAGTCAGATGCTATTCCTTTTCCTTATATAACTAAATCATTCTTGCTTTTTTTTGATGCTACGTCACAATATTCAATAAAACCGTAATTGTAACTATACTGACTACCGTCGAAATAAACGTAATTGTGGATACCAGCTCCGGTTCTGTATCAAATTCAATGGCATACATTGTTGTTGTTGCTGCTGTTGGCATAGCAGAAATGATAATTAAAACAGTTCCAATCAAAGGGTCCATCGGAACGAGCCATACAAAAATGCTTGTCAATATTGGTGCAACAATCATTTTTAAGGTAACAGAAGAAAGAACGATCTGCCAGTCTATTTTCAATGCTGTTAATGATCCTAGCTGCATACCAAGCATAACCATCATCACAGGGATAGCAGCATTGCCGACCATTTCTAATGTGGAATGTATATAGTCTGGTATGGTAATGGATTGCAATGAAAAGAAAAATGCCAGAGCTGCTGCATAGGTTGTCGGCATTTTCAATATATTTTCCAATGCTCTCCGCATTCCGCTCGTACTTCTTGACGCATAGTAGACACCAAAGAAATTATTCTGCAATGCCTGAATCACCATGATAAAAATCGCATATGGTACAGCAGCAGTCCCGACACTATACAAAACGACAGGCAGGCCATAGTTTCCAGAGTTCATAAAGCCTGTTGAAAGGATAGCAGCACTCTCTTTATTTCCGTCCCAGCCAAAAATTTTTGCCAGTATTTTATTAATAAATACCATCACATAAAATAATAGAAACATAAAAATTAAAATAACTAAAAATCCTGAATCAAATTCTGCATCATACAATGTCACAAAAACAAGTGCAGGTGAAAGAATATACAAACAAACAGCTGACACCGAACGTACGTCTAACACACGAATACGCTGCAAAATAAATCCAGCAGCAAATACAGCCATAATCGGTAAAATAACTTCAATAAATAATAACATATGTACCTCTCCATGCTTTTTCAATTAATTCAAGTGTATCATATCCGGTCAACTGGATTTTATCATTCGTTGTCTAAAATTCATTTTTAATACGAAAAGTTGACAAACCGGCAAAAAAAGTTCATACTAAGAAAGTTAATAAGTAACAGCTGTGATTTGGCATTCTGCAATGCTTTTTGAAAATGCTTATTCACACTGGCGCGGCTAAGGGGCCGCAAGGATGCAGCAGAAGGTTTGGGGCTGCATTGCTTAAGTTAGAAAAGATTATTTTAGAATTTTACCGCGGACAATTCCGTAAGCGTTATACGGATCAGATGGTCAGCATATCTGGCTGATCAATTTAAAATAAGCTAATAACTCAAATTAGAAGAGAATTTATATATTCTCAATTAAATATTATGTTTAAAGAGGGACATTAGCCGGAACTTTTTAAACTCATATTAAATTTAATTTTGATATCACGTGTTACTTTAATCATAAAGGGGTACTCTTTTAAGAGAGTATCCCTTTTCCAAATTACAAATGTTTTGAAAGGAGTATTTATATGCCGACAGGTTTACCTATTGGTTCAATCATCGCAATGACTGTGTTACGAAAAATAGATACTGGATATGTTTTATCTGCCTATGGAGAAGAAGTTCTCCTGCATCATAATGAAACAGAGTCAGCTTTAGAAGTGGAACAGTCTGTGGATGTTTTTCTTTATTTAAATAAAAAAGGACAAGTAAATGCCACTACATATTTACCATCCGTTACGCTTGGACTTTATGATTGGGCGGAAGTTGTGGGTGTTGTCCCCCGTTTAGGTGTTTTCGTCAACATTGGCACTTCAAAGGACATTCTTGTCTCCAAAGATTCCCTACCTTTATTCCAGGAGAGCTGGCCACGCTCTGGAGATCGTCTATATATTACCTTGCAGTTAGATAAAAAAGGACGTTTATTAGGAGTTCCCGCTTCTGAAAATATTATTGCCACTAATGTTTTCGCAGCACCGGAACAGCTGAATCAGCAAACAGTGATTGGCACAATTTATTATACAAATAAAGAAGGAGCAGCCTTAATTACGAGTGAAGGCTATCGCGGTTTTATCCATCGTACAGAAAGAAAAGAAGAGCCTCGTGTCGGGCAGGTGGTTGAAGGAAGAGTGATTGCTGTAAAAGAAGATGGTTCCATTAATGTGACACTGCGCCCATTAAAGCAGGATAGCTTATCCGATGATGCAGATGTCATTTTAAAGCATCTGGAAGCCAACAACGGCATCATCCCTTTTCATGATAAAAGTGACCCCGAAGAAATCCGGGCAACCTTTCAAATCAGTAAATCAGCCTTTAAACGTGCCTTGGGGACTTTATTAAAGCGAGGACAAATTAAACAGGAAAATGAACAAATTGTTAAAATAGATTAGTTATATAAGAGGACGTTCACACTATAATAAAAAAGCAATGTCTGCATTTCTCCACAGACATTGCTTTTTTATTACGCTTCTACGTTTTTGTAAGAGTCCATAACTGCTGAAATAATGAATCCGATTGCACCTGCAAACATACAAGCGATTCCGATTCCACCAAATCCAGCTCCTGCAAAATCAACTTTCGGTGCGATTGATGCTATAAGAATTAATAAAATTCCCACCAATGCCAAGAATACATTTGGATAGTAGCCAGCATGGGATTCTTTAGAGGTCATTTTAACTAGAAAAATACTGATAAGTGCTGTAATCGCTGTTAAAATAGCTCCGAATGTGATGACTGTTTCTACCATTTCTTCACCCCGCCATTATTTAATTACACTACCTTCAGTTTACAATTGAACTATAGGAAAGTCAATATACACTAAAGCCATACGTTATTAAAGCAGTGAATTTTTTTATTTTCCTTATGCATAGAAAAGAAGTACCCGTGTTTACAGAGTACTTCCTTTCAATAAAATACCTTTATACTGTACATTAACTGCTTACAATTTTTTATTCTCTTTTAACAGCAGTGCTTTCATTTGATCTACTTCAATCTGCTGGTATACGGATTTTTCCATCGTTGGCCGATATCCGCTTACTTGATATTTCAAATATCCTTTTCCACTAAATAATTCATCCATATGGCTTTCTAATTTTAAAAAGTTGGACTGATTCATTTCTCCTTTAATAACGGATTCATCTTTTAATTCTTTAATGTCTTGAATTTCTGCATCTTCCCGTCCTATTTCACTAACCGCTTTCCCCAAAAAAATTGTTGGAACAAACAATTCAAATGAAATATTGGGTTCCATTATGGTGGTCCCTGCCTCCAATAAAGCTTTATAGAGAACATAAGGGGCTAACTTCCGGAAATCAGATGGTGTGCTTACAGGACTGTAGAATAAAGCATCTTCCAATGTAATATCTATATCGATTAAAGCCCTGCCGTATAATCCCATCTCTATTCCTTGATTAATACCTTGTTCAATTGCCCGCTGAAAAGATTGTTTTAGATAACCTGTAGTTACTAAACTTTTATACCGTATACCTAAGCCTTCATTTCCCTCCACTTTCAGCATGATTTCCGCCCAATATGAATTAATGGGCTCCTCTATTTCAATTCGTGCCCACCCCATTTTTTTCACCTTTTCCTTATATAATACTTGTGGTAAGGATAAAGACAATGTTTCAAAAGGATACATTTGTCTTAAGGTATCTTCAATGAATTCTTGTTGAACCGTGCCATAGGTCATCATACTGATTTCATTTGTCTTTGATTCAATTTGCAAATTTAATAACGGATCTTCTAAACAAAGGTTACTTAAAAGGTTTAATAAAATAAAACGTTCGTGCTTCCCAATATGAAAAGTTGTTTTTAAAGTCGGTAACTGAACTGGAATCGTTTTTTCTTCCAAAGTATTTATAAAATCTCCAATTTCAAGGTCCTCTACATCTGGCAGCATAAAAATGTCTCCGCTATTTACCTTTGCTGCCTCTACAAATTGATTGTCCTTTAAACACAATAAGTTATTAATTTTTAACTTCATCTCTTCGTTTATTTTTACATATTCTCCCCGGGACAGCTCTCCAGAAAGTAAATTCAAGTAGGTCTGTTTCCGCCCTCTAACAAATTCTACTTTATAAACGACAGCAGACTGTACATCACTTGCTTTATTCATGACAGAAGACGCCTCAGTGAGAAAGTCGAGTAACCCTCTTACGCCCAAATTTTTAATGGCAGATCCTTTAAATACAGGGTACATGTTACGCTCAAGAAATTGATGCCTCAACGCTTCAGCTATCCTATCCGTTTTTATTTTATGATCAGCAAGATATTGCGCCAACAAAGATTCACTGTTCTCAATTATTCTTTCTTTCGTTTCTATTTCTTCTATTTTGTCCATTTCTACTAGCCGATCAGAAAGCTTTTCAGACATCTCTTTTATTAACTCTTTAGAATTCGCTGTTAATAAATCTACTTTATTCACAAAAATAACTGCTGGAATACCGGCTTCAGATAAAACATCAAATATTCGTCTTGTTTGAGGCTGTAAAACATCATTACTCGATACCAAAAGAATAGCAATATCAACAACGGATAAAGAACGAATGACTTCTCCAAAAAATTCAATATGCCCGGGCATATCTAATATATTGATTTTTGTACCTTGCCAGTCTACGGAAATAGAATTGGTTTTAATGGTAATCCCGCGCTCTTTTTCTATATCTAATGTGTCGGTCAGCATATTCTCCTTTTTAATGCTTCCTTTTTGATAATCTGGATGTGCCAGACTATATATTGATTCAGTTAAAGATGTCTTCCCGGCGTCAACATGGGCGACAATTCCAACATTAATAATTTTTTTCATAAAAAAAAAGACTTCTATGGTTTTGCCAAAAAAAACACTCTTGTCATACCATAGAAGTCTTTGATCAGTCCTTCTTCACAGAGTTCAAGAGTATTTCTATAAAAGCACACCAAATAAACATTAAAATCCATGTTTTTTTAGTTTACTTATAAAGAAATACCTCGCCGCATACTGATCACTCGCTTTTCATTGATAAAGCAACTTTACCGAATTTTTCTTCATCTGTCAATCCTTGCTCAAGAAATGGAGAAATTAATAGATAAGATTCAATAAGACTTTATTATCTGTTACAGATTTTTTTCTTGCTGATTATAGAATTTAGTATTTTCCTTCAGGCTGTCACTTTTCATCTAAAAAAAGCATACATTTTTTCCAAATAGAGGTATAATTAAAAAGATATGTTCTATTTCTTCAATATAAATATAAGGAGGAGTACAAATGCAAACGTTCGCAAATTATACTTATGAACGACCGAATATTCCGAAAGTAAAAGAGGATTTTTATCAAAAGCTGGAGCAGTTTCAAAATGCCGCTTCCCTCGATGCAGCAATTAATGCTATTGATGAACTTAATGCTATTAGAAATCATCTTTCAACAATGTATAATCTTGTATTTATTCGTGCTTCCATTGATACACGTGATGAATTTTATCACAACGAAAGAGATTTTTTTGATGAACATTTACCGGAAATCCAGGAGCTAGCTACAGCTTTTTATAAAGAGCTCCTGAAATCTCCTTTTGAAGGACAGCTCCGGGACAAATATGGTTCACAATTATTCGATCTCGCAGAATGTCAAATCAAATCTTTCTCAAAAGAAATCATTCCTTTGCTGCAGGCAGAAAATAAGCTGACATCTGCTTACTCAAAATTGATTGCATCTGCAGATATTAACTTCAGAGGGGAATCTTATACATTGGCACAGCTTGGACCTTTTTCAGAGGACCCAGACCGTGAAACTCGTAAAGAAGCACTGGAGGCTCGTCAAAGCTTTTTCGCTGAGAATAAAGAAAAGCTGGATTCAATCTATGATGATTTAGTAAAAACACGCCAGCAAATAGCTGAGAAGCTGGACTATAAAAACTTTGTCGAGGTTGGCTACCTTCGTATGCAGCGTATTGATTATAATGCTGAAATGGTCAAGCGCTTCCGCAGGCAGGTAGAAGAAGTTATTGTACCAATTGCAACAAAGCTTTATGAAAAACAGGCAAAACGAATTGGTGTAGATTCTCTGAAATTCTATGATGAATCCTTTGCTTTTTCCTCTGGCAATGCTACTCCGAAGGGCACACCGGAATGGATTATCGAAAACGGCAAGCAAATGTATGATGAATTATCGGAAGAAACCAGCGAATTCTTCCAGTATATGCTGGACCGTGAGCTGCTTGATTTAGAGGCAAAGAAAGGCAAAGAAAGTGGCGGTTATTGCACCTATATAGAAGACTATCAGTCTCCATTTATTTTCTCTAATTTCAATGGAACGTCCGGAGATATTGATGTGTTGACACATGAAGCGGGACATGCTTTTCAAGTTTATTCCAGCCGCCATTTTTCTGTACCGGAGTATTACTTCCCGACAAGTGAATCTGCTGAAATTCACTCCATGAGTATGGAATTCTTCGCATATCCATGGATGGAAAATTTCTTTAAAGAGGAAGTAGAAAAGTATAAATATGCGCATATATCTGATGCTATTCAGTTTCTTCCATACGGTGTTGCTGTAGATGAGTTTCAGCATCTCGTATACGAAAATCCTGACTGGACGCCAGAAGAACGTAACCAGGCTTGGCGTAATTTAGAAAAGAAATATCTGCCGCATCGGGATTATGATGGCATTGAAAGCTTAGAATCAGGAGCGTTCTGGCAAAAGCAAGGGCATATCTATGAGGATCCATTTTATTATATTGACTATACACTCGCTCAAGTTTGTGCATTTCAATTCTTAAAGAAATCACAGGAAAATCGCGGAAAAGCTTGGCAGGACTATATCGACCTATGTAAATTAGGCGGTTCCAAGCCGTTTTTAGAGCTTGTTCAATCGGCTGATCTGAAATCTCCGTTTGAAGAAGGAACGGTTGAAGATGCTGTTTCATTCATTGAAGATTGGCTTGATAACATTGATGATCAGGCATTGTAATGGTAAATATATGGTGAGATGCTGATGAAAATCGGCATCTCACTTTTTTATTAGTACTAACCGCTGACTACTAGGCATTCCTTTAACATTATGATAAAATAATCATAGTTTTAAGATGAAAAGGAGATTATAATGACCTATCGAGCACTTTTTTTAGATATTGATGGAACTATTTTGCAGCCCGACCATACCTACGCACCATCCACTCTGGAAGCGATTCAACAAGTAAAAGAAGCAGGTTTGGAAGTTTTTTTATGTACAGGCAGACCATTCGTTGATATTCAAAATTTAACTGCTGATTTTGGAATCACATCCTCTATTACCTATAACGGCGCCTATGCCCTTTACCAGGGAGATGTTATTTTTAACGCACCAATGAATAAGGAAGATGTTGAAAAAATGGTATCCGTTGCCGGTCAGAGTGAAAGCGAGCTTGTCCTCTACACGACAGAAAATAATTACTTTACTTCATTAACAAGTCCACATGTTGAGAGTTTTAATAGAGTATTCCAGCTGTATCAAAATAAACTATTCACTGCAGAGGTTGCTGATAAAATTATTTCTGCCTCCGCAATTAATGTTTCTGCTGATCAGATAAAAGATTTTGAAGTCACAGACGATTTTCATCTCACTAAAGTAAATGTAGAGCATGCCAGTGAATCTTATGATGTACTGCGTGCCTCTGTCAATAAAGGAGTAGCTATTGCGCAAATGCTGAATCACCTGGATATCTCTCCCTCTGAAGTAATTGCTTTCGGAGACGGGATGAATGACAGAGAAATGCTCAAGTTTGTCGGCACTGGTATTGCAATGGGAAATGCAGATCCAAGACTAGTTGAATATGCAGATTTTCAAACAACACCTGTTACAGAATCAGGTATTTTTAATGGCTTGAAAAAGCTGGGTCTGGTGAAATAATAGACACTTAAAAAAGATGGAAAAGCTTTGTCAGCTTTTCCATCTTTTTTATACATATGCTCAGTTCATTTTTTCATATTCTAATATAACAGCCTGCGTAATAGGATAATCCTGCTCTAAGCCGCTCACCTCAGTAAAAGCTGCCTTTACCCCTTTTTCCTGAATCATTTTCTGAAGCTGGACAGCTTCTTCATCTGCTGGATTATGAAATAGCAAAGCTGCTGCCATTGCTTTAGACAGATATTTTGGAGCAGCAGAGGTAAACTCCAAATACATGCTCGCCGGTCTTACAAAACGGTCTTTCGGGCCCAGCTTGCGAAGCGGCCCTCTAGCAACTCGATTTACCTCATCAGAAATGTGCGGGTTCTGGAATCTGCCGATGATTTTTTGAATATAAGCTTCATGTGTTTTTACATCAAATCCGTACGCCTCTATTAAAGCCTGACCAGATTCCTGTAAAGCTCCATTTAACATATCAAGAATCGTTTCATCCTGTAAAGCTTCAAAAATGGTTTTATACCCATGATAGCTCCCTAAATAGGCTGTTGCCGCATGGCCGGTATTTACAGTGAACAGTTTTCTCTCAATATATGGCCCGAGTTCATCCACATAGGTAATTCCTTTAATTTCAGGCAATTCACCTTGAATAAATGCTTTTTCTACAACCCATTCAAAATAGGGTTCTACCGTAACATCCAGTAGATTCTCATTCGTTTGATTCGGTACAATTCTATCTACAGCAGCATCCGGGAAGCTAAATAAATCATCGAAGCCTTCCCTGTCCACTTCATCAATCTCCTGATAGACATATTCCTTTAATAACGTACTCCCGCCAATCATATTTTCACAAGCAATAATCGCAAGCGGCTTCCGCTGGATATCTATTCTTTCAGCAAGCCCTTCTGCAATAGCCTTGGCGATAATTGGCAGGATATTCGGACCGACTGCTGTTGTGACAATGTCAGCTTCGATAATTGCATTCGTCACAGCTTTAGGATCTTTCATACTATTTATACCTGAGATATGCTGAACAGTACTGGATTCACTTGTATCATCAGCAAAATGAACCTGATAGGATTTATCCTGATTAATTGCTGTGATTACCTCATCATTAACATCTACAAAGGTAACATCATATCCGGACTGATCCAGTAAAAGCCCAATAAAGCCTCTGCCAATATTTCCGGCTCCAAAATGAACTGCCTTCATTATTCATTCACCTCATTAAGGAGTGTAATGATTTCCTCCTTGGAGGATGCTTGTATCAATTTCTCTACATTCTCTTCTTCCGAGCAAATAATAGCAATTTGCGAAAGGATTTCTAAATGCTCATCTCCTTTTCCAGCAATACCGATCAAAAGCTTCACAATATTTCCATCGCTAAAGTCAACACCGTCTGGAACAGTTACAACAGAAAGCCCTGTTTCTATAACTTCTTTTTTCGCATCTTCTGTACCGTGCGGAATTGCTAGAGAATTCCCCATAAAGGTCGTTGCAATTTCTTCACGCTCCAGCATTTTATCAATATAATTTTCTTTCACATAGCCATTATTTAATAAAATACCGCCGACATAACGAACTGCTTCCTCCTTAGACGAGACTTGTACACCTAATTCAATATTCTCTGTGCTTAAAATTTCTTTTGCCATGGATATGCACTCCTTTGTAAAACTTGGATGTAGTATCTTTTTTTACTGTTTCATATCTGAATTACCGTTTTATGAACGGTTTTCCGCATGATAAAATTTTTCCTGAATAAATAGTTGAAACTGGTTTGTTAAAAATTGGCTGATTTCCTTTTCTTCCGCTTCCTGGAGCAGCTGCACATAGTCATCATCCTGGACAATTAATCCGCTGAGATAGCTTAATATATCTAATGCTTCTTTATGCGTGGAAGCAGGCGCAAGCATCATTAAAATACGTGATACTTTCATATTTACCCCGTCCATCCCTAAAAGCTCTATTTCTTTTGGTAATTGAAAAATAAAGAAGCCGGGACCATTGACTGTATTTGATCTGGTATGGAATAAAGCAAGCTGTGAATCAGGAATTCCAAGCCCGCCTTGTGCTTCCCGCCTGATAAGTTTTTCATGCAGCACATCTTTATCATCGATGATACTGTAATGCTGTAATTGATGACAGATTAATTCTAAAAAGGGTGTGTTATTATCCTTCAGATGGAATAATTTAAATTGATTTAAGACGCGTAAAATCACATCAGAATAACGATGCATTTCCTGGAGGTTAACTAGAAAATCCCCCTCCATAATCTTATTTGTTTTAACAGATGGTTTCGGCCGTCCTGTTAAAGCGGCTTTTCTTAGAGCTGTTTTTACTTTTGCTGCCTCGTTATCTGTCAGCATCGGTGAAATATGCACATAGCTTTGACCCAGATTTTCTAAAAGGACGGTTGAGACAATAACATCGTATTCTAAAAGCTCTGCCTGATTCAAATCAAAAATAGATTGATGCTTCGCTATCTCTATTTCCGGAAACTTACGCTCCAATTTGGAGGCCAGCATTTTGGAAGTACCGATTCCTGTAGAACAGATAACAAGCACACGGACATCCTTATGCTGCTCTGTCTGCAGAAGAGTAGCTGCAAAATGCAAGACAATATAAGCAATCTCTTCGTCAGGAATCTTTAAATCCGGAAAAACAGATGTAACACATTCTTCAATTACTTCAAACAGCTCCAGATAATCCCGCTTAATCTCATCCAGCATTGGATTATGAATATTCATTTGCTGCTTGATGCGGTAAACAGCCGGTTTTAAATGTGTTGTTAAGTCATTTAAAAACCTGTTATTTCCCGATAAATCAATATGCAGCTGTTCTCCCACCTTGCGGATAAGCTCTTTTGCCCGATGTGCCAGGTCTATGCTTGTCTCTTCCAGCAGATAGGACTGATTCTCTCTGAGCTTTGCCCCCATTAAATGCATCGTAATATAGCCAATCTCATCCTCTGGGATATCTATTGAAAATGCTTCACTAAGCCTCTCAATCAGCTTGGCAGCAATCTGATACTCCTGTTTACCCTGAATCTCCTGTTTATACACTTCATCGAAATGTATGGTATCGCCTTTTTGCAGTCTTTCAATAGCTAGTGCTAAATGAACAACAAGTCCGACATAAGCACTGTCAGCCAGATGATAAGGAAGCTCCCTGCCAATTTCCTGGACCTGTTCTTCTATTATTTCTAATTTCTTCGGATCAACAAGACCTAGTAAACGGTCAGAAATTGTTTCTCCCTTTGCTTTTTCTTCTTTTGTTTTTGTTTTTATTTTCTCTACAAATTCAAATAAATCAATATGCCGGGAGATTAAATTACTCAATATCGCCCGTTTTTTTACCTCACTGCCCTGAACCTCTACGCCATATCCTTTTTTACGGACAAGCTTCAGGTCAAAAGCTTTCATACGCTCTTCCATATCGTCCAAATCCTGTGAAATGGTTGCAATAGTCACATTTAATTCACTGGACAGAGTAAATAATTTAATTGGTTCATGGACCTGTATTAACGTATTTAATAAAATAGACTGTCTTTCCTCTTTGGATAATTCCACTCCATCCATTTGTGCAACCTTATCTCTTAACTGCTGCTTCTTTTGCACGTCCCCATAAATCGTTATACCTGAACCTGATTTCTTATGAAATATCAGCTGATACGTTGCTAATACATCTTCCAGTCTCTTTAACTCACGGTGAATGGTTCTGGTACTGACGTTCAGTTTATCAGCTACTTGCTTTACTGTTTTTTCTTCTTCAGATGCTAATAAAAAGGTGAGGATATTCCGTTCACGACTGGTAAGGTACATCCCCATTCACCTCCCTTCTGCCAATAGCCCTCTCTTATAGGATGTCAAAAGTCCAACCAAAATGACACTTGAAAAGAGAAGGCTATTATCATATTATAACTGTTTCAGATGTATTAGTCTTTTAACCGCTCCACCAGTTCATCATAACGCGGACTGTTTAAGAAATTATCTACAGAGATATGCTCTGCGTCCGGACGTTTTGCCTTAGCGCGGTCTGTCAGCGTTTTTTGTGTAATAATAATATCAGCATCTTCCGGAATTTCATTAATTGCTTTATTCGTTACATCAATGTCAATTCCGCTCTTCTTGAATTTATTCTTTAACAGGGAAGCTCCCATTGCACTGGAACCCATGCCGGCATCACAGGCAAAGATAATTTTGTTCACTTCTGCTGTCTCCTTAACAGGAGTTTCTCCATTATCCTCTTCTTTATCCCCTGTCAATGAACTGCTGACACTGCTCTTCTTCCCTTTCATAGCTTCCATTTTTTCAGTGGAAGCAGTAAGGTCCTCTTCTCCGCCTTTGGAGGTCTTCAGGATAAAGGACGCAATGGCAAAGGAAACTGCAGCTGCTATCAGGACACTTAAGATTACCCCTATATAGCTGTTCAGATTACCTGGCGTCATTGCTATAACTGCGAAAATACTTCCTGGTGAAGCAGCAGCTCTCAATCCTGCATCAAATAACTGAAGTGTAAATATACCTGACATACCACCGAAAATGGCTGCAATAATCAATGTAGGCTTCATTAAGATGTAAGGGAAATAAATTTCATGAATACCGCCTAAGAATTGAATAATTGCTGCTCCTGGTGCAGATGCCTTTGATACGCCTTTTCCAAAGAAAGCAAAAGCAAGTAAAATTCCCAGCCCCGGTCCAGGGTTTGCTTCAAGAAGGAACAGAATAGATTTCCCTGTTTCTAATGACTGTTCTGTACCCAGCGGCGTCAGTATACCATGGTTAATGGCATTATTTAAAAACAGTGTCTTGGCAGGCTCTAAAATGATACTGGTTAATGGCAGTAAACCTGCGTTCACAATAGCCTCGACGCCTTTTGCTAAAGCATTTGTCAAGCCAGATACTAATGGTCCAATTCCTGCTACAGCTATCATAGCAAGAATAGCAGCTAAAATCCCGGCTGAGAAATTATTATATAACATTTCAAAGCCCTGACGAATTTTCGCCTGGAATAAATCATCAATTTTCTTCATCAGATAACCGGCCAGCGGTCCCATTATCATTGCTCCAAGGAACATCGGCTGGTCTGGTGCCCCCACAATAACCCCCATTGTTGCTGTCGCACCAACTACTCCACCACGGATGCCATAAACAATTCTTCCACCTGCAAAGCCAATAAGCAATGGTAATAAATAATAAATCATTGGATCAACCAGCGCCGCCATGCTTTCATTTGGAATCCAGCCATCTGGAATAAATAATGCAGTAATAAGTCCCCACGCAATAAATGCGCCGATATTTGGCATAACCATTCCGCTGAGGTTGCTGCCAAACTTTTGTACCTTTGCACGCATACCGTTGTTTTGAGTTGACATGTTGTTAACCCCTTTCATTTTTTGATTGTGTTCTTATCCTTATTTTATTCTCTGCTATATAGGGAAAACAACCTAATCAAAATGCAACTTTGTCACGTGCTTGTTGCCAAAATACTATTAGCTTTTTAGAATCTTTTCCGGCAGGAAGCAAAAAGCTGTTTTAATGTTATTCTACACTCGATTATTTCATATAAATAAATATTTAAAATACAAGTTAAATCAATTAATTTCTAATAAAATAGAGATGTATTAGATAAAGAAAAAATTGACTTTTTTTATCTAAATGTCACTTTCTATCATAATGAGGCGAGAAGACTCCCAACCTCAAGGAATGTACAGGATGAACCCCAATAAGTATGTGAGAGCGTAATCGACTTTTTATATTGACGAACATAAGTTCCGTTGTTATAATATAATTGAAGAAAAATTTTAAAAAAATGAACATAGCAGGTTGTAGTGAGTACCGTTGCTTTGCCAGGTGAAATATTCAAGACAAACAGCCAGCCAAGCCATATCTTAACCAATTTAAAATCGAGTTGCCGGTTAAAGTAAGAAAAGATTGGTATTATTAAGGGGGCGTGAACATTGCTACTTTATACTACAGGTAATCTATTATCCGCTGATGTTGAAGCATTAGTAAATACAGTTGGTGTGATGGGTAAAGGAATAGCTCTTCAGTTCAAGCAAGCATTCCCTGCCAATTTTAAAGAGTACAAAAAAGCCTGAAAAACGAGATTTCACCCGGAAAAATGTTTATTGTACCAGTAAATTCACTTAAGAACCCAAAATATATTATTAATTTTCCAACGAAAAGACATTGGCGAAATAAATCAAGGTTAGATGATATTAAAATCGGATTAATGGATTTAAAAAAAGAAATAGAACGTCTAGATTTAAAATCTATTGCCATTCCTCCTTTAGGTTGTGGTAATGGAGGATTAAAATGGGAGGATATCAGACCATTAATTGAATTAAAATTCAAAGATTTAGATGATGTTCAAATTCAAATCTATGAGCCCGGTAGCCCTCCACAACCTGATCAAATGAAGATTGGTACGTCCAAACCTAAAATGACAAAATCAAGAGCTCTTTTTTTAGCCGCTATGAAGGAATACACTGTTCCTGGCTACAAATTATCACTGTTAGAGATTCAAAAAATCGGATATTTTTTGCAAGCGCTTGGTGAACCACTTCGATTAAATTATGTAAAATATTACTATGGTCCATATGCAGAAAACCTAAATCATGTCTTGTAGAGAATGGAAGGCCATTATATAAGAGGTTATGGGGACAGAAGTAAAAATGCTCAAATTTACTTGATTAATAATGCGAGTCAACAAGCATTTGATTTTTTAAATTCAGATACTGATGCATTAAAAACATTAGAGAAAGTAAAAAAATTAATTAGTGGTTTTGAAAC
Source organism: Oceanobacillus sp. FSL W8-0428 (assembly GCF_038004405.1). Lineage (NCBI taxonomy): Bacteria > Bacillati > Bacillota > Bacilli > Caryophanales > Bacillaceae > Oceanobacillus > Oceanobacillus sp. FSL W8-0428. Next base: position 161,956 of record NZ_JBBORB010000001.1, read on the forward strand.
TCCTTATGGAATGGAATTATTAGCAAGTGTACATTGGGCAGTCAACGAACATCCTGAACTTTCAAGTGATCCTGATAAAATAGTTAAATTTGTCCACAATTGGAACCAACGTAAGAAAAAACTATTCAGTGAAGATCACATCAAAGTTGCAGTGGAGCATATAAAAATATATTGTTGATTTTAAAATATAATTAATTCTAAGAAATTTTTCAAAGTTAATCGAATCTTTAGGCATGAACTCAGATAAAAACTGGGATCATGCCTTTTTATTTTAAAAAATTCTACAATAAGACATTTTCAATATTTTTATTATATCCTAACATCCTTTCATAGAAAAAATCCTCCGTACAGCATTGCTCCACCAATAACAAAGGCCGGATGCACCTGCTTGACCTCTATCAGGTAAAAACTGAACAGAACAATTATTGCAGTCTGCAATAAGCCAATACTCACATACGCTTCCGTCCAAAAATTCCAGGCAATCACTCCCAGCAGTACAGCAATGACAGGCTGTACAAACACAGTCAGTCTATGCACACGTTTGGACTTTTTATATTTAAGTAAAATTCCTCCTAGTACAATCATTAAAATTAAAGAAGGAGCAACCGTAGCAAAAATTCCGATAAAGGAACCCAGCACACCGCCCAGTTCATAACCGACATATCCTGCCATTTTCGTCGCAATTGGTCCCGGTAAGGAATTAGCAAATGCCAGTACTTCCCCAAACTCCTGCACAGACATCCATCCATAATTACGTACAACTTCATTCTCTACTAAGGATATAGACGCTGGTCCGCCACCATATCCAAGAATACCAGGAAGAAAGAAGGCAACAAAAATATCCCAAAAAATCATGAGCGTTCACCCTCCTCCTCTTTCTTCTTTACTGGAAGAGCAAATGCAATAATTAAGAGAATGCCAATCACGATTCCCGGATGAATATGCAGGATATTTAAAACAATAAAAATAACAGCAAGCATAATTGAAGCAGTCAACCAGCCCAGTCCCTTCCCGGCTTTATATAAAAATTGCCAGGTAAGGACTGCCATCATCATACCGACAACAGCCACAACAGCAGCTGTCATACCTTTGACCCAATCAAATTCACGAACCTCCGATAAGGTTCTTAATAAAATTATAATCAATAAAACGGTTGGAATAACAGAAGCAATTAACGCATTCAGCATACCAATCCAGCCTGATACGCGATAACCGATATAGCCTGCCAGTTTTGTAGCTATTGGCCCCGGCAAAGTATTGCTGATCGACAGCATATCAATAAATTCGTCCTCATCCATCCATTTATATTTTTCTACAGCTTCCTTCCGCATTAATGGAATGGAGGCAGGTCCGCCACCGAAGCCCAGCATTCCCACCCGGAAGAATGCAATAAAAATATCCCATTGCTTTTTCATGAATATAACCCTTCTCTACATCTTTTTTCATCTACCATACAGCAATATGACCATCTGCCCGTGACTCTGTCCCTCCGGCAAGCACGCCTGTTTTCGGATCACGCCAGATAATTTGTCCGCGTCCAAAGCTGTTCGGCTCCAGCTGTATTTGGATATCATGCCCTTTTTGCCGCAATTCTTGAGCAATTGTATATGAAAACCGGTTCTCAACCTCTATCTTTTTCTCCTTCATCCATTGCCATCTTGGTGCATCTAAAGCGGCTTGCGGATGAAGTCCAAAATCGATGGTATTCATAATAACCTGCATATGACCCTGCGGCTGCATAAATCCTCCCATCACACCAAATGGACCAACCCCTTCATTATTCTTTGTAACGAAGCCGGGAATAATCGTATGATACGTTTTTTTACCTCCTGCCAGTACATTGACATGATTCTCATCCATCGAGAAATCAAAGCCTCGATTTTGCATGGCAATGCCTGTACCGGGAACAACAATGCCTGAACCGAAGCCCATATAATTACTTTGGATAAAGGAGACCATATTTCCTTCCTCATCCGCTGTGGCTAAATAGACTGTTCCACTGCCTGAAGGCTCGCCCGCTTCAGGAAGAATCGCTTCTTCACCAATAAGCGCTCTTCTCTGAGCTGTATATTGCCCGCTCAACAGCTGCTTTGTTGTATAACGCATCTTCGCTTCCTCAGTAATATGCTGCTTCCCATCTTCAAAGGCCAGCTTGATCGCTTCCATTTGCTTATGATATGTATCTACTGATTCTTTTGTTGTAAATTCAAATCCTTGTAAAATATTCAATGCCTCCAGCGCAATAATCCCCTGCCCATTTGGAGGAATCTCCCATATATCATAGCCACGGTAATTTACTTTTATCGGCTCCACCCATTCTGTTTCGCATTTTTCTAAATCTGACTTCGTTAAAAATCCACCCGCTTCTTTAGAAGCTTGTGCTATTTTTTCAGCCAGCTCTCCTTCATAAAATGACCTTGCACCGGTTTCTGCAATTTCTTCCAGCGTTGCCGCATGGTCGGCTGATTTCCAGATCTCTCCTACTTTTGGAGGTCTGCCATTTGGAGCAAAGGTTTCAAACCAGGCTGTAAAATCATGTCCTTCTTCCTTTTTATACATCTGATATGCCCTTTTCCAAAAGCGGGCCAGTATCGGTGAAACCGGAAATCCTTCACGGGCATAACGAATAGCCGGCTGCAGTGTTTCTTTTAATGATAACTTGCCGAAACGTTCGGATAATTCAGCCCATGCTTTTGGTATACCAGGAACCGTAACAGGAATCCATCCGAATTTTGGAATTGCATCATGTCCTTTTTCTTTTACTGCTTCTATAGAAATACTCTCCGGGGATCTTCCGCTGCCATTTAATCCATGTAATTTCCCTTTTGTCCATACAAGTGCAAAGGCATCTCCGCCAATTCCGTTTGAAGTGGGCTCTACAACTGTTAAAGAAGCAGCTGTCGCAATAGCAGCGTCAATGGCATTTCCTCCCTTTTTCAGAATTTCCAAACCTGCTTCTGCCGCCAAAGGCTGTGTTGTAGCCACCATTCCTTTTCTTGCGTATACAGATTCTCTTGCAATTGCATAAGGATTAAATTTATTATGTATATGCTCCATCTGCTCATCCTTTCAGAGGTATTTTATTTTTTGCGGAAAAACAGTATATTCCGTCAAATAAACATGGAATATGTTTTACTCTAGTATCCTTATAGTCTATCATATTTGTTCTTGAATCTGTATGTGTTCTTGCCAGACTGTACATTTCTTCTATTAATTATATAAAAAAAGACCCTCCCTACCTTTTTAATAGGAAAAGTCTTTTGGAATACTCTAATTACCTGCGAGGAAAAGTCCAAGCTGTGCTAATAAAGCACTGCACACATAAGTACCTGCAAAAACAAATACAGCTACAATCGCGACTTTCCAGGATGTTTTCCGCAAATCAACAAGGCGATTCGCTACAGAAATTCCGGCAACGGTCAAAATCGGTGTTGTAATTGCCAGAAAATCGACAGCCTGAATTGCTTCGACAAAAAAGTCTGAGACCAGACACAGACTTAAAGAAGTGATGGATACCCAGCCTAAAATCGGGAAATCACGAATGACCTTAATAGGAACCAATTTCATTAAATCGGCAATAATAACACCGATAAATGAAAATAACCAAAGGATGCCTAAACCAACGAAGGTCATTGATGTAATTGGTGTAGAGTCTGGATTCTTGATCAGCTTAATTTCTTGTGCGAATAAAATTAATGCTACACTTAATAACAGTACTAAAGCATAACGGACATAACGGCGCATTGTCGGGCTCATTTTTTGTCACCTCTAACTAAAAACTTATACATAAACTGCTGTAATGGTGCTGCGAGAAATACCATGGTAAATGTCCCGATAAAACTCGTTAATAGCTGACTGGCTGAAGCATAGGCTAAAATCGTACTCTCCATTTCTGGAACTCTCGCAACCAATGTTGCAGATGCAGCACTCATCATACTTCCAGACCCTACCCCGGATGCCATCGCCAGTGCTTCGACCCGAAACCCGAAATCTAGTAAAATAGGTGCAAAAATACTAAAGAACATCGTTCCAAACAACGTACCGATAACATAGAGCGAGATAACTCCCCGCCCTTCAGGAGATTCCAGTGTATATTTTTCTGAAATATAAGCGAGCTCTCCTTCTCTTCCTATTCCTAATGTTGCCCCGATTGCTTCACGGCGCAGACCGATTAATATTGCTATCGGCAGTCCGATAAGAACAGTACCAAGGTTACCAATTTCCTGAATGATAAACACCCAGCCAACCTGCAGAATTTCCCGAATCTGCGGTGCCACATCTGATCCATATCTGGCCATTAATGGCAGCATAATAAAAATTAAGTATTTACTGGCGAAATCAACATTCTTCTTACTATAAATCTTTTTGAGAATACCTTTCCTTAAGAACGGCAAAGCAAGAATCATAGCAATCGCAATTGCAAATACTAACGGCAGCATGGAAATATTCATGGATCCTATCGAAAAGGTCTGAATCCCAATCAATTCAGCTGCTGCAATTACCGCCAATACAAAAACTAAAAAATAAACAAAGTTTTTAACCATATATATTCCTCAATTCCTAAATGTAATTAGTTGGTTTAATCAACAATCTGGTTAATGACAGAAAGATATTCCGAATAAGAACGCTTGTACAATTTTTCCTTATCTACATTTTTATCTATATTTTCTAATACTTCCGCAACAAATTCCGGAAAGATACGATAGATAAATTCAGGATCTACATCAATAAAATCATCACCATGAATTGTTCCAGTAAAGCCGCTGTAGCCAATTTGAATACATGGAATCATATAGGACAAATCACCAATATCTCCAGCTGCGCTAATAAAACTATCATCATCGATTTCGTCAATTTCTGAAAAGTCTTTAAAAACAGCTTGTACGAAGCTTGATAGATATCTGTCCTGGATAAAAGGCAGGTATCCCATTTGCGTATGTGCTGCTACTTCTCCTTGTAAAGCAATGGCACTTCCTCTAGCTGCATCATCCAGCTTTGCTGCTGCTTCTTTTAAATAATCGACTGTTTTGGTCCGGAGATCTGTTCCAACCGTAATTTCATTTGGAATAACATTGGTAGACATATCCGATCCCATCACAATCGGATTAATACGCACATGCTCCTTCTCATCCAGCTGCTGTCTCATTAAACCAACTGCTGTATTAAAAACCGTTGACATGCTGTATGCATTCTTGCTGGAAAATGGATCAAACCCGGCATGTGTCGCTTTACCTTTAAAGGTATACTTCTTATAAAGGAAACCGGCTAAATCACAATTCACATTCACTGTTCTATTATCAAATTCACCGCCAATGGCATGGACACAAACAGCTAAATCAATATCATCAAACAAACCAAGCTTCATCGCTTCTGGCTTCCCGCCGTAGTGGGTGATCGTTCCCTGTTCAATTAAGCCATCACGATAAGCTAGATCTAAATATTCTTCCGCCGGGACAAAGACAAAGGTTATTCTATTCTTCCAATTTTGGCTGGCATTCGTTTTCACATAATAACGGTAAACAGCAAGTGCAATTGCCAACTGCGTATAATGTCCGCAATTATGTGCCGCCCCTGTTTCTTTATCTGCGTACATATGCGATGGAGCATACACTGCATCCAGCTCGGCAATAAACGCAATATGTGTATCCCCATCTTCTGGACCTAATGTGGTCTTGAAGCCTGTAGTACTAAAATGCTCCATCTCAACATCTGGATTAACTTCCTTCAAAAAGCGGATAACATTTTCTTTTGTCCGCTGCTCTTTATAGCCCAGCTCTGGATGATGATAAATATCCTCCGCAAAGTCTTTTATCTGCTGATACTGCTCCTTAAAAAACATAATGGATTCTGAACGCTCCTTTTTCAACCTATTAAAGTGTTAAAGCATGATAATATCTTACCATTCGACAAATTTCACGTCAATACAGCTTTTTCTAAGTTTTTAGATATTTGCTAAATTAAATATAATAGCTGCTGCTATAACGCATTTCACAAGTTGAATTATCGCAGCCTAGGAAAATACCACATCAGGACTTAAAGCAAAAAAGTATGATATCAAGATATAAATTCCCCTTGACATCATACGCTTCCTTTATTACTCTATTTCATCTGTTTTGAAACAGTTACTCTACTCACTAACCTCTATATCATATTTCCTCAGCCAATAATCAATCTGGCAGAGATGGGCGATTAATTGCGGACCTCGCATCAACTGACCATACCATGGATCTTTAAACTCTTTCCCGGCGCTCTCCACAATTTTTTCTACTTTATCTTTCTTCAAAAATTCAAAAATTCTTGCTTCTGAATCTGTTAAGATTTTCCGCATCCATTGAGATACCTGCTCTGTATATTCCGGTTGGAAGGTTCTTGGATAAGGGCTCTTCTTCCGGTAAAGCACCTCCTGCGGCAAAATCCCTTCCATCGCCTTCCGCAAAATACCCTTCTCCCTGCCATTCGCCATCTTCATTTCCCATGGAATATTCCAAACATACTCAACAAGATGATGATCAGCATACGGAACACGTACCTCCAGCCCTGCTCCCATGCTCATTCGATCTTTTCTATCCAACAGCTGGGACATAAACCATTGTATATTTAAATAAAACAATTCTCTCCGCTTCGCATCAACATTGCTTTCTCCATCCAGACGAGGTGTTTCCGCTATCGTTGCCTGATATCTTTCCCGCACATAATCCTCAATCTTTAATTTACTTTGCCAATCATCATGCAGTAAATCAATTCTTCCATCTAAAGAGCGTATCCATGGAAAGCTGTCACCAGCCGCTTCCGGATCATGGAACCAGGGATAGCCGCCGAATATTTCATCTGCACATTCTCCTGACAATGCCACTGTTGTATGTTTTTTTATATTCCTACAAAGCCAGAGTAAAGAAGAATCAATATCTGCCTGACCTGGCTGGTCTCTTACCTCTACCGCTTCCCTCAATAAAGAAGCAAGCTCTACTCCTGTAATAATTTCTTCATGATGGTCCGTTGAGAAGGCCTCCACCATTTTCTCAATCCATTCTTGGTCACTGGAGGGTTGAAATTTACTCACTTGAAAATACGACTTATTTCCTTGATAATCCAGCGAGAAGGTAGGTAAAGCGCCTAGATCGTTGTCTCTGTAATGGTTTGCGGCTATTGCTGTAATAGCACTGGAATCTAAACCACCTGATAGAAAGGTAGATACAGGAACATCTGATACCAGCTGTCTCTCTATCGAATCAATAAACAGTGTCCGTACTTTTTCTGCTGTCTCCTCCAGAGAATCTTTATGCTCTTTACTTACTAGATTCCAGTACCGCCAGACCCTTAACCCTGCTTTTGTCACTGTCATCGCATGTCCGGCTCTTAACTCATCGACATCCTTAAATAGTCCATGCCCAGGTGTTCTTGATGGTCCCAGACCAAAAATCTCAGAAAGGCCGGTCCGGTCAATATGGCTTGTTATCTGCGGATGAGCCAGGAGTGCCTTGATTTCAGATCCAAACACAAATGTTTTCCCCTTTTCACTATAAAAAAGCGGCTTTACTCCTAAGCGATCTCGTGCAATAAACAGCTTCTCTGACGCATCATCCCAAATAGCAAATGCAAAAATACCATTTAAATGATCAACACAGTCTTCCTTCCACTCCATATAACTTGTTAGAAGCACCTCTGTATCTGAGGATGTAGTAAATGTATAACCTCGCTGCATTAAGCTTTTACGCAATTCCTCTGTATTATAAAGCTCTCCATTATAACAGATAACGTATTTCTTATGTTCCGTTTCTTTCAGCATTGGCTGCTTCCCGCCTTCTAAATCTATAACAGAAAGACGTTTATGCCCGAATCCAACATGGCCTTCCAGCCAATAACCCGTTGCATCTGGACCGCGCAAAGATAATGTATTTGTCATCTTTTCTATTATTTCCCGCTCGTCACTTGCCCGTTTATCCCAGCTGATAAATCCAGTAATTCCACACAAATCTCATCATCCTCTCTGGCAACCTATCCAGCTCCTCATTAGCCTATGCTCTTTTGGGCGTGTTTGTGAGGATTTTTTGAGAAAACCGCTGCACTTATACTATTACAAAGTTGATCCTTTCTAACTACAAAGTAAAAAGACCATCTAAATGGATGATCTTTTATTTATAACCTATTTTTCTTTTATAGTGATACCTTCTGAACCGCCAATAATAATAGTGTCAGCCATATCAATAAATAACCCTGTTTCCACCACTCCGACAATTGATTGTAATTTCCGGTCTAAATCTGCAGGATCCTTTATCTTTTCAAATGAACAATCCACGATATAATTTCCATTGTCTGTGATAAGTGGCTCTCCATCCTTCAATCGAAGTACTGGAGTGCAGCCCAGCTTCTCTATTTCATAGGCTGTACGTTCCCAGGCAAACTGCAGAATTTCTACCGGCAATGCAAATGCCCCTAAATGCTCTACCATTTTTGAATCATCCACAATAATAACTAGCTTCTTTGCAGCCTGAGCAATAATTTTTTCCCTGAATAAAGCTGCTCCGCCGCCCTTGATTAACTGAAAATCCGGATCTACCTCATCTGATCCGTCAATCGTAATATCCAATTCCTTTGTTGTTGCAAAATCTGTCAAAGGGACACCAAATTCTTTGGCCCATTCTCCTGTCAGAATAGAGGATGGAATTCCTTCTATATCTAAGCCTTCCTGTTTTACTCTTTCACCTAAAGCGCGTACGAACCAATATACTGTTGAACCGAACCCTATACCTACTTTCATACCGTCCTCTACTAATAATGCGGCTTTTTCACCTACTGCTTTTTTTAGTTGATCTTGTGTGTTCACGATGAATTCCTCCTGAATGAAGTTTTCTTTTATGTATCCGTATCCATTATAGCGTATATGAAGGTTTTTAGAAATGGACGATTATTGGATATTTATTAGTTCTTTAACTTTTACACAATGAAACACATATATAAAGTGAAGTATCCATCTACAGGTAATTTTACGTTCCTCTCATGATTAATACTTAACTGACAAAAAAGAATGCCCCTAAGGACATTCTTCTTACTGAATATTATTCAGGAAGTACTGGATCTTCCTGTGTAACACCAACTTCTTGCCATTCACTCCAGTCTAGAGCTGCAGAATAGCCTGTTACACGCTCGTTTACCGGCGTAAGAGCAGCACGATAAACTGTTGGGAATACAGGAATATCTTGAACCATTAATTCTTGCCATTCCTTATAAACCTCTTGACGGTGTTCAACTTCAAAGGATTCTTCTGAGTTACCCTCAGCGATTAAACGATCATTTTCTTCGCTTGAGTAACGAGAATAGTTAAACGGTGCTTCTTTACCATATAGACCGGATGGATCTACATCAGAGCCAGTGCTCCATGCAGCTTGATAAATATCAATATCTGGATCATCCGCTTCTACACGATCATAGAAAGCATTAAATTCATGCAGACGGCCATCTAATAACTCTACTTTTAATCCTACTGCTTCCCAAGCCTGGATATAGTAGTTTGCAATTGGTTCAGCAGTGTCTCCGCCTTCCATAGATGCAAAGTTAATTACTAATTCTTCTCCATCTGGATTTTCACGGATGCCATCACCATCAACATCTTCATAACCAGCTTCGTCTAAAATTCTGTTTGCTTCATCTGGATCATACGTAGGAGCTTCTACTTCATCATTATAGAAATCTGGATATGCCGGACCAATCAATGTTGTTGCATTCCAGCGTAATCCATTATAGAATCTTTCCCCTACTGCATTATTATCTACTGCATGCCACATTGCTCTTCTCAGCTCTACATCAGCCATTTTTGCATCAGGATCTGTTACAACTTCACTGCTGTCTGCATCCCAATGACCCAATTTAAAACCAATATACGTGTATGCATTATCAATAACTCCTAAGAACTCAACATTTGTTAAAGATTCCTCTACATCAGGATATTGATCTGTCGGGAATCCGCCGCCAGCTATATCAATTTCACCAGATTCTAAAGCCTGAACAACTGTTTCTGGGCTGACTACAGTTAATGTAACTCCGTCAAGTTTGGGAGCACCCTTCCAGTAATCTTCATTCGCTGTATAAGTTACAGACTCCCCAGGAACAACAGATTCAACTTTAAATGGCCCCATGCCGATTGGATTTTGACGAACTTCAGCTGACTCTTCCATTTCAGCAATCGGAATATCTTCAAAAATATGCTTCGGTGTAGCATAAGCCCAAATACCGCCAGCTAATAAAGATGGCCAAGCCTCTTTATAGCTAATTTCTAACGTTTTATCATCAATAACTTCAATACCCGAAATTGTATCTGCATCTCCAGAATGGTACTCATCCATTCCTTCTATGTTACGAAAACTTGCATCATAACGGATACCAGTATAATCTGGATGACCAATAATTTCATAAGAGTATAACCAGTCTTCTGCTGTTACAGGTTCACCATCATGCCAGTTTACATTGTCACCAATAGTAAATGTAAATGTTCTATTATCTTCACTTGTTTCAAATGTTGCTGCACCATCTTGAGTATAAGTGAAGTTTTCATCTGCACTCAATAATGATTCATCAAAAAATTGGATAACATGTGCATCTGGATTACCTTGATAAAAATTCCAGTTTAAAATCCCTTCAAATACTGAGGAGTTAACTAAACCATAATTTAATGTACCTCCATCAATCGCCTCTCCAGCATCGGTCTTAGCAGCTGGAAAATCATCAATGGAATAAATACCATCTTCTGATCCGCCTTCACCTTCGTCTGTCCCTTCTTCAGTACCATCATCTGACCCGCCTTCACCCTCAGCGTTATCATCTGATCCACTACTACAAGCAGCCAATACTAAAATAAGCATTAACATCATTGCCAGTAATAACTTCGATAAGCTTGCTTTCTTCATACCTTGAACCTCCCCTTATATTTGTTTATTATGCCGGTTACAAGTTCCCGGCTATCTATACTCCACACCAACTATTCAGAATAATTGATGAAAGTAACAAAGATTACTAGCCCCTTCTTTGACGGGCGTCTGCTGCACGCTTTAATGCTTCTCCAACATTTCGGACAGCCAGCATCAATATTAAAATCAGTACTGCCGGCGGAACCCAAATCCACCATCTATGCTCTAAGGTTTGCGGGTTTGTTGCATAAGAAATCAATGTTCCTAAGCTTGGTGTACTTTCCGGCAATCCAAAGCCTAAAAAAGACAGTCCGGATTCTAAACCAATATTTGCTGCCAAATTCAACGTCATTGTTACAATAATTAACGATACAATATTTGGCATAACCTGTTTGAAAATAATATTAAAGTTGGATGTTCCCAATGTTTTCGAGGCCTGCGCGTAATCCAGTTCCCTTTCCTGTAACGCCTTGGACCGGATTAGCCGGGCAATCCCCATCCACATAAAAGCAGACATAATTAGTGAAAATGTTATTGTATTGTAATCCGGAACAATTACCACAAAACTAATAATAATAAATAAAAATGGTAAAATATTCATAAAGTCAAGAATACGCATCATCACGTTATCAACATGACCGCCATAATAGCCGGATATCAAACCATAGGCGATTCCAAAAACACCGCTAAGCAGCGTAACTAAAATACCAATAGTTAATGAATTCCTGGTTCCAATAATCAATTGACCAAAGACATCTCTTCCACCATAATCTGTCCCTAGAATAAAGTCATCGCCAGGTGGCTCATTTATTGCGAATAAATCAACCGTGACAATCTGGTCCTGGTCTAAAAATATGGATAGACCGTATACAAAAGCTGCGACTAAAACCAAAAATATTAAGGAAACAAGTGCCAATTTATCCCGATATAATTCTTTTAATAATACTTTTATAGCTGAAGGGGTTTTGGCCTGCTCCAATTCCTTCACGTCAGTTGCTTCCATCTATAATCACCTCAAAATTATTAAGATTCTACTTAATACGAATTCGTGGATCGACAATACTTAATATAATATCTGATAATAAAGCTCCCATGATTTGTGCTGTACCAAACAACAGTACAAGTGAATTTGCAACACTAAAATCTCGCTGTGTAATAGATTCTAAGAATAGAAGTCCCATACCCGGGTAGCTAAATATCTTTTCCACAAATACCGTTCCAGTGATTAACGTTGTAATTTCCCAGCCAAAAAATGCAGCAATTGGTAATAAAGAATTTCTAAATATATGTTTATTATATACTCTCTGTTCACCTGCCCCTTTAGCACGGGCTGTTATAATAAAATCTTTTTGCTTCGTATCAATAATTTCACTCCGTAGATATTGAACAGTTGAGACGACTTGAATTAAAGCTATCGATATTCCTGGTAAGAGCGCATGATAAACTTTACTTAGCCAATATGCGATAGTTCCCGGTTCAGTACCCGGCGCCACACTTCCGCTGGTTGGAAACCAGCCTAAATTATAACCAAAAATCCAAAGCATAAATAAGGAAAAAATAAACAGCGGTGTAGCAAATCCAATATAGGTATAACCAGTAATAGCCTGATCAAGCAGCGTATCATTAAAACGTCCGCTAATTAGTCCTAATGGAAGTGCAATTAAATATGTAAAGATTAATGTAACAACCGATAGAAGAACCGTATTTACCATTCGCTGGCCGATTAATTCTGTAACAGGCATTTTAAAACGGAATGACTGACCAAAATCGCCTTGCAGAATACCTCCGACCCAGTCTACATACTGTATATACCAAGGGTTATTTAAGCCCAATCTTTCCCGTTGCTGCTCGACTGCCGCCGGATCAATACTTGGATCAATCAGTCCCGATAAAGCATCTCCGGGCATCATCTGAGCTAATATAAACACAATAATACTCAAAATAATGATTTGCGGGATAGTAATCAATAATCTTCTGACTATAAATTTCCACATAAATTCATCAACCTTTCTGCGGCAGAGCAACACGATGTGTGTCTGAAATAGATTTCAATTGGAAAGCCAATCCGTCCTGATCGAAAAAATCATTATAGGATTGCGTGTATTCTTCCAATACCTTTTGCCGATTATGAAATTGCTTTTCACGATTTTTTGGATCAATATCCGGAATTGCAGCAATTAAACGTTTCGTATAAATATGCTGTGGATTTTCAAAAATATCTGCTGTACTTCCCTGCTCCACATATCTTCCTTTATACATAATCGATATATTGTCGCACATATGCTTCACAATCCCCAAATCATGACTGATAAATAAATAGGTCAGGTTGAGTTCACTTTGAATTTCCTTTAAAAAGTTCAATACTTGAGCCTGTACAGATACATCTAAAGCAGATACAGGCTCATCCGCTATAATCAGCTTCGGTTTTAAGGCAATTGCTCTGGCAACTCCAATACGCTGCCTCTGCCCACCGGAAAATTCATGTGGATATTTAAAAATACTGTCAGGACTCACATTAACGATGTCTAAGAGCTCCTGTACACGCTTTCTCTCTTCTTGCTTCGATAATTTTTCAAAGTTCCGCAGCGGCTCTGCAACAATATCCAGTACCCGCTTTCTCGGATTTAAAGAAGAATAGGGATCTTGAAAAATCATTTGTACATCTTTCCTGAATGCTTTATTTTTTGTTTTTTTATCTGTAATATCTTTTCCATCAAATAAAATCTTCCCGGAGGTTATATCCTCCAAGCCAATGATCGCCCGTCCTGTCGTTGACTTTCCGGAGCCGGACTCACCGACTAGACCATATGTTTTCCCCTGTTCCATCTCAAAGGATACACCGTCAACAGCTTTGATATGATCCACTGTCCGATTAAAAATTCCACCTTTTATCGGGAAGTATACTTGTAAATCTTGCACCTCAAGAAACGCCATTTGCCTGCTCCTCCTTATTATCCGGGAAGTAAAAATGCTCATAACATGTGCATCTGACAAAATGTCCGGATTCTACTTCATGTAATTCTGGATGCTCCTCATGATGTGAAGCATCAATCCAAGGAATCCGTTCTGCAAAACGGCATCCTGTTCTTGGTAAATTCTTCAAGGTAGGTACAACACCCTGGATTACATGAAGCCTGTCCTGTCCTTCAGCCGGTACCGAATTTAATAAGGATCTTGTATATGGATGCAACGGGTTTGCAAACAGTTTGTCTACAGGTGCAATTTCTACAATTTGCCCTGCATACATAACAGCTACACGGTCAGCCATTTCCGCCACAACACCTAAATCATGGGTAATCAAAATAATCCCTGCATGTATTTTTTCTTTCAGTTCACGAACTAAGTCAAGAATTTGCGCTTGAATGGTTACATCCAAAGCTGTAGTAGGTTCGTCAGCAATTAACAACTCCGGGTCATTAGCAATCGCTATTGCAATAATAACACGCTGTCTCATACCACCTGATAATTCATGCGGAAATTGCTCATAAACGCGTTCCGGTCTTGGAATTCCAACTAGGTTAAGCAGCTCAATAGTTCGTTTTTTCCTGCCCTGCTGACCAAGTTTTTTATTATGCAAAAATAAATTTTCTTCAATTTGTCTGCCTATTGGCATAAGTGGATTTAAAGCAGTCAGTGGATCCTGGAAAATCATCGCCATTTCGTCTCCACGTATTTTATTTAACTTTGAGTTCGACATCTTGACAATATTTTGATTATTTAACAAGATTTCTCCTTCAATTTTCGCTTTTGTATGCAGACGCATAATCGAGAATGCCAGAGCGCTCTTTCCCGAACCAGACTCTCCAACAATTCCCAATACTTCATTTTTATTCAAGGTAAGCGTTACATCATCTACCGCTGCGTAATATTCATCCCCAATACGAAAAGATGTTGAAAGGTTTTTTATCTTTAAAAGTTCATTACTCAACCTACATCCCCCTTAACCAAAATGTTTTTTCATTCTCTATGCTGTATGTTTCAGGCAATTCAAATTTTCAGCAAACCTCCCCTTTCTGATTTCCGAATAATCAGATGACGAAAATTTGAGTAATTTCTGAATAAAAAAATGCATGCACGATCATTCATTTTTAATTATCAATAATTAAAATTTTTTTGAACAAACATAACATGGTCTCGGCTTGGCTCAGCTCATCTACTAAATTATATTTTTCCCTGCTCTCAGCAGTAATCTATGATATAAATTTAGTTTCTCTAGTAAGCGATTTTTTCTATCTTGCGGACGATATGTAATATGTAAAGAATATAATTGTTGTAATTTTTCTGAAAATTGTCCGTAAATAAATAAGAAATTTTATCGCTTTAACAGGCTAAATTCTATTCTATTTTTATTAATCTTTGTTACCTCTAAAATGTTGCAATTTCATTTCAAAAATTTGAATTCGAAAACTTATCGTAAACAAATCTTAATATACTTTGAAATTATAGTTTATAACCTTGCTAAAATCAATAGGTTTTGACAAAAAATAAGATTGGCAGCTGTATACATAATTTCCTTTATGTCACCAAAAACCTTTAAAATCAAGGGATTATTCCAATAATTTACTAAAAAAATTAATTTAAATTTTTTCAATTTTCTTCTCATAATTTTGTGTCGTTTTATCAAAAAAATTATCTATATATCGTCATGAGTACCAAATATTAACTGTTTGAAGGAAGGAAAAAATACTTTTAAAAAAGGATAAAAATGGATAACAGCATGCGTTATGTATGAATTAAAATAAAAAAACAAAGTAAAATGGTTTTAGTATTCAGCCCTTATATTCCGAATCTAAGAAAGTATTTTTATAGATTTTCACAAAAAGAATAATTCATTATGAGAGTGTTACGACAATTTTGCATAAAAAAAAAAGTATTTATTGAGTCCTGCCCACAAATGAAAAAACTTCTAACATAATAAATAAAACTTCATTCAATGAGGATATCCTCATTGAATGAAGTTATTTATAAAGCAACATACGATTTTACTTTTTTCGGTTTATACTTTTCGGATAACTCTTGAATTCGCTGCATGTTCCCGATATCGAGGTTCCCACCACTCACGATGACTCCGCAATGTCTAGAACGAAGCTGATGATGATGTGCGAATAAGGCTGCCAGAGCAGCTGCTCCAGCTCCCTCCATCAATGTTTTATTCCGTTCAAGCATATATATAATCGCTGCAGCAATTTGCTCATCAGTTACAGTTACAATATCATCTACATATTCTTGGATAATTGGCAATGTATGCTTTCCAGGTTCTTTTACAGCAATCCCTTCTGCAATAGTATCCACTTGCGTCAGCTTTTTCACCTGCTTGGTATGATAGCTGTCATAAATAGCGGCAGCTCCTTCAGCCTGCACACCAATCACCCGGATATTCCGGTTGATATGTTTGGCTGCTACTGCAATCCCGCTAATTAAACCGCCGCCGCCGATCGGCACTAAAATGGTGTCTATGCGATCTTCCTGACGCAGCAATTCCATTGCAATAGTGCCTTGTCCAGCCATAATATCATAATCATCAAATGGATGAATATAGGTTGCACCTGTTTTCAGCTGATGCTCTAATGATGCCTGATAGGCCTCCTGAAAGCTTTCTCCTGTCAAAATGACGTCAGCACCATAATTTCTTGTTGCATTTACTTTAGCCAGCGGTGTTCCTTCTGACATGAATATTGTTGCCTTCACACCTAATTTTGACGCTGCATGCGCAACTCCTTGTGCATGGTTTCCGGCAGATGCTGTAATAACACCATTTGCAAGCTCTTCATCTGTCATTTGCATCAGTTTATAACTTGCGCCCCGAAACTTAAATGCTCCGGTTTTTTGCTGATTTTCCATCTTACAATACACATGCTTCCCTACCAAATCATCTGTTGTGTGCGATGTTAACAGCGGTGTTTGATGAACAATTGGCTTTAATTTCTTCCATGCTTGATATACTTTTTCACCAGTTAAGCGATCCCCAAGTGAATCCACACTCCTTTAATACTCTGATTGTTTCTAATCTTCTTTCTATCTCTCTATTTTCTCATATTTTTCTGTACTTAGCATTTTTAAGCACGTTTTTCTTCAAATGCTTGAATCGCATCTTCCTCTAGAAGAGTCAACGCAATATCATCCCAGCCGTTAAGAAGTTTCTCCTTATGATAAGGCGGAATATCAAATGAAACTACGGTGCCATCTGTATCTGTAATTTCCTGTTTTTCTAAATCAACATCTAATGTTAATCCCTGCTCCGCTTTTTTCATCCACTGCTGGACCTGCTCTTCATTCATTTTTATTACTAATATGCCGTTTTTCAACGAATTATTATAAAAAATATCTGCAAAGTCAGGAGCAATAATGACTTTAAACCCGTAATCCTCTAAGGCCCAAGGAGCATGTTCACGGGATGAGCCACATCCAAAATTATCACCAGCTAACAATATTGTAGCATTTTCATATTTGGGCTGGTTTAAGACAAAGTCATCACGTAAATTTCCATCATCATCAAAACGCCAATGGAAAAATAAAAACTCTCCAAATCCTGTACGTTCAATACGCTTTAAAAATTGCTTGGGAATAATCTGATCGGTATCCACGTTTCCACGATTCAACGGAGCAGCAATTCCTTTATGTTCTTTAAATGGTTCCATGCTTATTCCTCCTAACTCGGTACTCCGACAAATTGTCTCACGTCAACGAAATGTCCTTCAATCGCTGCTGCTGCTGCCATCTCTGGACTTACCAAGTGTGTACGCGCCCCGTTCCCTTGTCTTCCTTCAAAATTCCGGTTTGACGTTGATGCACATCTGCCGCCTGCTGGAACAATATCATCATTCATTCCAAGACACATACTGCAGCCTGAATTTCTCCATTCAAACCCTGCATCTATAAATATTTTGTCCAGGCCAATCTCTTCTGCCTGCTGTTTAACCAAGAATGATCCCGGCACAACAATCGCTTTAATGCCTTCTTTGACTTTCTTGCCTTCTACAATCTTAGATGCTTTTTTCAGATCACTTAGACGGGAATTTGTACAGGAGCCGATAAATACATGGTCCACCTCAATCGATGTGATTGGCTGGTTTTCATTTAAATCCATATATTTTAGTGCTCGCTCAACTTCCTCAGGATACTCAGCATCTTTAATAACAGGTGTAGCAGCGCTTACTGGCACACACATTCCCGGGTTCGTACCCCAGCTTACCTGAGGTTCAATTTCATCTGCATGTATTGTAACAGTGTGATCATATTCTGCATCCTCATCTGTTGCCAAAGCAAGCCATTCTTCTGCTAACGCATCAAATGCTTCTCCTTTTGGAACCATTTCACGACCGCGCAGGAATTCTACAGTTGTTTCATCTGGACTGATTAAACCGGCACGTGCTCCAGCTTCAATAGACATATTACAAATTGTCATTCTTTCTTCCATGGTTAATTTGCGGATAGCTTCTCCTGTATATTCCATCACATATCCCGTTCCAAAACGGACACCGAATTTTGCAATAATCGCCAGGATTAAATCTTTTGCAGTAACACCAGTACCTAAATCTCCAATAACTTTTACATTTAAAGTTTTCGGTTTGTCCTGCCAGATTGTTTGTGTTGCCAGCACATGCTCTACTTCACTTGTTCCAATCCCAAATGCAAATGCTCCGAATGCTCCATGTGTGGATGTGTGGCTGTCTCCACAGACAATCGTTTTTCCCGGCTGGGTTAAACCTAACTGCGGTCCGATAACATGGACAATACCCTGATCCGGGTGATACATGTCTGCCAGCTTTACTCCAAAGTCTGCACAATTCTTTTTTAATGCTTCCATTTGTTTGATAGAGATTTCATCCTTCATATTCTCTCTATTAATAGTAGGAACATTATGATCCATTGTAGCGAAAGTAAGATCAGGACGTCTAACCTTCCGTCCATTTAATCTTAAACCTTCAAACGCCTGCGGAGACGTTACCTCATGAACAAGATGCTGGTCAATATATAAAAGAGCCGGCTTTCCTTCCTCTTCTTTTACAACATGCTTATTCCAAATTTTTTCAAAAGCTGTCAAAGCCTTTCCCATTTTTTTACACCTCCGAAACGATATATATTGTTTTTAATACCGGAATCTCTTTATAATGAGTGTTCAAAAAGTCCTTTTTACCGTTTTTTTTGAACATCCTCTTATACATAAGAGCTACAAATAGAATCAGAAATACATTTCGTAGTTAAATTCTCGATTATCGCTTCTGTTATTTCTTCTGTACTCATTTGTTTTCCATCTTTTATATTTAAGTCTGATGTGTGATAGCCCTGCTCCAGGCAATCCATTACTGCTGTTTCAATTGCTTTTGCTTCTTCCTTCATTCCTAGAGAATATTCGAGCATTAATGCAGTTGACAGAATCATTCCGATTGGATTTGCAATTCCTTTTCCAGCGATGTCAGGAGCGGAACCATGAACCGGTTCATACATGCCCAGGCCATCTGTGCGGACACTTGCTGATGGGAGCATTCCCAGTGACCCTGTCAGAACAGAAGCTTCATCACTTAAAATATCACCGAATAAGTTCTCTGTTACAATAACATCAAAGCCGCTCGGATTTGTAATAAGCTTCATTGCTGCTGCATCTACCAGCAAGTGTTCTACTTTTACGTCTGGATAGTCAGCTGCTTTCTCATTGACAATTTCTCTCCACATCCGGCTCGACTCTAATACATTTGCCTTATCGACCGAGGTTAAATGTTTATTACGGATTTGTGCAGATTCGAAGCCTTTTTCAACAATTCTTTCAATCTCTTGTCTTGAATAGGCTAACGTATCTACGACATCCTCTCCGTTGTTTCTGCGTTCCCTCGGTTCGCCGAAATACAAACCGCCAGTCAGTTCACGAACAATCATCATATCTGAATCTTTGACAATCTCTTCTTTTAAAGGAGAAGCATGCAAAAGGGATGGGAATGATTTAACAGGGCGCAGATTAGCAAATAATCCTAAGCCTTTACGAATTCCGAGCAGCCCTTTCTCCGGTCTGAATTCAGGGGGCTGATTATCCCATTTCGGACCTCCGACTGAGCCCAAGAGAACTGCATCCGCTTCTTCACATGCTTTTAGTGTATCATCAGGTAATGGCACACCATAACGGTCAAGAGCATCTCCGCCAATAGCACACTCCTGGAGAACAAAATCATGATGATATTCACTTTCAATTGCTGCGAGCACCTTTTTAGCTGACTCCATAATTTCTTTACCGATTCCATCTCCAGGTAACAGGACGATTTTCTTTTCCATTATTATTTCTCCTTCTTTTCACTCGTGAACGAGCTGTTTAATAGTTGCTTTTTTCTGAACATAATAGCGATTTATCGCTTGAATAAGTGCATTGGCTGAAGCCTGCAGGACATCCTGTGCTGTGCCGCGGCCATTGTTAATTTGTTCATTTATTTTGATTTGCACATGTGCCTCTGCCAGAGCATCTTTTCCGCCGCCGACAGAATTCAGCTGGTAATCTGTCAAAGTGATTTCTTCATCTATTAAAGAATTAATTGTCTTATACAGCGCTTCGACACTTCCGCTTCCGTACTCTGTTGCTTCTACATTCACCCCGTTTGGAGCTTTTAAAACAACTGTTGCAGATGGTGTATCCTGTGTATCATAGGATACGCCGAATTGAATTAATTCGTATTTATCAATGTTGGAGGAATCTGTTTTGATTTCCATTACAATAGCATAGATATCATCGTCTGTTACTTCTTTTTTATGATCTGTCAGCTGTTTAAATTGTTCAAAAGCCTCTTTTAACTCTGCTTCTGTTAATTCAATTCCAAAGGTATTCACTTTATCTTTAAAAGCATGTCTTCCGGAATGCTTGCCGAGGAATAATGTATTTGGAGTTACTCCGACCAGCGCCGGTGTGATAATTTCATACGTCTCTGCATGCTTCAGGACGCCATCCTGGTGAATGCCTGATTCATGAGAGAAAGCATTTCTTCCAACAATCGCTTTGTTTGCCTGCACATACATTCCTGTCAATTTAGACACAAGATCACTCGTTCGTTTCGTTTCATCGAATTTCAAACTTGATGCATATGGGAAATAATCAGAGCGTACATGTAATGCTAAAGCAACTTCCTCTAACGCTACATTTCCTGCCCGCTCTCCGATTCCATTAATAGCACCTTCTACCTGAGTTACGCCATTTTGAATAGCAGAAAGTGTATTAGCTGCTGCTAATCCCAGGTCATTATGGCAGTGACAGGATAATTCTACTTTATCAATATTCGGTACATTTTCTTTTATATAACGGAACATGCTGCCATAATCCTCCGGCGTTGCATAACCAACGGTATCCGGCAGGTTAATGACAGTTGCTCCTGCATCAATGACCTTTTCAATAATCTCTGCTAAGAAGGCTTTGTCGGAACGAGTCGCATCCTCCGCAGACCATTCGACATGATTAAATTTTTCCTTTGCGTAGCGAACCATGCTCACAGCCGTTTCGACAACTTCCTCAGGAGACTTCTTCAGCTTATATTTCATATGAATGGGAGATGTAGCAATAAATACGTGGATAGCCGGTTTAGCGGCATCCTTTACTGCTTCATAAACTGCATCAATGTCCGATTTAACAGTGCGGGCTAAACCAAGAACAGTTGATTTTTTTATATTTTGGGCAATCGCCTGAACAGCTTCAAAATCTCCTTTGGAGGAGGCTGGAAATCCAGCCTCAATCCGATCCATTCCATATCTTTCAAGCTGTTTGGCAATCTGTAATTTTTCTTCTTTATTCAAATTAACTCCAGGTGACTGTTCGCCATCTCTAAGAGTTGTATCAAAAAACTTAATTATTGGCATGTGCTTTTTCATCCTTTTTTGCATCATCACTAATTGGATTTTTAATGAATGGCATTAAAGCACGTAACTCCCTTCCAACAACTTCAATTTGATGTTGATTTTCACGGCGGTTAATTGCATTAAATTGCGGACGGCCAGTCTGATTTTCAGAAATCCATTCTTTCGCAAATTTACCAGTTTGGATATCAGAAAGAATGTCTTTCATGCGCTCTTTCGTTCCTTCATCAACAACACGCGGACCAGATACGAAGTCTCCCCATTGTGCAGTATCAGAGATAGAATAACGCATATTTTCCAATCCACCTTCATAAAGCAGGTCAACAATCAGCTTTAATTCGTGTAAACATTCAAAGTATGCAACCTCTGGCTGATAGCCAGCTTCTGTTAATGTTTCAAAGCCTGCTTTTACAAGTGCTGTTGCTCCACCACATAATACAGCCTGCTCTCCAAACAGATCTGTTTCTGTTTCTTCCTGGAAGGTTGTTTCTAATACACCGGCTCTGGCTGCGCCAATACCATAAGAGTATGCAAGTGCTATATCTTTTGCATTTCCAGTATAATCTTGTTCAATTCCGTATAATCCCGGTACACCGGCACCTTCTTCAAATGTACGTCGTACAAGATGTCCAGGTCCTTTTGGTGCTGCTAAGAAAACATCTACGTTAGAAGGAGGCACGATTTGTGTAAAGTGAATATTAAATCCGTGAGCGAATGCAAGTGCATTTCCTTCTTGTAAATTATCCTTGATGCTTTCTTGATATACTTGTGGCTGCATTTCATCTGGAAGCAATACCATCACTAAATCTGCCTGAGCTGTTGCTTCTGCTACAGAATATACGTTAAAGCCGTCTGCTTCTGCTTTTTGCTGTGATTTCCCCGGGCGTAAACCAACAACTACCTCAAAACCGGAATCTCTTAAGTTCATTGCATGTGCATGACCTTGTGAACCATATCCAATGATTGCGATTTTTTTATCTCTTAGTACCTCTTTATTAATATCCTTGTTGTATAATACCTTTGCCATAATGTAATCTCCCTCTCATCTTTATCTATTTTTTTAATTTCACAGGATATGATGACTTCTGTATTGTCCTTTGGACGTTCTTAACAGAAGCTCCTGTCTTTCTATTATCCGTGAGCTGAAATACTATTTAGCTCACTAAAACCTTGTTCAGGCTGATAACCTCTTGGAAATGCTGTTAATCCAGTTTTCGTTAAGTCCTTAATTCCATATGGTCTGAGCAATGAAATTAACGCATCGACCTTTTCCGGCTTCCCGGTAACTTGTATTGTCAGACTATCCTTGCTGATATCAATAACATCTGCACGGAATGCAGAGATTAATGTCATAATTTCTGCTCTTGTCTGATTGGTAGCAACAACTTTTACTAAAGCAAGCTCCCTGGTCACAATTGCTTTATCTGTGACATCTAAAACCTTAATCACATCGATTTGCTTGTTCAGCTGTTTTGTTAATTGCTCCAGCTTCTGCTTATCGGAAACTTCAACGACAAATGTCATTTTGGAAATACCTTTCACATCCGAAGCTCCGACAGAAATACTTTCAATATTAAACTGGCGCCGGTTCAGCATTCCAGTTATTCTATTTAACACCCCGCCACGATCTTGTACTGTGGCAATGATTATGCGTTTCATTTTGTCACCCCAATCATTTCGTGCATTCCTTTACCCGGCGCAATCATCGGGTATACACATGTATCTCTGTCAATACGGCAGTCAATAACAACAGGACCATCATGTGAAAAAGCCTCTTCCAAAACTTCCGGAACATCTTTTTCATCTGATACACGCATTCCTTTAATTCCATAACTTTCCGCCAGTTTCACGAAATCAGGGTTTTCTGAAAATAAGGAGTGTGAGTAGCGTTTCTCATAAAAGGTTTCCTGCCACTGTCTTACCATTCCAAGCGCATCATTATTTAAAATAACAACTTTTACTGGCAGATTTTGAGATTTCAAGATAGCCAGCTCCTGCAATGTCATTTGAAAACCGCCATCTCCTACTACAGATATAACTAGATGATCTGGTTTGGCGATTTGTGCGCCAATTGCAGCAGGAAAGCCAAATCCCATGGTGCCGAGTCCCCCAGAGGTTACCCAATTGTCAGGGTTTTTAAAAGGATAAAATTGAGCTGCCCACATTTGATGCTGTCCAACATCTGTTGTTACAACTGCTTCTCCTTTAGACTTCTCATGAATCTGCTCTATCAGCCATTGCGGACTGATTGGATTGTCGCCCCGGTCATACCAAAGTGGATATTTCTTTTGATTGCTCTTTAATTTATCCAGCCATTTCGTATAATCTCCACGTTTCACTTCCTGCTGCAGCAGCACATTCAATGCCTGCTTTGCATCTGCCACAATCGGAATAGCTGTCTTCACATTTTTTCCTATTTCAGCAGGATCAATATCGATATGAGCCACTTTTGCATTTGGAGCGAAGTGCTGCAGATTTCCAGTTAAACGATCATCGAATCGTGCTCCGATATTGATAAGCAAATCACTTTCATAGATTGCTGTATTCGCTGTGTATGTTCCATGCATTCCGCCCATGCCAAGCGATAAATTATCGCCGCCGGGATAACTCCCCAGGCCCAGCAGTGTCGTAACAACCGGAATCTCCCAATTATTAACAAATTGTTTTAACTCTTCTGTTGCACCAGATAACAGAATTCCTGCTCCGGCAAGCAATACTGGTCTTTCCGCTTTGCTCAGCACATCTGTTATTTTTGAGATTTGCATCGGATTCGGATAAACAGTCGGCTGATAGCCGGGTAAATAAAAATCATCCTCATAATCATTAATAGTAACTGTTTCAGAGATACTTTTAGGAATATCAATCACAACCGGTCCCGGTCTGCCTGTAGTTGCAATGTGAAATGCCTCATTCACAATTCTCGGTAAATCTGCAATATTATTAACCTGATAATTGTACTTGGTAACTGGTGTAGTAATTCCTATCATATCCGCTTCCTGAAAAGCATCTGTTCCAATAACCTGCTCTGCAACCTGCCCCGTGAATACAACAAGTGGAATAGAATCCATCATGGCATCTGTTATGCCTGTAATTAAGTTAGTTGCTCCCGGACCAGAAGTTGCTATAACAACGCCCGGTTTTCCTGATACTCTTGCATATCCTTCCGCT
The DNA here is from genome assembly GCF_038004405.1 of Oceanobacillus sp. FSL W8-0428. Lineage (NCBI taxonomy): Bacteria > Bacillati > Bacillota > Bacilli > Caryophanales > Bacillaceae > Oceanobacillus > Oceanobacillus sp. FSL W8-0428. Next base: position 186,849 of record NZ_JBBORB010000001.1, read on the forward strand.
GCATGTATGGAGCCTTGCTCATGTCGCGAAAGTACATGCTTGAAGGATGTATCGTTTCGATGCAGTGCATCATAAATTGGTAAAACAGCACCCCCCGGGTACCCAAATACAACTTCAACGCCTGCTTTTTCTAATGCCTGAACTAACAAATCAGATCCTGTGACCAAATTGCTCTTCACTTCTACTTCTTGATTTGCATTAACTTTCACAACAATGCCCCTCCTTTTTTCTTAAAAAACTGAACCTTTTGATTAAACTAACTATTTCCTGCAATGCGGGTTTGGAAGTTTTTATTTAAAATAATAAAAAAAGACCCTTTTCCCCCCATGTACATGTGTTTCTATCATGTATGGGGCGAAAAGGATCTGCTTTTCACGGTACCACCCAGTTTCGCAAAGTTCTTTCAAACTTTGCCTCAATAGCTGCCAGAGCTATGTTTGATAACAGGTACATTGATTACCATGCACCTGGTCACATATAATTGGAATGTTCCTTTCCATGTGACACTCAGGGACGATGTCGGAATAAGTAGCAATTCTGGGCTTCCAGCAACCCCAGATCTCTGTAAAAGCTATTCGTCTTTTCCTTTTTTCCCGTCAACGTATTAATTATATTTGTGAAGTAACAACTTCTCATTATCTTAAAAGTTGTTTTGTTAAGAAATATCTTATATTGCGAACAATCATATCTTGTTTCCGTATGATAGTCAATAGTATTTTGTAATTTTTTTAATAATTCTATTTAGTCTGATTTTATGTATGCGTTTTCATTGTTGTTATGCGTTACACTCTCATTTTTCTTTAAAATTATATTACAGTTTGTTTTTTGTTTGAAAATTATAGAGATACTTTTTTATTACTTATATCTGGTAATCCTAAAATGAAATCTCCCATATTTTTAATCATATACTTAATCAATGAATACTATCATTGTTACGTCAAATCTCCCTCAGGAAAGATTTTTCCAATTACATAAAAGTGCCATTGCACAATCAGTTACTTGATTGTGCAATGGCACTTATCATTCATTCTGTTCATAGAACCTATTTTTAATCCCGGTTCAAATAATCCGTAATCGCACCCAGAGAAGAACATCTTACATTATGTGCGTATTTGCCTAAGATACCTTTTTTATATAATTCTGGTGCTTTCCATGCTTGCCGGCGCTTGTCCAATTCTTCATCAGAAAGGTCCACAAAGATTTCTTTTGTAGATGAATCAATGGTGACACTGTCCCCTTCTTCGAGAAGTGCAATTGGGCCGCCAGATTGAGCTTCTGGTGAAATATGTCCAACTACTAAACCATGTGTACCGCCAGAAAAACGTCCATCTGTTAATAAAGCAACAGACTCTCCCATTCCTTTACCTACGAGAATACTGGAAATAGACAGCATTTCCGGCATTCCCGGCGCACCTTTTGGTCCTACATAGCGGATAACAAGCACATCGCCGTCTTTAATTTTATTACTCATTACAGCCTTTGTTGCCTCTGCTTCTGTATCAAATACACGTGCAGGGCCGGTATGTCTGGTTACTTTAACACCAGATACCTTTGCAACTGCACCAGTTGGGGAAAGATTCCCTTTTAGAACGATCAATGGTCCATCTTCTCTTTTCGGTTCGTCTAATGGCATAATTACCTTTTGACCTTCTTTTAATGATGGAGCATCTTCTAAATTCTCTTTGATTGTTTTTCCTGTTACTGTCATACAATCTCCGTGAAGATAGCCATTTTCATAAAGGAGCTTCATCACTGCCTGGACCCCGCCGACATTGTGAAGGTCCTGAAATACAAATTGGCCGCTCGGCTTCAAGTCAGCCAGATGAGGTACTTTTGCCTGGATACGGTTAAAGTCGTCAATAGTCAAGTCTACTTCTGCTGCATGAGCCACTGCTAATAAGTGAAGAATAGCATTCGTAGAACCGCCAAGTGCCATAACAACGGTAATCGCATTTTCGAAGGCTTCTTTCGTCATAATATCTTTTGGATAAATCTCTTTTTCCAGCAATGTTCTAATGGCTTTTCCAGCTGCTTCCACATCCTTCAGTTTTTCCTGAGATTCTGCCGGATTGGAAGAACTTCCCGGCAAACTCAGTCCCATTGCTTCTGCCGCGGAAGCCATTGTATTCGCGGTATACATTCCGCCGCACGCCCCTGCACCTGGACAGGCATGGCATTCTATGCGATTCAATTGCTTATCATCAATTTTTCCTGCATTATGCTGTCCGACACCTTCAAATACAGAAACTATATCAAGGTCCTTCCCATCAAGATTACCTGGTGCAATGGTCCCCCCGTATACAAAAATAGCCGGAACATCAGAATTGGCAATAGCCATCATACACCCGGGAATATTCTTATCACACGCTCCAATCGCAACAAGGGCATCCAGATTCTCTGCGCCGACAACTGTTTCAATTGAATCAGAGATAAGATCTCTGCTTGGCAAAGAATAGCGCATCCCCTGTGTTCCCATGGAAATCCCGTCTGATACCGTAATCGTATTGAAAATCAATGGTACCGCATCGGCTTGACGTACACCTTTTTTAGCAATTAATGCTAAATCATTCAAATGTATATTACATGGCGTTACCTCGGCCCATGTGCTGGCAACTCCGACCATCGGCTTTTTAAAGTCTTCATCAGTAACACCGACAGCACGCAGCATTGCCCTATTTGGAGCACGCATAGTGCCATCAAAAGCTTTACTTTTTGTTCTTAAATCTTTCCCCATTTTTACACCTTCCTTTTCGCCCTATTATAGGTATAATATTCCCATAGTTCAATCTATTTAGTGTTTTTTCTTTTTTTACAGATATTAAGGGAAGCGTTTTCTCTATTATAGTGAAGCAATTCTGTTCTTATAATATTCTCTATTATCATACAAACCTTTGATCTGTTGTTCTTATACAATACGAAACTTTATATTGACAATACATTGGATGTTGCTATATTGGTAAGAAATACTTTTTCATATGAATCTGCATTTTCAAATACTTTTATGTTAAAATATCCGTATGTTATTAAAAAATAACCAAACAACATCCGTTTTTAACTTACTGAAAGTATCTTATCTTTATAAAAAATAATTTATTGTTTGTTAATAAACAAATCAATTGATTTATTCTAAGAACATTACTTATTTTTATAAAAGATTGGGTTCATGAAGAGTTGCTATCATATCTAATAATGCCCGATTGGTATTATTTTGATATCCATTTATTAAATTTATTTCAAAGGAGCTTACCATTCATGCTAAAAGATCAGCACATCCTAAGAATACCCGGACCAAGTCCTATTCCCCCAAGTGTCGGGCGCGCAATGAACCAGACAATGATAGGTCACCGCGGGAAAGAAACGAAAGAATTATTAGAACGTATTCTTCCAAAGCTAAAATCAGTGTTTGGAACAAAGCAGGATGTTATTCCTGTTGCCGGGAGCGGTACAGCAGGATTAGAAATGGCTGTCAGCAATGCAGCACATCCAGGAGATGATGTTCTTGTTATCGTCAGTGGGGCATTTGGCGATCGTTTTGCAAAGATATGTCAAGCTTTTCAACTAAAATTACATCGGATTGATGTAGAGTGGGGAGAAGCAATTAACCCCCAAACTGTTCAAGAGTATTTACAAGAGCATCCGGAAATCAAGGTCGTCTTTGCTACATATTGTGAGACTTCTACGGGTGTATTAAATCCAATCGAAACCCTGGCTAAAACCGTACATGAATCTTCTGATGCACTTCTCGTTGTTGATGGTGTATCCTGTCTTGGCGGTGTGGAAGCCAACATGGACGAGTGGGGTGTTGATATCTATGTAACTGGATCACAAAAAGCGTTTATGCTGCCGGCTGGTCTGATGTTTATTGCAGCAAGTGAGCGGGCATGGAAGGTAATTGAGGAAAATCCGCAGCCGCGTTTTTATTTAGACATGCGTGTCTACCGAAAAAACTTAGAAAAAGTTTCCACACCTTATACTCCGGCTCTTTCTCTTTTATTCGGTTTGGAACAGGTCCTGAATCTGATGGAAGAAGAAGGATTGGAAAATGTATATCAGCGCCATATCTTAATGCGTGACATGACAAGAGCTGCTTTTAAAGCTTTAGATATTCCTTTATTAACAACGGATGAAGATGCTTCTCCAACCGTAACAGCTGTCCATCCGGCTGATTTTGATGCAGAAGCACTGCGTTCCGTAGTAAAAGAACAATTCAACCTGACTCTAGCCGGCGGTCAGCAGCATATGAAGGGTTCTATTTTCCGAATTGGCCATATGGGATATTGTTCTCCTGCTGATGTGTTACAAACTATCAGCCTGCTCGAGATCGGTCTTGTGAAAATAGGAAAAGATATTCAGCTTGGTAAGGGTGTTCAGGCAGCTCAAGAAATTTATTTGCAACAGGAGGAAAAGTAAGCCATGACATATCGTGTTCTAATTAGTGACCCGTTAAGTGAAGAAGGTATTAAACCGTTAAGAGAGACGGAAAATATTGAGATCGTTAAAAATCCAGGCTGGGATGAAACAGAGCTTTTGGAGAATATCGATCAATTTGATGCTTTATTAGTCCGCAGTCAGACACAGGTAACTCGTCCTTTACTTGAAAAAGCAGCACGCTTAAAAATTGTCGGACGTGCAGGAGTCGGAGTAGATAATATTGACTTGGATGCCGCAACAGAAAATGGAATTATTGTAGTAAATGCACCAAATGGAAATACCAATTCTGCTGCGGAGCATACTGTTGCAATGATTATGTCCCTATCCAGAAATATTCCGCAGGCTTTCCATGCTTTAAAGCAAAAGCAATGGGACCGTAAACGCTTTGTCGGTGTAGAATTAAAACAGAAAACATTAGGTGTTGTCGGTTTGGGAAGAATTGGCGCTGAGGTAGCAAAGCGTGCAAAGGGTCAGCGGATGAATGTTATTGCCTACGACCCATTCCTGACAGATGAAAAAGCAGAGCAGATGGGAATCAAGCGCGGTACACTGGAAGAGGTACTTCAGGCAGGCGATTTCATAACAGTTCATACACCATTATTAGAAGAAACAAGACATCTGATTAATGCAGAAGCTTTTGAATTGATGAAGGATGGTGTACAGATTGTCAACTGTGCCCGCGGCGGAATTATTGATGAAGATGCTTTATATGATGCCATTGTTTCTGGAAAAGTGGCTGGAGCAGCACTGGATGTATTTGAGCAGGAGCCTTTTACAGAGCATAAACTGCTTACTTTGCCAGAGGTTGTTGCTACACCGCATTTAGGTGCAAGTACAGTAGAAGCCCAGGAAATTGTCGCTGTTGATGTCAGTCATGATGTTATCCGCTTCTTAGAAGGAAAAGCCGTACGTCATCCAGTCAACCTTCCTTCTATTCCAAGTGAAGCGATGCATCAAATCGAGCCTTATTTCTATTTAGCAGAAAAGCTCGGTACGTTTATTATTGATTTAGCGAATGAAGTTATCAGTGAGATTCGCATTAGCTATTCTGGAGACTTAAGTGAAATAGAATCAGGCCCTGTCACACGTAATGCAGTGAAAGGAATTTTAAAACGTTACCTGGGCAGCCGTGTAAATGATGTCAACGCATTATATCTGGCTGATCGTAAAGGAATTACTGTCAGCGAAAGTAAAAGATCTGCACGAAAGGGATTTACAAACCTGATTACCATAGAAGTGATTGGGGCTTCTGGAAGCAGAAAAGTTTCCGGTACGCTTTTAAACGGTCTGGGACCGCGTCTTGTCCGTGTAGATGACTACCAGGTTGATGCTACACCGGAAGGCCACATGGTTGTCATTCAGCATATTGACCAGCCTGGTGTTATCGGACGCATGGGAAGTGCCTTTGCAGAGCATAATATTAATATTGCTACCATGCAGGTGGATCGTTCCGATGTAGGCGGCAACGCAATTATGCTGCTGACTATTGACCGTCATTTAGAAGACAAAGCGCTTGCTGAAATTGCACTATTGGATGAAATTAAATCTGTCACTGCAATTGATTTATAAGAAAAAAACTCTTTTCATTACGCAAAGACGTCTTTAACCGGTACATATCTGGTTAAAGACGTCTTTTTGATTTCCTATGCAATATTTAATTCTCCTGCTGCACCCCTAACTATAAGTTTGCAGGATATTCTTCAGTTCTTTAAGTGATTTTATTTCAAAATCTGGCTCAACGGCACTATTATTTTCTGCATCAAATCGATTAAGCCAGACGGATTCAATACCTGTCCGGTTCGCCCCAATAATATCTGTATTCAGATTATCTCCTACCATTATTGCATCTTCTGCTTTAATATCTAATGCTTTTAAAACAACGTTAAATATCTCTGGATCCGGCTTTCCAGTACCAATATCACCTGAAATAAATATTTTTTCAAAATACGGTATTAATTCAGGTGAAATCTCTAATTTAAGGTTCTGGAGACTTGGAGAGCCATTTGTAACTAGTGCAAGGCGGTAATCCTTCTCAAGCTCTGTAAGAACTGTAAGTGCATCCTCAAATAAACAAGGGCTCTCTATCCGATAAGTCCGGAAAGCTTTAGCCAGTTTTTTAGCAAGTTTAGGATTATTTACCCCGGTGTCTTCTAAACCCGCCCGCCAGGCTTTTTCTTGATATACCGGAGCGATGTCCCTGAGCTGTTGAAATTCCTCTCCAGGATCATCAAAGGTTGCCCACAGTCCTTCAAATGGGTTAATTCCAATTTTTTGCGTATATGTATAAGTCGGATAAGAAGCATACAGTTCTCTGGCTCGATCGCGAACATTTTTTTCTAATTCCTCTGGCGAGATCCCTGCTTCCTTTTCCGCAAGCTGACACGTCAAATTGAAAGCATCCTTGACACTTTTTTTATCCCACAGCAGTGTATCATCTAAATCAAATAATACCATTTTTTTCATTATTTATATCCCCGCTTTATTATTTAATTAGTACGCGTAATCATAATTTAATAAATTAATTTAAAATTTAGTCTTGCTAAAATCTTTCATATGTCTTATGATATATAGAAATTTAATCAATGGCAAGGAGACTTTTGATATGGAAGAACAAACTATTCGCGTACAACGATGTGAAACAAAAAAAGAAAAGCCACAGGATGATCAATTAGTTTTTGGTAAAATTTTCACGGACCATATGTTTGTGATGGATTATTCAGAACCGTTAGGGTGGCATAATGCGAGCATTGTACCATATCAACCACTACAAATTGAACCTTCTGCAATGGTATTCCACTATGCACAATCTGTTTTTGAAGGTTTAAAAGCCTATCGTACGGATAACGGAAGCATTGAGTTATTTCGTCCAGAGAAAAACATGGAACGTTTAAACAGATCGAATGATCGTTTATGTATCCCTCCGATTGACGAAGAATTTGCTTTAAAAGCAATTAAACAACTGGTTTCAATTGATCGTGATTGGGTCCCTCATACAGAAGGTACATCGCTATATATTCGTCCTTTTATTATTTCTACAGAAACTTACATCGGCGTATCTGCAGCTGCACATTATAAATTTATTGTTATTCTTTCTCCAGTAGGTGCTTATTATAAAGAAGGCCTTGACCCGGTTAAGATTGCTGTAGAAAATGAATATGTCCGTACTGTAAAAGGCGGTATGGGTGAAGCAAAAACCGGCGGTAACTATGCAGCCAGCTTAAAAGCACAGGAAATAGTTGCAAAAACCGGTTATACGCAAGTTCTCTGGTTAGACGGTGTTGAAAAAAAATATATTGAAGAAGTTGGAAGCATGAATGTTTTCTTCAAAATTAATGGAGAAATTGTTACACCCAAACTAAATGGAAGCATTCTTTCAGGTATTACCCGCTCCAGTGTAATTGAATTATTAAATTACTGGGATATCCCGGTAGTTGAAAAACGTATTTCTATTGAAGAACTTTACGAGGCTTATAAAAATGGAGAATTAGAAGAAGCATTCGGTTCCGGAACTGCTGCAGTTATCTCTCCAATCGGTGAATTAAAATGGGAAGATAAACAAATGGTTGTCAATGAAGGGAAAACGGGAGAAATTTCGAAAAAACTTTATGACACGATTACAGGTATCCAATATGGTCATATAGAAGATCCATTTAACTGGATGCAAAACATTGAAACGGGAAGCACTGTGAAACATTAATAAATAAACCAGGCCAGGTATTACTCCCGGTCTGGTTTTTTAGTTTATATAAATTTAAGAATTGATATCGTATTAAATCAAATATACCGTGTATGCTATATCGATTTTTTTACCATTTACTTATAGTAATTTATTACCGGCAGACTGCCACAATTGATACCATTCTTCTCTTGTCAATGTAATATCAGCTGCTTTTACCATTTCTGTCAGACGTTTTGGTGTCATTGTTCCGATAATGGTCTGTACATTAGCCGGATGACGTAAAATCCATGCTATGGCAATCGTTTCACGTGCCACGCCATATTTTTCCCCAAGCTTATCCAGTTCCTTATTTAATTCTGGATATGCATCACGGTCCATGATAAAACCACCGAAAAATCCATACCGAAGCGGCGACCAGGCCTGAATAGTCATGTTATTTATCTGACTGTAATCGATAACCCCACCGTCAAAATCCATTGCCTGATCAAATGATGTATTCGCATACAATCCTTGATTAATCATACCAGAATTTGTGATACTTAATTGCAATTGATTGGCTACCAATTCCTGATCAACATACCTTTTCAGCAGTTCAATCTGACGCGGCCGGGAATTACTCACACCGAAATGTCGGACTTTACCGCTTTTTTCCAGATCTGAAAACGCCTCTGCTACTTCTTCCGGTTCCATAAGGGCGTCAGGGCGGTGAATAAGAAACACATCTAAGTAGTCTGTTTTCAAGCGCTTTAAGCTATTTTCAACAGATGAAATTAAATATTCTTTGGAAGAGTCATAAAATCCACTGCGTATCCCTGCTTTTGACTGAATAATCAATTTTTCACGGATAGACGGATTCATTTCAACCGCTTCTGCAAATACTGATTCAGATTTTCCTTTTCCATAAATATCAGCATGATCAAAAAAGTCGATTCCATGCTCTAATGCATTATGAATCACTTTATTCGCTTCCTCTTTCGTGCTCTGGTGCATGACCATACAGCCTAAAGAAATGACTGGAACAGATAATTCGCTATTTCCTAATTGTATACGTTTCATAATATCTACCTCCTTCTTACATTTTATCACAAGGTTCGACAATACCGATAATATTCCGGATTTGTTTTTATTAGATATCTTGTTCGTAATACCTCTTCACTGCCTTTGATTTGATCCATCCGCGTGAATCAAGAACACATGCTAGAAGTTAAAGAGAAATAAATTACTTCAATTTATATAATTCACTTAAGAAAAACCATGAAAATCATTTGGTCTTTAAAATACTGGCGTTCTTGCCAAAGAGCTCTCCGCTCCGGGAAGTAGCTTCCATCTATATGAAATATGTTTCTTTTACTTTCTTACAAAAAATTTATGCTATTTCTAGTGGAAGAAATACACGGAGACTCCTGCGGGAAGCGCAAATGTCTTCGGTGGGACGAGTAATCGCAGTCCCAGTGGGAAGACCCCACAGAAAAAAAGTACTCTTCTTTTTTCTGCCGCAGGCATAAGTGCGACTTTAGCTCTGTCTGCGCCTGTCTGCTTGCCAATCGCTAAGTCTTTTTAGAGGAGGCTGAGCTCGGGACCCACGAAAAGCGTAGCGTATTTCTGGAGCGGCTACCTTCAACAATTTTATTTGCTTTCTTATTCTTTTAAAAATATAAGAAAATCCTGTAGAGAAAAACTGGTTCTCTCTACAGGATTTTCTATTATCACAATAAATCGGGGTAAATTTTTAAAGCTGTAAGTTGATTATTTTTTTTGATTCGCAATGCTGCCCTCAGCCATTTGAATCATTCGTTTAACCATCTCACCACCGACTGCACCGTTTTCACGGGCAGTGGTATCAGCTCCTAAATTCACATGCATTTCATCAGCGATTTCTTCTTTCATCTGATTTACTGCACGCTCTGCTTGCGGTACTAACAACGCATTTCTTCGTTTGTCAGCCACCTCAGACCCTCCCCTTTTATTCGAAAGCAAGTGTAATACTTGCTTGCTTTTATCTTGTGTAGAACGCAATAAACTATACCAAAAAATTTTACCTTCTTAACCGTTTTCAGTACACAATGATCAACATTTACAATCAGGAAACGAATTATGTAGTATTTAAGACAAATGAAAAGTTTTTGCATAAGTGGATTAAATAGTACATAAGTATATCAAGTGATTCAAAAAACTACAAGAGGATCTTCAAAAAGCCCAATAAAAATGACACGGCGAATTTCCGCGTTAACGAATTCTTTTCGGGCTCACGTATTATAAAGCATACGCTCCGTTCGAAAAAAATTCGTCGCCTTGAACTTCTTGGTCCTATTTATTGAACTTTTTGAACTCGAACTAAAGGAATTTTTAAGGAGGAACACTTGATGTTAAAAGCAGATTACAGCGTCAACATTGACCTGCCCCAATCAGAGGTATGGAGTTATTTAGAAGATTGGTCTCATTGGGCAAAGCAGGTCCCTGGTTATCAAACACATAAGAAAGTATCCACAGCTGACTCGATTTGGGAGCTGCATGGGAAAGTCGGCACAATCACTAAGGATCTCAAACTGTATGTCAGAATCGTGGAAATGACGTCTCCATCTACCGTTCAATTCCGGGTTCGTGATTCTGAAAACCGGTGTTTAGGAAGCGGCTGTTTTAAGCTTTCCGGGCTCACTTCCCGTTCCTCCGAACTGACCTGTTTATTGGAACTTGAATTAAAAGGGCTTACTGGGAAAATAAGCGCACCACTTATCGGCTCTCTTCTTCCAGCATTGCTTGAAAAATTTGTTCAGCGCATTATAAAGCCTTTAAAAGAGGCAGATTCTGTTGCTTTATCACTTTAAATGCATGCAGTTTACTCTTTCTCCCAACAGTGATACATTAATATAGGTTTCATTATCATTGTCGGGAAAGGAAATATGCACATGGATCAAGCAAAAAAACCTACTGTATTTAAAGAATATGCCTATATTATTATTGGAGCAACCATTGTCGGATTAGCATATAATATCTTCTTCCTGCCGGCGCGATTAGCTGCCGGCGGCCTATCAGGAATCAGTACCATTCTTTATGAGCTGTACGCTATTAACCCTGCACTCAGTCAATTCGTAATTAATATTCCTGTTTTTATTATTGGATGGATTGCCTTGGGAAAGGATTTCAGCATTAAAACGCTTGTAGGGACTTTTTGGGTTCCTCTCGCTATTTTTTTGTCAGCTGATATTCCCATTACGGTTACCAATCCATTCTTAAGTGCACTATATGGCGGACTTATTCTAGGGGCTGGTCTGGGTATTGTCTACAAAGGAAATGGATCAACCGGAGGTACAGCAGCTATTGCTCAAATTGTGAAGAAATTCACTGGTATTTCCAGCGGCTATTCACAATTTATTGTAGATGGACTCGTTGTTATCACTTCTATTTTTGTATTCAGCTTTGAGCTTACATTATTTGCGTTAATGGCAATTTATATCAGCGGTAAAGCAATAGACATTGTCCAATTACGTACCTCTGCAACAAAGCTGGTGATGATTATTACTGATGAGGAAGAAAAGGTACAGCAGCTTATCCAGAATGGCATTGACCGGGGGCTTACAAAAATACGGTCTGTCGGCGGTTACACAAAACTGGATAAAACGATGATCTTGTGTGTGGCGGAACAGACAGAAGCAGTTAAACTGAAAAAATTACTGCAGGAAGAAACTCCGGAAGCATTCACTATTTTTATCAGTGCTTCCGAAATTCTCGGGAGAGGCTTCTCACTTGATAAATATTATGGGCAAAAATTTTAACTTACAAATTTAATAAAGCTGGAATATCGGGAAAACATCCTGATATTCCAGCTTTTTTTAGTCTCCATACAGCAGCTAAGGAAGCATATTTATAAAGTTTTGATAAGCAAATCCTCTAACCTGCTCCTCTGAATAATGCTTTTGTAATTCATTCAGTAAACAATCGTAGCCTGATGAATTAGTGATATTATCAATATAACAGCTTATCCCATCAAAATCAGAGCCGAAGCCGATATTTTTTTCTCCGCCAAGAGCACAAACGTGGTCAATATGTTCACAAAGGTCAGCAACTGTTGCCGTTCTTGCATCTTTTTTCAGAAAGACTGGATAGAGCGCAAAATGAATAGGCGCGTTTTTAGCAATCAAAGCTTTCAGCTGATCATCGTATAAATTTCTGGGATGATCACAAATTGCCCGGACATTGGAATGCGAAGCAATTGGATAATTGGCAAGTTCCATCACATCCCAAAAAGCTTTAACGGAAAGATGAGATACATCTGTTAAAACTTTATTCTTATTATTTAACTGGACAACTTCCTTTCCGAGTGTTGTAAGTCCTGCCCCTCTCGGCTCCCCGGCACCATCTGCACATAGATTGGCAGGATTCCAGGTCAGTCCAAAGGATTTCACACCCATTTGATAAAGTTTTTGGAGCTTTTCGATATCATTGCCGATAGCTTCTGCTCCCTCTAAAGTTAACACCGCACCGATTTCACCTGGACCAAGTGTGTGAATATCCTTCCAGTCATGGATAAACTTTACGTTCTCATTCTTTCCAACAATTTCTTCATGAAAAAGGTTTGCTTGTTCTTCTGCATACTTCCATTGATCTATTGTAGTAACTGTTTCCGGATTCACAAAAATTGCAAAAAACTGGACACTGACATTTCCTTCTTCCAGTCGTTTCAGGTTTGTTTCTATCTCCGGTGCGTCTCGAAAATCAAGTTTTCTTTGCTCCAGGCGGGCTGTCTGAAGCTTTAATAGCGCATCACAATGTGTATCAATTACCTTCATTTCCTATTACCTCACTTTAGATGAATTAATTACTGTACTCTTGCTGTCTAAGCTCTATGCGACGAATTTTACCTGAGGTTGTTTTTGGCAATTCAGAAACAAACTCGATTTTCCGCGGATATTTATAAGGCGCGATCTCGTGCTTCACATAACTTTGCAGGGTCTCCACTACTTCATCGTTCCCGATAATATTATCCTGTAAAACAACAAATGCCTTCACTACATTTCCTCTTATCGGATCTGGGCTTGCAACAACAGCACATTCTTTTACATCAGGATGTTTTACCAAAGTGTCCTCTACTTCAAAGGGGCCGATTGTATAGCCGGAGCTGATAATAATATCGTCACTTCGGCCTTCGAACCAGAAATAACCTTCTTCATCCATGCTTGCCTGATCCCCGGTCACATAATAATTTCCGCGCTGTGACCTTGTTGTTCTTTCTTCATCTTTATAATAGCCTTTAAACAAGGAAGGTGTATCAAGTGGAATAGCAATATCACCTACCACACCAGGCTTTGTCAACTGACCATCTTCGTCAATAACAACCACATCATGCCCTGGAGTCGGTTTGCCCATTGCTCCCGGGCGTACCTCTGTTCCTTTTAAGAATCCGAGCAATAATGTATTTTCTGTCTGACCGTATCCATCTCTGACTGTCACGTCAAAATGCTGTCTGAATTTATCAATGACTTCACGATTTAAGGGCTCGCCGGCAGAAACGGCGCTATGCAATGCATCTAAGTGATAATCATCTAAATTGGAAAGCTTAGCCATTAAGCGATACTCCGTTGGTGTACAGCACAGCACATTAATCTGATGCTTTTCCAAAAGCTCTAAATATTTAGCTGCATCAAATCTGCCATCATAAACAAATGCAGTTGCTCCGGTTCCCATAATGGATAAAAACGGGCTCCATACCCATTTCTGCCAGCCTGGGGCAGCTGTTGCCCAAACTGTATCTCCGTCTTGAATGCTGAGCCAGTAGCGCGGTGCACTGGACATATGTGCAAATCCCCAGCCATGGGAATGAATAACTGCCTTAGGGTTACCTGTCGTTCCAGATGTATAAGATAAAAACGCAACATCGTCTCTTGAAGTTTTTACCGTTTCTAATTGATCGGAAACCTGGTTCTTCTCCTTATCAATGGATACCCATCCTTCTATCTCTTCGCCAATGCTGAATTTAATTAACTGTTCATATTCAGCAACCTTTTTAAATTCCTCCACACAAGCTTCTGTCGCAACAACAGCATTGATTTCTCCATGTGAGATACGGAATTGCAAATCCTTCGTCCGCAGCATTTCAGAGCTTGGAATAATAATGATTCCTGATTTTAAAGCTGCAATATATAATTCATAAGCCTCTATACAGCGCGGCAGCATAATCATCATTTTGTCTCCGCGTTTTAATCCATGTTTTAACAGGATATTTCCAGTCTTATTTGCATTCTTGATTAAGTTAGTATAGGTAATTTCTTTCGTATCCCCGTTTTGCTCTTCTAAAATTATCGCTTTTCTTCCTTCATCTGCTGCATATTTTTCAAACTCAGAAGTAATGTTATACCATTCTGGTGCAATTAGATCTGATTTCTTCATCGTATCCCTCCTCAGATTAGTACCTCATACTATATTCTAGTAATTATAGCAATAAATTAGAATAACTTCAAAAGGATTGAAATTTTCTGATAGTAAAAAATTATCCTATTCCTGCTCTTCTGCCTTTAAATAGCTAAAATTTTTTTTTCCATTAAATAATAGTGTATGATTATAATCAAAAGGGAATAGTAACACATGAAGGAGTGTTGATAATGTCAGCATTTAATGAGAAAGATTTTGACAAAGCTTATGATAAAGAAACAACTAAAATTAATAAACAATTAGATAAAGACATTATTTTTGCGATGATTGGTGATATCAACACTGGAAAATCCTCAACGATTAATCAGCTGATTGGTGACAATGTCGCTAAAGTCGGTGCACGTCCCGGGGAAACGATTGGTATTGATAAATATGTATACCGTGACAAGATTATTTTTGCGGATACACCCGGTCTTGATGATATTAATCAAACAAATTCTGATGAAACATTCCGTTTTTACCGCAGAGCGGATGTTATTTTATTTTTCTTAAACGCTGCTGGAACTGTTTTTTCAGAAGGTGAAAGAAGATCATTTGAAACAATTAAAAAAGAGAATAAGCACATCATTTTTGTTTTAAATAAAATTGATGCAGCAGATGATATTCCAGCGCTTGTTCAATATGTGAAGCAACATACATCGAATCGTTATCCTGTTATTCCGATTTCTTCCCGGACGGGAGAAAATATCGATAAATTAAGAAATGAGATTCTAGAAATTCTTAAAAAAAAAGAAAAGGAAATTCAATTCGCAAGGCTTATTAAAGAAAAATCTCAGACGGCGAACAAATGGATTTTAGCAGCCTCCGGATCGGCTACAGCTGTTGGGGCAGCTCCTTTTCCCGGATCTGATTTTATCCCATTAACAGGTATTCAGGTTGGGTTAATGATTAAACTGGCGACCTTATATGAAAAACCTTTATCCAAGAAGAAAGCTAAAGAACTGACGATCGCAACCATCACCGGGAATATCGGCAAAACGATTTTTCGCCAGGTATCCAAATTTATTCCAGGAGCAGGCTCCGTTATCGGCGGCAGTGTTGCGGGCGGTATGACACTTGCCATGGGGTATGCTGTAAAATATGCTTATGAAAATAATATTGACTTGAATGCAGAAACATTGAAGTCTCTGTACAGCTATTTTTATAAAAGAGGGAAAGAAGAACAGAAGGAAGATAAGTAATATTGAAAAAGTACATGCGGTTTAAACTGCATGTACTTTTTTCTTTACCCCTTAAATTCTTCTTTTAAAATGGAATAAATTTTTAAGTCCTCTTGCTTCCCTTTTCTTTGCATTGACTTTCTTAAAGTTCCTTCATAGGTCATTCCAGATTTCTCCATCAATTTGTAGGAAGCAATATTATCTGGACGGCATCTGGCATAAATTCGTTCCAGCTTTAATTCTTCAAATCCAAAACGAAATATTTCCCGGACAGCTTCTGTTCCAATACCCTTCCTCCAGTACTCTCTGGAAAGAACATATGCAAGCTCTGCAAAATAATGCTTCTGATTCCAGTTTAAATCAATTGTTCCAATAACACGGTTTTTCTTTTTCCAAACGATTGCCCATGCTCCCCCTGTACCTTTTTTATACTGAGCAAATAAAAACTCCATAAACGCTTCTGTATCTGCTATTGTTTCATGTGTTTCCCAAGTCAAAAACGTGGTCAGATCCGGATCGGAAGCATAGTCGTAAACATCCTGCAGATCTTCTCTCTTCATTTGCCTTAAAAGCAGTCTTTCCGTTTCCAGAACTGGAAATGGAATAAATGGACTTTCCTGCATTGCTTCTCCTCCTCTTTTATGTAAAAATTAAGACAATTATACACAAAAATATTAGCTTTTCCAAGTACTTTCCATTTTTAAGTTTAGATACACATTAAAATACTATTACGAAAGAGGTCTTTCCTATGTCCTACACAAAAATCAATGAAGCCATTTGGAATAAATGGAGTAAAGAAGGCTACCGCTGGACGCAGCCAATTTCCACAGAAGTATTTCAAAAAGCCAAAGAAGGTGTTTGGAATGTATTATTAACTCCGAGTATTCCTGTTCCCAAAACATGGTTCGGCAGTTTAAAAGGTAAGAAGATATTAGGCTTGGCTTCCGGTGGAGGCCAGCAGGGGCCGATTTTTAAAGCATTAGGAGCTGAGGTTACAATCATGGACTTATCTGACGCACAATTAGAAGCGGAGCGAACCGTTTCCGAACGGGAAGGTTACGATATTAAACTTGTGAAAGCTGATATGACAGAACGCTTTCCTTTTCCAGATGATTCTTTTGACCTTATTTTTCATCCTGTCTCCAATACGTATGTAGAAAACATTGAGCCAGTCTGGCAGGAATGCTATCGTGTTATGAAAACAGGCGGACAACTGTTGTCAGGCTTTACGAATCCTGAAATTTATTTATTTAATGATGCTGATAAGCTGGAGGATATTCGGGTTGTTCATCCGCTCCCCTATAACCCGTTAAAGGATTTCACAGAAAAAGAACGGGCAGAATTAATCGAAAATGATGGGGTTCAGTTCAGCCACACAATGGAAAGTCAAATTCGGGGCCAATTAAAAGCCGGTTTTTTGCTGAAGGATTTTTATGAAGATTTCGCGTCTACTGAGGATGATTATATTCTTTCTAAGTACTTTCCACAATTTTATGCGAGCCTGGCAATAAAATTATAAACAATCAGCTGACCAGACACCAGGTCAGCTGATTCAATAATTATTTAAATCCGCTGCTTATACATTTCTTTTCCATCGTAAGTGTAAAGTGTTTCTTTCCCTTCAACAACTGTTTCTAAATGGACAGATCTTCCCCATAACTGATGGATATATGGTAAAACATGCTCCAAATATTTAATATCCAGCTCAATATCCTCATAGCCGTGACGTAAATACAGCTCCCCATTCCGGAGATAGTCACCATTTTCTACTGTGATATATGGAAAGCCCCCATTTACACGCTGGGAGACAAGCTGATCGCGAATTTGTACATAATCCTTTTCTGTAATCCGATAATCTCTCCCTTTCTTCTCAAAAAGGTACATATCCTCTTTAGCAACTAATTCCTTCGTCAAATAGTTACGGATAAAAGAAATATCGGAATCCATTTCCCTTACTTCAAAAATTTTATCTCTTCCTTTATTCGGTTCACAGCCATTTCTTATCATTTCTTCGGTTGGGTTGTTATAGCGTTCTTCAATATCTTCAAAGATTTTTATCCCTAAGTAATAAGGATTGATTGATGTCCGGGATGGCTGAACAACACCAGCATTCAATTTAGCATATTCAAGCGTCTCTGCTGTTGTTAAATCTAATTCACGCATAATTCGCTGATGCCAATAGGAGGCCCACCCTTCATTCATTACTTTCGTTTCTAATTGCGGCCAGAAGTAAAGCATTTCCTCCCGCATCATCGTCAATACATCACGCTGCCAATCCTCCAGTTCTCTGCTGTATTCTTCAATAAATAATAATAAATCTTTTTCAGGAGAAGGGGGGATTTTCTTTTGCTTTTTTATTTTTCTCTTCTGCGAATGTTTTTCACTTGAATCTAAGCTCCACAGATCATCGTACTCTCCTCTTTTTTTATAGCTGTCTTCATCTGTGGTGTCGTCTTCTGTTTTGGGTGGCAGTTTAAATCGGACAATCGATGGATCAATATGCTCCTGAATCGATAAAATGGCGTCCAAAAAGCTCTCTACCTCTTCCTTCCCGTGCACCATTTCATAATGGGCAATACGCTCAGCAGTTGCTGTCATACTTTCCACCATATCTTTGCGGGTATTGGAAAAACGAATATTATTTTTAAAGAAATCACAATGTGCCAGTACATGGGCAATAATTAATTTATTTTGAATCAGGCTGTTTGTATTTAATAAAAAGGCATAGCATGGATCAGAATTAATCACCAGCTCATAAATTTGACTTAAACCTAAATCATATTGCAGCTTCATTTTATGGAATTGCTTTCCGAAGCTCCAATGGGTAAAACGCGTCGGCATACCGTAAGCTCCAAATGTATAAATAATATCTGCTGGACAAATCTCATAGCGCATCGGATAAAAATCCAGACCAAACCCTTTAGCTACCTCAGTAATTTCTTCGATAGCATTCGTTAACTCCTTTGTTCCGTTCAAGTGGATTCCCCCTTTAATCAGCTACTACTAGTCTATGTTTCCCGGATGAAATCTTGCCCTTCCTATATTTCTTTCGCAAAATAAAATAAGGAAACTCGCTTTAGCTAAACTTCTTCTGCAATAGTATTTATCAGCAATAAAACAGCCCAAAGAAATAATTACGCAAATCTTTGAGCTGTTATTTTTTTATACATGTTCTGCGGTCTTTTTAAAAAAGCTCTTCATGGCATGATATACATCTGCCTTTTCTTTTAATACATAATGCTTAAACTTAGGGTCTTCGATAGTTTTATAGGCATTCATCAAGGTTGAATAACGATTATAGCCGTTTACTTCCCCATAACCAAACATATTTGATTTCTCCATCAGCTGGTGGACTAACTCAATGCATGTCTTGTTATCCGAGCTGATATTCTCTCCGTCTGAAAAATGAAATGGATAAATATTATATCGGGACGGATTATATTTTTCCTCAATTACTTCCAAAGCTTTATAATAAGCAGATGAACAAATAGTTCCCCCACTTTCTCCTTTTGAAAAAAATGCCTCCTCCGTAACTATTTTAGCCTCGGTATGATGGGCAATAAATTCAAATTCCACACTTTCATATTTGGTTTTTAAAAAACGGTTCATCCAAAAGAAGAAGCTGCGAGCAATATACTTTTCAAAAGCCCCCATTGAAGCACTCGTGTCCATCATTGCCAGGACTACTGCTTTGGAATCGTGACGGATAACTTCATTCCAAGTCTTGAAACGCAAATCATCATTATAAATCGGTGTAATTTGTGCCTTTCCATCCCGGGCATTCCTTTTTAATGCTGTTAATATCGTCCGCTTCTTATCGACATTCCCCATTAATCCTTTTTTTCGTACATCATTAAATTCGACCTTTTCCGTAATAATCTCTGATTTTTCTTTTTCCTGCAGATTAGGGAGCTCTAATTCTTGAAATAATGCATCTTCTATCTCCGCAATGGATACTTCTGATTCATAATAATCCTGACCCGGCTTATCACCAGCCTTCTTTCCATTTCCAGCTCCGGCCTGCTGGCCATCACCGCTTCCGGGTGCACGGGCAACAACATCTCCAACTTCTGAATCTCCGTTTCCCTGTCCGACATGCTTTGATTTTTCATAGTTATACCTGATTTTATATTCATCCAGTGAACGAATTGGTATTTTTACCATATCTTTTCCATTGGACATAATGATGTTTTCTTCACTGACTAGATCAGGCAGGTTCTTCTTAATTGCATCTTTAATTTTTTCATTATGACGCTGTTGATCCTGATAACCTTTTCGGTGGAGAGACCAGTTTTCTTGGGAGACGACGAAATTATGCTCTTGCTCATTGGACACTCGAATCCTCTCCTTATATTTTAATTGTTTCCAATCATCAGTTTATGGTACAAACAGTTTTAGAAACATGCTTTATCTATTCTATGCAAGAGAGGATAAGTTATTGCAGACGGATTAAAAGAATTTGAGGTTTTTAGAAAACCTATTTTCTTTATCAGAAAAAATAAAAAGTGGCATCCATCTTCATCTGGATACCACCTATTATTTTTTCTAAGATAGAAGACCACAGCTATAGCTTTACCGATTTAATAGACTTCCCACATAACGCAGCAGTTCATTCGCAGACACCGAATTATACCCATGCTCATCAATAAGGCGGGCAATTACCTCGTTAATTTTCTTCAGCTGTGATTCATTTGGTGTTTTCGAGGATGTTGTAATTTTCACAACATCTTTTAAATCAGCAAATAATTTTTTCTGAATCGCTTCACGAAGACGTTCGTGTGATTGATAATCGAACCGCTTGCCTTTGCGTGCATAGGCAGATAAGCGGATTAGAATTTCTTCACGGAAACCTTTTTTCGCATTTTCAGAAATACCAATCTGTTCCTCAATCGAACGCATTAATTTTTCATCCGGATTCATTTCCTCTCCGGTAAGCGGATCACGTAATTTATTCTGGTTACAATAGGCCTCTACATTATCAAGATAGTTATCCATTAAAGTCTTCGCAGATTCTTCATAGGAATAAACAAAGGCTTTTTGAACTTCTTTCTTCGCAATTTCATCATATTCTTTTCGGGCAATCGAAATATAATTTAAATATTTATCCAAGTCATCCTTTGAAATAGATGGATGCTGATTTAATCCTTCTTTTAACGAACGTAATACATCCAGAGCGTTAATCGACGGAACTTCTTTACGGATAATCGTTGAGGAGATACGGTTAATGACATATCTTGGATCAATTCCTGACATTCCTTCATCTGCGTATTCATTTAATAGATCCTCTACATCAATTTGATTATAGCCCTCCACACTTTCTCCATCATAGAGCCGCATCTTTTTCACCACATCTACAGTCTGTTTTTTCGATTCCTTTAATCGGGTCAGAATGGAGAATATTGCTGCTGCCCGCAAGGCATGTGGAGCCACATGTACATCAGCAATATCACTTTCCTGAATCATTTTTTGATAGATCCGTTCCTCTTCACTGACCTTCAAATTATATGGAATTGGCATAACAATCATTCTGGAATGAAGCGCTTCGTTCTTTTTATTGGAAATAAATGATTTATATTCCGATTCGTTTGTATGAGCAATAATTAGCTCATCAGCAGAAATTAACGCAAATCTTCCTGCTTTAAAATTCCCTTCCTGAGTAAGAGAAAGCAGATGCCATAAGAATTTTTCATCACTTTTTAAAATCTCCTGGAACTCCATCATTCCACGGTTCGCTTTATTTAATTCCCCGTCAAATCGATAAGCCCGCGGATCAGATTCTGATCCAAATTCCGCAATCGTTGAAAAATCAATGCTTCCTGTTAAATCAGCAATATCCTGTGATTTTGGATCTGATGGGCTGAAGGTTCCAATACCCACCCTTTTATCCTCGGAGAAAAAGATCCGCTGCACCTTGACATCTTCAATCCTGCCGCCGTATTCCTTCTCTAAACGCATCGTATTCAGCGGCGATAAGCTGCCTTCGATCCGGATACCATACTCTTCATAAAAATCCTCCCGCAGATGTTGCGGTATTAAATGAAGAGGATCTTCATGCATTGGACAATTTTTTATCGCATACACTGCACCTTCATCTGTACGCGAATATTGCTCCAGGCCGCGTTTCAGCAAGCTGACAATCGTGGATTTCCCTCCACTGACGGGGCCCATTAATAATAAAATTCGTTTTCTGACATCTAATCTTCGTGCTGCCGGGTGAAAATATTCTTCTACTAAGCTTTCAATTGCAGATTCTAATCCAAAAATAGCTGTTCCAAAAAACTGATACATTTTGTGGTTATCCTTCTCTTTGACTCCCGCATTCTTTATCATATTATAGACACGGGAATGAGCAGTTTGTGCAATTGTGGGGTTTTCTTTTACCAAATCTAAGTATTCCGCAAATGTACCTTCCCATCCCAGTTGCTTTTCTGTTTCTCTATCATTTTTTACTTTGTTTAAAATATCCATCGCAGGCTCCCTCCATCTTGCAACGATTTCTATATCCTATGCAGAGGAAGTTTAAAACATGCTCTATGGAAATATTTTAGAAAAACAATCTGGCTCATTTTCAAACAAAAAAATATGGCAGGAAGTCCGCTTTTAATCAAGTACTTTTTCATTATATGTATCGAAGTCATACCTTTCTCCCTGAATAATCGTATACTGGGTTTTTCCTCGTTCAACAATCCAAACCATCACTTCAGCCTCATCTGTTTGCGCTGTAATAACAAATAAATCCTGGTCATCTGATAACCCGATTGATTCTATGTAATTATCTTGCAGCTCCCGGTCACGAATAAGTGTAATATTCATCATATTTACTCCATACATCGCTCGGACATCCTCTGCTGCTTCATTCGTTAATTCCTCTATTGGATGTGCTTCTAAATATTCCTCTGAAAAGTAAGAAGCAACATTTTCTTCCTCATCCATAAGGGCAGCTGTATACATATCATTTACTATCCGGGCACTGTTTGGACTTAAGCAGCCTGCCAGAAAAACCGGAATACACATTACAATTAGCAGTACTAAGCGTTTCATATCATTAACTCCTCATTTCTTCATCTATCCTGATTGTAAGCGATTTACATATGTTTGTGAAGAATAATTGAATTAGGTGGATAAAGGTCTTCAGTTGAATCTCGACAGAAGTTCCATCATAATAGGAAACGAATGATGAAGGTGAAATGAGGGATTAGATGGTATCAGATAAAAGCATTATTTTTTTCGATATTGACGGAACACTGTTGACGGAAGAGGAAAGAACACTGCCAGAATCAACGAAAAAGGCGATTTTCAAGTTAAAGGAGCTGGGTCATGAGGTTGCTATTGCAACAGGCCGGGCAAAATTTTTATTTGAAGATTTACGAAAAGAATTAGATATTGACACTTACATATGCTACAACGGGCAATATGTTGTGTTTCGCGGAGAAGTTATCTATGCAAATACTTTAAATCCAAAAGCTTTGGATGAATTAACAGCATTTGCTTTAAATAAAAATCACCCTGTTGTTTATATGAATGATAAAAAAATGACAACAAATGTACCTAATGACCATCCATATATCGTGGAAAGCATTTCAACATTAAAGGTAGATGCTTATCCATCCCAGGAGCAGGATTTTGTAAAGCATAATAAAATTTATCAGGGGCTCCTCTTCAACACAGAAGGAGAAGAGAAGCTTTATCAAGATACATTTACTGATTTTGATTTTATCCGCTGGCACCCTAAATCTGTAGATGTTCTTCCAAAAGGCGTTTCTAAAGCCCTTGGTATCAAGAAACTACTTAAATATCTTGATTTCTCTGCTGAAAGACAATACGCTTTCGGAGACGCTTTAAATGATTTAGACATGCTTAAAATGATTCCTAATGGGGTCGCTATGGGAAATGGTTTACCTGAAGTGAAGGAAGCAGCTGCTTATGTCACAAAGGATGTAAGTGACGATGGCATTTTATATGGCTTACAAATGGTCGGACTGTTGCCGAAAGATTGAGAGCTTGGTTAACCCGACCCTTGGTATCTAAAAGATTAACATCTTGCTAAGAAGTGGAATAAAGAGCTTTTCCCATGGGGCAGCTCTTTATTTTTTTAGCAATTTTTTTAAATCAGGTTATTGTTCAAGTATTCTAAAAAAGATAAGATCTATATACTCATCATCTTTTTTAAGATGTTCTTTCAAGGTTCCTTCTTTTTTCATACCTATTTTCTCCATGATTCTTCCGGAAGCCGGGTTTGTATGAAAGTAACGCGCAAAAACTTTATGATACCCTTTCTCTGCAAAAGCAAATTCAAGGACAGCCTCTGCTGCTTCTGTTGCATAGCCATTCCCCCAATATTCCTCACCGATCCAATAAGCTAATTCACCATTACTAAATTTTGACTGATTAGAGAGCGCTATAGCGCCGTACAGCTTTCCAGTCAATTTATCAGTAATGGCAAATTCAAAGCTTCTTTCTTCTTCAAAATTTTCAAAATGATCTTTTATCCAAATTAATGCATCCTCTTTATAATATAGATATGGAAGATACAAGGTATTTTTGTAAATATTATAGTTATTACATAGCCGGGTAACTTCTGGAGCATCTGATTCTTTAAACAGGCGCAGAAGCAGCCTGTCTATACCTATTATTCTTGCCTCCTCACTATAAGCCATTATCTTTTTCCCTTCTAATTCTTTATAAATTAAGGCTTTTTGTTTTTTTGAGATTGTTCTTTCATCCATTTTGCTCTGGAAAGCATTCCCCACACTCCCGCTATTGCCAATATGATAAAAATAATAAAATTAATCCAGCCCATATGCTCTCTCCTCTTTGATATCTGTCTACTTCTAATATTATTATATACACTTCAAAAAGCAATCTAATCATTTTAAATATAATGCAATATTTATCCTTCTCTGCCTCCAGTCATATATCCATTTTCAGGCGAATATACTCCTATTATTGTGAAGAAATTCGTCTAAAAGGAGGATATACATGACAGACAGCAATAACCGGAAACCGGAGGAAAATAAAAAAATCAGACAACTGGAAAAATTTTATAGAGAAAATGAAGGAAAACCGATGACAACGGATGAATCGGTTAAAATTTCGGATGATGAGAATACACTCAGTGCCGGAGATCGCGGACCGCAGCTTTTGGAGGATTTTATTTACCGTGAAAAGCTCTCGCATTTTGATAGAGAACGTATTCCAGAGAGAAATGTCCATGCGCGCGGCTATGGAGCGCACGGAATATTTGAATGCTATGAATCACAAGCAGATTTAACAGATGCACATTTCTTACAGGAAGCTGGCAGAAAAACACCTACATTTGTCCGTTTTTCACAGGTTGCCGGATCAAGGGGAGCTAACGAGACATTACGTGATGTGCGTGGTTTTGCAACGAAATTTTATACGGAGGAAGGGAATTTTGATTTAGTCGGCAATAACATCCCTATCTTTTTTATTCAGGACGGCATTAAATTCCCTGATTTAATTCATGCATTAAAACCGGAACCAAATACTGAAATTCCTCAAGGGCAGACAGCGCACGATACTTTCTGGGATTTTATCGGCAGTAACGAAGAATCGGCAGCGATGATGATGTGGATTATGTCCGACCGTACAATCCCGCGCAGCTTTCGGATGATACAAGGCTTCGGTGTGCATACATTTCGTCTTGTGAATAAAGAAGGTGTGTCACATTTTTGTAAGTTTCATTGGCGGCCAACCTTAGGTGTACACTCTCTTATTTGGGACGAAGCCCAAAAAATCGGCGGTGCTGATCCAGATTTCCATCGGCGGGATTTATGGGAGAATATTAACAAAGGGAATTTCCCTGAATACGAGCTGGGCATTCAAGTTATCCGTGAGGACCAGGAGTTTGATTTTGACTTTGATATTTTAGACGCTACCAAGCTGTGGCCGGAGGAGCTTATCCCCCTTAAAAAAATTGGGAAAATGACCTTAAATAAAAATGTCGAGAATGTTTTTGCAGAGACAGAACAGGTTGCCCTTCATCCAGGAAATATTGTGCGCGGAATTGATTTTACTAATGATCCGCTTCTGCAGGGCAGATTGTTCTCCTATGCAGATACACAATTTTATCGTGTTGGCACAAATTTCAAGCAAATCCCGATTAATTGTCCTATCCACACAGCACATAATAATCACCGTGATGGTGCAGCACGTTATGTTATTGATAAAGGTCAGGTTGCTTATCATCAAAATTACCTGGCTGACAACACCCCTTATACTGTTCCCGGCGATAAAGGGGGATTTGTCACCTATCCATCTCTTGTTGAAGGGAAAAAGGTGCGTAAAACAGCTCCCAGCTTTGAAGATCACTTTTCACAAGCAAAGCTTTTCTGGAACAGTATGAGTGATGTGGAAAAAAGCCATATCCTGCAGGCATTCAGCTTTGAGCTTGGGAAAGTGAAAACACCGGCAGTTCGTGAACGTGTGATTCGAATGCTTGCCCATATTAGCAGGCCATTGGCTGTTTCTGTTGCTGAGCAGGTTGGCGTACCAGCTCCGCCGGAGGATATTCAGGAATCCGATGTCACTGCTTCCTCACCGGCTCTAAGTATGAGAAATACGATTTTTACTGCAGATACCTTAAAGGTCGGGGTTATTATTGATGAGCAATATGACAGTAATGCCTTGGAAGCTGCTATGGCTTCATGGAAAAAAGCTGGATTGCAGCCTGTCTTTGTAAGCAGTAAACTTGGAACATTACAAGGAACAGGCGGAGATACGATTTCCGTTGATGACACATTTTTAACAGGATCCCCTCTGCTGTATGACGGTTTATTCGTTATCGGCGGTCCTTATGCTACAAGAGATTTTCATTTTATGGCGAATCAATTTATTGTGGATCAGTTTAATCATTATAAACCAATTGGAGGTATCGGCGAAGGAGCTGAATGGATAGAAGAAATCCACCTTCAAGATCGTCCCGGTGTTTTAGCAAGTAAGTCTCCAAACGAAGGCTTCTATAAAGCCTTTGTTAATGCAATGGCCAAACAGCGTTTTTGGAATCGGTAGGAAATGAAAAAACAAGAAAATCAATTGGTCTTTAAAACACTGATGTTCTTGCCAAAGTAAATGTCTACTACGGGAATCGCCCCGATCTATGAAGAAATGCTCAGCACTGGAAAGTTACCTGCGCTGAGCATTTTTATTTATTAATAGTCGTCTGGATTAGATCCGGAACGGCTATTTTCATTTAGAGCATCAATCTGCTTCATTTCTTCTTCTGTTAATGCAAAATCAAATATAGCTGCATTCTGAATAATTCGTTCAGGTGTAATTGATTTAGGGATAGTAATCACATTATGCTGAACATCCCAACGCAGAATAACCTGTGCTGCATTCTTCCCGTACTTTTCTGCAATAGAGACAAGTATTGGATGATCTAACAGCTGGCCACGCTTTAACGGAGACCATGCTTCCAGATGGATTCCCTGCTGTTCACAAAATGCACGTAATCCTTCCTGTGTTAAATGTGGATGGAATTCAACCTGGTTAACTGCGGGTATAACCTCGGCTTCCGGAAGCAGCCGCTCTAAATGCTGAATATGAAAATTGCTGACTCCTATTGCACGGACACGTCCATCATGATAGAGCTTCTCTAACGCTTTCCAGGTATCCACAAATGTTTCTTTCACTGGCCAATGAATCAGATATAAGTCCAGATAATCCGTATCTAATTTTTTAAGGCTTCGTTCAAATGCTTCCAAGGTAGATTCATAGCCTTGTTCATCATTCCATACTTTTGATGTCAGGAAAATATCTTTTCTTGGTACACCAGACTCCTTTATTCCTTGTCCGACACTGACCTCATTCTGGTAAAACGAAGCTGTATCAATACTGCGATAGCCGTGCTCCAATGCAATTTTCACTGCATCTACTGCAATTTGCCCTTCCTCAACCTTGTACACACCAAGTCCAAATTTAGGCATATCGACACCATTATTCAATGTAACTGTATCCTGCAAATGTCCACTCATATTTCATAACCTTCCCTTCCCGACTTTTCTTTCATCATATAATAACTGACACCAGAAAGGAAAGTGAAAGGAATCTGTAAATCAGAGTTTTCATGATTTATACAGCTGATGTTCCTATCTATGACTGCCAATATGATAAATATAAACACCTTCCACTAATTCCCGCTCACATTCACCCGCCAAACGTAAATATTCCAGATGAGCGGCCGTTTCACCAACTGCAAACCGGGTATCATGAACTGCCAGCTGTTTTGGAAAAAGCTTTTTCATTGTTTCATAGATAGTTAATCCGCTTTTCAGCATTTCCTGCAGGCTGTTTAAGCGTTTTTCATGATGTGCTTTAATTTCAGATATCCGCTTTGATGCATCCTGGAATGGGCTGCCATGTGATGGAATAATCCATTCTACATCCAGCTTCTTTATCTTTTCCAGGGATTTCAGATAATTCTCTAAAGGATTAGGATCACCGTGAAACCAGTAGGAGATATTCGGAGTAATTTTCGGCAGAATATGATCTGTTGACAAAAGCACACTGTTCTCCCCATTATAAAAGGTGACTAATCCATCTGAATGACCTGGTGTATGTATAATTTCATAGGCATATTTTCCAAATTGAATTGTTTCTCCTTCATTCAATAGGTTTTGAATCTTTGGATATGGTGTTACCAGCGGTGCAAATGAGGCTGTATTTCCTGCCAGTGCCCTGCTTATATCCTCTGGAATACCTGACCGCTGGTAGTTTTCCTGCAGATTTTTCAAAAAAGGCTTTTCCCAGGCCTGAAGAGCAATCTGTAAATCAATTTCTGGCATCCAGACCTCCGCACCCGTTTTTTTCTGCAGCTTTCCCGCATAACCAAAATGATCCGGATGGTAGTGTGAAATAATAATATCAGTAATCTGTTTTCCTGCTAATTCTTTATCCCATACTTTCTCAGTTTCTTTATTATGCAGCCCGGTATCTAGCATTTTATAACCGTTCTCCTCCTCGGCTAGAAAACAGTTTACATGATTCAGCCGAAAAGGTAATGCCAATCTGATCTGTTTGATTCCTAATTCATCTATCATGGAGATCACTTCCTTCTTAGAAATCTGGCTCTCTTTTCATTATTTTCCTTTAAATGCCGGATTTCTTTTTTCAAAAAATGCCTGAATGCCCTCTTTATTATCCTCTGATTGCAGCAGCAGGGTCTGAATCGCTGTTTCCTGCAAATCATTTGTACCGGTGCTCCATTCATCTGCATGGTTCACCATATGCTTTACAAATTTATTGGCAAGCGGCGGTCCGTTGACAATAAAACCAGCATAATCTGCAGCTGCTTCCAGCACATCTCCTTCTGTGACCTTGTTTACAATGCCACGATGGTACGCTTCTTCTGCTGATACAGGTCTTCCAGAAGAAATCCATTCCTTTGCTATCGCACTTGGCAGATTATCTGTTAATTTCTTTAATAAGCCCAGATCAGGTATTATTCCGACATTGGTAAAGCTGCATACAAAGGCTGCATCCTTTTTGGCTACTACAAAATCTGCTGCAACAGCAATGCTGAACCCTGCTCCTGCTGCAAAACCATGAACTGCACTGATTACGTATTTATCAAGCTGCCGGATGGTCTGAATAATTTCCAATGCCTGTTTCATATATTCCATTATTTTTACACTGTTATCCAGTGTGTGCAGTACTTCTAAATCACCGCCAGCTGAAAATATCTTTCCCTCGCCGCTGATAATAACTGTCTTAATAGCAGAATCATTCTCTGCATCCTTCAATGCTTCTACAAAACCATTTGCCATTTCAATCGAAAGGGCATTCCGTTTTTCTGGACGGTTCATGGAAATAAAAGCAATTGATTCTTTCTTTTCATATTTCACTGCATCTGCCATCATCTATCACTCCCTCATCTATTGTCATCATATAGTTTTTTCAAGTAAGTTGATGGATGTTTTTCGCTTGTTTATATGCCTGTTTTAATTCAGTAACAGCTTCCTGTACAGTCTGTGTTTTACTGGTCCCGCCGACACCTTGGCCGGCTCCCCAGATATCCTTCCAGACTCTAGCAGATGAATCAGAAAGCTTCTTAAAATCAAGCCCGGCTTTTTCTGGTAATTTTTCTGGGTCGAGACCGGCTTTAACAATGCTTGGTATCAGATAATTAGCAGGAATACCGCTAAAAGCAGGCGTATACATAATATCAGCAGCAGCAGATTGAATAATGGATTCCTGATAAGCAGCACTTGCTCCGCTCTCTGCAGTTGCAATAAAATGCGTACCAACATAAGCAAAATCAGCTCCTAACAGTTCTGCTGCCAATATCTGTTCTCCCTTTGTAATTGTCCCTGCCAAAGCAACCGGCCCATCAAAAAAGCTCCGTACCTCATCCATAAATGCAAATGGATTTAATATTCCTGCATGCCCTCCTGCTCCTGCTGCTACTAAAATTAACCCATCGCTGCCTTTTTCCAATGCTTTCTTGGCAAACTTTATATCAGTAACATCGGATAAAACAAGCCCGCCATAGTTATGAACAATCTTTACAACAGGCGAAGGATCCCCTAAGGAAGTAATAACAATTGGAGGCTGATGCTTTTCGATTAATTCCAAATCCTCATAGAATCGTTTATTGGAGGAATGACTGATAAAATTTACTCCCCAGGGAGCAATTTTCGCAGTTGGATCTGCTTCTGTCTTTTCTAGTAATCTCTCATTAATTTCAGTCATCCAGCTATCTAAAACCTCTTTTGTACGTGCATTAAGAGCCGGGAATGTTCCAATAATCCCAGCTTCACAAGCCCCGACAACCATATTAGGGTTAGAAATTAAAAACATTGGAGCCATAATAACCGGCAGCTCCATTCTTTTTTTTATATCCGTCAGCTGCATTTGAACATCTCCTTTTATATTAAAAAACGAACAATATATCTTCCTATTAGTAAAAACACTGCTGTGTCCTTATCATACTTACTTTTCATAGTGAAGAATGAATGGACGCTCCTTGCCTGAGTAAATATTTATTTCATTAAGATGGATCCGATAAGGAAAGCATTTCTTTCACCTGATTACGCAGTGCACGTTTTAAGAATTTCCCGACAGAGGTTTTTGGAATCTCTTCCATGAATAAAACCCGATCCGGGATCCAAAATTTCGCAAATTGCGGCTCTAAAAATTGTTTCACATCTTCTTCTGTCAGTGTTTCTTTTTCTTTTAATACCACACATGCCACAGGGCGCTCCTGCCACTTTGGATCAGGAACAGCAATAACAGAGGCTTCATAAACTGCTTCATGCGCCATTAAAGCATTTTCTATATCTACAGAGGAAATCCATTCACCGCCGCTTTTAATCATATCCTTTGTACGGTCAACTATTTTAACAGAGCCTTCTTCATCAATATTAATTACATCTCCTGTGTGAAGCCAGCCATCCCGGAAAGCGTCCTCACTGCGATCATTTTTATAATATGAATCTGCAATCCAGGGTCCTTTAACAAGCAGCTCGCCTATTGTTTCACCGTCATATTGAATTTCTCCATTTTCATTAATGCCTTTAATTTCAATCCCTGGTACAACCATGCCCTGGCGAGAGCGTAATTCCAGACGTTCTTCTTCATCAAGCTCCTGCTGATAGCTTTTTAAACGGGCTAATGTCACAATTGGCGAAGTTTCTGTCATTCCATATGCATGAACGAAAGGAATCTTATATTTTGATTCAAACGCACGAATCATTCCTTTTGGAGCAGCTGAGCCGCCGCAAAGTATACAGCGCAGACTGCTTGTATCATAATTTCCATTCTCCAGCGCCTGCAGAAGTCCCAGCCAGATAGTCGGTACTCCTGCTGCCATTGTAATTTTATGCTCCTCTATTAATTCAGCTAAGATTTGTGGTGTCGGCATTGGCCCCGGCAAAACTTGCGTTGTTCCAAACCATAACGCAGCAAACGGCATCCCCCAGGCATTCACATGAAACATAGGCACTACAGGCATTGCAATATCTCCCTCTGACAACCCTACAGTATCCTTTAACCCCAGGGCTAAGCTATGTAAATAAATTCCCCGGTGTGAATAAGCAACCCCTTTTGGTCTGCCTGTAGTTCCAGATGTATAACATAAGCCGGCCATGTCATTTTCATCAATATCTTCACAAAGCTCTGTACCCGGATCTGCACCTTCAAGTAATACTTCATAGGATGCAACATTTGTTAAACTTGTTTCAGGTAATACATCTTTATCCGTCATGACAATAATTTTTTCTACATCAGTGATTTGGTCTTTAACACGTTCAATTAACGGGAATAAGTCCTCGTCAACCAGCAATATTTTATCCTCTGCATGATTGATAATATAGGCAAGATCAT
Source organism: Oceanobacillus sp. FSL W8-0428 (assembly GCF_038004405.1). Taxonomy (NCBI): domain Bacteria; kingdom Bacillati; phylum Bacillota; class Bacilli; order Caryophanales; family Bacillaceae; genus Oceanobacillus; species Oceanobacillus sp. FSL W8-0428. The sequence goes on from NZ_JBBORB010000001.1 coordinate 218,889, forward strand.
CTGGTGAAACACGGATATTAATCGTATGCAGTACTGCTCCCATTGTTGGAATTGCAAAATAAGCCTCCAGGTGGCGATGATGGTTCCAGGCTATTGTTCCGACTCTATCTCCTTTTTTCACACCTAATTCCTTTAAGACTCCCGCTAACCGTCGTATTCGTTCAGTTATTTTTCTGTATGGAATGGTTTGAACTCCACCCAGGGTACGTGAAATAACTGTTTTATCAGGAAAATACTTCTCTGCATGTCTGACCATTGTTGTTAAATTTAACTGTGTTTGCATCATTTTAAAATTCCTCCCTACTCCCTTGTTAATCGTTCAATAATAGTACCATTAGCCATTCCCAGTCCTTCACACATCGTCTGCAGGCCAAAGCGGGCTTCGAGCCGCTCCATCGTATGCAGCATCGTCACCATCAGTCTGGCTCCGCTTGCGCCTAAAGGATGCCCCAAAGCAATAGCTCCTCCATCAATATTTACTTTTTCTTCATCTGCCTCTAATTCTTTCATCCACATCAGCGGAATTGACGCAAATGCCTCATTAACTTCAAAAACATCAATGTCCTCTAAGGATAAATCAGCCTTTTTTAAGATTTGCCTGGTAGCTTCAATTGGCCCTGTCAGCATCTCTGTTGGATCAGAGCCAATCACATTTCGTGCCAAAATACGAAAATGCGGCACAAAGCCAAGCTCTCTTGCTTTATCATCGGACATAATCAAAAGTGCTGCTGCCCCATCACTCATTTGGCTGGCGTTTCCTGCCGTAATTCCACTGTTCTCTGTAAATAAATCAGGTAATGCCTCCAGCTTCTCCATGGAGGTATTCTTTCTTGGTCCTTCATCTTGATAAAATTGAGCTGTTGTTCCATCAGCTCTTTTAACGGAAATCGGCATTATTTGTTGGTGAAAATAGCCTTTTTCTTGTGCTTCTATTGCGCGATTATGACTTTTGAATGAATATTCATTCATTTTATGGCGTGAAATACCCCACTTTTCCGCAATTTTAGCCGCTGCTATCCCTTGATGGACCATATCATATTGATTTTGTAAAACACTATTCCATTTCACACCCTCGTGATTGCTTCCCATCGGTACACGAGACATACTCTCTACACCAGCTGCAACAACGATATCCATATCACCGCTAATGATTGCTTGTGCGGCAAAATGAATTGCCTGCTGACCGGAGCCGCATTGCCGATCAATCGTCGTTCCGGGTACACTGGCAGGATACCCTGCAATAAGCGCTGCCTGCCTTGCAATATCAACCGCCTGTTCTCCTGTTTGTGTTACGCAACCCATAATAACATCATCAATTAATGTTGCATCCAGATTGGCCCTCCGTATTAATTCCTTCAAAGGCGCTGCAGCTAATTCTTCGGCTCTTATCTCACTTAAGAAACCATTCCGCTTTCCGATAGGCGTCCGTACTGCTTCAACAATGACAGCATTCCGCATCAATTGTCCTCCTTTTTCATTTTGAAAGGATATAATCCGTTGTAATTAAAAATAAATTGGTTCCCGCAAAGTCTGCAGAATTTTTATTTCGTATGTGATTCATCTGTAAGAACCTTAAATACCGGCACTTTCAGTAAACGCTTTCATAGATAATTTTATGTTGTTAAAAAATGAATGTCAAGTGCAAAATAACAGTACAAATAGAAAGCACCTGACTTTATACAACGAAGCTTTATTCAATGAGAGTTTATGGACAATTTTCCGTGATAGGTTACCCGATATTATTCTAATTGCAAGATGTATAGGATACAGAGGACTCTTCATGTACAATGATATTCTGATATTCTGATATTTTTTCCTTTTTTATATCTGCTATAGTTTTCAAAGGATTTTCAGCTAAGTAATGACCAGATCCGCACACTCTGTATTACTAAAGAATGTGCGGATTCGCAGTTTTTTATAAAAATCAACTTGCCACATACGTCATTACTTGAATATACGTCATCACAATCATATATAGAACAACCGCAAAAATGCCATTGAACTGAAAGCCGTTTTTAAAGCCGCTCAGGCCATTGGATCCGCTTAAAACAATAATCGGCATAATTACTGGTGATAACAAAATCGATATCGAGCTCCCTAATGTTACTGCCAGCACAATCAGCTCAGGAGGATAGGGCAGATGGATGGACTGGAGAATACCGGCAACCAATACCATTACTGTCAATGGTCCAAGACCGGCAAAGCCTAAAATAATTACCATAAAAGGAAGCAGATACAATAAATTGATAAATGGCGCAACTGCTTCCAATGCGTAGAGGCTGTCCACGACCCAGCCTGCAAATCCTGTTTTGGTCAGCCCGGCAATCAGCATGCCAGCACCGATCATTACACAAAGCTGATAGGATTTTCCTGCCATCTCTTCCTTTACATAAAGTGTTGCAATATGTGTTAATTTATATAGTCGTTTTTTCACGACATAATAGCTAAGTATCCATACTAAGATAGTTAAAGGTATCAGAACAAGAAGCTCCATATTAATCAATGCACTCAGAATAAAAATGGAACCAAAAAGGGAAACAAATAATATCACAAATTCACGGATAACCCGCTTCGTTTCCTGTTTGTTCTTTGTATGCTGCATAATCCCATCAATCTCGTGCCGGAGACCTCTTGTAAAATTAACGTTGTATTTTTTATTCTCTAACGGAAAGAACAGAATAGCCAGTATGCTCCCTGCTGCAGACACTCCTAGTCCCTGCACAATCGATTTCCATAATGAAGCATCCATGGCTTCTACCACATAGGCAAAGCTTGGGATACTGACTACCCACAGGACAGATAAAGCAAAACCGCGTAATATTGCTGTCCCCTTATATCTCTCCCATGCCTCTCCTTTTTCATCCTTTAAAATCATAGATACAAATTGATACAGCATTGGAATTGCACCAAATAGAAGAAAATAGGCAATAATTTGTGTAAAAGAAATCATACCAAAGTAAAATTTCTTACTTGTATTCACGAAACCATGTGCATAGCTGATAGCAGATTCTAAAAAAGCTTCCTCCCGCAGGACCCAGCTGACCATTGGTATGACAACTAATAACCCAACCATATTGCGCATTTGCAATAATCCTTCCCGCATTCCTGCTGTAAAAGAAGCATCCACCGAGAGGAAGATAATCACACCAGTTAGAAACAGCCCCAACGGCATCTTTAAATGCAATGGTCCATAGTAAACTGCCCCAAATAAAATAATTCCAAATCCAAAGAATACCAGCAGCGTTAAAAGAATATCAATGTGAAAAAAATAGGTGATGAAATGAATGATTGTGAAACCAATGATGCAGGTAGCTAACGCCCGGCTGATAAATTGTTTACTCATTATTGACAGTCTCCTATATTATTTTGTTATCTTTACTTTACCATGGAACCCTACTGTATCAAAGCCTTCCATTAAACCAGCTGGTGCCGGGTAAAGTCAACAAGAAATCCTCCTTCTTTTAAACGTGCTGCTGCAAGGCTGTCTGCAGCATTTTTAAAAAGCGCTGCTGCTGCAGATAATCCGCCTGCGCTCTTTCTAAGGATACAGATAAAAATTGAATCTCTGAACCGATTTTCTTTTGTACAAGAAGCGGAATATCTGTTGTAATAACAGTAGCGATTCGCGCGTAACCTCCAGTTGTCTGCCGATCAGATAATAACACAATCGGCTGCCCATTCGCCGGAACCTGTATCGTCCCAGGAAGCACAGCATCTGAAATAATATCTGCTCTGTCTGCATGAGACAATGCTTTTCCTTCCAAACGGCTGCCCATTCGATTCGATTGTTCTGTAATACGGTAGCTTTCCTGGTAAAATTGTTGATATGTTTTGTCGGAAAAAGCAAATATATCTGGTCCTGCAATCACTCTAATTGGACGATGCTGTTCATAATTTGGCACGTCTGTTTCTTTTAAATATCTTCCTGCCCGGATAGATTTCAGGTTCACATCCTCTGATAATAAGATATCTCCTTTTTGCAGGACCCTTCCCTCTAAACCGCCAATATTTGCCTGTGCGTAAGTTGACTTACTTCCCATTACTTCCTCAGCAAAAAAACCGCCACTTACTGCAAGATAAGCATACATTCCGTTAACTGGTCTGCCAAACGATAATATCTGTCCTGCGTAAACACGGAAAGATTTCCATGGATATAGAGGCTTCCCATCAATTGTTGCCGACAAATCTGCACCACCGATTGCAACAACAGTATCCTGTAAAACTTTCAGCTGGGGACCCATCAGCATAATTTCAAGTGTCGCTTCTTCCTCTTGATTACCTGCAAGCAGATTAGCAACACGATGTGCAAAGGAATCCATTGCGCCAGATGTTGGAATACCATATTTTTGATAGCCAACCCTGCCTAAATCTTGAATACTCGTAGATAAACCAGGTTTGATTACTTCAAAGATTTTTTTCAACTTGGATCACCTGCCGCACGTATCTGTATATGCTGACCAGATAATGCCTCTGCCAGCCTTCTCACAAAAACAGCTGCCTGTGCCCCATCGCCATGAACACAAATTGTATCGGCCTGAATAGCCACATCTGTTCCGTCCACTGCTTTAACTTTATTTTCCTTCACCATCCGGATAACACGGCTTAGACTTAAATCTACATCATGGATCAATGCATTTGGTGCTGATCTGGGTGTCAGGGTGCCATCTGGCTGATAATTTCTGTCTGCGAACACTTCTTCTGCTACTTGCAGCCCTCTCTTTCTCCCTTCCCTGACAAGCTCTGAATTGGCTAATCCAAATAGAATCATATGCTTATCAACACGATAGATTGCATCTGCAATTGCAGCGGCTAAAACTTTATCTGCTGCAGCCATCGAATAGAGAGCACCGTGAGGTTTAACATGACTGATTCCAGTTCCATAGATTTCCGCAAATCCTCTCATAGCACCAATCTGATAAACCATTAAATTGAAAACCTCTTCCGGCGTCACCTGCATCTTTCGCCGGCCGAATCCTTGTAAATCCAATAACCCGGGATGAGCACCAATTGCCACGTTATTTTTCACTGCTTTTTCTACTGTTTCCCGCATCACATTATGATCTCCAGCATGATAACCACAAGCAATATTGGCAGAGGTAATCCATTCCATCACCTCATTATCCTGCCCGATTCGGTATGCCCCAAAGCTTTCTCCTAAATCACAATTCAAATCTACAGACAAATTCATGATGGATCACCTTCCTTCTCTTCACTTATTTTTGGTTGATAGTCTCCATTTTGTACTGCATCTTCTATTTTATAATAGGTTTCTGAATCAATAGCTTCAAACTGGAGCGTATCGCCGGATCGAATAAGAATTTTGTTATCTTTCTGCGCATCATAAAGATGTACCGGTGTTTTCCCGATAATTCTCCAGCCTCCTGGCGAATCCAACGGATAGATCCCTGTCTGCTGATCTGCGATACCTACTGACCCGCGTTCCACTCTTTTTCTTGGGTTCTCCAGCCTCGGTGTAACAAGCTTCTCTGATAAACCGCCCAGGTAAGGAAAACCGGGCATGAATCCCATCATATAAACATAATAAAGCGGCTCTGTATGCAGGCCGATTATCTCTTGAACGGAAAGATTATGATATTCAGCAACATCGTCCATGTCTATAGCAAATTCTTTTTCATAGCAGACAGGAATCGTAACCTTTCTTGAAACTGGAGGAGCTGATTCGCTCATTAATTTTTGTAATTGATTCAGCTTTTTTTCGAGCTTCAAATATGTGATTTTACCCGGATTATAATAAATCGTCATACTGGTATACGCAGGAATCCACTCTGTGATTCCCTCAATTGGATAATTTTCTAACAGACTGGTAAAGCGATGAACATTTACATTTACCTGTCTGTCAATTGTATTGCCAAATTGGATACGTACTCCCCGGTCTCCGTACAATTGAATGGAATACATAATTCATCACCTATCCTTTTTTATTCTGAACTTTCTGCATTTCTATTGTACACCTATTTTTTGCAGAAACGAATAATTTGAGTTGAAGAGATACCATTTTTAATAGTTAAAAACCCTGTTAAGACATTTAAAAATCTTAACAGGGTGTCTCTTTAATTTTATTTTTTATTCTCAAGAACAAAGCGGTCCCTTCCAACCTGATAACCCAAAAATACAATACAGGCAGCTACTGTCATTAATACTAATAGAGAAACTGTCCATGTTGCTGTTAAATCATAAATAGAACCAATTGCAAATGGACCGATTGCTGCTAAAAGATAACCGACAGACTGTGCCATTCCAGAAAGCTCTGTTGCCTGTTCTCCATCTCTGGAGCGCAGACCGATAAATGTCAATGCAAGAGCAAAACCGCCGCCCAGTGCAATTCCAATAAACAGAAGACTGAACATGAGGACAGTCCAGGAGTTTCCAAGTAATAAACCGCCATAACCTAGTATTGCGCAAATTCCGATGGAGCTTGCAACAATGGATTGCTTCTTCATTCTTCCTGCCAAAATAGGTAAGAAAAAACTCGCCGGAAGCCCGACAATTTGCGTCAACGACAACAGCCAGCCTGCAGTTTCCATACTCATTCCATAATCATGTAAAATCTCCGGCAGCCAGGAAATAGTCACATAAAACATTGTTGACTGCAATCCCATATAGATAGCAACAATCCATGCTAATGGAGATTTCCACATACGGTTACCGGACAGTACTCCTCCAGAAGCCACTTGCATTTTTTCTTCCCGTTCTGTGTATTTATTAAGAATAATAACCCAAAGAACAATAGCGAGGATAGCAGGAGTTGTCCAAACAAGCAAAGATAACTGCCAGCCTAAACCAAAACCTTCTGCTAAAGGATGGCTCAGCCCGGAAGCGGAAGCTGCAAAAATATTCATAGCTGTTGTGTAAACACTAGTAAGCAGCGCAACCTTTAAAGGAAAACGATCCTTAATAACACTCGGAAGGAGAACATTACAAATTGCAATTCCTGCCCCGACAATAAATGTTCCAATCAATAATAAAATAAATACAGAAACCGAACGAACAAGAATACCAATGATAATTAAGACCAGTCCAATGACCAATGCTTTTTCCTTTGTAAATGTACGAGCAAGATTGGGAACCAGCGGAGAAATAACCGCAAAAGCTATCAAAGGTAAACTTGTCAACAATCCTGCTGTACCATTTGAAATCGCAATGTCATCACGTATAAAACTAATGATTGGCCCAACTGAAGTAATTGCCGGACGTAAATTAAAAGCGACAGCAATGATTCCAATAAGAAGAATAATAAATTGCAGCTGATTTGAATCTTTTTTCCTTTTTTCCATTCCTTCCATGATAAGCCTTCTTTCTAATTGATAACATACCTGATACTGTTATGAACTCTATTACATTGGATAAAAACTAGAATGTCTTATTAGTTTTACAGGAACATAGTAACAATAGCACCATTTAATAAATTTGCCAATGTTGCTCCTATTAATGCCTTCATCATAAGCCGTTGAATTTCATGCTTACGCTCCGGTACTATATTGGACAGCATTCCTACAATACTTCCTGCCGCACCAAAGTTCGCAAAGCCGCTTAGTGCAAATGTTAATACTGCAATAGATCTATCTGAAAATGACTCCAGCATTGCAGAAAACTGAGAAAATGCTACAAATTCATTAAGTAAAAATTTTTGCGCTAAGAGATTACCAGCTTGTACAGCTTCATTCCATGGAATTCCAATAACAAAGGCAATTGGAGCAAATATATAGCCAAGGACAAATTCCAATGAAAGATTTTCAAAGCCTATTAATGATCCTCCCCATCCTAAAATACCATTAACTAAAGCTAATAAACCAATAAAGGCCATTAGCATTAAACCTACATTGATTGCAAACTGCAGCCCTTCACGGGAACTAGTGAAAATAACATCAATTACATTCGTTTTTGCATTATCTGCTTTCTGAGATTCCTGAGCGATTTTCCATTCATTTGGATTTAGAGTTTCCGTTTCAGGGATTATAAACTTAGCAATCATAATTCCTGCCGGAGCTGACATAATTGCAGCAGACAATAAAAACTCTAATGGAATTCCCATTGCAGCTAAACTGATCATTACTGCCCCAGACACAGATGCCAGCCCACTGACCATTAATGAAAATATTTGAGATCTCGTCATATTTGATATGTATGGTTTAATAACAAGAGGAGCCTGTGTATTTCCCACAAAAATATTTGCAGCTGCTACAGCAGATTCAGAATAGGATGTTTTCATGATTTTCGAAATAAATCCTCCGATAAAACGGACAAGGTATTGCATAATTCCAAAGTGATATAAAAGAGCAATCAGCACTGTTAAGAAAATAATCATTCCAAGTACATTTACTGCAAAAATGGCAATTTCTCCATCTCCTGCAAGCGGACCAAAAACGAATTTAAGACCTTCCTGACCATAATTAATCATACCGTTAATTGCATTAGAAATAGTAACAAGAGCTCTTTTTCCAAAATCCCACTGTAATACGAGATAACCAAAGATAATTTGAAGTATAAATCCTATTGAAACAGTATAGATATTAATTTTTTTCTTCTTTTCAGATAATAAAAATGAGATAAGAATAATAACACTACATCCTGCCAATCCCCATAAAATATTCACAGATACACCTCTTTGCTGTTTGTCTACTTAAAATAATTGAACTCGTTATAAATAATAGAGATTAACTCTCATTTCAGATATCTGAAATGAGAGTTAATCTACCACTGTCAATTCTATTTATTTTAATATAAAATAAATTCATCCTGTATTCATTTACTTACATTTGATGAATAACTTCTTCAATAAGCTGAATAAACTTGCTGCGTGATTGTGCAGCAACTTCAATCACTTCATCATGGCTTAATGGCTGATCTAAAATGCCGCATGCCATATTTGTTAAACAAGAGATACCAAGCACTTTTAAACCGCCATGTACAGCAACAAGAGCTTCAGGAACTGTAGACATGCCGACCGCATCTCCGCCAAGCACCCGGATCATACGAATTTCCGCAGGTGTTTCGTAAACTGGACCGCTCCACCAGCTGTACACACCTTCCTGCAGGGTAATGTTATTTTCTTTAGCAATACCCTTTGCCAAATCACGAAGCTCCCGATTATATACTTCAGAAGCATCCGGAAAACGAGTTCCTAAATCATCATTATTTGGTCCTATTAATGGATTTGTTCCAGTCAGATTAATATGATCTGTAATCAGCATTAAATCTCCAGGATTGAAATCTGTATTTATAGCTCCACAAGCATTAGTAATAATCAGTTTATCCGCTCCAAGCGCTTGGATAACACGCACAGGGAAGGTTACTTCATCCAGTGAATAGCCTTCATAATAATGGTAACGGCCTTTCATGGCTACAATACGTTTTCCTTTTAGAGTACCAATGACAAGCTGGTTTGCATGCCCAATAGCAGCCGATTTTGAAAAATGTGGAATTTCTTCATATGGAATGACAACAGCATCTTCTAATTCGTCCGCCAAATCTCCTAATCCAGACCCGAGAATCATACCGATTTCTGGAACCAGATCTGCTTTACTTTGAATAAATTCTCTTGCTTCTTTAATGTGGTTTGACTGATGCATATTAATTTCCTCCTTTAAATGAATATATTATCAAACAGCCCCGCAGTAATTTTTTTATTTCTGCAATGATTGCTGACTGAAAATAAGTGGCAATATCCCGGCAGTGGTGCGCAGTGATTCAGCATGCTTACTGGCTAAAGCTGCTACCAATGCTCCTTGGATCATTGTGTTAATTATAGTGCCCAGTTTTTTTGCTATACTTTCTTTATACCCGTTTTCTTGAAGTTTTTTCATAAATTCTAGTGACCATGTTTCAAAAGCCCCTTCACAGGATTTCCGCAAATTATCATTTGTCGAAGAAGTTTCCAAAATCAGTGCTGCAATAGGTACCCCGACAAAATAACGGTTTTTTTCAAAACGGTCCGCACTATCTAAAATAAATGACTGAATTGCTATCAGTGCATCTTCATGCTTGGAAAGCTCTTCCTGAATAAAGGACCTGACTGCTTCTCTTGTCCACTTGACCGCTTCCAAAGCTATTTGTTCTTTTCCATCTGGAAAATGGTAATAGATAGAACCGCGTGGAGCTCCGCTTTGCTCTATAATCTCTTTTAGTCCCGTCCCCACATAACCTTTTTCTTGGATTAATTTGGCTGTTGTTCGAATAATTTCATCTTTTGTATTCTTTCTCATTGGACTGAAATATCCACCTTTTTAGAGATCGTTCATCTACTGTAAGCTATAAAAATTATAGCTTACAGTAGAATTAAACCAATCGGTCTACATAATAACAATAGTAAGTGATTGAAGATAAGGTGTCAATCGAAAATCAAATGCATCAAGTTATAATTTTAGAGGGTTTTTACAATTTAGTATAGGGGCAACAATAGAAGATATTTGTGCACTAAAAAACCAGGCTATACGCCTGGCCTTCTCCACATTTATTCTTTAAACTCCAGCATTTTATTTTTTAATTCCTCTTCCATGCTGATCAGCTCTTTTTCAGCTTCATTACGTTTCTTGCGTCCGTCTGATTGAATCTGTATGGTTTCTTCGATGGTAGACATTAATTTTTCCTGTGTCTGCTTCAATGTATCAATATCCACAAGACCACGTTCATTTTCTTTCGCCGTTTCAATTGTATTTTCTTTCAGCATATCTGCATTTTTTAATAATAAATCATTCGTTGTTTGTGATACCTGTTTTTGCGCTTCCATCGCATGGCGCTGTCTCAGCAGAGTCAAAGCAATAGCTACCTGGTTTTTCCATAGTGGAATAGCCGTTAAAACAGACGATTGGATTTTTTCCACAAGTGCCTGATTCGTATTTTGAATAAGACGGATTTGCGGGGCACTTTGCATTGTGATTTGACGGCTTAGCTTAAGGTCATGCGTCCGTTTTTCAAGCCGGTCCACAAATTGAAGCATATCATTTACTTCCTGTACATCCATCTGGCTCCCGCTTGTTTCCGCTTTTTGACGAAGCTGCGGGATAATATCATTATTAATTTCTTCTACCTTTAATTCTCCGGCAGCAATATAAATGTTTAAAGCATCGTAATAATCCCGGTTCATTGAAAATAGTTTATCGAGCATAACATTATCAGACAAAAGTAAGTCTTTATTTCGGTCCAGACGCACACTGATACGGTCAATCTGAGAACTAGTTTTTTGATAACGTGACAGCACCTCATTAACTGATTTCGACAGTTTTCCAAATAAACGTGATAAAAACCCGTTTTTTTCTTCCTGTAATTCAGAAGGATCGATATCCTCCAGCTTTTTCATCAGCTCCGTTAAAATGGAGCCAATTTGACTGACATCCTGTTTTTGGACATGCTCTAACATTTCATGGGAGAATTGATGTAATTTTGCTTGTGCTTCCACACCGTATTTTACTAAAGACTGCTGATTTGTCGTATCAATTTGCAGCGCTAATTGTTCTGCTTTTTTACGATGTTCAGCTGGAAGCTTGTCGACAAGCCTTGGCGCTTTTGCACTTTCTAAATTTTGATCTGAAGTACCCGTAGAAATTTCAGTTCTTTCCCCAAACGGATCATTTAATAAATCATTTATAGAATCATTAGAATGGTCTTTTTCAGTCATGTAGATATCCTCCTTATTTTTTAGATCGGCGCAGCGTCTGCTTTGCTACATCCAGCTCAAAATCCAATGTTTCTAAATCATCTCTGAGCATCACCTGTAAATCTTTTTTTATCGTCCGGTTGAAGGCAGTAAGTGTCTGCCTGGTCTCCTTTAACGATTTTTGCATCTCGATAGATGGGGAAGGCTGGCTGGAAAGGTAAGCATAACGCTCTGATAATTCCACAAGCGAGTCTAAATGGTTATAGAAAAAACTCTCTGCCTGATAGAATCGCATCGGTTCTTTTCTTGCGTTGTTATATATTTTTTGTGCAGTTCTTACGATAGCTAAGTTTTCCCGCGCATGCTGGAAAGACCGTACCTTGAATAAGGCTTTTTGCATGCGTGTTATCTTGCCTCTGGCTTCTTTTAAATTCGTATCAATAAATTTATATTCTTTTTTGGTTAATCCCTGACTTCTGACAAATCGATAATCCATGATTTGTTTTGCAGCTGCATAAGTCAATACGCCGCCGATTGCAGCAAAAAGACTAGTTAACAGTACAGTCTGTCCATATATAAAAAAGCTTACAAGCCATATAGCTGTCAGGCTGACAGCACCAACAAAGCTCTGCATTAAAAATTGCAATATTGCCCGCATACACTCACTCCTAAGTGATTAATCATTCTTGCCTAAGTATATTCGTCTATACTCTTTCTCTTATTATACTATTACGAATGACTGTTTTAAAAGTTTCAATTTCTTTTTATTTAAACCTGGCTTTATTTTATTTCTGAAAATAATTTTAGAGATTTTTATTTTTCTTATCCTTCATCTGCATTGGGACTTATTTTTTAATAGCTCCATTCATATTTGTTTATTAAATAAATTAGCTTGCGTTATCTAAACTCTAAATAATTATGATAATATAGGAATGAATGTTCTTATGTTAAGGAATGGTACAATTATATTAATTCTCTGTGATCACAAAATAGCTGCTTTATATTCAAGGAGGGTGTTTTTTATGGAACGAATCGGTATTGATGCAGGCGGATCTTTAATAAAAATTGCATATGAAGAAGAAGGCAGGCTTCGATTAAAGACCTATTCTGCCAAGCAGATTGATGAAGTGGTTCAATGGCTGGAAATGATTGCACCGGAAGCAGCTCTGCATGTGACAGGCGGCAGAGCCGAAGCACTGAAAGCTTCCAATAAATCAATTTCTATATTAAAGGAATTTAAGTGTGTCATAGAGGGAACAAAATATTTACTATTGAAAGAAAATAAGCTTCCAAAAACAGATTATCTTTTGGTGAATATTGGTACAGGCACCTCTTTTTTTCACAAAACAGACCGCTTATCAGGAACAGGAATCGGAGGTGGATTGTTTACTGGCATTGGCGCAATTATTGCAGGTACATCTGATTATCAATCTCTGGTTGAGCTTGCCTCTAAAGGAGATCGAAGCAAAAGTGATTTGATGGTTTCGGATATTTACCAATTTAACAATTCTCCTATTGAAGCTTCTTTGACTGCTGCTAATTTCGGAAAGGACCAGCTGGATAAATCGGTTTCTGTTGAAGATCAGATGGCGGCATTGACCCAGTTGATCGGAGAAACGCTTGTATTACTTTCCAGCTTAACAGCAAATTCATTAGAAACAAAAGAAATCGTAATGATTGGTGGATCATTAACTGGAAATCCGCTCTTAAAACAGGTAATTGCTTCTTTTGAAAGTATGTTTGATTATAACTTGACTTTTTTAGCAAAAGGAAAACATGCTGGCGCGATTGGTGCACTATATCACGATGAATAAAAAGATTTACATGTACGAGGAGAATGACATTTGAAAAAAATTATTTATTTTAGTTTTATTATTATGTTTGTATTGGCAGGCTGTCAGGCAGAGTCAGATTCAGCAGCACAATCCAATACAGTGGATGGTGCTTTCGGGGCGCACTTTATTGACGTTGGACAAGGTGACTCCACTTTATTCACTTTGGAGGAAGAAGACGAAGAAATCGTTATCCTCTTTGACACAGGAGACTGGCAGGGAAATGAAGTAGTACCTTATTTAGAGGAGCAGGGCATTACAGACATTGACCTGGTCATTATCAGTCATCCGGATGCAGACCATATTGGCCAGCTTTCCAAGGTTATTGATCATTTTGCTGTAGATGAAGTTTGGATGCCCGGCAATGAAAGTACATCTAATACATACCAGACAGCTATGGAAAAAATCCTATCCAAGGATATCGGTTATCATGAACCGCGGACCGGGGAAGAGTATGAATTAGGCCCACTCGAAATAGAAGTATTGTACCCTGAGGACATTTCTGGAAAAGTAAATGAAGAATCGATCAGTATTCGTTTAGCCTATGATCAAGTTTCATTTATTCTGACTGGAGATGCAGGAGTGAAGGAAGAAAAAGAGATGATGGAATCTTCTAATCTCGGCAGCACCTTTTTACATTTAGGTCATCATGGCTCTAAAACATCTACAGATCCGGAATTTTTAAATGCTGTTCAGCCGCATATTGCTATTTATAGTGCTGGTGAAGACAATTCTTATGGTCATCCAAGCCCGGAGGTTATTGAATTATTAGATGAGGAAAATATCGACTGGTATGGCACTGACAAAGACGGGACCATTGTGGTGACTACAGATGGAAAAGCCTATTCTATTGAAACAGATATGGGCACAAATATTACTGTTTCAGAACCGGATGCAGCGGAAGATAAGCAAGCTTCTGCTGACGAGGAAAACGAAGTTGCTTCAGAAGACATTTTAAATGATGAAAAGAATGATTCCAGCTGTATTGATTTAAATAATGCTCCCAAAGAGGAATTAACTGAAATTATTCATATCGGTGACGAACGAGCAGATCAAATAATAGATAAACGTCCATTTGCTGCTTTTGATGAGCTTGAGAAAATTGATGGGTTAGGTCCAAGCCGGATTGCGGATATAGACTCCGAGGATCTGGTATGTGACTTTTAAAGGAGATGGAAAAAGATGAAAGGAATCATTGATCGTTTTGAAGGAGAAACAGCGGTTATTTTAGTCGAAGCGGAGAACCGGGAAATTCTTGTTTCAAGCAGTGAACTTCCTGAAGAGTGTATGGTGAAATCAGTTGTGCGGATTGAGGAGTCAGAGGAACATACCCACCCAAGAATCACCCTCGATACAAAGGCAGACCAGGAGAATAAACAGCAATCGAGTGATCTACGAAAGGCTTTATTGAAACGAAAAAAAAGCAGTAAGTTGAAAAGACGAAAGTAGCATTAAAAAAACCTGAAAAAATGCAGCTGAAATCTCCATTTTTTCAGGTTTTCTTTTTAATCTTTTAAGGTTTAAAACCATTGGAATTCCTTTTAATTAAATCATTAACACCGACTTCTCTCCCACCATCGAAAGAAATAATTCCAAGAACTGGTTATCATCAGTCAGTTCCGGATGAAAAGCCGCTACAAGTAAATTATCTTCTCTTGCAGCCACAATTTTATTATCATACGCAGCTAAAACCTCTACATTTTCTCCAACCGATTCAATATATGGTGCACGGATAAATACTGCCGGATAAGCTTCCTTTATCCCTTTTACATCTAAGTTTGCTTCGAAGCTGTCCTTTTGTCTGCCAAATCCATTTCTTTTCACCTGGATATCCATCAGCTTCAAGCTTACTGGTTCTTCTGTTTCCACCTGACTTTTACCAAGAAGCACAAGACCTGCACAGGTTCCAAAGATCGGCTTTTTTAATTGAGCGAATTGCTGAACAGCTTCAATAAGATTATTTTTCTTCATCAAACGCCAGATAGCTGTACTTTCTCCACCTGGAATAATTAATCCATCTACATTCTCCAGCATTTCTTTATTTTTAATAAGAATCGGCTCGTGTCCTAAATCACGCAGTTGACCGGCATGTTCCTCTGTTGCTCCCTGCATGCTTAGAATCCCGATCCTGTACTTGTTTCTACTCATGCTGTTCACCTCTTTCTCCTTCAACATCACTTAAAAACTGCGATCCTGCATTCTGTCTTCAGGACGTAGTGTTTTCATATCAATCCCTTTCATCGCTTCTCCTAAGTCCTTAGAAAGCTCGCCAATTTTTTGATAGTCCTGATAATACGTTGTCGCTTCTACAATAGAACGGGCAAATTTCTCAGGATTTTTTGATTTAAAAATGCCTGACCCGACAAAGACGCCGTCTGCTCCAAGTTCCATCATAAGCGCAGCATCAGCCGGAGTTGCTACACCGCCTGCTGCAAAGTTTACTACTGGCAGTCTGCCTGCTTCTTTAATCTGCAGTAAAATTTCGAATGGAGCGCCAAGGTTTTTAGCTTCTGTCATGAGTTCATCCTCGTTCATATGTACAATTCTTCTTATCTGCGATTGTACTTCACGTAAATGACGTACTGCTTCCACAATATTTCCTGTTCCCGGCTCGCCTTTTGTGCGCAGCATCGATGCACCCTCGCCAATCCGGCGGGCTGCTTCTCCTAAATCACGGCATCCGCATACAAATGGAACAGTGAATGGCTTTTTATCCAGATGGAATAAATCATCCGCCGGCGTAAGCACTTCACTTTCATCAATATAATCCACACCAAGCGACTCCAGCACACGTGCTTCCACAATATGACCAATACGAACCTTCGCCATAACTGGAATAGATACAGCTTCCATTACTTCCTCTACAATGCTTACATCTGCCATTCTCGCAACGCCCCCGGCAGCACGGATATCAGATGGAACCTTTTCCAATGCCATTACTGCAACAGCACCCGCTTCTTCTGCGATTTTTGCCTGTTCCTTGTTGACAACATCCATAATCACGCCGCCTTTTTGCATTTGCGCCATTCCTCTTTTTACACGTTCTGTACCTGTAACTCGATCTGTCATGTTATTTCCCCCTAGATTCTTTACTGATTTTTTATTATTATAAAAATAATATGACATGAATGAAAGTGCCAATTTTATATATTTTAATGAGGTCAGATTTAAAGGAGGGGGAAAATGGATCTATTATCTGTCCATTTAGATGAAACGATAAGTACACCTTTATATGAACAGCTTTATGAGTTTATAAAACAGGAAATTGTGGAGGAGCGGCTTCCCTATGGGCAAAAGCTGCCTTCTAAGCGTAAACTCGCCAACCATTTAGAAGTCAGTCAAAACACTGTAGAAACAGCTTTTGAACAGCTTGTGGCAGAAGGATATATTACATCACGCCCGAGAAAAGGGTTTTATGTCCTGGCACATGGAGATTTAGAATTTGTGGAGCATCCAATAAAAAAAGAAGATCCTAAACTTGAGAAGGAACCAGCAATTTTATTTGATTTTTCTCCAAATAAAATTGATACCGAAGCATTTCCTTTTTCCCAGTGGAGACGTCTGAACAGACATGTTATTGATGAAGTGAATCATGATTTACTTTTACTTGGCAATCCTCAAGGAGACAAGGAGCTGCGTGAAGCTATCGCACACTATGTGTATCACGCACGCGGGATTGACTGCGATCCAGATACAATTGTTGTAGGAGCAGGGATTGAGGTTTTAATGCAGCAGCTTCTTTCTTTACTGCCAGGCTCAACTATATTTGGAATTGAAGATCCCGGCTATCAATTGATGGTGAAATTAATTACACATTTTGGTTTTTTAGGACGAGCCTTAGATATGGGTGAAGAAGGGGTTTCTATTGAAGCAGTCCGTCTTTTAGAGCCTGATTATATCTATGTAACTCCTTCCAATCATTTCCCATATGGAACAGTTACTTCTATCAACCGGCGTAATCAGCTATTACAATGGGTAAATGAAGCAGAGAACAGATTTATTATCGAGGATGACTATGATAGTGAATTTCGATATGTAGGGAAAACAATTCCTCCCATGAAAAAAATGGATTTTAATGACCGGGTTATTTATTTAGGCTCCTTTTCCAAATCATTAATTCCATCTTTGCGGATCAGTTATATGATTTTGCCAAAAACATTATTAGAGCAGTATCGAAGCAGACTTTCCTTTCATCATTCTACGGTTTCACGAATTGACCAGCACGTACTGGCACACTTTATTCAGGAAGGATATTTTGAAAAACATTTGAATCGGATGCGAAAAATCTACAGGAAGAAATTTGAGTTCGTACAGCAGCTTTTCGAGACTTATAAGCCTTCTATCCAGCTTTTGGGCGAACAATCCGGTCTCCATGTCGTCTGTGAAGTACGAAATGGATTAACGGAAGAAGAGATAATGAAAAGAGCCGTCCAACAAAGAATCAAGCTTTATCCAATCTCCTATTATGCATCTAAAAATGTTGTTGTCTCACACCCGCAATTTGTGATCGGTTTTGCAGGAATGAAGGAACGGGAAATAGAGAAAGCAGTACAACACCTTATTACTATCTTTCAGCCATAAAGGAAACTCTCAGTAAGACCAAATAAAAAAACTTTGGTATGACCGCCTTCTAATGAGACTGATACCTAGTTTATTTTTCCATCATAAAATCTATAATAATTTTAAGCATTTGCATAGTGTAGAAGAAACTTCTTCATCTATAAGTTTTCTTTATGGATAAGAAGTTTTTTCATTGCTACAAAACACTCTTACTTCTATGAATTTTTACAATTATTCCCCTCTTTAAAAATTAATGGAACTATTATAAATCTGTGCTATAATGTATTGTCTTTATCTAATACTATCAGTGTACAGTATTACATTCCTTGACATTTTCATCAGCTTAGAAATTCCTTACAAAGCAAGGTACCCTATGCAGTGTTAATTTTACCTTGCTTCATTTCTAATATTCCCGCAGATTTACACAGCAAAAGAAGCAGTCTTCAACCAGAAAGGAAGATAATAATGGATTTTATTTATACAATTTTAAATCATTTTAATGATTTTATCTGGACTTATATCCTGATTGTCGTATTAATTGGAGTAGGACTTTACTTCACTTTCAGGACTGGATTTGTCCAATTTCGTTTATTGCCGGAAATGTTTCGTACTGTATTCGACAAACGTTCTTATGATGCATCTGGTACGAAGGGAACTAGTTCTTTTCAGGCATTTGCAATCAGTGCCGCTTCCCGGGTAGGTACAGGAAATATGGCAGGAGTGGCAACGGCGATAGCTTTAGGCGGTCCTGGTGCTTTATTTTGGATGTGGCTTATCGCCATTATCGGTGCAGCATCCGGGTTTGTAGAAAGCACATTAGCACAGCTTTACAAAGAAAAAGATAATAATCAATATCGCGGCGGTCCTGCTTATTATATGGAAAAAGGTATGAATAAACGCTGGCTGGGAATTATTTTTGCGATTATGATTACCTTCACCTATGGATTTGTATTCAGCTCGGTACAGTCAAATACAATAAGTATCGCATTCGATTCACAATTTAACGTCCGCCCGATCTGGATTGCCATTATCCTGACAATCCTGACAGCAGCAGTTATCTTTGGCGGTTTAAAAAGTATTGCCAACGTCTCACAAATTATTGTTCCATTTATGGCAATTATTTACGTCGGGCTTGCATTGATTATCGTTATATTAAATATCACTGCAATTCCTGATATGTTTGTATTAATTTTTGAAAATGCATTTGGTATCCGTGAGGTTGCCGGCGGAGGCTTCGGAGCTGCTATTATGCTGGGTATCCGTCGTGGACTTTTCTCCAATGAAGCTGGAATGGGAGCAGCACCAAATGCTGCAGCAACTGCTGATGTGAGTCATCCCGTCAAACAAGGATTAGTACAAGCATTAGGTGTTTTCTTTGATACACTGCTTGTATGTACTGCCACTGGTTTAGTTATTCTGTCTGCAGGCGGTTTTGCCGGCAGTGATGCAGATGGAATTGCTTTAACACAAACAGCCTTCACACAAATGTTAGGAGGCTGGGCTGGTATATTTATTGCTATCTCTGTTTTCTTATTTGCTTTTACATCTATCCTTGGAAATTACTACTATGGGGAAAACAATCTGGCTTATATTAAAAATTCCAAGGTATTGATTTTTCTATATCGAATTGCTGCAATACTGATGGTAATCTTCGGTACATTCGCATCCTTTGATCTTGTCTGGCTATTGGCGGATATTTTTATGGCATTGCTTGCCTTACTAAACCTATTTGCCATCACAGCCTTGTTTAAAAAAGCCAATATTTTATTAAAGGATTACATGAAACAGCGGAAAGAAGGAAAAGATCCTGTATTTTATAAAGACATTTTAGATGACCAGTCCGGCATTGAATGCTGGGAACGCGAAACAGAAAAGAATTAATTATTTTTAAAACAAAGAGGTGGAATCAATTGGATTCCACCTCTTTGTTTTTTATTCAAATACAATTGTTTTATTTCCATATACGATAATACGATCTTCTAAATGCCACTTAACAGCCTGTGCCAGCACCCGGCGTTCAATGGACTGTCCAATCTTCTTCAAATCATCGACATTATGCTCATGGCTGACAGGCTCTGTTCCCTGCTCAATAATTGGCCCCTCATCTAAATCATTTGTTACATAATGGGATGTTGCACCAATCATTTTCACTCCTCTTTCAAAAGCACGTTCATACGGCTTTGCCCCGATAAAAGCGGGCAGGAAAGAATGATGGATATTAATAATTCTGTTTTTAAATACCTCAACAAATGTCGGCGAAAGGATTTGCATGTATCTTGCAAGAATGATTAGATCAATGTCATAGTCCTCTAAAATTTCTTTTTGCTTCGCCTCTATCTCTTGTTTTGTTTCTTTTGTAACCGGCAAATGATAAAAGTCAATTCCTAATGCTTCAACCATTTCCCGAGAATTTTCATGATTGCTGATAACCACTGGAATATTTGCCATTAAGTCCCCGCTTTGCCATTCCCATAGAAGCTCTAATAAGCAATGCGGCTCTTTGGAAACAAAGATAGCAATATTTTTCAACTCATGAACAAGGCTTAAACGCCATTCCATTTGAAAGCGTTCTGCTACCTCCTGGAATTCCTTCTTCAGCTTTTCAACATTTGTTCCCGGCTGATATTCAAAATCAAGGCGCATAAAAAATTCTCCGCCTTTTGGATTTACTGTAAACTGGTTAGATGAAACAATATTTGCCTGCTCATTCCATAAAAAAGTAGAAATTGCAGAGACAATGCCCGGCTGATCAGGACATTTAATGATTAATCTTGCTCTATTTTCATAACGGTCTTTATAAAAATCTGCCCGTTTATCTGTGTACATATTCACTGTCTGACTTCCTCGCTTCTATATTATTCGTAGAGTATAGATTAGCGGATAAGTGGCTGTCAGGTCAAGTTTTTTTATACAAATATTCAGTATGATCTTTTTCTAACTGCTTCCTTATCAAATATATAAGAAGCTGGAGAACATCGATTCAGATATTCTCCAGCCCCTACGCTTTATATTTTATTCATCCTCTTCATCGTCTGCGTCATCACTGCTTGAACCTGAAGCTTCATATACTTCTCCTGATCCATCATATAATTGGAACTCTGTTGCTGTAGTGTAGCTGGAATCATATAATCTTTCAGCTATCCACTTATCGTCCTGATATCTGATTTCAAGCAGGAGCGGCAGAGCGCCTTCTTCCTGGTCAGCTCCTTCTTCCAATGCACCTGTCACATATAATTCCACCGGCACCTCAAAATAAGGTCCATCATCACTGTACGTATACATTTCTTCTAAATCTGCAAAGCTGATACCAACCTCATCTAAGCTCCCTTCAAAGTAAAGCTCATCTGAAAAATATTCAAAATCAAATTCCATATCCTCTTTTACATAGTCTGATACGTATTCCATGTTAGAAGTATCATGATTCGCAATAGCTGCAATATATTCCTCAGCAAACTGGACAACGGAATCTGCCATATCCTCTTTAATTGTATCATTAAAGAAATCAATATTTACATCAACGAACCGGTCATCAATAGCAACAGGGTCCATTTCCATTGCTCCCCACGGCGTTTCAACATTTGTGTCTAATGTTAATGAGCCGTCTGTCAATATAGGACCGATATCAACAGAGTATTCTGTAAGATCAATTTCTACCGGCTGGCCGTCTATTGTAAAGGTGATTTCATCATACGGTAAATTTGTCTCCAGATTCGGATAGATAGTGACCTCTGATACATCAAATTCCAAAGAAGATGAATTATAATAATCAGCTAAAACCACTGTCTGCTCCTTTTCTAAATCTCCAAAATCTGTGCTTATCTTACTTATTGCCTCGTAAGCTCCTGGTGCAATTGGGCCGTATTCTATGGAATAGCTTGTTTGTTCACTGATATCAAACTCTTTCCCATTAAAGGTTGTTTGAACATCTTCTAAGTCAGAGTTGATAGATACATATTGCGGCTCCAGTTCAATAATATACTGCGTAAAGACAAGCATTCCTTTTTCATCTGCTTCTTCTACAGAAAAAAGAGTGCCATCAGATATTACCCGTTCCGGACGGTTCTCATTGATATTCACATTTCTGTGATTTTCTCCTGCCAGCTGTGCCAATGCTTTTGCCTCTTCTTCAGAAATTTCATTTCCATTCATACGTACAAGACTATGTAATTCATCTGCATCCTCTTCTACTAAAGCTTCTACAAATCTTTCAACAACTTTTTCTTCCGCGTAATACGAATTACCCCAAATATAAAATCCAATTCCAGCAATTGCTAAGACACCTGCAAGACTAAAAATCAGTTTTTGCTTTTTTGATAGCGGCTTCTTTTCTTTTGGCGTTTCCTGTCCGTACTGTGTTGAATTTTCTGATTTATCCTGCGAGGTTGATACCTGCGATTCTGCTTGATTATTTGTTGCTGCCTGTTCTTTTTGAGACTCACTTTCTGAAAGGATTTTATTTACTTTTGCTCCACAATTCTTACAAAACATAGCCCCTTCCGAAATGGGGTTCCCACATTCTTTACAAAAATCGCTCAATTTTTTCTCTCCCTTATTTTTATATTTCTCCTTATCCAGCTTATGTATTTCTGATATAGATAAAATAAGATAATTTATAATGATTTCAGATTAGATATACGGTTCTTTTTTTGCACACGGCTTTTACCCTGCCTGCATAGAATAGTTTTATCACGAAAATCAAAAGTTAGATAAAGGAGGTTTGTTGATGGATTCTAATAAGCATGATTCTCATTCTGATAAAAGAAAAGTATTCCCTGAGAACTGGAATATTGATTTTGCCCCCTTTCAACAATTTATGGATCGAATGGATAATTTATTTTCACGTTCTTTTAAATCCTTCCAGGGTCAGATACTTAATGATTTTCCCGCAGAAATAATCGAAGAAGAAAACAACATTTATGTAAAAGCAGAGGTTCCCGGATACCGCCGTCAGGATATTCGAATTGAAATGATAGGTAACCGTATTAAAATAAAATTAGAGAAGAAAGAAAGCCTATCATTAAGCACAGATACGAAGAACATTGATAAAACATCCATCCAGCAAAAAGAACGAATTATCACACTCCCTTTTAATATACCAAAAAATAGCACAACAGCAACCCTTGAAAATGGAATTTTAATCATAAATATTCCGAAACAATCCATATCATCCCATTTTATAGATATTGAAGAATAACGCACATTCAGAATTATATGCAAAAAGTCCTCCATAAATGATGAAAAAATCGCCGTATAGTAAGTCTATACGGCGATTAAGTTTATATTTTATTATGGACAATCTCTCCTCAGGAGAAGATTGAGAATTCCTGCGGAAGGTTGTCCCGATTGAAGATAGCAGACATTTGCTGATTAGATACGGAAAAACTATTTCCTTTATTTCTTGATTAACTCAGGACGGGCTTACAACCCTGCCTGGGCACGTGCGTCTTCTAAAACCTCAGCAACTGCGATAGTATGATTTATTAATTCATCATACGATTTTTTATTATTCTTTTTGATGATTTTATTAAAATAAATAAACTCATAAGCAAGTCGTGCGCGGTCCTGTTTTACAGAAATATCCTTTGTTTTTCCATCAATTGTGATTTTTACATTATTCACGCCATTTGCACCGGGCTTAATATACATATACCCGTCCTCTCCCTGAATGGAAACAAAATTTTCCCCTGTAGTGTCCTTTGAGCCAACACAGCTTGCTTGAAATCCAGAATAAGAGAGTAAAGCAATCCCTGAGGTATCTATCCCATTTTCAAATAAATTTGCTTTATATGTCACCTCTGTCGGCTTACCAAACAAACGCAATACAAAATGGAGATTATAGATATTAATATCAGATAATGCACCGCCAGCAAATGCAGGATCAAACATATTTGTTACCTCGCCAGCTTTTAATTGATCGTAACGGCTGGAATATTGGCTATAATTACATTGAATTAGCCGAATTTGTCCTAACCGTTCAATATGATTGGACAGCTCTAAAAAGTTAGGTAAGAACAGCGTCGGGATTGCCTCAAAAATAAACACATTATTCTGTTCCGCTGCTTCTTTTAATTTTTTTGCATCCGCTGCATTCGGTGTAAATGGCTTTTCACAAATCACATGCTTATGGTTCTCCACAGCTTGGAGCGCCTGCTCTGTATGCAGCTTATTGGGGGAAGCGATATATACGGTATCCATCTCCTCATCAGCAAAAAAATCTTCAAGGGATGTATACGTTTTAGGAATTTGATACTCTCCAGCTAATTCATCAGCTGTTTCTTGTTTTCTGGAATATGCAGCAACACAAGTTACTTCTTCAATCGGTTCAATTGCCCGTAACATTTCCTGAACAATTTTACCCGACCCAATTGTGCCCAGTTTCATACTAATCAACCTTTCTTGTTTATCATTTTAAACAATTGATAGCTTTACTAAAAGCATCCTTTTATACAATTTATGCAAAAAATGCTTACCCTTATCATAACATAGAATGCAAGTCATCTTCAGAAAAATCGTAAAAATTACCGCCTGCTGCAATCCCTAACCCTTTTTGAAGACATTTTACCGTTCTACTTTCTCTATTTCGCCAAGCCTTTCCTGCACATCCTCGTAATACGGCAAACCCTCATTATCTCCGGTAATACTTACAACCATAGAGCCAATTGTATTTGCGAAATGGAGGGAGCGTTCTAAATCCCAATCATGCAAATAACCATATAAAAAACCGGCATTAAATCCATCACCTGCACCGACTGTATCCACAACCTTTGTTGCCTTCACAGGATCTGCATATATGAGCTGTCCCTGATGGTATCCGGCAGATCCATGTTCTCCGCGTTTTACAATAATAGTTGGAATTCCAATTTCTTTTGTTTTTTCAATGATTGCTTTAGGATTACTTTCTCCAATAATAATATCCATTTCTTCATCTCCGGCAAGCAAAATATCCACATGTGGAAGGATATCTAATAAAACTTTTCTTGCTTCTTCTTTTGTCCACATTTTTAAACGGATATTTGGATCAAAAGATACTTTCACTCCATGTTTTTTGGCAAGCCGGATTGATTCCATCATGACATTTAAATTATCTCCCCCGATGGCAGGGAAAATTCCTGTGATATGGAGCACACGTGCATTTTTAATATAAGATTCATTTAATTCCTCCGGCTTCATCGTCAGCGTTGGTGATTTGTCCCGATAATAAAATGTCTGTACATTACCATCCTCCATAATTTCTTTAAAATACACAGAAGTAGGGTAACCTTTTACAAGCTTAAGCTCAGACGTATCAACCTGCTCTCCTCTGGCAAATGTGCGGATAGATTTTCCAAATTCATCATTACCCAGTCTGCTGATAAAACCCGTTTTTAATCCTAACCGGGAACAGCCAATCGCCAGGTTTAATTCTGCACCGCCAATATTTTTCTGGAAACCGTTAACAAATTTCATCGGCCCTTTTATATCTGGATTAAAGACAACCATTGCTTCTCCCATACTAATTACATCAATCATTTCTCTTCCTCCCAGCAGAAATTCTATAAGTATCTGTTTGTTGATAAAAATTTATTATTTTGTTAATGCAATAAATTCCTTTGCCCGTTCAGTTAAAGCATGATAATCATCTTCCGTTTTTAGTTTAGATGCATCTACTAAATTACTGCCGAGACCAACTGCTGCACTCCCGTTTCGGAGATAGTCTTTTAGATTATCCTTAGTAATCCCTCCTGTAACCATTGCCGTTACATGCGGAAGCGGCCCAAGAATATTCTTGATATATCGAGGTCCGGCTGCTTCAGCAGGAAATACCTTCACCATGCGGGCACCATGCTCATATGCTGTCAAAATTTCTGTTGGTGTAAAAACGCCCGGAATATGCTCCACTCCATACCTTTGACATAACTGTAACGTATCTTTATTTAACGTTGGTGCAACAACAAAAGAGGCACCTGCTAAAATTACAGCTCTTGCTGTTTCCGGATCTAATACTGTTCCAGCTCCCACCTTAACCGACTCGTCGGCGTTAGCAGCTGCTTCTGCGATAATATCATTGACATTTGGTGTTTCTGCAGTAATTTCTACATGGTGAATACCTCCTTGTGCCAAAGCATCCAGTATAGGCACAATATTATCCTTGTTAGATTTCCTGATAACAGCAACCACTTTTTCCCGTTTAATTCCTTCTATAATATTCATCAAAAACTCCTCCTTTTTAAGCTTGTCCATCTTTCTGTTTTCTACTGATAATTTTCTTAGCAGGACTCTCTCCGATTCAATGCTGGTTCAAACCGGATTATTTTGGAACGATGCTGTTTGTTCGGCTCTAGAATTAAAGTAAATAAAATCTCCGCTGCTCTTCTCCCCATTTCAAACGCCGGTTGTGAAATAGTTGTTAAAGGAGGGGTATAAAACGCAGCAAATGATACCTCATCCACACTAATTACAGCAACATCTGAAGGTATCTGCAGCTTTTCCTTTTTCAAAAAGGATAGTACCTCATGCAAGGTCAGGTCATTCATTGCAAAAATAGCATCCGGTCTTTCTTTTTGCTGAAACAGTTCCTGCAGCTTTTCCTTAATTTCTCTGATTTCTCCATTAATCGTTGAGAGCTTCAGCATATGGTTATCTTCTTCCTGTACTTTTTTGATAAATTCCTGCGCTCTCTCAACTCTCGGAGTAACCTGATGTGTAAAAGGAGGACCAACCATTGTTATATGCTTGTAGCCTTTGTGCATTAACTCATCTGCTGCAAGGGCTGCGGCTTTTTTATTATCTAATAGAATTGTATCGACCTTCAGCCCCTCGACAATCCGATCCATAAATACAATTGGGTATCCTTCCTCTGTCAGCTGTTGATACAGTGCTACATTGCCACCGGTTGGAAAAGCAATTATCCCGTCCACCTGCTTTGCTTTCAACATTTCAATATACTTCTTCTCTTTCTCCGGCTGATCATCTGCATTGCACACAATAAGGTGAAAATCCTTTTCATGGCATAAATCTTCAATCGCCCGAATAACCTGAGTTGAATATACATGAAGTATATTGGCTACAATGACACCAATGGTTGTTGAAGACTTTTGCTTTAGGCTTCTGGCTACCATATTGGGCTGATAGTTCAATTCCTTTACAGCCTGCTCCAGCTTCGTTCGGGTTTCTTTGCTCATATATTCAAATCTTCCGTTTAAATACTGCGAAACAGTACTTTTAGATACCCCGGCTTGCTTGGCAACATCTGTCATTGTTATTCTTTTCATCTGCTTCACCTATTAAAAATTATTTTAAAACGAACCTTACTAAATCGGTTTAGTAAACCGATTTAGTATAAGTATAAACAAATTGAAAACGTTTTACAAGTATTAATTGAATTACCTCATTATATCCTGGATAAAATCAAATCTATGTATTTTCTAAGGATACATAGATTTGATTCCCTTTACCATTAAAAATTTCCTTTTCTCCAGACCTAATCACCTTACAGCGCTAAAGCTTAGCATTCCTTTTAAATCTAAATAGATTGATTTCCTCCCCAATATGGAGCTGGATATCCATATGGCTCAGAGCTATAACGCGGGAAATTATCAATAGCCATCCCTGTGATTACTCCACCTAGAAACGGTATTCCGTATTGAAAGACCGGGTTTCCATAATACGGACCTCCAAATCCCGGACCAATAAGACCAGGGCCAAAAAAACCTGGTCCATAAAATCCTGGACCAAAAAATCCCGGACCCCATCCTGGTCCTCCAAAAAAGAGTCGGGAATCCATATTACTCTGATGATTCATCTGATTAGCGGGAAGCATATGTGTCTTATCCATTTCATGCTCACTCCTCTTTCTTTTTATCCAATCCTCTTTTAGTGTATGTGTTCACCCAGAAAATGAGTGGGCTTGGCTTTGCTATGCGAAAAATAGAGTTGTTCCATATTTATGCAAAATAAAAACTGCCAAATGGCAGTCTTAAAATTATCATTACTTATAAGTTGTTTCTTTCTCATAATAAATACCAACAGATTTTTTAGCTGTCCCGGTCTTGCCGTTTGGATGAGCTGGACTTACGACAGTATAAGAAACCATTTGATATATTAATTTTGAGTTAAGCTGGACACTTTCTACCTTTTTATTGTTGACTTTTTCAGGGACTGTATAAGATCCAGAGAATGATACAGTATAAGAACCTGTAACGTTAAAGCCAACTATCATAGAAATAATTGATGCATTTAAGCCAGAGTTTCCAGAGTAAATGGCCGGATAACTATTACTATCATTAAGATGGATAGTTATTCCCGAATCACTGACAACGCTATTAACTGCTGGGCCAAATTTGTTACTTCGTTTTAAAAATTTTATTTTTGAATTACCGTACTTATACCATTCTCCCGGTAATCGAACAGCTTGTAGAGGTAACATATTCTCTTCTTTAGGTATAACTTGAACTCCTGAAACGGACTCGTCATTAAGAAATTCTGTTACTTTTGCTTCTAATTCTTCTTTACTCTCAAAATCTTCATAGTACAATTCAATCGGGTTTGTAAATTCGCCAATCAATACATCCTCATCATCAAGTTCGATTTCCTCGTCTTCGGCTAATTCATCACCAAG
The DNA here is from genome assembly GCF_038004405.1 of Oceanobacillus sp. FSL W8-0428. Lineage (NCBI taxonomy): Bacteria > Bacillati > Bacillota > Bacilli > Caryophanales > Bacillaceae > Oceanobacillus > Oceanobacillus sp. FSL W8-0428. Next base: position 247,492 of record NZ_JBBORB010000001.1, read on the forward strand.
TATGAGCTCATCCCTATCATACAAATCTTCATCTTGTGATTCAGCATTTGCCAAAGTAAAGGGAGCTATTGCTAAACACAAACAAAGAAAGATTTAAATAAATTCCGATTCATCAGCATCTTTCCTTCTGTCACGAATTTTTAATCAATAACTTTTTGTAAGCCATTACTTAATTATATATCGAAGCAGGAAGTTGTAACGAAAATTTCAGAATATATGAGAATATTATTTCATTTCACAAATTGTTCAAGCAGGTTTTAAGCTCTAGTTATTTAATAAAATATTCATTATCAAATAAAGATAAGCTTGTCCTTTTTTTAAAGCTTTAGATTAGAAAAGGCTGCGAAGTTTTTTCACATAAAAAAGTCCAAACTGTGATATGACATGCCCCCCATACTGGACTTTCACACTTGGATAGTCGTCATAACTGATATATCCATAAAAAGTAAGCAGAAATTCTCTGCTTACCTTTTCAGTAGATACTATAAACAGATCTATTATCAATAAGGATAATAACTATACGGCGGATACGGATAATAAGGAGGATACGGGTAAAATGGCGGTGGTCCCCCTGCACCATCAAGCAATAGTCCTGTTGCCAGCCCTCCCAGAAACGGGACCCCAAATCCCAAAACAGGATTGCCAAAAAAAGGTCCTGGACCATGATGATAAAATGGACGCCTGGTATCATAATTATATATGTGATTGTTAAATCCGGCATCGTTATAAAATTCATTTGGATACATTGCCTGCTGATTTCCTGAATGTAAATTTATTTCATTCATTCTATTACTACACTCCTCTCCCGATTGCTTCCTACCATGTTATGCATCCACCCAGAAAATGATAATCAAATTATTCCCCTTTTTCTGATAATACCACTGACTTTTAGACTTCTTCCGCTAAAAAATATGGTAAACTGAAAAAAAGAAGCGATGAAAAAACAGGAGGCGGAAAAATGAAGACACAGAATTATGCCATTATTGATATCGGCTCAAACACAATGCGTTTAGTTATTTACGAAAAAACAAAGAGCAACCGTCTGAAAGAAATAGAGAACGTCAAAGCCTCCTCCAGGCTGCGAACTTTTTTAGAAGAAGATAATACATTAAACCAAGCAGGAATTGACCGTTTAATAGATACACTGAAAAGTTTTCAGGAAGTGCTGGCAACCTATACACTGCAAGACACAATTTGTGCGGCTACTGCTGCTATCCGGCAAGCCGTGAATAAAAAGGAAATTGAAACACAAATCGTGCAAAAAACAGGATTGAATATCCGAATTTTAAGCGAAGAAGAAGAAGCCTACTATGGTTATTTAGCTGTTGTCCATTCCACCTCACTGAAAGAAGGAATTACAGTAGATATTGGAGGCGGCAGTACCGAGGTTACCTATTTTGAGAATCGTGAATTAAAGGACTCACACAGTTTTCCTTTTGGTGCGCTTACTTTAAAAGATTTCTTTAAAAAATCCATTCCGACTACAGAAGAACTCACAACACTGCGCCAATATTTAAGGGAACAATTTGCAACACTTCCATGGCTTAAGGATAGAGAAGTGAAATTAGTTGCTATCGGTGGAAGTGCTAGAAACCTGGCACAAATTCATCAAAATCTGGAGTCTTACCCATTAGCAGGGCTGCATGAGTATCAGATGTTTCAAAAGGATATTATAGAAGTAAGCAGTTACTTAACCTCGTTAAAACCATCTAAATTAGCAAAAGTAGAAGGTCTCTCTAAAGATAGGGCGGATATTATCATTCCGGCAATTGAAGTCTTTCACTGTCTCTATCAGACGATCCAGGCAGAAAGCTTGATTTTAAGCCGGAAAGGATTACGGGATGGCGTTTTATATGAACATTTAGCAAAAGAGTCTGATTCCTCCCTCTATCCGAACGTTCTGGAAGAAAGTATACAAGAGCTTGTAAATGATTATGATCTGGATCGAAAACATATCCGGCATGTCCAGAATTTAACTGAGCAGGTGTTTGATTTTTGTAAAGAGAATGGGCTTATTCAATTAGACAAGCAGGACCGCAAACTGCTTAAAATGGCGAGTTTTTTATTTAATCTTGGCGAATATATTGATTCCGAATCAAGTCCTCAGCATACTTTCTATCTCCTTGCCAACCGTACCATTGATGGTTTGGAGCATCGGGAACGTGTGAAGCTTGCACTTGTTGCATCTTTTAAAAACAAAACTGTTTTTAATCAATTCATCCAGCCATATAAGTCATGGTTTTTAAAAGACGAGCGGAGGAAGCTGTTGGAGCTGGGTTCTTTATTAAAATTCACCTACTGTCTGGATGCTACCAGAAGGCAAATCGTAGACCGGATTGATTTTAAATTAAAGAAAAAGAACATTCTTATCCGAGTATATACAAAAGCAAATGCAATGCCGGAAGAATATCAGGCAGAAAAGCAGAAAAAACATCTTGAAAAAGCCATTGGTAAAGATGTTGAATTAGAATTTATCGCAGATAGCCAAATGTAAAATCTCTGCTGAGTGATGTTTCATTTTATTACTTTTACGAAATGGTTTATTTATCTATTTTTGTAAGGAGGTATGTACCCAATACACCTCCAGTAACCCAGGATTGTTCACACAAATTTTACACCACTTTAACATACTTTATATAGAGAAAGCTTATGATATATATAGGACTATAAAAGGGATGGTGTTCTATGGGTCAACATACAAAAACAGCCAGCTCACCTGCCTCTTACAATAACAGGGAGCTGAGCTGGCTCTCATTTAATAAACGCGTATTAGAAGAAGCAGCTGATTCAGGTAATCCATTACTCGAAAGGCTGCGGTTTTTATCTATCTTTTCATCAAATCTGGACGAATTCTTTATGGTTCGTGTAGCCGGGTTAAAGGATCAGGTAAAGGCAGGATTTAACCGTCCTGATGACAAATCGAATCTGACCCCCAAGCAGCAGCTCTCTGCTATCGCATCCTTTAATCATAATCTGGTAGAACAGCAATACAGGCTGTATAAACAGTTACAGGAGCAATTAGAAGAAGAACAGATTCAACTTTTTCAAATGGGTGATTTATCAGCAGAAGAAATATATTCTCTTGAGCAATATTTTGATGAGCAGGTTTATCCAATTCTTACACCGATGGCAATCGATGCCTACCGCGCTTTTCCTATGCTGTTAAATAAATCTTTAAACCTTGCCATTCAATTAAAGGATGAATATGAACAAGAACAGCTTCATAAAAAAACAGCTATTGTTCAGGTACCTGCTTTACTGGATCGCTTTATCCGGATTAATAACGAGCATCACCATTATGTTTTATTAGAAGATGTCATTCGTTATTTTATTCATAAGCTCTTTAAAGGATATCGTGTTATTTCAACAAGTACTTTCCGCATTACACGAAATGCAGATATGAATATCCATGAAGACAGTGCACATGACTTATTGAAAGAAATTGAAAAAGAGCTGAAAAAGCGAAAATTCGGAGCTGCTGTCCGCCTTGAAATGAATAGTATGGAACAGGATCCGAATATTACCCCGTTTCTGCTTCATGAGCTGGAAATTCATGAAAAGGATCTGTACATTGTTGATGGACCACTTGATTTAACGTGCCTAAATGATTTCTATAATCAAGTAAAGCATGACCATGAGCAGCTTATTTATGAAACCTTCATCCCGCAGCCTGCACAAGATATTCATGAGGACGAGACTGTATTCGAAGCAGTCAGAAAAAGAGATCTCTTTCTCCACCATCCTTACGAATCATTTGAGCCGATTGTTGATCTTATGCGGGAAGCTGCTGATGATCCAGATGTACTGGCAATTAAGCAGACGCTCTACCGTGTCAGTGGAGATTCTCCGATTATTGCCAGTTTAAAGCGAGCGGCTGAAAACGGAAAACAAGTAACTGTTCTGGTGGAATTAAAAGCGCGGTTTGATGAAGCAAATAATGTAGAATGGGCCAAGCAGTTGGAAATAGCCGGCTGTCATGTTATTTATGGAATGATTTCTTTGAAAACGCATAGTAAAATCACGTTAATTGTACGTAAACAGGATAATCGGATTGAACGTGTTGTCCATCTTGGGACTGGAAATTATAATGATCAAACCGCCAAATTCTATACCGATATGTCTTATTTAACTACAAAAAGAAAATTTGGGGTTGATGCGACAAATTTCTTTAATTATTTGAGCGGATATACGGAGAAGCCTGCTTTTCATCATCTTTCCATGGCGCCTTTTGATATCCGTAATGATTTATTAGAGTATATTGACCGGGAGATTAAGTTTCACAAGCAGTTTAATAATGGCCGGATTATTGCTAAAATGAATTCTCTAACAGATAAATCCTTAATCAAAAAGCTTTACGAAGCTTCACAGGCTGGCGTTCAAGTTGATTTGATTGTCCGGGGGATATGCTGTCTGCGTCCCGGTATTCCAGATATAAGCGAAAACATTCGTGTAATCAGTATTGTCGGCCGCTTTTTGGAGCATAGCCGGATTTATTACTTCCACCATAATGGTGAAGTGAATATATTCTTATCCTCTGCAGATTTAATGACACGAAATATGGTTAAACGTGTGGAGCTCATGTTCCCAATCTTCGAAAGACGTATTAAGGAACGTATTTCTTCTATTCTGGATTTGATGCTGCATGATTCCGTAAAAGCAAGGAAGCAGGCAAATGATGGGACGTATTCCTATGTTATCTCTAATGATAATAGTACGTTAAACAGCCAATTAAAGTTATTTGAACAGGCAATGGATGTTTTTGTGTAGAAATGCAAAAATGCAACGGCGTAATAGAAAATCAAAGGCAGTTTAAAACTAACCTTTGATTTTCTATTTTTATTCCAGCCAAACATATTCCTAATGTCCCTGATTAAATTTTTCCATCCGATTCATTAACGCTTCTTCATTAAACTTCATCTCAAGGTAATAAAGTTTATGCTGCAATACAAAAATCATTTGATAAAGTAATTAAATGTCGGTGTCTTTTTCCCTTTGTCCGCTACTCCTCGAATGATTTTGTCTATTATCGCATTAATAAGAGATAAACTGACGGGTCCTTTCTGTAACAGAGAGTCTCCAGAATGTGCGGTATGAACAGGAAGTGTTATATCTGCAAATGGTACCGTCGGAGCAGCTAAAGAATCTGTAATGACAATCACTTTAATTCCTTTTCGCTGCGCATCTTTTGCTAATTGGATCGTGTCTACAGCATAGCGGTAGAAAGAAAAAACAATTAATGATGATTTTTTAGGTAAAAAATCCAGTACCCCTGCGTCACTTTCCGGTCGAAATAGACTGACGTTTCCTATAATGTAATTTAAGTTAAAGTATAGCCAATGTGCATAGCTATAGGAATGATAATATCCTGCGATGACAATCTGTTCACTTTGTAAAATTGTATCGGCTACTTTTTCTAATTGTCCCGCATCCAGCTGTTTATGCAGCCAACGGAGGTTCTCTATGTCTGCCTCCACAGAATCATGGAAAGTACTTTCAGCCGTTTCTTCTGCTGCTTGTGATAGATTTAAGAGCTCATTTCTTACTTCCTTCTGTAATTCAGCATAGCCTTTGTAGCCGAGAGCGTTACAGAACCGGAGCACCATCGTTTCACTGACATTAATCATTTCTCCAACCTTTTTTGCCGGATGTGTCGCAAAGGCAATTGGTTCATTTAATAAATAATCAGCAACCTTTTGCAGCCCCTTTGTTAAATTGGGCCAATATGCTTTTATACGCTCTTGATATATAGTTTCCATTCCATCCCTCTTTTGAAGTCTAAACAATTATTTTATATTGCTATAAAGTATAGACTTCATTATAATAGAATGCAATGTATGAATATACACGATAATGAAATAAGAATCAGTTATTATATTATTTAAGAGGTAATTTACTAGCAGTTACCAAAAAGGAGTTCTTCTCATGAAAATAATAGAAATTACAATGCACCGCATGAATATGCGAATGAAAAATCCATTTACAACAAGCTTTGGAACAGAACAGGATCGTGAATTTATTATTTTGGAAGCAAAGGATGAAGATGGAACTATTGGCTGGGGCGAGTGTGTCACATCCGAGTCCCCTCTTTATATTGAAGAATTTACAAAAGCTGCCTGGGTTATGCTGGAGGAATACTTAATTCCCCTTACACTGGGGCGTGAATTTAGCCATCCGGATGAGCTTACTGATTTATTCGAACCCTTCAAGCGCAATAATTTGGCAAAAGCAGCTATCGATGCCGCAGCCTGGGATATTTATGCCAAACAGCAAGGTATTTCCCTGGCACAGGCAATCGGCGGTTGCAGAACTGATATCGAGGTTGGAGTCAGCCTTGGGATTGAGGATGATATAGAAAAGCTTCTTAACAATATCAAAGAGAAAACAGAGGAAGGCTATAAGCGGATAAAAGTAAAAATTAAGCCCGGTAAAGATGTCGAGGTTGTTGAACAAATCCGCAAGCAATTTCCTGATATTCCGCTGATGGTTGATGCTAACTCAGCTTACACACTCGACGATATGGAAACACTGAAAAAACTGGATCCATTTAACCTTATGATGATTGAACAGCCTTTAACAGCCGGCGATTTAATTGACCATGCCGAGCTGCAAAAGCATATTAAAACACCAATTTGCCTGGATGAAAGCATTCATTCCTATGATGATGCAAGACAGGCGATTCAACTCGGCAGCGGAAAGATTATTAATATGAAGGTCGGCCGCGTCGGTGGAATTACAACAATGAAACGAATTCATGAACTATGTAAAGAAGCGAATGTACCAATGTGGTGTGGAGGTATGCTTGAATCCGGTGTAGGACGTGCACATAATATCGCAGTTACCTCGCTTTCTACATTCACACTGCCTGGAGATACTGCCGCTTCTTCCCGTTATTGGGAGGAGGATATTATCGATCCTGAGGTATATGTCAAAGATGGAATCGTACAGGTCCCTGCTTCCCCTGGAATCGGATATGAAGTTAACCGTGAAAAATTAGCAAAATACACTGTGGAGAAAAAAACCTTTAAGCAATAAAAACCAATAAAAGATGAGCTGTAAAAGATGTTTATCCCTTTTGAAAAGGAAAAATTATCTCACAGCTCTTCTTTTTTTGTCTTCGTTTAAATGTTATTTTAAAAATAGTACATATTAAGTACATAAGAGTTTTATGCAAAGGAATAAAAACTAACTGACTCCTGTAAATCGGCAATAGAAATAGTCAATATCCCATTATCTGCATATGATTAAAAAATAAGTAAAATATTGAAGCAACTAACTTGAAATCATAATTGAATCAATGTATAGTTTAATCCGTATTATTTTCATTGGATTTATTGGAAACATTTAATAAGGAGGATAACACCAAATGGATACTTGGTTTATAGTTTTAAATATTATTGTTTTACTTGCATTAATTGGTTTATTAATCTATATGCAGAAAAAACATGTCTCGTTTGCAAAGCGTGTATTTACAGGGATGGGGCTTGGAATTGTTTTAGGAGCTCTTTTTCAGGTTATTTATGGCGAAGGCTCAGATATTCTCACAGGAACTCTTGATTGGTACGGCATTGTAGGGAGCGGTTATATTCGTTTCTTAATGCTGATTGTTGTTCCATTAGTTATGGTTTCGATTATTCGTGCCATTATTAATCTAAAGGAAACAAAACAGCTCGGGAAAATGGCCGGCTGGGTAATTGGTGTACTTATTTCTACAACACTTGTTGCAGCAACACTTGGGGTTATAACCTCTCTTGTCTTCGATTTGAATGCAGAACAAATCGAAGCAGGTCATGAAGAAACAGAACGTGGTGCTACAATGGAGGAAAATTTTGAATCCATGGAAGAAGAAACGACACCACAGCGAATTATTAACTTTATTCCAAATAATATTTTCTTAGATATGACTGGGGAACGTTCGACATCTGTTATTGCAGTAGTTATTTTCTCTGTCCTTGTCGGAATAGCAACCCTTGGAGTAAGCAGAAAGCAGCCGGAGCAGGCTGAACGTTTTACAAAAATGGTTAATGCCGTATTTGCAATTGTAATGCGGCTTGTAACACTCATTTTACGTTTAACTCCGTTTGGAGTATTAGCATTGATGACGAACATGGTTGCAACGACAAACTTTGCAGGTATTGTACAGCTTGGTAAATTTGTAATTGCATCCTACGCAGCAATGATTGTGATGGTTCTTATCCACATGCTTATTATTAGCGGATTCAGATTAAACCCTGTTACTTTTATGAAAAAAGTATTTCCGGTATTGGGATTCGCTTTTACGTCCCGTTCCAGTGCAGGTGCCATTCCTTTGAACGTCACTGCACAAAAAGAAGCTTTAGGTGTAGATGATGGGGCTGCCAATATGTCAGCATCCTTTGGAGCAACAATGGGGCAAAATGCATGTGCAGGTATTTATCCTGCGATGCTTGCTGTTATGATTGCACCAACTGTTGGCATTGATCCAACCTCTCTTGACTTTATTGTACAGCTTGTATTAATTACAGCTATCAGCTCATTTGGTGTCGCCGGTGTCGGTGGCGGAGCAACATTTGCAGCGATTATCGTTCTGTCCTCTATGGGACTTCCAATCGCTCTGGCCGGTTTGCTTATTACTGTTGAGCCGCTCATTGATATGGGCCGTACAGCTGTCAATGTTAATGGCAGCATGGTCTCAGGTACTGTAACTTCCAAAGTGCTCGGAAACCTGGATGAAACGAAATTTAATGATAAAAATGCGGTTGTTGAAAATACCGGCATTTAAATTTTTCAATATAAATAGCAGCTATCTCCAGGAATTATAGAGATAGCTGCTATTTTTTTATTATGTGATTATGCTAGTCTGCCTGCATTCCTCCGTCCACATTATATAGTGCTCCATGTACAAACGAAGCTTCATCAGATGCCAGAAAACGTACGATTTGCGCAACCTCCTCAGGTGTACCGAACCTTCCAACTGGAATCCCCTGCTTAATGGCTTCTCCTGATTTCTCCGGCTCTCCAGGTGTTAAATTATTTTGAATATCAGCAAGCATCTGTGTATCAATTGCTGCAGGTGCTACCGCGTTTACACGAATTCCTGCCGGAGCAGCTTCCAATGCCGCGGTCTTTGTTATGCCTGCAACAGCATGTTTGGAAGCTATATAGCCCACCATTCCTGCAGAACCGATATATGCAGCGTTTGATGCTGTATTAATAATACGTCCATGCCCCTGTTCTTTCATTTGCGCAAGAACATGTTTCAGTCCCAAAAATACACCTGTTACATTAATAGACATAATCTGTTCAAAAGCGTCCTTCTCTAAATCTGTAATTTCTGCAACAGGTCCATTTATTCCTGCATTATTAAAGAAAACATCAATTCTTCCAAAATGACTAACCGTTTCCTGGACATAATTTTTCACATCGGATTCATTCGTTACATCCGCTTGAATAATAGCAACATTTTCCGGATTTGATGTGAGGGATTGCATTGCCTTCTCTAAGGATGATTCGTTAATATCAACTAGAACAACTTTGGCACCTTGATCCAAAAACAATTTTGCAGTTGCTTGACCAATTCCTCCTGCCCCGCCAGTTATCAGCACAACCTTATCCTGCATTAACATCTCTCCTCATTTTTTTATACATTTCATCTTCTATTTTATGATGGCGCTTCCATAAACACAAATAATCCGTTCAGCTAATTACATGTACGAAGTAATCAGCTAAATAAATGCACCATTGTTATCCCGATCCATACCGCTACAATACTTAATATGACAGATGTTATAACATATCGAAAAGCAATTTGCCACTGCTTATCCATCAGCAAATCAATAACTTCCTTCCCAAATGTAGAAAATGTTGTATACCCGCCGCAAAAGCCTACTCCTAAAAGAAGCCAAAGCTGTGAGGATAAATCAAGACCATATAAAATACCCAACAAAAATGAACCTGTCATATTAATTAGCCAGGTTGCAACAGGGAAGATGATTCTTTTTTCAGCCTTTAACGGCTTTATATATTCACTAATTATGTACCGTAATAATGCGCCAATTGCACCGCCGAGACCTACTAAAATCACAGGGACAACGCTCCTTTATATTTTTTATATTTCTTCCTTAAATTTTCGGGTCTTCCTTAACTGGGAATAAACAGCTCTTGCTGCCCAGACACCTGCCCCTGCAAAAGCAATTCCCACAGCCAGACTTATTCCAATATAAAGAAGAGCCATTGGCAGATTAAGAAGCAGCACATCTAATGCAAAGGTAGAAAACGTCGTAAAAGCTCCCAAAAAACCAGTGCCAAATGTCAATGCCCATACTTGACGGTCCTGTCTGGAAAGTGAAACAAGTGTAAGCAGAAATCCTAAAAAGAAGCAGCCTATAATATTTACCGCAGCAGTAGCTAAGGGAAATGGCTGCTCACCAAACCACAGACCGATTTCATAGCGGGCCATCGCTCCAAAAAAAGCGCCAACCATTACAAATAGACAATTCACCTAATCACCTGACCTTTATCCGTACATCATTTAATACAATTAAGAGTATATACAATTTAATCCTAACTGACGGAGAAAGCAAGTATTTTTGAAGGTACCGCCTTCACTTTTCGCGAAAAGTTTATTTCCCGTCATATCATTGAAACTTTTCGAGCCTTTCCCTCGTAATTAAAGTGCAAAGAAAAAATGGAGGGACGCACCCTATGGAATATTTATACGGAATTCAAATTTTCTTAATTCTTATGTTTTTCTTTTTCAGTTACCTCATTTTAATACGCAAAAACTATTATTTAATCAGCGGATTCAAGTCGAGTACGGCTGCAGAGCAGCAAAAGATGATCCAGGCAGGCTATCCACGTGCTGCCGGTAAGATGATGCTGCATGTAGCTATTGTTTTAACAATCGGTTTCCTGCTGCAGCTCTTGCACGTTCCTTATGCAATTGAGGGTTCTTATGTAGTTATGCTTATTGTTTTATTTATTGAAACCTTTTTGATGATGAAAAAGGTGAAAAGAAAATCTCAAAAGATAAACAAAACAGTTTTAATGTTATCTCTTATTTTAGTCATTATCGTTTTTGCTATCCCATTTATGCCGAACACACTGGAAATAAATAGGGACTCCTTTGAAATATCAGGCTTGTATGGTGAAGAATGGACGTTTTCAGATATTGAAGATATTTCCCTGTATGATGAGCTTCCTGAAGTTATGATTCGTACAAATGGCATTTCTTTATTTGGAAAACATCTTGGGAAGTATCATTTGGAGGGCTTAGGAGCCGGTAAATTATTTCTCCGTTCAAATGAAGCTCCTTTTATTGTCGTCCGCACGAAAGACAGCTTTGTCATTATGAATACAAATCAGTCTGATAAGACATTGGAGTCCTATCATCAGCTGGAGCAAGCCATTCAGCAGAATACCGATAATTAATAAAAGCTGCCTGAAGTTTAGCGGGCAGCTTTTGTTAATTAATTTATTTCAAAAAATCTGGATTTTCAAAAGCCGGATCAGGATATTTATAAAAACCTTCACCGGATTCAATACCAAATTTCCCTTTATCCAGATACTCTTCTTTTAAGAAACTCGCAACCTTTTCAGCTTTTTTATCACCAGCTTCCGCATGCGCCGCGGACAGATTATAAGGTGTGCGAATACCAATAACATCTAACGTAGCAAATGGACCCTTAGGCGCTCCGGTAGCTACCATCCATGTTTTATCGATGGTCTCTGCATCTGCAATTTCATTTACTAATAAATCCTGTGCTGCATCTAAGAATGGAACAAGCAAGGAATTTAAGATATAGCCTGGCTGTTCTTTGTATATAGGGAGTGCAACCATGCCGATTTGTTTCGCAAATGAGACAACATCCTCAAACACTTTCATGTCTGTCCCTTCATGCTTCATAATTTCTGCTGTATTGTTTTTCCAAATCTCATTTGCAAAGTGCAGCATTAAAAATTGACTTGGACGCCCTGTTGCTTCAGCAAATTGGCTGGGAAGCATAGTAGATGAGTTAGATGCAAAAATTGTTTTTTCTGGAGCAACTTCTGCTAATTTTTTATAGAAATCTAATTTAATTTCTTCTTTTTCAGGCACTGCTTCAATAATTAAATCAGCGTCTTTAACAGCTTCTTTTAAATCGATAGAAAAACTGATCCTTTCAAATGCTCCCTTCACTTCCGCATCTGAAGCATTTAAATCCTCTTTATAGCGCTGCTGCCATTTTTCCATGCGTGTTTTGGCTGCCTCGACAGCTTCGGCATTAATATCATATACCGTTACATTAAATCCTTTGTAAGAAACCTGATAGGCAATTTGGCTTCCTAATACGCCGCTGCCCGCTACTGTAACATTTTTAAATTCCATGAAAAATCCTTCTTTCTATTTTTTACAATTTTAGTATACTCCTAATGATGATAAACATAAACAAATTTGCTCAGAGGCAACTATTTTAAATTGAAGTTTATATTTTCAAATAAATAGAGCAGTCTGGAGCTGCGTTATTCATTAGCATCCCCAAACTGCTCTATTCAATTCCATTCTTTAAACCGGGCAATCATTTGCTTTAGCTTCTTCTCCAGCTTCCCTTCTCCTTCACGCTGTTTTTTCCATTCATTGTAGCTGGCAATACTGATAAACAACATTCCGGCAATCAGAAGATAAGCCCACCACGGGAGATTACCCCAATAAGGCCTTGTCTGATAAATAACATTAAACAGCAGCGTTCCAATTCCAACAAAGAAATACGACTTCAATTGATAACGCATCCCTGCGAGTAAGGAAATAATGGACAAAATACCAATAATTAAAGCATCTAAAATTGTTGCGCTTTGAATGGCATCAGCAATCAAATAAACAGTAACAACAATCAGCAGCGCTGTCTGTATATGCCGCATCAGCGATTGATAATCTTGCCACGTTTTCCGGGATAAAATAATAGCTAAAGCAAGCATCGGCAGTGCCTGAAGCTCTGCATAAATCACTTCTGGAATGATATCGGTATAATGATCAAGCACCAGATAATATGGAGGTAAACAAGCAATTCCGCCAACTGTAATAAATATTTTCTGCAGCATTTGACTTCCCAAACGATCCACCTGCAAGAAAAACCAGGAAGCAAACAATACATAAGGAATAACAGTCAGCCAAATATTTTCCAGCCCATTTACCGCGCTTAATGCAAAAACAAGATATGCAAGTGCCATCAAGGAATACCAGTCTACAGTCTGCACCCTTCCCTTGTTAGAGATGTACAGGCTTGTAAATAAATATCTTCCTGTCGCTGCTAAAATTCCAAAACCGAAACAGAAAACCAGCCATAAATCAATTTCTCCCTTAAATACTCCTTGCAGCTGCCATAGATAAACAGAGAAGAATAGAGGCAAAACAAGGAATAAGGTCCATTTTCGCCTATGCAGGAAATATAAATTCAGGATAACCAGCCCTGCAAAGCAGATGAGCTGCCAAAGCTCCTGTGCAGCTGCTAAAAATACTCCCATCGCTAAAACCAGATGCAGATACGGAATTAAAAACCAGTCTATCCGCCGCTTCCATACTACTGGTACTGCGGTCCAGACAGCAATTAAAACTATTCCGGCAACCAGCCAGGTATAAACAAACGAAAGAGCTGCCATCCAATCATAATAAGAAATGAAGGAAACCACTGTTCCTATGAGCATCATTGATCCAGCATATAAAGCAGTTTTTATTTCCCATTCTTTTCCCTTTGTCAGTGCGGTATAAATATAGACCGCCAACGGAACCAGCCAGACTGCCGGATAAAGAATAGGCCGTGCTGCACCATCCCCTGCGATGATCAGTACAAGGAAGAGGAGTACTGCATGCGCAAAATAAAAGAAATAAGGTTTTAAGCTGGCATCTAATTTACCTAAATAGCGTTCTACAGCTAAAAATAAAATTGGCAAACCAAGCATAAACCATACAAATCCCTCTAAAGTATTAATAGAAAATGGACTTAACAATGATACATAGAAGCCTAAGCTTGCAGCCGCAACCAAACTCCAGAATATATGCTTCTTCGTAAAATGGACAAGCCAATATATCACACCGATTCCTATCAATAAAATCATCGGCCTTACAATCATTTCATCGCCAGTAAAATCAGGGTAGAGCAGCAGCATCGCTAATAAATAGCTGCCTTGACCAGTATAAAATGTTGTCCGTGTTAATTCCTTCTGCTTTCTCTGCTTCCAAATAAGGCTGATGCCAAGCAGAATAATCCCCGCAGCTGCCAGCTGAAAAGGTAGATCCAGCTGAGTGCGGTAAACATATGATTTTTCTGCAAACTCAAAGTAAAGAATATACATTGCCAATAGCCAGTTTACCGGAACAGCCCAGGCAGCAATACGTTTCTCGGCTGGCTTTTCAGATGCAGAGGTCACATAAAAAGCAACAGCTCCTATTATTGTAAACATGCCTGTAACTTCAATAAAATCAAGGAATAAAAGCTTAAGCAATACAAGGATAGCAATCACCGGCATCGACCAGTAATACATACTTTTCTGTATCGCCTGCATATAAGGAATACGACTTTTGAAGCCGATGAGAAGAAATAAACCTGTCATATAGAAAAACATAAAGTTAAGAATACTTTCCGGGAAAAGCGGCTGAATAACTAATGACCAAAATTGTATACCAATAGCAATAAAGAATACTGGAGCAAGCCAGCGAAAAACGCCCCGCTTCGTTACTTCTGCAAGATACACATAGGTCCCAGCAATCACTATATACGCAAGAAGCATAAACCAGGAATCTCCGTCAGCCCGGATAATTAAGCCCTGAAATGTGACATACAGAAATGCAAAACCCGAAATAATTCCGCTGATATAATAAAAAGCCTTACTTGCAAAGCTATCCTTCCGCATTATATAGGCAAATCCCAAATAAGCAGCGCCCATCAATGCATAGATAATCGAATCTGCTGTATTTAAAATCGAATTCTCTGTCAGCTGATAAATTCCATAAGCAAATAATGCTGCAAATACAAATTGATACCCTTTCGTCTGATAAACGAAAACCATTGCCATATAGATAAAAGCTGTCAGGAGAACATTAAAGCTGTAAAATACGGCCTGATTATAAACAAACAGCATTAATAAAGTGGAGACGATAAGATTCAGCTGGGCATAGGCTGGCAGCTCACCTAAAAAGACACGTAAAATCTGTTTTTTCTCTTTCCGAAAACGGTGATAAGCAAATAACAAAACAGCATTATAAAGCATCATCAGGAAAAAGAACATATCCACCGGTATTTGGATAGCAGCTAGTAAAAAGCCTATGAAGAAGGATAAGAATAAATAAGAAATCCATACGAATAATTTAGCTTCTGTCTTATAAGCATTCCAAATATATAAAGGGAGCGGAACAAGTGTGCAAAGAATCCCGAGCCAATAACGTCCTTCTCCAGTTAAAGTTAAATAATCTCCAAATAATCCAAAATATCCAATTCCAATAATTGCAATCGGTAATAATAAACTTCCTAACGTCAAAAATGCAAAAGCAGTCTTTTCAATTTTAAGAAAACGGGATGATAAACCGCTTAATGCTAAAAAGAAAACAGAGACGCCAAGCAACGTGATAACCTTTAATAAGGCTCCCATTTGATCCCAGGTACTGGTTGCTACGACAAGACCACTGATTAAAAGAAATAAAACTCCGAGAATAAGCAGCCATGTAATATTTCTTTCCCGAATCTGTTCCGCAGTTTTCGGTTCACGCACTGGTTTATCTTTTTTCTGTACTGATTTTTCCTGCTGCTCTGGAGCTGACAGCCATTCTTTCTTATTCTTATTCCCTTCTAAAAAGCTTGTCAGAATTCTTTTGCCATACGCATTATCCGGTTTCGGAACGGTTTTTGCTGTCCCTTCAGGCTGATTTTGCTCTTCAGCATGGGGCACCTCTTCAGACAGAATTTCTTTTTCTCTCTGCATTTGAAGTTCATTAAGCTGCAATGCATCCATACTCTTATCAATTTGCTTCGCATACTCCTGATGAGCTGTCAGTATACGTTTATAATCCTCCATACTGATTAAATCTCTTTTTAGTAATTCTATTAATTCTTCCTGCAGAATTTGAGCCCGCGTTTTAGAATTTGAAATAATGCTCACCCTCCTTTACTAAGTTGAAGGATACTTTTATTTATTTGCTGCTATAGAGGATGTTCAATAACTCTCCAAATGACAAGCAGCCTCTCCAAAGACTATTGAACCAATCTGTTCTTCACCGGCCTACTCCCACTTCAAAATGAAGGCCTTCAACCAGTTACACTGCGATAAATAAAGGATAATAAAAGCCTCCACTTCTCATTTATTGAAGCGAAGGCAGCTCATTTCTTCTTCCTGTCTGTTCCACACAACTGAAACATTTTAAGCTTTTACATCAATGGAATGTCCTAAGTTTGGATGCTGCGGCTGATCCAGCATTTTAATAAGCTCTGCATTTTGTGCTTCCGCATGATCCATAACTTTTCCCATTAAGCTGAAGGACACCTGTGTCTGCAGGTTAGCCTGACTCATTATCATTGACATTTTTCCGACATCCACTTATACATTCACCTCACTTCGGAAGATTTTATGACTATCTTTATTTTAACATAAGTTATAAACCCAATCGCATAAATAATGAATATTTTCAGATAAAAACAGGGATATACAAGAAAATAATTGCTATTTTAATTTTTCAGCATCCTCTTAAAGGAAATTATTACATTTTGAAAGTTTATAGTAATTCTTGGTGCTACTAAAAGATTCATGATAAACTTTTCATGTTGGAATATTGAACTATTTCTAAAGGATCAGATAAAAAGAACCAGACACTTAACTATCTTTATACAAAATAAAACACGTTATAATTTTAACTGCAAATCAGCTTCTTTAAGTATATTCAAAAATAAAGTGCTCAAATGTACGCAGTCAGCACTGATAAACTATCAGAAATAACCAGTTACCTATCAAAGAAAAGACATTTTTTTAGATAGTCTAATAAATTTAGTATTGCCGAGGTTAGTATGGTAATGAAATAAAGGAGAGGAAACCGTTTGGCAGGTGGAAATATTATGTTCTATCTTTTTGATGATTTTTTTATTAATCTTTGTATAATAATCACCTTAACTGTTATTTACATACCACTTCGAACGAAATTGAAAATAGATACCCTCTCTAATTGGAAACAAGGGTTTATTGACGGCGCTGTTTCCGGGTTATCCGGCGTCTTATTAATTGTGTTTTCTATTAAGGTGGCAGAAAATGCATTGATAGACTTACGGTTTATACCTATTATGCTGCTTATCCTGTTTACAGGATTGTTTCCTGCTGTCATCGCAGGTATTGTCATTATTATTGGGAGATTTATGATAAGCGGAATGACAACTCTTTCCGCAACAACTATATGTCTGGTAATTTTATTAATTATTGGATTCCAGTTGATTCATAAGCTGTACCAGCCTAATAAAGCAACCTACAGTAAGGCACTGATTATGATTCTATATTCCAATCTGATATTTTTCTGCATTATGATGTTTTATTTAAATGATTATCTTCAATTACTGCGTTTTGTGCCTGTTTACTGTATTGTATCGATTATTTGCGGATTGATTGCTGTTGCTTTCTCAAAGCACTTGGACAGAACAGCAATGCTTTTGTCGAAATATGAAGAGGAAGCATCTAAAGATTTCTTGACAGGTCTACAAAATATGCGGGCATTTGAAACAACCTGGAATCAATTTATCGATAAATCCATCACGGAAAATGAAAAACTGACGCTGCTAACACTGGATATCGATTATTTCAAGCAAATAAATGATACATATGGACACCCGGTAGGAAATCAGATTTTAACAGAATTCAGTAATATTTTATTAAAAAATATCCGTTCATTTGATACAGCCTTCCGCAATGGAGGAGATGAATTTTCAATTATCCTGCCTGACTGCAGTCTTGAAAACGCATTAGAGGTAGCGAAAAGAATTCAAAAAGAAGTAGAAGCACATCCATTTCAAATTTCTAAGAAGAAAAATATTTGTGTGACAGTCTCGATTGGTGTAGCAACTTATCCAGACACTTGCACCAATCATCATCAAATCATCCAATCGGCAGATGAGGCTTTATACAAAGCAAAACAATCAGGGAAAAATAGAGTATACCCTTCTCAAACGTCAGTCCGGGAAGAAGTTTAAGGGATTTCCGGACTGACGTTTCATTAATAATAATGTAACAAACAGGCTCTCGAGCTGACAGCGCAAGTGGTTATACTACGTTATTTACTCAGCACCTTCGTCTTTAAAACTTTAGTCATTGCTTTTACATCAAGCGGCTTACTATAATAATAACCTTGAATTTCATCGATATCATGATTGCATAAAACATCGAGTTCTTCTTTCGTTTCTACTCCTTCAGCAACTACTTTCATACCGAGGCACTTTCCCAGCCTCACAATAGTCGTTGCGATTTCTTTTTTTATGGGAAAATCAGAAACCCCGCTGATGAGAGAGCGGTCAATTTTTAAAATATCTAAATCAAGCTTTTGTAAGTAAGCCAAAGAAGAGTATCCCGTCCCGAAATCATCCAGTGCAACCTTGATACCTCTCTTTCTCATTATTTTTAAAATTTGCTGGACATACTTTTCATTATCAATAAAGAGATTTTCCGTAATCTCAATTTGTATCCAACTTGGCTCAATTTGATATGTATCAAGATAAGACCAGAATTTTTTAACAAAGTCAGCTTGTAAAAACTGGCTGGGCGATATATTAACTGATACCGGAATCGGATCATATCCTTTTGATTTCCATAGCTGCAGCTGTTTACAAGCATTTTCTATTACCCAATCACCAATTTCATTAATCATTCCTACCTCTTCGGCCAAGGGAATAAACTCAGCAGGAGATATTTCCTCAAATTCCGGATGCTTCCAGCGAATGAGAGCTTCACAGCTTGTAACAATATCCTCATTTGGAGACACTTTAGGCTGATATACAATATAAAACTGATTTTTTTCCAGACCCATTCTTAAGTCATTTTTCACCTGGAATGCTCTTTGATTCGAAAACTTCATCTCTCTATCAAAGAATCTGTAATCATTTTTAAACAAGCCTTTTACACGATACATTGCCAGGTCTGCATGCTTCATGATAGCAGAGGCGTCCGGGCCAGCCTCTGGATAGGTTGCTACGCCAATACTGGCAGTCATATTTAACTGATATCCTTCTATAGAAAAAGGTTCTTTGAAACTTTCAATAATAGATTCTGCAAAATACTGCATGTCCACTGGAGCTGTAATTGAATGGATAACAATTGCAAATTCATCCCCACTGAGTCTCGCAGCCATACCCTTTTCACCAATAAGATTCTCAAAACGGCGGGCAACAGCTACAAGCAACTGATCGCCTATTATATGCCCCAGCGTATCATTTACGTATTTAAAGCCATCCAGATCAACAAACATGATTCCAAACCTGCCATTATTTTTTTTATTATATTCAATTTTTTTTATTAAATCGTCATCAAATTTCCGGCGGTTCACAAGCCCTGTTAAATGGTCGTAGAAGGCCATCAAACGAATCTTTTCCTGATTTTCTTTTTTATCCGTTATATCAAAACGCATTGCTATATATTGGATCGGCTTCCCCTTTCCATCGTTCACGGGAACTATGGTTGTATCCACCCAATAAAAAGTACCGTCTTTCGCGCGGTTCCTGATTTCACCCTTCCAGACTCCGCCAAAACCAATTGTCCGCCACATATTTTTAAAAAAATCTCTGGAATGATAGCCTGAATTAATCAGCTGGTGTGTATTTCCAATTAACTCACCTCTGGAATAACCGGATATTTCGCAGAAACGATCATTTGCATGTGTGATTTTACCCTGCCTGTCCGTAATTGCTAAAATCACAGATTGATCCATAGCATACTTAATATCTGATAATTCCTTTAATGCTGTCATTAACTGCTGATTTGCTTCTCTTTCATCTGTAATCACACCAAAAATTTCCGCACCATCCTCCGACATAAAACGATAGCCAAAAATGTTAAAAAGTAATATTCTCCCATTTTCCGCATCAAAGGATGCATTAAAATGAATTTGATTTTTTTCACCATTAACAAGTTTTGAGAAATTTTCAGCTACGTGAGGACCGATATTAGAAGAGAGCACATTTTCATAGTCTTCTCCAGAAAGGACATCTTTTGACTTATTTATTACATTACAAGATGTCTGCTCTGAAAAAAATATTTTTCTATTCTTAATTTTAAATACAACCTGAGCCAAACTCAATTCCTCCCCACAACCGACCCTGCAGAAATTTATATAGTATAAATATATCATGTAAACATAGTTAGCAACACACTTATTTCGACTTAATAAAACATTTTCTTCTAAATACATTTATTTTATTTTCTTCAATTTTTAATATTTTTCTATGATATTTAAAAGAGGAAATGAAAGAAAGAATAAAAATGTCGGCTGTAAATTCTGGTGTTCTGTGCCGGGCAATACTATTTTTCATTAAAAAATTATTCACTATGAAATAATGATTCTATCATGCTCACAACAAAAAAAGCCGGATAAAGTATCGGAAATATATACTTTATCCGGCTTTTATTATAAGATACTGCTTTTACTAACTGAATAAATTAATTGTCGTTATAATAATTGGTACTGCGAAAACATCAATTAGGAATGCACCAACCAGAGGAACAACTAAAAATGCTTTTCTGGATGGACCAAATTTAGATACGACTGCATCCATATTGGCGATTGCATTAGGTGTCGCTCCCAATCCATGCCCTGTAAACCCGCCAATCATAACAGCTGCATCGTAATTTTTCCCAAGCATTTTGAACAGGATAAATATGCTGAACAAAGCAATAAAGATAACTTGGACCAGTATGATAAGTAAAAGTGGTAAAGCCAAGTCAACTATTTCCCATAATTGAATGCTCATCAATGCCATGGATAAGAAAATCCCTAGTGTTATGTCCCCTATTATACCTATACTTTTCATTTGAATAACATTACCGGAAATCCGGTCAATGATATTTCTCACAATAACAGCAACAAACATCGCTCCTACATATCCAGGAAGGACAAATCCTGTCACTTCAGTAAACGAATCTCCCAGGAATGTTCCTAAAGCCATACAAAATACAATAATGAAGACTTGCATCATAAATGATTTTGAATTTATTTTCGTATCCTGCTGATTTACATTGCCCATAGAGGAATCAGAGATTTCCTCTGTTTCTGTCGGTTTTAATTGATATTTATTCATTAGATATTTTACAATTGGCCCCCCTATTAAACCTCCGGCAACTAAACCAACTGTGGCCGCAGCTAAACCAATCGAGAGAGCACCATCTACTCCTAATTCTTCGATAGTAGTACCAAATGCTGTCGCAGCTCCATGTCCGCCCTCCATGGATACGGCTCCAACCATCACACCGATTAGTGGATCGAGATGTAACAGCTTTGCCATCGATACACCAATGATATTTTGAGCAAGTGCTAAAAATCCACATGCCAGCCAATAAATAATTAGCAGCTTCCCCCCTATTTTTAGCAGCTTAAAGCTGGCTCCTAAACCGACTGTAGTAAAAAAGGTAAGCATAAATAAATTTTGCAGCGACGTATCCAGATTAATAATTAAAATATCGAACCCGCGTAAAAATGTAATTACTAGTGCAAATAACAAACCTCCGACAACTGGTGCCGGTATGCAAAACTTATTCAGGAATAGTATTTTATTATTCAGAAATGTTCCTAGCATGTAAACAGCCAAAGCAAAGAAAATCGTTGTAACCTGATCAAATTCTATCATGATGCCTTTCCTCCCTGTCTTCCCCTGTATGGATTTTATATTTACTTAGAAAATGTGTGGATAACCTCCGTAATCAGTGCTGCACCAAGTCGCGCTGTACGGTCATTTTCATCAACAGCGGGATTAACTTCAGATATATCGAAGCTGATGGTGTTATCTTTTGAAGCAATATAATTCAATAGCTTCCGAACATCTGATACTGCCAGACCAAACGGAGCAGGTGCACTGACACCCGGAGCTTCACTTGCTGAAATGGAATCTGTGCATAGTGTAAAAATGAGTGCATCATGGTCTGCGCTAAATTGGTCGATTGCCTGAAAAATACGCTGGATATCTCCTTTAACCTCATTTTCCAGAAAATATGAGCAACCAAGCTCATCAG
Organism: Oceanobacillus sp. FSL W8-0428; assembly: GCF_038004405.1. Lineage (NCBI taxonomy): Bacteria > Bacillati > Bacillota > Bacilli > Caryophanales > Bacillaceae > Oceanobacillus > Oceanobacillus sp. FSL W8-0428. Next base: position 269,683 of record NZ_JBBORB010000001.1, read on the forward strand.
CTGTTTGAAATAATGCTTTTGTATTAGAGAAAGGCTGAATTCCAATACATAAATAATTTGCATTTTTATCCGATTCAAGAATTTGCCTAAACATGGTTCCAGAGGATGGCTGCATATCTCTCCGCATATCAAAATGTGCATCAATATTAATGATTCCAAGACGTGCCTCCTTTTTCAAATAGGATCTTGCTCCTAAATAATGACCGAAAAAGGTTTCATGACCGCCGCCAATAATAATCGGAGCGGCTTTTTTAGAAAGCAGCTTTTCCACATGTACACCGAGCTCCATCTGTGCTTTCTCCATATGCCTGCCTTCACAGATGATGTTACCAGTATCTATAAGAGAATAACTTCCTAAAACGGAGCTGGGCATATTGGATAAAAAAGTGCGAATTTTATTAGGAGCTTCCTTTGCACCAAGTCTGCCTTTATTTCGCCGGACACCTTCTTCACATTCAAAGCCGACAAGTGCAATCATCTTCTCTGCATCATCTAACGTTTGTATCGTTTCTAAGTTTACTGTTTGGTGGAAACGGAAACTATTCCTGTCAGAGCTGCTGTCCTCTCTTCCTTTCCAGTACTCATTAGCAGGTGCTTGATACATATTTTTCCCTCCGTTGCATTAATTAATTTCTCTTCATTATAAATTTTGTATAGTATAATCACTAATATATATAATTTATTGTTTTATAGTTTAAGACTATAATTAAAGGAGAATTGTCTGTGGACTTGACTCAATTACAATACTATATCAAGGTAGTTGAAGAAAAAAGCTTTACAAGAGCTGCGGAACATCTGCATATTTCGCAGCCATCTTTAAGTATATCCATAAAGAAATTAGAGAACCATTTAGGCCTTTCACTTATTAACCGAAAAAAACCGCATATACAGCTCACCAAAGAAGGTGAAATTCTTTATTATCAAGCTAAAAAAGTAATTAATCAGATGAATAGTATGGAGGAGGAAATGAAACGGCTACGGTTAGAAGGTCCGTTAGAGCTTTCAATCAGTATGATCGAAACAGCTAAAAATTGGTTTAGTGAGGTTATCAAAAAAATCAAAACAAATTCGAATGATATTCACATTCAAATTTCTGAATTACTTAGCTTATCCGAACTTCAAAATGCTTTATTAAATTATGAAATCCACTATGCAATAACGAATTATTATATTGATACCAAAGAGCTGCAATCGATATTTTTATATGAAGAAAACCTTGTAGCTTTAATTCCAGACGACCATCCCCTCCAAACAAAAACATTCATTACTATGGAAGATTTAAAACACCCGCCTTTTATATTATGTAAGGAAGGATATCAGACCAGAAATGATATATTAAAAGCTTTTCAATATGCAAGCATCAGCCCTAATATTCAGTTTGAAATTGAAAGGTTTGAAACAGCCTATCACCTGGTAGAAAGCGGGCTTGGAATTACCATTGTTCCGGAAAACTATGTAAATAAATCACATCATTCAACAGTGCATATCAAAAAAATGAAAGATCAGGAGTTAAAGAGAAATGTTTATCTTGTCAAAGATCGAACCAGGTACCTTTCACCAATCATTCATAAGTCTATTGAAACCATCTGTACATTTCACAAATCATAATTTCATTTTGCTATAGGAAGGTATGTGACAGCAATATGAACAAATAATTGCCTCTTCCCTTCCTGTGCGTCAGATAAAATGGAAATTCATCCTTCTCTTCGTTAAAATATATACTATAAAATGCAGTCAACAGCTGGAGGTAAATTCCATTGAATAATTATGAAATGCAGCAGGAAGCCGAACAATTTTTAAAAACATACTATACGGAGACCGGAGCTCCTGCAGAAAAGTTAGAAGAAAGAATGAAAGAAGTAATTTCAGATATAAAAGCATTCGGTACATATACTCAAACCTACGATGAAATTGTTTATGGAGTAAAGCTGGCCTGGCGGAATTCGAACCGCTGTATCGGCAGACTGTTCTGGGAACGTATCGACGTAGCGGATGCCAGGCAGGCAGCCACAGAAGAAGAAGTATTCGAATTTCTGTTCAGTCATTTGAAAAATGCCTTTAATCAGGGAAGAATTAAGCCATATATCACGATATTCCCTGCTGTTTCAGCAAAAGAAGAGACCGTAAAAGTCTGGAACCATCAACTGCTGCGTTATGCGGGCTACGACTCTGGAGAAGGTATTATTGGCGATTCAGCTTCGCTGGAATTCACAAGGATTTGCGAGAAACTGGGCTGGCAGGGAAAAGGAACTGATTTCGATATTTTGCCCCTGGTTATTCAAATCGGCGACCAGCCACCTGTCTGGAGAAGCATCCCTGAAGCATTGATTCCGGAAATCCCAATGGAGCATCCAGAATATAAGGCGGTGGCAGACTTACATTTAAAATGGTATGCTATTCCGATTATTGCAGATATGCGCCTTGAAATCGGCGGACTGCATTATGTATCTGCTCCCTTTAACGGCTGGTATATGGGGACGGAAATCGGCGCAAGAAATTTCGCAGATGAGCACCGTTATAATTTGCTCCCCAAAATGGCAGAAATTATGGGCTTAGAGACAAAGCATGCCAGTAATTTGTGGCAGGACCGTGCATTGATTGAACTGAATGAAATGGTGCTCCATTCCTTTAAAAAACAAGGTGTATCCATCGTAGATCACCATACAGCCGCAGCACAATTCCGCATTTTTGAGAAACAGGAAGCAAAAGCAGAACGTGAAGTAACCGGAAAATGGACCTGGCTAATCCCGCCTGTTTCCCCAGCAACTACACATGTCTGGCATCAGCCCTATAGCAATGAGTTGAAGAAGCCGAATTTCTTTTATCAGGATAAGGCTTATCAAGAAATGAAGGGCTGTCCGTTTCATAGATAGAGCTAAGAGTGTTCTTTTTTAGGAGAACACTTTTAGTTATTTTTTTAAAACTTATACCCTCTACTGAAAATATCAATTTTGCAAAAGCTGTAATATCATCTGCGGCTGTTGATTAGCCTGTGCCAGCATAGCCATCGCAACCTGTGCCAGAAGACTATGCTTGGTGTATAACATCATTTCCTTTGCAATATCCGCATCTCGAATCCGTGACTCTGCCTGTGTTAAATTCATAACAGTATTGGAAAGGTTGTTAATCGTATGCTCCAGGCGATTTTGGATTGCTCCCAAATTAGAACGCTGGGACGATGCCCGCTTAATCGCTTCATCTAATATACCAATGGCCTCGTCCGCTCCTTCTTGTGTAGAAATATCAATTTCATCTACACCAAGAGCCGCTGCCCTTACATCACCAATAGAAATCTCAATATACTGTCCGGAATTTGCCCCAACCTGAATACGCTTATTTGTATAAGAGCCGTCTAATAAGGATTGCGTATTAAACTCTGTATCCCTGCCAATTCGAGTCAATTCCTCACGAAGTTGATTGATTTCATCCTGCAGTATCTCCCGGTCAAGGTCTGAATATGTTCCATTCGCAGCCTTTACACTCAGCTCCCGCATCCGCTGCAATATCGCATGTGTTTCATTTACTGCACCTTCCGCAGTTTGCAGGAGCGAGATCCCATCCTGCGTATTACGTATCGCCATATTCAAACCGCGAATTTGCGCACGCATCTTTTCTGAGATTGCTAAACCGGCCGGATCATCTGCTGCACTGTTAATACGCTGACCACTCGCAATACGGAGCATGGATTTCTGAGCCATTGCAAAATGATTATTCATATTATTATAGATTGCGAAAGCCATTACATTATTATTGATACGCATCGATTATTACCCTCCAATCATACTATTTTTAATATACTTGTTTATAGGTATATCGGCTGGTTGGGCGGGAATGTGAAGAGATTGGGAGAGCTTTTATTATTTGATGGCAGCTTTGAGGAGGAGTGCTTTACGAATTTTAAAAACCTAAGAGACAACTATCCCTGATAAAATGAGGAATGTTGTCTCCTTGTTATCCTGTTTTAAGAAATATAAGATCCTTTTTCAATAAAATTGCTGGTGTTAATCAATGGATTTAAGGCTTGATTTACCTTCTCTATGTCTTCAGAAAAAATCCTGTCTTCCGTAATGCTTGGAACCGCCTTACGCATCTTATTCCATTTTTCTTTTAATTTCGGTGCTGCATTTTCTACACCCCGATATTCTATTGCCTGCAGAGCACATATACATTCGATCGCTAATACGCGTCTCGCATTTTGTATGATCATCCCCGCATGACGTGATGCGATTGTTCCCATACTTACATGGTCCTCCTGATTTGCAGAAGAAGGAATTGAATCCACACTTGCGGGATGTGCTAATGTTTTATTTTCTGAAACAAGTGATGCTGCTGCGTATTGCATAATCATAGCACCGGATTGTAAACCGGGCTCCGGGCTTAAAAATGGCGGTAAATCATTTAACTGTGGATTCACCAGCCGCTCGATACGACGTTCTGATATATTAGCTAATTCTGCTACAGCAATTTTCATAAAATCCATCGCAAATGCAATGGGCTGTCCATGAAAGTTTCCGCCTGAAATAACCAGCTTCCCCTCTTCAAAAATAAGCGGATTATCCGTAGCAGCATTCATCTCTATCTCCAGTTTTTCTTTCACATAATCCAGCGCCTGCCATGACGCGCCATGCACCTGCGGAATACAGCGTAATGAATAAGCATCCTGTACGCGCTTTTCGCCTTGCTTTGTAACAAGACTGCTCCCCTCTAACCATTCACGCATTCTTTCTGCAACTGCCATCTGCTGCTGGTAGCCCCTTGCTTCATGTACAGCCGGATGAAGGGTATCAATGATTCCTTCCAGACCTTCTATCGTCATACCCGCAATCCACTCACTATCCAGGGCGATCTGTTCTGCTTCTATATAGTTTACAATTCCCATTGCAACCATGGCCTGTGTACCATTGATAAGCGCAAGACCTTCCTTCGCCTGCAAGACGATTGGCTGGATACCTTTATCAGTCAAAATTGGTGCTGCATTTACTGGTTTCCCCGCACCATCATAGACCTTGCCTTCTCCGATTAAAACAAGTGCCAGATGGGCCAGCGGAGCTAAATCACCGGACGCCCCCAGGGATCCCTGCTGCGGAATGACCGGATGTACATTTTTATTAATAAGCTCAGCCAGCAGTTCAACTAGAACAGCACGAACTCCTGAAAATCCTTTCAATAAAGCATTTAAGCGCAGCACAATCATTGCGCGTGAAACAATTTCAGGAAACGGCTCTCCAATACCGCAAGCATGTGAACGTATTAAATTTAACTGCAGCTTTTCTACGTGTTCCTGATCAATAATGACATCACTGAATTTGCCGAAACCCGTATTAATTCCATATACCGTTTCTTTATCTGCTACAATATTTTCTACCGCATATCTGCTTTCGCGGACTTTTTGCATGCTTTTTTCTGAAATCGATACTTTTTCTTTATCGATCAGAATTCTTTTCAACTGATTAATTGTTAAAGAATGGCCTGTTAACTCTATCATTACTGCTTCCTCCTTTTTCAAGCCTGCTTTATCAAATTACGCTGTAAACATAAAAAGGAGGTGATAACGGCATACTTAAGTAAGCCATCATCACCTCCTAACAACTCGTTACTATAGGTCATGATTACGTATTTAATTGATAAAATGATTAAATATGATTAATACCAAGACCGAGCGCTTCATGCTCCAGTCCTTTTATTGGTGCACCGATTGTTCCGTAAAAAGCGACAGCTATCCACTCGCCTTCTTTTTCTTCTTCATATGGTCTGCCGCGTACAACAGCAAAGCGAAGGCCTACTGTCCGCATTGTCTCTCCAATCGCCAGCTGTCCTCTTGTTACGCCTTCAAGCGCCTCGACAATCGTATGGTATAAAGCATGCGTTTCTCTGTAGATTCCCTCTTCAATCAGCCCGCTTCGTTTAACTGCCGTTTCTACAGATGATATAACCTTCTGCATGTTCATCGAGCCCACTTTTCCAAGGCATGTATCCACTTCGTTAAACATGGCATCAAAGGAGCTATATTCACTCTCGTCTAACATGGCAAGCAGCGTTGCAATCTTTCCAATTCTAATTTTCTGAGACATGTAAACGCTCCCTTTTACTCTCAAAAATAACACTATTTACTATTGGCTATCTATAATTATAATCTGAGTAATAAAAATAGTCCATTACTTATAGGAATAATATCTGTTCATTTCGATGTTTACCTGCTCTTTTTAACCTTGCTAAAGTAATAAATATGCAATTGGCGTTACAATAATGATTGTTAATATAGTACGCTCAATCCAAATTACAATCAGCTTAGGAACACTGACCGGTATCTCTGTAGACAAGATACATGGAATTAAAGCCGAAAAGAAAAGAATAGCTGATACAGATAAGGTAGCAATTACAAATTTCGTTATTAATGGCGCATCCGTAACGAGCAATGCCGGTAAAAACATTTCAGCAATCTCTGTAGCTGCTGCCTTAGCAGCTAACAACGGCTCTGGAACCTGCATAATCCATGTGAATGGATAAAAGATATAACCCAATATATCAAATACAGAAGTATACTCCGCTAAAATCAGCCCCAGCAGACCAATCGACATAATAGATGGAAGAATTGCCATTGTCATGATTAAGCCATCCTTGAAATTCATCCAAATATTTTTTGAAATTGCCGGTGCCTGATCAGCAACCTCCATAGCTTGTGACCATGCAACTTTTATTCGATTCTTTTTAATATTTTCTTCCGGATGTCCTTCTCCGTCATAATATTCCTCACTGAGTTTATTTAAAGGCCACATTCTTACTGTGATTGCAGTTACCAGGAAAGTAACAAATAATGTGACCCAAAAATACATATTCCAGATCCCCATCAAACCAAGTGTATTTGCTATGACAATCATGAATGTTACAGAAACGGTTGAAAATCCTGTTGCAATAATCGTTGCTTCTTTTATTGTATATTTTCCTTCTTTAAAAACCCGATTTGTAATTAATAAACCTACAGAATAACTTCCAATAAAAGATGCTACTGCATCAACTGCAGATCTGCCTGGTACCTTCCAAATTGGACGCATAACAGATTGGAGCAGAACTCCAAAAAACTCTAATAATCCATAGCCTACAAGTAAAGCCAGAAAGACAGCTCCAATAGGTACAAGAACTCCGACCGGAATAACCAATTTTTCAAAGAGATATGGTCCGATATTTGGATCAAGCAGCCAGCCTGGTCCAAATTGAAAAACTAACATAACCGTTACAGCTGCACCAGAAATCTTAAACAAAGACAAAACAATATTAACTATATCTTTATTCCAAGTACGATTTATAAATGGATATATTGCTCCAAAGATAATCATAATCAAAGCATAATAAGGAACAGCATCGGAAAAAACGGTTTGAACATAGGTTACAATATGATCAAGCGGAATCGATGATACTCCGTTTATTGTAATCGGGATAAAGAAAGTAAAAATTCCAATCAAACTAAACAAGAGAAACTTCAGCAAATTATTGATATTAAGGGATTGTGCGTGTTTAGGCTCTTTAACAGTTACGTCTTTTTGAACTTGATTCACTCTATTCACCCTTTTTATTTAAGTTTCGATACTACTGCTAAATATGACAATCCCCTTATTCTCTATTTGATAGTTCCCTTTAAAAACAGCAGTATTGTCAAGTCATTATTTTACATCGTGATCTAAGGGCAGATTATACTTATTGAAGCCGTCCTCCCACTACAACCTGCTTTCCGGATTTTATAACAGTATCTACATGATTCATCCCATACTGGTACGATAAAGTTAAATAATTAGGAACATCAAAAATGGTAATATCTGCTTTCTTACCACTTTCCAGGCTGCCCGCCTCATCTGCACAGCCAATGGCATGTGCTGCATTAATCGTTGTTGCAGTTAATACTTCCTCAGGTGTCATTTCCATCTTCAGACAGCCTAAATTCATAATAAACGGAAGAGAAATCGTTGGCGAAGATCCCGGGTTCTGATCCGTGGATAAAGCTACCGCAACCCCAGCATCGATAATCTTTCTAGCAGGAGCAAATTCCGCCATTAGGAAGAAGGCTGTTCCAGGTAATAAAACACCGACAACTCCCTGCTCTGCCATCGCTTTTATTCCTTCGTCGGATGCTTTCAAAAGATGATCTGCTGAAATTGCCTCGACCTCTGCTGCTAATTTCGCACCGGCATATGGTTCAATCTCATCAGCATGAATTTTAGGAATAAGTCCGTGTTTTTTTCCAGCCTCTAGTATTCGCTTTGACTGCTCGGGCGTAAATACTCCTCGCTCGCAAAATACATCGTTAAATACAGCTAATTTCCGTTCTGCTACTTCAGGAATCATTTCTTCAATGACCCGGGTAACAAACTTTTCCGGATTCTTTTTCTCATCCATCGGTACAGCATGAGCTCCCATAAAAGTAGAAATAATATCAACTGAATGATCCTTTTGCAGCTGCTTTGCCACTTCCAGCTGTTTCAATTCATGCTCCAGTGTTAATCCATACCCGCTTTTTGCTTCAAGCGTTGTCACACCATGCAATAAAAATTTATCTAAACGCTTTTTCGACTCTTCATATAACTTTTCATGGCTTGCCTTTTGTGTAGCACGGGTGGTTGCATGAATCCCCCCGCCTGCCTCCATTATTTCCATATATGTTTTTCCTTTTAAACGCATCGCATACTCATTTTCCCGTGTACCGGCATGAACAAGATGTGTATGTGGGTCAATCAGACCCGGTGTTACAATTTTACCGGTTGCATCGATTTGTACTGCATCTTCTATTTGTGTTCTGTATTTTTCACGGAGCTCTTCATCCGGACCCACTTCAACAATCCTTCCATCTTCAATCCAGATACTCCCATGCTTCATTATTGAAATCTTGGACATTTTCTCTTTTTTAGCAGGTGTATCAGAGTGCCCCGCCATTGTAATTACTTGATTCGCATTTGAAATAAACATCTTTTGTGCCAATGTTACTTCCCCTCCCGCATGCATGTTTTTAACAGTTTATAAAATGTAGCTGTATTCGTACATCTCTGAAAAAATATTTGTTTCCAAAAGACAGCACTTTACATTATTCATTTTTTAACATGGGAATGTTCACGTTCTTTTTACGCGCTGTTTCCTGTGCCAGCTCATATCCTGCATCCACATGACGGGCAATTCCCATCCCGGGGTCCGTAGTCAATACACGCTCCAGGCGTTTTTCAGCACCCTTCGTCCCGTCCGCAACAATGACCATCCCAGCATGTAGAGAATATCCCATTCCTACACCGCCGCCGTGATGAACACTGACCCAGCTTGCCCCGCCAACACTATTGATCAGAGCATTTAAAATTGGCCAGTCAGCAACAGCATCGCTGCCGTCTTTCATTGATTCTGTTTCTCTGTTTGGTGATGCGACAGAACCGGAATCAAGATGATCACGGCCAATGACGATTGGAGCACTTAACTCCCCACTGGCAACCATATCATTGATGATTTTTCCAAATCTCGCACGTTCCCCGTAACCAAGCCAGCAAATACGGGAAGGCAGGCCCTGAAAGCTCACCTTTTCTCGAGCCATCCGAATCCAATTACATAAATGCTTATTATCACTAAATTCACGTAAAACCACTTCATCTGTTTTATAAATATCCTCTGGATCTCCGGATAACGCCACCCAGCGGAACGGTCCTTTACCTTCGCAAAATTGCGGACGGATATAGGCAGGAACAAACCCAGGGAAATCGAAAGCATTTTCTATACCCTCGTCTTTTGCCACCTGGCGAATGTTATTTCCATAATCAAAGGTAACAGCTCCCTGCTTCTGCATTTCCAGCATTGCTTCTACATGCTTAGCAATACTTGCTTTAGAAAGAGTTGTATATTCTTTCTCGTCCTTTTTCCGCAAATCAGCAGCTTCCTCCAAGCTGAATCCTTCTGGAATATAACCATTTAACGGATCATGCGCAGATGTCTGATCCGTTAACACATCGGGAATAAATCCTTTCGCAATCATTTCTGGTAAAACCTCTGCTGCATTTCCTAATAGACCGATAGATAAAGCTTTCCTTTGGCTACGGGCCTCATCAGCCAGACGAATCACTTCGTCTACGTTATCTGTATACATATCTAAATATTTCGTTTCGATCCGACGATTAATTCGATGCTGATCTACTTCAACTGCAATGCAGACACCGCCATTCAAGGTTACAGCCAGTGGCTGAGCCCCTCCCATGCCGCCAAGTCCCGCAGTTAATGTAATGGTTCCAGCCAGGCTGCCTTTAAAATGCTGCTTTGCACATTCCGCAAAGGTCTCATAGGTTCCCTGCAAAATTCCCTGACTGCCAATATAAATCCAGCTTCCAGCAGTCATTTGCCCGTACATCATTAATCCTTTCCGGTCCAATTCATTAAAATGTTCCCAATTCGCCCAGGCAGGTACAAGGTTTGAATTGGCTATCAACACTTTGGGAGCGTCTTTATGAGATGGGAAAACGGCTACTGGTTTTCCAGACTGAATTAATAACGTCTCATCAACTTCTAATTCTGTTAAAGACTTAACAATGGCATCATAGCAATCCCAGTTTCTCGCTGCTTTTCCAATCCCGCCATACACCACTAAATCATCCGGATTTTCCGCTACATCTGGATGGAGGTTATTATTTAACATGCGTAATGCTGCTTCCTGAATCCAACCTTTTGTATTTAATTCCGTGCCTCTATATTGTTTTACTTCTCTTGACCTTGTCTCTGACATGACTTATTCACTCTCCCATCAATTCTGTATTCTGATAATTCTTATTTTACCAATCAGGGAGAGTGCAATATAGATAACTCCTATTCGAAATAATATAAAAATCATAGGTAAAGATAAACTTATATATAAAACGCTTTCATTTTATGATAATAATATTAGATTATTATAAAAATATAATATTTCTACTTCATTTATTGCAATCTCCATTCACGCGGAGTCAGACCGGTATGTGATTTAAACACACGGCTAAAATAATTTGGATTGCGGAAACCGACAGCAGCAGCAATATTTTGAATGGAATCATCCGTTGCACCAAGCATCTCCTTCGCCTTTTGCATTCGAATATAGATCAGCATTTCCCGGAAAGATTGCTGATATCTTTTCGACAGAATATGGCTCAAATAAGATGGGCTGCGGTGAACATGCGCAGCTACTTCCGTCAATGAAAGAGTTGCGTCATTATAATGATTCTCCATATAACCGATGGCCGCTTCGATAACATCTGCCCTCGCATATATATCCTGTTCCTTGACCGTTTGAAACAGATAATTAATAAACAGAATCAGCTCCTGGACAATACGATATAAAACCGGACTATATAATATACTCTCAAACACATTTTTATAATACGCTTCACTAGCCTTTGATTTCAGCCCTTTCCGGAACATAAACCGGCGTATCTGCGCGAGTATACTTGTTAATCGTGTCCGAAGCAGACCTGGCTCCGGATATGGAGACTTCATATTAAAAAATTCCTCATACAGCCAGCTTTTCAGCTTATCTCCCTGTCTCTCATCCAGCATAAAAACCCAATTTCTCTGCTCCTCCACAGTTAAAAAAGGATCAATATCTATCCATTCCTGAACATCTTCTGCCTGCAACACCTGCTTATAGCCTATAAAAAAGGTCGTTTCCATCATCCGCAATAGTTTCATATAAATCGGATGAAGAGAGTCCCCACTCCCTCTATTTACAACAATTGCAATAGGATTTCCTTCCGAATGCTCCCATTCTCTTAAGAATCGCTGCGCCTGCTTTACAGGTGCCGGAAAATCATGCTGGAACACGAGCACAATATTATCATGAGCAGAAAATACGGATGGCTTATAATCAAAATCAAATTGATCGATAAAATCTCTGAGATCATTTAATGTTTTTCGCTGCTCAGCTCCCAGTAAATATACAGGGTAAGGGAAGGAAACATGGTCGTCTATAAATAAAGCTTCATACCGCACAGTGTGCCCCAGTTCTGTAATCGTGTTTTTCTTACTTACAGCTGATAGATTTCCGATAGCCTGCTGTAAGGCATGCTTCATAAGTGATGGAGAGAGCGGCTTCACCCACAAATCAACTGCTTTAATAGACATTGCCTGCATTGCCCGCTCAAAAGTAGCCTCGGCAGTGATGGCGATAACCTGTCCAGAATATCTGTGAATAAATGATTTAACCATCTCCCAGCTGTCTTCCTGTATCATATCTAATTCTATACATAATATATCAGGCAGTTCATTTTCGAGAGTGGTCAGAACGTCTGTTAGTTGATTGGCTAATCTGGTCTTGTTTATTGGGAATGAATATTTTGAAAGCAGCCAATGGATGCCTTGAAGTTCTTCTTTGTCGCGATCCGCAATTAGTAGTTTGTAGATGGGAAGGACCTCCTTTGGTGATTTAATAATCATATAAATAAACCTATTTTTTTATAAACACATAGGCATTGATTAGTTCTTATAGAAGTACCTGATAATGTTTACTTTTCTCTAATATAGCTATTAATAATCTTTATAACTTTTAAAATCCTCTTTTTATACTTTAATTCGCTTCCTCTTACTTTTTTTCCTCTTCCAACCAGCATAACCCTATCTACTTGATCTCAATATTTACTTAACTGTTTACATATTTCTTCATCATTGGCTTCCAGTTTACTTTTAGGAGCAACAATTTCATTTATGGATGAATGATTATGGTATGAAAGTTTTCGAGCATATAAACTAGCTAAATTTAAAATGACTACTTTTGAAAATCCTCTAACATAAAAGTATATACACACTTTATTAACTGTGCAAAAACAGATATTCCATTAAATTTATGATATCTCTATAAAACTAAGTAATATAACTAATTTTTTCCTTCTAACACTAAGGTACAAATAACTATCCTCCCTTCTTCGTATTAATTTATAGTTATAATTCTATCTCGTATAATATAAACTTGAAGCTATAACTCCTTTAGTATTTCTCCTAACATACCGATAATAAACATGAAGGTTATCTCTTCATTTCATTTTATAACAGCATCTATTATTCCAAACATATTTTTTTAAGTCAGGAGTGCATCATTTTGCCTACAATAAATCAAAAGCAAATCAATCAATCATTAAACATCGTAAACACAATTATAGAAGCAGCTGAACATTTTCAAGGGTTAGTGAGAAAAAAAGAAAAAAATCAGGCTATTTTTATATTGGGGAGTATTGTCGATGGTATTCAGGCATTAAATCAAAATGGCTACATAAACAGTACACACCAAAATTTATCTGGTAAATTAGAGAAAAATTTATTATTAATTGCTAAAAATATCGAGAACGATAAATCAACGAAAATCCTTGAAATTACACAGTTTTCACTTATTCCTAACCTAAAAAAACTGCAGCTGCTATTTGAAGAAAATAACCATATAAATAAAGAAAAAGAGCAAATTAAAATCGGAGTTTACGGCATTCAAAATCCCCTCCTTTACTATCCACAGCCCCGAATTGAGGCAATGGTAAAAGAGAGTGAAAAACAAAATGCAATCTTATATTTTTTCGGAGATAATGATGTGAACTTCTCTGAGAAAATGATTGATGCAGTATCTTATCAGAATGGAGAAAAAAAGCAAGTAACCATTCCTTTTCCAGATGTAATTAATAATACTTCAGCAAAAAAGACACATATTGGGCGAAAATTGTTAAGGACAGTTCCATTTACAAATTATTTTCATGTTGGCAATAAAATATCCTTACCACAACGTCTCGTGCAAACAAGAAATAAATATGTGAAATTACTTGTGCCATTTCAATTATGTCATAATAAAGAAAAAATTCTGAACTTCATAGAGAGTAATAATAAAGTAGTTTTCAAACACTTGGAAGCAAATCGTGGTGAAAATATTTATTTTGTAACGAAAAAGAAACACCGGTATATTTTATTAGATCAAAAAAAAGAGAATATTCTTGTGGCAGAAGAATTTGAAAAATGGCTTGATGACATTATATTAAATCAAAAAGGCAGCTACATTATTCAAAAGTATATTCATACTCGTACAAAAAATAATGAACCTTATCATATACGTTCGCATGTACAAAAAAACGCATCAGGAAAATGGCAAGTCACCTATATTTATCCGCGTATCGGTAATAAAAAATCAAACCTAAGTAACATCAGCACAGAAGGAAGAATAGAAGACTTCCATGAATTTTTAATGAATGAGTATGGGGATAAGCAGGGGAAAAAATATGCAGAAGATATTCTGAAATTATCTATTGATGTAGCATGGAATTTAGATAAATTATATGGTATGGCGATTGATGAGCTCGGCCTGGACTTTGCAATTGATGATAAAGGGAAGATATGGATGCATGAAGCAAACAATGGGCCACAGACTGCTTTCCATGAAGACCAAAGAGCTGTGAATACCATTGGTTATGCAAAATACATTTATAAAAATGGTATTGTCCATTCACTTTCTGCTAATAGTATTCAAAAAAACCAATTTAACTCACATACTTCTAATTTAAGTACCCGTCATCATATGGGTAAAAAATTATTAGGTCTTATCGTTCCAAATATTGCGCAGATTACACCTTTACAAAGAGCACTTATAAGCTCTGCCGAAATGGAAAATATAGATATTTGTCTTATCCGGCCAAACGATATCGATTTTGAGAATTTACTTATCCGCGGGCATTTTTATGACAGAGAGAATCAAGAGTGGAAACCTTCTATCAGCTCTTATCCAGATATTATTTTAGATGAATTAAAAGCAAAAGATAATGAACATCTTAAATTTGTTTATGAAGAGCTTGAGAATATTCCATTTATCAATCACTGGTCTAATCAAATTGTAAATATACCTGAGCTGTACCAACAGCTAGAAAAAAATGAAAAATTAGCTCCCCTATTACCAAATTATGCAAGGATTAAAAAACTTCGAGATGTATTTCATTGGGTAAATAAATATCACAGTATTAAATTGATTTTGGAAGCAGAAGATGAAATTATGTATATTAACCAGCTGCAAAATAATAAATTTGAAGTAATATCACAGCAGAAAACACAAGTGTTCAGTGAGTTTCAATTGACTCAGCACTTCGAAAAAATCTTAGTAAAAAAACGTGTTATTGTAGAAGCAGATACTTATGAGTTTCCCAGAAAGCAATTTAATCTGCATTTAATTAGAGATATCAATATAAATAAGTGGAATATTGCAAATGTAACATTTCAAACTGCGAATAATGGAAATGAATTACTCCATACTAACCAAATAAGCTTTCTAAACTCTGACGAAAAACAGATAGATATTGATGAATTTAATTCGATAGAAGCAAATTTAATGGAATACAGTGAATTAATCGCAGCTGCTATCCAAGACTATTATTCGATGCTTCCACTAAATGAATTGGAAATTACATTTCAGCTTAGCAAGGATAATGAGATCGCTATTTCAAAAGTAAATCCTTGTGGTCCAGCATATACACTTCACCCTGAACGATATGCTAAACTAGTGATTAAGCTTGGAGTGCAATTGATTTCTTCAAATGAAGTATTATAAACCTAAAACAGGAATGAGTATTAGAAACTCACTCCTGTTTTTAAAAAATAAATTTATGGTTAAAAAAAGCCCCCATCCGGGAGCTTTTTATATACTTATTATTGTAATAATTGAAGTACACCTTGTGGAACCTGGTTAGCTTGCGCAAGCATAGATTGAGCTGCTTGAGAAAGAATGTTATTCTTTGTGAATTCCATCATTTCTTTCGCCATATCAACGTCTCTAATACGAGATTCTGCTGCTGTTAAGTTTTCAGCAGATGTACCTAAATTATTGATAGTGTGTTCTAAACGGTTTTGGTTTGCACCAAGGCTTGAACGAGCTTTTGAAACTTTAGCAATTGCAGCATCTACTAAAGCTAAGTCAGCATCAGCGCTTTCTCCACTAACTTCAAGACCATTTACACCTAAATCTTCGGCACTGAATCCTTCTCCTTCTGCACCTGAATTAATTACAACTTCTAAGGCTTGCTCTTGGTTTGCACCAATTTGCAATGTTCCTTCATAGCTGCCATCTAGAAGTTTTTTACCGTTGAACTCTGTACGTTCTGAAATTCCTGTTAATTCCTTATTAAGCTCATCAATTTCATCTTTGATTGCTGTTAGGTCATCAGATTCTAAAGTTCCTTCGTTACCAGCTTTTACAACAAGCTCTCTTTGACGCTGTAAAATAGCATGTGTTTCATTTAGAGCACCCTCAGCAGTTTGAATTAAAGAAATACCATCTTGTGAGTTTACAGATGCTTGTTCTAAACCACGAATTTGTCCACGCATTTTTTCTGAAATAGATAGACCAGCAGCGTCGTCCCCTGCGCGGTTAATCTGAAGTCCAGAAGAAAGCTTTTCCAATGAACTCTGTACTCCGTTTTGGTTTACTCCCAGCTGACGATGTGCGTTAATTGCGGAAATGTTGTGATTGATAATCATAATTTCTTACCTCCATGTAATTTAAAATTTTTGAGCCACATCCATGTGATCTCATCTATATTAACCATTTAGGTCAATATCAAAATAAATATTTATCGTTAAGGCCCTAACGAATCATCCATTGATGATCTATTTCTTATATCGGCAACTGGGACAAATTGTTTAAGCTTTTTTATAATTTTTTTTAATTCTTTTTTCAAATTTATTTTTCCTCACTTTTTGCTGCGAAAAAAGCCTCTATAATTCTATAAAAACATGCCATCCTCCTAATGAACACTTATCATAAAATCCAGTTCACCCAAACTTAATTTAAATATTTAACTTACTATTAAATACTCCCTTCCCATAAATTACAATAGTTGATTTATTTTATTTTTCTCCCCTTTCCTGTTAAAATCATGCTAAGAGCCTTATCATATCTTTTTATGCCATATCCAACTTCTGTTTGATAATTGGAGAGGGCGTGAGAGTATGTCAGAAATTAATAAATTGAACAAGCAGATTGAAGCGAAAAGAAAAGAAATGTATGCAGCTTATGAAAAAGATCCAAATGACCCAAATTTATTGAAAATATCACAGTCGCTGGATAACTTGCTAAATCAATTAGATCGGATTTCAAATAAAACTCCCATTCAACGGAAGATCTGATAGCTTGATTACAAATCTGCATGGTAGTCGTTTAATTGCTGCATATCTTATAAAAATAAGACGATTGCCAAGCTGTATAAGTAAAGATGCAAATAAATGATATGTATAGAAAGAGTAAGGCTGTACCCATATTTTGAAGCAAAAAATCAAATTGGTTTGTTTTGAAGTGGAAATGAATATAAATTCATTTGAAGTTTAAATAAAAAAGCTGAAGTACTTATATAGAAAAAAGAAGAATCTTCCTAATAACGGAGATTCTTCTTTTTTACTATTACGTTTTATTCCTCTTAATATTTATATTCCGCAATTTTTGATGTTAAATCCTCTGCCATGCTGGACAGGGATTTTGCAGATGCTGAGATTTCCTCCATGGATGCAAGCTGTTCTTCTGTAGATGCTGCGACCTCTTCTGAGGATAAGGCATTATCTCTGGCTATAGAAGCCAGGTCATTTGCAGTTGCTGTTACCTGTTGAACTGCTGCAGACATCTGCTCGGATATTGCCATTACTTCTTCCATCTGCGGTTTAATATCGCTGCTTGAACGCAGAATTTCTCCGAATTTATCAATGGCATCATAAGATACATCTAATCCATCATTTACATTGGCTGTCACTTCAGACATCTTTTCCACCGCTTTTTGAACGTCGTCCTGGATGCCATGAACAATTGAGCTGATTTCGCCGGCTGAGTTTTTGGATTCCTCCGCTAATTTACGAACCTCATCAGCTACAACAGCAAATCCTTTTCCATGCTCGCCGGCACGAGCTGCTTCAATCGCTGCATTTAATGCCAGAAGATTTGTCTGTTCAGAAATATCAGTAATAGCTTTTAAGATTGTACTTACTTGCTTCGAGCGTTCCAGTAAGGAGGCGATATTCAGGTTTGTATTATCTACAGAGGATTGGATAGAAGTCATTTGATTTAAAGTATCACTGACTGCTTTCCCTCCGACTTCTGCCTGTGTGCTCATTTGCGTCACCAATTCAGCAACATTTGTGGAGCTATCAACAATTCGACCGACCCCTGTCGATATCTCTTCTAATGAATTAGCGCTTTCTTCTGTTCCACTTAACTGTTTTTCTGAGCTGGCGGATACCTCTTGAATAGCTAAGGATACCTGTTCTGATGAGCTTGTCATTTGGTCAGCATTCGCATTTAATTCCTCTGCCGATGCGGCAACCTGCTGCGCATTAAATTCGACATCACGAACAAGATTTTTCAAGCCCTCCTGCATTTCATTAAAGGCCTGACCCAGCTCGTCAATTTCATCCTTTGTATTAATCTCAATTGAATGTGTTAAGTCACCTGTACTGATTACTTTAGCATTTTCTTTTAATTTACGAATTGGGCGGGTGATGGAACGGATTAAGAACAGGATGACTAAAGTTCCCACCAATAGTGTGCCAGCGATAACCGTTACCATTAT
The DNA here is from genome assembly GCF_038004405.1 of Oceanobacillus sp. FSL W8-0428. NCBI lineage: Bacteria > Bacillati > Bacillota > Bacilli > Caryophanales > Bacillaceae > Oceanobacillus > Oceanobacillus sp. FSL W8-0428. The sequence continues at coordinate 288,231 of NZ_JBBORB010000001.1, forward strand.
CGTTAAAGTCGATGCTGCTTCATCCTGAATTTCGCTGTAATCAATCGTTCCCGCCAGCTTCCATCCGGATAAATCATTTGTGTCATAAACCATTATTTTTTCTGCATTATCATAGCTGTACTCAAAAGTGCCTGTCTCATTATCAAACATTGTTCCCAGTGTACTGCCATCCGCTTCTTCTCCCGTTTCAAAGGTTGGATGGTAAACATACTTCTGCTGTTGATCAAGAATAATCGCATAGCCATTTTGTCCGATAGAAACTTCTGATGCCATCTGCTGGATAAAATCAATGTACAGGCTGATTCCCATTACTCCAGAACCGTCATCCAATGTTTTCGTGATACTTACTACTGTTCCTGTTCCGCTTGCGCTTTCAAATGGTTCTGAAATTTGCACCTCTCCCGGATTATCCACAGCATTGATAAACCAGCCGCGTTCGGTTGCATCAAATCCTTCCGGCAATTCAGAAACAGGCTGTCTATAGAATAGATCACCGTCATTAGAAGCCATATATACCTCGGAAACGCCTTCGTTCATTTCTTTATATTGTCCCAACACCTGTTCTAATGCCTCTTCATCATCATCAATTTGCCCACTATTAAATTGTGCTGCAAATGTATTCAAATCATTTATTTTTAATTCCAATGCATTGTCTACTGTCTGGTTCAGCAGTGCAGTAATATCTTCTACCTGCTCTGTTTTTTGATCCTCTAAAGTGCTGATAGAGCTGAAATATGTAATTGCTCCAATGATTATCCCCGGAGTCAATAGCATTAAAAAGAAGGATAATACTAATTTAAATCTAATTCCTTTTGGTTTCATTATTTTCTTCACAACTGAATCTCCCTTGCTGCTATATTTGATTTTCACGATTAAAATGGTAAGAGAAGAATTATTAACATCGACATATTCGCCTTCTCTTTAATGGTTTATTTAAAGTAGGCAAAAATACCCACAAAGCAAGTATACAGTAGCCGTTAATGATTCACTCCTTTTTCTGCTAAAATACAGTACTCGTCCTTAAAAATTCATACTTTATATTTATCGGATAATTTTTCATAATATAAACACATTCGTTTTGTTTTAAAACTTTCATTCTACTCCAAACTATCAACCCATGACTAAATACTTACAAAAAAAAAAAAAACTGCAGCTGATAACAAAGCTCCCTGCTTAGAATTTCGTTCAACTGCCGTTCTTTTTATCCATGTTTAATATTTATACATTTTAACCTTTTCCGTTAATTCCTCTGCCATAGACGATAATGATTTCGCCGATGCCGAGATTTCCTGCATGGATGCTAATTGCTCTTCCGTTGAAGCTGCTACTTCCTCAGAAGTTGCTGCATTCGTTCTGGCAATAGCGGCTAAATTATTTGCTGTTGCAGTAACCTGTTCAACAACGGCAGACATCTGCTCAGAAATTGCTGTAACCTCTTCCATCTGCGGTTTGATACTGTCACTTGTCCGTATGATTTCCCCAAATTTGTCAATTGCATCATAGGATACATCCAGGCCATCATTCACTGATGATGCCACCCGCTCCATTTTCTCAACAGCATTTTGGACATCACTTTGAATTCCTTGAACAATTGCGCTGATTTCACTTGCAGATGCCTTAGATTGCTCTGCCAGCTTCCTCACCTCATCAGCAACAACAGCAAAGCCTTTTCCATGCTCTCCGGCACGAGCTGCTTCAATTGCTGCATTTAAGGCAAGTAAGTTAGTCTGCTCCGAGATATCGGTAATTGCTTTGAGAATGGTATTTACTTCTTTAGAACGCTCTAATAAAGATGTTATATCTTTATTCGTATCTTCTACAGATGACTGGATGGATGTCATTTGATTTAGTGTATTACTTACGGCCTGTCCACCTACATCTGCCTGCCCGCTCATCTGGGTTACATATTCAGAAACCTTTGTCGAGCTTTCTACAATTCTTCCGACTCCGGTTGATACTTCCTCCAAGGAATTCACACTGTCTTCCGTACCATTTAACTGATCTTCTGCACTGGAGGATACCTCTTGAACCGCAAGCGATACTTGTTCCGATGAATTTGTCATTTGATCCGCATTGGCGTTTAACTCCTCTGCGGATGCTGCAACCTGCTGCGCATTTACTTCTACATCACGGATCAATTCTCTTAAACTGCTTTGCATCTCGTTAAACGCATTGCCTAGCTGACCAATCTCATCATTTTTGACAACTTTAATCTCTTCCGTCAAATCTCCGGTGCTGATTACCTTTGCTCTCCTTTTTAATCCATTGATTGGACGAAGAATAGACTGAATAGTGACCGCATTTATGACACAGCCGATTAGAAAAGCAGCAGTCATTACAATGATAAGTGTTTTTATAATGGAAGCTGCATTGTCCTGTACTTCACTGTAATCAATACTTCCAGCCAGCGTCCAGCCTGTGAAGTCATCGGTATCATAAACCAGAATTTTCGATTCATTATTCTCTGTATATTCAAAAGCTCCTGCATTCTCTGCGGATACTTGATTATAAAAGCTTTCTTCCATCTGTGCGCCTATTTCATTTTCAGGATGGAAAATAACATTTCCGCCTCTGTCTAACAAAACAGGGTAACCGCTTTCACCAATTTCAACAGAGGATGCCATTTCCTGAACAAAATCCATCGACAAATCAATGCCGACGACTCCTGAACCACCTGCCAACGCTTTAGAAAGTGTCACAACCATATCTCCGTCTAAAGCTTCTGTTGGGTAAGGGTCAGAAATAATTAATTCTCCCGGAGCTTCCATTGCTTCTATGTACCATGGACGATCACGAGCATCGAAATCATCAGGCAGTTCTGTTTCCGGCTGAATAACTAATGTGCCTTCTTCAGAACCAAAATAAACTTTATCTACTTCATCGTGAAAATGTAAGTATTGACCAACAACAATGGTTAGTTCATCGTCTTCCTCTTCTATCTGGTCCCCTCTTGTATTTTCAGCAAATACGTCAATATCTCTACTTTTCAAGGCAAGTGTATCCTCGATATTTTGTCCCATTAAAGTGATGATTTCATTTACCTGTTGTTCCTGCTGTGCTTGCATGGAATTGACGGAGCTGTTGTAAGTCAAAAAACCAATAAGAACGATCGGTATGATTAAGATAGATGAAAAAGATATAACCAGCTTTCTCTTCACTCCATTTATTTCTTTGTTTTTCTTTTTCAAGCGGTTCATCCTCCTTTTATTGGAAAAAATCCTCCGCTTTTAATATCGGTTTCATTTGTCTAAAATGAATCCTTTTTCCTTATTTCCCTACTTATATTCTATAACAAAAACTGACGAATAAACCAAAAGACCTATCCATTCCCTCCTTCTATTAAATGAAACCAATAATAAAAAACCAGACCTCTATACAAGTATGTTTCACTACTTGGAATAAAAGGTCCGGCTTTTTCTAGATTCTATTAATATTTGTATTGATTAATCTTCTCAGTTAACCCTTCCGCCATTGATGACAGAGATTTTGCTGCTGCAGATATTTCTTCCATAGAAGCAAGCTGCTCTTCTGTAGAAGCTGCGACTTCCTGAGAGGATGCTGCATTATTTCTGGCAATGGATGCTAAATCATTTGCTGTACTTGCCACTTCCTGCACTGCTGCTGACATTTGTTCAGAAATGGCCATAACTTCTTCCATTTGCGGCTTAATATCTGTACTTGATTGAATAATTCCTTTAAATTTGTCCATCGCATCATCGGATACTTCTAAGCCTTTGTCTACATTTGCTGTTACCTGCGACATTTTTTCAACAGCGTCCTTTACGTCTGTTTGAATTCCCTGCACAATCGCACTAATTTCACCGGCGGATGTTTTCGATTGTTCAGCCAGCTTACGTACCTCGTCCGCTACAACAGCAAATCCTTTTCCATGCTCTCCGGCGCGGGCTGCTTCAATTGCTGCATTTAGGGCAAGTAAATTAGTCTGTTCCGAAATATCTGTAATTACCTTCAGAATCGTGCTTACTTCATTGGAGCGCGTCATCAATGACATAATATTAACATTTGTATTATCCACGGAGGATTGAATAGACGTCATTTGATTCAATGTATCCGTAACAGCTTTTCCACCAATTTCTGCCTGTTCACTCATCTGATTTACGAGTTCAGCTACCTGTGATGAGCTCTCGACAATTCTGCCGACACCTGTCGATACCTCTTCTAATGAGTTAGCACTGTCTTCTGTACCATTCAATTGTGTTTCAGAGCTTGAAGATACCTCTTGAATAGCCAGTGATACTTGTTCAGACGAGCTCGTCATCTGATCAGCATTGGCATTTAATTCTTCGGCTGATGCTGCAACCTGCTGTGCATTAAATTCAACATCGCGAATTAATTCTTTTAAGCTGTTTTGCATCTCATTAAAAGCAGTGCCTAGCTCTCCAATCTCATCTTTTGTTTTCACTTCAATAGATTGTGTTAAGTCGCCCGTACTGATAATATGTGCTTTCTCTTTCAACTCCTTGATTGGTTTAACAATGGAACGTACGATAAATACCGTAACTGCCAGTCCAATAATAACAGCACTGATTAATACAATTAATAAGGTGTTAAAAACCGTAGCGGCCTCTGTTTGAATTTCACTATAATCGATTGTTCCAGCTATTTTCCAACCAGTTAAATCATTGGTTCCATAAACCATGATTTTATCTGTATCTTCATAGTTATATTCAAATTCACCACTACCTGAATCGTATAGGCTATTATAAAAGGCTTCGCTTGCTTCTTCACCGATTTCCATAACCGGATGATAAATAAAGTGCTGCGTTTTATCTAATAAAATCGCATAGCCGTTTTTACCGATTTGGACTCCAGATGCTACCTGCTGAATAAAATCAATCGATAAATCCAACCCGACAACTCCTGAGCCGTCCTCTAACGCTTTGGATACTGTGACAACCATATCACTATCTGCCCCTGCTGATACATAAGGCTCAGAGATAATAATTTCTCCAGGGTTTGCCATTGCTTCTATGTACCACGAACGTTCACGCGGATCATAATCTCCCTCTATCACATCCGTTGATGCTTCCATAAACGCCCCATCCTCAGAACCGGCATAAGCGGATACTACTTCATCATGGAAATAAAAATATTGCTCCAAGGCTGTAGCTAATCCTTCTGACTCATTATCTATCAGCTCTCCCTGAACCTGCTCCGCTAATACTTCTACATCCCTGCTCTTTAAAGCAAATGTATTATCAATCGTCTGATTCATAATCGTGATAATTTCTTTCACTTGATTTTCCTGCTGTGTCTGTAATGTATTGACAGAGCTATTGTACGTCATAAAACCAATTACAATGCCCGGAATCAATAACATACATATAAATGATATAATCAGCTTAAAACGAATCCCTTTTTTCTTCATTGCTGTCCCTCCACCCTATCGTTTTTCTTGAAAAAAGTGCTTCTATATTTATCTATCGGCTGCATATTAAGAAATTGAATACATTTTAAGTTATTTAGTCCTGCAAATTTTTTTAACATAAACTAATTATCCTAAAAAATGTATGAAAATATTCTTGCTAACGTAAATAAATATAGGTAAATATGTTTTTCCTACACAAAAAAGTACAGCAGTGAAAATTATCACTACTGCACTTTTTATATTTTCATCCTGATTCAATATTTATATTTTGAAACTTTCTCTGATAAATCTTCAGCCATTGCTGATAGTGATTTCGCAGATGCAGAGATTTCTTCCATAGACGCAAGCTGTTCTTCAGAGGACGCCGCCACTTCCTGTGAAGATGCCGCATTATTGCGGGCAATAGATGCTAAGTCGCTCACTGTTTCCGTTAATTGTCCTACAGCTGCAGACATTTGCTCTGAGATGGATGTAACCTCCTCCATTTGCGGTTTAATACTCTCACTGGAGCGCATGATTTCCCCAAATTTATCAATCGCATCATAGGAAACATCCAGTCCGCTATTTACATTAGAGGTTACTTGTGACATTTTATCGACCGCATTCTCTACATCCGTTTGAATTCCGACGATAATATCTCTGATTTGTGTAGCTGAAAGCTTGGACTGTTCAGCTAGCTTCCGGACTTCATCTGCTACTACCGCAAACCCTTTTCCATGCTCTCCAGCACGTGCTGCTTCAATCGCTGCATTTAATGCTAAAAGATTTGTCTGTTCAGATATATCTGTAATTGCATTTAAAATTGTGTTAACCTGTTTCGAACGTTCTAATAAAGATGAAATATTTTCATTAGTATTCTCAACAGACGACTGAATAGAGGTCATCTGATTCAATGTATCACTCACAGCCTGTCCGCCGACCTCTGCCTGCGTGTTCATTTTTTGAACCAATTCTGTCACTTGTGTAGAGCTTTCCACTACTCTGCCGACACCTGTTGATACCTCTTCCAGTGAATGAACACCGTCCTCTGTTCCGCTTAACTGATGCTCGGCGCTGGAGGATACTTCCTGGATTGCCAGAGATACCTGTTCGGATGAGCTTGTCATCTGGTCTGCATTTGCATTTAATTCTTCAGCAGATGCGGCAACCTGCTGTGCATTCAATTCAACATCCCTGACTAATTCCCGCAAGGTTTCTCCCATTTTATTAAAAGCTGTACCCAACTGACCAATTTCATCATTTGTTTTAACTTCAACCGATTGTGTTAAGTCTCCCGTACTGATAATTTCTGCTTTTTCTTTTAAATCCTTAATTGGACGGATAATGGAACGGATAAGTAGTAAAATAACAACTGTTCCGATAATTAAGGTAATACCCTGCGTAATAGTAACCGGAGTAGAAATTGACATAGCAGTAGTCCCTACTTCACTTTCATCAATTGTTCCTCCCAGCTTCCAGCCTGTCAAACTGTTTGTATCATATACCATAATTTTAGACATATTATTGTATTCATAGTTAAATGTACCGGAATCATTATCATACATTTTCTGGTAGAAAGATTCTTCCGCTTCTTCCCCGGCTTCTGATTCTGGATGATAAATAAAGTTTTGATTTGTATCCAGCAGGATAGCGTAACCATTTTTACCTATACTCATTTCTGATACAAGCTGCTGAATAAAGTCCATAGATACATCAATGCCAATTGCTCCTGATCCATCTTCCAGTGCTTTAGAAATACTGACAGCTATCTGTCCGTCGCCGCTCACTGTCAGATAAGGATCAGATATAATCACTTCTTCCGGATTTGCCATTGCTTCCTGATACCAGTCACGCTCTCTTGGATCATAGCCATCCTCCATCTCTAAATCCGGCTGCATATGGTAATCTCCCTCTGCAGTCCCAAGATAAAACTCAGGAGCCTCAGGATGTAACCCGATATAATCAGACATTATTCTCTCTAATTCGTCTGTATCCTCTATTACATCTGCCGTAATGACGCTCGATAAGACTTTCATATCATTCTGCTTCAGTTCAAATGTATTATTAATTGTCTGATTCATCACTGCGGTTAACTCCTGTACCTGATCCCGCTTTTGCTGTTCTATCGTATTCATTGAACTAAAATATGACATTACTCCAATGGTTATTCCCGGTACTAATAAAATTAAGATAAAAGATAAGACTAATTTAAATCGTATTCCTTTGGCTTTGAATATTTTTTTCATTTTTCCATCTCTCCTAATTGTCTATATTTATTTATCGGAAGAAATGAGAGAAAATGTATCTAAAAATGAGAAATTTTATAAAAACTTTTTATTATTTCCATTAAAAAGGTAATAAAAGTAATTAAAAGGTAATTATGCAATATAATAGATTCTATTAATAAACATAAAAAGGTCTTTTTTATTAAAAAAATAATTCATATAACCATTTAAACAAACTAAAGTTGTGCATATTTCAGATTACATTTCCTGAAATAATTACGGGATTTAATAGTTGAATCAATACTTATTGCCTATAAAAATAAACCCAAATCAAAAAGGTCTTTATTCTCGAATATAAAATAAATTATTTCTCCAATAATGCTATATACATTAAGACATCAAAAAAATGAATAATTTTAAGTTTAAAATACTTATATTTGGAAATAGATAAAATATAGAAAGGAATGATTTTTATGTTTAGTTTTATTTGGAGTCTAATTGTTGGTGGAATCATCGGCTGGATAGCCGGATTAATAGTAAGTAAGGATTTACCAGGTGGAATTATCGGAAATATTCTGGCAGGTTTCATCGGTGCCTGGCTTGGTTCTGCTATCTTTGGAGAGTTAGGACCTGAAATAGGAGGATTCTATATTATCCCTGCTCTGATTGGTGCTATTATCCTTATTGTCGTTGTCAGTTTCGTTATGCGCTTATTCCGCCGTTAAGTTCAGACGATACGGGAGAACGGATGAACAAAATCGAAGCAGCTGCATAGGTTAGGTATATAGCTCATACAGAAAAGAGGAATGTATATGCAACCTGACCCAAATCATGCTTATTCACATGCAGATGAATATCAAGTGATGGATTATCAGCATCCAGAGCAGTTTGATATGCCTGCTTCACAATATAGCCCATACCCTGCTCAAGCCCTTCATCAACATGGACCAGAGCAGCGTGCGTTCTTTTTTCCATTTATCGGCGGGTTAGCTGGCGGCTTATTAGGAAGTGCCTTTGGTTCTGGTCCCGGACCAGGATTCTATGGTCCCCCAGGGCCGCCCGGACCTCCTGGACCACCGGGACCAATGGGATATTACGGTCCGCCGGGTCCACCAGGCCCTCCTGGACCGCCCGGGCCTCCTGGATACTATAATGGATACCCGTATCCGCCATATTATTAGGTATCTGGAAAATAGAAAAAGGGAGAATAACACGGCATAAGCCTGTTAAACTCCCTTTTTCTTATGCTTCTTCTAATGTGTGTTCAAAAAGTCCGGTAAACAGGACCCGTCGGCTAAGACCGCGTCGTCCTGGGGTTGCGATTACTCACCCCATCGAAAAAAGTTGCTGCAACGCTGACACTAGCATATCCTGTGCGTCGAAAGTTCAAGGCGACTAGCTGCTATTTCCAAACGTATTTCTCACGTGTTGCGGTGGCTTCTACGTTGTCCACACGACGTGGGCGTTCTTAGTAGAAGATCCTCTTATCGCCGTGTCATCTTTATTGAGCTTTTTGAACATCCTCTACTACAAAATCATCATGTAATGCTTTAATCTCTTCTACCGTCAAACCAATCGTTTTTAAGAAGCCGGCAGCATTCTCATATTTTTCATACATATAGTCCAAGAATGCTTCCATATAAGAAGGCTCACATTCCAACATTGTTTTAAATTGATTGCGCGACATCAGCAGCGGGCGATTATTAAGCTCTTCATCCGTTATTTTCTTGTACTCTCCTGTTAAAGCATAATCCTTCACAATAATATCTCTAGGTACACCTGCTAAATCTAATAAAATAGCAGCCAGGACACCCGTACGATCCTTTCCGACACGACAATGAAAAAGAACAGGATTTCCTTGCTTTTTTAGAAATATGTCCATGATTTCTTTAAATTTCGGTTTACTGGTCTCCAACATTAAGATATACATATCTATAAGACTTTTCGGAATTTTTGTTGTAAATGTAGCTGGATCCAGCAATGGAATATTATAAAAATCATAAAGTGCTTTATCTTCTTTTCTATACTTTCCTTCCATGCTGAGACGCAAATCTATAATGGTATGGACGCCTTTTTCCTTTTGCAAAAAAGCATGTCCCTCCGGGGATACATTATGTAAGGAATCAGCACGGTAATATTTCCCCCATTTTGTCTGTTTGCCATCCTTTGTCGGATAGCCTCCTAAATCACGAATATTTTGTGTTCCTTCTAATTCAATATGTCTTTGCGGATTAAATAATAATGCCTCTGCAGTCATACTTTTATTTCCCCCTTTATGTACAAGCCTTATCCTTCAATAATTTTGACATATACCTTCCGTGTTCTTGGTCCATCAAACTCACAAAAATAAATACTCTGCCATGTTCCAAGGACTAGCTGTCCATTTGAAATAATTAACGTTTCGCTGGCCCCCACAACGGAGGATTTCATATGACCATCTGAGTTTCCCTCCATATGAACATAAGCCGCTTTATTCGGAAAGGTTTCGTTCATACCAAGTGATAAATCACGTCGGACATCTGGGTCAGCATTTTCATTAATCGTAATCGCACCAGTTGTGTGTGGACAATACACAATCATGATCCCTTCCTGCACACCGCTATTTGCTAAAATTTCTTCCAGCTGGCTATCTAAAAAAACGAATTCCTGCTTCTTATTTGTTTTTATTTGAAATAATTCTGTATTTGTAGGCAAACTTTCCCACCTCTTCCCTTCGAAATCATGTCAAAAGTATACTTCCATCTTAACGAAAGTTCTGCTAATCAACAAATAATTAAGCAGTTTTGAAACATAATCTTATCTCAATCGTAAGTATGTATATAACCTTAAAATAATCAATCAATACTTAGCACAATCATAAAGAGGAGTGAAGAGCTTGCGAAAAAAATACATATTTCTTATTGGTCTTAGCCTTGCCATCCTCTCTGCCTGTTCAAGCCAAGAGAGTACCGCTGAAGAAAATACCGAAAAATTGATTCAGCAATTACAGGGGGAGGAGTACCAGCAGATTGAACAAGAATACTTTTCAGAAGCATTGCAGGAAAAATATCCAGCTGCAGAATTACAGCTCTCCTGGGAAGCAAATCGAGGAACTGTATTGGATGAAATAAAGAACATGGAAGCTGCTGCTAAGGAGGAAAAAACAACTGTTTCTGGTGAAGTTATTTTTGATGACGCAACAGTGACGGTTAAAACGAAATGGAATGAAGAAGAAAAGCTGGAAAGCTTACAAATTGAGCGCCTGTATGAAGAGTTAACACTGCCTGGTTCAGCTGTAGAGGAAGAAATTACAATCGAAGCTGAGGAAGGCTACCCCTTAAGTGGAAAGCTGACCCTTCCGGATGATGGAGAAGGACCTTTTCCTGCTGTCGTGCTCGTACAAGGCTCAGGACCGAGTGATATGGATGAGGCTATCTACAGTTACAAGCCTTTTCAAGATATTGCCTACGGATTAGCAGAGAATGGAATTGCTGTTCTCCGCTATGATAAGCGTACATTTACGCACGGTGCGAAAATGATGGAAGATTTAGGTCCTGCCCTGACAGTTAAAGAAGAAACCATTGATGATGCAGTAGAAGCAGCACGTCTGCTACAAGCGGATGATCGAATTCAGGCAGATCAAGTATATATTGGCGGACACTCACTTGGTGGAATGCTTGCACCACGGATTGATGAAGAAGCAGATACAGCCGGAATGATTCTTTTAGCCGGTTCTCCTCGTTCTCTATGGGAAATTATGTACGATCAGCAATTAGATTTGATTCCTGAAAATCTGAGTGATAAAGCAAAAGAGCGGGTAAAGGAGCAGGCTGAAGCATTTAAAGAGCTTACAGAAAGCTTTCAGGATATGTCTGCAGAAGAAGCAATGGAATATGATCTTTCTGGAATGAGCGGATATTATTTTCAAGAAATGGATCAGTATGATGTTGGCCAGATAGCCCTTGATTCCAACAAACCGATACTTGTCCTTCAGGGAGAAGCAGATTTCCAGGTAACGATGGAAAAGGATTTCGCCGCATGGCAAAGCATTTTTGAGAATGACCCGCAGGTAACGTTAAAATCATATCCAAACCTTAATCATATCTTTATTTTGTCTCAGGGAGAAAATAAAGGAAGTGTTCAAGAATACCAAATTCCCGGTCATGTTGATGAAAAAGTAATTACAGATATAAGCGACTGGATTATTGAGCATAAAAATTAAAAAAAGGAGCATAAAAATGAAATTAAAACAATTAATTATTCTATTAACATCTTTTTTATTAATTATCGTACTTGCAGCATGTGGAAATTCAGATTCACCCTCTGAAACAGATAATGACAATAGCCCGGAAGATACACAGACAAATCAAGAAGAGACGGAAGAGGAAGAAACAACAGGCAATGAGGATACTGCTTCCATAACATCTGAGGAGGCCTCTGAAACTGCTGAAGCATTTTTAACACTGGTGGCTGATGAAGATTTTGAAGGGGCAGCAGCACTTTTTGATGATACTATGGCGTCTGAAGTAACTGCAGCTGATTTAGAAGAGATTTGGGATCAGCTTACTACAGATTTCGGGAAGTTTGCAGGATACGACTATGTGGATGAGCAGCAAGTTGATGGATATTACTCCATTCTTTATGAGGGAGCATTTAATAATCAGCCTGTTGTTTTAAATGTATCTGTTAATGGAAATAATGAAGTTGGCGGATTTTTTATTCAGTAAGCATGTGTAAAGCCGCTTCTTATTCCATAACGCCCCTCGTTCTAGTTTACAAGTTGAGAATCGGACTATAAAATAATACTATAGGTGTATGTGTTCAAAAAGTCCTTTATAAGAAATTATTGTTTTTACTGGCAGGAGGAAAGCTTTTGTTAAACCAAGCATTAATTAAGAAAATTATTATCGGTATTTTACTTGTAGCACTTGGTGTGTTCTTGTACTTTTACTTTTCAGTATTTATACCTGTCTTACTCGCATTACTGACAGCAGTTATTTTTGAACCGCTGGTAAAGCTGTTGAAGAAAGCTTTAAAAACAGAAAAACGAATTTGGCCGGTAACCATTGTCTTTACAACATTTGTAGTGGCAGCGTGCGCATTGCTTTATGTTATGCTTACAAGCACAATCAGCCGTATTGTAGAATGGAGCTATAATGTTCCGAAGTATGGAAGTGAAATTCAATCTATTATTAATGAAATTATTTATAAATTTAATGATTTGATTGCTGATTTACCTCAGCGCGATGCAATTATCAGTGAACTGGAACGACAATCGGAGCGGTTATTAAACACCGGATATGACTTAGTGGAGAGCATGATCGGCATGCTCGGATCATGGGTGCAATCTATTCCCAACCTGCTCTTTATATCTCTTGTTTATCTTATCACTTTCTTCTTATTCAGCCTTGATTTACCAAAGCTGTTTCAAGCATTCTTTGCTCTTTTCCCAGAGAAAACAGCTATCAAATTAAATAACTTCTTCGGTCGTTTAAAAGTAGTGTTCTGGGGATACTGGAAAGCACAGTTCTTACTTAGTATTATGATTTTTGTCATTACTTATTTGAGCTTATTATTTATTTCGCCGCGATTTGCACTGTTAATGACCTTTATTATCTGGATTGTAGATATTATTCCTCTTTACGTCGGTCCTGCATTAATCCTTGTTCCCTGGGGAGGATTAATGATGATGATCGGAGATGTTCCAACTGGCCTGCAGCTGATGATATTAGCATTATTCCTGCTGGTTATCAGACGGATTACGGAACCAAAGGTACTTGGCGATCAAATGGGACTCGCAGCGTTGCCGACAGTCTTATCCATGTATTTTGGTTTTGTCTTTTTCGGGGTACTCGGGCTGATTTTTGGACCATTCGTTGTCAGTGCATTCCAGGCAGCCCATGAGGTTGGATTGTTCCAATTTGTAAAGAAGAAAACAATTGAGAATGCAGAAGAATAGCGATAATATTGCACAAAAATCCGAATCTGAATTCACACTTTCTTAATCTAAAAATGTGAATCAGATTCGGATTTTTTATAAAAGTATAATTGCGGCTTTAAATATGTCTTTCATTACTCGATTATTTCATTCAGTGCATAACCGACGCCATTTTCTTCATTGCTTCTTGTTACATGATCTGCATATTCCTTTACTTCCGGCTCTGCATTCTGCATTGCCACAGCAGTTCCTGCATATTGGAACATGGAAACATCATTATAGTTATCTCCAACGGCCACAACATCTTCCTGGGGAATGTGATAGTATTCCGCCAGTCCTTTCAAGGCATTTCCTTTACTCGCATCTGGATGAGCAACCTCTAATTTTTGATAGCCTGAGGTTGTTACAGAGATATCCTCTCTATCCTTCCAGGCTTCCGCAAGCTTCTCTAATTCTTGACGACGGAATGACAGGATAAACACTTTGTAAGGCTCCAATTCTGCAACTCCCGCTTCTAAGTAATCATCTACTTCGACCATACCATATTGCATATTTTGTATTTGAATAATATGTTCTGCATTTTCTTTTTCCTCTGGTGTATCAAAAAGCGTTTCCTTTTCCTCTTCCAGAATCGGCTGTTTATCTTTTTGGATATATACACCTTTATTTGTATAAATTTCAAAATATAATTCCGCCTCAGATACTTTTTCCATTATTTCTATTAACTTGTCTGAAGTAAGTATCTGGCTGCGGATAATTTCATCATTTACACTTGTTAATGAACCATTCGCACAGATTAGTGGAAGCTCCAAATTAGCTGCTGCTGCAATCTCCTTCATATCATGCAGTGATCTTCCAGAGCAAAAAACAACGCTATCTCCATTCGCTTGTCTTTTGCGAATGGCTTCCTGATTTACTTCGCTAATTTTTCCATCTTCCCCCAGTAACGTACCATCTAAATCAATTGCTATTAACTTCATTCGCTTCACATCCTTCCACCTGATATCTTACCATATTTTAATACAGGTTTATTCTCTGAAATATTTCTATTCATTTCTTTCTTATAAAAATAGCGGGACAGGATTCAACTGCCCCGCTATCTATTAGATCCTACATTCCCAATAAAGTGGTTACAATCCAGTTAGAACCATAGAATATCATAAATTGAACACCGATTCCTACACCGAGGAAGCGATTCAATAAACCTCCGACCATAGCCATTCCAAAAGTAACAGTAACACTCACCAGGCCGCCTTCATAAAACGCAAGCAGCGTAACTACACCAATAAACATCGCTATAATTGCTTCCTGGTTAATATGTTTTAGGACAAGAACTGTTGCTTTTCTTGCAAAGTTCATTGAGAATGGGTAAGCGATAATTGCGGCAACAATAATTCCGATCAATCCGTAAAGAAGAAAATCCAGCGGCTCCATTAACGTATGTAGATTATGAACCGGCTCTGTTGTAAATACAGGCGGTGCATTAAATAATGCCTGCGCCGGACCAATTGCTACAGGACTGAGCGGAATTCCGAATGCAACCAGCGGAATAATCGTTTCCGCAATATAAGTAGACTCTGTTACACCATTCATCGTAGAAAGACTAGTCGTTGATTTTTTGTATTGCCCCTTCACACGGGATCCTATCAATTCCCCCATCAATGCCGTCATCCCGACAGGACTGAGAGCAAAGGTCAGGGAAGACAGGAAGGATGTTCCACCGACTGATCCTGCTTGTTTTTTCGTTAAAACTTTAAATGGATTGGGAAAATAGCCGGACCAGGATTTCTTTTCTGGAGCTAATTTATATTCATTTGGCTGTTGACGCTGAATCATTAACCGTCCACTTGCAGAAGACGCTAATAGAATATCTGTAAACATTGGTCCAATAGCAATTCCCAGGAAGAAGCTTATGGATAATCCTGTTCCTAAAATCGTTGTGCTGACCAGATTTAACCCTTGAATCACAAGAGCAAGTGGAATAATTAAAATAATACTTGCCCAGCGCCCCTTGGAAAAATAACCGATTAAAACAGCGGCTAAAGTAAAAATAATCCCTGCATTTTCTTGAAAAAATTCGCCAAACTGACTCAAGAAAACAGCAAATGCCAATGACACAGGAAGTGCAATAAATGCACCAATAATTCCTCCAGAAATCATTTTTCGCAAAGCAATATGCGGCAGACCAATTCTTCGCATAAAGTTGGCATGATCCAGCATTGGCGTCGCTGTTGTATCTCCAGGCACACCCATTAACGCAGTTGGTATCGCATGCGTGAGATGCTTTGAAAGTACCGCCGACATAAAAAATGCAAAAACGGCCTCTGGCGGTGCCCCTAACAATACAACAATTAATGTTGCCGGAACAAGCACGGCTGTTTCATCCGAACCGGAAATTAAACCGATTGCGGTGAATATAATCCCCGCTACAATTGCCAGCAGAATTGATATGAGTAATACATCCATTTTTGTTCATTCTCCTCTTTCACCATTTCTTCTCTTCTGTGTGATGCTGCTCCTTATCATCAGGAATAAACATGTCATAAAATCCTTGTTCCTTCATTTCTTGCGCTGTTACTGGATCATTTAATATAGATTCACGCTCTTCTTCCATATCCAGTTGCAGCTTCTCATATATTTCCGATAGTTCATTGCTCGTAGATGCTGTTTCATTTAAGGTTCTTTTTGGTTTAAATAAAAACGTGTTTATCAGCAGGCCTATTACGCTTCCGGCTATTCCTAGCAGCAATGAATAGGACTGAATCATTTCCTCTGGAGCAATTCGTGGAAAAATAAGCTCTCTGCCTATAAAAAAACCAATAAAACTGAACATCACGCTGATGATAATTGTAAAAATTAAATGCTTCCCATAAACTGTATCACCAATAATTTCAACATATGTCCGGGAACTCTTTGGTTCTTGTTCTGCCATATTTCAGGTCCCCCTTCTCTAAATTCATTTATCTGCAGAATGAAATAATCTGATTATACTACATACAAGCTAATTATACTAGAACCTATTAGCAGATACTAATTATAGATTTAACTCCTCTTTACCTCGTCTAAATATTTTTCCAGTGCCAGAAAAAAATATAATTTAATCTCTCTAACATTTATTCAAAATACATAGCAAATCTTATAGTTTATTCAGTAGCTTGAATTATAAATTTCTTTTTCTAGTAAAATAAATATTTATTTTACTTTCCTGTTACTACTATTATTTCAAAATTTTATGTAGGATAAAACAAGATGCATTATCACAATGTTGTACAAAGATGATTCTCTACTTTGTGATGTAAACGCATTCATTAATTATTCAGCAATTGTTATGATTCTAATCAAAGGAGGCAGGCGTTGTGTTAGGAGAAAGAGAAGAGATTATTTTTAACGCACTAATCAATGATACAAGTATTTCAAGTTCAGAGCTTGCAGATAAATATAATCTTTCTCGCCGACAGTTAGGCTATACCTTTAAAAAAATAAATGCTTGGTTAAAAGACAATCATTTGCCAGAAATAGAACGAACCAGGAAAGGTCAATTTATTATCGATCACTCTATTTTAACTGCAACTGTGAAGCAAAGTTCTGCTGGAGATTCCAAGTTCCGGGACGGAATTATGTCTGAACAGGATCGGGTAAAATTTCTGATTATGGCCATCTTGGGCGGAAAAGATACTATTTCATTAAGCGATTTAACCAGACAGCTGGATGTCAGCAAAAACACCATTTTAAATGATATGAAGCATGCTCAGAGGCTGTTAGATTCTTATCAATTGGAAATACAGCATACCAGAAAAGAGGGTTATCAGATTATAGGAAATGAATTTCAAGCACGCAAGATGATGATAGGACTTGCAAATGAATTAATCCTGCATGATGACAACAAAAGAAAACTCCAGGAAATACTGATGCTCGAGGATGAACTGCTTGACCAGTTTGAGCGCCGGCTGGAACGGGTGGAACAAAAGCTTACCATCCAATTCACAGATGAAATTATGATGTCGCTCCCGGCAATATTTGTATTAATTCTGCGGAGAATCCAAAAAGGGTATCCAATTCAACCTTTCTTTATCCGCTACGACGAGCTTTCTAATACAAAGGAATATCAGGCGACGGAAGAAATTTTATACGATAAAAGTCTTCCAACTCCTGAGCGTATCTTTATTACATTGAATCTGTTAACTGGCAGTGTCCACCGGAATTCTTGGGTGACAGAGGACTACATTCCTGACTTAATTCCGGCGATTGATAAAATGGTCCGGCTTTTTGAAAAAAATGCCTGTATTAACTTTCATGATCGTAAGCAGTTAATTGATAAGCTCTTGCAGCATTTAACACCGGCGTACTACCGGATTAAATATCAGCTGACAGATTCCATCCTTTTCGAAGATAACGAGAATGAAGAATTTGAACAAATCCGTCACCTGGTTCATTTAGCAATTAGTCCACTCGAAGAAGTGATGGAAAGCAGGATTCCTGAAAATGAAGTTACTTACATTGTCATGTTGATCAGCGGCTGGATGCATAAACAGGGAGAAAGCATAGCCCAGAAAATAAAAGCACTGGTTGTCTGCCCGCGCGGAATCTCTGTTTCCCGGCTAATGTTCCAGCAGCTGTGTGAGCTGTTCCCTGAATTTGTATTTTTGGATTGGCTGTCTGTCAGAGAGTTTTTACATTACGAGCTGGATTACGATATCGTTTTCTCGCCAATTACGTTAGAGACAGATAAAAAGCTGTTTATCTGCAAACCGGTTCTGCGCGCAGAAGATAAACAGCGCATTCGAAAACAAGTCATGCTGGAAATATATGATTATATTCCAAATGAAATCAATGTGGACGATTTAATAGAAAAGATTCAGCAGCATTCCAATATCTCTGATGAAAAAAGTTTGCGAAAGGAGCTCTATGCTTACATCCATCGCAATAAGAATGCAGCCATTACAAAACAGGCCTCTGCAAATGAAGAGAAAGACTTACATGATTTTCTGACTATAGATCATATTACGCTAAGGGAATCTGTCTCCTCTTTTGATGAGGCCATTCGATTATGTGGTGCACCGTTACTTAAACTTGGATACATTACACCAAATTACATCGATGCAACCATTCAGCATTCGAAAGAGGATTCTTATATTGCTATCGGCGAGCATGTTGCTATTCCTCACGCCACACCAGAGGAAGGTGTTCAAAAAGTTGGTATGAGCCTGTTAAAAATTCGTAACGGTATCGCTTACGGGGAAGAAAATCATCAGATTCATTTGATGATTATGATTGCTGCAGTTGATAAAAAGCAGCATATTCATGCACTAATGCAATTAATGAAGGTTGCTTCCTCGTCTAGCCTGTTACCGAAACTGATTCAGGCAAGTTCGAAGGAATATATATACAAATTGATTCGAGATTATATTATTAATTGATTTATAGAAGGATGTTCAAAAAGCCCAATAAACAGGACTTTTGAATACGCACTAATAGTTAAGGCAGGAGTGGTATTTCATGAGTGAATTTCGTTTTAATGAGGAAGTTATTTTAATGAATTTAGAGGCTGCTGACTACACTGAGGTACTTCAGCAGATGGGAGAAAATCTAGTAAAACATCATTATGTCAAAGACAGCTTTATTCCGGCAATTATCGAAAGAGAGCAAGAATTTGCAACTGGATTACCGACAGCAGGCGTATCTGTGGCTATTCCACATACAGATGCTGTCCATGTAAATCAGAAAACTATCAGCATAGCAACATTAAAGAATCCGGTAGACTTTGTCATTATGGGAGAAGAAAGCGAGACCACTCCTGTTCAAATCGTATTTATGCTGGCAATGGATGAGCCTCATTCACAGCTTAAGCTTCTGCAGGATTTAATGAAAATTTTTCAAGAAGGTACTTTTCTCGATCAATTACTTCAGACAGATAGTGTGCTGGAGATGAAGAAACAAGTAACTGAGAAACTTAATTTGAGTGACTTTAAAGGAGGTGAGAAGCTATGAAACAAGTACTTGTAGCTTGCGGAGCAGGAATTGCTACATCCACTGTAGTGAACAATGCGATTGAAGAATTAGCGAAAGAAAATGGGATAAAGGTAGATTTAAAACAAATCAGAATTGCAGAAGTAAGTACCTACGAGGATACAGCAGATCTACTAGTTACTACTGCAATGACAAAGAAGGAATATTCTTTCCCGGTTATTAATGCACGCACATTCCTGACAGGGATTGGTGTAGAAGATACAAAGAAACAGATTTTAGAAGAATTACTAAAATAATATTTTGCTGCTCTATTCCTTTTAAAGTTCCTCTTAAATAGAGCAGCATCCTATTCCATAGGAGGGAATTTCTTATGCAAGGATTTGTTGATTTTATACAAGCATTTCTAGGTTTAGGGGCTACTGTCATTTTACCTGTTGTCATCTTTTTACTTGGAATTTTATTTGGCCAAAAGCCTGGGAAAGCTTTTCGCTCCGGTTTGACAATTGGTGTTGCATTTGTAGGTATTTTCCTTGTTATAGACTTATTGACTTTAAATTTAGGCCCTGCAGCGCAAGGAATGGTGGATAGACTCGGTGTCAGTTTAAATACAATTGATATTGGCTGGCCGGCAACCTCATCCATTGCATGGGCATCAACAATTGCTGCCTTTATTATTCCGTTAGGTTTAGTTGTAAACGTTATCATGCTGGTAACTAAAACCACGAAAACAATGAACGTAGATATTTGGAACTTTTGGCATTACACCTTTATGGGAGCGATTGTTTATACCGTATCCGGAAGTATCGTACAAGGGTTAATTGCAGCAACATTATTCCAGATTATTTGTTTGAAAATAGCAGACTGGACCCAACCAATGGTTCGTGATTTTTATGAGATGCCTGGTGTTTCAGTAGCAACAGGAAGTACGATTTCTTATGCACCATTTATTTTTGTTGTCAAAGGACTTCAAAAAATCCCTGGTATCAACAAACTCCATGCTGATCCAGATTCCATTCAAAAGCGCTTTGGTGTGTTTGGAGATTCCATGGTTATCGGTTTAATTCTGGGAGCTGCAATTGGTGCTCTGGCCGGCTATGGTGTTGGTGACATTATTAACATTGGTATTTCTATGGCTGCCGTTATGGTATTGATGCCAAGAATGGTAAAAATCCTAATGGAAGGATTAATGCCAGTATCTGAATCTGCCCGCACATGGCTGAATAAGCACTTCGGTGATCGTGAAATTAATATTGGTCTGGATGCAGCTGTTCTTTTAGGACATCCATCTGTTATTGCTACAGCGTTAATTTTAACTCCAGTGACTGTACTGATCGCTGTTATTTTACCAGGAAATGCTGTACTTCCTTTTGGGGACCTGGCAACTATTCCATTTGTTATTGCCTTTGTTGTTGGAGCTTCTAAAGGGAACATTATTCATTCTGTTATCGTCGGTTCGATTATGATTGCAGTTTCACTCTATGTGGCAACAGATATCGCTCCATTATTTACGGATATGGCGATGCGTGCAGATATTAATCTTCCTGAGGGTTCAGCGCAGGTATCCAGTATTGACCAGGGCGGTAATATTGTGAACTGGGTAATTTGGAGATTCTTTGACCTTTTTAATTAATGAAAAATTCTATTTGAATCAAGAGTTACTTTTGATATGTAAGTAGCAGAAAATAATGATGTTATGAAAAATTACTTATGATTCTCTTTTCTTTAATGCATGAGCATAGCTCATCATTATTTCTGCTAACCCTTTCTTTCGCACTGAAACAAAAAGGAAATTATTGAAGAGGAGAATAAACGATGAAAGCTCTCGTTAAGACCGAACTGGGACATGGTAATTTACACCTCCAAGATGTAGAAGATCCCATTGTTTCCAGCCATCAAGTAAAAATCAGAGTTGCATACGCCGGAATCTGCGGCTCCGACATCCATACCTATGAAGGACATTATAAAGTCGCAGCTCCAGTTACATTAGGACATGAATTTTCAGGTGAAATCGTAGAAATTGGAGAAGGTGTATCAAATTTTAAAATCGGTGATCGCGTTACATCAGAAACCACCTTTTATATCTGTGGGCAATGCCACTATTGTCAATCAGGTGACTATAATTTATGTAACCATCGTAAAGGGCTTGGCAGCCAGGTAAATGGCGGTTTTGCCAAATATCTAATCGCGCGTGAAGAAAGTCTTCACCATTTGCCGCAGGAGGTAGATGATCGTTCAGCAGCAATGACAGAGCCCTTGGCGTGTACGTATCACGCCATTCAAAAAACAGTAATCCGTGAGGGAGATCTGGTTATTGTCCTCGGCCCGGGCCCAATCGGCTTATTTGCTGCCCAAGTGGCAAAAAGCTATGGAGCAACTGTTTTAGTTGCCGGCCTGACAAATGATCAGATCCGTCTCGATAAAGCTACGGAGGTTGGCATGGATTATGTTATCAACCTTCAAAAAGAAAACTTAAAGGACAAAGTAAATGAACTGACAAATGGTTACGGTGCAGATGTTCTCTTAGAATGCTCTGGTTCAATTCATGCAGCCAATCAAGGATTAGATTTATTAAGAAAAAAAGGCCACTTCGCGCAAATCGGCATCTTCCCGGAAGCTCAGGTTGCCTTCGATATGGAAAAAGTCATTCAGAAGGAAATACAGGTGGTTGGAAGCAGAAGTCAAAAGCCAGCTGATTGGGAGCCTTCCATCCAATTAATGAAGGAAGGCAAAGTGAACGCAAGAAGCCTGGTAACGCATGAATACTCTATCGACCAATGGGATAAAGCTTACCAGGCAATCAAAAGCGGAGAAGCTATTAAAGTCTTACTGACCCCTCTGGATGATTAAAGTGTGTGAAATTGATATCGAAATGAGGTTTTAACATGGTTGATATGTTTTTAGATTTTATGCTTGGCCCTATGCGCGGAATAAGTCAATTTTATTTTGAATACCAGCTTATCTTTAACTCGATTATCGTCGGTATCGCCGGCTATTTCTTAGTGAAAAAGAGAAAAAAATCGAACCAGTCGCAATAGAAAGGAGTTCTGATGTGAAGGCTCTAAATTTATATGATATAGAGGATTTACGTTATGAAGAAAATACACCTCTTCTTCAACTAACTAGTAATGAGGAGGTTCTAATCCAAGTTAAATCCGCCGGAATATGCGGTTCGGACTTGTCCCGATATAAGAAGCTTGGGCCCTATGTTTCAGGAACAACCTTTGGTCATGAATTTTCAGGAATTGTAGCTGCTGTCGGGAGTGCAGTAACACATTTTAAAGAGGGTGATCGAGTAGCCGCCTGCCCGACTTTTTCCTGTGGTCACTGTATCTTCTGCAGACAGGGAGCCCCGACTCGCTGCACCGAACTGACAGTTATTGGTGCAAAGCATCCCGGTTCTTATGCTGAATACGTTATCCTGCCCGCATCTCATCTGTTACAGCTGCCAGATGAAATTGACTTTGACACTGCTGCCATGCTGGAACCCGCTTCCGTCGTCGCACATGGTTTTTACCGTACATCCATTCAGCCGGGTGCAGCAGTAGCTATCATGGGTGTCGGCAGTATCGGACTTCTCTCGATTCAGTGGGCGAAAATTTTTGGAGCAGCGACTGTTTTCGCCATTGATATTGATGATAACAAGCTTAAAATTGCTAAGCAGCTGGGTGCTGATATTCTTATTAACCCACTGAAAGAAGATACAGAAACAGTTATTAAAAAGCATACTTCTTTAGGAGTTGATCTGGCAGTTGAATCAGCAGGCTCTCCCATTACAAGTGAGCAGGTGCTGGCACTTCCTAAAAAAGGCGGCGAGGTTTTATACTTGGGAATTCCCTATGGAGATATTACCCTTCAGCGCTATTATTTTGAAAAAATTGTCCGGAATGAACTGCGCATCCTTGGATCCTGGAATGCATTATCTACACCTTTTCCGGGAAAAGAATGGGAGACTGGCCTCCATTTTATGAAAACGGGCCAGCTTGATGTGAAGCCGATGATTTCACATCATCTTCCGTTAGAAAAAGGCCCTGAGATTTTTCATCAGCTTACGCATAAAGAAATAGATGCTGTGAAAGTTCTCTTCCATCCTTAGGTTATGAAAGTGAAAAAAAGAAGCCGGGAACCACTCCGACTTCTTTTTTATAGCGGTTTAAATATTCTCTTCACCAATTTTCCTTAATAAAAATACGCCCTATCGGCAATCCCAAAATACGATTATACAGCTTCTGATAAAAGGAAATATCATAAACATCCGTACTATCCAAATTATCCATCATTCTTAATGGAACAAAAAATGAATTCACCTTCATATTCGGATTCATATGCAGTCCATTCTTTTCATAGAAGCTGATTCGGCGAAGTCTTGTCGTATAGTCCTTCTTATCCTTCGCTGCTTCTGGATCCTCTACTTCCAGCAATATGCCATTAGGGGATAAATTATTTAGCTGACTGATTAAAGTGCCCCCAAGTCCATTCGACCTATACTTAGGAAGAATAGCCAGATAGGAAATAAAAATCCCCTGTAATGACGGCAATTTCTGATAAATAGCATAACCATATTTCTCCTGTCTATCCGTCAGATAAACAGCTTCCATCCTCCCCTTTTTGAAATTACGCTTCAGCACAAAATGAGGAAATAGTTCGAGCCGTTCAAAGTCCTGTTTTAAATAGTTGTAGAGAACCTTTATATTTATATTGGTCGGATTCATCTCTTCTAAATAGTATTTCTTTTTTTGCATCGAAACCTCCATATTTTTATATGTACTTAATCAATCCATCATAAGCAACCTCAACCCCATAAGGTTCAAATATCTCCAATAGATCCTGATACAGCAATCCGCAGTTATGAGAAAAATGCGTTGCGATAATTTGCGTCTTTGCATTTTCTTCATTCCACGCCTGAAACTGCTTCTGCACCTCTATAACCGTTTCCACACTCATGTGGTTACGGCTTTTAGGATTTCCATTCTGTCCAACTGTGCAATCCAATATCGCCATATCGATCTTCTTGCCTTTGAGCCAATCCCATGTTTTTTCAGGAAACCAGCCGGAATCATTTCCATAGAGTAAATACTTGCCATCCTTTTCTATAAAGAATAAAAAGCAGGTTTCCCGCGGATCATGATCTGCCAAAATCGGAGTAATTTTTGCCTGCCCAATCCAGAAAACTTCAAAAGGTATTAATCTTTTCATCATAAATTGCTTTTGAATACTGCCTTCCTCTAAAAAACCAATTCTACATTGATGCAGAGCTAAATCATTTCCATAAATATTTAAAGGCTCTTCTACACCATGGGCAAAGCCTTCAATACGAGAAAGCAGGTCCCCTGCACAAAGATGATCGTAATGTGTATGTGTCAGTAAAAGGTGATTCACTTTGGACATATCAATCTCATCTCTTACCGCTTGATAATAAGCGTCCGGCGGATAATCCACTCTCCATGCATCATCAATAATGACAGAGCTTCGAGTACGGATATTTCTTCCCTTTGCCTTCCTGGAATCCTGACAAGCCTGGCATCTACAAAATACATTTGGAAAGCCTTCTGCAGCTGCCGTTCCTAAAAAATGTACCTTCATCTATAATCCCTCCCCAAAGCTAAGAAACAGCTACCATAATAACGCCTATAACCATAACAAGAGCAGCAATTATCCGTTGTCTTCCAAAGCTTTCCTTCAAAAAGACAACCCCTAAAACAGCTCCGATTAAAATACTCAATTCTCTTACAGGAGCTACATAACTCACAGGAGCATGAACCATTGCAATCAGGACGAGGATATACGCCAGCGGATTAAATAGACCAATCCCGATTGTTTCCAATTTTCTGCTGCTCCAATCCAGACGAACATCCTGCCAGTGTTTCTTTGCAAACGGAAATAACAGAAGGCTTACTCCCAGATTGGTTCCATAGTTAAGCAAAATCGGGTGGATTATCGAAACACTGACGATATACTTATCTAAGAGTGAATAGCTGGCAATCATACAGCCAATTAAAAGGCCATAAAGAATGGAAGAAAGCACCGTTCTTTCTCTCAAAATCCGAAAGCCACCGGTAAAAATAAACACACTGCAAATAATTAGAAAAATACCCATTTTTCCTAATCCGTTTAATTCTTCCTTCAGTATGAAAAATGCAGCAAATGCAATCAGCATCGGACCTATTCCCCTTGCGATAGGATAAATAAGCGAGAAATCGCCAATCCTGTATCCTTTTTGCAGCGTTACAGCGTACAGCAAATGCAATAAAGCACTTGCTGCTATTAATCCGACCTCCACCCATCCAATGCTTACATCCGTCCACAAAATAACCCCTAAAACAAGCGGACTATAAATTACTGTACTTGTGAATGTATATAGCCATACAAACGAAGTACCTCCCAATGACTTTTTAGCGAGAAAATTCCAGATTGCATGCAGGATTGCTGCAGTCATAACAAGAGATAACGCCCATATTGACAATCTTTCACTTCCCTTATATTTGACCTGTTCTTAAACTTTCCATAGTAGAGACTTTCTTACCTCACACTATCTCTCAAAATTAACTCTGTAGCCAATAATATTTTTTTTGCAATAGTTCTTCCGTCTAAGCGTTCTAACAATGTATCTACTGCAGCTTCTCCCATCTCTTCTGTGAATACTTTCACTGTAGACAGTGAAGGGTAAACATACTTTGAAATAGACATATCGTTGATTCCAATAATGCTTACTCTTTCCGGCACTGAGATATTTGCTTCATGTAATGCTCTTAAACTTCCAATTGCCATGACATCACTGCTGATAAAGAAAGCAGACGGTAATCGTTCACCCAGCTCTTCAATTGCTTTTTTCATAAGTTTATAACCGTTGTCAACGGAGAAAATATCAACATAAACATAATCTGGCTGAAATAAACCTAACTCCTTCATATAAGAGCAGAATGTCCGCTCTCTCAAATCAGGAATAACCTCTTTTTCTCCTTTAGCAATTTCTCTGCCGCCAATAAAGCCGATTTCCTGATGGCCTGTTTCCAGGAAGTAATCGATCACTTTATAGGTTGCCCTCTCAAAATCAACAATCACCGCATCAAAATGGTCCTGATCGGGACTGTAGTCAACAAAGACAACATGCTGATTAACCTTTGCCAATTCTTTTACCTGGGAATAACTAAACTTTCCAACAGCAATTATTCCATCAACATCTTTAGACGCTATTTCATTGATATTATCAAAGAAATAGACATCTGCATTCATATTTAATTCTTTACAGCGTTGTTCAATTCCCAGACGAATCGATAAATAATATAAATCATTTAATTCTTCCTGTTCTGTATACCAATGCACAATTGCAATCTTATGCCCCCCAAATTTATGGGCCGATTTCTTTTGATAAGAGAGCTCTTCTGCTGCTTCAAATATCCGTTTTTTTGTCTGATCTGTCACGGATAAGGACGCATCATAATTTAATACACGTGAAACCGTTGCCGCTGAAACACCAGCTAATTTCGCAATATCTTTAATCGTTGCCATGTAAACACCTTCTTTATCCCCTCTGTCATTCGTATTAATCGTACCACTTTTATTTCTAAAAATCATGATAATTCTGGGTTTTCGAAAGGGTTAACGGCAATCTTTTATTATGGAATCAATATTTTTAAAGATTTATTTTATTGCTCCAGTCGCATACGCAGAATAAAAATCATCAATATGAATAGACTGTCCGTGATTAAGCCTTGATTCTTCAGCAGCAAATGCCATTAAATGACTCCTTAATGAAGTAGCAGCAGAGGAAATGCTTTCCTGCTCTCCATAATGATCAATATCATGCAGGAACGTACGAACAATATTATTATCCCCGCCGCCATGACCGCCAACTGGTTTGCTAAACTTAATAATGGATTCCTGCTTACTTGAAAAATCGTAAACAGAAATTTGGTTTTCAGCCATATTACCCCGAATTTCACCTTTTGTACCCATAATCTGCACCATACGCGTCTGCTCTCTGGTGAATCCTGACATGCTGAAGGTTGCCGTAGCCCCATCTTCAAATTCCATATTAACAACCTGGTGATCTACCACATTATTATCGGATTGATACACACACTTCCCATAATCCGTTTCATTAAGTGCTTTAATAATTCCTTCATTGGTATGATCTTCCGTGAACTTTTTAGCCCAGCCTCTGCCCTCACCTAAATAATAGCGTCCTGCATGAAAAGGGCATTCCAATTCAACTGGACATCCTTCTAAACAGCGTTTGGGAGCTCCTTCTGGTTTATTTTCTTTTCGAAAATGCATTAACGAACCATAGGAGCTGATACGCTCACATTTTTTCCCCATAACAAAATTAATAATGTCCATATCATGACAGGATTTCTGTAATATCATTGGGCTCGACTTCTCTTTATTACTCCAATTTCCCCGTACAAAGCTATGCGACATATGCATAATTTCCACATTTTCATTCAATTGGATAGAGGCAACCTGCCCTATATCACCACGTGCAATAACCTGCTTAATCGTTGACCAGAATTCTGTATAACGAAGCACATGGCAGATGGTCAGCTGACGATTATACTTAGCTGCTGTCGCCTCCATCTCAATACATTCCTTTGGATCAGGAGACATCGGCTTTTCCAAAAGAACATGATATCCCATTTCCAATGCTTTTATGGTCGGTTCATAATGGAAACGATCTAAGGTACAAATAATTGCAATATCTGCTTTTTTACCCCCTTGCAAAAGCTCTTCCCAGGAGGTGTAGCAAGCATCTTCCTCCAGTTCATATTCTACTTTCACTCGATTTCTCCGTTCATCATTCGGATCGGCTACTGCGACAATTTGAAGTTCATTAGGATAATTTAATGCATAAGGAGCATACGCTCTGGCTCCACGATCTCCCGCACCAATCAATACAGCTTTTTTTGCTTGCATATTTATTCCTCCTTATAAATTTATTCTGCTCTACGCTCAAATCTGGCGAATGTTAACTGTCCTCCCCATGTTAAGATAAAAGCAGCCACACTTCCTCCCATTAAAAATAGCAATCCGGGCATACTGATAAAAACAAGATAATAGATTCCTGCGACGGCCATAAACAAAACTATCGTCAGGACGGGATGTAAAAACCCAATCATAAACGGCCATAATAGATACTGTATATTTGACAGCTTAAAATGTGAGAATACAGGAAAGAAATACAGGAGAATCACAATAAATAAGACTGCTAAAGCAAGGATAGCAAAGCTTGCAACATAATACACAGCTTCTTCCTGCGAACGTAATATTTGATATTGGATAAACAAGCCATAACCGATGAAAAAGAGTATACCTCCAAGAATATTACTTCTCAGAAACTCCTGTTTATACGTCTTCCTAAACAATGGAAATATTGGTCTATCACCATCACCTTGAACCCATTTCCGGACAACGGCAAACATAGCAGCCGTTGCAGGCATTATTCCCAGCACACCCAGACCAAGAATTGTAAAACCTACCCATAGAAAGTGAACATATAGAAATCTCGTAATCCATAGACAAAAATTATAATATCCTGCAATAAATCCTGTCATTTTCTCCCCTCCTGTTGTACATATCTCAAATTTAAGATATGGAATATGTTTAAAGTTGAAAACATTGCTAATTTAATTATCGTTTCTTATTCTTTTACAGATCCAATCAATACACCTTTGACAAAGAAACGCTGAACAAATGGATACACGATTAAGAGCGGCAAAGAAGATACAATAATAACTGCATACTTAATGAGAGAGGCTGTCTCAATTTGTTCCGCAAATGAATTCACTGATCCTCCTTCACTACCTGCCCCGCCAGTCATTCCTTCGTTTAAGATTAATATTTCTCTTAAAATCAGCTGCAAAGGATATTTCGTTTCATCTGATAAATAGATTAATGCGTTAAAGTACTGATTCCATAAACCAACTGCATGGAATAATGCCATAACAGCAATAATTGGCAAGGATAGAGGTAAAACAATTTTAAAGAAAATATGAAAATCGGTAGCGCCATCAATTTTTGATGCTTCCACGAGCTGATCCGGGATACTCTGCTGAAAGAAAGCACGGGCAACGAGAATGGACCAGGCTCCAACAACATTTGGAACGACAATTGCCCATATCGTATCAATCATCCCTAACGACTGAATGACCAAATAAGTAGGGATTAACCCTCCATTAAATAACATGGTGAACAAAATAAACCACATAATAAACTGTTTCCCTGCAATTTCTTTCCTGGATAAAGCATAGGCACAGGGCAATAATATGACTAAATGAAGAATGGTTCCAACAACCGTATAAATAATCGTATTTCGATACCCGGACCAAATTGCATCATTTTGAAAAACTGTTTTAAAACCACTAAACGAAATATCTACCGGCCATAGCCACATTTTACCTGTATTGACGGCAGATGGACTACTGATAGAAGCACTTAATACAAAGATAAGCGGGTAAACAATCAGCAATACAATAATTGTTACGAATATCGTATTGAGAACATCAAAACCCTTATCGGACAACTGAAACTTTCGCATATCAATTCCTCCTTACCACAGACTGTTCTCACTGGTT
Source organism: Oceanobacillus sp. FSL W8-0428 (assembly GCF_038004405.1). Taxonomy (NCBI): domain Bacteria; kingdom Bacillati; phylum Bacillota; class Bacilli; order Caryophanales; family Bacillaceae; genus Oceanobacillus; species Oceanobacillus sp. FSL W8-0428. Next base: position 318,276 of record NZ_JBBORB010000001.1, read on the forward strand.
TTCCGCGCGATTTGATTGACGATTACCAGCAATGTTAAATTAATGACGGAATCGAATAGACCAATTGCTGCAGCAAAACTATATTGTCCTTCTAACAAACCAGTTTGATATACAAACGTCTGAATAATATCTGATGTCTCCGCATTTAAGTTATTCTGCATTAAGAGTACCTTCTCAAATCCAATCGCCATAAAGCTTCCAATATTTAAGATAAATAAAACCACAATGGTCGGTAAAATCGCCGGAATATTAATATGAAGGATTCTCTGTATCCTTGACGCTCCGTCTATCTTTGCAGCTTCATGGAGCTCTGGATTAACTCCGGATAATGCTGCCAAATAAATAATGGTTCCCCACCCTAACGTTTGCCATTGACCAGACCATACAAAAATATGGCGGAACCATTCCGGGCTTGTAAGGAATGAAATAGACGATCCGCCCAAAGAAGTGATCACATGATTTATAATTCCAGTAATTGGGTCCAGAAAAGCAACAAGCATCCCTACAATAACCACAACAGACATAAAATGCGGCGCATATGTAAGTGTCTGTGACCATTTTTTAAAAGGACCATTTTTCAGTTCATTTAACATGAGCGCGAATATAATCGGCAATGGGAATAAAATAAGCTGATAAAGGCTTAAAATAATGGTATTTTTAATTAACCTCCAAAAATAATAAGAATCGAAAAAACGGGAAAAATGGTCAAATCCAACCCAGGGGCTCCCTGTAATTCCTTCTGTTGCATAAAAGTCTTTAAAAGCAATTTGCACCCCATACATTGGAATATAATGAAAAATAGTAAAGTAAAGAATTGCCGGCAAAAGAAAAACATATAATCGCCAGTTTAAAAGCACATTTTTCTTAAATCTATCTAATCTGCTATTCATGCTTATTGCGCGTGCAGGATTCTTTGCCATTCTAGCCCTCCTTTTACAGCCATAACTACGCATTAACAAAGTAAAACTTTTATAGAGTAACAAGTCTATCATCAAGCACTTTCAAACGAATAAACTCTATAGGTTATGCATCTTAAGGATACAAGAGGGAATGATTCTGCATTCCCTCTCTCAAAAGCTCTCCTTCGCAATTAGTCTGCTGTGGCAAATCAGGTACTTCTCTTAGTTGCTCAAGTAGCGTTCGTAAGCATCCTGTTGAATTTCCATATACTGTTCTAATCCCATGTTTTCAAGAGTTTCAACATAGGTATCCCATTCTGAGAGCGGAGTCTGACCAGAAATAAATTGATCTGTCATTTCTGTTACATACTTCTCAATATCTGCCCCCACTGATGTCATGGTATTATTCTCCTCTTCTGTATACGTGAAGGATGGCCATACTTCTTCAATAAAATCTGGCTCCAGTTTTTCAGCGGCCTCTTTGGATGATTCTGTACCTTCAGCGCCTTTAAAGTAATCCTCCATTAAAATTCCTGGATATTGACCGCCCGGCCAAGTCAGGTATTGCGCTACTGCCTGGTCTAATGTTAATCCATCTGGATTATCACGTATTTCTTCTACATACTCATACTCGCCGTCTTCTGTTTTTTCAAAAGTCTCTCCTTCAATCCCCATAAAGAACAGTTCAGCACCTTCATCGCTGTAGAAGTAATCCATCCAACGCGCAGTTGCTGCCGGATTTTCATTTTGACTGGTAATGACAAACCCAGTCGTACTGGAAGGGAATGAGATACCGGTAAATGCTTTATCTCCATGAGGACCTTCCAATGTCAACCCACCTGTAAAGCTGTCTCTATGCTCTCCAGGAAATAGTTCTGCCGGGCTATGATTATACGTACTTCCATAGACTCCTTCACCTGCATTTGCATAAAATTGTTCCGGGCTGATAGAGAAAATATTCTCTTCAATTAAGCCTTCATCATACAGCTTGTGAACATATTCAATCATTTCCTTATAGTTTTCTGTCGTCGGATAAAAGCGCACTGTTTTTCCATCTGGATCTAAATCAATAAAGCGATGCCCTTTTCCTTTATTTCCGATTCCAAAAGAACCTTTTAAATAAGTGAGAAGTCCATTGATGGATTGTGCACCAAATGGGATTTCCTCGATGCTTTCATCCCCGCTCGGATTACCTTCCTTCACTTCTTTTAAATACTCATAAAATTCATCCGTTGTTTCCGGCACGTCCATGTTTAATGCTTCAAGCCAGTCTTCACGGATCCACGGTCCTTCACTAATACGCAATGCAGAAAACTCAGGGTCATAAATTAATGGGAAAGAATAAATATTGCCGTCCGGGAACGTAATCGCTTTTTCTACTTCCGGGTACTCTTCTAAGATGCTTTTTAGATTTGGCGCATGCTCCTCGATAAGATCATTTAAAGGAATAAAGGTTCCTTGCTGTCCATACTTAAAAATATCAGGAACAGGAATTAATGCGCTATGGAAAGCATCAGGCAAATCTCCACTTGCCAAAGCAAGATTTCGTTTCTCACTCAGCCCTTCATGCGGTACCATGTCCCAATTCACATTAATATTTGTCATTTCCTCATACTCATTCCAAATTAGAACATCATTCCAATCATCTGCGGTTGCCGGTGCCTTTCCTGCGAAAATATCTAATTCAATCGGTTCTTCTACAATCGGCAAGCCAGAGTCGGTCAGATTATCCAAGTCTTCCTCTTCCGCCGCATCACTGCTTGAATTATTATTACTACACGCAGCTAATATAAGAACTAACAGCATCAACACAATAAATAATTTTTTTAGTTTCAATGAAAACCCTCCCCTTAAATTAAATAGTTTAGTTTAATAAAAGCGATAACTGAAATGCTCAAGACTGCAATATAGTTTCTTTCACCCCCTTCTAAAATAACTTTTAATCAGTTCATTTTAAAACGCTTACATTTTTAAGAGCATTTCTACTCGCTCCAATTACTCCGGCATCTTCTTTCAATTTACTGACTTTAATTAGACTATTTGCCTTCTCCTGTACTAAAATCATATAATTATCAACTAATTTATTTAGTAAATCAACGATATACGGCTGGTGATTAATTACACCGCCCCCACAAACTATTTGATGCGGATTAATTAGGCAAGCAATGGTATAAATTCCTCCAGCTAACGATTCAAGCATCTGGTTAATAACCTTTTCAGCCTGTTTTTCATTTTTTTGATATTTTAAAAACAATGTTTCTATTTCCATATCTGGATCATTATAGATGTCTCTTGCCAGCTGTAAAATCCCGGGCCCTGAAGCGATATTTTCTAACGTTGTACTTGTCTGCGACTGGTCAATTCCCGGCATCGGAAGAAGACCAAGTTCCCCTGCAAACCCATTTCCTCTAAGAAAATTCCCGTTATGTATAATCGAACAGGAAATACCAGTACTTACAGTCACATAAACAAATGTTGCATTCCCTGGTAAATTCGCTGCCTCCCATTCTGCATAAGCGGCCATATACACATCATTATCTATCGTAATATTTTTTACTGACGGAAATTGCTCTTTCAATCTCTTAATAATAGGAAAGTTCCTCCACGGTAAATTATTTTGGAAAATAGCTAATCCCTTCTCGCGGTCTACTTTCCCTGGAACGCCAACTCCCATTGAAGTTACTTCCTGCATAGAAACATCTGCTGAAAAAATTAATTTTTGAATGCATCTGACTACTTGCTGAAACATTTCCTCCGGATTTTCCTTTATACTCGGCAGTTCACAACGATGAACAATGTTCCCGACAGAATCTGCAACAATTGATGCAATTTTTGTTCCTCCAATATCTACACCAATCACATATTCCAATTTATCACCACCTCAAGTAAACATTTACTTATTATTTAATAAATTATTTACTAATGTTTTTCTTATATTAACATACTGTTTTTTATTCGTCTATAATATTTTTAAAATTAAAAATTAACAAATAAATACTTCTTATACAATCAGTTTACTAAGAATAAGGAGCTTTGTTTAATCTATCAAGTAAAAAAGACGCATCCTCGGATACGTCTCTTATCATTTATCATGAAATTTTCTTAACCTCAATCTGTTTTAAATAATACTCCATCTGATTTAAGCTAATTCTTCCGGTTTGTTCTTCTAAAGCATTTAATACCCCCATCACAATTCCAAACCGGATAAAATCCTCCCCTTCCAGCCCCCGCCGGCAGCCTGCTGCCAATCCGGCGATCACTGCATCTCCAGATCCGACTGGATTCACTGCTTCTACTGTCGGACACGCAACCTGGTAAATTTTATCACCATACTTTGCAATGGCTCCGTTTTTTCCAAGTGTAACAATAACCCAGGATAATTCATTAAATACTGGCTTTCTTAATGCTTTTATGACATCTTCTTCATACGAACATATTATCCCTGCAAGCTCTTCAAATTCTTCCTGGTTTGGTTTAATCAAAAATGGAATATATTGATTTTCTAAAGTATTCTGGATAAGAGAGCTTTTTGTATCCAGCAATACATGTTTATTTGCTTTCACAGCAATATCGATCAGCTGCTGATAAAAGTTTTCTGGAACACCTTCAGGTAAACTGCCAGAAATGGTGATTACTTCTACTTTTTCTGCCTTTTCTTGAAAAGTAGCTAGAAACGTTTCTATTTCCTTTTCGGCAATTGTCGGGCCTTTTTCCAGAACTTCTGTCTGCTTCCCATCATGAATAATAGCAATACAATTTCGTGTTTCTCCTGCAATTGGGGTAAAGTAATGCATAATACCATGATGATTTAATTCCTCTTCAATAAAGCTGCCAAGATGTCCTCCCGCAAATCCGCAAGCAGTCACTTCTTCCCCCAATTGATGAAGAACCCTTGTAACGTTCAGACCTTTGCCCCCCGCTGTCTTAGATACAGCTGCTGCACGATGAATACGATTTTCCTGAAAATGTTTTACCCGATACTGTATATCCACCGAGGGATTTAGTGTAACTGTAAGGATCACTGTCATTCTTCCCCTTTCGTGCACAATCTCATCTTAAGCGTTACCAGCACTCATGCAAATAGCGATTTTTTCCTGGACAGCGGCTTTCATTGCTTTTTTAGCAGGCTCCATATACTTTCTTGGATCTGTTTCATCCGCATGGTTTATTAAATATTCCCTCAACCCATAAGAAAAGGGGATTTTTAATTCTGTAGAAATATTAACCTTTGCACATCCCAATGCAATACACTTTTGTACATCTTCTTTTGAAATACCAGAAGCTCCATGCAGCACAATAGGAATATCAATTAAATTTTTAATCTTTTTCAACCGCTCAAAATCCAAATTGGGCTCTGTTTCATATAAACCATGACCTGTTCCAATAGCAACAGCAAGAGAATCTACACCAGTCCGTTCTACAAACTCAATAACAGTCGCCGGATCAGTATAAGCCGCTTCACTTGCTTCCACAATCAAATCATCCTCTTGACCGACAAGCTTTCCCAACTCTGCTTCTACCGTTGCTCCATAAGCATGAGCCTCCTCCACTACTTTTTTGGAAATAGCAATGTTTTCTTCAAAAGAATGATGTGAGCCATCAATCATCACAGATTTGGTCCCAAGCTCTAAAGATGCTTGAATAGAATCAAGTGTTTCATGATGATCTAAGTGCAATGCTATCGGAATATTATTTTCTTTTGCTGCAACTTCTGCAATTGCCTGAATATAGGCACGTCCGGCGTATTTCATAGTTCCTGGTGTTGCTGCCAAAATAACGGGAGACTGTTCCTCCGCTGCAGTCTGAACTACTGTTTGGACTGTTTCTAAATTATGAATATTAAATGCTGGAACTGCATACCCTTCTTTATTTGCTTTGATGAGCATTTCTTTTGTATTCTGAATCTCTCCCATTGCAGCACCTCCTCTTATTTTTCTCCATCTCCGGAATAATCATAAATCGTAACCCCTTGAACAACTCGATTGAGACTTCCACTTGGACTTGGATTATCTGGTGTAACTCCTAATTGAGCAGATTTCTTTAAAGCCAGCACTTGCGGAAGGATAATATAAAGCAGGCTATTATAAAAATCATTTTGAATAACCGACTCGGTATGGTTAACAAACAATGACCAATCTGCCAGCTCTTCTACTGCCTTATCATAACGTTCTCCAATTACAATCAGCTTCAGCTGTGAATCCTCTGCTGCAAGTTCTCTCACAATATCCAAATCATACTTTCTTGTATATGGATCCTCTGAAAGAAACACGACAACTGCAGATTGATCATTCAAAATAGATTTCGGACCATGACGGAATCCAAGGGAAGATTCATAGACTGCAGCTACCTCGCCACCTGTAAGCTCCAACATTTTCAAAGACGCTTCATGCGCCACATGCTGAAGCAGTCCGGATCCTAAATAAACAATCCGGTCCATAGGGATTTCTAATATTTCTTCGACAGTTGGAGTAACTCTACCTAAAACGTTTTCTGCACACTTGGCTAACAATTCAAGACGCTGCTTTGATGTTGGCTTAAGAGAAAATAGCTCGTAGCATAAAAGCATCATACTCGTATAGCTGCTGGTCATCGCAAACCCTTGATCATGTGCATCATCAGGAGTTAAGATACTTAGACTATTCGCATCATTCTCTGTCCGCTTAGCCAGCTCCCCTTCCTTATTACATGTAATCACTACTTGATAAAAATCCTTTACTATCTGTTCACCCAGCTCAACAGCAGCTACACTTTCCGGGCTGTTTCCTGATCGTGCAAAAGACACAAGTATTGTCGGCACTTCTTTAAATAAATAGTTTTCGGGATTCGATACAATATCTGTCGTTGCTGCTGCTTCAAACTGAACAGCACCCTGATATTGTCGCTGCAATACATAAGCTGTAACATCTCCTGCAAAAGCTGATGTCCCAGCTCCTGCTAAAAGTACTTTAACCTGTGTATGCTTTTTTAAAATAGATTGGATAAAATCCTGATACCGCTTTCTGTTTTCCTCAAAGTTAGCAAAAGCCTCTAACCATACTTTGGGCTGCTGATTAATTTCCTTCGCTGTATATCCTCCATAGCCTTCTTTTAATTCCTGTTCCGTTAATTGAAACATATCAAATTCCTCCTCTTCATCTGGTTATGTTGTCATGACCAGATGTTTTTTATAAAAAACGCGAACAATTTTATCCGCGTTTAATTTACGTTAATTCAACTCTGTAATTAAACTTATCTCCTCTGGCAACACTAATTGTATATTCAATCAGCTGCTCCTGATGATAAGCAAAACGTTTAATCAGCATCACCGGCTGATTTTCTGCCAGCTTCAAATAAACTGCCTCCTGCTCGCCTGCAGAAGTGGCTGAAAAATCTTCCTCTACACGTGTAACTTTTCTTTGATAATCCTCTTCAAACACCTCATACATCGGCTTTTCAATTAATCGCTGCTTCGTTAAACCAGGAAAAAATTTTTGCGGGATATAGGAAGTCTCATAGATAAGTGGTTCTTCATCTGCCAATCGCAGACGGATAACCTCATATACCGTTTCTCCTTCTTCTAACCCTGTCGCTGTCATCAGCTTCTCGTCAATTGATTTCTCCTGGAACTCTAAAACATTTGATTGTGGGTTTTTATTCTTTTTTCTCATTTCATCAGTAAAGCTGTAAAGTCTTTTTAAATCTTGTTTAAACGCTCTTTGTGAAACGAAGGTTCCTTTGCCATGAAGCTTATAAATATAACCTTCCTGCTCCAATGCCTGGAGAGCCTGCCTCACAGTAATTCTGCTCAGCTCATAACGATCACATAATTCCCGCTCAGAAGGAAGCTTTTCGTGCTCATGATAGGTTTGGTTTTCAATTTTCTCCTTTATTTCTTCAATTAATTGCAGGTATAAAGGAATTTTGTTTGACTTATCCACGTATTCCAGCATCCTTTCTCACAACTGGTTATTACCAGTTGTGTATACTATATCGTGTTTTTGAATGAAAGTAAATACTTTTTTAAAAGATAAGAAAATATATATAAATGCTTAGGTCACCGCTGCAATGGTTTTCATGGGGGGAGTAATCGCAACCCCAGAAATACACTACGCTTTCCATGGGCCCCAAGCTCATCTCCTCGAAAAAAAGAAGAACACTTTTTTCCTGCGGAGGCATACAGGATGTATGTCAGTTCGGTGCCTGAGACAAGACGTCGCGAACTTAACCGAACTTCCTTTCATTTTGGGACTGCGATTACTCGTCCCACCGAAAACCGTCGCGGCGGACATCTCCTTGGCAAGTACCCCAGTATTTTAAAGACCAAGTGATTTTCTTGGTTTTTCTTACTGTGAATAGCAAGTTTAAAGACAGAAACCAGTTGAACCATGGCATACAATCACTATTTTCAGCAGCTGTATTATTGGACAGTCATAGATGCTTTATACCCTTTTCTGATAACCTCCTGAACCTGATGAACAGTTACATAAGCGTTCACATCAATTTTTTTGATTAATTCTTTCGTCTTCAGAATATCTTTTTTCCTGCATACCAAATATAATATTTTCTTTTCATTTTTGGAATATCCGCCATGCCCATCTAAAATCGTGATTCCATGAGCCATTTTATATAATACATCATTTGCTATTTCATCAGCATGATTGGACATGATAAATATCGCTGCTCTTTCATCCATTCTATCCACAAAGTAATCAATTAACTTAGCACCAATATAAACGGAAATAACTGTATACATGCCTTTATCAACTCCAATAATAAATACAGAGCTCAGCACAATAATAATATCTATCAGCAGCATCGCGTTTCCGACAGATAAACCCAGATACTGATTCAGTCCTCTTGCTAATACAGTAGTTCCGCCATTTGTTCCTCCAAATCTAAATATCAGTCCTAATCCGCCCCCTACAAATAATCCTGCAAATACAGCAGAAAGCAAAACATCATCTGTTAACGGTCTTGTATTCTCTGTCAGATATAAAAGTAACGAGGATGAAAATACAGAAAACAAAGTATAATACATGGTTTTTTTCTTAAATAATTTAAAGCCTGCCAGAATAAGAATCAGATTAAATATCAGATTTGTTACACCTAATGGCCAATTAAACAGATAATGTGTAATCACACTGATTCCTATTATTCCACCTTCGGAGAGCATATTGGGTATAATATAAAAATTAACACCAATAACAAAAAGAAGACAACCAATAAAAATTCCAAACAATTCCTTAAAAACCTGTTTCATTTTAATATCCGCTACTTTCCATAGTTAATATATCATCTAAAAATACTTTGTAATTCTTTCTCTTTACTAATCTTTGTATATTTTCTTTATTCTGAGCCCATTTTGAAAACATCTCACATAAGATATTTAAGTGATGATCTCCGTCTCTTTTCGTTTTTATTAAAAATAAAACTCTTACAACATCATTGTCCCAGACAATTGGATAATTAAGGACAGCAATATAACAGACAGGCTTCCTGCAAATCTTATACAAGTCTTGTAAATGAACGATATTATTCCCTATCTCATGTGCGACAAATGGATTCGCTAATTCGGAATGCGGTTCAACAATACCTTGTGATTTTAGATCCTGCAGAATATTTTGAAGAATACTTTCTTTATCGCTGCCTTCTAAATGAAAGTTCGAAAAAGTTTCTTGAAAATATCTGTTAAAATAACCGCTAAAGTCTCCTCTATAAAAATCAATATTATTAGCAATTTGCTGGATCTGCTTGATATAGTCTCCTTTTTCTATTGCAACCTGTGGAATTGCTTGGGGTATATCCAATTCATAGGAAGATACAAAAATATCATAATCCCCTATCCGTCCTATAATATCTTCTACAGAATCACAATTTGTGATAACATACTTATCCTGTGGGAACTTATCCCGCAGCTCTTCTAAATACATTATTGTTTCTGCGCGGCCTCTCCCGCTGACCATACAGATTGAAATTTTACTTTTTTTGTTTAAATTACGTAGTGCAACATTAAAATAAAGCATCAAATAGCCAAATTCATTAAGGTTTATTTTTATATTAAAATAATCCTCCATTACTTTGACTGCAGATATCGTAACCTTTGCAGCAAAAATATATTTTTGTAAATTTTCATGTACAATGGGATTTCGTAAAACCATGCCGCTTCTTACTCTTCTCAACATCTGGTAAACATGCAAAGCTAAATATTTTTTTAGAATAAAATCATTTGAAACATCGATATCAAAATTATTCTTTATCTCAAAATAAACTGCTTCTAACGCTTGATCAATTCTGGGCCAATTCGCTTCTTTTATCATATTTTTATTTTGTAAAATTTGCTTTGTCTCCAAATGCATGCTGATATACAGCATTTCATTATCATTTAATTCTGCATTAAATTTCGAGTTCAGTATTTCCACAAACTGCTTACTAGCCCTGCCTACATGAGAATTATCCTGGTTTAATTCCTTCGTGGTGTCAGCATGTAAATCAATAGGATGCTTTTGCTTATTTCGTATAATAGATATTAATACGTAGACAGCTATGTTCTGTAAGGAAAAGTCTGATAAGATAACATTAAAGCGATCGCATACTTCTTTTAACACGCTCTCTGTCTCGGGAATAAATGCACGATTATAGTTTTCAAAGCGAATATCTGGGTCGTTATGATTCTCTGCTCTGAAGTTATTTTGAAAAAAGTACTCTTCTATACAGGTTCGTTTATTTAATTCATGTCCCTTAATCGTTATTCCATAATTAGCTTTTGATATTAGAGATAATTGGTAAGAATATAAAATTCTCTTCACTTCAGGCATGTCCACATTTAATGTTGATCTGCTTACAAACATTTCTTCTGCTAAATCATCTAATTTAATATATCCGACATTTACTAGTAGTCTCCGGATAATATAAAAGATACGTTCATAATTATTTCTTTTATTTAAATGCAGTCTATTTATATTGATATGGGATAAATATTTATATAGATTTAACTTTACCTCTTCTGTTTCAAAATATAATTTATATCCTTTATTCTGGGTAGAATCAATCATAATTCCTTCTTTATCCAGCTTATTCCTTAAATTTTTTATATCACTTTTTATTGTACGGACAGAAGCGTCTGCAGCTAAAGCCAATTGTGCCGCTGTTTTATATTTTAATGATAATAATTCATTTAATATTAATAATTCCCGTCTATTAAAATACAAATTAATTACCTCTCTTCAAAAGAAGATATCTATTATCTATTGTAAAGAACCCCTATCTAAAATCTATATAAATTTTAGATAGGGGTGTAAAGCAATAAAGGAGAGATTTATTCCACAACTAACGGGAAATTCCATCGTTTTCGGTACTAAATCAATACTCTCCACAGGTAAAATCCATTAAATAATCCCTATTAAAGAACCAATAATACCAATAGCGATTGTTACTAATAAAATAGTAGTCGGCTTCATTCCTTTTTTCAAAAGGTAGAACATAAGAATAGTATACAATAATGGTAATAACAACGGGAAAATTTGATCTAAATATTCTTGCATTGGAATTTTTTCATCTCCAATAGTAAATACAAGGGAAGACTCCAGTTTTACCATAGAGGCTGTCATCGCACCAATAACCATCAAACCGACAATTGTTGCACCTTTGGATATTTTTTGCATGATTCCTGAGTTATTAGCCTGATCCATAATCTTTGTTCCAAATTTGTAACCAAATACACCACCATAATATCTGACAAGCATATGAGGTACATTAAATAAAAGCAGGAAAAGAATAGGTCCAAGTATACTTCCTTGTTGAGCTAAGGATAAACCAATACCTACTGCAATAATACGCAAGGTCCCCCAAAATAACGAATCCCCTATACCAGCAAAAGGACCCATCAAACCAATTTTTACATTATTAATAATCTTTTTATCAAAAGATGGATTTTCACTGGCTTCTTTTTCTAAAGCAGTAGCAACACCAGTAATGGTTGTTACAACATGGGGAGTTGTATTAAAAATGTTCATATGTCTTTCTAATGCTTCTGCCCGGTCTTTCTCATTTTTATAATATCTTTTAATAGCGGGCCACATTCCAATGGAATACCCAAGCGCCTGCTGTCGTTCGTAATTATAAGAAGCTTCCAGCATAAAAGAACTCCAAAATATTTCACGCATTAATTTTTTCTCATCTTTGGTTAATTTTCTTTTATCAGACATCAAACAGCTCCTCCTCATCCTCTTTATCAGTTGTATCCTGATCGCCGCCATTTTTACCGCCAAATTCATAGACAATGATGAAAGCCAGCACGACACCAAACAAGGTAATTCCCAATATAGGAATATTCATATAAGCTAATAATGAAAAGCCTAACAAAAAGTATAAGACATTTGTTTTTTTCATCATTGGAAGTAATAACAAAGCAAAACCGACTGCAGGCAATAATCCTCCTGCTACTTCTAAACCATTCATAATGGCGTCAGGAATATTATTAACAAATGCTTCCACGGCATTTGATCCAAATAATATAGCTACAAACCCGACAACAAAGTACAGCGCACAGTGAAGCAGTAAGCCTCCAACATTAAGATTTATCATTCCTTTTATATTAGCTGCTTTTGCCAGCTTCATTGCATAATCCATAAACCAGCTTCGAATAATAAAAACCAGAACTTTGATAGATTGTGCTAATAAAGCAATTGGTAATGCTAAAGCAAGAGCAACTTCAGCTCCATTATTACCGATAATTGCATACGCTGTTCCAAGTCCGGCACCAACCAGGACATCTGGCGGGACAGCTCCGCCCACTTGAATAAAACCCATAAAAACCAGCTCTAATGTTGCTCCAACCAGCAGACCGGTCTGTACATCCCCAAGTGCTGCACCAATAATTGTCGAAACGACAATTGGTCTGATTACCATTGGTGTTCCAAGCATCTTTTCAATAAACCATAGTAAAGCTAGAATTATACCTACAATTAATGCTGTTTGCATGACAATCCCCCTTAAGCTAATTAGTTTTTCATTTTATTCTTTAAATCCTTGTACTTTTTAGCGCTTTCATCAGGAACCTGTCGAGCTTCTATTTCATATCCTAAATCTATGATTTTATCCAAATAGTGCATATCTTCCTTAGATACATAAACCGTTGACGATAGAGCTTTCTTATCGTCTTCTTTTTGCATATTACCTAAATTAAGAACAGGCTTTTCATCTATTTCCTTTATAAATTGATAGGCCGACTCTGGATTAGAACATATAACAAATACCCTCATTGCTTTTAACTTCGGATGTTGCACAAGCTTTACTGCTTCCTGAACAGGACGAATAGCGAGTCTCACTCCATCAGGATTACTTAACTTTAGTGCCTGTTTTCTAACCTCATCATTTGCTGCGTTATCATCTGCTATAACAATAGCTTCATAAGATAATGCTGATTTCCAGCTATATGCCACTTGTCCATGCAATAATCTATCATCTATTCTCATTTGAATAATCATTTATTTCTTCCTCTCTACATTTTTATATATCAAATATTTCATTAGCCGCTTCATTCGTTTGATGCTTTTGATTATCTGTATAAATAATTTGTTCTTTGGATCTTTTAACAATCTCTTTTAACTTTTCTTCTGTTACATCCACCTCGTTCAGCATTACTGCTTCCAAAAGTAATGGAAGATTCACTCCAGTAATGAAGTGTGTATTTTCTCTATCCATATATTCGAGAAAAGCCTGGTTTACACTGCCGCCAAATAAATCTGTAAAAATGATAACAACATCTTCTGTGGCAGCATTCTGCTCAAAAAATGTTTTTATTTTTTCTTTTAAAGGGACTTCATCTAAATAAGCATTCATATAATGCAGGTTATCCTGCTCACCTAAGATCAAGTTAATAGAAGAAATGATCCCTTCTGCAAAGTTTCCATGTGTTGCAACTAATATTTTTTTCATCTGACTCCCTCCTTTTTATTTACAGTGATTTATTAATGTAATCTACTACCCGCGGGTAAATACCTTTGGTCAAATCTCTGCCTCTATCCGTCGACAGCATATATGCAAGAACTTGGAAATACGTTATATATTCCAAATTACTGAAATATTTACTTTCAGGACTTACATTAAAACTTGCTTCATCATAATCACCAATTAAATAGCAGGAAGAAATTTCTTTTTCAATAAAGGCTGCTATACTTCTTGCTTTTTCACGATCCTCATTGCTTCTGCTTAAAATGAAATACCCTATATTTTGATTAAAAGAATTCTGCGGACCATGGATCAGTTCTTCCAATTCAAAACTATTTGTAAATACAGGAAGCATTTCCATGAACTTTATATCTGCTTCCTGAGCAACTGCCCATAAATCGTTTGTCCCGGCGAATAAAAAATTATGCTTCTGCATTAACTCAAACTTATGTTTTTTATACCATTCCATTGTATTCTCTTTAATTTTCATCAAATTTTTAATCATACTATGATAATCCTGCATATATATATCAATTTCTTCTTCATTTATTTTATCGCAGATATCTAATAAAGAGATATAAATCCAGGATAATGTAGCACAGGTAGCTGAATAACCAAGCGTACGATATAAATACTCTTCGTTTTCTGAGCCGATTTCCAGAGCTATATCAGCTATATCTGCAATTGGTGAGTTCAATGTTTCAGTAAGTGAAATCGTTCTGTATTTTTTGTTTTTTACTATTTGCAGTGCTTCATAGACAAGCTTTGTTTTTCCTCCTTGCGAAATAAATATATATAAATTTTTTTCATCTAATAAGGAGTGGTTATAATAATGAACAAACATATTCGGGTAAATAATATCCACTGGAACCTGATTAATATTTTCCGCAAAATGCTTTGTTGTAAAAGCAGCGTTGTAGGAAGTCCCTGAAGCAATTATTACAATTCTCCTTATTTCAGAATCCGCTTTCAAAAATTCCTTTAATTTTAATTTCAATCCTTCTTTGTTTTGACCTATTTTTTGAAGCTGGGTTGGTATACGATTAATAACCTCAATCATACTCATGAATTTCCTCCTAAACATCTTAATAACCCAATGATATTCCTCTTTATAAGTTATATCCATATACAATATTGCACGATTAATCATGCAGTATTGTATATATTTCCGTTATTAGATTGCTTAATAGGATAGATGGAAATAATATAAAAATCAATTAGTAATTATTTCCAAATGTATAAAATTATATTTATATTGCTTTAGTTTTTAGCCCCTATGCATAAAAAAAGCAATACATGATATTAGATTTCTCCAATTACATATCATGTATTACTCTCTTATTCTACTTAAAATTCAACAGTTATCTCTTCTGCATCAGTCAGCTTATTATCTGCTTCATCGAAAAGATCACTTGTCAAAATCGTTAACTCTGATAAATCTTCCGTTTCATCTACAATAAATCCCAAATTTCCTTTTCTTGATTCTCCAGGCTCTATTGGTTCATTTAAACCTTCGAGGTATAGTTCATCTTCCCAGGAAGTATTTTCACCATCATTTGTTTCTACCAGAGCGGCCGGACTAAATTGTAATGTTTCAGCAGTCGTGTTTGTTATTTCTACAAATACTTTTACATAATTAAATTCGGATTCATTGTCTGTTAACCCATGAAAATAATCTATCATTCGATAAGAAGGACGCAGATGAATCCATTTTGCGTCTCGCAGTGTCATTTCTATATCGCCAATTTGATATGTTTCATTGACTTGTTTTATTTTTATTAAGGTGGATTTCCCCTTTGAATCTTCAACAACCTGATCCACCACAAGTAATTCGCTATCATCTGGCAATTGCGGGTTTTCCAAATATCCATCTAAATAGGAAGTTGTCTGCGTATATTCTTCCTTATCTGTATCATTTTTTGCTTCAGCCTCTTCAGCCGGCTTATCTTTTGCACAGCCTGCTAATACAAATATTATAATTAAAAAACCAAATATCCTGTTCACACGACATACTCCTTATCGGTTTAAAGCGTCGCATATGCTCCACTAATGAATTCATATGCAACGCCTATTTATTGTTGATTTACATTTTAATCTTCGTCTTTTTTATCTTCTTCCGCTTGTTCTTCCATATCCGCATCCTCTACTTCAGCCTTTACATTGCCTCCATCCAGAATCCCAAAGACTAATTTAGCTTGGTCTGTATTATCAACCTGACCTGCAAACAACTCCGATTGCGGACCAAAAGCATACACGTTTACATCCTCTCCCGTATGACCACCTGTTGTCCAGCCTGTATTCGAACGGACATCAAAGATAGCTTCAATAGCATCATCAATTTCCAGCATATCTTCTGCTTTTGCTGCTTCCTTCACAGTATTAATTTCTTCTTCTGTTAATTTTAGATCAATGTATTTCCCTAGTGTTTCTTCTACATCAGCACCATTAACAATTTCTTCAGCCATAAAGTCTGGTGTACGCGTTGTTGCGCGAAGCGGCTCCGGGTTCCAGTTGTAGTCATCATCGGCTGCAATTGAAAATCCGCCAGTTGAGTGATCTGCTGTAGCCACAACTAATGTCTCTCCATCCTGTTCTGCAAAGTTAATTGCCGCTTCGAATGCTGCTTCAAAGTCTTCCATTTCACTCATTGCACCAACAATATCATTATCATGACCTGCCCAATCAATTTGACTCCCCTCTACCATCAGGAAGAAACCATCCTCATTTTGACTAAGACGATCTAATGCCGAATTTGTCATATCTGCTAAAGATGGAACATCTTCTTTACGGTCAATCATTTTAGGCAAGCCTTCTTCTGCAAATAAACCAAGTACTTGTTCATTCGTATCATTTATAAGTTCATCTTTATTCGTTACATAGCTAAAACCATCGGCTTGGAATTCTTCTGTTAAATTACGGTCTTCTCTGTCAAATAAAGTTGTTCCTCCGCCAAGCAGTACATCAATTTTATGGCTTTCATTAATTCGTTCATCATAATAGTCATCAGCAATACCGTTCATATTTTTTCTTGTTTCATCATGTGCTCCAAATGCAGCCGGCGTTGCATGCGTAATTTCAGATGTGGCAACAAGACCTGTTGATTTACCTAATTGTTTCGCACGCTCTAACACGGTTTCTACTTCTGTTAAATCATTATCTACCGCAATAGCATTATTATATGTTTTAATCCCTGCGGACATCGCAGTTGCTGCAGAAGCTGAATCTGTTACATTCTCTTCCGGGTCCTCCGGGTATGTTGTCTGCTGCCCAACTAAGTACTTATCAAATACTGTCTGATTCACAAATTTTTCTTCTCCATTATCTTTAAAATACCGATATGCTGAAGTATAGGACACTCCCATCCCATCCCCAATTAAAAAGATAATATTTTTCACCTCTGTGTCCTCTGTTTTGGGAGGTGCGGCTTCACTTGCCAGTACATTTTGTGTGCCAGTTGTTAAACTGGTTAATGTTAATCCTGCAGCCGCTGCCAGTGATACTAGTTTTTTACTTAATGCCATTTTTTGATTTCCTCCTTCAACTTATCAATCTATTATCTATAGTAAGCAATGGATATTAACTAGAGGTTGAGGAAATGTAAGTTAATTGTAAAGTTTAGTTGTTTGTATATTAAAACAAGCCTTGGCATGAATAAATGAAAAAAAGCATCGTTCATCACCGGCGCTTTAGGTGTGAACAATACTTTTACTGAATACAAGATATAAATTCTACTAAGTCTTTTCTAGTTACTTTTCCACTTAAATCGCTGGACGCCTGAGGTCAAAAAAACATAAAATTTACTTCCCTTCACTTATTTTTTCTATTAACCCAGTTCCACAAGGATTCCCGTTTTATCATCCGCATGCTTTAAACGTGGATAATTCCGCAAGAAAATATCCGTTCCCTCTTGTTGAACAACATAATCCAGCAAGCTGTCGATACCATATTGAAAAGCAAAATTAGCGGTCTCTTTCCAAACATTACCATCCACTCCATGTAGCTGCATTCCGTCTGTAATCAGTAAGATTTTTTCCACCTGATGAAGCGGGACTCTTCCAGAGGTTAAATATTCCATTGCCTCGGTGGTGCCATCAATAATGCTGTAGCCTCCCCGGGTATTTAATTTCTCTCTGTTAGCCTTAAGAATAGGAATAATACGTTCTTTTTCCTCTTGATAAATTTCTTGAAAAGCTTCTCCGTCGATCTCTTGATTAACCCGCTTAGCGATAGCACCATACAATTCAGAAATAGCCTTCTGATCTAATCTCATAACATGATCATAAGAAAGTGTCTGGACTCCTCCATCCTGATAAGCCACAAAAATCATACAATCTCCAGATTGAGCATATTCCATATAATTTTCATGAATTTGTATTGCTGCAATGCCGCATGCACTCCGCTTTTCTTTTGCAATTGTTTCGATTTCCTGTCCCAATTCCTGTTTTGTCTTTTTTGCTAAATCTGTATTCCCTTTGCTAACCCTCTTGATTAAGCTGTCTTCAAAATTTCCTGTATCAAAACAGTTTTGAATGGTTTCTGCTGCTATTTTCCCAGACAGTCCGCCCAGTCCTGTCGCTCCATCAATTACTGCAAACAGCTCTTTTTTCTGATTTACTACGTAAGCATCTTCATTTACCGGGTTACTGCCCTGCTTATAAACTTTTGAAAAATGAATCATAACATCCCCGCTTTCTTCTCTTTAGTTATCCTGCTTCCCTGTAGTTAGGTATGTAAATGTAAGCTTTTAATTAGTTTAACATGTTCATAGTGCATGAAAGAATATATACTTTTTCACATACAAAAAACTATCACCTGCTAATCAGATGATAGTTTCTTTTTTCTTATTATTTTGCTGATTTTGTAATTATTTTTCCGTCCGTACCAACCCGCTTAATAAAGAGAGCCAGAATAAATGCTAAAACAATAATTAACAAGGAGATAAAGAATGAGAAATTAATTCCATGCAGCATGGCTTCATTCATTATTTCAGCCTGCATCTGATCTGCTGCTGCACCAGTCGGCATTTGCGATGGATCCATATTTTTCATTGCTTCCTCAGCCAGTGTCTCTGCCTCTTTATTAGTTCGGCTGTTCATTACTGTAATTAATAATGCTGAGCCGATCGCACCGGATACCTGCTGCAATGTGTTGTTCATTGCAGTACCATGCGGATTTTGATGCATTGGTAATTGATTCAATCCATTTGTCATAACAGGCATCATTACCATAGACATTCCCAAAGAACGAACCGCAAAAATAATCATAAGAGAGGTTATCGTAATTTCCATATCTAATCGTGTAAAGAAGAATGTTGTTACCCCAGTAATAGTCAGCCCGATAATAGTTAATGTACGAGCACCGAATTTATCAAACAATCTTCCAGTAATCGGCGACATAACTCCCATTACAAGTGCACCTGGAAGCATTAATAAACCTGCCTCAAATGGTGTAAATCCCCTGATTGTCTGTACATATAATGGAATTAAAATCATTCCTGAAAATAATGCCATTGCTAAAACAACAGAAATAGCAGAAGATAAGGCAAACATCGGATAGCGGAAAATCCGGAATTCAAGCATCGGATCCTTCATACGTAATTGACGAAGAATAAGTGTCACCACTCCAATTACGCCAACAACTAACGTAATATATACGGATGGATGATCCCAGCCTTTATCTCCAGCTGAACTGAATCCATATAATAAGCCGCCAAAACCAAAACTGGATAGGATAATGGAAAATACATCAAGCTTGATTGGGCGCTGCGGAGTAATGTTTTTCAGTTTAAATACGCCAATTAATAATGAAATAATAGCAATTGGGAAGACTATATAGAATAAGGTTCTCCAATCATAATGCTCCACAATCCATCCTGATAATGTCGGACCGATGGCAGGTGCTACAATCATTACAAGACCGAAAGTTCCCATTGCTGTACCGCGTTTTTCAATTGGAAAAGCAGTCAGCATGACATTCATCAAGAGCGGCATCATCACTGCTGAACCTGCTGCCTGAATTAATCTTGCAACTAAAAGAATAGAAAAAGTCGGTGAAATAGCAGCTAATAATGTACCAGCTGTAAATAACGTCATTGCTGTTAAAAACAGCTTTCTATTTGTAAAACGTTGTATTAAGAATGCACTTGCCGGAATAAGAATCCCGTTTACAAGCATATAACCATTTGTCAGCCATTGAACAGAGGTTGGTTTCACTTCAAATTCTGTCATGATAGAAGGTAGTGCTACGTTTAATAAAGTTTCATTTAAAATTGCTACAAACGCCCCAATAAATAAAATAGCTATCATGCCATAGGGCGGTTGTTTATGCATTTCTTGAATATCTGTCATTATAGACCCTCACTTTCTTTTCTTAGAAAAAAATTACATTTCCCCGCCTTTCAGAGAAATGATTATTTTTCTACCTGGTGTTATGTTTAATTTTTTTGCCATATCAAGATCCTTCATAACCTTACTTTTATGCTTTCCTCAAACGCAAAAAATATCATCTTACAGAGGTTTAAAAACTTCCTTACTATAATTCAAAGCAATTTTCTCTTAAAGACTTAACTATTTTATACCTGCAGTCCAATAAATGCAACAAAAATATTTCATTAATTTTCAAATGTTGATATATCAATAGATATGGACTAATATAAATATTGTACTCCAGTTCTATTTTTCTTAAAATTATATAAAGGGACGGTTATATGAATAAAAAAAAGCAACAAATTATCGAAGCTGCACAAATACTTTTTATTAAAAAGGGATTCTCTGTCACTTCGATTCAGGATATATTGGATGCTGCCAATATATCCAAAGGAACATTCTACAATTATTTTTCTTCCAAAACAGAATGCTTAATGGCTATCCTGTCATTTATAAAAGATGAAGTAATCTACAATAGGCAGCAGCTGGCTATTGGAAAGCCAGCTTCAGATAAACATGTTTTTGTAAAGCAGATTGCTGCCCGGTTTCATATTGACAAAAAACATAATCTAATGGCATTATTTGCTTCTTTGACGAGCACAGACACAGCGCATCAGGAATTAAAAGAATTTTTAAACCAGCAATATCTGAAAGAAGTCAGCTGGATGGCAGAACGAATTTGCGAGGTGTTTGGTGAAGGACGGCGCAAACAATCCTACGATGATGCAGTTACCTGCTTTGGAACAATCCATTTAACCTCAAAAGTCTTAATGGATATTGGCAAAACAGAAGTTCCAATTGAAGAGACGATTTATTTCTCTCTCAAAAAAATCGAACAAACCGGCGGACAGCAGCCATTTTTAAAAGAGGATTATTTCCTGGCTTATCAGCAAAATAAGAATACAGAGGATAAAAATATTAAAAAGCAATTACAGCAAACATTGACCGATTTAGAAGCAAATGTGAAGAAGCTGAAAAATAAAAAATTAGCATACTACCAGAAGTTTTTATTAGAACAGCTTACATCTGACAATCCAGATCTTTTCCTGATGGAGAGTGTTATTTCCTCCTATCAGAATGCTGTACAGGATACAGACATAGAGGATAAAGGAAGATATATCCAAATACTTTTTATGCAATTATTAGAGGAAGAAAAGTGAGTCAGACAGCTGCTCACTTTTCTTTTTTTGAGAAACAAAAGAATAATTTTCCAAAAACAAGTAAATAATTGCATATTTTTCTTTGCTCTACCTAATTTACAAAACCTTCATGATTGATATAGACTATTAGATAGAGTGCATGATAATCTACCCAAAACTTAGGAAAGGTGGTGAAAATGTGAAAAAAATATGCGCTTTGCTTGCTGTTTCTCTGTTTTTCTTTTTAGTAGCCTGTTCTCAAGAGGCAAGTGAAGAAGAGGTTATTGAAAATGTCCTGAATTCGCACCGTGATGTCAATCAATACGCAGCGAATTTTAATATTGATACATCTGATGTTGCAAAAACAATCAGTCATAATATAGAAGTAAATTTAACAGAAGACCCTGCTGCACTGCACCAGATTTTAACTATTGAAGCAGATGGAGAGGAATCATCTGTTAATACTTATCGCGTAAACGATGAAATATATACGCAAGAAGAGGACAATCCTTGGGGAAAGAGAGAAGCAGAAGAAGATGAACCGCTATTTACCCCTTCCTATAGAGATGTCGTTTCTGTTTTGGAAAATGTGATTGACTATGCTGAATTTGATTCTGAAGGTGGAACCTACACCTTTAGTTATGAGGGCTTTGAACGTGAAATTTATGAAGCATTCGAAGGTCCATTCAACATACTATTGGGCGGCAGTGATATCGCTGATGAGGATATGTCTTTGGGTTTTACCTTTGAAGTAAATAAGTCTGATTACTATATTGAGAATTTAGAATATAACCTCTCTGTTGAAAATGAGACTGGCACCGTAAATATAAATATTCAGGTCAATTACGATGATATAAATGATATTAATGAAATAGAAGTACCCGATGAAGCAATTGAAGAAACATCCTGATTATAATCTGCAACAGACAATACGTCAGATAACATATGGTCAGCTTTTATAAAAATATATTAATAATAAAAGAACCGCTTCGCAATCTTTTTGTAGTGAGATTGCGAAGCGGTTCTTTTATTATTCAATTCGTCACAGATTTAGAAATAGCCCGGTCAGGCTTATAAGCAGCCATGTCCAGCTCAATATCTTCATTTAAAATCTGCTTTGCTGCCAGTTTGCCAACGTATGGCCCCATTGTTAAACCAGAACGGCCGAGCCCATTCACTATATAGAGATTTTCGATCTCTTTAATCGGTCCAATTAAAGGCAATCCGTCCTTGCTCATCGGTCGGAATCCAATTCGTACCTCTTTCAGTGTTCCATCCTCTAATCCAGAAGCAACATCCAGAGCAGCTTCCAAGACATGGTTGACACCACCGGCAGTCAAACGATAATCAAATCCCGAACCATCCTCTCTTGTTGCTCCTGCAACAATTCTCGAATCATCAAATGCCAGCATATAATGACTCGTCTGAGGCAATATAACCGGCCAATCAGCTGTATCCTGACCCGGGAGGGAAATATGTGCGATTTGCCCCCGCTGTGGTTCAATAGCTAAATCCATTCCTAACGGCTTCAGTTGCTCCGGTGCCCATGCTCCAGTGGCTGACAATACATTATCCGCGATAATATCTTCTCCATTTACATGTACACCGGATACCTTTTGATTTTCTACTATAAGTACAGCCTCACCTTCTATAAACTGTGCGCCATTTTTTATAGCAGCCCGTTTCATAGATTCACGCAGTAATCTGCCATCCATTCGGGCAGCTCCTGATACATAGACTCCTTCCAAATCATCCGATAATGCAGGGAATCTTTTTTTCGCTTCTATATGATCTAATCTTTCAATCTCTCCCAGCTCTGGAGCTTCTTGCTGCTTTTCGCGCACCTGACGCTCAATCTCATCTAACTCAGATGAACTATTACTGACGCTTATCGCTCCAACCTTCTTATATCCTGTATCAGTTTCTCCATCTTTTTTCAACTGTTCTATCAATTCAGGGTAATATAGCGCCCCTCCCTTTGCAACTGCATACCAATCCGGGTCTTCCACATGAGAAATCCAAGGACAAATAATGCCAGCACCTGCAGAGGTTGCTTTCCCTTCTTCCGGACGATCTACCATAACAACCTCAATACCTTGTTTCACTAAATAATACGCTGCACTTGCACCAACAATTCCTGTACCAACAACGATTGTTTTCATTCATTTTTCCTCCTCAAACCATATGTAGCTAACAAAATTCACATTATTTTCTGCTTATTTAAGTATATCATTTTAAATTTAAAAGAACGAATCGTTTTTACTGATTATGAAATCATTTCCATAACTTCGCCAACAAAAAAACACGATATCCTCTATTCAAAGAAGACATCGTATCTTTTCCATTTATTTATTAATCCATATGCGATCCGCCATTAATATCAATATCTTCACCTGTAATATAAGAAGCTTCATCAGATGCCAGAAAAGCAATCGTTGATGCAATTTCACTTGTCTCTCCCGGGCGTCCAAGAGGAATTCCATCAATTACCTTTGCTGCATCTGCTTCAGGAAGTGACTTCCAAATTTCAGTATTAACCAGACCTGGCGCTACAGAGTTTACTGTAATACCATCTGTCGCAACTTCTCTTGCAAGGTTTTTTGCAAATCCCAGCACAGCTGCTTTGGAAGCTGAATAATGCGCTCCGCCAAATACACCGCCGCCTCTTTTTGCAGATACTGAAGAAAGGTTAATGATACGGCCAAAATGCTGTTCTTTCATTGGCTTTAATACTGCTTGTGAGCACAGGAATAGTCCAAACATGTTTACACTGAAAATCCGCTGCATATCTTCTAAAGTCATGTCCTCTACCGTTACTTTTTGAGAGATTCCCGCATTATTTACTAAAATATCGATACGGCCAAATTCCGATAATACTTTTTCAATCATCGCATCCACAGATTCCTTGCTTGTTACATTGAGCTCTACACCCAATGCTTTCGCTCCAGTCTCTTCTACAGCTTTTACCGTATCCTGAATGCCTTCCACATTTAAATCAGCAACTACAATCGATGCGCCCTGCTCTGCTAATTTCAATGCAATATCTCTGCCAATTCCTTTCAATGATCCGCTTCCTGTTACAATAGCTACTTTATTATTTAATTCAAACATGTTTTTTCCTCCTGATTTTAGCGTATAATACGTTGTTGAATTTCATTCTATTATTGATATAACCTTATAAGTTATAAGAATAGCAATGTCAGCTGTGGAATTACGGCAATCAGAGCGAGTCCAAACAAAATTACAAAGAAGAATGGAATAGCTGCTTTTGCCAAGACCGGCATACTTAAGCCCGATAGTCCTGATCCCACAAACAAGTTTACTCCTAATGGCGGTGTGATAAATCCGATTGCCAGCGTAACAATCATGACAATACCAAAGTGGATTGGATTCATTCCAATTTCCAGCGCCACCGGATATAGAATTGGAGTAAATATGATAACTGCTGCCGCAGTATCGATAAAACACCCAATGATTAACAGCATGATAATAATCATAATTATGACGACTACGCTATTTTCAGAAACAGATAAGAATCCGTCTGCAAATGCTTGCGGAATTCTTTCCATAGATAGAATCGTTCCAAATGCATTCGCTGTTCCAATAATAATTAAAATAGCTACAGAGCTTAATGATGCATTTCTGAAAATAGCATGCAAATCCTTAAACTTGATGGATTTATGTAGGAACATACTTACAAATAATGCATAAACCACTGCGATTACAGCCGCTTCTGTCGGTGTAAATATACCTCCGTAAATACCACCTAAAATTATAATCGGTACAAGTAAAGACCATTTTGCTTTATTCAAAGCCTGTAACAACTTTTTAAAGCTGAATGATTCCCCAGTACCTGCATAGCCTTGCTTTTTAGAATAAATATATGCCCATAATAGAATTAGTCCGCCAATCAATAGCCCTGGCAGAATCCCTCCAAGGAATAAATCTCCAATTGATTCATTTGCTGAGATTCCAAAAAGAACCATTGGTATACTCGGAGGCAGAATAATTCCTAATGAACCGGCTGATGCAATCAATGCAGTGGCAAACTTTTTATCATACCCTTCTGCAACCATGGCTGGAATCATAATACCACCTACTGCTGCAACAGTAGCCGGACCTGAACCTGAAATTGCAGCAAAGAACATAGAAGTAATTACAGCCGCCATCGCAAATCCGCCAGTATATCGTCCGACAAAGACATTTGCTAAATCAAATAAACGGTTGGAAATACCGCCTTTTCCCATTATTTCCCCAGCAAGGATAAAGAATGGAATTGCCATTAAAGCAAAGTTATCCGTGGAGGTAACTAATCCCTGTGATAGAAAAGTAACGGATATATTTGCTGAGTACATAGCTGTAACCAGGCCTGCGATCCCCAGTGCAATCCCGATAGGTACAGTAAGCGCCATAAATAAAAAGAAGGTGCCGAATAAAATGAACGTTGTCATACTGTCTTCTCCTCCTGACTTGCTAAGGACTCTTTTCTATCTAAATTCTTATAATCCTCATCCCTTTTAACAGATCGATAATCTCTTACATCATAAGCCATATTTTGTAATAATCGGATGGAGGTTATTATCATACCGACAACTGGAGCCAAGTACACCCAGAACAATGGGATTTGTAACGCAGCCGACGTTCTTGTTACTCTGGCAACAATATCGATTCCATAATATGTCATCACTAATGCAAAGATTAAAAAAGAGATATTCGCAATCATAGCGATGATTAATCTGCCTTTTCGTTGAAACAACATCGATAAAGCATCTACCCCTAAATGCTTATTTCGTTTTACCCCATAGCTTACGCCGACATAAATCAGCCAAATAAATGCATATCTGGCAATCTCTTCAGACCAGGCCAGTGAGTTTCCGAAAACATACCTCATGACTACCTGCATAAAAATAATAATTACTGTAAAAGCACTTAAAAAAACAAGAATATATTCTTCAAAATGCTCATCTAACCAATTTAGTATTTTCATGATTTCCCCCTCATCCTACTCTGTCGCCTCTAAAATCTGATCTAAGAGTTCGCTTCCATAGCTATTTCTAAACTGCTTATAAACTGGCTCACTCGCTTGTTTAAAAGCATCTATATCTGGATCTTCAATTACTGTCATACCTTGTTCCTTTAAGTTTTCTATCATTTTCGCTTCATTTTCCTGTAATAAATCTCGGTGGAATTGAGCAGTCTCTGAAGCACTTTCTTCAATAATCTGCTGTTCCTCCGATGTCAATGACTGCCAAAACTCTTCACCAATTGCAACAGGAAGAGGTGAATATTGGTGTCCTGTAAGGATGAGATAATCCTGAACCTCATTCAATTTATTAGCATAAGTATTGGCAACAGGATTTTCCTGTGCGTCAATCGTTCCCTGCTGCAAGCCCATATAAACTTCACCAAAAGACATCGGTGTCGGGTTACCTCCAAAAGCAGCAAATGTTCTTAAAGATATCGGAAACTCTGGTGTTCTGATTTTTACCCCTCGTAAATCAGCAGGCTCTTCAATCGGTTTATTTGCAGTAATGTGACGGAAACCGTTTTCAAAGTAAGCGATAATTCTCAAATTATCTTCCAGCAAGGGTTCAGCTGCTAATTGTCCTACCTCTCCATCCATAGCATCCCAGGCTTGCTGATGATCTTCGAATAAATATGGAAGTTCAAGCACACTAATTTCTGGATTATATTGGCTGTATGCACTCGCTGCAACCATTTGCAAATCGTTCAACGCAACACTTTCTACCATCTCTGACTCTGATCCCAGCTGGTTATTCGGATAGACAAGCACTTCCATATGTCCGCCAGACCTTTCTTCTACTAATTCTTTAAAACGCATTACTGCAGTATGTCTTTCATTTGTCTCGGCTGCATCATGCCCAAAACGAATTGTAATTGTATCATCTGTCAAGGCATTACTCGTTGTAAAAAATGAAACAACAATTCCTACAGCTAAAGCAACAATGGCAAAAATCGTTATATTTCTAACTATTTTCAATTCTTTACCTCCGTCTCCTGTACAAGTAATTTAAAGTTTTTATTCCTTTCATCATAAAATAAAATGTGCTTATTCTCTCATCTATGCTCAACACAATAAGACTTCCTTCAAACAGATATCAGCAACCTATTTTGTCATTTTCTGCACTGAACATAGATTGTTATTTTCACTCTGTAAATAAGCACATTTTATCTATCTTCTCTACCTATAAAGGAAAATTAAAGTAATTCTTCTGCTGTATTAACGATATTCTCAACAGTAATTCCATTGATTTCTAGTAACTTTTCATAAGGTGCAGATTCACCAAATCGATCCTGTACACCAATTCTTCTAACTCTGGTGTTCCCCTCTTCCGCTACCACATCACTGACAGCACTGCCCAATCCATTAAGAATATTATGATCCTCTACTGTCACAATCTTACCGATTTTCGTACATTCTATAATTGCTTCATGGTCTATCGGTTTAATAGTATGCATATCTAAAAGCTTTACGGAAACACCCTTGCTTTCAAGAATTTCAGCAGCCTCTAATGCAAGGCAAACCGTGTCCCCGTTCGCAATGATAGCTACATCATTTCCTTCTTTTAATTGCTTCGCCTTACCAATCTCAAACTCTTCATTTTCATCATAGATTACAGGAACCTTGTCTCTCGTAAAACGAAGATAAACCGGACCATAGATTTCGGCTGCTTGTCTTACCAGCTTGCGGGTAGCATTATAGTCAGCTCCCATAATTACTCTCATATTAGGGATTGTTCGATATACCCCCATATCTTCAATCGCCTGGTGGCTTCCACCATCATTAGCAGGAGTTAATCCACCATGAGAACAAGCTATTTTCACATTTAGATTTGGATAGCAAACCTCTTGACGAACCTGCTCTGCCATGCGTAAAGATCCAAATACCGCATACGTGCTGACAAATGGAATTTTACCGGTTGTTGATAATCCGGCAGCCATTCCAGCTGCATTTTGCTCTGCAATTCCAACATTGACATGCTGTTTAGGAACCGCATTCATAAATTTCGTTGTTTTACAGGAACCGCCAATATCTGCATCAACAACCATAATATCTTTATTTTCTTTTCCAAGTTCTTCAATTTCATCACCAAAAGCTTCTCTTGTTGCTTTCTGCTCGTAAGGTGCTTTATTTAAAACGATCATGCATTTAACCCCCTTGCTAACTCTTCCATTGCTTTCTCATACTCTTCTTCATTCGGAGCTTTACCATGCCAGCCAACAACATTTTCCATAAAGGAAACACCTTTTCCTTTGATAGTATTACATACAATACATTTTGGCTTTCCATCTTTTACATTCTTCACTTCATCCAGTGTTTCTAAGATTTCTTCCATAGAATGGCCATCAATACGCTTCGTTGTGAATCCAAAAGCCTCGAATTTCTTTTCTAAATCAAGATTGGGCATAATTTCATCTGTCGGTCCGTCGATTTGTAATCCATTATCATCTAGAAAAACGATTAAATTATCCAGTTTATATTTCACCGCTGATTGTGCTGCTTCCCAAATCTGCCCTTCTTGCGCTTCACCATCACCAATAACAGCAAAAACACGATAATCTTTTTTATCTAATTTCCCTGCTAATGCCATGCCTACTGCACAGGATAGTCCCTGCCCAAGAGAGCCTGTAGAGATATCTATTCCAGGACATTTTTTAGAATCCGGGTGTCCTTGAAATGGAGATTTGTATTCTCTTAATGTTTTAACCGTCTCCATTGGTACGAAGCCTCGATGTGCCAATGCTGCATACTGGATAGGAGCAACATGTCCTTTCGATAATACAAAACGGTCACGGTCTGCCCACTCAGGATCTTCTGGGTTTACATTCATCTCTCTGAAATATAAAGCGGTTACGAAATCAGCCGCCGAAAGAGATCCTCCCGGATGTCCGGACTGTGCATGGTAGACCATGGTTACAGCAGTCTGCCTTAATTGAATTGCTTTTTCTTTAAGCTCTTCTACTGTGATATTACTCACTATCATCACCTCAAAATATTTATTTAAAAATCTTATTCTTTATCTCTCGCTAACATCCAGAAAAATATTTTTCCTTAAGGTTAATCGTTTAACCGTTTCTTGAATTATATATTGTAAGCGGAATCATGTCAATGATAAATTTTGATTTTTTGCCACTACTTGAATACGGCTACCCTATAAGGTAACATGAAGGCATTAAAGAACGGATATAGAGGAGAAGTTATGAAAAAAGAAGTAACTACCATGAAGGACGTAGCTAAAGAAGCAAATGTATCTATCGCTACAGTTTCACATGTTATTAATAATACAAAAAATATTTCCAAGGCTACGCGGATGAAAGTAATGTCTGTTATTGAAAAATATAATTATAAGCCTAATTATTCAGCAAAAACATTAAGACAGCAATCTACCAAGACTGCGGCCTTAGTCATATCAAGCTATCCGGATTCCTTTGTTACAGAAATGATATTCGCCATTGAAGAACGTGCAAAAGAAATGGGATATAATTTGTTATTAGTAAATACCAAGGAGAATAATGAATATGAGGAAAAAACGATTAACCTTCTTTATTCTAATTTAGTAGACGGCATCCTATTATCGCCAACTTCCGGAGACATTCAGTACCTTCACAAATACACGATGGAAAAATTCCCAATTGTAATGATAAATCGTTATGAAGACTCTATCAAGAATATTCCAAGGGTGACTGGTGACAATTTTCAGCTGGGATACGATGCGACCACGCATCTGGTAAAGCATGGTCATAAAAATATTGGATTTATTTTTACATACCCTAATGTTTCTACAACAGCGGATCGAATCAGAGGATATCAACAAGCTTTGAAACAAGCGAACCTTCCTTTTAATGAGGAATTAATTATACAAGGATTTGCTCATGCGGACGGAGGAGCTGACGCTGCAAGAGAATTATTAGAAAAAGAGACCAAGGTAACTGCACTATTTATCCAAAATGATTTAATGACAATTGGAGCTATAGATGCTATAAAAAAATTGAAAAAAAGTATTCCCGATGATATTGCTATTATCGGTTTTGGGGAATTTTCAGCTTCACATATTATCGAACCGCCAATAACAAACGTAGTTTTACCACCCGAAACAATTGGAAAAATAGCATTTGATACTTTATTAAATAAGATTAATAACCCTGATTATATGAGTCACATTGAATTACCTCACTCTATGACAATCCGAAAATCATGCGGATGTTAATGAATAAGCTTCTTTTTTCACGAAACTAACAAATTTTCCTAATGAGGTTTACAGCTCTTCTTTTTACAATATAGGTTATATTTACTTTAAAAGGAATATAACCTATACCTTCATGTTTCGTTCTTGATTACAAAGAGCACTAGATATTCATTTCCTCTTTCAAATCAACAATATAATCTTTGTATCTCTATTATTTTATCAATTATTAAATTTTTCAAAAAATAATAATAATTCTACTTTATTTATTATTTTTAATGTGGTAAAATATTTTCATAACATACATAATATGTTAATAATATATACTATAGGAGGGTTTTAATGAGTCCATATTATAAAATAACTGATAAAACTATGGCAATATTACCATACGACTCACCAAAAAATACATCAAAAGTCTTTGAGTCCGATCAGGAAAAAACGCTTGTTTTCAAAGAGATACCCTTAAGAATTATCGAAAAGAACTGCCTGAGATATTTTTCTTCCTATACAGGCAGAAGAGCTGCCGTGCTTTATCATGAGCCTCATTATAAAGTGAAAACACCGATTCCTATCAGTTCAACAAAAGGAATTATAGCTTTTCCAACACAAGGTCCCTCCCGTATAGATTGTGCATGGATTTTTTATCATCATGTTGCTAAAATTACAGAACGTGATGGTGGAAGTGTTGTTATTTTTAAAAATGGAAAAGAATTATTTCAGCCGGTCTCAAAAAAAGCTCTCTCCGGTCAAATTGTTCGTTGTCGTAATTTAGGATATATAATTGATAGCAGTGAAGAAAGTGAATCATCCATTTCTGCCAATTTGCTTGAACTTCAGGAAGAGTTTATGACTATCCGCATTGGGAAAAATCCTGTCAGCGCTAAAAAGTAAACGTTCGCTTAATAATATCCCCATGAATAAATCTCATAACAAGACAATCACTTGCTGAGAAGAGCATTTTAAATTATTTAACCATCTAAGTCTGATTGCTCTTGTTCTGTGTTTTTTGCTGTTTTTCTTTAAGCCCACTTTTTTCTTCCTTCACTATTCCAAAAGACAATATATTATCAATCATAAATCTGCGCACCTGCTTTCGATAATAACAATAAGCTAAAATCTTCGTTTCTTCTATCTGCATTACACGGATAATCCTCTGTGTTACGTTATTATCTTTATCAAGATAATAAATCATAATTCTTTTCTTTTGCTCCATTGCATTTGTTAAGAAACCAATCATTTACTATCGTCTCCTAAAAATAATATGCAGAAAAACAGTTGTTTTTTCTGTCTTTTTCTTCTCCACTAATATCATATGTTTGTATTTGTTTTATCTGACTCCGAAATTAAACAAAAAAACAATCAATGGTCAGAATCCATCGATGAAGTCTTAAAAAAGGTATGTAAAATTGATAAGATAGAAGAAAGAAAAAGAATTATTCAAAAGTATCATTGGTTTCAAGAAAACTTTTCCGTTGAAAATATGATAAAAAAAGAAATCAAATAGGGGTGAATAAAATGTTTTTAGATACCGCAAATACCGAGTATATTGAAAAAGCTCTAGAATCCGGAATTTTTCAAGGAGTCACAACTAACCCTACTCTTTTATTAAAGGAAGGTGAAAACAGAGAAAGGAAAATTGAAGAGCTTTTTTCCAAAGGAGTGCCATTTCTATTTGTACAGGCAGTTGGTTCTACCTTCAATGAGCTTTACGAAGATGCCTATAGAATTTATTCTTTGGCTCCTGAAGGAAAAAAGATTGGTGTTAAGATTTCACTGAACCAAGTGGGAGTAGGCGTAATAAGTAAGTTAAAGAAAGAAGATCCTGATCATGTCATATTGGGCACGGCGATTTACTCAGCTGACCAGGCTATTTTAGGGGCACTCGCACAATGCGATTACTTGGCTCCGTATGTTAATCGTATGTCAACACATGGAATAGATCCTTATGAAGCAATTAATAAGACCCGTGCTTTTATTGACTCCCGAAAACTAAACGCACAAATAATGGGAGCAAGCTTTAAAAATTCCCAGCAAGTGGTGTATGCACTAACCTCAGGTGCTCATACTGTAACAATTCCTTATGATATCTACTTGCAGATGATTGATAAAGAGATAGCTTTATCTGCTATTGATGTGTTTAATCAGCATGGGGAGGAATTAAGAGGTATGTAATTGTATGATATTATCTCGAAAATACAGCCCAATTTATAAGAAAAGTGCAACTATTACTCCAAGACAAAGTTTATTTCTTCTCTAATTATGTAATAAATTAATAATAACTCAAACAGTTATCAAAGAATCCACCTTTAGTCAGTTTTATTCTTCATCTGGCTGGCCAAAGGTGGATTTTCTTAGCAATATCTTTTTCTATCTCATAAGTACAAAACGGCTTTTTCTTCTCTACCCTGCTTCTAAATAAAAAATTGGCTATAATCCTTCTGACTTTCTTTACATAGATGAACCAGTTTATTTTTATCTGTCACAGTCCGGTTTAAAATATCTAAAAGCATCCGGAGCTTTTGCTTATCCCCATCTACATTTAAATTAATCAATAAATAATATTCATCTCCCCCTATTTGCGCCGAGCCATTTTGGGGAAATGAAAAGATTTTAAAGGTCTCTTTCTCTGAAGAAAGATGGAGATAAATGTGGATGTGAATATCTCCTGGAACTTCGACGTGTTCATAATCGCATCCATTTTGAAAATGAGCTTCAATAGGAAAATGATTGAATTTATACTTTGGCTCTATTTCTTCATACATAATGACAGGCATTTTTTTATTATAATCGAAGGCATCTAAAAATATATGCTTTAGTGAATCGACATACTCCAGCTCGGTCATGCCCTCTTCGGCAAAATAAATCGGGGAATAATGAATATTCATATTTTTACCATAGTTTGAGCATAAATAATAATCATAGGTTTGATACGCCATCGAATCCAGCTCATATAAAACCTTTGTTTCAATACGCTCAATGTAATCAGAAAAATGATGCTGTAGATTGAACTTTAACTGTTGTGTGCTCAATCTGCCATCTATAGCAATAATTGCCAATCTCAGTTTACGGTGATCTAATTCAATCCGGTTCAGCATCAGCAAAAATGTACTGAAAATCATATGCTCTTCATTTTCAGAGAATGTATAGCCGTATTGCTGCTGAAACTGTTGACAGATTTTTTTCATAATATGCAGCAGAAAAGGGTCCTGCTCATTACTATCTCTGATATTTCTATATCCTAAATCAACACAGTCGGATACTTCAAGTTTAATTTTCATACTGATTGGTATCATAATCTTAAGCAGATCTTTTAAACATACCTCACTATCAAATGCATCAATCTGCAAATAACTTGATAATTCTTTCAGCAAGAAATTCCGTGTTTCCCCGGCCAATGCAATCAAGCTATCATAATTTTCAACGGTACAGTCTTTAAAACGGTACAAATCGGTGCTGATAACCGCCATATAGGCTAAAAATTGAACAATATCTTCTGCAAAAGTAAAACCTTCAAATTCCAGCTGTAAGTTTTTAATCAGCTTCTCTACCAGTTCATATTCTTCCGTTGTCCGGTAATCAAATGCAATCTCCGGCAGCTCCAGTTCAATCCGATTTTTGGCCAGACTTTGATTGCGGAAGTAAATTAAGTAAATAATAAAGCGTTCTGCATTGATATCTGAAAATACAATTCTTGATTGCGTGATAGTCTCATAAAAAATCTTTCTGATTATCTCCATATCCGCCCGTTCACATGTGAATAGCTTATTATATTCCGCTATCCCAAAATCACTTGTCGGATTTTTATCAAAATATTTATAAACACGTATCGTCAGCATAATTTTTTTAAAGTGGGCACCTTGAACAAGCATCCCATAATGCGGTCTTACAACAAGAGTCAGATTATAATCGGACATAATTTCTTTTACTCTCTGTAATTCTTTGCTTAACGGAAAGCTGACATTCAGCTCATACTGAAGAAACTCCACCTTTACTGGCTGATGTGAGGTTAATAACCTTCGTAAAATATATTGAACACGATTATCAAATTCCGTATCGATTGTTTTGGGCTGATAGATTTGGAAATATTCTTTAATACGATTTTCATATTCCTTATCCACAATTTCTAATTTATAGCCTAGTGACTGCTTGGATGTAATCAGCAGATCCGCATTGATCAGCTCTTCTTTTAAGGTCCGAATATCATTCTTGATGGTTCTCGATGTAACACCAAGCTCTGCTGCCAGCCGATCACTTGTCATATAGGTTTCCGAACGCAAAAGAAGGAGAAATAACGCCTTAAACCTAGCTTTGCCATCTAAAAATCTAAATTTATTTGACAAGTCTAAATCCATGGTGATCCCTCCTTCCATTTGCGGTATAAAATTATTCTAAATACATACTCTTCATTGTATCAATCATATCACGAGTTATTCCTAACTCTTCTACAACATATTTTTCAATAGATCCATACTTTTGAATAATCGTATCAATGGATGTAGCAATAAATTCGGAACGTGTATCAATAAAAGAATACAAATGCTCCAGGACCTCTTTATCATCAGTCAATTTTTTATACCCTTCCATTTTCACACGGTTACGTTCCTTGCGATTTTCTTCTGTAAGCATATAATCTTTCACCAGGTCATCTTTTTTCACACCCAGAATACCCAGAACAAGCATAGCTCCAAATCCTGTACGGTCTTTTCCACCGCGACAATGCTGAAGAACAGCTGGTGCATCAGGGTTTGCTGTGATGCGCAGCATTTCTCCAAAAGCTTCCTTCGAGTTGTCTTTATTGGCAAACGTACGATACTGTTCGAGAACTACATCTGCTTGATTAACCAAAGTACCTTTTTCTTTTTGCTCAATTATTTTATTAATTAAATTAATATCTTCTTTATCTTTCGAAGAAGTAAACTGCGCAGATAGTTCTGCTGCATGTGCTACCGGGTCCAGCTGATAAGTCTTTATAGAACCGTCAACCGTTTTATTCGGATATTTACTAATCTCATCATCGCTTCGATAATCAATGATTGTATGGATATCCAGCTTCTTCAAGTAGTCAACACCGGCCTCCGTCGCATTATAGATATGATCAGAACGGTATAACATTCCCCATTTAACCGTCTTCCCATTTTCTGCTTCATACCCTCCCATATCCCGGAAATTATTCATTCCTTCTACAGGAAGCGTTCTTTCACCTATAGTATAAGCTTTATCGGCGAATTTCAAAAGAAAATACGGTCTGTAATCGACTGGTCCAATATTAACGGAGAAGCTTTTCTCAGATGTTTTTAGTAAAAACTCCGGCTGCACATCTGCAGGACTCTTCTTTAGATAGACTACTACTTCCTCTTCAGCAGTGTCATCCTTCTTAAATAAAAATTTATTGTTTTCAACTTGGGTAACTTCATATTTTTTTCTCATAGTATTATCCTAGTACACCTGCCATCGTTAACAGAATAGCTAAAACCATAATTCCTACAATAAGCTGCGGAGCATATTTTCCATTTGTCCGTTTAAAAATCTTATAAACTGCGAATGTAACCAGCAAGCTGAGAATTCCAGGCATAACCTGATCAATCATCTCTTGAATTTCGATAACATTTTCACCAGCTGTAATCTGGGCGTCAATATTAATCTTAATAATACTGGCTATCAATGCCCCGATAACCATCAACCCAACTACGTTTGCCATACTGGCCAGTCTTTGCAGAAAGTTCCCGCCGGCTCCTTCGATCATTTGCACGCCTTGCTTATAACCAATATGAATTCCATAATACTTCGTACCAACGTTGACTGTGTTATATAAAAGGAACATTAGAATTGGTCCGATAACACTGCCGTTTAAAGCAAGGGAAGCACCAATACTTCCACAAATAGGGAGCCATGTGAATTTAAGAAGGCTGTCTCCTATCCCGGCTAACGGCCCCATCAATCCAGTCTTAATAGCTGTAACAGTTTCTTTTTCCTCTTCGGTAGTTGTTTCTTCTACTGCCGCAGAGACACCCATAATTAATGCATTCGCATTTACATGGCTATTATAGAATTCTAAATGACGTTTCATCGCCTGTGTTTTCAATTCATCTGGTTTATCAGCATATAACCGTTCTAAAACAGGAGTAAAGCTGGATAAAAATCCGATTGCCTGCATCGATTGGTAGTTATTTGTCACGTTCATTAATTGCATGCGCCAGAAGATTCGATTGAGATCTTTTTTAGTAATCTTATTTTGCTCATTATGCTCCGTCATAGATCATAATCCTCCTCATCATCGTCAAAATCATCTGAGTCCTGAGATTTTGATTCAGCCTTTGTTTCCTTCTCCCGTGTAGCCAAATCGTAAAGATAAGCTAACGGCAGGGCAATTAAGGTAATTGGCAATACAGATAAATCAAGGTAAACGGCAAGTGCAAAACCTGCAATGAGGAAAACCCATAATTCACCTTTCTTAATCATCATCAGCATTAATAGACCAATACCAACTGCAGGAATAATGGAACCAGCTATTGATAGTCCATCCATAATGGAATCAGGCAGTGCTTCTACTGCTTTATCAATTGCTCCGGCACCGAAATAAATAGCCAGGAAAGTAGGAACTGCACGGATTAAGAAAGCAAAAATCATAGGAACATATTGAATGCGAAATACCTTTTTAAAATTCCCCGTTTCTGCAATTCGATTAGCAATCGGATTCAAGTAAACAATCCCGGAACGATACAAAATTAATAACTGCTGTGCCAATAAAGAAGTCGGGACTGCCAACGCAACAGCAGTCGCTGTTCCGCCAGAAAGAATACCAAGAGCTGTTCCAATTGCGGAACCTGTAATAATATCTGGTGCGGAATAGGCGCCGACGTTTCCTACACCCATCCACATAACTTCCAGTGTTGCACCGATTAACAAACCAGTCTGAAGATCTCCCATAATTAATCCGACAACCGTTGAAATTAACAACGGCCGTCTGATCATTTGTGTACCGATATCATCAATCGCGCAGATACCGGCCCAAAGTGATACGAGTAAAGAGGTGACCATTTAGATGACCTCCCTCAAATCTACTTTTTCATCATTAGGAACCATTTGTACAGTTATATTTAGGCCTTTATCAAGTAATTCCTTGAATGCTTCTCTTTCTTCCGGTGTAACAGACAATGCTTTGGAGACTTTTTCTCTTCCTTCACGGTAGCGCATTCCGCCAACGTTTAAGTCTTCAACCGGCACACCATTTTCTACAGCCTCTAAAACATCCTCACTTGTTGTAAACAGAAGCATCGTACGGCGTGTAATTTTTTGCTTTTTAATAATTTCAGCAAACTTCTTCACCGGAAATGCTCTTACTTTAATTCCTGATGGAGCTGCCATTGTTAAAATATTTTTTTGCGTAGCATCATTTCCAATTTTGTCATTTAATACAACAATTTGTTCAATCTTGTGCATATTCACCCAAGTTGTTACTACCTGTCCATGGATTAATCTATCGTCAATTCTACTAAAGCAAATCATCGTCATCGTCTCCTTCTAAATCTTTATTTGTTCTAATGGATAAACCTTGTGCGTAAGCTGTCTGAATAACTTCTTCCAATTCACTGATTTCTTTCCCGCGGTTCATTAATACCTCCAGTAATAATGGAAGGTTCACTCCTGATGCAATCATCGTATTTTCTCTTGTTAGAAGGTTGCTGGCTAAGTTAATCGGTGTTCCCCCAACAATATCAGTAAGGATCAGCAATCCTTTTGAGGTATCCAGGCTTGCTACCTTATCCTCCATTTCCTGTTTGAGATCATCAAGATTATCTACAACAAAAACGCTGATTGTTTCGTAGTTTTCCTGTTCGCCCACGATTAATTGTGCGCTTTCTATTGCAGCCTTCCCAAAGTCTCCGTGTGTCATGACCAAAATTCCAAATCCATCTGCCATGCTTTTCTTCCTTTCTATATTTTATTTGTGCGTATACTTAAGTGACATCGACTCTTTTTTACTACGCTTTTATTTTATAACATGTGGTATCGTTTTCAATTTCATTATTTTCACTATTGATAATGAAATTTCACTAATCTAAAGGAAATTCTTCCTTTTTAGGGTTAGATTGTGAAAGTATAAAAGTGTAGTTCATAATTTTATCTAGCTCTCATATTAAGAAAAATTAAATTAGTTAAGAGATATCAAATGTAGATAATTAATAATTAAAAATGAAAAAATTGACAGTATAAGTAATCAATAATACATTTAAATAAGAGTTACTTTTAACTATTAATAATCACAATTCTTGAAAACGGTATCTTATTAGTAGATAAGATACAAAGGAACTCATCTTTCTAAAAGCAGATGTTTCTAAAATTAAAATGTAAAGACTATATAACTCCAAGCATTGAATTCAGATTACCCGTCAGCTTTCAAAGGACATTGAAAGAACCACATAGTAAAGGAGCGTATGATTTATGGATAATTTACCAATGAAAAAAACATTGCAGGAATATGTAGATGCCTTCAATACCAACGATCTCGAACATCTGATGTCTTTATTTTCAGATGAAGCAAGTGTAGAAGACCCTGTTGGTTCGCCTCCTAAAACAGGCCGTATAGAAATTGAAGCGTTCTATAGAGAAAGCATGACTGGCGCCAAATTAGAATTATTAGTATCCCCACGCGGTTCTTACAGCAATGCAGCAACCATAACTTTCGCCGTTCACACAGAAAAAAAAGGGCATTCTATTCGAATTGATGTCACAGATGTAATGACTTTTGATTCCGCGGGTAAAATTGCTACTATGCACGCTTATTGGGGACCGGATGATATGCAGCAGCTATAGTTTATTAAATATTTAAAACTTGTGATTTTAATTTCTTTTCGTATATCTTGTATTACTAACAAGATAGCTATTACATCACAATAATATTAGATATATTGAAAATATCCGCAGAATATATAAACCGTTTTTCGTAAAAGATACTTAAAAAGCCATAACCAAATTTTAACTTAATGAAAAAGGATGATTATCATGGGCCGTTTAACAGGTAAAGTAGCTATTATCACTGGAGCAGCTAATGGAATGGGAGCTTCAGAAGCAAAGCTTTTCGCAAAAGAAGGAGCAAAAGTAGTTGCAACAGATATTAATGATAATGTATTACATGAGGTAATTAATGAAATTAAAGCGGATGGCGGAGATGCAATCGGTTTGAAGCATAATGTGACATCGGAGGAAGAATGGAAACAGATTATCCAAGAAACTGTAAATCACTACGGTAAAGTAGATGTACTTGTAAATAATGCTGGTGTTTCCAGTCCTAAAACAATGGCTCAAATGGAAATGGACGAATGGAATAAAATAATGGATATTGATTTAAATGGCTGTGTTATCGGGATGAAATATGTGATTCCAGAAATGCAAAAAGCCGGCGGTGGTTCTCTGATTAATATTTCGTCTATCGGCGGACTTGTCGGTATGGCCGGATCAAGTCCATATACTGCTGCCAAAGGTGCATTACGTTCTTTATCAAAATCAGCAGCTGTTGAATATGGAAAAGATAAAATTCGTGTAAATTCCGTTCATCCAGGTATTATTGAAACACCAATGACTGCAGATACTTTTAAGGATGCAGAAGTCTATTATAAAACATTCACACAGCTTCCTTACTTCGGAAATCCTGAGGATGTTGCATATGGTGTGCTATTCCTTGCATCAGATGAATCCCGTTTTATGACAGGTGCTGAGCTTGTGATTGACGGTGGCTGGACTGCGCTTTAATAGAGTTTAGTGATAAGGTATTGGGGGAAGCTAATATATGTAATTTATTTTAATATAGCTTGTATCTATTAATGATAGGCCCTATATTTATAAACAAAAAAAGATACTCTCTTCCTATGTAATTCATAGAAAGAGAGTATCTTTTATGCAATATATTATTTAACTCAAAACAACAAAATTAATATATTGGTTTAAAAACTTTTCTTTTTTTAATGTGTAAAAGATGACATGGATGCTGCCTGTTCATCCTCCCCATGTTTATCAATAAGAGATAATTCAAGTTCAAGAACATGAGCTAATTTTAGTAAAGTAACCAGCTTTGGTATATCTTTCCCGCTTTCCATTCGGCTAATTGTTTTTTGGGGTACATTAGATAACCTTGATAGTTCTCGTTGAGATAATTCCTTTCTATCCCGGGCAGCAATCCGTTTTCCTACAATTCCAATGAAATAAATAATTCCGGATTCTCCCTTGCTAAATCTTTTCGGACATCCTCAAAGTTCTTCATTATTATAGTACCGTGATAAACGCTT
The DNA here is from genome assembly GCF_038004405.1 of Oceanobacillus sp. FSL W8-0428. Classification (NCBI taxonomy): domain Bacteria; kingdom Bacillati; phylum Bacillota; class Bacilli; order Caryophanales; family Bacillaceae; genus Oceanobacillus; species Oceanobacillus sp. FSL W8-0428. The sequence goes on from NZ_JBBORB010000001.1 coordinate 359,158, forward strand.
AAGGACGAAACAATCACCAAATAACAGCGAAGCAAAATTACCCTATTCAAAAAGAAAAAGATCTTCCAATCGCTGCAGCGATATGGAAAATCTTTTCTTTAACTTATTTAGCTAATGTTTTAAATTCGATTCAGCTCTTCAAAAGATTATAATACTCTTTTATGCCATCACCAATTGAATATGAAGGGTTGAAATCCAGCACTTCATTTGCTTTTGAACAATCAAGTGGAGGAATTTCATCATAGCCAAAGTCACCTGGACCTATTTTAAATACTGTGCCGGGAAATAATTCTTTCATTATAGAAACTATTTCTTCTGTACTTGTTAAATTTCCTTTTCCAATATTTATTGTTAAACCATTTGCTTCTTTATTATTGATCGTTAACCAAATGGCATTTACTACATCCTTCACATAAATATACTCTATCTTTTGATCCTTTCCCTTATCTTCTATTACATTCTCACCTTTTAAAGCTTTTTCAAGAATATATTTTATTGGGTCGTGCGTTACCCTTCCAGCTCCAAAAACAAATGGGATCCTTAGAGATGTGATATTCATCCCGTATTTTTCATAATATACCTTCGCAAGATATTCTCCTGTTACTTTAGTTACACCGTAGATAGATGCTGGTGCTGGAATAGTTTCTTCATGGAGTTTTGCTGCTTTACTATCTCCATAGATTGCTGCTGAGCTTAAATATATAATTTTCTTTATTTGAAAAAGTCTTCCTGCTTCAAGCACATTTGAAGTTCCAAGTATATTAGTATTAATTATCTTATCTGGTGAGTTTTCAAATCCTTTTGGGTGTGATACTCCGCCACCATGAACAATAATATCTATTTTATATTTTTCTAACACAGCCGCTAAGCGTGAGAAATCATCTACATTTCCCTGTTCAAAACTAAAATAGGGAGACTTTATATTCTTGTTTTCCATCATATTTATATCATAGCCGACAACCTGTAAGTTCTGCTGTAATAAGAAATTTACTAAATAACGGCCAATTAATCCATTACTGCCTGTTACTAAAATATTCAACCTTTATAGTCTCCCTTCTTGAGACTGTTCCGTAAATTTATTTCGGTATAAAAATTTTCCAGACCCAGGTTCTCCAACGACCTTGTTATCTTTAACAATTACTTTGCCTCTCGATAAAACATACTCAATACTCCCCTGTACTTCCATACCTTCATATACATTATATTCTGTACTCTGCTTCTGAGATGCTTTCGTAATAATACTGGATTTATTGGGATCGAGAATCACTACATCCCCATCACTGCCAACATTAAGACTACCCTTCTGAGGATATAACCCAAAAATCTTAGCTGGATTCTGACTTGTTATTTCAACAAGCTTTGACATGGAAATTTTCCCTTCACAAACGCCATATTTATAAAGTAATAACAGAGTGCTTTCTATACCAGGCAAACCGTTTGGTGCTTTTGTAAAGTTATTTATACCGTTCTCTTTTCCATTTACATATGGGTGTGATGCATGATCAGAACCAATTGTAGAAATAGAACCGGATTTAATATTATGCCACAAAGCTTCCTGATCCTTATTTGTTCTTAGTGGTGGAGAACAGATGTACTTAACTGCTTCTTTCTCTTCTTGTTTTAAATACTCCTCATTCAAAACTAAATATTGAGGACAGGTTTCGCCAAAAGCGTTCACACCTTTTTCTTTAGCTCTGACAAATTCTTTTAAAGCTTCCTCACAAGTTATATGAACAATATAGGCTGGTGCTCCCGTTATTTCAGCAATTCGTAAAGCTCTCGCTGTTGCTTCTGCTTCGGTGGCAGGTGGCCTGGTATAAGCATGATAAATCGGTTTAGTATTATTGCTGCTTAATGCCTCTTCTATAAGACAATCTATTACACTGCCATTTTCAGCATGGATATTGGTTACAACTCCTGCTTTTTTTGCTGCTTTCATTAATAAATATAATTCTTCATCGTTCACCATATTTTCTTTGTATGCCATAAATAATTTGATTGATGTAACACCTTCATCTGGCAATTTAGAAATCTGTTCAAGTACATCTTTATCGCATTTATTTATAATAGAGTGAAAGCCATAGTCTATTAAAGCATTTTGAGCCTTCTCCTTCCACTCTGTTAAATCTTCTAAAAAGGTTTGAGAATTATCTGGATCTGTATAATTTATTATCGTAGTTATTCCCCCGGCTGCAGCCGCTCTTGTTCCTGTTTCAAAGGCATCCAGAGTTCCTTTAATCCCAAGATGAGTATGGGGGTCAATTAAACCTGGCAGTACATATTTATTTGTTGCATCCAGAATAGTATCTTCATTGCTGCCAGTAATCTGATTGGATATCATGTTAATTTTTCCATTATCTATTTTTATGTCCGCTTGAAAGGTTTCGGAAGCTGTCACTATTATCCCGTTCTGTATAATTGTAGCCATCTTTTGCCTCCTAATTTATTTATTCATATAATGAATCGCAGTATTTGCTAACAGGTTCGTTCCTAACGTAATATCCTCTGCTTTTGCAAATTCTTTAGGATTATGACTTCCATTTTCAGATCTGATAAAAATCATACCCATGTCCGTAATTTCTGCCATTAATTGTGCATCATGGCCACCACCGCTTGGCATTTCAAACGTCTTCATATCAAGCTCCTGGCTTTCTTTCCGCATCGTCTCTAAAATATGTGGTGCTGATTTGGCAGGATTTGCTTTTAATTTACTGGTTATTGTGTATTGTAAATTCCTGCGTTCGCAGATTTCTTTAATTCTTTTTTCGAGCGTATCGAGAATAGCTTCTCTGCTTTCTAAATCGGTATCGCGAATGTCAATAACTGTAGAAACTCTGCCGGGAATAATATTTACCTGGCTTGGTTGAACATCCATTGTAGCTGCTGTCCCCACAGCATTCCCTCCAGATTTATTCACAATTTCTTCTACCGCCAAAGCTGTTTCACTGGCCCCTAATAAAGCATCGTAGCGTAAATCCATTGGCGTAGCACCAACATGGTTAGGTTCTCCTTCAAAAACTACCTCTGTTAATGACAAACCCGTAATAGCTGTTACAATGCCAACCGGAGCCTTCTCACGAATCAAAATTGGCCCTTGTTCCACATGCATTTCCAGATATAATTCAAACTCTGTATTCTTCCTTACTGCCTTATCAATATTATCTGCATCTAAACCAAAATCTTTTAATATTTTATATCTGGAATCACCATTACTATCCGTAACTTTAAGGTCTTCTTTTGTTAGCTTGCCTGCCATCGCTCTGCTGCCAAATACTCCTCCAGATTGGAATCTGGAACCTTCCTCTTCGCAAAAAGCTATGACTTCCAGAGGCCGCATATTAGAAATGCCTTCTTCTTTTAAATGCTGTGCTACTTCTATGCCAGCAATAACACCAACCGTACCGTCATACTTTCCTCCGTTTCCAACAGAATCAACATGTGAGCCTAATGCAACAGCCTTTAAGCCAGGAACATCTCCTTCTTTTCTGCCAATTAAATTTCCAGCCTGGTCCAGTCTCACATTTAATCCCGCTTCTTTCATCCATTCACTAATTAACTCCAGACCTTCTCTATATTCTTTCGTTAAAGCAATTCTGCTGACTCCGCCTTCTTTGGTTTTTCCAATTTGAGCTAGTAATTCTATTCTTTGCTCTAATCTTTCTTTGCTTATCAAAATACAAACCTCCATATGCATTTTTCTTTTTAAACATATCCTTATTAAATAACTTTACTATCTGCGTCCTTCTTTTTAGAATCTGTTACTGCAGTTCTCTTTGACCACATTAAAGCAAGATAAGTGACAGCAGCTACTCCTACACCAATAAACCAGTTATAATTATATAGATAACTAATAGATGGAATGATTAATCCGCTATATGCAGCTAAAGCACCTACTATAAAAGCTATTAAACCATTTCTATTCCATCCTCCATATATCCCGTCATGACGGAATAAGCTTGCAAGATTATAGTTCATTTTACGAATAATGAAGAAATCTATTAACATAATCCCCAGTACTGGAGCCATTGTTGCACCGATTGCTCCCAAAACTACATCTAACGCTCCACCTTCTTCATACCAAAGCCAAGGGGCAGAGATAGCACCAATGGTTAAAGCTATTGCACCGGATTTACGGAAATTTAATTTTGATGGAGCCAGATTAGTTAAATCATATCCAACTGCCACCCCATTTGTTGCAACATTTACTGATAAAGTAGATACTAAAATAGAAAGTGCTCCAACAATCACTATGAAAGGGTTTTCAAATCCAGCTAAAACGTAAATTGGATTTGTTACAGGTTCATCAAATGCGTACATCGTTCCTGCTGTAGTCAATAGTGCCATGAGTGAAAATAAGATAAACATCGTGGGCATTCCCATTCCTTGCCCTACAATATGATCCTTTTGTGATCTGGAAAATCTGGTTAGATCAGAAATATTTAAGATAAGGGTTGCTACAGTACCTAGTAAAGCTGTCATTCCAAGAAAGAACGTAGGCCAGAAATCCTCACTGGAAATGGTTGAAGGTATGGAAACCAGATTACCTAATCCACCGGATACATTTGCAGCCCAAAATACTAAACCAACTGCAATAACCATGATTACCGGCCCTGCCCATGCTTCAAATTTTCTAACTCGTTCCATTCCATGTGTAATAACAATTGCATGTAATGAAAAAGTGATAACAAATGCAATAAATTCATTTAATCCAAGACCTAAAACATTGATGTTCCCTAAGCTATCCCACGCTGGAAAAGAAGATGCAAGAATTACATTAACAGCGATACTGCCAATGTACATATGCACTCCAAACCAGAATATCCCTAGACAAGCCCGAATAAATACTGGTATCTGCGCACCTTTTGTTCCAAAACTGGCACGGATTAATACGGGGAAAGGAACCCCATATTTTGAGCCTGAATAACTATTAAATGCAATTGCAATAAAAGCAACTAAATAAGCACTGGCAACACAAGCAAATGCCTGCCAAAAACTCATTCCTGCCACCATTAAATGAGCTGCAACCTCCCATGCAACAATATTGTGGACAATCCCCATCCAAATTGTAGCGTAAGCCCACCAGGTCCAATTCTTCTTTTCACCTGTTAATGGAGCAAGATCAGAGTTATACAAATTTTTATTGGGTTCTTTTCCTTCCACTAAAACTCTTTCTTCTTTCATGACAATCCCTCCATTATATAAATTGAACATTCTGAATTATCTTCTAAGCATTAGAGCATTACATCTCCGCAATTCGGACCAAGCGTTTGGCCTGTATAAATATTTCCATCTGGTTCCGAAGCCAGAAAAACAGCAGTAGGAGCTACTTCTTCTACTTTTCCAAATCGAGGAATCACTAATTCTTTTTGCTTGTTTTCCTTCCATTCATCACTTACTTCATTCATCAGCTGTGTTTCAACCGGACCTGGAGCTATACAGTTTGCTGTAATTCCATATTTCCCGAGTTCCAGCGCTACAGACTTCGTAAAGCCGATAACCCCGGCTTTAGCAGCTGCATAATGGCTATGTTCTACACTTCCTTTTTGAGCAACCTGTGAAGATATATTAATAATTCTCCCAAATTTATTTTCTATCATATAAGGAACAGCTGCTCTTGTTGTTAGAAAGATACTTGTTAAATTCACTTCTATCATACGGTTCCATGTTAGCGCATCCATTTCATGAATGGGTGTGGGTGTAGAAATTCCTGCGCTATTAACTAAAATATCAATTTTTCCATAGTTTTCTATTGTATTAGAAATTAGCGTTTGCACCATATCCTCTTTAGAAATATCTCCTTCTGTTATGATTACCCGGTCTCCATACTGGTTCATTTCTTTTTTAAACGCTTCTTTTTCCTCGATATTTCTAGCCAAGTAATTTATTGATACTTTCGCACCCTCTTGCAGAAATGATGTTGCTATCGTATAACCGATGCCTCCTCCAGGGCCAGCACCAGTTATAATAGCTACCTTATTTTTCAGTTTCAATTCTACCACTCCTTAAAGCTATTACAATTCAGCAATAGCATCGATTTCTAAAGGTATCCCTTTTAAATCACATCCAATTGTAGTTCTGGCTGGTAAGTTATCTGTGAAAAACTCTTGATAGACTTTGTCATAGATTTCAAAATCATCTAAGTTAGTTAAATATGTGTTCACTTTAACCACATCTTCCAACCTGCCGCCTGCTGCTTCTAATACATTCTTAACATTGGTAAGTGCTACTCTTGTCTGTTCTTCGATAGTCTCTGGAACCTTACCAGTTTTTATATCAACCGGTGCCTGTCCTGCAACATACACCGTATTATTTTTTTTAGTAGCTTGAGAAAAATGTCCACCCGGCTTTGGAGCCAGACTTGTATTAATAATTTCTTTCATGATAATCTCCCCTTTAATATATTTTGAAACAAATCATGTTATTTCCTTTTATATTCCTTGCGTACTACGCACTGTATCTAAATAGTTATAGAGTGTGTATTTGGAGATTCCATAGTATTCACAGATTTTATCCCCTGACTTCTGAATGAGAAAAGCCCCTTTTTCATCCAGATATTTTATCCCCTTCATCTTATCCTCTTTGCTCATATGTGCGACTGGCTTCCCTACATGATTTTGAGCTTCTTGAATTAAAAGGGCTAATACATCATTCACGTTATTCACAAATACTTCCTTTACATCTGTATTAATTTTATTCAGGTCTGTAAATTCCTTAATAGATGTTTCAGCCATCATCAAACTTGTGATATCAAAATTAATACATATACATCCGATAGGTTTTTCTTCACTATTTCGGATGTACATTGTAGTTGATCTCAACATTCTTCCGTCTTTTGTCTTTGTCAGGTAGTTATGTTTATCACCTTCCTGATCCGTTCCTCTCAAAACTTCCAATCCTAAATTCGTTCCTGTATCCCCCACTTTCCTGCCTGTAACATGGCCATTTTCAATCCGGACAATTAAACCGCTTCCATATTTCTCATGCTGCGTTAAATCAAGAAGCACAACTTCACAATCACTGCCAAACTGTTTAGCAATACCTTTTACGGTCGACGTCAAAAAATCAATTTCCTCGTTAATATGTTCCATTTTAAAGAGCTCCTATCTATGAATATTCACAATGTTATACTAATTAATTTTTTTTAGTTTGTCAACATTTTTTTTAGTTTGTTTTTTGGAGATTAGAATATAAAAAGAAGAGCAACAAATTCTCATAAAGAATCTATCACCCTTCTTTAACATCATTTTCTATTTCTTATTCAAATTATTCTACATTAAAATCGTACTATTTTATTTTTAGAACTTACCCAATCTAATAAGACTTAACAAACCCGCCATCAATCAACAGTGTCTGCCCAGTAATATACGTATTTCGATAAGATCCTAAAAAGACAGCAGCTTCTGCAAATTCTTCCGGTGTACCATATCGGCCGATTGGAATAGAAGCCTGAACATTATTTTGCCAATCCTTTAGTTCAACCTGTCTCTTCTCTGCATTTTTCTTATCAAGGCTTCGCAATCTATCCGTATCGATTTTGCCCGGCCCGACGATATTGATTAATATCTGTTCCTTTGCATAATCTTCTGCCAGCGATTTGCAAAGTGCTTGTACACCGCTTCTAAATATATTGGAAAGCAACAGCTCGCTGATTGGTTCTTTAATAGAACTCGAGGCAATATATATAATTCTCCCTTGTCCATTTTCCTTCATTAAAGGAATCGCTTCTTTTATTGCACGTACAGAACTCATTAAAGTCAGTTCAAAAGCATCATACCAAGCTGTCTCATCACTGGTTTCAAAGTTAATAATTGGTGGACCACCTGCATTACTTACCAGTACATCAAGTACACCAAAGTGTTCTTTCACAAAAGCAAATAGACGGTTGATATCTTCTTTTTTCGAAACATCTGTAACGAATGGAATCACTTCACCGCCTGTCTGAGTTGAAATCTCATCCGCTGTTTTTTTTAAAATTTCTTCCGTTCTGCCGGTAATAATAACAGATGCGCCTTCTTCTGAATACTTATTCGCAATTTCTCTGCCGATGCCTTTACTTGAAGCTAAAACCAATACCTTTTTGCCTTTTAATTTTAAATCCATTGTTTATCGCTCCTTTCTTTGTTATTTAATATATCATATTTGAATTAGTGAACAGAAGAACGTGGAGCTTTTCTCTATGAAAATCATTTATGGATTTTGACTGAATAGAAAGTTTTAAATGACTGTCTTCTCTTCAGAATACAAATGGACCTCTGCCTATTTTCCCGACAGAGGTTCATTATGCGTTTCTCTATATTTCTCTTAAAGTAAAGCTGCCCCAAGGGCGAATATAATCTAGTAAAAATAGCTCTTCCTTACGTACATGCCCTACTTTATTTTTACGTTCATCTGCAGGCATGTCTTTTAAAACCACTTGAAGCTCTGCTTTATATTTTCCAAAAGAATCATTTCCTATGAATATATCTCCACGTTTTTGCGCTGGAGTCGCTGCAGATTTTACTGATCGAGAAGCATATTTTTTTCGAACATCTACAGATCGAACCATATACTCACTGATATCGCCCCGGCGTATATGCGTTTCTTCAAACATAATCGTTTTCTCCATAAGGGACACATTTTTTTCAAGCTCTACGGAGAGCTCAAGTCTTGCTGGATTGAGTTTTCCGAGCTGCTCTAATTCCTCATCGCTGGCATACGCATTGCCAATAATGACATCATCAATGAGCCCAGTAGCAAACAGATGCTTTGCCTGTATATCAATTGGAAGATTCCGATGCTCTTCCAATGTACACAGACCATCATTAATATTCCACGGCCCCAATTCTGCATGCTCTGATGTTACAAAAGCTGCTGTACGTAAATTGTATTTTTTAAAACGTTCGGAGCAGCTGATAAAAAACTCATATGGAAGCCCCGTATATTTTTGCGGGTAGAAGTTATGACAGCCGACTAGGTTCGCAGTATTTGGCTGATGTGTCATAATATTTTCCAAATACGCAACATCATTACTCATATTTAATTCAATTTTCAAGCCGTAATCATTGTAAGTCATCTGTGCTTCTTTTAACCCATCAAAACCTAAATCAAGCCGAATTCCATCTGCGCCAAGCTCTGCGAAAAAGTCTGGTTCATCATAGCTGATACCTAGCTGATTAAATACTGCTGGTGCAACATCTAAGATAACCTCCATTTGTAACCCCTTGGCACATGAAATAATATCCATAAAGTCTGCCTTGATTTCTTCTTTTGGTTTTTGCACAGAAAGCAGACAGGTAAATACACGGCTAAATCCATAAGAGGCCGCTTTCTTCAAATAATCTTTATCCTGCTCTGGAGTCGATTTTTCAGGATAAATGGAGACACCTAAACGACGCATAATATATTACCCCTCTCTTTGTTTTAATAATTGCTGCTGGCGTTTATGTATACGTGTCAGCATTTCTCGATAAAGTGTAGAGATATAGACTGAGCATATAATTGTTGGTACAATAATAATGCTCATAAAACGGCTGTTTGTCAGAACAAAAAACACAATGGCGGCAAGAATTATCAGAATAGAAAGCCCCATTGCTTTCCATACAGATTTTGATTCTAATGGCTTTTTATTAAAATAAATAAGAGACCCGACAAAAGCTGCTGCTGCAAAAATAATTTCTAACAAAGATAGCACTCCCTTTTTATGATGTTTGTGATTCTTCTTCTGTTTGAAGCTGCTGCTTTTCAAACATCTTAAAGAATGGATAATAAATAAGCAGCGCAACGGTGAAATTAATAATAACTAATATGCCGGCCATTATTGACCAATCTGTACTGATAATAGCAGCAATTGGTGATGGAACGGTAAATGGGAGCTTTGCCATTATCATTGGAATCAGGTTAAACGTAAAGAACAGGTAAGCAATTACGGTATTTACAAGTGGAGCAATGATAAATGGAATTGCAAGCAACGGGTTCATTACAATCGGTGCTCCAAAAATAATGGGTTCATTAATATTGAAAAGCCCCGGTATAAATGAAAGCCTGCCCAGCTCCTTTAAATATTTTGCTTTGGAAAACATAAACAGTACAACTAATGCCAGTGTTGACCCAGCTCCTCCAATCCAGACAAACCATTGAATAAACTGCTCTGTAAACAATGTAGGAAGATTAGCTGCATCTCCTGTCGCTGCATATGTATCCATATTTTCTAAAATTGCTGCATCCCACATCGGACGAATAACCGGTCCTAAAATAGCTGGCCCATGAATACCTAGTGTCCAGAAGAACACAATCAGGAATACCGTTAACATTCCACCTATCAGACTATTACCAACAAGCAGGTCTTTCAACGGTGTAACTGCCCAGGTAATAACATAGTTGATATCAAAATTCAGTATGTGACGGACAAACCAGAAAAGGACGATAATAACTAACGCAGGAATAAGCGCTGAAAATGAATTTGCAACCATCGGCGGTACAGTATCTGGAAGCTTAATCTTAATATTACGCTGTATAAAAAAGCGAAATATCTCTACCGTTAAAAGTGATGTAACAATCCCGCCAAATAGCGATTGTGCACTCAAGGAACTGATATCTAACCGGCGTCCTGCTTCAATAACACCATCCACACTCTCTGTTACATTTACCGGAACAACTGATGTAAGCAGAAAAGCTAATACTGCAAGCAAGCCTGAACTAAGCTGATCAATTTTATAATGTCCTGCCAGCGCGTAGGCTACCCCAAAACTTGCATACAGCCCCATTGCTCCTACAGTGAAACGAAATGGGATGTCCAGTACTTCACGATAAGGCGCGATAAAATCTGCATAGCCCTCGATGGGAAAATTCAGCAGTATAACAAAGAAAGAGCCGATAATAGTCAGGGGCAGTGTGGAGAGCACCCCGTTACGAATTGCAAGTAAATGTCTCTGTGAAGCAATCTTATGTGTTGTGGGCAGTACCTTTTCTTCCAGAAAACCCATAAATTTATTCATAAATATTTAACTCCTTTAACATAATAACGTTATAATGTTTATAATTAAAAAAATATTCTTATCTGGAGATTTGCTTTTCTTTATGCACATCAATAATCTCTTTGGCAAGCTCAACCGTAGTCATCGCATTCATCAGGTGATCCTGCGCATGAATAAAAATAATTGGAATTTCAAATGTTTCTCCTTCTGCTTCTTTTTGAATCAATTCTGTCTGGATATGATGTGCTTTTACAAACTCTTCATCTGCTTCTTTCAGCTTTGCTTCACACTCATCTGGATTCATCTGTTTAATAGATTGAATGGCTTCTATTGCACTGCTGCGAGCATTACCGCTGTGCATAATCAACATAAAAGACTGTTCATAAAGCTCTTCTTTTGTCATGATTCAATGCCCTCATCGATTAATTTTTGAGCATGATCTAACACTGCACTCCCTTTAACCATACCATAATCTCTTTGGTCAATTGTAGCAACCGGAATATTATATTCCTCACCTATTTTTTTCATATCCTGAAGCATATAACGAATCTGTGATCCAAGTAAAATGACGTCAGCCTCTCCAACATAATTACGAACTTCCGAAGCCGAAACAGCGTTAATAGTGGCTTCCTTTCCCTGCTCTTCCGCAGCCTTCTTCATTTTTGTAACAAGCAGACTGGTGGACATCCCTGCTGAACAACATAACAAAATATTCATAAAAAATACCTCCTATTTTTTGAAAACGCATTCTTTTCTCTCAGTGAACAATATATCATACAAACAAATCATAGTAAATAACGTTATAATGTTTATAACGATTTTAAATCTATGGAACTAATATATTATTACCTTTGGGAATATATATTTATTTATAACCTGTCAGTGTTGTTTTATAAGGAATCTAGAATAAAGAAAGGGGTAAGTTTTCTTACAAAAGAATATTCTATAAAACGCTGCTTTATCAATACTGATATGGAGTAAACTGTTATTGTTCCAAATCACTTCAAATACTCTTTCTTTTAGTAAATTTATTTTATTCATCCTGTCTCTCTTTCTTAAATCATATGTAATATCCAGAAACAGTTAATTTAAATTTATAGATAAATGTATTCCTATAAATTTGGCGTTTAGAAGTTTCGATATCTTTACAAGAAGCGGTCACAAAAGACTGGATATCAAATGAGATTCCAGCAGACCCTGTAAGTCTTTTTAAATCAAAATAAGCTTTAAATGAAAGATATACTTGTTCATTATCATATTAATTTACTTTCTTATATACAGGAGCCCATCATATTAAAATCAATATGATGGGCTCCTGCAATTTTATCTTTTCATTTTTAAAAATTTTATCAAGCTTATCTAAGGCTTCCGGCCAGTCAAAAGCTTAACAATCAGTATGACTAAAGCCACAACCAATAATATATGCACAAGATTTCCGGCTACATCTCCAATAAAACCCAGCAGCCATAAAACTAAAATAATAACTATAATCGTCCAAAGCATCTTCTGACCTCCTCACTTCTTCTTTCAATTACCATTCCCCGTTCTTATTTTTTGTAAACAAAAATTTTACAGTCAGAATATTACTTATATAACATAATCATACTCCACTCACAAAACCATGAATTTTCAAATCTGCTGAATGAAAATCCATGGTTTTTTCACCTATTTCTATTCTTTATCCCACTTTCTCCAGTACTCTCTTCCCAATAAGAACAGAAGTAACATTATCTCCGTTCCTTGAAAAATAAATCCTCTCTCCTGTTTCAGCTATAAAATCACTTTCAGATATCGGGTAAAAGCAAGTAGCAAGCTCATTTCGATTTAAGTAAAGCAAATTATTTTGTATAGATACCAAAGCCTTATTTCCTTCTCCTGATTTATATAATCCAGAAAAGATACTTAAATCCAAAGATTTATTAGAGAGCATCTGACTTTTGTTGAAGAGATCCGCAGCCGGTATTTCTAAAATAGTATTTAATACAGAAACTAATATTTTTTCTGCCGGGACATCAGCCATATTAATCAAAATGGAAGCTGATATTCCTTTTTCTCCGATAACTTGAAAATTAGAAGATACCCCCTTTACACTGCCTCCATGTCCAAACCGGGTGTGTTCTCCAATAGAATTTATTTCAATTCCATAGCCATAATCCCCGCCATTAGGCAAACTAAAAGCAGATGAAGTCATTTTTTTGATCATATTCTCTGATATAATCTTTTTGCCGTAGAAATCGCCATTTAAACGCAGCAGCTCTACAAATTTCATTAAATCTTCGGCAGATGTTTTCCATGATCCATTTGTATAAATATCACCTACGTCCCACCAGGCTGGCGAGTGAAAAACACCTGATTGTTTTTCTTTATAGGCATATAATTCCGTTACATTTTCTTTATTTGCAATGGACTCAGTAAGGAAAAAGGAATCTTGCACATCGAGCGGGAAAAATAATTTTTCTTCCACATATTTGATAAAAGGTATGCCGCTTGCCAATTCAATTATTTTTTGCAGCATCCCGAAGCCTTCATTGGAATAATTAAATACTTTTCCAGGAGGACCAAGCAATTCGAAATCCATATTGCTTATTTGTTCAATCAATTCATCCACAGTTTGTATGATAGCCTGCTCATCCGGCTGCCATTTTCCAAATAAAAATTCACCATCCGGATCATTCATAATACTTCTGATACGGGCATTATGAATGGAAGGTAATCCCGGCAAGCCGCTGGTATGAGACATAAGATGTTTGATTTCCAGCTGTTTCGCATAATCTTCCCTTGGCCATTTCAAATTGGGCAGCCATTCTATCACTTTATCTGTGCTATTTAATTTACCCTCTTCCTCCAGCTTCATCACCATAAGACATGTTAAAGATTTAGTAATAGAAGCCAGCCCAAATATAGTATTCTTTGTAACAGGAAGCTCTTCTTCCATATTTCTATATCCATAATAATTATCATAAATACTATTACCATCTTGATATACAGTAAGTGCCATACCGGGGATTTTTAATTCTTTACAGGTTTTATTTAACTCTTCATTCAATTTTTCTTTGATAGATTTAGATATCATGATTTAATTCTCCTTATGTATTGTTTGATTTGAACTATCCCCACTTATCAACCTTCATGGTTGCTTGAAGTGGGGGATTCCTAAGAACACCAACCAATCGGTCAGTTATGGATTAAGCTATCTCCACAGTCCCTGCGGTTAATCGCAATGCTTCCTTACGAAGATTGATACTTGCGTTTTTGTCTCTTTGATGATGACATTGACAGATGTCACATGTCCATGCACGCAAAGCGAGATTTTTAACGTCTTGGTTTTGGTGTCCACAATTGGAACAAAGCTGGCTTGATGGATAGTTTTTAGCAACTGTAACCACTTGTTTTCCATACCAGGCTGCTTTATATTTCAACATGGTTCGGAATGCTGACCAAGATACGTCGCTAATGGATTTCGAAAGATTTCGATTTTTTAACATGTTTTTCACAGACAAATCTTCCAAACCTATAATATCGTGGTTTTTAACTATCTCGGTGGAGATCTTATCTAACATGTCTTTTCTTTTATTAGAAATTTTTTCGTAAAGCCGGGCTACTTTTCTTTTTTGTTTCTGCCAATTTGCTGAGCCTACCTGTCTTCTGGACAGAATCACCTGCGCTTTTACCAGTTTCTCTTCTAATGTCCGGAAGAATCTTGGGTTTTCATACACCGTTCCATCAGAAAGGGTTGCAAAATCGGTTACTCCAACATCAATGCCTACGGAAGAACCTGTCTTTCCATGGTGCCTGACTTCCGTTTCGGCTACAATCGAAACAAAGTACTTGCCGGAAGGGTTGCGCCGAATCGTTGCATTCATAATACGTCCTTCCACTTCCCGTCTTTTTGCAAAACGAACAAGTCCGAGCTTAGGCAGTTTAATATGTTTACCCAGTACCTCGATATTTCCATTCACATATTTAGTAGTATACGATTGAACAGGATTCTTCTTTGATTTAAAACGAGGTGCCTTGTTCTGTTTCTTGTAATAACGTGTATAAGAATCGTTGACGTTTTCAACGGCTTTTTGAAGGGCAATGCTATCGACTTCTTTGAGGAAGGGGTAATGCTTCTTTAATTCCGGAATCGCTTTGATAGACGTATTTTTCTGAAAAAAGCCGCCCTTCCAATTATTTTGAAGGAGCTGCCCGTTTTGCACCATTTCGTTCACCATATACCAGTAACTGTCTTTCTCTTTTTGTTTTCCTGTAAAATAGTTATAGACAAAGTGAGCACAGCCTATTGTCTGGTGGTTAAGCATTATTTGGCTTGTGTTCGGGTAGATACGAAAACGAAATGCTTTTTTTACTTTCATGGCTTCTCACCTCCTCCTATCCATTATATCAAATGGAAACACACAAAGGAACGTTCGTTCTGTTTATTGTCCCAAAATAATGCTTGCAAAAAATCATTATTATCCTTAGGCTATTCATTTCCCCTTACCGCCTGAGTGATAACCATTCATATGCTTGAAGAGGGAGTTTTCTCGCCTGTTTCTGATAAAATAAGCCGTTAGTGTTGTATTTATTTTATCTAATAATAAGGAATAATACTAATTTTCGATTTCCAAAGCTTTTTAGATATTAAAAAATCCTCTATATTGAATAGCCGGAATTTCTAGCTGAATCCAATATAAAGGAAATAGGATTTTTAAAGGTTTACCCGTTCTCTATATTTGTCAATCAGGGTTTGGTTATGCTCGTCTGCCCCTTCCAGGTTTCCACTTAAGAAAATAGGAGGTTCATAATTGTTTTCTGCCATCGTCTTGATAGACGCTGCAAAAACAGCATTTAATATAGCTGCACCAATTACAGTAGAGCTTGGTGAGAATTTTATTTTTACTTTTTCATGTGACAGAAGTGCATCTCCGATTGGTGCATGATTATCAATAACTAAGTCCACTGCATCAAAAAGATACTCTCCACTGTCATGACGTGAAGGCTGGCTGGACGCATATTCGATGGAAGTAACACCGATAACATAAGCACCTTTATCTTTAGCCATTTTTGCTGCATCAACTGGTACAGGGTTTCTTCCAGAAGTGGAAAGAATAATGACAATGTCCTCTGGACGGATATCCTGTTCCTCCATAAAAATCTTGGCGTAATTATTTTTTCTTTCTAAATCTGATGAACGGACAGCACCTTCATGAAGCATCAACGGCTCATGAAAAATAGGATGGATAGGAACCAGTCCGCCGGCACGATAATAGACTTCCTCCGTTAAAATATGTGAATGCCCGCAGCCAAATAAATGAATAATTCCGCCATTTTGAATAGCTTCTGCAACTTTTTCAGCTGCGTCTGCCATTGCTTTCTTTTCTTCTTTTTCTACCGTTTCCAGTAGATTTGTAATTTGATTAAAATACTGATGAATCATTAGAATTCTCCTCTCTGCTTCATCTCTCCTGTGCTTTCCATAATGCTGATTATATTTTCTAAAGCAATATCGATTATATATTTTCCTTTTTCCTCCGTTGCGAGACTGGCATCTCCTAATACCGCTGTCTCTGTGAAATCCTCCCACGGTGTAGGTGTAGCATCAGCATGCATTGGTATATCCGGTGTATCCTCTGGAGCTTTATCCATATTTACGAATTCCGGAGCCAAATAAAGCATGTAAGATGTTTCTATCTCATCGGCATGGAAATAGGTGTTATGAGAAGCATTTTTATCACGAATTTCAGCTGCAGCCTTATTCATACCTGGATAAAAGAAATAGAACACACGTAAATCCGGACAAGATTCATATAATTCACGGGCTGCCTCTTTTAAAGCAGTCTGATTTCCCAAGTGCCCATTCACCATTGCAAATGTTTTAAAGCCTTGTTTATACAGACTTTCTCCGATATCAACCAGAAATGCGATAAGGGAGTGATTACTTATATTAATACTCCCCGGAAAATTACGCAGACTCCACACCTGACCATAAGGTAATGTGGGCAGCACCAGCCCGTTAACACGTTCCGCTATTTTTCGTGACAAACGTTCAGCAAGTATATTATCTGTGCCCAGCGGCAAGTGTGGGCCATGTGCCTCCACTGCTCCAATCGGTAAAATAGCAATTTTAGATTGATTGATTTTTCCCTTTACCTCAAAAGAATTTTCATATTGGAATTCCATTTTTTCACCTCCTGCTTTTTTATAGGTCTCTTAAAACCAGCATTGTTTATATGCTCTATTTTTTAAATGTAAAACAACGTGCCGGATTTTCAATAAAGAACTTATCGATTAATTTTTCACCGTCAAATCCATTTTTATATGCCTCATCAATAAAGCGCGGCACCCATTTCCCAATAATATATTCCAATCCTAATCCATAGTCATAGTGCTTGTAATAGGATTTTCTTGCTGTATCCCCACTGACAAGAATCTGATCTTCATATCCTTTTTTGACCAGTTCTAAAATACATTGAATACGTGTACTTTCCGGAGCATATTTAATTTTTGAAATGCCGTCAAAGGAAAGATATGCACCTGTTTGTGCTATTTGCTCATGATAGTAAGGGTCCGGATTACGATCCATATGTCCGAAGCTCATATATTCCAGGTTTACGTTTTCCTTTTGCAGCAGCTCTATTTGTTCAAGCCCCATCGTCCCGGCTTCTGTATGGGAATGCATTGGTGCTTTTGTTTCATGATGTGCAATAGCAACTGCGCGCAATGTTTTTTCTTCCAAAGGGGTAATTCGATTATAACCGGTTCCAAATTTCACCTGTCCGCCTCTTATTCCAGTACCTTCTAATCCTTCTTCTATTTCACGAATGACAAAATCAGCCAGCTCATTAACCGATTTTGCATCAATCCATTGATAATACGTCGCATAATCCCCTGTCACTTTTTTAACATGCTCTGGTATCGACGCATCCCAGAGAAAGCTTTTATTAAATCCAGCGGTACCAATAATCGTAATCCCTGTCTCTTCCGCAATTTCTTTCACTGCTTGAATATCACGTCCATAATCTACAGCAGTCGCATCCACAATTGCCTGCCCGCCAAGCTTTTGAAAATCCAGGACATCAAGCTTTGACTTCTCTTTATCATCCAGAAGCAAATCATCCTTTTTCTGCTCGATCCAGTACGGCGGCCGGCAGACGATATGTTCATGTGAATAGGTGAATCCTAATTTCGATGGATCCATATCACCGTGAAATGTTCTGATAAAACTCATTAGACTCACTCCAATTAATCATTTTTTGTTTGAATATTTCCCATTATTTTAGAGGATGTTCAAAAAGTCCAACAAAAATGACACATCGAATTTCTGCGTTGACATGGTTTTTCCGATACTCACGTATTTGAAAGCATACGCTCCGTTCGTAAAAACCATTTCGCCTTGAACTTCTTGGTCCTATTTATCGGACTTTTTAAACACGCACTTTTAGAAGAATAGCTGTGCTAAAAGTCGAATGATCGGTCCCAATATAAACATATCTGAATCCGCTGCCCACATGGCCGTATCTGGAACAGTACCCGGTAAAAGCATTTTTACCATAATAAATTGTCCCCATGCAACGACTGTAGCTGTAATAAATCCACCCATAATGGCACCTCTGACACCACCTGTTGCATTTCCGAATACTCCAGCAGTTGCGGAGTGAAAGAACAACACAATCATTGTCGGTACGAATACATAACTAACTGTGTTCCCTAAAACAACTAACCAGACTAAAGCTCCGACAAACGCTCCAAGGAATCCTAAAATAACGGCATTCGGTGCAAAGGGAAAGACAACCGGACTGTCCAATGCAGGCTTTGCACCCGGCACAATTTTTGTTGCGATCCCTTTAAAAGCAGGAACCATTTCTCCGATAAACATACGCACCCCTAAAAGAACAACCGCAATTCCTGCTGCAAATGTAAAGGATTGAATAATTGCATATACAATAAAGTTCTGTTCTCCAGCAGCTGCTACCAGTTCTTGTGCTCCCGGCGTATCTTTAAACGAAATAATAATTGCTCCGACCAAAAATAACAGTCCCATTGTCAACGCTGTGATAACATTTGAATCTCTTAAAAACTCTAACCCTTTTGGCAGTTTAATTTTTTCAGAATCATTTTCTTTGTTGCCAAGATACTTACCTGCTAAAGCGCTTAATAAAGAAACAGAAGCAGACGTGTGACCGAGTGCAATATTATCGTTGCCCATAATTTTCCGCATGAATGGTTGTGTTAATGCAGGCTGGATGGTCCAGTATAATCCCATAATAATCGCCAGGAAGATGACCAGCTTAATAAAGGAAACATCCCCTGCTGTTTGAATCACAATTCCTGCGAAAATGGTCGTCGTCCAAAACATCATATGGCCAGTCAAATAAATGTATTTCAACTTCGTAAATCTGGCTAAGAGAACATTTATTACAAATCCTAGTGTCATTGCCAAAGTAACTGCACTTCCATACCTTGCGTTAAATACTTCCTGTCCCATAAAGCTCCCGAGCGGTTCTTCTGATAAATTAAATACTTCCTTCCATAATGGTTCAAATACCGTCAACGCACCGGTAATAACGCCAGCTCCAGCGGAGATAATCAAAAATCCGATGATTGCTTTAAACGTACCGCTAATTACCTGACTGGTGCTTTTTTTCTGTAAAAGTAATCCTAAAAGAACGATAAATCCCAACAAAATTGCTGCCTGTCCAAAAATATTTGTTGCAATCCAGAAAATCACATCCATTGTAATCCCCTCCTAATTTGGTTAGTTCACCAGATTTTCATCAATCACTTTATTGATTTCTTCCATATCAAAATAGTTATTTACAATAAGAATTTTCGCCTGGTGATCTGTCAAGCTCTCTGCCAATTCATTACCAGTAATGATATAATCTGCTCCCATATTGGATGCAGAGGAAACGTCCGTATGTTCCACATCAGCATCGATTCCTCTATCTGCCAACGCCTGCTCTACATTCATTTTTAGAATCAAACTTGTTCCCTGTCCCAACCCGCAAACTGCTAATACCTTTAACATCATTCATCTCTCCATTTCTACTATTTTTTTTATTTCTTCATACGTTGTTGCATTAATTAATTTTTCTACATTTACGGAATCATTAAGAAGCATTGTAAGCTTCCGAAGCAGCGTTAAATGCTCATCACTGGATGATGCACCTAAACCAAATACAAGCCGGACCGGATCATTGAAAGAATGCCCAAATTCAACCGGATTCTTTAATTGCACAAGAGAAACAGAAGCTTCCTTTACTCCGTCCTCGGGTCTCGCATGCGGAATAGCGATATGTGGAGCCAAAACAAAATATGCTCCATTTTCTTTATATGCATTTTTCATCGCTTCAATATAGGATTCTTCTATTAATGCATCCTCTGCTAAGAGGTTTCCAGCAGCCTCAATCGCTTCATATGCATTAGAAACTTCCACCCCAACTTTTACAATACTTTCTTCTAAAAATCTCATATTTAAAAATCACCTGCCCTTTACTGCTGATTGGCTTCTGTTGAATAGCACTGTATCCAATCCACGATAGCCTGTTTATCTCTAGTTGTTATGATTTCTTTCCTTATCTCTTTATTAGAAAATAGCTTTGTTAACTGTGATAAAGCTTTTAAATGCTGTTCATTATCTCTGGAAGCCAATATAACGATAATCGTTGCCGGCTTTCCTAATATATCTACTGGTTCTTCCAGATGAAGCATGCTCATTCCTGTTGTAACTACACCGTCATCAGGATTTGCATGAGGAAGTGCAAACTGATCAGATATCACAATATAAGGACCTGATTGGTGCACATTTTCAATCATCTTATATAGATAATTTTCTTTGATATACCCTTGCTTTAGCAATGGTTCAGAAGCAATTTTAATCGCATCCTCCCACCCGTCGGCTTGTTTTTTTAATACAATTCTGTCGGGAGATAACAGTTCTATTAAAGTGGGTTTATCTGTTTTACTTTCGACATGAAAAGGTGAATGAAGATAGCTTCGAATCTCCGCAGAAAGCAATTCATTATGCTCAATCACAGCATACTTTCTTACAATATCCATAAGCGTCTCGACAGAATAAACCTGATTTTCATGTGAATAATTGAACAAACCATTCACTCTTTTTAACAGCTGTTCTTTTTCCTTGTTATCTAAAACCGGATTGACAACAAAAACCGGAACGCCCCGATTAGGAAGCGGGATAGTTGAAACGATAAAATCCGCTTCTAAATTCATTTTTTCATATTCTCTTAAGGACGTGACACCAACCATTTCTACATCAGAGAACAATCCTTCAAGCTGGCTTTCCAGCAGCCTTGATGTTCCCAGACCATTTGTACAAACAATAAGCATCCTTGTTTGGGTCCTTTCCAGCTGAACGCCTTCCTTCCGAAGCCAGCCGCCGAAATGCATGGCAAGAAAAGCTATTTCGTTTTCATTGATTGGCTCGCCAATTACATTTTCGAAATGATGTACAACTTTTTTTGTCAAATGGAAAACTTCAGGATAATTTCGTTTAACTGAATCACGCAAAGTATTTTCAATCTCAATTCCATATTTCATACGATAGAAAGCAGGTTTCACATGAAGAAGTAAATTTTGAATCATCTGTTCAGAATCACGAAACTCAATCGCAGCATATAATTGGAAATCTCGAATCATCTTTTTTACTACTTGAAGTAATGTGTTCATTTCTCCGCTTTTTAACTGCGGGCTAAAATTGTAATTCACTTTGGCACTGAGAAGATATTTTGAAAAATAAAATTGTTCATTTAAAGGAATCTCCATATTTAAAGCTGCTGAAAGATTCTTACATAAGGCACTTATTCCTCTATATTCATCCGTTGTTTCAATGACCTCTTTCTCAACGGCATCAACCTCAACAGTTTCTTTTTTTTCAATTCGCTTTAAGAAGAAATGGAACCAGACAACAATATTCGTTAACACTTCATCCGTAAGTTCAACCATAAATTGCTTTTCATACTCATTTAACAATTGATTTAACAACTGCATCCACGAAAGATTGAATATAGAGTAAGGTTTATACGCCTGATTTCCAGTGTTTATCGGTGTATTAGATAAATTGGTTAGATAGTTATACCATCCTTCTTTTGGTATAACTATAGATAAACAGTGAATCAGCACTCTCCTGATATCGTTTTCATTTCCTTCTAAAGTGTAACCGGCTTTGCGTTGCGGATATAAGTGCAGTTGGTACGTTACTAGTTTGTCTTTTAATTTTCTTATATCCTCTAATGCGGTATTTCTGCTCACTTGAAAAAGCTCTCTAATATCCTCCAGAAAATATGCCTTATCTCCTCCAGTCAGATGAAGATAAATCCATGCCTGTCTTTCTTCAGCAGAGAATTCATAATACATTACTTCAGGTGCAGTAAAATTGGTCAGAATTTCCTTTTTCGCTTCTTTTTCTATATATAGGCCTTGTCCTCTCACTTGTTTCACTGCACCAAGATGATTTTCGCTCAACCAATCATTGACCTTATCGAGATCACTATAAATGGTACGTCGTGATACATTTAACATTGCTGCAAGTTTCTGAATAGTAATGTATCCATTCTGTTTCAATAACTGATTTAAAACCGCCATACTGCGCTGATCCATTATTCGACACCTCCAATCTGCCTTTTAAAATTAGTATGTGCCGTTATCTTTATTATAGTAAGAACTTATTATTACAGTAAGACCAAATGAACCACAGAGAATTTTGTAAAAATGGGCGGAAGTTCTAAGGCATTTTTCAAAAGCAGTAAAATACGCCTTTTATTATTGCCTCTGCAGCATATTCTTCATTGTTCTTTTAGACATAATAAACGCTCCCTTTATAACAGACAGAGAATTTTTTTATGATTCCCTGTCCCCACTATAAAGGGAGCGTATCAAACCCGAAATGATGGCTTATTTTTTATTTAACGTTGTTCATCAGAGTCATTTAGCGCATCCTTGACATCACCTTTTTTATCTTTCGCTGTACCTTTGGCTTTATCGGCTTTACCTTCTGCCTGTTTTTTCTTATTATCTGTTACTTTACCAAATGCCTCTTTGGCTTCTCCTTTTACTTTGTCTCCTGCGCCTTTTATTTTATCTTTAAATCCATCACTCATGTTCATCAACCTCCTAATAGTTTTAAAAAGAAATTTCTTTATACTAATTGTTTACCACGAAATTATTGATGTAAACATAAATCCTAAGCTCCAACCCGAAACTCCCGTCTGAATGAGAAAAATAACTATCTATCATTATTCGCCCAATAAAATACTTGTAAAAGCAAGGCAATATATTCCATTGTCATTAATTGATTCATATCTGCTAAAACTTGTATGATGCGTTTTCTATCTCTTCGAACATAATATTACAATATTACCCCTGCTAATTTTCTTAATTATATTATATAGAATAAACACTTCCAGGCCGTATCTCCTTTCTTCACTAGCTGATGAAATGGAGCTGAGCGCAGCAAGAAGATTTATCTGATCTACCAATAATTATTCAATTGAATAAAATTACTATCTTAAATATTTATTTTATATAAAACGTTTACAAAAGGTCATCCTCATGTTATATTCATTATAATCAATATTAAAAATAAAACAAAAGATTATAATGAATTAAAAAAGGAGAGCAGATATGACAACACCTTTATATAAACAAGTAAAACAAACTATTTTAAAAGAGATTAATCATCATATGAAAGAAGGTGATCTACTGCCAACAGAAGGAGAATTGGAAAAAAAGCATGACGTCAGCAGAATAACAATCCGCAAAGCAATCGATAGCCTGGTGACTGAAGGGTATGTCGAAAAAATTCAAGGAAAAGGAACATTCGTTAAGTCTACAAAGATTGTACAGGATGCTGGCAGTATCACAAGCTGGACAGAGGAAATGCACTTAAAAGGAAAAAAGCCAGATACTGTCAAGCAACACATTTATGAGGTAAACCCTTCTTTAAAAATGAAAAGAAAGCTTCATTTACAGCCGAATGAAAAAATCATATGTGTAGAAAGAATTCGCTTGGCTGATGGGGAACCGCTCGCACTCATGTTTAACTATTTACGTGAAAAATATATCCCAGGTTTTTTAGAAAATGGGTTTACAAGAGAATCATTATACGAAGAGCTTGAAAAAAATTACGATATTGTTTTGGAGGATGCTACCGAACAAATTAAAGCCCGATTAGCAACAGATTTAGAAGCATCCAGACTTGGTATATCACCTGAAGATGCTGTTATGCATATAACCAGGACTACTTTTTTACCTAATGGAGCTCCATTTGAAATGGTTGAGATGGTCAGCCGATCAGATAAGTACGAGTATCATATAAACGTATCTGGAAGAAATAAAAATAAAACAATCAGATAGGAATGGTTTGGATGACATTATTAAAAGAAAAAGCTGTGAAGCTGGATGTGGAGTTGGATAATGCTGTCGAAGCTATCCGTTTAAGTGGTGAATTGCTGGTCGAAACTGGCTGTGCCACTGAAGAATATACACAAGCAATGATAGATGGGTACAAGCGAGTAGGTCCCTATATCGTTATTGCACCAGGCATCGCTATTCCACATTCCCGGCCTGATAATGGAACACTTCAATCCGGGTTTTCACTTATTCGATTAAAACAGCCCATCCCTTTCGGCCACGAGAAAAATGATCCGGTCAAACTGGTCTGTGCAATTTCAGGTGTTGGCGATAATGGGCATATCGAAATGCTTCAAAAAATTGCAATGGTTCTTGGAGATAAAGATAAATTTAATAAGATTATGCATGCGAAAGATTATGATGAATTATCAAAAATAATAACAATTTAGGAGTGAACAATATGTATATTTTAAGTGTATGCGGTATGGGATTTGGGACAAGCTTGATGTTATTAATGGATATTCAATCAATGGCAAAGGATCATGGATATACTGTTGAGGGCGAAGCAACCGATCTCGGCAGTGCAAAAGGAAAAAGTTGTGACTTAATTGTTGCTTCAAGTGAAATTGCAGCCAGCCTGACTGATGAAGAAGTTCCTGTTGTAGCTATAGACAACTTACTTGATAAGGATGAAATAAAAGAAAAAGTACTTCCATTGATTGAGAGGCTATCCAAGGAGGGATAAAACATGTTAGATGTATTTGTTTCCATTTTAAGTAATCCGTCTATCATTATTGCTATCATTGCCGGTCTAGGCTTGGTTGCATTACGAAAATCAGCCTCAGATGTTATTAAGGGAACAATGAAAACATTATTTGGGTTCCTGATACTTCAACAAGGAGCGAACATAATTGTCGGTTCATTGGTTCCCTTCAGCACAATGTTTACAGAAGCTTTTGGATTAACAGGTATTGTTGCTGAAGACAACGCAATTGCTGCTGCAGTTCAAACTGTATTAGGAAAAGAAACCGCATTCATCTTGATCTTTTCTTTCTTAATTAATGTAGCGATTGCCCGCTTCACAAAGTTCAAATATATATTCCTTACTGGTCATATGATGTTTTCTTTTGCAGCAACCATGGCTATTGTATTCAGCCAAATGGGACTGTCTACGACGATGACTATTATCTGGGGGTCTATTGTTCAGGGTATTTCCATGGTATTCTTCCCAGCTATCTCTCAATCTTCCGTCCGGAAAGTTATCGGTAATGATAATGTTGCTTTTGGTTTTTGGGGGAGCTCCTGGATTTCTTTGTCTGGCTGGATTGGCGGAATCTTTGGAAACAAAGAACAATCATCTGAAGACGTCAAGGTACCAAAATCACTCGACTTTTTAAAAGATATGAGTATTTTAATGGGGATTATAATGGTTTTAGTTTACGTGATTACAGCTAGTTTCGTAGATAGTCAGGTTATGAACGAAATTTCTGGAGGCGTCAATCGGTATCAGTATGTTATTTTTGAGGCATTAGGCTTTGTAGTAGGGATTCTTATCCTGTTAATGGGTGTTCGCATGTTTCTCGGAGAAATTGTCCCTGCATTTAAAGGAATCGGTGAAAAAATCGTTCCTGGTGCAAAACCTGCATTGGACGTCCCTATCTTTTATTCCTATGCTCCTGTAGCAGTAACTATAGGATTCCTTACAGCATTAGCCGGCGGTTTAATTGTAACTTTTATGTCCAGCTTTTTACCAGTGGCAGTCCTCCCATCAGTTATAGGGCTGTTCTTCATGGGTGGAGCTGCCGGGGTATTCGGAAATGCCCGTGGCGGCTTACGCGGAGCAGTTATCAGCGGCTTTTTCCTGGGGTTCACTTTTTCCCTATTGGTAGCTTTGGCGTACCCGCTGATAGGATTAAGTGAATATGGTATCGGCGGCCTATGGTTTGCCTCTCCAGATGCTATTATTGTCGTTATTTTAATTAAGCTGGTTGGCTTATTATTTGGAATTGGATTCTAAGAAAAGAGGAGTGAATGTAATGAGTAAAAAAATAAGGACTGTTTTAGGAGATATTAATAAAGAAGATTTGGGATTCACATATAGTCACGAGCATTTATGGACGAATCCTCCTGCTTCTCAAAAAGACCGTGATTTAGAACTCACAGACTATGAAGCAAGCGTAAGTGAACTTTGGAGATTTCAAAAAGCAGGCGGGAATGCACTAGTTGATGCTACAACACTTGATTATGGCAGAGATGCTTCTAAGCTCGTACAAATGTCTAAAGAAACAGGGGTAAATGTCGTTGCCACTTCAGGGTTCAATAAACATATTTACTTTCCAAAATGGGTAGAAGCGTTGACCATCGATGAAATCAAGCAGAAGTTAATAAGAGATGTAACCATTGGGATGGATGGGACCGAAGCAAAAGCTGGCTTCTTAAAGTCTGGTGCCTGGAATCAGCTTATTCATCCGTTAGAAGAAAAGGTGACTAGAGCAGTTGCACATGCACAGCTTGAAACGGGTGCACCTATTTGGCTCCATACTGAAGCAGGAACGATGGGATTAGAATTATTAGATATTTTAGAAGAAGAAGGCGTTGATTTAAACTTAGTAGGCGTCGGACACAGTGATAGAAACGCTGATCCTTACTACCATTTAAAGCTTGCAGAACGAGGAGCTTATGTACAATTTGACGGCACAAGTAAAATTAAATACTATCCGGACAGCACTCGAGTGGAATTAATTAAAAATATGATTGATAATGGTTTCGCTCACAAATTGCTGATTTCTGCTGATATGGGACGGCAATGCTACCTTCATGCATATGGCGGTGGACCTGGATTTGAGTATATTCTAAAAAAATTCATCCCCCGATTATTAGATGAAGGGATCAGCCAGTCTGACATTGATACGATATTTATCGAAAATCCAGCAAACTGGCTCGCACATTTTTAAGGAGTGGTAAAAATGACACAATTAATTGCAATTATACGTGGCGTAGAAGCTGAGAATATACTTGAAATTACTGAAGGGCTGCTTGAAGCAGGGGTCGATACGCTCGAGGTTTCATTAAGCAATGAACAGCAAGGCCTGGAATGTATTCGTACTATTAAAATTGCCTATGGAAACCAATTGAACCTGGGAGCAGGTACAGTAATTTCTGAACAGCAGGCAGATAAAGCATTAGAAGCCGGCGCAACATTTTTAATTACTCCTGGCTGGGATAAAGAGCTGGCGAAGTATATTTTATCAAAAGATGTTCCTATTTTCCCTGGTGTTTTCTCACCAGGGGAGATTATGCAAGCTGCAAGCCTTGGAATCGAAACAGTTAAACTGTTCCCAGTTTCTGATTTGGGGAGCAGCTTTATCAAAAATGTAAAAGGGCCTTTTCCTAATATGAAATTTATGGCAGTAGGCGGAGTTACGCATAACAATATTGCAGAATTAAAAAATGCAGGGTGCTCCTATTTTGCAATTGGAAGTGATCTTGTTCCAAGAGGTGCAACGAAAAAAGACAAAGAAAAAATAAAGAAAAATGCAGAAGGATATATAAAACTTCTTGAGGAGGTGTAGCTATGGGACAAGCGAAAGAAATCTTAAATATGACCCGGGATGAAGTAGCCGCTGCAGTAAAAGAATATCCTGTCGCTATCCTCCCCCTCGGCGCTACAGAACAACACGGACATCATTTACCATTAGGTGTTGACGTTTATTTGGCGGAAGGAATCTCTAGAAAACTTTCGGAGCAGACAGGCGCACTTCTCCTTCCCTCGATGCCTTTTGGTTATTCCTGGGTATGGAGAAACATCCCGGGAACCGTTTCAATTCAACAGCATCATGTAGAAAGCATTATTAAGGATGTTGCTCACAGCGTAGCAAGATATGGCACAAAACTTCTTATACTTGTGAACGGACATGATGCCAACAATTCCAGTATGAAGTATGCTACCAGAGAGCTTATGGATGAACTGGATATGACTGTTATCTATTTGTTCTATCCAAATATGGAGAAAATAAGAAATGAATATTGCGCCTCTCCTACCTGGTATGGCATGATCCACGCATGTGAATTTGAAACCTCTTTAATGCTGGCACTAAAACCGGAGCTTGTAGATATGGAAAAATCTGTATGTGAATTCCCTGAAAAACCAGATTTATACGGGATGTCCACTATTTCACTAGGGGATTTAAGCAAAAGCGGTGTTTTCGGTGATGCAACAATTGCCAGTAAAGAAAAAGGAGAACGAATGCTTGAGGTTTTTGTAAATGATATGAAAGAGCTTATAAATGAGGCTTATCCTGATTAAAAGGGAAATTTTTATATTTATTGTGCAGCAGAAACACATATCGTTTCTGCTGCACAAATTCTATATTAGTAATGAAAATAGCATCAATCAATACTTAAAATCAGAATGTTTCATTTTAATAATATCATAAATATACACTATTTCAGATAACGGTATTTCCACGCTATATACTTCTTCAATATGATTAAAGACTCTTTTAAGGATGTGTATAAAATTTTGGTGCTTCTGTTGAAAGGTTGCCAGATCAACATGGTGAACAATTGGATTTTTCTTTACCAGCCTTTCAATCAAACAGCTTAAATGGACATAGAGGCTGATTCTGGTCGGATTATTAAACCTTATATTCAGCTGCTGTTGAAGCTTTTCAATAGATATACTTAAATTTTCTATTATTTTATCCGGGTTAAGGATAATGAGGTGATTAATAACATCTTGTAGTGAAAATAGCTTGACGATATCTTCATTTATATTACCAATAATATTTTGAGGGACAATATTTTTGAGCATCTCCTTTAATTGTTGTTCGCCCTTCCCTGAAATGATGTCTTCTATTGCGATAAAGGAAATATCCTGTACCTTTGGATTGACTGTGCCTATAATCCCTATCACATTATATTCTTTAAAAATATTCTCTTCGATTCCATTATTTTTTAAACTTAAAAAATCGTAAGGCAAAACATATATTTCACCTGAACCCTTTCTAATCCCTTTATCCAGCAATTCTTTAATTTTTACAGCTGTCCCAATACCCGTAATACATGTTGAAATAATCGTATTTTTTTTATGGCTGCTTTTGGCTTTAATAATTTGATAAGCAGGACGATAATTTTGAGAAATCCCCTCTAAAATTTGTTCAATAGTATTTCCCCTGATGATTTTTTCACCAGCATCAATCGCTATCTGAGTTGTAATATTATTAACAATTCCGACTGTACTGTTACTTATATTTTTAAACTTTTTATAATTCACCATCAGTGACCCCATATCCACAAAAATGATAATCCCTTTAGACGTATCAATAGATTTAAAATAATTATTCAGCTTATGTACAATTTCGGACAGAGAAACATCAATAGGCATATCAAAAGCTTCAAAAACATATTCTCCAAGCAGCTTATTCGAAATATTAGCTATACTGCTGGCAGTAGAATACCCGTGGGCAATAATAATGGCCTTTGTCCTGTTTAAATTCAAGCTTTCATTAAGGGATCTAATATATACAATTAAAATAACTTTATCCAGTAAATTCATTGAAATGCCAAACGTACTTTCAACTTCTGAACAAATTTTATCAATCAGCCAAAATTCTTTTGGAAAGTAGGTTTTTAATATATCTCCTATATCATTTTCATTTGTATATTCATAATTAATTTGCGTTATATCTTTGATAAAATAAGCCATAGTTGTCATTGAATTTTTAGATATATTTGTTTTTACGCTAATATCAACAGAATCAGCAATTCCTTCAAGAAAATATTTTAAGGTATTAAACTCCAAACCTTTATCACCATTAGAATTTATATAAATTAATTTTTCCAAATATTGATTAACTAATAGAGATGCTTTTTCTAAAAAAGCATCTAAAAGCAATGATTCGGTAAGGTATTTATGAATTATTATTAATAAACCTTCATACAGATTTTTTAGAGCATTATTATTTTCTACATGATACTTTTGCCCCGACCAGTCACTTTCGCTATCAATTAAGACTGATTTATTTAATGCTGTATGAAAACTTACATTTGAATCGTTATTAATAAAATTACTGATTACTTCCATCGGCAAATGCTTCAAATGCACTTCAATCAATGGAGAACTTTGATTATCAGCATAATCAATATACGCTTTTGCGCAAGAATAAATAATAATATTTTTAAGTTCCCCAACATTCCCCTGTGCATTGAAGGCCATCAATGCTTTGATTACTTTAGAATTAACCTGGAGCTGTTTATTTACATTGCTGCTCTCTTCTTTATAAAAAGTACATATTAAATGGTATTTTTCACTGTCTGTTCTTTCTCTCAATGGTGGAATAGAAACAATAATCGGGATTCTTCTCATAAATGTTTTCAAAAATGCCTCTTCCGGATCTTCTGTTGTTGCAAATAACATTCTTACG
Organism: Oceanobacillus sp. FSL W8-0428; assembly: GCF_038004405.1. Taxonomy (NCBI): domain Bacteria; kingdom Bacillati; phylum Bacillota; class Bacilli; order Caryophanales; family Bacillaceae; genus Oceanobacillus; species Oceanobacillus sp. FSL W8-0428. The sequence continues at coordinate 389,891 of NZ_JBBORB010000001.1, forward strand.
TTTGCTTTTTTCCAATTTGAATTATCACCCAAAGGATGATAAATTCCTTTGTCCATAAATAGGAATAATTTTTCCTGACTTTCAGCATTTAACCGATGCGCTTCATCTAAAAAAAGAACCCCCTGGTCCGCTTCTTCAATAATCCCATTAGTATCTTTATCTGCACCTGTAAAAGCTCCCTTTGTGTATCCAAACAAATTAGCTGTTACTAGCTCCGGATTATTGGCAAATTCAGCACAGTTGAGTGTAATAAATGGCGCATTATCACGCAGTATTTTCTTATTCTTAGCATATTGATAAATGAGTTGGGCTAAATCGCTTTTTCCAACACCTGTTTCTCCAACTATCATAAAAGGAAGTCCTGATGGAGGATAGCTAATTGCCGCTTTGGATTGTTCAATCTGATTCTTTAAACTTCCTTCATTACCGATGAAGTAATAAAAAGGATCATTTATCTTCTTTTTGTTCTTGGTATAAAGAGCATCCTTCAATTCTTCAAAGCTTGCATAAATATTCTTATCTAAAGAGATATCAAATTTATTTTCCAATAACGATTTATTAAAAAAATATGCCGGTCTGGTACTTATCTTAATTAAAATTTGAGATCGCGTGAGTTCATTTAAATATCTGCTGGCAGTACTTCTGTGAATATCTAGCTTATCTGAAATATATTGTGCTTCGACACCAGCTTCTAATCGAAATGTATCAGCAAGTCTTTTTTTAGAAATCTCCTCTATTTTTGATTTAAAATTATCCATCAAAATACATGCCCCCTCGAGCCTATAAAACCCAATTTAATAGTTTCCCGATAAAAACTGAACCAAGTTAGCGTTTCTTAATATGCCGCATATTACAAAATACTGAGAAGACAAGATAATGAAGATAATGTTGTATCTACTCTTATTTTTCTACTGTCAGTTGCAAGTATGGAAAAGCTTCACGAAAACATGATTTGAGTCATAGTATTATTGTCATCTGGTTGTTTATAGAAATAGGTGAAGGTTTGTTCACTAGACTTCTTAGAAAATTCGATTTACCCTTTCTTTTTCAGTGATACAAGGACTTATCTATGCATAATGAATCTAGTCAGGGTGAAAAGCCATGCTAAACTGTTGAAATCCAATAAACAATAAGAGCAGCTCTTATTGTTTATTGGACTTATTATTTCTTCTTAATCTACATCTCCAATTTTACTTTCTAATTTTTGATGGAACTGCGGATCCTTTGGAATACTTGGATCTACTCCCTTTAATATAGGGATTTGAGCACATATCATTTGAATGGGAATTATATATTCATAAGTTTTATAGTATTGGTGATTAATGAATTCCGTTTTTAAATTCTGAGAACTGTCAGGCACATTACCTTTATTGCCAATGACATAAATAGAATTTGTCCATCCTGAGAGTACTTTAACCATCTTTTCTACTCGCGGCTCCACCCCCGTATCTAAAATGATAATTGTTGAATCCTCATTGATAGCATTATATATTCCATGAATAAACTCCTCAAATTCGTAGCCGGTAACAGGAATGCGCATTGTTTCCAGTAATTTCAGCGCGCCCTCCAATGTATCTCCATAAATCTCGCTTGTTCCAATAACACGAATATCCTTTGCCTGTGTAAGTTTTTCTTTATTAGTGTTAATCCAGTCAAGGGAAGCATGATATGTTTTTAAAAATTGATCGGCACTTTTCTCTATGGAAGCAATGTCATTTGCATATTCATTTTCTGTTAGTTTACTTGTTTCTCTGGCAATCTGTAGTGCAAGAAGCGTCAAATTTAATTTCGTACAATAATACCCTTTTGTCTTCGCACCAGCTTTTTCTTCACCACAATGTACGGTTAAAATATAATCAGCCGCTTCATCAATAACCGCCCCCTCCTTTCCAGCCATAGATGCCACCATACACCCTGCCTCTTTCGCCAGCTTCATCGCGCCATATGTTGAATTACTTGCCCCTCCTTGTGAAATACCGATTACTAATGTTTTCGAATTATCACCTATAAAGGTTTCCTTATCAATCATAAACGGGTAATAGGCGTCTACACGGATCCCCGTAAGACGCTGCATTAATTTCTGTGTTTGCAGCCCTGCATGAAAACTTGTGCCAGATCCAGTTACAATCATACGTTCAATATTCAAAGTTCTTACTTCAGCAAATAATTGGTCGGCATTTTGGATAATCTCTTTCATTTTTTCTGGGGTTTCTCTCATATAATCTTCGACTCTCATTTTTTAAATCTCCCTTTCTTAGGTATAATTATTTGATTATTGCTCATTTTTTTCTGCAATCCCTCTTTATTTTGTTGAGCACAGAAAATCTTGAATTGCTGTGGAAATACGATTGGTTGTTACTTGCGGCCTTGTAATTGCACTTCCTACCACTACGGAATGCGCTCCTATCTCAAATGCTTGAACAGTGTCTTCACCTCCCCAAAAACCACCTTCTCCAAAAACAGGAATGGTTACTTGTTTAACAAGCTCCTGAATCAAGTTAAAATCAGGCATTTTATGAATGCGATCTCCTGTTGTCGGCATTTTGCCAGGTTTCGAACTTGATAAGGTCGTCGCCAGTATATCTGCTCCTGAATTCCAAGCATTTATCCCATCCTCCACGGAGGAGATATCTGCCATTACTAACACATCAAACCTTTTCTTTATATCTGTTATAAATTCATGCGTGTTCTTCCCATCGGGCTTTAGTTCGTTTGTTGCATCGACTGCGACAATATCCGCTCCAGCTTCTGCAACTTCTTCCACCTCATTGATAGTTGGCGTAATGTAAGCATTACTTCCTTGATATCTTTTTTTTATTAAGCCTATAATTGGAATGGAGACGATATTTTTAACCTCTTTAATATCCTTCACTGTATTTATTCTGACACCGACAGCTCCACCGGATTCTGCTGCTGACGCCATTTTCCCCATACATCCATACAAAGGATCTTCTGGAAGCGCCTGACAAGATACATATAATCCTCTTTTTAAATCTTCTATTTTCATAATGAACCAGCTCCTAAAAATTTTTTTCGTAAGCCTACATAAGCCCAATCAACGAAGCGACTATTCCAAAAGCAAGAAGCCCCAAGATAACGTACATAATCTTTACTTCTTTCTTTAATAAGTAATAAACGAAAAACGTAACTGCCAGCGGAAGAATCGCTGGAAAGATTTGATCTAAAACCTCCTGCACTTTTATGGAAGCATCACCAAAATTAAATTCAAGAGGTGTCTCGAATTTAACCATGGTAGCGGTCATAGCACCAACTGACATTAACCCTACGATGGATGCGCCGTATGTTATTTTCTGCATAATTCCACTTTCCATTGCTTTATTTAAAAAGCTCGCGCCAACTTTATATCCAATAAACAACCCGTAATATCGAGCCAGATAATGAGGCACATTAAATACCAGTACGTAAAGCAGCAATCCCAATGGATTTCCTTCCACAGTTAATGATGTACCTATACCTGCTGCAAGCAATCGAAAGGTCCCCCACCAAAAAGAATCTCCAATAGCCGCCAAGGGGCCCATTAAACTTATTTTTGTACTTTCGATAGAGTTAGAATCAAAATCCTTATTTTTTGCATTTTGTTCTTCCATCGCTATCGTTATTCCAAAAATAAAGGTTGCAAGCCATGGAGCTGTATTGAAAAATAGGAGATGTCTTTTCAGCGCAGCAACCGTATCTTCTTTTGTTTTATAAAGCTTTTTAATAATCGGTATCATCGTATGGACATAACCCAGTGCTTGCATTCTTTCAAAATTAAATGAACCTAATAGACGAAGGGATCTCCAAAAAACTTTTAATAGATCTTTCCGGGTAATCTCCTGGCTAGACGGATCTATCATCGGCTTCTCCTCCCTTCATTTGTAATAAAACTAAAGCTACAATTACTCCGATAACTGTCACACCGATAATATCCATTTCAAGATAAGCAGCTAAGACAAAACCGCCCAAGAAAAATGGAATCAGATTTTTAGTAAGAATCATTTTCATTATCATCGCAAATCCAATAGCAATCAGCAGTCCTGCTCCCATCGACAGTCCATCTGTAAGCCATTCTGGAATAGCATTAACAAGTGAATCAATAAAATTGGAGCCTAGGTAAATAAGAAGAAATACTGGTATAAATTGACTTAAGAAAAAAACAGCATAACCGCCTCGATGTGACCACTCAATCGCCTTCATATTTCCTTCTTCTGCATATTGATCCGCTTTTTTCATCCAATAAGAATTTATAATTCTAACCAGATTTTGCAATTGAGCCCCAAGTAAAGAAACAGGAACAGCCAATGTTGCTGCAACTGTAGCTTCAACACCTGAGAGGATTGCAAATGCTGTACCAGCTATTCCGCCAGTTATCACATCTGCCGGGGAAGTAGAGCCAATACCCACAATTCCCATAAAAACCAGCTCCAATGTTCCTCCTACAATCAGTCCTGTAGTGAAGTCACCCAACACCAGCCCTACAGCTGGCCCAAGAATAATTGGTCTTCCCAGCATATTATCTCCGAATATGCGTGAATCCCACTCAGCAAGTCCACCAATTACCCCAATTAGCAGTGCTTGGATAAACATAGAAGCACCTCCTTATTTATTTAATAAAACAGCTAACGGTTTCTTATTTTCTACCGGTGTCTGTCGAATTTCTATCTGAACACCCGATTCCTCCATTTCCTTAAAATGATTAATATCCTGTTCATCAACCGCGATTGAAGGCGTTCTCATTTCCTTGCCATCAGACATCCTCATTCCTCCTACATTAATGGAGCTGATCTCTTTTACTCCCTTCACGAGCTTTAAAGCATCCGCCGATTTATCTACTAAAACAAATATCTTTAATTTTGATGATGCGTCACTGTTCAAATATTCAATAGACTCGTCAAGAGATTTAAATAACACTTTCACTCCTGAAGGGGCAGCTAGATTTAGAGCCATTTTTTTCAGTTCATCTTTAAGAACTTGATCGTTTGCAATTAATATGACATTTGCTCCTAAATATCCCGTCCATGTATAAGCTACTTGACCATGTATTAATCGGTCATCAATCCTGACTAGTTTTATCATGAAGAATCCCTCCTTAACTATTGTTTTGAACTACTTTATTCACATGAATAATTCCTTTTTTACCTTGATTTATACAGTGATCAATTAGTTCATTTGTATCCATTTTTTCCTGAAGACTTATCATTTCCAACATCATTGGCAAATTAAATCCTGTAATAATATTCACCTTATTACTTACAAACTCGGTACAAAGATTTGATATACTACCGCCTAGAACATCCGTTAAAATGATATATTCATTCTCTTCACCTCCTTGCATAATTAAAGAATTTAATTCTTCTTTTATATTTTCTATACTTGTATGAGGGTGCATACTGATGAAATTTATATTTACAGCAGGCCCCATAATCATTTGCACAGAATTCACCATTTCTTTGGCGAAATCTCCGTGCGAAGCAATCAAGAACTTCTTCACTTCGATATTCCCTCCTAGTCATTGTCCTTTCATCAAATACATGCAAATTCCATGCCAACTAGTGTGAATATATAAATTTCAGTTAAAATTCAGTTAATTAATATTAGTGTTGTCTATTTTCTGAAAGAGTGTCACAGATATAGTTAGCATTAGCTGATTTGATAGGTTAGTGTGCAATGTTTTTTTCAAAACAACGCAAAAATGCTTTGCCTTATGTTACTAAGCAAAGCATTTTAAAGTTTATATAATACAATAATTAGAAAACGATTGAATGTGAAATTCTCCGTTACTGATCCATTTGCTGATTTAACTAATGCCCCTGTCTTTTTTTCGTTCATTTGTTCAATCATTTTTTGCACAGCAAGCTGAATCATCCTCTATAACTTTCTGCTAAAGATTTCAGAACCGGTTTCACTTATACATCACTTGTAATATTTGATAAATTTATTGCCTTATCTAATATACTCAATATCATATTTGCACCAGATTTCATAGGGTTAATACGCAATCCATATTGCTTTAAGTGAGGTTCAGCTTCTATAAAACTTCCGGATACACGATAAATCAAGGGTAAAATTTCATATTTCGACTCAGCACCTACTGGATGTGTAGCCGCTCCTAATTCATTACTTCTCTTTAACACTTGTTCAGCTATTGGTTCTTTTAATTCAACAATTACATTCTTTGATTGGGCATTCGCTATATATGCATTTTCTATCCCTTTAATAGCTCCTTCATTAAGTAACTTGCAGAGCTCCTCTACCTGTTCATTTTGAGTTGCCAGTAAAACAGGAGAAAATGTCATCATGCGTAATAATTCTAATGCCTCGTATCCTTGCACCTGCCCGCCGCCAGAATAATTCTTTTTCTGCAATTGTTGAATCTGTTTTTCTTTACCGACAATAACACCGACTCCTTCTGGTCCCAAGAGTTTAAAACCAGAAAAAGTAGAAAAATCAGCTCCGTATTCAACCCCTATTCCATTCGTTTTCATGACACAGTAATTATCATCCACAACAATCGGTAATTCCGGCCTTAAATGCTTCACCATCTCAATTATTTGCCGCAATTCATATGTATCAGAAGGCTGTTGTCTGGCATGCTGAATATAGAATACTTTACTTTCTTTATCCTCCATCACCAATGCTTCAACAGCTTTTCTGTCATTATAATCAACAGCTTTCGTTTTAAGACCTAACATACGAATGGTATCTTTTGTCGTTGTATAGACAGGTGCTTTATGAATAATCATCGTTTCCCCAGCTTTCATTAATTCACTTAAAATGATACGAATAGCACCTGTCCCTGCACCACGAACCAGTGCAGCTTTTTCCGCACCAAAAAATGCAGCTAATACACGCTCTGCATTTTCGGTATACTCAGGCTTTTTATACTGAGCAGTCAAACCTAAATCACCCATAGTTAAAAACTGGGCTCCGGTAAAATGTTCACTTATCTTCTCTACTAATTTGAACTGTAATTGCTGCGCTTCCTGTACAGTTAAAGAGGGAAGCACAGAGTTTGCATATTTCAGCTGTGATACATCGTAGCCCATGATAAGTACCCCTTTCCCCTATTTCAATTGATATATTTACAAAAAATTTCTAAAAGGCTGGTTTATTTTTATTCATTATCTATCGTTTGTCCATCACTCAGTAAATTCCCCACTGAATCATAGATACCTATCAATTTTGGTGAACTGGAGAGTCCCTGAATAACAGCAATTTTTGCATGTGTCACAAAAACTTGTGTACGGAAGGCAAAAATTGCTGTATCTCCAATATGAACACAATCCGTATCGAGTGTCCCGTAATAATCAATATGCCCTGGTTCATTTTGAAGAACAGGTACTTTCTTCAACTGTGTGCTACTAGATCCTACCAAAGCGCACTTCATATGTGATCTTGGGTAAAATCCACCACCGAACACATACGCCTTCTTATTAGACACATGAGAAACTTCAGACACATATGTCATCGCTGGTCTTTCTTTCAGAAAATCTTCTGTATGCAGTGGCGTGGTGCCTGTCAGTGCATGACCAGGTTCTCCTTGGGTGGCGCCATGCTCTTTTAATAAACGCATCGTTTCTGTCGAAGTAGCACTAGGCATATTCAATTCCAAATGCTCATAGCCTTTTTCCTTTAAAAATTCATTTGCCTTTTGCATCGATGCAACATTAGGTGTAACAGATGGTTTATTTTCTTTAATAAGCAGACAGGGAAAACTTGTTAATCCGGCTATTTCTACAGCCTTTAATGCTTCTAATTTTTTTATATCTTCAAACAGCCTGGATAAGGTAAATCCGCCCTCCTGGCCATAATAAATATAATCGTTTTCCTCAGCAATACGCAAAAAGATTTTCTGTGATTTTCCCATTTCATTTGCAATATCACTTATATTTTTTGCATTTTCGTAGCTGAATACAGTAATATAATCTGGGTTGAGTTTTAAGATGGTCCGAATCATATTTTTAGGTATTTGAACAAGATGCCCAACATGTCCAATCTGAATACCAGCCTTACTCAATGTGATGGCTTCCCATGGGTCAACCGCTACAGCTTTTTTGATACCTGCTTCTACGATAGCATTGGCTACAGCTGGGTTTCTTCCAATTTGTTTTGTCATAAAAAATAATTCCATACCTAATCTTTCAGCTTCTTTATTTAACATAGATGCATTTTCTTTAATCGTATCCAAATCGAGTACATACGTATTTGGATCAATGATTCCCTGCTGATGCAGCTTTAAAGAAATATCTATTAATTTATAGTTACGTTTTTTTGTTATTTCCAGAAACATAAACTTCCCTCTCCAATCACAAATACTTATTCAAAAAGAAACGACTCTCCATTTTCTGTCGGATGCAGTTCTAAATAAGCAGCTGCCGTGGCACCTATATCTGACAGCGTGTCCCTTTCTCCGATGTTTATTGGATTCCAGCCTTTATGAAAAGCAAGTAAATACGTTTTTTCTCTTGTATGCTGACTATGGCCAATTGTAGGATCATTACCATGATCAGCACTCATAATTAATAAATCGTTCTTTGTCATTCTATGAAATACTTCCGTCAAATACGTATCTACTAATTCAATACGATCTGCATACCTATCCGGATCTTGAGCATGACCAGCAAGATCCGTTTCTTGGACTGTTGCTGCAATCAAACCAGAATTCACATGATCCATCTCATGAAGGATATTTTCCATTACTTGTTTTGTATCAACTCCAGGAAATTTTTTAGCACCTTCACAATAAATAACGTCCTGCATTTTTCCTACCAGAGATACATCCAGCCCTTCTTTTACAGCAATCGTCGGCAGCTGATACTTCGGAGATATTCCATATCCCAGATGACGAACTTCATATCCTTGTTTATAAACATTTGATTTTGGAGAGTTTACGCCGACTAATCCATCGGCCCGGCGTTCTATAGATGCTTGTAAATGCTTTGGAGTCACATTTTTCCCTCCAAGTGCAATCACTCTGTTCACTTTGACATTTTTTCGGACACAATTTCCTATTTTCAAAACTTCTTCGAACGAAATATAATCTAAAGGAGCACTCACATTATATATTTGTCCATAATCGGTCTCGATATTATCTGCCACTATAACGAGATCATTCACCAGCAGATATGGCATCTTTGGATTAGGTATCGTTACTTTATATCCCTCATTTTCTAACGCTGCTTTCACTTCTTCCATATTCTCAATAAAAGGAGCAAGGTATGCTTTCTTCGGCTTCGAACCCATAATTTCATTATGGCCTTCAAAACTATCAGCTCCCTGATGCATTAAATTCAATACACCGTAGCTAGCCAGATTTTCTTCATTTTTTAATTTAGGATGATGTAGAATTTTATTTATTCCCAGTCTTTCAAGATTTGGTATATTTAAAGATGTTTTATCTAAAATATGATAAAAGGTATTTGCGCCAATATCCTGTGGATGATATTCTTTCACATCATCCATATTGCCGACACCTAAACTGTCCAGTATTAAAATAATCACTCTTTTTGTCATGCTTATTTCCCCTATCTAAGACATAGATAATATTTTTGAATAGACTGGAGAAATATTTCATGGATTTCTAAGCACCAAATCTTTTCAGCCAGCCTATTCTTTCATATATCAGCATTCCTTAACTCTCTATGAATATAATTTTTCTCAGGTATTCATAAAAGTCATCGGATTTTTTACGAGCATTTTATCAATGGACTCATCTGTAATGCCGTGAGACTGCATCAAAGGAACAAACGAATCCAGTAAAAAGCTGTATCCCAGTCCTCCTTGGTACTCTAAATGAGATTTTCTCGTAATATCCATTGATAAAAATACGCGTTCTATATATCCGGCATCTTGGATTTTCTTTAACATTTCTGCTCTTGTGCGGTCTGGCATATAGCTTTCCTTACCTACCGTATCAAATTCAACATATACACCTTGTTTCAACATGTTCAATATATAATCGGCATCTCCAGTAAGATCAACGTGTCCGATAACAACTTTATCCAAATCTACTTTTTCTGATTTGAAAAATTCTACCTGTTCTAATCCAAGTGTCCCAATGGAGGTATGTGTTGTTATCGGTTTATTGGTTTCTCTATGAGCAATAACAACAGCATCAAAGACTTTCTTCTCTGTTTCTGTCCATTCATTAAAACTCGTACCAATTTCTCCAATAATGCCAGCCTTTACGTTTGTTCCTTTAATCCCCTCATTGATTTCTTTTATCATTCTTTCAGCCAACTGTTCCTTGGTTTCTCTCCACACCTGTACTGGGTAGAATTCTTCCTGATAAAAACCCGTAGAATGAATAATATTTATCTCGCTTAATTCCGCAGCCTTCTCTACAAACGGAATATTCCTTCCCATCCCAAAATTTGTGACATCAACAATATTTCGGACACCTTTTTCGTATAATTTTTTGTATTCTGATACAGTCTCCGAGAACACATCCAGTTGGCAGTCTTCCGTATTTTTCACTTCCGATAAATCTATTGTCGTATGCTCATGCATATAAGTTATCCCGCTAACTAACATAACAATCCCATTCCTTCCATAGGCTTCAACTAGCTTTATATCTCTATCCATTTAAAATGACAGAGTGATGTGGTTTATGTAAGAAATTTATTTACCATAAACCTACCAGGTTCAAAATATTGACCAGAATTCCTAAAGCAACAACTGCTACAGGTCCTACAGCTAATTCTACGAGCGGTTTCTTGGCCATACGGTTAATTAGGTAGAATCCCATCACCCAGAAAAATCCAATTCCAGGCGCAATCTGTTCAGAAGCCATGGCACTCCCAATTAATATGGCCATCCCCAATACATCCGCTAATGATGTTCGAATATGCTCTCCCATTTCCCGAACTCCCGGGAGTTTATCCATGCTTTTAGTAACTATGGACAGCAGCATTACTTCTGCATACATAACTACCGCTCCTAATACGAACGCCAGTATCGGAATATCCCTAAAAATAAGACCAACTACAAAAACCATTGTTGTACCAGCAAGACCATAGACTCCAGTTACAATTGCGGTTGAGAATACCAAAGGAATAAATCCAATCGCTCTTGCAAACGTTGCAATTGCACCTTCAGTATATTTTCCCTCGTTAATTAAGGCTTGCGGCATGGCATCTACTGCAAGTATTAACTGTGCAGATACCAGCGCAATCAAACCACCCATTAACGCAAGTAACCAGCGGTTTTTCCTGATTTTATTTACACGCTCAGCAAATATATTTACCAAATCAGCATTCGTAGATTCTCCCTCGCCTTTCACTTTTGCCGCATAATATACCATCATCAACATTCCGACTAAGAGCGCCATCCCCTCCGGACTTAATGTTATATCATAAGAGGCAACGGTAAATGATCCAAATTTAGCAAATAAGAGGTAGGCGATAAAAGTAATCAGAGCTGTACTCATTGCCTTCTTCATCCCATGCTGATACCCTACAGCTACTGCCGGGAAAACCGTGAAAGATATAATGATAGGAGTTCCTACCAGACTTAAAGACTCCAAGAAATTGATTGGAAGCTGGTTAAACAGATCAACAATAAACTGAAGACCCAGACATACTCCAATGCTGTACACAGCGCCGACAATTCCTGAGATAATCATTCCTTTTTTACTATCTGGCGTCCAAATACCAATGATGTCACAAGCTAATAAAATACTATGTGCTATAATAATTACTGCACCAATGGATAAAGGAATCCCAAATCCAATAATTAACCCAAAACTTAAAGCAAAACTAGTTGCTGCCAGTTCTTTTCTTGTAATACGTCCTTCCAAATATTCTGGCATAATAGGCCGCAGCCCATCATTAAACACTGCTACCCCTCGATTAACCAGCATGGAACCTATTGCACCGACTAAAGCAATAGATATAAGCTGAATGATTGTAAACTCCATTCTTTCCTACCTCCTGACCCGTCCTTATTTATTTAGTAAAGCAGGGATTAAAATATCTAACATATTCTTCGAGGAAGGAGCAGTGAAACCAAAAGCTACCTTCCCTTTGTTTACTTCTTCTTCTATTTGCTCTTTGCTCATGACAGAACTCGGGGAAGCTAACGAAACACAATTGCTCTGTCCTAATAACGCATAAGCCATTGCAAGTGCACCGCCTGATCCAGTTTCACACGCTCCGACATAGTAGTCAGCCTGCTTATTTTTAATAGCCATTACAGCATCTAAATCACTCTTGATTACCACATCGACTTCCTGCCCACCCAACTCTTTAATTTGCTTCTCAATTACCTGCTTGTTTAATTGACCACCAATTACAATTTTCAACATAATAAAACCTCCTATTTGTTATTCTCCATAACTCCATGTAAATGGAGATAAAAATAATCCTGCTCTTCTTTTGGAAATTCGTGATGAAGCTGATCTTTTACAAACTCAATGACCTCTTTTATTTCTTCCATATATGGTGTCTGATATATATCATCTACGACTGCCTGAGATGGACCTTCCAATTCTTCCCCTTTTTCAATTCGGGCTAAAGCCATACACATATGTGTCCAAAACATTTCCGAGTTTTCAATTGGTTCTTTGTTAAATTTTGCTGCTAAAAAATCATACGTTTGATTCGTAACATCATAAGCTTGCTTCGTAATGATTTGACCTTCTAATAAAATTGTTAATTTCTTATTCATTTCCAATTTGTTCATATTATCATACCTCTATATACTGTATATTGTATTTTATTATAAGGAAGGATATTAATACCTCGGTATTACTTCTCCCTTTTCTACACTTTGTTGCACCTGTAGTATCTTCTCTTCAGTTACGGAGTGCCATTTTTCATTCATTTCCTCTTCCCGGTCACCTTCAATAACAATGACCGCCTGCGATGTGTCCCTTGCAAGCTTCTGAGCTTCTACAGATTGGAAGGAAATAGATTTAAAATTCCTTGTCATCCTCTTATCATCCACATTCCAAATGGTAGCATCTATTTCTTTACTCGATAATTTATCGAATAGCTGCATATAGTTAACATCTACAAATTCAACATCTTTTTCCGCAAATTCCAGATGTGTTAATTGAAATTGGTCTAATGACTCTTGGTCCACGCCAACCCTCATTCCATCCTCAATTTCATTTTTTTCTTTGTCTGCTAAGAAAACTTTATGCGCAGAGACATAGGTATTCTCTCCAAAGCTTCTTAATATTTTCAGATTAGGGTAGTCAGATAAAGTAAGTTTTGCAGTCATTTTGGATACAACAGCATAATCACATCTCTTCGTTCTTAAAGACTCAATTCGATTTGTTGCACCACGCATATAAATTAAATTAACCCGCTTTCCTGCTGATTCAAAAGCTTCAACAATTCCACTTGCCAATCCTTCATACTTTCTGGAATAAGGCAATGGCATTGATCCAATCAAAGTAGCAATCCCTGCTATTTCCAATAAAACATTATCATCTTTCCAAACTAAGAAAGTGCCTAAATGACCTCTTGCCTCTGTCTGAATTGCTTTCATCTCTTCCAGCAATTTCATAGCCTGCTGCACAGTTCCTCTGCCAATATTCAATCTTTCGCTGTAATCTGAAACTCGTGGCACCTTGGCTCCAACATCTATCTTATTCAATAACTCTGCAATTTTCTTAGCCGCCAGACCATTTTTAGAATAGAGTCTTTCCCACATATATACCCCCCTTTTACCAATATACCGTATTCTGTATTTTATTATAAGCGTTTTCATTTGGATATACAAGATAAATTTTTAGAAATCTAAATTATGTAATAGCACCTCTTTACTCTGTGAACTCTCGTTCAAAAATTCCGTAATCAATATCTCCATCCTCTCTTGTTTACTTCATACAATACCTCTCCCGGCATTTCCCTAACCACGACATCTTCCCCAAGAAAAAGCAGCCAGCTAACCATCTCACTAATCTCCTCTTCATTCCTGACATCGACAAAAGTGTTTAAACGCGCACTAGTCTGGTAAGGATTAGTATAAGAAATAGAAACAGTAAGGGGATGATACTTTTTAAATTGAGCAATTGCGTTTGGCCCCAAGTCAATCACAAGGTTAACATCTTTTTTCTGCAAACGCTGTTTCTCCAAAATCTTTTTCCTGCTTAGTCTATTTTTAACAGGATAGGGTTCAACATCAGTAAGACTGTCTACAGGAATAATTTGCGTCTTTTCTTCTTTCAAATGGAAGCCTTCAATCAACCAGCGGCTTTTCTCCCGATAAAGATGCAGAAGATAAATCGGATAAAATTTTAATTCTTTTCCTTCCTGTACAGTAATCCATAAATAGCTATCCAGAAGGATGTTTTGGATAAGCTGTTCCAGCATAGGATGAGGAAGATCAGACAGGTCAAGCAAATCAGGATTATTGGGATTAGTTCCTTCAAACAGCAGAATTTGATTTAAAAGAACCAGGTCATCCTGTTGATTTTCAGAGATTAAACCAAGCAGCTTTTCAGCCAGAGAGTGACGGCTTTTTAAATAAGGAAGCTGCTGATTTCTGGTAGCCATAAAAGCAAGAAAAAGAGCTTTGATCTCATTATCCGTGAAGCGAACAGTGGGCAGGACGGAGTTATTCATAACAAAATAACCTCCGTCTCTTCCCACTTCAGCGACAAGCGGCATTCCCATCGCTTCAATTTCCCGTATATCTCTAATAGCTGTCGATCGTGAAATGTTAAATTCCCGCATGATTTCTGATATGGTAAAACGGGAGCGATTATTGATATAGCGCATGATTATATTAATCCGTTCAACTTTTTTCATGATATCCTCCTAAACAGTATCACTTTTTGACATGATTTAACGTTAGTATAAACATATCAAATGAAAAGACAACTCATTTGGTACAAATTCTTAAAAAGGCAGGTTTTGAATATGGCAAATTATACATTAGAAGAAAAAGACAGCTTTGTGGTGTTAGGTTTTGGAACAGAACTGAAAAGTGATTATACAGACTATATGGGAATCAATAAAGAAAAAGCTGATTTCTGGAATAAAGTGAATGAGGATGGAACACTGGATACGTTAAAAACTGTTGCTGATAATGACTACATTTTTATCGTCAATGAAGCGGTGAATAATAAGATGATGCATTATGCTGGTGTAATGACGAAAGAGACATTACCTGACGCAACAAGAGTTATTCAATTTCCTAAAGGGGAATATGTTGTTGTTAAAGGAGAAGCAGAAACTGCTAAAGACTTGCATGAGACACTTACTGGTAAAGCTTTTGGCGAGGCTCTGCCGGAAGCTCAGGATGTTGCATATGTCGGCGGGCCAAATACATCTGTTGAGATGGGTAAGCGTGATGGCAAGGTATATGGTGAAATGTGGATTCCTGTTGTGAGGAAGTAGTAATCAAATTC
Organism: Oceanobacillus sp. FSL W8-0428; assembly: GCF_038004405.1. Classification (NCBI taxonomy): domain Bacteria; kingdom Bacillati; phylum Bacillota; class Bacilli; order Caryophanales; family Bacillaceae; genus Oceanobacillus; species Oceanobacillus sp. FSL W8-0428. The sequence continues at coordinate 405,252 of NZ_JBBORB010000001.1, forward strand.
ATTGCTTCTTCAATATTAGTCTAAAATAAACCCAATCATTCCCTTATAATGATTGGGTTTATTACTTAAAATGTAATTCATTGTTTGAAGGAAAAATCCTAGCCAATACGAACCTTAATATAGGTTCTGTCATCAAATGATATATTATCTTTAGCTATACCTTTTGTTGATTTATTTTCATAAATACAAAGTGGATCAACCATTAATAAACGTGATAGTTCTTTCTCGGAGGCTTCAAGACTCTCTAATATCGTTGGGTAGCCATCGGACGCTAAAGAGAAAACTTTCACATCCTCTGATAAATCTATCGTCTTAATAAGTTCTGAGGGTATCGGAAAACCATTTATAACTGCATAACTTAAATCGGAATCTGGAGTTGCATTTTGAAAATTATACTGCTTTTGAATAAACGGCTTAATTAGCCGGAAACCGACGTCTTCCTCTGACAGTAATTCCTTTACAGTTCTTCCCTTTACTAATTCCCCTTGAACAATAATACTTCTGGCTTCACTAAAAACCTCATCTATTCTTTTAATATTTTGATAGAGTTTACCATCGAAATAAAGCTGACAATCTCCAACCATCCATACTTTATGATGATATTTACTATAAATAATCATCGAAGCACTTGGACGAATATATGGAATTTCAAGAACTTCCTGCTCCAAGTTTAATTTTTTATACAACACTTTATATCTTTCATTAATAACTGTAATGATTTCATCTATTGACTCTCTTCCATTTAATGACGAAATTGCATCTCGAATCAATTCTGCAGCTATCCTACCTTGTGTCTTTTCGCCGTATAAGCTGTCCGAGACACTAGTTGCTCCATCAATCACAGCGGCAAAATATTCATTATGAAAATACATATCCTCACACAATGCCATATTACCACTTTTTGATTGAATAAATTTCTCAATAAGCTCCATTCTTATGCCCCCACTCGTTTCGACATATTTTTTGCAAGCTCGACTCAATCCTAACATTCTTCTTCATTCAATACTCATTTCAATACCAATAGCTTCTTCTTTAATATTTTTCCACGTTTCCCAACTCTCGCCAGATAGTTCTTTCCCACTGAATACATCATGATACTTAACTAGATTTCCCAAATATTTTGCCATAGGTAACTGAAGAATAAAAGGTTTGCTTTCAATTAGTGAGTTTTTTGCTGGTATCCAGCCTGTATTGCTTAAGAATTCTAACTGTACATCATCCTGATCTAGGAAGCTATAAAACATCTCAACCTTTTTCTCATTACTAAAAGATATAAATCCGCTCCCTGACACAAATAAGGGCTCTCCACTATCGAATAGCGGCAAAACTTCTATTTCAAAAGTACTTCTAACCAACTCTTGAATCATTTGTAAATTGCTAGAAGTGGTAATAAGCGCTCCTACTTCCATATTGGAAAATTTCGTTACTGCCATATGGTTGTCTAATGGTGGTACCAGTTCATACTCTTTAATTAAATTCGTCCAAAGTTTTTCAAAGGAAGTTTTACTTCCCTGCTCTTTCTGTTGAAAGGCATCCCAATAATACGGAATATCTTCATCAAAGTGAAAAAACCAAAATGTTTTTGCTTTATTGTTATTTATTTTATCTTGAATTTCCTTGTATACTGCAAGCGTATCACAAGAATTAAAAGGGGAAACACGTTGATTATCTTCTATATGATTATCTAGAATGGTCCGGTTTATAATAATGATTGGAATCTCAATCCCTAATGGGTAACCATATAATCCATTATCATAAGAAAAGTTTTCTAATGTTGCTTCATGGAATGCAACCGAAAAATCCTCTCCAATTTTTTGGATTGAATTAGGATTACTTAATTCCATAATCTCATCCAGTCCATAACTAGAATGTATTTCAATAAGATCAGGAAGATTGTCTTCCATATTGGGAAGTATAAGTTCCTCAACCAGTGCCTCTTCACTTTTGAATTTTGTAATATTCATTTTAATCCCTGATTCTTCCTGAAAGCGTTCAACAGAAGAGATTAATCCGGGAGTAGTAAGCCATATATTCATTGTATCCTCATACTCATCCTCTTTATTTAGTACAAAATCTTGATTAATTAGATTGAATATATAGATAATGGATAAAACAACGATACAAACAGATAGTAAAAAAGGAACTTTAAATTTCATGGCTCAATACTCCCTGTAAATATATATTAGTGATGACTCAGTATACTTGATTCGATAACTTTCATCACATTTTGAATGATTCCTTCTATTTTATCATCTTTAGGGGATTCTACCATAATTCTCAGTACCGGCTCTGTTCCTGAAAAACGGACAAGACACCACGTACCATCCGACCATTCCCACTTCACTCCATCATAGGTCTTATGCTCCAAAAGGTCTCCTCGATAAAGTTTTTCGGCAGCAGTACCGAAGATAACAGATTGAATATGCTCCTTGTACTCTGCTTCATAACTATAATTATGCTCCTTAAAATATCGTTTACCAAATTTTCCTTTAATCTCTTGTCGAATCTCACTTAGTGGTTTCTTAGTGTAAGCAAGCAGCTCCAATATAATCCCGGCTGAAAGTATCGCATCCTTTTCCAAAAGATGTCCTTTAATGGTAATCCCTCCAGAGCTCTCCCCACCCAAAACAGCATCTGACTGAAGCATTCCTTCAGCAATATGTTTAAATCCAACCGGTTTCTCAATACATTCAAACCCATAATAATTAGAAATATCATCCAAGAGATGTGTTGTCGAAATATTACGAACTACATTTCCCTTCATTCCTTTGTATTCCAAAAAGTAATAATACAAAATAACTAATATCTCATTTGCATCAACATAATAGCCTTTCTCATCAATGATCGCAATTCGATCACCATCGCCATCAGTTGCTATACCAATATCATATTGTTCTTCTTTCATCATTCCCGTTAATCTCCATAAAGATGACTCTGTCGGTGCAGGAACACGGCCACCAAATAGAGGATCTGCTTTATCATGGATAATTTTTATCTTTGATCTGGAATCTACTAATAACGTTAATAAGGAATTAATACCGGTGCCGAACATCGGATCATATAGTACACTAATATTAGCCTGCTTAATTAAATCCAAATTAATTTGTGATTCAACAAAAGTAATGAATTCATTTGTATAGTCTTTTCTAATAGTCAAATTATTTTCCAAAGCACGGTTATAGTGTATTCGCTTTATTTCATCTGCTTGAACCGCATTGATTGATTTTTCCAGCTCGGTTGTAATATCTTCCGTTGCGGGCAATCCACCTTCATGGACATACTTAATACCATTGTATATATAAGGGTTGTGACTAGCTGTAAAAGTTAAGCCTGCTGCTGCTTTTTCTTCAATGGTGACAAAATTCACTAATGGTGTCGGGACCGATGGCGTTAGAAATATAACTCTGATATTATTTGCAGCAAATATCTCCACAGAAGCTTTGACAAATTCTTCAGCCATAAAACGATTATCGTATCCGATAACAACCCCTTGATCCTGTTTATGATTTTGAAGAATTTGATTTGCGATTCCTTGGGAAAACTTTCTCACGTTATCAAATGTAAATTTTTCACCTATAATATCCCGCCAGCCGCCTGTTCCAAAACGTATCATGTTATGCCTCCCCGTATAATTTAATTTTTATAGTTTCTAACACCGTTTTTTCAAGAGTCACCCCAAACTTCTGTCCCTATCATTCTCTCTTACAAAACATCCACTTGAACGATTATTACACAATCTACATATCGAGTTCTGATCGTCACCCTATCCAAAAATCAGAATTAAACTGATATCTCCTTCTTCCCTGAGATAATCATAATAATAATTAATGAAATAATCGTAGCTAACGACAGCATAGATGCCAATGCTGCAGCTGTTCCGAAATTAGATGTAAATACTTCACTATAAATTGAAACAGTAATCGTTGCAGTTGCACCATAATACAAAACGATGGTTGAACTTAATTCATTTATAGTTGTTACCCAACTTAATATTGCTCCAGATAAGACTCCCGGTATCATTAAAACAGCAGTCGTCTTAAAGAATGTTTTCATTGGAGGTACCCCTAAACTAATCGATGCTTCCTCAACACTTTTATCAATCTGATGCAATATGGCGGTGCTGGACCGCATTGTATACGGCAATTTCCTTACAACATATGCAATAACTAAGATTACCCACGTACCTGTTAATTCAATTGGCGGTTTGTTAAAGGCTATGATCAAACTAATACCCAGAACAGTACCCGGAATTACATAAGGAATCATAATTAGCGCATCTAGGAAAGAAGTAATTTTGGATTTTCTTCTCACCACCACATAAGAAAGTAAAAGCCCGGCAATGACCATAATCACAATTGCAACGCTTGCATACGTAAACGTATTCTGAATTGCTTTTGGAACTTTATAAAGCACCTCTCGATAACTATCTAAACTAAACCCGCCAACAAAAACCGGTCCATTAGTTTTCAAGAATGAAGTAGTAATTACAGTTGCCTGTGGAATGATAGATAATGTAACAATGCCCATTACCATTAATGTCGCTAAAGTACGCTTCACGGGACTTAACTTAATTACTTTTGGAGGTCGTAATGAACTCATAGTATACGTTTTTCTATTCATAATATGGCGTTGAAATAGTAAAACAGCAGTAGTCACAGAAAGTAAAATCATACTTAACGTACTGGCCATTGCCGGGTTAGACCCCATTTCACTAATGAATTGATCATACGCAAGAATTGGGAGCACCTTCTCTCCTTGACCGATTAACATTGGTGTACCAAAGTCAGCGAAAGATGCCATAAATACCATCAAAGCTCCAGTTGACACTGTCGGAAAAATTAATGGTAAGGTAACTTTACGAATCCGTGCAAATCCAGAAACTCCAAGGCTGCTTGATGCCTCCTCTAGTGAAACATCAATTGTTTTCAAAGCTCCTGATACATATAAATAAATATGCGGATAAAACTGTAAGGTGAATACCCAAATCATTCCATGTAATCCATAGATAGATGGTATTTCAATTCCAATATTTGCAAGGAAGTTTGTAATAAATCCATTATTTCCAAGCATTAGTATCCAGGAATATGCCCCGATAAACGGTGGAGACAACAACGTTAGTATAATTAAAATATGGAATACCCCTTTAAATGGAATATTAAATCGTGACATTGCATAAGCAACTGGAATACCTAACACACAGGCAAAAAAGGTCGCAGATGTAGATACAATAAAGCTGTTAATTAAAGCTGAGTAATAGTATTTACGGCTAAAGAATTCCTGATAGTTTTCTAATGAAGCTTTTCCATCCTGCCAAAAGCTATTAATAAAAATATTAAATAAAGGATAAATAAGGAAAAAGCCAATCAGAATAAATGCTGCGATAATAACAAAATGCCAGAAGTCTAACCTTAAATTAAACGGTTTCTTTAAGACTTGTGTTCTTGTGCTCATTTAGTACTTCCTCCCCGCTCTCATCAAAAATAACCGCTTCCTCTGGATTTAGATCAACCTTTACTAAGTCGCCAATTTTCCTTAGCATGTTATAACGGATAGAATGCTCGTGTGCACTGATAAGCGTGCCAGAAGTAAACCTTATTTTATATACAACAGACTCTCCCAGAAAAGTAGCATCAACAATCTCTCCTTCTACTAGAGCAGAATTTGCATCACCAGTTTCCTTGATTTTGATTTGTTCCGGACGTATAGAATATATCCCCTTTCCATAAGCACTCTCAAAAAGTTTTGTTTTTAAAGCTGCCCCTTCTACAAATACAGTAGCATGTTTGTCAGAGTCTATTATTTCTATTTCTGCATCTAAGAAGTTAGTAGTTCCGATAAAATTAGCGACAAATTTATTAACAGGACTTAAATAAATCTCATGAGGCTTGCCGATTTGCTGTACTTTGCCTTCACTCATAACTGCAATTCTATCTGATACTGCAAGTGCCTCTTCTTGGTCGTGTGTAACGTAGATAGTTGTAATATTTAAGCTTTTTTGCAGATTTCTAATATCCTCTCGCATCTTAACTCTTAGTTTTGCATCTAGATTGGATAATGGCTCGTCCATCAACAATAAGCCAGGATGAATAACAATTGCCCGTGCCAACGCAACACGTTGTTGTTGCCCGCCGCTCAATTGAGATGGCTGTCTATCTTTAAGATGAGACAATTCAACCATATCGAGTGCTTCTGTTACTTTAACTTTTATTTCATCTTTTTTTATTTTTCTTGCCTTTAAGCCATAAGCGACATTCTCAAAGACAGTTAAATGAGGAAAAATAGCATAATTTTGAAATACCATTCCAATATTTCTTTTATGTGCAGGGATGTTATTCATATGACTGTCTTCAAAAAAAAGATTTCCTTCTTCCTGTTGATAGAATCCAGCAAGTATGCGAAGTAAAGTGGTTTTACCACATCCACTTGGGCCGAGCAAGGTGAAAAATTCTCCTTTTTTGATGTTAATATTAATATCATCAAGCGCTTTATTATCACCAAAGAATTTACAAATTTGTTTTATTTTTACATGATCTTGCAAAATTATTTCCCCCTTCTTTAGAAAGGAATCAGATTTGAACACAATCCCTTATTCCTGTTCAATTAAGACCTCTTGGAACTGATTCATTACACTATCTTTGTTATCTGCAGACCAGCCGAAATCATAGTCTACTAATGGAATCTCTTCAGAACCAATAAGTCCTTCCGGCGGATTCACGTCATCGCGCACAGCTCGTCTGCCAAAATCCTCTACAATCATTTCTTGGACATCTTTACTGACTAAGAAATCAATGAATTCCTCTGCATTTTCTGAGTTTTTAGCATCCTTAATTAATGCAACACCATCGGGAACAGCAGAAGTCCCTTCTTCCGGATAACTAATATCTACAGAGGAGCCGCCTGCAATATAACGATATGCCGCTTCTTCTAATGTGATCCCAACAGGGAATTCACCATCAGCTACCCCTTTAGGTACAGCACTTGAACTAGATAAAATAGTTCCATCTAAGTTAGCAACAAATTCCTCTACAAAATTCCAGCCGTCATTTCCATCATCGCTGTATGCAGACAACATAGTCACCAATTGTGTATAAGCAGAACCTGATTTGCTCGGCTCAACAAAAGCAATTTTACCAGTCCACTTTTCATCTGTTAAATCTTTCCATTCTTTTGGTGCATCCATATCCGACACCATTTCCTGGTTGTACATGATTACCATTGGTAACGCGGAAAATCCGGTCCAGATATTATTAGGACTCTTGAATTCAGTAGGGATCGCTTCGTCTTCAGCTGATTTATATGGCTCGAAGCTGTCACCGAATGCTTCTAATGATTCAGCACCGCCTCCCCAGAATACGTCTCCTCCCGGGTTACCTTCTTCAGCAGTCACACGATTTAATAATTCCCCTGTACCGCCAGTTACAACGTCTACTTTAATACCCGTTCTCTCTTGAAATTCTTTTACGATTGGATTAATAATTTCATTTTGATGAGGTGAATACACTGTTAATGTATTTGAATTCCCACTGGCCTCTCCATTATCATCAGATCCACATGCACTAATGATAATTAGAAGCATTATTGCTACTAGAAAAGTAAATATTTTCTTCATTTAGTAAACCCCCTAAATAATTTATTTATGATACAATATGATAATAGCAAATGAATGAAAGCGGATACAATCATATTTTTTTCATAAAATGTATAACTTTTTTCTAAGGCAGCAGGTGAAGAAATGATAGCCAAACTTCATAGTCTAAATTTACGCAGTAAATTAATCATCGTTATTATCATTACTTCTTTAGTCCCTTTATTGCTGCTAGGTTTTTTTACATTTAACTTTCTATCAGAGCTACTTCAAGAAGAAGTAAGTGAAAATGAATTAGAACGTTTAACATCTATCAATAATCAAGTGTCCTTTTTCTTAGACGATATTGAGCAAATGACTCTTTTTTTCTATAAAAACGAAGAAATACAAGATATCTTAAAGAAAAATAATACCCGAAATTTAAACGAAAAATATGTAGACTTTGAATATGTAAATGAATTATTTGATACTGTAACTGGAGTCAAAGACTGGGAGGTTAATATTTATGTTATCGGTTTAAATGGGGATCGTTATTTTTCAAATGAATACCTGCCTAACCGATATAATTCCATTCGGGAATCATGGGGAGTTTTTAGAAAAGCTAACAATGCCAAAGGCTCCTTAGTATGGGATACGAATTATTCTATTAATGGAGTAGATAATCAAGATATCGTTCTCACTGCTGGAAGAATTTTAGTAGACTCCACCACAAATGAAAAAATCGGCTATTTAATGGTTGATATCTATGAATCTGCTTTTTCAACTATCTATGAAAAAAATAACTTCTCAAATAGGGAAAGCTTTTTCCTATTAGACAACCAAGGTTATATCATTTCAAGTCAACCAAATAAAACAAACGTTGGGACAAAATTTGAAATGGACTACTATCAACGTATTATGGATGGGGAAAAAGGATTCTTTCATTTTGACTGGCATGATATAAGTTCGATTCTAACCTATCAAACAGATGAAAATACAAATTTTAAAACAGTAAGTATTCTCCCAATGGATATCATCCAGCAAAAAAATTATCTTGTTCGTAATTTAACGCTCAACTTTGCACTAATTGGAATCATTTTTTCAATATGGCTTGCGTATTACCTGTCTAAAACTATTACGAGACCACTTTATAAGTTAATCAATTTAATGAAAGAAGTAGAAAAAGGAAATCTTCAAGTCCGGTTTGATTCGAAATTTAATGATGATATTGGTATATTTGGAAAAAGATTTAATCAAATGTTAGAAAAGTTAAAAATATCCATTCAGGAAAACTATGAAAAACAGGTTCGTATGAAAGACTCTGAACTAAAAGCATTACGCGCCCAGATCAATCCACATTTTCTTTATAACACATTAGAAACGGTTAATTGGCTTGCACGCCTTGAAGGAGTCAACGATATTAGCAAAATTGTCGTATCATTAAGCGAGATTATGAAATATTCTGTCCGAAAAGGCAAAGACTTCGTTACAATTAAACAGGATGTAAAACAGCTCAAAAACTATTTAACCATTCAGGAATTTCGCTATCGTGACAAGTTTGATGTTCATCTAACAGTTGATGATTCAGTACTTAATCAAAAAATTCCAGCCTTATTATTACAACCGATTGTAGAAAATGCGATTGTGCATGGCCTTGAGAATAAGGTATCAAAAGGAAAAATTGATATCTCTATTACAAAAGAGCACAGAAGGATCCGTATTATTGTACAGGATGATGGTGTTGGAATGGATGAAAAAACGCTCGTTCAAGTCAATCAAGAAATAAAAGAAGGCCTGGAATTCGAAGAGCTGGGTATTGGCATTGAAAATGTTCGTAAACGATTGTATTTGAGCTATGGGAGCCAATTCCAGTGGACTCTTACTTCCAAGGACAATGAAGGTACAAGAATAGAAATATTAATCCCATATAAGGAAGGGTAAATCATGTTTTCTATATTAATTGTTGATGATGAATGGACTATTCGAGAAGGATTAAAAAGAACAGTTCCTTGGAGTGATTGGGGAATTGAAGTTGTTGGAACAGCAACAAATGGTAATGATGCATTACAAATTTTAGCTGACACACCACAAATCAACATCCTTTTGACTGATATCCGCATGCCGGGAATAAATGGATTAGAACTAATTGAAACCTGTCGTACACGTTTTCCCAGTCTCAAAATGGTTCTATTAACTGGACACGATGAATTTGAGTATGCTCAAAAAGCAATCAAGTTTGGTGCTGACGACTTTTTATTAAAGCCAACGAATATTGATGAATTAAAAACGACGATACTCTCCATTAGGAATAAATTACAGTCAAAGCAACAAGAAAAGGATGAGCTCGTATCCTTGTTAATCAAAGATCTAGTTGAGCATAATTCATTAGAAAATCTCGATAAGATAAGAGCTATTGAAATTATTCATCCAGGCTATGGATTTATTATCATTCGTTCCATGGATAAAAATAAAAGAGTGTTAAATATAGAAAATGTTTATTTGATTGAGGACAAAACTGATCAGCAGGTATATTTTTGTCATTCATTAAAGAACGAAGAAGGCTGGAAAAATATAATTGATCAAGTGAACAACTATTTAGCAGACACAAAAGCTCTCTATACCCTTCACCTAAGCTTAATTACTAGTGAACTTACACAGTTAATTAACATTTACAAACAGGCATGTACTGCTTCTGAATTTTATAATAAAAGTGAAAATCTAACAATCTATAAATATTTTGATGAACAATACACTTTAGACTTTGAAGAAATTATCCGATATATTCAACATCATTATCAGGAAACCAAAAGTCAATCTGAACTAGCCAAACAATTAAATATAAGCAATAGCTATTTCAGTAAATTATTTAAACAACATACCGGAATGAATTTTATCGATTACATAACAACAAAGCGAATCGAAGTAGCTAAAGAACTTCTTTGCTCCACTACCTTGAAAACTTACGAAATCGCACATGAAGTCGGTTATATAGAAGCCAGATATTTTAGTCAAATATTCAAGAAATTAACTAATAGGACTCCCCTTGAATACCGTAGGATGAAACAACAGATTCCACCTCTCGACTAAATTTCTTTTTATTGCTCCTGTTATTCGTAGGAGCTTTTTTATTTTAAATAATAAGGAAGTATTTTGACAGAGAAATATAGATAGAGGAGCAAAAAAGTTCGACTTCCGATAGCATTAATGCTATCATTAGCATACAATAAAACATAAGGATTAGTGATATGTCCGAATCAAAATTTGAAATATTATATAAAGGAAATACATCTCATTTTGAAACGTATCTACTGGACCGCGCTGAACAAGAATTACGAATTGGGAAACAAAGCATTTGGTGCAAAGTTGCAGACATGTACGCCAGACAGCTTACTATAATTTCCATTAACCCTTTTCCCGAGAGTATATTATTTGATTCAGACGAAACGCCACCTTCTTTGAAACAGATTATAGCACACACACAAATTATACTAATTTTTATAGGTGGGGAATAAAAGGTGGTAAAACAGGAAATCATCCTATTATCTATGCAATTCACAATTACCATAAAGTAGTTTTGCTTCATTATTTCAACAAACAATATAATGGCTTAATCAACCGGAGAGATATCCTCCCAGCTGAAAAAAGCTATTCAAATTATTGCGAAGATGACCCTAATCTCTATTAATACAAGGAGGAGAAAAACAGTGAGTGATTTTTTTGAACGCTACGCTAAAATGCGCGGTGAACAGCATGTACAGAATCTGCAGTATGAAGGAAAAATCGCAGCACAAATAAAAACTCACCGTCAGCAGCAGAAGCTGTCTCAACAACAGCTCGCTGATTTAGCAGACTTGCCTAAATCAACAATTGGCAGAATCGAAGCCGGTATAACAAGTCCAAAGGTTGATACATTATTGCAGATTTCCAAAGCACTAAATATTCCTTTTATTATTGATGGCACAGCTGATCAAAAAGATATATTTCTAAAAACCTGATTCTTTAAAATGACGGCAAAACTTTTAACACTTCCTATAGAATAAAATAAACTGTTTCAATCTAGTGCAATTCCAACTAAAATCGCGGTAAAAAGAATATAATTTTTAGAATAAGGGTTTTCACAGATTATTGGTGAAGGCCTTTTTCTAATGTGTCCGATTTTAGACAATGTCGTTTGATATTAGCATTGAAAACGTTACCAACGCTATATATACTGAATACAATCAAATATTAGGAGGCTATCATCTTGAAAAAAATAACGCATTTATTATTAGCTATTACTCTGTTAATGGTACTGGCAGCTTGTGGAAGTGAAGAAGATAATGCAAATAAACTCGTCATCTATTCACCAAACAGCGAAGATATTATTAATACAATTATTCCCATGTTTGAGCAGGAAACAGGTATTGAAGTTGAACTGGTTTCCGCAGGGACGGGAGAATTATTAAAGCGGATTGAAACGGAAGCCGGTAATCCAAACGGAGATATCATGTTTGGGGGCAGTAAGGCTCAAATGCTGGGAAATGGAGATTTATTTGAAAAGTATACTTCAAAAAATGATGATAACATGCTTGAGGGCCATCAAAATGTAGGCGGTTTTTTAACCCCTTATGGTGCTGATGGAAGTGTCATACTCGTTAATACAGATTTAATAGGAGATATTGAAATTAACGGCTATGAAGATTTATTAAATCCGGAATTAAAAGGAAAAATCGCTGCTGCAGATCCGGCAAGTTCAAGCTCTGCTTTTGCCCAGCTTACGAATATGTTATTAGCTATGGGTGGCGACTACACCTCTGAAGAAGGGTGGAATTACGTAGAAGAGCTCGTTAAAAATCTGGACGGTAAGGTTGCAAGCGGATCAGGCAATGTGCACAAAGGGGTAGCAGATGGAGAGTATACTGTTGGGCTGACCTATGAGGACCCTGCCCTCAGCTATGTACGTGACGGCGCGCCGGTTGAAGTTATCTATCCTGAAGAAGGAACTGTCTTCTTAGATGCAGGTGTTGAAATCATTAAAGACGCTCAGCATTTAGATAATGCGAAGGCCTTTGTTGATTTTATCGCTTCTGAGAAAGCTCAAACTGCATTTGGACAGGAATTAACAATCAGATCGTTAGGAAAAGACGTAGAGATAGCTGATTTTAAGAAGCCGCTTGAAGAAATAAACGTTATTGAAGAAGACGAGGAATATGTGGAAGAGAACCGAAATGAGATTATCGACATGTATAAAGATGTATTTACAAGCGCACAAGAGTGACCTAAAAAATAATAGGAATGAAGAATAAAGGAGAATGGCCGTGAGTGTAACCATCAGCTTTAACAATGTAATAAAAAAATATAATGATAAGCCTGTTATTTCAGGACTATCCCTCGATATTAAGAAGGGTGAGTTTTTCACCCTTCTTGGCCCTTCAGGCTGCGGGAAAACGACACTATTAAGGATGGTAGCAGGATTTAACAGTATTGAGGGCGGCGAGATCACTTTTGATGACAAGGTGATGAACCGGATTACGCCTCAGCATCGAAACATCGGAATGGTTTTTCAAAATTATGCTATCTTTCCGAATTTAAGTGTGAAAAATAATGTTGCATTTGGACTCAAAAACAGAAAAATTCCAAAGGATGAGATTGAGAGAAGAGTTGACCATATTTTAGATGTAGTACAAATCAGCCAATTCAAAAACAGCATGCCGGAGAATCTTTCCGGCGGCCAGCAGCAAAGGATTGCCCTGGCTCGTGCAATTGTTATGGAGCCGAATGTATTGTTAATGGATGAACCGCTGTCTAATTTAGATGCAAAGCTGCGTGTAGATATGCGTGAAGCAATCAAATTAATTCAACATGAGGTTGGAATTACAACTGTCTATGTAACACACGATCAAGAAGAAGCAATGGCCGTTTCTGACCGGATTGCTGTTATGAATTCTGGAGTTATTCAGCAGGTAGGAACACCACGGGAAATCTATCAAAGACCTGCTAATATATTTGTTTCCAATTTTATCGGAAGAACGAATATTGTAGAACGCTCCTTAAAAAAAGTGGATAATAGACAAGTACTTATCATGGACGAAAATTACCAGATTGATTTAGATGATATTACGCAGTATGCAGAGGAAATTATTAAAGTTTCCATCCGCCCGGAAGAGTTTACAATTAGTGATACATCAGAGGGTATGGCCGGTGTTATACAGCATAACGTATTCTTAGGAATCAATGTTCATTACACAGTTCAGCTTTCAAATGGAGAGAATGTCGAGGTGACAGAAGAATCTACACTTGGTGAGCCTCTAGAGCCAGGTACAGAGGTAAAGCTGCTCGTAAACAAGGAGAAGATTAATCTATTCCATTACGAGAGCGAAAAGAATATCCTGGAAGGTGATTCTTATGCAAAATAAAACGGCAGGAAGAAAAGACATCTGGAGTGTAATTACGTTAGGAATTCTTCTATTATATGCGCTTGTCCTTGTACTGCCTTTATTCACACTTTTAAAAGAAAGTATATTCAAGGATGGAGCACTCTCCTTTGAGCACTTTGGTGAGTTTTTTGGAAAGAAATATTATTACAGTACGCTTTTTAACAGCCTGAAGGTAACAGTTGCTGTGACTTTGGCCTCTTTGGTCATCGCTACACCGCTCGCTTATATTATGACCACTTTTAAAATCAAAGGGAAATTATATTTGCAAATATTAATTCTTATCTCTTCCATGGCACCGCCATTTATCGGAGCATATGCCTGGATATTATTAATGGGCCGCAATGGAGTAGTAACAAATTTTCTGAGTGATGTATTTCATATTACCACGCCGGATATTTATGGTTTTTCCGGGATTTTAATAGTCCTTACCCTTCAATTAATACCTTTAATATATATGTTTATGATGGGTGCGTTCAAAAGTATTGATAATTCATTAATAGAAGCTGCAGAAAGTATGGGGTATACCGGCTTCAAAAAAGTCTGGAAGGTTATCATGCCGCTGATGGTACCAACTATATTGGCTGGATCATTGTTAGTATTTATGCGTGCGCTTGCAGATTTTGGTACACCGATGTTAATTGGAGAAGGATTCGAAACATTACCTGTATTAATCTTCAATGAATTCACGAGTGAAATGGGAGGAAATGCCGGCTTCGCTGCCGCAATCAGTGTCATTGTCGTTGTCATCGCACTAACCATTTTCCTGCTGCAAAAATTTATCACAAATAAGAAATCTTTTTCTATGAGTGCTCTTCATCCAATTAAAGAAAAGAAAGAGTCTGGCATAAAAAATATTTTAGCTCATTTGTTTGTATACGGTTATCTAGCACTTGCTATTTTGCCGCAGCTCTATGTTGTGTATACAGCATTCTTAAAAACATCCGGACGTATTTTTGTCAAAGGCTATTCTTTGGACAGCTTTAAAGCCGCATTTACCCGCTCAGGTGATACAATTGTGCATACCTTTACTTTAGGGCTTATCGCACTTTTCTTTGTTATCCTGATTGCCATTTTGATTGCCTATGTGACTGTAAGAAGACGCAATGCAATCACGAATGGACTGGACATTATATCGATGGTACCATATATTGTGCCCGGGTCCGTACTTGGTGTTGCTTTATTGCTCGGATTTAATAACAAACCTTTTCTTCTAAGCGGTACAGCAACAATCATTATTATTGCCTTTGTAATCCGCAGACTGCCATATACAATTCGTTCCAGCGCTGCGATTATTCATCAGATTAGTCCAAGCATCGAGGAAGCGGCTGCCAGTCTGGGAGCATCAAATTTAAAAACATTTTTCAAAATAACATTGCCGATGATGCTGCCTGGTGTTATCTCAGGTGCTATCCTCAGCTGGGTTACCATTATTAGCGAATTAAGTACATCTATACTGTTATATACAGTCAATACAAAAACAATGACAATTGGTATTTATACAGAAGTTATTCGTGGAAACTACGGTGTAGCTGCTGCTTTATCAACGATACTCATTGCAATAACCGTTATTTCTCTGTTAATTTTCTTTAAATTAACCGGCAGGAAAGAAGTATCTTTATAGCTGGATAATGAACAAACTTTATATGTATTAATCAGACAAGGGGGTGACTCTATATTGAAAAAGAAAAGTTTCAAAGAAGCTACGAAAAGTCTTTTTCTTAAATATACAGTCGTCCCTATTTTTATTTTAATTATATTATTCACTTTATTTACGTTTGTTATATTTCATTTAAAAGCGGTTTATGATGCCAAGCAGTCAGGAGAACAAATTAAGGAAAGAATGACAGAAGTGTATGAAGTCTATCAGGAAGAAATTAAAAAAATGGCAGAATCATCTTTGGTGATGGAGAGTTTAAACTACCATAACGATATTAATTTAGTTTATGAGGATTTTTATAACTTCAATAATCAACAGGAAGTCAAAAGCAGTTTTTTTCTGATTGACGCAAATGATGTATTTGTGGCATCTACTAATAAATCCAATGATGAAGTGAATGAAGATATCCTGAATCACATCATTCCCCACCTGGAAAAATATCCGGATGATTTGTTAAGCATTGTCGAGAAAACAAATTTCTCCCACGGTCAAGCCTCTACCATTACTTTAGGAAAGGCCGTAAAACAGGACGATCAGATTATTGGATATTTAATTTATATGTTATATGAAGAGGATTTTCAGCGGTTAATTTTTGGAGAAAAAACAGATATTGCTGTGATTACAGATACTTATAATCATATCGTTGTGACTTCTAATGAAATCGTTCAAGGTCTAATGAATAAATTTCAGCCTGAAAAACAATCTAATTCAAAAGTTCAAATAGAAAATGATACCTATTATATGAATCAAACTGAAACAGCAGATAATACCTTCCGTATTTATACATTAAACAATACAGAAACAGATAAAGTAGTGTTGATTTTATATTTTATATTTATTGGGATTACCAGCGCTTTTCTATTTATACTTCTTCGAGTATTAGCAGAAAAGATGTCCAGACGGAACTCCGAGTCGATTGACAAGTTATTAATAGCAGTCGACCAATTAAAGAAAGGTGATTTAACCTCCTATGTGGAGATTTATACAGGAGATGAATTTGAGACATTGGCAAATCAATATAACACCATGCTCGATAGTCTAAATGATTTGCTGAGCAGGAACAGAGAGTTGTCGGAGATAAAGAAAGTAAATGAAATGAAAATACTCCAAAGCCAGTTCAACCCGCATTTTCTGTTTAATGTGCTGGAAACTGTACGATATACCATGGTAAGCAATGTAGATAAGGCACAGGGTATTATATTATTATTATCTTCTTTATTGCGATACAGTATCAACCAAAATATTGATCAGGTTATGTTAGAAAAAGATTTGAACTATACGGTTGATTATCTAAAATTACATAAAATGCGATTTAATAATCGGCTGCATTATTTTCTGGACATCCCTGAAGAAATCAATACTGCTTATGTTCCAAAGCTGCTATTACAGCCGATTATTGAGAATGCTATAAAATATGGCTACCAACATCAGACCACCCTGAATATTTGGATTAAAGCAAAGGTTGTTGAAAACGATATTGTATTCACAGTTGAAGACGATGGCAGCGGAATAGAAGCCCAAAAACTCACTGATCTTCAAAAGAAGATACTGGCATCCGAAAATAATCAAGTTGGCATTGGTCTGTACAATACACATCGCCGCTTACGTTTGCAGTTTGGTGAGAAATATGGTCTGGAGATAAATAGCATTTTGAATCAAGGAACAATAGTAAGGATAATCATCCCTTACCTGAAAGGGGGAGAGCATCGTGTATAAAATATTAATTGTAGAAGATGAGGACATTATTCGTGAAGGGTTAAGGTACCTCCTTGACTGGACTGATCTTGATTGTGTGGTGGTCGGCGAAGCTGCAAATGGTGTGGAAGGCTTGCAGCAGATTTCAAAATTAAATCCGGATATCATACTTCTTGATGTTAATATGCCTCTCAAAAACGGGATTGACATGCTTGCGGAATGTAAAACCCGGGATTTATTCACTACCATTATCCTATCAGGCTATGATGATTTTAATTATGCAAAACGGGCAATGCAATTTAGCGTAAACGAGTACCTGCTTAAACCAGTTAATCCACGCGAATTAAAAGAGGCGATTAAACGTGCTATAACATCTGTAGATACTAAGAAACAATATCACATTATGAAGCAAAGTATCCAAACACCTGATAAGGTAAATGTGTTGAATGTGGATGTTTGGAATAAATGGAACGATAAATCAAAGCATGTTCAGCAAATGATTGCCTATATTCAGGAACATTATCATGAAAAAATCAGTATTCATGATTTGGTGGACGAGCTTGGCATGGGCACAACCTATTTGAATAAGAAATTTAAAGAAGCCACCAGCTACACCTTCAATGATTTTTTAAATCGTTACCGGATTCAGAAAGCAATTGAACGCATTAAAACCGGAGAAGATAAGATCACCATGATTGCGATTGACGTAGGCTTTAGTAATTATCGTTATTTTATCGATGTATTTAAAAAGTATACAGAATTTCTTCCAAGTGATTTCACAGCATATTTTGGCGATAAGGACTAATATATACAAGTTTTATAGCAAATCATTTTAACCCTCTTCAAAAAATGCATAGACAACAGAGCTCTGTTAAATTTGTCCTGTATGGTGTACGATAATATTAACAGCATGTTTTGCTTTTTAGAACCTTGAATTGGATGGGAAGAATATGTTTGATGTAATGAAGAACTATGAAGAAATGACCACAAGTGAAAAAAGAGTATTGAGCTATATTGTGGAAAACCAGGACCAGATTCCGCATATCAAAATTAGTGATTTAGCAGAGGAAACCTTTGTTTCAAAAACAGTCATCATTAATTTGGCGCAAAAATTGGGTTTTTCCGGTTTTAGGGAAATGAAATATCATATCAGCCGGACCATTCTTGAAAAAATGTCTAAACAAGAAAAACAAACGGTGATGTATCGGGAAGTTTTAAAACAATCTATTGATAAGACCTTCTCCCTCATTACCGAAGACCAGCTGCATGAAACAGCCGCTAAAATTAAATCTGCAAAGAATGTATTTATTATGGCCAGAGGAACGAGTAAAGCCGCTGGTTATTATTTGGAGCATCTCTTATTGACAATCGGGATTCAATGTATTTTTATAAAGGATTATAATTTATCCGAAGTATTTACCGATTTTGTCGCAGAAGATGATATCGTTATCTTTATTTCGATATCAGGAGATACGAAAAAAATTATTGATACTGCGAAAAAAATTCATCTGAAAAATGTCGATATAATCAGTATCACTTCATTTAAAACAAATGAGCTGACCCGGTACACGACGAATAATCTCTTTTGTTATACCGATAAAGCCAACACAAGCAAAAATGATACTATTTCAAGAACTGGATTTTTTCTTACTATTGATTTGTTGATTGATAAATTGGCGAACCTTTAAATCATATGTATTTCGGGACTGCCCAGGAAAATAAAAATAGCAAAATAGCGCTATTCTTTTATTGGAAAGGCGCTATTTGCCATTGATTAACTGCTATAGTTTTTACTGATCTCTTTTGCAGTTTCTTTTGCTCTCACTGCTTCTGTTTCTGCTAAAGTGGCAGCTAAGCCAATATAATTACCGGGTTCGATCATATGCTTTATCTCTTCATCATTGAAGCTTGCACGGATTTGTTCATTTTCTCTTAAATTATCATAAAATTCCTGACCTTCCGCTGCTGTTTTCATAGCAATATCATACATCAGGGAGTGTGCCTGGTCTTTACCTAATTTTTCTGCCAGCTTCATCATGACGTATTCACTATTATCAAGACCTTTGTTGCGTTTGGCATTATGAAGCATTCTATCTTTGTGGACAGTCAGCGTACGTGTTAATTCCTCACAGCGTATCAAAATTTCCGTAATCAATTCCATAGACTCTTCCAGCAGTCCGTCAAACAGCATATAAGAACTGCTGTCTCCTTCATATGGACGTACAGCTGAATACATGCCCGTACTAGGAAGAGAATAGAGCTTCTGAGAATTTGCGATAATCCCTTTGGCAAGCTTCGGATTGATTTTATGCGGCATGGTGCTGCTGCCGACAGTTCCTTTACTGAAACCTTCGGATACTTCGGCAATTTCTTCTAACGTTGTACTATATACCTCCTCGGCAATTTTATGACAGCTATTCGCTAACAAAGCCAGATTCGACATATATTCCAGTTTATGCGTACTTATATTTCTGGATGGGACAGCCATTGGATACATACCAACCAGCTCCGCCACCCTGTTTTGAACTTTTATCCCGATATTGGGCATAGAGCTGAAAGTACCTACTGCACCGCCCATCATTATCTGAAAAACTCTTTTTTCTGCTTCGACCATGCGTTGATAACAGTTGATAAATTCACTTATCCAGACAGATACTTTATACCCGTAAGTGATTGGAGTAGCATGCCTTCCATGCGTTCTTCCAGTCATGACAGTGTCTTTATTATCCGATGCCAGCGTGCTTAAGTTTTCTAAAATCTGACCAATCAGACGCATAAATATCGTATGTGCTTTCTTCAGGATATATAGCTGTGAGCTTTGTTGTATATTTTGTGTAGTAATCCCGTAATGGACATATTTCCCACTGTCGGGCGGACAGGCCTTCACCAGAACTTTCAGGAACGGAACAAAACCATGGCCAATTTTTTTATAAATACGGTCCATTTCCTCCAAATCTAAATTTTCCAGCTTGGCAGCCTCTTTGATTTCCTCCGCCGCTTTCTTAGGAATAAAATCATATTCAGCCTGCGCCTCAGCCAATGCCGATTCAAACAAAAGCCAGGTTTTATATTTTTCCTCTTCAGTGAACAGACTTTTTAAACCTTGATCATCAATTGTTTTACTTTTAGAATCATATAACGCTTTCATGATGTCACTCCTTTAAAAATCTCTATACTTTCTCATCTACTGCATTTTTTATAAATTCTACCTGTGTCCCATAAACGATATGAATATGCTTGGCCGTCGGGAAAAAGAACCCGGAACACCCGGTACTGTTTAATAAATCTTTGTTGATATCTCTGACCTCTTTTAAATCAATCCGGAGCCTGGTAATGCAATTGTCTACATTCAAAATGTTTTCTTTTCCACCCAATGCCTCCACTACTTTATCTGCTATCTCGTCATAGCGTTTTTCCTTCAGCAGTGTATTGTCCACATTTTGAAGCTTTTCCCTGCCCGGTGTTTTTATATCAAACCGGATAATAGCCCAATAAAAAATAAAATAAGTGACGACAGCTAATCCCAATCCGATCAAAACAAGGAAAATCCATCGTGAGTTTTCATAAAGCAGCCCAAAAATCGTGAAGTCAAAAATCGTACCCCTGATATAACCTATTGAAACTTCCGCCAGCGACAGCAGCACAGCGCCGATTCCGACAATACAGGCGTATACAACATATAATAACGGAGCTAGAAAAACAAAAGTAAATTCAAGCGGCTCTGTTACATTCCCAAGAAAAGCTGTCAATACCATGGTAACCAACATAGATTTGACGTATGTTTTATTTTCTTTATAAGCTGCCTTGTACATCGCAAAAGCAATTGCCGGGAATAAAAACAGGACAACCAGCATCTGCTGCTGCGCCATAAAGCGGGACAGCTTCGGCATCATAGACCAATACTCACTGTTCGGTCCCTGATTAAACAGAATTTCTGTAATAGCAGGAACAACACCGACATATGTCTTACCTTCAATAACATACGACCCGCCGGCTTCTGTGAATCGGAACAATGCATTCCAGACATGATGAAGTCCAAACGGAATGAATAACCGTTCTCCTGCAGCTGTGAAAAAAGGACCTGCAACGCTTAAAAATACAGCTGACAGGTTCGTTAACAGCCCTACAAAATATGTCCAGATGAAAGGAAGTAACATCCCAACTGCAGCCATTAATCCGATTGTGATGATTGGAACTGATTTTTTCCCGGAAAAGAACGCCAGCGCCGCCGGAAGCTCCAAGTTATAAAATCGTTCCGTCGCCCAGGCTGCAATCAGACCGGTTAGAATCCCGCCGGCAGCACTGATATTTACTGTTTGGATACCAAGTATCTCAATTTGCCCCTGCTGGGTCATTACATCCGGATCTGCCATTGTCCCCGTGACCGTCAGCCATACATTCATAGCAACAATCAGGGTCAGATACCCTGCCACGGAGGCAAAGACCGAAATCCCTTTATCCTTTTTCCCCATCCCGTAGGCGACACCCATTGCAAATAGCAGCGGGATATTATCAAAAACAACATTACTGATGGTCTTTATACTTACTAAAATGGTGTTAACGGTATCATTTCCAAGGAAAGGAACTTTGTCCACCATGTAGTCTTGTGTAAGTGCGCCGCTGATCCCCAAAAGCATCCCGATAGGAGCCAATACCCCAATTGGAAGAAGCAGCGTTCTGCCGAATTGCTGTATGGAGTCACCGATTTTTCTTTTGCTCATCCTCTAAAACCTCCTTGTATCAATGATTCCAATTCATTTTCCGCTAAAAACTAATAAAAGATGGCATGAATGCTTGGAATTATTATCTGCTTCTATTCTATCAATATGAAAAAATAGTTGAAGCTCCTCCGTTTCCTATTATCTTATTTAGGTAATAGAAAATGACCCAGGTCATAAAAAAGGATCCTTCAGATAATGATTTATTTATTATGCAATGATATAGTGAACATATTATCAGACGGAGCAGGACTAAAACATAAAAGGAAATTCTATAGTAAATACATATGGGGGATGACGTTATGACAGATATAAGAATGATTGCACTGGATATGGATGGCACGTTATTAGATGACAAAAAAGAGATTACCAGCTGGACAAAAAAACAAATTATGAAAGCACATCAGGCAGGTGTCATTATTGTCTTATGTACCGGACGCCCCTTTCATCACTGCTATACTTACGTTCAAAATCTGCAGCTGAATTCTCATTTAATTACATGTAATGGCGGACAAATCTTCGAAAGCGATTATACAACAGTTATTGCCGAATATCTGCTGGAGGCAGAAGCACTGGCTGATTTATATCGCTATGCCCATGACTTAAAAATGGATACGTGGACCATTTCTTCAAAAGAACCTTTTTACAATGACATACCGGATAACTACAATGACTACAGATGGCTGAAATTCAGCTGCTCCCATAAGGATGAAAAAATTTTAAATAAGATAGAAGCAAAAGTTCATTCGATAGATGGCATAGAAGTCAGCAATCGGACAGCCGTCACCGTTGAGGTCAATCCAGCAGGGGTGAATAAAGCAGCCGCTCTTGAATTGGTCTGTGGAAAATTAGGTATAACGATGAAGAATGTCATGGCAGTGGGAGACAGTCTCAATGATGTGAGAATGATTCAATCGGCCGGAATTGGAGTGGCGATGGGAAATGCTCAAAAAGCAGTACTTGAAGTTGCTGATGAAATAACGGATACGAATAATCAAGATGGGGTTGGAAAAGCAATTAAAAAATATATCCTATCAGCTGGGGTATAAGGCGCTTTTATCGTTTCATTGCTGTTAAATATAAGGGTGCAGCTCCTTTCTTCCCTTCTGTTACACCAGTCTAACAGAAGGTTTTTTTATTTACTGTGAAAATAACTATTTCTCTTTTTTCACTTTAAGTTACAACTACATTTATTCTTTTCTATGACTTAAGAACCTTCGCAAAGCATTCAACAATAATTTACTCGGTTTTCCAGCTGTATCTAGCAAAAAATCAATTATACTTGTCTGTGTGACTTATCAATACTTTCTTCCAATATTCAAACAGCAAAAGTAATTTCACTTAAAATCGCTGATATTTCGCATAAAATCTATAAAATTATTACTGTATAAATTTTATATCTGTTTATCTTAAATTAGCTTGTAATAGATCAGTTACTCTAAAATATGCTCATTTACGGATTTATCATGATGTATGATACATTAATACATAGGTCTTTAGCGTGCCGGAATATATCAAATAAAGATGGTTTCATACGCTTCAAAAATCAAACATCCTAGAAAACACAAGGAGGAAAAGATAATGAAGAAAAAGATTCTATTGACCTTCCTGCTGACACTTTTGTTCAGTATGATTATTTACCCGAGAACGATGAAGGCGCAATCAGCAGAAGGATTTGATCCTGCTGACGGAATGTATATTAAAGCAGATAAAGAGCACTACTGGGAAGGGAGATATTCCAACGGCAGAGTCTTCGCTGAATATATCGCAAAAGAATTAGCCGGTGATTATGATAATTTGACAAATTATGCAGTCGGCGGAGCTTTTAGTGGCGACATGGGAAATACAAAAGAAGAACATTCCAACTGGTCCTCCTGGATTAAAGGCTGGGGCGGAGTAGAACAGACTATAAGATTCCTTGCAGATACGAACGGAGAAGCTGATCCCGAAGCTCTTTATATTATCAGTATCGGTGGAAATGATACATATGCCGTGGAAGATTTGGGAGTGGAACGTGCAGCAGAGCTTGCCAGTGATTATTCTCTTGAAATGGTTCAAAACCTTGTAGAAGGCGGTGCCAAGTATATTCTGCTGCCAAATCGTTTTGTAGATCAGCGTACGGATTTAACAGACTTCGGTGATATCAGAAACCAGCAGGTCGTCAAAAAAATAGAAGAGTATCTCGCTCTTGATAACACGCCTGACGATGTAGAGGTCATCTACGGACATAATCAGCAGCTGCGTGAAAATATTGATGAGCAGGGCTTTGAGAAATTCGGCTATAAGAGTATGGGCTTTTATCTTGTTTCCGATTGGGTTCCAGCTTATGGTTACGCCTTAGCTTCTGAAAATAACAGTGACATCTTCCCTGCCAAAGAAGCAGAAGACATCTACGGAGGCTATGCTCCTTACTCAACGGACAGCAAATATTATACTCCGGAGACGTCAGGCTGGGAGCCTGATGATTTCTATACTTACGACGAATATCATTTATCCAATAGAAGTCAAAAACACCTGGCTACGTACCTTTTAAACTCCGACATCACAACAGATGATAACGAGGGCACTTTCGAGCAGGTCTATAATGGTAATACCAGCGATTTTGCCGAAGCAATAGCTGATGGTACCATTCCTTCCGAATATACAACGGTCTATACCTTTGGCGACAGCAGTATTGACACCGGCCGTGGGTTAGAGGTTACCACCGAGTTAGTGGAAAATCGCGGGAAGCCAAAAGAATCTTCCTATGTAGTAACACCTGGAGATAATCTCTGGAATATTGCAAAGGAAAATTACCACGGAGAACAAACTGATGCACAAATAATGAAAGAAGTTCAAGCTATTTATCAAGCAAATCGGGATCAGATTCAAAATCCAGATTTGATATTTCCAGACCAGACAATTATATTGCCGACATTAGACGATTCTAAACACAAATAAATAATATCAAAAAAGCTTAGGTATATCGCTCATTTCCTTATGCGAAAGCCTGAGTTTTTTTGGATAATTTCAGGAAGCCACTTTTAACTTATGAATCTCCCCTTCTTACCTTAAATCAGATGACACATTATTCAGTATATCTTGCTATGCATTATAGATACTTCTAATAAAATCTGATAATATACTTCTATAAACTAAATCGCATCCTTTCAAATCAACACCGCATGAAAACTAAATAACAAACAAGGGAGAAAACCACCATGACCAACATGATAGCTTACCTTTTCGGCAGACTAATCGGAGCATTTTTACTTTCTTTATTATTTACATGGATTTGGAGCCTTATCTACCGCGCAATAAAGAAGAAGCCCATTTCTAACTTTTGGTTAAAGGTCCTTATCATTGCTGTTATTTTTACTATTATTTCACTTGTAGGAACAATGAATCAGCAGAATCTGTAAGTTATGGTTATTTCGATTTTTCTTTTATTTATAGAATTATAAACAGAATACATTCTCAACTAAAAATTAAGAGCCTTCCTTCATAACGCGGAAAGGCTCTTTAAACACGCTTTATTTATTAGCAGATGATTATTGCAGCGTAAATAAGTTCATAAACATCACCTTAAAAAGTGATGTTAAAAGAGTCATTACTATCAAAAAGTAAAATGTCATTTATGAAGAAAAACATACATTTCATGAAAGCGATAAATTTAAGACAGAATGCTGTGATATGATGACTTTGTAAAAAATATAGAAATTAGTGACAAAGAAAACCCAAAAAGAAAGCGTTTTATAATCTATTCATTGCTTAATACGCTTATTGAAATGGATGAATAAGGATGGTGAAATGATAAGAGGTTTTTATTTGTCAAAATTTTCGTTAATTTAGAATTGGAGGGAATAAAAGATGCTCGAAATAAACTGGGATGACGTCAAAAATATTGTTAGTCTTGTGCTCCCTTATCTGATTTTCTTTGGAATTGTATTATTATTAGCGATTGTTGCAATCATCATTGCCAAAAAATTCTCTATTCCAAAGAAATTTATGATTCGCAGGCAATCCATTATGGCTATTTTTGTTGCTTTAATGATTGCAATTAATTTAATCGCATATTATCCAATGAATACGATACTTACTCTTGCTTCCGGCAGAGGCACCATCAGCGATGCAACATCGGAAACAGCAGAACAGCTTGGTGAAGATATTGCTAGAGAAGGAATTGTCTTATTGGATAATGATGAAGATTTTCTTCCTCTTGAAAACGATTCACGAGTGAACGTGTTTGGATGGGCTTCTACAAACCCGATTTATGGTGGAACAGGCTCAGGCTCTTTATCAGACTCACACCATACGGTTAGTTTAATCGAAGGGTTGGATAATGCAGGATTTGAAGTAAATACTGAGCTTTCCGATTTTTATACATCCTACGCCGATGAACGTCCGGTTGTTGGAATGTTTGAACAGGATTGGAGTTTACCGGAGCCACCTGTCAATGAGTATTCTGATGATTTAATGGAAAACGCAGGAAAATTCTCTGACACAGCAGTTATTGTAATCGGCCGTGGAGGCGGAGAAGGTGCTGACCTTCCAACTGACTTATCTGAAGTTACATATAATGATAACACGGATGATTACCAAGATTTTGGTGAGGATAACCATTATCTAGGTTTACATGAAACAGAAAAGCAAATGATTGATCTGGTTACCTCTAACTTTGACAATGTAGTACTTGTTTATAATGGTTCGAATGCTTTTGAACTGGAATTTGCAGAGGAATACGATCAAATTAAAAGTGTTCTCTGGGTGCCGGCAGCTGGTCAAACAGGGTTTAACGCACTTGGTGAAATTCTAAATGGTGAAATAAATCCATCAGGAAAAACAGCTGATATTTTTGCCCGTGATTTAACAGCTACTCCAGATCACAATAACTTTGGAGACTTTGAATACACAAATATGGATGAATACAGTGTAGAAAACGACTTCCCTGGTGCTGGCGGTGTTCCTACCTTTGTAAACTATGTCGAAAATATTTATGTAGGCTATCACTTTTATGAAACAGCAGCAGAAGAAGGATTATTAGATTATGACGAACATGTCTTATATCCGTTTGGATATGGTCTTTCTTATACTTCATTCGATCAGGAAATCAGCGATTGGAATATAGAAAATGATGAAACAATTACTGTAGATGTTACAGTGACGAACACCGGTGACACTGAAGGAAAAGATGTTGTAGAGTTATACTTTACTCCACCTTACACAAATGGCGGTATTGAAAAATCTGAAGTCAACTTAGCAGCTTTTGAGAAGACTGAGGTGCTGGAGCCGGGAGCTTCTGAAACACTTACTCTTACCTTCACTAAAGAAGATATGGCATCTTATGATTATGAAAATGAAGCTGCCTATGTTTTTGAAGAAGGGGACTATACATTATCTCTTCGTTCAGACTCTCATACTGTTTTAGATGAGGCTGAATTTACACAGGATGAAACTATTGTTTATGATCAACGCTCAACAGATGAAATTCCGGCTACGAACCAATTTGATTTTGCAGAAGGAGATATAACCTATCTTTCCCGCGAGAATGGTTTTGAAAATTATGAGGAAGCAACTGCAGCCCCTGATAATTATGAAATGGCAGAAGAAAGTCTGAGTATGTTCCGAAACGAAACAAACTTTGATCCATCAGAATTCTTTGATGAATCGGATGAGATGCCTACAACAGATGCTAACAATGGTATAGATTTGGTAGAAATGCGTGGCCTGGATTATGATGATCCGGCATGGGAGCCATTACTGGATCAGCTTTCTACAAATGATATGGTCGATCTCATTGCTTACGGAGGGTACCAAACCCCTGCAATAAAATCTGTTGGAAAAGTAGCAACGATCGATTTAGATGGACCAGCTTCTATTAATAATAACTTTACTGGTGTCGGATCAGTTGGATTCCCTAGTGCTGTGATGATGGCTAATAGCTGGAATGTCGATCTAGCTCATGCATTCGGTGACAGTATTGGTGAAATGGCAGTTGAAATGGGCGTATCTGGGTGGTATGCTCCAGCGATGAATATTCACCGTTCCGCATTTTCAGGCCGTAACTTTGAATATTATTCCGAGGATGGCGTATTATCTGGAAAAATGGCTTCACAGGCAGTTTTAGGTGCAGCAGATCATGGCGTATATGCTTATCTCAAACACTTTGCAATGAACGATCAGGAAATGAACAGAAATAAA
Organism: Oceanobacillus sp. FSL W8-0428; assembly: GCF_038004405.1. Lineage (NCBI taxonomy): Bacteria > Bacillati > Bacillota > Bacilli > Caryophanales > Bacillaceae > Oceanobacillus > Oceanobacillus sp. FSL W8-0428. Next base: position 433,482 of record NZ_JBBORB010000001.1, read on the forward strand.
ATGCTGGCTACATGGTCAAATGAGCAAGCTATTCGTGAAATTTACTTGAAACCATTTGAAATTGCTGTAAAAGAAGGCGGCGCACAAGGAATTATGTCATCCTTCAACTATATTGGGCCAGTTTGGGCTGGAGCTTCTTCATCTCTTTTGAACACTGTATTACGAGATGAGTGGGGATTCCGCGGGATGGTTCTAACTGACTATTTCTCTGGTTACGGATATATGGATTCCAATATCATGGTTCCAAATGGCGGCGACATTGCGCTGGCTACGTACGATGTTGGAGCAAATATGATGAAGAATACAGATAATCCGACTGTAGTGAAGAATATGAGAACATCTTCTAAAAATATTCTTTATACAACTGTAAACAGTTACGCTTACAGCGATGAAGCCTTAAATGCCGGAATGCCAATTTGGCAGGTGATTGCAATTGTTGTTGACGTAATAGTTCTTGGACTAGTAATTTTACTGGAAGTACTTATCTTTAAAAAATACCGTAAACTTAAAAACCGTTTAGGTACTGCTCAAGATAATACTTCAGCATTGTAAATATGTATCATCTGGTTTTGAAGAATGATTAAATAAGAACACAAAAATAAGGCAGCCTTCCATTCACTGGATAAACGTGAAGGGAAGGCTGCTTTTTCATCCTATTTCGTATATAAGAATTAACAAACTTACATGGATTCTTATTCCTAATTTAATTCTTTCTTAGCCATTGTTAATGCTGATGCAATCACCTGATGCATATCATAATATTTATACATCCCCAGACGTCCGCCGAAAATCACATTGGATTGTTTCTCAGCCAAGTCCTGATACTGCTTAAATTTTTCATTATTTTTATCATCATTTATTGGATAATAAGGCTCCGATCCCTTCTCCCAGGACATAGGATACTCTTTTGTGATAATTGTTTTTGGCTGTTTTCCGAATTCAAAATGTTTATGCTCAATAATACGTGAATAAGGCGTTTCAGAATCTGTATAATTCACCACTGCATTCCCCTGGTAATTTTCCTGCTCCAGTACAATTGATTCAAATTTTAAACTGCGGTATTCCAATTCCCCGTATCTATAATCAAAGAATTGATCAATCATTCCAGTGTAAATAATCTTTGGGAAAGCTTTCATATATTCCTCTTTATTAGAGAAAAAATCTGTATTTAATTCTACATTGATTCGATCACTGGCAAGCATGTTTTCAATAATTTGTGTGTAGCCTCCAATCGGGATTCCCTGAAAGCGGTCATTAAAATAATTATTATCATACGTGAATCGGACAGGAAGACGTTTAATAATAAAAGCAGGCAAATCTGCTGCTTTGCGCCCCCATTGTTTTTCCGTATAGCCTTTTATTAACCTTTCATAGATATCTGTCCCGACTAACGAGATAGCCTGCTCCTCCAGGTTAGCAGGCTTTTCAATTTTAGCTGCTTTTCTTTGTTCTTCTATTTTAGCCTGTGCCTCTTCTGGTGTGACAACTCCCCATAATTTATTAAATGTGTTCATATTAAAGGGCATATTGTAAATTTCACCATGATAATTCGCTATCGGACTATTTGTATAACGGTTAAAATCGGCAAATTGGTTCACATAATCCCAAATTTCCTGATTATTTGTATGAAAAATATGCGCTCCATACTTATGAACAGTGATACTCTCTATCTTTTCCGTATATATATTTCCGCCAATATGATTCCTTTTATCAATCAGCTTCACTTTTTTTCCTTTTTTAGCTGCTTCGTGCGCAAATGTACTTCCGAATAACCCCGTGCCGACAACCAAATAATCAAACATTCCTTTGTTCCTCCCGGTATATATGTTTTTGCATATAATATTTAAACCCATACTGCTTGTTAAGTACTGGCAATCAAATCTAATATTAAAATCAAAAGATAGCTCTCTATGTGAAACATCATAGAAAGCTATCTTTTTAAGAGGTTTGCTGATGATTAATTAAACCCGATAAATCTTTGAGATATTTTATATCCCCCTACCGAGATACTTCTCCCCGGTCTTCCAGGTAAGTTTAGTAATATCCCTATCATCCCATATCGAATTTCATGGTACAATTCCTGATCCTTGTCCTTCATATACTTCCACAATTCTTTTTTCTTTTGCAGGTTTTCAGCTGTTCCAGATTTTATTAATAGAATAGAAGAAATGACAGTGACAATTTCAAGCTGATGAAGCAGATACTGCCTCAGTTTAGGACTTCTTATATCTTCTAATTCCAAATCATCAATCATTTGTTTATTCACTTTAATCTGCTGATCGATTCTCTTAATCATGACATTCTCTTGCACAGACTGGTCTTCCCTGCCTATAAAGTATCTGTAAAATTCCAGATTAATATAATACATTGTTTTCACATGTTTAAGCGGAACAAACACAAATAGATTATCAACATAAAAGGTATGTTTTGGAAGAACCAGGCCGCAATTTTTCAATAGCTCTGTTCTATAAATAAGGGAATGCATCAACAGATATTGCCCTCTTCGAAATGGTTTAATATCCTCCCAGGTAAATATTTTATCTACTGGAAGAACATCTTCATACTTCATAACCTTCTTGTATTTTTTATCCTCTTTTTCATAGGTAAAGTTACTAATAATCATATCCACTGTCTGTTTTTCTGTAACGAACCCTTTTAATATCTTTAAAATTTTCAGGTATGCTCTTACATCCACCCAATCATCGCTGTCTACTACCTTTAGATAAAATCCGGATGCATTCTGGATACCCGCATTGACAGCTTCACCATGGCCTCCATTTTCCTGATGAATGACACGGACATTGGAAGGATACCTAACTGCATAATCATCTGCAATTTTTGCCGTATTATCAGAGGAACCATCATTCACGATCAATAACTCAACGTCCTCTCCGCCAGGCAAAAGAGATTCGATACAATATTCCATATAATCCTGTGAATTATAGCAAGGAATAACCACTGATAATAATTTCATTTTTTACACTACCTTTACTTCGCCTCTTCTTCTGGTACCTGTTTAAATATAATTTTAAATATAGGGAAGAAAACCCAGAATGATATAGCGCTATTAATAATCATTGTAATTACATCGGCTGTCGTTTCTCCTAATGAGCCCATTCCCCAAGTATTCATCAGTAAATCATAGATTGGTGCCTTATAGAATCCTTGTGCGGCAGCAGCACCAATTGTAATAATAATATAAGCTACTAAGTACCAAAATGCTGCTGTCCATATGTTACTGTTTGATTTAAATGTAATGCTTCTCTGCGCAAAAAAGTTAATAACCTGAGCAATCAATATGGTAATTTGGACGGCGAAAAAATAAGCAAGTCCTCCACCGCCGCCTTGAGATAACGGGCCAGCAGCATAATCAAATACATAATAAGCAGAGCCGTCAAAATTTTGCCCGAATTGCAACACTTGAAAATTTGTTGTTACTAATGCTGTTTTAGCAAATATACTTTTAAAGACAGGCATTAACACCAGCTGAAGCACTGTAACTCCATTACTCAGAATAAAGAAAACCAGGAATTGTGCAATATTAGGATGGTTCTCTTTATAGTTGCCCCAAAACCTCATAAGCCGATTAGAAGCTATTTTTTTCTCTATTTCTTTTTCCTTCTCTTTTTCCATCTTACCTCTCCTCTATCACTTATGCTAGTGTTAGTTGATAGCTTTTCGACTTTTTAACATCTTATTTCTTTCTTTTACGACATGTTTCAGCCCTTTAAGGAAATGACCGTTTACAATCATTAAAACCCCGTCCAGCATTGGCATATTCATAATTCCGCCGGTCATTCGGGCCATGCCCCGAAATGGCATATGATAGACGGACATCATGATTAGATTTGCAGTATCACGTTTTCCTATCTTTTTCAGGAACCAATGCGAGAATTTAATAGCTTGAAAGGCAAATCTGGCAAATAAACCTTTCGCATACTGGCATTGGGCAATCGTATCATTGTAACCCAATGGCTTGGAGCGGTCCCACGTTGCAACTGGAACTTCACGCCCCAGTAGAGCTTCAAATTCCTGTTTACCGACATTTTTTATTTTCCCGGAATAATAGGATGGTAATTGCTCTTTACTATATGGGATCGGTGCATTCGTCCCTTCTATGGAAACCGTATCCGTCAAGCGGATGTCTGCACTGGATGCACCAATGAAAATTTGATAATCAGCTTCTTCCACTTCCCATTGATTGGTTTTCACATTAAAATAACGGAACGTTTTATCGTCAAAAGGAATCGTTACTGATTTGGTTTCCCCTGGATTAAGAGAGATCTTCGCAAATCCTTTTAATTCTTTAGCTGGTCTGAAAATTTGCTCTGACTGACTGCCTACATACAGCTGGGCAATTTCCATTCCTGAAACGTCACCTGTATTTGTGATATTAAATGTTACACCGTCTTTATTCACTTGAATATCGGAATAATCAAAGGTTGTATAGCTCAGTCCATAACCAAACGGATAAAGTACATCTACCTTTGCTGTATCATAATAGCGATAGCCTATGAACATGCTTTCTCTGTATTCAACGCTTACTTCCTTACCAGGAAAATAACGATAGGAAGGCGTATCCTTATAATGTAACGGATACGTTTCAGCAAGCTTCCCGGAAGGATTAACCTCACCTGTAAGCACTCGAAGTACAGCTTTTGCCCCTGCCTGACCGCTTAAATATCCATGTACTAATCCTTTTACTTTATCAATCCATGGCATTTTAACCGCAGATCCACAGGATAGAACCACAATAATATTCGGATTAACCTTATGCAATGCATCTAATAATTCAACCTGGTTTTCAGGAACCTTCATATTTGATCTGTCTAATCCTTCCGCTTCAGTTACTTCATCCAGACCCATATATAAGAGAACGACATCTGCTTCTTTAGCAAGAGCACAGGCACTGTCTATTTTTGTCTGACTCTTCTTTCCATAACGTTCAAAGCCCTGCTCATAGCCAATGTGATGAATGCCGGAGGCTTCCAGCAGCTCCAATGTATTATCCAGCTCTGTAGGATTTACGATAGACGACCCGGCTCCCTGATAGCGGGGAGCCTTTGCAAAATCACCAATCGTTGCTATTTTCGCATCTTTTTTCAACGGTAAAATATTATCCTCATTTTTAAGAAGCACAATAGATTCTTCGGCAACCTGTTGAGCAAATTGATGATGCGCTTTAATATCGAATTCCTTTTTATAGGAACCTTGAAAAACCTCTTCCGTTGTAAAAATTAAATCAAGCAAACGGTCAAGATTTTCATCTAATACTTCTTCTTTTACTTTTCCATCTTTAATTGCTTTGATGATGTCCTGATTGGTTTCTCCAGCAGTGGTTGGCATCTCTAATTCATTTCCGGCCAGAAGAGCTGCTACTCGGTCATTGTTCCCGCCCCAATCGGTAACGACAACACCGTTATAACCCCACTCATCACGCAGAATTTCTCTCAATAAATGCTGATTTTCATTGGTATAGACTCCATCAAGCTTATTATAGGAAGACATAACCGTCTTTGTCTTCCCTTCCTTAACAGCAATTTCAAAACCGGTAAGGTAGATTTCTCTTAATGTTCTTTCGTCGACAATCGTATCAATCGACATCCGTCTTTCCTCTTGGTTATTTACAGCAAAGTGTTTTACACAGGCTGAGATACCACGCGATTGAATTCCTCTGATATATCCAGCAGCCAGTTTTCCGGCATGATAAGGATCTTCACTGAAATACTCAAAGTTTCTTCCGCAAAGTGGATTCCGTTTCATATTGATACCAGGTCCAAGCAATACATTTACCTTTTGTGCAACTGCCTCTTCTCCTAAATATCGCCCAACCTTCTCCCCAAGCTCTACATCCCAGCTGTTCGCTACAGTAGAAGCTGTCGGAAAACAGGTGGCCGGAATACTTTCATTCAATCCAAGATGGTCGGCAGCTTCTGCCTGTTTTCTAATACCATGTGGCCCATCTGCAAGAAACATGCTGTTAATCCCTAAACGTTCCATATCCTGTGTCTGCCAAAAATCTTTCCCAGACATAAAAGATGCCTTTTCTTCCAGCGTCATTTTTTCAATTAAATCTTTATATTTCATAAGTCATTACCTCTTTCAATTTTTTCAGCACCTTTTGGAATAAATACTATCCATACTGGTACTGGCACCGTTTTGATTTAGATAAAGTGAAACTCTAAAATCGAAAAAGCTATTACCAAAATCTCACAAACTATAATGCGCTTTCATTTTATTAATAAAACACATTTATTTAACCTTAATACATCGATGCTTTTTTGCTACTACTATGGATTAAACTCTATCACATTTTCTTATTTGCGCAGAAAAGGTTCATGAACTGTTTAAATTTTTTCATGAACTGTACCCTGTACTACGAAAAAGCAGGCCGTCTCTACAGGTTATGCGCGAACAAAAAAAGATCTGGCTGTATATTGTACAGTCAGATCTTAAGAAAATTATTTATTCTGCGGGGTTAAAACAGGCATTAGGATGGTTAATTCAAACCAGCTATCCTTTTGGACAACGTTGACCACACCATCATATTTCTGCACAGCATACTGAATACTTTTCAATCCATAGCCGTGGAAATTTTTATCTCTTTTTGTCGTTTTAGGTATTCCCTCTTTAAGATTCAGCTTTCCCTCAAAATAGTTTTCAAACCTCATTACAAGAAACCCTTTTTGTGAAAACACAGAAACATGAATTAACCGTTTCTCTTTATCTTCTATTTTTTTCTCGTATTCTATCGCATTATCAAGGGCATTTCCAAAGATGGTTGTAATATCAATAACATCCATATGATTAAGTAATGCCCCATTAGCTACTGAAGTTAATGTAATGCCATGCTTGATGCAATAGAGGTTCTTACTTGTAAGTAGAGTATCAAGCACATGGTTGCCTGTCTTATTCTGTGCTTCATAGGATTTGATATCATTTTCCATTTGCTTCAGATAAGCATTTCTTTTTTCCACGTTATCTTCAGCCCGAAGAGCAATAATCTGATTTTTTAAGTCATGATATTTATAATTTATGATATCGATACTTTCCTTCGACTGCTGATACTGTGCATATTGATTTTGAAATATATTCTGCATCGCTTTTAATTCATGCTTAATCCGCAAATCGTTTAATTGAATATGATAAGCATACAATATGGCGTATCCACCTAAATCCACCAAGGTTCGAATATTCAAAATTTCCTGGGTGTATTGTCCGCTGAAAGGAGTCCGTACACTGACAAAGCTCATATTACTGACACCAAAAACCGCCATTCCAATTAGAAGCGTCGATAACAGCTCGCCCTGTCTGATATTCAAATGGCTGTTTGCTGTTATATGACGCTTTTCCAATAACCAGATTAAAAAGAACACGACTCCATAAACGGCAAATAGCAGCAAAATGTCCATTGTCATATTTATTCGCTCACCATTCAAAAGAAAAAAACGTACCTGGCTTTCCAAGGATGCTACAAGCTCAGCCGCAACAAATGCCCTTATACTAAAATATCCAGCTTCAACAACTGTTATTTGACAGGTTACATAGATTAAGCCAAACATCATACCAGCAGCAACAACCATGCTTGGAATCCAAAAAGCAATTGGCAAATCCTTTGTCAGAACTAAAAAGGCAGACTGTACCAGCAGACCTCCACCTAAAAAGATAATCAGTTTCCAGCCAAATAATTTCTTCCTGAGCAGAGAGATAAATACAATACAAGCCATCCACTCTGCCAGCGCTGTATATAGTCTTGGTATTTCTGGGAGCAGCTCACTCATTTTAATGTCTCTCCCCAGTGTTTAGATAGAGCTTCCATAAAAGCCTTTCTTTTCGTCCGGCTCACAGGAAGCTCCTTTCCCTTCACAATCACATCATTTCCCTTCATTCCCTCGACATGCTCCAGATTTATTAAATAACCTCTATGTCCCCGGAAAAAGTGATAATCAGATAATTGTTTTTCTAAATCCTTCATCGCCCCGCTTGCCATAAATTCCCCTTCTTCTGTAGTAAAATGAAGATAATGCTCCTGATTCTCTACATAAAAAATATCGGAAACCTTTATTCTTTTTATTCCACTTTTAACTTTTATCGTTATATAATTCGTTTCTCTTTTTCTCATTCTATCAATCGCACGATTTAAACGCTGTGAAAACTGAAAATATGAAATCGGCTTTAAGACATAGTCCAATGCATCTACTGCATATCCTTTAATAGCATATTGCGGCATATTGGTAATAAAAATAATAACCACTTCTGAGTCTACTTTTCTTATCTCTTCCGCTGCAGACATTCCATCCATCAAGCCCATTTGAACATCCATTAAAATAATATCAAATTGCGCCTGATAATTTTCCACAATTTCATCACCATCAGAATAAGTCTCTATTGCAATATTTTCATTTCTTTCTTTTTCATATTGATGAAGAAATTCTATCAACTGTTCCTGGTAATTAATTTCATCCTCAACGATTGCTATCTGTATCATTTTTTTACTCCTTAGTTTCTGAACTCAAACATGATGCTTCAATCTTCCTTATTCCGAAAAACATGATGTTTTCAGAGAATAAGTTTTTGTCCTAAAGGAAATAGAACGCTTTCTCTTTTTTACTACTAAAAAAAGCAATAAAAACTACCTAAGTAAAATTTCTCACATACCCTATTACCATTATTTTAACAAAAAAATTATAAACTTCAATAAACCGTTAAAGGTAAATGATTGGCAGGTATACTGCAGAAGGCTGTTTTATCAATAAATCTGGAAGGAAAGTATCTGATAAGCTGCTTATAAATTTCTGTCAGCCTATCAGCTTTGCAAGATCACCTTTATGTACAAACAAGTGCTGCTCCTGTCTCTCTGGCTTCCCTACAAATTTTAAAATATAAGAACTTTCTATATATATTATATAAAATTATAATAACTACATTTATGCAGACAGGCATAGGCTGTCTTGAGCAGGTTTATAAATATAAATCTGATGTTTTTCAGTTTGGATTTTTAAGCCGGATTGAAGGAGCAATTTACAGATGCTGCAATCAATGGTAATGTACAATTATTGACATGTTACAATGATAACATTACTCCTCCATTCGTTTTCGCGTAATAAGAAAGCCTCTTAATAAATAACCAGATAATTCGATCAAAAATAGATTAATACCTTTATAATTCATAGGCAGACAGTAAAAAACAAACTATTTCCCACAATACCTGCCATCTCTTTAGCACGTATGAATTACCGGAGAGATAGAGAAACTTGCATCTATAAAACTGGTTGAAGAACATGGATATCGTATCAGCCTGGCAGAATCAGCTTATAATCTTGGTTTATGTATAAATTTCCATTCAAGATCCGCTGATTATCAACCCAGGCATGTTATATACGATTTGGTACGCAGTGAGTAGAAAAATCAGAAATGAGGTGAACATGGAATTGGAAGAATATGAACGTATATATAAGATATTGAAGGATATAAACGTGGATACTGCGTATCAATAATTTTGAAGAGGGTCCCCAAAGAATCTGGAGGAACAGAAAATGACAGATTTTGGAGACCATTAAGGAAAGAAGAAATAATTTAATATCAAAACGAATACAATCCAATAACCAAAGGAGATTAGCTTATGAATGAAGTGGACAAGAGAGAAACACTCTCAAAAACACTCAAGCCTCATTGGGTCTGGGCGATTGCTTTAGGTTCAGCGATTGGCTGGGGAGCTTTTGTACAGCCAATCAACTGGATGTCTACAGCAGGACCGCTTGGAGTGATTATCGGTTTCTTTATAGGTGCAATGCTGATGATTCTGATTGCTGTCAGTTATGGGTTCCTGATTAAGAGCTTCCCCGTTTCCGGTGGTGAGTTCGCTTATGCCTACGTCAGTCTGGGCAGGACACATGCTTTTATTTCTGGTTGGTTTTTAACTTTAGGGTACATCTGTATTGTTGCGTTAAACGCATCTGCGTTTGCTTTAATGATTAAATTCATCTTTCCAAAAATCATTGAAAATATCCCTCTTTATCAGATTGCCGGCTGGGATGTTTATTTGACGGAAGTTTTTGTAGCAGCCGTTGTCCTTGCTGTATTCGGATTTTTTAATATTAGAGGAACAACCTTATCAGGAAGCATGCAATTTATTTTTTGTATTATTATGATTGCAGCCATATTTATTCTGCTGCTTCTTGTCGGTATCCAGCCAAGTGCAGGATTTTCCAATATCACACCAATGTTTCCGCGGGAGACACCAGCAATTGCTGCGATTATATCCATTGTTGCCATCGCACCATGGGCTTATGTCGGCTTTGATAATGTTCCGCAAGCTGCCGAGGAATTCGATTTCCCATCAAGCAAAGCTTTCCGGTTAATTGTATTTGCTATTTTAGCAGCAGCAGCATTATACAGTTTAATGATTATTGTTACCTCTATGGTTCGTCCATGGGAGGGAGTTGTTGAGGAGAATCACATTTGGGGAACCGGCTATATTATCGAAAACCTGCTCGGACCTTTAGGCCTGGCCATCCTTGCAGTGGCATTGGCTATGGGAATTTTCACCGGACTGAATGGGTTTATTATCTCATCCAGCCGTCTTTTGTTCGCCATGGCCCGTGCGAGAATTATTCCAAAAGGATTTGCCAAGCTTCATCCAAAATATAATACACCTCACTGGGGAATCATCTTTGCAGTAATCGTTGCGATGCTGGCGCCTTGGTTCGGCAGAGAGGCATTGATGTGGGTGGTAGATATGTCTTCCATCGGTGTTACAATTGCCTATTTTTATACCTGTTATGCTGCCTTTACATTATTTAAAATGAAAAGGGATCATAACTTTAACGAAAAGAAGCATATTGAAGCACCAGGGAAAAAGGTTATTTCCATTCTTGGTATGATTGCAAGCATTACTTTTCTTGGTCTATTGCTGATTCCCGGATCTCCCGCATTCTTAGGAGTGCAATCTAGAATTGCTTTAGGCGCGTGGGTTATTCTGGGAATTATCTTTTATATGATTAAACGGAAGAATTACAAAAAGATTCCTGAGAAAGAGTTGAATTATTATATTCTTGGGAAAGAAGAGGTTGAGATTGAGAAGGATTAGCAGCTAGATAAATATTTTTAATCTATGTTTTAATGCTGCAGGAAGCTATTTTTTACTAAGGAAATTTGAATTCAAGTATTAAAGCTAGCAATTTAAAATTGCTAGCTTTAATACTGTAAATAATTTCAAAATCTATTTTAATTCGATTCATAAAACCTTACGGCTCTGCCCTGTCTTCATTTTGACTGCAACCAATAATCAATTCGATTGCTTTCGGAACCTCTGCAATATCCCAGACAGGTAAAATCCATGGAGGAGTTACAACCTTTTCATTAAAATCCTTTCTTACGGAGACTTCCAGATTTTGCAGCCAAATCGAATGCATTCCAATTCTATTCGCTCCAATAACATCCGTATCCCAGGTGTTACCTATCATAACAGCCTCTTCCGGTTGAATATCCAGCTTCTCGAGCACCTGATGATATACGATACTGTCCGGTTTTTCTGGAATAGATGGATCTAACTCAGACTTCGTAGCATAAACGTATTCAAACTTATCCAAAATATGTAACCTTTTTAACAGTTCCCGGACAACGTCACTGTCACTTGTTGCCGTATTACTGAGAATCGCATGTTTTAATCCCATATTATTAATTGTTTCCAGCACCTCTAATACATGCTCTCTTAATTCTATTTCCGGATATTCCGTAAGCGGCTTTACATCCATCCTGCTATTGGGCGGAGTAGTTAATGTTTCTCCTAAATCCCATATTACGTGAGATATCATGTTTTCCATTCTCCTTTCACTTTGTACGTTACATTTAAAGTTTTTGTGAGGTAAATCCTCCACGTTTTCTGTTTCTCATTTCTTTTCTATATAATAAAAGCATATAGTCCAGACAGAAAACTATCTAGTCATATGCTTTTAATTCGTTCAAGAATTTTATATACGGGAGACAGCAATCATACGCTTCTATTATTTAAGCATCCGCCACAATATAATTCGGCAGACAAACATTTTGAAGCATTAATTTTTCTTTAAAAACTGCCTGATTTCTTCCATCGCAATCCCCATTTTTAAAGCTTCCTTAATAAGTTCAACCCATTCTTTGTCTAATTTTTCCCTCGCTACCTCGTTATTCATTTAAACCCTCCCTAAAATATCTGTTATTTTAGGCAGCACAGCCATCTTAGCATAACCTTAGACCTGTAACTTTGCGTCCCAGTCTTTCGAATGGTTTGCCTTTTTCTGAATTTAAATATCTATTAAATAATACCAAAATATTTAAAAAATATCTCTATAATAATTATTAAAAATTACGACAAATTACGATAAAATTATCATTACAGTTATAAGATTGAAAAAGAGACGAATTAATATGTTTTGTAAACTAGTAAGACTTCCACAACAAAAAGGCTTTTCCTCGGTAATCTGCCAGGAAAAACCTCCGTTCAAAATACTTTCCTATATAATTAAACTCAAGTAGTATCTCCAATAATAAAATCAAAATCTACTTCAACATGTTTCGGATCATATTCTCCATTAATTTGCTTCATCAATAAGTGAACAGCCTCTTCCCCCATTTTATCTTCTCTTTGCGAAATATGTGTAAAAAGAGGACTGCCATTCGTTTTGGACACTGAATCAAAACAAACGATTGCATATTCCTGTGGGATCTTTTTTCCAAATGATTCCAGAACGGAGTAAACCATATTGGCAATTGTATAATCCGTACAAAAAACAGCTGTTATTTTTGGATTTTTTTTAAGAAATTCTTCTATTTTCCTTCTGTCGTTTTTCGCTATTTCCTTCACATTAGCAGCGGAAAAGTTCTTGGGAATGGAACTTAAGATATCTGATAGAAAGTAGTTATTGTTTACGGGGAGATTTTTGTCAGAGAAAGCTATATGAAAACCAATCTCCCGTTCCTCTATCGACGAAGTTCCTTCCTTGGGAGGAGAAATGAATGCCAGTTCTTGATGCCCTTTTTCAAGAAGGTATTTTATCGCCATTATAGTAGCTTTTTGATTATTAATATGCACAGAGCTTGCCGGAATACCTTTAATATAACGATCTAACAAAACAAGCGGATATTTATCCACTACTAAGCGTAATAAATCATGATTATAATGCCTTCCATGAGCAGGGATAATGATTAAGCCGTCCAGTCCTTTATCTACTAAAGAATTAATTGCTTTCTTTTCTTCTTCTACATAACCAAATGTACGTTTTATGACTAGATGATAATTGTACTCACTGCATTTTTCCTCTATCATTTTGACTTGCTTCAGTCCAAAAACATCTGAAAATTCAGGGATGATTAATCCTACTAATCCGCTTAAATGTGGTAATGCTTTTACCGAGGGTTCATTTTTGGATTTTTGATTTTTAATTTGCCCTGAAGAAACAAAAGAGCCCTTCCCTTGAAATCTTTCAATAATCTTTTCCTGAGCAAGTAAATCAAGTGCTTTTTTTGTTGTAATTCTACTGACTTTATATTTTTCCGACATTGCTTTTTCCGTTGGTAATTTATCACCAATTTTCAAATTACCAGACCGTATTTCTTCTATGACATCCAAATATATTTTCCTATATAAATTCACTGTTATCACCTTTATCAATCAGTACATTGATTGTATCAATGTACTATTTCATTTTCCATATCTGTGCTTCTCATCACATTAATATTATATAAATATCCCCTCATCCCTAAAAGTGCGTGTTCAAAAAGTCCGATAAATAGGACCAAGAAGTTCAAGGCGACTAACTTTTTCCGAACGGACTTCCACAGGATGTGGTGACTTCTGTGTTGTCGACAGGACGTGGACATTTTTAACAGAAGTTCCTCTATGCTTAATAATACGTGAGTATCGGGAAAATTTAGTCAACGCACTTCCGCAGGATGCGCTGGCTTCTACGTTGCCCACACGATGTGGGCGTTCTTAGTAGAAGCTCCTCTTATCTCCGTGTCATCTTTATTGGGCTTTTTGAACATCCTCCAAAAGGCCAAGAGTTCTATGTATGCAAAAACACTCCATTCTATTTACATGGTGTAAAAGAATGAAGAAATAGTACCTGTGACCATTATACGACAAACATACCTTTCTAGCATCAAAAAAATCAGGTCCAGAATGTAACATTTACTAATGGGCCATAAAACAAATAAGTTAAAACGATGAATTATCCAGAAATAGATAATCCTATATCATTCAATAAATGATATAGGATTATAAAGCGTCTGTTTTTACTGGATGACTTTATTCTGCTGTTTCTTCCGTTACACCGACTTCTTCCCAAGTACCGAAGATGGTGGTATCAAAAGAATAGTCTTTCACCCGATTGTTTACCCCTAACAATTTGTAACTGTACAAAATAGGAATTACAGGGGATTCTTCATACATATAAGCCTGCCATTCATTATATATTTCTTTACGTCTTTCTGTATCAAATGCTTCCTCGGATAATGCAGCTTCTAATAATTCATCGTTTTCTTCACTGACAAACCTCGAATTATTATATGGCATCTTTCGTCCATAAATACCTGATGGATCGACATCTGTTCCTACTCCCCAGCCGGAAATAAACACATCCACTTTTTGCTCATCATCATCTACCATTTTATTAAAAGAATTGAATTCATGAAGACGCCCATCAACCAGCTCCACATTCAGGCCAATGTCATTCCAGGATTGGATGAAATACTTAGCCATTGGTTCAGAAGTATCACTTCCGGATCTTGCTAAGAAATTAATGATAAATTCTTCTCCGTCTGGATCCTCTCTATACCCATCACCATCTACATCTACATAACCAGCTTCATCCAGCAGCTCCTCTGCTTTTTCTACGTTATATGGAAATCCTTCTATTGTTTCATCATGATACCCTTCAAAGAAAGGAACAATTAGTGTCGTAGCCGGAAAACTTAAGCCATGATAGAAATTCTCTGCAATTTGTTCCATATCTAACGCATACCCCATTGCTTTTCTCAAATCCTTATTTTGAAGCTTCGGACGATCCATAACATTCTCTTTTTTTTCTGTATCATAATGTCCTAATTTAAACGATAGATACGTATAGGAATTATTGATGCCGCCAATGATTTGATAGTTTTCTCCATCTGCCGCATTCGGATATTGATCCGTCGGGAATGTTTCAGCAATATCTACTTCTCCATTTTCCAATGACTGCAGTACAGTGTTTGGATTCACTATCTTTAACGTAATAGAAGCGAGCTTCGGTTTTCCCTTCCAATAATCATCATTACGACTATATTGCACAGACTCTCCAGCAACAATTCTATCCACTTTAAAAGGTCCAAAGCCAATAGGATTTTCCCTTACCTCTTTGGAAGATGGGATATCAGGAACTGAGATATCACCTAAATAATGCTTTGGCAGTGGAGTAGACCATATCCCATTCAATATGGCAGGAGATGCTTTCGTATACGTTATTGACAATGTTTTCTCATCAATTATTTCAATCCCGGAGATTTCATCTGCTTCCCCGCTATTATATGCGTCCATTCCCTCCACCATTTGTATCAGTGATCCATAATGCGAGCCTACATATTCCGGGCTCCCTATTACTTCATAAGCAAATTGAAGATCTTCCGCTTTTACCGGCTCCCCATCATGCCAGTTCACATTATCTTTAATTTGAATAGTTATTGTCTTGTTGTCATCTGACATTTCAAAAGTAGCTGCTCCGTCATTTGTAATCTCAAAATCTTTGTTTACTGCCAGCAATGCTTCATCAAAAAACTGAACTACTTGACCATCTGGTGCTGCAGCAAGAAATGCACTATTGAGAATTCCTTCGAATGGAGAATCAGACACTAAACCATAGGTTAAACTTCCATCCTCGATAATTTCACCATCATTTTGAACCTCTTCATTAAGATCGATTTCTTCTGTTTGCCCCTCTGCTCCACTCCCCTCACTGTCGCTTTCACCCTCGCCGTTGCATCCTGCTAAAATAATACTGAACAATATCCCTGATACAACAATCCACAAAGCACTTTTCCTTCTCATACTCTCTTCCTCCTATCCTAATCTTTGTCTTGCATCCCCAGACCTTTTTAGTGCTTGTCCGATGAAGTTTATACTCAACATCATTATTAAAATTAATAATGATGGAGGTAACCAAATCCACCACATTCCCTGTAATACTTCAGGATTTGTCGAATATCCAATTAATGTCCCCAGGCTCGGCGTACTTTCCGGTAAACCAAATCCCAAGAAACTCAATCCCGATTCTATTCCAATATTTCCTGCAAAGCTTAGCGTCAAGTTAACAATGATAATGGAAGTTAAATTAGGCAGGATTTCTCTATACATAATTCTTATATTCGAAGCTCCCAACATTTTGGATGCACTGACATAATCCAGCTCCTTCTCTGCCAGCGTCTTGGCTCTGATTAAACGGGCATTGCTGACCCATAGAAATGCACTCATAATCATAATAAAGGTGACAATATTGAACTTTGGAATCAATGTGATAAATACAATAACCAACATAAGAAACGGCAAAATCATTATAAAATCAATGATGCGCATGATGATATTATCTATCATCCCGCCGAAATAGCCGGAAACCAAACCAACTGCAAATCCAAAAACACCAGTAATCACGGTAATAACAAACCCGATGATAATGGAATTCTTCGCTCCAATAATAAGCTGCCCCAGAATATCTCTTCCTCCATAATCCGTTCCTAACAAATGCTCTGAAGTCGGAGGAGAATAAATCGAAAATAAATCTACCCGCACAACCTCTTCCTGATCTAAAATCAACGCTCCAGCAAATACCGAGATAAATATGATCAGCAGAATAATAACTGAAGCAATGGCTAATTTATCTTTCTTAAATTCATTAAACATAATCTTTAGGCCCGTTAATTTATTTGATGGAATTTCAGCACTTGTACTGCTTTCAACACTCACTTTATCCCTCCTCTTTATTCCACCCGGATTCTCGGATCAACCAAACTCAATATGATATCCGATAACAGTGTACCGATTAGCGTCGCTACCCCTGTTACCATTACCAGTGCAGTTACCACACTGAAGTCTCTTTGTGATATAGATTGCAGAAACAACTGTCCAATTCCCGGATAGCTGAATATACTCTCTAAAAAGATAGAACCAGTAATTAATCCTGTAATTTCATACCCTAAAAATGCTGCGATGGGTAAAATAGAATTACGAAGGATATGATGCGAATATATCTTTGCTTCTGGAACTCCTTTGGATTTTGCTGTTTTGATAAAATCCTTCATTTTCGTATCTATAATTTCGTTTCGTAAATACTGAATCGTTCCAACGGTCGCTAATAAAGCGCCGGATAAAGCAGGTAAAAGTAAATGATAAATCTTATCCATATAGTAGCTGAATGTTTCAGGCTCCAAATTAATATCGGCGCTGCCTCCAGTAGGGAACCACTGTAATTGAAACCCGAATACAAACAACATTAATAATGCAAATATAAATAAAGGAGTCGCATAGGTGACATAGTTGTAACCGACAATCAGCTTATCTACCAAAGAATCATGAAACCTTCCTGCAGTAATACCAAGTGGGATAGCGATAAGATACGTTAAAAATAAAATTGCGGCTGACAAATAAACCGTATTCCAAAGCCTCGCTTCTAATAATTCCAAAACAGGGCGCTGATGAATATAGGACGTACCTAAATCACCTTGGGACAATCCTTTGATCCAATTTAAATATTGAACATGGACTGGATCGTTAATTCCCAGATTTGTCCTCATATCTTCAATCGTTGATGAATCAACACCCGGAGTTTCCACCAAGCCGGATAAAGCATCTCCAGGCATCACCTTTGCCAGGATAAATACCAGGACACTTAAAACAACCAACTGGGGTATCATAATTAATATCCTGCGAACAACAAATTTCCACATTTTCAAGCCCCCTTAGCGTAATGCTGCAAAATGGGTATCTGATACAGGCTTTAAATCCATTACGCTTCCATCTTCATTAAAATATTTATCATTTTCCTTTTGATATTCTTCCTCAATATTTTTTCGAAGCAATTCACTATTCTGATGCTGATCTGTATCCAATTCAGGTATAGAAGCAATTAGGCGTCTGGTATAAATATGCTGCGGATTTTCATAGATATCTTCTCTTGTACCTTCTTCTACAAATTTTCCTTTGTACATAATGCCGATTCGATTACACATATGCCTGACTATCCCTAAATCATGGCTGATAAAAAGATAAGTAAGGCCAAATTCCTCCTGTATGTCCTGCATAAAGTTAAGTACTTGTGCCTGTACAGAAGCATCCAGCGCAGAGACAGGCTCGTCAGCGATGATTATTTTAGGCTTTAATGTTAATGCCCTGGCAATACCTACCCGCTGCCGCTGTCCTCCTGAGAACTGATGAGGATATTTAAACAAAGAATCTCTGCTCATTCCCACTTTCCACATAAAGTATTCCACCTGCTCCCTCTCTTCCGATTTCGACAGGTTCTCAAAGTTCCGAAGCGGCTCAGCGACGATATCATAGACGGTCTTTTTCGGATTTAAAGAAGAATAAGGATCTTGAAATACCATTTGTATCTCTCTTCTGGTTTCCCTAATTTGTTTGCGGTTACATTTTGTCAAATCCAAATTATTAAATATGACCTCCCCGGAGGTAGCCTTTGTTAACCCGACAACTGTTCTGCCGGTTGTTGTTTTTCCGCATCCCGATTCACCTACTAACGCATATGTCTCGCCCCGCTTCAATTCAAAATTGATATTATCCACTGCTTTCACATGATTGACAACTCTGCGAAAAATGCCTCCACGGATAGGATAGTAAACCTTTAAATTATTGACCTTGAAAAACGTCATCCTTCTCCCCCTCCACCACTTGATTATGATTATCAATTTGAAAATGTTTATAGCATGTGCATCGGACCCAATGACCTTTTTCAACTTCTCTTAACGTTGGTGTTTCTTCGTGAATAGAATCATCTGTGCCGCTCATTCGAGGCTTAAAGCGGCAGCCCTGTCTTTGAAGATGGTTCAATGATGGAACAACGCCTTTAATAACGTGTAATTTTTCACCCTGGTTGTTTTTGGAAGGAAGTGAATGCAACAATGATTTGGAATAAGGATGCAGCGGGTTTTTCAGAAAATTCTTCGTCTCTCCTATTTCTACAAATTCTCCAGCATACATCACAGCTATACGATCAGCCATTTCTGACACAACACCTAAATCATGTGTAATCAAAATAATGCTTGTCTTCATTCGCCTTTTTAATTCTTTTAATAAATCGATAATTCGAGCTTGAATGGTAACATCCAACGCGGTCGTGGGTTCATCAGCGATAATCAGAGAGGGCTCACAGGCGATTGCAATCGCAATAACAATTCGCTGCCGCATCCCTCCGGATAATTCATGGGGGTATTGTGAATATACTCTTTCCGGCTGCGGAATTTTCACCTCATTAAGAATTTCTATCGCTTTTTGTTTTCGTTTGTTTTTGGATAATTTCGTGTGGTATTTCATTCCCTCTTCAATTTGCTTTCCTACAATCATTAAAGGGTTTAATGCAGTTAAAGGATCTTGAAAAATCATACTAATTTCTTTACCGCGAACTTTATTCAATTGAGTGTTTGAATAAGATAATAGATCCGCCCCTTTGAAATGAATCTTTCCACTGATTTTCGTTTGTTCTTGACTATGCATCCCCATAATGGAATGTCCAAAAGCAGATTTTCCGCATCCTGATTCGCCAACAATTGCCACTATTTCATTCTCATATACATCTAAATTAATATGGTCATTCGCCGGATAATATTGGTCATCTATCCGGAAGGAAGTGGTCAAATCTTCAACTTGTAATAATATATCATCATTTGACATATCAAATTTTAATCTCCTTTTATATTTTTAGATTTTTTAATAAATTCTAATTATCATTATTATAGTGAGATATTTCAACGAATGTCAATATATATTTTTTATATAATTATAAATTTCATATTTTAAATTTTCAAAAATATAAATGTTGACATACTAAGTATGTATATTTAGTATATTTAATAATAGATTAAATTTTTTGTGAAGGTGGAATAGTTATGACACAAACTGTTAAAATTGGAATAATCGGTAGCGGCGGCATTGCCAATGCACACGCTCAATGCTATAAAAAAATGAGTGATGTGGAAATAGTAGCCGTAGCGGATTTAGTTCCGGGTAAAGCAGCGGAATTTATCCAAAGACTTGAATTAAAAAATGCAGTACCCTTTGAAGATCATCAAGAATTATTAGAATTAGACCTCGACGGAGTAAGCGTTTGCACACCAAATGTTGCCCACCATAAAACAAGTGTAGATTCTCTGCTGGCTGGAAAACATGTGCTTGTAGAAAAACCATTGTCTATCACGTTGGAACAGGGAATAGATATGGTGGAGACATCCTTCAAGATGAATAAAATGCTGACTGTCGGTTTTCAGCCAAGATATGATCCGAATATGCAATTGGTAAAAGAAATTGTAAGCTCCGGAGAATTAGGAAATGTTTATTACGTTCAAACCGGCGGAGGCCGGCGCCGGGGGATGCCACAAGGAACTTTTATTAAAAAGGCATTAGCCGGTGCCGGCGCGATGGCAGATATCGGCTGTTACTCGCTGGACTTAGCATTAAATACATTAGGCTATCCAAAACCAATCTCTGTCTCCGCTTACACATCAAATTTGTTTGGTACAAATCCGGACCATCATCCCGAGGCTGAGAATTTTGAGGTGGAAGACTTCGGCATTGCCCTCATTCGTTTAGAGGGTGGAAAAGTAATTAATTTTAAGGTTTCCTGGGCAATGCATATGGATACATTAGGACCAACTCTGTTCTTAGGGACCAATGCCGGGCTGAAACTGACACCGGCAGGTCAAGGGCCCTGGAGCGGTGTATGGGATGGAGGAATCGGTTCCATCGATCTCTTCCATGATGTAATAGGACAGCATGTTGACACATCAATTCCTGTTAAAAAACACAATCTAAATATCTTTTATGAAAAAGTAAGAGCATTTGTCAAAGCCATTCAGGAAGGAAAGAACATCGCTCCGATTCCAGCAGAACAAATTTTAATCAATCAGGCGATTATTGACGGAATATTACGATCTGCTGAAGCCGGAAAAGAAGTATCTATTTCAATTCCCGAATTGCGTCCTGCCAAGATATAGTCATCTAATACTATCGTTTTTTCATTATTTCAAAGAAGAGGTGAAATACATGAGTATCCGAGTTGGAATGATAGGTTATCAGTTTATGGGAAGAGCACATAGTATCGCTTATCGCAATATCCCTTTTTACTTTAAAAATACGACACGTCCTGTTCTGCAAACTCTTTGCGGAAGAAATTCACAAAACGTCAGCCGGGCAGCTTCAGAAATGGGCTGGTCTTCTTCTGAAACAGAATGGGAAAAAATGATTCAACGGGAAGATATCGATTTAATCGATATTGTGTCACCAAATCATACACATGCTGAAATAGCAATTGCAGCTGCTGAAGCAGGAAAACACGTCATCTGTGAAAAACCCTTAGCTACGACTTTAGAGGACGCCAAAAGGATGCTTGAAGCAGTTGAAAAGGCTGGTGTCATGCACATGGTCTGTCACAATTACCGATTTGCTCCAGCAATACAACTTGCAAAAAAGATGATAGAGGAAGGACAGCTAGGAAAAATTTATCATATACGCGCAGTTTACCTGCAAGATTGGTTGATTGACCCATCTGCACCAGTTACCTGGAGACTCCAAAAAGAAAGAACAGGATCTGGTGCTCTTGGGGACATCGGCAGCCATATCATTGATTTAGCCAGATTCCTGGTCAGTGAAATTTCTGAGGTTTCCGGGTTATTAGAAACCTTCATCAAAGAAAGACCAAGTGCAGCAGAAAACACAGATGAAAAGGAACTTGTAACTGTGGACGACGCTTCTATTTTCACAACGAAATTTGAAAATGGAGCCTTAGGAGTTTTCGAGGCATCCCGCTTTGCCACGGGAAATCGAAACGGCAACAGAATTGAAATAAACGGAGAAAAAGGATCTATTCGATGGGATCTTGAAAATATGAATCATTTACATGTTTACCTGGAGAATGATAGTGCAGAGCTTCAAGGATTCCGTACTATAAACTGTACTGGAGAAGTCTACCCGTACGGAGAAAATTACTGGCCTCCAGGTCATATTCTTGGATACGAACACACATTTATCAATCTCATAAAAACAATGATGGATTCGATTAAAAATAAAACATTAGAAGTACCAAATTTCAAGGATGGTTATCTCAATCAGCTTGTAATACACGCTGTAGAAGAATCTCATCGATTAAAAAAATGGGTCAAACTATCTGATTACATCAATTAATGTTTAAAAAGGAGGAAAACACATATGATTAACGTTGCTTTACTTAGTAAATGGCATGTCCACGCAGAGGATTATGCGCAGCAGGTTCAAGAAAATAAGCAGCTTTCCCTCGCTTGTATTTGGGATGAAGACACTCGCCGCGGGAAAGAATGGGCAGATAAATGGGAAGTTCCATTCGAAGAAAATCTGGGTACCGTTTTAAATGATCCTCATATTGATGCCGTCATTATCAATACACCAACGAAATGGCATACAGAAATTATTCAAAAAGCGGCAGCACATAAAAAACATATTTTCACAGAAAAAGTATTAGCATTCACCGTGGAAGACTGCAAAAAAATATATGAAACGATAGAAAAAGAAAATGTAAAACTCATGGTATCCCTGCCAAGACTTACAGAGTCTTATTTCCTTTACGCAGAAGAAGCATTCAAAAAAGGCTGGTTAGGAAATCTAACCAGCATCCGCTGCAGATTAGCTCATAATGGATCTGTTTCAACAGAAACCCATCCTAATGGCTGGCTTCCAAGTCATTTTTATGATAAAGATGATTGCGGAGGCGGTGCTTTGATTGACTTAGGCGCCCATCCCATCTATCTGACCAACCGTTTAGCTGGACCTTTAGCAAACGTTTATTCCAGCCTGCATTCATCATTAAAACATAACGTAGAAGACAACGCTGTTGTTGTTACACAATATAAAAGCGGAGCAATCGGCGTACTTGAAACTGGATTCAATTCTTATGGAAGCCCTTTTCAATTAGAATTATACGGGACACAGGGATGTTTATTGATTGAAGACTCCAAGGTACGTATCAAAAGTACACACTTAAATAAAAATGAATGGTCCGAACCGGAAGTATTACCTGAAAGCTTACCTACAGCGATGGAGCAATGGGTTCACTTAATTCAAAATGGTACGGCTCCTTCTATTACCAAGGAAGACATAATTTCGTTAACCTTGCTTAATGAGGCGGCTTATCTTTCTGATAAACAAGGAGAGAAAATTACTATTGAATAGTAAATGGATATTATTTTTGGGGTGAGAGATAACTAGTCAAAGTAAAAAGACAGATAATGGCAGTGTATCTTCTTTGATTCACTGCTATGAAGATAATCTTAATTCAATTTCCACTTTAGGTTTGATTTCTCCTGGACAGCCCTTATAGGGTTGTCCAGGAGAAATGTAGTGTCAAGCAAGAAAGAGGCGAGAGTTTTATGATCGGTGTATCACTAATGCTTACTCTATTTCCAGTATAGCTAGTGCATTAATTATTTCATTTAACAAAAAGCATATAATCAGATAGAAATTATCCAATTATATGCTTTTAATTATAATTTTTTAACACTAATAATCGAACTGACGGTAATAACGGCGTATTTCTAATGGATGGCAGTTTAACTTCTCAACATGGGCATCTATTCTTTGAGTTACCGCATGCATAATAAAATACGATAATCTACCACGGTATTTATCGCTAATACCTGGCAATTCATAGTCTTTTGAATCGATGATTGTATAATTACCACAAATTCGCGGCAAGAGATTACCTACTCTTTCTGCTAATTCACGCTGTTCGTCTTCTCCAATAAACAGGGTTACTGGTGTATTTTCATCTACAATTTCTAATGTACCATGTAAAAACTCAGCGGCGTGAATAGATTTAGAACGTAACCAGCTTTGTTCTTCCCAATAACACATTGCATAGGAATATACTGCTCCCCATTGATTACCTGCACCGATGAAATAGTGCATCGCATCATGACGATGCTTTTCAGCAAATTCAAATCCAAAATTATCAGCAGACTTTTCTACCTCTACTAAAGCAACAGCCAAATGCTCTTCTAATTCTTTATAATAAGCTTCATAATCTGGAAATTCACCATTACGATACATGAAGCGGTCGGCAGCCATAAAAAATTTTAACTGCTCATTTCCCGGATAAGAGATAACGTAATCTCCCATTTCTGCTAAGGGAGTATTCGGTTCATCTACAAACGCAATAATCGTTGAACCTAGTTCTTTTATCATTTTGATTGCTTTCACCACTTCTTGCGTTGATCCTGTTACGGAAGACAATATCACTATAGATTTCTCTGTCAGTCTTTTGTTTCCAGTTGTATAATATTCTGCAGCATGCTGGACAAACACGGGCAAGCTGCTTTTTTCGTTAATATAAGTCACAGCTTGCATACTGGATGCATACGTGCCCCCAATGCCCAAATAATAAATATTATCAAAACCTCTATCGTAAACCTCATCTATGATATGTTCTATCTCATTTTTTAATGCAATAGCTCCGCTAACGCTTTCAATTTGTTTTTGTTCATCAAATTTCAACATATCTATCCCTCTTTTCTTAAATTTTACTTTGAAGTACTTGATCAAAATCATCAAATATTCTTTGCCCTAAATCAATCCCTTGTATCGTCGCTATTTGATAGGCAAAATATTGGAAAGGGATTACTAATAGCAATGGACTAATCTTCTCACTTACATCTAAATCTAAAGCCAGCTCATCTTCTCCTCCTGCACTTTGGGTAGAAATGACATAACATCGTTTCACATGCCTCTCCATATAGCCTCTTAGCGCTTTTGAGCGAGATAAAATAGCACTATCTGTTTCAACAAAAAATATACTGTGCGTTTCATTTGCTTCTAAATAAGGACCATGCATATAGGCCTCTAATTCAAATCCTTGAGATGGTTTTCGAACTGTTTCAGTAAATTTAGTTTCAAATTCTTTTGCTGTTCCCCAGTTTGGCCCATAACCAATCGCAAGAAATCGATTGCTTTCCTTTAATTCGGCTTTTTTATTCTCAAAGAATTTTGCTGTTTTATCTATAATTTTATTAATACTGTAAACAGCTTTACAAAGATTTTTTTTCTCTTTTTCCAGAACCTTTTCACCCATTCGATGAGATTGTGAAGCGATGGTTAGAGACAGTAACATCAAATTTAGGACAGTTGCTGAATAACCTTTCGTTACAAAACCAACTTTTTCAATTCCCATATTCAGATTAAGCGTGCGATTCGTAACCTTAGTAATTGGACTTTCACTATCACTAGTCAAAGTAATCGTCTTTATTTTTTGAGACTGCGTTATCTTTTCAACAGCATGAATCGTTGATGTACTTTTCCCGCTCTGTGAAACAGCAATAACTAAATCAAATTTAGGATCAACTTTGCCGTAATGCAAGAAATCAAATGGTTCTTGTATATCTATATACATATCTCCTGTAGACTCCATATAGTATTTTGCTGCAAGGGATGCGTTATAAGAAGATCCAGTTGCTAGAATAAGACAATGTGTAACATCTTTTAACTCCGGCAAATTAAAGTCAAATTCTTTTATTATTTTTTCCAAAGTTACTTGTTCTTCATAAATATAGTCAAGCATACTTACCATTTCATTTCCTCCTTAAAATATCCCAATCCAAGCGCCCAAGATACCAACTACAGCCATTCCTCCAATAATTGATAAAGGTTTCACTTCTTTCTTTAATAAATAGAAAACGATACCAAAAGCAGCTAATGGTAATAATTGAGGCATAATATCATCCAAAATGCTTTGAATCGTAACTGCCTCTTCCCCACTACCTATGGAAAGCGGAATAGTAATATCTATCATCGAAGCAGTCATTGCTCCAACAACTACTAATCCAATAATTGATGCTCCTAAAGTCAAGCTATCCATCATACCGTTACTTTGAATTTTCTTCAAAAAACCAGTGCCTAGTTTATACCCCCAACCTGTAAATAAATAACGTAATACAACGTGTGGAATGTTAAAAATTAATATGAATAAAATTGGACCTAATATATTTCCTTGTAATGCAAGTGAGGTTCCTACACCAGTTGCGATCAATCGTAATGTTCCCCAAAAGAACGAATCCCCTATTCCAGCCAGCGGTCCCATTAATGAAGTTTTTATACTATCAATCGCTTTTTCGTCGAATTTCTTATCTAAACGGTTTTCCTCTTCCATAGCTGCGTTAATTCCTAAAATCAGCGTTACAATATGAGGCGTTGTATTGAAAAATTCTAAATGTCGTTTTAAAGTGGAAGCCATTTCCTCTTTTGTCTGATAAAGTTTCCTCAGGATTGGAATCATTGCATAAACATAGGCCATATTCATTTGACGTTCATAATGCCAAGAAAACTCCATCTGAAAAGAACGCCAAAAAACTTTGTTTAAGTCTTTTTTTGTTATTAGTGATTTTTCTTTTGGATCAGAAGTCTTCATCATCAAGGACCTCCCCATCTGTTGTCTGAGCAGATTGCTCATTCTTTTTTGCAAAATTCATGATATTAACAATAATTACTGCTAAAATAGCTCCAAATATAGCAATTCCGGTAATAGGAATATCTAAGTAAGCTACAATAATAAACCCTAAAAAGAAATAAGGAGCGACACTTTTATTAATTAATAATCTCGCTAACATAGCGAATCCTAAAGCAGGAATAATCCCTGTAGCAACAGTTAGACCGGTTTGAACAAATTCTGGTATCACATTCAAAAATGACTGTACAGCATTATTTCCGATAGAATAAGAAATAGATACGATTAACGCCAACATGAGAGAAAGCCCGAATCCTGCAATTAAATGCATTCGTTCTACTCCTTTGTAATTTCCCATCTCTGCATAACTATCTGCTTTATGATTCATTGTAGGAATTACCAATCCTAAATAGATATTTTTTAAAATTAAAGTCAATGTAGCAATTGGCAACCCTAGTAATAGCGCTGTTTCAGTTCCTGCGCCTGCCGTAATAGCAAAAGCTGTTCCTAGTATTCCTCCAGTTACGACATCAGGTGGGATAGAAGCTCCAACTGAAAACGAACCTATAAAAGCCAGTTCTAAAGTGGCTCCCATTATGATACCTGTTTTAATATCTCCTAGTGCAATTCCAGTAAATAATCCTGTTACAATTGGGCGAGATAACAAAGAAGTTCCTAGTGCATATTCGGATTGAGCAATAAATGCTATAACCCCAAGAAGGACTGCTTGTAAAATCACTTAATTTCATCCTTTCTTTAAAAAGCGTCTAGCGCCTTAATTTTTTTATCCGATGGCACTTGTCTAATTTCCACCTCTACTCCGCTGTCTACTAATTCTTTAACCAGCTCTTCTTCTTCTTTAGTAATATTAATTGCCTTTGAAATATTTCTTGTACCTTCTCGAATTTTCATACCGCCTAAATTTATTTCTTGAATTTCTGGATAGGCTTTTGACAGCTTATATGCATCTTCTACAGATTCAACGACAATAAATAACTTATATTTATCCGTTACACCGCTTTGCAAAGCTTTAATAGAGTCGTTAATATTTTTTATGACTAATTTCACGCCTTGTGGCTTTGCTAATTTAATCGTCGTTTTTCTGATATCATTTTCTGGTACATCGTCATTTGCAACCAGAATGCAATCTGTACCCAGGCTCTGCGTCCAAGAAAATGCCACTTGTCCATGTAGTAGACGGTGATCTACTCGCAATAATTTAATCATTCTTATTTCCTCCCTTTTTAGAAATCCTCTTCTTCACTTTCCTTATGGATTGTTTCATTGCAAAATTGAATCATTTCCTTTGAGTTATTTAAAGAATCCTTGATTAATCCCGGAATGGATTTTGCTGTTGTAAATTGAGTTACAATTTCAATTAACCAAGGTAAATTCATTCCTGATGCAAGATAGAAATTTGGTGTATATATATATTTCAAAAATTCATTATTCACACTCCCCCCAAATATATCTGTGATAACGATTAATTCTTTACCCCGGTTTTCTCTCATTAATTTCTCAACTTCTGAAGCTAAGTCATAATTTGCTTTTACATAAGCATCCAGAGTGATAATATTACTGTTTTTACCGCAAATTAATTTTAAAGAGCTTAAAATTCCTGACGCAAACTTTCCGTGACTAGCCAAAACTAATTTTCTTTCCATCCTTTTTTCACCTCACTTACACTTATATAAAGCAAAAAGCGTGCCAACTTTAGTGGCACGCTTTGTTTACCTATTAAAAATCTTCGTTAACGATTGAAAAATCAAGTTTTTGAAAGAGAATATCATAAATATATTTTAATTCTGAATTTGGTATTTTGACACTGTAATCTTCTTCTATGACACTGAATGCTTCTTTTATTCTGACAAGCTGTTCTTCCCGACACTCTTCATCGATGTCATTTCCACTATAGATTTCAATTGGAACATTACGAATTAACCGTTCAATCAAACAACTGACATGCACATATAGAGCATGCTTTCTCTCATTTGAAATTTTTTGTCCAGTTAACTCCTCTAGTATTCGCATAAATAATTCGATTTCTGCCATTACCTTATCCGTGTCTAATATTGTTACAGAATCTATTACTTTTTCAAGTGAAAAGTTGCGGATTAATCGGTCGTTAAATTGTTCTGCCTGCTCATTATCTAGACTTTTCATTAGCCATTCTCTTAGATGCAGTGTACCTTCTCCAGAAATTAATTCTTCAAGAGATAAATAAGGAATATCCCGAATCATCGGGTTTGCAGTTCCTACAATTCCAACAACTTCATAAAGTGAAAAAACAGTCTCTTTTTCTTTTTGATCATGCAGTGTTTGATAATCGTAAGGAAGCACCTTTAGCGGACTATTTATTGGTAAACTTTTTTCAAGAAGGTTACTAATTTTTGTTGCTGTACCGATTCCGGTAAAGCATGTAGTCAATAACGCTTTATTTTTATTTTTTTGTGGATAAATTATCTTCCAGTCTGGTTGATTATCTTCAAATGAATGAACCGCTACTTCAGACAGGTTCATATTTTTCTGGATATTTTCCCCTATAGCTATTGCCAGAGGGGTGGTTATATTATTCATAATCATAACGGGAACGGATAATTGTTGTGGAAAATATTCATATATTGCTTTTAATGACCCCATATCCACCAAAATAACAAGGCCATTGCTCACATCATTTTTTTCAGTATAATCAACTATTTCCTCAGCGATTTTTTGTGGCGTAGTATCAATCGGCATATCAAACGATTCAAAAATGTTTTTACCTAATAAGCGATTGGCCACGTTAGCGATACTGCTTGCAGTTGCATAGCCATGGGCAACAATAATTGCTTTTGCAAAATTGGATTCCCGGGATAAACCTAATTGCCTGAAGTAAAGAGTCAGTAAAATTAAATCCATATCAAATACTTCAATATCCAACCTGGGTTTAATGATAGATAGCATTCTTTCTGTATACTGAAATAGCATAGGATATGCTTGAATGACTGCTTGCTTAAATTCTTTGATTAAAGTTTGTACTTCCACATCATCAGGCTGCCAGCGGACGGAACTTCTTTGGAATAAATAGTAACTAACGGCATAGACACTATTACCATTAAATATAATCTGATAAGAGGTCTCCATCTGTTTTAACGTATCACGCACATATTGAGTCATGAATAATAATAATTCGTGTTTCTTTTCTCGATCTGTTTCAAATATTAAAAAATCAAATAAATTTTCTACCTCATTTTTTATATCTTCACCAATAACTGTAATATTGGATCCCGACTTCTTAAAGCTGGCCAGTAAACGTTCGTATGTGCGAATAATTCGCAGCTCTTCAGGATTTTTTTTCGTTGATAAACTTTCTATACTTGTAGTTTCATCAATTTTTATATTTTCTTCCATAGCTGCATTCGTTTTCAAAGCAGCTTTTGCTAATAAATCAGGAGGTAAGTGATAAATAGTAATATAGATATTATTGGCATCTTTTTGCTCAGAAAATGCTTTTGCTACCGTTACTTTCACTACATTTTTCAGCTTACCGATATTCCCCTGATGAGGAGTAGTTTTTAATAAGTGCAAAACTTGACTGCTCACTAATAAGACTTTTTTAATTTTTGATCTTTCTTTTATTAAAAAATCATATATCATCTCTAAACGTTCATTTTGTGTTCGCTGCTCCAAAGGGGGTAATTCTATTTGAACAGGAATACGACGAATAAACGTGGACAAAAAGACACTATTTAAATCTTCGGTAGTTGCAAAGAATAATCTTGTATTGACCTTACGCGGATTATTCGTTTCACCCATTCGATAAATTATCCCTTGATCAAGATAGGTAAATAGTTTTTCCTGCCCCTCTGCGTTTAATCGGTGAACTTCATCTAAAAACAAAATCCCGCCATTTGCTTCTTCAAAAATACCTCTATGATCTTCATCTGCGCCCGTAAAAGCTCCCTTGACATGTCCAAATAAATGGCTAGTTAAAAGTTCAGGGTTATTAGCATACTGAGCACAATTTAAAGTAATCATTCGCGCATCTTCCTTAATTAAATCATTTGCTAAACAGAAGTGATAGACGATTTTCACCATATAGCTTTTACCTGTCCCGCTTTCTCCTGTCAATAACACTGGCAAGCCATTTTCCGGATAGTAAAGTGCTGTCTTTAATTGTTCTATACTCCTTGCCAAACTTGCATCACTTCCAATTAAAAATGAAAATATATCCTTCTTTTTTTGAAATAAAGGCTGCTCTTCTTTTAATTCATCTAAACTATGATATATACTTTTGGATAGCGTATAGAATTGTGTTTCAAAAGCATTCTTATGAAAAAAGTAAACCGGACGTGTATTTATTTTAATGACACTTCCCTGTTCATTTAATTGATTTAGATAGTGACTCACCGTATTTCTTTTTAAATTAAATTGCTCCCCTATTATCTTGGAAGTAAATATTTCACTAATATTGTCTAAATCTAAGAAAGCTGTCTGGTTTTCTAAGTAATTTATTAATTCTTCTTTAATCATACGCTCCACCTCCTCTTCATAATTAAACAAACGCTTACAAAAGTCAATATGCAGAGAATATTTGTATTAAAAGAGAGTATATGTATCATAAGTACTTTCCTCACGGGCGTTTTCAGCACCCGCTACTACAACATCCAACGGTACTGATATTTAGAAACCTGGCACTCCATCCTGTTGCCAAAGATTAATTTTCTCGTGCTGATTGCTATAAAGGTAGCTGCAATAAGTACAGCTAAAACAGGTGAAAATCTATCAAAGCTCCTTTTACAATATAATAGATACTATTAGCAATATCATTTTTAAGCGAGTGTTATCTATCTGCCAACTTAAACCAATACTCACCTAAAGACAATTAATCCAGTTATAGTCTAATAATTTATCTCAAACAATCAAATAAAAATTGTTCCACTCTTTACATCTCGACCACCCTATACCGCCTTCCTCTAAACGATACTTCAAACTCTTCCCCAACTTCATCCAATGAATAAATCTTCGAAATAAATCTATCTGGCTAAAGATTGTACAGACGAATTAGCCGCTCCAGTTATTTCAACTCCTGTACGGTGAATCCAATCTGGGTTTAGGGTCATCGTGGTAAAAGAAACTGTTCATGAAAAGTCTCCACTACTCTTCTTCGTGTGAATTTGAGGCAATTGTCACACCGAGCTCTTATGCTTCTTTTCTCTGAGCTGCATCCAGGGCATTGATAATCACTCTGCACCTTTGAAGTTTAGCAACTATCAGATAAAGCAGTCCCATTATGCCTGTTTCTATAATCAAAACATCGTTTCCAAGCTGGATTTTACTGCGTGTTACACCGCAAAAGTACCATGGTGGAACGGTATATCCTCTGCAAAGGCAAATACCTCTCTTGTATCTGCAATGATATATTTTCCAAGTCCTCCCTGGTCGTAATAGCCTCTTTCTCCCATCGCAAAAGAGCCGAATTCACTGCACAAATTCTCTTTCCTTTTTCTGCAGTAATAACATTTTCCACAGTTGTTGCATGTGCATACTTCACTTCTTCTTTATCGAGGCTATTGCCAACGATTGCTGACAGCTTTCCAAATTCTTTAAATACAGAGGAAGATGTTATTGGGATTGTTCGGGAGCAACCAGATGCTCATCATCCATGAAAAACTACCTCCTGTTACTTGTTAAATTCAAGTAAAGAGGTAATTCAGTTATAATAGAATGCAGTATATTATTTTTCGCTTACTTTATTTATTCTTATTTTGAGAAAATAATTTATTTGTTTTGAATGGGTTTGACAATATTATTCTAAATCAGCATTCCTTTCAAACATAGGTTCTGCCATTTCATTATGTTGTTTTATCAATTCTAGAATAATTGCATTATAGGTTAAGAAAGAAATTTGCTCAAATGAACTCCCTTCAGCTTGTGGTACCCTGATGTTTATATTAAGTATACAAAAATAATAGATGAAGTTCCTAAGGGGGACTTCATCTATTATTTTTAGTTTATTATATATTCCATACAAACTTAATTAATCTCTTATCTACTATTTTTCTCTTCCAGCCTTTTAAATCTATCAGCAATATTTTCAGGATAGTAACCAAGCTTCCCAGCTAATTCCTGTCCATCTCCAGACTCCCCAAAATGATTAATGGTCAACATATCTCCATCAGCTCCGACAAATTCTCTCCAGCCGATAGATGAACCCATCTCCACCGCTAAAATATTCTTAATCTCCTTAGGAAGAATTTCATTTTTGTAAGCATCATCCTGCTTTAAAAACAGCTCCCAGCTTGGCATACTAATTACATCAACATATACTTCTTCTTTCTCTAAAATTGCTTGAGCTTTTATTGCCAGTTCTACTTCGGAACCAGTTGCGATTATTTTGCCAGTCGCTTTTCCATTACCTTTGGATATAATATAAGCTCCTTTTTTCACACCCTCTTTATCTGCGGTTTCTAATACAGGTACGTCATGTCTGCCAAGAACAATCGCAGTCGGAGTCTCCTTAGAATGAATCGCAATTTCCCAGGCAGCCGCAGTTTCATTAGCATCTGCCGGTCTAATAACATTTAGATTCGGCATCGCTCTTAATGAAGCCAGGTGCTCTACCGGCTGATGGGTAGGCCCATCCTGCCCCAGCATGATGCTGTCATGCGTAAAAATATATATCAATGGCTTATTCATTATCGAAGACATTCGTATAGCTGAACGCATATAGTCAGAGAAAACCAGGAATGTACCGGTGTAAGGTTTAAGCCCTCCATGTAATGCCAATCCGTTAGCAATCGAAGCCATACCAAATTCACGAACACCATAATTTATATTTCTTCCGCTATAATCATTTCTGCTTATAAAATTACTTCCATTAATGGTTGTCTTATTGGAGGAAGCTAAATCAGCAGAGCCGCCTATTAATGGTATTTTATCAGCAATCGCGTTCAATACTTCTCCAGATGCAGAACGGGTTGCTACTTTTTCTTTTTCAAAATTTATATTTATTTCTTCTACTTCAAAGTTATTTTCCATTGACGCCAGAAATTCTTTAGACAGCTCTGGATATTCTCTTTGATACGCCTCTAATAAATTCCCCCATTCAGTTTCACTTGCTCTCCCATTTTCACAGATAGCAGAGAAATCTTTTTTTACTTCATCTGGAATATAAAAATCTTCCGTAAAATCCCATCCGTATGCTTTTCTAATCAAATCGGATTCTTCCGGGCCAACAGGATTACTGTGAATAGCTGCTGTTCCACTTTTATTGGGAGAGCCGAACCCGATAATTGTTTTTACTTCAATTAATGTTGGTTTATTTTTCTCCTCTTTCCCCGACTGTATAGCTTTTTCGATTTCGTTTATGTCATTTCCATCCTCCACGCGAATGACCTGCCATCCCATTGATTCATACTTTTTTTGGACATCCTCTGAATTGGTATCACTGAGATCACCATCAGAGCACACATCATTAGAATCATATAACACAATTAATTTCCCCAACCCTAAGTGCCCTGCCAGAGATACGGATTCCTGGGCTACACCTTCCATTAAGTCTCCATCACCACATATCGTATACGTGTAATGATCCACAATATCAAAATCCGGTTTATTATATTTCTCTGCCAAATGCGCCTCAGCAAGTGCCAGACCGATTGTCATAGCAAGCCCTTGTCCCAATGGCCCGGTGGTAGCTTCTACGCCAGGGGTTATATCAACCTCGGGATGACCTGGAGTGATACTTCCAAGTTTTCTAAAGGTTTTTAAATCATCAATTGAGACCTCATATCCGCTTAAATGCAGCAATGTATATAATAAAATAGAGCCATGGCCGGACGTTAGTACAAATCTGTCGCGATTATACCAATGCGGATTCTCTGGATTATGATTCATCACATTTTTAAAGAGTGTATATCCCATCGGTGCCGCTCCTAAAGGCATTCCTAAATGACCGTGATTGGCATTTTCCACACTATCAATCGCCAATGTTCTAATTGTAGCAACGGATAAATCTGATATCTTTTCTATTGTCTGTGTTCTCATTTATATCATCCTTTCAGTTTATAGCAAACCTAATATTAATTTTCCAATGTAATAGACTAATAATCCGACAATGGTAAAGTCTGTCTCTGGAAAAGCAGTTCCTACCAGACCGATATTTGCCATGATTGGATAGATTATTGCTGGTCCAATCGCAATCAGAATACCAACAACAAAGCTTCCTGCCATGGCGCCCTTCCAGCCTCCAGTTGCATTACCGAATACTCCAGCTGTCGCTCCTATGAAAAAGTATGGAACAGCAACAGGGATGATGACGGACATTTCGAGAATACCAAACAAAAACATGCATAATAGTCCACCTGCATAAGCAGATAAGAAGCCTATGACAGTTGCTGTTGGAGCAAAAGGAAATACAACTGGACAGTCCAGTGCCGGTTTTGCATTTGGTATCAATTTTTCAGAAATACCTACAAATGCATTCACTATCTCCCCTAACAGCATCCTTACACCAGTAATAATGACATACAGTGCAGCAGCAAACGTCAGCCCCTGGATTAACGGATATACCAGCCAATTGGTTCCTTCCGAAATTGTTTCAACAAATTGTGGCCCTGCGGCAAACGTAGCTACGTAAAAGAATATAATGATAGTGATACTGACACCGACGACATAGTCTTTAAACATAGAAAGCCATTTTGGCAGTTTTAAATTTTCTGTTGTATCCTCCGGTTTACCAACCTTAGATCCTACCCATCCGGAAATAGCGTAACCTACACTCACATAATGACCCAAAGCAATTTCATCATCACCTGTAATTTTTCTCATATACGGCTGAGCAATAGCCGGGAATAGGCAGGCTGCCAGTCCCAAAATAACTCCTCCAACCGCAACAATTGTAAAATTACTTGCATCCAGCGCTTTTAAGATAACCGTAAGCAATGCTGCAAAATAAAGGTTATGCTGCCCTGTCAAAAATATATATTTAAATGGAGTAATCCTGGCAAATAATAAATTGAACAGGAATCCAAACAGCATGACAAGCGAGACGACCGTTCCAAACCTGTCCTGTGCTAAAGCTGTAACTGCTTCAGCTAATGGCAAAACTCCATCCAGACCAAACCCTTCACCAAAAAGAGCCTGGAAACTGTCCAGAGACAAGACTGCTGCACCTGAACCAATTGAAAATATCAGGAATCCTACAATCGTTTTCAAAGTCCCTGTTAACGTTTCATCAAACGGCTTCTTTTGCAGAACAAGCCCAATAAAAGCCATTAACCCTACAAGAATTGCTGCAGTACCTAATAAATCAATGGCAAACGCCCTTAAAAGTTCCACTACGATTCACCCTCTCTTGAGTTACTCTTTTACTTCTTCCAGATACTTCTCAATTTTGCTTTTTATTTCTTCCTTATTCATTAAATTTTTAATTCCGATAACATATTTAACTTTGTCTTCTACGTCTGGTACTAAATCCTCCAGAGTTATCAATAAGTCTCCCGAAAACTGACTAACTGCGCTCATCGTGTCATGGGTAACGTTAAATGGAAAATTATTTTCCTTTACTACCTGACTTACCTTTATTTTCAACATCGTACTGCTTCCCATCCCTGTTCGGCATGCTACTAATATTTCTCTCATTACATTTCCAGCTCCTTTTCACATTTCTTTATAAAATCAACAACTTCTTTGGAATCAACAGAACGATCCAACTTGCTGTAAAACTCTTTCTTATCCAACAACTGAACCAGATTCGACATAGCTCTTAAATGCGTAGAGTTATCGACGGCACATAAACAAAATACATATTTTACGGGGTCATTTTCTTTGTTTCCAAATTTGATCGGCTTGGATAAAGTAATCATACTGATAGCCAGATCCTTTACCCCTTCTTCTGGCCTTGCATGTGGTAAAGCTACATTTTTTGTAATAACAATATATGATCCATTTCCTTCCGCTGAATCAATCATTGCTTGCACATAATTAGCAGATGCTTTATTATTGGCAATCAAAAGCTCGCCGCCTTTTCTAATCGCATCTCTCCAGTCAGTAGCTTCAATATTCAACTGAATGAGTGGTTCAGTCATAATATCGCTCAACATCGGAAGTCTCCTTTTCTTATCAAAGATTAAATAATTAGCAGTGATATTACTTAATGCTTTATTCAGGTTTAATGGATCCTTAATCTCGCTGTAATTACTAATAATTTTGGTCAGTTCTTTTACAATGGAACTATTATCAATACAAACACTTTTATTACTCCACCTGTAGAAATTTTTTACCAGATTTTCCTTTTCAATATCCGTCATCACGGGACTGGCAATAAAAACAGGCTTGGAGCTTTTTATTAACCTTGTAGAAAAAATAACATCTACATTATCGCTGATAGTCTCCAGTTCATTAAGTGAGAATGGTTGAAGAAACTTAATTTCTGGAAAAAGATTAGTCAGCTCATTATAGAGAATCAGCGATAACCCTGTTCCGTTTGGGCATACAACCGCTGCTGTATACGCATATATTTTTTTCGTTTTCTTATCTTTCATCAGTGTTGCGAAATGTATCGTTAAATAGGCTATTTCATCGTCAGATACCATTTTTCCATTGGGCAGATAAGAAGATTCAAACAAATCTTTTAATATTTTGAATAAAAAGCTATACTGCTCTTGAATTTTTCTCTTTAATGGATTGATTATCGGATATTGAAATAAGATACGATAATACGCCGGCCTTAAATGATAATAAATCTGTTTGAAGGCGCTTTCTTTATCTCCAATATCTATCCCATAGGTTGTTTCCAACTTAGTAATAATCTCAAATAAAAAATCCTTCAGCAAATAGTAATCGTTCGTTTTTTGACTTATTTGAACAGAAGAAAAAGATAGCATTAAGGATGTAAGAAATGCTGCATAATCCTCTTGGTTCTCATGAATAAAGTTCAGATTGGATAAAATCTCCCGGGCAATTTTATATTCATCATAACGATGAAATTCAAATTGGTTATCCATTTCAATCCACTTTTGCGTATTATTTTTCCTAATAAAAACAAAAGCGATGATATAACATATTTCCAAAAAATTATTATCAGACAGAATGATTTGATACTCTTGAAAATACCTGCTGCAAACACAAGTAATCTCTTCAAATATCTCCTCATCTAAAACAAAATCCAGAAGTTCTCTATTCGTCCCTTTAAAAATAATTTCTACAATGAACATGATAAGAACATTTCGTATATCTTGTTCATTTCCGTTAATGTAATAACCATTTTTTCTGGAATAGGAAATCTCCAAAAAGTATTCTTTCAGGTTAGCGGATAATTTTTTTAGATCATCATTTACTGTACCTCTGCTTACATCCACGACGTCTATTAAATGCAGCAGAGAAATCTCTTCATTTTGCATAAATAAATAGAAAAAAATGATACGTTTTCTTTCTTCTTCATTTAAAGTGCCCTTTATATCCTTTTTTTCTAAAATGCTCAATATTTCATTCGCATCTCCAGGAAAACTCAAGCCTTTTTGCTGATCCTTCTTGATTTCTTGTAAATTATTCGTTTTCAGCCAATAATTGATTTTCTCTAAATCATAAGCAATTTTCCTCCTTGTCAATGAGGTTCTTAATTCCAGTTCTTTAATTGTAATCTTGGGGTTGCCTAAAATGGTTTCCATAATGTCAATTGACCTTCGCTCGAGCATTAAGCATCCCTCCTAATTTCATGTTATTATCAACCGCTTTCATTTACAATTACATTTCCGTTCAATGTTTGTACGCGTGATGAACAAAAACTATATTTATTAAATGACATAATTCATAATGAAGAACGTTATTAAGGTAAATGAAATAGCCTGAGACCGTTAGAATGAATCTATCGGTTTCAGGCTATTACGCAAGTTTTTTATTGTTTACATTACTTCTTTCCCCAAAAATTTTTATCATATTTGTTACTTACTTTATAATTACAGCTAACCTTTAAATGGCTTTCTATTCTACTCTACTGTACTTAAATATTTCGCACAAACTATTGATTGTTCAATATCATCTGCTATGGTCATAATGAAACGCAAGCTTTTTATTCAAAAGATACGGGCGCAGGTAAGCAACCGTACTGCATAACGGTAAAACATTTTCGCTTAGATTGATTCCAAGTATCTCTTTTATATACTTTTGCCTTTTAATGATTCTTTCCCAAAGTGCTGGATATTCGTCTCTAATCTCCTGCTTTAACGACTCATCAGCTAGAGCTACA
The DNA here is from genome assembly GCF_038004405.1 of Oceanobacillus sp. FSL W8-0428. Lineage (NCBI taxonomy): Bacteria > Bacillati > Bacillota > Bacilli > Caryophanales > Bacillaceae > Oceanobacillus > Oceanobacillus sp. FSL W8-0428. The sequence continues at coordinate 472,407 of NZ_JBBORB010000001.1, forward strand.
GTGCTTTCAACCGAGACCCCGTCATATCCCGCAACACGAGGGATAATATCTGTCTGAAAAATCATTCCGCTTTTGATTAATTCATCTGAATTCTTATATATAGGTGATGATAGCCATTCTTCATCTGCTGTCAAATGCCCCGGGCATAATCCCCAATGATATTCTTCCTGCGGCAATACCTGATTAACCAAATTATACAATTCTCCACCTGTCATCCCAACTTGAATATTCTCCAGCCAGGCTGTAATTGCGGTATAATATGGCGCTGCCAAGTCTTCCACATAATCTTTTTTGCTATCTGGCAATTCAGAGCTATCCATTACAGCATACCCGGATCTGCTTGATAATCCTCCCTTGTACCCTACTGTTAAAGAGATTGCATCTCCTAACTTTACCTTTTCTTGAGTTGGATATAAATTACCATTTTCGAACCTTTTACCTGTTGATGCGATTGTTACGACATTATTTCGTTGACCGTAAGCATTGAGCTCATTTCCTAATTGCATCTCAGAAATACCAACTTCCAGTTTATCCATGGTACGTAAAACACAATCTGAAGCCAGCGATGCTCCAAATTCATAATGTGCAATTTCATTAGCACTATTAACCCTTCGTACGCCCCGTTCCCCGGCAATGAATATATCTGTTTTATTAATGACGGAACCTTCCTTTTCAATAATTTCCCGTACAGCATCTACAATAAAAGAAGGGATATCAAATAAAGTTTGGTTATCCTCAACACTGCTGGTAAAATGCTTCCATCCTGCCATTCCAATTTTCATTGCCTTCTTCATTCCAGCTTCCTGAAGAGCACTTGAAATGGTATTGTGAGGTTCCATAGGCTGGTTAGGCAAGGAAAAGTGTGGACAGTGAATTCCCTGCGCCGAAATTCTTGAATATTGTACTTTATTATAGTTTTCATTTCCCAAAATCAGAAAAGCATCTCCGTTAGAATGAAGGACCAGTAAAGCCTCTTCAAATCTGGGAATAAAACCAACTAAATATTCAAAATTTCCGCCATGTTCCACATCTGCATAAATCAGTAATGCATCCAAATCATTCCGCTGCATCTCTTGTAAAACCTTTTCTCTTCGCAGCTGCATCGTTTTATCATCTATCATTATCGGTGTTTCTGTGCAATCAGGAGCGGGGGCATCCATTTCTATCAATTGCGCATTTTTATAATTATATTGCTGTGTCATATTCCTTCCCTCCAATTTATATGTGTTTCCAATTATTCTACTCGATAATTGAAGAAATAGACACTTATTCTATTAATCTTTTAAAAACGGAGATTATCTTATTCCTTAACAGCATATTCAGTTTTTCCTAAATATTATATAGGACGCATCACATACACCTGAAACAAGTAGAGTTATCAAAACAATGAACTTCAACAATACCCTCCCTCCATAGTTTCAGTCATTACTTTTACCGAGTATTTATAACCTTTGCCATTCATTTACTTTTGTTGAATGACAAATCAGCTAAGAATCATTGTCTTCCCAATAACATAACAGCCCAATGTTCTATTAATTTAAGAAAATTTTACAAAAACATTACTAATATGTTACATTATTTATAATAGTTACTATTTAATAAAAAATTTTATAAAGTGAGTATTGCTTTATAAACGAATGCTTTTTTAATACGTATTAAAAAGAGAGGAAGTGAAAAGAAAGCGCTTAATACATACCTGCTGCTTTGTTCCTTTTATTTTGGTAAAACTCTATTGCTTTTACCGCAGATGCCCTGCAAGAAATAACATATCAAGCTACATCTATTTTTTGGTTAGTGCGTACTTACAAATATAAATTAATCGATAAATACCGCTGATCCGTAAACTATTTGCTGATAGTCATAACATTACATAATTAAATACACTGGACTTTTAATGGAGGTATAACTATGGGTACTCTAATCGTGTTATCAATGCTTTTTGTATTATCAGGCTTAGCTATCTATACTTTATCGCATCCACCATCCAAAGGGAAAATGAAGAAAAAGTTTCTCCCCGTATTAGCGTTTGCTATACTTTTCACGCTTTTAAGCGGGTGTGGTACGGATGGCGCTAATAATGCTGCAGATTTAGATAAAGAAATAGAAAAGAATGAGGAATTAACTGCTGAAATTGAAGAATTAGAAAATGCAAATTCCACCCTTCAAGAAGAATATGATGATTTACAAAGTCAGGTTGACGAATTAAAAGAGGAAAATGAAAAGTTAGAAGATTACGAGTCAATTAAAGAAGAAAATGAAACTCTGTCTGAGCAAATTACTGCACTCAAAGAAGAAAACGAGAAGCTAGAAGACTATGAGGCAGTTAAGGAAGAAAATGAATCACTTTCCGAGGATATTACTACATTAAAAGAAAGCAATAGTGAATTACAACAGCAGCTGGAAGCAAGTCAAGAAGCTGGCAGTTCCAGTAATTCCACTGCAGACGCTTCAGAGACCTCTGAAGAAGACTCTGCTGATGACAGTACATCGCAGGCAGCTGAAGGTGATTGTAACATTAAAGGAAGTAAATCCGGAATCTACCATACGCCTGGCAGCACCTACTATGATCGAACAACAAATGTCGTTGAATGGTTTTGTTCAGAATCAGAAGCTCAAGATGCTGGATATAGAGCGCCAAAAAATTAAATTGAATAAGAAAAACCTGCAATATAAGAACATCTAAATAATTGATTTAAAGGTCACATCAGGTAAAAAGACACCTCTCCTCTTTGGTATAAATGATTTGTCTGGAATCAAAACCAAAACAGAAGAGGTGTCTTTTTATGGCAGCGAATGAAGATCTAAAACAATCACTATCTACATTCCTTACACCATCAATTCAACACATAACCCGCATCCACATAGAGATTCTGTCCTGTAACATTTTTTGCGTAATCGGAACAAAAGAATACACAGGATTTTGCTACATCATCATCTGTCGGGAAGCGGCGGAGAGCCATTTTATCCTTAACTGGCTTTGTTACTTCCTCCAGGGTAAGACCATACTGATCTGCCTGTGCCTGAAATGCGGATTCTAATACAGGGCCCCATTTGAATCCCGGTGCAATATTATTTACTCTGATTCCTAAAGGCCCCAGCTCTTTCGATAAATAATGCGTTGCTGTTCGCAATGCACCTTTTCCAATGCCATAGCTCATTTGTAGAAAGTCTTCACTTGGGATAGCCGCAGATGCTGAACCGATTAATACCACTGCTCCGCCCTCATCTTCTTTTAAGTAAGGAACAGCTTCTTGTACTAATTGCAGTGTACCTTTGATATTAATTTCCGAAACCTTGTCCCAATCCGCTAAATTATTATCCAATAATCCGCCCATTGTATTATCGTAGGCAGCAACCTGAATTACTCCGTCAAGACGGTTAAATTTTTCATAACCAGCTTTTATTAAATCTGCATTACTCTGTTTATCTGCTAAATTAAGATGCTGTGCAAATGTTCGTTTTCCTGATGGATCGAGCTCTTGCTGTATTTCCTTCAATTGATCCTCTATTAAATCTCCCATAATAACAGATCCGCCCTCATCAAGAATATTTCTGGCGACATCCCTCCCCAATCCACGGCCCACACCAGCAACTAAAATTACTCTATCATTTAGTAATCCCATTACTATCCCACCTTTTTAAATGTATTATTATGGATTCTCTTATACATCAATCTATAAATGATAATGCTTTACCGCAATTTCACTCAGCCCCGCATCTTCAAGTGCTGACAGCGGTGCTAAAAATGTAACTGTCACAACCCCAGGATTGCGCCCAATATCAATAGACCCTGTAACAGTCGCGCGGTTCATAACTTCTGGAACACTCATCCCAAGTACGGAAGCTGCGCGCGTTAAACCATTATCCGTCGCTTCATTTAAATCTGCGCCAGTTCCAATAAATGATACAGGAGCAGTCTCCTCAATTTCTTCAAAACCATATGCTTTAGCAACCTTTAAAGCTTCAGACTTTTCCCGTTCAGATAACGGCTTTGCATTATATGGAAGATCCTCCTCAACCGGCAGTAAAATAGGCCCGTCAATCTTAATTCCTTTTAGCAATTTTATTTTTAACGTAGCAATTCCAGAAACATCCGTTGTATGCCCGGCAATTTCGCCATTTCCCTGCATCGCATGCATATCTCCAAGATAAATGCCGCCGCCTTCCGTTTTTACAGGACAAATTAAAACTGCCCCTTCCCGAACCCGATTAATATCCATGTGTCCATCTGTACGCTCTTCCAGCTGTTCTTGCGTTATACCGTAATCATGGGGAGCATCCAGTAAAAATTGACCAAAGTCTCCTGCATTATGAGAATCCGGCATAGCCCTGGCCGGTGTTGTTCCAATTTGTCCTAAAAAAGGACGTACCCTGGCGACCATGCCTACAATGTCATGAGGAGCCACAGATACGATTGGATTTTGCACAGAATGCTCAGGTGTGCACATGTTTTTACGTCCGTCTTTTCCTGCTGCTTCAGCTGCTTCTTTTGGCAGAGTAACTCCTATTGTTCTATCATCATCAAAAGCAATGGTGTATCCGTTCGTGAACTGAAAAGGAGTAACTGCTGCTCCGCAATTTGAACATCGTACTGCTTCTAATCCGACATCTGCTATAACCGTATCCGGGTTCACGATTCCACATTCAGGGCACTTCGCGTCCACAAATGGATCGGAAATAAAATGACCTTCTACAGTGCGGTCATTACCGGAAGCAGTAACCATAGATGTTACTTGAATAGAAGAAATATGAATAGCAACTGCATCCCCAACCTCTGCTCCTTCAACATAAACCGGCTGTGTCACTTCATGCCCGCCTTGAAGAGATGGCGTAATCATCGGCCCCCAGCATCCAGGTGCTGTATTAGCAATAATATATCCGCCGTCCTTTACAGGTCCAAGCATTGCTTTTTCTGGATCCAGAATTCCATCCGTAAACGTATTCACATAGACAATCTGCTTTGCTGGCTCATTTTTCATTTTGATCTCCTCCTTAATTATATTGTAAGCATTTTCATAAAATTGCACAAAGGAATAACTTCATATTATTATAACTCAGTTAACTATATTGTATAATAAATTCGTAATCGGGTTTGTTAAAGTCTCTGCTTCTTTATCTTCCCTCCATTCCTTCCTCTTTAAGTAACTCATTTCCTCTACCTAACGGAAAAAGACTCCCTGTGCACCTTTAGATTCGTTAACTAAAATAAAATTAGGGGGATACAAAATGTCCTTACACTTAACTTTAAGAATGGCAGAAATAATTAAGATACTCTCTTCAGCAAATGAGTTTATCACAAGTGATACGCTCGCATTGAAATTGGGGGTGACATCAAGAACGATACGTGAAGATATCAAAACAATAAATTATAAAATGAAAGAATTCAAAACAGAAATTGTATCCAAAAAGAGTAAAGGCTATAAAATAACTGCCGAATCTGAAGACCAGTTTAAAAAATTACTTTATGAAGTCGAAGCAGAAAATGCTCTATTTAATAATACGTCCGTTACTGTCACACCTGAGGATAGAGTACAATTCATTATCAAAAGACTTTTATATTCTAATAAAAGCATAAAAATTGAATCATTTATGGATGAGTTGTATGTAAGTGAATCAACGATTAAGAATGATTTGAAGAGAATAAAACAGGTTTTAAACAGCTATAACATTAAAATAGTTAAAGACCATCAGGGAATTAAAGCAGATGGAAATGAAGTTAATAAACGATTCTGCATTTCTGATTACTTTATACACAGTGAAGAATTTGATAACCGTTTGATTCTTAAACTCGTCAATAGCTTTGGTTATTACTTCTTTGAGGATGATATAGATAAAATTAAAAAAATAATCCTCGATGAATTAAATAGAAATGATATGGAGGTCATGGATGATACCTTAAATAAAATCGTCATCCATATCATGATTGCTATCGGCAGAATTAAAAGCGGCCAGCATATCAGCTCTATCAACCATATAGAATTTCTCAAAAAGGAGAATGAATACAGAATAGCTGAAAAGATTAATAAATCTATTGAAACACTTTATGATATCCAGAATCCTGAACAGGAAATTGAGTATGTTGCTTTACATTTAGTTGGCAATAGATTAGGTAAAAAAGGAGAAATATCTTTTCCAAATCTGAAATTATATTTAGGCAAAGAAATCTTCCAATTAACGATGGAGATCATGGAACAAACGAAAATTGGCTTGAAGGGCCTGCATATCGACGAGGATGAAGAATTATTTTATAGTCTCGGTCTGCACTTGAAGCAATTAGTAACAAGACTCACTTTTAATATGAATATCAGAAATCCGATGATTGATGAAATTAAAATTAAATATCCTCTTGCGTTTGAAACAGGTGTTATTGCAGCACATTGTGTAGAAAAAGCTACAGGTTTCCAGGTAAATCAAAATGAAATCGGTTTTTTAGCTTTACATTTGGGGGCTGCTATTGAAAGACAACGGATAAAATATGTTTCCAAGAAGAAAATCGCGTTAGTATGTGCTTCAGGGATGGCAACGTCAGAGCTGCTTCTAACAAAGCTGTCTCACGTTTTGGGTAACAGCTATAACCTTACCGGCGTATATGCTCTGCATCAATTGGATGAACTTTTGAAGCAAAAACCCGACTTTATTTTGACGACTGTTCCCATTGAAAGGCATCTGGAAATACCGGTTGTACATGTACCGTCTATTTTGGATGATAAGGATATTATAAAAGTACAGAATACATTAAAGGAAATGCATAACAAAAATAAAGTCATCCAACCATTTTTTCGCAGAGAACTATTTTTCCAGAATTTAAAACCAGAAACAAAAATGGAGATGCTGGAAACAATGACAGAGGCGATGATTCACCAGGGTTATATAGAAAAAGAAACCCGGGATTCTATTATGGAACGTGAACGAATATCTCCAACCTCCATTGGAAATATGGTCGCCATTCCCCACCCGCTGCATATGCTTTCCAGCCAATCATTTATCTGCACTGCAGTATTGGAGAAACCATTAAAATGGTCAGAGGCAGAGGAAGTCCAATTAGTGATGATTATCGTTTTGGAAAAAAGACTCCAGACAAAATTTCAGGAGATATTCGAATCTTTGTATGAAATTATTCAGTCACCTGATAATGTAAAAAAACTATGTTTATCTAAAAATTATGACGCATTCTTAGACATTATTGAGTCTATTTAGTTAGGAGAATCATCTATGAATAAATCAGAATTAATAAATGACAGTTTAATTGAGCTTAATGTCGAAGCACAATCAAAAGAAGAAGCTTTGAAAAAAGTTGCCGATCTTGTTTTGAAAGCCGGATGCGTAAAAAGTGCAGCAGCTTATTACCATGGAATGATGGAAAGAGAAAAAAACTCCACAACCGGGTTTGGCAGCGGAATTGCAATCCCTCATGCAAAAATGGAAGAGGTGGTCCAGCCCGCTATCTGCGTAATAACACTAAAAGATGCTATTGATTGGAAAGCAATGGATAATAAACCAGTACAGCTATTGATAGCATTAGCTGTTCCAACCGAACATGAAGGAAGCTTTCACTTGAAATTATTAGCAACGTTATCAGAGAACTTGATGGAGGACCATTTCGTCCAGTCATTGCTTTCAGCAAGAACAAAACATGAAATTCTTACAACCATTACGGGTATTTTCACAGACAAAGGAGAGGTTTAATAATGAATATTTTAGCAGTAACTGCATGTCCAGCCGGGGTTGCGCATACGTATATGGCAAAAAAAGGATTAGAAAAAGCAGCCAAAAAGCTGGGTCACAAAATAAAAGTAGAAACGCAAGGCTCCATGGGAATTGAAAATGAAATCAAGGAAAAAGATATAGAAAAAGCTGATTTAGTCATTTGGGCAATTGATACAAAGATCGAAAAAGCAAATAGATTTGATGGCAAAAGCATTCACGAAGTCCCTGTTGCAGCAGCAGTTAAAAATGCTGCAAAGGTCATTGATGACGCAATAGCCAAACAATAAAAACAGGAGTGAGACCTATGTGGAACACAGCTAAAAAACATCTGATGACCGGGGTTTCTTATATGATTCCTATTGTCGTCGCTGGCGGTATATTACTTTCATTAGGAGTAATCATTGGTGAAGAAACAATGATAGGCGAAAAGTTAGCTGACTATGGAGTATGGGTTTTAGGTTTAATGGTTCCAATGATTGCAGGTTATATTTCCTATTCCATTGCGGACAGGCCCGGGATTGCAGTTGGTTTAGCGAGTGGTGTATTTGCAGCTGAGCTTGGTACCGGATATATCGGCGGTATTTTAGTCGGATTCTTTGCAGGGTGGATTACCAACCAGTTAAAGAAAATACCGTTGCATCCAAACATAGCAGTAATCAAGCCGATTATGATTATCCCTGTACTTGGTATTGGCGCATCAGCCATTTTTATGACAATTATTTCGTTACCTTTAGCTCCAGCAATGACTGGCTTGGAAAACTGGCTGAATTCTATGGAAGGCAATAATCTATTAATCTTAGGATTTATAATTGCAGCAATGATGGCATTTGATATGGGCGGTCCAGTTAATAAAATTGCTCTGGCATTTTGTTACGCTACGCTGGCTGAAGGAATTTACGCCCCTATGGCGGCATGCTGGATTGGTATTATGGGGGCACCGCTCGGGTTATCTTTAGCAACACTGCTCTTCCCTAATAAGTTCTCAAAATCTGAGAAAACCAACGCTATTCCAGCTGCATTGATGGGGACATTGGGAATTACAGAAGGAGCAATTCCCTATGCAGTAGCTACACCTTTAAAAGTAATCCCTGTCATTACAATTGGTTCTGGTATCGGCGGCGGTATTGCATTAATACTTGGAGCACAATCTCCAATTCCTGCAGCAATCGGGATCTGGGGACTGCCATTTGTTAATGGTCCATTTATGTTATTAATCGGTCTGCTTATTGCCGTAATCATTATTGCATTAGCAGTAGGATTTTTGCGTAAGGAGAGCGATGTAGAAGAATCAGAAGATACAGAGCTATCATTTTAATTATCCAGGAGGTGCTTTTTTGACTATTCCATTTGATAAAGTCATTAATCGAAAAGGAACGTATAGCACACAATGGGATTTCGCTAAAGATCGTTTCGGTAAAAGTGATGTACTCCCTTTTTCCATATCAGATATGGATTTTCAAAGTCCGCCTGAGATTTTACAGGCAATAGAAGAATATGCAGCACATGGGATATTTGGCTATACAAGGTGGAATCACAATGCATATAAATCAGCCGTCACCTATTGGTTCAAATCTCGTTTTACTGCGGATATTCCTGCTGATTGGATTGTTTATAGCCCAAGTGTTATTTATTCTATTTCCAAATTAATTGGAATTCTAACAGAGGAAGACGATCAAATCATCCTGCAGACTCCGGGATACGATGCTTTTTTCAAACAGGTATCTGCTTCCAACAGAGAATTAGTCAAGAACCCGCTGCTTTATAAAGAGGATTCGTACACCATCGATTTTGATTTGTTGGAAAAGCAGCTCTCCAACCCCAAGGCAAAAGTGCTGCTTTTCTGTAATCCGCATAACCCTACCGGGAGAGCCTGGAATCATAATGAACTGCAGCATATTATCAAACTTTGCGAAAAGCACCAAGTAAAAATTATTTCCGATGATATTCATATGGACATTGTTTATCAAAATCACAGTTATGTACCTATCACCAGTATAGCGAGGAATCCGGACAATGTATTTATCTGCACCTCTGCCAGTAAGACATTTAATACGCCAAGCTTAGGCGGCTCATATGCATTCATCCCGGATGAAAAAGTAAGAGAACAATTTTTGACGATCATGAAGGAGCGCGATGGCCTATCAAGTGCATCTATATTCGGCCTGCTTTCTATTATTAAAGGATATAATCATTCTGCATATTGGGTTGATAATCTGGTGGACTACCTGTATGAAAATATGAACCTTGTATCTTCTTTTATCCAAAGCCAGCTTCCGGAGATAACATTTAAGATCCCGGAATCCACATACCTTGCATGGATTGACTGCTCAAACCTGCAATCATCCGATGATGAAATTCAGCATGCTTTAGTAAATACCGGTAATGTAGGAATTATGTCCGGCAGCGTCTACCATGTAAACAAAGGAAAGTTCCTGCGGATGAACGTTGGGTGTCCGCGCAGCAAGCTGGTAGATGGATTGGAAAGATTGGAGAAAGCCATTAAAATAGTTAACTAGGTTAGAAATGTTACATTCTGTTTGCTTCAGTAAGATTGGTTAAATAAAATATAAAAGTCATGAGCTTCTTCCTTAACTGGCAGCTTATGACTTTTATTATTTTAAGAACTATTTCAGAGACTATTGCAAGCATATCTATTAGCTGTTTCAAGTTATGAACACTATAATCAACAAAAATATACTGAAACAGCAAATCCCTCGTAGACTCCCCTTCCATTCCAGGCTTAGTTAAAAAATATTCCACAATTTCCTCTTTTGTAAGGCCAATCTCTTTTAAACCACGGGAAATCATAGATAAATAGGATTGAGGGGGGCCCCATTACATCTGGATTTGTAAATGTAAACATTGGCGCCCCATCCTCTTTTCCCAGGTAAATAGCCCTTCCATACCAGTCTGCTTCCAGGTCAACATAGCCTTTATCCATAATATCCTGCACATTGATATGTAAGGCATCAACATTATTTTCCTGTTCCACGACTTCTCCAAATTGTTCATCAGTATTCAGATACTTTCTTGCATATGTCTTTGTATCTTTATTCGATTCATGACCAATAAAGGCAACACCACCCTCGCCCCATTTACTTTCTTCCTTAATTATATCGTGAACCCTTTCATTAGCTCGTACAAAGGAAATAATCTTTCTTTTATAATTATACTTAAAACAATAATTGCATAAAGTTTCATTAAAATTAAAACAAATATTGAAATTAAATTTCATAAATGCTATTCTATTATTAATAAAAATTCAAAAAGGAGGAGAAAAATTGGAACAGCTTTTAACAGAAAGGCGTAATAACCGGACGAAAAATCTCGATCAATGCAGTACGATTGAAATTATTCAATTAATGAATGAAGAAGAAAAGACAGTCGATCTTGCAATTAAAAACCAAGAAAAGAATATCGAAACTGTAATTACTGAAATTACGAAATGCCTTGAGCAAAAAGGCCGGTTAATTTATGTAGGCGCTGGAACGAGCGGCCGTCTTGGCGTTTTAGACGCGGCTGAATGTATTCCAACCTTTGGTGTATCTAAAGATCAGGTAATTGGCGTTTTAGCTGGAGGAAATAAAGCATTTGTCGAAGCAATAGAAGGAGTTGAAGATGACTTTGATCAAGGAAGCATCGATTTGGAAGCGCTTAAAATATTCAACAAGGATATTGTTGTAGGAATTGCTGCAAGCGGACGAACACCTTATGTTTTAGGAGCTTTAAATTATGCGAAAGAAAAGAATGCACAAACTGTAGCATTAGCATGTAATAAAGACTCAGAAATAGGAAGATGCGCTCAACTGAAAATTGAATTAGATGTCGGACCGGAAGTACTTTCTGGTTCTACAAGATTAAAATCGGGCACAGCTCAGAAAAAAGTTTTAAATATGCTGTCTACTATTTCAATGATTCGTATTGGAAAAGTATATGAAAACTTGATGGTTGATGTAAAGGCAACCAATAAAAAATTAAAAAGAAGAGCTGAACGTATTTTGAGTACAGTTGGAGAAATCTCCCTGGAAGAAGCACAGCAAATTTTATCAAGAACAGATTATCAGTTGAAGCTGGCTATCATTATGGTTAAGAAAAATCTAGGAATGACAGAAGCAGAACAGTTGCTTGCTTCTGCAAATGGATTTCTTAGAACAGCATTGGAGGACTAAATATGAGGCAGATTATTTTAGCAGGACATGGGGATGGATGTTTAGGAATGAAACAATCCACAGAAATGATCTTAGGAGAACAAACTCATTTACATGCCGTAAATCTGAGTTCATCTGAAAATGCACAAGATTATCATAAACGACTTCATTCACTGATAGAGAAAGGTAGAGAGAATGGCATTAATGAATTTTGGATATTAACAGATATTAAAGGAGGTACACCAGGAAACGTAGCAACTCTGATAGGAAAACAAGAGGAAGGAATTACAGTAATTTCAGGTTATCACCTGGCTATGATTATTACAGCATGCACAGACAGTCATATCACCGCTAATCATTTAATTGAAGAATCCAATAAAATGATTCAAAAAATAATTTAATATAAGATATTCAAAATCTTCTTTTTTTGAACATCTATAGAATAAGGAGGAGCTCGAATGAGTATTGCAGTAACTAGAATAGATGAGAGATTAATCCATGGACAGGTAGCTTATTCATGGTCGGTAGCGTATCAAGTAGAAGAAATTGTCGTAGTAGATGATGTACTGGTGCATGATGAAATGCAAAGAATGTTATTGGAAATGGCTGTTCCAGAGGGAAAGAAGTTTCAATTACTTTCTGTAGAAGAAGCAAGTAATTATTTTAAATCAGAAAATAAATTAAATACATTCTTAGTAGTGAAAGGGCCCCAGACTATCTTGGATTTAGTAAATCAAGGGGTTCATTTTAAGGAAATTAATGTAGGCGGAATGTATTTTAAAGAAGAAAAAGAAGAAATCACGAAAACAGTCTATCTGAATGAAGAAGAAAAAAATATTTTTCGAGATTTAGCTTCAAAGAATATTTATTTGGATGTACGTACAGCTCCCAGTGATAAGTCAATTGACTTAATAAGCAGAATTTAATGGAAGGAGAAGTTTAAATGACATTGATAGCAGCTCTATTGTTGAGTGTTTTAGTAGCCCTTCTCATTACAGAAAATTACGGTTATGGTTATTGGATGATTAGCCGCCCTATTTTTGCTGGTCCATTAATTGGTTTAATTCTTGGAGATTTGCAAACCGGCTTAATTGTCGGTGCAAGTGTCGAGTTAATGTTTATGGGGGTCCTCCCGATTGGCGGATCTGTTCCCCCGAATGCACAAATTGCAGGAATTATCGGTACAATTTATGCTATTCAAGCTGAATCCACAGCTTTAGGAATTACTCTTGCCCTGCCGATTGGAATCTTAGCACAGTTTTTAATCATGTTAGCTTGGAATTTAAATATTTATTTAGTTCATAAATCAGATAAAGCAATTGTCGATGGGAATACAAGAAAGATGGAACTCCTCCACCTGTCCGGGATACTTGTTTTCTTTAGTGTATTTTTTGTATCTTCTTTTCTAGCAATTTACTTTGGCAGCGATTTCGTTAGTCGTATAAATGATGCGTTGCCCGGATGGGTTTCCGGAGGTCTGGAAATTGCCGCAGGTTTACTCCCGGCAATTGGGATGGCTATGCTATTGAAAATGATGGATCTTAAAAAGTTTTGGCCCTTCTTTTTAATTGGTTTTATATTATCTGTTTATTTAGATTTAAATGTTTTAGCTGTATCTTTATTAGGTTTAGGGATAGCAGCTGGTATATCAGTAATCAGTAAATCGAAAGAAAATACGGAAACCTTTACAGCTGCGGATTCAACCTCACAAAATGAGCAAAGCCTTTTGAAGAAAAAAGATCTATGGCGTGTTTTTGTAAGATCATTTTTCAGTATGGCAAGTATCAATTATGAAAGATATATTAGTTTAGGTTTTGGCTATGCGATGGTTCCGGCCCTCAAACGCTTATATTCTGACGAGAGCGAATATAAGTCAGCTTTAAAAAGGCATAATGAATTTTTTAATTGTCATCCATATACTGCAAACGTTGTATTAGGTGTTGCTGCAGCTTTAGAAGAACAGAAAGCACAACAAGGTGTTATTACCGATGAAACAATTGCATCTACGAAAACTGCTTTAATGGGGCCTTTATCTGGTATTGGAGATTCCGTATTTAAAGCAACATTTATGACTATTTTTGCTGCGATAGGTGCTGGATTAGCACTTAACGGAAATATACTAGGTCCAATTCTTTTCATTGTTCCTAATATATTATTAAATGTCTTAACCCGTTATTTTGGCGTTTTTTGGGGATATAAATTCGGTGTCCAGCTCATTGCCAAAATGAAAAGTTCCGATGTAATTCAGAAATTTGTTCAAGGAGCAACAATCGTTGGGATGATGGTTACCGGAGCCATGATTGTGAACTTTGTAAAGATTGAATTAACTGCGGAATGGACGAGTGCCGGAAAAGAAATAATGCTTCAGGAATTGCTTGATCAAATTTTTCCGAGCCTGCTTCCGCTGGTGATTACATTACTATTTTATTTCGCTCTAATTAAAAATAAGAAAGCGATTTATTGGCTGATGCTAATTTGCTTTGCGATTGGTTTAATTGGAAGACTTTTAAACATTATATAATGGAGGAATTGGTTTATGGAGAAAGAAGAGCTATTAAATGCTATCAGAGGCGGCCTGGTGGTTTCCTGCCAGGCACGCCAAGGATGGCCAATGTATGGCACAGACATCATGGTTGCATTTGCTAAAGCTGCCAAACAAGGAGGAGCTGTAGGAATTCGCGCAACAGAGCCTCAAAATATCTCTGCTATAAAAAAAGCAGTGGATTTACCTATTATCGGGATTTACAAACAATGGTTTGAAGGCTTTGATGTCTATATTACACCTACGTATGAAAGTGCAGCTGCTGTTATCGAAGCAGGCGCAGAAATAGTTGCTTTGGATGGAACAAAACGAATCAGACCAAACGGAGAGAATTTAAAAGAAATTATTGCACGTATTCATGATAATTATCCCGATATTTTAGTCATGTCTGATTGTGATAATTTAGAGAGTGCATTATATGCAGAAGAATGTGGGACAGATATTGTTTCTACAACGCTATCGGGGTATACTGAAGAAACAAAGGATCAAAACAGTTTTAACTATGAATTCGTCAGCGCGTTAAAAAATCATGTGAAAGTTCCAATTATAGCCGAAGGTCATATTTCTACACCTGAAGAATTGGTGTCGGCATATAAAAGTGGAGCGGATTCAGTTGTTGTCGGTTCTGCTATTACCAGACCGGAGATTATCACAAAAAGATTTGTTGATAACCTTGAACAATTAAAAAAGAAAACCATCTAGGAGGGAGCCAGTGTGTCCTTGATTGAAAGCTTAAAATCTCAAGAGAATTTTACAAAGATTGAAATGAAAATTGCGAATTATACCTTGAATAATTTAGGCAAGATTTCCAGAATGACCATAAAGGAATATGCCCTTGCTGCTAAAGTTAGTGAAGCAAGTGTTGTCCGCTTTTGTAAGCAGCTGGGAATTAAAGGGTTTCGTGATTTTAAGTTAGAGCTTAATCAGGAACTGACTCTGAAAGAAAATAAAATTGGTTTTAATATTGTTCAAAAAGAACATGCTGATAAGTTATCCATGCGTGACATCTTCTTTAATACGCTGGAGTTGGATAGGCAAGCAGTTGAGCAATTACTTAATACATTGGATTTAAAAAATATTGAGTCCACTGTTTCTGCCATCCAAAAGAGTCATACAGTTGTTACTTATGGTGCGGGTGCATCTGCGATGGTTGCAGAGGATTTAACGCATAAGTTTACTAAGCTTGGAATTAAAGTTTTTTTTAATCGAGATTTCCATTATATGCTCTCTTTAGTTTTAAACATGCAGCCTGGAGATGTATTTATTGCTATTTCCACTACTGGCGAAACACAGGAAATTCTTGAACTTGTTGAACTGGCAAAAGAAAAGGGAGCAATTATTGTTGCTGTTACCACATTGCAGAAATCAACATTAGCTCGTAAAGCTCTGATTCCACTCTATACACCGATGCTGGAAGAATATTTTCGTGTTGCTAATATGGCAACACGAATTTCTCAGCTTGTAGTTGTAGATACATTATATATGAGTCTTTATGTAGAACTGGGAGATCAGATTATTGATCGATTCTATGAACTGAGAGATTCTGTTAATCGTTTTCGCCGTTAAGCAGCAAAAGAAACAAGAATCTTTGAAACATCCCTTCTTAGGTGAAGCATGTTAATCATAGTTATTTATGATGTAAGTACTTCAAGTTCCGGCGGCCAAAAACGACTTTGCAAGGTAGCAAAACTTTGCCAAAGCTATGGTCAGCGCGTGCAAAATTCTGTTTTTGAATGTATTATTAACAGCACACAATATACTATCCTAAAAAATAAACTTCTTGGTATAATTGATATAGATAGAGATAGCATTAGACTTTATCGTTTAGGTGATAACCATCATTCTAAAGTGGAATATTTTAGTATTAAAGACTCTTTAGATTTGGAAGGACCTTTGGTTTTCTGAATATATTAATTAACTTGGTGCTAACCCTAAGCGAACATAAATTACTAGGGAGGTTAGCACCAGTTGATTTAACAGGGTTTTAGCTAATTTTGGTATAGATTCATCCAAATTTCGGAATCAATATTTTAGGTTAGCACTTTTACAGTTATAAACCCTTGCTGTACCTAGGCGTATATTATGCGCTTTCGCACTCTATATGGGTGCGTGGATTGAAATCTCTTTTAGCAAGAGAAGACTTCAACCTGTATTCTTCGCACTCTATATGGGTGCGTGGATTGAAATCAGTAGTTATTGAATCAGCAACAATGCCCTCATTTCGCACTCTATATGGGTGCGTGGATTGAAATTTGCTCAAATACAGCGTGAATCAGGCGGTAATCTTCGCACTCTATATGGGTGCGTGGATTGAAATGAAGCCTACAAAAGTAGTATTACCGGGTTGGAAATTCGCACTCTATATGGGTGCGTGGATTGAAATGAAGCCTACAAAAGTAGTATTACCGGGTTGGAAATTCGCACTCTATATGGGTGCGTGGATTGAAATATAATATTTACCACTTGACTTACATTCGATTACGTTCGCACTCTATATGGGTGCGTGGATTGAAATTAAATAAAAGATTAGCATCAACTGCAAACGCCTTTTCGCACTCTATATGGGTGCGTGGATTGAAATCATTCTCTCATTTGTAACATCTCCTTTTAGTTTTTTCGCACTCTATATGGGTGCGTGGATTGAAATTAGAATCCTATCCAACTTTGTTTCAATTCTATCCTTCGCACTCTATATGGGTGCGTGGATTGAAATATAAATATATTGTTAACAGAAGACCTGTATTTGTTTCGCACTCTATTTGGGTGCGTGGATTGAAATACGTAGCTTCCATTACTCTTGTAAAATCTGCAACTTCGCACTCTATTTGGGTGCGTGGATTGAAATTTCTCACGTAGAAAATCATATGAGCCTTGGTATGTTCGCACTCTATTTGGGTGCGTGGATTGAAATAGAGGAATATGTGGTACTGGATTCTGTTCCAGTTTCGCACTCTATTTGGGTGCGTGGATTGAAATTAAAGTTTTATATCTGTTATAAACGTATGCGGATTTCGCACTCTATTTGGGTGCGTGGATTGAAATATCATCTACGGAATCAAAGTCAATGAGTAAATTAATTCGCACTCTATTTGGGTGCGTGGATTGAAATCACCATGGTTTGACAATGAAGATGATTACAGTAATTCGCACTCTATTTGGGTGCGTGGATTGAAATATACTACTGGAAGAATGATCTTTAAAAAAGCGATTTCGCACTCTATTTGGGTGCGTGGATTGAAATTTTATATAATGACTAATGTTAATGTAGTTAATATTTCGCACTCTATACGGTGGCGGGATTCCCCCGCCACTTCACCTCTACTATTAACCTAATCCACCACCAAATTAATTCTCCAACTTAAACATTCGCTTTAAGTATGATTACTTAAAGATTGGAATAAAAGCATTTGTCGTCTAAAACTCTAAAGTTCAACTATGCCCCTCCAAATCTAAACCAGACCCCAAATCTAGATAAAGCAGCTGTTAAGAATATATATTATGTTGATTTAAGCTATGAAAAATTATACTCAGCCAAAAATATACCCAAAAAGTGAATCCTCCGTAAACTCTCCTTCAATTCCAGGTTTAGATAAGAAATATTCCACAATATCCTCTTCTGTAAGGCCAATTTCTTTTAACCCACGGGAAATCATAGATAAATAGGATTGAGGAGGAGTGCTAAACCCATGTGTTCCCATTACATCTGGACTTGTAAATGTAAACATTGGCGCCCCATCCTCTTTCCCCAAGTAAATAACCCTTCCATACCAGCCTTCTTCCAGGTCAACATAGCCTTTATCCATAACATCCTGCACATTGATATGTAAGGCATCAACATTATTTTCCTGTTCCACAACTTCCCCGAATTGTTCATCCGTAATCAAATATTTTCTTGCATATGTCCTTGTGTCATTATCCGGTTCATGACCGATAAAGGCAACTCCACCCTCGCCCCATTTGCTCTCTTCCTTCATAAAATAGAGCGGATAAGGGAGTATGGCTTTTGTTGTTTTCTTTGGCGGAGTGGTATTTTTACAGCCTCTTTCCTCTTTTTCGGAGCCTTCAGGAATACCGCCTTCGATATAACAGGCAAAGCGATCCTTACTAATGTTGGAGCCATAGCTCACATACCATACGTCCATGATAACACCTCCTTGCTTCACGTCATTTTGAAAGTGAAAGATATAATAATTTTTGATTTTATAATAACATAAAAAGAAACCAGTAACTTTTGCTCAAGGCTGAAAGTAATCAGATTGCTTTTTGAAAATAAACCTTTCAATTTTATGAAGGTAACCTTCAAAAATGAGAACTCGAATAAAGCCGGTGAAGCCATTCATCAATGACCTTACCCGCTAACTCTCGCAAACTATGTTTCTACTAAAGATCTAATTAGTTATCTCTATTTAATCCTGAATACATTTCCAAGAAGTGATAAACAGCAAACCTATATATAACCCTCATGTTTTCCTGAATGCTGGATCTTCATCCGCAAAGCATCCTTCCCCCAAGTGTAAAAAATATGGCTGACGAATAAAAACAATGTAAATCCAAAAGCAAGGGAAGTAAGCACTTCAAGTGTTTCGCCAGCAATTATTCCATAAGAATAAGCCCATGAATCCACAAGATTGGGCTCCTATGAAAATTAGCAGACCCGCTCTTATCGATTTCATGAACTTAATTACAACGAAATAATCATTTCTTAATGACAGCTTTTGCTCCTTCACAACAGTACAATATCGTTTTTATCAGCACTGTCACCCTTCCCTCTGAACTCTCTCCTCTTCACTTTTACCCAGACTGGATGCTCCTCCACGCATAGAGATATAGGCTGTGCCGATTGAAAATAATACAATAATCCCCGCAACGATTGCATTGTAGTTAACAGTTGACTGTTCAATAACAATCCCGCCGACAAACGACCCAAATGCAATTCCAAAATGAAGGGCAGAATTATTTATACTCTGCTGAATATCTGACGATTCCGGAGCTGTCTCAATCAGATAGCTTTGCATAGGCGGTGACATGGCCCAGCTCATCGCGCCCCATATCACCATAACAGCTGCAAATAAAATGAAGGAGAATGTCGTATAGGGAATGCTAAATATTGCACAGCTAAATACGATTGCTACAATAAAAATGCTTTTTCTTGTTCCAATCCGATCCCCCATTATTCCGCCTAGTCCTCCGCCGGCAACAGCTGCAATTCCAAATATCAGATAAGCAACACTTACCATTGATTCCCCGAACCCTGCAACATCCTTTAAAAATGGCGTAAAGTAAGCATATAATACAGTATGCCCGCCCAAGAACAGAAATGTTGTTGTCTGAGCAAAGAATATCTTTCTATTCTTTAATGTTTTCAATTGCTTTCCAAGTGGAAGAAACGGCTTTGGCTCAACCTTCTTCATAAAAAAGTGTACCCCGGCCAGCGATAGTACTGTCAAAAAGATAATCAGGAAAAATGGCGCTCTCCAGCCAAAATTATTACCCAATAATAGCCCTATAGGCAATCCTAATACAATGGACCCGCTGATTCCCATTGAGACAATTCCCAATGCCCTGCCGCGGTATTTAACCTCCACAATACTTGGGGCAAGAACCAGGCACAAATTAATAAGAAGTGATGCACTGACAGCAGATATAATTCTTCCTAAAAGAAGAATCATGTACGAGGAAGAAATAGCAGTTACAATATTTCCTATCAAAAACAGAAATAAAAATAATAACGTCAATTTCTTCCGTTCCATTTTTGCAGTTAAAACCAGTAGAACCGGACCTAAAATTCCTAAGATCAACGAATAAATCGTTATCAAAAAGCCGACTTTTCCAAGACTGACCTGTAAGTCCACCGCAATTAAATCAATTATCCCGCCAATAATAAGCTCCACTAATCCCACCACAAATGAAACGACCATTAAAATATATATACGTTTATCCATAAATTACACCTTTCCTCATAAGTCCCAATCTATTTCATAGCTGCGAGTACTTGCCGATGAACAGAATTAGTCCAAATGAGCAGCTTCTGTTTCTTCATTTAAACTCATGTAATGTATCTCTTTATCTGTTCTCTACATAATCAATCATAACTTCAGTGAGCTCACGCAGTGAAATAATTATTTGCCTATCTGATTAGGAAAAGGATGAAGCATTGGTATAAATTATCAGACAAAAAACAAGGCCAGAGTTAAACCGCTCATAAAGCAGCTTCACTCTGGCCCTGTCTTTTGAAAGGTTACAGTGTTAATTCTAACGAAAAGAGAGTTATCATTGTAAATATATTTAGTGTACTTTTCTTATTTACTAAAAGCTTCTTTAGACTCGAAAAGTTATAATAATATATTCCATAAATTTCCACTAAGCAATTAACGTCCTTTTCCCCCAGACTCCTGCACCACATTTGTTAATAGATTTGCCAGCTCGACAATGTCAAAATCATTCGCCTTTTGTACAGTCTCATATAAAGATGCAAATTTTTCATTGTTTAAATCCACGAATGCTCCAACCATAGATCCCACAATAGCGGCAATCGTGTCCGTATCATATCCTATGTTCACCGCATCGATTACTGCCTGCAGAGGATTCTCCTTGTTCAAAGCAATAATTCCAAATGCGCTGGGAACAGCCTCCGAAATGTGTAAACCACTTCCCACTACCTGTGACAGCTTTCGCAGCTTCTCTTCTTTTGTGCCATGACCGTCTGCTATACTATAGGCCAGCTTGATTCGCTCTACAACACTCGGTCCTGCTACTTCGCGAGAAACTATTTTTGCTTTTGTTTCACCGCGAATAGCTCCATAAAATCCTGCACTCAACGCCTCATCCACCGTAGCATGAGGTGCCAAAGATGCACTTACTGCTGCTGATACGGCACATGCTCCTGAAATTGCCAGTGAATTATCGTGTGTTACTTGTGTAACGATAATGGCAGCATCAATAGCTCCCTCCAAGTCATTCGGATTCAAAATCCCTGCTGGAGCAATTTTCATTGCTGAACCATTCGTTGCTTTTGATGCATAGTCTACTGTCACAGCGCCGGGTAAAGGTGCTGGTTCCGACTCTTTTGAGTCCTTATACATCTTTATTGCCCCTCGAGTTGTAGGTCCTGCGAAACGGTCAAAATACCACGGAACATTGGACCAATCTAAAATGGCTTTTTTAACAGTTTCCTTGTCTATAACACCGTCATTTTCCAAAATCGCCTTGCTGAGAAAATATATTTGAGAAAAATCATCTGTTACTTGTCCAGCTTCATTTCCTAGTGCAAATGCCGTCTTATCAGGCTTTTTAAACTCACTCAATGGCTGTCCAAAATGTGTGCGTATTTGATCGAATGACAGGTTTTCTGTGGCTGCTCCCATGGCATCGCCTATTGCTGCCATTCCTAAGATTCCTTGGATTTTTGTATTTAAACTCATTCAATCAGCTCCCTTTTTGTATTTAATTCTTTTTATACATTTCTGCTTCTGGATCCTTAATTCCGAACAGTAAGGTCAATACCATACCTCCGAAAAAAGCTATTGCCAGACCGACTATATAAGCCCATAAAGTTGGTCCCGCAAACGCAGGAATAGTTGTCAACCCTCCGAAAACGAATGCATTTCCAACAACGTTAAATGCTCCCATAAATGCTCCACCAAGAGCAGCGCCTAAACATCCTGCTACTAATGGAGTTTTGAATCTGATTCCCAAACCATAGATAGCAGGTTCCACAATTCCTGATAAGAAAACAGAGACCATTGCAGTTCCTGATAACCCTTTCAATTCCATGTTACGAGTGCGCAAAAATACAGCAAATGCCGCGCCTGCCATGCCAAGATTCGCGGTTGCCCCGTAAGCAATAAGTGCAGAGGTTCCCGTCTCAGCAATTTCAGGTATAATCACCATTGTGTTTGGAGCCCAATGTACACCAAACATAATTAAAATATTCCATATCCCGCCTATGAAAGCTCCTGTAATAATTTGATTAATACCAGTTAACCACCCTACAGCATTAGCAATTCCAATACTTGCATAATTTCCTATTGGTCCTACTATACCAATAGTAATCGGCACCAATACAAACAGTAAGACAGTCGGAATTACAATCATATGCAAGCTGTGTGGAAGCTTTCTTTTCATGAAATGCTCCATCAATGATTGTATCCAAACAATTATAATTGCCGGAATCACCTGGCTTGTGTAATCAAAAACAGGCATTGGTATGCCCATAAAACTTATTAAATTACCACCCTCGTCATTTTGCACCAATTCCATAAATGACGGCATAATCAATGCACCAAGAATCGCAACAGCAATGTAAGGGCTTGTATTAAATCGTTTAGCTGCAGTCATAGCAACTAGAAGCGGCAGGAAATAAAAGACTGCTGTTGCTGCATTCTCCAGAATCAAATTCGTCGTGCTCTCGGTCGATAGCCACCCCAGCTGATTTGCCAAAATCGTAAATCCTCGTAAAAGGCCTGCTCCAGCTAATAATGGTAATAATGGTGAAAAGATACTTACAACTAACGCAATAAATTGATTAAACAAATCGCGTTTCTTTCCGCTAGTTTGCGTAGAACTGCCTTCTCCATCTCCGGTATTCTCTGATGTCTTCCATGCCTTCATGAAAGCATCATAAACATCTCCAACATTAGTACCAATAACTATTTGTAATGTGTCATCTCTTTCAACAACACCCGGGACATCATCCAGAGCCTCAATATCCTCTTTTTTGGCCAATGTACGGTCTCTCAAGGAGACCCGCAATCGGGTAGCGCAATATGTTACGAAGCTTATATTCCCGTCGCCCCCCATTAAGACTAACAGCTTCTTTGCTAATTGCTCTGTGGTGTCCATAAACACACCTTCCTTTTAGATTTAATAATTTCGAAGTCTTTCGATATGAAGGGAGATATAACCTACTTCTTCTTCAGGCAATTGAATCCCGTGTGCATCACACAAATGCTTACTCACCCGTTTTGCACAATTAAAAGCAGTTTTGAATTTGTGCTGGATCATAGTTAGCATTTCATTATCCATTACGTGTACATCGTAACGATTGGGTCTGTTCAAGGCGAACCGCAAATGCATAATCAACCGTTCATAGGCCAGATCATCCTCTTTTATGGAAATGTCGAGAGTCGTTTTGATAACTTCTACCATATTGCGAATAATGGTTGTTTCTCGTATCGTTTCGCGCAAATCACCTCCTTCAAGTTTCATTGTGTGGAGATGCAGCGCAATAAAGGCTGCTTCATCAATCGGCATTTCGAGACCAAGCTTGTCCTTGATATGACGAATTGCCCATAATCCAACCTTAAACTCATCCCGGTATAAAATTTTGATTTCCTGAATCAGCTTATTTTTTAAATGAATCCCTTGCTCTTCCCGTTCAATCGCAAAGGATAAATGATCAGATAAGCCCAGAAGAATATGACTGCTCATTTTGGTCTGCAATTGCTCTTCAGCATAGGCAATGATTTCTTCACAAAGGATAAAATGTTCTTCCGGAATGCGGAGAAGCAATCGTTCCAGTTTTTCATTGCCTTCCAGCACGAACAGTTTCTCTATTTTAGCTGGATTAATGATATCGTTTTTGTTTTTATTAAAGGCTACACCGCCGCCAATTGCTATTTTTTCCTGTCCTTGATCATTGATGATGACGGCATTATTGTTGAGAATTTTCGTTGCTTTCATTGTCAAGCCTCACCTTCTACATGCTGGTGTTATTTGCTAGTGATGGTAAGTAGAACGGTTTCACCTGCACTTGCTTCTTTTTCCTCGGTTAATTGGATTTCTTTCCCACTATTCACACTATTAGTGATAACGATAGGAGTCACAAGGTCTTTCGCATTTTCTCGAAGGAATTCCAGATCGAGTTCGATTAGCGGCTGGCCAACTGAAACTGAATCACCAATTTTGACTTTCGTAGTGAATCCTTCTCCTGCTAAATCAACTGTGTCCAGTCCAATATGAATTAAGACTTCATTGCCTTTTTTGTCCTTGATACCAACTGCGTGTTTTGTTTCGGGAATTTGCACGATTTCTCCATCAAACGGAGCAAAAATCACTTCATCCGTTGGTGTAATCGCAATTCCTTCACCCATCATTTTTTCACTGAATACGGGGTCGGGAACTTCCTCTAACGAGACCACTTTTCCGTTTACAGGAGCATAAAGCTTAGCTTTTTGTTCCTTTTTTAGTTTGTTAAACATGTAAAATCGTCCTTTCCTGTTTTATCATGTAATCTTGTATTCCTTGAATTACGAAATAGTCTCATGTTATAGAGCATCAAAAAAAGGCATGGAGGTATAGATAGGACATCTGTCCTATTTAAAATACCACCATGCCTAATCAAGTTAGTAACATGTGACCTATATTCGAATTTATCCGTATAATAGCATACATCCAGATACAGGTCAATATGAAAGGGCTTTATTTTTGGGTCAAATGCTTGCAGACCTTTTATTAATGCCTTATTTCATAATATTAAATCCTTGCTTTGACAGTGTTTCCGGTTTTATATATTTTTGATACGTATATGGATGTTTGTATGTAAGCAGGAAATAATTGGCCCCAATCTATAAAAAAACTACCTCCCATTACTTGAATTTTAACAAGTAATTAGAAGATAGTTTTTTATAAAGGAAAACACGACTGTTCCCGTAACGATTCCAACAGCCTTGATAATTTACTTCTAAATATCTCGTACATTTAAACAGAACTTCGTACAACTAATTCTGTATTTAATTTATATAAATGATTAATCTTTTCTCCTCTAAGCAACTGGAAGATTAATTGTATGGCTAATGAACCTGTTTCATATTTAGGCTGTTTGATCGTTGTTAAAGGCGGATCCACATATTCTGATATCTCAATATCATCATAACCTATAATAGAAATATCTCCCGGAACCTTTATACCATTTTCAGTAAAAGCCTGTAAACCGCCAATCGCCATCTCATCATTTGCATAAAAAATAGAATCCGGTAAATTATTTTGCACAATAATTGTTTTGGTGGCTTTATAACCACTTTCACGTGTGAAATTACCTGGAACCTTCCAAACAGGCTGAAAATTTATCTGATAATCTTTTAAAGCTTTTAAATAACCTTCAAATCTTAACTGGTTATCAAGTGAGTTGTTAGGGCCACTGACAAAGGTAATTTCTTTATGTCCCTGATTTATCAAATACTCTGTAGCCAGATACCCTCCATGTACATTATCTACTAATACACTTTGTATGTTTGTATGCTTCATTTCTCTATCCAGGACTACAAGTGGAAAACCGTCTCTAGCCGCTTCTAAAATGACATCATCGCTAATATTTTGCGCAAGAATAATAGCCCCGTCTACTCTTTTCTCTCTTAAAAACTTTACCGCTGTGGATTGAGAGCCGCCAATTGCACTACAAGCGATTAACCCATAATTATTAGCAGAACAGCCACTTTGAACGCCTTGGATAAGTTCAGAATAATATGGTCCTGATAAATCTCCCAAAATCAAAGCAATTGTGTTTGTTTTTGCCATTTTCAAATCTGCTGCGATACCATTCTTCTGGTAGTTTAGTTCCTTTGCAGCATCTAATACTTTCATACGAGTATGATCGCTGACTTTGTTACTGTTATTTAGAGCATAGGAAGCCGTTGATACCGCTACACCTGCTAATTTAGCTACATCTTTTATTGTTGCCATAATATTCCCCCATGAATCTAATCAATAAAATATCTCGTTTCCTACGCTAAAATAATTATAGCTCATTCAATGATAATTATCACTTTATTCCTGACATTGTAAAACCTTCTACAATATATTTTTGGAAAAAACCAAAAATAATCATAATCGGAACAACCATAAATGCTGCACCAGCCATTTGCAATGCGAAATTATTAGCATATTGACCTTTTAATAAGGATAAACCAACAGATAAAGTATACAGACTTTCATCATTTGCAATAATTAATGGCCATAGGAAGCTGTTCCACGCTGCAATAAACATCAAAACAGCCTGAACAGCAAATATCGGTTTTGCGACTGGAATAATTAAACGGAAGAAAATATAAAACTCCCCTGCACCATCTAAACGAGCTGCTTCAATTAAACTCGTTGGAATGGTTGCCATGAACTGTCTAAATAAAAATATATTAAACGCAGCTACCAATCCCGGTAATATAATACCGCTCATTGTGTTAGTTAATCCCATCTCATTTAATAAGAGATACACTGGAATCATCGTTACTTGGCCCGGAATCATCATCGTCGCCAGTACTAAATAAAAGAGTTTTTCTTTCCCTTTAAAGTCAAACTTAGCAAATCCGTACCCTGCCATTCCATTAAATAATAAGCCGACAGATGAAACTGCTACAATAATGAGTGTGTTCTTCAGATATACTAAGAAATTCATTTCTGTAAATAACTTTATAAAATTATCAAATGTAGGGTTCTCCGGGAATATTGTAGGAGGAATTGCCAATATTTCATTCTCTGGCTTAAATGCACTTGAGATCATCCATAGAAACGGAATAGAAACTAATATTCCACCTAACATCATGATTATAGTCATCACTATCTTTTCCGTTTTTTTACGTTTAGCAGTTGTTAACACAAAATTTCACCCCAGACTTATTAATATTCCGTATCAGATTTTCTTAGTTTAAATTGAATTAGTGTAGCTATAATAATAATTATAAATAGAATAAATGATCCTGCAGCTGCATAGCCAAATTCATTGAATTGAAAACCTTCCTGATAAATAAATAACGCTATAGACAACGTTCCATCTAAAGGTCCCCCTTGCGTCATAATAAACGGTTCTTCGAAAAACTGAATCCAGCCAATCAAAGTAGTTACAGTTACAAAGAATGTAGCAAATCGCAAGAGAGGCAATGTAATGTACAGCATTTTTTGAAAGCCATTTGCTCCATCTATTTCTGCTGCTTCATAATAATCTTTTGGAATTCCTTGTAATGCAGCTAAAAAGATGATCATATTTAAACCAAGACTCTTCCAAACAGCAACGATAATTAAAGAAATTTTCGCTAAAGTAGGTTCATTCAACCATGGAATATTATCCACCGATAGAAAAGAAAGAATATAGTTAATTAAACCGTACTCTGTATTGTATAAAAAGCCCCAAATTACAGCAATTGCCACTATATTAGTAATTGATGGCATATAATACACCGATCTAAAAAAAGTAAAAAGTTTACTAGTACCGTAATTAAGTAAAAGTGCAATACTTAATGATAAAAGCACAACTAGAGGTACCCCAATTAAAACATAGAAAACAGTATTTAATATCGCTTTAATAAACCGGTCATCCGTTAATAATGCTTTATAATTCTCTAAGCCTATAAAGCTTACACTGGAAAAATCCACTAATCCTTTTAAATCCAGATTAGTAAAGCTAATGAAAAAGGCAATAGTAATTGGAATGATGCTAAATAGTGTTAACAGGATAAGTGACGGTGCAATAAACATATATGGATGCCGATTATTTAATATTTTCTTCATAAAACTCATATTTTAACCACCTATCAAAGAGGTATATTCATAATAGAGGCAGGGTAAATATATGCTGAAGCCGCTTTTATTTACTCTGTGTATCACTTTATTATTCTAATAATTGTTGTGCTGTTTGATTAAATGTTTCCATTTCAGCTTCTAAATCAGCGCCGCCAACATTTACTCTTTCTAATGCATTTAACAATTCCTGTGCAATCCGTTCAAATTCTTCTACCTGAATTCCAGGAATAGCATCATTTAGCTGTTCACCAAACACACTATACTTTTCATCCTCACTTAATGCAGGATCATCCCAAGCTTCCACTCGTGCAGGAAGTGCATTGGACATTTCCATCCATTCAATCTGTGTTTCTGTTTCATTCATATAGGAAATAAATTTCATTGCATTATCCACATTATCGGAAGTATGGAATACAGAAAATACAGAGCCGCCTAAGCTAGATGTATTTGATGTATTACCCGGCATCGTTGCAACCGACCAGTCCCCTTCGATATCAGGTACTTGATCATTTAATTGATTGATCATCCACGGACCGCTAAAGAACATTGCTTTAGAACCGTCTGCGAAAGCTTGTATAATATCCAGCCCTTCATTTTGCTGACTATATCCGTTTTCAAAGAAGCTTGTATAATATTCCATTGCGCCTAAGAATTCTGGAGAATCTAAATTTAAATCATTATTTTCAATATCAGCTTGATACCCGTTCTGCCATGCAAAGATAAACGGAGTAATTTGGTCTTTTTGGTCAATATCAATTCCCCATTGTCCGTCACCGCGATCAGCCAGCTTTTGAGCTGCATCTTCCAGCTCTCCCCAATTTTTTGGTGCTTCATCGTAACCAACTTCAGCCAATATATCTGTTCGATAATACAGAACGCGCGTATCTACATACCAGGGAATACCCACAGTCTCATCATTATATTCCATTAAAGTTTGAGCACCCTCAAAATAATTTTCCTTTGCAAATTCTGGATTATCTGTTACATAATCACTTAAATCAAGCAATGCACCTGCTTCTGCAAATTCCGGAATCCAGGTTGCTCCTAATTGCAAAACGTCTGGGCCATTTCCAGAAGCAACAGCTGTGAGGAGTTTATCGTGTGCGTTTTCCCAAGGCAATGCTTGTACCTCAACAGTTAATCCTTCATTTTCTTCCTCAAATCCTTTTGCCATTTCTTTTAATAATTTACCTTCTTCCCCCATCGCCCAGACAGTAATTGTATCACTGTTGCCGCCAGAGCCTTCTCCTCCCTTATCATCATTGCCGCAAGCACTAAGGAAGGCAACCAATAATATTACAACTAAAAATCCTCCAAAAAACTTTTTCATCGTATTCACTCCTATTTTTATATTGTGAATTAATTATCGAAACGTTTCGACATATTTATTTTATTATAGAATGAATTCGTTTTCAAGATATTTTTTAATAATTCACTCCTTCTCCAAAAACTTAAATTAAAGTGCATTATAAAGTGAATTATTATTTGACTTCATACATTTAGGAAATTATAATTAGTGATGAATTGTTTTGAAACGTTTCGATTTAGGCTTTAAACTAAATAATTTGTTTCGTGGACAAATTATAATATGAGGAGTGTTTTTTTGAACAAACAGCATTTAGAAGACTTATTAAAACAAATGACGATTGATGAAAAAATCGGTCAACTATCACAACTCGCTACTCCTTTTTTTAAAGGTTCTACTGAAAGCGGTAAAATAACTGGTCCATTAGAACAACTAAATATTTCTGATGATCTAGTAAAAAACACTGGTTCTGTGCTAGGCGCTTCTGGAGCAAAGGAAATTCGAAATATCCAGGAACAACATTTAAAAGACCACCGACTAAGTATTCCTTTATTATTTATGTCCGATATCATCCATGGCTATGAAACTATTTTTCCCGTCCCTCTGGGAATAGGATCATCATGGGATATAGAACTAGCAGAAAAAAGTGCAGAAATTGCAGCAAAAGAAAGTGCAGTTTCGGGTATTCATGTGACATTTGCTCCGATGGTCGATCTAGTTAGAGACCCGCGCTGGGGGCGTGTAATGGAATCTACAGGGGAAGATTCCTATTTAAATAGTGAGTTTGCTAAAGCTCAGGTTAGAGGCTTTCAAGGCGAAGATTTAACGAAGGATCTTAATCGCTTGGCTACATGTGTAAAACATTTTGCCGCATATGGGGCTGCGGAAGCTGGACGAGATTATAATACAGTGAACATGTCTGAACGGCAATTAAGAGAAACTTATTTACCAGCATTCCAAGCTGCACTAGATGCTGGCAGTAAACTCGTAATGACCTCCTTTAATACAGTTGATGGAATTCCTGCAACCGGTAATAAAAAACTGATGCGTGATATTCTGCGTGATGAATGGGGCTTTGATGGAGTGACCATTACTGACTGGGGCGCGCTTAAAGAACTCCTTCCTCATGGGGTTGCAGAGGATGAGAGAGAAGCTGCATATAAAGCCATTCAGGCGGGTGTAGATATTGAAATGATGACAACCTGCTATCCTGATCACTTGAAAAATCTTATCGAAAACAAGGAAGTCGACGAAGAACTTCTTAATGAGGCAGTCCGCCGAATCTTACAATTAAAAAATGAATTAGGGTTATTTGAAAATCCATATCGTGGTTTAAACGAGGAAAATGAAGAAAAAGTTATCCTAAATGAAGAGCATCGTAAAGTTGCAAGAGAACTTGCAGCTAAATCATGCGTATTATTACAAAACAACAATAACACCTTGCCAATTAACCGTTCACAAAAAGTTGCCATAATTGGTCCCTTCGCTGAAAACAATGACATTCTCGGTCCTTGGTCTTGGAAAGGCAATAAGGATATAGCTGTCACCTTAGCTAAGGGATTTGAAAAAAGAATAAATAACAGAGATCAATTCGTTGTGGCAAAAGGCTCTAAAGTAGAATCTATTACAAAAGAACAGCTGCAAAAGGCAGTTTCAGCTGCTGAACAATCTGATGTTATCGTATTAGCATTAGGGGAACATTCTGAAATGAGTGGTGAGGCTGGTTCACGTTCGAATATTAAATTACCAGATGCTCAACTGCAATTAGTTGATGAAATTTATCAACTGGGTAAACCGACTGTTGCTGTTTTATTTAATGGCAGACCCCTTGATTTACATGGTGTATTTGATAAAACAGATGCTGTATTAGAAGCTTGGTTCCCTGGAACAGAGGGAGGGGCAGCTATTACTGAAATTTTATATGGTGATGTGAATCCATCCGGGAAATTATCGATGTCCTTTCCTTATTCTGTTGGTCAAGTACCGGTTTATTATAATCATTATAATACCGGCCGGCCACAAGGTGCACCAGATGCGCAAGTACGGTATGTATCACAATTTTTAGACATACCAAACGAGCCTTTATTCCCCTTTGGCTATGGTTTAAGCTATACAACATATTCTTATCAGAATATGAGACTTTCCGCTCCTAGTATCACACCTGACGATACGCTGAAAGTAACAATTACTGTTAAAAACACTGGAAAAATTGCCGGTGATGAAACCGTTCAATTATACGTTCGTGATATGGTTGGCGAGGTTGTCCGGCCATTAAAAGAATTAAAAGGCTTTAAAAAAATTCATCTCCAACCACAAGAAGAAAAGGATGTTACTTTTGAATTAACGGAAAAACAATTACGTTATTATCATTCTGATTTAAATTTCGACAGTGATAAAGGTAAATTTGAAGTTTATGTTGGACCAAACAGCAAAGAAGTACACACACTTTCTTTCACATTAATAAAATAACAAAAGCAGGTGAACATGAATGACATGGAAAGATACATTAATCACATTAAAAGCAAATGATCTCCATTTTACCTTTCATCAGAGCGGAGATATTTATGAAATCACACACGGGAATACGCTAATCAATCAATGGATGTCCAATCCAATTGATGGCGCATTAAATAATATTTATTTACGTATTCATAATCCAGATGATATAGAATACTATCCACTGCTCGGAACCCATTCGAGCAGTGAAGTTTTTGTTCATGAATCCCAAATGAAATGGACTGGAGAAATTAAAGGAGTTCAATACCAGGTTATCTTTACATTGAATGAAAAAGGAATTTGGTTCTGGGATGTAAAACTGGAAGGCCAGGGCCAAGAGATTGACCTTATTTATGGACAAGATTTGGGGCTGGGTGATAAAGGCGGCGTTCGTTCCAATGAAGCTTATATGTCACAATACATCGACCACAAAGTCTTTCAGGATGAGGAAAAAGGATTTATTATATGCTCGAGGCAAAATCAGACTCAGAGTTCAGGTAACCCTTATATCCAGCAAGGATCTCTGAATAAAACCATTGGCTATGCTACAGACGGGTTCCAATTTTTTGGATTAGATTATAAAGCAAGCAATAAAATAAAAGCTCTGCAGGAAGCTTCTCTACCTAATGAAATTTATCAATATGAATTTGCTTACACTGCTCTTCAATCAGAGAAGATCATACTAAATGGGAAAAGTCAGATTGTATTTTATGGGTTATTCAAAGCCAATCATCCGGAAGCAATCAACAAGCTCGAATTTAACGAAGACATTTACCATGCATGGAAACAACTAAAAAATAATGAAATAAAATCAACTCAATCTATTGAAAAAGTGACCTTATCTGAAAAGCTTGATTCAACACTTGAGACCTTTCATTTTACGGAACAAGAATTAGATGAACTTTACCCTAAGCGGATCTTAGAAGAGACGAATGAGAAGGGATTGTTATCCTTTTTCACCGAACAATATGAGCATATTGTTTTAAAAGAAAAGGAAAAGCTTGTGGAGCGTCCTCATGGTCACATTGTAATGAGTGGACAAAATCACCAGATAAAGGATGATACAATCGCGTCCACTTCATATATGTACGGCATTTTTAATGCGCAAGTAGCCATTGGCAACACAAATATGAATAAAATGATGACTAATGTCAGAAATAGCTTAAATATTATAAAAACTTCAGGTCAGCGCATTTATATTGAAATCGATGAGAAGTATCATTTATTGGCACTTCCATCAATTTATGAATTAGGATTTAATTATGCGCGCTGGTACTACAAAACAAATGACGATGTGATCATTGTTACGAATTATACGGTTGTAGATTCACCAATAATCAATACAAGTGTCGCCTCAAAGCAAGGGAAGTCCTATAAATTTTTAGTTACAAACCAAATTACAATGCAGAATAATGAATATGAAGTTCCTTTTCATTATCATGTAACTGAAAATAGCTCTGTCCGCTTTACGGCTGATGAAAAGTCTGACAGTGCGAAGACATATCCTAATCTGGCCTATCAAATAGAAGTTATTGGTGCAGATTTCGAAGTTAGTGATGAGCAGAAATTGGCTCATAATATTAGCTCAGGTTCAGCTTCTCTCGTTGTATTAGATATTTCTTCTACCAATACATTTGAAATGAGAATCCAAGGGTCCTTAAATGGTGAAATTGCTTCATCGTCTGACCGCTGTTTTGAGGAAGAAGTAAGACACTATCGCCAATATTATAACAAACTATTACGTGGCTTTAACTTATCATTATCTGGCGAAAATAAATTTGATAACTTTAACGCAATAGCGCATTGGTATACGCATAACATGCTCGTCCATTTCTCTGTTCCGCATGGTTTGGAACAATACAGTGGAGCAGCCTGGGGAACAAGAGATGTTTGCCAAGGACCTTCCGAATACTTTTTAGCAACCCAGCATTTTCAAACTGTTCGGCAAATCATAAGAACAGTATATTCCCATCAATACGAGGATACAGGAAACTGGCCACAATGGTTTATGTTTGATAAATATGAAAGTATCCAACAAGAAGACAGCCATGGTGACATCATCGTTTGGCCACTAAAGTTAATTGCAGATTATATCCATATCTCAGGAGATTACCAAATACTAGAGGAAAAAGTACCGTATACCAGTCGTAAGACATTTAAATTCACAAAAAATACTGCGACCATTCTGGAACATATTCAAAAGGAAATCTCATATATCAAAGATCATTTCTTACATGACACGCACTTATCTGCTTATGGTGGCGGAGATTGGGATGATACACTGCAACCAGCAAGTAATCAATTGAAAAAATATATGTCAAGCAGCTGGACAGTTGCCTTAACTTATCAAACCTTTAAAACATTCTCAGATGTTTTAGTAAAAGTGCATCCAAAAGAAGCGGAGTCAATACAACATTTAGTCCACGGCATCCGCCGGGACTTTAACAAATATATATTAAAAGATGATGTGATTCCAGGTTTCGTCTATATGGAAAATTCAGATCATGTTGAATACATGTTACATCCTGCAGACAAAAAAACCGGTATCCACTATCGTTTACTGCCAATGCAGGAAAGTATTATTGCAGAATTATTCGATTTGGAACAAGCGCAGCATCATTATGAAATTATTAAAGAGCATTTACAATTTCCAGATGGCGTACGATTAATGGACCGACCTGCCACCTATACAGGCGGGGTAAGCACCAATTTCCAACGAGCAGAACAAGCAGCTAACTTTGGCCGGGAAATTGGTCTCCAATATGTTCACGCTCATATACGTTTTATCGAGGCTATGGCAAAATTAGGTAAAGCTGATGAAGTATGGAATAGTTTAGCCGTTATTAACCCTATTCAAATAAAAAATGTTGTCCCTAATGCAGAAATTCGTCAAAGCAATACCTACTTTAGCAGTTCTGATGGCAAATTCAAAACACGATATGAAGCGCAAGAAAACTTTACTGCATTAAAAAATGGATTAGTTCCAGTCAAGGGAGGCTGGCGTATTTATTCTAGCGGCCCTGGAATCTATTTAAATCAATTAATATCCAATGCTTTAGGAATTCGCCAAAACAATCAAGATTTAATTATAGATCCTGTTATATCTTCAGATATGGATGGTTTGCACTTTGACTTTATGATTATGGACAAAGAAGTAACATTTATATATCATCTAAATCAGCAGGAAAAGCATGTTTCTATTAACGGAAATATAGTTGATTCAGCAGGAGTTGTTAACCCTTATCGAAGTAGTGGATTTATTGTTAAACGAAATGTTTTGGAAGAATGGTTAACAGAGAAGAATAATATAATTGATATTTACTTATAGATAGGTAATTGTTTTGTAGATTCAAAACTATAAATTAAATAAAAAATCATGGTATCTTTATCGAACATGTAACCCTTCCTGATAAATTACTTTATAAGTTATCATATGATTTTCTGTTGGAGTATCCTTATGCTTAAAGACGTTTTCAATACAAAACTAATAATTACACATGTATAAGCCCCCAAAAATTTTTGGGGGCTATTTTCATTATAAATCATTCGACTTCATCACCATTTTGATAGCTATCCTTCTCTTAAAATCTAAACTCCACTTACCGCACCTTTAGCCCGCTTTACCTCATCCATAAAAATCTTCGCACGCTTAGGGTCTATTGGATTCTTCATATCTCCATTCTTAATCCAGGTTGCTACACATACACCATCATAATGCTGCAGCAATTCATAGACGTTTTCTCCTGTTGCGCCTCCGCCTAAGAATATTGGTGTGTCTTCTACTTTTGTCCTTGCCTTTTTTACTAACTCTAAACTCTCACTTGGATTTTTCCCTGCAATAAATAAACCGTCCGCAAATGCCTCATGTACAGATTCCCATGCTGCATCCTGAATTGGCTTTGCTCCTAAAGGTACACCATGTACCTCATATACATCTGCAAATACTGGGACATCGCTTTTTATTCTTTTTCTAAGCTCGTTTATTTCTACACATTGCGCTTCCAGTAATCCTGCACTTGTTACTTCTACACCGGTAAACAGGTGTTCCACTCTTACAAAATCTGCGCCAATTGCATCTGCTACTGATAAGCCTGCTACTCCATCCCAGTTCATCAGCACACCTAATATCTGATCAGGGAACTCCCTTTTTATCGCATCTCCTATTTGAGTCATATAAGCGATAGCTTCCGGCGAAGCAATTTGTTTAATTGGCATATCATTCATATTTTGGAGGACGATTCCGTCAAAACCATTTTCCAGCACCATTTCGGTTTCTTTTAAGGAATGATCGATAATCTCCGTTATTTTTTTATTAGTATGTCTATAGCTCCCCGGTAATGGATCAGGCTGAACCATGGACAACGCTAGACCTTTGGTATTTATCTTACTCACTAGTTATTCCCCCTTCAAGCTATCATGAAATTTTTTACTATTGTTAAATAATTGATTAGCAGGAATGATTCCTTCTTCAGTAATTATTGCGGTTATATATTTTGACTCAACGCCAAGCAATTCCGGACAATTAAAATCGATCTTGCTTTTTACATTTGAATCCCAATTAGAGGCTAATTCCTCTGTTAAATCATTTATTTTCAGCTGTTTTTTATAGCCATATATCGCTCTTATATCAACTTTTATCATTGGTGTCAGCACGTATAGTGGAATATTGAATTCTTTACATACTAATCCAACGATATCTGAACCTGTTGTATTAAAGGTTGTACCATCTGGATAAAAGGTTTCCGCACCGAAAAATGCACCATCACATTCCTTTAAATAGTACATAATGGCTGCGTCCGGGATAAATTTAATCTGATGACCAGCTTCTCTGCAAGCTTCTATAAAGGGATAACCACCATTAATTATTCTGCTTTCCGGGATAACGATAGTATAATTTTTATTTTCATTATTTAAGTTTTGCAGCCATTTATTTACCGTACTAGAGTAATCAAAAACCATGATTGTTTTCATTGATGAAGCAGCTTCAACCCCGTACTCCACTACTTTATTTATTGCTTTCTCTGATTGAATCAGATAATTATTCTTTTTTTGGATGATAAGTTTCGACGCTTCTTCCGCATCTAAGTTTCTTACTTCATCAATATTTTTTATCATAATATTAATGGCATTACTAATTGCCTGACTCGCTGCACCTCTTGTTTCAATGAAGTATTGGGAAAGGGTTTTGATTTTATCTACTACACTATGTACGGAAGAATGATTCTTTTCTCCGATTAACGCAATAGATTCAATCATATCGCCTATCATACTAATATGCTTGCTGGCTCCTAACACCCTTTGATAAACGATATCATCAAATGCTTGTATACTTTGTTCATCATCTAATGTTTGTCTGGCATCTTCTACTTCTATCATACTTACACCCATTCCTTTCGCTTCGATTCAAATACAAAATAGCCTACAATAATTTTGTATCTATTTCTCTTATCGTTGTTTCCAATACCATAACTATTTTTTCACCGTCTTTTTTAAAGTGACAGCTTTTTATTTAGAAATATTTAGTTGATGAAAATCAAATTCTTCTTTATCAATAAATTGCTCATACTCTGCTAAAGAAGGTAAGGATGTAATAGCTCCTTGTTTCGTAACGGAAAGCGCTGCAACATTTACTGCATTTTTTACCGATATATCCAAATCACCACTTCTAATCCAAAAAAAAGATACAGCACCTACAAAACAATCTCCAGCTCCTGTTGTGTCTACCACATTTACTTTAGAGGCAGGGTAATGTTTGATTATATCTCCCGTCTTAAAGACCGCTCCTTCCCCACCTAAAGTGATGACAATATTATCGATACCTATTTGAGAAATGATTTCTACTGCCTCTTTAGCTGAATCAACAGAATTCACATCCATACCTGATAAAAATGAGGATTCGGGTTCATTGACAATTAATAAATCAACTAATTTCAAAACTTCGGAATCAATATCTACAATTGGAGCTAAATTTAAGATGATTTTTTTACCTAAATCAGAGGCCATTTGAATCGTATATTCTCCCACTTGTTTATCCATCTCCAGCTGAAGAACTACTCCTTCCGCCCGCTTCAATTTATCTAACGAATGCGTAACATCCTCTTCTGTTAAGGTAGCATTCGCACCTTTATAGGTAACAATTGAATTATTACCAGATTGATCTACACTTACCATCGCAATACCGGTTTGAATCCCTGGTGAAATCAATACATTCTCATCATCAACGCCAGCCTGAGCTAATTCATTTTTCATCACTGTTCCAATGTGATCATCACCAACGCGGCCAACCATTGCGGTTGTTGCAGTTAATTTAGCTGCTGTAATTACCTGATTTGCTGCTTTCCCGCCAGGTCCTATACTAAAAGAATTGGAAGCAACAGTCTCACCAGGCTCCGGCAATTTATCTACATAACCAACATAATCCATATTTAAGCTTCCATAAACAATCAAGTCATATTTATTTTCCACTTTTTTCATTCCCTTTGAATATAGTTTTTTTGCTATCATGCTGCATTCATTAGAGAAACCCGCTATAATCGAGTAAGATAATCCAGTAACTCATGCCTAAATAAAATCTTATTATCGCCCCCTATATCTTCTGCTAATTCTCCTATTTGCGGTTTGCTAATATTTGATTCTGCTACAATATCATTATTCCAAAATATATTTCTTGCAGAATCATCCGCTATAATACGTTTATTGGCCATTGCAATCACTCTTGAAAAATTGTCCGCAACAAATTCCATATCATGAGTAATGGTGATTACGCTCCTGCCTTCCCCCTGTAAGATATCCATCAATTCGGCAAGCCGATTAATTCCATTAATATCTTGTCCGGCGGTTGGTTCGTCTAAAATCAAGTAAGGAGTATCCAGTGCAACAAAAACAGCAATAGTAACAAATTTTCTAATCGAGTAAGGAATATCGAAAGGTTTCATATCCATATATTGCTGAATACCTGTCAGTTCAGCCGCCCGTTCTACTCGTCTATTAATTTCCTCATCGGTCAGTTTAGAATGTTTAAAAGAATATTCCAGTTCAGCCTTCACCGTATTGTTAAAAATTTGATCGTCTGGATTCTGAAACACATAGCCTACATATTGGGAAATTTGAGCAACAGTTTTATCTTTGGTATTTGTACCGTCTACTAATACATCTCCTTGGGTAGGCTTATGCAATCCATTCAATAACTTTACCGCTGTTGTTTTGCCGGCACCATTTTGTCCGACAATCGCAACCCTCTCGCCTTTTTCAATAGTAAAATGAAGGTTTTCATTTGCTACATATCCATTTGGATAAGCAAAAGAGACATCTTTAACTTCTAATGACATATCTTTTCACTACCTTTTTTCAGAATTTGCTCTCTTGCTTGAGATCTTGTAATAGCAAAGGTGTCGAAAGGTTTGCCTTGTTCCTTCATATCATTACTCAGCAAGGCAATTTGTGGAATATTCACACCTTCATTTAATAAATTCACGTTGGAAAATACGTCACTGGTTTTTCCATTCGTAATTAACTCTCCTTGTTTAATAACTAAAACCTCATCCGCATATTCAGCTATTAAATCAATTTTATGTTCCACAAGGAGAATCGTTTTGCCCTGCTCTTTTAATAAATGAATAATTTCAAATATATCGGATGTACCCTTCGGATCTAACTGTGAAGTTGGTTCATCGATTACAAGAATGTCTGTTTCCATCGCAATAATGGAGGCAAAAGCAACTCGTTGCCGCTGTCCGCCAGAAAGTTTATTTGGATTGTTTTTAACTAAATGTTCTATTTTTAGTTGTCTAACAACATTAGTGACTCTATCAATAATTTCTTCTCTTTCCACACCTAAATTCTCTAATCCTAATGCAATTTCTTCAAAAACCGTTTCTTTGATACCGCTGATTTGGGTGAAAGGGTTCTGAAATATATATCCAATCGTTGAAGCTAATGCACTGCTTTCCCACTCGCGGATTTCTTTTCCTTTAATAAAAACCTCTCCTGTCAAATCCCCTCCATAAAAACTGGGGATCAGACCTTTTATTAAATCGCAAAAAGTTGTTTTTCCTCCGCCATTTTCACCGATAATGCCATAGAGCTTACCTTCTTCAAAAGCATAATTAATATTTTTCAAAGCATCTGCTTCAGCCAGCGGATATCTATAAGATACATTTTTCAATTCAATATAACTCATAATACAACCCCCAAAATGATCAGACCTAAAATAAGAATGTCTACTAATATCACCAATATTTTTTCCAAAGCTGGTGTAGGACGGAGAAAACGCAAATGCGTATTAGGATTGGCAGATGAGAATGCTCTAGCATCCATGGCAATTGTTTTTTCCTCCGCCCCAGAAATTGCTCCCAAGAATAGTGGACTTAGAACAGGGACAAATGCTTTGATTCGGACAAACACATTCCCCTCTGTCTCGATTCCTCTGGACCTTTGTGAATCCATAATGACTTTTGTTTTATCCTTTAAATCAATAATCAACTGTAACGATGACAAAATCATGAAACTAACATTGTGTGGCACGCCGATTTTTTCTAAGGAATAGGTTAAATCCTCTGCTTTTATCGTCACCGTACAAAGGACAAGAATTCCACAAACGACTAACATGATCGTCGCGTATTGAATACCTAAGTCAATTCCTTCCTGTGTGATATTAATAATCCCATAATTAAATATCATATTTTCACCCGGCCAAAAGATAGCACGCACAATGAAAAAGAAAGGGCCAATAACCAAACCAAGTTTCAGAAATGGACCGATAAAACTTTTGAAACGACCAGCTGCAACCGCTAACAAAATAAACACCAAGGTTATCACAACGTTCACTTGCCAATGCTGAAAGAATAACGTAATTAATCCTAAAGCTATATAGATATTAATTTTGTTCAAAGGATTCAAATTTAAAAGCCAATTCTTACTTAATTGTGGACTACGAT
The DNA here is from genome assembly GCF_038004405.1 of Oceanobacillus sp. FSL W8-0428. NCBI lineage: Bacteria > Bacillati > Bacillota > Bacilli > Caryophanales > Bacillaceae > Oceanobacillus > Oceanobacillus sp. FSL W8-0428. The sequence continues at coordinate 513,051 of NZ_JBBORB010000001.1, forward strand.
AAGAATTTATAAATGTCTCGTCCATCATACACTCCTCCTGAACAATCAGTTTATTTTTTATATGCGTCCAAAAAGACATTACCATTTGGCAGCTTAACAAGTGTTTTTTGCGGTATATTTCTAATAATTAAGTAAGCTACCAATGCTGTCGGAACCTTATCAATAATATCCACCGACATATTAGATATAAAAGCACTAGCCCATACCGGTACTCCAGACCCCATTAATATTCCCCCAAGTACACCTGTTCCACTAACACCAAATCCGTTAAATAGGAAGTAAGAAATCAGACTTCCTGATATCCCGACAATCAGTCCCATAATTGCACCAGCTCCAATTGTTTTCGGAACAGTAGTAAAAAACCCTTTTTTAGCCAAGTATCCCGCTAATAATCCCATCAGCATGAAATTAATGACATAGAATAACGATTGAGGATTTGTAATCGAAATACTTAAACAGGTAAGTAAACCAACAAGGATACCTGCAAATGGTCCAGCAATTGCTCCAATAGTAAATGTCCCGATAGTATCTAAAAATAAAGGCAACTTCAATAAAACAGCAATTTGACCACCAACAAAATTAACCGCAACACCAATAGGTATTAAAAAGATTAATAAACCCATGTTTCTATTTTTCATAACCCTTATTTCTCCTTTAATAACAAATTTTTTCTATCAACATTCAACATTATAAAAACGAAAGAAAGATTCCCTTATTCTCATTAAAATTTCATTTCAACTTTTCCCCCATTAATAAAAGGCACCCAAGGATTCACCATTTCATCACCAAATTTATCTGGTTTCTTTTCAATTGCAAAAAGATACGTAGAATCTTCATTAACCGGATAAGCAGGGCTATGCCAAACTCCTTTATTGATTACTATGCCCTGGCCAGGTTTAATCCGAAAACATTGCACAGTCAAGATATCCGGCTGTTCATCTGGATCATCTATATCAGAACAAAGTGCTACAGGCTGAATGATTTCTTTATCTAAAGCGATTAACAACTCTTCTCTGCTGACATGACGTTCCATTGCATCTACTACAAGCTCTCTTTGTTTTGTGTTTACTAGCCCCATTCCTATCGGCTCTGAGACATCTAACATAGCAATGTAATTCCAACAATCCCAGCCCTCTCCTACTTTCGGAGGCGGTGTATTGGGAATCTCAATTACCTTGCCGAATTTTTCAAATTCAGCAGCATTAATATCTTTCACTGTTGTGTACTTAGACATGTTCGTCACTCCTCAAAAATAATATTCTCTTACTTATATTTAATAATTAAAACGCTTTCTTTAAATTTCAAAAACAAAGCTAGATTATTTTTCTAGCAGCACTTTATAGCATAATTGTAATGAATTCCTATAATACGTTGTATTGTGCTAAAGGTTATTTAGCCATTGATAAGAATATCTATAAATCCAGCCTCCTTTTCAAAAAATTATATATATTTGATAATCAATATAGTATATTACGTTATCGTTTGTGTCAACATTTTATTTTTTAAACAAACATAATATAACATAAACAAACATAATTGTTGTTAATAGCCATATAAATAGCTATAATGATCTTAACGATAGTATTCTAGGAGGAAACTTAATGTTACGAGAAGAGAGACTAAAGGAAATAGAAAGAATATTGCGTGAAAGAGGACGTGTGGAGGTAGGTAATTTATCTAGAATATTTAATGTCACTGAAATGACTGTGCGAAGAGATTTAGATGAGCTGGCTACCCAGCAAATAGCTGTTCGATCACATGGAGGAGCAATCATTCATTCTGATAGGTTACTAGCTGAACGGCCTTATGAGTTAAGAATTTTAATGAACAGAGAAGAAAAAGAAAAGATTGCTGAAGCAGGTCTCTCTTTTATTAATGACGGGGATAAGATATTTATTGATTCCAGTACTACGGGATATTGCCTTGCCCATTCCATTCCTAATGAAAAAAGACTGTTAATTGTTACTGGAACCTTATCAACAGCAGTTGAATTAAACAATCGTCCCAACTTGCAAGTTGTATTTATTGGTGGTGATTTAGAAAAAGAAACTGGTTCCAGCAAAGGACATTTTGCTGAATTAATGATTAACTCTATGAATTTTGACATAGCTTTTATAGGCGTTCCCAAAATAACTCCAGCAGGCATACTCACTACCTCCAGTATTGATGAGCTAATGACTAAAAAAGCGGTCATTAAAAAAGCTAAAAAGGTTATAGTGTTAGTAGATAGTTCAAAAATTGGTGAACCGGACTTTTTAGAGTTGTGTCATATAAGTAAGATTGATACGATTATTACCAATAAAGGTATTGATGAAGGATTTTTACAGACTTGTGAGGAAGAAGGAGTAGAAGTTGTATTGACGGATGTGTGAAGGTCGGGATGAACAAACTCTTTTAATATTCATTTACCCCTAAAAATGATTTACGCTTACTGTTATTGCTTTACAAGCCTTGGCAATATTGTACTTTATCAATGACTTAGGATAACTCTACACGTAAAGATACTAAATATATACCCTTAAGATATATATTCTTCTTGATATACTATTCTCATAGCAGCTTCTTTCAAGTAAGAACTTGCAGTCTTTAGTATTATTTTGAAACTATTAGAACCTGCTCCTTAGATTTTCATATAAACAGTAGCATCATCCTTTTGTATATAAATGTTATGATATTTATAAAGGCTACTTGTATACTAGTTGGTAGTAGCCTATGAAACTATTTTTCGCTAATGAAAAAAATTAAGAAATAGATTTCGATATATTACTCGGTATCTTGATTGATTAAGAAGAATCTCGAGGAAAAAGTTATAAAATTAATCGGCTTCTTAAACAGGCGGCAATTAGATTCTAGACGGAAGAAATATTATCTTTAAAGGCCTGTTTGGTCCGGAAAATCGTGGTTGGTTATTAGAGATATAGAGGTTTTGGAGACGATTTATCATACCGAGAAAAATGCTCAAACCATATGAGGTTTGGGCATTTTTTATGTTCGGTGATTAAATGGAGACTTTGATTTAACCAAACAGAAACTGACAACGTTAAGATGAGCGGCATACTATTCTAAAAATGTACTTCTTGCTATAATTGATATAAGCAGAAATTGTATTTTACTTTATTGTTTCAGTAATAATTATCATTCGAAAGTGGTACATTTCTTTAGTGAGAAATCTCCAGGTTTAGAAGAAAGATCGTTTTTCTAAGTGAATTCATTATCCAGGTGCTAACCTTAGGCGAACATTCATTACTAGGGAGGTTAGCACCGATTGATTTAACAAGGTTTTAAGCTATTTCATGTGCAGATTTATTGAAATTTAAGAATCCAAATTTCAGGTTAGCACTTTAACAGGTTTAGAACCTTGTGGTATAAGGGAGGAGAATATGTGCTTTCGCACTCTATTTGGGTGCGTGGATTGAAATTTCGAAATTTTTATTGATATCATTTCTATTTTGTTTCGCACTCTATTTGGGTGCGTGGATTGAAATATTGGCAGCCATTCTTCTTCCGCCACCAATAGCCTTCGCACTCTATTTGGGTGCGTGGATTGAAATCCTATCATCGAGACACCTTCTTTAATCTTGCACTTCGCACTCTATTTGGGTGCGTGGATTGAAATCCTATCATCGAGACACCTTCTTTAATCTTGCACTTCGCACTCTATTTGGGTGCGTGGATTGAAATCCACAACATTTGTTAGTATATAAATAGGAGGTGATTCGCACTCTATTTGGGTGCGTGGATTGAAATTTCGGTCCACAAATCGAGGATATTGCAAGATCTTTTCGCACTCTATATGGGTGCGTGGATTGAAATAACTGTTTAGATTGTGTCTGGATAACAGGTTGTTTTCGCATTCTATTTGGGTGCGTGAATCTAAATTTGGTTAACAGTTCTTGTATCTCTGCCAAGCTTACTTCGCACCCTATATGAGCGCATAGATTAAAATAAATTTGTACATTCGTTAACAATATTGCCAGTTTCCTAAAACATAACTAGATTGTCTATAAAACTATACTAGCATCACCATAATTCCCTCCCCTCAATGTTATTCTAAGAATACTTATCCTCTAATCTTTTAATCACTCTATCAGTATAAAGTAAAGATATGTAGTAGCTTAATGCTGCCAGAGTATAAATAAATAGACTCCCCCAATCAAAACTTTGAGTGTATGAGTAACTCCTAAATTCAAGCACTGCTCCTATTATTAGTCCTGCAATTGCATAATTTAATACGCTCCATCCTTTCAATTTATCCAATATAATAGACAATGGAGCACCAAGTAAAAAGAAAAATAGAAAAGAAACGATATAAATAAATATTAATATTATTATAGACGCATTTGAAATTTGATTGAAAGCAGCAACAGGATCTATTACTAATGCGATGATAACCACTAAAACAAGAAGCACTATCGGCGCTAGTAAAGACGCAAAAATTCTACTCATAAATTAAATCCTCCTATCCAAAAAATAACATAATCATTTTCAAATTAAAATAATTCATCTTTTACTACCCTGCCGCTCTATATACAATTAAAATTGATTCTAGAACAGTACCATCCTTACATGATGCTATATTCAAGAATAAATCATCCTTTGGCCTCCCCCTGCACATATATCTCCAGAGTCTTCTGATAATAAATCATAAAAAATCATGTATAATAGCCTCATACTTATTTACATACAACTTTATAATCCAAGAGAACATTCTAGAGTACGCTTGTTGCAGACAGTGAATTTGTCCTGCTTGTTGCTTAAAAAGATGAAGCGTCATGATATAAATTTATTGAAGAATGAAAACAATCGAAGAAAAGTGGGGCTAATATGACATATGTAGCTGTTTTTGATATCGGAACAACAGCAGTAAAAGGAATTTTGGTTGATAAAGACGTACAGATTACGGAAGAGCATTCAGTGGAGTTAGCAACCTTTCTATCAGAGGAAGGAATGATCGAACAACAACCAGAGGATTGGTGGGAAGCGGTCATCCATATTGCATCGCTTTGGTGGAAAAATGGTATTTCTCCTGACTCTGTTCGGGCAATAACCTTTTCAGGTCAAATGGAAGATGTTATTTCCATTAGTGAGGCGAATACGTATCACGCTATTTTATATTCGGATACCAGAGCTGGAAAAGAAGCGGAATGGATTAATAAGCAGTGTCCTGAAATTCGCAGTTATACCGGGAATAATGTAAGTGCCTCCACCCCACTTGCAAAAATGAAATGGTTAGAAAATCATTCCCCTGATCAGTATGCAAATACAAAGAAATTTGTATTTAGTTCAAAGGACTATGTTATTTATAAACTGACGAATGAAGCAGTCACTGATCCAATCACTGCTGCAACTACTGGAATAATGGATCTTAAAAATCGTTCATGGAACGAGGCAATCTCTCAAACTTGCAGAATAGATGAAGAAAAATTACCTAAATTACTAGAAGCAGATAGTGTCATAGGAACAATCACAGAAAAGGCTGGTAAACGAACCGGGTTTTCGACATCTACCATTGTCATGAATGGAACTGGTGATGCGGGAGCAACCACACTCGGCGCTGGTGCAGTTCATGAAAATGATTGTTATTTTTATATGGGTACCACAGGTTGGCTGGCAATGGTAGAAAGAAATGAAGGACAGTTAGACTCCTTATCAGAAAGTCATTTTAATCTGGCTTTTGTAGAAAAATCACATCGTATATCAGTTGCGCCATTACTGAATGTTGGAAATGTCCACAAATGGGCCGTTCAATTGTATACGGATCTAAATACTGAACATAAATATGAAACGTTTGAAGCTTTAATTGAAAAAACAGAGCCTGGCAGTGGCGGCGTATTATTTTTGCCTTATTTGAATGGAGAACGGAACCCAATGATTGACCCGCAAGCAAAAGGAGCCTATTGGGGAATAACACCACAAACAAAGCGGAAGGACCTGGCACGCGCTGTCTTGGAGGGCGTAACTTTCTCCTTAAAACAAACACTAGAAATGTATAATTTAAAGGAACGGCGTACGATTACATTAATTGGCGGAGGGTCAAAGAGCAGTAATTGGTGTCAAATGGTATCAGATATTATGAACCATCCAATTAGAGTTCCTTTAAATAGCGAGTATTTACCATCTATCGGGGTAGCGTCTACAGCTTTTATCGAACTCGGATGGTGTGAATCTTATCAAGAATTTGTTAATACCTATGTAAGAAGCATCCCAAGTAAAAACTATATGCCGGATCAAAAAAGAGTAGAGGTTTATGCAGCACAATATGAGACTTTTAAAAGGTTATATCCTGCTCTGCAGTCGATGTATAGGTGAGTTTGCTTTGGGGCTGTTTTATGTTTGTTTAGGTCCATTTTTCTCCATCAGATAATGGATAAGATTATTTGGTGTGGGCTATTACAAAAAAGAACAAATAGAGAAATGTAATAATTGTTTTATGGATTAATAACAAGAATCTCATCTTTTTTTCTCCAATAAGTGTACTATAATTCAGATTGCTTATAATTTTTTCTTAGATACTGAGATTTCTAAGGGGAGGAAGATAATAATGTGTAGAAAATTATTTAAGAATGTTATCCAATATATTGATAACGAGATTCCAAGATCTATACTTATATCGATTATAACCTTATTAAGCACTACTATAGCTTACATTTGTGGACAATTATTTATTATGCATTATTTTTTTAAAGGTAATTTTACATTTTTGGATATTATTATAAATCCTCTACCAATAGCATATGGACATATATTATTTATTGGAGGTATTTTAATAGTAGGTTGTATTTGTCTGATTGCAATACTAACTACTATTTTAGTAAAGTGGAAACATCGCTATTCCCATTTAATTCTCATGATAATATGCTTTATTTTCTTAAATTATATAATTGTTATGATTTTTACTAACGGCAATCAACTAATAAACACAGCAATTTTTTGTATTTACATTTTAACTATTTTCGGCGCTATTTATTTCTTTATAGACTTTATGACAAATTTTAAGTTTGGTTTATCCGTATTTGCAATATGGTTTATTACTGTTCTTATAATTGATATATTTAGCTTAAGTGACTGGCATCATTTTATAGAAACATTCCGAAACATTCTTACCATTCCTTTTTTCAGTTTTTTTATTATATATACCATTTCTAGATGTATAGTTTGGAAAATTGGAAAACCGAAACTTAAAAACTTTGAATACATTTATAAAGAAGTAAATTCAATTTTTAAAGACCTATCTTTTAAATTAAAAGGAGTAATCATAAGTATGGTCTCAATCGGTTTGGTAATTTTAGCATTCACAATATTTATTGGTCTGTTACCTCTAATAAATGATTGGACAATATCAGATAGAGATTTTGATCAAATCAGTGTCAATGGCAATACCTCAAAAGGAATTTATATTGGTGTAAAAGAAGGTACACATTATTATATTAATGAAGAAAATAAGCTGATACAGACCAATTCTGAGATTATAGTTTCACCAATTGATAATGATTAATTTTTCATAAATTTCTTACCAAATTATACAAATAAGTCTTTTTTAGCTCACTTAACTATTTACAAACTAGAGATGTACCTACATTTAATTTGCTCCGCTTATAGTAGACATAGATTTTTTATTATTTCTCTGTTTACTATAAGCGGAGCATTTACTATGTTGGATCAAGCATAAGCTAGTTGAACAGATTCAAGCGATACAGCATTAATTAGCAAATGGGAAATCCATAAGAGCTGTAACTAAAGAACATGAAATAAATGAACCTACGCTCAAAGCACAGGTCCGTAAGCTTTTTCTTTAATATAGATGCTAGTTCTTCTCTATGCCCGTATTTATGGATCTTAATACATGCTTTTACTTATCTACTCCCTCTTCATTATGCCCTGTCCTGTGCTTTATTCATTTTTACAGAAGCCAATACAGGATATTATAAATATGGTTAAATTCATAAGGAAATGATTAGTTGATAACTAAACTACAAAAAATTATATTGAAAATATGGAACTAAATATATCTATATACTTGCCAATCCTATTTATTTTAGTTCAAGAGCTGATTATTTAGCTCATGGTTGAATACTCTATAAAATCGATAACAATGTCCTTTTCCCATTCTTCATACACTACATGTGCAGTTTCATTAACAAATAATACCCTTACTTTTTAAAATCATATTATTTCCAGCCATAATTACCTCTTTTAATCAAAATTCGACAATATGGAGGAATTTTCTTCATTAAAAAATTATCCTATAAAAAACTTTAATGTAAAATCTTTAACTTTCTATGTAAACAGAAAAGCACCCTCTCCATGTTGATGTAGGTGCTGTCTCTATTCTTCTATCCGTGTGTTAAAATCCAAACTAGCTTTTTCTAAAGTCCTTAATTTTTCCCTGGATGTTTATAAACATATTCAGGAAAATCTGTAATGATACCATCTACGTTACGTTCAAATAAGTTATCTGCTTGTTCCTGCGTTCGTACTGTATAAGAATATACCTTCATCCCGGAATTATGAACACGGTCAACAAGCTCATCGGTAACGATATTCATATTCGGATTAAAGAAATCAGCATAAGTTGCAAATTGTGCCAACTGTTCATCAGTAACATTTGCCCAAGCTGTACCAGCAAGGACACCGTGAGGGATATTCTGCAGGAGTGCCTTTGATTGTTGCACAGATTCATGATTAAAAGACTGGATAATAATTTTTTCGTTATTAGGTTTATGCATATTACGCTCTATTAAGGCTTCAGCGACTTTTTCTTCCATACCCGGATACAATTCAGGAGATTTTAATTCTATTAATAATCCAATCTTCCCTCGATATGCATCGATTATTTCCTCAAAAGTAGGAATTCGTTCACCGGAAAATTCTGGACCAAACCAGCTTCCGGCATCCAATTGCTGAATTTCTTCAAGTGTGTAATCCCCTACAGATCCTGTCCCATTTGTTGTACGATCGACGGTTGTATCGTGAATGGCTATCAGCTCTCCATCCTTAGTCATTTGTACATCAATCTCAATATAATCGGCTTTCATTTCAAAGGCTTTTTCAAAAGCAGCCATTGTATTTTCCGGAGCATGCCCTGACGCCCCCCGATGTGCAATATTAACCATTTTTTTCTGTTGTTGAACTGTCTGATTACCACCATTGGATGCAAATGCAGGAACTGTGAACACGGACGTGAAGATCATTACTGCTAATGATAAAATAGTAACCTTTCGTATCATAATCTTAATCTCTCCCTTTTTCTGTATTTACTTTTTATTATAGAAGTAATCTATTAAGTGAATGTAAACTGTAAGATAAAGAAATGTAAGATAAACTAAGAGATTCGTAGTGGTTCAAAAGATTTGCAAAGGAAGAACGGACAACTGCTGAGCCTATTATTTGTTATTAATTTTTAAATTTCATATATTCACCTCCATTTTTGTTGTTAAACTAACTATAACCATTATTCTTATTGACATTTTAAACCATATATAATTATTTCTACATACTTTGTTAATTTCCTTTAAAAAGTTATAAAAAATTCAAAATATATAATAATTAACAAAGAATGGATAACAAGTGCAAATGGTATTTTTTCCTTTTAATATAATTAGTTACAACCAATAACCTCAAAAAATTAAACCGCGTCAGCATTTAACCTGGCATCCGATTTTAAATTATTTCCATCTGCCATTAAATACCTCAAGCTCTTTTACTTCATTCATTTTTCCTCCCTCTTAATCAAATTCGATAATAGGGAGGAATTTTCTTCATTAAAAAACTATCCTATAAAAAGGCTGGGATATAACTAGCCTCTTCAATATTTACTATCAAGTGGTGAGAGCCCTTCTATTTTTCATATTTTATAACGCACAGTCCGATACGCCCCATCTTCCACACTCAAAACAGAACCATAATTCAACTCAACCTTCCGCTGCTCAAAATATCCCATAGACGTTACAAAAAACAAATACATCATACCCATACCATACTTCATAATTTCCTGATCACTTAAAGGAGCATCAAGCCCGCTGCTTAGTTGCCTTGGCCGAACAATTTCTGTTATATACGAAAGTGTATAAGGGGTATGCGGGTTGCTTTTATCTCTCATATACCTCCTAGCCAGGCCTCTTAATAATTGATTATATCCATCCCATTTAACAACAGATTGATTAGCATATCTTTCTAAAGAATTTGCAAATAAATCTCTGATTTTATCCGTTTCATATTGACCGTTTCCTACAATTAAGTTTAGTCCATTGCTGCCGTCCATTCCCCTGCCAAACAAATGAATGTCTAAAAACGCAAATGGGCTGACTCTATCCATAACTGCCTTTACATTTCTGGATTCAGCTTGGGAGAAATCATTAAAATCTCTGTTCAAATCTATGCCATTAACATTATATCTGCCAACATTATTCCCTTCAGCATGAGATGTCCTGTCAAATCCATAAGGATTGACGACAGGAATATAAACAATATGGAAATTCCGTAACAGCTTCGCTCGAAATGCTTTATCTCTAAATGTGTTATCCCTCAATTGCTCCATAAATCTTATGCTGTATAAAGCCCCCATCCACTCTGTTCCATGCATGCTAGATATTACAAGGATAGTAGGTTTATTGAGGTTTCCCATTTCAATCATATACATATCATAATTTCCACTCTCATCTTTACCGATATTACTAACATTATTAAATTGCATTATCCTTTGAACCATCTGAGAATAGGAAGGAAGATTGAGGTTACCTGAGAAGTCATATGGTATTCTAATCATATAATCCCTCCTATACTTCTCGATAAATTACTTTATAAGTCACCGTATGATTTTCTGTCGGAGTGCCATTATGCTTAAAGGCAAGCCTCGATCCTCCAGGAAGAATCATAGGTGTTTTAAGATTTAGCTTGAATTCTCCACTGCTGGAATCATAAGCTACCACTTCAAAGTTCGCATGCCCATCATTGGAAATTCTTAAGGGTGTAGCAACCCATCTTGTCCCATTCGGATTCACAGTTTGAAATAATTGTCCATCATAATTATAATTAGGTCTAGATTGATCAATATTCAGGATTGGGAAAATATTTTGGCTTGAAGTTGAGTACTCTATAAAATCAATAACAATGTCTTTTTCCCACTCCTCATACACTACATGTGTAGTTTCATTAACAAAAGAAACCCTTGATTCATTTCTTAAAATTATATTGTTTCCAGCCATAATTACCTCTCCTTTTTAGTCGTTTAATTAGCTTTAATCATTGGATTTTTACACATCGATATTCTATTAGGTTACTTCTCCACTTGAAATACAGGTATATTTCAAGTGGAGAAGTCAACTCCCTGACTATCATTAATACTTCACTTAACACACTGTTCATGGCAGTCCCAAACTATTTTGTAACGTGCTCAAGATAGCATGTCCAGACAATCTATCAGTCAAAAATAGATTCTACTTTTTTATCGAGTGTAATACCTTACATACTGCGTACTAGCAGTAATATACAAACCACTCTTAAGCTGATACATATAACCATTACCAACCTGGAACCTGTCTCCAACCACAGTAAATACTTCTCCTTGACTCACAATAACAGCACGATCATCCCAGTTCGGAGTATTGTACGTCCACAAGGATGGTGTAATAACTTCTACATATCCTTGACCGCTTCCACCACCAGATTTCCGGCTTAATCCAAGCGCCTGAGCAATACCATTCGCATGACCTAAAGCAATACGGTTTAGATAAGCATCTGATTTTAGTTTATTTGCATCCGCTACCGTATCAATGAAGCCATTCTCTGTTAAAACTGCCGACATGCTTGATTCACGCAAGACATGAAAATTTGCGCGTTTTTTCCCGCGATTGTTAAAGTCAACCTGCTTCATAATTTCTGCATGAAGCTTATCACGATAAGTTACCGTGTTATTCGACACACTTCCATTAAAAATATAGTCTTCATAACCAGTGCCGCCGCCAGCATTGATGTGAATAGATACAAAGTAATCAGCACCCCAGCTGTTTGCATCATTTGTACGCTGTGCAAGACTTCGGGTTGTGTCGCTTGTCCTGCTCATACGAATGGTGTGCCCTTCATAGTCACGATTTAGAATGTCTCTAGTTTTTAGCGCAAGAGATAATGTTACATTTTTCTCTTGTAATCCATTTGCAGATGCACCTGGATCTGTTCCGCCGTGTCCTGGATCTAAATAAATTTTTGCCATAATAAAATTCCTCCTTAAAATTTAAACATAAAAAATACGCCCTCAATGGCGCTTGCTTTTCTGACACTCTGTATTCAGTATAATTTTTGAATGATGCCAGTGATGCGATACTTCTGTTTTTCGAACCATTAATACCCTTGAGTGACAAGGTCGTAGCTAATGAAAAACTATCGCTTATCTAATTCAAACGCCTCACCCCCTTTAAAAAGTGTTATACAATAAAATAATCAGCGTAATAAGTGCAAAAAACCATCCGCCCCAATTACGGATGATTTCTAATGTGGAGCTTTTCCCTGCTCCACTGGCTTCCATGATGATAATTTTCCTTTGCAGTTTGCCAATTTCCTCACGCAGACCATTGTATTTTCGTATGGTTTCTCTTGTCTGTTTCATTTCAGTTCGTAGTTCTGTAAAATCTCTGCTTATGTTCATAATGAGCTTGTGCAGTTCCTTATTGGTGTATCCTTTTTCAGCCATATTCTGCCCCCTAGCTGACACCATAAGAAAAGCACCCTTAATGGATGCTTTTCTTATTTACGATTGAATTTTAGTCAATAGCTACAACAAATCTGAGCCATCATTTAAACCGGCAACACCTTTTGTATCTAATCCGGCAAAATTATTACCTGCTCTAACTATATTAGAGCCGCTCGAAATATTTAATGCTATGCTGGCCTTGTAATCTGTTCCCAGATTTCTGCAATTGTTGCCTGTGATGCTGACTCGCTTCACATTAGTAGTGAACCTTAAATGGGAATAGATTTCATCGTTCTTATCTCCATTCACCCCACCGATAGTGTTTCCGGTTATTGTACAAGTATCAACTGCTGTAGCATAGATACCATTTTTTCCTGTTCTTTTCACATTATTATTTGCAATTGTTACATAAGCTGATGAGCCTGAAACTCCAATTCCCTGATCTCCAACTGTATCAATAACATTCGCATCTACTGTGACACTCCAAGCATTTCTGCAAGCTATTCCTGTCTTTTTCGCTCCATAAATTCTATTCCCGATAACCGAACTATCCTCTGTATAATTTAGCAAAATAGCATCACTAATAGACTTAGAACGATCAAGGGTAAGAATATTACCTGATACGTTAATTCCCTTTGCTTTTCCAGTAGACTCTCCATATATTTCTATGGCTCTCCCCGCATCCATTCCTCCAGCGATAACATTCCCAGAGATAAAAGCATTCTCCGCTATTTGGGAACGGCCTGTCTGATTACCCTGCGCATCTTCTGTATGACTATTTAGAGGGTCACCAATCATATTTGTTCGCCAATTGATGCCTGCTTTACAATTTACTAATTTATTATTAGTTATCGAAACATTTTTCCAAGAGTACGCTCTGATAGCAAAGCTTCCAGCGTTCTCAATCACATTGTTTTCGATAGTTATATTCTCATGATAAACTCCTATCGTTGCACTGTGAGAACCTATTGCTCTTGGGATATGGGTTGTTCCTGATGTTGCGCTGTCTCCAAAATAGCAGCCAGTAATCAAAACATTTTTACATGGAGTACTGTCATCTTTTCCTAAAAGTGTCGCGCCAAGTTTACTTAGGTCTATTTGGATAGCTTCGTTTAAAGTATCCGTTCCAACATAACCCAGGAACTTGCAATTAGTAACATAAACATCTCTTGAAGAATTAAATTCGATATGATGCGATCTCGAAACATTTAAAAGAGTAGCATCTTCTATTTTTAAATCATGACTATGTCCGAAACGGAATATCGCTGCTTTACCAGTCTGATTCACACCATTTCCATCCCAGACCCCTCCTTGAATTTTTATATTTCCGTAGCCGTTATACTCAGTAAATTCGGATGGAGGATACGTGGTTTGATTGTTTTTATAACCATTAATCAGTAAATATCCAGGGTGATCCCTGACGATTCTTGTATTCTGTTCTGTTTGTATAATAGTATTACTAAAGATAATTAATTCCTTTGTCATTCTGTACAATCCATTTGGAATATACATTTTTACACCCTGCTCGTTGTCAGCAAAATTTAATATATCTTGAAATACTTGTGTATCATCTGTCACTCCGTCTCCTGCTGCACCCATATCTTTCACATTAAACACCGGTAATCCTGTTAAATCATTAGTTGTTACCATAATAAACACCCTCTCTGAAAATATAAATTTTAGTCTGCTAATAGTTCCTAAAGAATTTGCTTTATCAGCTACTCCAGTTTTGTTAAATTAACAACATGCTACAAAACACAATAAATCGTTTTTTTTAATATTTAAGAGCAGCTTCATTCGATTGGACTAACTGCTCTTTTTATTAAGCATTTGGCGGCCAAATAGGAACATAAATTCCATCCAGCCTTACGTATGATGCATCTCCCCGTGCTTCTTCACTCCAATAATACATTTGCATTTCACCATTCGGCCGAACAATTACTTTGTACACTTCACCAAGTGTATTTCCCGGGACTAAAAAATGAAGAGAAAACATTGGGCTCATATGATCAGGAAGTTGTAGAAATGGTTTATTAGGATCTCCGCCTTTAATGCTGCCAATCATATACAATGTATTATTGGGCATATGCCATACTCTTGCCAGAGAAGAACCAGATGTACCATAATCATCCCATCCATTAATTAAATATGGCTTTAATCTCTCATGATTCCCTGGATGATATTCATACTCTGATAATTCATCTGAACGTAATTTATTGATGACCCCTAATGGTTTCAAAGCTTCATTAACGGATGGTTCAATTTGATCTGGATCAGGGCCAACAAAGAGAAAATCAAGCATTTCTCTTTCTGTTTTTCCTCTATCGTCAGAAAATCTATTTACCGTGGTGCCATGATAAACTGTCTGAGCGCTCCCGCCTCCATCCAGCATATAGGCAAATTGCATATCCATATCTAAGAATATCCTTAAAACATCCCGCACTGTCATTCCTCTTTCAGCTGCCCTGCGACCCTCGCAGGTTAAAAAGTAAATATCGCCAGAGCTGTCTTGAGCAATAGCTTGTCTAGGATGACGCTCATTAAACATATCTCTTGAATCCAATATAGAGTCACTTACTTTAGAGCCATCTTCTATCATTGGAATAAATGCAGTTAAGGCATTATTAAAACCATCATTCAGTATAGTTTGTGCATCTGTTGATGGAGGATATGATTTCAATGTGTTATCATCACCAATTGCCAGAATATGATTGTAAGGCTGCTTACTTAGTTCTTGTTGAATTTCTCCATTATGAATACTGGTTCCTACTACCCGATAGGTGTTTGTACTGTAGGTTGAACAATTGGTAACTAAAGTTGAAGCGTTTCTAGCTGCAAAAGACCTTGGAGATTCTAATTCTTCACTGCCATAACTATCTTTACTAAATCCCCTTTTCAGCTTTATCAAATTCCCGTCAGAATCTTCTTTGGGAATTTTTGTAATAAAATACGTATTGTTCGTTTCACTATCTTTTAGTCTTTCTACTGTTACTTCATTGTAGAATACATCAGACTGCATAACTGCCATAATAAATTCCTCCTTAGAAATGGGATATAATTTTGTATTAAATAAGCAGCTCATCCATTTGGACCAGCTGCTTATTTAATCAATTGATTATTCTGTAAAACCTGTTTTTGCTGCTTACCTTTCCAGGTAATATAGTTGTTCTTAAACCATGTCCAAATACTTACAATGGTTGTTAAGCCTAAAGCAATTGCCTCTTCGCTAAAAACCGGGATAGCATTTAAACCAGCCTGCTCCAGCCAGACATTTATCCAAACGATTATTAATGCTAGTGTCCTTACGATGGTTCCTTTATCCATTTGTCTATCATCCTCCCCAAATATTGGTCACCGCCACACCAATAACACCAGCTACCACAGCTGTGATTAGTGCTGTAATAAAAGCACCTGATATTTTACATCTTATCCAATTTGTATCATCCTGAATAGCAGATAATGTTTTTTGCTCATTCTCAATTTGACTATCCTGCCTGATATCGTTACGTTGTAAACCTTCCACGTCTTTTTTCATCAGATGATAATTACTTTTTAATTCATTAACATCTTGCTGCACTCTATCTTTCCATGCATTCATATCTCCTATTTCCTCTTGTCGTAGCATCATCGACCCCCTGCTAGTTCAGACATAAAAAGGGCAGCCAATATGTGTGCTAATCTCATAAAAATAACCTTTTCGGCTAGAAAATTGATTATTATAATCTTTCAAACCATAAAAAAGACACCTCATTATAAGATGCCTCATTTAAATTCCCCCTTATTTCTAATTAATAAATCTAATAATCCTAAAGTTTAAGGATACAAATTCATTATTCAACATTTTTTTACATTTTTAATTCTATATCCTCAATAATTTATGGAACAGATCAGCAAAGGAGTTGATAGAGTAAATTGAAAGGGGGCGAGATAAAAGTTCAGAAAATATACTTCACTTTCTGAGGCTTGTTCTCACCCCCTCCCTATTACCACATTGACATGACAAGAGGAAAATTAAAGCATAAAAAATAACGCTTATTCAGCGTTTTCCTCTTTGCCTTCTAATTCTTGTTCTCTAGCTGTCAGTTGTTCGATAACTTTATCTTTAATAAGTGCAGGAATGCGGTTTTCCATGCCTGCCATAAAATAATCCATTAACGGGATATCAACCCTGCCATCGACATTTAAATATTCGTTATCGATTCCATCTCTAGGTCCAGATCCCCGAAATGTTACCAGTCTTACCTGTTCGCCATTCCGTTCAACATTTTTAGAACTTTGCTCTGTAAAAGTATAATTATTCATCACTGTCAATCTCCTCCTCTTTGTTTTCTTCATTAGCAATTTCGAAAGCTTCTGCAAGAATAAAATGTGCTTCTGCCTGCTGTCCAGATAATTCCTTATCAAAATCACTCACTAACTTTTCAACTGTTTTAAGTGCTAATTCAAGATTGTTATCATCTAGTACAAAATATTCTTCAAATAAAGCTTTATGGGCTTCGTTAAACTCTTTCTTCTCTTTGATTATCGGCTGTCCATTATCAAGAAAGATAATCTCACCTCGATTATCCAATTTTGCATAGTCTTTTAAGAGACTTACCTCTTCTTCCCGGATTTCTTTATCCTTTTCAGTCAATGCTTTAACAATACGCATACGGTGTACATTTTTCTTCCCTTTAACTGATACTGTATTCTGTAAAAAGTCTGCTGCATTTCGCAGGTCCTTGTTTTGTAATTTGATCATGCTACCAACTCCTCTAATTCTTTTACTCTATCTTCTAATTGGGTTACTTTATTTTTAAGAGCTTGATACTCAATGTGCTGCCAATTGATTTCTTCGTTTAGTTTTACGTCAATTTCCTGCACGCTTTTTATCAACGGAATAGTGAACTGCTCATACTTAACTCCAAAATATCCATCTTCATCCAGCGTTAAGATAGAGTGTTTAGTGTGCTCTATGCCGTATGATTCCAGAGCAGGAAGCAATTGTTGGGCTATTACGCCTAATTGTATAGGTTTATACCCTAAATCGTTACTAGCCTGTTTAAAATTGAACGTTTTAGTCTCTACCCGATTTATAAAGTCTAGACCTAAAGGATTGTCTGAAATATTCTCTTTAAGCCGCTCATCAGAACTGACGTTTGGAGAGTTAGAAAGGTAAAGCTGTTGAAATCTCCAACTAGGCCTACCTAAAGCGTGATTTTCCGCTGAATGTGTACCTCGAAAATGCATAAGACCATTTGTATAGGTCAGCTCAGCAGTGAATCCTCTTGAGCTGTATCCCGAAACAGCGCTACGCAGCACGATACTTTCTGTAGAATAGATAGAATTTACATATAATCTTTGGAAGTGCTGTCCAGTTGCCCCTAAGTCGTAGTTATAAGTGCCGGAATTTATGCCTCTTAACACTTTTCGATTTCCTCGTATGTCAAACATAAATCCCCACTCAAAAGCTGTCGCACTATTCCTTACATCGAACCGATGCCCCACAACTGAGTTACCAATGCCATCTTCATGGTATCTTTGCATTCTATTAGCGATAAATCCGGAAAAGTTATCCTGATCTCTTGGGTTTACTGCGTCATTTGTGCTTGCAGTACCTAAAAAAGCAAAAGGTAAGGTATCGTTAATCGACCTACCTACACCTAATCCCGCAGTACCTCTCAAATTACCAGAATAATAAATCCTGTTACCGAAATGAGTAAACTCTATATCTGCTCCATTACCAAGCTTGAAGTTAGCGTTTTGCATCGTAAGACTACCAGTGTTTAAGTTTAAGTCCATATTGTTATTACTACTATTTAATCTACCAGCTGTTACTGTTCCTAGATTTGCTGATATAGCTGCCAAGTTAGCTGCGTTAATTTTGTCTGCATTTACGCTGGCTATCTTCGCATTGGTAATAGCCGCATTCTCGATTTGAGCCGTGCCGATGATCGCTGTTCCAAGCTTCGCTCGTGTGATAGCACCATTTGCGATATGAGCGTTTTGGATAATAGCGTCATCAATCAAAGTTAAGCCATCAAGGTGGATAAGGTTACCACTTATGCGAATTCCTTCTTTTTTAAGGTTGATTTCAGACACAATCCCGTCAACGTCTACCTTAACTTCAAGTTCGTCGGCTAATTGAGTGATAGAAGATTCAGTTGTACTCATTCTTTTATTTAATTCATCCTGCGAAACTCTGTAATCACTTGGTATAGTACCGAATTCCAACTGAACATGCTCAACTTCCAGCCTACCAGTTGACGTTAATTCAAATACAAAATTATTGTTACCATTTTTAGTTACTTTAAAATACTTCGTTTCAAAATTACTCCCAAATGTTTCAGATGAAGAATTTACGCCAGTACCAAACCTAGTCCTCATTGTCCCAATTCCCGATACTGTTCTAGCTTTTACTTGAGCTACTAAATTTCTATTATTATCTATCCCCCCACCTATGCCTATCTTAAGAAATGAAGGATTAGAGTTTGATGACTTTTCAATTATTAAATTACCATTCTCTTGAGTTACTATATTCCCTGCACTTACTCCGTTTTGAAAGTTCCATTCAGTTAATCCTTTACTAAAATCACTGTTGGTTAGCAGGTTAACCGAACCAATCTCAATGGTACTAACAGTCTGCTCTATACCCTCTGCAAAATTACGAACATCAGCAAGAGACTGCCTTATATTGCCGGTCTCTTGGTCGTATATTGTTTTAGTGACACGCTCGTTAATTTCTTCAGACATGACGTTAATACGTGCTTGAGCGCTAGTAATATCACCTTCAATATCGATAATTGACTCGGCTTGGATTCTGACTTCCCGGCTGTTTTGCTCTATCAGTGTACTATGATGTTCTTGGACAGATAGGATGTCTTCGGGAGCTGGTTGCCAACCAGTCTTTTTATTTCCTTCCTCAAGCTGTAAATCCCATACTTCAACAACAAAAGATTCACTATAACTCGGACGATTGGGCTGTAAATAAAATGGGTGATTGTTATTTTCAACAGCATTGATACTGGTTGTAAAATAAATTACATATTCATGCTCGTCAGCACTATTATTATAATTTATGTCACCACTGTTCCAGCCATTAGGAGTATCAAGAAGCACACCATCTTTATAAACTTTTTCAATACTTGATTGCGCATTTCTATGACCAGCAATAGTGTATACTGTCCCACTGACTTTTTTAACTTTAAAAGAAACAACGTATTCAGTACTGTTTTTAAACTGTGTTCTATCAATATATAATCCAGCATTTGTACTACCGTTAGCGTTGGCGAGAGTGTATTTATAACCATCCCGAGTCATTGAACCAGCAGACCACTTTTTCACCGCATTTATAGATGCTAAATTCCTGCTGCTAATCTCAATACCATCAATAGCATCTCTTACAAAGGTTTCACTAACCTTACTCTGCAAACCTTCATCCAGTATTTCTAGCCATGTTTCATGACCTCTTATTTCGCCATTAATACGATTGATTTCAGTGCTATCAGCTTTAAATTCAAGACCTCGTTCAGTCTCATCAATACGGACACTATACTCTCGTAAAATATCTTCCGTTTCGTCAGCGCGGCTGATTAAGTCGGCAGCTCTTTGATTAAGATCTGTAACCCTGTCATCGAGTAAATCTGTACGGATATCTAACTCTCCCATGATTCCATCCCACGCAGACTGTATTTCTTCATCTGTATAAATTCGAACTTGTTGATGGATCAAGTCTTTGGCCTCTTGAGATATCTGGTCAAAATCAATACCATTCTCGCCTATAATATCACTTATTCGATGGAGTTCACGCATTCTTTCTGCGATTTCTGGCCCCCAAAGTATATCTTCATCCATAATCCGTTGAGTAGCCGCTCGAACCTGCACACTCCAATCAGACGATCTTCCATGATAATTAACCGCTCTCACTCGGTAATACCATACCTCATCTGTAGCGACAGTATGTGCAAATGCACTTACATCACCACGCCATAAAAGGTGTTGGATATCCGGTACAAAATCCTCTGTACGGCTTCCATATACCTCATAATATTTAATAAACATTTCATCAGCATATTGCCAGTACAGCTGGATAACTTCAAACCCTCCATATGATTCCAGATCTACTGGTGTGCTTGGCTTTCGGTCAGGGAAGCTATTTTCATCAATTCTAGCGCTTGGAGGACGGCTTTTTATCTCTTCTACTTCACGTTCCAAGTTATCGAGACGATTATCTCCTAAGTCCAAAAACTGCCCCATCTCCACAACCATCGTACCTTCAATGTCCATCAGGTCATATTCCATAGCTATTACTCTAGCCTGGATTTCTATTGGTCTGGCAAACTTGCGATCAATCGCCTGACATGTATCGCCTAAGTTAACTTTTTCATTGAATAATTCAACAGATAAACGGTAATTTACTTCCGGCTTCTTTGCTTTTTGCAGCGACTCCCATGTCGCATACAACAGCTCTGAAGGCTCTTCATAATCCTGGTTACTATAGGTTCCATCACGATGTCTTTTTTTACCTTCTTCTAAAATTCCATACTTATCTAGTGCATCAGGGTCTCCAACCCATTTTTGACCTAATGGCTTATCCACAGGATCTCCTCGATCTGCCCGCCACTCCACATCACCAAAATCAATATACCTGGTGCTATCATCATTTTCTGTTTTCAAGCTGGCCCCTTGTCCATATAATGCCGTCTTTGGATAAGAAAGAACTGTTCTGCCTATTTCAGTAGTATTGTGGTCAATTTCAAATCGTTGCCCATTCTCTGCTCCCAAACGTTGAAGAATCTTGACATAACAACCAGTAATTTTATTCGTTGTCTCGTCAAAATTCACGATATCCTTAAACTCCCCGCCCCAAGTCTCAATGGTTTCCCAAATTGCTTCCATGCTGGATATATAATAAAAACTGACAGTTGCTCTACCTAGTTCCACTTCAACACTTGTTTGCCAGCGCGTACCTTCTACAGCAGCTGCTAATACAACGTCTGCTGTCTGGTTCACAAATTGTCGATCTACTACAATATGCTCATTTAGTTCAGCTAAAAAAGCAGGCTCGCATGTTGCTATAGTTACCGGACCATCTATATCATTACTATCATCTACTTCTTTTATATTCATTAAACGCCAGTCGCCTTCGTGGTCTTTAAACATTACTTTATTTTCTTCTTTAACATGCTCGGCAACCTTCTGGTCAGATTCAACGGTAAAAGAAAAGGGCTCTGTCGGAATACTATTTACCTCAATTCGGTAAAGTGCTTCGACAAGCCCTGTATCTTCAGATATGATTGTTAAAAGTTGTTCATCTTGAGAAAATACGAATAATTCCATAGGTTCACTCCTTTCCATCAGGGTATTTACTCGTTTGTTTCAAATTCAATAATTTAGAGCTGTAATATACCATGAGTAAAATTAACTTATAAAAGGCTAAAACATTTCTGAAAATACATAATCGAATTTCACTAAAAATACCTCTCATCATACTTCAAAATACAATTATGACTTGCTCTCACCTGCAAATTTCCAGGACTCAACAGCTCATAATTTGTTTTAAGCCTAATAGCTTGTCTCAAATCCCTGCCATTAAGCCATACTTCCCTACCCTCGTACTTGATAGTCAGACGATCTCCTTCTATAAAATCATAGCCAAGCAGAAGATAAATCCCCTGATTTGTGATTAACTCAAATTCATTTGTATTACGAGTAAATACCGCTTCAACAGTCCATGGTGCTTTATCCTGACCAGTAATAGTATAATTTGTATTTGAAGAACTTATATTAATCGTTTTTTCTTCTCCAATCCGACGTCCATCAGGAAGATAAAAATTAATTTCACCAGTAGCACTATAGGGACGTTCATCTAGCTCCATTGATTCATAATAAGCCAGATAATAACGATTTGGAATATCTTTAAAACCCAATTTTTTAGGATCTTCGTGAATAAGCCAATCGGATAATTCCTCTTTTAATTCTTCAATACGTTTATTCGGACTGATTATTTTTATAGGTACAGTGAATGTAAAACCCGTAAATCGTTTCTTTACAACACGGCTCCCTCCTTTTGAATAATCAATTGTATCAAATTCAATAGGCGGAGAAGGAGGCCGGAATAACTCCCGCCTCACCCGGATATAGCTTTTACTTTCTCCATTGAAAATCATGCCATGCCTCCTCTCGGTCTGTATTGCTTACGGTTATTTTGTCTTGCTTGTAAATGCGTGATATCATCAACTATTTCTCTGGCAATTTTCTTCGTTCCAACATAAATATCCATGATAACAGGCTGCTTACTTTCTTCCTCGTTATTCTTAACCAGCCACTTTCTATTCTCATCAATTACTTGTGTAGTTGATGCTTGAGTGGATAGATTGCCAAGGGATACAGACGCTCCCCTCAACCGGTTAGTAATCTCAGGATTCATTTCATCAGCCAAATCCTCTGTTAAAGAACGCATTTCTTTTAAAGGCTTACCGCTTCCCTGCTTAATATTTTTAGCAAGCGAATTGGTAATACCCGGGTACATAATATCCTTTAAAGGTCCCTCTTTTGCAGGAGAGAATGGAAGGAAATCACGTATTTTTTGTACTACATTTCCAATAGCACCCTTTACTTTTTCAACATTCTCCTTAATACCATCAGCTATACTGCCAACAATATTTTTTCCAGCATTAAAGAAATCAGTTGCTTTTTCCTTAACGCCATTAATTCCTTCTCCAATAATATTTTTGGCAGCGTTATAAATGTCCTTCCCTTTATCAATAATGCCGCCTGCTAAATCTGTTACCAGTCCCCAGCCGGCCGACACAACATTACTAATCATTTGTGTAATTCCGCCTATTAATGCAGTGATTAACTGAACACCTGCATTTAACAGCTGTGGGAGCAATTGAATAATAGCTCCTGCTAACTGAAGTATTAATTGGATACCCGCACTTAACAATTGTGGAACAATAGAGATAATTCCTTGTATTAAGGCCATTAATATTTGTATACCAGCATTTATTAATTCTGGAAGTAAGCCGATA
This sequence comes from Oceanobacillus sp. FSL W8-0428, assembly GCF_038004405.1. Taxonomy (NCBI): domain Bacteria; kingdom Bacillati; phylum Bacillota; class Bacilli; order Caryophanales; family Bacillaceae; genus Oceanobacillus; species Oceanobacillus sp. FSL W8-0428. The sequence continues at coordinate 536,748 of NZ_JBBORB010000001.1, forward strand.
AATGCACTTACCAGCTCCAGCAGTAACTGGATACCTGCATTTATCAATTGAGGTACTATACTTACTATTCCATCTATTAATGCAAATAGAATTTGAATTCCGGCATTTAATAGTTCAGGTAAAAGACCAATAATTGCCTGAACTAATGCCAGGATAATGTTGAGACCAGCTTCTATTAACTGTGGAAGGATCTGGATGATGCCATTAATTAAGGCTGTTAAAATCTGCATACCTGCATCTAAAATTACTGGTAGATTCGTAATAACAGCCTCTACTAAAGCCATGATTATCGTGATTGCCGCTTCAATTAAAGCTGGTATCAAGATGATTATTCCATCTATTAACGCAGTTAATATTTGTATACCGGCTTCGATAATTAGTGGCAAATTTTCAATTAAAGTCGTTACAATAGTCATTAATAAAAGAAGAAAAACCTCTATAACCAGTGGCAGCACAGTTGTAATCGTATCGATTAAAGTCATAATAATTGTTAAATAAGTCTCTATTAGCATTGGTAATGCGGTAACAATTGCTTCTATTAACGTAGTTATGATCGTAATACCTATTTCCAAAATCAGTGGTATCATCGTGATTACTACCTCTAATAATGTTGTGAAAAGCTGTAGCCAGGTTTCTATCAGTAAAGGCAGTGCGATAACGATTGCTTCTATTAATGTAGTTATAATCGTAATACCCATTTCCAAAATTAATGGTATCACCGTGACAACTACTTCTAATAATGTTGTAAAAAGCTGTAACCAGGTCTCTATCAGTAAAGGCAGCGCTACAACGATTGCTTCTATTAATGTAGTTATAATCGTAATACCTATTTCCAAAATCAATGGTATGATCATGACGACTACTTCTAATAATGTTGTGAAAAGCTGCAGCCAAGTTTCTATCAGTAAAGGTAATGCTGATACCAAACCGGTTATTAAATTTGTAATCACTTCAACACCAGCATTGATTAATTCAGGAAGATTTACGGCAAAGGCATCAATGAATCCTACAATCATTTCAGTCCCTTTTTCTATAAAGATAACTGCATTTTCAGCCAGATTAGTTATCAAATTAGAGAGATCTGCTGCAAAATTATTTACCACTTCACCAATAGACATATCGCCTTTAAAAACTCCAAGGATATCGGAAAAAATGGATGTTTGTGCTGCCAGCAATGCAAACCCTTTGATTACCCAGCCAATTGGACTTGCCAATCCAAAAAATGCAGTTGCGATGGTAGTTATTGGACCAATAACAGCGGCAAGCACAGGACCAATATTGATCCGTTCTCTCAATTCCGCAAAAAATTCACTCACGGTTCTTGCTGTGTTACCCAGCCATTCCATAGCAGCATTAAAACCATTTACAGCACCAGCTGCTAAACTGGTTATTAATTCCTGCGTTCTGCCCGCCAGATTAGAAAATGTTTCTCCCGTTGTTTCCGCTACACTACCAAGCCATTGAACAGATGTACTAAAAGCATCTAATGATACATCATACATCTTTTTAGAAACATCAGCGATTTGGCTGCCAAGCATTTTTAGACCTGGACCTAAGTTAATGACAGCGTTTTTGATTGACTCCCAGGCATTTATAAAGAAGTTACGGAAATTCTCATTGGTTTTCCATAAATAAATAATAACTGCTGCTAAAGCAACAACAGCACTGATAATTGCGATGATTGGATGACTGGCGATGACGCCCCAAACAGACTTTGCGGCATTCCCCAATCCTTCCATTCCTTTTTTAAGTGTATTTAAAGTACCTTCTAAGGTTAATGAGCTTGCGGCTACCTGCTGGAATACAGTTACCGCCAAAGGTCCAAAAGCCGTAATCAACTCCTGCATTTTAGGAAGCCCAACACTTTCCAGCATCGAATCTATAGATCCGATAATCGCAGTAATACCACGTACAGTTGCTGATTTCATGTTGTCAATTGAATTAGTCCATGAAGATCCTGCGTCTTTTGCAGCTCCATCAATAGCTCCGAAACTTTCAGTCCCATCCTTTAATGCACTATTCATGACATCCATAAAACTATTTGCAGAGATTTCACCCTGCTGCATTTGATTCGCAACTTCTTCCACGGATTGTCCTGTCGCATCTGCATAGATGCGCAAAGCAGGGATTCCTGCTTCTGTAAGCTGGTTCATGGTATCCATTTGTGCTTTTCCACCGTCAACCATCTGGGCCAAAGATTCCGTAACAGCAGTAAATGCCTCATTTGACCCGTCACCATAGTGACTGACCGCATCCCCCCAGGCAGCAATCGATTCTGTCGCTTTACCTACATCCATATTCGAATTTACAAATCCCTTTACGGCATTTGTGGCAGTGTCAATTCCATAGGTTGTACCACTAATAATTTTTTTCGTGCTATCCAATGCTGTATTAGCCTTCTCAGCGCTTCCTGTTATGGCTGTGATTGTTCGTTCAAATTTCTCCATCGTAGCTATTTCATCAAAAGCCGAATTTACCGAATCCTTCAGCATATCAAATACGCCCGTTTTTTTAGCAATGTCAGAAACAGATTTAGCGATTTTACCTATGCTGAGATTTGCCTTCTCCCCAGTTTTATCTAATTCATCTACTTTATTATTTATATTGTCTAAACCTTGAACAGCCTGTCCATCGTTTAATATAATATTTATAATTACTTTTCCTTCACCATCAGCCATTTACATACTTCACCCCCATGCTTTAAATTTTTCAGCACAGGGGCTCAAGGGCTCTCTAACGGTCATTTACTGTATTAACCGTTGCGCATCTCGGACATTTTATTTCAGCAATGCCCTTTATTTTCCCAATTAATTTATTGCATTTTTTACATCTTATTTCTTTTAGCTTCAATTCCACACCGCCTTTAAAAGGCATTATTCAGGATTTAGCTTATAAGCTTTTTTTGCCTCTTCCACTTGTTTATGATGTTTTGCCGCTCCTTTACCCGATGGCAATTCCATCGTGCGGATCTCGATTACTTCCTTAAACTTCGTATCTTGACGCAGCCCTGCCAATAAAGCTTGAAATTTGTACCAATGCAATTTCCCTTGCGCTTCAAATAAATCAATTCCATAATCTTGATAAAAAGATGCGTAAATGTATTCTGCATCCTGTTTAATGGAATAAACCTTCTTATTGTCTTTCTCCTTATTCATTATTGGCATCGGATTACCATCAATATCAACAGCAGCATTATCTTCCGATTCCTTGCTTATTGTACTTTTAAAAATTGCAAAGAAGACTTCTTCTTGTTTTTCCAAGTCTACATCAAGCGGCTTGCCAAGCAGCATTTCTATGCCTATTTCAATTTGTTCGACATCTGTTAATTCCTCATCATTCAGCATATCAAACAAGCGCAATACGTTATCATAGGCGAGGTTTATCTCATACCTTTCATCATCAATAACGACTATATCATTAATCGGATAGGCCAGATTCAGCATAATCTATCACTACTTTTTCTTCTTGACTGGTTGTTTCTTGTTTTGCTGTAAATATTTCTGCGCTTTTTCCTGTGTAGAATCAGAGAAACCTCTTTCTTTTAATTCATTTTCGAGACCTTCAGCTAACTGTGAATAATAGTGCATGCAGTAAACAAGCGATGGTGTTACTTTATAAATTTTATCAAAGGATCCTTCTCCTAAAATGACGTCATATCCTTTACTTAACGCCTCCTTTACTAATTCCTGATCCTCTTCATTATTTTCAGGTGCGAGTTGTTCTAATTCTTCCTTTAACTTCGGAATTTGATCCCGAAATTTTTTAATTGCCTCATCATCAACAGGAAATTCAAAATTTAATTCTCCAATTTCAATAGGTATGACGGGTTTTTCTGTTTGAATCTTAATTGCCATTACAGTTCATCACCTTTCAAATTTATTAGATAACCTATGAATCAGCTCATCCTTTAACAGATTCATAGATTATCCTATATTTCGTATTTCTCTGAGAAAATAAAATAAGAGAGCGGCTTATTCGTCGCTCTCTTCCTCTTCTCCCGCTCCATCCGATTCTTCTGGATCTTCAGGCTCAGGCTCATTCGGTTCTTCTCCCCCGTTATTCGGGGGATCCTCAGGGAGTAGCTGTGGTCTTTTCAGGACGGCGGTCCCAGCTGATAGAGCATTCAAATACTGCGTACTCTGATGCTTCTCCACCTGTTACTTTAGGATCCTTCACTGTAGCAACTCCGGCAAATTCATCTCCGTTAGTGCGTACTTGTTTAAACATGATTTTTCGACCTGATCCAGTCTCAAATTCCAGACCGGCAATAAACTTCATTGCCTCAATCTCATCGTCATACATACCTTCAAAGGCATATGTTTTTTTCACACTGATAACATCATCCTCTGGTGTACCATCACCATCGTAAAAAGCCATGTCTTCTACTTCTTCTTCCGTATCATCTGTTACGCTGGAAATCCATTTTGCCAGACGCAGCCATTCAACCTCTTCTGTACCATCCTCTGGAACAGCACCTACATAGTATTCTGTTTTCGCATTCTTCTCTCGCCCAAAAAATTGGATGTTTAATTTTAGTAATTCGCTCATAATATTTTAACCCCTTTGTGTATTGTAATTTTTGCAGTAATAGATAATTCATAAATAAAAAATCCCTGCTCATCATATAGAACTAATGCAGGGAAATCATTTATATTGATACTTTGAAATTTGTAACTATCATTTTCGCTTGGCAGATTGTCTAAGCTTTCCAGTTCCTTATAAATACTGGTTAAGCTCTCCAAGCACTCTTGTCGGTCTTTACTTTTAGCTGAAACTTGTATATTGTAATTTTTATCTCTTGTACCGTCGAAATAAATTGTTTCATCAGCACCAGGTATAGAAGTGATTGCTATAGAGTCTTCATCATTCATTACTCCGATAACACTTCGGCTGAACAGATTCATACTATTGATTCGACGGTTTAATTGTTGCATAAAGTCTGCTTTCATCAGTTCTTCATCCTTTTGATGATTTATTCCTTGCCTCTGTTGTAAATTAATTATGCTGTAATACCACATCTTATTTAAGGCCAGCACTTTCATACTATTAATTTTAAATGTAGTTAAACTGCTTCATATAAGTTATCTGCGAGCAGTTTTTATTGCTTATAGGAACAACCATATCAATCCTCCTTTCAAATTATATTTAGTATTTTACAAAACGTGACATCACCTCCTTACAGCATTCAGAATATAATCCTATAAAAAAAGACATCCGTTAATGGATGTCTCATGTTCACCAGCACATTTCTATATAATGATGCCAGGATTTTTTATAAACTTTTCTATGCTATCATATTAGCACCCTTATAATGACATTATCAAGACAGCTTTACGACAGATTCATTTTTCAAATCATTTGGCAGAGACAACAAAAAACCACAAAAATAACTGTTCCTACAGCACCCTTGTGGTTTTACAATGAAATCTGAACTTATAATATGAATTATTTTATATATTTTTCTATACTATCATACTAGCATCTTCATCACGACACTATCAAGACAGCTTTACGACAAGATCTTCTTTTTAAGCTTATAACTGATAAATAAAAACTTAGCGTTTAAAACCTGTACCAGAATAACCTTAACCAATTAACTGCATCATATAATTCAAAATTAGTATCGGTCCATAGATTCTTGTTCAAATAGAAGATGAACTATTACTTTTGTATTAAAAAAACCACGGAAGCAGCTGTTTTTACAGCACTTCTGTGGTTTCCCGATAAAATCTGAACTTATATTATGAATTATATTGGATATTTTTCTATACTATCATATTAGCATCTTCATCATGACACTATCAAGACAGCTTTACGACAAGATCAATTTGCAAAGCTGATAGCCGACACACCGAAAAAGATAACTGGTAAATCTTCTATAGCCTTTTTTAAATAACGGTGTACCGTACGCTCATCAATATTCTCTAACTCTGCAATTTGTGAGATTGTATATTTTGTACTTGATAGATAGCGTTTTTCTAACACGTGATAATATTTTAATTCATTTTCGTTACAGGAGCGCTTATAGGCTTCCATTTTCCCCTGGATAAAGTAAACCATAGAAATTGATTTTCGTTTACTTCGTTTAATAGATTCTATCGACTCCAAACCGATTGTTTCTATATCTAATTCTTGTATGGAAGTTTCGTTAAACTCTTCTAATTCATCCATCAATTCTTCACAATGAAGAACCAGGGCTCTATAATTCTTTAAAAGCAGCTTAATATTATGCAATCGATAATCTTGCTTAGTAATTTCACGTTTCTCCATATCTTCTTTATACGTTTTAATTGCTTGCTCAGAAACAACTTCAGTGATTAATTTTAATTGTTCATCAGTTAAATTCATAGTTATTCTCCCCTCAAATTAGTTTTTATGTTTGATAAAAGTCTTACGAAGAAAAAGTTCAGAATCCCAATTTTTTCCGCTAAATTTACTGTGGAAGTCCAGCAGGGCCTAATTAATATTTAAATTGGTGAAAGCAGCTGAGCTTCCATCATTTCCTTTTAGAACATATACCGTCTTATATCTTCATTCACAGACGATGCTCTTTGCTGGTTAATTTTCTTTTGATTGAGCATTCTGAGATTTTCAAATGCATGATTAAGCTGCTCTATAATAGTATTCTTCAGTTCCCATTGACCACATCCAGCTATTCTTAAAGCTTTTTCATTAATGCTTAGAATCCGGTTGATCTCTTCAATAACATCATCATAGTCTTCTTCCAAAAAATGATCTTTAAGCATTTTTCAATCCCTCCTCAATATAAATAATTTATTTATTTTATGTTCAATTATTTTGAACTTTATAATTAAAAAAATATCTCGGGATTTCACTACTATTAATTTCAAGTATTTCTATAGCTTTTGCAATTTCTTTTTGTTCCCATCCAATTTTTCCATTTAATTTTAGAGCAACTGATTTTTCTGATAGGCCTATTGCTTTTACAAAACTATATTGGCTACCATACTTTTCAATGATTTTGCTATATAAACTCGAGTAATTGAATTTCATAGTATCAACCTCTTCCTCTTGTTCAATTTATTTGAACTTTAGTAAATCCTACCATTTAAATTATTTTTCGTCAATATTAAAGTTCAAATAAATTGAATTTTTCCATTGAATAAAGTTTATACTTTGTATATACTTAAATTATTCTACCAAATCATTTTTTCTTTATATTTGGTTACGTCAGTTATCATTGTTTATTATTTTACATAATCATCATGCAGCTTCTCTGCACACTTAAAATAGAGTATATATTACAAACAGACATAAACGGAAAAATTTTATAAGGGAGATTCTAATTATGCGATTAAGTACTGGAGAGCGGTTAAAACAAATTATGAAAGAAAGAAATTTAAAACAAGTAGACATACTTAACTCAACTAAAAAATACGCTCGTGATAATATCAAAATATCTAAAACTGATCTCAGTCAATATGTAAATGGTAAGACAGAGCCCAGGCAGGATAAATTATATATATTGGCTGAGGCGTTAAATGTAAACGAGGCCTGGCTGATGGGGTATGATACACATAAAGAACGAATTCCTGCTGATAAAAGAGAAGCTGACGAAGACGAAATAGATACGATTGCTGCTCATCATGATGGAGAAGATTGGACAGAAGAAGAATTAGAAGAAATTGAGCGGTTTAAAGCTTATATACGTTCTAAAAGAAATGAGGAATAGTATGTATGAAAAATTATTAAATCACGCCAGTAAATATAATGTAGAGGTTTATGAAAAATCCATGGTTAAGAATGTTAAAGGATTATATGCAGATAATATCATATGGATAAATAAAATTTATTTAAAAACCTCCGCAGACAAAGCGTCCATTTTAGCAGAAGAATTGGGTCACTACCATACTACTGTCGGGGATATAATAGACCAGTCCAAGATTGTAAATCGGAAACAAGAGCTACGTGCCAGAGCCTGGGCTTATGAAAAGACTATTCCTATATCAAAAATTATAGAGGCACATCGGTTAAATTTGAGAAATAAATATGAATTAGCTAATTATCTGGAGGTTACGGAGGCGTTTTTGGAAGCTGCTTTGCAGAGGTATAAGGAGAAGTATGGGCTGTCTGTTTATTATGATAATTATACTGTTTGTTTTGATCCTTTGGGGGTTATTGAGTGGTTTGATTGTAGGGATTTTTGATGAAAAAGAACTAACACTCTCTTTTTGTTAGTATATTAATTTGATTCACTCTTAATCAATTTCTTCTGAACAGATAATGCACTGAGCCACTTGGAAATCCAAGTGGCTCATAAATAATTTGTTAATATCTTTCTATTTCTTTGCTTTCATTACCAATAATGGTATGAGCAGTCTCTAATGCATGTTTTACCGCTAATCCATAGGCAAAAAATTGGGAAGTAGATGCTACTTGCCCTCTTGCATGATTCATTAAGAAATCATTGATAACTTTTTTATATTATCATTATTCCAGATCGATACAATTGATTTAACTAGAATATATTTAATCAATAAAATGTATTACTTTTCTACCTTGTATAGCTTTAATTAAAACTGAATGAAGTATTCATTTCTAGTGTGAGTAAACTCATAACCATGTAACTCTATTTAAACTGTATATCCTTCTCAATCAAACGTTTGAACAATTACTTATTATCCTTTTCATATGCTACTTTCCCCTTGCAAATCGTATATACAATATCCAGCTGATCATTTAACAATACAAAATCAGCATCCTTCCCAGTTTCAATACTCCCCTTTCTATCAAATAGGCCTATTTGTTTTGCCGGATTTACTGAAGTCATCTTCACAATATCCTCAAGCTCTACTCCATCCAATTTCAGCATAATTTTCACTGCATCAATCATCTTCAAAATGCTTCCTGCTAACGAACCATTGTCCAATGTAGCCTGTCCATTTTTCACTTCAACAGGCTGGCCACCCAGCTCATATTTTCCATCTTCCAATCCTTTTGCCCGCATGGAATCTGTAATCATAATAATTCGATCTGATCCAATATTATCAAAGATTAACTGCAGCATTTCTGGTACAACATGGATGCCATCAGAAATTAATTCTGCATGTAAATCCTTTAATTGAAATGCTGCTCCCACTGCTCCAATATCCCTGTGATGTATACCGTTCATAGCGTTGCATAGATGTGTCAGCTGTCTAACACCGAATTGAATAGAATTTTTTATCTGGCCAAAAGATGCATCTGTATGCCCTGCAGAAACATTAACACCGGATTTATATAGTGTTTTTATAAAGTTACCTGTTTTATCATGTTCGGGCGCCATTGTAATTGTTCGGATTTGTCCATTTGCATCTTTTTGCCATGTTAGAAATTTATTTAAATTTGGTTCTGTAATATATTGCATTGGTTGTGCCCCTGCCTTGGATACCTCTACAAATGGTCCTTCCAGATGGACACCAACTAAATCTGCACCTTGGTTTTGTTGATCAACTGTCCATACAGAAACATTTCTTAATGCATTTGATATTTCTTCATCTGATTGTGTGATTGTTGTGGCAAGATAACTTGTAGTTCCTTCTGATGGCAATTTATTTGCAAGGATTTGTAATGCTTCTGGTGTAGCATCCATGATATCAACACCATAACCTCCGTGGATATGGGAATCAATAAAACCCGGGAGCAGTTTTAATTTGTTTTGGGCATCAATAGTCTCTCCCTCAAAATCAGTTAACTCTTCTTGTTTAAGAATTTGTGTTATTTTACCATTCTCTGTCATAATAGATACGTCATGCACAATTTTTTGATATAGATAGGCTTCCTTTACGTTTTTTATAAGTAATTTTGAATTTCCCACTGTCTATTTCCTCCATTCTTTTTTCATGGCTTATGTTTTGTTTTCTCTATTATAACGCTATCACTTGAATAAATGTATTTTTTGTTGTTATTTCCCGGGAAATGACATGATTTATCGAATTACATTGGATATTACTCTTTTATAAGAGTAATTAAAGTAAACCTTCATTAATGGGAACTTTTCTTTCTCTTCTCATATAATTTGCCTTATGTATTTTTCAAAAAAATACATTCTCCTTCTCTTCTATCATTAAATAAAAGCTAGTAATTCAGTATAGAATCAAAAGTATTTGACATTGTATGCTAGACAATTAAAAAGACACCCTGAAATGGATGCCTTAATTTGTTGTTGAGTCTTATTTTAATTATTCTATCTCGTAATCTGCTCTACCTATTTCATCACCAATCAAATCTTTGATAGCTACCAAGGTAACTGGTGTTTCTGTATCAGTCAATTCATAGGAGATAGAGTTCTCTACTGTTCCATCTTTTTTTATATTCGCCATCTGAGTGTCCAAATGTGCATCATCAGGAAGCATTCCTACTGAGAGCTCATTTTCTATGTTAGGATCATTATCTTGTATTGCAGTAAACGTAAACATCCAAGCTGTTGAAGGGTCTAAATCTTCATCAGATAAATTAGTTGTATTATACCAAATAGCGAACACAGGATTTTCTCCATATTCATTACCTTTTTCACCTGCTGGAATTACTTTAGTTTCAGTAATTTCAATCTTAAATTTATCGGTTTGGAGCACATTGTCTTCAAAGAATTCGTCATTCTCTTCTTCATTTGATTCTTCGTTTTCTACTTCTTCACTTTCTGCCTCTTCACCATCAGTTTCTTCTGATTCTGTGCTTTCATTATCATTATTATTTGTTTCCTCTGCAGATGCAGTTTCATTATCCGTTTCTGAACCTTCTTCATTCTCACCGCATCCTGCTAATACTAACACGCTTGCAAATAACAAAAATAATAATTTCTTCACCCTAATCTCCCCAATCTATGTATATTTATATGAATATTTTACCATATCTAAAGTTAAAATGGTAGTAGCCCTCTTTAATATAAACAATACAAAACAATTCCAAGGCTTTGTACTTACAACACATCACACATTTTAAAATAAATAATAGATTAATACATATATAATATATAGGTTACATTTCATTTTCTACCTTATTAACACATAAATAGTAATAACTCCGTGATTTTTATTACATTCCCTTCGGTCAGGAGATACATCTACTCTTCTCGCAAAATAAAACAAATTTTTACCTTTTTATTAGAACTCCTAAAGCCATTCAATACTGAAAAACAACTTCTCACTCGTTACTATATTACTATTAATATCACTTCCCCAAGGGACTATTCAACCTATCTAAATCTTTATATCTTGTAATCCTACAAAAAAGTAGTTCCATAGAACTCCCCCTGATAACATTACAAACATATTACAAATTCATATATCATCTACCATAATTATCTATAAAACGATATACTTTTATAAAGATGTATTTATTGGAATTATTTTTTATAGACAGATGCATAAATTTCTATTTGTATTATGTTTGTAATTAAATAAACTAGTAATACCTCATTATAAAACTATTAAACCACACTCTAAAATTACAATTAATATACATCTGTGGGTAAAATACATCTTGTTGTCCTATGTCGAATATGCAATTTGTTCCTGTACCAAGATTGTTACGTATGTATTTAAAGATATTCTTCTTCATTTAATCGTACGGACAAAGCTTCGAGAGAATAGTAATCTAACTATTATTATTTTCTTTAAAGCACTCCTCTTTGGTCTCCATACAAATAATCATATTCAGCACACATCTAACAACACCCCGAACACTAAAATCTAAGGAGGCAATACACAAATGACAAACAAGAAAATACTCTTATCTGTTACTGCTTCAGCAGCAATTGCATCTGCTTTTGTTGCTACAGACAGTGCTGACGCAGCGTCTTACAAAGTAAAAAGCGGCGATAATCTTTGGAAGATTGCACAAAATCAAGGAACAACTGTTTCTAAACTAAAATCTCTTAACAACCTTTCTTCGGATCTTATTTTTCCGAATCAGGTATTAAAAACAACCGGGTCTTCGAGTTCAAGTTCTAACTCAAGTTCCAGCTCTAATTCCGGGTCAAGCAGTTCTGGCGGAAGTACATACACAGTAAAATCTGGTGATACATTAAGCGGTATTGCACATAAACATGGTATTTCTTTAAACAATTTAATGAAGTGGAATAATTTATCTACTACATTAATTTACCCAGGAAATAAATTAAGTGTCAGCAGTGGCGGTTCCAGCAGCTCTAGTTCAAGCTCTGGATCTAATTCTTCCAGCTCTAGTTCTTCTAGCACCTATACTGTAAAATCTGGTGATAGCCTTTCTAAAATTGCGAGTCAACAGGGTACTACAGTATCTAACTTAAAATCTATCAACAATTTATCATCTGATTTAATTATTGTTGGTCAGAAGTTAAAAGTAAGTGGCTCAAGCAGTTCCAATTCTAATAAAAGCTCTGGCAGTAGTTCCAGCAGCAACAGCAATAGTTCTTCAAGCAATTCATCTTCCAGTGCTGGTTACGATGTAAATAAACTCATTTCAACTGCACAAGCTCAGACTGGAAAGCCTTATGTTTGGGGAGGACAATCTCCAAGCAGTGGTTTTGACTGCAGTGGATTTATTCATTACGTAATTAATCAGGCTGGTAAAAGTATGGGGCGGACAAATGTTGAAGGATACTATAACAAATCTTATACAGTCAGCAGCCCTCAAGTAGGAGATTTAGTATTCTTCTCTGGAACATATAAATCTGGTCCTTCTCATATGGGTTTTTACATTGGAAATAATCAGTTCATTCATGCAGGAACTTCTACTGGTGTTACAGTAACATCTCTAAGTAACTCTTACTGGAGTTCACATTTCGACAGCTATAAACGCTTTTATTAATTTCATATATTAATAGGATTAAAAATCTGTATCTGCTGTTGTTTTAAACAGTAGATACAGATTTTTTTATATACAAAATAACATGTGAGTTTCATCAATGAAGATTTTTAGGTATCACAACCAATTCCGTTCTCTATACAAAAAGGATTACTGTTCGAATTAACCCTCTTTCACACTTTTTTATCAAGAGAAAGATATTTCGAATATATATGCTATATAAAATTGTAATACAAGACTGAATTTTTATATTGGTTAAAAAAAAGCATATTTTTTGTCGCTCTCATTTATTCATTTAACCTTCCTTATGTTACTATTATTTTAATAAGCTTTTAGGAGGTAGAAATGATACGTACTTTTATCACTTATGGAACCTCTGATTTATTGTATATAGGTCATGTGGATTTAATAAAATTCCCCGAAAAAACGAATGATTATTTTATTGTAGAATTATCCACCGATTATTCTAATACACTTAATATTAGCTAGTCTTTTCATTCCTATGACATTCTAAACATCATTCTTTAATCGATATGTTTGTTATGAGAGTTGTTGAAAAGGATAATTTGATAAACTGCGTTCTTTCTGTAAAGTCATCTACTTCCCCAGACAGACGCCAGCAGACGGTATTTCTTCTACAATTATCAAAAAGAATTTAAAGGATGACAACTAAGTATTTGGACATATCGACAAAAAAGGACATGTAATGTAATTGTAAATTTACTAATCAATTATTTCATAGTAGAATTAAGAGTGGTTTATCAAGAAATGAGTCCATATTTCTTGTAAAAAAGGAGATTTGTAATGTCAAAACATAAAAAGGTGCAGAGTCGCAGAGTTACGCGAAAAAAGCGCAAACTTAGAAAAGGGATTTTAATACCTTTAGTTGTGGTCGCCTTAGCTTTGCTTGCAGTTATTGGATATGGAAGTTATTTATATGTTAAAGCAAATAATGCTGTCACTGGTTCTTTTGAAGATGACGGACGCGAGAAATCTGATTTAAGGGATTTCGAGGTTGACCCAAATATCGATAATGTTTCTGTTCTAATTATTGGCGTTGACGAAAATGAAAAACGTAATAATGCAGAAACCTCCCGTTCGGATACCCTTATGTTAGCAACCTTTAACAAGGATGAAAAGAGCGTTAAATTAATTAGTATCCCTCGTGATACGTATGTATATGTACCAGAAGTAGGGCGTGAGGATAAAATCACACATGCCCATGCCTATGGCGGACCAAAAGCAACGATTGAAACTGTTGAAAATTTAATGAATATTCCAGTTGATTACTATGTACGTGTTAATTTCCACGCTTTTGTTGATGTCGTGGATGCGATTGGCGGCATAAATGTCGATGTACCATTTGAGTTTACGGAGCAGGATTCTTCGGATAAAGCAGGAGCTATTCATCTTTATCCTGGAGAGCAAGAGCTTGATGGTGAAGAAGCATTAGCATTCGCACGTACCCGTAAATTGGATAACGATATTGAACGAGGTAAACGGCAAATGGAAGTTGTTAATGCTGTAGCGGATAAAGCAACATCTATCGGATCTGTTTTAAATTTTGATGATCTTATTGCGGCAGTTGGCAGCAATATGAATACAAATATGTCATTCAAAGAGCTGATGACCTTTATTACTTTCGGAACTGGCGGGCTGGACATTGAAAGCTTTACCTTAGAAGGCAGCGATTATCAGCCGGGTTCTACTTACTATTGGCTGCTTGACGAAGTGGCATTAGAACAGACAAGAGCTATGCTTCAAGAGCACTTGGAGATTTCTAGTTCTCTTGCTGAAGATGAAGGACAAACAACAAACGAGGCTGAAGGTCAACAGAATGACCCTTATCAAGGAGAAGGCGAAACAAACCAGGATCCTTATGGAGAATCAAATACGGAAGAAGGAACCTATCAAGAAGATGGTTCTTATCAGGAAGAAGGTTCTGACCAAGAACAGGGTGAGAGCTACTATCAAGAAGAAGAATCGTATGAGGAAACAGACGAATATAATTCAGATGGAAGTCCTTATTAATAAAAAATTCCTTTCCAGAGATAGCTGGAAAGGAATTTTTTATGTTATATTGGCACTTGTCATTTCATAATTCAATTTTTAAAATAGCTCAGAATTGAATCTGCTATTCTTCTTGATGCTTCACCATCTCCATAAGGATTCGAAGCTTTTGCCATTTGATCATGCTTTTGTTGATTACTTAATAATTGATTCGCCATATCAAAAATAGTATCTTCATCTGTACCAGCTAATTTTAATGTCCCTGCATCAATCCCCTCTGGTCGTTCTGTCGTATCTCTCAATACTAGTACAGGAACACCTAATGACGGAGCTTCTTCCTGAACGCCTCCAGAATCGGTCAGTATTAGATGTGCATGTGCTGCAAAGTTATGAAAATCAACCACATCCAGTGGAGAAATCAATTTAATACGTTTATTATTTCCCAGGATTTCATTTGCTGTTTCTTGAACAGCTGGATTTAAATGTACAGGGTAGATAACTTGAATATCTTTATGCTCCTCTACTAATCGGCTAATCGCTCTGAACATCTGCTTCATATTATTGCCCAGATTTTCTCTGCGATGCGCAGTCATTAACACAAGACGCTTATCACCCAGTTCATCAAGAATCTTACTGGAATAGGCTTTATTAACTGTCGTTTTTAATGCGTCAATTGCCGTATTTCCTGTTACAAATATTTGTTCAGCAGGTTTATTCTCATCAATCAAATTTTGTTTAGCTTTTTCAGTAGGAGCAAAGTGTAAATCGGCTATGATACCAGTTAGCTGACGGTTCATCTCTTCAGGAAATGGAGAATATTTATTCCATGTTCGCAGTCCTGCCTCTACATGCCCTACTGCAATTTGATTATAGTAAGCTGCAACAGAAGCTGCAAAGGTAGTGCTGGTATCACCATGAACTAACACAACGTCCGGTTTTACCTTCTTCATTACTTCATCCAAGCCTTCTAAAGCACGGGTTGTAATTTGTGCAAGAGACTGCTGCTTCTTCATAATATTTAAATCAAAGTCTGGAGTTATTCCAAATATCTTCATCACCTGGTCTAACATCTCTCTATGTTGAGCAGTCACTGTTACAATGGACTCGAATTCTTCCGTACGTTTGTTTAATTCAAGCACAAGCGGTGCCATTTTAATTGCTTCAGGTCTTGTCCCAAAGATAGTCATTACTTTAATACGCTTTGTCAAAACTATCACTCCAAGTACATACATTATAATATTAAAAAAATTATCCTTCTCATTTAATATTTCTAAAATCATTATAGCAATCTTTTATGGATTATAAAAATGCCAGCTTTACAACGCATCTATAATCCATTTATCTTACTGTTTTTCCCAGTCCAGATTACGAAGTTTGCGCTTTGCACTTTTCGCCCAGCTTTTCACTGCTTCTAAGCTTATCTGCTCCTTCTCAGCAATTTCCTGATTAGATAGTCCTTCTACAATAGCATAGTCGAACCAAACCTTTTGTTTATCAGTCAGTACAGCTGTTAAATCACTGAAATCGCTTTCAATTGTTTTATTAATAATCCCCTGTGGATTAGCTTCTCCCTCACTTTCAGAAGGTATTTTGTTTCCATCCATATAGTTTCCGGACTGTGTCTCACCTTTAAATTGAATACCCAGCTGCTCAATATATTTTCTTTCCACAATGGATTGACGGAGCACATCAACTAAGCGATTACGAATCTGAAAATTCATGTATGTAGTTAGCGGCCCTTTATCGGGATTATAATTTTCATAAGCTTTCCACATTGCTACAAGCCCTTCTTGAAAGTAATCTCCTTCCCTTTCATCAATTTGCAGTCTTGACATCTGATAGTATACTCTACGCTGATTTTGTTCAATAAAATCTTCCAGCTCCCATTTTTTCTTTGTCATTATTCATCCTCCTTTCTCTCAAGATATTTTTAATCTAGCAGGATCTACATATTATGTCATATTACCCTTTTAGCCTGTTCCCCCGTACAAAATGGCGTTTTACACGGGGGAAAATGACGTTTTGCTCTTAAAAACCTCCTTTTTTATCCTATTTTCGGCTTAAAACGCCATTTTGACTATTTTACAATCTTTTTATCGACAATTTTTGACTTTTATATTTGTTTCGTATTCTGAACCCTTTGATATCAGTGTTTTGCAGGCATTTCTCCTTATTTTTTCGAATGGTCTTTTAGAAAAAAATAAAATTCTTTTTACAAACGTGCCCCCTTTTTTGAATGGGAAACGACTATAGGGGTGAGAGGAGGTGATAAACATGGCAGTTGCTCAACTGACTGAATCTGTTTTGCAGCTTACACTGAATGAGGGTTTCGATCCAATTTCCGGTGAGTTTATCCTGAAGCAAAAACGATTCAACAATGTAAAACCAGAGGCCACTCCTGAACAGCTTTATGAAACAGCAAATGCTTTCGCATCTGTTCAGCAGCATGAGCTTTATGGCGTAAGTCGTCGTGATGTTTCTGAAATTCACGAAGATGAAGCCTAAGCTCTAAAATTTCCAGAGAGGAGGTGAAAACACATGAGAAAACTCGAATTGAAGTTTTTAAATGCAGAGGGAAAGGTTGTAACCTATTCGGTAGATCATCCTACAGAACCGGTTAATTCGGAATCCATTCAAGAAGCAATGGATACTATTCTTCGTGAAAATGCTCTTTATTCCACAGGCGGAGATTTGACTGAAATACACAGTGCCCGCATTGTTGAACGTATTGTAGAAGAGATTGAATTATAATTCTTCTAGTGTTACAGACTTTGTCCCGTGAGGAGGCTCTCCTCACGGCATTGTCTTTTATTAGGTAATACAGATAACCATCATCGTCTATCTGTCCTGTCTGTTCTTGAAAATCATTTAAATAAAAGGTGGTGAATTGTATGGAAGCATGGATTTCTCTATTAACCGATATTGGATTTCCTGCAGCGGTGACCTTTTACTTGCTCCACCGGGTTGAGGGAAAGCTTAATCAGTTAATTGAGTCCATCTATTCGATCTCAATTCCTAAGAAAGTAAATTAAGAAGAGGATTTTCCCATATGAAATAAAATGGGAAAATCCTCTTCTCTGTTATTTATGGAAATACAAGCATGCTAATGTCCGAACTTTACTCGTGTTGTAAAAATAATAATCGCTGCTAAAGCATGCTTCGGTCACTTTTTTCTATTCTTTAAAATAATCCACATAAATTCAAAAAGCTTCAGTGTACGCTTGATTCTCACTCTTGGTTGCTGCAGCAGACGATAAAACCATTCCAGGTTTAATTTAACCCATATTTCTGGAGCCCGCTTAACTTCCCCTGCCAGTACATCAAATGTTCCTCCAACACCCATAAACAATCCATGATTAAACAAGTCTTTATATGCAGCAATCCATTTTTCCTGCTTTGGAAATCCGGCAGCTACCAAGACAATATCAGGAGCTATCGCTGCAATTTCTTCCGCAAGCTTACAATCATCAATATCAAAATAGCCATTATGCCTTCCTGCAATATGAATATTGGGATAGTCTGACTGTACATTTTTCACGACTTTTTGGTTTACTTCTTCTTTTGCGCCTAAAAAATAACAGCTTAATCCATGTTCATCGGCATAATTTAATAAATCCAATGTCAAATCAAATCCGGCAATTCTCTCCTGTAATGGCGTTTCAAGAAGTTTAGCAGCCAGGATAATACCAATACCATCCGGCACCGTATAATCTGCTTCTTGAATCAGTTTTTTAAAGGTGTCATCTTCCTGCGCTTTCATCACTATCTCTGGATTAGCCGTCACGATAAACTTTTTTTCTTTATGCTGTAAGGCAGGGAAAATATCCTCTACTAAAAATTGATATTGTGTTTTGTTAACAAAATCAATATCCATTACTTTTATACTTTGGCGGTCTTTCTGCATGTTCTCTATGTCCTTTCCCCACGATTCATTTCTTGTTTATAAATTTTTTCTTTAACACGCTCTTGTCATTTTTTCCAATATCTATAATGTGAAGACCGTTTAAAAAAAGTACTTAACGGCTTAAATTTGCTATTAATCATTTCTAATGTATCAATCAATATCAACAGAACGAACAGAATAACAGCTAAAATTAGTATGGAGCCCCATAAAGTCGTCATTGTAAACAGTATAGCTGAAACACTGAATAATGCACTCAACAAGTAAATAAAAAGCACCGTCTGCTTATGTGAGAAACCGAACTGCATCAATCGATGATGGAGATGGGAACTATCCGGACTGGACATCGGGCGATTATTTAATTTTCTCCGTATCATCGCAATTAACGTATCTGATATAGGAACACCCAAGATAAAGATTGGAATAATAAAAGATACAACGGTGACATTCTTAAAACCAAGCAAGGATAAGACAGAAATCATAAAACCAAGAAATAACGCTCCTGTATCTCCCATAAAAATCTTCGCCGGGTAAAAGTTATATTTTAAAAATCCTAGTACACTAAATAACAATATTAAAGCCATCGTAGTAACATACGTGTCTCCCATCATCATAGCCATCCCAGTAATAGGAATCAACGCAATACTAGAGACGCCTGCTGCAAGACCATCCAATCCATCAATCAGGTTAATTGCGTTTGTAATTCCAACAATCCAAAGAATTGTAAACAGTTCACTAAATAAACCAAACTCTAATTCGCCGCCAAACGGCAGGTTAATAAATTCTACTTCAAGTCCTCCCCAAAAGACTACTATGCAGGCAACCAATACTTGAATCACAAATTTAAATTTTGCCGACAAATCATATATATCATCAAAAATTCCGAGGAGCAATATGACTGCTGCCCCGCAAAGTATGGACAAATGAAAATCACTTGCTGGCTGAAGGATAACCAATCCTACAATAAAACTGATTGCAATCGCTATCCCGCCAAGGGTTGGGATAGGCTCCTGGTGAATTTTTCGTGCATTCGGTTTGTCAGTAATATGCAGTTTTTTGGAATACTTGATGACAATCGGTGTCACAATCAATCCAGCAACTAAACTGACCATTGACAACAGAACAATTTGCACCATTTGCTACACCCCTATCTCCCCTTATTATGTATTTATATTATACAACTATACTATCCCCATGTCGATTCATGTTAAGTAAATGTAAATTTTAATAATACAATGTTAACAAAATTAATTGGTTTGTTATGTCTCCTCATTTCATTATGATATGATAAACACGAAGAAGAAAACATAAAGATAAGATATATGATTTCACTCAAGACGGAGGAGGTATTCTTTTTGGTATTAAATTTTGCGCATAGGGGTTCCTTAACAGAAGCGCCTGAAAATACATTGCTTGCTTTTGAAAAAGCATTATCTCATCGACCAAAAGGAATGGAATTAGATGTACAATTAACCAAGGATGATGTATTAGTTGTTTGTCATGATGCAAAATTAACTCGATTTAATAAAAAGAGCACTACTCTTATCAAAGATCTTACCTGGGAAGAAATTCAACAGATTGATGTTGGTTCAGGTTTTAGCGAGGAATATAAGGGTGTACACCTGACATGTCTTGAAGATGTTCTTTCCATCACACCTGCCGAGGTTCTTTTGAATGTAGAAATAAAAAATATTCCTGTTATTTATCCGGGAATCGAGAAAAAGCTGTTAGATTGTCTGGAAACATATAATCGACTGGATAATGTAATCATTTCTTCATTCGATCATGTTGCTCTGCAAAATATTTTTCACCTTCACCCAACATTACGTTTAGGAATGCTTTTTCAATATCGTCTTTTAGATACTTGGAAATATGTTAAGAATAGTGGCCTACCTATTTATAGTGTTCATCCAAACCATGTTTATGTTGATCAAACGTTTGTCCAAGCATGCAAAAATGCTGGATATAGTGTTTTTCCTTATACGGTGAATGATTGGAAGTGTTATGAAGAGCTTGTTTCTTATGGGGTTGATGGGGTGTTTAGTAATCGGCCAGAGATCTTTCAAACTAAGTAAAAGCTTTCAGTTAGGAAAGAATTTGTAATGCTATTTAGCACTTTTATAGTTTTTAGGGGTCTATACTGAATGTGGTGGTGTCCTCCGTTCCATCGTCAGATGGAATGGAGACAAAAAAATACACTCAGTTTCCTCTCTCTGTTAACCTTGAGTTGTCGAGACAAAAGGAACGGGAGAGGAAAAGAGTGCACCATCATTTTATCACAGAGTTGTTAGGAATTAAAGATACGCATGTGGATGTGTGGGATATCAGAGAAGAAGAAAATTATTTTATTGCGGAATTGTTCACGAAACAGCGCAAGCAGAAGTGTCCTTTTTGCGGAGAGAGGACCAAGCGGATGCATGGCTATCGCTGGCAAAGCGTTCAAGGACTAGCGTTTACGACCAAAGAAATTCATATTTCCCTGCGGAAGAGACGTTATATTTGTACGTCGTGCCATCACACATTTTATGAACGTTTACAAATGATTCAACGGTATCAACGGTGTATGGCGAGCGTTCAGACGACAGCGATGATGCATGCAGCGGTAAGTTCCTTTCGAACGGCAGCGCTCGTAACTGGAATGACGGAAAGTCGCGTTTTACGATGGTTTGACCAGAAGGAGCTAACATCTAGGAAGGTATTGCCGCGTGTTATTGCGATTGATGAGTTTAAAGGAGATGCGGATGGCAAAAGGTTTCAATTGAATGTAGTAGATGTGGAGAATCGAAGAATTATCGATATCTTGCCGGATCGAAAAGTAGAAACAATGGAGGAGTACCTGAAGTCTTGTGATACAGGAAAGGTAGAGATTGTCGTGATGGATTTATCCCGAAGTTTTAAACAAGCTATTCGAAAAGCGTTGGGAAATCCTCTTATTATCGCAGATCGTTTTCACTTTATGCGACAGGTCTATTGGGCTTTTGATGAAGTACGTCGTGAAGTTCAAAAAGGACTGCCCAAGAAAGATCGGATTCGAATGAAACGCTCCAAGAAGCTTCTTTGGAAATCATGGATAGCGTGCTCTGATAACCAGAAGAAGAAAATCCAACAATTATTAGAAATAGATACGCGCTTAAAGGAAGCCTATGATTTAAAGCATGCATTGGATATGTGGTTTAAGGAAAGTGACGAATATAGCGTAGCTGCAGGATTAGAAGCATGCTTAAAAAAGTTGAAAGCATCCACATTAGATGGATTTCATCGTGTCACGGCTACATTTAAAAGATGGCGTCAAGAGATCCTTCAATCTTTTATGTACCCTTATAATAATGGCTACATAGAAGGAGTAAATAACACCATTAAAGTATTAAAGAGACTATCTTATGGAATTAAAAATTTTGAGCGAATGAGAAAGAAAATTCTATGGCAACAAGAGGTAAAGCTTGTATTAAAATAAGCTCATTAAAAAGAGGTGGGGATTGATTATTCCACCACCACATTTGCCATAGAACGGTTTTTAGTAAAAACAAAAAAGAAAGACATAGTCGGATAAGCAGGTTTAGATAATTTCATTTTAAGATATTTGTAGCTTTTCTTTGCTCTTTGGAATCCGATCAATATATTGAGTAAGAATAAATAACCTTCCCTGCTCAAATTAATTCAATAGACGCTTTAATCCGTGATTTCTTATTTAGTTCACAATAAATACTATCTGTATCAACAGCTAAAATCATGTCTTCATATTTTTATGTAGACTCCATATCATAAGTTCTTGAATTCCAAAGATTATTTGTTATAGTATAACTTCTTAAAAGAAGTGCCTCCAAGTCTTTTCGGGATGTTTCAGCCAACTGCCATTATATAAGATTTGAGAGGCACTTTTCTACTTCAAAATTCTGATACACAAGGGGCAAAGTCTGAACTACTTGAATACAACATTACTCATTCAAGTATTATTTTTGGGAAGTTAATGTTTTATATACATCTACAACTTCTAAAAAAATTTATAAACCTTAGGATATTATTTATTTCGTGTCTGACCATAAATAAAAGCTCTACTTTGTAAAGACTTACTATTCTCAGCAATTTTTTCACTGCGGTATTGCTTACGTTGTTTATTATTCATTTTTTTCCATTTTTTCAAGAATTGTTCATATTTCGGTATGACTTCTTCTGTCTTACCGTAGTCTTTAACTACTCCATATTCTAACCAAAGAATTTTTTCACAGAATTCTTTCATCTGACCTAGCGAATGACTGACAAAAATCATTGTCTTTCCCCGCTTTTTAAACTCCCTCATTTTTTCTAAGCTTTTTTCTGCAAATGCTTTATCTCCAACTGATAAAGCTTCATCAATAATTAATATGTCAGGATCAACATTTACTGAAATAGCAAATCCTAAGCGAGATTTCATTCCACTAGAATAAGACTTAACCGGTTGATTGATAAAATTCTCTAATTCCGCAAATTCAATTATTTCCGGCTCAAGCTTTTTTATCTCCTTTTTATTAAAACCGAGCATTAATAATTTCATTTCAATATTATCTCTACCTGATAAATCTCCTTTTAATCCAGAAGAAACAGCAATAATAGATGCCTCACCATTCAAAGTTACAGAACCGCTTGTTTCAGGTAAAATTCCTGCAATAATATTGGACAATGTCGATTTACCAGATCCATTAATGCCAATAAAGCCTACAATATCTCCCTTTTCTGCTTCAAAATTTACATTTGTAAGTGCATAGAAGTCTTTACCGTAGCTTTTAGGTGTAATTAAATCGAGTAACCTTTCTTTATTTCCATTATATAATTTATATTTTTTTGTTACGTTTTTAACTATTATTGCTTTTTCCATTTTCAACACATACCTTTTTATAAAAAGTCGATAAAATGCTTTCTAAATCGCATATGCAAACCAGCCCCAATAATTAACAGTAAGAAGACTACAAGCCAAAAATAAAGTGTTAACAATCCATTTGTCATAAAGTACCATTCTGTTCCAAAAAATGCAGCTCGATAACCTTCTATTAAATAATATAATGGGTTTAATTGCATAATATTCATGAGCCAAGGAAAATCTTCAAGCTTACTTAACGGCCATAATACTCCAGATAAGTAGAGAAACATCCGTAAAGTTGAATTTAATAACATATGAAAATCTCTAACAATTGTTGAAATAGTTGATGTAATTAAGGAAATTGCAAATAAAAAAATCAATGTTGCAATCATAAAATAGATTAACTGTAAATAATAAATATTAATGTAAAAACCCATAAACTGATAAATTAGAATTGAAATACCTACCATTACTATATGTGCGTAAAACTGTGAAAAGATAGTATAGCTTGGTATGATACTCATAGGAAAATTCATCTTTGAAAGCATTCTTAAACGTGAATAGATGGATTTCGATCCTTGTATCGTTGCTTGAAAAAAGAATGTCCACACAAAAAAGCCGCCAATTAACCAAGAAATAAAAGGAACCGCTTCTCCTCCCATTGTAATATCGTCACGAGACAACAGTAGTCCAAAGACAAACCAATAAATCAAAATTTGAATAGCTGGGTTTAATATTTCCCAAGCCATTCCAAGATAATTATTTTTATTTTTATTTTTTATTTCATATAACGATAATCTTCTAATAAGATAAAAATGGTCAATTTGTTCTTTAATAACAGTCCATAAAAAATTCATTATTTTTTCCTTTCACTAAAAGAATAACCTATATTCACGTTATTAAATTATACAAGTTCTCTATCTAAAACACAATCATAAGAGAAGTGAAATATTATTTACAAAGAATACCTTCATATTCTCAAGATAAATTTGATCTTATAGGACTTTTATGATTTGCTTTTCTTCTACAACAATAAATTACTATCACTATTTTCTAACGGACAATCTTTCTTTTTGTTTATTTTCTTCCTAATTTTAATAAAGTAGATTATTTATATACGTTTCTAAATGCCCCTCTGTAGCATTAGTATTTAAAATCTGTTGCTCTATTGCTTTATATCAGCATTCCTATAAAACGTATATTTACCTGGATAAATATCACTGTTTTTAAAATATAATTTTTATTTTAAATCTTGGTAAAGAGAATTTCATGTTATTTAGTATTATATTTACAAGGCAGAGGATCATTCAAACAATTTTTGAGAAAGACCAAATTAGTTAAAATAGAATCCAATGAAATATATTAGTAAATGACAACTGTTTACTACTTCACCTCTATAATAATATTAGGCAAAAGGGGATATGTAATAAGTATTATATTTACTTATTTTCACACAGAAAAGTGATCATCATAGAATTTCAAACCGGGTAAAGTTCTGCTTACTTCATTACTAATAGAGGCTCTTTGTGAAGACACATTCGTATAAAGCTAACTATAGGTGTTCTTATTCCCAAATTGTTGTTTACTTTACCAAATAAGTAATCTTATGTTCTTTTTCATATAATTGGTAATCACGTTGGCGATCGGCGATAAATTATTTGAGTTCAGCAATAAATAAGCCATTCTTTCACGAATGGCTATTTCTACAAAAAGATATTTATTGTTATATTGTAATAAATTAGCTATCAGTTCAGGCTTTAAATTTTCTCTTTACAATGGTAAAAATACTCTCAGATTTCAACGTATTATTCTCATCTAATAAGTTATTTACTCTTTCTTTCAAAGGAGCAATTTCCTCCTTTTGTTTTTCCTGATCTTTTATTTTATCAGATAAAACCTCTATTTCAGTGTTTTGCTTTTTAACAGTATTATTTAAATCATCAATTTCCTGCAGCTTATCAGAAAATATAATTTCCTGAAACTTGTTTAAAAAATCATTATAAAAATTCATGTGGAAGTGCAGATAGTTCATCCCCCATGGATGTTTAGGATTTAAATAGTATGTTTTCTCTGTCATATCAATCATATATACATGATAGTGATCAACAACATAATTATCTAATTTATCCCACAGCGCATTCATTTGATCAATATTCATTATTGGTATATTACGTTTTTTTCTCCATTCGCTATAACTATCCCCGTTATCAAAATAATCACAAAACCTAGCTTTTACAATAATTATTTTACAATCTGGAACATATTCATTCATGAAAATAAAAAAATCATCAATATTTGATTTCCACAATGCAAAAAATTCATCGGTATTGAACTCTATTTTAATTTTCTTTTTATAATCTTTTAGAAACTCTATTCTCTTAAACCGGGGGTTGTTTGTAACATATCTATTATCAGAAACTTCAATTACACCCCAATGAACATCAGCATCAAAGTCCATTATTAAGTATTCGGGTTGTTTTTGCTTTATATCTTCTAAAAAACTTTTATCGCACTCCGACCGAATATGTTGCTGATGAAAAGGTGAAAAATCCTTTATGTATTCATCTTCAATATATTGCAGAGGCTGTGACATTACACTTACCAAACTGCTCTGATGCTGATGCGCAACTAAATCAAAAAATAAATTATAATTTGGATTAAACTTTCTGTTAAAATTATCTCTCGTTATACAAGAACCAATTGTTGATATTCTAATTTTCTTCATTTCTATTCCCCTTCATACTTAAGTGATTAGAGTAATAGTTTTTTAATTAGAATGTTATACGGTATAACATTCTAAAGAAGAGATTTTATTACTATGTAAATCACACTAGATTGATAGTTTATAATTGTATACCTCCCAACAGATGATTTAGTATCATTAGCTGTTCTGGAACAGTATTTCTTGATACATCAGGGTGCTCTTTTATGTGATTATCTTTTTTATTTATAATGACTGTATTAGATCCTGTTATTTTTACTATCTTACTATAATTAAATTCAACATTTTGCGAACCTATTATATACTTTTTTCTATTAGATTGTCTTGCTAAACTTGAATTTATATCTTCAGTCACATCAATCTTTCTAAGATCTTTTAAAAAGTGCTCATCTTTTTGATTATATTCTTCAAGATTAAGAATTGGATCTACTGACAAACTTTTTAAATCTAACATTGAACCATAGTGTAAGGCTCCTGTTCCACCTTTTGAAACACCATATAAAACAGTTTTTTCATCAGTTATATCAAGTTCGTTTTGAACGTTTTTAATCGAGTCAATAATATCTCTTTCCATCGTGGGATAATTATCTGTATTCTGGTAATGTGAACCATGTGACAGATTTAAATCTGTAATTCTCATAATATAAACATTTTTCACTAAATTTCTTTCTATTCCATCAAAAAATTTAGGAAAGATTCTTTCAGACAATGAGTGATTATCATAATTATCATTAGCTGGCATACACGTGAAAATGACTAATAATCTTTTATCGTCAGATAATTCATTATTTTTACGTCCCTCTGGCTTATCTATGGTGTAAAATATCTCACCCTGTTGATACAAATCTTTCCTCTTCCATATTTCAGAGATGTACTTCCTATTATATAGATGTGACTTTCCGTCCTTATGAAAATAAAGCATATAGTTGTTTTCCAACAATTTTTTATAAAGTTTATATGCATCTTTATTTCTTCTAGCTAATTTGATAAGATTTTTATCCGAATAAGTATTCACAATAATTTTCTTTGAGGTAATCGTATCAAACGTTTGGTAGAAATTCAAATTTGTTATTTTATCCACGAATCATTCTCCCTTCATCTATTATAAACAATATCTTATTAATGCTTTCATCAATATATTTTTTATACAAGGTTTACCCAATTTTTTAATTCCTCTAAAAAAGAAAATAGTATACAATTTTCAAGGTGCTTATTACTCTCTGAAAGAAGGTAATATAAGTCAAAATTTATCTCAATAATTTTGAAACAGATAACAACACTAATATAAAAAGTAAAAAACAGAAACTTTTAAATACCTTAATAAGTACTGTCTTTAAAATAGAACCAGTTTCTATTAAGGCTATATTATTTTTTTACAGGAGAAATGAATCTTCTATATTATTTAAACAAGCGCTCAAATTCTTCAATACGATCATTCTCATATCTCTTAAAATTAAATTTAGTAGTCGGTCTCTCACCAGAAAGAAATCTTGACATTCCAGAGATTAAACCTTCTTCAGAGTTATCAACTAATATTAAATCTGTTTCTTCCAAAAATTGTACAGTGGTATCTAAATTAACAGAAATTACCGGTATATCAACCAACATACTTTCATATACAACCAATCCTAATCCTTCATAATAGGATGACATTACAAAAACATCGACCTTACTTAGTAATAAATATGGGTTATCCATACGGTCTAAAATCGTTATAGCTTCTTTTGCCGGACTATTTTTAACTTGGTGTATTGTTTCATTTTTTATTGGTCCATATGAAGCAAGTATATAGAGCCTCGTATTTTTATCTTCTTCATATACTTGTTCAAATGCTCTTACTAATCTATCATGCCCTTTTTGCTGATCAAACCGTCCAATATTAAAGAATATTTTTATTTCAGGATCTTCTAATTCAGATAAAAGTTCCATTTTTCTTAATCCATAATCAGATTTAAATAAGTCAAAAGCTAATTGGTCATATTCTTTTTCAGACAAGTCTTCTTGTTGTTCATCCGTAATTTGATCAATCGAATAATAATAAGCATTAATATATTCCTGAATGTTATTATAAAGTCTTTGGAAATAGGCTATATTCATATCATCACGTAACAATTCAATTATAAATTTAATTGCTTCTTGCTCGTCTGGTATTGATATTCTAAACTCACTTGCTATATCTTCTCCGTACATTTCTTTAACGTAACTTTCATATAACTTATAAACCAAATTATGATTATTCATCATCCTGATTCTTTTATCTTCTGTATCAGCATATTTAACAATCGGATTTTTAGAAAATTCCTCAATTGATTGCTTGATATATCTATCTTTTACTATTGAATTATCAATAAAACTTTTCGTAAGTGCTTTAAATACATTTTCTTTCGATTCTTCAAGTAATCTAAAATGGAACCTCACATTTAAAAAGGTATCCAAGAAAGATTCATTTAGTAATTCATTTATTCGATCAACACCTAAAAAATTATTTGCAACAGTTATATTATTTATTTTATCAGGAAATCGTTCAACGAACCCTTGACGTAAATTTTCATTAACTAATACTAACTTATCTGCATTAAGCCAGGCATCTTCAATTAAATTTTTATTGTAATTCTTTTTATTTTGATAGTCCATAAACATATCAGTATGAACAAAAATCATTGTTTTAGTATTATGTTTTTTCAAGAATACGACGTATTCACCATACTTTGCTTCAAAGCCTGTGTAATGAATGTAGTAGTCTGGTATATTATTTCCAAACACACGCGAAATTTCTCTATCTTGTATATCAACTAATTTTTGTCCGAAATTAGTATAGTTTCCTTCTTTAGTATATTCTTGATGAATTCTTTTTTCTTTTGAATCCAATATTCTTATCCCTTCAATAGGATAAAATTTCACATTGTCCGGTAGGTGCTTTAAAAGCTTTTCACCTCTTGCATTGATTACATTTTTCTCAAAACATAGTATATAATTGTTTTTCTCTAAATCAATTTTTTTCAATAGATTTTTTAAAGCTGCTGTAATTCCCGTATCCCACAACGGTCCAATGAACATATAAACATTCGGTTTTCCATTATAATAATCGAATTTTTCAATGGTTGGTGTCGTTTTGCCATCCAATATATGAGCTAGTATTTCGCGTGTGCCATTAATAGAGTCTTTCTGACAAAACTCTTTCGCGAATTGTGTATAATCGACATTCTTACAATCACTCAACACCTCTACAAGTTCTTGCATATTGTCAGCTTTTTCAAATGGATAATCCTCAATATTTTCATTTAATCCTCTACTATTAATATACCCTTCATAATCATAAGTGAATAAAATGACAGGTTTATTTTGACTAGCAAAATCATACATAATTGAAGAGTAATCTGTAATCAAACCATCTACCATACTCATAAAATCATACAATTCATAGGATGCAGGGTAAGGTTTTACTTTCAAGCCCGTAAAGTCTAATTTGCTTGTAATCATAGAATGTAGTTTATAGAAAACAACAACATTATCTGGTAAATTCTGTTCCAATTCTAATAATATTCCCTTTTCAGAAAAGTCAACCTCTTTATCTGTTTTCTTCCCTCTCCAAGTTGGCATATAAATATAAATCGTTTTATCTCCTAATCCTAACTCTTTCCTTATATGCTCCCCACGTTTTTTATTGAATAACAATGAATTACGTGGTGATGGCGAGATGTACACGTTGGATTTTAAAACTCCTTCTAATTCAATACTTCCTAACACATTATGAACAGAAAATTCATTTGGTAAGTAAACAGAATCTGTCATCATAAAATTTCGAGTTACATTACCAAAAGAAGTGAACTCTCCTTCAATATTCTTTCCTAAAGTCTTTAAAGGAGTACCGTGCCATAAGTTGTAATACTTTTGCTCTTTTCTTTTTGAAAAGAAAGGGTAGAAGGTATTGTCATTAATTAAAATTTTAGAAGTTGAAAGTAGTAAACCATATTCATACGATAAGTGTTCTACTATCCTAATTCTTTGCAGCTCGTATGAACTCAGCAATTCTTTAGCTTCAGCAATATTTTTTGCAACAATATAAGTTGTGTAACCTTCAAACTTATTTAGTTCTTTTATTAATGCAAATAAATGGCCATCTAGATTCTTGCCATGTAAACTTTCTATCAAAATTTGATTGGCAATTATATCCTTTCTCTGTCCTGCTAAAAAGCCTTGAGTATATTGTTTATTACCTTTATATGTATCTTCAGAGCTTCCTTTATACCTAAATATTTTTTTAAGTTTTCTTCTATTTTCCAATGATATATTTTCTCTAAATAATCTTCTTAACTTACCCATATTTCCTCCAGAATTATTTTTTAGTTAAATTAAAATATAATTGAACACATCTCACAATTAACAGTTATTCTAAAAAACAAAAATTTATTTTTTATAAAATAAAAAAACACAACTTTCCCACAAAGAAAGATTTTGTTAAATCCTCCTTTAAATTTAGATTTAACATCTATTTTCCAGAAGATTTAGTATCATCTAAAAAGATATTTTTATAAATGCTACTACATTATTTATCACAAAACATAATGTTTTAAATCCATCTCCTTTTAAAAACCGAACAAAATAAAAAACAAAGTGCAGCCAAAAAAGAAAATTACTGCACTCAAAGAATACATAACTAGTAAATCAAGTTAGAAGATAAAACAAATTCAAATTTAATATGAATAGAAAAGCAGGCAGGTTAACAATACACCTAGTAAACCGAACAGTGTTTAAAAAACTGTACCTTAATAATATACAAAAAGAACATATAAATATAAAAATGCTATAGACTATTAAAATCAAATATAGAGAATTATTCAGTTACATATAGAAAATAGCTTATTCTTCAAACTATTGTATTACTAAAGTTCCACAAAATAGAACTTGATGATTACCATTTAAACTAGAATATAAGTGTTTTTCTCCTAAATCCCTAGGTATTAAAAAACTTATTCTAAGAATTCTTCATCTAGATTACATGAAAATATATTCTATTGTCAAGAAGCTCTTTTTACCAAGTATAGATTCACAAATTAAAAATAAAAATTATAATAACTCTTAAGTATTTGGGTTGACATTCATATCGATTTCAACAAAATAAAAAAATCATCTGGATATTACCTTGAAATAATTAATTAAAATTTTCGGAAATACAAATAAATTATTGGACATGAACTCAAAAACATCTCTGATAATAAATTCCAGTATTATCTACCTTTTACACCAAGAAGATTATAATTAATTTAGGGGGGAGGCGGTCACTTACATGTGTTATATCTAAATTATTCTTATTTTTTACCATACAAACCTATTCTTATTTTCAAAGGTAACAAAGCTCTTGGTAGAACCTATTAGATTTTAGATTCCGTTGAAATCAATTTTCCTCAACAGCTTTGATTTCTTGAGTAATTTCTTATGTTATTCTAGCTAGGTTCCTGGAAATTTATTTTCAAAATCAGGTAAAAGCATAGCAAATTATATCTGTAATCTTCTAAATCATACACCAAAAACGAAAATAAGTAGTCGGAAATGAGCATACCTGAAACCAAATAAAGCTCACGAACATCCTCACGTTCAGAGAAATCCTTAACAAAGTTTTCATATCCATTAAAATTAAAATTTCCAGCTACCAGATAATGCATAGCAAAAAATCACATACGTATTTCCAAACTCTTCTATAAGACGCTGAAAATCCAATTCTATATTAAATTTATATTTGTCATTTTCATAAAATTGGTTATCTCGCCACATTAGTGCATACAGAACTTTTTCTACTAAGATTTTAAAACGCTATTTTACTTTTGAAAATTCTTCCTTATTATTATTATGAATTAAATAGTCATTTTTGGAGATAATCTGTTTCCAGAACCTCTTTTTAAATTGAAAAGCTTGTTTAATATATTGATTGAATACCGATTTGATGAAACTAGATAATCCCATTTGCTTGCTTCATCAATGAAACTCTACTTGTAATCTTCTCTTTATCTATCCTTGGCATCTGCATATCTACGCCTATTTTCCTTTAATATTCGCCGTACCATTTCTGTAAATAGACTATTTTTTAGACTTGTTAACACCTAAGGTAATCTTGCATTAATTATCCAGTTTTTGTACGTGCCATAAAAATACTCATCTCAGAGATAATCCCTTTACATTCAGCAAATTCTTTTTCTAAAAAATATTAAGATGCCGCCGTTCTGCAGATCAATAAAGATTTCATTCTGGATAAGCACCTTTGATATGTTCATAGATGGTCCATGGATTGCCACTATACTGTTTACCATGAAAGCTTTCAAAAATGATCAATTTATTAACTTTGGGTAATTTGGAAGGAACTGAAGAAACAATTAATACAATTTTTGTACAAGCTTCCTCTTCTTGTTCCGACTATTATTAATTGTTTCAAGTTATTCATTACAAAATACTTTTATCTTCTGTATTTAATTTAGCTAATACAGTTTGATAGATTCTTTCACAATTATGATGATCTTGATGCTTAATAATATTATCTAACTCTATATCAAAATTCTTAAAATTGTTTTCTACACTTTCTTTAATCATATTAACAATATCAGATTCATTTTTAGCTATTTTCCCTAAAAAAGTTTCTTCCACTGGCCTTAGAATTCCTCTTTTAAAAAATTGATTCACATCAAAATGGTAATAAATAACTGGTTTATTCATTAACGTGAAATCAAAGCTTACACTGCTATAGTCCGTGATGAGTAGAGCATGATCAATCAGCAGTTGTTGAACAGTTTTAGAACCTAAATGAATAAAATTCACCCTGCTATTTTCTTCTTGAATATCTTTAGCAAAGAAATTCTGCGCTCTGTAATGAGGGTAAAAATTTAAATTGACATTATATTTTTCTAAAACTCTCTGTAATTTAGAATTTGTAATTAAGCTATGATAATAGTTATAATACTGACTTTTAAGGAATTGCTCATCTGTATGAATCCAGTCTCTCCACGTAGGCATTAATAAAATATCTTTTGGTTTATTTTCTGATGACAAATTATCGAATCTGGCTAACCCAGTCACTGCCACTTCTTCTTCTTTGTACCCCATTTTATTCATTACAACATCGTACTTTTCCGGATCACTGCTGACAATAAATAAATCAAATGGCAGCTCATAATTTTTTCGGTCATACTCTACCGGTTTACGCCCAAGAACGCCGTGTTGTAAAAAAACTTTAACCGTGTCTTCATAGCTAAAAAAGCCTTCTGCCGGCTTATATGGTAATAAGTTTTCTAAATCATGGGTTCCTAACAAGACTTTTGCTCGGCTGGCAATTTCAAAATGCGATTTGCTTCCAAAAGTAAGGATATGTTCTTTATCTTCAAGAGCATGGTAATCCTCTGCATCTTCTTCAATTACATAATAAGCATCTACAGTTGTATTCTTTCTTAACCAGTGAAATAAAGCAATTCCATTATCTTGAGCTGTATTATAACGCTCCCCTATCAACCAAATATTCTCATCTTTTTCAGCATGATTGCTTAACATATTTACGTCTTTAGGAATCATAAATGTTTCTATTTTTAAATTTCCAAAAGGGGTCGTTGTAACCAGAAAGTAATGTATATTCCCGTCTTGATCTTTCTCCTGAGTAACTTCATAATAATTGTCTTTTCGATAATCTGCTTTTTCATATTTTATTTTCTCTTTACGAATTATTTTTCCTTCAGAATCTTTAACCAGAATAAAAAAGTCTAAAATACTTTTTTCTTTACCTTTTACCTCAATTAATTGCTCTGCTTTCATCTGAATTTCAAAATTCTCTTCGTCTAATGCGTACTCAATCATATCGAATGTATTACGATCTTCTACAGCTAAATAAAAAGAGCAATCATTAAAAACATGTAAATTCCCTATAAAACCAGAAAACTTAAAGTCCTCCAAAGTCGTTATCAATCGCCTCAATTTAGGTCTACGCACAATCATACTCCCAATTGATTTATCTTTTCGACGATAAATTCGCAAAACATATTCTTGAGAATTATATTCTACTTTCATACTTCTTTTTTTGAAAATCCTTGAAAGCTCTATAAAAAATTGATATTTAAATATATTTCCATTTTGATCCTTAAATATAAGAAAAAATCGTTTGAAAGTAGAACCCTCAAGTAAATGTACAAATGAGATATCTACTTTAAAATTGTTTGATAATATATCAACTGAATACATAATTTCTCTATTCAATTTCGTATCTTGAATTAACAATGAATATTCATATTTAATTGGGTCTATATCTGCGAAAACTTCCAATTGGACAAAACCTGCATTCTCATCTAATTCTACATCTTGTACGTTTAAATAATAGTTATCCAGCGATAAATAAAGATATTCCTCTTTATTAAATAAAGTGCCTTGATGGTTCGTTGTATACAAATTAGTTGTTCCCTTATCCTCCGTTTGCAAAAAGTAGGCTATTTCGTCTATCGTGATGACCAGTCGCCAATCTCCCTTTGATAGACCATTAAAGTCTAACAACTCAAGATTAGATTTCTCAATGTTTAAAATCATATCTAAAGGTTTAATACTTCCCTGCTTTAATGCATATAGTCTCACTTCACTATTTTGACTAGTCCACTCATCAACAAATTCAGCAGTTAATTTATTATAAGAAACCTGAATATTTTTTATCGTTTTCTTCTGGCTCGCAAAATTAATATTAGGAAGAATTCGCCTTAAGGATATCTTTTTATTAACAGATATTTTATACAGCTTATCATTTACAATAAAGTAGTTAAGATCTTCATCTTCTATATTTTCTGCTTTTAACCAAAAACTTTTTTTCCCATTCGACAATGTAATAGCATTATTTCCATGATCAGACAAATAATTGGAAGGAATTGTAACTATCATTTTATTTTTTTCGCGCTTGAAATCTAGCTCTAATATATCTGTCCCATTATTGATCTTAGCTACAATTCCTGAATAAGACAGAAAATTTTTCAACTCAATCTCAACTTTTATGTTGTTTTCCTCATCAATTCTAGATTGAATGACAGTAGTTTTTTTTATTAAATAACTTTTAATTCTCTTAGTAACTTTCTTTGTGCTTAACACTTTAAACAACGCCCCTAATAAAATCTTAAATACATACTTCGATATAAATCATTTACGAAAATAATAATCTTAACCAAAAATATCAGATTAGCAAGTATTTCCACATACTTATAATAAAATGATTCATTTCTATTAAAGCTATACTATTGAGAGCCAGTCAATAGAAGACATAATTCTCATAGCTACTTTATCACAAATCTCTGTTTTAATTCTCATTTGAAACTAACCAGTACTGTAAATAATATCTCCAATGTTTTGAAAAAGTACTGCTTATAAAATAGAAAGCCCAGGTAATTTATAAAAATTCTATTAAAACATATTTATTCTCAAAATGTTACTCTGCCTATTTCATTATAAATTTATCACTAATTACTCAACTCTACATTTTGGTTTTGTTCGTTAAGCTTTTTTCCTAATCGAATTAAATATTCTATAAGTGGCTGTTTTAACTCTTCTCGCTCCAACGCCATTTCCAATGTTGTTTCAATAAAACCTAACTTTTCCCCAACATCATAACGGTCTCCATTCACTTCATAGGAATAAACACTTTGCTCTTTATTTAATGCTTGGATGGCATCAGTTAGTTGAATTTCACCGCCAGCACCAATCTTCTGTTCGTCTAAATACATAAAAATCTCAGGAGTAAGTACATAGCGTCCGATAATCGCCATATTTGA
The DNA here is from genome assembly GCF_038004405.1 of Oceanobacillus sp. FSL W8-0428. Classification (NCBI taxonomy): domain Bacteria; kingdom Bacillati; phylum Bacillota; class Bacilli; order Caryophanales; family Bacillaceae; genus Oceanobacillus; species Oceanobacillus sp. FSL W8-0428. Next base: position 572,777 of record NZ_JBBORB010000001.1, read on the forward strand.
TGGCGCTGTTCCTTGAGCAGGTTTTTCTACAAAATCTTTTACAAGATATCTTTTCCCTTCTTTTTTTGTATAATCAATCACACCATAACGATGCGTTTCACTAGAAGGCACTTTTTTCACAGCAATTACAGATGATTGCACTGCGTTATATTCATTGATTAACTGTAATAATCCTGGATCTTCATTGGAACGAATAATATCATCCCCAAGCAATACAGCAAATGGTTCATCTCCAATAAACTTTCTTGCACACCAGACAGCGTGTCCTAGCCCTCTTGGTTCTTTTTGACGGATATAATGAATATCTACTTTAGCAGATTCTTTAACTCTTTCTAATAGATCATATTTTTCTTTTTGTAAAAGGTTTTCTTCAAGCTCAAAAGAATAGTCAAAATGATCTTCAATTGCTCTTTTTCCTTTCCCCGTTACAATAATAATATCTTCAATTCCTGAACGAACCGCTTCTTCGACAATGTATTCGATTGTTGGCCGGTCTACAATCGGCAGCATTTCTTTAGGCATCGCTTTTGTTGCAGGCAAGAAACGTGTTCCAAGTCCTGCGGCCGGGATAATCGCCTTTTTTACTTTTTTCATTTTAAAAACTCCTCCATACCTTTATTATTTTTTAAAGTTTAACTATTAGGTTTGTTGAATCTAAGAAATACTTGGTAATTTTACTATTTAATGATTAATTAAAATGTTATCTTGAGATATATAAAATTTGTATTTTATTTTGATAAGAAATACTGTTTTTTTGAATTCGTTCAATATTTATTAATCGATATATCGATTAATAAATATTGTAACACCAGAATTTTAATCTCACTGATTTTTCCCTCTAAAATTTAAGGCTACTGTCTTTAACTTCAAAATCAACTATGTAAATCATTCGCTCCTCTTTTTCTATCTCTGCTAAGTACAATTAATATCTTGCAGTTCTTCACTATCTACATTTTAATAATATACTTTATCAATCACTTAAGAATCAACTGTCCTTGCAAGCTATGACGCCCTTATTCTTTGTATATATTCTTCCAAAAGGAATTTCTAGATAAGCTTTATTATCCCTAATAGTATATATCCTTTTTAGAGAATTTAAATACTCTCACAAATTCCTCTATCCAGTCTTCAATAAACAATTCTATTACTCATTTAAGTAACGGATTTTTAAACTATTCCTTAAAATCATACCTTAAATCTTTTGCTGTATCTATAACATTTTTTAGTAATTCAAAGAAATTATACTTTTCTTTTGAATTACTAAAAAACCATAGAGTTAAAAGTTCTTAAAATATCATACTCTTAAAGCTGCTTGAAAGCGGCTTTTTCTTTTTCTACTGGTGACTTCTTTTCTTTGACAAAATCAATAACTTTTAAATTGTGATATCTTATGTATATAACATCCGTAGTTTTAGTTAACGACTTTGAATTTTCATCAGTTCTATTTACATATTGAATTGGCTGTACTTTCGTTGAAACTCTATTTACATGAAAGAAAACATCAAAGAAGAACATCTTCTCCTCTGCAAATTTCATATCTGGAAAAGTAATATTATTTTCTTTTAACAAAGAAAACTATACCACCCTATATCTTGAATCCATATAATAAAAGAAATAGTCAATATCGAAGGGTGAAAGGTTTCTTCTGTCCTTCCAAATCATTATAAAGTCTGCTCCTGCTTATACTACTACTTTGAGTAAAACTTACACTATACATGTATGTTTAACACAGCATGAATAAAATTTATTGTATTTCACTTTAATTTCTTCTACCATCTTTACTATATCATCGACTATTATAACTCAAAGTAAAAATTTCTAACATTATTTTATAAAATGGCTTCTATGCTACCAAAACTTTACTATTTATAAAACAAAAAAGCATTTCTTAAGCATATATATATAAGACTACTAAACAGAATTTGACGCTATTCTCTAGAAAACTGCCCTTTTACTTTGCAGGACAAACATGGTAGCTAACTATCATCATTAAAATACCTGTAATTCTTGATTTCTCATATCCTATTCATAATGAAAGCAAGCAATTTTCTTACCTTTTTATCAGTTTAATTATATAATGTAAAAATTTGAATTCATGGCTGCGATTAATTCATGAAATAATTGATGCAGTGATTAAAAATCCAGATACTACAAAGAAAAATATCCACTCTATCTGATCCTCTTCCAAAGCCAGATAGGGATATACACAGTTACTAAATAAACCTCAGCTATCTTTAGTCTTTCAATTTCAGGTCGAAACTTGTATTTTCTTTCACTTTACAATTAATTACAACTTTTATGTCACAATATTATTGATTTAGAAGATAATAAAACATACCATATCACTTTCACAAAAATTTTAAGCATTATATCTTATATTTTTCTATGTCAATTGTTTAGTCGGTTTCTAGCTCACTCCTTTTTTGTTTATTTGAGTCTTCTCTCGGTATTTAACGAGGTATTTCCCCATTTGTTTTTAAAATTTCAAACCATACACTATAAACTTCTTTTAATTCATGTATTTGCTTGAGTACCACAAAAGCTTCTTAATAGTAGTGAAGATAACGGCATTATTTTTCGGTTAATTACTTTTCATTTTTATAAAATATATGCTTCTTCTACGATTTTCTATTTTCGCAATCATAACATCTTCAAATCGCGATAGAGTTATGTTAAAATTCAATTGCTCGTAACTCCCTTTTGTTTATTAATCTAAACAAATTGTAAAAAAATAAGGAGTTTGCGCGTTTTTTATTGTTTGAATTAAACCTCTAGCCCAATATATATTTCTGATCCATAAATTTATCTATGAATGCACTCTATTTTATATGTTTAGATAATGCTACAATTAAGGTTATATAATTATTTCAACGATTAAAAGCTTGCCAAATAGTAATTTACAAAAAATTTAACCGAGCACCTATGTAATAGTCAATAAGAGGAGCGAAGAAAGTGAGAAAGTTTAAGGAAATAAAGAAGTTTATATTAAGTCCAATAAAAGAAAACCTAAAAAATCAACGAGTTAAAGATAATGCTTATTACTTAAACCAAATAAGATCTTCTGAAATAAAAAAAGATAGCATAATGTTTGAGTCCTATCATGGGGGCAGTTTCACTGGTAATTCTTATGCAATATTTAGACAAATGTTTCGTGGATATCCACATTTTTCTTATTATATAGTAGTAAAGGATATCGAAGATCCCATGGTTATATGGATTAAGAAAAACTACAACTCAAAAAACATTGAAATCATTAAATACGAAAGTAAAAGATACTTACAATTACTTGCTACTTGTAAGTATTTAGTTAATAATACTTCTTTTAAGCCTTATTTCACAAAAAGAAAAGAACAAATTTATGTAAATACTTGGCATGGAACTCCCTTAAAAACACTAGGTACAGATATTAAAAAGACAGACTTTAATAGTCATAAAAATACACAAAAAAACTTATTTACTGTGGATAAGTTAATCATGCCCAATAAATTTACAGCACAAAAGCTAATTGAAAGTCATGATGTGAATGGAATTTCAAATGCTGAAGTGGGTATTTATGGAAATCCAAGCATGGATTTAACACTTAATAGCTCTAAACAAGAGATTTCAGAGAAATATCAATTAATACCCAATAAAAAAATTGTTTTATTTGCTCCAACTTGGAAGAAATCTTTAAAAGAAACTACATTTGAAGACATACAACAATTAATTCAAGTAGTTAAATTATTACAAGAAGCTTTTGGTGATGATTATCATGTTTATTTAAAGCCACATTATCTTGTTTATAGTAAGGTAGTTGAATTAGGGTTAGATAAAAAAATCATACCTAATTGGGTGGATACAAATGAGCTGCTTTGCTGTGTTGACTGCCTAATAACAGATTATTCAAGTATATTTTTTGATTTTCTACCTTTAAAAAAACCTATCTATTTTTATATGCCTGATAAAGAAACCTATGAAGAAGAGCGTGGATTCTATTTAGAGCTTGAGACACTGCCTGGTAATATTTCTTATAACTTAGATGACCTGCTTAACTCTGTAAAACAGGATAAAGAAAAGTATCTCAATGATTACCGTAACAAAATGAAAAATTATTTAGAAACATATTGTTCATTTGATAATGGAAATTCTGCTGCAAAGGCAGTAGATTTTATTCTAGACCATAAAAATGAACCCCGCCTATTTAAATCTAATAAAAGAGTTATTGTCTTCTACGGAGGCGGCTTTTATAATAACGGCATTACGAACTCAATTATTAATTTAAGTAAAGTGATTGATTATGAGAAATATGAAATTATTTTAGTTGAAAACGATAAGATATTTAAAGAAAAAATAGAAAATATGAAACGACTGGATAAGCGTGTTCACATTATTTCTAAATTTTCCAGAACCAATCGGAATATTGTCGATACTATTTCTCAAAATCTTTTGTATAGGCAGGGCTTTGAATCAAAGTATATTAATAAAGAATCATTAAAAAAATATTTTCAACTTAACTTTCTAAGAATATTTGGAAACTTAGATCCTGATGTAATAATAGACTATGGTGGATACAATAAAGTATTCACAGCAATATTCGCTTTTTCACCTGTTAAGAAAAAGGTCATCTATTTACACAATGATATGATGAGTGAGTTTAATAAAATTATTAATGGGCGCTATAAACATAGATGGAATTTAAAAGTTATCTTTAGTTTATATGATCAGTTTGATAAAATTGTCTCTGTTACAGAAAGTGCTAATGAAATAAACAAACAAAATTTGGGCCATTTTATAACAGATAAAGAAAATAAAATGATTTCAATCAGTAATATTATTAATGGTGATGAAATCAAAAGTATGGCCAAAGAAAGTTTTAATAGTAATTATTTTGATCATGCAACTGACCATAAATACCTGACCTATCAAAAAGATATTATAGAAGATTATAAGTTGACATTAGAAGGGTTAAAGGCTCCTAATAAAAATTACAATAACTTTGTTAACATTGCTAGACTATCACCAGAAAAAAATCATGAGGAACTTATCAAAGCTTTTAAAAAAGTTGTCAAAAAGGAGAATATGAGCAGGTTGTATATTCTTGGTGATGGTCCACTAAAAAGACAACTTTCTTCACTGATAAAACAATTAAATCTTGAAAACCATGTTTTCCTGTTAGGTTATATTAATAATCCATTTATGTTTTTAAATTATTGTGATTGTTTTATATTACCTTCTGTTTATGAAGGGCAAGGTATGGCTATTTTAGAAGCACAAGTTCTAGGCTTGCCTGTCATAGGAACAGATGTTCCTGGTATTAATTCCATTATTAATGATACCAATGGGATATTAGTAGAAAGAGATAGCGATTCAATCGCCCAAGGAATGATTCAATACTTAGATCAAGGAATCAATACAAAAGAATTAGATTACAATGCATATAATAAACAGATCTTATCTAAATTATGTACAGAGGTATTCGAACATTAATTTTATTTTGTTGAGCTCTAATAATATGAATCTTAATTATCTGTTATCAATTGTAAATCACGTATATAATAGAAATCTTTGTTAAGACTTTTATAATTGAACTTTCTATATTAATTTAAAGAAATAAAATACCATCGGAAATTCAAAGGTGGTATTTTATTTCTTTAAATTCACAAAAAAAACCTTTTTTAAAACCTAGTCTATAGGTTATCTTGCATAAGTAATTAATATTTAAAATTTGTTATCAAGATTAAAGCTTAATACTACAGCTTTTCAGACTTTTTTTACTAATTTCTACAAAAAGTTCACAATTATGGCTTAACAAATTGACGATAAACTACGATAATAAACTATGGGTCTATAAATCTTTTTATTAGGAGGTGAAATAATAAAGAAATTTTTGTACATAGACAATTAAATATTTCTTTTAGGAGGATTCGTATTAAGTGTTTAAAAAAGCAAAATTAAGGCGTTTTTTTGTAACTATTGTTGTAATTTTTCTTATCTTCCCTAATACAGCAGCTTTAGCCTCTTCCTCTCAGTTTCAAAATACCGAAGAGAACAGTGATTTACAAAATAAGGATCTTTACTTCATTTATTCTGATTCAACAGAAACGATCCCCATTTACGCAGAACCTTCAGATAAAACAACTGAAATTCTTATTGAAGCTCCAAACCCTTCAAAAGTCCAGTTACTAGAAGAGTTGGATTCCGATGAAGATAAGGATTCAGAAGAAGAATTTCTATTAGTTCTTTTTGAATCTGAAACAGAAGATTCTATAAAAGAGTTTGAAGGTTACGTAAATAATGAATTTATCGTCGATGAAGAAGAAATAGATAAAATACTATCTGATAATATATTGGAATCTGATCAATTAAACGCTTCCTTAGATAGTGACGAAGCTTCCGATGAAGATGCTGCTGAGGAAGAACAGGATGCTTCCGATAAAGATGCTGCTGAGGAAGAACAGGATGCTTCCGATAAAGATGCTGCTGAGGAAGAACAGGATGCTTCCGATAAAGATGCTACTGAGGAAGAACAGGATGCTTCCGATAAAGATGCTGCTGAGGAAGAACAGGATGCTTCCGATAAAGATGCTGCTGAGGAAGAACAGGATGCTTCCGATAAAGATGCTGCTGAGGAAGAACAGGATGCTTCCGATAAAGATGCTACTGAGGAAGAACAGGATGCTTCCGATAAAGATGCTGCTGAGGAAGAACAGGATGCTTCCGATAAAGATGCTGCTGAGGAAGAACAGGATGCTTCCGATAAAGATGCTGCTGAGGAAGAACAGGATGCTTCCGATAAAGATGCTGCTGAGGAAGAACAGGATGCTTCCGATAAAGATGCTGCTGAGGAAGAACAGGATGCTTCTGCCGGAGAATTTTTGTCACCTCAAATCACAACTTTTGCTATGTCGCCATACCTTCGAGGTGTTGCTCTAAAAGATAAAACATATGTATATCAATTTAGAAATACTAATTCTAAAAAACTTAAAAGCTATAATGAAGGAACTATTTTGCAGTATCGTTCCTATAGCGCCAACTGGTATCAGGCTACTGTTTACTTGAATGGAAAAGCTCATACTGGTTTTATTCATAAAAATCATGTAGACAATTTAGCTAATACTCAACAGTCGTTAAAAGGTATTGCTAAGGATAATCCTACCAGAGTTTACAAAAGTACCTCTACCAGTTCAGGAACTTGGAAATCCTATTCTGCTGGCAGTTTACTGCAATATAGAACTTTCAGTACTAACTGGTACCAAGCCACTGTTTATGTGAATGGCAAACAGCAAACTGGATATATTCATAAGAACCATGTAGAGAATGCTGCATCCAGTCAAACTAATTTACAAGGTGTTGCTAAGAATAATCCTACTAGAGTTTACAAGAGTACTTCTACCAGCTCAGGAACTTGGAAAACTTATTCTGCTGGCAGTTTGCTGCAATATAAAACTTTCACTTCAAATTGGTATCAAGCCGAAGTTATTGTAAATGGCAAACGTCAAACTGGATATATCCATAAAAATCATGTGGAAAATGCTGCATCCAGTCAAACAAGTTTACAAGGCGTTGCTAAGAATAATCCTACTAGAGTTTACAAGAGTACTTCTACCAGCTCAGGAACCTGGAAAACTTATTCTGCTGGCAGTTTGCTACAATACAAAACTTTCACTTCAAATTGGTATCAAGCCGAAATTATTGTGAATGGTAAACGTCAAACTGGGTACATTCATAAGAATCATGTGGAAAATGCTGATTCAAAACCTTCGAATTTACGTGGAGTAGCTAAGAATAATACAACTAGAGTTTATAAAAGTACTTCAACCGGTTCAGCTACTTTAAAATCTTATTCTGCGGGGAGTATTCTACAATACAGAACTTTTACTTCAAACTGGTATCAGGCTACTGTAGTTATAAATGGTAAACGTCAAACTGGATATATCCATAAAAACCATGTGGAAAATATTACATCCAATCAACAAACTAAAACAGGATATGCTGCAGGAAGTGGGTCATCGATGAATGTTTATGCATCACCTAATACCTCGAGTAAGGTACTAAAGTCATATACAAACAATTCTTCGATAAAATACAAAACATTTACTACAAATTGGTACCAAGCTACTGTTTATGTGAACGGTAAAGCACACACTGGTTATATTTATAAAGACCATGTTTCATCCGCTCCTGTAGGGCCAACTGTTACACATAACAGTGTAGCGTATAACTACACATTTAAACATATGGTTGATCGTCAAATGGCTGGTACTCCAAAATCAGATGGTGCGGGAAGAATTGCTGCAACACGTGGAGAAGTAGAATTTTTCTCTAATCCCAATAACTTTAGTCCAGCAGATCAAGAATATTTTCAGTTTCTTGTTCTTTCTAACCCAGGCGGTTTCAGTGCTGCTGAAATCAACCAAAAAATCTTAATTGGTGCTGGAACTCTTTCTGGTCAAGGACAAGCTTTCATAACTGCTGCTAAACAAAATAATATTAATGAAGCATATTTAATTGCCCATGCTATGCATGAAACAGGTAATGGGAAATCTACTTTGGCACAAGGTATCCCTGTTGATGCAAAAGGAAATGTTACTAGAAATGCCAATGGACAAATTGCCAAAACTTCACTTACAAAGCATACTGTCTATAATATGTATGGCTATGGAGCTGTAGATGCTGATCCTATTAACGGTGGAGCTAAGTATGCATTTGATCGTGGCTGGTTCACTCCAGAAGCTGCTATTATCGGAGGAGCAGGATCTATTAATAGCTACATTAGCCGTGGACAAGACACCTTATACAAAATGCGTTGGAATCCAGATAATCCTGGTTATCCGCAATATGCTACTCATGTTAGATGGGCAACTGGACAAACAAAAAGAATATATGATATCTATCAATTGGTAGATAATTATGAAGCTGTTTATGAAATACCGGCCTTTATTAATATCCCGAACACAGGGAACGTAGTTGCGTCGGCTTTAAATGTACGATTAGGCCCTGGTACAAATAACAGCTCAGTTGGTTCTTTAACCAATGGTACACAAGTAAAAATTGTTACATCTAACACAAATGGATGGTACCAGATTGAAAGTGGGAACACTAAAGGCTGGGTAAGTGCTACTTATATTAATCTAAATCATTAATCTATAGACCGTATTGCTATTTGCAATATGGTCTATTTTTATATGAAATCTATATCATTTCTTTTCTATGCTTATTTATGTTACTATTTCGCAAGTAATTATTCAGTTCAACCCCTTAATGTTTTAGAGTTCTACAAATGCATTATATTGATAATAGTCTAATAATCAGACATACCAAATAGGGATTTTTATAAAAAATCTAATAATCTCTAGGAGTATCTAAGATGGCAAAACGATATGATAAAGATATTAAATTATATGTAGTGGAAGATGGAAAGAAAACGATTAAAACGAGTTCGGGTGAGGTGGACGTTAAGGTGCCTAGAGATTGAGACGGCTCCTTTAGCCCTGAACTATATCGAAACGAATAAAGATGTATCAGTCATTGAAAATAAAGTGATTACCATGTAAGACGAAGCATGTCACACTGAGATATTTCCTCCACCATTGAGAATATTTATGGGTTTTCTATCTCTCATGAAATGGTTTCAGATATTACCAACCAAGTGCTTGCTAACCTGGCAGGATCATCCCTTAAATAACTGTTATGCCTTTGTTTTTGTCGATTATATGTATACCACCCCCGCAATCAATATAGACCAAGAAAATATGTGGTCTATACGATTCTGAGCTATATCATCGAAGGAGAGAAAGCAAGCATAAGTGGATGCAGATTTTTGATGAAATCAAAATTAGAGGTGTAGAAGATATTTTCTTTCTGCCTATAGATGGAGTGAGCGTCCTGGAGGAAGGAACCCGGGCTATTTTCTCGAGAGTTATTACGTAGCGTTGTGTGGTTCATTTAATTCGTAACTCGATTAAATATAATCCAAATAAAGATTATAAGGCCTTCGCCAAATATTTAAGAAAAGTGTATGGTGGAGCGCCAAGTCTCAAAGCTTGTTTGAGTCCCTTCGAATCCTTTAAACAACAATGGGAGCTTATCAAGAAGCGATTGACGTATGGGTATGGAATTTTAGCCATGTAAAGCAGCTTTATGATTATGGAAGCGCTATCCCGAAAGTCATGTATACCATGAACGCAGTAGAGAGTATTTCTTCCAGTTTTAGAAAAGTTACGAAAAAAAGGAGCATTCCCTAACGAGAACGCTCTGTTATAAGTATTATTTTTACGAATTAGTGAACTGGAATCCAAATGGGGAGGCGACCCCATCAAAAACTAGGCAATAGATATTAATCAGCTTCTTCATGATGAGTTAAAAGAAAAAATAGAGTGTTAAAGTACCGTGAGCGAATGGGAACTTACACACTTATTTGACAAACCCTTTATATTACAAAAAATTCTTTTAATTACTTATCATTATCTACTATAACTTTTATTATCACTTTTGCCTTAAAAGACGTAATGGCCTTGTTAACTTCCAAGATCTAGAATTCTCTATATTTTGAAGTTTGAGCACTAACTTTTTATTTTGCTCTTTGCTGTTCTTAATATCTTCTGACTTTCTTTCTACATCTAACTTCAAATCCGTTATTTTCTTATTTTTTTCTTTAATTTTGCCTTTAAGTTTATTATTTTCTTTTTCTTGTTTTGGTACCATTATTTCAAAGCTTTTTTGTAGTCTCTCTTTCATTTCTTCAGAACTACAGGAAGTTATCGGGCTAACTGGATCTAGAAGTTTAATTTTTTCAAGCTTATCATCAAAAGGTAATTTTAATCCTTTAGCATTATAATTATAAACATGCTCAATTTCATTTTTGTTTAAAAAGTTGATAAAATTATTGTAATTTCTCTGATGACTTTTTTCAATAGAATGCAAATCAACCTTTTCTAATAAATTCTCGAGTTTCGTTTCCGCATTAATCTCTTCAATAGAAACCCGTGGGAAATTATGATACTCCGATAATTCTCTCATTCTTGCATCAATAGGTATAGTAATACTAGGTGTACCAGCAAGTGTTGGAGCAACATTCCCATGTAGCCTTGTCCCGATACTTATATCAACGTTTCTCATATGTTCAATCCAAGATGGAGCTGACAAAAAGAATTTAACTTGATTATTTTTATATACGTTTGACATTAAGTTGTTAGGATAGTTATCTACTTTCGTGTTAATTGCTCCACCCAAGAAAGGTGTGCCAGAATAAGTTAATATCATTTCATCCATATCTTGCGGAATAAAATTTAAATTTTTGTAGTGGTCAGAAAGGCTATTTAAGAACTTTAGTACTTCTTGATCCGCCTTAGGTGTCATGTTTACACTTATTGAGGAACTAGTATTTAATTCAATGTCGCGAATCTTTATATTTTCCCCAAAAGTATACATCGAAGGGCATCCAATAACTTGATGATCTTGACCTTCTTTAAATCCTAAATAAGAAAGATAATCAGACGTAATTTGCCCTCTTAATCCAAGTATATTAGACTTTTCCAGCACAGCGCTTACGAAACGTTTTACATCATCATCAAAGGGCCTTTTTGAACTTATATTAGGCTCATAAGGAAAAGCCATCCCCATGCCAATTACGTATACTGGAATTTTAAGCTTCTGAATTAATTCCGTGTACTTCTTTAGAGTTGGAATAAAGCTAGGTCGAATTGCATTCGCCAACGGAATTGCATAAGCATCGTAGGTTTCGTTTATCATCTCTGCATCTAAGGGATTCGTCCTATAATAATCAGAAACTAGCTCTACGTTTTCAGTAGTCAAATTTCTAAAGACACTATATGCATACATTAAATTACCAACATTGTTTCCAATTGCATTTCTTTTAATTATTTCATCTGCGCTAAAAGTATCTAATGGGGACATTCCAGACCTGACAAGTATCTTTTTCATAATTTAGATTCTCCTATTTAGTTAATTTATTAAAAACTGGTTCAACTACACGCTTGGCAGCATTACCATCTTCAAGATAACAAAATTCCTCATAAAATTTATTAAACGACTGATTCGGTTGAAATCCGTTTTCTTCAACAATTTTAATTTCCTTTACAATTTCTTCTGTAGTCCTAACTAATGGACCCGGGGCTTCTTTTTCAAAATCTAAATAAAAGCCTCTCAAGTTATCCCGATAATCTTCTAAATCATATACAAAAAATAAAATAGGGCGCTTCAAGTTTGCATAGTCAAAGAACACAGAAGAATAATCAGTTATAAGTATATCGGAAATAAGATAAAGCTCACGAATATCCTCGTGCTTTGAGAAATCAATAACAAAATCTTCATAGCCATTAAGATCAAGATTCTCTGCGACCAAGTAGTGCATACGTAAAAGAATTGTGTGCGTATTCCCAAACTCATTCTTAAGGCGCTGAAGATCTAATTCCAGGTTGAATTTGTACTTTCCCTTCTCATAAAATTGGTTATCCCGCCATGTTGGTGCGTATAAAATCACTTTTTTGTCCACTGGGATTCCAAGGTGCTGTTTCAAACGTTGAATTTCTTCTGGATTATTATTATTTATCAAATAATCATTTCGAGGGTAGCCTGTTTCCAGTACATTCTTTTTAAATTGAAAAGCCCGTTTAAATATATCTGTGGAATATCTATTCGGCGAAACGAGAAAATCCCATTTTTCCGCTTCAGAAACGAAATTTTGCTTATACTTTTCTGTATCTGTTCCTGGCATTTGGACATCTTCAATATCTACACCCAGCTTTTTTAATGGCGTGCCATGCCATGTTTGTAAATAGACTGTTCCTTTAGGCTTTTTAATCCATAGTGGTAATCTGGCATTGATTACCCAATATTTTGCACGTGCCATCAGGAATATCCATTTTAAAGACAGCCGTTTTACATGTGGAAGACCCTTCTCTTCAAAAATAGAAAGGTGGCGACGATCTGCTGCCCAATAGAGCTGATATTCTGAATGATTTTCTTTGATATATTCAAAAATCGCTCGAGGGCTGTCGCTATACTGCTTGCCATGAAAACTTTCGAAAATAATAAGTTTATTGTTTTTAGGTAGTTTGGAAGTAACAGAAAAAGCAGCTCGATATATTTTTTGCACAAGCTTGCTTCTTCTTAAGTTAACAATTAATTGTTTCAATTTATTCATCCTTCATTCTTTTCATTTTCCTTCTCCAACTTAGATAATACCGCTTGATAAATTCGCCGGCAATTGTGCCGATCTTGATATTTAATAATGTTATCAAGCTCAATATCAAAATTCTTAAAATTATTTTCTATACTTTCCTCAATCATATCAACAAGATCTGCTTCATTTTGAGCTATCTTTCCTAAGAAGGTTTCTTCGACCGGCCTGAGAATTCCTCTTTTAAAAAATCGATTTACATCAAAGTGATAATAAATAACAGGCTTATTCATTAATGTAAAATCAAAACTAACACTGCTGAAATCCGTAATAAGTAAAGCATGGTCAATTAATAATTGTTGCACTGTTTTTGAACCTAAGCGGATAAAATGGATTCGACTGTTCTCTTCATTAATATCCTGTGCAAAGAAATCCTGTGCTCTATAATGTGGATAGAAGTTTAAATTAACATTATATTCTTCTAAAATTTCCTGCAAACGTTCGTTATTAATTAAATTATTGTAGTAATCATAGTATTGACTTTTAAGAAATTGTTCATCTGTATGAATCCAATCTCTCCACGTCGGCATTAACAGAATATCCTTAGAATTATTTTCTTTCGGTAAATTATCAAACCGGGCCAGGCCTGTAACTGCCACTTCCTCTTCATTATAACCCATTTTATTCATGACGACATCATACTTCTCTGGATCACTGCTGACAATAAATAAATCAAAAGGAAGCTCATAATTCTTCTTGTCATATTCTACTGGCTTACGTCCTAAAACACCATGCTGTAAAAATACTTTAATCGTATCTTCATAATTAAAGAAGCCTTGAGCTGGTTTATATGGCAATAGATTTTCCAGATCGTGCGTCCCTATCAAAATTTTTGCCCGGCTGGCTATTTCAAAATGTTCTTTGCTGCCAAAACGAAGAATATGCTCCTTATCTTCCAGCATCCGATAATCTTCCGCATCCTCCTCAATGACATAATAAGCAGCGATATTTGTATTCTTTCTTAACCAGCGGAATAAAGCAATTCCATTATCTTGAGCAGTATTATAGCGTTCTCCAATGAGCCAAACATTAGGGTCTTTTCCAGCAGTATTACTCAGCATATTAACATCTTTTGGAATAGTGAAAGTTTCTATTTTCATATTGGCAAAAGGAGTTGTTGTAATCAGAAAATAATGCGTGTTTCCATACTCATCGTTTTCTTTTATTGATTCATAGTAATTGTCTTTTCGATAATCAGCCCGCTCATATTTTATTTTATCTTTTCGAATCGTGTTCCCTTCCGCGTCTTTAACGGTAATAAAAAAATCTAGAATACTTTTCTTTTTTCCTTTAACCTTAATTAAATCTACTGCTGTAATTGGAACCTCAAAGTGTTCTTCTGTCAATGGATACTCCACTATATCAAGTGTATTGCGGTCTTCCACTGCTAAATAAAAGGTACAATCTTTGAAAACCTGTAAATTACCTATAAAACCTGAAAAATGAAAGTTATCTGCAGATTTAATCAACCGTCTCAATTTAGGTTTACGAACAATGATACTTCCCATTGATTTATCTTTTCTGCGATAAATTCGTAATACATATTCCTGCGAATTATAAATAACCTTAAAGCTCTTTCTTTTGAAGATTTTTGCTGTTTCAATAAAGAATTGATATTTAAAGTGTTTCCCTTTATTATCCTCCTTCAAGAGGAAAAAGCGTTTAATTGTAGACCCTTCCAGCATATTTTCTAATAATATCTCGGTTTTAAATCCATTATTCGTAAGTTCAACCGGACACACAAATTCTTTGTTAAATTTTGTATCTTGTATCAGAAATGTATATTGAAATTTATCTGATTGCATATCCGTAGCAACTTCTAATTGAATAACATCCTCATTTACCTTCAGCTCCACTGCCTCTGTCCCTAAATAATAATTATCCAAGGATAAGTAGAAGTTTTTATTAATATATTTCAAAATTCCTTGATGATTGGCTGTTAGCAGAGAAATTTCTTCCTGCGTTTCTGTTTTTAAAAAATAAGCTATATTGTCAATTGTAATAATCAAGCGCCAATCGCCTTGAGACAGGTGATTAAAATCTAAAACCTCGATGGTGGAAATTTCTTTGTTCACTGCTATCTCTAACGGCTTCATTTCTCCATGTTTTAACGCAAACATTTTCACATTACTGCCTACATTCAAATCTGCATTTTCCAGTACAACAGTTAAGTCATTATAGGAGGTATGGAGCTTTTTAATTATTTTCAATTCATTAGAGAAGCTGAAATCTGGTAATAAATTTTTAACCATTATCCTTTTATTAATAGATAACCTAAATAACTTATTTCCCACTACATGGTAGAATACTTTTTCTTTTATATGTTCATCTAATTTTAACCAGAATTTTTGTTTAGTATTTGATAGCACTACATAGTTATTAACGTCATCTGATAAATGACTGATTGGAATTGAAATCGTCAAATTCTTTTTCACACGTCGACATGGAAGATCAATCGTTTCCATTCCGTTAGTTAGCACAGCATTAATTCCAGCATAAGACATGAAATTTTTTAAACTTACGTCTATTTCTATATTTGTTTCAGCTATTGCTCTCGATTGAACCACAACTGTTTTTTTTACTAAATAACTTTTACATTTTTTTATTAGCTTTTTGATATTCGACACTTCTAACAGCACTCCTAATAAAACTTATTTAGACATACTTCAATAATATATAGCATTGGGCAAACTTTCATTATTTATGACGGTATTTATTTTTTGTGTAATATTCATAATTTTAAATCGTTATATAGTACCTAAAAAAGTCACATGAACAATTCATGTGACTTTTTTGTTATTTTAACAAGCTGATAACGAACTGTGAACTACATTAAATATTTAAATTTTGATTCTGTTCTTTTAATTTATCTGCTAATTGAATTAAATACTTTGTAAGCGGCTCTTGTAAATCCTTACGATCAAGTGCCATTTCCAATGTCGTTTCAATAAAACCTAGTTTCTCTCCAACATCGTAACGGTCTCCATCAACCTCATAGGAATAAACACTTTGCTTTTTATTTAATGCTTGGATAGCATCAGTTAGTTGTATTTCACCGCCAGCTCCAACTTTTTGTTCGTCTAAGAATTTAAAAATCTGTGGTGTAAGGATATAACGTCCAATAATAGCCATATCTGAAGGAGCTGTACCTTGTGCTGGCTTTTCTACAAAATCTTTTACAAGATATCTTTTTCCTTCTTTTTTTGTATAATCAATTACACCGTAACGATGCGTCTCACTGGAAGGAACTTTTTTCACTGCAATAACAGATGATTGCACTTCATTATATTCATTAATTAATTGTTGCAATCCTGGCGCTTCATCAGAACAAATAATGTCATCTCCAAGCAGTACCGCAAATGGTTCATCACCAATGAATTTCCGTGCACACCATACAGCATGCCCTAAACCTCTTGGCTCTTTTTGTCGAATATAATGTATATCTACCTTAGCCGATTCTTTAATTTTTTCTAATAAGTCATATTTTTCTTTTTGTAGGAGGTTTTCTTCGAGCTCTAAGGAATAATCAAAATGATCTTCAATTGCTCTTTTTCCTTTTCCTGTTACGATAATAATGTCTTCAATCCCTGAACGCACTGCTTCTTCAACAATATATTCAATAGTTGGGCGATCTACTATTGGTAGCATTTCCTTAGGCATTGCTTTTGTTGCAGGTAAGAATCTTGTTCCAAGCCCTGCTGCCGGAATAATAGCTTTTCTTACTTTTTTCATTAGTCTTCCTCCTTGTATGAAAAACAAATTTTCCTTATTATATATAAGTTTTTTTATTATTGGGCTTTTCTTTCAAACATAAATTTAAGTACTTCATTATAGTAACACATAATTCATTACGACACTCAGTCTGTTTAAATATTTGAATGAAGTAAATGATTTTTTGACTTGAACGCATAACTTTATCGTTATGTCTATAGCTTTTCACAACCTATAATATAGATTATAATATAGGTTGTTGCAATAACCAAACTTATGGAAACTTAATAAAGAAATTTGCACTAATAATTTAACCTACTATATCTTTAATAAATTATCATTTATAACTAAAGGAAATTTACTTTTGAAAGGAGCGGAATTCATGACTATACTAGTATCAGGTGGAGCAGGATATATCGGGAGTCATACCGTATTATATCTCCAACAGCAAAATGAAGAAGTGATTGTATTAGACAACTTTTCTAAAGGACACCGCAGGGCACTTCATGACGTGAAACTTTATGAAGGAGATTTAGCAGATACAGTACTTTTAGATAAAGTATTTCAAGAAAATAAAATTGATGCGATTATCCACTTTGCAGCAAGCTCACTAGTAGGAGAAAGTATGGAAAAACCATTGGATTATTATGAGAATAATGTTTTAAGTACCTTCCAGCTTATAAAAAAAGCAGTAGAATATAAAGTAAACAATATTGTATTTTCATCAACAGCAGCAACATACGGAGAGCCAAAAAACATTCCTATTCTTGAAACGGATCCCACCATACCAACAAACCCTTATGGTGAAACAAAGTTAGCAATTGAAAAGATGTTAAAATGGGCCCACGAAGCATATGAGTTAAACTCCATTTGTTTACGCTATTTCAATGCTGCTGGCGCTGACCCAGAGGGGTATATTGGTGAAGACCATACACCAGAATCTCACCTTATCCCAATTGTACTAGAAGCTGCACTTGGTCAAAGGAGTGACGTGAAAATTTTCGGAGATGATTATCCAACTGCTGATGGTACGTGTATACGAGACTATATTCACGTTCTAGACTTAGCTCAGGCCCATTATCTTGCAGTTCAAAAATTAATCAATGATGGTGGTTGCGATATATTTAACTTAGGAAACGGTCAAGGTTTCTCGGTTAAAGAAGTCATTGAGACTTGTCGAAAAGTGACTCAAAAAGAAATTAAAGCTGACGTTGCTCCAAGAAGAGAAGGAGACCCAGCACAATTAATTGCATCATCGGAAAGAGCAAAAAACAATTTAGGCTGGAAGCCACAATACGATCAACTGGAGACTATGGTTCAGCATGCTTGGAACTGGCACTCTACTCATGCAAATGGCTTTGAAAGTAAGTGAATAAATATTAGATAATTAAGCTTTACAAAATCATTCAATGGATTGATTAGATAGTGTACTTACTTGTAATTTCATTTCAAAATCTAAAGGTAAAGTTACTTGCTTTCATAAGCTATGAATTTTATAAATCTGATTTGTAACGCCTGTGAAAGTATAAAATCTAACTTTCACAGGCGTTACCTCCTTTATATACCCTAAATTTATAAAGATTCCATTTCTTTTTAATGGATTTTTTTATGAAGGGGTATATACGCGACTTAAAACGACTGTTCACAAATAACCTCTACAAAATTGAATTGTACGCTATTACTTATACCTAACGAAAACTACAGTTTAATTTCTTTTAACTCATCATAAACTGGTCTACTTATAATCATCGATCCTGTCAAGCACTCAGTATTGTCTTCGGGAAGTTCCACCTCCAGTTCAATATAACTATCCCTAACCTTGTCTATATCATAATAGTTAGTGATATAGAGATAATACTTTTCATTAGACAGACCTTCAGAAAGTATATTTTTCAGATTGAAATTTAATTACACCTTATCTTCTAATTCTACTTTTGTAATTTTCTCAATTTCTGATAGCAAAGCCATTTTCCTTGGCTTCTTTATAATTCTTTTCTGGTAATTATGTTCTATATTTTGTATCAGTTTCATCCATTTTTCTTTTATTTTGTTAACATCAAAAGTAGATGCTTTCTTTGCTACTTCCACATCCACTTTCTTCAAACTTTTTCATCCTCACATACAAGAATAATCTGATTGGCTAACTCATTAATATTCCCGTTTTCAACAATATAACCATTTAGACCATTATCTATCATTTCTCGTGGTCCATAATTGAAATCATAAGCATTAACTGGCGTCTTATTAGTCATACTTTCTAGAGTTGTATTTCTAACCCCTCATACTTAGAGGTTATAATGGATAATCCTGCAAATTGGAACAATCTATGCGGGGCATTTGTATACCCTTTAATTAATACATTATTTTGTAAACCTTGTGATTCTATAAATTCTTTATAGTTTTTCTTCTCCAGTACCCCAAAGCTCCAATTCTAATTTATTTTTTTAAGCGCTATTTTAAATGCATGCGATATATTCTTAATCCTTTTAATTTCAACAAATCTAGATACTACAAAATTTTGTGAAAATCTTTTTTTGCAGTAAACTACCGTTATTTTCTAATTTAACATGAGGAATATGATATAAATTTTTATTTAAACCAAATTGGTTATTTACATGTTTGAGTTGCTGCTTAGTCAATAACACAGGATCCTTTAACAATGAGCCATTAAGTTTATTAACGTTTCCATTGTTATCAAATGTCGTACATTGTTTTACGGTTGATGTACCTCTACAAAGATATATTCTTTAATCCTCTGTATAATAAGCTTTTCTGATAAGTTTCTTAACATAACATATCAAAATAATCAATTACTCTCACATTGCCATAATAATCATAAGCTTCTCTTCTCACTTTTCTCACCTTCTTATCAAAGAAGTCTTTATACATACAAGCGCCTTCTCAGTCCAACTTTACATAACAGAACTGAGTATTATTACTATAAACCTTATATGCGTTCTTTTTTGTAACGTATTCATAATTATATCTAGAATCTTTATTGAATTTAATTTTTTGCTCTTCGTTATTATTAAAGATTACCTCTCCCGCAAAAAATTCATACATGTTTAAAAATTTGATTGATGATGGAATATCCCTTTTCTCTCTAACTGCACGATAAATTTTCTCATAGCTCTTTTATAATTAAAAGTTAAGATAAAAGAGTTATCTGCTACATCTGACAACATTTTTGCTCTTGTAAAGGTGGCTAGTGTCCAGCCACCCGAATTTTCGCTAAATAAAACCAGTTTCTATTACTATCCATTTTCGTAACCTCCTTAAATGTTATAAGACTAATTTTTCACTTCAAAATCTTATTTTTCCAATCAAGTAACCTCCGTCTTACTCTAAAAGGTATAAGGTGGCTTAATTTAAATTTTGGTATTTTTAGCGAATCACTAATTAACCAATCTTTATTTTCTTCAATAACTTCATAAATTCGTTCAGAATTATGGTTATCCATAAAAGTAAAATATTCATTTCTCATTTCTGCATATTCATTCTTTTCTTCAAATCCATTTTGAATATAATTTTCAACTATACTGATTAAATCTGAAGTCTCGTATGCAACATCTCCAAATAAATCTGTATCAAAATCCATATAGGCTCCTTCATATTCTAAATATTTATCTTTATCAAAGTGGAAGAATACACATGGCTTTTTCAAATAGAACATTTCCCAAATAACACTGGAATAATCTGAAATCATTAGAGAACTTTTCATAATCATCTCATCCATTGGAACTTCCAGAAAACCGAATTTTTCTATATTTGATGATTTGCTGTCAAAAAGATCAATATAATCCCGGAACTTAGGATGTAAAAAGAATTTAATTTTCACATCATGTTTTTCCAGTAATGCATGAAGCTTCTCTGAAGAAAGAAATTCATTATATTTTTTAAAGTATTCACTTTCCTTAAACTTATCTTTTTCCATTCCATCCATCCAAGTTCTCCATGTCGGCATTAAGAAAATTTGCTTATATGGGATTTCTTCTGTTCTATCAACTAAACCATCCCATCGCGCCAAACCTGTAGCAGCGACTTCCGATTCGTCGTAACCCCAATCATTGACTATCATTTGCTTTTCAAATTCTGACGGTGCGATAACTAAATCAAAAACATCTCTATTCTTATGAAAGTCTGGAACCCTTTTTAAACCGTTCACTCCATGCTGAAGATAGACAAGTTTTTTGTTTGTTAATGTTTTAGCAAGCTTACTCTTCTTCAGTTTTAGGTTATAGCTATTTCGCTTTGTGTCTGATGAAATTAATAATTTAGATGCAAACATATAAACAAAATATTTAAATGACATAAAGTAAATGAGTTTATCTTTTTTATCCGAAAGATTCTTTATTTCTGGAGATTTTTTTTGGATAATATAATAAAATTCATCGTGTTTTTGATTTTTATACACATAATCAAAGAAATAATATCCACTATCGTGTGCGGAAATAGCAAGCTTCTCAAAAGCTAACCAGATATTTCTCTTTGCATAATGTTTATAAAAAAGCTGGACGTATAAATATGCTAAGTTTTCTTTCAACAAATAATATCTATCCTCATAAAATTCTTTTTCACGGTAAGTAAATGAAAGGTCGTTAGATAGTGTCATATATGGGTATATAATATCTTTATCATTGATATGATATTGATATTTAGAAATTGTTTGATTAATATCCCAGGCGATTTTTTTAGCTACGGAAGTTATTTTCACATAATATTTTTTTTCGTTATTAACGATAGCAATATATAAATCCCAATAAAGAGGATATAATTCGGATTCTTTCAGATTAATTGTACTATTTATGACTGTTTTCCCGTTAAAAATATCAACTTCTTTAATTGAATAACTTCTTTGATCTAACGTATCTTTATTCCTGTGAATTAAACATAGAGAATCTAATTGTATATCTTTAATAAAAGGAGAAACTACACTTATCTCTAAATCCACATTATTTTTCTTCATTTTAAATCCAACAACTTGCGCTTTCAACTTAAATTCTTCTTTTATTAAATTGGAAAGATTATTCCTTACCATAGCCAATTCACTATTCACTGTAATGTAAATTCTGGTTCTTTGCTTATAAGTTGAATTGTTTTCAAAATATTGTTTGAAGGGTGGAAAAAATCTCTCAGGTTTTTCTAAAATAGATCCTTCAAACATTCCCAGTCGGTAACTGACTGTACTTTTAGGGCTATCTATTAAATAAAAATCCCATCTCGTCCCATTTTTAGTTCCTAAAACATCTAACAAATAATAAAAGTTAAAATAAAAACGGTCTGATTCCCTTTCCCCGTGAATATAGTGTATCTTTCCATTATTCCTTTGTTTCACTAGTAAAAATGGTGCTTCACTAGTAATATCACTGCCACAGTTGTCATTTAGGGAAAATTGTAATGCTGTACCTGAAACCTGTATATTTTTAACAGTTAAAGGAACGGCATTTTTCAAATGTCTTTTCCCAAAATTATATCTTGTCAAATCAACATAAGCTGGCACAATAGATTGTTCCTGCAAAATATCCTTTCTTAAATCTTTACTATAGAATCCTGTGTCTGTTTGGAATAATAGATAGGCTGATTTAATATTACCTGAAATTTGGTTGCTTACAGCTATCTTTCCTGCTTTTTCATTCCATTCAAGCTTTTTGAACACATTGTCTGTCAGTAAAAATGTTCTTTGCACATCAGGTAAAGAGCCAATATTAAACACCAGTTGGTTGTGTTCGGCACATTCATATTGCACTTGATTATCTACATCACCTAGAAACTTCTTTTGTTGTTTTATTGGAGATACATAATCTTCTTTATTAGTTATATTTGAAGATACGCGAAAAGCATGCTCATTTTTCAGAATGACTATGTCCACATCAAAGAATCCTGAAAAATAATCGCTGGAAAGAATAATTTCATCTTTTTCAAAACATAAAGGAACAATATGATGAATCGAAGTATCCTTTTGTTTAGCGATTACCACTAAATTAGAGCTATCGTTTACTGATTTTCTGTTCAATTTAATTTCATTTGACATAAATAGATTTTCTATTTGTAAAATAGGTGCTTCTTTTACTTGAGTATACAAGGCATTTAAATGCAGGAATTTCATTTGTATTTTATTATTTTCAACCTTTAAAATACCTTGAACTTCTCCAAAGAAAGGAATGATTCCTTCCATTTGTGAACGTAAATCAATATTTTGATTTTCTTCATCACTAAAATTCATGTCATAGAAGACATCTGTCGGAAAAACTTCATTGAGAACAAGCAAAATTTCTGCTGTGTCTTCATCTAATACATGTTTAACAAATTGAATATGTTTATCTCCAATTTGTATAAATTCAATTTGTTTAGCCAAATCCCTAGACATTACAAATTTATTATTTCCGTTTTGAAAATCTATCTCAATATGATTCATTTTTTCACCCTACTTTAAGCTTTTAATAACATCAAATATTCTCTGTGAATTATCATGATCCACATATTTAAAATATTCTCCGTGCAATTCTTCATAATGTGGCTTTAATTGAAATTCGTTTTCTGTATACTCTTTTACTAATTGAACAAGTTCATCCTTATTTAACGCACGTTCACCAAACAATTCTGTTTCCATATCAATATAACTACCTTCATACGCTTCATATTTTTCATAGTCAAACTGATAAAACAATACAGGTTTCTTCATGTAGAACATGTCCCATGTAACGGAGGAATAGTCACTAATCATCAATGAGGCTTCCATAATTTCTTCATTCACTTTAATGTTTTGAAATTCTTTTAAAGAAATACGGTCACTGTCTAATTGAAATTCAGAGATATATTGTTTAAATTTAGGATGTAAAAAGAAAACTAATTCTAAATTATATTTCTCTAAAACCCTTTCTAATTCTTTGGAATTCAGGAAGTTAACGTAGTTATCATAGTAATCTGTCCTCTTAAAATCTTCTTTCGGCATATCTTCCATCCAGGTTCTCCATGTAGGCATAACAAAGATTTTTTTCCGCTCTGTTTTCTGTGATTTATCAAACAACTTATCCCACCTGGAGAATCCAGTTACAGCAATTTCATTTAACTCGTATTTCCAATTTTGATGGATTATTTCTTCCTCTAAATCCGAAGTTGCAATAACTAAGCTGAAGTTTCCTCTGCCCTTTGCCTTTTTGAAAACATTTGATTGCTTCAGCGCTGTTACACCATGCTGTAAGAAAACACTTTTTTTACTGTTAATTTTTTTGGGTACAATTCCTGAACGGACGCGTAAATTATATACATGACGTTTATTCTCTGAAGACACTAATAAGTCGCATGCATATAAAAGTAATAAATATTTAAATGACATAAACGGAACTACTTTGCTACTTTCTTTACGAACTTCTTCATAGTCAGATGAATGTTTATCTAAAATAAAATAGAAATTATCATGCAGTTTATTCTTATCTACATATTGAAAAAATGCATAGCCATTATCCTGAGCTGTAGATGAGAATTTCTCAAAACCAATCCAAATTTCTTTATTTCTATAGTATAATGGCTTCATAATTAAATAAGTAAAATAAGCTAATTTTTCTTTTATTTTCGTCCCTTTATTCTCATAATATTCTTTGTCACGCATCATAAATGCTATATCTTTTTTTAGGGTTACATATGGATAAAGAATTTTATTTTCTGTATAGATTGCATTTATAAAGTAATCTTTATTTATTTGTCTCTTCAATTTATTCGTTGCACCAATTACTTTAATTCGTTCTTCATTGCCTTCTTCATCTATCGCTGTAATAAAAATGTCCCAATACAATGGGAAAAAGTCTTTGTCCCAGTCCATTTGAAATGATCCTTGAACGGAATAATTTTGATTTTGTAATAACTCTATTTCCGTATCTTCTGTTGCAATAAGTTTAATTGTATCTTGCGAACGCAGCTTCAAAAGAATATTCTTTATTTCTACTCTTTCATCTTTCTTTACTTGAACAGTCATAGTAAAGCCAGTGTTATCTTTTTTAGAAATGTCCTTCATTTTTGTCTTCATTTTATATTTTTCTTTAAATACAGCAGATCCAGAAGATTTTAAAATAGCAATATAATTATTCATCGTCGTATAAACCATCATCGTGTAATCTTCAATGGAGTAGTTCAGATAAATTAATTTTTTGTTTTCTTCTCTGACAACTTGCAGTCTCCCAGCTATGGAATTTTCTTCATTAATGAAGACACCTTCCAAATCCCATCGATTATTACGAACCTCTTCCAACACTTCAGGAGTTAAAGGTATTATAATTTTATCATTTGTATGTTTTATAGAAGGAATTCTTATACGTTCTTTATTCTTTCTGGAAACAAACATAATTTCTTTCAGTCCACTTAATGCAAGTTGTTCATCAACAATACGTAACTCTAAACTTTTTTCGGCCGCATCATTTACTAAAACTTGATCAATCAAAATATCTTCTCTTTCTTTAATTGGAATTTCTTTAAAGAAATCTTCAATTTGAAGAGAACAAATCGTTAATTCATTTCCTTTGAAATAAGCACCTACATGTTGCTCTAACTCTCCGACATAACCAATGAAAGATGATTTATTGAGATAGTTTGGGTTTCCTTGAACAATTGTATCCATTAGATAGAATTGATTGTATTTGTATATAATCTTTATTCTCCAAAATCCCTGCGTAAAGGGTTCAGATAAGTTAACCGAGAATGTATCATTTACATATGAAAACCGAAGTCTCTTGATTTCTTCTGTTTCTTCATTCACAGCTAAAAATCCAAGAATATTTGATTTAAACATCGTCTCGTCTGGCATATCTAATAGAATATTCCCCTCTTGAAACGTCACCTTTTGTATTGGCATATCGCCTTCTAATACATGTTCAATATCAAATGAAAATATATTTTCTATTTTCCCTCTAAAAGTTACAGAGTTCAAACTGCCATCTATGATTAAATGATTGGAGCCTGCAAAAATAGTATCTGAGCTACCTACTTTTTCATTATTTATATATAGTATATAGACGTCCTCTTCCTCTAATCTTTGTCCTGGATTCTTTAATGTTATTTCATTTATGTCATTTGTAAATTCTATTTCCACTTTATTATGTTCTTCATTTAAAAGGTAGATATCCTCAACTGTCAACTCTCTTGATTTCTCAAATACAATATACTCTTCTTGTATGGAGATTAGTTTAATTTGTTCTTTCACTTCAAGTACCCCCAGCATCGTTATACATCTTCTATAAAAAATTTATTATTAGCACTTCATTTACGCATATTAAATTCATTTTAATCCAAACACTACTATTATTTAAATGTCAACTGCATTATTTTACACTCTATATTACATAATTGTAACAGAAAACTGCCGTAATTTGATAATCGTTAACCAATTATTGATTATTCAATTTTCTTGATTAAACAGGTCTAAAGGTTCGTTATTACTAGGGAACAAAAGACTAATTTTCATATTACGTTCAATTTAATAGTATATCTCAGTAAATTAACTTTATTACGCTACAACTACCTATAACTCGATTTGATTATTGCACTTACTATTAGAAATAAATACCACTTTCCTTTTCTACTCTTTTTTGTTACTATATTCATAGGTAATAAGGATCTCCAAAGAGCAATTTAATATTATTATCTCTTACATTTTATTAACTATAAGTACAATCTATAAACCAAAATTATGTTATAATAGACTTCAAACTATAAATTGGAGGTTATGTACTATTATGAAGAAAGTAATTACGTACGGAACGTTTGATTTACTTCATACAGGACATATCAATATACTAAGACGCGCAAAGGAATTTGGAGACTATTTGATTGTAGCAATTTCAGCAGATGAATTTAATGCAATAAAAGGAAAGAAAGCTTACTATACATTCGAACAGCGAAAAGCGATTTTAGAAGCGATTCGCTATGTAGATGAAGTTATCGCCGAAGAAACATGGGAGCAGAAAATTGAGGATGTGCAAAAGCATGATGTCGATGTTTTTGTGATGGGTGACGACTGGGAAGGTAAATTTGACTTCTTAAAAGGTTATTGTGAAGTCGTTTATTTACCTCGTACAGTTGGTATTTCAACAACAAAGATTAAAAAGGATTTGAAATTAAAAGGAAATGGTTAGAGAGCTTGCGATTACAGCATATTTATTTGCTTTTCGCATCCTCTTCGAAATAGGTAAATGGTTTCCCCAAAAGAACAAGACGGTTGCCGTCGCTTCTTTTGGGGATAATATTTCCTTCACTGTTGCTTCATTGCGAAATTTGTCGAACGAAGAGATTTATATTTTAAAAGATTCTTCCTGCCGACATAATTTTGATGATTTAGGGGTGAAGGTTATTCCATTTACAATGAAGCATCCCATTCATTTCTTGAAATCAATCTATCATTTAGCAACGGCGAAAACGATTCTGTTAGATACGTATCAAGGTTTCTTAGCATCTACAAATTTCCGGAGCGGAACAACTTGTATTCAGCTATGGCATGCAGCCGGTGCTTTAAAACGGTTTGGATTAGAGGATCCAACTAACGAATTACGCAGTAACCGAGCGATGAACCGATTTAAAAAAGTGTATTCTCATTTTGATTATTCGGTAGTTGGCTCGGAGAAGATGGCAAATTCATTTAAGCAGAGCTTTGGTATGTCAGATCAACAAATTATTCGGACTGGAATTCCACGTTCTGATTTATTATTTGATCAAAAACGTCGTGAGCAAGTGTACAACGATATAAAGAAACAGTTTCCTAGTATCAGAGATCGCAAAATTATTCTCTACACACCAACGTTTCGCAACAATTCCTTAGAAAGCTATGAATTGGAGCTTGATTTACATCGTATGAATCAGGAGCTTTCTGATGATTACGTGCTATTTATCAAGCTGCATCCAGCTGTTTCTGCGTCATTTAACTATGAACTGTATGAAGACTTTATTTATGACGTATCCGATTATAAAGATACAAATGAATTGCTGCTTATTACTGATTTATTGATTAGTGATTATTCTTCTATTCCATTTGAATATGCAATTTTGGAAAGACCGATGATTTTCTTCGCATATGATTTAGAGGAATATAAAATCGAGAGCGGCTTAATTCAGGATTATGAACAAGAAGTTCCCGGTCCAGTTGTCGATTCGACCTATGAGATTATTCGAGTAATTCAGGAAGACGCCTTTGATTATGAAAAAATCCGTCGTTTTAATCAGACTTATAATGAATATTCACAAGGTCATTCCAGCAATGATTTAGCAATGTATCTTACTGGAACGGAAGAAAAAGAAGCTGGAAAAATTTCTGTTTAAGCATATGCGCACTTTTTGCGTATATGTTTTTTTGTTTTTCAAAAATGGTATGCCCCTTCATCTTCTATTTGCTTGGACGTTCCCTCTCTTTACTTTCCCATCACTTTTGCTATTATTGCATTTTCGCAAAAGACTTATACATACTCTAACTTTTCCAATATCCCTCTTCTAAAATCCACAATTCTGGATAGACTAACATCAAAGCATATTTATATAAGCATGATTAAAGAAATTCCCTTCCCCCAATCGCTTAAAAAGGAGCTTTGCCGATGCATCCACTATTCAAAGGAGCTTTATTTCTTACGGTTGCCTCCGCACTGTCAAAATTGATTGGCAGCCTGTTCCGTATTCCAATGCAAAATATTGCGGGGGATGAATTACTTGGTATCTTCAGTATCGTTTATCCAATCTATATGCTGACGTTAACACTGTCTGTCGCAGGAATTCCAATTGCTGTTTCTAAATTGATTTCTGAAAAGCGGATGTATGGTGACAATGCATCTATTACTTCTTTATTTCATTCTGCCCGTCTATTGGCTGTTCTATTTGGTATCAGCTGCTTTCTGGCTATCTGGCTGTTTGCTTCTCCTTTATCTTCTCTTTTGGGCGGTGAACAGACACGTTTTGCTTTAGTTATGGTTTCTGCTACTTTGATTATTGCACCTTATATGGCTGTATACCGCGGTTATTTCCAAGGGTTTGAAATGATGCATCAAACAGCTATCTCACAAATTATCGAGCAAATATTCCGGGTAGGAATCATGCTGCTGGTTGTCTATATTCTTGTAGGGCTTGATTTCAGCTATCCGGAGATTGCCGGCTGGATGATGATTGGTTCTTTTCTGGGGGCAGGTATTTCCTTGATTTATTTATTATTTGCTTATCGAAAGCAGCCCCTGTCCGCTTCGGCTAGAACGGCAAACTGGGCACAATTAAAAGCAGATAGTACTTCTCTTTTAAGTCTGGCTATTCCAATTGCATTTGGGTCGCTTAGTTTCTCTTTGATACCTGTGGTTGATTCCTTAACCATCCCATATGGGTTACAGCACTTTGGTATCGCTGCAGAAAATGTACCGTATGCATTTGGAGTGTACAGCCGCGGTATTGTCTTTGTCCAGGTTATTACGATGATTGCAGCTTCGCTTGTTACACCGCTTATTCCACATCTTTCCCGTATGCGGGCAGCTGGAGATTTGGTGACGGTGCAACAAACCGTTTCTAAACTCATGTTTATTGTGCAATTAACCACCTGGCCCGTTGTTATTATTTCCGCTTTGCTTATTACGCCGCTAAATATTACATTATTCACCAATACAAGTGGCAATTCCATTATTGTTGTCCTAATTATCAGTGGCGGGTTTTTAGCGCTGGCAATGCTTAGTACAGCTATTTTACAGGCACTTGGCCATGAAAAGCAGGCAGCCGGATTCGTTTGTATAGCCATCGTCAGTAAAGTGATTGGTAACCTGATATTTCTGCCTATATATGGTTTAATGGCTGCGGCCAGTATTACGTTATTTAGCTATGGCATATTAGTCATTTTCAATTTCCTCTTATTGAAGCGTCATCTGAATGTGCCTTTATTTCCAGTTTCTTTACGCATTGTATTGGTTGTTTCTCTCTGTTTAGGCCTTATCCTTCGCTTTCCAGTGTCCATGTGGGAAATTGGTGTAAATAGCCGGATAGAAGCGTTCCTCTATTCCCTGGCTGTCGGGATATTTTTAATTATTATCATTGTTGCTTTTTTGTTTTTCTGGCGAAAGTCCAGCAAACAAAGCAAGTAGCAAGAAGGAGTTTATATTTCATGAAAAAGCCATTTTATATTTTTAGTCTGGTTGTGCTTTTACTTATTATCAGTTTGCCGGGGATTTTCAATCGGGCTGAAGTGGAGTCTGCCAACCGCATTTATGAGATTATGGTGCCATTTGAAAATTTACGAGCAATTGCTGAAGCAGAAAATCGCTCAGATTATGAAGTACTTCAAGAATTCAAAGCAGCTGGACTCGAAAAAGTCCGACTGGATTATTTAACCCTGGCACGGATGGAAGAGAATCAGCTGGTAAGTATTTATTCCGATGCAGAGCTTACTGAGGCATTACGCTTTTCTCCAGAATATAAGGATAGCTATGTAGAAAAAGGCATCTATGTAACAATCCCCCGCCAGTCTTCCTATGAGAATCTTTTGGCACAGCATTTTTATTTGGATTATCGAATTATTGGAGGGGAAAGATTTTATTATTTCACCAATCCTGGCGTTCTGGAAGAAAACATCGGCTATGATGCCTATTATATTCAAATGCTGCATAAGGCAGCTATAGACTATGTATTTAACCTGCCTAATCAAAACAACTATGAGTCAAGTACACTTTTACATAACTATAAGCACCCTTCCCTTCAAGGTGTTTTATTCTCATCAGGGGAAGTTACCGGCTTTCCTTTCGAGGAAAATATTCAAGTTATTCGTGATGCTCTGCAAAAGAATGACCTTCCTTTTTATCAGCAGGAATTTACTGCTCTCGCTGGATTGCCCGGTTTAGCAAAAGAAACAAACTATCAATTTATTCGGCAACATATGATTACGCTTGGCGAAAAATCGTTGGAAGAGAGCGTGCAGCAGGCTGTCCGAGCAATCAAGGAAAGAAATATCCGTTCGATTCTTGTTACGGTTAATCCTGAAAATTCAATGGACGGGATTGCTTTTATAGAGACACTCCAACAGCAAATGCCTGCTCATTTTATCCATGGGGACGCCCGGCCTTTTCAGACGGTTGATTCGGCAAATTGGATTCAGCCCTTGCTTCTTTTTGCAGGTGTTTTTTTTAGTTATGGATTGCTAAGCTTACTTCCTTTTAAAATAATTCGAATAGCTGGGGTTTCCCTATTGTTTATTACAGGTGCTGCCTGGCTGATAACGGATTATTTACTCCTTTTAAAGCTATTTGCATGGCTCATTGCTGTATTAACTGCTGTCTGCGCTGTACTAATCAGTGCAAATTCAAGAGCAAACCTGTGGAAGTCTGCTGAAAAAGGAGCAACGGTTTGGCTTTCTTTTTTGCAGGCATTAGGAATAACGGTGATTGGCATTCTGCTGATTATCGGGCTGTTAAATGGCAATGAATTTATATCGGGAGTAGAGCTTTTCCGGGGGATCAAGCTATTGCATATTATCCCGCCTTTCTTAGTACTCCTTGCTTTATTCGGGTATTACCTGACAAAACAAAATCGGCATTCTTTGCTAAATATTTTTAATCAGGAAGTTCGTGTCTGGCATGTTATTGCATCTGGCGGTCTCCTGCTTATCTTTGCTTATTATATTATCCGGACAGGAAATAGCAGCCTCGTAAGTCCTTTGGAAATTACCATTCGTCATACCTTAGAAGAAATATTATATGTTCGTCCACGTACGAAAGAATTCTTGATTGGTTACCCGGCAATGATTGTCGGTCTCTACTTTTTACCGAAGAAGCCAATTATCGGGAGATTTCTATTAGTCATCGGTTCCATTGGGTTCTTATCGATGATTAATACATTTACCCATTTCCATTCCCCACTTTTTATCTCTCTATTGCGGTCTGTTTATGGAATCGGGTTTGGAGTTATTCTGGGATACTTCCTTCTGTTCCTTGTAGTATGGGGACGCAAATACTGGGCAAAATAAGTAAATAAAAGGTTATTTATAAACACTGAAATTCTAAAAGGAGAATGTAGCGATGCATGTTATTTTATCTGGCTATTATGGTTTTGATAATGCCGGTGATGAAGCAATCTTACATAGTATTATTGCAGCCTTGCGCCGGGAGAATCCAGCTCTTGAAATCACCGTTTTATCGAACCATCCTCATCAAACTGAAAAAGCATTCCAGGTTAAAAGTGTAAACCGGCATCGCTTCGCTGAAATTAATCAGGTCATGCGGAAGGCAGATGGGTTAATCAGCGGTGGCGGTTCCTTATTTCAGGATGTTACCAGCAGCCGGTCGCTTTTATATTATGCCGGTGTTATTCAGCTTGCCCGGTTCCATAAAATCCCTGTATGTATCTATGCCCAGGGCATTGGCCCATTACGCCGATTATCCAGCAGACGCCTCGTTTCTTATCTATTTAATCGTTCGCAATATATTTCTGTCAGAGACAAAGATTCCAAATCACTTTTACAAATCATTGGTGTAAAGGAAGCTATTCAGGTTGTACCAGATCCTGTTCTTGGACTGCAAACCTCTTTTCCTGAAAAGAAGTCCTCCAATATCATTTGTGTTGCCGTACGCGCCTGGATGGATTATCACGCCTATAAAAAACAGTTAGCTATCTGTTTAGACCGTCTCTATCAGCAAGGGTATACCATAGAATTTCTACCGATGCATGGACAGCAGGATTATGCTGCCTCTCTCGAAATTCAGCAAGCGATGCACGCTCCAAGCAATTTGATTCCCGTTACTTCTTCTTTCACAGAAAAAATGGCGCATATTCACCAGGCAGACGCACTTATTGGGATGCGCCTTCACGCACTTATTTTTGCAGCAATGGCGATGACGCCTTTTGTCGCTTTGTCTTACGATCCCAAAATTGACGCACTCACAAAGCAATTTGAACAGTCTGTCGTCGGTCATGTTGATAAGCTTAATTGGACAGCAGAAACTTTATTTAAACAGGTTCTGGAGCTGTTAGATACAAAGGGGGAGCACCCCGCTCTCTGGCAGCAGGTCAAACAATTGCATCAGGAAGCACAGGCTACAGCATCAACAGCTTTAAATACGTTTAAAATGCATAAAACAAGCTAGGTAATCGAAACAGTGATCTTCCTTTAAATCAAGAAAAAGCAGTGACCTCAATCACTGCTTTTTCTTGATTTCTTTCTTTTTTTAAACGGTTTAAATATAAATGTCTTGACCCGGCGTAGCATGGTTACTACCGGCCTTTTGCCTCCCATAACAAGCCCGGCCAGCTCGGCAAAAATATGTAGAAGAAATATCATAACAGCTGTAAAGAAAAGAGAAATTGTTAAATCAGCTTCTGAGAAGAGAATTCCGATTATCCCGAATAATGCACTGAACAGATAAATGATGACAACTGTTTTTTGATGGCTGTAGCCGGCATCAATTAACTGGTAGTGAATATGACGGCGGTCTGCTGTCATAATGCTTTCTTTGTTATACATGCGCCGAATCATTGCAACCAGTGTGTCAAAAATAGGCACTGCCAGGATCACAACTGGAATAATAAAACTGAAGAAGGTAATGTTTTTAAACAAACCTAAGATTGAAATGATTGCCACAATGTACCCCAGCAAATTCGAGCCGGTGTCCCCCATATATATCTTGGCGGGGTAAAAATTATGATATAAAAAGCCGATATTAGCCCCGATAAAAGTAATACACAAATAAGCAACCAGGACCTGATAATCGACAAGCGCCATTGCGAAGATGCTGATCAGGGCAATGGTTGTTACCCCTGTCGCCAGGCCGTCTAGTCCATCAATTAAATTAATCGCATTGGTAATTCCGATAATCCAGAAGAAGGTAAGCACTGGACCTAAAAACCCCAGCTCAATAACTCCTAAAAGTGGAATCGTGATACGTTCAATTACCAGGCCTGCATAAATAAGCAGACTTGCAGCAATAACCTGCCCTGATAATTTAATGATGGGACGTATCGTGTACTTATCATCAAGCGCCCCTGTAATCAGAATGATAATAGAACCAATCAGAATTTCATCCACATAGATATGGCTTGGCTGCAAGTAAATCATACCAAACAGAGCGCCAATAAAAATGGCTAACCCGCCTAATCTTGGCGTAGCTTTTTGATGTATTTTCCGGTGATTCGGTTTATCCATTATTCCTAATTTCACTGCCAGCTTCTTTACCGGGTACGTAACCAGTAATGCCGTAATTGCAGAAATAAAAAAGGCTATTGTTAAATCCAAATAGTTAAACATAGTATTCTCCTAGGTATTACAATTCGCTTGTCTTCAGCATCCACTTAGCTGACAGCAGTAAAAGAGAACAGGGTAAGCTCCCTATTCCATTTCCACTACCTTTCTTTTTTCGACATTATTTCCGGTCGACTTCTTTAAATTATATAAGACTCTTCCTAGATTGCGCAATGATTTATCCGATTATTCTTCAGGAAACTTTCATGGCGGGATTCTGCTCATACAGAAATAGGTAAAGTGCAGCTTTTATTAAGAATAAAGTTATGGTACATTCATTACTAAACAGTTTCTCTAGAAGGAGGTGCTCCAGCATGTATTTGTATATTTTTGTATTAGCAGCTGCTATTGCTGTAGTGGGAATAATCGGTGTATTCCGTTCCACAGTGGATAATGTGCTGACCGAGCCTGAAAAGATTCCGCAGTATATGTCGAGTTTTTTCACGAAGGTTGCTCTCGTAGAATTTTTGCCTATCGTCATGGTTGTGCTTGGCTTTACTTTTTCGCCCGGGGAACCGTTGGAAATGGCCGACGCATATGTTCCAATTGCAATTATTGCCGTTTTAATTGTTTTTAATATGTTTTATATTTTCTCCCAGCGGTCGCCTGCAGGTAATGTCGAACAAGACGTGAAGCAGCGTCTTCAAATGTTGATATTTCTTACGATTGCTTTAGCAAACTCGATACCTTTTATTGCAATTATTTTTATACTTTTGACAGTACTTTAATCCTGATGTGCTTTACATCAGGATTTTTTCTGTCTGCTCTTTTGCTGTACCTGAAAATCCTCAGCTTATCTTAGAAAATTTGGTTTATAGCTTTATTTCGCAGCTTTGATTACTTATAATATAGAATGTTATCGTTCTGATTCGGAAATGGGGGTTATGTTTTGAGTAAGCCGTCTGTTACAGTAGAAAAAATTTGTTTACTGGCCGGGAAGATAATGCTGGCTTCTGGAGCTGAGACTTACCGGGTTGAGGATACAATGGACCGGATTGCACGGTGTTACGGTGTAGAAAACCCCCAAAGCTATGCTACATTGACCGGCTTACACTTCTCTCTCGATTATACATCAAGCAGTTATTTCCTACGGATTACCAAGCGAGCTACTGACCTGCATAAAATAGATGAGGTAAATCAGCTTTCCCGGGAAATTGTTGCCCATCAAATGCCGCTTTCCACTGCTTATGATAAGCTGAAAGCCTTAGAAAAAAATGTGCCGACTTTTTCGTTAAGCTTTCAGGTGCTGGCGGCAGCATTGGTGAGCGGATGCTTTTCCTTAATGTTTGGCGGAATCTGGCTGGATTTTCTGCCAGCTTGTCTTGCCGGAGGAATCGGCTATCTGACAATGATTCTTTTTGATAAAATGATTGAAATTCGTTTCCTGGCAGAGTTTTTTGGAGCATCGTTCGTCGGTTTAATAGCCTTATCCTGTTTTTCATTTGGATTTGGCGGCAGTCTGGAAATGATTATTATCGGTGCTGTAATGCCCCTTGTCCCCGGTCTTCCAATTACCAACGCCATCCGTGATTTAATGGCCGGTCATCTTGTTTCTGGTGTTTCTAAGGGAATTGAGTCCTTGCTCACCGCTGTGGCTATTGGGGCAGGGATTGCGATTGTTTATGGATTTTTCCCGGTTTAAGAAGTTTTTTAAAAATTTTCAGGCAGCCTATTGAATGGAGGATGGAACAAAATGTTAGAGATAATCGTACAGCTTGCCGCCAGTTTTATTGCATCTGCAGGCTTCGGGGTATTATTTAATGCACCTAAAAAATCATTAATTCCATGCGGTCTTGTCGGGATGATCGGCTGGATTTTCTTTTATACGCTGACGAATTATCAAGTGGATATCGTTGCTGCAACAGCGTTCGCAGCTATTCTTGTCTCTATTCTCAGTCAGGTATGTTCACGTATTCTAAAGCGTCCAATTATTATATTCACTGTATCCGGCATTATCCCGCTTGTTCCCGGCGGTGTCGCCTATAATGCAATGCGGAACTTTGTGGAGAATGATTATAATACAGCTATCCAGCTCTCCGCCCAGGTGATGCTGCTGGCTGGAGGTATTGCGATAGGTTTAATGTTTTCCCAGGTTATTAATCAAATTATGACAAAGCTGCAGAAGGCGAAGCAGTAATCTGCGCAGGAGTTCTTTAATTAAAGCTTTATTTTGATATTAAAAAGTGAGTCGATTAGGGCTCACTTTTATTACTGTTATATTGCGGGTTGCTTATTCGCCTGCAAATTTTCTAATTTCTTCCTGGCTCAGTTCTGTAATGTCTGCGATTTCACTGATAGGCATACCTTTTTCTATCAATTTTAAAACTACTTCTTGCTTCTCTTTTTCTATTCCTTTTTTCATTCCCTCTTCTATACCTTCCAGTTTTCCTTCTTCTATACCCTCTTGTTTCCCCTTTTCAAAATATGAATTTGGCAATTGCAACATGACTTCCTTCTCCCCTTCCGGCAAGTTTTCGGTTTTCTCCATCATTTGCGCCTCCTCCTCTTTATTTAGTTTCAAATAAGTCTCGAAAAATCCATATAGGAATTCCATTTTAGCTGGATTAATAATCATCCGGATGATTATTCGCAGAAATTCTAATTTCACCTGGACACGTTCATGCGCTTCATAGCCCATCTGGCTGAGTAATGCTGCCACAGCCAGGTTATCCAATTGAATATATTCTCTCCAGTTTTTCTTGGTCGAGTGCAGTTGTAAAAAATTAAATTGGAGTACGTCCTGGGTGGGTGTATCTATTCTGAATTGAGCCGGCTCTTCTTTCTTCCTATAATAACTCAAATCGGTTTGCGGTGTTTGGCATAGAAGTAAGAAAAATAAAGGAACATTCTTTCGAGGAGGCTGGGCTCAAGCCCACGGAAAGCGGAGTGTATTTCTGTAGCGGCTGACTCCAGTATTTTTATATACTATCTTATTTTTTAAAAATACAGATATTCCGTTTCCACTGTTAACGCTTTATTTTCCAACAATAACAGGTTGTTCCATTTAAATTCTGAAAAATTAATTAATTTTCTGGTTTTCACAGGTATATATATTGACAAAGATACTGTTCATTCTGTAAAGTTAATGATTAATCCCCTTCTAATCTTTAGGGTATTTTTAATGTTTTTAAAGAATGTTCAAAAGCTCCATAAAATAGCAAACTGACAGCAGAAATATCAGCAGATGCGTTATTTTTCAGCTTTTTGAACAAGTACTGTTAACATCTTTATAAACTAAAGAATTGAGGAATATAATCATGAGTGAAACTATACAACCAAAAGCAACTATTGTGATTTTTGGAGCAACTGGAGATTTGGCAAATCGCAAGCTGTACCCATCCATCTATCGTCTTTATAAGAGTGGGAAATTAGATGAGGATTTTGCAGTTATCGGTCTCGCCCGCCGCGGATGGGATAATAATATTATCCGCGAAAAAGTAGAGGAATCGATTCAGGGCTTAATTTCTGAAGGCGAAGACGTATCCGAATTCACTTCTCATTTTTACTATAGATCGTTTGATGTGACATCTACGGATTCCTATAATGACTTAAAGGATATGGTGGAATCTCTCGAGAAAAAATATCAAACGGGTGGAAACCGCCTGTTCTACTTAGCAATGGCCCCAGACTTTTTCGGTACCATTGCAAATCAGCTGAAAAACCATGGTTTAAAAGAGACTTCAGGCTGGACACGATTAGTTATCGAAAAACCATTTGGACATGACTTACCATCCGCTAAAAAATTAAATAAAGAACTCCAGGCCGCTTTTGAAGAAAATCAAATCTACCGTATTGATCATTACCTTGGAAAAGAAATGGTTCAAAACATTGAAGTTATCCGTTTTGCGAACGGGATCTTTGAGCACCTGTGGAATAATCAGTTTATCAATAATATTCAAGTTACCAGCAGTGAGACTCTTGGTGTAGAAGAGCGTGCGCACTATTACGATAAATCTGGTGCAACTAGAGATATGATTCAAAACCATATGATGCAAATGGTTGCCCTGCTTGCTATGGAGCCGCCGATTAATCTAAGTACGGAAGAAATCCGTTCTGAAAAAATAAAGGTATTACGTGCATTGCGTCCTATAAAAGAAGAAAAAGTCAGCAAGTATTTTGTCCGCGGCCAATACGGTGCGGGGAATGTAAACGGTGAAGAGGTCATCGGCTATCAGGATGAAGCAGAAGAGCTAAAAGATTCTGAAACAGAAACCTTTGTTGCCGGCAAGCTGGCGATTGATAACTACCGCTGGGCCGGTGTTCCTTTTTATATTCGTACCGGGAAGCGTATGAAAGAAAAATCAACAAAAATTGTTGTCGAATTTAAAGATATTCCTATGAACCTTTATCATAAAAAAGATGATTTACGCAATCCTAATTTACTTGTCATTAATATTCAGCCAAATGAAGGAATTACACTTCACCTGAATGCGAAGAAAACTGGTAATGGCAATTTAACAGAGCCTATTCAGCTTGCTTATCATCAGGATGCTCAATCCGGCATTAACACCCCAGAGGCCTACGAAAAGCTTATCTACGACAGTATGCTTGGCGATGCAACCAACTTTACACACTGGGATGAGGTAGCATTGTCTTGGGAGTTTGTCGATCGTCTTTTAGCCAGCTGGGCAAAACAAAAGGCGGAGTTCCCGAATTATGAATCTGGATCTATGGGGCCAAAAGCTGCAGACGAGTTACTTGAAAAAGATGGCTTCCGCTGGTGGCCTGAATAAAACTATCCAATGATAACGAAAAATAAGCCTCTTGCTGAGATTGCAAGAGGCTTATTTTTAATATCTTCTTGATTGAAATACGGAAACAATAAGCACGATACTTGTTATCCAATGCATCACCATACCAACAATCGGGATAAATCCAATAATACTTGTAATAATTCCTAAAACACTTCCCGCTATCCATCTTCTATCACGGCTGGCAAGCACCAGCGTGATAATATGAAGAACCAGCATTACAAATAATGGCGTATAGCCGGATCCCATAATATATAGGCCGCCAAAAAGCGGAATTCCAAGCAGCCCTTCAAATATTCCTGTCAGTAATTGCATAATTTGAGATAATACCATTTTATCCACCTTCTCCTTGCTTTCCTTTTCTTTTATCATACCCGATTTTCGACTAAAACGGACATTTTTTACAGAAAATCGATATATTTTTACTTTATCATTAAAAATTTTTCTACTACGCTAAACTTTATTAAAAAAGGAAGCTCCCGCCAATAAACTTTTTACCTTTATAGCGAGAGCTGACCTTCTTTTTTCACTCTTTTAATTAGCTTTTTGCCGCTTTCTTACGTTTTCTTCTTTCCTTTACTTTCTTCGTCATATTATCAAATATCAGATAGATGACAGGTACAAAGAATAAGGTGAAAATACTGGAAACAGTCAGCCCAAAGATAATCGTTACTGCTAATGGCTGCTGCAATTCTGCTCCTTCACCGATGCCAAGTCCTAATGGAATCATTGCCAGAATTGTGGTGAGGGACGTCATTA
Source organism: Oceanobacillus sp. FSL W8-0428 (assembly GCF_038004405.1). Taxonomy (NCBI): domain Bacteria; kingdom Bacillati; phylum Bacillota; class Bacilli; order Caryophanales; family Bacillaceae; genus Oceanobacillus; species Oceanobacillus sp. FSL W8-0428. Next base: position 612,405 of record NZ_JBBORB010000001.1, read on the forward strand.
GAATTGGACGCAGTCTGGATCGTCCCGCTTCAATGATCGCTTCCAGCTGATCCATGCCCCGTTTGCGCAGAATATTGATATAGTCTACAAGAACGATGGAGTTATTTACAACAATACCGGCGAGCATTATGATGCCGATAAATCCGGCCACACTAAGGGAGATATTGGTTATAAATAATCCGCCGATAACACCGATAATAGTTGTTGGCAGTGCAAACATAATAATAAATGGCTGCAGGAGATTTTCAAATTGTACAGCGAGAACGATATACACTAAGAAAATCGAAAAGATGAGTGCTAATCCAAGATCCATAAAGGCATCTTCCATATCTTCTGCCTGACCGCCAATACTATAGCTGTAGCCTTCAGGAAAGTCCATTTGATTAAGCTTCGATTCTATATCCGATACCACGCTTCCTAAATCACGGTCAACCACACCGGAGCTGATATTCATCTGTGCCTGCTGATTTTCTCTCAATAGTGTCTGTGGGCCTTCTGCCTGTTCTATCTCGACCAGTTCATCCAATGGCACTGTTGCTCCTGATGGTGATTGAATGCTTGTATCCAACAGATCCTCAATGCTTGTACGCGTATCTTCCGGATAGGAAAGACTAATATCAATTTCCTGTCCACCTTCACGATACTGCCCAATTACCTGTCCGGAAAACTTCATTTCCAGCTGGCTGGTGATTTGCGCTCCTGATAAACCATAGCCGGATGCAAGATCCTCGTCTACACGAATCTCCATTTGCGGGATACCATCTTCTGCTGTGGAGGATAGATTAGTAACGCCTTCTATCTCTTCTACCTCTGTGAGCACCTGCTCCGATAAATCAATAAGCGTCTCATTTTCAGGTCCGTTTAATTGTATCGTTATCGGGTCTCCCATCTGCATACCGCCATCCGTGGCAGAGGCGGTAATATCAGCACCTGCAATATGCTGTACCCGTTCATCAATTTCCACCATAATCTGTCCCGTTGAGCGGTCACGTTCAGCTGCCGGTACTAATTGCAGCGTATAGTTTGACTGGTTTATGCTTCCAGTAAAGCCGGAGGATCCAATGGTTACATAATTGACCTCCATATATTCCTCATAGTCTGCTAAAATCTCATCTACTTGTTCTGTAATATTCATTGTATACTCTAAACTGCTTCCCGGCGGAGTTTCCACTGAAATCTGCGCCTGACCCTGGTCTGCTGACGGCATAAATTCCATACCGATTCGCGGGATTAGAAAAAGACTTCCTGCAATCGCTAAAATCGTTACCAGCACGGTTGTTTTTCTAAATTTCAAGACCTTTTCCAGGCCATTTCCATAGCGATCCTTTAACCAGTTTAAGAATTGATCAAACCAATATCTTTTTCCTGAGCCTTCCATGACATTTGCTAACAGCTTGGAAGACAGCATTGGAACCAGGGTAACTGCAACAACTAAGGAAGCCACCAGAGAGAAGGATACCGTAAGTGCCAATGGTGTAAATAAATCAGATGATATACCTTCTACAAAAACGATTGGCAGGAACACTACTAATGTCGTTGTTGTCGAGGCAATAACTGCCGGTGCCAGCTCAATAGATCCCTTGGTTGCTGCTTCAAACAGACTGTAGCCTCTTCTGCGGTACGAGAAGATATTCTCCAATATAATTATTGAACAATCAAGCATCATACCGATTCCGAGTGCCAGTCCTCCCAGAGAAAGAACATTCAATGTCTGGCCTGTAAAGTACATAAGCGCAAAGGTTGCGATAATAGCAATTGGGATTGATAATCCAATAACAATCGTTGCCCGAATACTCTTTAAGAATAAGAGCAGAATTACAAAAGCAATTGCTCCTCCAATTAAAATATTATTCATTACAGAATCAATGGACATCTCGATAAATTCAGATGTATCAATGATTGTTTTCAAATCAAGACCTTCCGGCAATTCTTCAATGACTCCCGGCATTGCATCCTTGATATTTGTTGCCACTTCTACTGTATTTGCATCCGTCTGCTTCATTACAGACAGAACAAGTGCATGCTCCCCGTTTACCATGGTTTCAGAGGAAACATCCTTAAAATCGTCCTGTACCGTTGCAATATCGGAAACACGAACAATACCGCCTGCCTCTGATTGAATTTGTGTATTTTCAATGTCTTCGGTTGTTTCAAATTCACCGACGACACGAATTTGTAAATCCTGATTCCCCTGTTCGACGGTGCCAATGGAAGAAGAGCTGTTTTCACTTCTTAGGGTATCCATCACCGCTTGGGGGGATATGCCGTATTGCTCCAGACTTGCTTCATCTAACTCAACCTGAATCTCTCTTTCCAGTCCTCCTTCAATGGAAACGGAGGCTACGCCCTCCTGTCTTTCAAAGAAAGGGACGATTTGCTGATCTGCTATTTCTGTTAGTTCTGCTAAATCATCACCAGTCAATCCTAAGTACATTACCGGAAGCGAATCTGGGCTAAAGCGAAGAATATTCGGCTCTCCTGCTCCTTCAGGTAAGAATCCTTTTACTTGATCGACTTGCTCCCTTACATCAAGTAAGGCCTGATCTAAATCTGTTCCATTTTGAAACATAATCATAACCATGGATGCACCGGATTGCGATTGTGATTGAACGGTATCTATTCCTTCGACTGCACTCACCGCTGACTCAAGTGGTCTGCTGATTAAATTCTGCACGTCTTCAGGCGCTGCATCCTGATAATTAGTGGCTACAACAGCTACCGGCAAATCTATTTCAGGGAAAAGATCAACTGCAAGATTACGCAGTGACATGAATCCTAAAGCAAGAACAGCTAATACAATCATAATGACACCAATTGGCCGTTTTACAGAAGTTCTTATAAGCTGCTTCAAAATCTATTCCCCTTTCACTACTTCGACAGCATTGCCGTCTTCTAATCCTGTTTGACCTGTTATTACGATTTCTTCTCCTGCTTCTATATCGCCCTCTACGGCTGTTTGCTGTGATTGCATCGTAACTATAGAAACAGCTCGCTGCTCTACCGTTTCATCATCTGTTACAACAAACACAAAGGTTTCTCCTTCAGTCTCTACAACAGCTTCTGTCGGTACTAATAAGGCATCTGATTCCACTGTTTCATCAACTGTTATCTTAGCAACCGATCCGGAGATAAAGGATGAATCTCCAGCTTCAAAGGTTGCCGTAACAGAATATAATCCTGTATCATCAGGAACCCGATCCATATTTGTAATAGTGGCTGTCTTTTCTTCTCCATTCACTGTTAAAGCTACTTCATCACCGGTATTCAGCAGTCTCACCATACTTTCCGATACGCCGCCAGCGGCCTGCCATTCATCTGTATCGGCAATCAGCATAAACGGTTCTTCCGGATCAATATTCTCTCCTTCTCCTGCCTGAATTTGAATGATTTCTCCAGCTTCAGGTGCATCAACAGACTGTGTATTGCCGTCGAAAGACAATTCGGCAACTTTATCGTTTTCTTCTACTTTATCTCCTGCCTTTACTTCTAATGTATCCACCTCTAACGGCTGTTCAATCATAATCGGGGTTACTTGAGAGGCTTCAATCCGGGCGTTAAACGTTCTTTCCCTGGTTAAATTCCCTTTCTTGACTTCATCTGTCTGTACAGAAGTAATTCCATCGTCTCCATTTTCTTCTGCTGATTCATTCTCATCTTCTGTGCATGCTGCTAATATAAGCAGCAAAAAAACCAATCCTATTACTCCTATCCTTCTTTTCATCGTTATGTATATGCCCCTTCCATATTTTATCCGGAGATAAGCTCCTCCAGTTTTTTATTAAATTTCACTTCTTTATGTAGTACGAAAGTTTCGTATGCTTTGTTTCAAATAATTCCTCATTTTAGTATATCCGTTGAAATATGCCCTCGCAAACTTAGTCTGGCTGATGAAATTAAACACTTAGCCGGGTATCCAGCTTTCATTTATTAGCTAATTTAACGCCTGGTGCAGGTTTAATCCCTTTTATATAGGGGAATGTATAAACAAATTTTATTTTCTCTCTATTTCGACAAAAATTAGATTTCACTTTTCCGTTTTCATGACAACTTATATGTATTTTAGAGTATTCTCGACAATTATAAAGATAAACACATCTAAACCTGCTTTAACTTCGCTATATATAGAAATATGCACATTTATACACTTTTAAGCGCTTTGTTTATTCTTACGAGTATAAGGTATAATAAAGAATCGAATCACCGTCATCTTCCATACTAATGCACTATCCTCACTCTGCTTTCGGCACAAATATATAAGTTTATTTGCCCTCTACAAAAGGTTCTTTAAGTTTTAAATACTAGTTTATTTTGAATTTTTATCAAAATATATACCTGAAAATTGCCAAAATAAAAAGGAGACGGAAAAAATGAAAAAATTACTATTTGCTTTGATGACTGCGTCATTCCTGGTGTTAGCTGCATGTGGTGACTCATCAGAAGGAGAAATTGATACAATTGTTTTTACTGATGCCGGCTGGGACAGTGTGAATGTACATAACTATATTGCCGGAAAAATTATTGAAGAGGGGTACGGTTATGATACAGATATAACTTCTGGATCGACAGCTGCAACGATGCAGGGGTTAAAGGATGGAGACATTAATGTAAATATGGAGGTATGGACAGATAATATCCGGGAGCTTTATGAAGAGCTGACGGAGAATGGTGATATTGAAACATTATCTGTTAACTTTGATGATAATAATCAGGGGATTTACGTTCCCGCCTATGTTATTGAAGGCGATCCAGAGAGAGGAATTGAACCGCTTGCTCCCGATTTAAAAACGGTAGAGGATTTAAAAAAGTACCCGGAAGTATTTGAAGACCCGGAAGATCCAGGCAAAGGGCGTTTGATTAATGCTCCAAGCGGCTGGGAAGTAGAGCAGGCAATTAATGATAAGTTTGATTTTTATGGACTGGATGAAACATTTAACAATTTCAGCCCGGGATCTGACTCTGCCATTATTACAGATTTAGCCCGTGCCTATGAAGCTGGAGAAGGCTGGGTTGGCTACTACTGGTCACCTACTGCAATTACAGCTAAATATGATTTAATTTTACTGGAAGAAGCTCCATATGATGAAGCAATTTGGGAAGAGTCCAGAGGAACAGAATTCCCGCCAAATGATGTCGTTATATCTGTGCATTCTGATTTTCCTGAACAAGCGCCAGAGGTTACAGAATTTCTGGAGCAATACGAAACTAGCAGTGCATTGACTGAAGAAGCTTTGGAGTACATGGAAGATAACGGAGCGTCTACAGAAGAGGCTGCTCTATGGTGGATGCAGGAGCATGAAGATATTTGGACAGAATGGGTTCCGGATGACGTCGCTCAGGATGTACTTGACTCCCTTGAATAATAGAATATGAAAATATGAAAACATGGAGTAGCTTGCCACCAGGCTGGCTGCTCTTTGTTTACCACTTTAAACACATTAAAGAAGGAGAGGTATATACTGCTTTTTTCAGCAGTTATAATGCTTATGATTAGTTTTCCAGATATTACTTTCGAAGCCGGTAAATATGTTGATGATCTTGTCAGCTTTCTTGCCGATAATTTAGAAGCTTTATTTGATTTTATATTTTTTGTAACCTCCAGATCCATTAGCGGATTGACCGATTTCCTTATGATTATTCCATGGTGGTTGTTTATTATTATCATCTTTTTACTTGGGTGGTATTTTAAATCGATTTTCTCCGGTGTTTTATACGGTATATTCATATTTCTTATCGGGAGTTTTGGACTTTGGGAAGAAATGATGATTACGATTTCCATTATTTTAACTGCTGTTATTATTTGTTTAATTATCGGGATTCCGCTTGGAGTTGCGATGGCATTTAATAAATGGGTTTCAATGATATTGCGTCCAATTCTTGATGCTATGCAGACGATGCCGAGTTTTGTGTATTTAATTCCAGCTATTTTCTTTTTCGGACTGGGTAACGTTTCCGCTATCTTCGCTACTTTGATTTATTCCTTGCCGCCGGTTATCCGTTTAACAGACCTGGCTATCCGCGGTGTAGATAAAGAAGTGGTTGAATCGGCACAGTCTTTCGGTTCTTCCAGATGGCAGACCTTATCAAAGGTTCAGCTGCCGCAAGCATTGCCGACCATTATGGCCGGTGTCAATCAGACAACCATGATGGCACTCGCAATGGTTGTTATTGCATCCATGGTTGGAGCTTCCGGACTTGGGGAGCAGGTTCTCGTATCGATTAACCGGATTGATATCGCTCTCGGTTTCGAAGCCGGTATCAGTATCGTATTCTTAGCAATTATTATTGACCGAATTACAAATGGAATTGCTGAAAAAGTACAACGTCGTGGGGGTAATAAATAATGACTGTACAAATTCAAGTAAAAAACGTATCTAAAATATTTGGTTCAAAGCCAAAATCCGCTATTCCTTTGATAAAAAAAGGGTTATCCAAGGAAGAAATTTTAAAGAAGACCAATCATACAGTTGGTGTTTATGATGCTACCTTTGATATTAATAAAGGCGAAGTTTTCGTGATTATGGGACTGTCCGGGAGCGGAAAATCAACATTGATCCGCTGCTTCAACCTATTGAATAAGCCGACAGACGGTTCAATATTATTAGACGGACAGGATATTACCAAGTGCAGCAAAGACGAATTGAAAAAGGTCCGGCAGGAAAAAATCGCAATGGTGTTCCAGCATTTCGGTCTATTCAGCCACCGGACTATTTTAGCAAATGTAGAGTATGGTTTAGAAATCCGCAATATACCAAAGGAAAAACGACGGGAAATTGCGCAGCAGAATATTGAAACAGTAGGGTTAAAAGGCTATGAGGATAAATATCCGGATGAATTATCCGGCGGGATGCAGCAGCGTGTAGGCTTAGCCCGTGCACTCACTAATGACCCCGACATTCTCTTAATGGACGAGCCTTTCAGTGCTCTTGATCCATTAATCCGCCGGGAAATGCAGCTTGAACTGCTGGATATTCAAGAGCGGCTGCAAAAAACCATTATTTTTATTACACATGATGTGAATGAAGCCTTCCGAATTGGTGATCGTGTCGCCGTGATGAAGGATGGTCATGTAGAGCAGGTCGGGACTCCGGAAGAAATCATTGCAAATCCAGCTAATGAGTATATTTCCGAGTTTATTAAGGATATCGACCGTTCGAAGGTATTCCAGGCCAGTCATATTATGACGAAGCCAAATGCGCTTGTTTCCAGTAAAGATGGTTTAAATGTGGCGATAAAAGAAATGCGTGAGAACGGGATTTCCAGTGTATTTGTCGTTGACCGGTCCAGACGTCTTCAAGGGATTGTTACCATTGACGATGCTATTCAGGGGATTAAAGAAAAGAAATCATTAGGCGATATAATCAGAAAAGATATTACCATTGTTAATGAAGAGGAATATATCAATGATTTAATTCCAAAAGCATTAGAATCAAGCTTTCCCTTAGCTGTTGTAAACGAGGATAAAAAGCTTGTCGGCTACATTTTACGTGTGCACGTACTATCCGGGCTCACCTCTGATGATGTGAATGAAAGTGAAGAATATGTTTACTAAGCTGTATTAATATAGAGCATAACTGCTCAAAAAGAAAGAAGAAGGTAATGGATGTAGGAGGTTCATTCCCTTCTTCTCTATTTTTAGAGCTGCTTACTCATTGTTGCGGGGAAGTTCATCATCTTCGTTTAAGTTATTATTGTCATCTCTTTCCATCTGATCATTGTTGTCATTGTTGTCGTTATTAAATTCATCTTCTCTTTCTTCATGATCGATGGTTGGGTTATCATCCGCCGGTTCTTCATCATTAGATGTACCGCATGCAGTCATCAATGTAAGAGCAAAAACAGAAGTACCAACTTTTAATAATACCTTTTTCATAAAAAATTCCTCCCTTCTAAAATAACCTATTGCTCGAAATTAGGTTCTCCCAGAAAAGAGGAATCATACATTTTTTATAATATTCATTTAGGAAATTTATTACATTTCTCTTTATTTAATCGCAAATGTAATTTCTGCTTCACATGCAGTTTCTCCATTGACGGTTGCAATACCTTTTCCTTTGCCGATTGGTCCCTTCATGCGGATAATCTCAACTGTCAGCTCCAACTGATCTCCCGGCTTCACTTGACGTTTAAAACGGCATTTATCTACTCCTGCTAAAAAGCCAATTTTACCTTTATTTTGTTCCATCCCTAAAACGGCAATCGCCCCTGTTTGTGCAAGAGCTTCTAATATAAGCACGCCCGGCATTACTGGATAGTCAGGAAAATGGCCGGGGAAAAATGGCTCGTTTGCTGTAACATTTTTAATAGCTGTGACTTTTTTCCCTTCTTCTATATCCTTTACTTGATCTACTAATAAAAACGGATAACGATGTGGCAATACTTCTTTAATTTGTTGAATGTCCATCATTCTTCAACAACTCCTTTTTATATGTATGTATTGTCATTATAGCTGATTTAGAAATTGAATGAAATGGAAAGCCTGCCTTCCTCGAATCAGCTGTGAGAATAGCTTTATGCATTATCTGCAGGGAACAGAAATAATCTTTTACCCATGGATAACTGCCCGGAAAACTTCTACATATGATTATTTGATTTTTACATAAGTCTCTAAAAAGCACGAAAACATATTCGTCCATCATCGAATATGTTTTAATCTACTTTATTTACAATATCGACAATATGCTGCCAGGTTTCCATGCGCAGCACATCTAACGGAGACCCGTCACCCAAGACGGCAAAGCCGATCATTAAACCAACGATAAAAGCAGCTGCGGCGAATATCAATACAACGATAATACGCAACCAGATTGGGAAAATACGCAATCTCGGTCTGCTGAGTTTCTGTCTGCGTTTACTTTGCTGCTTTTCTTCCTTTTCCATTTTCCTGGAAAATTCTTGTTTTACTGCTTGTTCCTCACCCGCCGCTGCTGATTCTTCCTCTGCTTTGTGTGAGGTCTTTTGTGAAGATGGATTATTCGTCATTTCTGTAACTCCTTATAAGAAGATGTTTAAAAAGTTTCATAAAAGTGACACATCGAAGTTTCGGGTCCTTTTTTCCATCTTTTTAAACACTGACTATGTATAGCCCTGTTTATTCCAGCTGTCAGAGCACAACTAATGGATGAGACTCAGGAACGGATTGTATTCACTAATCCGGACATTTGATCACCCATCGTAATCGAACGTGAATTAAATTGATAAAGTCGCTGTGCTGCAACCATATCTGTCATTGCACGTGATAAGTCAACATTAGACTGCTCCAGAGATTGTGGATGAATAACAGCACCCTCTCCGGCATATGCCTGAATAATTTCATCTGCCTCAGCCTCTGCTGATACGGAGAAGAAATTATCTCCCTGCGCTTCTAAAGCACTTGGACGCACAGCTTCCATAATGGCTAACTCGGCTTCTGCAGCCTGGTTATCACCGCGGGTCACTATTAACTGCCCCTGATCATTAAATTCAACGGAATCAAATCCATCCTGAATTTCAATAGGGCCTTCTTGTCCGATAATAGGATGTCCATCGGAAGTTGTCAAGGCAAGTGTATCTCCCTCAGCTGGAGAAAGATAAAATGAGCCGTCTCTTGTATAGACTGTTTCTTCTTGTCCATTTTCTACCCGATTCACTTGGAAGAACATATTCTCTCCAGTTAAAGCAGCATCTAATGCCCGGCTCGTCTCAATCAGGCTTCCCTGCTGCTGGTTTAAATGAATTGCACCCAGTCCTGCTCCGGTTCCAACGCGGATTCCATCCGGAGTCAGCCTTCCCTCGGCATTTTCTGGCGAATTTAAATTATTAATCTGCTGGTTTAACAAGGAAGAAAATTCTACTTGTCTGCTCTTATATCCAGTTGTCCCATTATTAGAAATATTATTCCCAATAATATCGAGCTTGTTCTGAATTTGATTCATTGTTACTGCTGCCTGATTCATTATGCGTGACATGTCAGATTCCTCCCTAACTTAAGCGGCCAATTTCTGTGACTGCTTTTCCCAGACTTTCATCATATACCCGTAAAACGCGCTGATTCGATTCAAATAAGCGGTATGCGTTCATCATATCCGTCATTGATTGTGCGGTATTTACGTTAGATTGCTCCAAAGCACCCTGCTGTAACGTATAATCGGCATCTCCCGGCACAGCTTCTGCATCGCCCTGAAAAAGATCATTTCCTTCTTTAATCAATGTGTTTGCATCAGCTACATACTGGATACCAATTGTAATATCTCTGCCAGCTGTTGGAATAACTCCTTCCGGGCTGATGATATCAATGGTTCCATCTGTTTGGATGTTATTGCCGTTTTCATCTAAAACATAGTACCCCTGATTTGTTACGAGGTACCCATCTGCATCAATCGTAAAATTCCCGTTTCGAGTGTAGCGCACATCTCCATCATTATTCTGAACTGTGAAAAAGATAGCTCCATTCTCATCAGGAACCTCTCTTTGATTAATGGCAACATCTGTTGGCAAACCAGATTCGACTATATCTCCTTGAGCATAATGCGGAATTGTTTCCTGGACATATACACCTGTATTCAGCCCGCCTAATTGACGGGAAGAAGGAATGTTGAAACCTCCCTGTGTTGTCGGAATACGATTCGTACCACCCGTCTGTTCAATTAATAATTCTGGAAAAGCGCGAATAGCCGTCTGGTCGGACTTATATCCTGGAGTATTTGCATTAGCAATATTATTAGACAATGCTTCCTGTTGCCGCTGCTGCGTTAGCATACCACTTGCTGCTGTGTATAGACCTCTTAACACAAAGCCGCCTCCTCCGTAATAGAAAGTGCTAAAAAGACGTGCCGGCAGCAATAAATAGATTTAATATTGCTGCCAATGGCTGTCTTTTACTGAAGCTTGTCAGTTAACACTTCTTTTTTCAAGCTTATCAATGTTTTCAAGCATAATTCCTGTTCCTTTTGCTACACAATCCATCGGATCCTCTGCAATAAAGATAGGAACCTTTAATTCTTCAGCCAATAATTGATCCACGCCGTGAAGCAGTGCCCCACCACCGGTTAAAATAACACCTCTGTCAATTATGTCTGCTGATAATTCTGGTGGCGTCTGCTCAAGAACTGCTTTTGCAGCTTGGACAATAAGGGCTACAGATTCCATTAATGCCTGCTGGATTTCCTCCGATTCAATCGTTATTGTTCTTGGTAATCCGGATACCATATCACGGCCTCTGATATCCATTGATTCCTTGCGTGAACCAGGGAATACAGTAGCTACATTAATTTTAATATCTTCTGCTGTACGTTCACCGATAAGCAGTTTGTATTGCTTCTTAATATATTGAAGAATATCCCAATCAAATTTATCTCCAGCCATTTTAACGGATTGAGAGGTTACAATACCGCCCATAGACAGTACAGCTACATCGGTTGTACCTCCTCCGATGTCTACCACCATATTTCCGCTTGGCTGATAAATATCCATGCCGGCACCTATTGCAGCTACTTTCGGCTCTTCCTCTAAGTATATGCGTTTTCCGCCAGACTTTTCTGCCGCCTCTTTAATTGCTTTCTGCTCTACCTTTGTTATGTTTGTCGGGCAGCAAATAAGCATTCTCGGCTTCGATAAAACACCTTTGACGTTAATCTTATTTATAAAATATCTTAACATTGCTTCTGTGACATCAAAATCAGCGATAACCCCGTCCTTTAACGGGCGCAGCGCTTCTATGTTACCCGGTGTACGTCCAACCATACGGCGGGCTTCCTCTCCTACTTCAAGCACACGGTTCGTATTACGATCCATGGCAACGACAGATGGTTCATTTAAAACTATTCCTTTTCCTTTAACGTGTATCAATACATTTGCGGTACCAAGATCAATCCCAATATCTCTGGAAAACATGAATCTAAATCCTCCTAGCGTTACTATCTTGCACCGTCCTAAGACAAAATGCTACTAGTATACTATTTTACCACAAAATACGGTAATTAACTGTATGAAAAAAATATTTTTTTGTTTTTTTGGCGGTCTTATTTAAAAAAATTCAAATTATTATCTTTTGGTTGGGTGCATTGATTATTAAAAGCTATAATTTACTCATTTTCATTAAAACAAACAATGTAATTTATTATCTCAACTTTTTCAGCCTATAATAATTAACTCAACTTTCGCACCTAAGAATAAACATATAAACCTTGCTGTTCCAAGATGTTCATAATCTCTATTATCATGCTTGCGGAGGCGGACCGTTTTGACTCCTGAGGGATTAGCACCATCTGAAGATCCACTTTTGCCAAGTGATCTTCTTGGCAAAAGTTAGCTGAAGAGCGTGCCCCTAGGAAAGCGAAACGGTCCGCCGTAGCGGTCGCTTTACACTTTACCTTCTATCTTTGTCAACAGATATATGGAAGTAATGCAACCCCCTGTTCTTATGGATAGGAAGTTACTTTTTAAAGTGCGAAAGTTGAGTAATTAAGTAAAATTATATTAGTCACTATAATATTTGGTCATAAATCACTCCATTTTCTTGTAATAAATCAGTATTTATCATTTAATCAAAGATTTTCCGAGCACCTAAAAAAGCAGTAAAACTATTTCTAATCATTGTTCTACTGCTTTTTTAACATATTTATAATATTAAAAAAATAAATTGCATAGAGATTTTTTAACTCCCCTGAGTCTTTGGTCTGCTTGATGAAGCAAGAAATTTTTGTGTGATTTTCGTTTCTTTTAATGTATCTTCTTCATCCTTCGATATTTTGTATTTTTTCCTTGTTGCTTCGCCTCCGCGCAAATGACGGATTGCTTTATGATATTCAAGTATTTCTTTTACTTCCTGAGCCAGTTTAGGATTAATTTCCGGAAGCCGTTCTGTCAGATCTTTATGGACTGTGCTTTTGGATACGCCGAACTCTTTTGCAATCGTCCGGACTGTTTTTCTTGTTTCTACAACATGCCTCCCTATTTTAATTGTCCTTTCTTTGATGTAATCATGCACACCGTTCGCCCCCCTAAGTTGTAATTCCGAGGTGTCGCTTGGACAGGGTGTATGTTTTGGGATAGGACTTATGGATAAGCGGCTGACTATTTTTTATGTAGTCATTGGTCTAAAAAAGAAAAAGGGTTCCACTTTAGATGAATGGTATTTATAAATTACATGTCTTTTCACCTCAGACAGTTCGATTGCATGGTTTGTAATATCATCATATTAAAAAAATCGTTCCTTTATGCTTAAGTTTTGTACAAATAATCATGGGGACAAGGTGTATTTTCAAAAGTATGTTAATAAATTGCTTTTAGGGGAGTCCAAAAAGCCCAATAAAAAAATCTGGCAATGAATTTTATTCATCACCAGATTTTTGGTTTTCCCAGTTACTTTTATTATTCTTCAGACTCGTCCAGTTCTACATCAATTTCTTCGTCTTCACTTGGTGCTTCGTCTTGTTCTACATTTTCTTCTGCATCTTCTTCAGGCTCTACAACATCTTCTCCTGAAGTTGGTTCCTCACTTACTGCTTCATCTTCCGCAGCGCTATCTTCAACAGCAATGCTGGATGCCGGCTGTTCAAAGTAGCTTTCTGGATTTACTTCTGTACCATCTTTACGGATTTCAAAATGCAAGTGTGTTCCATTGTCTTTACCAAACAAGTTTTTACCAGCTGTTCCCAGCTTATCTCCTTGGGCAACTTGGTCACTTACAGAAACTGCTACATCTCCAAGACTAGCATAATACGTTTTTAAGTCTTCACCATGTGATAACACAACTACGTTACCTAGTAATGGGTCTTCCTTCACTTCTTCTACTGTTCCGCTGATAGATGCTAAGACATCAAAAGTTTCTGCATCTGCTGCTGCAATGTCTACTCCTGTACTTTGATAGTAACGATTGTTGTAAAGTACAAGTGCATTTTCTCTGTCTTCCTGCTCTGCGTTGTAATCAAAAAATTTAGTTACGATTTCTGCTTCATCTGTGTTTTCCAGCGGCATTCCTACCAATTCCTGCTGGTCAACTACTGGTACAGCATCTTCATCATTCATTGATGGAAGGTAGTGATCCTCTGCATTTCTTTGGTCATCCTGCTCTGAAACATCAGATCCTGCATTTTGATACCAAATGACTGACGCTAATAAAACAGCTGCAATACTTAAATACAATGCTGGGAAAAACCATTTCTTGCGGAAAATTTGGCTCCATTTATTTTTTGGGCCTTTGAATTCCTCTTTCATTTTCATCACCTCTGCAACCATTGTGAGCAGAAAAAGAGAATTATATACATGACTATGAAAAATATTTTTGATTTTCATAATAAATAGGTTGCATAGAGGGTTTAGTAGAAACGTTTTCACCTTTACAATAAAAGTAGTTTTACCTATTTAGACAATTAAAAACCCCCGCTCAGTTAGAAACGAGGGTTGGTGCAATTTCACTTACCTGACTGATTTCTACATCTGTATAGTAGTAGTGAATAATGTCTTCATAGTTTTTTCCTTCTGCTGCCATGCCATTTGCGCCGTATTGGCTCATTCCGACACCATGCCCATAGCCCTGAGTCGTAAAAATCAGATGATTGTCACTCTGTTCAATGGTAAAATCACTGGATCTCAAGCCCAATTTATCGCGAAATTCCGGTCCTGTAAAAGCATTCCCGGCAACTGTTATTTCTTTTACCCTGCCGCTGTCTGTATGGCTGATTTCCATTGGGATTTTCTTATCATCCTGAAGCGGTATTTGTAATGCCTCCGATACTTCTGCGACACTCAGCGTTGTCTGACTGGTGAATTCTGGTGCATTCTTATCCCAGGGACTCTCTACACTGCGCAGATAGGCAACCTCACTCTCCCAATAATCCTCCGAGTTTTCCGTATATCCGTTACTTGTGGAGAAAAAAGAGGCTGTAATCGGTGCCTTATTATAAGTTATGATTTGTCCTTCTGTTTCCTTAACTGCCTGATTTATTTTATTCATTTTCTCCTGATATTCTGCTCCCCATTGCTCTTGCAGCTCCTGTTCACCTTTATATACCTGATGCTGTGTTGAATCAGTCAAATCATAGTTGCCATTCTTTTCTCCATTCAGCAGGAAGTTGACAGTAAATGTTCTCGCAGCAACTGCCTGGGCTTTTAACGCCTCCATTTCAAACTCTGTCGGCATTTCGGAGGAAACAACACCGGCAACATATTGCTCTACCGGAACATTCTCCACCTCGTCATTGCTCACCCGCATGACAGATACATCAAATGGAGATGCCCCGACCTCCACTGCTTCCTCTCCCGCCGCTGTTTCTTCAGAAGTATCCTCTGCCCCGTTTTCTTTATCAGGATTTTCTTCATCTGTATCCACCACTTCTACACCTGCACTAATTTGATTATCCGTCTTTGTAATCTGGACAATAATTGCCGGGACTGCCAGAATAAAAATAATCAGTACTGCAAAAACACCTATTATCATTTGCTTCCAAGGAGATGGGCGCTGATGATTATAATACGTTGATTTCCGGTTAGAAAAAGGTACGATTTTCTGTAATGGCTGGTTCGGTATCCTTTTCTTCTGCTGCAGCTGCTTCATTTTCTTATGAATTGCTGTGTTTTTCTGTTTATACTTTTTGTTATGCACGTTCCTCCTCCTTTTCTAAAACTTTCTGAATATCCTCTTAAGCTGTTTATCTATCATGCCTACTATTAAATCTATACATTTTATTGGCAAAATAGACCTTTTTCTTATGATAATTTTAGAGAAAAAAATATGTGGGAGGCTGGAACTGTTCATAATATGTATGCATTCAAAAACCATAGAAGCTCTCCTTTATTCGTGCAAAGAGCATTCTATGGTTTTTAATTTTATTAAGCCTGTATTTCCTCTTCTTCAATTTCTCTCGACCGCTGTGGTCCAGTCGTCGGACTGTCTTTATAGTTCTCATCATAAAGATGGCAGGCAACGCGATGGCCGGACTTTATTTCCTGCCATACCGGCTTCACATCCTTGCATATATCCATTGCCATCGGGCACCTTGTCCGGAACACGCACCCTGAGGGCGGATTTATAGGGCTTGGCAATTCCCCCTCTAAAATAATCCGTTCTCTCTCTTCTTCTATATCCGGATCGGGAATAGGAATGGCTGATAGAAGAGCTTTTGTATATGGATGCAGTGGATTTTCATAGAGATCCTCGCCGTCGGTCTCCTCTACCAAATTCCCTAAATACATCACGCCAATCCGGTCTGAGAATTGCTTAACCATCGATAAATCATGGGCAATAAATAAAAATGTCAGCCCTTTTTCCCGCTGCAGCCGCTTCATCAGATTCACTACCTGCGCCTGTACGGAAACATCTAATGCAGAAATCGGCTCATCAGCTATAATAAAGTCCGGATTCAGTGCCAGCGCTCTCGCAATTCCGATCCGCTGCCGCTGTCCGCCGCTGAATTCATGTGGATAGCGGTTTACATGGTCCCTGCTTAGTCCAACCTCCTCCAGCAGTTCGTACACACGGTTCATCAAATCCTTTTTCTTCTTAAAGATACCATGTACCTCTAAAGGCTCGGAGATAATTTCTCTGATGGTAGACCGTGGATTCAATGAAGCGTAGGGATCCTGAAAAATCATCTGCATCTTCCGGTAAAGCGCGAATTGTTCCTTTTCGCTTAATCCATGCACATTTTCATAATTAAACCAGACATCTCCGTCTGTTTTATCATATAATCCCAGAATCGTACGGCCGATAGTAGATTTTCCACAGCCGGATTCTCCAACCAGGCCATAGGTTTCCCCTTTAAAAATATGGAAGGATACACCATTGACTGCTTTTAAAATATCTGCCTTTCCAACATCAAAGTATTTCACAAGGTTTTTTACTTCCAGTATTTTATCTTCCATCTCTTCACCTCCAGTACCTTCTTGCTGCGCATAGCTCCCTTTCATACTTGGTTCCTTTTAAAGGTGTAATTTCAATTCCTTTTCCTGTTTGTGGTGAATGCAGCATCTCTCCATTTCCTTTATAGATGCCGACGTGATGAATTTCACCTTTTCCTTCCTGATATGCAAAGAAGAGTAAATCTCCCGGCTCTATTTTCTCAAAAGCAATCTCTTCACCTGCATCTGCCTGGTCCCCTGCATCACGGGCAATCCAGTAACCATTTGCTTTATGTGCCGCATATGCGAGCCCAGAGCAATCATAGCCAAAGGAGCTCATACCGCCCCAGAAATAATCAAGGCCGATAAAAGAGAGGCCGGCAGCCACAATATCTTCGCCGCTGCCCGGCTCTATGCCAGCTTCATTGGCAACTATTATTGTTTTTTCTTTAGCAATCTGCTGTTTTCCTGTTGGAGTCTGCACATAAACATGTATATCATCCTCATCTAAGTAAGGTAAAATTGTTAAATAACTCAGCTGCATACTGATTTGCTCGTCTGGATCTTCCAGCCGGGCATCCTTTGCGATCACGACGCTATATTTATCCTGCAGCCAATTTTCTTTGTTAACACGTGTCAACTGCCGAATTGGAATATAGCCCGGATAGCCTCTTTTATCTTTTTTGGATGGCTGAAATGGAGCAATAACATGTGCCCACTCTCCTTCTTCCTCCAGAACAAGAACAGGCTCTCCATATAAAGTCTGCGACTGTACCAGATTGTCGTTACATAAAGCTAAACCCTGCTCATAGGTTAAGCTGTTCACCCATTTAGGTATATCTGTCGGGCTTGAGATTCCATATTCATCCTCTGCTCTTGCAGACTGCGGATTAGTCCAAATTGTTGCGGCCTGCACATTTGTTACATGAAACATTTCCGGGAGCTTCTCAAACATCTCTTTCATTCTACCAACTCCTTTCACTTTTGATTCCTCCAAGATAAGCTTCTTTTACAGATTTTATTCCAAGTCCAGACTGATTAGAAAATGTAATTTGATTTCCTTTTCCCACGTAATGAATACCGCCTTCTAAAATATCATCTGACAGCATAAGAGGTGCATCAAAGTCAAAGCGTGTCACTGCAGGATGGCTGGCTGCAAAATGAGCAGCTGCTGTAATTCCCAGTTTAGTCTCAATCATGCTCCCAGCCATACAGGAGATTCCATAAGCTTCACAAAGGTTCGCAATTTTTATCGCCTGGTGGATTCCTCCAGACTTCATCAGCTTAATATTAATCAAATCTGCAGCCCCCATTTCCAGGACACGCCGTGCATCGTGCACAGAGAATACAGCTTCATCCGCCATAATTAGCGTTGTGGTATGGTCGGTAATATATTTAAGCCCGGTGATATCATAGGCTGGCACAGGCTGTTCTACCAATTCAATATTTAAGCCCAGCTCTTCCATTTTTGTTATTGCTTTAACAGCTTCTTTTGCGGTCCAGCCCTGATTTGCATCTAATCGGATCAGAACATCCTCTCCTGCCGCTTTCCGGACAGCAGCTATCCGTTCTATATCTTTGTCTGCCGAATCTTTACCTACCTTTACCTTTAAAATATCGAACCCATTTTCTTTATATAATTTTGCATCCTTCTGCATTTGATCAATCTTATTCACACTGACGGTATAATCATTTTCAATCTGAGAACGGTATCCTCCCAAATATTGATATAAAGGCTGATTTGCTGCTTGTGCCAGACAATCATATAACGCCATATCCACAGCAGCCTTGGCACTGGTATTATGAACAATCACCTTCTCCAGCTGCGTAAAAATATGTGCGTAGGATGATAACTCTGCATCCTTTAAAATCGGGCGGATTACCTTATCGATTGTGTAGTGGATGCTTGCCAGACTATCTCCTGTAATCACATGCGTCGGCGGGGCCTCTCCCCAGCCGATGATGCCATTATCACAGGTGATTTTCACAAAAATACTTTCTGCAACAGTTACTGTTCGCAGTGCTGTTTTAAAAGGTGTATGCAAAGGGATCGAGCTATGATAAAGTTCTAAATCAACTATCTTCACGGTAAACGCCCCTTTCTAAATATATGACTCCTCTTATATGCTTAACGCACTCCCGGTGACAGCTGGAGAGTCTTCGTCCTGCTGGATAAAGTTGCTTCTACTCCCAAAGGAATAGAGAAATGTGGAAAGCAATGACCAATTCGGAAACCGGCAATAACCGGCTTTCTATAATTTTTAAAATAATGCTTCCAAACTTCTTCCAATCTCAGACTTGGTTGTACTTTAGGGTTTGCTTCTGCAAAATCACCGATAATTATCCCGGCAGCCTGCTGCAGCTTGCCGGCCAAACGCAGCTGATTCATCATCGCGTCAACCCGGTAAGGCTCCTCACCAATATCCTCTATGAATAATAATTTATCCTTTGTGGAAATTTCATAATGGGTGCCAAGCGTTTGTACCAGCAGCGACAGATTTCCGCCGACGATTTTCCCTGATGCCTCTCCTTCTCGATAGACAGTAAGCCGGGAAATACTCTCCGAATAAATAAGGTTAGTCGGACCAAACAGCTGCCTGAATAATTGACTCGAAAGTGTATCAAAGTCTTTTTTCACCATATCCGATGCTGGCATTGGACCGTGAAAAGTAATTAAGCCGGTCGCTTGGCGGATTGCTGTATGTAAAAATGTAATATCACTGTATCCCCAGATAATTTTAGGGTTCTTTTTGATTAATTCCATGTCTATTTTATCAATGATGCGACCTGTTCCATAACCTCCCCTTGCGAAAATAATTGCTTTCACATTCCGGTCAGCAACCATTCGATGAAAATCGGCTAAACGATTTGTGTCCTTCCCTGCTAAATAGCCATATTGATCATAGACATGTTCTCCTAACTTTATCTTTAAGCCCATATTTTCAAAAAAGGAGAATGATCTTTCCAGTTTTTCTTGCTCTATAGGACCTGCCGGCGCAATAATTCCAATGGTATCCCCAGGCTTTAAACGATAAGAAAGCATGTATGTATCCCCCTTTTCCGACAAACAGGAAAGTATATTTCTTTAAAATAGAGATAGGCTCAGGGGACCTGAAGGCCGGTACATGAGCCTATCTATTTTCTTATTCTGTCTTGTCTGCGTATTTCAGATCAAAGTATCCTACCGGATGACGAAGAATTCCTTCCACACCATCTGCTTCAAGTACAACTACATTGTAGTAGCGGATTGGCATAGCAATCATTTCTTCAGCCAGAATTCTTTCAGCCTCATATAAATACTCATAGCGCTGCTCTTCATCTGTTTCACTTTTACCTTTTTCAATAAGCTCATCGTATTCTTCACTTGAAAAACCAGTCCGGTTCATATAAGAATCCGTTATAAAGCTTTCCAGGAAGTTGACCGGGTCAGCATAATCATTAAGAAACGAACTTCTGGAGAACTGTAATTCAAGGTTTTGCTGTGCTTCTGCGAATACGTTCCATTCCTGATTTTCCAGTGTGACATCGACACCCAAGTTTTCACTCAACATATTTTGCATTGTTTCTGCTACTGCCTGGTTAACATCACTAGTACTGTAAGTTAAAACAATCGGCGGAAGTTCGTCATATCCTTCTTCCTGCATTCCTTCTTCCAGCAGTTCCTGAGCAAGCTCCGGATCAAATGACAGCAAATCACCATTTTCTTCACGGAAATCTTTTCCGTCCGGCGCTGTAAAGCCTGGTGATACAAAACCATATGCCGGTTCTACTCCCTGTTTTACTACGTATTCTGCAATATCATCTCTGTTAATTGCGTAAGAAATTGCCTGCCTGATTTTCTTATTTTGAAATGGCTCTTCTGTCAGATTAAAACGATAGAATTCCAGACCGCCGCTTTCGCCGATAAATACATTGTCTCCATCAATTAATTCATCTGACATTTCTGGAGGAATGCTCGCTGTATCTAACTCACCTGTCTGGAACATTTGGTATTGTGAATTCGTGTTATTCACCATGGAAAAATGCACATAATCTAAATTAACTGCATCGGCATCCCAATACTCCGGATTCTTGGCAAAAATCATTTCACTGTCATGCTCCCATGAGTCCAGCATAAATGGCCCATTTGCCACAAATGTATCTGCTTCTGCATACCAGTCAGGTGTTTCTTCTGCAACCTGATGATTAATCGGGAAAAATGCCGGATTTGTAAGCAGGTCTAAGAAAAATCCAGTCGGCTGGATTAAAACAACTTCCAATGTCTTATCATCAATGGCAGTTACATTCACATCATCGGCTGATCCTTCACCGCTGTTATATTCCTCGCCGCCTTCAATGTAGTAAGCTAAAAATGCTGCCGCAGAAGCTGTTTCTGGATCTAACATATGCTTCCAGGCAAAGACAAAGTCCTCTGCTACTACCGGATCCCCATTGGACCAGTTGGCATCTTCACGTATATGAAAGGTATACGTCAAACCATCTTCAGAAATGTCCCAGCTCTCTGCCACACCTTCAGCAGCCTCTGAATTTTCATCTAAACGCGTTAACCCTTCCATCAGGTTGTTCAAAGGATCCCAGGATAGCTGATCAAATCCAACTGACGGATTGAATGATGTCGGTTCCTGGCCGTTATTAATATATAATGTCTTTCCATCCAGATCTGGCGTTTCTTCTGCTGCTTCACCATCTTCACCATTACCTTCTTCTGTTGTGTCTGTATTCTCCGGCGCTTCCCCAGCATCCTCATTCGCTGTACATGCAGCGAGAAATAGTGCCGTTAACATCACCAGGAGAACCCATAAAAGCTTCCTTTCCTTCATTGTCTTGCCCCCTTTTTAAGTTTGTAAGACCTCAGCAGCTATAAGCTGCTTAGCCCGTTCATCCTGCAGCCAGCAATCCACTTGATGTGAATCACTGACTCTATTGGAAACGGGATAAACTTTATCACACACCTCCATCGCAAAAGGACAGCGTGCCGTAAATGGACATCCTTTTGGAGGTGAGAATAAATCAGGTGGAGTGCCGGCAATCGGCTTCAGCTCTTCTTTTGCATCTAATCTGGGGACAGAATTCAGCAGCCCCTGCGTATATGGATGCTCCGGCCGATAGAATATGTCCCGCTTACTTCCAGATTCAATAATTTTTCCAGCGTACATGACGATAATACGGTCCGCTATTTTTGCAACAACACCTAAATCATGCGTAATCAAAATAATTGATACACCAGTCCGCTGCTGAATCGTTGAAAACAGCTCCAGTATCTGTGCTTGAATCGTTACGTCCAATGCAGTTGTCGGTTCATCTGCTATCAGTAAATCAGGGTCACAAATAAGTGCAATAGCTATGACAATCCGCTGACGCATTCCTCCGCTGAATTGGTGAGGATATTGTTTTAAGCGTTCTTCCGGATTGGGAATACCAACCAGATCCATCATTTCAATCGCCTTTTGCTTCGCTTGAGTACCTGTAATTTTCTTATGTTCTTTTAAACCTTCCATAAGCTGTGTACCTATCGTTAAGGTCGGATTCAACGCTGTCATTGGGTCTTGAAAAATCATAGAAATATCAACACCGCGAATGGCACGCATTTTTTTCTCTGAATAAGCTGCTAAATCCTGTCCTTTAAAAATAATGGAGCCCTTTGTAATTTTTCCTGGAGGATCTGGAATCAGCCGCATAATGGCATTAGAGGTAACGCTCTTACCACATCCTGATTCACCGACAATCGCCAGTGTTTCCCCTTTATCCAAGTGAAAATTGACACCTCTGACAGCTTGGACTGTCCCTCCATAGGTTGTAAATGTAACATGCAAATCATTTACTTCAAGTATTCTTTCCAAGTTGTCCACCTACTTTCTTAATTTCGGATCGAGTGCATCCTGAAGACCGTCTCCCAGCACATTAAAAGCAAACATCGTAAAGGAAATAAAGAATGCCGGGAAGAACAATGTCCACCAGTTTCCGGATAAAATAGCCCCCAGCGAGTCATTTGCCATTACTCCCCAGCTGGCAAATGGAGCCTGAATTCCCAGACCGATAAAACTTAAAAATGCTTCGGCAAATATTGCTGATGGGATCGTCAAAGTCATCTGAACAATAATCGGCCCCATCGCATTCGGCAGGAGATTCTTCCGGATAATCCGGGATGTTTTTGTGCCAAATGACTTAGATGCGAGGACAAATTCATAATTCTTTATTTGCAAAACCTGTCCCCGCACGATTCGGGCCATCCCTACCCAGCCGGTGATTGTCAGTGCCAGAATAATGGTTCCAAGGCTTGGACCGAGCACAACTAAAAGTAAAATAACAACTAATAAGTATGGTAAACCATATAAAACTTCAATAATACGCATCATCACGTTATCAGTACGGCCACCTTTATAGCCGGAGATTCCTCCCCAGATAATACCGATGGTTACGTCGATTAAAGCAGCTATAAAACCTACAAACAAGGATATTCTGGCGCCATACCAAGTACGTGTAAAAACATCTCTCCCTGCATTATCTGTACCGAACCAATGCTCCATAGACGGCGGCTGATATTGATCGGGAAGGCTCTGTCTATTCACCTCATAAGGTGAGAGTATTGGACCGATAATTGCCATAATAGTAAGCAGCACCAAAAATATAAGACCAAGCATAGCCATTTTATTTTTAACTAAGCGGCGCCAGGCATCCTGCCAATAGGACAGGGATGGACGGGATACTTGTTCCAGCTTTTCTTTATCCCGCTCTTTCCAGGAAAACCATTCATCAGGGATATTGGCAGCAGTTTGCGTGTATTCGATCTCTTCTTTTGATTTCATCTTTATTTGCCCCCTTTTTGATGCATTTTAATCCGTGGATCGAGTATGCCGTAAACAATATCCACAATAAAAAGCATAATAATCAAGAAGGCACTGTAGAAAACAGTCGTCCCCATAATAACCGGGTAGTCACGCTGATTAATACTTTCCACAAAGTATCTTCCCATTCCCGGGATCGCAAAAATTTGTTCAATCACAAAGGTTCCTGTCAAAATTCCGGCAAATAGAGTCCCCATAATTGTTACTACTGGCATTAATGCGTTTCTAAGCGCATGTTTAAAGATTACCTTCCAAGGAGACAAGCCCTTTGCTTTAGCCATTTTGATATAATCCTGTGTCAGCACCTCCAGCATGGTGGAGCGAGTCAGCCGGGCAATGATTGCCATTGGGCCAGTGGCCAGCGCAAGCACCGGCAGCACCATATGAGCAGGGCTTCTCCAGGTAGCTGTCGGGAATATTTCCAGGTTTACAGCCAACTGTTGGATAAGAAGTGTCGCTAAAATAAAGTTTGGTATGGAAATACCTAAAACTGCTATTCCCATTGTTAAATAATCCAGAAATCCGTTATGTCTGAGCGCGGCAATGATTCCAACTAGTATCCCTGAAACTACTGCAACGGCAATCGTGATAATCCCCAGCTCAAAAGAAATCGGAAATCCTCTCGATAAGAGATCGTTCACAGTCTGGTTAGGTTGTTTGATAGAAGGTCCAAAATCAAAAGTGACAATCGATTTTATGTAGAGCAGATATTGTATGTAATAAGGCTGATCCAGATTATAATGGGCCTCCAGGTTGGCCTGTACCGTCGCATTGGAGGACTGATCGCTATTAAAAGGAGAGCCGGGTATATTAATCATCAATATAAAAGTAAGTGTAATAATCACCCATAGTGTGATAATCATAATTAATAAACGCTTTAAAATATATTTCAGCATATGTTTCACCACGCTATCCTAAAATTTTTCATACACTATTCCTGTCAGACATCCCCTTCATAAATAGAAGGAGAAAAGTAAGCTTGTATAAATAAGAGAATAAACCGGCTTGTTATTAATGATAAATATGTTTGTTTTTTGTATTCATTACACTTTAAGAGGATGTTCAAGAACTCTAAGAAAAAGTTGTCTGCATTGCTAATTCTGTCATTACCAGCATAGCTTGATAGGCTTCCTTTATATCTTTTGCCTGAAAACGGACTTTTGTTGTACCTGGAATCCATATTGTTCCTGGCATTAAATTCGCCCATTCTGCCTGACCGCTATTATTAAACTCCATTGTCAGCTCCGGCTTTTCTGGAGGTATCAGCGGCTTTACAAGCCCGCGTTGATCGAGGGCAAGCTTGACTTTTTCCTTAAGCAGCAGCCCGGCCTTTTTTGGTGTTAAACTTTTTACGGATGATCTGGAAATGGTCTCTTTCACAGCAGCAGTAGTCACATTAGGTATTAATTTCTCTGCTTCTGCTGCTGCCTGATCATCTCCTGCTACAAATAAAACAGGGACACCATAATATCCGGCAAGATAGGCATTCATCCCCATTTCACCAATACAATGATCATTAATATAGAAATTCCTGACAGCATGTATCATGGAATGTGACATCACTCCATACTGTCCAGCTCTTGCATGATAGCCTACAAAAAAAGCACCGCTATACGTATCATTTAAACCTTGCATCATTGAAAACGGTTTGACTTCTCCGGTTATTAAAAGTGCATCCGTATGAATTCGATCAATAAGCAAATTATTCATCTTAGAATGACTGTCATTAACTAAAACTTCTTCGGCTCCATAATCAAACGTAGCCTGAATGACATAATTCGCTTCCTCCGTCATGATTTTTCGGGCTCTTTCATAATTATGCTTTCTCCAGTCTACAAAGGTAGCATCTGGAAGACCAGTTATTCCTTCCATATCAACGGACATATAAATTTTCATTCTCATCATCCAATCGAAATATTAGTAATTTTCTCTAAATATAGCATGTTTTTGCCAAAGTGAGAAGAGATATATTGGAAAAAAGTGAATTGATATTCATTTTATTTTCTAACCATTTTTTCAGAAAAACGAATAGACTGCTATTTAAGCATAACATATTACTAATCATATCTATTTAATACGAATTCAAAAATAATTCTTAATACCTATATACGCTGTATAGAAATATATACTGCTACCATTTAGGAGCATTCTAACAATCATTTGATCTTTAAAGTTTTGGTGTTCTTGCCAAGAAGATGTCCGCTCCGGGGAGCCGCTTTCCACGGGCAACGCCTCAGCCTCCTCGAAAGAAGACCACTTTCTGCGGGATCTTCACCTGTTGCTTTTCCCGTAGGAGTCGGCTTCCCTCCGCTCCCATCTATGAATAAATATGCTTCATTTTGCTTTCTTACAAGAAATGAAACTAATGCAAGCGGACATTTTTTGGTGGAACGAATAATTGTAGTCCTAGTCCCGTTGAAAAGAGTAGCGCGGAAATAAATGTTCTTCTTTTTTACTAGGGGTATAAGCGACACTTTAGCTCTGGCTGCACCTATAGTTTGGGAGCCACAGAAAACGTAGTGTATTTCTGGGCCTAATAAGATTACTTGCCCAATCAAACCCCTTGGAGCTGCTACCTTTTATGTAGATTGTAATAAATCAAAAAAAGATGTACCTTATGCGGGTACATCTTTTTTTTGATTTATTCATAGTTAATTATTCAGTGATAAATTCATTTAATTCGACATTTTCTTCTACGCCCAACGGCTGAATCACGACACCATTTTCATCGATGCGTCTAATATCTGCGCCAAGATTCGCTAATTTGCCTACGATATCGACATATCCGCGATCTAAGTGTTTTAATTCTGTAACCCTTGTATAGCCTTCACTTACAAGTCCTGCAAGGATAAGTGCTGCCGCTGCACGTAAATCTGTAGCTGCTACTTCTGCACCTTGAAGTTCAGAAAGACCTTCGATAATCACACTGCGACCTTCAATTTTAATATTCGCATTCATACGGCGGAATTCTTCCACATGCATGAAACGATTCTCAAATACAGTTTCTGTTATTACGCTTGTTCCTTTAGCACACAACATCAATGCCATCATTTGTGATTGCATATCTGTTGGGAAACCGGGATGAGGTAAGGTTTTGATGTCTGTAGAGCGAATAGCATCGGAGCCAATAACCCGTAAGCCGCCATCTTCGTCTAAAACTTGAACGTTCATTTCCTCTAATTTTGAAACAACAGAACTTAAATGTTCACGTACAGCATTTTCTATTAGTATGTTTCCATTTGTAATTGCTGCTGCAACCATAAATGTTCCTGCTTCAATACGATCTGGAATCATTGTATGTTCTGTACCATGAAGTTTCTCCACACCAATAATACGAATTGTTTCTGTACCAGCTCCAACAATTCTTGCTCCCATTTTATTCAGGTAGTTAGCTAAGTCAACAATTTCAGGTTCTTTCGCTGCATTTTCGATAACAGTTTTTCCATCTGCTAATGCAGCTGCCATCATAATGTTTTCTGTAGCTCCTACACTTGGCATATCTAAATAAATTTTCGCACCTTGAAGACGGCCGTTTGATTTTGCTTCTACAAAACCATTACCGACATGAATGTCAGCGCCCATTGCTTCAAAGCCTTTTAAGTGTAAATCAATTGGACGTGATCCAATTGCACATCCTCCCGGCATAGCTACCTTTGCGTGTCCATAGCGGGCTAATAACGGTCCCAGCACAAGCACGGATGCACGCATTTTTCTTACATATTCAAATGGGGCTTCTGTTTCCAACTTGTTAGAAGCGTCAATCATTACTGTATTTTCTGTTGAATCAAATTCCACATTGGCATTTAAGTTTCGAAGTACTTCATTAATTGTGTATACATCTGCTAATACTGGCACTTCTTTTATAATACTTTTTCCTTCACTAGCAATTAAGCTAGCAGCAAGTACAGGCAGGACTGCGTTTTTAGCACCTTCTACACGTACAGTGCCTTCTAACTTTCGTCCGCCACCAACGATGATTTTTTCCATGTCATAAATCCCCTTCAGAATCTAATTTCCCTATTATTAATATTCATTGATTAGGATAGGTGTTCCTACCATAAAACTTATTTCCCCTTGACGATCAGCAACAGCAGCAATTTGCACATTTTTTGGGTTATTTTCCATGTAATAAAACTGCTCCCATGTTTTTGTATACCCATATGTACTTTTTTCAATCCTTGAATTTTCTATATTGTCATATTTAGTCGATATATGCTTTATATTAAAATATATTTTTGCTTTATTTACAAATACATCGTGATTCATTATACCACTATCTTGTACAGATAGACAAGTATATAATTGTGACTCTTTTGTTAAATAATCCTTTAGTATAGCTGTTTTTTCTTTCTGATACTTTTGGCTTATTTGATTATCCCAATCAGTCCCGTGCAATACAATAATTACTTCTGCTGATTCATTCTTATCCAAAGGAAGAATCACATTATATATTACGTAGAAAGGATCATTTTTGTGACGACTTTCAAATGTATATTTTAAACGGTTTTCATCCTTATCCTCATATGATGTATACTTTGCTTCCAAGTTTTGAATAAGACCCTCTGCACGCTCTGTTTCCAGCTGTTCTTTCATTGTAACCTCCCAAAAGTTAATTGACAGATCATACTCTTCTGCAAAAGCCGCTAAGTCTTCCATTTCATCTGTCTGATGAGGCTGACTGAAGGCTTGATTCACAACAAAGCAAATAACAAGCAGTAAGCAAAAAGCCTGCTTTTTAAGCTGAACCGGATTTTGAAATGCATGAAAGAATCTTACGTTTATAAAGGGGAAATTAGAACTGAAAAGAATTCTATGAAACATAAAAAACCCTCCTATCAAATCTATTAATCTTAGTTTTGACAGAAGTGTTTAGTTCAATACATATTTATGAAAGAAAACAGATAAATTAAATCACCTGACCATTTTAATATATCGAGGAAAAAATTGCTTACTCCTGTTCCGATAACAATCGTTATAAACAAAAGAAAAACTCTCGCTTCGGCAGATCTTCCTTTTTTAAATATTGTTTCAATCCGAATCGCTGTAATAACTTTCCAGGTCAGATAAATAAACATGAGATGTGAAAAGATACTGATTAAAGCCAATTGGCCTGCTGAAAACATGGAAATCTCCTTTCTTTCAATGGTGGATTAAAAATTACCTCATAGGAATATATGATGACAATTTCATTAGAGATTATATGGTGAGTACTCACACCCCGCAAAATGGATGGCAATTTTAAAATTTTTACTCTAATTCATCCGCATTGAAAAAGTAAGTAAATAAATATCTAATCCAACTTTTATATTTTGTCTTATAATGCAAAATCATATTTGCATCAAATCATTTCCCGGGAAATTATAACATATTTCACTTTTTTTTCGGTAATCACTACTTTAAGAATGAATTACAGTGTCAATTTATGATGATTTTTTCTACTGCTTATAAAATAAACTCCCTGCCTAAATAAATGGACAAGGAGTTTATTTCAAAATATTCTCTTATGAATTTGCGATTTCCAGACGATTAATTGCCCGTTTTAATGCAAGTTCAGCACGATATCTATCTATTGTATCGCTTTTATCCTGAAGACGTTTCTCCGCACGTTCTTTTGCCTCTTTTGCACGCAGAATATCAATATGATCAGCGGTTTCAGCAGACTGTGCCAGGATAGTAACCTTATCAGGCTGTACTTCCATAAAACCTCCACTGATTGCAACCTGCCGCGTATCGCCTGCTTTTTTCAAGCGGGCAATACTAATCTGTAATGGAGCGACAAGCGGAATATGTTTTGGCAGGATACCAATTTCACCGGTTTCCGCTTTACAGACGACCATATCAAAGCTATCTTCCAGAATCGGACCTTCAGGAGTGACGACACTTACTGTTAATGTACTCACTGTTTACCCCTCCTAACAGCTGGCTGGAAGGCCTTAAAGGATGATACACTTTTATGAATTATCCTCAGCTGTCTATTATTCCGAAGCTTTTGCTTTTTCAACAACTTCTTCAATTCTTCCAACAAGACGGAAGGCATCCTCAGGAAGATCGTCGTACTTTCCTGCGAGAATTTCTTTAAAGCCTTGAACCGTTTCTTTTACCGGAACATACGAACCAGGCTGGCCAGTAAACTGCTCAGCAACGTGGAAGTTTTGCGATAAGAAGAACTGAATACGACGTGCGCGGGAAACAACTAACTTGTCCTCTTCACTTAACTCATCCATACCAAGGATTGCAATAATATCCTGCAATTCACGATATTTTTGAAGTGTACGTTGTACTTCTACTGCTACTTCATAATGCTCCTGACCAACTACTTCCGGGTCAAGCGCACGGGAAGTTGATGCTAATGGATCCACGGCAGGATAAATACCTTGCTCAGAAAGCTTACGATCTAAGTTAGTCGTTGCGTCTAAGTGGGCAAAAGTAGTTGCCGGTGCCGGATCAGTATAGTCATCGGCAGGAACATAGATTGCTTGAATAGAGGTTACAGAACCTTTATCCGTTGAAGTGATACGTTCCTGTAATTGTCCCATTTCGGTAGCAAGTGTCGGCTGGTAACCAACGGCTGACGGCATACGCCCAAGAAGTGCGGATACCTCAGAACCTGCTTGTGTGAAACGGAAAATGTTATCAATGAACAATAATACGTCCTGACCTTGTTCATCACGGAAATATTCTGCCATTGTAAGACCAGTTAATGCTACACGCATACGTGCACCGGGCGGCTCGTTCATCTGGCCGAATACCATTGCTGTTTTTGCAATAACACCAGAGTCACTCATTTCATAGTAAAGGTCATTTCCTTCACGAGTTCGTTCACCTACACCCGCAAATACGGAAATACCACCATGCTCCTGAGCGATATTGTTGATTAATTCCTGAATTAATACGGTTTTACCTACGCCGGCTCCACCAAACAGACCAATCTTACCACCTTTGATATATGGTGCAAGTAAGTCTACAACCTTAATACCAGTTTCCAAAATTTCAGTTTCTGTAGACAGATTTTCAAATTTTGGAGCTTCACGGTGAATTGGCTCTAAGCGTACATCATTCGGCAGCGGCTCATCTAAGTCAATTTTTTCACCTAAAACGTTAAATACTCGTCCTAATGTAACATCTCCAACCGGTACAGAAATTGGTCGACCTAAATCTTCTACTTCTGCTCCACGCTGGAAACCATCTGTTGAGGACATAGCAATTGTACGAACACTATTATCCCCAAGATGAAGTGCTACTTCCAGCGTTAAATCTTCACCTGGTCTTTCACTGCGTACTATCAGTGCATTGTTTACAGCCGGGAGCTGTCCATCTTCAAATCGTACATCAACGACCGGCCCCATCAGCTGTGTTACGCGTCCTTTCGTCATCTGTTTCCCTCCTGACTTAACTTACCTGAGTGACTATTCAAGTGCTGCTACACCGCCGACAATCTCGGTAATTTCTTGTGTAATAGCTGCTTGACGTGCACGGTTATATGAAAGTTCTAAATCACCAATCAGTTCATTTGCATTATCAGTAGCACTTCGCATTGCTGTCATACTTGCAGCATGCTCACTTGCTTTTCCATCAAGTAATGCACCAAAAATCAAGCTTTCAGCATATTGAGGTAAAAGTACTTCCAGAATTTCTTCCTGATTCGGATCAAATTCATAATCAGACGCAGGAGCTTCCTGTTCACCTAAATCAGCAATTGGTAAAAGCTGTTTGTTTGTAACTACTTGAGAGATTGCACTTACATAATGATTATAAATAATGTGAAGCTCATCAATTTCCTGATCAGCATACATTTGCACTGCTTCAGAAGCAAGGTTTTTCACATCCGCAAATGTTGGATGGTCCGGCATTCCCAATATACTTTGAGAAACCGGAAGTCCGCGCTTACGGCAGAAATCATAACCTTTTCTTCCAATAACAATAATTGTATATTCATCCTTGCTGGAATGTTTTTTCTCAATGTTATTTACAAGACTTTTTAAAATATGACTGTTGTAAGCTCCAACCAAACCACGGTCAGAAGTGATAATTAAATAACCAGTTTTCTTCACTTCCCGTTTAATAAGCATTGGATGCTGTGCATCCGTACTGGAATTCGCAATACTGCTCACGACTTCCTGCAATTTATCCGCATAAGGAACAAATCCACGTGCATTCTGTTCTGCCTTGGACATTTTCGATGCTGATACAAGCTCCATTGCTCCGGTGATTTGTTTTGTTTTTTTCGTTGAGTCAATTCTTCCTTTTAAATCTCTAAGTGATGCCAAGCTTTTCACCACACTTTCCTATAAGGAATGCGGACCGAAGATTTTCGTTTCGGTCCTTTTTACTTCTCTATTATAGACATCTTATTGATTAGATGGTAAGAATGTTTTCTTGAAGCTTTCGATTGCTCCGCTGAATTCTTTTTCATCCGGCAGGTTGCCTGTTTCACGAATTGTTGTGAAAATATCATTTTGATTATGCTCAATCCAGATATTCATTTCTTCTTCAAAGCGTAAAATATCTTCAACAGGAATATCATCTAAGAATCCTCTTGTTAATGCATAAATAATTGCAACCTGTTTTTCAACGCTCATTGGTTTATGAAGACCCTGCTTCAATACTTCAACAGTGCGTTGACCACGATTAAGCTTTGCCTGAGTAGCTTTATCCAAATCAGAACCGAATTGCGAGAATGCCTCCAATTCACGGAAGGAAGCTAAGTCAAGACGTAATGTCCCGGCAACTTTTTTCATGGCTTTAATTTGTGCGGATCCACCTACACGAGATACGGATAAACCTGCGTTAATCGCCGGACGTACCCCTGAGAAGAATAAGTCGGATTGTAAGAAAATCTGACCATCTGTAATAGAGATAACGTTTGTAGGGATATACGCTGCGATATCGCCTGCCTGTGTTTCAACAAAAGGTAATGCAGTTAAAGAACCGCCGCCTCTTGCATCACTCAGCTTAGCTGCACGCTCTAATAAGCGTGAATGCAGATAGAATACGTCTCCCGGGAATGCTTCACGGCCTGGCGGGCGGCGTAATAGCAAGGAAAGTTCACGATAAGCTACTGCCTGCTTAGATAAATCATCATATACAACAAGAACATGCTTCCCGTTATACATGAACTCCTCACCCATCGCTACACCTGCATAAGGTGATAAGTATAGTAATGGAGCCGGATCAGATGCACCTGCAGTTACAACAATCGTGTAATCTAACGCACCATGTTTACGGAATGTTTCTACTGTAGCACGGACGGTAGATTCTTTTTGGCCAATTGCCACATAAATACAAATCATATCCTGGTCAGCCTGATTCAAAATGGTGTCAACGGCAACAGTTGTTTTACCTGTTTGACGGTCACCAATAATCAACTCACGCTGTCCACGTCCAATTGGCACAAGTGCATCAATTGCTTTAATACCTGTCTGTAATGGCTCATCAACGGATTTACGATCCATTACACCTGGTGCCTGCGCTTCGATTGGGCGGGTTTTGGATGTTTCAATTGCTCCTCTTCCGTCAATTGGCTGACCAAGAGGGTTGACTACACGTCCTAAAAGCTCCTCCCCAACCGGTACTTGCATAATACGACCTGTGCGACGAACTTCGTCACCTTCTTTAATATCCTGGTAAGGCCCAAGAATAACGATACCAACATTGCTTTCCTCTAAGTTCTGAGCTAAGCCCATTACTCCATTAGAAAACTCCAGCAGCTCTCCGGCCATTGCATTATCAAGTCCGTGTGCACGTGCAATACCGTCTCCAACTTCAATAACTGTTCCAACATCAGTAACTTCTATGTCTGAATCAAAATTTTCAATTTGCTTTTTTATCAGCGTACTAATTTCTTCAGCATTAATGCTCATACCATTTCACCCCTATCATCAATTATTAGCAGACACAATACTACGGGAGATTCGATTTAGCTTACCCTTAACCGTACCATCATAAATCGTATTTCCAACTCTGATTTTTACTCCGCCAAGAATGGACGGGTCGACGATATTGTTAAGCTGAACTGCGCTTTTTCCCAAACGGACAGCAAAAGAGCGTTCTAATTGACTCTTTTCTTCATCCGATAAACTTCTTGTCGAATAAACTGTAGCATCTGCCATTCCTTTTGCATCATTTACTAAAGAAATGTATTCGTCGATAATGGTTGGAATGATCGATGTTCTATGGCGATCCACCAGTAATTGAAGTGTATTCAAAACGGTCTTGTCCAACCCTTGGAATGCTTCAACTACAAGCTGTTTCTTTTTTGCATTATCAATCTTTGGATGCGTCAGGAATTTAGCTAATTTCTTATCATTTTGAAAAACAGGCTTTACAACTTTTAAATCTGCTGCAAACTGTTCTAATTTTTGCTGTTCTACTCCAAGTCTGAAAAGAGCATCTGCGTATCGTTTTGCAACTACTGCACTACTCATCGCTCTTCTCCTACCTCTTTAATGTATTCGTTGATCAACTTCTCCTGATCCTGCTCGCTTAGTTCTTTCTCAATAACTTTGCTTGCAATTAATACAGATAGAGAGGCCACTTTATCTTGTAATGCTTGAATAGCTCTTTCTTTCTCATTTTGAATATCTGCCTGAGCTGCTTCTTTAATACGCTCTGCTTCTTTTCTTGCAGATTCAATAATTTGTTCTTCCTGCTTGATACCGGCTGATTTTGCATCTTCAATCATTTTTTGAGCTTCTGCTCTTACCTGATTTAATTGCTCAGCTGCATCTTTAGAAGCTTTTTCTGCATCTGCTCTGCTTTTTTCAGCTTCTTCGATTTCATTCGCCACGTATTGCTCACGTTCTTCCATTTTATTCATTAATGGACCCCAGGCGAATTTCTTCACCAATGCAAGGAGTACAATAAAGAAAAATAGCTGAACCAGCATATCCGGCCAACGTAATCCGCCGACACTTGCACCAACTGTTAATAAATCAATATATGAATGCACGAACTCCACTCCTTCCGCTAAGACATCATCATAGAATAGAACTGGTTCTATTCTGTATGTTACACACGAAAACTTGTACTAGTTGTTTTTTGTAAAATGTTTATCCTGCATAAAGGAATGGCGAAGATTCTCCCCTAAGATGAACTTCGCCATTATATTTTAGAAAATGCGGTTTATTGGAAAATTGCCATAAACGCGATAACCGCTGCGATAATTGGAATCGCCTCAACTAGTGCTACCCCGATAAACATAGTACCTTGTAGCGGACCTCTTAATTCTGGCTGACGTGCAATTCCCTCTACTGTTTTACTTACGATCATACCGTTACCAAGACCAGCACCTAATGCTGCTAATCCTATTGCGATTGCTGCTGCTAAAGCTCCCATAAATAATTTCCTCCTTTTTATGTGTAAAAAATAAATTATTGCTTTATTTAATGGTCTGAGCTCACTTTATGAGACATGTACACCATTGTTAACATGACGAATACATATGACTGAATACCGCCGATAAACACACTGAATCCTTGCCATGCCAGCATTGGAATGGCAGCTCCAAAAAATCCGAATATACTTGATGTTGCTAAACCTACCAGGAGTCCTAATAAAATTTCTCCAGCGTAAATGTTACCGAATAGACGAAGACCCAACGTTAATGTATTTGTGAATTCTTCGACAATTTTAAATGGCAACATAAGCGGTACTGGACTTACATATGTTTTAAAGTAAGCTTTTGTACCCTGAACTTTTATACCGTAGTAGTGTGTCAACACGATGATCATTGCTGACAGCGTTAATGTCATAACAGCATCTGCTGTCGGTGACTTCCACCACAGGGTATGCCCGACTGTTCCAACAGTGGCTACCCCAATAAGGTTACTTACTAAGATATAAAAGATAAGTGTTAATCCAAGTGGAAGAAATACTCTTCCTGTTTTCCAATCCATATTGTCTTTTATAATGCCTCGTACAAACTCTACTGCCCACTCCATAAAGTTTTGCATCCCTTTAGGCTTCATTTGTAATTTTCTGCTTCCCCATACACAAAAAACAAATACAATAAGTGACACAATAAAAGTCATTAATAGATTTGAAAGATTTAAATCCGCACCTGGTATCCCAAAAATATCATGAACTATTGGATTATCGTGATCCAAAATTATCACCCCTTTACCAAGAACTATTTGTAAGTAAAATGGAATACTGGAGGATTAGTCTTCTTTCTGGTTACGCATAGTAATCTGATAGACAATAAAATCTATCATCATAATCAAGTAAGAAGAAACAATCCCAATAATTACAGCATATAGATGAAAATACTCCTCAAAACGCATGGCGATGACAACTGCCAAAACTGCCGCAGCCATTCTGGAGAATGTACCTAGCCCACTCCTCGATTTCCTGCCTGCCGCAATCGTTTCGCCGAGTTTTTCCGACTTGTATTGCAGTAACCACAAGTTATAAAGACTAATACTACTACCTAAGATTAATCCGAGAAAAATTCGGGTATAGGGTAGAAATCCAGCGCAAAGTACCAAGATTGCTAACCAGTAAAGCATCCATTTTCGTTGACGTGTAACCATACTATCAAAATTAGACATCATTGCTGTTTCACTCCTAATGCTGCCCGTCAACTAGATACACTACTGCGATAGAACATAGGTTTGCATCCGTTTTCAATCAAGTTGGGGAATTTCTTGCTAGGCAATACTACTTGTAGTCTTAGATGCGGAGGTGTTACATACTATTTGCATCTATGTATAGAAGGCAGAGAAATGCTGTTTAGCATCCTTTAGAAAGCGTCTTAATTTCACATGGGCTCTACCTGCTCTCCCTTTTTCTCCACACTAAATAAGTTTACAATACGCCTGTAACAGTTGTCAATGTGTATAACGCAATATACGAGGTATTTCTTAAACCGTAATAAATTGCTTCAAATCAACCTTTATACTTATTAAAATAAGCACTTGTGAACCCCATTTCCGGCAAATGGATTCACAAATGCTTTTTGTTCAATTTGACAGTTTTGTGAACATGTCTTTTCAACTATAAAAAATGTCGAATTCTGGTTTATTTTATTGTATAAAAATCAGGGTCTCTACCTGTTCAAATTCTCCGTTCTCAAGCTCAGCAGTAATTAATGCGAGGTAATATCCGGGTGCTCCGGCCTCTTCTTTACTGAGAACTCCTTCATGCATCCCTTTTTCAAGCTCTGCTTCCTTCAGCAGCTTCCGTTCAAATACGAAAGTCTCCGGCTGGTACAGGTTGATTTCCAGACTCTTCACTGGTTCTGTTAAGTAATATTGATATTTATAGTTTTCTTGTTCGAAGGGTTCCAGGTAAAATTCAAAGCCTGCTGTCTTTGGCTGATCGGCCTCCTGGTTTACAATAATGTATGGCAGATCATAGTTTTTCTCAGCCTCTCTAAGTGTCAGCCATCCTTCATGAACACCTTCTTCTAAACGGTCCCGGTTCATGGACAGCTTCAATGTTATTTCTTTTTGCTCCTTAGGCTGGACGGTGAAGCTCTGTGGAAGACCCCACACTAAACCGTCTTTTCGTTCCGGCGTCTCAAAATAATATGTTTGTTCTTTCTCCGTTTTGTTTTCTATTGTTACTTTTTCCGTAAACTCTTCCTGATAGCGGCTCAACTTGCCAAACTCCAATTGCGGGTCATAGATAATTGCAGAAGTATCTATCGCAGCTTCAAGCTGCAGCAACCCCATTCCCTGAGTTGTTGCATTTAAGCGGTGCTCTTTTTCTTCAAAAGGCTGTGCAGTTGTTTTTAGAGCACCAATCAGCTGCTTGTCGGTCCAGTTTGGATGTGCTTCTTTTAAAACCGCAAAGGCTCCTGCCACGTGAGGAGCAGCCATGCTGGTTCCATCCATTGCCTGGTATCCTCCTGGAACAGTACTCCAAACAGCAGCCCCGGGCGCTGAGATATCCGGTTTAATAGCCCATTGGACGGCAACCGGCCCCCTGGAGCTAAAAGGAGCAATCGTTAGTAAATTGTCTTTTTGAGCAGCATCGATAAAATAAGTACTTTGATTGATTTGCGACTCCAGCCATTCCCCTTCTTCCTTTTGAATAGAGGCAACCGGAATATTTACAGGCTGCCGGTTATTCTGAACAGAAGCCTGGAGCGGTCCAGGCTCCGAATTATAAATAATTAAAGCCTCTGCTCCCATACTTTCGGCTTGAAGAGCCAATTCAAAGAAGGGTATTTCCTTACGTCTGGTAAGAGCAATTTTTCCGTGCATGGATTGTCCCTGTTCCATATTATCCATATCTTCCAGCTGGTAAGAACGATTCAGCTCCCACGCAGGGGCTCCTACCGCTTCTACTAAGGAAATTTCCTTTTTTTCAAATGTATCAATAAGCACAGGATTTTTCTGTGGTGTGGTGGATGCTCCTACGGATACAGACCGGTCTGCTGTTGCCGGTGATCCGACTGTCCATGCATCTGGGCCGCTGTTTCCATTGGCAATCACAACAATAATCCCAAGCTCACTGGCACGATTAACAGCAATACTTGTCGGGTAATCAGGAACATTTACGTCATTTCCTAATGAAAGGTTTATAATATCAACCTCATCTTCTATCGCTTTTTCCATAGCAGCTAATACTTGAACCGTAGAGCCTGTTCCCCCTGGTCCTAATGCACGATATGCGTAGATTTCTGCATCAGGAGCTACACCTTTCATATCCCCATCACCCGCAATAATCCCTGCAACATGCGTTCCGTGTGAGGTGGCAGGCCCTTCCTCCGGTGTCGTTTCCATCGGCTCATCATCAAAATCAACAAGATCATAGCCGCCCTGATAATTTTTCTCTAAATCCGGATGATTATAATCAATTCCTGTATCAATAATGCCAACCTTAACTCCCTTACCAGTGTAAGATGTTTCATTCAAATCATAGGCTTTAGATTTGGAAGGATCCATCTTTTCAATCACATCAGCATTATCAGCTTGGAAAGGCAGGGCTTGATAAGTTTGATTCTGATGAAATGCCTTAATCTGTTCTATCGAACCCAGTCCGGCTAATTGTTCTGCTTTCCCTTCCACGGCCAGCCCCTTAAAAACAATATCGTAAACAGCTACCACTTCCACAAATGGATGATAAGCTTCTATTTCTTCTTTTACTTTATTAGGGTCGCCTTCCACTTCTATAATGAGTGTTTGCTTGAGCTCTTCGGCATGCGTATCATTATCAATCTGCATCTGCGTTAAAATCAAGCAGACAGCAAAAAAGCATATCATCTTTTTCCACATAACATCTCCACCTCTGTAGAGTAGTTTTCGTGAATAGATGTTATTTTATGCAAATTTTTAAACCTTTAAAGTTATACACAACGTGCTTAGAGGATATTTTCTAATGTTTATCCACGGGAACTGAAGCTGTGATTTTCTGCTGGATATAAAAACAGACTGAATACTATTATCCAGTCTGTTTTTCGTTCTGTTATTTAGTTCCAAATAAACGGTCTCCCGCATCTCCAAGACCAGGAATAATATAACCATGGTCATCAAGCCGTTCATCTAATGCTGCTAAGTAAATATCCACGTCCGGATGTTCTTCCTGTACTGCTTTCACGCCTTCTGGAGCGGCAATCAGGCACATCAAACGAATGTTTTTAGCACCGCGTTTTTTCAAAGCACCAATTGCATCATTTGCTGATCCGCCTGTTGCGAGCATTGGATCAATTACGATAAGCTCACGTTCTTCAATATCATTCGGTAATTTGACGTAGTATTCTACCGGCTTCAACGTTTCTGGATCACGGTATAAGCCTACATGTCCAACTTTTGCCGCCGGGATCAATTTCCGCACACCATCTACCATTCCTAAGCCTGCACGAAGAATAGGTACCAGTCCAAGCTTTTTACCAGCCAATACTTTTGATTTTGATGTAGTTACAGGTGTTTCCACTTCTACATCAGATGTTGGTAAGTCTCTTGTAATTTCAAATGCCATTAGCATTGCAACTTCATCCACAAGCTCGCGAAATTCTTTTGTTCCTGTATTTTTATCACGAATATACGTTAATTTATGTTGAATTAACGGATGATCAAATACAAATACATTACTCATGCCGATCACTCCCTAAAATTATATATCGTTCAAATTGTACTGAAAATCATGTATGCTTTCAAGTAATCTTTGTGGTTATATTAATAATAGTTTATTTCAGAAATTTTAATTTCCTTTTTATTATCGCTTTGATTTGTTGAGAAATCAAGTTGGTTTTATATTTATTCTTTTATATGTAATGGGTACTAATGGAAGTCTAGCAGCGGCCGCTCCAGAAAAACACTACGCATTCCCACAGGAATCTCCGTGTTTTTCTGGAGCTAGTTAGAATTTCTTATGAAAAATTAAAAATATAATTTAACCACTCAATTTATATAGTCAGACTCAAAAAAAGCAAAAAATTAAATATAGAAATAAAAAATCTGCGGAGTAGTTGTGGACTACTCTGCAGATTTTTGAGTTTTATTTAAAATAATAATCTATTATCCACAATGGGGATAATTTATTTATAGAGTGGGAATTTTTCTGTTAGTGCTTGTACGCGTTGTTTGGCTTCTTTTAGTTTTGCTTCGTCTTCGTAATTTTTTAATGTAAGTGAGATGATTTCTGCTATTTCTTTCATTTCTTCAATGCCGAATCCGCGTGTTGTTACTGCTGCGGTTCCGATGCGGACCCCGCTTGTTACAAATGGGCTTTCGGTATCAAATGGAATTGTATTTTTGTTTGTTGTTACGCCAACATCATCTAGAGCTTTTTCTGCTACTTTTCCTGTAAGGTTCAATGGTGTAACGTCTAATAATAACAAATGGTTGTCTGTTCCGCCTGAAACAATGCGGATGCCTTCTTTTTGCAATGCTTCGCCAAGTGCTTTTGCATTGTCGATAATGTTTCCGGAATATGCTTTAAAATCATCAGATAAGACTTCCTTAAAGGAAACAGCTTTTGCTGCAATGATATGCATTAAAGGCCCGCCCTGAATTCCCGGGAAGATCGCTTTATCAATTTTTTTCGCATATTCTTCTTTACAAAGAATCATACCTCCACGTGGTCCGCGCAATGTTTTATGCGTTGTTGTTGTGACAAAATCAGCATGCGGAACCGGATTTTCATGATGACCTGTAGCAACCAACCCGGCAATGTGTGCCATGTCAACCATCAGATAAGCACCGACAGCATCTGCAATTTCCCTAAACTTTTTAAAATCGATGCTTCGTGAATAGGCACTTGCACCGGCAACAATCAATTTCGGTTTTACTTCTTTTGCTTTTTCCAAAACAGCGTCATAATCCAGCTGTTCTGTCTCTTTATCCACACCATAGTCAACAAAATTGTACAAACCGCCACTGAAGTTAACCGGGCTTCCATGTGTTAAATGTCCGCCGTGGTTCAAATTCATTCCCAATACCGTATCTCCCGGCTCAAGAAAAGTAAAATAAACTGCCATATTCGCCTGAGAACCGGAATGAGGCTGTACATTGGCATGATCTGCGCCGAATATTTCCTTGGCACGTTCTCTTGCAAGGTCCTCTACAATATCAACATACTCACAACCGCCATAATAGCGCTTATCCGGGTAACCTTCAGCATATTTATTTGTAAGTATGGAGCCCATTGCATCCATAACTGCTCTGGATACAAAGTTTTCTGAAGCAATCAGCTCAATTTTATCCTGCTGACGCTCTTTCTCCTGTAACATTGCCTGAAAAACTTCATTATCTGCTTGTTTTACATATTCCATCATTAGTGTACAGCCTCCTATGTAAGGTAAAGTGTG
This sequence comes from Oceanobacillus sp. FSL W8-0428, assembly GCF_038004405.1. NCBI lineage: Bacteria > Bacillati > Bacillota > Bacilli > Caryophanales > Bacillaceae > Oceanobacillus > Oceanobacillus sp. FSL W8-0428. The sequence goes on from NZ_JBBORB010000001.1 coordinate 653,820, forward strand.
AAAGAATTATTATTTGTTGTCCAAACTGAGGGGAAAGGAATAAAGAATCCAATCTGTTATCTAGATGGATTCTCTCCGTAAAATGCCCGGTGCCCGCCTATAAGCTTCGGACGAGTCCTTGCAGCGCGGACTCTGGCATGGCCAATCGTACGCTGCTTTAGCTTGAGCGGAACGGCTACCGGTTTCAAGTGCATTCCAATCATTGTTTCACCAATGTCTATCCCGGCATGTGCGCTTGTATTTTCAACAACAGCAGGATTTTCCATTTGCTGATAAGCATAGCTCGCCATCGAACCTCCTGCTTTTGGAACAGGCACGACGGCTACCTCCTCTAAACCATACTGTACTGCTGTCCGTCTCTCTACGACAAGAGACCGGTTCAAGTGTTCACAGCATTGAAAAGCAAGATGGACACCTGTTTGTTTTTGAAGCTTTGTCATCTGCTCATAAATTGTTTTTGCAATTTCTGTACTTCCGCTTGTTCCGATGGGCTCGCCGGCCACTTCACTTGTCGAACAGCCGATGACAACAATCTCATCTTCCCGCAGACAGTCCAGCGCCAGCCATTCGTCAATAACCAGCTTCAGGTCTTTGATTATCATAAATGACACACACCTTTACAGTCATTCATTCCATTCCTCCGTTTGACACAGCAAATAATAGAATCATTTATAGCATACCATGATTTTTTAAAAATTACGATACATCTTGATGACTGGTTTCTTCTAAAGATTCCTTATTGGTATTTAAAGGCTGTATAGGGGTAACACTGGCAGATTCAGCCACCTGCTTCACTCTAAATTGTTTAATCTGTTCTCTCAAAGCTCCTGCATGCTCCTCCATTTCACGAGCCAATTGATCTACTTGTTCCATTGTTACAACCTGCTCCTGAATTGCGGCATTAACCTCTTGTGTTCCAGCAGATGTCTCTTCGGCAATCGCCGCTACTTCCTGAGACTGGTTTGCTGTATTTTGAATCGACTGCAGCTGCTGTTCCACTAATCTATAAATTGTATCAATCTGTGTAGCTGTTTCCGTTACAGTACTGCCCATTTTAGCAATGGTACGGTTTGTATTTTCTCCACGGTCCACTTCCTCGCGAGCAGACTTCACATTCGTATTAATTTTTGTTGCCACCTGCTTTACATCATCCTGGATAGAAAGCAAGAGTGTTGAGATATCGTTAACTGCTTTCCCGCTTTGATCAGCCAGCTTTCTTACTTCTTCAGCAACAACAGCAAAGCCTTTTCCGTGTTCACCTGCCCGGGCAGCTTCAATAGAGGCATTTAAAGCTAATAAGTTGGTCTGTTCTGCAATTTCGCCAACTAAGGTAATAATTCCTTCAATCTCCATCGTACTCTTGCGTAAGTGATTCACATCTTCTAATGATACTTCCTGTTCCACTGCGATACGCTGAATTCCGTCAACCAGCTGTTTTACGACATTCTGCCCCTCTTCCAGCATATTGATCATGGAGTTAGACTGCTGTTTGGAAACCTCTGCTTTATTCTGTACCTCTTTGGCTAATCCCGTTGCTATTTCAATAGAACCCACCGTTTCCTGCGTGGCACGTGATGAATTCTCTGCTCCATCTGAAATTTCGGTGATAGATTCACCAATCGCTGCGGAATGCTGTGTAGCCCTGTTTGAAGCCTCTTTCAACTGAGTCACTGTCTCATTTGTTTCCTCAAAATGCTGGTCAATATTTGTCACCATTTTATTTAAGCTTTGCAGCATACTGTTTACAGCAACAGACAAGGATTTAATCTCATCATCAGATTTTGGTATTTCTACCTGCAGTTCCAGGTTTCCTTTTGCTGCCTCTCCCGTAATCTGCTCTAATTTCTGCAAAGGCTTCGTAATCCATCTAGCTGCAAAAAACGCAAGGATTCCTGACCAGATTACACCTAACAGTAATGTTACAATAACAAAAAACTGCTGTGATACATTAATCCATGACTGTATATAGTCAAATAAAATATAAATAAAAACTGCACTTGTTGAATACGTGATAAGCGCTAAAAAGGTTGTAAACACAACAAGCTTTAACCTTAAATTAAACCGATATTTATTCCCCATTAAACCTTCCACTCCCCCGATTAAACTTTCTTTCGCTGCCGGTATTTATCATTGATAGTTGTCCGTAAAACTCCACGAAATGAAGTTTCATTTCATAAGCTTAAGCTTCCAGCTCTAAACAGAAAGGAAATATGAATAAAAAGCATCAGCAGAGCATTCAAAACTCCCAGTATAAGGTTTTTCCTGAAAATACACCAGTGCCATTATCCTCTTTGAATTACAAATATTTCACGGATTACCATACTTCGAATGTATCACTCAAAGGTATTTACTCTTCAGGAGACAGCCATTGATTCAGACACGTTTCAATCTCCTGCTTCGTTTCCAGGTAATACGCTGCCGGACCGCCAAATGGGTCAGCAATATCCGAATGAACCAGCTGGCTTTTTAAGCAGTGAATCGTTTCAAGCTCTTCATGGCACGCTTCATACAGGAGCTGATTCTGTTTTATCGGATCTACTTCTGCATCCAATTGTTCTAAACAGCGCTTTCTTTTTTCTTCCAATTCTGTATAGACTTTTTCTAATTCACTCCATATTTGTATATCGGCATGTAGTGCAAATTCTTTAAGTGTATATATCTTTTTTCTTTCTTCCGGGTATTTAGCCCAGACCATTTCCTTATGTGAAGCAGTCATTGTCAGGATAAGATCTGCCCACTGAACCAATTCCTGGCTGATCGGGGAAGCTTGATGATTTATTTCAATGCCCTGTCTCCTTAAAACTTCTGTTGTCTGGCTGCTTGCAGGGGCTCCGGGCATGGCTGTAATCCCACAGGATTTCACATGCATTTCTGCCGGTGCACGCTGCTTTAATAATGCTTCTGCCATAGGACTGCGACATGTATTCCCTGTACATACGAAGAGTACATTCATAGGTAAATCCTCCTATCTATTATCATAATTGTTATATAAATAGTAGTTTTCTTTATCATACCATGATTAATTGAAAAAAGCAGAGCACCCTTTTTTACATCCATTGGGCAGAACAGCGCGTTTAAAATAAATTCATTAAGATAACCAACTAAACAAGATTACAAATTTTTTGTAACATTTCTCCTTTCATATCGTCTAATATAAAAATAAGACAAACGATGTCAGAATCCCCGGGGAGGTTTTAGTATGGATAAGGAATTGATTTCGGACTGGTTTGATTATTATGCGAATGATGTTTACCGTTTTTTAATTTATTATATGTCCACGCCAGATGTAGAAGACCTCGTCCAGGAAGTGTTTATGCGGGCGATTGACCGGTATCCATCCTTTAAGGGTGAGTCCAGTCCGAAAACCTGGCTTATCTCTATCGCACGTCATCTGGCAATAGATGAAACGCGCAGGCAAAATCGAAAAGACTGGCGTAAGCTGATTAAGACGCATTCATTTCATACAGAAATATCTCCAGAAGATCAACAAATATCAGAAGAAAGAAAAATTGTTCTGCATCAGGCAATCGAAAAATTAAAAGATGATTACCGATCTGTTGTTATTTTAAGAGGAATTGAGGAATTATCCGTCACAGAAACGGCTCAGGTATTAAAATGGACGGAGTCAAAAGTACGAGTAACGTTTCACAGAGCTTTAAAGGTGCTGAAGTCGGAAGTCAAGGAGGTTCGTTATGAATCATCATGATAAAGATTTTACAAAGGAGTTAACTAAATTGAAAATAAACCGTTCTTTAGATACGGAGAAAAAGGAGAGCATGAAAATGGCTTTAAACAAACACGCTGAGAAAAAACGGGCACAGCAGCAGCGCAAGTCTAAGGTAAAGCACGCATTCATCTGGTTATCCACAGCAGCCGTTATCGTCCTATGCGGCGTATTTATTTTCCAGATTATTAATAATGATTCTTTTACCACTCCTGATAAAGAACAGGAGGATACTGCATCACATCTAGTAAATGATTCAGACATGCAAAAAGGCATGGGAATCGTGGAATCAGAAAAAAGATCGGATAAGGAAGATAGTACATCCGTTTTTTCTATTAAAGAGAACGGAACGGAAACAGATACTATTCTGGTTGAAGGTATGGAGGAAGAGGTAACTGTTTATAACTTCACTATTGAACCATACAATATCCAGTTTCAAATGGAGGAATTTCTTTCTAACTATGAAACAACAGAAGAGGAAGTTCGCTTTTACAGCGGCGCAGAAAATGCAGAAGTTCGTATCCAAGTAGCAGAATCCACTACGATAGAGGATACAATTGCCGATGTACAGGAATCTTACGACCATAAATTTAACAATGCGGAGGACCCCCAGGCATTACCAGCAGACGATAATGCTTATGAAGGAGTTACCCAGCATGTTTCTGATCCGCCTGAAGGATATTACTTGTATCAAATAGATGATAATGTACTTATCATTCAATACGAGTATGATATAGAAGCAGCAGATGGCGTACCGCCGCGCTTGGAATTGCTGCGGAAGTCCATACAATAATAAAGAGCAGCTGACTAAGCCTGTTTCCATTAAAAGGGAACAGGCTCTTTATATTAGAACTCCAAAATACATATAAATACGGAGTATAAGCCTACTTGTACTATTTACCAGTTATCGCTCCGTCCCTCTTTTTATTTATTTCAAAAATAATAGGTTTGGTTTTCATAAATAAAGTGAATCTACATCTTAGTGGCAAAAATAAATCCGAGAAGAATTACATCCGCTATAAATAGACACTTTTCAATATGCACACTATTCGATGAGGCAGAACCAGGATTTACTTCTCATCAAAGGAAGCAATACATTAAAAATATTGCAGAATGCGATTAAATACGGCATCTGCTCATTAAACAAGGAGACATAATATGAAACGAAATCATACGATGATTCAATTTTTTGAGTGGCATGTAGAGGCTGATGGACTCCACTGGAATCGCCTGAAGGAAGCAGCTCCTGAATTAAAAAACAGAGGGATTGATGCGGTTTGGATCCCGCCTGCTACAAAAGGGATGTCTGCTGAAGATACAGGATACGCCCCTTATGATTTATACGACTTGGGAGAATTTGAACAAAAAGGCAGTGCCGCTACAAAATATGGCACTAAAAAGGAATTACTGGATGCAATAAAGGTATGTCATGATCACGACATTCACGTTTATGCCGATGTCGTTATGAATCATAAAGCTGGAGCAGATGATACGGAAATTTTTCAAGTAATTGAAGTCGATCCAAATGACAGAACAAAAGAAGTTTCCGAGTCTTTTGATATTGAGGGGTGGACAAAATTTACATTCCCGAATCGGAATGATAAGTATTCTTCTTTTAAATGGGGATTCGAATATTTTAACGGGACGGATTTTGATGCAATGGAGGATAGAACCGGTGTCTTTCGAATTATCGGTGATAATAAAACCTGGAGTGATGAGGTAGACGATGAATTTAGTAATTATGATTATTTAATGTTTGCTAATATCGATTACAACCATCCGAAAGTGCGGGAAGAAATGATTCACTGGGGCAAATGGCTTGCAGATACGTTACATTGCAATGGTTTCCGTTTGGATGCAATCAAACACATTAATCATGATTTTATTAAAATATTCACAGAACAGATTGCCCAGCATTGTGGAGATGATTTTTATTTCGTTGGTGAGTTCTGGAAGCACGACTTAGAAGCATGTCAGCAATTTTTGGAACAGATTGATTACAAGATCGATTTATTTGATGTAGCTCTGCATGATAAGCTGCATGCAGCTTCTAAATCTGGTAATGATTTTGATCTTACTACGATTTTTGATGATACATTGGTTCAATCATATCCGCTTCAAGCTGTAACCTTTGTCGATAATCATGATACACAGCCTGGTGAGGCGCTTGAATCCTGGGTGGAGGATTGGTTTAAACAAAGTGCGTATGCCCTTATTTTACTGCGTAAAGACGGCTATCCCTGCCTTTTTTACGGCGATTATTTTGGCATCGGCGGAGAAAATCCAATTGATCCGAAACAAGAAGCCATCAATCCTATTCTCTATGCCCGTTACCATAAAGCATATGGTGAACAAGAGGACTATTTTGATCATCCTAATACGATTGGCTGGGTCCGTCTCGGCATACTGGAAATAGAGCGCTCGGGCTGCGCCATCGTCATTTCCAATGGAGATGATGGTGAAAAAAGAATGCGTGTAGGAGATAATCGCACAGGGGAAATTTGGGTTGACTTGACCGGCACAAGAGACGAGCATATTTATATTGAGGAAGATGGATTTGCTACTTTTCCTGTCAATGGAGGCAGTGTCTCAGTATGGGCACTTCCACAGGAGGACGTTGAATCATAAGTAACGCAGACCAATATGTAAGTCAGGTAAAAGCTTACACCTGAATAAATGCTGTTTCTCAGCTGAACAGCATATAAATCCCAAAGCTGCAAAGTATGATACCTCCAAAAATTTCGCTATATGTTCCCAGAAAGCCTTGCAGCCGTCTGCCTAGGAACAGACCAAGCCATGTTAGAATACAGCTTACTATTCCAAAAATCACAAGGGTGATAATGATAGTTACCCCGGAGATACCCAAGCTGAATCCTACTGTAAAGCTGTCGAGGCTGACACTGAATGCGAGCATCCATAATCCCAGGCCAACTGGCTGCCATCTATATTCATCTGATGTATGGAAAGCGGAGAAAAACATATGTGCACCGATAAAGAATAATAGTATTCCCGATGCCACTGCTGTCCATTGTCCAACCTGTTCTGATAAAGCATGTCCAAGCAGCATCCCTACCATCGGAAAAATCATATGAAAGCTGCCAATTACCAGTCCAATAACAGCAATCCGCTTTAACCGCATTTTATTCATCCCTAAGCCTAAGCTGATGGAGAATGCATCCATGCTTAAACCAATTGCAAGTAAAGCCAGTGAAAGTAATTCGGTAGAAAAAAACATCCATACATCCCCCTTTGAAGCATGCTTGTACAATTTATGCTTCACTTGTAGAGAATATGAATGTTTTAGATATATAAGTTGAATTGCAGCTTAGATAATTCACTTTTTATATTACACTGGCTTTTTATTCCTTTATTACACTATCTGCTGCTTTTCGCAAGCGGTTCATTACTGCCTCACCAATTCCTTTTTCCGTAAAAGTTTCACAAATAATTTTATCCACATTCGCCTGCTTAAAGAATCTTAATCCATCATATAAAGAAGAAGCAATTTCCTCTATTGTTCCTCCAAGTCTGTGAATATGCGTATCCTTTGTGAATATTTCAGCTGTTTGATCAGATAAGAGAACGCCGACTCTGCTGCCTGCCTGCTTTTCTTTATCTACGAAATCTTTGAGTTCCTGACCTGAGCCTGGAAATAGATAGAGCGGGACCTCTGGTGCATAATGCTTGTATTTCATTCCTGGAGCTTTCGGGCGGTCCACAGATGATGATGCAAGACCTGGATCTATCATGACAGCACCGGCCTCCAGCTCTAATTGTTCTTTAGTAACTCCTCCGGGGCGTAAAATAATCGGTATTTCCCCTGTACAGTCAATAACAGTCGATTCTAGGCCGACACCAGTTTGTCCGCCATCAATCAGACCGCCAATCCGTCCATTTAAATCATCATACACATGACTTGCATCTGTTGGGCTCGGTTTTCCAGATACATTTGCACTTGGGGCCGCAACCGGTTTTCCTGCTGCCTGGAGTAATGCAAGTGCAACAGGGTGACTGGGAATCCGGACACCAATTGTTGATAAACCCGCTTTTACATTTTGTGCACAGTACTCGTTCGCCGGTAAAATATATGTTAAAGGACCAGGTGAAAAAGCATCAATTAATTTATACACGTAGTCCGGAATAAATGTGACAAGCTCTTTTAATTGCTCTACAGAGGCAACATGAGCGATCAGTGGATTATCCTGCGGCCGCCCTTTCGCTTCAAATATTTTACGGACAGCTGATTCATTGGTAGCATCTGCTCCAAGTCCATATACCGTCTCTGTAGGAAAGGCAACAACATCTCCTGCTCTCAGCATCTCAGCCGCCTCATGGATATCCTTGTCTAATATATTTGTTGAATTTATTTTCCATACTTTCGTGTGCATAACGCTCCCTCTTTTCTACGTATCTATTTTAGTCGATTCATGACTGAAACGCAAAGGAGGGAATATTTCATCATACTTATACACATTATTCACAGTTTTTATCCACAGAATAATCTTTGTTCACATATTGCTACTATTTATACACAACCACCTGTGAATAGTGTGTATAATTTTCTCTTGACAAATAGAAAAGTAGTTCATTGTAGTTATATCAAGCATTTTTTATTTTTACTATACTAGGAAACTTGATATGCCCACCAATTCCCTGTTTTTTCTGAATTTATATTCTTAATTCTGACATCGCTTTCTCTTTTGAACTGTAAAGACTCTAAAAGGATATCCACAACTGGGCTTTGATTATGCACATATACACATTTTATGCCGTTTTTTCGGGAAATTACGAGAACGGACTCGAAAACAATGAATAATTTCTGCACATGCTCCTTATTTAAATATAATTGCTTAAGCCAATAAGTTGATTCATCTACCATCTCCAGATTAAAACAGCCTTCAATACTCCCATCTACTTCTACAACATAGCTTTCTTCCGTTAATTTTTTGCCAAAAAGCCTTTCATTCTTATGAATAAATTCCTCAATCAACTCTATTTTTGCTTCTTTGACTTGGTAGATTTGCATTTTTCCCATCCTCCATTCTTTTAATGTTGAAGAATTAATAGCGATTTACTTACTATATGAATATGCCTCTATCAAATAAACTATGACAACCCCAGCCATTTAAATAAAAAGAATTCTACTTTTACTTCTTCGTCCTCTTCTACCTCTGCTGCATCTTCACTTGCTACAGATGTGCCGTTAAAGAAATCCAGAAAGCATAACGGGGGGAATAATACACACCACCAGTTAGCACCGGAGCCTTCCCCAAGAGTTACTAAAATTGCTTCATATTCGCCTGCCGGATAAAGATAGTTTCCATATAATTTCGCCGGAAAAGATACATTCTCCCCATATTCCAATTCAAAATCCTGATCACTATTTTCTTGTTCCAGTGTATCTCTGACTACTTCTTCCAGTTCCGGAAGCCGATTGTTGATTAATTCTCTGGCTTCTTCAATATCTTCAATATTCTCCACCCATTCCGTAATAACTTTATTCACCTCATCACGGACTTTATGTTTTATATCCTGATCTTTCTCGCTGTCACTATTTGCAAGAATACGTAATCTGATTGCTTCATCCGGGATGACCTGATAGTCGAGCTCTTTACTCTGCAGCTCTTTTGCTGCACTAATTACAGGAATAATCGATAATAATATAAATAAAAGTCCTACTGCCGCCCATAATTTCTTCATTTAAAAAATCTCCCTTCCGCCTATCTATGAGATAGTGTGGACAAGGAGATTTATGCTTATACAAGTTTTATAGAAATATATATTTAAAATCAGGGTATATTTTTATGTCATTTTGGATATGAAAACATCAGTTTAAATGGGTTGCCAATACAATCCTGTCTTTTCCGTTAATGTCCTGTCTGATTTTCACATGACTGTCAGGGAATACCTGCTGAATGTATTCTTTAACAAGCTCGCCTTGTGTATAACCAATTTCAAATGCCAGTAATGTATCTTCTTTTAAAGGCATCTGCTTCACTTGTTCAATTATTCTGTAGTATGCTTCCATTCCATCCTCTTCAGCAAAAAGAGCTAGTTCCGGGTCAAAATTCCGGACTGTATCACTAAGCTCAGAGGCTTCTGATTTTGCAATATAAGGAGGGTTGGAAACAATCACATCAAATGATGTTGTTTCCTTCATAAGCGGAGATAAGAAATTCCCCTGCCAGAAAGAAATTTTAGCATGCAATTGAGCAGCATTCTGCTCAGCAACCTTTAATGCTCTCTCTGAAATATCCGTGGCAAACACCTCTGCATTATCTAATTCTAATGCCAGTGTAACAGCAATAATTCCGCTGCCGGTTCCTATATCAACAATCCGCACAGGCTCTCCCCGCTTAGAAGCAAGATATTCCTTTACTGCCAGGACCAGTTCCTCTGTTTCCGGTCTTGGAATTAATACATCCCTGTTCACTTGAAAGGAGCGGCCGTAAAATTCTTCATATCCAGTCAGATGCTGTACAGGAATTCCTGTTTCCGCATGTTTTTTTATATCTGTTTTAATCTGTATAAGTTTATCTTCCGGAATCGGCTCACGTAAAGAAAGCAGCCATTCCTGTCTGGATAATCCTAAATGGTGCCTGATTAAAATCTCGGCAACCTTTGATTCTCTATTCGCTTCTTCTAAAAAAAGAGAAGCCCAGTTAAGGACTTCATAAATTTTCATTTGGGTCATAGGTTATTCACCAATCTGTTCCAGTTTTTTCGCCTGCTCTTCCATAACAAGCGCATCGATAAATTCATCCAGCTTGCCCTGCATAATCTGGTCCAGCTTTTGAATAGTTAAGCCGATACGATGATCAGTAACACGGTTTTGCGGGTAGTTGTACGTACGGATACGCTCCGAACGGTCTCCTGTCCCAACCGCTGATTTACGGTTTTCATCATATTCTGCCTGCGCCTCCTGCTGGAATTTATCATAAATACGGGCGCGTAAGACCTTCATCGCTTTTTCTTTATTTTTAATCTGTGATTTTTCATCTTGAATCGATACGACAATCCCGGTAGGTTCATGCGTTAAACGCACCGCTGACATGGTTGTATTTACACTTTGACCACCTGGTCCGCTGGAAGCAAATGTATCCACACGGATATCCTTATCATGAACGTCTATCTCCACTTCTTCCGCTTCAGGCAGCACAGCAACCGTTGCAGTGGAGGTATGAATACGTCCGCCAGATTCTGTTTCGGGAACACGCTGGACACGATGTGCACCATTCTCATATTTAAGCTTAGAGAAAACATCTGAACCATTAATCATAAAGATAACCTCTTTATAACCGCCCACACCGGTTGAGCTTGCTTCCATCACGTCAATTTTCCAGCCTTGATTCTCTGCATAACGGGAATACATCCGGTATAAATCACCGGCAAATAAAGCAGCTTCATCTCCACCTGCAGCGCCGCGAATCTCCATAATAACGTTCTTATCATCGTTTGGATCCTTGGGAAGGAGAAGAATCTTCATTTTATCTTCTAATTCTTCTTTTCTGGATGATAATTCAGATACTTCCATTTTTGCCATTTCCAGCATTTCATCATCTGAATCGTCTTCCAGCATTTCTTTCGCGTCTATCAGCTGTGATGTTACTTCTTTATACTCACGGTAAGCCTGGACAACGTCTTCCAGTCCAGACTGCTCTTTCGAATATTCACGTAATTTTTTTGTATCACTGATTACTTCCGGGTCACTTAACATTTCATTTAATTTATTATACCGATCTTCCAGTGTCTGTAAACGATCTAACACAAGAATACACCTCTTTCTCTATAACAGTCTTATTATATTATAAGGGAGCACCCGGGTCAATTGCACGTCTGATTGAATGAGATTATATTACTGCCGGTGAAAGCAAAAATACCTATAGACTCAGGGACCCGTATTATAGGTGGCATGTCTATAGGTATTCTATCTTCGTTTCTTCTCTATTTGATATGTCATACAGCATAAACATAAATTCCTTTCCAGTTCAATATCTTTCTAAAAACGAGGAGCCGCTTTTTACCGTCATTTGAGACTATCCATTATTTCTCAATAATGTTAGGCTCTTTCCGACTGGTATGGAGAACATATAGCTCCCTGCTGAGGTCGTATCGATGAATTTCTTGATATACCTTCATCGCCTCTGGAGAATTAGTAAATTTTTTCAAAGGGGTAATATCAACTAAAATACGTTCACGATGATCATTTGTATGTGCATCAATTGCTTCAATCAAAACCCACTGTTCCGGAAACGCCTGGCACACATCTTCCCACTTCAATTGAGTCACCTCCAGGGTATTTATATTATACCATGAGAAAGCAATGTTATAATATACATCGATTTTAAGTAAATTTGCCGTAAATTTAGTTTTACGGTATTTTTTTGATATTCAATAAAAAAACTGCCGAAACATATAAATTCGGCAGTTTTTGTCTTAAATATTTGTTTGTGTTACTGTCTTGTTTTTTAAATTTACTTCCGGTCGGTTAGGTACTTCATGATGATGACGGCAGCGAGGTTCATAAGATTCGGATGCCCCCACCAAAATAACAGGGTCATCATAGGACGCCGGTTTGCCATCAATCAGCCGCTGCGTTCTGCTCGCGGGTGATCCGCAGATCGGACAGATTGCGTTTAATTTTGTAACGGATTCAGATAAAGCCATTAGCTGTGGTACAGGCTCAAAAGGTACTCCTCTGAAATCCATATCCAGTCCTGCTACAATAACCCGAATATCTCTGTGGACGAGCTCCTCAATCACATCAATGACATTACTATCAAAAAATTGCACCTCATCAATAGCTACAATATCTGCATCGGGCTCTATTTCCTCTAAAATTTCTGCTGCATCCTGGATAGATTTTGCAATTGTCGTTCTCCCATCATGAGAAACAACTGCTGTTTCATCATAACGATTATCTATCGCCGGTTTAAATACACATACATTTAAATGCGCATACGTTGCTCTTCTGACACGTCGTATTAATTCTTCTGATTTTCCGGAAAACATACTTCCGCAAATTAGCTCTACCCAGCCGTTTCTCTTCATCACATGCATTTGGAGAAGCTCCTCTCGCGAATAAATAGGATATATAAGTATATTCAGATTGAAACGCTTTTTAATAAACAGCATCAAAGCAGCTCATTAAAAAGGATATAAATATGTTTTACTCTGTTACTTTATCAAAAATGAAAAATCTTATTTTTCATACTATACCTCAATAAAAAGTAAAAAAACAGGCAAAATTAGACATTTTGCCTGTCCTTTAACATTCAATTCCTTACAAAATCTGCGTTACCCGGCGTATTTCCGGCCAATCAGATAATTAGTTAAGGTTATATTTTTTCTTAAAGCGATCCACACGGCCGCCGACTTTGTCAGCTTTTTGCTTACCAGTGTAGAATGGATGCGAATCAGAGCTGATTTCAACTTTTAGTAGAGGGTATGTGTTACCATCTTCCCACTCAATTGTTTCATCTGATCCTTTAGTTGATCCGCTTAAGAACTTGTAATTCGTGCTAGTATCTAGAAAAACTACTTTTCTGTACTCTGGATGAATATCCTTTTTCATGTTCTTCCACTCCTTTTTGCCCTGAATCCCTTGGAAACAGAGTTATTCTAAGAGCCGTCAGAGATGCAGGTGCATCTTATCTAAACTCACATAGAAAGATTATAACAGTCTGTAGGATGAAATGCAATAGCAGTTAGTAACAAAAGATAAATAAGTCGAGTTAAATAACTTTACTTATCAAATTGACTTTTATTGACGATTCATACCTTTTCGCTTCATTTCCTCGTCCATCAGCTGTAAGAATTCCTCGTTATTCTTAGAATGCTTCAGACGTTTTAAGAAGCGGTCTAAGAAATCATTGGAATCCTGCATTGTTTTACGCAGGAGCCACATCTTATCGAGATGTGCTTTGTCTACCAGAAGCTCTTCCTTCCGGGTTCCTGAACGCAGGATATCGATCGCAGGGAAAATCCGGCGGTCTGCAAGATGACGATTTAAATGCAGCTCCATATTTCCCGTCCCTTTAAATTCTTCATAAATCACATCATCCATACGTGAGCCTGTATCTACTAAGGCCGTAGCTAAGATGGTAAAGCTGCCACCCTCTTCAATATTTCTCGCCGCTCCAAAAAAGCGCTTCGGACGGTGGAAGGCTGCCGGATCAATACCCCCGGATAATGTACGGCCGCTTGGAGGAATAACCAAGTTATACGCACGGGCTAAACGTGTAATACTATCCATTAAAACGATAACATCACGTTTATGTTCTACCAGACGCATCGCGCGCTCCAAAACAAGCTCAGACACTTTAATATGACTTTCAGGAACTTCATCAAATGTAGAAGAAACGACATCTACATCCGGGCCTACAGAACGTTCAATATCCGTTACTTCCTCCGGCCGTTCATCCACCAGTAAAATAATCAGCTTAGCATGCGGATGGTTTTGAGAAATGCTGTTTGCGATTTCTTTAATTAACATCGTCTTACCGGCTTTTGGAGGCGCAACAATTAAACCACGCTGACCGAAGCCGACTGGTGTCATTAAATCCATAATACGTGTCGATAATTGATTTGTTTCTGTTTCTAATTTAATTGGTCTGTTTGGATAAAGTGCAGTCAACGCAGGAAAATGCACGCGTTCTTTGGATGAATCCGGATCTGCATCATTCACCGCATCTACATGTAACAGACCATAATAGCGTTCATTTTCTTTCGGTGGACGCACTTTTCCGGAAACCTTATCTCCATTTCTTAAATCAAAACGCCGGATTTGCGAAGCAGAGATATAGATATCCTCTGCACTTGGAGAATAATTAATCGGGCGCAGGAATCCAAATCCCTCAGAAGGAATAATCTCTAAAATTCCATCCATAAATAAAAATCCATCTTTTTCTGCTTGTGCTTTCAATATTGCAAATATTAACTCTTTCTTTGTCAATTTTGCGTAATAAGAAATCTTATAATCTTTTGCAAGTGTGTAAATCTCTTTTAACGTCATTGTCTCTAAACTAGAGATTGTCAGTGTTGCCATTAAATCACCACGCCTGTTCTAGGTTCTTTTAAATATTTCTAATGGGACAAACAGCCCCTTGTCCGACTGCTCTTGTATTTCTGTAAAACTTTTTGATTTTTTTCTGAAGTCATGTCTTATTCGGCAGAATGCGGACGGATACTATTAAACTCAGTCCTGTTTCACGGGATATAATAATCCTCTCACGAAACAGTCTTCTATTTTAAAAAAATAAATAGTTTGTTTACATATCACTATCATACCCTAACTGCAGTAATCATTATATTTTGTATACGCTTCATTAAATTCAACCTCTAAAGGATTTAGTTAAAGAAAATAATTCACATTATCTATCTCTATTTGGGAAATGATATGTACCTGGTTTCAAAATCTTGCTGACTTCTTTAATTACATCTACCAAATCCTTAAATTTAGAAGCACTATTTTTTATAACTGTATTCAGAACTGATTGCCTTGTATACGGAAGGAAATACTAAGAAGAGTCACCTTGTTCAACAGAAGCAATTTAGAAGCTGTTAACTTTATTTATACAACTGACAACGTATTTTATATCATGAAGACTTGAAGCTCCTTTTTATAACTTACTGTCAGCCGTCTGATCAAATCGCTTATCTTTATTAAACATCTATTATCATACTCTTTTACGAAAAAAGATTCAATAGACTTTTTTGTCAAAAACAGAGGAATTTTATCTCATGTTGTAAAAATCTTTTAAACATCGTCTGAGGCTTTAAAAATTTTATTAAAATATAAAATTTCCCGGGAATTATTTGAAGTTACTTGAGGATAGGGCGTGTTTTATTTTAGTAAGAGGTTTTAAAAAGATGCAGGAAAATGATACACCTATATCAAAGAATCTGCCAAGCCATCCATATACCCTCAAGAATGCTATATAATAAAAGAGAAGGAGTAATCTTCTCTTTTATTATATACATGTACTCTTAAGAGGATGCTTAAAAAGTACAACAAAAGTATATTCTGATCTTTTGCCTGTCTTTTTAAACATGCTCTTTAAGTATGCTGGTCCTGATAAATTTCTGATTCAGACATTTCTTCTCTCCAGATAGTAGCTCCCAGAGAGGAAAGCTTATCCGTTAAATTTTCATAACCGCGGTCAATATGATCCAAACCAGTAATTTCGGTTACTCCATTTGCAAGTAAACCGGCTATTACAAGTGCTGCACCGGCACGGAGATCACTTGCTTTCACTTTTGCGCCTTCTAAATGTACCGGTCCAGAAACTATCACAGAGCCGCCCTCAACTTTAATTTCAGCATTCATCCGGCGGAGTTCATCGATATGCTTTAGACGTGCAGAATAAATGGTATCGATAATAACACCAGAATGGTTTGCCTGTGTTAATAATGTCGTTAGCGGCTGCTGTAAATCTGTCGGAAAGCCGGGATAAACCAGTGTCTTAATATCCACACTATTTAAAGATTTTGTTTTGGCAACATACAATTGATCATTGTGAGATTCAATATTAACATTCATTTCCCGTAATTTTGCAATTAAAGACTCCATATGCTGCGGAATAACATTGTCAATGACAATTTCTTTCCCCACTGCAGCTGCTGCAATAGCATAGGTGCCTGCTTCAATACGGTCAGGAATAATGGTATGCGTACAGCCGTGTAAAGAAGGAACACCATCAATGCGGATGACATCAGTTCCGACACCTTTAATCTTTGCACCCATATTTGTTAATAATGTTGCAACATCAATAATCTCAGGTTCTTTTGCAGCATTTTCAATAATTGTTTGTCCTTTTGCTTTTACCGCTGCAAGCATAATATTGATGGTAGCACCAACACTGACAACATCCAGATAAATACGTGCACCGCGAAGCTCCTTCGCACGCAAATAGATAGCTCCCTGCTCATTTGTTACTTCTGCACCAAGCGCTTCAAAGCCTTTAATATGCTGGTCGATTGGACGCGGGCCTAAATAACATCCTCCAGGTAAACCAATGACTGCTTTATTAAATTTTCCAAGCATGGCACCCATGAAATAATAGGATGCACGTAACTTTTTGACTCTTCCGTTTGGTAACGGCATGGCAATCATCTTTTCTGGATGAATCGTCATATTCTGACCATCCCGGTATACTGTTCCACCAATTTCTTCTAATAGAGCACCTAATGTGTCTACATCAGAAATATCCGGCAATCCTTCAATTGTCACCGTGGAATCTGCAAGAATAGCTGCAGGCAATAAAGCCACTGCGCTATTTTTCGCACCGCTGATGTGAACTTCTCCAGACAGTTCATGCCCACCCTCAATTAATAACTTTTGCATGTAAAAACCTCGTTCCTATGGAAGTATACTCCACAAACTGTTTTGTTCAGCTGCATGTTCTTTCTCTAAACCTTGTCTTATTGTCTGCCGTTTTTCCTGCTCTATACAATTATTTTTGTTTATTCCAATCTGCCAAGAATTTTTCAATTCCCTGATCAGTTAATGGATGTTTTACCAGTGATGATAGAACGTTAAATGGAATTGTTGCAATATGCGCACCATTCAATGCAGCGTCCGTTACATGAACTGGATGGCGGATAGAAGCAGCAATAATCTCCGTCTGGATAGAATGACGGTCAAAGATTGCAGCTACATTTGCGATTAGTTCCATGCCATCTTGTCCAATGTCATCTAGTCTTCCTAAGAATGGAGATACGTATGTCGCTCCAGCTCTTGCTGCCAGTAGAGCCTGATTAGCATTAAAAATTAATGTTACGTTTGTTTTAATGTTTAAATCACTAAATGCCTTAACCGCTTTCAAACCCTCAAGGGTCATAGGAACCTTTACAGTAATATTCGGTGCAATTGCTGCAAGCTCTTTCCCTTCTTCAATCATACCTTCTGCGTCTTCAGAAATAACCTCTGCACTAACAGACCCGGAAACTTCTTCTGTGATTTCACGGAGGCGGTCATGGAAAGAAACGCCTTCTTTAGCCACCAGACTTGGGTTGGTTGTAACACCTGCCAAAATTCCCAGCTTATTAGCTTCTTTAATATCTTCAATATTAGCTGTATCGATAAAAAATTTCATTAAGATTACCTCCCCGAGATTTTGTAGCAAAAGCTGTACCAATGGTACAGCTTTTGCTGAATATATCTTTTTTAGATGAAGTTAAAAAGTTCTTCTCTTCAGCCCTTTTTAACATACATTTTTAATAAAATCAATTACGCATTATTGGAAGAACCAAATTCACGCATTTTACCAATTACTGTTTCTTTAATAGCTGCAGTTCCTGGTCCTAAATATTTACGTGGATCATATAAATCAGGTTTTGCTGCCAATGTTTCACGAATCGCTTTTGTTTGTGAAATTTGATTTTCTGTATTTACGTTGATTTTAGCAGTTCCTAAAGAGATTGCTTTTTGAATATCTTTTGTAGGAATACCAGTTCCGCCGTGAAGCACTAATGGTACATTTACTAAATCTAAGATTTCTTTCATTTCAGTGAACCCTAAGTTCGGCTCTCCCTGATATGGACCGTGAACAGAACCTAAAGCCGGAGCTAAACAATCAACTTCTGCTTCTTTAACAAGACGTGCACATTCTTCTTTGTCTGCATAGTTGATGCCGCCGATAACACCATCTTCTTCTCCACCTACAGTACCAACTTCTGCTTCAACAGATACACCATGAATATGAGCAAGTTCAACCACTTTCTGTGTTACAGCGATATTCTCTTCAATCGGTGAATGAGATCCGTCAATCATAACAGAAGTAAATCCTGCATGGATTGCTTCTGCACAGCTTTTAAAGCTTGACCCGTGATCCAAGTGGATTGCGACAGGAACAGTTGTCCCATAAGAATCCATTAAAGATTTAACCATAGCAACTACAACATTATAGCCGCCCATATATTTTCCAGCACCTTCAGAAACACCAAGAATTACTGGTGATTTTTCTTCTTGAGCTGCTTGGAGAATAGCTTGGATATATTCAAGGTTGTTAATATTAAACTGACCTACTGCATATCCATTCTCTTTTCCTTTTTCAAGCATTTCCTTCATTGATACTAAAGGCATACCAAGTTCCTCCTTCAAATTCATCCGCATGATGAATCACTGACAATATTCATTACACTATAAGAATACCAATTTCATGACTTTATCGCAACAAAGTAGCAGCGATTCATTCTTTTTTCTTCAAAATTTCTTCTACAATGTGACGTAATTTTGCAACATTAAAAGGTTTAGAAATAATTTTTTCAGGTAACTCTTCTCCTATTTCCTGTTTTGCAACTTCCGGCAAACCGCTAATGACGACAATTTTTGTTTTTATCTTCATCTGTTTGATTTTTTGTATAACAATATTTCCGTTATAAACAGGAATATGATAATCCAGAATTACTAAATCGCAAGGAGATTTTGATAAATATTCTATCGCTTCTTTTCCGTTCTCTGCAAGAGAAGTACAATATCCGGCTGACTGAAAAACTTCCTGAAGCAACATACGAATTCCTATTTGGTCATCCACAATAAGGATTGATTGGCTCATACTTACCCTCCTCCGATATATTTAATTTTTTGTTTAATTTTAAATTTCGATAGTATTAATTTAAATTCCTGCTTATTCATTTGGAATCGTTATTTTTGCCTTCATTTCAGCTTGAAGCTCTTACGACTAAAGTCGCAAGATTCTAAGGTTTTATTCTTACTTCACTCCTGAAAATTTTGAAGGCTGACCACTCTCAGATTTCCCAGACTTTTGCAGGCAGGGCAGCTGAATTCACTATTATTCTCCCGTCTTTTCACTGCTTCCCTCTTTCTTTTTCAACAGATTCAACAGAGCAGGCCCAGTTCCGCAAGTATTTGTTAAAAGTTTTGATTTTAATCTGTGCCGATGAAACTGCTGTTTTCCTGATACACCTCAACCATAACTTTAGCATATGTGGCATGCATTGTTCATCTATTTTTGGGTTTGGTAATTTTTCAAGAACCCTTTATTCATTTCCAAAAACAATAGATACCGCTCTCCTATCAAACATTGCTTCTTTTGCATGTTTCTAATCAGCTGACGACATAAAGCATCCATGCTGTAAATTGTTGAATGTCCACCAATATATTCAAATTATTACCCTAATATGGGCATTCATAGTTCCAACCCTGTGACGGCTTCTTCTTCATACACTCCTCACTCATTCAAAATTCTATTGTGTCTGCCCTTTAAAATCACAAAAAGAGACAGCTTGTTTTCCACTGCCTCTTCAAGTATTTCCTTATATTAAATTTATCTGGAATATTCCCGAAGTCCTTCTATTCCCCTCCTCCACGCATATATTTTATCCCATACTATTTTGATAAGAAGCATACGTCTTATCCAGCAGCTCTGTGCTGATTTGTTTCATCTCGGTTCCAGAAAGCTGGTTGTCGCTGATCCAGATTTTATGATTTTGAATTAGCTTCTCACTAAAATTACGTGCCCATCTGGCATTAGCTTTTTCTGATTCCGGAAGATGGCGATAAATGTCACTTACCACCGAACGAAGATAAGCTGAATCTACCTGCCAATGCTTCGTAATATTTTTTTCAACGACAGTAGCAATATCATCCGGATGGTAATCTGGGAAAATAATTTTCTCTGGTATCCGTGAGCGCAGTCCCGGGTTCATATCCAGGAATTTTTCCATTTCCTTTGTATAACCTGCTAAAATTACTACAAATTTATCTCTGTAATTTTCTAAATAAGTAAGTAAGGTTTCCACAGCCTGCTTTCCAAAGTCATTTTCGCTGTTATTAGTCAGTTGATAAGCTTCATCAATAAACAGAACACCGCCCATTGCCTGATTAATAATTCTTTTTGTATTTTTTTCTGTATGGCCGATATAGGAGCCGACTAAATCAGCACGGTCAACAACCTTTACATTTTTACTCGGAAGGATATCTAAGTAGTAGAATAAAGAAGCAAGTATATTTGCTACCGTTGTTTTTCCGGTACCGGGATTGCCTTCAAAAATCATATGATATGTCGGGTTAAAGGGCAGTTCCCCTTGTTCCGCAAGCATTTTATCAATTTTTACCTGCTTCACTAAGCGCTGTACATAGTCTTTTATTTCTTCCAGCCCAATTAGGTCATTTAATTGGGACAATAATTCGGTTATTTTCTCTTCTTTATTTTCACCGCTATTTCCTATTAAAGCATCTATATCCTTACTTAATATAGTCTGTGTATCCTCGGAACCCATTTCAATAACGCGGTTCGCCATGGTAATGATTAATTTCTGATTGAAATTACGGACCCATCTTGCATTACTTTCATCAACACTGCGGCCATATTGATTCATCACCACTTCTTTATACTTTTCTTCATTCACTATATAGTCCTGATCCAGTATATCCAAATAACCAATTTCAGCAATTTCAAAGCTGGAATAGTCATCAAAAACAAATTCATTCGGAATCCGTGAAGCTAAACCGCTGTTCATCGTCAGGAAATTTTGCATATCGTCAAAATATCCGGCAAAGATAATCATAATTTCATCACGATTATCCTCCATGAATTTTAAAATGGTCTCTACAGCCTCTGCTCCAAAATCATTATCTGAAGCGCTGTGCAATGCGTATGCTTCATCAATAAATAAAATGCCGCCACGGGCACGGTCTAACACAGCCTGCGTTTTTGGAGCTGTCTCACCAATATGGAGACCGACCAGGTCCTTTCGCGTAACCTCTACAAAATTATCTGCTGGAATTACTCCTTCTTGATACAATACTTTTCCCAGCAGTCTGGCGACGGTTGTTTTCCCTGTTCCTGGATTTCCAAGAAATATGGAATGTAAATTTAACGGCGCTGCTTTGAGTCCCTTCTGTTTTCTAGATTGATTAAACTTAATTGTATTAATAAATTGCTTAATCTGCTTCTTTAATTCTGTTAAACCATACATTTCGTTTAATTGCTCTAGAGCAGATTTTTCTTCTTCCTGTAAAGGCTCTTTCTTCTCCAAGGTCTGTTCATCTATTTCTTCGTCCAACTGATCTGCTTCTCCGTTACCAGATTCTGTTTCTTCGGCAAACTGTTCCTCTGAATTTGTCTCTTGAAGAACAGCATTTTGACTGGCGCTCCCCTCAGCAGTCTGTTCATCTATATTCTGAACAAATACACGTTCACCACTTGCTTCCACGGTTGACTGGTCATTATGATAAATATCAAAAATATTGCTTTCTCCGAGTTCTATTGTATTAATAATTAATAAACCGTTATCTACATTTGCTTCAATATGGTCTTCATCTCCATTGACAAGTGCTAAATTAGCACGGGAGCCTGAATAAACTGTAAGCACATATTTATTTGGATTTTGCCGTGGAAAGTCCAGAACTCCGGCAGACTCAGCATTCGATTCATTTTCTAAGTATAGGATTACCTGCATTTGTACATTATTCAAGTATACCTTGGATTGGCTTGCATAAATGGAATCAGCCACCGTAGAGGTGATTTCAAGCTTCGAGCTCTCTTGTATATAGATTCCATACGGCGAATCCTGATTAAAATAGATTTCTGATGCAGAGATATTCAGATATGAATTCACACACCAGATGGTGGGATATCGCCCGGTTTCTTCACCGTTTACAATAACATTTTTTAAAAACAAGCTTGAGTTGCCGCTGATATGAAGTGCATTCATCTCCCGTGGTGCAGACAGCATCAGATTGGACAAATTCAGCTTCGCATTATTCTGCAATGAAAAGAAACCGTTGAGTACTACATCATTTGGCTGATTTCCTGCTCCTTTAATCTCCAATTCATTTATATTATAACCTTTCGGAAAATGATATGTACCCGGTTCAATAAGAAGCGTATCTCCTTTAGAAGAACTTTTGATAGCATCCTCAAAGCTTTTCTTCCCAAACCCTTTGCCAACCTTCCATATATGTCTCATTCCTTACACCTACTTTTCTATTTTTCTAGCATTTAGTGCTGCTAATAATATTCCGAGAACTCCCCATAAAAATGAAGTAGTCCAAATAAAATAATAGAACATCACTTTCACCACGTACCAAATCAGCAAAAATAACATGGAATTTATATTAGGGCTCTTCCTGTATGTCGGGTAGAGCCAATAATATACTCCAGGCATAAAATTTCTAAAACGTATTGCTATGCTCCCCATAACAATTACCGAAAAGGGAAAGAGAATGGCATTGATTAAATGAAATATAGATGGAAAATTAAAATTGGATAAGCTCCCATTACTTAAAATTAAAAAGATAATCGCCAAAAGATAAGAGTTAACCCAAAATAATTTATTTTGAAGCGAAAATACCATTTTTATATTTGCCAATTTCCCCTGCTTATTTTCATCAGCTGCTGTGTGCTGCGCACCAAAAGCAGCCTTTTTTTCTCTTACAGCTTCTTCCTGTACATGACTGCCAAACGCATTTTCTTTCTTGTTGGCCGGCTTGAACGGCTGCTGATTCAATTCTGTATTACTTTCCTCCAGTTCGCTGCCTGCCCCAAAAAGCTTCTTTTTATCACTCACTGTCCGTCACCTGCTTTACTTAAAATTCCTATCAAAAATTTTTAAAGAGTTCGACAATAAAATCATAGTTATTCTGTTATTTTATTTCTCCAAATACCTGCTTATGTACTTTCCAAAATGCGTCGCTAAAGCATAACAAGCTTATACTCTTTTCGACTTTTAAAAACATTCTTTTTATTTCCATATTTGTATGTTATATTAGCATAATTATTTATATAAGTGAACGGAGAGACTTATAAAAGTGGATGTTTAATCGAGTGAACAGATGAAAAATCTTCTAATATGGTTCCCTTGTTTCCCTAATATGTCCCTTGCATATATGAAAAACCAAGAAAATCACTTGGTCTTTAAAATACTGGTGTTCTTGCCAAGGAGATGTCCACTGCGACAGTTTTCAATGGGACGAGTAATCGCAAGTCCCAGGAAGTCGCTTTTCGCGGGCTGCGTTCAGCATTTTTTGCTCTCTTATTCTAAAAAAATGGAGATACGCATCAATTACAGATGAATATCTCCATTTTACTTTCATTTATTATTTTTGATTTTCCACGGCTGCACCGATAAATCCTTTAAATAATCCTTGCGATCTTGTTGGACGAGATGTGAACTCAGGATGGAATTGACATGCAATAAACCAAGGATGATCTTCCAGCTCAATGGTTTCGACAAGACGTCCATCCGGGCTTGTACCTGAGAAGATAAGCCCTTTTTCTGCCATTTTCTCACGATACACATTATTGAATTCATAACGATGGCGATGTCTTTCTTCTACTACATCTGCTCCATCATAAGCTTCTTTTGTTTTCGTTCCTTCTGTTAAATGACATGGATACAGTCCAAGACGCAATGTACCGCCCAGGTCTTCAATATCCTTTTGTTCTGGCAGTAAATCAATAATTGGATATGGTGTTCCTGGATTAATTTCTGCAGAGTGTGCACCCTCTAAGCCTACTACATTCCTTGCAAATTCAACAGTAGCTAATTGCATCCCTAAGCAAATACCAAAGAATGGAATCTTGTTCTCACGTGCGTAACGGATAGCACTTATTTTCCCGTCAATGCCCCGATTCCCAAATCCGCCGGGAACAATAATTCCGTCTACTTTGGATAATTCAGCCTCAATTTCTTCTTCTGATAGCAGTTCAGAATTAATCCAATGAATGTTTACATTGGCATCATAATCATAGCCGGCATGTTTTAAAGATTCTACAACTGAAAGGTAAGCATCCGGAAGTTCTACGTATTTACCAACTAATCCGATTTCTACTTTTTTAGATAAGTTACGAACTTTATTGATCAGCTTTGTCCAGTCCTCCATATCAGCATCCTGGCAATCTAATCCAAAATGATCACAAACAATTTGGTCCATATTTTGCTCCTGTAGAGCAATTGGAACCTGGTAAAGTGTGTCTGCATCCATCATTTCAATAACTGATTTTTCGTTAATGTCACAGAATAAAGCAATCTTTTCTTTCATTTCTTTTGTAATTGCCATTTCAGTACGTAAAACAATCACATCCGGTTGGATTCCCAAAGAACGTAATTCTTTTACACTGTGCTGTGTAGGCTTTGTTTTCACTTCTCCTGCAGCTTTAATGTAAGGAACAAGTGTACAATGTACGTACATTACGCTATCGCGGCCAACATCACTTTTAATTTGACGAATAGCTTCCAGGAATGGTAATGATTCAATATCACCGACAGTTCCGCCAATTTCTGTAATTACAACATCTGCGCCAGTAGCTTCTCCTGCGCGGAAGACCTGATCTTTAATTTCGTTTGTGATGTGCGGGATGACCTGTACAGTTCCGCCAAGATAATCTCCGTGACGTTCTTTGCGGATAACGCTGGAATATACTTTCCCTGTCGTAATATTGCTGTATTTATTCAAGTTAATATCGATAAAGCGTTCGTAGTGTCCCAGGTCTAAATCCGTTTCTGCACCGTCTTCTGTCACAAATACTTCACCGTGCTGATAAGGACTCATTGTTCCTGGGTCTACGTTGATATATGGATCAAATTTTTGAATGGTTACTTTTAATCCGCGATTTTTTAATAAACGTCCTAATGATGCTGCTGTAATCCCTTTTCCGAGCGATGATACTACGCCACCAGTTACAAAAATATACTTTGTCACTTGTCCTCATCCTTCTTTCTTTATTTTTATGCTGTGTGCTGAACAATATATTTGGTCGTTCTTTGGAATGATTGTCCTGTCATTATCTTTTACATAGTCAGTAAAAGTTATCATGTCAGAACGGTTTTGCTTTTATTTCTCTATCTAACAAGAAAAGCGTTTCCCCCTCTCATCTCTCAGGGGAAACGCTTTGTAATTATATTCAAAGAGCCCAATAAAGATTCTACTGTTAGTCCATGTAAATGTCAAGCACTGAATTTAATCTGTTGTATTTCAACAATTGGACACCTTTAGCGGGTGGAAAAGCCTTCCCGCAAGCTGTTCAGCTTCTGTCTTACTTCCCTGTTCAAAAGCAATAAGAAAGCATGTTGAAGGACCTGCAGATGCTTGTAAATCAAGTACTGATTCAAGCTCCGTCCTCAGGCCTGTCCATTGTTGAAAGGTCGCTGCAATTCCTTTGGAGCCTACTGGCATGATTGATTTAATTCCTGCTGTATCAGCAATTTTTTTTAATAGAGCAGCACTTGGAATTTTCCCGCCGTTCTCAAGAACAGCCTGACCCGTAAAAGGAACTCCGATAACCGCAAAGCTCTCCCTGCCTGTCCATTGACACCTGTTTCTTTTTCCCCTTTTCCCAATCAGGGTTAAGCCAAGTCCGGACTGGAGAGTTTGAAAATTACTTTC
Source organism: Oceanobacillus sp. FSL W8-0428 (assembly GCF_038004405.1). Classification (NCBI taxonomy): domain Bacteria; kingdom Bacillati; phylum Bacillota; class Bacilli; order Caryophanales; family Bacillaceae; genus Oceanobacillus; species Oceanobacillus sp. FSL W8-0428. Next base: position 679,898 of record NZ_JBBORB010000001.1, read on the forward strand.
CGTGCTTCCAGTAATGGGCAGCCCGGCAAACCCAGCTCCATTAAGTTCTTCGTACACCCCTGCTTTATAAGCCTGCCAGGCTTCTTCATTCGTAAAGTTTTGCATAATAACAGCAGCAGGCTCTGCATATTCTGCCAGACACTCCATTAACACTACACGGCAGGCAAATTTCCCGACTATCTGATTAGAGGTTTTCACCAGATCGGCTTCCTTTTCACCGATAGCCCCGCTGTTATCTGTCGCAATCACCAATTCCTTATCTGTTTCCAACGGTAAAATAATAGCATTTGTCATCCGTCTTATTTATTTTTCTTGTGGCTGCCGCGAAATACTCTGGCGCTCCGCTCATATTCTACATCAGCAACTTCAAGTCGTGCATTTACAACACGGGCAGCAGCAAAAAAGTAATCGGAAAGACGATTGATATATTTTAATGGAATTGGATTGAGTTCTTCGGCTTCGTGATAAAGTGTTACCATTTGTCTCTCTGCTCTTCTTGTTACTGTTCTCGCAACATGAAGTGCAGAAGCTGCCTGAGAGCCGCCCGGCAAAATAAATTTCTCAAGCTCCGGTGCTTCCTCAATTAAACTGTCCATGCGTTCTTCTAAATAGGTAACTATATCCTCCGTCAGCTCATAAGGTCTTTCCTTCTTAGAAACATTCGAAAGCTCCGTACCACAATCGAATAATTCATGCTGGATTTTCACCAGGTCCTGAATAATATCCTCAAATATATTCTGATTCAGATACGCAATTGCCAATCCGGTAAAAGAATTTATTTCATCGATCGAACCATATGCCTCCACACGCACATCATCCTTGCTTGCTTTTCCGCCAATTAACGCTGTCTGTCCTTTATCTCCTGTTCTTGTGTAAAGTCTCATTTAAATCTCTCCCTTCCTTTTTAATGTTTGTGAAATTCCGTACCAAACCAGATCAACTCTTTCTGCACGTGCAGCTAATCTTTGGTAGAGCCAGCCGGTAATATCACGATGAAGCCGATTTTCTTTTTCCATTGGTACAATTCCCTTTGAAATATCCGTTCCAATCAATACAAGCCTTTGGTTTTCCTCATTTTGTTCCCATTCCATCCATTTTTCAATCTTTTTGATATTCTTATCTAAGATTAAATCAGGAGATAATTCCACATTTATTTCTTTTTTTATCCATAATTCCAATCCTTCTAAAATCACAACGGAACTCAAATTTCCATCTGGAATGGGCCAGTCAGGATATGTTGATGCTGAAAACCATGTTGTATCTTCAGGGTAATGCTGCTTCACCCATTTCCCTTTGCCGTTAAAAGCACCTCCTGTAACGAATTGCATTTTCGCGCCTCCTTCCAATCATCTATTTTCCAAGTTAAGCGGACTCCTGCGTCATGTGATACTTTCCAATTAAAAAAAGATTTCTCTTCTTCCGATAATTTCATTAATAAGTAACGAATGACTCCTCCATGTGCAACAAGTAATATATTTTTACTTTGCCGCCTGCATACCTCCTGTCTTAATTGCTGAAAGCCTGCATTAATACGCTGTTGCATCTCCTGAAAACTCTCCCCGCCTGGCGGTACAGTGCTCTCTGGGGCATCAATCCAGGAGCGGTAGCCTACATTTCTTTTTAAATCCTCGTAGGTTTTCATTTCCCATGCACCAAAATGCATTTCCCTAAATTCTTTTATTTCTATTCGTTCCAGCTTCGGGCAAAGCAGACCAGCCGTTTGACAGGATCGTAATAAATCGCTTGTTATACAAAGATCAAACTGTTCTCCAAAGCCTTGAGCAGCACTTAATCTTTCCATTTCTTCCGGCACAAGCGGCACATCTGTCCAGCCAAGGTATCTTTTATCCTGATTCGCCTTTGTTATACCATGGCGAAGTAATGTAAGAGTAATAAGGTCAGCCATAGTAATAATTCCATCCCTTCTGAGCTTGCACCTAATGTATCCCCCGTAATTCCATTGAAATTCTTCATGATACTTCTGGCGATGAATAAACCTGCAATAATAGTCACTGTAATAAAAAGCAAATAAGCAAATAACAGGTCCATCTGAAGCCAGGCAATAAAGCTGCCGATAATCACGAGGTAAATAGCATACATTCCGAAGAGGCTGCTGCTTTTTCCGCGCTGAAAAAAGCTTGCCATTCCATCTTTTCTGGCCGAAGGTAGTATTTGCAGAAATACACCAAGCAGCATTTTACCAAGGAACGGAATAAGTATAATAAAAAGAAGGGCAGCAGTATGTTCAGCCTGGATTAATTCATAAAGGACAATAAATCTTGTAAATAAAAGAACAATTACCGACAACACACCAAATGCGCCTGTTCTCGGGTCCTTCATAACCTCTAATCTCTTTTCAGGCTCTTTATAAGAGAAATAAGCATCGCTGGCATCTATCCAGCCGTCCAGATGAATACCGCCCGAGAGAATAATTAGCAAAAGCCAAAGAAATAGCGTCATCAGTAAATTTGTAAACGGCGTAAAGCTTTGCAGGATATAGATAAAAGCTGCGTAGATGCTGCCTTGAAGCAGCCCCAATACCGGAAACGTCCGGAGCATATATTTTAACTGATGTTGATCAAGGGAAAATCGGGATTTTATCGGGATACTTGTAAAAAACTGCAGGTTTATAAGTATCCCTGTAAAAAATAAGCGGGTCTTGTATAGCATCAGGATGCTCCTTCCATCATTTCCATCAATTTCTCTAAATTTATGTTTGCCTCCAAATGGTCTGCAAGCCTTTCATAATCCGCTTCTTTACTTGTTAAATTGGGCTGGAAAGAGGATACTGTTCCATGCAGGCTATCCTCTTCGTCAAGCTGATGCTGAATATAAGGAATGATACCGAGTACAGGAAGATTTGTATAGTTTTCCAGCCACTCTACACCATCTGTAAAAAGAGATGGATTACCGGAAAATTTATTAATAATGATTCCTTTTACACGTGAGCGTTCTTTTTCCGTAAGTAAGGCAAGTGTACCGGCAATACTTGCAAAAACACCGCCTCTTTCAATATCAGCTACTAAAAGAACAGGAACCTCTGCAAGCTCGGCAATTGCCATATTTGCCAAATCACGTTCCTTTAAATTCATTTCTACAGGACTTCCAGCTCCTTCAATAATTACAAAATCACTGCTGTTGTCAGCTTGTGCCAGACCTTCTTTAATTTCTAGAAGCGCTCTTTGGTAATAAAGGTCCTTAAAGCTTGCACCTGTAATCACACCCTGTGATTCCCCTGTTAAAAATACTTCCGTATGCATTCTTTTCAAAGGCTTCAGCAGAATCGGATTCATCCAGGGCTCCGCTCTGCGCCCTGCAGCTTCTGCCTGCTCATATTGTGAAATGGCAATCTCTCTTCCAGTTTCAAGTGCAACACTATGACTCGACATATTCTGTGCTTTGAAAGGGGAAATTTGAAATCCGTGTCTTGTCAGCATCCGGCAAATTGCTGTCGTAAGAATACTTTTTCCAACATGAGAAGCAGTTCCCTGCAGCATAACTCCCTTCATTTCCATTCCCCTTTCTTCACAAGCGGTATTCCGCTCTCTACTAAAATTGCCAAGTCCGCATTCTCTACTATCTGCTGGTGCACATTTCCTAATAATGCCTGATAATTCCTTGTGAGCTCATTCTTATAAGGGATATCCTGCAGCACTTCATTGGAAACAATAATGACCTTGCCCGCATGATTACAAAGCTCTGTAATATCCTCTCTTACATACTCTAAAACTGTATTTGTATCATCTACTCCTTCATGAAACAGATAGTTATTTAAAAGCGTAGTCATACAGTCTAATAAAATCACATCTTGCCCTGTAAACTGGTTGGCGATATGTGATAAATGAATCGGCTGTTCCCAGGTTCTCCACGTAAAATCAGATTGCCTCCGGTCTTGTTGATGGCGTTTAATGCGCTCCTGCATTTCCACATCGGTGGGAATACCGCATGCAATATAATGAAGATTGTTTTCTGTTTTCAGAGCATGCTTTATAGCTAAGCGTTCAGCAAAAGCACTTTTACCGCTGCGTACTCCTCCAGTAATAAATATCAATTTCTCTGTTTCCATGCAGCTAACGCCTCCAGCAGTATTTTATTAGCACCAGGCTGTTTCACGGCAACACGAAGCCATTTTCCCTCTATTCCCGGAAAGTTTTCTGTATGCCGCAGTACAAGCCCTTGTTTCAGCAGGTAATGAAACAGCTGCTCCTGTGTTGATAAGGAAGGATCCCTTAATAAATAGAAATTCAGCTGTGATGAGCTATGTTCAAATCCAAGCATCTTCAGCTCCTGAAAAATTGCTGTTCGTTCAGCTGCAATAAATCTTCTTGTTTCCACAGTATGAGATTCATCCTGTAAACAGGCAACACCTGCCTTCATTGCCAAGGCGTTCACACTCCAATGCGGCTTTGTCCTGCCAATCTTTTGAAGCAATTCAGGATCACCGGCAAGGAAGCCGAGCCGCAGGCCGGCGATACTATACATTTTTGTCAGCGAACGGATAATGAGCACATGCTGCTGGTGCAGAACTTTTTCTATATAAGTAACTGGCTCTGCTAAAAAATCATAAAAAGCTTCATCGATAATACAAAGTGTATCTGTGCTTTTACATACTTCTATCAGTGCTTCTACCGTCTCTCTGCTGTAATGAATACCTGTAGGATTATTGGGATTACACAGAAATACTGCCTTTACTCCGTGAAGTTTATCTGCTAGTGCAGACACCTCTAAATTCCATTCCGGTGCAGCAAGTACAATTTCCACAACCTCACAACCTTCATTCCTGCAGGCAGCTGCATATTCCGAAAAAGCTGGATGAACTACAGCCACCTTACTTCCAGCTAAATATCTGGCAACCAAAGTGATTATCTCGGCAGCCCCATTTCCTGCAAGTAAATGTTCAGCAGAAATATTCTCCTGCTCTGCAAGCTCCTCCATAAGCGTTTTGGCATAGGGATCTGGATAATCATTAATCGCCGTGAACCACTCTCCCCATTTTTCCTGTAATACTTTCGGTGCGCCTAATGGATTAATATTCACACTGAAATCAATCACCTTTTCAGGCTGTTTCATCTTTAGTGAGTCATAGACATATTTTGTGTTAGAACCATGCTCCGGCAGCTGCAATGACGCCACCTCCAATCCATAAGATAATAACAAAAGCAAAAACGGCGCGCTGCATTATTTTAATGGTATGTAAAATATCTCTTTTTTCTAATTCCCGCTTGCTGATGCCCATATGAGCCCGCTCTGATTTGATACCCTTATAATAATTCACTCCACCAAGCTGAACACCGAGGAATAACGCAACAGCTGCTTCAAAAAAACCACTGTTCGGGCTCGGATGCTTTTTGGCATCTGTATACCACCTTTTAAAGGCTTCTTTTCTGTTAAGATACGGAGTACGATTTGTTAACATCATCAAAAAGGTCGTTATTCTGCCGGGAATCCAGTTTAAAACATCGTCAAGCTTAGCTGCTGCCCAGCCGAAATCCCGGTAACGTTCATTTTTATGACCAATCATGGAATCGCATGTATTTACTGCACGATACACAATTGCCAGCGGGGCACCACCAATAAACGCCCAAAAAAGTGGAGAAGTAATTCCATCACCAATACTTTCAGCAACTGTTTCGACAGCAGCACGTGTTACTTCTTTTTCATCCAGATTTTCCGTATCTCTGCCGACGATCATTGATACCTGATAACGGGCGCTCTCTATATCACCGGCAGCCAGCGGCTCATAAACACGCAAGGCAGCAGCTCCTAAATCCTTTTGTGCAATCGTTACTGCAATCAGGCCTGCCTCTACAATAATTCCTGCAACAGGATGAAGCTGATAAGCTCCCCAGCTTATCAGTAAGCTAATGAATAAAACTGTTATTGTTACCAGTAAAAGGAGGACGATGCCTTTCCTTTTTTTATGTTTCCCATGATTCAAACGCCTGTCAAGCAGGGAAATAAAATTCCCCATCCAGCGTACCGGATGCGGCCAATGCGGCGGATCACCGATGGCACGATCGATGATTAATGCGAGCGTGATACTAATTAAACGATAGATGATCATGCATTTTTTTCCTCTTAAAATAATGTTGGATGGACTGCTTCATTTCCTGATAAACACCACGTCCAATTATAGCCCCGAGTTCAGTAGCTGTCCCCGCATAATCTATTTCTTTGCCCTGCTGTGTTGCAGCAACTAGTATACTGTCTGTCGAGGTACCGGTAGCCTGCTTTTTTGTATGGGCGTCAAGAATATGACAATCACGGAGTACCTGTGCCTTCGCTTCTGTTGCAGTAATAATTGACTGAATATAGGCTTCATCCGTTAATTTCCCATTTACAAAAACCCACGTGTTAATGGTACCTGGTTTCACAGGACCAGCTACAGGGGAATTCTCACGGGTACTGTCTACAGCATTTCCTACACCGGCAGTCACAACAATCATGACAGAGAATCCATCTCCTTCATATACACGATAACTGTTATCCTCTAAGGCAACAGCCGTCATCATCCCGACTGTTTGAGAAACTGGAAAACCATGATTGGTTAAATATTCACGCATTTCTTCCCGATGGTTCGTACAATTATAAGTCGCATCTACATGTCTGTTCACGAAATTACTGTACCAGCCGGCTCCGGCTCCGACAACACCAGAAGACACTGTTTTCAAGGGCTGCTTTGACTGTAATACAATCCGCTCCGGACTAATTGACAGCATATTTTCATCAATTTTCACCTGTTCTCCCTCTCTCTCGCTCTTTTTACCCGGCAATAAATGCAGCTGCGGTTTTGCAATTTTGGAATGCGGTTGTTTGACGACTTCTGTTTGATAGACATGATTAATCAGCTCTTCTGAAAACACATCATCAGGATCCGCAACCGCCCTCGTCTCTCCGTTATCCATTAATAAAATTTTGTCACAATAAAGGCTTGCCAGGTTTAAATCATGTAAAATAGCAACGACCGTCAGACCTTCTTCCCTGGCACGCGTTCTCAAAAGATCCAGTAGCTCCTTTTGATAGGCCAAATCTAAATGGTTTGTCGGTTCATCCAGTAATAAAATATCCGGCTGCTGGACCAGTGCCTGTGCCAGGAATATCCTTTGCTGCTCTCCGCCAGAATGCTCCATCACAGAATTATCTTGAAAGTGGCTGATATTTGTCTGTTTCATTACCTTTTGCACAATGTTCTCATCTTCATCCGTCCACGTCTGGAAAAAGCCGCGATGATGTGCATACCTGCCAAGAGAAACGGTTTCCTTCACTGAATACGGAAAAACCTGCGGTGATAGTTGGGGCAAGACAGCCATCTTTTTCGCGAGCTGTTTTTTAGTTAAATCAGAGATGCTTCTATCGTCGATTTTGACCTCTCCCTGCTCAAGCTCTAATAAACCGCTCATCATCTTGAGCAATGTGGTTTTTCCGCTGCCATTCGGACCCAGAATACCGAAGAACTCCCCTTTGCCAACAGAAAAATGAATATCCTTTACGATTGTTTCACCATCATAACCGCCTGATACGTTTTCTACTTTGAGCATCTTTTTTTACCTTCCTTTTGCTTTTTTCTGTTTCAGTAGAATCATTGCGAATACAGGTGCACCTACTAACGCTGTGATGACTCCCACAGGCAGAACCTGGGGCGATATAATCGTCCTTGACAATAAGTCCGTTAAGATAAGAAATCCTGCCCCAGTAATAATAGATAATGGCAGAAGATGAATATGATCCGGTCCCCACAGCTTTCTCGTTAAATGAGGGATAACCAGGCCGACAAAGCCGATTGTACCTGAAACAGCTACTGCTGCACCTGTTAAAATAGAGCCCGCAGCCAGAATAAGCATTTTGCGTTTTTCTACATCGACTCCTAAATGCTGTGCCCGATCTTCTCCAAATGACATAGCATTTAATTCCCTTGTGTTCATCAGCAATAATAAACCGCCGATAATTAAAAACGGTAAAATAATTCCGACGTATTTCCAGCCGCGCATTGATACACTTCCCAAGAGCCAGCCGATTATTTGCTGCAGCTCTTCTCCTGTCAATGCAATAATCAAAGAAATAATGGATCCTAAAAAGGAGCTGAAAATAATCCCGGTCAGAATAATTGATTCGACACGCATTGTTTTATCAATTTTTTTCGCAAAAAAGAGCACAGTCATAATGGTTGCCAGTGCAGAAAGGATACTTAAGAATGGCAACGTATACATTCCCAAAAACGGGATGGAGATATTAAAAAATAAGGTTGATACCGCCCCGACAGATGCACCGGATGAAACACCGAGAATGTAGGGATCAGCTAAAGGATTCCGCAATAAACCTTGAAAGGCCGCTCCTGCAATCGCAAGAGAGGCCCCCACAAGTCCCGCCAGGATAACCCGTGGCAAGCGTATATCATATACAATGCTGATGGACTTTGGATCGACATCATTACCTATAGGAAGATGAAATACCTCTGAACCGATAATTTTAACAATTTCAGGTATCGGGACAGAGACACTGCCAACCGAAATTGCTATCAGCATGGTACTGATTAAAAACGCTAATGAAAGCGTATATTTCAATAAATTACTCTTCATCAAAAAGCTCCGGATACACTGACTCAGCGATTTCTCTTGCTCCATCAACGAGACGAGGCCCCGGTCGGGACACTGTATCCGAATCAACATCATAAATTCTTTCATTTACCACGGCATCTACAGCATCAAAACCATCTCTTGAAGTCACTTCACCGATTGGATCTTCTACATAAGAACCATATGTTGAAATAATCACCTCTGGATTCAGCTCTATAATTGCTTCCGGGTCCATCTCAACCCAGCCTTCCTGATCACCGGCGGCATTATCTGCATGGATAATCTGCAGCAGCTCATCAAGGAATGTGTTCTGTCCGGCTGTATAGATATCTGGTGATGGAGAAATCTCAAAGAACACAGATTGACGATCTTCCTCTGCTACTTCTGAGGTTATTTCCTCTAATTCTGCAAAGTCAGCCTGCATATCTGTAACTAATTGTTCTGCCTCTTCTTCAGCACCGACAACCTGTCCAATATTGTCAATTGTTTCATAGGTGGTATCAACATCTGTTGCGTCTGCAACGGTGAACACTTCAATATCAGCGCCTTCCAGTTGATCTAATGCTTCCTGTGATGAAGCCACTAAAGATTCATGTGCTAAAACAACATCCGGGTCCAGGCTGATAATCACTTCAACATTAAATTCCATGCCGCCAACCTTATCAATATCAAAAACCTCTTCCGGGTATGTATCGTTATCAGAAACACCGACCACCTTATCTCCTTGTCCTAAAGCAAATGTAATTTCTGTGTTACTCGGCATCAACGAGACAATTCGCTCTGGTTCTTCCTCCAGTGTCACTTCATTATCTATTGCATCTGTTATCGTTAACGGATAAGCAGAATCATCTCCATCTGTTCCCTCTGCAGCAGATTCTTCATTTGTCGTATTTTCATTCGGTGCAGCTTCATTTCCGCTGTCATTATTACTGCATCCGATTAAGAAACCCGCTAATAAAGCCAGCAGCAGAACCTGTAAAAACTTTTTCATTTTAACTTCCCCCTTGATTTTAATGTATTTTTACATGTTCAGCCGTTTTTTATCATTGAGGAAGCACAGATGTGAAATGGCTTTCAAAAATTATTCTTTCTGCTAAGTATCCTGAATCAAATAGCTTGTATAGTTAGCAGATATCCAATTTTCACACTGGATTAAAATGAGCTATACTACGTTAAAAAACATCTCCACGGCAAATGAAGATGTTAGAAAGATTCAGAAAAACGCTTCACCTTACTATCCTCGTAGAATTGGCTGGAACTAAAAATAGGCAGGTATCCTGGCTCTTGGTCATCACTCCCAGACTCCTTCCCATACATGTTTGTACAGTGGCTCGTTCTGTTCGCTCGCAATTACAGTGGCGGGACCGCGTTGGAATTGCACCAACTTCCCTTTATGATTTTAAAAATCACCTATTTTTATTTTATGTAATTGTTTTCTAAGTCTATTTTACAATGTTTTACTATGAAAGACTATAGAAAGAAGTGAGAGTTTATAAAAAGTTCACTTATAAGATATTATTCCTGCTAAAATAGAGTTTTATCAAAGCTTCCTTCCGCTATAAAAAAAGCTGGAACAAACTGAGTTCTAACTCAACTTGTTCCAGCTTTTTTATTCATTCCTTTTATATGAAACAGATTAGCGGTCGTCCTCATCATCATAATCTAATTCATCCAAATCGTCTTTACCGATGACATCATCTACTTCATCTTCAATTTCCTCCAGGTCTTCATCTTCTTCTACATCATCGAAATCATCCAGCATATCATCGATGTCTTCATCTGTTACATCTAAATCATCATCAATTTCTTCTGTTTCTACTACTGCTGCTGCTTTTTTCTTCTTTTTCTTACGTTTTTTCGTCGGCTCATCTGTAATTTCTTCTTCTGCCTGCTCTACTGGATACCAGCTTTTTAATCCCCACATACCAGATCCTAATGTTAAGTAGCGTCCGTCAACATTCATATCTGTGTAGAATTGTGCAATCATATTTTCCTTATCTTCTTCTGAAAAGTTTTTTAAATCTGCTATTTTAGAGAATAAATTTTGAAATGAGACTGCTTTATTTTCTTCCTTTAAAATAATGGAACCTAATTCAATCATGGACAAATTGCTGATTTCTTCTTGTGTCAATTCTTTCACGCTCACGTTCATGCACTCCTTTAAATATATAATTAAGGCTAAAGATAGCTATCTATGCTGCAAATAATTATTATATATGCGATTTTGTCACAATAAATCTATTTTACATTATAAACATATTTGAATGCAATTATCCAGTGAAAGTTTACGGTTCTGTATTCTTAAATAAGCTGAATAGTGATCACTCCGGAAAAACACTGCGCTTTCCCGCAGGAGTCTCCGTGTTTTTCCTACGTTAGATAGTTTCATGTCCATCTATCTTAAATTTTTACTAACCCGACAATATTGCTACAGTTACTCGTTTCTATCGAAAACCATCGCTAGTCACTACTCTACATAATCATCTTTATTATGATAAACTCAAATTTCGCACTTTAAAAAGTAACTTCCTATCCATAGGAACAGGGGGTTGATCATTTTCTCCATATATCTGTTGACAAATATAAAAGGTAAAGTGTATAGCAACCGCTACGGCGGACCGTTTTGCTTTCCTAGGGGCACGCTCTTCAGCTAACTTTTGCCAAGAAGATCACTTGGCAAAAGTGGATCTTCAGATGGTGCTTAATCCCTCAGGAGTCAAAACGGTCCGCCTCCGCTAACAGGGTATTCTATACTAAAATAACTGAACAAATAAAAGGCGGATCTGACGGAACAAATTTTTCATGTTTTATGATAAAGATGCTCAGTAATCCTTATTTTTGGTGCATGAAAGCTATTCTCGATATGATTTATTCATGTTGTCATGATTTGAACTGCTAAAAACCGTTTAAAACACCAGCATGATTGTTTATTTAGGCTAAAAAACGATGATTTCAGCTAATTTCATCAGGATATTATTTCTTCCATGCGCTGTAGACTCCTATTAGAGCGCAGGCCAACCACGCAGACTCCTATGGGAACAGGGCGAGCTGAAGATCCACTTGAAAAGCGGGTTTCTTTTCAAGTTAGCTGAAGCCGTCCCCATGGAAAGCGGAGTGGTTGGCCGGAGCGGAAGCTATACACAATAACCTGTTCAAAAAATAAAAAGATGAGTTAACTAAAAGCAAGCATGATAATTAAGACCATGTACATCCTGGAACAGCAAGGTTTATATGTTTATTCTTAGGTGCGAAAGTTGAGTGATAAACAAGAGCATGCAAGTTCCTATTTCAACTTATACAGTAAGGGAAATTAATCATAAACTATTCATTTTTATTATAAAAAGAACGTGAGCGTGGGTTTCATAGTTCATTATACTTTCAACGAGTTTACATATTACGCCGGTATTGTCCGCCGACCTCGTAGAGTGCTTTTGTGATTTGGCCCAGACTTGCGTAGCGGACTGTGTACAGTAATTCTGCAAAGATATTTCCATCTGTTACTGCTGTCTGTTTTAATCGTTTTAAAGCTTCTTCTACATTATCTTGATGCTCTGTCTGAAAACGGCGCAGTTCTTTGATTTGATGCATTTTTTCCTCTTCTGTTGCCCGGGCAAGCTCCATTGAGTCAATATCTTCTTCAGATGGAGGATTGGGATTTAAATACGTATTTACGCCTACAATCGGCAGTTCTCCGGAGTGCTTCTTTCCTTCATAATAAAGTGATTCCTCCTGAATTTTCCCGCGCTGATACTGACGTTCCATTGCTCCCAGTACACCGCCGCGGTCATTCATCTGCTCAAATTCCTTTAAAACCGCTTCCTGTACAAGGTCAGTTAACTCTTCAACAATAAAAGCTCCCTGTAAGGAATTTTCATTTTTTGCTAATCCAAATTCTTTATTAATAATCATTTGAATTGCCATTGCCCGGCGGACAGATTCTTCTGTCGGTGTCGTAATCGCTTCATCATAAGCGTTCGTGTGCAGTGAATTTGTATTGTCCTGGATAGCCAGTAATGCCTGCAATGTTGTACGGATATCATTAAAATCTATTTCCTGGGCATGCAGGGACCGCCCTGAAGTCTGTACATGGTACTTCAGCTTTTGACTGCGCTCATTTGCATTGTACTTTTCCTTCATGGTAATTGCCCAAATCCTTCTTGCCACTCTTCCAATCACTGTATACTCGGGATCTAAACCATTAGAGAAGAAGAAAGAAAGATTTGGTGCAAATTTATTAATATCCATTCCCCGGCTCAAATAATACTCTACATAGGTAAATCCATTTGCTAATGTGAATGCAAGCTGGGTAATCGGATTTGCACCTGCTTCCGCAATATGATAGCCGGATATAGAAACTGAATAATAATTCCGTACCTTATTATCTATGAAATATGCTTGAATATCTCCCATCATCCGGAGAGCGAATTCTGTCGAAAAGATACAAGTATTCTGGCCCTGATCCTCTTTTAGAATATCAGCCTGCACTGTACCCCGGATTACAGAAACAGTATCTGCCTGAATTCGACCAAATTCTTCCGCCGTCGGCGGGCGTCCGTTTTCTTCTGTAAACTTATCTACCTGCTGATCAATAGCAGTATTAAAATACATTGCCAAAATAATTGGCGCCGGTCCATTAATCGTCATGGAAACAGATGTTAACGGATCTGTTAAATCAAAGCCGCTATAGAGCTTTTTCATATCATCTAATGTACAAATATTTACACCGCTGTTGCCGACCTTCCCGTAAATATCCGGTCGTTCTGCAGGATCTTCTCCATATAAAGTTACTGAATCAAATGCAGTAGAAAGACGTTTCGCTTCTTCTCCCTTAGAAAGATAATGGAAGCGGCGATTAGTCCGCTCAGGAGTTCCTTCGCCGGCAAATTGTCTCGTCGGGTCCTCTCCTTTTCGTTTAAACGGAAACACACCGGCTGTATAAGGAAAAGAGCCTGGAACATTCTCCCTCATTAACCAATACAGACGATCTCCCCAATCCCGGTATTTGGGCAGCACAACTTTTGGAATCTTTAAGCCTGATAAAGACTCTGTTGTTAAGTCCATCGTGATTTCTTTCTCTCTTACTTTAAAGGTAAATGTGTCACCCAGATAACTTTCTTTTAATGTTTCCCAATTATCCAGCAGCTGTTTCGCATCCCCGTCCAATTGCTGTTCATATATTGTAATTGCCCGGTCTAATGAAGCTCCTGCTTCCTCGCCCAAGTCCCCTTTTACTCCTTTTAACTGATAGAGTTTCGTGGCAATCCCCCGCTGTTTCCCAGCACGCTTATCATAATTCCGGACATAGGAAGCGATCTCCCGCAAATAATGCCTGCGCTCATTGGTAATGATTTGATTTTGCTTTTCTGAAATAACATGACGTTGAAATGGAATTTCTGCTTCCCACTGATAATCTTCATTCATCCGATCAATCAATGAAGCAAATAAAGCGTTTGTTCCTTCATCATTAAATTGACTCGCTATTGTACCAAAGACAGGGAATTTGGTTTTATCCTGATGAAATAGCATATGGCTGCGCTCATATTGCTTTCGCACTTGATTGAGCGCATCCTCTGATCCTTTTTGTTCAAATTTATTAATGACGATAAAATCAGCATAATCAATCATATCGATTTTCTCCAGCTGTGTAGGTGCACCAAACTCTGCAGTCATAACATACATAGATAAATCCGTAATATCTGTAATTGCTGCATCGCCCTGCCCTATTCCACTCGTCTCCACAATGATGAGATCATAGTCTGAGGCACGTACCACTTCTATCGCATCCTGAATTGAATCAGAAAGCTCTGTGCCTGAATTTCTGGTAGCAAGAGAGCGCATATAAATCCGGTCGGAAAAAATAGCATTCATTCGGATACGGTCTCCAAGTAAAGCACCGCCTGTTTTTCGCTTGGAAGGATCGATAGATAAAATCGCTATCTTCCGCTCCTGAATTTCATTCAAAAATCGGCGGATAAGTTCATCGGTCAGAGAGCTCTTTCCTGCTCCGCCTGTTCCCGTGATTCCAAGTACAGGAATTTTCTTTTTGGAATGAGCAGAGAACTTTTCTAAAACCTGTTTCTTAGTTTCTTGTTCCCCATTCTCCATTAAGGTGATGAATTTACCGATTGCCAGCCGGTCCCCTTCTTTTAATCGCAAGAAGTCTTTCTCTATATCTATCGGCGGGATAAAATCACATTTTTCCAGCATACGGTCAATCATCCCTTGCAGGCCATATTTTCTTCCATCATCAGGAGAAAACAGCCAGGCAACTCCATATTCATGAAGCTCTTTGATCTCTCGCGGAAGAATGGTTCCTCCGCCACCACCTAAAACTTGAATATGCGCCGCATCCAGCTCTTTTAACAAATCAATCATATATTTAAAATATTCGACATGTCCGCCTTGATAAGATGAGATTGCAATCCCCTGTGCATCCTCTTGAATGGCTGCATAGACTACTTCTTCTACCGAACGGTTATGCCCAAGGTGAATAACCTCGGCACCGCTGGCCTGCAGAATACGCCGCATAATATTTATGGAAGCATCATGCCCATCGAACAAGCTGGATGCCGTCACAAAACGAATGGGATGCTTTGGCGAATAACGCTCTTCTGTCATGCTTCATCCTCCCCTTTAACTAGATTCCAAGATTTCTGGACTTTCATATGTTTACAGCCAACAATTCACTTGTTTCATCTGTAATTCTACGTATTCATCAATAGTAAATTCTTTTTGAATCATCCAGCGGCGGAAGCACCACATATGTCCACTGACGACAATATTATTTGCCAAAAAATAAATTTCTTTAGAGCTCAGCTTTTCTTTTAAGGAAACAGTTAAGAGCTCCTCCATCATTCCAACAACCTTACGCTCCTGCTCCAGCACAAACTTGCGCTTTTCTTTATTTAATGATTTCGTTTCCTGATACAGCATTAAAATTTCAGGCTGTATGGTATCCATAAAATAAAGATATTGCCGGATGGCCTGACGCAGACTTTCGTCTGATGGATTATCTACAGAAATCGTTGCTGTAAGCTGATCACGCACTTGATCATGTACAAATTCGCAAACAAGAAAAAGCACATCCTCTTTTGTTCTAATGTATTCATATAATGTGCCAATGCTGAATCCAGATTCTTTGGCAATTTCTCTTGTCGTAGTCCGGTGAAAGCCTTTTTCCTTAAACAGCCGCATGGCCCCTTCAATAATTTGTTTTCTGCGCCGCATTACGAGCTCCTGGTCTTTGACAGAGGAGCGGATCTGATCTTCACTCATCACTCAACCTCCTTTTTGTAAATGAGATTTCATTAAATGGGCGGTTCTCTATGATAAAATCAGTGTTTATTCCTCCATAGCATTCACAAATATTATGTTCAGCTTCAATTACTGAAAGAAAATATATCTATTTTGTCAGCATCCGTCCGATAACAAGCCGCTGGATTTCATTTGTACCCTCGTAAATTTGCGTAATCTTAGCATCACGCATATAGCGCTCCACTGGATAGTCTTTTGTGTATCCATAGCCGCCAAAAATTTGCACTGCTTCTACGGTAATACGCATCGCCGCATCACCTGCGAATAATTTCGACATGGCAGATGCTTTTCCATAGGCTTTTCCAGCTGATTCTAGCCATGCAGCCTGGTAGGTTAACAGACGGGCTGCTTCGATATCTGTTGCCATATCTGCCAGTTTGAAGGATATGCCTTGGTTGGCTGCAATCGGCTTGCCGAATTGCTCTCTTCCCTTCGCATAAGCTGCAGCTGCATCCAGTGCTCCTTGCGCAATTCCCAGAGCCTGTGCAGCAATGCCGTTTCTGCCTCCATCTAAGGTGGTCATTGCAATTTTAAAACCGTCTCCTTCTTCCCCCAATACATTTTCTGCAGGTATTCTGCAATTCTCGAAGATTAACTCCGTAGTAGGAGATGAACGAATGCCAAGCTTCTTTTCTTTTTTGCCGAATGTGAAGCCATCTGTTCCTTTTTCAACAATAAATGCAGTAATGCCTTTATGCTTTTTCTCCGCATCTGTTTTTGCAAAAACAATATAGAGATCTGCCACGCCGCCATTTGTGATCCACACTTTGCTGCCATTCAATATATAATCCGTACCGTCTCTTTTAGCTATTGTTTTCATCGACACTACATCACTGCCGGCCCCAGGCTCTGATAAGGCATAAGCCCCCAGCGCTTCTCCAGTTGCAAGCCGTTGTAAAAAGTTCTGCTTCTGTTCTTCATTGCCATATTTATAAATTGGCCAGCTCGCCAAAGATAAATGAGCCGAAAGCGTTACTCCCGTGGAAGCACAGACACGCGATAGTTCCTCTACTGCAATCACATAGCTCACATAATCGGAACCTATCCCTCCATATTCCTCCGGCCAGGGGATACCTGTTAATCCAAGCTCTGCCATCTGATTGAAAATCTCCCTGTCAAATCGCTCTTCTTCATCCCTCTCCGCCGCTGTCGGCTCCACTTCATTTTCAGCAAAATCTCTGACCATTTTCCGCAGCATTTCTTGTTCTTCGGTTAATTGAAAATTCATTTCTATCTCCCCTTCAATAGCTCTTTAGATATCACGATATGCTGTATTTCATTCGTTCCTTCATAAATCTCCGTTACCTTCGCATCACGAAACAGCCTTTCAACAGGATATTCTTTGGTATAGCCATAGCCGCCATAAATCTGAACAGCCTCAATTGCATTTTGCATTGCTGCTTTTGTTGCTGTCAGCTTCGCCATAGACGTTTCCTTTATACAGGCTTGATTCATTTCAATCCGTTTTGCTGCTTGATAGGTTAATAGCTTTGCCGCTTCCACCTTCGTCGCCATCTCTGCCAGCTTAAAGGAAATCCCCTGATTTGCTGCAATCGGTTTGCCAAACTGCTCCCTTTCCTTTGCATAAGCAACGGAATAATCCAGCGCTGCCTCCGCAATACCGAGACCCTGGGCCGCAATGCCAATTCTCCCGATATTTAAGTTAGCCATCGCTATTTTAAAGCCCTGCCCTTCCTTACCAAGTAGATTCTCCTTAGGAATCCGGCATTGCTCAAAGGTTAGTTCAACCGTACTTGAACCCTTCAATCCCATTTTCTTTTCATTCTTTCCAATCACCAGACCCGGACTATCTCTTTCAACAATAAAAGCACTGATCCCGTCCTTATCACCACTTGTTCTGGCAAATGTAATAAATGTATCGGCATATTCCCCGTTAGTAATAAATACTTTTGAACCGTTCAATACGTACATATCATCGACCAGCTTAGCCGTTGTTTTTAAACCGCTTGCATCTGAGCCGGAATTTGCCTCTGTTAAAGCAAAAGCACCTAAGTATTCTCCGGAAGCAAGCTTGGGAATATATTTCTTTTTCTGTTCCTCCGTTCCAAAATAAAGAATCGGATTTGTGCCGACAGAGGTGTGTACCGACAAAATAACACCAATTGTTGCACTTGCCTTTGACAGCTCGTGAATCACACGGATATAGGAACTGAAATCCATACCGGCACCCCCATACTTCTCCGGTATAGGAATACCCATTAATCCAAGCTCTCCCATCTTCGCAATAATTTCTTTCGGAAAACGGTCTTCCTCCTCCATCCGCCCGACTTCCTTGGCAATCTCATCGCGGGCAAAGTCTTGAACCATTTTGATTAACATTTTTTGTTCCTCTGTTTGTGTAATAATCAATATGCATACCCCTTCCACGTTCAATACGTGTTCTCTTTTTTAATCACTATATGTGTAAAAGCCTCTGCCTGCCTTCTTGCCGAGTCTTCCTGCCTGCACGTACTGTCTCAGGAGCGGGCATGGACGATATTTACTGTCTCCGAAGCCTTCGTGAAGAATCTCCATAATGGATAAGCATGTATCCAGACCAATGAAATCTGCCAACTGCAGCGGCCCCATTGGATGATTCATCCCCAGTTTCATTACCTGGTCCACATCTTCTATACTCGCAATCCCTTCAAAAACGGTATAAACTGCTTCATTAATCATCGGCATCAGGATGCGATTGGAAACAAAGCCCGGAAAATCTTTCACCTCTACATCCTGTTTATCTAAGGCCTCCGACAATTCTTTAACTGTCTGGTAAGTTGCTTCACTCGTTTCCAGTCCCCGAATAATTTCAACCAGCTTCATCACGGGAACAGGGTTCATAAAATGCATGCCGATAAATTGCTCAGCTCTATTGGTGACAGAAGCAATTTCAGTAATCGGCAAGGAGGATGTATTGGTCGCAAAAATGGTATGCTTCGGTGCAAGCTCATCAAGCCGTTGGAATACTTCTTTTTTCACTTCCACTTTTTCAACAACCGCTTCAATAATAAAATCAGCTGTAATCGGATCTGCATCCAGATCAACAACAAGCTGCAGACGATTTAACGCCTCTTTCTTTGTATCCGCTTCCATTTTTCCTTTAGCAATATCCTTATCGAATATCTTCTCAATATACTGCTTTCCCCTTTTCAGCGCCTCTATGTTTGTATCATACATTTTCACCTGATAGCCGGAACGGGCAAAAACGAGCGCAATTCCTGCACCCATTTGCCCTGCTCCAATAACCATTACTTCTTTTACAGTCATGATAACACGCTCCTTTTAGAAGTTTTTTTAACGCACACAATTAATCTGCCGGTACTTCAATTAAAACAGCATCTCCCTGGCCGCCTCCGCTGCAGATCGCCGCAATGCCTTTTCCACCGCCGCGGCGTTTTAACTCGTGGATTAATGTTAGGATAATCCGATTACCGCTTGCGCCAATCGGATGTCCCAGCGCGACTGCTCCACCATTGACATTTATTTTTTCCTCATCAATATCTGCAATTTGTCCGCTTGCCAGTGCAACAACTGCAAATGCTTCATTAATTTCGTAGAGATCGATTTCTTCCTGGGATACACCTGTTTTTTCTAACAAACGATTAATTACTAAGCCTGGAGTCTGCGGAAAGTTTTTTGCTTCCACTGCTACTTCCGCATGGCCTAAAATTGTTGCCAGCGGCTTTTTATTTAATTCCTTTGCTTTTTCATCTGACATGACAACTACAGCACTCGCTCCATCGTTCACACCAGGTGCGTTGCCTGCTGTAATGGTGCCGTCTTTATCGAATGCAGGCCGTAGCGCAGCTAATTTCTCAACAGTTGTTCCTTTTCTCGGTGTTTCGTCTTCACTGACAACAATCGGCTCACCTTTACGGACAGGGATTTCTACAGGAACAATTTCATCTGCAAACTTCCCTGATTCGATCGCATTTACTGCCAGCTGCTGACTCCTCGCTGCCCATTCATCCTGGCGTTCACGTGACACTTTAAAGGATGCAGCTGTGTCGTTGCCATAGCTTCCCATATGGTTTCCTGTAAAAGTGCAGGTAAGACCATCATGAATCATTAAATCCTTTACCGATTTATCACCCATGCGGTTTCCCCATCTGGCATCAGGTAAAAAATATGGTGCATTGCTCATGCTTTCCATTCCGCCGGCAACAATTATATTTTCTTCGCCTAACCGGATTAATTGATCTGCCAATGTAACACTGCGCAGCCCGGAAGCACAGACCTTATTAATTGTTTCTGTTTTTACCTCCCATGGAATGCCTGCCTCCACTGCAGCCTGCCTTGACGGAATTTGTCCCTGTCCACCCTGCAGAACGGTTCCCATAATCACTTCATCTACATCTGCACCATCAAGTTCAGCTCTTTCTAATGCTGCTTTAATTGCTACTGCTCCCAGATTTACTGCTGTTAACGGTGTTAATGCTCCCCCAAATTTCCCAAAAGGGGTGCGCGCCCCCGCAACAATAACCGATTTTCTCATAATATATAGCCTCCCTTTATACTTCGAACGAACGCTCGTTCAATGAACAGTAGAAAGTATAGAGAGGACACCCGCCCTCTCTATACCTTTATGCTGTTTTTTCTTCATTTTGTTCAAAAACAGATAGTGCCAAAATCTCAGCAACATCCATTGTACCAATATCCTCTTCTACTTCTTTTGCTTTTGTGCCATCACTCAGCATTGTTAAACAATATGGACATGCACTTGAAATCATTGACGGCTGTACTTGTAATGCCTGCTCTGTACGCGCAACGTTAATCCGGTTTCCAGTCGTTTCTTCTGTCCACATTAAGCCGCCGCCCGCGCCACAGCACATTCCATTTTCACGGCTACGGTTCATTTCCACCAGCTCCAGGCCTGGAATAGCCTTCAGTATTTCCCGAGGTGGATCGTATACGCCATTATATCTTCCTAAATAACAGGAATCATGATAAGTTAATCTTTCATTTATTGCTTTTTGCGGCTTCAATTTTCCTGACATAATCAGGTCATAGAGCAGCTGTGTATGATGATATACCTCTGCCCCAAATCCAAAGTCAGGGTATTCATTCTTAAATATATTGTACGCGTGCGGGTCTATCGTGACAATTTTCGTGACGTCATTCTTTGTAAATTGCTTGATATTTTTCTCCGCAATTTCCTGGAATAAAAACTCATTACCAATCCGTCTTGCTGTATCACCAGAGTTTGCCTCTGTATTTCCCAGGATAGCAAAGCTGACATCGGCCTGGTTCATTAATTTTGCAAAGCTGAGTGCAATTTTTTGGCTGCGGCTGTCAAAGGAGCCCATCGAGCTGACCCAGAATAAATACTCGAATGTTTTATCTTCCTTCTTCAATTCCTTCACTGTCGGAATATAAACGGATTCATCTTCATCACGCCATTTAATCCGATCCTTCTTGGATAATCCCCAGGGATTGCCCTGACGTTCAATATTCATGACAGCACGCTGAATATCAGAATCCATTTTTCCTTCTGTCATGACTAAATAACGACGCATATCAATAATCGTACCAACATGCTCATTATTTACAGGGCAGGCATCCTCACAGTTCCGGCAGGTCGTACATCCAGACAGCTCCTCCTCTGTGATTACATCACCAATCAAGCTCATACTTTGAACGGATGCAGCAGCTTCCTTGCTTGCAGAAGCCTGGTTGCCTGCAGCTCCTGAAAAGGCGTAGGAAGGAACCCAGGCTGATTTGCCGGTAACTGCCGCTCCTTTTTCCGTTAAATGGTCCCGGACCTTAATCATAATATCCATCGGCGAAAGCATTTTTCCTGTGCCAGAAGCCGGACACACATCCGTACAACGGCCGCATTCCACACAGGCATAGAAATCTATCATCTGATGCTGCTTGAAGTCTTCTACCTTCCCGACTCCAAAAGCAATCTCCTCTTCACTTTCTTCATCCATATCCTCTAAATCAAAATCAAGCTTTTCTAATTTCCCGGGTACCTGCTTGCTCAGGAATACATTGATTGGTGCAGCAATTAAGTGTGCATGCTTGGACTGCGGCACATACACCAAGAATGTAAGCAATGTTACCGTATGTACCCACCAGGCAATATAAAATAGCACCATCGCTGTACCTGCTGAAACACCGCCAAATAAGCTGGCAAAGATACTGGCAACCGGCTCTGCCCATGTTACTTCATGTCCGTGCCAAATCATAGCCATTCCATTTCCAAACAGTACGGAAACCATTAATGTACCGATAAAAATAAGAACAAGCCCTGCTTTAAATCCCCTTTTCAAACGGACCAGTTTCTCCATATAACGGCGGTAAAATGCCCATACAACTGCAACTAAAATCATCAGCGTCACGAGCTCCTGGAAAAAGATAAATCCCGGGTAGAGCACGCCGAACGGCAAATGGTTTCCAGGGGAGAGCCCTTTGATAAACATATCAATAGCTCCGAACTGAACCAGGATAAAGCCATAAAACATCATGACATGAATCGTACCGGATTTTTTATCCTTTAATAGCTTCGACTGCCCAAATACATTTTTTATAATGCGCTGGATTCTCAACTTTATCTCGCCATCAAACTCTGATTTTTGTCCAAGTCTGATATAAGTAACCCGTGTTGCAATGACTTTGGCAAATAAGAATAGTGCATAGCCCGTCACAGCT
Source organism: Oceanobacillus sp. FSL W8-0428 (assembly GCF_038004405.1). Classification (NCBI taxonomy): domain Bacteria; kingdom Bacillati; phylum Bacillota; class Bacilli; order Caryophanales; family Bacillaceae; genus Oceanobacillus; species Oceanobacillus sp. FSL W8-0428. The sequence goes on from NZ_JBBORB010000001.1 coordinate 702,439, forward strand.
AAAAATGCTATCCAATTAATCATCAGAAATGTATCCAATATCATTTCCCCCTCTATATATTATAATATAAATTGTTAGCGTTTTCATATTTTAATAAAAAATAATTCTATCTCTACTTTAAAACATGAATGAACATTCAGTCAACCTATTTCAAGGGAAATAACGATATTTTTTAGATTGATATATCAAATTGAACGTAAATAAATATCCTTTAACAGGAATTAAGTTTATGAATAACCTGCATAAGGAATTCCTTTCAATTACGTGTCTTTAATGTAATCAAAAAATCCCACAAAGAAATCAACCATTTCTCTGCGGGATTTTTTTGATCATCTTCAAATTACATTTTCTCCGGAGCAGTTACTCCCAAAATACCTAATCCATTTGCCAATGTTTGACGCACAGCTTTCATTAAAGCAATACGTGCGCCCGTACGCTCGGGATTATCTGCATCTAATACTTTCTCTGCATTATAGAAGCTATGCAGCGTCGATGCCAAATCAAATACATATTGGGTTACTTTATGCGGTGTTTGTTTATCTGCTGCATCTGCAATCACTTGCGGTAGCTCCCCTACTTTTTTAAGCAGATCCAGTTCCTTTTCCGCTGTTAATAGGGACGCATCGAACGCTTCCTCTGTTGCAAAGCCTTTATTTTTTGCCTGTTCAAGCATTGTACAGATACGTGCATGTGCATATTGAACATAGTAAACCGGGTTATCATTGGATTGTGATTTTGCCAAATCCATATCGAAATCCAATTGCGAGTCATTTGAGCGCGCAACAAAATAATAACGTACCGCATCAATTCCTACTTCATCCATAAGCTCTCTTAACGATACAGCTTTACCTGTACGCTTACTCATTTTAACTTTTTCTCCGCCTTCAAACAGGTTTACCATTTGAATAATTTTCACGGAGAATTTATCGACTGGATAACCCATAGCCTCAAGAGCTGCACGCATTCTTGGTATATAACCATGGTGATCTGCGCCCCATACGTTAATAATCTGATCAAAGCCGCGGTCTAATTTATTTTTATGATAAGCAATATCCGGAGTTAAATAGGTGTAAGCTCCATCCTGCTTGATAAGTACACGGTCTTTATCGTCCCCGAATGCTGTCGTCTTAAACCATAATGCCCCATCTTTTTCATAGGTATAGCCGCCATCTTCCAGCACTTTTAAAGCATCATCAATCTGATTATCCTTAAAGAGTGAACGCTCGGAGAACCAGCTGTCAAATTCAACACGGAAATCTTTTAAATCATTTTCAATATTACGCAAGGAGGCTTTAAGTCCATATTCTTTAAAATAATCCAGACGCTCTTCATGTGATCTCTCCGCCCAGATATCTCCTTCTTCTTTCACAAGCGTTTTCGCAATATCAATGATTGCCTGCCCATGATAGCCATCTTCCGGCATATCAACAGACTGTCCTAATTCCTGCAAATAACGAGCTTCTACCGATAAACCTAAATTATTAATTTGGTTTCCTGCATCATTAATATAATATTCTCTCTCTACTTCATAGCCGGCAGCTGCAAAAAGATTACACAAAACATCTCCAAACGCCGCATTTCTTGCATGACCTAAATGGAGATCTCCGGTCGGATTAACGGATACAAATTCGACTTGCACCTTCTCGCCATTGCCGTCCTTCGAAGTTCCATAAGCATCTCCAGCCTCAAGCACCGTTTCAATCACTTCACCTAAGAAATCCTGCTTCATATAGAAATTAATAAATCCTGGTCCGGCAATATCTACCTTTTCAATGGATGCTTTCTGCTTATCTAATTTCGCTACAATATCATCTGCGATTTGACGTGGTGCTTTTTTTGCAATCCGTGCCAGCTGCATCGCAATATTGGTGGCAAAATCGCCATGCGCTTTATCTTTTGGTTTTTCCAGAATAATATTGGGAATGGTGTCCTCTGTTGCAAGCTCTGCAGCAATGACGGCTGTATGAATTTGTTCCTTTAATGTTTCTTCTGCTTGTGCTAATACGTTCATTTCCTGTTTCCTCCTTGTTTCATCCCCCGCAGGCAGTTTAAGGAACACGCCCGTACCGGTGGATTGCTCTTACGCCAGAAAGGGATTCCACTAACGTTCCGCCCCTCCTGTCATGGCTTTACTTTTGGCAATTCCTCCCCCGCTTACTCTCTTTGCATTTCTTGAAGGCAAGGGGAATTCTTACTTATTTTGTTGAAAATTGCAGCTCGAGCTGATGCTTACGTTCTATTTGGCCATTCAGCTTCATTGTATAATTCATATCAAGCACCCGCGGCATTGTATCCTCTCTAAATGTGATGGATTCCACAAAAGTTTCCATATGAATATTGCCATGCATATGCTGATAAATATTTTCTGTTTTTTGACCTAACTGAAATTGCTGATTCATTTGGATGGCACCTGTGCGCTTTATAGAAACACGCTCTGGACGAATCATAATCATATTCTGGATGGTTCCGGCTTCTTCAACCTCTTCCTTGTATCTCAGCACATCGATGTCGCCTTTTTTTGTCCATTCCCCAGTAAAAGTCTGCTCCTGGGTTTCCTGATCGCCTGAATCCAAATCAAAAATCAGTGTCTTCAACGTAATATTGACATGTTCGGAATTTTGTTGCATAGGTACTCCTTCTATCATTTTTCTTAATTTAATGTATTTGTTTATTATATCTATAAAACACTATGATAAGCAATACTCTTGCTGATGAAAAACTTTACCACGGCATAAGAGCCCATAATCCCCCTTACTTTTATAGAAATATCTATTTTAATCTGGATGTCGAAAATCTCCCGCTAAATCAAGTTTCACTTTACAGGTTTATAAAATCATTTCTTTTTCCATAATGAAGAGAGAGGATATACAAACTCCAGTATCACCATTTTAGTGAAGACACATTATTTTTGGAGACGATGAAGGATGAAATCATTAAAAGAACTGCGCCTAATCTACAAGCTGATTGGCGGTATCATTTTACTGATGATTGCTGGAATATTAGCGATCTACTTATTAGCTTATTTAATGGGACCGCCAAATCTCAGTAATCAATCTCCCGCTATTTTTTATGATCAGGAAGGAGAAATCATTGAAGATAGCTTTGGAGATTCCTATGAATGGGTTTCTTTAGACAATATAGATCCTTCTGCTATTCAGGCAACCCTGATTATAGAAGATAATCGCTTCTTTGATCATAACGGTCTTGATTTCATTCGTATTGCAAAATCATTATGGAATAATTTTGTTTCCGGCTCGTTGAAAGAAGGAGCCAGCACTATCACACAGCAATATGCAAGAAATCTCTATCTATCTCCAAAGAAAACCTGGTCCCGGAAGCTGCAGGAAGCTTTCTATGCCATTCGCTTAGAAATGTTTTATTCTAAGGAAGAAATCTTAGAAGGCTATATGAATACTATCTATTATGGACACGGCGCTCATGGGATTGAAGCTGCAAGTAATTATTTTTTTGGAAAGCCTGCTGATCAGCTGTCCCTGGCAGAAGCAAGTATGCTGGCTGGAGTTCCAAAGGGACCTACCTATTATTCTCCATTAAATAATTTAGAAAATGCCACTAACAGGCAGCAGCTTATTCTTAAAAGGATGCTTGATAATGAGCTTATTTCTGAGGCGGACTATACTGCAGCAATAAATGAAAAATTAAATTATCAAAAACAGGCTCCTGTTGAAGAAGCGGCATCTTTTTTTAAGGATCAGGCATTAAAAGAAGCTGCGCAGATTTTAAATAAGGACGTAGAAGAGGTAAAGCTTGGTGGTTACCGGCTCCACACAACTTTAAACAGTGATTATCAGCAGGAAATGGAAGCAGCAGCTGCCCAAACCATCGATGAAAAGAGCGACTTGGAAGCTGCCGGCATTTCTATTGTCCCGCAAACGGGTGAAGTAGTAGCAATGGTGGGTGGAATCGATTATCATACAAGCAGCTACAACCGGGCAGTCGATGCCAAAAGGATGCCAGGCTCTACCTTTAAGCCAATTTTATATTATGCTGCATTGGAAAACGGTTATACAGCCAGTACGACTTTAACCAGTGAAGCTACTTCCTTCCAACTTTCTGATGGTTCTACGTATCAGCCGAGTAATTTTAACGGGTATTATGCAGATGCGCCAATCACGCTTGCTCAGGCAATTGCTTTATCAGATAACATTTATGCTGTGAAAACAGCACTTTATATAGGCGGGGACCGATTTATAGAAGCAGCGAAAAAATTTGGGATTAAAAGCGATTTAAATTCAGTCCCTTCCTTAGCCCTCGGCACTTCTTCTGTTTCTGTGATTGAGTTGACAAATGCTTATGCCCGTCTTGCAAATGGAGGGAAGGCAGTCACTCCTTATCTGATTGAAGAAATTACAGATGCTGATGGAAAATCCCTTTACTCACATAAACCAGAGGAGGGAAAGGCGGTACTGGATGAGAAAAAAGCTTTTATTCTGACACAGCTTCTTACAGGAATGTTTGACGAGACGTTAAACGGCTATACGAGTGTCACCGGGGCAAATGTCAATAATCAGCTGACTGATATTTATGCCGGCAAATCCGGTACGACAGACTTTGACAGCTGGATGGTCGGATACAGCCCCGTTATTTCTACCGGTATTTGGGTCGGGTATGATGACCATAGAGAAATGACTAATGTAGCAGAAACAGCTTTTTCAAAAGAGATATGGGCAAATTACATGGAGAAAATTGATCAGGATGGAAAAAATGTCTTTTCCATGCCCTCTGGTGTTGTTGGCCTCCCAGTTGATCCTGTCAGCGGATTACGGGCAGATGTAAGCTGTGAAAAAAGCAGAATTATGTTTTATGAAAAGGGTACTGAACCGCTTGGATACTGTCATAATGATGAAGCAGAGCAGCAGGATGAAGAAATAGATAAGCCGGACAGAGGGGTTTTGGAAAAGTGGTTTGAAATGTTATTCTAATATCATGTAAACTCTACTCATATCAGAATAGAAAAACCCTCTAAACGAGGGCCAATTATCAAGTATTCATTTTTAATATATTTAAAGCTGATCTTACCGCAGCATCCTGAAGGTCAAATCCCGGATGCTGTGTTTTTTTATGTCAAACCAGCTCCTGACTTTTTAATTGCTCTAAAAAATAGTCTAATTGCTTTTGCGTCCTATTCAGCATGGCATCATCTAAAATTGGGTTTTCTCTCGTTTTATCAATTTCGCTATCTTGAAAATATAAACCTTTTAAGTTTTGGCTTTTCAGTGTAGCAAGTAATGGTTTTAGAGCATAATCCAGCGCCAATAAATGAGAGAGGCTTCCCCCTGTCATAACCGGCAGTGAAACAGTTCCCCGTAAAACATCCTGAGGCATAAGATCAAATAATGCTTTCAGCACTCCTGCGTAAGAAGCTTTATATACAGGGGATCCGACAATAATTCCCTCTGCTTTTTCCAAATCAGCTGCTATCTCTTTTATTTTTGAACTTTGAAAGTTGGCAAATAATAAATCTTCAGCATCCACATCTCTGACAGATATATATTTCACAGAAAAGCCTTTCTGCTCCGCCCGGTTACCCAAATAATAAAGAATGCGTTCTGATCTGGACAGTGGCGAAGGGCTTCCTGATATAATAACAATTGCACTCACATTCATTCTCCTTTCCTTCTTTAAAGAGGATATTCAAACAGCCCAATAAAATAATCCTGTGAATTTCTCTGTTCTCTTTGAACACGTACTTTTAAAACTAAACTCTATCCGGCAGGTGTTCCTAGTTTTTAAAACGATTTTCAGGAACCGATAATCCGAGATTCCCCCGTAAAGTATCGCTTTTACCATCACTTTGAAAGGAACCTTTCCTCTCCAGCAGCGGAAGTACATGCTTCAGAAAATCATCATATTGCTTCCCTAATACATACATACTAATTACAAACCCATCTGCAGCTTCATTCTCTACCCATTCAATCATTTTGTCAGCAACCTGCTCATAGGTGCCGAAAAATTCATTTCTTGGTGTAGCAACACTTAAAGCAACCTCTCTTAATGTTAAATTCTCTTCTTTTGCCCGCTTTTTGATATCATCCGTCGTGGATTGAAAGCTGTTTTTCCCGACATCGCCAATATCCGGGAATGGCTCATCTAATGGAAACTGACTAAAATCAAAATGGTCAAAGAAACGTCCTAAATAGTTGAGTGCTTCCTCGATACTGATTAAATTTTTAATTTCATTATATTTTTCTTCTGCTTCTTCCTCTGTCGCGCCAATAATCGGAGATAGAGCAGGTAAAATTGCAATATCCTCCGGTTTTCTTCCATTTTCTGCAGCCAGCTTTTTCAATGCACGATAATATTCCTGAGAGCTTTCTAAAGTGGATTTATTCGTAAAAATTGCTTCCCCGTGTTTTGCCGCAAATCGTATTCCGGTTTTAGACGATCCAGCTTGAAAAATAACCGGCTGTCCCTGCCTGGAACGGTTAATATTTAATGGACCTTCTGCTTTAAAAAATTCTCCTGAATGATTTAAACGGTGCATCTTCTCCGCATTAAAAAACTGACCTGTTTCCCTATTTCTGACAAAGGCATCGTCTTCCCAGGAATCCCATAATCCTTTGACAACGTCTAAATATTCATCTGCCATTTGATAACGCACCTTATGCTCTGGATGATTTCCTTTATTAAAATTGGATGCTGTTCCTTCCAATGGGGAGGTAACGACATTCCATCCAGCTCTACCTCCTGATAATTTGTCTAAAGAGGCAAATTGACGTGCAATATTAAATGGTTCACTATACGTTGTTGAAACAGTTCCCGCTAAGCCGATTTTTTCTGTGACTGCTGCCAAAGCCGATAATAATGTTAACGGTTCAAAACGGTTGAGAAAATGCGGAATGGATTTTTCATTAATGTGCAGCCCATCTGCAATAAATACAAAATCCATTCCGGCTGCTTCTGCTTTTTTGGTGACAGATATATAATGGTTCAAATTAACGCTGGCATCATCAGGTACTTCCTCTGACTTCCAGGAGTTCATATGTCCACCCGGTCCTTGTATCATTACTCCAAGTTTCATTTATTTTCTTCCTCTCTATTGTTCTTCTGCTAAAAAGTCGACATCAAACCATTTTAAAGATATTTCAGAAAATGTTCCGTCTTCCTTCAATTTTTCAATGGATTGATTAATTTCCGCGATTAATTCCTGATTTTCTTCTGTCTTTTGGAATGGCAGTGCTACCGGCTGATCCCCAAACGGTTCATCAACAATCTCAAGTGGAATATCCCGCTGACTAATCTGTGCCATCAGCTGCTCTCTGCCATAAATAAATCCGTCTACTTTTCCTGTATTAATATCGGTATAAGCTACATCCGTAGATTCATAAATAACTAATTCATAATCTTCTTCCGGGAAATTTTCTTTTAAGACATTTTCAAAATTGGTTCCTAAAATACTGACTAATTCTTTTCCAGCAAGATCATCTAATGATTCTATCTTCGGGTCTTTATTGGAGGTAGCAACAACTGCTTTTGAACTATAGTACGGATCCGTGAAATCATACGCTTCTCCCCGCTCAGGAGTTGCTGCAAAATTAATTGCTGTATCTACCTTTCCAGACTGCAAATTTGCCAGAACACCATCCCATTCTGTTAAAACCCACTCCACTTCATAGCCTATATCATCGAAAATGGCATTAAATATATCTACATTAAATCCAACAAGCTCTCCATCTTCCTGAAAGGTATGCGGAAATCCATCTGGTACTGCCCCGACCTTAATCACCTTCTCTTCCGATGAATCGCTTCCTTCTCCCTGACCGCAAGCCGCGGCAAGAAGTAAGAATGCAGCAGATACAAATAAAAGTAATTTTTTCATTTATTTCCCCCTTCGATTCATTTAAGAACCATTCGTATTTGACACAGGTTCAAGCCTTTGTCATTGTATATTCACCAATCAATTCCAGTCCAGCACTGGGGCTGTTAACTGTCCTAACAGCTCAAATGACTTGAAACGTTTCTTTCTGCTTTGAATCGGTGTATGCAGAATAAACTCATTAATTTGAAAGATATCTGCCAAACGGTCCAGCTCTTCCTTGATACTATCCGTACTTCCTGCAAGCAGCTCCACTTCCTGTTCCTTCACTTCAAAAGATTCATCTGTCTGGCTCCGGAACAATTCTATTTGCTCAGGAGACTGAACAGAAATAGAACGGCCGCTTTCTAATTGCAGCTTATAAATTTTATAATTACTTGTTTCTTTTTCTGCTTCTGCTTGTGTTTCTGCCGCAAAAGAAGCAATGGCAAGTGCAAATACACCTTTTGGATATATGCTTCGATATTCGCTTACTGCCTCTTGCAGAACTTCATCATTACCATTTAAAAATCGTGCAAATACAAAATTAGCTCTCTGCTCTGCCGCAAGTCTGGCACTATCTTTACTGGCCCCCAAAAGATAAATCGACGGGTTCTTCTTCGTTTCCGGTAAAGCTTTTGCGCCGTATAAAGAATGATCTTCCGGCAATTGATCAGAAATAAATTGCTGCAGCGTCTTGAATCTTTCATCAAACAAAATTTCCGGTCCTGCCCCGCCATATTGCAGTGCATTCGTTGATAATGAAAAACCGCCGGGAGCTTTCCCTACACCAAGCTCCACCCGCTCTGGTGCCAATGCAGACAGCACTTTAAAGTTCTCTGCTACCTTATAAGGACTGTAATGCTGAAGCATTACACCTCCTGAACCGATTTTAATAGAGGATGTTTTTGCTAATAAATAAGGAATAAGCACTTCTGGCGAACTCCCGGCTAAATCAAGTGATTGATGATGCTCTGACACCCAAAAACGGTTATATCCCCATTCCTCTGCTTTTTGTGCTAATTGCACTGTTGCTTCTAATGCCTCTTCTGTTGTCTCTTCTGAAAAGATAGGACTTTGATCAAGTATTCCCAGCTTATACCCCATTCCTTTCTCCTCCCATGTTCCAAAATTCTATTACCAGTCAACTAAAATTGCTTGATTGATTTCCATTTTCAATATCAAAAATTATTTTGAGTATACCAAGCGTTTTACAATGATTTATAAATTTAATATAGTATAGCATCCTATCAAATTCCCCACAATAGGCGCTGTTATAAATTATTATTAACCTGCTTATAGACAAAACCTATATGGCTTCGTCCAGGTATTCTCTGTTCACATTTTCTTATGTCATCTTCATATCTGATTACTATACTATGATTTGAGCAGCACCATGTTAACAATATACACAGTAACAGAGAAGCTTTTTTTAATTTTGTATGGCGGGATAATTTCATTTATTATAAATTCCCTCTCTTGTTTTGCTGGATGGCTCAAAACCGCAGAAGTGATATAACTCTCCTGATCATTTGAATATGAATCATAGTGACATTTTCCAACCCAATGTATATAATATTGATAAAATTACTTCGAATTAGGAGGGTTTTCGTTTATGAATATTGAAAACATCGAGGCCTTTGTACTGGTAAATCATTTTGGAAGTATCAATAAAGCTTCCCGTGCACTTTTCTTATCGCAGCCATCTGTCACCGCAAGAATCCAGTCTTTAGAACGGGAATTAGATACTCAGCTCTTTGAACGTGCAGGCAGACAACTCATCATTACAGAAAAAGCAAAAGAATTCCTTCCTTATGCAGAACAGATTATTGAGTTTTATAAAACTGGGAAAAAACAGTTGAAAACACATGAACTATCCGAACAAATAACTATTGGATGCACGCAGCTCATTTCCAATTATCTGCTTACCAGAATCATTCCGGCATTCTCCAGGAGATATCCGCAGGTTCAGGTAAAAGTAATTACTGGCTCAAGCGAAGCAATTCAGCATAAAGTATTAAATCAAGAAATAGACCTTGGTTTTGTCAAAAAAGGAGCCCATCCTCTCCTCACTTCTGAAATCGTGCTTGAAAGTCCTATTAATCTATTCGTTGAGCCGAATCATCCTTTTGCGGATGCCAGTTTGATTGATATAAATGATTTGGAAAAAGAGACCATCATCTTTTTTGAGTGCGGCTCCCTGGACTGGTCCATGGTGCGCAACCTCTTTCAGAATCTCAGCTTACAGCCAACCATCCAATATGAAGTAGATAATATGGAGCTGGCGAAGGGATTGATTATGAGCGGGAATGGGATTGGTTTCTTACCGGAAATCAGTGTACGAAAAGAACTTCAGTGTCAAAAATTAGTCCATATTCATTTAGATGTCCTATCCAATCTGTCTTTAAAAACAAACATGATTTCCTATACAAATGAAAAACCTGCTTATTATAATGCTTTGCTGGAAATTGCTCAAGAAGAGGGAAAAACATATAATCTTTTAGAACCTGAAGCAAGTGTTCAACAAAGAAGAGTTCCGGATTTTGAAGATTGAGAAGACATGTTTTAGTAAATAAAAGGAACTCTTCTCACATTATACCCCCGCTGCAAGACACAGCCGATTTATGCAGAAGCAATTATGCCCCCATTCAATACATTTGGTGACTTTTGAACATCCTCTTATAGAAAACCTCTATAAGAACTTCTTTAAATTCCTATAAGAAGAGTTATTGTTAGACGCAAATGCGCGTGATATACTAACCGATAATCTTAAAACCGATTAAATAACTAGGAATAGTTCACTTAATAAAAGAAAGGATGAATTACTCATGATAAAGGTTTCAAACTTACAGAAAAGCTATAAAAGCAATCAAGTTTTAAAAGGTATCAGCTTTCATGTGGATGAAGGCGAGGTTGTAGCAATTATCGGTCCCTCTGGTTCTGGGAAATCAACATTACTGCGATGCCTTAATTTTCTAGAAAAACCCAATGAAGGACATATTGAAATTGGCGGAATTTTCGTCGATACCGCCAAAGCTACTAAAAAAGAGATTCATCAATTACGGTTACAAACATCAATGGTTTTTCAACACTATAACCTTTTTAAAAACATTACTGCTTTAAAAAATGTCGCCCATCCTTTGAGGGTAACTAAAAAATTAGATAAGAAAAAAGCAGAAGAAATCGGCCGCCATTTATTGGAACAAGTAGGATTATCAAATAAAGCAGACCACTACCCCATTTCTCTGTCGGGCGGGCAGCAGCAGCGTGTAGGTATTGCCCGTGCGCTGGCGGTTAATCCAAATGCTATTTTATTCGATGAACCTACATCTTCTCTTGATCCGGAATGGGTAGGAGAAGTGCTCCGCGTCATATCAAGAATCGCAGACAAGGAAAAAACAATGATTATTGTCACACATGAAATGAATTTCGCACGGGAGGTTGCCGACAGGGTCATTTTTATGGATGATGGCTTCATTGTTGAACAGGGTACACCAGAAGAAGTTTTTGATTATCCTGCAAATGACAGAACGAAAAAATTCTTACGGGATTATCAAAGACAAATCACAGGGAAGACAGACAATAAAATGGAGAAATTCGCTATTGTCTAACACTTAAATTAGAAAAGATGGCGGTGTCCAAATATGAATTTCGATTTTAAATATATGTTTGAAATTATTCCTGAGCTTTTAACCTATGTGCCAGTTACGCTGTATATAGCGATTGCTTCCATGATTATAGCTGTCATTATTGCTATTTTTCTTTCTTTAATCCTGGTCAACCGAACTCCGGTTTTACATCAATTGGCGCTGATTTATATTTCTTTTTTCCGGGGGACTCCGCCGCTGGTACAGCTCTTAATGATTTATTTCGGGCTGCCTCAGCTGCTGCCTTCATTCAATTCTATTACTGCAATGACCGCTGCTATTCTTGCGTTTAGCTTAAATGTTTCCGCATACCTTGCAGAAATTTTCCGTGCAGGATTGGAATCGGTAGACAAAGGGCAGGCTGAAGCAGCACTGACAACCGGGATGACCTATCCGCAGGCATTAAAATCAATTATTCTGCCACAGGCTGCGCGAAATGCTATTCCAGCTACTGGAAACACCTTTCTTGGATTGCTGAAGAACACCTCCTTAGCATTTACAGTCGGAGTTACTGAATTACTTGCCCAAGGAAAATTATTGGCTACAGCCACGCTTCATTTCTTTGAAGCCTATATGGCAGTTGCACTGATTTATTGGGGATTAACTGCTTTATACAGCTGGCTGCAATCCTGGTATGAAAAGAAAATCAGCAAAGCATATGTCAGAGAAGTTTAAACATCGTTGTCTGGTCAAAGCTGGGGTGCAGTTATCGTGGAGAAGATAAAATTAAAATTCCAGGGCAAAAAAAGCAGTCCGTATCGACAAATTCGATACGGACTGCTTTTTGTCCTAGTAAACATGAGTTAGCCCATGTACTCATAGTTTACAAAGTATTTAAGAAAAGTACAAGAATTTCTAAATTTGTTCATAATTCATTCACAATTTTGTCAAAGATCAGCTTTCCATTCCTAATTGATCTTTCAGTTCTGAAGACGAATTTTCCCACATTTCAGGCTTGAATTCTTTCAGGAAGTTTCCTAATAATTTTTTTGAAGGCTCGTCCATATGTTCAACAATAATATGGCCTTTCAATGATTTCTCCATATGCTTCACATGCTCTGCCATGGATTTATAAGCTCGTTTGATTTCCCGATTAACGCGGATTTCACTGCCGGCAACTCCAGCATAATACGGACCATTTTCTCCTTTTTCCACTGTGACCCAGACAATCCAATAAAGCTTCCCGCCTTGTACTTCTTCACGGTCTCTAATCCATTTCACACGGCGCTCTACAGAACTTCTTGCATGCATCGCATCCATATCAACATATGCTTTACCTTCATTCGGATCTACAATAATCGATGACATATTTTCAAGGCTGACTGTTCCAGCTCCATAACCGCCATGACCATCTGTAGAATCGTCTTTTATAATTGTAAATGTATTTTTTTTCTTCTTTCCGTCTGTCAATGTTATTCCCTCCTGCTTCATTCTGACCTTTTTCCCATTCTACCACGTTCTAACAGGCTTTTTTAGTGAGAAGACTTATCCTGTAATTCATCAATAAATTGGAAGGCTTCATTCATTTCTTCATCTGTATATTTCAGCTTTGGCTTTACCTTATGTACTTTATCAATTATTTCCTCCCGCGGTAAATAAGAAAAATACAGCACCGTAGAGACAAGCTCCAAAAAGCGGGCACTGCAATCCTGCAGCACACTGATTCTGTCTTCTATTTCAGGAATATTCACTTTAAATTGATTTAAAAAAGTAGCTCCATCCTCTGTTATTGAATAGTGATATTGATGGTAATTACTTTTTTCTTCCTTTTCTTCATTTAAAAAGTTTAAATTACAGAGTTCCTCCACCCGCAATGTCAGTTCTTCTGAATAAGGTCCATAAAAATGGAATTGATATTTTTCTTCAAAGGGGACCCGGCATTGCTGCAAGATATAAATCATTTTCTGTAATTTCTTTCTTCCAGTTACTTGCTTGGCTTTAGAGAAAAAATAGAGCAGTTTCGCATGATTGTCTAACACAAATGGTCATTCCTTCCCGTACAATATATCTAGAATTCTTTTCTTCAAATCAGTATCTTCTATCGCTTGAATCCTATCCTTAGGAAAATACAGCTTATGGTCTGTCCTTTTTTTACCTGAAATCGCCTCGACAATATCAGAATGACGGGATAATTCCTTCAAACCGCCATCCGGCATCAAAAGGTGTATCGGCAGACGTTCCTCTTCTTCACCTGGACGATAAAAATCATACGGTAAATCAGAAGATGAATCCACCACTAAATAATATTTTGGATTAATACCCGCTTTTTTAAACAGCTGATAAAGCTCCATTCCTGCATTAATCTGAGGATCTGGGTTGTATTCCACATACTTAAATAAATGACGGTTAATAAACCGGTAGCATAAATCAGCTAAAATATCATCTTTTTCTTCCTGCCACTGCTGGAAATAGTAATATACAATCATATCATCCAGCTTTAAATAGTCTGACAGCTTCACTTTTTCTTCAAAAAATGAAATAAAGTGTGTCGGCTCCAGCTGAAATTGATAGGAATCATCTTCATAAAGCACCTTTGCACGTTGAAAGATTTTTGACAGGATAACCTCTGCACTTCTGGTTACAGGATGGAAATAAACCTGCCAGTACATTTGATAACGGCTCATAATATAATCTTCCACCGCATGCATCCCTGTTGATTTAATCACTACCTGATCATCCATCGGCCGCATAACACGCAAAATACGCTCCATATCAAAATGGCCGTAGCTCACTCCGGTAAAATAAGCATCGCGCTGCAGATAATCCATTCGATCCGCATCAATTTGACTGGATATCAGACTCACCACAAGCTTGTCTGAATACGTCTTGGCAATAACATCGGCTACCTTCTCAGGAAAATCAGCAGAAACTTTCTTCAATATCTGATTTACCTTCGTATCTCCCAGGATAATTTTTTGTGTAAACTGCTCATGATCCAGCTTGAATACTTTCTCAAATGAATGCGAGAATGGTCCGTGCCCTAAATCATGCAATAACGCTGCACAAAGGCATAGCAGCCGCTGTTCTCTATTCCATCTTTCACGATCTGCAAAATTATTGGTAATCCTTCTTACAATTTCATAGACTCCCAGGGAATGGTTAAAACGGCTATGCTCTGCACCATGAAAAGTCAGATTGGTGGTTCCCAGCTGTTTTATCCGGCGCAGCCTTTGAAATTCTGGTGTGGCAATCAAATCCCAGACAGCCCGGTCCCGGACATGAATATACCGGTGGACTGGATCTTTAAATACCTTCTCTTCTATTAATTGTTCATCTTTATATGCCATATATTTGTCCCCATCCGTATTTTCCGAAAAATTTTTCGCATACCTTTTTCAGAAAAGGTCCAGCGTATTTGTTTTCATATTTTTGATGAAGTGCTTTTTACTTCTTTTCCACATATGCTTTTATTATATTATAATATAGTTAATTAGCTGACGAAAGGTTTAGGATAAACTTATGAAAAATTGGAAAGAAATTATTCGACATAAAATATTTCGATACGTAGACCACACCACAGAGAATATGGTTGCAGGAAAGCCTAACACAGCCCTGACATCATTCGCCATTGATGACGCACTGGCAATTTCAGTCAGTGAGGAAGCTTCTCCTCCTGTGCTTCGTTTATGGATACACCCGGATACGATTGTTTTAGGTATTCCAGATTCACGCCTCCCTTATATCAATGATGGGATGGCGTTTCTAAAAGAAAAGCATTACCAGGGGATTGTCCGTAATTCAGGAGGGCTGGCTGTTGCTCTGGATGGAGGCGTACTTAATATTTCTCTCATTATTCCCGGGGCAGATAACTTATCCATATACGATTGTTATGAAGCGATGGTCCGTTTTGTTCAAGCAATGTTTGCAGATATAACAGAAGCTATTGAAGCATACGAAATTGTCGGTTCCTACTGCCCTGGGGATTATGATTTAAGTATTAACGGAAAAAAGTTTGCAGGGATTTCGCAGCGCCGGGTGAAAAGCGGCATTTCCGTTCAGATTTATTTAGATATTGAAGGAAACAGCAAAAAACGTGCTTCGTTAATACGGAAATTTTATCATATTGCGAAACGCGGTGAAGATACAGCCTTTACCTATCCTGAGGTAAACCCTGAAGTCATGGCTTCCCTCTCTGATTTATTGGGGGTTTCATTGACTGTTGAAGAGGTCAAGCGGCGTGTAAAGGACACATTAAAAGAATTCTCCGACGAAATAGTTATAATTCCGATACAGGATAAGGAACAGGAAAATTTTGATAAACGTTATCAGCAAATGATAAAACGGAATGAAAATATATAAGTGAATTTAACGAAGTATGAAAAAACAGCCCAACCGAATTCAGTTGGGCTGTTTTTTATTTATAAATTATTCAGCTGCTGCCTGCGCTGCAGTAATAAGTGCAAGGTTGTACACATCTTCTGTGCTACAGCCTCTGGATAAATCATTTACCGGTTTATTAAGACCTTGAAGAATCGGACCGACCGCTTCAAAACCGCCTAAACGCTGAGCAATCTTATAGCCGATATTACCAGCTTCCAGACTTGGGAATACAAATACATTTGCGTCCCCTTTAATCACAGAGTCAGGCGCTTTTTTCTCTGCAACACTTGGAACAAATGCAGCATCAAATTGGAATTCACCGTCAATTACGAGAGAAGGATCTTTTTCTTTTGCAATTGTCAATGCATCTGTAACCTTTTCTGTCTCTGGTGATTTCGCAGAACCGGCAGTGGAAAAGCTAAGCATCGCAACACGTGGGTCCACATCAAATAATGCACCTGTTTTTGCGCTTTCTACAGCAATTTCTGCCAAGTCATTGCTGTCTGGAGCAATATTAATTGCGCAATCAGCAAATACATATTTTTCTTCATCTCTTACCATAATGAATACGCCGGAAGTTTTCTTCACGCCTTCTTTTGTTTTAATAATTTGTAATGCCGGACGCACTGTGTCTGCAGTGGAATGCGCCGCACCACTTACAAGACCATCTGCTTTATGCAAATAAATCAGCATTGTACCGAAATAGTTTTCGTCTAAAAGAATTTTCTTCGCATCTTCTTCCGTTGCTTTCCCTTTTCTTCTTTCAACAAAGGCATCAACCATTTCCTGAAAGCCTTCATAGTTTGCAGGATCAATAATCTCAAGTCCAGATACTTTTACATTAAGATCTGCTGCCTTTTGTTCCACCTCTTGCTTATTGCCAATGACAACGGGTGTAAGCACACCATCTTCAGCCAGACGGCCTGCTGCCGTTAATACACGTTCATCTAATCCTTCAGGGAATACGATACGTTTGCCTTTTCCTTTTACTTTCTCTGTTAATTGTTCAAATAAACCCATGTTGAAACCTCCTATGATTGTTAACATATTAAAATGATAGTTACGGACTTTTTGCTTGGAAAAACCGATTCATTTTACCTTCAAATTCTCTTTAATGATATACCATTTAACCGCACAAATAAAGCCTTGAACCCTGAAAAATCAATGAAAAGGATTACAACTTCCTTTTATCTCCAACTGGTGATTTCTCCTCTATTTTGCAGATCAGGAAAGTACAAATTTTTCAGCAAAGCGGTCTTCAATACTTCTTAATTTTGACAAAGCCTTGACAATACAAAAAATAACATGATTTTGTACTTTTTTTATATGATTCGCACCCTATGGTTATGCTATAGTTAATATTGAATCAGTATTTAACTAAGAGTGCGTGTTCAAAAAGTAGCCAAATTAGAAGCAAGAAGATCAAGGCAACGTGACTTTTACGAACGCAGCGTATGTTTTTAAATACGTGAGTGTCGGAAAAGTCACGTTAACGCAGAGATTCGCCGCTTATCATTTGGAGACTTTTTGAATATCCTCTAATGTGAAGGAGTGTATATACAATGGCAGAAGCAGTAGTAACTGTAGACGGCTGGTCCGCATTACATGATACTCGTCATTTTGATTGGACATCTTGGAAATCAATCTCTGAGGACGAACGAAATAAAGCAATAAAAGAGTTTGAGGAGCTTATCAAACAGTGGGAAACAGTAGAAGAAAATAAAGAAGGTAGTCATAGTATATTCAAAGTTGTCGGAAATAAAGCAGATCTTATGTTTATTTTCTTACGCGAAACAATGGATGAGCTGGAAGAAATTAAAACAGCAATCAATAAATCTGTATTAGGTGATTTCTTAATTCCTGCCTATTCTTATGTATCCATAATTGAAATGACGATGCACGATCCAATGAAGGCTGGTAACGACCGGGAACTTTCTCCATACGTAAAAGAACGCTTAAGACCAATCATGCCAAAATGGGAGCATGCCTGCTTCTATCCAATGGCCAGACGTCGTGAGCCTGAAGCAAACTGGTTTGCAATTGATAAAGAAGAACGTACAAAATTACTTTACGAACATGGTATGACAGGACGTAAATATGCTGGTAAAGTCAAAGAAATCATTACTGGATCGATTGGACTTGACGAATGGGAATGGGGCGTAACGTTATTTGCTCATGACCCATTACAATTCAAGAAAATTGTTTATGAAATGCGCTTCGATGAAGTTACAACAAAATATGCAGAGTTCGGTGATTTCATCATGGGTAATTACTTAGCAACAGATGAACTAGCCGGTTACCTTGCATTATCTTAATGTTTATTTAAGAAGAGACTCAAAAGGGTCTCTTTTTTTGTGCAGAAAATAATCATGAAAAAACACTTACTTACATACATATCATTAATGAGCTTGCACCGAAGTTTTTCAGAAATGAGGTTGGTTTATGGCAGTTGTTGCTCATAACGAAGCGGAGGTTGATTTACTCGCCCGCTTAATGCGTGCAGAAGCAGAGGGAGATGGTGACCTCGGCATGCTGATGGTCGGTAATACAGGTATCAATCGTGTACTTGCCGATTGTTTAGACTTTACGGATATTCGAACGATAACGAATATGGTTTTTCAAAGTCCAGGCGGGTTTGAGGCAACGCAAAAGGGCTATTTTTATCAAAGGGCCAGAGAATCAGAGAAACGCCTTGCAAGAAGAGTCATCCAAGGTGAGATGCAGCATCCAGCTTCCAATTCACTTTGGTTCTTTATGCCTGAAGGGGCATGTCCTGCTCAATGGTATGGCCAATGGAATACCGGCCGATTCCTATCGCACTGCTTTTATGCTCCAGCTGAAAGTGAATGTCCTGCTGTGTACCGGTAGAAAATTTCATTTAAAGTATAGCTCAATTTTTTATAACGGGGGAGAGTGAAATCATGAGTGATCAAGCAAATCCAAATCAGCCAGTGAATAATAATCAGGCATACTATCCCAATCCATACTATTATTATCCACAAGCAACCGGGAACTTTTATCCATCCTATTCATTCAGGCAATATGCACAGCCGCCAAGCGGAAGTGGAAGTGGAGGCGGACAATTAACAAATCAACAATCCTTTATTGAGAATATCTTACGCTTAAACCGTGGGAAATTAGGCACTTTTTATCTGACATTTGAAGGTCAGCAGCCGACCTCATTCCGCGGCTATATTGAAGAGGCTGGACGGGATCATATTTTGATTCGTGAGGAAGACTCTGAACGGCGTTTCTTACTATTAATGGTGTATTTAGATTATGTACTATTTGACGAACAAATCAATTATTCCTATCCATATGGGAATCCTGGTAATCAGGATCAGTTATCCAACTACAACCCCAGGTAAAGTATTTGAAACAATAAATAAAGCGTAGACACAAACGACGTCTACGCTTTATTTTCTTAAACTGATAACTGTATTGTGAGGAGATAAAAATGCGACATCCTCTGGAAAAGTTCATACGAATTGAAGCTATTGCTATCATGGGCGGTCTATTCATTGGCATACTAGCCTGGATAACAGGTTGGATGCTCTTTTTATTCTTTGCCTGTTATCTTTTTGTGCTTAGCATGCTTGCGGATGCTTTGATTTTGATGCATACGCACAGGAGCTCTGATGCTGTCAAACAGATTATTCGGGCAGTGCTGCTGTTTTTATTTATCACTTCTTTATATTTTTATTAAGTGTTTTCAGTTGCTTATTTTTTTCAGAGGTCTCAGAAATACATTAACTTCTTATTCTTATACTAATCATTATAGGAATTCCAAAGATTCCTCCATCTTGTTTACCAGCAATATAAGTCATATCCATACTTATTTTTCTTCAACGCAGGAAGAATAAAAAAGCTCTATTCTCATCTATTAACAAAGATAAAAACAGAACTTCCTCATGTTATATATTTATTTTTTCTGCTACAACCATTTCACAGCACCAATCCCTAATAACACCCATCCTACTAAAAAGGATAAGCCTCCAATTGGTGTAATCATCGCAAGTGTTTTGACACCTGTTAAAGAATAAAGATATAAGCTCCCTGAAAATAAGACAATACCAGCTAAGAAAAGCCAGCCACTTGATGCAAAAAGATTATTTCCTTCAAATTTCCCTAAGAGAATTGCCACAGCAACAATAGCCATTGTGTGGAACATTTGATAATCTACTGCTTTGCCCCAATTTGTTAAAGCTTTTTCAGATAATCTTCCTTCCAGCCCGTGTGCACCAAATGCTCCCAGTGCAACCGCTAAAAAGCCAAGGACAGTTCCAATTATTAAAAATAGTTTCATCTTTTCCAACTCCAATCCTTACCATTAATAAAAATACATTCTCAATAGAATTAAAATCTCTCTAATTCTATATGTCCTTAAAAATCAAAAATTGAGTCTCCATTCGCATCTTCGTCATTTAGTTTTTTCTGCTCAGAATTGACTACTTTGACACTGGATTGTTTACCAAGCATTGCTTTCATTTCTGCTTCCGAAATATGCTCCTCTGTATCTTCTATATTTACCTGTACCTTATTCGCAGTATTTTGATCTTGCTTTCCTGAGAGAAACAGCTCACTTAATAAATGGATATTCTCCATATGTTTTTTTACTTGGTCCTGTTGATGGGCTTTTCTGTTGGCTTCTTCTAATTCATGCATCATTTTATTAATTATTATTTCATTGCTCACAGCCATATAACCCCTCCTTTTACCGTCACTGCCTTCCATTATGAATTATAGCACAGAAATCGTTCAGAAAAAGCTTTCATGTCTGCAAATAAAAAAGAGCTTGAGACGTTTCCCGTCTTTCTGCTCTTTATCGTAATATACGTTTTTCACTTAGCTTCTGCCTTGTTATTTCCTCCACCGTATAGCGCTCATACATCCATTTCAAAAATGTAACCTCTGTGTCTTTAAGTTCTCTTCCTAATTGTGTTGAAGTTTGCCGATATAGATGAAAAAAGTTTTTCATACTTGAAAACTCCCCCTATACTGATGCAGTAAAATATAAAAATATTATAGCATTGTCTATTTTTATCTTCAATAGGAGAATATTACAAGTAATTTCAAATAAAGAAAAATTCCACCTCAAGAACAGGAATTAAGTTTTAGTAAGTTCAAGTCATACATTATATTAGTCCTGATAGCGCAAATATTTTTGGTATATAATGTGTATTAATGCTCCTTTTCTTTTCCATAAGGAGGAGAGTATCTTTTTAATATGACTTTTTTTATTTTCCTTCTATTTTTGATTGTAATGTGTAGAGCTTCTCATTCATTATTTCCATCATCTCGTCCATTGCTTCTCTACGTGGAACATCTTTAGACAAGTAGATTGGATCACCAAAAATTATTTTTGGTTTTTTAAACTTGATAAGTTCTTTAAAATTATTCGGACCTGTATAAGCCGCCGGAATAATTGGCACGTTACTATATGCAGCAATGGTAACAGCGCCTCTTTTTAATGGAACCTGATTTGTTGTCCTTGTACCGCTCGGGAAAATACCGATGACTTTTTCTTCTTTTAAAAGCTTGCGGGGCACTTTGATCGTGCTTGGACCTGGATTTTCCCTGTCTACAGGAAATGCATTCAGTTTTTTCATAAGCCATTTCAAAGGACCGGATTGGAATAATTCCTTCTTCGCCATATAATGAATTTTTGTGGGTAAGAGGCTGACACCTAACCATAAGATATCTACCCAGCCTGAATGTGTACATGCGATAATATATCCGCCGGATTCCGGCAGTTTTTCTTTTTGAAATACTTTTACACGTCCAAATAAACTTAATATTACCTTTAAGGCATATGCGGCAAAATAATACATGCTTTTTCTCTTCCTTTTTCTTATATTTAGTACCTGGTGTTTACATAAGATACTAATAGAAATAACGATAAATTACAAGATGTTTCTATGAAATTGGTTGGGTCATGAGCAGGTTTGAATCATTTCATTTATACACCATTACCTTTTGCAGCTTACTTCATAATCAAAATATAAATGATAATGTTTTTGACAGCCTTCATTAAATGGAGATTCACAATACAGACACTGATTCGTATTTAAATACTGATTAATCGTATGTTCTTTTTTACAAACGCCGCATAGAATTGCCAATTCATCAAATTCTTCTTTTTCCCAGACAGAGGCTTTGTGATCTTCACATTCCTCGTGACACTGATAACATGGATAATACTTATGACAGCATTTAAATTTAATTGCAATAATATCCTTTTGACTATAATAATGCTTACATCTTGTCTGGTTATCAATAGTTCGTCCATAGACTGTCACCATTTTATCCCCCTTGCTTTACAAATAAATGCTTTCTGCAAAAAAAGAGGGCAATATACTTTCATCAGACCTGAAAGCATCTTGCCCTTAAACATTAATCCTGCTTTTCTTCTACTGCTTCCTCTTTAGCTTCTTCCGCCAAGGAAACACCTAATTTTTCTTCTAATACATTAACTCTGGCACGCAGTTCATCAATTTCATCAGTTGTTGCAAGCCCGGACTCTCTTGCCAGGGTTTTCTTCTTCTCTTTGCTTTTTTCGTCCCACTCATCTTTTTTGCTGCTGCCTTTTTCAATAAAATTATCTAAAACAGTTTTTGCCTGCTCCTGTGTTAACTCATTTTTTTCCACTAATTCTTTTACTTTTTGTTCAAATTTCTCTTTTCCGCTTACTGCAGCACCCAGCCCCAGTAAAAATCCTTTACGTAAATATTCACTCATCATTTATACCTCCTATAGTATGTCTGTATGATGGTTCGTTTAAAATTGGATGAACCGCGTCCTTTGAACCCGTCATCCTTACAATACGTGAAACAGGATTATTCTATACATTTTTTGGGTACAAAGAATAAAATAAAGTTTCTTACAATATTATTATATAAAAAATTCTGCTGTCACGTAAATAATTTTGGCGCTAATTTTAGCTGCTATATTTTATGTTCCCGTTTCATACTATAAATAATCATTATCTGATCATCTACCATTGAATAAATTTACGTTTAATTGTATAATCATACAGTCGCATTTTTTAGTATTATTTAGGAGGAAAATAAATGACGTCCTATTCCTTTAGCAATATTGTCAAATTTATTATCCCGTCTTTATTAGGGTTGTTCCTTTTCTTATATCCCTTACCAACAGAAGAAGGCTTCACAATTCCCATTGCCTATTTAGCAGGCATGCTGGAGGGAGCTATCGAAAATTATTTATCACTTATTATGATGATTGTTATTATATTGACTGCCATCTTCACCATCTCGGCAAGACTTGGCGGTAAATCATCTTTTAAAAGGTTCCCTTTTCTACAACAGTTATTCTATACAACCTGGTTTTGGACAATTACGCGTTTTCTGGCTGCTGTATTTGCAGTGATGGTTTATTTCCAAATTGGACCGGAATTTGTTTATAACGAAGATACAGGCGGTATGCTTTTAGACAGTTTATTGCATACATTATTTGTCACCTTTCTGTTTGCAGGTCTCTTTTTACCTTTTTTAACCAACTTTGGCTTGCTGGAGTTTTTCGGGGGAATCATGAGAAATGTCATGCGGCCTCTATTTCGATTGCCGGGCAGAGCTTCTGTTGACAGCTTAGCTTCCTGGGTTGGAGATGCTACAATTGGTGTATTGCTGACAAATAAGCAATATGAAGAAGGCTATTATACAAAACGGGAAGCTGCTATCATTAGTACAACCTTCTCTGTTGTTTCTATTACATTCACATTAGTCATTCTACAGCAGGTTGGTCTGGAGCACATGTTTTTACCTTTTTACCTGACTATCCTTATCGCAGGGGGAATTGCTGCTTTCATTATGCCGCGAATTCCACCACTTTCTAGAATGGCAAATACCTATATCGATGGAAAAGAAAGAACCGATGATGAAAAAATCCCTGAATCTGAGACTGCAGTTACTTTTGGCTTCAAAAATGCTTTAAAACGAGCAGAGAAAGAAACGAGCCTCCGTACTTTTTTTGTAGATGGCGGAAAAAATATTTTAGATATGTGGTTCGGTGTTACACCTGTTGTAATGGCTTTTGGAACAATCGCAGTAATGATTGCAGAATACACCCCTTTATTCCAATGGCTCGGAATGCCGTTTGTTCCTATTTTAGAGCTGATGCAGATTCCATTTGCCCACGAAGCATCTGAAACACTGCTAATCGGTTTTGCAGATATGTTCCTGCCGGCAATTTTAATTACTGGTGTAGAAGCGGAAATTACACGGTTTATTATTGCTGCTTTATCTGTTACACAGCTGATTTTCATGTCAGAAGTCGGAGGACTTATCCTGGGAACTAAAATCCCGGTATCCTTCCGTCACCTTGCTATTATCTTTTTGATTCGTACAGCGATTACGCTGCCGATTATCACTGTCATTGCTCATATATTATTTTAAATAAAATAAAAACAGCGGAGCTCCTCTCAGGGGAACTCCGCTGTTTTTATTACCATATATATATTTTACGAAGATGTCTCTTTATGCTGGCGTTTAAATAACGATTGGACTTTTGCTAAACGTCCTTCAATTAACGGCTGTGATACCGTTAGAATAGGTTTACTGGACAGTACAATCACAATCAATGCAGATAAACCTGCAATCCCGACAACATCAAACCAGTGATTTACAGTTAATAAATCAAATTGACGTAAGAACTGGACAATGAAACCATGAAGTAAATAGACATATAACGTTCTTGTACCGAGTTTTGTTACCCAGCCCAGGTTTCTTTTAGGAACCCAAGCCAATATACTGATTGTCATCACTGCTGCAATCGCATAAACAAATAATCGGAGTATACCGCCATAACTGTCTGCACCTAAATTACTGTAAGATTGTGATGCAAGCAGCCAGCCGGTGTCTATTGCCGGAAGTGTATAGACTATTACAAACAGGACTGCCATTACGGCAACAGATGCTACCTTCACTTGCCGTTTTTTCACCATCATCATCTGATCTACTGTCAGCCAGTAGCCAATTAAAAAGAATGGGAAAAACACAAATGTTCTTGATAAGCTGAATGAATGGCCAATTTCTCCAAAATAGCCGACAATAACTCCTATGAATATAGATAGAGCAATACTCCACCCTGCCGGAATTTTTTTGAACAGCACAAGCAGGATATGCCAGCTGAACAAACTGAACAGAAACCACAGCGACCATTGAGGGTAGAAAACCCCTGTCTGCCAATCTGCTTTTCCTATTAAGAAATAATAAATTGTATATAACGTCTGAAAGATTAAATATGGAATAATTAACTTCTTCATTAAATTCCATATATATTTTTTGTTTCCTGACCCTTTCGCAAAGAACCCGGCCAATAAAATAAATGCCGGCATATGGAAAGTGTATATCCATATATAAATTGCTTCCGTCGACTTCGAATCCCCAACAAAGGGTTGAATCATATGACCAAAAACAACAAGGAAAATTAAAATCACTTTCGCATTATCAAAAAATGCATTTCGCTCCATAACTCATCCCTCTATTTCGTACACATTTAAAGTTGCATATTCTACTTTACCCACTTGTACTAAAAAAATCTCCTAAAAAACAGAAATTTTATCGTTTTGTAATGGTTTTGTTAGGGACTCGAAAAAATGTAATACAATTTAATCGACTTGTTAAATATCTATATCGAGGCAATACTTTTGGCATCAATAAAGCCATGTGAAACCAATTCGATCTTTGGATTTCCTTGTTCTTATGACTGTCGTTCAACATTATTCTCCTATTCGAACAACTGGTTCCAACCCTAATTCAACATTCCCTCTAATAGCTTTCGAAATCATACATGTCTTTTCCGCTTTCTCAACAAGTTTTTCAGTTAAGCGGATTTGTTTATCTGGTGTCCCCTGTTTCAATGTCACATGAGGCCGGTGGATGATTTTTTCGTATGTGAAAATACCATCTGTTACATCTACAATTCCTTCTGAAGTCATACTCATCCCGGCAATTGGAAGCTCTGCCCGTTCAAACATGGCTCCCAGAGAAATGATATAGCATGTTGCAGCCGCTCCAAGCAGCATTTCATCTGGATTTGTACCAATTCCAGGTCCGTCCATTTCTGGAGGGATGGATATTTTGGTTTGAAGATTCCCTGCGCTTATATAACCCTCACTGTTGCGTCCACCGGGCCATTCTGCTTTCAAATGAAAATGGTGCAATGTCATTATAATCTCTCCTCACTTTATTCCTCTTTCTCATTATTATGGCGTATAGCAATTTTTTTTACAAAAAATACAAGTTTCAAGTTTCAAATGAAAAACCGCACTGACCATTTTACAGGTCAGCACGGCTCTTTAAACAAACAACATAAGCATTTGTAATTCCCAAAACTGTTTACAGAAGGAATGCCCTAATTTGTTTCGGAAAGCAATCATTACATTCCTGATTAATACGTCAGGAGTTAATCTTAACTTGATTGTTCTTTATTTCTCTTCAATTTCGGACTAGATGCAAACCACCCGGCAACTGCAATTCCTACAAGAACGATATAGAAGGAAGCCTTCCATATTGTTGAATGCGGGAAGTGCTCTGGAAGGACTGCTAAATCCGGATTTGCTAATACGATAACAGATAATTTCACTCCGACCCAGCCTACAATAAGAAATGCGGCTATTTCTAATGTCGGGCGTTTATGCAGGAGTCCTACAAATATATTGGCAGCGAACCGCATAATAATTAAACCAATCATACCACCGGCAAATACCACAGCAAACTGACCTGTATCTAAACTCCCGATATGGCCAAAACCTGTTGGCGGCAAAGCTACTGCTAAGGCAACAGC
Organism: Oceanobacillus sp. FSL W8-0428; assembly: GCF_038004405.1. Classification (NCBI taxonomy): domain Bacteria; kingdom Bacillati; phylum Bacillota; class Bacilli; order Caryophanales; family Bacillaceae; genus Oceanobacillus; species Oceanobacillus sp. FSL W8-0428. Next base: position 729,028 of record NZ_JBBORB010000001.1, read on the forward strand.
TGCTAAAATGGAATCTACAGCAAAGGCTAAATCTGCGAATTCCACTTTCAAAACAGTCATCCAGAATTCCTTTTTAGATACCTGCCCGGTCTCTGGATCTACAGCATCAGCTTTATCCTTCTCCGGCGTCTCCGATTTGTCCGGTTCCTTCTTCTTAAACCTGTCATATAAGTTCTTTCCTGATATAAATAAAAGATACGCGGCTCCTAATGCCTGTACGAGCCAGAAATCGACCAGGAATGAAATAACAAATAAGGATGCAAAACGCATTATAAATGCTCCTGCTAGTCCATAAAATAATGCTTTCTTCCTCTGTTCTTCCGGCAGATGTCTTACCATGATTGCTAATACAAGTGCATTATCTGCTGCTAATAAGCCTTCTAACGCAACTAGCACCAGCAATACCCATAAATACTCGAGCAGTAATTCTGTTCCCATGATGTATTCTCCTTTTCTACATGTATTTTGCAGAAAAGGTCATAAAAATAGACCTTTACCTGCAATCGGTAAAGGTCTCGCTAACAACTTTTCTGGTTGCCACATAAAGCCGGGGATAATTATCCCGTAATGACGACTTTACGTGTACAGCTACTCCCCTTTAGGAATAAATGTTCACTAATAATTTTATGATGACGTTTGATGACTTCTGCAAATTTTTGCATGTCCTTTTCGCCATTTATTAAGTATACCTTATTAAAACCTTTTTTATGACCTTTGTCAATATCTTTTACAATCACTTCATATTTATTACTTGAAAATATATGTAAAAGCTACATCAACCGGCTTTTAGAGGTCTTCTGAAATCTCCTGCAGATGTTTATGGCTTTCTTAATTCGGTTAATGTAAAATAAAGTATAGCATAACATAGAAAGAAAGTAGTGTGATTCAATGACGCAGAAACGCTGGTTTCAATTTTTTATCTTTTTCATCTGTTTATTTACATTAATTTTTCTAATCTCCATAACTCATTTTATCTTTACACCTGTTTTGCAGTTAGTTGGCGCTGTAGCTCTTCCAATTATCGGTGCAGGTATTCTTTATTATTTAACCAGACCGCTGATGAATCTGCTCGTCAAATATAAAGTACCGCGAATATTATCCATTATTATTGTATTCCTGGTTATCATCGGGGCAATTACGCTGTTTATCGTATTTATCTGGCCGATCGCCCGTGATCAGTTTGACCGTTTAATGGACAGTATTCCCGGAATGGTTCAGATGGTGGAAGGATGGATTAATTATTGGCAGGATAATATTGCTTTAGTTCCTGATCAGGTAATTGATGCCATTAATAATTTCGCCAATGATATTCCTGGACATATTGAGAGTGTATTGAATAATGTTTTTGGATTTCTGGGAAGCTTTATCGGTCAGCTGGTTAGCATAATTGCCGGAATTGTCCTTGTTCCATTCTTCCTCTTCTTTATGTTAAAGGATGGAGAAAAGCTTGTTCCTTTCATTCTGCAATTTTTCAGCAAGAAAAAAGCAGAGAACCTGCATGATTTATTAAAAAAAATTGATAATGTGTTGTCTGCCTTTATCCAGGGACAGCTTTTAGTCAGTTTTGCAGTAGGTGTCTTATTGCTGATTGGTTACTTGATTATCGGTTTAGAGTATGCTGTTGTACTCGCATTATTCGGTATGATGATGAACGTAATCCCGTTCCTGGGACCTTATATTGCAGTTGCTCCTGCCTTATTGGTCGGAGGCTTTCAAGACCCGATTAACTTATTCTGGATAGCTATTATTATGTTTGTTGCCCAGCAAATTGAAAGTACATTTATTTCGCCAAATGTAATGGGACAGGTGCTTAATCTGCATCCGTTGACCGTTATTACAGTCATTCTTGCAGCCGGAAGTATTGCCGGATTCCTGGGAATTTTATTCGCTATTCCTGTATATGCAGTAATCCGTACCATTGTCATTCACTTTTATCAAACCTTTGTGAATTCCAGAAAGAATAAAGACGATGCATTAATTTAGGATAGGAGGGGTTTTCTTGACAACAAAAGCCAAGCTGGAACAACAACTAGATGAATTAAAATCGGATTATGTCCGTATTCAAGGGGATTTAGATAAGCTCGAGTTTGTTAAAGGACGTGTCTCCTCTGCCGAAGAGCAATTAATACGTATAGAGGGAGAAATTGCGGCGGTGAGAAAAGAACTGGAGCGATTTAACTGATAATAAAAGAAGCTGACTCATTCATGACGAGTCAGCTTCTTTTATTATCTTCATCTTAGCTTTGAGCGGGTTGTCTCTCTGATTCTTTTCCTTTGGTTAAGCTGACAATCTTATCTCCGGTTGCAGGTAAGGTACGCATTTCTTCAGAGAAAAATTTCAACTGTCCGGAAGGCTTAATTAAGAACAGATAGACTGTCTCCGGATCCTTCGTCTGTTTATAATTTTCAAACGTGAATTTATCAGTAAGTGTTGTTTGCCGGACAGTGAATCCATTCTCCACCTTGTCAATTAAATCGTCCAGGGAGAATTTCTTATCAAATAAAATACGGCCGCCAACCTGTGATACAACACCTGTAGAATATCCATTATCCTTAAAAGCTGTGTATGGACTGACTTTAAACACATTTGTTCTTCCATATTCAGGAAGAAATGTTGTGCAGAGAAGCGAATTATATGATTTATCATGGGTTAACGTTAATAAATATTCATATGGAATCGTATCCAGGTGATGCTCCGTCTGCTCAGACAGCATACTTCCATGATAGCTTTCCAAGCCTTCTTTTCTTGCCAAGGAAAGGTTTTCCCATGATGAATCGACAAGAATAGAAGGATAATTTGCCTCTTTTAATGATTTAGCTAATTGAACAGTAAATGGATTACTGCCGACAATTAACGCTCCTGGATTGCCCTTATTAGACAGATTCAGCTTTTTAGAAAGCCAGCCGATAGAAAAACCATGCGCTATTACAGTGAAAATAACAAGAGCAAAGGTCAATGCTGTCAGGATAGAAGCATCTTCATAACCAGCATCTGTTAATACACCAGCAAAGTAACCAGAAACTGTTAATGCCACAATTCCACGCGGTGCAATCCAGCCAATCAACACTTTTTCATTTAAGCTGAGACCTGTTCCAATCGTCGACAGGAAAATAGACAGCGGACGGACTGCAAACATCATCAATAATACATAGCCGATAATGTGCGGATTAAAAATCTGTATAATTGTTGCCACATCAAGAGATGCTGTCAGCATAACAAAAATAGTTGAAATCAAAAGTACAGAAATATTCTCCTTGAAATGACGCATATCTGATACAGAACGAATTCCCATGTTTGCTAAGGTAATCCCCATCGCTGTCACAGATAAGAGCCCTGTTTCATGCATAATAACATCTGCTATTGTAAAACAGAACAGGACAACAACGACAACAGTCGGCGATTTTAGGAATTCAGGTACATGTCCCATCTCGAACATCCAGCCGAGTCCCCGTCCCAATATCCAGCCAAGGAAGATAGCAAAAAGAGAGCCTGCAAAGAAAAAAATAATCTGGCTTGCTTCCGGGTTAGATGCTGTCATAAAAGTAATAATTTCAAAAGCAAAAACAGCAAGTAAGGCTCCGATCGGATCAACAATAATTCCTTCCCATTTCAAAATCTTCGCAGGACGCGCTTTTAGCTTTGCCTGGCGTAAAAGCGGCATAATTACTGTTGGCCCTGTCACTACAAATAAACCGCCAATAACAAAGGCAACTGCCCAGGATAGACCGGCAATATAATGAGCTGTTAATGACCCTAAAATCCAGGCAATGAATGCACCTACTGTAGATATCCGAAAAATAGGCCTTCCTACTCCACGCAGCTCTTGAAAGCTTAAATTTAAGCTTCCTTCAAATAATATAATTGCTACAGCTACAGAGATCAGCGGACTATACAGGTCTCCAAAATCCTGTTCCGGGTTAATAAATCCAAAAACAGGTCCAATCATCAGTCCTGTAGCCGCCATTACAACAATAGCCGGCATACGAAAACGCCATGCAACCCATTGGGAAGCAACGCCTAATATACAAATTAACATTAGTTCAAATAGCAAAGAAGGAACCATACATTCCCCTCCTTTTCAAAAAAGTATAGCGTATTTCTCACGCTCTAACAGGCTTCATGAATTTTTGGGTTTAGTCACTGCCCCAAGTCCTTCAATGAAAGAATAAGAAAAACCAAGAAAATCACTTAGTCTTTAAAATACTGGTGTTCTTGCCAAGGAAATGTCCGCTGCGACGGTTTTCGATGGGACGAGTAACCGCAGTCCCAGTCCCAGAAGAAATACACGAAGACTCCTGTGGGAATGTGCAGAACAGAATAGGAAGTTCGGTTAAGTTCGCGACGTCGTGGGGACTAAGATTACTCACCCCATGAAAACTGTTGGAGCGGCTATCCTCAACATTTTATACTTTCTTACTCTTGAACAAAGAAATCTCACGTAAGGAAGTTTTATTTTATAGATGAAATAAGAAAAAGTAAATTCATATGAAGTTATATGCAGAAAAATTTACATTCCCCTTAGCAATCGTTGTGTTTTGACAGTGTTTTCAACTGTTATTTACGATTTTTCAATACTTTACTTTCCAATTAAAACGTTCTAGGATAGAAGATAGAAAATTATTAAATGAAATATTTATTCCTCTCTTATTTTTTTATATGCAACTAATAAGAAAGGTTAAATAACAATGTCTAAATCATAAATGATGTATTCTTATTTTATAAAATGAAAAATGTATTTAATCATTCAAATTATATGGGACAGTTAATCATTCATATTACATAACCCTGAAATGAAATTTCCGCTATTCTTCTGCGCATTACATTTTTTAATGGGGAGAGTAATCTCAATCCCAATTCAACCTCTAAAAGGGAGATTTATCTATGGAAAAGCATCTAAATATTTTACAGAATTACTTCGGCTATACCAGTTTCCGTCCTGGACAGGCTGAGGTTATTAACAATATCGATCAAGGTAAAAATACCCTTGCAGTAATGCCAACCGGCGGCGGAAAATCACTCTGTTACCAAGTACCTGGACTCGCTATGAATGGTACAGCAATTATTATTTCACCGCTTATTTCATTGATGAAGGACCAAGTAGATGGTTTGCATGCACTTGGCGTCGCAGCTACTTATATTAACAGCTCTATTTCTTCAGCTGAACAGCGCCAGCGCTTAATTGCGATGCAGCAAAATCGTTATCAATTTGTTTATGTTGCTCCCGAACGGTTTGAATCTGGTTCTTTTATTCATGCACTGCAGCAAACCAATCTTTCATTAATTGCTTTTGATGAGGCACATTGTATTTCCCAATGGGGGCATGATTTTCGTCCAAGCTACCGCTCTATCGTCCCTATTCTTCAGCAGATTGGCGGCAATCCAATTATTATGGGGCTCACTGCAACAGCAACACCTGAAGTTATTGAAGATATTCAGTCTCTTTTACATATATCCCCTGCAAATACAGTGCACACTGGTTTTGAGAGAAAGAACCTCTCCTTTTTTATCGAAAAAGGAGTAAACAAAATAGACTACATTCTTTCCTACTTAAAAAAGCATCAGGAAGAAGTAGGAATTATCTATGCAGCTACGAGAAAGCAGGTTGAATATGTCTATGATGTCCTAAACGAGAAAGGCTATGCCGTTTCCAAATATCATGGCGGGTTATCCGAACAGGAAAGACAGGATGCACAAACAGCTTTTATTTTTGATCAGACAGAATTAATGGTTGCCACCACTGCATTCGGAATGGGAATCGATAAGTCAAATGTTCGTTTTATTATCCATTATGCTATCCCGATGAACATGGAATCCTACTATCAGGAAGCAGGAAGAGCCGGACGGGACGGCGAGCCAAGTAATTGTGTTTTATTATTCTCCCCTCAGGATATTCATACGCAAAAGTTCTTAATTGAAAAATCAGAGATGGAAGAAGAAGGCATGCAGCGTGAATATCAAAAATTGAATAAAATGGTTAATTATTGCCGTACACAGAGCTGCTTAAACAGCTATATCCTCAACTATTTCCAGTTGGGCTCTGCCACTGCATCCTGCGGGCGCTGCAGCAATTGTTTACAGCAAGGGGAATTAGAGGACATTACGGAGGAGGCACAAATGATTTTATCCTGTGTCAAACGTATGCGCGAACGTTTTGGTGTTGGTTTGACAGCCAAAGTCTTAAAAGGCTCGAAGGATAAGAAATTGATTCAATTTGGTTTAACAAAATTAACTACTTATGGCATCCTATCGAAATATACGGAGAAGGAAATTACAGAAAGAATTCACTTCTTACTTGCTGAAGAATGTTTAGCAGCAGAGGAAGGACAGTTTCCTATCTTAAAATTAAATCAAAAATCAATGGATATCCTTACCGGTAAAGAAAATGTCACGATGTTCATTCAAGATGTTCCAACTGTTGAAAAAGCAGATTATAATACAGATCTATTTGAAGCACTGCGTCAGCTTAGAAGGTCAATGTCGCAAGAGCTGGAGCTGCCTCCTTATGTTTTATTTTCAGATATGACGTTAAAGGAAATGGCCCGGTATCTTCCCGAAGATAAGGATGAATTCTTACGATTAAAAGGTGTCGGTCAAAAGAAATATGAATTATACGGAGAAGCTTTTCTGGAAGCTATTGCAGATTGGAAAGAAGAAAATCCCGATTACAAGGCTCCGACAGCCATTCATTATCAAAAAGCAGGGAAAGCAAAAGAGTTGGATGACCGGCCTTCTTATCAAATATCCTATGAACTGTTGCAGAAAGGAAAAACAATTCGGGAAATTGCAGCTATCCGTGATTTGAAGGAACAAACAATAGAAGCCCATATTTTTCAAGCTTCTCAAAAAGGCTTTAACCTCAATTGGAGCCTATTCTTTAACAATAAGGAAGAGGAAGAGGTTTTATCCACGCATGAGGATATAGATGCTGCTGGATTAAAAGACTTAAAAGAAGCTTTGCCAGAGGAATACACCTACAGAAAAATTAAAGCTGTGCTTGTAAAAAATGATAAATTCGTGGTAAGAGAAGGATCTTAACGGGCCTTAACTTTCAGGAGATACGCTTAGCTTATATAACAAAACGGCAATAAGACGAATCATCTTATTGCCGTTTTGTTTACTTTTTTACTTAATATCCAATGCCCATGTTCCATTACGGAATACCGGCTCTGATTTGCCATCTGCTGTAATACCGTCAATGTCCATTTTATCAGATCCAATCATAAAATCGACATGAACAAGACTGTCATTTACTCCATGCTTGTCCAGCTCTTCTAAATCCATAGCAGCTCCGCCCTTCAGATTCGTCGGATAAGCTTTACCCAATGCAATATGACAGGATGCATTTTCATCAAATAGTGTGTTGTAGAAAATAAGCCCGGACTGTGATACCGGCGATTCGTCTGGTACCAAGGCAATTTCGCCAAGACGGCGGGCACCTTCATCAGATTCCAGTAAATGCTTCAAGACTTCTTCCCCCTGCTCTGCCTGGAAATCAACTACTTTTCCATCCTTAAAGGTTAAAGAGAAGTTATCAATTAAGCTTCCACCATAGTTTAACGGCTTGGTACTTGATACTGTCCCATTGATACCATATTTATGCGGTACAGAGAAAACCTCTTCTGTCGGCATATTCGGGTTAAAGGTAACGCCTGTTTCTGCCTCAGCAGATCCGCCCTTCCATATATGCCCCTCCGGCAATTCCATTTCTAAGTCTGTACCAGGTGCTTTAAAAATTAATTTCTTATAGTTTTTCTTATTTAACACTTCTCTGGCTGTTCTCAATGTTTCATTATGTTTATCCCATGCTGCAACAGGATCATCCTGATCAACACGGACAATCTTCAAAATAGCTTCCCATAGACTGGAAACAGCTTCATCTTCTGATTTATCAGGGAAGATTTTTTTCGCCCAATCCTTTGAAGGGATAGAAATAATGGTCCAGGGAATGCGGTCATTCATCGTATATTTGCGGAAATTGACCATCGCTTCTGCAGCTGCTTTATTTGCTTTTGCTACGCGGGACGGGTCAATATCTTTTAATAAATCCGGATTTGTAGAACGAATGTTTACAACTGCTGCTCCGTCCTCTGCAAATGTATCATGCAGTTTCACTTTCCATTCCGGATAATCTGCGATTACTTCATCTGGTGCATTCTCGTATTTTAACAGAGTAAGCTCATCGTCAACCCAATTAATATGGACATCCTTCGCACCCATTTCATATGCTTTACGTGCTACAATCCGTGTAAATGCTGCCCCTTCAATCGGCGCATTAATCATGACTGCCTGCCCTTTTTGCAGGTTAACACCCTTTTTCAATGTTAATTCTGCGTACTTTTCCTGTACCTGTACTTGAACCATAAATATATACCTCCATATGCCCAATTTTAATTTCCCTTTTATTATTCCATATTCCCTTAAATTTTTCCAAAAATATTTCCTTTTAAAGGCCTCTTTTATCCCCATCATTGCAGCTTTCATTTACTAGTACTCCCATTTATGATACCCTATATTAAGATTACTTTTCGTAACTAATGTATATACACATTTTAGGTACGAAAGGTTCTATGGAGGTGGAAAAATGAACCAATTATGTCCACGTTTTGAAAAAGCAATGGTCTTATTGAGCACCCGTTGGGTCGGGCTCATTTTATTTGAATTATTAAAAGGGGCAAAACGTTTCTCAGAGATGGAAGCAGATCTCCCTATCAGCGGCCGCTTACTTTCAGATCGTTTAAAATTACTGGAAAAAGAAGGTATTGTAGAGCGGAATATATATTCGGAATTTCCAGTTCGTATTGAATATACATTATCAGAAAAAGGAAAAGCGCTAGAGCCTGTGATTAAGGATATTCAGCGCTGGGCGGAAGAATATATTTCCGCTGAAGAGATAGCGAGTAAAGAGGAAGAGTAATCCTTTTGTCATACAAAGACAGATGTCTCTTATATTATTAAAATCCAAATATACTGTAGATCCTTCACATATCTTTTAAATGAAAATAAGACACAGATAGAATTTGGTATCACTGATATATTTGGATTTTCTTAAATCTTTTCGAAGCTTCCTCCATTTGTAGTATGATGGAAGCAACCTGAAAACAAGGAGTGCAAATGCATGCGGGAACAGCCTAATATAAAAATTGCCACAGATGCTATTAAAGCATGGCAGCTCACAGCACACATCTATACCCTTATCTTTTTATTAATCACAATCGGAGCTATCGCCGTTTATATTATTTTCGATTTTCTGCCAATCTGGATTATTTTTATCATAGCTGGGCTTACTATTGTGGAATGGATTATTACAGCATGGATTATCCCCAAGCTGAGATGGCGCAGATGGCGTTATCAGGTTTATGATCAGGAAATATACATACAGCATGGGATACTCATTGTAACCCGAACTATTGTACCCATGATTCGTGTCCAGCATGTTGATACACAGCAAGGTCCTATCCTAAAGAAATATAAACTGGCAACTTTGGAAATATCCACTGCAGCAACTACCCATCAGATACCTGCTCTATCAGAAGAGGAAGCATCCGATTTACGTGATCAAATCTCTGAATTAGCAAGGGTGGAACAAGATGATGTCTAATCCGAAACGGCTGCATCCTGCTGCAATCCTATTTGATATTATCCGGGCCTTGAAACAATCAATTCTTGGTATTTTGCCAATTGCTATTATTGTCATCAGCAATGGCGCTTCATTTTACCTGATGATTGGTGCAGCGGTTATTATTGTATTAATTATTTTATCCAGTGTTTTATCATGGCTTCGTTTCACCTATCAATTAGAGGAAGACCAATTACGTATCGAGCGGGGCATTATCGTCCGTAAAAAGCGTACTATATCCAAGCATCGTATTCAGTCTATCGATTTATCACAGAATGTTATTCATCGAATCTTCGGTTTAACAAAGGTCGCTATTGAAACAGCTGGTAATGATTCGTCTACAGATGCTGCATTATCCGCTGTCAGTATGGAAGAGGGACGCAGGCTTCATGATGAGTTAAAATATAAAAAACAAGTTTCAGAGGCAGGATCTCCAGAAGTACCAGAAGAAGCTGATATAGAACGGACAGAACTCGATGAGTCCAGCCTTCTTAAGAGAACCATTGCGCTTAAAGCGCTTATTATTACCGGTTCCACTTCAGCAAGCTTTGGAATTTTAATTGGATTATTCGGTGCCGCCTTCTCTCAGGTGGAAGCATTAATCCCTGATCAGTTTTATAATGATGCCGTGCGCCTGGCTCTGTCACTTGGCATGCAAATTATGATTATTTTTGCAATCATCGTTATTTTATTTTTATGGATATTGAGCATTCTCTATACGGTGATTAAGGATTGGAATTTCACCATTACACGTTATGAAAAAGAATTGTTTATTACACGGGGCTTATTAGAAAAGAAACAAACAACTATTCCGCTGAAACGAATACAAGCTGTCGGAATAAAAGAATCCCCTATTCACCAATTATTTGGTTTTGCAAGAATTTATGTTGAGATTGCCAGTGCAAACACAGATAATAGTCAGGAAGTGAATACGGTTATTTTTCCGTTACTGCGTAAAAAAGAATTTACATCTTTTTTATCTGAATTTTTACCGGAGTACAATTACAGCTCGGAGAATTTGATTCATCCTCCGAAAAAAGCATTACCTTACTATTTGTGGCGCTCTATCAATATTCCATTATTAGCCGTTATTATCACAGGAATCTTCTTTTCATCCTATATTTGGATACCTGTTATTATCATGCTGGTCTTTGGAGTTATGGGCTTTGCCGTGTTTCAATCCATCGGCTATGCTATTGATGCACAACAGATAACCGTTCAGACACGTATAATTAGCAAGGATACTGCTATTATTCCGCATCGCAGAATCCAAGCTTTACAGCAAAAACAGCATCTGCTTCACCGAAAGCAGTCTCTGGCTACACTTGATATGGCTATTTTAAATAAAGGCAGTGGCCGGCATTTTGTGATCAAGGAGCTTCGTACAACGGACAGTGATTACATTGCCGACTGGTATTCCTATCAGGAGAAAACTTCCTCTGACATAAACCATTAGAAAGCAGAATGGGAGAGATATGACCCATTAATGGTACTTGGTGAGAGGTGATATAGAAAAAAGAATCTTTCATCTAATTATGGCATCATAAAAACTCTGATTAAATATAGCGTAAAAGCCATTTAATCAGAGTTTTTATATGTTTACTTTATATTGGAACTCTTTCAGTAGATGTAAGCTTTTTAGTTACCACTTCATTTGAAAGTAATCGCCCCCTAGGGTTATAAGTTTTTACTCGGATTTTATAATTTTTAGTTACTTTGTATTCCTTAAACTTTTTACTAGAGGAGCTAACCGTCTTACCACCAAATGAAATGTTAATACCTTTATACTTAAATTCAAGTTTCATAGATAGAGTTGTGCTTCTTGAAAGTGTGACTGTGCCTGTATATTTTCTTGAAATTAATGTTTGAGAAACTATGCTACTCTTATATTGATTACATGAAGCACATGCTATGCTAGGGCCTTCATTAATTTCATTTTATTGGACGCTTTCATCAATCACCTCAATTTCATAAGTATTCTGATTGCTTTCTTCAGCGGAAACGTTTGTTGAAAAGCTAATTAATAAAATAATTGAAAGTAACAAGATTGAAAGATTAAGTATTGTAATTTTATTATATATTGTATTCACCTCCTTTTGAGTAATATGTAAAATATACAAAATCCGTAATCAAATAATACCATATATAATTATATATATTAATTTTATGAACAAAAAGAACTATATACTAGTAGAATAACTTACTAAATGGAGGTATAATAGCTTCATGTTTATTTTTAATATATTGAAAGCGATGAAGCTGCTTATGGAAAAAACACAAAAGCGGAATCTTATTTTTTGTACTTCGCTATTCACTATCATTGTTTTCCTATTTATTATTTTTCAAGCTTTATTTAATTCTATTATCCTCGATTATATTGGGGATTCAGTCGTCATCGGTTTTTTCTTTATCATTATATTCTTATCATTAAAACAAAGCCGTGCTTTCTTTTCTGAGAAACTGACATTTGATTTTTTTCGAAGTATAAAAAATTATATTTATGTCTTTGTGGGTTATTTACTCGTAGTTGTTTCGTCGGGGGGCAGTTTCATATCTTCCTGTCAACAGTCAGGATTATGAGGTAGAAATCGTACAGATCACTTCTATACCGATTATCATCTTGTTTATAATAGCAACTGGTATATTTGTTCCCGTTTGGGAAGAGTTATTCATGAAAAGAGTCATTTTGGATTTTTCACGCATTTATCTTCCGTTTTGGCTGGGAATGATGATTACTTCACTAATTTTTGCTTTAATGCATAATGTTCCTCTGCCGCAGAGACTTTTTATATTTATGGTAAGTATTATCACATGCTTCGTTTATAAAAAAACAGACGCATTATATGGTCCAATTCTAATTCATATTTTATGGAATTTTACAAGTTTGGTATAAAGGATAAAATAGAAATCTAATACAAATGATAAGATAAATCCTACTATCTAGATGCAAATATATTTATCATGGAGAACTGTCCGTGAAACTTTCGCCTCATAATAAAGCGTAAAAATAAATTTATCGAAGTGTAACTGGCCAGGAATGTAACTGCGATTACTCGCTCCACTGGAAACATTTGTGCGTCAAAAACTCCCTCTGAATGAAGTTTCGTTTTATACTTCCTTATCTGCCTAAAAAACCAGTTAAAATCGACTGTTTCGATTTTAACTGGTTTTTTAATATAATATAGCCTTATTTCTCTGTCCGATAGACTGTTCCAAAAGTTTCTGCCAGCTGTTTAGACTGCTTTCTTCGCTCTGCACGGCGATTGGCACGAAGCGGAGCACTTTCATGAAGCATTTTTTCATCTTCTGTTTTTGGATAAACAGGAGGTACTTCTATTGGTTTCCCATTTTCATCGATGGCAACAAATGTCATAAAGGCCGTTGTACAAACCGTTCTCTCTCCCGTCCGGATGTCTTCTGTAATTGCCCGTATAAACACCTCCATCGAAGTATGATGTGTCCAGGTTACAAAAGCTTCAATCGAAATATATTGTCCAACTCTTACAGGTGCTAGAAAATCCACAGAATCCGTAGATGCTGTTACAACGGGATTATTTGCATGCTTTACTGCTGCAATTGCAGCAATGTCATCAAGATGCGCCATTAATTTCCCGCCAAATAAGGTTCCATATTGATTTGTATCGGGTGGTAATACATGTGTTGTTTTTAAAGCCAAAGATGCTGAACAAGGTTTTGCATTCATCTTTTATTTCCTCCTGCTGTGTTTATTTATTAATGTTTTTATTGCACTTTCGCAACTTTACGTTTATAAAACTGGTGAAATTAAACGTGAGACGGATTCCTTAAAACGGATCCCGATAGAACGTTTATCATATAACTTTTTCGTCATTTGTGTAGAATGCCTTAAATCTTTATCGAACTCGACAATCAACCGTTTGACAACTTCAATATCGTATAAGAAGGCATTAACTTCAAAGTTGAGACGGAAGCTTCTTACATCAATATTTGCCGTACCGACCGTAGCTATTTTCCCATCGACAATTACTGTTTTGGCATGTAAAAATCCATTCTGGTAAATAAAAATCTCTGCGCCGGCACCAAGTAAATCTCCACAATAGTACATGGTCGCCCAGTAGACAAAGGGATGATCGGGCTTATTCGGAATCATAATCTTCACATCCACTCCGGACAACACAGCGATACGAATTGCATCACGCAGACTTTCATCCGGGATAAAATACGGCGTCTGGATATAGATATACTTTTCTGCTTCCATAATCATTTTAATATATCCATTTTTAATTTGCTCATACTCCGAATCTGGACCGCTTGAAACAATCTGCATACCTGTGTTGCCTCCACAGATCGTTTGAAAATGTTCCTCTTCATAGGAAATCCTCTGCTTGGAAGCTTGGTTCCAGTCTAATACAAAGCGGGTCTGCATACTTTGAACGGCATCTCCAACCACCCTCAGATGCGTATCACGCCAATATCCGAATTTCTTCTTTAACCCCAAATATTCATCTCCGACATTAAAACCGCCAATATAGCCAATCTCTCCATCAATAATGGTTAATTTTCGGTGGTTCCGGTAATTAATTTTAAAATTAATTACAAATTTGGATGGGAAGAACGCTTCAACTAAAACGCCCGCCTCCCTCAATTTCTTTATGTAGCTTTTCTTGAGTGATCTGGAGCCCATATCGTCATATAAAAGTCTGACACATACTCCTTCTTTTGCTTTTCTAATTAATGCATTAGCAAGTCTGCTTCCCAATCCATCGCTCCGCATAATATAGTATTGTACATGAACATGGTGTCTTGCCCGGCTGATGTCTTCCAAAAGCGCTTCAAATTTTTCATGACCGTCTGTAAGAATATCTACTCCATTGTTTTCTGTATAAACAGCATTATCATTACGAAGATGAAGATAGACCAAATCCTGATGGCTTTTTAAGTCTTCATGATTTAATTGGAAGGTGTCATCCTCAATGGCATTAATTTGTTTTTGTACAGCCTTTTTCACATCCATCCGGCTCCGCTGATCCCATTTGAATATACGGCGATTGCTGATAGGTCGTCCAAAAATTAAATAAAGAATAAATCCTAAAACAGGAATAAACAATAGTACCATTACCCAAGCCCAGGAAGAAGTTGGATCTTTCCGCTCCAAAAAAATAATGGATATAGCTAATGCAATATTTATAATAAAAATTAATCCAATAACTATTGAGTAAACACCCATATATCCTGCTCCTATCACTTCATCTCCAACAAAAAGGGAGTTCTGCTCTTATAATAGCACAAAATAAAATTTCGTTCAGTGAAAGCCCCTTTTCTCCCATTTAATTGGAATTGTAAGTACGCTTTCTCAAAAAAAAGTTGTCAGCTTGAATCAGGAGAATACCCTCTTCTGTACCCTCCTGCCTTAATGGAATTATTTTCCTGATTATCCAAAAGCGTCAGAGGATAGCTTCTGGTAATTCCTCAGTTGTCACTATTCCCCAAAAACTAACAGATTATTTTAGCGATTCAAAGCTTGATCCAAGTCTTCCCAAATATCCTGCCACGCTTCTATTCCTACTGATAATCGTATCAAAGAGTCTGTGATTCCCATTTTCCGGCGTCGTTCATCAGGAATCACCGCATGTGTCATTGTAGCCGGGTGCTGAATCAATGTTTCTGTATCGCCAAGACTTACTGCAATGCTGATAAACTGCAGTTTATTAAGAAAGCCCTGTGCTTCTTCCTTCCCTCCATCAATCTCAAAAGAAAGAGTTCCTCCTCCCGATTTCATTTGCTTCCTCATAACAGAATATCCCAATGCATCCGGGTCACCCGGATAAAATACCCGCTTAACCTTTGGGTGCTGTTTCAGCTTTTCTGCAATTTCTAAGGCATTATCAGAATGCCTATCCATTCGAAGCGGTAATGTCTTTAACCCGCGAATAACCAGCCAGGCGTCGAATGGTGACAGCACACCGCCAATATCCTTTTGCGTGGTTGCTGCAATTTGCTCCATTAATTCTTTTTTCCCAGCTGCTAACCCTGCAATTACATCACCATGCCCGCTTAAATATTTCGTAGCACTATGCACAACAACATCTGCTCCTAATTCTATCGGACGCTGTAAATACGGTGTGGAGAATGTATTATCTACCACGACGAGAACATTATGCTTCCTGGCAAGATTTATTACAAGCTCCAAATCAATTACTTCCATTGTCGGATTAATCGGTGTTTCAATATAAAAAACCTTTGTCTCCGGCTTGATTTTAACTTCTATATTTTTTACGTCAGACATGTCTACATAGTCTGTTTGGATATTATACTTTTCATCCATCATAGACAGTAAACCAAAAGTGCATCCATATAATCCAGACGAGCAGATAATATGGTCATTTGCTTTAGTGAGAGCGATTAAAACTGCTGAAATTGCAGCCATCCCCGAAGAAAATGCCAGCCCTTTCTCCGCCTTTTCAAGTGCTGCCAGTTTTTGTTCCAGCACCTGCACAGTCGGATTGCCGATACGCGAATAAACATGTCCCTCTTCTTCTCCGGCAAATCGTGCCGCTCCCTGTTCCGCTGTATCAAAAGTAAATGTAGAGGTTTGAAAAATTGGCGGTGTTAAGCTGCCGAGCAGTTCTTTTGAATCATACCCCTCATGAATTATTGCTGTTTCCATATGTTTAAACTTTTTACTCATTTATTCTCTCTCCCATCCTTTATATAGATGATAAATTCTGATGAGTCTATACACTTATAATAAAGTATTCCTGTTCTGTTGGAAATGTTTCAGGTTCATAAATTTACCTGACTTTATTGAACAGAGGTGTTCTTGTTATGAAAATAAGTATTAACTTATTTAAAAAAGCCATTGATTCCTTCCTGATAAAGTTTTACTATTAGATTTAGTTTGATTTTTTCAGAAGGTAGGAATAAAAGATGGAAAATAAACCTTTACAGCAAGGGGCGATTATTACCTTTGTTGCTTATTTATTATGGGGGATATTCCCAATATATTGGAAGTTTCTCGATAATGTCCCTGCCGGTGAAGTACTTGCTCACCGGATTGTGTGGAGCCTGGTATTTATGATTTTCTTAGTACTTGCTACTGGCAACTGGCGGCATTTAATGGAAACAGTACAGCTGTTGAAAAAGGATAGAAAGAAAGCACTTGCTATTATTACAGCTTCTATTGTAATATCCATCAACTGGTTCTTGTTTATTTTTTCTGTACAGCACGGGCATGTGCTGCAGGCCAGCTTAGGATATTATATCAATCCTCTGATCAGTATTTTATTGGCGGTCTTTGTATTGAAGGAAAAGACAACCAAAGGACAAGTTCTGTCCTTTATTCTCGCTGGTATCGGTGTACTTTATTTAACTTTAAGCTATGGCGTGTTTCCCTGGATTTCTCTATTATTAGCGATGAGTTTTGGTTTTTACGGACTCATTAAAAAGACAATAAACCTCCATGCTATGTATGGACTTACTATTGAAACACTGGTCGTTGCACCGATTGCATTATTATACTTGATATTTATTCCATCAGAAGGGTCATTTACTTTTTCTCCCCTGTTTGCATCAGATAATCTATTATTAATTGGGGGCGGTATCGTAACTGCAGTTCCTTTACTGCTATTTGCAGCGGGGGCCAAACGGATTCCATTAGCAATGGTCGGATTTTTGCAATATGTTGCACCGACGATTATGTTCTTCTTGGGTGTGTTCTTATATAATGAAACATTTACGGTACATCATATGATTACATTTGCCCTTATTTGGATAGCTCTTATTATCTATATGGCAAGTATTTATCGGGATGCACCGCGTGCAAGAAACAAAGCTAAAAATGAAAAAGCTTAATGAAAGGGTATTTTAAACCGGACGAAGAAAAGATCCTTTTATAGGTATAAAGATTTAATTATCCGAAATAAGCTTAACTAATGTGTTCATAGCTATCCAAAGCAACAGGGAATGAAAACTCCACTATTAGTTGCATACCAAATTTATAAAGCTGCTCCGATTAATTATATTGGGGCAGTTTTGTTATTTATTGCTGTTTTTCTTTTCATTTAATACAGGAAAATACTATTTTAGCCTACCCTTAATCCAGAATGCACCTTTCCGAAAGAATCCAGCTATTAAATCCAAATGAAGAATATATCTTATAGTAACGATAACCATTCTCCTTGATATAATTATTTAAAATAATCAGTACTTTTATAACATATAGACCATCAATAATATTTTTCCTTCTCTAACAATTCTTTATTCTCTATAGTAAATAAATCGGTTCTCTCTTCGACTATATCTAAAAGGATGCTATCAGGCAGTTGCGTTTCAAAATGAAAGGCTAAAAAATTTTCAAATAAAATATTCAACTGCTTCTCTTGCACAGTTATTACCTGCATTTCCATTTATGAATTCTCAAAATCTATTTGATAGTTCAAAATTTTACTCATCAGTAATCCCCTTCCATCCTTTTTTTAAATGAAACTTTATTAATTCATAGTAAACTACTTGACATTTAATCTCTATAATTATATACTCTCTAGTAATTTCTAAATATTTAGCATAATCTCTTATCAAGAGCGGCGGAGGGAATAGGCCCTGTGAAGCCCGGCAACCTGAACAAAAACTGGTGCCAAATCCTACAGATTAATCTGAAAGATAAGAGAGAGTTCCAAGTCGATGACAAGAGCTCTCTTCTTTTAAGAAGAGGGTTCTTTTTAGTAACAGAGGATATATCTAAAAGGGAGGAAATAAAATGTCAAAACATTCAATCCAGCAGGACGAGACAATTTTATTACATGGAGGCCAGGTTCCTGATCCAACAACCGGGTCCCGGGCAGTGCCTATCTATCAAACTACTTCTTACGTATTCCGGGACACGGAGCATGCACAGAATTTATTCGGGCTGGCAGAGCCGGGAAATATATACACACGAATTATGAATCCAACTGTAGATACATTTGAACAGCGGATTGCCCAATTAGAAGATGGTGTTGGAGCCTTAGGAGTAGCATCGGGGATGGCAGCCATTACCATGGCAATTCTCAATATTACACGTGCCGGTGATGAAATTATTGCAGACAGCAATCTATATGGCGGGACGTATAATTTATTTGCCAACACACTCCCCCGCTATGGCATCAATGTAAAATTTGTAGATGGAACAGATCCTGAAGCAATTGAAGCTGCGATTACAGATAAAACAAAAGCAATCTTTGGTGAAATCATTACTAACCCGAGCCTATATGTTTTTGATATAGAAACCGTTGCGGACATTGCCCATAATCATGGTATTCCTTTAATTATTGATAATACTTTCGCTACACCTTATGTTGCAAAACCATTAACATGGGGTGCGGATATTGTTGTGCATTCTGCAACGAAATGGATTGGCGGACATGGTACAACTATTGGCGGTATTGTGGTTGACAGTGGCAGATTTGATTGGAACAACGAGAAATTCCCAGATTTTATCGAGCCGGATGCAAGCTATAATGGCTTAAAATATGCTGACTTAGGACCGACTGCTTTTATAACAAAGCTGCGTGTCCAATTATTACGTGACATCGGACCTGCTCTAAGCCCGCAAAATGCCTTTTTATTACTTCAAGGATTGGAAACCTTACATTTACGTATCAAAAGGCATAGTGAAAATGCAGAAAAGCTGGCAGCCTATCTGGAAAAACATCCTGCTGTAGAATGGGTCAACTACCCCGGGCTGGCATCACACCCATCTCATCAGCTTGCCGGGAAGTATTTAAATGGCGGTTTTGGTTCTGTTATTACCTTTGGCATTGAAGGAGGCCGGGATGCAGGCCGTATCTTGATTGATAATGTGGAACTCTGGTCTCACGTTGCCAACGTCGGCGATGCAAAGTCACTTATTATTCACCCTGCTTCTACGACCCATCAGCAATTAACAGATGAGGACTTGGCAAAAAGTGGTACTACAGAAGAATTGATTCGTCTATCCGTCGGTCTGGAAGCATTTGATGATATTGTAGCTGATCTGGAACAGGCAATAGATAAAGCGACCGGAAAATCGCATGGCAGTCAGAAATCTGCGGAAGAAATAGCAGTGAAAAACTTACTGCAATCTCCATTTGACCGCAGTGAAGGTGTCCGTAAAAAACGCATTGTAGCTGTCGGCATCGCGGATGACGATATTGCGCCTCTTTATAAATTAGGCTATGAGGTTATTCCCACAACAGATATAGATGAGGTAACAACAGATATACTATCCGGGGCTGATGCAATTTGGCTGCAGGAAGGTAAGCCGGCACCAGAAGAAAATGCAGCTTATCAGGGAACTATTTTGTTCACAGACACAAGCTCTGAAGTAACATCTGAAGTATTTATTCTTTCAAATATCCAGCCGGCACAGTTTGCCTTGGAATTACGCAGCTTCAGAAATTAGTTAAAATAATTATACAGTATCCGCCTTTCTTCTATTAGAACATTTGATGTTTTATCGTGAAGAAAGACGGGTACTTTTATGTTATAATGAGGTTTAGTCACGTCTTCTACATAAAATTAGAAGGCGTTTTTCATTTAAACCTGTTTATTATTTATAATCCTTGATTAAAATAGGAATATAAATAAAAACATCTACTCTACCAAATTATTTTACAAATACGTACACATCAAATAAACTTTTTACATGTATGTTCAAAAATCAGCTGATAAGGGCTGCTCGATTACGTACTGGGGATGAAACCGGACTAGGCTTCGGTTACTTATCCTGTGGGGATAGCAAGCTGACAGACTTCTCCGTCTTGTGGTAACCCTGTGTTGCCTGTAACAATACAGGCTATCTAAGCAAAAGCTCCTTCCCCTGCCATTTTTTATTGGACTTTTTGAACATTTTCTTTACGTATTATTAAGTAATTTTATTTGTTCCAACATAAACTAGAAGAAAAGAACACGTAGGTGTAATCATGAAAATGACCAAAAAAAGATGGCTTATTCTCATTAGCTCCATTCTTATTATCATTATAGCTGTTTTTTCGATTTTACAGCTGCCATATTTTCAATTAAGCTCTGAACAACGGGAAAGAGAAGAAGCTCTTAGAGAACAAATTACGTCTGAACCAGCAGAAAATGGCGAAGAAGATACAGAAGACGACAGCGAGGAAGTTATGGGAAACGCAGACGAACAAGAAAATGAGGAAATAGCTGTCGATGAGCCTTTTGAAAATACATTCGGATTTGCTTCTGAGGAAAATGTGGATATCGTTGCTCTTGGTGATTCACTGACTCAGGGTGTAGGAGACGATACAAATCAGGGGGGCTATGTCGGGATATTAGACAGAACACTTCAGGCACTTGATACAAATGTCCATTTTGATAACTTTGGAAAACGTGGAAACCGCTCCGATCAGCTGCTCACCCGTCTGGAGGATGAGCCTGAATTAACGGATGCTTTAGAAGAAGCAGATATTATTATCATTACCATCGGTGCTAATGATATTATGCAAGTGTTAAAGGAAAATATTATGGACTTGGAGATCAGCTACTTTAACGAGGAACAGGCTTTCTACGAAGATCGTCTCAGCGAAATATTTGATAAGCTTCGTTCCATTAATGCGGATGCCTCTATTTATCTATTAGGTATTTTTAATCCTTTTACAAATTATTTTGAGGACATTCCAGAATTGGACCAGATTGTCGCTGATTGGAATACTATAGGAAGAGAGACAGTCAATCAATACGAAGGCAGCACCTTTGTACCAATTGATGATTTATTTGAAGACGAGACTGCAAATTTATTTTCAGACGATAATTTCCACCCTAATTATGATGGATATTATCTAATGGCTGAACGTATTCTGGAATATTTTAATTAAGTTGGGATGAAAACATAATGAGAGTAAAGAATAGACAAATAAAAATAAATAATAAATGGAAAGCCGGTTTTCTCGGTCTTCTTATCTTTAATGCAGCTATCTTACTCCTTTTGCTGGCGCTTATTTTTTGGCCAGTTTCTAAAAATGAGTTCCCGCAAAATTCTGTAATAGACGAGCAGGAAAGCTCTGAGTTTTACATTCAGACAACAAAGCAAAACTTAAATAATTTAATCAATGCTTATATTGAGAAATTACTTGAGGGGACGGATCACCATTACCGTATTTTTCTTGAGGATGATGTGCATCTGATGGGTGAATTGCCTGTCTTCTCTTCCACAGTTCCTCTTTCTGTCCGTTTTGAACCGATTGAGCAGACAAACGGTGATCTGGTTTTACAACTGAAGTCTATCTCTGTTGGACTTTTAGAACTGCCAAACAAAAAAATTATGGAATACATGGATAAATTTTTACCAATGCCTGAATGGGTAACGATAGACCCGGACAGCCAGGAAATTTATGTAGCTGTTACAGATATGAATTTACAGGGCAATTTCGATGTAGCTGTACAGCATATGGATCTAGAAGCAAATAATATTACCATGAAGCTGGTCGTCCCTTATGAAACACTAGGCATTCAGGATTTCTCGAGAGAAGCAATGCAAAATCTATTTGAATAGAGTAAAGAACAAAGCACGGAGCCTCAACTTAAGATGCTCCGTGCTTTGTAAAATAATATTTTAGCAGATTCAGTACTTCCTTATTACGGGAAAAGTAAAGGAAGTACAAATGCCCGGGTTCTTTAAGATTTTTTATCTCAACACCTATAAATTAGAAATATAAGATAATGATGGCTGCTCTGTTGAAGATAAAGAATCCTTATCTTGATAATGTAACAATGTTCCTTCATAAACAAGCTTCAAATCTGGAGCAGTTCGAATATCCTCCGGAGTTGTAAAGTAAGGGTCTTTTGTTAATGAAAGGCTCGTTACACCCTGTAAAATAGTTGCCACAAACTGTGAACAGAAAAAGGCTGTCTGACGTGTAATTTTTATTTTCATCATGACTCCAAATAACCCAATAAAATTATAACGATATTTATCTTTGTCAATCTCTATATTTTGAATAAAGGATTTAATATATTCATATTCATTTTCGGTCACTTTAAGCTCATAAATTTCACACATAGAGCTATTTAAGTATGGTGAAAAAATATCCTCTTTCACAAAGCCACCGATAAATGGATTATCAGGCTGTTTTCTCCCAAAGCTATAAACTTCTGTTAATTCTCTATCTAAAGCAATAGAAACATGGTTTAAAGGCTCCTGGGTATACAGATGAATCAATCGTGATAGATAGCTTCCTGTATCGGTAAACAGCAAATAAACCGTCTTGCTTTTCATCTACTTGTTCCCCCTCTTCGGACATACCCCTTTTTATTAATATATACAAAAGTATTTTAATATACAATAGCTGGTGCAAAAATTGATAAAAGTATACCTTATATGGTACACATTTCCTCTTAATAGATTTATTTCTATTTAAAAAAGGATATGAATAATGGTGATTCTTCTTATTCTGCTATACATTTATTTACGTATTAAATGACAAAAAGTTTCAATGGATTATCTAATTTGTCAATATTTTCATAGTTCATCTGCTTCATCAGATTTCTTTTCATTATTTTGAGCTGGCTGTCCATTTCATGATATATCTTTTTCATTGATTCCAGCTGATTAGATGCTTCCTCTGCTGTGATTTGCATTTTCTTCATGCGCTTTTTACAAGTCTTGTACGCTATTTGTGCAAAATGATATACCTCTTTTTCTGAATCCTGTTCAGCAGCCTTCATTTGCATAAATTGAACCTCTGCATTTTTCTGTGCATTTATATACTCCTGCCGGTATATTTTTTCCAGCTTATATTGCATATGCATTAACTTTCTCGTTTCTTCTTTTTCCTGTTCACTTTTTCTGATGTAATAAACTGCCGCAGCAAAACGCTTCCTTAGCTCGTTCTTATTTATCAGTATATGAAAATTATCTGAAATAGCACCCGTGTGTTGCAAAATTTTTGCACCCATTTGTACTCCTCCTCTTCTTAAGCTGTGGTGAAGAATATAAATAATGAAGCCCAACTTTCTTCCTCTTTAATTTTTAAGTTATTTTTATTTTAGCGGTTATCTTATCCATCCGTAATAACCCAGCGTCATATTTTCAACTAAGCCTTCAGGTCTATATCTTTATAGAGCTGGAAATTGAGATACTTTCATAGATATAGCGGTCTTATCTTGCATTGTTTCCGTAAATAACGTAAGCTTATTTTGATAATGATTTAATGGAGGCAATTAATAAAATGTTAACAGTAACTAATGTTAGTTTACGATATGGCGACAAGAAGCTTTTTGAAGATGTAAATTTAAAATTCACGCCTGGAAATTGCTACGGTGTTATTGGGGCAAATGGAGCCGGAAAATCAACTTTCCTGAAAATTCTTTCTGGTGAAATTGAACCGCAATCTGGGAATGTATCTCTGACACCGGGGCAGCGTCTGACTGTTTTAAAGCAAGATCACTATGCTTATGAAGAGCATCCCGTGCTGGAAACTGTATTAATGGGTCATGAGCGTTTATACAAAGTCAAACAGGAAAAAGATGCTATTTATATGAAAGCAGATTTCAGCGAAGAGGACGGCATCCGTGCCGCTGAGCTGGAAGGTGAATTTGCAGAAATGAACGGATGGGAAGCAGAATCTGATGCGGCCGTGCTTCTTAAAGGTCTTGGTGTAGAAGAATCTGTTCATGATTTAAAAATGGCTGAAATCCCTGAGGAACAAAAGGTAAAAGTACTACTTGCACAAGCCTTATTCGGGAATCCCGATATTCTTCTTCTCGATGAGCCTACAAATGGATTGGATATTCAAGCAATCCAATGGCTGGAAGAATTTCTTATTCAATTCGAAAATACTGTTATCGTAGTATCCCACGACCGTCACTTTTTAAATAAAGTATGTACGCAAATTGCGGATGTCGATTTCGGAAAAATTCAGCTCTATGTCGGGAACTATGATTTCTGGTATGAATCAAGCCAGCTTGCTTCCCGTATGGCACAAGAGTCTAATAAGAAAAAAGAAGAAAAAATCAACGAGCTGAAAGAATTTATCGCACGTTTCAGCGCGAATGCTTCGAAGTCCAAGCAGGCTACCTCCCGTAAAAAAATGCTGGATAATATTACATTGGACGATATTAAACCATCCTCCAGAAAATATCCATACATTGCCTTTACACCAGAGCGTGAAATTGGAAATGATTTATTACAGGTGAAGGACCTGTCTAAAACAATTAACGGGGTAAAAGTATTAGATAAAGTGAATTTTATTTTAAATCCAAATGATAAAGTGGCATTGGTCGGAAGAGATGACATTGCCAACACAACTTTGCTGCAAATTATTTCTGGT
This sequence comes from Oceanobacillus sp. FSL W8-0428, assembly GCF_038004405.1. Taxonomy (NCBI): domain Bacteria; kingdom Bacillati; phylum Bacillota; class Bacilli; order Caryophanales; family Bacillaceae; genus Oceanobacillus; species Oceanobacillus sp. FSL W8-0428. The sequence continues at coordinate 753,923 of NZ_JBBORB010000001.1, forward strand.
GAATTGGAGCCGGATGAAGGTTCCTATAAATGGGGTATTACAACATCCCAGTCTTATTTTCCAAAAGATAATTCTGAGTTCTTTGATGGATCTGATCTAACGCTGGTAGATTGGCTCCGCCAGTATTCTCCTGAGGATGAAACAGAAACATTCCTGCGTGGTTTCTTAGGAAGAATGCTATTTTCCGGAGAAGAAGCGAAGAAAAAAGCAAATGTACTCTCCGGGGGAGAAAAGGTCCGCTGTATGCTGTCTAAAATGATGCTTTCCAAATCAAATGTACTTATTTTAGATGAGCCTACGAACCACCTTGATCTTGAATCTATTCAAGCCTTAAATAATGGTCTTGTTAAATTCAAAGGATCCATTGTCTTTACATCACATGATCATGAATTTATCAACAGTATCGCTAACCGTATTATGGAAATTACTCCGAATGGTATTATCGATAAGGAAATGTCTTATGATGAATACGTTCAGGATAAAAAGCTGCAAAAGCAAGTGAAGGAAATGTATACAACTGCATAATGTTATGAAGGAAACAGAGACTTCGATAAATGAGATTGATTTATCGGGGTCTTTTTTTCTTAAAATTGGAGCAATCATTTCTAAGCATAAACACAAGAAATATCAAATAATAAAAATAAAAACCTCTTATACTTTAATCCAGGAGGGAGATAAATGAATGAAGATATCCAGCTTATGGTTGATTGGCTAGAATACCGTCTGCAGTCAGCTTTTTCATTAGATGAACTGGCTGACTATATAGGTTATTCCCCTTATTATTGTTCTTTTAAGTTCCATCAGACCACTGGAATCAGCATTAGACGCTATACACTTCTTAGAAGGTTATATTTATCTACGGAAGATTTGAAAACTAACAGAAGGATTATTGATATTGCTTTTGACTATTACTACTCTTCCCAAGAGGCATAAAGCCGGGCGTTTAAAGCTGTTTTCGGTATTACCCCGAGACAATATCAGCTCCATAAGCATCCTGTTCAATCATTTATTAAACTCACTACTGATAAAGATGGGGGATGGTACAGAATGAATATTTCCAGAAAATTAGAGATTGAAAAGTTACAAAATGAGAATCGTGAACTCTTTGATCATAATGTGCTTCATATCTTAAACTTCCAAATACTGTACGAGGAATTTAAAGAAAATAAATTAATGGGAGAAGCTGATTATGCTTTATTCAATGAGGCGATGTGTGTACATCCTGTTACAGAGAAGGTTTTTGATAAACACTTTATTCATACACGTGCTGCCAGACATGGAGAATCTACTGAAAACTATATACAAAAAGTGATTCATCCATTGGATTATCTTTTTAATAAAGAACATAAATATATCGTTTTATGGTTTGGTGAAGATATGTTTTGTCAAATGAATCTCCTTACCCTGCTTGCTTTTCTTAAACAGACCGAATACCAGGGAAATGTATTTTTAAATAGCTTCAGAGAGGATGAATTCAAAGTTCAGCAAACAAAGCTTGAATTAAGTGAATATACCTCTGCCTACAAAAGATGTATTTATTCATCACAGAAAGACCTCTGTAAAGCAGTTTCCAGTCATGTACCAGGCAATTAATCTTTATCTGGATATGTCAGATGAAGATAATGAAGTAGTAAAATATATTTCTAAACACACTGACCTGCCGACATCTGAATTACTCCAAAGGCTATTTATCCGCTTCCCAACAATCGGATATGGAGATACGCAATATCTGGAGCTGATTAACAAAATATAACGATATTATTCTAAAGACTCAGCAATATTAATTAACGACTCTTTGTCGTATTTACCGTTAGCTCTTAAATATAATATATATTCTAATTTCTCCTGCTTATAAACAAGTTCAATTATAGGGGAAGAAATCTCTGATTTTATTTTTTCTATATAAACATCTTCTCCGCTTTTTAATTTGTAGTTGCTTTCTACATCCCGCGGTGATTCCGGATTAACGATAAATTGAAAATTATCTTTTTTATATTTTCCTTTATAGTGGATATCTAAATTATTTTGTTCATCAATTTTGGCAAATTTATTTTTCACTTCAAAGGGCATTTCTTTAGGCAGCATTATCTTTGTATCAAATTTTTCTTCAAATATGTTTATAATTTTATTTATATCTTTTGAATATCCCATTGTCTTATAAACTTCTTCTTCAGTCATTGGTTTTTTAGATGTAAAGTCATCTTCTTCAGCCAAAGTATTAATCGCAAAACAACTGAAAGAAATAATTGTAACGGCAATGATTAATACTATCTTTTTCATTGTGCACCTCCCTTTTTTATATTGGACTAACTATTATATTTTATACAGGATGAATACTGTACCGATTTATTAGAATTTGACCTCTATTTTAAGATTATCTAAAAAGACCATAAGAACCCCATCTTAATAAATGGATTTCTTATGGTCCTGAAATCTTCTGAATCAATTAATCTCCCGGATTTGACGGTGTCTTATATTTTAAGAGGACCTGCTACCTTTACTTTAACAAGCAATGCTTGTCCCGGTAAATAAGCTAACGGGAAGTCTTCTAATTGAATAATTTGAATCTGATCCGGATCTGCACCTGCTGCAACAGCATTTTTCACTGCTTCCGCTTTCGCATTCTCCATAATGGTTTCATAGCTTTCATTCTCCAGTAAATAAATTCGTTCCACTGTACCGCTGATATCACCAAGAGCTGCTCCAATTGCGTTCGCTACACCGGCATGAGCAGGACGGATTACTTTACTGGCTCCTTTGAGAGCTTCCGGCATAAGTGCTGCTCCTCCGCCGACTAAAACTACAGTTGCATCTTCACTATTGGTTTTCATCCGGTCAATCGCTTCTTCTACAACATGTGTCATTATTTCATAAATATCTTCAATAGGGAGGTCTTTGAATGAATCAATATTTGCCTCTCCAAAACGGACCTGGCCCTTGGCAATTGCAATATCGGTTGCAGTTAATGTCTCTCCGCCAAACGATTTTGCTTCTTCCATGAGACGATAGCCTACACTATCCGGACCAACTTTCCAGCCTTCATCTTTTTGATGTATTCTCGTTCCTCCGCCAAACCCAACAGAATAAATATCAGGCATCCGATAATTAGTGCGTACTCCTCCTACTTCAACGGCCAGGGAAGTTTGACGTGGAAAACTGTTAGCCAGAACACCGATATCCGTTGTCGTCCCGCCAATATCAACAACAATCGCATTTGGTTCATTGGTTAAATGAGCTGCGCCCCGAATAGAATTGGTAGGGCCACAGGCAATGGTATAAATCGGGTATTTCTGTGCATATTCATTCGTCATCAGTGTTCCGTCATTTTGTCCAAGAAAGATTTTTGCCTGAATTCCCTCTTGCCCCAGGGCTTGCTGGAAGCCTTCTGATACGTGGCGAATAGTACTCATTAACGCTGCGTTCAAAATCGTTGCGTTTTCCCGTTCAATTAAACCGACAGAGCCAATTTCACTTGAAATGGAAATTGGAATTTCAGGCATTGCTTTGCTTAAATATTCAGCAACATATTTTTCTTGTTTATTTTGAACTGGAGAAAATACACTTGTAATAGCGATGGAATCTACTTCTCCTTTTAGTTTCTCCACCACATTCTGTAATTCATTTTCTTCTAAAGCAGCAATTGGTTCCCCATTATATTCATAGCCACCATGAATTAAAAACATCACCGGGTCCAGCTGATCAACTAGATCCTGCGGCCAATCTAATAATGGTGTAACTGCTGACCCTGACGGCAGGCAAATGCGGATAATACCGACACGATTCAATCCTTTTCTTTCAACAATAGCATTGGTACAATGTGTTGTCCCGAGTGTTGCCACATCTATTTTTTCAGCATCTAATTTTGATTCTTCCATCAGTTTATTTAAGGTTTGTTTAATACCGGAGAATATATCTTTTGTAGTAGTCGATTTAGTGCTTGCTAAAATTTCATTATCTGCACTAAGAATTACACCATCTGTATTTGTTCCACCTACATCGATTCCTAATCTGATCATTGGTCAGCCTCCTTTACCAGCGTTTCAAGCGGGACGTAATCATAGTCATACTTGAAGTATTTTGGTCCTGCTGTTTCAATGCCAATAGCTGTTCTCCATTTCTCATGAGCAGGAAAAGCAACAACTACAACGCGGGCGCCATATTTTAAACCTTCTGTGGTAATCGGCATTCCTGTTTCCTCATCCAGTACTGCGATTAAATCTGGTGTAATAGCTACAGGTTTCCCGTTTACCTCTGCCAGCAGATGTTCATTTTGGAAAAATAATTGGCAGGTACTTTCCTTATTCTCATCCGATCCTTCAAAAGTTGCCCTTCCACGTGTAAATCCACCTTGAATCTTCCGTTCAATTTGGATTGCTTTTCCTTTAAATAATTTATGTCCGTTCAGTTTCTCCAGCATTTGTACGATTGGATGAACTTTTGCTGTCCGTTCATTTGTCAATAGTGCACCAATCTGTTGTGCTAAGGTTAAGGTATCTGGAATAACACTCTCTTTGGCCTGTTTGCCACTGATTCCATAGTCACATACAATGGATGATCCTCCCATTACAATGGTAATCTGCCTTGATATTTTTTCACTCCAGATACCATCTGCTGGTTTAATAGAAACAACATTTGATTTTTCATCTCCCAGTGTAACCAGCTCCGGCTTTAACCCGTCTAAATGGAAGGTTACCATTTGTGCTTCTGGGAAAGCCCTTCCCATTGCATCCCCATCTAAAATAGGAATTCCTTTCATCGCCGCGACGGCAACGGGAATCAAGGAATTAACCCCGCCTATCTCAATAGGCATCACGACGTCGACTTTTTTGCCCACCGCCTCTTCATATGCTTCCAGTGGAGCTTTCAGCTGATCGAAGGAAGGAATTTTCTCGACTAACACACTTGGAGAACCCATTCCAGAAACAGGAAGAACAAAATGATCTTCCTCCAGCTCTTCTACTGTAATCATTTTTACTGGCCCATATTGTTTTATGGAAGATAAAGCCAGCATTTTTCCGATATAAGGATCTCCTCCGCCGCCAGTTCCTAACACAGCAGCTCCTGTTGCAATATGCTGAATATCTTCTTCATTTAACCATTTCATGCAATTTATCATCCTTTCTGTTCGTTAGCTTTCATAATTACAATAAATATAAGTTGGGCAATAAAGGCAACAATAAAGCTGTCCAGTGCCGGTATTGTCGTAAAATTGAACAGTTCCAGTCCTGTTGGTCCAGGAGAGGTCATCCAATTCACCGCAGCTCCTAAAAACCATGCAAGCAATGGCAGCAGCTTGAAATTTCTATCCTGTCCTACAGCTATTGTGAAGTATTTTTGCTTCCCGAAATAATAGGATGCTGTATAAACCCCTGCGATTGGCGTGATAAACATCGACATAATCGTTAAGAAGTTAATAAAATTATCATAAATTCCAAGTACTGCCAACAATGTTCCTAAAATTCCTGCGATTAATGTCAGCAGCCCTTTATTCACTTTGGTGAAAATGACCGCAAAGCTTAACCCTGATGAATAAGCATTGCTAGTATTGGTTGTCCATTGTGCCAAAATTAATACAAGTATTCCCGGAACTCCTAAGCCGACCATAATCATAATTGTTGTCAGGCTGTCTTCATCCATAATTCTTGATAGAATCATGGAAACAATAATCATAAAACTGTTCCCTACAAAGAAACCGATAAAAGAAGCTAAAATAGCATCCTTCTTTGTCTTTGCCCATCGTGAAATGTCCGGGGAAATAACCGCTCCAGTAATAAATACACTGATAGCTAACGAAATCGCCATCCCCATTGTAAAAATGTTCTCAACCGGGGCGCTTAATGCTTCTGTTCCATACTTATTAACTGCCAGTCCAATCGTTAGGAAAATGAGAATTAACAATAATGGCACTGCCCATGCACTCAGCTTTTCAATTGCTTTATATCCGTAAATAGCTGTCGAAGTCATTAATATTCCTCCAAGTGCAGCCAATAACGGTAAGGGCACATTTATATGAAATGAATGTTGAAATATCGCTGACGCATTCTCAGCAAAAAATCCTGTTTGTACGCCAAACCAGCCTAATAAAGCAACTGCCATAAAAAAGGATACAAACTTTGCACCGGAAACTCCGAAGGTAAATCTGGAAATCATCGAGGTAGAGAACCCGGTTGCAGTTCCTACATAAGCACAAAAAGCTGCCAGAACTCCGAGTATCCCCGAACCAATTAAAACAGAAATCAGCGCATCCCCAAATGCCATTCCGCTTCCTAATTCAACACCGAAAATAACGGCGGATAAATCAATTCCTACTGCTATCCACACTAACGAAATCGTAAACCAATGTTTTCTCTCTTCTTGTGGTACGGGCTCTCTCGCGAAATCGTTGTTCATTTATTTAACTTCCTCTCTCAATAAACATTCAATGATATTTATTGCATATTCAATTTGTCTTTCCAGTTCTTCTTTTTCATAAAGATTTATTTCCCAGAATATCCCATCCATTATAATGAGAAATTGTTTGGTTATCTTTATTATTTTTTCCTCGGATATATTTGGGTATTCTTTTTGCATTTGTTCTGTCAATATCTGCTCCATCCAGCTGTCAAAACGCTGCATATGATGGTGCAAGAATGGTTTAATCTCTGCAGGAGGTGAGTTAACTAATGAAATATAAGCATTTGTTTCGTTCTGTCTCTCACTATGATAAGCAACAGTTTTCCGAATAATAGTCTTATAAATATTTAGTATTGGCTGCTCAATAACTTCTCCCGCAATATTCCGAATATAATTAAAATGCGATTCCAGTATCCATTTGAATGCAGCTAAGAAAAGCTCTTCTTTATTTTTATAAAAAAAATAAATGGACGCCGGCTTGATATTTACTTCATCTGCAATCTTCTTCATAGTCGCGCCATGATAATTGTAGAGCGAATATTGATTAATAGCAGCTTTTAAAATCTTTTCTTTAGTCAAAAAACTCACCACCTAATGATTGTTAGGTTAGATTATAAATGATTAAATATACATTTTCAAGTATATTTTTTTGGGAGTTACATGTAGTTTTTCAGAATACAGCGCTTACTAAACTTGTTTATAACTCTTTTTAGTATATATTCTTTTATTACAGAATGTATAATTATACTCACACCCTTATATTTTTGCATTGTGAATCACTAGATAAAAATGGAAAAATCAGTTCGGAATTCTGTTCATTATAAAAACACCTCCCAAATGTTGAGAGGTGCTGTAAAATATTTATATATAAGTCCGGTTTTCCTTAAAAAGCTCGAATGATTTTATCCTTTCAAGCACTATCTTTCTTTAATTTTTCACGAATCTTCTCCAGCATATCTACCGTCATATTATCAATATCATATGCCGCTTCAAATCCCCATTCTTCTTTAGCAGCATCTGCATTAATAGAATCCGGCCAGCTCTCTGCAATTCCCTGCCTGACTGGATCGACCTGATAACCCATTTCAAAATTCGGAATCTGCTTGCGGATTGACGATGCAAAGTGTTCCGGTGCTGCAGATACCGCTGTAATGTTGAATGCATTGCGATGCTTTAACCGATCAGGATTTGCTTCCATCAGCTGAATAATTGCATTTAAAGCATCCGGCATATACATCATATCCATATGCGTGCCTTGTGCAATATAGGAAGTATAAGCACCTTTCCGAATTGCTTCATAATAAACTTCTACTGCATAATCTGTGGTACCGCCTCCAGGAGCGGTTACATAAGAAATCAAACCGGGAAAACGGACTCCTCTGGTATCTACTCCGAATCTGGAAAAATAATAATCACATAGAAGCTCTCCTGCTACCTTATTCACCCCATACATCGTTGTTGGCCGCTGTAAGGTATCCTGAGGTGTATTATCCTTGGGCGTACTTGGCCCAAATGCTCCAATAGAGCTTGGTGTAAAGAATTTTAAATCTAATTGCTTAGCCGCTTCTAAAGCATTTACCAATCCGCCCATATTAATTTCCCAGGCTACTTTTGGAAAAGCCTCTGCCTTCGCTGATAGGAGTGCCGCTAAATGGATGATCGTATCTACATTATATTTTTTAGAAATCTCATATATTTCTTTTTCCTTGGTTACATCAATTTCTTCAAATATTCCTGACGGATTTTCAGGTCTCCGGATATCAGAAGCAATGATATTGTCTTCACCGTATGTACTGCGAAGCTTCTCCGTTAATTCTGACCCGATTTGTCCTAATGCACCGGTCACTAAAATTTTTTTCATCTCGGAAAACTCCTCTTACTTTTTTTAGTACATGTTCAAAAAGTATTCAAATTAAAAGCAGCAGATTAATATCCTGCCAAATCATTGATGACTTTTTGAACATCTTCTTTAAATAAGTTTCATTTCTTTACCGATTTTTTCATAGATACCAATTGCATGATCCAGCATCTCTTTCGTATGTGCTGCTGTCGGCATATTACGGACACGCCCAGTACCTCTTGGAACTGTCGGGAATACAATTGCTTTCGCGTATACTCCTTCTTCATACAACCTCTTACTAAATGTCTGCGCCTGCTTCTCATCACCAATAATACAAGGTGTAATTGGAGTCTCACTCTCTCCAATATCAAAGCCCAGTTCTTTTAATCCTTTTTTCAAGTAATTCCCGTTCTCCCAAAGCTTCTCGTTCAATTCTGTGCTTTCCATTAGAATTTCAATCGCTCTCGTGCTCGCTGTCGCATCTGCCGGAGATACGGCTGTAGAGAACAGGAATGGACGGGAGCGGACTTTCAGCCAATCAATCAGCGCCTGTTTTCCTGCAACATAACCGCCGATAACACCGATCGCCTTAGACAAAGTCCCCATTTGAAAATCAACTTTATCCTGTAGTCCAAAATGTTTTACGGTACCAGCACCGGATCCTGTTACTCCAGAGCCATGTGCATCATCCACATAGGTAATCAAGTCAAATTCTTCGGCAATCTCTACAATCTCAGGCAGCTTAGCAATATCCCCGTCCATTGAGAAAACACCATCTGTGATTACCATCACTTTATTGTATGTTCCTGACTCTGTCGCTTCTCTCGCTTTAGCACGCAGGTCATCCATATCGGAATGCTCAAATCGGATAATTTTTGCTTTAGATAAACGGCAGCCATCAATAATAGAAGCATGGTTTAAAGAATCTGAAAGAATAGCATCGTTTTTATCCATGACTGCTGAAATTGCCGCCATATTACAGTTAAAACCGGATTGATAAGCGATGGCTGCTTCTGTACCTTTAAATGCAGCAATTCTTTTTTCCAATTCAATATGCAAATCCAGTGTTCCATTAATCGTACGGACTGCTCCAGCTCCAACACCGTGTGAATCAATTGCCCGTTTTGCCACATTCTTCAATTCCGGATGCGTTGCCAGACCTAAATAGTTATTGGAAGAAAGATTGATTAACTTTTTCCCTTTAATCAGAATTTCAGGACCATTTGCACCTTCCACTGTATCAATTTCGTTATACAGACCGTTTTCCTTTAAATCAGCAATATTTGTGTCCAAAAACTGGTCTAAATTCCGGCTTGTCATACACATCACCCTCCTCTAAATCATCTTAAATGTAATCCCTTACAAGTATAACATAATAGTATTCCAATCCAACCATTTACAGAATTAACGAACATGTATAAAAATTAATGTTTTTCCTGCTAGCCAAGATGTGTACTTTAGCCTATACTAAGATAGTTGATTATTATTCAAGCTTATGATGGAGGGTTGAAAAGAAACATGCGAAAGGTTCTACTTACTTTGTTCATTTTTGTCATTGCCGCAGTCGGCGCTTTTGGTTATTCAAATGCTCACAGCGATAATAATGAAGAAATCGAACAAAATCCGGCTTCCACTTCTACAGAAATCCACAACTAAGGAACAATCAGGCAATTATTGAATATAGATAAAAGCGTATGTGTTTAAGAGGATGTTTAAAAAGCAATCTGCATAACAAATAGCTGAAATAACTGATATCACAAGGTGTCCTGCTTCTTAATATAAAAAGTATGATACCTTTTTTTATTAGTTATTAAAAAAATAGCTTAAGAGTCTATGAGACTCTTAAGCTATTTTTTATGCTATCTATTTTAAGGGGATTTTATTCAACGATTGTTACGTTAACTTGCTGTCTTCCAAAGCTCAATGCTTCTTCTTTTGTTGGTACGTGAAGATCAATTTTGTTTCCTTGGATTGCACCGCCGGTATCAGCAGCTGTTGCATAACCATAACCTTCTACGTATACTTTACTTCCCAGTGGAATAACGCTTGGATCTACAGCAATAACTTTTGCATTTGGATCTGCATTTAAATCTACTCCTGTTGCAGTAACTCCAGAACATCCATTACATCCTGCAGTGTATGCAGTTGCTTCTACAGAAATAGTTTGTCCCTGTGGAGACTCATTTGAAGATTGTTCTTCTGATTCAGAAGCTGATTCTTCATTTGAAGTTTGCTCAACAGCAGATTCTTCTTGTGCAGGTTCGCTTTCTTCTTCAGCTGACGCACTCTCTTCTGCAACTTCTTCTGTAGCTGGTTCTGCAGCTTCAGCAGTTGCTCCATTAATTGATAACTCAGCACCAATAACAATGATGTCTGACGAAAGTTTATTCCATTCTTTTATATCTTTCACGGATACACCGAATTTTTTAGAGATGTCTGAAAGTGTATCACCTTTTTCAACTGTGTATAATGAAGATTCTTCACCATCTTCATCTGGTTGACTTATATAGATAACATCTTCTGGATGAATAACCGTTGTTGTAAGACTATTTATATCAAGTAAGTTTTGTACGCTAGTATCATATTGATCGGCAATCTTCCATAAGCTTTCTCCTGATTCGACCTTATGTTCATTTTCTTCAGCGGAAACTGTTGTTGCAGCTGCACTAGTAATAATAATTCCAGCAGATAACGCTGCTACGAGTTTTCTCATCTGATAACCTCCTTTGTTTTTTCACAATCACTATCCTACCACAGGATTCAAGAGAATACAGTTACAGGACGGTTAAGTGTGAATTACAATGATTACATAATGCTCGTTTACTATTACATTTGTAACAATTCTGTTATAGAAGCGGACAGTACTACTTGTTTTGTGACAAAACCACGTCAAACGGAGGCTTCTGTAATAATAAAAAAGAGCTCTCTTTTTATAGAGAACTCTCCTTCAAACGCTTGCCAGTATTTAATTAGCTGCTAAAGAAGTTTGAAATAGCACGGAAAATATCACTAAAGAACTTCGCTACCTTCTCCCAAAATCCTTGGTCTAAACCTAAATCTTCTGCTCTTTCGACAAGGTTGTTTGTAATATCCTCTAATTGTTCCTTCATTGATCCAAAGTCAATGTCTAAATCTCTCATTCTATTTACTAAATCAATAAGCATCTGCCGATCAGCGTCATTAAGCTTAATATCCAAATTGTTCAACTGCTCATTAACGATTTGCTCTACTTCTTCTTTTGTAACTGGATCCTGTTCAGCAATCATTTTCTTAATTTCTGTTAAAAGTGTACTTACATCTTCATCACTTACACCATCATTGTCAGCTAAATCCGTTGCCACTTCTAACTCATCATTCGCCAGCTCCATCCGATCTTTATCTAATTCTACTCCTTCTACATCATAAGCTTTATAAATTCCTGTCAATGCAGAGTGGCCAGATACCCTTACAGGCGATACAACATCCACCGTTACATTTTCTGCTCCGGCTGTCAGCAAAGCATTCATATACATTTCTTTTGTTACCTCTGTTATATTATCTGGTGTTAAGATATTTACTTCCAGTCCACTGCCATCTGACTCCAAAGTAATTCTTGCAGAAGAGTACATATTTGAATCTGGGTTTCCATTTATAAAATCAGCATAATCCTGGCCTGTAACGTCATGTTCTTCATAAGTGGCATTGTCTGAGATATCCAATATTTCTCTTACCTGTGCACGCTGGCTGTCGTTAAGCTTTTCTCCATAGATAATTGTAGTATTAGAAGTTGCTGAAACTGGCAATAAAATGCTAAAAAATAAGATAAAGCTTAGCGCACCATATTTCAACACCGATACTAACCTTTTATTCATTTTGTTTACTCCTTTTCTTCGTAAGGGCTTCCCGCTCTTACTTTTGATATTTGTTGCAGAGCAACTATCATCATTTATTATACCCTGTAGAAAAAATGATTACATGTTTTTAAACAATTAATTTACTCCATAGGTTAAATGTAAATGTGGAAAATAAAATTACTGCTTTCTCATTTCTCTTTTTATCATTAACAGTACCCTTTCTGTTTTCTCGTAAAACAGTTCTTTTTTTATTTTTAAACTCAACTTTCGCACCTAAAATAATAACTTGCTTATCATTGAGACATGTGTTGATCGTTCCTTACACCTATCTCTTGACAAAGCATAAACTCTAGCTAGAAATAGGGTAACGTGTAAGGCCACCGCTGGAAGGGGGTTCTATACTGTTTAATACAACTGAGCAAATAGAATTTAAATCAGTAAAGAATATCTTTTTTGTGGTACATATAAAATGTCCAGTCATGATTACTTTCTGTTCATAAAAGCTATTCCTGATATTTACTATCCCATGCTGTTTTATCATTTAAATTGCCTAGTCAAGTCAACCATTTGAAACACTGAAATGATCTTTTCATCAAGCAAAAATCGATTATTTCATCCAACTCCATCAGAATATGAATTCTTTCATTCGCTGTAGAAGCATGACTGAGCGCAGACCAACCACGTAGACTCCTATGGGAACAGGGCGAGCTGAAGATCCACTTGAAAAGCGGGTTTCTTTTCAAGTTAGCTGAAGCCGTCCCCATGGAAAGCGGAGTGGTTGGTCGGAGCGGCGCTATACACAATCTTCATTCAATCAAAAAGTAACAAAATGCATGCAGGATAATGAAAAACATGATTATCCTGGCATGGTAAGGTATAGATGTTTATTATCAGGTACGAAAGTTGAGTTATAATTAAATTAATGTTTTTGAGCAGATAACTTTTCATTTAGTTCGTGTTTGTGTATATTTGGAGTAGCGAAATAAATAAAGATACGATTACGGGATTTTCGTATCCCCCGTTTTATAAAGACGGGAATTCTACAAATGGTAATAACGCAACGAATTCACAAAACTTAAACGGACGACTGCAGATTGTTTCAGGGAAGGTATGGGTCATTGGCACTTATGCCTTTTTCATATGTACTCGTGCGCTTATACCATTCTGAATAAATATATATGAATCTGCAGTTAATGCAAAAAGCTAGAAAGAAGGTTTGAACGTTATTAATACACATCCAGGAGTAAAACGGAACTTGGTGATTATGTGGCTTGCTAATTTCTTTATTAGCGGAAGCATGACAATGGTTGTACCTTTTATTTCCTTGTACATTCAGTCAATGGGTAACTTTTCAGCTTCCTATGTACAAACATGGTCAGGGTTAACCTTTGCCGTTACTTTCATCAGTGCATTTATCTTTGCACCGATTTGGGGAAGAGTCGGCGACCGCTTTGGAAGAAAACGCCTGATGGTTATGTCGGCGTTGGGAATTGGAATTTCGGTATTTTTAATGGGATTTGCAACAACAGTATGGCAATTATTTATTTTACGTTTTTTAATGGGAATTGTAACTGGGTTTATTCCTATGTCTCAGGCATTTATTGCAACCCAAACGCCAAAAGAAGTCGCAGGAAGAGTGTTAGGAACCCTGCAGACAGGAACGATTACAGGCTCTTTGATGGGGCCGTTGCTTGGCGGAGCACTTGCTGATGCGTTTGGGTATTCCAGCACCTTTAAATGGGTGGCGGTAACTATCTTTATATCCGGATTGCTCGTCATATTCGGAGTTAAAGAAATGCAGGTTAAATTTTCAAAAGAAGAAGACACAAAGAATTACTCAAGAAAAGAAGTCCTGCAGTATATTCTTAAAAAACCAATCTTATTGATTGTTTTATTGATGTCTGCTCTTGTGCAGATAGCGCACTTTAGCGTCCAGCCAATCCTGTCACTATTTGTTGAAGAAATTCATGGTCCAGTCAATCTGGCATTCTTTGCAGGTATTGCTTTCTCAGCAACAGGAGTTGGAAATCTAATGATGACCAGACGCTGGGGAATGATTGGAGATAACCATGGTTATACAAAAGTATTGATTATAATGCTATTTGCATCCGGGTTGGTTTATCTGCCAGGCATGTTTATAACAGATATTTGGCAATTGGTCGTTTTACGGTTCTTACTTGGTCTATTCCTAGGCGGTATTATTCCAATCCGCGTAGCCTATATTCGCAAGGAAGCACCTCTGTCTACGCAAGGAGAAGTGCTTGGCTACGATACAAGTTTACGCTTTTTCGGTAATATTATCGGGCCGATGCTTGGCGGCACAATTGCAGCTACATGGGGATTTTCTTCTGTCTTTTTAACAACAGGACTGCTGCTTATTCTGTGTGGTTTTATTATGCTTATAGCCTGGTTACGTTATGAGCATGAGCCAAATACAAAACGATCCCATTCACATTCTTTCTCCTCCAGGTAAAAATATTGATTTGTTTCTATAATTATGCTAAAACTAACAAAGCAAGGTTAATTATTATAGAAAGAAAGTGATAGCAATGGGTATCGTTGTCATCGAAATATGTGACGGAAATGCCATCACTACTATAGATATTGAATCCATCTTAGAGAAAGAATTCCCTGAGGTCGCGGTTCTAATGAACGAATGCTTGTCATTCTGTGGCCTATGTGCTGTACGTCCATATGCCTTAGTAAATAATAAACGTGTATTTGGAAAGACACCGGAAGAATGTCTTGATAAAATACGTTTGCAAATTAAAGAAGAGCTTGCAGTTTATGAATAACTGCAAGCTCTTTTTGTATATTTCGACAATATTTCCCGGGAAATCACAGACTTGCTTCGAAAATTTCCAGTGAGTCTTTTTTTGTTAAAGACCGATAGTTACCAAATGTCGAATTCGCTGTAACGGTTTTCTCTGCCATTTCTTCCACCGTTGATTTATCTATATTATAGTCTGCCAATCTGGACGGCGCACCAAGCTCATTCCAGAATTCGCGCAAGCAGTCAATCCCTTCCAAGGCAACTACTTTATC
This sequence comes from Oceanobacillus sp. FSL W8-0428, assembly GCF_038004405.1. Taxonomy (NCBI): domain Bacteria; kingdom Bacillati; phylum Bacillota; class Bacilli; order Caryophanales; family Bacillaceae; genus Oceanobacillus; species Oceanobacillus sp. FSL W8-0428. The sequence continues at coordinate 769,034 of NZ_JBBORB010000001.1, forward strand.
TGATTTCCCTCTTGTATCCACGTCAAAGACACGGACTGCCAATTGTTTAAATCTATCAACATTACTCTCGTCTAACACATGCTTCATCCAATTAGGAAACAGAATAGCCAGACCACCGCCATGCGGAATATCATGAACAGCCGATACAGCATGTTCTAAATTATGCGTAGCCCAATCACCGCGATAGCCTAAATTCAACATATTATTTAAAGCGAGCGTTCCGCCAAGCATCGCTGTAGACCTGTAAGCATAATTTTCAGGGTCTGCTAACAGCTTTGGCGCCACGTCAATTAATGTTAACAAAATACCTTCGCACCATCTGTCTTGAATTGGTGTATTTTCTTCATGATGAAAATAATGCTCTAAAACATGTGACATCATGTCCACTAAGCCATAAATTGTTTGGTCATGCGGCACAGAGAAGGTATGCACAGGATCTAAAATAGAAAACTTCGGATAAGTATAGGGAGAGCCCCACCCATGCTTTTCATTGGTTTCCCAATTTGTAATAACTGAACCTGAATTCATCTCGGAGCCCGTAGCTGCTAAAGTTAGTATTGTTCGCCAGCAGGCTTTTCTTTTTTCGTCACAACATCCCACATATCTGCATCTGTGACAGCACCGACAGCAATTGCTTTCGTACAGTCAATCGTACTGCCTCCGCCTACAGCTAAAATAAACTCAATCTTCTGCTCACGACAGATACGGACGCCCTCACGTACAGTAGAAACTCTAGGATTGGGTTCTACCCCGGACAGTTCAAAAACCTCCGCATTGATTTTTTCCAATTCTTCCAATACACGGTCATAGATGCCGTTCTTTTTAATACTTCCGCCGCCATATACAATCAGGATACGGCTTCCATAAGGCTGAATTTCACCAGACAGCTTCTCTATCTGACCTTTTCCAAAGATGAGTTTTGTTGGATTGTGATAGATAAAATTCTCCATATAATCTCTCCTTATGCTTTACGGTATGCAACAATATCCATTTCTACGAGAACATCCTTCGGCAAACGGCTTACTTCTACACAAGCACGGGCCGGGTATGGCTCCTCCAGTGCAGCACCATAGATTTCATTTACGGTTGCGAAATCTTCCATTGAATTTAAGAAAATAGTAAATTTCACAGCATTGGCAAAGCTTAAATCTGCCTCTTTTAAAATAGCCTGTAAATTTGCTAATACCTGTTTTGTCTGAGCTTCAATTCCTTCTACTACTTCACCTGTTGCCGGATCAATCGGAATTTGTCCTGAAATATAAAGAAAATCTCCTGCCTCAATTGCTTGAGAATACGGTCCAATTGCTGCTGGTGCGTTGTTTGTCTGAATAGCTTTCATAAAAAATCATCCTCCACTCTCTTTTTTAATACATGTTGTTGTCATAATCATCAGTTAATTACTCAAAAACTCGAATCGGCAAAATAACCTTTTTCATACATAAAAAAGATATGACAACATCTTTGTATGTAGAAATACCTCTTTGATAAAGAGAATTTCATATACTGTCATCATATCAGTTTTCCGATTCCATTTCTATTGCTTCCTTATATGACATTACAGAAGAAACATAATAAATATCACCATAGCACGCATCTAATTCTTCCGCTTCTTCTCTCCGGCAAGAATAAATGGAACTCTCTCTTCCTGCCTCTTCATACATGTTTTGCGAATAGGCAATTGCCGCTTCCTCCGAATAGTTCTCCTCCATTTCTCGAACATACCTAATAAAACCAGGGCCAAAATTATAAGCTTGTACGGCCAGCTCTTCATCCCCCTCCGCCTGCTCATATATCCAGGCAAAAAAGGATACTCCCTGTTCAATAGAATGCTCCGGGTCATCAATACACCCTATTTCTCCACATAGACTTTCAGAGGATTGCATCGGATCCGTACCGCGTCCACCAGATTCCTGCATCATCATTGCCAGAATGGTATTGGTCTGCTCTTCAATTCCATGTTGTTTCGCATATTTCTCAACCAGTGGTTTATATTCCCAAATCTGCTGATTTAAAGCTGGTACAGGATCTGCCTTTTCAAACTCCCGCTCTGGCTTATCAGTGATTTGATAAACTATCAAGGAAAGTATTAATAAGGACAGACCAAATACAAGTCCAATTATCATCAGGTATTTTATTAAATCTACCAATTTACGCCATTTCTTTTGTTTCATTATCTTTTCTCCTTTAAAGCTTTCCCTAGCTTAAGCATCCCCCACACCGAGAATCCATATACCATGTGACCTGACAGCCAGATAATCCATGCCCATATATTATCTATTTCTGGTGTCCGGTCAGATAATATCGTCGTTGGAAAAATAATAAGCCCAATTACGCCGTTGCAAAGTAAATAAAGAGCCAGTCTCTGCTCCAATTTTTTCATTTTTAACAGGAGGTACAGTACCCATACTACAGATGTTGAAACAAGCAGATGCAAAGAAATTTCGATCCAATCAGGCAAATACATGCTCCCTAGAACAGGAAAATAATCGACATTCATCAGCAATGTGTAAACAGGGATAGCTGTCCATTGCTGGAATACATATAAAAATCCTCCCAGCACAAAGCCTGATAATATACCAGTCAGCCAAACCATTTAGTATCCCTCCCTGTTTAAGCATCTGCAAATAACTTCTTCTCTCTCCATTTCCCAAAACGATAGTACATAATAGCAGCGATACTGCTTAAGATAAAGCTTGCTCCTACACCGAATGCAATACCAATCTCACCAAACAGACTGGAGAACCAAGCCGTAAGCGGATAGCGCAAAATCCAGAAGGAAATAATATTTAATACCAAAACTGCGTACATTGCTCCCGCTGCTCGGACCACCCCATTTAATATGAAATTAATCCCTAAAAACGGATAGCATAATGCAACGATCTGGAGATATAATGTTCCAAACCGGACAGATGCTTCGTCCTGAATAAACAATCTCACACCATATTCAGCAAAAACGGCGACGATAATGCCGATCAGCAGCATAATAATAAAATTATAGATAACGCCGTATTTAGCAACATCCCTGACTCTGCCCCAATTCTGAGCACCGATATTTTGACCAGCCATACTCGAAATTGCGATGCTTAAAGCATGTGCAGGCAGCATCAACAAGCTGTCTAAACGCTGTGCCGCACTATACCCTGAGACAACCGCCTCTCCCTGCGCAGCTACAACCCCAATAATTGCCGCTGCTCCGGCAGAAATAACAGCCATTTGCAGGCTGGAAGGAATACCGATATGCAAAATTAATTTAATCTCTTTCCAGCTTGGCATACTCGGGATGGTAAATGGAGCTAGATCCTTCTTCACAATATAAAAGAAACCAAGCAAAAAAGAAAATCCCTGTGATACTACTGTAGCATATCCTGCACCAGTAATACCCCATCCAAACGTATCAATAAATAATGGGTCCAGTACCGCATTTAATATCACCGCTGCTGTCACAAAATAAAGCGGCGTTTTACTGTCTCCTATGGATCGCAGCACTGTGCTTATAAAGTTATAGCCGAATAATAATAGGATTCCAATAAAATTTATCCGCAAATAAATTGCTGCATCTGTCAGCATAGCCTCTGGTGTGCCCAGTAAATTCAGCAGTACCTCTGCAAAAATAAATCCTGAAACACCAAGTAATAAAGCAATACATGTCATAAGGACAACAAATGCGTTTAAATAACGCTTTAGACCTTCCTCATTCTGTTTTCCTTTTTGCTGAGACAGGATAGTTAACGCAGCATTATTTAAACCAATAATAAGCGAGAGCACAACGAATAGAATGCTCCCGGAAATAGCAACAGCACCTAAAGCATTCGCACCAAGCAGATTCCCAACCCACAGACTATCAATAAATTGATACGATATCTGCAGCAGGTTTGCCAAAAGAATTGGACCTGAAAAATAAAATAGACTTTTTCCAATACTGCCTTTTGTAAAATCATATTTCTTAGCCATTTAACTGCACTCCTGATTCACTCTTACCTTACGCCTTTTATTATAAAGGGAAATTGATAAAAAAAGAAAGAAACGCCCATTATTATATAGCATAATAAGCGCTTCTTCTGAAAAAAATTTAACTAGCTGGCTTGCACTCTGTTGTTCCTGTCCATTTTATCCCTCGACATGTACTGAATCACAAACATAACAACAAATATAATAAAGCCTATCGTATCAGAATACCCTTCTGGATAGATTAATAAAAGTCCGGCAATGATTGCTATAATCCGTTCATACCATTTCACATTGCGATACCAATAACCGATCATTCCTGCGCCAATTGCAATCATTCCCAGCATGGCGGTAATTAATGACATAATTACTTCAAAAACAGTCGTATCAATCATTAGCAATGTCGGATTCAACACAAACATATATGGAATAATAAATGCTGCAATTGCGAGTCTAGTTGCATTTGCTCCTGTACGAATTGGCTCTCCCCCAGATATACCGCTTGCTGCAAAAGCGGCCAAGGCAACAGGAGGCGTAATATCAGCTACAATACCAAAGTAGAATACAAACATATGTGCAGCTAATATTGGAATAGCAACCTCCAGCTGACCATTCAGTGCCACAATAGCCGGTAAGGCAATCGTAGATGTAATAATATAGTTAGCTGTTGTAGGAGACCCCATTCCAAGAATAATCGATGTAACCATGGTAAATACGAGTGTCAGCATTAACTGAATCTCTGGTGAACTCGCAATTGAACCAGCAATAGAAACCAAACTGTTACCAAGCGTCAAGCCAAGCCCTGTTTTAGTAACTACACCTACAATGATCCCGGCACATGCAGTTGCTGCTGCTACACCAAGTGCAGTTCGGGCACCCTGCTCCAACGCCACAAGAAATTTTGTCGGTGTAATCCTTGTATCCTTTCGAAACAGGCTGACAAGAACGATTGATAAAATACCATAAACAGCCGCACGTTCGACACTCATACCTGTAAATAAGAAATAAACGATTGCTAAAATTGGTATTAATAAATGTATTTTTTTCAAAACGGCACGTTTACTCGGTATTTCCTCATCCGGCAATCCAACCAAGCCTGTTCGTTTTGCCTCAAAATGTGTCATAATCCAAATACCTGCAAAATAAAGTATCGCCGGAATAATAGCTGCTTTAGCAATATTCCAGTAGCTTTCCCCGGCAAACTCGATCATTAAAAAGGCGGCAGCCCCCATAATTGGCGGCATGATTTGTCCACCTGTTGAGGCTGCTGCCTCAACAGCACCGGCAAAGTTCTTCCGATAACCGAGCTTTTTCATCATAGGAATCGTATATGATCCAGTTGTTACTGTATTCGCAACTGAGCTTCCTGAAATTGTTCCATTTAAAGCACTGGAGAAGATAGCTACCTTTGCGGGCCCGCCGACTCTTTTTCCTGCAATAGATATGGCCAAATCATTAAAATAATTTCCAATACCTGTCTGTACTAAGAAAGCTCCAAATAAAAGGAACAAGAATATAATAGTCGAGGATACCTGTAAAGGTGTACCCAGTATTCCTTCTGTTGTAAAGAACATCGATTGAATCAATTGTTCAAGCGACAGTCCTCTGTGCGCAAAAGCCCCCGGCATATAGGGACCAAACAGTGCATAACAGAGGAACAGCAGCGCAATAATGATAATTGGAAGTCCAACTGCCCGTCTGGCTGCTTCAAGTACAAGTAAAATAGCTAAGCCGCCAATAATCATTTGCATAAGTGAAATCCCGCCAAATTGCTGCACAAGTGTATCATAAAATACCGGCCAATAGCTGCAGACAGCAATTGCTAGAACCATTAATACATAGTCATACCATGGAACTGTATCTTTCTTTGCTCCGCGGACAGCCGGAAACAATAAGAAAATAAGTACAAGCGCAAAGCCTAAATGAACAGTCCGCTGGATGTAGGCTGTAAACTGCCCGAAAATACCGGTGTACAACTGAAATATCGAAAATGCAATTAGCAGGAGAAAGACAACACTGGCAATAATTCCTTTTAAATTTCTTGTTTTTGATTCTGTATCATATTTTTCCAATAATTCCTGCTGCTCTTTTTCTGAGAGATTTTCATTATTTTTCTCACTCATGAATCCTCTCTCCTTCCCAATAATCTAATAACGTAATCCAATCTACTTTTACTTTATACCAGTCACCAGGTTCAAAGTAATCGTTAAAAGGAACTTCACAGCATGCCTCGTCATTACTGTTCTTCTCCCCCCAGGCTAAGCGGTGATTGGACACAACCTTCCCATTACGGATATTTAACGATTCAAACTGGTGCTTCATATTTCTGATATGATATTTTCCATCCTCATAGATAAATTCTTCATTCTCTCCGGCATTACTGGGCATTCCGATACCAAATTCTTCGTATATAATTTCGTATTGCTCAATTTGTAAATCATCTGTTACTTTATATTTTTCAACCACATCCGTTAAGTGAATCGAATGCGTAAAGGTAATTGAGAAAGAATCATTTTCATGTAAAGGTAAAAAAGCCGTCAATTCTCCGGATTCCCCATCATGAAAAATCAAAGCTGTCTGAATCGGATAATTCACGCCAATACTAATTCCAATAATGATAATGATTACAAGCAAAACAAGTCTTTTTTTCCTTTGCATACCAGCATCACCTAATTAACATCCAAATAAAAAATGCGGCCTTTTCTATAACAAGCCTTCTATGAATTATAATTTTTTTCTAAAAAAACCGGCAGCCTTTCCCTATCCATCAGGGTGGTGCCGGCTTATTCAGGTTAATTATCCAATTCAATTCCCTCTTCATCAAAATATTTCTGTGCACCTGGATGTAAATCAATGCCAATTCCATCTAAAGCGTTATCCAGCGTGATAAAGGAAGATTTTTCATGTGCCATTCCTTCTGCATTTTCATAAAGAGCCTTTGTTATATCATAAACAAGGTCTTCGGACAAGGAATCGCTGACTGCCAGCATCGCCAGGACCGCTACTGTTTCTACATCTTCTTCCAGTCCATAAGTTCCTGCTTCAACAGTGTCTGGAGCGTAATAAGGATACGCATCCACCAGTTCATCAATTTTATCTTGAGTAAATGGTACAATAGCAACATCTACGGTTGCGGATAATCCTTCTACAGCACCTGTCGGCGTCCCAGCTGTAATAAATGCCGCATCAATATTACCATCTTGAATACCGCCTGTAGATTCACCGAAATCCAGATTTTGTGCATCAATATCATCCATTGTTAAACCATGGACTTCTAAAATCTGCTCAGCATTAATATATGTTCCTGAACCTGGTGCGCCTACTGATACTGTTCGTCCTTCGAGATCTTCTACAGACTCGATTCCAGAATCACCAGTCGTTACAATCTGCACTGTTTCAGGGTATAGAGAACCCAGTGCTAATACATGCTCTACAGGCTCATCAAAAGCATTAATTCCTTCCACAGCATGTGCTACAACGTCAGTTTGTACAAAAGCAATATCTACATCACCATTTTCAATCGATATCACGTTTTCTGCGGAAGCATTGGAAGAAATAGCGTTTGCTGATACATCTGTATTTTTAGATATAATGTTCGCCATTTCTCCTCCCAGTGGATAGTAAGTTCCGCTTGTACCACCAGTAGCAAGCTGAAGCATGTCAGGATCAGTGCTGCTGTCTCCGCCATCACCATCTCCCTCGCTGCTATCGTTATTATCCCCGCCACAGGCTGCTAAAAATAAAAATAATGCAAAGATAAGTGCGAGCGGGCTTAACCATTTCTTTTTCATCAAAAGTCCCCCCTTTTTATTAGAAAACTTGGTTGTCACTAAACCTTTAATTGACAACCTTAGTTGCGCTTATGCAGTAAGAAAGTTTAAACTTTCTTACCTGCCAAAAAGGTATAGCTCCTGCAATAAGTTTACAATATTATTAACATAAACGTCAAATTATTCTTAAAATAGAAATCGATTACATTTTAAGTATAATTAATTTTCGGTATTTTAAACTCTATTTTTATTTTATGTTACAACCCCTAAGAAAATACTCTATATTCTATTATCATTACAATGCTTATCGCAAGTAATTCTTGACTATTTTTTGAATATTCCATACGATTATGATAGTCCACTTTAAAACGAGGTGATGAAGCTTGTCATTAAAACTGTTAAAACATGCAATCTATTCTATAAAGCCATTACCACCAGTAAAAATTTGTTACCTTATTAAATCTGAAGGAAATCAGATCGCTTTCAATGAAATGAAGCAGCTCCGTGCGGCCAGCATTATTAAATTGTTTATCCTTGCCGCTGCCTATTATGAAGAAGAGAGAGGGAATATTGAACTGTCAAAGCAGGTGAACCTTCCCGATTCAGATATGGCAGGCGGTGCCGGTGTCATTTCTTATTTATCAGATAAACAAACTTATACGTACCAGCAGCTGCTTGAACTGATGATTATTGTTTCTGATAATACAGCAACAAATGCACTCATTGATTTCATCGGTCTGGATTATATCCAAGCCTTTATTAAAAAGATTCATTGTAATAATACGAAATTAGAGAGAAAGCTGATGGATGAAAAGGCCATACAGCTTGGATTAGAAAATGTAACAACCTGCTATGATGTCATGCTTCTTCTCGACTTATTTACAGAACCTAATCACATTATGCCAAAGCACCGCCAGCAGCAGATTTTAACTATCTTAGAAAATCAGCAGTTTAACAGTAAACTAACTGCTTTTTCTTCCTATGATTCAGACATCAAGACTTTTCATAAAACAGGGGAACTTACTGGAGCTGAGCATGATGCCGCTATATTCCAAACAGCAGATAAGCTTCTTAAAGCTGTCGTGCTTACCGAGGGCTGGGCAAATAATGGAGAAGGGCAGCAATTCCATCAAGCTTCAGGAGCACATATATACCATTATTTAAAGGGGTGAACGGAAAAACATATTTCCTTTCCCCATTAAGAATACAGGGGTCTATACAAGGGGGAAATAAATGAATATAAAATTAGGAATTCTGGGAGAAAAAAACATCGTTCAAAGGGTACAGGAAATCACAAAACAGTTCGCGTCCATGGAGGTTCTTCCTTTTATATTCTCTGATCCATGTGATGCTGCGGCCCAGGCAGAGAGAGCTGTTATGTGTGATGCATTGCTCTTTACAGATTATTGTTCTTATCATGAAGCTGTAAAACAAAAGCATAAGCAAATGATGTTTTATATTGATTATGATGAGTATAGTATCCTATCGTCTATCTTATATACAGGAAAACTTTCTCCTAAAAAATGCTTGTCTATTGATTATCCAGATCATATAAAGCTGGTTGATTCCGCTCATGACACCATGCTGACAGAATATGAGCTATTTTCAATCGATTACCATAAGCAGGATGTCGAAAACATACAAAAATTAATTGATTTTCATAAGGAGTTATTTTCTCAGCAAAAAACAGATTTGATTCTAACCTCCAGAAAAGATGTCTATATCGGACTCTTGCAGGAAGGCTTCCCAGTTCATTTTATTCAAATTGCTGAAAAGTGTATTATCCAGGCATTAGAAAAAACAGTGCAGATATTGGAAATAGAGAGTTATTCTACAAATCTCGTCATGACAGGTATTTTATCCTTGAAAGAAAGCCTTCCTATTCATCTGCATCATCAAATACATACAGAAATCAGAAAATATTTGAGTGAATTCTGCAAAAAATATGATGCTATGCTTCTGCCAACGAAGGATAGCCACTATTTTATCATTGGTACTAGTAAGCTGATTAAAGTTATTAAGGAAAATTATCGCGCCTTTCCGCTTATGGATGATGTAGAAAAAATTGCCGGAAGCCCGATTGCGCTGGCATTCGGGCTCGGTCTGAACCCTCTTTCTTCTCAAAAACATGCTTATCTGGCCTTAGAAGCTTGTCAAAGAGACAAAGGCAGTATCAGTTATCTGATTAATGAATGCCAGGAAAAGATCGGACCAATCGGCCAACGCAGGAATATTGACACAAATAAATTATTTTATGCACTTGTCCATCAAGCCCGTTTAAACAATGAATTATCTTATCTTTTTATCCAATTTATCGTAGAACGGAATAATGAGCCTTTCTCATCAAATGATATTGCAGATTTTTACCAGGTCACCAAGCGCAGTGCCGAGCGGACTGTCAAAAAACTGCTTTCCGGCGAGATTATTAAGATATCCGGCAAAGAAAGCCCGTATACAAAAGGCAGGCCAAGGAAGCTGTTTATTTTAAAGCAATAAAATGAAAAAGAAAAAAGACGGTTGTAGGCCGTCTTTTTTCTAAACTTAAAGCAAAGCTCCTTCTAAGATCTACAAGCTTAAAAGCTCTTTAATATCTTCCTCGCTTAATGAAGAAAGCATTGTCTCCCCAGGGTGAATAACCTGATCAATTAATTCTCTCTTTTTCTGCTGAAGCTCATATATTTTTTCTTCAATTGTACCTTCTGTTACTAGGCGGATGACCTGCACAACATTTTTTTGACCAAAACGATGTGCTCTCCCTGCCGCCTGATCTTCTACTGCCGGATTCCACCATAAATCATATAAAACGACGGTATCTGCGCCAGTAAGATTTAAGCCGGTGCCTCCAGCTTTCAGAGAAATAAGGAATATACTTTTGTCTCCCTGATTAAACCGTTCACTCATTTCAACACGATTTTTGGAAGGTGTTTCACCATGCAGATAAAAATATTCATAACCAGACGTCTCTAATCGCTCGCGAATAATTTCTAACATGCTGGTGAATTGGGAGAAAATCAGTAATCTCTTCCCGTTATTAATTGCCGTTTCGACAGTTTCCATCAGCTGTTCAAGCTTGCCTGATTTTCCTTCATAATTCTCCACAAATGTAGATGGATGACAGCAGATCTGTCGCAATCTGGTCAAGCCTGCCAAGATTTTCATTCTATTCTGCTGGAATACATGTTCTTTCATAGACGTAGCGGCTTCCTGCTGCAGCTTTCTCAAATAGCCAACATACAGGTCCTTTTGATCACTTGTTAATTCAGAAATATGAACGGATTCAATTTTATCCGGAAGCTCTTTTAACACATCCCGTTTCAAGCGCCTTAAAATAAATGGTTTTGTAATGGCCGATACCTTCCCTGCATCAAGCTGTTTAAATGTTTTCTGATCCGGCATCAGCCCAGGCAGGACTACTTGAAAAATAGACCACAGCTCTTCAATAGAATTTTCAATAGGGGTGCCGCTTAGCGCAAATCTCCGTGTTGCACTCAGCGTACGGATGGCTTTAGATGTTTTCGTCTGATAGTTCTTAATATACTGCGCCTCATCTAATAATAATGTTTGAAATGTGATTTCCTGATAATACGCAATGTCCTGACGCAAAGTCGCATAAGAAGTAATCCAGACATCCTTCCCCATCGAGTCGTTCATACGCTCATGTCTCTCTGCTGGCTGACCCGTCAAAATCACAGAAGTTAAATGCGGTGCAAATTTCTCCAGCTCATTTTTCCAGTTATAAACAACGGAGGATGGAACTACAATCAAATGCGGACCAACAGGTGTTCCTTCTGATTCAGAGGTAATATACGCTATTGCCTGCAGTGTTTTCCCAAGTCCCATATCATCTGCCAAAATTCCGCCAAGCTGATACTGGCTTAGTGATTTAAACCATTGATAACCGACCTTCTGATACGTACGTAAGGATGCCTGTAATTTTTCAGGAAGTTCATACACTTGTTCTTCCGGTGACTTCAAATGGCTTAATAATTCTCTGAAATTCGAGTCATACTGTTTTTTTGTATCAAGCAGCTCATCCAGCTGGGCACCACGATATACAGGCATCTGTACTTGCCCATCCTGAACAGCATTCTTATCCATTCCCAATCCATCAAAAAACCTTTGAATAGAAGTAAATTCCTCCGTATCCAGATTCATCATCTGACCGGAATCCAACCGGAAATAACGTTTCTTCTCAATCACAGCCTGGAGTACACGATTAATTTCGTTATCATCTACACCTTCAATGGAGAAACCAATTTCCAATAAATTATTTTGCCCTTCCATATGAACACTTGTGCTTGGCTGGGGATCATAATCAAAGAATAGCATTTTAAACTCACTGGATAAAAATAATTCCACATCCTTATCCAAGGACGGTAAAATCTTATATAAGAAATAATATAAATCTTCTTCATCCACAGACATATAAAGCTCTCTGCCATTATATCTGAAGTTTGCTTCTTCAATATGCTGCATAATTTGGCGTTCTTTATCAACATCTCGAATCAGCATCACATCAGAATCTTTTTTCCCCTGAAATGGATCAATCACATAGGCTCCATAATGGTATTCCAGGCGCCCGACGACCATATCTTCTTTTAATTCCAAATAGCATCTTGCTTTTAGCGGCTCTTTAACCACTTCATCAGCAATGCGTTCATCTAATTGAACTTCGCCGACAGTTTCCAGTGCCGGCATAATCTCAGAGAGGAATGTGTCCGTCTGTTCCACTGGGACATCAAAATAGATATTTTCTAAACGAAACATTTCTAATTCCTTCAAAACTGGGACTTGTTCCCTTTCAGGAAAGTAGAAAATACCATCTAAAAACAGCAAATCATAGTTCGGGAAAAACGTCATTGCACTGCCATTCTGCAGATTGAGCGAAATATGCTGATCATTTTTCATGACGTCAAATTGAAAAGGAAGCTCTCCCTCCACAATTTGCAGCTCTTTATATTCTTCTCGTTCTGTTTTAACACTGGTTTCACGTTCCATTAATTGATACAATAATTTTTTTGCAAGTACTGGCGGAATAAGTAGGTATCTTTCACTGCTTCTTCCCGAATAGTTATATGAATCATATAGTTCCGCGCTTTTGCACACTTGATACAACAGCTCAAAAATTTCCTGATCTGCTTCATTTACGACATGCTTATCTGCCTGAAATGTAAATTTCTTGGAGAAATAATTATCTCTTTTTCTAAAATAATTTTCTAAGAACTCTGCTATATTCTTCACAACATAGCGATGCTTCTCACCAATCTTCATTTCAATCTGCAAATGCTTCAGATAAGACCAGCTTAAGATGTACTCTACATTCACAGGCTGTTGGTAAGAAGAGTTTTCAGTTATATTTCTCGTACCCCGGATAGCTTCCATAAAACGATTCAGGCGATAATGATTTACTTTAGGCTGCACATCATTTTTTTCATAGCTTTGAACCGCTAATAATGTTGCCACAATGTGTTTGCAGTACCCATATACCTCAAACGCCGGACAATCGCAATGCATATCAATGGAACCCTGCTGCAAATCATTTGTATTCACTTCTACTAAGTAATCCTCTGTTCCTTGTACTGTTGCTGACCAGGTTAAATTATTATAATCATACATTAGGTCATGTACTTTATTATTTTTAAAATAAACTAGGCCGCGACGATAAAAATTATCAGGAAACGCATTTTTGATATTCATATCCTTTATTTGTTTCAAATCTGTTAACCCACCTTTACGTTGTCAGATGATTTTCCAAGGACAGTAAATACATAAATCAGTATAGAAATAACGATAGAGGCTGCTGCTGTTAAATAGATAGATGTATAGTTAAGTATTGCTGCAATTTGCCCGAATAAGATTGCTCCTATCCCTACTCCCAGATCAAAACAGGAAAAGAAAGTAGCATTTGCCATTCCTTTTCGGTCAGCAGGCGCCCGATTAACTGCCCAGGCTTGCAATGCCGGTTGAACAGCTCCAAATCCGAGACCAAACAAAGCGGCTGCTGTTAACAAAACTGTCGTATTTGGCAACCATGCCAGGAGAAGCATGGATATTAATATAAGCGATACCGCAGGAAGGAAAATCAATTTATGACCTTTTCTATCATATAGTCTGCCCGAAAACAGCCGGGAAATCATGATAAATACAGCGAAAATAAAGAAATAAAGCTGAATGCCCTCCACACCTCTTTGTATCGCATGCAGAGGCAGGAATGTAGCTATTCCTCCAAAAGCAAATGTAATAAAAAATAATAATATCGATGGCTGTAATGCACTTTTTTCCAATACATCAAAACGCGCTACTCTTGTTTGATGTGCCGGATCTACTTTTTTATAACGTATGCGCATCGCAAAAAGAAATGCAAACACACCACATAATGCACATAATAAGAAAAGCTGCTGGTAAGAAATAAGGACAACTAAGGTTAAACCCAGACTTGGGCCAAAAGACAAAGCAATGTTTCCAGATAAACCAAAATAGCCCATCCCTTCTCCTCTTCTTTTGGGCGGAATCAAATCTGTTGCAACCGTTCCTCCGGCTGTAGTCGAGAATCCCCAGCCGACACCTTGAATAATTCGAATAATAATTAAAAATAACATACTCGCCGTAAATGCAAATGCCCCCACAGAGAGGACAAAAATAGCTAACCCGATTAAGTAAACATACCCTCTCCCCTTACTTTCTAAAGCATGACCGGCATAAGGTCGTATCAGCAAAGCGGAAAAAGTAAAAATCCCCACAATCATTCCCACCATTTGATCGCTGCCGCCGAGGTCTTTCACAAATAGTGGTATCGTAGGAATAGTCATTTGAAAACCTAGGAAAATAAAAAAGTTCGCAATCCAGATATATAGAAAATCCCGCGAAAATATCTTATCGTTCTGCGAGACTGTTTGCGCTTGAGCTGACATAATAAACATCCTTCTTTCATTTTGTCATTCCTAAGCTATTATACAGGAGTTTCCTGACAAATAACATGAAAAGAATTCAGAACGAATTTTAAATATAACAAAGAATACTTTTTAAACACATTCTTATTTAGACGATATTCAAAAAATAAAAAGTGAACAGGGCAATAGATCTGCTGAATTTTATTTAATCCAGCAGAGACACTTTAAAAGAGAATATTACTGTCAAAAGGCGATGATAATGTCATAGAGCTCATTAAATAGAAATAGTACAGGAGAGCGGAATATCCTGCTCTCCTGTACTATTTCATTTGCATAATATTATCTGCTGTTGCTAGGCAACCATTGATTCTTTTGGTTTTTCTTTTCTTACACGCTGCTTCCAAGTTTCTTTAAGGTAAGGCATTACCCAACGGTCCAGACCATATCTGCCAGCATTTGCACCAGCGATAGCAATGAAGATTCCCAAAATAGCCATTTGCGGATTTGTAGATAATGTTCCGCTTAGCAGGAAAGAGAAGTTCATAACAACACCCATAAGTGCTGCAAGATTTGTGAAAATACCTAAGATTAGTCCAAGTCCGATAAATACTTCTCCCCACATAACAGCGATTGAAAATAGTCCAGAGCCTGGAATTGCTACATTTTCAAGGAACGTGGCCCACCAGCCTGGTACATCCGGATTGCCTAGAGCACCTTGCAAATAACCACCTGCGTCAAATTCTCCACCTGCTATCTTACCCCAGCCAGATGTTAACCATGTATATCCAAGATAAAGTCGAATAACTACCCAAAGCCCTGCAATATATTTGTTTGTTCTCAGAAAATTCATCATGTCAATCTCTCCCTTTATTTAATATATTATTTGTTCAATATTTCACATTTAATTATTTAGGATATCCTTTATTACACTTTTATAATAACATGTGATTTATAATTCGTAAATAGTTTTTGTGAATTTATTCACATAGTTTGAACGAAATGTGAAGGTAATTTATGGATATTTATAGTTGTATCAAATTGTGATATAACTATAGACTTCTATATCACTTTATGATATATTTCCATTGTATCGTTTTATGATATATCTTAAAGTGATACTGGAGGTGATTGGTTGAAAAAGTCGGAGCAATTAACAGATTCCATGTTTTATATTATGGCTGCTTTAACGAAACCGAGGCATGGCTACGCTATTATGAGCCTTATTGAAGAAACAACAGGTGGCGTCATTACAATAGGTCCTGCTTCCATGTACACCATTATTAAAAAGCTGTTAACACAGGAATGGATTTATTTGCATGATGGATCAGATTCAAGACGTAAAACATACCTGCTTACCGAAAATGGCAGAAAAGTATTGGCTGAGGATTTAAAACTTAGAAAACAAATGATTCAATTAGCAGAAACAGGACTGAAGGAGGCTGAAGAATGAGACAGACAAAATATATGATGTCAGGCGGGCTGGCTTTTTCTGAGGAGAAGGATATGGAAAAATTGCGCCGATTATCTTTGAAGGGCTGGCATGTCTGTGACTTTAAATTTATGGGATATATTCTGGAAAAAGGAGAAAGCTCGGATTATATCTACTGTATTGATTATCGTTCATTAGAAGATGGAGAGGAAGAAGAATACTTTGACCTTTTTTCATCGTCTGGATGGTCGCATGTTGCTTCGGAAGGAGATATGCACTTATTTCGAGCGAATCCAGGTACAAAACCGATTTACAGTGACCTTGATACAATAGCAGAAAAATATATAAGCTCCAGTAATACCATGATAAAATTTGCGATTCCGTTATTTTTTATAACTGTACTGTTATGGGTAGGAGCATTGATGAGCTCCGGTGTCTTACAATCTATTCTTTTTACAGCAGCTGTTATTTTCAGTGTGATTTTCATTCTTATAGCCTGGACTTCTATTTCAGAGTACTCGAATAAATGGAAGACAGAAGGTAAACATCGATTGGCCTCTCTAGGGAAAATGACACTGCCCCTGCTCTTATTGATCGCTGTTATTATTATGTTCTTTGTTATTGAGACAGATTATGCTATTCAAATCTTAACATCTATGATTATTGGAGGGATTGCACTCCCAACTATTATTCGGGGTATCATATCGCTTCATCATATAATCAGCAGAAAAACAAATGAAAATAAACGTTAAACAATTCTTGCCCTTACCATACTGCCTTTTACAAAAGATAAATTACCAGGACCAATCAAACTTTTTGAAACCATATGAATAGTAGTTTCGTATAATAAAACAAGAAGAAATTTCGTTTTTAACCGGACTTTTACATCTTTAATCATTTTTTATCAGGAAATAAATATTAGTCACTTATTATTCTGTTTTATCCAAATTTTTTGGTTTATTTACGAAAAATATCCGCAGCCTCATTCTAAGAACTAAAGAGCGAACACTTTGAACGAAGTCTTATTTTATCTAGTAATAAGAAAGGAGTTATCGATTATGAATACCTTATTAACAGTTGCAAACCTTAAAAAATCTTTTAAAGATAAAGAAGCTCTAAAAGGAATCTCTTTTGAAGTATACCGCGGAGAAATCATGGCTATACTGGGCCCGAATGGCGCCGGAAAATCCACTACTATCCGCAATATTATGGGAATTATGTACCCTGACAGCGGAGAGATTCATTTCCATCAACAATCAGGGAAAGGGATTCCCAAATCAAAAATTGGTTATCTGCCTGAAGAAAGGGGTCTCTATAAGGATGTAAAGGTCATGGATATCCTCTTATACCTCGCAGATTTAAAAGATTATCCATTAGATAAAGCGAAAGAACGCATCTTCATGTATTTGAAGAAATTCGATTTGGAAGGAAAGGAAAATACTTCTGTAGAAGAGCTTTCCAAAGGGATGAGCCAAAAGGTCCAATTCATCGGTTCTATTCTTCACGAACCGGAGTTGCTTATTCTTGACGAGCCTTTTTCTGGCTTAGACCCTGTCAGTCAAGAGGTTTTTAAAGAGGAAATCGCTTCTCTTGCAGCAAATGGAACGGCAATTTTACTTTCATCCCATCAAATGAACCTGGTAGAGCAGATGTGTGACCGTCTCTTTATGATACAGCACGGAGAAAAAGTAATTTATGGAACATTAGATGATGTGAAAAAGCAATATGCTAATTTCAAGTGCGTCTTACATGGAGAGAACCCGCCCGCTCTGTTAGAAAAAATTCCTGAAGTCGACCGCATTGAATACAGCGGTAACCGCTCGATTCTTCATCTGCCAAAAGGGATAATCCCACATCAATGGTTAAAACAATTACCCAATGAATTAGATGTACAGGAACTACATATTAACCGGATTTCTCTCCATGAAATTTTTATTGATATTGCCACTGATAAGCATCTTGTTTCTCAGGAAGGAGGTTCATAGAATGCAAAATTCCTTAAAAGTAGCAAAATGGGAGCTAAAAAGAAATCTAAAAAGT
Organism: Oceanobacillus sp. FSL W8-0428; assembly: GCF_038004405.1. NCBI lineage: Bacteria > Bacillati > Bacillota > Bacilli > Caryophanales > Bacillaceae > Oceanobacillus > Oceanobacillus sp. FSL W8-0428. The sequence goes on from NZ_JBBORB010000001.1 coordinate 787,108, forward strand.
AAAACATTTGTGATTGGATTATTTATTACACCAGCTATATTTATCTTATTTTTCTTTTTAGGTTCTTTATTCTCAGATTCTGATGATACGGACACTGCTGAAAATATGACCTTATATATTAATGAAGATATTGGATTTTTTGATGAAATAGAATCAGTAAATAAAGAGCAGGATTTTGGATGGGACTTGCAGACTACAGATACACCCCAATCTGAAATAACAGAGGTTGATGAACCTTATACAGCTTATTTATTTATTAATGAACATTCCTTGGAGGAAAATCGGATTGCTACATACACCAGTGAAGAAGCTGATCCATTATTTCCTGGGCAATTACAGGCATTAACAGTTCCTTTACAGGTAATCAAGGCAGAAGCATCCGGTCTCAGCCAACAGGAGATAAATCAGCTGATGGAGCCTATCTCCTTTGTAGAAGGTACAAACCAAGGAGAGGGAGGATCCCCTTCCAGTATTGAAGAAAATTCCCTGTTTGATTTAGATAATCCCTGGGAAACAATGATACCCGGTGTTTTTGCTGGTATTATTATGCTTTCTATTACATTTACAGGAATGGCTATTTTTCAGAGTGCATCTCAGGAGAAAAAAGATAAGATTGCAGAAATTATTTTATCTTCTTTAACCCCTTCAGAGCTGATGCAAGGGAAAATTATTGGATACTTTATGTTAGGTCTTATTCAGGTGGCAGTCTTTATTGGTATTTTACTTCCATTTGCTATTTGGCAGACAGATATTCCAATTTTAGAGAATTTGTTTGTACCAAGAACTATTTTCTTTGTGTTGATTGCTCTCTTAAGTTATCTGATGTTTGCATCTATTTTTGTTGGTGTTGGCGCAACCATGTCTGATGTTTCCAGCGCAGGTAACCTGCAGGGCCTTGTCATGATGCTGCCATTCTTACAATTTGTTGTTATCGGGCCAGTTATCAGTAATCCAGATGGGATTGTCGCTACTGTGAGCACCTATATTCCGTTTACTGCCCCTTTAACATTACTCATCCGGCTGACCTTGTTAGACAGCTGGCCATGGATAGAGGTTATCATTTCTGTTGCAGTCATTATTTTAAGCATTTATGTTTTTATGAAACTGGCAGGAAAGATTTTCAAAGTCGGAATTCTTTTATATGGCAAGAACGCAACTCCAAAAGAAATTTGGAAATGGATTCGTATGTAGTAAAAAGTTGAAAGTGCTTATGCAGGCTGTTCTTTAGCTGAATGAGCATAATTGAATGGCAATTCTATAAAAACAGAGACTGGAGCAGTGAAAGCTCCAGTCTCTGTTTTTCATGTTCATGCATACACTGACAGAAGCATACATATCCTGTATCATATTGCTTTTTAATTAAGAACAGGGTTTAGACAGACTAATATTGATTAGTGTAAGCTGCTATCTTTATTTCCTCTAAATGCGTTTCTTTCAATATAAAAGGAGGATGTTTATGAGCATTATCGTTTTCCATGGATCTACACGCAAGAACAGCAATACAGAACTTCTTACTTATGAGGCAGTACCTAAGAATCAGGGTACACATGTCTATTTACGCGATTACACAATCCATCCAATTATCGACCAAAGGCATGACATAAGCGGATTCACACCTGTGAACGACCATCATACTAAGCTTATTGATCAGCTGTTAGAGCATGATACGGTCGTTTTTGCGACACCTATTTACTGGTACAGCATGTCAGTGCTTATGAAGCTGTTTATTGATCGCTGGTCACAAATCTTAAGAGATTCTGATTACTCTGATTTCAAAGAGAAGTTATCACAAAAAAATGTATATGTGATTATCGTCGGCGGTGATAATCCATTTATTAAAGGGCTGCCGCTTATCCAGCAATTTCAATATATATGTGACTTCTATAAAATGCATTTTGCCGGCTACATTATTGGAAAAGCCAGTAAACCTGGTGATATATTAAATGATACAAGAGCTTTTAAAGCTGCCTCCACACTAATTCCTTTTGCAGATAATTAATTTACCAACAGGAATTTCTGCTAATAGCTTCAAAATTCAAAGCAATTTCAGAAATCAGGAATGGGGTATGGATACCCTGTTAAGAATTGTATTTATTTTCTAAAAGTAACTATTTAATCCTAAAAGAACATATAAATGCTAGTCTTATTGAATTATTTTTTGCTTTTCATGTTTAAACTCCTCTGTATTTAGGCTATTCTATTAATATCCAACCATGAACTTAATCTTAATCATCCAGAGGAGGATTTAATGGAAAAGAAAACGAAAAAGCTTTATCTATTATTAACAGCAATTTTTTTTATTATTAGTTTTTCTTTGCCGGCTTTAAGCTTGGCAGATAATAATAGTTATGAGGTCAGCTCTCCTGTCTTAAATATTCGGAGTGAGCCTTCTAATAATGCTTCCGTTGTCGGACAGCTTTCCAAAGGAGATCAAATTAACGTTTTTGATGAACAACATGGTTGGGTGCAAACCTATTATGGCGGTGAACCAGTGTGGATTGCCAAACATCATCTTATTCCAACCGGTAATTCCAATCAGGAGGAAGCGTCATCTGAAGAAGCTTCTCCAAGCGCATCCGGGACAGTTACTGTTTCTGCAGAAAGTATCTATGTCCGTTCTGGTCCAAGTACATCAGACGGAATCATCTCCTATGCATATAAGGGAGAATCATATGACGTTATCTCGACTTCAGGGGATTGGATTGAAATTTCTTTATCTCAAGGAGGGACAGGATGGATTGCAGCTTGGCTGACAACTGATGGAAATGGCAGTACGGAAGAAGCAGACACCAGTACCGATTCTGCTCCAACCGTGAAAGCAGCTCAGACACAATCCAGCAGTTCCGGTTCACTATCTGGATATAACATTGTAATAGACCCTGGTCACGGCGGCAAGGATCCGGGAGCTATCGGATTAAATAATGTCTATGAAAAAGATATTGTAAGTTCAACAGCTGATTATGTTATCCAGCAGCTGGAAGAAGCCGGAGCAAATGTCACTGTGACTAGAAGCGGCGATTATTTTGTTTCGTTGGATGAAAGAGTACAAATCAGTAACAGCTCTAATACTGATGCTTTCGTCAGCTTACATTATGATACTTTTTCTGCTGTTCCAGTGAGCGGTGTAACTACTTATTACAACTCAGATTCGGATGCTGCATTGGCAAGATCGCTTGACAGCACATTAGCTTCTACTGTTTCTCTGCCTTCAAGAGGCACACAGCAGGCCGGATATAAAGTGCTTCGGGAAACAAATGCTCCTTCTGTACTGATTGAACTTGGATTTATTACAAATCCAAATGATTTAACTGTTGTACAGACGTCGGACTATCAATCTAGTGTGGCCCGCGCAATTACCAACGGACTGATTAACCACTTAAATAATTAATACTATATTTCTCAGTTGTGATAAAACGGCTTCGATAATGCTTCGAGGCCGTTTTTCGTTACGAAGCTTAAACATATATGATTAAGCTGGTAGATTCCTTTAGAAACGCTATATAGCATGTTATACTTTAATCATTCTATTAGTCAAAAGTGAGGTATAGATATGCATTCTGCTATCGAAGAAATAATTGAAAAAACTCGTGAACAATTTCAAATGAATGATTTTTACTTAGAAAGCTATGATTTACTGAAATATAATGATAACCAAATTGTTTTAAGTATGAGCTGGCTTCCAAATGGACTCAGTAAAGAGGAGGAAGATTCAAATCCTGCAGGAACTGTGGAAATATCTGTGGATATCGATACAAAACAGGTAACAGAAATTGTTTTTGTGGATGAAAAAAATTTATTGCCCGAGGAACTATTTCCACAAGTGGATAACATAGAAGATATTATTGAATGGATTGAAGAACAGACACAATTAGAATATGGCAGACAATTCAAGCTTATGAAAGAAACAAAAGAAAATATTGAATTTCACGCAGCTGTGGATAATATAAAGCTTTTCCCCGGCGGCTCCTTAGATATTCACTTTAATAAAGAAGGAAGGTTATCCAGCTTTTTTGTACGCGGTTTGTTTGCAGATGAATCACAAATTCATTGGGAGCCTTTTAATTTAATTGATGAGACAGTTAAGCCTTTAGTGAAGCAGCACTGCAAAGTTATTGAGGTCCCGGATGAAGCTACTGCTGCCTGGAAGCCTTATTATGTTATATCCAGTTTTCTTATCCCGAATCAAGCTCCCGGCTCTATTATTTATTTTAGTGAAATAGAAAATAACCTTTCTTACAAGCCGCTTGATATTATCTTAACCTGGATAGAGCCTTCCACAGAGAAGTTTGAAAAAAAAGATATAGATTTAAAAAATATATTTACAGAGGACGAAGTTTTTCAAAACCGAGAGAGTCAGGATAACGACAAACCCATTCCCGATGATGCTATCGATCAAATGGTAATAGAGATAACGAATTTGCTCCGGATGGAGTTTCCAGACGAAAGCGGTCAATGGCGCTTAACCTCTGTAAAACGTGAGCAGGGCTATCTATTGGCAAGATTAGACCCCGCAGAAGAAACGCCAAGGGTCCTTTATCCATCCTTAATGCTGTGGATTAATCCAGTTACATTAAAGGTTGATAATTATATGGATCCGACACCCTTACTGGATGCTTTTGACTTCTTTGAAAAAGCTGAAGCAGTAAGAGTAAACAAAGAGACTGCCGCCGAACGCTTATACGAGCACATTGATTTAGAACCTGTATATGTTCGCGATCAGCAAACGAATATGTACCATCTATGCGGAAAGGTCACTAGTGATTTTTATGGTCTAGATGCTGTTTCAGGAGAGTTATCCACATTCGATGAATGAACTTGTGTATAAACCATAACTTTACCGGCATATATAAGAATATGACCTGTAAAACGTATACAAGCATATATATTAAGCATTTGTTTTTTTACTCCTATAAATTATAAAAGGCAGCGCTTATGTGTGCTGCCTTTTATAATTAAAATATTTATTATCTAAGATTTTCTCCGTTACTCTCTATAACAGCTTTATACCAATAAAAGCTTTTTTTCTTCATTCGCCGGAGATCATATTCCCCTTCTTCATGCTGGTTAACATAAACAAAACCATAACGTTTCTTGTATCCATTCAACCAGCTTAAAAGATCCGTAAATGACCATACACAATAGCCCATTACTTCTACCCCGTCTGTTATAGCCTTCTGTATAGATTTCACATGCGATTCAATGTACTCTATACGATAATCATCATTTATGGAGCCGTCTTCATCTACTTCATCGTATTCCCCAAGACCATTTTCACTTATTAGCACGGGAAGTTTATAGCGATTTGTAATTCTTCTCAAACCGATACGTAAACCCTCGGGGTCAATATTCCAATCCCAGTTCGTTCTGTTTAGATGCTCATTCATAACCGTTTTGTACAAACCCGGAATACCAGTATCCTCTGACGTCCCTTTTTCTCCGGAAGTATTAAAATGTCCTTCCGATGTAATACCATCTAAAGAATTTTTTTCAAAGGTTGTTGTCTGATAATAATTGACTCCCATAAAATCAGGCTTGCCTTCTTTTAACAGCTCAAAGTCCCTTTCCTCCACTTTTGGAGCTATCCCTTTACGTTCTAAATAATTCCATGCTGCTTGAGGATATGTGCCCCAGGTATATACATCCATCCACCAGTGACTTGTAAGCTCCTCGGCATTTTCAGCAGCAAGAACGTCCTCAGGCTTTGCTGTTGCAGCATACGCTGGTGAATAAGCAAAGCTCGGACCAATTTTCCCCTTTGGTACATAGCTGCGAAATGCTTTAATTGCAGCGGCATTCGCCAGACTGGCATGATGATTCACTTGATAAAATAACTTATCATCTTTGACTCCAGGAGGATGCATGGCAGTCTGATAACCTAATCTTGTAAAAACATTTTGTTCATTTAATGAAACCCAATATCTTACCCGGTCTCCAAATGCCTGATATAATGTAATACAATAGTTTGTAAAATCTTTTATGATTTGTCTTGATTCCCAACCGCCATACTCATCCTGCAATGCCTGCGGTAAATCCCAATGATAAATAGTCAAAATCGGCTCGATGCGATGCTTTATTAACTCATTGATTAAATCATTATAAAAATCAAGTCCTTTTTGATTTATTTCTCCTTTTCCATTTGGAAAAATACGAGCCCAGGATACAGAAAAACGATATGTTTTCATTCCCATTTCAGCCATCAGCTGAACATCCTCTTTATAACGATGGTAATGATCCACAGCTAGATCACCATTTGTTCCTTTATACGTTTTCCCTGGTATACGAACAAATTTATCCCAGTTTGAAATACCCTTTCCATCCTCATCCCATGCACCTTCTACTTGATATGCTGCCGAAGCAGCTCCCCATAGAAAATCCTTGGGGAAGGCCTTTAGATTCTCATATAACATGCCACATATCTCCTTCCACAACAGCTTAATATCAAAAAGTCTCAAACTCTAGTTTCCCGCGTTTATGCTTCTTCAAAATTTTTCACTTCACCATATCTCTCTGAGTGAGGAAATGCTTCAATGCACCTAGCATACCTGCATCGTTTTTATGCTTACATGTCTCAATTGGAACTTTTATAAATTCCCATTCCTTCTGCCGTTCCAAATGATTCTTTATTCTTTGGGCAAATCCTTCACGGGCGCTTACGCCTCCACCAATTAAAATTTTTTCCGGATTCAGTGTCCCTGCAATGTTAAAAATACCGAAGCTGATTCGTTCCATCCATTCTTCAACAAGCTGATTCGTTTCCGTATCACTTTCTGCTTCCTGAAATATGTCTATCCCTTCTATGACTTTATTTTCACCTAATCCTTTTTGCTTTTTATAGCTTTTAATTAAACTGGAAGTAGCCCCATTGTCGCTCCATGTTTCACTTCCAGGCTGACTTCCCGGTGTGAGCATATAGCCGATTTCTCCAGCTTTGAACTGATGACCATGAAATATCCTGTTATTTAAAAATATACCGCCGCCCACTCCTGTTCCAATTGTGATACAAATGAAATCCTGACAGTTTACTGCATTGCCGTTAAATTTTTCAGCCAACGCTACACAATTGCTGTCATTCTCCATCTCTATAATATAGGGAAGTCTCGCTTCTAATAGTGTCTTCAAATTTTTGCCGTTCAAAATAGTGATAGCACCGGCATCTTCTGTATAGCCCGTTTTTATATTTACAAATCCCGGCATACTGATGGCGACCCCTGCTATATCAAAACGATTCTGATAAGCTTGCACAGTCAGCATGATATCCGTTAAAAATTGATCCAGATTGGACTTCCTTGTAGAGTACGCTCCCTTTTCTATAAAAGTCCCATCTTCAAGTAAAACAGCGTGTTTGACTTTTGTGCCCCCTATATCAAAAGCAATATACTTATTCATGAATATCTCTTCCTTCCTAGAAAAGTTAGTATTTACTTTGTCAATTTGACTGAATCCGCTTTAAAAATTTAAAGCATTTATTGATTGCTTAAGAAAGAGGAATGTTAAAATTATGAATGAAATATTATTTATATTTTCGTTTAAGCTCCACCATTATTTTTAAAACGAATTGATTTCGAATATCATGTGCTAACGAACCTGTAATTTCGGATCCGGACACGATATATTCTCTGCCATCCTTATAAACAATGACATAACGAACGGGCACAACACCAGCTTCTCCAAAGCTATCCTGACGAGTTTCATTACGATAGATTACTTCTATACAGCTGAAAAGTGTGAATGAAAGAGTGCCATCCTCTTTAAAGAGCCAGCCTGGCAATACAGGCTGCAAACGAAAATGTAGTAAATCATTTTCCCAGTCATACGTAAAGGGTTGTTTACCTATAAACATTAAAACCCACATATTTAGAAGCTCCACTGTCGAACCGCTTAACCGGGCAGCAAACCCCTTGCCCTGGATAGAGGTATCAGGATTTACGCTGCTCGCTATAAAGGATGAATTCTCTAAAATGCTTCTGCCGTACTTTACAGGGTCCATAAATGGTACCAGAGCAGATCGGATATCATTATAAAATGCCTTAAATAATCCCTTGCTTAACAGTTCTAACAGATATTTATATTCCATATGCATAAATACGGATTCATTTTCTAACCAGCCCGGTGTAAAAAACTTAATTCTTCCAAGTTCAACCGGTTCCTCATTAATAGACATACTCGTTTTATACATTCCGAGCTTCGCATCAAAAATATCAGATTGACGTACAGCGTTGTAAATTCTTTCCGCTTCAGCTATGGAATCACTTAATTTCAGCTTTTTAACGACCCCCTCTAAAAATGGAGTCACTGCATGCGGCTTACATTCACTTATTACCCCTGGATTTTCATCATCTTCTTCTGCTTCAAAATAAAAGTATGTTGGTATAAGATTTTGTTGTTTATACTTTTCCACGCTTTTCAATGCATCTTCTACCCGCTGATAATAGATTTCTAACAGCTTCATCGCAGCTGCCAATGACAATTCCAGATTATCTCCGTGAATACCCTTTTTTATTAAAGATCGGTAGGATTCTCTTAATAGACTTACATCATTCCAATATGACAATTGATCTTCCTTACTTTTTTGATTGGATTGACGAATTTGCGTTGCCAAACCATATATAAATTCCCGTGCCTCTTCCGGAAGAATGATCTTTTCTTCTGATGTAACAGAAATATTCTGTAATTGCTGCAGGAGCCTTTTTAATTCAAACAGCTCCGACGTACTCGCACCAAGCATGCCGGGTAAACCATTTAAGGCATCATTCCATCCTGGCTTTCCGGCTTCCATCTCGATGCCCAACCCAAACGGTGCAATCGTAGAGGTTTTGATGGCGGCAAGTAAAAACAGCTTCGAGAATAAGTTGGTTTCATAAATTTCCCCTTCTCCAAAATTACCTCGAACCCATTGTTCACTATTTTCTTCCTGCTTCCTTTGTTTTCTCTCATCAACTTGAACAGCATCGTATTGACGAAGTCTTCCTTCATTTTGTATATATTTTTTTGTTCTTGGATGTACATATGCCGGACTGTCATAAAAACGATAGGATGTATCAAAAAATACGCTTTGTACTCTATCTGGATACATTGCTAAGTAACTATCTAGAAGATCTAAGTTATATGTCCAATGATCTATCCAAAATCCCTCTCCATGCTCTGCTTCTAATGCTTCTTCACTAATTGCAAGAATTTCCGTTAAAAAATTTTCAAAAGAGATAATTAGGTGAACAGAATTATCTTGTACAAACTTCAAAACATCACCTGGCGCAAATGAATTACTTAACAGCTCGTATATTTTGTTATCCTGCACCTCCGACAGGCCATATTTACAGAAACTTATTTTTCTACTCTTCAGCTTATACCGCACTTCTTTAATAGAAAGTGGATTATACCCGTCAAGCTGAAGCAGGTTAACAAAATGCCTCAGATTATAATCTCTTAATTTCGGATTAAATATCACATCAAGGCGGCGGTTCTGATTAATATCACGATAATTCCCATTACCTTGCGAATAAAAAGTCGGACTGATGGAGAAAAAATTATAATCACGTTCTAAATCTCCGTGCTTCCGGGAATAAAGATAAAATGGATGATCCTTTTTTGCACTCTGAAAAATCATCGGAAAACCGCCGCGCAGGCCATTGTCCAAATGACTTTGCTTTACATAAGCATCAAATAATGGTTCCCCCGTTTTCGTTTCGACGACACTGGTAAGTTCATCGGTTATTGTTTTTGCTGTCTTTTTATATTCCGTTATTTTCTCATATCGAAAATTTTCACGTATAAATTTTTTTATCTTACTGCGATTTTCTCCATATCCAATCAGAGACACAATACGAAGCTTCTCCCCCGGTGCAAGCTTGTCAGCTAAGGCTGTAAATCCTCCCGATACTTTATTTACAGGAATTTGTTCCTTCTCTATAAGTGATGATATAGATTCCGAATGAAATGCATCAGGAGCTTGCAGCGTAAGATTCTTTCCAAAAACCAGCTCACGGTCATAGAGAGGTTTCACTATGTTTTCTTTCCCATTTAAAACAGCTAAACTGCTATAGAAATTCCCATCATATATTTGTGAAACGTTCGCATTATCTGCTATACTCCCACGTAAATGATAAAAATTAAACTGGTTATCGATTGTTTCCACATCAAACCAGCTTTTCAACGTATTACCTATCTCTTTATAGGAAGCATTCGGTAACCCCCCGGGTAAAATCGTTGCCAGACCGTCTATGATTTCAATATCTTTCTCTTCTTCATCATTATTCTCTAAAGACACTTCTCTGACAAGACCCGCTAATGGAGCTTTAGGAAGGGTGAAATATTCAACCGTTAAGATCAATCCGTACTTTTCATTATAATATTTAAGTATTAAATGATTTTCATTTATTTTTAACTGTTCACGCACAGTTTTATTATCACTAGTAAAGGAAAACGGTTCAAAAACAATCTGTTCTTCTTTCTTCCGCAATTTAATGAAGGTTCGGAATCCTTGAAGCGGAACCATTTGATAAGCTTTATCTGCCGGGAAAAATTCTGTCATAGCAGCATCCTTATCCCGTATACCAAATCCAGCCATTGCCTGCCCTCGATTAACATAAAATGCCCAGAGCGGTATTCCGTCTTTCCCCGCAATACCTGGCAAAAAGCTAGAAAAAGGAGATAGGCTTTGAAAATCCTCTATAATAAATTCATTGTTATCTGTTAATTGATACATTAGCACACCGCCTTATTCAAGCAATCATACGTTATATGCGTTTCTGATAGCGTTTAAGATTCCCTTATAATTAACTCAGAATCAATTAAAATAGGCGCTATCTGTTTTTCATTTGATATCAGATCATGTAAAATATTTGCGGCCAGCTTTCCAAGCCTTCCTTTATACTGTTTGACAGTGGATAATTTCGGACTGCTGTAGCGGCAGGCATTTATATCATCACAGCCGATTATTCTAATATCCCGTGGTACCTGCAGACCCTTTTCTTCGATTGCTCTCAAAGCACCAAATGCCATCAAATCAGATATAGCGAAAACAGCTTTAGGGTACGGTTTTTTATCCAAAATCTTTCTCATAGCCAAATAACCGCTTTCCTCATAATAATCTCCATACTGCATCCAATCACGTTTTATTTCCATGCCCAACTGCTCCATTGCATTTTCAAAGCCTATTTTTCTATCTCTGGCTACTGCCGACTCACGTAACCCTCCAATATATCCAACATCCCTTATACCATCCAGATACAATTGATGAACAACATTGGTGGAAAGCTGAATATTATCCGTCATAACATAGCTGACACCAGGTCCGCTTAATTCAATATCAATCCCGACACAGGGTATCCCGCTTTGGACTAATTCCTGCGTACTTTCTTCAATTTCATCCCCGGCAATAATCACGCAGCCCTCAACATGATAATACCTGCACCTGGCCAAATAGCTCCCATTATCATGTCCAAAACTTTCGTCGGAAAACATGATAATATCATATCCCATCATTCCAATAGTCTTCTTAAAAGCACTAACCACTTCACTGAAAAACGGATGGTTAAAATCGACATTAATTTTACCTGCATAGATTAAAGCAATCAGCTTAGACTTTTTCGTTGAAAGTGTTCTTGCCGTATAAGTAGGCTGATATTTATTCTCTTTAATTGCATCCATTACCCTTTTTTTGGTTTCTTCGCTGACGCCGCTATAATTATTCATTACTTTTGAGACTGTTGATGGCGAAACACCAGCTATCTCAGCTATATTTCTGATTGTAAGTTTCATGGAATCTCCTCAATATTCATAAAGTTTATCTCTGGTTATTTTAAGATTTTACAGCTCCCTCTGTGATACTCGCTATAAATAATTTGTTAAATAAGAGGAAGATGATAACCAATGGAATCGTCGCCCAAAATACACCTGACATTAACATACCATAATCGACTTTAAATGTGTTATTGAGTGAGGCTAATGCAACCTGTATCGTGTACATCTCCGGATCACGCAGAACTGTAAACTGCCATAGGAATTCTCCCCATACGGAGGTAAATACAATAATTCCTAATGTTGCAAAAGCCGGAAGAATGATTGGGAGCACTATTTTCCAGTAAATCTTAAAATTAGAGGCACCATCTAATTTTGCTGCTTCAATCAATTCATCTGAAATCGATCCGCTGATATACTGTCTCATTAAAAATATCCCTAATGGATTAAGAAAGGACAAAATCATAACCCCTTGTAAAGTATCCAGCAACCCTGCTTTTGCGATTAAGAAATACTGAGGAATCAATCCCAGCTGAGGCGGGATAATCATTGTCAACAGAATCGCAATGAAAAGGATATTCTTACCGGGGAATTTAAATTTTGCAAACGCGAAACCGGCTAAAGAGCTAATCAGCAGCACCACTATCGTAACAACTACACAAAGTATCAGTGAATTCCACATTGCTCCAAAAAAATCAATTTGCTGTAATACCTTCTGGAAATTCTCAACCAGCATATTTCCAGGCGTAAGCGTAGGAGGTATAGAATTATAAGCTGCACTTGGACGTGTCGCCATTACAAACATCCAGTAGAACGGGAAAAGAGATAAAAGAGATGCCAACGTCAGGAAGCCATACATTAAGATCTTGCTGAATGAGAATTTCTTGGAACCTACTTCTTTCATTTACCGGCACCTCTTTTCTTTTTTCTCCCTATACCTGAAGTCAGATATAAATTAATTGCCGCCAGAACTGCAATAAAGATTACTAAGATAACTGCTGTTGCAGATGCTGTTCCAAATGACTGGAGTCTGAAAGCATCACGATATAAGTACATAACAATGGTCATTGCTTCGCTTCTAGTAAAAGCACTCTGTCCAAGAAATACAGTTGGCTCGGAAAACAGCTGTAAAGCTCCAACAGTAGAGAAAAAAACAGTTAATAGAATAAAAGGTTTTAGAAGCGGCATGGTAATATATCTTAATTGTTGAAATTTACTTGCCCCGTCTATCGTTGCAGCTTCATATAAATCACGGGGAATACTTTGTAATCCTGCCAGATAAATAATCGTATTGTATCCGATCCATCTCCAGAAAACCATTAAAGAAATTGCAATTTTAGTACCCCATTCTGAAGTAGCCCAATTTATAGGATCAAGCCCAAACAACCCTAATATATAATTTGCCATGGATGAATCCTGATTACTGAATAAAACACTAAATACCAGTGCAACTGCCACCATAGATGTAATATAGGGCATAAAAATTGTTACCCTGTAAAATTGTTTAAACCGCAAAAATACCTGATTTAATAAAAACGCTAAAATAATCCCCACAATTAACTGCGGGGCAGTTCCCAATAAGCCCATAATGATTGTATTATAGACAGATTTCCAAAAAAGAGAGTCTGTCAAAACAATTTTAAAGTTATCCAGCCCTACAAATTCCATAGGCGAAAGCCCATTCCATTGCTGAAAGGCTAAATATAGACTAAACAAGATTGGAAACAAACCCACACAAAAGAAAATAATAAAAAACGGTGACACATATAGATACCCCGAAATCATATCTTTTTTCTCTTCCGACAGATACCTTTTCTTCGTTTTTTGTTTCTTTTTTAAGGAGACCATGCGTTCACCCCGTTTCTAGTAAGCACATGGATACGGCGAGACGCCGCCATATCCATGTTAAATGTTCTTTTTGAGCGTCTTTTTTAACGACTGACTAAGTCCTCAGCGCGCTGTACTGCTGCATCCCATTCTTCCTCTGGATCAGCACCTTCCTGTACATTGGTTAAAGCTGTTAAAATTTCATTATTCACAGAAACATATTTCTCCCCTTTATAAACAGCATCCGTAATATCATTCGCTGCTTCACCAAATACCACTGAGGTTACTTGGCCGCCGAAAAATTCATCTTCATTCGTTTTAAAATCATCCATTTCATATACTGCCGGCGCTGAAGGGAACAGCCCATGGCTCTTGAAGGATTCTAATTGATTTTCAGGAGACGTTAGCCACTTTATAAAATCATAAGCTTCCTCTGCATGTTCTGTTTCTGCCGGAATTGCAAGAAATGATCCGCCCCAGTTTGCAGAAAACTCTGTTGGCAACGTTGCAACCCGGAATAATCCTGAAGCATCAGGCGCATTTCCTTCCATCCAGCCTTTTAACCAGCCTGGTCCTAACTCAGCAGCAAAATCCCCATTATTCACTGCATTTGCCCATTCAGGAGTCCACATTTCAAAATTCCCTACAAGTCCTGCTTCATTTAACTCTACTGCATAATCATATGCCTGTTTAACGGGGCTTCCTTCTTGATTAACAATTAACTCCCCTTCTGGATTCAGATGTGTTTCTGGTGCTGCATCCAGATAAGCCCGATAGGCCATTTCCATACTATCCAGAAACGGCTTATCCGTTTCTTCTTTTACCTGTATAGCTGCTTCCTTCAAAGCTTCTGGAGAATCAATCAAATTCGCCACTTCCTCAGGGTCAGTTGGCAATCCTGCATCTTCAAATACATCTGTACGATAATATAAAGCTTTTGGCCCTATATCAGTTGGCAATCCAAACATAAAATCTCCATCTATATTTTGTCCTGTATTCCAGGACCAATCCTGATACTGACCCTGCACTTCTTCCGCACCCTGATCAAATAAGTTAACAAATCGATCCTGAGCCTGTTTAAAACGGTCTAACTGATCAACTTCTACCATAGCGATATCTGGAGCCCCAGTTCCAGCTGATATAGCTGTAAATAGAGCATCATGATGATCTGCATTCTCTGAGGTTTTGAACTTAATTTTCACATTGGGATTTTCTTTTTCATATTCTTTTAATAATTCATCATAGCCTGTTGCTCCAAATGTCCAAAAATTTAATGTAACCGTTCCATCCGAGTCCTTGCCATCTGAACCCGATGCATCGTTATTGCTATTACAAGCAGTAAGTATAGATACTAGACCTAAAATGATTAATAAAGAGAGCGCTCGTTTCATTTTTCTACCTCCACATTTATTATTTATTATCTTCATGACCAGCCCTTGCATCTGCATAGTAAATATAAAATATAGCCCCCCCCTTTGCGTGTTTCATATACTTTGTGAATATAAAATATAAATATTACGGAAACCGGTTTCTAAATTATATATAGAAAGCGGTTTCATATGATGATTATATTCTCTAATCAGCAAAAATACAACTACTTTTTTATAATTGTTTCAAATTATACAGAAACCGGTTTCCAAAACAAACATCGCTTCTTATATATCCGGAGATGAATTATGACAAGTTTTTTCTCCAATTATGTCGTTCTTTACGGATTTATAGGGCATTCTTTATTTAGAACCCAATAAGTCACGAAGGCGTCCAGTTCCACTTCCATTGCCTAATTAAGCTCATGGAATACTTTAATGCTAATTGCTGTCTGCGTAAAAGCAACAGGGATAATCCCGAAAATCAGTACCAAGCCTGGTAATTTGAAAATAATAACAAAGATAATTACAGCAGATACCAGCTGAAAGATGATGCCTTTCAGAGACGAAAAACCGGCTTTTAAAACGACTAAAGATAATTCATAGATTGATAATTTATAGTGAACTATAGCTGGAAATAGATAAGCCCAGACAATCAGCAAAATAATTGCCATGAATATAACAGCAGCATACATTATTATCTGGATTTGTTCCGGATAGTAAGCGGTATAAATAAAGTTCATAATGACAATAAATGTAATGCTTGAAAAAAACCAGCCCAATATATTCGCTGTTTTAAAGTTTTCTTTATAATATTGCTTAAAAATATAAGAAAGTGACTCCACTTCTCTTTTCAACAGCCAGTGTCTGACCACTGCAAAAACCGCTGCTATGGAGGGGAAGATTCCCAGAACAATAAAACCTTTGAATATATGGATAATCCATAATATTTGCAGGCTGAATATTTCAAAGATCCAATCTGTAAGCTTAACTGTTTTTGACATAGCATCCTCTCCTCCTTTTTAATTCAACCATATTATTTTATGTAAACGGTTTCCAAAATTGATTATAATTATAAAAATTTATTTCGTCAATATTATTTACTTAACTTTCGCACCTAAGAATAAACATATAAACCTTGCTGTTCCAGGATGTACATGGTCTCAATTATCATGCTTGCTTTTAGTTAACTCATCTTTTTATTTTTTGAACAGGTTATTGTGTATAACTTCCGCTCCGGCCAACCACTCCGCTTTCCATGGGGACGGCTTCAGCTAACTTGAAAAGAAACCCGCTTTTCAAGTGGATCTTCAGCTCGCCCTGTTCCCACAGGAGTCTACGTGGTTGGCCTGCGCTCTAATAGGATTCTACAGCGCATGGAAGAAATAATATCCTGATGAAGTTAGCTGAAATCATCGTTTTTTAGCCTAAATAAACAATCATGCTGATGTTTTAAACGGTTTTTAGCAGTTCAAATCATGACAACATGAATAAATCATATCGAGAATAGCTTTCATGCACCAAAAATAAGGATTACTGAGCATCTTTACCATAAAACATGAAAAATTTGTTCCGTCAGATCCGCCTTTTATTTGTTCAGTTATTTTAGTATAGAATACCCTGTTAGCGGAGGCGGACCGTTTTGACTCCTGAGGGATTAAGCACCATCTGAAGATCCACTTTTGCCAAGTGATCTTCTTGGCAAAAGTTAGCTGAAGAGCGTGCCCCTAGGAAAGCAAAACGGTCCGCCGTAGCGATCGCTGTACACTTTACCTTCTATATTTGTCAACAGATATATGGAGGAAATGATCAACCCCCTGTTCCTATGGATAAGAAGTTACTTTTTAAGGTGTGAAAGTTGAGTTATTTAAAATAACGCATAAGGAATTGAGCCTTAGACAATATGCTTGGTAAAGGCTGCATCTGGAATTATCAAATTTAATTTGTGCATAAAAAAAAGCGCAAAATGCGCTTTTTTTTAAAGGTCATCAAAACCATTTAAATCACTTGTTTTTGTATATTGACGTGATTTCTGTTCAAAGAAATCTGTCTTCGTTCCATCGACATTATCTACATAAGCACGAATCCATTTCATTGGATTCTCCACATGTTCTGGATAAAGTTCTTCTAATCCCATCATACGCAGCATTTTATTTGCCCGGTATTTGATATAGCCGTCAAGCTCATCCATATCGATTCCTTCAATACCTGCAAGTACATAATGCGACCACTCTAATTCCAGTTCAACAGAGCTTTGGAAATGATCATAAATCCACTGGATGAATTCTTTATTATTGTACTCTGGATTTTCAGCCAGTGTAGCCCGGAACAGCTCTGTAATAAAACGGCCATGCTCCAGCTCATCACGGTTAATATAGCTGATCATCGTGGATGTCCCTACCATTTTATTTTGTCTGGCTAAATGGTAAAAGAACGCAAACCCTGAATAGAAAAACATTCCTTCTAATAGAGAAGTATATACTAATGTCTTAAGGATATTTTCCAAAGTCGGATTTTCGACAAATGCATTATACTGTTCTGTAAGCAGTTCATTCCGCTTCATCAATAATTCATCTGTTCTGCCTAATTGAAACGATTCATTCTGCTCGTTCCAGGAAACAACAGAAGATAGCACATAAGAATAACTTTCATTATGCACAGCCTCCTGCTGGGCAATAACCGCCATAATAGATTGGACAGAAGGATCTGTTGCATACAGTGAGATTAACAATGCTGTCCTTGTTTGCGGCGCATCCAATGTGGATAACAGTCCAATTATCTTCAAATAAGCATCCTGCTCCTCGTTACTTAGTGAAGAGAATTGTTTTACATCACTGGACATGTTTATTTCATCCGCCTGCCAGTAGTTTCCGACAAGTCTTTTATACATTTTATGCCAATGTGGATAAGCAATATCATTCCAGTTCAAAATCCCACTTGATTTGCCTCCGAATAAGCCCGTTGATTTATTTGGAAAACGCGGTTCAAGCGTTTTAGCCCGTTCAAGCATAACTTTTTGCATTATCTAGCACTCCTTCCAGCCACTGTTCGATCTTATTCTCCTGCGAACCGCGCGGTGACTGTTCAACTTTAAGAACCGGAAAACTGCTTTCATAAAAACGAGCTAATTTATCTGCAGCCCTGCAGAATAAATCATCCCCGCCAAATTGTGTATCTCCAGTTCCGAAAATAACCATATTTCCAGGTTTATACCCTACTTCCAAAACAAAGTCCTTTACTTCATCTGGTGTGGACCCTCTATCCCAAGTGAAGGTCCCTAAAAATACAAGATCATAATAAGCGGGGTCTTTGAGGACATCGATACCGATACGATGCCACTCAACAGTTACCCCTTCTTTATTTAAAAACTCCCCAATATACGAAGCGACCTCTTCTGTATTACCGCTGTAGCTTAAATACGCGATGAGTATCCTCAACTTTGACACCACTCACACTCTTCGACATCATTGGATGTTGAACGAACATAGTAAGTTGTTTTAAGTCCTTCCTTCCATGCCTGTAAGTGTAAATCCAGTAATACAGACGCACGAATCGTATTTGGAACATAAAAATTAAATGATAAGCTCTGGTCAATATGACGCTGGCGTTTTGCGTTCTGGCTGACAGAATAACGTTGGTCGACAATATACGCAGAACGGCGGTATATATTATACGTGTTATGATCCAATGCCGGAGCAGTTACAGGTATTTTAAAGTCTTTCTTCTCTTCATGATAAAATACTTGGAAAATCGGATCAATACTTGCTGTAGACCCGGCAATCATTGCTGTTGTAGAGTTTGGTGCAACAGCCATCAGGTAACCGTTACGGATACCATTCTCTTTGACTTCTTCTTTTAACGAAGTCCATTTAGAGTCCGTGTAGCCTTTTTGGTCGAAATAAGCTCCTGTACTCCATTTACTGCCTTCATAAACCGGATAAGACCCTTTTTCCTTACTTAACTCCATACTGCTTTTAATCGTTAAATAAGCAATATTCTCATAAAGCTCATCAGCATACTGAACTGCTTCTTCTGTTTCCCAGCTGATTCCCTTTAATGCTAAAAGATGATGCCATCCAAATGTTCCGAGACCAATCGCCCGGTATTTTTGATTGGTAATTGTTGCTTGCAAAATTGGCAATGTATTAATGTCAATAACATTATCCAGCATTCTCACCTGAATAGAAATTAAACGCTCCAACACGTCATCGGAAACAGCTCTTCCCAGGTTAATAGAGCTCAGGTTACAAACCACATAGTCCCCAGATTGATATTTTCTTACAATTGTATTTTCATTTTCTAAAAACTCTTCTACAAAAGATGTCGGTGATTGATTTTGTGTGATTTCTGTACATAAGTTGGAACAATAAATAAGACCTTCATGTGAATTGGCATTTTGACGGTTTACTTCGTCACGGTAGAACATGAATGGTGTTCCTGATTCTAATTGAGAGCGCATCAGACGCTTCATTATTTCAATAGCCGGTACTTTTTCTTTTGATAAATCTTCATTGGCAACACATTCTTCATACTTCTTACGCCATGTGCCGTCACCTTTTTCTTCATCATAAAAGTCCTCTAAAGAAAAGCCCATTACCTGACGTACTTCATGTGGGTCAAATAGATACCAGTCACCACGCTGGTCAACCTTTTCCATAAAGTAATCCGGCAAGCATACTCCGGTAAAGATATCATGAGCACGCATTCGGTCATCCCCATTATTCAGCTTTAAATCCAGGAATGATTCTATATCTCGATGCCATACATCTAAATAGATTGCTATTGCACCTTTACGTGTGCCAAGCTGATCAACGCTGACTGCTGTATTATTCAATTGTTTAATCCATGGCACAACACCGCTGGACATCCCTTTAAATCCTTTAATAGAACTGCCTCTTGCACGGATTTTCCCCATGTAAACGCCGATTCCTCCACCGTTTTTGGAAAGCTTGGCAATATCAGTATTACTATCATAGATTGCCTGCAGGCTGTCATCCACCGTGTCAATAAAGCAGCTGGAGAGCTGACCATGCGTTTTTCCGGCATTCGTTAATGTAGGCGTAGCTACAGTCATATATAAATTACTCAAAGCCCAATATGCTTCTTGAATGTATTCAATCCGTTTATTTTTCGGCTCATCCTGCATTAAATGCATAGCAATAACTAACCAGCGTTCCTGAGGAAGCTCAAATACACGCTTCTGATGATCTGTTGCTAAATAGCGTGTTGCAACTGTATAAATACCTAAATAGTTAAATAACATATCTCTGTCCGACACAATAAGGCTGCCAATTTGATCTATTTCTTCTTTTGAATATTTTTCTAAAAATGAGGCTGTATAGATACCTTCATCTGTCAACATTTTGATTAAGTGATAAAAGGAACCATATTTCTCACTTTCATCATAACCGCGATTGGCAGCAGCTTCTTTATATAAATTTCCTACATAAATACGTGCAGCTGCATAAGTCCAATCTGGATTTGCTTCATCTATATTTTCAAGAGCTGTCTGAATCAGTGTATCATTCACTTTTTTACTCGAGGTAACACCTTGTGTTTGTTTTTCTGCTTTTTGAAACCAAGAAGCAGCATCTACTTTTAAGCCTTCCGATGCATTATTAATTTTTTCTTGGATAGATGACGGATTAATAATAATGGTCATGTTTAAGCCTCCTGTAATCATATATATTTCTATAAAACAATTATTTGTAAATATAAAAAAATAACTATGTATTCTTCAAATGATTCTGTTGCTTCTTCCGTACAAATAATAAACGTCTTGCCGGGCAAATCTGCTGATTTATATTTTTTATTATTAAAAGCAATCCGCTACCCATACTAGATGTAGTAGATTGCCTCATTTTTGAATACCATAAGTTGGTGGGATATCCCTGATTTGTATTAGTTTCGACATTTCAGTAATTATCCTTTCACTTTCACAATACACTATATATAGTGTTAATCAGTTTTGAGTTCGCCCACATCTTGTATTAAACACTATCATAGATTATTCAACTACGCAAGATTTTAATTCAAGATAGTCTGTTTTAACTAGACTCTATTTTTATCTTTTTTTCTTCGTAAAGGCAGGTAATTTCTGCTTTCTTTAGAAGCTTAAAAACAAATAAAAATTATATTGTTTTTATCTTTCAATAAAATCTCTACCAAAGATACTATTTACTATTTCACTTTTTATTAAACTCAAGTTCTCATTATAGCTTAAATTAATAGAAAGAAAAGTATTTAGAAGTGATTTTTAATGGTAATTTTTTATCCACATCTCCCCCTGTGGATAAGGTGTGGATATTAAAAAGTTATTCAAGACATTTCCACAGTATTATCCCCAAATATATTTAAAATGTGAATACTTATTAAATAACTCAACTTTCACACCTGAGAATAAGTATCTATACCTTACCATTCCAGGATGAACATGTTCTTTATTATCTTGCTTGCATTTTGTTAAATCATCCTTCTATATGAAATGAAAATTGTGTATAGCGCCGCTCCGACCAACCACTACGCTTTCCACGGGGACGGCTTCAGCCAGTATAGAACATCCTGCTAGCGGAGGCAGACCGTTTTGACTCCTGAGGGAATAGCATCATCTGAAGATCCACTTTTGCCAAGTGCTCTTCTTGGTAAAAGTTAGCTGAAGAGCATGCCCCTAGGCAGGCTAAGGTCGCAACGTCCTGGGGTTGCGATTACTCACCCCATCGAAAAGAGTTGTTGCAACGCCTGCATTAGTACGTCCTGTACGTCGAAAGCAAAACGGTCCGCCGTAGCGGTGGCCTTACACGTTATCTTCTTTCTAAATAGCGTTTATACTTTGTCAAGAGATAGATGGAAGGAACGGTCAACACCTGTCTCTAGGATAAGCAAGTTATTTTTTAAGTCTGAAAGTTGAGTTAAATAATAAATAAGAGCAGCTCCTGCTCATATGTCAGGAACTGCTCTTATTTGCTATTTATTCATACTTGAAAAGAAATCACTTAATGGGTCAAGTTCTTCCTCGTCTTCATCATCTTCTGCAGAATCATGAATGTTTAGTTCATCTGCATTTAAATCATCCATATTCCAATTATCTTGAGTGACTTCCTGCTCTTGGTTTGAGACATAGCTTTTCGATTCTTCTATGCCTTTAAATATATTATCTGTGCTGTTATTCATGGAAGTTAAAAGGGCAGTTGCACGCATTGGATCGGTTAGCAATTGATATAAAATCGTTCCAATCAAAGCTTCAGAGTGTTCATGCTTCAACCAGCTCTTTTGCTCTTTTGTCAATGATCTGGGCAGAGGGATTGTAACAGTTTCCCTTTCTTTTACACTCATATCATTTACACCTTTTAAGACGAAACTTGCAATTTTACTTGAAAAGTTTCTCCGTTCGGTTTCCTTCAATTGCTGCAGCTGTCTCAGTAAGTATTCAGGAGTATCTGAAGGAATTCGAAATGTGATTGTTTGTCCTCTTTCGATATTCTTTCCCATAGGATCACCTTACTTTGCTTTCGTAGTCTTCTCTTCCTTCTTCTCAGCTTTTTCATTTTTCTGTACAAAATCAGTAATCAATTTATAGTATGCGTTAGCCATCATCCAGATACTTTCACTCTCATCTTCAAAGAATTCGATGTTGTAGCCATCCAGTTTATTGTTTAGAGCTTTGATATAATCCTTAAGAACTGCTGATCCTCCTCCGACAAAATAGCAAATCTCTGTCTGTGAGTTCCTGCTCCATACATTGCGCAGATAGCGATATTCTTTCTTGGCAAGCTCCAATAAAATATGATCTGTTATATCATGTACATTGGTACGGCTTCCTTTTACCATAATGTGATTGCGGTCATTTTTTCTTGTGATAATATCAACGACATCTCTTCTGCTATCCAGCTCTACACCATGCTTTGATCTTATTTCTTCACGGATTTGTTCCAGAGATTCAGAAACACCTATATTAAATCCTTGTGCTTTATCGTCATCCACATTTCTATTGCGAATAACGGCGATATCTGTGGATAACCCGCCGATATCCTGAATTAAAATTTGTTTGTCAATTAATTCCTTGTTGATAACTTTTAAGTCATTATCCATAATTAAATTGACGTAAGCGGCAAATCCTTCCGGGTATACTTTTACTTCATCAAATTTAATATTTACTTTCTTGCCCTGGTGTTTAGGAGTAACTAGAAATTCTATTTGATGCACTGACCCTAGCAGGCGAGAGCGGTACCCGACGTCTTTTCCTTCTTTTACTTCTCTGAGAGGCAACCCTGTTCCTAATGTATAAAGAGCGTCATAAACATCATTCTTCTCTTTAAACGCGTCGCTTGATACAGCATCCAATGCTAAAGCAGCAAATAACATAACTAATGTCTGATCTTCTTCTGATTTACTGCTTCCTGGATCCAGCTCCTGAGAGTTTGTTGTTTTTGTAGCCAGATTTCCCACTCTATATATAATGTTGTTTTCAGATAGGGCAGGGGAGTGGATACGAATATGAATATTATCCAATACTTCCTTATTATCCAGTTCTTCAATTCCAATTACAGGTCTATCCTCTAAATCTGGCGCTACCACATTAGGTATGTAATATTCATTCTCTAATTTACCAAAATTACCTTTTAAGGCATCGTTCCCAACATCAATTGCTGCAATTCTAGATTTTGTCATTTTCATTCTCCTTCCAAAAATAAGATTTTATAATGTACCTTACTTTTTTAAATAAGATACAAATATATGGACATTCTAGCAAACTATCTCTAATCGAATGTACATAACATAATTAAAAATCTATGTTTCTAGAATAAACGTATTCATTTATTTTCTCAAGTCTTTCGACAAATTGTTTACATGTTTGTTTTTTTGTATACTTTATATATCCTTATTAAATCAAGTTTTACACGATTTTGTACACAAGTAAACATTTTTGTTTATAATTGTACACAAAACTTGTTTACTTGTGTACAATTATAAAGATATTATTTTCGACATATTATAACCAGTTTTTCTATTTCAAAAAATAAGAAGAAAGACTTGTTAAATATCCCAATTTTCTATAAAATATGATTTGATAAATAAACATTAGTAACTTATAAAATGTTTATTTCTGTATATTTTACCCCTAAATAAAATCTTGTAAATATATTTCCTTCTACCAATCAAAAGGCGGTCAGCTATGTTTGCATATCATATAATTAGGTCTAAAAACCCGAGCCTTTTTCACTTGATTTATATAATATTTTGGCTATTATTTCATGAAATGGAGAGGTTTTTATTATGATCCGATTATATCTGCGATTTGTAATTATATCGATCTTTATTGCCGCTGCCGCATTATCCATTAAATATGGCACACTAATTGTTGATGTAAATACCTACTTTACATTATTTACATTGTACTTAGTCTTTTCTGTTCTGTTTGTACACTTAAGAACTCTCGTTAAAACCGGGACAATGAATGTTGACTACAGTATTTCTTACAGCTTCTCTTTTGTCCTATTAACTGGACCTTTAGGCTTATTTCTATTTGAATTAGTTAATCGTTTTTATGTATACTTCCATAGGAAAATTACAGGAACTGCTGACGAAGATGAACTGTTACATACTTTTTATAATATAGGCGGTCCGGTCCTTTTCCATTCTTTTGGATTTTATTGCTTTCAGCTTATATACCCTATGATTTCATCACTTCCTTTTGCATTCTGGTTATTTGTTTTCTTTCTCACTATTATAATGGACATTATTTCTTCCTGCTTCATATTAATACTTATGTTTATTACTAAAAATGTGCAATCTAAACAAGAAGCAATTGAATTTATTACGGGAAGAAGTATGCTTGACCTGCTTAAAACCGCATTGACTAATGCCCTTCTTTTCACCTTCATTACTTTAGGACAATGGGAAGCTGTTATTGCGATTTTCTTGTTAAGCTATATTGTAGGACGCGCTGGAATATTTCACACAAAACTTTTGCTGCAAAAACAGGAGAATGAGCGTTTCAAGAAAATGGCATATACTGATTTTTTAACGAATATCCATAATCGTGCATACATGAATAAGGTAATGAAGGAATTAAACGGTAATGAAGAGGATCTTGCAGTGGTTATTGCTGATATTGATTCATTTAAATCGATCAATGATACTTTTAATCATATTATTGGTGACGGCGTAATTCAGCACTTCGCCAAGCTTTTGCAAAAGCATACAGCCTCATGCGACTATGTATTCCGTACTGGCGGAGAAGAGTTCACCCTTATTCTAAGAAATAAAACATATGAAGAATGCCTGATTTTCCTGGGGCAATTACGAGATACTATTTTGGATACACCTGTAGAAACTGAATTCCGCTCCAAGACAGTCAATATTCCCTATACTGCTTCATTTGGGATGTATTATATACAAAAGGATAATCGTATGGAGCTAAAAAAAGCATATATGAAGGCTGATGAATTGCTGCTGGAAGCTAAACATAATGGTAAAAACAAAATCATCTCACAAAACAGCAGCTTAAATAAGCTTAAATAACAGTGGATTTGGCGAATAGTATTTATATGAACATAAAAAGCTGTGAATTCGATAAATTATAAACGAATTTACAGCTTTTCTTAAAACAGAATTATATTGTTTTTCATAGCTCTTTGATGTACCAGAGGTCCATTGCAGTGTGCTCGCTTCCTTCCAATGGTTTCTCTAATAACCGAAAGCCATATTTTTCATATAAGCGTCCCGCTGTTTCCAGCTCATGTCTTGTTTCTAAATAGCATTGCTTAAAATGCATAGAAGCATAGCTCAGGGCTGTTTTCATTAATTCCCTGGATAAACCCCTGCCCTGTGCTTTTTGAGCTAAATAAAGCTTCTGCAGCTCACAAATAGAGCGTTTCGCATCATAAACACCTATACCGATTCCCCCGGCTACCTCTCCATCCACCTCGATAACCCAATATTTATCCTTTGGACGTTCATTATAGTATGTACTTAGGTGCGCGAGCTGCGGATCTGTGTAAGCTGTGCCCTCATGATCTAAATGATGCTTCTCTAAAGAACGTTTAATGATGGCTTCTATGACCTTGTCATCCTTCGCTTCAATTTCTCTGATTACAACAGATTTATTCAACAAATACACCCCACTTATATAAAGAAAGAAGCCAACTCATCCCTGAGTAAGCTCCTTTTACTTCCTAGATTAAACTGCTTTTTCCTTTTTGATCTGCTTACTTCGTAATTGTCCGCAGGCTGCATCAATGTCTGCACCATTTTCCCAGCGGACACCACATTGGATACCTTCTGCTTTTAAGGTTTCATAAAAGGCTTGAATATTCTCTGAGCTGCTGCGTTGATATGCAATATGCTCATCAACCGTATTATAAGGGATCAGATTAACATAAGCAAGATGACGGTGGCCGCTGATTAATTTAGCCAATTCACGTGCTTCCTTCTTATGATCATTAACATCATGAAGCATGATGTACTCGTACGTAATACGGCGATTCTTCTTCTCTAAATAGTAATCTACAGCCTTCATCAGTTTTTCAATTGGGAAGGCACGATTAATCTTCATGATTTTCGTACGTAATTCGTTATTCGGTGCATGTAAAGAAATAGCCAGATTCACCTGGATTGGTTCATCAGCAAATTCATACATTTTATGTGCCAATCCACTTGTTGAAACTGTAATATGACGCGCACCAATATTTAATCCGCCGTCATCATTAACGATGTATAAGAAATCCATTAAGTTCTTATAGTTATCCAAAGGCTCTCCGATTCCCATAACAACAATATGGCTGACACGGTCTTCTTCTCCACGCTCATCCAGATGTTTTTGTACATTCATAATTTGCTCAACAATTTCTCCGCTGGTCAAATCGCGGTTTTTGCGCAATAATCCACTTGCACAAAAAGAACAGCCGATATTACACCCTACCTGTGTTGTCACACAAACAGACAGTCCATAATTAAAGCGCATCAGTACTGTTTCAATAACATTGCCATCCGCCAGTTTAAATAGAAATTTAATTGTGCCGTCTTTTGACTCTTGACGAATTTCTTCCCCCATTGTATGCAGGACAAAATTTTCCTTCAAAATGTCAATTGTTGACTGATTAACATTATTCATATCTTCAAAGCGGCTGATCCGCTTTTTATATAACCAATTCCACACTTGATCAGCGCGGAACCGTTTTTCACCATGTTCCATTAACCACAACTTCAATTGTTCATATGTTAATCCGTAGATAGATGAATTACTCATCAATATACCCTCATTTCCATTTTTTCTACTTTCCCTATATTACTTGATTAAGACAAGCTTAGCAAATAGTTTTCACCTTCTTTTTAAGGTATAAGTTCAAACATTGGACGGTATAACAAGAAACCTTTATTATTTTTATTAAGTAAGGAGGGATTTAATGGATACTCAATCATATAAAACATTTCAAAATATACCTTTATCTGTTCTTGATCTTGCCCCAATTATTGAAGGCGGGGACGCAACACAGGCATTTCAGGAAAGCGTCCGTCTGGCGCAGCATGTCGAAAGATTAGGATTTCACCGCTATTGGTTTGCAGAACACCATAACATGAAAGGAATTTCAAGCTCGGCTACCTCTTTATTAATAGGTCACATCGCCGGCCATACCAATTCCATTCGTGTAGGTTCAGGCGGCATCATGCTGCCAAATCACGCAAGCCTGGTTATTGCAGAACAATTTGGCACACTTGAATCCCTTTATCCAGGTCGTATTGACTTAGGATTAGGCCGCGCACCCGGAAGTGATCAGGCAACTGCCTTTGCTTTACGCCGTACACTGCATGCCGGTCCGGAGGAATTTCCGATGCAGGTTAATGAATTACAGGACTATTTTTCAACTAATCCTGTATCACGAGTGAAAGCAATACCCGGGCAAGGACTGGATATCCCGATCTGGCTGCTTGGCTCGAGTGATTTCAGTGCGAGATTAGCTGCTGAAAAAGGCCTGCCATTTTCATTTGCCAGCCATTTTGCACCTGCATATACCGTTCCGGCACTGAAGCTCTATCGCGACCGTTTCCAGCCGTCTGAAGCACTTGATAAGCCGTATGCAATGGTAGCAGTAAATGTTATTGCAGCTGATACAGATGAAGAAGCAGCGCGCTTAGCCACCTCTCACCAGATGCAATTTTTAAATCTGCGAAAAGGGAAAGAATCCAAGCTGCAGCCGCCTGTTGAAAGCATGGATGCAATCTGGTCACCAGCGGAAAAGGCTGCTGTTCAAGAGTCTTTGAGTCCAAAAACAACGATTATCGGCAGCAAAGAAAATGTCCGTAAAGGATTGGAAGCATTCCGAAAAGAAACAGATGCCGATGAGATTATTATCACATCTCAAATCTACGACATTAAAGCAAGACTCGACTCCTATTCTATTGTAGGCGAGTTAATGGATGAATAAATTAATGATGGTCTTCCTTAAGAGAAACTCACTCTCACAAGGAAGACCATATTTGTTTTCAAAGCTTTCATCCTTCTGGCTTCTTTAATTGTCTTCCAAAAACCCTTCATGATAAAACTCCAGACGAATACCATTCTTCGGTCTTGCTGGAATTTCCGTACCCCGGCAGGTGAACTCTTGATTCGGTACAATCCAGTCTGTCTGCAGCAGATACGATAAGCTCACTTTCATTAACTGCATTATTACACTTTCTTTCACAAAACCAGGTGCAGTATCACTGACTAAAAATCGATCAGGCTGAAATAATTCTGGCTGACTCCACTTCCCAGGATGATGGTTTGTACCATGTATATCAAATAAGACAAGCTGATTCTTTTCAAAGAACATATCCTTCCAGAAGAATTGCTCCTGTGTCTTTGCTGCTGAAAAAGGTACCATAGAAAAATAACGGATAACCTCATGAATAAAGCAGCCGACATATTTCTTGTCAATTCGCAGCCGTTCTTTTAACTGCGGATTCTCAATCAGCGCTAACTGGCTGAAGACAACCCATCGGCTGGAAGCAACAAAAGTCCGAATAAGTAATAGTAACTCCTCAACCACTGTTTTAATCGGTAAAATCCGACCAGATTCATCCTCATACCAAGATAATTTATAAAGGAATTTATCTTCATCGACATGGACTCCTCCTGCTCTTAGCTGACGGACTAAAAATACGAGCCACTTTTCAATTCGATTCTTCGCCTGATTCCTTTTCCAACGATTTAATCCATACTTTGAAAACAGTTGGACAAATTCCTGAATATCCGTTGTACGCTGCTTCAGATTATTTGCACGAATCGGAATTCCTAACCAGTTACAAACAGCAATGACCCACATCTCTTCCATTTCGGTCACAAAATTAATGGACGGATTGGTCTTCCATGCCTCTATTCTTTCTTGCCAACGCTGCCGAATAATCGCCTCCAACTCTTCCCGATTTTCTGCAGTGAAGGCTTCTTGAAACCACGCTTTCTCCTGGTGGTAATCAATATCCGCCAAATAAAATACGCCATTTTCTTCCGTCAGCAAACTAGTAGACAGTTCAGAGATACTTCTCTCGGCTTTAAACTTACTCGTATCCCTTACTAAATCTGCTGCCTCATCTGCACGCAGCATCACCAGCTTTCTCCCGAATATACGCGACCCGATAACATCTTCCTGATATTCATTCATTCGTTTAGAAAAATAAAAATAACCATCTCTTAAAAAATCTATCGTATGATCCATTCCTTTATCCTGCACGATTGGTTTTACCATGTTCTAACCCCCTAGTACTTCTCTATCCTACTTCCCTCTTCACCGCTCTTAAAACCTGTCCCTATCTTAAAAGTATGCACCGTTTTCTTAGGATTATAAACAAAGAGCACTCTACCTAGAATGCTCTTTGTCTGCTACTTTCTCATCCTCTATGATTACTTCACCAGTTTCACTACGCTCTTTTTCCGCTTCTTCTCTGACTTGATCCATCACATCTTTCAGCTCATCCTCAACTGTTGTATCTGCCATTTTCACATTCGCCCGGTAAGCAGCCCGGGTAATAACATGTCCGGCAACTGGAGCAGTCAAAAACACAAAGGCAATTCCCAGCAGCAGACGAACACTGTAAAAACCTTGATTGGAAGCAAAATAAATAAATGCTCCAACCAGAGTTAACAGAACCGCAAGCGTAGAGCTTTTAGTACCTGCGTGGGATCGTGTAAAGACATCTGGCAGACGAATGATTCCTATCGCGCTGATTAACGCCATAATCGATCCAGCAAGCATAAATAAAGCAGCAATAAACTCAATCGTCCCGTCTATATTCAAGAATGACCCCCCTCTCAATATATTTCGAGAAGGCAATGGTACTGATAAAAGCCAGAATAGCTAAAATCAATATAACCTCTAAAAATGCTGTTGTTGTCAGCATGACAGATACAATCGCTATGGAAGACACAAGCATCACACCAATCATATCTAAGGCTACAATACGGTCAGGCAGGCTCGGACCGATAATAATCCGAAAAACGCTGATACAAATCGATATTCCATAAAATGTTAAGGCAACTGTCAACATTCCTTGAACCATCAGCGCGTCACCCCCATAATCGCTTTTTCAAAGTTATCAATTGACTTTAATAATATATCTTTCGACTCTTCCACATCCATTGCATGTATATAAAAGGCATCCCCATCTTCTGTCACCTCTATGACAACAGAACCAGGAGTTAATGTTAATAATAGAGCCAATGCCGTAATTTCCCAATCGCCCTGCAGAACTGTTTCGTATTTAAACAGCCCCGGCTTAATTGAAAGCTTTGGTTTTAAAATTTGTCCAAGAACCATTTTTGAAGAAGAAATAAGCTCTCTTGTAAAGATAAATATAAGCTTTATTAATGCAAAAAAGCGTGATAAATAAAAGCGTTCTCCGAAAAATCGATGCATTAAAAATACGATACCGATCCCAACGATGTAACCTGCTACAAATGTTGTAAAACGAAGTTCTGATTCATCACTGATCAGCGTCCATAATACAGCGATAAAAACATTTAATAAAAACTGTGCCGGCATTCTGCATTCACCACCTTGTTTTTTAAAAACTGACCGGAGAATATCAACCTGATCTCAGAAAGGCTGACCAGATAATTCGAGCTTAAAATATTACATTCCAGCCGATTAATTACCTCCAAGTACTGCGTCAATATAGATTTGCGGGTTTAATAAAGTTTCCGCTGCATCCTGGACGTACACAGACATAGGCTCTGCGCCTAATCCCAAAGCAATCGTCCCTAATGCTAAAATACAAGTAGAAACAATCCAGCCTTTCTTAGCTGGTACTTCTTCATCCTTACTTATTATCGTTTCCCCCCAAAAGCTGGTAAGGAAAATACGCATAAGAGAGTATAGAACAAAGATACTTGAAATAAACGCAAGAGCTAATAAAACATACGATCCTGCTGCTACAGCCCCTTCACCAATCAGCACCTTGCCGATAAAGCCGCTCAGCGGCGGAATTCCAGACAAGGACAAGGTTGTCAGGAAGAACAGCCACCCAAGTAGCGGATGGTTCTTAATAAGTCCGCTTATCTCGTCTATTCTAGTTTGCCCAGTTACTGCAATCATTGTACCTACCAGTAAAAATAGTAGTGCTTTTATAATAATATCGTGAATCAAGTAGTAAATGGATCCTTCTATAGCAGATGGCGTTGCCACAGCCAAGCCCACCAGAATAAAACCAACCGCAATGATTACATTGTAAGAAGCTACTAACCGGATATCCTTATAAGCAACTGCTCCAATACTTCCACCGATTAAAGTTAATGCCGCCAAAATTCCAATCAGCGTATGCGTAATTTGCTGTTCCTGGTAAAACAGCAGCGTAAATACGCGGAACATCGCATAAATTCCGACCTTTGTCAGCAACGCTCCGAACAAAGCCGCAATTGGGGTAATTGGAACGGAATAAGATCCCGGGAGCCAGAAATATAGAAATAACCCTGCTTTTAATGCAAATACAGTTAAAAACACGACGCTGATAACAGTCACCATAGGTGTTTGCCCTACTTCTGCAATACGTTCTGATATATGTGCCATATTAAGTGTTCCAACTACTCCATATAAATAAGCAATGGCTACGAGGAAAATCCAGGAAGAGACAACATTAATAATTACATACTTTATTGACTCGCGAAGCTGTCTTTTCTTTCCTCCAAATGCAATCAGCACATAAGATGACAGAAGCATAATTTCAAAACAGACAAACAGGTTAAAAATATCTCCTGTCAGAAAGGAACCATTTACCCCTGCTATCAGAAATAGAACAAAGGAGTAGAAAAAGTTCTTTTCAAAGGATGGTTTGACCGAAGAAAAGGAATAAATTAAACACGCTGCAGCAACCACACTTGATGACAACACAAGCAGCATAGCAAAGCTGTCAGCAACAAACAAGATTCCAAAAGGAGGCTGCCAGCCGCCAAAATCAAGTCGCATAACACCATTTTGCTGAATTAGCTGCAGTACATAGACACTAATACCGATATTCGCAAGAAATACCAATAATGAGATTGTCCGCTGCGTTTTTACATATGGTCTTAAGAATAAAAGGATAATCCCGACCAGGACCGGGAGCATCATCGGCATAACAATTATATTATTCATCTGGATTCCCCCGTAACTTATCTAGTTTATCTGTCCCAATCTCCTGGTATGTTCGATAAGCAAGAACAAGAGAAACCGCAGTTACCGCAAAACCGATAACTATTGACGTTAAAATTAATGCCTGTGGAAGTGGATCTACTGGATCTCCCTCACCGACAATCGGCACAGTCCCAGTCTTTAAGCCGGCAACTACCATAATAATAAGATGCGCTGCATGGGTTAAAATCGCAGTTCCGATAATGACACGAATTAAACTCTTTGACAGTAAGAGGTAAGTTGCTACTGTTACTAATACACCTGCCAGGATGGTTACTAACGTTTCCATATTTACTCATCCTCACTAATACTTAATAAGATTGTTACAACAACACCTACAACGACCAAGGCAACGCCGCCTTCAAAAATCGTAACAGTTGTCAGTTCTATTTCACCGAAAAAAGGTACATTAAAATAATCGAAGGCTTGTGTTAAAAAGTTGTCTCCAAATATCAATGCTCCAAATCCCGTACCTACGGATAAAAAGGCTCCAAAGGCAGCTACCAGTTTAAAGTCAATTGGCAAACCTTTTTGGATAGTTTCAATATCAAACACAATAAATAATAATACCAGCGCGGAAGCAAGAACCAGCCCGCCGCTGAATCCTCCGCCTGGACTGTTATGACCTGCAAAGAATAAATATACCGCAAGCGTCAGAATAATAAAGAAAACAAGTTTGGCCACTGTACGGAGAATGACATTATTTATCTTCAATCTGATCACTCTCCTTCTTGGCTTTCACCCGGATCATTGTATATACACCAATACCTGCAATTAAAAGCACGACGACCTCCATCATCGTATCAAATGCCCGGAAATCACCTAAAATGGCATTTACCATGTTTTTTCCGCCCGCAAGCTCATAGGAATTTTCAAAGAAGGTTGAAATAGTATCAAACGCTTTGTTTCCCTGAACCCCTAACGCTACAGCAGTAAATACCACTCCTACACCGATAGATATAAACAGGTTAATACTTTTCGTTTTCTTCGTTGTATCTTCCTTATCCAGTTCAGGCAGAAAATAATAAGCAACAAGAAATAAAACCGTTGTTACTGCTTCAATAATCGTTTGTGTCAAAGCCAGATCCGGTGCACGGAACAGTACAAAAAGAATCGAAATACCAAAGCCTAAAATACTATTTAAAACAATTGCTGTCAGCCGTGATTTCGCAAATAAAATGGTAATTCCTGCTATCATCATAGCCAGTATGACAAGCCACTCAAAATTAGAAATGGGTGCATTCTCAGGAAGCGTAAAATAATACGCTTCAGTAAAAATGAAAATACCACCAATTGCTAAAATGAAGAAGGCAAAGATATACACCATATAATCACGCAAATAACGCGTCATGTACTTATTTGTAATAACAGTGGATTTATCCTCAATCTGATCTAATACAAAGCCGTAAAACACATTTATAGAGCGTTTTTCAGGGAACAGATTGTATACGTCGTACCAATATTTCCTTGTTATGAACAGCAGCACTCCGAAAAGAACAACTCCAATTGTCATAAATAATTCGGGCTTAAATCCATGCCAGGCATGGATATGTGTTCCAAGCTCGGCACCTTCTGCAGCGAATGTCGGGAAAATCCCGTTCATAGCAGGAGTAATCAAATTCTCTCCAACAATATTCGGCATGAAGAAAAATACAATAACAAGCAGTCCAAGTATAATTGGAGAAATGAGCATACCCGGTTTCGGTTCATGAGCCGGATGCTCTAATTTTTCTTCTTTATAAGGTCCCAGGAATGTTTTTACAACAAATACGGTTGAATAAACAAATGTAAAAACACTCGCTATCCAAGCAATAATTGGAATGGCTATCCCCCATGTCCCCAGACCAAAGAATCCTGCTTCTGTAATTTCCAGAGTGGATACAAAAAACATCTCTTTACTCAGGAAACCATTAAATGGGGGTAATCCAGCCATAGACATACTTCCGACAGTTGCGATTGTGAAGGTAACCGGCATTAATGTTATTAATCCCCCTAACCGCCTGATATCCCGTGTGCCTACACTGTGGTCCACAACACCTACAACCATAAATAAAGCACCTTTGAACGTAGAATGATTTACTAAGTGGAATAACGCTGCAAATGTTGCTCCTGTATATACTACTGATTCTGTTGAATAGCCTAAATAAAGAGCAGCGGATCCCATACCAAACATACTCATAATCATTCCGAGCTGACTAATTGTAGAATAAGCCAGCAATGCTTTTAAATCTGTTTGGCGAACGGCATTAAAGGAGCCCCAGAAGAGTGTGAATATCCCGACTCCTGTAACCGCCCAGAACCAGACTGCTTCTCCGCCAAAAACTGGCGTGAACCGGGCAACAAGATAGATACCTGCCTTTACCATTGTTGCGGAGTGCAAATAAGCACTGACTGGGGTAGGTGCTTCCATGGCATCCGGAAGCCAGATGTGGAACGGAAACTGAGCCGACTTGGTAAAAGCGCCAAGCAGGACAAGCAGCATCGCCGGTATAAATAAAGCATGGTCGCTAATCGCTCCTACATTTGCAATTACTTCGCGGATACTCCATGTATTTGACATGGAACCGACCATAATAAAACCAACCAGCATGGAGATACCGCCAGAAACAGTAATAATTAATGACTTCTTGGCACCTTCTCTGGAACGTTTTCGCTGGTACCAGAATGCGATTAACAAGAAGGAAGAAATACTTGTTAATTCCCAAAAGACATACAATACAAGCATATTGTCTGACATAACGACACCTAACATAGCCCCCATAAACAGCATGAGGTATGTATAGAACGTGCCTATTGGCTCTTTAGAAGAAAGGTAATAGATGGAATAAAGAATAACAAGAGCTCCAACTCCGGAAATTAATAATGCCAATGTAAGACTGAGTCCATCCAGATAAGCCGTTATATCTATTTCATAGCTTGGAATCCAATTTATTGTCTGTACAATAACTTCACCGCTTGAAATGGCTGGGATAAGTGAAGCAAGATAAATGAATAAACCTGTCGGTACCAGAATAGCAAACCAGCCGACATGAATGTTTTTCAAATATTTATATAAGAAGGGTATAATTGCAGCAGCTAAAAATGGTATAAAAATAGCCAGTACTAAAGTCGACAAACGAGAACCTCCTATCATTTTATTGATTTTCTTTTTCGTGATTATGCTTCGAAAATTTCAAGTATCGTTTGCCCTTGACTTGCGTTCCCACACATAATCCGGGGAACTCAGGCAATAATCCCTTACCTTTACATCCTTCGTTTTCCTTATACTCTTTGTTGACGTATAAAAAGTACACACACATTTTATTTTAGAAAGTATGTTATTTACTAACTACCCATTGTGATGAATGAAAAAACGAATATCACAAACATAATGGTTATTTTGTCCGTAAAATGCTAATCTAATGATAGAAAAACATATTATTCTGGAAAACATTTATAACAGACTGTCTATGCTCCTCGTCACAATAAGGTTATGTTAGAAGAACGCCTTCAGGATTACAGTGCAAGTGAATTGAATAAAAGGCGGTTAAGTGGTTAAATCAATACTTTATGATTGCTTCTTTAAGCAATTTCAATCGTATTGAAAGGGATATTACTCACTTTGATTAAACGAAACTTGATTTAGCGGGACACTTTGCCCTAACATATTTAAAATGTTTTTCATGCCCAAACAGAGGAAAATTACGGACACTCATGCTGTGAAAAATCGTGGTAAAAAATAATAAGCCTTTCTTGCAGTAGAATATAAAGGCATTATGAGGTGTTAAAATGGTTGTTCGAACAATCTGATAAAAATAACACGAAGTTGCAGCATCAATCATGAGGTCATATTTTTACAGGCCTCAGCAGAACACACACTAAAACAATAAGTCTTCACAATCACACATAAATATTATACAAGAATTTATCTGTACTTGCATGCATGACGTTGTGATACGCTTATAAAATCTTTTTGTGTCACTTTAACTGAATTAAAAGGATATAATTAAATTTACTTGCAACTTGGAAGAAATACTTGTATAAAGGACTTTATGATAATCATAATTAGTAGGAATAAAGACTTTTTTATATGTCAATTACTTCTTCAAATTTTTTCTTCCCTGGTACTATACGAAAATCGAAATACATGTTAAAATGATACGGTTTAAAGGTAAAGAAACTGTCACGAGGAGGTTTATACCTTCTCTTTCCAGGTTAAATTAAGAATAAAACAATTCAGTTCCTTTTCGGATAAATATTGATTTTTTAAATATAAATAGCAAATGACTATGAAAGAAAGGTGCGGTAGATACGATGAAAAAAATCAGAGGTCGCATGGATGAAAGTATTTTAGTATGTGTTTATTATGGTCCCAACGGAGAACGCCTTATCCGCCGGGGCCATAAGCTGGCACAAATCATGGATTGCCCATTATACGTTTTAACAGTAGATGCCCTTCCTTACGATGAATTTGATGCAGATAAATCAGGTTTTGTCGAACATTGGAAGGAGCTGTGTGAGGAACTAGATGTAGAGGAATTTATTATACGTGATAATGAGAAACGTTCCGTAAGAGCAATTAAAGAAGTAGCGCACACGCACAATATCACACAAATTATTATTGGGCAAAGCGCACAAAACCGTTGGGAAGAGATTACGAAAGGTTCTTTTGTCAACGTGCTTCTCCGGGAAATTTCTTTCATCGACCTTCACATTGTTTCCGTGGACCGTACATTAAAAAGTACAGATGATACTATTTACGAAAAAGGCGTACGTGCATTTATCCAGGAAGACAGTGAAGCACCCGGACAATATCGTTTGAAATTCACCCGTTCCAAGCATAATTTATACGAAGGAATTTTCTATAAAGAGATTGGAACAGATTTCAATAATGGGGTATTCAAATTCATTAACAACAAAGGGAAGACCTCCCAGGTTCATATTACAGAAAATGTATGCACCGGCGAATTAAAAGAACCGCCAAATATCAATAACCATTCTATTCATTAAAAAAGACTCCATGCGACAGTGATTACTCCCGAAAATCAGATTTTACATTCTGGTTTTCGGGGACTGCACTGACATTGGAGTCTTTTATATTGCTTTTATTTCCAGCCTTGATACATTTCAGGCACCCTGCTTTTAAATACGGGAACTTCGCTGCGTATACGTTCCACATTTGAAATAGCAATTGTCTCAATCAGTGTTTCTACTCGTTCTTCCGATCCCTCTTTAACAGTCGTCCCCCATGGGTCTACAACTAATGAGGTTCCGCAGAAATCAACCCCATTATAAGAACCTACCCGGTTACTTGAAATAATATAGCATTGATTTTCAATGGCCCGTGCCATTTGAAGTGCCTTCCAATGATCCTTACGTGCTGATGGCCATTCTGCTGTTATATAAATCACCTCAGCTCCTGCTATCGCCAATTCTCGGGCTAACTCTGGAAAACGAAGATCATAACAAATAAGCAGTCCCATCTTTACTCCGTCTAACTCAAACAGACGTACCTGTTTTTTCCCACCTGTTAAGTAGTCTGGTTCATCTAACATAGGGACAAGATGTATTTTGTCGTATGTATAGACCTCCTCTCCCTCATTATTGATAACAAGTGCTGTATTATAGATTGCACCATCCACTTTATTAGCAAATGATCCGCCAATAATATGCACATGATGCTTTTTAGCCAATTCTTTCAAAAAACCCCTTGTAGGTTCTCCATCCAAATCAGCAATTTTCTCTAATTGTGCTAATGCGTATGCAGTCGTCCACATTTCCGGAAGAACAATAATATCAGGTTTCTCTGTTCCTACCTGTTTTTCCAGCCATTCCTTGATGTGTTTACGATTACCTTCCGGGTCTCCAGGGATAATATCCATTTGATAGATAGCATGCTTCATCTCGCACCCGCCTTTCTCATTTCAATTCTTATTCTAGCAGAAATTGTTATCTTTATATTAACATGTTGTCTAAAAAGGATAAATTTCAACTCGTATACATATTATAGATTCTAAACGCTATACATGACAGCAGCCTGAAAGCATACTAGAATGGAAATAGAACTTAGTAAGAAATTTAGGGAGGATACGGCATGCAGATAGAAAATATTCTGAACGAATTAAAAGATCGTACTCCTGCATTAATGGGACATCAGCACTTTAAACGATCTTCTGTTTTGATTCCTTTGATTGAAGTGAATGGAGAAACTCATATTCTCTTTGAAGTCCGCTCGATGAACTTAAGAAGCCAGCCGGGAGATATCTGTTTTCCAGGAGGACGCATGGACCCGGAAGATAAGAGCCCTGATTATACTGCTATCCGGGAAACAATTGAAGAACTGGGTATAACAAAACAAGATATATCCGAACCAATTCCGCTCGATTATATTGTAAATGATTTAGGAAGAATCATTTATCCTTTTATCGGAAAGCTGAAAAACCTAAAAAATATCCAACCAAATCCTGATGAAGTGGATCATATTTTTACTGTGCCGCTCTCCTTCTTCTTAGAGAATAC
Source organism: Oceanobacillus sp. FSL W8-0428 (assembly GCF_038004405.1). Taxonomy (NCBI): domain Bacteria; kingdom Bacillati; phylum Bacillota; class Bacilli; order Caryophanales; family Bacillaceae; genus Oceanobacillus; species Oceanobacillus sp. FSL W8-0428. The sequence goes on from NZ_JBBORB010000001.1 coordinate 826,175, forward strand.
ACCCGAAAAATATAAAGTGCATCTGGAAATACAGCCAGAGGACAACTTCCCTTACCATCTTATTGTCGGCGGTGAGGACTATGAATGGCGTATCAGGGCTCTGGAAGAACTCTTCTACCGATATGATGATAAAACTATTTGGGGGCTTACTGCTAAAATCCTTACACATTTTATCGACTTGATTAATGAACAAAAAGACCCTTAATACGTCTAAACGTATCAAGGGTCTTTTTGTTCAAACTGTTGTTTAATCTAAAAAACTTCTGTCCGGCGAACAGAGCGTTTTAGATTTAAGCCTGTTTCCAAATATGCACAACTCCTTTATCGTGCTCCGTACGGATTAAACGGCCTATACCTTGTTTTAAACGAAGCTGCATATAAGGTAAATCGATTTCTTCATATGGATTCCCTGCATGCTTGCGTTTTGCTTTAAATACAGGATCATCCGGCGGATATGGCAAGGAAGCAATAATAACCTGTGTTAATGATTCCCCTGGTACATCCAGCCCTTCCCATAAATGATATGCACAAAGCGTGGAAGAAGCGTTTAATTGAAACGTACGAACCAATTCACTGATTTCCTTGTCACCCTCAAATAATAAGTCAAATGACCATTCCTTTTCTTGCGCCCATTCCCGGAACACCTGCATCTCCTCTTCGGAACGGAATAAAATAAGGCTGTGGCCTTCATTATCCTGAAGCTGCTGCGCAATTCCTTCAAACTTTTCTGTATCATCCGTATAGCTATGATCTTTTATCGCACGTACTTTCTCATACTCAAATGGGGATTCGACAGAAAATGACTCATATGAATCAACACCCAGACTTCTTGCAGTATACGAGAAGTCACCATCCTGAGAAAGCGTTGCGGAAGAGAAAATAAATGGAATATTTTTTTGGAATACTTCTTCCCGCAAAACATCCTCTACGAGCCTCGGCATAATAACCAGACTACTTTCATCTCCATCCTCTTCCAGCCAGTAAACACCCTCATCATCCTTTAGGAAAATCGATAACCCGTACGTGAAAAATTCCAGATATTCTTCAATAATCTTTGTATGATACGCATCCATAGTAAACAATTCTGCATCAAAAACTAGCTGTTCTAATAACTCTTGAACCATTTTTTCTAATCGCTCAGCCATCTCAATCATTTTTGGATTTCTTGGGATTTCCAGCCGATTAGATCCTTCTACACGTACTGCAATTTCTGTAATAAGATCAAACCAATCATCATGAAGCGTCATAATGTCCTCTGCTAATTGCAGCGATTCTTCCCGAACATCCTGCCCCTGGTATCCTGTCAGGACATTTGTGATATTCTGATAGTTAAAACGATAGGTTAACCCTTTTTGTGCTGAGAATTCCAGCAGATGCCCTTCATCAAACACAACCGCACCTGCTTCTGGAAGTAACGGAAGCTGGCCTTCTCTTATCCGTGATTCTTTCGTCCAGACATGCTCCATGTAAAAATCATGTGAGCAGATAATAATATCCTGGGCATGACGGTAATAATCACGATGCAATGTCTGCGCACTGCGATGTCTAAAGTCACATGTTGCACACTGCTTCAAAGGATCCCAGCCGATCTGCTCCCATTGCTTATCAGAAAGCCATGGGTAATCTTTCCGGTCCCCATAAGGATAAAATGACTGCATCGAGACACCCTGATCAAAAACAAAGTCTGGAACAGAATCATGTACATCCAGAATTTCTTCATCCTCAGTGTATTCGGACAAAGGGTCCAGTTTTTTCATGCAAAGATAATTTTCACGTGCTTTAGCCAAACGGACATCTACTTCCAAGCCAAGTGCTTTTTCAAGCTTATCAATATCTCCGCCTTCTTTGACCAGCTGTTCAATCAATGTTTCATCAGCACAGGAAATAATAACCGGCTTTCTCATATAACGGGCATAACAAATTGCATACAATAGATAGACAATCGTTTTCCCTGTTCCGACACCTGCTTCTGCAAAGATTGTCTTTTTATGCTTAAAAGCCTGCTCGAGCTGAAATGCCATATAAATTTGTTCATCGCGCAGCTCAAAGCCTTGTTCAGGTAAAATATCATAAAAAACATCGCCGATATAATCTCCTAAGCGATCAAAAAATTGCTCATTTTTTGCTACAGTAAACGGGATTGATTTCATTCCTGCCATAGGCAACTCCTTTTTCTTCTATTATCTATAAAATGTTTTAACTTATTAATCAAAAAGCACTCTTAATCGTACCATTATTTCTAAAACTCTAGCAAGCTATTCCCTTTTTTAATATTTTCCCATAAAAAAAGTGACATATCTCATAAATATAAAGAGATACTGCCACTTTTTCTTTCGTCTAAACAAAAAATATTATTCTGATTTTAATTCTTTACAACTTCTTGTCCGCGCACATTCCAAGTTAATGCAAAGACAAACATTGCCAAGACACAGGAAACAATTAATAATATAAAGCTCCCACCCCAGCCAAAGTGATCAATAACATAACCCATAATGATATTGGCTGTTACTGCACCGCCAAGGTAACCAAATAAGCCTGTTAATCCTGCTGCAGTCCCAGCTGCTTTCTTAGGTACTAAGTCCAACGCTTGTAAACCGATCAACATAACCGGTCCATAGATTAAGAAGCCAATAGCAATTAATGCTGCATTATCAATCATCGGATTTCCAGCCGGATTCAGCCAGTAAACAAGAACAGCAAGCAGTACTCCGAACATAAAGACCACGCCGGCAGGCCCGCGACGGCCTTTAAAGAATTTATCGGAAATCCAACCACATAGCAGTGTACCTGGAATTCCAGCCCATTCGTATAAGAAATAAGCGAAACTGGATTCACTCATTTCAAATCCTTTTGATTCATTCAAGTAGGTGGGAGCCCAGTCCAGCACTCCATAACGCACAAAATAAACGAATATATTGGCGAATGCAATTGCCCATACCCATTTATTATTTAAAACATATTTGAAAAGAATTTCTTTCGTTGTTAATTCTGTTTCTAATGTTTTTTTATTGTTTGTCGGATAGTCGTTACGATATTCCTCAATTGGCGGCAATCCTTCTGATTGGGGAGTATCACGAATTAGCATATATGCAACAACAGCAAGCAGCAGAGCAACAATCCCTGGGAGGATAAATACACCTTCATAGCCTACGAAATAGCTTCCAGCAAAGATAGTCATTCCTAATGTTGCAATTGGAGCCATTAATCCTCCGCCAACATTATGGGCAACATTCCAAATTGAAGTCTTTGTACCGCGTTCACTTACACTATACCAGTGAACGAGAGTACGTCCTGATGGAGGCCATCCCATACCTTGAAACCATCCTAGTAAAAACATCATAACAAACATAATAGCAATAGAAGATGTAAAGAATGGAACAAACCCCATTAATAAACTGACAACAGCAGATAATACGAGCCCGCTTGTTAAAAAGACGCGTGGATTACTCCTGTCTGATACAGTACCCATAATAAATTTACTGATTCCGTATGCTAAGGATACAGCAGATAGCGCAATTCCAAGCTCGCCTTTAGAATACCCTTCTTCAATTAATCCAGGCATTGCCAGGGAAAAGTTCTTACGAAGTAAATAGTATGCTGCGTAACCAATAAATATTCCCATAAACACTTGAAAACGGAGTCTCTTATAATGGGAATCAATTTGATCTTCAGGCAGCCTCTCTTTTTCCGGTGCTGGCTTAAACATCTTAAACAAAACAATTTCCTCCTTATGCCTCTTACTTTCTATGTTGAACTCGAACAGTATACACCTAAGTCACAATTTTATGAAGACAAAAAAGGAAAATCCAATTATTATTAATTATTAAATAAATGTAAAATTTTATTTGAAGAAAAAAGGCCTTTTCTTAATGAATTTTCTCCTCTAATATTAGTTCCTTTAGAAAAACTAAAAACCCCTATAATAGATTGACTTTTTTGAATAAATTATCCTTTTACGATTAACAAACTACTGCCTTAATCTTAATGACATCGCCTTCATAATTTGTTACGCTAGTATCTGGAAGAGTTTCAAATTAAATAAGGGGTGTAACACAATGAAGCGAGTTGTTCTTGTTGGAGGTGGATATGGCGGTGTTAAAACGCTGCTTGGCCTTCTTAGCCAAACATTATCCGATAATATACATATAACTGTAATTGACCGTAATCCATTCCGTTCACTGAAAACCGAGTTCTATGCAATTGCTGCTGGAACTTCAGCAGACCATGATGTCCGCGTTGATTTTCCAGATGATTCCCGCATAAAATATATTTTTCGGGAAATCACAAAAATTGATGTGGATAATAAACAGATTATTATTCAAGATGAAGATTCCATTGTTCCCTACGATTATTTGATTATCGGATTAGGCTGCGAGGACAATTATCATGGAATCCCTGGAGCAGAGGAATACACAGAAAGCGTTCAAACCTTTGCGAAAGCAAGAAAAGCTGGTGTTGCAGTAGGGAACTTAAAGGCATATGGAAAAGTATCTGTTATCGGGGCGGGCTTAAGTGGTATTGAGGTTGCTTCTGAAATTCGTGAAAGCAGACCAGACTTAAATATCCGCCTCCTTGACCGGGGAGATACCGTATTAAAAACCCTGGACAGCAAAATCCAGGCTTATGTAGAAAGATGGCTGACAGAAAATAATGTGGATGTGATACATAATTCAACGGTGGAATATGTAGAACATGATGGCGTATGCAATAACGGCGTTTGCTATTTAAATGATGTTACCATTTGGACTGCCGGAGTACAGCCTAATTGGCTTGTGCGTGAGCTTCCATATACTAAAGATCGGCACGGTAAAGTAGTCGTCAATGATTTTTATCAGGTTCCGGAAGATCCTTCTGTATATGTTTTGGGTGATTGTGCTTCCAGTGAATATTCGCCAAGCGCCCAGCTTGCCGGTCTGCAGGGAGAACAAATTGCAGAAATTCTTCTCGCTGTTTTAAACGAAAAGCAGCCGAAGAAGCCGAAACCTCTCAAATTAAAAGGAACTTTAGGTTCCTTAGGAAAATCAGACGGATTTGGAAATATGGCTAAAAAGCCAATGACAGGATTATTGCCGAGACTCGCAAAATCTGGTGTACTATGGTTAAGTAAAAGACATTAAAATAAAGATGCCAAGCTAATTCTCAGCTTGGCATCTTTATTTTATTTATCCAATTCTCTTAACATCTCTTCAATAGCTTTTGCTACACCGTCTTGATCATTTGCCACCGTTTCATAATCGCATAGCTTCTTGATTTTATCAGAGGCGTTGCCCATAGCGACACCACGTCCAGCCATTTCCAGCATACTCGCATCATTCCAGTTATCACCCATTGTCATGACGTCTTCCATTGACCAGTCCTTATCCTCAATATACTTCTGAATAGCTAAACCTTTTTGAGCTTTTGGATGGTTAAATTCAAGATTCGTATCTCCAGAAGAGGTAATCACTGCTCCTGTTTCATCGCGAAGTTTTCTCTTAGCCTCCTCCAGCTGATTTTCCTCAAACGCAAAGGTGAGAATTTTATAGATTTCTACATTCTCATCTTTTAATGCTGTCTGCAAGCTTTCCACAAAGGAAACTTCCTCTAATTGAAATCGCTGTTCTACCATTTCGCGCATTTCTTCCTCGGAAATATCTGGATTAGCTGAACGCATAATATCGATAAGCACATCTAAAAAATGCTCCCTGCTTTCAGAAAGAACTCCTTTATTTGTAAATAACTCTACATACATCCCCAGCTTGCTGCACTCATTGGCAATTCGCGCAGCTACCTGCTTGTCCATAGAAATACTATTTATTTGCTTCCCATTCTCCAGGTATGTTACAGCTCCATTTAAGCTCACTACCGGACAGGTTATCCCCGCCGCCTGCAGAGGGATATTCGCAGCATGATAGGATCTGCCTGTTGCTACAATAAACTCAATACCTTTCTCCACAGCTATTTTTACTGCTTCCGCATTTGCCTCGCTAATTTCTCCATTTTCATTAAGTAATGTTCCATCCATATCTGATGCAATTAATTTCATTATACCTAACCGCCTTTTCTATAAAATAGAACTTAAAAAAACAAGGAATTCAGGATATTCTCTAAAGGAAATCCTGAAAATAGCTGCTATATTAAAAAGGAAAAAAACAGTACTCTTCTGTCTTATTGCTTTTATTTTCCCATTTCCAGATATTTTTAATCCGTTCTATTTTATTTTTCGTTGCAAAATAACAGAGCTCATCAGCAATTGATATGAGCTCCACGTTATTTTATCTCCCTTATCTACTATACCTCATTTACTTAAGACGATTCCAATAATTGCTCTGCCTTCGCAATTTGCTCCAGCACACTTTGTTTTGCCGTACCGCCGGCAGCAGACCTTGCATTAACAACAGTTTCCGGCTTCAACGCTTCATAAATATCCGCTTCAATAACCTCTGAATATTGTTTAAACTCTTTTAAGCTCAGGTCAAGCAGATAAGTTCCTGCTTGAATACAATTTAAAACAACCTGTCCGACAACGGCATGTGATTCACGGAAGGTAAGCCCTTTATTCACCAGATAATCTGCTAAATCAGTGGCATTGGAGTAATCATTCGTAACAGCGTTGTACATACTTTCCTTATTTATTTCCATTGATCCAATCATCCCGGCAAAGAGCTGTAGCGCGCCTTTCAGTGTCTCGTGAGAGTCAAACATCCCCTCTTTATCCTCTTGCATATCTTTATTATATGCCAAAGGCAAGCCCTTTAAGGTAGTCAGCATCCCGATAAGATTGCCGTAAAGACGCCCGGTCTTGCCGCGAACAAGCTCTGCTACATCCGGGTTTTTCTTCTGTGGCATCATGCTGCTTCCTGTTGTATAGGAATCATCCAGCTCAACAAAATTAAATTCTGCGCTTGACCACTGTACCAGTTCTTCACAAAGACGGGACAAATGTGTGCCGATTAAAGAACCGTTGGAAAGGAATTCCACTACAAAATCACGGTCACTTACAGCATCCAGGCTGTTTTCACAAATCCCGTCAAAATCAAGCTGCTCAGCTACAAAACTACGATCAATCGGGAAGGTTGTACCTGCCAGTGCTCCTGCACCTAATGGTGACTTATTTACGCGCTTCAAACTGTCCTCCAGACGTTCCACATCGCGTTGAAACATAAATACGTACGCCATCATATGATGCGCAAATAAAACAGGCTGAGCACGCTGTAAGTGCGTATATCCAGGCATAATGACATCTATGTTTGCTTTTGCCTGCCCAATGAGTGCCTGCTGGACTGTTTTTAATAGTGATTTTAATTCGGAGATAGCTTCCCTTGCATACAGACGCATATCCAAAGCTACCTGGTCGTTTCTGCTGCGTCCGGTATGAAGCTTGCCACCCACTTGTCCAATCTCTTCAATCAGCAGCCGTTCCACATTCATATGAATATCTTCATCTGCCTCAGATAGCTCTGCTTCCCCTGCTTCAATCTTACTGAGAACCTTTTTCAAGCCCTCAGCAATCTGGTCGGCTTCTTGAGCAGGTATGATACCGCATTTTTTCAACATAGCAACATGAGCCAAACTGCCTTTAATATCATATTTTGCTAACTTCTGGTCAAAACGAATCGACGAGGTATACTCGTCGACTAATTCATTCGTTGGTTTTGTAAATCTTCCACCCCATAATTTCACGGATTAACAGCTTCCTTTACCTCTAGTTTTACTTTCTCAATCGATTTCTTTCCCTGAGGACCATTTACTGAAGCATGTACCTGTGTAGGCAGTCCCCATAATTTAATAAATCCTAATGCTGCATCATGGTCAAATGCATCGTCCTTATTGTAAGTTGCTAAGTCAAAGTCATATAAGGAGTTTGCAGACTCTCTTCCGACAACATGTGCATGACCTTTATACAGCTTCACTTTTACTGTACCAGAAACATGCTCCTGTGTCTTCTCAATAAAGGCTTGCAGCGCCTCTGTTAACGGTGAGTACCATAAGCCGTAATAAACAGCCTGCGACAGCTTCTGCTCAACAATCGGTTTAAATTCTGCTACTTCACGGGGCAGAGTTAATGCTTCCAGTTCCTGATGTGCGTTAATCAATGTCATTGCTGCTGGAGCCTCATAAATCTCTCTTGATTTAATTCCAACTAAACGATTTTCCACATGATCAATTCTTCCAACTCCATGTTTTCCAGCAATCTCATTCAAAGTTAAAATTAATTCATCCAAATCTAATTTTTTGCCATCTAATGAAACTGGCTTTCCTTGTTCAAAAGTAATCTGAACTGTTTGAGCTTCATCAGGTGCATCTTCTGGATCCTGCGTTAAATCATAGGCATCCTTTGGCGCCTCTGCCCACGGATCCTCTAAAATACCACATTCGTTACTTCTGCCCCACAGGTTCTGATCAATACTATATGGACTTTCCTTTTTAATTGGAACTGGAATATTATGTTCCTTTGCATACTCAATTTCTTCTTCCCTGGACATTGCCCATTCACGAACCGGTGCAACAATTTTCAATTCAGGATTTAACGCTGTAAATGCAACATCAAAACGAACCTGGTCATTCCCTTTTCCCGTACAGCCATGCGCTACAGCTACTGCTCCTTCTTCTCCTGCAATATCCACTAGTATTTTTGCGATCAATGGACGGGATAATGCTGAAATTAACGGATATTTTCCTTCGTATAACAGGTTAGCCTGTAATGCCGGCAATACATATTCTTCTGAATAAAGCTTTTTCGCATCAATCACGTACGACTTAATTGCACCAACATCCAGCGCTTTTTGTTTCACGAACTCTAAATCTTTTCCTTCTCCTACATCCAATGCAACTGCAATCACATCATAATTATATTTATCCTGCAGCCACTTTACTGCTACAGATGTATCTAATCCTCCAGAATAAGCTAAAACGATCTTGTCTTTTGCCACTTAAAAAATCCCCTCTCATAAATGTGCTATTATCGAATTATTATGCATGATTATGTATAATAATGCAAGAGGTATTTTGAAATTTATTTATTTTTTCGGGAAATTCAGCTTTCCCCCTGTCCGCACAAGTAATTCCAAGCTTTTTTATTTGTTTACAGAAACATATAGAGCGGAATAAGTGAGCGTTTGTTCAGAAAAAAATCCTTTTTAGGGCAATAGATTTATGTATATTTTTCTTATTAAGTTATGTTTCATTTTTATATTTGTATTGTTCGGGAAAGTTAAAGTGATTCCCATTTAGTAATTTTCCCATAATCACCTGAAGGTTATCCTTTGAAATAATGGGTGCATCCTTTTTTATAACTTCCCATCCTTTCTTCCTATACAAATTTAATGCAGGCTTGTTCTTGATAGCAGTTGTTAATACAGCAGTTCCACAATTCGTATTCGCCAATAATTCATCATGCAGTTTACTTGCAACACCGAGACGTTTATAAGAGTGATTTACTGCCAGCTCCACAAACTCAAAACAATCAGCTAACCAAAAGTCTATTTTATCGTCTGATAATTGATTAGCAATTTTTTCTCTGTAAAATTGTTTGGACAAACTTGTATAGCCATATGCAAAACCAATTAATTTCCCTTTTGCATCCTTGCATTTCAAACCGATAAAACCTTCATAACCGGTATGCTTTCTTATATTTTTCACTGCATTTTCTTTATCTTCCAGCAAAATATTATCCGTTAAAAAAGTCATACAATATAGTTTTGCAATTTTTTCTATATCGGAATCATTGCTGTTGAAGTAATCAATTTCTATGTTTTCTAACATTTTAAATCCCTCTCTTCTTCACTATTATAAATATAACTTTCCGAGCTCCACACTAATACTTAACAATCAAAAAAGACGCCCTGAAAAGAGCGCCTGAATAAGCATTTAAATTTTCTTAACAGCATCGCTTACTGAATCTTCCCCGGTAATTAAATCGAAGCCCTTTCTATACGTGTTTTTCGCTTCCAATACTTCGACAATGACAGCTGCTACATCTTCGCGGGGTATGCTGCCTCGTTCCAGATTTTCACTCGCCTGTACTTTTCCTGTACCCGGTTCATTCTGCAAGCCGCCTGGACGAACGATTGTATAGTCAAGGCCGCTGTGTATCAACGTTTCATCAGCAAAGTGTTTAGCAACCATATATGGTTTAATTGGACTGTCTGCCCAGCTGTCACGATTATGCGCCTGGAATGCACTGACCATAACAAAACGTCTCACATTCGTATTTTTTGCTGCTTCAATTGATTTTACAGCTCCATCTAAATCAATAAGCAATGTTTTATCCAGACCGGTATGGCCGCCAGAGCCTGCTGTAAATACTACTGCATCTGCGCCCTTCAAAGCATCCTCCAAACCGGAAATACTGCCTTCTAAATCTGCTAAAACAGCATGAACTCCATTTGCTTCCAGTTCTTTTTTCTGTTCTTCTTTTCGGACCATTGCCGTAACCTCATGCTGTTCATTGATATGAAGCTGATTAACAAGATGTCTTCCAATTTGTCCATTCGCTCCAATAACAACTACGTTCATTCTTAACAACTCCTCTTCATATAATGCTTCTATTTTAAAATGTTCCCTTCCAGAAAGTATCCAAACTTGTTTTCTATCCGGTTAAGACTTGAGTTGCGCGAAAGCTACTGCATCTCCTTGATCACATGACTTAAATCCATTTTTCTCATAAAAATATCTGGTATTAGGAGCTTCCTCTGTTAACAATACTTTTTGATTGACACCTGCATATTTATTTAACACACTTTGCATTAATTCAGAGCCTATTTTTTGATTATGGTATGCATTTTTTACAAGCAAATCTTGAATATAAATAATAGATAGACCGTCTCCCACCACTCTAATTAATCCAATTAATTCATCTTCATGCCAGGCCGTTAAAACATATAAAGAGTTTTCTACAGACTGCTGCAGCCTATCCACATCTTTTGTGTAAGCAGACCAGCCAACGTCTGTATACAAATCCTCCAAAGGCCTCTGATCCAGCTTTTTCATTTCTTGATAATTAATTTGCATACTATTCACCTTCTTATTTTTAAACTAATCTTATTATAACCTGCAGACCAAAGTATACATAAGATAACGCTTTCCTAATTATATACAGTACGTTTTACCTTTTATATTAAGGGAAGAATGATTATATGCTTAGCAGAAGGTGGGATTAATATGGATTCAGCTAAAAAAGGATTTATTCTGAGCGGAATTATTTATTTTTTCATTTCTATTCTATATGAGCTTTATCCGACAAATTGGCTGGCTTTAATCGAGCTATTGGTTGTGGCATCTTTTATTCTATTATTATTATGGACTTATACCAGTTTCACAACCAGAAGGTATATCCATCTCTTTATAGCATTGGTCATACTTGTGCCAGCTGCATTTAGAATTATTTATAGAATAGTTTCTTAATAGTAAAACTTTATTCAGCGGGCGTTTTTCCCACTGTTCTTGTTAAGGAAATCTTACACCCGATTGCACCGTGATAAATATAAAGAAAACGAGTGATTTTACAAATCATTAAAGACTTTTATAGTTTCCTGGAGCAGAAAATTAGACAGAACAAGATTTTTTCCAAAATAAAGAACTAAGCTAACAAAAATGGATCTATTATAATGAATCCTGCGTTATCCACACGATGTGGATAACTTTAAAAACCCTCTTCTGGAAAGGCCATATAAAATATTCTCTGTTCTTCTATCATACATTGAATTTATCCATTTGAAATACAAAAAAGAATGACCCGGAAAGCCATTCTCATAGAAGTCTTATTCACTTATCCAAATCGTCCAGAGATATAATCTCCTGTGCGCTCATCCGTAGGATTATTGAAAATATGATCTGTTTTATCATATTCAATAATTTCTCCATTCAGGAAGAATGCTGTCTTGTCAGAAATCCGGGCTGCCTGCTGCATATTATGCGTTACAATAACAATGGCATAATCCTTCTTCAATTCCTGTACAAGCTCTTCAATTCGCAGAGTTGATTTCGGATCCAGCGCAGATGTCGGCTCATCCATTAAAATAACATTCGGCTCGACGGCTAAACAGCGGGCAATACATAGACGCTGCTGCTGTCCACCTGATAACCCATACGCATTATCATTAAGACGATCCTTTAATTCATCCCAGATAAATGCGCCACGCAGGCTTTTTTCAACGATCTCATCAAGTATCTTTTTATTTTTAATACCATGGATTTTTGGGCCATAAGCAATATTTTCATAGATTGATTTTGGAAATGGATTTGCTTTTTGAAATACCATTCCCACCTGAGTCCGCAGATCTTCTACACGAAACGATTTATCTAAAATATTTTTTCCTTTATACGTTATCTGACCAGATGTTTTTACAATTGGAACCAGTTCCACCATACGGTTCAATGTCTTCAAATATGTTGACTTTCCGCACCCGGACGGCCCAATAATTGCTGTTACCTCTTTTTCCTTAATATCCATATTAATATTTTTTAAAGCATGTGTTTCTCCATACCATAAATTTAACCCTTTTGTATCATAAACTACTTCTTTTTCCACTTCCGGTTCGCTTCTTTCGTTTTCATTTCTTACAAGTTTCAAGTTAATTGCTTTTGTCATTACAGTACTCATTTAGGATAATCTCCTCTCTTATATTAAATCTCTTTTCATTTATTTAGTAACGCTGCTGAAATTTATTTCGAATCAGGATTGCGATAGAGTTTAGCAAAAATAGCAAAACTAATAGTACAATAATTGTCGCTGCTGCTAAGTTCGCATATTCTGCTACAAGAGAAGCATCAATAGTCCAATAATAAATTTGCATTGGTAATGCCGTAAATGTATCAAAAATACCTTCTGGAAACGGGATTAATAAAGCTGGTATACCAAGAACGGTTAATGGAGCTGTTTCCCCTATTGCACGCGATAATGCTAAAATTGCTCCCGTTAAAATCCCAGGTAATGCTGCCGGCAGAATAATACGACTTACAGTCTGCCATTTTGTTGCTCCCATGCCGTAGGACGCTTCACTCAAGCTACCCGGCACTGCCCGAAGAGCTTCTTGTGCTGCAACAATTACGATTGGAAGCACAAGCAAAGCTAATGTTAACCCGCCAGCTAAAATAACATTTCCAAATTCTAAAGCACGGACAAATAATGTCAGGCCTAATAGTCCGTAAACAATGGATGGAACACCTGCTAAGTTAGAAATATTTGTTGCAATAAAGGATTGAAGTTTTCCTTTCTTTGCATAAAGCTCCAGATAAATTGCTGTCCCTACTCCAATTACCATTGTTACCGGAATAACAACTACCATCAGCCATGCAGTTCCTAGAATTGCTCCCATAATACCCGCTCTGCTTGCATCCGTTGATAGATGGTTCTTTAGAAAGTCAATATTGATATATTCTATTCCCTGCGTAAAAATACGGACAAGTAATACTGCCAGTACAATCAGACCAAATAATGTAGAGGCAAAGAAAAGGCCTTTCCAGCCTGCATTCTTTCGTACACGAGATGACATACGCTTTCCAACCAGTTCTGCATCCATATATTTTGTTGCCACCTTAGTACTCCTCTCTAAATTTACGTGAAATATATTTTGCTAATAGATTCATAATTAATGTGAAAACAAATAACGTTAATGCCACAGCATAAAGACTATAATAAATTGTTGTTCCTGCTGCTGCTTCTCCCCCAGCTACCTCTACAATATAAGCAGTCATTGTCTGCATAGACCCAGTAATGTCAAAGGAGAAATTCTTAGAGCTTCCACTTGCGATAGCTACAATCATCGTTTCCCCTATTGCCCGGGAAATACCAAGCACAAAGGAAGCAATAATTCCTGATAATGCTGCAGGGATAACTACTTTAAATGTTGTCTCCAGCTTCGTTGACCCAAGTGCTAAAGCTCCTTCTCTCATAGAGTTAGGAACAGATGACATCGCATCCTCTGACAGCGAAGCAATCATTGGAATAATCATCACACCCATGATAATTCCCGGACTAAGAATATTTGTCGCTTCAATAGATGGGAAAATCATTCTCAGTAAAGGTGTTACAAATGTAAACGCAAAGAACCCGTAAACAATTGTTGGCACTCCTGCCAGGATCTCCAATAACGGTTTTATCACTCTTCGTACGTTATCAGGAGCATATTCACTTAAATAAATCGCCGACATCATCCCGATTGGCCCAGCTACCAGCATTGCAATAACTGTTGAGATAATCGTTCCATTTAATAAAGGTAATACACCAAATTCAGGGTTTTGGCTTAACGGCTTTAATACCGTTCCTGTAAAGAAATCAAGAATCGGCACATTCCGGAAAAACGCAACTGATTCAGCAAACAAAGTATAAATAATCCCGATTGTTGTAAGAACCGATATGGAAGCAATAATCAATAATAGACCCGGTATCATCCGTTCTAATTGATTAAAAAATTTCCGCTTCCGCTTTTGTTGCTCAATCATTTCACTAACCGACGTACGGTTCTTATTATCTGCAGCCATTATTCAAAAGCCACCTTTCCTCATCAAAAAATAAGAGGAAGATGAGAGGTGCAGCTGCACCACTCATCTATCTTCTTTTCTTATTCTATTCCTTCTAAAGCTTCCAGCTGAGACTGAACTTCCTCATCAGGAATTGGTGCAAATCCAGTCTCACCGGCAATATTATTCGCATTTTCTAAAACATATTTTGCATAATCAAGAACTTGTGGTTTTTCCTGTGCATGATTTACATTCAAGTAAGTGAATACGGGACGTGTATAATCTGCGTAAGGTCCATCCTCTGCAATGGTATCCAGGGAAGGTTCAACTGCCCCTTCTCCAAAATCAATAGATACTGCATTAATCGTGTCCTGATTACTTTGATAGTAACCAAATCCAAAGAATCCAATGGCATTCTTATCTTCCGAAACCAGTGTTACTAATGTTGAGTAATCTTGCTGAAGATCAATGCCATTTACTAAGTCTTGTTCTTCTAAAATAGTTTCGTAAAAGAACTCATATGTTCCATGATTTTCATTTGGACCATACGTTTTAATATCTTCATTTGGCCAAGAATCATCAAGATCTGACCACTTTGTATATTCACCAAGGAAAATCCCCTGTACCTGCTCTGGTGTTAACTCTGTTGCCCAGTCATTATCTGGATGCGTCACAATTGTTAAACCATCTAATGCAACCTTTAACTCTTGAACCTCAATACCTAATTCATCTGCTTTTGCCTGTTCTTCTTCTTTTATTTCTCTTGATGCATCATTAAAGTCTGTCCCGTTTTCAACTAGGAATTTTTGAAAACCTGCACTCGTCCCGGCACGACTTACTTCTATCGAAACGCCCTGCTGCTCATTTAACATATAGTCTTCAGCTAAACGTGCCATTAATGGAAATACAGTACCTGAACCATCAATTGCGATATTTCCTGTCAGTTCTTCTCCATTATCAGATCCAGAATCTCCTGCACTATCTGCATCATCTGAACCACATGCTGTTAAGAAAACTAAAACAGAAACTAAAAAGAATAAAGTAATACGTTTAAAGCTCATCAAAGGGCCCCCTTAAAATTCATCCTATATTTACTGGACATTTCTTCTCTGTCCTTACTTTGAAGTATAGAGAAGAATTATTAATATAGTTTGTTGTTAATGTAAAGAGTATGTAAATTATCTTAAAGAGGGCTTAATAAAGTTAGAAAATCCAACTGAAGAAAAGATATACAGCTGCTACGTTCTACGCTCTTTTGTATGCTTGTCCCGTTTTAAATGAAAAATATCATTTATTTCTTTATTAATATCTTATGCACGGATATTCCATTTATCATTTAAATGGATAAACTTCCGAAATATCTTATATTACCATCTCAGCTTTCACGTTATCATTTTGCTACAACCGCTTGCATTTTATATGACAATTACTTATAATGACGATAATTCACATTTGTTATTTATCAAAAGCGTTGAAGAGGAAAAGTAAGATTCACCTATTTTTTCACAGAGAACTTCGGTAGCTGAAAAGAAGTAAAAATAAGAATCTGAACAATGGTCTCTGAGCTTCGTGCTGAAAGTATCCCTTAGATATAAGTAGGTTCCGGCGAGATTTGGTACTCGTTATCAATACCACAGTATAAAAGCTCCATGCTTTCGTACTTGATGAGGCTGTATGTGTGAGCATACAGTAAAATAAGGTGGTACCACGTAAATTCCAGCCACGTCCTTATCGTTTATTCGATACGGGCGTGGTTTTTTAATTTCTTATTAGAAAAGGAAACCAGCTACTCATCAGCGAAAATAAAGGCTAACATACAGGAGGGTTTTAAATGGGCAGAAATTTAGTAATTCAAACAGACTTTGGTATCAGTGATGGTGCAGTAAGTGCAATGTATGGGGTGGCACTTACTGTAGATTCCAATCTCCGGGTATTTGATCTGACACACAATATCCCGCAATATAACATTTGGGAGGGTTCTTATCGTTTGTATCAAACTTTACCATACTGGCCAGAAGAGACGGTTTTTATTTCTGTAGTCGATCCGGGAGTTGGTACTTCGAGGCTGAGTGTTGTTGTGAAAACGGTGAATAACCAGTATATCGTGACACCAGATAACGGAACACTTACTCATATTAAGAAGGATATCGGCATCAAGGAAGCAAGAATTATCGATGAAAAAACAAATAGGCTGCCCCAATCAGGTGAATCCTATACGTTTCATGGCCGGGATGTTTATGCGTACACCGGAGCAAGACTGGCATCAAATACAATTACCTTTGAAGAAGTCGGACCGGCTATTGATACAGATGATATTGTCGAATTAACAAAACCGGAGGCATTTATAGAAGATGATATTGTCTACGGTAATATTGATATATTGGATATCCGTTTTGGTAATCTATGGACCAATATCAGCCGAGGGTTATTCCAAAAAATCAATGTTGCACACGGTGATGCTTTTGAAGTTACCATTGCCACTAATCGTCAGCAAGTATATAAAAATATCATGACATATAGACATTCCTTTGCCGAAATTCGACTTGGTGAGCCTTTACTATATGTGAATTCATTAGATAATTTAGGCGTAGCTATCAACCAGGGTTCCTTTGCCAATGCATATCATGTTGAAACAGGACCTCATTGGCAGATTATTATTCGTAAAGCGTCGAAAACGGATTGATTTTAAATAGATAATAGTGTTTTATTCTATGAGGATTTTTTAACAGCAAAGCTTTAAATGATATGAAATATTATTCAAATAAAAAGTGATCCATTGCCGTAAACCGGCTCTGCATCACTTTTTATTACGTCTACTATAATGTATCATACACTCTTTCCTGTAATTCCATCTTACCGTCTGTAATCTTATATACTTTATCACAATCATCAATCAGGCGCGTATCATGGGTCACAACAATGGTTGCTGTCTGCTTTTCTTTGGTTATTTCTTTCAGCATATTCATTACCTCAAACGCGCGATCAGAATCGAGGGATGCAGTTGGCTCATCCGCTAAAATAATACTTGGGTTGGTATAAAGTGCTTTGGCAATTGCAACCCGCTGCTTTTCCCCGCCGGATAAGTCCTTCGGAAAGTTACGGATTAAATGGTCAATTCCCAGTGACTGATAAAGCTCCTTCGCCTCCTCCTTTTGCAGATTCCCTTTCTTTACCTTATCTAACAGCTGCATCTGCTGTCCGACATTTAAATAAGGTATGAGATTAGATGCCTGTAATACAAAACCGACTTCCTTCAGCCTTAATGCAGCACGTTTTTTCTCCTTTAAATCCGCCAAAGCTGTTCCATTAATCATTACTTCCCCGTCAGTTGGTGTCTGCAGTCCGCCTGCAATAGTTAAAAATGTACTTTTTCCTGATCCGGAGGGACCAATCACAGCAATTAATTCTCCTTTTTCAGCTTCAAAATCCGTTTCTTTCATTGCTTCCACTTTTGTTCTGCCGGTTCCAAAAGTTTTCTGTACCTTCTTCAATTCTAAAATAGCCATGCTCTCTTACCCTCCTATCGCCTTTAATGGATCAATTCGTACAATGGTCTGTACGGAGATTAATGCTCCAATTACTGACACAACAATCAGGATGATTCCATAAATCAACATTTCGATGTAATTAAAGGCTACCGGTACTGCCGCAGGTAAAAATAAGCCTGTGATTACCGCCAAAAACAGCCCGATCATAACACCAGCTAAAGAAAGTAAAAATGTCTGGGCCACTACAGAGCCGGCCAAGTACCCGGATGATATCCCCTGCGCCTTCATTACCCCAAAAATACTTATCTTCTGAATGGTAAGTACATAAAGAAAAATTGCCAGTACAACAGCCGATATAATAAATAAGAAGTATATCATCAATGTCAGCGTCAAATTTTGTTCTGTATAGCCTGGTAAATTTTCTATAAAAGTTTCTGTATCAATAACCTGTAATGTTTCGTCTGCTTCCACATTATTTAAATTATCTGTACGAATGATGAAGGCATTAATCGCATCACTATCTTCTTCAGCAAATTCCCCGTATTGAAGGGTCTCCAGTGTATCCTGGTCCGTGAACAGTACTGGCGCTGCATTAAACCTTGCTTTATCAGTAAATCCGACAATTTCTAACGTTTCATCTGTAGAAGACAGAGAAAGCTCGTCACCGATTTCAAAGCCGTCTTCTTTTAATGTATCATCAGCTATGACTTCCCCTTCATCCACAAAAGCATTTCCTTCGGTAACATCCGGCATGATAAAGGAAGATGAATCTACTGCAAAAATATATACATTTTCTTTTTTATCCCCGTTACTGGCAATCGCACTCAGCTGAGATAATTCGGTATATTCATCAACGCCGCTCCCATCAAAATCATCCTTGGACAGGATAGATTGCTGCAGCCGCAAATCCGATTCTTCTGTCAGAATAATCCCATCTGCTTCCCATTTATCAACAGCTTCACGGTTTAATTGCTCTAATCCATTTGCCAGCCCTGATAAAAAGAAAACCAGGTAAGAAATAAGCACCAAAACACCAATAACCAATGTAAAACGCAGCTTGTTATTCCTTATTTCGTTCCAGGCTAAAAAAAACATAAATTCACTTCCCTTTGGCTTCATTACAACACAAATACCTTTGCCTATTCCCTTTTTATAGCGTGTTTAACCCGATATCATAAAGATTTAGTTTTCAAGATCTGTTAATTCTTTTAAGTAACCAATAATTTCATCTTTATCCTTTGTACTAAGCTCTTCATATAACAGCTGCTCGGTAAACTCCCAAATATCTTCAAGTTTCCTTTTTAACTGATAAAAAGTGAGAGCATCTTTATTTATATGATAATTTTTATGATATTTCCGATAAATTTCCATAAATTTCTTGAAATACGGCTCACTTGTCAGAAACATCATGTCTGCTTCAGCAGGAGCCAGTTTCAAACCCTCCCAATCGATTACCAACAGGTTCTCTGCCTGCATTAAATTCCAATGATGAAGGTCCGTATGGCACAGCACCCTGTTTAATGAGGCAGATTTCAGTTTTGTTGAGAGCTCTTTTACGTTAGTAATCCACTTGTTTATACGCTCCTGGTTCTCATGCAGAAATAAATGCAATTCTTTTGGAACATGCTCCTCACTGTAATCGAGCACCTTTTCCAATTCTCTTATAAAGGGTACCTCAAAATCTTCTGTCAGGGCCCCCGTTGGAAAAGGGATTTCCTCACCAAATGAATGAAGTGCAGCAATGATATGTGCCAATTCTTCTGTCTGCTGCTCTGTTAAATCCTGTTCACCAATTGTCTTCCCATTAATAAAAGGATACAGTAAATAAATATTTTCCTCATCGTCACATTTGTAGTAGCCTTCCTTTGTCTGCATCGGAACAGGAATTCTACCTTTTAAATTACTGTTATGTTCTATCCATTCGACTATCGGAACATATTGATCAATCAATGCAGTTAATTTTGGTGTCGACGCCCGGTTCTTTTCATATACCTTTAAAAAATAAACAGCTTTACCTGCTTTTATCTCAAAGGCAAGCGATGCCCATCCCCCTTGTTTGGATTGTATTTGTACCGGGTGGACGTCATATTCTTCTTGTAACATGGCAGTAAATTTGTTCATTTCCAAACCTCTTTTCTGAGAATTTTGTCCTCCTATTGTAAATTCAAAAATGGTTTTTCTTTATCAATACGGTCAAAAAACATAATTCCATCCAGATGATCCATCTCATGCTGAACTAGAATAGCGCTATATCCTTTAAAGGCATAGGTATGCTTCTTTCCTTCTATGTCAAAGGCCTTCACCTTTATTCTTTCATAGCGCAGCACATGCCCGCGTATTTCTCTATTTACAGATAGACATCCCTCTCCCTCCGGAAGGTAGATTGTATTTGCAGAATGGCTGATCAGCTTAGGATTAATCAGCTTTAATTCTATTGTTTCACCCTTTTCCGTCTGGTAAAGTGCTGCAAACATTCTTTTGTTGATACCCACTTGATTCGCTGAAAGCCCAGAGCCCGGCCTTAACTTATATTTCCTTGCCAGTTCAGGATTCTGACTGTTTTTTAAATAGGTCAGCATACATTCCAGTTCTGTTTTCGTTTCTTCCGTAACAGGCATGCGCACTGGATCCAGCTGTTTTCTTAAAATAGAAGCTCCTTCTTTTTTAATGTCTTTCATTGTAATACGGTACCCTTTATGGAATTTCGTCATAAATAAACACCTCTTCCAGATTTTTATCCAGCGCTCTGGATATTTTAAATGCCAGCACTAAAGCAGGGTCATATTTATCATTTTCAACACAGTTAATTGTTTGTCTGGAAACGCCACAAAGAAGAGCCAGCTTTGCTTGAGTTATATTTGATTGCTTCCTTATTTTTTTGATAAAATTTTTCAATGTTCAAGCTCCTTTTGTCAAAAGTATTTGACAAAATTATAGCATTACTCCCTTCATAATGTCCAAAGCTTTGGACATTATAAAATACCCTCCTCCTTTTGGTACATACTAAAATAAGAAGGTTATGCATCTCCCCTTTGCTTTATACCGGAAAATTTTTCGAAGTTGTATGTATCTCCTTCTAATTAAAAGTGTTATCATAGTATATGTTTTCAGAAATACAAATAGGAAACCCTATTTTTGGAGTGATCACATTGAAAGCATGGTTAAAAAACCGGACAAAAAGCCAAATAATTACCGTTTGTTTATTACTGATCGGTTTTATTGCATCTATGATTTTTATCAATAATAATTATGATTTATATGATAGAACGATTGTTCAAATAACCGATGTGCAGGAAATAAATAGAGAAGATCAGGTTGATACACATGGAAATAAAGACGAGCATGTTACACAGCATATCGTCGGGGAAGTAAAAAATGGACCTGATAAAGGAAATTTAACTGAATTTGACAATGAATATATCCAGTCCCTGGCATTGGATTATGAACTGGCTGCTGGAGACGAGATTTTTCTTGCCCAGGATGGCGAGGCCACTGGTGATATCAAACGGGATAAATATTTCGTATTTGTAGCATGGATATTCCTGGCTATTTTATTAGCTGTCGGTAAATCCAGAGGAGCTTTATCTGCACTCAGTCTGCTCGTCAATGCAGTCATCTTATCGGTTGCTTTAGATATTTATATTCAACATCCAAGCATCAGCTTGTCGCTCATTACATTAATCAGTATCATCATTTTTACGGTGCTGTCTTTACTGATGGCAACAGGCTTTAATGAAAAGACCTATACAGCTATTCTCACGACACTGATTGGTACAGGTGTATCTCTGGTTATTGCTTATGTAGCACTACAGTTTACTGCTGAACAGGGCTTACGCTATGAAGAGATGGCATTTCTAACCCGGAATCCGCAAACTATCTTTATGGCAGGACTTTTGATTGGCTCATTAGGAGCCGTCATGGATGTTGCTATTACCTTGTCTGCTTCCATGTTTGAAATGTATGAGAAAAATAATCATATTAGCCTAGAAACATTAAAAAAAGCCGGATATGAAATAGGCAAGGATATTATGGGTACAATGACAAATATTCTATTTTTTGCCTATGTCAGCGGATCGATTCCAATGCTGTTAATTTATTTTAAAAATGCAGCTCCATTCGGTTTTACTGTATCCATGAACCTTTCTCTTGAATTAGCACGTGCTTTAGTTGGCGGAATTGGTATTGTCCTGACTATTCCTATTGCTGTGTATATATCTATTTTCTTCATCCGCAGAAAGCAGGCGAAATTATGAATGTACTCGTATTACTGGCAATCGTATTATTTGCACTAATGGCTTGGGTTGGCGGAATGAAGGGTGTTCGGTCCTTTATCGCACTCTTTATTAACTTTCTCATTGTTCTGATGGCTGTTTTCGTCATGAATGACCCGTCCGGAAACCCGATTATTATTGCGCTTATCGCGGTCGGCTTTATCAGCGCGGTCAGCCTCTTCTTCATTAATCAGGTAAATAATAAAACAATGCTTGCTTTTTTAGCGACGATTGCAACGACGGTTATCTTAATCTTTTTCATTATTATTCTGACCGAACAATCAATGATTTACGGACTCGGAGAAGAAGAGTCTGGCGAAATAACCACGTTCAATGTTCATATCGGTCTTAATTTTGTTCAAATTGCTACAGCAGTTATTCTGATGAGCACCATTGGAGCAATTGTGGATACAGCAATTTCCATCACCTCTCCCATGCGTGAAATTTATGAGCAGAATCCGGAGATTTCCAGAAAAGATTTATTTTTAGCCGGCATCCGGATCGGCAGAGATATTTTAGGGACAAGTACAAATACATTGTTCTTTGCCTTTTTCGGAGGCTATATGGGGCTGTTAATCTGGTTTAAGGATTTGGATTACTCGGTAGGCGATATTATGAATGCGAAAGTGTTTAATGATGAATTGCTGACAATCTTTATTTCCGGTGTCGGAATCGCCCTGGTTATTCCAATTGCCGCTCTGATGAGTGCGTATTATTTGAAGAGAAAAAAGAAAGATATCGTGTTAGAGGATAATGAATAAACAAAAATATAATCTAGTTATAAGAGAGCCTAGCCGCTGCAAAATCAGTGTCTGGGCTTTCTTATATATTTTATATTATAAAAATTGAATTATCCTTCTTGAAAGAAAACTTTCAAAGTCTCTCACTCAAAAGTACCGAAAATCACTACCATTGCCAGAAAATTCATTATGAACAGCAACACTAATCCAGTTTAGGTTACATACGTTTTTTTGTTTAAATGTAAATATTAAATCTATTTATATAGTAAAAACATGATTTTTACATTAGAATAAAAAAAAAGACATAAGGGAGGCCAAACTAAATGATTAAAGACTTCAAAGAAAACTTTCAACGTCATGCGATACTCCGTGCAGTTATATTTATATTCATCGGTGCAGCTATTTTTATTAATCCAAATGGATTCTTGCATTTTGTGGGTTATTTGATTGCAGGGTATCTAACTTTACTAGGTGTTATTAAAATATATCAAAGCTACAAATTAAAACAACAGACCGGCACTTATGATATAGGTTTAGCAGGCGGCATTCTTTTAATTGTATTGGCTGCTGTCTTCATTTACTTTGCACCAACACTTTTCTCGATTTTACCGTTTTTATTAGGTTTAGCGATTATCATCAATGGACTAATGCAACTGATTGTAGCCTTGAATATAAAAAGTACTGGCTGGACTATTTTTTGTATTCTCCTCATGGTTGGAGGAGCTGTTCTTGTTTTTAACCCTTTCAAAAGCACGCTTATACTATTTCAAACCTTTGGCGTCATTCTGACATGTATAGGAATCTCTGAAATTGTGGGACATTTTCAAAATAGAAGAAAATAATAGATATTAAAGATGTAACTTATTATTTCTGCTTATATATCTATATTTAGCACTCTTTCTAAAGCCATTGACTTTTCATATATTTCATATTAAGATATAACAACAGTTACATAAGAACTCTTATTGAGAGTGGCGGAGGGACTGGCCCGACGAAGCCCGGCAACCTTTCTAGAATTCGTTCTAAAAAAGGTGCTAAATCCTGCAAAGCGCATTATGCGCTTTGGAAAATAAGAGAGGACGTTTAGTAAATAAACTTTTTCAACCTCTCTAGAGCAAATAGAGAGGTTTTTTATGTAACATTTAAAGAGGTTGTTCAAAAAGTCCAATAAATATAATACGGTGAATTTCTCCGTACTTTTTGAATTCTATTTAAAGTTATTTTAAAAGGGGACATCTTATCATGCAAATAGCTACTGTAAAGGGCTCACCAGGCCATTATCAAATTGGTGAAGGTGCTCTGAAACACCTTGCAGAAAACTTGAATGATCTGCATGTGGAACGAATTGCAGTCGTTACCGGCAGAACTGCCTGGGAAAAGGCAAAACCATATCTTCCAGCTGTAATTACAGATAACATAAAAGAGAAAGATATACATTTTGCAGATGGGCATTGTACTGTCGAACGAACCAGCAGACTTGCAAAGATTTATCAGGAACAACAGGTTGATGCTGTCATTGGTATTGGCGGCGGAACAGCTTTAGACATAGCGAAAGCATCCGCTATAAATGCACAAATAAAAAGCATCTTAATCCCAACCATTGCAGCAACTTGTGCAGCATGGACCCCGTTAAGTGTCTTTTATCAGGAAGACGGAGCGCATTCTCATTATACAGAATTTCCTGAGACCAATACATTGGTCATAGTAGAACCGGCAATTATCGCAGAAGCTCCTGTAAAATATTTAAAAGCAGGGATTGGCGATACGTTGGCAAAATTCTATGAAGCCCGTTCTTTAGTGGAAGCCTTCTATCCTGCTGGTACACTTCCAGTCTGGCTGCAAATTTCTCAGTTCGCAGCCCGTTCCTGCAAAGATATTTTGCTTGCTGACAGTGAAGCAGCAATTAAAGCTTGTGAAAATAATCAGGTGACAGATGCACTCATTCGCGTTATTGAAGCCATTATTGCAACAGGTGGTATGGTTGGAGGCTTTGGCGGGAAAGCTGGACGTATTGCCGGTGCACATTCTATTCATAATGGTTTAACAGCAGCACCGCAAATCGCTGATTCCCTTCATGGGGAAATCGTATCCTACGGTATTTTAGCTCAGCTTGTCA
Organism: Oceanobacillus sp. FSL W8-0428; assembly: GCF_038004405.1. Taxonomy (NCBI): domain Bacteria; kingdom Bacillati; phylum Bacillota; class Bacilli; order Caryophanales; family Bacillaceae; genus Oceanobacillus; species Oceanobacillus sp. FSL W8-0428. The sequence goes on from NZ_JBBORB010000001.1 coordinate 851,232, forward strand.
TAGAACAGGATATTGAAGAGCTTCATAAGCTCTTGAATTATTATGAAGCATGGGGCTTTCCAACAAGCTTGGCAGACTTCTCCATACAGACAGATGATCAGGAGCTGTTGGAAGCTATTGCGGAGAAGGTTACCCGTGAAGAGGAATCTATTCATTTGATGAAGAAAGAAATCAATGCAGATAAAGTTATTAGTGCATTCTTACAACTTGAAGACTATTCAAAATAAAAATGAAAGTAGGAAGATCTATTATGAAGAAATATTTACTTAGTATTACAGCTTTATTACTCGTTTTCCTTGCTGCCTGCGGCGGAGATGACGAAAGCGGCAGTGAATCAGACTTACTTGAGGATGGTGTACTGACAGTCGGTGTAACAGCCGGGCCGCATGAAGAAATTGTTGAAAAAATAGCTGAAATTGCAGCTGAAGATGATTTAGAGATTAAAACGGTTGTGTTTAGCGATTATGTCATGCCGAATGTTTCTTTAGACGAAGGTGATATTGACATCAGCAGCTTCCAAACAGAACCTTTTATGGACAGTATGGTTGAAGAAAGGGGCTTAGATATTGTTAAAGTAGCAGATACTGTAACTTTCCCGATGGGGGTTTATTCTGAATCTGTTGATTCGCTTGAAGATATTCCAGACGGTGCAACATTAGGTCTTCCTGGAGACCCTACCAACAGCGGACGTGCTTTATTATTATTTGAACAAGCTGGACTTATCAAATTAGAAGAAGGTTTAGGTGTTAACGCAACAGTAAATGATGTTGTTGAAAATCCAAAAAATCTTGAGCTGCTTGAGTTAGATTCTGCGCAAATACCAAGGCAGCTTGGTGAAGTAGATGCAGCGGCAATTAATTCCAATTTTGCAATTGAAGCTGACCTTTCCCCTAAAGATGATTCTATCTTTATTGAGCAGGACTCTACCTTTGTTAACTTAATTGCAACCCGCACAGAAAATAAGGATGATGAAGTAGTTCAGCAATTTATTGATCTTTACCACACAGATGAAGTAAAAGAATTTATTGAAGAAAACTTCGACGGCTCTGTCGTTCCAGGCTGGTAAAATCAAATAATTTAAGTAAGCTGAAGCCTGATTATTACAATATAATCAGGCTTTAAAGTACAACATGGAAAAGGAGAAACATCTTATGAGAATACAGAAAAAAATATATGTGCTCGTATTTATAGCTCTGTTGAGCCTCGTTTTGGCTGCTTGTGCCAGTGAGCCAGATAGTAATACGAATGAATCTGGGAGCAATGATTCAGAAGGAGGTACGCCAGGCGGTGATTTAACGATTACCACTCCAGCAGATGCTGTATCACTTGATCCGGCTGCTTCCAATGATACCCCGTCCAGTGACGTACAACGAAATATTTTTGAAACACTTGTTACCCAGGATGAGAATATGGAGGTTCAGCCTTTGCTTGCAGAGGAATGGGAGCAAATTGACGATACTACGTGGGAATTCAAGCTGCGTCAGGATGTTAAATTCCATGACGGCTCTGATTTTAATGCAGACGTTGTAAAAGCAAATATTGACCGTACGCTTGATCCGGATGTAGGATCTCCACGCGCAATTATGTACAATATGATTTCTGAAGTCGAAGTAGTCGATGATTATACTGTTCATTTTAAAACAGAATATCCTTTTGCTGCATTACCGGCTCACCTTGCTCATCCAGGTGGAGTGATGATTTCAAAAGATCAGATTGAAGAAGACTACGCAGCTATGGAAGATGGAGAAGATGCTGGAAATGTTATCAGTGCAAATCCACAGGGCACTGGCCCTTTCAAATACGATGAATGGCAGCCTGGTCAATACGTCCGTTTAGTAAATAATGAAGATTACTGGGGCGAGCCGGCATTGCTTGATTCGGTAACCTTCAAAGTAGTTACTGAAGATTTAACTCGTATTGCAGAGTTACAGACCGGTGACTCTCAGGTTGCGAACTCCTTAAGCCCGTCTGATGTGGCTCAAATTGAGGGTTCTGATCATCTATCCGTTCAGGCTCAGGACAGTCTGGCACTATCCTATTTAGGATTTAACATGGAGAAGGAACCATTTGATGATGTACGTGTCCGCCAGGCAATAGCTAAAGCAATTGATAAAGAAGAAATTCTTTCCGGTATTTATGATGATGTTGGAATCCCTGCACATACTCCAATTGCACCAAGTGTGTTTGGTTACAGTGAGGACGTAAAAGACCAAGAATATAATATAGAAGAAGCGAAAGAATTACTTGCTGAAGCAGGTCTGGAGGATGGATTCTCCACAACAATTTGGACAAATGATGATCGTCAGCGCATTGATACAGCAACAAATATCCAGGCACAGCTGAAGGAAATTGGTATTAATGCAGAAGTAAGAACTGTGGAATGGGGCTCTATGCTTGAACAGACTGCTAACGGCGAGCATGATATGTTTGTCTTTGGCTGGACAACCGTTACCGGAGATGCTGATAACGGCTTATATCCTTTATTCCATTCAGATAATCTGGGTGAATCAGGAAATAGAACTTTTACAGTTGATCCCGAGCTCGATGATTTATTAGACCAGGCCCGTCAGGAAGGCGACCCTGATGAACGATTAGAGCTTTACCGTCAAACACAGGAATTACTGGCTGAAATTACGCCAATGGTTTATATTCACCATCAGCAATATTTATTAGGTGTCGATGACAGTGTAAAGGGATTAACTCAATCACCAACACAGCTTTTAAATTTAAAAGAAGTATCTATCGAACAATAATAGAATCTCCTCTTGCTCCTCAACCGGGGGCGGCAAGGGGAGTTTTTTATTATAAAAAGCTTACATATCCCAAATGAAAAATTTTCTTTAATTCTCTTAATTATCTCTGGAGTTTGTTTGTATCTAGTTTCGAATAAATAATGTACAACCCTATTAATCCTTAACGATATCTAAAAAACCATTAAGTTTTTTTCATTATTCATCTCCTTGTAACTCCTTATTTCTTCCACCATTGCAATACTTCAAAAAAGGAATTCTGTTATATATCTAGAATTTGTTATATAAGCATTTTTTTACTATGATTAAACTAAACTTATCTGAAGATTCTCATCCTGATAAATGAAGGGAATGTGTCCAATTTGATGCTCTATCGTTTACCCATATTGATTCTGACTACAGGAATTGTCTATATATTTATTTCACCATCAGAGCCGTTAGCATTCAGTATTTTCTTTAAGGTAATTCCAATGGTGCTTATTCTGATCTATGCTTTTGAGCAATCACTGCCAAAACGAAAGGCTGTACATTATTGGATTATTGGCGGTATTATATTTTGCCTGATTGGGGATGCAACGTTGCATTGGTTTTTAATCGGCTTAACTGCTTTTTTTGTTGGTCATGTATTCTATACAATCGGCTTTTTAAAAGAATGGCGCTTTTCTTTACCAAGATTTCTTTCTTCTATACCACTTATTCTTTTTGCCTGCTGGATTGGTTATCAGCTTATAAGCAGACTGCAGACTGATGGGGAGACAACCCTTATCATCCCTGTCATCGCTTATATTGGAATCATTACCCTGATGACATTTACGGCTGTAATGACGGGGAACCGCTGGGCTGTTCTAGGAAGTATTTTATTTATCATTTCCGACGGTATGCTTGCCTGGAATATGTTCATATCCAGTTTTGCAGCCGCAAATGAAGTTATTATGCTTACTTACTATAGTGCACAATTTCTTATTGCCCATAGCCTGTTTACCATTGACTCCAAACACAAAGGAGTTGCCTGGTAACAGCTCATGAGAAAAATATGTCTATAAATACGTAAAAAGCCCTTTTGCGAAAACATAATTTCGTAAAAGGACTTTTTAGATTACAGCATAGTATTCCTAAAGCCTCACTTTATATAAATGGCGTTATTTCCGGATGCTTCTGCAGGATATCCACATAATGAATAAGATCATCTGATAATTTATTTAAACGATCAATAACATTTTGATTCGTGATTATATAGTTTGTATAATCCTTTTCTTCAACAAATACATATTTGGGAATTACCCATGCATGCATATAGTGAAGAATCGGTTTTAAATGCTGTTCCGGCACTAAATAGTGCTTCGTTGTGCCCGCAGTTGCTACAATTGCAACCATTTTATTCCGAAAAGCATCGACAGGAAGCAGATCAAAAATATTCTTTAATGTTCCTGGAATAGATGCTTGAAAAACAGGCATTCCGATCAGGATTCCATCAGCCTGCATAATTTTTTCCAACAAGACTTTTGTGTCACCTGTATAATCTTTGTAAGGACGTCCGTCACTGAATACCACATTGTAGTCCTTTAAATCTAACAGTTCTATATCTACTCCAGTATGTTCTTTTTCCATATACTTTAATACATGGTCCACTGCAACTCTTGTTTTTGAGCCGACCGTTGAACCAGAAATACCAACTATTTTCACGGAGCATCCTCCTATATTATCAATTTATTTCTTTTTGTCCAGGAATGTTTATCTGATTCTTAATCAGTCTATGCAAACATATGGATGCACATTTACTTTGTTCGCCTATAAATAGACTTCTTTATAACGCGAACCTTCTATATTGCTCATATGATTACAAAGGAACATAAACAGACAGGAATGAAAACGCTTTTTAAAAGCAGTTATTTACCTGTATTATACCTAGTTGACAAATAGAAATACAGTTAGATGCTTATCAGTCTGGAATCCATTGGTACTCTTTTAAATTCACACGCCCGGCAGAACTTACATGAATATCTTCCGCCTCCAAACGGGTGCGCTGCTCCCAATTTGCCTCTTCATTTGGAATTGCCAGCTGGCCTTTTGCATTGATTACACGGTGCCAGGGCAGGTTATGCTTTCTGCTCATTGAATGGAGGATCCGGACAACCTGTCTCGCAGCTCTAGGATTACCGGCCTCTCTGGCTATTTGTCCATAAGTCATAACCTTTCCTGGTGGTATTTGCTGTATTATTTTGATAACCTCATGTGTAAAAGGAGTCATCCTTTATCATTCCTATTCCAATTTTTATCGCAGTACACCGAAAAGAAACTGCTAAATGAAGTTTTACTTTACCTCACATATTTTCGCGGTACACGTTTTCCAATTAAACAAACTGTTTCATAATGAATGGTTTGCATTTGTTTTGCTACAATGTCCAAAGAAACATATCCTTCACTGGGGGCGCCAAAAATGGTAACAATATCATTCTCATGAACATCATCTATGTTCGAAACATCCACCATCGTCTGGTCCATACAGATGCGTCCGACAATCAGACATTCCTTCCCACGAATGGTAACATGCCCCTGATTGGATAAGAGACGTGATAATCCATCTGCATAGCCGATTGGTAAGGTAGCAATTTTTACTTCTTCCTTTGTTGTATAGGTTCTGCCATAGCTGATAGATTGTCCAGCCGGAACAGGCTTAATAAGTACAGGCTTTGTTTTCAAGCTCATCACCTGCTTCAGCGGCAGAATTCCCTTTAAATGAGGCTCCGGATAAAGACCATACAGGCTTACTCCTACACGAACCATATCCAGGTGCATTTCCGTATATGCAATCGTCCCGGCGCTGTTACAGCAATGCTTGATAGGAATTTTGTACCCATTCGCTTCTACTGCCTGATAAATCTGCTGGAATCTTTCAAATTGCTGATACGTATACTCACTTGACTTGCCATTATCCGCCTCCGCAAAATGAGTAAAGATTCCCTCTACTTCTATTTCTTCCTGGTCTAAGGCTTGACATAACTCCAATGCTTCTTCCACTGACCGGATACCAATACGCGTCATTCCTGTATCCACTTTGATGTGAACCTTTGCCTTTTTCTCTAAAGTTATTGCTGCCTGGCGAATTGCTTCTATTGTTTCCTGCGAATAGACTGTCAGTGTTATATCCTGCTCTATTGCTTTATGGACTGCATAACCCGGTGTATAGCCTAGTATTAATACAGGTGCAATAATCCCTGCTTCTCTTAAGGCCAGTGCTTCATCTAAAAAAGCAACTCCAAGCCAGTCCGCTCCATTAGCTAATGCTTCTTCAGCAATTTCTACAGCTCCGTGACCATATCCATCTGCCTTCACAACAGCCATAAAGCGTGCTTCTTTATGAATATGCTGTTTGAATTGTTTTACATTAAAGGCTAAAGCCTGCAGAGATACTTCCGCCCAAGTATCTCGGAAACTTGTTGTTTTCATGTTTTGCCACCTCGTATTTGTCGTCATTAATTCTATATTTATTCTCTATTTTCAGTTCACAATGTATCAATCTGATTTTATCACTTTCATTCTTTAAAGAGAAATGATGCTGCTTAAAAGGAATATTAAACCTCATAAATGTTTAGTCGCATATGTACCCATTAAAGAAGTGAGCCGTTTCTTATGAAACAGCTCACTTCTTTAATGTTTCTTTAGATGACTTTGTATCTTCCCGATGAACAACATTCCACTTGCCGCCAAACAATTGTATACTTTTTTCTATCTTCTTTATCACTTCATCTGCTCTCTCATAAATGATTCCACGTAAATCATGGACCTGACGCATCAATTTCTCAAGCCATGCCTCCTGTGTATCGATTCTTTCATGGAGCAGCGTGAGTTCTTCTTCTCTTTGTCCCGTCTGATTATAAATTTCTTCTAACTTATTTCCCTGCTCCTCCACTTTTTTTGATATTATTGCATTTACATCCTCTATTTTTTCAAGCTTAACATGAATAGATGCCTGGTTATTCTTAATATCATCTGTCTCTGCCTCAGCCTTCTTTTGAATAGCAAGAACCTGTGCAAGCTGTCCGCTTTCACTCCTTGAATTTTCATCAAGCAAATCTAATCGATCTAATACCTTCTCCTGCACCTGCTGATGATTCTTTCTATTTTTGTCCATCTCCTTTAATCTTTTCGCAATGCGTTCCAGCTGCTGATTTTTTGCAAAAACATCCCGCTGAAGCTGCTGTAATACTTCTGTAGATTCCCTTTGCATTTCCAGCTGTTTTTGTTCTCTCTCACTTGCATGAGCATAAATAAATGTTTCCTGATTAGACGAAGCACCCTTTATATCATCTGCATAAATGCGCTTTTGCCGGTTCAGATATACCATTTTCATCACCTCTAAAATCAGCTTATGCACAAAGAAAAAAATAGGACGAATTTTGGTTATTCGCCTAGTATCATATGATGGACCTGTGATAGAGAAGAATTGAGAAAAATAACTCCTCTTCATTATTAGAATCATCTTCTAACCGCATAATTTTTTTATATTTCATTTTCACTTCTATCAGCATTTTTCTATAAATAAGTTAAAAACCCCAAGTGACATCTCATTCACTCAGAGTTTCCTTCATAGGTTATATTATTGAAAGTGGATAAAACCATATAAGCTCCGAGGAAGATGAGCTAAGGCTTTGGGCGCAGAAGAATCAGCCCGAAGGAAGTTTCTTGTAAAAACTTCGAGCTGCTCATTATATTCCCTTAATTCCGATGGGTGGTACTATGTGTTCGAGCTTTAAACGCATCGATAAACTGTTCCGGTGAAGATTTTATAATGTAGGCATAAACTCCTTTAAGAGTGTGTAAATAAAGCATTCCTTTTTCTTTTTTTCCAGTGAGCCGGTATGAAATATCCATAACATCTTCAATTGAGAATTCCCGGTATCGTGTGACAATCTTATCTTCATAAAGGTACATATAACGTTGTTCTTCCGTATCCTTTTGTTCTAATACGCTTACTTGACGGACAACTTTTACATACGGTTGTTTGGCAATAAATTGCATTGTCTCCTCCGTTAATTCATCATTCTATCAGCTTTCCGCAACACGAAGATGATTCTTTCTCCATTGCAGCCATTGGCTTTCTCTCGTTTTCCGCGGTAAAAACTGGCGGATATCCTCTTCATGATAGCCAACTTGCAATCTTTTCGCGTCTACCATAATCGGACTGCGTAAAAGACGGGGATATTCTTGAATAATCTCTAATAACTCCTGCAACGGCAATGCTTCAATATCAAGATCTAAATCTTTATAAATTTTAGAGCGTGTAGAAATAATTTCATCTGTTCCTTCTACTGTCATACGAAGAATATTTTGTAATTCATTGACTGTCAAAGGTTCTCTGATTACATTACGTTCTGTATATTCAATTCCGTTTTTCGTAAACCATTGTTTTGCTTTTCTTGTTGATGAGCATGCTGCACCATAAATTGTTACTGTCATTAATCATACCCCATTTTTATATAGTTTCTTTTCCTAAATCATTAGAAAACTTGACCTTTGCTAAACCTTTGGGTAAATACCAAATTATGACCGGGTCATCGCACCCGTCGCACAAATGGAAAAGTTTATACTTGCTTCTTTACCTTTGATAAACCTTTGCTTAACAGGTCCATTTCAATACGAAAATTCTCTATAGCTTTTTCATGAGAAAGATTTCTGGATAGCTGATCCACAATATTTCGAAATGTGACAGATGTTAAAATCTGCATAACATGGAAGAACTCTTGTTTATTATCAATATTTAATTTTTTAAAATCCACCAGATCCTTTACTTGATTCACTGCATCTACCTCTGGCTGTTTCCCTAAGAATAACTCCGTAAATGAATCTTCAATTTCATGCGTGACATTAAGCACGGCATTTTTTAAGAATTGTAAATGCTCCTCTTCAGAAAGCTCGATAAGCATTGTGCGAAAAACCTGATCCATAGAAGCCATCAGATCTCCGTCCTTTTCCTGTAACAGCTTTAAAAAGTATGCCCGGCGCTTATCTGTATGGATCTTTAATAAATAATAAAATGCATCTTCTTTACCGTTAAAATATTGATAAAAACTTCCTCTTGAAACACCTGCAAGCTTTACAATATTCGCAATGGAGGCTTGTGGTAACGGAGCTCTTGCAAATTCTTTTTCTGCTGCTTGCAATAATTTAGCCCTTTTTGAGTCGTTCAAATTAAAAAATGTAGATGTAGGCATATTCTTGCTCCTCCATAAGCTCATGTGACACAATGTCATGTTCTATAATTCTATATTAAGTGACACGATGTCATAAGTCAATTTTTTTCATGACATCGTGTCACTTTTTTTATAAAATGTGACTATTGTATGGCAGGCAGGAGCCAGGTTTTCTATTAATAAGTGTTTACTATTTCTCTTTCCTGTAAACCTTTTATAAAAAATTTATTCTTACATTCGTTTAACCTCCGACCTAATAATCATATTCCCCGATTCTGCTATTTCATAACCTTAAATATTGAACAAAATATGAGAATTTCAAAAATTAATTTGATTATTTATTTTTTCGGTATCGTTATCTGCTTTTTCCTTCAAAATAATACCTAAAAAAAATTGATTTCAAATGATATATTTTCGTGTATAATTATTTCGAATCTGATAAGAATGATAGCACTCCTTTATGTTCACACGTGAATATATGCAAAGGATTTTTTATTAGATATCTATATGTAAAAAGGAGTCTGAAATGGCAAAAAAACCAATTATTCAATTCAATCATGTGATGAAACAATTTGACGATGATGCACCTGTTTTAGATCACGTCAGTTTTGAAATAGAAAAAGGTAAATTTTATACGTTGCTCGGTCCTTCTGGATGTGGGAAGACAACGATTCTCCGTTTAATCGCCGGATTTACAGAAGCAACTTCGGGCGATATTCTTTTTGAAGGAAAAAAGATTAATCACGTGCCAGCTAATAAGCGTCCAATTAATACCGTTTTTCAAGATTATGCCCTGTTCCCCCACCTTAATGTATATGAAAATGTTGCTTTTGGGTTACGGATTAAAAAGGTTAAAAAAGCAGATATGGATGCCAAGGTCAAAGAAGCGCTCAGCTTTGTAAATTTAAAAGGCTATGAAAACCGGGAGATTACGGATATGTCCGGCGGTCAAAAGCAGCGTGTAGCAATTGCCCGCGCCATTGTCAATGAGCCTGCCATTATCCTGCTGGATGAACCGCTCTCGGCACTGGACTTGAAGCTTCGTTATCAAATGCAATATGAATTGCGGGAGCTGCAGAGACGTCTTGGGATTACCTTTATTTTCGTGACACATGACCAGGAGGAAGCTCTTGCTATGTCGGATGAAATCTTTGTATTAAACAAAGGAAAAATTCAGCAAAGCGGCACACCTAACGATATTTATGATGAGCCGATTAACCGGTTTGTTGCAGACTTTATCGGCGAGTCAAATATTATCCGGGCAACAATGATTCAGGATTTTCTGGTCGAATTTGCCGGTAAACAATTTGAATGTGTAGACCAGGGGATGGACCCGAATGAAGCTGTTGAAATTGTCATTCGGCCGGAGGATATGGAAATTACTTCTGTAGAACAGGGAAGCATTCGCGTTACGGTTCAAGCTCAATTATTCCGCGGGGTGCACTATGAAATTACTTGTATGGATGATACCGGCAATGAATGGCTTGTTCAATCGACCAAAAAAGCAACTATCGGCGAGGATGTCGGGCTCCGCTTCACACCTGAGGACATTCATGTTATGCGGTTAAATGAATCAGAGGAAGACTTCGACCGCCGCCTCGATGCCTATGGTGAGGATGAGAACGATGCAAAATAAAACCTTCCGAAATTTGTTTATGCTCCCTTATGCACTGTGGATTATTATATTCGTTATTGCACCGATTCTTTTGGTTGTTTACTTTTCCTTTTTTGATATTAATGGGAACTTCTCTTTTACAAATTATAAAAACTTTTTTACTGCAACTTATTTGCAAATGACCTTAAATTCCTTTTGGTACGCTTTTTTGATAACCGTTATTTCGCTGCTCATAGCATATCCGACAGCTTATATTCTGACGCGTACCAAGCATAAGCAGCTATGGCTTCTGCTCATTATTGTTCCTTCCTGGATCAATTTATTATTAAAAGCCTATGCCTTCATTGGAATTTTTGGCACACACGGCGCTGCCAACCGTTTTTTAGAGTGGGCCGGCATTGGATCCAGACAGCTCTTATTTACCGATTTCAGCTTTGTATTTGTTGCTGTGTATATTTTTATTCCTTTTATGATTTTACCTATTTTTAATGCTCTGGATAAATTAAATCCCAGCCTGCTTTATGCAGCAAGTGATTTGGGAGCATCTAAATGGACAACATTCCGAAGAGTTATCTTCCCGTTGACATTGGACGGTGTCAAATCAGGATGCCAGGTTGTTTTTATTCCGGCTTTATCCCTGTTTATGCTGACACGACTTATCGCAGGAAACCGGGTAATTACGCTGGGGACAGCGATTGAACAGCAGTTTCTCGTGACACAGAACTGGGGAATGGGCGCGACCATTGCTGTATTTTTAATTATCATCATGGTCGGCTTTATGGCACTGACTTCGATTAGAAGGAGAGGTGTGTAATATGGAGAAAAAATCTTCTTCGTTCGCAAATCTATTTTTGCTGCTTATCTTTTTTATTTTATACGCACCTATCTTTTACCTGATTTTCTATTCCTTTAACAGCGGCGGTACTATGAGCCATTTTGAAGGATTTACCCTTGATTGGTACCGGGAATTATTGCATGATACCCGGCTGTTAATTATCGTCTTGAATACAGTAGTCATTGCTTTATTATCTGCACTTATTGCTACAATAACAGGTGTACTCGGCGCTATCGGGATACGCTCCTATAAACGGAGACAGACTAGAAATACATTGCTTTCATTAAATAATGTCCTTATTGTCAGTCCTGACGTTATTATGGGAGCAAGCTTTTTGATTCTCTTTACCATGGCGGGGATTCAGCTCGGATTTTATTCTGTTCTTTTATCTCATATTGCATTCAGTATACCGATTGTTGTACTGATGGTTTTGCCGAAGCTGATGGAAATGTCGCCCTCTTTAGAGGATGCAGCGCGCGATTTAGGAGCAAGCCATTGGAATGTTTTGACGAAAGTAACACTGCCCTATATAGCACCAGGAATCTTTGCCGGCTTCTTTATGGCTTTAACGTACTCCTTAGATGATTTTGCAGTGACCTTCTTTGTAACTGGAAATGGATTTTCAACACTGTCTGTAGAAATCTATTCCCTGGCAAGAAGAGGCGTCTCCTTAAATATTAATGCATTATCAACACTGATGTTTGTTATTACTGTCATTTTTGTCGTTGTCTATTATTACCTGGCAAGCCGCTCAGGTACAAAGGGGGCGAACTTTAGACGATGAAGGCTTTAAACCGTTCGTTTCTTATTATTCTCGTTGTGTCTGTTGTTTTACTCATAGTTATTAACCGTCTGAATGCTGCACAGGGTTTTTCCGGCGACAACACACTTACCGTATATAACTGGGGAGACTATATTGACCCGGATGTCATTCAGCAATTTGAAGAAGAAACAGGAATCACTGTTATTTATGAGACCTTCGATTCCAATGAAGCAATGATGACCAAAATTGAACAGGGCGGCACAACATATGATATCGCCGTTCCTTCTGAATATACTATTGAAAAAATGAAAGAAGAAGACTTGCTCTTTGAGCTGGATCATGATAAAACTCCAAACCTGCAATATATTGATGATCGCTTCTTAAATCTGCCTTTTGATGAGAATAATCGCTATTCAATCCCTTATTTTTGGGGAACAGTAGGCATTATATTCAACCCGGAGCTGCTTCCGGAGGGAATGGAAATAACAGGATGGCATGATTTATGGGACCCGCGCCTGGAGAACCAGATTCTGCTTGTTGATGGAGCCCGGGAAATTATAGGTATGGGCTTAAACACACTCGGTTATTCTCTGAACGACACAAATCCAGAGCATCTATATGAAACATTGGATCAATTGGAAAAGCTGACTCCTAATATCCGTGCCATCGTCGGGGATGAAAACAAAATGCTGATGGTGAATAATGAAGCCGCAGTGGCAGTCGGCTGGTCCGGGGATGCTGCAGATATTATGTGGGAAAATGAAGCAATGGACTATGTGGTTCCTGAGGAAGGCTCTAATCTTTGGTTTGACAATTTTGTTATTCCCAAAACTGCCAAAAATATCGAAGGTGCACATGAATTTATTAACTTTATGCTGGACCCTGAGATTTCTGCACAGAACACAGAATATGTCAGCTACTCTACGCCGAATAAAGAAGCTTTGAAATATATGCCTGAAGAAATGGTGAACGATGAACGCTTTTACCCGGATGCTGCATTGACGGATAAGCTTGAGGTTTATAAAAATCTCGGGAAGGAAAGTCTGGCGTTTTATAATGAGCTGTTTTTACAGTTTAAGATGTATCGGAAGTAATTGATAAATTATTTTGGTGTTTTGATATATCTATTTAACGCTTGATAAAATTGTTCTCATATTCCAACCAAGGCAATGATAACATTTCTGCCATCTTCACTCTGGCCGATTGTATAAGCGATCTCATAATTTTTACGTTAATAATATATGTCGTAACCAAAAATATCAGCTAAATCTCTTTTTTTCAACAACTCCAAAGGGATTTAGCTGAATTTCTTTAAAAGCTTCTTTTAATTTTTTAATAAATTTAACGGCTTGAAAGGGAATAATCAACTCATTCTTTTTTACTGCCTATTTTAAGTTCACTCCCCTATTTTTACTTCTTTGCGTTGCCTCAATTTTTCTATCAATATTTTTAACCCGTTGTTATCTATATCCTTTATATGTACCCAGGCAACTTTATTATTCTCTATGTTCCCCAATATAACTTCCGTGTTTACTTTCACGATATACCTGAAATCGTAATGCTGATGAGCCCCTTCCCCTTTTTTTGGATTGGCAGGAATCGTATGAATATCAATATCTAAAGGGATGAGAGAAACTGCTGCATCCACTTCCCCATCCATTCCTGTTTCTTCTTTCAGCTCTCTGACAGCTGATTCAACCGGTCTTTCATCTGGGTCTACATGACCGCCTGGCTGCAGCCATTTTTTCAAGTTTTGATGAAGCATCATTAACATATAATCAGGATTGGATTCTTTTATTATAATTGCACTTGCAGTGATGTGTCCCGGGAGTGATTTTTTCGAAAAAATATCTGTTTTATTTTCGTTAAGCTGATGAATAAGTGGTGCTAACCTTTCCTGCTCTTCAGGATAAAGAGATAAATAATTTTCTACCTGTTTGTTAATTTCATTTGCAATTACGCTTACCCTCATAAAATCCTCTTGCCATATAAAAAATTATATTGATATCATTTTAACATTCTGAATTCACAAAATAAATATATCGTTCCTGCAGAGATTCAGAAATGCTGATGAATAAAGTAAAAAACACCGTATAAAAGGTCTCCCTCTATACGATGTTTTCTAAATGGAATCAAACCATAATCTTACTCATATCATTCGTAAATGCCACCGGATCTTCAATCGGCAGCCCTTCAATTAACAGCGCCTGGTTATAAAGTAGATTTGTATATAATTCTAATTTATCCTGATCATTTCCCTGTGCTGCTTCGAGTGCTTTAAAAATACTATGATCTACATTAATTTCAAGTACTTTGTCTGCTTTAATCTGCTGGTCATCCGGCATAGCGTTTATAATTTTCTCCATCTCCAAGGAAATCTCTCCATCTGCAGAAAGGACAACCGGATGTGATTTCAGACGTTTGGAGGCTCGTACATCCTTCACTTTATCTCCGAGAACCTCTTTCATTGCTTTGAACAGCTCATTATGGCTTTCCGTTTCTTCCTTCTCTTCCTCTTTATTATCCTCTTCAATACCCAGGTCTCCGCTGGAAACAGAACGGAATTCTTTCTCCTGATATTTCATCAGCATTTTAATTGCGAATTCATCAATCTCATCTGTGAAATAAAGGATTTCATAGCCTTTATCGGCAACAATTTCAGTCTGTGGGAGTTTTTCAATACGCTCATTGGAGTCCCCTGAAGCATAATAAATATATTTTTGGTCCTCCGGCATGCGTGATACATATTCCTCTAAGGTTACCAGCTTCTTTTCCTTCGAAGAGTAGAACAGAAGCAGATCCTGCAGTTCTTCCTTATGCTGGCCAAAATCACTGTACACACCAAATTTAATTTGCTGGCCAAATGCTTTAAAGAATGTTTCATATTTCTCTCTGTCATCGCGCAGCAGGCTGAGCAACTGTTGTTTTATTTTCTTATGAATATTTTTCGCAATGATTTTCAGCTGACGGTCATGCTGAAGCATTTCCCTGGAAATATTTAAGGACAAGTCTTCTGAATCAACCATCCCTTTCACAAAGCTGAAGTAATCAGGCAGTAAATCTGCACATTTTTCCATAATCAACACACCATTAGAATACAGCTCCAGACCTTTTTCATATTCTCTGGAGTAGTAATTAAAAGGTGCCTGTTCTGGTATAAACAAAATAGCATTATAACGGACGGTACCATCCACATTAATATGGATATGACGTAATGGCTGATCAAATCCGTAATGTTTTTCCTGATAGAAGTTCTGATAGTCCTCATCTGTCAGTTCGCTCTTATTTTTCTTCCAGATTGGAACCATTGTATTGAGCGTCTGTTCTTCAATGACATCTTCATACTCATCTTCTGTACCTTCTTTTAACTTACTTTCAGTAACATCCATTTTAATTGGATAACGGATAAAGTCAGAGTATTTCTTTACGATTTGTTTTAACTTGAATTCATCTAAAAATTCATCATAATTTTCTTCGTCTTCATTTTCTTTTATTTCAAGAATAATCTCTGTTCCAACTTCTTCACGTTCAATTGGTGTAATTGTGTAGCCGTCTGATCCCTGTGAAACCCATTTATACCCTTCTTCACTATCAATTGATTTCGTAAGTACAGTTACTTTATCTGCCACCATAAATGCAGCGTAAAAGCCAACACCAAATTGGCCGATAATATCATGACCATCTTTAATTTCATTTTCAGATTTAAAGGTGTGTGAGCCGCTTTTAGCAATCACCCCAAGGTTATTTTCCAGCTCTTCCTTTGTCATTCCAATCCCCGTATCAATGACTGTCAGTGTACGCTTATCTTTATTTGGAATCAGTTTAATGTAGTAGCTGCTCTGATCAAAAGTTAAAGAATCGTCTGTTAATGCTTTATAATAAATTTTATCAATCGCATCACTTGCATTTGAAATTAATTCACGCAGAAAAACCTCCCGCTGTGAATAGATTGAATTAATTACCATATCTAATAACTTCTGTGATTCTGCTTTAAATTTCCGCTTTGCCATGACATTCCCTCTCCTTTTTCTTTTTTTAGCACTCTTGCACGCAGAGTGCTAAACCTCTATTACATGTAATACCATATTCTATTTTACCTGTCAATATTAGTCGCATATAGCTCCAACAACATGTATAATAGAAAACATATAGAAGAGGAGGGGTCTCGATGCTTCATGAATGGTTAAAAGATTCCAATCATACCGTTATTTTCACTGGTGCAGGAATGTCTACAGAAAGTGGACTGCCTGATTTTCGTTCAACAAACCGAGGAATTTGGAGAAAAAAAGACCCGAGTAAAATCGCAAGCGTAGATGCTTTAAATCATCACGTAGAAGATTTTACCGAATTTTATCGGGAACGTGTTCTTGGTGTAAAGGAATTCGGTCCGCATAAAGGCCATCAAATTCTAGCCGATTGGGAGAAGAATGGACTTATTCAGGCCATCATTACTCAGAATGTAGACGGCTTCCATCAGGATGCAGGCAGCAAACATGTTCATGAGCTTCATGGAACGCTGCAGAAGCTTCATTGCCAAAGCTGCGGAAAAGTTTATGACAGCTCTGCTTATGTAGATGAAGATTACTACTGTTCCTGTGGTGGAATACTCAGACCTTCTATTGTGTTATTTGGAGAAATGCTCCCAGAGGATGCCTTCTCTGCTGCTTTTGAACTTGCAAAGCAGGCTGATTTATTTATTGTACTGGGATCCTCCCTATCCGTAACGCCTGCCAATCAATTTCCGGAAATCGCAAAACAAAATGGTGCAAAGCTCGTCATTGTGAATCAGGAGAAAACACCATTAGATAATTATGCAGATTTAGTTGTATTTGACCGGAAGATTGGAGCTTATTTAGAGGAAACGAATAAATTATTATAAAAAAAAAGGCAAGGAAGCGCTCGTCGCCTCCTTGCCTTTCTTAATATAAAAACATAATTTTGTTCTTATGCCATCCATTTTGGCGGTGTATTTTTATCCCAATAGATATCCCCGATGTGATAATGCTTTTGGAACCTGTCTTTATTTAAATGATAATGAAAATTAAAATAATGTCCTTCTAATGGCCGGTTTTCACGACGGACATGAAACTTTACCAATGTTTCATTTGTGTTGTTATTAGAAACATTAAAGATTCGTTCTCCATAGCCTTCTGACGGCTTTTCCGTAATAGCGATATCTTTATATTCCTCAGAATGTTCAACAAGATCTGCAAGTAATGTTTCCATTTGCGGCAAAATAACTGCGGCAAATTCGTTCTCTACTTTATCAGTGATTCTTGGTCCAAACTTTTCCAGACTCAATTCTTTTGCCTCTTTATGCAGATGTTCCAGATAAACTTCCTTTGGATTCCCTACAATATATGATTGGGTGGTTTCCTCAATAACAGATGTTGTTTCTATATCAGATGAAGAAGATAAATTACTGTCGCTCCGTTTATCTGCATCAATTTCTAAAAGGTTAGTCGGTGTATATATCCCCAACGTTAAGATAGTTATAAATACGACTGCTATTCTTCTCCACCAGAGCTTCATCTGCTTCACCCATCTTCCATATCCGTTTTCTTTATTTTACCATGAATCTATTCATTGTCTATCCAACCATTCTACTTTTTTCAATTTTATAGACAATATTGTTATACCAAACATCCTATTTATACACTATTTCACAAATGGCTTATATCTTATAGGTAATCTCTTTGCCATTAAACCGGCCAGCCTTCACGCTTATACGCCATATCCCAAAACATATATTCATAGCGGCTGGTATTCAGAAAAATAGCTTCTAAATCATTCAGTTCTGTTTCCGTACAGCCTTCAGCAAGTTCATCCAATTTTTCAATCAGCCACTTACCGATGGAACCAAATTCATCCGAGCTGTACATTTTCACCCATTCTCCGTACTGCTCATGCTCCAGCGCACCCGGCTTCTTCGCCAGCTCCAGACCAATTTCGTGATAACTCCAGGCACACGGCAGAATTGCTGCAATCAAAGCTGCTAAAGAGCCCTTCTGCGCTTCTGCAAGCATGTTACTGCTGTAAGCAAGAGTTACAGGACCTGGAACAGTAGATTCCAGTTCATCCCTTGAAATACCAAGATGTTCAGCATACTGACGATGAAGATCCATTTCAAAATTTAACGTTTCGTCCAGCGATTTAGCAAACCCGGACATCGTATCTAAATCTTTTGCAAGCACCGTTCCCAACGCAATTACTTTGGAGTACTCTATCAAATACTTGTAATCCTGACACATATAAAATTTAAATGCCTCTATATCGAGTGTTCCATTACCAATCCCTTGTACAAATGGATGCTGATGACTTTTCTCCCAAACCGGGTCTGCTTTCTTGCGAATACGCTCTGAAAATTTCATGTTATAAAAGCTCCTTTTATATATTTTTTATGAACAACGCTATTTCTGTTTTTTTGTATTACACCATTTCAAAATAAACCGCAGTAATGACGCTGTATAGTCTAATAGCTCATCTATATCTATCTGTTCATCGACTGCATGAGCGTGCTTTAATTCTCCTGGGCCATAGCAGACAGTAGGAATACCATAGGCTGCAAGCCATCCCCCATCTGTTACTGTTTCAGACATACGACTGGAAGCTTTCTTACCGAATGCTTCCTGATGACTCTCCTGTAAAAGAGCAAAGGCTGCATGCTCCTCATCTACTGAGAATGATGGGAAAATTTCACCCCGGTCAACAATCATCGATTCGCCCCCCCACTCAAATTCCGGCGGATTGTCTCTCATCCAGACGTCTGCTTCCGCTGTTTTTCGTAAATGCAGCTCAATTTCTTCTGCGACCTGTTCAGCTGTCTCATCCGGATAATAGTGAACGGTAATCCACAGGCGGCATTCATCTGCGATAAATGCGGCATGTCTACCTCCCTCAATAACTGCAGGGTTAATCGTATTCGTGCCCGACGGGAAACCTGGATAAGATTTAGTCACTGCCCAATGGCGCTCCAGCTCCTGCAGGGCAGTAATCAGCTTGTTCATCTTTTCAATCGCACTCGCTCCCTTCATTCCGCCTCCTGCATGAATAAGTTGTCTACGTGTACCATCATGATGCGTGGTTGGGCTTTTCACTATAACCCAGCCCGTAATAACACCGCCCTGTCCATGAATTTCACAATGACTAGTGTCTGCAACAATGGCATAATCTGCTGTATAACCACGCTCACCACATTGCTTCGTTCCTGCTTCGCCAACTTCTTCACCAATGACTGATTGAAGAATGACATCTCCTCCCAGCTCAACCTGATGGTCATGCAAAATTCTCATAGCAAATAAACAAGCTGCCAGTCCACCTTTCATATCCGCTGCGCCACGTCCGTATAATGTACGGTCTTCTACTGTCGGTTGAAATGGCGCATGCTTCCATTTTTCATCCTCTTCAATAGAAGCGACATCGACATGTGCATTAAGAATCAAACTATTATATGCATCAGAAGAAGTTCCTTGTAGACGGCCGACGACATTTGGATCCCCCGGATAAACATCCCATTGTTCTGTTTCAAAACCCATTTTCTTCAAATACTTTGCAATATAAGCCTGGATATCCGCTGTATTTCTTGCAGGCGGCGCCGGTGTCCTGAAGCGAATCAAATCGCTGAGTAGCTCTACCAGCTCTTTCTCCCGGTTCCATACATCCTGAACTATTTTATCCATTAAAATAAACCTCCTTTAAAGCACGCAAAAAAGCCATCTCCCCAGGAAGGAAGATGGCAGAAAGTTTTATCTCATTTGCCTATAGGCATATCCCGCCCACTTCCCTCCGCTAGTACAAACTAGATCAGGTTGGTAAGGGTTAAGGCAGTATATACATGCCTCTCTCAGCTTTATAAGCACCCCTAGTGGATTATTGCGTATTTACTTGTCAGCTTTAGATTACCATAAGGGTTTACAGGCGTAAAGCAGGATTTTATCAAAGATTATTCTGTACCTGTTTGTCTTTTCGCTATTGGGAATCTTTTCTCTCTTATTTTTAATGTCATATGTTTTTATGGGAAAAGCTGTTATAAGTGTTGTTCAATCCTATAGTGGCAATAAAATAGAAATCGAGGCTTTTATTTTCAATAAAGAGCGTGATTATAATGCCGGCCTCCATAGCACAAATTCATACTATTTGCATTTATCCTTTTACGCGGAAGATATAGAAGAAGAAACTTTTATTTCCAAACAAGTATCCTCTCGTATTTTTCCTCAAAATCGTGATTTAATAAATATCCGTTATCCTGAAGGCCAGCCTTATAAAGCGTACATATCAGGAACCAAATTCAGTGATTTTATAGGATCTAGTTTTATTATTTACAGCTGTGTTATCATCGTTACCGCTTTATTAATATATGCAGCCATATTAATGCGAAGAAAGAAGAAAACTGGATCTTATTATAAAAAACAGAAAAAGGATTTTTCAAATAAGTAACGAATACATAGTATATACCATTCACAGAAAGGAGCCTCATTTATGCTTATTCAGCCAAAAAAATTATCGCCTGGTGATAAAGTAGCAACTGTCAGCCTTTCCTGGGGAGGAGCTGGTGAACCATCACTGCGTTGGCGCTATGAACAGGGCGTGGAACGCTTAGAATCCGTCTTTGGACTTGAAGTTGTACCAATGCCCAACAGCTTAAAAGGACAAGCTTACATAGCTGAACACCCCAAGGCACGGGCTGAGGATTTAATGACCGCTTTTCAGGATCCTGAAATCAAAGGGATTATTTCTAATATTGGCGGAGATGATAGTATCCGCCTGCTTCCCTATATTGATTTTGATATTATCCGTAAAAACCCAAAGATTTTTATGGGTTTCTCTGACACGACGATTGCCCATTTATTCTGCTTCCATGCAGGATTATCTTCCTTCTACGGTCCGGCAATTATGACAGACTTTGCAGAAAATGTTGCAATGGATGATTACACAGTGAATGCCATTCAAAACATGCTTTTTAAAGTGGAAGCAGTCGGCAATATCTCTGCACCGGAGAAATGGACAAGTGAATTCCTGGAATGGGATATTTCCAATAAATTCATTGCAAGAACAAGATATCCTGATCGGGGTTATGAACTCCTGCAGGGAAGCGGTATCGCAAAAGGAAACCTTATCGGAGGCTGTATCGAAGTACTTGAATTTGCCAAAGGAACAGAAATCTGGCCACAGCAGGGAGCATGGAAGAATAGCATTCTCTTCTTTGAAACATCCGAGGAGCAGACAGAGCCCGAGTTAATAAAAAGATGGCTTAGAAACTATGCAGCTCAAGGAATACTCCACCAGGCAAATGGAATGATTTTTGCAAAACCTTATGGGGAGGTACATTATGAAGCATATAAGGAAATTATCTTATCTGTTCTAGCAGAAAGCGGGCTGGTTGATCTTCCTGTTCTTTATGGTGTTTCTTTTGGACATACTGAACCAAAAACACCTATCCCATATGGAAGATTAGCACAAGTTGATTGCCATCAAGCATCCTTTTCGATTATAGAAGCAGCTGTTACGGATTAAGGACAGCTGCTTTTCTTTAGTTAGAATAGATTTACGCCTCTCTCATTATTAAATCAAATAAGACAGTGATATACTATTGATATACTTCCTGTTTAGAAATGTTAGTTAAACGAAGTAATGACTAAGCTCTTCTGAGGCTTCGCGCTCTCTCCATTGCTCTTTTTCCCATAAAGGTTAACAATAAAATTATCCTGATTAGAAGAGTCAAGAGAAAGATTATGCCCCTATAACTACTTCCTGCTTCATGCAAATAGGGAATTTGTAGTAAGATAGAATAGAATGGGCACCATCGCTAAAGGCGGATATTAAATAAGCCGTCCAACCATATGCAGGAGGAATTTGAGGTATGCAAAAACTTATTATTCCTGAAGAGGATATTGTGCTTGCTATATGTATGTACATTGCTGAAGAACAGAATATGAATGCAGATGACGTCCAGGTAGAGTTGTTTTATGATGATTACACTGGTTTTTCAGCAGAAATCATAACGCCGTCCGGAAAACAGGAATGGATGACCAAGCAAATTATTACTGCATTAAGAAAATGGATCAAAGAGAATCTTCATGCTGATCCATATGCAGGCTTAAAGCTGGATTTAAACAGACGAAACGGCATTTACGCGCGCCTTCGCAGTGATAGCTAGTTTCTCATAAAAACTTGATAATATTTTTTAAGCTTATTTACATATTTTCAAATGATTCAAGGCCAACAGCCTCTATTCAATTGAATATAGCATTTATTTTAATTTTTTCTTAACAAGTTTTCTTTTGACAAAAAAGAGCAGGAAGGCCTCCTGGCATGTACGTACATATAAAACAGTTAACAACCCTTTTATTTCCTTTGGATAAAAAAATAAAAGGGTTTTCATTTGCCGTTCTTTATTTTTTTCTCTCCTGTTCTGATTCCTCGTACAAGCTCATATACTAAAATATCGAGCAGACAGGAAAGGAGAGATATGTTGGAGTTTATACAGACAGTCGGACAAATTCTCCTTATCAATATTTTATTAAGCGGGGATAATGCTATTGTCATTGCGATGGCGAGCCGAAATCTTCCGGAACATCTTCAAACACGCGCCATCCGCTGGGGAACTTTTGGAGCAATTGCGCTTCGTATCCTCTTTGTTTTTATCATGATTTACTTGCTACAGCTGCCTTTTATTCAACTAATTGGCGGATTTCTCCTATTGTATGTAGCATATAAATTACTGGTTGATAAGCAGGATCAAAGTCAGATGAAGAGCGGGAATTCTTTGCGTGAGGCGATAACAATTATTATTTTTGCAGATGTCATCATGAGTCTGGATAATGTACTGGCCATCGCTGCCATTGCAGACAGCGATTTGCTGCTGGTAATTGCCGGAATCATTTTAAGTATCCCGATTATTTTAACAGCCAGTGAACTCATTCTAAAATTAATCCAGCGCTTCCCAATTATTATTTATATCGGTGCAGGCTTACTTGCTTGGACAGCTGGAAAGATGCTGTTAGAAGAGGCATTTGTACAGCAGCTTTTCGCTTCAATGAAATATGGACAGCTTATCTTCCTCAATATCCTTACTATTTCCATTCTATTTATTGGTAAGTGGCGCAGAAATCAATTAGAAATGACCGTATAAAAAAACCTCTTATGTGACAAAACATCGCATAAGAGGTTTTTTTAGCTGCAGTTTTACAAACTTTGATAGGTTTTTGCTTTTTTAAATAGTACTGTTGTAATAATCAAGCCTATCGCCGCAAAGCTTAGCAGGATAACTTGAATAGAAATATCAGCAGCTGACAATCCAGAAACAAGAGCATATGAAATTGGATCGAATCCATTCATAGCCAGAAAAATAATACTCATGACTCTTCCCATAATATAGTCTTCTGTCTGCTCCTGAGCAGCTGTAAAGAACGGAATAAATACAAACGACATAGAAAATCCAATAAAGAATACAACAACCGTAAGCATTGTTAAATTAGGGACAAGTGCAAAAATAACGTACGATATTAACGCCCCCAATAAGCCGAACAGGGAAATTCTGCCTTTCCTTTTTATCAGCACGGTACTGAGTACCCCTGTCCCGGCAACCAGACCTATACCCAGACTGGCTTCCATGTAGCTTAGATTAAGCGGTGTTCCTCCATAGCTCTCCACTAAGAAGGGAATCGCAATATGCAGGGTTCCGAATACAAAGAAGTTCAGTGTAATTAAAACCGCTAAGCCTGTCAGCAAAAAGCGTGAATTACGAATATATGCCAGACCTTCTTTGATTTCCTTTATCGGTTTTTGTTTTTCCTGCAGTGCAACAGGGCCTTCATTAATAAAACGCGGATAAATAATTACCGCAGAAAGCAGCGCTAAAATCATTGCCACAAAATAACTTCCGCTGACTCCAACAGATTCCATCAGTATTCCTGCAATAATTGGACCTGCTACAAAGGAAACCTGGTCCACTCCCTGGAATAAGGCATTGGCACGCTGAAGCTGGCTTTTCTCAACAATTTTAGGAATCATCGAGGAACTTGCTGGACCGAAGAAAGCATCCAGCATCCCAAAACCGGCTGCAATCACTAGAAGCAGGCTAAGAGATAATCCATCATTTTTAATGAGGATATATAAAATAAGCAGAAGAACTGCTTGCACAAAATTTGCTAAAAACATAATCGTGGTCTTCTTATAACGGTCTGCCACCACTCCGCCGAAAATCATCATCGCAATTCTCGGAACCGTCGCAGCAATTAATACAAGCCCTAAAGAACTTGCAGATCCGCTCTCGCTGATAACAAACCATGTTGTTGTCGTCAAGAACATACTGAAGCTGACTACGCCAAAGATGCCAGCAACGAACAACAGCACAAATGTACGATTTTTAAATAACGCTTGTCCTTCCATATTATCTTTCCTCCGACTTTTTTACTGGCGAAATAAAGCTATACTGGTAACCGAAAGCTTTATATTTATCTTTTTAGATGACATGCCGCTAAGCATACTCTATAATATGAATCAACGGAACCTACCGACCGTTCGTTTCTAAGAAAATTCTACCCTAGTATAACTATTTTGTCAAAGGAGAATCACACCATGCACACAAAAGAAAAAATTCTAATGGAAGGAATGGAGCTGTTTGCAACGCTCGGTTATAACGGTACTTCCATGACAAAGATTGCTGACCGGGTCGGACTGCAGAAATCCTCGCTCTATGCACACTACAGCAGTAAAGAAGAATTATTTATGGATGTGACGACAAAGATTGCTGCCGACTATGTACACTTTGTAAAGTCAACCTTTGAAAATGATGGGCAAACAACAGAAGAAAAATTCCATCTCTCCTTTCAAGCACATGTAAAGGATCTGGCAAATCATGACAGCAGCATTGAATTTTATAATCGTTTCTCTTCTTATCCTCCAAAAGGATTTGAGAACAGCATTTTAGGGTTGCTGCGTAATAGTGAGGAGCAGGCAAGAGCTGTATTTAAAGAAAAAATAGAAAAGGCGCAAGAGGCTGGAGACATTACTGATGAAATTTCTCCGGAAGAAGCTGCACATGCTTTTTACGGCTTATTAGATGGGCTGTCCTATGAAACCAGTTATTACAATATAGATATTATTGAACGCCATGGCGAATTTATGTGGAAAGTATTTTGGAGAGGCGTTAAAGCTTAAAAGGAACAAAAACGCAGAGCGCCTGCTTAAAAACGTAGAGATTGCGCCCCCGGTCTTTGGGGGTGGTTCGACCTTGGTCGGACTTCCTTTACTTTAAACCGATGTTGACTTTCACCCGCGGGCATAAGTGCGGCGGTTTTGATGGGACGAGTAATCGCAAAAGCACTTCGATGGGGCGAGTAATCGCAGTCCCAGTCCCAACTTTACCTCTGTCTACGCCTGACGGCTTGACAATCACTAAGTCTTCTTTATCGTAGGGCGTGACGTGAAATCTCTAAAGTTTGGCGCTCGAAGCTGGACGCGGCTGTTTTTTTATAAATAGTTATCCACAAGACAATAATTCTATAATTTCCTCTGCAGCTAGAAAAAAGTCAACAGCATCTCGAAGCAGTTGACTTTTTTCTAGCTTTTTAATTTTTACCAATACTCCCCTTAAAACTGATACATTTTAGATTTTAACGGAATTTCAAGACTATCCTGGCAAATAAATCTCTAAAACTTTTTTCAAACTTAGAACATGTTTTAAGTTTCCTTCTGCTTATACTCAATCCCTTTCACCTATGCTACGATAAAACCGTATTATTCGTTGCGCTGTTTCGAGTTTTCTAAAAAATCACTAAACAGATATTCAAATATCAAAATTGTCTCTCCAAAGAAGGTATTCGGCATATATTGAAGATCTCTCAACTGGTTGTACTCATTAATTATAATTGGAAGTGTGGAACACGGTACTGCAGACGAGTTTGCATTTCCAATAAATGAAATGATGTCTATCCCATTTTGACTGGCATTCTTTATTATATCCAGCGCTCTCGGTGTTTCGCCTGATTGAGATATAAATATCAGCAGTACTTCTCCTTGATATGCTTCTGAGAAAAGCTGGAGATGTGTATTTGAAATACTGTTCCAGCCATTTATCAATAATTTCTCATTCATATAATTGGCGATAAGCTGTGCGTAACCCAGGCCGAAAACAACTACTTTTTTGGATTGATATTTTTGAAACAATTTCCGGAAAGCTCTGCTGTATTGCTGGACCATTTCCGTCGATATTGTAAACAAGTCACCTTTCATTGTTTCTGTTTTTTGATTTTTCGAAAATATTATATGGTACACCATATCTGTATATCCTTCAAAATGCAGCTTTTTAGCTAAACGAATAATGGTCGATATGGAGGTATTATTATCTTGCGCTGCTTTGCGAATACCAAGCTTACTTAATGGCTCTGGATAATTGACCAGATAAGTTAATAATTTCTTTTCTAAATGATCTAATTGATGCTTGTCGTAAAGATGCTCTATATTCATTGTTAAGTCTCCTATTTAAGCCGATTACAATTTTTATTGTACATTAACAATTCCAGGCTTACAATGCTGCTTCTTACAAGCATTTAGATTTATTGTGCTGCAATAGGCACAGCTTTAATAAGGAACATATTTATGAGACAAGTACCCTGAAAGCAGAACTTTAAGAGGAGGAAATAAAATGCAGAATTTCACAGAAGATCCATGGGCAAGAACCTATACTAGAAACGGGTTTATTTCCGAGGAAATAATATCGAGTTTACAAAAAAGTATCCGCAGAGGAAAAGAAGAAGATGCATGTGCATTTGCGTATGAGCTCTATATCACTTCTCCACAGGCGGAGGACAAGCTATGGAGACGATTAATTGCAATCTCTGTAGAAGACATTGGCATGGGAAACCCCCAAGCAGCTGTCTTAGTTAATAACTTACATGATATGAGTCGAAAATTTGTTTACGCAGATGGCGATCGTCCATTATTCTTCTTCCATGCCATTCGTTATTTATGTGCGTGTGAAAAAGACCGCTCCAGCGACTTATTAAAAAATATTGTTGCTAAAAGCTTTGCAATGGGATATCTTCCAGAAATTCCAGATATCGCTCTTGATAAACATACAACAAGAGGAAAAGAAATGGGACGTGATTCTTTCCACTTCTTAAATGAAGCAAGCAAAGTTATCCCTCAAAAAGAAGTAGATAATGATTACAAAGAACGTTATGAAGCAATTCTCAAGAAATATAACCCGGAAGAGGCTGTAGAGTCCACATTTAAAAACAACTCTTGGCAGTACTAAAGCATAATAAAGCTAGATAAAGCATGCTGTGATTCTGACTAAAGGAGAGATTATTAATGAATATTCTTTTAATTTGTGAAGCAGGTGCATCCACTGGCTATTTAGTTCAAAAAATGCAGGCGTTTATCGCGGAGCATGAAAAGCTAAAGCATAAAGAAATGAACGTGGAAGCAACCTCTGTAAACCAATTGGGACCTACCCTTGAAGCCAAAGATATCGATGTGGTGCTTATCGCTCCGCAAATTCGTTCCAGAGAAGACTCCATTCATGAAGTGTGTGAGCATCATCAAGTAAAGGTGAGCACGATTGATTTAGTCGATTACGGGCGTATAGATGCTCCGGCAATTATTAAATTAGCAATTAAGCTGTACAAAAGCTAGATAATCTTAATAGCAGATACTGCAAAAGAGGCACCTCTCTTGCAGTATCTTATTTCAAAATAAAACGCTTCATAGAGGAGTTGAATGGCGTTGGCCGAGACAGAATCAAGATTTCAACAATCATTACAGAAATACTTATTACCTGTTGCCAAAAAAATAGAAAACCAGGTGCATATTCAAGCAGTTAAAGAAGGCATGATGAGTATCGTACCAATCATTATTATCGGCTCTTTTTGTTTATTATCGATTGCTTTAATGAATATTCTCCCGGAAGGAAACAGTATCGCAGCTTTTATCGGTAATCATCTCGATAAATTTATGCTGCCATTTAATTTCACAATGGGAATCATTTCGCTATACTCTGCATTCTTTATCGCGGAATCGCTGGCAAGAAAATATAAGATGAACTCCATTGAGATTGGAATAACAGCTGTTATCTGTCAATTTATTGTCGGTGCAGAAGTAATAGATGGAGGTTTTGGAACAGCAAACCTTGATGCACAAGGACTGTTTGTCAGTATTATTGTCAGTTTAGGAATTGTAGAAATCACACGCTTTCTAAATAGCAAATCACTTGTTATTCGTCTGCCAAAAGATGTTCCAAGCATTGTTGCTAAGAGCTTTAACAATTTAATTCCCATGGTTATTAACATTGTCGTATTTACAGTAATCTCTATTCTTTCCTTCGAATTTGCCGGCAAGGCATTTTCGCAGGTTATTATGGGCGTTCTCGCTCCCGCAATTCAGAGTATTGACAATATTTTTGCTGTAATGCTGATTCTTTTCTTAACGCAGCTGCTCTGGTTCTTTGGTTTACATGGTGCTGCCATCACTTCCAGTGTCTGGCTGCCAATCGCTACTACCTATATGGCAACGAATGCAAACAACATTGCTGCCGGCGGTGAGGCTGCGCATATCTTTACAATGGGCTTTTACTACAGTATATTATCGGTAACAGGATCGGGAATTACCCTGGGGCTTGTATTCTTAATGATGCGAAGTAAATCAGATACATTGCGTCCAATTGGAAAGGTTGCTTTTATTCCATCTTTATTCGGTATTAATGAGCCAGTAATTTTCGGAACACCGATTGTACTGAATCCATTTTTATTTGTCCCATTTATCTTTGCTCCACCAATTATTGGCGGAATTTCCTACCTTCTCTTCAGCTCTGGTTTGATTGGTTATCCAATTGTAGAGCCGCCTGGATTCTTACCGCCTGGTGTCGGGGCATTTATTATGACGCTTGATTGGAAAGCTGTCATCCTGCCATTTGTAAATATTATTGTGATGGGACTTATCTATTATCCTTTCTTCAAGGCAATGGAAAAAGCTCAATTGATAAAAGAACAAAATGAGAAAGAAATAGAGGAAGATGATGCATTTGATTTCTAAATTGCTTCACACTCTTAAATAATGATTGGAGGACACAGTCCATGGAAGAGAATCAACAAAACGAAACCCCTTCTCTAGAAGCAAGTGCTTTTGAGATTATTGCACTTGCCGGGCAGGCTAAAAGTGATACACTAGTCGCTTTAAAAAAGGTAAAAGTGGACGAGTATGAAGAAGCACGCAAGCTGTTAAAAGAAGCAAATGATCTAATCGTACAAGCATCAAGCGTACATCTGAAACTTCTTTCCAGGCTGTCGGAAAATTCGGAGGAAAATTTGCCCTTTCTGGTTATTCATGCGGAAGACCATTATTCTCAAGCTTCTTACTCTTATGAATTGGTTTCGGAACTATTAGAGATTTTCGAACAAAAGCTTTCTTCATAACGGCAATAGCAACCATATTAAGCCTGGGGCTTAATATGGTTTTCTTTTATTCAATTTAGTTTCCTTCCATATTAGCTTGTTCCTCTCCTTCATGTATGATATGTTTAACAAAATTAAATGAGGAGATGCTGTTAAAATGATGAAAAAATTTCTTTGTTTTTTTACAGTCATTTTTTTAAGCGCTTGCAATACCTCTAATTCGGAGCAAGAAAACCCAGCTGACGATATAGAACAGCCGGACAATGCATCCAAAGAAACTGTCCAGTCAGGATTGAACCAGCTTGGTTTTGAAACACTCTCCGGATTAGACAAAAATGAGGATGGCAATTTATTTATTTCTCCTATAAGTATTTGGACTGCATTAAATATGACATATCACGGTGCCGGAGGAGAGACAAAAGAAGAAATGGCTGAAGTACTTGGGATAGAGAATATTGATTCTGATGCCTTACTTTCTGCAAACCACGATTTGTTAATGAATCAGGCAGGGGATAATCAGGAACTGGAGCTGTATCTCGCAAATGCCGTCTGGTTCAGGGAAGATATGGAGATTGAATCTGCTTACCAGGAAATGCTGGAAACATCTTATCTTGCACAAGTAGAGCCCCTGACAACAGAAGATGCCATTAATGATTGGGTTGCTGAACAGACAAATGACCGGATAGATAATATGATAGATGAGATTTCACCTAATTTAATTTTATTCTTGCTCAATGCTGTTTACTTTCAAGGTGATTGGACATATCCTTTTGATGAAAGCTTAACAGAGGAACAGGAATTTCATTTAGCAGATGGCTCTTCTATTGAAACACCTACGATGGTATTGTATGAGGAAGAATTAAATTACTCAGAAAACGATGATGTTCAGGTTGTTTCTCTGCCTTATGAGGAGGAAGAAACAATACAAATGCAAATTTTCCTGCCTAATGAGGATAGCAGCTTTACAGATTTCCAGGAAGACTTTTCTTTAGAAAAATGGCAGGAATGGACAGATGATATGGAGAAACAAACAGGAACCGTATTTCTTCCCTCCTTCACACTGGAATATGAATCCATATTAAATGATCTTTTTATTGATCTCGGTATGGAGCAGGCCTTCGACCCAAATTACGCTAATTTTTCTAATATGTTTACGTCAATAGAAGATAAAGGGGCTTATATCGACGAAATTTATCATAAAACATTTATAGACGTTAACGAAGAAGGTACGGAAGCAGCAGGAGCTACCTCTGTTTCTATAGAAGAAACTGCTGCGATTATACAGGATACCTTCCAGATGGATATCAATCGTCCGTTTCTATTCACAATTACTAATACAGAAGAGAATATTATTTTATTTATGGGAAGTATGGAGCAGCCTGTGAATGAAAGTGAATAGAAAAATGTCCATTCGCTGAATAATTTTTAATTCATGTGAATGGACATTTTTTATTCACGAAATTTTCGTGCCATTCGCCACTTGTTCATCTGGACCAAGTAAAACTACATCCCCCTCTCCCTCTACTCCACCAACGACAAGTACCTCTGATTTAAATCCGGCAATTCTGCGCGGCGGAAAATTAACGACTGCAACAATCTGGCGCCCTATCAAACCCTCAGGTGTATAGCGTTTGGTAATTTGTGCCGAGGATTGTTTTTCACCAATCTCTTCTCCAAAATCAATCCGTAATTTAATCGCAGGGACACGTGCCTTTTCGAGCGGTTCTGCGTGTAATACAGTACCTACACGTAAATCAATCTTTAAAAAATCCTCAAACGTTGCCATTTCATAAACCTCCTTATGCAGCAATTTTCAAATTGTTTATATTATATCTATCTTAATGGGGAAGCATACCTGAAAGCAATCAAATAAAGTCAAGTTAATACAATTGCTGCGGTAAATGAAAGTAGCTTTTAAGGTCTTTGTATCTTATTATAACGAAACTTTTCCGCCTGATTATCGTATATCTAATATACATAAATGCAAATATATCCTATAACTCATGGAGGGATTCTATGCTGCAAGTACATATAGATTCTGCAGGCTATCAGCAAAAAAAGCTTTACTTGGAAGATATTAATTTCACCATCAATCCCGGTGAAATTGTCGGTCTTATCGGGGCAAACGGTGCAGGAAAAAGTACCACTATCAAATCTATTATCGGTACCATTGAGTATTTTCACGGAAGCATTGAATTAGAAAAAGAAAAAAAGCTGGCATATATCCCCGAAGAACCCATTCTTTATGATCGGCTTACACTCTGGGAGCATCTACGTCTTGCAGCAACCTCTTATGAAATGGCAAAGGATATTTGGGAGTCACGGGCAAAGGATCTTTTAAAAAAATTCTCCCTTACCGGCAAGGAGCATGAGCTGCCTATTCATTTTTCTAAAGGAATGCGGCAAAAAACATTGATTTGTCTCAGCTTTATGACAGAAGCGGATATTTACATTATTGATGAACCATTTATCGGCTTAGATCCAATAGCAACAAAACATCTGATCACCCTGCTGCAACAAGAAAAAGAACGTGGAGCGGCTCTGTTAATGTCTACGCATGTACTTGATTCCGCAGAAAAACTATGCGACCGGTTTATTCTTTTAAACGAGGGACACACTATTTTTCAAGGGAAGCTGCAGGAACTGCAGACAGCAACAAATCAACCCGCCGGCACATCTCTATTAGACTGCTTTTATGAATTACTGGAGGAGGGTGTATCATGAAGGAGACCGCACGCATCATATTCTTCAAACGGCTCCGGTCTGATTTTCAAAATTTATGGAAAGCGAATAAGCTCGTAATGGATTGGACATTATTTGTTTATTTATTGATACCCGGAGCCGCTACTGCTGCATTTTTCTATATGGAGTGGCTCGGTGATATACCATTTACCTTAAATCTGATTGGCTGGTACGGCTGGATGATTATATTCGCGATAAGTTTTTTCCTGCATAATATAAAGTTATTCACATACCTGGCAGATCAGCTTTTTCTAAGCAGAAATATTCCCTTACTGCGGTGCATTTCCCAATACGGAATCATCTACTCCATCAGTACTTTGTTAATTATCGCAACATTGCTGTTTCTACCAGCTTTACCTTTTCTATTTAAAATATTTTCTTTATCTCTTCTTTCTTCGGGATATCTCTGGATTTACTATCTCTCGGGAGTAATTGTTGTTACGTTGTGGAAAAAATATGCACAAATACATATTCCATCATTCATTCTACGCATGCTATCTTATCTTACAGCCCTCGTGTTGTGGATAAGTTTATCTCAGATTATTATAACTACTCCTTTCCTGTGGATATTGTGGATAATCATTAGTTTCATAGTTATCATAACCCTGGCTCACACACTCTCTTATAATGGAATGCATTTTTTAAAAATTGCTGAAATGGATGAACAGACTAGAGTCAAATGGGCTAACCTATTGCTTACAAATATCAAACAGCAAGGTTATAAGCTGCCTTCCACAAAACCAATATGGCTTTGGAAAAAATCACAGGTTATGTTTCAAAGGCAAAATAGTGAAATGATTTTTACAGATGCCTATTTTAAATCCTTCTTTCGTAATTTACCAGTTTTGATGCCGCTTGTTCAGCTAACAGGTCTTTTAATTGCTGTGCTGATATTATCAGCACCATACTGGACCGGCTACTTATTTTGGCTTGCTTCCATTTATATCATTGTGGATATCACTAAAACCGGCTGGCTAGGTTTCAGATTCAATTCCTTTATTGAACTCTTCCCTTGGAAAGAAGCTTTACTGCGGAGTTCTCTGGAAACAAGTGTACTACGTTTGAGCTCGCCTATTCTTCTAGTTATCGGGCTCCTGTTTGGATATTTGAAATTTGGTATCTTAGGAATGCTGATTTTTTCTATTATCAGTGTATTACTGGGATTATGTATGATATATTGGCATATCCGCTATGTTCCTGTTAATAAGTTAACGCCAGCCGAATAATTTGGCAGCTTCCTCTGATTTGCAGTAAGCTTAGATCAAGTAATATTTAATGTGAATGGAGATTACCCACATGAAAAGTATATTAATTGTTGATGATGATACCCATATCCTGCAGCTTGTCCATATTCAACTGGAAAAGGAAGGCTTTCACGTTTCTGAAGCAAAGGATGGTGCAGAGGCTTTAGCTATATTAAAAAAGACACCTTGTGATTTAGCTGTTGTTGATGTGATGATGCCGTTTATGAATGGATTTCAACTGACAAAGGAAATTCGCGAAAAATACGATATTCCAATTATATTACTCACAGCCAAAGGGCAAATTGAGGATAAAGAAGAAGGATTTCTTGCGGGAACAGATGACTATTTAGTAAAGCCATTTGAACCCCGTGAGCTCAGTTTTCGTATTAATGCATTATTGCGCCGTTATCAGAAGAAAAAAGATACACATACTATACAATTTGGAGATACAGAAATTAATTTAAACAACTATGAGGTAAAGATTGGGGATAAAACACTTTTACTTCCCTTGAAGGAGTTCGAATTATTAGCACTATTGGCAAGTTATCCACAGCATGTATTTCCTCGTGCACAGCTGATTGAAAAAATATGGGGATTGGATTACGAAGGAGATGAGAGAACTGTAGATGTACATATTAAACGTCTTAGGCAGCGTTTCTCTTCCCTGACTTCTTCATTCTCCATTAAAACTGTCCGCGGCATCGGATACTGTTTGGAGCCGGCAAAATGATGCGGTCACTCTATGTTAAATTCGCTGCAGTCACCATTGGCATTATGTTTCTTAGCGGTGTAGTTGCCTTTCTCATCTCGAACACCTATTATCAACATTCCCTAAAGCCTCAAAATGATGAAAAGAACACCAAAATCGCTTTAGAGATGGCCGCTTTTATTGAAAATAACCCGGAAATCACCATGAGCGACTACTTATCCAATATGGCAGATATAGGTTATCAACTATACCTTGTGGATAACGATGGACGTGAACAATTATTTGGAGCAGAATTCCGGGAAAATAACTTAACAGACAGTGATATACAGAAGGTACTGGATGGAGAAATCTTTCATGGGATGGTCCATTTTCCCAGGCAGACCTTTGTCACAGGCTTCTTTGCGAATGAATTAAAAAATTCTATCGGCGTTCCTGTAACCTACCAAAATTCGGACTATGCATTATTTATCCGGCCTGATATCAAGCTGTTATTTAATGAGATGCATTTATTATTTGGTGTACTCTTTGCTTTAACAATTATTCTTAGTATTTTATTTGTTCTCTTCAGCACAAATTATCTGGTCAAGCCCATTTCCCGGCTTAGCACTGCAACAAAACAGCTTGCTAAAGGAAAACTCCAAGTAAATACCTTACCAACGAAGCGAAAAGATGAATTAGGAGAGTTATCCACAAGCTTTTCACAAATGGCAAAGCAAATTGAGAAAAATGACCGGCTGCGTAAGGAATTTGTTTCAAATATTTCACATGATATTCAATCCCCATTATCAAACATTAAAGGGTATACGAATTTACTCAACGACAAGGAGACTTCAGAAGAAGAAAAGAAACAGTATACCTCAATTATTAACGAAGAGATCAGCCGGCTGTCTATTATGACAGATCAGCTTCTGCTTCTCTCTTCTCTTGATCAGGATCAGCATATTGTGAAAAAGAAGCGGTTTAATATCAGCAGTCAGTTAAAGGATTTACTAACGAGCTATCATTGGTTGATTCAGGAAAAAGAAATCATGCTGAGCTATACACTTCCTGACTTGGAGATTGACGCTGACCCCTCTCTGTTAAATACAGTTTGGGATAACCTGCTGTCCAATGCCTTAAAATATAATCATCCAGCCGGCAGCATCGATATCCAGCTCACTTACACAGAGGGCCACTGCTCCATTTCTTTTACAGACACAGGGATCGGTATATCCAAAGAAGAAACGGAACGTATATTTGATCGTTTTTACCGCGCAGATGCTTCTCGTACCAGAAGTGTAAAAGGAACTGGATTAGGATTATCTATTGTTGCAACGATTGTAGAATTGCATGGCGGAACAATTAGTGTTCAGTCCGATAATATGGCTGGAACTACTTTTATTGTGAAATTGCCTTTAAGAGGATAATAATATGTATTAATGCAGCATCTGACCTTTTTGTCAGATGCTTTTTCTATTTCATTACAAAGAGAAAAATGTATATAATTTCCATAATATTACATATTTATCTATTTTACTACCTATCATAACAAAAATAAATTTTCCTGATGAGATTCATTTCTTGTTTTAATCAGAAGCTGTCTACTCTGTAGATTGGCGCCTTTTATATGAGGACTGAGACGGATTTCAGTGAATTATGTTTTTATAATTTTATAGCATTCTAAAAATAAACACTTGTCAAAATGAAAAGTTTCTTATAGAATACCTGTATACAAGTGTTCCGAATAAAATGAAAAAGAAATCTTTTATCTTAACTTATCTACATAATCTGCCAAAGATATTTTTAACATTTTATGTAAGCGCTTAAAAACAAAGATATTTAACAGTTAATCTACCACTGTTTATGGAAGGAGAATGGAATATGACAAAATTAAGAACAGCTATTATTGGCTGTGGAAAAGTAGCAGATTTTCATGCAAAAGCATTTGTTAATCTACCTAATTCCGATTTTGTAGCCGTTTGCAATCATCGATTAAAAGGTGCAGAGGACTTTGCTTCAAAATATAATGTAAATGCTTACGATAATGTACATGACATGGTTGAACAGGAAAAAATCGATATTGTCAGTATCTGCACCCCCCATCCGCTGCACGCTCAAGCAGCAGTTGAGGCAATTGAAAGCGGAGCCCATGTATTAATTGAAAAACCTCTGGCATCTTCCCTGAAAGATTGTGATGCAATTTTATCAGCTGCCGAAAAAGCAGGAAAAATAGTAGGGACTGTATCTCAACGCCGCTTTTATCAGTCTTGCATGCGTATAAAGGAAACAATTGATCAAGGAAAAATCGGCAAACCAGTACTTGGAACAGTTCATATGCTTGGCTGGCGTGATGAAACTTACTATCAAAGTGATGCATGGCGCGGAACATGGGACGGAGAAGGCGGTGGAGTTTTGGTAAATCAAGCACCACATCAATTAGACCTTTTATTATGGTATATGGGCGAGGTTGAAGAAGTTTATGGTGTTTGGAGTAACCTGAATCATCCGTACATTGAAGTAGAGGATACAGCAGTAGCAGTTATTAAATTTAAAAACGGCGCTCTTGGGAATGTAGTTGTCAGTAATTCTCAAAACCCTGCATTATATGGAAAAGTTCATATACACGGAGAAAATGGTGCATCAATTGGTGTACAAACAGATGGAGGAGCTATGTTTATTGCCGGCATGTCTTCTATTACAGAGCCTCCTTATAATGATATGTGGACAGTTCCAGGGGAATCCCAAATGTTAGATACATGGAAACAAGAAGACAGCGCATTTTTTAATAACGTGGACTCTATGTATTATTATCACGAATTGCAGATTAAAGACTTTATAGACGCTATTTTTAATAATACCTCCCCTCTTGTAGACGGGTACGAAGGAAGAAAAACAGTAGAGTTGTTTACAGCTATTTATGAGAGCACAAAAGAAAATAAAGTTATTAAATTCCCATTATAAAAGGGTGATTAAAAATGAAAATAGGATATAACGAAGCAACGGCAAAGGACTGCTCTACTTTGGAAAAAGATTTGGAGCTTTGTGAGAAATACGGATTTGATTATATTGAAATACGCTTAGATATGTTAAAGGATTATTTGAAAACGCACACATCAGATGATCTGAAAA
Source organism: Oceanobacillus sp. FSL W8-0428 (assembly GCF_038004405.1). Lineage (NCBI taxonomy): Bacteria > Bacillati > Bacillota > Bacilli > Caryophanales > Bacillaceae > Oceanobacillus > Oceanobacillus sp. FSL W8-0428. The sequence goes on from NZ_JBBORB010000001.1 coordinate 888,582, forward strand.
AATTCTTTGAAACAAGTCATATCAAGCCTCATGCCATGAATGCCTTATACATTTACGAGGATTTATTCTCAGAGAAGGATGATTCCATCAAGCATAAAGAAGTAATGGATGATTTTTTATTGGGCTGCGAGACAGCACAGGAAATTGGATCAGAATATTTTGTAGTTGTAGCTCCTTTGAACCGTAATCCGGCTGAAGGTCCATACATTGGAGAATGGCCGTCTATTTTTAACAATTGTGTGCGTATTTTAAAAGAACTTGCAGATATAGCAGAAGGATATGGCGTAAAGCTGTGTTTTGAACTCGTCGGCAGCAAGTATTGCTCTGTACGAACAGTAGATCAGGCTTGGGAGATTGTAAAAACAGTAAATAAAAACAATGTTGGTTTAGTGTTTGACGTATTTAATTTATATTTATTTAACAAGCTGGAGGATTTTTCTGTGATGGAAATGGTTGATCCGGAAAAAATCTATGCTATTCACATTAATAATGCTGATGATGCAGCTATGGAAGAATTAACACAAGCTAATAGAAGATTTTGTGATACAGGAGAGATTAATCTAGAGAACTTTTTCCACGTACTGCAGCGCATGAATTATGATGGCATGGTTTCTATAGAAACCTTTCGTCCTGAGTATTGGAACAAAGCGTCTGATTGGGTAATTCAACATGCCTATGAGACTACTCTAAAAACATTGAAACAATTTAAAGCAATTATCTAGTTCTTATTTATAACAGAGGAAGAACCCATTAAATATTTATGTTAGTAGAATATATTAAAATGTAGATAAAATAGGAGATGAAAACATGACGCCAACAGTATTTATTTGTCTGATGATTGTTGCTGTTGCTTTACTTACTTTTATGACTTTGAAATTGAAGATGCATCCAGTTATGACTTTATTTATTATATCCGCCTTCTTAGGAATTGCACTCGGGGACTCTTTATTAGAAACCATGCAGAAAATTAATGAATACTTCGGATCCACATTATCAGGTATCGGGATTACCATTATCTTTGGAGCAATTATAGCTATGGGTATTCAGGATACTGGTGCAGCAACTCGTATTACAAACTTTTTTATTAAACTTTTTAAAGGAAAAAGGCTAGAGCTTGCGCCATCTTTATCAGCATTTGTGATGAGTTTATCCGTTTTTGGAGATATTACAATGGTATTAACATCTCCAATTGCTGCCATATTAGCATTACGAAAGAAAATCAATATGGTTATCATGGCACCATATGTTAACTTGGGGCTGACATTAACACATGGTCTAATTCCACCGACACCAGGTATTTTAGCGGTTGCTATTCTCTTAGGAGCAGATATCGGTCAAGTAATTATTTGGGGATTTGTTATTAGTTTAGTTTCTTTTGTACTTACTTATATTTTAACAAGACCAATTCTGGCAAAAGGAGAGTTTATTCCTCCAAATCCAGAATTTACAGAAGGCTATAAACCAGCTCCAAAAGGGGCCAGTTTAAATGAATTATATATTAAAGAGGATAATATCCCTTCTACTTTCTTATCATTTATGCCATTGATTATTCCTTTAATCTTAATTTCAATTGGATCATTTGCAAATATGATTTTTGAAGAAGGTTCTACCGCATATACTGTATTAGCTTCCATTGGGGATAAAACATTCGCATTATTTGTCGGAGTTATTCTCGTTGCCTTATTAGTAATGAAGAGGAAACAAAAAGTCTTGAACAACGCTCAGAAGCATGAATTTGAAGTGCCAAATAATGCCTCTGCATTAGAGATTTCAATGAATAATTGGGTAGTGCGCGCATTGAAAATTGCGATTATTCCTTTAATTATTACAGGTATGGGGGGAGCAATGGGAGGAATTCTGCGAGAAAGTCCCGTGATTGATGAAATTGGAGATTCTATTATTTCAATGAACTTCCCGACACTACTTATTCCATTTGCTCTTGCTGCTATTTTAATGGCCGTAACAGGATCGATGACAATTGCTGCGATGACAGCAGCTGCATTAGTTTATCCAATGCTCGGTGCACTTGGTCTATCTCCAGTTGTTGCAACATTAGCTGTAGGTGCAGGGTCAATGGTATTCTGGCATGTAAATAACAGCGGTTTCTGGATGATGACATCTCTCTTTAACTTTAATACAAGGCAAGGTTTGAAATACTTTACAACTATTAATGGTTTGGGGGGAATTGTAGCTTTTGCTGTTCTTTGCATCATCGCCTTCTTAGGCTGGGCATAGTGTTAGCATGAAACTGGGAACGAAGAAAGAGAAACAGATCACAATGCAAATAAAAGTGATTTGTTTCTCTTTCTTTTTTAATATCAAACGTTTTATATTTTTTCTTCTAGATTCTCATTTGAAAACTCCTGTTCATACTGTGTTCATATTCCCTTTATATACTTCTGGATATACAAAAGATACAGGAGGTTTAAACAAGATGAAAATGGCTTGGAAGGAAATGAAGAAAAATAAATTACGTTATACCATCTTAGGCTCGATTGTTTTCCTAATCAGCCTATTAACTTTTATTATATCCGGACTGGCAAACGGGCTCTCACAGGATAATGCTTCACTGATTAAAAATTTGCCAGATGGAACATTTTATATGGAGGAGGAAGCAGATGAAACCTATAGCTTCTCCAGTCTGTCAGATCAACAGCAGCAAGAAATAATAAAAAAACAGTCTGAAACAGCTTTTTTCTCAATTCAGATGGGAAATTTTATAGATCCCTCAGATAAACAGCGCAGTGTTGCTTACGTATCTGCAACAGACAGTGCATATTTTCAGGAGGTTAATTCCGGTGAAGTAATTTTAGATGCATCTCTTGAAGAAGAAGGAATAGCAGTTGGAGACGAGATAACAAATGAACAATGGGATCAATCATTAACAGTAGCAGGGTTTGTCGATCACGAAAAATATAGCCACTCCCCTGCAGCATTTATAAATCCAGATGATTTTCAAGCATTATTTCATACTGATACGATGCAAATCGCATTTATTGCTGATTCCGCAATACAAAATACAGATGGTGCACCAGCTTTTAAAGGGCTGCAAGCCTTCTCAAATAGTGAATTCTTAAATACCATCCCAAGCTACAGTGCGGAACAAATGTCACTGAATATGATTGTTATTTTTCTTCTGGTTATCAGCGGGATGCTGTTTGCTATCTTCTTCTATATGATTAATGTTCAAAAGCTTGGTATTTACGGTATTTTAAAAGCTATTGGTGTAAAAACAGGCAAGCTGTTTCAAATGATGTGGGCACAGATGTTTATTATCTCTGCTGTCTCTCTGATATTATCTATATCGATCAGTCAAGCATTCCAGTTGATGGCACCAAACGGCATGCCTTTTCACCTAACCTGGCAGGCAACAGGACTGCTTTCTCTCGTTTTTATCATCATTGGATTTATCGGGTCAACATTATCCGGCATTCAAATTAAGCGTGTAGAACCAATACAGGCTATACAACAAGGAGAGATGTAAAATGAGCTTATTTACAATGGAGAACGTTCGAAAAACATTTGCTCAAGGAGAAGTAAAAGAGGAAATATTAAAAGGAATTAATATCTCCCTGTCAAAAGGGAAAATTACTGCCCTGACAGGGGCCTCTGGTTCAGGCAAAAGTACATTGCTGACCATTGCTGCCGGATTACAGACACCCTCAGATGGACGGCTTTCCTTTGAGCAGCAGGAGCTGACATCCATGCGAAGTGAAGAACTTCGACAAATCCGAGCAAAAGATTTTGGTTTTATTTTTCAATTTGCACACTTAGTACCCTTTTTAACTGTACAGGAACAGCTGACTCTCATGCTTGAGACTGCTGAATCTCCTCTTTCCAAACAGGCACAGAGAAAGGAAATAAAGCAGGTTTTAGAGCTTGTCGGTATGTGGAAACGAAAAGATGCTTCCCCTTCTTCATTATCAGGAGGAGAGAAGCAGCGTGTTGCGGTAGCAAGAGCAATAATTCACAGCCCTAAGGTGCTTTTTGCTGATGAGCCCACTGCCAGTCTTGATTCAAAAAGATCTAAGGAAGTGATGAAGCTGATCCAAAAGCTTTCTAAAGAGCGGCATATTACCGTTTTAATGGTCACACATGATATGGATATGCTGGATTTTGTGGATGAAGTTATTGAAATGCGTGATGGGAAAATCGTTGACAGGAAAAACACTTGAAGATAAACAGAAATAAGCTATTTTGAAACAAAATAGCTTATTTTCTACTCCTTCACACTATACTCTCTGACTACCTTCATTATTTCCTCATCTACCCAAAGAGCTTCCACCTGATTTTGTACATCATGAAAATTCCTCTCAAAAGCTAAATCCACCATTTTCTTTTCCTTTTTATCAATGGCTTCCACAATCAGCTCATGATTATAGAGAATACGTTCAAAATCTTTTTCATTGGTCATCATCCGGTAACGCATCGATAAAATAATAAGGCATTCTAAGACGGGCTTTAAATTATTCCACAGCATCTTAATATGGTGATGATCAATTGATTGAATAATTGTTTCATGGAATTCAATATCCAGGAAGGAAAACTGGTCAACATCCTGATATTTAATAGCAATTTTCATCATTTCTATCATTTTTTTTAGCTCTTGAACAAGATTATCCGTCTGCATCTTTAACAGACGTTCAAAGGTAAAGGACTCTATCATTAAGCGGATATCATAAATTTCTTCAATATTTTTTTCAGAGATGCCAACGACAACTGCTCCCATTCTTTCTGGCCGAACAAGATTCTCATTCGCCAGCACACGCAAAGCTTCTCTGACCGGAGAACGACTGACTTGAAATAAAGATCCCAATTGATTCTCTGAAAGAACAGTACCTGCCTTTACTTCACGAGAAATAATCCGCATTCGGAGCTCCGCAACAACTTGTTCCCCTTTTGATTCGTTCATTAGCTTCTTCTTTGGATAAAATGCTTTCATCTTGCATAGCTCCTTTATCTAATTATGAATACTTGTATACCAATATAGTGACATAACCTTCGTATTTTGTAAACGTTTGCTGCTAAAAGTTAGAAATTTTCACTTTTGATCTAAATGTTTGATATTTTTTGGATATTAATAGAAATATTCTTCAAAATAGATTGCCAGGAAGGGACTTCGAGGCTATAATTTTATCATTGAGCTAGTTATTTTAATTGAAAAGAGGAGAATGAATGAGGAAATCGGCACAAATTTTTGCATTATTCTTATTTTTGTTTGTCGTTTTACCTGGAGCTGCTGACGCACAATCAAACAGCTTCCAAAAAAGTCTGGATGTTTATTTAAAAGAAATTAGTATTGAGCGAGGCTTTACAATCACAAAAGAAGATATTGAATTCTCTCTGTCTCTCTATGATTCTTATTTAGAAGAATTTGATACAATTGAAGATCTAAAAGAGTTCTTAGGAGACGTAATCCGTAAAGATGGAAATAATCTAAAACAGATTTATGATGATTATGATATTGACCAGGCTGCACTTGAAGCAACACTAAATGAATTTGGAGAAACTCTGGAGGATTATGTTTTCTTAGATGACCTCGAGATGAATATCGGATTTTATTTATATATATTAATTCCAAGAGACCCTGATTTTGAGCAAAAGCTGGCAGATTACTTAAAAGAAGCAACGAGTATTCGCGGTTTTCAGGTTACTCAAACTCATATCGAAAGTTCTTTAGCTCTTTATGGAAGCAATTTGAATGATTTTAAAACTATCGATGAATTATCCGATTTTTTAGGAGAAATAATCAACAAGGATTTAAGTAATCTTGGTCCTTATTTCGGAATCGATCAAGAAGATATACTTAAACTTATTTCTGATAATGATTTAGATATAAACAATTATGTCTTCTTGGATGATTTATCCTACGATTTAGAAGGAGAATTCATTTGGGAAGATGATGATTTCTTTGATCTAAGCTTTTTCATGCAGGAATTCAATTTAACAGAGGACGAGCTGCTTCGGCTGGAAGAACATATTCTCAGTATTCCTGACATTACAAGCGATGAAACCATTGAGAAATTGTTAAATTTAGCTGACCGAATGATGGCATTTTCTGAATTTGAAACAATTAAGGAACTAACACCGGGGCAAGTTGGTGAATTAATGGCTATCTTCAGGGAATTTCTTGACGTTTTCCAATTACATGCAGAATTTGTACTTGTTACAGATCAGGGAGAAGAAAACCTTTCACTGGAGACACTATTTCATTTAACAAAGCTTGAAAATGCAGATTTAAAGGTTAATATTTACAACCTGCAGGGAGATTTTCTTGCTGATATAATTATTTCCGGGGAAATGGTAGATTCCGATACTGTTATTGATACAGGGAATGCTATTCAAAAAGAGGCCTCAAAAAAATCTGAAACGGTGGTTATTAAAAGAAATGACAAAGAAGCTCCAGATGAAAACGAAGCCTCGTCTAAAGCTGTATCACCAAAAACTGCTGAAGTGAAAGCTGAATCAGAATCACAAGCAGATTTAGAAAAGAAAAAAGAAGAAAAGCTGCCTGATACCGCTTTGAACTATGCTGAGAAAGGTATCTGGGGACTGGCATTTATTATTGCGGGCGGTGCTCTGCTGTTCTTATCAAGAAAAAGAAAGCACGAAGCATAAACCATCTATTTCCCGAAGTTTTATTTACAACGTTTTCTGAGATCTGAGAATCAATCAATAGAGTTCTGAACATGTACATGGTATATTGAAGGAAAGCACACTTGATTGGAAAGGTGGAATTATGAATGTCTATCGTACTGCAGCGTATCTATGAAAAATCGAATGAGACCGGCTATCGAGTTTTAGTTGATTTAGTCTGGCCCAGGGGAATTTCAAAAAAAGAAGCAAAGCTGGATGATTGGGCAAAAGAAGTAACACCTACGCCAGATTTAAGAAAATGGTTTAACCATGATCCTGAAAAATTTGAGGATTTTAAAAAAGCGTATAAAAAAGAATTGCTAAATGATGATGAGAAGATAAAAAAATTATCTGAGCTTCAAGAGCTGCAAAAAAAGCAACGTGTTATCTTATTGTACGCAGCCAAGGATAAGGAGCATAATCATGCTCTGATTTTAAAAGAAGTTATGGAAAGTGACTTGCCTTCCCAAAATAAAGAAAGTTAAAGCTATATTGAGAGAGAACAAAAGCGTACCTGAAATGGGTACGCTTTTGTTTATACATTAAAATTTACAATATACTTATGCAAATCCGTACGATAATAAGCAACGGAATATTCTACCAGCCTGTCACGATCATCATACGAAAAACGCTCACGCTGCAGTAACGGCTGAAGTTCAATTTCCAGCATCTCGGCAATAGAAGGCTCTGGAACGGACACACTGAATTCATCTTTAAACCGGAAAAAACGAATCCCCTCCTGATATAGCATATCATACAATGAATTCACAAATACATTCGGGTCGTTTGGCAAATTAATGGATGACGGGATATAATGCCTGAAATGGATATATGGCTCTTCATTTAATGTATAAAGACGCTCCACACAATATGCACCATCTCCTGCTAAAGCGCTGACCTGCGGCATGATATCCTCTACTTTGGTAACCTCGATCAGTTTTTTGCCTAATTGATGACCTTCTCCAATCAGATATTCAGAAAAACGCTGTCCTTTTGAAAGCTTAGAAACAGCTTGGTTAGCAAGTACTGTTGTACCAATACCGCTTCTCTTCTCCACATATCCTTCCTGAGCTAACTGCTCTACCGCCCTGCGAATCGTAATTTTACTTACTTCAAATTCCTTCTCCAGCTCCGGTTCTGAAGGAATTAAACTATTTTTCGGGTACTGCCCGTTGATAATTCTTTCCTTCAGTATATCCTTTACCTGCAAGTATAAAGACCCTTGTCTTAAATTTAGCTTCATTGTAATCTCTACCTTTCTGTATCCAAATCCACTGATCCATCCGATGTCAAAACTTCCGCATAGTGCTGTGTGATGCCCTTTTATAGCTAAGAGAGAATAATTATCCTATAAGCTTTAGTATAAGTATAACTAAAGTTGCCGTTCTGTAAATATTTTTTCGTATTTCTTCTTATTGTATCAGTAATCATAACTACACTAAACTTTGTAGGCAAGAGAAAAAACAAATAATTAAATATGATACCTATCCCATCACCTGAAACAGAAACTTTAAAAAGACATACGTATCTATCTTCTATACTTCATAGGAATAATGCTTCTCCAGTTCAATGTACTCCCCGCCAAGAAAAACTGCCTGCGGTTTAATCACCTGGTTTGTAATGATTTCATTTCCTAAAGAATCTATCAGTATCTTCGTCTCGTTTTCTACTGTAAAAAAAGTAAATTCTGCACAGGAACCACGATTAAAATTCCCCAGCTCAGGCTGGTTTAAAACATATGCCGGCGTTTCTGTCACTGCACGGATAATGGTTTCCAGTGAATAGCCTAATGTTAAAAATTTAGTTAATGTATCAGCCATACTGTATACCGGTCCGTTTATCTGATTTTCCTCATAAATATCTGTACTGATTGTATCAAAATGTACTCCGGCCTCCTTTGCTTTTTTTGCAATCGGAAACGAAAAGCTTGATTTTCCATGACCGACATCAAGATAGACTCCTCTTCGTACAGCTTCAGCTAGAGCAGCCTCAACCTCCCCATTGTTCTGAAAAATATGATTGGGACTTTTCCCATGATAACAGTGTGTGAGAATATCTCCTTTATTTAACAGCGATAAAATCTCATGCAGCATTGGCGGTGCACTGCCAATATGAACCATCAGCGGTTTATTTAACGTTGTACTGTACCTTGCCGCAAGCTGCAGCGGCTTTAATCCACTATCACCTATAACACTTGCACTCATTCTTGCTTTTAAGCCGATTATAAAGGATGGATAAGCATTTACAGCATTGTTTATTGCATCCCAGGAAACCTCATCTAAATTGGCTAATTCATCTATTCGTTCTAAACCAATCCGTGAAATATTCAGGAATGCAAGCACCCTTGTTCTTGCTGTTTTTGCAATTTGGTAAAATTCCTCTATCGTATTTGCACCGCTGCTCCCAGCATCAACTACAGTTGTGACACCAGTTTGATAACCAATTTTATCAGGTGAGGCGCAATAAGGCTTATACTTCGGAAAAGCGTGTGTATGTAAATCAATCCATCCGGGGGAAGCAAACATTCCTTCTGCATCTAACAGCACTGGATAGAAACCTCCTGCATTTGCAACTATATCTTTTATTCGACTATTTTCTATTAAAATATCTACTTTTTGCCCATTTGTAAGTGATGCATTTTTTATCACTTGTATCATCTTCCATCCCCCTCCGCTCAATGCTATTTCTTATTTCTATATTTCTTTATTTATATTGCTGCTTCATACTTGGAAAATGTTTTAGATACTCCCCAAGTTATAAAGTAAGCAGAAAGGCTGCCACCAAAAAAGAAAAGCACTGCCGGGAATACTTGGAAGATAAAATAACCGGTCAAGCCGATACAAGCTAGTAAAAACACTGTGAGAATCGGATGGACAATAGATACAATCAGCGGCCATTTTAAATATTGCATCGCTTTCAAATCAAAATGGACATAGATTGGGAATAAATAAATTACGAGCATAGTCAATAAAGCAAAGACGATAACGATAGAAAATTGAGCCATCTGATAGACCAATGCGCTCTGTGCACCGAGAATTTGAAATTGAATTGAAAAGAAATATCCAAGCAGAAGCAGAATTATTCCAATACTGTTTGCTTTCCAAAATTCCTTACGATAAACTCCCCAAAATGTTGTAAAAACCGGAATCTCATCCTCGCCTCTCTGCCACTTGCGGACAATAGCAAACATCGCAACAGTTGCAGGCATGATTCCAAAGAAAAGAAGACCTGCAATCGTAAATAGAACCCATAATATATTCAGATAAGCAAGACGGGTTATCCAAATTGCAAATATATAATATCCACGAGCTACTTCTGCCATCATAATCTCTCCTTTTCTTTAAAAATATGGACTGGCATGACCCTGGTTTATTCCTTCACTGATCCGATCAATACACCCTTTACAAAAAAGCGCTGTAAAAACGGGTAAACAATAAGTAACGGCAGTGCTGACACAATAATAACCGCATATTTCACCAGAGAGGCCGTCTTTATTTGATCTGCAAAGGATTGAGCGCTTCCTGCAGCACTGGAAGCACTATCAGCACTTACTTCATTCAGTATGAGAATCTGCCTCAGTATGAGCTGGAGTGGAAACTTATCTTCTGACCTTAAATAAATCAGAGCGTTAAAATATTGATTCCATAATGCGACACCGTGGAACAGTGCCATAACTGCAATAATCGGCATGGATAATGGTAAAACTACTTTGAAAAATAAATAGATATCACTTGCTCCATCAATTTTAGCTGCTTCCACCAGCTGATCAGGTATTGTCTGCTGGAAGAAAGTCCTTGCAACTAAGATAGACCAGGCACCAACTACGCCAGGGATAACAATTGCCCACATAGTATCCAGCATTTGCAGATTGCGGACAACTAAATACGTAGGGATTAACCCGCCATTAAATAACATGGTGAATAATATAAACCACAGCCAGGCTTTCTTGCCCATTAATTCTTTCCGTGATAACGCATAGGCTGCCGGTAAGAGAACAAACAAGTGAACAATAACACCGACCGCTGTGTAAAGGATTGTATTTTTATATCCTATCCAAATAGCATCATTCTGAAATACACGTTGAAAGCCCTCAAATGTCACATCTACCGGCCATAACCACATCTTTCCTGTATTTACAGCATGGGGATCACTAATCGACGCACTAATCACAAATATTAGTGGATAAATAATGATTAACGTTATAAGCAGGACGAATAGAAAATTGATTCGATCAAACGCTTTATCCGACAAACTGAATTTTGACATCAGGCATCTCCTTCCCTACCATAGGCTGTTCTCACTGACTTTACGTGCAATTTGGTTTACGGTAATTAAAAGGACAATATTAATAGCTGATTCAAATAATCCTACAGCAGCAGCAAAGCTGTATTGACCTTCCAATATACCTGTCTCATACACAAAGGTCTGAATAACATCAGAAGTCTCTGAGTTTAGTGTATTCTGCATCAAGAGCACTTTTTCAAAACCAATTTGCATGAAATTCCCGATATTTAAAATAAATAGAATCACAATTGTCGGCATAATACTTGGAATATTAATTCTCAAAATTCTCTGCATGCGCGTTGCACCATCTACTTTTGCAGCTTCATGCAGTTCCGGATTTACACCTGCCAGCGCAGCCAGATAAATAATCGTACTCCATCCAAGTGTCTGCCATTGGCCTGACCATACAAAGATATGGCGGAACCAGTCTGGGCTTGTTAAAAATGGAATTGAATCTACCCCAAGTGCACGCAGAAAGTGGTTTATTAAACCCGTATTTGGATCCAGAAAAGCTACAAGCATTCCAACAACTACTACAACAGAAATAAAATGTGGTGCGTAAGTTAAAGTCTGTGTCCATTTTTTAAATGCACCATTTCTGAGTTCATTAAATGCCAGAGCTAAAATAATCGGCAGCGGGAACAATACAAGCATATACAGGTTTAAAATGATTGTATTTTTGAGCAGCCTCCAAAAATAATAGGAGCTGAAGAAACGCTCAAAATGTTCAAATCCTACCCATTCACTTCCCCAGATACCAAGTGTCGCAAAATAATCTTTAAAGGCAATCTGCACGCCGTACATCGGAATATAATGAAATATAAAAAAGTACAAAAAGACTGGCATCATGAAAAGGTAAAGCTGCCAGTTACGCTGAAAACTCTTCTTGATTGTGGCCCTTTTACCCCTTTGTATGGATTGGTCTTTTGCCATCTTTCAGTAGACCTCCTTCTTCATATGGAATACTGCAACCAGGTTATGAACATCATCGCAGCAAAATCCTGTTTTCATGTCTTATGTAACCCATACTCATGTTGTATCACATATCTGCTTTCCTATTATTTCCTTTAGAAAAACCAAGAAAATCACTTGGTCTTTAAAATACTGGTGTTCTTGCCGTGGAGAGGTCCGCTACGTGCAGTCACTTTCCGCGGGCTATCCTCAGCATTTTATACTTTTTTATTCTCTTAAAAAAGAGAGGGCATGAGATATACTGCCCTCTCGATGTGATATTTAGCGGGATGCTTTTAAGGAACACATGCTGATCTCTCACCCCGCGAAACGAATTATCTACAATTTAGTTAGATTGATAACGATCGTATGCAGCCTGGTAAACCTCCAGTAATTCTTCCATTCCCATCTGCTCAATCGTTTGGACATAGTTATCCCAGCCATCTAAATCTTCATCGCCTGTAATAAATTTGTCGCGCATTTCTTCAACATACTTGTTAATATCTTCACCTGTCGATTGAAGAATACGGTTTTCTTCATCTGTGAAAGTAAATCTTGGCCATACCTCATCAATTACCTGCGGTTCGATTTTTTCAGCGGCTGCCAATGATTGTGGTGCTGTTTCTCCACCTTGGAAGTAATCTTCTTTAATAATTCCGCTGATAGAACCAAGCCATGTTAAATCCTGGGCAATTGCTTGTTCAAATGTCATATCTCCTTCTGGATTTAAGATATGATCGCTATAAACAGCTTCTCCATCTTCCACTTCAAATGTTTCCCCTTCGACTCCCATATAGTAAAGCTCTGCACCTTCATCACCGTAGAAATAATCCATCCATCGTACAGTTGCCTCTGGATTCGGGTTATCACTCGAAATAACCAGGTTAGAAGGATCCCATACAGAGGACGAAAGCTTATTATAAGACTGGTGTCCGTCTGGACCTTCTAAAGCTGCTAAACTATTATACTGAGACCCTATTTCGTCTCCAAATAACTCAATTGGATCATAGAAAATCATACTTCCATACAGATTATCTGATGCATTTGCAAGGAATTGTCCCCACTCAATCGTAAAAATACTCTGATCAATTAATCCTTCTTCATAAAGCATATTAATATATTCCATCATTTCTCTATATTCATCTGTTGTTGCATAGTAACGGACTTGTGATTCATCATTTGGATCTAAGTCCAGGTTTGTATTTGATGGGCCATGATTCATTACTCCAAATGATCCGGAAAGCCATTGAACAAGCTCAACAATTGCTGTTCCGCCATAAGGAATTGTTGATCCATTTCCTGCTGGGTCAAGTTCTTTTACAGCTTTTAAGTATTCATAGAATTCGCCAGTTGTTTCCGGAATATCCATATCCAGCTCATTCAGCCATTCCTCATTAACCCAAGGTCTTGCACTCAGCCGTAAAGAAAGGAAATCCTCTTCAATCAATGCCGGCATAGAATAAATATTGCCATCCGGGAAAGTAATTGCTTTTTCAATTGTCGGGTCAGTTTCCATAAGTGCTTTTAAATTTGGTGCATATTCATCGATTAAGTCATTTAATGCTAAAAAAGAACCTTGGGAACCATAACGTAATAAATCTGTATTCGTCAGCTGTGCTAAAAAGAAAGCATCCGGCAGGTCTCCGCTTCCTAATGCTAAGTTTCGATTTTCCTCTAAAGCATCAGGACTAACCAGATTCCAATTCACATCAATATTTGTTAGATCTCTGTATTCATTCCAAATTAAAATATCATTCCAGTCATTGCCTTCATTCTGTGCGGGCTTGTTCGCAAAGAAGGTGAGCTCTAATTCTTCATCAACAATCGGGAATCCTTCCGCATTGACGTTATCACCGCTTGCTGCTTCTCCTTCTTTACCATCGCTGTCACCGCCATCATCATTGCTGCATGCATATAAAGCGCTTACAAAAACAAGAGTTGCTATTAAGAAAAACAATTTCTTTAACATAATGAACCCCCTTTTTAAGTAGAAAAAATGTAAAACGAGATTCCGCATAATGCGGTGGCTTCTATGTTCACCGTAAGTTGCGGCCGGCTTTAATAGAAGTTTCTTTTACAATCAGATACCTTCTATATTTCACTTTTTAATCTACCACTCCTTTTTCAAATTAATAATCTTAGATGCATATTATTTTGCTTATTCAAAATAGTATCACTATTTTATCAAAGTGTCAACATAACATTATAATGATTAAGATAAATTTTTTGTCTCTTTTTGTAGAACCAGCTCTAAACGCTTTAACATCACTTTATCAAAGGATATCTTAATAGTTATACACCAATGATGCACACAGGTTTTTGAATGATAAATGTATCATTTGTTATTGAATATGTATCGTTCTTTTGATGGAGGACTGTTATATTGTTACTATTCTGATTACAAACAAATAATTGATTATTTATCAATTGATTACTACAAAAATGTCTGGGCCATTCTCCACTTACAGGAATAGAGATCTCTTTTTCCAATCTGCCATTTTCTCTCACATGAAAAAGAGTCAACGAATCTGATCCTCTATTAGAGGTAATCACTTTACCATCAAAGTATTGAATTTCTGCACCATAATTCTTCAAATTATTTACTGTTTCAATTTCCTGAATGCACTGTATAGAAGCTGCCCGATCAACATACTGATATACCAATACACTTGATCGATATTCATTGGCAACATACAGCACTGGCATATCAGGATGAAAAGCGATATGCCTTGGTCCGGCTTTTTCTGGTATTGTAATGCTTTGGGATGGCAACAGACGCATCTGCTTTTCATCCCATTGATAAATATATAATCTACTTTCGCCAATATCTGTCATGATAACAAAAGAAGTCTTTGGAATTTGCCGGACTGTATGTATATGAGAGTCTTGATTATTTGCAGAGGTGAAATCAATATATTCCACCTCTTTCTGCAGATCTCCCTTTTCATCCAAAGCATAAACAACAACGCCGGCTCTTGAATAATTGCTGACAAATAAATAATTTCCGCAGTCACTTACCTCCGCGTAACACGGTCCACCATGCGTCGGTAAACGCCCTTCTTCTTTCAGACGATGATTTTCATCATCCAGTTCATAGCAGACCACTTCTCCATCTTCCACTTCACTGACCGCATACACCCGATTTTTTACCGGATGCTTCGCTAAAAAGGATGGATTAACAATACCGTTCCTCTCTCCCAAACGTTCAATTTCACCAGATTCAGCATGTATTTTTAACCAATGAATACATGCTGAACCACCTTCTCCATAACAGCCGACAAGCACTTCTGTATACTGATTATCCATCTGATTTCCTCCTTATTGAAATACTCATAGCTAAAATTAGAGTAATTTTGACTTTTTAATAAATTGGCAGTACATGGAAGAATACATTAGGTGAAGCCATCCGGTAATAATAACTGCACCAGCCTAAGCCGCTGGATTCCTCTACATTTGGAGAGTAATATAATCTCTCTTGCTCCAGCTCATCAATTTCATCCACATCGCCCTTTATATACTCATTGATTCGTACACAAGCTGTATCTAACCGTTGTAATAATCCTCCATAACGGATATCAATTACTTCCCAGCCAAAAGGTTTGTTTAAGCATAGCCATTGCTTTCGATGAGCAGCTTGAAGTGTCTTCACACGCTCTATTACCTCTGGTATAACTCTCCCGGCAATATCCTGCAGTTTTTCTCTATCGGCTGCATCATAAGCTGCTTTCAATTCGACACCTAAATTTCCTTTTTTCGCAAGGACCCGACAAAGCTTTTCCGGCACATCAAAGAAACCACCCGGGGTCTGCTGATTATATTGTCTGATTTCCTCCGCAAGCTGCTCATAAAACACTCCTACGTCCATCTTTTCAACATGCTTATCAAATAAGCCCAGCAGCACATCCTGCCATAATAAGAATTTAGAAGGATTGGTCTGCAATGTATTCCCTTTGTCCACACCCGGCGGCTGATCCATTTTATTCAACGCCAAAAGTGCATCTGGATCAATTCCGGTACAAAACAGAGCACGTTCCTTTACATGATTTACATCTATTTCTGGATGATAGGCATGTTCAGCATAATATTGCAGTCCATAAAGAGCATTGTATACATTGTTCTCATAGCCATCATCTCCCCAAAGTGTCACAAAAACATCTTCAATGCCCTCCTGCTTGCAGACAGTAAGTGCAGGTTCACTGGCAGTCAGGGAAATTTGATAGTTAGGGGCAAATGTATTCCACACCCACATGCCGCCAGCAAATGCCGGCGTACTGCCAAAACGCTTCAATTGCTGCAGCATTCGCTTATAATGCTCTTTATCTGCTTGAGCATACTGCCAATACATATATTGCACATTATCTGGCAGCTGATTAACAATATACTCTGGTAAGTCAGTCGTTTTGTCATAGCTGTCCCCCGTTTCGGAAGCCAGTTTTAAAAACATATCACTCCACATTACAGCATGCAGATGATATTTATCAGTTATCTCCACAATCTTATCCAAATGTGCCTTCATTAAATCAAAGCGGTTTTTAAACCCATTGATATTTAAATATCTGCCACGCCCTACCTCTTCCGCTTCATCCATGCCGATATGAATACGATTGCTCCGGAAAGGCTTTGTTGCTGCAGCAATCATACGGTCCAATAAATTATACGTATCGTCACTCTCTAATAATAAAGCCCCCCGCGTATCCTTATATTTATAAGCTGCATCCCATTTGAGAAACTCCTCTAAATGTGCCAAAGTCTGAATACAAGGAATCAGCTCTATTCCAAATTGATTTGCATAATCATCCAGCTCCCGCAGCTCCTCTTCACTATAGCGCCCGCGCATATAACCAAAATAAGGCTCTTCTTCTACTTCATATGTATCCTCCATATACAGCATAGCTGCATTATGACCCATCACCGCTAATTTCCGGATAAAATCCTTTAAAGTAGACAGCTTCATTGTCATATTACGCGATAGATCAAACATAGGTCCTACACTGGAAAACTGCATCTCCTCCTGAATACTAATCTGTTTATTTCCTTTGTTTAACTCTTCTAAAACTAAACCCAGCGCTCTGAAAAAATGACATGGCTGCTGATAGGTAATTGTTCCGGCTCCTTTATCAAATTCTACGATTAACCCTTTGACATGATTATCCTGCTTGCCCGTCAGCTTTGTTCCTCCTTTTTCCGCAACAGTAAATCCAAAAGCATCCTGTAATTCCTCAATTCCTGAGCGCAGATTTTCCACATCACCCTTAAACAAAATATCCAAATGTCTTCACCCCTTCATAATATATGCTGCTCACTTTAAATCATAACGTTATAATGTATTGCTTTATAAAAAAAGTTCTTCAAAGAGAACAACACTTAAATGATTTCTTTTTAATTTTGAAAACCCTTCCAAATAGTTAATTTCGCCTTTTATTCGTAAACTCCTTCTTTTTCTACAAAAAAATTTTAAATGCCAAATATTATTCCTGTGTTCTTCCGGCAGATGCATTTTTCTGCATAGAAAAAAGCAATGAACTGCGCAATCAGTTCATCGCTTTTTATTTAATCTTTTGCCATCGCAAATTCATGCTCATCTAATTTTTGTTCTTTATTATTGTTATTCAATGCAAAAATCGAGAAGATAACAAATAATACTACAATCGCACCCAGAATATAAAATGTTGTCTCATAGCTGGTCTGGTCATAAATCCAGCCAACTAATGCAGAAAAAACAATAACACCAATTTCACTCGATACCTTAAATCCAATTAGATAAACGGTTGCAGATAGCCGTACATCAAAGTTCGCAGCGATATATTTAAACACTGCAATCAATAGGATTGGTAATTCAACTGCGTGAAGCATTTTCATAAATGAAATACCAAATCCGCCTGTGACCATTGCTGAACCAATGATACGGAATGCCATGATACTTCCTGCCAATACAAGAGAACGCTTAATTCCGACCTTGTTAACGATAAATGGTGCCAGAAATAAGAAGATGGCCTCCACAAATACTTGTGCGGAGTTTAAGATTCCATAAACTGTATTACCATCGGCACCAGCTCCGGAGAACAAGCTTACAAAGTATACTGGGAAGAGCTGCTGGTCATACACTGTATAAATACATACTGTTCCAAACAGATATATAATTAAAAACCAGAATACCTTATTTGAAAATAAAAAGCGGATATCTTTCATAGATATATTAGAAACACTTTTTTCTTCCGTTTTGGAAACTTCCACCTTAAAAAATACGTTAATTAAAAGAAAGATAACTCCTGTTCCTGATGCAATCCAGAAATTAATATGCGGGTTAATGCTCATTAATGCTCCTGCACCGATGGCAGCAACAGCATAGCCTAAGGAACCCCACATCCGTGCTTTCCCAAATTCAAAATCGTATTTACGGCTCAGTTTTTCAGTAAAGGATTCCAAAAATCCTGCCCCGGCAATAAAGCCTGCTCCTAAATAGATAGCGCCGACCGCTGCACCAACATAAAAATTATTTAAAAGTAAAGGTTCATATACATAAACAACAAATGGTGCGATAAAAACCAGTACCACACTCTGTAACCAGACCAGATTTTTCTTCGTGCCCAACTTATCCTGCATATACCCATAAAGAATCATAAAGAATAAAGAAAAGAATGAGTTGAACGAATAAATTGTCCCTACCTGTGCGCCAGTCAATCCAAGACTGTTATTCAGCCAAATTGCATAGAAGGACCACCAGATAGACCACGTAATAAAGAAGAAAAAGAGATAACCGGATGAAAACCAATACTTACTGTTCTTTAAAAAATCCATTTCTATAAGATCCTTTCTTTATATACTGGGGGAGGAGCAGTTTTACTCCACTACCCAGCCGATATTATTTCCAAATAGAATTCAGGTTTGTACATGTTATATTTTCTATCTGCAATGCTTCATTTACAGTGAATATTTCCAGTTGCACTACTGTTCCTTTTGGATAAATCAGATTTGTAGATACGCTCAATCCTTTATTTAAAAATATCTCTACGGATGATCTATCAATAATCGCTTGCAGCTCCTGAACATCCAAGCCATGTAAGCTGCCTTTTATTTCTTCCGGAAAATCCTCTGAAAAGTCGGTTAATCCTTCAGTACGGTAGAGCGTATAGGTGTCTTCTGCTTTATTGAGTTCTAAACAGAATACTTCATCTTGATCTGTAACAAATTTCATGCCCCATTTCGTGCTGGCTGACGTTTTAGAAATCTGTAGATTTACTTGTCCAGTATCACTAATTCCATAGCTTTTTGTTGTATCCGTCTGAATGTCTATATTCTGATAAGATATTACTTCTTTATTGTTATCTGTGATAATCGGTTCTTGCTTTAAGAAAAGATCTCCACCTACTTCATTTAAAGACATCTTCCGCACCAGACTCATTGCACTGCGCCAAGGAGATACAGGAACAACCCCTGCGTACTGCCAATTATTCATCCAGCCAATCCAGTACGTGTCTTCTGTATTATCCCAGCTGACTGCCGCGTAAAAGTCTTTTCCTGTGTCTGCCCATTTTAAGGCATCCTCCGATTTTTCATTCGGATGAAATTCTTTTCCATCAAAGCTTCCCGTAAAGTAATAAACTGCCGAACCTCCATTAGGCCCATCATCATTAATGCTTACAATAAGAACCCATTCCTTTTTAGAGCTGTTCTCTACCGGTAAATAAAGCAGGTCTGGACATTCCCAAACACCGATATGGGAAGGATATTCTTTTCCAAATGACGATAGATATGTCCAATCAATTAAATTAGGTGAACCATAAAACTGAATATGGTCTCCACACGCTAATACCATTACCCATTGCTCACTGTCTTCATGCCAGGAAACCTTTGGATCACGAAAATCCTTTATTTTTGTATTTGGAATAACTGGGTTCCCTTCATACTTTGTCCAAGTTCTTCCTTTATCTTTACTGTAGGCGATACTTTGCTGCTGACTCTCGCCATCATGTGTAAATATTGCGACCAATCCTCCGGAACCGTTTTCAAACAAGCCACTTGTATTATTTTTATCTACGACTGCTGATCCGGAGAATATCGTTCCTAATTCATCTGGAGCTAAAGCAATCCCATGTTCTTCCCAATGGTACAGGTCTGTGCTTGTTGCGTGTCCCCAGTGCATATCTGCATGATCATTAGCATTCGGGTTGCGCTGATAAAATAAATGATACTCTCCTTCATAGTAAACAAGGCCGTTCGGGTCATTAATCCAGTTTTCCTTTGGTGTGAAATGAAGCTGTGGTCGATGTTTTTCTTGATATGACATTAAAATCTCCCTCTCTTAAAATTATCTTATATTTATGAAAACCATTGAAAACGGTATCAGTAATTTCTATGTACTATCATCTTATATTTCAGTAAATATGTCAACCGGTTGACATGAATTTTCATAAATTATTTTTAAGTAATAGAAATGTGAAACTTCTGTGAAGAAGCTGCTCACTTTTTGATTGCTTTTTTTGACAGCTTTTCTATTCCCTCCTCTAGTCCTCTTTCAAAATAAGAATCTATCATTCAAATGTGGGTACAGCTTTTTTATAAATAGTTTAATAATCTCCTGACAATTAAAAAAAGATGAATCCGGCAATACTCTCAGCCTTTGATTCATCTCCACTAAAATTATTGTTTTACTGCCAGAGCAATACAGCCCTTGACACCCTGTTCATCATTCAATCCTGGAGCAACAATTAATTCATCTACATTTTCCACTTCAATGTAGCCATTCAATAATTCCATAAATTTTTCACGAATCATTGGGTAGAGCTTTTCCTGTTTCATCACTCCTCCGCCGAGAATGATTTTTTCTGGTGAAAGTATAACAAAATAGTCCATTATTGCCTGCGCAAGATAATACGCTTCTATTTCCCAGACATGATCCTGATCAGCCAAGTCTGCTCCTTTTCGGCCATAACGGGCTTCAATTGCCGGTCCTGCAGCCAGCCCCTCTAAACACGTGCCATGACTTGGGCATGCTCCTTCAAATGTATCTTCTGGATGTTTTTTTAATAAAACATGTCCCATTTCTGAATGGTTTTTCCCCTGGAATGGTTTCCCATCTTGAACAAGACCTGCTCCGATACCTGTACCTACTGTTATGTAAAGACAGCTCGAGACATCTTTTCCAATACCATATTCATATTCTCCCATACTAGCAACAACAACATCTGTATTGATTGCTACAGGGACATTAAAGCGTTTTTCAAGCTCTTCCATAAGCGGATAGTAACGCCAAGGAATTTTAGGCGTATTTTCAATCGCGCCATAATTATCACTGCCTGCACGCAAATTGATTGGCCCGAAAGCTCCTACTCCTAATTTTTCAATTTTATGCTTCGAAAAGAATTCCTCCACTTTTGCTAATGTCTCTTCCGGTGTTGTTGTTGGGAAAGCAGTTCGATCTAATATAGTGCCGTCCGGATTCCCTACTGCACATACAAACTTTGTTCCACCTGCTTCAATTGCTCCTATCATCTTGGATAACACTCCTATCTCTGTTATATGTTTGATTATTATAGCAGATTTTTCTTACTGCGTTGCTTTTTTATTTTTTCTAAAAGTAGATTGAGAAATATTCTTTCACTTTTATCCCCCTGTTGTTTCTCCTTTCCAAAGGGAAACCGGGAATGTTTTTTCTTTCGTATCATGCGTTTTCCCATCAATCTCCTGAATCAATGTCTCTACAGCATTTTCCGCGATTTGATATGTAGGCTGAATAATCGTCGTTAACTTAGGATAAATGGAACGGATTAGACTTGTCCCATCATAACCGATAATTTTTAAATCCTGCGGTACACGATAACCCAGACTTTCAGCATACTGCATTGTACGGACAGCCAGCAAATCATCACTTGCAAAAATACCATCTACATCTGGACGCTCCTTGAAAAGCTGTTTGATGATATCAATATTACTCTCTAAAAAGGCAACATCAGGAATATGATAGGTTTCCGCAGTTCTTCCAGCCTCCTGCATCACTTTTTCATATGCGTATTGTCTATTATTTGCCGGTGTTTCCAAGCTGGCATCTCCATTAATATGAATAATTTTTTTGCATCCTGCTTTTATCAGCTCTCTGCTCGCCATTTCTCCCCCTTGAAAGTTGTCTGAGCTGACAACATGAATATTCTCTGCTAAATAATGGTCAATTGCAACTGCAGGAAATTGCTGTTTCTTATCTATCAATCCGCGATTATAAGTAACCACAATTACACCATCCACCTGATTGCGACGCAGCATTTCCCAATATTTCTTCTCTTTATCTGCTTCATGAAGACTATTACAGAGCAGAACTTTATAGCCTCTTTCATCACAAATATTTTCAATATAGGCAACTAATTCTCCAAAAAAGGGATTGCTGGTGGAAGGAACAATCACACCGATTAAGTAACTGCGCTTGTTATACAAGGAACGCGCAAGGTCATTGGGGACATAATTGATTTCCTTCATTGCTTCAAACACTTTTTCTTTCGTTTTACTGCTGATATATCCTCTGTCATTTAATACACGGGAAACCGTTGTTGGGGAAACTCCAGCTACCTTCGCAACATCCTGGATTTTAGGTTTCATATAAAATCTTCTCCTTTAAACCCGCTTTCTTTATCTATTCTTAAGCATAAAGGCTTTCTTTAGTGAAGTAAAGAACGGGTATACCGGAAAATATAAAAAGTCTTATAAGGTATAAAAATACTTTATACCTTATAAGACTCCTCTCTGCCGAACTACAACGCTTCTTTCACAGCAGCCGGCAATTCCTCTTCTTTCACTTCATCATACGAAGAAACTTCATCATCCTTATTCACATAGAGCATGAGATATGCTCCTTGACGCAATTCTTTTTGTGCAGAGAATCTAACTTGAATTTCTTCTCCATTTTCTGTATAAGCAGGCTGCTCATACCAATAAGTGTTCATTATCTCCCCTGTATCCAGCTTATCTTCTTCTGCGCTTACTGGTTCACCAACCTGCACATAAACATTGTCTTTTCCTGCTCTGTTAAAGTCTACTGTCATCAAAACAACTACAGCAGCCACAAATAAGACTACTACACCAACCACCAAAGCTACTATTTTCTTCATTTTACCCCTCCTGTGTGACAGTCTGAGTGATTGTTTTATTAAATCCCCTGACTGTGATCACGTAGTATAAAATATAAATCATTGTATAAGCCGCCATCCAAATAATAACCGGCTCCCACAGGTTCATTTGCAATAGATTAGAAAATGCCATCAAGGCAACTGTCCCATGTGTTAATCCCAATATTAGCGGTGCCAGAAAAATGAGACCGACCTGATAACGGATTGTTTTTTTCATTTCCTTTTTAGAAACACCAATTTTATATAAAACAGCATACTTATCCTTATCTTCTTCTGCTTCTGTCATCATTTTAAAGAAGATAATACTGCCAGTAGCCACTAAAAATACTAATCCTAAAAAGCTGCCGACAAATAACATCGCACCGGAAGCCTCAATGGAATCCTGATAGCTTTGCACTGCACTGGAGAATCTTTCTGTTTTAGCTTCCAGCTCTTTAGAAAGTTCTAAATGATCCTTATAGTTGGCAGTCTGTACTGCCTGATAAATGGCATTTTCTCCATCCAATTCTTGAAAAGATGCATCATCAACAACTAAGACTGTTCCCGGTAAGGTAGGAGCATTAAACAATGGTTTTTCATAAAACTGGTCCACTGTTTTTTCGTCATCATCTATTTCAACTGTGCCGACTTTATCCTTCCACCGTTCATCAAAATAAGGGTCAATCAGCACTGCCTCATCTTGTTCCAAATCTACGTTTCCAACATCCCAGCCAAGCGCTTCTGTCAATTTCATAAATGTTTCTTCATCAATGACATAATAGGACTGATCATAAGTTTCTCCTGGTACAACAATATCCTTTGCTTCAAAGCTGACAGCATCTTCAACTATTTCCGTATCTATATCTTGTTCCTCCCCTTCCCACATAAAGGAGAAAGGTATATTTTCTTCCACACTTTTTTCTGTATTATAATACGTACCGAATATCGCTCCGCCTGCTGTAATAGTTGTTGCACTTAATGTTGCGATAATCGTTAATGTTTTTACGTTCCCGCGAATCCGATAAAGAAGCTGGGAAGATGTCATTAGATTAAGCCCTTTCCAAGCCCAACTTTTGCTTTTCTTCAATAGATTTAAAACATAAACAAGAACACTGCTAAATAATAGATATGATCCTAAAACTGTCAAGCCAATAATTACAAGCGGCATCGCCAAGCCAAATATCCGCCAGACAGAAGAAGTCATTAAGTCCTGCAGAGCCAGCCAGTAAGCAGCAGCTAAAGCAATTACTCCAATTATTGCTGAGACGACGCGCGCTTTCGGCTGCGCTTCTCCTTGTTTCTCAGCATGGAATAAATCAATCAGTTTAAACTTATAAATAACTCGATAGCCAAGCAGAGAAGTAACTAAGAAAATAAGGAAGAAAACAATCACTGTCTCAATAACTGCCTGCATCGAAAATGCAAAACCGACAGAAAGAGATAATCCCATTAACTTTAATAAAAGGGATAATAAAGCTTGAGACAACAAGAAGCCTAAACCCACACCCACCACTAAAGCAACCAGTCCGATTACGATATTCTCAAAGAATAGTAAAAAACCGATAGACCGTTTGCGTACACCAAGTAAAGAATAGAGAGCAACTTCTTTCTTCCTTTTTTTCATAAAAAAGGAATTAGAGTACAGAATAAAAATTGCAACAAAAATCATCAGTACAAAGGCTGAAGCGCTCATTACCGCCTGCATTTGTTTCGATGTCTCTGCTAATCCGCTGATATCATCACTATGCTTTAACATCGCAAAGGTAAAATAAATAATAATTGAGAAAATCGTGGAGCCGATATATAATCCATAGCTCTTCATATTTCTGCGAATATTTTTTAATGCTAACTCAAACAAGGTCATTCCCGTCACCGCCTACTTCTGCCAATTCATCTAATATCATCTGGAAGAATTCCTTCCTTGTGCACGTTCCGCGGATAAGCTCCTGCGAAAGACCTCCATCTTTTATAAACAGGATACGCCTGCAAAAGCTCGCTGCATAAGCATCATGAGTTACCATCATAATTGTTGTTTCATGCTCTTTATTCAGACCGCTTAAGCTTTCTAATAAATCTGTAGCTGATTTGGAATCAAGGGCACCTGTCGGCTCATCTGCAAAAATGATCTTTGGGTTCGATACCAGTGCTCGGCAGGAAGCCGTACGCTGCTTTTGACCGCCAGAAATTTGATAAGGATACTTATCCAATAAATCCTCTATACCAAAGGTCCTGGAAATAGTGTTTACCTTTTCTTCAATTTCCTTCGCCGGCTGTTTAGCAATTGCTAATGGCAGCAGGATATTTTCCCGCACTGTTAAAGAATCTAATAAATTATAATCCTGGAAAATAAATCCTAGATGATCCCGGCGGAAATCTGCTAATTTATCCTCTTTCATCTTAGCGATATTGTCTTCTTCCACATAAATATCACCTTTTGTCGGAGTATCGATGGTTGCTAATACATTGAGAAGCGTCGATTTCCCTGCGCCAGAAGGCCCCATAACACCAACAAATTCTCCATGATCAATGGTAAAGGAAATATCTTTTAGCGCTTGAAATGAATTAGCGCCTTTTCCATATATTTTTTCTACATCATTTACTTTTAATAAATGCTCCATTATTTATGCACCTCTTTATATATGCTGTAAACTTTCTATATCTTTACTATAGCCCCCCATCCTTAAACAGCCATCAATACAACCTTACAAAATGTTTAAATCACACTCATAGTTGATGATTTCCTGTTAAGATAGTAATAATTCAACTTTTTAGCCAATAATAAAAACGAATTCACTATACATAAAACAAGAAAGGTGTGGACTTTATATGGAAAAGCCAAAAATATTAATTGTTGATGATGAACAGGATTTATGTCAATTAATGAAAACAGCGCTTCAAAAAGAGGGGATGACGGAAATTGCCACAGCTGGCTCAATCAAAGAAGGATGGCTGCAATTTACTAAATTTGAGCCGGATTTGGCAATATTAGATGTCATGCTCCCAGATGGGGAGGGGTATGATTTATGCCGGAAAATCCGTGAAACATCTCGTATTCCAATCCTGTTTTTGTCCGCTAAATCAGACGAAATAGATAAAATACTCGGACTTGCTATCGGCGGTGATGACTATATTACCAAACCATTCAGTCCAAAAGAGATGGCTTACCGTGTCAAAGCCCAGTTGCGCCGGGCGGGCATTTACACTATGGAAGCAGCAAGCTCTCATGCACCAGCAAAAGCAGATAAAAATATCGGTGTCTTTACAATCAACGGGGATGAAACGGAAATAAGCAAGGATGGGGAGGTCTTAGAGCTGACAGCTAAAGAGGTAGGGTTAATGGCCTGCTTTATGCGCAATCCAAAGCATATTTTAAGCAAGGAAACGTTATTTGAAACCGTATGGGGCGAAGAATTTTATGGAGCTGATAACACTTTAATGGTGCATATCCGCAGACTGCGGGAAAAAATTGAAGAAAACCCGTCAGCCCCTGCTTATATTGTTACTGTAAAAGGACTGGGATATCGTTTTAATCCATAAAACTTTATATCCCGCACAGTTAAGGAGTTATATATTTTTTGAATTTGAAAAAGGAGCAAATACATCATGAAATGGAAACTGACCATCCGCTATCTTATTTCCATTCTTAGTATTGTCTTTATCGTCAGTATTGTTAATACAGTTATTCTGATTGCGTTATTGCTTTCCCAGCATAATGAAGATCCAGAAGATATTATACATGACACAGGGGAAAACTTTACCCGCGCCTTTTATTATAATTTGTCAATCGAAGACGGTGTTCCTGTTGTCTCAGAAAAAGGAAAGGATGCACTGACCCGCTTTGGAGCCTGGCTGCAGATATTGGATGAAAATGGGAATGTTATCTCGGATGAATACGCACCAGAAAGTGCTGCCACACATTATACACCTGTAGAATTAGTTCATAAATACAAATATATGGATAATGATTTGAACACATATTTTATTGGAGAATATGAGGGCTACAGCTATATTGTCGGCGTTCCAGATTCCAAGCAGCAACGGACAATCATTATGGCGGATCCGCAGCAGGTATTCACGTATGCTTCCCAGTTCTTAGGCGCAATTGTTATCGTTGACTTAATTATCGCTTTTATTGTCGGATTTCTGTTCAGTACTGTGCTGACAAAGCCTGTCTCGCGGATAATCGAACGGATCAGCGAACTGAAGGAAAGAAAGTTTCAGCCAAAAAAGATGAAACGGCCCGGAGTCTTTAAGCGTGTATTCGCCAACTTAAATGATGTATCTGAAACCTTGCAGGCACATGAAAATGAACGACAAAAGCTGGAGCAAATGCGCAATGAATGGATCAGCAATGTTTCTCATGATATTAAAACACCGCTCGCATCCATCCGCGGTTATGCGGAACTGCTGCGCAATGACGAAATTTCTCCAGAGGAAAGATTGGAATATGCCGGGGTTATTGAACGCCAATCGCTTTATATGAAAGAGTTGCTGGATGATTTTAATCTGACCATGCGCCTCAGAAACCAGGATATGTCACTTAATCTTCAGGAAACCCGGATAGAAGGCTTTGTCAGAAAAATAATTATTGATTTATTGAATGATCCGCAATTTCAAACACATGAAATTGACTTTAGCAGTAATGCACCTGAGTTAACCTGGGAGATTGACCAGCATTTAATGAAAAGAGCTTTATTAAATTTTATTTTAAATGCCTTAATCCATAATGATGATGATGTAAAAGTGACAGTAGAAGTAGCAGAAAACAGCATTATTATCCGTGATAATGGAAGAGGAATAAAAAAAGAAGAACAGGCACAAATTTTTGACCGTTATTACCGGGGCACCAATACAACATCACGCGGTACAGGTCTTGGATTAGCTATTTCAAGGGATATTATTCAGGCGCATGGCGGCAGGGTAGAGATGAAAAGTGAGGTTGGAAAAGGCACAATGTTTAAAATTATTATAAAGTGATACCTGGAGTAAGGAGGAGCAATATTGTTCCTCCCTGCCCAAAGCGGCTACAGTTTCTTTTTGTTTAAAATAAAAATCGATAGATAGAGAAATAACAAAGATAAGGAAATAGAAATAAGCATTGCAGGCATATAATTGCCTAAGCTGGAAATCCCCTGCAGGAAGTTAATATTTTCACTAGTAAGTGTAATGGGATTATAATGTTTTAATTTATCAAAGATATTCACGATAAATAAAAGGACCACAAACCCTCCTGTCAGCAACAAGCCCTCATAACTGTTTCTGGAGATGGTAGAGGTTAAAAGTATCGCTGTTACTAATAAGATTCCAAAGATCCATAATGGAAGAACTGCCAGAAAAACATGCGGGCTGTTATCATCCGTAAAATAATAAAGCGTATAGACCCAGGTCACAAAAAATGCTAAAAACATACAAAGAGTCCATTGAAGAATTAAATAAATACTTTTACTAATCACGACAGTAGATCGCTTTAATCCTTTTGTAACAAGATTAACCAGCGTACCTTTGCTTACTTCCCCACTCATTGTTCCACTGAACAAAAGCGTAATCACGATTAACCCCATTTGGGTCATGCTTTGATAAAATTGCCCCCAGGAATCCAGAGAGGACGGTTCCGGGATATTCACCGGCAGTGCATCCCCAAAGCTCATCTCGATAATATCCGGTGTTAATATCGCTATCAACGGATTCATAATGCCTAAAATAAGAAAAAAAATCATTAATATAAATAATTTGGATGTACGCCAGCTTTCTAAAAATTCCTTTTTGGAAAAGTAATAGATATTTTTCATTGAATCACCTCCAAAAAGATAGATTCCAGAGAAGGATTCATTTTCCTTAAAGAAATCGGCATCGTTTTTTTAGCTATCAAGCTTTCTAAAAGCGCTGCAGCTGTCTCTGCATAATCTTTATTATAAGAAATAATAACCTGATTCCGTTTGTTTGTCTTCTCAACCTCTGTAATGACTCCTTGCTCTTTTAAAGCATTAAGCTCTGCAGTAAGAGCAGAAAAATTTGCCACTTCATCAAAAAATAATTCTATTTGCGGTTTCGCATAGGTTTGCTTCAACTCTTCTATCGATGAACTTACCTTCAGCTTTCCTTCATCTAAAATTCCTACATAATCGCAGATACGCTCCACATCTCCTAAAATATGAGTAGAAAATAAAATGGTCATTTTCCCTTTTAAAGATGCCAGGAGTTCTAAGAATTCATTTCTTCCCTCAGGGTCTAACGCAGAAGTCGGCTCATCACAAATAAGTAATTCCGGATTATTTAACATTGCCTGCGCAATACCTAACCGCTGTTTCATTCCTCTGGAAAAGCCCTTAATTCTCTTTTTATTTCCTTCCAGACCTACCAGTGCCAGAGTTTCTTTTATTCTCTGTTTTTGTTCTGCTTTTTTTAATCCGGTGATTTCACCACAGAATGTTAAATATTCTTCTGCAGACATGTACGGATAAAATTCTGGAACATCTGATAAATAACCTGTGATTCGGTTCGTTTTTGTGTTTCCAAAGGTTACTTTTTCTCCTCCGACAAATATATCTCCTCTTGTCGTTTCCTCAAGTCCTAAAATCAGCTTCATCGTCGTTGTTTTACCTGCCCCATTTCCTCCTACAAAGCCGAATATGGAACCAGTGGGAACGCCTAAATGAAGTCCGTCCAGAACCTGCTTGGAGCCAAAGCTTTTAGAAACATTCTTTACCTCTATAATATTCATTCATTATCTCCTTTCCCAAACACGAAATAAAAAACAGGACCAATGAGTTGTAGAATCACAACAATAAAAATCCACATACCTTTCGTGCCGAACCGGTAATTTGGATGCTTTATCACATGAACCAGTGCTGTAATCATCAGCGTAAATTGCAGTATAATCAGCGGTATTAATAGTGGTAAATGATCCATTAAAAATGAAATACCATTCATTTTCCTTCCTCACTTTCCAACAGGCGCTTTAACTGCATATTTATCTGCTGAAATCTTTCTTTTTCCTGTAAATTTAAAAATAAAGGATTATCTACAACTGCACTTATAAAATTTTCTTTTACCAGCATAGAGTCTCTTGGCATCTGATTGCCGATATCCAGATTATTAAACCAGTCATCTACTTGATCAAAATAATCGTCACCATGAAGAACTACCGGGAAGCTGATTTCCTTTATTACCTCTGTAAATTCCTCCAGCATAGAGAGTGCCGCATGCCCCTCTTTTATTTGTGCATAACCAAAAGCAGCTGATAATTGAAAATTCATCAAAGCCACCGGATGTAACGGAGCGAGTTCAAAGGTATCTGCAATTGCTTTTCCTCTTTGAACAGTCTCTTTAAATTTATCAGGTGATTCTATTAATAGCTGCAAATAATTTGTAAATGCACTCATTACGATAATAACGTACTGAAATAATGCACTTTGAAGCGTTCCAATTGCCCGATCTGTCTCTCCTTTCATTTGGAAGGCTCCTGAAATTAAGCTTTCCACAGGAAAAATACCAGGAGGATATTCACCAAGAATTTCTAAAACCTGGTCTGCCTCTTTTAACGTAAATAATGAATAGGCTTCCAGCTTAAAAGCCTTTGTAATCAGTTCTGGATCTTTTGCCTGTGTACGGACATGAACAAATAAATCCTTTGCCTCGTTCATATAGCGTTGATTTTTTTCCTCCCCGTCTTCTCCGGGAAGGCGGTCAATATGATTCATGATAAGCAGCCCCATTTGCAGTATAAATGGATAGCAGGAATAATATCTGCGGATAAAACTTCTGATGGAAACTAAGACATCCTCTGCCGGCTTTGTTTCAAAGGCACCCTTTAATGAAGCATATATATGCTGAATCTCTTTTGGATCCAGCTGTGATTCATATCCCAGCAAGGAATCAATACTTACATTAAAATATGCAGCAAGCATGGGAAGAGAGGTGATATCCGGATATGTTTGCCCTGTCTCCCATTTGGAAACAGAAGCCTTGGAAACACCAATAAAATCTGCCAGCTCCTGCTGCGTAATCTTTTTCTCTTTTCTTTTTTCCGTAATAATAGGGCCAATGTTCATTCTCATAGGAACTCTCCTCTCTTCTTTATTGTATGTTTTATCATGAGGCTATACAATGGAGTTATTGTTAACTAATAAAGCGTGAAATCAACTAATACGATACTTCATTTAAATCGCTAAAAAATTACATACAAAAATGCCTGCAGACAAATCTCTGCAGACATTTTTCTTTGCTTTCTCTAGTGACTCACACCACTGCTTTTGTAACCCGTATTTGCCTTCACCTTCACCTCTGCATAACGTTTTATATCCTTTTCCTTCGATAAAAGTGTTCCTAAATATCCGCCCAGGAATCCCAGAGGTACGGATACAAGTGCCGGATTGGTTAGAGGGAAAATTGGCTCCCCTACAAATAATGCTGCACCTTCGATTGGCGAGAAAACACTCGGACTAATCGATACAAGAATTAATGCGGATAATAATCCTGTCAGCATCGCTGTTACTGCCCCTGCAGTATTGAACCTTTTCCAATAAACTGTGTAAATAATAACCGGTAAATTGGCACTTGCCGCAATACAAAAGGCCAGCGAAACAAGGAATGCTACGTTTAAATATTGGGCAAATAACGCTAA
Source organism: Oceanobacillus sp. FSL W8-0428 (assembly GCF_038004405.1). Lineage (NCBI taxonomy): Bacteria > Bacillati > Bacillota > Bacilli > Caryophanales > Bacillaceae > Oceanobacillus > Oceanobacillus sp. FSL W8-0428. Next base: position 920,169 of record NZ_JBBORB010000001.1, read on the forward strand.
AACAATGGACAAAACAGACACAGCCAATGATGCGTAGCGTGCAGCTTTCACTTGTTCCCTCTCTGTCACATTTCCTCTTTTAATAATTTGACCATATAAATCATGGGCAAATGCCGAAGCACCAGAAAGCACAAGTCCTGCCACTACAGCTAAGATCGTTGCAAAAGCAACTGCTGAGATAAAAGCAAACAGGATGTCTCCACCAACAGCCTGCGCAAGCAATGGTGCAGCCATATTGCCGCCCGGATTTGCCGCAATGATAGTATCATGGCCTACAAATGCTGCTGCACCAAAACCTAAGAATAATGTCAGTACATAAAATATTCCAATCACCCATGTTGCGATAACAACAGAGCTTCTTGCTGTTTTTGCATCCCGGACAGTGAAAAAACGCATTAGAATGTGCGGTAATCCTGCCGTCCCAAGTACTAAAGCTAACATAAGCGATATGGTTCCGAGTGGTTCTGTATACTGCAGTCCAGGCATTAAATATGCTTCTCCATGAGCAGTAACAGTTTTAACGTCCGTAAACATTTGTCCAATATTAAAATTAAATTTTAATAAGACGAGAAATGTCATAATGACCATTCCAGCCATCAGAAGAACAGCTTTTACAATTTGTACCCAGCTCGTCGCAATCATCCCGCCAAACAAAACGTAAATTGTCATCATCACACCAACAATCAGCACCGCCATCCAATATTTAATGCCAAATAATAACTGTATCAAGGCTCCTGCTCCTACAAGCTGGGCAATCATATAAAACGTACTGATTGTTATCGTATTCAGTGCAGCCGCTCCCCGAACCTTTCGCGCATCAAAACGGGAATTAATCATATCAGCCAGTGTATATTTACCGAGGTTACGCAACGGTTCAGCTACAAGGAACAGAACAACTAAATAGGCAATCAAAAATCCGATACTGTAGAAAAACCCGTCAAAACCAAATAGTGCAATGGCACCTGCAATTCCCAGAAAAGATGCTGCTGATAAATAGTCACCCGCAATCGCCAGACCGTTCTGCAGCCCGGTGAGTCCTCCGCCGGCAGTATAAAAATCCCCTGCTGTCTGCGTCTTTTTAGCAGCAAAAAAAGTGATAACTAAAGTTAATAAAACAATAGCAAGAAAGAGGATAATAACTGTTGCACTCATTGTTCTTCTCCTCCTTCTTCCATCTCTTTTATAATTTCATCCGCCTGTTTATCAAAGACCGCTGCTTTTTTTACATAGACTGTGCATAAAACCCACGTCATGATAAACTGAGCTAACGCAAACAACCATACCCAGGAAATATCACCGATTACCGGTGTGTTTAAAAAAGTTGTATATGAGGTTAAAACCGGTAGTAAGAAATAAAATACCATGAAAAAGATTGTTAACGGTACAATAAATTTTTTCCGATCATGCATCAGCTTTTTAAAGGATTTGCTTTCCGTTACTTGTACAAAATTAATTTCTTTTGCAGGCTCCTGCTTATATTCTTTTTCTGCACCCATCCGCATCCTCCTCGAAAATCGGAATGAAAAGTTTTTAGACGATATCCCTACGCCAGAGAAACCTTCCAGCTCCATAAAGTAACATTGACCAGCTTCTCTCTTTATGATTCGTTCAGCTCTTCTTACCCTTTCCCTTAACAAGCATTAAAAATTATTATTTTCTAAAGCTCGGCATTCCTCCTTCAACCCTTTGTTAACCCTTTTGTAAACGCTTTCTAAATTATAAAGGAAGATGGATGCGTACGTATGCGAATTTGTTTCAATGGTTTAAAATTACGTTTGAACGGTTGGAATTTTGTCATCAATGGTTAACTGCCAAATAAATCAAAAAGATGCTTTCTTGCTGTACGGCTGACTGGAATCTTCGTCTGATTTTTATCCTGTAATGTGATGTTGCTTGCCCCATTAAACCATGGTGTAATCTCCTGTATATGATTCAAATTAACAAGGTAGCTGCGATGTGTCCTGAAAAAAGCATGACCTTGCAGTTTCTTTTCCAGCTCCTGTAATGACATCCTGCTGTAAATCACCTTGTCCTCTGTGTGAATCTCTAACATCCGCTTATATGGTACAGCATAATAAATCGCATCAGGGGATAAGACAATTGTCCGGTCATCATTATCGATTAAAAGCTTACTTGATGAAGGAATACTTTGTTTTGATAACTGTTTATCTTTACTTTTCAATTGCCGCATCCGCTTGCGGAGACGATTCATTGCCTTTTGAAATCTCTCTGTATCATACGGCTTCAGCATATAGTCAACCGCTTCTATATCGAAAGCTTCGACTGCATAATCATCATATGCAGTTGTAAAAATAAATAATGGTGTTTCTATATAAGCAAGCTCCAATATTTTCTTCGCAGCCTCTATCCCCCGCATACCAGGCATATGCACATCCAAAAAAATAACATCGGGCTCATACTCTTTATACAGTTCTACCAGCTGCTCCCCTGTCTCCGCACTCGGCAGAAGCTTTATGTCTTGTTCCCTTTCCAATAAATATATCAATTCTTCACGTGCCAATTGTTCATCTTCAGCAACCATGGTATGGATTTTCATCATAAAAATCTTCCTTTCTAATCTTCACGATATGGAATAGTAAAATAGACCTCGCTTCCGCCTTCAGATAAATTCCGTACATGTAAGCGGGCTTCTTTACCCAGCAGATTAATTAAGCGCTGGTTGACATTATATAAGCCTGTTCCACCATGCTGCTTTTCTGCCAGTACAGTCTCTCCAGCCTGCTGTAAAATATGATCAGGAAATCCTTGACCATTATCCTGCACACTTATCTTTATCCGCTCATCAAACCGCTCCATCCTCACATCTATTCTTCCTTCCTCTGAAACATGTTCTAACCCGTGCCTGACACTATTTTCAACTAAAGGCTGAATTGATGACGGCGGGATTAACAGGTGAGAGATTCCTTCCGGCTGTAAAAAATATATTTGTAGTCTGCTCGTAAATCGGGTCTGGATAATCTCGATATACGCTTTTACATGCTCTGTTTCTTTTTCCAATGGTACAAGCTGCGTCGATACAAGCTTCAGGTTAAAACGCATAAATTGCGCTAATTGAACTGTTATATGTCTTGCTTTTTCAGGATCTTTCCGAAATAATGCAGCGATCATATGCAGTGTATTAAATAGAAAATGCGGATTAATTTGTGCTTGTAAATTGCTTAGCTCTGCATCACGGGTATGCAATTCGAGCCGCTCTGCTTTAATTGTTTTTAATTGATTAGCAATCAGCTGACCAAGCCCCTCAGCCAGCATCAGCTCTACCGGACCAATATGCTGTGGCTTGCGAAAGTATAACTTAATCAGCCCGATGGTTTGCTGCGCTTCCAAAATTGGGATAATAATTACAGCTTCCAATGGACAATTTTTATGCGTACATTGAATTTCTGTCTTAGAGTAAGCAACCAGTGTCTCCTTTGATGCTAATGCCCGTCTGGAAATTTGTGTTGTTAACCGATTGCCGATTTTATGATGATCTCCTCCCAACCCCTTATGCGCCATTACTTCCCTTTCGTCTGTCACTGTAACAGCTGCTAATTTCAAGCGTGCATAGAGCAAATCGGCGAGTCCTTCTGCCTTGCTCTGAAATGATTCCTCCTTTAGAAAAGGCAACGCCTCCTCAGCAATAGTTAATGCCTGTCTCGTTGCAAATGCTGCTTCATTTTCCTGTTCTCTGAGCACAATAGCAATCATTGCTGTAAAAATTGCAATAGCAATACTGTTGGATAATACAACCGGCAAGCCGATAACATTAATCAGCTCAATCATTGTTCTGTCCTGTGAATCAAAAATAAGTAATAAATGCATCAATAATATCGGGGGAAATATGCCGATAAACAGTGCTTTTATCGGTGATATAACACGCTCCTGCGAAAAAAAGCGTGCCGTAAACCCAGCAAGCAGTCCTGTCAGCGGATTCACGAGGCTGTTAGCCACAAAACCGATTCCTCCGAGAAAAAACAAATGTGTCCCGGCAATGATTCCGGCTCCTAAACCAACTGCCGGACCTCCAAGCAGCCCGGCAATTACAATAGCAACCAGACTGGAGCTTACCACCATTTGATCATCTTTTACATTCCAAACGAATTCATTCACCACTGTGAAGTCATTCCCGATTACTACTCCGGTTAATGTGCCCGCAATCCCGAACAAACCAAATACGCACGCATGAATCCCGGCCATTTTAAAGCTGAACTCATTGTAAAGCAGCGACCTGAACCCAGGACTTCGTGTCAAAACAAAGGCAATAACTAATAATAGACCTAAACGTTCGAATAAAACGACTGTCAAATTCATCACGATCGATCTCTCCTTAAGATAATCCCTGTTTGCGCACGAAGATAGAATGATGAAAATGGAATTGCACTTTCTTTTTCCCGTGACAGTACCGTTCCCAGATATGCTCCTAAAAATCCGGCAGGAATCGCAATTATCCCAGGATTATAAAGGGGGATTAAAGGATCGACAGCAATCCAGCCGCCATCCGGATTCATGATATGCGGTCCCAAAAGTAAAAGCAGCAGGGACACTGTTAATCCGGAGATCATTCCGGTAATTGCTCCACTCTGGTTAAAGCGCCGCCAGTAGATGGTAAATAAAAGTACAGGCAAATTACTGGATGCTGCAACAATAAATGTTAAGGAAACGAGGAAGGTTACATTCATATGCCGTAATCCAAGCGCAAGTAAAGTAGATAGAAGCCCGATAAAAAATGCCGTCCAGCGTGCTGCGCGTACACGTTTCCTTTCCGAGGTGTTCCCTTTTTTAATAATATGATAATAAATGTCGTGGGAAAAAGCGGTCGTTGCCGAAATGACCAATCCAGCTACAACGGCGACAATCGTTGTAAATGCTATTGCTGCGATAAAAGCCATTAAAAAATCTCCACCCAGGCTCTCTGCTAATAATGGAGCAGCTAAATTCCCAAACGGATCCAGCTTAACCAGCTCTTCAAATCCAACTAAAGCAACGGCTCCCAATCCTAAAATAAGCGCAATCAAATAAAATGCACCAATAATCCAGCTCGCTGTTAAAAGTGACCTGCGTACCTCTACCGTATTCCGCACTGTAAAAAGCCGGATTAAAATATGCGGAAGTCCTGCAGTACCTAGTATTAAGGCAAGATGAAGGGAAAGCGTTTCCAAAGGATTATTAAATAAATGACCCGGCAATGAAAATTGCTCTCCTAAAGGCGAGCCAAGTGTAACCTGTTCTAATAGGCTTGAAATACTCCAATTAAATCGTGAAAGCACAATAAGTGCGAGTAAAAATGTACCTGATAAAAGCAGCACTGTCTTAACAATTTGCACCCAGGAAGTTGCAAACATCCCTCCAAAAACAACATAAATAGTCATCAATAATCCTATAATTAACACAGAAGCAGAATAATTAATATCAAGCAATAACCTGATTAACAGCCCTGCAGCAACTAATTGTGGAATCATATAAAAAACGGAGATAATTAAAGCTCCAATAGCCATTATTCCCCGCATTTTATAGCTTGGAAAACGTGCGCAAATAACATCTCCTAATGAATATTTTCCTAAATGATGCACCGGTTCAGCAATAAAAAATAAAACAATTAAATAAGAAACTAAAAATCCAATTGCATACAAAAAACCGTCAAAGCCATTAATAGCAATAGTACCAACTATACCCAGAAAGGAAGCTGCGCTGATATAATCCCCTGCAATAGCCATCCCATTTTGAGTACCTGTTAAGCTGCCTGCAGCAATATAAAACTGATTCGTCGTTTTACTTTGTCTCGCCGCCCAATAAGTAATAATCAGGGTACAAACGACAATACAAAGAAAAAAGAGCAGATAGGTAATATTCATAAATTCACCTTCCGTTTTCAAGGTATATGATATTTTAGGAGAGCAGCGTTCAGTTATCAGGGTTATCAAGATATTTTCAAATATGTAAAAATTGTTTAAATTCCATTTTTTAATTACTATAAATTGTATATTATGGGAGGGCAGAAGTAAAGATAAGCTTATCTCAATAAAAAAACGACAATACCCCTTTACCTAGGTCTATCGCCGTTTTCACTTTCCTTTATACCTCTCTCACCTTCACCCCTGCTGACCGTTCATATGGAAACTGACTCCCATCTGGTCCTTCAAACTTTTCACGATTTTTAAAATAACTAAACGCACCTATCGAATCACGATATGCCATACGTTTTAAAATCTGGCTGCTGGTTAACTTCTCGCCATTTGTGCTTTCCAGCTTCAACCCTGCCTGTTTATAACCAAGTGTTCTTCCTTCACATTTCAACTGGGCATATTCCAATGACCATTGAATCAGTGTTGGATGAACCAGATTATAGTATGCCGGACTCTTGAATTTCTTTTGTAATAAGCTTTCCGTTATCAGGGAGACAGTTGTTGATACAGCTAAATCAATCAGGTAAGCCTTCACTCTTTTTTTCGTAATATCGTGCATACTTTTTCCACCTTTTTCTTTTTATCTTATAAAAATACAGAGAGAGTGTCTATTTTAAGCTTTAATTGTTGATAGATTCAAAAAAGAAAATATCTTTCCTTCACGCAGAAGACTATAATCTAAAATTATTTAGTGCTACAATAGGAGATGGAGGTTACTTCAAACTGTTTTTAAAGCCGATTATCGGCTCAACAAAAAAAGGAGTGAAAGTGATGCAGCAAAACCAATTAGAAAAAATGAAAAATGACAAAGGATTTATCGCAGCACTGGATCAAAGTGGAGGAAGTACACCAAAGGCCTTAGCTGCCTATGGAATTCCGGAGGATGCTTATCAGGGTGAAGAAGAAATGTTTGATTTAGTCCACGAAATGCGGACAAGAATTATTACATCGCCTTCCTTTAATTCCGATCAGATTATTGGTGCCATTCTTTTTGAACAGACCATGGATCGTGAAATCGAAGGCAAATATACAGGTGATTATCTCGCTGAAGAAAAAGGCATCGTTCCATTCCTGAAAGTGGACAAAGGGCTCGCAGAAGAAGCAGACGGCGTTCAGCTGATGAAGCCGATTGATAATTTACAGGAGACATTAGACCGAGCAAATGAACGTCATATTTTCGGCACAAAAATGCGCTCTGTGATCAAAGAGGATAACCCGGAAGGCATCAAAAAGGTAGTCGACCAGCAATTTGAAATTGGAAAGCAGATTATTGCAGCTGGGCTGGTTCCTATTATCGAGCCTGAAGTGGACATTAACAGCCCCTCTAAAGAAGATAGTGAAGATATTCTGAAAGCAGAAATTTTAGAGCATTTAAACCAGCTTCATTCCGATCAGCTGGTTATGCTGAAATTAACTATTCCAACGAAAAATAACCTATATAGAGAATTAATTGATCATCCAAATGTTGTCCGTGTTGTTGCATTATCCGGAGGGTATTCCACTGATGACGCAAACGCGAAATTAAAAGACAATAACGGACTTATCGCCAGCTTCTCCAGAGCATTGAGTCAGGACTTAAATGCAAATCAATCTCAGGAAGAATTTGATGCAGCTCTGAAAAAAGCTGTTGATTCTATCTATGAAGCTTCTATTTCTTAATGTTTCAAGCGCAAAGGTTATGAGCAGACTTTACAAAGTCTGCTCATAACCTTTTTTATATCTGAAAAGTCCTCTCTTTACATTCCAAAATTATGAAAATATCAAGCTATCCTTTATGATGGAAATGAAGATTACAATTAGATAAGCTATAATAGATAAAAGCAGATGTTGATTTACGAAAGAAGGTGACGGAATGGATCATAGACTTTTAATTTCTATATGCCACATGTACTACGAGAAGAATATGTCCCAGCAGCAAATCGCTAACTCCACAGGGTTATCACGGATGAAGATATCCAGATCCCTGCAAAAAGCCAAAGACTTAGGAATTGTAAAAATTATTATAGATTACAGCGGTGCCTTTCTGGAGCTGGAAAAAGGGCTGAAAGATAAATACGGCTTAAAAAACGCAATTGTTGTAGATAATCAATCAGGGGAAGACGCAAAGAAACAAGTCCAAAGCGCAGCTGCTCTTTGTTTACAGGACAAACTTTTTAAAGGTGCTACGGTTGCGGTAGGATGGGGAACTACCTTGCGGGAAACCTGTAAATATATGCAGCCATTAAAAACAAAGGATGTTTTATTTGCATCTATCATTGGCGGGCACAGTATCAGTATGCCCCATGTCCACTCTTCTTCTATCGCTTCAGAAATGGCACATAAGACTGAGGGAAAATCTATTTCTATTAATGCACCGGCATTAGTACAAAGCCAGATGGAACGGGAAACCTTCCTGAATGATTCTTCTATCTCAACAGTTATTCAACGGACAGCGGAGGCAGATATTGCTTTCTTTAGTCTTGGCAATCCAATGTTTACTTCCAGCAGTATTCACAAAGTAGAATACTTTTCAAAGAGTGACCTTTCTGAAATGGAAAAAAATAATGCCGTATGCGACCTTGTATCAATCGCTTTCTTAAACAGTGATGGACAAGAGTGCTGCTCCAGTATCAGCAATCGCAGTATCGGTATTGATAAAGAAGCTTTATTCAATATTCCTATAAAAATATGTGTTGTAGAAGGAAAAGAGAAACATGCTTCAACACTCGCAGCATTAAAAGCAGGGTATATTGACATTCTTGTTACGGACAAAGAAACAGCAGAATACTTAGCGAATCATTCTTCTTGATTTCGTTAAAGTAATTTGATTTTGACTCAACAGATTACTTACATAGAGGTTCAATCTTTACATAAAGGTTGAACCTTTTTTTATTTTAATTAAATTATTACTTGAAAAACATTCTTAATGTTGCTATTATAATATCAAGATTTGAACAAAATAACAATAACTGTTCAAATGAACAATTATTAATTTTAATTATAAAATCAGGAGAGGATGATTTTTATATGGAACGCGTTTCATTAGGGAAAGATGTTTCTTTTTCACGCATTGCACTAGGTTTTTGGCGCTTAGCTGATTGGAACTTAACAGATGCAGAGTTAATCCATTTTGTAGAAGAGTGCATGGATCTCGGTATCACCACAATGGATCATGCAGATATTTATGGCAACTATACAGCAGAAGAAATATTTGGGAACGCTTTAAAGAAAAATCCTTCATTAAGAAATAGGATGGAAATTGTTACAAAATGCGGTATCGTTTATAAATCGGAAACTGCTCGCGTTAAATATTATAACTACAGCGAGGAATATATTATCCAGCAGGTAGAAAAATCTATGAAATATATGGGCACAGACTATATTGATACGCTTCTGTTGCATAGACCAAGCCAATTCGTGAACCCGGAAGAAGTAGCTGCCGCATTTGATAAGCTTCATACCAGCGGAAAAGTAAAAACATTCGGAGTTTCTAACCATTTACCTGAGCAATATAGAACACTGAAATCTTATGTAAGCGTTCCCTTAGTAACAAACCAAATCGAATTATCTCCGTTAAACATGGAGAATATCGAAAATGGAACCATGGATGCGGCCCTTCAAGAGAGAATCCATCCTATGATTTGGTCACCCTTAGCAGGTGGAAGAATTTTCACAGGTACAGGAGATGCAGAACAGAGATTGAGAGAGACGCTGGAAATTATCCGTGAAGAGGTTGGAGCAAATGATATTGGTGAAGTAGTATTTACCTGGCTTCTTTCTCACCCGGCGGGATTAATCCCTATTACCGGGTCAGGAGAAATTGATCTCGTTAAGACCCCTGTGAATGCATTAAATTATCAGTTAACTCCAGAGCAATGGTTTATGATTTGGACTGCAGTAAAAGGACATAAGGTTTTATAATAACTTTCATTTTCAAAAGGAGACGATAAACTATGACATTACAAGTTACCAGATTCAAAAGTGGAGATCCTATCACAGTAGAGGGAATTGCAGCAACCGTTGATCATTCTTTGCTGCGCCCCGATATCACTGTTAAAGAATTAATAGAGGGCTGCGAGATTGCAAAAAAATATAATTGTGTTTCTGTTTGTGTCCGCCCTTCTGATTTACCAATCGTATGTGAAGCGCTGGAAGGGACTGATGTTCTTCCTACAACCGTCATTGGCTTCCCGCATGGAACAGCAACAACAGAATCCAAGGCTTTTGAAACAAAGGATGCTATTGAAAAAGGCGCTGTTGAGGTAGATATGGTCATGAATATCGGCCGTTTCTTATCTGAAGAATATGACTATGTGGAAAATGATATTAAAGCTGTTGTAGATGTGGCACATTCTATGGGGGCAAAGGTAAAAGTCATCTTTGAAAATCACTATTTAACACCTGAACAAATCATGAAAGCTTGTGAAATTGCTGAAAGAGCAGGAACTGACTTTGTAAAAACCAGTACTGGCTATGCTCCTACTGGTTCTAAAATAGAAGACTTAAAAACGATGCGCGAGAGTGTTTCAGACCATATAGAGGTCAAATCTGCCGGCGGGGTCAGGGATTTAGACCAAACCTTAGCCGTACTGTCTACAGGCTCTGTTCGTATAGGGACCCGCGGTACAGTGAAAATTTTAGACGAGGCTGCAGAAAGAGTGAAAGCAGGCCAGTTGATTGTAAAAGATAACAACCAGGATTTAGATGGTGGCTATTAAATAGACTGTATCCGTTCGCATCCTGTAACTAATTACAATCAGACCTGTTCAACAGACCCGCCTCAAACATGAATAGAAATTTGTTTCTAATCAGCTTGGGGCGGCAAAACAGAGCACAGCTAACTGAGATTTATAGAACAGCAGTTATGAAACTATGACAAATTTTAATAAACCAAAAGGGGGAAGTAATAATGACGAAAAGAATAATTGCGTATGATCTTGGTACAGGAGGAAATAAAGCATCCCTATATGATCTTGATGGTAATTGTCTGGAGTCTGTCTTTGTAGAATACCCGACCTATTTCCCACATAATAATTGGCATGAACAGAAGCCCGAAGAGTGGTGGAATGCTATTGTCAAAAGCACACAGGTATTAATTGAAAAATCAGGTGTAAATCCAAAGGATATTCATTGTTGCGGTATTTCTGGACATAGTCTGGGAGTTGTTCCTTTAGACAAAGAGAAAAATCTGCTGCGTGAATCTACTCCTATCTGGTCAGATTACCGTGCAGAAAAAGAAGTTGCCGATTTCTTCAGCCGATATGATGAAGAAAAATGGTATATGCTGACTGGAAATGGACTAAAGCCGGCAAACTATGCTGCATTCAAGATTCTTTGGTATAAAAATAATGAGCCTGATATGTATGAAAAGATTGATAAAGTAGTTGGGACAAAAGACTATATTAACTTTAAATTAACCGGAGAAGTTCGGACAGACTATTCCTACGCATCCGGATATGGTGTATATGACCTTGTCGGCTGGCAATATTCTGATGAGCTTTTAGAGGCAACAGGGCTTCCCAAGCATATTTTCCCTGAAATTATTGCTTCAGATGCAGTTGTAGGAACAATTCTTCCAGAGGTTGCAAAAGAAATTGGCTTATCTGAAAATACACAGATTGTTTGCGGCGGCGTAGATAATTCCTGTATGGCGTTAGGAGCGAAAGCATTTAAAGAAGGCAGAATCTATAATTCACAGGGATCTTCTTCCTGGATTGCTATTTCTTCACAAAAACCATTGCTGGACAATGATTCCAGACCTTATATTTTCACACATGTTATTCCAGGCTACTATGCCAATGCTCTATGCTTGGCTGCCGGAGGAACAAGCTTCCGCTGGATCAGAGACCAGTTTGCTCATTCGGAGAAGGAAGAAGCAGAAAAACTGGGAAAAGACCCTTATGATTTAATAACAGAGAAAGCAGCTCAATCTCCAATTGGATCAAGAGGTCTCATTTTTAATCCAAGCCTTGGCGGTGGCCTGCCTATTGATAAAAGCTTGAATATCCAAGGTGGATACATTGGGCTCAGCTCCAACCATACCCAGGCTGATTTATACCGTGCAGCTATGGAAGGGATCACTTTAGGACAGAGAATCTGCCTTGATAAGATTCGTGAACTTACTAATGTAAGCGATGAAATGCTCGTTGTAGGCGGCGGTGCCAGAAGTGAGCTGTGGCGTCAAATCTCCGCTGACGGTTATGATGTTACTATTTTGAAAACAAATGTGGATCAGCAGGCTGCTGCTTTAGGTGCTGCCGCATTGGCTGCTGTTGGGACAGGACTTTGGAATGATTATGAAAAAATTGATGCGATTCATGAGATAGAGCTTGTTATTAAGCCAGATCCAGAGCGCGTTGCGAAATATAACCAGTTATTAGAAAATTTTGTTACTGTCTCAGATACCTTATCTGATTTAGGCGACCTGTTTAAACAAAGAGCAGAAAAACAAGTCTCTGCAGTAAAATGAAAGGGTTAACATTTCTTAGATAATTATTATGTAAGAAAATAAAATTAATCGGGCAGAGAGTAAATTAATGGATTTCCTTCTCCGCCCGATTAGAAATAAAGAATTTAAATAGATAGCCTATTAACCAATCTATCTAGATTATTAATCATCTAAGAGCTTAATATTTTCCACAAGCTATGCATCTTCTTCTCTATCGTTGGGCAGGAAGTATTTTTTCTTATTAACGCAAGCAACTATGCAGATACGAAAGTATTCCTTGTTTCTCATAATACTTTCATCTGCAATGAACTACAATCTCTTCATTCTTATTTATAAGTTATTTTAGATCAGAATGTATTTTCTAATTTTTTCAAGTTACATTGATCATTTCTCAGACAAGGCAGGCCGATTTTTATTACTTTTATAGCAGAAGGATAAATTTCAATTTTCAGGGAGGAATCAGAATGTCTTTAGTAATGATTTTAGCTGCTTTTGGCGGCGGTGTATTTGGTGCACTTATCGGGGGTACGACAGCCTTTATCTTTACCGGGTTCCTAGGAATGGCCGGCGTTGCTGCAGCTGTAGCAGCCGGCAGTACACTGATCTTAGATCATGTTGCTTTCGGTCCGTTTTTCGGTCCACATGTAGCCTTTGTCGGCGCTGTGGCAGCGGCTGCATATGCAGGCAGAATCAGTAAAAAACGTTTAGAAAATGCTGCATTTCTTACAAATCCAGTCGATGCAAAGACTGTTCTTGGAGATCATGAGGATAAAGAGAAAATTTTTGCTGAAGATGACAGACATGTTGACGGTGCAGATACAACTGTTCCATTGTTTAAAACAACAGATCCAATGGTGCTTATCGTTGGGGGAATATTTGGTATTTTAGGTTATTTAGTTCAATATTTATATGGACCTGTTTTAGATATTCCGATCGATACCATTGCTTTAACCGTTGTTACTTTTGCTATTATTACGCGTTTCTTATTCGGTCATTCCGGTTTAACAGGTATCTTCCCTGCGAATGAAAAACGCTTTCCGTTCTCAGGAAAAATGTTACTTTTCAACGCTATTTGGGGATTTTCATTTGCAGGTCTGGTAGGTTATGCAGCAATTGCCTTAGATATAAACAACATCGGTTTCACCATTAGTGCAGCGTCTCTGATTTTCTTATATTTTGGATTAAAATTTCCTGTCTCCCACCACGTATCCATGGTTGCGGGTTTTGCAGCAATTGCACTGGGAAGTCCGTGGCTGGCAGCCCTATTCGGTCTATTTGCCGTTATCACAGGAGAATATGTACAGCGGCTGTTCAATACACATGTTGATACGCACGTCGATATGCCGGCAATTGTAATCGCAATATGGAGCTTTGTTATTCTAGGGATTGTTGCGCCGTTGGTTTAAAATAAATTAGAAAAATATCGAATCGCTATTGAACTTTTCTTTTAATTTTTAGGTCTATTACTGGTACATAAACCTATCATTTAACGTGGGTGTTTGCAGAGGGAAGATAAAGAGATCCAAGCGAAAATTTTTGTTGCAATGTAACACTTGCTACGTAACAGTTCTTTTTTACAGCATCACTTTATCAGGTCCATCTGCCTAAACATCTTTTTACACAAATTAATCGGATAGAAAGGAAATCATTCTCCTCTCTATCCGATTAGAAATAAAAAGTTTTTAAAAGATGCAATCAATATTTCACTGCATGAATGGATTATTAACGATCAGACAGCTTAAAGTTTTCTACCAGCTGCTGTAGATCTTCTGCAACACTAGTCAGATCTGAAGCTGAGTTTGCAATCTCCTCCATGGAAGCAAGCTGCTGTTGTGTAGATGCAGAAACATTTTCTGTTTCCTGCGATACAGCATCCCCAATGGACCCCACCTCTTCAAATGTATTCGTAAAATGTTTTGTTGTAGCTGCGATTTCTTGAATTCCAGCATTAACCTGCATAATTTGATTTGTTATCGAATCTACATAGCCTGTTATATTCGTGAACGATTTATCTGCATTATTGGCGATACTGATTCCTTTTTCTACTTCATCCGTTGCAGCTTTCATGGCATTTACAGTATTCGTTGTTTCATTTTGAATTGCATTAATCATATCTTTTATCTGTTCTGCAGAATCGGAAGATTTCTCAGCTAATTTCCGAACTTCATCTGCCACAACAGCAAATCCTTTCCCATGCTCTCCCGCTCTTGCTGCTTCTATCGTCGCGTTTAAGGCAAGTAAATTCGTCTGCTCTGATATATCTGTAATAACGTCAATAATATTACTTATCTGAGCCGACTGGTTACCAAGCCCTTGAATATTATTGGACAGTTCATACGTATTTTTCTTGATGTACTCCATTTGATCAATAGTAGTACTTAATGCAGTGTTCCCTTCTTTTACCGCCGTCATCGCATCTGTTGCTGTATCTGAAACCTGATTAGAGCTGGATTCAATATTATAGATGGACTCCGTCATTTCCTGTGCCAGCTTTGAACTGTGTGTAATGCTGGTATTAAGACTATTCATTCCTTCAGCAGCTTCCTGCATGGAGGCAGAAATTTGTTCTGTAGCAGAGGTGTTCTGGTCTGTGCTTGCATTTAGTTCCTCTGCAGAAGAAGCTAAATGATTTGATTTATCTCTAACCTGCTGAATGATCCCATTTAAATTCTCACGCATTTTATTAAACGAAAGCGCTAAAGTCCCTATTTCATCTTTTCGATCTAAATTCACGCTGACACTTAAGTCTCCCTGACTCATTGTATTACTTGCATCAGCTAAATGATTAATAGGTTTAGAAATAGAACGAATGATAAATACAATTAATACCGTACCTAAAATAAGAGCAATAATAATAACAAATACAGTCGTATTTAAAATTGGGCTGACATTTTCAGCTATCTCACTATCAAACATCGTTCCCGCAATTTTCCAGCCTGTTATCTCACTGGTATCAAATGCTAATTGCTTTTGATCACCTTCGAAGCTGTAATTGAATTGCCCTGTCTCCGATTCATATAATTTATCAAAAAATGCTTCTGATGCTTCTGTCCCAGCCTCCATATCAGGATGACTAATATATTTATGATCTCCGTCCAACAGGAATAAATAACCATTTTTACCGATAGTGACTGAATTGATAATATCCGTAAGACTTCCGAGCTCCAGGTTAACCGCAACAACGCCGTTATTATCTGCGGCAGCTTTTGCGATGGTAACCACCACTTGATTAGAGGAGGCAGAAACATATGGATCCGTTACAATGATTTCACCTTTTTCTTCCATCGCCTGCTGATACCATGGTCTTTCTCTCGGATCATAGTCAGGTGGATTTTGAAATGATGTAGGATAATTCATAAATTCTCCTGTTTCCGTCCCTACATAGGTTTGTTCAAAAGCAACATCCTTAGCATTTTGTATATCTTCTAAAATTTTGCTTGTTGCTGCATCCTTGTTATTTTCAATGTCGGTTGTTGAAATGGCTGTCGATAAATATTCAATGTTATCCATCTGATCATTCATAAATTGGTCGATCGTCTGTCGCATAATTTCTACATTTTTCTGAGTAGAATCCAGCATACTATCCTCTATATTAGATTTTGCACTTTGATAGGAAATAGTCCCAATAGCTATGCTAGGTAATAATAATATAATTAAAAATGATACAATTAGCCTATTTCTTAAACTTAATGATTTTGTTTTTTCTCTCTTTCCCAATCTTGTATCCTCCTAGTATGTATATAAATAGTCATAAACTTTATATCGGTCAAAAGTATCATTACTTTAAGAGAGAATCATAAAGTAAAAATAATCAAATAAATAAAATAATTTAAAAATACTGAGTTACCCTTTAGCTGAGGCTTCATTAATTTAATAAGAAATAACCTCCCGTTTTTCTCTGCAAACAAAAAATTCCTTTCTGTAATCAGAAAGGAATTTTTTGTTTGTTATTTTAGTTAAACCGTCCAAATAAACATATGGACAATCGTAAGAATAATGCCTCCAACAAGATAAGACAGAAGAATCAACGGAATAACCCACCGGAACCAGGTTGTCCATGGAATTTTAGCAATCGCTAAGGAAGCCATCAAAACTCCGGATGTTGGAGTAATCGCATTTGATATCCCATCACCCAACTGGAATGCCATTACCGCTGTCTGTCTGCTCACTCCCGTAAGATCTGATAATGGTGTCATAATTGGCATTGTTAAAGCAGCCTGTCCACTTCCAGACGGAACTAAAAAGTTAAGAGCACTCTGGAATGCATACATTCCTATTGCAGAAAAAGCAGTAGGAAGCTGGCTTACCAGACTGGATGCAGCAAATAAAATTGTATCAATTGTATTACTTTCCTCTAAAACAACAAGAATTCCATATGCAAAACCGACAACCAGCGCTCCGACAAGAAGCTCTTTACAGCCGTCAATAAAGGAACCGGCAATTTCATTTACACGCAGCTTACCGACAAAGCCGGCGATAATCCCCATAATTAAGAAAAGAGAAGCTATCTCCATAATAAACCAGTCAAAATAGATGACTCCAATTGCTAAAATAATAATTGTGGCTACCAATAATCCAATAATAATAGCTTGTCTGCCAGTCAATTTTGTATAATGTCCATCTAAGGAATCATCAAAATTTCTTTGCTTATCAATCTTGTACATTAGGCTTTTCTCTGGGTTTTTCTTTACTTTTTTCGCATAAATCATGACAAACGCTATACTAAATGTAACAAAGATAGCCCACATCACAAGACGGACACCCATTCCAGAGAATGTCGGTAACTCGGCAATCCCTTGAGCTACTCCAACAGTAAATGGATTCATAAATGAAGCTGTAAATCCTGCACAGGAACCGACAATAACCATCCCTGCACCAACTAAGGAATCAAACCCTAATTTCATCGCTAAAGGCACCAGAATCATAATAAATGGAATTGTCTCCTCTGACATTCCAAATGTTCCCCCGCCTAGAGCAAAGAGTGTCATTACTACAGGAATCAAGTAAATTTCCCGATTCGCCATTTTCATTGATAAATTCGCAAGTCCTGTTTCAATGGCTTTCGTTGCATTTAAAATTCCAAAAGCTCCGCCGACAATAAAGATAAAGAAAATAATATCAGCACTTTGTGTCATCCCCTTATGAATCGTTTGAAAGATTTCAAAAAATCCAGTTGGACTTCCTTCTGCTTCATGATATGTATCGTTAATAACAACCGTTCTCTCTGTGTCATTGACAATGGTTGTTTCTCGTTCGTACTCTCCAGCTGGAATAAAGTATGTCAATATTGCTGTAATAATAATCAGTCCAAACATGAGAGCAAAAACATGCGGAAATTCCCATTTTTTCTTTTTCGGCTCTTGTGTACTTCCCGCTGTATTAACATTTTCGCTCATGGTAACATCTCCTTTTTCAGTTTTTAAAAAGCTTTTACAATAAAAAACAGGCAGTTTACAACTTTTAATTAAAGAAATAAACTACCTGTTACGATGAGATACCCTCTCGTTTTTACTTACTGATTTTCAAATTCTTCTTTAATCGCATGTAGTAAATCTTTGTTGACTATAATGTCGTATCCTGTATGTGCCAATGATAGAACTGCATCATGAATCGCTGCTTCTCCATCTGGCGTTATGGTTTTTTCTGCAAATTCTGTTGTGTGGAAAACAAGTCCCGGCTCATTTAAACCGGCATATGGATGAATAGATGGAACAACCTGACTAACATTTCCCATATCCGCAGATCCTGTTGCCGGAACAGCTGGATAAACAGGGTTGGCACTATACGACTTCATATGCCTGGTAAATGTATCTGATAGAGCCTGGTTGGTAATCATATTATCGTAGCTCAGCTCATAGTTGGAAATTTCTACAGAAGCCCCTGTCATCAAGCAGGCTCCTTCAGCAATATTTCTGACCTTCGCGCCCAGCTCATCCACTAATTTCCGCTCATTAGCACGAATGTAAAATTGTGCTGTAGCTTCTGCTGGTACAATTCCCGCTGCTTCTCCGCCTTTTGTAATAATCCCATGAATTCTCACATCATCTGGAACATGTTCACGAAGTGCATTTATTCCATTAAATAATTGAATCACTGCGTCTAATGCATTAATTCCTTTTTCTGGAGACGCTGCTGCATGCGCTGCCTTACCAGTAAAGTCAAATTGAAGAGCATCCATTGCCAGCATCGGACCACTTTCCGAAGATACGTCTGCACCATGCACCATCATTGCTACATCAATATCGTCAAAAGTACCCTGCTCGCTCATCGGTACTTTCGCACCGCTCGTTTCTTCTGCAGGTGTGCCTAAGACAACTACTTTCCCGCCAATTTCATCTACATGCTGACGCAGAATCACCCCTGCTCCAACAGCAAATGTAGCAATTAAATTATGTCCGCAGCCGTGTCCAATTCCTGGCAGCGCATCATACTCTGCCAAATAAGCAATAGTTGGCCCCGGCTTACCGCTTGTATACTCTGCACGAAAAGCAGTCGGGCGATCGACGATACCTGTTTCTACTTCAAAATCATAGGATTTTAAATATTTAACCAGTAACTTCATGGATTCAAATTCCTGATCTCCCAGTTCTGGATTTTCATATAATTGATTACTGATTTGAATCAGCTCATTCTGAATAGCTTCATAGTTTTTTTCTAATGACATTTGCTGATAAACCTCCTAATTCTGATATATCATTCTATCATAAATGTATTTTTATACTAAATTCATGCAAATTTATGCGTTGTTTTGAATTATAACATAGATTATTTAAGAATGGGAGAAGCATCACATCAGCTAAATTTATATTATATATTACCCCAAAACAAAAAAGTTAAGCGACTTATTCTAGACCAGCCGCTTAACTCTTTCTAAATATATTAATATTAAAAAATGGAGCTCATTTCTTTCCCTTTTTTTCTATCTTCCTCTGATAAAGGTTTCTTCAAAAATCCTAAAATACAACAGGTAATAATGGAACCTAATAAAATACATCCAATATACAATAAAGGTTTATTACTTGCTATCGGTATTACAAAAATACCTCCATGTGGCGCCTTTAAAGAGATATCCAGTGCCATACAGATGCCTCCACCTATAGCGGCTCCAATAATATTCGCTGGTATAACTCTTAAAGGATCTGCTGCAGCAAACGGTATGGCTCCTTCTGTGATAAAGCTGGCCCCAAGTACATAACTGGCTTTTCCTGCTTCTCTTTCCGGGCCGGTAAATCTATTTTTAAAAATCGTCGTTGCCAAAGCAATTCCAATTGGTGGAACCATTCCACCAACCATTAATGCAGCTGAAGGCTCAAAAATATTAGCTGCAAACATCGCTAAACCAAAAGCAGACGCAGTTTTATTGATGGGGCCTCCCATATCAGAAGCCATCATTCCTGCCAGCAGAGCACCCAGAATAGCAGCATTAACTCCTGTTAAACCTCTTAACCAGCCCTCTAAAAATTCATTTAGTGCTGACATCGGGGTATTTAAAACGAAAAACATAAAAGCTCCGACGATTAATGTACTTAGTAAAGGTACAACTAATATAGAAATCAATCCTTGGAATGATTTCGGAACTTTTCTCATAGACTTGGCAATAAATTTTGCAGCAAAGCCCCCTACAAAACCGGCGATCATTCCTCCAAGGAATCCCGCATCTCCTATATTCGCCATCATTCCACCAATCATTGCAGGTGCTAATCCCAGTTTACCTGCAATACTATAGCCAATGAATCCTGCTAAAATCGGAACCATTAATGCAAAGGCAGCGTCTCCTCCAACCTGGCTAAAGAAATGAGCAAATATGTTATACTGCTCACTTTCAGGGTCTGCGGCATAAATTCCAAACATAAAGGATATCGCTATAAATATTCCGCCTACAACCACGAATGGAATCATGTAAGAAACACCGCTCATAATATGTTTATAAAATTGCAGGCCGCCTTTTTCTTCAGAAGCTTCTTCTTTCTCTTCTTTTACTTCTGCAGAATCTCTGTTTATCTCTTTTATATTATAAGATAGCGCCTGATCAATTAGTTCGTCAGCGTGATTAATCGCTTTTTTCACAGGTACATCTACATATTTCTTCCCTTTGAATCCAGATGTGTCCACGTTCACGTCATGTGCAACCACAATAGCATCTGCATTTTGAATATCTTTGGCAGTCAACCTGTTTTCAGGACCATTTGCACCATTTGTTTGTATTTTTGCTTTCATTCCCCGTTTTCGGGCTGCCTCTTTTAACGCCTCTGCCGCCATATACGTATGTGCAATCCCTGTCATACACCCTGTAATTCCAATTAAATATTTATCGCTGTCATTTTTTTCTATATTTTCACTCTTTTTTTGTTTCTCATATTCCTCTATAACACTAACAATTTCATCGGTAGACAGAGCAACCAGCAGCTTCGCTCTAAAGGTTTCATCCATCAGGAAAGTTGAAAGTCTGGATAACAATTCCAGATGATCATCAGAAGCATTCTCAGGTGCTGCAATCATAAATATAAGATTAGTATGCTGCCCTCCATAATCAATTCCTTCTAATGTTCTTCCAAATATAATAGCAGGCTTTGAGATTGTTTTGCTTTTAGCATGAGGAATCGCAACACTATACCCAACAGCTGTAGAAATTTCACTTTCTCTTTTATAGATAGCCTGCTTAAATTCTTCCGGATTACTAGTAAGCTTGTTGTCAGCTAATCTTCCCACTAATTCATTGATCACTTCATCCTGATTTTTTCCTTTTAAATTTAAAATAATATTTTCTTTTGTGAGAATATCAATAAATTCCATTGCTCTCCCTCGCTCTGCCATTTATTTAAAATAAAGATGCGCATGATTTGTTGAATTAAATAAATCCATTTTTTTCTTTACCACTTCTTTTGCTGCGTTACGAGCACTCGGCATAATTACATCCGGTTCATATGCACCTTGATTTTCCGTTAAAAAGCTGCGCATTTCTTGGAAGAAGGCATTTTTCATATCGGTTGAAAGATTAATTTTTGAAACCCCGTGAAGATAGGTCTGCGAAATTTCCTCATCTTTATTGTCACTTCCTCCATGAAGAACCAAGGGAATATTAACTTGCTGATGAATTTCTTGAAGTAAATCTAATTTTAATTCTGGTTTACCAGCATGTTTATATTGCCCATGAGAAGTTCCAATAGCAACAGCCAGCGTATCGACTCCAGTCTCCTCAACAAATATCTTTGCATCCTGAGGATCGGTATATAAGATTTCGTCTGCACCGCCTTCTGAGCTGTTATCATTCGATCCGATAGTTCCTAATTCCGCCTCTACAGATACATTGACAGCATGCGCCAGCTGCACCACTTCTTTCGTAATCGCTATATTGTCTTCAAAGGAAGCATGAGAAGCATCTATCATCACAGAGGTAAAACCATTTCTAATAGCCCGCATGACATCTTGAACAGAAGCCCCGTGGTCTAAATGAATAGCTACCGGTATAGAGGTGCGCTGACAAATCTCTCTTACGTAAGCTGTAAATTCATCTCCCAGCAGTTCAATTTCGTTTGGATGAATCTGTATAATAGCAGGTGCATTCTTTTCTTCCGCCGCCTCAATCACTACTCTTACAAACTCACTATTGGCCACATTATAAGACCCTACTGCAAACTGATTTTCATATGCTGTTTTTAATAAATCTTTCATATTTAATAACATCATCATCACTCCTCATTTAAATTTGATTCCAACAATGTATGAATTCTTCCTTTGTTTCCATTTGAACTAGCTTCATAACATCTTTTATATTTTTCGTTTTCTGGAAAAATTCCGTAAAAATATATTCATTTCTTTCCACATCATCAGATGGTAAATAAATAATAATCAATTGAACCAGTTCATTTCCCCATTCAATCGCTTTCTGATTTATTCCAATAATGACTTCTTCTTTATATTCCTGCATTTCAAAATAGGGATGCGGAATAGCTACTAAATTCCCGATAGAGGTATAAGACATTTTTTCTCTTTTCATAACCGCTTCAATAAACTGTCCCCGTTGATTGCTTTGTAGAAGATTTTGGATCGCTTGCTCCGGGTTATTTTCGTTTATCAAAAAAATATTGGCACGTTCTATGATAGAGTTTTGAGATTCAAGAAAAAATCGGATCTTTTTTATTTCCCCATTATGAAGCCCGTTTTGAATCATAATAATGTCTTTTTTGGTCTTTGGAGTAAACGCTAAATCGATGCCGATATACAAACAATTTTCATGAAAAGTATAATCCTGAGAGCATTTCTCTATTTTATAAATTTCCAATTCATTAAAATAGGTTGCTATTTTGGATGAGAGCAGCTTTGTACGCTCATAATTTCTGCTATATAAAATGATTGTCTTTATTCTTTTCTTATCCTGAGCTTCGAAAATATTTTGAATATGATAAGCTAAATAAGCTATTTCACTGTCATGAATTTCAACATTAAATTCCTTTTCAATCTTCAATGCAATATTCGAAGCAATGCTAAATGAGAAAAAATACTCTGATTTCGTTTCCTTTACAAAAGGATTATAAATAAGCAGGTTATGGGATACCGGGTAAATAATTCGATAAATATGATTCAAAATATTACTTTTAAATTTCTTTTGAGAATAGGTTGGTACTTGGTAAGCTTGCTCTATATTCAATAAAATCTGCTCAATTTTCTTTACAGTCTGCAAATCTTTGTTTTCTACTCCAGGTTCTTCTAAATCTAAGTGCAGCGACATTAAATAATTGGTTAAGTAAATACGTTCACTTTCTGAAGCGATTACATATTGAAGAATGCCGTTACAAAAAGCACTTGCCACTTCAAATTCTTTAAAATCTTTAAAATCCATTTCCTCACTTAATTCAATAACAACATGATTGCCGCTTTCAATTCGTGAGATCATAATAATCAATTGGACTGACATTTTTTTATACATTAAAAATTCTAAGTTTAAGTCATATTTTATATTAATTTCCTCTACCAGGTTTAAAATGCTTTCTATTACATCCTCATCAACCCAATTACAGAAGTTCTTTGTTAAAAAGTCTTTATAGACCTCCTTC
The DNA here is from genome assembly GCF_038004405.1 of Oceanobacillus sp. FSL W8-0428. NCBI lineage: Bacteria > Bacillati > Bacillota > Bacilli > Caryophanales > Bacillaceae > Oceanobacillus > Oceanobacillus sp. FSL W8-0428. The sequence continues at coordinate 943,556 of NZ_JBBORB010000001.1, forward strand.
TTTATAGAAATAGAAGTGAAAAGATTCTCCAGTAAAACACGTTTTTGTATTTCTGTGCCCACCAGCATAATACCTTTAAATACCTTTGTATCTATTGAAACATCAATCCCCAGCTTATCCATATTCATTGTCAATTTCTGAATTCTGCTGCGAATGGTTTGAGGTGAATAAAAGAATTTATCCGCAATTTCATCGTAAGTAGTATAATCATCTCTAGTCATCAGAAATTGAACAATTTCAAAATCCAGCAATGTCTCTTCCAGCTCTGCTTCATTAACTATCAGCATATTTATATCTTCCGTTTGAAGCTTATAGCCTTCTGAGGAAGAGACAATAGAAATTTGATTAGACTTCTCATTAATCTCCTTGATATAATTTCGAATCGTTCGATCTGTCACCCCAATAGCCTCAGCAATTTGGACAGCAGGGACATACTCCTGTTCCTGATTTGATAGAAAGTTAATTAGTTGATTGTGTTTCTTACTCACCTTAATCCCAACCTTCCTATGCATCTAATTTATAATATAATTTAAGCAATCGCTATATTAGGTAAATTTCCTCCCCTATAGGAAATTTATTCTGTAGGCGCTTTCATACAGAAATGGATTTTGTTAGGATTTCATTATATTAAATATATTTACATATAAGAGAAAAATTCTAATATAAAAGAGATACTCTTTTGTATTTTATTTCCCATAATCCGAACCAGTAAGATACATAAGAAAAGCCAAGCCCCTGTAGAAAAGACTCGGCTTTTTTCTTATGTGTTTTTTCCTTACATGAATAAATAAAAGCTGCGTTCTCAGCTTTATTTCATGTATAATAAACGTTATTCTGAATTATTCAAAAGGAGATTTACACCAATGCCAATTTCTGCTTTCCTCACATTTGTTTTTATCAGCAGTTTTACACCTGGCCCAAATAATTTTATGGCTATTTCTTTTGCAAATCGCTATGGGTTTCGAAATACGCTTTCCTTTTGTATTGGTGTTGGCTCAGGTTTCTGTCTGATTGCTTTAATTTGTAGTTTTTTTAATCGGGCTTTAATTGAAATTTTGCCTTTCATTGAAACACCATTAAAATTTTTGGGTGTTTTCTACATGTTATACCTTGCCTTTAAAACATTCACCAGTTCAGGAAACAGCGGAGAGCCTCCCACAAAAGCACATAAGAATTTATTTGTCGTCGGCACATTGATGCAATTTATTAATCCAAAAGCAATTTTATATGGTATTGCAGTTGTATCTACGTTCCTGCTGCCTTATTACAGCTCCTATTCAAGCTATATACTCTTTTGCCTTTTTCTTGGCATTGTAGGTATTTTCAGTTCTGTTACTTGGAGCTTATTTGGCTCAGTACTTCAAAATTTTTTATCCCGTTATCAGACTATATTTAATATTGTTATGGGCTTATTACTTGTTTATAGTGCTTTTTCTATTTTGATGACTTGAGTAATTGATACACACGCAATAATTTTAAAACTAAGTAAATACTCAAGAATTGTTTCAATCGTTTATATCAGTGAATAGATCGTTATACAAAAAGACCATACCTCTATAGAAGTTTTTTAAAGCACGAGTTTCACTCCACCTTTAAAAGTTACTTCATAACGAGGTATGGTTATTTTATTGCCATTTACGAAGGGGTTTATAACCTGAATGATGAAGGAAGTCATACACTGTTTCTTCACTTAATCCATTCATGTTAATATTCTTTTCTAAAGCTGTAACATGCATTCGAGCTGTATACTCTAATGTCTGTAAAGCTGTACGGGCTTCTTTTAGACTTGTATCACAGACAATTATTCCATGATTCTCCAATAAGAATACATTGGAATCCTTTGCTCTTTCTTTAACTGCCTGTGCTAATTCTTTACTGCCCGGATGATAAAACGGAATCCTTACAATTCTTTCAAGATAATACATCGACTCCACAAAATAATTCGATGGTAAATTTAGATCAGAATTTGCAATTAATGTACTGTAAAAAGGAGAAGCATGTAGAACTGCATTTATTTCTGGCCTTTCTTCATAAATCCCTTCGTGCATCAGATACTCTTTGGAAGGCTTTTCTCCGGCTATCTGATTGCCATCTTTGCATAATGAAAAGCTGCCCATATCCAATTCTCCCAAGTACGTACCAGTAGCTGAAATGATATAACCATTTTCCTCCCTCGCACTGATATTTCCTGCTGTACCCCAAGCCAGATCTTTATCCATCATAAACTTTCCTGTCATTTGCAGTTCCTTTAATATTTGTTTATTCATTCTCTGTCATCCTCTCCTCTATTTATTTCATCCATTCCACAACACTCATTGTTAATCCAGGAATAAAAGTAACTATAAGTAAACAGATCAGTATAGCTATATAAAATGGCACAAGGCTTCTTGTTAATCTGTCTATACGAAGATGAGCTATCTTAGATACAACAAATAGGTTCAGTCCTAATGGTGGCGTAACCATCCCAATCGCAAGTGTGACAATCATTACAATACCGAAATGAACCGAATTAATTCCAAGCTCTGCAGCTACCGGAACAAGTATAGGCGCTAAAATAATAATAGAAGCATTTGTTTCCATAAACATTCCAACGATTAATAACAACAGGATAACAATTCCTAAGAATATCATTGGATTGTCAGAAATAGAGGTTATGAACCCAGCTACCTGCTGTGGAATATTTTCAATCGTTAAAATCCAGCTGAACAGTCCTGCTGTAGAAAGAATCAGCATAAGTGTAGCAGTAGTTAAAGACGCTTGTGTTAAGATTGCTTTAATATTATCTTTCGTAATTGCCCGATAGAATACAACACTCACAATAAATGCATAAGCTACCGCTACCCCAGCGGCTTCCGTTGCAGTAAAAATACCACTATAAATTCCACCTAATATAATAACTGGCATAATTAAGGCCGGAATTGCTTCAACAAATGCTTTCCAAATTTCTTTTGCTGATTTTTTTGGTTCCTTTGAGTAATTTCTCTTTTTTGCAAGGATATATACTGTAATAACCAAGCCAATTCCAATTATTACCCCGGGAACCATTCCAGCAACAAATAGGTCTCCTATAGAAGCGCCTACAGCTGTACCATAAAGAATCAACGGAATACTTGGAGGCATAATAATGCCAAGTGTTCCTGAAATAGATTGAACGCCGCCAGCAAATTCTTTTTCGTAGCCTCTTTTTATCATCGCAGGGATTAAAATCGCACCGAGTGCAGCTGTTGCTGCTACACTTGATCCAGTAATGGCAGCAAAAAACATTGTGGTTACAACAGTTACAATAGCCAGACCGCCTGATACATGCCCTGTAGCAGCATTTGCCAAATTAATTAATCTTTGTGATATTCCCCCATGCTCCATCAAAGATCCAGCCAGTATAAATAGAGGAATGGCAAGTAATGGAAATGAGTCCAGAGAAACAAATGCTCTTTGTGCCAAGGCAAGTAATGGAATATCTCCCGCTACTAAAAGTGCTAAACTAGATGAAATCCCCAATGAAATGGCGACTGGAACGCCAATTAAAAATAACAAGAGTAAAGATACAACTAAAACAAAAATCATTGGACATCACCTTCCACGCTTTTTTTATCCGGATCTATTCCTGCTGCAATAATATTAAAGAACATCAAAAGTGAACCTATAGGCATAGCAGCATAAGCCCAAGCCATAGAATACTGTAAAGTTGGCGTAGACTGATCAATTACCAGATAAGTCAGATGTATCCCAAAGTACGCTAATGCTAAGCAAAAAATCGCACTTATCCATAAAACAAGTTTTTCCAGTTTTTCTCTTGTTTTTGGGCTTGAAACCTCTAAAAGAAAATCAATTGCAATATGCTGATTGTTACGAAAAGCAAGACCAGATCCTAAAAATACAATATAGATCATTAAATATTTTGCTAACTCTTCTGTCCAACTGAGAGGAATATTGATAATAAAACGAGTTGTTACCTGTAATACGACTAATATAGCCAGAATAATCAGCAATACTGCCACCAGATACTTCACACCACTATTTATTTTGTCTATTGTTTTAATATACTTATTCATAAGCTTTACTCCCTCATACTCTGTATGGTGTCATATAGCTCTCTCCCATACTTATCAGCTAATTTTTCGTTAATATCCTGCACTGCCTCTCTAAATGGCTCCTGATCAACTTCGATAATTTCTACATCGGCATCCAGCATGGCTTGAATAGCTGCTTCCTCCTCCTGAAAAACCAAATCATTTTGGTAGTTTCTAGCCTCTTCAGCTGCTTCCAAAACAGCTTCACTTTCTGCTTCCGTCAGTTCTTCAAATGTTTTATCGCTCATTAAAAGCTGCACATACCCAAATACATGATCTGTCATCACAAGATAATTTTGTACCTCTTGGATGCGGGCACTGGCAGTAAACTCTATTGGATTTTCTTGAGCATCTATTACTCCCGTTTGCAAAGAGGAATAGACTTCCCCAAAATTCATGGGCGTTGGACTGGCTCCCATTGCTTTCCATCCTTCTACAGATGCTTCAATGTTAGGTACACGAATTTTTTGTCCTCTTAAATCTTCCGGACTCTCTACCAATTTATTCGTGGTTAATTCTCTAGGTCCACGCAACCAAAATTCCAGTCCTCTGACTCCCGTCTCTTCTAACATATCATCCTGCAAACGCTTACCTTCATCGCCATAAACAAACTCTTCCAGGTGATCTAAATCGTGAAATAAATAAGGTAATTCCAAAATAGAATATGGTTCATAAAAATTGGACATAACCCCTGCTACTAATGCAAAATCTACTGTGCCTATCTGCATCCCTTCCACCAGGTCACGGTCTTCTCCCAAAGTAGAGCTTGGATAAACCTCTACTTTGACAGAGCCATTTGTTTTTTTTTCGACCAGCTCAGCAAATTTCAATGATCCTTTATGCCAAGCATTAGATTCATTTTGGATATGTCCAAGCCGTAATACTTTTGTTTCTTTTCCATCAGCAGTTCCCTGATTACAAGCAGCTAGAAAAAAGGCCGTTATTAATAAGAGTAAAAATACTATTTTTGATTTCATTTTCATCCTCCTATTCAAAAGAAATAAGAACTTTCACAGAATTATCCAGCTTTTTGTCGACCATCTTAAATCCTTTTCCAGCTTCTTCGTAATGTAATTTATGTGAAATAACCTTGTCGACACCTAATTCACCTTTTGTGATAATTTCCAGAGCCTTCTCCGAATCGGGACGATTGTATGTCATACAGCCGACTACTTCTTTTTCGTTTTGCTGCAGCTGCTCAATATCAATTTCCTGTTGACCATGAAACATAGCTACAGTTACTACACGGCCACCTTTTTTTAATAAATTCAACGCATCATTCACAATCCCGGGAACTCCGGCAGTAATGAAAACTTTATCAAATGAACCCTTATCCAGTACCTCTTTTGCTTCATTAACCCAGTTTTGTTTCTCTTTAATATTAATTACACTGGAAGCCCCCATTTCTTTTGCTTTTTCTAAAGAATATTCAAGTACATCCGTAACAACAACGTTTTCTACACCTCTATCTTTAACAGCAATAAGCGTTAAGAGGCCAATGGGACCAGCTCCTAAAATAGCGACTCTGTCTGTTTGCTGTACTTCTCCCTTATAGGCAGCATGCACACCAACTGCCAAAGGCTCTACAAGCACTCCTTCATCATACGTAACTGTATCAGGCAAAGGAAGAACCTGAGCTTCAGGCGCAATAAAGTACTCTGCCATTGTCCCCAGCCAATCTCCCATCCCCGGTGCTAAGCGATTATCAGAGTAATTAATATTCCCTGTCATAATTCCTTCACTTTCTCCTGTGCCTATTTGAGGTTCAACAGTAACCCGGTCTCCCACCTTAAAACGAGTTACCTTCTCCCCTACTTCTACTACCTCTCCAGCAACTTCATGCCCAATAATAACTGGAGGCTTCCTAAAAGGATGCAACCCTTTATATGTGTGAATATCCGAGCCGCAAATTCCTGCTACCGATACTTTGATTTGAACCTCATTTTCCTTTAATTCTGGTAATGTTGCTTCTTTAACAACTACTTTCTCTGCATCATCTACAAATACCGCCTTCATGATTCTCTCTCCCTATTCCAAACTCATCTATTGGAAATAAATCATTTTTGAATCTATCAAATGATCTCTCATCAATTCTGAGCTTCGTTTATCTTTTGCTTTAAGTGCTTCCAGGATTTCCATATGCTCCTGATAGAACTTTCTTACTCTTCCTGGATCTTTCTTTAAATGACGTAACGTAATTCTTCGCAAATGGTCTTGATAGTTTAATAAAATCTTAGTAATCTCCGTATTGCCGGCAAATTCACTAATCGCTAAGTGAAATTCATGATCCAGTGTTGCGAATAAGCTGACATCCTCTTCTTCTGCCGCTTTCTCCGTAGCATAAACAATCTCTTCTAATTCATTACATTGTTCTTTTGTTATGCGTTTATAAATCTCATTACAATTAAAAGTTTCTAAAGCAACCCGCAGATTATAAATATCATTAATTCTTTCAATGGATATATCATTCACAATAATTCCTTGCTTTGAAGAAACTGTTACAAATCCTTCTGATTCTAATCGAACCAGCGCATTTTTTATAGGTGTTTTACTCATTCCCAAATCATCTATTAGTGTTCTTTCTGACAGAAATCTTCCGGGTTCATAGTTTTCTTCTAATATTCTTTCTTTAATTTTCTGATAAGCAACATCTTTTAATAACATAATTACGCTCATTCCCTTAGTTTATTAAGAGCCGGACTGATAGACTTTCTCAAAGAATTGCGGCCCGCCTAACTGACCACTCTTCAATGCAATCTCTAGTCCATCAAATTTAGGTCTCTCTGAATATGCTAAACATAAAGGGGCACCTGGCGCAATAGAATCCAGCACTTCCAGTCCAAAAATATCTAAATTAGATGTAACAAACCCTGAAGTATCGCCCCCAGATATAATTAACCTCTTAATCTCTATCTGGTCTAAAACCTTCTTGGTCCACTCTCCTAATTTCCTTCCGATGTAAATCCCTGTATCTTCGCTAGAAATACCTTCTTCCAGTAAATGCTGTTTTGTTTTTTCAATTATAGGATCATCTGGTCCTTTAGCTGTATAAATAATTACCTTTTTCTTAAGCTCTATTTTCTTCACTATATTCCCCATGAATTCTTCAGCTTTTTCCTCATCAGTAAATAATTCATAAGGTATTTGTTCTAAATGAAAGCCAGCCTCCTCTGCATTCTCCAGCTGCTGCTTTGTCACTTCAGATACACTGCCGGAAACAGAGAATATTTTCTCTATCTTGGAGGGTGCTATGTCCTTTTCTGCTCGAGAAGCTACTTGATTCCTTTTCATTGCATCTCCCAAAGCATATTCAATGCCTGAGGACCCTAATAGAAATTGTGTATCTGTTCCCTTCATTTTCCAAAGTACTTGAGATACCTTCTCCATATGAATATCGTTTAGTGCATCAAACAATACAATATTATCCTCTTCAGCATGCTTCTCAATGATTTCTGATACATTCTGCTCTTCCAAGTCTAAGATACTGACTTTATCTATCTGCTGCTCTGTCTGTTTCTGCAAATGCACAGCTAAATCAGCTTCATCCATCGGGGTTACTGGATGTCTGGACATTACTGGATGTCTGTCCAGGCGATATACTTTATCCTGAAAAGCAGCAAAATGATTCCCAAATATTGTATATCTCCCTAACATTGGAGCTGCTACTAATAAAGGGAAATTGCCTTTATTAAAATAATTCCGGGCAAGATCACCGGCAAACCCGATACTTCCTACGTCTGGTGATGAATCAAAGGTAGAACAAACCTTATAATGAACAAAATACGGATTTATTTTTTGAAAAAAATCATAAACAGGAACTAATTCTTTTTCCATGCCATTTCTATTTTTCGCGCGGGCAGTCCCCGCTACTCCAACGCAATCAACACCCTGGAAACGCTCCATCATCTTTTCATTTGGTATTTTTAAAAATAAAATTGTTTTTAAGCCATATTGATCCAGTGCTTCCATTGCATCTGTTGATCCAGTGAAATCGTCTCCATAAAAACCTAATATCAATCTCTTCAAGTATTCCACCTCCTAAAATCTAACATAGATCTAAGTTGAATCTAAAAAAGATACTATCATTGCTATTTTATTTTGTCAACGCTTTCTTCAAATATATTTTATAACTATTAGAAGCAAACTTGATAAAGACTAAATTTTCTTCTATAAAACCTCACTTTTTTATTTATCAGACTATATTATATAATTCTAATTATTTGAAGATATTATAAGATAATAGAAATATCATGCGTATTATGCTAATTAAGTATATTTCTTAAATTATATGAACATTTTTTATATCTTTAATGTCCGGAATTGCATCGTCTTCTCTCTTTAGTACAATAACAAGTAAGACAATACATAAGAGCGAGGAGAGTTATTATGAAAAGAGGGATTCTATTTATTTTAGGCTTCTTACTTGGAGCGTTGATTTATTTCTGGTTTCTCTATTAGAGTGAAATTTTTTCTGACACACAAAAAACCAAGTCTTCCTAAAAAAAAGACTTGGTTTTTATCATACATATTTACTTTATTTCTCCTGTCTTGCCAAATTCGTAATGTAATCAAAAAAATCATCACGATTAACTTCATAAACAAATTGTACAGGGCGTCCGGACTCTGAAATCTCGGTTTTCCCCTGACTGGCTCCGTTTGGATGCACAATGCTTTTGACCTCTTGCTTCTTTACCAGTTCCGGCTTTCCAACTGTCGCTGTTGTCAATACATCCCATAAAAAGTAAGTGGAGTTCGTTTGAAAATGCATAAGCGGAGGAACCATTGCATAGCACTGTCCAAGAAAATCTATTCCGATATCGCGGCGTTCAGCAGCCCATCTGTCTCTGACATCGATTGTCAATGGAACCATATTCGTGCTTTCCAAAGCAATTAAATCAATTTCAATCGAACTATCCCAAACGGTTTTCACTGCTTCCGGGTCCCAAAAAGCATTCCATTCCGCAGTCCCATCATGCTCCGGCTCCTCAACATTGCCATTTTCCAGAAATGTTCCGCCCATCCAGATAAGCTTTTCAATTTTCTGTTCAATATCCTGGGCGATTTCCAATGCTCTTGCCAGGTCTGTTAAGGGGCCGACAAATACAAGTGTTATTTTCTCATCACTCTTACGAAGAACCTTTACCAGGTGCTCGTGTGCAGCTTCTTCCGCAAGCTTTGCTTCTATCTTTCCAGACTCATTTAGTATAGGCAGAGCATCTACAAAGAAAGCGTGCATCCGCCAATCTTTTGGAAATGGATTTTTCCCGCGGGAAGTGGATGCAGCAACCTCTATATTCTGCCCTTTTCCAAAACGGTCAATAATTTTACGGCTTGCATAAACAGCCGGCTCCAAATAACAGTCTGCTGGAATAACCCCGACCCCTGCTAAATTGATATCCTCCATTTGCAACAACAAAAACAGCGAGATTAAATCGTCTACACCGCCATCATGGTTTAAATATACTTTCTTTTTCATGGATAAACTCCTCTTTTCTTTTAAAATCGCCATACACAGGGCGCTTCATATATTTATAACTCACAAAAGATTATTGAATGTTGGCCCCACATTCCTTTACTAACAACCATCAAGCTTATGATTTTTTATAATTAGAGCTTGTCCGTTCAATTAATACAGGGTCTAACTTGATATTAACTTTTTCTGTGGATACTTCATTTTCAATACGATTGAGAAGAACCTCAAGCGTCGTCTTCACCATATCTTCAATCGGTTGATGAATACTGGAAATTCCCATTATTTTTGAAAGGTATGTATCATCAAAACCAATTAAACTGATATCTTCAGGTATTCGAATCTTTCTTTCCTGGGCCATTTCTAAAAATTCCAAAGCCACCAGATCATTCCTGGCAAAAATACACGTGAAATCAAGTTGCTCTTTCTTCTCTTTTAAGTATGATTCAATATCCTGCCGGATTAAATAATTGTTTGTAGAAGCCTCTTCAACGCGGATAAAATTGTTCAAATCAAAATCGAAACCATTTTCGTACAATACACTTTTATACCCTAAAAATTTATCATCGAGTGCAGTGCCAATAAACCCAAATTTTGTATGACCTGCATGTATAAATTTCTCAGCAGCAATTTTCCCGGCCTGCATATGATCAAGGCCAACGCTATCCAAAGATTGATGGTTCTGTGTAATGATTACTGTTGGGATACCAAGTTTATTCATTCGTTGTAAGTTGTACTCACCCGTAGGTATACAAATTACTCCATCCGCCTGACGAGCTATAAAATTTTGAATACTTTCCCATTCTGTGATTGGGTTATGTTTAGAGTTATGCAGGAGAATACTATATCCTAGTTTTCTCGCTTCGGATTCCAGCACATCAACCAGCTCTACAAAATAAGGATTGTACGTTTCTGTAACGCACACACCAATAATTTTAGATTGGCTTCTTTTCAAAGTTTGTGCAGCACTATTCGGAATATACCCTACATCTTCTATAACCTTAAGGACCCGTTTTGCTGCATCTTCATTAACTTTTTCATTCCCGTTAATAACACGCGAGACAGTAGATTGTGAAACTTTTGCCAGTTTAGCAATTTCTTTCATTGTCAATTTAGCCATAGCAGACTCCTTCCCTTTCCGTGAATTCGTATTCTAATAAACGAATTATTCATTCGTATAGAGTCTTCAAAATAAAATCTTTTTATAATAATAAATCCCTAAATCATCCCTCTCTAATATAGCAACACCAGGCAGTTAAGCTCAATGAAAACACAAATTCAAGCGAGAAATCGTTTTCTAAAATCATTGACTTACTATTTTTCGAGGAATATAATAAATAACATCGTTTTGAATACGTATTCTCATTATATTCACAAAGGAGGTTATAAAGACGTTTTAACTTTATTTGTTTCGCTTTTCCAATTCATAAACCATCCCTTTTACAATATTATTTTACTACATTTAGAGAATAGGTGATAACAATGCATATGTTTAAAAATAAAAATTACTGGTTTTCATCCGGCTATTTATTTCTTTTCTTTATTACATGGTCAGTTTGGTGGTCTTTTTATTCCATTTGGTTAAACGGGACGCTCGGTTTAACGGGGTCTCAGACAGGCACCGTTTTTTCAATCAATTCCTTTCTGTCATTGATATTTATGCTCCTATACGGTGTTATTCAGGATAAAATCGGCACCAAGAAACATTTAATCTGGTTTCAGAGTATTTTTCTAATCGGAACAGGGCCGTTTATCATTTATGTATACGAACCGCTCCTGCAGTCAAACTTTACGCTCGGTGCTATTCTAGGCGGTATTTATTTTGGAGCCGGTTTCATTGCAGGGGTTGCGTTCCTTGAATCATACGCCGAGAAACTAAGCCGGAAATTCAAATTCGAATATGGGACATCAAGAATGTGGGGATCCATTGGATACGCATGTGCTACTCTAACTGCTGGATTATTGCTCAGCATTAACCCTCATCTTAATTTCTGGATTGCTTCTGTTGCAGGGATCGGCTTCTTTCTTCTAAACTGCTTCTTTAAAGTCGATGTAAATGAAGTAGAGGAAGATAAAACAGCAAGCTTACGCATAAAGGATATTGTTTCCATTGTTAAAGTGAAAAAGTTCTGGTATTTTGTTTTATTTCTTTTTGGAACTGCTTGTATTTACACGATTTATGATGTTCAGCTGTTTCCAGTTTATTTAACACAGCATTTCACCGATACAGAAATCGGATATCAAGTATTTGGGTATTTAAATTCATTCCAGGTTTTTCTTGAATCAGCCATGCTGTTTGCAGCACCCTTTATTGTTAATAAAGTCGGAGCGAAGCAATCATTGATTTTAGCTGGTGTTATTATGGGTACTCGTATTATAGGCTCTGCGCTTGTCGACAGTACTATTGCTATTTCTTTGATCAAGCTTCTTCACGGGATTGAACTGCCTATCCTGCTCATTGCTATTTTTAAATATATTGCACTCAATTTTGATCAAAGGCTTTCTGCTACAATTTACCTGATTGGTTTTAAAATATCAGGTGAAATCGGTGTTATTGCTTTTTTGTCTGTAATTGGCAAGCTTTACGACAGCACTGGTTTTATAACGACATTTTTTGTCCTTGGCACAATTGTTTATATTTTCACAGTTGCTGCTATCTTCTTCTTAAGTAATCACAAATCAAAACGAAATGAGGTTATTCCATATGAAACAGCCGAAGACACACAATGAACAGCTTTTACTCGCCAATCAATCAGTAGCAAATTCAAAAGACGAGTTAAAGGATGCTTCATATCGTCTCAACTATCATTTTATGGCTCCTGTAGGTTGGTTAAATGACCCTAACGGCCTTATCCAACATAATGGGATTTACCATTTATTTTACCAGTTCAACCCGCATAGCTTTCACTGGGGGCCGATGCACTGGGGACATGCCACAAGCACAGATCTTGTTCACTGGAACCATGAACCAGTTGCCTTAGCCCCATCTGAAGCCTATGAGTATGATGAAACCAAAAGCGAAATGGGGTGTTTCTCCGGCTCTGCAGTAATGAACGGCGATGTCATGACGCTGTTTTACACAGGTCATCTAGAAGGAAAAGAAAATAAGGAAGTACAGGCTATTGCAACTTCAACAGACGGGATACATTTCACAAAACATCCTGCAAATCCAGTTATCAGTGAAAGTCCTGAAGGTTTAAGCAATGAATTCCGGGACCCGAAAGTATGGAAACACGGAGAATTCTGGTATATGGTTGTGGGAACAGCCATAGATAAGGATGGAGCAATTGTACTATACAAATCCAGCAATCTTACGGAATGGGAATATGTAGGCATTGCTGCGAAAAGTGACGGCACTCAGGGTGATATGTGGGAATGTCCAGATCTATTTCCGCTTGGCAATAAGTATGTATTGATTACATCTCCAATGAATATGGATAATGGAAAAAGTACAGTTATGACAGGCAGTATGGATTATGAAAAAGGAATTTTCACACCCGAATCACAGCGGGAAATTGACTATGGAATTGACTTCTATGCTGCACAGACTTTTGAGGACGAGAAAGGACGGCGTATCCTTATTTCCTGGATGGATTTTCCTTTTACAGAATTTCCATCCAAAGCTGATAAGTGGTCCGGCGCAATGACAATCCCTCGCGAGCTCACATTGGGTGAGGACGGATTCGTACGCTCCCATCCGGTTCAGGAACTAAATACACTCCGGGATATCCATAAACATTATGATAAACTTATGCTATCAAAGGATGATACTTATAATCTTAATTCCAATGTTTATTTCAAACACAGCTATGAGCTGAAATGCAAATGGACATTACCAGAAATTGAAAAAGGCGGAAAAGCCGGCTTGCGTCTACGTCAATCAAAGGATGGATCTGAGCAGACAAATGTTTTCTATGACTCGGCAACGAATGAAATAATTGTCGATACAACAAATGCAGGAGAACTTTCACATAAAGCTGTTAATAAAGCACCCTTGCGCACTAAAAATAGCGAAATTGCACTTCACGTGTTTGTCGATACATGCTCTGTTGAGGTATTTGTAAACGATGGTGAAGCAACTCTCTCCACAAGAATTTATCCAGATCTCGCAAGCAATGGCATAGAGTTATATACAGAAGAAATGGAAGCGATGGTAGAATATACTGATATTTGGTCGCTTAAAAATACCGGGATTTCATAAGATGAAATTTAAATCAATAAATGAGGTTTTATGGACCATTATCTATGCTAAAAATAGCTATGTATTATTGTAAGAAAAAAGCAGAATAACTGATTTACTTGATACTAAAAAAATGAAACGGATCTTTCATAACGGGCGAACTAATTTCGCTCCCGCTTATGAAAGATCCGTATTATTATAACAAGTATAATTTTATGCGCCCTGTCTTTCTTTACAATTCACGCTTATCAATCGGTCTGCTTTTCAGCAGAATACCTTGCTTTCCGAACATTTTTTACCCAGGCCCGATCTTCGTCCATCATTTTTTTAGCAGCATAAACCGTTAGAACCTGAATAATAATAATTGGTATCCCCATTAATCCCGATAGCACTTCCAGCGGAGAAAGGCCTCCTACACTCATAAGCGTCAGAGCAAGCACTGTAATCAAAACTGCCACTAAGATCCTTAACGATTTATAAGGGGCAGATTTCGTCATATCCTGATTAGACATATAGGTTGCTACGGTATAAGTTGTTGAATCTAATGTAGTAATTAAGAAAACCGTCGCAATAATCGTAAATAAGATGATAGTTAATGCCGGTAATGGCAACGAACTCAAAATAGCAGGAATCGATTGCTCCAAGCCTTGATTTTGAACAATATCCAGAACCGGCACTGCATCTGTCACCTGCCTGTGAACACTTAGTCCTCCAAGGACACCTGTCGCAATCCAGGATAATAGTGTAGGCGCCAATAGATACGTTAAAATCATTTCTTTAATCGTTCTGCCTTTGGATACGATCGCTGCAAAAACACCGTGAAGCATCGCCCAGGTTGCATTGTAAGCAAACCAAAAGACGGTATGGCTTTCAATATGTGTACTGCCCTCCATATCAAGTGAATTAGTATACAGAGAAAAGTTCATATAATTAGTGATTAAATAACGTACGGAATCAGAAAAGAAATTCATAATAAAGATTCCTGGCCCAATTACAAGAATAAGGAGAGCAAAAGCTCCTGCAAGATACATATTCAATGTACTTAACCGTTTGATTCCTTTATCAATCCCCACATAAGCACTGATGGAAAACCCTAAAACCCACACTAATGTAACAATCACAGTAAATGGAAATGTCACCTCAATATTCAATATATCCGCCAGATTATACGTAACAATCGGTGTACCAAGACCTAAGGTCACTGCGGCTCCAGCTAAAATACTGACTAAGAAAAGGATATCAAGAATAACCCCGCCTATTCCGTCTGTAAACTTGTCACCGAATATAACGCGGCACGCCTCTGAAATACGCATTTTTGGTTTCTTTCGGACATACAAAAGATATCCCATCGCCGGAGCTACCATAACAAAGACGGCAAAGGTCTGAAAGGTCCATAAAAACATGCTGTAGGAATTCCCGGCAAGAATTGCTTCCATTGATCCTGCTTCCAATCCAAATGGCGGATCATTTGCAACCTCACTCCATTGCGTCAGACCCGTCCGCATGATAGTTGAACCAAGGCCCATCGCAACTAAAATAGATGCATATTCAAACAAGTTGTACCTTGGTTTCTTTGCCGGATCTCCTAAAACTACTTTCCCATACTTAGAAAATGAGAAATACACTGCGGCTATAACGATTAAAAGGGCATACCATAAATAACCCCATTTAAAGGAATCTACTAATGTATTAAAAATACTGTCCAATAATTCCTTAGATTCACTTGTATACACTGCAAATAGAGCACTAAAGATTGCTATAATCACAATAGAAGGAATAACAATGCTTTTCTCCACCAAGCTTTTTTTCTTCTGTCGTCCTGGCGCTTCCATTTTAAGCTCTCCTTTCTCTACTACCTGATTAAAAAAATAGATATTAATATTACACATGTTTTTTACACCTACTAATACCACAGAAGAAAAGTTATAAAACATCGGAGAGATAGAAGCACACTGCAATCAACATATTTTTATGGATGGCTATCTGTGATTAAATTTTACATTTATCTTCCATATTAAATGTTATTTACGAAAATATGTACCAGCTCACTATAGTCAGACAATATAGAAATCATTTTACAATCAGGCGTCCTTAAAGATAAATAATAAAAAAGGATTCAGACAAATATCAAATCTTTAACTTGATATTTGTCTGAATCTCCTTTTAACGTCATGTTCTTATATAATTTATTTCTTTATATTATTCTAATTTAAAAATGTTATGTCAATTCTACTATATAGTCAAACTTATCTCCACGCGCAATACCCAGTGTATATCCAATCAGATACTCATTATGATAAGCATATCGTTTAATCATCATTGCTGACTGATTAGAAGGTAATTGAAAATGCTTCGCTTCTTCTTCACGTAATGTAGTGGCTTTAAAGCTTTCAATTGCCTTTGTAACTCCAAGCGAATAGTCCTCTATAAAAATTTGGTACATCGATCTTGACTCTAAATCTTCTTTTGAGAGGTTTTGAAAAAACTTTTTCGGTAAATAAGTTGTCTCATAAAGCAAGGGCTCATCATCGGCAAGTTGCAGCCGGACCACTTTAATAACTATTTCGAAGGGAGAAATTTTTAATTTACTTGCCAGCCGGTCATCTACGACTGTCTCTTCAAAATTCAAGACAACTGTAGAGGGAGCCTTTCCATTCTTTTTCATCTCTTCTGTGAAACTATAAAGTTTTACAAGATGCTGATTATAGCGTTTTGATGATACAAACGTTCCTGCACCATGCACCTTATAAATATATCCTTCTCTTTCCAATTCTTGCAAGGCCTGACGCACAGTGATTCTGCTCAGCTTATAAATTTCACATAGCTCCCGTTCCGGAGGCAGTCTTTCTCCTTCAAGATAATAACTTTCATCTATTTTTTTTATTAAATCCTCCATTAATTGTAAATAAAGAGGCAATCTATTATTTTTATCCATTACTTCATATCTTCCCTGCACATATATTCTTTATCCATGAAATACATACATGAATAAAGGAGGTTAATAAAATACTGCTAAATTACTGCGATTATATCATAGGAAAGAATAGATATATATGGCTTATTCCAGAACCAGCAATAAAAATTCGCAGTTATTAAATCCAGAACCAGCACACCGCCTATAACCAACTACTATTTCCTTCTCTCTAAAACAGTCTTGTTATTCAGATTCATCCTGCCCAGGAACAAATAGCTTTACATCGTCTATTACCGCAGAACCTTCATAATAATTAATATGAGGTATACCCAACAGAAAATAATCTGGATAAGCAGAATCCTCGGGCCATTGTTCAACAGAATAGCTGCCATGAGGACCTTCAAAAGTTAATGTAGAATTGAACTCTCCATTATATTCTTCTGACGTATTATTGTAGTGCCAAATTGGCCTTCCATCTTCAATAAAATCTCTTTCATATCTAAATGTTTGCTGACCAACATGCTTGAAGTTGCCGGACATCTCCATTACATAGCTGTTATCTGTACGTTCTATTGCGAATGTATAAGATTCTTCCGGCATAAGCTCAGGCTGTATTTCTGCATTGGAAATAATAGAGTATTCTGTATCACTATCATAGAAAGAACCACATTCTGTTTCAAACATAAACGAATTATAGCCAATAGATTCATCTCTAAACGTATCACCTGCAAAAAAGATTCCATTAATTGCATTATTGGAACTTTGTTCATCTGCCTGACTGTATAATTCACCGGTTTTGGGATTACAAACAGCATAATCACTATTCCAGGATGAACTAACATTATATGCATCCATTCCAACTTTACGATGATTATGGATAAAAACATTATTATGTGGAGCCGGATTCTCATAATCCATAATGGACAAGAAATAATATCCATTTTCTTTCGTAACATCTCCAAAGTTCGTATTAAGATGACTGGATTCTCCCGAGAAATCTCCTTGACGCTTCCATGGGAAATTTGATTTTCTCTCATCGATTGTATATCCATTGTGTTTATCATCATAATCAAAGGTTCCGTCTCGCTTTCCTCCATAATCTATTCCTTTTAAAATATATTCGACACGATATTGAGATGGCAGTGCTTCTGTTGATCGAATAATCAAACCAGAATCAAAGCTGGTAGACAGTTCAGCAGCTTGTTGGCCGTCCTTACTTACATTAGTCAATGAAGCTTCCGTATCGGGCTGACCATCTCTATCATAATCCCGAACAGCAAATTCAGCTGTCAGCCACCCGTCTTTACCAAAGCTGACCCTTTTCCTCAATAAATCAAAGCTTTCCAGCTGCTTCTCAAAATCAACTCCACCTTGAATTTGAAAAAATTCCCCATCGTCATCTAAATGATCTACATGCCAAGGGCTATTATCTCCATAATTGTCTATTTCCCATGGTATGTCATCAAATGATAATAAATCTTGAAAATCTTCATGGTACATCAACTTCCATCCATCTTTTTCTTCTGCAGCTGCAATTTTGCTATCTATAAAAGTAAAAAACAGCAAAAATACCAACCCTGTAAAGAAAATCTTCCGTTTACGAATCATGTAAGTTGTTCCTCCTTTAAAAAGTTTTTACTTACTATAAGGGAGCACTCTTAATTAAAGATTAATTCTGTATATTGAAATCACATTGAACTTATTTATTTAATAGATGCCTGCTTCTTTTTATAAAAAATACTTAACAGGACTAATGCAATCACCGCTAATATAAATCCTGGAATTGGTATTTTCAAAGTAAAGAACAATTTAATTAGCGCGAGGACAATAATACCATCTGGAACCAGGAAGGCCAGACCTTCTACTCCATAAATATCTAATCCAAATAAAGGATAGAAAAGTGCAACTGGTATTGTCAGGATGATACCATATACACATCCAGATACCATTGCTCCTCTTCTGCCTCCCATGGCATTCCCAAATATACCTGCAATACCTCCTGTAAAGAATCCACCAATAATTGATGGCAGAGGAACAATTGTGCCAAATAGTATGGAAATAAACATTCCAATGACCATACCTATGATAGAAAAGATGAACCCTAACATCAGCGCATTCGGTGCATATGGAAAGAAAATAGGTACATCCAGAGCAGGCTTAGCTCCAGGGACAAGCTTTAAAGCAATCCCTCTAAAAGCAGGAACAATTTCACCAAGAAACATTCTGACACCTTGTAATAGAACAAGTACTCCCGCAGCAAATCCTAGAGCATTTAGTGTACTAAACACAAGATAGTTCTGTCCGTCAGATAATGGATTCACTACTTCCGGTCCTGCAAATAAAGCAGTAATAATATAAATCACAAACATAACAATTGATACGGAAACTGCTGTATCTTTAAAAAAGCTTAATTTCTCCGGCATCTTAATCGATTCACTATCATGCGCTTTATTCCCTGCTGCTTTCCCAACCAAAGCGGATAACACGACCCCAGTTGTTGTCAGATGTCCATAGGCTACTTTATCATTACCTGTGATTTTTCGGACAATGGGTTGTGCAATTGCCGGCAATAATACTAATGTCATTCCATGAATCAATGATCCAAAAATAATTCCATTTGTTTCAGATACACCTAGGTCGTAGAAAGCCCAAGCCAGCGCCCCTGCCAAAATCCACATCATATGTCCGGTTAAAAAAATATACTTAAAAGGTGTAATACGAGCCAACAACACATTTGTTAAAAAACCAAATAATAAAATAAAAGATGTCATTCTCCCAATAGCTGTTACGGAGTCAACAAGAGCTGCTACAATAGCTTCATCTACTGGAACAACTCCCTTTAAATTAAATGCTTCCTCAAACATTGCTGCAAAAGGAGCTAAATTTGTAACGATTAATGATGAGCCTGCTCCTAAAATGAGTATACCTAAAATCGTTTTTATCGTGCCTTTTACAACTTCTGTCACTTCTTTCCGTTGCAGTAATAAGCCGAGCAATGCTACAAGACCTAGAGTAATGGCTGGGACTGTTAAAATTTCTGCTATTGCCCTTAACATTTTTGGACCTCCTTATATTGGCAAATCAATTATTTCAGCATTGTTTAAAAACGAATCCTTCATTACTCTTTTTGGTTTAAATATCCAAGTAGTTTTTTCTCTATTTCGTCATCATCTGTAAGGTTATGAATATATATTTTATCTATCTCTACTCCTTCCAGCGCTGATTCTAAATCCGCTGAAGCCATAATTAAATCTGCTGTTCTTCCTTTTGCTGATCCGGCGTCAAGTGCACTTACTTCCGCTTTTATCCCTTCTTTTGCCAATATATCGTCAACTGTCATTTTAAGCATTAAACTCGTTCCAAATCCCATCCCGCATACTGTAATAATTTCCATAATGAATCCCTCCGTTTATAAGTTTATAAGCAAGTTATCCTATTTCGATACTTTTCTATATGCTGCCTATTTATTTGATCACCTTGATCTAAATTAGAACTGACATATACAGGAGGCGCTTCTCCACTCTTTACAAGATTATCAATTACTTGGACAACAACACTTTGCAGGATAGTGAATCCAATAATTGATGAAGTCGGTCCGAATTTTGCTTCCAGTCCATGAACTTCCATAATTGCGTCCCCGGCATTGCCGTGATTATCCAATACAACATCAGCTAATTGATAGAGTTTTTTACCGTCTTTATGTCTGGATTCCACTTCTTCTGTAAACGCCATTGATGTCAATACAATGACTCTCATTCCTTTTTCTTTCGCTTCAAATGCCATTTCAATCGGGACAGCATTTCTTCCGGATGTAGATACAATTAACATTACATCTTGAGATGCCACATTTTCGTTATTAAGTACCACCTTGGCCAGCCCTTCCTGTCTTTCTGAGAAAGTGCTTAACGGAGCCGACGGAGCCAATGATAACGGCGGTGATAAAATTGCATTAATCGGCACCAAACCTCCCGCACGATAAAATAGCTCCATGGCATACATCTGTGAATGACCGCACCCAAATACATGTAATACACCATTATCTTTTATCGATGTTTCAATAATTTTAGCTGCTTCCAAAATGTTCTTTTCTTCTTTCTGTGAAACTTCTTTTAAGATATCTTCTACTTTTGAAAAAAATTGTTTGTATAACATAAACTACTCCTCCAATTTCTTTTTAATCATTTCTAATACTTTCTTTGCATCCGTTGCTGTTCTGATTCTCTCGACCAGTTGCCCATCCTTCAATATTTTCATTAGCTCCGCCATTAATTGCAGATGAGAATCATGATCTACAGCCCCCAGAGCAAATAATAAGTCAACCGGGTCTTTATCACCTGCTCCAAATTCAATTGGCTTTTCAAGCGTAAGTAAACTTAAACAAATCTCGTTCACGTTTCCTTCAGGTCGCGCATGAAATAATGCAATGCCCGGAGCAATTACAATATAAGGGCCAAACTCATGCACAGACGCTATCATGTCTGCTATATACTCCTTTTTAATAGATTGATTATCCAATAATAGTCCGCCGGCTTTTTTTGCTGCCTCCCCCCAATAGATAGCGCTTTCATTTAATAGAATCGTGTTTTGGCTTAAAGCTTGATAAATCATCTTTTCCCCGCTTTCTTGTATAAAATATAAAATCTCCATCCAAATTGGTTATGTTGACATAACCAATTTGGATATTTATAAAAGGTCTTCTAGATTTATAGTAGACCTTTATCCTTACAAGCTATGTCATTATCACTATTGGTTATAACCAATTTAAATACATTCTAAATGAAAACGCTTTATTTGTAAACCCTTATTTTTGAATTTTTATGAGATTACGCGTCAAAAACATATGTAATTTTTGATTCTTTTTTATATCATAAAAATGGTGACTGCTATAATAACGATACTTTTCAGCAAAATAAACAGTCTCTCTTTATACTGTCATTCATGAACAAAGAGAAACTGTAAATACCATCTATATGCTAACCCTTCATCTCACTTGCCAAAAGCAAGCTGTACACGGTATCCAAACAAGGTGTATCAAGGTCATGCTCTCTGCTCTTCTCATATAAAAAACCTTGAATATACTCCACTTCCATTGATTGCCCATTTATCATATCGTAATACATACTTGTTCCCATCTGAGAAGGATATCCAGCGTAAATCTTCATAATTTCCTCCAGCACCTTTTCCTGGAAATAAACACCTTCTGCTGCTGCAATTTCAACTCCTTCTTGAATTAATCTTTTACACAGGCTCTGTACTTTTTCCTCCTGCAAAAT
The DNA here is from genome assembly GCF_038004405.1 of Oceanobacillus sp. FSL W8-0428. Lineage (NCBI taxonomy): Bacteria > Bacillati > Bacillota > Bacilli > Caryophanales > Bacillaceae > Oceanobacillus > Oceanobacillus sp. FSL W8-0428. Next base: position 965,463 of record NZ_JBBORB010000001.1, read on the forward strand.
AAGTGCTGTATTTCTGCTGAGTGCGGTTACAGAATTAATTGCTACATTAACGATCAGTTTATACCAAACCTCATTACGATAGTCAGATTGTAATTGGATATCGAGATTACTTGCAGCAATCACTTTCTTTAATTTTTTGGTTACGGTATTCTCCGGTAAAATCAGGGTTCGGTCACGAAAATGCATGACTACATTTCCTTTCTTTTGCCCGCTAATATAAACAACAGCCTGATAAGTATTGCCCGGGAGCTGGAATTTTCCCAACTGTCCATAGCCATTCTGACAAAGAATACAAACGGTATCTGCATGCATCAGCTTATCCAAGTGTGGCATAATCCCTTCCAATTGTGTTCCTTTCACTGCGATAAATAAATAATCAAAAACAGTTTCCACTTCAGAAATAGCCTCTACAGGAAAAGTGGTACTTTCTGGATCTTCTACGCGTTCAATACACACTTTCCCCTCTTTTCTGCCCAGAAATGTCACATGATAATCGCTGTTTTGTAATGATTCGCCGATGACAGCACCGACTGCACCTGGTCCAATAACTCCAAACTTATACATTTTTACCTCTCCTCCTTTTCCTCAAGCTAATAACTTGCCATTGTGAATCTATACAGATAATTTTATAATAAGAAAAAGAATAAAAATAGTAGGTGATCCAAAAGTGAAACTCCTTAAAGATTTCATGGAAATGAAAAATAACGGAGAGAAGATAACAATGCTCACGGCATATGACTTCCCAAGCAGCAAGCAGGCAGAACAGGCCGGGCTGGATATCATCCTTGTCGGAGACTCACTCGGCATGACGGTACTTGGTTATGAAAGCACCGTTCAGGTGACACTAGATGATATGAAACATCATGGCAAAGCTGCACGCCGGGGAGCAAATGATACATTCATGGTCGTTGATATGCCCTTTGGAGCAGCTGGTGTAGACGAAAAAATAGATATGCAGCATGCAATTGAATTATATCGGGAAACAAAAGCCAATGCACTAAAAATTGAGGGGGCACATACCGCTCCTTTAATTAAAAAATGCACACAGAATGGAATTCCGGTCGTCGCTCATCTGGGATTGACCCCGCAAAGCTTTGGCATTACCGGCTATAAGCTTCAAGCAGCATCTAAAGAAGAAGCTGAGACGTTAATTGAAGAAGCAAAGCTGGTCCAGCAAAGTGGAGCTGTCATGCTTGTGCTGGAAGCAATCCCCAGTGACCTTGCAGCAACCATCTCAAGAAATTTATCCATTCCCGTCATTGGTATCGGGGCTGGGGCAGATACCGATGGGCAAGTACTTGTTTATCACGATGTGTTAAACTATGGTGTGGACCGTAAGCCGAAGTTCGTAAAACGCTACGGAGACTTTACAACTGGTGTGGATGCATTAAAAGCTTACCACGAAGAAGTTAAAGCAGGCATCTTCCCTTCGCCTGAATTTACGTATAAGAAACAAATTATGGATGAGGTAGACGCATGACCCAACGAATAACAACAGTACAGGAAATGAAAGATATTGTAAAAGCATTAAAAAAAGAACAACAGCAAATCGGCTTCGTTCCTACGATGGGAGCCTTACATGACGGTCATTTAACGATGGTTAAGACCTCATTGAAAAAAAATGACATCACTGTTGTCAGCGTATTTGTAAATCCGCTTCAATTTGGCCCGAATGAAGATTTCGATGCTTATCCAAGAGATATTGAGAGCGATCAGGAAAAATTGGACGCACTTGGAACCGATTATGTTTTCTATCCAAGTGTGGAGGAAATGTATCCAAAGCCATTAGCTCTTTCGGTAAAAGTAAACCGCATGGCTGAGGTACTGGAAGGAGCCAAACGCCCTGGGCATTTTGACGGTGTTGTTACAGTTGTAAATAAACTATTTAATATCATTCGTCCCGATTTTGCTTATTTTGGAAAAAAGGATGCACAGCAGCTCGCAATTATCGAAAGAATGGTTGCAGAGTTTAACCATTCAATTGAAATTATCGGGGTTGATACGATCAGGGAAGCAGATGGTTTGGCCAAAAGTTCACGCAATGTATATTTAACTGTACAGGAGCGGCAGGAGGCAGTCCATTTATACCAAAGCCTGATCAAAGCAAAAAAGCGATACGATGCCGGGGAAAGAAACAGTGCTGTTCTGATTAATGTAATCAATGAGCACCTTACCAAAAACACCTCTGGAAGTGTAGAGGATATAGCCATTTACAGCTACCCGGAGCTCGTGGAACAGCCACAGATTACCGGTCAAATTTTTATATCTCTGGCTGTGAAATTTTCCAAAGCCAGACTGATTGATAATATCATTATTAAAGGAGACAATCATGATTAGAACAATGATGAACGGCAAGATTCACCGTGCGAGAGTGACAGAAGCCAACTTAAATTATGTCGGCAGCATCACAATTGATGCCGATATTTTAGATGCCGTCGATATATTGCCCAATGAAAAGGTTGCTATCGTGAATAACAACAATGGTGCACGCTTGGAGACCTATGTGATTGCGGGAGAACGCGGGAGCGGTAAAATTTGTCTAAATGGGGCAGCTGCCCGGCTGGTACAGATTGATGATGTGATTATTATTATTTCTTATGTACAGCTAAATCAGGAAGAAGTTAAAAAGCATGTGCCAAAAGTTGCTGTGATGAATGAGAAAAATAAAATTGTAGAATTGATTCAGGAGAAGGAAAACCAGCTGGTTTTTTAGACTTTCCGGAAATAAAATAAGCAGAAACGTGCTGTCTCTATAAAAAAAGAGCAGCACGTTTTATTTAATTCTATTTATTATTGAAGACAAACTCCTGAATTATTCCTTTACTGCTTTTAAAATCCATTCGTCCTGCTTCACTTGTCCGGCTTGATCATTAGGGAGTATCTCCTGATAATCAGAGCTGTTTGTTACAATAACAGGAGTAACTGTCGGATATCCAGCATCTTTAATTTTATCGATATCAAACGTAATAAGCAATTCTCCCTGCTTGACAGCTTGTCCCTGTTCTACATGCGCTTCGAAGTGCTTCCCTTCCAGATTTACGGTATCCAGACCAATATGGATTAATAACTCCAAACCTTGTTCTGAACGTAAACCAATCGCATGCTTGGTTTGAAATAGTGATTCAATAGACCCGTTAAAAGGAGCAATAACTTCTCCATTCGTTGGTTCAACTGCTATTCCTTTCCCTAAAAGACCTTCTGCAAAAGTTGGATCACTTACCTCTTGAAGCGGTATAACCTTCCCTTCCAGCGGACTGTTTACAACTGTCTCTTTGTTTGCAATCTGCTGTCCATCTTTAACAGCTGCAGCTTCTGTCTTTTCTTTTTTAGTTTCCATGTCTTTAAATCCTAGTATAAATGTTAGCACCATCGTAACTGCTATCGTAATGATTAATCCAATAATTAGATAGATAAATTTCGGCCCACTAAACACAGGCAGACTTGTTAAACCCGGTAACACGAAGGCAGATGCAGTTACACCGAATCCAGTTATAAAAGCTCCTCCAATACCGGAACCAATTAATGCTGCAATAAATGGTTTCTTCAGCCGCAGATTTACCCCGTACATAGCAGGTTCCGTTATTCCAAGGAACGCGGAAACCGTAGAGGAAGCAGCTATTGTTTTCAAATCTTTATTTTTAGTCTTAATAAATACTGCAAGAGCAGCAGCTGCCTGTCCCATATTAGCCATTAGAAATACCGGTACTAAATAATCAAAACCAAGAACAGCAATATTTTGAATCGCAATTGGCATTAATCCGTAGTGCATTCCAACAATAACTAATAGTGGGCGTGTTGCTCCCAGAATTCCTCCTGCAAGAATACCAGCGTGCTCAAACAGCCAGGTAATTCCATCTGCTAACCCTATACCAAGATATGATCCCAGCGGTCCAATAGCCACCAGCTGGAAAGGAATCATAATGAGTAAAACAATGGTCGGTGTAAAAATAACTCGAAGTGCGTTTGGCATAATGGCATCTACCCATCTGTGCACATAGCTTAACAGCCATATGGAAATGATGATAGGAATAACCGTCGAGCTATAATTTATAAACGGCAACGGGATACCAAATAACGATAACCCTTCCGCCCCCCCTTCAGCAATTGCTTTAGCTCCTTCAATTAATGTTGGATACATCAATCCGCCAGCTAATGCAAGCGCAATAAATTCGTTTGTTTTAAACTTCCTTGCAGCGGATACAGCAAGAAAGAAAGGCAGAAAGTAGAACACAGCATCTGCAACAATATTTAATACAGTTACAATATCACTATCTGCAGGAGCCCAATTAAATGTCGTGACTAAGCCTAAAATCCCTTTAACTAATCCTGCCCCGGCAATTGCCGGAATAATCGGTGTGAAAATAGAAGCAATTACTTCAAAGAAACGGCCGATAATATTTCCCTTTTTTTCTTCCTGAACAGTTTCGTCATTCTCTCCACTCTGGAAGTCACCTTGTTTCTCCAGCTCTTTGTATACTTTCCCTACTTCGTTACCGATAACCACTTGAAATTGTCCACTCTGAATTTGGACACGTATAACACCATCAAGTGATTCAATCTTTTCTTTATCGGCTAAATCATTGTTTTTTAAATTAAAGCGTAATCTTGTATAACAGTGGGTAACACTCCCCACGTTTTCTTCTCCTCCAACAAGAGAAAGAATATCCTTTGCCAGCTTCTGCCGATTCATCCCAAATCCTCCTTTATTTGTATGATTTATAAAAAATTACAAATCCTCTCCATTAGAGGCAATGACCTTTTGGTACCAATAAAAACTATCCTTCTTAATTCTCCGCATATCCTTAAAATCGAAATCTTCCCGGTTAATGTAAACAAAACCGTAGCGCTTCTCCATACCATTCCGGCCGCTGACCAGATCCATAAATGACCATGCACAGTAGCCTAACATTGGCACGCCATCATTAATGGCGAGCTTTACCTGTTTAATGTGCTCTCTCAAATAAGAAATCCGGTAATCATCCCGGACAATGTCTTCATCCTCCAATTTATCGTAAGCTCCAATGCCGTTTTCTGTAATAATCATTGGCAGCTTATAGCGGTCGTAAAGCTCCCGCAATGTCAATCGCAGCCCGACAGGATCAATTTCCCAGCCCCAATCTGTTGCAGCCAGATTTTCGTTCTTAACAACCTCGAAAACTCCAGCCTCTGCTTCTGGAAGAAGAGATTTTTTTTGATAACCAATCGGAAATTCTTCTGTAGCAGGAAAAGCACGAACTGCTTCAGAGAAGTAGTAGTTTACTCCCAGCATGGTAGGCGGATATTTTTTCATTAATTCCAAATCACCATCTTCAATAGCCGGAGTAAAATTCCTCTCTTCCAGGTATCTTTGAAAGCTATAGCTATATTCTCCATGGCAATGCAAATCCATTAAATAATTGTGTTTAATTAACATGGCATCTTTACTCGCAAGAATGTCATCTGGATGGGAGCTTGCAGGATGAACCATAGAATAAGAAACGGCAGGACCAATCTTTCCTTCCATACCTAATTCATGGAATGTTTTAATGGTAAGTGCGGTTGCCACACACATATGGTGATTTGCCTGATATCCGAGTCTCAGCTGTTCATAATGATCCTCGCCGGTTAACCCTAGCCGAGACGGAATACGAACCACATGATCCTGTTCATTAATAGTCAACCAGTATTTGACGCGGTCCCCATATGTTTTAAATAAGAACTCTGCATAGGCCCGGTAATCCTCAATACTTTCTCTTGAAATCCATCCTCCGTATTGCTCGACAAGACTTTGCGGATAATCAAAATGGTATATAGTCACTAATGGCTCAATTTGATGTTTTATCAAGGCGTCAATTAATCGATTGTAAAAATCTACTCCAGCTTGATTGACCTCACCATTTCCTTTTGGGAAAATACGTGTCCAGGCAATGGAGAAACGGTAAACTTTCAAACCCATCTCTGCCATGAGGGCAACGTCTTCCTCTATATGATGATAATGATCGGCAGCAACAGAGAAATCTGTTATAGCAGGATTCTTTGGCATTACATCGATAACCGAGAGTCCTTTTCCATCTTCTTTAACTGCTCCTTCCACCTGAAAGGATGCTGTCGCAGCGCCCCATAAAAAACCCGAATCAAAAGAAGTATATGCTTTATGTTCCATTGATAAATTCCTCCCTATTGTGAATAAGTATTATATTGATTTAGAAGCTTTCAGCAAATAAAAATAGACCAGGAAAGATGAATCTAGCTATTACAAATTGCTATTTTTTAGCATGTACGATTAACCCCATAACATATTGGCTTTATCCGCTTTCAAAACACCAAAAATCATTAAATTATATGGATGTTTCTGGCTAAGCTTCTTTATAGTTCTAAGATAATAGTAAAAACGCAAAAAGACCATTTAGTTTTTTTAACTGAAAATCGGTAAAAAAACTAAATGGTCTCTATTAATTAAATATCTTCTTGAATTCAAGGTAGCCCTTAACCCTTCCTAATTGATTACTCTGATTTGGCTCCATTAAAAAACGAATACACTGGTAGTAGGAATGAGATAAAGCATAATCATTTTTATAGTAGAACGAGATAACAATGGTGTGAAGTGTTTTATTCCTATAAGTTATACTCTTTGGCAATTTACCAATGATGATCCTTGACCGGCCTGGGCGCTCTTCCATAAAAGAAATATATGCTGTTTTCGTATCATTAGGTATAAAATGATTACCCGTCATCACCCCATTATCCAGCATTTTCTCATATCCGAACTGTTCAAGAAGATAATGTACGCAGTCATCGAACTCCTTCAAACTTTCAGGAATCTGAAGAAAATGATTTTGCCCAACAGCTATACTTTCCATCTCTCTCAGTCTTTTCATTTTAGACTGATTTAAGTAATCATTCAGAAGCGACTGTAAAAAATTCTGCTCTGTTTTCCCAAACAAAGACTGAATGAAAACAATATTCCAACCACGACTTACATTAATTTGCTCGGTTGTTAAAATCACATCCACATCATTTAAAAATAATTCATCTTTTTCTTCAAATAAGTAAGTTGGTATTGCATTTACAATCCGGACAGATGCTCCCATCAGACGCACAACTTCAGACACAATCCAATTTACAAGTGCTGTATGTTCATCTGAAATAAATAATAGCTTTAAAGGGGGTTCTTCCGTTTCCAATAAGTTGCCCAGGAAAAGCGTAATATAAGCCAGTTCTGCATCTGAGTACGTCATTTCCATATCCTGCAAGCAAGGCTGACAAAAAGCTACAATGCTGGCCGACATCGGAAACATTCGGTTAATTTGCCGCTTATTAAAATTGGTATAGTCATGACCATTTTTTGCCCGTTGATTTAACTGGTTAATATAGAACAGAAAATTTTTCTCAAAGTCAGGATACTTTATGAGATCAACCTGAAAGAACTCTTTTACTACATGAGTGAACAGCGATACAATTTTTTGGTCCGCTGCATCCCAATTCTCATTTGTATAAGGATAAAGATGGTTTTGTTCCACGATAAATTGTTGTATATAGACCAAATCTGCATTTGTAAAAGCTGTTGTCCCCATCTCCGATTTCAGGTGCTCCTCTAACCCCTTCATCATTGATGAAAGCGGCACTTCTGTTTGATTATCCGCAAAATGATACCCTAACTGATTCCGAATGGCAGTTATTAAAAGACCCGCGCTTACCAATCCAAATGCTTTTCCAGAAATGATAAACTGATATTTCACGATAGCTTCTTTTAACATTTTATTCATTTGAAAATATATCTCAAATATACAAAAATCCTTTTCCGGGAATACATGCTGTAGCGTCTTCTCCAAATTCAATCCTTGAAGGACCATCTTAGCCAAAAAGTAACGGATTCCCTCTTCACTTCCTTCAAATTTCAGACCCTTCGTGCTGGAAACGGTAAAACGGATACCGGACATTCTGCTAATCAGCTTCTTAATCTCCGTTACATCCAAGTTAATCGTTGATTTGGAGACATAGAGCCTGTCAGCAAGTTCTTCCATACTTACATAATCTGATTCAAAGCAAAGCATCCCCATGATTGTGTAAATCCTATCCCAAATGACATGATTCTCTATATTGTTTTTGTCCACAAATATTGGATTTACTAATAACTTTTTAATCGTTTCTTCTTCCCCTTGCTCTATATAACATTGACTCTTCTTTGAAATGTGTACCTGTGTTCCCGTTTCAGAAAGAAGGAGATTTATATTTTCCAGTTCCATCCGGATGGTGCGAATAGAAGCCTGCAGCATGTCAGCGAGCAGATCAAGTTTTATCGGCATATCGGTATACATAATATAGGACAAGATAATTTTTTGCCGTTTACTGAACATCTTCTAACCCTTCTTTCCTTTCTGCTTTTAGAATAATATAGCCTTATTATACTCCTTCTATAGCTTTTCATCTGTTGTAAAAGCCTATGATATATACGCAGGATCCCAAGGCAGTTCATTTCATTAAGCTGTTAACAGCGTCCAAAAACTACACAAATTAGTCATTTTATTTTCATTTACGAGTAGCAAATATATAGTAAAATAGAAGTAATTTCTTACAGAAAATACTCTGGATGCATTTCATTCTAAGCTGAAGTTGGTGTTGAAATGAAAAAGGCGATTTTGGTCAGCTGCGGCTCTCTTTCACTTGGTCTTGGGATAATTGGTATTATTTTACCACTGTTACCTACGACGCCATTTTTGTTATTATCTGCAGCGTGCTATGCAAAAAGCTCAGAAAGACTATACAATTGGCTGCTTGAAAATAAATACTTTGGTTCTTATATTAAAAATTACCGCGCAGGAAAAGGGATTCCGTTAAAAGTGAAAATTACTGCTGTATCCGTTCTATGGCTCTCCTTATCATTTACCATCTTTTTTGTGATTCCGCTGGTTGCCGTGAAGCTTCTGCTTGCGGTGATAGGCTCCTACTTTACTTGGTTTATCCTGAAACAAAAAACACTTAAAAAGCATGCTTTCTAACCATGGTTTTTGCCATGAAGGGCAGAGACTAAGTACGCAACGTCGTGTCGCAACGCCTTTGTGACCAGCACCCTGTAGGCCCGAACATGCTATTTGATTTTGGGGGTAGCTTTCAATAATGACATTTTATGAAATTCTCGTATTTATACATATATTTTCTGCTATTTTAGGGATGGGGCCTGGTTTTGTAATGACTCCAATTGCAAAAAAAGCTTCCAATATGACAGAGCTGAGGCATGCGTATGCATTGCGAAACAAGCTGCATCAATTTGTTATGATTGGCGGCACGTTGCTGTTGGTAACCGGATTATGGATGGGATTTTTAAATATGTATCTTTTCCAGCAAGGGTGGTATATTACAAGTTTAATTCTTTTCTTACTTGCTCTGGCTTCCGGTCCTACTGTATTAGTTTCCAGCTCCAAGCCGATTAAAGCTTTATTGAAGGAGCATAAAGGAGAAGACATTCCTGCTGAATATTTCACATTGTCTAAGCGTTTATTTTTCTATGAAAATCTGATTAATACGCTGTTTTTAATTATTATTGCTTTAATGATTACAAAGCCTTTTTGAGTTTAAGGATATACGCTACTACAAACATCATGTGTTGCGGGTTTGAAAACCATCACAACACACGATGCTTTTGTACTAAGGTATTTGAAATGTCTCAGAAACCCGTTCAACCATTGTCTCGTATTCTTCTTGTAAATCTGCAGGATACTCAATTAATAGATTAGCTATATAATCATCGGCTAAGATTGATTTTTTATAAATATTATTGGTTCCGTCAAAATAGGAAATGACATACCAATCGTCTTCCAGTCTTTCATAGCTTACCGATTCACTCTCTTCTTCCGCCTCTGCAACATCATACTCATAATAAGATTCGATTGATCCTTTATCACTGGCAAGGGTACTTCCCTCTTCCGTAAGTCCAAAATGACTTCCCGACGCGATAATGGTAGCTGTATCATCATGGACTTCAATGCCATCGCCGTTGTCTGGCATGTAGTCTGCTTCAAAGGTGGATGGATATTCAACAGAAAAGCCGAATCTTGCATTTGCGTAGGATTCATAAGCTTCCTCGGCAGCACTTTCATTATCTTCTTCATTTGCTTCCGTACCCCCGCCGGTTTCTGACGGGTCCTCGTTATCAGCATTCTGATCTTGTGTGTTGTCCTCATCAGCCTCTTCGGAGTTGTCACCATTCTCATTTACATTTTCCTGATCTTCGTTGTTTTGGTCATCACCTTCATTTTGTGATTCATTATTGTTCTCGTCTATAATTTCCTGATTATCATTTGCTTTTTCATTATTATCACTATTACAAGCTATTAGCAGGATACTGCATACTAAAAGAATGCTTATCGACAGCATAAATCTCTTCATTCATTTTCTCTCCCCTCATTGTTTTGATTATTCAGAAAAATATTCCGAATAGATAGCCATAAAAGAAAGAAGCCCTAAAATACTAGACCCAATTCCTACGATATATATACTCACCTTTTCAATAATTTCATATAATAATCTATTACCTTATATCTACTTGTTAAAACATATAACTATCATTTAACATTGTAAGAATATATATTTCTTCCCTTAACATGTTACATCCCTCCCCCGCCAGAGCTTCTTATTACTCTTTTCACATACCCACATCGCTGGCAACGATAAATAAGACGAAATGAAACTTCATCATCCCAGCCAATATGCTCAAACTTATGGAATCCTATTCTGCAAAGCAGATTCTTTTCACTCCTGGTTGTTAAATAATAAATCAAAAGAACAACTACACCAACAACGATAGCAACATAATGAATATAATACATATTAAACATCGCATCAGCATCTGCAATAATAAACGCCGCTCCGAGAAAAATGAGGGAGTAACCTATTAAAGGAGCTTTATTCTTCATATGGCACCTCCTCGGATTTTAAAATTTGTCCTTTATATTATTTAGAAGTCATTTTCCCTGACACAGGATTATTAAACAAAAAGACAGAGACCAGTAAAACAGAAAAAACAACTTTCTATTCAGCAAATGAAACACCTGTACAAGCAAGGAGATCTTGACATGATTGCAAATTATATTTCGACCGGCTCCACCAGCTTTATATTGATTAAGTATAATTTTGAATGAAATGCAATCAATTTACAGAGAATATTCAGAGGGTATACAATTAAAGATAGGAAAGCATTTAACTTCTTGCACAAAGATTTAATTAATTACTTGAATAGGAGAGGATTTCTCATGAAGTCAACTTCTGAAAATAAATTAAGAGGAAACAACAATCGTTCCTCCCTGCTTTATTTCATCATAACAGGATTTATCACCATCATCTTATCTTTCTTTTTCACGGGAAGAGCTATTGCTGAGGGAGCTAATGATGATTTTGGTCTGGACTTCTTTTTACTTATTGCAGTCTGGGCTTTTGGAGCAACTTTTTACTATTTATTTCAATTAAAAAAGATTGGTGCCCTTATTTCAATCCTTCCCATCATTTTCTATATATGCTGGTTTATAGTATCTTTTTTCATGTAAAGGAAAAGCAGCATAATCCTTATTTGGATTATGCTGCTGTCATTAGGATGCTTTTCTTTATAAGCCCTAAAAAGATACGGACAAGAGAAGAAAATTCAATTCTTTATTCCTATTCATTCAACTGCTTTTTATCCTTCCGCTTTTCCCGCTCAGATAAAATATAGGCACATGCCGCATCACCAGAGATATTGTGAGGCGTTCTTAACACATCAAGAGGTCAATACCAATAATTAATGCGATACCTTCAACAGGGAGACCAACTTGATTCAGCACCATGCCAGCATAATCAATCCAACACTAAGCACACCCGCAGTACCAACACTTGCCAAGGTGGCAACAAGCACACCCAACATAACAAGCCAGCCTAAAATATCGTTTGCTCGTTCAAATAAGTTAAAAATACCTTTCAAATTTAAACCACACAAAAGATAGTACTGTCATAAGATAAGAAAACAAATAGCACTATGTTGTAGTGACTGAAAAGTCTATAAAAAAGATGCAGACACACTTACAATTACAAGTGTTTCTACATTTTTATAAATATGCTAGATCGTATATTCCAATTTCAAAATTAGCACGCAGAAAAATTATTTCTTTAATATTTCCACTGGGATTTATTTACTTAGGTTATAAAGCATAATACTTTCTCTCCTAAAAACTACTTAAATCGAATCACATATGCATCCAGAAATATCCGCGCCAGCACCTGCAGCGGCAACCGCGAACGCACCTCATAATCAGGAAAAAAGCTTTGCTTCGACTTATAACCTAACAAATTAATATCACACAGCCGAAACAGACTGCTCTCCTTATTCGTTGTAAGCAGAATCGTTTTCACATTATTTTGCTTACAAAATTGTGCAGCCTCCACCAGCTCCTCTGTCTCTCCATTCAACGAGACAAAGATAACTAAATCATCCCTTGTAAACTTTCTCGATTTAATACGGATAATATTCGGATCTGTATGCTCTTCACAATGCTTATCAAGCAGCTGCAGCTTTACCGTCATTTCATTGGAAATATGCTCTGAAAATCCCCTGGCAAATATTGTAATCTTTTTACTATATTTCACAGCAACTAAAGCGTCTTCAATCAGCGAGGAATCCAGATAATTTAACGTATTTATCACTTCCTCCTGATTCTTGAAGATAGCCGACTGAATTTGCGAATCAATATTTTTAATTTTTTCCAGCGCTCCCGGAAACTGCTGTGATTTTTCGGAGATAAATTGAAATTTAAAATCCGTAAATCCCCGGTAGTGGAGTTTTTTCATACATCGGACAATCGTGGAAGTGGAGACGTTCGCCTCCTCACTCAACTGCGTAATCGAAATATCGCCCATCGTCGAATAGTGCGATTCTATATAATTTAATAAATGCTTGTCGCTGCTGCTTAATTCATTATAGTAATGCTGAATCCTCTGTTGGAAATTCATACTAAACACCCGCTTATCTTGAAATCTTTTTCATCTATTTTCTAACTATAACACATATAATGCAAACATTTTCATTTCCCACTGTGCCATACTTTAAGAAGGAAAGGATGAATGCCATGATTTATACATGCACATTAAATACAGCAATTGATATGTTCATCGAAATGGAGGATTTTCTTCCTGACAAGGTGAACCGAAGCATATACGATGAATTCCAGCCAAACGGCAAGGGAGTTAATATATCCATTATTTTAAATAAGCTTGGTACCCCTTCTACAGCTTTAGGTTATATAGCCGGCTTCAGCGGGCATTATATTCAGGATGAGCTGAAAAAAATGGGCATCAACACGGATTTTACAGAAGTAGATGGCGTCACAAGAATTAATGCGTTTGTAAAATCTAATCAGGGCGAGTATAAAATTGTCAATAGCGGCCCGGAAATAACGGATATAAAAATAGATGAATTATTAAATAAAATTGCCGGATTTACAAAGGAAGATGTTTTATTTGTATCAGGCAGCCTGCCCAAAGGCGTGGAACCATCCATCCTGGTAGCAATAGCAAAGCATGCTGCTGATATCGGATTTCGATTAATTTTAGATATAAGTCATCCTATCTTAAGTGAATTAGTTCACTATCAGCCTTATTTAATCAAACCGAATGATGAAGAGCTCCAAAACCTGTTTCCAGAGGATAACCTGGATTCAGAACAGGCAATCATTCATGCAGCCCGAAAATTATTAGATAAAGGCTGTCAAAATATCTTAGTCTCTATGGGCGGCCAAGGTGCTTACTTTGTCAATAAAGAGTCATCACTCTACTGTCCTGCACCGAAAGGAGAGGTAGTGAATACAGCTTGCGCCGGAGACACAACATTAGCTACTTTTTACATTACTTTACAGACTAATACAGCTGAAGCGGCATTAAAGAAAGCTGTGGCAGCTGGTTCCTCTACTGCTTTCCGCTCCGGATTAACGGATTTTGAGGATGTTGAAGATCTGATGAAAGACTTGAACGTAAAAACATTAACCGTATAAATGAAAGGGTGAAAATCATGACATATCGTTTTTTAGGCGTTACTGGTTGTCCTACAGGTATTGCGCATACGTTTATGGCTGCAGAAGCACTTGAGAAAACTGCTGAAGAAAAAGGCGTTTCCATCAAAGTCGAAACCCATGGACAAAGAGGTACAGAAAACCAGTTTACTGCTCAGGAAATTAAAGATGCAGAGGTCATTATTATTGCTGCTGATAAAAACGTGGACATTGACCGTTTCCATGGAAAAAAAGTGATTAACGTTTCTGTTTCAAAAGGAATTAAAAACCCTGAGGAATTAATCGACAGAGCTATCTCAGGAGATGTCGCTGTCTATAAAGGATCCGGTGAAGCGGCATCCTCAAATAACGAAAAAAGTGATCAGGGATCAGCCAATATCTGGCACCAGCTCTATGTGCATTTGATGAATGGTGTCAGCCATATGCTTCCTTTAGTTGTTGCCGGCGGGGTGATGATTGCTGTTTCCTTTATGTTTGGAATTTATTCAGCTGATCCTGAATCATCCCAGTATAATGTCATTGCCGAACAAATGAATACCATCGGCGGACTGGCTATGGGGCTGATGGTTCCTGTATTAAGTGCTTATATCGCCCAATCCATTGGTAACAGGCCCGGCCTTATCATCGGTTTTATTGTCGGTATGATTGCCGATACAAACGGTACAGGATTTTTAGGCGGAATTGTTGGTGGTTTCTTAGCTGGTGGCCTTGTTTTACTGCTGATGAAAGCATTAAAGAATCTGCCAAAATCACTTGACGGTTTAAAAGCAATTTTCTTAATTCCGGTTCTCGGTATCTTTATCGGCGGATTTGCCATGTGGTATCTGTCCGTTCCTATGGAAGCAATTAATCAGGGAATGATGAACTTCCTAAGCAGCTTCCAGGATTCTAATCCGCTCTTATTAGGGTTGATTGTAGGTGTTATGAGTGCATTTGATATGGGCGGCCCGGTCAACAAGGCTGCTTATGTAACAGGAACAGCGCTACTTGCACAAGGTAACTTCTTATTTATGGCAGGTGTTTCTGCTGCATGTATCGTTCCACCTTTAGCAACAGGTTTCTCTGTATTGTTCGCCCGTCGTCAATACAGTCAGGCTGAAGCAAGTGCCGGTTATGTCAATTTCCTATTAGGTTCTACACACATTACAGAAGGTGCAATTCCTTTTGCAGCTAAAAGACCTTTTACCATTATCCCGATTATTATGGTAGGTTCTTCTATCGCTGCCATGCTGACCTATATGTTTAAAGTAGAAGTACCCGCACCACATGGAGGATTTATTGTTCTTCCTGTTGTAACCCATGCATTCTTATGGGTATTGGCAATTCTAATTGGTGCTGTTATTTCAGGATTCCTAATGGCATTAGAACAAAAAAGACATCAACGGAAAAACAATACTGAACAAGCAACTGCACCAGCGCCAAAAGAACAGCCTGCTTCCAAAGAGCAGGGCAGGCTTTTAGAAACAAATCAAATTCACCTGCAGCAAAAGCTGGGTTCCAAAGATGAAGTTCTGACATTTATAGCAGAAAAAGCGAAAGAATTAAATATTACAACAGATGCAAAAAAAGTAGTAAGTGGATTGCAAAAAAGAGAATCAGAAGGCTCAACAGGTATGGAGAACGGAATTGCTATTCCGCATGTGAAGAGCGATGCAATTCAACAGGCAAAATTAATGGTTGTGCAATTGGCAGAAGGTATCGATTGGCCTGCAATGGACGGAAAACCAACAGATTTTGTCATCAGTATTCTGGTGCCAGATGGAAGCAGCAACGAACACTTAGATATCCTATCGGCTCTTTCCAGAAAACTGATGAATCAGGAGTTTATTGACCAATTAAAGGCTTCTCAATCAGAAGCTGAAATAAAAGAATTATTACTTGGAGGCGTTAAAAAATGAAAAATTTAGATAAACTAATGAATGACCAGGGTATTATTTCCGCACTTGCTATTGATCAGCGTGGTGCACTAAGAAGAATGATGGGCGATGATATTTCCGGTGAGCAGATCTCTGATTTCAAACAGCTTGTATCTGAAAAGCTTACTCCTTATGCTTCTTCTATCCTGCTTGATCCTGAATATGGACTAGCAGCAGCGAAGAAAAGAGATACAAACTGCGGATTAATCCTGGCCTATGAACAAACAGGCTATGATAAGCAGGAGCCTGGACGTTTTCCGGATTTAATTCCAAATTGCTCCGTGAAAAATCTGAAAGCAGAAGGCGCTGATGCCATTAAATTGCTCATCTATATTGACGTAGATGAAAGCAAAGAAATTAATGAAGTCAAAGAAGCCTTTGTAGAGCGTGTCGGCAGTGAGTGTGTTGCAGAAGACATTCCATTGTTCTTAGAAATCCTTACCTATGACGATTCAATTGGCAATGAAAAAGGATTAGAATTTGCCAAAGTAAAACCAAAAAAAGTGATCGAAGCAATGAAACGCTACAGTGAACCAAGATTTAATGTGGATGTATTAAAGGTTGAGGTTCCTGTAAATATGAATTTTGTGGAAGGCTATGCAGAAGGTGAAACAGCTCAAACCCAAGCAGAAGCAAAAGCTGTTTTCAAAGAACAATCTGAGGCGACTGACCTGCCATTTATCTTTTTAAGTGCAGGAGTTACACCGGAATTATTCCAAGAAACATTGCGTTTTGCCAAAGAAGCAGAATCTACCTTTAATGGTGTCCTCTGCGGCAGAGCAACCTGGAGCGGTGCAACATCCGAATTTAAAAATGTTGATGGAGAAGCTGCTGCTAAGTGGCTGCAAACAGAAGGCGTTAAAAATATTCAAGAATTGGATAAAGTAGTTCAAGAAACAGCAACATCTATTTCTTAATAAATACAGAAAAAGCTCAGTGACCGTATTGGGCTTTTTCTGCATATCCTTTCTACTTCTTATTCATAGTATGTTATTATTCATTTTGTTACATGCTAATCATGGGACTATGTTATAAGGAGAGAAACCCATGCCTAAAAAATACATAATTATCGGAAGCACCCTTGCTTTCATTATCATTATTTTGCTCGTTTCTATTTTCTACTTTAAAATCTCCTTCACCTCCCTGCCGACGAATCTGCCAATTGTTCTGGCTGACGAGCTTACCAGTGACGGAGAGCGGAGACATGTTAATTCGATTACTATTATGAAGTCTGATTCCAGTCACATGAATAGTGATGAACCTGTACTTCCCGAAAGTGAGGAAGAAATTGTATTAAATCAATCAAATGACATCACCAGAATGCTTATTGAAGATGTCCGAATTTACAACGGCGGAAGAATCACCAATGATAGTCAGGAATATACCGTCGAAATGAGCCTGTCTGATGACACCCATCTATATCTCTATATCACTAACGAATATATCCGGATTGTTCCTCCTGACCAAAATGGAAAGTTATACAAAGTCCTGGATAAAGAAAATGCAGTTTATGTATACTTCCATTCTTTCTTTGAAGAAAAATAAAGCTCGTTTGCCAGCCTGTATCGTTCCAGAAACCATATAAACATGCTATCCTAGAGAGAGAGCATTATTAGAGGCAGGAGGGGTTTCAGGTTGAAGAAAACGGTACAGGTTGTTGCAGCGGTTATAGAGAATGAGCGCCGTGAGATATTATGTGCACTACGATCCGGCCAGATGTCTCTTTCAAACATGTGGGAATTCCCTGGAGGAAAGGTAAAAGAAGGAGAAAACCTATTTACTGCATTAGAGCGTGAAGTATATGAAGAAATGTCCTGCAGGATTCAAGCTCAGGAGGTTTTCCATGAGAATGTCCACGAATATGATACCTTTATTATTCAGCTTATTGTCATTAAAGCAGAATTAGTTCAAGGCGTCCCTCAAACAAATGAACATGCCAAGCTTATCTGGCTGCAGAGAGAAAATTTGCCTTCTTTACATTGGGCACCTGCTGATATGCCGGCTGTTGAGGCACTTATGAATGAACCTTTAAAAGAACAAACTGGCTCTTTTAAACGACAAAAATGAGAACTTCCGGTTTCGCCACCCAGAATGAAACATCTTGCCGGGAAACCCACATAAGCGATCAGATTGCTTATGTGGGTTTCTTTTTATTTTACGATAGGAGAAAGTATAAGAATCACATATACATTTTTATATACTATGCTAAAATAAGTTTAACTGACTATCTCGTATTGTAGAGGAGCGTTTGTTATATGGAAAAAGGAACTTTCACTGAGAAGCTGGCAAATTATTTACGGGCAAGATTTTCATTTCTGTCCATTTCAACTTGGGAAGAAGACCGTGTCATTCGTGATATTCAAAAAATTTGCTCTGATCCCCAGCTAATCAAAACTGTACGTAAAGTATATACATGGACAGTTACAGAGGGGCTGATGGATAACAACTATACCTCCATCAAAAATACCACACAGCCGATGCGTGCATTAGAACAAATTGAAAAAATAGAAGAACCCTCCGTATTTATATTGAAAGACTTTCATATTTATATGGGAGGAGAAAACAGACAGCCGGACTATACGCTTATCCGGCGTATACGAGACCTGGTATCTATTATCGAAAACAGTCCATTACAGAAAAATGTTATATTCGTCTCACCTGCCTTTTCTATTCCATTAGAATTGCAGAAAGATATTATGATAGTAGATTACGGACTTCCTACATACTCCGAAATAAAAAAAGTACTGCATCAAATGATAAAGATGAATGAAGGCAATTCCAGAATTACCATTGATTTGAATCAGGAGAATGAAGAAAAATTAATCAAGGCTGCACTCGGTCTAACGATACAGGAAGCGGAAAATGCTTTTGCCCTGTCAATGGTTACAGATGGCAGACTGGATATCAACAGTGTGGACCATGTTTTGGAAGAAAAACAGCAAATCATTCAAAAAAATGGCTTATTAGAATATATACCGCACGAACCAAGCATGAAGGATGTTGGCGGTCTGGAAAATATTAAACGCTGGCTGAATCGCAGAAATAATTCCTGGATGGACTCTGCCGGTGAATATGGACTTCCTGCTCCAAAAGGAATATTGCTTACTGGAATACCCGGCTGTGGGAAAAGTCTTATTGCAAAGGCTGTCAGCTCCTTATGGAAGCTCCCGCTCTTAAAACTGGACATGGGAAAAATTTATTCTGGACTTGTAGGAAGCAGTGAAGAAAATATGCGTGAAGCAATTCATACTGCAGAGGCCATCTCTCCTTCTATTCTCTGGATTGATGAACTGGAAAAGGGATTAAGTGGAACAAACGGGACAGGCGACAGCGGTACTTCCACCCGCATTTTTGGTACACTACTCACCTGGATGCAGGAAAAAAAGCAGCCAGTTTTTGTTGTTGCTACAGCAAATAATATCCAGTCCCTTCCACCAGAGCTGCTTCGGAAAGGACGTTTTGATGAAATCTTTTTTGTGGATTTGCCAACCAAAAGAGAACGGGAAGCAATCTTTAAAATTCATCTGAACAAGCGGCTTACATCTGAAAAGGTCAAAGGTGAGATGGCTGCAGACGATACTTTGTTCTCACACCTTGCCACACTATCAGAAGGATTTATCGGTGCAGAGATTGAGCAGGCTATTATTTCCGGTTTATTCGAAGCATATGCGGAACAGCGCGCCTTAAAAGAAACGGATATCGAAAAAGCAATTGAACATACTGTCCCGCTCTCTGTTACACAAGGAGAGCAAATTCGTGCGCTCCGGGAATGGGCGAATGTCAGGGCTGTCGCCGCAACCCCGAAAGACGACCGTGCAGACTACGGCAGTGATGCGGAGGAAAAACAAATCCCTGCTCCATCCAATGATATTCATACTTCTCGTGGAGGGCGAACACTTGACTTTTAATATACACTCAGCGGGAAAATTATCCGCTATAAAAGGAGGAAATACTGATGAGCCTGTCTTTTATATTAGTCCCAATTGCAATAGGAGCAACATCTGCAATCTCTTTAGCTATGTCGGAAAAGATAGAAGAAGGAGAATTTTATAAGATCACAACAAGCATGAAGGACAATACAATGCTGACAGAAGCATTGCAAAATTACGGATGCAACGTGACTATAGAGAACGAACGCATGCAGTCCTCGCTCGGAAATACACAGCTTGCTTTTCAGCAGGAGGAAAACGGAACATTCAGCGCAATATTCGCCGAGGATGTAGCCGTTGAGGATGCTAAAGAGCTACTGACTAATATTCAAAATGAATATACCAGCTTTGTTCAGAAACAAACCTATGATAAACTGCTCCAGCGTGCAGAAAAAGAAGGATTAATGCTTGAATCAGAAAATACCGATGATGAAGATACCATTGTGCTGACTTTCCAAGTAAGGGAGAATCGAAACTATGAGTAAAAAAATCCGTATTGAGATTACATCCGATGGAAAAATCAGAGCAAAAACACTGGGGATGAAGGGTGAAGAATGCTTGGATTATGTCGAGCTTGTAGAACAGCTTGTGGATGCAGAGACAATTGATTCCGAATTTACAGAGGAATATGCAGAAACAGCAATTTATCACCACACCACCCAGCAACAACAATTAAAAAAGGAGTAGGTAAGCATGGGTGATGCGATTACGCCATTGGGAAAGAAGTGGGAGTACCTTCATTCCATATGGATACTATGGCTAATTTTCCCTTTTGGATTTCTTTCTTTCATAAGTTTTTACTATATCAGTTTACGTGTCAGAAAATTAAAGTGGTTTATTGCGGGAAGTATTTATGCTCTGCTTGTTATTCAGTTTTTTGTTGTCGATGAATTTTATCCAAAGGAAAGTTTTATCTATGACGCTTCTGTCATGCTTATACTCGGCGGATGGATAGCAGCTTGGATAAACGCTGTTATTTCACGCAAAACATACTTACAGCTTCTTGTTAAGCAGACCAAATCAGAGGCACGCAGAATGTCTGCTCCTTCCTATGATATACAAGAAACTTATTCTTTGGATCCATCTGCTGAATCATCTCAGTCAGTAGACACCCCAAAACCAGTTGAGGAGCCAATTAACTATAACACGTCTCTTCCTGCTGAAAAAGTGAATATGAATACAGCCGCGCAGGAGGAAATCGCAGCCATTCCTTCACTCGGAAATATCCTGGCTGGGCAGATTGTAGAGATCCGTAAGCGGAGAGGTCCATTTCATAATTTCAGTCATTTTGTGGAACTAATGGATATAAAACCGCATATTCTAGCAAAAGCGAAACCATTTATGGTCTTTTCCAATGAAGATTTAGATGATAGAGAATCAGAACATTCTACAGACCATTCGAAGTATTCATCAGGAAGGGTTGTTGATTATTAATGCATATACAGCTGCATCGATTTTTACCATCTTCCATTGCAGAGGGACCTGGAAAACGGGCTTCTGTATGGGTTCAGGGCTGCCCTATTCATTGCAAGGGCTGCGGTGTCCCCTGGACCTGGAATCCGAGACTCGGAACTCCCTCTGATGTCGATACCATTTGGGAGAAAATTTTAGAGAGTAAAGAGAAAAATGATATTGAAGGAATTACCTTCCTGGGCGGCGAACCCTTTGAACAGGCTGAGTCTCTGGCTATCCTGGCAGAACGCGCACAAAATATCGGCTTAAGTATTATGACATTCAGCGGATACTATTATGAAGAGCTCGAGAAGCTGGATAAACCGGGCTGGAAGGAGCTTCTTGCTCATACGGATATCTTTCTGGAGGGGCCATTCGAATTGGATAAACCGGACTATATCCGTCCATGGATCGGTTCTACCAACCAAATCATTCATTTTTTAACGGATCGTTATATAAATCTGAAAGAAGAATTAGACAAGATTCCAGACCGACTTGAAATTTATATTAAAAAGGATGGGACTGTTGAAGCCAATGGCATGATTCCATCTGAATCCTGGAAGCAAATGTTTAATGGTATTTAAAAAGAAAAGCGGCAGCGGGCATTTTTATAATGTCAGCTGCTGCTTTTTCCCATTATTACTATTTATTTAAGAATATATGAATCCCATGATTTCCTCTTATTTAATTCCAAAAAATCAAATAAACCCATCGCAACAGGATTAGTAGAATCGACCTCTATTCCTACTGTCTGCACGCCATTATCTTTGAGCATCTGCAATTGACTGAATAACAGCTGCTTCAATAGTTTGATATCCTGTTTTGTTTGATCTAAGCCAACCCAGCCGATTTCATAATGATTTTCTGTATCACCAGGATGAAGCATGATATATGCGGCGATTTCTTCCTCTATAAATAAAACAGAACTCCTACTTTCATCCGGACAATCATTTCTTAAAATTTCTTCCCATTCAGTAAGTGTAAAGCATCCAACAGGGTTATCTGCATGTGTCTGTTCATAATCTGTTTTTATTTTGGATAAGAACTGCTGCTTCTTTTTCAAATCGGACATCACTTCTTTTAGAGGAGTTATCTTTTCATCTATAGTCTGGCTATCTAAATGCTGCAGCATCCATGTCACTCCAACTGTTTCTTCAAACGTCCTCCGGAATAGATGAAATCCTTTTTCTTCAACGATGGCAATGTTATCTTTTTCATTGGAGCAGCAGGAGTAGATCCACTTATCCTGGGTGGATCTACTCCCAAGCAGTGGAGTAAGAAGCTCATATATATACACATTTCTATCTTGCTCCTTCCCTGCAAAGAAGCGGATATATTTTGCTGATGGATGAAAAGAATTTAACCAGCTGAGTGCCAGTGCAATTGCATTTCCATCTTTTTCAGCAATAAATAATTCATGATACTTCTCAGATTGAAGGATTGATTGTACTGCCTTCAGCTTATCTTTTAAAGAAGGATGTATATCTATATGGGGAAAGTTTTTTACTTTTTTTATTTCTGCCACGGTTATCACCACGTTTTCTATGTTATTTTCAGTATAGCATTGTATTTGGAAGCAGGAGATTTATAGACAGTTAACTTTGATAAAATCATGCCTGCGCTTTCATTGTTTTATACAATTTTCTTCTAATGTGGATAAATTGAAATAAGACTTCTGCGTAAACATATCGTTGTTTGTTTATGCAGAAGTCTTATATTACTACTCTAGTGCCTTTGAAACAAATATTTTACCTTCATTCTTTTTATAAGTTCTGTACAATAATCTAAACACCTGAATAAGCCATAAATCCACCATCTACAGGTACGGTAATCCCTGTTACAAAGCCAGACATATTGTCGTCTGCCAGCCAAAGCAATGTTCCTAATAAATCTTCCGGCTTTCCAAATCGGCCTTGTGAAGTATGATTGATAATTTTCTCTGCGCGCTCGGATAAAGAACCATCCTCATCAAGCAAAAGTCCCCGATTTTGTTCTGTTAAAAAGAACCCAGGCGCAATCGCATTAATACGAATACCAGCATCAGCAAAATGAACAGATAACCACTTGGTAAGATTATCAATGCCTGCTTTGGCAGCACTATAGGCTGGAACTTTCGTCATTGGGGCTGGAGCTGCCATGGATGAGATATTAATAATATTCCCACCGTATTCAGTCATTTTTTTCGCAAATACTTGTGTTGGTATGAGTGAACCAATTAAATTCAACCGAAAAACATGATCAAAGCCACTCAACTGCAAATCAAAAAAAGATTTTAAAGAAGTATTTTCGATATCCCCTGCTTCAAATATTTCTTTATCCGTAATGGCATCCGGATGATTTCCTCCAGCTCCATTAATCAGCAAATCACATTCTCCTAATTCCTGCTTCACAACCTCATACGCTTCCTTCACATTTTCTTCATTTAATACATCACAAGATACTGCAATCGCCATACCGCCCTGCTCTTTTATTTCATCTGCTACCTTCTGTCCTTTTTCCACATTTCGATTTAATATTGCTACTTTCATCCCTTGGCGGGCTAGCTCCTTTGCCATAACTTGACAAAGAACGCCGCTTCCGCCTGTAACAACCGCTGTTTTTCCAGCTAGATCTTCATGAGTTGGTAACACTGTTTATGCACGCTCCTTTCTCTTCACTAATTCATAAGCATCCCAAAGACCCCAGAGATGCATGATGCCTAAAGCACGGTCATATAAACCATAACCCGGCCGGCATTGTTCATTCCATAAATGTCTACCATGATCTGGACGGGCATATCCTTTAAAACCTGTCTCATGATAAGCTTTGACAATATCATCAATTGGTACTGATCCATCCTTTGTTCGGTGAGATGTTTCGATAAAATCACCATTTTCATAGATTCGTACATTACGAATATGAGCAAAAGCAATACGATTATGAAACCTGCGGATGATAGCCGGAATATCATTATTCGGATTAGCTCCCAATGATCCGCTGCACAAGGTCAAGCAATGTGAGGGGCTGTCTGAAATAGACAGATACCTTTCAATGGCCTGCTCATTCGTAATAATTCGGGGAAGATTAAACACTGGCCAAGGCGGATCATCTGGATGTATAGCCAGTTTAATATCCTCCTCTTCAGCAACAGGAAGAACTTCCTTCAAGAAATACTCTAAGTTCTTCCATAATTGATCCTCGTCTACTTCTTCATACGACTTAAAAGATTCTTTAATTGTTTTCAGGCGTTCTGGTTCCCATCCAGGCATTGTATAGCCCGAATTGGTTATTTGCTCAATCAAATCATTGGGATTCATATCATTCACTTTTGATGTTTCATAAAATAATGCGGTGGAGCCATCCTCTAATTTTTTATATAAGTCTGTTCGTGTCCAATCAAATACGGGCATAAAATTAAAACAAACTACCTTCGCGCCTATTTTGGCAACATTCCTTAGACTCGTTTTATAATTTTCTATATATTCATTTCTTGTTTCCTTGCCTAATTTTATGTCTTCATGTACGTTAATACTTTCTACTACATCTAAATGAAAACCATATGCATCGGCTTGTTTTTTCACTTCCAATACTTCCTCTTCCGGCCAAACTTCACCTGCTGCACGATGGTGTAATGCCCAGACCAATCCTTCTACACCAGGAATCTGCTTTATTTGTTCCAGTGAAACAGAATCGTTATTTTCACCATACCACCTAAATGTCATTCTCATATCCTACCCACTCCTGCTGCTAAAATGTCAACACAATTTTTCTTACTTCCTCAGGTTTGTTTTCCAATAGATCAAATGCATCCTTAACTTGTTCCATCGGAAAACGATGCGAGATAATCTGACTTGGATCCAGTTTCCCTTTTTCCACTTTTTCAATAACGCCTTTAAATTGATGCGTCTGCAGTCTCGAACCTACAACTTTCAATTCCTTTTTTGTTAATAGCAGCGAAGGTATCGCAGAAGGTTGTTCGTTGAAACCTAATGTAACCACTGTCCCTGCAATAGATGCCAATTCAACTGCCTGCTGAAATGTTTGTGGAAGACCTACTGCATCAATCACCACATTTGCAAGTTCTCCGTCTGTTAATCTCTCTATTTCTTTTGCTACATCTGTTTCTTTCGGTTGAATTGTAACATCTGCACCAATTGAAGCAGCGTAATCTAATCTTGTTTGATTGAAATCAGAGATAATCACTTTCGCCCCATGTTCTTTAGCCAGCAAGAGGCAAGCAATTCCAGTTGGTCCGGCCCCGATAATAAATACCGTATCACCTTCCCTGACTTCTCCTCTATAGGTTGCTTGGGCACCGATCGTTAGCGGTTCAATTAAAGACGTTGCTTCTTCGGAAACACAATCCGAGACCTTATGCCAATTCTTTTCTTCAGCCTTAAGCCATTCACTCATACCACCGTCCCGATGGACACCGAAAACCTCTAATGATTTACAGACATTCGGCTGTCCTTTTCGGCAAGCATAGCATTCTCCACAGTAAAGGATTGGCTCTAGAGCCACTAAATCTCCTACCCTTACAGAAGATACTTCTTCACCAACCTCCTCCACAATTCCTGAAACTTCGTGGCCAATAATCCGAGGATAGACAGTAAAAGGGTTGCTGCCATGATAAATATGGACGTCTGAACCACATATACCGACATTTTTCACCTTAACAATAACATCCTGTAAACCTTCCAACTTCGGTTTTTCTATTTCTACAATTTCCAATTCACCAGGGTTTTCCACCTGTATAGCTTTCATAATGTATACACATCCTTTATTCAAATAAACTTGGTAAGAACAACGATAATGAAGGAACATAGGCTACAATAATTAATACCACCATCGCTACTGCAAAAAACGGTAGCAACTCTTTTACAGTTCTGGTAATCGGTACTTTAGCGAATGTCGATGCTACAAATAGACAGACTCCTACTGGAGGAGTAGATAATCCAATCATTAGAGATAATACCATTACCACTCCAAAGTGAATTGGATCCATTCCCACACTTTGTGCAACAGGCAGTAAAACTGGGAATAGAATAACCAATGCTGCAATTGTCTCCATAAACATTCCTACAAGTAAAAGTAATATAATTATTAATAAAATAACAATTATTGGATTTTCTGAAATAGATAAAATTCCGTCCGCAATAAGAAGTGGAACACCTTCACTAACTAAAATCCACCCGAATGTATTTGCAAAACCCACAAGTAAAAGGATAGAAGCAGTAGATCGTAAAGTAGTCAATAAAATACCAGGTATTTCTTTTAACTTCAGTTCTTTATAGACAAATTTGCCAACAATAAAAGCATACACAACACAAACTACTGCTGCTTCAGTTGGAGTAAAATAGCCGCCAAGAATTCCCCACAAGATAATAACAACCATTAACAGTGCCCAAAATGCACCAAAAAATGTCTTTCCAATTACAGAAAATGACTGTTTTTCTCCCTTAGGATACTGACGCTTTACAGAAATGGCATATGTAACAATTAAAAAGCCAATAGCTAGCAGGACACCGGGAATTGCTCCAGCTAAAAATAAGTCCCCAATAGAAATACTCGCCAATGTTCCGATGATAATCATTGGAAGTGAAGGTGGAAGCATTGGTCCAACTGTAGAAGATATGGATGTAACCGCAGCAGAAAACCCGGCGCCATATCCTTGTTTTTTCATTGCTGGAATCATGACAGATCCTATACTCGCTGTATCGGATAAGGCTGTTCCAGAAATTCCTGCAAAGCCTAAGGAGGAAGCCACGTTTGTTAAGCCTAGTCCACCTCTAATATGACCAACAACAGCATTTGCAAAATCAATAATACGATTAGTAATTCCTCCGGCGTTCATCAAATTACCGGCAAGAATAAAAGCAGGGATTGCCAGCATAACAAATGAATCTAGTCCGGCAAACATGGTTTGCGGAATGACTGTCAACGGCACTCCGGCTACAAGCAAATAAACCAAGGATGATATACTTAAACTAAAGGCTATTGGCACGCCGAAAGCGATTAATAACAGGAATAGTCCAAAAAGCAATAAAGCCATCATATTTGCTCACCCTCCTCGTCCTGATTCTTTCCAGTAAATTGATCAATAATGTAAACAACAGAATATATCATTAATAAAACCGCCAGTAAGGGAACCGCTGCATACGTGTAAGACATTGAAAATCCTAACGTGGGAGCATAAAAATCAGAACCTAGACTGACAAGTTGTATTCCATAGATAAATAATACGATAGAAAACAATAAAATCATTGTAGAAATAACACTTTCATATATTTTTCGGACACGGTCAGACAATCGTTCAATCAATAAATCTACCCGGATAAACTCTTGTTTTCTCAATGCCAGCGGAGCTGCTGTAACAATAGAATACACAAATAAATAGCGGGAAAGCTCTTCTGTCCACATAAAGTCATATGGGAAATAGCGACTTAAAATCTGAATAATAACTACTAGCAACAGAGCAGTAAATAACAGCATTGTCACTATTCCAAGAGTCTTATCAACTTTTTTCATTATATTCATTCTTCATCACCGCTTTCTTCCGCTGCATCTAAAATCTCAAGATACAATTCTAACTGCTCCTCATCAAAATACTCTTCTAACGCAGGCAGCATTGCTTCACGAAAAGCGTCTTGATCCACGTCTTCATTAATTTCCATTCCATTATCCAGCAATCTTTGGAGAACCGCTTCTGTTTCTTCTTCCAATAGACCTTGTGCATATTGCTCTGCTTCTGTTGCAGCTTCTTTTACCGCCTCCTGCTGTTCTTCAGGCAGCGCTTCCAATTGTTCTGTACCTACCACTACATAAATCCAGGAACGTACATGTTCTGTTAAATTCAAATAGTTTTGTACTTCATAGAACCCATTACTTTCAATAAGATCATTCGGATTCTCCTGACCATCAATGACACCTTGCTGTAAGCCGGTAAATACTTCATTTAAACTGATTACTTGAGGTTGAGCTCCTGCCGATGACCAGGAATCTAAAAATAATGGCACATTGGGCACACGCATACTAAATCCTCTTAAATCCTCAGGTGTTGAAATTGGATAATTAGATGTTAAATTTCTCGGAGCGCGCTCCATATAAAATAACGGTGTTAATCCAACATCTCTCTCAATATCCTGTTCGATTCTCTCTCCAATCTCCCCCTCAATCACATTACGCATATGCTCCTCACTTTCAAACGCATATGGAACCGCTAACATTACAGCATTAGGAGTCCATACTTCTAATGTCTCACCTGTAATTGTTAGATCCGTTGCTCCAAAACGAATGGAGTTAATATTATCTACCTCACTGCCCAACTGACTGTTGGGAAAAATCTCAATTACTACTTTTCCATTTGTTTTTTCTTCTACCCGATTAGCAAATTCAACAGCTGTACGATGCCAGAGATGACTTGCATCAGAGATATGTGTCATCTTCCAATGTGTAACATCATCTTCCTTTGCGGAACTCTCCTTTGCTGAAGAGCACCCGCTTAGAATAAGGAGAGTCAGCAAGCTGAATACAAACATTCTCTTTAACATGATGTTTAACCCCTTTATAACATTTTATTTAATTAAAATAGTCAGGATACCTATCCTTTAGTGCCTTTTGATCATATATAAGCAATGCCAGGTGCGCCCGAATCAAATCCTCCGCTTTTTTTTGATTCTTTTCCTTTATAGCCTCAACCATTGCCTCATGCTGTTCAACTAACTTCTTCCAGTTCAATTTTAACTCGATACTCAATTTACGAAGCCGCATAGAATGCGTGTCCATTTTTTGAATTGTTTTCCATACACGTCGCTTGTCTGCTCCCTCTGCAAGCAGCCTATGAAATTCTTTATCTAATATATATAAGGTATTTTCATCATCATCATCTCTTGCTTTTTTCTGTTCTATTACATTCATTTCTAATTTATTCAGACATTCATCAGAAAACTGTTCACATGCTAAACGAATAATTCCTGCTTCCGCCTGCTCTCGTAAAAAACGCGCTTCTTCCACATGATCTAAATCAATTAATGCCACAAATGATCCTCTTTGCGGAAGCACCGTTAAAAGTTCATCTTCTTTTAATCTTAGAAAAGCTTCTCTGACAGGGGTCCGGCTAACCTCCAGCTCTTCAGAAATTTCTTTCTCAGAAATAGCCGCACCAGGAGGCAACTCCAAATCCATAATAGATTCTCTCAATGAATCATAAACAAAATCTCTCGTTGAATGTTTAAATTTAGTTCGATTTAACATCTTCTTATCTCCTTTCTGAAATTTATTCTACCACACTACCATACAAGTATGCTAGTATAAATTTAAACGTTTTCAAGGGAAAGGAGAAATTTCTATGATTCCAAAAAAGGAGCTCCAAGATATAACAAAGAAAATATTTTTAAAGTATGGTGTAACAGAAGAGGCTGCCGAAGCAATTGCTGATGTTCTGGTGCACGCAAATTTAAGAGGTGTCGATTCTCACGGTGTTCTAAGGGTAGAACATTATATTAAACGAATTCAATCGGGAGGTATTAATCCTGCTGCTCAACCACGAGTAACCGAGACCTCCGCCTCAACTAGTGTTTTAGATGGGGATAATGGATTTGGACATTACATCTCTAAATCAGCAATGGATATAGCAATTAAACAAGCGGAAGGAGCAGGAGCCGGAGCTGTAGCGGTCAAAAATAGCAGTCACTGTGGCGCACTTTCTTACTTCGTTGAACAAGCTGCTCAAAATAATTTAATTGGTATAGCGATGACTCACACAGATAAAATTGTAGTTCCTTTCGGCGGATCAGAACCCTTCTTCGGTACTAATCCAATCGCTTTTGGCTTTCCAGCAAATAAGGAAGAACCTGTCATATTAGATTTCGCTACAAGCACCGTTGCCTTAGGTAAAATTTTAAATGCAAAAGAAAAAAAAGAAAGTATTCCCCACGGTTGGGGAGTGGACGAAAATGGTGAAGCTACACACGATCCGAATAAAGTAGTTGCATTATCACCTTTTGGCGGTCCAAAAGGATATGGATTAGCAATGGTAGTTGAAATATTCTCTGCTATGCTGACTGGAGCAGCTTTTGGCCCGCATGTCTCTAAAATGTATGGAGAATATGATAAAAATCGAGAACTAGGACACTTTTTTATGGCAATCGATCCAGCAAAATTTGTTTCCATTGATACATTTACATCTCGACTTGATCAAATGATTCAGGAATTAAGAGAAACTACCCCTGGTCCAAATATAGACAAAGTTTATATTCCTGGTGAGCTGGAGATGCTCAATGCCAAAAAAAGAGGGAAAGAAGGGATTCCATTGCCTGATTCAGTCCTTGCATTTTTGAAACAGGAAATTGTAAAATAAGGTTCAAGATTATAAACAAATAGTAGCTTAATCATCTGATAGAGGGAATTAACATAACCTTTCCCTCTATCTTCATTTAAATGATTCAATTTTTAATAGTTTTAATTAGCTTGATAACCCTTTCTTTGATACTTCTTTTGTATCAAAAAATTAAAACCAATTCCCAACCCTAAAAATAAGAAAGAGCCCCCAATCTAATTTCAATCAATTCAGCTGCTATTCCGATCGCCAAAGTAAATAAAACAATGAAAGCTGCTTCCACCAATCCAAAAACAGTAAAGAAACGCCCCATAATCTCCACTGGTATATTATTTTGATAAAAGGTCAGAAAGCCTGTGTTGGCAAAAGAAAGTGCAAATGTCAGCAGATAGAATCCTGTTGCAGCTGCCATAAAATTTGTGGAGAAGGCAAAAATTAAATAACCAATGGGCGTAAATATAACCCCGAATCCCATCAGTATATTAATTTTTAAAAGCTTAGCAAACAACGCATTAATCAAGGAACCAGCTACAATTCCTGCTCCTGCAATACTGACTAAAAATCCATAGGCGCTTTCATCCAGAAGCAGAACCTCTACTGCAAAAGCAGCCTCCATCGAATCAAGCCCTGTCATAAAAACAGTCACTCCACCAAACAAATATAAATCAAGATAATATATTTATGGTCAGCTCCATACTTTAGAATCTTCTTCCAATCCTGAATAACAGACTGCATATTAATCCTGCCATTTATTTGAGATTGCTCATGCAGATTAGGCAGAAAAAGAATAATTATGGCAGAAATACACAATGCTCCTGCATTCGTAAATATAGCAAGCGCAGGACTCCCAACCATAAATAATGCTCCAGCAATAGATGGCCCCAATATAAAAACGCAGGAATTAATAAAATTACGTAAGGCATTAAATCGCTGGCGATTTCCTTTTGGGACTAACTTAGTCATATAGACAACAGACGTCGGCTCGAACATGGCACTTGCAACATTTATTCCAAACACAATAATATAGATTACCAGTAATGAATCCAAAAAAGGAAGAACAAAAATAAGTCCTGTCCGGAATAAGTCCAGTCCAATCATCAGATGCTTTTGATTCAAATGATCAATAAATGAACCTGCCCAAAAGTTAGTGAACATTGCAGCTAATGGCATTAGAATATACAGTATAGAAACCGCAAGCGGGGATCCTGTCATTTCTAAAATAATTAAATTTAATGCAATCAGGTATATCCAGGCTCCTTAGATACGCCTATCCCCGTTAAAAGTAATGAGGTGTTTTTCCACCCTCCCCAATTTTCTTCCATAAAAAAGCCCGCGTCCTAAAAGTTATTTAAACTTTGAGGACGGGACTTCTTATATCACAGAAGATCGTGGTGCCACCTCATTATGTTTCTGCATCTCTGCAAAAACCTCTATAAGCAACAGAATCAATCATTGCTTCTCCCGATAACGGGAGAACCGGCACATCAACATCTGACAATCCTATGTGCAGCTTCGAGGCTTGGTTCAATATAATTTCGCACGCTCCTTCTCAGCTTCTGGAGTTCTCTGTAATGCTTTTCTTATATTTGCTCTTCTCTTCATCGCTTTTTTTTATAATTTTTATCAGCTTTGATTTTGTTTAGAAATACTATACACATTTCCAGTTAAAAGTAAATAGGATATCCTATTTACTTTTCCACTTCCTTCAAGTATTCTGAGCCTAAGAGAAAACTTATTAAAATACTATTGACTTATATTGTGAAATGATTCACAATATAAGAGTGGAGTATTAATTATAAAACCAAGGGGTGGGCAGAATGATGGAAACAAAATATCAAAAAGTAGATAGAGTTGTTTTAATCGGATCAGGGGCAGTTGGAATCAGTTACGCATTTGCTTTAATGAACCAAGGGGTAACGGAAGAGATAGCAATTATTGACTTAAATGCAGATAAAGCACTTGGAGATGTATGGGATTTAAACCATGGCAAGACTTTTGCGCCTTCTCTTACAAATATCTGGCAAGGGGACTACGAAGACTGTAAAGATGCGGATATCGTCTGTCTCTGTGCAGGAGCAAACCAGAAACCAGGTGAAACACGCTTAGATCTCGTTGAAAAAAACATGAAAATCTTTAAAAAAATTGTGGATGACGTCATGGCTTCAGGCTTTGATGGAATTTTCTTAATTGCAACGAATCCTGTGGATGTTCTAACACAGGCAGTAATTGAGTTTAGCGGTCTTCCTGCACATCGTGTTATTGGAAGCGGCACAACATTAGATACAGCACGGCTCCGTTATAAACTGGGAGAGTATTTTAAAATTTCACCTAAAGCTGTCCATGCATACATCATTGGTGAACATGGAGATACAGAGCTGCCGTTATGGAGCAGAGCAACGATTGGTCCTGTGCCGCTTCATACTTATCTTGAAACGCATGAAAACCACAAAGCTGAGGATCTTGATCAAATTTTTGTGGAAGTGCGTGACGCAGCTTATCATATCATTGAGAAAAAAGGAGCTACTTTTTATGGCATTGCCATGAGCCTCGTACGGATTACAGAAGCTATTTTAAAGAACGAGCATACTGTGTTAACTACAAGCAGCTATTTACAAGGGCAATATGGTGTGAAGGATGTATGTATTGGTGTCCCAACTATCATCAGCCGTAAAGGAGTTCAAGAAATCATTGAAGTACCAATGAACGAGGATGAACAGAAGAAATTCATGCATAGTGTACAGACTTTAAAGGACATTTATGAGCCTGCAATCAAGCATCTATAAATTTTAGATAAATATTAAAAGGTAATAGGAAGCAGATCATTCTGCTTCCTATTACTTTTTTCACCTACTCTTTATCTTCCAGCACTGCCACAACGTCTTTTAACGTTTCCGGCTCTCCGACATTTCCCGGGAAAATAATATAAGCAGCATTTGGAAATTTGCTCTCCGGTCCAGTCTTCCAAACAGGAATACCTGGTTTCACCTGTCCTGCTACTTCTGCACGTTTTACAGACAAGCCTTCTGTTCCGATACTGCTGGAAGTAATCCCTCCCTTAGCAACGACATAACTTGGCTGTACTGCCAAATCCTTCACAATACTCGTTACCGCATCTGAAATTTTTACAGATTGCTTTAATTCTTCCTCTTTCTTATTTTCTCCAAGATCCAGACGTTCTCTGCGCGTATAATAAACAACGGATTGACCATTTTTAATCGCTTCTTCACAAGCTAAACGAACCCGTTCTGTTTCTTTTTTAAACTTCTCTTCATCCTGAACAAGATGTACATCAAATTCAATTCCCTGCACCAGCCCGCTATCCAGCAGATGCTGTAATTGTTCTGTTGTTTTTTTCACATGAGAGCCGACTGCAATCAATCCACCATTTTCCCTGCTTTTAGAAATAAGCATTTCTTCTCTGGTTAATAAAGGTTTATCACTGATATCTCCAAGTACTTTCGTTAAAGAAGCGGCGCTGCGGCAAATAAAATACTTCCCGGCACGAATAGCTTTGATTAATGCCGTAGCAAAAACCTCTACATCCTCATAGCCGACTGCGTTCACTACGATTTTTTGAAAATCCTTAGCCAGCAGCAGCTGTTCTTTAATTTTATCTACTTTTTGATCACGTAAATCCTCTAAAGAGATATAAATGGTATTTTCTTTTGTATATCGGCCATTCGTTTTTTCCTCCACCCATTCACCAAGATCAGAAGCAGTAAATCCAAATGTTCTATCCTTCGCAAATTCTGTATCCCCGGCAGGAACCAGGACATCACCATCCTGAACATAATGGATATTATTTATGGTGAATCTTCCGCCCTCTTTAAAAAACGGGATAATAACCTCTCCATCAAAGGAAGCCGCTCCCTTTTCTTCGATAGTTTCTTTCAGAATCTCTGTTTCCAGCGGGTAATGCCCGCGCATCGTAGAATCTGAACGGCTAATTAAGATATATGGAATGTTTTTTTCCTCAGATACTGCCTGCACACGTTCAGCAATGTCTATATGACAGCGAATCGTTTCCTGTTCGGTAAATCCGCGTGAATTTGTTAAAATAAAAAACATGCTTTCTTTTTCTGCAAAACCTGCTTCAATCGAGGCTTTATCCCAATTTGTATATACTGATACACCATGCACCGTCTGAATTCCTGTGGGATCATCATCAAGGACAACAATTTTATACGGAGAATCTGCTAATTCTGCTTGCAGAGCGGATAGCGTTTGCTGTCTATCAACTGCTTTGATGCTTCTCAAAATCTCTTTCGCATTTAGCATTTCTGCCATATTACTCCACCTCTTCTCTTTTCACAGTCACATTTGCTAATTTTTCATAATGCTGCACAATACTTGCGTGGTCTAATGTTTCTTTTCCGTCACTTGCTAATGAATGGAAGATTTCTAATAGCTGACTGGATAAAGGAAGCGGTACATGCAAATCATGTGCTGTATTCATTACATTGGTAATATCCTTCATATTAATATCTACGCGGCCGCCAGCTGTAAAATTACGATCCAGCATCATCGGAACTTTTGCATCTAATACCGCACTTCCAGCCAAGCCGCCCCGAATCGCCTGATACATTTTCTCTATATCAATCCCCGCTTTTGTAGCAAGTGTAACCGCCTCTGATACAGCAGCAATATTTAAATTAACAATAATCTGGTTAGCTAATTTTGCTGTGGATCCGCAACCCGAATCACCAACTAAGACCACATTATTCCCCATTGCTTTTAGAACAGATTTTACATTTTCAAAATTTGCCGAATTTCCTCCGACCATAATAGCAAGTGTTCCATCAACTGCTCCTGTCTCTCCGCCACTTACCGGAGCATCTAAGAAGGCCACGCCTTGTTCTTTTGCATCAAGAGCTAATTGCTTGGACTCTGTTGGTAATACAGAGCTCATATCCACGATAACAGTATCTTCATTAGCACCTTCGATAACACCATTCAGACCAAAAATAGCTGCTCGGACATGATCTCCTTTTGGAAGCATGGTAATAACTACATCACTATTTTCAGCTACTTCTTTTCCAGTTGCTGCAGGTATTGCCCCTTCTGCCGCAACTGCTTTCACAGCCTCTGGATTCAAATCAAAAGCAGTCACTCTGAAGCCAGCTTTTAATAAATTCTTTGTCATTGGCATTCCCATAATTCCTAATCCAATAAATCCAACACTTTGTTTCATTTTTTCTCCACCTTTTCTTCGTATAGATTAAATATGTAAGGGGTATTGAACAACCCCTCTTATTTCTTATTATTAAAGACCTGGCAAGAAACCAGAAATAGCGTTCAATAGGTGTACCATTACCAGTGCTGTCACGCCAGCTGCAAATCCTCCTAAACTCCATATACGAATCGTTTCCGTTACAGATAATCGCCCGAATTTATTTACCACCCAGAACCCAGAATCATTTGGCAAGGATAGTCCAATACCACCTGCCGCTATTGCAAGTCCTAATAGAACTGGAGATGCACCTAAGTCTGCGGCTAGTGGCCCTAAAATCGTAGAAGTTGTAACTAGAGCTACTGTTGCACTTCCTAAAGAAGCCCTTAAAATTTGCGCAAAAACAAAGCCTAAAATCAACGCTGGCATATTAAACCCTGTCATCAAATTTACAAGTAAATCTCCTAGACCAGTTTGCTGAACAACTTGTCCAAAAGCTCCGCCAGCACCAGTAATTAACAATACCATCCCTGAAGATTCAAATGCTTCTTTCATGACCACTTCTGTTTTTTCTTTAATATATGGCTTTAATACGAACATTGCAACAATTACACTGATAAGCAATGCACTATTTTTATCTCCAACAACTGCAAAAATTTTACCAAGTATTGTTTCGGAAGAGTCTTGCAAAATAACATTATTAACGACTGTATTTGATAGAATTAATACAATTGGTAAAGCAAGCATAGCGTAGGCCAGCCATGTTGGCATTTCTTTGCGATTGGGACCTCTTTCCGCTTGCTCAACTGTTTGTAATTCCTCTTTCACATCTTCTAAACGGTTACCATTAGGAATACGTTTCCCAATTATTTTCCCATAAATCACTCCTCCAACTAATGTGGCAGGAATAGCTACGAGTAATCCATATATGAAGAAAACACCAATATCCACACCCATCTGGTCCGCTACTACTAACGGTCCTGGCGTAGGGATGATTAAGCTATGTGAAACAATCAATCCAATCGCAAGAATAGCTACAAATGTTGCTAAAGAAATTTTCGTACGCAACGACAAACTATAAATCAACTTATGTAAGATGATAAAAGCGGCATCAAAAAATACTGGAATAGCAACTGTTGTCGATGTAGCAGCTATAGCATATGGTGAATTTTTCACTCCAAACGTCTTCAACATTGAACTTGCAATCTTTTCTATTGCACCTGAAGCAGCTAAAAATTGTCCAAATATAATTCCTAAACCAATCAGAATTCCCACACCGGCCAGTGTATTACCAAAGCCTTCAGCAATCACCGCGGGTACTTCATTTGCCGGAATAGCAGAGACAATCCCAATACCAATTGCCACCACTAATAATGCAATAAAAGCATCCCATTTAAAACGTATAATAAGTACAAAAAGAATAATTAAAGCAACAACAAAACCAATAATTAATCCATTACCTGTTAACATAATTTATCTTCCCCTTTATGGTTTGCCCATGTACTTCTCCATCCTTGTCACAACTGAACAAAATTACTTTATTATAACTGCATTTGAAACGCTTTCATTAAAATATGTTCTTTCTTTTTGAAATCAATCTGCCCATTGTTTCAAAAACTAAATTTTTATCATTGTATTCCTGTTCCTCATTTTTACCCTGGTTCCTTTTGCTCCTTACCAGATAGCAAGAAATACTTCTCATCCAGCTTTCTAATGTTAAGGATTTTTTTAGTAAGCGATTTCTTTTTGTCAATTAAATATTTTTATCATCTGTACCCCCTCTCCAGTTTCATTACGGCAGTGATATGGTCACAACATAATGTCATATTTTTATTACTTTAAAGTCCTGCCCCATGAAAAATATTCTTTAAAGAACATGATCTTCGCAAATCACTTAAAAATTATTCTAGCATGATAATTAGCCATTGACAACAAATTGTATACAATTTATCATTTTTGGTATACATTATTGGAAAGCGATTACAAAATGATTCTCTAAAATTTATAAATAAAAATATAGAAGGAGATTGATACAAATACACATTCATTCCAATATATACAGGAAAATAAGTTACTAATCAGAAAGTCTATTCACTTTACTTATGTCTTTTTTAAAAGGAGCATTTACATGAAAAATATTTCGAATTATAAAATTATTATGCCGGTGTTAGTTATACTCGTTGCCCTCATTGTGGTACTAATTACAAATAACCAAAATGACGAAACCATTGACAGTGATTCAGAAATTTCTACAGTGAATTTACAAGATGCCCCTGCATTTGATGAACAAAAGATTGATGATATTTCTTACCTTTTATCCCTTCCGGACACTGTTGATGAAGAACTCGTTCCACTAATAATTATTTCCAGCAATAACCAACAGCAAGTTTTAAATGCGTTAGCGGACTCTTCTATTCAGACGGAGAAAAAAGCTGTACTTATCAATATCAGTACCTCCATTAGCAAAGATGATCTTAAAACGGTTGTTGATGAAATAAGAAGCACTTATTCTATAGAAGACTCAAAAGTATTTGGTATCAACATGGGAGATTCTTCAGCAATAACAGATCTAGAAGCTGATTTTAAAAAACTTTTCACCAACGTCATTACCATCTCTCCAGATAATATAGAAACAGAAAAAATTATTGCAGAAGTAGATAACCTGTTAGAACAAAGCAGAGGTATTATTTATAACAGTACTGTAAAACATCAGCATGTCTCAACAAACAGTAATACACCTGTTGTAGATGCCCTGGACGAGTCTCCTGATACAGTATGGGTCCCGGAAGAAAATGGAGAAAAGGAAGTTATTATTGCATTTGATAATGAAATAGTAGTTAGCCGATGGCAAGTAGAAGCCAATCAGCCAATTACATCCATGACTCTGCAAACGAGTTTAGATGGAGAAAAGTGGACAGACATCGACGTAATTCAAAGCAATAATCACAACAGAGTTGATCGAATATTACCTGCAACAAACGCACAATATGTGCGATTTACAACAGATGAAGATGATATTGAAATAGCTGAATTGGAAATATACGCAGAATATGCTGTTGCTGCATCATTTTCCTTTGAAGAATATACGAATGCAGCAGGAAATACCATGCCTTACCGTCTCTTTGTTCCCGATAATATTGACCAGCTAACAGATATACCCGTTATTTTGTCTCTTCATGGAAGTGGACAACGAGGTACTGATAACAATCAGCATTTAGGTATTACAAAAGGGGAGGGCACTATTTTATGGACATTGCCAGAAATTCAAAAAGAACATCCGGCTCTCGTAGTTGCGCCTCAAATTAGTCCTGATCAATTATGGCGTGATGAAGAAGTGATGAACTCCATAGAACATATATTAGAAAGCCTCAAGAAAACA
Organism: Oceanobacillus sp. FSL W8-0428; assembly: GCF_038004405.1. Taxonomy (NCBI): domain Bacteria; kingdom Bacillati; phylum Bacillota; class Bacilli; order Caryophanales; family Bacillaceae; genus Oceanobacillus; species Oceanobacillus sp. FSL W8-0428. The sequence goes on from NZ_JBBORB010000001.1 coordinate 1,004,634, forward strand.
TACCCTGATATAGACACAAATAGAATTTACGCTACAGGGGTGTCTATCGGGGCAGAAGGCATCTATAATCTAGCTATTAAAAATCCCGATTTATACGCTGCCTTGCTTCCTGTGGCAGGCGGACCGAATAATCCGGTAGGTGATGCTCCACCAGTAGAAGAAACTGTCATCCCTAATATTTCAAAGTATGCTGACATCCCTGCCTGGCTTATGCAATCTTATGATGATAGTGTAAGAGCTCACACACTTACTAACGAATTAGTAAACGCCTACAGAGAACTAGGCTATAACCCAAAATATACAGTTTATTTACCAGGTGAAACAGAAAAAGTAGCCACAAGCACGCATAGCTCCTGGATATACGCTTATCAAGATGAACGAATTATTGATTGGTTATTCTCTCAATATAAAACAGATCGTGTTGTTCCGGAAAATAAATCTTATCAGCCTGTAGAAGAATATTCCGAAGAAGAAATCACCCAGTTGGAAACAGACAGAAGACACTATATTGATCTTGACGAATTTACCGAACTTGTGGAATGAAATGATATATTATTCTCTTAGAGAGTTATCTATATCTAAACGAAAGTTAATTAAAAAATAACTTTAATGCAATACACTTAAGTTTGTAAATAGGATGTAGAAAGTATGTGCTTTAAAACCTCTTTTGATATAATTATGAAAAGAGGTTTTTTTATTATAGATAAAGTTTCCTCTTTTTATAATTTACAAAGGATAAATGAACCTATACATAACAACACATTTTATTTGATTTAATAAGGAGAACGCGAAATGACAAACAAGAAAGCCAAAACTGCACAAATTTATGCTTATGAAACAGTTAGAGATCGTATCTTACAAGGTAAATACGAAGGACAGACAAAATTAATAGAAGATAAGTTGGCGAAAGAACTACAGATTAGTCGTACACCTGTCAGAGAGGCTATTCGTCGATTGGAGCAAGAAGGATTAATAAAAAATAAACGTATTATCAAACCTTCTCCAACAGATATTCGCCATATGTTTGAAATGCGTATCGTTATTGAGGGTTATGCTGCTTCAAAAGCTGCGAAATTCATGATACCTGATAATATTGCTATCATACGTTCAGCTATTGAAAAAGCAAAGCAATCCGAAGATCCTGAAGAAATTATTAACTTCAATAAACAATTTCATGACTATATCGTCAAAGAATCGCGTAATCCAATTATGATTGAGACAGTCGACCGGATGCAAGCCATTATCTATATGCTCAGCCATGCAGTCGTTTTTTATAACAGACCTTTTTTATTGGATGAACACAGCAACATTTGTGATGCTATTGAAAAACATGATCCAGTAGAAGCAAATAGGCTGATGCAGGAGCATTTACAGGCTGATTTGGAGTTTGTATTGAATATAACCGACTGACCAGCAATACAAACTTGATAATTTTTTGTAAGGACATTGTCTATATAAAAGAAATCTCTTCTTCCCGCTTGAATCCAGGTTGAAGAGTCTTCTTTTCTCGCTTATGATTCATCTACATCGGCTACAACAGTTTGCTGATAATCAATTAAGATTACAGAACGTACACCAGCTTCGTCACCGTCGCCTTTTTCAATAGGGCTGACATAATGCGAAACTGCCGAATCCGCTACACCATAGGATTCTAATGGCTTTGTGATTTCAAAAATCTCTTTCACATCTTCCTGATCAACCGTATCAAAATTCTCTCCTGCTGCTTTTGGAACACCAATGGCGTTGGTACCGCCTTTCACATTCGCTCTTTTAATTAAATGAGCAAAAGTAAACGGCTCTCCATCCTGATGAAAGCAGTTTGGTGAAGAAACAGCTTTATCTGTATCATTTTCCACATAGAGCTTTACAAAATGCACACCAACATGAATCGGCATAATGCGGTCTTCTTCCTTCCAAAATGTTTCATGATAATCAAACAGGATAATTTTTTCTAATAATTTATTTGCTTGTATTTCTTTATCAATACAAGCAAATTCACGATAAGATCCTGGATACTCTGGATTAAATTTACCTTGGAAGTACGCAGAGTACTCCTCTCCGTCTTTTGTCAGTGTTGGAAGCCATTCAATCTGACTAGAGGATGGCAGTACAAGTGCACGTGAATATCTTCTGTAGCGATTTAATCCTTTAGCATATTCGTCGGCAGGAAGGTCCTCAAAATAATTTAATAATGTCTGGTAGTCTGCTTCTATACCTTCATAGTTTAATTGCTGCATTAAATCATACCGCGCATAGCCATTGTTTTTTAAATTGCTCATCTATATTACTCCTTTATTGTGTAAACTTCTTGTTATTCAGGTAAGTTGGGTCTAAAAAATTATAGTCCCAACTTATAATTTTAGATGATTAGAACTGAAAAAACAAATGGGATAGTAGCTAAGTTAAGCAATATAATGATAGCAAATAAAAAGGTCTAAAAGCTATTCACGAATTAAAACACATGCTTACTAAAAAAGAGATAGTACTTTCATTTTTCAAGTAATAAACCGAATGAAATTAACTTACAAACTGATTTCATTCGGTCTATTTTTACCCACTCACATACGTTTTAAACCCTTCTAAAGCATTATCTAAATCCTGTTCAGTCAGAGGGTTCACGCTATTTAACGTGTAACTTCCATATGCCAGCAGCGCAACTTCCTCAATTACTTCTGCTCTACGATATGCATCCTTCAAATTACTTCCAACGGCTACTACACCATGATTAGCCAACAGGACTCCTTGATTATCTCCTAACGTCTCCACTGCATAGTTTGCCAGCTGCTCCGACCCATAAGTAGCATATGGAGCTACCGGAATTTCTCTTCCAATATCAGCAATCATATAATGAACTGGCGGTATCGGCTTATGCGCGCAGGCAAACATCGTAGCATATGTTGAATGTGTGTGGACAATTGCTTTAATCTCTGGACTTTTCGCATAAATATGGCTATGCATTGGTGTTTCTGATGATGGCTTTCGATGGCCATGTACGACTTCACCGCTTCGCAAATCCACCTCAAGTACATCCTCTTCTTTCATCTCATCATACGGTAATGCAGAAGGAGTGATATACATCATATCCCCATGTCTAATACTTACATTTCCCGATGTACCAACTGTCAGCCCGCTATTGGAACACATTTTTGCGTATTTAACTACTTCCTGTTTCATATTCAAGAGATATTCCTCCATTCTATTTTTAAATTACAATAACACCGCATTTTTTATAACTTTTCCTTCCTTATGGTTAATAATCGCCTGCTCCACTTCATCCAGTCCATATTCCCCATTCACAAAAATATCAGCTGTAATTGTTCCTTGTGTAATCAGATCAAAAGCTGCTTTTACATGCCGGGGTGTTGTATGGAATATCCCTTTTAAGGTCAACTGAGAGTAATGCAGTAAATTCGTTTGTGTTGTAATCGTTGTATTCGATTTTGGTCCGCCAAATAAATTAACCAGTCCCCCTTTTCGTGCCATAAGGATGGTATTTTCCCACACTTCAGGCATCCCTACTGCCTCAATGGCCACATCTACACCACGATTATTTTCTGTAAGACTTTTTACTGCTTCTACAATATCCTCTACCTTACTTATATTAATAGTTGCAGATGCCCCCAGCTCCTTTGCAACTTCTAATCTTTCGGAGTTCATATCCGTTGCTATGACATATGCTCCTTTTAAAGATGCTAATTTAATAAAAAACAATCCAATCGGTCCTGCTCCATTAACTACCACTCTATCTCCCAGTTTAATATTCGACTCTTCGATGCCATATACCGCGCATGATAAAGGTTCTGTTAATGCAGCACTTTTAAATGAAACTGAATCAGGTATTAAAAATGTGTTTTGATCTACGATTCGTTTAGGTATTCGTTGATATTCTGCATAAGCACCCCAGTTAATTAGTAAATCCTCACACATTGAATGCTGCCCTTGTTTACAGTAATAGCATTGATTACAAGGTGCAGAATTATGGGCTACTACTCTATCTCCTACTTTGAACTTAATTACATTTTCTCCAACAGCTTCTACCACTCCTGCTGCCTCATGCCCAAATAGTATAGGCGGCTCTAAAAGCGGATACCCTCTCACATACGTTTTTACATCTGTTCCACAGGTAAGAGCTACCTTATTTCTAACAATAATTTCTCCTTCATTTGGAGATGGTTTATCTACTTCTTCAATTCTTATATCCTCTGGTCCGTAAAAAGATGCTGCCTTCATTATATCTCTCCTCATTAGTTTTAAGTTATTGGGTTGTTGGGTCAAGTTATGATGAACTTTCACCCTGTTTTCTTCTCTTGTGACTTATTATCCTCATTTTTTTCAAATTCTTTTTTTCGTAACTTCGGTATAAAGAAGTAAATATAAGAAAAGATGGATACTGCTACTAAGATGACGATTCCAATCACAATTCCTAAAGTCCACTCTGAGCCACTGATAAATGGAAGCATCAATAGCCATGGAAGTAAAAATGAGCCGCCTCCCAGACTCGATATTAGAGAAGCATTTTCAGGTATATTAAAGCTTGCCGCCTCTGCCAATTGTGTTTGCAACGGTGCAATAAATGTAGCAATTAATAAAATCCCTGCCATAAAGAATGAGCCGATGAGCACACCCCTAATTAAATTCCCTCTGCTCCAGACTACTGCCCAAACAGCAAAGAATGGCAGTACAGCTAAATCTGTAAAAGGCAAAAGCTGATTAATTCCGGAAAAGCTTAATACTACAGCAAGTATTAGAGTAATAGGGACTAATAATAATCCGGTTGCTACTACACTGGGATTCCCTACAACAGTAGCTACATCCAAGCCAATAAGAAGCTCTCTTCCTGGAAATTTCTTATTCAGAAACTTCTTTGCTCCATCAGATATAGGGAGCAGCCCCTCCATAAGTAACCGGACCATCCTTGGAAAAATCATCATTACTGCACCTAAAGTTATAGCAGTGGTCAGTAATTGACTAATGCCACTTTCTAATTCTCCCGCCATAATTTGTGGAAAAAAGGCAAGTTCTCCAATTAATGCCCCCAGAACCGTTCCAATAAACAAAGGCTCTCCTAAAATTCCGTATTTCTTTTGAATCTTATCTGGATCAGCATTTAATTTATTTAATCCCGGTATTTTATCTAAAACTTTATCTAGGACCATCCCTACAGGTGCCCAGGCCATTGTTTGCATATGTGGCAATGAAACTCCAGGCAGTCCGAAAAATTCCTGTACCTTTGGTGCTGTCATGTCTGCCAGCTTTAATGTAATGACTAAAGCTACCAGTCCAATGACAATTGATAAAATAAAATTATTCGTAGCTGCGTAGATAAATGCAGCTCCAAAAATAAACTGCCAATAATTCCACATATCGATATTTAATGTTTTAGTGAACTTAGTAATAATCAGTAAAATATTTAACAGGATGCCTAAACCAAAAATCCACGGAAGTATCGTAGTGGCTGAAAATGCTGCCGCAGCAGCGGTCGGCCAGCCTGTATCAAGTATTGTTAAATTTATATTCAAATTACTTACCATTGCTTCAGCTGCCGGTCCCAGCGTTTCCACCATCAAACCAATCACCAGGTTAATCCCTATAAAACCTATACCTACCGTCAATCCCGCTCTTATTGCCTTCCCAATTGGTACTTGAAAAATCATTGCCATAATAAAAATAATAAACGGCATAATAATGCTTGGTCCAAGATTTAAAATAAAATCGATAACCTCGCGAACAGCTCCCATAATTGTTTACCCCCTTTGGAGATAGCTTTTTATTTCTTCATTTACTTCTTCTACACCAAGCCCTGTTAAAAAAGGTACCCCGCGGAGCACTGGAATATCGGTATCTAAATTTACTTCTGCTGTACTGACAATTACATCTGGATTCACCGATTGAATTTGTGAAGCTATTTCAGAAGTGCGGCACTGATAAAATTCAGCCTGATATCCATTAGACTCTAAATATTCTCTTATCTGTTCTATCACCGATGTAGACGTTGCAACTCCTGTACCACAAGCTACGATAATCTTATTCATGATTTTTCTCCCCTTTTCTATTAATTCCATGTGTCTATCAGTGAAACAATTTCTTTTGCCGACTGCGCCTTTAATACCAAATTTTTCTTTTGATTATCCCTGAAAAGCTCCATCACCCCTTTCAATACATTCAAATGTGCTGAACTATCTTTTAAAGCTAATACAAAAACGATATCAGGATATATTGACTTTTGTTTATTTTCCATTAGTTGAAACGTAATATCACTATTTAACTTAATCACGCTAATAATAGAATGATTGATATGTTCTGTTTCTGTATGCGGTATAGCGATAGAACAATCTTCCATCAATAATCCCGTTGGATGTTCCTGCTCTCTTTCTATTAAAGCTTGTTTAAAGGAATCTTTGACATATCCCCCTTGTATCAGTTCATTACTAATACATCCAAATAATTCCTGTTGACTTGAAGCCCCCTCAATATTGCTGGCTATAAATTTATAACTCAGGCCTAGGCTGCTCATTACAATACCACCCCTCAAAATGATTGCGCTTTCATTTCTTTTGTTAAGTATATAGTCAATGGGTTGTTGGGTCAAGTTATTTTTTTATTTAATTAATTCCGTATAAAATCTGCATCTGTCTCCTCGTACAATCGAACGCAGATAGCTTACCGGACGCTTGTCCAAGTCATAATCCACTCTATCCAGTAATAATCCTGGCATTCCTGGCTTAACATCCAAATGCTTACTTTCATAATCACGAATCAGGACTGGTTCAAATACCTCTTTCGATGAAACGACACTTATATTATACTTCTGCTCCATGAAAGTAAATAACGTATTCTTTTCTACATCCTCTTTTGTTAAATGAGGTACAATTTTTTTAGGCAGGAAAGTAGTTTCAAAAATTAAAGGCTCATTATTAGCACATCTGACACGAACTAGTTGAATCACTTTTTCCTCCGTATCAATCTGTAATTGCTTTGCAACACTTTTTTTAGGGGTGACTTCATCAATATCCAAAATAATATCATATGGATTCAGCCCTTTATCCTTCATCACCTTGCTGAAGATATAAAAACTGGTTAAAGACTGTTCCACTTTAGGCTGAGCCACAAAAGTACCCCGTCCCTGCTGACGATAAATCAAGCCTTCATGAACCAAATCGTCAACTGCCTTTTGTACAGTATTTCTGCTGACTTGATATTTTTCCATAAACTGATGCTCCGATGGGATTTTATCATTCGGTCTCCAATTCCCGGAATCTATTTCTTCGCGAATCGTTTCTTTCAGCTGATGATAAAGAGGTACAAATTCTTTATTTAAATCTGGATTATTTTTCATCACATTCACTCCCCAATAAATTATTTGTATAATTTATTATAGAATACTTATTCCAAATAGGAAAATATTACTCTTTTAAAGCAGGTTGTTTTCATCCTTATCTAATAAGTTTATATTATCTTTTTTTAATAGTGGGCAGGGAATATTATTTAAGTGGTTAAAAAATCCCCATAAGCCACAGTTCTTCCTGCTCGCTTACGGGGCATCTTATTTTAAAACTATCTCTTACTTTTCAATCCTAATTGTACTACCTGGCTTCACATCAGCCATCTCTTTCTCTTCTAAATAAAGGGAACCAGATTGTCCTGCCGTAGTACTTCCATCAAATTTCAATGTGATATGACCTAAGTCGTTTAAGTTCTTTCTTACTGCATCACCAACACTTGTGATCTGATAAGAAACATCATCTAATTTTAATGTGTCCCCTGCTGCAATGTCCTCATCCACAGATACTAAATCAATCACGTAGCAGAAATCCGCTAATTCACTTGGTGCATTATCTCCGAATAAAATCATCATTTTTTCTGCTTCAAATGCTTTTGCATCTTTTCCGATACTTTTAATTGTTGTTTGATACATGTTAAAACACTCCTAAATTTATTAATCTCTTTTCTTTTCCTCTATTATTTGTACAGCCCAAAGCTTGCCAGCCAGGCGACAAATACCCTTGGCACACCATTTAAGAATCTGGAATACAGAACAGATGGCACACCGACTTCAATTGTTTTTGTTTCTGCTTCTGCAAGACCTAAACCTACAGGGATAAAGTCCGCAGCATTTTGAGTATTAATTGCAAATAATGCTGGTAATGCCAGATTTGGCGGGATGTTCCCTTTACCAATCTCTACACCAATTAATGTTCCTAATACTTGTCCAATAACTCCGCCAGGTCCGAGTAACGGGCTTAAGAATGGTAAAGAACATACAAAACCGATAACCATTAGTCCCCAAATATTTCCTGCCAGCGGAGACATGATATTAGCAAATAAATCGCCGATTCCAGAACCTTGGATAATACCAATTAACAGAGCAACAAACCCCATAAAAGGGATCACAGTATGCAGCATGGTTTCTACAGCATCACGGGAAGCCTGATAGAAAGTGTTAATTACCTTCCCTGCTCCTAAACCAATTTTAGTAAGTAAGCTTTTATTTTCTTGCTCTGCTCTGGTTTCCATTATCTTCTTATCTTTAGAATAGGTTGCTTCGGACTCTGTCTTTTCTTTCTTTTCTGTTTCTTCAGAAGAAGCCTGCTGAACTGTCTCAGAAGCTTGTTCAGCTCCTTCATCTTCACCAGCAACACTTACTTGATCCACATCTACATTCGATACATAAATTTCTTCTGTAATATACTGTCTTAATGGACCACTTTTCCCTGTCGCCATAATATTAATCGTCGGGATACCTTTTTGAGGATAGATACCACAGCGTAATGTCCCTCCACAATCAATAACAGCAGCCATAATTTCATCTTCTGGAACGGATGTTTCAAAGCCGTTTACCGCGGAGGCGCCGGTAATTTCACAAATTTTATCTACAATGGCAGGCTTATGACCGCCTGTCACATACATTACTTTATCTTTTTTACCATTTATACCGATTACTAAAGGACCACCGAAACCGCCAGAGCCTTTAACTATTTTAACTTTTTTACTCATGGTCTCCACCTACCCTTCTATGTTAACTTTTTTACTTAATTTTACTTTTTGCTGTTTTTCTACATAGCTTGTTGTAAAGTCAGTTACCCAGCCGCCAACAAAGTTCATTACTAAACCAACTAGTAAATAACGAATTGCTAAATCTGTCATAGGTAATCCTAATTGTTGAATCCCGCTTGCAATACCTAAGAAAATAAATAATTCCGCCGGGTTAATATGAGGGAAGATACCATTACTTGTATGTGCGAACTGCCCTGCAGCTGCAAAATAGCTTGGCTTGTACTTTTCCGGTAAGAATCTGCCTAATGAATGGAGCATTGGATTTGCCAGCATAAATGATCCTAAGAAAGGTAACACCATATATCTTAATAATGGGTTCCCTGCTGATTTTTGGGCAATTTTATTAATACGATTTTCCCCAATTAATTGAATTAAGGTATTCATTGCAATAAGTAACATAAGAACTAATGGTACAATGGATCCCATCCAGTCAATAAACGTATCTGCACCTGTTTGGAATAGGTTGATAAACCCTTCTGCTAATTTAACTATGAAGTCCATGTTTCTTAACCCCTTTCTTTGTGAACATTTTATTTACTTTATTTACAGCCTTCATCATTGGTGAAGGGATTCGTTCGATCTCTCCGCCTGCCTGCACCACATTAAATGTATGCTGTGCATCGATAATGGCCCGTGTTAAAAGCTTATTATAATCTGTGAAATCTTCTTCCTTGAGCTTATTCATCTTCTTGCCTTCTAAGCCCTTCAGCTGCTTAAATCTGGAAAACACGGTTACCCCTTGCATATAACGTGCTTCCTCGATTTCGTTTTTATTATTTAATTGAAATAAGACAAGTGTTCCTGATCTGATAATTGCTGGACGTCTTCCAATAGCTACACGGCCCTTTTCCCTGAGCTCTGTGTAATGCTTTGTGAAATGTTTGATTTGTACAAAGCCAAATAAATATTGGACAATAAAACCGACAGCTAAAATAATAATCAGCATGATAAAAAACATAAGCTATTTCCTCATTTCTTGATTCAAAGTATATGCAAACGAAGTATAATCCGTATCCTTTGTTAATTTATTCAGCAGATAACCATTGGTCGTCATTGCCAACACTTCTTCGTACACTCTGATTAAAATGGCTTCATTTCCAGCCTGATCTGGTGTAGCCAGCATAATAACGATATGAACATCCTGATAATCGCGTAACGGTTTATCTAATAAAGCAATCTTCATAAAAATTCCGTTCTGATGATGGCTCACATGAGGAAAGGCTAATTTCCCCGTAACGGTTGACTTCATTTGTTCCCGAGCAATAATACGTTCTGTGAAATCCTCGTCAACTTCTCCCTCCTCGACCAGCTCATCAGATAAAAAGCGAATAACATCTTCGTAGTAATCAAATGTATCGACATGATAAAAATCTTTCTCCTCAATAAAATCTACAAGGACACTTTGATTGAATAGCTTTTTATTCTTCACATCTTTATAAACCAGGAATTGCTCGATTTTTAATTTCAGCAATTGTGTATCCAGTATATTCTCGATATAGACTACCTTATTAAATAGACGGTTTGTCCAAACAGTAGAGACAATCAAATCAAATTGTTTGATATCCTCTGTTTCGAGCACCTCTTCATTAAATACCTCAATGTCAATTTGATTACTAAAGATCTTCTGTAAATTTGTTGTTAATAGCTTCGATGCACTTAAGCCCTGGTTAGTAATAATAGCAACTGATTTAATATCCCGGATTTTCTGTTCTAACTGCTCCAGGTACACACTAAAATATAATGAAAGAAAACCAAGCTCATTAATCGGCACTTTCAAATTTATTTCTTTTTTTATATTTTCAGCTAAAACATTCGATAGCTCATAGGCGAACGGAAAACGCTGCTGCACATCCTCCATCAAGTTGTTATTTACCTTCACACCGAAAATCAAACGATTAATTAAATGTTTGATGTGAAGCTGAATATCTTTACTAAACATTGATTCATCAATTTTAATTGTGTAGTAATAATTGATGTCTTTAATCGTATTCTTTATAATACGATTAAGCATTGAATGCTCATTTTCATTAATTATTTCATCTATAATGGAAGCTCTGCGTCCAAGGAGCTGCAGAACAATAACGAAAATTTCCTCATTCGGCTTTTCTAAAGCATACTTATCAGTAATTGCTTTTTTTAATGCTGCAAAGCTTGTAAAATCTTCTGATTCAAATACCTGCTGATCCATATCTAAATCTGTCTCAATAAAGTATCCTTTTTCAAGCCTTCCCAGTGTCACTTGAACAGCTAATTTTAATCTGTCATAAGAAGACTCATCTAACCTGTATTTCTTTTTCAAATCTAATAAATGCTGTTCGATTTGGTCAGAAATCTGCTGCTCCTGATAACTATCAGGAAACTGTTCAATAATCACCTTGCGAATGGCAATTTCATTACCTTCCAGCTTTAACCCGACATTTTGCGTTCCTTTAATATCCACTGGATAAGATTGCAGTTTGTCTTTTAATTCTGTCACAATATTATTGACAACACTTTTGCTTAAGAATAGCTCTTCAGCAATCTCATCAATTGTGCTCTTCTGATGATCTAATAAATGATGAAAAACAGCGCCAAGTCTATCCTTCAATTCATTCTCATTGCTGCTTATTTCCTGTCGCAAAATTGCCAGCCGGTCAAAAAATTGATTTTCATCGCGGATAAGCATCGACAGAATATTATGCTCTTTCATAATTTGAGAAGTGCCTTCAAAATAATCATTAACTTGCGCTACATAATTGGACAACGTTCGTTGTGATATATTCATTAGATGGGAAAGTTTTTCAGCTGAAATATGATCCGATATAAGCACTTCTACGATTTTCAGATGCTTCTTATTAAGCTCCATAACCTCTCCCCTATTCTAATTTGGGGATTAACCTCTTGATTTACCCCCAGAGATATTGATTGTTGTTCCAGTAATATAGCTTGACTTCTCAGAACCTAAGTAGCATACCAAATCAGCAACCTCTGTTAATTGACCAACACGGCGGATTGGAATTGACTTAGAATAATCTCCATTTAGTTGATCTACTGTGGTATTTCTTGTATAAGCAAGCGCCTCTTCATATTGCTGCGTTCTTAATCCTGTTTCTTCCAAGATTCCTGGTGCAATCGCAACAACACGGATATTGTGTTTCCCTAATTCTTTTGCCCAGCTTCTTGTAAAGCCGATTAATGCTGCCTTCGTTGCTGAATAGATACTTTGTCCCTCAGATCCTTCTTGTCCAGCTTCACTGGCGATGTTGATAATAACACCTTTTTGTGCTTGGATAAAATAACGTGAAACCTCCTGACTAAAAAGGACAGGCCCTTTCAGGTTAACCCCAAGCATAAGATCGAGATCCTTCATATTAATTTCATACTCAGGCTTCTCTCCTTTTGCATCCACTAATAGTCTTGGTAAATTAATACCTGCATTATTCACCAATACATCAATTTGAGACCGCTCTTTTAAAATAGAATCGACCGTTCCGCGAACTGCTTTTTCATCTGTTACATTTGTTTCTTTAAAATGATAGTGCGGATGATCAATCGGATTGTCACGTAAATCCGTGTTGTATACAATAGCATCATTATCCAGGAATGACTGAACAATTTGTCTGCCGATACCAGATGACCCGCCTGTTACAATGACTACTTTATTCTCTATATCTAACCAATTATTTGCCATTATTATGCCTCCTCTTGTTCTTCTCATTTCATTATATTGCTAACCGTTTTCAAAATTAATTTGTTGTTTTGTGCAGATTGGGGAAAAAGGGAAAATAATTATACGGGAAATGGAGAAACTACAAGCTGACGTTATATTTAAACACTGCAGGAATAAGAACAAGATGAGGTGACAACATGGATAAAGCAAAAATATCAGAAGAAATTCAAAAGATTTTAGATGTTTCAAAAGTCGGTGTCTTATCAACTTCACATAATAACGTGCCCAATAGCCGTTATATGGTTTTTTATCATGATGAAGCAATATTGTACACAAAAACAGACGAGGACTCCCCGAAAGTAGAGGAAGTGGAGAGTAATCCGCAAGCGCATATTTTACTAGGATATGAAGAAACAAAAAATAAAAGCTTCGTGGAAATCAGAGCAAAGGCAGAGATTATCGATGATCAGGAAATTATTAACTGGTTATGGGAAACACAGGATAAGACCTACTTTGACTCAAAAAAAGATCCGGATTTAACTGTCCTCAAACTGACTCCAGTTCAAATTAAAATTATGAATAGCGATAAACTTGATACACCTATGACGATTGAAATGAAGGATATTTTAGAATAAGACAACAAAAATCCGGGCAACCTCACTTTGGTCAAGAAAGGGTTGTCCGGATTTTCATCTACCAGCTTATCATGGTTGAAAGTTAACTCAACACACCTTTTGCTGTATCATTTTTTACAATCAGAAATACTTTTCCTTCATCCATATCTTCTTCATATTCATGCGCATCTGCATCAGCTATTCCCAGTTCCCGCAATTTTTCTCTTAATTCATCACCTGGTTTTTCAAAGTTCTGTCCAATATCTTTCTTATTATAATCAATACCAGAGGCTTCCGTATTCTTCACAATACGTGCAGTCCGGTCATCATCATGTGAAAGGATAAAAATATCATTTGAACTGATATTATTATCTTTCAACAGGTTAACATCTTTTTCTAACATTTCATCGTTTGTATAAGATTTTACAAAAGTCATCTCTTATTACCTCCTTAAAATGTTACATTAATTGTTTTCCCGGTTCACATAAAACAAAACTTCCTTTAACGAAAGATTAATATCATAAGGTCATGCGCCTAAAAATATGACTAAAAAACTGCCTCCCTTCGGGGCTCTCCTGGATAAATCAAAACAAAATTTAAAAGCTAAATAATATCCAATGGTTTCTTTTGTTTTGGTGCAGGAAATTCTTTTTCAATCAGCTGCAGTTCTTCTTCTGAAAGTTGGATCGTTTGAGCATCTATATTTTCCTGAATATGCTTTTTATCACTGGATTGCGGGATAGCCAGTACATCATGATGCCGAATTGTCCATGCTAGCATAACCTGAAATACCGTTACATTATGCAGCTCTGCAATTTTTTGAAGTACTTTGTTACCTTTGATGTTATCTCCTCTTGTATCCCCTTGGGCAATTGGAGAATAAGCAATAGTTGGAAGTGCGTTCTCTCTCTGCAATGGCAGTAAATCATATTCAATACCTCTGCTGGCTATATTATATAATACTTGATTCGCAGTACAATTCTCTCCACCTTGCAGCTTCCACATTCCTTTCACATCTGCAATATCAAAATTGGAAACACCCCAATTTCGAATTCTGCCACCCTTCACATACTTTTCTAATGATTCAATGGTTTCTTCCAGTGGTATACTGCTTTTCCAATGCAGCAAGTACAGGTCCAGATAATCTGTACCTAATCGTTCCAGAGAATTCTCAAGCGAACGTTCCAGCTCTGGCTCCTGTGCATGGAACGGATAGAATTTGGAGATCAAGTAAATATCTTCCCTTTTTATATCCTGGATAGCCTCACCGATGAGATTTTCTGAATTTCCTTCTCCGTACATTTCAGCAGTATCAATCACTTCAATCCCATTTTCCAGTCCGTACCTCAGAGCTTCTATTTCCTTATTTCGTTTTGAAGGGTCCTCCCCCATATGCCAGGTTCCCATACCAATCGGGAATAGATTTCTCCCGCCTAATTGAACCATTCTGCAGCACCTCTTTCAAATTTCGTTTATTTTTTACTATTCCCTTGAGAGAATGTAGATAAACGATTGGCTTGAGAGCTTCTAACTGTCTGTTTATTGGAACAGTCATCACAGACTTTAAGACATCAAAAAGTATTATTGACAGTTTACGAATCCATGGTGTTGACGTAATTACTGTTGAATAAATAATATTCCTTCTGCTTCCCTTATAATAGAATGGTAAATTCATCCTTCTGGTATCAAAATGGATTTGCCATTCTCTTTTTATTCACTTAAAAATCACCAATTATCTTCTTACGGATTTACAGTATATCCCTTAATTAATTCCTTCAAATGACATTTTTGCCTCCTGTCCTAAATTTCTATCGAGAACACTACCAAAATAAAAATATTTCAGATACTATAAGTTTAAACTCCTGTTAAATAGTTTGTAACTCTTAATATACAAACGCTCCCACAAAATGTAAGCCCTTCAGCGTGGGGCAATAACTCCTAAGATTGAAGCAGAAAGGCGGTCATCGTATATGCGCAGAATAGATAGAGTGGCTAGAGAGCTTAAAAGAATGTCAAAAAGTATATCCAAAAGTGAATTAATAGAAGGATCCTTTTCAGGATTCACAGCAAAAGAACTTAGTGAAAGCTTGCAAATTGCCAGAAACTCTGTCAGTGAAGATTTAAATGAACTGGTTAAAGAAGGACGGGCAATCAAAATAAAGAGCCGCCCTGTATACTTTTTTGACCTTCAAATATTAGAGTATCGATCCGGGCAGAAAATAGAGGTTCCATCTGATCAGTATTTAAAAATAAAAGACTACTTTAAGTCATCGGAAAATCAGGTAGATACAGTGAAATATTCTCTAGGTGATAATAGTAATCATATTTTCAATGAAATTATTGGCAGTAATGAAAGTATGGAGAAGGTTATTGCCAAGCTCAAAGCAGCGATGCTCTATCCGCCGTTTGGCTTAAATGTATTACTCACAGGTGAAGCCGGTGTGGGGAAAAATAAAGTTGCAGAAACTGTTCATAAATATATGGAAAGCTATCAGCAGCAATCGATCCCTTTTATCTATTTTAATTGCTCCGAATACCATAGCAATCCAGAGCTGCTTACTTCTCATTTATTTGGCCATGTAAAGGGAGCTTTTACTGGAGCTGACGCTGATAAAGCAGGATTGATTGAGAAGGCAAATAATGGATTCCTTTTTCTGGATGAAGTACATCGATTAACATCTGAAGGGCAGGAGAAATTGTTTACTGTTTTAGATCGCAGAAGCTACTCACGAATGGGCGAATCTCTCTATCATCCAGTAAATATACGCATTATCTGCGCAACAACGGAAGATGTCCAATCTGCTCTGCTGCAGACTTTCTTGCGCAGGATCCAAGTAGTTGCACAGATTCCTTCTCTTGCTGAACGGACAGAAAAAGAAAGGTTGGAATTAGCACTGTCCTTCTTCCAGCAAGAAAGTAATCAAATAAAGAAGTCATTAAAGGTTTCTGAAGAAATCTTAAAATTTATTGCCAATCAGAATTACCCGGGGAATGTCGGTCAGATGAAAAGTGATATTCAATTGATTTGTGCAGAAGGGTACCTGCACAGTATGACCAAAAATCTAAAAACCATCTCTATTGATTATAATTTAATAGAAGATAAAAAACTTCTCCCTGCATCAGCAGATGCTGACGAACAACGGGAAGAAATCTTTTTTATTCCCGGGGACCCTTCTATCCCGGCAGACTCATTATTACAGCTGCCGAAATCAAGCAAGCAATTAGACCCTTTCTACTCATTATTGCTCAAGGAATATAAAGAATTACAAAGCAGTAACCTGTCTCATCAGGATATTTCAGCATTTTTACGGGAGAAAATTCAATCTCATTTTGACTATACGTTTCAACAGAAAAACGTAGCCAGAATCCTAGAGTACGACAACCCGATGCATTATAAAATAGATAATGTTGTCTCACATATTGAAAAGTCATTGCAGCTGTCTTTTACAAAGCTAAAGAAAAATATCTTAATCAACCATATTTATTCTCTTATTTCTATTGTAAAGAATACACCGGCAGACAGCTTATTCTTGTTTGATAAAGGGCTCGTTATTAATAAGCTTGATTATTTTGAGGAGGTAAAAAATATATGTACACATATAGAGGAAACCTTTCAACTAAACTGTCCACCGGTGGAATTATCATTTATGTCTTTATTTTTACAAAGGTTATTACATGAAGACAATACGACTGAAAGGAAATATGATAATGACATTATTATTATCGCTCATGGCGAATCCACAGCCTCCAGTTTAGCTGGTTATACAAATAAACTGTTCCAGAAAAATGTTATCCAGGCAATTGATATTCCTTTTGAACAGCCTGTAAATGAAACACTGAATCTTCTTAAGCAATTAGTGGATAAACAAAACATAAAAAAACTGGTGCTTCTCGTTGACGTCGGTTCTCCGATGTATTTTGGCAATATTATATCCAAAGAATTTCAAATCGATGTTTTGATGATTAAAGACATTAATCTATTGTCTATCATTGAGCTGATGAATGTCATCATGTATGAATCTACTGATTTTAATTATCTGCTCTCAGCCATGCATGACAGGGATTTAAAGGTCGTTCTCTATCAAAAAGAGCTGTCCTACGATAGTCAGGTCATTATCATAACCTGTGCCACAGGCATTGGGGCAGCAATAAAAATTAGAAATTTATTACAGGGTACCTTTGGAGATTATTTGCCTTCAAATCTGCGATTACTGACCTTAAGCTATGAAGAAACAAAAAGCATTGATAAACTATCCAGTTATTTGGAAGAGCATGAATACCCATTGGCAATGATCGGCACCTTTGAAACAGATCTTCTCGATGTGCCTTTTATTCCATTGGATATCCTTTTTTCCGAAAAAGGAATTGAAAATTTAATGGTTGTACTTGGATATAATATGGATAGTAAGTCGAGCAAAGTTATTCAGGAAGAAATTTCATCTAATTATATCCAAAATGTATCCTTAGAGGCTATCGCTAATTACATCGATGTTCTAAATCCTCAAAAACTGTTAATAGAAATGAAATCAGTGTATGAACACATTTGCAGGCAATTGGATATACAGCCTTCCATGCTTATTATGCTGCGTTTCTTAATTCATTGCTGTTGTACAGTAGAAAGACTCGTATCAGATGATAGTACTATTCTTAAATCGAAAAACTTCGATCCAGGTTCTTTGGATAACCAAAAAGAAATAAGTGTCATCAAACTGTCACTGCGTCCAATTGAACTGTCATATGATATAAAATTTCCTGCTATTGAAATAAAATATATCTATGAGGTTTTATTTTATTAACTCTATAAAATCTATGCTGCCAGCTATTATCTGGCAGTTTTTTTATGGAATTTAAAAATACGACAGATTATTGGCATGATTTTTGCTAATAAATTGGCAAGGAGGTGAAATGAATGGTAGAAAGGCCAAAAACATACGAGATTTTACTATTAACACATGGCGGCTGGGGAATGACGCTGAAGGAAAAACTGACCATGATCATTGGAGAAATACACGGCGTCAGTGAGGTAGCTTTAGAACCATCTGATACTACAGAAACCTTTCTCCAAAAGGTAAAAGAAAAGGTAACGAAAATGCCTGCTGATTCGCTTATTCTTACTGATATTGCTGGAGGGACAACCTCTAATATCGCATTAACATTCAGTAAAGACTATCAAATAAATATTTTATCCGGATTGAACTCCATGATGTTAATGGAAGCTATTATGCGGCAAAAGCAGCCCTTTACAGCAGAAAGCGTGGCACAAATAAGAGAAGCTGCTTTATTAAGCTGCCAGCACCTGCGGCTGCCTGACCTTAAAAATTAAAAGAAACTTTTTTACCTTTAATTGTAATCGCTTACTTAAATGCAGAAAATAATATTTTTTAAATTACTTAGGATTGCCAATCAAAAATAAACTTTAGGGGGAAATAAAAATGGCAGAAATTCAATTAGTGCGTGTTGATTTCAGATTAATTCATGGGCAGGTAATTACGAAATGGCTCAGACAAACATCTGCAAACCGTATAGTAATCATCAATGATGTTTTAGCTGCAGACGACTTTATGAAAAATATTTATGTAATGGCAGCACCGCCAAGCATTGCAGTAGATGTCTTTTCTGTAGACACTGCTATCGATTTATGGAACAAGGACCAAATGGGCAGCGGTAACTTATTTGTCCTTTTCAAGGATATTGAAACAGTCTACCGTTCTATCCAGAAAGGCCTGCCTATTAAGGATATCCAAATTGGTGGATTGGGAGCAGGACCTGGAAGGGTTGCAGTTTTTGGTCCTATCACATTAAATGAAGAGGATTCCGTTATGTTAAAGGAATTAGACGAGGAAGGCTGTAACATTTACCTGCATCAAGTACCCGATGAACCGAAAATGGAAATTAAAAAGGCTTTAGAAAAATTTCAATCTATTAAAAAATAGACATCCTATAAGAAAGGAGCTGTCCAAATGAATTTATTGGTTTCTATATTATGCGGTTTTTTATACTTTATCGGTACAAGCCGAATCGGATATGGCTTATCAACTGCAACAGGATCTCCACTTTTTTATGGATTGATTCTGGGTCTGGTATATGGAAAGCTGACAGAAGGATTAATTATCGGGGCTACGATACAGTTGATTTATATCGGTATTATCAATACAGGCGGAAATATGCCTGCTGACCAGTCACTTGCAGGAATTATCGCTATTCCAATTGCATTACAGACCGACTTATCGACAGAACTTGCTGTTGGACTTGCAGTTCCCTTTGGTGTACTCGGCGTGTTTTTAGACCAGATAAGAAGGATTTCAAACTCTTACTGGATTTCTCAAGCCGAAAAACATGCTGAAAATTTAAATCAGAGAGGAATTTTCAACTGTGCGATTACTTATCCAACAATCTTGCTCTTTTTTATTACTTTTATACCTGTATTTATTATCACACTGGTCGGCGCAGATACGGTTACCTTTATCATGGACGCTATGCCACAGGGAATCATTGATGGATTTAGTGTAGCAGGCGGTATTCTTCCTGCACTCGGGTTTGCCATTATCCTCTTAATTATTGGAAAAAGAGAGCTTATGCCCTACTTTTTCATCGGCTTTTTTGCGGTAGCTTATCTGGGAATAAATACAATGGCAGCCGCTGTATTCGGTACCTGTGTAGCAGCTATCGTTCTCTTTAATTCTATCAATCAAAAAAAGGAGTTGAGCTAGAATGACTTCAAAGCCTGCAGATCCAATTAAGGAAGCTGAAAAAAGAGCTTTATCGAATAAAGATTTATTTAAAACATTTGCACGCTGGTATTCGGCGGTTGAAGTAAGTAACTCTTATGAACGATTACAAGCCTTATCCTTTTGCTTTGCTTTATCCGGCAGCCTCCGGAAATTATACAAAGGAGATGATGAAGGCTATCGGGAAGCTCTAAAAAGACATATACAGTTTTATAATTCAGAAGGAACATTCGGCTCTATGATTCATGGTGTTACTTTATCTATGGAAGAAGAAAAAGCAAAAGGAAACGAAATTACAGAAGAAGTTGTAACAGGCTTCAAAACGGGTTTAATGGGTCCTATTGCAGGTATTGGCGATACATTAATCTGGGGGACGCTGAAACCTATTATTCTGGCATTAGCCTGTTCCCTTGCGTTAAATGGAGTTTTTGTCGGGGGACTCATTCCTTTCCTCTTTCCGATGGCGATTGTTCTTATTGGATTTGGAATGTTGAAATCCGGATATCTATTAGGTAAAGAATCTGTTATGAAGCTGATGCAAACAGGTTTAATTAATAATATTATTACGAGTGCCAGTATTCTGGGACTGTTCATGATGGGAGCATTATCATCAACCTATATCAAAATTTCTACTCCTATCCAATTTTCCGTTATGGATTCCGATCCAATTGTCTTACAGGATATTTTAGATCAAATTCTAGCAGGGGTATTACCGCTCTGTGCAGTTTTCTCAATTTATTTCTACTTTAAATATAAAGGGCAAAATTATAATAAATTAATTATTATGCTGATTGTTATTTCATTGGTTACTGGGTTCTTCGGGATACTTTCAAGCTCATAAACTATCTATATAAAGGAGTTTTTACATGGTTATTGATAAAAAAAGCTACGATTCTTATTTAGATTCCAGATTAGAAGAGCTCTGGGATATGGCTCAATATATACATGCACGTCCAGAGCTTGCATTTGAAGAAAAAGAAGCTTGTCGTGTACAATGTGAATTTTTGGAGGAAAATGGTTTTGAAGTAGAAAGAAATCTGGGCGGCCTGGAAACTGCTTATAAAGCTACTTTTCAACATAAGCCTGGTGATTTAACTCTGGCTGTTGTGTCAGAATATGATGCCTTGCCAGAAATCGGCCATGCATGCGGCCACAACTTAATTTGCACCTCTGCTTTAGGTACTGCATTAGAAACAAAAAAATTTATGGAAGACAATGAAATTGCCGGTACATTTATCGTCATGGGTACGCCTGCAGAAGAATCCGGCGGTGGGAAAATAAAACTGCTGGAGCAAAATGCTTTTGATGGTATTGATGCAATCGTGTTTATGCACCCCACCAGCGATACAACCAGATTAGCGGGAGAATGCATGTCCTCCAATTCTATCCGGATTGAGTTTGAAGGGAAGTCAGCTCATGCTTCTTCCCATCCTGCTAAAGGGATTAATGCTTTGAACGCGGCCAACTTATATTTTGTAGCGACCGGACTGATGAGACAGCATTGTAATTCTGATCTCCGCTTATCAGGCATTATTGAAGATGGCGGAAAGAGCACTGGTCAAATTCCTGACTTTGTTTCTATTAAAGCATCATTGAGCTGTTTTAAAGCAAAGGATTTAGAGGATTATACAGAAAGAGTCCGTAATTGCGCAGAAGGAGCAGCACTTGCTACTGGGTGTAAAGTAAATATCAAGATTAAACCAGGCTACTTAGGCAGAGTTCCTAATGAAATATTGTCCGAAGTTTGCAGAAAAGAACTCATTGATATTGATGAACCTGTCATGGATGGAATGCCTTTTGATTATGGCGGTGAGGATCTTGGAAACGTATCAAGGGTTATCCCTATTTGTAATCCTTATGTGACCATTTTTCCTGACTATAAAATTTCAAACCATACAGAACAGTTTAGAGATTTAGCTGATTCTCCTGCCGGGAAACGCTGTATACAGGTAAGCAGTAAAGCAATGGCAAGAACGGCAATGGAGTTATTTATGAACCCTGAAATTGTGAACAAGGCAAAAGAAGAATTAAAAGAACGGATGAAGGATGAGTAATGGATTAACCCTATAATTATCTCTTCAGTTAAAATAGCCACCCTCATTCTTAAGGGTGGCTAAAAAAGTATTATTAAGTCAAAATAACTATCACCACAACTATAAGAACACCGGCTACAATGATAGAAAGCCAATCATCCATACAAAAACCTCCGTTTAAGGAATCTCTATCTGAATACGCTCCCGTCCTTCACCATCTGCATTAATCACCCAATAGCTGTAGTCCGGCTCAGAAGTAGCAAACGCCTTATCTACTGTGACAATCAGTTTATCCTGATGATTAAAAAAGACTGGTTTTGTAACATGCTCACCAAATGATGTAATCTGCTCTGCCTGCTTCGACTCTAAGTCCATTCGATATCCTTCGTAAATATAGGTGCCATTTTCACTTGTTCTGGCTACGTCAGAGAAAGCGATATAATTCCCGTCCGATGACAACACAGGGGAATATATCATGGGTACACCGGTAGCAAAATCCCCTATTGGTGTAACAGTTGTTTCGTATCCATCTTCAAGATTATAAAACACTAGCTGATCTCCCCCATCATAGCTTCGATACATTAATGCTTCTCCATCTGGCGTTGAATCTAAGTCAGACATATCATAAGCCGCTTCGTCTGTGATCTGCTCAATCTCTTCTGTATTCAAATCAATGCGGTGAATATCGAAATCATGAGGCTGCTCTGACGCAATTGGCGAGTAATTTGTGTACACACCTGCTTTTAAAAAATATAAAGACTGCCCATCTGGTGAAAAAGCTGCCTCTGTCACTAATCCTTCCTCGTCTGTCAGTTCTTTTACCTCTCCATTTGCACGATTGAGGAGCATTAGTTTTCCAAGCGGGTGTTCCTCCTCTGTTTCCCATTGCTCTACATAGGCAATTTTCTCACCATCCGGGGAGAACGTTGGATTAAGAAGGTAGTTCCCTTCATCCGCTTTCGTTACCAGCTCTGCATTTCCACCGCTGACAAGTGCTGTATAAATTGCGGATTCACCTTTATGTGCATAAACGAAGGTAATCTCTTCATCATCCGGTGAAATATCTGCAGACTCACCGAAACCGGTGTAACCTTCCGGACCTCCTGCTAAATATCCCGTCCCCCATAAAATGAGAAATAACAGGATTATAACAGCGATGAAGCTTATATTTTTTATTGTTAGTGACATTATTTCACCCTCCGTTAGAAAATCTCAGAATGATAAAGGCCAATACAAGAGCCGCTACAGAAACCAATAAACCTGTCGCCAGAGATAAAGCCGGCTTTTTTGCGATAAAATTCATTTGGAATTTATAAAAAATCAACCAGATAAGAATTGGAATCAGCGTAATAAAGGCATCTATACCTATGCCGCCGAAGAAAAGAAATGACCATAGAAAGAACAAGCTCAAAATAATAACAATAACTCCATACAACAGATTCATAATATAACTAAACTTCACAAGCCCCTGTTTTTGGTGTTTACCATCTATCCGGCTGGTGGAATAATAAGAATTTCGAAAAACAAATACGAAACCCATCCCAACCAGAATAAGCAAATAAGCACTGAAAAGTATAGCCTGCCACTGTGATAAACCTTGCATTGACACTATATTGATGCCATTCCAGATAATATTGATTAAAAGCAGAGCATTAAGTAAATAAAAATAGCGCCCGACAATTGAAATATTAATGGCTGCCAACGTAACGATAGTGCCTGACAGCAATTGAACAACCAGCCAGACTGGAGATGGTTCATGAATAACAAAGGAAAGATGCAAATAAAAAAGAACTCCGAATACAATAGTGCAGATACCTATTAAGTACAATAATCCCCGTTGAAATGGATACATCGATTCCTGCAGCTCTTGTCCTATCCGATTCGATTCCCCAAACGCTGCTATTACTTTTTTCTCTGCCTGCTTTTCAGAGAGGCCCTCGCTGATATAATCACTTTTCGCCTCGTGTAAATGACTGAGCAGCTCTTCCCTTATTTCCTCACGTTCGCATTCTGTGCTTTGCATTTGTATCAAGACCTCTTCTACGTACTTTTCAATCCGGTTCATGATAAATCTCCAGACGTTTTCGTGATTAATTTATGAATACTATTCCATTCCTCCAGTTTTTTTTCTAAAATAGCGCTGCCTTCATCTGTTATCTGGTAATACTTCCTTCTGCCCTGCTCCACTTCTGACCAATAAGAATGAAGCCACTGCTTTTTCTCCATTCGCTTTAAAGCAGGATAAAGTGTACCTTCTCCCATGTTGTACAGCTGATCACTTTTATCTTTCAGTACCTTTACCATTTCGTAACCGTACATATCCTTTTCGGATAGCAGGTTTAACAACAAAATATCAATACTGCCCTTCATTATTTCCCGGTCCATTTTGATATCACCTCTTTCCATCATTGTAATACGATGTACATCGTAATGCAATGTAAGAGAGTGAAATATTTGGAAGGAGGAGACTATTACAATTTCCATGAGATCCGTTAGATCGGCTACCTTCAGCATTTTCACTTAATTTCTTTGAACAAAAAAACCGGACAGAGTTTGTCCGGTTTCTTTTCACGATACACCAATTACCTTCAATACAAATTCTATAAAGAACAGCATAGATACAGTAAGCAGCGGTATAGATATTTCTTTTCGTTTTCCCAAAGCTATTTTAACAATGGGATATGCAATAAATCCAAATGCCATACCGTCGCCGATGCTATATGTAAATGGAATCATTACAATAATCAACAGTGCAGGTATACATTCAGCAAATTGCTCCCAGGGCAAGTATTTAATATTTTGGGCCATTAGAAAACCAACGATGATTAATATCGGACTGATTGCAGTTGCCGGAACCATTGATATCCAAGGAATAATAAAAATAGTAGCTAAGAATAATATTCCTGCTGTTATGGCCGCTTTGCCCGTACGTCCGCCAGAAGCAATAACCGCAGCGTTTTCTGCTCCTGATACAGTAGGTGATGTCCCGAATATACCGGATAACAGAGCGGATGTTGCTGTGATACGATAAGACCTGCTATAAGCCTCTGTTTTCTTCAGCATATCTAACTGGCTCGATAAAATACCCATATTCTCAAATATCAGAATCAATGCCAGTGAAAACACAGAAACCCAAAAGGATATTTCAGCAGCGGCTGAAAATGATGGCATAAACAGCATTTCACTAAACTTGAAATGAACCGAAGCTGCTTCTTCTGTCGATACTCCGAACAACACGGCAATAACAGTCCCAATAATCATGGTAAGAAGGAAATTCGCGGGCACCCCTTTTACAAATAAGTAAATGGCAATAAATAAAGTGATTATCCCGGCGATAACGCTTGGTGAGGTAAAATCCCCTATAGCAATGACAGATTGCTCACCTGCAGTTATAATCCCGCTTTTTTCTACACCGATCAGGATGAGAAAAAAGCCTAGCCCGATTGTTATCCCATGTTTTAAGGATTCTGGAATAGCTTCTCTTAAAACGACTCCCATTTTTGTAAATGCTGTCAGCATAAATAAAATTCCTGCCATCCAAACTACAGCCAGACCCTCATTAAAGCTGAACCCATTATTTCCAATAATGGAATAGGCGAATAAAGCATTTATCCCCATACCAGGTATCAGGATAAGAGGAAGTTTCCCCAAAAACCCCATAAGCATTGTTCCTGCAAAGCTCGCCAATATCGTCGCAATCATACCAGCTTCCAAAGAAAGACCTGCCTCATTTAAAATAGAACCGTTCACGACAACAATATAAACCATTGTCAGATAGCCGATTATTCCTGCAACAATGTCTTTTTTTAATTCATTATTTTGCTGCATTACAAACCTCTATAAATTCATATCCCTCTCCCACCCGACAAAGCATAATCACTTTATCCACAAACTTCATTATTTAGTATACCCTGAAAAACCACCAATAATAAACTGTTTGAGCAGTTTATTATTGGTGGTTTACAGTTTGATATCAGGACTTTGCATCTGTTTCAGCCATGCTCTCCAACTCTTTTTTCGTAAGCTGACGATCATACGCTTTCACAAATGGGTAGTAGAGAAGTGCATCAACAATAATAAGTAAAATAACCAAGACAAAGGCTTTCCAATCTAATGTTGAAAAGAAAGCACCTAAGAAGGGTGGCATATTCCACGATAACATTGAAAAAGTCTTCTCTATCAGCCCTATAGACATACAAATATAACTAATTGCAGCATTCAATGTAGAGGTTAATAAGAAAGGAATAAGAAACATTGGATTCAACATCAACGGTATTCCAAAAATCAATGGTTCAGAAATCCCAAAAAATGCTGGTACAATTCCAACCTTGCCTACATTTTTTAATTGTTTTGATTTAGCTAAAAATAGCAATAAAATTGCTAATCCGATAACAGAACCGCAACCTCCAATCACAGTAAAGTATGTCCAAAAGGAGGTCGTAAATATATTTGGCAGCTGTTCTCCCGCCATCTGTGCAGCAGCGTTGATAGATAAATTCCCGTCACGAATCGGCCCCATGACCCCAGCAAGTGCGGCATCATGAATACCAAAAAACCAAAATAAATGCGTTAATGCCGTTATAAAAATAACAAAACCTAGACTATCCGCCGACTTAAAAGTTGGTGATAATACATCAAACAAAGCTCTTCCTAAAGTAGTATCAAAAGAATGAAACACACTAAAAACAACCAGAAAACATGCAATAATAATCATTCCTGGAATCAAAGATGCAAATACATCGCTTAAACTGGCTGGGACACTTGGAGGCATTTTGATTTTACCGAATTCTTTTTGCTTCATAATCCGATATAACTCTGTCGTTCCAATTGCTATCAGGATGGCAGGTAACAGCCCTTTCCCATCGATAAAGCTGAACTCTAAAGTTTTTGTTTCCCAGCCCAATTCCTGGGGTTGTGTAACTAATAGGAAAAAGCCCATGGTCGAGAATAAAATAGGGATAAAAGAATTAATTTTATAGAAACGGCAAAGAAAATGAGTAATCCCTATACAAACGTATAAAGCCATCGCACCCAATGTGAATGAAAACACCCAATTCAGAACAGTTGCATTGTTTAATGCAAAGTTTTCCCATGCAAGCAGGAAGCCATTCGTTGTTTCCTCCGTCACTGGAGGAGAACTTACGATTGCTACAAGCCCTCCTGCCAGTGTAATAGGAAGAAGACTGATAAAAGCATCACGGATTGAGGACAAATGCCGTTGCTGTCCTAATCTATTAGCAACGGGCATTACTTTATTTTCCATCAACGCTGTCACAGAGTTAAATTTACTCATGATGATTTCTCTCCTTCATAAAATTGCAGCGCATCTCTTAATATTCCTTCCGCATCCATGATACCGTATTTTGCTAAATCAATTGTCATAGCAGGCAGTTCTGCATTTTCCTGAATTTCGTTTAATTGAAATCGAATTTGCGGTCCAACCAGAATAACATCCACATTTTCCAATTTATCCTGATATTCACTAACTCCGACAGCTTTTACAACCGCTTCTCCTTTAGAAGAGTCTTCCATTTTACGTGCCAATATTCCTGAAGACATCCCCGCATTACAAACGATTAATATATTTAACATTGTATTAACTCCTCTCGATAGCAGCCCCATTGGACTCACAAACTTTTTTATACCAGTAGTAGGATGATTTAGGCTTTCTTTCAAAGTTGTTTTCAAAATCTACTCCAACTAATCCGTAGCGTTTTTCATGGCCATTCTTCCAGGAATAAAGATCCATCGTTGACCAGATAAAATACCCCAATACCTCTGCTCCGTCATCAATAGCATTTAGAATAGCGTTAATATGTGCATTTAAGAAATGTATACGGCCTTGATCATCAACGGATTTCTCATTTGGCACATCTTCATAGAAAGCAACACCATTTTCCGTAATAAAGATTGGCACCTTGTATTTTTCATATGCCCGCATAATTCCATGATATAAGCCTTGTGGATAAATTTCTGTATCCCATTCGGTATAAGTGGAATCCGGGTTGTCAAACACCTGTTCAAACCAGCCTTTTACAACCACTTTGCTGGATCCTTTTGCTTCTGATCCTTTATTATTAATGCGTAAGATACTCTCTCCGCCGGTATATGGCTTGATAAGCGCTCTTGCATAATAGTTCAACCCGGCAAAATCAACGGTATTATGCTTTATAGCTTCAAAATCCGCTTCTTTCATAAAGCTTAAATCATACTTTTCATTCAGCATACCCAGCATATCAATCGGAATCTCACCTTTAATGGCCGTGTCTAAAATCCAATTATTAAAATAGTTATCTGCTTTCCGCATCGCAATTTTTGTTTCCAGACTGTCATCCACACCAAAAATAGGAGCATAGCTGTGAACGATTCCAATTTGACCTTTCATTTTCATCTCTCTAAATAATTTTACTGTTAAAGCATTGGCAAGCATCATATAGAAAGAAGCCTGAATCGTTTTTTGCGTATCGTCTATCCCAGGAGGATAATTCCCTATTTTATAGCCGCTGAAGACATAGTATCTCGGTTCATTAAAGGTAGACCAGTAGGTTACTTTGTCTCCATATTCCTCGAAGCAGACCTTCGCATATTCTACATAAGCATCACAGATTTCACGTTCAGCCCATCCGCCTTTGTCTTCCAGATATTGAGGCAGATCCCAGTGAAATAGTGTTACAAACGGCTCAATCCCATTTTTCAAACATTCATCAATAATATTATGATAAAACTGAACCCCTTCCGGATTCACTTCACCCTGATCATTTTTGATGATTCTGGGCCAGGCAATCGAAAAACGGTAAGCTTTATGCCCGCCTTCCTTCATTAAGCGAATATCTTCTTTGTATTTATGGTAATGATCAGACGCATCATTTCCATTCTCCAAATTATTTTCATGCAAGTATACGTCCCATAAGGAAGGTACTCGTCCTCCTTCATTCCATCCTCCTTCGCATTGATAGGATGCCGTCGCTGTTCCCCATAAAAAATCTTTATTAATCATTTTTTTACCTCACCTTCTAATTTTTTATAGATATCTATGACCTCATTAGCCAAATCAATTGTAAGTTGTCCCATCATAAAATGATCTTCACTGTGCATTAATAACAGGGACATTTCTGTTTTGTCCCCTCCTGCTTCCTTTTGAATCATGTCTGCATGTTTTTTTTGGGCAAGGAGTAACTCCTCTTTTCCCTTTTCAACGCATTCTTCTGCTTTATCCCATTCTCCAGATTTCGCAAACGAAATTGCTTCCATTCCATAACTGCGAGCATTGCCGCTGTGCAGGATCAATCCAAAAGAAACTGCTTCTGTTCCTTCTCTTAAACTCATCGTGATGACACCTCTCTATCTGTTCTCTACGTAGTCTATCATAGCTCCAATAGGTATTCGCAGTGAAATAATTATTTGCCTATCCAGTTAGGAAAAGCATGACACACCCGGATAGGAAACCGGATGCCGGTTAAGCCATAGATACGTTTTCCATGACAGTTTCCTCAGCTGAATGATAATTAATTAAATGGATGATTCTCTTTTAAAGAGGAATTATAAGACTAGATTGATTAATGTATTGATTTTCAAAATAAGAGTGATTATGATTAAATATAAGAAATGTAAATACAAAAGACTCCTCTCTCTATAGTCAATATTCTCTACAAATAATTGGTGTATAAATCATTTTTTAATGATAAGGGAGGACACTATGAACAAGCGGCAAACGAAACTGGTACAATATCTTATCAATCACAATGATTGGGTAAAAGGAAATCAATTAGCAGCTTACTTAAATGTAAGCTCACGTACGATACGTAATGATATTCAAACCCTGCAGTTGACTGGGTTTAAAATAAGTTCTTCTAAAACTTACGGGTACCGTGTAGAGGAATTATCCGAAGCAGTGCAGAATTTAGAAAAAAAGAATGAATTTCCTGAAAGCGCATATGATCGCATGGTATATATTTTAAAAAGACTCCTTCATGTCTCTGAACAGCAAAATATATTTGATTTAGCGGATGAATTATTTGTAAGCGAGTCCACAATTGAAAAAGACTTATATCGGCTAAAAGATTTTATTACAAATACAGAAAGTAAAGTAAAACTGGTAAGAGTAGAAAATGGCATTTTACTTGAAGGAAGCACACGGGCTAAAAGAACACTCTGGTCGAAACTGATATTCAATGAAATAAAAGAAGATTTATTTGATATTTATGAGCTTGAAAATCATTTTAACGAAATAAATCTAAAAGATATTAAGCATATCCTCTCTGAGGTGCTCTCTGAATACAAAATATATTTAAATGACTTATCCATGATTAACATGGTTATTCATGTTGCAATTATACTCGATACCATCATCCGGAATGAACAGACAATCCCTTCAACAGAAGTTGATTATATCAGTTCCAAAGAAGAGTTGGCCGCCTCTAAAAAAATTTGCAATAAACTGGGGGATTTATACGGCATAATCGTCCCTCTGCCGGAGGTTAAATATATTGCCATATTAATTGGCGGAAAGAAAAGCTATTATAACGATACTTTAAAAGAGCATAAAAGAAAGATAGACAGCCGCTTTACAGAGCTGGCAAAGGAATTAATTGAATCTCTCAGTAATAAATTCTTAATCGATTTAAGTGAGGACGAAAAATTACACATTGATCTTTCCATGCATTTGAAATCACTTTACAACCGTAATCAACGCGGAGTTGAAATCCATAATCCTGTTTTAATGGAAACGCAAAGAAAATTTCCGTTAATTTATGATATGGGTATATTTATGGGGCTGCAATATGAATTAAAAACAAAACAAAAATTAAATGAAGATGAAATTGGTTTGTTGACATTGCACCTGTGTATTGCCTTTGAACGTCTGGCAAAGGAAAGACAAACGAGTAACAGGATTGCCATTATTTGTCCAACAGGCTTTACAACCAGCCGATTATTGAAGGCAAAACTGGAAAATATTTATGGGGAAAAAATTGGCCAATTGGAATTATTCTCTCTTTCCGACAGCTGGGATGCGATTGCCCAATTCAACCCTGACCTTGTTCTTACAACAGCAAGGGTTCCTGAAGATTTTCCTTTTTCTACGTTGGAAGTGACACCATTTCTGTCTGAAAAAGAAATAGAAAAAATTGACGCGTATCTTCAGCCAAAAGAAGAAAATTTAAATAACCAGAATGTCGCATCATACTTTAGTGAAAATTTATTCTTTCCAGACATAACAAAACAAACATCGGATGAAGTGATTGCATTTCTCTCATCTGAACTAGAGGAACAAGGAATCGTGCCGCCAAAATATAACGAACTAATTTTAGCCCGGGAAGCAATCTCATCCACTGCCTATGGAAATTTAATTGCATTGCCGCATCCTATTGAGAAAGTGGCCAGTAAAACAATTATTGCGGTTTGTACACTGAGTCAGCCGATTCAGTGGAATAATCAAAAAGTGCAGCTGGTTCTGTTATTTGCTCTCGCAAATGATAAGAGAGAACTGATGGACAGTTTGTTTAGAGAGATTATTGATATGCTGGACAATCCTAAAAAGGTGAAAAAAATATTACAAGCCAGGGACTTTGAATCCTTTGCTGAGCTAATCAGGTAATATAATTACTGCTTATAAGTAAATGATTAATTAGCGAAGTAATTTCTTAAAGTATGAACAAATAGCTATTACTAAACGAAAAGGAGCTAGGACTAGCCCCTTTTTTGTTATAGCAGCTATACTGTACAAATATTTCCCCCAAAAAAATAAACAGACTCATTTAAGTATCCAAGCTATCTTTATACTCCTAATTTTTAATCTGTAATATATAATTTGAAAAAGGAAGTGTCACTTTGCTGCTTCATAAAATGAAATTTAAATTCATTAAATAGCTTCTTTTTAAGTAATGATGAAAATGATTACCAAAAACTCAAAAATCTATTCTCCATTAAAAGAGAATTTCAGAAATAACCGATTATAAAATTTTGTATAAGATGCTGTACGACAGTATCAGGAACGATACAGACAACCCCATTAAAGATGATGAAGTGCTAACCGTGATGGAAATTTTAAGTAATAGTATTGAAGAAGCTTCCAAAAGCAAGTAATTTAACGAGGAGGGTTACAAAATGAAAATAGGAACAATTGGTTCAGGGTTCATTGTAGACTGGTTTTTAACCGCATTAAATGATATAGAAGGGGCAAGCTGTGAGGCAGTCTATTCCCGCAAAGAGGAGACGGCAAAACCTTTAGCAGATAAATATCAAATAGAAAAAATTTACACCGATTTAAATCAAATGTTTGCCGATCCAAGCATTGAATTTATTTATATTGCTTCCCCAAATAGTCTGCATTTTGAACATGCTTTTCAAGCGTTAAATCATGGGAAACATGTTATTTGTGAGAAGCCTTTTACTTCCACTGCAAAAGAAGCAAAGACATTGATTGAATTAGCGAAACAAAACCAGTTAATGCTCTTTGAAGCTATTTCAAACATTCATTTACCTAATTATCAAGCCATAAAAGAAGAAGTGAAAAAGCTCGGAAAACTAAAATTCGTGCAGTGTAACTACAGTCAATATTCAAGCCGTTATAATAAACTGTTAGATGGGGAAAATCCAAATGTCTTTAATCCCGCTTTTTCCGGTGGAGCGCTGGCTGATATTAATATTTATAATTTACATTTTGTGATGAACTTATTTGGTGTTCCGGATGCTGTAAGCTATACAGCCAATATACATGAAAACGGCATCGACACATCCGGTGTATTAGTGATGAAATACCCTGATTTCATAGCAGAGTGTGTCGGAGCAAAGGATTCGAACAGTATGAATTTTGGGTTAATTCAAGGGGAAAATGGGTACGTTCATGTGCAGGACGGTGCAAATGTATGTAAAAAAGTGATTTCCCATATAGATGATGAAGTAACTGAAATAAACAGCCAGACCAAGAGTAACTGGTTAATCTACGAATTAGCAGTTTTTAAAGATATATTTAACAGCAGCAATCTCGCCCGGTGCTATGAATTATTAGATTATTCTTATGAGGTGATGAAGGTCTTCGAACAAGCTAGAAAAAATGGCGGAATTTATTATCCAGCAGATCAGAAATAGCTGATTTATATAATTCTACTCTCCTCGGCTCCTCTCTCATAGAGGAGCCTTTACCTTTAATAAAATATCATAATCAAAGTTTCTTCAGGGCGAGGAAAGTATCGCTAAATATTGACAATCTCCGAAAAACATTAGTAGACCCAGACAAAAAAGTGTTTAGTCTAGAAGCCGGCAATTCGTTAATAGAGCGTAGAAAATAAATGAGCTTATTTCGTTACTCCCAATGCTCCCCTGGCCATCTGTTCATATTCTTCCATACTGGAAATCATCGCAAATTCTGCAATAGCTACAGCATATGCGGCATCCAGTTCAATAATATGTTCCTTCATCTTCGGCCAATAAATTCCACCGGCTTGTTTATAATAATGAATAAGCTTATCAAGCGCCTCTTCACCAAAAGCTTTATATTGGAAGACAAAATCATTGGAAACATCCGTTACCTTTGCTTCTGTCCAATCAATTAACCCGATAACTTTTGTATCGTCATCAATCATCATATGACCGGCGTGCACGTCTCCATGCATCAACCCTGTTTCCTTTGGCCATAATTCTTCATTATTTAGCCAGTTTTGCCAGCGATTCCAAAGGTCATCCGCAACACCAAAACGTTTCTTTACCTTCTCCATCCGTTCTTTCATCGATACATGTGCTTCTTTTGCTGTATATGCAGGAATACCTGCTTTTTCAGCTTCTTTTTTCGGCACATTGTGCAAAGATGCCAAAACCTCTCCCTGGCTCTGGTGAAATTGT
Source organism: Oceanobacillus sp. FSL W8-0428 (assembly GCF_038004405.1). Taxonomy (NCBI): domain Bacteria; kingdom Bacillati; phylum Bacillota; class Bacilli; order Caryophanales; family Bacillaceae; genus Oceanobacillus; species Oceanobacillus sp. FSL W8-0428. Next base: position 1,038,550 of record NZ_JBBORB010000001.1, read on the forward strand.
TCTGGTATGTTTTCTATATCCATTTCCCATACATAATTTTGAATTTCCGGATCAATTGTACCAGCAGGAACACCCTTCAGTTTTTTATATGCAATTAAATCGTTTTCGTAAATAGACCAGACAGGAACTTGAAAAGATGCATGCTGATGAACAACTTTTAATACCTTCTGTTCATCAATTGTCCTGTCCATTACATCATCACGTCTCGGTATTCTTAATACCCATTCCTCTCCGTCTGTATCCTTCGCAAAAGCAACCAGAAAATCCAATCCGGATTCATTAAAACGTATAGCGTCTCCCTCCAAATTCAGTCCATATTTACGAGCTAATTCTGACACAGTTTGTTTATCCAAATCTGCCACATCCTTCTTTATTTATTCTGCTTTTATACGCGCAGCCAGTAAAGGATACGTTTAGGATTAAAAAGCAGAGACAAATAAACTCCCCCTCCGCTTATACTTTTCAACCGTATAGGGATTCAAAAATGATAGACCAATCCTTTATCTGGGCACATATCGTGTCTGAAACGTCCGCATTAACGCAAAGATTGGTTATCGATCAACAGAATCCCTCCTCCCTTATAATTACACTCATCCTAGCATAATGGTATTTTATTCGCAACATCACCTTTGTTCCCGTATTTTTTACTTGAAGTGATCAACCGTGTATAATAATAATTAACAGAAATGGGGGTAGATAAAATGGTACAATCAATCAATACCAAAGTTGATTTAGTTATTGATGGAACCTCACATATAAGAATTTCGGATTATGGCAAGATTATGATTGGAGATAAAGGGTTTGAATTTTATAATAAACGAGATGTCCACAAATATATTCAAATTCCTTGGGAGGAAGTTGACTACGTGATTGCTTCTGTCTTGTTCAAGGGTAAATGGATTCCCCGTTATGCTATCCAGACCAAGAAGAATGGAACATATACGTTTTCTTCCAAAGATCCTAAAAAGGTTTTTCGGGCAATTCGTGAATATGTTGATCCGGATCGGATGGTAAAATCATTAACTGTCTTTGATGTAATGAAACGCAATTTGAAGAAGAAATCTAGAAAAGGATAGTTTTTATATACAAGCCAGGGTTAGGACCTTCCTTTTCCTCTTGTAAGGGAAAAATTGGTGTGCTATAATATCTTATGGAAGCTCATTAAAGTAAGCTGATTAATAACTGGTTTAGTAAGTAAAGCGGTTTCATACCAAAATTTAAATAACTATTGCAATTATTTTTTACGTGTTACTGATTCGATCAGGCATGAGTGAAAAGTAGTGATTAAAACGAAGTATATGGGTTCATCTATACTCTGCCTTCATTTTACCTACTTTTTTCTCATGCCTTTTTTTATTGTTTTCACCAGGGGGAAAACGCTTTCCATAAACAAAAAACACTTTAGGAGCTTACCATGTTTATCTAAGCCTTACCAATAAAATAAGAGGAGGTAAAAAGATGGTAGGAATTATCATTGCCAGCCACGGTGAATTTGCTACCGGCATCTTGCAATCTGGAGCAATGATCTTCGGAGAACAGGAGAATGTTAAAGCTGTTACATTGATGCCGAGTGAAGGACCTGAGGATATCAGGGCAAAAATGGAAGAAGCCATTGCTTCTTTTGACAATCAAGATGAAGTATTATTCTTAGTCGATCTTTGGGGCGGAACTCCTTTCAATCAGGCGAGCGGCTTGATGGAAGGCCATGAAGATAAATGGGCTATCGTTGCCGGGTTAAACTTAGCAATGGTGATTGAATCTTATGCTTCACGCATGTCCATGAACACGGCGCATGAAATAGCTGCTCATATTATCGATACAGCGAAAGAAGCAGTTAAAGTAAAACCGGAAGAATTAGAGCCGGCTGATGCTGATACTGCTGAAGTTTCTTCTGGAGCCAGCGCAGGCGCTCCTGGTTCATTTGAATACGTGTTAGCACGAATCGATTCTCGTTTACTGCACGGGCAAGTTGCAACTTCCTGGACAAGAAGTACATCACCTACACGCATCATCGTTGTTTCTGACACAGTAGCAAAGGATGAACTTCGTAAAAGGTTGATTCAACAGGCTGCTCCTTCAGGTATCAAGGCACATACGGTCCCTGTTCAGAAAATGATTGAGCTTGCAAAAGATGATCAACACTTCGGCGGACAACGGGCATTACTTCTTTTTGAGAACCCGCAAGATGCACTCAGAGCCGTTGAAGGCGGTGTTCCACTGGATACCATTAACGTTGGGTCCATGTCACATTCAACTGGTAAAGTTCAGCCAAATAAAGTATTGGCCTTTGACCAGAACGATATTGATACGTTCAAAAAATTAAAAGACTTTGGCGTCGATTTTGACGTACGTAAGGTTCCAGCTGATTCATATGGGAATATGGACGAGATTTTGAGAAGGGCTCAAATGGAATTAGACAGACAGAAAAAATCCTGATCATTAGATAAAAAAGGAGGTTTAATAATCATGGATTTGACGATTATTCAAATAATATTAGTTATTATTGTGGCATTTATAGCTGGTATGGAAGGCATCCTGGATCAATTCCAGTTTCACCAGCCAATTATTGCTTGTACGTTAATCGGCTTAGTTACCGGAGAATTAACGGCATGTCTTATCTTAGGCGGTACCTTGCAGCTGATTGCTTTAGGCTGGGCAAATATTGGTGCAGCTGTAGCGCCGGATGCAGCCTTGGCCTCTGTCGCATCAGCAATTATTCTCGTTTTAGGCGGACAGGGCGCATCAGGTGTATCCTCAGCTATCGCAATTGCAATTCCATTGGCAGTTGCTGGTTTATTATTAACAATCATTGTACGAACCCTCGCTACAGGGATTGTCCATTTAATGGACGCTGCAGCGAAGGAAGGGAATATTAGAAAAATTGAAATATGGCATGTTATTGCTATCTGCATGCAGGGTTTACGTATTGCAATCCCGGCTGCATTAATTATCGCTATTGGTGCAACTCCAGTTAGGGAAATGCTTCAGGCTATGCCGGACTGGCTGACAGATGGTTTGGCAGTCGGCGGTGGAATGGTAGTAGCTGTCGGTTATGCAATGGTTATTAACATGATGGCTACCAAAGAAGTATGGCCATTCTTTGCAATTGGATTCGTACTAGCGACAATCCCGGACATTACACTTGTAGGACTTGGTGGTATCGGTGTGGCTCTTGCGCTTATTTATTTAGCACTTACGAAACAAGGCGGCTCTGGTGGCGGCGGTGGAAACACTGGTGATCCGCTGGGCGATATTATAGAAGATTATTAGAAAGAAGGAGGCTATGAAGATGGCACAAGAAGTGAAATTATCAAAAAGAGATCGTATTTCTATTTGGTGGCGCTCTACTTTCATTCAAGGTTCCTGGAACTATGAACGGATGCAAAATGGCGGCTGGGCATTTTCCATGATTCCCGCAATCAAAAGATTATACCAGACTAAAGAAGATCGTGCTGCAGCACTTCAGCGTCACTTAGAATTCTTTAATACGCACCCTTATGTTGCTTCTCCAATTATTGGTGTAACACTAGCCCTTGAAGAAGAACGTGCAAATGGTGCTCCGGTTGACAATAAAGCAATCCAAGGGGTTAAGGTCGGAATGATGGGACCTTTAGCAGGGATTGGGGATCCTATTTTTTGGTTCACAGTCAGACCAATTCTCGGTGCACTAGCGGCTTCCCTTGCAATGACTGGTAACATACTCGGGCCAATTATTTTCTTTTTAGCATGGAATGCTATCAGGATGGGATTCTTATGGTACACACAGGAACTTGGTTACAAAGCTGGGGAAAAAATCACGGATGACTTGTCAGGCGGATTGCTTCAGGATATTACGAAGGGCGCATCCATACTCGGTATGTTCATCCTTGGAGCACTGGTGAACCGTTGGGTGAATGTGGCCTTTACCCCGACCGTTTCAGAAGTTGAGCTCGGCGAAGGTGCTTATATTGATTGGGATAACTTGCCTGAGGGGTCTGAAGGAATCCAGACCGCGTTGCAACAGCAGGCGGAAGGCAGGGCATTAAGTCAAACGGATGTCACAACCTTACAAGACAACTTAGACAGTTTGATTCCTGGTCTGGCCGGATTACTCCTGACACTACTTTGTATGTGGCTGCTTAGGAAGAAGGTTTCACCAATTGTAATGATTCTTGGATTGTTCGTAGTTGGTGTTGTATTCCACGTAATTCATTTAATGTAATAAATACATTTATCAAAAGACCACCACTAATTGGTGGTCTTTCTTTCTAAGTATGCGATACAATCATCTCCGCATTGCCTTGCAAAGAAAAATCCTTCATCGTATTTGGAATAATAAAATGCACTCCTTTTTCGAGAGGGAACGTTTTATTATCTATCACAATTTCGGCTTTCCCCTTTATAACACTCACCTGCAGGAAATCTCCTTTTCTTTCCAAAATAGCGTTCCCTCGCAAGTCCCAATGATAGACCGTAAAATAAGCTTCTTCAACCAATTTGCGGATAGTCAAATCCTCTATTGTTTCTTGAACAATTTCCCCTTTCGGAGCTTCATGAGGTATATTGGTCACTTCAGCAGCTTGCTTCAGGTGCAAATCTCTTGGATTCCCATTTACATCGGTCCGGTTATAATCATATACACGATAGGTAATGTCTGAGCTCTGCTGTGTCTCTAAAATCACGATTCCTGCCCCAATAGCATGAATCGTTCCGCTTGGCACATAGACAAAATCTCCTGCTGTTACAGGTACACGCTTTAATAAGCTGTCCCATTCTCCGTTCTCCATTGCTTTTTGCAATTCTTTACGGTTCTTGGCATGATGACCTAAAATTAACTCAGCGCCTTCTTCTGCATCCAGCACATACCAGCACTCTGTCTTTCCATAAGGAACACCTTCTTTTTCTTGTGCATAGCTATCATCAGGATGAACCTGTACAGACAAATTTTCATTCGCATCCAAGATCTTTACAAGCAGCGGGTAACTCTCGCTGGCAGCTCCTGCCCGATTAAATAATTTGCCATGTTTTTCCCATGCGTCTTGGAGTGTATTACCTTCCAACGGTCCGTTTTTGATTTTACTTGGACCATTTGGATGAGCAGAAATAACCCATGCTTCTCCTGTGTGCTCATAAGGGGTCTGGTACCCAAATTCCGTAGACAGCTTATTTCCTCCCCAAATCCTTTCCTGCAATACCGGCTCTAAAAAAATAGGTTCATTATACATACAGATCCTCCTAAGAAAACATTCTCTTTCCCTCCATTAACTTTACTACAAATATATAAAGTAATAAAAGAAGAACCTCTATTATCAAAATTTATTTGTCAGAGTAACTTCTCTCCATGAAAAACTCCTCTCTCCCCCTGTCTTGCGCACTTTATTTCCACCATAAAAACAGACTGCCAAATTTGCATGACAGCCCGCTTTTATAGTTAAATGATTTTATCAATTAACCCATATTCTTTTGCCTCTTCTGCACTTAAAAAATAATCACGCTCCGTATCTTCCGCCACCTTTTCAACAGGCTGACCTGAATGCTCCGCAATAATATGATTAATTTTTTCCCGAAGCTTGATAATTCTCTTCGCTGAAATATCAATTTCTGTCGCCTGCCCGCGGGCTCCTCCCAGCGGTTGATGAAGCATAATCTCACTATTTGGAAGCGAAAAACGTTTCCCTTTCGTTCCAGAAAGCAATAGCATAGCTCCAAACGAAGCTGCCAAGCCAGTGCATATAGTACAAACATCAGGTTTAATAAATTGTATCGTATCAAAAATGGCGAAGCCTGCAGAAGTCGAGCCTCCAGGGCTGTTGATATAAATAGAGATATCCTTCTTCTCATCCTCCGCAGCCAAAAATAACAACTGGGCAACAATGCTATTCGCCATCTGATCATTAATTTCATCACTAACCATAATAATCCGGTCTTTTAACAATCTGGAAAAAATATCATAAGACCGCTCTCCGCGATCTGACTGCTCAATAACATAAGGAACTGTATTCATATGCATCCTCCTTGTAAACGCATGAATTTTGACAGTCTATGCTGCCATCGAGAGAGCGTAAGGAAAAGAACGATATATTTGCTGACATAACCTTTATCCCGTTTATTTTGTGACAAGAAAAGCAATAATGCAAAGCTGACTGTAAGTCGTTCGGAAGGTCGTATCTTCTTTATTTTTATTCGTGCCAGGCCCAGCACACATGTCATTCCTTCCTTTTACGCTTCTCTATCACATAAACGATTACTGATCCCAAAAAGATACGGGAGTTTGAAAATTTTAAATCACCTCTTAAATCCAGCGGTTCTATTTCTTATATTATTGTTTCATTATGACAATTCCCGCAAAAAAACCTTTGACATTCTTATAATATTGATGTAAGTTACTAATACACGAACATTTAAATCAAAAAACAATTTAATATTCGTATTTTGATTATCTATATAAATTTGGAAATATGGTCCAAAAGTTTCTACCAAACTACCGTAAATGGTTTGACTATAGAAAATCACAAATGATCAATAGAATAAGATAGAATAACATGTATCTATTTCATCTTTCGGGTGGATGTATCGCTGTTTTTTTGTGACTGAACAATAGATAGCTGTTCAGTTATTTTCACAGCGTATTTAATGGACGCTTCAGCTGAAGTGATATACAAGCGAATGTCGCCCCGTTTACATTGGTCTTTTTTGTGTTTTTCATATGCCAAGCTTGAAACTCTAGTAAAGGAAACTTACTGGAGTTTTTTTATTTGCATCTGACCATTGACTTGGCAATACATCTAAGGAGGAAAAACACAACATGGAAAAAGCACCACAAAAAACAACTATTATTGGACATTTAAAAGAGAATTACCGTCTGTATGCTATCGCATTTGGGATTGTTATTATTGCTGAGCTTATCGGCACAATCCAATTCAGCGTCGGCTCCGCACTAATTGTGCTTTACCCAATGTTATTCGCTATTATTATCAGTATTCTATTCGGAAAAGATGTACTTGGATTTCTAAAAAAGAAGGAAGCCAAAAAAGCATCACAGCTCGTTCTTGTTGCTATCTCCCCATTCATGGCAAAAATAGGCGTTATGGCAGGATCTAACCTTCCTGAGCTTGTCAATGTAGGTCCAGCACTGGTTTTTCAGGAATTTGGAACAATTGGTACGATGCTGTTTGCTCTTCCTATCGCTCTACTGCTCGGTCTTAAACGAGAAGCAATCGGTGCAACCAGCTCTACCAACCGCGATAAAGATTATGGACTAATCTGCAGCAAATACGGAGCAAACTCTCCTGAAGCCCGCGGCTCCCTTTCTATTTATATCATTGGATTTCTGATTGGGACAACTTATCTCGGTTTATTAGCAAGTATTGTCGCATCGTTTGATTTCTTTCATCCGCTGGCTCTGGCAATGGCAAGCGGCATCGGAAGCGGTGTTATGATGGCGGCCGCCTCAAGTACGCTGGCAACAATTTATCCGGCCTATGCAGATCAGATCGTTATGCTTGCCGGAATGAGTGATATGTTATCAGCGATTACCGGTATTTACTTTACACTATTTATTTCACTGCCGCTTGTAAATAAAATGTATACCTGGTTAGAGCCTAAAATCGGACGACGAGGAAAAAACATTTCTCATAATAAATCAACAGAAAGCAGGATTTCACAATGAATATGAGTATGAAAGACTGGACAATCTCTCTTTTATTTACCTCTGTCCTTACAGCGATTATTGCAAACTTTTTTCAAAATGATGTTTCAATTATAGATTCTATCCCTGGTGTATTAATTTTATCCAGTATTGCATTTATCGGGATATTCATAGCGAAGCTCGTTCCTTTTAAAATACCTGCTGTTGTGTATGTTGCTTTAACTGGCTTACTTTTAGCCAGCCCGATTTCACCAATTTCTGATCCAATTATTTACTATACATCTTTGATTTCTTTTACAGCACCGCTCACTGTCGTTGGTACTCTGGCAGGAATAGGATTGGATTTTAAAGCCTTTATGAGCCAAAGCTGGAAAATGATTATTATTGCTGTATTTGTATTTACAGGAACATTCCTGCTTCAGGCAGTCTTTGCACAAGTATTTTTAACAGTGACGAATGCTTTTTAAAATAAGAATAAAATTATGTTGAAAAGAGGCTGATAATACAGTCTTTTTCAACGTGTTCTAAAAGGAGAAATACGATGAATGCAGATTTAATAATTAAAAATTGTTCTATACTAACCCCTGACTTTGAAATTATTCATGATCAAAATATTGTCATCAAGGAACAAACAATCATAGCAATCGAGAAAGAACGCACAGAAACATATGATGTAAAAGAATCTCTGGATGGAAAAGGCAAGCTTGTGATGCCAGGCTTCATTGATGCGCATACACATACCAACCAGCAGCTTTTGCGCGGCAGGATTTCAGATGAATATCCGATGATTTGGACTCGTATAATGGTTCCATTTGAAAGCAATCTCAAGGAAGAAGATGTAGCAATCAGTGCAGAGCTGAGCTGTCTGGAAATGCTGAAGGCTGGAACCACCGGCTTTATTGATGCAGGCGGGAGCTATATGCACAAGGTCGCAGAAGCTGTAGAGACTTCTGGTTTACGCGGTGTGCTTACCTGTTCCACAATGGATACAGGGGCTGCTATCCCAGAATCAATGAAAACAACGATTGAAAATAATATCGAGAGAAATAAAGACCTGTTTGATGCTTATCACGGGAAAGCAGATGGACGAATCAAGGTGTGGTATTCCTTACGATCACTGATTACATGTACTCCTGAACTCATTCAAAAGGTCTATGAAACAGCAAATGCTGCAGGAACAGGTATGCAGACGCATATGAATGAGTATACAAATGAAATCAGCTATTGCTTGGAAAACTTCCAAATGCGCCCATACGAATACCTGGAGTCCTTAGGCGTGCTGGACGAAAATTTCTTAGGTGCTCACAGTATCCTCTTATCCGAGAATGAGATGAATCTCATTCAGAAACACGATAGCAAGGTAGCTCACAGCCCTATCAGCAATGCGGGAAAAGGGGTTACCAAAACTCCCGGTCTTATGCAAAAAGGCGTAAGTATCGGTTTAGGGACAGACGGCTCTGCCCACTCAGGCCTAAGCTTGTTTGATCAAATGAAGGTCTTCAAATCCTTAATGCGTGCCTTCTGGGGAGTACCGATTTTTGATCCTGTTGTAATGCCTTCGAAGAACATCTTAGAAATGGCGACACTTGGCGGGGCAAAAGCTATGCTGCAGGATGAACAGCTTGGAACGATCGAAGTTGGTAAGAAAGCGGATATGATTTTAATAAACACGGATCAGCCGCATATTGCACCGACTCATCAGCTGACAAATACCTTAATTGAATCTGCAAACAGCAACGACGTTTCGGATGTGATTGTTAATGGACGTATTTTGATGAAGGATAGAGAAGTACTTACCTTGGATGAAGAAAGAATTAAATATGAAAGTAAAAAAGCTATGGACGCCCTCATTATTCGTGCTAAAATTTAGATATTGAACAAAGTATACGAGCGATTTAACGCAATGTTGAAGCGCTCTTCTCTTTGTTCAGGACAAATTAACAAACATAGTATTCAGGAAAAAGCACTTAGAAAGTTGAGGTCACTTAGATGTTAACGTTTTTTATTGTATTTATCGCAAATTTAATTATCGGGATATTAGTAGGATTATCAGGCGTCTCAGGCTTTTTGCTACCAATTATTTATGTCGGCTTTCTTGGGCTGCCCATACACGATTCTCTGGCTCTCAGCTTCCTCGCTTTTTTGGTTGCCGGTATCATTGGTGCTTATTCTTATTGGAAGCTGAAATTTATGGATTTAAAATTAGCACTTTATTTAAGCATCGGCAGTCTTCCAGGAGCTTTTCTCGGTGTACAAATTAATGTGCTTATTTCCGAAACATTGGCGAAGCTGCTGCTTTATTTATTTGTTTTGTTCGCGGGACTTTCCATTATACTGAAGAAAAATAAAGCTCCAGCTGATAATGAAACAGAAACTGACCAGTCCGTTATTTTAAAAAAGCCTATATGGATTATGGTTCTCGGGCTGTTTACCGCAGCTATCTGTGCTCTGACTGGTGCAGGAGGTCCAATTTTAATTGTGCCATTACTTGCAGCTCTTGGTGTAAATATCCGGACAGCAGTGGGTGTCGGGCTGTTAAACTCGATTATCATTGCTCTTCCATCTATATTCGGATATTTCACATATGCAAGCATCGACAATATGCATCTGTTTATTCTCTTTAGTTTAATTGGTACAACGATAGGAATCTTAACAGGTTCCCGAGTTGCCAATAAGGTTCCTGTGGAACAATTAAAGATTTTTATTGCAGTGATTACTATTATTTCTTCCATTTACATGCTTATCAGTCTAGCATTAGGAAATTAAAAAAGCGCAGCATGCGGCTGCGCTTTTTCTTTATCTATTAAAGGTTACTCTTTCATCCGTATCATTTAACAAAATGGACGCCTCACTTGGTTTTGTGTGAGCAATCATTTTTCCATTTCTGAAGGAGTGTGTCACAACAGCCTGCTTACGGATTGCATCGTATTCATTATCAGCGGACAAAACGATGAAATTCGCAGGCTTGCCTGCTTCAATGCCGTAATTCTCTTCAATATGCAGTGTTTTGGCACTGTTTTTTGTAATTAAGTCGATGGAGTTAACAATCTGCTCATAGCCCATCAATTGGGACGCATGAATACCCATATGCAGCACCTGCAGCATATTGCCCGTTCCCAGCGGATACCAAGGGTCAAAAATATCATCATGGCCAAAGCAGATATTCATCCCTGCTTCCTGAATCTCTTTCACACGGGTTAAGCCGCGGCGTTTTGGATACGTATCAAATCTGCCCTGAAGATGAATATTTACAAGCGGGTTCGATACAAAATTAATGTTAGACATCTTCAGCAACCGGAACAGCTTCGATGTATACGCATCATTATAAGATCCCATTGCTGTCGTATGGCTGGCTGTCGTACGCTCGCCCCAGCCGCGTTCATAGGCTTCTTTTGCAACTACTTCAACAAAGCGGGACTGTTCATCATCAATTTCATCACAATGAATATCCACTAATTTATCGTATTTCTCCGCAAGATCGAACGCGACTCTCATAGAATCTACGCCGTATTCTCTTGTGAATTCGAAATGCGGGATGCCTCCTACAACATCAGCACCCATTTTCAATGCTTCCTCCAAAAGCTCCTTGCCATTTGGATAAGAATGAATTCCCTCTTGCGGGAAAGCTACCAGCTGAATATCTACATAAGGAGCCATCTCTTCCTTAACTTCCAGCATTGCTTTTAAAGCCGTCAGCTCTGGATCAGTTACGTCCACATGTGTACGGACATTCTGGATTCCCTGAGCAATTTGCCATTTCAATGCTGTTTTGGACCTTTTTTTCACATCTTCCATCGTTAACGTTTCTTTTCTTTCCGACCAGCGCTGAATCCCTTCAAATAAAGTTCCGCTTTGATTCCAGGCAGGTTCTCCTGCTGTTAAAGTCGTATCTAAATGGATATGTGGTTCAATAAAAGGCGGGAGAACCAGCGCGCCATTTACATCCATAATCTCTTTATCTTCAGATGATGGCAACTCCTCTGTTACCGCACTAAACTTACCATTTTCTATAACAATATTCCAAAGGCCATTTTTTCCTCTTAGCTTTGCATTTTTAATAATCACTGACTACCTCATCCTTCTCTTTTAATGGTACGGTGACCGTTTCTTTTTGAGACATTATTTTCATTCCGGCAACATAAATGATAGATGTTCCTACTAATGCATTAATCGGCGGAATTCCCGGCGCAAAGTTTGCAGCTGCTACCCCTCCGGCCCAGGCAATAATTGCTACCCAGTTTACAGCCTTAAACTTCATTGTTTTAAAAGGCTCATACTTTCTGCGGCGGACCAGGAAGTAATCTGCCAGGATAATCGCTCCAATAGACGGCAATGCAGACCCCAGAATGTTTAAGAATCCAACAAAGTTATTGTACAGCCATATCGCGGCAAGTGTCCCGACAATCCCATTGAACACCACAATTTTTTTCTTCGGTAATTTTGTAATATTAGCAAACCCTAAACCGGATGCATATAGAGCACTATCATTCGTTGTCCAAATATTTAAGCCTAACACAATAATAGCAGGAATCATCAGTCCTTGTAAAAACATCACGTCCGAAATATCTGCGATTCCAAAAGCCATCGCACCGACTGCCCCGAATAAAAACATCAATGAATTCCCAAGGAAGAAAGCAATAATATTTGCCCACACTGCTGATTTCGCTGACTTTGCAAAGCGTGCAAAATCAGGGGTCAGTGTTCCCGCACTGATAAATGATCCCACACAAATAGTTAATGCCAATCCCACACTCATTATCTGTGTTGGTTCATAAGCGAATAACCCTTGCAGCCCTCCAATTTCCTGCGCCGAGTTAGACATGGAATAGCTTCCAAAAATAGCAATCGCCGGTACCGCAATAAATCCTAATATGGTTAAAGTTTTCATTCCAAAAATCGCTGAAACAGTCATTAGCAGGCCAAAAACTGCGATAAGCAAGTAGACGTTCCATCCTGTTGCTGTGGCAACTGGAATAGCAAACATCGCCAGCCCTACTCCAAACCAGCACACTTGTGTAGAAGCAAGTAAAAAGGAAGTCAGGTAAGATCCTTTTTCTCCAAATGCATAACGTGCTAATAAATGTGTAGATAATCCGGTTTTGGAAGCAATATAAGCCAGGGAGCCTGTATAAAGTCCAAGGATAAGGTTACCGGCCAGTACAATCCAGATAAATTTAGAAAAGTTTAATCCTGTCCCCAATGTTCCTCCAGACATCATACTGGCTGAGAAAAAGCTGAGCGACAGCATTACCGCTAAAATCTTCCAAAACCCGTTTCGATGTGATTGCGGCACTGCCTGTAATGAAAACTCTTTATCTATTTGTGACATACCAATTCCTCCAGTGTTTTAATATAAGAAACTGGCACCGAAAAACTTATTCTTTCGAGATTATAGACAAGAAAAAAGCTCCCTGTCCAATCCCTGACAAGAAGCTTTTCCCTATATAATGCACACCTGAAGACACCTCACACACAGGGTATCCACAGGTATTCATTATGTTCGCGCTGTCCTTGTCAGCCTCTCTGGACTGATTTAAAGGTACCAGTATGTTTATCAAAATATATTATGGCACAAAATTCTTGATTTGTCATCCTGGAAATTTCAGGTTTGAAGTTATTATTTACAGACTTTAAAATAATTAAAGGCTACGACTAACCAGATATATTTATCAACCCTTTCTATTCCCTCCAAAAAAAGCTTAAAGTCTTCTATTTCTTCATAAAAGAATTGACCTACTCTCTTCCTTACTAATATGCTAAAATAACAAGGTAACAACGAATTATTGAAAAATTTGATTGGGGTAGAACAATGGAAAAGAAATTTGTTTCTGCAAAGGACGTAGCTAAATTAGCAAATGTGTCACAATCCACTGTTTCAAGAGTCTTTACTCCTGGAGCCAGTGTTTCTGAAAAAGTAAGAAGAAAAGTGTTAGAAGTAGCAGAAGAATTAAATTACCGCCCAAACGCCCTTGCAAGAGGATTAATTAACAAAAAAACCAATATTGTCGGTCTAGCAATGAAAGACATTCAAAATCCTTTTTACCATGAAGTGCTTGGGATGTTTTCAATGAAATTAAGAGAAAAAGGATATAATGTATTATTTGTATATACGAAAAATGAGGAAATCCAGCAGGAAGAAATCAATCATTTTCTGGAATACAATGTAGAAGGAATTATTATTACTGATGCGCTTCTTTCTTCTAATGTTGTAGCCAAAATTCATGACAACAATATCCCTATAACTCTATTTAACCGATACCATAAAGATATTCCGTGTAACTCTGTTTCCAGTGATAATATAAACGCCTCAAAAGAAATTGCATCCTATTTCTATGAACAGGGATATCGAGATATTGTCTACATCACAGGAAAAATAAATACATCTACGAATAAGGATAGGCAAAAAGGGTTTACAGAGTATCTAAAAGAAAAAAAAATTGAGGTTACTATTTTAGAAGGGAACTATACTTACGAAAAATCTTATTACCTCACTAAAAAAATGATTGAAGATGGACATCGTCCGGAAGCAATCTTCGGCGCAAATGATATTACTGCTATTGGGGCTTTAGATGCTTTACGCGAAAAAAATATTTCTGTACCAGAGGAAACAGCTGTTATTGGGTTCGATAATATAAAAATGGCCTCCTGGCCTTCATATATGCTATCCACTTGGGTTCAGCCAATAGAAGAAATGGTGGATGAAGCTATTCACTTGCTCTTAAATAATGACAGGGTTAATTCTCCAAAAGCGGTGAAATTAAAAGGAAAATTCATTCATAGGAATACAACAAAATAATAAATATTAAATTCCTCTTGACATTTGAAACCGTTTTCGTTTATTATCTTTTTAAAGCTATTATCCGTAGCTTTTTTATTTTAATATTATTGCATACGTATTCAATATGATGTATTTTGCATACGTATGCAAATAAAGGAGAGGAATTATATGTCAATATATTTAAAAGAAGGAAAAATTACTGCAGATATTCAGCAGGATGACGCTAAGGTTGCTGATATTGTTCGTTCTACTATTAAGGAAATTGAAGATAAAGGAGATAAAGCAATTCGTGAGCTTTCCGAAAAATTTGATAATTGGAGTCCAAAAAGCTTTCAATTAACTAAAAAAGAGATCGAAGAAATTTGCGAATCAATTCCTGAACAAACTGTAAAAGATATTGAATTTGCACAAAATAATATCCGTAACTTTGCTGAACATCAAAGAAACTCCATGAAAGATATCGAAGTTGAAACAATGCCTGGTGTGATTCTTGGTCATAAAAATATTCCCGTAGATAGTGTAGGCTGTTATATTCCCGGAGGACGTTATCCAATGGTCGCTTCGGCACATATGAGTGTTTTAACCGCTAAAGTAGCCGGAGTGAAACGCGTGATTGCTTGTACTCCTCCGATAAATGGAGAAATCCCGGCAACAACTGTTTATGCTATGCACAAGGCTGGAGCTGATGAAATTTATATTCTAGGCGGGATTCAGGCAATGGCTGGAATGGCAATTGGAACAGAAACAATAGAAGCTGTAGATATGATTGTAGGACCAGGAAATGCTTTTGTTGCAGAAGCTAAACGCCAATTATATGGACGAGTTGGAATAGATTTATTCGCTGGGCCAACTGAAACACTCGTGGTTGCAGATGAGACAAGTGATCCAGAAATGATTGCTACAGATATCCTGGGTCAGGGAGAACATGGCCCTACATCGCCGGGAGCTTTAATTACTACTTCTAAAGCGATTGCAGAGGAGACTGTCAAAGAAATTGAGAGACAACTGAAAATCTTGCCTACTGCTGATGTAGCACGTGTTTCCTGGGAGGATTACGGACAAATTATTCTGGTTGACGATGAACAAGAGGCTTTAGAAGAAGCGAATCGATTAGCTTTCGAGCATGTTGAAATCTTGACAAAAAATCCTGATTTCTTCTTAGAAAACATGACGAGTTATGGCTGTTTATTCCTTGGACCAGAAACAAATGTTGCTTACGGAGATAAAGTAATTGGAACAAATCATACCCTGCCGACAAAAGGAGCAGCAAGATACACTGGAGGACTTTGGGTCGGCAAATTCCTAAAAACAGTAACTTATCAAAAGGTTACCTCTAAAGAACAAAGTGCTTACCTTGGAGAATATGCTGCACGGCTTTGTCAATTAGAAAACTTTGCCGGTCATGCAGAACAAGCCTTATTGCGTGTTCGGAAATACGGTAAAAAGTCATGATTTATTCATACCTCAATATAGGCGGGTGAAGATATGATAAGTATGATTGGATTAATTGGCGGGCTGGCACTATTAACCTTTTTAGTGATGAGAGGAATGAATCTGTTAGTTGTTGCTCCACTTTCAGCCCTTTTTGTTGCAGTACTAAATGGATTACCTTTGTTCCCTCAGCTTGCTGCTGAGGGACAAGCAGACTTTGTTACTGGCTATATGGATGGATTTGCCGGCTTTATTACGTCCTGGTATCTTATGTTCTTAGCAGGCGCAATTTTTGGTAAAGTCATGGAAGATAGCGGTGCAGCAGAAAGTGTTTCTAACTGGATTGTATCAAAAATAGGTATGAAGCATGCTGTTCTAGCAGTTGTTCTTGCCTGTGCAGTATTAACCTATGGCGGAGTCAGCCTGTTTGTTGTTGCTTTTGCAGTCTACCCAATGGCTATCAGCTTGTTTAAAGAAGCAAATTTGCCAAGAAGATTTATCCCGGCTGCATTAGCCTTTGGCTCAACTACATTTACGATGACATCAGCTGGTTCGCCGGAAATTCAAAACTGGATTCCCATTCCTTATTTAGGGACGAGCCCTTACGCGGGCTGGCAGGTCAGCTTGATTGTAGCAATTTTCATATTAATCTTGGGCCAATGGCTGCTAATGAAAATGATTCGCAAAGCCGTTGCAAAAGGAGAACATTTTGTTGAAAGAGAGTCGGATAATAAAGAAAAAAGAAACCGTTTACCGCATCCCTTGTTGAGTTTAATTCCTTTGCTGGCAGTTCTTGTTGTATCATTTATTTTCCATGATTCTTTAGAACAATCAGCACTTATTATCGCCTTGCTTAGTGGTATTATCACAACTTGGTTATTAAACCGAAAATATTTCAGAGATTTTTGGTCAGCGGTTGGGGATGGAACAATGGGAGCTTTAATTGCTATTGGAAATACTGCTGCAGTTGTTGGGTTTGGCGGCGTCGCAAAAGTCACACCAGCATTTGAAACAGCTGTTAATTTTATGACAGATATTCCAGGAAGCCCTTTAATTGGCGGTGCTATAGCTGTAATGGTTATCGCCGGCTTAACAGGATCTTCTTCCGGAGGTCAGACGATTGCATTACCTATCTTAGCCCCCCACTATTTAGATATGGGTGTAGATGCTGAAGCTCTTCACCGGACTGTCTCACTTTCATCAGGAACATTGGATTCTCTGCCTCACGGTGGATATGCAGTCACAACGATACGCTCTATTTGTGGTGAAACACATAAAAGCGCCTACCCATCTTTTGGTGTAGTAACTGTGCTCGTTCCACTCATTGGAGTAATTCTGGCAGTTATCCTATTTTCATTAGGGTTGGGAAGTTAATGTATTTCCTTTATTAATTTTACTGAAAAAGCTAGATAATAACAAAACCATCCTTATCACTCCATTTCACATGAGCAACAGGATGGTTTTGTTATTTATTCATATTTTGGCGCTAACTCATATGCAGACCGAATTGCTGCAATCATACTTTTCTCATCAGCAATATTTTTACCTGCAATATCAAATGCTGTACCGTGATCGACAGAGGTACGAACGATACCCCCTTTTAAGCCTACTGTTATATTTACACCTTCTTCAATTCCCATTACTTTAATCGGAGCATGCCCTTGATCATGGTAGCAGGCAACAACCATATCGAAATCTCCGCGGCCAGCTCTGAAAAATAGCGTATCTGCTGGAAGCGGGCCGGTCACGTCGATTCCCTCTTTTTGCGCACGCTGAATACCTGGCTCCAGCTTTTCTTCCTCTTCTCCATTACCAAATAAGCCGTTCTCACCTGCATGCGGATTAATGCCACATACGGCAATTCGTGGATTCTCCATTCCAGCATTACGCAATGTATCGTATGCCAGCTTGACTACCTTATAAGTTCTTTCAGGTGTAATACTTTCAATTGCTTTAATTAAGCCCATATGGGTTGTTAAATGAATCACCCGTAAATTAGGCGTAGTCAGCATCATAGAGAAATCTTCTGTATCTGTTAACTCAGCTAAAATTTCAGTGTGCCCTGGATACATATGACCTCCCTTGTGTAAGGCTTCCTTATTCAATGGAGCCGTGCAAATAGAATTAATGCGTTTTTCCTTTGCAAGCTCAACTGCTTTCGCTAAATATTGATAAGCAGCATTTCCAGCATCTGCTGATACTTTTCCGAAAGGCAGGTCAGCGGATAATAAGTTTAAATCAATCACATCGATTGTTCCATAGCTAAAAATGGCTTGCTCTGGTCCTTCTACGCTATGAATTTTCTGCTTAGATTCAACAATTGGTAAAACTCTTTCAAGAATTTCCTTATCTCCAATTACAATAGGACGACAATTCTTATAAATTTCTTCATGATTTAATGCTTTCACAATAATTTCCGGTCCGACGCCCGCAGCATCCCCCATTGTGATTCCAATAATCGGTTTTTGTTTCATTTTTTACTCTCCTCTCAATTTCTTACTAGCATCAATTAAAACATCATCTTGACCGAATCCACCAGCCTTCGTTATTGCAAATAAATTTTCTATTCCAATAAAGCTTGAAATTGGTACACCAACCTCCAACTCATCGTACAGAGTAAACCCTGTAATATCCCAATGCTCACAAATTTTCTTGGCAGTATCTCCGCCGGTCATAATAATTCCTTGAAAAATACCTTCTTTTAATAGTTGAGCAGCAACTGCGCCAATCATCTTCACAATCTCCCGGCTTGTTTCAGTAAAATTGTAACCATTACTTTCGCCAATTTTTCGTGCATAATCGATGTCGTCACGTTCACCGGAAGAGTATAAAACAATATCATGTCCACTTGCCACTTGTTTTTTCACTTCATTATAAACACGTTGCTCTTCTTCTTTTCTCTCACCCAAAGAAGAAACAGCTTTATACGAATCAATTTCTATCGCATACGCACTCTTATCAGCAAGCAGCTTGTTTAACTGATTTCGAGAATTAACATTGACACTGCCTACGACTGTTAAGATTGGCTTGTTTTGATTAACTATTTGATAGGTCTGTTCTTTCGCTTCTAACCCAAAATAAGCAGGTAAGTAATTAGCCAATCCTGCTGATCCTACTAACCCGGCAGCTGCAGATAATTTTTTTACTTCTGATAGAAATAATTGCAAATCTTCCTCTTTTTCGGAATCAACGATGATATACGTAATCCCCTGCTCTTTTAATACATTTAGCTTCTGAATAAACTTCTCAGAAGAGCGCAATTCTGCAAGACTGATTAAACCAGTCTCTTCACCAATTTGACTCTCCAATAATGCAGGCAGGTAAGATTCTGCAACAGGGGTTACCGGATCAAGTGAGATTTCTGTTTCTCCCAAAAGCTTTCCATTCAAATAGTGGTAGCCGTCGATTACTTTGCGGTTATTTGATGGATAGCCTGGAGCAATAAAAATAAAATCGGCTTGGAGCTCCTGCTGCATCCCTGCTAATTCTGCACCAATACTGCCTCTCATTGTTGAATCAATCTTTTTATAAATATTATTAATTCCTTCATCTAATAAGAAACGAGTAACCTTAGCTACTAATTTCTTCGCCTCAGCTGGAGCCATTGCTCTGCTATCTGTGTCGAATACAATGGCCTCATTACTCTGTACATTGCCTTTATCCATTTTAAAAAACACAGATGTCTGTAATCCATATTTCGCCAGCTGCACACCACTATCATTCGCACCTGTCAAATCATCTGCGATTATTGCTAAATTCATCATACCTCTCCTTCCATCATTAAAAAAGCCATAAGTATATGGCTTTTTTAATTGTTTACATCGTCGGATTTATCTCTTTAATCGGCTTACCCGTTTTCTTCTCTAAACGCTTTGCCAGTATCCCGATAAATATTGGTAATAATATCGCAGTTGTTACAACACTTGCCGCTACTTGTACTGTTGCTAATTCTGCAACTGGCATAAAGGACGCATTCGCAGCTGCAATAGCCATTGGTGTTCCAACAGCATTTCCCGCCGTTGATCCTTCTGAGGCTCCAACAATTGGATTCCAGCCAATCCATTTAAAGAGAAGATACCCGACTCCTCCGGTGATTAATACCGTTATTACTCCTAATAATACACCGCTCAATCCACCTTTAATAATCGCAGTAAAATTAATACTCATTCCCAATGAAAATGCAAAGAATGGAACTAATTTGTCACTTCCTTTATAAAGAAAGTCCCCCATTTCCTTATCCAGGTTCCCAATAGCAATACCTACTGCCAACGGAAGTAATACTGCAATAAAATCTGTTGGCGAGAACATTCCTTCAGCATATCCCATCGTACCAAAAATAGCTAAGGCAACCATGGTTAAGAACGGCCCATCACTTAAAGCTAAAAACGGATAAGCTGCTTTATCATCCTCTTTCCCGTATTGACCTGCAAAGGCAATATAAAGACCTCCATTTGAGTTCGTCATAGCTGCCACAATAGCAATTGGAGCAAGGCCCAAAAATAAACCATTGGAATCAGCTAGCATAATAGCAATTAGACCAATTACTGCTCCAATGCCCCATTTAAACGCTAATAACGTCAAACCTTTTTTAACTGATGTTCCTGCCGTTTTAAACGTGATCTGAGTACCGGCAATTAAAAGAAATAAAGAAATAAGCGCACTGGAGCTATCAACAAATAGCGCCTCTGTAAAACCGCCAATTCTTAATATATTTGGAAAAAATGTATTAATAGTTGCAGCCAATAATAATGGCACAACCATCATTCCACCAGGAATACGATCTAAAGTTGCTTTAATTTTCATTACTATCTCCCCCACATTTTTATAAAGCGTTTTCAGCAACCGCCCTATCATTAGATTAGACCAAATCGATTTATAATGCAACACTTAAATTTAAATTAAATAAAATTGTTTAATATTGCAACAAAAATAATTTCTATTCCTCTTTTGATAAAAAAAGCCTATCAATACCTTATATGATGGCATTAATAGGCTTCTTGTATTCACTCTTTTAATTTTCTCCATAATGTAGCACGATTAATTCCTAATCGTTTCGCCGCTTTCGTTTGATTATTGTCCTCTTCTCGTAAAACTTGTGCAATAATTGCCGCTTCCATTTCTTTCAGAGTTCCGTTAATTGGAAAGATCTGAGGTAATTGATTTTGTTCTGATATGGCTTCGAGTGTTTTTTTATGAAGAATGTAGTCCTTTTCATTTAACGTAGCTTGTTTAATTAAATCTCTAAGGCTGTCTACATGATTTTGATAGGATAATCCTTTTAAATAGGTGAGAGCCTCCTCTGAAATTTTCATCGCAGTAGTCCCGTATTTTTGATGGTAGTCAGCTAAAAAGTAAATAACCAGCTCTTGTAAATCATCTATTCGTTCAACAAGCTTGGGAAGATGAATCTGATGGAGCTTTTCCTGTTCAACAGTCTCATGCGACCAGCTATGCTCCGAGGTAATAAACAGCTGTACATCATTCTGTTCACATAGATTTTTTATATCTCTTATCCACCCCAGCGTTTCCTGGTTAGGAATCACATTGTACAAAATCAAACATTCTGGTTTTAAGAAAAATAAATCATTCGCTTTTTTCGTATTACATAAAGCAGCGTCAATTTCCATTACTAAATCATTTGGTGCGATATCTATATGAACCTGTGTCGCTAAAAACTTTTTTCCCGTGCCCTTTTCTCCCGTTATTAAAATTGGTTTATTCTTTTTATATAAAGCAATCATCGTTTTCATATGTTTTTTTATTTGTTCAGATTGACTGGCAACAGGTTCCTTCTGAAGTTCTGATTTCAGTCTAATCCCCTGCTCTTGAAGCCTGTTTAGAGAGTATTTTTCTAAGAAGTACAGCTTAAATTGCTCTTTTCCCTGATAGCCTGTAATCCGTATCTGCTCCTCACCAAATGGATAATACTTCGTTAACTGATAGTTTTCTGATTGAATCGAGCTATGCAACACATACCAATCCTGCTGAGATAAAGGATTATCAGTAAAATCTTCAAAATGCTTATATACCATTTCATTAAACTGGTTAAATACAATGATATTGCGATGCTCTTTAACTAGTATATCTTCAAATAGGTTTTTAAAATGTGTTTGTTTTTGCAGCTGTTCTGCTAAAAAGGCAGCTTCTTCGATTGCCCGGATGATAGACTCTTTCCCTGATTGCAGCAGCATCCCTCTTAATCCAATCGCTTCAGAGGTCTTAACTGTAATGACATCTCCAAGAATATGGTAATACCCCTCTTCCTTTAAACGTAGTAATAAGGGAGCTACTTCTTCTGACCTGGTAACAGTAAAAACCTTTAATGGCAGGTTCAACAATTCAATAATAGAGCTGGCACCTGTTGTAATATTAGAAAAGCCGACCACAGCTGTTTTCTCATGAATTTGACTAGCTAATGTTAGAGAGCGTGTTAAGTCATAACCAGATAAGTGAATGTCTACAACAGGAAGCGTCATGTGCTCCTTTAATATTCTTGCCGTCCCTCCACGGCTGATAAATATATCGACATCTTCCTTTTCTTTTTGTGCTGCTACCTTTACACCCTCCTGTAAATCTCCAACAGAATAGGTAATTTTAATATTTGAAAACATTTGCTGACATTCTTCTATAATAGGAATCATTGCTTGATAAGGGGCAATAATATGAAAATGTAACATAATCTTCTCCCTTCATGAATCGATTCATGTCATTATTGAATCATATTCCGCAGAAAAAAGGTAGTCGTATAGATTGCTTTAATAACTATTTGAAGTAAGTATCTCTCAAAAAACTTTCACTCCTCTGTAATCTTAATCCTTTTAAACCGCTGCTTGATAATGGTATTTCTTCCGTATTTTAAAGCCCAATGGTTATACAATTTAGATACATTTTTATCCTAAAATATTTCTTATCCCGTCTACTTTGTCTCTATCGATATTTTCTTCAAAAGACTGTTTCCTCCTGACTCCGCTGCCAAAATGATATTCATCTGCTTGGATTGTATTATGTAACGTTTGTATATTATCTACATTCAATCCACTTCCAGGCAAGATACCCGGCCCTTGCAATTTATGCTGTAATTGAACTAGCATACGCAGAGAATCCACTCCTGCCGCACAATTATCCTCACCACCAGAGGTTAAGATTCTTTTAATATTTTTTCGATAAGCCGCTAAAGTCTGATAGGCCTCTGTTTGATCCCTAACCTCATCAAAAGCACGATGAAAAGTAACATTCAATTTAGGAAATTCCCTGAATAAATCATCCAGAAAAGCTGTATCTATCGTTTTATTTTCATTCAACGCTCCAATAACAATTCGATTATGTCTCATTTCGGATAGTAAAGAAATATCCTTCTTCATAACCTCTTTATCATCCTGATTATATATATATCCATAATCATGAGGTCTGATCATTACCTGCACGGGGATTTGAACACTGTCAATGACACTTTTGAAGGTTCCATAAGTCGGCGTTAAGCCGCCTAATTCGATTGCTGAAACCAATTCTAATCTTGTAACTCCTAATTTTTCAGCATCCTTTGCATCTCTTGCATTTTGTACAATACATTCAATCATTCCAAAGTTCCTCCTGTTGAACAACGAATTCATAAAGCAGTTTTGTTTTGCTTTCACGTTAACCCTATAAGATAATTTTTGTTTCTCCTACTACCTCCCCAGCATCACTCAATATCTTTGTAGAACGCAGCTTATATAGATTATCAATTGTTTGCTTATTTTTATAATTTATTTTCTTTAAAATTTCAGCAACAACTAATGGCCATAGCAATTCGGTTCCACTTTGAACCTTTAAAGCAATACTGATTTTTTCTTCTTTCAGAGCAAGACAATATACTCCCTGCGCTCCGCCCTTTGCAATAATATTCTCATCCTCCAGCAATACCGTACATATAAAATCATGAGAGGCAATAATCTCTGGATAAGCCTGCATTGTATCAGAAATTCTCTTCAGTACCTTCTCTTTTTTCTTATCATTAATCATTTCCGGCTTCACAAACTTAAGATAAGATAGAGCCATGTTTCTTAATGGAATGCCGTACACCGGCACTCCACAGCCATCTTTTCCTGCATTCATTTTTTCTTTGGGGTATTCATTTAAAACCTCTATTTCCTCTCTGATTCGTTCTTGAATTGGGTGATTAAACTCTCCATAGTCTGCGATGCTATATCCCAGTTCTCTTGAACAAGCCAGGAATCCAAGATGTTTACCCGCACAATTATGCAGCAGTTTCCGTTTTTCATGCCCTTTACAAATATAATCAATTTTTGGAGATTCATTTAAAGGATAACTCTCATTGCATATAAGTGATTCTTCACTTAAATCTAATTTTTCTATTAAAGATTTCAAACTTTTCTGATGATAGCTTTCTCCTCGCTGAGAGGCGCAAAACAATGCCATTTCATCAGTCGCAAGGTTATATTTTCTTTCAATACCTGTGTCAAATACAGGTATTGCCTGGATCGGCTTCATGGCAGATCGGTAAAAGACAGGTGTATGCTCCACATCTCCCTTTGAATAAATCACTTCTTTCTGTTCATTTAGCACGCATATTATTCCATTATGCTCATTTTCTAAACCTCCGCCACGGTATTCTTCTGCAATAATCGTACTTTTACTCATTAAAAAGACTCCTCCTTATTCTTCTCTCTATACTGACGCTCCCTTTCTGTCACTACCGTATAATGGTGCTCCTCATGAATCCTTAAAAGTTTCACCACCTGTACAACATTCGGATATTTAGGTACAGGGTCCGGATACCTTATCCAGTAGCATTGTTCTTTCGTAAGAGGCTCTACACAGAATTTCATCTTTTCTGTCTCCTCCTCCAGTAAATCCCTTAGCTCCTCAAGCGTATATTCCCGCTTCATCTTCGGTTTTAAAATAAAGGGAGCTTTCATTGTCTTTCCACGATATATATTCTCCATATTATCTATATACCGTTTTATTTCGGGCCGGCGAAGCTGCATATAAAAACAAGCTATAGGCAAATAACAGGCTGACGTAATTCGGGTAAGCTTCAATAATAAATAACAGTGGTAGATTGACTCTGCAACACTCCATTTATCAGGTACTGATCTTGTATGAATCGCTGATTTGAAAATAGCTGTATTAAAATATTTATCTCTCATTATCTGGATTTCTTCAAAAAGAGGGGAAAGACCTTTGTACATTATGATCACCTGGCCAGAATTATTTTTGTTCAGAAAACTGTTTCTTCTACTCTATCACAGAGACGGAGCGGGAAGCTTCTTTTTCTGTTTAATGTTTACTAAATAAATCTATAAAAAAAGAAGGTTTTCTGCATCGTAACTCACCTGATACAGGAAACCTTCTGACATTTTTCGTTGTTTGATATAAGATTATTCAATATCTATTTAATCCAGAAACATAGCAGGGCTTATTTTAACATCTGGCCTCTACAATTAACGCTTTACATCCTCCTTAGCTCCTGAAACAGCAGCTAAAATCTCCGCCTCCGTTGACATTGGCGTATCCCCTGAAACCGTACACGCCAGCATACCTGCTGCAGCTGCAAATTCAACAGTTTTATCGGGTTCATAACCTGATAATTCACCATGCAGAATTCCGCTTGTATACGCATCACCCGCACCAATACGATCATATACAGAAAAGGTAATCCTTTTGGAAAATACAAAGCTATCTTTTTTATACATATAGCCTTCTAAAGAATGCGCGTTACCCTCATTAATATTTCGATGTGTACCCGCAATCGTTTGAATGTTGTACTTCTCAGCAACCTGAGGGATTAACTCCTGAAGCTGTTCTTTTCTTTCCAGCTTCTCTGTTTCCATCCCCAATATATACATGGCATCTTTTTCATTCATCATTACGATATCAGCCAATGAAAACATATCCTCATAATGCGGCTTTGCTTTCTCGTAGTCTCCATCCCATAAAGAAGGGCGGTAATTACAATCAAAGCAGACTATTCCACCGTTCTCTTTTACCTTTTCAGCAATGGCTTTCATATTTGCACGAACTTTATCTGTCATTGCAAGGCTGATTCCGCAAAAATGAATAACATCCGTTGTTGCTGCAATCGATGCCAGATCATAATCGGAAATATCGGCCGTATTAAATGTACTTTCTAAGCGATTTGTATATGTGACCCGGCTTGAACGCTGCCCAAAACCATTTTCTAAAAAATACATCCCGATATATTTACCGTTCCTTACAATAAAATTGCGTTCTATCCCCAAGCGCTGCAGGAAGGACATTGCTGCATCCCCCAGCGGATTGTCCGGCAATTTTGTAATCAGATAACCGTTGTGCCCAAGTTTTGTCATGGCCGAAGCAACATTTACCCCTGTCCCCGAAAAGGAATACTGTAAATTGCTTGCCTGAGTGAGTAATTCATATCCAGGCACCTGCAATCGCATCATTACTTCTCCAAACGCAACAATATTCTTAGGCATATTTATCAACCAGATCTTTACTGATAGTGAGAAGCTTTTTAACATCTTCCTCATTGGTTTTTCCAGTCTGCTTGTTAATAATCGAAGAATACACATGAGGAATCACTTTTGGCACTTTTGCTTCTAATGCTATTTCTAAGATAGTCGCGAAATTGTCCAAATCAATACCGCCTGTTGGTTCTAATGCAAAGCCTTCCTCCCCACAGGCTTTGGCAACTGCACGAAATTCTTTTTCTGTTTGTAACCCTTTCATCGGAAAATATTTCAATGCGTTTCCTCCCATATCACGAACAAGTGCAATGGCAGCCTTAACGGGAACAATAGCCATCTCACCCGCTTCTGCGCTAATTGGACCAGTAGAAATATTAACATATCCCACTTTACCGGCAGGCGATACAAGTGCGTTAATCCAGCTATCTGTTTCTCTCAGATTAGCCCGTGTTGCTCCCACAGCAGGAAAAACCTGATTAATATGAGATCCAGGATAATACTTTGCGATTTCTGCAACAACTGCTGCCTGTCTGTTATCACCTGCACCTAACCCTATGGAAACAGCTTCTTCAATTGCCCCTCCATATTCCTTCATAGCTGTGACAGCTGTATCAACCGTCGGGTAGTCCTTGGAAAGTACACCTACCAGTACATGACCCTCCGCTGCATCAAAAACTTCCTTTGCATTTTCAATACTATTGGCTAACACATTTAACGCGATTCTATTTTTATAAAAACGCTGATCCATATTCATTATCTATTTCCTCCTAAAATGGATTTTAATTCTGATTCAATAATATGAATGTCGTCACCCTGTAATGGGCGAGGATCAATATCAAAGAAACCCTGGCGGATTCCGTAATCACGTGTATAAATTGCTATTTCACCATTGCGGAGTTTGTCATTTACCTCTTTGGCAGTTATCCCTGCTGCTTCAGAATCAATTTGAATCCGGGCTCTGAAAATAGCACGCCCTGCTTCATCCTGCACAACGGTTACAGTTACTCCTTGGAATACATTTAGTGATTCCAACACTTCTAAGCTTCTCTTTTCAGCTTCACTATGATCTGTTTTCACAAAATACTCATCCAATGCCTGCAGCAGGCCAAATGTATTTTCCTTTCCTACCTTCATGCTTCTTCCAATATAGTGCAGCTGTGTTTTTACCCACTCCACATAATCTTTCTTTCCAGCTACTATTCCAGATGTTGGCCCTTCAATGGCCTTCGCTCCACTATAGATGACTAAATCGGAAACCCTTACATATTTTTTCAAATCCTCTTCCGCCGCTGCATCAACAATTAACGGAACATTTTTTGCCTGCGCGACTTCCCAGGCCTCTTCCACAGAAATCATATTTTTTTGGACAGCGTGATGGGATTTTACAAATAAAATTGCTGCGGTATTTTCATTAATAGCATCTGCTATATGCTCTTTTCTTCCTTCATTGGCATAGCCTGTTTCCACAAGCTTTCCTCCGCCAAGAGCAACCATTGTTTCTACTGGAGCGCCATATTGCACATTATGGCCTTTCAGCATCACAATCTCATTTTTGGAGATGCCTTCCTGATGCAGTTTTTCACTTTTTCTCCGGTTTCCTCCTGTTACAACCGCTGCAACAGAAAGTGCGATACCACTCGAAGCAGAATTGACGACTACAGCAGCTTCTGATTGAAGCAGTCCGGCAATATGTTCTCCTGCTTTATCTACCAGATCTGAGATTTCCACATAATTCTGTCCGCCGTATTTCATCGCTTCCATAACGGTATTTGTTGGAGCGGAAACCCCTAAAATACTCATTCTTCCACTGGCATTAATAACCCGCTTCAACCCATACTTAGCATTCATTGTATTCGCCATTAACAACCACTCCTTTTACTTCAATTCTCTGATCAGCCTTCCGCTTCTCGCCGTCTGAGTCAATTAAATCTATTGTCTCATCTTCCACAGAAAATAGGGTAAGATTTGCAATATCTCCTTTCGCAATTCGTCCAAGCTCTGGTTTATTTAACCACGCAGCAGCGTCAGCTGTTACAGCAGAAATAACTTCCTTCAGGGAATAACCTAAACATAAAAATTTATTTAAAACATTTGCCATATTATACACCGGTCCATGCAGCCGATTTTTCCGGTAAATATCTGTGCTGATGGTATTAAAATGGATACCGTGTTTCTTGGCCTGCTCAGCCGTTTTAAAAGAAAAGCTTGCATTACCATGACCAACATCCAAATGTATACCGCGCTCCATTGCTTTTAAAAACTTAGAAAGCGGCTTTCCCTGATTATCAAATAAATTATTCGCCTTTCCGTTCAAAAAATGTGTAATCACATCATTTTTCTCCAATAAATCCAATACATCATTAATATCTGGAGGTCCTGATCCAATATGAACCATTAACGGTAATCCCGTCTCTCTGGAAAACTCACGCGCCATTTTTAAAGGCTCTATATCGTTCGCTCCTACTACACTATTGCTGATTCTTGCTTTTAAACCAACGATAAAGTCTCTATTCTCCCTGACAGCACGCTTTACTTCCTCTTTATTCAACAAAGACAAATCCGATAATTCATCCACTCTCTTTAAGCCAATTCGTGAGATATTCAGGAAAGCAAATACATTTGTCTTAGACTTCCGGGAATTGTCTACCAAATCATGAATCCGGTCAGCTCCCGTACTTCCCGCATCAACTATCGTCGTTACTCCTGTTTTATAGCCAATCTCATCGATATCATCTCCATATGGATCGAACTCTGGAAAGGCATGCACATGCATATCAATCCAGCCGCTGGAAACATACGCTTTATTTTGATAATCAATTACTCTCTCACCAATTGCTGTTCCTGGTGAGGCAATATTTATAATTTTTTTATCTTCCACAACAATATCTACAGAAGTGCCATCCAGCATTTTTATATTCTGCAAAACTACATTGTCTGCCATTCCCATCATCCTTTTTGATCGGCTCTAGTCAATAAAGTAATATTTTTAAATATAACAGTATAAAAGCTCCTTCACGCTCATACTTTTTTTAACCCTATACGAAATAGATTAACATTAATTTTTCACACAGTCAAAATAACGTTATAATGTTTATGATTAATAGAACAATAAACTATATAAATTGATATATATAAATAAGTTGAACTTATATAGATGGATTCACAAAAAAACTGTATCTAATGATACAGTCAATTAACTCTCCTTAATTTCTTTAATCTGTTTATCTATTTTCTTAATTTCATCCTCTTTTTTCTCCTTCTTCATATCTTTAGATTTGACCTCTTCTTTTTTTAGCTCCAAACTGTTAATTTGCATATCCTTATTATTAAGCTCTTCTCCAAGCTTCAGAGCTTCTTTGTGATTATCAAGCTCCAGATAACTTCTTCCGGCGAGATATTTGGCACGATCATTATCAGAAATATCACCATAAATATCTATAACACGCTCAAAATCTTCGTTAATCCACGCCTGTTCAATCGTTACCTCCGGGGCCTCAGATTCAATATCGAGAATAGCTTGTTGTGCTTCCTCTCCATCTATTGATCTCAATTCATTAACCACCTTAACGTTATAGGAAGGATCCGATTTACTAGCCTTGTTTAAGCTGTCGACCGTTCCTAATTTGATATATTGCTCTATTAAGGTATGTTGTGCCTCTTCATCTAACTTCTCTATACTTTCAAAGCTGGCAATAGCTTCTTCGACCTGCCCCGTTACTGCCAAATAATAACTCTCGATTATTTTATCATTTTCCACAATCTCCGCTTCTAATGCTTCTTTTACTTCCGTGAGTTCTTTTTGTTGATCCGCTTCTGCAGTAAAAGCTTCTGTCATCGGTACAACTTTAACTACATAAAGCAGAAGCATCCCTAAAACTATCCCAATCACTAATCCGGCTGGCACAGCTATTTTGGACTTATTATATTTTTGAAAATTTTTCTTTAGTATGCCATCAGTTTTGATAGTATTTGTCGCTGTTGCAAACTGACTAATCACATTTCTTAACTCTTCTATCGTAACAGCTTTCTGTATTTCTCTGATAACTGGCTGTTCCTGTGCTAATTCATCAATGTTACTACTATTTACGGCTGCTGCGCTAAAAATTCCGATTATTATCGGCTTTACTTCATATACCACTTGTTGTCTCGTAAACTCGTCAGTTGATAAAACAAAACGAATACCACGTTGTGCAAATTTTATGTCTCCTTGTTCGTTGACATAGATATTATCTGGATGAATAAGTGTCGTATATTGTGTGCCAACTAATTTTTCTACAGCTAATATATTCAATGCTACTTTAGCTTTCAAATCATTATTTTTTGCCTTAAAGCTGGATAAGGGCATAAACCCTTGTGACTTCTGGTAATAAATGCGAACAACATCACCTTCAAGTGAATACCGCTTGAAATCGAAGAAAAGGTCATCCTGTCTATTCAGCTCTTCCAATTGTTCTGCATCTATTATATTCGTTTGGCTTTTCGGAATTTCATAAATAACTTCATCAGCTATTTCTTTGATAGAGCCGTATTTCTGTTCCTTCATCTTGCTCACCTCCATGACATATTATCTGTTACGGGAATGAATGAACTTTTTTATTCGCTCCCGGCAGGGTCTGTTAACTTTGGCAAATGCAGAGATTACCTTCTCAATATTGGTAAAGCGTTTATCCGGATTTGTCGATGTCAGTTTTATTACTATATTGGCAAAAGCCCTGGGAAGCCGCTTACGAAGAATAATTTCATGGTCACTCGCATAAATATTCCCGCCATTACTCGCTAAATAAAATAAGACCGCACCTAATGAGAATAAATCCGAGCGGAGATCCACTACACCATTCTCGAATTGCTCTGGAGCGGCATAACCAATTGTACCTAATGCATTCACCTGTCCTGCCTGTTCGACAGTGGCGGATATACCAAAATCAACCAGATATACCTTCTGATTCTCAGCAAGCAATATGTTAGATGGTTTAATATCTCTAATCACGATTGTCGGCTTATTCTGATGAAAGACCCGGATAATGTCAGCCAATTGTTTTGCAATACCCAGTATTTCCTCCCAAGTAAATTCCTTTCCTTTCTCCATTAGGTCAGAAAGGTCAGTGGCCGTTAATTTCTCTATTACGATAGCATTATAATATTGATTTATTGTCAATTTATCATATAGTTTCGGGATTCGGTCATGATTTACTGAAGCAAGGATAGCTGCCTCATTATCTACTTGATTGTTCAACAAAGTGTCCGGGCTCTTTACCACCTTCAGCAGGGCATGTTCTCCATGACTCAATTTCACCTCATATAAAAGAGATGTGCCGCCTTCTGCTACATAATCGATAATTTCATATTTATGCTGAATCATCTCATGCTTCTTCCACATAGCTATTCCTCAACTCTTTGGCTAAAATTAACCGCTAGAACTGATGCATCATCAGTACGTTTCTTTGCTTTTGTTAATGCATAAAAGTGAGAAATAATCGCCTCCAGCGACTGCTTTTTCTCTATCTGTGCTGTCCACTCCTTATTTAACTCATTATTTGTAAATAAAGTATGAAATCCATCCGTACACAACAAAAAAGAATCTGAAACGGTAAAAGTACCGGAAGCTGTATATGGTTCCACTTTACCTTTCACTCCCATACATTGTGTTAAATAGTGGGCTTTATCATGAGATTCGGCCTCTTCCACTGTCATCAAACCTTCCTCCACTTGCATCGAAGCAAAGGAATGATCAACCGTTAACTGGAGAAATACCTTCTCTTTATTCAAATCAATCGTGTCACCATTTGACTCTTCCAGCTCGTTGATATTCTCCCGATAACGATATATCCGACTATCACCAACATGGCAGATAAAGTATTGATTCTCGATAAACAAAAGAACACTTAAGGTAGTACCAATTTCTGTCTGTTCTAATTTACTAATCTCAATCAAGCGATCATTAATCTCATGGAAAAGGGTAATTAATTGCTCTTTGCAAGTCGATAGAAAGGATGCAGGTTCTTCATTCATCCAAATGGTGCTGCGCCACCATTGCAATACATAGTCAACAGCAAAACGACTGGCAGCATCACCTAAAGAGTGACCTCCCATCCCATCTGCAATCACTGCCAGATGCACTTCCTGTTCGGACGACAGCCTATCGCTGGAGTAACCAAATGCATCTTGATTCGATTTCTCCAGGGAAGGCGTTAAACTGAATTTCTCCATCTGTATGACATTGCTCAGCTTTGTGTTATTCATTCGGACACCTTATAAGTGTAGACTGTTTTTCCAATTTGGATGGTATCATCACTTGATAGCTCATAAATTTTATAAGGAATGATCTTTTCGTTATTAATATAAGTTCCATTTTTGGCTCCCAAATCTTTAATGCCGTATGTATCCGATAATTTGACCAGCTCTACATGTAAGCGGGAAATACCTACAGCCTTTTCGATAAAGTCGGTTCCTTTTTCTGCACGTCCGATAATAAAGTTATCCTTCTCCAGTTGAATTTCTTCCTCTGCCTCATCACGATTAATCACTAAATAGTTTCTGATTTTCTTCTTGCTTTGCTCTGGAATCATTTCGGTTTCATCTAATAACATTGTTTGGTCATTTGTTTCTTCGCGCCTGTCATCACCTGAGGAAGCTATCGGTTCAAACTCTGTAACCTCCTGATTCTGCACCTGCTGGTTATTTGTGATTACCGTAGCTGATATTTCTTCCACTACTCGTTGCTCTTCTACATTTGTTTCTTTATCATTTTTGCGGAAAGACGCCTGTTTTGTTGGCTTACTTTTTACTTTGACCTCTTTTTCTGTAATAATCGGTTTGACGCCTGGTCTCCAAACAAACCAATACACATACACTCCGGCCATAATGACGAGGGACAAGGCTATAGAGACAACCAGCATAGCGGTATTACCTGCATCCATATATAATCGCCATACTCCTGCCAACAATAGAACACCAATCAAAATAGAGTACGTTTTTATCTTGCTGGCAAGAGGCGGCATTTTTCGTACCTTTTTTATCTTTATAATTTCTTTAGGCTGGGAAACTTCTCTTTGATAGTCTTCCTCTTCCCCCTCTCCTTGGTACCCCTGTTTTTGCAGTTGGCTCAACAACTGCTTAATACCATGCAAGCTAAAACCCGGATCTTTGATATAGTTTAGAATCGTTTTGAATTGCACACCATTCAGGCCTTTAACTTCACTCGCCATATTTAATAATAATTTCTTCAGGCTCTCGTAAAGAGTTGAATTGGTTACTCCCTCTTTTAATGGGACATACATTAAATAAACCTGATGATATCCGTCGCCAATATAGATGTACTCCTCATCAAGGACAAAATGGTCTTCACTTAACATATTATTATTTGAATCTTGTAACGCTTGAATAATATTAATAAACAACGCATAATAGTTTTGCATCGAGAGAGGACGTTCCTTAGCAAAAGGACGTAATTTGCGCAATCCCTCCGTCTTATAAAATACAGTGATTTCTTCATTCATTTCTTCCAAGCTTATTGGTAATAATCTTGGGATATCATTAGATTGAATCATTTTTAATTGCAATTCTTGAAAATCATCCGCGGTGAAACCTTTTTCGCTTGTTTGCTTAAGTTTCATATAACCGCCATTTGATGTTATTTGGTCTATATGGTATAGCTCCAATGGATTAGACACGAGCTATTCCTCCTTTGTTTGATGCTGTTTCTATTCTTTAAGAGATATACATATAATAAAATGCAGTAATTACGCCAGGTACAACTGCATATATAAATGGAAAACGATTAGACACATTTTTTTTAAAAGCTTCTAGTGGCGTTAGTGACCGCTTCTGGATACTCTCTTTGATATGTATAAAAGCCAACAACATGTTAATAAAGATCGTTTTGGTAAACAATAAAATAATAATCCCAATAATACCGGCAAAAACAATGGAATACATCGTCGCATATAAAGTAAATAACACTCCTGTAATCGCACCAATCGCTGCAAACAATTTTACATCTCCCGCGCCGATTGCTTTAAATATATATAATACAAGCATAATTCCGCCGCCAGCTAATACTCCAAACACAGACTGCAATAAACCATCGATTTGATGTACAAACAAGTGATATAAAATGCCCGCCAGAACCCCTGTTACATTAAGCCAATTGGGAATCCGCTGTTTACTGATATCGAAATAAGCTACAACAGACAGAAAGATAATTAATAGAATAAAATTTCCCTGCAATGTTCAGATCACCTTCCTTCCTAATTTCCAACCCAGCCACGCTCCACTGCCACTTTTTTAATTTTAATCTCTTTCTCAAAGAAGGGGAGTACCATTTGCATCGTATTCTCTGCCTCAATCTTGACATCTGCGGCATCCCCGCTTGTACCATGCGGGAAGGAAGAATTGGTTACACGGATATTCTCAGGGCTGAAAAAGCTTGAAGAGGGCACATTTTCTTGATACATTCCTTTTACAATATCTTGATATACACTATCAGAGAAATGGTTAAGTGCTTCTCCAGATGTAGGAATTACATCTTTTCCCACTTCACCTAATTTGTTTAAAATATATTCAGCTACTTCATCATTTCCAAGCTTACCAGCAGCATTATCTGTCAATGAATCAACAAATCCATCTGTCTGACTCTGAATCTGATTTTGTGCCAGCATCGCTAGATAAGAATAATGTGCTACCGACTGTGCTGTCTCATTCACAGCTTCTTGTAAGGCCATCTCAGCGATCGATATTTTCACTAATGAAGTCAGAAATAGTATAAAAGTTAGCAAAAGAGGGATGATTAATGCTGCTTCCACTGTAATGCTTCCATTATCCTTTTTTAGAAATCTCAACATAACTCCCTCCACTTCATCTTTTGGGGCTTGCCTTAGTTAATGTTCATACATTGATTGGGAATCCTCTCATAATTAACTATTTCTTCTATTTCATGTTAATCATTGATTAAAAAATGCTCCTTGTGATTTCCATCACTTGTTTCAAAAAATGTAATAAATCCCCCTGTAAAACTATTGCTTTCCTAGTCTATATGTAATGCTTCACAGACCTCTATATTAACGATATAATTTGCTTGATACGTTCCTTTTACGAAATTCATGTTCAGTGCTTCTTCTATAATTGCTTCCTTAACCTTTGTCTAATCTAAATCTTCTATAAACATTTGTGGTTCGCTGTGACCCTCTGATTTTGTCTCACTCTCTCCTATTCGGCAAGTAATAAAAAGCAAGCATCTAATATTATGAATGTTTTCTTGAATCCAAGCAAATCCTATTTTTGAAACAAAATGATTATGCAAACCTGAATATAATGGAGATTATTTGTGAGGAGAAGTAATTTCTCCTCACCTGATTTATCATTTATTTTTCTGGGTTTGGTAATTCAAAATGTGTTTCTGTATCTGATGTAAACTCATATTTCAATAAAAATGCATCAGCATAATCTGTTGTTGTTGTATAAACCAGATGTCCTTCCACTTCATCACCTGGAGCTAACTCTTCATCTCCTTCAGGGAAGAATTCATCATAGGATGTGTGCCCACCATCTTCATCAATACCTGAAAAATTGGCAGAAAACATTTGGTTAGGAACATAGCTCTCATCACTAATATTTTTAATTGTAATATCCACAACAGCAAATACATCTTCCTCACGAGCTCCCGAAAGATAATCATCAATCGTACTGCCATCAACCTCTTTCGTTAACTGAAAATCGTTTACCGTTACTTCATAATCAAATTCATATAAATCACTTGTAATTACTGCTGTTTCCCCGATTTGATAGACTTTTTTCTGCTCCGCTTCTTCAGAAGTATCTGCGTCAGTTTCATTTTCTGTTGTGTTATCTGTATTTTCTTCCCCAGTATTTTCCGTTGCTTCTCCCTCATCACTACAAGCCGCTAATAACAAGATGGCAAATAATAAAATAAATATTTTCTTCATTTGAAATTCCTCCTAGTTAATACGAATATACTTTTCGTCTATCAAAAATATAATAGCTCCCCTCTACATTGCCTGGCAAGACTTCTGCTAATTGAGGTATAAACCATAGCTTTACTCTGCCTTGTACATTCCCTTCAATATAAGATGGGCTATTATTTAAATGAACACCAGTTTCTTTCGTTACCACTGCCTGCAGCCTTCTCGCTTTTTCGTTATTATATGTTTCATTCGTTGACTTCATTGCCATTATAATACGCAGGAACATCGGCATATTGATTGGAACACCTTTTCCGCCAAACGTTTTAAATGGGTTCCATTGTAAAGTATATTTACCAGTAGTAAGAGTGTTCACGTCCTGCAAAGTGGTTATAAGCGCTCCTGACAGTGCTTTAAAGAAACCTAATGGTCCGGCAAATCCTCCCTGTAAACCTTGACCAATCAAATTTCCCACAAATAAAATCAACGCAATGTCCTTCATAAACATAAAATAATTCATTCCAGCTACATTATAGCCATAGGTGATATATTGTGCTTTTTTGGTAGAAAATGCATAAGATTCCGCACTGGCTAACTCATAAGGTGCTTTAGATCCATAGTTCGCCATAATATATTCATTAATATACAACTCGTTACGAACCGATGTCGGAAAACCTTGCATAAATTCAACAAATTCTTTAAACCGCTCGAATGCGTCTTTGATAAATTGCAGGCGGCTGGATTCTTCATCATCTCCACCTTGACCTGTCACTCCATCATACTCTGCAATAATACTATCCAGTTCGGCATACAATTGATTATCACCTGATATTTGATTTTTAATATCATTGTACTTGTTCAATTCCGCCCATAAACTGCCAAAGCTTTCATCAGCTTTTTCTTCTTCTGCCTGAATATCCACATTCTCTAATGCTTTTTTTACTTTATCATATTTTTGCATTTGATCTTCTATTTTTTTCACTTGCCCTTTTTTCAGATTACCTAATTTATTTTCTATCGACTGAACGATCGCATCAGCAAGCGCTTTGTCACCATCTTCTATCGCTACATAAAAAGCTAAAAATAATTGGCCTACACTGAAATTCCCCAAGTTCCCTTGTTCCGGACTGCCTTCCAAAGACTTGTCAAACCGGATATTTTCATAGATTTGATCCTCATTATCCAGAATATCAGTAAAAAATTCATCGTTTAATGTAAATTCCTCTAATTCTTCTAAGGATTCACTACCTCCCATTAATTCATTAATCTGGTCATTATAATCTTTGGCTGAACCACTTGCCGGATTATTCACATCTCGATTGGAACCAACCAGATGCTTCGGTATGTCCGTATGGTATATTTCCATATCGATAACACTTTTATATGGTTTTTCTTTTACTCCATCTTCATAGCTTGTAATTTCCTTTTCCTCATCAGAGGTCAATTCTTCTTCATTTTCTTTTTTTTCCTTTAATTCTTGATATCTATCAAGATAGAAAACAAGCTGTTGAAATGTTTCAATACCTTCAGGGATGGTTTCCTCATCTGAAGTTACTTTTTTACCAATAACTTCAGCACCTATGTCCTCTTTAATCAGTTTATTATAAGGGGTTAACTGTTCAATTGCCTTATCAATTTCTGCATTTCGTTTTTTCATTAAATCCAGAATCTCTTCATAGTTTTCTACTAGTTCTTCTGCTTTTTCTACATCTTCTACCGAAATATCATTATTTGTCAGTAAATCAAATAAATCTGTACCCATTTGTACCGGTGCCTGATACTTCATACTTTCTACAACCTGATGCCTAAAAACACTATAATCAACCAGGTTTCTTGACGTATCAAAGCTGGCTGTTGCACTTGTAATCATTGGTCTGGATAAGTTCTGCGTACCACTTAGTTCAGAGGAAGAATAAAACTGATTATTCATATATGTAGTAAAGTCAGTTCCTGCATCCTCACCACCGTATGCAAACAAGCCAACATCTGCCAAGTCAGAACTAAAATGCGACATAGTCGAACGTAATGCAGTCTCCATTGCACTATCTATTTGACGCTCAGCACTGAGGATACGCAGTGTATCGATTAGTAGTGCGTTTAGCACAAAGATGGGCAAGATAATTATAATGGCATAAATCGAAACGGATCCTTTATCCTTTAAAAACAACCGTTTTATTTTCTTTTTCAAATTATTCACCACCAAAGAACTTCTTAATGGAGTTCACTGCATCACCTACTGCCCCATCTTTGCCAAACTCACTCCATAAATACTTGGCAAAATTAGCTGTTCTGACTAATTCCGTTGTCTCGGTAACTACATGACTGGATGTTGCTTGTACCTTGCTGCCAATCATATTTTTTAGAAAAGAAGGGATAAATAAGCTCGATTCAGCGCTCACTTCTACCTCACTGTAAATCAGCGTATTATTGTAATCTACACTGAGTGTTATCGCACCATTGTATATGTCTGCTTTTCTTTTTTTGTCACCAACAATATCATCTTGAGTAAAACCGCTTAAATTAAAAAAGCCCAAAATATCATTATCGGTAATTCGCCAATATAATCCATCACCGTCCGGTAAACCGGTGTATTCTTGTACAGCTATATCACCTGTTTTAATATCTTTTTTTGTACTGTTCCATGTATAAGCAAGTTCATCAGATACTTTGTGTGCCATATAGCTTGCTGTACCCATTTGGAAGATAACAATACAAAAGAATACGCCGACTAAGGTAAACATTAGAAGAGCAGGAAAAACCAAGGTAGATTCAAGTGTAAAACTTCCACGATCCTCTTTTAGAAAGGTCTTCATATTAGTTGCTCCTTCTTCTTATGCTGTTGTTTATTGTATTTCATCTTCGCTAAATTCCCATTCCGCTCTCGTCTTAATTTGATCCCCGGCATGACCAAAAGCAAGGTTATATTGCTTTGCTTGTGCTACATCAAATACAAACGTACCCTCAACGGAATCTCCAGGGGCTAACTCACCCTCCACTAATGTTATTTCTGACGTGTTTCCCAAATAATCAGGGCTGATTGCCGGTGTATATTTATTAGAATCCAATTCACCAAGGGCAGGTGTAAAAATATCAGCAGCATTAAATGCCTTTTCATCCACATTTTTTACAGTCACATCAGCTAGGACAAAGGTATCTTCATATAAAGTAACATTTTCAAGTTCATCACGATAGCTCACTTCATTCACTGTCACTTCATACTTATAGTCCTCCTCTGAGCTAACAACGATTGCTGTGTCACCGATACTCAATCCCAATTGATGCTCGATATACTCATCATTACTTGATGATTCATCCTCTTCTTCTGTAGAAGCTTCATCAGCTGATTCTGATTCAGTACCTTCCTCCTGGATATCTGTTTCGGTTTGCTCTGTTTCAGCCGGCTCTGACTCTTCAGGTTGTTCATTGTCATTCGAACAAGCTGCCAGCAGCAAACCTGTGATTAACAATAATAGAATAGCTATTTGTTTATTTTTAATCATTATGGTCCGGTCCTCCTCAGAAATTCACACGTAGCTTATTAAAGTTTTTTCAGCTAACCCAATCTCTTTATTTTCCTTTTATTATGTTTTCAACTCATCATTTTGAATATTTATAAT
This sequence comes from Oceanobacillus sp. FSL W8-0428, assembly GCF_038004405.1. NCBI lineage: Bacteria > Bacillati > Bacillota > Bacilli > Caryophanales > Bacillaceae > Oceanobacillus > Oceanobacillus sp. FSL W8-0428. The sequence continues at coordinate 1,078,368 of NZ_JBBORB010000001.1, forward strand.
GAGATCTTTCTTCATTGACACTTTTAGAAAAGCTTACGGTATTGGTAAATTGATTTATCTTATGGAATGATGTTCCTCATGGAGAATACATAGCTTGATTGAAAAACTTGTTCAACCAAGCTATTTTCCATTTAAATTAGTTCATAATTTCGGTATCAATATCGTTAAATAATTTATTTGCCCATTCCATAATTTTATCTTTAAACATAATTGCAATAACAATAAGTACAGATAAAATCAATAGAATTTCAATGGTTTCCAATCCTTCTTCGTCATTCCAGAAATTTTTAAAAAATGTTGTTAACTGTTCCATTATAAATCTCTCCTTCTTTTTTCTTAAAATACTGCTATTGCAGGATATATAACAATCAGAAGAACTGCGGCAAATATAAAAATAATCGGAAATACCAACTTAGACGATGCTTCCTCACCTTTTATCCTTGTAACAGTTTTTCGTTTGTCCCATAGTGATACAGATAATTCATTTAATGATTGCACTAATAGTGCCCCGCCTTTGCGGTAATTCATCATTACTGTGGTCGTAAAAATCGATACTTCCTGAATACCGCAGCGGTAATTAAGATCCTTCATAACCTCTTGGAAAGAAGTATTCGCAGACATCTTATTTACAGCCTCATTCAGCTCAAAATATAATGGAGAATCATAAATCTGATTCTTCTTCTGATCGACACTTTTTTTCATAGCTCCCTGAACAGTTTCACCAGCATTTACCAATAAAATAATTTTATTGACAAATTCCGGAAGTTCAATAATAATCGAATCCTTCCTTTGCTTCACTTTTTTTTCCAAATCCTTCACTAGAAAGACGCTTACTACTATCATCAATAGAAATCCATAAATCAGATTACTATTTCCCTCGTCGCTGACCTCTACTAAGACAAAGGTAAAAAAGAGCATCAAGTTAATTAAGGTAATCATTTTTGCTAAATATATTTTCGTATAATCCCCAGATAGTTTACTTCCTCGCAGAATAATCATTTTCTGATGGATAGCATTGATTAATTTCGGCATCCGCTTATAAAGGTTCAATCGATCTATAATGCCAAAAGCAAACGGCGCTAAAGCTGGTAAGGTAATTTCATCTTTATATTGCTCAATAAAAGCAGCATAGACCCTTTTATTCCTTAAAACGCCTAATAATGTTACTATTACAATGCTGAGAATAATGATTTTCAATGTCATAATCGCTGCTCCTTTCTTATCTGCTTACTGCTATACCTTGATATCCATGATTTTCTGACTGATTAACAAACTACAGCCTACACAAATCAATACGACAGTCATAATAATAGGACCAGGTGTGCCAAATTCATATAATGGAGCTACAAAATCTGGCGATGACATTTTCAGAAATAAGGTAATGCCTAAAGGGGCTATCGCCATTATTTTCGACTCAAACTTTTTCTGAGAAACCAAAACTTTGATGTCCTGCTGTATCTCAATTTTATCGGTAATGATATCAGCCGTTCGTTTAATAATCTCTACTAAGTCTCCCCCTGTACGTTTACAGGTAATAAATACATCAGAGAAATTCTTAATATCATCAATATCTGAACGGTTGGCAAAATCTGCAATAGCTCGTTCGACAATCTCTCCATTTTCAATTCTCCGATTAATCAGCTGAAATTCCTTAATGATGTAGGTGTTTTCATCTGGGTAAAGAAGCTTCAAGTCTCTCAACACATCACGGAAGGCATTCTCAATTGACTGCCCCGCCGCTAAAGAAGAGGCAAGAGAGGAAATAGCCTCTTTAAACTGTAAACTTAGTTCATCTTTACGTTTATTTTTTAAATCATTCTTCTTAAATTTCGGATAGATTATCCCCAAACACGCAACTATGAACGAAAGAATGAGATGATCGTAGAATAGATAAGAAATACCGAAAATTACGATACCTGCGATAAGGGAATACTTCACCTTCTCTTGAAAGCTCATCTCATAAACAGCATAGTCAATCAGTGTCTCTCCGCCGATGTTTCTCTTTCGGATCGCTGCTATGCTCTTCTCTCTTATTTCTCCTTCTCTTTTCTCCAGTTCCCGTTCCAACTGTCTGGCCTTTCTTCCTTTGATTACACGACGCCCTACTAATACACCTATCAAGATAACAATTACAACAGAGCCAATTATTTGTTCAACATTCATCCTTTGACCCACTTTCCATTACGCTTTGGTAAACTGTTCTACCACATCATTCTTGCCTGCTAACTTCAATTTGTTAATAGACTGCAAAGAATGCTCTGTTTTCTTCAGTTTACCGATAATTTTACCGCGGTAATCCTCACCGTCCTCTTCAAACACGTAAAGGGGAGCGGTAATAATTTCACCATCCTCCATCCCTAATACTTCGGAGATCTGTACTACTCTTCTGGAATGATCGCGAAATCTTGTTAAATGGACCATGATATCAATCGCAGAACTGATTTGTTTACGAATCACATCAATCGGTAATTCGGCACCACTGAGCACCATTGTCTCTAAACGGCTTAACATATCATTAATTGAGTTCGCATGACCAGTAGATAAAGACCCATCATGACCAGTATTCATGGCCTGCAGCATATCTAACGCCTCTGCTCCACGAACCTCCCCGACAATAATACGTGATGGTCTCATCCGCAATGAGGCCTTGATTAAGTCACGAATTGTAACTTCTCCTTTTCCTTCCGTGTTTTTATTCCTTGTCTCTAAACTAACAAGATTGGGAATATTGACAATTTGTAATTCAGCGGAATCCTCAATAGAGATCAACCGCTCATCTTTCGGGATAAAATTCGATAGGACATTCAAAAATGTTGTTTTTCCTGAACCAGTCCCTCCGCCAATGAAAATATTATACCTGGCTTCTACTAACTGTTGCAGAAAACTGGCAACCTCTTCATCGAGTGCACCAAATCGGATTAAGTCCTCAATCATCAATGGTCGTTCTGGAAACTTTCGGATTGTCATAGCTGGCCCTTTCAATGCAATTGGGGGTAAGACGACATTTACACGAGAGCCGTCCTCCAGCCTTGCATCCACAATAGGGCTTGACTCATTTACCACCCGGTTTACCTTTGATACAATGGTCTGAATGGTATCCTCAAGCTTTTGGCGGCTTTCAAATTTAACTTTTGCATTCAAAACTTGGCCATCGCGCTCAATAAAAATTTCTTCATGATTATTGATCATAATTTCTGTAATTGTAGGGTCATCCAAGATGGGTTGCAGTACGCCCAACCCTCGAAAGGCATGATACATTCTATCGACAATACGCTTAATCATTTGCGAAGTCATTTTATGCTCCTTCGCATACTCTATTACAGTATCCTCCACCATTTCCAAAAGCTCTTCATTCGTAGTGGAATGCATAAAATCTAAAACCTCACGCAATTTTTCAATTAATAAAGCCGTTATCTCATCCTCTGTCTGCGCAGTAACTTCTTCTATTTGTTGATTATTCTTCTGTTCTTTATCACTAACCTTCAACAAGGGACACCTCCATATTGATGTCTATCTCCTCTGCAACAGATTGAAATAACTTCTCACCGATAATAGTATCTTCTAACATCTTGGTCTGTTCATTTTCCAATAACCAGTGAGAATGAAATGGAATATGTATTTCAATACTGAAGTTATAGTTATTAAACCCTGCAAAAGGCCTCGCTCCGACTTTATTCAATACAAAATGAAGCTTATTGTTATCAATATGCTTGTCCAGGATACTTTGATTTAGTTTATATTGCGATCTGGCAAAGCTATTCTGATCAGAGCTTAATAGCCATACAACCTCATCACTAACCCGCATTGCCGCCTGGTTTCGCTCATGCAAGGAATCATCCAGATCGATAATTATATAGTCATAACTTTGCGAATCTTTTAAAGCTTGAATCAACAATTCTACTTCCTCACCCGTGATATGTTCCATTTCCTCCGGTAAGACGGGCAAAGAGAAGTAATCAATATTTGTTAAGCTGTCGGTAGATTTTAAGGATTCAACTTTTGCAACTAATTTATTAATATTATTTTTTAAATAGTAGAATACTTCAACAGAAGACGCCTTTTCTTCTTGAAAAAATAAATAGGTGCTATGTAATTGTTCTAAATTAAGATAGAAGGTTCGTTTACCCTGTTGTGTCAAATATTTCGCCAGACAAAGAGAAGCTAGTGTCTTCCCTGATCCAGCACTACCGCTATAGAAGCTGACTACTTTCTCTTTCTGTTTCTTATTCATTAACGTACTAATCTTGTCATTTGCTTCGAAGTATATCGCCATCACTTGAGACAATGATTCCTTCAATGGTTGATATTTAAAAATGCCCGCCTCTTCCTGGGTCATCTCCTGCCCCTCTGATAGGCGAATAACCATATCGAAATTAGCACCATCCTCTTCCGTCACCTGCATATCTGTTAATAAAATGTGCTGCTTTTGATTACGGATATGCTTATGAAACGCCTCGGAATCTGTGTATATCTTCGCTGAAAATCTCATCCCATTCTCTGGGTTTCTAATATAGTTGGAAAAATAATCAGCATACGATTGATCAGAAGTATAAAGTACGAGATTAATTTTGTGCATCTTGCTCACCTTTTTTCTGCTAATCTTTATTTTTTATAAGAATACTAAATATATGATATATTGTTAACCTTTTAAGAGAAAAACAGTTAATTTCGCCTATTTTTAGGATATGCCTTCATTTTTAATACAAGTTATCCTACTTATGCCTCTCTTCTATACCTTTCATATGAACATTATTAAAAACATTTGGGAAAGACTGAGCTATTTTTTGAAGAAGCATAGATAGCAGGTTTTATTGATAAGACAATACATTCTCGCAGGAAATAAAGCATATAAAAATAAAAAGCAGCTTTTTAAAAAGGTTTGGTAAAATGGGCAGGCCTGAGGAAGTAGATTCTACTAAAATTGTCTTGTCTTTTGATAAATTTATTGAAAAACAGTCTATACAGATACAAATAATAAAAAAGCGATAAGGGTATTTAGCATAGTTGAATACTTCCTTATTACTGGTTTAATATTCCATAAATGGTTCATATTAGATTAAAAATCATACTAAAATTATTTCTTTCACTCTTTCTATAAAAATATCTAAGAGCCGAAGTTTACCCTTGACTTAAGTTCCTCTTTATCCATATCTATCTTATATACCAACCTAAAAAGCCGATTTCTACCGCAAATGCAGTAAAAACCGACTATTTTCATCCTAACAATCTAACTTCCTATCATTAATCCTGATATACTTTCAAAATAGCTTTTGTTAAAATATCTACACCCGTTTGAAGCGCATCCTTATCAAAGGCCATATCTGGATGATGTAATCCAGGCCCTAAATCACATCCTAATCCGAGCATCGTTGCCTTTAATTCTGGTTTTTTCACAGTATAGAAATGGAAGTCATCTCCGCCCGGAGTGAGAAGCGGCTCTACAATATTTTCCTCGCCCAGCACATCCTTCACTGCTGCACGCATAAAGCTTGTTGCTTCCTTATTTGTTTCAGCTGCCGGCACACCATGAAAATCGGAGATATCAATATCAACATCATAAAGATTTCGGACAGAATCTAGAATACCATCTACTTTCTTCACCAGCAGGTCCATCACTTCATTCGTCTGCGCACGTAAATCTAAACTGAACGATGCGTTTCCCGGAATAATATTAGAGCTCTTAGCACCTGCCTGAAATTTCGTCATTTTCGCTGAATGCGGGACTCTTGGGTCCATATGGATCTGCCCCAGCATATTGACAATCTGCATGCCGACTTCAATCGCATTATCATTCAAATGCGGGCGTGCGCCATGTGCATCTTCCCCTTTAATGACCGCTTCATATGTTTTCGTTGCACCATGAACAATAACTGGAGCTGCCTGTCCTGCAGCGGCTTCCTGCTTAGGTCTGAGATGAACGCCAAACAGGTAATCCACGTCTTCTACAACCTTCTCCTCTACCATTTTCAGCGCACCGCCGCCAGCTTCTTCAGCAGGCTGATAAATAAACTTAATTGCAACTTTATCCTGGATCCCCGGGATTTGCTGTAATGTCCATAGCACACCTAATACAATTGACATATGTGCATCATGCCCACAGGAATGGTTTGGCTGAAATTTCCCGTTCACTTCCTGCCATAATGCATCCATATCTGCACGGACGCCTATTACTGGCAAACCTTCATCAAAATTTCCAAGCTTTCCAATGACGCCGGTGTGGTCTGGAAAGGTAATTGTTTCACAGCCTGCTTCTTCTAATCTTTCTTTTATGTATTTGGTAGTCTCTACTTCTTCCCAGCTGATTTCTGCATGTGTATGCAGGTACTGAAAAGTTTCTAACACGCTTTTTTCTATGTTTTCTCCCATTTGTCTTCCCATCCTTCTTGGTATTGAAAGTAAATAAATTACATTTTTTAAGTATTCTTATTATTTCGTATTGATTTGAAGTATAAACGCTACTATAGGCAATTTCAAGTTATTGAAATTCCAAAGAGAGTGCTTTTATCGTACAAATCTTGATGGGGAATTACTTTTTGGTAAAGGGAAAGCAGTTATAAAAAGAAACTATCTTCCGTGAGGACTCATTATAATGGATAAAACATCCTTGTTGTTGCAGTCATAGATCAATAAAAAAGCAAAGTCAGGATGAAGAAAAATCCTGACTTTGCCTCTTTTTATATTACTCTGATAAACCTTCTTGTAACAGGCTCTGCGCCTGCTCAGGATCTGCTTTCAGCTCCAGCCCGGTATCTACTAATGAACTAAGAGTAGAAACAGCCGGTAATTTATTGCCTTCATAGAAGGAGATAAATTCTTCCTGATTAATAGAATATAGTACCGCTTGGCGTAATGCTACATTATCAGCAAGCTCGCTATCTTCCAAATTAAAGCTCAGATAGGAAACACCGTTACTCTCGTTTTGCTGTAAGGTTAAACTATCATCCTCTTCCACTGTGTCATAACGGTTTTCAGCCACACCATTCAGGATGTGAATCTCATTATTACGGAGCGCAGATAATGCACTTTCCGGGTCCTGAATGAATTTCACTACTACTTCGCTGATTTTAGGCTCATATTCTGATCCAGGCATATACCCGGGATTCTTCACGAAATCTGCTTCATAGTCATTTTTAGAAACCATAATGTACGGTCCACTTGCATAAAGCGTGTTTTCTTCATTACTATCTTCCAGCACAGTCCGCTGGTCACCATAAGCAACATCTTCATTGACATCATAGTCTTCTACATCAAACGTATTGATGCTTTCCACCTGATCCTTTGATACAATACCGGCTGACTGATGTGCAAGATAGTTTAGTACCTGCGGGAACGGATCTGCTGTTGTAATTTTTACAACCTGATAGGTTCCTGCATCATTATCCGCCTCTGTTTTATCCGTCGTTAATGAATCAATCTCTGTATCAAGTCCTTCTTCTAAAGCCTGTTTAATTGTATTTCCGTCTATGGAAGCAGTATCCTCTAATTCAGAAAGATCATCTACAATTTCAATCGTTTCCATACTTTCATGCAGACTGTAAGTACGATGATCCGGAACAGAATTTGGATCTTTCGCCCGTTCTAAACTGAATTGAACATCCTCTGCACCTACACGGTCACCTGTATCAACTGCTGTATCGCCGTCTACCTCTGCAAAATTAATATCGTCACGAAGTAAGAAATAAAAATCCTGGCTGCCATCCGCAATCACGTGATTTAAAGAAAGCGAACCATCGGAAACGACCTCATCATCATCTGTTAAATTGACTAAACGAACATACATATTTGTATTTAACGTATTAATAGAACCGTCATTTCCTTTAATTGGATCTAATGAAGTTAAATCACTAATTGCCTGGTGAACAAGTAAAGGCTCACTATCACGTAAGGATGTATCATTATAGTCTACATTTTCCCATACTGCCGCACGTGATTTTGGCAGACGGACTGTTTCTTCATTAATAATATCGTGATTTACACCCTGCGCTTTTAAAGAAATATAAAGCGGTGCAATATACGCCTGATCAAAAACAATTTGTTCCTCTAATTCTTTATATGTTTCTTCATATTCGCCCGGTAATTCGGTACTTGCTTTATCTACAAGCTCATCTGCTTTTTCATCTGCGAATAACGAATTATCACCATCTGAGGTGAACAGAGAACGGACAGCATAATCCGGGTTTCCAGTAACTGTTGTCCAGCTGTTCAGGGCAATATCATAATTCCCTGCATCACGCTGTGTTGTAAAGCTGCCGTAATCCGGCTGAATATTTAATTCTACGTTAAAGCCTGTATTTGTTAATTGATCACGCAGAATATTTACGTCATTTTCCTGCGTACTTGTTGCTAATATCTCAATTGTCGGCTGGTCTGCATCTGCACCACCACCGCCTGAACCTTCTTCCTGAACATCAGATTCTGTACTCACACACCCTGCTAACAGCAGAGCAAGTACGAGTAAAAAAGATAAACTCCATTTCTTCATTTTCTGTATTCCCCCTTATAAGTGTGTGTTCAAAAAGTCCGATAAATAGAACCAAAAAGTTCAAGGCGGCTAGCGTTTCCGAACGGACTTCCACAGGATGTGGTGACTTCTGTATTGTCCACAGGACGTGGACGGTCTTAACAGAAGTTCCTCCATGCTCTTATATACGTGAGTAACGCTTTTGGTGGGGCGAGTAATCGCAAATGTTTTCGATGGGACGAGTAATCGCAGTCCCAGTCCCATCGGAAAAAGCTCGTCAACGCAGAAATTCGCCGTGTCATCTTTATTGGACTTTTTGAATATCCTCTATAATGTAAAATTAATTTATTTTTGGATCTAACGCATCACGCAGGCCATCCCCTAAAAAGTTAAAGGCTAAAACCAGCAAAATAATCGCTATTCCCGGAAAAATCGCTAAATATGGTTCGGTTTCTAAATAAGCACTCCCGATTCGGAGGACATTCCCCCACTCTGGAACATGAGGCTCTACACCGAGTCCCAAAAAGCTTAAACTGCTTGTTGCAATAACTGCTCCGCCGATTGTTAAGGTAGCTTTGACAATCATCGGAGCAAAAGCATTTGGAATAGCATGCTTGGTCAGGATCTTCCAATCCGATTCTCCCAATGCTTTGGCTGCTTCAATATATTCTAAATTCGATACCATTAAAATATTGGCCCGCATCGTTCTTGCATAAATCGGAATCGACCCGATACTTAAGGCAATAATCAAATTGATCGTACTGGATCCAAATGCTGCGATAATAGCAATAGCCAATAAAATCCCCGGAATGGCATACAAAGCATCCATCACACGCATAATCACCTGATCGGTAGCTTTATAATAATAGCCTGCCAGCGCCCCCAGTAACCCGCCGATAATCATTGGAATAATCGTTGTCAATAAACCAATGACCAGGGAAATCCTTGCTCCAAAAATAATTCTGGAAAATACGTCACGGCCGAAGTTATCCGTTCCGAAGGGGTGCACGAAGCTCGGCTCCTGCAGCAGGGAGCTGTAATCATTTGCCGTTGCAAAGCTGGTTACAAACGTACCAAAGCTGGTAATGGATATTGAAAAGGTAAAGATAACAAATAATAAACCAATCATTGCTGTAAAGCTTTTACCCAGCTTTATCCAGAAAAACTGCCATTTATCAATCACGGACTGGTCTTTCTTAGAGATTTTTAACAGGATACTGTAAGCAAGAATAAATCGGAATATATTTCCTGTTAAAGTGGCAATAAATAAAAACACTGCTAGCAATCGCAATGACTTTTTCCCGGCCAATGAGGTATCATATTGCCGATGAAAGAAAATTACCAAAGCTATATCAATAATTAATAATGCCAGTAAAATACCCATAGATAACATGAAATTATTAGATACATAGGCTTTAAATAAATTCAATGATGTAACCGCGATAATAAGAAAATCTGTAATGAGCATATAATATGCAAATGTATATTCAATAGATGTGTTCTTCTTTAAAAGCCGAAAGGCAAATGTTGCTGTAAAAACATTTCCGCAGGCTAACGACAGAACCTGTACTGCAGCCAGCATACGTGTACGATTCCCGATTTCTCCTGTTTTCAATAAATCTTTACGTAATAAAAGCACGATAAAAAGCTGATATAAGCTGTTTATCAAAAAGATAACAGTAAAAATGCTGAAAACGGTGTGAAATGTATTCGTGCCAAAATCATAGCTATTGAATAAAAAAATCAACGTTAATACGAGCGATATAACAAATGCAAAGTGACCGTGCTTATACAGATCGGATCGCTTTAAAGACTGTAGATTAGCATGATTCATGTAAGCCTCTCACCCTCCTAACTATTCTTCATTTGCGAACGGATACGCGGATTCAGCATCGCATAAACAAGATCTACAATTAAATTAACAATTGAAATGGTAATAGCGATATAAACGACACCTGCCAAAATTGCCGGCGTGTCGGGAATAAATTGTTTATCTACAATATAGCTTCCTAAACCGCTGATATTAAAAACTTTTTCCGTTACGGCAGCTCCGCCGAGCATACCGCCAAACTGCAGCCCCATAACCGTTAAAATAGGAATCCAGGCATTTCTCAGCGCATGACCAATAAATGTCTCTCTTCCAGTCAGCCCTTTGGCTTTTGCAGTAATCATATAATCCTCATTCATGACCTCCAGCATAGATGAGCGTGTCATTCTGGCAATCGCTGCAGCCAGCCCTGTTCCTAGTACCACAATTGGCATAATCAGCGATAAAAAGTTTCCTGGTGAATAACTCGACGGCAGGAGATCTCCCTGAATCGAAAAGGTAAGAATGAAAATAAGACCTTGCCAAAAGCTCGGGATAGACAAGCCAATCAAGGCAATGAACATAAACGTATAATCCCAAAAAGAATTAACACGTGCTGCCGAAATCATCCCTACCGGCACAGCGATAATAACTGCCAGAATAAGAGAAGAAATCGCTAAAATCAGTGTCACAGGAAAACGATTTGAAATACTATTCATAATCACTTCATTGCCTGTATAAGAATGCCCTAAATCAAACGTCAGAATGCCGCTTAACGCATGCCATAACTGAACGAAATAAGACTGATCCAGGCCATACTGAATATTAAAAGCATCACGCTGCGCCTGTGTAGCAGACTCACCCAATATATTGGCAGCTGCATCAGACGGCGAAATATACAGAATGGTAAATACAATCACGATAACAGAAATAATTACAAAGAACGTCATAACGACCCGTTCAAATACAAAACGCCGAAAAGCACCTTGATAAATAAAGTACATACTGTAAGCTAAAATTCCAGGAATAAATGTAGGTATGAGGAAACGCTTATCCAGCAAAAGACCATGGAAAAATTCCATATAGTTCATCGGCTTTCTTGTCTCTAATCCCAGTTCTTCCTCCACAATTGCTTCGGAGCGCTTCTTGAGCTGCTGCTGAACAAATTTTTCTTTTTCTGTCTCTTTTATCGGGCGCTGGAAGTATGCCTGCTTTTTATCATATTGCTTTTCATAATCACTTTTTAAAGCTGCATATGCTTCTGATTGTATAAAAGTATGCATTTTTTCCTTAAACAAAGCATCATATGTATTAGACTTTCTTTTACTGAAATAGATACAGAGAGCAATAATATGAATTGGAAACCCGATTAAAAATTGAATCCACCTCAGGAAAACCTGACGATAAACAATCAAAAACCCGCGGGATAACACATTCTCGGATGATGAATTTTGCAATAAGTTTCTTACTCCCTTCTTAAAATCTTGATAATTCCTACCTTTTTAGTATAGAATATGCTTATTAGGAATTATAGAAAGGAATGATGTAATTGTCAAATTAATTTTACTGACTTTGAGTTCCTTACCGTTTTAGATTTCACAGAGTAAGAGTTTACTATATTTTAAAGTCTTAAAATTAATTGTAATAACATTACACACTTCCTGTTATATATATGTATATATTCAGAGTCTTGTTTATTCACCCTGAAAAAATTTATTCTTATATATTTTATTGAAATGACAATTTGTCTTACATTTTTATCAGGTTAAATGTTCTGCTGCTCTGGTGTACAGGAATATATAATAAGTCAAATATATAATTAAATGGAGATATGATAATGAAAGACATATTAAGTGTTAAAAATTTATCTGTTCATTTTCAGACTACGGAGCAGAAGGTTCAGTCCGTTAACCAAATTTCTTTCTCCGTCAAAAAAGGAGAAACCTTAGGGATTGTTGGTGAGTCCGGGTCAGGAAAAAGCGTTACAGCAAAAACAATTATGCAGCTGCTTCCCGGCCAGTCCGCACATATCCAAGCGGAAACAATAGAATATGAAGGAAATAATCTGGCAAATTATTCTGACCATGATATGCAGAAAATTCGCGGTCAGGAAATCAGTATGATATTTCAGGACCCAATGAGCTCTTTTAACCCGACAATGAAAATCGGTAAGCAAATTGATGAAGTAGTCAGCAAACACCGTAGGATTTCTGCACATAAAGCGAAAGAAGAAACGATTGAAATGCTGAAGCTGGTCGGGATAACCTCACCTGAAGAACGGTATCATCAATATCCACATGAATTCTCAGGTGGTATGCTGCAGCGTGCAATGATAGCAATGGCCTTAATCTGCCGGCCAAAGCTATTAATTGCTGATGAACCGACGACTGCATTAGATGTACGTATTCAGGCACAAATTCTGCAATTAATGAAAAACCTGCAGGAGAAATTTAATATGAGCATCATTTTGATTACTCATGATTTTGGGGTTGTTGCAGGTATGTGTGACCGGATTGTTGTCATGAAGGATGGAAAAATTGTTGAACAAAACGACACAACATCCATTTTCACTCATCCTGAGCACCCTTATACACAACGGCTGCTTCATGCCTTGCCGCGAATTGATCAAAAGAAAGCAAACAGACACACGAAATCATTTCAAGATACTGAGGCCTTAATTAACGTGAAGGATTTGAAAAAGATTTTCCCGTTAAAATTAGGCGGCCTTGTGCATGCAGTTGATGATATTGACTTTCACATCAGACCCGGTGAAACATTAGGATTAGTAGGAGAATCCGGCTCTGGAAAATCAACGACTGGACGCCTTATTCTGCAATTACAGCAGGCAACAGAAGGAGAAATTCTTTTCGGTGGAATGGGAATCCATGACTTTAATCGCAAAGAACTCAAAAAGCTCCGCAGAGACGTTCAAATTATTTTCCAGGATCCTCAAGCCTCGTTAAATCCGAGAATGAAGGTACTTGATATTATCGGTCAGCCGCTGGATATTCATAAGCTATGCAAAACAAAAGCTGAGAGGCGAGCCCGAGTCGAGGAATTATTAGAGCTGGTAGGTCTGACAAAGGAACACGCCAACAGGTATCCGCATGAATTTTCAGGAGGACAGCAGCAGCGTATTGGTATCGCCCGGGCGCTGGCTGTAAAACCGAAATTTATTGTTTGCGACGAGCCGTTATCCGCTCTGGACGTTTCCATTCAATCACAGATTGTGGATTTATTAGAGGAATTACAGGAAAAGCTTGGTTTAACCTATCTATTTATTGCACATGACCTGGCAATGGTAAAGCATATATGTGACCGGATTGCAGTCATGTATTCCGGCAAAATTATTGAGGTGGCAGAAAGCGAGGAGCTTTATGAAAATCCACTTCACCCCTATACTAAATCACTGCTGGATGCGGTGCCTATTCCAGATCCGGGAATTGAAGCGAAAAAGATTCGGGAACATAATATCAAGACAGAAACCTATCATTTTGAAAAAAATTGGTTAGAAGAAGTAAGACCGGAGCATTGGATGCTTGTATAAAGACAGATAAATCGAGTAGGAAGCTAACCATTAGTTGATTAGCTGTCCTCTCACACCACCCCGCATACCGTTCGGTACGGGGCGGTTCAATACCTTGCGTAAGCAGACTCTACCAACGTGCTTAGTGAAACCAAGCCCCAGCGGTGGAGTCTTTCGTTTGTAAGCGCCCAATGAACCTCAGGCGTTTTGGATAGTTTCCAATATTTCTTTCTTGAGAAACCAATCCTTTTTGCACTACCTATATCTAAACCATAAGATAATAACTTCGTTATCTTCGTTCGTACCCTTTTCCATCGTTTCAAGATAAGCTGTCTAATACGGTGATGTAACCATGGTTCTATCTCTTTCATGATGAAAGATTTGATAAATCCTAATCCAAAATAGCCAATCCAACCTCTTATCACTTGATTGATTTCTGTTATAATAGTTGGGAAGCTTCCCGAGCGATTACGGCTCGTTTTTCTTTTCAGTGTTGCTTTAAGTTTCTTCTTGGCTTCTTTGGTAGGGATAAAACGATAGGTTCCATTCACTTTCTTCATCAGACAGCTCAAGAACTTTAAACGGGTAGGTGAGCCTACCTTACTCTTGTCCTTATGGACAAGTAATTTAAGGTCTTTCTCAATGTATCGAGTAACACTTTCCATCACTCGTTCTCCTGCTCGTCTTGATTTGACATAGATGACAAAATCATCTGCGTAACGTACGAAACGATGGCCTCGTTTTTCTAATGCTTTATCCAGTTCATGTAAGTATACGTTGCTGAGAAGGGGCGATAATACACCTCCTTGCGGTGCGCCTGTTTTACTTTCTACGAATTCGCCAGACAGGTCTGTTACACCACTCATCAAGAACTTACGGATTACTCGAAGAATCGCTTTATCTGGAATGAATTGTTCCAGGTGGTACATCAATTTATCGTGATTCAGGGTGTCAAAACACTGTTTTAGATCACAATCTACCACTACTTTATATCCTTCCTCATAATATTGCGCACATTGTTTCAGCGCTGTATGGGTTCCTTTATTCGGGCGAAACCCATGACTTTGAGGAAGGAATTGTGGGTCTATGATTGGTTCAATCACTTGTTTGATGGCTTGTTGTACCACACGATCTCGTACACATGGAATACCTAATTTTCGTCTTCCTCCATCAGGTTTTGGGATTTCCACACGTTTGACAGATTGCGGGGTATAGGTACCATCAAGCAGTTTCTTTCTTAATGGTAAATAATAATCTTTGATATGGCTTTCTATCTCCCAAACCGTCATTCCATCTACCCCAGCTGCACCTTTGTTTCGTTTCACTGTTTCTGTTGCTGATAGTAGATTCGATTTACTTACAACGAGCTCCATCAACGATGGAGACTTACGATACATTTCTGTCATATAACCTAGAGGATTACTCTACGCATCTACATACCCTTTCGGTTCCACCTTATCTCTTTGTAGACTGCCAACCTTTCGATTGTTTTCTGTAGTCAACGTATCCTCTAACCTCCAATCTATACTTTGTATGAATATTGTTCGGTCCTTCGGTACCTTTTCCCTACTATGACCTCTGCTGACTTCTGCCTATTCGTTGTTACTACGATAGGATATCGCTAGACAGACCTCCCCAGGTAAGAGCTATAACCTTCCTCCCATGTAACTGCTGTATTTACTGCATGGAATTCGTGCAGTATTGGACTTTGTTTTGTTGAGCAAACTCATCCATTCCAAGTCAGCCTTTTATACAGTTTCTGTTCGTCAGTTCGGGAGTTTGCTTCCAGCTTCCTTCAGATTCTACCTCACGATAGACACCCTTGCCTTCAGCTAACAGTTCCTACTGCCAAGCCTGTAGTGGACTTTCACCACCAAGTTATAGCCCATGCTGGGCGCACTCATAAAAAATCTCCAGCTATTCTGCACAGAATAGCTGGAGATTTTTTTGTTTTCATGGATTTATAAAGCTGATCATGATTTTTTGTGAAGTATTTTTTAATATCATTTAACTTTTTTAGAAAAACAGGCATAAAAAGCATTAACAAAAAATAAAAATTACTATCACGGTACAAAACACCTCATGTTCCTGCCATAAAAAATCATAAACAATCAAATGAAATCATACATTAAACAAGGAGTGGATGGAGATTTTACCAGCAGAAAGATTAGAGTCATTACTGGAGTTTATAGATGATAAAGGAACAGTAAATATCATCGATTTAACAAATAAATTTAATGTTTCCAAACCAACTATCTTACGCGATTTAAAAGAATTAGAGAAACAGAATCTTATTATCCGGATTCATGGAGGAGCTAAAAGTAAAAAATTGAAAGGAACCCGATTTGAGCCCCGTCATGTTATCAAAGAGCAGGAAGCCATCCAGGAGAAAGAAGAAATTGCGGAACTGGCTTTCAAACATATCCAGCCTGGGGAAACCGTTCTTCTGGATTCCGGTACAACAACCTTGCTGCTCGCTAAAAAACTAGCATCACACTGCACTGAAAATATAACAGCCATTACGAATGACATTAAAAACGCCATGGTTCTCAGTGAAAATGACCTCATAGACATCGTTGTTATCGGCGGACAAAAGAGAAAGGGGGTGTATAGCTTAAATGGACCATTTGCAGAAGATATGCTGCGTCAGCTCAATGTAGATAAAGTATTTTTAGGAACAGATGCTATTAACGCGGATAAAGGATTAACCAATTCCAACATTGATGAAACCAACATAAAAAAAACAATGATAGACATTGCCAATGAAATTATCTTACTGGCAGATGACAGAAAGTTCAACCAGGTAGCATTTTCATCCGTCGCCGGAATAGATGCACTAGATAGAATTATAACAAATAAACCTTTATCCGATACAGAAATGAAGGATTACAAAAAAGCGGGGATCTCAATAGATACCCCTAAAGCAAAAAACTGAAGAGAAAGGAAGTTATTGATGACTTGGTTAAAAGAAGTAATTGGAACAGAAAAAGCAATTATCGCAATGTGTCACCTGCAGCCCTTACCCGGAGATCCATCCTATGACTATAAAAAAGGAATGGATTATGTCATTGAAGAAGCACGCAAAGATTTAAAGGCATTACAGGATGGCGGTGTAGATGCTGTTATGTTTTCCAATGAATTCAGTCTTCCTTATTTAACAGAAGTAAAAACCGAAACAGTTTCTGCGATGGCCAGAGTAATCGGAGAACTGATGAATGATATAAGAATACCTTATGGCGTTAACGTATTATGGGATGCAAAACGTTCCCTTGATTTAGCCGCTGCCACCGGGGCTCAATTTGTCCGTGAAATATTTACCGGCGTATATGCCAGTGACTTTGGATTATGGGACACAAATGTCGGTGAAACCATCAGACATCAGTATCACCTGCATGCCCAGGATGTAAAACTGCTGTTTAATATTCTGCCTGAAGCAGCAAAATATGTTGCTGACCGAGATATCAAAGATATTGCCAAATCTACTGTATTTAACAACCGCCCCGATGCACTTTGTGTTTCCGGATTAACTGCTGGAGAACAGACAGATTCTCAAATCTTGAAAAAAGTAAAGGAAACTGTCCCTGATTGCGTGATACTGGCAAATACGGGAGTACGTATTGAGAACTTAGAGCAGCAGCTGGCAATTGCGGATGGTGCAGTAGTTGGAACAGCATTCAAATATGATGGGAAATTTGAAAACAGGGTTGATCAAAAGCGTGTAGAAGAATTTATGAATAGAGTAAAAGCCTTTCGGGAGACAGCTATTCAAGCTTAACAGTAGAGAATAAGAAATCAATCTTAATTAAAGGAGAGGTCAATATATGAAAAAAGTAATCGTAGCATGCGGCGGCGGAATTGCAACTTCAACATTAATAGCGGATAAAGTCCGCCAGACATTGGACGAAGCAGGAATTGATTATCAACTCACACAGACTACCTTATCTGAATTAGTTTATGAGAACAGCGATGCAGATCTAATCGTGACAAGCATGAGGGTAGAATCCGACTTCGGAGTCCCCTCCCTCTCAGGAGCCGGATTCTTAACCGGGATTAACGAGGAAGCTATTAAGGAACAAATTATTAGCGCTTTATCCGACTAAAGCATAAAGGAGAGCTTAACATGCAAAGTGTTGTCGATTATATATTATCCTTAGGAGCAACTATTTTTGTCCCTATTGTTCTTTTTATAGTTGGTTTAGCATTCCGTTTAAGCGTACTGAGGGCAATTAAAGCGGCTGTAACTGTCGGTGTCGGATTTTTAGGTCTCAATTTAGTCGTCAGCTTAATAGGTGATTATCTTTCACCATCTGTACAAACCATGGTTGAGCGGTTCGGCTTAAATTTATCTGTTATTGATTTAGGGTCAGGAACCTCCGCCGGGATTGCTTTTTCAACTACTGTAGGAGCTCTTATCATCCCGGTTATTTTTGGCCTGAACGTTCTTCTATTAATCAGCAAGCTTACCAAAACGATGAATATTGATATTTTCAATTACTCTCATTATGCACTGACGGGATCAGTAGTTGCTCTCATTACCTCAAACTTATTTTATGGTCTTATGGCTGCAATTTCGCACGCTATCTTCTCACTTATCGTTGCTGATTTAACAGCCAAAAAAGTTCAAAAGGTTATTGGCATTGAAGGGATATCCATCAGTCAGGGATTCGCTACTTCTACCGTCCCTTTTTATGCTCTGATGGATAAGATATTCGATAAAATACCGGCTCTAAACAACCGGAAAATGGATACAAACTTTATTCAAAAGAAGTTTGGAATGTTTGGAGATCCAGTGATTATCGGAGTTATCCTGGGCGTAATTATTGCTATATTGGCAGGCACAAGCTTCGTGGATGGCAGTCAGCTGGTCATTGTAATCACAGGTATTATGATCCTTTTCCCGCGTGTTATCCGGATTATTGTAGAAGGGCTGATGCCCATTTCAGATGCTGCGAAAAAATTCTTTCAAACAAAATTTAAAGGCAAAGAATTCTTTATAGGACTAGACTCAGCAGTTACATTAGGCCATCCGACAACCATTACAGTAGGAATCTTAATTATTCCTATTACACTCGTCTTAGCCGCCATCCTGCCGGGCAATAAAGTGCTTCCTCTCGCAGATTTAGCTTTTGCTCCTTTCTTTATCTGTATGGCAACGATCATGCATAAGGGGGATGTTATCAGAACGCTGATCAGCTCTACCTTCAATATGGTATTAGTGCTTTATATAGCTACCTTCTTTTCTTCTTATTATACAGACTTAGCCAGCGCTGGCGGATTTATCGAATCTGTGGGCGGAACAGAAGTATCTGCATTATATATTGGAAATGTGTTTAACTTTATTATTACCATTTTAATGAGAATGGAAGTATTAGGATTTATTATCCTGGCACTATTTATTATCGTGTTGTACTACTTCGTATTTAAAAAGATAAATAGAAAAGAAGAGCCCGAAGAGACATCATAAATATTATTATCTAAAAGCACTACTGGAGGTTCTGGAATGAATCACAATAAAAACGGAGATAAATTAAAATTTGATAAAGATATGATTATGCTGAATATCCGTGCCAGTTCATCGGATGAATTACTGAAGGAAATAAGTCAATTATTCTATGACAAAGATTACGTCCATGATTCTTTTAAACAAGCAATTATAAAACGTGAAGAACAATATCCGACCGGGCTGAAGACAACTTCCATAGGTGTTGCTATTCCACATGCAGATCCAGTCCATGTGAAGCAGGAAAGCTTAGCTGTAGGAATCTTAAAGGATGCAGTTACCTTTAATGAAATGACTTCAGGTGAACCTCTAAACGTGGAAATCGTTTTTATGTTAGGAATTACTGATTCGGGTCAACATTTAATCATGCTGAAGGCAATTTCTGAAATATTGAAAGATAGAGAAAAATTATCGAACATTCGATATGCAGCTACAAAAGAGGAAGTCTATCAATGTATCCTTCCTTATATAAGCGAATTATTAGAATAAACAAGCAGGAGGCTTGAATAAAGTTGAAAAAACAAATCCTGGCTCCGTCCATTTTAAACGCTGATTTTTTACATTTAAGCAGTGAAATTGATATTGCTGAAAAAGGCGGAGCGGAATTTTTACACTTGGATGTGATTGATGGTATATTTGCGCCCAGTATTTCATTTGGAGCTAATATAATCTACTCGATAAGAACCTATACTGATCTGTTTTTGGATGTTCATTTAATGATTAAAAATCCAAGTCAATATATAGCTGATTTTGTCCATGCTGGTGCTGACAGCATTACTGTTCATGCAGAGGGAGCCATTCATCTGCACCGGCTAATCTATCAAATAAAAGAGCACGGTATAAAAGCAGGCGTTGCTTTAAACCCGGCGACACCCATTTCTTTGATAGAACCCATCTTATCAGATATTGATATGGTACTTCTAATGACCGTAAATCCCGGTTTCGGAGGACAGCCCTTTATTAAAGAAGTTTTATCAAAAATAACAATGCTGAGCCATTTAAAATCCAGCAGAGCGTATTCCTTTGCTATCGAAGTTGATGGCGGAATTACACCGCAAGAAGCATTATGGTGCTCTCAACGAGGAGCAAATATCTTTGTTGTCGGATCGTATATCTATTATAAAGCAACCGAAACAGAAAAATTACAGGCAATGAAAAATATAAAAAAGTCTTTAGAAACAGGTGATTCAAAATGAATATGAACGAACATCTGAAGGCATTATCCATGATAAATGCTGTCAGTTCACAAGAAGATGCAGTGATTGATTATATGTATCATTATTTTTCTAAACAAATGGAGTACGTTGAAGTCGATACAATAGGCAATGTGATCGGGTTCTTACCTTCTAACAAGCCAAACAGCAAAAGAATAATGATTTTTGCCCACATGGATGAAGTAGGGTTTATAGTAAGACATATTGATGAAAATGGTTTCTTATTTTTCGAACGAATCGGCGGTGCTAATGTGAATGTTCTTCCAGGTAATCAGCTTCAAGTACTGGGGGATAAAGGAACGGTCACCGGAGTTGTTGGAACAAAAGCATATCACTTCTTAAAACCCGAGGAAAAAGGGAAGTTTCCCGCACAAGATCAGCTATATATTGATATTGGAGCAGTCTCTAAAGAGGAAGCATATCAAAAAGGAATACGGGTTGGAAGCACTATCTGCTTTCAAGCAAGCTATCTGGAAAGAGAGAATGGCCGGGTGACAGGAAAAGCGATGGATAACCGGGTTGCCTGCACAGTCTTATTAGAATTAGCAGAACAATTAAGTTCAGCTCAAGCATCCTTAGAGTGGGATATATATCTGGTTGCATGTGTCCAGGAGGAATTTAATATCAGAGGTGTCCTGCCAGCAGTCAGGAAGATAAAACCCCATGTCTCTATCGGCTTAGATGTGACACCAGCATGTGATACACCCGAACTGACAAATTATTCTGATGTTGGCTTAGATAAAGGCCCTGCACTTACATTTCTTAACTATCATGGAAAAGGAACACTTGCTGGTGTTTTGCCAGATTCCAAAGTAATGCAATCTCTAATAAAAACATGCCAAGCAAATAAAATTAACTATCAGAGAGAGGTAGCAGTAGGCGTCATCACGGAAAATGCTTTTATTGTTTTTGAAGAAGCAGGCATCGCTACTGCCAATATTTCCATCCCGACACGCTATACACATACACCAGTAGAAACAGTCAGTCTTCGGGACGTCAAACAAACCATTCACTTATTATATGAATTTTTGACAAGCTTAACAGAAAAAAGTACTTTCGGAAAAGCAAGGTAGGTTATAAATATGCAGACAAAGAACCGTGATTATAAAGTTTGTTTTTTGGATATTGATGGCACACTGGTTGATAACAATAAGCAAATTTCTAACCAAACCAAGAAATCTCTGGATCAAATAAGAAATAGAGGCGTAGAAGTGATTATCGCTACCGGGCGTCCTCCCTACCACTTTTCCAGCATTGCAGAGGAACTAAAGATTAATTCATTTGTCAGTTTTAACGGTGCTTATTCTGTTTATAAAGGAGAAGTCGTTCATAAGCACGGAATGGATACATCCGCTCTGCAAGAACTTATTGAATATGCCGGCATGAAACAACATCCATTAGTTTTTTCAAGTGAAAAGAAGTCTGTCAGTAATACACTTAATCATCGTGAAATTATACAAACCTTTAAAGACTTACATTTGAATTATACACCAGAATTTCATCCTGATTTTTGGAAACAAGCAACCTTGTTTCAAGCAATGGTATATTGTAAAAACGGAGAAGAAATTGATTATATTCAAAAATTTCCGGAGTTATCTTTTGTCAGATGGCATGAATTCGCTATTGATGTCATGCCCCAATCTATTTCAAAAGCATCTGGCATTAAAGAAATGCTTTCGTTTTTAAATGTAGCTCCCGACGAGGCTATAGCTTTTGGAGACGGACTGAATGATAAGGAAATGCTAGATTTTGTAGGTGTAGGGATTGCTATGGAGAATGCACATGAAGAACTCTATCCTTATGCAGATATCATTACAAAATCAAATGAAAATGAAGGAATCACACATGGTTTAAAGCTTTTAAATCTGCTATAGATATATATAATAATCCCTGTCCGCATCATGGACAGGGATTATTTTTATATTTTCTCTGTTTTTATTAATTATTTGCTTCAAAGAATTATATTAAAGTTTGGAAATTACTTTTTTCAGTTACAATCGCTATAACTCTTCAGTCAAATCCTTCACTAAACACAATACACCTGTGAATATCATTTCCAATTGCAATTCCAATAAGAGATTGCGCTCATTTAAAAATCTATATATTCTTTGGATCCTGTTTAAAATAATATTGACAACCTTCTATTATATTGGTAAGTTTATTTATGAATCACGAACAAAAAACAGTTCCAAACATATAATGTTCGGATTTAGCGAATAAACAAGTGCAACATGAGAGGAGCTTATGAAGTGAAAGGCAAAATCACAGAAAAGTTATTCAAATTAAGTGCTAATCAAACAAATGTCCGAACAGAATTTATAGCAGGACTGACTGTATTTATGACAATGCTGTATGTATTGATTATGGTACCAGGTATGTTGGAGGAAGCGGGGATGCCGAAAGGCCCTGTAACAGTTTCCGTTATTCTGATGACTGGTGTTATTACGATAATAATGGGATTATACAGCAACAGGCCTTTTGCGCTTGCGCCGGGTCTCGGCTCTGTAGCCTTTCTCGCTGTAACCTTGGCTGCTGCCGAAGGAATTCCATGGCAAGTAGGCATGGGAATGGTTTTTATTTCCGGGGTGATATTTGTATTATTTACAGTCCTGGGACTGCGACAGCTTATTGTAAAGTTAATGCCTCCTGCAATTAAACTATCCATTGGTGCAGGTGTAGGATTATTTATTGCCTTAATCGGTTTTCGAAATGCCGGACTAGTTGTGGCAAGCGAAGATGCTAATGCACTCCAGCTTGGAGATATTGGATCACCGAATGCAATCTTAGCTTTAATCGGATTTTTAATTATGAGTGTTCTATTAGCACGAAATGTTCGCGGCCATTTACTGATTGGTATGGTAATTGTCACAATTATCGGTATACCGATGGGAGTTACAACGGTTCCGGATAAGATTTTTTCTTTGCCGGAAAGCGTATCTCCCATTGCGTTTGAATTAGATATTATGGGGGCATTAAAATTAGCATACTTCCCATTAATTTTGGCCTTTTTTATTCCTGATTTCTTCTCAAGTCTGGGCACAATGCTCGGTGTCGGCAGCAAAGGAAATATGCTGGATAAGAACGGAAACCTGCCAAATATTGATAAACCTTTCTCTGTTGATGCTGGCGGTACGGTGCTAGGATCCCTATTCTCTGTACCAGTAATGACAACGTATGTTGAATCAGCTGCAGGAGTAGAAGCAGGCGGACGAACTGGATTAACTTCTGTAACTACAGGATTTTTATTCTTATTAACGTTGTTTATTACACCTGTCATTATGATTATTCCTACAGAAGCTACTGCCCCGGCCTTAATATTAGTTGGTTTGACGATGCTGTCTGCAGTACGCAATATAGATTTCAGTGATGTAACAGAATCACTGCCAGCATTTATGACGATCGTTATTACTATCTTTACCTTTAACTTTGGTAACGGAATTGCTGCCGGCATTATCATCTTTGTTGTACTGAAGCTTCTTTCCGGAAGACATAAAGAATTACATTGGGGTCTATATATTTTACTGATACCGTTAGTTTTATATTTCATATCATTAGCTAATTAATCGATTACGTGAGGGAGTGAATCATTTGTTTATAAGAGAAAAAATTGTATCCGCAGCAAGAGGCGATACAAATATGGATATAGTCATACGTGAAGCAAATCTGGTGAATGTGTTTACTGCAGAAATATACAAAGCAGACATCGGTGTGAAGGAAAACCGTTTTGCAGCTGTAGCACCATATAAAGATAATAAGCCTTCTTTTCAAATGAATGGAGATAAGGAATTTGATGCGAAGGGAAAATATGCGATTCCAGGATTAATCGATTGTCACGTCCATATTGAAAGTACAATGATTACGCCAGACATGTTCGCCCGGGAAGTTCTCAGGCATGGGACAACCGTCGCTGTCATTGATCCGCATGAAATCGGAAATGTAATGGGGACAGAAGGGGTAAAATACATGATAGACGCAAGTAAGGATTTACCCGTAGATATTCTTACTACTATTCCATCTTGTGTACCTGCAGTTTCTGATTTAGAAACAGCCGGAGCTGAATTTCACCCCGAGGATATTGAAGAAATGCTGCAATTGCCTAATGTAGTCGGCATTGCTGAATTAATGGACTATGTCGGTGTGATCAAGCAGCACCCAAGAATGGCCGGGATTATTCAAAAAGGCTTAGAAGCAGGCGTGCGAAATGAAGGCCATCTGCCAAGAGTATACGGCAGTGATCTTGCTGCTTACTTAGCAGCCGGTGTGGATTCTGATCATGAAAGCCGAGCGACAGATGAAATTTTAGAAAAGCTGCGGGCCGGTATGCTTATTTATATCCGGGAATCCAGCATCAGCCAATTTGCCGATATCGCGGCAGAAGCATGGAAGGAAGTACCTTATGTCAGCAACATTGCTATGTGCACGGACGATGTAGAACCAAACGATATGTTAAAAAATGGTCAAATGAACCGTGTTGTCAGACGTTGTATTGAAGAAGGCATTCCGGCACCACTAGCAGTTCGTTACGGGTCTTTGAACGGGGCAATACGCTATGGTTTAAGAGACCGCGGAGCAATTGCTGCCGGATACCGTGCTGATTTTTCATTAGTTGATTCCATAGAAAAAATGGATGTCACAGACGTATTTGTAGAAGGAAAGCAAATGGTGGCAAATGGGGAACTGACAGAGAAAATTACCAGCAGTGTCCCTCCATTATTAAGAAACACTGTACAAATCCCTGCGTTAATTGAGGAAGATTTATTGATCAAGGCACCATTCCAAAATGGCACTGCAACCTTAAATACAATGGAGATGCAGCTTAATGGCACAACTGCAAAAGGAACAGTAAATATCAAAGTGACAGACGGTATAATTCAGGAGCTTCCTGATAATTATGCATTTGTAAGTGTCATCGGCAGACACGGTCAAAATAAGAAACCATTTGTAGGTGTCATTAAAAATTCGGGGCTTCGTCAGGGAGCATATGCAACAACCATTGCTCATGACAGCCATAATTTAGTGGTAGCTGGTACAAATGCAGAAGATATGTTAATTGCAGTCAAGCAGCTTGAGAAATCAGGCGGCGGATTATGCCTTGTAAAGGATACAGAAGTACAAGCACAATTAGATCTTCCATTAGCAGGCCTGATGTCGCCAGAACCTGTAGAAGAAATTGCTGTAAAAGTAGAGCATTTTAATGAAACGGCAAAATCAATGGGAGTAAAAGTTGGAAGACGCTCTCCTGCAATGGCCTTTTCATCACTCACACTGACTGTTATACCTGAAATCCGGATATCTGATGTAGGTTTAGTTGATGTGTACCGTCAGGAATTGCTTCCTTTGTTTGTTGAGGAGTAATTGTTGATGGTTACTAGAAATACTGAACGCCCGGACATTCAGAACTGAATACATTTATATAACCCCTTTAAACGCTATGAACCAAGCTGTTAAAGGGGCTATATTTTGCGGCGCGACTAACATACAAATTTTCCTAAATGATAATTTTAGAATTTCTCCCCTTCAACCATTTTCACATTATATTCAGTCACTACGCATTAAAAAGGGATTGAAACATAGATGGAATGTTTAAAATGGTCTGGAACCCAATTACGAATGCAATGATAATCATGATACCTAACAATATATTTTGCCATGGTTTATTTACTGCATAAGGTTGCATGTGCTTTTTGCTGCTTGTAAGTATGAAAAGTACAACACATATAATTGGCAAGCTAAGTAATGTTGAAATACTTGTACCAACAATATTAAGTGCAACCATTCCTGGTGCATTCGGCAGAGATGCTATAATAGGAATAATGGTAAATGCAATGATCTGAATCTTTTTAAAAAGAGGATCAGCTTCATCATTACCTCTATATTTATTTTTTGATTTAGATAAGTGAATACCATTCACAGCTAATTGAGAAAAACCGCGTGCAGAAGATGGAAAACTAGTAATCCCGGCTCCAAAAATACAAAGCCAGAAAATAATAGGCCCTGTTACACCAAGCAGATCTGTCATCATATTACTCATATCAAATTCATTTGCAATACTAAATCCTGCATTCTTCGAACTGTATTCTGCAGCAACTATCCAGAAGAGTAAATTAATAAACAATAGAGGCAGCATGCCAGAAATCAAATCAAATTGTTGTGTCTTTCTATATTTTGGCCCAACCCAACCTTTATCCTTCATAAAACCAGAGTAAAGCAGGTTTGGCATATTCCCGGCAATGGTACCGATAGTCGCTACCGCAACCACAATCGGTGCAAATCCACCAGTTTGATCTTCAGGTACTTGGAAAGTGAAAATCCCTTTAAAAAACGCTGCTACATCAAATCCTCCCAAAGAAATAACAGCAATGATAAAGCCTCCAATCATTAGAACTGAAGCTGCTCTGGCTATAACTTCCAGCCACTTATATTGTTGGCCAGTATAAATCATCCATATATTAAACAAACATACTAAGACAGCACAGATGAAAACTCCCCATTGTCCTGCCCAATTACCTCCTGTTAGATAATAAAGGCCACTCGCTGTTGCTCTTAAAAAAGTTGATTGTGTTATTATCCCGCTAAATATTACTACAATGGTCATTACCGTCGGCAACCATTTAGCCACTCTGCCGAACCCTTCTAAAATTTGCGTATCTCCGTATTGATTCATCAATGTATATTTAGCTAAAGAGCTTATGATGAATATACGTGCTATCAAAGAAATTACTAATGTCCACAAAAGGATATAACCATAATTGACCCCAGAAACTGATGAACTAACAAGGTCTCCTGTTCCCAAGAAAGACATTGCTAAAACAAGACCAGGTCCAATAGTTGTAAATAGCTGAAATCCTTTAGGTAATGGAATTTGAGAAGGATATTGCGTATTATTCAGTGTGCTATTGCCAGGACTTTCTTTTTTAATTCCCATGATTAATCCCCCTGCTTATTTTAATACTACCTTTTAATTTGTTTATTCCGGGTTACATATAATACTTGTTGTGTAAATCTTAAGAGAACCAACTTTGTATCCGCTTTCAATTTTTCATATAAATATATCGTAGTCTTTTTGAATACCTTTTCTTTAGCTCTTACATTTATTCTGCCCTTTTGTTATCCTATAGTTACTGGGTAAACCTCATTGGAGTGGGTTTATCCAATTGAATGATATCCTCTTCTATTAAGAATCGGGTGCAAATCGAATTTAATAGATCAGAGGATATTTTTGCTGTTTTTTTAGCCTTTTAAATCCTTTTGCCAATTTTTCAAAAGCTGAAACAGATAACAATTAATTTTTAATCGCGTTCTCTTTAATAACAACGTGCTTTATATACTGCCTTAAAAAAGTAAAAGTAATATGAATTTCTCCATTACTTAACTGACTAATAGACGGATAGGAAAATTCCGGCTTCTCCTCTGATACATCTTCCCGGACCATGATTTCTTTTTTATATTTCCATGTTTGTCCATCGTCCTCTGAAATAGCAATAGATAACGGGTTTCTTTCAACACCCCAGATAGACTCTTGCTTTACAACACTTTTATCTACACCCACCTTATCCATATCACTTTTGTCAAACCACGGCGGTCTATTCTCGGCTGGCGGAGCAATTTCAACATTCACATCATCAAACACAATAGCCAGGTTCCCATTTTTTAACTTGACCGCTTGAATAGAAGCATTATTATTCATTAATTCTGTCGGTTTTGGCGTAGTCCAATTCTTTCCTCCATCTGTGGATATTGATCTATAAATATAATCAGATTTTCTGCTTCTAAAGAATCCAATCAAACCTCCATTAGCACCTGGAACAATTGACATATGAACCAGTCCCTCACTATTCCTCACTTCATATTCACCCCAAGTCTTTCCGTGGTCCATGGATATTTTTACAACACTGAAATCATTTCCTAAAAATCCTTTACTTGACTTCAAACTATAATAAGCAGGTAATACTAATACATGGTTTTCTAAAATGACAGGTGGGTTCCTCACAAATGTGCCCAGCTTATCAAATAATGTCTTTATTTCACTCCATGTATAGCCTTGATCACTAGATACTCTGTAGCGCACTACTGATGATTCTTGATGCACATTATGTTGCGCTGTGTAGATTAACC
Source organism: Oceanobacillus sp. FSL W8-0428 (assembly GCF_038004405.1). Classification (NCBI taxonomy): domain Bacteria; kingdom Bacillati; phylum Bacillota; class Bacilli; order Caryophanales; family Bacillaceae; genus Oceanobacillus; species Oceanobacillus sp. FSL W8-0428. The sequence goes on from NZ_JBBORB010000001.1 coordinate 1,106,991, forward strand.
ACAGCTCTCCATTTGTATTTTTAAAGAGAACTGGATTCTGCTCTGATCGTCCTGCATCATTGGATAAAACAACAGGTGTACTCCATTTTTGTTTTCCTTTTTTAAGCCTAGAACACACGATAGAAATATCCGGCCTCCCTTCCCGTGATCCGCTAAACCATACACATAACAAATCTCCATTGTCTAACTGATGCAGGTTAGATGCGTGATTATGTGGATGCAGAGTTGGAATATCGGCTTCAAAATCAAAAGCTCTCAATTTTGTCATTTATACCCTCTCCTTTTTCTGTTATTTGGGAGCCAGTCCCTGCTTTTTTTAAACCGAAATACTAGCAAAAGATATTTTTCCTATGTGCCATAATGGACCCACATTAACCGTCTATTCCATACTTCGAATTAAAAAAGAAATAACCTAGTACTGATGCTTACTGTGATTATCAGTAAAATAAGTAATGGGCCACCAATTTTAACAAAATCCATAAACTTGTACCCCGCTGGAAGTATTTGCAGATTAACAGCTGTACCATAAGACGTAGCAATTGCCAAATTAGAACAAGCTGCAACAGCAATAACCCATGGGAGTGGACTAATACCTAGAGAGAAAGCCAAAGAAATTACTATAGGCGTAAGCATTGCGGCTGTTGCATTATTCTGCATGAAGTTTGTTAAGACGCTAGTCAATACTACAATTATTACCGTCAGAGTTATAATTGAGGCTTTCTCTCCTCCAAAAACACGTAAAACGGAATTAGCAATAAGGTCTCCTCCGCCAGAAGCTTCTAATCCTGTTCCGAGTCCTGAAATGGCACCTATCGTAATTAATACATTCCAAGGCAAATTAGAAAAAGCACTTCCGACCTTCACAGTTCCAGTAGCAATAACAATTACTGCTCCGATCATCCCAATTATCCCAATATTTAAGTAGTTATTAAAAGGAGGGAAGCTGCTTATCAAAAAGAGAATAATACACAGAACCATGACATAAAGAGCAACACTTCCTTTCCATTTTGGAACATCACTATATTTATCTTCGTTCAAGTCTTCTGAGGTAGTAACATAAGCATTATCTTTATTAAAGTCGGGGTTCTCAGGCTTCAATGCCCATTTAAGAATTGGGTATCCAATAGTAGCCCAATAGATAACTTGAATAATAGCAGCAGGGAGCATTACTATCGTCATATCAAATACACCCATTCCGGCTTCATAACCTTCGTAACCTTGAAGAATAGCGTTTGCTGAAAGCTGTGAAGTCGATCCAATCAAAGTGCTTCCTCCACCTATAACCGCTGCAGTTCCCGCTACAAAAATTACCATTTTTGAACGAATCGCTCCCATAGAGCCCGCCGCTACAGCTGCAATAATAGGTATCCAAATGGCAACAGTGCCATTATTACTCATAAATGCTGACATTATTGTCACAATTATGGACACGCTTACAATAAAACGTCTCTCCGTTTTAGCCAGGAAACTATTACCTATCTTTTTTCCGATTCTTTCCGCAATTCCTGTTTGAAAAAGAGCATCACTAACTATAAGCATTCCTACTACCATGATCCATCCTGGAGCACTAAAACCAGCATACACAGCCGATAATTCCATTTCAGGAATTAAAATTCCCATTGCTACAGAACCGATCATCGCTGAAATGCTCATTGGTAATTTGTTAGTAATAAACAAAATAATCGTGATAATCGTTATGATTATTGCAATATAACTTGAATCCATATTTTTACCTCCATTAACAGTTATACCAACAACCCTTACTTTTAAATAAATTTTCCTTTCGCTCTATCAATTAATTATCTGTATTCAAGTTTTCAACAAATCCAGCTACGTATCTAACGGGCCAATTTGAAAATAATGTGAAAATATAAATTTATGGTATCCTGTGTATGAAAGATAGATTTTGACCGAGTGCCCGTCTAAAAAACTGGAACTCTCATACACCGGAAGAGGTCTATTAATTTCTGGAAAATCCAATTAAACACGCACAATACTCCAAATATCTCCTGATGACATAAACCTTTCCATCGTGAAATAACACGACTAATCACGAATCTGCTAAGTGCTCGCTATTTCAATAAGGAAGTTTCTCCGTTTGGCGCCTTAACAACCACTGACGATTTATAGCGTTCAAATCGTTTAGTTGAAATAACAACCGAGACAAAGATTTGAGTTTTGCCAGAAACCCAGAGATTATGGTTATTTCTATGAAATCTGTCCCCTCATTGCTTACTAAGTATACTATGCTCATAATTCAATTGATTCTGGACTATGATTACTACGCTTTCCTAAAATCCTTTTAAGCTTCTCTCCCCCAGGCTATTTAAGAACCAGAAACCACATAATCCACATTACCTTCACCTTTTAATATAGCCGTAACCTGGTCAACACAGGTATTACTTAGAATATTTACAGCACCGGGTGTATAGCCTGCTACATGAGGCATAGCTATAAAGTTATCTAAAGAGAATAACGGCGAATTAATTAACGGCTCTGTTTCAAATACATCTAAAGCAGCACCTGCTATTTTATTTGACTGAAGCGCTTTATATAGAGCCGATTCATCTACAATGCCTCCTCTGGAAGCATTGATTAAATACGCACTTTCTTTCATTAAATTTAATTGTGGTGTTGTTATTAAGTGCCTCGTTTCTTCTAAAAGCGGCATATGTAATGTTATAAAATCGCTCTTTTGAAGCAATTCATCAAGAGAAACGGATCGGATATTATTTTCCGTACTATATACCTCATCTATAAAAGGGTCATAGGCAATAACATCCATCGAAAATCCTTCCGCCCTTTTAGCGACTTCTTTTCCAATAGCCCCCAAGCCAATAATACCGATTGTTTTTTTATAAATATCGGCTCCGAAAAGAGATTCCCATACACCATTCTTTGTTTTCGAATTTCCCTCAGGAATTTTTCTGGCTAATGACAGCATTAAGCTAAAACTGTAATCTGCTACAGCATGCTTATTTGCGTTTGGTACATTTGTTACTATTACTCCATATCTGGCGGCAGCTTCCAAATCAATATTATCTACCCCTACCCCATGTTTAGCTACAACTTTTAATTTAGGCAATTGCGATAATACGTTCTCATTAATTTGATTAAAAGCTACTATCGCTGCTTGCGCTCCTTGTGCACGTTTAATAAAATCTTCTTCTGATATATCTGCCGCTACGCGAATCAATTCACACCCTTCTTTTTGTAATCTTTCTAAAGGTTCATTTGAATGCTTAGCAAAAGATGGTGATGTACATATTACTTTCATTTTTCTGGTCCTCCCTGTTGTAACAGAACTAATTCAATAGCTGAAATACCTTTTTTCAGACTAATTACTTTGGTCTCTTTCACATTCTTTCTCTTTTCCTCCTTTTATTATTTCTACAGCATCAGCTCAAACTCTGTAATATTCGTATTTTCTTAAAGATGATTTAATTGTTCTCTTCCCATTTCACTAATGCTTCCTACTACAAATAAAGCCGGAGAATCATAGTATGATAATGTATTTTCACTTTTTTAGTTTATAGCCTAATTTTTTGGCAAGTAATTCATTGATCCTGCTGATCTACATAAAATTACCGAATATTCCGAATCCAAAAACCTTAAATACCCTATTAGAATCTTCACCATTCAAATACTTCACTGTTTTTTCTGCATCTTTCTGGATAATTTTTTTATATTTAATTCGTTTACGGACGTTTTAAGATCTTTAACTGCTTTTGTCTCGATTAATTCCTTTCCACGGAGTTAATGCACACCATCCTGCACACCCCTCCCATTACTTAGATGAGCAGGAGTGATGAATACAAAATCAGGAGTGAATTCATTGTATAGAGCATTTAATTCACTGCCAACATTTCCCTGCATTGTTACATCTATTTTTTATAGATCATATCGAATGATTCTTCCTTAATTTCTTGGCATATTTCTTTCACTTTGAAATATACCTGCTGTTTCTTCATAGATCTGCTATCTGTCTTATAAATAATGGCATCTGCTTGTAATTTTTCTTGCTTTGTATGTAACCGTTACTTATAAATCGAAATTGACTAATTGCACTCCTGTATCGCATGCTCCTGTTAAATCCTATAATGGAAATTTTTATTAAGCTGTCATCTCTACTTCTCTAATAAATTCCTATAAACTTCTTCTATATCATGCAAACTCATTTCTTTAGGATTATTATTTAACAGGCGTGTTACTTTAGAAGCAGCAATAGATATTTCATTTAGATGTGATTCAGAAACACCGTATGTCTTTAAATCTTGGGGAATCTCTAATACTCTCGTCCATTCACGGATTTTATCGATTACAGCTTCAGCTATTTCTTCCTTATCCAACTTAGTAGTAACCAGATTCATTGCATCAGCTACTGAATGCATTTTATTGATTATAGAATCTAAATTAAATTCTGTTACATGCGGAAGCAGCATGGAATTAGCTACACCATGCGGAATATTAAACTTTCCTCCCAAAGGATATGCCAAAGCATGAACTGCAGCTGTACCGGCACTGGTTAATGCCATCCCGCCATACATGGATCCCACAAGCATTTTTTCTCTGGCCACTATATCAGAACCATTTTCATAGGCTTCTACAATACTGTCTGAAATCAGTCTTATTGATTCTAAAGCAAACATATCACTAATAGGATTGGCTTTATTGGAAATAAAAGATTCGAAGGCGTGTGTAAAAGCATCCATTCCTGTTGCTGCCGTAATATGCTTAGGCAGGCTAAGCGTCAATACCGGATCCAAAATAACCAAATTCGGCAATAGGTATTTACTTACCATCCCAATTTTCAATTCTTGATCAGGTAATGTAACAATCGCGTTTGGAGTTACTTCGGAACCTGTTCCGGCTGTTGAAGGTATTAACACAGTCGGAATACCTTTATTATCAACTAAATCTGTTCCTAATTTATCCTCTATTGTCCCAGTATTCGTGATCATAATAGAAAGTATTTTTGTTGCATCCAAAACACTTCCGCCGCCTATTCCAATAAGGACATCATATTTATTTTTTGAAATGCTTTGAAATACTTCGTTAATATTATTTGCAGTCGGTTCAGGAAGAATATCCGTATTAACGTCTGCTTCGATGTTTTCTTTCTCTAACTGTTTCTTTATATTATCTACAAATCCCAATCTAATCATGGACGGTTGAGCTATGATTAGAGCTTTTTTTATTTTAATATCAAGAATCTTTAAATGTTCACCCGTTTGTTGGATAGCATCTTTTCCAGAAATAATATGATTTGCTGTTTGAAATTGATATAATTTACTCATTTTTTATCTTTCCTCTCCTTTCCTTCAAATTTATTTATAGGACCCTATTATTTTTATCAGCTTGCTTTCTACTTCACCAGACACTTCTTTTACAGGTAATCTTGGTGGACCTACTAGCGTACCAGACAGTTCTACCAGCTTTTTCAGCACTGACGGCAGCGTTCCATATTGAAAAGATTTTCTTAATTCGCTTAATCTATTTTGCTGTTCTCTTGCTTCATCTAGTTTTTCATTTTTCCAATTCTTATAAATCGCATTCACTATTTCAGGGACTACATTTGCAGTTGCTGCTACAGCTCCTGTTGCGCCTGCTTCCAAAGCATCCAGAATGAGCGAATCTGTGCCGCATATAATATCAAAGTCTTCATTCAGCGTAGCATCGATGTATCCTTTTATATTTCCAAGGTCCCCGCTACTATCCTTGAGACCTACAATATTTGACACCTTAGCCAGCTCTGCAACAACTTCTTTATCTAGATTAACTCCTGTTTTAGAAGGTATGTTATATAACATGACCGGGAGATTAGTGTTTTCAGCAATTGCTTTATAGTGATCAATCATTTCTGCTTGATCAGGAATAACAAAAAATGGAGTAATTACGGATAAAGCATCTGCCCCGGCTCTTTCTACCTCTTCGGAAAGCGCTATCACTTCTTTGGTACTGTTTCCCCCAACTCCCACAATCACAGGAACCCTGCCATTAACTTCATTTATCACCTTTTTGGTAAATTTGATTTTTTCTTCTTGCGTAAGCAAATGAAACTCACCATTTGTTCCTAAGATAAACAACCCCGAAACTTCTGCAGCAATTAATCTATCCACTAAAGCAGGCACGACTGCTTCATTAACCTGTTGTTCATGATTTAACGGTGTTACCATTGCTGGTATAATTCCTGATAACATCAAATACCCCCATGTGTTTGTTTTTGCAACAATTACTATCATTAAAGCGTTTTCTTAATGAGAGTATATTACAAAGAGTTTTAAAATGCAACTCGAAATTTCATTGTTTTATTTTTAAACATACAGAGCATAGATTTATTTTGGTAATGATAAAAAGAAAATAATTAATAAAGCGAAATTTTCTCAAAGATAAACGGGTATGATTTTGTAATGATCATACCCGTAAGAGGAGTTTATCTCTTGTTAATTTTTTCATACTGAATTCTTAATCTTTTAATTTTCGCCAGAGCGTAGAACGGTTTATACCTAACCTTTTCGCTGTTTGTGAATGATTCTCATCTTCTTCTTTAAAAACTTTTTTGATAATAGCTAATTCTATCTCTTTTAGCGTTTTATCCATAGGAATGTCTGTTATAACAGGAAATTTTAATTCATGCTTTTCTTCTGCACTCGCAACATCTTCTATATTAATGAATGGGCCTTTAGCTAGTAAAATAATTTCTTTCATAAATTGTATTAACTCATCTATATTCCGGGTCCAAACCTTCTTCTGCAATAGCTGCAGTGCCTCTTGACGTATACCAGCTATTTCTCTTCCATACTCATAATTAAATTTATTTATAAACAGCTTGACCAATGTTTCAAAGTCCTCTTTCCTTTCTCGTAACGGCGGAATTTGAATTTTCAACGGACTTAATATTAAATACAATTCATACAAAAATAATTCTGCATTTACTTGTTGGTCTATATTCGCAATAGAGGAAGATATAAAACGAGGTTTGGGCTCATCTCTTTCTAAAAACTCCAATAGCAGCTTCTGATTAGCTATTGATAGCTTATCTATTTTCTTAAGATAAATGGTACCGCTTAAATTATTAAAAATGATTCCTAAATCATTGCTTCGGTACTTAAATATTTGATTCCAGCCATTAGAATCAATCACTTCACAATCAATCACAAGGAAAGGATAGGAAGATCGATTACTGCCAATATGCATAAGGCTGGCAAGCTGCTCTTTACCTGTTCCAGCCTCTCCATAGATTAATACATTTTCATCTTTTAACGTAAAGGTCTTGGCTTTAGAGATAGCATCTTTCATTATATTATTATTTGCAGTAAACCAATTCAGTGTTTGCAAAGAGTTATTACTGGATGTGTTAGTAATCTTTAATCCATTTATTAGAGAAAGTCTCTGCTTGTTCTCAATAGTAATTTCTAAACAAATTAATTCCAAATGATCAAAGGATATGAAATAACCATGTATTAATAGTAAATTTCTTTTATATTTCAATAATGTTTTTAACTCTTTATGAGCTGCAAGTTCCTTTATCCATCTTTTCAGCTTATCATCACTTATTGCTCCCTCTATTTTTTGAGCTTGGTGATTCCTGTAAACAATCTCCCCATATTTATCCATTATAAGGAAAGCCTTCTCATGCTGATCCAGCAGAGCTTTAGGTAGGATCTGTTTATTCTTTTTAGGTACATAAACCTTTTCAAATTTAACAGCATCATCAATGGCCTTCTGAACACTTTCTTTTCCAGATGTAAGAAGAATCCCGTTTAACCCCAGTATTTCGGTATAGTGAACAGTAACGGTGTCTCCAACAATGATTTGATAGCCATTTCTCTGTAATTCCTTTAATTTAGGTACAACATCTTTTTCATGCTCAATCGTATAAGCAGAAATCTCCACGTCAATTAAATTTGAAATGGTTTTTGCACTCTCAATTACATTTCCAAAGCCTACTATCGCTTTCTTTTCGTCACTGTCTTTAATTAAAGTAAATACTCTTAGCAAATCATAAGCCGATACTTCTATTTCAATGACAGGTACCTTCACATTTTTTTGTATTAATCGGGCAGTTCCGCCACGGCTTATAATAATATCCGCTCCATTAGCTTCTGCTTCTTTAGCTAATTTCACACCTTCCTCTAAATCTCCAATTTCTATATCCATATCTATATGATTCATTTTATTTTTCACAGACCGAATTACTTCTTTTAATCCATTATACGGAGCTATAGCCACAACCTTCATACTACCACCACCTGTTGCGAATTTAAACACACAGTTTAATTATAACAAAACTAATCGCTGGCAGGTATTAAATTAGTACTTAAAGCGGCAGCTTAAATATAAAATTAAGTTTAAAACTTAATTTTATCAACCAAAATTCCTACTACCTTTCCTTATGTACAATTTCAAATACCGATGTGTTTCTTCTATATATTTTTAATCAAATTGGCCAAGCAGAAAAGGGTGCTGCGGTCGGAGCTGCTTTATCGAAATGTTGATAAATTCTGCTATGATGAATTAATTCTTCTGCTTTCTCTTGTATGCTTTCACTAATGAATTTAAAACCTATGGAATGAAACGAATGATTCTAATATTCATTATTTTATTCCATAGATTGAAAAGATACTTCTGTCTAAACATTTTTTAAACAACCTCTACATGCATCGATTTTCTCGGTCAATCATCCGTATATATACAACAAGCAACAATTTTTAATGAAGTGAATAATCACAGTCTCATTAAAAAATTGCTGCTTGTAAATGTTTGTCCTTTATATCTGTTTTCAAAATTTGTTTGTCTTCCCTCAGTTACTAGTATACGTTTTAAAACCTTCTAATGCTTCATCAAGCTCTTCTTCCGTCAATGGATTGACACTATTCAATACATGACTTCCATAGGTAAGTAAGGCCAGCTCTTCAATGGCTTCAGCCCTTCTATATGCATCAGCTAATGTATCTCCGACAGCTACAACTCCATGATTAGCTAACAGTACACCGTTTGCATCTCCCAATGTCTCTACAGCATACCCGGCAAGCGATTCAGATCCATATCTGGCGTATGGCGCCACAGAAACTTCTCTGCCAATATCTGCAATGACATAATGGACCGGAGGAATAGCTTTATGTGCACAAGCAAAAATAGTTGCATAAGTAGAATGCGTGTGGACAATCGCTTTTATTTCTTTTTTTTGTAAATAGATATTGGTATGCATTGGTGTTTCAGAGGATGGTTTACGATTGCCCTCTATGACTTTTCCTGTTGTAAGATCTACTTTCAATACATCTTCCTCTGTCATTTCATTATAAGGAAGTGCAGAAGGTGTAATGTACATCATATCTCCTTCTCTCACACTTACATTTCCAGCTGTCCCCACTACCAGTCCTGTTTCATAGCACTGCTTTGCTATTTTTACTATTTCATTTTGAATAGACATTATCTTTTTCACTTCTTTCATTTTTACTTAAATTTGTTTGCTTTTTGAATAGGCTCCTTGAAAATTCCTCCACTTCCACGCGAAATTTCTTTGAATGTAGAGGAATTATTAAAGCTGTAACTCACTAATCTAATGATATCGATAATAAAATCTATTGTTTCATATACAAATGAGTATACAAAAAACGCTTTTGTTTTATTCATCCAAATTATAATGATAGTCCTTCTGAAAATCGATATTCTCGCCAACTTTTGAAAGAAGATACATTTTGTAAGCAACATAAGCATTGTATTCTATTCTTTCAACCATATCGTATGCTTTTTCCAATGACTTATCTGCCACCACCAGACCATGTCTTTCTAATAATAGTCCGGCAGGTATTTTATCTGCATCCCGTTCTGCAATTGTGTCTCTGACTAAAGCTGCTAATTCCGGAGAAGTTGCCGGCCGATAGTCTAAACATGGGATATCACCGATTTTTTGAGTAGCTTCTGTAATATTTGGCATATCTTTCCCCATGCTTGCCCAAACCATAGATTCTTTTGCATGCGCATGAATAACACAGTTAATAGCAGGATTCTCTTCATAACAAGCCATGTGCATATTGATTTCTCTTGTCAGTCTTCCTTCACCCTCGATAATATTTAATTCCTTATCTACTACTAAAATTTGAAATGGACTTAAATCACAGCGGTAGTTTTGAGACATTAAAGTAGGTGTCATAATAAAATGTTTATCACTAACCTTTAAACTGAGATTTCCACCGGCCGCATTCGTTTGAAATCTATCAAACATGGTCTTTACAATCTCACACATTTTCTTTCTCTCTTCTGAATATAGCATTATATCACCTCATGTATTTTTAAATTATTTTCAATAAAATTAAAGTCTTCCTTATTAATTTGACAGCTGCTGTAATGCTGTACTTTGCTGGCAGAACAGAGAATTCCCCACTTAACCCTGTCTGAAATATCATATCCATTGGCAACACCATAAATATAACCGGTCACAAATGCGTCCCCTGCTCCTGTATCACTCTGAACCTCGACTTTAGGAGGGACAGCCTGATAGAATGTGTTCTCGACTTTATACAATGCACCTTCAGAGCCTAAACTGCATACCGCATTTGGCACTTTTTCGCAAATACGGTTAAACTTTTGATGGATCGGCTCATCTCCAGGAAATAAATCATTCATCTCGTGCTTATTTGGTTTAATAAAATCTATCTTTTCCTCGATAGCTACAGTCAAGTACTCACCTGCCACATCACATGCAACATAAGCATTTTGCTCTTTCAACAGGCGAATAAGATACCTGAAATCCTCAACAGAAAATCCTTGTGCCGGCTTTCCAACAACAGCAATATCCTCCGAATGAATGTTTTCTTTGATATATGAATACAGTTTTGCTTTATCGCTATCTGAAACCTTTAATCCTCTTTCTGTTATCATATAGCTGCCGCCGCTGTTATTAATCACAATAATACTTTCCCTGGTTCGTTGATCAGGTATGTTGATAAATTCATGATTCATGTGGTATTTATCAAAGATGGATACTAACTCTGCTTTGTTTAACTCTCCTGAAAATCCGGTGGCCCTATTAGGTGTATCTCCAAGCTGTTCCAATATAGCTGATACATGAGTTGGCTTTCCGCCAAGATCAACATATCTTTCTTTGGTTATATTGTTTTTTTCAGGAGTCAGATCACCCTCAAGGTAAACAATTCTGTCTATTGCCGGATTTGGTGTAATTGTATAAATCAAATTATCCCTCCTTTCTTGCCAGCTTTTCTCTCATCTTCCCTAATCTATTTTTATATGCTGAGAATAAAATATCCTCTGCATATAACTTCACTAGAATGCTAATAATAAAAGCCGTAACCCACATACTTAAATCTTTTGTGAAGAAACCAATTACCATTAGCAGAAACGCTAAGACAACCATAAAGGACCAAAACAGTTTCGATTTTAAAATAAAATTCAATGGTCTCACTCTTTCATGTTTATATTATGGGTTCAAAAAGTCGGTAAATTAGAAGCAAGAAGATCAAGGCGACGTGGTTTTTACGAACGGAGCGTATGCTTCCAAATACGTGAGTATCGGAAAGAACACGTCAACGCAGAGATTCGCCGCTTATCATTTGGTGACTTTTTGAACATCCTCTTATATTATTTTTCTGCTTCATTAAAATATTTTTCATTATCTCTCTTTCTTCCAAAATAGAATATGATGAACAGTCCAAGCCAGACGATGGCCCCTAAGATTCCCCACCATTCTCCAGCCATTGCATTCGCAAACACTAATTTAAATTCACCATTTTCAATTGTGCTCCATGTCAACATACTTCCGGCTTCTACATTTACCGAACCCGTTTCATTTGCCAGCCTTGTTATATAAGGGGCAAAGTATGTGGAAATATATAAGAAAACAGGCGCTGTAATGACCCCGTATATAATGGATCTCACAAGGTTTCCTCTAGTCAGCAGGACTACTGCAACACATACTGAAAGGTTAACGATACCCCCAAACGGCAATACAGCATTTCCCGGTAATATGACGGAGAACAACAGCAATACAGGGATAATAACGATTGCAGATACCCAAATTTCGTTCCTGCCCGCTAGAATCGGCCAATCTAAACCAATAAATATCTCTCTATCACCAAAACGCCTCTTCATAAACTCTGAAATTGCGTCGGAAATAGGTGACAACGCTTGCATAAACAACTTAGAAACCATTGGAAATAAAGTTAAAGCTGTGGCAGCTTGAATACCTAAAACAAGTGAATCCTGTATTCCATAGTTTGCTGCCAGCCCCAATAAGAAGCCTATGAGACCACCCATAATGTGGTTTTCCGCAAATACGCCAAGCTTATCTCTTAATGCCTCTGCATCCATCTTTTTATTTAGGAAAGGTACTTTGTCCATTAATTTATCGATTGGGTAAAGTAACGAAGCAATAATTGTCATATGGTGTGGTACAGTAACTCCTGGTATTCCAGTAAGATCTTCTATTTCCTTTCCCCAGATGTCGCCGATCTTCAGCTCGATAATAACCTGGATGCTGGCAACAACGAAACCTAAAACCACGCTGCCGGAAAGAAACATAACCAAAATGGCAGTGAATATTTTTCCCCATACATTCCACATATCTACATTAAGTGTTTTAGTCAGTTTGAAGGCCAGCATAACAATATTAATCCCTACCGTAATTGGGAACATAAGAAATGCTAAAGGCCACGACCAAGTAATGGCTGCAGCTGTCGTCCATCCACCGTCAACGGCATTTAAATTAATACCTGTATTTTCAGCAAATGATTGCGCAGCAGGACTGATGGAAGCCAGCATAAAATCAACAACTAATGACATACCTGAAAAGGCTACTCCAAAAATGATTGCTGCGCTTAACGCATCTTTAAACTTCATCCGTGCAATGAGTCCGATAACTAGCATAATTAAAGGGACAAACACGGGAGCACCCATGTCTAAAATATATTCAACAATATTTTGCAAAAAGTCCATCTGTCTTCTCCTTCCTTTACATTTTAATTTTTAAGGATTTGAATCAGCTTTTCTGTCTCTTCCTGAATCCCCATACCAGTCAGGAAAGCAATCCCGTTTAACATTGGAATATCATATTCTTTACCACCCTTTGTAATAGAAATATAGACATCCGCCGATTTAATATAGCTGTTTAGAGACTTAATATCGACTGCCTCAACATTTGCTTTGATTTTATTTTCATCTAAAATTCTTTTTACCTTTGAAGCTACTGTCTGACTTGTTGCTACACCACTTCCGCAAGCTACGATAACATTTTTCATTTTAATTTCCTCCTGTTAAAAAAGTATTTAGTTTTTTCTCAAGCTGTTTTGTATCTTTTTCCTCAAAAATTATTTTGGAGAACTCCTCTGTCTGGAAAAGCTCCATTAAGGTTGAAAGCAATACCGTCTGGTTCTTCGGTTCTGTAATTCCAAGGAAGAAAATAAGCTTTACACTTAATTCCTCACTGGCGTTTCCCATGTTTTGAAATTTCAGCTCATCCTGCAGTTGAACAAGGTAAATAAAAGGAGTTTTTACATGAACAGCATCCGTATGCGGGATAGCAATATTACAGTAATTTGTTCTTAAACCGGTAGGAAAACTACGCTCTCTTTGAATCAGGGCATCCTGATAAGAACCTTTTACATATCCCTGTGACACTAGGTCCTGAGCTACCTCTTCAAAAAGCTTTTCCCTGCTTGGATAAGGGTGATTCAATTTCATTAATCTGGAGCTAAATAAGCTCTTGAATTCCATCTTTGCATCTCCTTTCGATGAGCTTAAATGCGTCTTTATCGGTAGAATTATATAAAGTATCCATAAACTCAATATCCATAAAAAGACTATTTAACTGTAATAATTTTTTCACATGAGAGTTATCTTTATTAGGAGATAAACATAAAACACAAGTTTTTATCCTGGGATTGACCACAAGCTGAAAGTCTTCACAATATGCACCATCGTTATGATGTGCATGAGGCAAGTAGACTTCCGGACCAATCAGCATAGATTCATATTTCTGTTTGAAGATGTGCAAGGCTGCACCTGTATACGCAGGTGCAATGGATTTTCGTTCCTGCATTTTCTCCAAGCCAATTTGCGCCATTTCAAAAATATTATTCACGTGGACAATGCTGACCTGTTCCTGTCTTAAAATTGAATAGCTTGTATCTGTATTTTCTTTGTCATCCTGAAAGAAACGATGTGCTTTCTCCTTGATATCCTCAAACTTTTCTTCTGGTATGACGTCACGCAGAAAATTCATTAATTGTTTTGTTTTAATACTTGGATTGGCAACAATATGGTTTTCTACCTTATTGATAAATTCTTTTCGCTTTTTTTCATCGAAAAGATTGACCATAACAAAAATTTTCTTATCTGTCTGAAGCGGAGCGGTAGTAAAAACAATATCGATATCTGGATTCTCCTGATAAAATCGCCGCTCGCTATATGTTCCCAGGAAATTGATATTTGGGAACATATCCTTCAGCTGTACATTCATTAATTCAGATATGGAGTGACCACTCTGACATACGACAATTGCTGTGACTTCTTTATTATTCTGATAAGCATCATTGTTGACCTGATACATATGTCCAAGCACAATCATAGAAAGGTAAACAATTTCAGCTTCACTAAGAGTTATCTTTTTATACTCATCTACAATTTCCTTAATTACTTCATATACGGGATAATATCGATTAATAAAGTCCTTTTGTATAGGATTTTCAAGGGTTAAACCCAATCGTTTCCTGATTAAAGCAGGGCTTAGATGCTGCATTAATTTTTTCTTAAATTGATTATCCTGGAAGTTGAATGCCAGCCTGTCCTCCAGCTTTTTAATAATAAAGAAAACAAATTCTTCTACTTCCGTTTCACTTGCGAGACTTGAATCCAGGTCAATTCGATTAGCTCCCAGGAAGATTAAAGATAAATAGGTCAAATCCTGCATTGATAAATTGGGATATTCCCAAAATAATTCTTGAATTTTTTTGAACTCACTCGTCTGATTCAATTCTTGATACTTAATAGACAGGCTCCATTCTTCTTTTATAACGCTTGCCCGTTTAATCATGATCAGAATAATATAGGGCAGCTTTGAAAGATATTCATCACTGAGCGTAATGTTTATCTTTCTTTCGAGCTTTCTGATTCTCTCCGTGAGCAGAAAATATTCACCTTTGGCATGAATTGCTTTATCTTCTAAAAGACTCCTTCCGTTTGGATATAAAAATAATCTGTCTATAATATTAATCAGCTCAGCTCGGATTCTGACTTCATCTCCCGCTAAATAAAAACCATCTTTTCTTGTGTATTGAATAGAAATTCCATCATCTTTTATATCACTGTTAATTGCTTTGATATCATTCGTTAGAGTATTTTTGCTGGCCAAGCAATGATCTGATAGCTCTAATAAAGATAAATATTCACTGTCATCCAGCGCAATCTTTAAAAATGCTATATCTCTCCTTACTTCTGGTTTGAATATTGGAGTCATTTCATCAATGGGAATATGATAATGACTGGCAATATTTTTACTGTGTTTGTGGGGAATATAGATAATTTCGTCATTGCTTAAAATAATATCTTGATGGAACTGTGAATTGATTTTACTTTTCAGCTGCTTCAATTCTTCATAGGTTAAATTATAAGAAGTTAAAAGCTGTCGGATGCTGAGATGGTTCTCTTTTAACAAGTCACTTATAATTTGTTTCTCTGAGTACTTCATTCCGCCACCTCCCATTTGTGCACAACCTCATTATAAGACAGAATATTTCGCCATACGTGACTATTCATCACAACTTTGATTTTGGCTGTTTTATTTTTGTGATGAAGTCTGGACTTTTGTTTCTTCATAGAGAATAGCTTATTAGCTTCTGATGCCCTGTAATTATGCCAACTGAACTAGCAGATTGATAGCAAAGATTTTTTTCAATCCATCAGGTTTCCATTCATGACTATAGCTCAGGTAAAGTAGTTCCCCACAAATATACAGGTTAGAAGAAAGCTCTACTTTCTTCTTTACACAAAAGAAAAACCGGGCAGCCCGCCCGGTTTATTTCTAGTAATAATTTAATTGATAGTCTCATAGAAACCATAATAACTTATACGGTATTTACTTTAACCTAGTACTATATAAAAAAGGATAAAGTAACGGAGCAGGAAGCAATTGCTTTAGAAGGAATTAGACGCTTTGAGAAGTTCTTAAGTGAAATTGGTATGCCGACAAATCTGTCACAATTAGATATTCCTGATGATAGATTTAACGAAATGGCAAAGAAATGTGTTGAATTTGGCCCAGTTGGCATCCTGTAATCTTCCCATTTTTTATCTTCCTTTCTAATAGAAGAATTATTTTTTACAAATAAGCTGCATCTAAGTTGTATATTGTAATTACATCAGTAAATAATGCGCTTACATAAAATTGTGCTTCTAGTAACATTGTGTAATACAGATACTTGCAAAAACATTCTACTTTTCATTGCCAATGGTTTTTCTGTTAAACAACTCTTATCATTATTAATGTATAAAGTTATTCTTCATATTAACTTAGCATTACCCCGGATTATGATTGACACTTTTCTCATTTTTAGTATAGACCAGCATCTCTAGCTTAAATAATACATTCCAAACTTAAAAATATATTAACTTCAACTTCTATATAGCAATAAAAGTGCTATTAAATACAATTTTTATTCGTTTTACATTATTAATTTTAATATTATGATTAATAGTATGAATAATCTTTCATTTAGTAATCAGCTGATCAACCTAAAGAAAGCGTTATCATTTAAATGGATATCTAATCAACTATTTGTTTCAGACAGAAGGAGATGAAGAAATGACAGAGACTAAGAAAATAAATAATACTCTGGAAAAGAAAAGTATTTTCCATGAGGAAATCTACGGGATTAAATTTCCATTATTCTTGATTATATTATTACCAGCTTTTACAGCTCTTTATATGGACCTCATACCGATAAATATTGTTACATCCTTAATGATTATGATGGGGTTAGGTGGATTATTGATTTGGATAGGTAATGTCATCCCTATTTTTTCTGACTTTGGCGGCGGTACTATTCTCTGTATTCTGCTTCCTGCCGTCTTAGTATATGCAGGTATTCTGCCAGAAAATACATCGGAGCTGGCAGAAAGCTTTTACAGCCAATTTGGTTTCTCAGATTTCATTGTAGCTGGCTTAATCGTAGGGAGTATATTAGGGATTAAGAAGGAAGTTCTGATTACTGTAGCGGTTAAAATGCTCATTCCTTTATTAGCAACTATATTACTGGGAGCATTAGTTGCAGGTATTTTAGGACAAGTATTCGGATTTGGATTTAAATACACTATTCTGATGATGGTTGCGCCAATTATGGCCAGTGGTATAACAACAGGTGCTATCCCATTATCAGAGATATATGCCAGTAACTTAGGCGGAACTCCAGCAGATTATTTTGATATTTTGGCTCCAGCTGTGATGGTCTCTAATATTATTTGTATCCTTCTTGCTGCAGTATTAAATTATTTAGGAAAAAGAAATAAAAATATGTTCGTAAAAGGTTTTTCCGGGGAAGGAAATCCACTACGAAAAAGCGCAAATAATTTCCAGCATAACAAAGAAAAAAATCTGATAGAATCTCTCCGTAATGTCGGCATAGGGATGATGATAGCTGGGGGATTATATGTATCAGGCTCTCTTTTAAGTGAATTAATCCCTACATTCCATACTTTTGTTTGGATTATTATCATAGCTGCCATCCTAAAAGTAACGAACATTCTTCCGGAATATATTAATATCGGGGCAGAAGTCTGGTTTAACTTGATCACTAAACTTTGGGTACCAGCTATACTTGTAGCAATAAGCGCAAGTTTAATAGATATTAATCGTGTTATTTCTTTGATACTGAATCCATCTCATATGTTCTTAGTTACTATCATTGTTATTGTTTTAGCTACTATTGCCGGATTTGCCGGCTGGCTAATTGGCTTTTACTTTATTGAATCCTCCATTATTTCTGGGCTTGCTCTAGCCGATATGGGAGGAACCGGAGATATAGCTGTATTAAAAGCAAGCGATCGAATTCAGCTATATCCATTTTTACAAGTAACGACTCGTATCGGGGGTGTACTAACGCTTATTGTGATGGGGATTGTAGCTTCTATTTAGTAGAAAAGAGATGCTGCAGGAACAGCATCTCCCTTTATTTCACATTTTGAAAATAGGTATGAAAATGATCGATAGCAGAACGTTTGGATGAGCTTGGATTTTTATGAGTAAGCTCATAGCAAGTATACGGTGGAGGAGATTCAGAAAAATGTTGAATAGATACATCATGATTGCGGCTGGATGTTTTGGCAATCCATTCAGGTACAATAGCCCAATAAACTGGATTCTTTAAAATATCTAACAGCAAATGAATATCGTCTATTCTGATTTTTTGAATACTTAAAGGATCCCACCAATAATTATGCCATCCTTTAAATTCTTCGCCCCATGGCATAAATAATTCATATTGCGGATCTAACTCTAAAGGATGTACTGTTGCATTTTTAATAGAACCAGAACGAATAAGTACCAAATCAGATTCAAAGCATTTCTTGACATGTACATTTTCAAAGTTTCTATGAATCAAAGCATAACCGATATCCAATGTTTTATTATCAACACCAGCATAAATTTCACTGGAATGGAGGGTATGACAATTAAGATATATGGAAGGCGTATTATTAATCTCTTTATAGATATTATGCAAAAAGAATGTATTAAAGCTATCTATAGATCCTATATTGAGATCTAACTTTGGACCATCTTTTTTCAATATTTGCAGGTCATTATAAATGTTTTCCCATTGTTCAGCTAACCTTAAAAACTCTTCACCGGCAGGAGTCAAAACAACATTCTTCACTCCTTTGCCGCGTTCGATTAATTTAAAGCCCAGCTCTTTTTCGGCAACATTTAATCGTTGACTTACAGTTGTCTGAGCAACATACATATGCTCAGCTGCTGCACTGATAGACTTTTTTCGGACAATGGTCAAGAACGTCGGGATAAAATTCAAATTCATTTTTAATGCCTCCTTAATATCAAAAAAAATGCTATTTAATAATCTATATATCTATTTTACATTATAAATATAATATTTACACTAATCTTATGATTCGAATAATTAGATATAACAACTAACATGATGGAAGGGAAGTGTGTCTATTGGCAAAATATAAGGTCTTTCTTAATGAATATATTGATGAAGAAGCTATAGAACTTCTAGAAAAACACGCTGATATTACAAATAATTTAGAGAAAATAAGTGAGGTTGATGCAATTATTCTGCGTACCTTCCCTGTTTCTCGCAAGCTTATTGAAAACGCTCCAAAATTAAAGGTAATCGGAAAACACGGGGTCGGCTATGATTCCATAGATATAGAAGCCGCTAAAGAACACGGAGTCAAAGTAGTCTACACCCCGGAAGCGAATATTCAATCCGTATCTGAATTAATTATTGCATTGATGACAAATGCAGCACGCCGAATTAGCTTAAGTTTTGAAAAAGGAAAAAATAATCAATTAACATCGATTGGTCCCAAAAATCTTATAGGCTATCAATTAAACAAAAAAATATTAGGATTAGTTGGTGCTGGAAAAATTGGATTAAATACAGCCAGAATAGCTAAAAATGGTTTTAACATGAAAATTATTGCATTCGATCCACTCATCAGTAGAGAACAATGCGAGGAACTAGGCATTGAGAAAATAGATAATCTGAATGATCTCTTAAAATTATCAGATTTTGTATCTATCAGTGTCCCATTAAACAAAGGTACAAAGCATTTAATAAATAAAGATAATCTCAGTTATATGAAATCAAATGCCATTTTAATAAATACTTCCAGAGGAGGAGTTGTTGACGAGACAGCTCTATACGATGCGCTGAAAGAGAATAAAATCTTTGCTGCTGCCAGCGATGTTTTTGTAAATGAACCCCCAACGGGTGCCAATCCTCTACTTCATTTAGAAAATTTTATTGGTACCCCCCATATTGGAGCAAACACTAAAGAAGCGGCAAAATTAGTAGGGTTAACTATTGTTCAAGAAGTACTGTTAGTTTTAGAAAATAAAGAACCGAAATATAGAGTAATTTAAGCCAAAGAAAGGAAGCATATTATGAAAATTGGAAAACGTATCATAAATCATAAGCAAAGAAAGGAAGAAAGTTTAATAGAAGCATTCCGACATTGTAATAGCGCAAATGTATCTGATTGCATGGAGCGCTTATACAGTATGAACGCTTATATCAGACCAATAGGTACAGGGAGAAAAATAGTTGGACAGGCTGTAACTATCAAGGCAGCCCTTGCCGATAATCTATTATTCCACCAAGCCCTGTTAATGGCTGAGCCAGGTGATGTGATTGTGGTAGATTCTGGCAGAGATATGAATTATAGTGTCTGTGGAGAAATTATGTATTCCTATGCCAAAAGCAAAAAAATAGCCGGATTTATTGTGGATGGTTGTGTACGTGATGTGGATTATCTGTTAGCAGAAGATTTCCCTGTATTTGCAGCTGGAATTACAGGTAGAGGTCCCTACAAAAAAGGGCCTGGTGAGATCAATGTTGATATTTCATGCGGAGGCCAAGTCGTACATCCAGGCGATATTATATTAGGTGATGAGGACGGGATAGTTGTAATTCCTCCAAATGAAGCTGGTCAGATTCTTGAAAAGGTAGCCATTTTAAAAACCAATGAAGAGAATTCTTTAGCCCAAATAAAAAATGGTCAATGGGAGAGCAGTAAGCTGGCTACGCAAGTTGGTGAACAATTAAAAGAGGATGGGTACTTGTTTTTATAATTTTGTAAGATTCTCTCTCCTTTTCTTTTAAAACTATACGGTATATTGTGTGATGATATCTGTATTTTC
This sequence comes from Oceanobacillus sp. FSL W8-0428, assembly GCF_038004405.1. NCBI lineage: Bacteria > Bacillati > Bacillota > Bacilli > Caryophanales > Bacillaceae > Oceanobacillus > Oceanobacillus sp. FSL W8-0428. Next base: position 1,127,887 of record NZ_JBBORB010000001.1, read on the forward strand.
TTCAATAATAAGGAACGGGGCTATTTATATTATCTACAGCCTCATTCCTTATTTTTTGTTAGGAGTGAAGAGCATAAATAGGATTTTTCCTATACAGCTTATTAAACTTAAATCTCGATAGTTGTGATAAAAAAAGACAAGGGCTTTTTTTTATAGAATATGCGTTTATAACACGCAATTACAGACGAAAACAATCTTTTACATCGTTGCTTTCCATCTCTCTATCAATATTTAAGATATTACATGGTAAATCCAAAAATTATTCATCTGCTTGAATGCACCCCGAAATCCTTGAAAACAATCCTGCATAATCAATATCCGCAAAATCAGTAACATCCATCTCATATAAATATCCAAGAGAGAAACAATCATATCCTCTCGTTTTACATCTTTCTACAAACTCGCTATACTCCAGCAAATTATCTCTTCGCAGACCCTCAGAAAGCACATCTCCTTTATGGTATACCGTCAGTAAATGCCCCGGGTGCCTGTCATCCTCCAGATCTCTTTTTTTCTGTCTGTCGAATAAAACATTTAAATCCGCTGTCAGACGAATGGTCATTACTTGGTAATTATAATGTTGAACCAGATATTCCAAACGGTTCTTTTGCTTTTTACTGAACGGATAATCTGATAACACATAATCCCTCTGTTGAAAATGTTCCTCCATTTTTGTGTAATAGTCATCAACACTTTTTTTATTAAGTACTTCTTTTTCCTCCAGGTTATTAAACCCGAACAAATCCCAATTCTCCTCCTTCATTTCATCCAATGATAACATTTGAAAAATAGGAAACCTCTGTTGTATTTTTTTTGATAAATAGGTCTTCCCTGTTCCAGGATAACCGCCTATTAAAATAAGTTGACTCATTTTATCTATCCTTTACTCATATAGATAGCTCGATTTCTAGGTGATGCCTGTCTGCTCTGTAAAATGTGGAAACAAATTCTCTGGGCACATTATTAATATCATAGGAGACACGTTTTATTTGAATGATAGGGCTGCCTATATCTACCTGAAGAAGATCGGCCAGCTTCTCTTCAGCCAGAATAGAATAAATTTCCTGTTGAGCATAGGACCATTGTATATTATAAAAGTTTTTCAAGAATGCTCTCAATGACTCTTTTGAAAAGTCCCGATTATATACTTCTGGAACAAAGTTATACTCGTAATAATTTAATTCCAGATAGGACGGTTCTTTGTCTGCGCACCGTAACCTCTTCAAGCAAATTAAAGGAGTATTTACCTCAACCTTCAGTCTTAATGCAAGTTCATCATCTGCCGGCTGAATATTCACATCAATCGTATGCTTACTTACTATTGTTGAATCCGCCTGATTCTTCTTACTGTAGCTGATTACTCTGTTCAAATCATTTTTAGGTTTCAAAGCTGTAACAAATGTTCCTATTCCTCTTCTTTTTTTGACTAATCCGTCGTTTACCAGCATCTCCATTGCTTTTCTGGCAGTTGCTCTGCTCACATGGTAGCTTTCCATCAGTTCACTTTCAGCAGGAATCATATCACCGACACGATATTTCCCATTCATGATATCCTGAAATAATAAACTGTATATTTGATAATATAATTGTTCTCTTCCACTGAAATCTAATTTATTCATATTCCAACCTCCCTGGCCATCTACTAATCCATCCATTCACCACCTGCCAGATTAATAGATTGACCAGTTAAATAACTTGAATTATCCGTTAAAAGAAATATGGCAGCGTTTATTACATCTTTTATTTCTACCAGTCGATGCATCGGAATATTTTTCTTAAAATAATCCATTACTTCATCTGGTTCAATATCCCTTTTTTTTGCATAATCATATTTTAATTTTTCCCACATCTCTGTATGAACAATACCTGGACAGAGGGAATTTATACGAATGCCTTTGTCGGCGAATTCTTTTGCAATAGACTGTGTTAATCCTATGACTCCAAATTTACTTGCGCAATATACCGTCTGCCAGGAGCTGGCTTTTTTCCCGGACAGGGAAGCCATATTCAGGATTTCCCCGCCCCCGTTTTCCAACATTTTTTCTACTGCAACCTGGCAGCATAAAAATGTCGCTTTCAGATTTACATTTAAGGTTAAGTCCCAAAATTCCTCTTCACTTTCAAGAAATGGTTTCATTTGAGAGACTCCAGCAGAGTTAATCCACGAAGTAATCAATCCCAGTTTCTCCTCCACTTCATTCGCCCGCTCATGAATCTGCTTTTTACTTGTCACATCGCACGGAAAAAACTCGGCACTTCCTCCTGAAGCTCTTATCTCTTCAACGACTTCTGTTCCTTTTGCTTCATCTAGATCAAAGATTGCTGCCTTTGCACCTCTATTACAAAAATCTTTAGCCAGTGCTGCTCCCATGCCACTGCTTCCACCAGTGATTACAAATACTTTTCCGTCTAATCTCTCTGTATTCATATGCTCACACTGCCTATCTCAAGTACTCGGAAATACTGACAGGATTATCCTGCGGCATCACCTGTATATATACATTTACCTTTTTGTCCAGGAGCTCATTAAATTGTTCCTTTTCTTCACCGTTTGTTGAAATATTTTTATATAAAACGGTCCTATCCTTTCTTGCTCCCATTCCTCCTACGTCTATTTCATCAATATTAATACCGTTATCCACTAAATAATTTAATACTTTCGGGCCTTTTACCAGCAGGATAGTGGGTGCATCTAAACCCTGCTCAAAAAATCGGACGCCATCCTCTTTTGTAAAAATGCCGATTGCTATTTCTTCCGGCACAGCCATTTCAAGCACTTCAATCATGTATTCATCATTAGCCGTGTCATCGTCTACAATAACTACTTGATCTGCTCCTCTGTTTTTTATCCAGGCTGTCATAACCTGCCCATGGATAAGCCTATCATCGATTCTTGTCAACACTAAGTTTTTCACGTTTACTTTTCTCCCCTTCTTTAAATAATTTCGCCTGAACACCTAATGAGCTTTCACTTGTTACTTTATTAACCAATTCTTCTAAGCTTTTATCTCGTGATTTTTCAAAACACAGCGTCAGCAGCATCGGTAAATTCATCCCTGAAATTAAACCGATCTTATACTGCTTCGCCAAATATGCCGCACTTTGAAAAGGAGTGCCTCCTGGAATATCAGATAATATAATTGTTTCTTGTTCACTATCTGTATGATTCTCTTTGATGGCCTCCGCCAGCTTTATCCTAAACTCTTCCGGCGCTTCTCCTTCATTTAAAGAGACCGCTTTAACGCCAAAGTCCTCTCCTGCCACCATTTTTAAGCTTTGTAATAAACCTTGGCAAAAAGCTCCATGACTGATTAATATAACATTGACCATACATTCACCTCATTGTTATCCGTTATATCCTAAAATCCCTAAATAATAGCCGGCAATCCCCAGTACGAATATTGCCAGTATAATCCAGCCAGTATTGACTTTTCTTTTCAACATCCACCAGACAAATAGTGTAATTCCTAACGGGATCAATCCCGGTGCAAGGGAATCTAAAACACTTTGAAAGGTGGTCGTTCCTTCTCCAATATCTATTGATAAAGGTGTCATCACTTTGACCAGACTGGCTGCTAAAGCTCCGACTACCATTAATCCCACTATGCTGAAGGAATTAATGATACGATCAATCGTCCCGCTTTTCAGTATTTTAAGCAATGATGTCTTTCCTTGCTTATATCCAGTGAAGAACATCATGTAACCGCATCCATAAATGAGTAATTCAAAAATTAACACTGCCAGAATTGGACCTAGATAACTTCCTTCCAAGGCCAGCGAAACGCCAATCCCGAAGATAACAGGGAAAAGAATTCCTTGCATCACCGTGTCTCCAATACCAGCTACAGGTCCCATTAGTCCTGTCCGCACTGAATTAATATCATTTTCACCTATATCCTGCCCATTGGCACGTGCTTCCTCCATCGAACAAGCTATACCGTTAATAATCGGGCCAATTGTATGAGGCTCCGTATTATAAAAGATCATATACTTTTTCAGCTCTTCTACTTGCTCATCCTTGGTATCATATAATTTTCGTATCGGTGTTAACATGAGATTGGCAGATCCCAAGGCTTGTAATCTCTCATAATTATAACAAGATTCTGCAGAGGTAGACCATAACCATGTTTTAACCAAGGTCGCTTTCGATAACCTCTTCGTATATTCCTCTGCCGGCTGTATCGCATTTGCATCGCCAGTAACGGTAACTGGATTGATTTTTTTATCTACAGTCAGCCGTTTTACTGTTTTTCCTTTCTTTTCTTCTGCAGGCTTGCTGCTATTATAATATAAGATAATAGCTATAACCGCTGCGAATATTGAGACTCCCGTTATTCCCAGGCCGGAGTATACAGTAAGGAAGAAACCGCCGATAAACCATGGAAGAAGCTTTTTCTTTCCTAAATAATTCAAAAGCATGGCAATACCAAGAGCTGGCATGATTCCCCCGACAACCTCTAAAGCACTGATAACACTTTCGGGAACAGTTTCTATTAAATTCTGTGCCCAGCTGCTTCCTGAAACAACCAATAAGTATGCCGGCACACCATATAATATAAAAGCTACAAAAAACGAAGGTACATAATTCATCAGCCGCACTCCACGCAGATTACCTTTTTCCAGCAATTTATCTGCCCGATGAATCCATGCAGCATTTACAGTCATATACACCTGGTTTAACAATAAGCCAAACATACTGAATGGTATAGCAAATGTAATAGCCAGTGTAGGCTCTGCTCCAGATAATAATGTCATAGCTGTACCGAATACACCTGCAACGATTGTATTGCTGGGCATTGTCCCGCCTGCGGAAATCCAGCCCAGATAAATCAATTGTATATTTGCTCCGGCTAACATTCCCACCATCGGATCGCCCATAAATACTCCGACAAGCGTCCCTGTTACTAATGGATATACCAGACATTTTGTGATAGGCCCGAAAAACCACCATTGTCCTAATGTTGCCAGTAAAGCTATCAATATCCCCGATAAAACCATTTGATTCACCCCTCTAATGGATTAATTTAATATTCTCCGCTCAGATAAACCATTACTTTACCTTTTTTTGAATGTGTCAGGTTCTGTAATTCGGTTCCAATTTCATCTAAGTTAAGCTCGGCACTAATAATTTTCTTTGTATCAATTTTTCCTTCTTCCAATAAATTAATTGCTCTTTGCGAGGTATGAGGATTTAAATAGGAAGTATAAATACTTACCTCTTTTTTATAAGCTTCAAATTGATTAAAACTTACGAATTCATCTGGATTACCTAATCCAAATAGGAGTACCTTCCCTTTCTTACCTGCTATTCTTATCGCCTGCTCCATTGTCTTTTTCAAGCCGATACATTCAATGACATAATCAACATTTATCTCTTGACTGATATCTTCAATTTCCATATCATTTACTGCTTCTGAAGCTCCTAACTCGATTGCCAGCTTTCGCTTCTCTGCTTCTTTCTCCACTACAATAATTTTTGCTGCCCCAGAAAGGGAGAGCAACTGCAGCATTAAAGAGCCTATTGCGCCCATACCATACATGACAACTGTTTTCCCGCTTTCCATTTCTATTAGATCCAGTCCATGGACAGCGCATGATAGCGGCTCTGTAAAAGCAGCACTTTTCAAATCAAGCGAATCTGATATAAGGTAGACATTTTTCTCAGGAGGGTATACATACTCACTAAACCCCTTTGCTACCCCGTGCCGTTCATGGCAAAAGTTAGGGAATCCCTGCTTGCACCAATTACATTTTCCACATCCATAGCTCGGATCACAGGCTACACGATCTCCCGGTTTAAATAAAGTACAATCAGGTCCAACTGCTTCAACGACGCCTGAGCATTCGTGCCCCAGGATAATGGGAGGGATGACCACACTTGCACCGTTCATCCCCTGGAATTTATGAATATCCGTGCCACAGAGTCCGCACCAGGCGACTTTGATTTTCACCTCAGACTCTTTTGGTTCCCGATTTGGAATATCTCTTACTTCATATTTATAATCTCCAATATAAAATCCAGCCTTCACGATGTATTACCTCACCCTTCTATATTTTTGAATAGCTGTATCTTCCTCTCAACAATTTCTTCAATCACTTCTAATCCGGGAATAATATTATTTCTGCTCGATACATTTTCTTTATTCTTATCGTACAATTCCTTTGATTTTTGATTCCATCCAACTAATAATTCGGTTCCTACATTAAATTTTCTAATACCTAAATCAATGACTTTTTTAACGTCTTCATCTTTAACTCCTGTTCCTCCATGAATAACTAATGGGATACTTACTGCATCTTTTATCATTTCAAGCTGCTCAAAATGGATAGATGTTTTTGATTTGTATTGCCCGTGATTGGTGCCGATAGCGACAGCAAGTGCATCAATCCCTGTCAGTTTGACAAAGTCAGCTGCGTCCTTAGGATTCGTTAATTGCACCTCATCCTGATTAACGATAATGCCCTCCTCTGCGCCACCAATCGTTCCTAATTCGGCTTCCACACTTACGCCAAATCTTTTAGCATACTCTACCACGCGCTTTGTCCCCAGAATATTTTCTTTTAAGGGAAAGGAAGAACCATCATACATTACAGAGCTGAATCCCGAATCAATTGCCTTACGAATATCATCAAATTCTTTAGCATGATCCAGATGCAATACTGCATCGACACCATATTCTTCTGTCATCGATTTACATACAGCCACCAAATTTTGATAGCCGATATAATTGGCAGTTCCGCTGCTGACTTGAACAATGACTGGTGATTTCTGTCTATATGCAGCCTTGATAATTGATGGAAACATTTCTAAATTATGCGTGTTAAAAGCCCCTATTGCCATATTTAAGTCATCAGCTTCTTGTAAAACTTCTTTTAATGTGACATACATGATTTATAATCCTCCAACCTGCTTATTTACTTCAGATACTCTCTAAATCCCGGATAGACCTAAACATCCGGATGTTATAATATTTAAATATACGTATATTTATTAATTTCATTATATAGTAATAAAAATGCTTTCAGTCGCTGATTAAGTGAAAATGTTTCCCGAAAAATCAGCTAAAGCAGGCAATTTTGAAAACTTATTCATCATATAGCATCTTTGTTTTTCATAGATTGCTGATTACAGAATTAGGAGGATTTAAGATGATTATCCAGCTGGATAAAGAAATTTACGAAAGACTTTCAGAATCTGAAGCTCTTGTAATAGATTATATAAATCAAAATGAAGATAAAATTCCTGTAATGTCGATTACCAGTATTGCTGAAAAATCGTTCACCTCTTCGGCTACCGTTTCCAGAACCATACAAAAATGCGGCTTTTCAGGAATTTCAGAGTTAAAGTTCAAAATTTCAGAACAAAAACAAAAAAAAGGAGAAAACCATTCTCCTTATGAAGTCAATAAAATTTTGGCAAAGTCTTTTCGTGAATGTACTTATACGATAGACAATATAAGCACCACTGCCATACTCGATACGATTAAATTCATAGAAAACGCCAATCGTGTATATATTTTTTCAAGAGGATTTACAGCTCTGGTAGCAGAAGAGTTCCAAATGTATTTACAGCTGGTAGGATTTAATACGGTAATTGTCAAGGATGTTATGTGGATGCTTAATGCAGGAAAAATTGTCAAAGAAGGAGATTTAGCCATTTTTATTACGATTCAAAGTACCACTCCTGAATTAGCACGTGCTGCAAAGGCTATTAAGACTAATAATGCCAAAATAGTTACTATCTGTTGTAAACCGGGAACAAAATTAGAGGAACTATCAGATATAACCATTCTTGGACATACCGAAAATATTATGAAGATTAAAGGATTAGATGTTTATTCCAGAATCCCTTTAAACATCATTACCCGGACAATTATAGAATATATCAGTAAATGAATAGATTTTCATAATGCTTTCTTATTCCTTCTATTTATGGAACCATTTACATTGCAAAATTGAGTACAATTATATTAGTAATGAAATTCTCAATATGAATGGCAAGGAGGTAATCAAATGAGTATTCTTTCTATCGGCCAGGCAGTTTACGATATAACATTCCCTGCCGATACACCGATTGTTGAAAATCAAAAATACCGTATTCCGCAAAGAGTAGAATGTATGGGAGGACCTGCTGCAAATGCAGCTTATCTGTGCGCACTGTGGGGAAGCAGGACTTCACTTATAGCACGTATTGGAGAGGATTTATTCGGCCAGAAAATAATGGGGCAATTAAGGACTGCCGGAGTTGATACTGGCTCATTAAAAATCGATAATCAACTGGCTACCAGTATCAGCTGTATCATTGTTAATCAGCAAAATGGTCACCGGACCATTCTAAATAATCCTTTGCCTCAGGAAAATTTTGAGATAAAATGGCCGGATCACTCACCAGACGTCATTCTCATTGACGGGCATGAAAAAGAAAGTATTCTTAAAGCAGTCGAAAGATACCCGCAGGCAATTACGCTAATGGACGCCGGAACTTTTAAACCGGAACTTTTAGATATTATTAAAGCTGTTGATTATCTGGTCTGTTCCAAAGACTTCGCCTATCAATATTCCGAAGTAACTATCGATATGAATGATGATCAAACCTGGAAGGACACCTTTTCCAGACTGGAGGAAATAAACGCAAATACGATCGTAATTACCCTTGGGAGTTATGGGTCTATCTACAAAAAGGGAGAAAATATTTATCATATTCCACCTTTTACTACAGAGGCTGTTGATACTACGGGGGCAGGAGATATATTCCATGGGGCTTTTGCCTATTGCTTAGATAATAATTATTCTTTAGAAGATACTATACTGATTTCTTCACTAACCTCTTCCATTTCTGTGGAAACGCTTGGGGGACAGCTCTCCATTCCAACTTTAGAGAATGTTCGGAATCGAAAAAGAGAAAGGGGAATAGAAATAAATATTTGATAAACTTCCATTTATCAAGGTAAAATGTTGAAAGGGTTATATTGACCAAGAATTACAATAAAAACTGCATGAGCAAGAAAGTGTTTATATTTAGTAGAAATGGCTATTTTTTATAATGAAAATTATTAGTATAGAAACTCAAAGTTCAAACGCCCTCATAAAAATCACAGAAAAACAATGAAAATACACTGTTTTCCTGTGATTTTCCATTTATCTATCTACTAATTCTTATCCAACACTGCTAAGGCCTCTATCAGCAAATCTACAAACTTATCTCTATCTACTTCGTCCAATACCAAAGTATTTTTTGTTTTATCGGAAACGAATCTTTTATCAGCAAAGGTCAAACCTCTTGCGGTTCCATCTGTCACAACATCAACTGAATAGAAGCATCCAGAAAATATGTCCGGATTTAATATATATGCGATAGCACATAGATCATGTATCGGACTGTTAGTAAAGCCAAATTGTCTCCCAGATTGATTATAGAAATGGAGCAGTTCATAGGCCAGATGACTCACTCTGCCTTTATGCTGCAATGATTCAATTTCATCTACTGTTATTTCTGCTTTCTCGGTAACATCCAATCCAGACATGACAATGGGAAGATCTGATTGAAATATAATCCTCGCTGCTTCCGGATCTACATAGATATTAAATTCAGCAAGGGGGGTTATATTACCATGATCCAGCCCTCCCCCCATAATGCTGATATATTCTATTTTATTTTTTATCTGAGGAAACACTTTTAGCAGCAATGCTATATTTGTCAAAGGACCTAACCCGACTAAAATCACCTTGTGATCACATTCCATAATTTTATTGTACATAAATAGAACAGCATTGTCGGAAGCAATCGGGTATTTTTCACCATGAAAGTAAGGGCCATCCATTCCGCTGTCTCCATGTGCTTCCGGAGCAATACGTAAACTTTTCGTTAGAGGTTCTGCTTGCCCGGTCGCTAAAGGGATACTAGAATCAACATACTCCAATATATTTTTTGCATTAGCAGTGACTTTTTCTAATGTCTGATTTCCACCAATGGTTGTCACACCTAGAATATTTATTTTCTTTTTATTAGCAATCGCAGTTATGATGGCTAATGCGTCATCGTGTCCCGGGTCGCAATCAATTATAATATGTTTCATTTTTATCCCTTTCCAGCAGTTCTTCTATCGTGAGAATTCCTTTATATCCCAAGGTATCTGCTAATTGACATATAAACGGTTGTTTTAAATCACTTAATTTCAGAAGTTCTTTATCCCAGAAAATTTCTCTTGGCGAAGCATCTCTTCTTTTTTGCTTATTTGCCAAAACAATAACTCGCTTAAATTCACGAACAACAAATTCCATATCATGTGTAATTGTAATAACTGTCTTGTTTTGATTTGCTAAATGACTAATCAGCTTGCCTAAGCGTTCTATTGATTCTCTATCCTGCCCTGCCGTGGGTTCATCTAAAATAATTACATTTGGATCAGTAGCCAACACTGCTGCAATGGTAATGAATTTCCTTTTAGAATATGGCAGATTATATGGATGTTCATTTAAGGATTCTTTCAATCCGCAAATTTCGGCTGCAGCCTCCACTTTGTTCTTCATCACAGCTGATTCCAGCTTTTGATTTTTCAGGCCATACGCAATTTCTTTATAAATAGTATCTTGAAAAATTTGATCATCCGGGTTTTGGAATACATAACCGATCATTTTAGAAATCTCTGCTGTTGTCGCTTTTTTTGTAGAAAGGTTATTGACGAATACCTCGCCTTCTGTTGGTATCAGCAGCCTGTTCATTAATTTAACTGCTGTTGTTTTACCAGCACCATTCTGTCCGATAATAGCGGCTGATTCACCTAAATCAAAATCTAAATTCATATTTTGGACAGCTTCATACCCATTCGCATAAGAATACGATACATTTTTTAGAGAAAGGTAGGACATTTATGCTTCACCATCCTTATTTAAATGATCATAAACTTCTTGAACCGTTAATGGTACCTGACTTGCTGATAAACCATTCGCCTCTGCTTTTTTGATAAAATATAAAGCCACTTGAGGTAATTGTCCCCCATACTCTACTACTTTGGGATCCGATAGTATCTCTTTCACCGGCCCCTGCATAACAAGTTCTCCACAACTAATTAATAAAATTTCATCACAATATGCAGCCAGTAAATCTACCTTATGTTCTACCAGTAAGATTGTTTTACCTTGTTTTTTTAATAACTGAATGATTTCAAAAATATCTTCGGTACTTTTAGGATCCAATTGTGAAGTTGGTTCATCTAAAATAATTATTTCTGGATCAAGTGCAACAACTGATGCAATAGCTACCCTTTGTTTCTGTCCTCCGGATAGTTCAAAAGGGTTTTTATCTATTAAGTCTTCTAATTGGAACATTTTCAAAATCTCATTAACTTTCTGGATCATCTTGTCACGTGAGACACCTATATTCTCCATGCCATAGGCGATTTCTTCATAGACAGTATCTTTTACTCCGGATAATTGTGTGAAAGGGTTTTGGAATGAATAACCAATAATAGTTGCCAGATCACCAATGTTATAATCATTGATATTTTTCCCCTTTATCATAACCTCTCCAGTCAATTCCCCTTTATATAACTCAGGTATAAACCCTCTGATGATATTGCATATTGTTGTTTTTCCGGATTCATTTGCCCCTGTTAAACCGTAAACACATCCTTTTTCCAAGTCCAGAGAAAAGGAATGGATGGTCTGTTTTTCTTCTAAGGGATAAGTGTAGTTAATATTTTTTAATGATATAATACTCATAATTTTATCCTCCAAACAATATACACGATGAGAACAAGTATACAAAATATCATGATAATATAATCGAATTTTTGTTTTTTCAACTCATAAATCGATGTCTTTTTGGCTTTTGAAGAAAATGCACGTGACTCTAAAGCAAGTACTCTTTCTTCGATTTGCTGAATAGAAGACAGAACTAGAGGGCCAATCATAGGAATAAATGCCTTCGCTCTGACGAACAGGTTTCCTTCCGTTTCAATTCCCCGTGATTTCTGAGCATCTGCAATGGTTCTAGATAAGTTCAGCATCTGAGGAATAAGTTGAATCGTAGAAGCAATCACAAAGGTTACCTTTTGCGAAACACCTGATTGCTCTAAAGCATAAACGATATCTTTAACTCGTGTGACCTGGAAAAACCAAATGATGCTTGAACTGATGGCAACGATTTTGGATGTCATCGTTAAACTTGTCATTAAGCCTATTTGAGAGAAATGGATAAATGCCCATATTTGTTGAGAATCCTCATTCACAATAAGAAAAACCTGAAAGATAAAAATAAATATTATAAGAATTGGAATAGATTTCATAAACGTTGCTAAAAATTTTATCGCTGTCCCTGAAAAGAGACTTATTAGAAAGATGAATAGAAAAATCATATACTGAAATATAAATCCGGGTACAAACATGCTCAACAGAATAATCAGTATTATAAAAGTAAATTTGGAAGAAGGATACAAATTCCCTATGCGGCTATCCATTTACGTTCACCTCTTTCTTAATATAAGGTGCACCGTAATTTAATTTAATTAAAAATCTGTCTGGTACTTTTCTGATAATCAGCCAGCTGATTCCAAAATTAATAATGGTATTGACTGCTCCTGAAATGAGATTTGTAGATACAACGGAATTCCATAATTCCCTGCCTGTTGCAAGAAATGTTGCTGTAATTAAATCTGTTCCCGCACCGGTCACACCACCAAAAAGAAAAACAGTTACAATAGCTGCAGAAAATGCCTGTACAATGGTCAAAAGAACACAGGCTATAATGATTCCGAAAATATTTGTATAGAATCTCCATTTGGAAAAGTATCCTGATACAAGGCCAACACTTACTGACACAATGCTAAAGCCTATTGCAATTGGATTCAGCATTCCATTAACAACATTCCCTAAAAGTCCCGCTAAAAGTCCAATCCATGGACCTGCAATCATTGATACCATGATAGTTCCGATTTGATCAATAAACACAGGCAGCTTAAGAATGGTTGATAGTTGATACCCTACCACATTCAATGAAACACCTACTGGAATTAATAACAGTGCCAGTAACGAGAAATCATGCTTTATCCCTCTTTTCATCATCCTGCTCCTTTTTTATTAGATTTTATAATGTATATCCATCAATGGCATCCAGGATAATCTCCTTGCCAAAGATTTGTAATTGAATATACTTAAAGCGCTCTCATTTCCTGGAAGGTTCTCTATGTTTAACCCCAGTATATCCTCCTATAGAAAAAAACTGAAAGGTCAAATGTCCTTTCAGATGTAACTTTTATCTTCACTATTCAAGTAAAATGGCATTGGGATAAGCAGGAAATATGCCCTGCCAATTTGTGAATCGTCTGTATTTAATCCTGATATAAGTATTTGTTAATGTTATAACTTATCTTCGCTAACCCAAATATGCTGTTTCATCTTAATATACTGCTGTTTTGTCATCATTAATTTTCTATTTAAACCAGTTATCTCATCAAGTGCTTTTAATTTTTGTATACTTCTCCCCACAGTGCGAAGACTTATCCCTGTTTGGCTGGCAATATCTTTATAATAATCACCGATATAAATGCTATCCGTTGCTTGTTTCATCGCTTTATCTTCATAATATCGGGTTAAATAATACCGGACTCGATCAATCCCCTGATAATGATAAAACAGACCATCATTTCCAGATCTGCTATATAAATCTTCCGCCAGCAGGACAGAACACCTTCGCAATAGTGAAATATCAGACATTATTAATTGATAGACCATTGCAGAATCAACCTTGATTAATGTAACTTTGGTTAAACATGTAATGGTAGCAATATACTTTTCCCTCCTGGAAATGACTTCAAGCAATCCTATATTCCCGTTCGTCTGGTCCACCTGAAAATAATTATAGTCCTTTCCATCCTCATAATCTCTTAAACCGGTAGCTACTCCCTCTTTAATAAAGTAAACATGTGTCGGGAAATCACCCCTGGAGACAATGACAGTATCTGGTTTCAAAACCATCTCCTTGCCAAACTCATCAAGGAATTCCGAGATAATTGAAAAATTAAACTTGGTTTCGTCTGCGTACTTATCCCACACTCTCTTTAATTTCATTCGATATCTCTCCTGTACTCTATACTAAATGGTTTTATGTTTATATCAGTGGGTCGACACTAATAAATGAATAATTATATTACAAGAGTATACGCTTGATGGAACATTGGCCAATTTCGATCCAGAAAAAAATACACTAAGATGCGTATACCTATCTTAGGATATATATCGCATATTAATTTTAGTTTTTTATTTTATCATACTCTTTTTTGGTTGTACTGCAATTTTCCTGGTAAAGTGGGCTTTTATTCAATGGGATTTTTTCTCTTTATCCTCCTGTGAATGGGCCTGAAACTACGATTACCTGTCCTCTAAAATATACGTGTAATCCTTCTCAAAAAGGGTATCAAGATACTATAGCACTTTAGAAAATTTCCATATTCATTAACATCTTTATCTTTTTAGCAAAGCAAGTAAAGGAGGTATTCAACATGGAATTTTCTTCTCTGATATTTATTCTGCTTTCTTTAGCCGTTTTGGTTTTTGCTATTATTTTTGTTCCAATCGTCTTATTTATCTACATATACTGGAAGGATCGAAAGCAAAAACAACATGCCATTTTGCGCAATTTCCCGCTGCTTGGCAAGATACGATATGTACTGGAAAAAGCAGGTCCAGAGCTCAGACAGTATTTATTTGATGCGGACACCTCTGGTAAACCATTCTCCCGTGATGATTATCGCGATATTATTATGCCTGCCAAATATCATAAAAATATGATCGGCTTTGGTTCCCGGCGTGATTTTGAGAAGGCGGATTTTTATGTAAAAAATGCTGTGTTTCCTAAACAGCAGGAGGAATTAGATGTAGATAATACAAAACAGATTGATTCAAAAATTTACGCCGTACAAGAAGATAATTTATTAAGCCGCAAAGAAAAATTAGAGAATAAACAAATTCAGCCCTGGCTTTTAAACGACAAACATGCAGTAGTTATTGGCCCACACTGTAGAGAACCTTTTCGCGTAAAGGGACTGATTGGTATGTCTGCGATGAGCTATGGCGCATTAGGTGAAAATGCAATTTCTGCCTTGTCTAAAGGGATTGGAATGGCTGGGGGCTCCTGGATGAATACTGGTGAAGGGGGTTTGTCTGATTATCATTTAGCCGGTAATACAGATATCATTGCCCAAATTGGTCCCGGGCTTTTTGGTGTCCGTACAAGAGCAGGCGATTTCAGCTGGGATTTACTAAAGGAAAAGAGCGAAATCACGCAGGTCAAAGCTTTTGAGCTTAAGCTTGCGCAAGGAGCAAAAACCCGTGGAGGGCATGTCGATGCAGAAAAAGTAACAGAAAAAATTGCTGCTATACGTAATGTTGCGCCCTATCAGGAGATAAACAGTCCGAATCGCTTCCATGAATTTGATGATGTTCCGTCTATGTTCTCTTTTATCGAGCAGATTCGTAATCATACTGGGTTACCCGTTGGCATTAAATTAGTTATCGGCAGCCCGGACGCATTAGAAGACATTGCCAGTTATATGAGAGAATCCGGTACAGGTCCTGATTTTATTACGGTAGATGGTTCAGAAGGAGGAACAGGTGCAACCTTTCAGGAACTGGCAGACCGGGTTGGTCTTCCCATTAAATCTGCGGTTATCATTGCAGACCAGACATTGAAAAAGTACGGGATTCGCGACCGCGTTAAATTAATCGCTTCCGGAAAGCTTTTTACGGCAGATCGGATCGCCGTCATTCTTGGTATGGGCGCAGATCTCGTTCAGATTGCGCGTGCATTCATGATTACAGTCGGCTGTATTATGGCGCAAATCTGTCATACCAATCGCTGTCCTGTCGGTGTAGCCACCACAGACCCAAAGCTACAAAAAGCACTTGTTGTCGATGAAAAGGCTTACCGGGCATTGAACTATCTCGTTACTCTCCGTGAAAGCCTGTTTCGTATATCGGCAGCTGCGGGTGTCACTTCACCAATACTGATTCAATCATCACATATTCAATATAAAGATGACTATCAGCGCGTTTGTTCATTGGATGATTTAATTGCGAAAGATTTTCCCGTTTCGGTTTCTAGTTAGTCAGGCTTTTTTCATGTAGAGCTTTTAGCGCAGCCTTCTTTTATTATTATAAAACGAAAATTCCTTTTTGTAGGAATGATTGCTTTTCTCTCACAAAGTCTCGTGATTTTTTCACTTCATTAAGGTTTTTGTTAGTTGAAAGGCTCATAGGATTAGTGTTCAATATCTCCCGGCTTCATAAATTTATTATCAGTCACTCTTTTTAGCCGGGAGAGTTTCAAATAATTCTCTATGAAAAAAGAACTTCGAATACATTCAAATCCCCATAATATTTCTTTAAAACTGCGGTTCAAACTGCAGAGTATACAAACCATTCCAACCGGTAATCTTCACCTTCTGTCCTTCCTTCAATTCCACATCAATATCCGGCTCCAGCGGATCAATCAAAACTTCAAAAACCTGCGGCTGCTCTCCTTCTTCAAAAATCTCCAGGTAGCCCATTCCATACTCCCAGTCTGTTACAACAGAATAATTTCCAGGTTCAATATCTTTCCCGACTTCCGAAATACCCGCTGTTAATTCATTGGAACTATTTGTCTCTTCTGGAATCAGGATAAGCTCGTCAATTCCATCTGCATAGACAGTATGAGAACCATTTAAATCTACAGTTATGCTGCTCACTCCATAATAACCATCCACCAACGCCTCTATCAGAAGCATATCCTCCTCATCATATACAAGCACGCGGCCAGATTGATAATAATCTTCGGGGCTTATACCAATGCTGTATCTGCCTTCCGGTGGAGTAATTTCTTCTCCCTCTCTTGGGAGTGGACCGATGACAATTTCTTCTGCTTCTGCATTACTGCGGTCAATAGATTCATACATCGTATCACTGATTTCTCCAATAATCTCTTCCTTTTCTTCTCCAATAATTTCACTATTTTCCTGATAGCTTAATACCTTCTTTGATTTAGGGGAGTTTTGACTGCATCCAGCCAGCACAAACAAACAAATTAGAACAATAATGAGGAAATACATCTGTTTCACTACATCCACGCTCCTTCCTCATAGCATTACAGCTTACTATCTTCATGATAGTATTTTTTGTAGTATTCAGCTGTTCCGAGCGGTCCAATTGTTAATTCTTTATCTTCATAAGAAGACAGTCTGGTAATCCAGGCATTCTTTTCAGCTTCATCCAATTTTGCAAGAGGAATACAGCATAGATGGTTCGCAATATAAAGATGGTCCTCCGGCAAAGATTCCTTTAATGCTCCATACTCCTCAGAGGATAGATCTATTTTGATAAATTTCTCATCTGCACGGCTGAAATCCTGCTGATGAATAATATTACCATCTTTTAAATAAAGAACACGATCTGCATATAAATCTAGGTTGGAAAGCAAATGCGATGCTACAAATATCAGCTTTCCTTCTTTTTTCATCTCCATCAGATACTCTGAAATAAGGGCAACATTCGCTACATCCAGCCCATTCATTAATTCATCCATCAGCATAACAGGTGTATCTGCAGCAGCAACCATAGCAAAACATAATCGCTGACGCATCCCCAGGGAATATGTTTTTACCTTCTTTTTTACGTACCCTTCCATATGGAGCTGTTTACAAATCTTCTGAACATTCCCCGTGCTTCCCTTCCACATATTTGCATACAGCTTCATATGATCTATACCGCTCAGCTCTTCAAATAAATCTCTCTGTTCCGGAAAGGTCGTCAGCTGCTTATGAATCGCTATTTCATTTCTTTCCGTTTTATATTGCAGCTTGTCATGAAAGATAACTGTACCATTATTGGGCTTTAAGAAGTTAGAAATCACATGAAATAAGGTTGTCTTCCCAGTTCCATTTGGAGCTACTAAACCGATGATTTCTCCGCTTTCTGCCGTAAGTGAAAGGTTATCTAATACTACTTTATCTTTATAGCTTACAGAAATATTTTTCAGCTTCAGCATGATAAACCTCTTTTCTCTTTGTTTATTTTAGAATGTTTTTTCCAGCGGCATATCCTTAGGCACTCTCTGGTAATTAATTTTATTAATAGCATAAATTACACCGATTAAGAGTAGACTGAGACCACCTAATACAGCCATTGCATTCCAATAATCAATAAAGCTGTTCTCCAGTTCAACAGCAAGTTCACCGGACAGGACCTTGCTCATATCAATAAATTTAACTGGATGCAAGAAGTTCCAATTGAACCCGGCAGCCATTGCAATATCAGGTAATAGATAAATACCGAGGCCGACCAGTATATTTGCAAAAGCATTCTTGAAAAGCATGTTTAACAAAATAGATAGCAATAATAAGAGAATGATAACCAGAGCCATCCCTAAAAAGAGATAAAGAAGGTACTGGCTGGCTGAAATCGCTGTATATTCCTCATTTTGATAGATAAGTATGGGAAAGG
Source organism: Oceanobacillus sp. FSL W8-0428 (assembly GCF_038004405.1). Lineage (NCBI taxonomy): Bacteria > Bacillati > Bacillota > Bacilli > Caryophanales > Bacillaceae > Oceanobacillus > Oceanobacillus sp. FSL W8-0428. The sequence continues at coordinate 1,146,361 of NZ_JBBORB010000001.1, forward strand.
AGAATTCATTTCCTTCCATTTTCGACGATAGATACAGACTGCCTATCGAAAATCCGAGGAGAAGAAGCAAGTAAATAAATATGCCATAAACCATAATCTTGCTTGTTACCTTCCGCATAAATGCTAAAGGTAAGCCGCGCATCACTGACTGGTGCTTCAGCTCATAAACAAGTAATTCATTCCCGCTTATTAACATAATAACCAAAAACACCAGACCGGACACCATTGCAAAGGCATCTGCAAAATAATTGTTGGTCATAAATGATTCTGAATCAATTGGTAAATCGTTCTGTTTAATATACTCCAGCAATGCATTTTCCTTTAATATTTCTTCCTCTGGAATGATTAAATAATCTGGGATACCTTCATTTCCTAACTCATGCACCTTCAGTCTTAATTGATTAATCTCAAGCCCGTCTTCAACGTATTGCTCTCCATCTTTTCCGCTGCCAATATTCCACACCTGCATACCGAGCAGACTTTGAATTTGTGTATGATAATCATATACCTCCGCTACCTCTGGCATATCATGACGCTTTTGATCGAGATGATAAAAAATGGCATAGGAGGCCTGTGTTTCTGCTCTTTTCTGCTCTGTTAAGGTTTCCGGCTCCTCCTGACTATAGTACATAAAAAACAAAGGGAAGAAGAGCAGCAGAAATAGAGCGATAAAGGCGCTTTTCCGATTTCTCAATAATAGCTTGATTTCAAAAAGGCTAAATTTCCAAAACATATGAATTATCCTCTCCGGCTAGTGTGATCTCATCATTGTCCAATGAACATATCTTCCAATTATGCCGCTTTGCGGTAAAATTTACGTTTGTTTATCGCTCGGGAAATTACAAACAGAATGATTTCCAGTACGACAATGCTGCTTAACAAGACAATAATCCCCTGCTGATAGGTAATGGACTCTAAATGTATCAAGTAATATTTTTCACCGGAAATGACCCGTCCAAAATCAAAATAGGTCTGCGGGAAATAACTCAGATCGATTCCAAAAAGCTCTGTTGTTGTCCTGGAATAGTAGATTCTCTCCACAAACAGAAGAACTGTACTGACCATGATAACAATCCAGGGGTTCTTAAATAATAGACTGAAAATAGCATTTAACCGGATGAACAGGTAAATAAGAACCGGGATAATGCCCAGTGACAAAAGTAGAAATTTTGCAATCGTCATGTTATCAAATTCACTGAACCGGTAGCCCATATAATCATCCGGCTGTGAGCTCGGCAATGTAATCGGCACCGGCAGCTTGAACGAACCAAAGCCATTCTGGATAGCAATCAGAAGCATTGCCAGCAGGAATAATCCAAGCAAAATGACAAGTGTATACAGGAAAGCAACGAATGACTTCACATTAATCAGACGATACCAGCCAACCGGTACTCCCTGCAAGACACTGCGATGTTCTTTATTCCTCGTTATCATGTCACTGCTGAAATAAATTGCACAAAATAGTAGGATAGCAGCAGTCGTATCAAGGATAAATTTCACAGACGTCTGCAAGGCTGTTTTTTGTTCAATCATTTCATATGTAATCGATACATCTGCATCTAAATAACCTTGATAACGAAGCTTTGTTAATTCAATATTACGTTCCATATCCAGACTTGGATAAGGCGCATCGGCAATCAGATTCCAATCCAGACTTGCTATACGCGTGTCATAATCGTTTTCTTTCATTTTCAATTGAACAAAACGGTGGAAATTCTGGTCTTTGAAAGCATGCACCAGCCGGCTTTTCACTTGAAATTCATATGTATTTTGGGCATATGGGGTTCCGGTCATACGATTGAAGCCGGTTCCTCCTCTATCAATCATCCCCTGCCGCATAGCTTCCAAGTTCTCCATTTCAGCCTCCTTCTCTTCTATATCAAAGGAATCAGCTGTTTCCATATTAGGTAAAATTAAAAAACAATAAGCAACGATAAGACTAATCAATGCGATAATAAATAAAACATTCTTTTTGCTTCGGAGCATCATTTTAAATTCATGTATTATCATGGATATAGTCATTCATAATTCCCCTTTTGATACAAATTAATGAATGCATTTTAATATGCGTTTAAAAAGTACTGAATGATAAATGGTGAGGTAATAGCTTTCTGTTAAAACCGCTCACGTCGTGGAGTGCAGCAACCTGGCAGTCACCACAATTTATGGAGTCTGGGTGGCAGGCTTTTTCTGGTAAGACTGGAGCTTGAATCATAATTACCCGCTTTGCTAAAAATCATTATAACTTCAACTAGCTGCTTCTAATTCGATCCTTTCTGCATACTATTTTTATGTAAAAATTTCAAATTATAGAAATTTTAATTATCTTCTATAGTGTAGCTTAATGCCTATTAATTGTAAATAGGATTGAAAAAACTCTAAATTTTTACATAATTTCCACGAGAAACTAAAGCGTATTTAACATTCCTTAGAAAAAACAGGTAATACTATCTGATATTTTTCGAAATATTCTCTATAAACAAATATAAAATCCTCCTCCTTTCCGCACATTTATGCTACATTATATAAAGTGAAACTTCCCTCAGTAGGGTTTTCTTTCATCCTCCACTGAGGGTTAGTTGAACCAATCGGGCTGTTACTGGCTGTTGGATCTCCCACTTAGAAATAACATGTTTCCTTCATTTCTTGAAGCGGGAGTCTTACAAAAGCTCTTCGATGGGGCGAGTAATCGCAGTCCCAGTCCCAGCCAGTTACACTGCGATAAATAAAAGCAAAAACGGGGGAAGCCTATGGGAGCAACAGTCACAGCTTATATCGCTATTATGTCAGCTTCAGGTGTTTTTAATTTATATCTGGCTATATTCTCCTACGTCCGAAGACATTATTACAAACGCATCGCTCCCATATTTATTCTTTATACCGGCACGGTGACAGTTTATTGCTTCGCAGCTGCATTTGGTCTGCTTGCAACAAGCCTTGAACAAATAAAAATATGGACCGTTATTCAATATATCGGGATTGCTTTTGCCCCATTACTCGGACTTCTATTTATTCTGCGCTATTTTGGAATGGAGAAGGCTTTTAAGCGGACAAGTCTTTTACTTACTATCCCGGCTGTTACAGTTGCGATGGTAGCTACCAACGATTTCCATCATCTTCATTACCGTTCAATAGATACCCACCCTGTTTTAGGCGCACCCTATATTGAGCTGGTTATTGGTCCATGGTATATCATACATGGCATGTTCATCTTTGCCTGTATGTTCATGGCGCTTTGTCTGACTCTATTACAGCTTCGGTCTGCAGCTCCGATTTACCGTAAACAAATTATTATTTTAGCATTTGGTCAATGTATACCGATTTTGCTTGCTTTTTTCTATTTAACTGGGCTGTCTCCTGCAGGAATTGACTCCGTTCCACTATATTTATGGCTGACATCCATACTATATTTCTGGGCAATCAACAGTTCTTCTATGTTTACCCTTGTCCCCGTTGCCAAAGATGTTATTTTTCAAAGAATAGCAGATGCTGTTATTGTTCTGGATGACTCCCAGCGGTTAATCGAATTTAATCAGGCTGCTAAACACTTGTTTACGAATATTCATAAAAACATGTATGGACAGGACTTTTATTCTTTTTGGAAAGGACTTACAGATACAGATTTTTCATATGATCTTTCCAGCGCTCCGTTTACTGTGGAAATGACGCAAACACTTCATCATAAAAACTATGTTTTTCATTTACGCATATCCAACTTATCTATTTCTCAGAAAAATGGTGGAGTCTTACTTATTTTCACAGATATTACAGAGATGAAAAAACTGCAGAATCAACTGGAGTATTTTGCTTACTATGATGAATTAACAAATATATTTAACCGCAGAGCATTTTTCAAGTATACGAAAGATGCTTTCAGAAAGGCGGAAAAGCAGTTTACGGTGATTCTCTTTGATATTGATTATTTTAAATATGTTAATGATACGTATGGTCACTATAGCGGTGATTTGGTTTTAAGCGAACTCAGCCAGCTGGTTCAGGAAATAACACCTGCACACAATATTTTTGCCCGTTATGGCGGGGAAGAATTTGTCCTTGCCCTACCTGGAAGCAGTGTAGAAGAAGGCCTCCAATTAGCTGAAATAATCCGCAAAAAAATTGAAGTACATCTATTTCCTATTGAAAAAGGGTCCATCACTATTACTATCAGCATGGGAGCAGCTGGAGCTGACTTACCAGATGAAGAATTAACGTTGGAAGAACTCCTGAATAGAGCTGATAAAGCGTTGTATATCGCTAAAGAGAGCGGCCGCAATCAAGTACAGGTTGATAAAGATGTGTTTTAAAAGGCTGATGCTTAAAACAAATAAATAGCTGTACCTGATACTTTGTAAAAAGTACAGCACAGCTATTTTCATCATAAAATACAAATACATTATTTTGCAAAAAAAGAATGTACTTATTTCTCAAGCCGCTGGTTAATTTCCTCAATAATTCCAGGCAGCTCCCCAAGAGTCCGGATCGTAAAATCAGCTCCATGCTCTATAAAAGTCCTCTCTATTCCACTAATCAATTCCTCCTGCTCTGGTTCTGATAACGCATGAAATTCTTCTTCACTTAATCCCATTTCCGAGCTGCCGATAACGACCGCTACAGACCAGACTTCTGCGTTTAGTGCTTCATCTATATCTGGAACAGTATCTCCAATCTTAACCACATAGCGGGCAGCTGTGAGTTTCAAAGCTTCCATATTCCGATAAATCATATATGGATATGGCCGTCCCAATCCACTTGTTCCGTCAGCGGTAATATAAAAGTCCGGCCGATATCCTTTTTTCTCCGCTTCTGGAACAACCACTTCCATCATCTTTTGCGTATAGCCTGAGCTGGAGCCAATTTTCAAGCCTTGCTTCCTTAACTGCTCTATCGTTTCCAATACCTCTGGCTTTGGATCTGTATATGCTGCCAATGTTTCCAGGAGAGCTGTTTCAAAATCAGCATTTAAGTTCTCTACATCCTGCTCCGTAAACTCTCGTCCATATTCCTTTTTCCATAAAGCTGAAATTCTCGGCATAGACAGCATTGTCCGGATATGATCAATCTTCGTCAGTCCCATCGGCTCTCTTGCTTCTTCAATAGTTACTTCTATTCCTGCCTTTTTAAATACCGTAACAAATGCATTTACCGGGGCGAAACAGCCAAAATCAACTGTTGTTCCTGCCCAATCAAAGATGACGCCTTCTACTTTACTCATTTAACCACCACTCCTATATATTCTTGGATTACATTGCATAATCTTTCTATATCTTCTTCATAGACTTCTCCAATATTGCCGATCCGGAACGTATCGATTTCTGTCAGCTTGCCTGGGTAAAGAACAAAGCCTCTTTCCTTCACATAATGATAAAAATCTTCAAATACAAACGTGTCTTCCGGGAACAGGAATGTCGTAATAATCGGCGACTGTCTCTTATTCGTTATATAAGCTCGGAATCCCAGCTTTTCCAAGCCCTCCCGCAGCAGCTGATTATTACGCTGATAACGCTGAAATCTTGCCGGAATCCCTCCTTCTGCAATTAATTCATCAATTGCTTTAGAAAATGCTGCTACCACATGAGTCGGCGAAGTATAACGCCATTTCCCATCCTTATTCATTGTCTTCCACTGATCATATAAATCTAAGGAAAGACTGCTTGCATTTCCCTCACAAGCCTGCAGTTTGTTCAGCCTTGCAATGACAAAACCGAAGCCCGGCACCCCCTGGATGCATTTATTCGCATTGCTGATTAAATAATCGATGCCCAGATCTGGAATATCCATTTCTACACCGCCGAAACTGCTCATTGCATCAACAATCAGTGTCTTCTGATAGGCCTTAGCAAGTCGGGAAATCATTTCAACCGGGTTCAATATACCTGTTGTTGTTTCACAATGCACCATTACCAGGTGGGTAATCGCAGAATCATTTTCTAAAATATACCTTAATTCCAATTCATCAGGATAAGCATTATATGCCACACTGTAATGCTTATAATTTAAACCGATATAATCAGCCATTTCTACAATTCGTTCCCCATAGGTACCATTCGTGATAATTAATGCTTTTTCCTTCTTACTTATTGCAGTTGTCATGACAGATTCAACAGTAAATGTACCGCTTCCCTGCATCAGTACAGCTGTATAATCCTCTGGGGAAGCTTTCGCCAAATCAAGCAGCTGCGCCCGGATTTTCTGGGTAATCTTCTTGTAATCCTGATCCCATGTACAGCGATCAAAGAGCATTTCCTCCTTCACTGCGGCCGTTGTTGTTAATGGACCTGGTGTTAATAGTTTATATTGTTCCAAAATATATCGCTCCTTTTTATAAAATAGGAAGGTTTAAAGATTCCGATAAAAACATTTTAATAGCCTCATCCTGCCACTTATTTTGCTGAATGAAAGAATTCCTGGTGCTGTTCCAATAACTCTACATCTAGCGGCTGTTCAAATGTTTTGGAATGTGCGGGTTTATGTGCCTCGTCAACTGTTTCTCCTTCATAAAGAGCGACAGGATAGTAGGTTAACAGCTCTTCTCTTGCGTCTGTCGAGATAACCTCTGCCATATCCATTGCCTTCTGCGTTTTTTCATCATTATCCTTTTTCACTACTGCTACTGCTTCCATTAGTGAGAAGTTCCCTTCTGTCGGATCAACAAAGGCAATTGGTGCTCCTGATTCTTTTGCTACAACTGCCTGATGCCTAAGCCCGAAACCGGCAGCCGCTTCTCCGGCCTGCACCTTGCTGATTGGACCGGAACCAGAGCTCTCCAGATGCGGTCCTACATTCGCGATTAGCTTTTGGAAAATTTCTTTCCCTTCTTCTTCTCCATACTCACTGATTACTGCCTGTACCATCAGCCATGCTGTCGAAGAATCATCAATATTTGGAATCGATACAAGTCCTTCGTATTCAGGCTTTGCTAAGTCAGCAATGCTTTCTGGAGTTGCTAATCCATGCTGCTTCAGTACCTCGGTATTTACAAAAATGGCACCTGTATTTCCCAAAATCGGGGTATAATATGGAGGATGTTCTTCGAGTGCACTTGTTTCATAAGTTAAATCTTCAAACATATCATTCTGTTCCTGGGCGCTGTCCAGGAAATAAGAGCTCATGGTTACTACATCTGCTTCAATTTTGTCTCCTTCTGCCAGCAGTTTACCTCCTAATTCAGATGTCCCCTGAGACTGCAAAATATATTCCCCTTCATAGCCTGCATCATCTAATGCAGCCTCCATTGCTGACGTTGCTTCTTCATCTGCATTGGTATAAATGACGACATCATCACTGCTTTGAGTACCGCATCCTGCTAAGACAAACGCTAAACCAATTCCTGCTCCTATGATTGACTTTTTCATTGATTTCAACATGTTTTTCCCTCACTTTTTATAGATTGCAGCTCTTTTCTGAAGAGCATCACACACAGCTCTGACCAATAAATTGGTTAAGAAAATCAGTACGGACAAAACAAATATTTCATTGAACTTTGCAAAATGCTGCAGTTCATTAATTTTGCTTGCTACAACAGTGGTCTGGGCAGATACCAGGAAGATAACGCCGCTGATTGTTACCATCGCATTGATGAAATAGTAGCTGAACATCTCTAAAACCGTAGATACAGAGTTCGGTAAAATAACACGATAGACCGTTTTAATCCAGTTATCCCCCAGTAATTCCCCTGAAGTTTCCCAGTCCGGATTCATCTTTGTTAAAGCATTTTTTGCCATTAAATATGGTGTTGTAAAGTAATGCATGATATTACATAAAACAATAATGATAAAGGTTCCCTTTAAAATGCTGTCATTAAAAAGCAGTAGATAGGATAATCCCAGCACCATACCAGGAACTGTATTGGTAATCATCGAAAAAATATCTACAGTTTGTTTCCCTTTTATCGGTGTACGTGCATTAAGAAGCGCTGATCCGTACGTAATAATCGTTCCTAACACAGCAGTTAATACCGCCACAATAAGTGAATTTCTGTAAACCGATACCAGATCATTCGATTGGAAGATACCTGTAATATGCTGCCATGTAAAGCTTAAATCGTAAGGGAAAGCCGTCACAAATGGCGCAATGAACATTACCACAAACACAGAAAGCATTGCCAGCAGAACAACAGCAGAGGTAACTCCAAAAAAACTGTCTCTGAATTTACTTGGTGTCAGTTCTGTTTCACTGAACTTATCATAATGAAAATTAAATCTTTCGAGATAGTTCAATAGAATAACACCTGCGACTGCCGGAAATAACATCATTACAGCAATCACAGCACCCTGACTGAAGTCCGGAATCGAACCAAGCATTGCCTGATAAAGCTGCGTTGCAACAACGTCATATGTCCCGCCTACGGATGCTGGTATCCCAAAATCTGTGAAGCTGAGGATAAAGGATAAAACAAATGCTCCTCCCAAAGCTCCTAATAATGGACGGACAACGGTGTTCAGAAAACTCCTTAATGTCCTGTCCCCCATCAGCTTAGACACAATGATAAATTTCTTATCAATATATTTGAAAGAATTATGGATTAGCAGGAACGCTGCCGGCAACGTATAGATAACATATCCAATCAGCAGTCCGTTAAATCCATAGATTTCAAATAAATTTCTCCCAAAAAGCTTTGTCAATAATCCCTGATTTCCAAAGGTGTACATAATTGCAAACCCGTAAGTAATTGTGGGAATCAGCATCGGGATGAGAATTCCAACTTTCACAGCACTTTTTAAAGGCTGATAAATTCTTGTAAAATTGACGGCATATGCTAAAGTAAATGCCAGCATCGTAGTAATAATGGCTGTAGCCCCTGAAACCTTGATGCTATTGCCTATTGCACTGATTAATGTGTTATTTGACAAAGCTTCCATATAATTTGAAAACCCTGCTCCTCCATCGTGGGTGACAAATGAGCGGAAAAATAAGACAAGCAGCGGAGCTATCAGAAAGGCAAAAAACAGTATTAAGATAATGATAAAGATAACCCGCATTTCCGGTTTTGCATTACGCATATTTTTCACCAAATAAATTATAGATATTTTGCCGTTTAATCTGCAGCTGTCTTAAAATAAATTCCTTTACAAAATCATTTTTTGGCTGATTAATAATTTCAAATGGTGTGCCAAACTGCGAAATATTTCCCTGATTAATAATCAAGATTTTATCCGATATGGTTAAAGCTTCCTCCGGGTCATGTGTCACAATAATCGTTGTCAGGTTAAACTCCTTGGCAATCGACTTAATTCTTTCTTTTATCGATTCCTTAATCACACCGTCTAATGCACTTAACGGTTCATCCAAAAGCAGCAGCTTTGGTTTCGTAACTAAGGTTCTAGCCAAGGCAACCCGCTGCTTCTGTCCGCCTGACAACTCGCCAATTCTCTTTTTCAAATGCGGCTTTAGCTCCAGAAATTCAATATATTCCCTGACTTCCTCTGCCGATGCAGTATCTTTTTTATTTCGCAGTCCATAAACAATATTTTCATATGCATTTAAATGGGGAAACAGCGCATAATCTTGAAATACTATATTAAATCCACGATTTTTCATATCTACATTACTCAAATCCTCGTTATTAAAGATAACTTTTCCCTGTTCAATCCTGGTCAGTCCCAAGATAATATTCAATAAGGTTGTCTTCCCGCTTCCGCTGGGTCCAAGCAGCGATACAATTTCACCACTGTTAATCTTAAGATCAATATTTTCTAAAACAACTTTCTGGTCGAATTGTTTACTAATATTTTGCAGCTCCAACAAACTGACCACCTCCTCCTGAATTACCTCCATCATATAAAACGAATATTAAGATAAATCACTTATCGTGTTAAGAATATGTAAATTATGAATATATTAAGCATAACTTATGCACAAAATATAATTTTATATACTTGCATTTATGCATGATTCATTCTAAATTTTATGTAAATAGATTGATTATACTGCAAATTGTCTGTAAACTTGGTATAAAGAATAATCCAATCAAAACTTTATATGAGGAGGATAAAATGCTTCCAGTTGAGAGACAGAAGAAAATGATTGATTTATTAACGATTAAAAAAGTGATGAAGATGCCAGAGCTTCGGGAAGAATTAGGTATCTCAATAGACACACTGCGCAGAGATATAAATGCTCTTGCTGAACAAGGAAAACTTAAAAAGATATATGGAGGCGTTAAATTGGTCGAGCCTAAGTTTGGCGAAGCATCCATGGAAGAGCGGATGATCACCCATTTGGACGAGAAAACTGCCATTGCAAAAAAATGTGATGCATTTATTGAGGATGGAGACTGCATTTATTTAGACAGTGGCTCGACGACTTATCAAATTGCAAAATATATTAAGGAAAAAAGGAATCTGACAGTCATTACAAACTCAGTTCCTGTCATCCTGGAATTAATGAACAGTGCTATTGAACTCATTGTAATAGGCGGAAAGGTCAGAAAAAAGGAGCGATCTGTTGTAACCTATGATTACTTATTTAACTTTCATCAATTAAACATCCAGAAAGCCTTTATCTGTGCAAGCGGAATTACGATGGATAAGGGGATTTCGGATTATAACGTGGAGGAGGCCCTTGCCCGCAAAAAGATTGTTGCGCTTTCCCATGAGGTCTATGTTGCTGCGGACAGCTCCAAATTTGGAAGGAATGTTACGGTGAATATTGCCGGGCTGGATGAGATTGATTATGTTATAACAGATCAAAAGGTGGATCAAGAGGTTATCAAGCAATTTGATGAGGTGGAGACGGACCTGGTTGTTTCAGAGGAATAATTGAGATTACATATCAGAATGCATATAGAATGCATATACAGATCATTCTGATATGTAATCCTCGATAACTATTCCATTTCATCAGCTTCAGATAAACAAGACTTAAGAGCATCTTTATCCAGCATATCAAGCTCAGATTGTTCCGCAGGAAATCCTTCGAAGCTTTCCATTATGATAAAATCGTCCTCCCCTAAAGAAAACCTGGCTAATATATTTGATTCTGTAAATAGGCTATCTTTCTGATCTTCCAATTCTTCTAACAAAGAAACATCTATTATTTGGAAAGGGGATTCTTCAAAAAGCATATCTGTTCTTTCACTTTGCAGACACGCCTCTAACGAATCCGCTTTCATTTTATTGTTACCACTTGTCAGCTCCTGTATCTTTCTCCCATCTGCATCCAGTTGCTCCGCTTTAGACAAAACCATGTTCTCAATTGGAAAAACGCCATTTTTCTCTGTCAAAACCATATAAAAACTGCTCGCTACCAAAATAAAACTAATGAATAATAAACTTGCTGTACCAAATGTAATTGCTTCTTTTTTTATAAAAAATAACCTGTTGACCACTACGAATAAATAAACAAGAAATGCCACCAGACCTGCCGCGAGCAAAAATATTGGCCAAATCTCCATTCTTCTCTCCTTTCTCCCTATAAAAGCAATAGGGTAATTATTTATATCAGTTCATAAACCGAAACTAATGACCTGATACAATTATACTACAAAGTATGTAATTTATTTCATCACTTTTATAAATCGAGCCAATATAACTATACCGTTATCTAATAAACAAGGTATTAAAAACCACAAACGTTTTTTGGTCTATATCTGAAAATAAAAAATAATGACTCCCGCCTTAAACTGCATGCGGAAAACCATTATTTTTCATCCTCATCTATTCATTTCTGCGGCATCAGCTTCAATTCCAAACCTTCCGCCTTATCCATCCTCGTTTCATGATAATTCCCATCAACCCAATCACTCATCTGGTCATGATACCACTCACTTCTGTAATGACCGTCCTGCCCAGGCCCGACAATATGATATCCTGCATTCATATCTCCGGCATCTATCACAAAGCGCCAGGAAGCGCCGTGATCTACTACACCTGTTTTTGAATTATAACTGGCAGCCATTGGTGTCACACTACTTCCTCCAACTGGTATAGCATCTTCATTATTAAAGAAAAATGCTAAAAATGGGCTGACTCCTGATAGTGGATGATTGAAATGAACCTGATGATAATCACCCCATGTCCAAGCAGACATATCCTCTCCATAACCTTCTGCCAGCTTTTCTAAGGCTGCTTGCAAAGATCCATGCAATACATTTTCTACCCCGCCATTTTCATCCAGCCAGATCGACTGCTCTCCATCTCTAGCCAATCGCAGCATATTATCTATCGATTGGGACTCTGTTGAAAATAAGCTTCTCATCGTATCAGGGATTTTCCCTTCATAGATTTCATTTTGAATCTCCTGCATCCAATGCTCAAAAATCAGCGGCTGCGGCTTATCTTTATCTGCTGTAAAGTTCCAATCTGCCAGCAGCTTTAGAGCTTCTTGTTCCTGTTCTGTCAATTCCGCATCATTCAAAGCTTCCTGAAAGAAAGGAACAAATTCCCGTGCTCTTAAATCCGTCTGATCCATTTGCAGATTCTGCATATCTTCCACTGTAAAATTATCTCCGGATTCCAGCACTTCCTCAATCCGTTCATAGCGATATGGCTGCGCCCACACATTGCTGATATGATAAGGGTAGCTATCCGGCGCAATTTTGTTATTGGCAGTTGCAATGAAGCCTTTCTCCGGGTTCACAACAGCAGGAAGCTCATCAAATGGGATAAAATCCTGCCATTCATTCTCTGCTTCCCAGCCGTTTAACGGTAATAGAGCATCTTTTCCATCCTCATAAATCGGAATTTTACCATTTGCTTTATAGGCAATGGTTCCATCCTGAGATGCAAACACGAAATTTTGTGCCGGAACTAGAAACTTCTCCAGACCTTCTTCAAATTCCTCCCAATCAGCTGCACGATTCATCTCCATAATCGCCTCTAATTCCGTACTCGCATCCAGCGCTGTCCATCTTAAAGAAAGTACCGTCTCTTTCCCGGCATCTTCAGCAAACTCTGAAATAACAGGTCCATGGCGCGTTTCTGTCACTTCATAATGAATCGTTTCTCCATCCTTTACTTTAATCGGCTCCTCAATGATTTCAGCCTCTTCCCACTCATCCTCATATAAAAACTCATTAGCATTATCCGGATTCCGCTTCTCAATATATAATTGCTGTACATCTGGACCCGTATTGGTTACGCCCCATGCTATCTGATCATTATGACCAAGAATAATCCCCGGCACACCGGCGAAAATAACCCCGCTCACATTCAGCTCCTCCTCTGATTCCAAATGCATTTGCAGCCAAATGGATGGAGTAGCCAGTCCAAGATGCGGATCATCTGCCAAAAGAGGCATCCCTGACGCTGTTTTATCACCACTGACAACCCAGTTATTACTGCCATTAAAAGGATGAGGAATAATTGCATCCTCAAAGCTTGCCGCAATATCCAGCAGCTCCTCCTCTTTAATAATTGCCGGTCTATTTTCTGGGTATGCCGGGAATAATTCATATGCTTTTTCCTCATCATATTCATTGAGCAGATAATAATTAAATGCCTGCTGTTCCCAATGTCCGCCAAGATCAAATGCCATAAATTTTCCTATCGTCAATGAATCCACCGGCGTCCATTCCTCCGGCTCAAACCCCATTAATTTAAATTCAATTGGTAAGCTGTTATTTGCCTTCGCTTCCTCTATATAAGCATTTACACCTGTAGCAAAGTCCTCCAGAACTTCTATGGATTCTTCAGAATAAACCTCATAGGATTCCTCTGCAGCACGTCTTAAACCGAGTGTCCGGAAATATTTGTCCTGATTGACAGCATCCTCGCCAATCACTTCACTCAACATTCCCGAAGCCTGTCTTCGCGAGAGCTCCATTTGAAACATCCGCCGGTCTGCCTGGATGTATCCCTGCGCAATATACAAATCCCGGGCATTATCCGCCTGAATATGCGGTACTCCGTCTTCATCCGTTATAACCGTAACTTCATTCTCAAGTACAGAAAGCTCTACTGTTCCTTCTGTTATCGGAAGGGATTTATTTATGTACCCGTTTACAAACAAAAACGCAGCAAGTCCAAGAATAACAATAAATCCAAATATGCTGAGCAGGATTTTCTTTTTACTGAATCTATTTTTCTTAGGCGATGTTTCATAGACTTTCTTTCCCAATTACAAAATCCCCCTTAGTAACTCTCTTTTTAATGTCTGTCTCTAATGAGAAGCATAGCATGTTGGATTGGGATGTCAAGATTGCTATATTATGGAATATATGCTGCCTGATTCATTTTTATATCCCGGAAACTGGTTAAAAAGGTAAGAGACGCACAGCTTCATTTAAAGGTATATCTGAAAATCAAACAAACAGTGCAATATGAGCAGTTTCGCCCATATTGCACTGTTTAAAAAATCTATTTCAGCTCCGGCCAGAATGCTTTATTCACCTCGATTAAGTCATCTAAAATATCTTTTGCTACTTTTGCACTCGGCACAGTTTTAGATAAAGTGATAGCCTGCCATAATTTTTGATAAGAGCCTTCTTCAAACGCTTCTACTACTAATTTTTCCACGCCAACCTGCTGTTCCATCAGGCTTTTTTGGAATCTCGGTATTTCACCTACAACCAGCTTTTCCGGCCCTTTGCTGCCGACGATACAAGGAACCTCCACCATTGCTGTCGGGTCAAAGTTAATAATTGCCCCATTGTTCTCTACAATCATCAGCATACGTTCTTTTGTATTAAAGGCAATCGCTTTTGCCAAGTCAACAATGTAAGAAGCATGCTCATCGATGGTCAGCTTTGTTTCCTCCGCTGAACCTTTCTCGATAATATCCCGGCACTCACCAAAAATAAATTTCTCACGGCCTGCCATTACTTCATTAGCACGTGTATATTCTTTATTGGAATGAGCAACTTCATAGTCTGGATACAGATAGTATTTTAAATACGTGTTTGGTACTGTTGAAGGATCAAGCACTTGAACATCCCTTGCTTTTTTAAGTGTACTGTTCCAGCTCTCCTGCTGTTCCAATTCAGACGTTCCATCCGTTGCGTAACCATGCTGACTCACATGCTCTGTCACTTTGGACATCAGGCTGTTTCCTTGCTTGTCACGGATATCTGTCCACCAGCCAAAGTGATTCAATCCGTAGTAATCTACTTCCATCTCTTTACGTGATGATAACCCTAAGTTTTTCGCAATCAATTCTTCAATACCAATCGGCATATCACAAATATTTAAGATCTTAGAGTTTGGTCTTAATTTACGTGTTGCCTCTGCAACAATAGCTGCCGGGTTAGAATAATTTAACATCCAGGCTTCTGGGGAATACTTTTCCATGTAGTCTACCAATTCCAGCACTCCCGGGATGGAACGCATACCATAAGCAATTCCGCCTGGACCGCATGTTTCCTGCCCTACAACCCCATGCTTCAATGGGATTTTCTCATCCTGTTCACGCATGGCATATTTGCCGACACGAATATGTGCCATGACAAAGTCTACGTTAGTAAATGCTTCTTCAGGATTTGTGCTGGCCAGTAAGCTTATTTCCGGTGCACGTTCTTTTAATAAAATCTCACAAGCATCTGCAATCGTTTTTTGTCTGTCCCCATCATTATCATAGAGTTTAATCGTATCAATCGGGAACTCATCCAGATAATCCAACAGCATCAAAATA
Source organism: Oceanobacillus sp. FSL W8-0428 (assembly GCF_038004405.1). Classification (NCBI taxonomy): domain Bacteria; kingdom Bacillati; phylum Bacillota; class Bacilli; order Caryophanales; family Bacillaceae; genus Oceanobacillus; species Oceanobacillus sp. FSL W8-0428. Next base: position 1,161,925 of record NZ_JBBORB010000001.1, read on the forward strand.
ATTCCCGGTGTAAATGTACTTCCGCCTCCAGCAATGGTAATGTTAAACTTTTTCATAATAAAACTCCTCCTCATATATGTTTAAAGTTTCGCTTCAAAATAATCTCTTACTTGCGGTACACTCAGGCCAACAATCACCTGTATACTTTGACCGCTTTGAGCTATTCCGTGCGCCATTTGATTATTTGTAAAGTAATCATTTCCTTTGACCAAATCAGGGTCATTGACTGTCACACGCAGTCGTGTTGCACAGTTTGTAACATCTTTAATATTTTCTTTGCCGCCAAGTCCTTCTAAGTAATAGACCGCCTTCTCTTCATACTCAGAATCATATTTAGGAGCTTCCTCTGCATGGTTACCATCATGTTTCGCATTTTGATAATCCTGTTTTGTGTATAATTTAACCTCCTTCTCGTTTTTACGGCCTGGCAATGGAATATCGAATTTAACAATAAGCCATCTGAATATGACAAAGTACAATGCTACAAAAATAAACCCTATAATAGCTTGGACTATATAAATTCCTCCATGATTGGAAGAGAGCGGAATCCAGTTCAATGCAGCTATCTCAATAAAGCCGGAGCCCATCATGCCAACGACACCAAATATGTTCATAATCGTCACCATTGTCGCTCCAAGAAGCGCATGGATAACAAATAGGTATGGTGCAATAAATAAGAATGTAAATTCAAGCGGTTCGGTAATGCCTGCAAATACTGCTGTTAATGTAGCCGGCAATATTAACGCAAGTACTTTCTTTCTGTTTTCTTTAGGTGTTGAATAGTACATGGCGAGGGCAATACCTAAACAGCCAAACATTTTAATGTTTCCATGCATTAAAAATCCATATGGATAGAGATCCTTTAAGGCTGCTGTTGAGTTAGCAAATTCATTTAAATGGGTAATCCAGTATGGCTTTAACCCTTCATTGACAGCTGCCGGTCCATATTCAAACGGTGTATAGATAAAATGATGCAGACCCGTTGGAATTAAAACTCGTTCCAGGAAATGAAATAGCCAGACACCGAGATAACCAGCCTGTGTAATGAATCCTTGTAATGAGCCGATTCCCTGCTGCACATACGGCCATACAAATGCAATAAGAAAAGCAAAAGGGATCATTACAAAAAAGCCAATAATGGTAACGAATACAAGGCCTTGGAAAATTCCCAGCATTTCAGGCAATTTTTTATCATAAAAATGATTGTGAATCCAAATGACAATGCCTGATATTGCAATAGCACCAATAATATTTGTATCCAAAGTCGGGATACCTGCAATCTCTTTTACACCTGTTAAGTTTTCAACTCCCTGGGATAAATCTACTCCAAAGGTAGATGGCCAAAGGGTTAAAATAGCATTGATATAATTGTTAAAAACCAGATAAACCATCAACGCCGCAAGTGTTGCACGTGCTTGCGCTTTCTTAGCAAGTGAAATGGGCAGCCCAATAACAAAAGCCAGCTCCATATGATCAAAAATTGTCCATCCTCCACTTTCAATAAGCGACCAGATGTTATACCACATCGTACCCTCTTCAGCGATGCTCCCCATGATAGCCGGATTTTTAAATAAAGTTGCAAGTCCGACAACAATACCAAAGAACGCAAATAAAAGAACAGGAACAATCATCGCACTGCCAAACCGCTTAATTGCATTCATAAACAAAAACTCCTTCGTCTTAATCTGTAATTCCAATATATAGGCAGCGCTTACAAATTCCAATAGGTTTGACGTGTTTAGAAATAGCATAGTAACATTAGATTATATTTTCATAGAACGAAAATATTTTCAGCAGAAGGGTGAACGAGATGATTTTAGATAAACTGGTAAACCAATACTTTGATGATTTAAATGAGAACGACTTACATATTATTAAAACGATTCATGAACATATTGATGAAATGAAGACGATGAAAATTCAGGATCTGGCTAACTATGCTCATACTTCCATCTCTTCCATCCATCGCCTTACCAGAAAGATAGGTTTAGATGGCTATAGTGATTTAAAATCTTATATTAAATTAAATAGTTTCACCGAAGAGACAACTCAGGATTTAATGGAGCTGCTCAACCAGGATATACAGCAGACAATGAAGTACATGGAGCAGCTGGACTTTTACCAGCTAAATCAGCTGATTGATCGCGCTCCTTATATCTATATTTACGGCACAGGAACGGCACAGCTGGATTTAGCCAATGATGTACAGAGGCAATTATGGTCGCTCCATAAGAAATCCCAGGTAATGCGAAGTGAGCGGGACTTTACAGATGGACTTGGGGAAATTGATAAGGACGATCTGTTATTTATTATTTCTTTATCTGGAGAATCGAAAAACCTGGATGAAATCATTCATATGATTAAAACAAGAAATATTAAATATATCAGCGTAACAACATTGCGTAATAATTTACTTGCTCAAAACGCAATGTTTAATATCTATGTAAACAGCACACCATTTTATCTGTATAATAAAGTGGACAACTCGAGCTTTCTGCCGTTCTATATTGTTTTTGATATTATTCTCAGAAAGTTTAGTGAGTGGAAGATGGAACAGCTGAAGAAATAAAAATTAATTAACAAGCAGCGCTTAGGAGGAGCCCTGTATCCTCCTTATTTAAACCAAAGAACCTCCTGCATAATAAATTTGCACTGCTGATGTGCTCCATTATTATGCAGGAGGTCAATTATTAGAAAGAAATAGAAGAACAGCATGACAGAAAAGCTGTTCTTCCTTTTTATGTTAGTTGGTAAATGATTCTTTCTCCTTATTCTCCTCCTCTTCCTTCTCCCTTTCCTTTTTCAACCGCTCCTGGCGCTGACGCTGCCGATAGCCATAAGTCGCATTCAGCACAACATCTTCATCCTCTAACGCTGTACCCAGCGCACCAATAACTGTAGCCACACTGGCAGCAATCCAGGCAATATAGAAATAATTACTTAGCCCTGGGGTCCCCGTAAGCTGATCCTCCAGCATCCCCATTGGAATAAAAACAAATACACCGACAAGGAATAAACCAAACAGCATGACATAGTAAATACACACCGTAATCAATAAAGTAAAAAATGTCGTCGCATTATACAGCCTTCGCACATAGCTGATATTCTGATCCCGCTTCCTCTCCCATAACCGATGAATCAAAATAATCCATACTGTCATCGCCAATATAGAAAAGACAGTAAGCAAACACATTCTGAAAATCGTATAATGCTCGCTTAATAGCCACAGGGTTGGAAAAACAAGTGCATAAGAACCCGTAGCAAAAGCAATGATCAGGATTTTCATAAACGACGGAAACAGAGACCAGGGCCGATTGGCTCGTACCATTCCAGCCAATAAACGGATAGAAATACTTCCTCTGCGTCCGACTGTAAAACGCACATCCAGGTATTCCTCTTCCCCATCATTTGGTGTTTCACGCTTAAGCGGAGACAGCCAGCCAAGAAATCTGCTCGTCATTAGATTTTTCGAATCATCCACATCAATCCCTTTATGCTTGCTTCTCTTTGACTCAATACGCAATGCAGAACGCTCCCGGCTCTCCTCTGAGCTCCCATAGTACATTTCATTAACGAGCTGCATGATAGATTCCCGCAAACGCCTGATCATAAAGGTAGAGCCAAAGCTGGGCATGCTAATCAGCGCTATATTTTCATCCTCATTTGCCTCAGCCACAATCATTCGATTTTCTATAAACAATGGAATGTCCGTCAGACAGACCGCATAATCCCATTCCTTCTCCTCTTTCTTTTCCTTTGTTGCCTCCAGTATTTCTTTAGAATTTGCTCCCACGCCGAGCAAGGGATCTTCTATATAATCAATTTTCCATTCTACTTCTTCTTTTACATAATAATCCAGCAATGATGGCAATTCATTTTGCAGCCTTGCTCCTATTTCTTTTGGATAACCAGGTGCAGTTATTAGACCGATATATTCTGTTGTTTCACTCAAATTAGTTTCACCTCTATTTTTTTGTCTGCTATCTTCTGGTATAACTATGTTCCTTTAACCGAAAAACGGAAAGATTAAACACTTCACTCCTAGAATTAAAATGAATCTGACTTCTGTCTAACCTTACCCATCATGTAATAAATATTAATTAACCTTGAAAAAATACATCTTTATTAAAAATAAAACTTCTACTAACCTGAATTTGCCCTTTTCCTCATAATTCATCAGCATCTGGATACGCTGTCATAATAATAACTCTATATTATTTTTTCTGAAAATTACTTGTTATCCCTCTATATTTATGTTAAAGTTTTAAAAAGTTTAAACTTCTTTTTCTTAAAAATGAAGGAGGGACTTCTTTTTGGAAAATGACCAACCAATTAAAGAATTAATTGAAATGCATTTTAATACCTTATCAAAAAAACAGCAAAAGGTAGCGAATTTCGTATTAAATAATCCAACCTTTGTTGGTACACATTCCGCAGCTGAGGTTGGAAAGAAGGCCGACACAAGTGAAACAACAGTTATTCGCTTCTGTTATGCACTTGGGCTTGAGGGCTACGCGCAGCTGCAAAAGAAAATCACCTTATTTGTTTTTAACCAAAATAGTGTCAGTACACTGGGGAATTATTTTTCAGCTAAAAGGAAGCTGTTTAATGATCACCATCTGATTGAGAAAGCAATGGAAAAAGATATAGCGCAAATTGACAGAATTGCTAAACAAATAGATAAAGAATTATTCTATAAAGCCACTCATCAATTACATCAAGCAAAAAAAATATATATTATCGGAGCCGGTGCATCACAGTTCCCTGTCCAGTGGCTCCATTTTACATTAAATATCCTGAGGCCAAATGTATCAATTATTCAAACAGATACACCGGAGCTTATTCGGACAATGCAGGAAATAGATGAGGACTCTGTCGTCATCGTTATTTCCTTACACCGCTACTTTAAAGAACCGATTCATATCGCAGAAGCCCTTCATAATCAGGGAGTAACTGTGCTTGCCATAACTGATTCCAAGCTGGCGCCGATTCAAAAACACTGTACCCATGCTTTTATATTGGAGCAAACCGAAAAATCAACAATTGATTTAATGCCATCACTTATTTCCTTCCTTAATTTAATGGTAACAGGAATGATGACATTTGATCCGGATTATTATGATAAGCAGCGCGTGAACTTCGATGATTTTAACAATAGTTTTATTTCTGACAGATGGAGTTGAGAGTAATGACAAATCAACAATTAGCAGAACGATTACAGCCAATCTTTGAGCATTTTCATAAGAACCCGGAAATAAGCTGGAACGAAGTAGAAACAACAGCATATCTGGTGCGTTTTTTGCGCCAGCAGGGTTTAGAACCGCATACATTTGATAATATGACAGGATTATATGTAGACATCGGGAAAGGGACTCCCAAGGTTGGGTTCAGAACCGATATAGATGCTTTATGGCAAGAGGTCGATGGAGCATTCCAGGCAAACCATTCATGCGGTCATGATGGTCATATGACCGTAGCTCTCGGTGCTGTCCTTTTATTAAAAGAGCTCGAGCCTACCTTGCCAGGAGCTGTTCGCATCCTTTTCCAACCGGCCGAAGAAAAGGCACAGGGGGCAAAGGCTTTTGTTGATCAGGGTGTTATCGATCCGCTCCAGTTTTTATTCGGTACACATGTCCGCCCTCTCATAGAATTAGAAGATGGAACCTACGCACCAGCACTGCATCATGGCGCAGCTAAGCTTTTCACTGGAGAGATCCATGGTGCAGAAGCACACGGTGCAAGACCGGAGCAGGGAGCAAATGCTATTGAGGCTGCAGCAGCGCTGATTGACGGCCTTAAGCGTATTTGGATCAGCCCTGCTGAATCTGCTTCTATCAAAATGACACAAATACAGGCAGGCGGAACATCAACAAATATCATTCCGGGCAGTGCAGCATTCAGTATTGATGCACGGGCACAAACAAATGAAACAATGGATGCTTTGACCGCAGGCTTTGAAAAGGCTGTTAAAGCTGTCAGTACACTGTATGATGTTTCCATTGATTACAAAGTAGATGCACATATTGCTGCAGCTCAAGTGGACGCCACAGCCAAATCCATTATGAAGCAGGCAATTATCGATGTGGCAGGAGAAGAAAATTGCGCGCCGGAAGTCATTACACCAGGTGGAGAAGATTTTCATTTTTATACGTATTCCAAGCCGCAGCTGCAAACAACGATGCTTGGTCTCGGATGCGGGGTTACACCAGGACTCCATCATCCAAAAATGACATTTAATCGAAAACGCCTGCCGACCGGAGCTGAAATTATTACACGGGCACTTGTTCTGGCATTACAACAGACAAAGAAAGAAGCGATCCAAAATGATTCAATATAAAGAACTGAAAACAATGGCAGAAATGGAACAAATGCAAGAGCTTGAAGGAAGAGTGTGGGGAATGGCAACTCTCCCCACCCACCAGACGCTTACCGCAGTCAAAAACGGAGGCATCATTGTCGGAGCTTATGCAGACAGCAAACTAGTCGGCTTCAGCTATGGATTTGCAGGCTTCGATAACGGCAAAAGCTATCTATGCTCTCATATGCTTGGTATTGACTCGGCATACCGTTCCCAGGGTATCGGAGAAACGCTGAAGCAAAGACAACGGGAAATCGCCATCCAGAAAGGTTATGACATGATGAAGTGGACATATGATCCGCTGGAAACACGTAATGCCTATCTTAATCTCACCAAGCTGAACGGTATTTGCAACACCTATATTGAAAATTGTTACGGCGAAATGCAGGATGGCTTTAATAAAGGGCTTCCTTCAGACCGCTTTGAAATCCATTGGCATCTGAAAAGCCCATACGTGGTTGAAAAACAATTGGTAAACCCAGAAAACCCGATAGCTTTAAATACACTAACCTATAATCAGGCAGGCTTACCCGCCTTTCACAAAGGAAAACAACCACCTGAATTAACTGAATATTCCTATTCCATCAATATACCTAAGGATTTTCAAGGTCTAAAAGCAGCAAGTCAAGATTTAGCGATGGATTGGAGACTGCAGACAAGGGAATTGTTTCAGAAACTTTTTAAGGCTGGCTACGCAGCTGTACGACTGAAAGCCCTTGAAAACTACGGAAAATATATTTTTGTAAGGAAAGAAAACTTAGACCTTGGAGGAGATCAATCATGAAAATAAAAGAAATTACTATTCGTCATTTGCAAATGAAATTAAAAGCACCTTTCACTACAAGCTTTGGCACATTTACGAACCGGGACTTTTTATTACTGGAAGCAAAAGATGAGGATGGCACCATCGGCTGGGGGGAATCTGTTGCATTTCACGCACCTTGGTATAATGAGGAAACATTGCAAACCAACTGGCACATGCTGGAGGATTTTCTAATCCCGCTTATTTTAAATAAAGAATTAAAACACCCTGATGAAGTAAATGAAATCTTTTCAGCCATCCGGAAAAATAACATGGCAAAATCAACACTCGAAGGAGCCGTCTGGGACATTTATGCACAGCAGACCAACCAGCCTCTCGCAAAAGTATTAGGCGGAGCAAAAGAAAAAATTGAGGTCGGTATCAGTATCGGCATTCAAAAATCCATTAATGATCTCGTCAAATTAGTAGATGGCTACATTCAAGAAGGCTATAAACGCATGAAAGTAAAAATTAAGCCCGGCTGGGATGTAGATGTGATGCGTACATTACGTGAAAAATTCCCGGACACAGCCATTATGGCAGATGCTAATTCTGCCTATCGTTTAGCGGATATTGACCTGTTAAAACAGTTAGATGACTTTGACCTGACTATGATTGAACAGCCATTAGCATCCGACGATATTATTGATCATGCAAAATTGCAAAAGGAACTCAAAACACCAATCTGCCTAGACGAAAGCATTCACTCATTAGAAGATGCACGTAAAGCAGTCGAGCTCGGAAGCACAAAAATTATTAATATTAAAATCGGCCGGGTCGGCGGATTAACTGAAGCGAAGAAAATCCACGATTACTGTGCAGAAAACGGTATTCCAGTGTGGTGCGGCGGTATGCTGGAATCAGGAATCGGCCGTTCACATAATGTTGCCTTAACAACTCTGCCAAACTTTATTTTACCTGGTGATACTGCCGGATCCAGCCGCTACTGGGAAAAAGATATTATTACACCGGAAGTTGTTGCAGAAAATGGTTATATTACCGTTCCAACAGAAGCTGGAATTGGTTATGAAGTAGACCGGGAAGCTGTAGAGGCTTACACCGTAGCAAAGAAAGATTACAGATAAGGGAGATAGTCAGATGAAAAAGAGTTTTCAAATAGGAAGCGCCTTTGTTGGTCTTATTGTCGGAGCTGGATTTGCATCAGGGCAGGAAGTTATGCAATACTTTACCAGTTTTGGTATTTGGGGAACAGTCGGCGGAATTATCGCCACCCTTCTCTTCGTCTTTTTAGGCTACACCTTTGCCCAGCTGGGAACCGACCTGCAGGCAGCCTCCCATAAAGGCGTTATTTATTATATAGGCGGACGTTATATCGGAGCAATATTGGATATCTTGATTACCTTTTTCTTATTCGGTGTAGCCGTCGTTATGTTTGCTGGCTCCGGATCCACCTTTGAGCAAATGTTTGGAATTAATACAATGGCAGGAAGCATCATTATGGTGGCATTGACTATTCTGACATTACTATTAAATACACAAAAGATTATCGGCATCATCGCAGCCATTACACCTTATTTAATTGCGATTATCTTTATCATTTTAATCTATTCTATTTTCACAATGGATTTATCCCTTACTGAAGCAGATGCCATAGCAAAAGAACAAACTTCTGCAGCATCGAACTGGCTGTTAAGTGCTTTTCTCTATGTATCTTACAACCTGGCAGCAGGTGCAGCATTGCTAATCGTTATGAGCGGCGGCGAGAAAGACCGTAAAATTGCCGGTCTTGGAGGTATTTTAGGAGGCGTTATGCTTGGCGGTTTAATTATCCTGATTCACATCGGTATGTTCGTAAAAATAGATGTAGTTGCGGGAATGGACATGCCAACCCTTGCATTAGCGGAACAAATTCACCCTATTGTTGGTATTCTGATGGCCATTGCCCTGCTTGGTATGATGTATAATACGGCAGTTGGTATGTTTTACTCCTTTACCGTACGATTTATCGCACCTGATAGAAAAGCCTATAAGCCTGCTGTGGTTATTATTGGGTTACTTGGATTTGTGGCAAGTTTTGCCGGATTTACAACACTTGTCGGAAAGGTATATTCTACGATGGGTTATCTGGGATTTGCTTTGATTATTGCAGCGATTATTGCCTGGTTCAGAAGAGGTAAGGCCAAGGTATAAATATTTGAAGCGGCATTCTCAAAACAAAGCTATTTAAAATATCTTCTTTTAAAGTAATTATCAATTCTTATTGTCTTTATCATTTTATTGTGATAAATTTTATTCGTAATCAAAAAATAAATAGCACCCCGTATATTCCTGGTAATATGGTCCGGGAGTCTCTACAGAGTAACCGATAATTACTCTACTATGGACGGTTAATTATAATAGAACACACTGACTGAGCAAGTACACACGGAGTGTACTGATTTTTTGTTGTTGATTCTAGTTATCTGGTCGTCTATCTAAAATAGGCGGCTTTTTCTATATACAACCTGATTACATCTAATTGGCGGCTGGGATCATTCTATTATAATTACTGATAAAACCAACCTCTATTTAATTAATGCAGATATGCGGGTGCAAATGGAGGAAATGCATGGATATTTTAAAGGATATTCTGGCAGCATTAAGCGGTGTGCTGAATGGACTGCCTCAAGGCCTGTTAGCATTAGCATTCGGCTTTGCTTCAGTCCCTACTGCTTTAGCATTTATTGTCGGAGCTGTGGGAAATGCCTTTACTGGAACAGTAGCAGTCATTTCATTTCAAGCAGAGTCTATTACTGTTGCCGGTACGTTAGGGAAAAATATGAAGGAAAGGCTGTCTATGCTTTTCTTTGGAGCCTGTTTCATGGTGATCATTGGTGCCTTCGGTTTACTGGAGCGCATCGTGGAATGGATTGGCCCCGTTGTTACAACAGGTATGATGGCAGGAGTTGGTCTGATGCTGACAAAGGTAGCCTGGGATATGGCTAAGAAAGATAGACTGGCTGGAATTATCTCCTTTGCCAGTGCACTGGTTACTTATATTGCGACGCAGGATCTCGTTTATACCATCGCCGTTTCAGTGATTCTTTCCAGCTTGATTTACTATTTTGTTCACAAAAATGATACTGCCGGCGCAGCTCAATCTCTTCCTAAAGAGAAGATAGCACTCCAGCCCTTTGTTTTTAATCCAGCTGTTATCCGTGGAGCTCTGGCATTGGCCTGTTTAAACATTGGTGCTAATATCGCCTTTGGTAATATTAATAGTGCGATTGCTGAAAAAAGCTTAAATCTTGATGTTCTTACTGTCATCAGCGGTGTTGCTTCTATGGTCTCTGCTCTATTCGGCGGCGGTCCTGTTGAAGTTGTTATTTCTGCCACAGCCAGCGCTCCTCATGCCGTCTGGTCAGGCGTCTTAATGATGGTTATCATGGCAATTATTCTTCTTTTTGGCATCCTGCCGAAAATAGGGAAATACATACCGACCGCATCGATTGCAGGCTTCTTGTTTGTTCTGGGAGCAATCGTTACATTACCGGGTAATGCAATCGAATCTTTAACAGCAGATGGTTCTGGCGGCATCGTCGGAGCAACTACGATTGTGGTAACATCCATCACCGATCCTTTTGTCGGTATGGTCGCAGGTGTCGTCATGCAGTTCTTAATTAATTTATTCGGATTCTAATAAAACGAGGTGGACAGAATGAAAACATTTGAGATTGATATAAAAGGCTTGAAAAGAGTATTGCCAATAGTTGCTGTAGCAGAGGATTTAAAGATTGCCAGTTTTGATATTCTGGGAGATACGGAATTAGTCACTTATCTTGCTCCATTATTAGCAGAAAAGCTGCCGGAAATTGACTATATCGTAACAGCTGAAGCAAAAGGTATCCCGTTAATTCATGAAATTTCAAAAGTGTTAAAAATGGATAAATACATTGTTGCGAGAAAAAGCATTAAACCTTATATGCAGAACCCGCTGATTAAAAAGGTAACCTCCATTACAACACAAAAGGAACAGACCTTGTGTCTTGATGGAAAAGATGCTGATTTACTTCATGGAAAAAGAGTTGCCATTATCGATGATGTAATCAGTACAGGTGAATCTGTACGTGCTCTGGAGGAGCTTTTGGAAGGAGCAGGTGCAAATGTTACAGCAAAAGCTGCTCTTTTAGCAGAGGGCAGTGCTGCCGAAAGGAAAGATATTATCTTTTTAGAGGAATTGCCTTTATTTTAGGTAAGAATATAAAAACATCCGAATCCTAAAACGAAATTTTGTTTTAGATCCGGATGTTTTTGATTAGAATGATAAGCCTGAATTATTTGCCGGCTTGCCTTTAGATACCTTTCCCGCTCTTTAAAATATCCATTGGTAAAGTAGAAGGCGTCTCAAAATTCGATTTCATATTATAATATTTCTGATCCTTGCTGGAAGTATATAATCCCTGCATTGCTTCTAATACATGAAGGCCAAGTAAACCATCTGCCCGATGCTGCCTTTGCCTGAGGATAGCATCAGCCATGTCTAAAACTCCTATTCCCCTGCTATTTCCTCTGAAGCTATGTGTAAGCGGTACTTCTTCAAAATCTAATTGGCCCTGTTTTTTCACGTAAACTGAACCAGAAAAATTATTAGGATCCGGAACGATAAGACTGCCGGTGGTACCATGAATTTCAATATTAGAGCTTCTCGTTCCCCACACATCAAAACTCGTAATAAGTGTACCTATCGCTCCGTTTTGGAAATCCAATAAACCTGCTACATGTGTCGGTACATCGACATCGATTTCTTCACCGTAGTTAATTTCTCCAGTAATTACCCGCTTAGGAGAGGATATCTTTGCCATACCTGCCACACTCTTTATCGGCCCTAACAAAGCAGCTAGTGCAGTTAAATAATAAGGTCCCATATCAAATAGCGGTCCCGCCCCTTGCTGATATAAAAATCCCGGGCTTGGATGAAAGCTTTCCGGTCCACGGTACATCATAAATGCAGTAGCAGCAAGGGGAGCGCCTATCCATCCGTCATCAATTAATTTACGTGCTGTTTGAATTCCGGCACCTAAAAAAGTATCTGGAGCTACCCCAACTAACAGATTCTTTTCTTTTGCCAAACGCATAATCTCTTCGCCATCTTTTAATTCTGTTGCTAAAGGTTTTTCACTATAGCTATGCTTGCCAGCATCAAGTGTTTTAAGATGAATTTCCGCATGTGAATTCGGATTGGTCAAATTAACTACTAATTCAATATCCGGATTAGCTAAGAGCTCTTCAACCGTACAAGCTGCCGGTATACTAAATTCCTGTGCTTTCTCCTCAGCTCTGGAAATATCTAAATCAGCACAAGCTAATACCTCTATGTTATAAAACGCTTTCAAATTCTCAAAATAAATAGAACTAATATTTCCACAACCGATAATTCCCACATTTATTTTTTGCATATTTAAGATCCTTTCTTTCTACTTTTAAAAAGCCTATTTTAAACTCTTCATAATCTAATTATTTTAGTCCCTGTTCCTTAAATCAGCAACAATAGAAGCGTGAAATTTATCCAATTTGTAAAAAAAGAGAGCTATAATTTGAGCAATAGTCAGGACAATCAAACCAGCATACATAATAACTCTTATCATATCCTGAGCAGAAGCAGTAATAGCGTCAGGGTTATATCCTGCCCACGCCAGAGCATATGCCACTGCAGCCGATCCAATGGCAATACCAAATTTAGTGGCAAAACTATAAGCAGAGTACAGTAATCCATCTGTTCTTTGCCCATATTTCCACTCCTGATAGTCGATAGAATCTGCTAATAAAGCAAAGTTTGCAGCACCATTAACACCAATAAAAGTAAATGCGATGAAAAAGACTGTTGTAAAAACAGTAAATGATCCATTTTCCAATAAGAGCATGGCAATAAATAACGGAACACAAAGTGTCAGTAAAATAATACTCCCATTTCTATTGCCCAATCGTTTAAGAATAAAAGGGGCAATGGCTCCTCCTACAAAATTCGCGACATTTGCCAGAGTTAAATATAGCGGAACCATTTGCGGCTGTTCTAATACATAAGTTACATAGTATATTAACACCCCAAAGAATAGACCGATACGCAGAAAATAAATCAAAGAATTGACTGCCACCATCAACCAGGGTTGGTTTTTAAACATGTTGACCGCAGCTTTTCTAAACACTATCGGATTATTTTTATCAACAGGTTCCGTAAAACGTTCCTTGCAAAACTTAAAAGTAAACATAAATAAAACAACGCCAACTACTGAATAAAGAGCCATCGTAATAGGGAACCCCAGCTGCTGGTTACCATTTCCCAATAAATCAACCAGCGGAAGTGTAAGAGCAGAGACCGCAATTGATCCGGCAGCGAGTCCCATCATTCGAAAACTGCCTAATTTGGACTTCTCAATGGAATCCCTGGTCATAAGAGGCAATAATGCTCCATAAGGCAAATTGATCCCTGTATAAATCATACCTAATAGAAAATAAGTAACATACGCATAAATTATTTTTCCTGTATTTGAAAAATCAGGAGTTATAAATGTCAGAACACTCAAAATCGCGAACGGAACTGCTAAGTATAATATATAGGGCCTGGCTTTTCCATGTTTTGAATTTGTTTTATCTACAATAATACCCATAATAGGGTCATTCACAGCATCCCAAATTCTTGTAATTAGAAAAAGCGTCCCAACCACTGCAGCTGATATCCCAAAAACGTCTGTATAAAAGAAGAGCAGATAACTTGTTGTCATTCCCCAAACAAAATTTGAAGCTAAATCGCCAAAACCATAACTGACTTTTTCCAGCATTCCTAATTTTTCCGGTTTTCCTTTTTTTATTTCCGGCACTGCAGGACTAACATTTAATTCTGCCAATACGTCTCTCCACCTCTCCTAAAATTATTTTTCCATCTGAAATTTATCTGCTTAAGAACAAGTTTTTCATATAAAATGCGTGTTTAAAAAGTAGTCAAATTAGAAGCAAGAAGATCCAGGCGACGTGACTTTTCCGAACGGAGCGTATGCTTTTAAATACGTGAGTAACGGAAAAGTCACGTCAACGCAGAGATTCGCCGCTTATCATTTGGGAACTTTTTGAACATCCTCATAAAGATAGCCCGAGTAACGATTAAATGAACCTTTTCTCGGGCTGCCCTCTGCTTCGTTTCTTCTTTTTCTACGTACAGTTATCACAATACATTCTTGGGTACAATAAATAATGTTTAATTTAATTCAACAACTTGTCCAGTCTCTGCAGACTTATAAATTGCTTCTAAAATTTGTGTAACAACGAAAGCTTCTTCTGGTTTTACCAAAGGCTCCGTATCATTTAAAATACTATCAATCCATTGGGTTGCTTCTGCATCTCTCTGCTCAAGAGTCTCCCCTGAAAAACCGTATATTCCTCCAGCTCCCGACGGCGTTGTCTCCACTAATTGATTATGAGCAACATGATTAAATACAACGTAACCTTTATCTAAAAATGCTTCACCAAACATTTCTGCACCGCCTTTTGTACCACAAAGGGTTACTTGCGCTTCTTTTGTATTTACCATATTGAGAGCCCATGCAGATTCCAGAAAGATTGTTGCACCATTTTCCATTTTTATAAAACCAAAAGCCGAATCTTCAGTCTCAAATGACTCTGGGTCCCAATGACCAAACATGTTTCCTTCAGGTCTATCTTTCAGTTTCTGATAAGTCGAACCAAATACACTTTTAGGCTTATAATTGTTCATACACCATAGTGCTAGATCTAATGCATGTGTTCCAATATCGATCAGCGGCCCTCCTCCCTGTTTTTCCTTATCAGGGAAAACGCCCCATGTCGGTACACCTCTTCTTCTTACCGCATGTGCTTTTGTTAAATATATATCACCCAGTTCATCATTCTTACACGCCTCATGCAGCATAATGGAGTCCTGACGGAAACGATTTTGATAACCTATGGTTAGTTTTTTACCTGTCCGCCGTGCCGTTTCCAGCATTTGTTCCGCTTCTTTAGAATTAATAGCCATGGGTTTTTCGCACATAACATGCTTTCCGGCTTCCAATGAATAAATTGTAATTTCTGCATGAGATATATTAGGTGTACACACATGAACTACATCAATATCTATTTCTTCCAGCATGTTCTTGTAATCTGTGTATGCTTTTGCTTCACTACTTCCATATTCCTTTAATGCTTGTTCAGCTCTTTCTTTTATGACATCACAAAAACCAACCAGTTCTGTTTTATCCGTAAGCTTTACAAGAGCAGGAAGATGCTTCTGCAGAGCGATACCTCCACATCCAATAATGGCTATTTTCAACTTATTATCTATATTCAAATGTATCAGCCTCCAAAATAACTATTCATTTAGCATGTTTTTTAAATTTTTGTAACTGATTTCAATACTCTCTAGTTGATTTCTAGTTGTTAAATCCTGTTCTACTAAGATATATTCTGCACTTCCAATATCCTCCGCCGTTTTAATAATTTCTGGAATTTCCATCATTCCATCTCCAATTTCTGTGAAATACTCTGGCTGGGAGAATGGAATGAAAGCATCAAAATCAATGACCGCATTCTCATCTATGCTTTCAAAAGCGTTCACCGGATTCGTTGATGACGGCATATCCTTCTGATGAATAATTTTACATCTCTCTTTTACTTTTTTAAGATAGTCTACAGGGTCTACGCCGCCCCTTAATGTCCAATAAGTATCAAATTCCAGTTTAACCAGCTCAGGATCGGTGTTTTTCAGTATAATATCAAGAACGTATTCTCCATCGAATTTTTGAAACTCTTGAAAATGGTTATGGTAATAAAAGTCAAGACCCTTCTCCTTACACTTTTGTCCATATTTGTTTAGTGTTTTACTGAACTCTAAAACCTCTTGTTTATTACTGAAAAATGCAATTGAACAGCCTATGCCTCCACTTCCCAGCTCTAAATTATAAGTTATTGCCTCTTCTATAATTTCATCAGTAAGAGGTGATACATGCATAGAAATCGCCTTAAGTCCCAGCTCTTCTAATCTATTTTTTAAATCTTTCGCTTCCAGGCCTTCTATCTTCATCTCTTTATCAGCATCATGGATAAAAAATTCTAAATTCCGATAGCCAATATCAGCAATCTTTTTTAATGTAGAGAAATAATCCTTTGCCAACTCATCACGTACTGAAAACAACTGCAATCCCATAGATAATGTCATATGCATCCCCTTTTCCTTTTTTGTAATCGATTACATTTTTATTTTTAATTAATCGCAACCATCCAGGCTATACTACCTTTTTTCAAAGATTGATATTAGTATTCTTAAACATTAAAGATAGTTTACACTCAAATTTCAGCAAATGTAATCGATTACTCAAAAGTCTATAGCTCCTTAAAAATAATGTCAAGCTAAAATTCAAATTTATCAGTTTTTTCATTATTTACCAATATTTATTATTAATAAGTCCCTTCAGGTGGTCTCACGAATTATTAAATGGTGGTCCAAAACTAGGCTTTCTACTTCTTCTCCTCTAATCTTACTCATAAGCATCTGAACTGAAATACTGCCCATATCATACATTGGTTGTGCTACCGTAGTTAAGGGAGGATATACTACATTCGAAAATTCAATATTATCAAAGCCAAACAAAGCCATTTCTTCCGGTACCCTCAACTGATTAATATGTAACTCTTTCAACGCTCCTACTGCTAATACGTCTGAAACAGCAAAAACAGCAGTTGGCCGATCGGCCTGGTTCAACAGGACCCTCATTGCCTGCTGTCCCGACTCAAAATTTAGATGCTTTGTATTATAAATCCAATCATCTTTAATTTCCAAGTCAAATTCCTTTAGCGCTTTTTCATATCCTCTGTATCGTTCTGATGCATAAAGAAATTTTTTATCAAAATTGATAAGCCCTATTTTTTTATGTCCCAGCTTGATTAAATGCTTAACAGCTTGATATGCTGCCCGCTCACTGTCAATCGTTACATAAGACAGGGTATTATCTTTAGCATATTCACTACACTGCACAATTGGATATTTAGTGGAAAGCTCAATTAATCTCTCCTTATTCACTGTAGGATCCATTGAAATTATGCCGTCAGCCAGTTTATTTTTAATCATATTAAAGAATATAACTTCTCTAGCAGGATCTGAGTCTGTTTCACACAAAAGAATATTATATCCAGATTCGATTGCTTTATTTTGAATACCATTTATTATTTGCGCGTAAAACGGGTTGGAAATACTGGGTAAAAGCACCAAGAAAAGCCTGGTTTGAGATGTTCTTAAGCTTCTTCCCAAAACACTGGGTTCATAATTTAACTCTCTGATTGCATTTTGAACTTTAAACTGCGTATGTTTTCTAACTTTATCCGGGGTATTAATCACACGTGAAACTGTAGCAACAGAAACACCTGCATATTTGGCAACCTCCTGTATAGTAGCCATTAGTATCTCCTCCATTCTTAAAAGTAATCGATTACATAATATTTTTCATCTGCCATTGAAATTTTTGAATATAGTTGATTTTTCTTATCTTTATTATCATACAATCAATTTTATATAATTGAAAGAGCATCTGTTCAATATAGCCTGAGACATTAAACATTTTTCATTTTAGTTTTTTTGTTGTACATATAAAGAACTTGGATAATCCCATCAAGTATGAAAAAAGTACCTCCTTCCATAGATAGATTTATCCTGTCGGCAGAGGTACTTCTTCATTTGTATATTAATTCGTTGAAAAATCTCAGAACATAATAGCTTTAAATGTATGAAAATGACAATATTTTTTACTCTAAATAAAGGTAGTTAACAATGTCCCCCAAACCAGTGTAATCAGGGCTGCAAAAATCATGGCTAACGAAGAAAAAACGGATTCCTGTTTTCCATATTCCAATGCTTTACTCGTACCGACACCATGTGCCCCCATTCCTAAAGCCAGTCCCTTCGCAATCGGTGTCTTGATGGATAGCCACTTCAGCACTTTAGGACCAACAATCCCTCCTGCTATCCCAGTTATAATAACAAAAACTGTTGTCAATGCCGGCAGCCCTCCAATTTCTTTAGATACCTCCATTGCAATAGGGGTTGTAATTGATCTCGGAAGAATAGATACAATAAAATCATCACTCAAATGAATTAACTTTGATAACAAAAAAGTCGAAATCATAGCCACAAGCGTACCAACCGTAATGCTGACAGCAATTGTTCCTATATATTTTTTTATAATAGCTAAATTCTTATAAATTGGAACGGCAAATGCAACTGTAGCTGGTGCCAGCATATGCGACAATAATTTCGAGCCCTGCAAATATTGATTGGCAGACACATGTGTGATAGTAATTAACACAATCAATAGGATTGGCGCCAGCAGCAATGGATGAAAGGCAGCTATGGTTATTTTTTTATAAATCTTTTTGGAAAGTAAATAAATCAAATACGTTACAATAGTAAATACCACAATGATCAATGCCCTTCCTCCTTTCTTTTAGCAGATACTTTTTCTGCAGTTAAGGCCGTGACACCCATGACAATCATCGTACTGATAAGAATCAAAAATACAATTCCTATCCCCTGCAAACTGAAAATCTGTTGGTAATTCACAATTCCTACTGCCGAAGGGATGAAGAAGAGCAGCAGCTCGGCCATTAGCCATTTAGCACCCTGCTCTACCCATTCCAGCTTGATTATATTGCAGCACAACGCCACAAACAATAGAAACAATCCAAGCATAGAAGACGGGATTGGCAAAGGAATAAAGTATTTTAATGCTATTCCTAAGAAGAGAAAAACATGTAAAAAGCCTATTTGTAAAATAACCCCTATTATTTTCATCCACTTCCCCTTCTTTTCCTTCATTTCAAATTAACTAATAACCATATTACGCTGCTTTACTCTATTCGTAAAATACATATTAATCATACTTTTCATAACTTAAAGTTATAATGAATCGGTTAAAATAAAATCAATGAATTTCCTTCCTGCATTGGAAATGTATTTCCCTTTTTTTGTAATGACAGCCAGTTTCCACAGGATAGTCGGTTTAAGACTGATAATATTAATATCCTTCGTAAACAGACGGTTACAGATTGATTGCGGTAAAATGGCTATTCCCAAATTAGCTGCTACCATCTCAGACATTAGATCCCACTGCATACTCTTAAATAAAATTTTAGGTTCAAAACCTGCCGTAATAAAGAAATGATTTCGTACAATTTGGTTTAAGGCAAAGTCCTCATGGTAAAAAATAAATTCTTCATCCCTTAGATCCTTTACATCCACTTCTTTAAAAGAAGCCAGTGGATGATTTTTATGGACAATCAGCTTCATTTCTTCCTCCACGATGGGATAAACATCGAAAATCTGCTCATCTATAGGAAGTACTGCCACACCAAGCTCAAACTCTCCCTCTTCTACACTTTTTACAACCCTCGCTCCCCCATATTCGGTAATATCTAATTTGATGTTGGGATAACTGCGATGAAAATTCTTCATAACCTTCGGGAAAAACAGACTCCCGATAAACGGAGGCAGTCCAATATTGAGCTGACCCACCGAAAAATTAGTTAAATCGTTTAACGTCAATTTCATTTCATCTACTAATCCTGTTATTTCCTTTGTGTATTCTAACACCATATTTCCCGCATCTGTTAAGTCTATCTTCTTGTTAGTCCGGATAATCAGAATCGCCTCAAGCTCCTCCTCCAAAGCCTTGATAGACTTGCTTAGTGCCGGTTGAGAAATATGTATTTGCTGTGCAGCTTTTGTAATGCTTTTATGCTTCGCTACTTCCTTGAAATAAAGTAATTGTTTTAATTCCAAAATTGTCACCTCCGTTTTTTTACTATAACCAATATATCATTTTTCAAAAAACGATTAATGCCATACTTATCCTGTTCTCAATTAAATGAAATATTTCATTAATCCTTCCTGCAAATATCCACTCACGTTATAATGATAACTAAAGCATTTTACGCATCTGTTGAAAGGAGACAACCATGGATATTTTAATGAAGATTCAAGAAGACTATCTGAACTTTTCCAAACAAGAAAAGAAAATTGCTGATTATATACTGCGCTGCAGCCATGAGATTAACAATATGAAAATTGGAGAACTGGCAAACAGAACAGGTACTTCTAATGCATCCATTACAAGATTTGTAAAAAGAATTGGCTGTAATAATTATTCGGATATGAAATTTCTTATCAATGCTAAAGCAGATCCTGAAGAGAACCAGGAAACACATGGAATCGCTGACGAAGTGCTTGTATACTACCAAAATGTCATAAAAAATACACAGCGGTTAATTGACATAAATAAGATTAAAGAGTTCCTGAGCTTAATAAAAAAGGCAGCCAATATTAATATCATCGGCATTAGCAGCTCTGGTGTTACCGCAGACCTTTTCAGCATCCGATTAATGCGGATGGGGTTAACGGCCAAAAGTTATTCAGACCCTTTATGGATGCTTATGCAGGCAAGTATAGCCAAGCCGGGAGACTTATATATAGCTATTTCAAACAGCGGTACTACCCATTCCATTGTAGAAACTCTTACGGAAGCCAAAAAAAATGGAGCAACCATTGTCTCTATCACCGGTTATTTCGAAAACCCCGTTTCTAAATTAAGTGATCTGGTATTTTATGTATATAACACCCGTTTTGTCCATGATGAAAAATTTTCTAACTCGCAATTTTCCATGGTTTATTTAATGGATGTTATTACCACCTTTCTTCTGGAGGATGAAGAATTTAAAGATAAAACACTCAAAACAAGAGAAATTGTTGGAGATTTATAAAAAAATATTAAAAAATATTGCGCGGGAACTTGAGAAAAGGAAAATTATTTTCAAGTTCTTTTTTTATCGCAGTGTAACTGGCTGTAAGACTCCCACTTCATGAATAGAGTAAAATTAAATATTCTATATAGGAGGTCAACAGCCAGTAACGGCCCGATTGGTTCGGGCCTATAGGACGTAGGTCATAAAGGCGTTGCGACACGACGTCGCGAATTTAGCCTTTGTTCCTTATGTCAAGTGGAGGATGAAAAGAAAACCTCCACTGAATGAAGTTTCACTTTATATTTCTTAAATAAATAGGAGCCTCTTTTGCAAAAAGAATTGTAAAAACGCTAATTCCACGCACATTTTTGGTAATTATTATCGTAAATTACATATTGAAATAATAATTATCATAGTTTATGATATGTATAAATTCAAGAGCAGCACTAAAGGAGGTATTTTGTGGGGGAATACAAACAACCATACACAATTTCAAATATAGAAATACAGAGGAACGATAATCAGCTAACAATACGATTAGCAAACGCATCAAAATCAGAGTATCAATTATATGTCGGCAGAGGACCGGAAGCAGAAAAAATCAATAAATTACTCGTTACCAGCTCAACAGGCGAGTTTACAGTTTCGTTACCTGTAGCGGAAGGACCGTATTATTTTTTAATTAAATCCGGTGAGTTTAAGACTAATATCTTTTCAGAGCGTGTCATCCAATTACATGGAGCGATTAACATCCGGGATATGGGCGGCTATGAAACGAATGATGGCAAAGTTACAAAATGGGGACTGCTATTTCGGGGCGATCAATTATCAAAATTAGATACAGATGATGTAAAGCTGCTGGAACGAATGAATTTGAAAACCATTGTCGATTATCGTTCGGATCATGAACGCAACATAAATCCAAATGTAGAAATACCAAGTGTAGCAAACACTTATCATTGCGATCCACATTCAAGCTTCTCGGAAGCAGCAGCCAATGCGATCGATTTGCATAGCGAAAACGTTAAACTTGTAAGCGCTTTAGAAAAAGGGGAAATTGATCCTGAATATATTAATGGCAATGGTGAAAATGTCATTGAAGATTACCGTAAATTAATTGATTCCGACGAAGCCAAAAATGCTTACGGAAAATTTCTTCGTATCTGTGCAGACAGTGAAAATATCCCGCTGGTTCATCATTGCAGAGGAGGAAAAGACCGGACAGGCTTAGGCTCTATGTTCTTACTACTGCTGTTAAATGTGAAAGAAGAAGAAATCATACGAGATTATGTTCTTACAGGAATTATCAGAAGAGAAAGAAATCAGCTGAAATATCAGCACTACAGTGCACTAACATCGAATCAAAACTATTTAGATTATCTCATGGCGATGATTGAAACTAGAGAAGAATATGTGAAGGCCAGTATTGATAGATTGAAAGAGCTTTATGAATCAGTAGATGCCTATATGATTCAACATTTTGGACTGACAGAGGAACAAATAGAAAGAATGAGAGAGATATATCTGGAGGAGAGTGTTGCAAAATGAGTCAAGTAGCAGTACTTGTTGCGAGTCACGGAGAGTTTGCCAAGCATGCATTGAAAAGCGCAGAAATGATTGTTGGAGAGCAGGATAATTGTGGTGTTGTCATAGTAAGTA
The DNA here is from genome assembly GCF_038004405.1 of Oceanobacillus sp. FSL W8-0428. Taxonomy (NCBI): domain Bacteria; kingdom Bacillati; phylum Bacillota; class Bacilli; order Caryophanales; family Bacillaceae; genus Oceanobacillus; species Oceanobacillus sp. FSL W8-0428. The sequence continues at coordinate 1,184,478 of NZ_JBBORB010000001.1, forward strand.
TGGACTTAACATTGGCAGATGCTGAAAAGGAGCTTGCGGAAGAATTAAATAAATTAGACCGCAGCGCAGGAACCGTTATTTTAGTAGATATTTTTGGAGGGACTCCCTCTAATATGAGCGGGAGAATCGTGCTTTCTGAAGAGAATGTCTTAGCTGTCAGCGGTTTAAACCTGCCAATGCTGCTTGATTTATTTAGTAACAGGGACAGAAGCCTGGATGAAATTGCAGAATCCTTGAAAAGCACCTATCAGGATGGTTTTACAAATATAACAGAACAATTAAATAAAGGAGAAGATGAAGATGAGTGTGAAATTTTGTAGAATTGATGACCGGTTAATTCATGGCCAAGTCGTAACCACATGGGTGAATGTTCACAGTATTGAACAGGTAATTATTTTAAACGAAACCGTTGCACAGGATAAAATTCAATCAAATGTGTTGAAAATGAGTGCACCGAGCAATATTAAACTGCATATTTTTTCACCTGAAAAATTCCTGGAGGTTATTCAAAAAAACCCGCTTTCCCGGAACACCATGCTGCTGTTTTCTTCACCATTTGATGTAGAGAAGCTGGTTAATGCAGACTATGAGATTCCAAGCCTGAATGTTGGCGGAATGCGTGGAAACGTAGAACGTACCCAATATACAAAAGCAGTATCACTGACTCCGGAAGAAAAAGCTTCCTTTGAAAGATTACTTGCGAAGGATATAGATATTACGATTCAAATGGTACCTAGTGAAGCACGTGTAAAAATGAATGAGGTGATTTAGTCATGACCATGACTATTATTGTAATTACCTTAATAGCTTTTATTCTCGGAATTGATGATGTAAGTACAAAAATGTTTCGAAGACCATTATTAATCGCACCAATTATCGGGTTTATTTTAGGAGATGTTCAAGCTGGGCTGGCAATCGGCGCGACTCTTGAAATAATGTGGATGGGTATTGGAAATGTAGGCGCATATATGGCACCTGACCTGATTACAGGGACAATTATCAGTACTTCATTAGCTATTATGAGTACAAATGGAAGTATCGAAACAGCGGTTGCAACTGCGATTACTCTAGCTATCCCGACTTCTATTTTAGCTCAGCAATTACTGGTATTAATACAGACAATCAACGTTTCATTAAATAGCTGGGCAAAACGGCTGGCCGACAACGCCGATGTGAAAGGGACCTTCTGGTTAATCTATCCACCAGCATTGTTAACTGGTGCAGCTCGTGCTGTCCCTACATTTATAGCTCTTTATTTCGGCGCTGGGGCAATTCAGTCGGCTGTAGATGCTTTGCCAACCTTTGTCATTAACGGATTGGAAACCGCCGGCAGTATCATTCCGGCTGTAGGTATTGCCTTATTAATGCTTGCAATGCTTAAAAAGTTTGAGCTTTGGATGTTCTTAATTCTCGGATTTGTTTTTTCTTCCTACTTAGGATTAGATATTCTTCCAATGACTTTAATCGCGATTGTGTTTGCATATTTCTATGAAATGATTACACGCAAAACGGCAGCAGGCGCAAATGGAGCGAATGAATCATCCAAAAATACAGGAGAAGAGGAGTATGATCTGTAATGGAACAAAAACTGACTAAAAGAGATTTATGGAAGTTGTTCATGCGATTAAACACCATGCGAATCACATTGAACTATGAAACATTACAGGGTGTCGGATTTATGCGTGCCATTGCTCCTGTATTAGAAAAAACATATACCGATAAAGAAGAATTATCCGATGCAATGAGACGACACGCTCAATTTTATAATTCTCATGTAAACGGTGATGCAGTAATCTTAGCAGTTACGGCTGCTATGGAGGAATCAACAGGACCAGATGAAAAAGAAGGAATTAATTCATTGAAAACTGGTCTCATGGGTCCATTGGCGGGACTGGGTGACAGTCTGATTAAATTCACATGGGTACCAATCATCGGCAGTATCGGAGCATCCTTAGCTTTCAGCGGAAGTATTATTGGACCTATTCTGATGTTTATTCTTTATAATATCGTGAACATTGGCCTTAGATATTATGCTATTGTATATGGATACAAAAAGGGTATTGGCTTTTTGAATGACAACCAGGAAAGCAATTTAATTCAAAGAATTTCCACGATGGCTAATGTCGTTGGACTGATGGTCGTCGGCGCACTTATTTCAACGATAATCAAGGTGCAGACCCCCTTAGAAATATCAACGGGGTCCAGTGTCACCGGTGAAGTTGGAGAGAACGTCATTGCTATCCAGGAAATGCTTGATCAAATTATGCCATCTGTTTTAAGTCTGGCAGTTACGATTACTGTTTACCATGTTCTCAAGAAAACAAAAGGCTCTCACGCGGCCATGATTATTGTCATTATGATGCTTCTGACAATAGCCTTAACTTATTTTGGAATCTTATAGAGGATGGCTTACAGATAATTGGATAAAATATGGCGTCATTAACATTTTAAAAATATTAGTGAAGCTCAAAGCCTGAAACGTTGGAAAATCTTCGTTTCAGGCTTTTTTTACTGTCATCGCGGTTCCTTGCTAAGAATCGCACGGTTATATGTTTTACACATCCAAAAACCTGGATAAACAATTTAGTTTGTTCACCCAGGTTCTATCAGTCTGCATTACCCCATCATTCTTCTTTTTTACTTTAAATTTTTTACCCCGTTTTCTAACATTTCCATTTGCAGCAGCGTTTGCTCATCTGTAATAGTTTTATCCTTCCCATTTATCACAGCTTCGTACACATCATCGTATACTCTTCCGTAATCTCCATTGACGGATGGCACCTTTTCTTCATGAATGGTCCCTTCTTCATCAATATAAGTCAGTACACCGTAATGATGGATGGTATCTATACCAAAATCCTTATTATCAGGCATATAAAATAGCTTTAAGTGCTCTTCCTGACGATCCTTTGTTTCTTTGATAAAGCACCCTTTGTTACCATGGACAACAAAGCTCGGTCTTTCTTTCAGCCTGAAATAACTGGATTTCACAGATACTTTTAACCTGCCGTAATATAGATCGAGATCGAAATAGTCATTCATTCTTCCCTGCCCCAGCAATTGTTTCACCTCATAACGGATATCATCCGGTTTGCCGAAATAGCTGATAACCTGATCCAGCGTATGACAGCCATGTCCATATAGAAATGATGAATTGGGGTCAAAGGAATCGGCAGACTCCGGCACTTCAGGGCGGTAATAGTCATAGTGCATTTCCACCTCCAGCAAGTCCCCGATTTTCCCTTCTTCTATCACTTTTTGAACAGTTAAAAAATCACTATCAAAACGTCTGTTTTGATATGCCTGTACAATTAACCCTTTCTCTTTTGCCAACGCAAATATTTCTTTTGCCTGTTCGGAGGTTTCCATAAAAGGCTTTTCGACCAGACAGTGCTTATTATGTTCTAATACAAGTTTTGCGTATTCATAGTGACTGTCGTGTTTTGTGCAAATCACAATGAGTTGAATTTCCTCATCCTGTAATAGTTCATTTAAATCAGAAGTATAATGAACCCCTTTAATCTTATCCCAGTTATCATGGTCAGGGTTTCTCCGATAAATTGTTTTCACCTTTATATTCTCTCTTTGCAGTACGAATGGCAAATGGTATCTGTTTGTGCTTTTTCCATTTCCTATATAACCGATTGTAAGCATAGCGGCCTCCTAAAATAGATTTATATGCATTTTCTTCTATTATTACTTATAACCGGGTTTGGGTCAAAGACTTCATACAGCATGACAAAAAGTACCTCCTTCAATTGATAGATTATCTTGAAAGCAGGCACTTCTTTTATTGCATATCAATTTGTTAAAAAAGCCTGGATAAATATCTTTTCTCAATCATGTTTATTAACTGTTCCGCTTCGATATACCATCAGCTCATGATTGATCTGCTTGGTATTTGCATAGATAGATTGGTAGAGTGTAAATAATTTGCTGTACATTGTTACATTATCTCTGATTGGCTTTACTATTTGTTTTTCTTCTAAAAATTCATTTGCACAGCTCGCCAATGAAGGAAACCATCCTAGCCCATAAGCTGCCAGCATTGCTGCTCCTAATCCAGGACCTTGTTCACTGTTTAACTTAATTACATCTACACCAAAAATATCTGCTTGAATTTGCAGCCATAGATTGCTTTTCGCTCCACCACCAACAGATACAACAGTATCTATTTTCTTACCTTCCTGTCTAAACAGCTCCAGAGATTCATTCAAAGAGAATGTAATTCCTTCTATGACTGCTCTGGTAAAATTACTGCGTTCATGTGACCGGTCTATGCCAATAAAACTGCCGCGTATCGTTGAATCTACATGCGGAGTGCGCTCCCCTACTATATATGGTGTAAAAAGTAGTCCATTTGCTCCTATCGGCACATCTTCCGCTTCTTGTAACAGTTTTTCAAAAGCCGTTTCTGCTGCAAATTCATTTCTAAACCAAGATAAGCTATCACCCGCTCCCAATGTCACGCCCATTGTGTAATATGCATTGTCTGCAGCATGATTAAAATAATGTACAGCTCCATTAAAATTTTTGTCTCCAGACCCTTCATACGATAAAACAACGCCAGATGTCCCGATACTCACCATTGTCCTGTTCCCGGATAGAATACCAGATCCTACTGCACCGCAGGCATTATCTGCTCCTCCTGCAAAAACCTTTGTTTCTACACGCAAGCCTGTTCGTTCCGAAACTGTTTCATGGATCATCCCCACCATCTCATGCGAGGATACAAGAGATGGACATAAATTTATATTTACATTCAATAGTTCACAGATTTCTCTGCTCCAAGATCTGTTCTCTACGTCTAATAAAAGGGTTCCCGCAGCATCTGAATAGTCTGTATGTAACTTCCCCGTTAACCGAAAGCGCAAATAATCCTTTGGAAGTAAAAACAAGCTGGAGTTCTGATAATTTTCAGGCTCATTCTTTTTTACCCATAACAATTTCGGCAAAGTAAATCCTTCCAGTGCTATGTTTTTCGTTGCCTTGAGAAGTCTGCTTTTACCTAGTTTCTCCGTTATTTCCTGACATTCTGCCGTTGTCCGCGTATCATTCCATAGAATAGCTGGGCGGACTACCTCATGATTTGAGTTAAGTAAGATAAGCCCGTGCATCTGTCCTGAGAAACTTATCCCTTCAATATCCTCTACGTCACCGGAGAAATCAGCAACAAGCTCTGATAAACCAGCTATTGTTTGTTCAACCCAATCTTCCGGATTCTGTTCACTATAGCCGGGTTTTTCCTGTAATAACGGATATTCTTTAGATACTACCTGTTCTATCTCCCCTTGCTGGTTCACTAAAAGAAGCTTTACAGCACTTGTTCCCAAATCCACTCCAATGGCATATTTCACTTTTTCCACGCTCCCTGCCGATCCTGATAATTATTTGATAACAGTAAAGAAGCTAAGATAGAACCGTATTGCACATATGCCGTTTGCATTGATTTCCATTCTATATGCATACACGTTTCCTAACCTTAGCATCTCTCTCTTGATCGAAATTGCTGCTCATGTCTAATCCTATCTTTCACAAAAAGGGGAATCTCCTTCTATCTTAGCTGCTATGACTACCGTTTTTAACTATACTCTTTGAACAGAAGGGTCAGAAAAGATATCACTGGCATCATCACTGGTTGTCGAAAACTCACTGATTACCGCTCCCTTTGGCCCTGCCTGAAACCAATGCAAAACATTAGGAGAAATCGTGAACTGATCGCCTGGATAGAGGATATGTTCTTCCCGCGCTGTATAAAAATCTTCTTTTCCTTCAGGTACAGTTGCCTGAATAGCAGAAGATTTATCTCCTTCTACATAGAGATAGACTTTTCCATAACGGCATCGAAATGTCTCCAATTTCCCTTTCCTACCTTTAACAGGTGGATGACGATGCTCAGGACACGTCTGATTTGGCAACAGGACCATTTCTTTTGCGCAATAATTTGCATTGTTTTCATATACAACAAGATTCAGCGCTTCTTCTCGCAAATTTCTCAACCCAAAATCCGCTATCTCTAAATTTTTTACTTCCAGCGGGGTCAGAACGATACCCGCTTTTTGAAAATATTCCAAGACCTGTTTTTGATAATCTTTCATTTCCATTATTACACCCACTCTTAAGAAATTCTCAAATCGGATATATCTATATCTGCTTCTTCATGTTCTTTCACTTTATTTTCCTGAGCATCTGTAACCGGCTTTTTCAGAATGATTAGTGCAATCGCAGTTGCCAATGATCCAATGAGTAATGCAGCAATAAAACCAATTGGATTTTCCATTGTCGGTAATGCAAACATTCCTCCTGCAGGAATGCGTGAATCTGCTGCCCAAAGCATACTCAGACCACCACCGATGCCGCCACCAATTCCTGTAGCGACCACACAGCGGATAATATCATTCATAACAATCGGGAAACATCCCTCTGTAATTTGACAAATCCCCATTGGAAAAGCCGTTTTAAGTGTTTCCACTTCCAGTTTTGTATATATTTTTTTCCGAAATAGCTTAGAAATAAAATATGCCATCGTCATTCCAAATGGTGTTACCATAGATGCCAGAATTAAAACGGTAATAGGTTCATAGATTCCTTCACTGAATAAGGTAAACACGAATGAAAAGACAATTTTATTAATAGGTCCACCATAATCAATCGATGACAAGACACCTATAATCACTCCATAAAGAAATAGAGAAGATGTGTTCAAATTACCAAGATAAGCAGTTAAATACTCTGTAAAAACAGAAATAGGTGTACCTATGATATAAAACATTATCAGTCCCGCAAGCGCTGCTCCCAGAAACGGTATGATCAATGTTGGCATCAAGCCTTCCATCCATTTCGGTACTTTCACATATTTCTTGATAAATTGAACAAGATACCCTGCAATATAACCACCCAGCAATCCTCCTAAAAATCCAGCTCCAATACTGCTGGATACCATCCCTACAATAATCCCAGGAGCAATCCCCGGTTTATCCGCGATAGAGAAGGATATCGCCGTAGCTGCAACCATCGGCAGCAGACCTAAGCCCAAATTCCCCATAGTAGTTAATGTATCAGCAAAAGTAAATCCCGCACTAAAGTCTTCTATATTTTGTCCGCCTAATATATTTCCTATTGCCAACAGGAAACCTGCTCCCACAACGACAGGTAAGAAAAAAGAAATCGCTGTCATCATATGTTTTTTCAATTCCATTTTTTTTAACATCGACATAAAGCTAACCTCTCTTCTTTTTGAAGCTAGTGAAGTTGTGTGGCACCTTAAGCAGGAGCCACAACTTCTTCTACTTTTTTGATAAATTTATTTGGAGATTTAATAACTAAGTCTGTCGGTACTTCAATGGTTTTCTTTCCTTTAAAACGATTTTTACCGTTAATTTTGACATCTGCAGCGATAACCACTACGTCAGCCTCTTTAATTTGCTCTTCTGTCAAATTATCCTGTGTTCCAATCGTCCCCTGTGTTTCTACAAAAATAGAATGTCCGGCTTCTTGTGCTGCTTTCATTAACTTTTCTTTCGCAATATACGTATGAGCAATTCCAGCTGTACAAGCTGCTACACCTACAATATTCATACAAGTACCCCCTTTATGGCAGCTTCAGACTGATAAAACGGAACGGTATTTTCTGCCTTAAATAATTTAATTTTTTGTTCTGCCACTTTCTTTGTTTCTTCCATGCAAGGCGGGAATAATACATTAGGTTCACGAATCTCATTGTTACCACTATTCAAAATTTCCCGCAGCTTATTTGCAAATACAATTTTTATATCACTGGAGATATTTATCTTGCAAATCCCCATTTCAACTGAACGAACAAGCTCCTGGTCTGGATTACTGGAGCCACCATGCAACACGAGAGGAATATCTACACGTTTGGCTGTCTCTTCTAAAATATCTAAACGAAGCTTAGGGTCCACATTTTTCGGATAGATTCCATGGGCAGTACCTATTGCAATGGCCAAGGAATCCACCCCTGTACGTTCAACAAATTCTTTGGCAGTTTCAGGATCTGTATAAACAACTTCTGAGACTCCACCTTCTACTGTATTTCCAGTGTCACCAATCGTTCCTAATTCTGCCTCTACTGCCACACCAGCTGCATGCGCTGCCTCTACTACCTTTTGTGTGATTTCGATATTTTCTTCAAAAGGCAGGTGGGAAGCGTCAATCATGACAGAGGTAAAACCTAATCGAATCGCTTTCATGACTTGTTCAAAAGAAGCCCCATGATCCAGATGGATACAAACTGGAATAGTTGTCTTATTGGCAGCCGCTTTCACCTGACCAATAAAACTGTCTGTTAAAAAGGCTAATTCATCTGGATGTATTGCCATCATTAGTGGTGCATTCAGTTTTTCACAGCTTTCCAGAGCTGCATTAAAAAGTTGACCTGATCCTGCGTTAAAAGCTGGTACTGCGAAATGATGTTTTTGCGCTACCTCTAATAGTTCTTTTCCATTGATTAACATATTCAATACTCCCCATTTCTTTTTTTATTTTTTGTAAACAGTTCAATAACTTCTTCTTCAGACCTTGCATTTTTTAAGCGTTCTAAAAAGTCTTCATCTGCCAAGAAAATAGCTACTTGCTGCAACAGCAAAATATGTGTTGTGTTTGCATCGCTGTCTTGAACGGCGAATAAAATTATCGCGTTCACCGGTTTATCATCAAGTGATTCCCACGAGATATTATTTTTACTAATTCCAACTGCAATTCGTGTTTTGAGAACACTGCCAGATTTGCCATGCGGAATCGCAATGCCATTTCCCAGCCCAGTTGCTCCCTCTTTTTCTCTTAGAAATACATCCTTTATAAATGCCTCTTGATCCGTTAAACACCCCCCTTCATATAAAAGATCTGTTAGCTCATAAATTACACCTTCCTTTGTCGTTGCCTCTAAATCTACTGTAATAAGCTCTTTCTTTATTACTTTTTGCAAGTCGATGGTTTCTAATTGTTCCATTACGACATCTCCCCTAACATTTGTTTGACTCTTCCCTCATCCTGTTTGGTAAATACAGCATTAACTAAAATGGACGGCGTTGGCAACTCCTCATTTAAATGAATGGTCGTCAGAATCAGATCAATATTTTTATACTTATCGATATTTTTTACGAATTGCCGCTGTGATAGCACCGCTACAATTTCCAGGTCCGGGAAGGCTTTATTTACTTTGACCTTCAGTAATTCTGAGGTTCCGACCCCGCTGCTGCACATAATCAATACTCTACGTTTCACTTCTAATAACTCTTTATATTTCACAAAGTAAACAGTTAGAAATCCTATTTCATCTTCCGAAATTTTGTTTAGGTGAAACTTTCTGCAAGCTTTTTGCGCAGCCTCCTTAACCTTCTGAAATGTATCTGTATACTCTACTTTGATATCCTCTAACAAATCATTCTGAATCATGATTTCATTCTTCAAACGATATAATAACGGTCCCATATGCTTGTATAAATCCTTCTTATTAATTTCTCCAAGCTGCTGAATACCTATATTTCTTCCGGCTTCCAGCGAAAAAAAACCTGTCACTTCTTTTATAAGATCTCCACTGATTGGTGTAAGGATAGATTGTCCAGCTATACGGGATGAAATCAGATATTGAAATAAATAAAATATCTCTATATCTGGCAGACTCGTACACAGATAGTTTTCTATTTTTTGAATGAACTTTTTAGAAATATGATAGAACTCTTTATAATCCTCCGTTAATTTCTGCTCTTCCTCATCCAGGAATCCATCCTCACTTTCCCGCGGCCTCCCTCCATCTCGAAAGCGTTTCACAAGAATATAAATATGTGACAGTATGTTCATTTTATATGGATAAGGGATTCCTCCTTCAAAGCACGCCTCCAGCTTTTCTAACAGTGACGTAATAAAGTTGATATCTACTGGACTGATTTGGTGTTCGACAGTAGTAAATTGATCATCTATCAAATCATTACTGCTGATAAGCATATTCACTACTTTGCGTATTGTTTTTTCATGGCCTTCAATAGAAATATATTTACCGTTTCTAATCAGATTCAGATCGTTTTGCTTTAAAAAGCTTTCTATTCTGGATAAATCATTACTAATTACGGAATCGCTTACAAAATAAGCACCAAAAGCTTCATCTATCCTGATTCGCTTCGGTGATCTAAACAGTAAAGATACAATAATATTATTTCTTCGGCTCAAAGGTTCACTAGCAGCTGTTCTTATTCCATTATTCTCTACAACCTGCTCTAAATATCTATCATAAATTAAGTCGAAACCTTTTCCGGAGCTGGATATAATAATATCTCCTTCTAAAGATGCTTCATTAATCTTTCGAATCGTCCGGTAAACAGTCTTCGTTGAGATATCACAAAATCCAGCTATTTCTTGAGCTGTCAGCGTTGTTCCTTGCTTAATAAAAACTTCTATTAATTGGCGCTCTCTTTTGCTTAGCTGCATATTTGTTAACCTCCTTGATTAATACTATATCTTAAATTAAAGAGCATGCATTTCATTAGGTGTCCATTATGACAGACATTTTTAAAACGCTTGCAAAATATAGCTTTAAACCAATGAAGTACAGAAATCCTCTTTGAAATGTATTCTATCTTTCACTTATAAAAATAAAAAATGCCATTCAATTCTCAGCTCGAATCGAACAGCATTTTCATAGCCCTATATTACACATATAATTATCTTTAACTTAAACCTGGATCTCTTTCTCATTCTCCAATACATAATCTTCCGCTTCTTTCGACCAGAGACCATCATATTTTTTCACAATCTCATGAAGCGGCTTAATTGTATCCTCCATTATTCTATTCAATGACTTAATTGGCATCTCTTTATGCACACAGTTCAATTTCTTTCCTCTAGATTATATTGTTTTTACTTTCTTATTCCAAAAAATATCCCCCGGCTCCCATCAGCTCAATCAAACGGTCAATAAATACCTCCCGATTTTTAGCCCCGGCCAGGTAATTCACATGATAAGATTCGGCAACCAGCTCAATAATGCGCGGAAAGATTTGATTAAACATATGGGTGTCCTGTTTATTCACAGCCATCCCAATAATTAATTTTACTTCATTGCTGTCCCAATCAACTGGTGCATCTGGTATCAATATAATTAAACCTGTCTTATCCGCTTCATACTTCATTGTATGTGGAATAGCCACCCCACTTGGATAAGAAGTAGCAGAAATTTTTTCTCTCTGATTTAATTTCTCAAGATAATCTGCCGGCACATAGCTATTTTGCTGAAATACGTCTGAGATTGTCTGCATGATTTGTTTCTTTAATAACTTTTCATTTAAATGGATTAAAAATTCCTCTTTAATAAGCTCCGGAATTTTCTTTTTTATAAAGCGGACATATTTGTGATGTTTGATTTCTTCGATTTGTCTTCGGATTAATGCGATATCATGCTTTGTTATAAATTCATGTATATTTACGATCTCTGCATTAATCGTGGCAAAAGCGTTCTCTACCTGCTTAGCATCCAGTGTTGTAATAATGAATTCTGGCGAAAGGAGTGCATTTATCTCACTGACATCTTCATAGACTCCCGCCACTTCTAAATCCCCATCAAAATTTCTTTCAATAACCTGTTTAATATCTGACTGCTGCGACAGATAGGAAGGAGTAATAATAATCGTTTTAATTTTTTGTTCTTCCTCCGGCTGGCTATTCAGGTAAGAGCCGATATGCAGCGCGAGAAAAGCAATCTCATCATCATTGATTTCAACATCCAGATCATTGGACAAGACGGATGCCAGATAGACTGCAATATCAAAGATAATCGGATACTTGATACGTATATTCAGAACACTTAAGTTTCTCGTATATTTATTTTGTAATAAACGATTATAGAGATTTTGAATATGAATCAGCAGCCGATTTCTAAATGAATCATTATCAAAATCAACCATATAAACACCGCTTATTTCCTGAATAGCATGATCTAAAGCTTTAGCGATATCATTACTGGTATAGTTATTTACCAGTGTCTTATCCGGGTTAGATTGTCCGTCAAATAAGATAGAGAGTTCGTCTTTATCTGCTTGAGAAAGGCGAATCTGATGATTTTTATACAACCGCTCCGCTATTTCTTCCACTACCTGAAAGCTGACAGCAGTCCGGTTTTCAACTTGATAAGAGCTCTTCTCTAATTGCTCATCGTCTGAAGCACGGTCTACAGCTATCGCTAAATGCAGAATAAAATTTTTGAAAAAATACGTATTTGGATGCACATCATATTTTTCAAAGCTTTCTTTACTCAATTTCATTAACATTTGCAGGGATATATCTCCTAAAAACATCTGGATTTCCTGTTCTAAAGAGGTACTGGTCGGCTTCGAATAATCAATTAAATCAATCATCAGCTTTCTCCGGCTCTTTTCATTTCCTTTCAACAAATACCGATGATGCTGTTGAGTAATCTGCAACCCATGCTTATTTACTAACTGATTAAGCTGAGCCATATCCGAACGTATCGTTGCATCAGAAACGTATAACGTATCTGCTAAATCAAATAAATCCAAACCGCGTTCAGACCTTTTAATCAGGCGCCTCAATATATAAAAACGTCTGCTCTCCGCATGACTTGTAGTGTTTGTACCTTTATGAACCTGTTTGTTTTCTTCTCCGATGCGATAGCCTGCTCTGCTGGATTCAATCAGGTTGGGATGCTTTTCATTGATTGCTTTCACATAATTCCGAACCGTACGATCACTTACACTTAAAGCCTCTGCCAACGTTTTGGAAGATACATAATGTTCTCCTGCCTGTTTTCTTAAATAATCTAAGAGCATTTCTGTGTTGTTCATAATAATCATTCCTTATAGAGAAAAAAGGGGTGCCTGCCACCCCTTTTTTCTATTACTGCTTATATTTCAGAACCATTTGTTGCGATGACCTGTTTGTACCAATCAAAGCTGTCCTTTTTAATTCGTTTTCCAGTTCCATTTCCTTCATCATCCAAATCGACATAGATAAAACCGTAGCGCTTGGACATTTGCTGAGAAGAACAGCTGACGATATCAATTGGTCCCCATGCACAATAGCCGATAACATTTGCCCCATTTTGAATGGCACGTCCAATCTGTTCAATATGATCTCCTAAATAGGCAATACGATAGTCATCATGAACTTTGCCATCTACTAACTCATCATACATGCCAAAACCATTTTCAGCGATAACAATAGGTTTTTCATAACGGTCCCAATATTGGGAAAGCGAATTGTATAAGCCTTGTGGATCGACATTCCAGCCCCATGGGTTCGCATCTAAATGTGGATTTGGCGTAATAGAATCTGCTTTGTTCACATTCTTTTCTGCATCCACCATTTGTGAAAAATAATAGGAAATACCAAGATAATCCATTGTGTTTTCTTTTAGTATTGCCCGCTCTTCATCTGTGATATCCAAATGAATATTATTTTCTGTAAAATACCTTTCTGCGTAAACTGGAATATCTCCTCGGAACTGTACATCCGTAAAGAAATACTGCATACGGTTATGCTCCATAGCAAGAATAATATCACTAGGCTTGCAGGAATATGGATAAACTGTACAATCAGCTACCATCGTGCCAATTTGTAAATCATACGGCAAGGTTTTTGCGTATTTCCGAATCTTCGCTGAAGCTACCAATTGATTGTAGACACCCTGGTATTCCGCTTCTTCCTTGCGTTTATATTGATCACTGCATACGCCAAGCGAAAGAAATGGCTCAATCTGCACCATATTGACCTGATTAATGACAATCCAATATTTCACCCGATCGCCGAAACGTTCTAATAACACTTTTCCATATCGTTCAAACATCTCAATAACAGCTTTATTCGTCCAGCCTCCATACTCCAATGTGATATGAATCGGCGTTTCATAATGAAGCATAGTGATAATTGGCTCGATACCTAAAGACTTCATTTTATCAATCATTTTTCCATAATGAGCCAGTGCTGCTTCGTTTGGCTCCTTCTCATCTCCGTTTGGAAATACTCTTGCCCAATCTATTGACGTACGGAAGGATTTAAAGCCCATCTCTGCTAAGAGCTCCAGATCTGATTCATACGTATGATAGAAATCAATTCCAAAACGTTTCGGAAAATACTGCCCGGTATCTGCTACATTTTTCTTTACTTCTTCCAACGTCATCCCCAGTTTTTCTAATTGTTGAATTTCATCATTTGATTTTCCTTTTAAATAAGGCTGCACATCTGAGCTGTTTAACTTTTTGCCATCAGCTTGCCAGGCACCATCTGCCTGACTTGCAGCAATTGCACCTCCCCAAAGAAAATCTTCTGGAAAGCTTGCGTAGTTATTTTTTCTCAATTTAATCATTCCCCTTCCTCTAATAATTCTTTATCTTGCTCTATAGCTTGTTTATCGTAAATTTTGAAAAATGGATAGTAAATAACCCATGAAGCTGCAAAAATCACAAAGAAGTAAATCAACCCAGTAATCGATGCTGTCACAAGCCAGTTTAAAATCGGTCCAGGTAAATACCAGAGCTGGAACGGTTCATGCGGAATTGGAACCAGACCAACCTTCAAAACAATCCAGGTTAATATTGGACCTACCAGTCCATTAATCCACATAGGTATCATTAAAACCGGGTTAAATGCAATTGGTGCACCAAATACAATTGGTTCATTAATATTGAAAATAGATGGAATAAGCGATGCCTTTCCAATCATTTTTAACCGCTGTGACTTAGCCATAAAGGCAAGCATAATACATAGCGCTAAAGTAGCTCCGCCCCCGCCGATCAAAAATAATTGACCAGCCTCAGCTGTGAAAATATTCGTTACTTCTTGGCCAGCTGCAAAATTAGCCTGGTTCTCTGCAATAGCCGGTAAAGCAATAGCCGATTGAACAGGATAAATAACCCATGTTGAAATCCCAAAAGTGTACAAAAAGGCAAAACCGATAAAGAAAATAATCACAAATCCCCAAAAGCTTTGTCCCAGATTAACTAATGGTAAAAAGATGGAATTAACCACACTGTATAAGCTGATTTCTAATTGGAAAGTAAATAGCCATCCAATTAATAGAATTACGATAATCGGGATTAACGTATTGAACCAGACAGCAACAAAATCCGGAATAGCTGAATCCTCACCGATGAATTTCCATTTGGAAAACAGATTCATAATAAACCCTACGAATATCCCCGAAACCAGCGCTGCAATCATTCCACCAGTTCCCAACGTATTAAAATCAAATTGAATCATACCCTCCGCTGTAAACTGCGGAAATACGAGTAATAGGAAAAAAGCGATACCAGCGAGTCCAGCCTGCTTCGAAACCTCTGCATGACCTTTACGCTTCATGATAGCTTCCGGAATAAGATAAGCTAAAAATAGAGAAAACAATCCGAAAGAAAAAGAGCTGATCATCGAGAAATCTGGAAACCCTTCCCAAAAGTCTTTTACAATCGATAGAATCGTTGCAAAGGACCCGATAAATACCATTGGCATGGCAGCTAGAATAGAATCCTGAATTGCTGCGACCCACGGATTCTTTGCAATTTTATTAACCTTTGGTGAAAAACTGTCCGTCATCCAAGCTGTAAAACGTTCCATTTGTTTCACCCCTTCAGTTCTTTATAAAGCTTAATTATTTCCTGCATCATATTTATTTCTGTTTTCACCGTCATTAACGTATCCTGCGCATGTCCAAATAATGGGGAGTAAGGAATATCAATACCTTCCGCCTCTTTTTGCAGCATATTTGTCTGCGCCTGATGAGCAGTTCCTACTTCGTCATTTGCCTCTTTTATTAATCGATCTGCTTCTTCAAATTTAGCTTCTGAAGCTTTATTCACCGCCTGAAATACCAATTCGCGCGCATTTCCTGCATGCAGAATCACCTGCATAGAAATGGATACTAATTCATCTTTGCTTACTTCTTCCATAATTACTCGCCGCCTTCAAGATAATCTTTTGCTACTTTAACCAATCCCTTGCCATCCAGGGCACCGTAAACCCGCTGTGGAATAATTCCTGCTTTAACTCCTGCTTCCTCACAGGCTCCCTGCACTTCTTCAATCATATATTTTAAATGTGGTGCCACTAATAATAAGTCAATTTCATTTAAGTGGTTATGCACCTCAGATTCACTTTTTGCTTTAAATTCAATATCTGCTTTCTCTTTCTTCGCAGCTTTTCTTGCTGCCGCAGCCATAAATCCTGAAGATGCTCCTGCACCGCAGATTAATAATACTTTTTTAGTCATAATCAACTTCCCCTTTCTTTTATAATTCAAGTTTATCAACGAGAGGAAGCGATTACATTTAAATCTATTTCCTCGTATTAGGAAGAGTGGTTAAACCGAAAAGCAGGTACATATACAAACATGTTTGCACCACCTTCAAAAAACCAAATAAGGCACATTCTGCTTCGTTAATAAGCAGAATGTGCCTCATTGTATTTTTTTATAAATAATTATCTTTTCAATCTACCTTATTTTTTCGTCTCTTCATCCAGCAAGGAAGCTGCTTCCTCATCAATAATAACAATTACATTATCCTTATCCCTGAGTGCAGTTGCAGGGCAGTCTGTAGAAACTTCCCCTTCCAGAAGGTTTTTCACTGCTTCACTTTTACGTTTTCCAGATACAAGCAGGATAACTTTCTCTGCTTCCAGAATCTCAGTAAATCCCAATGTTATCATTTCTGTCGGGGCTTCATCTCTTTCAATATTGTATTCTCTCATGGTACTTTCAATGGTAGAATCATCATGTTCTGCCAGGAAAATAGTCGAATCAAAAGGCGTCCCGGGTTCATTGGCTCCAATATGCCCATTGGTTCCTAATCCAAGCACCTGAACATCTCTCGGATAAGCATTTAACACTTCTTTATATCTGTTGATTTCTTCCTCTTTATTATCGGCTTCTCCATTGATTAAAAAGATTTCTTTCGGCTGCGTATTAATTTTGTTATAAAAATTTTCATACATAAAGGTGTTTACTGTATAAACGGCATTCTTCGGACCAATATATTCATCCAGATTCATCATCACCGTATTACTTATATCCAGCCCGTTATTTACTCCTTCTACAAGCAAAGTAAATAGTCCTCTTGGTGAACCGCCAGTTGTCATTGATATTACCGGCTGTTCCTTTGTTTCAATCACATCTTTAATAATTTCATACCCTTTTTCCGACATTTCCTCATAGTTTTTCACAAAAATAGTTTTCATCTTTTTTATCATTAAAACAATTCTGTTTTAATGAATGTCCCTCCTTTATTACAATCCTTTTTTACATCGATTATTTCTTTACTTCCTGCTTCAAGGCTCGAGCAGCCTGTTCAACTTTGCCGCCATAAACAACCTGAATATTTTTTTGATCAATTTTTACAATTCCCATAGATCCTGTTTCTTTTAATAAGGCTTCATTAACTACAGAGGTATCATTTAGTATCAATCGTAACCTGGAAATACAATTATCGATCTCAACAATATTTTCTTTTCCTCCAAGTGCAGTCATAATTTGTGCACCTAAATTATCTCCTTCCTTTGTTGAAGCCCCCAGCTTTGTATCTTCAATTGTTTCCTCAGAATCTGATGTTCTGCCTGGAGTCTTGACATCCATCTTTTCAATAACGAATTTGAATACAAAGTAATAAGCAACAGCGTAGAAAATACCGACAAGTACAATTAAATACCATCTCGTATAGGTACCTTGTAAAATACCGAAAATCGTTAAATCAATCAAGCCGCCGCCAGCATTCCCAACTGCTACACCCATTACTGTCATCAAGAAGAATGAGAGGCCGGCCATAAATGCATGAAACACCCATAAAATTGGTGAAATAAAGATAAAAGCAAACTCAATCGGCTCTGTAATACCTGTCAGAAAAGCTGTTAATGCTGCAGCAAGAAGCATTCCTTTTACTTTTGGACGATTTTTTAAATAAGCCGTTTTATACATCGCATAACATGCAGCTGGGAGACCAAATACCATAAAAGCATGTGTCCCTTGTGTTAAGAAGCGCGTTGCTGCTCTTAATGTTTCCATGTCCGGCTGTGCAGAAGCAAGCGATGCGTTAAATATAGATAATGCTCCGGATACAGTCTGTCCGTCTACAACTGCCGTACCACCTATTGGAGTGAAACGGATTAATTGGTTTAATACATGATGGAGCCCCGTAGGAATAAGCAATCTCTCGGAAAAGCCGTATAAAAATGTCCCAATTGCACCCGACCGCCCGATTAATCCGCCTAAACCATTGATAGCTGTATTAAAGTATGGCCAGATTAAATAAGCAGCAAATGAAACAAATGGGATCGTTACAATAATCATAATCGGAACAAAACGGTTCCCGCTAAAAAAGCTGAAAGCAGTAGGCAATTGTTTCGTATGGTATCGATTATGAATAAAGGCAGTCCATAATCCTACAAGAATACCTCCAAAAACACCCATCCGATAGGTAAATACACCAAGCATTAATTCATAGGCATTGGATATTTCCACTGCCCGGACCTGATTCATGCCTTCTTGTAACAGATACTCCACAGATGTTGTTTCTGCGGTTATACCATTCAGCTTCAGGAAATAACCGATAACTACATGAAAGATAACAAATGCAATGACTACAGAAAAACCGGCTATCTCTTTATCTTCTCTTGCCATTCCGATAGCTACCGAAATAGCAAATAGAATTGGCAGCAGTGCAAACATCATGGAAACAATCGCCTGTACCCCGCCAATAATATTTTGAATGATGACAGCATTAGCAAACGTTTCACCAACAAGTGATGGATTTTGCAAAATGGAAACAATACCTAGTAATAATCCTGAAGCAATAATAATGGATAATGGACCCATTAATGTCTTACCAAACTTTTGAATTTTTGTTCTCACATTACACACCTCCGTTTATCTGGCTGGCACTTGCAAAATCATATTATCTATTTTAATTGATTTAACGTAATTAACCGCCTCCAAATAAGTAATTAATTTGTATAATATCTTCTCTAGAGAAACTGCGCTTACAGAAAGCCTTTTCATCGCGATTTAAGAGGATTGTATCACCGTCGAATGACCTGAACAATATCCTTTCCCTTTTTTAAATTCATAACCTGTTTCTGATTTTTCATTCAAATTCGGATTAAATATTCAGGCAGCCTTAAAAATTGGATTTATGATGTTAAAAAGTCCGGCTGAATACAGATTGAGAAGGATATAGTGAAAAATTTCATCCGATCAACAATATGTAACCCTGATAAATTTCTGCGAGATCAGAACTTGAAATAAATCTGTAAATCAGCTTTATCGAGCAGGAATTAATCTTAAAAAATACTGTTATATCAATGCTTAAGCTCTCCGTATTATTTTTCCAGACCTAAATGATTATTCAAAATGTGATTATTCCATCTTCTTCGCTTCCAAATATTGTACTGCCTATTTTCAAGTGATACGATTAGCGCGAATATAGCTCAATAATTTTAAGGGAGAAGATACAATGAAAGTAAACCTAGATAGAATCATTAGAGATATTGAGACATTAGCTGCTTTTACATCTACACCGGGGCAAGGGGTTACCCGCTCCTCCTATTCAAAGGAAGATAAGCTGGCAAAAGCGTATATAAAAAACGAAATGGAGAAGATTGGCTTAAACGTATGGGAGGATGGATTTTCCACACTTTTCGGACGCAGGGAAGGAAAAAATCCAGACGCTCCTGTCATTATGATCGGTTCCCACTACGATTCTGTTGTTAACGGAGGAGCATTCGATGGAACAGCAGGCACCATCGCTGCATTAGAGGTTTTACGTGTTTTCCATGAAAACAATATTGAAAATGAATTTCCGATTGAAATGATTGCCATGAATGCTGAAGAAGGAGAAACATTCGGACCGAGCACCGGTGTATCCAACTCAAGAGCACTTGTCGGCACGCTAACGGAAGAGGAACTGGATAAAGTAAAAAACAGGCATGGTCTAACGAAAAGAGAAGCCATGAAGGAATACGGCTTGATTCCAGATTTAAAAAGCGCAAAGAGGGACAAAGAATCCATCAGAAATTTTATTGAACTGCATATTGAACAAGGACCTATTCTCGACAGTACGGATACACCTGTCGGACTTATTGAATATATTCCAGGGATAGGAAGATACAAAGTCAATTTTCATGGAGAGCTGGCTGATTCCACTGCACCAATGGCCAATCGGAAGGATGCCCTGCTTGCAGCATCACAGTTTGTTTCAGCTGTAAATCAGATTATCGACGGACTGGGAGAAGGCATTACTGGAATGGTCGGGGAATTGGATATTTCACCTAATTCGCATCAATTTGTTCCGGATTTTGTACAGGCAAAGGTGGAGGTTAGAACCTTTGATGCAGAAATGCTTCAGGGGATTAACTTACGTGATCAATTGACAGAAGTATTAAACGAAATTACTAAACGGACAAACGTAAAAACA
This sequence comes from Oceanobacillus sp. FSL W8-0428, assembly GCF_038004405.1. NCBI lineage: Bacteria > Bacillati > Bacillota > Bacilli > Caryophanales > Bacillaceae > Oceanobacillus > Oceanobacillus sp. FSL W8-0428. The sequence goes on from NZ_JBBORB010000001.1 coordinate 1,204,898, forward strand.
GAACTAATCGAAATGGCCAGAATTGGCTATAGTAATCCTACACCGCCAAGTGTTATGTTAAAAGAAAATGTAGATATCATGAAGGAAATATGTGAAAAACTGAATTACAAATATACGATTATTAATAACGGCACCGGGCATGATGCTATGATTACGGCCGATTTTATTCCAACAAATATGATTTATGTTCCAAGCAAGGATGGAGTCTCTCATCATCCAGATGAATGGACAGATTATGAGGATTTAGAAAAAGGCATTAATGTAATGCTCCATTTAGTAATGGAAATATGTAAATAGCCCTGTCAAAACAGGGTGAATGATGCTTATACAGGGGTGAATACTTTTCCTGCATAAGCATCTCTTTTTTATATGGAAGAAGATTGAAATTATGATACATGCGTTTTCTTATAATTTGTAAATCCTTCGTACAGCAGACTGAGAATTAGATTTAATGTGCAGAAGGATGAATCATTCAATTGATTGACTTTATTGATATTCGAGACCTGATAATACAAATTATAGTCAGCAATATAGGCTAATTCATTCCGTGAAAATACGGTAACAGAAATCATCGGCACATTTTTTACTGCTATATTTTTAATCATGGAATCAATTGACTTCATATTTCCGGAAAGGGATACAACCAGGATTAAGTCATCTGAATTGATTGTATGAGAAAGTAATTCAAGCTCCGTTTTACTTGGAATTATATTAAGATAAATGTTGTGATTCCACAGACATCTCGAGAATTCTTTTAACATTAAATCCTGTCCATAACCTGTTCCATAAGCAAAAATACGCTTTGCATTTAATAAACGATGATAAATCTCCTCTAAGCTCTTATCTTCCTCAAAAAGCTTGATTGTTTCTGTCACATCCTTCAGCAAATTAGAGCTGTTAAAATAGTGGCTGTTACTTTGCAGATTTGCCTTGCTCATTCGTTCAGCCTCTTCTTTTAAGAAGTAACGAAATTCGCTGTAGCCATGAAATCCAAGCTTTTTAGTTGTACGTATAACCGTCGAAGAGGAAACATTGCAGTACTTCGCGACTTCCGTGACAGTTTTATCCTTGCACACGTCAATATTCTGACTGATAAAGCTGACAACATGTAAATCATTATCATTTAATTCTTCATAATGCTTATTAATCAGTGCCTCCAGATTCATTTGCTGTCTCTCCTTAAAGTATGTTTTTATTAAAATCTCAGCACTATCTATCCTATGGAATTGCATCCTGTTTCTTTTGAATAGTATAACACAATCTTTTTGTGTAAAAAGCGGCTAATAAATACCATGTCTCCTACAGCTAAGGACGAGGATTTCCTAGTAAATTCTTAGTAATAAGAAAAGCACTTAGAAAGGTTGTTCACCCGTCTAAGTGCTTTACTCATCTATTTATTCTCAGCATATAATCTAACACCGCGGTACCCAATACCTTAGCTGCAATAAGCAATCCTCTTTCATCAATATCAAATTTCGGATGATGATGCGGATACGTCGGCTTGCCGGTAACCTCAGCACCTGTAAAGAAAAATGTACCCTTCACATGCTGGAGATAATAAGAAAAGTCCTCTCCACCCATGATTTTCGGTGATTCCGTTACCTTTTCAACTCCCGGTACTCCTTTTGCCAGTTCAGCAACAAAGGCTGTTTCCTCTGCATGATTGACAAGAGCCGGATAGCCTCTCTGATAATTTAAAACACCTTCTGCACCAGATAATGCACAGGTAGAAGCAACAATTGTCTCCATCTCGTTTTCAATCAAATCTTGTACTTTTTTATCAAAAGTACGGACAGTTCCTTTTAAGAGTGCTGTATCAGCAATCACATTATTCGCATTTTTTGCTTCAAAGGATCCTACAGAAACAACCGCCAGATCTAATGGGTCTACCTTTCTGCTGACTATTTGCTGTAAATTCGTTACAAGCTGGCTCCCTATTAAAATACTATCCTTTGTCTGATGAGGTGATGCTCCATGACCGCCTTTTCCCTGAATATGAATATCAAAGAAATCTGCTGCAGCCTGGAGAGGACCTACCCGGTAACGAATTTCACCAAGAGGAACCTGAGCTTGCAGATGTGTACCAAAAATCACGTCGACTCCATCTAAGCAGCCATCCTCAATCATTGGTTTTGCACCGCCTGGAATCATTTCTTCTGCATGCTGATGAATAAACACAACAGTTCCTGCTAAATCTTCTTTCATTCCATTTAATACTTTCGCTAAACCAAGCAGTGTTGCTGTATGCCCATCATGTCCACAAGCATGCATTACCCCTGGATTTTCAGATTTAAAAGGGAGATCCGTTTCTTCCTGAATAGGTAAGGCATCAAAATCAGCACGCAGCGCTATAGTAGGTCCTGGATTTTCTCCCTCTAAATAGGCTACAACTCCGTTTCCTCCTACATTGGTTCGTACGCGATGCCCCAGCTTTTCATGAAATGCTGCGATATATTCCGGTGTCTCCTTCTCTTGAAACGACAATTCTGGATGCCGATGCAGATGCCTTCTAATAGCTACAATTTCTTCATAAGTATCATCTAAATTCCCATACAATAAGTCCTTTTCCTTCATGCTCCCTTACCTCCGCGTTTTAAATTTTATAACATAAATACTATTCTAACAAATTAATGAATTTAAGTCTCTTGGGTAGTAGGTGAGCATTTCTATGCCATTTTCCGTTATCAAAACAGTATCCGAATGTCTGAATCCGCCTAACCCCGGTACATAAACTCCCGGTTCAACTGTAACAACCATTCCCGGTTTCATTTCCCGATGATCTCCTAAATCAAAGAAAGGAGCTTCATGTCCAAGTATACCAATATTATGCCCTGTATGGTGTCTGGTCAGTTCCGCAATACCTTCCTGTTTAAAGAATTCCTGTACCTGCTCCTCTACAAAGGAGAAAGGTTTTCCTGGCTGAATAGCTTTAAAAGCAACCTCTTGTGCTCTATACATATAATCAAAATGCTTTTCCTGCTCTGGAGAAAATTCTTCCACAAACATAACTCTTTCCAGCTCACTGTTATAGCCAAAAACACTTGCTCCCGCTCCTGTTACTAAGGTATCCCCTTTTGATAGAATAATATTTTGTGTCACAGCATGCGGGAAAGCAGATTCAGGTCCAATCTGGCCTCTAAAAATGGCATGTGCTGTTCCGCCGTGCGGCTTATATTCTGGACCTAAGGTTTCAATCATAGCCAAAGTGGCTTCGTTAGACGCTTTTGTTGTAATTTCGATTTCACTTACTCCGGCTTTCGTGTACTTTTGCAATAAACGATGCGCTAAATTCCCCCAGCGGCAAGACTCTTTAATAAGCTCTATTTCATTTCGTGATTTTACAAATCGCAATTCTTCTATAACTCCTCGCAGAGATTGAAACGATTTTGCTGTAATAAGCTGATCAATACTCGGTCCTTCATATCCCATGGAAGACCCGTAGCCGATAGAATCATACCCAACTGTTTTCCCTTCAAATCCATTATCAATAAGGACTTCTTTAAAATATTCCATAGAATGCTTGATACCTGGGTATTCAGGATATGAATGAACATGGTCGACAACAGAATACTCTTCTGCATGCTCATGCTCCAATTGAGGTACAAACAAATGGAATTGATGGTTGGAATCAACGGCTAGCCCAATCGGTCTTTCCGTGGGATGAAAATGGAAACCTGTTAAATAAAAAATATCGGCAACTGCAAATATAACAGCCACATCACAGCTTCTCCCTTCCACCTTTTCAATGAATTTCTGCTGGCGTTCTTTAAATTCAGACTTAGGAATTTCTAATAACATCTTTTATTTCCTCCTTTGAATTTGTATATAGATGACAAGTCGCCTTATGTCCATCCGTAAAGAAAACTTCCTCAGGAGCTTTTTCACTGCAAATGTCCATAGCAAAAGGACACCTTGTATGGAACGGACAACCTTTGGGCGGATTGGCGGGACTTGGGACATCACCTTTTAAAATAATTCTTTTCCTCTCTTCTCGTGGATGAGCAACTGGAACTGCAGAAATTAACGCCTGGGTATAAGGGTGCTTGGGATTTTCAAATAGCTCCTCAGTCTCCGCTACCTCCACAATTTTCCCTAAATACATGACTGCTACTCTATCTGTCATGTGCTCAATAACACTTAAATCATGAGAAATAAATAGATACGTTAATCCGAATTCCTTCTGTAAATCAAGCATTAGATTGATGACCTGAGATTGTACAGAGACATCCAATGCAGAAACTGGCTCATCGGCAATAATAAAGTCCGGCTGTAAAATGACAGCTCTGGCTATGCCGATTCTCTGCCGCTGTCCTCCAGAAAATTCATGAGGATATCTATGCAAATGAGATTTAGATAGTCCCACAATTTCTAAAATCTCATGTATTTTCTTTTCACGCTCCTTTCCTTCAAACTTTTTGTGGATTCGCAGAGGCTCCATTAAGATTTCCCGCACAGTCTTCTTAGGATTCAAGGAAGCATACGGATCCTGAAAAATCATTTGAAAATCTTTTCTGAGCTTCCTCATATCGCTGTAGCTGATCTTTGTAATGTCTTTTCCCTGGAAATAAATTTCCCCGGCAGTTGCATCCGTTAAACCTAAAATTGTCTTCCCTGTCGTTGACTTTCCGCATCCCGATTCACCAACTAAAGCGTATGTTTCTCCACGCTTAATCGAAAAACTCACATCATCAACAGCTCGAATGATTGTTTTTTGTTTAAACATTCCCTTAGAAACCTCATAATATTTCTTCAGGTTTTGGACTTTTACTAGATAATCCTCTGCCATTTACCTCACCACACCTTCATCAGAGCTTTGTAACCAGCACTTACTAAGATGTCCATCTTCCTGAAATGCAGGCGGCGATTCTTGAAAACACTTTTCCATTGCTAACGGACAACGGTTAGCGAAAATGCATCCCTGTTTTACCTGCTCCGGCTTGGGAACCTGCCCTTGAATAGCGTATAGCTTACTTTTCCGCTCATTATTTGAAGGCAGTGATTGAATCAGTCCTCTAGTGTAAGGATGCAAAGGACGATCAAATAATTCATTGACTTCTGCCGATTCTACGATTTCTCCTGCATACATGACAACCACCCAGTCACACATTTCCGCAACAACACCTAAGTCATGCGTAATTAACATTAGGCTCCTATCCTTCTTACTCGTTATCTTTTTCAACAGCGATAAGATTTGTGCCTGTATCGTTACATCCAGTGCCGTTGTCGGCTCATCAGCAATCATAAGCTTCGGTTCGCATAATAATGCCATAGATATCATTACACGCTGTCTCATTCCTCCAGACAGCTGATGCGGATATTCATGAATAATTTGTTCCGGACGAGGAATGCCGACCTGTTTCAGTACTTTTATAATCGCTGCTTTTTGTTCTTTATTTGATAATTGGCGATGCCTTTTTAGCGGTTCACTTAATTGCTGTCCAATTGTAAATACAGGATTCAATGATGTCATCGGTTCTTGAAAAATCATTGAAATTTCATTCCCGCGTATTTTACGCCATTCTTTTTCCTTCAACTTTGTTAATTCTTTTCCATCAAATAATATTTCTCCTGAAGGAATACTGCTTATTCTGTCCGGAAGTAACCCCATCACGGCCAGAGAGGTAACACTTTTTCCACTTCCAGACTCACCTACAATCCCAACTGTTTGCCCTGCCTTGATTTGAAAGCTCACTTCTCGAATCGGCTGCACAATGTGCTTCCCATTTTGAAACTGAATCTTTAAGTCCTTAATTTCTAAAATGGATTCTGCCACTGGTAAAACACCTCCCTGCTATTTCCCTTTGATCTTCGGATCTAACGTATCTCTCAGCCAATCCCCGAACAAATTAATGCCAAGTGCAGTGATAATAATAGCTAACCCGGGAAATGTAATTAACCACCAGGCACTAAATATAAAATCTTTCCCCTCGCTTAACATATTCCCCCAAGCAGGCGTCGGAGGCTGCACGCCGAATCCAAGAAAGCTGACAGAAGCTTCCGCAATAATAAACGAACTTATCTGCAAAGAAGCCAGAATAATCATTGGTGTAAATAGATTCGGAACAATATGCTTTATCAGGATTTCAAATCGGGAAACGCCGGTCGCTACAGCAGCCTGGATAAAATCCTTCTCACGCAAAGCAAGAACTTCACTTCTAATTACCCGTGCAAAAATGACCCAGCCTCCAATAGCAAGCGAGATAATGATATTCTTTAGACCCGCTCCCAGAACAGCATTAATAATAAGCACCAGTAAAATAAACGGAAAGCTCAGCTGTACATCGACCAGACGCATCAACACAATATCAATCCAGCCCCGGAAAAAGCCGGATATAATTCCGATAACTGTACCAATCAACCCTGCAATTAAAACCGTAGATAAACCAATAATCACAGATATTCGTGCTCCTAAAATAATTCTGGAAAGCAAATCCCGGCCTAAATGATCTGTCCCTAACAAATGTCCATCTGTTAAAGGAGGTAGAAGCTTTGCAGTCAATTCCGTTTTGACAGGATCATATGGCGCAATCCAATGTCCAAAAATACTTAGAAAGAGTAAGATGAAAATAATCGCAACTCCCAGCAGTCCCGTCCAGCTGTGCAACAGGCTGGTAAAGAATTCTGCTGCCTTTGTCTTTTGGGAAAATGCCAGCGAATCGTCTTCTGGAATCAGTGGTTCATTTGGTATACTAGAAGCCATAGAAACGCTCACCTACTTTACTCGAATTTGCGGATTAACATACGCATAGATTACATCTGCCAGGAAATTAATCACTGTATAAATTAATGCAATAATAAATACACCAGCTAACACTACCGGAAAATCCCTTGTCATCAGTGCTTGTTCAATCAATCGGCCAACTCCCGGCCACGAAAAGACAATTTCTGTAATGACCGCTCCGCCAAGCAGCTCACCAAGATCTAGAGCCACCAGTGTAATAATTGGAATCAATGAATTTTTTAAAGCATATTTCATTATCAGCGGAAACGTCGGCGTACCGGAAGCTTTTGCAGTACGAATAAAATCCTGCTGAAGAACATCGAGCATCGCTGACCTTGTAAACCTGGTGAATCTGGCCGTACTATAGAAAGCTAAGGTAAGCATGGGCAGAATCATATGTATTGGTGTTCCTGCTCCGCCAGACGGTAATATTTTCAACTGCGCAGCAAATAAAAATATCAGAAGCAGTCCCATCCAGAATGTTGGAATAGCCTGACCGATAACCGTTAATCCAACTGCAACCCGGTCAAAAATAGAGTTGCGGTAATAAGCAGACAAAACTCCTAATGGAATAGCTATAACTAAAGCAAGAATCAGTGCTGCCGCTGCTAATTGAAAGGTAGCCGGCAAACGATCCAGCACACTTTGCAATGCATCCTGCTGCGTTCTTAATGATTCACCAAAATCTCCCTGAACGGCATTACCCATAAATTCCCCATACTGCACATAGAGCGGCCTGTCTAACCCCATTTGGTGCTGAAATGCCTCAATCTGTTCTCTGGAAGCATCCTGAGGCAGGAAAAGTGTTGTTGGATCTCCAGACAAACGCATTAAAAAGAAAACTGCCGTAAGGACTAAAAATACAACTAGTATTCCTTGAAAAAAACGCTTCACAATGAAATCTAGCATGGTTGTCCCCCTTTACTGGTTTCTATGCAATATCTTTGTATTAAAAAGGCGGAAAGAAACCTGTATTTCCTTCCACCCTCGCATCATTCCTACTCCCAGGACATATCGTATATCACAATTCTTTCATCCACTCTTGGCTCAAAGTCCAAATCTGATCTGACTGCATATAAATCAGCCTGCTGCCATAATGGAACCCAAACCGCCTGCTCAACTAACTTACGCTGAAGCTCTGCATAGGCATCGAAGCGATCGTCCGGATCGAAAGTGCCGTTAGCATCATAGATTTCCTGATCAATCTCTTCATCATGAAAACTGCTATAAGGAGCATCCTCCGTAAATAAGTTTCCGATTGTCCCCTGCTGTTCAAAAGCAGGTCCCCATCCAAGAATAAACATATCTCCCATTTCTCTGTTTTGAATTCTCTCTAAATGATTTCCCCATTCATTTACAGAAACATCTACTTGAATACCAATCTCTCCAAGCTGTGCAGCAATCGCTTGTGCTACCTGATTATCCATAGGATAACGTCCGCTTGGTGTTTCTAAAGTCAAACTAATCTCTTCGGGTGTGTACCCTGCTTCTTCAATCAGTTCAACAGCTTTATCCGGGTCATAACCATAATCCTCTGTTTCTACATAGCCGGAGTTAACAGGTGATAATGGGCCGGTAATCTTTGTGCCGTACCCGTTTAAAACATTTTCCAGCAAAGAATCTACATCGACAGCATAGTTAATCGCCTGACGTACCTTTTGATCCTGAAGAGGTCCATCATGGAATGTATTCAAAGCAACATAATTGATTCTTGATGAAGAAGCCTCTCCTATTTTAGAGTTATCATCATTTTCAATTTCTGCTACGGAGTCTACCGGGATATTTTTAAATAAATCAACTTCTCCACTTAAGAAGGCTGATAATCGGGAGCTGAACTCCGGAATATAACGAAATTCAACATTCTTAATCTCCGGCTCTCCTTTCCAATAATCATCATAAGCTTCTAATTTCAGATGATTATCGCGTGACCATTCCACGAATTGATAAGGACCTGTCCCCACCGGCTCATTGGAAGCTGTATCGTTCCCAACGTCCTCAACATACCCCGGCTCCATAATCAGCAAATCCTCTGTGATTCTCTCCATTAAATCCGGGAAGGGTCTGGATGTTGTTATTTCTATTTCATAAGGAGATATAACAGTTACTTCCTCAATGTCCACCCAACGTGAACGATAAAAAGATTGATTGGACTCATCTAAAATATAATCAATACTGAACTTCACAGCATCTGCATTAAATTCAGCGCCATTATGAAAGGTTACCCCTTCCTTCAGCTGAAAGCGCCATGTTAATTCATCGATATTCTCCCATGATTCCGCTAAATTAGGGACATAATCCTTTGTTTCTATATCACGCTCAATAAGAGGTTCATAGATATTCCTTATCTGTGCATCTGTGACGTAATTTACATCCGTGTTAGCCATCAGAGTTGCTGCATCGGATTCAAATCCAATGACAATTGAGTCCTTTGAGTCTCCTCCATCTCCGCTTCCCTCTCCTCCACTATCCTCTCCACCAGCAGTTTCTTCTGTACAAGCTGCTAAAACAAAAAACATCATTGAAAGTAATGCTAAGAAAAACATTTTTTTCATTTCAATCTCTCCTATTCTTTGTTTCTAGTAAAGCTTCTATCTTATTCATAGACTCAATCAACACCCCGACATCCTGTTCAGAAATATCTTTAATCATTTCTTCTACTTTTTCATTTGCTCTGTCCTGAAGCTTCTTTAATTCCTCCCTTCCCTTTGACGTCAAATAAATATATTGCACTCTTCGATCCTTGCTGGAAGTAACTCTTTCTATGAGCTCTCTCTTCTCAAATTTTCGAAGAATCTTACTAATATATCCCTTATCCAGCACGAAATAATTGGAAAGATATTTGGCTGTGCAATCTTTCTTGTTGCTGGTTTCATACAGAATCATTGCCTCTGTGGCAGAAAAAGAACTGCCATCAGCATATAGTGATAAAATCCCCATTATTTTTATATAAAACCTATTAAATCGTTTTATTTCTTGAATCTGTTCTTCCATACCTTTTCTGACACCGCCTATTGATAACTTAAGATTCTCTTAATAATAAATTTTCTAATAATTATTTTAATAATATGGATATTGGTTGCATTTGTCAACTATTATTTTATAGAATAATCCAGTTAAAAAATCCACTTCATAGTAAAACAGAAGTGGATTCCTTATTAAGTCTATTTATTTCTTTTTATTTAAATAATCCTTATAAACTAAAACAGCAACAACTAGAAAGCTAAAGCTTACAATCCGAAAAATCATCTCTATACTAATCCACTCAGCCAGCATACCTAATACGAATGCACTGACTCCAACGCCGACATCGAAGCTGGAAAAGAAAGTTGCATTAGCGGCACCACTTTTTTCTTCACTTACATTTTGAACAACCCATGTTTGAAGACATGGCATTACTGTTCCATATCCTGCTCCAAATAAAATCGCCGAGATAATAAGATAAAAGTCGTTAGTTGCAAAAGACAGCACAACTAAAGATAAAAATCCTAAAATGGCTGAGACAATGATGATAGACCAAGGACCGTTTCTATCATACCATTTCCCTGTATACGGACGTAAAAGAGTTGAGACTGTCGCATTGACAAGGAAAAACAGAAAAATATTATCCAGATTCTGCTGTTCTCCAAAAACAACTAAAAACGTTATAATTGCTCCAAAACCAAGTGTTGAAATAACTGTCAGCAATGCCGGAAACCATGCGTTTCTTTCAAAAATCATATCAAAGAAACGAAATGGTTCTTTCTCTCTTTTTACCGGCACAGATGATTTAACAAATAAAAGTGCAGTGAACGCTAATAGGCTGAGGATAACTGATGACCAAATTACAATGTCAAAAGAATAATAATCATATATAAAGATACCTAGACTCTGCGCTATAATCGCCCCAACTGTTGTTGAAACAGAGAAATATCCTAACCCTTCTCCTAAGCGTGACTTAGGAATCGAGTCGACTGCCATTGTACTATTGGCTGTTGTTGATACGCCCCATGCAGCACCATGAAACAACCGTAACAATAACAGCATCCATATAATGTTAAGAAAAGGATAAACAAACGTAATTAACATTAGCATTGCACTTGCAACGATGGCTAAAGCTTTTCTTTTGTTATCAATTAAAAAGTAGCCCGCGAAGGGTCTGATTAATACTGCTCCTACTGTGAATAATGTGGTTACTAAACCAACTTGAATAGGAGATGCATCAAGGCTGATCATATAAGCCGGTAAGATAGGAAGCAACATTTCAAATCCAATAAAAACTAAAAAGTTACTAGTAAATATAAAAAGAAATGATTTGTTAAATATTTTTTGATTTTCCATATAAAATTCCTCGCTTCTAAATTTTTTTAATTTAATTCAGAAGCGCCTGGAACACTGAAACATTTCTATATTTCCTAAGTTTTTTAAACACTGACCTCACCCTTTCTAGCGACATCTTTCTATCTAACTTTTCATGTCTTTCTTCGAATAAGCTTCCTTGTATAGAATACTTATCTCAATTTTTTCGCCTTTAAAATAAAAAAGATGCCGACGACAACCGGCATCTAGTAATTGTTTAGTTTTAATCAGAACGCACTAACAATTATATTGTCTTCTATAAACGTAATAAAGAGACAAAAAGTTCCCGAAAACTGTTTTCCATATGAAGTTTACTAAAAAAGGACAGACTAATCCCGTCGCATGTAAATCTCCTAATTGTAAGAATAACTTTACTTCTTCTGCTATACTTCTGAAAACATTTCCCATTACTTTTTGCCTCCTTTCTCAAAGATTAATATTGTTTATTTTAGTGCATAACGCTAAAAAAAGCAAACGCCTCAGAGTTCATTATTGGCATTGTTGTCCTATTATCAAAAACAGAACTGATATCCTAACTGGATAACCATATTTAAAAATAAAGGAACCGTGAAAGCTTCTCCTATCTCCACTCGTAATTTTTTATGAAGCAATGCTTATCAGCTCTATAAGAACCACTTCATTCCTTGCAAGCTCATTCCCTAAAGCTTGAACCGCCTTACCAATCCATTCAATTCTTCAGCAAGCTTCGATAACTGCTCGGAACTCCCTGCTACCTCATCCATTGCACCACTTGTCTGCTGGGTCGAAGCAGAAGTTTGCTCCACCCCTGCAGCTGCTTCTTCCGAAATGGAAGCTATTTCTGCAATGGATTCATTCATTTCCTTCGTATTCGCTGCAATATCAGCTAGATTACCAGATACCATGTTAATATTCTCTGCCATTTTTGATATAGACTCATTAATTTCATTAAACGTTTTTCCTGTGGTCCTGATTTGATCTGTTCCAAGCTCCACTTCTGTATAACCGTCTTTTAATGATTCTACGACAGCACTTGTTTCGCTTTGAATATTCATGACGATACCTGTAATGTCCTTAACTGAAACAGCTACTTGTTCCGCAAGTTTTCTTACTTCATCCGCTACAACAGCGAAGCCCTTTCCATGCTCGCCTGCTCTTGCTGCTTCAATCGCTGCGTTTAATGCAAGCAGATTTGTCTGGTCTGCGATGTCCTTGATCATGGAAACGAGGTTAGATATTTGCTGAGACTGTTCGTCTAACCCCTCTACCTTGGCAACTGTCCCTTGAACAATCCGGTCAATTTTAGACATTTGCTCCGTGGTAGCTGTCATTGCGTCACTACCTTTATTTGTCATATCCAGCACTTCATTCGAGTACTCTTGAACACGTTCACCATTATCATTTACTTCCTGTACCTTAGCCGTGAATGTTCCCATGATTGATGCTAAATCACTGGCGCTGGTTGCCTGCGTTTCAGAACCTGTTGCCAATTCTTGCATGGTGATAGCTACTTGATCAGATCCAGCTTTTACTTCATTTGCCGCCTGTGTTAATTCTTCACTTTGATTCGTAACTGTTTCAGACACACTATTTATTTGTGTGAGCAAATCACGAGTATTGTTTGCCATTTCATTGGCAGCATCAACCAGCTGTCCAATTTCATCTCTGGCATTAGTTTGTAAGTTTTCTTGGCTCAAATCTCCGCCTGCAATAAGCTTCATGCGCTGCATCACTGTTTTGATTGGCTTTGTAATGACTCCTGCCGTAATAAGTGCTGATGCAATGCTAAGAATTAGAATCAAGGTCGAAGCAATAACAACAATGGCCAATGTTTGTTCTCCATTATCAATAATCCTTTCGCCATGCTGGTTAATTTCTTCCTCCGAATGCGCTGCCAGTTCCTCAAACCCATTCATAATTTCACGGACCATCGGGGTCAATTCATTGAGATTTTCTACGGCTTCCATCTGATCGCCGTTCTCATATACCTCAAATACATCATCAGCAATTGCTGTCCGCCACGCAGCAGTTTTGTCAACTAAATCGTCGAATTCCTCCGTAACACCAACACTTCTTGCCAATTCTTCAAATTGCATTCCCTGTTCCGTATATTCGTTAAAACGCTCCTTCAAATTTGTTTCTCCGCTTAATATATATCCGCGGGCAGTCGATATCCGGTTGGCCATTGTTGTTTCCATGCCCTTATTTGCGATTAATTGCTGAAGATCGTTTTCAATTATATTTGTTGTGTCCTGATTGATCTGCTTAATTGCTGTGTAATTATATATACCTAGTAGAAACACTAATAAAATTACCACTGAAAATGCAGCTATAATCTTGCTCTTGATGCTTTTGAAATTGAATATATTCCTCATTTGTTTTCTCCTTCTTTATATAAAAAATGGAACACTACGCTGTTATCTTCAAGCTGTACACAGGAGATTCTATCTGTTTTCTGATTGGGTAAGGGCAATTTTATTTTTAAAATTGCTGAGTCAGAAGTTAATAACATGTCTCGTACGAAGATGGATGGTTTTTATACGTTCATAGCGTAGGGGCTATGATTGTACGTTAACCAAGAGAGGTGATAGTGCCTTTTCTTTATATCGGCTTTTTATGGGGATTTTTAAAGGAATATATTGATAAAATTTGGGATAAAAGTACAAGTAGAAATTCTTAAGAAATAAGATAATTACGGGAGTTTCATACTTTGATAAAACAATAATAATTGTTTATAAGCATAAAACTCCTCATAAACACTGACTTTTTTAAGTATGAGAGACAGAAAAATCTGAATCAATTCAGATTCAGATTTTTTCCATACTTCACATAGACCTTTTATCAAGTACATACTTGCTTAATAAATTTCTCAGCTTGTTTTCTGTAAGTAATGATACACCGCACCTATCAGGTTTGCATCCGCATTAAAATAGCATCGGTCAATTTCCGGAATCAATGTAGCAGCATCAATTTTACGCTCAATCCATTCTAATTCTTTATTTAACTGTTGGATTAAATCTTCCCTGGTACTAATTCCTCCACCAATTAAAATCAATTCCGGATCATAGATATATTGAATATTATATAAACCAATCGCAAGCATATGAAAGAATTCGGAAATGGCTTGTTTACATACTTCATCACCTTGCTCTGCCTTTAGAAAGATTTGTTCTCCAGTTATGGACAATATATCTATTTGTTTTTGTTGAGCAACACGCTTTCTAATAGAAAATGTAGAAGCCGTTTCGCTAAATGTATTCATTCCGCTGCCTAGGTTATTTGAATCAAGAATCATATAGCCGAATTCTCCGCCATGTAAATGATCGCCTTTATGAATGACGCCATTTTTAATGAGTGCCCCCCCAATTCCTGTGCCTATCACGACTACAGCCACTTCTTCCTTTCCCGTTGCCGCACCTTTCCATACCTCAGCAAGAGCAGCACAGTTGGCATCATTTTCGATATGAACCGTCAATCCTGTTTCAGCTTCAATATGTTTTTTAATATTTGGCCCGTGTATATACGGAATAGCACTGAAGCCATAAATAATTCCTTCATCTGAAACAGAACCGGGAGAGCTGATGGCGATTCCCTTTATGCCTTCGTGTGAATACTGCTTTAGTTGATTTTTTATTAACAATATTAAACTTTCAAGCGTTTTTGGAGTCCGTTTTTTTTCTTTAGTTCGTATCTTTCCATCTGTATCAACCACACCATACTTTATATGTGTTCCTCCAAAATCAAACGAAAGAATATTCGTCATACCAGCTACACCTCTATCATTAATATCGAACCATCAACATCTAATTTATCGGAATAATACTTAAAATCCGTTGTGCTCAGCAACCTGACTGAACCATTGACCGCTCTTTTTTAAAGAACGCTCCTGTGTATCAAGATCAACACGATATAGACCATATCTATTTTTATAAGCGTTTAACCATGACCAGTTATCCATAAACGTCCAAACATGGTAGCCAAAACAATTTGATCCCTCAGTAATTCCTTTATGCAGCCATTTTAAATGCTCTTCATAAAATTCAATTCGATAATCATCCTGAATCATACCTGTCTCATCCAGAAAACGCTCTTCATGCTCAACGCCCATGCCATTCTCCGCAACATACCATGGTATGTTGCCGTAATTATCTTTGATATTAATAGCTATGTCATAGATTCCTTTTTCATAAATTTCCCAGCCTCGATATGGATTCATACGACGCTCTGGCCAAATATATGAATCAAAAAAGCTTTCTGGTAATAGATTGTTAGAATCAATTGGCGCTTCTTTTTCTTTAATTCGCCGAGGCTGATAATAATTAACACCTAAAAAATCAACCGTATTATTTTCCATTAGATCTAAGTCACCTTCATTTACTACAGGGAGCAAATCGTAGTCTCTCAATAATTCTATTAACTGTTCAGGATATTTACCTAGAACAGACGGATCTAAGAAACTTCTATTAAAGAATAAATCTGCAATCCTTGCCGCTTTCACATCCTCTTCAGAGTCACTCCGTGGATAAGATGGCGTTAAATTTAAAATAATCCCAATCTCACCTTCTAAGTTCAACTGACGATAACTTTTAATTGCCTTGGCACTTGCCAGCATAGAATGATAAGCAACAGCTACAGCCCGCTTCATATCTACGACGCATGGATAATGGTAATGATTTAAATATCCCATTTCTACAGGGACAATAGGCTCGTTAAAGGTAGTCCATCGTTTAATTTTTTCACCAAAAAGGCCAAAAGCTGTCTTTGCATAATGATTAAACGCCTCAACAACTTCTAAGCTTTCCCATCCGCCTTTTTCCTGCAGGTGTAAGGGCATGTCAAAATGAAAAAGATTAATTATTGGTTCAATATCATTTTTCAGAAGCTCATCAAAAACATTATTATAAAAATCAACTGCTTTTTCATTAACATGAATTCCATCTGGCAACAAACGTGACCATGAAATAGACGTGCGGAATGAATTAAAATGAACAGCTTTCATACGTTTAATATCATCCTTAAACTGACGATAAAAATCGGACGTTATCATAGGACCGACACCTTCATGAAAACGTTCTGGTTCTATTTCAAACCAATAATCCCAAATGTTTTTTGCTTTTCCATCTTGCTGTGAAGCCCCTTCCGTTTGTGTAGCAGAAGCTGCAGCGCCCCACTTAAAATTATCTGGAAATGTATAATACGTTGACATTGCTGTCATCACCTCTTTATTCATAAATTCATTGCATTTAATATCCAATGGCTAAATTAGACATAATTACAAAACAGAGACACTGCTGCTAAAGCCAGCCCCGTATTTTGCCCTACTAATAAAATGCCTCATTTATGCTCACTAGATTTATGACCATGCAAATAAGCATATTCTGTTCCAATCCATTTACTTACATTTTCTCTATACATGCTAATATATTGTGAATAAATCATATCAATAATAATTAATAGAGGAAGTTGGCCAGAAACCTGTCCAACTTCATTTGTATTTTTAATTTGAGATGTTAATAATGTAACATCTGCAAGCTCATCCATGACGCTCGACCGGTTTGAGGTTATTACAATAATGGTTGCCCCTTTTTGTTTTAGCCGCTTTAATGAACGGATAACATACTGGTTTTCCCCTCGTAATGATAAATATATAACTAGATTATCTTGATCTAATAGAGATGAAATCATTTCTATCGAATCATAGTCTTGAACAACCTCTACATATTTCCCGATTCTTGTAAATCGAAATTTAAAGTCTTCCCCTGCAATAGCACTTAATCCCAACCCATATATATGAATAATTTTATGGAGTTGAATTAATCTGCATACTGATTTTATTTCTTCTATATCAATCATTTTATCAATTTCGGTAATTAATTCGTTATAACGAATTAATAAATTGCTTGTGATATTATTTTTATCATTAGAATGCTCTTGTAATGTTTTTCGATAACAATATATAAATTCCTTGTAATTACCAAATCCTGTTTTTTTACAAAACCTTGTAATGGAGGCCGTTGATACATTTATTTTTTTGGCTAATTCTGATTGTTTGAGCGGCGGATTCCCATTCAAAAAATAATCAGCGATTTGTTGATCAACTTCGGTAAATTTTAATTTAGAACTTTCAATGATTAAGAATATATCACTAT
Source organism: Oceanobacillus sp. FSL W8-0428 (assembly GCF_038004405.1). Classification (NCBI taxonomy): domain Bacteria; kingdom Bacillati; phylum Bacillota; class Bacilli; order Caryophanales; family Bacillaceae; genus Oceanobacillus; species Oceanobacillus sp. FSL W8-0428. The sequence goes on from NZ_JBBORB010000001.1 coordinate 1,222,082, forward strand.
TTAGCAATTGACATCACCTATCATTTTTAATATTTGATAAAATAAAGAAGACCTTGCTTTATGAAAATTGGATATAGATTGTTTTAATTTCTTTCGGTTTAAAAGCACCTAACTGTATCGTTTCACTTTGATAAGTCTCATTCTCATTCAATGTTTCTGCCATATTGGTAAATCCCCAAAATTGAATTGCTTTAAGACACATCACTTCTCCGCCATCATCAATCTTTTTGTCAGCAGGATTGAAATAACGAATAACAAATCCTTTTCCATCTCTCGATTTATGGAATGAGCTGAAGACAACATCCTTCACCTTAGCTGCATCAAACAAAGATATACTGTTTGGAACAGTCTCTGGTAGTGGCTGCATCACAAAATATTTTAAAGTTGTTGTAAATTGATTTAATGATTGGTGTTGATAGTAAGGCACAGAAACAGCGTAATTTTGATAATATGTGAATGCAGCAGCTTCTGAAAAAGTATCTCCAACCATAAAAGAGAATTTGAATTTGAGCTTTTTTTGCAGCTGACTATCTGGCGTTTCTATATATTTAAATTGATTGCCCGAAGCAACCCCGGGGCGTCTAAGCAAATCTGGTTTCCCAAGATATCCGACAGCCCTGAATAATGTAAGAGCAATACCTTTTGAACTGGACCCTATTATCTCATACTCTTTGATACCTTTGGAAAAAGCAGTGATACTTTTTTGTCCATCATGTAAATTAACGAAATTCAGCATCGGGTAAATACCAGTCGGCTCTTCCTTCCATCCACTTTTTTGCCAGGATTCTAAATTGGGATCGATAACAGGACGGGAAATAGTTCCAAATGGGGTATCCGCAATACTTTGATCTGCTTTCACATCTCCATTAACAACTAGCCGCATACGGTGATCAAAGGCTTTATTCTCCATGTCCAGCTGAAAATCAACACCCTCTGCTCCCTGACTTAAAGTGATACAGCATTCATACGGAACTTCTCCATTATATTCTTCCTGATTCCGTTCATCCTGATTTACAGGAATAGTAAAGAGACCTGATATTTTTAACGAACTTTCTAGCTCACCCTTAACATATTGAACATGACCCTCAGAAAAATCAAGGCAAATAATTCTGTCCTTTTCTGGGGGTGAATAATCATAGTTATCTCCATCATCGCCAGAATCTTCTATGAACAAGAAATTTTCGTACAATGTATCAGACACTTTGTTATATAAATTCAGTTGCCCATCAACACAATTAATTCTGTAATATTCATTTTCAATATGATTGAAAGGATTTTCATCCACTGATTGTGTGCTGTCGGCTCCTTTTTCACCTTCTACAATATCTAATACTTCATAACCCATTGCATTAAGTTCTATAGGAAGTACTATCTCTGATTCAAAATAATAAGATTCAGGAGACGGATTTTCCTTTTTACGAACCGGATCATTTGAATGCTTCTCAACGCTGATTATTTCATAAGCTATTTTCTTCCCTTTATGATAAATGGCAAAATCAGCATGCGCCAACGATACCTTCAGCTTTATCATCTGATTCCTGCGTACCGGCAATGTATTAAATACAGTAATCTGATTTTCTTTGATTTCATCCCTGGATTCACTAATCTTACGTGTCAGATAGTCGACAACGGAATAGGATAATTGATCAGCATCAATAAGTCGTTGTAAAATAGCTTGATTCGTCTTATCACTATTACAGCTTCCAGCACTATCATGGGCGTGATTTCTTAAATTCAGCTTCCAAATCTTATCAACCAGTTCTTTTTTATAAGGGATTCCTATTCGATCAGCTATGGCCATTAGAGGCTCTACTTGATAAATTAACCGGCGTTCAACTTTATCATTTAAATATTTATGATCAAACCTTGATGAATAGATAGAACGATGAATTTTTGATACTTCTGCATTTAAAAATTCTCCCTGAATGGTAGGTAACTCCTGTCCTTCACTTTTTATTTCACTAAATAAATTATCATAATTACTTTCAACTAATTGATCCTTCGTCAAGTTCTGGTTATAGCCGGCTATTCTTTCTTTCAAATTAATATCAACATACCTCTGGTCTCCCCCTACAGGAAGAGCAATATGGGATGATGCTGTATCCTTCTTAATTTGATTGATTAAAGGTTCACTATCATCGGATTCAATCAATTGAACACCGACAAAATAGCCATCCTTTATGTTATAAGCAACAACACGGCTTCCGTCCTCAGACTCCCAAAAGAATTCTCTTTGCTCCATCTTATCTGATGATAATCCTCTCCAAAAAACAGATTTATCTATTCCCATTTGAGAAAAAATCTTAGGCATATCAATAGATTGACCGAATGCATCAGGTATATATCCCAATCTATCTGCTCCTCCGAGTGAATCACCCAGTTCGATGCCCAGTTGAAGATTACGGACTAAAGATTCTCCGCGAATAATCATTTGATCTGATTGTGTATACCAAGGCCCTACCTTTAATTTTCCTTTTTGAATAAGAGACATTAATCTGTCTTTTTTTTCCGGGTTTACTTCTAAATAATCCTCTACAATGCTCATCTGTCCATCAAGCATATAATAATCTAAAATATTCTCTTCCAATGCCTTAATCACTTCGTCCACATGATAACATAGTTGTATGAATGACTCATTACTTGTAAAGTACCACTCATAATCCCAATGTGTATGTGCTATTACGTGAATTTTATTTGTCATTTTAACACCCTGCCTACTCTATACCTAATCGTTTAAATCGCTTAATTTTCCCTGAACCAATTGATACATGTCTTCTTTTGATGAAGCAGCTAAAATAGAATTAGTAAAGTCTTCATCAATTAAAGCCCTGGAAATCGTACTCAGTACTTTTAAATGCTCTTGATTCTTACCTTCAGGAATTGCCAATGCAAAGGTAATATGAACCGGCTTATCGTCCATTGATTCCCATTCAATCGGATGATCATATTTCATAAGCATCAACGCTGGTTTTATGACCGTCTTATGCTTACTATGCGGAATAGCTATTCCATCTTTAAATCCCGTAGTCACTTCTTTTTCCCGCTTTTTCAAACCCTTATAGTATGCTTTAGCAGATTTAACAATCCCTGCATTTTCTGCAAATGAAGCAATAAATTGCAGTGCTTCATCTTTTGTTTTTGTATTAGAATTAAATTCAATATTATTCACATCAAAAATATCATTCATCATCATTTATTCCACCTTTTTTTTAGTAAAACCGATTATTAACGCTGTAACAAGTACTCCCATCATAACGCTAAATATCCAAGTTACAAAAGGAATGGGCTGTTCGATATAACCGATAAACGTCCCTATTGGAGAACCAATCCCTCCATAAAACTTGATACCCAATCCGGCAGCAAGCCCGCCAGCAACTGCTGAGCCTGCAACAAAAGCGGATATCATCCGAACAGGGTCTTGTGCTGCAAAAGGAATTGCTCCTTCCGTTACGCCGACAATCCCCATCCCAAACGCACTGTGTGCAGAAACTTTTTCTGTTGGAGAGAACTTTTTCTTAAACATTATAGACGCCAGCCATATCCCGAGCGGCGCAACAGAAATCGCTGCCTGTGTTGCTGTCTGCGGAACGAAATTCGCCCCTTCAATGCCGTATTTCGCTACAGTATCCGTAAAAACTGCTGTACCAAATACAAGTGCTGTTTTATTAAATGGGCCGCCTAAATCAATCCCAATCATCGCCCCTATAATAACACCCACGATAACAGGAGCTGCTGCATAATTTTCGTTCAAGGTTGTCAGTCCGTCATATAAAAAGTTCATCATGGATGCCATTGGATTCCCGACCACGTACAAAACAAATAAAGATATGAGAAGCGTACTTACCAATGGAATCAGCATAATGGGAACAATTGGCTGAATTAATTTAGGATATGGAATCTTTTTAAGCAATTTAACCAGATAACCCGTAGCAAAAGCGACAAGTATGGCACCTAAAAATCCACCGCCAGCCTCGGCTCCAAGCATTTCTGCATCATTAGCAATATAAGTTCCAATCATTGCTGCAGCAATGGCAGGCTTACCTGCTATGGAATTGGCAACAAAACCAGCAAAGAGCGGTATCATTAATAAGAAACCAACTTGCCCAACATCAAATAAATGAGACATCAATTCCCCCATCACTGTCGATGTATCAAATCCCCATTCGATGATTCTTCCTGCCTCGTCACGTTGAAAGGCATAAACATTCGCTATCGCTAAAATAAGTCCTGAAGCTATAACCATAGGAATCATATATGAAATCCCCGCCATAATATGTTGGAAAAAACCGCCTTCTCCTGTTTTACCCATTGTCACAGAACCGGCCTTCGCTCCTTTTTCTCCATATATTGTTGCTTCATTCAAAGCGTTTTCAATTAATTCATCAGGATTCTTTATTGCTTCAGATGCCCTGACCCGCATGACTCTTTTCCCGTTAAAACGGGACATATCAATATTTATTTCTACAGCTAATATAACAACATCCGCTTCTTCAATCTCTTGATCAGTCAGAGCATTTTCCACTCCTATTGACCCTTGTGTTTCTATCTTAATTTGGTATCCTTTTTCATTTCCAGCTTTTTCAAGTGATTCTGCAGCCATATACGTATGTGCTATACCAGCTGAACAAGCTGTTACTCCAACAATCTTCTTTTGGGGCATTTGAAAACACGCCTTTCTTTCCCTCTTTTATTATTAAGTAGGTAGCTTCTATTAATAGCTAATTTCATACAGTTATTTATACTTACATCACCTATTTCTTCTATCGTAAAATGATTTCGGTTACAAAAAGAAAATAACAATTATGAATCTGGTTTTTATTATATTCTTATATCAAAACTATGTATATACTTACAAGGAATACTGTGTTAAGTATCTTTTTTATATGTTTTAGTGAAAGTAATTTCATTAAAATGTTTAAAAACACTATCAAAAGGCTTTTAAATTACCATTATTTTCAATTCAAAAAGACGCATCTAAAGACGCAAATCAATTTATTTGTAAATTCCTTTATCTTTCAACTGTCTTTATAGTCGAATACAACAATTAAAAGGGGGAATTTATTTGAAGTTTACAATATCAGGAGCATTCTTATTTTGAAGAAAAATAGAGGCTTTAAACATGCTTTTGATAGAATAAAGATTTCTTTTTTTAGCATACTGCTGTTCCCCACATTGCAGCTCTGCTAACCAAAATCATCATAAAAAGCCGGTCTTTACTGCCTTTTGCAGTGGAGACCGACTATAACACTCAAACTAACACTTCGCAGTATCATTTAAAATATTTACAACATCCCTTTTATCCAGCACAGCAAATTTCCCAATCGTACCTGATTGCTTATCATACTGCACCTGTCCTGCCAATTTTTGAACATCCAAAATTGGAATATCTAATTCATTGATACTAATCGGCGTATTTAATTCCCTGAAAAATTCTTCGGTCTTTCGAATACCTTCCAAAGCTTGCGCCTCAATATCCTGTTTACTTGTGACATCAAAGACCTCCCGCGCATACCTGGCAAATCTATGAATATCATTTTTATAAACATATCGCATCCAGGGAATCATAATCACCGACAATGTTTCTCCATGCGTTTTATCATAAAGCGCACTTAATTCATTGGCGATAACATGGGTTCCCCAATCATGGACACGTCCTACTCCAAGCGTATCATTTTGAGCGATTGTGGCAAGCCACATAAGTTCGGATCGATACTGATATTCCTCAGGATTGTCTAAAGCTTTCGCACCAATGCTCACTAATGTTTTTAATGCTGCTTCCTCCATTCGATCGATAATGCCAATGTATGTTTCAGGCGCAAAATATCTTTCACATATATGCGAAAATATATCCACGATACCTGCCGCAACTAAGCGTTTTGGTAGAGTATAAGTCAATTCCGGATTCATAAAGACAACGGCCGGTGTCAGATATTCAGATCTTACCAGCAGCTTCTGATTTGTATCCGTATTATTAATCACAGTGACATTACTGGATTCACTTCCTGCTGCAGGGTAGCTCAACACAACACCTGTCTTCAAAGCCCCCTGAACAGAGGATTCGTTTGTAAATAAATCCCACACATCATCTTCATAGACGGCACCTGCAGCAATTGCCTTTGCAGAATCAATAACACTTCCTCCACCCACTGCTAAAATAAAATCAATATCTTTATCACGGACAAGTTTAATCCCTTCTCTCACAACCTCTAGCCGGGGATTAGGCTTTACTCCTCCTAATTCGCAACAGAAAATATCATGAGCTTCTAAGTTTTCTTTAATATTTCTTATTAAATCTCTTAAATGAATGCCATCTGAGCGGTGTAATAAAACCCTCTGCACTCCTAACTTCTGCAGCTCTTTACCAACTTGGGATTCCGCTCCTTTTCCGAAGACAAACTTTGTCTTTACTTGATGACTGAAATTCAGCATTTTATCACGCACCTCCTCCCTTAACAATGCTATTCACACGCTATCCTTTTGCATCCTTCTCTGCGATATTATTCAAATCACTTTAGTTGTAATCCCTTAGTGTTTCGTTTAATAAATCCATAAAGCCTTCAAAATCAAGTTCAAGGGCAGCTTCTGCATTTGGTTCCTGCCCCCGGTAATCCATTGTCGGCGTTCTCGTTAAGTCAACTCCTGGTTCTGATCCTCTTAAATGCCGATAATCACAAACTGTCATACCCCTAGTCAATTCTCCATGTAATTCAATATCAATATGCATTGGCACCGATTTGATAAGTTTCGGGTTAATTATCCAGGCAACTGCACAGGCATCATGAAGATTTGCTCCATGTACATTGGCAGATTTCAAAGTGGCACTAATAAAATAATCCACTAATTCTGCAGCAAAAATACTTGCTTTTGTATTGATGTCCTGAAAATTTTTCAATTCCTTTTTTGTTATAATGCATTGTCTTGTTAAGTTAACTCCAGTCATCTTGACTAATACACCTGAGTTAAACACTTTAGAAGCAGCTTCCGGATCTACATAAATATTAAATTCGGACGCCGGAGTCCAGTTACCAAATGTCACAGAGCCGCCCATAATACAGATTTCTTTTATATTCTCAAGAATCTCCGGTTTTTTATTGATGGCACTTGCTATATTTGTCAGCGGTCCTGTAGCAATCAAGGTAATATCCTTATTTGTCAGCACTGTTTCTACAATAAAGTCTACAGCATGCTGCTCCTGCAGTTTTATTGTCGGGTCTGGTAAAACTGGGCCATCCATCCCCGTTTCACCGTGAAATTGAGGAGCTGTTACTAACTGATTTACTAACGGGCCTTCATGTCCGGCATATACAGGAATATCCACCCTATCAATCACTTCCAGCACCTTTAAAGCATTACTCGATACATTTTCCAGTGTTCCATTTCCACCGATTGTCGTAATACCCAGCACATCAAGATGCTTCGCTGCCAGCATAATAGCAAATGCATCATCATGACCGGGATCACAATCTAAAATTACTTTTTTCATTGTTACTCCGTCACCTCTTTCATGCTAATTATTCCATTTCACTTATACTTCTGATGTGTTTTCAAAAATTCCTCGAGCTGCTGTCGGCTTGGGGAGGATCTGGCACTTTCTCTGCTGACAGTATATCCGGATACTGCGTTAGCAATCTCCAGACTTTCTTTTAAAGTATTTCCGCTTAATATCGAAGCAATAAAACCACCATTAAACACATCCCCGGCACCAACCGTATCTATAACCTCCACCTGAAAGGCATTTTCAATGATTGTTTCTTCCCAAGAACAGGCCAGCGTTCCATCCGGTCCCATTCTGGCAATAATTGTTCGATTTTGATCTGCAAGCGATTTAACGCTATTTCTCCAATTTTCATTAGGATAAAGATAATAAAATTCTTCCTCTCCCGACCCTAGAACATAATTACAGTTTTTAACAACCTCTAAAACAGCATTTCTATAGGTTTCATTTAAACTTCCATCTTTTACTCTGAGATTTAAATCAAAAGAAGTAGGCACACCCGCTTCAAAGGCAGTCTTAAAAATCTCGATAATCGTATCCCTAGAGGACCCTTCGTCAACGATAGCCATTCCGGAAGAGTGTATCCAGTCCGCATTTTTAATCATTTCAAAGTCTATTCTATCCCTGTCGATTTTCTTAAATGCCTGCTTCTCCCTCGGCCAGCCCCATAACAATCTTTCCCCTCTTTTATCTATAAAGGCAAACACGCCGACTGTATTCACAGCTTCATCTAAAATCATATATTTCGTATTAACTTTTTCACTTTGCAAATCTTTTACAATATGATGGCCATACTGATCATCGCCGATTGTACCAATGAAAAAAGTTTCAATACCAAGCCTGGATAAAGAAACGGCAGTGTTGGCTGCTGTACCGCCGCCAATTAAATAAGGGGTCTTATACACTGCCTTCGTTTCTTCATCATCCAGAAACTTTGGGAAATGCACGATAATATCAACAGCTGCGTCTCCCACAACAACAACCTTCTTCTCACTGCCTGCTATGTGCATTTTGAACCGCCTCTACAAATGCTCTTACCTTTTCACGGTCTTTTATACCTTTTCCAGGAACAGATTTATCAAAATTTGTGGAAGTGAATGAATCCACACCATATGGCTTTGTAACCTGAATCGCTTCTGCCACATTGGCTGCATCCAGCCCTCCTGCAATAATACAAGGGACTGATGTACTTTCAATAATTGCTTTGTCAATATATATATCATGTGTTAATCCGGTTGCTCCGATATCATCAGCATCAGGGTTTTTCGTATCAATTAAGAAGAAATCAGTTACTCTTTCGTATTCCTTTACATATTCTAAAACCTTTTGTTCTTTCAACGGTGTATTTGCAAGGACCGGCAGCGCCTGCATAATCTTTAAACCAGGAAATGTTGCTCTTAATATTTCTATCTGATCGGGTTTAATCGCTTCAATATCACCAGAAAGATGCAGCACATCAGGTAGAGTTATATTCAGATTTTCAATAATCTCCTCAATATCCTCTGCAACGGTCAGCCCTACTTTAACTGCGGATGGCTGAACACTTTCAAATATTTCCTTTGCCTGTTCACAGGATATCTGCCCCGGTGTCCGCACAATCTTCCCGTATGAAACACCGATATGATGTCCCCCTTCCTCTATTACCATCCTTGCATCTTCCACAGTTCGTATTCCATAAATTTGTATAATCATGAACTCAGCTCCTTTTTTCTAGTTTTCATTATTTCATGAACCAATGCATCTACAGTAAAAACCGGCTTTTGAATACCTGTCTGCTGGCTGACTCTTGTCACTGGCGGCGGAGTAACAAAACTCTTCTTTAGTATCTCCGGCTGCGACAGTACTTCATATTTATCGCCATCCAGCAATATTTCACCCTCACAAAGAACAATGATTCTACTAAACTCTTTCACAACAAATTTCATATCATGAGAGATGGTTATACATAGCTTCCCTCTATTTCGTAAATCATCAATTATATTTGCCAATCGTTCAGATCCTTCTAAATCCTGGCCCATCGTCGGTTCATCAAAAATGATGACATCAGGGTCCATCGCAATAATGGAAGCAATGGCACAGAACTTCTTTTCTGTCTGTCTCAGGTCAAAAGGATGAACCTCCAGACTATCCTGCAGTTTACATAGCTCCGCAGCGTAAGCAATATTTCTATCTACTTCTTCAGCCGGCATATTAATTCGTTTAGGTCCAAATTCCAATTCATTTTTTACAGTATTTAAAAATAATTGATCATCAGGGTTTTGAAAAACATATCCAACCTGCTTAGACCATTGAGCTGTCGTTTTATTATGGATACTTTTTCCATTAATCAGAATATCTCCGCCAGTCGGCTGTAAAATTCCGTTTAAATGCTTCACAAATGTTGTTTTACCCGACCCATTTTGACCTATAATCGCCACTGGCTCTGTTCCTTCAATGATTGTACTTATCCCTTTTAAGGCGGTATCGCCAGCAGGATAGGTGTGTACTAAATCTTTTATCTCGATTTTCATGAATATAGCACCTTCTTTACAGCAGCTACGGCTTCCTGCTCATTCATAATGGGTTCGCCATTGTATAAATGATTGTCTTGTAACGATAGTCCAATTTGCGTAAAATCAGGAACAGCTACAGCATAGTTTTCCATTGCCAGGTTTCCAAATATATTTTTAGTCGTATCAATCGCTGCCTGCTCTCCTTCATGCAGCACCATTACCCGGTCTGCTATTCTAGCAACCTTTTCCATATCATGATCTACTAAGATAATTGTTTTACCGTCCTGATTTAATTCTTTAATAATATCAAAAATTTCCTCGCTCCCCATTGGATCTAACTGAGAAGTACATTCATCTAAAACGATAATATCCGGATCCATAACGATAGAAGATCCTAATGCCACCCTTTGAACCTGGCCTCCTGATAATTCCAACGGGTTCTTATGCAAAAATTTATCAATCCGCATCCGCTTAGCTATTTTTTGAATTCTTAAGACCATTTCATCCCTTGGCACACCAATATTACCAAGCCCATAGGCTAATTCCTGTTCTACTGTACTGGTGGTATAAGACAATTGATTAAAGGGATTTTGAAACACCAGACCTATTTTCGTAACCAGCTCGCCCATTTTCAAATCCGCTGTATTTTCATTAAAAATTTTTACGGTCCCTTCCCGTTCACCATCAATATAATGGGGGATTAGACCAACCAGAGCATTACATATTGTCGACTTTCCTGATCCATTGGCTCCAACTACGCAAAGGATTTCTCCCTGCTTCGCTTCAAAGCTGATGTCACGAATTGCATATTCCTTGCTGTTACTATATTTGAAAGATAAGCCTTCTACTTTCAGAATGGAATCCAAAGTACTCTCTCCCCTTCCTATATGAGGTTAAATCTGATAACGATGGAAGCTACAATGATGAGTAAAAAATATATTAGAAAAAGCCGCTTTATTTTCTTATCAACAGGAGCCTCCTCTGCCTGTACAAAGTTCGTCTGTTTCACACCCTTCATACCAAAGCCCCTTACCTCCAAAGTCATACCTCTTTCCTGTACATCTATTAAAGAGCCCATAATCAGCGGTCCAATTAAAGGAACAATCGCCTTCAGCCTGGTTTTTAAACTGCCGCTTGTTTCTAATCCTCTTGAATTTTGCGCTTCCTGAATGACAGAAACCTTTTTTTGCATTTGCGGAATAACGTTTAAAGTAGCTAATACTAAATAACCGGCCTTTCCTGTTATACCGACTCTTTGAAAAGAAGCGACCATCCTGCCTGTATCTGTCGTCTTTGTAGTGATATAAAATGAACCCAAAAACACTAATAGTGACCCGACAATATTCAACATCTTCAAGATGCCTTCCAATCCCAATTCAGCAAAGCCCAAATCTGCAATAATTGTTACATTATCTGGATTATAGAATCCTTGTATAAAGAACAGCATCACCATGATAGGAATAGCAAAGCCAATGATAAATTTAGCGAATTTTTTCAGTATCTTTGCCTTGTAAGCTACAAAGAACAACCCCAGAAGGATGACATATCCAATAAAAACACTTGGAAAGACTACAGAGCTCAAGCCAAGAGCAAATATCGCTACAAATTTAGTAATTGGATCCAGCCTTTCTATCGGCGAATCTAAAGGCTCATAAAAAGTTCCTGATTTCTTTGCCATTGTTACCTTTCACCTCCTTCAACGATAGATATTTTATTCCAGTGACGGCTGCTGATACTTACTGACAAAACTCTTTGGAATCTTTTTAAGAACCATATAAGCAATAATAAAAGCAATACCTCTATCAATCAGATTATTGATCAACGCCGACGTAAGAACGCCCTGCCAGATACTTCCCATCGTAGCAACTAACCCAGCTGTAATAATAGAAGATCCAGTTGCTCCTGTAGCCCCGCCAAATACGAATACAGTAATACTTGAAGCAACTACAACAGAAATAGCTGTCGCAACTAAGCTTGTAATAATCATTTTCCAAACATTTTTAAAGAATCCTGCTTTGATCATATAACCCGTTACAAGACCAACTATAATCCCCACTAATGCATAAGGCAGATAGATTGGATTCGATACTAACGCCAGAAAAACATTTGTTAACAGTCCTACCATCGCTGCTACCCATGGACCAGCTAAAGCGGCAGCCAAAACCGTTCCGATTAAATCAAAAAATAAAGGTAATTTAAGCGCAGCTGCTATCGAACCGCCTACCAAGTTGATACCTGCACAAATCGGTATAAGCACCAATGCCATCGTAGAAAACTCAGCTTTAATTCCTCCAATAAAACCTGTTTTTTCTTTTTTCATTAGAAACCCTCCTTTTAAAATAAATTAATGATATTTCCTTATCTATTGAATCTGTTGCATAATACATTGAATTAATACGTCACATCTTTTTGTATAGATAATGTGCATCTTTACATATTTCAGTCAATAAATAACATTTTTTTAAGCCTCCTTTCTATATGTAACCGGTTTCATATTAGTCTAAAAAATAAATATAGTTCTATTAACTATTCATTTTCTTAACAGTTTTTTACTATCACTTTTTATTTTTTTATCCACCGCCTACCTTATTATTTTTTGAAAAAACAGTATATATACTAAATGATATGAATTTTCTGTTCTTTCTATTACTCATAATAATAACGTAAATAAGTATAATGTCAATAATTTTAATAGGTATTTACGTTATTATTTTGTGTTTTTACTGATTTTATTCATTTTATACACCTTATAATAGGGGTAATAGGAGGTGCAGCAGTATGGAGATTGGAAAGAGAATTCGAAATCTCAGATTAGCAAAAGATCTAAGTGTTAATGGCTTGGCTAAAAAAGCATATATTTCACAATCTTATTTAAGTGACATTGAAAACGGAAGAACTGCTCCTTCTTTGGATAAATTGACTTTGATTTGTGAAGCATTGGATATTTCATTGAGTGAATTTTTCGGGTCTGTGCCGGAATTGCCGGCGGAGATTATAAAATTGATTGAGAGTGCAAGGAAGTTGACGGATGAGGAGATTAAGTTGCTGTCTCATTTTTTGGAAGTGATTGGGGAGAGGAAAACAGATGTGTAAATAGGTAAGGAATCTGTCCACCAGAATTTGCACTACCAGTAAATATTAACTCTCATTTCTTGGCAAGTTTATTTTTTTAAATTAAAGAACTCTATTTAGAATAGAAATTGATTAACTAGACTTCTATTCTTTTATGTAATTGCCTCCACATCAATATTAAAAGAAATGACGTATAAAATGGCAATCTCTTATCATTCATTATGGTAATCAGGGATTCCCATTTTTTGTTTTGTGTATTAGATTATTTCTATTCCCAGATTTTCATCATTAAAACTGAATTCCTTTTATTCAAAAATAAGTATTCTATCAATACGCTAGAAAGAAGAGCCGCTTGAAATAAAAATTCATTCCAAAAGTATAAAGATAAGCTCTATTGTAGTTAAAAATCGTTTTTTGTGATGTTTTTTGGGGTCCACAGAACCATTTTATTGAGCTAATATATATTAGGAAGGAGATTTTAGAAAATAGGAGGGGATTTTGATGTCTAACAAATATTTATCATTTATAACAGATGATGACTTATTTACTTGTATAGAATTTCTTTATAATGAATATGAAAAGGCTTTGCAAGGTATTGATTACCATAAATTTTTCAAGAATCGAATTGATACATTTAAAATGACTTTTGACAAAGCAGTTAATAATCTTAATGAGCAAAGTTGGTTAGCTGCAGAACTGCAAAGACAGGTAGAAAAAACAATAACAAATCATGTCGGAACTTTTCATGAGATGCTTATAGGAAAAATCGATGGTTACACTAACTATTCTGTAGGTAATAGTTACGATATAGCTAAAGATGATCACACAATATTTGCTGAAATTAAAAATAAACATAATACAGTTACAGGAACTCACGTAGTTAGTTTATTTAATAAAATCAAAGGCTATGCAGAGAAATACCCAAATGCAACCTGTTACTACGTACGAATTATTGATACAACAAGCCGAAATGAGGTTTGGTCATTCAGAAGTGGTTCTGTAGATCCTATTAAGAATCAAAAACCGTTGTATCAACATCCACGAATCAGAATAATTTCAGGAGATCAATTTTATAAATTAGTAACTGGTGTTGACGATGCTTATAAACAATTATGTGAAATAATTCCTATAGCTCTTAATGATTGGATGAGCGCAAGGCAAGCAAAACAAGGTTCAAGTATGGGGCTTTTCGCTGAGCTCTATCATCAATCACAAAAGAATAAGAGATCATTATTTGAAGAAATCATTTATATAAATTATCCGTTGTCTGGATATATAGGTTTTTGATAATAGAAGATTGATATTCAACTAATATTTATTTTGGTGTAAAACCTATCAGAGCCAATTCTTGCTATCATTTATCATGGGATTCATAAATATAAAAGTGTTAATAGAATTAAATTCGAATCCATAGATCTTACTAAAGCTACACCTAAAAAATAAATAGCCTGAAGGGATAAGATATTAAAAAATTTTCAACTGATATTCCATTAATTTGGTTATAATTTAAATTTTCGAAGTCAATATCAAATTATAAATTTTAATTTAATCTTGTAACTACATAAAAATAGCAGAGCCATTTAGCTGAAAATTTTTAGAATTTAATATAAAAAAGCTATGAGGAAAAATGATTCATTCCTAATCACGTAGTACTAGGTTTATCATCTTTACTTAATGCTATTGAATGTAAAATTTGATTATAGCCAATCGATTAATCTCTTTTCTCGTATTATTTACCAATATCTACAGCCCTAGAACTTATCAATAGATATTTCTAGGGTTGGTTCTTTATACTAGTAAATTCTTTGGCAAACAGCGGTAAAATTCAGTGGCCATAATTATTGGCTCTCCAGTCCGTAAACAGGTGGCTCTTTTCTCCACAATAACTCCCAAAACTTCGCATAAATGTTTCAATCCATCCGCAATACTCATTTCTTGCTTAATTTCTAATTTTAAATGGTCATGTTTCATCAGGTTAACATCTTCCAGTTTTTGACTAGGTGTAGCAGTTTAAACAATCTACAACAGAGGGAAGACGTAGTTAAATACATCCTCCCTCTCCTCTTTAATTCAATTTATTTAAAACATTTACAATAGAGAGCCCAATAGCTTTAGCCATATTAACTGGTACAGCATTACCTATTTGTTTATAAGCATTGCCTGTAGAACACTCAAATTTCCAGCTATCAGGAAAACTCTGAATTCTGGCATATTCTCTAACCGTAAAAGGCCTAGTTTCATCAGGGTGGCATCTCTCGGTCTGTTTCTGAGCAGGTGAGCAAGTTAGAGTTAAAGAAGGTTCGTCCCATGACAACCTTCTTGCCATTCCTGTCCTCCCTCCTCCTGAGTAATAACTTTTGCCCATATAATCTTTAGCTATATCATCCGGCAGGTCTCTCCAATAACCTCCAGCAGGAACAAGATCTAATACCTTGCTTTTTGACTCAGGATATTTTGCTCCTTCAGACTCTGGTACATCTCTAAGAATATCCTTTAACGTTAACTCATACCCATAAGGTTGAGGAAAAAAGTATTCTAGTTTCTCCTTATTAACCAAGTCATTTCTAATACCAACAATAACTATTCTTTCTCTTTTTTGAGCTACATCATAGTCTAATGCTCTAAGAACTTTCCATTTAACTTTATAGTCCATATCTGAGAATACATCTAACATCGTCTTTAAAGTATTCCCTCCATCATGATTAACAAGACCTTTTACATTCTCAGCTAAAAACATTTTGGGCTTTAGCTTATCAAGAATTTTTGCATAGTGAAAAAACATTGTACCCCTAGCATCTTGTAAACCACCTTTTTTTCCTGCATAACTAAATGACTGGCAGGGGTATCCACCTGATAATAAGTCAAGCTCTCCTACAGGTGGGACATCTACATAATTCTCTATGCCTCTTTTAGTAACCTTTTCAATATCTTCCTCAATAACCTTCCAATTAGGTCTATTTCTTCTTAAAGTCTGACAGGCGTGTTTATCTATTTCAATATTCCCTATAGAATCAAAACCTGCATATTCAAGACCTAATCCTAATCCCCCTGCTCCTGCAAACAATTCTAATACTGTATACTTTTTATTAGCTTTAGTACTCCTAACCTCGACAAAATCATTTAGATCGTTTTGATTCATTTTCTTTTGATTCTTACCTTTTTTGTATATTACCCCTCTAGGATTTTCTTCTTCTATCCCTAAATTCAACTCCAACTGTTCAGTTATATCCTCTAAGTTTACCTCTAATTTTTCACAAAGTTTCATAGCATTAGATTTGATAGGATTAAAATTAGGAGATAACAACATAGAAAGTTGGTTTTTGCTCAAACCTAATTCTTCTGCCAACTCTTTTTGAGTTGATATACCTTGATTTTTCATATGTAATCTTACTTTATCTTTGCTTATATACATTTGTAACCCCTCACATAGTTAAATATTTTTTTAACTTTTATTAGGGTTATTATACACACAAGCGTTCTGTGAGTCAATAAATTAAGACAAAAAAAGACACCATTCGCAAATTGAAAAATTATTATAAAATAGACTAGTAAGTTATTTAGAAGAAGTATCGAAAACTCTAACCTCATTTCTACGGTTTACTTCGCAATAAGTGGTAAATAACATGATAAGGGTGGCAAAATCCCTTGGCCATAATCAATTTTATAACTAAACTACCTCCTATTACTTGTTAAATCTTATTATAGATGTATTTGTACTTATTTTATTTCTGCTGTTAAGTGACCTTAAATCATGAACCAGTTGATTAATATCTCATGGTTTTCGTACAATTCTTTCACGGGCAGGTAAGTGTCGTATAACCACTAATAATACTATCCGTTTATTGTTTGCTGTAATTCCAAAAAAATAAAATGGAGGAGAATATTAACAGGATGGTGGATGTATTTGTAAAATAAAATTAGATAGTGACTTTCACTAAAGAAGGGAAAAGCCACTATCTTTTATTTTACTTTTTAAAGTAGAACTGCAAAACTGTCTGTTTATTCACACAAACGATTTCGATAATATTCTTAAGGGCAGAATATTATATTTTTTTATAAGATACATCACTTTCAACATATGATATAATTTTTTGAGATAAAATTATCAAAGGGAGAATCGTATTATTTGCTATTGATAAAGCCTCCTTTCGCTCTATATACTTTGGATTGTGTGTGAATGAATTTAGTTTTGTTGCCAATATCTGTTGCTGACCATCTTTATAAAATTGTGCTTTGATTACATTAAGTTCATTCTTAAAAGGTTCTTTTCCACCAAGCAAGGATAACAGTTCATTTTTTTGATTAGCTGTTAATGATGAGTTATTATCTTTAACAATGTCAAGCATATCATTAATCATTAAATTAACTTTTTCACCTAGGCCTCGCCTATCTGAAAGATTTCGACTTACATTATATTTTTTCGTAATGTCCTCTATAAATACTCGGAAAACTAAGCTATACAACAAATAAAAATCATTATAGTTTAAACGTGAAAGTTGTTCTAGTAATGGATTATACCCCATCGGTATTTTTTCCCCTATAAATGAAGACTTAATAACATCGGAAGATTTAAAAAATTCTTCTTCTTCTTCAGTCATAACTATTTGAGTACTTACTTTATCCTTCATTTCTTCTCTTATTTCTTCTTCTATTCTATTTTCTTTTCTTTTAATCTTTTCTTCCCTTGTATTTAGCTGTACTTCTTTTTCCTTCAATTGTAATTCTTGCTTAGCTAACTTATCTTGATTTTTTCTTTTTTCTTCTTGTTCTTTTTTTATTTGATTCGCTAATTCCTCTTGCTTTCTTTTTTCTAGTTCATCAAGTATTTTTTTTCTATCATTTTCTTTTTTCTTTCCAACATCCTTAATTTTTTTCACTTCATTGTTATAAATAATAACTCTTATATAATTAAGTAGGCTTTGAAGTAAAGCAATAAATTCAAACGTAATATCATCTTCTTCAATTAAACCCTCTCTGTTCGATTTATCTTGAAGCTTTGGGTTTTTATCATAGGAAATAGAAACAAAACCTACTGTTTGACCATTAGTTAGAAATGCATTTGCTTTTATTAGTCCTCTTAAAGCATCAATTGAAAGCCAATCGTTTTTCGTTTCTCCGTAAGGATATACTCTAGCGTTATCTCTATATAAATATATTCTATGGTTTTCGATTAATGCCTTTTCTTCGTGAGTTAATCTATAATCTTCAAGGTATTTTTCCCTAGAATTAAAATGAAATGCATAAAATTCAAAATTAAATGGCCCGCATTTTAAGTCTTTAATTTTAAAATTTTCTCTTTCCTCCTCAAAATACCTTTTAAATGCAGGTAATTTCCTAAAAACATTGTCATTAACATTAACTCTATGGTTAATATCATTGGCATAAAATTCAAAAGTCCCTGTTTTATCATCAAAAATTCCGTTTTTGATTGATAGAATACATTTCTTTTCTTGTAAATTTAAGAATTTTTCTAAATCATTTAAAAAAACTTCTTCGTGAATTGTTTTAATTCCATTTAAATAAAATTCAATTTTAAATTCATTAAAATATGAATTTATTTCCTTGTTAGATTGCCAACCATGGATCAGTTTGGTAATTGGTTCTAACCTTGCAAGATCATTGTATATTTCTGTTGCTTTCTTTGCGTTCCAATTTCCATTTAAATTAGTTAATTTAATTATTGTACCTTTTTCTTCAATAAAAGGAATCAAGCTTGTTTCTAAACATTCTTGATTATCATATAAGATATTAAGATCAGACAGTAAATTACTACTATGTTCCTCTTCAGATATGTAATCCTCATCATAATCAGATAAATCAACTTTTGCATGATTCCATAAATTATCTTCAACTTTCTTACTAAACACCTCAACAGACCTCGCCAGTTTAAGCATTGAGTATCTTCCAATACCTTTCTCTCCTTGATAAACTCGACCCAAACTAGTTTTTTCTCCCACTTTCTTTTTTCTTTTCTTATTGTCAGTTCCTGGACTTAACCAATTATTTTTTATTTCATTTTTAGACATTCCTTCTCCATCATCAATTATAAATATTTCGGAAGCATGGCTAGCTTCAAATTCATCGCTAAAATTCTCAAAGAAAATTCTAACCCTTCTTGCATCGGCATCATAAGAATTTTTAACAAGTTCAATTACTGCAGTTTTTTCATCTTTAATTAAATCTTCTCCTAACATTTTTAAAAGTCTAGTATTAGGGTTAATTTTCATTACTTCCGTCATCATAATTTCCTCCCAACAATAATAAATTCCTCTGAGTAAATTTTTCGTCCATTTTTATCTTTACTAAATTTCCCCTGATTATCTCTATAAGGGGTCAATATTTTATTGGAAATTTTTCTTTTAGTAACTTCAATTTCACAAAATCCTGATTCAATCATCGCCAGGGCTAGATGCTCTGCATTCCTGATTTTAACATTTTTATATTCCGTAT
Organism: Oceanobacillus sp. FSL W8-0428; assembly: GCF_038004405.1. Lineage (NCBI taxonomy): Bacteria > Bacillati > Bacillota > Bacilli > Caryophanales > Bacillaceae > Oceanobacillus > Oceanobacillus sp. FSL W8-0428. The sequence continues at coordinate 1,241,591 of NZ_JBBORB010000001.1, forward strand.
TACCTATAACGAATATAGCCATCCCATTTTCATTTAAGAGTTTGTAGGTTTTATCTGTAATTTTTTCCATATCTGAATAATATTTTTTTATAGCTTTTATTCTTGATTTTGAATTTCCGTTTTTCATTAATTTTTCTACTATATCATTTCCAATACTATTCAGATTACTTTCTTTATCAATAGATTTTTTATAAATGCTTCCTATTGTACCTTTTCGGAACTCCCTATAATCATCTCCAAAACGGAGCCATATTAGTGACAACTGATGTAAATCAGCATATTCATAAGATGTGACATACGGAGGGCTTGTTACTAACAAATCAACCTTATTAGAACCTTCAATCTCTAAAGAATCAGTTATCCTAATATCAGCATTTCCTTTCTCTTGGATATTAGATTCAGTATTAGCAATATACATTTTATTAAATTGCTTTTCGAAATTATAAAAAGCTGATTTAGTTATTTTATGTGAATCAATAGTTGGCTTTATAGACTTGGTTAACCACCTTGATGTAGGCTTTAATATATTAGAAAAAGCGCACAGAAAAAAATCTTTATACTCATTCTCTAAATTACATACACTATTTATTGCTAGTAATATTGCCTCTAACTCTTTTATTCTTTTTGTCTCAAACCAATATATTATTCGCGAGTTGAAATCTTCCTTTATTCCACTTCTTAAATTTTCATTACTCAATTTAATAATTTTTTCATAATAGTCTTTTAAAATTAATGAATCTAACTTATTACTCTTTACTCTCGCAATTAAAGCAGCTACAGGATTTATATCATAGCCCAAAAAATTATAGCCTTGTTTTAATGATTCATATGCAACAGTCCCACATCCACAAAATATATCCCCAATTGTTTCAATATGTATTTTTTTATTTTCTGCATAATCAATTGCTTTTGTCGTAATAAACGCAGGAAACTTAGCCGGATATGAATGTATTTGGTGTACTTTATCTTCTTTCTCATCTGCAAAATTCCAATATTTATCTATTTTAATACAATCAAAATCTGATATATATCGATATACACTTTCCATCTGATTTCTCCTTAGATATTTAAATTTTTTATATCACTAGTTTCATATTTATAAATTCCAAATATACAATTTATTTAAACAAAGTAAACCACATTCATTATTAATATTTTATTTTTCAATTAATTCACATAATAAGAAGCGAATTCCCATTATAAGCCTTATAATTATTAATAATCTAAACTTTATTCCTTCTCTATTTAATTACAGTTCTCTATGTAAATATACAATTAACTTATTAGTTATTATTGATTCAAATTAGGTTGTTGCACAAAATATATTCAATATCTAAAATTCCACCTTTATACTTATACTTATACTTATACTTATAGTTATATTTTACCATTATTTATTTATATAATCCATTTAAACATATTACAAATTTATTGTCTTTTATAATTTATTAAAACCTTAACTATTGTAACTACTAAGCTAAAGTAATGATGCTAGTTGAAAAGTCATTTTGCTTTTATAAAGAATTTAAATCCCTCAAAAACTATAATAACCCAACAAAAAAATTATCAAAGATACCTAGCATACCTGGTTCACCAGGATAAGAATCATTTTCATTCAATTTTACTAGAAAACTATCACTTGCATATTGTAATACAACAATAAATTTCTGATTGATCTTTTTTATATCGAGATATGATATGGGTAAGTAGAGGAGCACGTGAGAATTAATCCCGTCAAATAAACAGCTCACTCCTCCCTTTTTCCCACATACCTTATATTTCAAATTTAAATTATGGTTCATTTACTTTGTATTTCGTTTCCCATAAAAATATAAATAGTCTTGATTTTTTGAAAACACCCCCTAATAATCTAATGAATACCCTATACAATGATATCACTAAGCAACTCATCTTAATCGAAGTAATTATCAATATAGCTATTTTTAATAGTTACATTTATTCAAACCCTAAACCGCCGAACCAACCCATTCAACTCCTCAGCAAGTCTCGACAACTGCTCCGAACTCCCCGCAACTTCCTCCATAGAGCTATTTGTCTGCTGAACCGATGCCGAGGTTTGTTCAACACCGGCAGCTGCTTCTTGAGAAATAGAGGCAATCTCTTCAATAGACCCCTTCATTTCCTGACTGCTTGCAGTAATATCAACTAAATTTTTAACAACGAGAGTAATATTTCCTGCCATATTAGAGATAGATTGATTAATCTCCTTAAAAGTTTTTCCTGTAGTAACGATTTGATCTGTCCCCTGCTCTACTTCGCTATATCCATCCTTTAATGATTGAACAACTGTACTTGTTTCATTCTGGATATTCGCTACAATATCTGTAATATCTGTGACGGAGACAGCGACCTGTTCGGCAAGCTTTCTCACCTCATCGGCCACAACGCTAAATCCTTTTCCATGCTCACCTGCTCTTGCTGCTTCAATCGCTGCGTTTAATGCCAGCAGGTTGGTCTGGCCCGCAATATCCTTAATAACCGCAACAAGATGGGAGATTTTTTGAGAATGCGTATCTAGTGCTTCCACTTTAGCAACTGCCCCCAGTACAATCTGGTCAATCCTGCTCATTTGTTCTGTGGAGGAGGACATCAGCTTGCTTCCGTTTGTTGTCATTTCAAGCACCATATCGGAATATTGCTGAACACGTCCGCCATTTTCATTTACTTCCTGTACCTTTGTTGTAAAGGTGCCAGTAATATCCGCCAGATTGCTGGCACTGTCTGCCTGTTTTTCAGAGCCTGCAGCCAGCTCCTGCATTGTGATGGCGACCTGTTCGGAGCCAGATTTTACTTCGTTTGCTGCCTGTGTTAATTCTTCACTTTGATTTGTAACTGTCTCAGATACCTCGTTGATCTGTCTGATCAGGTTACGTGTATTATTCGCCATTTCATTGGTAGCATCAACTAATTGCCCGACTTCATCTCTGCTCTGATTCTGCAGGTCATCCTGGCTCAGGTCTCCGCTGGCAATCAGCTTCATCCGCTGCATTACCGCTTTAATTGGTTTTGAAATAACATTTCCAGTAACAAGTGCTGCTGTCATACTTAGAATGAGAATTAAAATCGAAACTGTAACGACAATGATTACAGTGTTTTTTCCGTGATCAATAATTTTTTCCCCGCCCTTATTAATGGCTGCTTCTGAAGCTGCTGCCATCTCCTCATATTCTGCTGTAATACTATCAACCATAAATGAAAGGCCGTTCAGATTCGATATCGCCTGCTCTTCATCGCCACGGTCATATACTTCAAAAACATCGCCGACGATAGCGGTCTGCCACACGTTAGTCGTACGAATTAAATTCTCTAATTCTTGTGAGACGCCAACACTATTTGCTAATTCTTCAAATTCGGCTCCCTGTTCTGTATACGCTTCAAAATCTTCCCTGAAATCGGTATTCCCGGTCAATACATATCCGCGGGCTGCTGCTATCCGGTTGGCCATAGCGGTTTCCAATCCCGTGTTTGCGATTAACATCTGGAGATTGTCTTCAATCATTTTGGTTGTTTCATCATTCATTCTTTTAATCGTGATGGAATTGTAAGCGCCTAAAAAAAGAACTAATAAAATAACAATGGAAAATGCAAAGATAATCTTGCTTTTAATGCTTTTCAGATTAAAAATAGGTTTGATTTTCTTCCTCTTTCTATTTTTGAACATGCTACTTCTTCCTTCCAATTTGATTTACAGTAGATTTTCACTGTTTCTATTCTTAAAAAGACTTTCCTTTTTGAAGCCTGCTTCTCCTGAATGAATTTTATATCCCCTTCAAAAAAAACAGGTAATTTGTCTTGCTATGTAGGTTAATAGGTCCATCTTATATATCGGTATATTTAACTATTTATAAAGGGAATTTTAATAAAAAACGACAGAATTTATGAAATAGATGCATTATTTCCCATTAAATCAAGAATCTGATTCCAGACAAAACACTGCTTTTAAGGTAAGTTGGGTAATGCAAAAAAAGAATCCATTTGATATGAAATAATCAAAATGAATTCCTTTTCTGATTGAAACTCGTATTTGTTTTTATACTACAGCACCGGATTGTTAAATTTTAAAAACTATAAATCCTTATAAGTAATATATCTATTATCATTAAAGTCTTAATACGTTACTATAATTAAATTATAACCCTGGTTATGCAGAAATATCATTGGTTTTTTACTCCTTTTAGAATTCGCAGCGATTTTAAAAACATAATACTCCCATTATCTTATTGACAATCCACAAACAAATCGTTAGAATTTACTTAACAATTAAAAGATTCGAGTGATCATTATGTTAAAGCATACATCCCGACAATTAAATCGTTTCTTTTTTAGCTATTTTTAGATAGCGTCTATAGGCCCTCACGGATATAGATGCCCTATATCTAAGATGGCTGATTGACATGTAAAAATGTTTAACCAGTCCCAGGAGAAATCGAAGCGGCTGGTTTTTTATATTTTCTAGACCATTTACGTTTCTCTCCTTTTTCAGGGCTGAAGCATAAATGGTCTTTTTTATCATCATCGGAGGAGTGAGTATATTGTTAATTGGTTATCAAGGTGTGGAAGGCAGTTACAGTACGATCGCATGCCAAAGGTTTAGCGGGGAAAATAATTATCAGACAAAAGGGTTTCTTACCTTTCGATCATTAGTGGATGCATTGCTCCATGATGAGGTCGACTATATTGCATTGCCAGTAGAAAATTCGACAAGCGGCCCTATTACAAGAACAATTGATTTAATGAAGTATTTAGATGTAACAGTGACGGATGAAATCTATGTGAAAATTGACCATGCACTCATTACAAAGCATCTAATCGAGCTGTCGGAAATCACAAAAGTGTATTCTCATCCAGAAGCACTGGAACAATGCTACACCTATTTAAGTCAGTATCCGCATATCGAGGTCCTTGAACATATGGATACAGCTGGTGCAGTGGAAATGGTTAAACATGCAGAGGATGATACTATCGCTGCCATAGCAGGAAGTCATGCTGCAGAATTATATGGCATGACAGTGCTTCAGGAAAATATCAGCGACAATCCGTTCAACACAACACGCTTCTTATTTTTCAAAAAGAAAAAGCCTATAGTAAATCGTGGACACGATAAAACATCTATTTATATCGAAGTAAATCATAGCACTGGCTCACTCAGCGATATTTTAAACATTTTTAAAAAGCATGATACTAATTTGCTCTACTTAATGTCCCGCCCAATTCAAACGAAGCCGTTCGAATATGGATTCTTTATCGATATTGACAACGGCCTTGGTAACGAAGCACTTCATATGGCATTAAAAGAGTTAAAAGGTATTTGTACATATATAAATATTTTAGGCAGTTACCGTAAAGGTAAAATCCCGGCATACAAAGGAGTCTTACAAAATGAAACAACTTTTAACAGCTAAGAAACACTTATTCACCCGAATTGCAATTGGATTTGGACTCGGAATCCTGTTTGGTATCCTTTTACCCGAATTCTCTATTCAGGTAAAATTCATCGGAGATATCTACTTAAATTTAATCCAGATGATGATTATCCCAATTATTTTTGTAGCAGTCTCTACTGGTATTATTAATATTGGCAGCTCCAGTGATCTCGGCCGGATCGGCTTGAAGAGTATTGTCGTCTTTGTTGCTATGTTTATTACCACAGCAGCAATCAGTTTAGTCATTTCCTACCTGATTCGCCCTGGTCAGAGAATTAATATTGATGCTGTTGGATATGATGGGGAAGTCACCGATCCAAGTTTCGCAGATTTCTTTATGAATATCGTACCTAGTAATCTATTCCAGGCAATTTCGGAAGGGGATATTCTTGCAACCATTTTATTCACGCTTATTTTCTCCGTAGCTATTGTTGTTGTTGGGAAAGAGGCGGATCCAGTCAGAACGTTTATCAACAGCCTGTCCAAGGTCATCTTTAAAATTCTTGATTTCATCATGGAACTGACACCGATTGGGATTATTTCGCTGATGGCATTCGCTGTTGCTGAATATGGTGCCGGTATTTTCTCTGCACTTGGGTTATATATTTTCACAGCATATTTCGCATGTATTATCGTATTTATCCTTGTGATGCTAATTCCAGCTTGGTTGTATAGTAAACGCAGTCCGATTGATTTTATTAAAGGCATTTATAAAGTATGGCTTGTATCTCTATCGACCACAAGCTCTGCTGTTACGATGCCAACAACAATGAGAGTAACCAGAAATGATTTTAAAGTCTCCGAATCTATTACGAACTTTGTTGTACCATTGGGAACGACTATTAATATGGCAGGCGGAGCAGTGTCGTTTAGTCTGCTCGCTGTCTTTGTATCGGACTTTTATGATATTCCGCTCGGTGTCGGCCAAATTATTTACCTCGTCATTATTGCAACGATTTTAAACATGGCAGCACCCGGTATTCCAGGAGGCGGAATTGTGCTCGGAGCATCATTCCTTACACTTCTTAATCTGCCGATTGAATTGATGGGCCCTATCGCAGCCATCTATCGATTACTTGATATGGCTTATACGACTATGAACGTTACCGGTGATGCCGCCGCAGCAGTCCTGATTGATAAATCAGAAGAAAAACGGGCCTTGAAATTAAAAGCCAGGAAATCTTAAAATATGTAGAGGGCGGGGACTTAACAAGCCTAAAATAAAGAAAGAGGAATTTCACATCAAAACTCGATGTGAAATTCCTCTTTTTACTGGTTTTTGTCTTCGTCTCTTTACTGATTGCATCAAGCCTTATAATGTTTAACTACATATCATATTTTTGAAATTTCTCTCCAAGCAAAAAGGATCTGGAATCTTACTTTCAAATCCTTTCCATATTGAGGCTTTGAATTCCTTTATTTTCACATCAAACCCTTATGAATTTTTCAGTGGTAACTAATTATTAATACGTTTGTTAACTTCAATCGTAATGAACTCCGGCAAATAATTAGGAGTACATCCTTTTGATACCATTTCATCTTTGTAAAGACCCGTTTTCTCACCAAGTTTCATACAACGTGCACGATTTTTTTCATCATAAACGCCTATCCAGCCTGCAGTGAAATTCATAGCCCATTGAACTTCCGGTTCTTCCTGCGTAATATTAGCTTCTAATGCAGATAGTAAGTCTGCAGTGTTATCAGGCGGTGTTTTTCCAGTCCATCTCAATCGACCTTGATAATACCAGAAAGCTCGCCTTTGAAGAGCAGAAGGGCTATTTTCCCATGACTCCATCAGTGCAATTGTCTTCTTGGCTTTGGTGAGCTGATTAGCCATTATCCAATCCATTAAGTTATTTCGCTCATCAAATGGGTGAGTCTGCATATCCTTATCAAGCTTATTTAGTACATCTTGTGAAAGAAGTTTTTTGTCCATAATTAAGGTTGCCAATAGTCTGGGCAAAAAATCTCCGGTTGACCAAAGTTCCATAGCTAGTTCGTGATCTTTTTTAATTTCCTTCGCGATTTTTCTTAAGTCGCCCAGCTTCGTTTGACTATTGATCTGAGATAGAATGTTTTCTGCTTTTGCTGAGCGTTTTATTTCTGTGCTTTTATTTTTATGCATTTGAGACAACTCCTTATTCAAGCACTGTTTCATAATATATCATTGGTGGCATATATCTATAACTAAATTTTGTTAAAAGTCTTATTGCACACAATTGTACCATAACACTGTAAAAGGAGTGATTCATTTCGCCATTATTTATGGTACGGTTATCCGCGGTATATCTAAATAAAAATTCTTTCACCGACTTTCAATCCTTGATTTTTATCTCATATTTTCTTCCATAATGTCAACAAACCTTTCTGCAGCTCTATTTAACGGAACATTTTTTAAATAACATATCCCAATACTTCTTTTCGGTATAGGCTCCGTTAAGGTCACTTCATGAAGCAGGCCTTCTCCCAAAAACTCTTCAGAGAATTCTTTTGTAACACAGGCAACACCAAGATTAATCTTTGCAAATTCTAACAACAGCTCATGTGAACCTAACTCAAATTCCGGCTGGATTGTAATACCTTTTGTAAGAAAAAATTCTTCCACATATCTCCGGGAATTGGAATTGTCCAATAAAATAAGCGGAAACTTAACCAATTCTTCCAGATTGGTCGGCTTAGATAATTCTTTTTGATATTTTTCGCCATATACAAACGTATCCTGAATTTCCAATAAAGGCTTAACTTTTAATGACTTGTCATCTACGGGGAGATTACAGACAGCGATATTGACTTCCCCTGCTTTTAAGGCAGCTATAATTTCCCACGTCGTCCCATTGACTATTTTGAATTTAAGATTTGGATATCGATTATGAAATGTTTCTAAATAAGGAAGCAGAAAAAATCGCGAAATGGTATCGCTGACCCCTATTTTAAACTCACCAATGATTAAATTTTTAAATTCTAAAAGCTTTTCTTCCCCAGCTTGTATAAATTGAAGTGCTGAGCTGACATATTCAAACAATAAATTTCCTTCATCCGTCAGCGTTACACCTTTAGACAGCCGATTAAAAAGCCTTGTATCTAATTCCTTCTCTAATTGTGCCATTGATTGACTTATTGCCGGCTGTGACATATATAGCTCTTTTGCCGCTTTGGAAAAGCTTTTGTTTTTACCAACTATATAAAAAAGATAATATAAATCCAATTTACCTATCATATAATCCACCCTTATACCCCATATTAGATATATTGACTTTACTTATATCATTAAAAGCCGTATATTACAAGAGGAGACTATTTGGAATGTTAGTGTATTAGTACGATACTTTTTTAAAAAAGTGAACTTTTTATCAAATATAGCCAGATTGCAAAGAAGGAGCGAATTATTGTGGAAAGAGTTGTAGGAACGATTGCCAGAGGATTGCGTTGTCCCATCATTAATACAGGAGATCGTATTGAAGAAATCGTTGTGGATAGTGTATTAAAAGCATCAGAGATTGAGGGCTTTACCATTCAGGATAAAGATGTTGTAACTGTTACGGAGTCAGTTGTGGCTCGTGCACAAGGCAACTATGCCACCATTGACCACATTGCCAAAGATGTTGAAACCAAATTTGGGGATGATACAGTCGGTGTGATTTTCCCGATCCTTAGCCGTAACCGTTTTTCTGTTTGCCTTAGCGGAATCGCAAAAGGAGCCAAGAAAATCGTGTTAATGCTAAGCTATCCTTCTGATGAAGTAGGCAACCATTTAGTGGATTTAGATACACTTGATGAAAAAGGGATAAACCCTTGGACAGATGTTCTAACAGAAAAGCAATTTCGGGAGCATTTTGGCTACAACAAACATACCTTCACAGGCGTAGATTATATCGATTATTACAAATCCCTGGTTGAAGAATACGGAATAGAATGTGAAGTAATCTTTTCAAATGATTCAAAAACAATTTTGGAATACACAAAGAGTGTACTTTGCTGTGATATTCATTCACGGGAGAGAACGAAAAGAATTTTAAAGGCGAATGGCGGTGAAAAAATTTATAGTCTCGATAATATTCTTTCTGAATCCATTGACGGAAGTGGCTTTAATGACGCTTATGGCTTACTGGGCTCGAATAAAGCAACAGAAATTAGTGTAAAGCTATTCCCGCACAATTGTCAGCCTGTCGTTGATAGCATTCAAGAAATCCTGAAGGAAAAGACAGGTAAAACAGTTGAGGTCATGATTTATGGGGATGGAGCCTTTAAAGATCCTGTAGGAAAGATATGGGAACTGGCAGATCCGGTTGTTTCCCCTGCTTACACAGCTGGATTAGAAGGAACGCCGAATGAAATTAAATTAAAATACTTGGCAGATAATCAATTTGCTGACTTAAAAGGGGAAGAACTCAAAAAAGCCATCTCTAAGTACATTGATGAGAAAGAGGATGACTTAGTCGGAGCGATGGAAGCGCAAGGAACTACTCCACGGAGACTAACGGACCTTATCGGTTCACTGTCTGATTTAACTTCAGGCAGCGGTGATAAAGGGACGCCGATTGTTTTTATTCAAGGGTATTTTGATAATTATACGAAATAAGTGTTACTGGGAAAAATGTATAGGACGAGGGAGAGTATCTCCTTTGTCCTTTTTTATAGGTTGGGTAGAGGAAACCCCACAGCATTCGTAATAGTATATTTTAGACTTCAAAAGCTGTAATTAACTCTAACCCTTCATTTTCTTCTACATCAAATAACATATTTTTTTATGGTGAAAAGCCACATTATTCCATTGAAAAATTCGGCAGCTTTAAAATAAAATTTGATTAAAAATACCAAAAAAACCAGATTTCAAGATAAATAAAAAGAATCCATTTTGAAAAAGATTGAACAAAATGGATTCTTTCCCATAAGTTTATTTTTTATAAAGTAAAGGTAAGCTTATTAAAAGCATAAAAATCCCTAATGCTAAAAAATAAAGTGGCATCGCAAGCACTGTCCCATTATGGAAAACACTCATACCATAGGTTGCAGCACTGACGAGTAAATAATAACCTAAGCTAAATATCGCACCCGCAGAACCAATGACATCTTGAAATTCAATGAGCGCTAAGCTTAAACAGTTTGGTAAAGCCGTTCCTGTGCCAAATAGAATAATAAATATACTAACAATCATGGTTGGCATTTGTAATGAAATCGGTAAAAAGTGTACTAATGTAGCAAGCACTGTACCAATGAACATAATGGCTAACCCGAAAACGATAATCTTCTCAGGTTTTGTGTGGCTGACGAGTCGTTTAGATAGCATCGCACCTGCGATAGAAGCGAGCGCAACGACAATACCTAAAAAACCATACATTGCACTTGTTAGTGTAAAGTATTGCGTGAAAATAAACGGTGCTTCAGTATAATAGCTAAATAATACACCGTTAATACCACCTATTATTACACCATAGCGCCATAGACGGGCATTTGTAACCATACGTTTTACTATTGGCAGCAGCGGCTTCATCTCGATATTAGCTAACGCTGTTTCAGGTAAGCGAAAAAACGTATAGCAAAATACAATAATACTCATAGTTACCAATACAAAAAATATCACTTTAAAGCCAAAATAATAATCCGTAAAGCCACCTATTAACGGGCCTACAGCAGGTGTGAAGGCCATAGCAGCTGAAATTTGAGCGAACAATTTGTGTCGTACAACGCCTGAAAAGCTTTCGCGTAAAATTGTTTGTGTCACGATAGAACCAACACTTGCACCAAATGCTTGAATAAAGCGTGCAACTAATAAAACCACCATTTCACTTGCTATTAAACAAAGTACATTACCAACAAAATATAAAAACAGCCCATAAAGCATTGCCTTGCGCCGGCCGATTTTATCTGATAAACGCCCAAAGAAGAATACCCCGAATGCAAAAGCAATAAAGTACACACTCATCGTAAGCTGTGCATCATTCATAGAAGTTTCAAATGCTTCTGCAATAGAAGGTAATGATGGGCTAAAAATAGTTTCACTAATTTGTGGGAAGCCTACTAATACAATTAATAAGAATAAGCTGGGTGTTTTGTCCCCGATGTTTTTCTTCAATACAATCCTCTCCTAGATAATTATAGGTTTGAAAGAAAAACATCGCAGCTCGGGAATTGGCGGCTTCATGAGCTTAATTTTTTCTAATTCACTCATGAATTCACTTCCTTCTAATTTAAAATACAAAAAAATTGTACCATCAAAGACTAAAACAGTACAACTTTTTTTGAAACTGGTATAACTTTATTGTAAGGTGAATCGCCATGTTATTCTATGTCAATTTTGCAGCCGTTATCAATCTGCATTTGTTCTTTCTTTTCCACAGAATAAGATATACTGGTCTAAGCAATAACGCAGGTTTCTTGTCTTTTCATCATTGACAATTTCAGCAAGCCAATTGAAATATTAATATTACCTTTTTATCCTGTAATAGAAAAACCACATCCTCACTGTCTCCCTCATAGTAAAATAAAATATCCCTAATTCCAAATTAATAGAATTAAGGATTTACTGCTTGAATCAAGCAATTTTATATTTAACTACATATCACATTTCTGAAAAAACCTTATTTACTTATGATAAGGCTCACCGTACCGGTTTGTAGGGTAAAATAACTAGTTGACTTTGCTAAAAACAAAAAATTATACCGCCTGAAATCAGTAATATAAAAACTGATATCAGGCGGTATATATTCTTTTTATGACTTTTTATCGAAAACTTAAAGATCTTGAGTAGATAATGATTCCCTCATTTCTAGTGCATGGAATCGCTTATCCAGAAAATAGTAAAAATTTAACCTTTCGTTCTTAATCCTATCAAAGTCATCTTTATTAATATTTATGATGTATTTTCCGAGTCTAGCATACTCTATTTGACTAGCAAAAGCATATTTCATTTCGTCCCCTGAGAACTTATGATAAGAAAATATAATTCCTGATTTAGTATTGTCAGTTTTACTAATTACACCAAATAGTTTGTCTACCCATATACTTGGAACATTCTTGTCTTCATTTTTGCACTCACATATTAACCGTCTTTCTATTACATCAAGTAATGGAATTTTTATCATTCGTAAATAAGGTTTTATGTAAACCGTTACATCTAACTGATTGGTAAGAGTCTGTTTTGTAATATCAACATTAAAGAAGGAAATAAAAGAAAGGAGGATTCCACTTAATTCTTCTAAAGCATCCCCCTTTTCTTTCGTATCTTCTTCACTTTTTAATGTAGATATGAAACGATTATATGCCTTATCATATTCATCCCAATCTGGTCGAAATATAGCATTATCAATTTCCTCTCTACTATAGGGACTTTCTAAAAAGGTAGAAAGGTTATAGGCTTTATCTTTTAGTTCACTCAATTTTTGAACTGGCTTAATTTGACTATATAACTTTTTTCTGTGTTTTCGCTTTTGACTTTTCGGACTGTTAGGATCAGGATTTTTAATTAATGAAAATGTAATTTGAATATATTCTTCATTATCAAACGGATTAAAAATCATGCCACACTCATGGCACTTAACTCTTTCTGGAATATCGTCAAGGTTATTCACAATTTTTACTAGTGAGTGAGGACAATCAGGACAATATACCTCATAGTTAATTTGGAATAAACTTAACTTAATTGCAGAAATACTAAATAATTCATTTGAAGTATTATAATCAACTTCCATATCCACTGCAAATCGTGCAGGTCTAATATACATTCTTTTTCTCCCTGTTAAAGTCCCTAACCATGTATCAAATCTGTTTATTACCAGCGGATCGAAATCATAATCAAGTAAATGATTCAATGAGGGAAAGTACATGGTCGTACTCCTCCTTTATTAAGTATCGCTTGAATTCAATCTTATAAAAACCAGTATACGCAGCGATTTTGGTTTTTATTCTTGTTACCGTACCTTCATCATTTTCTGCTGGAAGTTCTACCCCGTCATCAAAGTCTTCTTCATCGGTATCTAACTCCCATTCCATATTATCTAAGTCTTCCTGGTTATTCTCTGCTCGCTTAAACCAAACTACCCACAGACTATCTAATAACTTTACTTCGTCTATAGTTTCTCTGGTATCAAAGAAAATATCCGAAGTCTGTATAGGTGTACTTATATGTTGTGATCGGGCATTAATCCTACCACCTCTGTCATCCCTAAAATCAAACATGTTTATATAACCCTTTTTACCATCAACATATTGAGTTATTACATCTTCATCCTGCATTACAAGAGCTCTTTCTAATAACCCAACAATTCTTTCATTTATTTTAATTGGTTCTTCACTACTTTCAAGACCAATTAAATCTGAAATGTCCTCAGTAAATTTGTTAATTACTTCCTCATGTTCTTCAATTTTTGGTTTAAATTGCAATTCAATAAAGTTAGTCAATTCCTTCTCGATATTGTACATAGTATTTCTTACTTGATCGGGAGCACCATCTAAATATTCAATTCCATAATCCTCTTCATATCTTCTCAAGTACTTTTTAGCAAGATAATTAGCAGTTATCGTATTTGAATTTATGTCTTGTGATGCTTTCATTGATGATCTAGATCTTACTCTTAATACTAATATATTATTTATTAAATCTAACTCTGTACAAATATAAGTATTTACAGGATCAAATACAGGTGACTGTTGTTCAAAATAATATGTGTAATTTCTTTCTATATGTCCTATATAAACTTTATTAACAATAGTAGGATCCTGGGTATCTACATCATATTCAAATCTTGCCAAAGACACTCCCTCAGGATTATTTATCCTGTCAATGTTATTGAATGGTGTGATCCCTCTATCCTGAAAATACCTTAGTAAATTATCAGTATCCTTAAATTCTTCTACAGTTTCACCATCTATTTCAATAAAATAATTATGTTTATTTTTCCCGAACCACAATTGCTCTTTAATGAATTCTCTAACTGTCTCTTCCCTCAAATTACCATTTCTAACCGCAATAATAATATTCCTAATAACATTTGCTTTATTTCCTTGGTAATCCACACCATTTTCTTTAGAGAACTTCCTTAAAACAGCAATATTAATATTATCTTGAATGTCCCTTCTAATATTAAAAGGCAAACTTCTCGCCCCCTTTATTAACATATTGTTATTATTCGACAATAACCATAAAAATCCTCTATTTTTTATGTTTAAAAATTAGCCTACTCCTAACACCTGAGGTCGCGGAGATAGGTACCCCGGATACTTGGGTCAGCCCCTTATTCTTTAAAAGCTTTTTACCATTTAATTCCTAAAGGGTCTTTCATTTTCAGAGAGGGTAACTACAATATTTGATTTTTGTATTAAATCATTATCTTGAATTTTTTCTTTTAAAACTGCTACAATGTATTGACATTCTATGGAGTTTACAATATTGATAATCGCCTTTAGAGCTACCTGATCGATAGTTTCTATTACATCATGAACTATAAAGTTGGGTGCCTTTTTCTCTAAATCCTTTGCTAATCGTTGATAGGCTAAATCAAATGCAGCAATAATGGATTTCCTTGTACCTGTACTTAATCCTCTTTTAACGTAATCGATACCAAATGGAAAACCCTTTTCTGTTTTATAGAGCATGAAAGGTTCACCATTAGTTTTTTCACTGTATTGGGAAAAATACTTATTAAAGATAGACAACGAATCTTCTTTAACATCAGCTTCTTTTTCAGTTTTATCTAATTCTTCGACGAGCTCCGCTACACGACCCTCTAATTGATTATAGGTTGATCTAATATTTTTATTACTTCCAAGTTCTTCATTATATTCTGCTAGTTTACTTTGCAACGAAGTGTACTCATCAATTTTATTTTCTTCTATCAACATAATTACATTCTTATGTTTTTCAAACAGTCTATTCTTATCTTTTTCAAGACCACCAATTTTATTATCTACCTTTTCTAACTGGGAACTGAAATATTTTATTTTGTTATGTATAAGTTCATCATTAAACTTCACTAAATCTTCAAATTCCTTATGTAAGTTTCCCATTACTTCAAGAGTTTCATCGTATAAATTTCTTAGAACAACTTTGTCAATGCCATTATTTATTTCATGCTTGGCATCAGTAAGAATATCGTTGATTCTCATTCTTTTAAACAAAAGTTCATCAATTTGATCATTATAGTTTGCGTACTCAATTTTTATTTCAGATATCTTTTCTTCATTTTCTTTAAATTTCCTTGAATTCACTAATATATTCATTTGATTATTTAATTCATCAACAGTCGATTCCAGTAGAGTCACCTTTTGATTAACACTATCTATAGATTTAAAATTATTTAAAGACATAAAGTTTTTTATTTCTTTATTTTTCTCTGCAATTTCTTTTCTCAAATCCAAAATATAATTACTTACTTCCTGATCTTGTAATTCAAAAAGATACGAATAAATATTCTCATAAGTTGCATCATTAGTTCTATGTAAGAATTTAAGAAACTTGTGATTGTCTGCTCGTTGATCTATTCTAACAAACATATTAATTAATTGTCTAAATGTAGGATAGTTAGCCAAATTAGAAAAAAATATCACATTAAGTTGCTGCCAGTAATCATTTTGACTCATTTCTATACCATTAATATATCTTTTACCTCGAGGATAGAGATCCACTGAAAGAATATATTCGCTTGAATTTTTATCGTCGAAAGACTCAACAACTATCAATTCAACATTAACCTTGTTACCAATGATATAGTTTTTTAGTTTCTCATTTGTTTGCTTTGTTTCATCATCAAAATATATATATTTCCTGTCTTTTGCTCCCAAACATATATCTATCAACTTCAAAACAGTGGTTTTCCCAACACTATTTCCTTTTTCCTGATCTTTCCCAGCATCAACAATAAAATTCATT
Organism: Oceanobacillus sp. FSL W8-0428; assembly: GCF_038004405.1. Taxonomy (NCBI): domain Bacteria; kingdom Bacillati; phylum Bacillota; class Bacilli; order Caryophanales; family Bacillaceae; genus Oceanobacillus; species Oceanobacillus sp. FSL W8-0428. The sequence continues at coordinate 1,257,899 of NZ_JBBORB010000001.1, forward strand.
CCTTTAACAAAAGGAATTTCTCTTATAATTTCAAGAGCAGGTTTTGTTTCTTTAATGATCAAACGCTTTATGAACATTGAAGTAATCCCTCCTCACTAATTGAAATTTTGTCGATAAGAAAAAGAAAATCTAATGAGAGCAAATAGATGGTATAGTCCAGTGATTCATTGTACTGCTCTTTTAGAGTTTCGTATAAATCCTCAACGTTATGCTTTTTAGAGGAAATAACCCCCAATATACAAGCAGAGATGTAATATATGGTATCCTTAGGATTTGAATCTCTGTCAATTATCATCATATTAATCATCCTTAGGCACTGGCTTTAGCAGCTTACATTTAGTAAAAGCATAAAACATTATCATATAAATGGCTGAGTCGACTTCTTCATCTAATAACTCGGATTCACTGGTCAATGCACTATACCAAACTTCTTCTTTGAGACGATTAAACACTTGGTTAACTACATAATCACCATCAAGTTTTTCCTTTTCTCTTACTTTTTCAATTTCTAAATAAACCGTCCGAATCTTTTTAACCATTATTGTCTTTTTTAAATAGCCATGTAAAACCTTAGAGACTTCATCATAACCGTCTGAATAATTATCAAAAATTTCTACGTAAAGGTCAACTTTATTGTACTCAAACTTTTCCATCCAATCAGAATTGTTTTGGATAGAATATTCATCATCATAATCGATATCAAGCTCTGCAATTATTTTACAAACATCAAAGATAGCACTTCGCTTTAATATTTTGGGGGTCTGGCTGCTAAAATTATAAGTTGTTAGGGTATTTTCATTACCAACAATTGAAGTTCCATTATCCCCACTCTTAGCACTATTACTTAACGCCATTATTTTCCTCCATTATATTTATTGTTATCTCCTATTATACTAGTTCCATTGTCACCTGAGATTGCTTTTTTACTAGATAACACCTCTTTTTTCGATGAATCCAATGTAATATTTAGTTCCTGTTTCAAATATTGTTCAATTTTTTTATTTTCATCGGATACTTTTTTTGAAAAAACTAACGCAGAAATAGATAGTATTGAAGCAATGATTCCTAATACTATATTTACCGTTTCCATTAATCCACCTCTAATATTAAAATTATCTTCTATTCTATCACAATAGAGATACTTACTTACTTTTCCTTAACACCTTTAATGCAATACCACCTACAGCAACTAATGCAGTTAGACCTGCCGATCCACCATTTTTAATACCTTTACCAATACATTCCTTACAAACGAACCCAAGATTTACGAGATTTGAACAATTTTCTATCTTACACTGTCTATATACATTATTGCAGGATTCACACTCATATTTATTCTGTTCTTTTTCTATAAAGCTCCTTCTTCTTTTACAATATGGACAATTTAATTCAGTCATTATTTATGTCTCCCATTAATAATTGTGTATCAACATCATAAGAAATTTTAATCTCTTCAAATTGTGAAACAAGTCTTTTATGCATGTTTTTAACTTCATTTACTTTAATATCGTTTTTATTTATTTCTTGTAATAAAGTTTTAGGTAGCTTTCTGTTTTTTAGCCTTTCAGCAATATGTAAAAGAGAATTATCATCATTGATACTAATTCCATCAACATTCAGCAAATATATTAACTTAGAAACTAGTTCGGTCGAATAGTAATTTATTTTAGACTCAATCTTCCTAAAATACTTGGAAGCATGATGGTATTCATTAGTTATTTGATAGCAGGTTCCTATAAGACCAAGAGTTTGGAAATATAAATCCAATAGAAAACCATACTCATGCATAAATAATTGGATTTCATCATTATATTTTTTATTATATTCATTTCTATTTTTACTTCCCCATTCCCAAACCTTCAACCCATCTATGAAATTCAGAATAAGTTTATATTCTATTTTTCTACTTAATACTTCTTCAATAGTTTCTTCAATAAAGTCGGATAAAAACATCAAATCTTTAATGCAATCATTAATCCTAACCATTGCATTCTTGTTGGGAAGAGATTCAATGGCTTCTTCAATAACTGAATTTATACTATGCACCTTAGAAACCTTTTCTTTCCATAAAAACTGTCCGAGTTGATCTATTTTTTCATGTATAACATCGAGTTTTTTGGAGATTTCAGCCATTTGTAGTTGCCCAGATATGCTAGCAATGTTTCTTGAAATATTAGAGAGTGTGGATGGCTTATTATTCTTGATAAGTTCTTCTGTTGTCATCTCATTAAGTTGAGCCTTCCCAACAAATTTACCTGTCTTAGCATTTCTAACCTCTAGGGATCCTTTTTTAATAGAAAGGTTTCCGTTATCAATTCCATTTTGAAACTCTGGTTTTATGGTTATTTTCCATAAATCATCTATTTTATCTTTGTTTAAAGAAAAATCGTTATTGTTAATACTTTCTTGAATAATTTTATTTACAGAATCTATTAACTCTGAAGGAACTGATACATCATTACCTTTACTTTTTGAATCACTATAGGTTAACTCACCGCCTACAGTGTTGATAATGCTTGGGGTATTTTCCAAATCACACACTCCCTCTTTAAGTGTCTAATATTTACAGAAGCAAATTTCCTCTTTATTGTTTCTTACTCAGGCACATACATCTTCTGCAAAGGCAATAACGCCCTAACATCATTCGGCATATTCTCATACCACTTCACAACCAAATCTACTAATTCCTCCAAATCTACCAACCTAACAGAATTATGTCTAGCAACCGCTTCTGCTTGTGATGTAAAACCACCGGTTGAAACAAATAAACTATTAGCATCAATCGGATTTGCTCCTAATAATTGCTGAATCTCTGGTGCGGATGCAGAAGACTTACGATGCTTTACCTGAACTTTAATAATAGGCTTTTCAAACCCAAAGGCATCTTTATAAGCTAATACATCAACACCACCGTCAGGGCCCTTTGGACTTACCCGTACATTGTAGTCCATCGCTTGCAAAAGTCCCCCAACTAGTTCTTGCATTTGCCATGGGTCAAGTTTATCAACTTTGTCTTGTACCATTACCAGTGCCTTATTAACCAAGTCTTCTATTATTTCGCTTTCTTCAGCTTCATCTGTTTCCTCTGGTTCAACAAAGGGGTACTCTAATAATCTTTCAATCTCACTTCCCCAATCATCTACACGAAACACTGTTAATACCGAACCTAAACTATTCTTTGCTGCTTGTGATAGTGTGTCTCTAATAACTGTAGTTTCTTCCCATTCCACCCTTATATTATTTGGGTATGCGGGATCACCTATTGACTCATTATAAAAATGAACTTCAGTTACGGTTCCAACCAGATATTCTCTAGTTTCTTTAAAATAAGTGATAACTTTATCGTCCTTCTTTATTTCTCTGCTGAAACGCCAAACCTGGTTAATCCAGCTTTTTCTAGTATTTGGTTTACTATCAACAAATACAGTATTTGCTTTAGTTAACATTTCTTCCTTTGAACGATATTGTTTAGGATCACCCAATTTCGGCCATCCAATGGAAGCAATACCTTTGTCCTTCCATATTGGAATTAATTCATTGTTATCTCCCGCACGGATCATCCACCATCTTTTCATCGTTAATCCCCCTCGTTAAATAAACATTTAGCCTTGAATTAATTGATGTTCAGTAATTTCGTTTTCTCTTATTTCATACACAAATACACGGCTCTTAATCGCATGATAATCTTCCTCTATCAACTGCTGCTTAAATTGATGTATATCGTTAGTTATTACAATAAGTCGATTATCACCATCAACTTCCTCACTGATAAAATCTACTAAACCAAGAACCTTCTGTACTCTTACGTTAATTCTACCCTGCTTTAATTCATGGGCTTCAATTAAAGTTAAATAGTCTTCTGGTATTACACGACCATTTTCTATTCCATTTGGTTCTAGCTTAAATTGCGCAATCCTTTTAATGGGTTTCAATTGAATAGATCGTTGACGGTCGATTTCGGTTAAACGTTCTTTACTCCTATCTTCCATTTCATCTAACTGTGAGTAAGTTTGATTAATTAAAGCACTGTTTTTACTCTCTACATTTTCTTCTTGGTACTTCTTCAACCGTTCTTGCAAGGTTTCCATTTGATCCTCAAATGACTTTCTCAAGAAAACACTTTTTCGATTAGCATAGTCTTCACGCTTGCGTTGTATTGACTTTAATAGTTTTCTAGCATGTTTAATCACGTGTCGCTTAATATCCTGTTCTTCTATGTTATACGTATTTGTCACATCCAACGATTCATTAAAAAGTATATAGGGTGAAATTTGTATAAACTCACCGTTTGCCCGTTTACCAATTAACATTAACTTTTGCTCCAGCTCACGGCCATTACCATCCACAATTGTTACTTGATTTAATTCTACTGTCACAGCTTCTGGAACCGATGCTTTCACTTCATAAAGTGGTAGTACAGCTTGTTGCAATTCTTTTGCTGTTAACTTCATTAATAAATTAAACAACGGATTATCATTTTCTAGAATTGGGATTGAATCCGATACTTTTGATGAAGATAAGGCAAAACGAATGGAATCATCAAAGTTGAACATCAATTTCTGATCTCGCGCAAAATCACGAATGCGCTTAGGAAAACGGTCTATACGGGCAGTTGTATTATCTGCTGAAATATTCAACCTCGTTCTTGTATTTTTTAATCCATCTACTACAAAGTGTCCATATAAACGATTAGGAATGCTGTTTATCGAAACTTCATCAAATGAACGCTTGGCCCCAGGTAAATCAAAATTATCATCTAATCGCTCACTCTGAGCCAGTTCTAATAGCCGTTTGTGTTCTTCCGATAATGTCTTTTCCATGTTTGCAATTATCTCGTCTAAATCCTCACGACCTGTAACTGCTTGTTCCATAACCGAAGATAAATCTGCTTGGCGATCCTCAAGTACTTCACCTATAAAATCATAAACAAGATCTTGCCCAAGGTCTTCACGCATTTGTTCCATCTTAGTAAGTAACCGTATTAATACGTCACCTTCACGTGTATTTGTGGCAACGAGGTTAAACACAAAGACTTCATTTTTCTGTCCAATACGGTGTATACGACCCATACGTTGTTCCAACCGATTAGGATTCCATGGAATATCATAGTTGACCATTTGATTACAGAATTGCAGGTTAATTGATTCCCCACCAGCATCCGTAGCAATCATGATTTGCACATCATTTCGAAACCTCTCGACTTCCTCTTGTCGTCTGTCCATAGAAAAGTCACCAACAATTTTGGCTATCTCTGGAACGTATGCTTTCAATTTCTTCTCAAGATAATTAAGTGTGTCTTTAGATTCAGTAAAAATTAAAATCTTCTCATCTTGTGCCAACAAGCCACTTGCACCAAAAAGTGTCTTCTCTAATTCAAGATACTTGCGCTCATTTTGGTTTTGCCTGATGATATTTGCCTTACGAATTAGTTGATCCAGCATTTCAATCTCTACTTGTAACTCATCTAAATTTAGTTCTTCATATTCACCTTCAGCATATTCTTCAAGCAATTCCTGTTCTTCAAGAGAACTATCTTCATAGTCTTCGTAATCCAATATCATCTGTTTTACCTTTTGTCCCGTTTCTAATGCTTTTTGTAGTCGTTCCTTCCTACGTACAAGTGATAAATATATAGCTTCAACAGAAGAACTTAGTCGACGTTGTAATATCATCATTGCAAAAGCAACATTTGGTTTATTATTCTGTTTAGCGCGATTAAAGTGGTGCCTTACATATTCAGTTACAGCTTCATACAAATCAGACTCCACAGGACTCAAGTCAAACCCTAATGTTGTCGTTGTTCGTTTCGGGAACAGAGGAGTTCCATCAAAGTTAACCATTTTTTCCTTTAGTCGACGGATAACATAAGGATTACTTTTCTCTAGAATTGAATCACTTCTATTAAGTTGCGAGAAGATATCGTGATCGATCAAACTCATCAAATGACGGAAATTTTCTTTATCCCCTTTGTGAGGCGTTGCTGTCAATAGAAGAGCATGCTCCGTATGTCTCAACAAATTTTCACCTAGTTGGAACATCTTTGTCCGCTTCACTTTGCGCTTCTTTTGCCCAACTGTATACGCGGCCATCTTATGAGCTTCATCAACTATGACTAAATCAAACTGAGAGTTAATAATCATGTTTTTTATATCTTCTCTAGATGCCCAGTACATCGAAGCAATAACTTGCTGGTGCATATCAAACGGATTCAGTTCACCTGAAGCATCCAAATAAGAACGAGTAATGATTAAGAAGTCTTCATTAAACTTTTCCTTTAATTCCGTTTGCCACTGTTTCAATACAAGAGGTGGTACCAAAATCAACGTCTTTCGAATCATGTTACGTGCCTTTAATTCACGAATTAACATACCCGACATAATCGTTTTACCTGCACCTGGATCATCAGCTAATAGATAACGCACTTGGGGCGCTTGTAGCATTTTGCTATAGACCGCTTCGATTTGGTGTGGTAAAGGAATCATGTTCTTATTTCCACGGGCACGTGACTGTGAGTATTCCTTCTCTGTTCGCAACACATGATATTGTAAGTAATGTTGAAATCTATCTCTCAATTGATCTGAAGCATCTTCATCAGAATAACGTTCAACTTCTTGTAATTGATGTTTTTCAAGATAATTTTCAAAAAATTTATTAGACTCCCGACCAACAGCTTCCACTAAATATAAATCATCATCTATGCTTTCAACATGTTTAATTTGAACGGCTTCTGGCCAAAAAGAGGCTCCGACAATTTCACCTTTTTTAAGCAAAAATAACACCCCCATTTCCTTTTCGACTTAATATAATGCTTCATATAATCGTAAGGTAAATTCCTCTTCCAAATAGGCTTCTTTACCTTTCTTGGTCACAGTCTCAACTCTTAAAATGCATGTTTCACCTATCTTGTAATGCTTTTCCACTAAATTAAAGGTGACTTGTCTATTACGATCACGATTTTCACCTTTTAGATCAAATACGAGTTCTACTTCATTAGAAATTCGCTCATCACCTTGATAAAAAGCTATATTCACTTTTCTTGATGTATAGTCTGTAATACTTTGTTCTTGATAGAAAGAAACCGGAATACGATAATTTGTAATGACTTTATTAATCATTGCTACTGCAATATCAACTTGTTTCCCTACTTCGATACGACGATAATCTATTAATGGGACAATCGCTTCCTGTGGTAAAGCTCCTCCATGAATAAATTGAAGACCTCCACCTGTTTTAAATCGATTGATACTTTTCGCCAAAACAACCTCAACATTATGTAATGGTGATTGCCCTTCAGATAATTTAATCGCCCCCTCTGGAGCAGATAAATTGTGTCCGATAGCAAAACGACGATTATGGTCGATTATTTCCCCTTCAACTGCTGGAATTTTCCCGTGGTTTTCTATTTGTTTGAATTGGAATAAGAATCCATGATCTGCTGTGATGAAAATGCGTTTCGCTTGAAGACGTGATAATCGATCAACCGCATACTGTAAATCTATAATCGCCTGATCTACGGCTCTGTATGTTTCACGTTCTGATTTAGCTGAATCTCCAAGAGCATCAATATGATCATGAAATAAGTAAACAAGGCGCTTTCCTTTCAATAGTTGATCAGCTTCGCTTGCCTTCATATCGAGAAGTTCCTTTAATTTTAAAACTTCAGTTTGTGACTCCGCTGACTGTATAATACGACGTCGATTATCTATACCTTTCGTTGATTGCCCATCAGCCAAGATACCTTTCTTTTCGTCTACTGATAGTTCACGATGTGGTAACAATGATGCCATTCCTAATTGCGTGTAAGTTGGGTAACTTGCTGCCATCGGATTAATATTTGTTTTTCCATTTTCTCGTTCTTTTAATAGTTCATGAAGTTCATAAGCTGCTTCATATCGTAAAGCATCTGAAATAATAACGAACACCCTTGTTTGTTCCTTCTCTAAAATAGGGCGAACCTTCTGAGCAAAGAAACTTCGTTGTGGCATTAATTTAGATATATAACCATCTTCCAGCCTGAAATTCATCTCCTCTGAAATCCGACGCAAATATTCGTTTTCGTACCAATTTGTCAAATGGCTTGCAATCTCTTCTAGTATTTCTTTTGCATCAAGGCGTGTAAAATGATGCATAAAATGACGGTAGGCATGATCAATTTCATATAAGGATTTTACATAGTTTTCATATAGATCTTCTGCTTGATACAAACGATTTACAACTGGTTTTAACTTTTCAAGTCGAATTGCTTCAAATAGTGTTTCATACAGAGCTTTTAGTCTACCTTTTGATCCCCAATAGGTTTGTAAACGTTGCTCAATTAAAGATAGACGTTCATCCACATGAATTGTTTGATGAACCAATTCATCGATGCACTTTTCAATGATAAGTGCATCAACAACTGGGAAAGTATCAACTAGCTGGTAGTTTTCTATATCGTGCTTAATTAACACATCTCTTACTTGATACACTTTTTCCCATTCTTTAATATGTTCTTCAAGAGCTATTTCATCATGTTGTAACCACTCTTCTACGAATAATGCGCAAATGTTAGGTGATGACGATGCCCATTGAGCCTCCCAATCCTCAACAGTAAAACCAGCATTCTGCTGAAAGTGTTGATAGATCAGAACATTTATAAGCTGTACTAATGGTTTATTATCTTCTTCTAGTGTCACGCCAAAATAGCGACCAATGATTTCAAGTGCACGTTCTAAGGAAAAATTACGCTTTAGTTGTTTCGATAACTCATTTTCTTCCTTGTGTAAGTCATTCAAAAGAAGTTGACGTGCAATTACTCTTATATCAGGTACAGAGGCTTTTACTATGACAGCCATCATACTAAGTTCAAAATGATAGTCGTCAGCATGCTTAGGCAATATTTTACTTAATTTTCTTTTTCTCTCTTTACTACCGAAGAACAAAGGATATTGTTCCATCATTGGACGTAACACATGATCAGATACTTGTAATTCTTCTGACAACATTGCAGTTTCGTCAGCTTTGAATTCAGTGCTATACGACAATATATCAAATAGCATATTATCTTTATCATTAGGCTTCGCTTCATCGGAATAAATTAAAAATGACTCTGTTGTCTGTTGAAGTTCAATTTCGACCTTTAACTGAAAGGAATTATTATTAGTTAATTGTCTTACCTCAATGTCTTCTAACTGTTCTTTTAGTTCCTCAACACTGACTTGTGATTGAGGATCGTACCAGAAAACAACTGATTGTTCTTTTATTTTCCTCTCTTGTTGTATTTTCTCTTTTAGCTTTTCAATGACATTCACGGATTTCACCTCTTTATGTAAAGAGAAAGAGGAGAATACCCCCTCTTTCAGTTATTTAATCTTTGCTAGAACTTCATTAAGCTTGGCGTAGTTTACCTTAACACCGTCATCTAAATCAATATCAATTTGCTCATTAGCATAAGTAGCTAATTTCTTATCAAATTCTTGTAGTTCCTCAATCTTTTTCTGATAGGCTGTTTTTGATTTTTCAAGATTGCGTTTGTCGGCTGGTGATAAACTAGGATTAGCTAAACGTGTATCAATCATGTCAATTTCACTTTGATATTTTGATTGAATCTCCTGTAAATGTTCAAAACGAATCGTTGCCATCGTATCTGGTTGATGACGATGCATGTAAATAAGCGTTCTCAAGCCCTTTTGTTTACCTGAATCGACTAACCAATAAATTGGTCGCTTTTGATAAACTCTACAATGATCATTAAAGAATTCATCTAAGAAGTATCGACGCAAACGCTCTTCAGGGGTCTCATTGTTCTTCATTGCTAAAGATTCAGCTAACCACAGCATGTTTTCATTTACCGTATCTGGATTAAATGCAATCGATAAAAATTCCCGAAGACGTGCAATGATATCATTATCAAAATAATAGTCCTCAGTGAAATGAATTAATCCATCTTTAATTGGTTTAAATGTTGAATAATTACGCATATCATAATTACCACCAGCAAAGACGATCCCTTCAACATCTAATGAGTAACGTCCCATCATGCAACCAATAAAGTAAGATAAAAATGATTTAGAGGCTGTATTTCGCTCAACTCTCAAAATGGTAACCTCATCATCCTCAATTTCGGGGGTTAATTCACCTTGCATTTCATATAAACCTATTAAGAAACTGTTAATTTTCTCTTCATTATCTTTTAGTTTTGTATGAAGATCCTTTTCCTCTTTTTCCCACTTAATAAATGCACCTGATAAAAGCCCTTGTTGTTTTTCAATAAATTTAAATAAGGGATGTAATTTAAAATCTCTTGAAGTTTCGTAAGAGTCCCAATTGTCCTTTGTGTAGGTTATGTTTTCTTTTACAATTTCCGCTGTTGTATTTTCAACTTTATATGGCAAATTTAAAATGTCTCCAACGGTAGTGTTTAATGTGGGATTAACCATTTTCATCAACATTTGTCCTATTTTACTGTTTAAGAAAGCAATTACTGGGTATATCTCAAAGTCGGAATCCTTACTCATAATCGTTGGAGATCCAGAACTATATTGTGCTTCTTTATTCTTTAAATTGAATCCATTCTTTGCTGAAGTAATCATGTTCCATGTGATACCTTCCCTATTCCAATATTTCGGATTATTTAATCCCCCTTTTGATTCATAATACTTCCTTGCCTCTTCTGACCAATCAACACTATAAATATCTATACCATAATACTTTTTAAATCCACCTGCATTAGAGAATGGAACCCACTTTTTTTGTATATTAGATACTTCCCAGAAAAAACGCACATACTTATCATTATTATGTGTTTTAACTCTTCCTGCCGACTCAAAATGTTCTTTAAGTTTCGGAAGTGTTTTGAAGTGTTCTATAACCTTCTCATTTGCCCAATAAGCTAACGGTGCTCCGGGAATTTCTATTAATGAAGAAGGGGATATGTTGAACCTATATTCAACGTTATCTGAACGAGTAGCTTCTTTTAGTTTTTTGGGTTGATTTTCCGCTCCTTTAAAGTTAGATAGCCTTATATATTCTCCGCTTGTATTATATTGGTGATTCTGTATAACAAATGTACATATAGGAACTGTAGCATCCTCAAAAGCAGAATATTCAAGTTGAACCAAACTTGATAAATTAGATTGATTTAATAAAAAACCTCTTAGTTTTTTATGGCTAGATATAAACATCCATGTATACGGGGTCATCAGTGCTGAGTACCCGTTTTCCTTTGTCATCTGTGAAGTCTTATATATAAATGCAGAATATAAATCAGATTTGTAATCTGTATAGTTAGTGTTCATAAATTTTTTAAGGACAGGATTAAATTTATTATGATATGGTGGATTAGTTACAATCACATCATACCTTTGAGATAACAACAATGCTTGTGTTAGTGCTGGTAACAGTTTGTGCTTTAGCTCATTAAAATAAGATTCATCTAACAAATCACTTATTCGGTTTTCTAAGTTATATATCCTGTTTATCCATTCTTTATACGGAACCTCAATTGGATTTATTAATGAACCAAACTGTTTTCCATTCTCAAATTGACTTAATAGTTCGTTGATTAATGACTTTTCTGTTTCACTTTCTGCAAAATAATCGATTGCTTCTGCAGATAATGATTGGTCTCCATCCAAAATTTCATATACATTCAACTTCGGACTTTCACCCTTACGACTTAATCTTGAGATAAAACGAGGTTGTTTTTCAGCTGCCTTCATCAACAATGCAAAGTTCGCAATTTGTTGGGCTCGTTTATCAATATCTAATCCATACAAGTTATTTTCTAATATTAATTTCGGAATGTCTCTTGATGGATATCCTGCTTCTTCATACATATCGTATAAAATTTCAAAAGCGTACAAAAGGATATGACCAGACCCGCATGCTGGATCCATAATTTTTATGTCTTCTAATGATTCAAATCCTGGATACAAGTGGTGGTTTTCCTCATGTTTTAAATAGTATTCCCAATGCTGAGCTAATTGATTGTCTTCATACTTTTCGTCATATAGTTTTCCCAATGAGTTTTGTACCATATACTGTACAATCCATTTAGGTGTAAACAATTGAGTTACAACAGGTAAGTCTTCCTTTTTAACAGCATTGTTTTTAAGTCCTCCAACCCGTTCTTTCTTCTCAGACATGTAGTATTGATAAAGCCAACCCAATACTTCTACATTGTCTGAACGAGAACCATCTTCTTCAAGCTGATAAAAGTTTTCATCAGTTAAATCATTAACAATTTTGCGTACAATAGATTCCTGATCTAATAAATAATCAGGTAATAATAATTCTGTGTAACTATCAATTCTTTCAAATAAGAAAGGTAATAATTTATTCAAACTGTTGCATTGAGCTACAAATAAATTACGGTAAGCTTGTTCATTTTCACCTTTTTGTAACAATTCATTTATTTGTTCATGATCTACATCCAGATTCATTGTTTCAAATTGAAGTAAAATATCCGGTTCGTTTTTACCAGTATTGCTCGATAATACATTAACTCTATCGGGTAAATAATTATTCACTTCCATATAACGAATCGCAATAATTCGGTTGAACCATGTATATGCTACTTCTTCTATTAGCTGATCATAACCGACAGCATTTAAGCGTTGTTGTAACGTATAGAAGGACTGCTTCAGTTCCGTAGAAAAAGACTTGCCGTTCACAAATAGTTGCCCATAGTTTTCCTCAATCTTAAATTCTACATTATCCTTGGTAATACCGTATTGTTCTGCTTTTAAAGAAACCTTTTCAAGCAAGTCACGTCTAGCTTCTACCGCAAATTTCTTCAATTCTGCTTTATTCATTGTTTCACTCCTATATGTATAGGTGCAGATGCTCATCTGCACCATAATCTATTACTTCACGAAATAATGTGTTTGCAACTCTTTGATTAGGCTTTGTTTTAACGACTCAATAGCACGTTCTAAATCTTCTTCAGATTCAATTGTATCTACTTGACTAAAGAAAGAGGTATATAATTCTTGCTCACTAATTTTCCTCGGTTGTCTCTTAACAGTTTCTGAATCATCTATTAAATCCTTAAGCATTTGGCGAGCCTTTATTGTTGTTGCATCCACAAGCTCATTAAGCTGTTGCTGATTGATTCGAGCACTTGATATACGTTCACCCTTTTTTATTTTCTCATGTAGCTGAGTTGCTTGATTTTTTTGTGATTGAATATATTCTACAATGCTTTCATATTGGTTATATTGATTGGCTAAGTTATCAAGTTGATTCAAAGATTTTTCGGATTGAACCATTACAGCTTGTTTTTGTTTAGTAGTTTCTTCTTGAGTGATCTTCTTTAAAACATCTGTCAACTTCGGCAATTGGCTGATTTCTTTTGTTGGCTCTTCTTGTAACAATATCCGTTTCATACGTTGTGCTGTTTCTTCTAACTCTTCATTATGAATAATTTCTATATCTTGCTTATGGTCTTTTAGAGCCTGTACCGCTTCATCAAATTTTACAATTGGATTTCCTTCATAGAATCCTTGCAAAGTCTCTAAAATGTCATACCACTCTTCTATATCATCTTCATATTGAATAAACGTACGGCAGAACTGTTCAGAATCACGGATTGCAAGTAGTTTTTGAGTATCATTCACAATCGTTCGTATATCACTTTCACTTGGGTATGGATACTCACTTGTTGGGTCTTGTTGGCGTCTTCTTCCTCGAATCTTCTCTATCGGTTGTACAAATTCTTCTTCTATCTTTTCTCGAATTAATTCTTCATAGGCGTCATATGTGTCATACGTTTGTGTATTCGAAAAGAAATCACGGACTAATGCAATAAGATCTTGTTTAACCTGGTGATCCATCTCTACTATTGGTAATACAACAATACGATCACGTTCCGAAATCTTCTCTAAACGGTCATAGAATTGATTGGACTTAGGGTTAAAAGCTTCACCTGCATAAGTAAAACGAACTTTTCCAGCATTCATTAATCCCATGAAAATACCAATCGTATCTTGTTCCTCCCATCCATAAGGGACAGTCTTATACTTTTGTACGACTTGTTTTAAGGTACGCTGATCATGGGAACGCTCAAGTTCCTCAATAAAATGCTTCACTTCATCAATTGCATTTTTATTTAGGTCACTAAATAAGCTTTGTTGTCCTAGATTCTCTGCCACTTGCATCCATTCATTCTTACTATTTTTAAATGAAATAGGTTCTTCTATATAATGGAATTTTGTATAAGTGTTGCGAATTAGCATGTCCATCGCTTGATCAACTTTACTTTCGAAAGCCCCGTTAAAATCACGGCGTTGACCTTGGATATAAAATTCAGCATTCTCACAGGCTTTCTTTAACAATACTGCTGCTTTATCCTCATATTCATCAACTTCAGTAACTTTTGTTTCGAAAATTCTTTTTTGTTGTGGACTTGTTGTGCTTGATTGCTTACGACGCACATAACTAGTCACTTGTTGAATATAAGCTAAAGCACTTTCCGCTTCAGCAACAAGGTCTTTGTCTAGAAGAATAATTAAATGTCCAGAGTTAGCTTGTAAAGCTGCCTCAGAATCTGTCATACCTTCCGAAAAAACTTGCATGGTTAATTCATGATTCATTTGACCTTTTACGTAATTATCAAATCGCTTATTATAATCAAAATGTTTGGTTTGTTCCTTATACGTATATTCATACTTAGGATAACGATACATCACGTTAAAAAAGAGGTTACCTAATCGTTCTTTAACAGCTGATGAATTGTAATCTTCTACGCGAATTTCGCGATTAATTTCTTGTTCTTCATCTGATAAGAATGAATACGACCCATCCGCATGTTGTTCGATGAACATTGCCATTTGAAGGCGGTTCAATGACTCCTTAATACGATATTCTAAAGGTTGACGTTCATCATAAACTGTCTCCACCATAAGTGTCGCAATATTAGTAGGAGTGGATTTTATATCATCTATCCCTTTGATTAGATAAAGTACTTGTAATACCTTTACATCATATTCTTCTAAACCTTCATTATTTCTAGCTCTATCCTGTGCTCTTGATATGGTACTTGTGATCGGTGACTCCAAATAATCACGAATAGATGGATAAAATTCCGCCAACGTCACCATATTATCGACATTTTCCTCAGCATTTAATTGTGCTGCTTCCTGAAAGGCTTTAAGTAATGAACGTTCACCACGTGAAGTATGCTGTCCACCTTCGCCTAAATTACGGATCTTAGTAAAGATTTTTTGTAATAAATCAATTTGATATGGAACGAACGGATAAAATGCTACAAATTCATCTATCGAACGATAACCTGAACGTAATTGAGTATTCTGCTTATCAAATGCTAAACGATTATGAATCAATTTCCCTTCTTGATCATGAATTGTTTTTAATGTATCTGCACCAACATCTTCTTTTTCTAATAGACGTTTTTTGATAACTTCATCCGTATTCGCACTAGTTAAGTTAATCTTAGTTTCAAATCTGCCCTGGATTTTTGAAAAATCTTTCGTAGTGTCAAGGTCTGAAACCGTTGCCTCTAGTTTTTCTTGTGATGTTACGATCACCCATGCCTGCCCATGGCATAAATCGCCCAAACGTTCAGTTATTGTTTGTAGATTTAACATCAAGTTTGTATTGTTACCAACATATTGACCAACCTCGTCAGCCAGGAAAACAATTCGATAATCCGGCCCTTGCTTTTTACAATGGTCGGCCACCAATTGAGCTACTGAATCCGCATCAATGGAAAACCACTCACGACTCATAATAAAGAAACTTTCTGCCGTATCAGTGTCATAGCCAACTGTCTCTAATGCTTGAATGACCTTCTTTTTTCTAAGCTTAATTTTCAAACGGAATTGTTCCCATGTCTTGCCGTTTTGATCAAGAATGGCTTGTTTAAAAGCATCATAAGTTCCATCGCTATCTAATTGGCGCTCCATATCAGCAACCCACAATGTATCCGAATAACCTAAATGATTATTAAATACTCTTAAAAAGACTTCAATAATCCGTTCCTTTTCTGCATCCTTAGATGAAGACGTGGAACGTGAATCAATGTTGAACAATAATACATCTGTTCTCTTTTCAGACAATTGTTGCATCATATTGAGTAGCTCTTGATTATCCGTTTTATCTTGGAAGTAATCGGCAGGTGTTTTGCCCGCAATCGTTTGATTATGTAACAAATAGGATAGTATCTTTAAGAAGTGGGATTTACCGGATCCAAAGAAACCAGATATCCATACCCCTACCTTAGTAGATGGTTGATTATAAACAGCTAAATAATTCCGATAAAACCGTTCTAAATAATGTTCACTTTCTTCTGTTAAGACATATTCATCTAATTCAGTTTTAACTACGTCTTCTTCAATTTGTTCAGCTTGAACAACATTATTAATTGGACGGAATATATCTTTTAGAAATAAATCTTTTATTTGCATATCGATACCCCCTAAGAAATACGTGACAATTGATAGTCATCCTCATAGTCAAGAATGCCAAACAATTTTAGTCGCAATCCTGTAAATTCACCTGGATAAAATAAGACTATTGGTTTCTTATAACCTTTGCTAGAAATAGCCTTTAGTAATTGACTAGATCTTAAAAACGGATGCGCAGAACCAACACCTGTTATAAAAATGATATCTGCCTCTTCAGTAATATCTTTAAACTGTTGAATCATTGTGTTGCTCTCATTTAATATCGGTTCAAATACATCAATCAAACCTTGTAATCCTTCCTCTTCCTCCAATTCAAATAATTCTTCTAACTCATCTTCGTCAAAAAATGAAAGGAGAAACTCAAATAAATTAACTTCTTTGATATTCATTTTTGTTCGCTTCAACATGTTCTTTATGTACACACGAACTTGCAATTCATCTTTTGGCGGATAGTCTAATACAAAATGAGGAATATCACTTCCAATCCCTTTTGGGTTCGTGAAACCATCTTGTATAATCCGCTTTTCCATTTGTTCTAATCGTTCATACGTCGATTTCATCCTTCATTCACCTTTTCTAAAACCGTAAAGGAATATAGTAGTGGGATATTCCTCTCAGCATAAGTTTTTAAAGTTTGACTAATATGTATTGGATTAACTTGGTACTTCGTCTGGTCAATCTTTTCAATCATCTTTGATTCTCTATAAAACAACATCAATGTGCTAATGAGACGTTTTATTGTTTCAGGTCTCCAATGACTGACTTTATCGCTGATATTCGCTTTTCCTTCAAAGAAATAATGAAAGTCATTTCTATATAATGGTTCTTGCTGTTCATATTTATAAACAATAATTTCCAAGTAAAACTCTAACGGTATTCGATATGCCTGTAAAAATGAGTATAGAGTTAATGCCTTTCGATCATAATCAATCGCTTGTAAGAAATGCTTCTGCATCTCATTGTTTAATGCCGTCGCACGATTATATACCATGTTAAATCGATTTTTGATACTAACTGGACTTCTTAACTGAAAGAGGTTACTTTCAATAATTTCCTCTAAGATTTGATTTTTATTTTTATCTTTTTGCAATAACTCGATAACAATAGCAATATCATTTTCAGACCATTTTTCCTTCGTAAACCCTGCTGAATATTCCATTATAACTACCTCCATCTAATGACTTACATTACTTTGATGGATAACTTGGTCAACCACTTCCAACCTACGTTTACCACATTGTTGTCGAAGGATTGTTGTGTAGATGCCTTCCTTCATAAATTTATTTGTATTGACGGCATACAATTTTTGGATAAGCTCTATCATCTTAGATTCATCTATTTCATCTTCCCAATATGTATCTATTACAAGGTTTATAGTTGCTGCTAAATCCCTTTGTGTCTTCTGAAATACCTTTATTTCCATAAAACCACCTCGGTGTTCTTACTTTTTTTATACTTTATCTTTATTTTATAGGTAGTTCTTTAGTAATACAACATTGAAGGTAAAAATTCTATATATTTTCCCAGAGCACCTGCATTCATATACGAAAGGGGGTACCCGTCCGTTTCATGCCCCACCCCCTTTTATTTAGACCGTTGTTTATCCATTTAGGATAGATAATGTTTTTTTGCGTTACAGAGACGACATGCGCTGTGAGAGGAGCACACTATGAAAGGAGAAATGAAGATGAACAACTCATTGGTCAAGATTCTTATTGAGGCTAAGAAACTAAACAAATGGATACCTGCCAAGTTTCTATTGAAATATGGCATTCAAATGGTTAACCTATCAAAGCTTGAGGATGATGGACTTATTCTGACTATGAAAAGTAAGTCAGATGGATTGCTATTGAAGTTAACACTCAAGGGTTATCACCACTTCAACAAATAATTAAGATTATCCAAAAACATTTAGGAGGAATTTTATTATGCGGAAGAACTTATGGATGGATCATGAATTGATTAATGGGAAAGGAGTTTCTATTACAGAGATTAAAACAATCTATCAATCGTTACTAGATCAGGATGTAAGAATTGCTAGCGAGATAGTAGATTCCATTGAATGCAATGACTACGTAAGGCTATCCCATTTACTAGCTAGTAGAAGTAAGATTCAATCAGCTATAAAGGAAGTTGAGTCATTACATGAAGATGTTTTGAAAGTTTCTACTAAAAAACGAATTTCACATGTAATTAGCAATGCTGCTGAATCTATGGGATCAAAAGGCGAAGATGTGTTGTTAAACGTTATTAACAGCCTAGAAAAGTTGAATCAAACAACACATGGTTTGGTAACTAAATCGCTAGATATTTCATCTAAAGCAATCAGTAAAGGTAATCAACTAAATCATAAAGCAGGAAAGTTTCTTGTTAAGAAGACTTCACAGGGGTTATCTATGCTTGCAGATGCAATTAATAAAAAGTCTTAATCTATTGAAAGGAGGTGAGAAACATATGAAAACTAACAAACATCTATTAAAGAACAATATCGTACCATTCTTCGGTAATGGTGAGGTTGTTTCACTACCTAATATCGTTATATCGACTATCGAATCAAAACGACGTGTAGAGGAACTACAAACGTTTGTTGAAGAGGTGATGGTGAAAGGTGTTGATTACGGTTTAGTAGATGGATTTTCAAAGCCTACATTACTTAAACCAGGTGCAGAAAAGCTATGCGATGTATTTGGGTTCTCGAAAACAGCAGATGTCGTAAATCGTATCGAACAATGGGAAGCAGGAATATTTGCTTATGAAGTGAAGATGACACTTATACGCAAAGACAATGGACTTGTTGAAGCTGAAGGCTTAGGTTCATGCAACAGCAAGGAATCTTCTTTTAAGCAACAAGATCCTTACACAATCGTCAATACCGTATTAAAGATGGCAAAAAAGAGAGCGTTGATTGATGCAGTTCTATCTGCAACACGTTCAAGTGGTATCTTCACACAAGACATTGAAGATTTTCCACAAGCAAAAACAGAAGCTAATAAAGGAGGTGGTGAACAAGCAACAAAAGCCCAACTACAAAAGATCTTCTGTATCGTTAATGAAATGGACATGCCGACAGATGTTGCAAAGGAATTGATGAAGATGACTTTTGGAGTTGAGCGTAGTACAAAGCTAACCAAAAAACAGGCATCAGACTTTATTCAAGATTTACTGATGCTGAAGGAGGTGAGAACGATGGATGAACAAAACCATATTGATTGAAAGCACATGGATTGCAGATGCGGTCGATGTGCTTTTTTATTGCACAAAAATAGATGAGCTCATCCTGCCAATGAACTCATCTACACTAAATATTATTCAACAACAGTATATCGTAACAGAAGTTTTCACTCAATCAGGAGGGGCGTAAATCGTCTCTCCTTTTTTATTTCTATCAAACAATAATGGAGGAATTTATAATGAACAATTCAATCGATAAAATCACTTTTAGAAATCTATTAGCAACAACAACTCGTGAAAAGGAAGATAGTTATGTAGTGAATGAACTATTCACCCGCTACCCATCTATTCAGGAATTATTAGCTGTAACCGAGGATGAGTTGCTGCAAATCAAAGGTATTGGAAAAGTAAAAGCTAAGCAGATCATTGCTGCTTTACAACTTGCACGTATGAATCCTTGCCCAGTTGAACAACGATTTACGATTCGTTCGCCACAAGATGCTTATGATTACCTTAAGGATATGCAATATTTAAATCAAGAGCATTTTGTAGTTCTTGGCTTAAATACTAAAAATCAAATAGTATTTCGTGAAACAGTATTTGTCGGTTCACTAAATGCTAGTATAGTACATCCAAGGGAGGTCTTTAATCATTTAGTCCGTCGCAGCTGTGCTAGTGCAATTGTCGGGCATAACCACCCTAGTGGAGACGTTTCACCAAGTATGGAAGACATTAATGTAACAAAACGTCTAGGCGAGGCTGGAAAGATGATGGGTATTGAAATATTGGATCATATCATCATTGGTCACGAAAAATATACTAGTTTGAAAGAAAAAGGATATCTATAAAAAATAATTTCTAGAAAGTCAGTGAAAGTGCTAAAAGCAGCACCAACACTGACTTTCTCTTAAAATATCAAGTTATGGGCTAAAGTTAGTGAAAGTCACCATTTTTTTGAAAGGTACCGCTATGGAAATGACCTTAAACCTTGGTATATATGGGTTTCCTAAGAGCCCCTTATAATTTTTATAATCTGTTAAAGACTAAAAATGCCCAATTACTATGTATTAATCCGCTACACACCAAAATTGTAACATTGAAATTTGAGAAACTTGATAAATTTATAAATACCCTATCTACGGATATGAAAACTATCCTTATAAATCATTTATGATAAGGTTCATTTTTCTGTATTTTAAATGCACGATATACCTGCTCCATTAAGATAAGCTTCATTAGTTGATGTGGAAATGTCATTTTTGAGAAGGATAATTTTTGATCTGCACGATTTAGCACATCATCACTTAAACCATTTGAGCCACCAATTACAAACGAAATCTGACTTCTACCATGGATGCTCAACTTCTCCATTTCACTAGCCAATTGTTCTGATGACCAGTTATCTCCTTGTATATCAAGAGCAATAACATATTGATTTAGTTTTATCTTGTTTAAGAGCCGTTCCCCTTCTTTTTGTTTTACTTGATATAGTTCCTTATTACTTAATTGCTCAGGGGCTTGTTCATCACTCACTTCGTCCATTGTTAATTTACAATATGGACGTAATCTTTTTTCAAACTCAGCAATACCTAATTTTAAATACTTTTCTTTCACTTTCCCTACGCTAACAATTTGTATCTGCATCTATGATCTCTCCCGATATAATAGTCCTTACTACAATTCTATAGGTTCAATATGTGTAAACCTTTCTGTATTATACCTTCTACCAAAGTCCCATCCAGTTATACTTACTTTATCATATGTTTGAAGAGCTATCGGATTACATTCTACTGCCACTAACGTATTTCTACCTCCCCAAACACTCATTTCCTTACAAGTCTCAGTAATGATCTTTAAAGGGAGTAATGGAGATCTTCTCATCCATTCCTCTATATCTTTACTTAATACACTCTGTATATCCATAACCGGATATACATATGCAGGGTGCTTTTTGAATGCCTTCTGTTCAGCCCTCGTTAACTTCTTATACGCAGTGTTTATCGAGCCTTCAGCTTTTATCAATCTCCTTATTTTAGACCTGCCGTCAATAGAATCAATATCGACCATATTCATATTTTTAAATCCATCATTTCTTGCGTTCAACAGAAAATAAGAAGCATTTTCTCTATTTTTCTTTGGAATTTTTCGTGTTCTTTCTATCCTAGTTAACTGCTTCCCTTTTAAACCACGTTGCTTAGCCTTATCATATACTTTAACTTGTTGTCCATTCCTTTTCCCCCAATAAATCGTTGTACTACTTACACTAGGCACTTTGGGATTGTTTCTTTGAGAACCTACAAACAGTCTTTCCGCGACTTCTAACGATGTGAA
The DNA here is from genome assembly GCF_038004405.1 of Oceanobacillus sp. FSL W8-0428. Taxonomy (NCBI): domain Bacteria; kingdom Bacillati; phylum Bacillota; class Bacilli; order Caryophanales; family Bacillaceae; genus Oceanobacillus; species Oceanobacillus sp. FSL W8-0428. Next base: position 1,279,804 of record NZ_JBBORB010000001.1, read on the forward strand.
TGCATCGATATCTATTTTCTCATCCCATGATGCTACTTCAACACCATTAAAAGTTCCTAAAATAAACGTTATAACATCTAACATATCTGAGGGTGTTAAATGGTTAATATCAGGATTAATTCTGATAATAGTATTCGGTAGATTAGTATATATCCTTCCCCATACAACTTGAAATAGCGGATGTGAAAGCATATAACTGTATCGATCGTCGGGGCCCGCATTACTGAAATACGATGCAGGCTTTACTGTGTTCCAAAAGTTACTTGTCACAGTTAAGTCAGAGTGAAAAATGATCCCATCATAAGGGCAAGTCCAATCGACGGGTTCAATCTTAGATAATATATGTTGCAATTCATATATACCTGCTAGCTGCTGTTCAAGTTTCGTTTTATTAAATCTCCACATCTTATTACCCTCCATATTTTTATAGAGAAACCCTTCGTACTCAAGGCTTCGAGCAACCTTATGCGACCATCAATAAGGATAGCTATTACCAAACAATTGCCTCAAATAATAAAACAAATATATTTTAATTAATGGTATATTTGTATTTATGTTAACAAAGAGTTATAATTGAGTAAAGTACTAAATACGAAAGGTGGAATTATAACTTGTCCAGTCGCCAAATCAATTCATTAGAATTTCAATTACTTGCTAAAAGCTCGCTTGGAGATCGTTTAAAGTTCTTTAGAATGGAGGTCAAAAAGCTTGATCCTAATAAAGATTACACAACAACTGCTATTGCAGAAAGAGTAGGTGTTACTCCCCAAAGCATCTCGGCCATTGAGCGAGGGGAATCGAAGAAGCCCTCTTTTCAACTCATTCATAAGCTGACTAAAGAATATGGTATCCCTTTAGAAGCTGCTACAAATGAATTTTATGAAGAGGAAAAATTATTTACAATAGGTCATCCAATTGAAGTAGATATTGACTTCACAGACTTTGAAATAATCGACGATTCTACCCCCAACCTAGGAATCTTGGTATATCAAGCAAATAGTGAAAATCAAATTCGATTTGTTTTGAATGAAGAAATCACTCATGTAAAAGACATCGATTTCATTAAATTACTATCCCGATTGATTTATGAGTTAGAGTTTTATCAGATGGAAAACTCCATTCATATTTCTGAACTGTTTAGAAAGGAAAGTCCCTTTGATAAAAGCATGAAATTATTTCGGGCAACCGAAGAGATTTACCCCTACATTTCGAAAAAGCAGTTTTCAAATGTGATTTACGAATTAACCAAAAACAAGAATGAAAGCGAGTGATTCTATGAATAAAAAAGAAAATTTCACAGAAGAAGAGGATAAGAATATTGCCCAGTGGATAAAGGATAGGCAAAATAATCAAAGTCGTTTTATTGATTTGCTTTCTGATTTGATCCAATCATCGTATTCATCCACAGTTAAGGAGGAAAAATAATGGATAACATAACAAAAGCCGTCCTTTATGCTCGTGTTAGTACGGAGGAACAAGCTACAGAAGGATATAGTATAAATGCTCAAAAAGAGCTTCTATACGAATACGCAAACAAGAATAACATTGAAATCATTGAAGAGTATATTGATGAGGGAAAAAGTGGAAAAAGCATTGAAGGTAGACCTGAAATGAAACGTCTGTTGAGAGACTCTAAGGAGGAAAACTTTAACGCAGTTATTATATATAAGCTTGATCGTTTATCTCGAAAAACAAAGGATGCACTTGAAATTGCGGAGAAGCTTGATTTCCATAATGTTCAGCTTATCAGTTATTCTGAAAACATCGATACTACTACCCCTGGCGGAAAGATGTTTTTCACTATTTTGAGTTCAGTTGCAGAAATGGAACGCTCCACTATTATTGACCGCGCTAAAATGGGGATGGTTCAACGTGCCAAAGAAGGCTACTACAATGGAGGAAGAGTGCTAGGTTACGACAGTGTCAATAAACATTTAGTGATAAATGAGGAAGAAGCTCATATCATCCGCTTAATATTTGATTATGCCGAGCAGGATCTAGGTTATAAGGCCATTGTAAGTCGTATTAATACCATGGGCTATAAAACAAAACGAGGATTTGATTTTTCCATTAACACCATTAAACAAATCCTAGACAATCCACTTTATATAGGAAAAATTCGTTTTAATATGTATGAAAACTGGGCTGAAAAGCATCGCAAAGGAAAGAACAAAGATTATATCCTTGTTGATGGGAAACATGAATCCATTATCGAGCAGCAGCAATGGAATCGAGTACAACAATCTCGAAAAAAGCGCTCAATAAAACCTGCACAATCTAATAATCCATACATATTAAATGGACTTATTAGATGCCCTGAATGCGGATATGGAATGGTTTCTGGATCTTCAAAAGGAGCGAAGGGTAAAAAGTACCGTTATTATGTATGTGGACTATTCCACAATAAAGGTAGCAAAGCATGTAGTGCACATTCCATTCGTGCAGATCGAGCAGAAGAACAAGTATTTGAGGAATTGGAACGCATCGTGTCTGAGCCTTATGTATTGAAACGGATTGTTGATAATGTTAATGAGAAACGTATTGATGCAAGAACCCCAATTAATGATGAGATTAAGATATTACAATCTAAGCTGAATAAGGTAGAAGTTCGAATTAATAACATTACGAATCAATTAATGGATGATCCCACACTGGTTGCTATTTTCAAGCCAAAATTAACTGGGCTTACCGAAGAACAAGCAGAGCTCCAAAGCAAACTTAAAGCTTTAAATACTGAATTAGAAGAATGTGATACAACACCTATTGATGCTCAAGCATTGCATAACCTTTTAGCAAACTTTGATAAGGTGATAAAGGATGCAGAGCCTGAACAACAAAAGGCATTACTCCGCTTAATCATAAAGAATATACAGATTAGCAAAGAGGCACCTCGTGGGATTGGGCGACATATAAAGAAAATCAATCTATACTTTGACTTTACAATAGAGGGATTAGAAGAACATACCCTGGATTTATTAGACACAGTTTCTATGGATTGTATTGCACCTGTTGAATCATGGATGTTAGAAAATGAGGATGGTAAAATGTTGAGCGAAATGATGGATTCGCTCAACATTTTACCCTTAAAAGATGTACGGTTCCCCCCTATTAATCCGAAAACTCCGATAAACCTGCTCCAACAACACCAGCCGCATCAACTGATGAGGAAACGTCATCTTAGAAAACGACAAAGCCAAATCACTCCGCTTCCGCACATCCTCACTAATCCCCAGTGAACCGCCAATCACAAACACAACCTTGCTCTTCCCGTAAGTCGCCAGCTCATCCAGCTTTTTAGCCAGCTGCTCCGAGCTCAGCATTTTCCCCTCAATCTCCAGCGTAATCACAAAAGCATCCGGATGAACCTGCGCAAGAATTCGCTCGCCTTCCTTACGCTTCACCTCTTCCATTTCCGCTTCACTCATCGTCTCCGGAGCTTTTTCATCTGCTACCTCGACTATATTCACTTTCGCATAAGCACCTAACCGCTTTTTATATTCATCGATACCCTGCTTCAAGTATTTTTCCTTTAGCTTTCCTACAGTGACAAGGGTTATATTCATTGAAATCTTCCTTTATAATTAAAATGGTATTTTTTCCGTTATATTGTCCTTCTATTTTACCATATACCCCAGAAAAAGTTGCCAATTCCCTGCATTTATCATTGATTCGTCCCTAAAAATGAATCTCTAACCTCTTTCTCGGGCCTCTCAGTCTTCACTATCCACACTATTGACTTCTCCCCGCTTCTCTGATAAATTAAAATTGTACAAAATGACAAACGCATACATAACATAAAGGAATGTTACCTTTATTGGGCATAACCTGACGAGATAGAGCACTTTTAGCGTGCCTTATTTTGTCAGGTTTTTTTATTGGATATTTTCCTTTGCTGTTATTTTAAAATTTAAAACGAAAGGAAGTAGAAATGATGGCAAACTATACTTTTCCAGACGGTTTTTTATGGGGAGGCGCGACCGCTGCTAATCAGGTAGAAGGAGCTTATCTGGAAGGCGGCAAAGGGCTGACAACCGTTGACTTAATGCCTGCGGGGGAGAAACGCGGACCTGTGATGAAGGGATATGTACCTTCACTGGAGCCGTTAGAAGGGGAATTTTATCCTTCTCATGAAGCGATTGATTTCTATCATCATTATAAATCGGATATTGCTTTATTTGCGGAGATGGGTTTTAAAGCTTTGCGTATTTCCATTGCTTGGTCGCGTATTTTCCCTACAGGTGAAGAGGAAATCCCGAATGAAGAAGGACTGCGCTTCTATGACAGTTTGTTCGATGAGTTGAAAAAGCATGATATGGAGCCTGTTGTTACACTTGCGCATTTCGATGTTCCTGTTCATCTGGTTGAAAAATACGGCAGCTGGCGTTCCAGAGAGGTAGTCGGACTTTTTGAGCATTATGCGAAAACTGTTTTCCAGCGCTATCAGGATAAGGTGAAATATTGGGTCACCTTCAATGAAATTAACATGCTGCTTCACCTTCCATTTATGGGTGCAGGCCTCACTTTCCAAGAAGGAGATAATGTCAAACAGATTCAGTATCAAGCTGCACATCATCAGCTTGTTGCCAGCGCATTAGCAGTAAAAGCATGCCATGAAATAATTCCGGACGCACAAATCGGCTGTATGCTTGCTGCTGGAATGTTCTATCCTTATACCTGTGATCCTGCCGATGTAAAAAAAGCAATGGACCGGGATCGTGAATCCTTCTTCTTTATCGATGTGCAGGCGCGCGGATATTATCCAAGCTATGCGAAGCGTTTCTTTAAAGAAAATAATATTTCTCTTGTAACAGAACCGCAGGATGAAGAAATTCTTGCTGCGCATACGGCAGATTATCTTGCCATGAGCTATTACTCCAGCAGAACAACAAGTACAGACCCGGAAATCACACGGAAATCTACCAGCGGGAATGTTTTTGGCTCTGTCCGCAACCCATATGTTAAAAAATCAGAATGGGGCTGGACAATTGATCCGCTTGGTTTCCGAATTACGATAAATCAGCTGTACGACCGTTATCAAAAGCCGATATTTGTTGTGGAAAACGGCTTAGGGGCGATTGATACACCGGATGAAAATGGGAATATTGAAGATGATTACCGCATCGAATACTTACGTGAACATATCTCCGCAATGGGAGAAGCCATTGAAGACGGTGTGCCAATCATCGGCTATACAAGCTGGGCTCCAATTGATATGGTCAGTGCATCCTCCGGCGAAATGAAAAAACGTTACGGTTATATTTATGTCGACCGTGATAATCAGGGGAATGGAACAAAGGCCCGCTCGAAAAAGAAAAGCTTTGACTGGTATAAAAAAGTGATCGCAACCAATGGACAGGACTTAGATTAATGTAAACGGGGCTTCATCCCCGTTTCCCTTCCTTCCCGTATGCCAAAAGGGCTCGGCCGGCTGCTGAAAATTATCTGATTTATACCATTTGAAAACGTTGACACAACGCCAGATATAGGATTATAATACTAACTAGATTATAAATAAGACTGTTTAGGGATTGTTACTGGTAGGCAGGCAAAACCCAAGTCACAGCGAAGAACGATACATTACTGTCACCGTTCTTCCTTTGACTTGGGTTTTTCATTTTTCACCCTGTATACGTGTGGAGGAAGGATATTAACATGAAAATTCACAAGGTAATTAATAACAATGTTGTTAGTGCATTTGATGAAGCTGGTCAAGAGCTAGTTGTGATGGGAAGGGGTCTTGCCTTTCAAAAGAAGCCAGGTCAAGAAGTGGATGAGACTAAAATTGAAAAGATCTTCACTCTGAAGGATCCGCAGACTTTTGATAATTTCAAATTACTTTTACGGGAAATTCCTGCCGCACTGATGTCAGATGTGGAGGATATCATTCAGGATGCCAAAGAAACCCTCGACACAGAATTAAGTGAAAAAATTTACTTATCACTCCCTGATCATATTCATTTTGCGATTGAGCGTTACAATCAGGGTATTGAAATAAAGAATGGTATTCTGTGGGAAATCAAACAAATCTATAAAGATGAGTTTGCTGTTGGGCAGCGTGCTGTCGAACGGATTAATAAATCCTTTGATGTGCAGCTTCCAGAGGATGAAGCTGCATTTGTTGCCATTCATATTTTAGAAGCAAGTCTGAATGAAAATACGAATCAGACGGTTAATACAACGAAATTCATTCAGCATATTATTAACATCGTCAAATATCATTTTAATGTGGAGTTTGATGAGGACTCCTTGAACTATGGACGCTTTATTACGCACTTAAAGTATTTTGCACAGCGCGTTTTCCATGGGTCACACTATAAAAATGATGATGATTACCTGTACATTATGATCAAGCAGAAGCATAAGGAAGCATCAAAATGTACGGAAAAAATAAAAGATTTTATCAAGAAAGAATATGACCACGATTTAACAAATGAAGAAATGCTCTACCTGACCATTCATATCGAACGGGTCGTCAATCGTTAGTCTTGAAGAAATTTTTTCAACAAAATAGAGAATGGCATTTAGGATTGTTACTGATAATGCAGGCAAAACCTAAGTCATGGAAAGGACATACTGCGTATGTGCTTCTTTTCCAATGGCTTAGGTTTTTTCTATAGATAATTAACAAAAAATGAGGAGGTTCAAAGATGGATAATCAAAAATTAGCTAAAGAAATTATCAAACAGGTCGGCGGCGAAGAGAATGTTAACTCACTTATTCATTGCGCAACACGCCTGCGTTTTAAATTAAAAGATAATTCCAAAGCGAACAAAGATAAATTAGAAAACACAGAAGGTATTATTACCACAAAAGAAAGCGGCGGGCAATTCCAGGTTGTTATCGGAAATACGGTGCCTGAGGTTTACCAGGAGATTGGAAAGATTACCAATCTTTTAGATGATGATCGTAAACAGGACAGTCAGGAAAATGAGAAAAGCGGAAATTTACTAGGCAGGATTGTTGACGTCATTTCCAGTATTTTTGCTCCTTTGCTTGGAGTAATGGCGGGTGCCGGTATTTTAAAAGGACTGCTGCTAATCTCGGATAATTTTAACTGGCTCGATGCAGAGGGCACTACCTATACCATTCTTTATGCAGCTTCTGACAGTTTGTTTTACTTCCTGCCTCTCTTGCTGGCAGTAACAACAGCACGTAAATTTGGGGCAAACCTTTTTACTGCATTGACGGTTGCCGGCGCACTTGTTTATCCTTCCATTATTGATTTGGAAGCGGCGGGCGATCCGGTTGGATTTTTCGGTATTCCTGTAGTAATGATGCCATATTCATCTACTGTTATACCTATTATTCTGTCTGTTATTATGATGAGCTATGTTGAAAAATTTGCGAATCGGTTTATTCATCAAAGTGTTAAGAATTTCTTGACGCCATTAATTTCTTTAGTTGTGATGGTTCCTTTAACTTTAATTGTGTTTGGACCAATCGGTGTATCTATTGGTAACGGTATTGCCGATGCTTTACTTGCCGGATTCAACTTCAGTCCATTACTTGCCGGCGCAGTTCTTGGTGCAGGATGGCAAATATTCGTTATTTTCGGTGTTCACTGGGGACTTGTGCCTGTGTTCATTAACAACGTTGCTGTCTACGGACAAGATGGTATTAAACCCGCTGCAACAGCATCTGTATTCGCACAAACCGGTGCTGCATTCGGGGTATTCCTGAAAACGAAAAATAAGAAAATGAAAGCTTTGGCTGGTTCAGCTACGGTTACTGCTCTATTTGGAATTACGGAGCCAGCTGTATACGGGGTTACTTTACGCCTGAAAAAACCATTTATTGCCGGAATTATCGGTGGTGCTGTCGGTGGTGCAATCATTGGCTATGGCGGTACACAGGCATTTGCTTCCGGAGCACCGGGATTACTGACTTTACCTATTTTCTATGGACCAGGCGGCGAAGGGTTCCTGGCACTTATCATTGGTATCACTGCTTCCTTTATTATTTCAGCAGTCCTCACCTATATTTTAGGATTTGATGATCCTGTTGAAGATCCTGTACAGGAGCCTGGCGCAGTATCAAATGAAAAGGAAACAATCGAAACAGTAGACGAACAAATCATGAGTCCAATCGAAGGAACATCCAAACCTTTAACAGAAGTATCTGACCCAACCTTCTCTTCAGAAGCCATGGGACAAGGTATTGCTATTGAACCAAGAGTCGGGCGCGTAGTTTCTCCGGTTGACGGAACAATTACCGTTGCTTTTAAAACGAAGCATGCTATTGGGATTGCTTCCGATAAAGGAGCAGAAATTTTAATTCACGTAGGTATGGATACTGTTCAACTGGACGGGGAACATTTCATCTCCCATATTAAAGAAGGAGATAAAATCAAAGTCGGAGATGTACTTGTAGAATTTGATATGGATAAAATCAAAGAAGCAGGTTATGAAATAACAACGCCTGTTATAATTACGAATTCCAATCAATACAGTGTTATTGAACCTACTAATCGAAAAGATCTGAAAGAATCAGATACACTGCTCACGCTTGTTCCAAAAGAATAAATGAAAAGAGCTAGCTGCTATTTTTCAATAATAGCAGCTAGCTCTTATTTAATGAAGGATAATATTATTTATACGAGCGAGGAATAGAGATTGCTTTTCTCCAGCAAGAAGAGCCTATTTTTCACTCTCTTCTTGACCAATCAGCCCGCACATCTTCATCCCATCTGCAATTCCATCGTCATCATGCGATTTCGTAATATATGTCGCGGCTTCCTTAATCTCCTCTACCGAGTTTTCCATTGCCACCGATGTTTTTACAAACTGAAACATTTCTAAGTCATTCAATCCATCGCCGAAAGCATATGTATTCTCTTTAGGCAGGCCGGTAATTTCTAAGAATTCTTTTATCCCTGTTGCTTTGGAAATGCCTTTTGGAAAAACATCACAGTTGTAGGGTGAGTTACGGACAAATTGGAGATCTGGGAATTTTTCCTGGTACTCTTCTTCACCTTCCTCAATAAATATTTCGACCTGGTAGACCGGTTTATTCATATAAATGTCATCATCGACAACCGGGATCTCTCTGTCGCAATACTCACAGTCCTTCTTTAACAGCTCAGATTGATCATTTGTTGTGTAAATCCGTTCAGCCGTGTGATAACAGATTGTTACACCTCTTTGCTCTGTATACTCCTCCAGCTTTTTTAATTGGACAGGATTAATCCTGTTCCGGTAGATAACCTCTCCTTCATGCACAATGAACTGCCCATTCATTAATACAGCTGACTGAATCCCTGTTTCTGCCTGCAGTTCCTTTGTCTCAAATACAGGTCTTCCAGTTGCGAGGACAGGTATGCCGTTATTTTCAATTAGTTTTTCGATTGCTTTTATGCTGCTCTCTGCTACTTTTTTTTCACTTGTTAGTAATGTTCCATCTAAATCAAAGAATACGATTGGTCTCTTTGTCATTTTTTTGACCTCCTCACATGTCCTGATGGAGTAATGTACCCTTATTCTAAAAGATAATGAGAGGAAAAGCTAGGCTTTCTATCTTTTTCTGAATTGTTTTCATTTCCAGTCTTTCCTATCCTTACAAGTTTCATGCTCTCCTAATTGTGGAATAGACAAACTAGGCAAAAAAGAAGCGTCCTATAAAGCCGCTTCATTAATATAAGAATTAAAATGCTCTTGATAAGGAGGCATATTTTATGTTTGATGATCGTGCAGGAAAAGTACTCGTTGAACAGCTCTCAGATTGGGGAGTGGACCATATTTATGGAATGCATGGTGACTCGATTAATAATCTGATGGAAGAGCTTCGAAAAGCCGAGGATAAAATAAAATTTATTCAGGTTCGTCATGAAGAAGCCGGGGCATTAGCTGCCTCTTCTTATGCAAAATTGACTGGAAAGCTTGGCGTTTGCCTATCGATTGCAGGACCCGGGGCGATTCATTTATTAAATGGTTTGTATGATGCGAAGAAGGATCACGCACCTGTTCTTGTCCTTGCCGGGCAGGTTCCAACGGATCAGATTGGAACAGATGGCTTTCAGGAAGTAAATATGGAACGTATTTTTGATGATGTCGCTGTCTTCAATAAGCAGGTTGTCTCAGAAGAGCAGCTCCCTTCTATGGTTAATCAGGCCATCCGAACAGCTTATGCGAAAAAAGGGGTAGCTGTCTTAACTCTGCCAGATGATATTTCTGCAGAAAAAATCAAGAATAAGGTACAGAAAAATGCCGTGCTGTATGAAGCACCCGAGCTTACACCGGACACTGCTGCGATGCAGGAAGCTGTTTCTGTAATTGAAAAGGCGAAGAAGCCAATTATTTTAGCAGGAACGGGAGCGAAAAAAGCTAAGGAAGAGCTGGCGGCATTTTCTGACAGGATTGCAGCTCCTGTTGTTATTTCCCTTCCTGCTAAAGGGGTTATGGAGGATGAACATCCAAACTTTCTTGGCAACCTGGGAATGATAGGAACTAAACCGGCTTATGAAGCAATGGAGGGTGCCGATTTGCTGATTCTGCTTGGTACCTCTTATCCGTATACGGAATTTTTACCCGAGGATGTAACATGCATTCAGATCGACAGTAATCCGCTTCAAATCGGTAAAAGGTATCCAGTGGATATCGGCATCGCCGGAGATGCAAAAAAAACACTCGCTTGGCTAAATGAACAGCTGCCTCAGACCGAAAAACGTGATTTCTTAGAAAAATATCAGGAGAAAATGGCAGCTTGGTGGGAGGAAATGAAAGCAGATGAAGAACAGGCCTCCACACCTATTAAACCGCAGCAGGTCATCCATGAAGTGCAGAAAATTACTGCGGACGATGCCATCCTGTCTGTTGATGTCGGTAATGTGACTGTATGGGCAGCACGCCATTTCCGGATGAAAACCACACAGGATTTCCTGACCTCCAGCTGGCTGGGCACCATGGGCTGTGGACTTCCTGGAGCCATTGCCAGTAAACTCGCTTTCCCTGATCGGCAGGTAATCGGTCTCTGCGGTGATGGCGGATTTACAATGAACATGCAGGATTTCCTGACTGCGGTGAAGTATAACCTGCCAATGATTATTGTCATTTTTAACAATGAACGGATTGGCATGATTAAATATGAGCAGGAGGCTGGGGGGAATCTGGATTATAAGACAGGTTTAGAGAGCTTTAACTTTGCCCGCTTTGCGGAAAATTGCGGCGGTAAAGGCTATCGCGTCGAAAAGTTTGAGGAGCTGAAGCCGTCTCTGGAGGCTGCTGCATCCTTTAATCAGCCGGCAATTATAGATGTCTGTATTGAAGACGAGCCGCCGATTCCGGGCAAGCTTTCTTATGATCAGGTAACTAGCTATTCGAAGCAGACAATTAAGAAGCTGTTTGAAAAGGGGAAACTGGAGCTTCCGCCGGTTCGTAAGGGGTTGAAGCGGATGTAAGGATATATTCCTTTACCCCTAAAAAGAGGCATGATCAATTTATGTGTTTGATCATGCCTCTTTTTTCACTTTCCGAACATGCTGCACATACTTATAATCTTTCTAACGTTTCCATCATACTCATAAACGATGCTTTATCTGTCATTTGCATGAGCTTCTGCAGACTTTCCGGATGCTCGATCAGCTTGCTGATCATTTCATAAAGTGGCTGCAGGTCCTCAACGCTGTTCTTCTTCACACTGAGCAACAGCACAAATTGAACCGTCCTTTCAGTTGTCCATGGAATCGGCTCAGTTAAGGTAGCAATCGAAATAAATGTCTGCTGCGACTGCGGCGTTAATGGATGCGGAATTGCCACCAGGTTGCCAAAAGCAGTAGGGGCGATTTTTTCTCTTTCATAAATGGATTCGAGAAATCGGGCTCTTTTCAGATCATCTGATTCTATTTCGCTGACCATAAATGCTAGAACATCTTCTTTGGCATGGAATGATTGATTTAAAAATAAATAGTCCTCTTGTAAAAAATCCCTGATGACGTTGGATGGGGTTCCGGCTATATAGGACGAAATATGCTGAAGATCATCCTTACTGATGATTGCATTCACCTCCACAACAGGAATACCTAAATCCTCATGAATCGGTATAGTCGTAATAATAAAATCTATATCATCTAATGGATAAGTGGATAACCGATAATATTCTGTGGTTCCTGCGATGTCCATTTTCCCATTAAATTTTGTCTTGAGCCGATAATAAATTAATTGAGACGTGCCCATTCCAGAAGCACAGACAATCAGGCAGCGTTTTGGTCCCTGCTTCAGCTTCTGCCTTTCCATTGCCGCACCGATGTGGAGTGCTAAATAGGCAATTTCGTTCTCATCAATGGTAACCTCTGTATATTTCTCAATCACGACTCCTGCATGTACGGCTGCCTGGAAAGCAAGCTGATAATTTTTCTTAATACTTTCCAGCATCGGATTTCTGATATTCATTCCATATTTATACCGGTTCATTGCCGGCTTCAAATGAAGTCCCAGGTTAATCATCAAATCCCTGTCGTGGCGAATATTTAAATGCATCTCCAGCTCAATACGATCTAATATCGCAATAACCAGTTCATAAATCGCCGGATCAAGGAGGCTTTCTATGTCCTGATTTTTCTCTATATCAGCAGTTGTCAATATCTTTGTACCTAATAAATGCAGCGCAACATAGGAGGTTTCCGTTGGAGGAAATATCACTCCTAACTCCTGCTCTGTATCCCCGACAATTTTTTCTGCAACCTTGTATTCTTTTGTATGGGTTATCTCCTGCTTGGGATTAGCGTCATTATCAACCGGATGACCGTTCTGAATACGCAGCACCGCAATGGCAATATGAATAAACAAATTCTGTATGGCAATATCTGAAAGGGTCATATGCTGCTTTTCCAGATGCGCAATGATTGTCTGCTTAATAAAGTCTGTCTGTTCCTTTGGCAGCCTGATGAAGCCGTCATATATATTGCCGTTGGAGTCACTTCCCCTTTGAATCAGGTATTCTGCCATACAAAACCGTATTTTCATCTCTTCCCCGATTATTCTAATTCCATAATTCGGCTTCACACGAATATCCAGATAGAAATTAGATAAATGCTCTCTTACTAATTTCATATCGTTTTGAATGGTTGCTTTGCTGATGTACATCTCATCTGCCAAGTCTTCCAGCTTCAAATAGTCCATGGTTAAAAGTAATTTCTGAATAATATAACGTACACGCTGATCCGGTGTATTTGGGATTTGTTTCTGATCTTTATTTTCATATAATGCCGTGGTTAAGAAGTGGCGAAATAACTGCTCATCCTCGATATGCAAGTGATACCCGCGGCCTTTTATCGATTGAATCGATGCTCCGTGCGAAAGAAGCTGCTGATTCAATTTTTTTATATCTTCTTGCGTGGTACGCGGGGTTACTTGATTAATATTTGCTATAAATTTGCTTGTCAAAGCTTTCTTTGCCTGAATTAATTCCTTCAATATAGAACGAAGCCGCCTGTCCATCATGACACCCCTCGCGAAAGAGAAGACGTTTTAAAAACATCTTCTCCCTATCTTTGTAACGAATCTATCTATATTATACTTTTTTCTTCCATCTCGTAATTATTTTTCTTCGTCAAAGCCATTTTCTTCACTTATACGCTTAAACCAATGGGCACTTTTCTTTGGCGTACGCTCCTTCGTTTCCAGATTGACAGAGAAGAATCCATAACGATTTTTATAGGCATTCGCCCAGGACCAGTTGTCCATTGTCGTCCATAGATGATAGCCCCTTGCATGACAGCCTTCTTCCATCGCCTGGTGCAGCCATTTTAAATGATCTCTGATAAACGTAATCCGATAATCATCCTGAATTTGCCCATCTACTATAAAGCGCTCTTCGTTTTGCACACCCATCCCGTTTTCTGAAATAAATGAATCGATATTATGATAGTTATCTTTTAAATTTATCATAATATCATAGATTCCCTTCTCATAAATCTCCCAGCCGCGATATTCGTTCATCCGTCTTCCCGGCATTTCATAATTATCAAAGAACCAGTCCGGCATAAACGGCCCATGCGGATTCGGGAGATGTTCCTTTGCCTTCACTCTTCTTGGCTGGTAGTAGTTCACACCCAATAAATCAATCGTATTTTCTTTAATTAGGGCTGCGTCGCCATCCTTTGTGTGAGGGAGATGGCTGTATTCAGCCAGCAATTGAATCAGATCCTTGGGATAATGTCCCAACACAGCCGGGTCTAAAAAGCTTCGGTTAAAAAATAGATCGGCAATATGGGCTGCTTTTTTATCTGCGGGATGATCACTCCTTGGATAGGACGGTGTGAGATTAAGGATAATCCCGATTTTCCCGTCCTTTATATCAAGCTCTTTAAATGCCTTCACGGCCTTCGCATGAGCGATAATTGTGTGATAAGCCACCTGAAAGGCCCGTTTGGCATCGACAATATTCGGATAATGAAAATTATATAGATAGCCGCCTTCCACAGGTACAATTGGTTCATTAAATGTAAACCACTTCTTGACACGATCACCGAAAAGCTCAAAGGCTGTTTTGGCATATTGCTGATACATATCGGTGACATCACGGTTTTCCCAACCGCCTATTTCCTGTAGTTCAAGCGGCATATCAAAGTGAAAAAGATTTACAAAGGGCTCAATCCCCTGCTTAATCAGTTCATCAATGACATGGTTATAAAAAGAAACAGCTTCCTGATTCACTTCACCTGTACCGCCTGGAATCAGCCTGGACCAGGAAATGGATAAGCGAAAAGAGTTATGCCCATATTCCTTCATTAATGCAATATCCTCCTGATACCGATGATAAAAATCAGAAGTATACTCCGGACCCACTTGGTTATAAAACCGCTCCGGCTCTATCTCGTACCAGTAATCCCAGATGTTTTTTCCTCTTCCGCCTTCATCAGCCGCCCCTTCAATCTGTGTTGCAGAGGTAGCACTTCCCCACCAGAAATCTTTTGGAAATTGATATTGTTGCGTTGTCATATAGAAAACCCTCCATTATTTCATTCGATATAGCTCAATGATTTCAATAGCCAAATCGCGTGTCGTCATTGCATTCATTAAATGATCCTGCGAATGTACAAGCAACAGATTAATTTCCTGCTTATCCCCCTTCGCCTCATCTTGCAATAATGCAGTTTGATAGTGATGTGCATTCGTTAATTCGTTTCCTGCCGCTTGAATCAGCTTGTCTGCTTCCTCGAATTTTCCTTCTTTGGCAACCTGGATTGCTTCCATTGCATTTGATTTCCCATTACCGGCATAAAGGATAATTTGAAAGGCGGTTTCTGTCATTTTTGATTGATCCATATTTATCTCCCCTACCTGTACAAGATTGCTTCTTTGGTGTATCTTTTCGATCAGCTTGCTTTGGTTTCTTCTCCTGATTTTTCTGTTTCATAATAGTTTTTATCGAGAATTTTCAGGAACGGCCACCAAATAATCATCACAACGAAGAGATTAAATGCCTGCAGTACAGCGCCCTGCCATGCATTTCCTGTAGCCAGAAAACCGCTGAGTAATGGCGGTGTTGTCCATGGCACGATAATCCCCGCAGGTTTTGGAACGAGCCCCGTCGACATGCTTACATACGTAATGACAGTTACCACCACTGGTGCAATAAGCCATGGAATAAGCACTAAGGGATTCATAATAATTGGAAGCCCGAAAATAATTGGCTCATTCACATTAAAAACGCCTGGCGGACCGCCTAATTTCCCAATTTCTTTTAATTGTCTGCTTCGCCCGATAAGTATAATCAAAATAATGACAGCTAAAGTCATTCCCGAACCGCCCATTCCGACAAGAAAGGAATCAATAAATTGCTTGGTAATTATGTTAGGTAATTCTGCTCCAGCTTGAAAGGCAGATAAATTCTGTTCATTCAGGCTGTACCAGATAGGATCAAAAACAGAGTTTACGATAATTTGTCCATGCAATCCAAAGAACCAGAATACTTGGATAAGCAATACTGCAATAATTGTCGCCGGTAATCCGCTTCCCAATTGGGTCAACGGTTCCTGAACAACTGTGTAAATAAAGTTTTGGACCGTCTCAAACGGTGTAAAGCTCATCAGAATGCGCACGAGAAGAAAAACAGAAAGTGTGAACGCAATCGGCAGTAACGCACTAAATGACTTGGACACTGCTCCCGGTACACCGGCAGGCATTTTTATCATCCAATTCTTTTGGACAAAAAAACGATATAATTCCGCAGAAATAAAAGCAGTGAATATCCCTAAGAACATCCCTTGAGCTCCCAATGCTGATGCAGGGATCACCCCGGCTACTCCCTCCAGCACCTGGGGAGTTAAAATAATAAATGCAGCAACTGCCACTACACCGCCATAAATCGCCTCTCCTTTGTAGTGCTCAATTAATTTATAACCGATACCAATAATGACAAACAGTCCCATAATACTTAACGTTGATGCTGAAGCAGGCCCCAGAGCCTCCTGATACCGAGCGAACGCATTCTCACTCATCACAGAATCCAGGAACGGGAAGTTGGCGATAACCACAAAGATCGAACCAAATATAATTAATGGCAGCGCAACCATAAAACCATCTCTTAACGCGGATAAATAACGGTTATTATTTAATTTATCCGCAATTGGGAGCAGTATATTCTCTAGCATCTGCATAAATTTACTATTTTCCATCCGAATAAACCTCCTTTGTATTCAAAACATTTTTCCGCCCTATCAGGAAAATAAAGACAATGCTTTCTCTAATACAGCTGCTCCATCCACTCTCCCATATGCTACAGGATCAATCACGTCGACAGGGATGCCTTCCTCAGCGGCAGCTTTTTCAAATTTCTTTTTTAAGAATCGCATTTGCGGACCAATTAACAGAACGTCTGCCTTTCCCAATTCCGTAAAAGCTTTATCCTGTGCCACTGCCCAGATTTTTACATCTATTCCCTTTGCAGATGCCGCTTCTTCCATTTTTGATACTAGCAGGCTTGTTGACATTCCCGATGAACAAGCTAATAAAATGTGCTTCATTGTTATTCCCCTCCTTGAGTTTATCTTGTTTTTCTCTACATTCATTGTATTAAATAAGCGCTTACATTAAAATCGATTATTTTTCCGCTGCTTAACGGAAATGGTTATAAAATGAAATTTTTCCTTACTGACTCATCCCGCAAGCAATAAAATGCTTTCCCAATGTGAACGGGAAAGCATTTTCTACTTTTTCTCATGATACTGTAGGCTCGGATAAAGATCGATAATTTCAGATGTGTTCTTACGTTCTGCTTCTATATTTCTAATAAGATGCTTCACTAAACCTTCAGCAATTTGTTCGGCTGGTACACCGACGGAATAAATCGGCATCTCGATGGACTTAAATTGCTTGATATTATCATAGGCAATAATGGTTTTCCGGGATTCCAGTCCATCGATATGATGTAAAGCTCCCATCGTAATATCATAACTCCCGCAAATAATACCGTCATGCAGTGTCTCCGTTTTTAAAAATTCTTTGACAGCCTGCTTTGTTGCCGTTTCGGTTAACCCGCCGGAATCAATGAGACGATAGTTTATCTGCTTCTCCCTGCAGTAATTTTCAATGGTTTCTTTCTTCACAATCTGCCGGATATCCTTTGTATGCAGCTCACCGATATAATCAATACTTTGATGCCCTTTTTCAATCAACAGGTCTACAGCCTGCTTCATGGCCCAATTATGATGGACGTTAATAATTGGATAAGGTAACTTCCGGGCAACCCCATAAGCAATGACAGGAATATTATTCGTGATTTTCTCTGGCAAGGTAGTAGCCTCTCCCTCATCAAAAACAATAACGCCATCAAAGCGTAATTCTAAAAACTTACTCGCTGCTGTAATTGGATTATCAATAGAGACAGCCATAAAGTATCCAGCCTGCTTTAATGCCTCATTTACCTGCGTTGCCAACGTTGTTATCGCTACTCTATCCACTGCCGGCCAAATCAAACCAATTGTATGACTCTTGTTTGATACGAGCGATCGGGCAGAGTTATTTGGAATATAATTCATCTCTTCCGCTTTTTCTTTAATTTTTCTTTTGGTTGCTTCTGTGACGAGCGGAGAATCCTTCAACGCCTTGCTCACTGTGGAATAACTCACCCCGCACTCGGTCGCAATATCCTTTAAAGTTACAGCCATTTGTTTACTCCTTAAAAATTATCTATTGATTTCTTCTTGATATAATTATATCATAAGGAATAGGAAGTTTGATTTTTTTTATACCCGAATAACAACGTTGTTATTTTAAGAGGAGGATAAATATGCGTATTTTTTTATTATGCATTGTAAGCGTTTTAACTTTATTGACAGGTTGCGCACAGGCGGATAGTTCAGGGGATACCAAGGAATTTGTTCTTGCTCATAACCAGCCTACCAACCATCCAATTCATGAATCACTGCTTGATTTCCAGAGGCTTTTAGATGAAAAATCAGATGGAAAGCTAAAGCTTAAAATTTATGCAAATGGACAGCTTGGCAGTGAACGGGAGGTTATTGAAATGACCCAGACCAACGCAGTACAGTTTACGAAAGTATCTGCAAGTGCATTAGAAAGTTTTTCAGAATCTTACTCTCTGTTTAGTATGCCATATCTATTTGATTCTCAGGAACAGTATCGTGATGTCATGAAAATGCCGGAAATTCAGGATGCTTTCTACAATAAAACAGAAGACAATGGATTTATCGGCATTACTTATTATGATGCAGGTGTACGGAATATGTATACCAAGGATCGAATGCTGGAAACCAATGAAGATATGCATGGCATAAAAACACGTGTTCAACCAAGTAAAACAAGTGTTCAAATGATTGAAGCGCTTGGTGGTACACCGACACCGATGGGATTTGGTGAAGTTTATACTGCTTTGCAGTCCGGGTTATTAGATGCAGCAGAAAATAATGAGTCTGCTCTGACTGATAATAAGCATGGTGAGGTTGCCAAGCATTATTTCTATACGGAGCACGCGATGGTTCCTGATATTTTAATTATGAATGTGGAAGCTTATAACCAGTTATCGGACGAGGAGCAGCAATGGGTTCGGGAAGCAGCAGAAGAATCCTCCGTTCTGCATGAGCCGCGTTGGGATGAGCGTATGCTGGAAGCTCGTGAAATTGCTGAGGATGAAATGGGAGTTACCTTCCACGAGATTGATAAAAGCAGCTTTATGGAAGCTGTAAAGCCATTACAGGATTCCTTCCAGGAAAATGAAGCTACGAAAGAACAATATGACTTAATTATGGGAGAGAAAGAGAATGAGTAATATTAAAAAGTATATTGATAAATGTCTTCTCGTCTTAACAGGAATTTTAATTGCTGTCATGTCCGTTCTATCTGTTTGGCAGGTTATCGCACGGTATATTCTTAACACACCCAGCACAGTCAGTGAAGAAGTCATCCGCATGCTTTTAATCTGGTTTGCTTTAACAAGCGCTGCGTATGTATTCGGCCAGCAAAAGCATATTGCAATTGTGTTTATCAAAGAAAAGCTGGCTCCGAAGGCACAGCTGGCGCTTCACCGTCTATCGAATGTTATTTTATTACTTGTTGCTGTTGTTCTTATGATTTGGGGAGGGATTCAGGTTATCAGTCTTACCTTGACCCAAACTGCTCCTTCTACAGGCATATCCATGGCATGGATGTATGGAGCCCTTCCAATTTCAGGACTCTTTATTATATTTTATGCTATCTATAACTTAGCAGTCGGGGATATGACATCATCTGAGGAAGGAAGTGAACAGCTATGACATTAATTGCAGGACTGGTACTATTTATTTCGTTTCTTGTAATGCTTATTTTGAGTATTCCGATTGCGATATCGATTATTTTAAGCTCCCTTTTGACAATGCTTTTGATTCTGCCCTTTGATGTAACTGTTGTTACTGCTGCACAAAGAATGGTTACAGGAATTGATAATTTTACAATGCTGTCCATTCCACTTTTTGTACTTGCGGGGATCTTGATGAATAATGGCGGGATTGCTTTCCGGCTGGTCAATTTCGCAAAGGTGTTAGTTGGAAAATTGCCTGGTTCCTTAGCTCATACAAACATTGTTGGGAACATGCTTTTCGGTTCTATTTCTGGATCAAGTGTAGCTGCCGCTGCCGCTATGGGTCGTATCATGACTCCTTTACAAGTAAAGCAAGGCTATCGGAAGGATTATTCTGCTGCTGCAAATATTGCTTCGGCACCGGCAGGGTTATTAATCCCGCCGAGTTCTTTATTAATCGTATACTCATTAGTTAGTGGCGGAACATCTATTGCAGCTTTATTTATGGCAGGATATATTCCAGGTATTTTATGGGGTATTACAGGAATGATTGTGGCTTATGTCTTAGCGAAAAAGCATAACTACCCTATATCTGAGAAAATCAGCTGGAAGGATCGTTTCTTTCTTATTCTTGATGCTATCCCAAGCTTGTTGCTGATTATTGTTGTTATTGGCGGTATTGTTGGAGGAATCTTCACTGCAACAGAAGGAGCTGCAGTTGCTGTTTTATACGCTTTTATTCTGTCTCTTATCTATAAGAGCTTTAAAATCGCTGATATCCCAACGATTATCAAAGAAACAGTTGAAATTACAGGTATGATTCTTTTATTGATTACCGCTTCCGCTCTATTCTCATTAGTAATGAGCTTTACAGGTCTGCCGGAAGCCATTTCAAATGGAATTCTATCACTGACAGAGAATCCGATTCTCTTATTACTTTTAATGAATCTTATTTTATTGCTTATCGGAACATTTATGGATATAACACCAGCAGTACTCATTTTCACACCAATTTTCCTGCCGATTGCAACATCTATTGGCTTAGATCCTGTTCATTTCGGTATCGTTATTGCATTCAACCTGTGTATCGGTAACATTACACCTCCTGTAGGAAGTGCATTATTTGTCGGAGCTAGTGTTGCCAATGTTAAAATTGAAAGTGTCATTAAGACACTTGTCCCTTATTTCATAGCGTTGATAGTGATGCTGCTCGCAATTACATTTATTCCGCAATTATCACTATTCTTACCGAATTTATTTGGACTATAAAGCAAGGAGAGTATATTTATGACACTCATTAATGAAAACTTTTTATTAACAACAACGAAAGCAAAAGAGCTCTATCAAGCTGTTAAAGATATTCCGATATATGATTTCCACTGCCACTTAAGCCCGCAGGAAATCTATGAGGATAAAAACTATGCCACAATTACGGATTTATGGCTCGGGCATGATCATTATAAATGGCGCCTGATGCGGGCTTACGGTATTGATGAAGCCCTGATTACCGGAGATGGCGACAGCTTTGAGAAATTTAAAGCGTTTATCGGTATGCTTCCAAAAGCCATCATGAATCCGATGTATCATTGGTGCTATTTGGAGCTTGCCCGTTACTTCAATCATTATGAAGGTGTACAGCATAGCGATGCCGGAGAGCTTTATAAGAAATTAAATGAAAAGCTCGGACAGCCAGATATGTCTCCGAGAAGTATCTTGCGGAAAAGCAATGTACAAGTAATATGCACCACAGATGATCCTTGCGATGACTTATACTATCATCAGCAGCTGGCAGCAGATAAATCCTTTGATATAGAGGTCCGTCCAACTTTTCGTCCGGACTTCTATGTTAGCCTGAAGCAGGAAACCATAGAGACAGCAATTCAGAAATTGCAGACAGCAACCGGTTCAGAAATTAATAGTTTATCTGATTATATCGGTGCTCTTGAAAACAGAGTAGATTACTTTAACAAACATGGTGCAAAAAGCGCTGATCAAAGCTTTGCTCAAGTAGTATTAACAGGATTATCTGAAGAAGCAGCTGCAGCATACTTTACTAATTTAAAAAATGGAAAAGCACTTGATAACCGGGAAACACGCGAACTGGCTGGCTGGCTGTTGTCCCGCCTGGCAAAATCATATAAAAAATATGGCTGGATCATGCAGCTGCATCTCGGACCGCTTCGAAATAATAACACGCTTCAATATGAGAAAATTGGTGCGGATGCTGGCTTTGACAGTCTTGGAAATTCGCTGAATGCAGAAGAATTGAATCAATTATTAGATTATCTGCATCAAAAAGACTGCTTGACCAACACCATTATTTACCCGCATAATGCCAATGATCATTCCATGGTACAGGCTGCTGCCGGTAATTTCACTTCAAAAGACGTGAAGGTACAGCTTGGTGCTGCCTGGTGGTATAATGACACGAAAGACGGGATGCTTCAGCATTTAATAGACTATGCAAACATCAGCCTGCTGTCAGAATTTGCAGGGATGCTTACTGATTCTCGAAGCCTGTTATCCTATTCCCGGCATGAATACTTCCGGCGTATTCTCTGCCAGCTTATCGGGTCTCTTGTGGAAAAGGGAGAAATTGAAGATGACCCGGTATTGCTGGAAGGTATTTTAAAGGATATCTGCTTTAACAATGCAGCACGCTTATTTAAAGTTGAAAATATCAAGGAGGTTTACTGATGCAATTGTCGTTTAGATGGTATGGAGATACCGATCCTGTTACCTTAGACAAAATAAAACAGATTCCCGATATGAAGAACATTGTTTCTGCAATTTATGATGTTCCCGTCGGTGAGGTTTGGCCAAAAGAGCGGATTGAAGGCTTAAAGGCTTCGATAGAAAAGGAAGGACTCTCTCTGGCTGTGATTGAGAGTCTGCCTGTTCACGAATCTATCAAACTTGGTGAAGCTGATCGGGATAACTATATTGCCAATTACAAAGAATCTTTGAAGAATCTTGCTGAAGCAGGAATCAAAACTGTCTGCTATAATTTTATGCCGGTTTTTGACTGGACAAGAACAGATTTAGAGCATGAATTAGAGGATGGCTCTACTGCTTTATTATATGATCATGATTTTATTAAAGAAATTGACCCTGTTACGACAAACTTGAATTTGCCCGGCTGGGATGAAAGTTATACAAAAGAAGATATGGCAGCTCTGATTGAAAAGTACCGCCAGATGACGGATGAAGATTTATGGGATAACTTGACCTATTTCTTAAATGAAGTATTGCCGGTTGCTATTGAGCATGATGTTGACCTGACAATTCATCCAGATGACCCACCTTGGTCTATCTTTGGGATTCCTCGTATCATTAAAGGAAGAGAAAGCTATCAGCGGCTGATTTCCATTAATGATGCAAAAAATAACGGAATCTGCTTCTGTACCGGTTCTCTTGGCTGCTTAGAAGAAAATAATCTTCCTGCACTTATTCGTGAATTTGGGGAACACATTCATTTTGTTCATATGCGGAATATTAAGCGGCTAGAAAACCATTCTTTTGTAGAGACAGCACACCTGTCTAAACTGGGATCGGTTGATATGAAAGAAGTTACGCGTGCATTAAAGGATATTGATTACACAGGAACCATTCGCCCAGATCATGGCAGAATGATTTGGGGCGAAACAGGAAGAGCGGGCTACGGCCTCTTTGACCGTGCATTAGGTGCAGCCTATATTAATGGCCTGATTGAAGGAGTCGAATAAGCTATGAAGTTATCATTTGAAGGACGGAATATTGTTATTACCGGAGCAAGTGGTGTGATTGGCAGTACTTTTGTGAAAGCTCTTGTTCAAGAAGGAGCGCATGTCGGCTTGATCGGCCGCAGCCGAGAAAAGCTTGAGAAGTTGATGGGAGAGGTAAACACGAAGAGCACACACACGATTGCTTTAGAAGCCGATGTGTTAGATAAAGCTTCTCTTGAAAAAGCAAAGCAGGCCTTTAACGCAAAGTTCGGAACAGTGAACGCGTTGATTAACTGTGCCGGAGGAAATCATCCTGATGCGACAACTGATGATGAGCACTATGAGAAGGATATCAAGAAAAACTTGTTCGGATTAAGTGAGGAAGGTGTGGAAAGTGTCTTTCGTTTAAATTACACTGGAACCTTCCTCCCTATCCAGGTATTTGGAACAGATTTAACAGAGGGCGAAGGAAATTCAATTGTTAACATTTCCTCTATGAATGCTTTTCAGCCTTTAACAAAAATACCGGCATATAGTGGTGCCAAGGCAGCAATCAGTAATTTCACACAATGGCTCAGTACTTACTTTGAAGGGAAAGTTCGTGTTAATGCCATCGCGCCAGGGTTCTTTGAAACAGCACAGAATAAAGGTCTTTTACGTAATGACGATGGCTCTTATTCCGAGCGTGCAGAGAAAATTTTAGGGCAAACACCGATGAAACGTTTTGGTGACCCGGAAGATTTAGTTGGAACATTGCTATGGCTGCTTGATCCAAACGCAAGCCGATTTGTTACTGGAATTGTAGTACCTGTTGATGGCGGATTTTCTTCGTATTCAGGAGTGTAAAAATAAAGGGAGAGGACGTTAATTTAGCGTTCTCCCTTTTTAATTTAGTAATAAAGCTGATTCCCCAAAAAAACCATCTGTATTCCAGTAAATAATACAGATGGTTTTTCCAGTTTATTAAAATGTCTTTGTTTCTACCTCTGTCAGCTCATCATTATACATCGGCAGGGAAGCTCCTTTTTTAACAAAGAAAGGAATATTAGCAAGCGAAACATCCAATGTAATCGTTCTTCCCCCTTCGTAAACATCGCCAGTATAATAATCGACCCAGCCTTCCGGATTTTTCGGCAGGTAGATTTGCCGTTCTGTTTGTCCTTCTTCTACAACAGGGCAGACAAGCAGTTTATCCCCCAGCATAAAATCATCACTATCTTTATACGTTTTCTCATCCTCTTCAAAAGCATAGAATGTCGGAAGAATAATTGGCTCATAATTATCGTGAGAATTTTCTACCAGACTTTGAATATAAGGATTCAGACGTTCATGAAGATGCATTGCTTCCTTCACTTCCTCCAACACCTCTTCATGCATCCACGCCTCGTTTACAGACCCATCATCATTCCATGAATGAATAGAGAATCTAGGATAAAATACACCGCATTGCACCCATCTCAAAAACAATTCAGGATCTGGCTTTGGTCCCGAAAAGCCGCCGATATCATGCCCAAAATTATAAATACCGGATAAGCTCAATCCAAGCGCTATTTTATTATTAAACTTCAGTGTATGCCAGCTTGTCCGATTATCTCCTGTCCAAGTCTGTACATACTTGGACATCCCCGCACAGCCTGAACGGCTGATAATATAAGGGTGCTCCTCTGTATTGTATGCAAGCTGCACCTCCCGGGATGCCTTCATCATCAAGAGTGACATGATGGCACGATAATCCTGGAAGTTTCCGCCTTTTCCAAATCCATGCACCTGCGCTTTTTGATCCCAAATTTCAAACTCGTTATTATCATTCCATGTGCAATTAATATGATTATCTAACAGCTTGGTTTTAATCTGATGCTTCCACCAGTTGATTGTATCTGGATTGGTAAAGTCTAAATAATATCCTTCATCATCCCAGAACTGAACCAGCAAAGGCTTTCCGTGTTCATCTTTAATAAACCCGTCAAACGCTAAAACCTCATCAAGCAAAGGATGATTCAGCATAAGTGATGGTTTAATATTTGCTACAATTTCTACACCTTCATCAGTAAAATGCTTTCCAAATGCTTTGGGATCCGGGAACTTATCATAATTCCAGTTAAACACATAGCGTTTCCCGTCAATGGAAGTATAGCCGGAAGAAAGATGGAAAGAGCGCACTTTTATATCATGACGGTTACATTGCTCCAGAAACCCATTTAGTAACTCTTGTGAATCCGGCAAATCTGTATACTGCATCGTAGAGCCAGAATAGGAAATCGCCCATGCCGGCATTTTAGCCGGTCTTCCTGTCAGCCAGCTGAATCGCTTTGTTACATCCTTGATTTGCGGTCCGGCGATCACATAATAATCTAAGAAATTACTATTTGTCTCATAATAGCGGTAATAACCATGGTAATTATCCAACTCCTGGCCAAAATCAAACACCGAGTTCTGGTAATCATCATAGAAAATTCCGATAGATTGACGAATTTCCGGCTTATAAGTGATATAAAACGGAATATGCTTGTATAACGGATCTGTTGTTTCCGCATTATATCCCATTGCATCAATATTATTCATCCGAAATCTTCTTCCATGTCTATCAGCAGCACCGGCTTTCTCTCCTAACCCGAAATACATCTCTTCTAAACCACGTTCAAGATAGTGGCATGTAGGCTGATTGGCACTAATATGATGCTGGTAGCTCTGCGTCTTGCGGTCTGTCATCACCTGTTCAAAGGATCCATCAGCATTTTTTTGAAACCAAGTTAAATAGAATCCTTCCTTTTGAATATCTAATTTTAATTCTTCTGTTGTAATGGTAATCGACTCATCCGACTCTGAAAAGCTGTATTCTGGCAAAGAGAACGGTTTCATATTTTGACGTGAAAGTCCTTCAAATGGCAATTCCGTATCTCCTGGCGTAATTGTCCAGGTTGGAAAGCTGATTTCTTCTTCCGTACTTACTCTTACATTAATAATCGACGGCTCCAGCACACGAATATGCGTATATATTGACTGCTCCTGATTATGCAAAATAATCTGATTCTCTTTATGAGCGGTTACATCAAACCTTTTCATTCTATTCCTCCTAAAATAACAACGTTGTTATTTATAATATGACATAATTTTAGAGAAAAAGAAAGGGATAATACTTTCTTTCCAGAAAAAACATCTTCTTTTCATCCATAAAAATAAAGAGAGAGAAGAATCTTTTTTCTCCCCTCCCTTTTATTCGAAAGGAAACAATCAATCGTCTCCTTCCTCCCATTGCACACGCTGCATAAATTCTGCCGAAGCTTTATAGCCCTGCTGCTGCAGGTACCAGTTATTTGCAGCTGCTTCTACTAACCCAGCCACATCCCGCCCTGGCTGGAGCTGAATTTCGATTCTTGGAATTTTCACACCCATGTATTCCTCATGATCTGTTTTTAACTCCAAATCATTATTGAGTGCATCCTTCTCCCACTTTGTCAGTTCAATATCCAGAGAAATACGTGATTCGTCCTGGAATGCCTTTCTGCCGTACATACGGACAACATTTAAGAGACCAACACTGCGAAGAGCAAGAAATTCCCGGTTAATATCATTATGTGTCCCGAGAATTGTCTGATGGCTCACTTTTTTCAATATAACAATGTCGTCGGAAACAAGACGATGCCCCCGGCCAATTAAGGTATGTGCCAGCTCACTCTTCCCTACACCGGACTCCCCGCGGATTAAAACACCAATGCCGGAGACATTCAGACATACACCATGAACGGCAATTTCTGTTGCCAGCTGACGTGTTAAATAATTATCTACTTTGGCGATAAAATCAACTGCCGTATCCGCTGTGCGCAGAAGAGGAATGTTCTCCTCCTGACAGAATTTAGTTAAATAAGTAAGCCCCTCTTGATTCGAAGTAACAATAAAGCATGGAGGATGATAGCTCACCACATGGTCTATCCGTTCCTTCCGTTCTTCAATATTCTGCTGCTTCAAAAAGTTAATTTCTTTTTTCCCTAAAATCTGCACACGCTCCATCGGGAAAAAATCAAAATAACCAATAAACTCCAAACCTGGGCGATGTGTCCTGGCCTTTTTGATGGTACGATCTAATTTTTCTCCTCCAGCCAGCACTTCTAATTGAAATTCTTTTACTAAGTCATTTACACTGATAGATTTCAAAGCTCCGCACTCCTCTCTACCCTGCTAGTTTCCCTATATTATAACGAATTATAGGATAAAGAGACAGGCTCATGTAGGAAAAATCGCTATTTTACGCATTTTATACCGTCAAATTTTGGACACGATAAAAATATGCTTGAATTTTTTCACTTCATTAACAAAAAGGAGCAGGAAAGCTGTGCGAGATCATATCACCTTTCTACACACTCTATTTAATAATTTGAACACGTTTAATATAGCGTCCATCTACTTCTAAGATGCAAAAGGTTAAATTCTCGCGTTCAAGAACATCTCCTTCTTCCGGGAAGGTAGTGAAATTTCTCAATATATATGCTGCAAGTACATCATCTTCTTCTGGGATATCCGTATCAAATGTATTGTTTAACTGATGCAGCGTAATCTTCCCATCACAGATAATTTCCGTTTCTGTCTGTTTTTCAATCAAAGCATCCTCTTCTATGTCTGTCTCATCTTCAATTTCCTGTCCAATCATCACTTCAATAATATCCTCTTGTGTTACAATACCTTCTGTACCGCCATATTCATCCAAAACAATGGCCATATGCTTTTTTTCCTCCAGCATTTTATGAAATACCCATTCGGTATTATTAAATTCATACACACGAAGCGGATTCATATCACTATAATTTGCCAGCGTTTTTTCTTTGTCATCGCTCCAGGCAATTAAGTATTTGGAATGAAAAACCCCGACAATATCATCGACATCCTCTCCAAAAACCGGATATCGTGTAAACGGGCTGGAAAGAACTAATTCTTTGACCTCCTGGTAGCTTGCTTCATGCTCCAGACCGACAATTTCGACACGGGGGGTTTTAAGAACATCCTTTACATTCAAATGATAAAAATCAAATACACCTCGAATCCGTGATGACTCCTCTTTTTGAAAAGCTCCTTCTGAGTCTGCAATATCAACAATTGCCCGCAGTTCTTCCTTGGAAACAGATTCAGCCTGTACTTCTCCTTTGGATAGTGCATTGGTAATCAAGCTTGTCAATCCATTTAATAAAAAGGTGACTGGTTTAAGGATAAATACAACCGCCCGGATAATTGGGTATACGATAAATGAAATACGGTTTGGAAAACTGGCTGCCACAGATTTTGGCAAAACCTCTGAGAATACAATAATGGTGACTGTAATAACAGCTGAAGCAATACCTATGTTCCAACCATAGTCTATCGCAATGATTGTAACCAGTGTAGGAAGGATAATATTTGCAATATTATTTCCAATTAAAATAGCTGTAATAAATTCACTGGGCTTAGAAATAAGATGAAGAATTTTTTTTGCTTTTTTATTTCCATCGTTTGCCTTTGCCTGCAACTTAACTTTGTTTGCCGCAGTTAAGGCTGTTTCACTTCCTGAAAAGAAAAAAGAGACAAATAATAAGAAAATGATCGCAATGATCACGAGTAAATTCCTCCTAAATAAGATAAAGTTTTTAGTGTGCTGATAATGCTTTCTAAGTAGAGATAAAAAGATAGCTTTCCTCGATTTGAAAACTATCTTTTCTATACTTGTCGGGTCTTAAAATTTATATTTATAATAAATTCTGAATGAACACCCGGATAACATCCGCTCCGCCGATAAGTGTTCCTAAGGAGCTTCCAATATTGGCAAATACGACAACAAGCAGAATGCGTGTTACTTTGTTATTCCAGAAGCCTTTTACAGAATGCACATCATCTGCTAATGAATCAAAATCTCCTACATTTGGCCGCTTAATATAAGCCTGAACGAATCCTGCAAACCACCCGGCTGCAAGTAATGGATTCAGCGAAGTAAATGGCGCTGCGACAAATGCTGTTAAAGCAGCTAATGGATGTGCCAACGCTACAAATGCACCGATAGCTGAGAGCGAGCCATTCCATAGCACCCAGCTGATTGTTTGTTGCCAGCCTGCGGACGGGTTCATCATAAATGTATAAGCAATAACCCCAATAATTAGAATAGGGATTGTCCATCCGATTACTTTCGGCCACTTTGATTTTGGCGGGCGCTCCCGCAGCTTTTCTAAATCCTGTTCTTTTTCAATTTCTTTTGTAATACCTGGAACATGCGCAGCGCCAAGTATAGCTACAACCTTCTCACCCGGAGCTTCTTTAATTTTTTGTGATAAATACTGGTCCCGTTCATCAATTAATGGCTTCTTTAAGTCTGGAAAATGCTCGGTAAACTCCTGAAGCATCGCATTAATCGTATCCTGCTGCTTCATTTTTTCTAATTCTTCTTCAGAAATTTCCTCTCTGCTGAAAATACTTCCAAATACCTGCATTAGCAGCATTGCCTTTCCTTTAAAGCTGATGTTTCCCCAAATTCTTGAGAATGTAATTTGAATATCCCGATCAGCTAAAACAAGCTCTGCACCTGTTTCTTCTGCAGATTCTATACCTTGTATCATTTCTTCTCCCGGGCGAATGCCGAATTGCTTAGCCATCCGCTTCTGAAAGGAAGAAACCGCCAAGTTCATTAATAGCATCACTGCTTTTTTATCCCGGATGACTTGAAAGATATCTGTGTTTTTCCATTTATTATTATCCTTCACAGATTGAAAACGCTGGGCGTCCAGCTCAATACATACAGAATCTGGATGCTCTCTTTCAATGACTTCCTTAACCTGCTCCGCACTATTTTTCGAAACATGGGCTGTCCCAATTAAAATATATTCTTTCCCATTTAAATGGATTCTTGTGATATTCTCCTCACTCATGTACCATCCTTCTTCCTGCTATGATAAAATCCAAAGCATTGTTCCTTTTTAAAGTTTGTATAACCTATTGTAATACATTTTCAACAAATAATTAAACATCAGCTCACAAATAACGTATGATATAGGAAGTAAGATAATAAAATGATTAAAAGTGCATGTTCAAAAAGCTGTCAGAGGAAGTCTTACAGGTTCATGTGAAATGCCTTTTTGAACATCCTCTAAAAAAGACACAAATATGGAGGATTACTTATGTTTCACTATCAAATAAATGAAGATTTGGTGATACGGCAGCTGCAAATGTCCGATGCGAATGCCTTATTTAGAACGGTAGAAAAATCCAGAGGCGAACTTCGTGAATGGCTTCCCTGGATTGAGACGACAAAAAAACCGGCGGATTGCTTAGCCTTTATTGATTTATGTCTTCAGGGCGCCCAGCGCAGACAGTCGCTCAATCTTGGTATTTTTAATCAGGATAAGCTTATTGGCTGTGTGAATTATAATTTTATTGATTGGCAAAATGGCAGCACCTCCATCGGTTACTGGTTAGATCCCGACTATCAAGGAAAGGGTGTTATGACAGCAGCTGTTCAAGTGTTGATTGATTATGCTTTTTACACATTACAGCTAAATCGGATTGAAATCCGGGCAGCAACACATAATAAAAAAAGCAGAGCCATTCCAGAACGGCTCCGTTTTCAAAAAGAGGGCATTATCCGGCAGGGAGAATGGTTATACGATCATTATGAAGATTTAGTTGTTTATGGGCTCTTGGCAAGGGAATGGACACATTAATACTTTAAAATACAACAATTTTTGACACTGCTTTATTTCTGCGTTTCTCTCATTTTCACTTCAATAATTTCTTTTGTACTGGTTTTAAAATAAATATCAATAATCACGCCAAATTCTTTTTCCTTACCGACCAGCCATAGCTTAAATGTTTCGACAGTTTGTTCTCCTTCTGTTTGTCTGCCTACATGCAAATAATCTACAATTTTATCTTGAGGATATTTCGCCTTGACTTCTTTCATGGCAACCTGTCCCCATTCTGCATATTCCGGTTCTTCTGCATTCACCCATGTCCCGATCAGCAAAGGAATGATAATAATACCGGCAAAAATAAGCGCTCGATACATTCGGTTCATCATGCCACCTCCTAATTAACATTAGCTTTTGTTATTTTTATGTTTTTATGCTAATCAGATGCTCGCATTTATTTCCCGGGAAATGGGCGCACTGCTTTTCTGTAAATAGTTATCCACAAGGCAATAACTCTATAATTTCTTGCCGCTAAAAAACAGGCTGTGCTTTACCACAGCCTGTTCGATTATTTCATCTGCACCCCATGCAGGTGAGCAAAGATACCTTTTTTCTGTAAGAGTTCCTCATGTGTTCCTTCTTCTTCAATGCCTTTTTTCGTCACAACCATAATGCGATCTGCCTCTTTAATTGTCGCAAGACGGTGGGCAATAACAAGTGTAGTACGGTCGGCTGCAAGCTCGTTCAATGCTTTTTGAATGATCATCTCTGTTTCTGTATCAAGTGCAGAGGTGGCTTCATCCAAAATTAGGATTGGTGGATTTTTCAAGAACATACGCGCAATCGCTATACGCTGTTTTTGACCTCCTGACAGCTTCAGTCCCCGTTCTCCGACCTGTGTTTCGTAACCATCTGGAAGCTCATTGATAAAGTCTTCCATATGTGCACGTTTGGCCGCAAGCTCTATTTCCTCATTCGTTGCTTCTAAATTACCATAAGCAATATTCTCACGCAGCGTTCCAGTAAATAGAAATACATCCTGCTGAACAACACCTATATTGCTGCGGAGGGATTCCTTTGTCATATCCCGGATATCCATTCCATCAATCGTAATCGATCCCTCATTCACATCATAAAATCTTGGGATTAACGCAGAGATAGTGGTTTTCCCTGCACCAGATGGTCCGACAAAAGCAACTGTTTCTCCTGGATTAATATGAAAGCTGATATCATTTAGAACAGGTTTTTTCGTTTTATCATAGCTGAAGCCGACTTGATTAAATCGGATATCTCCTTTTAAATCACTGACTACTGTGGCATCCGGCTTGTCCTCGACGTCCGGATTCACTGCCATCATATCTGAAAAACGTTTGAAGCCTGCCATTCCTTTTGGATACAGCTCCAAGAGTGCTGTTATTTTATTAATCGGTGTTGTTAATACATTTACAAACAAGATAAAACTGACTAATTCCCCATAGCTGAGACGATCCGTATAAGTGAACCAGGCACCTACTACAAGTACAAGCAGTGTCATTAAGCGCATAAGCAGGAAAATATTCGAATGAACAATTCCCATTATTTTATACGCCCCTACCTTCACAAGGCGGAACTTTTCATTATTCTCCTGGAAGCGTTCCTTCTCAAATTCTTCATTTGTAAAGGATTGTACAACGCGCACACCTGAAACAGCGTCTTCTATCCTCGCATTAACTCCCGCAATATTTGCATACATTTTCCTCCATGCCTTATTCATGCGAATGTTTCCAAACGTAATAAGGAAAATCAATAGAGGTACAGTAATAAGAACAATAAGTGCTAAAACTGGATTAATAGTGAACATAATAAAGAATGCACCCATAAATGTCATAATCGAGATAAAGAAATCCTCTGGGCCATGATGGGCCAGCTCTCCTAAATCGAATAAATCATTGGTAATACGGCTCATAATATGACCTGTTTTCGTATTATCAAAGAAACGAAAAGATTGTCTCTGTACCTGATAGAATAAATCCCGACGCATGTCTGTTTCTATATTAATACCGAGCTTGTGCCCTAAATAGGAAACAACATATTGCAAGTAAGTACTGATAATATAAATAATCAACAGCAATACAGAGGTGACAACAATAGCATTCCAGTCCTGACCAGGCAACAGCTGATCGATAAACCACTGAACAGCTACCGGAAATGCCAATTCAAGCAGTGCTACAACTACTGCAGCTGAGAAATCTATAATAAATAACCGCTTATGTGGTTTATAATATGAAAAAAATTGACGCAGCATTCTTATCTCCCTTTCTTTTGTTTTTTTATAATGGTAAGCACATATTAATGAATTATATATTTAATCTCTTATGAAAACAATATACTTAACTTCATATTCGAATTAAAAACGCAGGCCACAGCCGATTTTAAAATGCAGAGACTTACTCGAAATCTTAATTTGCAGTCTAATTTAGCTGCCCTTGAATAAGAATAAATTTCCGCTAAAACGATACTTTTCCAATGTACTGAGAAAGTTTGTCCCAGTCCGTGCATACCATTAAAAAAGGGGGGCGTTTCACGTGAAACCAATGAAGCTTATTTGCTATCTGGTGGGGTTTGTTTTTCTCGTTTCCGGACTGATGAAATTTATAGACCTGTCGATGGTCAGCAGTTTTGAACAGATGGGGGTGCCTTTATCTAATTATGTTTATTTTTTTGTAGCTCTTTTCGAAGTGATGGCGGGGATGCTATTAATCGGCAGAATATTTATCCACATATCCATTATTCCGCTTATCTTTATTATGCTTGGTGCACTCTTTTTTACAAAGGTGCCTGTCCTGACTGGCGATGGAGTATTCGCATTTCTCTTTGCATCGCGATTAGATATTACGTTACTTATATTGCTCATCTTCCTTTGGACACAACGCAAGGAAAAAGAAGCCTTTACTTAACTTTCCCACAACCAGATTGTGGACAACATCTGTGTAATTCTAAAAACCTGTATATATCTTATGGATAAACCAATCTTATCCACAATTATATCCACATATGCACAAATGTTCGCCGTTATCTTGTATAGGAACATGTTTTCCACACTAAATATAGAAAAGAAAATAATATTTATCCACCGTTTGTGCATAATTCTTTATTTCTGTGGATAATTAATGAACACAAAAAGAATGGATGATTCTTCTTTTCATCCATTCTTCTCTCATTATTCTTGAACCTCCAGCACAATCTCCGTTTGATTAAGCTCCCCGTCCCGATAATAGTCTACTTTTATATGATCTCCAACGTCTTTCTGCTCATAAAGGATTTTTCGCAAATCAATCGTGTTATACACAGGCTCGCCATCTAACGCTACAATGACATCATATTGTTCAATACCTGCTTTATCCGCTGGAGATGCGTTTTCCACACTCCATACATATACACCGCCATCTACTTCTAATGGCAGCTGCAAAGTATTTCTCCATTCATACTGAGGCAGCTCCTCAATTGAATAAATCTCTACACCTAAAAATGGACGGACGACTTCGCCATGCTCCTCCAGCTCCTGCATAACAGGAAGAGCACTATCAATTGGAATCGCAAATCCTATCCCCTCTACTGCTTCTTCATTAATTTTCATGGAATTAATCCCAATTAATTGTCCATATAAGTTAATCAGTGCTCCGCCACTATTTCCCGGATTAATCGCTGCATCTGTCTGAACAACTTCTGCCTGCCAGTCAGGCTGCCCATCAAAATTAAAATCCATTGGAATTGTACGCTCTGTTCCACTGATTACTCCTTGGGTAACTGTGCTCGATAAGTATGCTCCTAACGGGTTTCCAATAGCAATCGCTGGCTCTCCCACTTTTAAATTTGCTGAAGAGCCTACTTCCATTGCCTTATCTTTATTTCCACTCTCCATTTTAAGTACTGCTAAGTCTGTAAATAAATCACTTCCAATAATATCTGCTTCCATATGTGTATCATCATACATAATAACTTCCACTGCATCTGCATCTTCAATAACATGGTGGTTTGTTACAATATACGTTTCACCATTCTCTACTTTATAAATAACACCTGACCCAGTCCCTGCTTCAATACCATCTGCACCGGCTCCCCATGAAACATTCTGCTGAATATTGGTAATACCGACTACAGCCGGGGTTACTTGTTCAATAATATCTGTCAGCTGCGTGGAGACATCTACCTGCATTGGCTGACCTGCTGAATCATCATTGCTGCCGGAAGTCTCATTGTTTTCTTCTTCAGCAAGATTTGCCTGCTCAGTATTCTCATTATTAAGAAAATCAGGGTTAATAAGTATCACAAGTATTCCACCAATGATAATACCTAATAATAGCGGGACAAGCCATTTATTTTTATTGCCTGGCGGCTGTGGTGGCTGTGGCTGATCCGGTTGATCATTATATTCCATATATCCTTCTCCTTATCAATTTATCTACCTAAGTATTCCCAAAATTCCTTTAGTACTAAACCCATAATTCCTACTTCTTTATTAAATAAAAAGGACTGCATTGGGCGGCTAATTTCAGTTTATGCATAAATGAAATTTTTATCCCAATACAGGCCTCTGTACCTTTTCCTTTGAGAAATTCTAACCCGTTCAGACACGCTCCGTTACAGTACTGACCTCGTAAAGCGGTGTTGGTGCTTCGGGGTCTGTATCATGCAGTTCTAATTCAATTCCCCGTTCAGCCAGAATCTGATTGACAGACATGCGCGCCAGATCCTTCATATTATTGTCTAAGCTAAGATGAGCTAAATAAATCCGCTTGGTGCGGTTAGAGATAATATCCGCCAGAGCGAGACCGGAATCTTCATTTGAAACGTGCCCGGAGTCACCCAGAATACGTCGTTTTACATTCCATGGATAACGCCCCATCCGCAGCATCTCTACATCATGATTCGCCTCAAATATATAAGCATCTGCATCTTCGACAGTTTTCTTAATCCGTTCAGATACGTAGCCTAAATCTGTAACCAGTGCAACCTTTTGCCCGTTACTGCGGAAGGTATAAAACATTGGTTCTGCAGCATCATGAGATACACCAAAGGATTCGACTTCTATATCACCAAAGCTCCGGACCGATTCCATATCGAATTGAAACTTTTGGTCAATTGTCAGTTTGCCAAGGGAATTATCCATTGCCTGCCATGTTTTCTCATTTGCATAGATAGGCAGATTATACTTTCGGGCAAAGATACCCAGACCTTTAATATGGTCACTATGCTCATGTGTTACAAGAATTCCGTCAAGACGTGACGGATCAACATCAATCTCCCCAAAAAGTCCATCCATCTTTTTTCCGCTTAAGCCAGCGTCTACCAACAGGCGCTGCTGTTCTGATTCTATATAAAATGCGTTGCCTGTGCTCCCTGATGCAAGCACACTAAAACGTAAGGTCATTCTGACTCACTCCTAAAAGGCTCAATCTTATTCTCTATGACAGAAATAAGGTTATCAGCTAGAGAATCATCCTCATCCGCCATTAAATAGAGTTTTCTTAAATAATTATCCTCTAGCATTTTCACAAGATAATCTTTATAATTGCCGGAATACGTAGAGGATTCGGCTGCATTAACAAAATAATCACGCTCATCATCTACAGTTATTTTATAGGTCGGTGCGAATACTTGCGTTCCCTCTTCCGCTTCGGCAATTCTTGAGTAATAGCCATAGCTGACATCTGTTATATCATCTTCTGCATTTAAATAACGACTTTGAAGCAAGGAACTAATAGCAATCTTAGGAGTATTTAAGGTTGGGCTTCCCTGTGTATCGGTCTCCCCTAACATGGTTTGTGTATAATGTGTAATTTCATTATTATCATTAACATAAAAAGTAAGCATTGCATGTCGATTTAAGTAAATTGGATGCCCTTCCTTATTTTGAAAGAAAACAATAATATTTAAATCATCGTCCCATGCTCCAAAGGAAAAGTCGGATGCATCTAGAATATAAGGGCTGACCAGACTGGAAAGCGTTTCTTCATCCGCATTGTCAGGAATCTTTAATGGAGAAGAAAACTCTACTATTAATAATTTACTGTCCAGGGTCTTCTCGGCCTTGATATCCTTGTTATCATTTAAATTACTGATTTCCGATCCTGTAAATTTCTTTTGTGCGGAGGAAATATAACTCAGTTCCGGGACCTCAAAATCAACATCAGCAGAAATAGTAATGTTTTCCTCTCTCAGCTCTTCGTCCAGGTCCATATTACTCGTATCCAGCTCTGGAATATTCATTTCATCCTGTTTGCTGATAAATTGATATAGTAAATACCCATTCAGGACAAGGAAGCTGAGGATAAACAGTGTTTTAATATGTGACCATCGCATCTCAGCTTCCTCCTTCAACGTTCTGTGTTCCTGTATTTTTTTCTGGTACTGCTGACCAGCTGTCATTCACACGCTGGTACCAATCCGGCTCTAATAATACATAGTCCTCACCATTAACATCCTTTTCAACCGTCAAACGATATCCAATCTGCACATCCTGAATATCTGCTATATTTTTACTCTGCTGAATGCTCGAAATGATTTCATCGCTGTCTCTTAATTTTTTGCTGGATGTATTAGCAACAGTATCCAATGTTATCAATGAACGGGTGTATTCACTCAATTGATCACTCTGCCATCTTTGATAAATTGTTGATAAATCCATATAAGAATTATTTATAACAGGATATTGAAACCGATACAAACGGTAAGTAACACTGTCATTCGTATAGCTGTCCAGACGATAATCATCTGTAAACCCTGCATGTTCATTAATATTTTCCAAGCTTTGCTGAAAGACACTTTTGTCTACCGGTTCTTTATTCCACTCAGCAACATTGATAAACTTCATCCCATGCCCTGTAATATTTAACTGTCTATCATCTGTCCGATACATAATTGATTCCGGAGCAGATTTCGATTCACTCACCAGATTGGGACGGGTGAACATGATATTTCTAACATCAGCAGAATTAGTCCTATCGAAGGTATACTTAAATGATTCCATTGATTTTTCTTCAACTGGAATATATATATTTCTGGCAGTCTCCGTCAATAAATAATTTTCTTCAAATTTTTTATCTGTCAGATTACTAAACATCGACAGCAATTGCTCATAGTTTGTCGTAGAATGGATAGTGCCTTCAACTGCTTCATCCCCATCCAAAGAAACAAAATAAACCTTTAATAACTGATCTTCTTCTTGTAATTGAATATAAAACCGATCTACATAAAAGTTCATATTTTTCGACAATGTACGGTCTATATTTAAAATATTTTCAAATAAAGATAATGGAACTCCTGTTGGAAATATAATTTCTACTTCTGCATCAGCAGTCTTTTCTTCTGCATCTGTACTTTGCAAATCGGTAATTTCCCATGTCTGGATATCTTCAAATAATTCGGCACTATCTTCTGGATCCACATAGCTGTAGAATTCTCCGTTTATTTTAAAAACAACGTCATTTGGTTTTATAACATCATTTTCTTGCTTTTGCTCGCCGCCCAGATCAGCTTTATCAACCGACTCATCGTCATTTAGCGGTTCATACTCTGCTCGATAATTCCACATTCCAAAAGTGAGAATTAAGCTCGTTCCTATTAATATAATCAGCAACAATGATTTTGCAGTCTCTAACTTCATTTGCCTTTCCCCCGCTTCGAACCCATGAGTGGCAAGGTAAATAGAATTGTCGTTCCACGCCCTTCTTTACTTTGCGCCCAGATTTTCCCGTGATGGGCTTCTACAAGCTCTTTCGTGATAGCCAGACCAAGACCGGTGCCTCCAAGCTTTCTTGTTCTGGCGCGATCGGCACGGTAGAAACGATCAAATATTTTATCAAGCTTATCATATGGAATACCCACACCTTCATCCAGAATACTAATAATAACAATATGACGTCTTACATCGAGATTTACACGAACCTTTCCGCCTTCCGGAGAGTATTTGAAAGCGTTGGTAATAATGTTGTCAAACACCTGGGTAATTTTATCTCTATCCATCCATACAAATGATTTTCCTTTTGGTATATTACGCTCTAACGTAATTGTTTCGGGCAGATTCATTTCGTACCGGTCCAAAACCTGATGCACATAGCTCATGAATTCGGTTCTTTCCTTGTGCATCGGCAATTCATCCGAATCCATTTTAGATAGCTGCAGCAGGTCGTTTACCATCCGGATCATACGGTCTGTTTCTTTCTGTGTGACCTCTAAAAATCGCGGCGCAATTTCTTTGTTTTCCCAAGCACCATCAGATAACGCTTCTAGATAACTTTTCATTGTTGTCAGCGGCGTCCGGAGCTCATGTGACACATTCGACACAAAGTCTCTGCGTTCCTGATCAATTTTCTCCTGCTCAGTAACATCACTAATCACGGTGATAAAACCAGTCGTTTCTTCTTCCTCATCAACAACTGTAGAAAAATTAGCCCGTATAATAAACGGCGTTTCTTCATCACTGAAATCAATAATTATCGAACCGCTATCCGGCAGCTTACTGATATCGACAACTTTTTCTTCCAGCTTTAAAACATCAATTAAGTCCTCTCCAATGACATCATCCGGATTTAAACCAATCATTCTGGCTGCAGCATCATTCATCAATGTTACGGCCCCAGACTCGTCTGTAGCAATAACCCCGTCACTCATATAGGAAAGAACAGAGCTTAGTTTCCTCCGCTCCTCTTCAATGGTGGCATAGGAGTGCTTCAGTCTGCTGTTTAAATCATTAAATGCCTCCGCCAGCTGTCCGATTTCATCCCGGCCATAGATCTCGAGCTGCTGTGTAAAGTCTCCATTCGACATAATCAATGCTTGTTCACGCATTTCCTGAATCGGTTTAGTAATTGTACGTGCTACCAGAATCCCAAGTATTGCCGAGATACTTATCGCTAAGATAGAGCCCTGGAGAAAGATATTATTAATTCCTTCAATCTGATCATAAACCTCCTCCATAGAGGCTTTAAATTGAATTGCGCCGACTGTATTTCCTTCATCTCCGACCAACGGTTCCACATGTACATAGACTCTGCTATCTGTCTCCCGGTCAAAATATGGTTTTTGCTGGGATTTATCGAAAAGTAAGGTATTCCTTACATCGATATCTGTGGTTTTTCTCCCAATTTCCGATCTCCCATCGATCCGGTTTGTCCCTAAAGTCCTTCTTTGATTATCATATACATGGATTGTCGTTGCCAGATTATCTGTGTTGACATCATCAATAATTGTCTGAATTTCCTGCTCTAAACTCGGATCTTCTTCAGAACGGTCTCTTATAAAGGCTTGTTCCAGATTATAGCTCAGCATTTCGACACGCTCATTAATTGATTGTTTAAAGGTCGTCGTCAAGTCATCTTCCAACCGGTTGGTAAAAAAAGACCCAATAACCTGTACAGCTAAGATTAGCAGCAGGATGTAAATAATAATAAACTTTAACTGGATCGATCTGAAAAAACCAACTTTATTCATCATGCCTTACTCCTGCTCAGGATTACGTAAATAATACCCGACACCTCTTCTTGTTACAATCCATAATGGGTTACTAGGGTTTTCTTCAATTTTTTCACGCAAACGGCGGACCGTAACATCTACAGTACGCACATCTCCAAAATAATCATAGCCCCACACAGTTTCTAACAAGTGCTCCCGTGTCATTACCTGTCCGATATGACGTGCCAAATAGTGTAAGAGTTCAAATTCACGATGGGTTAATTCAATTTCTACTCCTTTACGAGAAACAACATACGCATCCGGATGAACGGCTAAATCTCCGATGACAATATCCTTCGTTGTTTTTGCCGGCTCTTCTGTAACATTCTCACGACGCAGATTTGCTTTGACACGTGCAATTAATTCACGATTGCTGAATGGTTTGGTTACATAGTCATCTGCACCCAGTTCTAATCCAAGCACTTTATCAATTTCTGCATCCTTTGCAGTCAGCATAATAACCGGGATACTCTGTGTTTTACGCACTTCACGCAAGACCTCATTCCCGTCTTTTCCAGGCAGCATGATATCTAGTAAAATTAGATTAGGGCGCTCTGATTCTGCGAGTTCAATCGCTGTATCCCCATCATTTGCCACCACTACCTGATAGCCTTCTTTTTCTAAGTTAAATTGTAATATATCTGCAATTGGCTGTTCATCATCGACAACTAATATTTTTTGACTCATTGGTTGCACATCCTTTTTTAGTTAAATAATTTATAAAAATGTTATTAGATTGGAATTAAAATTTTGCCTTTATAGCCTTCGCTACTGAAAAACACTACGCTTTTCCACAGGATTTTCCGTGTTTTTCCTCCGCTAATTATAGTGCTTAACCGTGGAATAAATGATTTTTATACAAATATCAAAAGATTTATTAATTATACTTCTGGTATTTGTATAAAATAATTTAATTGGATTCACTAAAATATAAATCCATATTATGAACAATGCTATTTCTACAAAGTCTATAGAAATAGAGACTTACTCTCTCTATTTTAACGTAAAACAGCGCTTCTGTCTTGTTGGCTGAATATAAATATACATTAGAAAAAATTGGATACATTATTTTTCAAAACTTACTTCATTCTATTTTTACGGAGTGCCAGAAAAATAATCAGTCCAAAAGTAATATAGATTATAATTGCTGCTATCCCTAACCATGTATAGAGGCGGAAAAATTCAATTAGCTGATAGATAACACCAAAAACTATAAAGATATAAAAAATAAAATAACCAGGCTTCTGCTTGCCTCTTTTTAAGAAAGAATAGACAAGCGTCGCTGCCAAAAAGGTGAAAATGATTAACATAATAATCGATAATATTAGCATAAAAACATCGAACTCTGCCCCTGGCTGGACAAAATTCATCGCTATCTCTCCTTTATCACTTTCCCTCATTTTAACATAGATTAGAACGTTCATTTTTCTCCGCACAGGAAAAGGAGCTGATCGCAAAAATCAGCTCCTTTTCCTACATTCATTACTTTATTATGGACGATACACACTTCTTACTACGTTTGTCTGCGAACGATCTGGACCAACAGAGAAGATAGATAATGGAATTTCTGTCAGCTGAGAAATCCGCTCCAGGTAGTGACGCGCATTGGCTGGAAGTTCATCCAATGTCTTCACTCCAGTAATATCCTCTGTCCAGCCTGGCATTTCTTCATATACCGGCTCACATTCTGCTAATGCTTTTAAGCTTGCAGGAAATTCTTTAATAATTTCCCCTTTGTAGCGATACGCAACGCAGATTTTTAATGTTTCAATACCAGTCAGTACATCAATGGAATTTAGAGATAAATCCGTAATTCCGCTCACACGGCGTGCATGGCGGACAACGACACTGTCAAACCAGCCTACACGGCGCGCGCGTCCTGTTGTTGTACCATATTCACGCCCGACCTCACGAATTTGATTTCCCACTTCATCATGTAATTCTGTTGGGAAAGGACCATCACCAACACGTGTTGTATATGCTTTTGACACACCTACAACATGATTGATTTTTGTTGGGCCTACACCAGAACCAATCGTCACACCACCGGCAATCGGGTTAGAAGACGTTACAAACGGATACGTACCTTGGTCAATATCAAGCATAACACCTTGTGCACCTTCAAACAGGACACGTTTGCCCTCATCAATAGCGTCGTTTAAAACAACAGATGTATCTACCACATAAGGAGCCATTTGCTGCCCATATTCATAGTACTCGTCTAAAATATCCTCGACTTGAATGGAATCGGACTCATATACTTTTTCAAATAAACGATTCTTTTCTTTTAAATTCTGTTCTAATTTTTCACGGAAGGCTTCTTTATCCATTAAATCAGCAATGCGGATACCGACACGTGCTGCTTTATCCATATAAGCAGGGCCGATCCCTTTTTTCGTCGTACCGATTTTATTAGCACCTTTTTCTTCTTCTTGAAGAATATCCAGCTTCAAATGGTATGGAAGAATCACATGCGCGCGATTACTGATACGAAGATTATCTGTAGAAACATTACGCTCATGTAAATAAGCAATTTCTTCTACAAATGCTTTTGGATCGATAACCATTCCGTTTCCAAGAACACAGGTTTTTTCACTAAAGAAAATTCCTGATGGTATTAAATGTAACTTGTACGTTACATCATCAAATTTAATCGTATGGCCAGCGTTATTTCCGCCTTGATAACGAGCAACTACTTCTGCATTTTGAGATAGGAAATCGGTAATTTTACCTTTCCCTTCATCTCCCCATTGCGTACCTACAACTACTACTGAGGACATGGTGCACCTCCAAGATTGATTTTATATATGAAACTTTTTGTCCTGCCTATTTTTTGCCTTTTGATAATATACACAGCTGAACAATCATTTATCATTATTTGTATTTTACTCACTAGTTAATAGTTTATCAGTTAAAAAAATAAACGTCAATGTAGAACACGAACGTTGTTTTTCATTTTAACTTTATCATACGCTTAATTCGTCTGTTTATATTTGTTGCAGCTTTAAAAACACGAACTAAATACAATAACAAAATGGTAATGTTCGGATTTCATCTATAAATATAAAAAGGCAACCCCAATATAATTATTGGAGCCGCCTTTCAAAAGGAAATCTCTATTTATTCAATACCTTCTGTCCATTCAGCTACTTTATCCTGATTAGCTTCTACCCAATCAGCAGCTGCGTCTTCTGGAGCAGCGCCTTCGTTAATAGCTAGCATAACCTCTTCCATATCATCTGTATCCCAATAGAAGTTATCTAATACTTGATATGCTTCCGGAGCGTCGTCTTCTAAGCCTTCACGAACCATTGTTTCAATAGATTCTGCTTCACCGAAAACACCTTCCGGGTCTTCAAGATATTTCAAATCATATTTTTGGAATTTCCAGTGTGGAGACCATCCAGTAACAACAATCTCATCTTCATTATTAATAGCACTGCCTAATTCTGTGGCCATTGCACCACTGGAAGAAGTTTGTACAGTCCAGCCATCCAGATTATCATATTCTTCCACTGCATTTTCAGCAGCATTTACAACACCAGCACCAGCTTCAATACCTGTAATGGTTTGACCTGCTTCATCGGTTAGATCTTCAATAGAATCTACATCCATATATTCCGGTACGACAAGACCAATTGCTGCTCCTTCTAAGTTAGGTCCAAGCTGTTCAACTTGGTCACCATAAGCTTCGAATTGCTCGGCATGTGTTCCTGGTAACCAGGCAGCTACCATTCCGTCTGCTTCACCGCTTGCAACTGCTTCCCACATAATGGCATTATCAAGTGGGGTTAATGTCACATCATAACCTAAATCCTCCAGTACTTTTCCGACAACATTTGTAGAGGCTACCTCTGTATCCCACTCTACATAGGCTAATTCGATTTTGCCATCTACTCCGCCTTCTGCAGAATCACTATCTCCGTCATCGCTGTCATTACTTCCACAACCAGCAACAACTAGTCCAAGTGCTAATGAACCAATAAGTCCTGCACGTTTCAGACTCCATTTAGACATAAATAAAACTCCCCTTTTCTTAAAATTATTTTTTCTATATTGACACTTTTCATATCAACAGAGGAATGAACCACTCTTAATTGAAAAGATTGTCATGCAGATTTATCTTTTTGCTTTATTCATATTTTGTGTAATACGGTCAATAATAATCGCCAGAATTACAATTCCGATACCAGCAACAAATCCGGTACCGACAGATGCACGTTGGAGAGAAG
The DNA here is from genome assembly GCF_038004405.1 of Oceanobacillus sp. FSL W8-0428. Taxonomy (NCBI): domain Bacteria; kingdom Bacillati; phylum Bacillota; class Bacilli; order Caryophanales; family Bacillaceae; genus Oceanobacillus; species Oceanobacillus sp. FSL W8-0428. The sequence goes on from NZ_JBBORB010000001.1 coordinate 1,324,603, forward strand.
AAAGCACTTGACTTCCAAGTCCCGGCGCACCAATCATTGACGCAATTACAACCATTGAAAGTGCAAGCATTACCGTCTGGTTAATACCAGCCATAATCGTTCCTTTTGCCATAGGTAATTCTACTTTAAACAGCTTCTGTGACCCTGTAGCACCGAATGAATCAGATGCTTCAATTAAATCATTAGAAACCTGACGGATACCTAAGTTTGTAAAACGAACAGTCGGCGGTGTCGCAAAAATAAGAGATGCGAATACACCCGGAACCATCCCGATTCCGAAGAATGCTACCGCCGGGATTAAATATACGAATGCCGGCATTGTCTGCATAAAGTCTAATACTGGTGTAAGAATCGAATTGGCAATTTTGCTTTTTGCCATTAATATTCCCACTGGTACACCAATAATGACAGACAATAAACTTGCTAAAATAACCAAAGTCACTGTAGACATTAACGCATCCCATAATCCCTGGTTATATACAAACCATAGGCCAATGATAGAGAACACTGCTAATCCTAACTTCTTACCGGAAACAAAGAATGCAATCACGGCAACAATTAAGATAAACAGAATTGGCGGGATACCTGGTAGAAGATCTCCAGATACAAAGTCCATAAAATCGCCAAAATGGTCTTTAATTGGTTCGAAAAGAAATGCAAATGTATTTTGAATCCAGCTTGTCGCTGATTCAGTCCATTCTGCTAATGGTATTTTATCCATAAAATCAAGCATCTATATTCACCTCACCATCATTTGCAAGTGCGGCCAATACCGCTCCCCGGACAATAATTCCATTTAAACGATTATCATCGCCCACAACTGCAATCGGGATAGGAGTATCATAAATCATAGAGAAAATTTCTTGCATCGGTGTATCCGGTGCAACTTTTAATATATCTGTTTTTAAGATTTCTTTAATATCTGACACTTCCTTTTTACGAGCTTCGGAAGCATCGTCTGCTGTGACATAACCTTGTAATCGTCGTTTTTCATCAACAACAAGAATGCTTGAGATTCCTTCCTTGCGCATTCTTTCTAACGCTGCTCTAGGACCATGCTTATCAATATTGATTGTCTCCGGACGCTTCATGATATGACTTGCAGTGAGGATTTTCGAGCGGTCTACATCTTCCACAAATTTCTCAACGTAGTCATTTGCCGGATTCATTAGAATTTCTTCCGGTGTTCCAATTTGTACAATAACTCCATCCTTCATTAACGCAATTCGATCTCCTAAACGAAGAGCTTCATCAAGATCATGCGTAATAAAGATAATGGTTTTCTTCATCGTAGATTGTAAATCAATTAACTCATCCTGCATTTCTTTACGGATAAGCGGATCAAGTGCTGAGAAAGCTTCATCCATTAACAGTACTTTTGGATCGTTAGCCAAAGCACGGGCCAGTCCTACACGCTGCTGCATCCCGCCAGATAGCTGGCCAGGTTTCTGATGCATATAGTCACCTAATCCCACAAGCTTTAATGATTCTTCTGCACGTTTTTCCCGTTCAGCTTTATCAACGCCTTGTACTTCTAAACCGAATCCTGCATTTTGTAAGATGGTACGATGCGGAAAGAGCGCGAATTGCTGGAATACCATTCCTAATTTTTCACGACGTACTTGTCTTAATGCTTTTTTATCTAATGTCGCTAATTCTTTTCCATCAATAAGGATAGATCCTTCACTTGGATCAATTAAACGATTTACTAATCGGACTAAAGTAGACTTCCCACTACCTGACAGCCCCATTATGACGAATATTTCTCCTTCTTCTACAGAGAAACTGGCACGATTTACTCCGACAGTATTCCCTGTCTTTTTCAATATTTCTTCTTTGGTCATACCTTGATCTAACATTTTGATAGATTGGCCGATATTTTTACCAAAAATTTTAGACAGGTTTTTTGCTTCAACTACTGCCATATAATCACCTCTCTATTTTATTTTGATTGGTAGTACATCTGTTTGAAGGCAAATCAATCTATGGTGCTCCTGAACGGTTTATTCTGTAAACAAAAATAAATGAATCAACTATAGACTCATTTATTTTACGGCATCCATTTAGATGTGTTCGCTTGTTTCTAGGCAACTCTATTTATTATAGGTATATTTATGGAAAATCTCAAACAGCCTATAACGTCGTTTCCCAAGAGTTTTAAGCAGTTTATCTCATCTGTTCCATACAATGTGATCTTTTCTGCCTTTTCCTGCGGTTTACTTTTAAATACTCTCTTATATTACAATTCGACATGTTTTATTACTCTAATATTTCCATCTTTTTTCATTGTTATTACGTGTTTTTCAAGTTATACCGTCTATACCTATTTAAAATATACAAAGCCAACACCAGGATAAATGCGATTCCACCCATAATAATTCCTCCAAGCAGAATCATTTTTATCAGATCCCAGCCCACTTTTATATGTAAAATAAAGAAAATAATTAAAAAAATGCTTGAAAGAATTGTATATTTACCTAACAATCTCCCTTCCTGATTCAATTGCTCCAGCAGCTGTTCCTGGTTTCCTTCTATTGACAAGGCTTCCGGCGAGCCCTGAAAAACCGCCATATAATCGAGCGCATCGACCAGTTCCCAGCCCGCGTCTGTTTGAGGCATAGCTTCATCTGTATTTTGAAAAGACTGAAAATCTATATGATACTGTACTTCCTTAGGCTCATCTTCTTTCAATTGAAAAAGCAGGCCGCCCAATCGTAACTTCTCTACACTCCAGCCTTCTTTTGCAAGAGCTTCTAATTTCTCTGTCCCCGTATTATGAAAGAAAATTCTAGCAGGATTCCAAACAAATTTCTTCTTCACGAAATTCCACCTCTTTATAATCACTTAATCATGATATATCTTAAATTATTATCATTATACTAGATTTTCGACAATCCTTCCTGCCTCTTATATAGGAAAGCATATAAATGCATTTTCGTCCCTCTCATATTTTAGAGTGCTTTGAAATCAGGTCATATTCACATTGGCTGTCTTTTCTATTTTATAATTACATTATTATAGAAGAATTAAGTTCTTCAAGTCCGTTAGCATTCCTTAAATTAGATTTTAATAAATTAGAAAAGGGTGTCTTTTTTAATTAATACAAATTTTCGTATTTGAAATAGTATTACAAATTTATTAGCATTCTCACATTATTCGTTTAAATAAACCCTTTTGTATCAAGGTTTTACGTTTTTCGACAATTTTAAAAAATATGTATCTTTTCATGATTTTAAAATCAAATATATTTCTACAAACTTTTTCATGATATAATCAAGACTGACCTATAACACGAGAGAAAGGATGAAAAAAACCGATGAGTCGTTCAAACGAACATATCGAAAAGCCGCAGACAGCTATCAAGCCGCCTAATCCCCGACTTAAAAGCTGGAAAAGCGTCTTTAATAAACTTAAGAAAAATAAGTCGGCTGTTGTCGGCGGTGTTTTAATCATTTTACTTATCATTATTGCTCTTGTCGGGCCTTACTTAACCCCCTACGATCCTCTATATGATCAAGATGTAACCAATAAACTGGCTACACCATCTTCTGATCATTGGTTTGGAACAGATAACTTTGGAAGAGATATATTCAGCAGGGTAATCCAAGGAACTGGATTAACTCTAATGATAGGCTTTTTCTCTATCTTACTCGGGGCAACTATCGGGATATTTCTCGGCATTATCGCAGGATATTATGGAAAACGGACAGACAGTATTATCATGCGTATTATGGATGTTTTATTAGCATTCCCTAGTATTCTATTAGCTTTAACTATTGTTACTGTTTTAGGTGGTAGTATGTTTAATGTAATTATTGCTGTTGCTATTTCATCTATACCTATTTTCGCCAGAATTGTCCGGGGCTCTACTTTATCTGTGAAAAAGCTGGAGTATATTGATGCTATGAGAGCGCTGGGAGCCAGCGATTCCAGAATTATTTTCAAACATATTTTACCTAATATCACCTCTCCAATTATCGTTCAAGCTACGTTAAGTATTGCTACAGCGATTCTATCCGCCAGTGGACTTTCCTTCTTAGGTTTGGGTGCGCAGCCTCCTACACCGGAATGGGGAGCGATGCTGAGTGATGGAAGAAACTACTTATATAACGCACCCCATGTAGCATTATTCCCGGGGCTTGCTATTGTCGTAGCTGTTTTAGCATTTAACTTACTTGGAGATGGATTACGTGATGCATTTGATCCAAAAACGAGAGAATAGAAAGAGGTGAACCATTTTGTTTCAATTTATCATTCGACGTATTTTACAAACGATACCTGTATTAATCGGTGTATCTATTATCGTGTTTAGTATGATGCATTTGGTTCCCGGAGACCCTGCGCAAGTAATTGCCGGCGAAGGTGCTCCACAGGAACAAATTGATAATATCAGAGAGCGGCTGGGCTTAAATGACCCGCTGCCAAAACAGTACTTAGATTATGTAACCAATGCTGTTCAAGGTGATTTAGGAACCTCGATGCGAAGCGGACGGGATGTCTCGTCTGAAATCGGCGCCAGATTTTGGGTAACTGTCGAACTCGCCTTTTATAGTACAGTATTAGCTGTATTTGTAGGATTAATTGTCGGTATTATTTCTGCCACACGTAAATATTCTGCAATTGATACAACACTTATGCTGATAGCTTTATTCGGTTTATCTATGCCAAACTTCTGGCTTGGTTTAATGTTAATTCAATGGTTTGCGATTGGAATTGATTTACCATCCTGGGTACCTTTCTTTAGTAATACAGCTTGGTTCAGCCCTTCAGGCTGGGGCAGCTTCAGTCAAATTGTCTTGCCTGTTATCACATTAGGTACAAGCAGTGCAGCCATTATTGCACGTATGACCCGATCCAGCATGCTGGATGTTATTGGCCAGGATTATATCCGGACTGCCCGTGCCAAAGGGGTAAAAGAACAAATCGTTATTTATCGTCATGCATTGAAAAATGCACTGATTCCTATTGTTACTGTAGTTGGTTTACAATTTGGCGGACTTCTTGGCGGAGCTGTGTTAACAGAGTCTGTATTCGCTGTTAATGGAATGGGTAAATTAATTATCGATTCTATTCAGGCTCGTGATTTCCCAGTTGTTCAAGGTACCATTTTAGTTGCGTCACTTCTTTTCGTTTTTGTAAACTTAGTTGTAGACGTTGCTTACCGTTTATTGAACAAGCGAATTGATTTAGACTAGTATTCTTTAATTACTAGATTTTAGAAAGGAGCTACTTACTATGACAGGTGCACCTGACACTTCATATGATAATATATTAGAAATTAAAAATTTACAGACTTCTTTCTTCACAAAGGATTTAGAAGTAAAGGCTGTAGATGGCGTTTCATTTAGTATTCCAAAAGGGAAAGTACTGGGTGTCGTTGGAGAATCTGGTTCCGGTAAAAGTATTACCTCATTATCTATTCTTCGCCTGATTGAAGAACCGGGAAAAGTCAAAGGGGGAGAAATTCTCTTCAAGGGAGAAAACCTCTTAGATAAAAGCGAAGCACAGATGCGTAAAATCCGTGGTAATGAAATATCAATGATTTTCCAGGAACCAATGACTTCTCTTAATCCAACCTTTACCGTTGGACAGCAAATTGGTGAATCATTCCGTATTCATCAGGGACTCAGTAAGAAAGAAGCAAAGAAAAAATCTGTTGATATGTTAAAGCTTGTAGGAATTCCTTCTCCAGAGAAGCGTGTCGATCAATATCCTTTTGAGCTATCGGGCGGAATGCGCCAACGTGTAATGATCGCAATTGCTCTTGCATGTAATCCTGATCTACTTATTGCCGACGAGCCGACAACAGCCCTGGACGTAACAATTCAGGCACAAATTTTGGATTTAATGAAAGAATTGCAGGAAAAATTAGATATGGGTATTTTATTAATTACGCATGACTTAGGCGTTGTTGCCGAGACCTGTGATTATGTTGCCGTTATGTATTGCGGTAAAGTGGTTGAATTTACCGATAAGAAAACATTATTCACGGAACCAAAACATCCATATACTGTCGGTTTAATGGAATCTATTCCTCAATACGATCAAGATATTGAAGGAGATTTAGCAGTTATTAAAGGGTCTGTTCCCAGTCCTGCTGATATGCCTAAAGGCTGCCGATTTGCACCAAGATGCCCATTCGCAACGGATTTATGCCGAAATAAATTACCTGATTTAGAAACAGATGAAGATGGTAACCAAATTCGTTGCTGGATTTATTCTGATGAATGGGATGGAGATCCGGAGGTGAACGTTTATGAGCGATCAGAAAGTACTTCTTAAAGTAAATGACTTAAAACAATATTTCCCGATTAAAGGCGGGATTTTTGGACGTACTATTAATCACGTAAAAGCAGTAGATGACGTATCCTTTGAAATTTTCGAGGGAGAAACACTTAGTATTGTAGGAGAATCCGGCTGCGGAAAATCAACAACTGGACGAGCCATTCTCCGCCTGGATGAGCCGACTGCCGGGGAAGTAGAATTCGATAATACTAACATTCTTGAGCTGAACAAAAAAGAAATGAATAAATTCCGTAAAGATATGCAAATTATCTTCCAGGATCCATATGCTTCGATTAATCCTCGTCACACTGTACGACAAATCTTAACAGAAGCAATGGAAATTCAAAATGCTGTACCGAAAAAAGAAAGAAATGATCGTGTCAAAGAATTAATGGATACAGTTGGTCTCGGACCGCATCAGGCAGACCGCTATCCGCATGAGTTCAGTGGCGGACAACGTCAACGTATTGGTATCGCCCGGGCCTTATCAGTAAACCCAAGGTTAATTATTGCAGATGAAGCTGTTTCTGCGCTTGATGTGTCCATTCAGGCTCAGGTAATCAACTTATTAAAAAAGCTGCAGCGCGAATTTAAATTAACGTACCTTTTCATTTCCCATGATTTAGGTGTTGTTCGTCATATTTCCGATCGAATCATTGTGATGTATTTAGGAAAAGTGGTCGAGATAGCAGATAAAAATTCATTATTCACCAATAATATGCACCCTTACACAAAGGCTCTGCTGTCAGCAATACCTAGTACAGACGTTGAGAAGGAAAAAGAACGCATTATGTTAAAAGGAGATGTGCCTTCTCCGATTGATCCTCCAGAGGGCTGCCGCTTCCATACCCGCTGTCCATTTGCAACGGATTTATGCCGTACAAAAGTACCTGAACTTCGGAACACAGAAGGTATGAAGGACGGCCATCGTGCAGCTTGTCACCATATGGAGGCAATACGCTCCGGTGAACATCAGCCACAGGTGAATGCTTAAGCAACTTACCTGGGCATACCGACTATAGAGAGATTTCATGTATGCTATGTAATATTATAAAACCAATTGTTCGTTCATAGAGCTGTCATGCTTTTTGTAAATAAAAGCATGATCCTCTACACATGATTAACAAGCAAATACCCCGTATCAAGCCAGGCTTTTACTGGTTTGATACGGGGTATTTTAGTGGGTTAAAATGACTTACTTATTATGATTATAGTTTGCTTTATATTGTTCAAACTCTTTTTCTGAACAGTTAACAAAATGCCCCGGAGAAATTTCACGCATACGGACGTCCTCTCCATCCTCATACTGATGAACATCTGGATGGTATGCTTGCCGTTTCCTTGTGCGTTCATATTCCGGATCTGGAAGAGGTATTGCTGAAAGCAGTGATTGCGTGTATGGATGAACCGGATTCCGATACAAATCATCTGCAGATGCCAGCTCAACCAATTTCCCGAAATACATAACGCCAATCCGATCACTGATATATTTGACCATGGATAAATCATGGGCAATAAACAAATAGGTTAATCCACGTTCTTTTTGCAATTTTTTCAACAGATTAACTACCTGTGCCTGAATAGATACATCCAGAGCAGATATTGGTTCGTCAGCGATAATAAATTCCGGTTCTACCGCAAGTGCACGGGCAATCCCGATTCTTTGCCGCTGCCCCCCGGAAAATTCATGCGGATAGCGATTAGCATGCTCCTTATTCAGCCCTACTGTTTCAAGAAGCTTGTGAACCTTTTCCAATCGTTCTTTTGGCGATTTAGCAAGCCCATGAATATCGATGCCCTCTGCAATAATGTCAGATATCTTCATTCTTGGATTCAGTGATGCATAAGGATCCTGAAAAATCATCTGCATTTTTTGGTTGAATTCTTTTAATTCCTTACCAGATTTTTTACCATGAACATTTACGCCATTATAGAGAACTTCTCCGCCTGTAGCGTTATACAAACGAATCAGTGTTCTTCCTGTTGTTGACTTCCCACAGCCTGATTCTCCAACCAGTCCAAGGGTCTCACCTTTATAAATATCAAAGCTTATATCATCAACAGCCCGTACTTCCTTTGGCTTGCCGATATTAAAATATTGCTTCAGATTTTTTACTTCTAACAGTTTCTCTGCCATTTTACTTGTCCCCCTTTATAGAAGCGCGGAACTTCGCCTGCCGCTCTTGAACTGCCAATGGGGGCTCTACTTTAGGTGCATCTGGATGCAGCAGCCAGGTTGCCGCATAATGCGTATCAGATACTTTAAACATTGGCGGCTCTTCTTCCTTGTCTATTTTCATAGCATAAGGATTTCTCGGTGCAAACGCATCGCCCTTAGGCGGATGGAGCAGGTCCGGCGGTGTACCGGGAATCACAAACAGCTCCTCATCCTGTGAATCCAGACTAGGCATTGAGCTGATTAATCCCCATGTATATGGGTGCTGCGGATTATAAAATATCTCATCTACTGTCCCTACTTCGACAATTTTACCGCCGTACATAACAGCCACACGGTCAGCAACATTGGCTACCACACCTAAATCATGTGTAATAAATATAATAGATGTTTCAATTTTCTTTTGCAGATCCTTCATCAAATCCAATATTTGCCCTTGAATTGTTACATCCAGAGCAGTTGTCGGTTCATCCGCGATTAATACCTTCGGAGCACAGGCCAGTGCAATTGCAATAACCACACGCTGTCTCATTCCACCTGAAAATTGATGCGGATATTGTTTCAAACGCGTCTCCGGTTTTGAAATACCAACCAGATCCAACAATTTTACCGCCCGCTTTGATGCTTCACTTTTACTCAAATCTCGATGTTTTATTAATGGTTCCATAATCTGCTTACCAATAGTCATGGTAGGATTCAGTGAAGTCATTGGATCCTGGAAAATCATTGAAATATCTTTTCCGCGGATTTTTTGCATCTTCTTTTCCGACGCCGTTGCGAGATTCTCTCCATTAAAAAGAATCTCTCCTGATTTAATTTCAGAATTACCCTGCGGAAGCAATCTCATAATTGACTTTGTTGTTACCGATTTACCTGAACCAGATTCTCCAACAATCGCAAGTGTCTCACCTTCGTATAAATCAAAGTCTACACCACGGATTGCCTGCACTTCCCCGGCAAATGTATGGAACGATATATGAAGATCTTTTACTTCTAATAATTTTTTCATATCATTTCACCTCAACTTTAATCGCGCATTTTTGGATCAAATGCATCACGTAGTCCATCTCCAATTAAATTACATACAATCAAAATCACACAGATAAGGATACACGGAATAATCATCAGATGAGGTAAAAATTGAAACGTTTTATAACCGTCCTCAATCAGTGTACCTAAGGATGCCGATGGAGCCTGTAATCCAATTCCGATAAAGCTTAAGAAAGCCTCAAAGAAAATAGCACTGGGAATCGTGAACATTGTGTTTATAATAATAACGCCTGATAAATTCGGCAGCAGATGCTTAAACAGTAATCGATTATTTTTTGCACCTAATGTCCGCGAGGCCAGTATATATTCCTGATCTTTTAATTTAAGAACTTGTCCACGTACGACCCTGGCCATACCGACCCATCCCGTAATAACCATCGCTATCGTGATAGACATGATACCTGGTTTCAGGATTAAAAGCATTAAAATTACTACAATCAGGTTTGGAATACCAGAAATAACTTCCAAAATACGCTGCATCACATTATCTGTTCTACCGCCTTTAAATCCGGAAACTAAACCATAAATAACACCGACCAGCATATCAATGGCAGCTGCTAATACAGCAATATATAGAGAAACTCTCGTTCCAAGCCAGACACGGGTAAATAAGTCTCTTCCAAGGCTGTCCGTACCAAACCAGTAGTATTCTTCTATATTCATTTGTTCGTATTTATTTACTTCTTCCCCGCCGACTTTCTGAGTGCCGTCAAAGATACCCATATTCTCTAAAACTGGTACACGCGGTGGAAGGTTACTTTTCGCGACATCCTGCTCGTAACCATCATGACCCGAAAGATGTGGTCCAATAATAGCCATAATAACTATCAGTGCCAAAATAATTAAACTGACGATAGCAGCTTTATTCTTTCGAACCCGCAGCCAGGCATCCTTCATAAACGAAAGCTGCGGTTTCTCCAGCCTCTCGCCAGCTTCATGATCAATCGGAGCAGGCTCAAATTGTTCTTTCGGTATTTCTTTTATTTCTTCTCTATTCATTATTTATCGCCTCCATTCAGACGAATTCTCGGATCGATAATTCCATACAGGATATCAATAATTAAAATAATAACCGTCAGTAAGAAAGCAAAAAATAAAGTGGTTCCCATAATAATAGGGAAATCATTTGTCATAATTGATTTCACAAATTGCTCACCAATCCCCGGTACAGCAAATACTTTTTCCACAACCATCGAACCGGTCATTAGTCCGACAGCCATCGGTCCTAAAACCGTAATTAAAGGAATTAACGCATTACGAATAGCATGCTTCACAGCTACTTCGCCACGTGAATTTCCTTTTGCTTTTGCTAGTGTAATATAATCAGATCCAAATACTTCTATCAGTTCTGTCCTCATAAAACGCGCTGCTGTAGCTATTGGGAAACAAGCTAACGCAATGGTGGGTAAAATAGATGAAGAGAAACCATTCCATGAGGCGACTGGCAGCCATCCCAATTTTACTCCAATGTAATATTGTAATAATGCTGCTAAAACAAAGGAAGGAATTGATTTACCGAGTATAGCTAAAAAGGTGCTTCCATAATCAATCCATGTATTCTGGAACATAGCAGCAAGTACTCCAAGCGCAATACCGATGATTGTACCTATAATCATAGCCTGTACACCAAGCTGCATCGAAGGTCCAATCCGATTCATCAATAAATCCATAACAGGTTGGTTTTCGAACTGAAAGGATACACCTAGATCACCTTTTACGATATTTACCATGTAGTTCATATACTGAATAGGAATAGGCTGATCCAATCCATACTTCGCATTTAAAATTTCACGTTGCTCAATTGTTAACCGTTCCTCATTTGAGAATGGGGTACCCGGCAGAAACTTCATTAGAAAAAAGGTAACAGAAGCAATAATAAACAGCGTAATAATCAAATAAATTATCCGCTTGGTAATATATTTCGCCATATTGTGTCCTCCTTATATACGAATAAATGAAAATATTCTAAACTTCTGTAAAAATGAGGAAAAGAGAGCACTTTTCACTAAAAGTCTCTCTCTTTTCCATACAATATTAATTTCAGCGGACTTTTGAATGCGCGCTTTTAAGAAACATTATTTTTCGATTGTTACATTTTTTAGTGAATAATCAGGGCCAAACAAATGCTCTTCTAAACCTTTTACATACGGCTTAATAAGTGTTAATCTTCCGCGTTGGTAAATAGGTGCAATTGCTGTGTCTTCCTGAACGAGAATTCTTTCAGCTTCAAGCATTGCTTCCCAGCGTTTTTCAGGATCATTTGCATAAGTTACTTTTGCATCTTCAATAAGCTGATCGTATTCTTCATTGGAAATACTTGCTTGGTTATTCGCTCCATCTGTAACATATAAATCTAAGAAAGTAAGTGGATCCAGGTAATCTGGTCCCCAGCCGTGCATTACTACATCGTAATCTTGAGCTGTTGTTCTATCTAAACGGTTTTTAAATGGTACATTTTCTAAATTAAGTGTTAAACCATCAAGATTTGTCTCTAATTGATTTTTGAAATATTCAGCAGTTCTTTTTGCATTTTCAGTATCATCACTCAAGTAATCTAGAGAAAGTTCATCTACACCTAATTCTTCTAAACCTTTATTCCAGTATTCTTGTGCTTTTTCCACATCATAGCTGATCAGGTTTCCACTTTCTTCACGGAAATCTTCTCCTGTTTCAGGATTTACAGCTAAACCGCGTGGTACATAACCGTCACTAGGAATGGAACCATTTGAAAGAACTTGTTCTGCAAATGCTTCTTTATCAAAAGCCATTGCCAGTGCTTTACGGATATTTTCATTTGCTAATGGTGTTTCTTCGCCATCACGTTCCTGGTTAAATTTAAGATACCAGGAGCTTCCTTCTTCAAATGTTGAAGCATCTTCATGGTTAGCATATTGTTTTGCATACTCTGAGCTTAATGCAGCTGTACGGTCAGCTTCTCCTGTTTCATACAGGTTTACAGCTGTACTTGGCTCTTTAGCAACTTGTACATTTACTTTATCAAGGCTTACATTATCTATATCATAGTATTCTTCATTTTTTTCATATGTCCAGGTTAATCCGGAACCATCCCAACCTGTCAATACAAATGGACCATTTGCAAGCATGTTATCACTGTTGGTTCCGAAGCTGTCGCCTTTTTCTTCTACAAAATCTTCATTTAATGGCAAATACGTACCAAAAGCCAATAATGAATTTAAGTATTCCACGGGTTGTTCCAAAGTTATTTCTAAAGTATAATCATCTACGGCTTCTGCACCTAACTCTTCTACAGCTGCATCACCATTCATAATATCTGTTGCGTTTTCAATAACTCCTGAGAACATATATGCATATTGTGAACCAGTGTCAGGATTTAAGGCTCTTTGCCATGCATAAACAAAATCATGCGCTGTCACAGGATCTCCATTGGACCATTTTGCGTCTTCTTTTAATTTAAATGTATAAACAAGACCATCTTCACTTATTTCCGGATCACCATCAGCAATAGCTGGAACCGGTTGATCTTCCCCATCTAATACATAAAGGCCTTCCATTGTTTGTCCAAATACGATGAAACTGGCAGCATCTGTAGCCAAGGCAGGATCTCCTGTTGGAATTTCTGCTGTTTCTACCATATTTAATACTTGCTCACCTGAAGCAGATGAGTCGCCGTTATCTGAACTTCCTTCATTATCATTGTTTGATCCACATGCTGAGATGACAAACATTGTTAACGCCAAAACAATAATGAGATAATATTTAGACTTTTTCACTTTTTCTGTACACCCCTTTTTTAGATTACAAGTTACATATTACACCACATTTACTTTATATGTAAATTTTTTTAATAATTTCCCCAATACAGAAATAATAGATAATTCAACTTGTTTAATCGCTTACAAATCCATTGCAAAGCCTTTGTATTAACACTTTAACGTCCTAATCTTTGTCATTATTTACGAGTGAAATTTGATTGTTTTTGTATATTTTTCCAAAAAAATAGCTTTTTTAGTCCATTTGTTATGTAATAATTTTGTAAATTTATTTTTTTCGAATTTTCCTATAGAAGGAAAATTGTGTTTTTTCAGTATTCTTTTTGAGATTTTGAACATCCTTATTTAGTGATATACTAATACATATATTTTTTTGGAGGATATTACTGTTATGGTTAAAAAAATCTTGATTTGGATTGGTATTTCTCATTTATTTATATTTTTGTTTTGTTTTATTTTTTACCATCGAGTTGATCTTTTATCCTATATAAATGTTTCTTTTATCATTGGAGCTGCTCTTATTTTATACGCTATGGCCGGTTATGTAATAAAAGGAAGATTTTTTGATATTGTTTTTTACAGCTTTCAGCATTTTTTCAGCAGAATGTCTGATTCAGATCGACGTCCGCTTTCTGAGCTGGTTCCACAAAAGTACATGATTCCATTTATCACAGGAATCATAACTCTATTGCTAATGCTTGGCAGTTTATTTTTTTATCAGTTGTCATGATAAGTCGGGACGGTTAGAAGTCTGCATAACGGATTAATAGTAGCATGAAACTTTATTTATATGGATGTTTTCTGCACATAAAAACAGCCGCTTCTCTTCAATAAAAGAGAAACGGCTATTGATATTTATTTAATTATTGTTTTAAAGATACATCATGTAATTGCAAAATCTGAGTCGGTAATTGTGTTAATCCCTGTACATCATCACTTACACCCAGCAGATACTCTTGATGATGAAGGTAAAGCATTGGAGCAAGCTCTGTTAGTTCCGCCTGAATATCACTGTAAAGCTGCAGACGAGTATCTTCGTCTTCCTCACGGCGGGCATCTTCAAGCATAGCGTCTAAATCATCATTTTCGAGGAAAGTACGGTTACCGGGTTCACCTACATTATCAGAATGGAATAATGGATATAATCCATAATCAGCATCCCCAGTTACAGTTGACCAGCCAAGTACAAACATTTCATGATCTCCTTGAGCTGTTCTGTCTAAATACGTACCCCACTCCATCACTTCTACTTCTACATCAATATTCAATTCTTTTAACTGAGATTGAACGTTTGTTGCAGCATCAATACGTTCTTGTGTATCATTTGTCCAAATTGTTGTAGAGAAACCATCTTCATAGCCAGCATCTGCTAACAATTGCTTCGCTTCATCTAAATTATACTCCAGACCAGGTGCATTTTCGTCATAACCAAATACCGGCGGTGCTAATGGACCAACGGCTGGAATCCCAATTCCATTGTAAATACCATCAATAATTTGGCTTTTATCAATTGCCATATTGATTGCTTTACGTACATCTGGATTATCAAACGGCTCTTTTTGAACATTAAATCCAATATAAGATAAGCTTACACTTTCTTGTGGAGCTACATGAACACCATCAGTTCCTTCTACTTGCTCCACATCATTTACGTTTAGAGGGTCAACAATATGAGAGTCCCCAGTTTGAAGTTCCGCCACACGAGTAAGACCTTCACTTACAACCTTAAACACAACAGAATCTAGGTGTGCAGGCTCTCCCCAATAGTCTTCATTCTTCACTAAACGGATTTCTGTACCAGGGTTCCAGGAATCGAATTTAAAGTAACCTGTACCAACTGGGTTTTCACTAATATAAGTTCCTGGCTCTTCGCCATTTTCCATCGCTTCATAATCTGCGTCAATTGCATCCTTAGAAACCATTCCACCACCGTTATGTGCAATATGTGCCGGGAATGGTGCAAATGGATACTCTGTTACGAAACGTACAGTGTAATCATCTACTACCTCTACTTCCTCTACCATTTCATAAAGGAAGAAACGTGGTGAAGCTACGTCCGGATCTAGAATACGGTCGATGTTTGCTTTGACCACTTCTGCATTAAATTCACTGCCATCGTGGAAGGTGACATCATCACGTAATTTAAATTCCCATACATTATCTTCTACTGCTTCCCACTCTGTAGCAAGACCAGGCTGTAATTGCATATCTGCATCTAAATGTACAAGTGTTTCATAGATATTTGCTTGTACATTACTGGATGGCGTATCGTTTGAACCTGCCGGATCAAGTGAAACTGCGTCAGACTGGTTAGCAATAACAAGCTCGCCGCCCTCAACTACTTCTTCTTCTGAAGTGCCTTCTCCATCACCTTCAGATTTATTGTTTCCGCTTTCATCTGGTTCGCTTGCACACGCCACCAAAACAAAACTGAGTAAAAGACCAAAAACTAAAAATAATAAAGACTTTTTCGAAAATTGCATATTCGTACTCCCCTCTTAATTTATATAATAGTCTTACTTCTCTATTTTAATCTATCTACTTTTAAAATTCAATAATAGTATTAAATTACTAAAATTATGAAATATCTTAATATAATTACTAAAACTATTGGGAATAATAAATTAATTGATTTATTTCTTTTTCAAGGTAAAGTATTAAAGCAATAATGAAATAGAAAGCTTTCAAAAGCCCGTTTTTACAGGCCTTAGCCCCGATCTCCCAACATATAATTACTTTTCGTTTAAATTTACAATTATTTACTTTCCTCTAAAAAATTCTGGTTCAAATGTCCTGTTTTGTCGAATAATCTGAAATACCTAATAAATTTCTTGTTTTTCTCTTTAAATACATAGCAGAAATACTTTTTCCATGCTGAAAAACTATCCTTTTCATGTTATCTTTTAGAAAACTGACATGCTTTCCATTTTTGGAAAACTGCTGCCGTATAATATCATTATGATTCCCTTTTCTTGCAAAAAGAGAGAGGCACATAGCCTCTTCTCTTTCTGTATCTATTATTGAATTGTAATATCATTCAACTGATATAATCCAGATGCATCCGTCCAAAAACCTTGTACTTCATTACGATAACCCATAATTTCATTTGGATGATATAAGAAGGCCATCGGCGATTGTTCATTCAAATAATTTGCAGCTTCCACATACATATCCAGACGAGTTTCTTCATCTTGCTCGATTCGAGCCTCATAAAGCATTTCATCAAATGTATCATCACGCATCATCGTACGGTTTCCTGGAGGTCCAGCATTATCAGAATGAAATAGCATATGCATTGGATAATCTGCATCGTGTGTTCCAAGAGACAATCCGAAAATAAACATATCATGCTCTCCGTTACTTGTCCGCTCGATATAAGTTCCCCATTCAAATTCCTGAATCGTCACATCAATACCAATATCAGCCAGTAAAGATTGAACGTATGTTGCTACATCAATTCTTTCCTGCGTATCATTGGTCCAAATTGTTGTTGAAAAACCATCCTCATACCCTGCTTCTGCTAATAATTCTTTTGCACCTTCAGGATCATATTCAATTGCTTCAATGTCATCACGATATCCAAAATTGGTATCGTTGATAGGCCCTTTAGCAACTTCCCCGGCGCCATTGAGAATTCCTTCTACGATTTCTTCTCTATTAAGCGCCATAGAGATAGCCCGTCGTACTCTTTCATCCGTAAATGGTTCCTTCTCTGTATTGAAACCAAGATAAGTAATAGCTGCGCCTTCCCGCATATAGATACTTGCTTCACTGCTATTTTCTAATTGTTCGATATTATTTGCGATCAGCGGATCAGCAATATGTGCCTGTCCTGTTTCTAATTCAGCCACTCTGGTTAAAGTCTCTGGTACTACTTTAAATGTAACTGTATCTACCTTGGCTCCATCGCCCCAATAATCTGCGTTATTTGTGAGAACAATCTCTGATCCAGCATCCCATTTTTCAAAATTAAACATTCCTGTTCCTACCGGGTTTGCGGAAATGTACGCTCCATACTCATTTCCATCCGCTGCATTCTCATAATCCGCTTCAATTGCTTCCGGGCTGATCATACTTGATGCATAGTGAGCAAAATGAGACGGGAGCGGTGCAAATGGTGAAGATGTGATAAATTGTACCGTATAATCATCGACTACTTTTACCTCATCAATAACCTCGAATAGCACTTTTCTTGGAGAAGCAACATCATCATCCAAAATACGCTCTACATTCATCTTTACGACTTCTGCATTAAACTCGGAGCCATCCTGGAAGGTGATTCCCTCTTTTAGCTTAAACTCCCATACATTATCATCAATCTCTTCCCAGCTTTCAGCCAAAAGCGGTTCTAATTCTATATCTTCATTAAATTTTGTTAACGTCTCATAAATATTAATATTAACATTGCCGGATGAAACATCGTTTGCAATATGCGGATCTAAGGATATAGCATCAGCTCCTACAGCGATAATTAAACCCCCGCCCTCTTTTCCAGCTGCCTCTGTACCATCGCCTGCATTTCCATCAGCGTTCGCTCCGCCCTCATCGGGTTCACTGGCACAAGCAGCAAGCATAATAATTAACACAAAAAGAATGCCTAATTTCCATATGTAATTCTTCATTCTGCTCCTCCTAAGTAGTAAAATAACCATTACAAAAATTGGAATTTTCTAATTTTTTAAATAAGGATTTCGTATTATCTTTTAATAATACATTTTTATTTATATTTAGAATAATTACAATCTTAGTATAAACGAAAAGAAAATCTTTGTCATCGCTCCTTGAAATATTTAATATAAATTGGTTGCATTAGTTTAAACTTTTAAATAAATAATTTGTTATTTAAGATGCTAGGTGACGGCTTTTTAAAGTGTAAAAAAAGAGCAAAATCAGTTGATTTTGCTCTTTCTTATGCTTTTGAATCAAATGCGTCACGTAAACCATCACCAATAAAGTTGATTGCGAGTACAGTTAACAAAATACACAATCCAGGAGGCAGCCATGCTTCCGGATTGTTGCGTAACAATCTGACGCTTTGGGCTTCCGTCAACATATTCCCCCAAGTTGGTGTCGGTTGAGGGATACCAAAACCGATAAAACTTAGGGCTGATTCAGCCACAATCATGGTTGCCATAATAATGGTCGCATTCACAATAATTGGACCCACTGCATTAGGAAGGAAATGTTTGCGTATGATACGGACATCTGAACAACCGATGCTTCTTGCACTTAATATATATTCTTTTTCACGGATCGACATAAACGTTCCTCTCAATATCCGGCAAACTTGTGGCCAGGAAGTAATTGCAATAACCAGGATAAAGATTGGCACTGTTGTTCGTTCAAGAATAGCGACAATCGTCATAAACAATAAAATAAATGGAAAAATCAGGACAATATCAGTTACGCGCATAATGATTGAATCTAATTTCCCTCCATAGTAACCTGCAATCGACCCAAGTGTTCCCCCAATTAAGACAGTAAATAACATAGCGAAGAAGCCCACAGTAAGGGAAATTCTTGCTCCATACACAAGCCTTGAAAAATTGTCACGCCCCGAACCATCTGTCCCCAGCCAGTTTTCGCTATCCGCTTTCGCTTCAACTTTACTTAACTGTGAAGCAGTAGGATCATGGGTCGCAATCACATCAGCAAATATAGCTACCAAAACCATTATTGCTAAAAAGACAGTTCCTAAAAGTGCCAATTTATTCTTTCGGAACCGACGGAAAGCAAGCTTTGTAGGACTAACACTCATTTCCTCAGGTAACTCGGGCCGTGGAGGAGCTATATCAGGCATTTCTTTTAATCTTGTTTCCATTCTTGTTCACCTCACTCAAGTCGAATACGTGGATCAATCACCGCATAGAGAATATCCGCGAATAGATTTCCAAGTAAAACGGATAGGCCGATTAATAAATTCACTGCCATAATAACTGGGTAATCACGATTAGACATACCTGACAAAAACAATGTACCGATTCCAGGATAATTAAAGACGGTTTCGACAATAAATGCCCCGCTTAGAAGCATGCCTATCTCCATTCCAAGTAATGTAACGATAGGAATCATAGCATTACGCAATGTATGCTTGTATAAGACAGACCTTGCTCCAACTCCTTTTGCACGTGCCGTCCGAATAAAATCGCTTCCCTTTATATCAAGCATTTCTGACCGCATATAACGCATAAAAATCGCTGTACTTGAGAGACCTAAGGTGATGCCTGGCAAAATGAGATGTTGGATTCGACTAATAAAAGCCTCCAAGCCGGTGAGACCTGCTGAGCTGATAGAACCCTGCGTCGGGAACCAGCCAAGTCCAAATGAAAACACGTAAATTGCTAATAATCCAGCAAAAAAGTTTGGCGTCGCCAGCCCTATAAATGCAAATGAAGTAGCTGCATAATCTAGCACAGAGTATTTTTTACGGGCTGAGTAAATACCGATTGGGATGGAAACTATCAGCGTCACAAATAGCGCAAATGCACCCAAATAAAAAGTATTGCTTAGTCGTTGTAAAATCAATTCACTTACAGAGCGTCCTGTAAAATGAGTCGACATCCCCAGATCACCGGTCACAGCTCTGCTGAGCCAGCTCCAATATTGGATATGTAACGGATCATTTAACCCTAAAGCCTCCCGCCGCTCCTCGAGTACTTCCCTTGGTGTATTGGGATCAATCGCCTCTCCGCTTAAAGCATCTCCAGGTGCCAGATAAGCAAATAGAAAGACGATCACAGTTAAAATAAAAACCATTGGTATAAATTGTAATATGCGCCTTATAAGAAATTTGATCACGTAGATCACCTCTTAACCCAAAATGAAAGAAAGTTGAAGCAGCTCTTTTAAGCTGCTTCACTTCACACAAAGTTCTATTCCGTCAGATACCATTCGTGTGTATCATCTTTAAATGTAAACGGCTTAATGTTTAACCCTTGAAGTTTATTGTTATACACATGAAGCTCACTTTCAGCATAAAGGGGAACCGTGGATGCATTATCAATAAAGAGCTGAGCCCATTCGCCATATTTTTCTCTTCTGAATTCTTGATTATCAAACGCAAATTCCGGATCAACCGCTTCTCTTAACAATTCATCTTGCGCTTCATCTAAGAATCGTGAATAGTTATAACCTGCTGTTCCAGCGTTATAAACAGCTGGATCCGGATCTGTAGAGCCCAGCGACCAGCCAGCTAAAAATAAGTCAAGATCCGTGTCATTTTCTTCAATAATATCAAAGTGAGCTGGTGCTTCACGTGGCGTATTTAAATTAACCTGAATACCAACAGCTTCTAATTGTTCTTTGATAACAGGCGCCACCTGCTCACGGACCGGATTGCCGACAGGGTAGTCAAGATTAATAATAAGCTCGTTGCCATCTGGATCTTCTACAAACCCGTCGCCGTCTGCATCCTCATAGCCTGCATCAGCAAGTTTTTGCATCGCCAAATCCGGATCGTATGCTAAGCCTTCCACCGCATCTGGATTATAAGCCCAGGAAGCTTCTGGGAATGGTGCATCTAATATTTCACCATGACCATGTAAAAAACCATCAATAAAGGATTGGCGATCAATTGCATGCACGATTGCCTGACGCAGCTCAACATCTTGCAATTTTTCATTTGGCTCCCAAGTTTCAGGGTCTGTTAAACTGTCGTTTGGCCCATGATTAACCTTAAAGCCAAGATACTGATAACCCAGCTGAGGCTGTTCAAATATCGTTAGCGTATCATTTCCTTCTAGTGTAGCAACATCAGCAGCTGGAAAATCCCGGGGAACATAGTCAAGCTCACCTTGTTCAAGCATCCCTGCCGCTACAGAAGCAGAAACAATTTTCCATGTGATCGAATCAAGCTTAGGAGCACCTAAATAATAATCTTCATTTGCTGTTAAAACGTATTGTTCATTTTCGAGCGCTTCTGTTAATTGAAAAGGACCTGTTCCGATAATTTCTCCTGCATCAATTGACGCACTATGAGATGGGATATCCTTCACTGGCACATCCGCAAAAATATGCTCTGGGATAATATCCATAGACGTATCAGCCAACGCCTTCACACTTGGTATTTCAAAAATAAACTTTACCGTATAGTCATCCACTTTTTCTACACCAGAGAATGTATCCGTGTCGCCATTTACATATTCTTCATAGCCTGCCAGTGTGTTCACATAATTTTGTCGTATTCCGCCTGCCCCTCCATATTCAGGATCAGCCATAGCAGTAAATGTAAATACAACGTCATCAGCTGTAAAGTCTTCTCCATCATGCCATTTCACGTCTTGTCGTAAGTTGTAAGTCAGCTCCGTATTATCTTCATTAAATTCCCAATCTTCCGCTAATTCAGGAATGAATTCAAACTCCTCATTTTGTTGAACAAGTGCCTCATGCGTAATTTCAAGAATATGTGCGTCATACAAAGAAGTGTAAAAGATTGGATTAAACAGATTGTCTGGCGGCGAAAACATTGCTAAGTTTACATTTCCTCCTTCAACCTCTTCACCGCCGTTCTCTCCACCTGCTTCGTTCCCTGTATCGTTACCTCCACAAGCAGCAAGCGTTAACGTCAAAGCAGCTGTTGCCAGAAAAGCGTAAAATTTCTTTTTCAAACTAAACTCCCCCTTAAAATTAAGTTTGGCTGTCCGTAATGACTTGATCAACTTTTAGTAAAGGCGTATCGCTTCACCTCCTATACAGCCCTTTGTTAGTCCATCCTTACTTCCGGCTCGGTATATAAATGACAAGCCACCATATGGTCTTCCTTATACTCGACCAATTGAGGCTGTTCCGTTCTGCACCTGTCATGTACATGTGGGCAACGGGTATGGAAGGCACAGCCTCTTGGCGGATTCGCCGGGCTAGGCAATTCACCTTTTAACGCAATTTTTTCCTTTTGAATCGTTACATCCGTTGAAGGGACTGCGGAAATGAGTGCTTGTGTATATGGATGTAATGGCGCTTCATACAAATCCTCTTTTCTTGCAATTTCGACTATTTTACCTAAATACATAACTGCTACACGATCACTAATATGTTTCACAACACTTAAGTCATGGGCAATAAATATATAAGTTAATTTGAATTCCTCTTGTAAATCTTTCATTAAGTTCAATACTTGTGATTGGATGGACACATCAAGAGCCGATACTGGCTCGTCCCCAACAATTAACCGTGGATTTGTACTAAGCGCACGGGCAATACCAATTCGTTGCCTCTGTCCTCCAGAAAATTCATGGGGATATTTATTATAAGATTGCTTAGACAAACCAACCTTTTCAAGCAGATCTTCAGCCTTTTGCTTACGTTCAGCTTTTGTTTTTACTGTTTTATGTACAAGTAAAGGTTCTTCTAGTAATTCGCCAATGCTCATCCGTGGATTTAATGAAGCATAGGGATCCTGAAAGACCATTTGCATATCACGGCGGTATGGTCTTACTTTTCTATTTGATAAATGGGAGATTCGTTCTCCATGGAAATAGACATCCCCGTCTGTAGGATTCTGTAGACTCATCAACATTCTTCCAAGTGTCGATTTACCAGAACCAGACTCGCCAACAATTCCTAATGATTCACCTTCGTATACCTTTAAAGAGATGCCATCAACTGCTTTTATATAGCCAGCGGTTCGCTTAATTACACCTTTTTTGATTGGGAAATACATTTTTAAGTCTTTCGCTTCTATTAGAATCTGGTTCATTAGCTCATAGCCCCTTCCCTTCAGTGATACGATTTCGATCAGCAGTTGTGCTTCCTTCTTCATAAAGGAGACAACGAACTTTGCGATTATCGTTTGCTTGGACTAATTCCGGCATCTTATCTGCACATGCGTCCGTTGCAAACTTACATCGCGCTGCAAAACGGCAGCCTTTAGGAAAATTGTGTGCTAATGGAACCGTACCGCTAATCGCTTCAAGCCTGTCTTTATTGTCTTCCATCTTAGGCATGCTTCGCAATAATCCTTTTGTATACGGATGAAGCGGGTTTGTAAACAAATCAAAGGCGGGTGCTTCTTCGACAATCTGCCCCCCATACATAACAAGAACTCGATTTGCTGTCTCAGCAACAACGCCCAAATCATGTGTGATTAGCAAAATGGAAGATTGAAATTCTGATTTCACCTTCAACATCAAATCAAGAATTTGCTGTTGAATGGTGACATCCAGGGCTGTTGTTGGTTCATCGGCAATCAGCAGCTTAGGATTGCATGACATCGCCATCGCAATCATCACACGCTGTCTCATTCCGCCTGATAACTGATGGGGAAATTCCTTTAAGCTCTCTTCCGCTCTACTAAAACCAACAAGCCTCAATAGTTCAACTGCTTGCTTTTTTGCTTCTTTTTTAGTCACTTTCTTGTGCTTTCGAATCGCTTCTATAAGTTGATTGCCAATTGTGAAAACGGGATTTAATGAGGTCATTGGCTCTTGAAAAATCATCGCCATTTGGTCCCCGCGTATTTTATCTAGCTTTTTCTCTTTCAACTTCAACAAGTTTTCACCATTTAAGCGAATTTCTCCTGTCACTTCACCTGGAGGATCAACAAGTCCCATAATTGACATGGAGGTCATGCTTTTTCCACTGCCAGATTCTCCAACAAGTGCAACAATCTCATCATCATATATTGATAGGCTCACCCCATCAACTGCTTTCACGATACGGTGTTTACTTACATGAAAATAAGTCTTTAAATTCACGAGTTCAAGCAAGGATTTCGCCATAAGCACCTCCACAAAATGAGATTTTATAATTTTTTGATTATTATATCACATCAAAAAACATAATGGCACCCTTTTTTGTTAATTTTCAGTAATTTGTTTCCGTTTCAAAAATTTAAACAATTACAAAAACTAAATATCCACTATATAGTTTGTTAAAAAACTAAAAAAGATATGACTCTCATTCATAAAATGAAAATCATATCTCTTTAGAATAGCACGCAGATTATCTACATCGCCGGCGGAATATCCCCTTCCCCGTAACGATGATCTAAATCCACAAATTTATTATATTCTTTTACAAAAGCAAGCTCTACGGTGCCAGTTGGTCCATTACGCTGTTTAGCAATAATAATCTCAATAATATTTTGCTTCTCAGTTTCTTTATCATAATAATCATCACGATATAGGAAACCTACAATATCCGCATCCTGCTCAATACTTCCTGATTCACGGATATCTGACATCATCGGCCGTTTATCCTGTCTTGACTCCACACCGCGGGAAAGCTGAGATAAGGCAATAAGCGGAACCTCGAGCTCACGGGCTAACGCCTTTAAGGAACGGGAAATCTCAGAGACCTCCTGCTGCCGGTTTTCCTTTGAGCTGCCGCTTCCTTGAATAAGCTGCAGATAATCAATTAGAATCATTCCCAGTCCATGCTCCTGTTTCAGGCGCCGGCACTTGGAACGAATTTCATTCACACGCACCCCTGGCGTATCATCAATATAAATTCCTGCATTTGATAACGAGCCCATCGCCATGGTGAGCTTACTCCAGTCATCTGCCTGCAGCTGGCCATTTCTTAGACGCTGTGCATCAATATTCCCCTCTGCACAAAGCATACGCTGAACCAGCTGATCTGCTCCCATCTCCAAGCTGAAAATAGCAACATTTTCATCCGTTTTTACTGCAACATTCTGAGCCACATTTAGTGCAAATGCTGTTTTCCCCACAGAAGGCCGTGCTGCAATAATTATTAAGTCATTCCGCTGAAATCCCGATGTAATCCGGTCCAAATCTAAGAATCCAGTTGGAACTCCGGTCACATCACCTTTTTGCTGATGAAGCTGCTCAATATTGTCATATACGCTAATCAAAACGTCTTTTATATTTTTAAAAGCCCCTGAATTTTTACGTCCGGAAACCTCTAAAATGCTTTTTTCTGCATCGTTTAAAACATCTTCAACCTCATCTTCTTTTTCAAAGGATGCTGTTACAATATCTGTTGCTTTCCGGATCAAACGGCGGAGTGTTGATTTCTCCTCTACCATTTTACTGTAATATTCAACGTTAGCTGCTGTCGGCACACTCTCAGCCAGCTCTGTTAAGTAAGTTACCCCGCCTGCTTCCTCCAGCTGCTTCCTATCATTTAAAAACGTAGTCACCGTAACAACATCTATCGGTTCACCACGATCAGATAAAGTCATCATTGCAGTAAAAATAAGCTGGTGGCTTGCACGGTAGAAATCCTCTGGAATTAATATTTCAGAAGCTTGTACAAATGCTGTCGGTTCTAAAAAAACAGCACCTAAAACAGATTGCTCTGCTTCTATATTATGGGGCGGTGTTCGATCAAAAGCTGCACTCATTCTCTCTCCTCCGTATTCCTGTTATACGAGTGAGAAAAAAAGAAACCGGCGTACTTCTTTTATGCCAATTTCTTTTCATTTTCTCTGTTTGTATAGATTACTTATTATTTTTCTTTTACATGAACTTTTACAGAACCAGATACCTCCGGATGTAATTTAACCGGAACATTTGTATATCCTAATGCACGAATCGGCTCATCTAATTCAATTTTACGCTTATCAAGCTTGTGGCCATGCTGTTTGTTTAACGCTTCTGCAATTTGCTTACTTGTAATGGAACCGAATAAACGTCCATTTTCACCAGATTTTGCTTCTAGTTCAACTGTTAAATCAGCTAATTTATCTTTTAAATTTATCGCACTCTCTTTTTCTTCTATTTCTAATTTATCCTGTTTTTTCTTTTTCGCATCAAGTGCTTTTAAGTTTCCGGAAGTAGCTTCTTCTGCCAAATTATTTTTTAACAGGTAATTACGAGCATAGCCGTCAGGAACATTTTTAACATCGCCTTTTTTTGCTTTCCCTTTTACATCTTTTAAGAAAATAACTTTCATTCTGAATCTCTCCCTTTTTTATACTCTAATTCATCAATAATCTCTACCAGCATTTCTTTTGCCTGGTCTATTGTTTTGCCTTCAATTTGCGTAGCAGCATTCGTTAAATGTCCGCCGCCATTCATTTTTTCCATAATGATCTGGACATTTACATCTCCCAATGATCTGGCACTGATTCCAACTCTGCCATCGGACCTTTCTGAGATAACAAATGATGCTGAGATACCTTCCATTGTAAGCAGGGTATCTGCAGCCTGGGCAATCAGCACCGGGCTATATGCTTTTCCGCTCGGCGCTTTGGCAATAGCAATATGATCATTGTATATTTGTGTTCTTTCGATAATATGACTGCGCTGGACAAAAACATCCAAATCCTCTTTAAGAAGACGCTGTACCAGTACTGTATCTGCTCCCTGCGATCTGAGATAAGATGCTGCATCAAAAGTTCTGGAGCCGGTACGCAATGTAAAGCTTTTGGTATCAACGATAATCCCGGCTAATAGTGCTGTTGCCTCCAGCATTTTCAGCTTCGTTCCTTTTGGTTGATACTCCAGTAGCTCTGTAACGAGCTCTGCAGTGGATGATGCATAAGGCTCCATATAAACAAGCGTTGGGTTATCAATAAATTCTTCTGCCCGGCGATGATGGTCGATAACAATTTTATAATCGGTATAGTTTAATAAACTTTCCACTGCAACCATATTCGGTTTATGAGTATCCACAACAATTAATAGACTTTGCTGATCTGCCATCAGGTCTTCTGCTTCTTCAGGACTGACAAATTGCTCCCAAAGCTCTTCGTCCCGTCGAATATGATCCATCAGCTTGGAAACACCTGTCTCTACATCGTTCTCATCAAACACAATATAGCCGGGGACATCATTTGTCTTAGCAATATTCAAAACACCAATCGCTGCACCAATTGCATCCATATCCGGTGATTTATGTCCCATAATGATAACATTATCACTTGCACGAACCAACTCTTTAAGCGCATGAGAGATAACTCTGGCTCTTACACGAGTACGCTTTTCCATTGGGTTGGTCTTTCCCCCGTAAAAACGTACCTTCCCATTCTCATCCTTAATAGCGACCTGATCGCCGCCGCGGCCTAAGGCTAAATCTAAGCTCGATTGCGCAACCTCTCCAATTTCAGGCAGCGACATATTTCCAGCACCAACCCCGATACTCAATGTAACCGGATTGCTCTCAGAGCCTCCCATTTCCCGTACTTCATCTAAAATGGCGAATTTTACTTTTTCCAGCTCTTCGAGAATTTCTATATTTCCAACAGCTAAGAATCTCTCCTGTGACGTCCGCTTCAAATAAAGCCCATAACGGCTGGACCAGTTATTGAGAACAGCTGTTACTTGAGAGTTCAATTGGCTCTTTGCCGTATCATCCATATTTTGTGTGATTTCTTCATAATTATCTAAGAAGATAATGGCAAGAACCGTCTGTTCATTATAATAACGTTCCTTCAGCTCCTGATGTTCTGTCCGATCAAGGAAATAGAGCAGCTTTTCTTCCTTTTTAATTACACAAAGAAACGTATAATCGCCAATTTCTACCCAAATCTCGTTCCTGTTATCTATAATCATCGGAATTAAATCCTCTGATAAATTATTAAGAGATTCACCGATAATTGTATCCTTGTTCGTCTTAAATTGATTCATAAATGGATTGGACCATTCTACCTGATAGTTATCATTGAACAGAATAATTCCAAAAGGCATCTCCAGCAATGCCTCAGAACCAACTTTCTTTACGCGATGAGAAATAGTTGATATATATTCCTCTGCTTCATCAAGAAGCACCTTTTCCGTTCGAATACTATAATAAAATGAAGCAGCAAAGACAACTGTCATTATTAAGCCAACTATCCATTGATAGTACCACACACATACAAGCAAAATAAAAGTAAGGATATAAATAATCCATACGTGCTTGCTTAATGCTGGTCTATTCTCTAAATCCGGCACGGCATTCAGCTCCTTCAAAATCCAACAATCTGTCTTGCTTTTTTATTTAGAATTAAAAATGTAGCTTTTATCGCAAATGTATTCTTAAGCAGAAAATCCAACTTACTGATTTTCTGCTTTAAAACCATGAGCTGTCATATAAACTCTCTGTTTTACCTACTTCAACCGGCCTCTTAACCGGAAACCTATATCAATTATACCTAAGATTCGCACGAAATAAAGAAGAAATGTTGGAAAAAGAATTGTTGCAATAACAATTAAAATAGGAAATACTTTTGGTATTTTTTTGATATATGCATAATAAAAAATGAATGAGAACCCCTGCAATGACAAGGCGATTCCAACAATCATCAATAAATTCTGCGCACCAAAATGCATCGTGCTTCCTTCTTGAAAGTCGATAACAGATAGAATTAATGCTAACAGATAAACCCAAATAATCGCACTAGGAAATTGCAGTTCACGAAATGGCGGAAAATAGAGCTTTTCTTTTTCCACCCGGTTAAACCACTTATAGCTGATCCATTGAGTAATAAATGCTGAAATAAAAGCAAAAAGAACCATAAAGGTTGGAATTAATTGCTGCAATAAATTGATTTGTGTATCTATCAGCACCTTTATGTCTTCTTCATTCAGCGAAGGATTAATACTTTCAATCATAGATGTACTGGTATTAACAGATTCCTCTACAACCTGACCAAATTCAGTCATAATATTAACACCCATCAATGTTTGAATAAAGATAAAAGAAATGAGCATTCCAATAATAAAACCAAATGTACCTTGAGCCAGTGTTTCATAGGCAGTATTCTTTTTATACATCGCATGGCCGATAAAAATTCCTCCTGCTGCAGCAACTATTATTAACGGAAGAATAATATACGACAGCAGTAATGTAGAAATAAAAGTAGCTGCCACTGTCACAACAAGACCTGCCTTCACTCCATGACGCTTCACATAGAAAATAAAAGGAACAGGCAATACAAAAGCTGTAATTAAACTAAGTATCGGAAACAAGGAAGCCACTAATATTGCAACTAAAATCGCAATTACCAATGCTCCTTCTGTAATTTTTTTCGATTGGTTCATATACTACTGCACCTCGTTCTAGCAAAAATAAATACTTATAAAAATGAATTTAGCTGCGCCATCCCTTTTCTTTTTCATATCCATAATATTTTAATAAAATTTCCTGGAAGACAACAACATGATAATTCAACACATATTCTACTATAATAACATGAATTTAGCAGAAAGGCTTGTATTGCACCTTATTCATTTATTATTATATTTGTCTTTTGGGCGGGTAATTTATCGGATGCAGCATTTTATAATATAAATGATAAATAAGATATTTCCGAAATAAAGTTTCGTATTATTTCCCGGGAAATTTGTCGAATAACGTTATTTTCTTACCCATCTAAGAGCTGATTCCTTTATAATAGTAGTGTTGCCAACTAGAAATGGATTAAATCATTTCATTTTCTGTTGATTTCAGCTTGTACATATATTATTCACTGAACTTTTGCACCTGAGAATAAGCATCTATACCTTACCATTCTAGGATAAACATGTTCTTCATTACCCTGCTTGCATTTTGTTAAATCATCTTACTATTGAAATGGAGATTGTGTATAGCGCCGCCCTGACCAACCACTACGCTTTCCATGGGGACGGCTTCAACCAACTTGAAAAGAAAACCGCTTTTCAAGTGGATCTTCAGCTCGCCCTGTTCCCATAGGAGTCTTCGTGGTTGGCCTGCGCTTAGTTAGGCTTCTACAGCGAATGAAAGAAATCATATCCTAATGAAGTTGAGCGAAATAATCGCTTTTTGCTTGATGAAAAAATCATTTTAGTGTTTCATATGGTTGATTTGGCAATTTACATGATGACACAACATGGGATAGTAAAATAGCTTTCATGAACAGAAAATAATCATAACGGGACATTTTTATATACACCACGAAAAATAATTCTTTGCTGGTCGAATTTCTATTTGCTCAGTTGTATTAAACAGTATAGAACATCCTGCTAGCGGTGGCCTTACGCGTTATCTTCTTTCTAGATAGAGTTTATGCTTTGTCAAGAGATAGGAACGATCAAAACCTATCACTACAATAAGTAAATTATTTTTTAAGGTGCGAAAGTTGAGTTATTTATTAAAAGTTGGTAGAAATAATATTTCAAATGTTTAAAACTAGAGAAATGAAAGAAGCACAATTGAATTAAAGGATGAGAAAAATGCAGTTTACAAAAATATTAAAAGAAAGCCTCTTACTGCCACAAAAAAAAGCTATGTTTCAAATCAACCGAATTGGAATGGATAGTATTATGATCTATCTTTTCATTTTATTTATAGTGGCATCCTTACCTGAACTATTGTCACGGTTAACAGACTGGACTGGATCGGGTGGAGAAATGAATATTATTTTTCAGCTTATCTATTTCTTTATGTTCTATTATTTAATTTTATCTGTTTTATTACTGGGTGTTATTTCATTCATTGCTTATTTGGGCAGAGGGGTTGTCTATCTTGCAAACCGGAAACTCTACTACGGAACACTATGGAAATTAACTGCTTGCTCCATAACTATTCCCATCCTGGTATTTACTTTTATTTCGTTTATATGGCCGATTCCAGATTGGTTTTTATTTATCTTTTTTATTTACCCTTTTTTATTACTGATACGAATGGTTTTCTTGTATCCGCAAAAAAGAATTCGTAAAAGAAACTATTGAAATTCATCTGTAAACGTTTTATAGTGTTAATATGTATTTTTTAACAATCATGTAAAGCGTTTACAAATGAAAGGAGTTTAGTATGGAAGAAATTTCTGTTTGGCTGACAATTGTCGGTCTTTTAATTATTTTTTCAATTGTTGGTCTGCTTATCTCGAATAAGATTAGCCCTATTGTTGGGATGACAATCATTCCTATTATCGGGGCTTTTATAGCAGGATTTAATTTTAAGGAACTATCTGGATTTTTAGCAGCTGGTTCTGAGCAAGTTATGGGCGTAGTGATTATGTTCATCTTTGCCATTGTTTATTTTGGAATTATGCAGGACAGTGGCTTATTTAATCCATTTATACGTTTTATGATTTTAGTAACTAAAGGAAATGTTATTATCGTTGCTATGGCAACGGCGGTTATTGGAATGATTGCACAGCTGGATGGTGCCGGAGCGTCTACTTTCCTTCTTTGTATCCCTGCATTACTTCCCCTATATAAGGAACTACATATGAGTCGTTATTTATTGCTATTATTAGTTGCTTTAAGTGCCAGTGTAATTAATATGATTCCCTGGGGCGGACCCGCAGCCCGTGCAGCGACAGTTATTAATATGGATCTAATTGAATTCTATCTGCCGCTTATTCCTGTACAAGCGATTGGTGCTGTACTCATTTTAATATTAGCAGCCTTTCTGGGACTTCGTGAAAAAAGAAAAATCAGTAAAAAAGTTGCTGCTGGAGAAATCACAATAAGTGAAAGCGTTAATATTCTTGCAATCGCAGATAACTTTACCAAGAAACAAAATGAAGAAATGGCTGTAGCTAAAGAGCAGCCTCGAGATGTTGAATGGAGAAATATTGCAAACCTCGTTCTTACCATTCTAGTATTAGGAACTATGATGGCAGGTTTACTGGCACCTCAATATGCGTTTATGATTGGTGTTGCTATTGCCCTTCCATTGAACTACAAAGGTGTCGATCAGCAAATGAACCGTGTCAAAGAACACGCGCCAAACGCCTTAATGATGGCTGCTGTTATTTTAGCCGCTGGAGTATTCCTTGGTGTCCTGAATGAATCAGGGATGCTTGAACAAATAGCACTTACTGCCATTACTATTATGCCAGCTTTTGTTGTTCCAATTATACATATCATTGTTGGTATCTTCGGGGTTCCTTTAGATTTATTGACCAGCACAGATGCTTATTATTTCGCTTTACTGCCAATTGTTGATCAGATTGCAAGTACACAGGATATTGCGTCTGTATCCACTGCTTATTCCATGATGATTGGTAATATCATCGGAACATTTGTAAGTCCTTTCTCTCCTGCATTATGGTTGGGAATTGGACTTGCTTCAGCCAACATGGGTAAACATATCAAATACTCTTTCTTCTGGTTATGGGGATTCAGTATTGTACTATTAGGTTGTGCAATATTAATTGGTGTTGTAACAATCTAGCGTGAAAACAATACATTCTTTAGCTCTCTAAGTACAGGAAAATATTCTACTGTACTTAGAGAGCTTTTTTATTATTAGAAAGATATTTATAATTTGTCAAAATTAATATCCTTATTCTTTGATAATCTTAGTATATGACTAAAAGATAGAAAAAAAATGCTGAAGAGCAGATATGATAAAATCAATTAAAATGATTACTTATCTGAGTCATATTAATCATTCTAATTGTATTATATTTTGAATATTTTTATAATAAACCCTATATGGAGGTGAAAAATAATATGGACATGCTGAATATCCTTATCGTTATTGTTATTGTCGTTTGTATTGCTGCTTTAGCCGGCACCATTTATGTAACAAAGCGATTAGATGATAATTACGAACGAAAGAAAAGCTTTTCAAGTCTTTCCTATATTTACTTCATCGGTCTTCCTGCAATTATTTTGGCCTCTGTACTGATATGGGCTTTCATTTAAAAGGATTTTGGGATGAGCTTTTTCTTCATAGTAAGTATACTGCTTTTTTATTGCTATTATTTTGATTTACATTTTTCATTATAAATATGATTCTCTTACCCTTAGGGACTAAAAAATATGTTTGTACTTAGTACATTAAAATTTAATATGCTTTTATCCTTTATCAATAATAAAACCCTTAAGTCCATCAGAACTTAAGGGTTTTATTATTACTCTGCTACGTAAGGCAATAAAGCCATTTGACGAGCACGTTTAATTGCAATTGTTAATTTACGTTGATATTTTGCAGAAGTTCCAGTTACACGACGAGGAAGAATTTTTCCACGTTCAGAAACGAAACGTCTTAGCAAGTCAACATCTTTATAATCGATGTGCGTAATTCCGTTTGCTGTGAAATAACACACCTTACGACGTTTTGCACGTCCGCGACGAGCTGCCATGTGAAACACTCCTTTTATATTATATTTGTTTAGATAACGACTTAAAACGGTAAATCATCATCTGATATATCAATCGGTTCTCCATTATTTTTAAATGGATCTTCCTGATTTTGGTTTTGGTTTTGATTAAAGCTTTGATTTTGATTTGATGAAAATGGATTTTGTTGATATTGGTTCTGATTATTTTGGTTACTCTGGTAGCCATCAGATTGATATTGCCCTCCGCCTTGAGAACCTTTTGTCTCCAGGAATTGAACACTATCTGCAACAATTTCTGTTACATAAACCCGTTTGCCATCTTGTCCATCGAAATTACGTGTTTGAACACGACCATCTACACCAATTAAGCTCCCTTTTTTCATATAGTTCGCCAGGTTTTCAGCTGGTCTACGCCAAACGACACAGTTTATAAAATCTGCTTCGCGATCTCCCTGTTGATTTGAAAAAGGTCTGTTAACAGCAATAGTAAAGTTGGCTACTGCCACACCATTTGGAGTATAGCGTAAATCAGGATCCCTCGTTAATCTGCCAACCAATACGACACGATTTAACATCAGAACCACTCCTTATTATTTTTCATCTCTAATTGTCATATGACGAATAATATCATCATTGAATTTCGCTAAACGATCAAACTCATTTACTGCAGCTTCATCACTTTGGAAATTGATAATAACATAATAGCCATCACGATAGTCATTGATTTCATATGCAAGACGCTTCTTGCCTTTTTCATCAACTTTTTCGATTTCCGCTCCGTTATCAGTAAGGATTTTGTTAAAACGCTCGATTAAAGCAGTTTGTGCTTCCTCTTCGATATCTGGGCGGATGATGTACATAGTTTCGTATTTTCTCATCCGTTACACCTCCTTTTGGTCTTAGCGGCCCTCATCTCTCATAATTCCACGTTGAATCATAGACATAAGAGCAAGGAATAATTATCTAATTACTCACAATGCAATATTATACCAAATAAATTATGTTATGACAAGTCTTCGAGAGAACCTGATTTACCTTTTTCAACTATTACGCTAACGTTCTTTTCATAGGGATATTCTAAAAGCGAGATTGCGACTAGTCAGAATACGCCATTATACATTAAAACGGAAATGAATAACGTCACCGTCCTGAACGATATATTCTTTTCCTTCCAGTCTTACTTTGCCTCTTTCTCTTGCAGTTGCCATATTGCCGGCATCCACTAAATCTTCATAAGATACGGTCTCTGCACGGATAAATCCACGCTCAAAATCAGTATGGATAATTCCCGCAGCCTGTGGTGCTTTTATCCCTTGACGGAAGGTCCATGCACGTACCTCCTGTTCACCGGCTGTGAAGTAAGTAGCCAGTCCAAGTAAGTTATAAGAAGCCTTAATTAATTTGTCTAAGCCTGATTCTGAAATACCTAAGTCTTCCAGAAATTCTTCTTTTTCTTCCGGCTCTAATTCTGCTATTTCTTCCTCAATCCGCGCGCAGACAACAATCACTTCTGCATTTTCATTCGCTGCATATTCTTTTACCTTTTGAACATTTTCATTCGAATCTGGATCTGCTACCTCATCTTCACTTACATTAGCTACATATAATGTTGGCTTACTCGTTAACAGATGAAGGCCCTTAACCGTTTTTTCCTGCTCTTCTGTAAACTCTAAAGCACGGACCGGCTGGTCATTCTCTAAACCTTCTTTAATCTTGTTCAGTAACTCATACTCCACCAGCGCTTCTTTATCCTTTTGACGTGCCAGCTTCTCCACACGATGGAATCGTTTATTTACAGATTCCAAATCTGCCAAAATCAGCTCCAAATTAATGATTTCAATATCATCTATCGGGTCTACCTTTCCAGAAACATGTGTAATATTCTCGTCTTCAAAACAACGGACAACCTGGCAAATCGCATCTACCTGTCTGATATGGGATAAGAATTGGTTTCCTAATCCTTCACCCTTGCTCGCACCCTTTACAATTCCTGCAATATCTGTAAATTCAAATGCTGTCGGGACTGTTTTTTTCGGTTTTACAAGCTCTGTTAATTTATTTAAACGTTCGTCTGGAACCTCCACAATCCCTACATTCGGATCAATCGTAGCAAATGGATAGTTTGCTGCTTCAGCTCCAGCCTGTGTGATTGCATTAAATAGTGTAGATTTCCCTACATTTGGAAGACCGACAATTCCTGCTGTTAATGCCATATTACCTTCTTCAACTCCTTAAGGATTCAATTCGTTCATGAACATTTTCGTAACTCCAATTATAGATAGTCCCTGATAAAAAGACAAGCATGAGAAAACTCAAAACAAGTGCATTCTTTAACACTGTTTTGAGTTTTCTTCTAAGAAAATATTTATTTTTCTCTTATCTTTTCATAAGCAAAATCTTTTTTTACAATTCTTCATGTTTTTCTAGAACTTTTTTAAGCTTCTTTGTAAAATCTCTTCTTGGGATAAGAACACTATGCCCGCAGCCGAGACATTTTATACGGATGTCCATCCCCATCCGAATAATTTTCCAGCGGTTTTCGCCGCATGGATGGGGCTTTTTCATTTGGACAATGTCATTTAAACCAAAATCTTTATCCATACTCCCTGCTCCTTTTTGAAATAATGCTGTCTGGCTCTGAGCACCTGTTTAATCAGACGCTCAGAGGTTTCTTACATCCATTATAGCAAATTTAAGAGAGGTTTATCCTCGATTTTGCTGACGTTCTTGTGTTAATTGATCCATTTCCTTCTCGGAGTAAGTGACAATCCGGGGAGAAGGAATTTTAATACCTGACTTATACAGCTTATCCTGAATCTCTTTACGGATATTCCGTTCTCCTGCCCATTGGAAGACCGGTTCTGTTTCAGCAATAACACGGACAACAAAGTGGGAAACATCCAAATTCTGAACACCGATAATCTCCGGAACACCTAAAATAAACTCATATTTATCAGGAAGTGTTTCTGCTACCTCCTGAATAATTTGTTCCACTTGTGCAACATCACTTTCATAAGGCACATTTACATCAACAACAGAAAGACCATTTCGAGCTGAATAATTGATCACCTGATCAATATTTCCGTTGGGAACAATGTTCAGCTCCCCTGTCCAGGAAACAATTTTTGATGTACGTAATCCAATTTCTTCCACAGTTCCTTCTATTCCAGCAGCTAACACATAATCTCCTACTGAAAATTGATCCTCAAAAATAATAAAGAAGCCTGTAATGATATCACGTACAAGGTTTTGTGCCCCAAAACCAATTGCCAGACCTGCAACACCAGCACCAGCTAGTAACGGTCCAATTTCAAAGTTAAAGACTTCCAATATCATAACAAGTGCCATAAAGTAAACAACATATGCCACGACACTCTTAATTAATTTCTTCAATGTATCTTCCCTGCGTTTTGGAATCCTTATCGGTCCGTGCTGTCTTTGTACAAATAACTTATCTACAATTTTCCGCACAATACCGACAACCAGCCAGGAAATAAGGAGAATCAAAACAATCCGGATCGCTCCTCCTAAAATAGCT
The DNA here is from genome assembly GCF_038004405.1 of Oceanobacillus sp. FSL W8-0428. NCBI lineage: Bacteria > Bacillati > Bacillota > Bacilli > Caryophanales > Bacillaceae > Oceanobacillus > Oceanobacillus sp. FSL W8-0428. Next base: position 1,361,328 of record NZ_JBBORB010000001.1, read on the forward strand.
AACCACAATTCAGGATCACTTAAATAATCCCATACCTTGTCAATTTGATGGCTTATAAAATTCAAGTTCATGCGTATATAACTCCTTTCACTTCCCTATAAACAGCTCTTCCAGTGGATGTTAAAAAATACTACCATAATGTTTTTCCCATCTGCAAAAAAATAAACATATAAAGCTAATATTTTGCATTTTTGATGCGTTGGCAGTTTGACCTTAGAACATCGGGATTATACTATTCTCCAATACCTTCATTTTTTTAACAGTCCTTTACTTAGAAGTTATATACATAATACCCATAAATGAAATGATTATTTTGTTTTTTTCCAAAATGGATAGGTTAACAGCCTCGCTAAAATATATAAATTAAGTATACCGTAAAGCGGATAGAGGAAGCTCACCAAATTCGCAAAACCAAATCCTGTCAATGGCAGCATGAGCAATACTGAAATAAGTACAATAAGATACATTGGCTTTTCTTCTTTTAAAAAAGACTGTACTCTCGTAGCAATTCCCAGCATTCCCGCCGCCGCAGTCGTAAAAATTGCCAGCCAGAGAAGAATAGACATAAATAGAATCATACCTAATGGAAATTCCTTTAAAATAGCGAATAAAGGAATCTCATACAGGATGATTTCATCTGCAATTTGAATCAGGCTGCTATTATAAATATACGAGACAACTCCTAAACACAGTCCTGTCCCAATACAGCAAATAATGATTTCGCCCCTTCCTTTCACCTTATTTCCAATGGCTCCTAAAATAGCTATTAGAGGAAGGATATTTAGTGCTGTAAAAGGTAACGAAGCAAACCAGTTGCGCTGCTCGTGCCAATATGCAAACAGCTGTAAATTTTCTTTAGAGACATACACCACTAATACGTACAAAAGTCCACCAATCAAAATGGGCAATATAAGCTCATTAAAAGTCAATAAACCTTTTATCCCTTTAATAAATAACAACACGAGGACGATTCCGGTAATCCCAATGCCCATAGAATATGGTAAATGAAACACCTGCCCTGTTGCCCCGCTCCCGGCAATCATAATCATCGTTGTCGTAAAAAGATATAGAAGAATAAATCCGTCAAATGCTTTCGTCAGCTTTGTTCCCGCAATAATTTCTAATACAGGTAAATAATTAGCACTTTTCAATTGGTAGCTGATTACCATAATCACATAACAGGAAAACGAAAAAAGAAAAGAAAATATGACGATAGCCAGTCCACTTTCATGTCCAAAAAACTGCCACAGTTCTCTTCCTGACACATATCCGGCACCAATCGTTGCACCAAGAATTAACGCCGTCCATTGCAGGCCTCTTCTCCACATAGTACTTCCCCCAATTCATACGTATAGTTCTTCGTAATTTACCGTATACTGTAACAATATGATTTTGGAGGAACTGCTATGAATCTAAAAAATCGCCTGCGCATACAATCAAACCATTTCAGAGCAAATTATAAAGAACCCGACGTAGTTAAAACATTATCTGATCAAATATTTCCATGGTTTCCTTTGAAAGCAAATAATTATATTGCCATCTTTATTGGCACAGATCGTTCTACAGGAGACGCGTTAGGTCCGCTCGCCGGGACATATTTTGAGGAAATGCGTCCCAGGAATTTACATGTATATGGGACTGTTCACGACCCAGTACATGCTGTTAATTTACAAGAATCACTCTGCAATATTTATAAAAAATACGATAAACCTTATCTGATTGCAATTGATGCCTGCCTGGGCAAGAGCAGCTCTATCGGAAGTATTATTGCTGAAAATAAGCCTTTGAAGCCCGGCTTAGCATTAAATAAACAACTCCCACAGGTAGGAAATATGAATATTACAGGGGTTGTCAACGTCAGCGGTTTTATGGAGCACACTGTTTTACAAAACACCCGCCTTTCGCTCGTCATGGATATGGCTTTAGAAATAGCAGGTATACTCAAACAAGTTGATAACCAACTAACCCATTCCCTGATTACACATACAGCTAAAAAGACGATTTAACACAGTAAAAAATCGGGCAATAAAAGCCCGATTTTTTTCATTTCTAAAATAATGTAAATACATAATAAACAATCACTACCGTCAAAATACTGGGTAATAAATTTCCGATACGAATTTTGGTGATATTTAATAAATTTAGACCGATCGCCAAAATAAGAAGTCCGCCAACTGCTGTCAGCTCTACAATTAAACCATCTAAAAAAGCGGTCGGCACCCACTTGTCAATTTGTGTTGCCAAAAGTGTAATCGAACCCTGATAAAGTACAACTGGAATTGCTGATAAGATAACACCAATACCTAATGTTGTTGTTAATACAAGTGCAGTAAATCCATCAATAATTCCTTTTGTAATCAAGATACCATGATCTCCTCGGATACCACTGTCTAAAGCTCCGATAATCGCCATTGCTCCGACACAAAATATAAGAGAAGCTGTAACAAACCCTTGAGAGATGCTTGTGTCATTTTCATTAGCGGCAAAACGGTAACCTATCCATTTCCCAAAACGGTTTAACCCCTCTTCTACCTTTAAGCCCTCCCCAATGATTGCTCCCGATAGCAGGCTTAGTAAGACAACAATGATTTGCTCCGTCTGCAAAGCCATTTGCAATCCAATCAAAACAATGGCAAGCCCTATTCCATTCATAACCGTCTCTTTAAACCGTTCGGGTATTTTTGTGAAAAATAATCCAATAATACTTCCAATAATAATAAATGCTAAATTAACAATTGTTCCAAATAAAGCCACTTTCAGACCTCCCGTTTAAAGAGGTTTTACCACACCGCAAAAGGTTTGCCTGAATGAGCAATCACATTCTCAGTCCCCCACCCAAAAATCTCTGTAAAACAACAATATCAAGCTTATTTTACAAAGTCCTCTCAAGAAATGTTCCACGTGAAACATTTCTGTTTAAATATGTTTTATATAATGATAAATAAGTCTATAAACACAATTCAGCTTTTTTATTATGCAGTCCGTAAAACTCCCAATAATTAAAGTTTCTTTTTATATACGATTAAAATTTATATAGTAATTTTATCTGTTTATACTCTTATATGTAGCAGTATTTTATCCTGTTTTCAAGCCTTCCTTTCGGATAAAGAGTTAAGGAGCATTATAATCAAATTTCAATTAATTTGCAATCCTTTTTCTTGATCATAAATCTATTAAAAATTACCCTGAGCTTATGATTTTTTAGAAACATTTGAGAATTGATTGAGCAAAATCTGAGAAACACCCTTTATGATATAAATTATAAAGAATGGGAGGCAAGCGAAATGGAGACTGTATTAGAAATTAAAAACTTAAATAAAAAATATAAAAGCCAATATGCTCTTAAAGATATTTCTTTGTCCATACAAAAAGGAGAAATCTATGGTTTAATCGGCAGAAATGGAGCGGGGAAAACAACATTATTAAAATCCATTGTGAAGTTAATTGATCCCACTAATGGACGGATTGCTTTATTCGGGTCTTCATCAGAAAAAACCTGGGTAAAGGCTTTACGCAGAACCGGCAGTGTTATTGAGATCCCAGTTGCCTATGAATCACTTTCCGGTTGGGAAAACCTTGCCTATTACTGCAAATTACGGGGAATTACCGACGAAAAAGCTATTATCCAGAAGACGCTGGATATCGTAGGATTGGATCCAAAAGATAAAAAGAAATTCAAAAATTATTCTTTAGGAATGAAACAGAAGCTGGGGATTGCCATCGCCATTTTGTCCCGGCCTGATTTTCTTATACTGGATGAACCGATTAACGGGTTAGATCCCCTCTCCATCATAGAATTCCGCCAATTGTTAAAAAGGCTGCAGCAGGAACAAGGTATGACCATCATTATTTCAAGTCATATTTTATCTGAACTTTATCATGTGGCTACCCGTTTTGGAATTATCCATCATGGTGAATTAGTGAAAGAAATCTCAAAAAATGAATTTGAGACACTGAGTCAAGAGTATATTGTATTACAGACTTCACAGATGGAGAATGTCAGTCGTGTATTGAAAGAAAAAAATCATTATCAAATTAAGATTATTGCCAAAGATACGATGCATATTTTCGATGACTCACATCAAATCAATCACATTGTTGTTTTGCTGGTGCAGCAGCAAATTCCTATCGATGCGATCTATTACCAAAAACAAGATTTAGAAAAATATTTCACAAGCTTAGTTCGTGACGAGATGGAGGAGATTACCTATGGTTAATGCGGTACGTGCAGATCTTTATCGTTTATTTCACACAAAAGGATTTTATATTACCCAGTTTTTATTAATCCTGTTTGTAGTCATTAGCGTCTCAGCAGAAGCTACAGGGAATGTTGGTGTAAATACTTTAGAGGAACCTACAGATATGCAAAGCCATTTGCAGGTTCATGATTGGGACAGCTATCAGACATTCATCGCTTTTTCCAGCATGGCCAGCTTCCTGATTTATTTCTGTCTGCCATTACTTGTTATGATTGCAGGCTATGATTTTGTCCATAAGAGTTATAAAAATCAACTGACTTCCGGTGTTTCCCGTCTTCAATACTTCGGGTCGAAGTATTTGATTTTCATCGTAGTCACAGCCCTGCAATTTCTTTTTTATTATACTTTTGCTTTTCTTACCGCTGCTGTTAAGAATGGAATTGGTACCGCTCCAAAGGATTTCTGGATGAATGCTTTACAAACAATAGGAATCCAATTTATAGCTTTCCAGGCCATTTTTATCATTGGCCTTTGCATTCTGGTTATCACATTTTCCAATGTAAGCAGTGTTATCATTATCATTGTAATCCCATTGATTATCAATGTTTTAAGCGCTTTTTTCAACATCGGCTGGCTCAAGTATTTCGACTTTCAATATGGGATTAATTTTGCTTGGATACGTGACTTACCAGATTTTTCCTGGCTGACTTTCCTGGGCTTCAGCTTAGGTGTTATTATTGTTATGAATTATATCGCTTATCAGGCTTTTCGCCATAAAAGCTTATAAGAACAATGTTTGTATTACAAAAGAAATAAGGTTCTATTACTTCTAACAAGCATAGAACCTTATTTCTTTTATTTAACCCGACACTCTCCCCTGCTTTTTATGCATGCGGCCAATCTAAGATCACCATAAATAAATCTTCTTTCTCTTGAATAATCAGGTAACCGCCTGTTAATTCGGCCAGTTCTCTTGCAATATATAAACCTAATCCAGAGGAATCCTCTGTTTTTGACATGTTTTCTGAATAAAAACGTGTCGTCAGCTTTTCTAAATTCTTAATGGGCTGCCTCTCCCGATTGACTACTTTTACCTGGATCCTCTCTTGTGTTTCACTTACACGAACCTGTAAACAATCTCTGCCATGTTTTAAAACGTTTCCAAAAATATTTTGCATAATCCGCTTTAACAAATCGATATCATTTGTAATAATATACGCCTGTTCTAAATCAATATCAACGTCAAAATCCTTTTCCTGAAGAGCATCATAGTATTGTAATAATTCCTGCTTCACAAGCTCTGTAAGATTCACTGTCTGAAAGATAGGTTTAATAGATTGCTCTAAAAGGTTTTGGTATTCTAATAAAATATCTACACGCCCAGAAACTGTGCGTATATTATCTTGAATTTTCTCTAGTATTTCCTGTTCGTTTGTTTTCTTTCTCAAAAGCTGCTGCGTATAACCGCTGGCAACTGTCAACGGCGTACGAATATCATGGGTAATATTGTGAAGAGCTAATTTTAATGTCTCCTGTTCTTGCCGGCTTGTCACTTTCGTCTCTCTCAGCTCTTCAAAAAGCAGGTTAAATGCATTTATTACTTTTTCTACTTCCGTATTCTGTGTCTTACTTGTTAACAGCAAATTAGTTTCAGAGACTTTCTTCGCTTCTATATCAATCAATAATCTTTTTAGAGCGTTTTTTTGCTGAAAATAGAGAAAAGCAAAAAAACAGCATATACCGATTGATAAAATAACCAGGATGATCATCTCTTATCACCTGCCAGACGTACACCGATGCCCCAGATTGTCTCAATATATTCTTCTTCTGAATCTAACACAGCAATCTTTTTCCGCAAATTACTCAGCTGTGCATTTAAGGAATTATCTCCCGGCAAGTAGCTCTCCTTCCAAATGATTTCGTACAACTGCTCTTTCGTAAAAATCTGATTAGGATGCTCTAACAAATATGTTAGAATTTCAAATTCCTTCTTACCAAGCCGCACGCTTTCCTCATTACGTGAAATTTCAAAATTAGACATATCTACCATAATATTTTTAATGTACCGCAGACTATCTGTCTTGAGATCCTGTCTAAAATGACGTAACTGGACCGTGACCCTGGCAAATAATTCGTCATCATCAAAAGGCTTCGTAATATAATCATTAGCTCCATTCAGCAAATATTCACTGACAAGTCTTTTCTCTCCCAAAGCTGTCAGCATAATCACAGGTACTTGGCTGGCTTTGCGAATCTCTGATAATACCTGATCACCATTCTTTCCAGGCAGCATGATATCCAGCATTACTAGATCAGGAGATTCCTGTTGAAACAAAAGTAATCCTTCCGTTCCCGAATAGGCCCCTACTACATGATAGCTTTCTGATAATAGCTCTACTAACATTTGATTGATTTCGTTATTGTCTTCCACTACTAAGATTTTCGCCATACGTTGATTACTCCCACTATTTTTCTTTTATTAGTAGTATAGCAAAAGAAAAAGGAATTCCATATCCTATCTCAGATACGAAACTCCTTTATTTCACAAAAATATTTTATGCTTCCTGTTCCTCTCTTAACTCCGCCGGACGCACCAATCTTGAAATCAGACCGTGCTTTGGCGAAAGCAGAAAGGTTACAAAAAAGATACATCCTGTCGCAAGTGCCATGGAGCCGGAAATAGATGTATCCAGCCATGTTGCAATCCAATAACCGATAATGGCTGATAATACACCGAATCCGCCGCTAAGAAACAGCATTACGATTAACTTATCTGTCCATAGATAAGCTGCAGCTGCAGGCGTAATTAGCATCGCAACCACGAGTATCGCACCGACTGCATCAAAGGAAGCAACTGTTGTTACTGATACAAGCGTCATAAATAAATAGTGAAAGAATATCACCGGAATTCCTAAGCTCGCTGCCAGCGCTGCATCAAACGAAGTAATTTTCCATTCTTTATAAAAAGCAACGATGAAGAATATCACTACCAACAATACGAGTAAAAGTAATGCTGTCGCTTTGGGAATAGACCCAATCAAAGGAATATCCATCGTTGTAAATGGAATAAATGTAATCTCTCCCATCAGAGCGTGCTTTACATCTAAATGGACATTACCGACCGAAGTAGAGATTAGAATAACACCAATAGCAAACAGTGACGTAAAAACAATACCTAAGGAGGCATCATGCCGAACCTTCAAGCTCGATAATGTTTGAACCAGAAACGCAGTAAGAATTCCTGCAAAAATACCACCTATCAGCATCGCCGGCCCACTGACCTCCTGTGTCACCATATAAGCTAATACGATACCTAATAATACGGTATGGCTGATTCCATCTGCCATCATTGCCTGTTTTCTAAGAATAAGGAAGACCCCAATCAATCCGCAGGATAAACCGACCAGAGATGCTGTTAAAATAATCCACATGGAGTAGCTCATTGTGGTCTTCCTCCTTTCTCTGTCATAACTTGCTGATGATCCAGACGTGAGGATCGCTGTTGCATTTTAAACTGGATATAGCGAATAACAATCCCATGCTCTTTTCCGAAAAATAATGATATAGTAAACACTGCTGCGGAAGTAAGTACGATAAATGGTCCAGTTGGCAGACCACTGCCAGTTGAACTTACCCATGTACCAAATGCACCCGATGCTCCCCCAATAACGGAGGAGAGTAATATCATCATTTTAAAAGAATGGGTCCAATACCTCGCGCTTACAGCTGGAATAATTAACATTGCCGCCATTAAAATAACACCGACAGCCTGTATGCCAATAACAATCGTTGTAACCAGTACAATGGTATAAAGCACATTCATACCACGTATGGATAATCCGATGCCTTTCGCAAAATCAGGATCAAATAAAAATAATTTCCATTCCTTAAAAGCAATGAATATGATAAAAATAACAATTGCTGCCAGTACAACCATAGTAATAACATCGGAACGTACCATTGCCGCAGCCTGCCCGTAAATAAAGTTATTTAACCCGCTCTGATTTCCCCCGGGAGAACGGTTGGCAATCGCCAAAAGCATCACTCCGACACCATAAAAGACAGATAATGTCATCCCCATGGCTGTGTCTTCAGTAATTCGGCTTGCACTTGTAAACCATTGAATAAAGAACGCTCCTAACAGAGCGCTAAGAGCAGCACCAATGACAAGCAATAACAGATTTTTTTCCTGAATAATCAAGAAAGCTACAACAACCCCGGGAAGAGCCGCATGGGACAAGGCGTCACTCATCAGATTTTGTCTCTTCCAATAAGCTAAACAGCCAATTCCGCCGGCAGCAATTCCCAGAATCATTGTACTCGCCATCACCCACAGCGTATTAATGTGAACTAGATTGGATAACATATTGATCTCCCTTTCCAACCCATTGCATATCTCCACCATACGTTGTTGCAATATTATCCTTTGTAAATACTTCTTCTGTTTCACCATATGCATATACTGTTTTATTTAAAAATAAAACATGGTCAAAATATTCAGGGACGGTTTGTAAGTCATGATGGACGACTAAAACAGTTTTTCCATTGCTTTTTAATTCTTTCAAAATTGTCATAATCGCTTTTTCTGTGGATGCATCTACTCCTGCCAATGGTTCATCCATAAAGTATAGCTCCGCATCTTGGGCCAGCGCCCGCGCTAAAAATACACGCTGCTGCTGCCCTCCTGATAACTGGCTGATTTGCCGATGTGCGTATGCTTCCATTCCCATTTTCTTTAAGGCATTCATCGCTTTCTCTTTATCTTTTTTTGAAGGAATCCGAAACCAGCCAATCTTTCCATATAGACCCATCGTTACCACATCAAGCGCATCCGTAGGAAAATCCCAGTCTACAGATCCGCGCTGAGGAACATAACCGATTTTCTTCTTTGCGGTTTTAAAAGAACTGCCCCAAAAACTGACTTTTCCGGTCAGCTTAGGGTGAAGTCCTAACATAGTCTTAATTAATGTTGATTTACCGGCTCCATTAGGACCGACAATTGCTGTAATTGTTCCTTCCTTCACTTCAAAACCTACATCATTTAATACTTTATTTTTTTGGTAGGAAGCAGATAAATCATCCACATTTATAACAGATGATACCACTTTACTCATCTCCTCCAGATAATGCGTCATAAATTGTATTTATATTGTGTTCATACATTCCGATATAAGTACCTTCCGTTGTACCTTCTTCTCCCATTGCATCAGAGTATAATTCTCCTCCAATTTCAACATCAACACCTTGATTGGCAGCTCCTTCGATTACTGCATTTATCGTATCCTGATTAACGCTGCTTTCTACAAAGATAGCTGGAACATTATGTTCTACAATTGTAGCTATTGTATCATTGACGTCAGAAACTCCTGCTTCACTTTCTGTACTTATTCCTTGCAAGCCCACTACTTCAATGTCATTCATTCTTCCAAAATAACTAAATGCATCATGTGCAGTTACCAGGTAGCGCTGATCTTCAGGAATGTCTTGTAATTTTTCTGCTTCTGCCCCTAATTGGTCCAGCTTTTCGAAATATGCTTGTTTATTTTCTTCCAATTGATCAGCATATTCTGGTGCGTACTCTTTTAACTCTTCCACACCCGCATCCAATGCCTGCTGCCATAATTCGTAATCAAACCATACGTGCGGGTCAGTTGCCCCTTCTTCATCCGTTAGCAGTTCATCTTCCGGTAACGTATCAGCAATTGCTAATACTGGCTTTTCTTGACCAATAGACTCTAATGGTTCAACCATATTAGCTTCTAAATTTAAACCGCTATACAATACTACATCTGCTTCTTGCAATTTTGATATATCACTCTCTGTAGGATCATATAAATGCGGATCAATAGAAGGTCCCATCAAGCTTTCAACATTAACAAGATCACCGCCGATTTCAGATATCGGCTCTCCGATTTGTGCAATAGTTGTAACAACTTCAATCGGTTCACCATCTGCAGCTCCTTCTTCGCCTTCATCATTATCTGAGCCGCAAGCTGCTAATAATAATACCCCCATTAATATAGCAAAGCCCAATATCCTCTTCCAAGCTTCCTTCATCTTTCTTCCTCCCTCGTTTTTTGCGTAAGGCAAACTTTATTATCTACCACCTACTTTATGCATTGTATTTCGTTTTGTCAAGTAAATTTTATCTTGTCTATTATTTTTCGTTAGGGAAACTTTATTTCCATTATATTGAAGTTAGCGGTTACACCTTTGTTTTGAAAGCCTTATTGTCAGAACAATCAAGCTATAAATGAGACAGCAGCATTAATACTATTCTGTCTTACTGACTGCTTATTTATTTATCATTTTATGCTTTATTCAAATTTATAGTCACATGTCAAAAGTTTACGGATTATTAATGTTTTAGTTCATATTTGATTGATAGCTGCCGTAACACCGTCGTATTATTGATTGACATTTTTTGGCGGCTCATTCTCTTCCATATCCACTTACTATTATTTACATCTATAATCGTATAAAAATAGCCGATATATATTCTAATGAATGGTCACAGAATATATATCGGCTATTTTTTATTTTTCAAGATATTCCAGAATGCGATTTAAATCATCGTCATTATAAAATTCAATTTCAATTTTACCCTTCTTTTTTCCTTTATGAATATGAACCGCTGTTCCAAGAGCATCACGAAGTACAGTTTCTCTCTCCCGAATAAATATATCTTTTTTAGGCTTCTTCTGTTTTTTCACCTGTTTTTCGTTCATTTCTATTATAAGCTTTTCTACTTGCCTTACATTTAACTTCTCTTTGCGTATTTTATCTGCTAAAACAACGATAGCTTCCGGATTCTTTAACCCAAGAAGTGCCCGTCCATGTCCCATCGACAGCTCGCCATTATTTATATAAGCAATAACTTCTTCAGGTAATGATAATAAACGAATCATATTCGCAATATGTGAACGGCTTTTTCCTAATCTTTCAGAGAGTACATGCTGGGTAATATTCAGCTTCTCTACTAAATTGGCGTAGGCTTGTGCTTCTTCAATTGGAGTCAGGTTTTCACGTTGGAGATTTTCTAACAACGCGATTTCCATCATTCGCTCATCCGTTAATTCCCGAATGATAGCAGGAATTGTCTTGAGTCCGGCTTCTTTCGCTGCCCGGTATCTTCTTTCTCCGACAACAATTTCATAGCCTTTAAGACTTTTCCTTACAATAATTGGTTGAATTACACCATATTCTTTGATAGAATCCTTTAACTCTTCGATGGAGTCTGCTTGAAAGCTCTTTCTCGGCTGATAAGGATTGGGACGGCATTTAGATAATTCAATCTCTTGAATATTATCTTTATTGTCTTTTTCTACTTCTGGAAACAACGCATTAATCCCTTTACCTAACCCTCTCTGCATTTGTCATCACTTCCTTCGCTAAATCAAGATATACCTCTGCACCGCGGGATTTGGGGTCATAAGAGATAATTGGCTGACCATGGCTTGGTGCTTCACCTAAACGAACATTTCTTGGAATAATTGTTTCAAATACTTTATCCTGGAAATACTTTTTCACTTCTTCAATAACTTGAATTCCAAGATTAGTACGTGCATCCAGCATTGTTAAAAGAACACCTTCAATCATTAATTCTTTATTTAAATGCTTTTGCACCAGTCTTATCGTATTTAGTAGCTGACTCAGTCCTTCTAATGCATAATACTCGCATTGTACCGGAATCATTACAGTATCTGATGCAGTTAATGCATTAATTGTCAGTAACCCTAATGATGGCGGACAATCAATAATAATGTAATCATACTGGTCTTTTATCTCACCTAATGCAGATTTTAAACGTATTTCTCTTGATATAATGGGAACAAGTTCAATTTCTGATCCTGCAAGCTGTATTGTAGCAGGAATAATATCTAAGTTCTCTAAATTTGAAGAAACAATGACATCTTCTGCTGGCGTATCCTCTACTAACACATTGTAGATACATTGATTAACATCTGCCTTATTAACGCCGACACCACTCGTTGCATTTCCTTGAGGATCTGTATCAACGAGCAGTACCTTATTCCCCAATGAAGCTAAACAAGCGCTGACATTCACAGACGATGTTGTTTTTCCAACGCCACCTTTTTGATTTGCGATGGATATAATTTTCCCCATGTTGACACCTACCTTACTCGGAGGTTGTTCAAATCTTTCTTGATAAAATGAAAGTTCATTCAGCAGAGTTCATCAAACTTTTGCCGCTAAATGATAGTACTTCAAAGGCGCCTCATAAAGGCCCTTGAACAAATCAGGCAGTATGTGTCCAGTCCATTATCTATTATCTTTTCTTCATCTTAGTTAAGAAATCAAATTTTTCACGGACACTTTTACCATGATAAATTGAATAAATCCAGCATTTTTCATTCTTTTTATCAAAAAAACTTGAGCAATCACTTCTCTATTCACTATCATAGCATTTATTTATAAATTACGATGCTTTCTAGCAAATTTTAATTTAATTTTAATATAGAATTATCCAAAGTACCACCTGCGAATTCTAATATCTCCTATTATATATTAATTCTCTTCAAAATAAATACCCATCTCAACTAAAGATGGGCAATAAAAAACATAAATGCCGATAATTCCGCAACTATTTTTGTTTAGGTATTTTAATAGTTATTTGATAATAATCTTCCAGTTCCTGTTCATCTGATTCCACGTCAACACCAGTATCTGATACCATATTAAGCGACTGCCTGATTGTATTCATGGCAATTCGGACATCTTTATTGATACCTTTCAATTTAGGTCTTGGCTTCCGCTTCTCTTCTTTTGGCTCATTGATTTTAGCAATTCGCTCTTCTGTTTGTTTCACATTCCATTCTTTTTCAAGAACTTCTTTTAAAACAAGAAGCTGCTGCTCTTCGTCTTTTAACTTAATTAAAGCACGGGCATGTCTTTCTGTAATTAATTTCTTTAATAAAGCATCCTGTACCTCTTTTGGCAGCTTTAATAACCGCAGCTTATTCGCAATCGTAGACTGATTTTTACCAAGACGCTGTGCTAATGCTTCCTGTGTCAAATCATGCAGCTCAAGCAGCTTGTTATATGCGATAGCTTCTTCAATGACAGTCAGTTCTTCACGTTGTAAATTTTCAATCAGCGCAACAGAGGCCGTTTCTGTATCGCTCATTTCACGAATAATTGCGGACACTTTCTTCCAGCCTAAATGCTGAACTGCCCGCCATCTTCTTTCCCCTGCAATTAATTCGAAAGAATCATCATCTATTTTACGAACGACAATTGGCTGGATCATACCATGTGTGTGTATGGTTTGAGCTAACTCTTTAATCTTTTCTTCCTGAAAAATCGTTCGTGGCTGGTAGCGATTGGCCTGAATTTTATCGATATCGAGTTGAATCACTTCATCTGAAGAATAGGAAACCTTGTCCGTATCAATTGGATCCTTATCGCTTTTTCCAAATATCCGATTAAAAGGACTCACCACTTGCTGACACCACCTTCTAAAATTAACAAACTATTTCTTTATTCCATCTATATAAAATAAAAGCTCGAGGCTTTACGCAATAATTATTTTAACTGAGCCCATTCATGTTAATTTCATACCTGATCTTCACTTAAAAGATAATGTTTCACGTGAAACATTATCTTTATTGGTTCTTTATCCTGTCATTTTTTCTATATTAAAAATAAATAACGCCTATCATCAAGCCTTTACATTTTTTATAGAAGCACTATACATTCCCCAATAAATATCTGATGAATTCATCTATTATAAGCACATGTTCAAATGGGTCTGAATTCATTCTTGAAGATAAAGACGATATAATCTGTTACCTCCTGCTTCCCCCACTCAACATGGACAGTTTTAGTAGAAGGTCATTACCTCACCGCTTATCATTTAGAGACTTTTAAAGTATCTCTATATACATCATAAATCCACACCTATAATATTCCTATAATAGCATCTATGCTTCACAAAATACAACAACGAACAATCGATATGTATAGTTTTATTTTACCATACCTGCCGCTGAAAAAATATAAAATGAGTTTAAATAATCTAAAGAGTATTTATTCAATTGGTTCTTTATTTGGCAATCCTGCTTTTCTTGGATATTTTTTTGGTGTCTTACGCTTTTTAACCACTTTAATAATAGAGCGTTCACCTGCATCCTGAGGAAGTGTAAAAGTATCAATAGATTCTACTTCTCCGCCAAGCAATTCAATTGCTGCTTTTCCTGCCTCCAGTTCTTCTTTTGCCTGTGAACCTTTCATTGCAATAAAATAACCGCCTTTTTTTACAAACGGGAGACATAATTCACTTAATACGGACATTCTGGCTACTGCTCTTGCAGTTACCAAATCATACTTTTCACGAAAAGCCTCATTCTTTCCGGCAATTTCAGCACGGTCATGGTAAAATGCTACATCTGTCAATTCCAGCTTATTCGCTAAATGATTCAAGAAAGTAATCCGTTTTTTCAAGGAATCAATGATTGTTACTTTTAGATGCGGAAAGCATATTTTCAATGGAATACTGGGAAATCCTGCACCTGCACCAATATCACAAATAGATAATTCCTGCGTCATATCTGTGTAGAAAGCCGCAGTAATACAATCATAGAAATGCTTTTCATACACTTCCTCTTCTTCTGTAATTGCTGTCAAATTTATTTTTTCATTCCATTCGACCAGCTCTTTGAAATAAATGTCAAATGCTTTTTGCTGTGCTTCATTTAATATTATCCCTTTTTCTTCCAAATATTGTACAAATATTTCTGGTTTCATAACAGTCTCCTTTATCACGCCATTATTTTTTCAGAGGTTGTAAGCTTATTATATAATTTCTTTTATTCAGGAAGAAGATAATTCCCTCCCTTAAAGTATTATGTTCTTATATGTATATATCAAAATAGAGAGCACTATACAATTTAGAAAAATAGCGACGTATCTATAACGCCGCTATTTTCTTCATTTTAATTTGCAATTCGGGCAATATTTCCTTGTTCAATGTAAACAAGAAGGATGGAAATGTCTGCAGGGTTTACTCCTGAAATTCTGGATGCTTGGCCAACAGACAGCGGACGGACTTTTTTCAGCTTCTCAATCGCTTCTGTTGCAATCCCGTTGATAGCAGTATAATCAATATCTGCAGGGATTTTCTTATCCTCCATTTTAAGCATTCTTGCTACTTGCTCTCTTGCTTTTTTAATGTAACCTTCATACTTAATTTGAATTGCTACCTGTTCTTTTACATCCTCACTAATATTCTCTCCATTTTCAATCATTTTTTCTACATGCTCATACGTTAATTCCGGGCGTTTTAATAAATCATATGCTTTTACTGCTTCTTTCATTGGCGCAGCGCCGGCAGATTTCATTACGTTCTGTACTTCTTCTGTCGGTTTGACAACAATTTTATTTAAACGTTTTTTCTCAGCTTCCACCTGCTCTTTCTTCGCGGTGAAAGCTGCATATCTTTCCTCAGAAATTAACCCGTAGTCATATCCAATATCAGTAAGACGCAAATCTGCATTATCATGACGAAGTAATAAACGATATTCTGCACGTGATGTCAGTAAACGATAAGGCTCGTTTGTCCCTTTTGTTACTAGATCATCTATCATTACACCGATATAAGCTTGTGAACGGTCTAAGATAATCGGCTCTTTTCCTGTTACTTTTGCCGCTGCGTTCATTCCAGCCATCAATCCTTGACCAGCTGCTTCTTCATAACCAGATGTTCCGTTAATTTGACCAGCGGTAAATAAACCTGGTAAACGTTTAGTTTCCAATGTCGGCCAAAGCTGTGTCGGCACGACAGCATCATATTCAATGGCATAGCCTGCCCGCATAATTTCGGCATTTTCCAGACCAGGAACAGATTTTACCATTTCATGCTGAACAGATTCCGGTAAAGATGTCGACAGTCCCTGTACATAGACCTCTTCTGTATTTCTTCCTTCCGGTTCTAAGAAAATCTGGTGTCGCGGTTTATCATTAAAACGGACAATTTTATCTTCAATAGATGGACAGTATCTTGGACCTGTTCCACGTTTCATACCGGAATACATCGCAGACAATGTCAGGTTTTCATTAATTACCTGATGTGTAAATTCATTTGTATACGTTAACCAGCAAGGAATTTGATTTTCAATAACTTCCGTTGTTTCATAAGAGAAGCTTTTCGGATTCTCGTCCCCCGGCTGAATTTCTGTTTTTGAATAATCAATTGTATGACTGTTTACCCGCGGCGGTGTACCAGTTTTAAAACGTGTCAGGTTAAAACCAAGCTCTTCCAGGTTTTCAGATAATTTAATGGATACACGCTGGTTATTTGGACCACTTTCATACTCTAAATCACCCATCAACACTTTCCCGCGCATAAATGTTCCAGTAGTGACAATGACAGATTTTGCATAGTAAGCAGCCTTTGTTTCTGTAATAACTCCTTTACAAATACCATCCTCTACAATAAGAGAATTAACCATTCCCTGGCGCACAGTTAAGTTTTTTTCATTTTCAACGAGATTCTTAACTTCCTGCATATATACCGGTTTATCTGCCTGGGCACGCAATGCTTGTACAGCTGGCCCTTTCCCGGTATTCAGCATACGCATTTGAATATAGCTTTTATCAATGATTTTCCCCATAATTCCGCCGAGTGCATCAATTTCACGTACAACAATACCCTTTGCAGGTCCACCGATGGATGGGTTACAAGGCATAAAGGCTATCATATCTAAGTTCAATGTCAGCATTAATGTTTTTGCTCCCATACGGGCAGAAGCATACGCAGCTTCTACTCCAGCATGGCCGGCTCCAACAACAATGACATCATAATTTCCTGCATTGTAAGTCATTTTATTCTTCCTTTCCTTTATTAAACATATCCCTTATTTTCCTAAGCAGAATTGAGAGAACAATTGATCAATTAAACTGTCGCTTGCTGTATCGCCAATAATTTCTCCCATAAACTCCCATGAGCGTGTCACGTCAATTTGGACAATATCCATAGGCATCCCCAGTTCGATTGCTTCACGGGCATCATCTAATGCCTGCTTTGCCTGCTTCAGCAGCTGGATATGGCGTACATTGGATACATAAGTTAAATCTCCTGCATCTACTTCACCAGAAAAGAAGGTATTGGCAATTGCCTGCTCCAGCTCATCAACACCCTGCTCTTCAATTAAGGAAGTTGTTACGACAGACTTCCCTTCAGCAAATGCCTTTACCTCTTCCAAATCTAATTTCTGTTCTAAATCTGTCTTATTAATAATAACAATATATTCTAATCCTTGAACGGCTTCAAATAATTTTTTATCTTCCTCGCTCAAAGCTTCATTATAATTTAATACAAATAAAATTAAATCTGATTCCTTCAATACCTGTCTGGAACGATCCACACCGATGCGCTCTACAATATCCTCTGTTTCCCGGATGCCGGCTGTATCGACTAAACGTAATGGAACGCCGCGGACATTCACATATTCTTCAATAATATCTCTTGTTGTTCCTGGAATTTCCGTTACAATTGCTTTATTTTCCTGGACTAATGTATTCATTAAGGAAGATTTCCCGACATTTGGCCGGCCAATAATGGCTGTTGCCAGTCCTTCACGCAGAATTTTCCCCTGCGCAGCAACCTCCAGCAGCTTCTCTATTTCGAGCCCTACCTCTTTGGTCTTTTCTTCCATTAAGGTATGCGTCATTTCCTCTACATCATCATACTCTGGATAATCGATATTTACCTCTACATGAGCAACTGTTTCCAGTAATTCCTGTCTTAACGTCTGAATAAGCTTCGATAAACGTCCATCCATTTGCTTTAATGCCACATTCATCGCCTTATCTGTCTTTGCACGAATTAAATCCATAACAGCTTCCGCCTGTGATAAATCAATACGCCCGTTTAAAAAGGCACGTTTTGTAAATTCACCCGGCTCAGCCAGTCGAGCTCCTTTTGCCAGCATAATCTCTAACACACGGTTCACAGATACTAAACCGCCATGACAATTAATCTCAACAATATCTTCACGCGTAAACGTTTTGGGAGCACGCATCACAGATACCATGACCTCTTCTGCTAATTCCCTCGTTACCGGATCAACAACTTTTCCATAATGAATCGTATGAGAATCTACCTCTTTCAGACTCTTTCCTTCAAACACATCAGAGGCAAACGAGACTGCTTCTGGCCCGCTTAGACGCACAATTGCAATAGCTCCCTCGCCAATTGGA
This sequence comes from Oceanobacillus sp. FSL W8-0428, assembly GCF_038004405.1. Taxonomy (NCBI): domain Bacteria; kingdom Bacillati; phylum Bacillota; class Bacilli; order Caryophanales; family Bacillaceae; genus Oceanobacillus; species Oceanobacillus sp. FSL W8-0428. The sequence continues at coordinate 1,379,747 of NZ_JBBORB010000001.1, forward strand.
GTAGATATTGCCGCTATTGTATCTGTATCCATTTTATTCACCTGCCTTACCTTCATTCTATATCTATAATTAAATCGTTAATTTTTATTATCACTAACAATCAAGAATAACATAGATTTTAAAAAAAAGAAACTTATCCACATGAATACTTTTAAATCCTTAACACTCTTGTTATCCACATGTGTATAACGTATTTCTTTGTTTTTTCTGTTAGTGGATAAGTGAAATGATAAATAGAAAACTATTTAATTTGCTTCTAGCTTATAGAACTGAGGCTAAGATTATTTTTTCGAGACGTGCTATTTATGATATATTACAATGGAATAATTCATTTTAAACCATAGAGGTGGATGCGATGAATAAACCTTATATAATTGTTGTTGGAGGAGTTTCAGGAAGTGGAAAAACAACGGTATTAAAAATCACTAATACAATTTTAAATACATTGTTAAAATCTTCTTCTTAATGGTGGATGAATATAAAAAACCAAAACCTGAGAGATCTGACGCATTCTCAGGCTTTGGTTTTAAGGTTTAATAACAATATGACGATGAGGCTCGACACCATCAGAATAAGTAGAAACCTGCTTATCCTGCAGAACACTATGGATAATTTTACGTTCAAATGCCGGCATCGGCTCCAGTACAACTCGTTTCTTTGTTTTCTGTGCTTTATCTCCCATTTTCAACGCAAGTGATTCCAAGGTTTCCTTTCTTCTCGCACGGTAACCTTCCGCATCCAATGTTACTGTATAATACGTATCATTATGCTTATTAATGACTAAATGCACTAAATATTGCAACGCATTTAGGGTCTGACCCCTTTTTCCGATAAGCTTTGCAATATTTTCATGATGCATTGTATACGTTACATGATTTTCTTTCACTTCTGTATCTATTTTTACTGAGAGATTCATGTTGCTAGTAACTTCTTTGATAAATTGAGCTGTCTCTTCAATCGGGTCCTTTGCTACTGTTACTTTTACAAAAGCTCGTTTAGATCCAAAAATTCCAAATACTCCTTTTTTACCTTCATCAATGACCTCAACATCTACTTGGCTCTTCTCTACTCCTAATTGCTCCAGAGCTGATTGAACCGCTTCTTCAACTGTTTGACCACTTGCAGTTACTTCTCTCAATCGTTTCCCCTCCATTTTTCAGCATAAGCGTCCGTAATTTCCTTTATTTAATAAAGAAATATAACCATAAATTATGCGGAAAATAGACGCTATATTTAATTTCTGAAGAGCTTCATAATTGCTATGAGTATTTTCATAAAACTTAAAACTGTTTAACTATTTCACTTATTAATAATGAGGGAATTTCTTCCCTCATTATAACATTTTATTTTTTTGACATCATTGGCTTATTAATAAGAAGCGTTTGGAACACCATAAAAATGTTACCTGTTACCCAGTATAATGCTAATGCTGCCGGGAAGAAGAATGCCATTACACCAATCATAATCGGCATCACATAAAGCATAATCTGCAGCTGTAATCTCATTTGCGGATTACTGTTTGCAGCTGAATTCGTAGACATCATTAATTTCTGCTGTAAGAAAGTAAACAGTCCTGTCAGAATCGGCAAAATGTAATCCGGTGTTCCAAGCTGGAACCAAAGAAAATCATGTGTAGCAATTTCTGTCGTACGTCTAATTGCATGATACATCGCAATAAATATTGGCATTTGTACAAGAATTGGTAAACACCCAGCTAATGGATTAACTCCATTTTTTTGGAATAATTGCATGGTTTCCTGCTGTAATTTCTGCTGTGTATTTGCATCCTTAGAAGCATATTTTTTCTGAAGCTCCTGTAATTGCGGCTGAACTTCCTGCATTGCTTTCGTACTTTTAATTTGTTTGACGTTTAATGGCACTAATATTAAACGGATAACTACTGTTACTAAAATAATTGCCAAGCCATAGTTTTCATTTAAAAACACTGCAATCTTTGTTATAACCCAAGATAATGGATAAACGAAGACTGTATTCCAAAACCCTTCACTTTCAGGTGTAATCGGTTCATCAATTTGGGTACACCCAGCTAAAAAAACCGCTAACACGAGAAAAGTGATTAATATCCCGTATTTTTTGCGCAAAGCTTTTCCTCCTTAATATTCCCAATGCTTCTACTTGTTATTTTAGCTTATTTACATTGTGAATTCTATCTTAAACTTGTCCTTACTTCGAGTGCTTAAATAGTTTTTCTTTATATAATAAATGCGAGAGACTTTTTTTCATCATTTCGTAACTCATTGTTTTCGTTGGGTTTCTGGCAATGATTACAATATCATAACAAGGTTTAATATCCTTCTCTAACTCTTGAAAAGACACCCGCAGCAACCTTTTTATACGATTTCTGACAACGGCATTGCCTATTTTTTTCCCAACAGACAAACCGATCCGGATATGATCCTGATCTTCTTTCTTTCTATAATAAATAACCAGCTGTCTATTTGCGAATGAATTCCCATGCTTAAAAGCTGCCTGAAATTCTTCATTTTTTTTAATCCGAAATTGTTTTTTCACCGTCATCACCTTTTAATTTAACCCACATACATCTTCTTCTATTCATTATATTCCAGCAAAAGCCTGTCCATCCTTAAACGCATAAAGTATGTAATTCGATACAGGAATCACAATATCCTTTAAATAACAGAAAAAAAACCACTGATAGTTGTCAGTGGCTTATGCAGATAAAACTTTACGTCCTTTACGACGACGACGAGCCAATACATGACGACCATTTTTTGTGCTCATACGCGCGCGAAAACCGTGAACTTTTTTACGTTTGCGATTATTTGGTTGAAACGTTCTTTTCATGAGTGTGCACCTCCTTGGAAAATCCAAGTTTCATATTTAAACTATAAATAGCTTATAACTTATCCATTAGACAGTCCTTGATATTATACGAAAAATGTATTCATTTTGTCAACCGGCTATTTAATAAAATTCCGCTTCATTTCTTTCTCACACATTTTTCAATGCTTTCTTTTAAATTTTTCCCGGAGAATCTTTCTTACTAATTTTTATCAAATGAAGCTCCGCTTTATTTACCCTTTCTTAATTAATGATATCTCTATTTCATCTACAATAGTTTTTGAAGATACTGCACTCTTCTTCTAAATAAACAGTATTTCCATCCATCCCTCTTTATATTCTAAAGTGACACAGCTATTAGTACAGATATTATTAAATTTCTATTTCAGCAATCCTCTTTATTATCCACAGTCCGCAGCGAATAATTTTCTTCTCCTTTTTTCTATCCACACAAAAAATAAACAATTTAACCACAAAATATAGCGTTGTTTACAAATGAAACACACAACAGATAGAATATGTGGATAACTATTTGAAAGCCATTGATTTATTCGGTTTTATTTGGTATTATATTTATGTTTTAGTTTGTGGAAATAATTAATGCTAATAAAACTTATACACAGAATGTGGATAATGTGTGGATAGTTTTTCCACTGATTTTTGATAAAGTTTTCTACATGGCTGTGGATAGCGTTTATAATTTTAGATTTTCTTTAAAATTATCTTCATTGAATGTAAAAACATTCCTTGGTAAATCTTGAATTGCGTATGTAAGTTATTATTTTTCTGTTTATCCACAGGCCTTTTTTCATTTTTTATACATTTGCCTTTCCATCTAACCCCTGAGATAGATTGAGAGAGGCTTTTTTCTTCTAAATAGAGCTTCATAAAAAGGGTATACAAGCAAACTGTATCGAGCTTTGCTTTAGCATAATGTGTATGAAATAGCTATCAATAATATCTATTTTTATTCTCTTTAGTCCTGAGCGGCGAATATCCCGCTCGGTTCTTTAGCATCCTTTTTTAACATGAACTTCTATTATCTATAGCAATGAGACAAATGATTTTTAAAAGTCACCCTTTACTATGTCCATCCTTACAACTATATTTCCTAACTTAGGTCGAAAGGAGTGAAAGTAACTTTGGAAAATATTGAAGAACTTTGGGATGCAACATTGAACACCATCCAGGATAAATTAAGTAAACCGAGCTTTGACACTTGGCTGAAAAACACAAAAGCCCTTCATCTAGAAAAAAATACATTGGTTATCACCGCTCCAAATGAATTTACAAAGGATTGGCTGGAAACACAGTATACAGATTTAATTACCCAGACTTTAGAAGAAATCACTGGTACTAATCTGAATGCCAAATTTATTATTCCTGATTCTGTGGAAGAACCGTCAGATCAAAAACCAATGCCAAAACCGAATATTGACGCTAAAACGACAGATTCTCCAAAATCAATGCTGAATGATAAATATACATTCGATACTTTTGTGATTGGCGCCGGGAACCGCTTTGCGCACGCAGCATCTTTAGCTGTTGCCGAAGCTCCTGCCAAAGCATACAATCCATTATTCATTTACGGAGGAGTTGGTTTAGGGAAAACACATTTAATGCATGCAATCGGTCATTATGTAAGAGAGCATAATAAAAATGCCAAAGTGGTTTACCTGACCTCTGAAAAATTTACGAATGAATTTATTAATGCCATTATGGATAACAAATCGAATCATTTCCGCAATAAATACCGCAATATTGATGTCCTTCTTATTGATGATATTCAATTTATTGCTGGAAAAGAATCAACTCAGGAGGAATTTTTCCATACTTTTAATGCGCTGCATGAGGAAAGTAAGCAAATTATTATTTCCAGTGACCGGCCGCCAAAAGAAATTCCTACATTAGAGGATCGCTTGCGTTCACGCTTTGAATGGGGACTGATTACGGATATTACACCTCCTGATTTAGAAACGAGAATTGCTATTTTAAATAAAAAAGCAAAAGCAGAGGGATTAGATATTCCAAATGAAGTCATGCTGTATATTGCTAATCAGATTAATACAAATATCCGTGAGCTGGAGGGTGCGCTGATTCGTGTTGTTGCTTACTCTTCTTTAGTAAACCAGGACATCGATGCTTCTTTAGCGGCAAATGCTTTGAAGGATATTATTCCTAGTAATAAGCCAAAAGAAATTACTATTCCAGCTATCCAAGAGGTTGTAGCGGATAGATATCATATCCGGCTGGAGGATTTTCCTGCTAAAAAGCGTACCAAGTCTATTGCATTCCCAAGGCAGATTGCTATGTATTTATCAAGAGAGCTGACGGATGCTTCTTTGCCTAAAATTGGCCAGGAATTTGGCGGGAGAGACCATACAACAGTGATTCACGCACACGAAAAAATTTCAAAGCTGCTTGAAACGGATACAGAATTAGATCGGGATATTGAAGAATTAAAAGAAAAGCTTAAATCCTTATAAGCTGCACGGCTGTGTATGTTGTGTAAAGATGGAACAACATATAAACAGGTTATACACATGTGGAAAACTTTGATATTTTTAACTTGATTCTACTTATCCACAGTAACCACAGCCCTTATTACTATTATTACTGTTTTTTATATTATAATTAATAAATATATAGAACCCTTTTTCATGAATTTAGGAACGAATTTAAGAAACAGCTGCTGCAAAGCTTTTCTTTAAAAATCAAGGAGGATAAATACATGCGTTTTACAATACAAAGAGATAAATTGATTGCTGGTGTTCAGGATGTAATGAAAGCAATCTCTGCCAGAACTGTTATTCCGATATTAACTGGAATGAAAATTGAAGTGAAGCAACATGGAGTCACTTTAACGGGTAGTGATTCTGATATTTCGATTGAATCTTATATTCCAGCTGAAGATGAAGACAAAGTATATATTGAAAATATTGAAGAAGGAAGTATTGTGTTGCAGGCTAAATACTTTCCTGAAATTGTCCGGAAGCTTCCTGAATCACAGGTTGATATTGTAGTTGACGATCAATTTAATGTAAAAATTACTTCAGGGAAATCAGAGTTTAATTTAAATGGCCAAAGTGCGGATGAATATCCGATGCTTCCTAAGCTGCAAACAGAAAACAGCTTTGAAATGCCAATTGATTTATTAAAAAGCATGATTAAGCAAACTGTTTTTGCTGTATCTACGATGGAAACAAGACCGATTCTAACCGGAGTAAATATTAAGTTAGAAGATCAAAAGCTTGTATTTACTGCAACAGACAGCCATCGTCTGGCAAAAAGAGATGTGCCGGTAACAGGTACAAATGTGACTATTGAACAGGTAGTTGTACCTGGAAAAAGCTTGAACGAACTATATAAAATTTTAAATGATTCTGAGGAAACTGTGGAAATCAGTGTAACGAACAACCAGATTCTTTTCCGTACGAAGCATTTGAATTTCTTATCCAGATTATTAGATGGAAATTATCCCGAAACCTCGAGATTAATTCCAGATCATAGTAAAACTACTATTCAAATTAAAACAACACCACTTTTAAGATCAATTGAACGTGCTTCTTTATTGGCAAAAGAAGAAAGAAATAATGTTGTTAAGTTTACAAGCAATGATAATGCTTTGATTGAGATCTCAAGTAATTCTCCGGAAATTGGAAATGTAGAAGAAGAAGTAACTGCTGATAAGATTGATGGGGAAAATCTAAAAATATCCTTCAGTTCAAAATATATGATCGATGCATTAAAGGCGATTGAATATGACGAAGTAGTGATCGAATTTACTGGAGCTATGCGTCCATTTGTCATTCGTCCAGTAGAAAACGATTCTATTCTTCAACTGATTTTACCAGTAAGAACATACTAGGAGATATTTATCTTTTTACGCACAACGCGTAAAAAATGTATCAAGTTCAGGGGATAAGTAAAAGTTATACTTTGTAAACTAAAAGGCTCTTTTAATAAAAAAGGGCTTTTTAGTTTTTTTAGAGTAAAAGAAGCAGATAAAACATATTTAATTTTAAAAGCAGGTAAGGGAAATCAACTTAACGGGGACAGAAAGCTCCATTGAAGAATGATCGAGCATACAGCCTTTTAGGAAAATCGCAGTATTCAGCTTTAAAATCCAAAATTTAGAGCGGATACGACTGAAAAATGGCCAGTTTCAACACAGATATATTTAAATCCATCCCTATATTATTTTATTTTTTACAATCCCTTTTAAAAAACAACATAAAACGCGCTCTAAGAAGAGAAGAGAGAAATAAGAATGCCCCCATTAAAAAAGTCTAAAAAACGCTAAGACATATCTTTTTGTAATTATTTGAGGCCTTTCCTTCCTTTTTTAATCAATTTTTAGTAAAATAGAAAATAGAAGAAATAATATACGTGTCTGTTTTCACTTTTTTATAAGGCAGACAAAACAAATAGAAAGTATTTGGTGATATCATGCATGAGCAGATAAAAATAGATACGGAATATATTACGCTTGGCCAATGTGTCAAGCTGCTTAATTTTTTGGATTCTGGTGGAATGGTCAAAGCATATCTTCAAGATATAGGTGCTGTGGTAAATGGAGAACGTGAACATCGCCGCGGAAGAAAATTATATCCGGAAGATGTCCTTGAAATAGATGAGATAGGATCCTTTGTCATTTTCAAAGAGGAATAAAGAATGCATATTGAACAATTGAAATTAACCAATTACCGCAATTATGAAGCGTTGGATATTACATTTGATGATAAGGTTAATGTCATCATTGGAGAAAATGCTCAAGGAAAAACCAATCTGATGGAAGCTATTTATGTGCTCTCATTTACCCGTTCTCATCGGACGATGCGGGAAAAAGAGCTCATACGCTGGGATTCAGATTATGCTACAATAGAGGGCAGGATTACGAAAAGGAATCAGTCCATCCCCCTGCAAATCTCCATTTCATCTAAAGGAAAAAAAGCAAAAATAAATCATTTGGAGCAGCACCGGTTAAGTGACTATATTGGTGCGGTTAATGTGGTTATGTTTGCGCCGGAGGATTTGACCATTGTAAAAGGAGCTCCGCAGATTCGCCGTCGTTTTATGGATATGGAATTAGGTCAAATCCAGCCAACCTATATCTACCATTTATCTCAATATCAAAAAATACTGAAGCAAAGAAACCATTTATTAAAGCAGCTGCAACGTCAGAGCAGTGCTGATGAAACTATGTTGGATGTATTGACTGACCAACTGGTTGAGCATGCTTCTTTTTTGCTGGAGAGACGATTTGTTTACCTTGATCTGCTGAGGAAATGGGCAGGACCTATTCACGAAGGGATCAGTCGTAATCTAGAAAACTTAGAAATTCAATATGATGCGACAATAAAGGTATCAGAAGGCGCAAATAAGGAAAAAATAACTACTAACTATGAAAATTCCTTTAAGGAGGTCCGTAAAAAAGAAATTGAACGCGGTACAACATTGATTGGTCCGCACAGAGATGACCTTATTTTTTTCGTGAATGGCAAAGATGTCCAAACGTATGGCTCGCAAGGACAGCAAAGAACGACTGCATTGTCCGTTAAATTGGCTGAGATAGAACTGATCTATCAGGAGGTGGGTGAATATCCGATTCTTTTACTTGATGATGTATTAAGTGAACTGGATGATTACCGCCAGTCTCACCTTTTAAATACGATTCAGGGAAAAGTACAGACATTTGTTTCAACAACGAATGTAGATGGTATTCATCATGAAACTTTGAAAAATGCAGAGTTATTTTATGTTCAAGAAGGTATCGCAACAAATAATAAAGAGTCGTAATCTGCTGCTTTTTTTAAGGTAAATGAGCAGCGTAAGAATGGAAGAAGTCTGATTAAACGAAGAAAGGAAGCGATTGATCGTGTTCATCCACATTGGCAATGATAATGTTATCCGGTCCCGGGAGGTCATTGCGATAATTGATTACGATTTATATGCAAATGCATCAGGAATGTATCAGATGATACAGGAATGGAAGCAGAAGGATAGAGTTTCCGGTCCCGAAAAAAAGGCAAAATCCATTATGATTACAGAAAATCGTATTTTTTTCAGTACCTTATCGGTGGCTACTTTAAGAAAGCGGTCAGGTATTTTAACAACAATCAGTAATTTAGAAGATTATTATGAAGAATGAGTCTGAAAAGCGCAGCCGTATCTGTAAATCAGCTTATTAAAAAATTAGAGCCGGAGATAGCTGTTTTTCTATAAATAATTATCTCTGCACAGACAAACTAATAATATTCTAAACAGCAAAAAATCAAGAGATTCCAGCTGCACAATAATGCAGAATACTCTCTTTTTAAATATAAAAAGAAACTTCATTCAGTGGGAGTTTTACAGACGGTTATCCGTGATAAATTGATGAAGCGTAATTCATATAGAAATGAGTGTGAGAAGATGTCAATGGAAGACAAAGTAACAGAAAACCAAGCCTATGATGCTGACCAGATACAAGTACTCGAAGGTCTTGAAGCCGTTCGTAAAAGACCAGGAATGTACATCGGTTCCACCAGTGAAAAAGGATTACACCACCTTGTTTGGGAGATTGTCGATAACAGTATCGATGAAGCACTGGCAGGTTATTGTGATCATATTGAAGTCATTATCGAAGAAGATAACAGTATTACTGTAAAAGATAATGGCCGGGGAATTCCTGTTGGTATCCAAAAGAAAACAGGCCGCCCAGCTTTAGAAGTTATTATGACAGTGCTTCACGCCGGCGGTAAATTTGGCGGCGGCGGATATAAAGTTTCCGGTGGACTTCATGGTGTAGGTGCGTCTGTTGTAAATGCTCTTTCCAGTAAATTAGAGGTAACTGTTCACCTCGATGGAAAAATTCATTACCTTTCTTTTCATAAAGGGGTTCCTGATGGAGAAATTGAGATTATCGGTGATACAGATATTACAGGAACAGTAACACACTTTATACCAGATCCAGAAATTTTCACAGAAACTACCGAGTACGATTATGGAACATTAGAACAACGTCTGAGAGAGCTTGCTTTCTTAAACAAAGGATTGCGTATATCCATTGAAGATAAGCGTACGGAGAAAGAGCCGGCAACGTATTATTATGAGGGCGGAATCAGTTCTTATGTAGAATTCATTAATAAAAATAAAGAAGTATTGCACGAACCATTCTATGCTGAAGGTGAAGATCAGGGAATAGCTGTTGAAATTGCTATCCAATATAACGATGGGTTTGCAACCAGCTTATATTCTTTTGCTAATAATATTCATACCTATGAGGGTGGAACACATGAAGTTGGTTTCCGTTCAGGGTTGACGCGTGCAATCAATGATTATGCGAAAAAGAACAGCTTATTGAAAGATAATGAATCGAACCTGTCTGGAGAGGACGTCCGGGAAGGTTTGACAGCAATTGTTTCCGTGAAGCATCCAGATCCACAATTTGAAGGGCAGACGAAAACAAAACTGGGAAACAGCGAAGTACGTGCAATTACAGATGGCGTATTTTCAGAGACCTTCTCTAAATTTCTTTATGAAAATCCAACGATTGCTAAAATTATTGTTGAAAAAGGGTTAATGGCGTCCAGAGCACGTTTGGCTGCTAAAAAAGCAAGAGAGCTGACACGTCGTAAAAGTGCGCTTGATGTAACAAGTCTGCCAGGAAAATTAGCTGATTGTTCTTCAAAAGACGCATCAAAAAGTGAGCTGTACATTGTAGAGGGTGACTCTGCCGGCGGTTCTGCAAAATCAGGAAGAGACCGTCACTACCAGGCAATTCTTCCTTTACGGGGGAAAATCTTAAATGTCGAAAAAGCACGTCTGGATCGAATTTTATCAAATAATGAAGTACGTGCCATGATTACGGCGTTAGGAACTGGTATTGCTGAAGATTTTGATATATCTAAGGCACGCTATCATAAGGTTGTTATTATGACAGATGCTGATGTGGATGGAGCTCATATCAGAACGTTATTATTAACGTTTTTCTACCGATATATGCGTCCATTAATTGAGCATGGCTATATTTATATTGCACAGCCGCCGCTTTATCAAATCAAGCAGGGCAAAGCGGTCCATTATGTTTATTCCGATAAAGGTCTGGATGCACTCCTTGCTGAGCTTCCAAAAGCACCAAAACCAGGTATTCAGCGCTATAAAGGACTGGGAGAAATGAACGCGGACCAGCTTTGGGATACAACAATGAACCCAGACTCACGTACACTGCTGCAGGTTGAGCTTAACGATGCAATTGATGCAGACCAGGTTTTTGATATGTTAATGGGCGATAAAGTAGAACCACGACGCAACTTTATCGAAGAAAACGCCCAGTACGTACAAAACTTAGATATTTAATTGTTACATCATTTTGATAAAGGCAATTAAGCGGATAGAAAATCTCTATTCCTTTGTGTCAGGTGTTAAAAATATAATAGTTATATAAGTTTAATTATTAATATACATGCTTCCGTTTTCTTTATTAATAAGAATGAATAGTGATAGTACTCTACAACTAGCGGAAGAAATACACGTAGACTCCCGTGGGAAAGCGCAAATGTCTTCGGTGGGGCGAGTAATCGCAGTCCCAGTAGGAAGACCCCGCAGAAAAAGCGATCTTCTTTTTCGCGGAGGCTGAGCGCAAGCCCACAGGAAAGCGTAGTGTATTTCTGGAGCGGCCATTCTAAAGGCTATTCTTAGACTCCATGTATATTCAAAAAGCTCAAATATTATAATCCAGCTTATCCAATGGAAAGATTCGAGGAAATCACTGAAATAATAGTGATTGGGAGGTTATTAGACTATGGCAGAGGAAAATCGTCCGAGTGTCCAGGAAATAAATATAAGTAAAGAGATGCGCACATCCTTCTTGGATTATGCGATGAGCGTAATTGTAGCAAGGGCATTACCAGATGTCCGAGATGGAATGAAGCCCGTACATCGCCGTATTCTTTATGCAATGAATGATCTGGGAATGCACTCTGACAAAGCATTTAAAAAATCGGCACGTATCGTTGGAGAGGTTATTGGTAAGTACCATCCACATGGTGATTCGGCTGTTTATGAAACAATGGTAAGAATGGCGCAGGATTTCAGTTATCGATATATGCTCGTGGACGGGCATGGGAACTTCGGTTCTGTCGATGGTGATTCGGCAGCGGCAATGCGTTATACAGAAGCACGTATGTCTAAGATTTCCATGGAGCTTCTTCGTGACATTAATAAAGACACAATTGACTATCAGGATAACTATGACGGCGCTGAACGTGAACCAATCGTGTTCCCGGCTCGATTCCCTAATTTACTTGTTAATGGAACATCAGGGATTGCTGTCGGGATGGCAACGAATATTCCGCCGCATCATTTGGGAGAAACAATTGATGCTGTACTTGCAGTAAGTAAAAATCCGGATATAACAGTAGATGAAATTATGGAAAGCTATCTTCCAGGTCCAGACTTCCCTACAGCTGGTCAAATCTTAGGAAGAAGCGGTATCCGCAAAGCCTATGAAACAGGAAAAGGATCTATTACGATCCGTGCAAAAAGCAATATTGAGCAGGGGAAAAATGATAAAGAAACAATTATTGTGACAGAGCTTCCTTATCAGGTGAACAAAGCTAAGCTTATTGAGAAAATAGCTGAACTTGTCCGTGATAAAAAAATTGATGGTATCACAGATCTTCGTGATGAATCTGACCGTAATGGGATGAGGATTGTAATCGAGCTCAGAAGAGATGCAAATGCGAATGTTGTATTGAATAATTTATATAAGCATACTTCTTTGCAGACAACTTTTGGTATTAATATGCTTGCCCTTGTTGACGGGCGTCCAAAAGTATTAACTATTAAACAATGCTTAGAATATTATTTAGAGCATCAAAAAGAAATTATCAAGCGCCGTACAGCTTTTGAGTTAAATAAAGCAGAAGCACGCGCACATATTTTAGAAGGCTTGCGTATTGCACTTGATCACTTGGATGAGGTTATTTCCTTAATCCGTAACTCCAAAACGGCCGATATAGCAAGAGAAGGCTTAATCGAACGTTTCCAACTGTCTGAAAAACAAGCTCAGGCAATTCTTGATATGCGTCTGCAGCGTTTAACAGGCTTGGAACGTGAAAAGATTGAAGAAGAATATAAAGAGCTGCAGGCATTAATTGCTGAATTAAAAGCAATTTTAGCTGACGAAGAAAAAGTATTAGAAATCATTCGTGAAGAGCTGATTGAAATCAAAGAGAAGTTCCGTGATGACCGCCGTACAGAAATTGTTGCCGGCGGAGCAGGTTTCTTTGAGGATGAAGATCTTATCCCGGAAGAAAATATTGTTATCACGCTGACACATCAGGGTTATATTAAACGATTACCGGCGTCTACGTACCGTACACAGCGCCGCGGCGGCCGTGGTATCCAGGGAATGGGCACGAACGAGGATGACTTTGTAGAGCATCTTGTATCAACTTCAACACATGATACAGTTCTATTCTTTACGAACAAAGGGAAGGTTTATAAAACCAAAGGATACGAAGTTCCTGAGTTTAGCCGTACTGCCAAAGGAATCCCAATCATTAATTTGCTTCAGGTGGAAAAAGGGGAATGGGTCAATGCAGTTATTTCTGTATCTGAGTTTGATGAAGACCACTTCTTGTTCTTTACAACGAAGTATGGGGTTGCGAAACGTACCTCCCTTGAAAAATTTAAAAATATCCGCAAAGGCGGCCTCATTGCTGTAAATCTGCGGGAAGAGGACGAATTAATTTCTGTCCGTATGACCGATGGCGAAAAAGAAATTATGATTGCTACGAAAAATGGCTATTTAATCCGTTTTGAGGAAGAGCAGATGCGTCCAATGGGAAGAACAGCAGCAGGAGTAAAAGGAATTTCCCTGCGCGAGGACGATGAAGTAGTTTCGATGGAAATCATGGAAGAAGGTTCTAAAATTCTCCATGTAACAAGTAAAGGATTTGGAAAGCAGACACCAGAAGATGAATATCGCCGTATTAACCGTGGCGGTAAAGGTGTATTTACCTGTAAGCTTGATGAAAAAACAGGACATGTTGTTGCTGTGAAGGCTATCCATGGTGATGAAGATTTAATGGTTATCACTGTTGGCGGTGTGCTTATTCGTATTCAAGTATCCGATATTTCTCAAACTGGCAGAAATACTAAAGGAGTGCACTTGATTCGTCTGCAGGATGATGAAGAAGTTGCAACTGTAGCCCGAATTGAGAAAGAAGAAGAGGTAGTGGAAGAAGAAGCAGAACAAGCTGAGCAAACGGAAGTGTCTGAGAAGAATAACGAAGCGGATGATAACAACGAGTAACAGATAAGATTTTTTAGTTCGTATTGTTATCCAATGATAATATTAAGAAAATCAGCTGCCTGGCTATGGGAAATACAGCTTGGCGGCTGATTTTTTATTTAGTTTCACCCTGAAAATTTTGCAATAAACACTGGCTGATAAGGGCTGGTGTTTTTTGCTGTGTTATTTTTAAAAATTGTTGAATCAGCGGATATTCCCGATCTGTCTTCATTTGGATAAGCTCTCCCCACCATTCTGTTTCATACCTGCAAATCATGCTTAAATTAAACAGAAGCAGATAATGCACCAGGATCTCAGAATAAGGGAAATAATCTGCTCTTGCTGCCGGAAAATAAATACATTCATTATACAGATGATAACGGAAAGGTCCATTCCAATCTGTGACGGATCCTGTCAGATAAAGCTCTAATCCTCCTTCTTTCTGCTGAATATCCTCGATTGGGGGAAGAAAGGGACGAATTCGCTCTACAAATGTAGTTTCTTTTAAATGAAATCCATCTAAAATACTGTCTGGAAAGTAAAGCTGTTTACTTCCTTTTTCTCCAATAATAACCATCGGATTTTCTTTGTTAAAATTCCAGATAGTACTTAATTCTGGAATAGAACGCAGCAGCAGCTGCATCGAAACACGATTTAAAGGGAAGGGATGGTGAGAAAATAAATAACGGCTGACATATGGAAATAAACCCTGCTGCTGAATTTTGACTTCATCCTCAATAAAACGATAATCTTTGCGTTTTCTTTTCCGGGCTGTCAAACCGTGTGCAAGTACAGCTGTTGTTTCAGGATAATCAGGGCGTTTTGTTAACAGCCAGCCTTTTAAAAGATGCATCATCCCATAAAAAGACAAAACAGGCTGAACCAGAATATTGCTGCTTTGGCTGGATTCCATAAAACTGATTCCATTATTTATATAGTGTATAAACGAGGAACTATTTTGATAGCTTTTTGTTTTCGTATCATCCTGAGATTGATAACTTTTTTCTAAATATTTTTGCGCATTTTCTTCTGCAGTTAAAAACGAGTAGATATCTTCATAAGGAATCATCACTCCAGCTCCATAACTATTTAAATATTTTGAATCTATCCTCTATTTGTACTTATATGTAGGGTGCTTGAAAAAGCTTAAAAGATAGAGTAATGTAAGTAAAAATAGATATTTGCTACTACTTTCACAAAGGCGGTATTTTTTAAGCAGTTTCTCCGATATCGTATGAAGATATACCTTGAAAACTGTATAGCATCTGCAAAATGAAGTGAAACTATGTTGTAAATTCAATGATTGGAGGATGAGCTAGCAATGAGAGAAGACAAATTTGCAAAAGAAGGTTTAACGTTTGATGATGTACTACTTGTTCCGGCTGAATCAGAGGTTTTACCAAATCAGGTGGATTTAAGTGTTGATTTAACATCAAACTTAAAGTTGAAATCACCTTTTATCAGTGCTGGAATGGATACAGTAACAGAAGCAGAAATGGCAATTGCTATGGCAAGACAGGGCGGATTTGGTGTTATTCATAAGAATATGTCTATTGAACAGCAGGCAGAGGAAGTAGACCGTGTAAAACGCTCTGAAAGTGGAGTTATCACGAACCCTTTCTTCTTGACTCCTGAGCATCAGGTATACGATGCGGAGCATTTAATGGGGAAATACCGCATTTCAGGAGTTCCAATTGTTAATAATATTGAGGAACAAAAGCTTGTCGGTATTTTAACCAATCGTGATTTACGCTTTATTGAGGATTATTCAATTCTGATTTCAGAAGTGATGACAACTGAGGAATTGGTAACAGCGCCAGTTGGCACAACATTGGATGAAGCAGAAAAGCTTCTGCAGAAATATAAAATTGAAAAGCTGCCTCTCGTTGACGATCAAGGGATTCTAAAAGGGCTGATTACGATTAAAGATATTGAAAAGGTCATTGAATTTCCGAATGCAGCAAAGGATTCACAAGGACGGTTAATTGTAGCGGCTGCTGTCGGTGTTACTGGCGATGCGATGAAGCGGATTGAAAAATTAGTTGATGCTGGAGTAGATGGTATTGTTATTGATACTGCACATGGCCACTCTAAAGGTGTTCTTGATCAATTAAAATATATTCGTGAGGCCTATCCCGATTTAGCGATTATTGCAGGAAACGTAGCAACAGAAGATGGGACAAGGGCTTTAATTGAAGCAGGAGCTTCTGTTGTAAAAGTAGGTATTGGACCAGGATCAATCTGTACAACTCGTGTTGTTGCAGGTGTTGGTGTACCGCAAATCACCGCTGTTTATGATTGTGCCCGGGCAGCAAAGGAGTATGGTGTTCCTGTCATTGCAGACGGCGGCATTAAATACTCTGGTGACATTGTAAAAGCTTTAGCAGCAGGTGCACATGCAGTAATGCTGGGAAGTATTTTTGCAGGGACATCGGAAAGTCCGGGGGAAACAGAAATTTTCCAGGGACGCCAATATAAAGTATATCGTGGTATGGGATCTGTCGGAGCGATGCAGGCGGGATCCAAAGATCGTTATTTCCAAAGTGATTCAGAGAATAAGAAACTCGTGCCAGAAGGTATTGAAGGACGTATTGCTTATAAAGGATCACTTGGAGATACCTTCCATCAGCTGGCAGGCGGTCTGCGCTCTGGTATGGGTTATTGTGGTACAAAAACATTAGAGAGCCTAAGAAATGACTCTCGATTTATCCGCATTACAGGTGCCGGATTAAAGGAAAGTCATCCACATGATGTACAAATTACGAAAGAAGCTCCAAACTATTTTGTGCAGTAATGAAATGAATTTTATATGATGACAAATTTGTGTCATACGGTCGTAAAAAAAATAGATAGAGGATGTTGCTCTATCTATTTTTTTATGAATTTTTATGGTAAAATGTGAAGCGTGCTTAGCAGAATACATAGAACTTATCACAGTGCTGCGCTTTTGGGTGAAACAGGTAATTTACAAGCCCTATTTAGTGGAAAAAGAGCGAAAAAAATGTCACTGAATGAAGTTTCGTTTTATGTAAACAAGCTATATTATTAAACGGAGGTACGGAAATGTGAGAAAGTCTATGAATAAATTATTTCTTTTGGTGGCTGCAGCAGCGCTTGTCTTAACATCTTTAGGAACACCAGCCATGTCTGTTTATGCAGATGAATTAGAATTAGAGGCAGAATCGGTTATTTTAGTGGATGCAGAAACGGGTAAAATTTTATATGCGAAAGACCCGGACGTGGCATTGCCTCCTGCTAGCATGACGAAAATAATGACAGAATATCTTGTTTGGGAAGCAATTGAAAATGGGGATATTTCTTGGGATACAACAACACAGATTAGTGATTATGCATATAGTATATCCGCAAATGGCGATTTTTCAGGTGTTGGATTAACACAGCAAAAAGACTATACAGTAAAAGAATTATATGAAGCAATGGCAATCAACTCAGATAATGCTACATCCATTGCATTGGCTGAATTAATTGCAGGATCTGAAAGTGAATTTGTTAAATTGATGAATGAGAAGGGCGAAGAATTAGGTCTTCAGGAATATAAATTTGTCAATTCAACGGGATTAGATAACGAGAGTTTAGGAGATAATTATCCTGAAGGGACCAGCCCTAATGATACAAACTTATTATCATCCCGTGCAGCTGCAATTCTGGCGACAGCTTTGGTGAATGACTACCCGGAAGCTTTGGAAATATCAAGTATACCGAGTACAGAATTTGATGGACAGGAAATTGACAACTGGAATTACATGCTCGATCATGATTCAGTGAACTTAGAACAATACTATTATGAAGGTGTAGACGGCTTGAAAACAGGTCATACTGATCTTGCCGGTTATGCTTTTACAGGAACAGCAGAACGTGATGGAAAACGGCTTATCACGGTTGTTATGAAAACACCGAGTATGGAAAAACGCTTTGAAGAAACGGCAAAGCTGTTAGATTATGGATTTGACCAGTTTGAAACAAAAGAATTGTTTCCTGCAGGATATCAAGAAGAAGGCGAAGAAACAATTCCTGTCGCAAAAGGAAAAGACAAAGAAGTAAATATTGGTATTAATAATGCTATTCAGGTTCCTGTGAAATCAGGTGAGGAAGAGCTTTATCATTTAGAATATACGTTAGATGAAGATAAATTAAATAGTAACGGTGAGCTGGAAGCTCCAATAGAAGCGGATGAAGTAATTGGAACAGTTAACGTTGTCTATGATGGGGAAGAAGAAGATTATGGCTATATTTCAGATGAAGCAAGCCAGGAAAGTTACGAATTAGTTGCTATGGACTCTGTTGAAAAGGCTAATTGGTTTATGCTCACTTTACAATCTATAGGTGATTTCTTCGTAAATATGTTCCAGGGAGCATACAACTGGGTTAAAGGACTTTTTTAATTAATTTCTCCAGAAACCTTGCAACCTGATATGAAATAGCTTATGATATACAATAATTCAAAAAAAACATAATGTGTTGATAGGAACTAGTAGCTGTTTTTCTATCTGTAGAGAGCTAATGGCTGGTGTAAATTAGCGTTAGAATACAGTGAATCCATCCTGGAGCATGCTTATCGAAGTGAGTCAGTCATTGTAAGTAAGCACGGAGATACGACGTTATTCGTATACAAAGCCGAAAGAGTCCATTTGGATTTTTTAACTAGGGTGGCAACGCGGGAAATATACTCTCGTCCCTTTCTATATAAGGGACGGGAGTTTTTTAATGGTTTAAAGAGGAAGTCAAATATACAAGGAGGTAACAATGATGTTAGATATGAAGTATGTACGAAATAACTTTGATGAGGTAAAGAGAAGGCTCGCGCACCGTGGAGAAGATCTCAGTGAATTAGATAAATTTGGTGAGCTGGATGTAAGAAGACGTGAATTAATCGCAGAGACGGAACAGTTAAAGGCAAAGCGTAATGAAGTGTCTAAGGAGATTTCTGTTCTAAAGCGTGAAAAGAAGGATGCTGAAGCAGCTATTGCTTCCATGCGTGAAGTTGGAGATGAAATATCTAAGCTTGATAAAGAATTAAAAGAAATTGAAGAAACCTTAGACCAGATCATGCTTTCTATTCCTAATCTGCCGCATGCGAGCGTTCCTGTCGGAGAAGATGAAGATGATAACGTAGAAGCACGTAAATGGGGCACTGTTCCAGAATTTTCATTTGAAGCACAGCCGCACTGGGATGTTGCTACAAATTTAGATATTTTAGACTTTGAGCGCGCTGCAAAGGTAACAGGAAGCCGTTTTGTTTTCTATAAAGGGTTAGGAGCGAGATTAGAGCGTGCATTATTGAACTTTATGATGGATCTGCATGCGGATAAGCATGGATATCAGGAAATGCTTCCTCCATATATTGTGAACCGGATGAGCATGACCGGCACCGGACAGCTTCCTAAGTTTGAAGAGGACGCATTTAAGCTGGAGGGCTGGGATTATTTTCTGGTACCGACAGCTGAAGTTCCTGTAACGAACTATCATCGTGATGAAATTTTAACAGTAGATGATCTGCCGAAAAAATATGTCGCATTCAGTGCCAGCTTCCGTTCTGAAGCAGGTTCTGCCGGAAGAGATACACGCGGTTTAATCCGTCAGCATCAATTTAATAAAGTCGAGCTCGTGAATTTTGTAAAACCGGAAGATTCTTATGAAACATTAGAAAAGCTGACTGGTGAAGCAGAGAAGGTGTTACAGCTGTTAGAATTACCTTACCGCGTAATGAGTATGTGTACAGGTGATTTAGGCTTTACAGCAGCGAAAAAATACGATATTGAAGTATGGATCCCAAGCCAGGATACGTATCGTGAGATCTCTTCCTGCTCTAATTTTGAAGATTTCCAGGCGCGCCGTGCCGGTATCAGATTCCGCCGTGAAGCAAACGGGAAACCTGAATTTGTTCATACTTTAAATGGTTCTGGTCTTGCATTAGGACGTACAGTAGCAGCAATTTTAGAGAATTATCAACAGGAAGATGGAAGTGTTGTTGTACCGGAAGTACTACGTGCCTATATGGGCGGCGTAGAAGTGATTGGCAAGTAATATTCAAGTGAAAGACACTCTAATTTCGGAGTGACTTTCACTTTTTTTTTGAAAAATGTTGACAAGTAATATTGGTGGGTGGTATAGTAGTTTTTGTGTTCACGGAGGTATACCCAAGTCTGGCTGAAGGGATCGGTCTTGAAAACCGACAGGCGGGTCAAACCGCGCGGGGGTTCGAATCCCTCTACCTCCTCCATTTATAACAAAAATAAATAATGATAAATAAAAACCCGTGGCTTTCGAGCTGCGGGTTTTCTGATATATTCCTACATAGATTTACTCTTTATCTCTTCTCTCCATCAATGATTCCAATAACTGCTTTGGCAGCGGAAAGCGTTTGTTATCCAGCGGCAGAAAGTTGAGCTTGCTCTCTGCATGTTTATCTTCTTTAGCCTCGTTCATTTCCGAATGAAGAAACTCCATCTTCTCATCTAGCTGATTTGCAATATTTGCGCTGGTTGTTAATTCTGCCACCAGGTGTTCCGGTACTTCTCCATCATATTTATAATAAATTTTATGCTCTAAGCTCGCCCAGAAATCCATGGCAACAGTGCGAATCTGTATTTCGATAAATACCTCTTCCTGACGGTCAGAGAAAAAGACAGGAATCGATAAAATCAAATGAAGGCTTTTGTATCCATTTGGTTTTGGATTCTTAATATAATCTTTTATTTCAATAACTTTTATATCCTGCTGACCTTGTATCATTTCACTGATTTTATAAATATCAGAGATAAAGGAGCAGACAATACGGATCCCTGCAATATCCTTGATATAGTTCTTAATCGACCCTTGCGTAATTGGAATATTTTTGCGCTGGCATTTTTGTAAAATACTTTCAGGTGATTTAATGCGTGATTTTAAATGTTCAATCGGATTGTAATCATGAATATGCTCAAATTCTTCCTGAAGGATGTTAAGCTTTGTATTTATTTCATCCAGTCCAAATTTGTAGCTGAGCATAAAACGTGTAAGTTCTTTTCGTACAGCTGTTAACTGGTTTATTTGTTTTGATTCATCCATTGATAAAATTCCTTTCTGGCTTTCATTCAGATACAATATAAGTATAGCAAAAATTGTTTTTTATATCAGATTATAAGGTGTCTTATTTTGTCCTTGCAGATGTACTCTTGACAAAAGCGTGACAAGCCCTTATAGTACAATTCAACATAATAAAAAATACGTTGAACGGACCAGTAATTTATGTGCATTTACGAAAGAGAGGAAATCCTGTGGCTGTGAGATTTCTGTAAATGCCTTTATGAACCTATCCGTGAGTAAGTTGGCGGATGCTGACTGCAGCATGCTGCATTATCAAAGAGAGTGGATAAGCTTTTATCAAAAAAGGTGGTACCGCGGAAATAATACTGATTCCGTCCTTTATATAGGATGTGTAATCAGTTTTTTTATTGTCAGCAAGGTACAGATGATATATATCAAATGAATCAAGATAACTACAGGAGGAAAATACATGGATAAGACAATTGCATTTTTTGGAGCAGGAAATTTAGCAGAGGCGATTATTGCCGGAATAACGAGAAGCAATATTGTTTCTAATGAACAGGTACTTGTTACCAATCGCAGTGATAATACACGTCTAGATTTACTTTCCGAAAAATATGGGGTGCAATGTAATCGGAATAAGGAAGAAATGATACAGGAAGCAAATATTATTATTTTGGCTATGAAGCCTAAGGATGCGGGTAACTATTTAAATTGGCTTAAAGATCATATAAAGCCGCATCACGTGGTTATTTCTGTGATCGCAGGGTTATCCATCGAACAGATGGAAAAAACGCTTGGAGAAGGTATTCCTGTTATTCGGACGATGCCAAATACATCTGCATTAATCGGCCAGTCAGCTACTGCTATTTCCAAGGGATCTTACGTCCAGCTTAGTCAGCTTTATCTGGCAGAAGAGCTTTTCCAGACAGTAGGCACAACAAAAATTGTCGATGAGAGGGATATGCACACAATTACAGCTATTGCTGGAAGCGGTCCGGCGTTTTTCTATTATATGGTAGAATCAATGGAGAAGGCAGCGGTAGAGGCAGGACTGGACCAGGAGACAGCATTAGAATTGTTAACACAGACCGTTATTGGTGCAGGGAAAATGCTTGAATCATCCGGAGAAAATCCAGAACAGCTGCGCATTAATATTACCAGTCCGTCCGGAACAACAGAGGCTGGCTTAAATCAGTTAATGGCGAATGAATTTGATAAGGCTGTTAAAGCATGTGTAAATGGAGCGAGAGAGCGTTCTATCGAAATAACAAATGCACAGAAATAACTTTGAAGAGAAGAGGGGAAGTATATGCATACACCGGACTGCAGCTATTGCGGGAAGAGATGGAGTTATGGGCAGACCTTTAAACAGGTATTTAAGATTAAAATGATCTGTCCGCATTGCGGTAAAGAAAATTTTTATGATGCAAGTAAAAAAGGCGGCTGGCTCCCTTTATTAGCAATTCCCATTTTTTTAGGGCTGGCAATTCTATTAAAACTTTCTTCTGCCGGAATTATTCTGGTAGGCTGTTTATTAATGATTCTTCATGTCCTGTCTATCCCTTATCGCACAAGTTTACAGAAAGCAGGTAAATGAACGAAACAACCTGCTTTTCAAAATAGATAAGGTTTAGTATAATACGATTGTTCGTTTATTTTTTGAAGGGCGGACAATGAAATATAATTAGGCGAATACAATCGCTTGATTATACCAATAGCCCCAGTAGCTCAGGGGATAGAGCATCGGTTTCCTAAACCGTGTGCCGCAGGTTCGAATCCTGCCTGGGGCGTAAGTAATAGTGTGTGTGAAAAAGCAACTGGAAACATCGGAGATTTCCAGTTGCATTATTTTTGGAAAAGGTTTGTACTTAAAAATTTAAATAAACCATTAAACGTCATTTTTCGTTTTCTTGTTTGTCTTATAACAAGAGTTTAGAAGGATGGCGTTTTAAATTTTATTGCGTTATTAACTATAAATAATTGGTTCTATGTCAAATGTGGTGGTGGAATAATCATTCCCCACCTCTTTTTTTATGAGCTTATTTTAATACAAGCTTTACCTCTTGTTGCCATAGAATTTTCTTTCTCATTCGCTCAAAATTTTTAATTCCATAAGATAGTCTCTTTAATACTTTAATGGTGTTATTTACTCCTTCTATGTAGCCATTATTATAAGGGTACATAAAAGATTGAAGGATCTCTTGACGCCATCTTTTAAATGTAGCCGCGACACGATGAAATCCATCTAATGTGGATGCTTTCAACTTTTTTAAGCATGCTTCTAAACCTGCAGCTACGCTATATTCGTCACTTTCCTTAAACCACATATCCAATGCATGCTTTAAATCATAGGCTTCCTTTAAGCGCGTATCTATTTCTAATAATTGTTGGATTTTCTTCTTCTGGTTATCAGAGCACGTTATCCATGATTTCCAAAGAAGCTTCTTGGAGCGTTTCATTCGAATCCGATCTTTCTTGGGCAGTCCTTTTTGAACTTCACGACGTACTTCATCAAAAGCCCAATAGACCTGTCGCATAAAGTGAAAACGATCTGCGATAATAAGAGGATCTCCCAACGCTTTTCAAATAGCTTGTTTAAAACTTCGGGATAAATCCATCACGACAATCTCTACCTTTCCTGTATCACAAGACTTCAGGTACTCCTCCATTGTTTCTACTTTTCGATCCGGCAAGATATCGATAATTCTTCGATTCTCCACATCTACTACATTCAATTGAAACCTTTTGCCATCCGCATCTCCTTTAAACTCATCAATCGCAATAACACGCGGCAATACCTTCCTAGATGTTAGCTCCTTCTGGTCAAACCATCGTAAAACGCGACTTTCCGTCACTCCAGTTACGAGCGCTGCCGTTCGAAAGGAACTTATCGCTGCATGCATCATCGCTGTCGTCTGAACGCTCGCCATACACCGTTGATACCGTTGAATCATTTGTAAACGTTCATAAAATGTGTGATGGCATGACGTACAAATATAACGTCTCTTTCGCAGGGAAATATGAATTTCTTTGGTCGTAAACGCTGGTCCTTGAACGCTTTGCCAGCGATAGCCATGCATCCGCTTGGTCCTCTCTCCGCAAAAAGGACACTTCTGCTTGCGCTGTTTCGTGAACAATTCCGCAATAAAATAATTTTCTTCTTCTCTGATATCCCACACATCCACATGCGTATCTTTAATTCCTAACAACTCTGTGATAAAATGATGGTGCACTCTTTTCCTCTCCCATTCCTTTTGTCTCGACAACTCAAGGGTAACAGAGAGAGGAAACTGAGTGTATTTTTTCTATACCGTTTATTCTGGTAAGTTGCAGTGAAAAGAAAGAAGAGTCTGATCTAATTACAGAACATCCAACACGCTTACATACTATAGGCGAATTTTATAAGATATAAAGAAGCTAATGATATCGGCACATATGAAACAGGACCGGTTACAATTATAATCGACTCTGCTGAAACAGTGAATGGATCATTATCAGATACATTTAAAGTACCTGATGATGAAAGAGAGATGGAAATGTTAAAATGTACCCGTAGTCAAGAAAGAGCTCCTTTCCTGCGTCAATTCCCATTTATTTTAGAAGAATCCACTGCGCAAGAAGTTGAACAATCAACCCTGCTGATAGATGCACCACTAGATAACGAGGGAAACGCGGCTGGAGAGGATTTAGAGATAGAAATTTATTTCTTAAAAGATTAATTTCTATTTTAGCAATTTTTTTGGCTGCAGCATCGATAAGGTATTGATTTATAAAAAAATATATAGTGAAAGGAGCCGCTTTTTTTTGTGTGAACGGCTCCTTTCATCTATATAAAGAGCAATATCGAGCAAGGAAGTTCCCGCTGTTATATCACTTTCACCCGATTCAAAATATCCTCCGCATTTTTCACGCGATCCTCTGTCGGTGGCTCCACACCCTCGAGCGGATAATCTAATCCAAGATTTTCCCATTTATAAACACCTAATTTATGATAAGGCAAGACTTCTATTTTTTCGACATTATTTAATGTAGCAATAAAGTCTGATAGTTCTTGCAAGTATTCATCGTTATCACTGCCGCCAGGTACCAGTACGTGCCGGATCCAGACGGGAACGTTTTTTTGGTCTAAATAATTGGCCATATCCAGAATGTGTTCATTTGAAAGACCTGTGAGTTCTTTGTGCTCTACAGAATTAATATGCTTTAAATCTAATAATACTAAATCGGTTAATTCTAGTACTTTATCTAAATTCTCTATAAAGTGAGGAGAGCGGTTAAAGCACCCGGCAGAAGTATCAATGGTTGTGTGTACGCCTAATTTTTTCAGTTCGGTAAATAGTTCGAGTAAAAATTCAACCTGAAGCAAAGGCTCTCCGCCGCTTACAGTCACTCCTCCATTCGTAGCCTGGAAAAATGGAAGATAATCTTTAATGTCTTTTACAAGCTCTTGTACAGACATTTTCTTTCCTGCCCCCATTTTCCAAGTATCGGGATTGTGACAAAATTTGCAGCGTAATAGGCAGCCCTGGGTAAATATAACGTACCGCAGCCCCGGCCCATCTACCGTTCCACACGTTTCGATTGAGTGAATTCTTCCTTCTTTCATGATGCTCTTCCTCCCCGCTTTATTGCTTAAAATAATTCTTCATCAACCGCTCTGATAATTTTATGAGCGCTTGATAATCATTTTCTTACAGGACCTTACAGGCTTTCATGGAAGGTCCGATTTATCACATCAATTTGTTGCTCTCTTGTCAGTTTAATAAAGTTTACCGCATATCCCGAGACACGAATGGTCAGCTGCGGATATTCTTCCGGGTGCTCCATCGCATCTAATAAGGTTTCACGATCAAATACATTGATGTTTAGATGATGCCCCTGTTTTTCTGCGTAACCGTCAAGAATGCCGGCTAAGTTTGTTGTTCTTGTTTCTTCATCTTTACCTAATGCTTTCGGTACGATGGAGAATGTGTTGGAGATACCATCCATCGCATACTTATATGGTAATTTTGCAACAGAGCTTAAAGAAGCTAAGGAGCCGTTTTTATCGCGGCCATGTAATGGATTTGCTCCTGGTGCAAAAGGTTCTCCTGCTTTTCGTCCATCTGGTGTATTTCCTGTTTTCTTCCCGTAAACAACATTGGAAGTAATAGTCAGAATAGACTGCGTTGGTACAGCATTGCGATACATATGATGTTTTTTAATTTTATTCATAAAGTTCTTCACTAAATTGACTGCAATCTCATCGACGCGTTCATCATTATTACCGTATTTAGGATAATCTCCTTCAATTTCATAATCAACGACAAGGCCATCTTCATCGCGAATAGTTTTTACTTTGGCATATTTAATGGCACTTAAGGAGTCGGCAATCACAGACAATCCTGCAACACCGCAGGCCATTGTCCGTAATACTTCATGGTCATGCAGTGCCATTTCCAGACGTTCATAGCTGTATTTGTCATGCATATAATGGATAACGTTTAATGCGTTGACATATAACCCGGATAACCAGTCTAAGAGTGTATCATATTTTTCTATCACCTCGTCATAATCCAGATATTCTGACGTAATTGGTGCATAGTTTGGAGCTACCTGCATTTTCAGATTTTCATCGACCCCGCCATTGATTGCATAAAGAAGTGCTTTCGCTAAGTTGGCCCGGGCACCGAAGAATTGCATTTGTTTACCGATGCGCATGGCAGATACACAGCAGGCAATCCCATAATCATCTCCGTAAATCGGACGCATGATATCGTCATTTTCATATTGAATGGAGCTTGTTTTAATGGACATTTTAGCACAATATTTTTTATAGTTTTCAGGCAATTTTTTTGACCATAGAACTGTTAAGTTTGGTTCAGGTGCTGGTCCTAAATTATCTAGCGTATGCAGAAAACGGTAGGAACTCTTTGTTACAAGTGGACGTCCATCTTCTGCTATCCCTGCCAATGATTCTGTTACCCAAGTTGGGTCTCCGCTGAATAATTCGTTGTAATCTGGTGTTCTTGCGAATTTAACGAGACGCAGCTTCATCACAAAATGATCGACAAGTTCTTGTGCTTCTTCCTCTGTCATAACCCCATTTTTAATATCTCTATCTATATAAATATCTAAGAATGTAGAAACACGGCCAAGGCTCATTGCTGCACCGTTTTGTTCTTTAATTGCAGCTAAATATGCTAAATAGAGCCATTGGAAGGCTTCCTGAGCAGTTGCTGCAGGCTTTGAAAGGTCAAATTCATATTTTTCTCCGAGTTTTTTCAAGTCCTGCAGTGAACGAATTTGTTCTGAAGTTTCTTCGCGGTCACGAATAACATCCTCTGTCATTGTTCCATTACCGATCAGGCTAAGATCTTTTTTCTTTTCTTCGATTAAACGATCAACACCATATAAGGCAACTCTGCGGTAATCTCCAATAATACGCCCGCGACCATATGCATCCGGGAGACCGGTGATAATTCCTGCTTTTCTTGCTTTTAAGATTTCGGGTGTATAGGCGTCAAAGACTCCCTGGTTATGCGTTTTACGATGTTCCGTAAAGGTATGAACAACTTCATCATCCACCTTATATCCATAGGATTCTGCAGCAGCTACTGCCATACGGATACCTCCAAATGGCATTAAAGCACGTTTGAAAGGCTCATCAGTCTGAACACCGACTATTTTTTCAAGTGGCTTATTCAGATAGCCTGCATTATGGGAAGTAATCGTTGATACGATCTTTGTATCTAAATCATAAACGCCGCCATTTTCCCGTTCCTCTTTGGTTAATTGCATGACTTGGTCCCACAAATCTTTAGTTGCCTGAGTCGGTCCTGCCAGGAAGGATTCGTTTCCTTCATATAAGCTATAATTCTGTGATATAAAATCACGCACATCGATTTCTTTCTGCCAATTACCATCAAGGAAACCATCCCAAGGAACTCTTTTCACCATTTCATCTGCTACTTTCATAGCAAAACCCCTCCTCTTAATAATTCAACATGTGAAATATTTCACATTATCTTAATTTCATTATAACGCTTTTGAAATATAAAACAAGTGAAATTCTTCACAAACAACGAAAGTTCTTAAAATGTTCAAATTTAACATTTTTCCGAAAGAAGTCCCCTCTTCAAGCGTAAGAAAGGCTTCCATGCAACGATAAGGGGAGATGAATTTCGGTTGGTGATAGCCAAAAAGTTTTTGTTATGGTGTGTTTGGAACAAAAGTTCCGTTAGAGGTAGTTGTTATGCCCAAACAACAAAAAGCATATAAATTTTGAATTTATCCGACAGAGGAACAGGCTTCTTTGGTTCGTAAAACGTTCGGATGTGTACGTTTTGTCTATAATCAAATGTTGGCAGAGCGAATGAATAGCTATGAAACATTCCAGAAAGATAAAGAAGGATCCAAGCGGAGGGAAAACCCCACACCAGCAAAATATAAGAAAGAATTTGAGTGGCTAAAAGAAGTGGATTCTTTAGCTTTAGCAAATGCATAGCTTCATTTAAATATTTCTATTTTGACGGAATATGAAAACGAGATAAAAAGCAAAGAAGTTCACCAGGTTGCAGGATTAGATTTTGCGATGGATGGGCTATTTGTCGATAGCGAAACAGGTAAGAAAGCCAATTATCCACGTTTCTATCGACAAATGCTTGAAAAATTAGCAATCGAACAACGTAAACTCTCTCGTAAAGAGAAAGGTTCCTCTAATTGGAATAAACAGCGTATTCGATTAGCTAAAATCGGGGAGAAAGTCGCCAATCAACGAAAGAATTTTTTGCAGCATAAATCAAAAGTACTTGTAACAAAGTTTGACGCAATAATTATGGAGGACTTAAACATGAAAGGAATGTCACAAGCTCTTCAATTTGGAAAGAGTGTCATGGATAACGGCTGGGGTATGTTCACTTTTTTCTTACAGTACAAACTAAAAGAGCAAGGGAAACAACTGATCAAGATAGATAAATGGTTTCCATCGACAAAGATGTGCTCATCATGTAGTTTGGTAAAAGAAATAACCTTATCAGAACGTACTTATCTATGCAGTTGTGGTCTAAATATGGATAGAGATTATAATGCAGCAATCAATATCAAGAACGAAGGCATACATCTATTAGGAATTTCCTAATCTACTATCTATTATCATATAAACTTTTGGGACAAGAGGGTTAGCTTGGTCCATTTCGTCAGTGGTGGGTAGTTCACAAGCTTATCTGAAAAAAGCAGGAATATTGTTTTCCTTGATAACTTTGCTAAAATAAATACATTACGTTTTCTGAGAAAGAAGGTTTCTTTTTTGTACATATTAATCGTCTTAGGGATTATCGCAGGGATGATGATTCCTATGCAGACAGCGGTAAATAACCGCCTGAATTTATTTACCAAAGCTATTTTTCCTACCTCCTTTTACTCTTTTTTATCAGGGAGTATTATTTTATTTATCATTAATTTCATTATGGATCCCGGCAAATTTACGATATCGTTTTTCGCATCACAATCTTTGTCTTACGTCTGGTTTGCCGGCGGTGTGCTTGGGGTAATCTTTCTAACAGGTAATATTATTTTATTACCCAGAATCGGCGCAGCATTAACTGTTATTGCGGCAGTCACTGGACAAATGGTGATTGGAATTTTAATTGATACATTCGGCTGGTTCGGCGCAGAGGTAAAACCATTACATGTTATGCATATTATTGGTGCGGTCCTTTTAATCATCGGAATTATTTATATGAATGCCAAAAAGAAGCCGGGCGGCTCTCAAAACTATTCCCGTTTATGGATCGTGTTCGGTTTATTTACCGGAATGATGCCGCCGATGCAAACAGCTATCAATAGCGAATTACGATATGAAGTAGATTCATTTATTTACGCAGCTTTTATATCCTTTATCGTAGGTACCATTGTGCTATTTATTCTGTCAATAATCCTTAGTAAAGGGGTAAAATTAACACGTACCTCTGGTAATTTTAAATTGAAGCCCTGGCATTTTGCCGGCGGTCTGCTCGGGGCTGCATACATTGCATCGAATATTAGCTTAATGCCTCATCTGGGCGTTACACTGACGATGATGTCTACCATCTTAGGGCAAATAATAATGGGGTTGTTAATTGATCATTTTGGTATGTTTAACCTCCCGAAATATCCAATTGATCAGAGGAGAATTATTGCTGTTATTATGATAATTGGAGGAATTGCGTTATTAAACTTCTTTTAAGAGAGCAGCTCTTGTTTTCTTGTTCAGGAAATAAGGGCTGTTTTTTATTTTAATAAAATTTACTATGGCTTATCGAAACGGAAATTACCCTGCCAGATAATAAGCAGGCGGCTCATACAGAGAAATCTGTTTATTACGGTGCACTCCCAGTTTATGAAGTGCGAAGGGAAAGCTGACTGGGAAATGCTGTTGAATATCATAGACACTTCTAATGAGAAACTGGTTAAGCATAAAGGTTGGAATACAGAAATGATAGCCAAAGTGGTTGGCTTGATTTTCCTGCAATTCAACAAAGAGAGAGTTCATAAAACGCTGATCTCCTTCATTGAAAAAGTAGTGACATAATTCATGACCAAAGCATTGCTATTTGTTTTGGTGGGAATGTATGTTCTTTTTTGGTGTTAAAAATAAAGGTGCAGCAAGTACACCTGTTTTGGCAGATAAGAGAGTATAAGATTTCTTACTAAATAACGTTTTTGATGGTAGTCTCAGGACACAAATAAAACTGGAATGCAATGAGCTTGTGACAATAAAGATTACCCATATACCTTATTGAGAATATAACTACTATTCTTTTTTATCATCATTTCTATTATCCATTTTCTTTTTATATAAAATATATTGTATCACATGTAAAGCTTCTTGTTTCTCGTCTTCTGTCATGCGTTTCCAATTACTGAACATTAGTGTATCCTGTTCAGACATCGGCTCAGGCTGGGAAGTACTTTTCGGTGAGGGATACATAGATTTACCAAGAAGCCAATCTACAGAAACACTATATAATTCAGCCATTTTATGTAAAGTGTCTGTATCAGGATCACGATATTCTCTTTCATAACCAGATAAAGTACCGTTTGAAATTCCCAGAAGCTTAGATGCTTCAATTTGTTTTAATCCAGCTTTTTCTCGTGCTTCTCTTAATCTTTGGGAAAGAATTTTCATTGTATCCACCTCATTATAGAGATAATACCATTTTTAATAAAAATAATAGTATTTTTAAGCGAAATGCAAATTTTACTATATTAATATATTGACTTACGCAAAACGCTTAATTATAATTTAAGTAGAAAGAACTAAATGATGGATGGAGTGATTTAGTGGAAATTCATGAGAAAATTGAGTTTATTAGACAACAAAAACAAGTAACAAAGACACAAATTGCAAAAAAATGCTCTAAGACTCCCGCATGGTATACAAACATTTCTAAAGGGAAAACAAAGATAGATGTAGATACCTTGGAAAAAATAGCGGAGGCACTGGAAATTGATGTGAAAATGTTGTTTGATAAGGAGTTAAATGAGGCATTAAATAAATGCAAAGAGCTTTTATAAAATAAAGCTGGTTAAATAAAAGAAACTATGAAATTAAGAGATTTTATACACCCTAGACAATATCGATACCTCAAAGAGCTTAAATTATAGTTATGTAATAAAGAGCACCGCAAAGCTATTTCCTCAAAGAAAAATCTCTCAATCTGACTGAATTTTTTCCTAATATAATAAGTAATTTAGGTTCTATCTCCTGATAAAAGGGGGTAGTTTTTTATTGGATGAAAATGCGGCAGTGTTTTATAAGATAATAATCGGGGTACATTCTTTAAAACTAGCAGGGACATGGTAAATAATGTATTATTTCAAAAAATACTATTCAAAAACCTGTCATTTATGGTAGAATTTATTCTACCTATTCTACAAATTGAAATAATCCCTGTATAAATGTAGTCGCCTCAACTACAAAGAAAGAAAAATCCAATAAGTCTATGTTTTATATCCAATGAAATTTATGAATTTATTAAGAGTATAAATGACCTTAAATCAAGGTGAATTGCAACATTCGGAAGCCTCAATAAATTTTTATTTTTCAGATGGATATTTTTTTAAGCCTCAACATAGTGAAAGGAAGAAGGTATATGGATTCTAAAAAATTAACGAAAAGAATATTAATTGCTTTAATTGCTGGTGCAGTTGTTGGTATTGCTCTAACATTTGCTCCCGAGAGTTTTTTTGGACCTTTGGATAAATATGTGTTGGATCCAATTGGACAAATATTTTTAAACCTTATTATGATGCTGGTTGTACCGCTGGTGTTTGTTTCTATTGTTTTGGGAACAGCAGGATTAGGCGATCCCGCGAAGTTAGGGAAAATTGGTGTTTTCACGATCACTTTCTTTTTAACAACCACTGCGATTGCTATCAGTATTGGATTAGCGTTAGGTTATGCTGTTAAACCAGGTAAAGCTGGAATTTTTGATACATCGAATGTTGGTGATTATACGCCAGGTGAAGCGCCTCCCATTATGGAGACGCTGATTAATATCATTCCTGAGAATCCAATAGCTGCAATGTCGTCTGGAGATATGCTGCAGATTATTGCATTTGCTGTGTTTATAGGAATTGCTCTGGCGTATTTAAATGATAAAACTAAAGGTATTTATAATTTATTTGAACAGGCAAATGAAATTTTAAACTGGCTCGTCATGTTAGTTATGCGATTTGCTCCTTATGGTGCGTTTGCGTTAATCGTATCAGCAATCGGAGGTGCCGGACTGGATGCAGTCGGTTCGATGCTAAGTTATATGTTAACCGTTATTGGAGCGCTGTTCCTGCATGCTTTAATTATTTATTCACTAGCTATCTGGTTATTGGGACGAGGGAATCCAATTAAATTCTTTAAAGGCTTCTTCCCGGCGATGACAGTTGCTTTCAGTACATCCAGTTCCAATGCGGCACTGCCTGTAGCTATGAAAACAGCCCAGGAGAATCTGGGTGTTAAGAAAGAAATCAGCAGCTTTGTTCAACCGCTGGGAGCAACCATTAATATGGATGGTACAGCGATTATGCAGGCTGTTGCGACTGTGTTTATTTCACAGGTATATGATTTGCCTCTTACGATGGTTGATTTATTAATGGTTGTTCTTGTTGCTACTCTGGCAAGTGTCGGCACAGCAGGTGTGCCAGGTGTCGGCTTAATTATGCTGGCAATGGTTCTAAAGCAAGTTGGTCTGCCTGTTGAAGGTATTGCATTAATTATTGGTATCGACCGAATCCTTGATATGCTGAGAACAGCTCTGAATACTTCAGGAGATGCAGCATGTGCATATATATTATCAGAGAGGGAAAGACGAAAAGAGAAAAAAGCATAACTCATTAAACCGGTAGGATTCGTCTTACCGGTTTTTATTAAAAATTCCTGGAACCCTGCGTCCGAAAGGTGTTTATCACGTGAACATCTCCTTTATTTTGTAAAATTAGAAACAAACTCTTTAAAAATGTCACAGAATGTTCTAAAATAGAATCAGTTAACAAAATATTTGAACCCTTTTTTTAATTCTATTTGTAATCGTTTTCAATTTAATTGGATGAGGTGATTAGATGGATATGCAAGCAATACCGGCCCGTGAAGGGAAGCATAATTTAAAAAACTATGAGGATTTCCGAAATGATTTTTCTTGGGAAGATGTAGAAAAGAACTTTTCCTGGTATGAAACAGGAAAAGTAAATATGGCATATGAGGCTCTTGATAAACATGCTGATAATCCTGATAAGAAGGATAAGATCGCATTGCTATATTCAGATCCCGCCCGCGAAGAAAAGATGAGCTTTGATCAGCTTCGCTTACAGAGTAATCAATTTGCAAACGTACTTAAAAAATACGATGTGCAAAAAGGGGATCGTGTTTTTCTTTTTATGCCAAGAAGTCCCGAGTTCTATACAGCATTTTTTGGTATTTTAAAAATTGGAGCTATTGCAGGACCATTATTTGAGGCATTTATGGAGCAGGCAGTAGGAGACCGGCTGGAAAACAGTGAGGCACGTGTTTTAATTACAACTCCAGATTTGCTCTATCGTATACCTCAGGACAAATTACCGAATTTAGAGAAAATCGTATTAGTCGGTGAGCATGAGGAAGAAGGAGATCAGTATATAGATTTTCATGCAGAAATGAAGAGTGCGTCCACTGATTTTGATATTGTATGGGTGGATAAAGAGGACGGCATGCTGCTCCATTATACATCTGGTTCAACAGGAAAACCAAAAGGGATTCTGCATGTGCATAATGCTATGATCCAGCATTATGCAACAGGAGAATGGGTATTGGATTTAAAAGAGGACGATATATACTGGTGTACTGCAGACCCGGGCTGGGTAACAGGAACGAGCTACGGTATTTTTGCTCCATGGCTGCATGGGGTAACGAATGTTATTCGCGGCGGGCGTTTCTCTCCGGATGACTGGTATAAAACATTACAGGATAATCATGTTACTGTATGGTATACTGCACCGACAGCATTACGTATGCTTGTAAGTTACGGCGAGGAGAAGGTCAGAGAATACGACCTGTCTGCGCTGCGTCATATTTTAAGTGTTGGAGAGCCGCTAAATCCGGAGGTTATTACTTGGGGATTAAAAGCATTTGATTTGCGCATTCATGATACATGGTGGATGACTGAGACAGGTGCCCAGGTTATTGTAAATATCCCGGCATTAGAAATCAGACCAGGCTCCATGGGAAAACCAATCCCTGGCGTAGAGGCCTCTATTGTTGATAACGAAGGAAATGAAATTCCTCCAAATCAAATGGGTAATTTAGCAATTAAAGCAGGCTGGCCATCTATGATGCGTGAGGTTTGGAATAATAAAGGAAAATATGAGAGCTATTTTATTAACGGATGGTATGTATCCGGGGACAGCGCTTATCGGGATGAGGACGGCTATTTCTGGTTCCAGGGCCGTCTGGATGATGTCATTAATACATCTGGTGAACGTGTTGGGCCATTCGAGGTAGAGAGCAAGCTGATTGAGCATCCGGCTGTTGCAGAGGCAGGAGTTATCGGTAAACCGGATCCTGAGCGTGGAGAAATTATTAAAGCGTTTATTACCTTAAATCCAGGCTACGAAAAAAGTGATGAGCTTTTAGAAGAAATCCGTCAATTTGTTAAAAAAGAATTAAGTGCACATGCGGCACCGCGAGAAATTGAAGTGAAAGACTCTATTCCAAAAACACGGAGCGGAAAGATTATGCGCCGTCTGTTAAAATCATGGGAATTAGGGCTACCGACAGGTGATACGTCGACACTAGAGGAATAATGTGCAGTATTTAAAATAAAGTGATAGGTTAAAGATAAATCTTACCTGAAATAAAAAGCGACTTTCCGAATTGTTGTGAGCGGGAAGCCGCTTTTTTATGCCGTAGTAGTTTACTTAAGAATTGTA
Source organism: Oceanobacillus sp. FSL W8-0428 (assembly GCF_038004405.1). NCBI lineage: Bacteria > Bacillati > Bacillota > Bacilli > Caryophanales > Bacillaceae > Oceanobacillus > Oceanobacillus sp. FSL W8-0428. Next base: position 1,415,319 of record NZ_JBBORB010000001.1, read on the forward strand.
GCAGATAAAAGAATCTGATGAAGTGAATTAAAGGTGATTCATTTGCTGACTATAGCGGCGATATTTAATATTCTCTACTCTCAAATATGGAAATTTATATAAAAAAATTATTTTATTAATAATTATTTTATATAAAATAATTGACAGATTTAGGAATAGGTATAAGATAAAAATAAAAGTATAATGGAATATCATCTATTAAGAAGGGAAAATTAATATGAGAAAAATCATTTACAGCCTTTTGATTATTTTATTATTAAGTGCATGTTCTCAAGAAGAAAATACGGATATGACAGAGAATGACGTTATTTCAGTGGAAAATATAGAGATTCCTGACACTCATTTTTATCTCTGAAAAAAACAATCACGTAATTGATAAAGAAGAGATGAAACAAAGTATAAAAACATATCTCGATATCAGTGAAGAATTAGAAAATGCCAGCTATCCATTTGAGGAATTAATAGATGATGATCAGGAATTAAATGAAATTGAATTAGAGAAATTTAATAAAATTAACAGCTTGATAAAAGAAAATGATGATAATTTTTCTAATTATATCTTACATAATACTTTGCCAGAAGGTTATCAGGAAGAGTCTGAAAGAATTAGCCAATATATTACAGCCTCTCATCAATATCTTTATAAATTAGATGAAGCACTCAATGACTTGACAGATAATATTAGTGAAGGAAATTTTTCTGATATAGATATGGAATCAATCATTGATGAAAGTGGTACAGTCAATGGAAGAGAACAGAAAAAAATAGAAGAATTCCTTAACCGGGAGAATATTCATACCAAAGCATTCAGAGGATAAATATTAATCGGGATAAGGCAGATTAACCTATATTGTTTGAGACAGAGCTTTATAACAGATAAATCCTAAAGGAAAATTCACGGAATGAATATAAATTCTTTTATGTTTTAAATAAATTCTATTTGGGAAGATATAGGATGTAACCATTATTAAAGGAGTGAATGATTCATGGGTAAAAAAATCGCAACAGTTATTACAGACTTATTTGAAGACGTTGAATATACAAGCCCTAAGAAAGCATTGGAAGAAGCTGGTCATGAGCTGGTTACTATTGAAAAGGAACAAGGAAACACGGTAACCGGTAAATCAGAAGATACAAAAGTAACAATCGATAAAGGTATTGATGATGTGAAACCGGAAGACTTTGATGCTTTGCTTATTCCTGGCGGTTTCTCTCCAGATATATTACGTGCAGACGATCGCTTTGTAGCATTTGCAAAACACTTTATGGATGAGAAAAAGCCGGTTATGGCAATTTGTCATGGACCACAGCTTCTTATTACTGCAAAAACACTTGATGGCCGCGGAGCAACAGGTTTTAAATCTATTCAAGTAGACCTTGTAAACGCAGGTGCGAAGTTCAAAGATGAAGAGGTCGTTGTTTGCCAAAATCAATTAGTAACAAGCCGTACGCCGGATGATCTTCCAGCATTTAATCGTGAATCAGTGAAGGTACTTGGTTAATTAATTATAGAAAAAGGGGGTGCTTCTAAAATTTGAAGCACCCCCTTTTATTATTCATCCAATTTCCGAATATCAAATTCATTATTTAAAAGCAGCCAGTTTTGCGGGAAAGCCAGCCCTAATTTCCAATATGAAATACCTAATAGCTGAAATTCCCTGATTAAATCAAATTTTGCCTGAATAGAACGGGCATCCTCAAACCAAACCTCATGCTCTTGGCCTGATTCATCAGCATACATAAAGTAAGGCGCCTGAGCGGTGGTATCATATTGAATGGCGACATTATTCTCCCAGGCGATATTGACTGCCTGTTGCGGGCTAACCGCTCTAGCAGCTTCTCCGCCTTCCACAAAAGGAAGTGTCCAATCATATCCATATAGATTTTGACCAAGCATAATTTTCTCTGACGGGATTTCTGAGACAGCATATTCAACCACGTCACGGACAGAATTCAAGGGAGAAACAGCCATTGGCGGGCCATAGCTATACCCCCATTCATAGGTCATTAACACCACAAAATCTACAATCTCCCCGTGTGCTCTGTAATCATGTGCTTCATACCATTGTCCAGCCTGCTCTGAACTTGTTTTTGGAGCAAGTGCTGTTGAAATCTGCAGTCCTGCTTGTGAGAGGCGGTCCTTTGCTGTACGTAAAAAAGTATTATAAGCCTCGCGGTCTTCTGGCAATAGAAATTCAAAATCAAAGTGTACATCACGAAAACCTTGTTCTGTAGCGATATTAATAATTTCATCTAATAGTGTATTTTGAACAGCCTGCACCGTTAAAATAATATGTCCGACCTCTGAGCTGAATGCTCCTTCTTCTAGATTGGTCACCACCATCGCAATAGAAGCACCATTATTCCTTGCGGAGGTAATGAGATTTCCTGTTGGTGGAGCTGCAAGTGTACCGTCCCGATTAACCCGATAACTAAATAAACTGAGATATGTTAAAAAAGGCGTATAGTTGCTTGCTGCGGTTTCTAGGGTTTGGGAAACCTCTTCTCCCATTGGTTCGACATAAGCATTTGAGGTAATCGGTTCTTTTGGAGCCGGCGGAATATATAATCGAAATCCGGGATAGATAATCTGATTTGAATTCAAGCCGTTAATCGTTGCCAATTCTTCCACACCGATGTCAAACCGGGCGGCAATGGAGGAAAGCGTATCGCCAGGCTGAACAAAGTAAAATTGACCGACAATCGGAATGACAAGTGCTTGCCCGATAACTAATTGGCTTGGCGCATTTAACTCATTTGCATTGACTATATCTTGAACGGAAGAACCATATGTATCTGCAATTTGCTCCAGTGTATCGCCCTGTTCAACGACGTATATCTGCAAAGTAATACCCCCTTCAGATTGCTTCTTACATACTATACATATGAAGGGGGAAAGAGTTATATGCTAAACTGGTGAGATATCTGCATCCATTACAGACTCCATCAGATAAAGTGCATAATTATTATTTTCATTTTCCTCAGAAGCAATGCAGTTTTTAGGAATCGAAAGACTTAATTTATACATATAGGCATCCTTTGCAGTAAACAGGATGCAAATATCGCCGGCAATGCCTGCTAAAATAATATGCGACCGGTTTAATTCTGTTAAGAGTGCATGTAAAGGTGTTTGAAAAAAAGCGGAGTGTTGTGGTTTAATTAGAAAATAATCGTCATCATCCGGTTTGATTTTTTCAATGATTTCCTCGCTTTTTTCATTTTTACAAAAGTCGATAATTTTATGGAAGTCTGCTTGCCATAAGCCGTAATGGTCATTAACATAGATAACGGGAATAGATTTTTCCTTGGCAAAATTACGGAGCTTTATCAGATTTGGCAGCATGTCTTCTGTATAAGCATGAAGATTATCGCCGCCGTCAAATTTAAAATCATTAATTACGTCAACGAAGACAAGTGCTGTATTTTCAATTTTCATGGTTATTGGATGTCTCCTTTAGAAAGATAGGTTAATTTAGTATTCCCTCTTGCAGCTATAATTAAAACGATAATAAAGTGATGTGATAAAAATGACAGAAGAAATGTCAGTAAGTCAAGATGAATTATATATGGCAGCAGCTATTCAAGAGGCACGCCGGGCCTGGATATTAAACGAAGTACCAATTGGTGCTGTAATTGTCAAGGATGGAGAAATTATTGGAAAAGGATTTAATTTGCGGGAATCAATACAAACAACACTAACCCATGCAGAACTGCTTGCTATTCAGGAAGCTAATCAGGCAGTAGGGAGCTGGAGATTAGAGGATTGTACCTTGTATGTTACCTTAGAGCCATGCCCAATGTGTGCCGGAGCGATTGTACAGTCAAGAATTAAACGTGTGGTCTACGGAGCAAGTGATCCAAAGGCAGGCTGTGCCGGAACATTAATGAATTTATTAAAAGAGCCGCGTTTTAATCATCAGGTTGATGTAACATCAGGAGTTCTTGAACAGCAGTGCAGTATGATCTTAAAAAATTTTTTTAAAGAACTGCGTCAGAAAAAGAATGAGAAGGATTCTGCATCGGAAGAATAATATGGATGCCGATAATGGGACAAATATCGTTGCAATTTCTTCCTGAGGAAGATATAATATTAATTACGTGCTAAGCGGGGAGGTAGCGGTGCCCTGTACTCGCAATCCGCTATAGCGAGGCCGAATCCCTGCTCGAGGTGAAATGACTGTATGGTCTGACTTAAGGGATTGGTGTTGACGTCCTGGTCCTGCGCAACAGGAACCCATGAACCCTGTCAGATCCGGAAGGAAGCAGCAGTAAGTGGTTTTTCTTGTGTGCCGCGGGGAAGCCTGGGCTGAGCCATGAACTTATGTAGCGCATATGGTCATTTCATCGAAAGCAGGTGCACGCTACATATTGAAAAAAAGAACTGTAAAAATGCAGTTCTTTTTTTGTGCAAAAAAAAACGCCTTATCCTGCGAACGTAGAAGTTTTAGCTGCTTTTTAAAATATGGAAGGCAAAACAGATTATTTGCACTAAATAATAACAAAGCATATGCTATGAATTACTTAAAAAATTTATAAGCGAGGTGCAAGAATGGCTCAATTAACACAACCATTTACATTGAAAAATTTAACCTTGAAAAATAAAGTTGTTATGGCGCCAATGTGCCAATACTCCGTTGATGCCAAAGACGGAATTCCAAATGACTGGCATTTTGTACACTACACATCACGGGCAGTAGGAGGAGCCGGTCTAATCTTAGTTGAGATGACGGATGTCGATCCAGATGGACGTATTACAGATAATGATCTTGGCCTGTGGTCAGACGAACAAATTCCAGCCTATAAAAAAATCGTCGATGCTGTTCACAAGAACGGTGCAAAAATAGGTATTCAAATTGCCCATGCGGGAAGAAAGGCAGAGGATGCGAACCCGCCGGTTGCTCCATCTGCAATCCCTGCTACAAAAGACGATAAAATGCCCCGTGCTTTAACTACAGAAGAAGTTCGGGAAACGGTTCAACAATTTCAAGATGCAGCAAAACGAGCGGTCGATGCCGGATTCGATACAATTGAATTACATGGTGCACACGGCTACTTGATTCATCAATTTCATTCTCCAGGTATTAATCAGAGAGAGGACGAATATCAGGAATTATCTTTATTTGGAGCGCAGATTATTCGAGCTGTCAAAGCAGTTATTCCCGAGGATATGCCATTATTAATGCGTATATCTGCTGTTGAATACATGGATGACGGCTATGATATAAATCATGCTTTGGAAATTGCGAAAAAATATAAAGCAGCGGGCATTGATATGTTCCATATTTCCAGTGGCGGGGAGGCTCCTCCAGGAAAACAAAAACCAGCAATACACCCTGGCTATCAGGTTCCATTTGCACGTAGATTTAAGGAAGAGCTGAATATACCTGTCATCGCTGTCGGTATTTTAGAAGATCCTCTATTAGCGGAATCTGTTATCGGAAATGGTGATGCTGATTTAGTTGCAATTGGACGTGGCATGCTAAAAGACCCTTATTGGGCAATCCGGGCAAGTGAGCAGCTGGGAGATACAATAGAACCAGCAAGACAATATAAGCGTGCTTACCCGAAAAAGTAATGATATATGCAGGCTTATATAAGCATCGTTAATTGTACGTTGTTCTTTTTACAGGTTAAATTGTACTAGAAACAGGGTATATGATATAATTTCTTATAGAGGATATTCAAAAAATCCAATAAAGATGACACGGCAATGAGAGGATCTTCTACTAAGAACGCCCACGTCCTGTGGACAACACAGAAGCCACCACATCCTGCGGAAGTCCGTCGGAAAAAGCTAGTCGCCTTGGACTTCTTGGTCCTATTTATCGGACTTTTTGAATACGTACTTATATAAACGCATAGTATATAATATTGAAAAGGGCAGTATGTATGAGCATACTACCCTGACAATACACACAGTTATTTCTCTCCATCAGAGAGGGAAGGCTGTTTTAAAGTGACGAATGAAGCCACCCTATTTGCCGGCAAGCTAAGGGTGGTTTTACTTTTGGTCTTTGTCGTGAAATGAAAGAATGGCAATAATAAGCATGCCAAAGCTGATCATTAAAGACAGGGCGTCAAAAGTAGCCATAGGCATCACCTCCTTCCATATAGGAGATGCTACCTTCCACCGTTAAACTTTTTACTGTGTATATCATAGTGTATTATACCATAATGGGAACGTTAGTTCTATAATTTCGATAAAGCTTCTTTATTCTTTATGAAGGAATTCTCTAAAATTCAATTTTTTTAATAATTATTTAAACATAAATTACTTCCAGATAATCTATTTCTAAGGTTTTCATCCAGGCCACTAATCGGGTATAATAGAAACGAGACACATAAGGGGAATCGAAATCATGAGTTATCAAGCTTTATACCGCGTCTGGCGCCCAAGAACATTTGAAGATGTTGTAGGACAGCAGCATATCACGAGAACATTACAAAATGCCATTACACAAGATAAATTCTCACATGCTTATTTATTCTCTGGTCCAAGAGGGACAGGGAAAACAAGTGCTGCAAAGATTTTTGCACAAACGATTAATTGTGAGCATGCACCCGTAAAAGAGCCATGCAATGAGTGTGCGGCATGCAGAGGTATTCAGGATGGCTCTATTTCCGATGTCATTGAAATTGATGCGGCATCGAATACAAGTGTCGATGATATTCGTGATATCCGGGATAAAGTGAAGTATGCACCGAGCTCTGTACCTTACAAAGTGTATATCATTGATGAAGTGCATATGATATCTGTCAATGCCTTTAACGCGCTTCTGAAAACATTGGAAGAACCGCCGAAACACGTTGTATTTATCCTTGCAACAACTGAACCGCATAAAATACCATTAACGATTATTTCCCGTTGCCAGCGTTTTGATTTTAAACCAATTTCCAATCAGGCAATTGTGGAAAGAATGCAGAAAATCATGAACGCCGAGAATATTTCTGTTACGGATGAAGCTTTAGAGTCCGTTGCATTAGCAGCAGAAGGCGGTATGCGTGATGCATTAAGTATCCTGGATCAGGCTATCTCCTATAGTGAGGAACAGGTAGAGCTGGAGGATGTGCTGGCCGTAACTGGCGGCGTATCTCAAGAGGTTCTCACCAATATCGTACGTGCAATGATACAGCAGGATGTGCAGACTGTACTCAGCGGATTGGATCAGATGATTCAAACAGGAAAAGATCCAGGGAAATTTGTACAGGATTTAATATACTTTATGCGTGATTTACTTTTATATAAAAGCTCGTCAGGATTAGGGGAGCTATTAGAGCGGGCTGTTGTCAATGAAGCCTTTGAAGAATTGGCTAAGCAGATTACAAATAACTGGATTCAACGCTCCATTATTGAATTGAATCAATGTCAGCAGGAAATGAAATGGTCCAACAGCCCAAAGATTTTTATTGAGGTAGCATTGTTATCCATTACAGATCAATTTGGAAAAACGCAAGGAGCGGGGCAGATCCAGTCTGAAGCTGTGGAGCAATCAGATGCTGTTCTAAAGCTTCAGCAAAAATTGCAGGCAATGGAGAAGGATATAGCGAAATTAAAAGAAGCACCGCTGCAGCATCAGGAAGCTGGAGGAAGCGCACCTGCAGCTGAGAGGCGCCGTCCCGCTTCCAGAAATTCACGAAACACATATAAGATTCCATTTGACCGGATTCGTGATACACTAGGAAAAGCAGAGAAAAAAGAGCTGAAGGATGTGCATGCACAGTGGGCAAACTTCTTAAGCCAATTAAAAACAACGAATGCCCCGGCGCATGCAACTATTCAGGACAGTAAGCCTGCCGCAGCATCAGCAGATACACTTATTGTAGCGTTTAAATATGAAATTCATTGTTCTTTATTCCTTGATCATCGGGAAATGGTAGAATCGATATTAGGGAATTTAGATAAGCATCGCACGATTATTCCGATCCCTGAGAAAGAATGGAATGACCTGCGCAGTGAATACATCCAAAAGCAGGAAAAGCCTGATGAACAGAAGGAGCAGGAGGGGGATCCTCTTGTAGACGAGGCACGAAAGCTCTTTGGTGATGATCTTTTAGAAATTCATGATTAACATATACATTTAAAGGAGGTATTTTCCATGAAGGGAAATATGAATAACATGATGAAGCAAATGCAGAAAATGCAGAAGAAAATGATGCAGGCACAGGACGAATTGCATGAAATGTCCTTTGAAGCAACTGCAGGCGGCGGTATGGTAACTGTCCGTGCAAATGGAAAGAAAGAAATTGTTGATGTAGAGATTAAAGAAGAGGTTGTTGATCCAGATGATATCGAAATGCTGCAGGATCTTATTGTAGCAGCAACAAATGATGTCTTAAATCAAATTGATGAAAAAACAAATGCAACAATGGGACAATTTACAAAAGGATTGAATATGCCAGGAATGTTCTAATTCCTTTCTAATTTGAAAAGTAAGGCGTCTGGCTTCTTTGCCAAGGCGCCTTACTTTTCCCTTAAAGTGATGTTTTTATAGGGAGGTAAGAAAATATGTATTATCCAGAGCCGATAACTAAGTTGATGGACAGCTTCTCCAAATTACCAGGAATTGGTCCAAAGACGGCAGCACGTTTGGCCTTTTTTGTTTTAAATATGAAAGATGATGATGTAATGAATTTTGCCAATGCCTTAGTTCATGCAAAACGTGATCTTACCCATTGTTCGGTTTGTGGACATATTACGGATCAGGACCCCTGCGCTATTTGTCAGGATACTAGCCGGGATGGGTCTATTATTTGTGTTGTCCAGGATCCGAAAGATGTTATAGCAATGGAAAAAATGAAAGAATTCCGCGGCAGATATCATGTGCTTCATGGAGCTATTTCTCCGATGGACGGAATTGGACCGGAGGATATCAACGTACCGGATTTGCTTAACCGCCTGAAGGATGAAGAGGTAGAAGAGCTTATCCTGGCAACAAACCCGAATATTGAGGGAGAAGCAACAGCAATGTATATTTCCCGTCTGATAAAACCTTCTGGAATCCGTACAACGCGTATTGCACATGGATTGCCTGTCGGCGGAGATTTAGAATATGCTGATGAAGTGACATTGTCAAAAGCATTAGAAGGAAGAAGAGACGTCTAACTTTTTTTCTAATCATCTATGGAGAGTGAAAAATAAAAGCTTCATAGTATGAAATTTCATTTTATAATAGGGTTTGGTGGAGAGTATGGCAAAGAGATTAAAGAAAAAAGATATGGATCAGGAGCTTCTGAATGCTTTATATCAGGTTGAAGGGGAATGGAGACAGCTTCAGGATTTTGTACGAAAAAGTATCGACCCCTCGCGAAATGGTATGCAGGAGAAACTATTAGCGAAATCTAAATATCTGATGCTATTAAGAGAAGCCCGGATTCGCAATGTAAAAGCTAATCGGTTTTAAAAATAATATATAATTTTTACGAAAGAATCATGTATGTTTTAAACTGCCTGGTTCTTTTTATTGTCCGCTCTTGCTGAATCCAGAAGAAAATCTCCAATGAATCTTAGAAATTCTCAAACGGATTCAGCCACTCTGAAAATCTGTTCTAATCGCTGTTGGACAATCATAGAAATATGTTAAAGCGATGGAAGGAAAGTGGGGAGAGGGATGAGTTCAACACTATTTATTGGGATCATTATCGGATTAATTATTCTTTTATTTATCGTAGGAGCACCGGTGAAGCCTATGAAATATATTGGGAAAGCAACAATCAGGTTAGGTATAGGCGCATTGCTGCTGTTTTTCTTAAATGTGTTCGGAGGAGCTATCGGCCTGCATATTCCCATTAATCTATTTACTGTTCTGGTATCTGGATTTCTTGGTGTATTTGGTGTCGGTTCCCTTGCGGCTATTCATCTATTTATTCTTTGAAATGCTGTTTAGCCATTCTTGTATTTCATTCACTAGTAAAGCTGATATATAATATATTTTTTTATGTATAGCATCCGTTAGATTAGGAGATACTAGTTTTAACGGAGGTGGAGAAATGAAACAGCAAAAAGTTCAAGAATATGAGTATTGTGGAATTTGCGAGGAACCAAAGGAAAACGGTATTCATTTGTATTCCATGTTTCTATGTTCAGATTGTGAGCATAATATGATCCATACAGAGCCAAGGGAAGAAAAGTATCAATACTATCTCTCAAAGTTAAAAAATATTAAACAACCAAAATTACACTCTTAATATAATCCCCTTTTTAACAAGTCTTTGCATGCAAAGGCTTTTTTGTTAGCGTAAAATATTAAAGAGAACATCTTCCATTTGAGAGAAGGTGGACAATAATGACTTGGGATAAGATTTTAGGCGCGATATGGTTATTAATCGGTTTGATAGTTGTAGTAAGCTTAATGAAGATGAATAAGAAAAAAGGGGAGATTTCTGCTTTTTTAGGATATGTCAGTATGGCTGTTCTAGTAGAATAGAGTTTAATTGGATGCTTTCTTTACTATTTTATACTGTTCTATACTATTTAACTTTATTGCCTTAATTTTAGCTATGAAAATAAATAGGTAGTATACAGCTGAACATTCTAATTAGCTCAATGAGGTAGTATGTACCAGGCAAAAATATAATACCATCTGTACTTCTTTTTCCTATTCTGCACCTGGTTGTTATAATAGAGAAAGGTAAACAAATCAATTCCTAAGAATTGGTTTGTTTATTTATATACAAACAGAAATGAGGCAGGAAAATGGATCAACAGCGCATACCATTAGCAGAGCATTTACAAATATTTGCAGACAGCAACCCAATCTCTTTCCACGTTCCAGGTCATAAACATGGACAAATTTTTTCACCTGCATATAAAGCAGATTTCCAGCAGATGCTCCGCTGGGATGTGACAGAAATCACTGGGATGGATGATTTACATGCGCCCACAGGTATCATTGCAGAGGCAGAAAGACTAGCAGCGGATTTTTTTAAGACAGAGCACACCTTCTTTCTTGTTGGCGGGTCGACAGCTGGAAATCTGGCAATGATTCTTGCAACGTGTAAGCAGGGGGAGAAGATCCTTGTACAACGTAACTGCCATAAATCTGTAATGAATGGGTTGGAGTTAGCTGGAGCGAAGCCTGTTTTTCTTGCGCCGAATTGGGACGATAATGTTAAAAGGTATACAAGCCCAAGCTATGAAACCGTGGAAGCAGCAATAGAGCAGCATCCAGATGTGCAGGCGTTAGTACTTACCTATCCGGATTATTTTGGACAGACCTATAATCTAAAAAAAATGATTGATAAAGCACATCAATATAATATCCCTGTGCTAGTCGATGAAGCACATGGGGTTCATTTTGCATTAGGAGATCCCTTCCCAGCTTCAGCAATTCAATTAGGGGCGGATGCGGTTGTTCATTCTGCTCACAAAATGGCTCCGGCAATGACAATGGCTTCTTATTTACATATTGTGACACCGCGTATTGACACCACCCGGATTGCTCATTATTTACAAGCTATCCAGTCGAGCAGTCCTTCGTATATATTAATGGCTTCTTTAGATATGGCTAGACATTTTTTAGCAAATTTTTCAGCAGGAGAACGAATAAAAGTGATAAAAAGTGTCGAATATGTGAAGACTTTATTTTCAGCCTTTCCTTTTTGGGAGGCTGTTCCCTCCGGTGATCCATTAAAGCTGACGTTCCACGTGAAACATTCTTTTTCGACAAGGTCTGTTGTGAACTTGCTCGAAAAAGCAGGGATTTTCCCAGAGCTTGCTACAGAGGAGCAAATTTTATTTATCCATGGACTTGCACCATTTGAGCAAATTGAAATGTTAGAAAAAAGGTTGAAAACAATAGAGCATCCGTTAAAAAAATCAGTAAATCGTGCTACAATAGAGAAGATAAATCTTTTCCCTGATAAGATTCAGGAATTAGATTTGTCTTACCAGGAAATGAACAATTATACAACGTATCTGGTCCCGGTGAAGGAAAGTATTGGAGCAATAGCTGCTGAAGCGATTATACCTTATCCGCCTGGTATTCCTGTCCTTTTAAAAGGAGAAAGGATTAAACAGGCGCATATAGCACATTTAGAAAAATTAGTAGAACAAGGTGTGAGGATTCAGCATAGGGACTCTGGTGTACGCATATATAGGAATAAAGGGGAACGATGATGACAAATGGTTTGTTTATAACATTTGAAGGCGGCGAGGGAGCCGGTAAGACCACAATTCTAAACCAAGTTTATGAAGAGCTGACAGGAAGAGGATTTGAGGTTATCAAGACAAGAGAGCCAGGCGGTATTCGTATCTCTGAAAAGATTAGAGATATTATTCATGACCCTCTTCATCTTGAGATGGAGGAAAGAACAGAAGCATTATTATACGCAGCAGCAAGAAGACAGCATCTCGTAGAAAAGGTTTTCCCTGCGTTAGAAAAGGGGAAAATAGTATTATGTGATCGTTTTGTGGACAGCAGTCTGGTTTACCAGGGATATGCAAGAGGCATCGGCGTAGATGAAGTATTTGCTATTAATCAATTTGTGATTCAGGATTGTATGCCGGATATAACGCTCTTTTTTGATATTGATCCTAAAAAAGGACTGGAGCGCATTTCGGCAAATGCTGAAAGAGAGAAAAATCGTCTGGATTTAGAAACGATTGAATTTCATGAGAAAGTCTATGAAGGCTATCAGTTAATTAAATCTCGTTTCCCGGATCGTTTTCAAACTGTGAATGCTGACCGCTCACGTGAGGCCGTCTATGAAGATGTGCTGGAAAGAATTATTACTTTTTTAAATAAATAAGTCAAAAGGGGCTGATCAATCATGAAATTAATTATAACTGTGATTCAAGATAAGGATTCCAACCGCCTGGTAAACGCATTAGGTGAAAATAAATTTCAAACAACAAAATTAGCTACAACAGGCGGATTTTTAAAAGAAGGTAATACGACACTAATGATTGGTTGTGAAGACGAATATGTGAATGATGCCCTTGAAATCATTCGCGATAACTGCTCACATCGTGAACAGATGGTTGCGCCAATTTCTCCAATGGGAGGAAATGCAGATTCTTATATTCCAAAACCAGTTAAGGTGGAGGTTGGAGGAGCTACTGTGTTTATCCTGCCTATCGAATCCTTTTACCAATTCTAAAAAAACCATTTTAATAAAACGGGAGGGGGAGAACAATGAAAATCTCGAGTGATATATTAACACCAAGAGACGGCAATCTGAAGCGGCCTTCACAAACAAATAATGCTTCTTTTCAAAATCTTGTTCAAACCCAATCGGAACAGCTGAAGACACAGGAATTCACTCAAATGGTGAAGCAGATAACCGAGCAGGGTGATAAGCTGAGCCGGTATCGTTCCTTCCGTGAGTTAGTCAAATTCAAGCGAATGGTAAAGGGATTTCTGGAAAAAGCGACATCAGAAGGCTATCTTCTGGAGAAAAAACAAAGCTTCGGCATGCAGGGAAGCAGACAATTATCTACAGTGAAGATAATTGATGAAAAAATTGCCAAATTGGCGGAGGATTTAATGGATGAAGAAAAGAAAACCATTGATATTCTTGGTTTAATTGGAGAAATTAAAGGTTTGTTAGTTAATATTTATACATGAGCTAAGCTCTTTTGAGGAAGAGCTTAGCCTTTCATAGAGTTGATAGAATAGGCGTTAATAAGCTCATCTTTAAAGGTGGAAGTAAAATGATGAAGACATGGGAAGAGATTGAAAAAATACAGCCTGTAGCAAGTAGGACTATTATTAATAGTATCAAGAAAAATCGTATCTCCCATGCCTATTTATTTCAAGGAGATAGAGGAACCGGCAAAAAGGAAATGGCATTACTTCTGGCAAAATATTTATTTTGCATGAATCGGCAGGGAGTAAATCCATGTAACAGCTGTATCAATTGCCAGCGAATTGACTCTGGTAATCATCCGGATATGCATTGGATTGAACCAGATGGGGCCTCTATTAAAATAGAGCAGGTACGTAATTTGCAGAAGGAATTTACGTATTCAGGACTGGAATCAAACCAGAAAGTTTATATTATTAAGGATGCGGATACATTAACAGTCAATGCGGCTAACAGATTATTAAAATTCTTAGAGGAACCGAGTGTAGAGACAACTGCGATGATGCTCACAGAGAATGGTCATGCGATGCTGTCTACTATCCGGTCACGCTGTCAGATTATTGATCTGCAGCCTCTTTCACCAGGTATATTACAGGAGAGATTGCAGAAAGAGGGCTTAGGCGAGGCAGATGCTAAACTTTTAAGTGTACTGACAAACAGTCTGACAGAAGCACTTGAACTTGCCCAAGATGATTGGTTTGCAGGTGCGAGAAAAATAGTGATACAATGGGTAGAAATGTATACTACACAACCTGAGGATGTTTACACATATATTCATCAAAATTGGATACCTCATTTTAAAGATAGAGACAATCAAGAACGAGGTCTGGACTTATTAATACTAGGATTTAAAGATATCTTACATCAGCATATATACACAGACGCCAATACGATACTGTTATCCAATGATCCATCTAAATTAGAAAAGATGATCATTACTTTTTCTCAAGCCCAGCTGTTAACAATCTTAAATCAGATTTTAATGGCAAAAAGAAAATTAAAGGCAAATGTTCAGCCAACATTGGTTATTGAACAACTAGCGCTTCAAATACAGAGGTGAAAAAATGTTAGAAGTTATTGGCGTACGATTTAAGAAAGCTGGTAAAATCTACTACTTCGATCCAGATTCTTACCCGGTAACCCCAGATAGCTATGTTATTGTGGAGACGGTAAGAGGGATAGAATTTGGAAAAGTAGTCATTACGGAAAAACAGGTTGATGAAGAAGATGTAGTTTTACCTTTAAAGAAAGTAATACGGGTCGCTGGAGAAAAGGATAAGCGAACCGTTGTGGAGAATCAGGAACAGGCAAAAAAAGCCTTTGACGTGTGTACCACAAAAATTAATCAACATAAACTGGATATGAATCTGGTAGATGTAGAATATACTTTTGACCGCAATAAAATTATTTTCTATTTTACAGCTGACGGAAGAGTAGACTTCCGGAATCTTGTAAAGGATCTTGCATCTATGTTCAAAACACGTATTGAACTTAGACAAATTGGAGTCAGGGATGAAGCAAAAATGCTGGGCGGAATTGGCCCGTGTGGGCGTATGCTTTGCTGCTCCACTTTCTTAGGAGACTTTGAGCCGGTGTCTATCAAAATGGCAAAGGATCAAAATCTTTCTTTAAATCCGGCAAAAATATCCGGTTTGTGCGGAAGGTTAATGTGCTGCTTAAAATATGAAAATGATGCGTATGAAACAGCAAAAAGAGATTTACCTGACATTGGAGAAACGCTGCCGACACCTCATGGAAAGGGTAAGGTTGTCGGTTTAAATATATTAGAAAAAATGATTCAAATTGAACTCTTAGATAAAGAACGTGTTGTGGAGTATACATTAGATGAATTAATTGAAGAAGGAATTGTAGCACAAGTCACAGAATAGAGGTGATCATTCGTGGGAAACAGAGAAATATTTGATCAAGTTTCCGATATGGAGAAGCAAATTGGTGAATTATATGAGCAGTTAGGTGATTTAAAAGGAAAGCTAAGTGATTTACTTGAAGAAAATCATCGGTTAGCTCATGAAAATCACCATTTGCGTAATCACCTAGATAAATTTACGGAAGAATCTGTGGAAAACCAGGAAGAAAAAGGTGATTCTAAACAACAAAAGGGCATCTTCCCAGGAGAAGGCTATGATAATTTAGCCCGGCTGTATGAAGAAGGCTTCCATATTTGCAGTTTAGAATTTGGCAGTCCGAGAAGAAATGAAGATTGTATTTTCTGTTTGGATTTCTTTGATAAAACGAAGCTTTAATCATTGGGAGTTTTTGTTCTTTTCCCAATGATTAAAGAACACAAGCTAATGTCTTCGCATCCTGGGACTGGGACTGGGACTGCGATTACTCGCCCCATCGAGGATATTTGCGAAAACGCTTGTGTGACCAACATCGTGTTGGTCCAAGTTAATCAGGAGATGAAGTGACCGTTTTCCCCATGGATGTTTATTATTACTTCTATATCAAATAGGGGGAATTACGTTCACTCATGCTGTGGAAAACGAAAAAAGTGTATCGTATTGGGTGCTGTCTTCCTATGGAGGCAGCTCTTTTTATGATAAGCTTTAATGAGAAGATGAGGATGTGATGAACCAATGATCGATCTATATGATGATGAGCGCCTGGATTATTTGCTTGCAGATGAAACGATGAAAATTATACAAAGTCCGACTGCTTTTGCTTTTTCATTGGATGCGGTCTTATTAGCTCATTTTAGTGCAATCCCTAAAAAAAGAGGAAAGATTCTTGATTTATGTACGGGAAATGGCGTTATTCCTTTACTTCTTTCTAAAAGGACAAGTGCTGAAATTATCGGTGTTGAGATTCAAAAACGAATTTTTCATATGGCTCAACGAAATGTCACTTTAAATGATTTAAATCATCAATTACGAATGATTCATGGAGACCTGAAGGAAATGCAGACAACTCTTGATCAAAGCTCATTTGATATGGTTACAGTTAATCCGCCATATTTTAAAACACCGTCGTCTACGGAGCATAATCAAAATGAATACCTTACTATTGCCAGACATGAACTTTACTGTTCATTGGAGGATGTTGTGAAAGCCTGTAAACTTTATGTCAGACCCGGCGGAAAAGTAGCTATGGTGCATCGCCCTGGACGTTTAGTTGATATCATAGAACAATTTAGAAAATATCGTATTGAGCCGAAGCGTATACAATTTGTTTATCCAAAACAGGGAAAGGAAGCGAATATGCTCTTAGTTGAGGGGATACGCGATGGAAAAGCAGACGTGAAAATTCTGCCGCCATTCTATATTTATGAACAGGACGGTTCTTATACAAAACAGGCAGGGGAAGTTATATATGGCTAGCGGAGAACACTTGGTATATGTTTTAAAATGTCAGGATGGGACATTATATACTGGATATACAAATGATTTAAAACACCGGATTCGTATGCATGAAGAGGGAAAAGGAGCAAAATATACAAGAGGCAGAGGCCCATTCGAAATTATTTATACATATGGATTTGAAAATAAATCAGATGCTATGCGCGAGGAATATAGAATAAAAAAATTATCTCGTCGAGAAAAATTAGAACTGATTCAGACTCATGAGAAAGGAGTGTGTGATGAATGAATATTCAAAACAGCTATCAGCCTGAGGAACATGCAGCATTATACGTTGTCCCGACACCTATCGGAAACCTGGAGGATATGACTTTTCGGGCTATCCGGATTTTAAAGGAATGTAAGCTGATTGCTGCGGAGGACACCAGAAATACGAAAAAGCTGCTTCATTATTTTGAGATTCATACACCTCTTATCAGCTATCATGAACATAATCATCAGGAAAGAGAAAAACAGCTTTTAGATAAGATACGTAATGGTGAATCAATTGCTGTTGTGAGTGATGCCGGAATGCCGGCAATTTCCGATCCTGGCTCAGAGCTGGTTCAGGCAGCTATCAGGGAAGGCCTGGATGTTATTGTTTTACCGGGTGCAAATGCAGCACTTGTTGCACTGGTCGGGTCTGGTTTACCCGCACAACCTTTTACCTTTTACGGTTTTCTTCCCAGGAAGAAAAAAGATAAAAAAGAAGCATTAGAGAAATTGAAAAATTTGAATTCTACTTTAATTTTTTATGAGTCACCTTATCGTATAAAGGATACTTTAGAAACCATGGAGGGTACTTTAGGTAACAGGCAAGCGTCTATAGGTAGAGAAATCTCTAAGAAATTTGAAGAATTTGTTAGAGGAACCATACAAGAACTTTTTTCATGGAGTAAGAAAAATGAACTGCGTGGAGAGTTTGTTATTGTTATAGAAGGACAAATGGAGACATCTTTCGACAAGATTCAACAGGAATTGAGCTGGTGGGAAGCCTTATCCGTGAAAGAACATGTAGAAGCATTGATGAAAAATGATAATTTATCCAGCAAAGAAGCAATTAAGCAGGCGGCAGTAGAACGTAAATTACCAAAAAGAGAAGTCTATCAGAGCTACCATATTGATTAGCCGCTTCCATTAGGCTTTATAATATTAATGAATACGAAAAAGGGATGGCCTCTTCTAGTACAGAGGTCATCCCTTTTTCGCCTTTTAAACAACTATTATTATTTAAAACGGTTTTGAATTTCTTCAAGCAAAATTTTAGCGCCTTCAGGGCTTAGAATAAGGTTTCCATCAGCTAAAGTCTGGTTTTCATCTGTTAACTCTCCAGTAATTTGACAAGTCATGTTTGGACGGTATTTCTTCAATACAATACGGTCGTTATCAACGTAGATTTCCATTGTATCCTTTTCTTTAATATCCAGTGTACGGCGTAATTCGATAGGAATAACCACGCGGCCAAGCTCGTCAACTTTGCGTACAATACCAGTAGATTTCATTTTTTCATTCCCCCAGAAGTAGATTTAGTAGAGTTTTTCCGAATAAACGAACTATGCATTTTTCAAATAATGAGATAACTTGAAAAAAATGTCGCTGTTCGTCGTTGTTAATAACATTAGAATAGCAACAATATTTGGTATTGTCAATACAATTTTACTGTAAAAGGAAAAGTTTTATCTCTTTTTTATAAATATTCAGGTTTTTGTTAAATTTCTATCGCTATTAAGTAAGAAAGTATCATTTTTTGTGAATTAATTTCTAATGAAATGGATATATTTCCTTTGTATGGAAGGAAAGTATATCTGCAAAAAATTCGACATAAATCTAAATTATCCATAAAGAACAAGTGAATAGGTACACAATTTGGCAAATTACGATATAATAGCTACAATGGAAGTTGACATTTTTATATTTACAGTGTGATATCATAAAAAAATATATAAAATAGCCAATCAATAAGAGATAACTTTGAATCTTTTACGGATGAGATGGCAATGCTTGTTTCAAAGCATGTATCATCTTCACAGTATTCCGCTATAAGATTTTTTTAAATAGGAAAAATTTAGGAGGCATAACGAATGGGAAGCAAAAATACTTTTTACATTACAACGCCAATTTATTATCCAAGCGGGAAATTACATATTGGTAATGCGTATACAACAATAGCTTGTGACACGATGGCGAGATACAAGCGCATGCTTGGGTTTGATGTGTTCTATTTAACAGGAAGTGATGAACACGGGCAAAAAATTGAGCAGAAAGCGGCTGAAAAGAATATATCACCTCAGGAATATGTAGATGAGATGGCAGCTGGCATGCAGGATCTGTGGAAGACACTTGAAATAAGTAATGATAAATTTATTCGCACAACAGATGAACAGCATCAGAAGGTTGTGGCGGATATTTTTGAGCGTTTTCTAAAACAAGGTGATATTTATCTTGATGAATATGAAGGATGGTATTCTGTTCCTGATGAAACCTTCTATACAGAAACACAGCTTGTAGATATTGAGAAAGACGAAAACGGAAAAGTTATCGGAGGAAAATCACCGGATAGCGGACATCCAGTTGAATTGATTAAAGAAGAATCTTATTTCTTCCGCATGAGTAAATATTCAGATCAGCTATTGAAGTACTATGAGGAGCATCCTGACTTTATCCAGCCGGAATCCCGTAAAAATGAAATGATTAATAACTTTATTAAACCAGGTCTTGAGGACTTGGCAGTATCCCGCACAACATTCAGCTGGGGAATTAAAGTTCCAAGTAATCCGAAGCATGTTATTTATGTATGGATTGATGCATTAGCTAACTATATTACAGCTTTAGGATATGGTACAGAGGATGATGCTGCTTTCAAAAAATATTGGCCTGCAGATGTACACATGGTTGGAAAGGAAATTGTTCGTTTCCATACTATTTATTGGCCAATCATGTTGATTGCCCTGGACCTGCCGCTTCCTAAAAAAGTTTTTGGACATGGCTGGTTACTGATGAAGGACGGAAAAATGTCGAAGTCCAAAGGAAATGTTGTATATCCGGAAATGCTCGTGGAGCGTTACGGTTTAGATGCTTTGCGCTACTATTTAATGAGAGAAGTTGCTTTCGGCAGTGATGGTGTCTTCACTCCTGAAGATTTTATTTCCAGAGTGAATTATGATTTGGCAAATGATTTAGGAAACTTATTGAACCGTACTGTAGCAATGATTAACAAATATTTTGACGGAAAGGTCCCTGCTATAAATGGTGTCATTAATAAGGAAGATGCTGATTTACAAGAAACAGCAGCATCGGTTATCCAAGCTTACCAGGAAGCCATGGATCAAATGGAATTTAGTGATGCATTGAAAAAAGTATGGACACTGATTTCCAGGGCTAATAAATACATTGATGAAACACAGCCTTGGATTCTTGCTAAAGATGAAGAAAAACGTACAGAATTAGCAAGTGTCATGGCACACCTTGCAGAAACATTACGTGTAGTTGCAACTATGCTGCAGCCTTGTTTGACACATGCACCGAAGAAAATAATTGAGCAGCTTGGTTTAGATGAAGAAAGCGGATTGTCTTGGGAAAAGATTCAATTTGGCAATTTCCCGGAAGGCATTACTGTAGTGAAAAAAGGAAAACCAATTTTCCCACGTTTAGATGTCGAAGAAGAAGTAGAATATATCCGTTCACAAATGGGTGGAGCGGCTGCATCTGACGAGGAAGAAGAAAAAGATTGGGATCCAAATGAAACAGAGCTTGTTTCCACAAAAGAAAAACAAATTAAATATGATGTATTTGATAAAGTAGAGTTGAAGGTAGCAGAAGTGAAAGCTTGCAGTAAAGTTGAAGGTGCAGATAAGCTATTGAAATTCCGCCTCGATGCTGGAGATGAAGCTGATCGGCAAATTTTATCAGGAGTTGCGGAGTACTATCCGGAACCGGAAAAACTGATTGGTAAAAAGGTTGTTATTGTAGCTAATCTGAAGCCGCGGAAAATGCGTGGTGAAATAAGCCAGGGAATGATTCTTTCCGCAGAAAAAGACGGGAAATTAGAAATTGTTCCAGCGCCGGAAAGTGTTCCAAACGGATCACCAATTTCTTAAAATATTGGACGATTTCAAGAAAATATATAGTATAGGAGCTGTCATCATGTCAGCTCCTTCCTTTTCGATATAGGGGAGATCAAAAAGTCCAATAAAAATGACATTTCGAATTTCTGTGTTGGCGTGTTTTTTTCGATGGGACTGCGATTACTCGCCCCACCAAAAGCGTTACTCACGTATCTAATAATATAGAGGATCTTCTGTTAAGACCGTCCACATCCTGTGGACAACACAGAAGTCACCACATCCTGTGGAAACCCGTTCGAAAAAAAACGCCGCCTTGAACTTCTTGGTCCTTTTCATCGCACTTTTTGAATTGCATTATAAGATCAAAAAAAAAGGATGGTTAAGATGTTATTTGACACACATGTTCATTTAAACGCCAGACAGTTTGCTGAAGACAGAGAAGAGACAATCCAGCGGGCAAGAGATGCAGGTGTAGAGTATATGGTTGTTGTCGGCTTTGACCATGAGACTATTCCGCTGGCTATTGAAATTGCAGAACAGAATAAGAATATTTATGCAGCAGTTGGCTGGCATCCTGTTGATGCCATTGATATGACGGATAAAGAGCTGAAATGGATTGAAAATCTGAGCGCACATCCTAAAGTGGTGGCAATTGGTGAAATGGGACTGGATTATCATTGGGATAAATCCCCAAAAGATGTGCAAAAGAAGGTCTTCCGTCAGCAAATAGCGCTTGCTAAAAAAGTGAATATGCCTATTATTATTCATAATCGGGAGGCAACGGAGGATATTATAAATATCCTGCAGGAGGAGAATGCAGAGGAAATCGGCGGTATTATGCATTGTTACAATGATTCTGTCGATTATGTCCAGACCTGTCTGGATATGAATTTTTATATTTCATTAGGCGGTCCGGTAACATTTAAAAATGCTCCATTACCAAAGGAAGTAGCGAAACAGGTGCCTTTAGACCGCCTGCTTATTGAAACGGATGCTCCATTTCTGGCACCTCATCCATATCGCGGAAAGAGAAATGAACCAGCTTATGTCGCGCGTGTAGCAGAGGATATTGCTGCATTACGTGAAATGGGTGTGGATGAGATTGGAAAAATAACAACAGAAAATGCAAAACGATTTTTTAAAATTAAGTGATTTCTAAGGATCTTAGAACAAAGTGGAGGAAATCGATTGAAAATAAAAGAAATGATAGTTGTAGAAGGGCGAGATGACACGACACGCGTTCAGCTTGCTGTAGATGCTGATACAATAGAGACAAATGGTTCAGCAGTTAATAAAACAACCATTGATAAAATCCGTCATGCCAAGGAAAAGCGCGGAGTTATTGTTTTTACCGATCCTGATTATCCAGGTGAGCGGATCAGACACTTAATCAACCAGGCTGTACCTGGCTGTAAGCATGCTTTTTTAAGAAGAGATCAGGCAAAAGCAAAGCATTCTGAAAATAAGAGCCTGGGGATTGAACATGCTTCTGTAGAGGATATCCAAAAGGCGCTCGAGGATGTTTATGAGCTTGCAGATTTTTCGGATAGTGATATTACCAAAGAGGAACTTATCCATTATGGATTAATCGGAGGTGAAATGGCTTCTGGACGCAGGAAACGTCTTGGTGAGCTTTTGCATATTGGTCATACTAATGGAAAGCAGCTTTTAAAGCGCCTTACCCAATTTCAAATCTCCAAGGAACAATTTAAAGAAGCTGTTGAGCGTATAGAGCAGGAGGAGAAAGATGCCTAAAAAATATATTGCAACACCGTCGAGAACAAAAGAACTGCTGAACAAATATGGTTTTGCATTTAAGAAAAGCTTAGGACAAAATTTCTTAATTGATGTCAATGTATTAGAAAATATTATTCATCAAGCAGGAATTACAAAGGAAACAGGGGCAATTGAAATTGGCCCTGGAATGGGTGCTTTAACAGAGCAATTAGCTATTCATGCGGATCGGGTAGTTGCTTTTGAAATTGATCAGCGTCTATTGCCTATTTTAGAAGAGACTTTAGCGGACTACGATAATGTTGAAGTCATTCTTGAGGATATTTTAAAGGCAGATGTAGATGAGGTAATTAGAAAGCATTTCGAGGAAGGCCAGGATATTCATGTGGTTGCAAACCTTCCTTACTACATCACGACGCCAATTCTTATGAAGCTTGTTCGTGACAGGCTTCCGGTTACAAGTCTTACAGTAATGATTCAAAAAGAAGTAGCGGATAGAATGGCAGCTGTACCAAATACAAAAAGCTACGGCTCTCTCAGTATTGCTGTACAATATTATACCGAAGCCAAGGTTGTTTTGAACGTGCCGAAGCAGGTATTCATGCCGCAGCCCAATGTAGATTCAAGTGTTCTGAAGCTCGTTATGCGCAAAGAACCGCCTGTTCAGGTGGATAATGAAGACTTCTTCTTTGAACTTATTCAAGCAAGCTTTGCGCAGAGAAGAAAAACACTCCGGAATAACCTGAACAGATTTTTACAAGAAAAATTAGAAAAGCATCAAGTGGAAGCACTCCTTGAAGAAGCGTCAATTGATGGCGGCAGACGCGGTGAAACATTGACAATAGAGGAATTTGCAGATTTAGCTAATATTGTTTATAAAGAGATTCAAAAAAGCTAATCAGAAGATGACATCTTTTGATTAGCTTTTTATATAGGTTATATAAGGGAGAAAGGAACAGAGCTGCACTTTTTTTCATACAATGAGAAAGAAATAAAGTGAAATTCATTCAGTTGAACCAATCGGGCTTATATTGGCAGTTAATGACTTCATACTTCAAGAATTTACTGCCGGTTAAACTGCGATAAAAGGTGAGAGGTGCAGTGATGGATATACAGAATGGAGCGTTAGTAACAAGGAAATCATATAATCACGACTTATTATTTCGTGTGGCAGAAATAAAAAAAGGAGTGGCTATACTTCATGGTGAAGAGTTAAGGTTAAAAGCGGATGCGTCTCTATCCGACTTAACCTTGGTAGATCAGCGGGAACATAAAAAAAGACTAGACGCAGATAGAGAAAAACAGGAATTTTCCTATCGTTTATTTCGTCAGGACTATCAAATGATGAAAGAAAAAAGGAATTATGAAGCAACAGAAGGCTATACGGATGCTGCTAATTATTTTCAATTGCCTGCAAAAGTGCTTCATATAGATGGAGACCCGTCTTATTTAAGAAAATGTATCCAATTATATCAGCGCATTGGACTTCAGGTACATGGTGTTCATCTGGCGGAAACAGAGATGCCATTTCAAATAAAGGATTTACTGGAGAAAATCCAGCCGGATATCATGGTAATCACTGGCCATGATGCTTATTCACATAATAAAGGAATGAAGCATGATATAAGTGCTTATCGCCATTCAAAATATTTTGTAGAAGCTGTACGAGAAGCGAGAAGTAATTATCCTAATCTGGATCAGCTTGTTATTTTTGCCGGAGCTTGCCAATCACATTTTGAATCATTAATTCGTGCCGGTGCAAATTTTGCCAGTTCGCCATCCAGAGTCAATATTCATGCGCTGGATCCGGTTTATATTGTTGCGAAGGTAGCATATACCTCTTTTATGGAAAGCGTATCTGTCTGGGAAGCACTCCGTAATACATTAACTGGCGAAAAAGGATTAGGAGGCGTACAAACAAGAGGATTATTACGAACAGGCATGCCTTACCTGGCTCATGAAAATGAAGATGAAATATAATATGAAATAATGCTTAAAAAAGGGAGTTGTTGGGCTAATTGGTATGCTTTTATTCCTCCTTCTTTCCACTGAAAATAAATTAATAATTAGATCATTCAGATTAGTTGTTTTTTAATTGTTTTTATAAAATCAGCCCATTATGCATTTTTTTGTGACAATTTATGTATAAAAATAGAGATACGACAAATAATATCAGAAATAGACATAAATAATAGTTGACAAGTAAAAACATATGCTGATATAATTATAATTTTTATTTGACTTTTCATCGGCGTATATGTTAAAATAAGTATATGTGAGGTGGAGTGTAGTGGGCAAAACGTTGATCGAAATTAAGCAAGGTCTAGATGGTCAGGTAGGTAAACGGTTAAAGCTCAGAGCGAATGGTGGAAGACGGAAAACCGTTGAAAGATGCGGTGTTCTTGCGGAGACATATCCCTCTGTTTTCATTGTTGAGCTTGACCAGGACGAGAATGCATTCGAACGTGTTTCATACAGCTATACAGACATATTGACAGAAACGGTAGAGCTGAATTTTGTTGAAGGAAGTTCAGCGATAATTTTTAAACAGTAGACAAGTATCTGGTCTACTGTTTTTTTTATGCAAAAAAAGGGCAGGAAATGGTTTTGCTGGTTAATACTTGTGAGAGTGAAGAAGGTAAAAATACATAAGCTATGATTGCCGATCGAGAAATATATTCATTCGTAAAGGGGAGCTTTTACATGGGTAGACGAGGGATTATGTCAACACAGATGAAAGAAGAAATAGCGAAAGAATTAGGATTTTACGATACGGTACAGCAGGAAGGCTGGGGAGGAATAAAAGCCCGTGATGCCGGAAATATGGTAAAAAGGGCTATAGAGATGGCAGAGGAAAGTATGAGAAAAAGCGAGTCCTAAAAAGGGGCTTGCTTTTTTTCATACCAATAATAAATTATGACCAAAAGTATTTTGCAGATTCCACACCTTTTCATACAAGATTAGCCTCAGTGTTTTGATTATGATACAATAAAATATATTTTTAAGAGGAGGTTCAACAAGTCTGATAAAAATGATACGTCGAATTTCTGTGTTGACTAGCATTTTCCGATGGGACTGCGATTACTCTTCCCACCAAAAGCGTTACTCACGTATTATAAGCATACGCTCCGTTCGGAAAACGCTAGTCGCCTTGAACTTCTTGGTCCTATTTATTGGACTTTTTGAACACGAACTTTAAGGGACGTATATATATGATTTTAAATAGGTGAACGAACGAATTTCCAACGCTTTGAGGATGTGAATGAAGATGCTTGTAATGGAGAAGGCACCTGCTAAGATAAATTTGTCATTAGATGTATTAAATAAGCGGGAAGACGGATATCATGATATTGAGATGGTAATGACGACGATTGACTTAGCAGATCGTTTAGAATTGCGGGAATTACCTGCAGATAAAATTCAATTGTCGTTGGAAAGCCGTTATGTACCAAGCGATGAAAGAAATTTAGCATATCAAGCAGCGGTTTTATTTAAAGAGACGTACAAAATAAAAAAAGGTGTCCATATCCGAATTGATAAATCGATTCCTGTTTCAGCAGGATTAGCCGGAGGCAGTGCGGATGCAGCAGCGGTTTTACGAGGACTCAATAGATTATGGGGCCTGGATATTCCATTAGCTGAATTAGCTGATCTGGGATCTGAGTTAGGAGCGGATATTGCTTTTTGTGTTTACAGTAAAACAGCAATAGCAAAAGGATATGGTGAGTGTATTGAACTTTTACCTGCACCGCCTACCTGCTGGGTTGTTCTTGCCAGACCGGATATGGGCGTATCTTCTTATACTGTATTTGATCAGATTAAAATCCCTGAATTAAAGCACCCCAATACGAAGCAGATACTTGAAGCCCTGCATGAAGGGGATTTTTCGAAGCTTTGTAATCACCTCGGAAATGCATTGGAGCCAATTACTTTTTCTATGCATCCAGAGGTAGCGAGACTGAAGGAAGCTATGCAGCTTGCGGGTGCAGAAGGTGTGATGATGAGCGGCAGCGGGCCAACGGTATTTGGGTTATTGAAGCATCATCGAAAGGCACTCCGAATATATAACAGCATGCGAGGCTTTTGTAATGACGTGCAATTAATCCGAATGTTGGGATAAGCATTGCTAAAATTCATATGAAAATGCTATATTATATAAAGAACATTCGGATTTGAGGTGTGATTTTGAAAAGAAGTAATCGGTTGGTTGTGTTAACAGAGTATTTTTTAGAAAACCCGAGGAAACATATTCAATTGCCTTACTTTGTAGAGCTTTGTGATACAACAAAGTCATCAATAAGTGAGGATTTAGATATTATACATGAAGTTTTTGAAAATAAAGGTCTAGGGTATTTAGAAAGAACTACTGGTGCAGGCGGAGGTGTAAAGTATATTCCTACAAGCTCAGCTGAAGCCAGTAAGGAGTTTATATCATCCCTTCAAAAAAAGCTAGAAGACCCTTCCAGAATTCTCCCTGGAGGATATCTTTATATGAGTGATATTCTTGGTGATCCGGTTCTGGTCCGGGAAATCGGCCGTGTTTTTGCCTCTTGCTTTGCTCATTTAAAGATTGATGCCATCGTAACTGTCGCAACAAAAGGAATTCCTTTAGCGTATGCAACAGCATCATTTTTAAATGTCCCTGTTATTATAGCGCGCAGAGATCCAAAAGTAACAGAGGGGTCATCTGTAAGTATCAACTACGTTTCCGGATCGTCCCGAAAAATACAGACAATGGTATTGCCAAAACGAAGCTTGCCTGATGGAGCCAATGTATGTATTATTGATGATTTCATGAAAGCTGGAGGAACCATTACAGGTATAAAGAGTCTTTTAGAAGAGTTTTCTGCAACGGTACAAGCTGTCGGCGTGTTAGCAGAAGCAGATGATGAAGAAGATGAAAGAGTAATTACAGATTATATTTCATTATTAAAAATCTCTCCGGTTGATATACAGAATCATCAAGTTTCTGTACAGCCGGGAAATTATCAAATGGAAACCTGATATAGAAATGTCAGATAAAAACAGATCTTCAACTGTCTATCAGTCAAGGATCTGTTTTTATTTTTTGGAAGGATAATGTATTTCATTGGGAATAATACATTCGTAACTAGTTAAATTGTAATAATATATTCATATAAATTATAAATGATAATAATATCCAATACCTGGGATATTTGATTTTTCTTAAAAAGGCTAAAATCTGATTGTTTTCGTCACTGTAAGAAAAAGGTGGATAATAATGACTAGATATGTCGAAAGGAAATGTAATTATAGGTACACGGAAGAATAAATTTAAAATATTTTATTTTTTTGGTATTTTTAAGAAGGATTTTTGTAATTTATGTTGAAGTACATAAGTATGAATAATGATTTTTGATTAGGACAAAGGTGGTGAAACATCATGGAGGTAACAGACGTAAGATTACGCCGCGTAAAAACAGATGGAAGGATGCAGGCTATTGCTTCAATCACATTAGATAATGAATTTGTAGTCCATGATATCCGTGTCATTGACGGGAATAATGGACTATTTGTTGCGATGCCTTCAAAGCGGACGCCAGATGGGGAGTTCCGAGATATTGCTCACCCAATTAATTCTGGAACACGCTCAAAAATTCAAGAGGCTGTTTTAGGGGAGTATCAACGTGAAAAAGAAGAAGGACTAGACTATAAAGAAGAAGCAGGCGTTTCCTGAAGTGACACTAGAGGGCGATTAGACGAGAAGGCAGAAATCTGGATAAAGATTTGCCTTCTTTTTCTGTGCATCAGACTATTTCAGGTATCATGCAGAATAATTTAGCGGCAGGGTCAACTATCTGCTGGCCGAGAAAAGTATTAAGCAGGATTAGCAGGATGTAGAAGCAGGTGTATTAGATGTTTATCTTTTTTGGTGGATTACCAATCAGGATAAATGTATGGACCTGGGAATCTTTTTTTATTTATTGCTAAAATCTGGAAATTAATATTGTAATAAATTCAGTGAAAGCTGAGGTTTCATGGAGTAAAAAATGGAGCCTCAGTTTTTTTGTTCGAAGTTATAAAGCTAATGGTCAAGCACTAGTTATTCAAAAGAAAGTATTAAATTGTTACTATAAATCAATTTCTGTTTACAGTTGTGTTTCGTATCAAACCACTAGAAACAAGCTCTATACAACAAGCTTTTCTACAAACCTTCTCCATTTCAAATATCCTTTCCTTATCAGGTTTTCATTAAATGCCCAAACCAGGACTGAATATTATGAAAGGCCCAGCGGCACAGTGTAAAAGGTCTGAACATTCTATGTAAAATTTGGAATAATTTATCATATTAAAATGAATATATAAAAAACAGATTGCCAAAATAGAATCCTTAATCTATAATGAAAATGATTCTCATTATCAATTAGGTGGATGGGAGGTGGGAGGTGAAAATTTGAATACGGAAAAAGGCAGCAGTGTCAGACAAAAGCAAGTTTTTTATGTGTTTGCGTTGATTTTTCTTATCTGCGCTATCGCAATTACTGCAGTTTATTCGGTCTCCATTGGACAGGTTTCCATTCCGTTTCAGCAATCTATGCAGATTGTACTACATACCATTACTAACGGGCATTTGGGATCTTTAGATCAGGTGGAGAGTGATTCATATACCAATATTATTATGCAAGTGCGTATGCCTCGCGTTGTCTTCGCCTTACTCATTGGTATGGGCCTTTCTTTGTGCGGAGTGGTAATGCAGGCTATCGTGCAGAATCCGCTGGCTGACCCCTACATACTCGGGATTTCATCAGGAGGTTCATTGGGAGCTACCTTTGCTATCCTTGTAGGGTTTGGCAGCGGAACTGTATTGTCACAGTTTGGTGTGGCATTTGGTGCCTTTGCCGGAGCGATGGCTACTTCTATTCTTGTTCTTGTATTGTCAAGTATTGGCGGCAAGGTGACTTCCATAAAATTAGTATTGTCCGGTGTAGTTATCGGTGCTTTGTGCAGCTCCTTATCCAGCCTTGTTATTTTCTTCGCTAATGATGCAGAAGGAATCAAGAGTGTGACTTTCTGGACAATGGGAAGTCTGGCATCCTCAAGCTGGAGCAAGGTACCAATTATGGCGATTATTGTCCTGGCCGGCTGTTTTCTCTTTCTTTTCCAGCATCGTGTCTTAAATACGATGTTATTAGGTGACGAATCAGCGATAACTTTAGGGATTAACTTAAGTGTGTTTCGTAAATTATATATGATCATCGCAGCGTTGATTACCGGTACAATGGTTGCCTACTCTGGGATGATAGGGTTTGTCGGTTTGATCATTCCGCACATATGCAGGGGTTTGTTTGGCTCAGATCATAAACGGCTAATGCCGGCATCATTGCTCTTAGGCGGTCTTTTCCTTATGTGGGCAGATGTACTGTCAAGAGTGCTGGTAGAAAATGTAGAGCTTCCTATCGGGATTCTCACTTCGGTGATTGGGTCTCCGTTATTTATCTATATGATTGTGAAAAAAGGCTATAATTTTGGAGGGTAGTATATGCAGCTGGTAGTAGAAAGTCTGGAGACAAAATTGGGAAAAAAGGAAATTGTTAAAAATATTTCACTGCTCGTCGATAATCAGAAGTTTGTAGGCGTTGTAGGACCGAATGGCTGCGGGAAATCAACCATGCTGAAAAGCATTTATAAAAGTCTCCCTCCACATAAAGGGACAGTTGTTTTAGGAGATATTGACGTTTTAAAAACATCTCAAAAGAAGATTTCTCAAAAGCTTGGTGTGGTTGGCCAGTTTAATGAAATGCATTTTGATTTAACAGTAGAGCAAATGGTGCTGCTGGGGAGAACACCTCATAAGAGATTATTAGAGGTGGATAATCAAGTGGATATAGATATTGTTGAAGATGCGTTGAGACAAACCAACTTGTTGGATTATAAAGATAGAAGTTATTTGTCCTTATCAGGTGGGGAGAAGCAGCGAACGATTTTGGCCCGTACGATTGCACAGCAGCCGCAATTTATGATTCTGGACGAACCAACCAATCATCTGGATATTCGTTATCAACTGGAAATTTTACAATGTGTTAAGAAATTAAATATAGGTGTCCTGGCGGCTTTGCATGATTTAGAGACAGCGGCCCAATATTGCGATTATCTCTATGCGATGAAGGGCGGCAGAATCTATACGTCTGGAACACCGGAAGAGGTATTAACACCAGAAACGATCAGTGAATTATACCAAATCAAATGTGAAACATATAAAAATCCGATAACAAATCAGCTTGGATTTGTTTATCAAATATAACAGGAGGCCGGAACATGAAAAAATATTTACTTTTATTGACAGTTTTTTCTGTCATCACTATATTAGCAGCTTGCGGCAACAGCACGAAGGGTAACGCAGTGGAAGAAGGGGAAGCAGCGGAGGATTATCCAGTAACAATCAGTAACTATTCTCTGCCTGAAGGCGGTTCGGCTTGGGAAGAAAAGGATCAAGTTTTTGAACAGGCCCCCGAACGGGTAATGGCAAATACAAGACCCGCAGCTGAGCTATTATTGCATTTAGGCTTAAAGGATAAAATTGCTGGTGTTGGTGCCAGCTTTGGTGCGCCAGATCCAACTGTAGAAGAGGATTATAATGACTTGAACATTTTAAGTGATTCTTATGTAGGCAAAGAAGTGGCCTTAGGAACAGATCCAGATTTAGTCTTTGGCCGCGGAGGCTTATTTTCAAACGATGATTGGGGTGTTGGAACGGTAGATTCCTTAAATGAAATGGATGTGAGTACCTATGTACTGGAATCTTCCATAGATGGAGCAACCTATGAATCTATCTATAAAGATATTGAGAATTTAGGAAGAATTTTTAACGTACAGGAAGAGGCAGAAGCATTTAGTTCGCAATTAAAAGAGCAGGAACAGTCTATCATTGATAATTTATCGAGTATTGAAGAAAACAAAACATTTGTCTATTTACACATGACGGATCCGAATGAGGTCTCTGTATATGCTGCAGGTGGAGAGAATTTCTTTAATGATGTATTTAGTAAAATAAAGCTTACAAATGCCTTTGAAGGTGAAACAGGAGAGGTAAGCATTGAGACATTAATTGAAACAGATCCGGATGTATTGATTATTCCTACCTGGATAGACAATGATCCTGAAAATGCAGAAAAAATAAAGGAAGGCTTATATAATAATCAGAAGCTTTCAAGTATGAAGGCCATTCAGAATGAACAGGTTTATGCAGTAGATTACAACTACATGTTTGGATATAGCTACAATGCGCTTGATGGAATGGAAATATTGGCGGAAGAAATGTATCCGGAATTATTTAAATAAATTTGATTGAAAAAGGAGGGGGAAGCAAGCTCTCTTTCCTTTTACTATCTATTTTATTTTGAAAAGCACACAAGGAGGTTATCTGATGAAAAGTCCAGAGATTTATGATGTAACCATTATTGGAGCGGGCCCGGCAGGTCTCTTCTCTGCTTTTTACAGCGGATTGCGGGAAATGAAGACGAAAGTGATTGAATATCAGGAGCATCTGGGTGGAAAGGTTCATGTGTATCCGGAAAAAATGATTTGGGATATTGGAGCGTTAACACCGGTTTCTGGTGAGCAGCTGATTGAGCAAATGATCGAACAGGCTAAAACCTTTCATCCAACGATTGTCTGTAATGAAAAAGTAACTGCAATCTCCAAAGATGAACAAGGGATATTTATACTTGATACTTCCTCAGGAGAAAAGCACTATTCCAAGACAGTCATTCTTGCTATTGGCGGCGGTATTCTGAACCCGCAAAAACTGGAAATTGACGGAGCAGAGAAATTTGAGATTTCAAACTTGAGCTATACGATTAAATCACTGAAACGATTTAAGGATAAGACGGTGCTTATTTCAGGTGGAGGACATACAGCAGTGGATTGGGCAAATGAACTGGAGCCGATTGCACGAAAGGTTTATTTGGTGTATCGGAAAAATGAACTCAATGCCCACGAGGCGCATGTAACGCAATTAATGAATAGTTCCGTAGATTGTTTATTTGATACGGATATCCAGCGTTTAGTTGCCAACGAGACACGTGAGTATATCCAGCAGGTTGAATTAAAGCACAGTTTGACAAATCAATTATCCCATATTGAAATTGACGAATTAGTAGTTAATCACGGGTTTGTCCGGGAGAAGAAATTGCTGGAGGAAAGCGAGTTGCAGATTGAAATGGCTAATGAATATTTTATTGCCGGCAGCCCATTCAGCGAGACTTCTATACCAGGTATATATGGAGCTGGAGATGTGATTATGTACGATGGCAAGGTTCATTTAATTGCAGGAGCTTTTCAGGATGCCGTAAATGCAGTAAATAAAGCAAAACAGTTTGTAGAGCCTGATGCATTTGAATCAGGGATGGTATCTTCACACAACGATATATTTAAAAAACGTAATAAAAAATTAGTTGCTGAGCTGATAAAGTAAAGCTCTTTGCAGGGGGAGTTCTTTTCATCCCTACTATACTAAAGAAAAAGGCTAAGCTCGTGATGGACTTGGGCCGGGTCTGTAGTTACTCGCCTCTCAAAAAACGTTGTCGTAACATCTTTAAAAATTGCAGCCAGCTGCACAGTGATAAATTAAATAATGTAATCAGCTGATAAAAAGAGAATCAGAACTGGAAGGAGGTTCGTTCCTATGGAATATATTAAACGTTTCTTTTCTTATTATAAGCCTTACAAAGGGCTTTTTATTTTAGATTTTACTTGTGCTATTTTAGTCGGTTTATTAGAACTTGCTTTTCCGTTGGCGGTTAATCGGGTAATTGATCGGCTTTTGCCACAGGGGGATTGGTCGCTTATTATTTGGGCGTGTGTTGCCCTCCTGATGATTTATGGAATTAATACGTTCCTGCATTATGTTGTGACGTATTGGGGACACAGACTGGGGATTAATATAGAAACAGATATGCGTCAGAAGCTGTTTAGCCATATGCAGAAGCTGTCATTCGGTCATTTCGATAATAATAAAACAGGTCATTCCATTTCGCGTTTAACAAAGGACTTAGAAGAAATTGGAGAGATGGCTCACCATGGCCCGGAGGATGCCTTTGTTGCTATCATGACTTTGATAGGTGCTTTTATGATTATGATTGGTATCAATTGGCCGCTGGCAGTCATTTCCTTTATTGTTATTCCTTTATTGATGATCTTTGCGATTTATTTTAATAAATTGATGACGGGAACATTCCGTATGATGTTCAACGATATTGCAGATATAAACTCCAGAGTGGAAGACAGTATTGGCGGAATTCGTGTTGTTCAGGCCTTTGCTAATGAAGAATATGAACAGGATAAATTTGCGGAGAACAATGAGCGGTATCGTCAAACCAAGCTGGCTTCTTACAGGATTATGGCGAAGAATATTATGTCTAATTATTTTTTGATGCGTGTTGTTACTTTATTTACGTTACTGTTCGGAACCTGGTTTGTCATCAATGGTTCCATGACCTACGGTGAATTTGTTGCCTTTTTACTTTTATCGAATATTTTGTTAGCTCCTATACAGAAGATAAATGCAATTATTGAAAGTTATCCAAAGGGCTTCGCCGGCTTCAAGCGCTATACAGAAGTAATGGATATGAACCCTGACATTGCGGACAGCCCTGAAGCGAAGGATATTCCGGTTCATGGAGAGGTTCGTTATGAAAATGTATCTTTTGGTTATCATCCAGCAGAGCATATTCTCCATCGTATAAATCTGCAGATTCAGCCGGGAGAAACAGTTGCCTTTGTTGGTCCTTCAGGTGCAGGGAAAACAACGTTATGCAGTTTACTGCCACGTTTTTACGAGGTAATGGAAGGACATATTTATATAGACGGCCATGATATCCAGGACTTTACCCTGCATTCTCTGAGGAATCAGATTGGCATCGTACAGCAGGATGTATTTCTGTTCTCTGGTACGATCCGGGAGAATATCGCTTATGGCAGGCTTGATGCAACCGATGAAGAAATTATAGAGGCTGCAGAAAAAGCCCAGTTAAAAACATTTATTGATACACAGCCAGATGGTTTAGATACGGTAATTGGCGAGAGAGGCGTTAAATTGTCGGGCGGTCAAAAGCAGCGCTTATCAATTGCACGTATGTTTTTGAAGAATCCGCCTATTTTAATTCTGGATGAAGCTACTTCGGCTCTGGATACAGAAACAGAGCTGGCTATTCAGCAATCACTGGCAGAACTTTCTAAAGGACGGACAACATTAGTCATTGCTCACCGGTTAGCAACTATAAAGAACGCAGATCGTATTATTGTGTTAACAAAAGATGGAATTGAGGAGCAGGGAGAACATCAAGAGCTATTGCAGCAGAAAGGGATGTACAGCCGCCTTCATCAGGCTCAGCTTGGCTAATGAATAATGCTTGAATAAAAACATCATATAGCATGTGATTTAAACAGTTAAAATAGACATGTTTAGTCAAAGCAGCAATGGAAGTTAATTAACTTCCATTGCTTTTTTATGTAGTATGAAGATACGAATTCCGGTTATAGTATTTTACTTTATCTGTAATTGGAATTTTTTTCAGGGTTTTTGACTTATTAATTTGTGAATCAATTACCACGAAAAAAATAAAATATGATAACATAGATAATAGAGGATGTTCAAAAAATCCAATAAAGATGACACGGCGAATTTCTTCGTTGACTAGCTTTTTCCGATACTCACGTATTATAATGCATACGCTCCGTTCGTAAAAAGCTAGTCGCCTTGAACTTCTTGGTCCTATTTATCGAATTTTTTGAACACGCACTAATAGAGATTAAATCTACAATTTTATTGAAATAAGGTTTTTTTTACGATATATTTTTAAATGGATATTTAGAGATGATGGAGGTTTCCGAATGGCGAATCGATTTGCTGTAATTTTAGCAGCAGGACAAGGAACAAGGATGAAATCAAAGTTATATAAAGTACTTCATCCTGTAGTTGGAAAACCAATGGTACAGCATGTTGTGGATCAATTGCAACAGACACAATTAGATAAGATAGTTACCATTGTCGGGTTTGGAGCAGATCAGGTAAAAACACAGCTTGGAGATTCGAGTGACTTTGTAGTACAGGAAGAGCAGCTGGGTACGGGACATGCTGTGATGCAGGCTGAACAACTGTTGCAGGATAAAGAAGGTGTAACCATTGTGGCTTGCGGGGATACTCCTTTGATCCGGGCAGAGACATTCCGAAAATTGTTTGAGCATCATGAACAAACGGGCTCTAAAGCAAGTATATTGACAGCTTTCGCAGATGATCCATCCGGATACGGACGAGTTATTCGAAATCAAGCGGGAGAAGTAGAGAAAATTGTCGAGCATAAGGATGCTACAGAAGCTGAATTAGAGGTTGAAGAAATTAATACAGGAACCTATTGCTTTGACAATAAAGCATTATTTGAAGCTTTAAAATCAGTTTCTAATGACAACGCACAAGGTGAATATTACTTACCAGATGTTATAAAAATCTTAGGTGACCAGGGCGAGCGTATCAGCGCTTATGTAGCAGCTGATTTTAATGAGACAATCGGTATTAATGACCGTGTAGCGTTAAGTGAAGCTGAAAAAATTATGAAAAGACGTATTAATGAGCTGCATATGCGTAATGGTGTGACCATCGCGGATCCTGATAATACGTATATCGGCCCTGATGTAAAGATTGCTTCTGATGTGTACCTCCACCCGGGAACGATTCTAAAAGGGGAAACATCCATTGAAACCGGTTCGGAAATTGGCCCGCATACAGAAATTAAAGATTGTGAAATTGGAGAAGACACAAATATCCGATTTAGTGTTGCTGCGGACAGCCGCATAGGCAATCGGGTTAATATTGGCCCGTATGCACATATCCGTCCAGCGTCCAATGTCGGTAATGATACGAAAATCGGTAACTTTGTAGAGCTTAAGAAAACAAACCTCGGTGATAACAGCAAAGTTTCTCATCTTAGTTATATTGGCGATGCTAATGTGGGTGAGCGCGTAAATGTCGGCTGTGGTACAATTACAGTAAATTATGATGGTAAAAATAAATTCCTGACAACAATTGAAGATGATTCGTTTATTGGATGTAACTCAAATTTAATTGCACCAGTCACAGTTGGAAAAGGTGCTTACGTTGCAGCAGGATCGACAATTACAAAAGATGTGCCGGATGAGGCATTATCCATTGCAAGATCGAAGCAGGAAAACAAAGAAGGATATGCTAAAAAGTTTAAAAAATAAACTATAAAATCATGGAGGTTAATTGAATGTCATCCAGTTATAAGGATTCATCGTTGAAAGTATTTTCGTTAAATTCGAATGAAGCATTAGCAGAAAAAATCGCAGCTCAAATCGGCACAAAATTAGGGAAATGTACGGTAACACAATTTAGTGATGGAGAAGTACAAATTAATATTGAAGAAAGTGTCCGTGGATCTGACGTTTATGTCATCCAATCTACTTCTGCTCCGGTAAACCAGCATATTATGGAGCTGCTTATTATGATTGATGCTTTGAAACGCGCTTCTGCCAAATCAATTAATATTGTGATGCCATACTACGGTTATGCACGTCAAGATCGTAAAGCGAGAGCGCGTGAGCCAATTACAGCAAAATTAATAGCGGATTTAATTGAAAAAGCAGGAGCAAATCGTATGATTACGCTTGATTTGCATGCACCTCAAATTCAAGGCTTCTTCGATATTCCTATTGACCACTTACAGGGTGTACCAATCTTAGCTACTTATTTTGAGAAGAAAAATTTAGAAGATGTAATTGTTGTTTCACCGGACCATGGCGGTGTTGTCCGTGCCAGAAAAATGGCCGATCGCTTAAAAGCACCTATCGGTATTATTGATAAACGCCGTCCGCGTCCGAATGTTTCAGAAGTTATGAACATTATTGGTAATATTGAAGGAAAAACGGCTATTTTAATTGACGATCTGATCGATACTGCAGGAACAATTACTTTGGCAGCAAACGCATTAATTGAAAGTGGCGCCAAAGAAGTATATGCTTGCTGTACACATCCGGTACTTTCTGGTCCTGCAATTGAGCGGATTAATAACTCACAAATTAAAGAGCTTGTCATCACAGATTCGATTCCTTTGCCAGAAGAAAAGTGTATTGATAAAATTACTGAACTATCGGTTGCTTCTCTTCTCAGCGAGGCAATTATCCGTGTTCATGAAATGCAATCTGTAAGTATTCTTTTTGATTAATAAATAAAATATGTTGTTTAGCAGAGGGAATTTCTTCGGCTGGAAATAGAGCTGTCCAGCTCCAAGCGCCAAAAACTAGGAGATTTCACGTCACGCCCTACGATAAGTCAACATCGGTTCGTTACCTCACCGTGTTTCCTTTATCTCAGTTGTGCCGCTCCAATCTCTACGTTTTTAACCAGGCGCTTTCCGCTTTTCTAAATTTAATGTTTAAGTTGTTCCATTTTGGGGTATGTATTATACTGACCGTTTATTTTATTGAGAAAAAGAAATGATGCAAAATCGCAATAAATGACGATGTTTCATATTATTTTTTTAATCAACTTGGAGGGTGATACGAATGGCAGTAAAATTAAACGCACAAAAAAGAGAAGATCTTGCAAAATCAGCAACAAACGAAATTAGAAACAGCGGTAGAATCCCGGCGGTTGTTTATGGGAAAAATAAAGATCCCAAGACAGTTTCTGTGGATAGTGTAGATTTAGTCAAAACAGTTCGGGATGAAGGAAGGAATGCAGTCATTTCTCTTCAAGTCGAAGGCAGTGATTCTGTTGATGTTATGCTGCACGATTATCAAATTGATCCGATAAAGGATGATTTACTTCATGCCGATTTCTATATCGTAAATATGTCTGAAGAAATGGACGTTGAGGTTTCTCTTCGCCTGGAGGGTGAATCAAAAGGCGAAAAAGAAGGCGGCGTATTACAGCAGCCATTTTATGAAGTCCAAGTCCGTGCAAAACCAAACGATATTCCAGAGGAAATCGTAGTAGATGTCTCTGAACTGGATGTGAACGACAGCTTATCTATTTCTGACTTGAAAGTAACTGGAAACTATGAGTTTTTAGATGATCCAGATACAACAATCGCTTCAGTTGTACCTCCAACTACGGAAGAAGATTTAGAAACAGATACAGATGAGAATGCAGAACCGGAAGTTATTAAAGAGAAAGACGAAGCAGAGGAAGAATAATTTCTTTCATTTAACAATATATAGAATGTATAAGTAATACCTCCCTTCTTTACTCATATGATATAAATATGTGTAAAGAAGGGTTGTTGTGTTTTCAAGAAAATGTGTTTTTAGAAGTGAGGGCAAGGTAATGAAGTTAATCGTAGGGCTTGGGAATCCCGGCAGAAAATATAAGAAAACACGTCATAATATTGGTTTTTGTGCAATTGATGAGTTATTACAAAGACATGGCTGGAAATTAAACAATTCCAAGTTTCATGGAGAATATGCGATAGAACATTTCAATGGAGAAAAGATTGTATTATTACAGCCGCAAACCTATATGAACTTATCCGGAGAATCAATTCGGCCATTGATGGATTATTATAATATAGATACAGATGATGTTGTTGTGATTTACGATGATTTGGACTTACCCGCCGGCAAAATCAGACTGCGGCAAAAAGGCGGTCATGGCGGGCATAATGGCGTGCGTTCGACCATTGATCATTTAGGCACGAAGGAATTTAAGCGTGTGCGGTTAGGAGTAGGAAGGCCGGTAAATGCAATGCCTGTCGTGGATTATGTATTAGGGAAGTTTCCAAAGGATGAAAAAGAGGCTGTCAGCCAAAGTATCCAACAAGCAGCTGATGCTGTTGAAGCCTGGGTAAATGGTAAACCTTTTATAGAAGTGATGAATGATTTTAATCAATAAAGCATACCTTTGTTTTAAGCAAGGTATATTCTTATTCCCCTCGGTTAAAACTAAATAAAAAGTACAGAGATCCTTTCCAATAAGGAATATCCTGTGCTTTAAAACTTCTTAGTTTTAATCGAGGTGAATGAGATGGTTATCTACTATGGTTGCCGGCATTGCGGAAAAGAACTGGGTGTGTTGAATCATACAGAAATTGATCTGTCCTTACGTTTTCTTGACCTTATAGAAGAGCAGGATATATCAGAAATGATAGTCTTTGAAAAAGACGGTGATTTCCGTTTGGAAGTCATTTGCGAACACTGCCAACAGGCTCTTGAAACGCATCCGGATTATCATGAATTAGATCATTTCTTACAATAGATGAATGATTATATTTATGATATTTTTAACATAAGCTGATTTTTATTCAAAAATAGCCACATTCAGCTTCAGCAAATAAAGCCTTAGAGCCGACAAGTGAAAGTTTGCAAGGGCTCTGCATTTCGGTTCTTGTAATCATTTTATGAATAAATATATGACCATATATACCATTTTCTTAAAAATTTTTATTATGTTTTTTTGATGATTATACGCAATCAGCGTTTTTTACGAATAGGAGGGGTAAAAACCCTTCTTATTTGCATAGATTAAACGATTTTAACTGGCTGGTTAATCCTTAAAAGTCGGTCAATTCTGCGTCTTTTAAGGATTAACGGGTGCCAAATTTTCTAAAAATACTTTAACAATTTAGAGGGGAAATACGAATGAAAGCAATTCATAGTTATTTAAAATCACAGGAAGATATACAGTCAATTATGGATGGATTGCTTGCAGGCATAAAAGAGCAGATGGTTGCCGGTTTAAGCGGTTCTGCCAGAAGTCTGCTCCTGTCCACTATATATCAATCAATGAATCGTCCTTTATTAATTGTTACGCATCAATTAGCTCAGGCTCAGCAGCTATATGATGACTTGGCGGAGCTGACAAATGATGAAGGTGTTTATCTTTATCCTGTTAATGAGTTAATAGCCTCTGAAATGGCTGTAGCCAGTCCGGAACTGCGTGCACAGCGAATTGAAGCATTAACAGCTTGGACGCGTAAAGATAAAGGGATATTAATTGCACCTGTTGCAGCATTAAAAAGGATGCTGCCTCCAAAATCATATTGGAATAAATATCAGCTTCTATTTCAAGTTGGCAAGGATATTGAAATGGAGGTTTACTTGCGTTCTCTGGTAGAGATGGGATATGAAAGCACCTCTATGGTTACTGCTCCCGGTGAATTCAGTCAGCGCGGGGGGATTATTGATATCTATCCAATCACGGAAAAGCATCCGATTCGTATTGAATTGTTTGACGAGGAGGTTGACTCTATCCGCTTTTTTGATGCGGAATCACAACGCTCTTTAGATAAAGTGGAAGAGGTAACCATCAATCCTGCCACGGAATTACTAATAGATAGACAAGAAATGTTGAAAGTGGCAGAAAGACTGGAAGATGCACTTTCAGATACATTGAAAAAAGTCAAAAAACCTGCTGATCGTGAAGATCTTGTTGAGATAATTGGTCAGGATATTGAACAATTTAAACAATTGACTCGTTTTCAGGGGATGTATAAATACATCGGCTATTTATATGACGAGCCCGCTAGTTTATTAGACTATTTGCCAAAGAATGGCGTTGTCTTTTTTGACGAAATGAGCCGTATTCAGGAAACAGCAACAAACTTAGATCATGAGGAACTGGAATGGTATACAGGGCTGTTGGAAGGAAATAAAATGGTCCGGGGCAGCCAGTTTTCTTTCGCGTGGAATACACTGATAGATGACATTTCGCATCCGCGTGTATATATGTCTGTATTTATGCGGCATATCCCGAATACCAATCCGCAAAACGTTATTAATCTATCGACCAGAACGATGCAGGAATTTCATGGACAGATGCCTTTATTTAAAAATGAATTAAAGCGTTGGGAAAAAGGAGATTATTCTGTTATTATTCTCACGCCAAATGAACAGCGTGCCGAAAAAGTGCATTCCATTTTAGAAGATTATGATATTGAAACACAAGTGGAGAATGAATTAAAACTCCCTATACAAAAGCCGACAATTATCGTTGGCCATCTGCACGGGGGTATTGAATTCCCGATGCATAAGCTGGCAATTATTACAGAAAATGAGCTATTCAAAAAGCGTATGAAACGCTCCAGAAAACAGCCGAAGATTTCGAATGCGGAAAGAATTAAAAACTATCAGGAGTTAAAAGTCGGCGACTACGTTGTGCATGCAAATCATGGTGTCGGAAAATACCTGGGAATTGAAACCTTAGAGGTTAATAAGCTGCATAAGGATTATATGCTGATTCGTTACTCTGGAGATGATAAGCTGTTCGTGCCGATTGACCAGATTGACTTAGTTCAGAAATTTGTTGGTTCAGAAGGAAAAGAACCGAAGCTTTACAAATTGGGCGGTACGGAATGGACAAAAGTAAAACGGAAGGTACAAAGCTCTGTCGAGGATATTGCCGATGATTTAATCAAGCTGTATTCGGAACGTGAATCCCGGAAAGGGTACGCTTTTTCACCTGATTCTGAATTACAGCGGGAATTTGAAGCTTCCTTT
The DNA here is from genome assembly GCF_038004405.1 of Oceanobacillus sp. FSL W8-0428. Classification (NCBI taxonomy): domain Bacteria; kingdom Bacillati; phylum Bacillota; class Bacilli; order Caryophanales; family Bacillaceae; genus Oceanobacillus; species Oceanobacillus sp. FSL W8-0428. The sequence goes on from NZ_JBBORB010000001.1 coordinate 1,457,530, forward strand.
GCTTATCAGGAAACAGAGGATCAGCTCCGTTGTATTGCAGAAATTAAAGAAGATATGGAAAAAGAAAGGCCAATGGATCGTTTACTTTGCGGAGATGTAGGTTACGGGAAAACGGAGGTAGCTATCCGTGCAGCTTTCAAAGCAGTAGCAGATGGAAAACAGGTAGCTATCCTTGTGCCAACAACAATTCTGGCGCAGCAGCATTATGAGACAATCCGTGAAAGATTTCAGGATTTTCCGATTAATATTGGCTTATTAAGCCGTTTTCGTACACGTAAGCAGTCAAACGATACAGTAAAAGGTCTGGCGGATGGAAATATGGATGTTGTTGTAGGAACGCATCGTCTCTTATCAAAGGACGTCCAATATAAGGATTTAGGTTTACTTGTTGTCGATGAGGAGCAGCGATTTGGTGTAAAGCATAAAGAAAAAATTAAACAGCTGAAAACTAATGTAGATGTTTTAACACTGACAGCAACCCCTATTCCGAGAACATTGCATATGTCTATGCTCGGTGTGAGGGATTTATCTGTTATTGAGACACCACCGGAAAATAGATTCCCGATTCAAACATATGTGATGGAATATAATCCATCCTTTATCCGTGAGGCAGTGGATCGGGAAATGTCCAGAGGCGGCCAGGTGTTCTTCCTGCATAACCGGGTGGAAAATATTGAAAAAATGGCTCGTGATATTGGGATGCTTGTGCCAAATGCGCGAGTGGCTATTGCCCATGGGCAAATGAATGAATCAGAACTGGAGAATGTTATTATCGGCTTCATTGAAGGAGAATATGACATTTTAGTCAGTACAACCATTATTGAAACAGGTGTCGATATTCCAAATGTGAATACATTAATTGTCAATCATGCTGATCATATGGGACTGAGTCAGCTTTATCAGCTAAGAGGGCGTGTCGGACGTTCCAATCGCGTAGCCTACGCTTACTTCACATATCAGCGTGATAAAGTATTAACAGAGGTTGCTGAGAAAAGATTGCAGGCAATTAAAGAATTTACGGAGCTCGGGTCTGGATTTAAAATTGCAATGCGTGATTTATCTATTCGTGGTGCAGGGAATTTACTAGGTGCGCAGCAGCATGGCTTTATTGATTCTGTAGGGTTTGATATGTACTCTCAAATGTTGAAGGATGCAATCGATGCCCGTAAAGAAGGAAAAGAAGTAGAGGATATCAAGCCGTTTGAGCCGGAAATCTCCTTGAAAATTGATGCGTATATTCCGGATGAGTACTTAAAGGATGAGAAGCAGAAAATTGAAATGTATAAGCAGTTCCAAAACTTGGATAGTCCAGAAGCAGTACAGGATCTGAGAGATGAATTAATTGACCGCTTTGGAGATTATCCTGCAGAGGTTGAAAATTTATTCACCGTGAGCATTATGAGAATGCACGCTAAACAACAGCGTGTCCAATCTATCACAGAGGCTCCAAAGAAAATTACGATGCTGATTGATGAAGGAAGAAGTCAGGAAATTGATGGCTCTAAATTATTTGAAGTGGCTAATCAATTTGACCGTCAAATCAGCCTGGGCACAGAAAATCAAAACTTAAAAGCAGGTATTAAATGGAGTAATGACAAGGCCTATAAACGTCACGATGTTGTGGTCGAATTTATTAAACAGTTAAGTAATGTAACTCGGTAAAAATATGGTTTACCAGTGAAAAGCTGCTCTCTATTCCAGGGAGCAGCTTTTTTAATACCTTCTCAAGAAAATATTGATTTTTTATTATCAAATGATTTAAGAGGTGTAAGCAAGGAAGAAGTAGAGCACTACTTGATAATCCGACCAGTATAGAGGGAACCTAATATACTTATTACATGGGGGACAGCGAGAGGCTATCAAGTAATTATGAATAAATAAGGTTTTAAAATTCTATTTTTTGCTTTTATCTTCATCTCCTCCAAAAAAATAACAAAAATTTCATTTGGAATGTATAGTTATTTCTGGTTGATTAATACTATTACAACAACCGGTGATGAATTATGGAGGGAAGACTTTCCATCCAAGTCAGAATCGTCATTTAGAAAGGGAGGATACTTAGATGAAAGCAACAGGAATAGTGCGACGTATTGATGATTTAGGGAGAGTAGTGGTGCCAAAGGAAATTCGGAGAACCCTGCGTATCCGTGAAGGAGATCCCCTTGAAATTTTCGTTGATCGTGAGGGAGAGGTTATTTTAAAAAAATATTCACCAATCAGTGAGTTAGGCCATTTTGCTAAAGAATATGCAGAGGCATTGTTTCAATCTTTACAATCGCCGGTTATTATTACAGATCGCGATGAAATTATTGCAGTAGCAGGAGAGTCTAAAAAAGAGTACGCAAATAAATCATTAAGCAGCTATATTACTAATATTATTGAAGGACGTTCACCCGTTTATGAAGGTGATAAGTCTCAGGTAGAAATTGTAGATGGAAATGAGCAGGAGCTGCACTCTTATTCGATTCATCCTATTATTGCCAACGGTGATCCAATTGGCTGTGTGATGATTTTCTCTAAAGAAGATAAACTGAGTAAGGTAGAGCAGAAGGCAGCAGAGACTGCATCTGTTTTTCTGGCTAAACAAATGGAATAGACCGCCCCTCATTCATACTTTTTCAAAAAGAAGCTTTCTCTAGGTTACCCTCCAATCTAGAGTACAAGCTTCTTTTTTGTAGGCAGATCCGAAAATATAGCAGAGAGATTGAGGTAGGCATCTTAGTGATTAGAATGTCAGGGTTTTAAAGACCAAGTGCTTTTCTCCCTGATATGATATACTGAGATAAATTCATTTGGAAAAGGAAAAATTCGTCATGTCAGATAATGAAACAAGCCGGTTGGTTAAAGGTGCGCTTTTACTGAGTATCGCCGGTTTGATAAGTAAAGTGTTTAGTGCCGTTTATCGTATTGTATTGCAAAACCTGACAGGGGATATTGGATTTTATATGTATCAACAGCTCTATCCGTTGTTAGGAATTGCGACGATGCTTGCATTATATGGATTCCCTTCAGCAATTTCTTCGTTGACGGCGACAGAAATCGAAAAGGGAAAAGTATTAACCTGGAAAGGCTTTTATCGCCCTATTCTTCTAATCCTTGGGAGTTTTCATATCATACTTACAGCAGTAATTTATGTTTCTGCACCATTATTAGCTGAAATGGCTGGTGATGAGCATTTTATTGGGTTATATCAGTTGGCTGCAATATTATTTTTGGTTGTTCCGGCTGTGGCAATACTCAGAGGAATACAGCAGGGCAGGTATGAGATGGCCCCTACTGCCCTTTCTCAAATTGGAGAACAGCTGATTCGTGTATGTATAATTATTGTGGGGGCGTGGCTGGTCGGCCAAGGAGTTTTGCAAATTTATGCTATTGGAATAACAGCGGTGCTGGCATCCTTGCTGGGAGGCTTTAGTGCACTCGCCATTCTTTTATTTTTAAACTATAAAAATCAAAATGATTCACATGAAGTGGTAGGCATACCTTCCTTGGAAGAAGCAGTTCCATGGAAGAACTATTTAAGAATCCTCCTGCTGTTTGGGATAGCTGCTGCGATGAATCATATGACACTTTTATTAATGCAATTAGCGGACGCGTTTACGTTTGTGCCGAAATTAATAGCAAGTGGAGCAGGAGAAATAGAGGCCAAGGAGATGAAGGGCGTATTTGACCGGGGACAGCCGCTTATACAGATGGTGACAATTATTGGGTCATCTATTGCCCTGGCAATTATACCGGCAATCAGTCACCAGAAATTAAAAGATCAGAAAAAACAGGTAACCAACTATATTCAGACAGCAATGCATGTTGGTATTTTTATCGCTGCAGGTGCGGTTTTGGGCTTATTTATTATTTTTCCAGAGGTCAATCAACTACTTTATAAGAATACGCAGGGAACGAGTGAACTAAGGTTATTAATTGTGGCTATTGTAATGTCTACCATCTCTATTATCGGTGCATCTATTTTACAGAGCCTGGGCATGATTGTGCGGACAGCCGTATTTATCGGCATCTCATTTGTGGTAAAGGTATGCAGCAACTTGATTCTAATACCGATTTATGGTGTCTATGGAGCGAGTATAGCCACGGTCTCCAGTCTGGGTGTGTTATTGTTGCTTGTAATTATAGAGCTATACCGGAAACTGCCAGGCATGCCATTATACCGTTCGATTTCCTGGAGAAGTTTAGCCACGGCGAGCTTAGCGATGATAATTTATCTGTTGGTGGTACAAAGGATATTCTCTTCACATGTAATGGATGTAAGAATCCTGCTGCTTGTATATGTAATCTTTATCTCCATATCAGGAGCAGGCCTATTCCTCTTTGTCTTGCTTAAGACTGGCGGATTAACTGAAAATCAGATTAAGATTTTACCGAAATCAGAGTACTTGTTACGTATTTACAAAGGGAGGAAACAACCTTGAAGCAAATAGAAGTCATTGGACTGGGGGCAGGAGATTTAGAGCAGCTGCCGCTTGGTGTATATAGAAAATTAATAAAGACACAGCAGACGATTTATGCAAGAACATTAGATCATCCCGTAATTGAAGTATTGGAAGCAGAAGGAGTTTCTTTTACGTCCTTTGATCAGCTTTACGAAGAGGAAGAGCAGTTTGGAATGGTGTATGAGCGTATTACAGAAAAGCTGATAGAAGCCGCGAAAACAAGTGAGAATAATGTAATTTATGCTGTTCCAGGTCATCCCATGCTGGCGGAGAAAACCGTTCAACTTTTGCTGAGTCAACAGGAAATTAAAGTGTCAATTGCCGGTGGGCAAAGTTATTTGGATGATTTGTTCACAGCGATGAAGATTGATCCTATCGAAGGCTTTCAGTTCGTAGATGGAACAGATTTCAAACGTAATCAGCTTAATTTGCGAAATCATCTATTTGTTTGTCAGGTGTATGATACATTTATCGCGTCTGAGGTCAAGCTGACTTTATTAGAAGAATTGCCATCCGATTATGAAATTTATATCGTAGAGGCAGCTGGGAGCAACACAGAAAAAATTGAAAAAGTCTCGTTGGAAGAGTTGGATCACCGGATGGAAATAAGTAATTTAACCACGCTCTATATTCCGCCAGCTCCAGAAGGATATCTTCATCATACGTTTGCATTTTTACGAGAGGTGATGGCGATTTTACGTGGTCCTGACGGATGCCCCTGGGATAAGAAGCAGACACATGAATCCCTCCGTCATCATACCATTGAAGAAGTTTATGAGCTGATTGAAGCGATTGATGAAGAGGATGATGACCATATTGTTGAGGAGCTTGGCGATTTGCTGATGCATATTTTATTGCATAGTCAGATTGGCGAGGATAATGGTTATTTTACGATAGATGATGTGATTCAGTCGATTTCTGATAAAATGATTTATCGCCATCCGCATGTCTTTTCATCAACAGTAGCAGATACAGAAGAAGCGGTGCTGCAGAACTGGGAAGAGCTGAAGAAACAGGAAAAGGGAAAAGAAAGAGAATCTATATTGGATGGTATCCCGTCAAATCTTCCTTCCTTGGCAAAAGCATATAAACTTACCTCCAAAGCAGGGAAGGTCGGCTTTGAATGGGGACGTGTAGAGGAAGTTTGGGAGAAGCTGAAGGAAGAAATAAATGAGGTTATCGAGGCGGTCGAGGAAAAGGAATTTACGGATGTAGAAGAGGAGCTTGGGGATGTTTTATTTGTCTTAGCGAATATTTCCAGATACTATAAAGTAAATCCTGAGGTGGCATTAGAGCGTGCCAACCGGAAATTCATCAGCCGGTTTCAATATATAGAGGAAAAACTGAAAGAAAACCATCAAACACCTAAAACAGCCTCTCTGCAGGAAATGGATGCTTACTGGGAAGAAGCGAAGAAAAAACAAAAGCTAACAGAGGAGAATTGATGATGAGATTAGATAAATTTTTAAAAATATCCCGGATAATTAAGCGGCGTACTCTAGCAAAGGAAGTAGCGGATCAAGGAAGAATTACTGTGAACGGTAATGCGGCGAAAGCTTCTACTGTTCTTTCTGAAGGAGACGAGCTTATCATCCGGTTTGGTCAAAAACTCGTTACTATACAAGTGAACGCTTTGCGGGAAAATGTCCGTAAAGACGAAGCAGATACGCTTTATAAGATTGTTAAAGAAGAGAAATTAGAGCAGTAGAAATATAGTTCTATACTTGTCCCTCCCATCATAAGCTATTAACGATAGGGAGGGTTTTTATATGAATTATTATGAGAATAAAGATGTAAGAAATCATATTGAACAAGAGCATACCGTGAAAATAGACAAACGAAAAAACCTTGAAATTACAGGCGTTAAAGAAGTAGACAGCTTTGATAACGAAGCATTTCTGTTAGAAACAGTGATGGGGTATTTAATTATCCGCGGACAAAATTTACAGTTAAAGAATTTAGACGTGACAGAAGGGATTGTCACTATTAAAGGAAAAATATATGAGCTTTCCTATGTAGATGACCAGCAGCAGGAGAAAGCTAAAGGGTTCTTTAGCAAGTTATTCCGATGACTTTATCTACGCAATTTCTAACACTTATCACGATGGCTTTAAGCGGTTTTTATTTAGGTATTGCTCAGGAAACCTTCCGTCGCTTCACAGTTTACTGGAAGGGGCGGTTATTTTTAACGTACTTTTTAGAAATATTATTTTGGATGATGCAGGCGGGCATTTTATTTTATATATTATACCGGGTGAATCAAGGAGAGCTCAGAATCTATATTGTACTAGCAAGCCTCTTTGGTTTTTCTGCTTATCAGGCATTGGCAAAACAAGTATACAAAAGGTTATTAGAACGTTTGATCCGAATTTTTAAAGCAATTTATCAGGGAATAGAAAAATTGATAAAAATATTGCTTATTTCTCCTTTGCGGTGGATATTCTTCACGTTCTATCGTATGATAAAAGCAATACTAATCGGAGTTATGAAAATAATTATATGGTTGTTTCTTTTTTTATTTACTCCTTTGCGGTGGATAGGGACAGGCCTTTTTCGCCTTTTTCCAAAACCAATTCAAAATTTCTTTCTGCAAATTGCAGGATTTTATAGTAAAATACAGAATATAGTTTATAAATACGTGTTTAAAAAGTCCGATTAAAAGGATCAAGAAGTTTGAGGCAGCGAAGTATTGAGTAACGGAACGTATGCTTTTAAATACGTGAGTAATGGAGATGCAAGCTAACGAAGAAATTCGCCGTGTCATTTTAATTGGACTTTTTAAACGTCACTTAGATGGATTCAGTCTTATCGGAGGAGGTAACAGCTGTGGAAGAAAGAAAGAAGAAAGTAACAAAACTTCATTCTAAGTCCGTACACCAGTACGATGCGTACATAGAGCGACAGAATAGAAAAAAACAGCGCCTTACCAGAAGGTTGGTACTGTATGCATTAGTTGTTGCGGTGATCATAGGAAGTATGTCAGTCTATCATTTCAGTCAGCGGTCGATTAAAGCGGATAAAATGGACGAGTATGAACAGTTAGAGCAGCAGCTTGCAGATTTAAAGCAGGAAGAATCGGATTTAAATAATGAAATTGAGCTCCTGAAGGACGAAGATTATGTTCTTGAGATTGCCAGAACTAATTATTTCTTCTCAAATGAAGGAGAATTAATATTTAAATTGCCTGATGAAGACCCATCATATTGACACTTTTTATTTTGATTAATATACTATATATTGAAGAACATTTAATCTTTTAAGGAGGAGCATTTCTTTTATGTCAATTGAAGTAGGCAGCAAGCTGCAAGGAAAAGTAACCGGAATCACTAATTTTGGGGCTTTTGTGGAGTTAGAAGAAGGAAAAACAGGTCTGGTTCATATTAGTGAGGTTGCAGACAACTATGTCAAAGATATTAATGAACATTTAACGGTTGGAGATGAAGTAAAGGTTAAAGTCATTAATGTTGAAAAGGATGGCAAAATCGGCCTGTCCATTAGAAAGGCGAAAGATCGCCCACAAGTACGTCAAAAGAGTCAAAAAGAACGCACGGAGAACTTCGAGTCCAAAATGAATCGTTTCCTAAAGGATTCCGAGGATCGTTTAGCCTCTTTGAAAAAGCACACTGAATCCAAGCGTGGTGGACGGGGTGCTAGAAGAGGATAGTGGTTGCTGTCTATTAATAATGCTCTATGGATAGATCAAAGCAGATGCTTCTTAAATTAAGGAGGCATCTGCTTTTTTAATATGTTTGGCAGGGCTGGGACAAGAGGAAAAGAGTTTAACCCCAATAACGGAGAATGTGTAAAAAATGCAGGAAATATATACGGGCTTTAGAAGAAAGTATAGTATATATTCCTAAGCGGTTATTCACATAATTTATGTTCGCTATAATTTGCTGGGTTAAAAGACTTCTACTGTCCTGGCTTTTTTTGTGTTGGTTAATAATTCGTTAAATATTGAGGAGTGAGACTATATGGATATCAAAAATGTACCAGATTGGATTTTATCCTTAGACGAGGAAGATTTAGAGTGCATTAAAAAATTCGTGATGAACTCCGGCTCATTAAAGAAGGTTGCGAAAATTTATGCTGTCTCTTATCCCACAGTAAGAATTAAGCTGGATAGGCTGATTGAAAAGATAAAATTAAATCATGCCAAGGATAATGAAGAGTTTATAAAATTTATTAAACAGCTTTCCATCGATGATCGTATCAATCTTGAAGAAGCAAAATTAATTATTGAAAAGTATAAACAGGAAAAGGAGGAAAAATAACGTTTGGATTTGGTATTTATGATGCGTTTATAATTGCAGGATTTCTGGCAATACAGTATTTTCTCTCAACCAGAAATAGAGTTTATTGGGGAGCGATTATTCCTGTTCTCCTTGTTTTCTGGTTAACATGGAGCTTATATATAGGAAGAATAGAAAGTGTCCTTGCCTATGCGCTGATTCTTTTAGTTGGGATGATTGTTCTGGCTATGGAATGGCATGAAGGAAGAGTAGCTCTTAGTAAACGTAGAAATAAAGAATTAGATAAAATGAAATCACAGGACATACAGTAAAACGACAGCATGGATAATCTCAAATGGATATAATCTAGACTATCAAATGAATATATTATGGTTAGATGTAATAAGTGGGGAACTTCATCGAAACATTTGATTTTATAAAATCAAATGATACTTAAAGTGAGAGTTTGCACCCACTGAGAACATTTGTAATTATTCCCTTCCAATAATACTGTTGCATAATAACAAAAAAACTTATTTCCTCGGTAAGGGAAATAAGCTTTTTTTCAGGATAGCGGCGGAGGGGATCGAACCCACGACCTCACGGGTATGAACCGTACGCTCTCGCCAGCTGAGCTACGCCGCCATTAAAACCAACAAGAAAAATCATACAACAGACAATACAAAGTGTCAATAGTTTCCACGCATATTTTATAGACTGATTTGTAAAAGCCCCGGAATATATAGCGGTCAATCTGAAAAAATACGTTTGCTGCTCTATTTTTTTAAGGCTCGCCTATCTTGTCGAGCTTATAGAAAAGAACAGCTTTTCTCCCACCTTTTTCTACAAATGATGAAGCAATATCTAAAAAGCTGCGCAGATTTTAAATGATGGAAATGTATCAAACAGTAGCTTTAAATTAGCTGTATTCCCATCACTATAAACAAAAATTTATTGTTCGCCAGGTATACACCCTTTTTGTAAAACGATGTTAACTTACCAAAATTAAGTCGAACGATTTTTAGAAGCTGCCATGTTTTTTTGACAAAAAAAGAATACAACCTGTGTTTTACTAGTTGGAAAGATGGGAGTGGATAAAATGATAGGTTCAATTCCAAGGGTGGATTCGGGAAGCATTGCAATCGAGAAAGCACATAAAAAGAGAAAATGGAGAGAACAAATTATGGCGAAGATTAATCATGTATTGATCGCGCAAGGCTGGTTATTTTACATTACCGGTTTCTTATTAGGACGGGCTGTCATCCTGCAGGCGGTTTCTCCATTTGCTGTTGCGTTTATTGCCAGTATGTGGCTTGTCCATCGTGATAAATCATTCCGGTCTATGATTGCTGTTATTTTAGGAGCACTAACTTATTCCATGCAGCATGTTGTTTTTATCTTTCTTGCTTTTATCTTATTTATTTTCATATCGGCAGCAACAAAGTCTATCAAAAACCAGCAGTGGATGCTGCCTGTCACGGTTTTTTTAGCTACCAGCCTGCCGAGAATGTTTCTATATTCTATCCAGGATACAATATCGTCCTTCCAATGGATGATGTTAGCCATAGAAGGAGTACTTGGAGCAATTCTTGTACTTATATTTATGCAAAGCATTCCGCTATTATCACCAAAACGGTATAAACCTGCTTTAAAAAGTGAAGAAATTGTCTGTCTGATTATTCTTATTGCCTCTGTATTAACAGGATTCATTGGCTGGGAGGTGTATGGAGCCTCTTTAGAGCAGGTCTTTTCAAGATATTTTGTGTTAGTATTTGCTTTTGTCGGTGGAGCGGCAATCGGATCGACTGTCGGTGTTGTAGCAGGAATGATTTTATCATTAGCCAATGTTGCTAACCTCTATCAAATGAGTCTGCTTGCCTTTTCAGGAGTACTCGGTGGATTATTGAAGGAGGGAAAGAAGGCAGGGACGGCGCTTGGCCTCTTAATCGGGACAGGCTTAATTGGTGTCTATGGTGAAAATGTTGCTTTATTGCCGTCGTTAATAGAATCGCTTATGGCAGTGATGCTATTTATACTTACTCCGGCATCATGGTTTGAGCAAATTGCCCGCTATATACCGGGGACAGAAGCATATACAAATGAACAAGAGCAGTATTCACAAAAGGTTCGAAACGTTACTGCAAAGCGAGTGGAGCAATTTTCAGATGTTTTTCAAGCACTCTCAAAAAGTTTTGCGGTAACAGACAGGACATTAAGTGATGAAAAGAGGGACGAGAAGAGAGATACAGATTACTTTTTAAGCCAGGTGACGGAAAAAACATGCCAGGGGTGTTTTCTAAAGAATAAATGCTGGCAAAAGGAATTTGATAAAACCTATTCTTTGATGGAGGACATGAAGCAGGATATAACTGTCGGACAGGATCCAAATCGGAATGTTATGAAGGATTTTGAGAATCATTGTGTGAAATCACGCCAGGTGGTGGAGGCAATGCGATCAGAAATGAGCTTTCACGAAGCAAATCAACAGCTCAGACAGCAGGTAACAGAAAGTAAGCGCTTAGTTTCTGATCAGCTCCAGGGTGTTTCTGAAGTAATGAATGATTTTGCTAAAGAAATACTAAAGGAGCGGCAGCACCACGAGCTGCAGGAATCGCAAATTATCCATGCTTTAAAGCAGATGGGAATAGAATTAGTCCGCCTAGACATTTATCACTTGGAAAAAGGAAATGTAGATATTGAATTGACAACAAGCTTTTATGAATATCATGGAGAGGGTGAAAAGCTGATTGCTCCTATTCTTTCAGAGCTGCTCGATGAAATGATTGTGGTGAAAACGGAGGATATTTCCTCTTTCCCGTACGGATATAGCCACTTCGTTTTCGGCTCAGCAAGAGATTTTGCGATTGAGACAGGAGCGGCAAATGCAGCAAAAGGAGGTGGACTTGTATCTGGAGACAGCTTTACAACCATTGAGCTTGGCGCAGGAAAGTTTGCCATGGCTATCAGTGATGGGATGGGGAATGGAAAACGCGCGAAAGAAGAAAGTACAGAAACATTGCGCTTATTGCAGCAAATTTTACAGACAGGGATACGAGAGAAGGTTGCCATCAAAACCATCAATTCGATTCTCGCTTTGCGTACTACTGATGAGATGTTTGCAACGCTTGATTTAGCAGTCGTTGATCTGCATAACGCATCTGCAGAATTTTTAAAGATTGGTTCGACACCGAGCTTTGTCCGCAGAGGAAACGCAATGCTGAAAATTGAGGCCAGTAATCTTCCGATGGGGATTATTAAAGAGTTTGACGTAGATATTGTCAGTGAACAGCTAAAGCCGGATGATTTATTAATTATGATGAGTGATGGAATTTTTGATGGGCCAAAAGACGTGGAGAATATCGATATTTGGATAAAACGTAAAATTAAAGAAATGGACACGGAGGATCCGCAAGAGATTGCTGATCTGTTATTAGAAGAGGTGATTCGGACAAGATCAGGAGATATTAATGATGATATGACAGTATTGGTTGCCAAGGTAAAGAAAAACACACCAAGGTGGGCAAATGTTCCAATTCATCATGGGAAGGTTCTTTCTATGTAGAGCGGGAAATATCTATATATATATATAAACGGATGTTTTACTTAAAGAGAACCCTCTCTCTTCCTTTAAGTGTGAGTTCAAAAAGTAGCTAAATTAGAAGCAAGAAGGTCAAAGACACGTCAACGCAGAGATTCGCCGCTTATCATTTTGAGACTTTTTGAACATCCTCGTTAAGCAAATCTATCAAATATATGTATACAGAAAGTATTATTTGGTGATGATGGTAATGGAAGATGAGGGAGGTATACATCAAATGAATGCGGGAACGTTAAAACAAATTCTGCTGTTAACAGACGGCTGCTCTAACAAAGGTGAAGATCCTGCTGTTGTTGCCAGCTTAGCTAACCAGCAGGGAATTACCGTAAATGTAATTGGTATTTTAGATGATGATCAGACAGAACAGCCGGAAGGGCTCCGGGAAGTGGAGGATATAGCAGTGTCCGGCGGAGGTGTCAGTCAAATTGTCTATAGTGAACGCCTGTCACAAACAGTGCAGATGGTAACAAGGCAGGCTATGACGCAAACATTGCAGGGATTTGTGAATAAAGAGCTGCGCAGTATTTTAGGAAAAGATCAGTCAATGGAAGAGCTGGATCCTGAAAAACGCGGTGAAATTATGGAAGTTGTTGAGGATTTAGGTGAAACGAGCGATTTGGAAGTAGTTGTACTCGTCGATAGCAGCGCAAGTATGCGTGATAAATTAGAAACGGTGAAGGAAGCACTTTTTGATTTATCGATGAGCTTAAACGCACGTGTCGGGAAAAACCGTTTTTGTATTTACCGTTTTCCAGGCAGGCGGAGTGATATTGAGCTTGTACTTGATTGGTCGCCAAGGCTGGATGGTATTTCTAAAGTATTTCCAAAGCTGACAAGCGGCGGAATAACTCCAACTGGACCAGCATTACGTGCGGCGATGTACCAATTCAGTAAAAAGCAGCTGCGGAGGAATTCGGATGAAGAACCATTCGACATTGAAGAAACCGGCTATTAATTTACATGCTCAGCAAAAAGTGACTGGAAAATGGCATTATAAATCCTACACCGTAGTCAGAAAAATTGGCCAGGGTGCGATAGGATCTGTTTATCTCTGCATGTATAATGGACGGCCTGTTGCCTTGAAAATGAGTGAACAGGATGCAGCTGTAACAGTGGAAGTCAATGTGCTCAAAGCGCTGAAAAAGGTTCAAGGATACCGCCTTGGGCCTTCTTTATTGGATGTGGACGATTGGACAGCACCGAATGGAAGAGTGTATTCCTTTTATGTGATGGAATATATGGAGGGCCAAACGTTAGGTGCGTTTATTCAGGCGAGGGGTAAGAAATGGGTTGGCGTATTGATGGTTCAATTATTAGAGGATTTGGACCAGCTTCATCAGGCTGGCTGGACTTTTGGTGATTTAAAAACGGACAATATTCTTGTTGAATCGAATCCACCTAGAATTCGATTGGTGGATGTAGGCGGTACAACAAGGATGGGACGGTCTATTAAAGAGTATACTGAGTTTTTTGATCGCGGGTATTGGGGCTTGGGGACGCGTAAGGCAGAGCCAAGCTATGATTTGTTTGCTGTTGCGATGGTGTTTCTCCATATTTATTATCCGAGGCGGTTTGAACGTATGACAGGGGAGCCTTCAGAGAAATTGTTGGAAAAAAAGCTGTATCGTGCAACTGACCTGCAATTACTTCACCCTATTTTAAGAAAAGCATTGAAAGGAAAGTATCATACAGCAGCAGAAATGAAAACGGAAGTTATGGACAAAATAAAACAGGTACAGCGCCGGCGCAGTCAATATCGTAAAAAGGTACAGCAAAAGAAAGCTTACCCTGTTAAAGAATCGTTTAGCATCTCTCTGATTGCTTCTGTTTTTTGGATTATTTCACTGCTGTTACCTTAATGAGGATATTTAAAAATGAAAATATGCTTTTTTTGGCATCCTCTCTTTTGAACCGTTTCTTAAAAAGGAGTATGATAGAAGTGTAGTCAAAATACGGTTATTTTCTAATTTAGAATAACCGTATGACGCGGCAGAGGATTCGGATGGAGGAAGAATGAGATGGAGCAGAAGGTGTATGCGTTTATTCAGAGACATCAATTAATTCAAAAGCATACAACGATTCTTGTCGGAGTTTCAGGAGGACCAGATTCTATTGCTCTGTTACATTTTCTTAAAAAGCTTTCCTCCAATTGGGATTTAAATCTCGTGGCAGTAACAGTAGATCATCAGCTGCGTAACGAAGAATCTGCTGAAGATTGCCAGTTCGTTAAAGAAATTTGTCGGGATTGGGAAATTCCCTGTGTGACAAGAGCAGTAGATGTAAGGCAATACCAAAAAGAAAAAAGCGTTAGTGAAGAGGTTGCTGCACGCGAATTAAGGTACAGTGTTTATCAAGAATTGATGCATGCAGAAAATGCAGATGTACTTGCCCTTGGACATCATGCTGATGATCAGATTGAAACGCTGGTTATGCGGATGGCCAGAATTGGGACATCCAATGCCTTAAAGGGGATTCCTGTACGGCGGAATTTTGCCGGCGGAGAAATCATCCGTCCTTTATTAGGTGTGACAAAGAATAATATTCTTGCTTATTTGGAAAAATATCAATTGAGCTATCGGGTAGATAAAACAAATGCAGATGAAGCTTATACAAGAAACTATTACAGGAAAAATGTCGTGCCATTGCTGAAGGAGAAAAATCCGGGTATTCATGAGACAATACAAACCCTCAGCGAGACGTTATCACAGGATGAACAATACTTGCAGGCACAAGCTGCGGAAATGGTAGAAAAAATAGTGGAATTCCGTGAAAATAACCGGGAAATTTGTTTTGCTGCAGAAGCTTTTTTAGAGCTTCCTCAGGCTTTACAAAGAAGGGCCTTTCATCTAATATTAAACTATCTATATGGAACCTTACCTAAAGACCTATCCTATATCCACGAAGTAAACTTTTTTGACCTGTTAAGGCGCCGGAATGGGAGCTCAAGTTTGGATTTTCCCTTGCGGCTCCAAATGACAAATATATATGGACAAATTTATCTGCAATTTGGTCATCAGCCATCCACGAAGTTAGCACATTCCTCTTTATTGACAGTACCGGGCGAAGTGCTGCTGTCGGACGGAACAAAGATCGAGGCATCAATGGTCAAAGAAACTCCGGCAGAGAATGAAGCTATTTTTGTCTTTCCGTCAGATTCTATTTCATTACCACTACATATCCGAGTAAGAAAAGCGGGAGATCGTATGTCTGTCAGAGGACTCAATGGTTCAAAAAAGCTTAAGGATATTTTTATAAACGCTAAAATACCAAAAAGTCTACGGGATAATTGGCCAATTATAGTGGATGATAAAGGAGTCATCCTTTGGGTTGTCGGTCTAAAAAAAGCAGAGACTGCACAGAATGGTAAAGGATTGAATATAAAGCTGGAATATAGTTCGAGAAGATAATTAGGAGGAGAAAACATGGCGCAAGGAACGATTCATGATGAGATTGAGAAGATTTTGGTAAGTGAGGAAGAGATTCAGGAGAAATGCAAGGAGCTTGGCGCTGTATTAACAGAGGAATACAAGGGCAAGTTTCCACTGGCTATCGGTGTATTAAAAGGCGCGTTGCCGTTTATGTCAGATATTCTTCGTCATACAGAAACACATCTGGAAATGGATTTTATGGATGTGTCCAGTTATGACGGCGGAACATCCTCGACAGGAGAGGTGAAAATTCTAAAAGATTTGAATACAAAAGTAGAAGGCCGCGATATTATCATTGTGGAAGATATCATTGATAGCGGACTTACCTTGAGCTACTTAGTGGATTTATTTAAATATCGTAAAGCTAACTCAATTAAAATCGTGACGCTTCTCGATAAACCGGCCGGAAGAACAGCAGATATCAAAGCGGACCTTATCGGCTTTGAAGTTCCGGATGAATTTGTTGTAGGCTATGGTTTGGATTATGCAGAAAAATATCGAAATCTTTCTTATATTGGTGTTCTGAAACCAGAAATTTATGGCGGATGATGAATACATTTAAAAATGGGCAAGACAGTGGCTTAATTGGGACAGGCTGCAGTGGAGATTGCTGAAAATATAGCTTTTCTCAGAAGCAGCATTACATGTATTTTAAAGAATAATCCTAGACGATTTGATTAGGAATTTTGCAATATTTCATTTCATAAAAAATAATTCGTCAAAAATGGTTAAATTATTTGTATAAAGCGATTTTACTATGATACGATTTACTATAGTTTTTCCCCATTTGGGAGGAGGTAAGCAATGAATCAGATATTTCGTAAGGTCTTCGTCTGGATGCTCTTATTTATTATCATTATTGGAGTAATCGGAGTGTTCAATGGACCAAGTGAAGATCAGGAGCAGTATGATGTACAGCAATTTATGAATGCTTTAAATAATGGTGAAATTAAGGAACTGACCTTTCAGCCGTCACATGGCATCATTCGTTTGACGGGTACGTTAACAGACGATGATGAGACAGAATTTGTTGCTCAGGTACCGGATAATGAAGCAATTGTCTCACAAATTACAAATAGAGCAAGCCAACAAAGTCAATTAACGGTAGAGGAAGAAGAACAGCCTAGTCCTTGGCTTACATTCTTAACTGGAATTATTCCATTCTTATTGATTGGTCTATTCTTATTATTCATCCTTAGTCAGGCACAAGGCGGCGGCGGTGGCGGCCGTGTTATGAACTTCGGTAAGAGTAAGGCGAAAATGTACTCTGAAGATAAGAAAAAAGTCCGCTTTAAAGATGTCGCTGGTGCTGATGAAGAGAAACAAGAACTTGTTGAGGTCGTGGAATTTTTAAAAGATCCGCGTAAATTCTCGCAGGTAGGCGCACGTATCCCAAAAGGTGTCCTTCTTGTCGGCCCTCCGGGTACAGGTAAAACATTACTGGCGAAAGCAGTCGCAGGTGAAGCAGGAACACCATTCTTCTCCATCAGTGGTTCTGACTTCGTAGAAATGTTTGTAGGGGTCGGTGCCTCCCGTGTACGTGATTTATTTGAAAATGCGAAGAAAAATGCGCCGTGTATCATCTTTATTGATGAGATTGATGCAGTCGGCCGTCAGCGTGGAGCAGGACTAGGCGGTGGACATGATGAACGTGAACAGACACTAAACCAGCTATTGGTTGAGATGGACGGATTTGGAGCAAATGAAGGAATTATTATGATTGCTGCAACGAACCGTGCTGATATACTTGACCCTGCTTTATTACGTCCAGGACGTTTTGATAGACAAATCATGGTAGACCGTCCAGATGTGAAAGGACGTGAAGCTGTTCTGGAAGTACATGCAAGAAATAAACCGCTTGAAGATACAGTTGATTTAAAAACAATTGCAATGCGTACTCCGGGATTCTCTGGTGCCGATTTGGAGAACTTGCTGAATGAAGCGGCGTTAGTTGCAGCTCGTGCTGATCGTAAGAAAATTGGTCAGTTAGATATTGACGAAGCAATTGACCGTGTTATTGCGGGACCTGCGAAGAAGAGCAGAGTTATTTCCGAAAAAGAAAGAAATATTGTTGCCTATCACGAGAGTGGTCATACGGTCATCGGTATGGTCTTAGATGATGCTGATGTCGTTCACAAAGTTACCATTGTTCCCCGTGGTCAAGCTGGTGGTTATGCGGTAATGCTTCCAAGAGAAGACCGCTACTTCATGACAAAACCGGAGCTGTTTGATAAGATTACCGGTTTACTGGGTGGACGTGTCGCAGAAGAAATCATTTTTGGTGAAGTAAGCACAGGAGCTTCCAATGACTTCCAACGTGCGACAGGTATTGCGCATAAGATGATCACCGAATTTGGTATGAGTGATAAGATTGGTCCGCTTCAATTCAGTAATGGCGGTGGAGGTAATGTATTCCTTGGCCGTGATATTCAAAATGAACAAACATATTCTGATGCAATTGCACACGACATTGATCAGGAAATGCAGAATTTCATTAATTACTGTTATGACCGTGCAAAAACAATTCTTACAGAGCATAAAGCACAGTTAGAATTAATTGCTAAGACATTATTAGAAGTGGAAACACTGGATGCAAAACAAATCAAATCTCTTTTTGAAGATGGAAAGCTTCCTGAACCGGAAGAAGGTTCAGATGATTTGAAGGTAAGCATTCAATCAAAAGAAGATGATGAGGAAAAAAGAGGACTTTCTTTTGAAGAAGCAAAAGAAAAAGCCGAAAAGAAATCCGATTCTTATATAAACGATCCTATTATGAATAATGATTATGAGGAAAAAGAAACGCATAACTCTGACGAAAATACAGAGGACAACTCAGATTCAGATCGTAAAAATTAAGAAGTTGGGAAGTATATACATGAAGCAGCCTAAGATTGGAAAGGCTGCTTCTTTTTTTTGCAGACAGGCGAGTGTTTGCGTACGTGACACTGTAAACTTCTCAATTGTACTATGAAGCGATTGTCTCAAGAGCGTTTGAATAAGATTTTTGCATGGTTGTAATGCTTTTTTGGTTTTTCCTTAAAAAAAGTATGTTATATTAATTTTTAGGTAAAGAAGAAAGTTTCCTGTTTGCATAAATACAGCAATAATTAATAGGGCGGGCAGCCACAATGATTTTCGGTGGGGCGAGTAATCGCAAAAGCCCTTCGATGGGGCGGGTAATCGCAGTCCCAGTCCCAGCCCCAGATCTCAACGAAGGTGACTTATTCTACGCTTTTAAGGCTTGGTTTGCCGAGTTTTCTTAAGAAACGAAGGAAGGTATGATGATAGATGTTATTTGTTCTTGACGTAGGGAATACTAATACAGTCTTGGGTGTTTTTGATAATGATACATTAATTCATGATTGGCGTATAAAAACAGACCGTTATAAAACAGAAGATGAATTTGGTATGTTAATTCATTCATTATTTGAATATAAAGGGTTAAGCTTCCAAGACATTACCGGGGTGATTATTTCTTCTGTAGTACCACCTATTATGTTTGCATTAGAGAAAATGAGCCGCGATTATTTTCATTTAGAAGCAGTTGTTATTGGAAAAACATCCTACGACAAGATGATTAAGATGAATTATCCAAATCCGTCTGAAATTGGAGCGGACCGGATCGTTAATGCAATAGCAGGTATTCATAAATACGGCGCACCATTAATTATTATTGATTTTGGTACAGCTACCACCTATTGCTACGTTGATGAAGAAGCGAGATATGCTGGAGGAATTATTACCCCAGGCGTCAATATTTCAATGGAAGCATTAAATACAAGAGCTTCAAAGCTGCCAAAAATCGAGATTCAAAAACCCCAGCAGGTTATTGGTTCTTCTACTGTTGAGGCGATGACATCCGGTGTCTTTTATGGTTATATTGGTCAGGTTGATGGCTTGGTAAAACGGATTAAACAGGAAAAAAGGACAGACCCTACCGTTATCGCAACAGGCGGCTTGTCTAAACTGATTGCACATGAATCAGAGACAATAGATGCTGTGGAGCCGTATTTAACGTTGAATGGGCTGTATCTCATTTATAAAAAGTATTATCAATAAAATGGAGGAATGATGATTGTGAACGATTATTTAATTAAGGCTACAACATATAATGGCATGATTCGTGCATATGCAATTTCCTCAACAGAAACAGTGGAGGAAGCACGCAGAAGACAAGACACATGGGCAACAGCTTCTGCTGCACTTGGCCGTACAGTTACAGTTACAGCAATGATGGGAGCGATGCTGAAGGGAGATGACTCTGTTACCGTAAAAGTAATGGGGAATGGACCGATGGGTGCTATTGTTGCAGACGGAGATGCAAAAGGTCATGTACGTGGATATGTAACAAATCCGCATGTTGATTTTGATTTAAATGAAAAAGGTAAGCTGGATGTAGCCAGAGCAGTCGGCACAGAAGGAAATATCAGTGTTATCAAGGATTTAGGGATGAGAGACTATTTTACAGGTGAGACACCTATTGTATCCGGCGAGATAAGCGAAGATTTCACATATTATTTTGCAACTTCCGAGCAAGTTCCGTCAGCAGTCGGTGCAGGGGTTCTCGTCAATCCGGATTTGAGTATTTTAGCTGCCGGCGGTTTTATTGTACAAGTTATGCCGGGTGCAGATGAAGCGATTATTGAGCGGTTAGAGGACCGTATCCAATCCTTCCCTGCTATTTCTTCACTTATCCGTGAAGGAAAGACACCTGAAGAGATTCTATACACATTGTTTGATAAAGATAATGTAAATATATTGGAGAAAATGCCGATAGAATTTCAATGCAAATGTTCGAAAGAAAGACTTGCGAATGCTATTATTGGATTAGGTGATGAAGAAATCCAGAAAATGATTGATGAAGATCATGGAGCAGAAGCAACCTGTCATTTTTGTAATGAGCGCTATATCTTTACAGAAGAAGAGCTAAAAAAGCTTAAACAATCATAAAAAATGTGTAAATAGCGGAGTCATGATACAAAATAGAAGTATGATGGGCCGCTTTTTTATATAGATGGAAATAGATGATGAATTCGGATTTGCTTCAGATTAGAAAAATGGGCATTTTTTTAACCTTTAGGATTGACATTTTTTCAATAAAGAAATACATTATATATAAATCATATAAAAATACTTGGCATTAGGAGGGGTTATATGACAGTTGCAAATAATATTGCAGGTCTAATTGGTGGAACACCTATTGTAAAGCTCCATAATATTACTGACGAGAATAGTGCAGATGTATATGTAAAATTAGAATTTATGAACCCAGGAAGTTCGGTAAAGGACCGTATCGCAGCAGCAATGGTCGAAGCTGCAGAGAAATCAGGAGGTTTGAAGCCCGGGGATACGATTATTGAACCGACCAGTGGTAATACAGGAATTGGTTTAGCAATGGTTGCTACTGCTAAGGGGTATCAGGCAATTCTTGTTATGCCTGACACGATGAGTCAAGAACGCCGTAATTTACTGAAAGCCTATGGAGCGAAGCTTGTATTAACTCCTGGAGCTGAAGGAATGAAGGGTGCGATTGCTAAAGCGAAAGAATTGCAAGAAGAGAATGGTTATTTTATGCCACAGCAATTTAACAATCCCGCTAACCCGGAAATTCATGAAAAAACAACTGGTAAAGAAATCGTGGAACAAATGTCAGACGGTTTAGATGCTTTTGTTTCCGGGATAGGAACAGGCGGAACAATTACCGGTGCTGGGAAAGTGCTGAAGGAAAATTTCGATGGTGTTAAAATTTATGCTGTGGAGCCAAAGGATTCACCAGTGCTTTCAGGCGGAAATCCTGGACCGCATAAGATTCAGGGAATTGGAGCAGGCTTCAAACCTGAAGTACTTGATACATCCATTTATGATGAAGTTCTGCAGATTGGAAATGAAGAAGCTTTTGAAGCAGCACGAAAGGTCGCTACGACAAATGGAATCCTGGGTGGTATTTCTTCAGGAGCAGCAGTTGCAGCGGCAGTGAAAGTCGCAAAAGAATTAGGTAAAGGTAAAAAGGTTCTGGCGATTCTTCCTGATAATGGAGAACGTTACCTTTCTACAGCTCTTTATCAATTTGATGAAGAAAACTAAAAGTCGAAATGAAAAAGGAATCAGCTATCTTAAGGCTGGTTCCTTTTTTTATCTTTTTTAACCAGCGCTTTCCACTTTTTTTCTTTAACGTCTTAAGGTAGGATGTAGAATAGATGAGATTGATTTGATACGATGCTATATAAGAATAAACACATTCTTTAGGCGGCGAAGAGGAGGCGAAATAAGTGATACAGGCAAAAGAATTTCAATTAGACTTAACTAAGCGCACGCATATTATGGGAATATTAAATGTCACTCCTGATTCTTTCTCAGACGGCGGGCATTATACAAATATTGAAAAGGCAGTTGCCCAAGGAAAAAAAATGGCGGCAGATGGAGCGGATATAATTGATATTGGGGGAGAATCTACTCGCCCAGGACATACGCCTGTCAGTGCAGAAGAAGAGGCAGGTAGGATTATCCCGGTTATTGAGGCTTTAAAAGAGTCCTTACAAATCCCTATTTCAGTGGATACATTTAAGGCCTCTGTAGCGGAGCAGGCTGTACAAGCTGGTGCTTCTATCATAAATGACATTTGGGGAGCGAAAAGAGAACCGAAAATTGCAGAGATTGCTGCCCGTTATCAAGTACCGATTATATTGATGCATAATCGAAAAAGTATGGATTATAGGGACTTTATTCAGGACTTAAAATCAGATTTACTTGAGAGTATAACGATTGCTAAAGATGCAGGTGTAGAGGACAGCCAGATTATTCTCGACCCGGGTATTGGGTTTGCAAAAACGATGGAACAGAATCAATATATAATTAAAGAACTTCAAGAATTAACATCATTCGGTTATCCGCTGCTTTTGGCAGCCTCTCGAAAAAGATTTATAGGCGATATTTTAGATGTTCCTGCAGATAAAAGAGATATTGGAACAGCGGCGACAACAATAATTGGAATTGCCAAAGGTGCACGCATTGTTCGTGTACATGATGTGAAAACCAACCTGGAAGCAGCTAAAGTAGCAGATGCAATTTATCAAACAAAGCTGTAGCTAAATAAAAAACATGTTCAGAAGAAAAGGGGAACAACAATGGATAAAATTGTTTTAAAACGGATGCAGTTTTATGGATATCATGGGCTGTTACCTGAAGAAAATACTTTGGGACAACGTTTTTATGTTGATGCTGACCTGTACCTGTCTTTAAAGAAAGCTGGGGGATCAGATGCAATGGAGAATTCTATACATTACGGGAAAGCTTATGAAAAGATAAAACATGTGGTGGAAGAGAAACGCTTTAACCTTATTGAAGCAGTAGCTGAAGCAATTGCAGATGAGCTTTTTATTTCTTTTGAATTGCTGGAGGCGTGTACCATTCATGTAACAAAACCGGATCCGCCCATTCCGGGATATTATGAGTCGGTTGCTGTAGAAATTTATAGGGAGAGAACGAAATGAATCAAGCATTTATCGCACTGGGAACAAATATTGAACCGAGAAAAGAACATCTGAGACAGGCATTAGAAATACTGGAAGCAAATGAAGCTGTCAGGATTCAGAAAAGATCCTCTGTGTACGAAACTGCCCCGGTTGGATATCAGGATCAATCAGACTTCTTAAATATGGTATTAGAGATCCAAACAAGCTTATCAGCAATGGATTTACTTTTTTTCTGCCAGCAGATTGAAAAGGAACTTGGCAGAAAACGGGATATCCGGTTTGGCCCCCGAACCATTGACCTTGACATTTTGACATTTAATCATGAAAATAGTACAGTAGAAAGATTGATTATACCGCATCCTCGCATGCATGAGCGTGCTTTTGTATTAATTCCATTAGCAGAGATTGCTCCTGGTTTTATTATACCTGTACGTGAAAAATCTGTAGAAGCCTATTTAAAAGAACTTCCAGAGTCAGATAAAGCTGATGTAAGATTATTGGAGACAGAGATATAAGAGAAAACAACGAAGGTTTATTCTTCGTAGGATAAAGTAGTAATTGTCTTAACGCCCAGGTTAGAAGATATCATATTAACTATTTAAGAAGCGGAGTGGTAGAAGTGTCAGAAGAATTGAATGAACATATGCAGGTAAGACGTGATAAGCTCGCAGGATACATTGAAAAAGGATTGGATCCATTCGGCGGAAAATTTGAGCGTACCCATCTGGCGGCAGATTTAGTTGAAAAATACGATCAGTTTTCAAAAGAAGAGCTGGAAGACATTACAGATGAGGTAACGATAGCCGGACGTTTAATGACAAAACGCGGAAAAGGAAAAGCCGGGTTTGCGCATATGCAGGATTTAAGCGGACAAATCCAATTATATGTTCGTAAGGATGCAATTGGTGAAGAAGCATATGAAATCTTTAAATCAACAGATCTGGGCGATATTGTAGGTGTTACAGGCGTAATGTTCAAAACCAATGTCGGAGAATTGTCTGTTAAAGCAAAAGAATTTCATCTGCTATCCAAATCATTACGTCCTTTACCGGAAAAATATCACGGGTTGAAAGACATCGAGCAACGCTATCGTCAGCGTTATTTAGATTTAATCACAAATCCGGAAAGCAGAGATACGTTTGTAGCCCGCAGTAAAATTATTCAATCAATGCGTGAGTATTTAAACAAACAAGGCTACTTAGAGGTAGAAACACCAATGATGCACAGTATTCCGGGCGGCGCATCAGCACGTCCTTTTATAACCCATCATAATGCATTAGATACTGAACTATACATGCGTATTGCCATTGAATTACATTTAAAACGTCTTATTGTCGGCGGTCTGGAGAAGGTATATGAAATTGGGCGTGTATTCCGTAATGAAGGGGTATCAACAAGACATAACCCTGAATTTACAATGATTGAGCTATATGAAGCATATGCTGATTATCATGATATAATGGATCTTACTGAAAACTTAATTGCCCATATTGCGCAAGAAGTTTATGGAAAGACAACTATTCAATATGGTGATTATGAAGTAAATCTTGAGCCTCAATGGACAAGACTGCATATGGTGGATGCTATTAAACAGGAGACAGGTGTAGATTTCTGGCAGCACTTATCTGATGATGAAGCACGTGCGTTAGCGAAAGAACATAATATTGAAATAACAGATGCAATGACATTTGGGCATATTGTAAATGAATTCTTTGAGCAGAGGGTAGAGGAAACGTTAATTCAGCCTACATTTATTTTTGGGCATCCTGTAGAAATCTCCCCACTGGCTAAAAAGAATAAAGAAGATGAGCGTTTTACAGATCGTTTTGAGTTGTTTATCGTAGGAAGAGAACATGCTAATGCCTTCAGCGAATTGAATGATCCAATTGATCAGCGTCAGCGTTTTGAAGCGCAGGTAAAAGAAAGAGCGCAAGGCAATGATGAAGCTCATTATATGGATGAGGACTTTTTAGAAGCATTAGAGTATGGTATGCCTCCAACTGGCGGATTAGGAATTGGAGTAGACCGTTTGGTAATGTTATTAACGAACTCTCCTTCTATTCGTGATGTATTGTTATTTCCGCAAATGAAAAATCGTTAATTGCATATGTCATAGAGAGCAAAGCCCTGAAGGAAGACAATCTTCCTTCAGGGCTTTGCGTTTTGGTGAACGTGAAAAATGGCGGAAAAGCTTTGTAAACAGGGATTTATAAAAGGTTTATCAAACTGCTTCAATAAAATGAATTATAGAAATATTTGTCTTCTGTAATTTTATTTCAAAAAAGACTTGCTTTCATTTTGGAATCATGATAAATTAATTATCGTTGCATAACGCAATGCGCATCACATGAACGGTTCAACAAGATAACAACAAAATAAATTAAAAAAAGTTGTTGACAACGAATTGTAAATGTGATAAATTAATAAAGTCGCCAATTTGAAACGACGACAAAGAAATTGCTCTTTGAAAACTGAACAAAACAACCAGTACGAAAGAAGAAAAACACCTCGTTTTTCTTGAATATTTAAGTCAGAAGTTGACTTCTGAAAGCTAAAGAAACAAACACTTTTATGGAGAGTTTGATCTTGGCTCAGGACGAACGCTGGCGGCGTGCCTAATACATGCAAGTCGAGCGCGGGAAGCGGACAGAACTCTTCGGAGGGACGTTCGTGGAACGAGCGGCGGACGGGTGAGTAACACGTAGGCAACCTGCCTGTAAGACTGGGATAACTCGCGGAAACGCGAGCTAATACCGGATAATACTTATCATCTCCTGATGGTAAGTTGAAAGGCGGCTTTTGCTGTCACTTACAGATGGGCCTGCGGCGCATTAGCTAGTTGGTGAGGTAATGGCTCACCAAGGCGACGATGCGTAGCCGACCTGAGAGGGTGATCGGCCACACTGGGACTGAGACACGGCCCAGACTCCTACGGGAGGCAGCAGTAGGGAATCTTCCGCAATGGACGAAAGTCTGACGGAGCAACGCCGCGTGAGTGATGAAGGTTTTCGGATCGTAAAACTCTGTTGTCGGGGAAGAACAAGTATGATAGTAACTGATCGTACCTTGACGGTACCCGACCAGAAAGCCACGGCTAACTACGTGCCAGCAGCCGCGGTAATACGTAGGTGGCAAGCGTTGTCCGGAATTATTGGGCGTAAAGCGCTCGCAGGCGGTTCTTTAAGTCTGATGTGAAATCTTGCGGCTCAACCGTAAACGTGCATTGGAAACTGGAGGACTTGAGTGCAGAAGAGGAGAGTGGAATTCCACGTGTAGCGGTGAAATGCGTAGAGATGTGGAGGAACACCAGTGGCGAAGGCGACTCTCTGGTCTGTAACTGACGCTGAGGAGCGAAAGCGTGGGGAGCGAACAGGATTAGATACCCTGGTAGTCCACGCCGTAAACGATGAGTGCTAGGTGTTAGGGGGTTTCCGCCCCTTAGTGCTGAAGTTAACGCATTAAGCACTCCGCCTGGGGAGTACGGCCGCAAGGCTGAAACTCAAAAGAATTGACGGGGACCCGCACAAGCGGTGGAGCATGTGGTTTAATTCGAAGCAACGCGAAGAACCTTACCAGGTCTTGACATCCTTTGACCGCTCTGGAGACAGAGTTTTCCCTTCGGGGACAAAGTGACAGGTGGTGCATGGTTGTCGTCAGCTCGTGTCGTGAGATGTTGGGTTAAGTCCCGCAACGAGCGCAACCCTTGATCTTAGTTGCCAGCATTTAGTTGGGCACTCTAAGGTGACTGCCGGTGACAAACCGGAGGAAGGTGGGGATGACGTCAAATCATCATGCCCCTTATGACCTGGGCTACACACGTGCTACAATGGACGGAACAAAGGGAAGCAAGCCCGCGAGGTCAAGCAAATCCCATAAAACCGTTCTCAGTTCGGATTGTAGGCTGCAACTCGCCTACATGAAGCCGGAATCGCTAGTAATCGCGGATCAGCATGCCGCGGTGAATACGTTCCCGGGTCTTGTACACACCGCCCGTCACACCACGAGAGTTCGTAACACCCGAAGTCGGTGAGGTAACCTTTTTGGAGCCAGCCGCCGAAGGTGGGACGAATGATTGGGGTGAAGTCGTAACAAGGTAGCCGTATCGGAAGGTGCGGCTGGATCACCTCCTTTCTAAGGATATATAACGGAATTTTGTACTTGGTTGTTTGGTTCAGTTTTGAGAGAGCAATCTCTCTTTTTGTACCTTGAAAACTAAATAAGAGTAACAACGACATCAAACTTTAGAAATAAGGCAAAAAAGCTATTGATATAGCAACACAACTGATTACGAAGTAATCAGCAAACTTATTCCAAAACTTTAGTTAAGTGAATAAGGGCGCACGGTGGATGCCTTGGCACTAGGAGCCGATGAAGGACGGGACTAACACCGATATGCCTCGGGGAGTTGTAAGTAAACTTTGATCCGGGGATTTCCGAATGGGGGAACCCACTGTTCGTAATGGGACAGGACATCTATCTGAATACATAGGGTAGATGAGGCAGACCCGGGGAACTGAAACATCTCAGTACCTGGAGGAAGAGAAAGAAAAATCGATTTCCTGAGTAGCGGCGAGCGAAACGGAAAGAGCCCAAACCAAGAAGCTTGCTTCTTGGGGTTGTAGGACACTCTATTGGAGTTACAAAGAAATTCTTTAAACGAATCGACTTGGAAAGGTCAGCCGAAGAAGGTAACAGCCCTGTAGTTGAAAAGGAATTTCCTCCGGAGTGTATCCTGAGTACGGCGGAACACGTGGAATTCCGTCGGAATCCGGGAGGACCATCTCCCAAGGCTAAATACTACCTAGTGACCGATAGTGAACCAGTACCGTGAGGGAAAGGTGAAAAGCACCCCGGAAGGGGAGTGAAATAGAACCTGAAACCGTGTGCCTACAAGTAGTCGGAGCCCGTTAATGGGTGACGGCGTACCTTTTGTAGAATGGACCGGCGAGTTACGATTGTATGCAAGGTTAAGTGGAAGACACGGAGCCGTAGCGAAAGCGAGTCTGAATAGGGCGAATGAGTATGCGGTCGTAGACCCGAAACCGTGTGATCTACCCATGTCCAGGGTGAAGGTCAGGTAACACTGACTGGAGGCCCGAACCCACGTATGTTGAAAAATGCGGGGATGAGGTGTGGGTAGCGGTGAAATTCCAATCGAACACGGAGATAGCTGGTTCTCTCCGAAATAGCTTTAGGGCTAGCCTCAAGATCGTGAGTACTGGAGGTAGAGCACTGATTGGACTAGGGGCCCCTACCGGGTTACCGAATTCAGTCAAACTCCGAATGCCAGTTACTTCAACTTGGGAGTCAGACTATGGGTGATAAGGTTCATAGTCGAAAGGGAAACAGCCCAGACCGCCAGCTAAGGTCCCAAAGTATACGTTAAGTGGAAAAGGATGTGGCGTTGCACAGACAACCAGGATGTTGGCTTAGAAGCAGCCATCATTGAAAGAGTGCGTAATAGCTCACTGGTCGAGTGACGCTGCGCCGAAAATGTACCGGGGCTAAACGTATCACCGAAGCTGCGGATTGTTCTTACGAACAATGGTAGGAGAGCGTTCAAAGTGCAGAGAAGTCAGACCGTGAGGACTGGTGGAGCGCTTTGAAGTGAGAATGCCGGTATGAGTAGCGAAAAAAGAGTGAGAATCTCTTTCACCGAATGCCTAAGGTTTCCTGAGGAAGGCTCGTCCTCTCAGGGTTAGTCGGGACCTAAGCCGAGGCCGACAGGCGTAGGCGATGGACAACAGGTTGATATTCCTGTACCACCTCATGATTGTTTGAACAATGGGGGGACGCAGGAGGATAAGGAGTGCGCACTGATGGATGTGCGTCCAAGCATGCGAGGAAGTCAGATAGGCAAATCCGTCTGACATATTTCTGAGCTGTGATGGGGAGGGAAATAGAGTACCGAAGTTCCTGATTTCACACTGCCAAGAAAAGCCTCTAGTTAGATCATAGGTGCCCGTACCGCAAACCGACACAGGTAGGCGAGGAGAGAATCCTAAGGTGAGCGGGAGAACTCTCGTTAAGGAACTCGGCAAAATGACCCCGTAACTTCGGGAGAAGGGGTGCTCACTTGTGAGTGAGCCGCAGTGAATAGGCCCAAGCGACTGTTTAGCAAAAACACAGGTCTCTGCGAAGCCGAAAGGCGAAGTATAGGGGCTGACACCTGCCCGGTGCTGGAAGGTTAAGGGGAAGAGTTAGCGTAAGCGAAGCTTTGAACCGAAGCCCCAGTAAACGGCGGCCGTAACTATAACGGTCCTAAGGTAGCGAAATTCCTTGTCGGGTAAGTTCCGACCCGCACGAAAGGTGCAACGACTTGGGCACTGTCTCAACGAGAGACCCGGTGAAATTATACTATGCGTGAAGATGCGCATTACCCGCGACAGGACGGAAAGACCCCGTGGAGCTTTACTGTAGCCTGATATGGAATGTTTGTGCAGTTTGTACAGGATAGGTGGGAGCCTTTGAAGCGTGAGCGCCAGCTTACGTGGAGGCACCCGTGGGATACCACCCTAACTGTATGACCATTCTAACCCAGGACCGTAATCCGGTTCGGAGACAGTGTCAGGCGGGCAGTTTGACTGGGGCGGTCGCCTCCTAAAAGGTAACGGAGGCGCCCAAAGGTTCCCTCAGAATGGTTGGAAATCATTCGTAGAGTGTAAAGGCAGAAGGGAGCTTGACTGCGAGACCTACAAGTCGAGCAGGGACGAAAGTCGGGCTTAGTGATCCGGTGGTTCCGCATGGAAGGGCCATCGCTCAACGGATAAAAGCTACCCCGGGGATAACAGGCTTATCTCCCCCAAGAGTTCACATCGACGGGGAGGTTTGGCACCTCGATGTCGGCTCATCGCATCCTGGGGCTGTAGTCGGTCCCAAGGGTTGGGCTGTTCGCCCATTAAAGCGGTACGCGAGCTGGGTTCAGAACGTCGTGAGACAGTTCGGTCCCTATCCGTCGTGGGCGTTGGAAGTTTGAGAGGAGCTGTCCTTAGTACGAGAGGACCGGGATGGACACACCGCTGGTGTACCAGTTGTTCCGCCAGGAGCATAGCTGGGTAGCTACGTGTGGAAAGGATAAGTGCTGAAAGCATCTAAGCATGAAGCCCCCCTCAAGATGAAACTTCCCATCACTTCAAGTGAGTAAAATCCCTCAGAGACGATGAGGTTGATAGGTCCGAGGTGGAAGCGTGGCGACACGTGCAGCTGACGGATACTAATCGATTGAGGACTTATCTAAGTTTTTTGATGTCACGTTACTCTTATTTAGTTTTCAGGGTGCAAATTTAAAAAAAGTGTTGCATTTTTATTCTGAAGTGCATATAATATAACTTGTCCTTGTTTTTAAGGAAACATCTTCAAGTTACATATTGTATTGTCTGGTGGCGATAGCGAAGAGGTCACACCTGTTCCCATGCCGAACACAGAAGTTAAGTTCTTCAGCGCCAATGGTAGTTGGGGGCTTCCCCCTGCGAGAGTAGGACGTTGCCAGGCTTTAAATCCGGAGGATTAGCTCAGCTGGGAGAGCACCTGCCTTACAAGCAGGGGGTCGCAGGTTCGAGCCCTGCATCCTCCACCATTATGCCGGCCTAGCTCAACTGGTAGAGCAACTGACTTGTAATCAGTAGGTTGGGGGTTCAAGTCCTCTGGCCGGCACCATTTTCCTTTTAAGGAGCCATTAGCTCAGTCGGTAGAGCATCTGACTTTTAATCAGAGGGTCGAAGGTTCGAATCCTTCATGGCTCACCATTTGCGGGTGTGGCGGAATTGGCAGACGCGCTAGACTTAGGATCTAGTGCCTTCGGGCGTGGGGGTTCAAGTCCCTCCACCCGCACCATTAATTAAATAAAGGCAATACGCGGAAGTAGTTCAGTGGTAGAACATCACCTTGCCAAGGTGGGGGTCGCGGGTTCGAATCCCGTCTTCCGCTCCAAATATTGCCGGGGTGGCGGAACTGGCAGACGCACAGGACTTAAAATCCTGCGGTAAGTGATTACCGTACCGGTTCGATTCCGGTCCTCGGCACCATAAGCGCCCGTAGCTCAATTGGATAGAGCGTTTGACTACGGATCAAGAGGTTAGGGGTTCGACTCCTCTCGGGCGCGCCATCGGGAAGTAGCTCAGCTTGGTAGAGCACTTGGTTTGGGACCAAGGGGTCGCAGGTTCGAATCCTGTCTTCCCGACCATTACATGAATATAATATGGGGCCTTAGCTCAGCTGGGAGAGCGCCTGCCTTGCACGCAGGAGGTCAGCGGTTCGATCCCGCTAGGCTCCACTCAATAACTTTTAAATAAGTTGTTGACAATGGTTTTGAAACATGATATATTAATTTGGTCGCTGTTTTTAAAAGCGACAAAGAAATTGCTCTTTGAAAACTGAACAAAACAACCAGTACGAAAGAAGAAAAACACCTCGTTTTTCTTGAATATTTAAGTCAGAAGTTGACTTCTGAAAGCTAAAGAAACAAACACTTTTATGGAGAGTTTGATCTTGGCTCAGGACGAACGCTGGCGGCGTGCCTAATACATGCAAGTCGAGCGCGGGAAGCGGACAGAACTCTTCGGAGGGACGTTCGTGGAACGAGCGGCGGACGGGTGAGTAACACGTAGGCAACCTGCCTGTAAGACTGGGATAACTCGCGGAAACGCGAGCTAATACCGGATAATACTTATCATCTCCTGATGGTAAGTTGAAAGGCGGCTTTTGCTGTCACTTACAGATGGGCCTGCGGCGCATTAGCTAGTTGGTGAGGTAATGGCTCACCAAGGCGACGATGCGTAGCCGACCTGAGAGGGTGATCGGCCACACTGGGACTGAGACACGGCCCAGACTCCTACGGGAGGCAGCAGTAGGGAATCTTCCGCAATGGACGAAAGTCTGACGGAGCAACGCCGCGTGAGTGATGAAGGTTTTCGGATCGTAAAACTCTGTTGTCGGGGAAGAACAAGTATGATAGTAACTGATCGTACCTTGACGGTACCCGACCAGAAAGCCACGGCTAACTACGTGCCAGCAGCCGCGGTAATACGTAGGTGGCAAGCGTTGTCCGGAATTATTGGGCGTAAAGCGCTCGCAGGCGGTTCTTTAAGTCTGATGTGAAATCTTGCGGCTCAACCGTAAACGTGCATTGGAAACTGGAGGACTTGAGTGCAGAAGAGGAGAGTGGAATTCCACGTGTAGCGGTGAAATGCGTAGAGATGTGGAGGAACACCAGTGGCGAAGGCGACTCTCTGGTCTGTAACTGACGCTGAGGAGCGAAAGCGTGGGGAGCGAACAGGATTAGATACCCTGGTAGTCCACGCCGTAAACGATGAGTGCTAGGTGTTAGGGGGTTTCCGCCCCTTAGTGCTGAAGTTAACGCATTAAGCACTCCGCCTGGGGAGTACGGCCGCAAGGCTGAAACTCAAAAGAATTGACGGGGACCCGCACAAGCGGTGGAGCATGTGGTTTAATTCGAAGCAACGCGAAGAACCTTACCAGGTCTTGACATCCTTTGACCGCTCTGGAGACAGAGTTTTCCCTTCGGGGACAAAGTGACAGGTGGTGCATGGTTGTCGTCAGCTCGTGTCGTGAGATGTTGGGTTAAGTCCCGCAACGAGCGCAACCCTTGATCTTAGTTGCCAGCATTTAGTTGGGCACTCTAAGGTGACTGCCGGTGACAAACCGGAGGAAGGTGGGGATGACGTCAAATCATCATGCCCCTTATGACCTGGGCTACACACGTGCTACAATGGACGGAACAAAGGGAAGCAAGCCCGCGAGGTCAAGCAAATCCCATAAAACCGTTCTCAGTTCGGATTGTAGGCTGCAACTCGCCTACATGAAGCCGGAATCGCTAGTAATCGCGGATCAGCATGCCGCGGTGAATACGTTCCCGGGTCTTGTACACACCGCCCGTCACACCACGAGAGTTCGTAACACCCGAAGTCGGTGAGGTAACCTTTTTGGAGCCAGCCGCCGAAGGTGGGACGAATGATTGGGGTGAAGTCGTAACAAGGTAGCCGTATCGGAAGGTGCGGCTGGATCACCTCCTTTCTAAGGATATATAACGGAATTTTGTACTTGGTTGTTTGGTTCAGTTTTGAGAGAGCAATCTCTCTTTTTGTACCTTGAAAACTAAATAAGAGTAACAACGACATCAAACTTTAGAAATAAGGCAAAAAAGCTATTGATATAGCAACACAACTGATTACGAAGTAATCAGCAAACTTATTCCAAAACTTTAGTTAAGTGAATAAGGGCGCACGGTGGATGCCTTGGCACTAGGAGCCGATGAAGGACGGGACTAACACCGATATGCCTCGGGGAGTTGTAAGTAAACTTTGATCCGGGGATTTCCGAATGGGGGAACCCACTGTTCGTAATGGGACAGGACATCTATCTGAATACATAGGGTAGATGAGGCAGACCCGGGGAACTGAAACATCTCAGTACCTGGAGGAAGAGAAAGAAAAATCGATTTCCTGAGTAGCGGCGAGCGAAACGGAAAGAGCCCAAACCAAGAAGCTTGCTTCTTGGGGTTGTAGGACACTCTATTGGAGTTACAAAGAAATTCTTTAAACGAATCGACTTGGAAAGGTCAGCCGAAGAAGGTAACAGCCCTGTAGTTGAAAAGGAATTTCCTCCGGAGTGTATCCTGAGTACGGCGGAACACGTGGAATTCCGTCGGAATCCGGGAGGACCATCTCCCAAGGCTAAATACTACCTAGTGACCGATAGTGAACCAGTACCGTGAGGGAAAGGTGAAAAGCACCCCGGAAGGGGAGTGAAATAGAACCTGAAACCGTGTGCCTACAAGTAGTCGGAGCCCGTTAATGGGTGACGGCGTACCTTTTGTAGAATGGACCGGCGAGTTACGATTGTATGCAAGGTTAAGTGGAAGACACGGAGCCGTAGCGAAAGCGAGTCTGAATAGGGCGAATGAGTATGCGGTCGTAGACCCGAAACCGTGTGATCTACCCATGTCCAGGGTGAAGGTCAGGTAACACTGACTGGAGGCCCGAACCCACGTATGTTGAAAAATGCGGGGATGAGGTGTGGGTAGCGGTGAAATTCCAATCGAACACGGAGATAGCTGGTTCTCTCCGAAATAGCTTTAGGGCTAGCCTCAAGATCGTGAGTACTGGAGGTAGAGCACTGATTGGACTAGGGGCCCCTACCGGGTTACCGAATTCAGTCAAACTCCGAATGCCAGTTACTTCAACTTGGGAGTCAGACTATGGGTGATAAGGTTCATAGTCGAAAGGGAAACAGCCCAGACCGCCAGCTAAGGTCCCAAAGTATACGTTAAGTGGAAAAGGATGTGGCGTTGCACAGACAACCAGGATGTTGGCTTAGAAGCAGCCATCATTGAAAGAGTGCGTAATAGCTCACTGGTCGAGTGACGCTGCGCCGAAAATGTACCGGGGCTAAACGTATCACCGAAGCTGCGGATTGTTCTTACGAACAATGGTAGGAGAGCGTTCAAAGTGCAGAGAAGTCAGACCGTGAGGACTGGTGGAGCGCTTTGAAGTGAGAATGCCGGTATGAGTAGCGAAAAAAGAGTGAGAATCTCTTTCACCGAATGCCTAAGGTTTCCTGAGGAAGGCTCGTCCTCTCAGGGTTAGTCGGGACCTAAGCCGAGGCCGACAGGCGTAGGCGATGGACAACAGGTTGATATTCCTGTACCACCTCATGATTGTTTGAACAATGGGGGGACGCAGGAGGATAAGGAGTGCGCACTGATGGATGTGCGTCCAAGCATGCGAGGAAGTCAGATAGGCAAATCCGTCTGACATATTTCTGAGCTGTGATGGGGAGGGAAATAGAGTACCGAAGTTCCTGATTTCACACTGCCAAGAAAAGCCTCTAGTTAGATCATAGGTGCCCGTACCGCAAACCGACACAGGTAGGCGAGGAGAGAATCCTAAGGTGAGCGGGAGAACTCTCGTTAAGGAACTCGGCAAAATGACCCCGTAACTTCGGGAGAAGGGGTGCTCACTTGTGAGTGAGCCGCAGTGAATAGGCCCAAGCGACTGTTTAGCAAAAACACAGGTCTCTGCGAAGCCGAAAGGCGAAGTATAGGGGCTGACACCTGCCCGGTGCTGGAAGGTTAAGGGGAAGAGTTAGCGTAAGCGAAGCTTTGAACCGAAGCCCCAGTAAACGGCGGCCGTAACTATAACGGTCCTAAGGTAGCGAAATTCCTTGTCGGGTAAGTTCCGACCCGCACGAAAGGTGCAACGACTTGGGCACTGTCTCAACGAGAGACCCGGTGAAATTATACTATGCGTGAAGATGCGCATTACCCGCGACAGGACGGAAAGACCCCGTGGAGCTTTACTGTAGCCTGATATGGAATGTTTGTGCAGTTTGTACAGGATAGGTGGGAGCCTTTGAAGCGTGAGCGCCAGCTTACGTGGAGGCACCCGTGGGATACCACCCTAACTGTATGACCATTCTAACCCAGGACCGTAATCCGGTTCGGAGACAGTGTCAGGCGGGCAGTTTGACTGGGGCGGTCGCCTCCTAAAAGGTAACGGAGGCGCCCAAAGGTTCCCTCAGAATGGTTGGAAATCATTCGTAGAGTGTAAAGGCAGAAGGGAGCTTGACTGCGAGACCTACAAGTCGAGCAGGGACGAAAGTCGGGCTTAGTGATCCGGTGGTTCCGCATGGAAGGGCCATCGCTCAACGGATAAAAGCTACCCCGGGGATAACAGGCTTATCTCCCCCAAGAGTTCACATCGACGGGGAGGTTTGGCACCTCGATGTCGGCTCATCGCATCCTGGGGCTGTAGTCGGTCCCAAGGGTTGGGCTGTTCGCCCATTAAAGCGGTACGCGAGCTGGGTTCAGAACGTCGTGAGACAGTTCGGTCCCTATCCGTCGTGGGCGTTGGAAGTTTGAGAGGAGCTGTCCTTAGTACGAGAGGACCGGGATGGACACACCGCTGGTGTACCAGTTGTTCCGCCAGGAGCATAGCTGGGTAGCTACGTGTGGAAAGGATAAGTGCTGAAAGCATCTAAGCATGAAGCCCCCCTCAAGATGAAACTTCCCATCACTTCAAGTGAGTAAAATCCCTCAGAGACGATGAGGTTGATAGGTCCGAGGTGGAAGCGTGGCGACACGTGCAGCTGACGGATACTAATCGATTGAGGACTTATCTAAGTTTTTTGATGTCACGTTACTCTTATTTAGTTTTCAGGGTGCAAATTTAAAAAAAGTGTTGCATTTTTATTCTGAAGTGCATATAATATAACTTGTCCTTGTTTTTAAGGAAACATCTTCAAGTTACATATTGTATTGTCTGGTGGCGATAGCGAAGAGGTCACACCTGTTCCCATGCCGAACACAGAAGTTAAGTTCTTCAGCGCCAATGGTAGTTGGGGGCTTCCCCCTGCGAGAGTAGGACGTTGCCAGGCACATTAAAAAAAGAGTTAAGCTTATGCTTAACTCTTTTTTTGTATTCTTAAACCTTCTATATTAAATTTGGAATCATAAAATAATTAAATAAGCTTATTAAAAATAGTAATCCAGAATAGATAATAAAATTTTCTTATTAGCAAATTAAAAGGATTAGAATATAATGGAAGTTAGACATGATAAAATTTAAAAATGATATTTTTGAGAGAGGAGATGGAGACAAGCTATTCTTTTCTATCTATTCGAATATGCATAAAAGATGAAACGATCACGTAAAGATATAATTGCATTTTAAATTCTATACAAAGGAGTAAGTAAAATTGGAACAATTCATTGGTGGTGATTTTCTTGTTATTGTATCACGTTTATTTATTGCTTTGATATTATCTGGTTTAATTGGTTTTGAACGAGAAATTAATAATCATTCAGCTGGGTTCCGTACGCATATACTAGTAGGAGTAGGATCCTGTTTAATGATGATTTTATCAATTTTTGGTTTTATCGCTTTCATGGAACAATATGATAATATTCGATTCGATCCTGCCCGTATCCCTTCTTATGTAATTAGCGGTATCGGCTTTCTGGGAGCAGGTACAATTATTGTTTACGGAGGAACTATCAAAGGGTTAACAACAGCTGCTTCTATATGGGCTGTAGCAGGTATTGGATTAGTTGTCGGAGCCGGTATGTACAGCGTTGCTATTGTAACAACGCTTATTATTCTTGTCAGTTTAATTTTTTTAAATCAAATAGAGCATTTCTTCCCCCGATTTAAATCAAGCAATTTTATTGAGATTATTGCATCAGAGGAATTTGAAATACATGAAGCAGTAAAGTCAATTGAAAAGAATCATTTTAATATTAAACAAATGGAGATAAAATTGTTGGAAGGTAATCAACGCAGAATTCATATGTGGACAAATATGAAGGGGAATAAAAATTTAATTTATTTATTTGATGATATATCCAAGCTTCCAGGAGTGGTAAATATAACAAAACGAAGTTAAAATTTAAATATTTTCATAGAGTTTCTATAATTATGTTTTGATTTCTTGTCTGTTTGTCAAAAATAGAAATACCATCCATTTGCAACTTAAAGAATTTATATTATAATAAAGTCATAGTCAAAGTTAGTCAAAGTCAAAGGAACTGATTTATCGAATAAATTATTTGATTTGAGGTGCGAAGGATGAGTAACATTTCAGATATCATTGAACAATATTTGAAAAAAGTATTACAGGCAGAGGAGCAGCAAGCTATCGAAATTAAAAGAAGTGAAATTGCAGATCAATTTCAATGTGTACCTTCTCAAATAAATTATGTGATTAATACACGATTTACTGTGGAGAAGGGGTATATTGTGGAAAGTAAGCGTGGGGGTGGCGGTTATATTCGGATTATGCGTATACGTCATCAGAATCAATCAGAGTTAATCGATGAAATTATATTTTTAATCGGTGATTCGATCCCCCAACGTGCTGCCTTAGATATTTTAGATCGGCTTTTAGAGGAGGAGCTGATTACAGCACGTGAAGCAAAGTTAATGTTAGCAAGTATTGATAGAACAACATTGGCTTTTCAATTACCATTACGTGATGAATTGCGTGCACGTATACTCAAATCTGCATTAACTGCTCTTAAGTATTTGAACGATTAATTACCTGAAGGGGAGGAGCGTCGTATGGAATGCCAGGAATGCCATGAAAGAAAGGCTACATTACATTTTAAACATATAATAAATGGCCAGGAGACAAAAATCAGTCTTTGTGAAGTATGTGCCAAGAAGAAAGGGTATTTAAGCTATCCAGAAGAAGGATATTCTTTAAATGACCTTTTATCAGGGCTGTTCCAAAAGGATGGATTAAATTTGAGCTCTGCAGGAACAACAAAATCCAATCAGTCCCAAGAACTGAAATGCCCCTCTTGCGGCAGAACGTTTAGTGAATTTAAAAAGGCCGGGAAATTTGGCTGTGCAAATTGTTATGCTTCCTTTGGATCCAAGGTAGAACCAATTTTACGGCGTGTACATGCTGGAAATACAAAGCATACTGGCAGGATACCAAAGCGTGCAGGAAAGTATATACAGCAAAAACAATTAATTTCTTCTCATAAAGAAGAGTTAAAACAGCTGATTGAAGAAGAAGAGTTTGAAAAGGCAGCTGTTCTTCGTGATAAAATCAGAGAACTGGAGAAAGAAAATCACCAAAATAAGGAAGCGGGTGATAACACGTGACATTAGAATCATTTATAAACGAAGCGATTAGCCCATGGATGCTGGAGGATGGTCCAGATAAAGATATAGTGATGAGCAGCCGCGTTCGTTTAGCCCGCAACTTTGCTGATCAATTGTACCCGACATCCGGTAATCAAGAAGCATTAGAAGAAGTACTGCAGTTTATTAAGAAAAATTATACTCAGCAGGAAGATACGGAGCAGAATTCCATTTCATTTATACCAATGAATAATTTAAATATGATTGAAAAACTTGTTTTGGTGGAAAAACACTTAATAAGTCCACATTTAATTAAGCATAGTGATCATGCGGCTGTGTTATTATCCGAAAATGAGCAGACTTCGATTATGGTAAATGAAGAGGACCATTTGCGTATCCAGGTGTATTATCCAGGTCTACAGCTGAAAAAAGCATTGGAGGAAGCATACTACTTAGATGATTGGCTGGAAGAAAAGGCCGACTATGCATTCGACGAGACAAAAGGTTACCTCACCAGTTGTCCTACAAATATTGGAACTGGGATGCGAGCTTCTATTATGATGCATTTACCTGCTCTCGTGCTGACAAAGCAAATTAATCGGCTGATTCCCGCAATCAACCAGCTAGGTCTTGTTGTCAGAGGGATATATGGTGAGGGCAGTGAGGCAAGAGGAAATATATTTCAAATATCAAATCAGATTACGCTGGGCAAATCGGAAGAGGACATTATAGAAGATTTGGAGAGCATTGTTAATCAGCTCGTGGAGCATGAGCGCATGGCTCGTGTATATATTTACGAACAATCAGAGATTAGCCTGGAGGATCGCGTCTTCCGTTCATATGGAACATTAAAAAATAGCAGGATAATTGATTCAAAGGAAGCTGCGATTTGTATTTCAAATTTGCGTTTAGGTATAGATTTAGGCATAATAGAAAACATTTCCGAGAATATACTGAATGAGCTGATGGTTTTAACACAACCTGGATTCCTGCAACATTATGCTAATAAAGCATTACGCTCTGATGAACGTGATATTCGAAGGGCTTCCATCATTCGTGAAAGATTAAATTTGAAAAAGTAGGAGGAAATAACATATGATGTTTGGTCGCTTTACAGAGAGAGCACAAAAGGTATTAGCATTATCTCAAGATGAGGCTGTACGATTAGGCCATAATAATATTGGAACAGAGCATATTCTTCTTGGTTTGGTACGTGAAGGGGAAGGCATAGCTGCGAAAGCATTGCAATCTCTCGGCTTGGAAGTATCTAAAATTCAAGAAGAAGTTGAAAAGCTGATTGGTGTTGGCAAGCAGCCTTCTCAATCCATTCATTATACTCCCAGAGCGAAGAAGGTCGTTGAATTATCTCAGGATGAAGCAAGGAAGCTGGGCCACTCTTATGTTGGAACAGAGCATATTCTCTTAGGTTTAATCCGTGAAGGAGAAGGAGTTGCTGCCCGTGTTTTAAATAACCTTGGTGTAAGCTTAAATAAAGCCCGGCAGCAGGTGCTTCAGCTCTTAGGGAGTAATGAGTCCCAGGCAGGGCGCCAAGGGCGCACAGGGCAGCAGACAAACGCAAGCACCCCTACTTTAGATTCTTTAGCCCGCGATTTGACAGTCAGCGCGAAAGAAGGAAAGATAGACCCTGTTATTGGACGCTCCAAGGAAATTGAACGTGTTATTCAAGTACTGAGCCGCCGAACTAAAAACAACCCTGTGCTTATTGGTGAGCCCGGTGTCGGCAAGACTGCTGTTGCAGAAGGACTAGCACAGCAAATTATTGATAATGAGGTTCCGGAAACACTGCGCGATAAACGTGTGATGACATTAGATATGGGTACTGTTGTTGCAGGAACAAAATATCGTGGTGAGTTTGAGGACCGCTTGAAAAAAGTAATGGAAGAGATTCGTCAATCAGGGAACGTTATTTTATTCATTGATGAGCTCCATACCCTTATTGGTGCCGGTGGAGCAGAGGGTGCAATTGATGCATCTAATATTCTTAAGCCATCACTTGCCCGCGGAGAATTACAATGTATTGGAGCAACGACATTAGATGAGTACCGGAAATACATTGAAAAGGATGCTGCGTTAGAGCGCCGGTTCCAGCCAATTCAGGTGGATGAACCGACACTTGATGAAACAATTCAAATTTTAAAAGGCTTAAGAGACCGCTATGAAGCGCATCATCGTGTAACAATTACAGATGAGGCAATTGAAGCAGCAGCAACCTTATCTGATCGATATATTACGGACCGTTTCCTGCCGGATAAGGCAATTGATTTAATTGATGAAGCTGGTTCAAAAGTACGCTTGAACTCATATACTGTTCCGCCAAACTTAAAAGAGCTGGAACAGAAATTAGAAGAGGTAAGAAAAGAAAAAGATGCTGCAGTACAAAGTCAGGAATTTGAAAAGGCAGCATCACTAAGAGATTCTGAACAGCGTTATCGGGAAAACCTTGAGAAAACAAAGGATGAGTGGAAGGAAAAGCAGGGGCAGACCGATTCTGAAGTAACCATGGAGGATATTGCTGCAGTTGTATCAATTTGGACAGGAGTTCCTGTTTCTAAACTGACGAAGGATGAGAGTGAGCGTCTGCTGAACATGGAAGAAATTCTTCATGATCGTGTTATTGGTCAATCCGAAGCAGTAAATGCTGTAGCAAAAGCAATTCGCCGTGCCCGCGCCGGGTTAAAAGATCCAAAACGTCCAATTGGCTCTTTCATATTCCTTGGGCCAACTGGTATCGGTAAAACAGAGCTTGCCCGTGCGCTTGCAGAAGTAATGTTTGCCGATGAAGATGCTATGATCCGCATTGATATGTCTGAGTACATGGAAAGGCATGCGACTTCCCGTTTAGTTGGGTCTCCTCCAGGCTATGTAGGTTATGAAGAGGGAGGACAATTAACAGAAAGAGTCCGCCGTAAACCATATTCTGTTGTTCTGCTGGATGAAGTGGAAAAAGCACATCCAGAAGTCTTTAACATTCTCTTGCAGGTACTTGAGGATGGCAGGTTGACCGATTCAAAAGGAAGAGTTGTTGATTTCCGTAATACTGTTATCATCATGACTTCTAATGTTGGAGCAAGCGAATTGAAGCGTAATAAATACGTCGGTTTCACATTAGATAATGAAGAAAGACAGCATCAGGATATGAAATCAAAGGTTCTGGACGAATTGAAAAAGGCATTCCGCCCAGAATTCCTAAATCGTATTGATGAGACCATCGTGTTCCATTCCTTGGAGAAAAAACACATGAAGGATATTGCATCATTAATGCTGAAA
This sequence comes from Oceanobacillus sp. FSL W8-0428, assembly GCF_038004405.1. Lineage (NCBI taxonomy): Bacteria > Bacillati > Bacillota > Bacilli > Caryophanales > Bacillaceae > Oceanobacillus > Oceanobacillus sp. FSL W8-0428. Next base: position 1,499,598 of record NZ_JBBORB010000001.1, read on the forward strand.
CAGCTACAAAAACGCTTAGAAGAGCAAGACTTAACACTTTCTCTTACAGATAAAGCGATTGAAAAAATTGCTAATGAAGGCTTTGATCCAGAGTATGGTGCCCGTCCACTGAGACGCTCTATTCAAAGTAATATTGAGAATTTATTGTCAGAAGAGCTTTTAAAAGGTAACATTCAAAAAGAGCAAAAGGTAAAAATAGGCTTAAACAGCAAAGGAGAATTTATTATCCTTTCTTAAAAAGAACTTCCTAATAAAGTATCAAAAGCTAGAAGAACATGGGTTCTTCTAGCTTTTCTCCATTATATTGAAAAAACTTGTGGCATAAATATGGAAGATAGTTTTTTAATTTGATGCTTTCCTGTAACCTATGAAAACCAGAAATAGTCTATAATAAGAAATATGGGTGGTTTCATGTATAGTGACTTGCATTAGACATGGAACATTGATTGAAGGAGGTTTCAAACGTTGGCAAAAAGGAAAACAAAATTTGTCTGTCAAGAATGTGGTTATGAATCGGCTAAGTGGATGGGAAAATGTCCAGCTTGCCATCAATGGAATACAATGGTAGAAGAAATTGAAGCTGCTGCTGTAAAAGGCAGAACAGGATATATGTCTGGTATAACCTCCTCACAAAAGCCTGAAAAAATCACCTCTATTGAATCGAAGAAGGAACCTCGTGTGACAACGAAAATGAGGGAATTTAATCGTGTGCTGGGCGGAGGCGTTGTTTTAGGATCACTGGTTTTAATTGGCGGAGATCCGGGTATTGGAAAATCAACCCTCTTATTACAAATATCTGCACAGCTGGCGGAGAAAGATTTACCGGTTCTTTATGTTTCAGGTGAAGAATCTACAAGACAAACAAAATTACGTGCAGATCGGTTAGATATAAAAACAGATAAACTGTATGTATTATCAGAAACAAATTTAATGGATATAAGCAGACAGATAGAAGAAATTAACCCCTCCTTTGTCGTTGTTGATTCTATTCAAACCGTTTTTAAAGAAGAGATAACAAGTGCGCCCGGCAGTGTTTCACAGGTTAGAGAATGTACAATGGAGCTTATGAAAATTGCGAAGACCAAAGGTATTCCTATTTTTATTGTCGGTCATGTAACCAAAGAAGGCTCCATTGCAGGTCCCCGTTTATTAGAACATATGGTGGATGCTGTATTGTACTTTGAAGGAGAACGGCATCACACTTATCGTATTTTAAGAGGTGTGAAGAACCGTTTTGGAAGTACAAATGAAATGGGGATTTTTGAGATGAAGGAGGAAGGATTACGTGAAGTAATGAACCCTTCTGAAATCTTCCTGGAAGAAAGATCTCAAGGTGCTGCCGGATCGACTGTTGTTGCTTCGATGGAAGGAACGCGGCCGGTTTTAGTAGAAATACAGGCATTGATTTCACCGACAAGCTTTGGTAATCCGCGCAGGACGGCCACAGGGGTAGATCATAATCGGGTACCGCTTTTGATGGCTGTATTGGAAAAACGCGTCGGGCTTATGCTGCAAAATCAAGACGCTTATATTAAAGTAGCAGGTGGTGTAAAGCTGGACGAGCCGGCTATTGATTTAGCACTTGCGGTCAGTATTGCATCAAGCTTCCGGGATCAGCCGACAAAGCCAAATGATATTTTTATAGGAGAGGTTGGCCTTACAGGGGAAATTCGTCGTGTATCCCGTATTGAACAACGGGTACAGGAGTCTGCAAAATTAGGGTTTAAGCGGGTAATTTGTCCGAAAAATAATTTAGACGGCTGGAATTATCCAGCAGGTATCGAAGTAATTGGTGTTTCCAATGTGCAGGAAGCTTTAGAAATTGGATTACATCAGTAGAGTTTTAAGAAAATGTTCAAAAAGTGCTGTGGCTGCTCATCCCATCGAAATTTGCGGGTCCGTTTTTTGAACATAAACTTTTCGAAGAATTCCAATCAGGTTAGCATATATTACGCATCATTTGGTAATACTACTAATACTAGTCAGGAGGTGTAAAGGAATTGATGAAAAAAGTAGTACACTTATTTTTTATTATATTGGGCGGTACCATGGGGTATCTCTATCTTCCGGCAATCGTTCAGTTATTAAACGTTTCTGAATCAAGCTGGTTAACTTCATCTATTTTGGGAATGATTGTTGGAGCTATTATATTTTTTATCTTGTCTTATTTACTAGTAAACTATATTGTGAATTTCTTTCGTTGGGTGGAAGATGCACTGGTCAAATTACCAGCCATGGATTTGTTTTTTGGCAGTATTGGATTAATTGTCGGTTTAGTTATAGCTTACTTTGTTAATATGCCTTTGCAAGATATGAGCATTCGTATTTTTTCGCAGGTTTTGCCGCTTTTCATTATGATTATACTTGGTTACTTAGGTTTCCAGGTTGGTTTTCGCCGGCGTGAGGAATTTATGAATATACTCAAACCTGCGAAAAAGGACAAGCGCCGCAGCAATGATGAAGAGGATGCGGATTCAAATGTGCAGTATCCAAGCCCTAAAATTTTAGATACAAGCGTGATTATCGATGGGCGGATTGCAGATATTTGTCAGACAAACTTTTTAGAGGGAACAATCGTTATTCCTCAGTTTGTACTCGGTGAATTACAGCATATCGCAGATTCATCCGATGCGTTGAAACGGAATCGGGGCAGACGCGGATTAGATATCTTGAACAGAATTCAGAAAGAGCTCGCTGTAAAAGTTGAAATCTATGAAGGCGATTTTGAAGATATTCCAGAAGTGGACAGCAAGCTGATTAAGCTGGCAAAAGTCATTGACGGGATTGTCGTGACAAATGATTTTAATTTAAATAAAGTATGTGACTTTCAGGGAGTGTCTGTTTTAAATATTAATGATCTTGCCAATGCAGTGAAGCCGGTTGTACTTCCGGGGGAAGAGCTGCATGTTCAAGTAATTAAAGACGGGAAAGAGCACAATCAGGGTGTTGCTTATTTAGATGATGGAACGATGATTGTTGTAGAAGAAGGCAGAGATTATATCGGCAAAAATATTGAGGTTGTTATTACGAGTGTTTTACAAACCTCTGCTGGCCGGATGATTTTTGCAAAACCAAAATTACTTGAAAAAGCTTTATAAAAAGGGTATAACTGATAAAGGATAAAAAAAGTGATAACATGGATATGTTATCACTTTTCGTATAGAACTTGTTAATAGGATAAAGATAGGGGAGCCCCTCTTCTGACAGGTGTTCAAAAAAGATTTCTATTAGATTTTTTGAACAGTTTCTCCTGAAAAACAGGCAGCGAAGCGATTTTATAAACAATGAAGGAGGCATTTTAAATGAGTAAGGAAGTTCGTGTACGTTATGCACCCAGTCCTACAGGGCATTTGCACATTGGTAATGCTCGTACGGCTTTATTTAATTATTTATATGCAAAACATTTTGATGGGAAATTTATTATTCGCACAGAAGATACAGATGATAAAAGAAATGTAGAAGGCGGCGAAGAGAGTCAGTTAAAATATTTAAAATGGCTCGGTCTGGAATGGGATGAAGGAGCAGATATCGGCGGGGATTACGGTCCTTACCGTCAAACAGAACGCTTAGATATTTATCAAAAGTACGTAGATGAACTGCTTGAGCGAGATTTAGCCTATAAATGCTACATGACAGAAGAAGAGCTGGAAGCAGAACGAGAAGAGCAGCGTACTAATGGACAAGTCCCTAAATACGCTGGAAAACATAGTAACTTAACAGAGGAAGAAATTCGGAGCTTTGAAGAGGAAGGCAGGAAACCGAGTATCCGTATTCGTGTTCCTAAAAATAAAACATATACCTTCCAGGATATCGTTCGTGGAGAAATCACATTTGAATCGAGTGATTTTGGCGACTGGGTCATTGTAAAGAAAAATGGTATTCCAACTTATAATTTTGCCGTAGCTATTGATGATCATTTTATGGAAATTACCGATGTATTGCGTGGAGAAGAGCATATCTCTAATACACCCAAGCAAATGATGGTCTATGATGCATTTGGATGGACAGCACCGCGTTACGGGCATATGACATTAATTCTTAATGAAGAACGTAAAAAGCTGAGTAAACGTGATGAGCATATCCTGCAGTTTATTGAGCAATACCGTAATCTGGGCTACCTTCCAGAAGCGATGTTTAACTTCATCAGCTTACTTGGATGGTCTCCGGTTGGCGAAGAAGAGATGTTTAGCCAGGATGAACTGATTGAAATATTCGATCCGCAACGGTTATCTACTTCTGCTGCTATTTTTGACCAGCATAAATTGAAATGGATGAACAATGAATATATTAAGAAATCAGATTTAAGCCGTGTAATTGACTTAGCATTGCCGCATTTAATTGAAGCAGGTAAGCTTCCTGAAGATATGGACGGGAAGACACGCGAATGGGCAGAAAATGTAATTAGCTTATATCGTGAACAATTACGCTATGGAGCAGAAATTGTAGAGTTGACAGAGCTGTTTTTCCAAGAGGATATTTCATATGGTGAAGCAGAGCGGGAAATCCTGAGTGAAGAACAGGTTCCAGAAGTATTACAGGTATTCACAGATAAATTAATCCATTTAGAGTCGTTTGATAAAGATTCAATTAAAGCGCAATTTAAAGCAACCCAAAAAGAAACAGGACATCGCGGTAAGAAACTTTTCATGCCTATCCGTGTGGCGACAACGGGACAAATGCACGGTCCGGAGCTGCCTTTTGCTATTGAATTATTAGGAAGAGATATTATCGTGAAGCGTTTGGATAAATTATTAAAGGAAATGGGAGCTTAAGAGTTCACATTTGTCCGATTATATAATATATTATCCTTATAAAGGATGTTCAAAAAGTCTCCAAATGATAAGCGGCGAATCTCTGCGTTGCCGTGACTTTTCCGATGGGACTGGGACTGCGATTACTCGCCCCACCAAGAGCGTTACTCACGTATTTGAAAGCATAGAGGAACTTCTGTTAAGATCGTCCACGTCCTGTGGACAACACAGAAGTCACCACATCCTGTGGAAGTCCGTTCGGAAAAGCCATAGCGCTTTGATCTTCTTGCTTCTAATTTGGCTACTTTTTGAACTTGTACTTATAAGAAATGCCTATAAAAACGAAATATCCATAAAGCGTGGATGGGGTAAAGTAAAAATGAATTTCTTACTCAGAGAGAATCACATTTGCTGCGAGTGATTTTAAGATTTCTTTTTGAAGTGCGCCTCAGAGTCTATCGTAGAAAATAAAGTACACGATAGCGGTTCTCTGCCGTTAACAAGAGCAAAGTGGAGAGAGGTTTTTCTTTCTCTGAACAGAGTGGGACCGCGCAAAAAGCGTCTCTGTGTTTTTTAGAACACAGAGACGCTTTTCTTATAGATATAGAAGAGAAAAACCAAGGGCACTTATGCTGTGCGAAATCTTTCCAACTTATTTTAAATAAAAGGGGCTGTATATTGTGGTCTTTCGAAGAATGAAGGAGGATATGGAGGTTGTATTTGAACAAGATCCGGCCGCTCGAACATATTTTGAAGTTATGTTAACTTATTCTGGCGTACATGCAATATGGGCTCATCGCATAGCTCATTGGCTGTATAATAAGAACTTGAAATTTCTGGCTCGTTTTATTTCGCAATTCTCCCGTTTTATAACCGGTATTGAAATACATCCAGGGGCAAGAATAGGAAGACGATTGTTTATTGATCATGGAATGGGCGTTGTCATTGGAGAGACGTGTGAAATAGGGGATAATGTCACAATCTTTCAGGGAGTAACGCTTGGCGGAACAGGTAAAGAACAAGGTAAACGGCACCCCACGATTGAAGACAATGCGATGATATCGACAGGTGCCAAAGTACTTGGGGCAATTACTATTGGAGAGAACTCAAAAGTAGGAGGAGGCTCTGTCGTATTAAAAGATGTTCCTGCTAATTCTACAGTTGTCGGTGTTCCCGGCCAAGTGGTAGTCCAAGATGGAATAAGACTGAACAGGGATCTGGATCATCAGAACATTCCAGATCCGGTTTCGGAAAAATGCAGTGATTTACAAGACCAGATTACAGAACTAAAAGCGGAAATCGAGCTTTTAAAGAAAGGAAGAATAAACAATCATGACGATCCAAATATATAACACGTTAACAAGGCAGAAAGAGGATTTCAAACCAATTGAACCAGGAAAAGTGTCTATGTACGTTTGCGGGCCCACCGTATACAACTATATCCATATTGGAAATGCACGTCCTGCCATTGTATTTGATACAGTACGGAGATATTTTGAATATAGGGGCTTTGATGTTCGTTATGTTCTTAATTTCACAGATGTAGACGATAAAATTATTAAAGCAGCCAAGGAAGCGGGGGAAGAGGTAGGTACGCTTGCTGATCGGTTTATTGATGCTTATTTAGAAGATGTGAAATCACTGGGTGTGAAAAAGGCAACCCAAAATCCGCGTGTTATGGATTCGATGGAAGAAATTATAGTCTTTATCAAAGAATTAGTTGACAAAGGCTATGCTTATGAAGCGGGCGGAGATGTGTATTTCAAGCCGCGCTCCTTTGAAGGATATGGAAAGCTTTCTCATCAATCTATTGATGAATTGCGTTCTGGCGCCCGCATTCAAGTCGGCGAGAAAAAAGAAGATCCTTTAGACTTTGCTTTATGGAAAAAAGCAAAAGAAGGAGAAATTGCATGGGATTCTCCTTGGGGAGAAGGGCGCCCGGGCTGGCATATTGAATGCTCAGCGATGGCGAAGAAATATTTAGGTGAAACAATTGATATTCATGCAGGAGGGCAGGACTTAACCTTCCCGCATCATGAGAATGAAATTGCACAATCCGAAGCACATAATGATAAAACCTTTGCAAACTACTGGATGCATAACGGCTATATTAATATTGACAATGAAAAAATGTCGAAATCACTCGGTAATTTTGTGCTTGCACGTGATTTAATTGAAAAGCACGATCCGAAAGTATTACGTTTCTTTATGCTTTCCGTACATTATCGCAACCCGATTAATTTCACAGAAGAATTATTAGAAAGTGCTAAAACAAGCTTGGAAAGAATTGAAACAGCTTATCACAATTTAGGACATCGTCGTAAAGCAAGCATGGATCTAAGAGAGGATAATAAAGAATGGCTGGCCCGTATTGAGGACCGTAAAAAACGGTTTGAAGCAGAGATGGATGATGACTTTAATACAGCGAATGCAATTTCCATTCTATTTGATTTATCTAAAGAGGCGAATGTTTATGTACAGGAGGAGCAAACAGCAACAGAGGTGATTGATGCCTTCCGTGAAACGATTGACTCCATGCTTCAGGTATTAGGAATTGACATCAAAAATGAAGAGGAAGAGCTTTTGGATGAAATTATCGAAGCGTTGATTGCGGAACGGAACGAGGCGCGTAAAAATCGTAATTTTGCCCGTGCAGATGAAATACGTGATCAATTGAAGAACGAAAAAATCATCTTAGAGGATACGCCGCAGGGTGTAAGATGGAAAAGAGGTAAATAATGAAAGACAGTGATGTCAGACAGATGAAAAGCCTCGCTCTGGCGTATATTGGTGATGCAATTTATGAAGTATATGTACGTGAGCTATTATTAGAGCGGGGAACCATTAAACCGAATCAATTACATCAGGAAGCTATTCAATATGTATCTGGCAAGTCACAGGCAAAGGTTATTCTCCATTGGCTGGAGGATAACCTTTTAACAGAAGAAGAAAGCAAAGTAGTAGTCCGGGGAAGAAATGCCAAATCGGGCAGTACGCCTAAAAATATCAATGTACAGACTTATCGGTACAGTACAGCGTTTGAAGCGTTGATTGGCTATCACTATTTATTAAAAAATGAGCAAAGGCTGCAGGAATTAATGACAAAAGCAGTGGATTTCTTAGAAGAAGGGAGTGCTTGAAGTGACACAGGAAAAGGAGTGGATTATGGGTAAAAATCCCGTAATCGAAGCATTAAAATCTGGCCGTTCTGTAAATAAAGTTTGGATATCTGAACAATTGCAGGGGACGGCTGCACACAAAATACAACAGCTTGCTCGTGAAGCTGGAGCGGTTGTTCAGAAGGTGCCAAGATCGAAGCTGGATAAGCTGCAGGAAGGAAATCATCAGGGGGTAGTAGCCTCGGTAGCCTCTTATCCTTATGCATCCATTGAAGATCTCTTCGGCAGGGCAGAGGAAAGAGGAGAAGCGCCTTTCTTTATTTTGCTGGATGAATTAGAGGATCCGCATAACTTAGGATCTATTTTACGTACTGCTGATGCAACTGGAGCTCATGGAGTTATTATCCCTAAGCATCGTTCAGTCGGTCTGACAGCTACAGTGGCGAAAACAGCAGCTGGAGCGTTGGAATATATTCCTGTTGCCAGAGTGACGAATATTGCTAATACTATTGATGAACTTAAAGAAAGAAATATATGGATTGTCGGGACAGAAGCAGATGCTGATGAAGATTATCGGCAGCTTGACGGAACCCTGCCAATTGGACTTGTTATCGGAAACGAAGGAAAAGGAATGAGCCGGCTTGTCCGGAAAAAATGTGACTGGACGGTCAGCTTGCCGATGGTCGGACAAGTTTCCTCGTTAAACGCATCAGTTGCATGCAGTTTACTTCTTTATGAAGTATTACGAAAGCGAAAGCCCCTAGGGAGTTCCTAAATGGTTGTATTAATTGTAGATGGCTATAATATCATCGGAGCATGGCCAGAGCTTGAGTATCTGAAAGAAAAAGATATTGGTCAGGCAAGAGATCGGCTTATTGAGCTTCTGGCAGAGTACCAGGCGTTTACCGGCGACCGTGTGATTATAGTCTTTGATGCATACTATGTACGGGGATTGGAATCGAAGCAAGAACAATTTAAAGTTGAAGTTATTTATACCAAAGAAAAAGAAACAGCAGATGAATGTATTGAGAAGCTTGTCAGGAAAGTAAAAAATGTTGAGACTCAAGTGTATGTTGCAACATCAGATTATGCCGAGCAACGGACAATTTTTGGACAAGGGGCTCTGCGCAAATCAGCCAGAGAGCTCCAGATTGAGATGGACGATATGAATCAGGAGATCCGTATTAACCTTGAGGTACATCAGAAGGAAAAGCCAGCTGCTAAAATCCCGATAGACCATGATTTGCTAAAAAGGTTTGAAGAGATGCGGCGGGGGAAATAGAAGGATATGGAATGAACAGAAAGCAGGGAGTGCTTCTCAGAATGCTTAAGAGAAGTCATTCCTGCAAAAAAAGGTGTTACAGATAGAATGAATGGCCGGCACAGAACGCTCAAAATGAGAAGCTTTTTTCCATCTGGTATTTTTTTAATAAGCTCGACAGCTATTTGATGGTTTTCAATTAAAGTCAAATAGAAGAACCTGATATCGTTATGACGAAAAATATTTTTTAAAATAAATAATTATAGCTCCAGATGGCTTTAGACAAAGCGATAAGCACGTTTTGCTTCATTTTATATTTAGGTAAAAAGGCTTGTTTCTTTTCACGGAAACGACAAATTACGACTACTTCTGTCATAAAAGGGTCGTTGACGATATTTCTGATCGTCTAGTATAATAGTGCCTATCGTGGATATATTTGGAGATATCGATTTAGGAGGGGATTATTGGTGAACGGTGGGCAAATCAATACACGCAGCAAGAAGTTGGACAAGCTAGAAGATATTCATTTGCTGGAATTAATCCATCAAGGTGACAGCTATGCATTGGACCTCCTGATACATCGGTATTTAAATTTTGTAAGATTAAAAGCAAGAACCTATTTTTTGGTCGGTGCTGATAAAGAAGATATTATTCAAGAAGGAATGATTGGGCTATATAAAGCTATTCGTGATTTTAATATGGATCAGCCGACTCCTTTTAAAGCGTTCGCAGAATTGTGTGTAACAAGGCAAATCATCACAGCGATTAAAACAGCGACCAGACAAAAACATGTCCCTTTAAATTCTTATGTTTCTCTTGATAAGCCAATTTATGAAGAGGAATCTGACCGGACGCTGCTAGATATAATCAGCAGCACGGAGGATAGTGATCCAGAGGAAATGCTTATTAACCGGGAAGAGTACGGTGCAATGGAATTCAAATTATCAGAATTGTTGAGCGGTTTGGAGAGACAAGTACTTCAGCTGTATTTGGATGGTTGTACCTATCAGGAGATTGCAGAGCAATTAAACCGTCATGTGAAATCGATTGATAACGCTTTAGTACGGGTGAAGCGGAAGCTGGAGATACTGCTGGAGGAAAATGGAGTTACTATTTAAAAGAGAGTGTTCAAAAAGAACAAAGTGTGAAAAAACCAGAGATAACATTGACATAACGATAGTGAAGTGCTATGTTAATATAGTCTATATCCCTATGTATTGGGGTGGAATATATGAATAAAAAGATAGTCTTATCATGTGCAGTATGTTCTAGCAGGAACTATTCAACGAACAAAAACGCAGCCAATCAATCGCAAAGATTAGAAGTGAAAAAGTTCTGTAAACATTGCAAAACACATACCCTGCACCGTGAGACAAAATAGATATAGATTGATGGATAGATTCGCGTAAGTTCGGGGGGATATCAGTAGATGTTTAAGTTCTTAAAGAATGTTTCAAGAGAAATGAAGAAGGTAAGCTGGCCAAAAGGAAAAGAATTGAGAAACTATACCGTTGTGGTAATCTCTACAGTCATTTTTATGGCGGTATTCTTTTTCGTTGTTGATTTAGGCATATCTCAACTTTTAGATGCATTTTTTGAATAATTCCGTTATAATATAGGTATAATGAACAGAAGATAAAAGTCAGCGAAAACCCGATTTATGCGGGTTTTTTAAATTGGAATAGAAAAGTGGAGAGCGCTCATGTGTTAGCTCCCTGGCTTCTGGCGCTTGTAGCTAGAAAAAAGAAGAATACATTGATTTGTGAAGAGGAGGGGACAGGGCAGTTTATTGTCCGATACAAATGGAAAAGAATTGGTACGTGGTTCACACTTATTCCGGCTACGAGAATAAAGTGAAGATGAATCTTGAAAAAAGAGTAGAGTCTATGGGAATGGAAGATAAGATTTTCCGTGTTATTGTTCCGGAAGATGAGGAAGCAGAAATTAAAAATGGTAAAAAGAAAATGGTAAAGAAAAAATCTTTCCCTGGCTATGTTTTAACAGAAATGGTTATGACCGATGATTCATGGTATGTGGTCCGTAATACTCCTGGAGTTACAGGATTTGTCGGTTCCAGCGGACATGGTGCAAAACCGACACCGTTATTACCGGATGAAGTAGATGTTGTATTGAAAAGAATGGGTGTCAGTGAGCCCGCTCTCCAAATCGACTTTGAAGTCAAAGAAAGTGTCCGTGTAACTGACGGTCCATTTACAGACTTTACAGGAACGATTGAGCAGATTGATGCAGATAAACAAAAACTGAAAGTACATGTTAATATGTTCGGGAGAGAAACACCGGTTGAACTGGACTTTTCTCAAGTAGACAAGCTTTCATAGGTTTTTCCTGGGAGATAAAAAAGAGCTATCCAACTAAATGTGAACGAATTGCTGAAATAGCAATTCGTTTCAGGTAAAGCTTTTTCATGAACCGAGGCTTGCTTTTTTTTTGAATTCATGCTAAGATTCTTTTGTTATTCTTGTTCTCAATTAAAAGGAGAACAGGGAATGAGTGGGAGGGTAAATAAAATCAAAGACCCTATTACCACATCACGGACTTTAAGGAGGTGTGTCTCGTGGCTAAAAAAGTAATCAAATTAGTAAAATTGCAAATTCCTGCGGGAAAAGCGAATCCAGCACCACCAGTTGGGCCGGCGCTAGGTCAAGCAGGTGTTAACATTATGGGATTCTGTAAAGAATTTAACGCTCGAACACAAGAACAGGCAGGTTTAATCATTCCTGTTGAAATCACAGTATTCGAGGATCGTTCATTTACATTTGTTACAAAGACTCCACCGGCAGCAGTGCTACTTAAAAAAGCAGCTGGAATCGAGTCTGGTTCAGGTGAACCTAATAAAACAAAAGTCGCTACTGTAAAGCGCGACAAAGTAAAAGAAATCGCTGAAACAAAAATGCCTGATTTAAATGCAGCTGATGTTGATGCGGCAATGCGCATGGTTGAAGGTACTGCGCGCAGTATGGGAATCACAATCGAAGACTGATTCGATATTCCGTAATCAGGCTTTCTGAAGTTAAAGAGGAAGTTCAAAAAGCTCCCAAATGATAGGCGGCGAATCTCTGCGTTGACGTGATTTTCTTGCTTCTAATTTGATCCCTTTTTGAACACGTACTTTAAGGGTTGCGGTTGTTTTCACCCGCAGCCTTATTCGTGAAAACGCCGGATGGAAAGATGATTTGTGTACTGGACAAGAGTGTTTGCTCTCGTCCCGTGGGAGGTACAACCGTTATAACCACAAAAGAGGAGGATATTAATATGGCTAAATATGGTAAGAAACATCAAGAAGCTTTAAAGCTGATTGATCGTACAAAAGCATATGAAATTAAAGAAGCTGTAGAGCTTGCAAAAAAGACTGCAAAAGCAAACTTTGATGAAACAGTAGAAGCTGCTTTTCGTCTTGGTGTAGACCCTAAGAAAGCAGATCAACAAATCCGCGGAGCAATGGTTTTACCGCATGGTACTGGTAAAACTCAACGCGTTCTTGTATTTGCTAAAGGTGATAAAGCAAAAGAAGCAGAAGCTGCTGGTGCAGATTATGTTGGAGAAGAAGATTACATCAACAAAATCAACCAAGGTTGGTTTGATTTCGACGTAATCGTTGCTACTCCGGACATGATGGCTCAAGTAGGTAAATTAGGTCGTGTTTTAGGACCAAAAGGCTTAATGCCAAACCCTAAAACTGGAACAGTAACTTTCGAAGTAGAAAAAGCTGTTCAAGACATTAAAGCTGGTAAAGTAGAATATCGTGTTGATAAATCTTCTAATATCCATGTTCCAATTGGAAAAGTTTCTTTCGATGAAACAAAATTAGTAGAAAACTTTACTGCACTTACTGATCAACTTGTAAAAGTTAAGCCTCAGTCTTCTAAAGGTACTTACCTTAAAAATGCTTCCATTGCATCTACAATGGGACCAGGAATCAAAGTTGACGTTTCAAACTTCCGTTAATTAGTAGTTGACTTTTAAGCCAACGTTCGATATACTAATTTTCGGTTTAATAAAATCGAATGTTATACCGTAGACAGCAGGGGCTATGCATGAGCTTAATTATCCTGCCGAGGTGTTTATTTATAGAAAGGCAAAACCGTTTTGCCGATCTAAGGTAAGCTCTCATGTCTGCATGAGAGCTTTTTTTATAGAAAAGCACGTTCGAACGGTGTAATAATAGCGACGGTTATTATAGGAGGTGGAAAGATGTCAGGGATTATTGAACAAAAGAAACAATTAGTAGAAGAAATTGCAGATAAGTTTCGTAATAGCCAAACTGCAGTAGTAGTTGACTATCGTGGACTTAACGTTTCAGAGGTTACTGCATTACGTAAAGAGCTTCGCGAAGCAGGTGTTGAATTCAAAGTATACAAAAATACAATGGTTCGCCGTGCTGTAGAAGCTGTTGAGCTAAACGAGCTTAGTGATGTATTAACTGGACCAAACGCAATTGCATTTAGTGAAGATGTTGTTGCTCCGGCAAGAATCTTGAACAACTTCAGTAAGGATCATGAAGCTTTAGAAATTAAAGGCGGAATTATTGAAGGAAATGTTGCTTCACTAGATCAAATTAAAGAGCTTGCAGATCTGCCAAACTACGAAGGTATGGTATCTATGCTGCTTAGCGTACTTCAAGCTCCAATCCGTAATCTTGCTTATGCTACAAAAGCTGTTGCAGAGCAAAAAGAAGAACAAGGTGCGTAATACACCAAACGGTTTAATAACGAAAAGCGCAGAGCGCCCGTTTAAAAACGTAGAGATTGGAGCGGCGTACCTGAGATAATGGAATCACGGTGAGGTAACGAACCGATGATGACTTATCGTAGGGGGCTCACGTGTTAGCTCCCTAGTTTTTGGCGCTCGGAGCTGGATAGCTATATTTCAAGCGTAAGAGTAAAATTGTGATAAAACCACATGCTTGCTCACAAATAAAAAACAAACTTATATCAGGAGGAATTTAATCATGACAAACGAAGAAATGATTAGTGCAATTAAAGAAATGACTGTACTTGAATTAAACGATTTAGTAAAAGCAATCGAAGAAGAGTTCGGCGTAACAGCTGCTGCTCCAGTTGCTGCTGCAGGTGCTGCAGGCGGCGCTGCTGAAGAAGAAAAAACTGAATTTGACGTTGTTCTTACTGGAGCTGGTGCTTCTAAGATCAAAGTTGTTAAAGCAGTTCGCGAAATCACTGGCCTTGGCTTAAAAGATGCTAAAGACTTAGTAGATAACGCTCCTAAAGCAATTAAAGAAGCTGTATCTAAAGAAGAAGCAGAAGAAGTTAAAGGCAAACTTGAAGAAGCTGGTGCTTCTGTAGAAGTTAAATAATTTAACGAATATAAGAAAAAGAGCTCGTCGTATTTTAGACGGGCTCTTTTATCACGAATTGATAAAAGGTCACCTTTGTCACTAGAAAAAGTTCAAGTTTATATACGAGAATGATTTTTAGTTGAACAGGTGGCCTTTTTTTAACCAAGAAAATATTTGGGTTGTTTGTATTAGATGCAAGTTATAAGTAGGTTTTTTTGGCTGGCGCTCCAAATTCTTGGGACTACGGTTACTCGCCCCGCCCAAACCGCTGTAACGGACATCGCCCTATGATTAGGAAGTGTACGATCGCAGCTCAGGTATTTTTCTTAATTAATATAAAGTGGGTGCTAATCCATATGACAGAGCATTATTATTCGAAGCAGCCTCAGGCGAAGTCATCTCCTCAAAGCTGGTCTTTTGATTTGCGGGGAAGGACATTTCAATTTACAAGTGATATTGGTGTCTTCTCGAAAAGTGAAGTGGATTTTGGTTCAAGAGTGCTTATTGAAACTTTTCAGGAGCCGGAAATTAATGGGCCGATATTAGATGTAGGGTGCGGTTATGGACCAATTGGATTGTCTTTAGCTTCCGATTTTTCTGAAAGACAAATTTTTATGATTGATGTAAATGAGCGGGCTGTTGAACTGGCTGCTAAAAATGCAGAAATCAATAAAATTACGAATACAACTATTCTTCAAAGTGATCTATATGAGAATTTGAATGAAAAATCTTTTGCTTCTATTGTTACCAATCCGCCGATACGCGCTGGTAAAAGAGTAGTGCATGCTATATTTGAAGAAGCTTATAATCATTTAGCAGATCATGGAGATTTATGGGTAGTCATTCAGAAAAAACAGGGAGCGCCCTCTGCAAAAGATAAGATGGAAGAGATTTTTGGTAATGCGGAAGTAGTTATAAAGAAAAAAGGTTATTTTATATTGCGAGCAAAAAAGTTTGACTAATGATTGGGACTATGCTAAGATTGGAAGATGCTAAGATGAGGATACGTTTGCCTAGGAGGTTTTTATTAGGTGAATGTATAAAATCTTTACAAATGGGAAAGGCTTGTAGAATCGGGAAAATCAAGATTCGACAAATTGCTTTTCTATAGTTTATCAAAATTCTTTCATCTGCACAATCTAAAATCACAATATCCTTAAAACAGTTGTTTTTTCAAAGGGTGAAAATAAAGTTTCACCGGAAGAAAGATAAGCTGTCAAACAGGAAAGTGATACATGGTGTGAATGATAGGATAATGAGTTTATAGTTTTATTTTTTAAAGAACAGATGATTTATTCAGACGTTCTTTTAAATATGAGTTACATTTTGTAGAAACAACTACCAAAATGGATGATTTAAGGGGTGAAGCAGTTGACAGGTCAACTAGTTCAGTATGGACGGCACCGCCAACGCAGGAGCTATGCACGTATTAACGAAGTGTTAGAATTACCTAACCTAATCGAGATCCAAACCGCTTCTTATGAATGGTTCTTAGAAGAAGGTTTGAGAGAGATGTTCCAGGATATCTCTCCAATTGAAGACTTTACAGGAAATCTATCACTTGAGTTTGTGGATTATAGTTTGGGTGATCCGAAATATCCTGTAGACGAAGCAAAGGAAAGAGACGTGACATACAATGCTCCCCTTCGCGTGAAGGTTCGTTTAATTAATAATGAAACCGGAGAAGTAAAGGAACAGGAAGTGTTTATGGGTGACTTCCCGTTAATGACAGATACGGGAACATTTATTATCAATGGAGCGGAGCGTGTTATTGTATCACAGCTTGTACGTTCCCCAAGTGTTTATTATAACGAAAAAATTGATAAAAATGGAAAACGCGGTATTACAACAACAGTTATTCCAAACCGTGGAGCATGGTTAGAATTTGAAACAGATGCAAAAGATGTTGCTTATGTTCGTATTGACCGTACTCGTAAATTACCAATTACTGTTCTATTAAGAGCTTTAGGATTTGGAACAGATCAAGAGATTGTTGATTTGTTAGGCGAGAATGAATATTTACGAAATACGTTAGAAAAAGATAATACAGAGAACGCTGAAAAAGCTCTTTTAGAAATCTATGAGCGTTTACGTCCTGGTGAACCGCCAACAGTAGATAATGCGAAGAGTCTATTAGTATCTCGTTTCTTTGATCCGAAACGCTATGATTTAGCGCATGTGGGCCGTTATAAAATGAATAAAAAGCTCCATATTAAAAATCGTTTATTCAACCAGGTGCTTGCTGAGCCTGTTGTAGATCCAGAAACTGGAGAAGTTATTGCGAATCAAGGCGATCGTCTGGAAAGAAAATTATTAGATAAGATTCTTCCATATCTTGAGCGTAAGGAAGATCGTTTTGGAGATAAAACTATTACACCGCATGACGGGGTTTTGGAAGAAGAAATCACGATACAATCTGTGAAAATTCTTGACCCTACAGATCCAAATGGAGAACGTGAACTGACTGTAATCGGAAATGGGGAAGTAACGAAAGAAATAAAAAATATCACACCAGCTGATATTTTAGCTTCTATCAGTTATTTCTTTAACTTGCTTCACCAAGTAGGAGATACAGATGATATTGACCATCTGGGGAATCGTCGCCTGCGTTCAGTCGGTGAATTATTACAAAATCAATTCCGTATCGGATTATCCCGTATGGAACGTGTTGTTCGTGAAAGAATGTCTATTCAAGATACTTCGAGCGTAACACCGCAGCAATTGATTAATATTCGCCCGGTTATTGCATCGATTAAAGAATTCTTTGGCAGCTCGCAGTTGTCACAATTTATGGATCAGACAAATCCGTTGGGTGAATTGACGCATAAACGTCGTCTGTCAGCACTTGGACCTGGTGGTTTGACACGTGAACGTGCCGGTTTTGAAGTGCGTGACGTTCACTACTCTCACTATGGCCGTATGTGTCCAATTGAGACGCCGGAGGGACCGAATATCGGTTTGATTAACTCTCTATCCAGCTATGCACGAGTAAATAAGTTTGGATTTATTGAATCGCCATATCGTCGTGTTGACCCTGAAACTGGAAAGGTAACAAGTACAATTGATTACCTTACTGCGGATGAACAAGATAATTATGTCGTTGCACAGGCAAACTCGCCGTTAGATGATGATAACTTCTTTGTAAACGAGGAAGTAACTGCTCGTTTCCGTGAAGATAATATTATTGTATCCCGCGATAAAATTGATTATATGGATGTATCACCGAAACAGGTTGTATCTGCAGCGACTGCATGTATTCCATTCTTGGAAAATGATGACTCCAACCGTGCATTAATGGGAGCTAACATGCAACGTCAGGCAGTTCCATTGATGAATCCAAAGGCTCCAATCGTTGGTACAGGTATGGAATATGTGAATGGTAAAGACTCTGGTGCTGCTGTTATCTGTCGTCATGACGGGGTCGTAGAGCGCGTGGAAGCGAAGACCGTTATTGTACGTCGTATTTCAAATGTGGATGGCAAAGAAGTAGAAGGCGATGTAGATCGTTACGGATTACAGAAGTATAAGCGTTCCAACCAGGGAACTTGTTATAATCAGCGCCCGATTGTTGCTGAAGGAGATCGTGTAACAAAAGGTGAAGTTCTCGCTGATGGACCTTCTATGGAAGATGGAGAATTAGCATTGGGTCAAAACGTTCTTGTAGGCTTCATGACTTGGGAAGGTTATAACTACGAGGATGCCATCATTATGAGTGAACGACTTGTAAAAGATGATGTATATACTTCTATCCATATTGAAGAGTTTGAATCAGAATCTCGTGATACAAAACTTGGACCAGAGGAAATTACAAGAGATATTCCTAACGTTGGGGAAGATGCACTTAAAAACCTTGATGAACATGGAATTATCCGTGTCGGTGCAGAAGTAACTGACAGTGATATTCTTGTAGGGAAAGTGACACCTAAAGGAATGACGGAGCTTTCAGCAGAAGAACGCTTATTACATGCGATTTTTGGCGAGAAAGCACGTGAAGTAAGGGATACATCCTTACGCGTTCCTCATGGCGGCGGCGGAATCGTCTTAGATGTAAAAATCTTTAATCGTGAAGATGGCGACGAGTTACCACCAGGTGTAAATCAGCTTGTTCGTGTATATATCGTTCAAAAACGTAAAATACATGAAGGAGATAAAATGGCAGGCCGTCACGGTAACAAAGGGGTTATCTCCAAAATCTTACCGGAAGAGGATATGCCATTCTTGCCAGACGGTACACCAATTGATATTATGTTGAACCCGCTGGGGGTACCATCACGTATGAACATCGGACAGGTGTTTGAACTGCATTTAGGAATGGCTGCCAGACAGCTTGGATTACATGTAGCAAGTCCGGTATTTGATGGTGCAACAGAGGAAGATGTTTGGGAAACACTTGAAGAAGCAGGTATGCCGAGAGATGCGAAGACAGTTCTTTATGATGGGCGTTCAGGTGAAGCTTTTGACAACCGTATATCTGTAGGTGTCATGTACATGATTAAACTTGCGCATATGGTTGATGATAAACTGCATGCTCGTTCAACTGGACCATACTCTCTCGTAACACAGCAGCCGCTTGGTGGTAAAGCACAATTCGGTGGACAACGTTTTGGTGAGATGGAAGTTTGGGCATTGGAAGCTTATGGTGCTGCATATACACTTCAAGAGATCTTGACTGTTAAATCAGATGATACAGTTGGTCGTGTGAAGACATATGAAGCGATCGTAAAAGGTGATAATGCACCTGAACCGGGTGTTCCTGAATCGTTTAAAGTATTGATCAAAGAGCTTCAAAGTCTTGGTATGGATGTTAAGATGCTTTCTAGTACAGAAGATGAAATTGATATGCGTGAACTAGAGGACGACGACAGTCAAACGTCGACGAAGCTTAACATTGAAGTGGAAGAACCGTTAAATCAATAAAATTTGTGCAGCAATGGTTCAAACTTCTCATGTGATGTGGTGACTTCTATGTTGCCCACACGATGTGGGCAACATAGAAGTTCCTTTTCTTTTGAACCATTCTGCTCTTTCTATAAAATTTCGTTTAAAGAAATCCCAGACTTTCGCCAAGACATGACGATAAGCCAGGTTTTCTCAAACTTTCTTAACTTGTAAAAGAGGATGTTCAAAAAGTTCAACAAAAATGACACAGCGAATTTCTGCGTTGACGAGATTTTTCCGATACTCACGTATTTAAAAGCATACGCTCCGTTCGTAAAAATCTCGTCGCCTTGAACTTCTTGGTCTTTTTCATCGAACTTTTTGAACATACATTAAAAGGGAGGATTGCCCCTTGTTGGATGTAAATAATTTTGAGTACATGAAAATAGGGCTCGCTTCACCAGAAAAGATTCGTTCTTGGTCTTATGGAGAAGTGAAAAAACCAGAAACAATTAACTACCGTACTTTAAAACCGGAAAAAGACGGGTTGTTCTGTGAGCGTATCTTTGGCCCACAGAAGGATTGGGAATGTCATTGTGGTAAATATAAACGCGTTCGTTACAAAGGTGTTGTCTGTGACCGTTGTGGTGTAGAGGTGACAAAAGCTAAAGTACGCCGTGAGCGTATGGGGCATATTGAACTTGCTGCTCCAGTATCACACATTTGGTATTTCAAAGGAATCCCGAGCCGTATGGGGTTAGTATTAGATATGTCTCCTCGTGCATTAGAGGAAGTTATCTACTTTGCAGCATATATCGTAACAGATCCGGGAAGTACACCGCTTGAGAAGAAGCAGCTGCTTTCTGAGAAAGAATTCCGTTCTTATTATGATAAATACGGCAATAATTTCAAAGCTCAGATGGGCGCAGAAGCTATCCGTAAATTATTGCAGGATCTTGACTTGGAAAAAGAAGTTGATGCATTGCGTGAAGAGCTGAAAACAGCTCACGGCCAACGCCGTACTCGTGCAATTAAACGTTTGGAAGTAATGGAAGCATTTCGTAACTCTGGAAACGATGCAAGCTGGATGATTTTAGATGTTCTTCCGGTTATTCCTCCAGAAATTCGTCCAATGGTTCAATTAGACGGCGGACGTTTTGCTACTTCTGATTTAAATGACCTTTACCGTCGTGTAATCAACCGTAACAACCGCTTAAAACGTCTGCTTGATTTAGGCGCTCCAAGCATTATTGTTCAAAATGAAAAACGTATGCTTCAAGAAGCTGTAGATGCTTTAATTGATAATGGTCGTCGCGGCCGCCCGGTTACAGGACCAGGAAACCGTCCATTAAAATCTCTTTCTCATATGCTGAAAGGGAAGCAAGGCCGTTTCCGTCAAAACCTATTAGGTAAACGTGTGGATTATTCCGGCCGTTCTGTTATCGTTGTTGGACCTCATTTGAAAATGTACCAATGCGGTCTGCCGAGAGAAATGGCATTAGAGCTGTTCAAGCCGTTTATCATGAAAGAATTAGTGGCTAGAGGTCTTGCGCACAATATTAAATCAGCGAAGAGAAAAATTGAAAGAGTGCACCCTGACGTATGGGATGTTCTTGAAGATGTAATTAAAGAGCACCCGGTACTGCTTAACCGTGCACCAACCCTTCACAGATTGGGTATTCAAGCATTCGAACCTACGTTGGTTGATGGCCGTGCAATCCGTCTGCATCCGCTTGTATGTACTGCATATAACGCTGACTTTGATGGAGACCAAATGGCTGTACACGTTCCCCTTGGAGCCGAAGCACAGGCAGAAGCCAGAATCTTAATGTTAGCAGCACAGAACATCCTTAACCCTAAGGATGGAAAACCAGTTGTTACACCATCACAGGATATGGTACTTGGAAACTATTACCTTACTTTAGAACGTGAAGGTTCAATTGGAGAAGGTTCTTACTTTAAAGACACTGATGAAGCATTAATTGCTTATCAAACTGGATATGCTCACCTGCATACACGTATTGCAGTGCAGGCATCCAGTTTAAATAACAAAACATTTACAGAAAAACAAAATAGCCAGCTATTATTAACAACTGTTGGTAAGCTGATCTTTAATGAGATTCTTCCGGATTCTTTCCCGTATATGAACGAACCTACCAAGGTGAATTTAGAAGAGAAAACACCGGAAAACTATTTTGTGGATCCTGGAACAGATATTAAAGAAGAAATTAAAAACCGTGAAGTGGTTAAGCCATTTAAGAAAGGCTTCTTAGGTGATATTATCGCTGAGGTCTTCAAGCGTTTCAAAATTACAGAAACCTCTAAGATGCTTGACCGCATGAAGGATTTAGGATTCAGTTACTCTACAAAAGCTGGTATGACAGTTGGTATCTCAGATATTGTTGTACTCCCAGAGAAACAAGGTATCTTAGACGAAGCTCAATCCAAAGTTGATAAGGTCTTAAAACAATTCCGTCGTGGTCTGATTACAGAGGAAGAGCGTTATGATCGTGTAATTGCTATCTGGTCAGAAGCGAAGGATGTTATTCAGGACCGCTTGATGGGGTCATTGAGCAACCGAAACCCAATCTACATGATGAGTGATTCCGGTGCCCGTGGTAACGCATCAAACTTCACACAGCTTGCTGGTATGCGTGGATTGATGGCTGACCCATCTGGTAAAATCATTGAAATTCCAATCAAATCAAGTTTCCGTGAAGGTTTAACCGTAATGGAATACTTTATTTCTACCCATGGTGCGCGTAAAGGTCTTGCCGATACAGCACTGAAAACAGCCGATTCAGGTTACTTGACTCGTCGTCTTGTAGACGTTGCACAGGACGTTATCATCCGTGAAGCAGATTGTGGAACGGACCGCGGCCTAAAAGTTGCTGCTCTTGTAGATGGATCAGAAGTTATCGAACCGTTGTTAGACCGTTTGATTGGCAGAACAGCATTCGAAGACGTAAAACATCCTGAAACTGGTGAATTCATTGTAAAGAAAAATGAACTCATCCATGAAGATCAGGCGAAAACGATTGTGGAAGCTGGTATCGAAGAAGTAACAATCCGTACAGCCTTCACTTGTAACACGAAACATGGTGTATGTCAGAAATGTTATGGCCGTAACTTAGCTACTGGATCAGACGTTGAGGTTGGAGAAGCGGTTGGGATTATCGCAGCACAATCCATCGGTGAGCCGGGTACACAGTTAACAATGCGTACCTTCCATACTGGCGGAGTTGCCGGAGATGATATTACACAAGGTTTACCTCGTATTCAGGAGCTGTTTGAAGCCCGTAACCCGAAAGGGCAGGCGGTAATTACAGAAATCTCAGGTACGGTTCTTGAAATGAAGGAAGTTAAAGATAAACAAGAAATTGTTATTCAGGGTAATGTAGAGCAGCGCAGCTATGCTGTACCTTATAACGCCCGCTTGAAAGTTCAAGAAGGAGATCAAGTGGAAACTGGGCAAGAGCTCACAGAAGGTTCCGTTGATCCAAAAGAACTTCTTCGCGTCAAAGGTGTAGAAGGCGTTCAAGACTACTTGCTTAAAGAAGTACAACGTGTATATCGTATGCAAGGTGTAGAAATCGGAGATAAACACGTCGAAGTAATGGTTCGCCAAATGCTTCGTAAGATCCGTGTTGTATCTTCTGGAGATACAGATGTATTGCCAGGCTCTCTGCTTGAATTACATCAATTCAAAGATGCAAACCACAAAGTATTCAAGGAAGGCGCAGATCCTGCTACAGGCCGCCCGGTATTACTTGGTATTACAAAAGCATCTCTTGAAACTGACTCATTCCTGTCAGCTGCATCCTTCCAGGAAACTACACGTGTCCTGACAGATGCTGCTATTAAAGGAAAACGTGATGAATTACTTGGCCTGAAAGAGAATGTTATTATTGGTAAACTTGTTCCAGCCGGTACAGGAATGCCGCAATATCGTACTTTAGAAGCTGAACTTGATGTGCCGGAATCTGATGAAGAAATAACAGATGAAGAAAGCACACAAAGAGTATAAAATGAAATGTTGAACAGGAAGGGGATTATCCCTTCTTGTGATCACCTTGTAAGTTATTTTTGGGAGCACCGAAAAAATACCAAGAATATATTGACAAACAATATATAGGGTGGTATTATATTCAAGGTGCTTCTGATTATGCTTGCAAAAGTAATTTTCGGAGCAGACCATAATCGGAACTTCGGTTTACTTTAAACGATAATAACAAAAACAATCTGAGTATAGGTTAATTATTTTTCGCAAAAATTGTGAGAGATTTTTTTATCGCTAAAAATGAACCACCTGGATGTGTGGTATTACAAAAGGTTGTTATTTGATTACTAAATTGAAATTGAGAGGAGGAAGATTCAATGCCAACAATTAATCAGCTAGTTCGTAAAGGCCGTGTGACAAAGACAAAAAAATCTGACTCACCTGCACTTAATAAAGGCTACAACAGCTTTAAAAAGAAAATGACTGATCAGAGCTCTCCGCAGAAACGTGGTGTATGTACTCGTGTAGGTACATTAACTCCTAAGAAACCAAACTCTGCACTTCGTAAATATGCGCGTGTACGTTTGTCTAACAACATGGAGGTAACTGCATACATTCCTGGAATTGGTCACAACCTGCAAGAACACAGTGTTGTTCTTATCCGTGGCGGTCGTGTAAAAGACTTACCGGGGGTACGTTATCATATCGTACGTGGAGCACTTGATACTGCTGGAGTAGAAGGCCGTATGCAAGGACGCTCTAAATATGGAACGAAAAGACCTAAAAAATAAGTAATTTAAATAATATAAGGGAAAGGAGGATGTACAATGCCTCGTAAAGGTCCAGTACCAAAGCGTGATGTATTACCAGATCCGCTTTATAACTCAAAATTAGTTACACGCCTCATCAACCAGATTATGGTAGACGGGAAGCGTGGAAAAGCACAAAAAATCCTTTATAATGCGTTTGAATTAGTTGCTGAAAGAAGTGGCCAAAACGCAATGGAAGTTTTTGAGCAAGCAATGAAAAATGTTATGCCAGTACTTGAAGTACGTGCCCGCCGTGTTGGTGGTTCAAACTATCAAGTACCAGTGGAGGTTCGTCCAGAACGTCGTCAAGCTTTAGGATTACGTTATATTGTTAACTACTCCCGTCTGCGTGGAGAAAAAACAATGGAAGAACGTCTTGCTAATGAAATTCTTGATGCTTCTAATAATACAGGAGCTGCTGTTAAGAAAAGAGAAGATATGCATAAAATGGCAGAAGCGAACAAAGCATTCGCTCACTACCGTTGGTAATATAAATCTAACAAAAGCTTTCTATAGGAAGGAGAAGAATACATGGCTAGAGAGTTCTCCTTGGAAAAGACACGTAATATCGGTATCATGGCGCACATTGACGCGGGTAAAACCACTACTACTGAGCGTATTCTTTTCTATACAGGACGTATTCATAAAATTGGTGAAACACATGAAGGTGCATCTCAAATGGACTGGATGGAGCAGGAGCAGGAGCGTGGAATCACAATTACTTCCGCCGCAACAACTGCTGCTTGGAAAGACCACCGTATTAATATCATCGACACACCTGGACACGTAGACTTCACAGTTGAAGTTGAACGTTCTCTTCGTGTACTGGATGGTGCGGTAACAGTACTAGATGCACAATCTGGTGTTGAACCACAAACGGAAACAGTATGGCGTCAAGCGACAACATACGGTGTTCCACGTATCGTTTTCATTAACAAAATGGATAAAACAGGTGCAGATTTCTTGTATTCAACCAATACATTAAAAGAACGCCTTGGTGCAAACGCACATCCAATCCAAATGCCTATCGGTGCTGAAGACGAATTCAGTGGAATTATTGATTTAGTTAAGATGGAAGCTCATATCTATCTTGATGATCTAGGTCAAACTGATGAAACTACTGAAATCCCTGCTGAGTTAAAAGACGAAGCTGAAGAGCTGCGTGCTAACTTGGTGGAAGCAGTAGCTGAAACAGACGAAGAGCTGATGATGAAGTATCTTGAAGGAGAGGAAATCTCTAACGAGGAGCTTGCAAATGCAATTCGTCAGGCAACATTAAATGTAGACTTCTACCCAGTACTTTGCGGATCTGCATTTAAAAACAAAGGTGTTCAGTTAATGCTGGATGCAGTACTTGCTTATCTTCCGGCTCCAACAGACGTGCCTCCAATCGAAGGTATCGTTCCTGGAACAGAAGAAAAAGTAACTCGCCCATCATCTGATGATGCGCCGTTCTCTGCATTAGCATTTAAAGTTATGACGGACCCTTATGTTGGTAAATTAACATTCTTCCGTGTGTACTCAGGTACACTTAACTCAGGTTCTTACGTAAAGAACTCTGTAAAAGATAAACGTGAGCGTATTGGGCGTATCCTGCAAATGCACGCAAACTCTCGTGAAGAGATTTCTGTTGCTTACTCAGGTGAAATTGCTGCTGCAGTAGGTTTGAAGGATACAACAACAGGTGATACACTATGTGACGAAAAGGATCTAGTTATTCTTGAGTCTATGGAGTTCCCTGAACCAGTTATCTCGGTTGCTATTGAGCCAGAAACAAAAGCAGACCAGGATAAAATGGGTATTGCTCTATCAAAACTTGCGGAAGAAGATCCAACTTTCCGCACAGAAACAAATACAGAAACTGGACAAACTATCATCTCTGGTATGGGTGAGCTTCACCTTGATATCATTGTTGACCGTTTAAAACGTGAATTTAAAGTTGGCGCAACTGTTGGTGCTCCACAAGTTTCTTACAGAGAAACTTTCCGTGCTGCTGCTGAAGTAGAAGGTAAATTCGTACGTCAGTCTGGTGGACGTGGACAATTCGGTCACGTTTGGGTTAAATTTGAGCCAAACGAAGAAGGCGCTGGATTCGAATTTGTTAACAATATTGTTGGTGGTGTTGTTCCTCGTGAATACATCCCGGCTGTTCAACAAGGTATCGAAGAATCCATGGAAAATGGCGTTCTTGCCGGATATCCGTTAATTGATGTGAAAGCTACATTATATGATGGAAGCTATCACGATGTCGATTCCAACGAAATGGCGTTTAAAGTAGCTGCTTCTATGGCACTTAAAGCTGCTAAAAATAAATGTAACCCAGTTCTGCTTGAACCAATGATGAGAGTAGAAATTGTTGTCCCAGAAGAATATATGGGAGACATCATGGGTGATGTAACATCCCGTCGTGGACGCGTTGAAGGTATGGAAGCCCGCGGAACTGCCCAGGTAGTTAAAGCGTTCGTACCACTTGCAGAAATGTTCGGTTATGCAACTGCATTACGTTCAAATACACAAGGTCGCGGAGTGTACACAATGCACTTTGACCACTATGAAGAGACACCTAAAAGCATTACAGAAGAAATTATCAAGAAAAATGCAGGTCAATAATTGATTTTTTCTTCAATCTGACGTATAACATTTAGTAAAGGCTGGGAAATTTTAACCGACTTTCCCGGCTCATAAAAATTGCTATATATTTAAAGGAGGAACTATAAATGGCTAAAGAAAAATTCGACCGCTCGAAAAGTCACGTAAACATTGGAACAATTGGTCACGTTGACCATGGTAAAACAACTTTAACTGCTGCAATCACTACAGTAATGGCAAAAAGAAATGGTGATGGCACTGCAATGGCTTATGACCAAATTGATGGTGCTCCAGAAGAGAAAGAACGCGGAATTACAATCGCAACTTCTCACGTAGAGTATGAAACTGAAACTCGTCACTATGCACACGTTGACTGCCCAGGTCACGCTGACTATGTTAAAAACATGATTACTGGTGCTGCACAAATGGACGGAGCTATCCTTGTAGTATCTGCTGCTGATGGTCCAATGCCACAAACTCGTGAGCATATCCTATTATCTCGTAACGTTGGGGTACCTTCTATCGTAGTATTCCTTAACAAAACAGATATGGTAGACGATGAAGAGCTACTTGAATTAGTAGAAATGGAAGTTCGTGATTTACTAAGCGAATATGACTTCCCTGGTGATGATGTACCAGTTATCGCTGGTTCTGCTCTTAAAGCACTTGAAGGCGTAGAAGAATATGAAGAAAAAGTTGTTGAACTTATGGCTGCAGTTGATGAATATGTTCCAACTCCAGAGCGTGATACTGACAAACCATTCATGATGCCAGTTGAGGATGTATTCTCTATCACTGGTCGTGGTACTGTTGCTACAGGTCGTGTTGAACGCGGACAAGTTCGTGTTGGAGACGAAGTAGAAATCATCGGTCTTAACGAAGAATCTTCTAAAACTACTGTAACTGGAGTAGAAATGTTCCGTAAGCTTCTTGACTATGCAGAAGCTGGTGATAACATTGGTGCATTACTACGTGGTGTTGCACGTGAAGATATCAACCGTGGTCAAGTACTTGCTAAGCCTGGTACAATCACTCCACATACTAACTTCAAAGCTGAAGTTTATGTATTGTCAAAAGACGAAGGTGGACGTCATACTCCATTCTTCACTAACTACCGTCCTCAGTTCTACTTCCGTACTACGGACGTAACTGGCGTAATCAGCCTTCCAGAAGGAACTGAAATGGTAATGCCTGGAGACAACATTGAAATGACTGTAGAACTTATTTCACCAATCGCGATCGAAGACGGAACTCGTTTCTCTATCCGTGAAGGTGGACGTACAGTTGGATCTGGCGTTGTATCTACTATCGAAAAATAATAAATGATTAAATTAAAAAGACAGCGTGACGACGCTGTCTTTTTTGCATTTTAGAATATCTTACTATGAATTTCATTAGAATATTAGAAATTAAACAGAAGACAAGGGATGCTCTGTTGCTATATGACGATAGCATTTATTTAAACCATCTAAAACAATGGAATGTGTTGTAAAGACATTTTGATTATTTTCTATTCCCTGCAGCAGCATATTGCTGGTAATACTCGTAGCGATAAAAGCACATTCATTTGTGCCGACTAATTGATTATGAGCAAGTGCTTCTTTAGGATCTGTAATTCCCATCGATACACAACGCTCCCATTGTTCATTTGTTTTTGGAAGTAATCTTGCCTGCATTTCTCCTCCCAGGCTTTTCACTCCTACAGCCGCCAGAACCCCTTCTGGAGCGCCGCCAATTCCAATGAATAAGTCTATATCACTCCGGTGGATGCAAGTTGCTATTGCAGGAATGACATCTCCTTCTTCAAACAGCTCTGTTCTGACACCTAAAGCACGTGCTTCTTCTATCCAATGATTATGTCTTTCTCTATCCTGTACAATCATTTTTAATTCTTCAAGTTTTTTTCCTTTTGCATCTGCGATAATGCGCAGATTCTTCTCGAGTGGATAATCAATATCAATCTTCCCTGCAGCTTCCGGACCAGTTACAAGCTTCTCCATGTACATATCGGGAGCATGCAGCAATGTTCCTTTTTTTGCAGCGGCAATTACTGCGATGGCATTATTCTTTCCTTTAGAAGTAGAGGTAGTTCCATCAATTGGATCAACTGCTAAATCGATACCTGCACCATTTCCAGTTCCAACTTTTTCACCGATAAATAACATTGGAGCTTCATCCATTTCTCCTTCACCAATAACTACTTCGCCATCCATAGGAATTTTATTTAGTAAAGTGCGCATAGAATCTGTAGCTGCCTGATCAGCTTCTATTTTATTTCCTGTCCCAATCCATGGATATGTCGCAAGTGCTGCTGATTCAGTAACGTGCAGAAAATCTTGAATGAACTGATTCATAACTACCATCTCCTTTAGAGTTTTAGTTTCGTGAAATAGAAATATCTAACATTTAATATTCATTGTTTTCATTACATACAGCTAAATGAATATCTAATTTAATAGTAATATAATTATCGTTTTATATCAATATCTTTTATTTATTTTTGTTTATTATTTTTATCTTTTGTTTTGGGGGGTAAAAATAGATGATTAGAGTATGCTGAATCTGGTACAAAAAGGTTGTATCCTTTTGAAATTTGATAAATCTCTTTCGCTCTACGAAAAGTAGCTCCTCCTACAGACAAGAATTTGATATGATAAAAGCGGCAGATTAAAAAGTTTTTATTTGGCTGAACAAGTATCATCAGATTCAGAAGAAATAATCTTGTTACTCAACTATTTATTTTTTCATTGCAGTAAGAGTAATAGGTAGAACGATAATTATGAACTTCGTGATGGGAGAGAGAAGATGCTGTTTAATAATACATACAGGGAAGAAATCATTGAAGCTGTTTTTGAAAAGACGAATTTTTGTTTTGTGGTTGTTAATGAACAGGGGTTAATTACGTATTTAAATAAAAATTACTGTGATTTTATTGAGGTACAACTAAAGGATGTACTCGGTAAACATGTAGCAGATGTTATTGAAAATACAAGAATGCATATTGTCGCACAGACGGGCAAAGAAGAAATTGCTGATCTGCAGTATATAAAAGGGAATCATATGATTGCTAATCGTATACCGCTGTTTGCTCACGGGAAGTTAGTTGGTGCGGTTGGAACAGTCCTTTATAAAGATACGGAAGAATGGAAGAAAATGAATTCTCATATTAAGGATTTATTAATGGAAATTGAAAACTACCAGAAAAAGTTAAGTAATCCAAGAGGAGCGAGTTATTCATTACAGGATGTTGTTGGAAGCTCTGTCCAAATAAATGAGATTAAAGAAAAGATAAAGAAGGTTTCGTCAGGAGACGCCTCTATTTTATTAGAGGGAGGAAGCGGTACGGGAAAGGAACTTTTTGCGCATAGTATTCATAATTTAAGTGAACGCAGTGCGAAGCCATTTATAAAAGTAAATTGTGCTGCGATCCCGATGGAATTGCTGGAGTCTGAATTATTTGGTTATGAGGGCGGTGCATTTACAGGAGCTAAGAAAGAAGGAAAGCTGGGTAAATTCCAATTGGCTGATGGAGGTACTCTTTTTTTGGACGAGATTGGAGACATGCCAATAAATGCCCAAGTAAAAATCCTTCGTGCTCTGCAGGAGGGTGAGATTGAAGTAATTGGTACAGAAAGGACACAGAAGATCGATGTACGTATTATTTCTGCAACAAATCAGTCCATTGAAAAGCTGATAAAGGAAAATCGCTTTCGGGAAGATCTTTATTATCGTATTAATGTAATTTCAATTAAGATTCCTTCTCTCAAGGAAAGGGTAGAAGATATTCGTGTAACTGCGAAGTTTTTACTTGATAAAATTACTCAAGGTACGGGAAAGCGGGTAATCAGCTTCAGTGATTCTGTCATGCAATTTTTTATGCACTATGACTGGCCTGGGAACGTTCGTGAACTGGAAAATGTGATTGAATCTGCGGTGCACCTGACAAACACAGAAATTATTGAATTGAAAGATTTACCGGATCATATGCAGCAGAGTCTTTATATAACGGAAGAGGGCATGGGATTAAAGGAGATTATGGCCAATGCAGAAAAACAGGCTATTACAGGTGCGATCAGTCAATCAAATGGAGATAAAATAAGAGCTGCTGGTTTGCTTGGTATCAGTAAATCCAGTTTCTATGAGAAAGCGAAAAAGTATGATTTATAAATTCCTGAAATATGGAATGTACTCCATGAATCTGGAAACGTCATAAATTCTACTTTGGAAGGGTTTACAAAAATATAAATTAGAAGAAAAAACCTATAGTCCAGGAATCTGGACTATAGGTTTTTTGGCTTTTAGCTTCTTTTGTTGACAGTTCTTTATTTTCTTATGTAATCAATTTTGGCATGTTTTTTGCTAGTATACTGTGGAGGGGGAGAAGCAGATGAAAACAATTTATACATCTTTTGAAGACGCAGTGAAAAATATTCAAGACGGCTCCACAATTATGGTAGGGGGCTTCGGACTCGTGGGCATACCTGAGAATCTTATTTTAGCATTAGTAAATTCACAGGTTAAGCATCTTACTGTTATATCAAATAATTGTGGTGTAGATGACTGGGGACTTGGATTACTTCTGAAAAATAAGCAGATTGATAAAATGATTGGTTCCTATGTTGGCGAGAATAAGGAGTTCGAGCGGCAGGTGCTGGCTGGTGAACTGGAGGTTGAGCTGACACCTCAAGGTACACTTGCAGAGAGAATCCGGGCAGGTGGAGCGGGAATTCCGGCATTTTATACACCGGCTGGGGTTGGTACACCAATTGCAGACGGAGGAGAGGTGCGCATCTTTGACAATAAAGAATATTTGCTGCAAACAGCACTAAAGGCAGACTTCAGTTTGATCAGAGCTGCTGTCGGCGATTATGCAGGGAATTTGGTTTATAACAAGACTGCAAGAAATTTCAATCCGATGATGGCAGCCGCTGGGAAAGTAACGATTGCAGAAGTGGAGCAGCTTGTTGAAACAGGTTCTATTGATCCGGATCATGTTCATACCCCAGGGATCTATGTTCAGGGGTTGATTGAAGGTAAACAGGAAAAACGTATAGAGCGTTTAACAGTAAGACAGGGAATGTAAATTTAGCGAAGGAGGACATAACAGATGATAAAACAATTAGATAAAATATCTGTCAGAGAAAGGATTGCAAGGCGGGCTGAGAAAGAAATTGAAAACGGTTACTACGTTAATCTTGGAATCGGAATGCCGACAATGGTTGCCAATTATATTCAGGAGGGGAAGCAAGTTGTTCTCCAATCGGAAAATGGTCTGCTTGGTATTGGCAAGTCTCCTTTAGAAACAGAGGTTGATCCCGATTTGATTAATGCGGGCAAGGAGACAGTAACAGCACAGGCAGGTGCATCCTACTTCAGTAATGCAGAATCATTTGCAATGATTCGGGGGGAGCATTTAAACCTTGCAATTTTGGGAGGTATGGAGGTTTCCGAAGCTGGTGATCTGGCTAACTGGATGATTCCGGGAAAAATGATTAAAGGTATGGGAGGTGCGATGGATATTGTGCATGGCGCGAAAAAAATTGTTGTTATTATGGACCATGTGAATAAGCATAACGAGCCGAAAATATTAAAAAAATGCAGTCTTCCATTAACAGGGGAACAGGTGGTGAACCGAATAATTACGGATCGTGCAGTAATGGATGTAGAAGAAAACGAGCTTGTACTGGTTGAAGTAGCAGAAGGGTGGACAGTTGAAGAGGTTATAGCATCAACAGAGGCAGAGCTCAAAATTAGCGACTATTTACAAACAGGAGCTTACTAAAATGATTCTTTGATGTGAAGGTATTTTTTAGATAAAAAGGGGGATCTTTGAAGTGGTGGAAAATAAGGTGGTTTTTATAACCGGAGCAGCAAGCGGTATTGGATATGAAATTGGTTGTGAATTTGCAAAGAATGGTGCAAAGGTAGTTTTATCAGATGTAAATGAGGAGAAAGTAAAGGAGGTTTCGGAGAATTTAAAACAGGAGAGCTATGACTGTATTGGTCTGAAATGCGATGTTACGAATGAAGAAGAGCTCAAGCAGGCTTTAGATGAAACGATAGAAAAATACGGAAGAATGGATGTTTTAATTAATAACGCAGGATTGCAGCATGTATCCGCTATGGAAGATTTTCCGACTGAAAAGTTTGAGTTCATGATAAAAGTAATGCTGACAGCTCCGTTTATGGCAACAAAACATATTTTCCCGGTTATGAAAGAACAGGGATTTGGAAGAATTATTAATATGGCATCGATTAATGGTCTGATTGGTTTCGCCGGAAAGGCGGCATATAACAGTGCCAAGCATGGAGTGATTGGTTTAACAAAAGTGGCTGCTTTAGAGGGCGCAGCGGAGGGCGTCACAGTGAATGCTATCTGTCCGGGATATGTAGATACACCACTCGTACGCGGGCAATTTGAAGATCTGGCAAAGAATCGGGATATCCCGGTTGAGAAAGTACTGGAGGAAGTATTATACCCGCTTGTACCGCAGAAACGTCTGTTGGAAGTGCAGGAAATTGCTGATTATGTGATGTTTTTAGCCAGCGAAAAAGCAAAAGGTGTTACTGGGCAGGCAATTGTATTAGATGGGGGATATACGGCGCAATAAGAAAAAATGAAGAGGTGAGAGAAAATGACTAATGTCTATCTGATTGAAGGGGCTAGATCACCGTTTGGTACATTCGGCGGCAGTTTAAAGGATATTGATCCTACGGAACTAGGTATAGCCGTCAGCAAGGAAGCAATACGTCGCAGCAATATTCGCGCCGAAGATATAGATGTAATTGTCTTAGGTAATGTCATTCATTCCGGAAAAAACGCGCCGTACCTTGCAAGGCATATTGCATTGCAAGCAGGACTGCCGCTATCCAGTCCTGCACTTGCGGTAAATCGTTTGTGTGGATCTGGGTTGCAGTCTGTGATCTCTGCAGCTCATTCCATTTTGCTTGGTGAAGGAAATGTAGCCTTGGCCGGAGGAGTCGAAAATATGAGTCAGTCTCCTTTTGCGTTAAGAGGAAGCAGATTTGGCACCAAATTAAAGACTCCGCAAGTGGATGATATGCTTTGGGCAGCTTTAACAGACGAATATATTGGCTCAGGAATGGGGGTTACTGCAGAAAACTTAGCAGAGAAATATCATATTTCCCGCGAGGATCAGGATGTATATGCTTATTTGAGTCATCAGCGGGCAGCAAAAGCACAACAGGAAGGAAGACTGGCTGAAGAAATTATCCCGATTGAATTAAAATCTAGAAAAGGCTCGATGATTGTAAATACAGATGAACATATTCGGGAAAGTACAACTGTGGAAAGGCTGGCTGGATTAAGAGCTTCTTTTAAGAAGGATGGAACGGTTACAGGAGGAAATGCAAGCGGGATTAATGATGGGGCGGGAGCTGCTATTGTAGCAAATGAAGGTTATATTGTGCAGCATCGGCTGCAGCCGCTGGCGAGAATCATATCCTGGGGCGTTGCAGGTGTGGAACCGGAATATATGGGAATTGGTCCTGTGCCGGCGATAAAGCAAGCTTTACAAAAGGCTGAGCTTACACTGGATGATATAGACTTATTTGAAGTGAATGAAGCATTTGCTGCACAATATTTAGCTGTAGAAAAGGTGCTCGGTTTAGATCGTGAGAAAGTAAATGTTAATGGTGGAGCTATCGCTTTGGGACATCCGATTGGAGCCAGCGGTACAAGGTTGCTTTATTCCTTGGTGAAAGAATTGAAGAGAAGAGGGAAGAAATATGGCGTAGCCTCGCTTTGCATTGGGGGAGGACAAGGGATTGCAATGATCGTTGAAGCTAGATAACCAGAGAAACGGCGGTGCAAATTTGTTTGCCGTTATTTTTTCATGGAGCTGACAGGCAAAAGGGGTGACAGGGGCAAGCAATCGTTATTGATGGAGGATTGTTTTGTAAGTGTATTACAGTTAGACAGGGGGGAGTGGAGTAAATGATTTTAAGTGCAATTGGACTTATTGGTGGTTTAACCTTATTAATTGTTCTAACAATGAGAGGAATGAATCTGCTGATTGCGGCACCTTTATCAACATTATGGTTAGCAGTTTTTAGCGGGATCCCACTGTTTCCGCAATTAGTTGAAGCAGATCAAGCCAGTATGCTGGATAGTTATATGACCAGTTTTTCTGGCTTCGTTGCCAGCTGGTTTATCATGTTTTTGCTTGGTTCCATTTTTGGTAAAGTGATGGGTGATGCCAGAGCAGCTGATAGCGTATCAAAATGGGTTGTTGATAAATTAGGAGTTAAATATGCTGTTGCGGCAGTAGTAGCAGCATGTGCGATTTTAACTTATGGTGGTGTTAGTTTATTTATTGTTGGTTTTTCAGTATTTCCATTAGCGTTAAGTTTATTTAAACAGGCGAACTTACCGAGACGTTTCATTCCTGCGACTTTGGCATTCGGATCGGTTACTTTTACGATGACTTCAGCAGGTTCACCAGAAATCCAAAACTGGATTCCGATTGAATTTCTTGGAACAACCGCTTATGCAGCCTGGGAAGTTAGTTTAATTGTTGCCATTTTTATGATTATATTTGGATATTGGTTATTAAAGCACTTAATTAATCGTGCGGTTGCTAAAGGTGAGCAGTTTGAAGTTAGAGAAGACGACCCGGTTGCAGAAGAAAAAGAATTACCCAATCCTTTATTATCAGCGGTACCGCTATTAGTCGTATTAGGAGTATCATTTATATTCCACGATACGTTAGGTACATCTGCCTTAATCATTGCCTTAACAGGAGGGATTATTGCAACATGGGCGTTGAACCATAAATATTTACCAAATGTTTGGGTGTCAGCCTCTAATGGTACGATGGGTGCATTGTTGGCTATTACGAATACGGCAGCCGTTGTGGGCTTTGGCGGGGTTGCCAGGGAAACGCAAGCCTTTAATGCGGCCGTGTCTGCTGTAACGGATATGCCAGGGAGTCCTTTAATTGGTGGAGCAATTGCGATTGGTGTTATTGCAGGACTAACAGGATCATCATCAGGTGGACAGCAGATAGCCTTGCCACTCGTTTCACCACATTATATAGATATGGGCGTAGACCCTGAAGCACTTCACCGTGTAGCAGCAATCTCATCAGGGGCATTAGACACATTGCCGCATGGCGGTTATGTTGTTACAACCATCAGGGCGATCTGTGGGGAAACGCATAAAGATGCCTACGCACCTTTTGCTGCAGTAACAGTTATCGTTCCGATATTAGGTGTCATTTTAGCCATTGCGTTATTTTCATTAGGGATGTAAGTGATCTGATTAGGTGAAAAAAGGCACTAGGGGGAATTCTATTGCGAGTTTTAACTTCGTTTTTTGACAGAATAGTACAACGATATTTACCAGATGCATTTTTATTTGCGATTATTTTAACGATTTTTGTGTACTTATTAGGTGTTTTCCTTACAAATAACAGCCCGATGGAGATGGTAGCCTATTGGGGAAATGGTTTTTGGGACCTGCTTGAATTTGGCATGCAAATGTCACTGGTTGTTGTTACAGGGTATATTTTAGCAAGCACTCCTGTGGTGAAGCGGTTTTTAGCTAAACTCAGCAGGATAGCGAAGACGCCGGGGCAAGCGGTGATGCTTGTGACATTTGTTGCTTTAGTTGCCTGTTTAATAAATTATGGTTTTGGTCTTGTTGTGGGAGCATTATTTGCTGTTCATGTGGCAAAGCGAGTTCCTTCAGTGGATTACCGAATACTAATTGCCAGTGCGTACAGCGGCATGGTTATCTGGCATGGCGGTTTTTCCGGATCCGTACCACTTCTTATTGCTACTCCAGGACATTTTTTAGAAGATGCGATTGGAATAATTCCTGTTACAGAAACATTGTTCAGTTCATTTAATCTATTTATTGTGATTACACTATTAATTACACTTCCGTTTTTTAACAGGTATCTATTAAAAGGGGCAGATTCTTTAGGTAAAATAGATCCTTCATTATGGAAGGAAGAATCAGAAGAGGAAACGGGATCTCATCCGGCGGAAACACCGGCAGAAAGATTGGAGAACAGTCAGCTCTTGTCTCTTTTGATTGGCTTAATGGGTCTCGTTTTTGTCGGGTATCATTTCGTAACGAATGGATTTGATCTGAATATAAACATCGTCAATTTTATTTTTCTTTTCTTAGGGATTCTTCTTCATAGAACACCGAGACGTTTTCTGGAAACAGTAGGGAACGGTGTAAAGAATGCCGGTGGAATTATCGTACAATTCCCATTCTATGCAGGGATTATGGGAATGATGGTAGCGTCTGGATTATCCGATAAAATATCTTTATTGTTTGTCAGTTTTGCAACAGATTACACCTTGCCGATTTTTACATTTCTTAGCGCCGGATTAGTTAATGTGTTTGTTCCCTCCGGCGGCGGTCAATGGGCAGTGCAGGGTCCGATTATGATACAAGCCGCTCTTGAAATAGGTGCAGATACGGCTAAAACAGCAATGGCAGTTGCCTGGGGTGATGCCTGGACCAATATGATTCAGCCATTCTGGGCTCTCCCTGTGCTTGCAATTGCCGGGTTAAAGATCAGGGATATTATGGGGTTCTGTGTCATGATTTTATTCTTTAGCTTTATTCCAATAGCAATCGGGTTTCTACTATTATAATAGTTACTATTAATCATTAAATATTGCGGAGCGGTGAAACAGCCGGCTCCGCTTATTTGTATTGTATGTAAATAAATGAATATCCTAAAACAGCGTTCATTTTATTTAAGCCCAAGATTCAAGTGAATCATAAAACGGCATATGAAGCACTCATAGTAATATTCTGGTCAGTTGATTTATCTATATTATTGGAAGGTTATTGGAGGTGCTCCAAAATAAAAAAAGAGTAGAAATGCATCTATTACATAAGGAAGAAAAAAACTTTTAAATTTTGCTTGCAATCGTACAAGGAACTATGTATAATATAAAAATGTGCAAACTTATAGATGCTTATTTACAAGCTTGCTATGACCAAACAATTCTAGTATAATGTAATAGTTGGTCAATTAATGCGATGATGCGGAAGGTTGTTGGCACACCCGGCCCCTTTGTCATGGCGAGGTGCTAAGAAAATTTTCGCGGAGAATGTCTATAATGATATAGGCGAGAAGGAGGGAAAATGATGGCAAAAGAGAAAATCAGAATTCGTTTAAAAGCATACGATCACCGTATTTTAGATCAGTCTGCTGAAAAAATAGTGGCTACTGCAAAACGTTCCGGAGCAAAAGTGTCTGGTCCGATTCCACTGCCGACTGAAAAAGCTATTTACACAGTTCTTCGTGCGGTCCATAAGTACAAAGACTCTCGTGAACAGTTTGAAATGCGTACGCACAAGCGTCTGATCGATATTCTTGAGCCTACACCAAAAACGGTTGATGCGCTTATGCGTTTAGATCTTCCATCAGGTGTAGATATTGAAATTAAATTATAATTTGTTTTAAATACAGGAGGTGTAACGGATGACGAAAGGAATCTTAGGTCGTAAAATCGGCATGACTCAGCTTTTCTCTGAAAATGGAGAACTTGTACCAGTAACAGTTGTTCAAGCTGAGGCAAATGTTGTGTTGCAAAAGAAGACATTAGAAAATGATGGTTATGAAGCGTTGCAAATCGGTTTTGCTGATAAAAAGGAATCACGTACAAACAAAGCGGAAAAAGGTCATGCTGAGAAAGCAGGCACTGCCCCTAAGCGCTACGTTCGTGAAATCCGTGGCGCAGACGTTGAAGGCTATGAAGTTGGCCAGGAAATCAACGTTGATATCTTTGAAGCCGGAGAAAAAATTGATGTGACAGGTACATCTAAAGGTAAAGGATTCCAAGGTGCTATCAAGCGTCACAATCAACAACGCGGACCAATGTCCCACGGTTCTCATTACCATAGAGGCCCTGGTGCAATGGCTGCAATTGATGCAATGCGTGTTTTCAAAGGTAAAAAATTACCAGGTCATATGGGTTCTGAACAAAAAACAATTCAAAACCTTGAAGTGGTTAGTGTAGATGCTGAAAAGAATTTAATTCTAATCAAAGGAAATATTCCTGGTGCAAAAAAATCTTACGTGAAAATTACTAGTGCAGTAAAAGGTAACTAATCACATAAACGAAGGGAGGATATGTCATGCCTAAAGTAGCACTTTTAAAACAGGATGGAAGTAATGTTGGAGAAATCGAATTAAATGACGCTGTTTTTGGTATTGAGCCAAACACACATGTACTTCATGAAGCAGTTGTTATGCAACGTGCGTCTTTACGTCAAGGTACACACGCTGTAAAAAACCGTTCTGAAGTTCGTGGTGGAGGCCGCAAACCATGGCGCCAAAAAGGAACTGGCCGTGCACGTCAAGGATCTATCCGTTCACCACAATGGGTTGGCGGTGGAACTGTTTTCGGACCAACTCCGCGTAGCTACAGCTACAAATTACCAAAGAAAGTTCGTCGCTTAGCGTTGAAGTCTGCATTATCTTCTAAAGTGAAAGAAGAAGGCTTGTTTGTTTTAGAAGCTATCACAATTGATGCTCCAAAAACAAAAGAAGTTATTAACATCTTAAACGGATTGAAAGTTGAAGAGAAAGCACTAATCGTTCTTTCAGAGAATGATGAAACAGTTGCACGTTCTGCAAACAACTTACAAAACGTGAAGGTATTAACTGTAGAAGAATTGAATGTACTTGACTTGCTTACGCATGACAAGCTGATCATCACTAAAGATGCAGCTGAAAAAGCAGGGGAGGTGCTCGCATAATGAAAGATCTACGCGATGTAATTAAACGCCCTGTCATTACAGAGAATTCTGCTGACTTAATGGCAGAGAAGAAATACACTTTTGAAGTAGCTGTAAAAGCTAACAAAACGCAAATCAAAGATGCTGTAGAAACAATCTTTGGTGTAAAAGTAGAACAAGTAAACACAATGAACCTTAAAGGTAAATTTAAGAGAATGGGCCGTTACGGTGGATATCGCCCTGACCGCAAAAAAGCTATCGTTCAATTGACTGAGGATAGCAAAGAATTAGATTTCTTTGAGGCTTAATAAAACGAATAAATAAATTTTAGAAGTAGAAGGAGGGACAACGATGGCGATTAAAAAGTATAAACCAACCTCAAATGGTAGACGTAATATGTCTGGTTCAGATTTTGCAGAGATTACTACGAGTACCCCTGAGAAATCCCTTTTAGCTCCATTATCTAAACGTGGTGGGCGTAATAACCAAGGGAAATTAACGGTTCGTCATCACGGCGGCGGTCACAAGCGCCAATATCGTATTATCGACTTCAAACGCGATAAAGACGGTGTGCCAGGACGCGTTGCTACAATTGAATACGATCCTAACCGTTCAGCAAACATTGCATTAATTCACTATGCTGATGGTGAGAAACGTTACATCCTTGCTCCAAAAAACATTAAAGTAGGGCAAGTTATTGAATCTGGTGTGGATGCAGATATTAAAGTAGGTAACGCATTACCGCTTGGAAGTATTCCAGTAGGTACAGTTATCCATAATATTGAATTGAAACCTGGACGCGGAGGACAATTAGCACGTTCTGCTGGTGCAGAAGCTCAAATCCTTGGACGCGAAGAAAAGTACACTTTAGTACGTCTTGCTTCTGGAGAAGTTCGTTTAATCTTAACAACTTGCCGTGCTACAATTGGTCAAGTGGGTAACATTGAGCATGAACTTATCCGTGTAGGTAAAGCTGGTCGTTCCCGTTGGAAAGGTATCCGTCCAACAGTTCGCGGTTCTGTAATGAACCCTAATGATCACCCGCATGGTGGTGGTGAAGGACGCGCGCCAATCGGACGTAAATCACCAATGTCACCTTGGGGCAAACCAACACTTGGTTACAAAACACGTAAACGTAATAAACCATCTGATAAGTATATCGTTCGTAAACGTAAAAAATAAACGGAAAAACGGGCGGGCTAAAGCACCCGTCTCTAATCCCTGGAAGGAGGCTTATCCATGGGCCGTAGCTTGAAAAAAGGACCTTTTGCAGATGATCATCTATTGAAGAAAATTGAAGTGTTAAACACGGAAGACAAGAAACAGGTAGTAAAAACCTGGTCTCGTCGCTCTACAATTTTCCCGCAATTCGTAGGTCACACAGTTGCAGTATATGATGGACGTAAGCATGTGCCAGTATATATCACTGAAGATATGGTGGGTCATAAATTAGGTGAATTCGCACCAACTCGTACGTATAGAGGACACGCTGGTGACGATAAGAAAACAAAACGCTAATGAGAGGAGGTACTAGGCATGCAAGCTAAAGCCGTTGCGAAATCAGTTCGTATTGCTCCTCGTAAGGTTCGTTTAGTTGTAGATCTAATTCGAGGAAAAGAGGTTGGCGAAGCAATCGCTATTTTAAAATATACACAGCGCGGAGCTTCCCCGGTCGTAGAGAAAGTATTAAATTCTGCAGTTGCTAACGCAGAGCATAACTATGAAATGGATGCAGACAACTTAGTAGTATCTGAAGTATTTGTTAACGAAGGCGCTACTTTGAAACGTTTCCGTCCACGTGCACAAGGACGTGCAAGCAAAATCAATAAACGTACTAGCCACATCACAGTTGTGGTAACTGAAAAGAAGGAGGGATAGTCAGTGGGTCAAAAAGTAAATCCAACAGGTCTACGCGTAGGTGTCATTAAAGACTGGGAGTCTAAATGGTACGCTGGTAAAGACTATGCAGACTTATTGCATGAAGATATTAAAATCAGAGAATATCTTGAAGGACGTCTTAAAACGGCTGCTGTTTCTTCTATTGAAATTGAACGTGCAGCAAACCGTGTAAACATTACAATTCATACTGGTAAGCCAGGAATGGTAATTGGTAAAGGCGGATCTGAAGTTGAAGCTTTACGTAAATCTTTGAACAACTTAACTGGCAAACGAGTTCATATCAATATTCTTGAAATTAAAAAAGTAGATATTGATGCAACACTTGTAGCTGATAATATTGCTCGTCAATTAGAAAATCGTATTTCATTCCGTCGTGCTCAAAAGCAAGCTATCCAACGTGCGATGCGTGCTGGAGCTAAAGGAATTAAAACACAAGTATCTGGACGTCTAGGCGGTGCGGATATCGCTCGTGCAGAACATTATAGTGAAGGAACAGTGCCACTTCATACTTTACGTGCTGACATTGACTACGGTACAGCAGAAGCTGATACTACTTATGGTAAATTAGGTGTTAAAGTATGGATCTATCGTGGAGAAGTCCTTCCAACTAAAACCAATAAATAAGGGAGGGGGCTCATTACTATGTTAATGCCTAAACGTGTTAAATATCGTAGACAACATCGTGGTAAAATGAGAGGTCAAGCAAAAGGCGGTACATCTGTTTCTTTCGGAGAATACGGTTTACAAGCTCTTGAGGCTTCTTGGATTACAAGCCGCCAAATCGAGGCAGCGCGTATTGCAATGACTCGTTACATGAAGCGTGGCGGTAAAGTTTGGATCAAAATCTTTCCAGACAAACCTTACACTGCAAAGCCTTTAGAAGTTCGAATGGGTTCCGGTAAAGGTGCTCCAGAAGGATGGGTAGCAGTAGTAAAACCAGGTAAAATTATGTTTGAAATCGCAGGTGTATCTGAAGAGGTAGCTCGTGAAGCACTTCGCTTAGCTTCTCATAAATTACCTATTAAAACGAAATTCGTAAAACGTGAAGAAATTGGTGGTGAAAGCAATGAAGGCTAAAGAAATAAGAGATTTAACCACTGCCGAAATTGAACAAAATGTAAAATCATTAAAAGAAGAGTTATTTAATTTACGTTTTCAATTAGCTACTGGCCAATTGGAAAACACTGCACGTATCCGTGAAGTACGTAAATCAATCGCTCGTCTTAAAACAGTAGTTCGCCAACGCGAACTAAGCGCAAATAACTAAAGATTCCAGAGGGGAGGTTAACCTCAATGTCTGAACGTAATGATCGTAAGGTTTATACTGGTCGTGTTGTATCCGACAAAATGGATAAAACTATTACAGTTTTAGTTGAAACTTACAAATTTCATAAGCTTTATGGAAAACGTGTTAAGTATTCAAAGAAATTCAAAACGCATGATGAAAACAATGTTGCAAAAACTGGCGACATCGTACGTATCATGGAAACTCGCCCGCTATCAGCTACAAAACGTTTCCGTCTGGTAGAAGTAGTAGAAGAAGCGGTAATTATTTAATAAAGTTCGCTCGGAAGGTATCCGAAGGGAGGTCACAGTGTTATGATTCAACAAGAAACTCGTTTGAAGGTTGCAGATAACTCTGGTGCTCGTGAAGTATTAACCATTAAAGTATTAGGCGGTTCCGGTCGTAAAACTGCCAACATTGGTGATGTAATTGTTTGTACTGTCAAACAAGCAACACCAGGGGGCGTTGTCAAGAAAGGCGACGTTGTAAAAGCAGTAATTGTACGTTCTAAATCTGGCGCTCGTCGTAAAGATGGTTCTTATATCCGTTTTGATGAAAATGCTGCCGTAATTATTCGTGATGATAAAAGTCCAAGAGGAACTCGTATTTTCGGACCTGTTGCACGTGAATTACGTGATGCTCAATTCATGAAAATCGTATCTCTAGCTCCAGAAGTTTTATAATAAGAAATTTCCTCATCAAGGAGGTGCGTAAAGCATGCATGTAAAAAAAGGTGATAAAGTCAAAGTTTTATCCGGTAAAGACCGCGGTAAAGAGGGTACTGTATTAGAAGCATATCCGAAGAAAGAGCGCGTATTAGTAGAAGGCGTGAACATGATTCAAAAACATGCGAAACCTTCTCAAGACAACCCGCAAGGCGGAATCTTGAATATCGAAGCTCCAATTCACGCTTCTAATGTATTGCCAATCGATCCGAAGTCCGGAGAACCAACTCGTGTTGGCTATGAAGTAAAAGATGGTAAAAAAATCCGTATTGCAAAAAAATCCGGTGAAGCATTAGATAAATAAGTTTTTCTGTGAAAGGAGGGCTAACGCATGAACGAATTAAAACAAAAATATCAGGATGAAATCACTTCATCTTTAATGAATAAATTTAATTATGATTCCGTAATGGAAGTACCTAAAATAGAGAAAATCGTGATCAACATGGGTGTTGGTGACGCAGTACAAAATTCAAAGGCATTAGATAGTGCTGTTGAAGAATTAGCTTTAATTTCTGGTCAAAAACCATTAGTTACTCGTGCTAAGAAATCAATCGCAGGTTTCCGTCTTCGTGAAGGAATGCCAATCGGTGCAAAAGTTACTCTACGTGGAGAACGCATGTATGAGTTCCTGCAAAAACTGATTGCTGTTTCTCTTCCACGTGTACGTGACTTCCGTGGTATTTCTAAAAAAGCATTTGATGGTCGTGGAAATTACACTCTAGGTGTGAAAGAACAGTTGATTTTCCCAGAAATTAATTACGATAAAGTAAGTAAAGTTCGTGGTATGGATATTGTTATCGTAACAACATCTAACACTGACGAAGAAGCTCGTGAACTTTTAGCTGGATTGGGCATGCCTTTCCAAAAATAGACATGAGCTAATAAAAGGAGGGAAAATTTTGGCTAAAAAATCTATGATAGCGAAACAAAAGCGCCCGCAAAAATATAAAGTACAAGAGTACACACGCTGTGAACGAT
Source organism: Oceanobacillus sp. FSL W8-0428 (assembly GCF_038004405.1). Classification (NCBI taxonomy): domain Bacteria; kingdom Bacillati; phylum Bacillota; class Bacilli; order Caryophanales; family Bacillaceae; genus Oceanobacillus; species Oceanobacillus sp. FSL W8-0428. The sequence continues at coordinate 1,543,939 of NZ_JBBORB010000001.1, forward strand.
GTGGACGCCCGCATTCAGTAATTCGTAAATTCAAACTTTGCCGTATTTGTTTCCGTGAACTTGCCTATAAAGGTCAAATTCCTGGTGTCAAAAAAGCAAGTTGGTAATCCCCGATTCGGGAAGGAGGTAATTAGTAATGGTTATGACAGATCCAATTGCAGATATGCTTACTCGCATTCGTAATGCGAACATGGTAAAACATGAACAATTAGAGCTTCCTGCTTCTAATATTAAAAAAGAGATCGCTGATATCCTAAAGCGCGAAGGCTTTGTAAAGGATTATGAGCTAGTCGAAGACAACAAGCAAGGTATATTACGTATCTTCTTAAAATACAGTGCAAACGAAGATAGAGTTATTACAGGAATTAAACGTATCAGTAAACCAGGTTTACGCGTATATGCTAAAGCAAATGAAGTACCTCGTGTATTGAACGGTCTTGGCATTGCTATCGTATCAACTTCTAACGGAATGCTTTCTGATAAAGAAGCACGTTCCCAGGCAGTTGGCGGCGAAGTATTAGCGTACGTTTGGTAATCACTATTTTTTAATGAGGAGGTGTAGGGAATGTCTCGTGTCGGACTTAAGCCTGTAGAAATTCCAGAAGGTGTAGAGTTGAAATTCAACGGAACTACACTAACAGTCAAAGGACCAAAGGGTGAATTAACAAGAGATTTTCATCCAGATATTAAAATTAACGTTGAGGGTAATATTTTAACTGTAGCTCGCCCGAGTGATCATAAAGACCACCGCGCACTACATGGTACTACTCGCAGCTTAATCAATAACATGGTGGTTGGAGTAAGCAAAGGTTTTGAAAAATCATTGGAAATTAACGGTGTTGGTTACCGTGCTCAAAAGCAGGGAAACAAAACTGTTGTTAACGCTGGTTATTCACATCCTGTTGAACTTGAACCCATTGACGGTATTGAAATCGAAGTACCTAAAAATACACAAATCATTGTTAAAGGTATCGATAAAGAATTAGTAGGAGCAGTTGCTGCTAATATCCGAGCAATCCGCCCGCCAGAGCCTTATAAAGGTAAAGGAATTAAATATGCGGATGAATATGTACGTCGTAAAGAAGGTAAAACTGCTAAGTAAGTTTTTTAGCCCGAGAAAGGAGTGACCCAGATGATCACAAAGCCTGACAAAAATGTTACTCGTAAAAAACGTCACAATCGTGTACGTAAAACATTATCAGGAACTGCAGAGCGTCCACGTTTAAACGTGTATCGTTCTAACAAAAATATTTATGCTCAATTAATTGATGATGTAAATAATGTAACCCTGACAAGCGCTTCTACAGTAGATAAAGAGCTTGGAATTAACGGCGGCAATGTTGACGCTGCGAAAGAAGTAGGGACAGCTATTGCAAAACGTGCAATTGATAAAGGATATAAATCCATCGTATTTGATCGTGGAGGTTATTTATATCATGGACGTATCAAAGCTTTAGCAGAGGCTGCTCGTGAGGAAGGCCTTGAATTTTAAAAGTAAAAGGAGGTAACCATCTATAATGATTACGAATATTGATCCGAGCAAATTAGATCTTGAAGAACGTGTTGTTACGGTCAACCGTGTTGCAAAGGTTGTAAAAGGTGGACGTCGTTTCCGCTTCGCAGCATTAGTAGTTGTCGGTGACAAAAACGGTCATGTAGGTTTCGGTACTGGTAAAGCACAAGAAGTACCTGAAGCTATTAAAAAAGCAGTAGATGATGCAAAGAAAAACTTAATTACTGTACCAATCGTAGGCACAACCATTCCACATCAAATTCATGGACAGTTTGGTTCTGGTAACGTATTGATGAAGCCGGCTTCTGAAGGTACTGGAGTTATCTCTGGTGGTCCAGTACGTGCGATTTTAGAGCTTGCTGGTGTAGGTGATATCCTGACTAAATCACTAGGATCCAACACACCAATCAACGTAATCCGTGCTACATTGAACGGTTTAACTAATTTAAAAACAGCTGAAGACGTAGCTAAATTACGTGGAAAGTCTGTTGAAGAACTGTTAGGATAAGGAGGGAAACACAATGTCTAAAAAATTGGAAATAACCCTCACTCGTAGTGTTATCGGCGGCACTGACGTTCAACGTAAAACTGTTGAGGCGTTAGGGTTAAAGAAAATTCGTCAATCGGTTGTACGTGAAGATACTCCAGCCGTTCGCGGTATGGTCAACAGAGTGTCCCACTTATTGACAGTTAAAGAAGTTTAATTAAATTTTGTGTAAAGAGGAGGTGCTCGCATGAAACTTCATGAATTAAAAGCAGCAGAAGGATCCCGTAAAGAAAGAAACCGTGTAGGTCGCGGAACATCTTCAGGTAACGGTAAAACTTCTGGTCGTGGACATAAAGGACAAAAAGCACGTTCCGGTGGTGGAGTAAGACTTGGTTTTGAAGGTGGTCAAATGCCTTTATTCCAACGTTTACCAAAACGTGGTTTTACTAACATTAACCGCAAAGAATATGCGATTGTGAACCTTGACACGCTTAATCGCTTTGAAGAAGGAACTGAAGTTACTCCAGAGCTATTATTAGAAACTGGTGTCGTAAGCAAATTGAATGCTGGAGTTAAGATTCTTGGAAAAGGGCAATTAGAAAAGAAACTGACTGTTAAAGCTCATAAATTCTCTGCATCTGCAAAAGAAGCAATTGAAGCAGCGGGCGGTCAATCTGAGGTGATCTAATTTGTTTCAGACACTCTCCAATTTTTTGCGTGTAGCAGATATAAGAAATAAAATTATATTTACACTGCTTATGCTTATTGTATTCCGTATCGGCACGTTTATTACCGTGCCTTTTACAGATAAAGCTGCTATTGATTTTATGATGAATCAGCAAAGCATGTTTGGCTTTATCAATACATTTGGCGGCGGGGCATTGCAAAATTTCTCTATCTTCGCGATGGGAATTATGCCTTACATCACCGCATCAATCATCATGCAACTGCTGCAAATGGATGTTGTTCCGAAGTTTGCTGAATGGAAGAAGCAAGGAGAAATGGGACGTAAGAAAATTGCACAAGTAACACGTTATGCGGCTATTGGTATAGCGTTTGTTCAAGCGATTGCTATGTCTATTGGCTTTAATGCCATGGCAGGCGGATTACTGATTCATGATCCTGGCGTAATGAAATTCTTAATGATTGCTATCGTGTTAACAGGCGGAACAGCTTTTCTAATGTGGTTAGGGGAACAGATTACTGCTCACGGTGTTGGTAATGGTATTTCTGTCATTATCTTCGGCGGTATCGTTGCTGCTATTCCGAACGGCGCTGGACAACTGTACAACCAATACTTCTCTAATCCGGGAAGTGAGTTGTTTATCAATATCGTTATTGTAGCGTTAATTGTACTGGTTATCATTGCGGTTACGGTCGGAATTATTTTCGTAAACCAAGCATTACGGAAAATTCCAGTGCAGTATGCGAAGAAATTAGTAAATCGTTCACCTGTAGGAGGTCAATCAACACATTTGCCTATTAAGGTAAATGCGGCAGGGGTAATTCCAGTAATTTTTGCGATTGCCTTTATGATTGCTCCATCTACTATTGCTGGATTTTTTGAAGGAAACCAAGTAGCAAATATCGTGACATACATTTTTGATTACACACAGCCTATTGGTATGGTAATCTATGTTGCACTGATTATTGCTTTCTCATATTTCTATACATTTGTTCAGGTTAACCCGGAGCAAATGTCAGAGAACTTGCAAAGACAAGGTGGCTATATCCCTGGTATTCGCCCGGGACACAATACAGAAGAATATTTAACAAGGGTTATTAACCGACTGACCTTTGTTGGGGCGCTATTCTTAGCAGCCGTCTCTGTATTCCCAATTATCTTGGGCAGTCTTGCAAATTTACCATCGACAGTACAGATCGGCGGTACTAGCTTAATAATCGTTGTCGGTGTCGCATTAACAACGATGAAACAATTAGAAGGTCAGCTTGTGAAACGACATTATAAAGGGTTTATTAAGTAAATTTCCTGCCTACAAAAGCGAGGGGAAACAATTGAATTTGATCTTAATGGGATTACCTGGTGCCGGTAAAGGCACACAGGCCGAAAAAATTAATGAAAAATACAATATCCCTCACATTTCAACTGGGGATATGTTCCGGTTAGCTATTAAAGAAGGTACAGACCTTGGTAAAAAAGCGAAGGAATATATGGACCAAGGAAATCTTGTTCCAGATGAAGTAACAATCGGTATTGTCAAAGAGCGCCTGGCGAAGGATGATTGTGCAGATGGGTTTCTATTAGACGGATTCCCGCGTACAATTGCTCAAGCTGAAGCACTGCAAGAATTGACAGCTGATTTGAATAAAACCATCGACTATGTATTACATGTGGATGTACCAGAAGAAAAATTGGTAGAGCGTTTAACTGGACGGAGAATTTGTCCGACTTGCGGAACAACTTATCATGTCGTTTACAATCCTCCAAAAGAGGAAGGTATTTGTGATAAGGATGGCTCCCAGTTAATTCAGCGAGATGATGATCAACCTGAAACGGTGAAGAAACGGTTAGCCGTTAACGTAGAGCAAACACAGCCATTACTTGATTTTTATCAAGATAAAGGATATCTTGTGAAGGTGGACGGTGATCGTGATATCGACGACGTCTTCTCCGACATTGAGTCCATTTTGGATAAATAAGTCAACTATTTAATGAACAGATTAGGTGCAAAACCTATTCTTGAGAGTTATAATAGGTGAGATAATGTGTAATGCTTTTATCAAATACGCTAAAAAATTGGTTCATCAACCTTTTGATATAAAACGAACAATTGCCTAGGTGATGGTGAGTGCTGATATACGTTAACAAATTGATTCTCTTAACAAGATTCCATTTGTACGTATGATGCAGGATAGTGATTCAGGTCAGTACAATTGATATCTCGGTTGTGAACGGCCGGTTGTCCTACGCTGGCCAATGGAGGAAGCAGTGTTCTAATAAATCATTTCAAATGATGATAGTACGCTAAATGTACGTTTAATATTTCCCTGCAGGGTGCCGTTGATTAAGAACGGCTTTTCACAAAAGGGGAATGAGGCTTTATCCTTGATTTAGATAAGGTTGTAACTGATTTGAAGAAGGGAGATCACACACAATGGCGAAAGATGATGTTATTGAAGTAGAAGGTACAGTGACAGATACATTGCCGAATGCGATGTTTAAAGTTGAGCTTGAGAATGGCCATACAGTATTGGCACATGTATCTGGTAAAATCCGTATGCACTTTATCCGCATTTTACCAGGCGATAAAGTAACGGTTGAACTTTCTCCGTATGATTTAACCAAAGGACGAATTACGTACCGTTATAAATAAACGAGCTCCGATCTAAAAGGAGGTAATGATGATGAAGGTAAGAGCATCTGTAAAACCAATTTGCGAGAAATGCAAAGTCATCAAACGCAAAGGTAAAGTAATGGTAATTTGTGAAAATCCAAAACACAAACAAAAACAAGGCTAAAAAACAGGAGGTGCTAGCATTCTATGGCACGTATTGCAGGTATTGATGTTCCACGTGATAAACGTGTAGTAATTTCTTTAACTTATATTTATGGTATTGGAAAAACTACCGCACAGGAAGTCCTTAAAGAAGCAGGCGTTTCTGAAGATACTCGTGTCCGTGATTTAACGGAAGACGAATTAACAAGAATCCGTCAAGCGATTGATAGCTACACTACAGAAGGTGACCTTCGTCGTGAAGTATCTTTAAATATCAAACGTTTAATTGAAATCGGCTCATACAGAGGTATTCGTCATCGTCGCGGATTACCAGTTCGTGGACAAAAGACAAAGAACAACTCTCGTACTCGTAAAGGCCCACGTAAAACAATGGCTAACAAGAAAAAGTAATGTAAGGAGGTAAGCTTACAAATGGCACGTAAAACAAATACGCGTAAACGTCGTGTGAAAAAGAATATAGAATCGGGCATTGCTCATATCCGTTCTACTTTTAACAATACAATTGTTACAATTACGGATACTCAAGGTAATGCTATCGGCTGGAGCTCTGCTGGTGCTCTAGGATTTAAAGGATCAAAAAAATCAACTCCGTTTGCTGCACAAATGGCTGCTGAAACAGCTGCTAAGTCTGCAATCGAAAATGGCATGAAAACATTAGAAGTTACTGTTAAAGGACCTGGCGCTGGGCGTGAAGCTGCAATCCGTTCTTTACAGGCTGCTGGATTAGAAGTTACTGCAATTGTTGACGTAACTCCAGTTCCTCATAATGGTTGCCGCCCACCAAAACGTCGTCGTGTTTAATTTAACCGTATAGAATTTGTCAGCCTTGGTCATAATGGTTGATAAAACGTACGGTTATCTACATGTTGTAGATAAACAGATTCCAAAGACAGTTCGTACGAAAGATTTTTAGGTAGAGCAGAAACGCCAACTGCCTATTTGAGGAATTTCGGTTAGACTTTGTGGTCTAGCCGGGGTTTCGACGTTTTAAAGGAGGGTTTGTTAAATGATCGAGATAGAAAAGCCAAAAATTGAAACGCTTGAAATTAGCGATGATGCTACTTTTGGTAAATTCGTAGTTGAACCGCTAGAACGTGGATATGGTGCCACACTTGGAAACTCCTTGCGTCGTATCTTACTATCCTCACTACCAGGTGCTGCTGTGACAACCGTTCACATCGACGGAGCACTGCATGAATTTTCAACGATTGACGGGGTTGTGGAGGATGTAACAACTATCATTCTTAACTTGAAAAAACTTGCACTTAAAATCTACTCTGATGAGCCGAAAACATTAGAAATTGATGTTCAAGGTGAAGGAGTCGTAACAGCTGCAGACTTAACGTATGATAGTGATGTAGAAGTGATGAACCCAGAGCTTCATATTGCTACATTAAACAGTAAAGCTAACCTTCATATGAAGTTAACTGCTGAAAGAGGTCGCGGTTATCGTCCGGCAGATGAAAACAAGTTTGATGATCAACCGATTGGCGTTATCCCAATTGATTCGATTTTCACACCAGTATCACGTGTTACGTATCAGGTAGAGAACACACGTGTAGGTCAAATTGCTAATTATGATAAACTGACATTGGATGTTTCAACTGATGGTAGTATTCGCCCTGAAGAAGCTGTTTCTCTAGGCGCGAAAATTATTACGGAGCATTTGAATATTTTTGTCGGCTTAACGGATGAAGCACAGAACGTGGAAATTATGGTTGAAAAAGAAGAAGATCAAAAAGAAAAAGTAATGGAAATGACCATTGAAGAGCTTGATCTTTCTGTTCGTTCTTACAACTGCTTGAAGCGTGCTGGTATCAACACCGTTCAAGAGCTTGCAAATAAATCTGAAGAAGATATGATGAAAGTTCGTAATTTAGGACGTAAATCATTAGAAGAAGTAAAAGTAAAATTAGAGGATCTAGGATTAGGTCTTCGAGATGATGACTGATAAACCAGTCACCTGTAGAGTTTCGAAAAGGGAGGGATAGTCCGTGGCTAGAAAATTAGGACGTACAACAGATAGTCGTATGGCTCTTCTTCGCAACCTTGCATCTGATTTAATTATTCATGAACGCATTGAAACAACAGAAGCAAAAGCGAAAGAGTTAAGATCGATTGTAGATAAAATGATTACTCTTGGAAAGCGTGGCGATTTACATGCACGCCGTCAAGCTGCAGCATTTTTATACAACAAAGAAGCGGATGAAGAAAACAACGTAGTTCAAAAATTATTTGATGATGTTGCTGCGCGCTATGAAGATAGACAAGGTGGATATACACGCGTTCTTAAACTTGGTGAACGCCAAGGCGATGGCGCTAAAATGGCAATCATTGAGTTGGTTTAATTACTAAAACGGCAAGGGGCAGGACTCAATCTCTCTCAGAGGTTATCCAAGCCCTTTTTTTGTATTGAAAAATTATATGATTTTTACGAAGAGAGTTCAGAGGGCAAGTGAAGTTGATAATTGCCGCTACAGAAATACATTACGCTTTCCGTGGGCTTGTCCTCAGCCTCCTCGAAAAAAAGAAGTTCACTTTTTTTCTGCGGGGTCTTCACACTGCGCATTCCCACAGGAGTCTCCGTGTATTTCTTCCGCTAGATATATACTATTAATTTTATTTTTCAATAGCAATAATAAAACATTTATTTATAACAAATACTTTCTTTCATCAAATAAAATCGATAAAATAACCATGATAGATAAAGCAAATTACATAATAGAAAAAACAGGAGAAGGGGGTGTCTGGATGGATAGAAAAAAGCTGGTAGAGTTTAAGAATGTTTCCTTTCAATATGAGGAAGAAGGAGCGCTTGTTTTAGATCAGGTTTCTTTTGACATCTATGAAGGTGAGTGGGTTGCTATTATCGGTCATAATGGCTCTGGAAAATCAACCATTGCCAAGCTGCTTAATGGACTGCTAATGCCAAAGGACGGGGAAATCATTGTTGATGGCAAGAGAGTAGATGATGATACTGTCTGGGATATACGGAAAGATGTAGGGATGGTCTTTCAAAATCCAGATAATCAATTTGTTGGTGCAACAGTTCAGGATGATGTCGCATTTGGTATGGAAAACAGAGGCGTACCCAGAGAAGAGATGAGAGAGAGAATCCAGCGCACCTTATCCGCTGTACGTATGCAGGATTACTTAATAACAGAGCCGCACCGTCTATCTGGTGGACAAAAGCAGCGTGTAGCCATTGCCAGTGTCTTAGCAATAGCTCCTAAGGTATTAATTTTGGATGAGGCAACTGCTATGCTCGACCCGACAGGCAGAAAAGAAATTATGCACACGGTGAATGATATTCAGGAATCAGAAGGGCTTTCCCTGATTACCATAACGCATGACCTGCAGGAAATTGTTCAGGCAGACCGTGTGATTGTCATGAATAAGGGGCAAATCTGGGAGGAAACAACGCCAAGAGAGCTTTTTTTACAGCGGGAAGAATTACGTGAAATTGGGCTGGATGTGCCATTTGTTGCCCAATTAACCGATGAGCTGAGGAAGCAGGGAGTTCCATTAAAAGAAGCAGCATTAAACCACGAAGAGTTGTTGGAGGAATTATGGAAATTCAATTCAAAGATGTAAGTTATATTTATCAAGAGAATACACCTTTTGCCCATAAAGCCCTTGAGAACATCTCCTTTACGGTAAATTCTGGTTCGTTTGTGGCGGTTATCGGTCATACCGGCTCAGGGAAATCAACACTCATTCAGCATCTCAATGGACTGAGCCTTCCGAGCAGGGGAGAGATAAACATTGGTGATTTCCATCTGAGTGCAGACGGGAAGCCAAAGAATATCCGTGATTTAAGAAGAAAAGTCGGGGTCGTTTTTCAATATCCGGAGCATCAGTTATTTGAAGAGACAGTTGCCAAAGATATCGCCTTTGGACCAAAGAATTTTGGCGTAGAGCAGGAGGAAATCGATCGCAGGATAGAGAAGCTTCTTCCTGCTGTCGGTCTGCCAAAGGAAATATTAGAGCGTTCCCCATTTGATTTAAGTGGCGGACAGAAGCGGCGAGTCGCTATTGCAGGAGTGCTGGCAATGGCTCCGCAAGTTCTTGTGCTGGACGAGCCGACTGCGGGACTTGATCCACGTGGACAACGTGAAATTATGGATATGTTTTATCAGCTGCACCAGGAGCAAAATCTGACAACGGTATTAGTGACACATAGTATGGAGGATGCACTGGCTTATGCAGATAAAATTATTATCTTAAATAAAGGACAAAAATATATGGAAGGTCATCCGCTTGACGTGTTTAAACAAGCAGAGAAGCTGCAGGAGGTACAATTAGGACTCCCGGAGGTCATTCACTTTCTAAACCAGTATAATGAGCGTTTTGGCACTTCTTTAACCTATCAATATCAACCCATGCCGGAGTTAGCAAAAGAGATCAAGAAGCGGCTGGAGGTGGGGTCTCATGAATAATGCTCTGATTATTGGCCAGTATGTTCCTGGAAACTCCCTTATTCATCGGCTGGATCCAAGAACGAAAATTACGGTAGTTTTTTTCTTTGTTATTATTGTATTCTTTGCAAATAATGTACCAACATATAGCTTGTTAACGGCATTTTCGGTGCTCTGTGTACTTATTTCACGGGTACCGCTGCGATTTATTCTAAAAGGACTGTTGCCCGTCTGGTTTTTAATTATTTTTACATTTATCCTGCATTTAATTATTACAAATGAAGGGAATCTTTTAGTTGATTGGGGATTTATTAAGATTTACAGCGGTGGAGTTATCCAGGGTTTTGCGATTTCCTTACGCTTTTTCCTGCTGATCCTGACGACTTCTTTATTAACATTAACAACAACGCCGATTGAAATTACCGATGCGATGGAGGAAATGCTTCACCCACTGAAAAAGATTAAGTTCCCTGTTCATGAGCTGGCATTGATGATGTCTATTTCCTTGCGCTTCATTCCAACACTGATGCAGGAAACGGATAAAATATCCCGCGCGCAGGCGGCCCGGGGCGTAGATTTTCGGACAGGACCTGTCAAGGATCGGGTGATGGCAGTTATTCCACTGCTGGTTCCGTTGTTTGTCAGTGCATTTAAACGCGCTGAGGATCTGGCAATGGCGATGGAAGCCCGCGGCTATCAAGGCGGGGAAGGAAGAAGCAAGCTCCGTGAATTACATGTAGGTACAAAGGATATTCTGGTTTTAACCGGTTTTGTACTGATGCTTGTGGCGTTGTTTGTCTTAAGACAGTAATGGAAGGAAAGGAACTGTACAAATGGAAAGGTTAAAATGCACGATTTCTTATGATGGTTCAGGCTTTGCCGGCTTTCAAGTACAGCCCAGGCAGCGGACTGTCCAGGGTATGCTGGAAAAAGCCTTAGCAAAAATCCATAAGGGGGAAGCGATCCGGATTCAAGCATCAGGAAGGACGGATACAGGAGTCCATGCAGTCGGCCAGGTTATTCATTTTGATACGCCTCTAACGATTCCTGAGCATAATTGGAAGCAGGCTATCAATACACTCTTGCCTGATGATGTCCATATATCTCATGTCGAGCAGGTCAGTGATTCATTTCATGCCCGTTATAGTGTGAAGCAGAAAGAGTATCATTATATGGTTTTAAACAGGGACGAACCGGACGTATTCCGCCAGAACTATGCATTGTATTTTCCCAAAAGCCTCAATATAGAGGCCATACAGGCTGCCTGTGAGTATTTAGAGGGCACACATGACTTTACTACCTTCTCTTCTGCGAAATCGACTGTGAAAGGCTCAAAAGTGCGGACATTGTATCATGCCTCCTGCAGGAAAAAAGGAAATGATATTGAATTTATTTTTCGTGGGAGCGGCTTTTTATACAACATGGTGCGGATCATGGTCAGCGCGCTGCTGGATGTAGGAGTTGGGAAACGTAATCCAGAGGATATACCGGTGCTTTTAGCCGCAAAAGAAAGAGGGAAGCTCGGCAAGACAATTTCTCCAAATGGACTGTATTTATGGGAAGTAAGCTATCATGAGCAGACGGAAGAGAAGCATTTTGAAGATTGAATGAAAAAGAGAAATAAAAAACGAGAATTTTTTAAATTACTTTCATACTAGGCTTGACTTTTGGTTGTGAAAGTTATAATATGATATATGGCATTTTATTTCTAAACCATGATTAGCCCCGGAATCTAATTATGTTAAGAATAAAAATATGATTACGAATAGTAAAGAATGATCGATATATGGAGGGAAAAAATTATGCGCACAACTTTCATGGCAAATGAAGCAAATATTGAACGCAAATGGCTAGTTGTGGATGCGGAAGGGCAACGTTTAGGACGTTTAGCAAGCGAAGTAGCTGCTATCTTACGTGGTAAACATAAACCTACGTACACACCACATGCAGACACTGGTGATTATGTAATTATCATCAATGCAGATAAAATTGAATTATCAGGGAACAAAATCAACGACAAAATGTACTACAATCATTCCCATCATCCAGGTGGATTGAGAGCTCGTAACGCATACGAAATGCGTACGAAATATCCTGAAGAAATGCTTGAAGTTGCAATCAAAGGAATGCTTCCAAAAGGACCTTTAGGACGTAAAATGAAGAAGAAATTGTATGTATATAGAGGCGCTGAGCACAACCATCAGGCTCAAAAACCAGAAGCTTACGAACTTCGTGGATAATTAAAGGGAGGTAAATGAATTGGCACAAGTACAATACTACGGCACAGGACGCCGTAAAAAGTCAACTGCCCGCGTACGTCTAGTACCCGGTACAGGAAACATTACAATTAATGGTCGCGATGCTAGAGACTATTTTCCATATGAAACACAATTACTAATCTTGAATCAGCCGCTTGCTACTACAGAAACTCAAGGAACTTATGACGTTCTTGTAAATGTACACGGCGGTGGATTCACTGGTCAAGCAGGTGCAATCCGTCACGGAATCGCACGTGCATTATTACAAGCAGATCCTGAATATCGTGGATCACTTAAAACTGAAGGATACCTTACTCGTGATGCTCGTATGAAAGAACGTAAAAAATACGGTCTTAAAAAAGCTCGTCGTGCTCCTCAGTTCTCAAAACGTTAAGCACTTTGTTGATATACCAACGTTTGCAAAGGTTTTTTGGTGCAAGTTGGTGCAAATTAACGTTAATCTTATAAAGCATTTAACAGATTTAAAGCATCGGCATCTTGCTGATGCTTTTTTTCTGGCATTAATTCCAGATAATAATTTTGTGTCGTTTGTATATTTATATGTCCTAATCGTTTTGATACATAAGCGATATCTATGTCTTGAGCAAATAGAAATGACGCATGTGTATCTCTCAATCCATGAAACGTTGTTTTACTAATGTCTAATTTCCCCAACAGTTCGGCTAGTAGTTGGGATTGTTTAAAACCACCGAAACTAAAAATATAACCATTTTCTTTCACGGGAATTTGACGAATAAGTTCATACACCTCTTTATTAATTGAAACATCACGTTTTGCATTTTGTGTCTTCAATGAAGTGTCATCAGAAGTAGGACTGATTGAATGTCTAACTTCTATTCCATATTCATAAAGGCTCTCTGGTCTAATTGCTAGTAGTTCTCCACGTCGCATACCTGTTTCTAAAGCAAGTAGTACAAGCAAGTTAAACTCGTCCTCTGGATGCTGTATAACGTAATTGCGAAGCTTTTTGAAGTTCGTTATTGATAATGCTTTGTTTCGCTTTGGTGGATTTACACCACGTGTCTTTACTAATGGTGCAAAGTCATTTGCAATATAACCACGAGCATATGCATCACGTAAGGATGTTTTAATTTTAAGCAGCACTTCATGTGTTGTCTTACGAGAGTGTGTTTTTGCATATTCATCAATTTTCTTCTGAACAACAATATCATTCAAATCTTTTAATTGGATATCCTGAAATAAATTTCGAATTATGCCTAACGTACGAACGTAATTCTGAAATGTCGTTTCTTTAACGTCATTGACCTTTACAAGATAAATCCAATTCTCGAAGAAATCTGCAAAAGTTGTTGTTCTGTAAGCAAGCTCTTTACCTTCTCCCTTCGCTAATTCCATTTCCAAAGCCCAAAGTTTCGCTTCCTTCTTTGTTGTAAAAGTTTTAGTTAGTCTCTTATGTTCTCCATATTTGTATAAAGAAACTTGTGCTCGGTATGACTTCCCTCTTTTTACAATACTAGCCATGCTATCAATCCCTTTCAAAAATAAAGTTGATAGATGCTAGTTGAATACATCTGTATTGTATTCTGAAACTAACATCTTATCAACTGTCGACATTTTAAACGGAGTGTTTTTCGATAAAGTGTATTAAAGACTTCATTGTGTAGCGCTCGCGCTTACCAATCATGAAACGATCAAGCTCATCATGTGGTCGGATATATTTATCAAAAGACTTTGGGTCAATACCTAAAAAATCTGATGCTTGTTCCCTTGTTAAAAGATATGGATAATCCTTTGTAGCCGTGTTAATGCTCATGTGGCATCATCTCCTTTATGCCGTGATTTATCTTAATAATTTATTCATTTCTTTTAGTGCTTGCTCAGCATCATATTTTACTTGTCCTAAAATATCTTCTGGTGTATAGTAGCTATTTTGGTAATCTGAATGATTATCCGTTTTATTAATCGTTCCTTTACCGTTCTGGAAAAAGTCTACTAGTTCGACAATGTGTTGTATATGTTCTTTTAATTTTGGAAAACTCATGTAAATATCATCCTTCCCATGGCTTACCTTCTAATTGGTAAAGTGCCTTGTATTTATTCAACCAAGATATATGGTCATCATTGGGTTCGAATTCTTCATAGTACTGTTTATATAAATAATCAATTAATTCTTTTGCTGTGTTGCCTCCCCATATTTGTTGAACTTTCCACAATGTGGGGAGTAGACCAGACCCCTTAATTAAATGGTCTATTGATTGTTGTAACAAATTGTTTCGTGGAGAAGGTGACTCAAAGTGAAAGTCCTTCTCATCTAATAGTTCAAGCATTAATCTAGTTATCTTATGGGGTCGATTAGAATGAACATAAAAGAACATGTAGCGATCGATTAGAGAACTAATAATGACATTTTTAAGCTGTTCATCTGTACTACATTCTTTAATTGCATCTGTTAATTGGTGGGCGTAATCACCTGAAAACTCTGCCTCAACCCGTGTCCAGTCATCCACTTCTTTAGCGATATGGCGCATGTGTTTCATGAAAGTTGTTCCTCTTTTTTATCATAAATGCGTAAATGCACTTTTGTATTTCTGCTTTTTGCCCCGATATACAATGTTTGTGCTTGAAAGTCTTTCGATACGTCCGACACTTTCGAGTTGTTTCTTTTGTAAGGTTTTTCTTTGTTGTCATCAATAACCTTTTGTAGATAACTTTTATTAGTACTTGCCATAGCGTATTTCAGTCCTTTTTTCTTCAATTGAGCGTTTTAATTTAGCGATATTAATGCCTTCATTAAAAAAGTCGCAACACATGTCAATTCGTGAAAGTCTAAAGGAATACTCATCATCATCAATCAACTTAAAAAAGGTGTGTAAATGCATCGGTTCGTTGAATTCTTCTTCATATCGCTTCCTATATTCATGCCATGCGTATGCACTAAATTTAACAATTACGCCCATTTTCGTGAATGCTTCATGATAGGCAATACAAAAGTAAAATGGTGCATTGATGAATGAATAACCAATTGTATAGCCTTCTGGCAGTTTAACGTCAGCTTCTCCAAAGTTGTCGAATAGCTTATGCAACTTAGATTTAATTAAGAATGTACTTATTAAGCTTTTTGCTATCCGGTCACGCCATTCGTCAAAATCAAACACGCCTGTTGTTTGCAATACGAGTGTAAATTGGTCAATATCTGGTTTAATCATGTTCTATTCACTCCTTTTGCTAAGAAAACTTTAGGTAAAGTTTTCTTAGTGTAAAAGCCTATAAGAATAGGCTTTGGTGTGGGTTTTGCTCCTGACTGGAGCTGGGGTGATTACCTGCACCCCAGCTCTCCTAAAGGTGTAAAGCACGGAGCGGAACCTTCCCCGCCTGAACGGCGGGTCCCCTTCCACTCTTTGTGCCGTCGCTCCTTAAGGAAAAGCTAGGTGCTTCCATTCAAAAAGCTAGCGTAAGGAATGGTCAACAAGCGTGGCTTGTCTGCACTTGCTAGCCCTGGATAGCTGTAAATCCCTTGACCAGCAGTAAATTGAACTGGAGGTATATCCACACCAGAAGAAAATAGAGTTCTGTAAGTTTGCTCATCACTATCGCCTAAAGCAATCTTCAAAACGAGCTGTTCTCTAATCGCTGTTGGCATCGTCTGTGCGTTCATTTGTTGTGTTGCGACCCATAGAATGCAACCTAGTTGACGACCCATGAAAGCAACGTCAGATAGTATGCTATCGACTTCATCACGTTCTTTTTTTGCTAATGTCTTCCATGACTCTCTCAATGCCCCAAACTCATCTATGAGCAGGATTAAAGCAGGTAAACCAGCATCCTTATACGTTTTATTACGATTTGATATGAAATAATCTTGTAATTCATCTTGTCGTTTTTTCATACGCTCATGAAATTGTTTAATCAATTCAATCGCATTTGTTTTGTCGGCTGTTCGCTCATCGCCAAGAGTACGTTTAGCCATTTGGTACACGTCAGTACGCTTTGGATCAATTATGAATAACTCATGACTGACCTTTTTTGATAATACTTGTTCAACTAGCATTTGAATAAAAAACGATTTACCACTACCTGTTTGGCCGACTAAACCCATATGATGAAACGGTACTGTTGCACGCTCATCTAGACGTAGGGCGTAATCGTCTGCTGTCTTATTTGACCATTCGATCAAGTCACTTGCTGATTTAATCTTTAGTTGTTTATGTGAATCAACTGAATAAAATTCGTAAATATACCAGTCACGATCTTTAGATAAGTACTTGCGCTCGCTTACATAACCTTTTAAAGCTGAATCAATCCGCATATCTTCAAGTTTCTTGTCGAACTTTATTGTATTATTAATAAAAACTTTTCCAGACTGTCTTGTTCGATTATCATCAAATGTTATCTTGATTTTTGGTAAAGTAACTAAACGATTGTCAAACTCCCTTTCATCTTCAAATCTCGCGTCTTTAATATGTCTTCTGATTCGCTTAGTCATCAAGTAATAATGTAGAGAAAAAAATAGACCAGACCAAAGTTTGTTGCGAATCGACCAATTAACAAACAAAGTAAATACCATCAGACCAACAGGAATCAAGAAGATTTTTGATTCGATTTGTGGAAGCTGTATTATCGTTATTTGTTCAACAATCAATGGATACAGTTTATAAAAGAAAAACCATAAGATAAGAAAAAATCCAATGAATAAAAATGAAATAAAACCACGTTGCATTCTATATGTTTTCTTCATGCAAACCACATCCTACTATCGTGGTTCCGCCCCTTGTCAGGGGCGGTCGCAGGTATAATAATGTATTTGTTGATAGGAAGGGAACTTACTACCCTTCATTCATTATTTTGGTGGAATAATGTCTACATCTTCTGCTTTGACGGAAAGTTCACTCATGAATGTTCCATACACAGAAGCTGTTGGATTCACAAATGTGATTTTACTGAACTTTTTATACTCTTTTGGAGGTTTAGGCACCTTTACAACAACTTGCTCGCCTGCATTAAGGTCAGGTGCTACATCCTCGCCTTTGTATTCTGTTCGGTCGGTTGCAATTACTGTTTTATACTTAGTGCCTACGACTTTAGGATTCTTTCCGTCCGCATCGTATTCAAGCCAGTCCTCATGTGACATCACTCGTACGTCCTTGTCTTTGAAAAATGCCTCACAGTCAAAGCGATTGAACTCTCGTAGTTTCTTCATCTGAAACTTTCATCCTCTCGATATCTTTTTGAAAGCATTGCGCAATTAACTTTCTAATTCAATTGTAAGGCATCTGATTTTCTATAACTAATGAAGAAAAATGCTATAATGGCTGATATAATAGCGTTATTTATTGTGAGGTGTGAATTTAAATGTGGATATTTACTAAAGAGGAAGAATTAAATTCTGAACAGATAAAAGAATTGAAGAATCAATGGTTCACTATGGAAGAGGCAATTGAGGAATTATCATTTGACGGAAAAAATTATTCAGAATCATCTTTTCGTAGAGATGCAGCTAAAGTTAATACTAATAAAGAGTTTGCTCAAATTGGAAAGCCTATGGTAAAAGAGGAGAAATTGGGAGGTAAAGGGCGACCAAGAAAAGTGTATAATCGTGCATTTGTTGAGGCACTTCGAACATTTGCAATAAGCGATTCTTATAAACAAGTCGAGGAGGAACCTATTGAATTCTTTATAAACAATGAATGGAAAGACATGATTAAAGGTAAATTCCAAAAAACATTGAAAGACTATAAAGTTGAACAAAAGTACATCAATATCATTGTTGAAGAACTTTTAAGTATAGTTAATGATGATATTATACAAAATTGCAATACCTTAGTTGGACAAAATAAATTATTGGTACATCAAAATAAAAAATTAGAAGATACCAAGGAATATTATATTTCTCTACACCGAGGTGTTGAAGAGAACGCAAATATATTAAATAACATTGCCAATCATATAAAAAACGATATTTCTGAATCCTCTTCAGCATTAAGTAGAAAAGAGGTTTATCACTTGGATCAAACACTTAAAGTAAATAACAAGTTAGATGAAATACTGAAATTATTGAAGGAAACTAAAAGCGATAGGCCTTAAAATAGATGTCTCTATTAATTATCCTTTTCAGCCCCCCTAATTATAATCTTCTAATTCGTCTGTAGGGCAGAGACGAATTATCGATTAAGTAAAGGGTCTTCGTTCTTCGGATGTTATGAGTCAGCCAAGTAGGATAAGGGTGCGTAATAAAGCAATTAACGCTTTTAACGCACCCTAATTCATTAGGCTTCCCCAAAAAATATACGAATCACTTGATAGCTTTGCTACTTACGCCACTTGACATTAATCGATGCGAAGATTGTCTCTCTGGTGACCAAAAAGGTCAAAAAACAATAGAGAGGTTGATCGAGATGGAGACCATTTTAGAAGTAGTTCGCATTGAACAAATTATTAGAGAGGCAGACGAGGGAGTCAATTACATTATTAAAAGCCCAGAAGACGGAGCAAAGATAGCGTCGCGCTTCATTGGTCGTGATGATCGTGAAGTGTTTTTTGTTATGTGTTTAAATACGAAAAATAATGTTGTTGCAGTTCACCGTTGTCATGTTGGTTCATTGAATGCCTCACTCGTTCATCCACGCGAGGTGTTTAAATCAGCAATACTTAATAACGCAGCAAGTGTCATTGTTGCCCATCAGCATCCAAGTGGTGATATTTTAAACATAGTATCCTAAACTAGAGTACTCTAAGTACTCTAAGTTTAGGTTTTTTTAATTTTACTGCTTTAACTATTGAATATATAAAGGTATTATTCATAGTAGTTAAAGTGTTTAAAGGTGGTGGAGAAATGAAAGTTCAAAAAGTAATTGTGGAGGAAAAACCATATCCGTTATTTACCATTCAAGTGAGTGCGTTTTTTGCTTTTAATGTAATTAACTTTTTGCGTTTGAATCCGTCAAAGGCTTAATATTAATCTGATAATCAATCTTAATGTCCATCTTCTCGAAAAGTTCAATCCATTTTTTTTCATCCATTGGTTTAGAGAATGGTTTTAATGTATGACTGCCTAGCTGTAATGGATCCACATTCAATTCTTGCATCTTTTTTACTAGTTCTTGTGTTTGTTTTTCAAAATTGGATTGGATATCTTTTTTCAAATCTTCTAAATCCTTTGGGTCAAATAATCGCTTTTCTCCCCGGTATTCTTCAATTCTTGAGTCTATCTTCACTGTATAGGTCATTGTAGACAAGCTTTTATTGATATCCACTTTCGTTTTAGACCTAACATGACCTAGAACAACTTTTAATTCTGGGATCGGTAAAACTGCTAAGTAGTGATTGTTGTGTAACAGCTGGAAGATACGATCATCAAAAGTTGTTATTGTTTCAACTATTTTATCATTTTGAAACAGGGCTGTACCTTCATAGCTGATAGCGTCATTTTCTATTTTGAATACAGGTAAGAAAGGATCTGAATAAGGAGTATATAACATTTTTTTAAATTCATATAGATTAACGACACTAAATTCTCCCTGATGTTCTTCCTCATAGTGCTTCAGCATTCGGTAAAAAGAGTAATCAAGATTGTCTTGTTTGTCCAATTGATTTTCCAAATATTCTTCAAAATTTCCTTTTACGATAACTAAATAGATTCTCAAAGAAATATCCGGATCAGTCAATAATACATTAATAATGGACATAATCCCTTCGTTTCTTCCGAGGTCTTCATTAATTATCAGCATTCGCATTTGCCCAGTTTTTGTTTCCTGGTAGAAGTTTATATTAAAATTCCTTAATCCCTCCTTTATTAAGCCTACTTCTTGCGTCATTACACTCTTTTTTTCTTTGCTTAGAGAAGGCAAAATCGTACTGATTTTTATTTTACCTTCATCCCCTTTACTAAGTGATAAAAATGTGACTGGAGTAAGCTCTTCAATAATATTATTTTCAGTAAAAGGGGCACATCCAGTTAACCATAATGCCATAAATATGATTGACAATTTTTTAGCCATCTTCTTTCGTAGTCTCATGTTTATTAACCCCCTTTATCTTCATCACTACGATAATAGTAATTGGAACCATGAAGTAACTTAAGCTTCCTGCTAAAATTTGAAGATTAAGTAAAATAACCTGCTTTTCATCTGACTTCCAAATCCATTCATTCACAAGAATCATTCCAATTAAAATAATGAATACACTGAATAAAAAGCCTACTCGACTGGATGGTCTCTTCACTTTCCCAGTAGCTATTTTAGATGCTCCATAAAACAACAGTAGAAAAATTGAAACCGCAAAGACGATGTTAAATAATTCCAAAGAAAGCATGACCATATCAATACGTTCAATTACTGGATTTTGAAAATAATGGGCCATAGTGACAATTGGAAATTGACTTTTGCTTAAATAATTGGAACCGAAATAGAATAAGGACGCCGTATATAAGAATACATACTCTATAACGGTTAGAGCATTGCCATAAGACAAATAGCGAAATGTCTTATTATTTGTTTTAAACCACGGTCCCAAAAATACCAGAAATTCAGGCCCTGAAAATGAAGATAAAATTAAAAATATTCCTTTCCAGGAATCCCCACTTAATTCCATTGGAATAATCGGATACAAATCACTGAGTTGAGCTATTGGAGGAAAGAAGAAAAAAGCAAAGAATAAGATCATCCAAAATGTACAAAAAAATGAAATCACGACAAACCGTATAGTTTTTTCAACGCCCTTCCATGCTACATACAAACAAGACAAAAGAATAAAAAAGATAAGCCAATTTGAATCTGTAGCTGGAAACATAAATACTTGAACCATTTCCGAGAAACCTAACATAATCACGAAAATTTTAAGCAGGATAAAGAACAACCCGATGAATGAGAGGAGACGTACAAGTTTTTTTCCGAATAATTGGACAAACCCGTTGTATCCTTCGCTAGAAATCCGGGTTAAAAACCATTTGGATATAAGAAGAATGTTTAGTTGAGACAATATGCCGACCGCTATAATCACCCAAATCATATATGGATGGATCAAAAACCTTGGCATAATCAAAAAAAAGTAAAGCATTTGGAGGCGATTTACCATCAACATGACATAGAACCCATTATAGGTTTCATTCTTATTAAATAATTGAAGGGCTTCCATCAGTTCATCTCCTAGTTTCAGTTCATCATCTCCTAGTTTGATATCTCTTCATCTTCAGCGGTTTAAGATGTTCTGGACGCTCCTTCATTTTGGTTAAAGGCCCTCGAATGAATAGATCAAGCCAATCTTTTCCGTAGAAAGGGGCAACAGGGGATAAATATGGCTGCTTGAGTGAAGACAAGCCATTAAGGTGGGCTAAAACGATAATCATTGCCAGAACAATTCCTACTATCCCAAGAAACGAAGAAAATACAAGAAGAATGAGTTGAATCAATGAATTCGCCTTTGTCACAAGGTAATTAGGAATAAGAAAGGATCCGATAGTTGAAATCCCTACCATGACAATTAACACCTAACTTGCCATACCAGCCTCAACTGCAGCTTGACCAATTACGATGCCCCCAATAACCCCAAGCGTTTGACCAGTCTTTGTTGGCATTCTTAAACTTGCTTCTTTTATAATTTCAATAAAAATCAACATGATAAATGCTTCCCAAAAAGGAGTGAACGGAAGCTTGCTCCTTGACTCCACCAAGACGAAAAGTGTTTGTAAAGGAATCATTTGATAGTGATGCGTTGTTAATGCCACGTAGAATGGGATCAATGTGATAGACAGAATAAAACTTACATATCGGATGATGCGCAAAAAACTGGCAACTACCCATCGATTAATATAATCCTCTGGTGATTGGAACAAATGAAAAATAGTAATTGGGGCAACGAGAGCAAAAGGTGTATTGTCTACTAGAATCGTAATTTTTCCTAATCCCAGAGAATTAGCAACATCATCAGGTCGGTCAGTTTGCTGAAACTGAGGAAAAATACTGTTTTGATGTTCCTCGATGAATGTCGCTACTTGAGAAGAATCAACGAAGAGATCATAATTAATTTCCGAAATCTTCTTTTTGGCGGTTGAAACAAATTCTGGATTGGTCAGCCCTTCTATGTACAATAAGACCACATTTGTCTCACTTAAAGAGCCAACGGTGAACTTCTCTGTTTTCAGATCATGTGTTGGAAGACGTCTACGAATGAGCGTAATATTTTGTTCTAGCTGTTCACTAAAGCTGTCTTTTGCTCCTAAAAGGATGGTTTCAGTATCGGATGTTTCAATTGCACGTCCAAGTGGATTTTCTAAAGGGATAGCGAACCAAAGGTTTGACGAAGAGTCAAATAACAAAACAGATCCTTTAAACAGCTGCTTTTTTGCCTCATTAAAAGTGGAAATGGAGTTTATTGTTGAGTGAACATTGCATTCCTGAATGGATTGTTTGGAACAGTTTGATAAAGGTTTTACAATGCTTTCATTTAATCTTTCTTGGTCAATCAGAGTTCTTACGTAAATAAGATTAACATTTTGATTTTCAGGAATGTTGATTTCCACAAACTCCGCATCATCCATTTGAACGAGGGCTTTTTTTAGAGCCTCTACTGATAATTCTGATTCTGCGTTTGATTGAGGAACAGGCTTATTTTCATCTGATTGTTTTTTCCAAAACATGTACATGCCTCACTTCTATATGTTAAAAAGCATTTTTGGAAGAACGGTAAAATTCGATATTAATACCATTGTTGGCTTTTTAAGTTTAAAATATACGAAAATAAATTAATACGATGCAGAGGCACACCCTTACCTTCTTAATAGGTGGGATTATATGTTAAAAAGGATATTGATTATTAATGGAATACTTATAGTGGGAATAGCATCATTTAGCATGTTAAATAAGCATTCAGAAGTTGATACTCCCGTTGCGAATAAGGATGAACCAGAACCGTTATCTACTAAAGAACGAGAATTACAATTTTCTACATTGATTACGGTAACTGAAAAAAATACGAGAAATTTGGGAATTTGGAATTTACAGTAAGTTTGAACTTGGAGATAGAATTGAAGGTAAAAGTTTAAGAGAATAAAGAATATTTTAATTCAGTAAAAAAGGATATTGAGTCCATTGCGAAAAAATGTAATTAAATCCGTTGTCGACATAGATATAAACACGTATTCGGAAATATAATACTGAGTATCAAAAACCCATTATCATTCAAACTTCAATAAAAGGTTCAGATAAAGATGCACATAGTTAGCAATGGAAATTGAAGAGACAGTGAATGAAACCCTACATTCTAAGGAACTAAATTCTGTATCTACTATTGACTCTTATGAAATTAAAGTATTAAAAGCCAAAAGGAAATTAGTAAATTAGTCAATATATTGGCACCCCTGTTCAACGGGTGCGTTAGAGAAACTTGATTTAAATGTGTTAAATACATGTAGTTAAAGTGAATGGTTTGATTTTATTATGTTTTGACACATTACTATTGATAATCGTTAACACCATCAATGGAAGATATTAACGTTACAAAGAGGTTAGTCGAAGCTGGAAAGTTACTAGGCATCGAAGTGCTTGATCACTTAGTAGTAAACAATAATAACAGTTTTACCAGCCTGAAAGAAAGAGGATATATCTAAAAGGGAGAAATAGCTCCCTTTTTTCTTCAAGATATATATTGTATTTAATGTAGGTTTTGGTAGTATGGCTATTAAAGGTAATGTATTATTGGAATATAGAATCATTGTACATTGAAGGATTTTATTCAGCAAGATTCTCAAAGCTTGTTCAACGGGGCGGTTTAGTTGAAAAAGGATTATTAATTATGAGTAACTCGAAGTATAAAGGCATTCCTTTGTGAAGAAGGAATGCTTTTAATTTTGCTAGAAATTGAAGGTATTAAATATAACAATAAATAAATAACAAAATATGATAAATGTTTATTGCAATTCGATAAAAAATGTATTAAGGTGTAATTATCAGTTAATAAGTGAGGTGCTTTTTAATGAAACGAGGTTCAACAATTTTCTTAAAGATTGCTGTTTTTCTTATTGGAGTTATCGTACTTTCTTTGTGTATTTTTTTCCTGCCGTGGTTGGCAAATGATACGGCAGAAATGTTTCCAGAGTTTGCTTTTTTACAGTATCCTGTTTTATTAGGTTTGTATGTAACTACTATCCCATTTTTTGTTGCTCTGTATCAGGCTATAAGACTTCTGAAATTAATTGATAATGAAGATGCCTTTTCGGAGTCATCTGTAAACTCTTTAAACCTAATTAAGTATTGTGCAATTACTATAAGTATCTTGTATGTAATAGGGTCCATCTTACTTATGTCACAAAGTGCTTTGCATCCAGGAATAGCAATTATCGGCTTTATAATAATTTTTGCCTCGGTTGTTATAGCAGTATTTGCTGGAGTTCTTCAAAAATTATTAAGAAATGCACTAGATATAAAGTCAGAGAATGATCTAACAGTTTGAGGTGAAAACAATGGCAATTATAATCAATATTGATGTGATGTTAGCAAAAAGGAAAATGAGTGTAACTGAGCTCTCAAATAGGGTTGGGATAACGATGGCTAATATCTCCATTCTAAAAAATGGAAAAGCGAAGGCTATTAGGTTCTCAACATTAGAAGCTATTTGCGAGGCTTTGGAATGCCAGCCTGGTGATATTCTTGAATACCAGAGTGAATCGACTTCAAACACCAAAGAACAGATTTAATTTTTTAGGGGGAGAGATATGGATATTTTAAAACGTATCTTACTAATAGGTAATTTAGCTTACTCCATGTCAACTTTAAGGAGTAGTTTATGAAATATTCTTTATTTAGATTTTTCGACGTTTTTGAGGCGGTTGCTATCTACCTATTCTGTTTTGCTTCAAACTTACTATTTATTTATGTACAAACTTTGAATTTAGAAGGTTCTTCTATTTTAAAGTCTTTTTTAGAAAGTATTGTAGATTATCAACTTATAATAAATATTTTTCTTACATTTATTATCATAGTATTTCACTATCAATTTTTAAATCGCAGGAAAACAGAAATATCCTGCCGAATACTTGTAGGAGATACAATGGTGAATATTATCATCCGGTATATCTTGAATAGTCTAGCTATTTTAGTGTTTAGTTTTTTACTCTCACTTTCATTGAACTTCTATTTAGGGCTGAATGTAACAAGCAATCTATACTTAGTTTTTATTTTTATTATATATATATTAATTAGTGCAGGTCAGGTGAAAAAAGAATGAGAATTTTACATTTTTTTATAACTAGAATATTTTTGAAAAGATGGATACTTGTTTTGGGTATGATAATATTACTTTTTTTAGCTAATTATCTTTCTTTTACTACTGCTCGTTCAATTATTTCAACTTATCAAGGTTATCAAGAAATAGAAACTTTGAATCAAGAAGGAACTTTTATTGCTAATCTAGACCCAAATAGTGAAGCTGATTTTGATAGAATTGAAATAGATGATACACAAAAAGTGTATGAATATTTAAACAACAATTATACTTATGCTCTACAAGCCGATGGTTTTGTCACTTCATTATATAATAAATATAAGATGGAAGTTTCTTTCAATTATATCAATGAAGAGGCTTATAAGATAAATCAATTTAGATTATCTCAAGGAAACCACTTAGACTTCAACTATAAATTTAATAAAGGAGAAATACCTGTTTTAGTAGGTGCAGGTCTGGCCACAACATATCCTGTAGGGTCAACTATTGAGATTACAGATCCTGTCACCAAACAATTAGTCAATTTAAAAGTTCAAGGGGTCTTGGAGAAGAATACTCATCGTTCTAATTTTTATGCTCCTAATTCAAAAAATTATTTCAATTTTTCAATCTTTCTACCTGTTAATGAAGAATTTATTCAAAGTGCGGGTCTTGACCTGCACGTTAATGGTCTGATGGACATTGCGCTTCTTGATTCGACAAAAGAGAAAGCAGCGGATTTAAATGAACTTATCCAGGAAAATCTAGGTTTAGAATTTAATTTTTTTAATCAACAAGAAAACTTCAATTACTTTGAAGATTATTATGTTAATTCATTAAAAATCATCTGTATTATCACGTTTATTTTGCTACTAATCATTGTTTGTCTAGCTACCTGGAATACTTTGATAAGCATTCGTTTAATGATAAAAGATTTTACAATCAATTTATTAGTCGGATTGAGTCATTCAAAACTAAGAGCAATTTTTTATAGTTATTTTGGAATATTGTTTTCTATTACTCTAGCCATACTATTTGTGATAACCGCTTTCAATAGATTCGGCTTTTGGTTAAGGAAAGAATCAACTTTTGCTACTTACGGAATATTTGGTTTAATAAGCATGGATTGGATTGCTTTACTAATTGTCCTGTTTATAGATTTGATTATTGGGTTTGCGATTGTTGAACTTACGATAAGAAAAATTAAAAGGATTCCGATCTCCGTGGGGGTATTACAATGAATAGTATAATTAAACTAAAAATCCGGAAAAAAACATTCAAAAAGAAAGGTTTTTCTATCTTAAATGACTTTGAATTGGAAGTTAAATCTGGGGAAAGACTTTCTATTATAGGGGAGTCTGGAGTTGGAAAAACTTCTTTGCTTAATATTATTGGTCTACTTGATACTCAATATCAAGGGAGCTATAAACTTTTTGATTCATCTGTTAAGGATTTATCACGAAATAAACTAGCTGAGTGGCGTAATCAAAAAATTGGTTTTGTTCTTCAGGAATCCGCACTAATTAATTCTTTGACCATAGAGGATAATATTAAATTGCCGCTTATGTATGCTAACATTGAAAAAGACCTAACTGTGCAAGATCGCTTTAAACGAATTGTTACTAAAATTGGGATTGAGCCCATTTTGAAAAAAAAACCACTTGAGTGTTCTGGTGGCCAACGATCTAGAGCTGTTTTTGCTAGGGCTGTAATTATGAAACCCCAAATAATTTTAGCAGATGAACCAACTGCGTCTTTAGATTCGAAAAATAAAGAAAAAATTATCAATCTACTTTTTGATATGAATAAAGAATTTAATACTACTATTATTACAGTGACTCATGATTTAGATGTAGCCAATCGTCATGAACGAATAATTACTCTCGAAAGGAATGAATAAAATGGGATTCTATATAATGCTCGTGTCATTCATACTTGGCATATTCTTCACTATTGTTGGTGTTGCTCGTAGGAAAAGGAATTTTTTATACAAGTCTTTCATAGTTCTAGGAATCATTCTCATTCTTTTTGCTGTTTATCTAGCAAGGCCACATTAAGAATCGTAGTTAGATACATAGATCACAAATGAGTTATATTTGGTAGCATAGGTAATAGTATATTATTAGAGAAAATGGCTTTAAATACTGGAGGATAATTATGAAAACTTATATATATATGGTGAGACATGGTGATTCACCAAAAGTCGGAAGTGAAAGAACAAGAGGGTTAACTATTAAAGGAAAAATAGATGCTCATCGAATAACTAATTTATTAAAAGAAGAAGGTATTAACACTGTTATCTCCAGTCCATACAAGCGTTCAATCCTAACACTTCAGGAATTAGCTGATCAATTAGGGCAAAAAGTTCTAATATTCTAGGACCTTAAAGAAAGAATATTTACCTTAGAGGATAGACGAATATCTGATAAGGAATTAATCCCGTTATTAAACAAGTCATTCTATGAATCAACCTATGCTTTACCTGGAGGGGAGTCTAATCAGGACTGCCAGACAAGAGCTATAAAAACCTTAAAAGAAATATTACATACTTATCAAGGACAGAAAGTAGTTGTAGGTACTCATGGAGCTGTAATGACTATAATGATGGGTTATTATGATAGTAAATATGATATAGAATTTTTACTCCACACATCAAAACCAGATGTATACAGAATGGAATTTAATGGAGAAGAGTTGGTGGAAGTTAGTAGAATGTGGGAGTATACATAGCGGCATATAGATAAGTAAAAGGGTTGGTAAAATAGGTGATCTGACAACCTGTTAGATTATGCTATTTGTGAAAAAACAAACTTAAACTATCGGGTGCTTTACTTTAATAAGCACCCATCATTTAAATGTACACATAGCAGTGGAATATTAACAAAATGTATTCAACTAACATTTATCGCGTTGGTTCAATTTGGTTCAAGTAATGTCAATTTCAATCCTTTTTAATACATCTTTATCCATATAACAATTCCCAAAACGTTGATATAAATGGATTAAGATGTATTCAATAGACTTAGAATTTATCTGTATATTTCTCAAAACGTTAATATCATTGTTATATCAATGTTTAAGGCACTTCTCATTTATTTGGGAAGTGCTTTTTTGTTTGCAATAAGTACAGAAACAGGTGTACTATTTACTGCTTCTAAAGGTAATAAGAAGACAATAACGATTAGTCGGCTTTTATAAAAAGTCAAAAGAGTTTTAACCTAATTGTATTTTCACAATAAAATCATATTGGAAAGATTCTCTAAATTAGGTATAATTAGATTGTTCACTAATAAAAAATCTCTACCTATTTTCGGATTGTATTGGCTTATTTATTATTCTATTATCTCAACCATATTCTCATTAAATATGGATTTTTTATGAATGAACAGTTAGTTAATTTCCACAGCTTAGGGATTAGATATGCATTTATTCCATTTCCAGAATTTTTAAATCTGTATTTCTTTCCAATGCTTTCTTATGGGATTATATTGCAGGTAAACTTGAAAAGAATAGGGTGAAACTAAAGTGAGAAAAATAATAATGATATTGATAACAATGATTATTCAATTATTATTTATCTTAGCAATAACTGTGTTATACCATTTCTCTTTTATTGATACGCTCTTTGTTGCATGTTTTTTAATACTATGCCTGACTTGGATTGTTTCCTATTTTGGTAATTACAATGGAAATAATCAGCAAGTCTCAGATAGGTATCAAGGTGGAACAGATTATAAAGTCAAAGTTTTTAGGTTAAGACTTAATCCGGTTTTAATAGGAATTTATTTATTTTCTACTCTTGGAATATTATTTAGTTTTTTATACTATATTCCTTATTTTATTTGATAACTTGATTTGGTTGTATTCTAATTAGAATAGGAATTCTAATTACTTTAGGAGTTACCAATGGTACGTTTAACCATTTGATATACGTCTGTATGCTTCGGATCAACAATGAATAAAAAACTAAACAATATTTAAGGAGATAAAAAATGAAGAGCCTTTTAATAGAGTCACATTGTATATTTCCAACAAAGGATATCATAAAAACTGCAAATTTTTATGAACAGAAATTAAGATTTAAGGCTGTTCATTATTTGAATGTGGATGAACCCCATATCTGTTTGTATCGTGATACAACAGAGATAATTCTAATCAAAACTAATGGACAAAAGACAATTCCGAATAGAGACTTATATGGTTATGGATACGATGCTTACTTTATTACAAAAAATCAAGAAGAGCTTCAAGAAGAAATGATCAGCTCAGGTGTAAAGATAGTCCGTTCCTTAAATGATACAGATTACAATAATAAAGAATTTGTAATTGAAGATATAGATGGCAGATGGATTGCTTTTGGGATTAAAGTTGGCTGAGGGGTGTGCTGAAATAACAAAACCAAGTAAATTAATATAATATTATCTAAAACAAGTTATAACTAAAGTGTACACGATTTTTAATTTATTAACAGATTATTGCCAAAATAATTGTGTTATGATACACTCACAATAATTATACAGGTGATATAAGTGAGATAACTTATGTTGGTGTCCTTAATGGTTAAAAACAGTAATGTTGCGCAGTGCCTCCAATCATATTGGGGGCACTTTCTTTATTTTTAAAGGAGAGTGGATAAAATGCTATTAAAAAATGAATGCGCAAGCTTGTTTGAAGATGTACATACTCATGTAAAAGAAAGTGCTAAAAAGCTGGGTTCCAGTGGTGGTGCTCTATTTATTATCCATAACGAAAAAATTGTAACAGAGTCTTATTTTGGTAAACAATCGAGTACGAAACATGCTCGGGATGTTAAAGCAGACACGCAATTTCATATTGCATCTGTAAGAAAGACTTATATTGGATTTGCAGCTGCTTATGCGATATATCATGGCTATTTTTCCATTGATGACTCGATTCAAAAATTTGTTGAAGATTCCCATGTATCCCCATCCCCGTCCCCATATGAGGGTGTAACCATTCGTCATTTATTAACCCATACACATGGACTTAAAATAGAGGATGGTAAATTAGTAAGTGAATATAAACCTGGTTCATCATGGGCATACAGAGGTCCAAGTATCGAATTGCTGGCAACGATTATCAAAAAAACAACAGGGAAATCCGTAACTGATATTGTAAAAGAGCAGGTGATTAATCCGGCCGGCTTCCAATCGACAGAATGGATTAAGATGAGCCAGCCTCATTCAAAAATTTCTGATACTATTCGAGATACTGATAACGTCTTTTGGACGGAGACGGATATGGTAGATGGTTCCGGAATGAATATGTATGTGTCTGCAAAAGAGCTGGCCTTATGGGGATACCTTCATTTAAAAGAAGGGAAATGGGGAGGAAAACAAATTATTCCTAAAGAAATTATTCAAATGGCAACATCCATTCAGACTCCGAATACCAATCTTCCTATTCATAAGAATGGATTTTTATGGTTTATAAAAGACACGAACCATCCTTTTAACCAAATAGGTGATAGTGTTCCTAAAGGTTCTTATCAATTACTTGGTTATACAAATGTAACGCTGCTCGTCATTCCTGAGGAAAATGTAGTTGCAGTAAGAATGTTCAACCGTTATGGTTCGTCGGAAGGATACGATTATCTCAACGATGTGAGGGCTTTTGGAGACACTGTTTATGAATGTTCTATAAAGACAAAGTAATAATCGTATACATAATCAAGTGGCCAAACCGCCGTATGATTTGGTTACTATCTTTCTTGATAGTTGATATTGAAAGGGAAAGGTATAATAATCCTTGAAACTAGCTGTATAGCATCAATAGTTACCTATAAGTAACCTGCGCTCCCAAAAGTGCGTTCTTCACAGGCCCGGGAATATTTGATACCATAAATATAAACTAATGAAGGAGGAATATGAAATGGCAAAACACATTGCAGCAATTGTTACAGATATGGTAGAAGAGATAGAATTAACAGGTCCTGTAAAAGCTTATAAGGATGCAGGTCATACAGTAGACGTCATTAGTGATGAAGCAGGTAAGATAATTAAAGGTAAAAATGGAGAGGAATTAAAAGCTGATAAAGGAATTGAAGAAGTAAGTGCTAGCGACTATGATGCGTTATTAGTTCCTGGCGGATTTTCTCCCGACTTACTTCGTATTAACCCGAAAAACGGTGACTTCGCAAGAGCATTTATGGAAGCTGATAAGCCCGTATTTGCAATTTGTCACGGTCCTCAGTTTTTAGTGGAAACGGATTTATTAAAAGGCAGGGAATTAACAAGCTTTGTTTCTGTCAGAAAAGACTTAAAAAATGCAGGAGCAAGTGTAAAAGATGAAGAAGTTGTTGTTGACAAGAATTTGGTTACAAGCCGTACTCCTGACGATTTGCCAGCCTTTAACAGAGAGGCACTAAAGCTATTAAATAATTAATTTAAAAATAACGGTCAGATCGAGAATCTGGCCGTTATGTTATTTTTCAATTAATTCTAACTGATAAGCCCTTCATTTTTTAGTTGCTCAATCCGCATTTTCCCCCAGTCATACATCATCTCAATGATAGGTAATAATGTATACCCCAGTTCTGTCATGGAATACTCTACCCTAGGCGGGCTCTCTGGATAAACTTTGCGGCTAATCACACCGTCCTCCATTAATTCTTTTAATTGATTGGAAAGCGTCTTATGAGAAATATTTTTAAAAAGCCGTTGCATGTCATTAAAACGATGAGGTCCCTCGACTCCCAAGTGCCATAAAATAACTACCTTCCATTTACCGCTGAAGATAGAAAGTGTCATTTCCTTCTCACAATGGTAATCCCCATTCTGCAATTTTACTTGTATTTCTTCTCGTAATGTATTGCACACAAGTGTCAACTCCTCTCCCTTATCAATTTAATACTTTTAGGATAATCCTGAATCAATTCAACGTTTCTGTCCAGTAATATGATTTTGAAGCTAAGTATACCGAAATTCATTTTCTGTTGTATTTATTATTGGTCACGAATCGCTGAAGAAAGAATACAATAATCAGAACCAATATGAGCGAGGATGGCTTACATATGAACAACCATTGGAAAGAAATACTTGGTAATTCTCTCTCAACAATTGGCACAATACAAGCAGCTATTGGCAGTACACCACAATTTCATTTAAATCAAAATCAAAGCTATCAATGGAGATTGATAGGAAATGTACTACAGGCATTGGGAAGCGCCTTATCAGCTGATGGGCAGGGTGGGCCTTCTCTGGAAAGACTTGGAGATAATATTCAAGCTATCGGTAATTCAACGGTTATTACCGGACTGCTGCTTTATGGCACATCTGATACAGAAACAGAACAAAAAATAATTATTTCAGGAAATTGGATTCAGGCATTAGGAAGCTTTACCGCACTTACAGATGAATTTTTTGATAATACAGAGGAGGGCAGAGCAGAGAATATCATTGGGAATTTGTTACAAGGTATTGGAAATGCTCTGCAGGCCTTAAGCGGTGTTCAAGTGCTGTATGGAAACAGCATAAATCAAGGACAGCTTGGAGTGGCGGGAAGCTGGATACAAACTGCCGGCTCGGTAATAACTCTGATTGGTGAATTTTTAGAGGAGTCTGAGGAAATACGTTTAGATATAGATGAATAAAATCATAAGGTATGGAAAATTCAAGGCATCTTTTTAAGCTGAGGCTGTCATTATTATATTGCAGAGAATCGTTTATCCCCAAGGCAGTATCCTTGAGGGATTTTTAATAGTAAATAGAAAAACGACATTCAAGCCAAGAGGGAATGCCGTTTAACTTATATTTTCTTTTCTAATAATATCATCTACAACATCTTCAACCGATACATTTCCAAGAGACTTCTCCAATGCTGTTTGAGCAGCTTCAAACACTGGTACAATAGCTGCTTGAATATTCCTTCCTACTGTACAATCGGGATTTGGATTGTCATGCACGGAAAATAACTCTTTTTCCTGTACAACATTTACGGCCTTATACACATCAAACAAGGTTATATCGGATAAATTCTTTGCGAGTTCAGCTCCTGCTATTCCAGGCTGGACTTTTACTAATCCGGCTCCTTTAAGCATCCCCATAATCTTCCTGATTACAGCAGGATTTGTATTTACGCTTCCTGCTAAAAATTCAGAGGTGCTTGCTCCATTTTTATTTATCTCAATAAGAGCTAATATGTGAATACCTACAGAAAATCGACTGCTAATGGACATGCTTCTCACCTTTCATATTATAAATCGCTGTATTCCAATCATACACCTGTAACCAATATTATTACAAGCGTATTCCTATTTTAATAGCCGTGAATAATGGATAGTATTAAAGTGTTGACAAAGACCTCGGTTGTAACTATGATGGTTACATGTAATTTGTTTGGTTACAAATGATATTTCTTAAAGGAGATAATAAAATGAAGATTGCTATTATTGGAGCAAGTGGTAAAGCAGGAAATTTTATTTTAAAAGAAGCGGTAAGTCGTGGACATGAAGTGACTGCCATCGTAAGAAATGCTTCAAAGCTTGAAGAGAAAAATGTTGCAGTTATAGAGAAAAGTATATTTGATCTAACATCTGAGGATTTGAAGGAGTTTGAAGCAGTTGTTAACGCCTTTGGTGCACCTCTTGGTGAAGAACAGGCTCATGTTGATGCTGGACATGCATTCATTGATGCATTAAAAGGAACGAATGCCAGAGCAATTATTGTAGGTGGAGCTGGAAGCCTTTATGTCGATGAAGACCAGACAGTTACGTTGGTGGAAACTCCTGATTTTCCAGATGCATTTGTCCCGACTGCTAAAGGACAGGGACGAAACTTACAGGAATTACAAAAGACTTCTGATATTACGTGGACATTTATCAGCCCTTCTGCAGTATTTGATGCGGAAGGAAAAAGAACCGGCTCTTATCAAACTGGAAAAGATAATCTTCTAGTTAATTCAAAAGGTGACAGCTACATCAGCTATGCAGACTATGCTATTGCGGTATTAGACGAAATTGAAAATTCAAAGCATATAAATGAGCGCTTTACAGTTGTCGGCGAAGCGGAATAAGTATTTGCGAATTTATAAAAATAACCTCAAAGGCTAAGGCACCTTTGAGGTTATTTTTATAACAGCAGTTATGATTTACCCGGTTCATCTCTTAATATCCGGTTTATATGGATAATTAAATAAATTTTTTCCTGCCGGCTTAAATCAATACTATATTTTTGTTTTATAAAATGCGTAATGCTTTCAATAATCTTATTCTCCAGCTGCATCGATTGACTTAATTGATCAAACAGTATGTCTGTATCTGTGTCTTTAAAAATTTGATTTTTTATGATTCTTTCAGCAAAAAACTTTAGATGTGTAATAAATCTTGTGTAGGAAAGACTTGCTTTATCGAAATTGGCACTGGATTTTCTTTGAACAATTGCTTCAATATGATCAATTAATCTGGTGATTTGCGTTTCTTCATTATAGGATTCTGAATTTAAACGTGCATTGACAAAATGCATCCCAATGGCAGAGGCTTCACTTTCAGGAAGCTTAATTTCCATTGTTTGATTAATCAGGTTTACTGCGAATTTACCAATTGAATATTCCTTTGGATAATATTTCACAATCTCGACATAGTTAAATTTCTCTCCAAGGTTTCCTTCATGAAATCGGCGGACAACAAAAGAGATATGATCGGACAGCGACAGGTATAAGTAATCCATTACTTCCATATCGTATTCTTTTGTTGCAAATTCAATGATTTCTTTCACAAGATTAAAATACGTATCATCCAGCTCACTTGCAAGCTGTATAAAGTTCTTCAAAATCGTTTTGTCTTTTAGGATAAATGTTTTCTCTATTTCAGAATCTTGGATGTTGCAGCCAATTGATTTCTTATATCCGATTCCCTTGCCCATTAAAATGTATTCATTTCCAGAATCATTGATTGCCAATACTAAGGAATTGTTCATCACTTTTACGATCTGCATGGCCACGTTCCTATTCCTTTGCTGATTAATTTAATCCATTATTTTTAATAACATCCTGATACCAGTAAAAACTATCCTTCTTAATTCGGCGTAATTCTTTGAGATCAAAATCTTCTCTGTCTATATAAACCAGACCATAGCGTT
This sequence comes from Oceanobacillus sp. FSL W8-0428, assembly GCF_038004405.1. Lineage (NCBI taxonomy): Bacteria > Bacillati > Bacillota > Bacilli > Caryophanales > Bacillaceae > Oceanobacillus > Oceanobacillus sp. FSL W8-0428. The sequence continues at coordinate 1,579,364 of NZ_JBBORB010000001.1, forward strand.
TCATAAAGCCTTGGCGGGAGCTTAGCAGGTCCATAACAGACCATGGGCAATACCCAAACAGCTCGACACCATCTGAAATGGCATCATTACAAGCAGCAATATGATCTCTCAGGTAGTCAATACGGTAGTCATCATGTATTTTACCATCTTCTGTTAACTGATCGCCAGTTCCTAAGCCATTTTCGGTGATAATCATTGGCAAACGGTACTTTTCATAGTAGTCGTTGAGTAGTAGTCTTAGTCCTGTCGGATCTACTTGAATTCCGTAATCTGTTACTTCGAGATTCGGGTTTTTCTCAATTTTAAAGTATCCATATAAGTCGAAATCAATATCATTTACTTTCGTTCCGAATGGATGAGCTTCATCTGCAGGAAGATAGCTGGCTACTAAAGTACGGTAATAGTTTACGGCAATATAATCCGGCTTCGAAGCTTTTAAAATTTCTTCATCCTCTGGTTTTGTTTCCGGATAAATATCACATTTCTTAAGATATTCTTTATAGTATCCCGGATACTCACCGAAACAATACATTTCCAGGGCATAATTTGTTTTAAAATTATCATTCATTCTGGCTGCCCATACATCTTCAGGACGATTCGAGCTTGGATATGTCATCGTAGAAGATACTGCCGGTCCAATTTGTACGTCTGGAAGCATTTCACGACAAGCATTAGTAGCGAGTGCATGTGCTAAAAACATATGATAATCCATTTGTGCTCTTACTTTTTCAGCCTGTTCACTTGGCACATCGTACATATTCATGCGGATATCAACACGAATCATAAGATTTTGTTCATTGTGCACCTGCCAATGCTTTACACGATCGCCGAAAGCTTCGAAGCAGGTTTTAGCAAACTTTTCAAAAGCGAAAGCACAATCACGGCTTTCCCAGCCATTGTACTTTTCAACAAGGGCAAATGGGAGGTCAAAATGATACAGCGTTACAAATGGAATAATATCATTCTCTAATAAGAAATCAATCACGTTATTATAGAAATCTATCCCCTTTTGATTCACTTCTCCGTCTCCATCTGGAATAATTCTCGCCCAGGAAATAGAGAAGCGGTAAGCTTTTAACCCAAGTTCCTTCATTAAAAGAATATCTTCTTTATAGTTATGGTAGAAATCACTGGCAACTCTGGTATCTGCTTGTACATCTGATTTTTGGAAAGCATTATAATCAGCTACCGTTTTACCTTTGCCATCCTCGTTCCATGCTCCTTCAACCTGAAAGGCGGAGGAGGAAGCTCCCCACCAGAAATCTTTGCTGAAATAGTTTGTCATTATCATCACTCCTATATATTTTTTAATAATTATTTATCAAGCAGTTCTATCCTAATTGCTTTCTACAATGGAAACACCTTGAAACTGCGAAGAATTGGTGACAACCATCGGGGTGGTGAGATCATATCCTTTTGCTTCTATTTCTTCTATATTAAATGAGACAATTTTCGTTCCTTTACTTATCTCATCACCAGCGTTTACATGGGCTTCAAAACCTTCACCATTTAATTCGACGGTATTAAAGCCTATATGAATTAATAATTCAGCACCATTTTCGAGCTGTAGCCCGATCGCGTGTAATGTTGGGTAGAGAACGGATACCTTACAGTCGGCTGGCGCTACTACCTCACCTGCAATCGGGTAAACCGCTGCTCCTTCTCCTAATGCGCCTGATGCGAAAACTTCATCCTTTACTTCAGACAATGGAATCAGCTTTCCTTGGACTGGTGAAGGAATAGTTACTTCTGTATCTGTTACTGTATTTGGAGTATCCTCATTGCTCTCATCAAAACCTTCATCTGTTGCATCCTCCTCTTCAGGAATATCTTTAAAACCAAATAACATCGTCATAGCTGCAGCTCCAAAGAAGGCAATCGCAATACCAATAATATAACATAGGAACGCTTTTGTACCTGCTTCAATATAGACGGGAATGGTTAAAAATCCCTGGTTGGCAAAGGCTGTACCATAGGATCCGCCCCAGCCCATCAGACCGCCGCCTATCGCTCCGCTGATAACCGCATAAATCATCGGCTTTTTCAAACGGAGGTTAACGCCGTAAATGGCGGGCTCGGTAATTCCGAAAAGGGCTGTTACGGTTGCTGTTGCAGATAACGTTTTTAATTTCTTATTTTTTGTTTTCAAAAAGACTCCCGCAGCAGCTCCCGCCTGTGAAAAGTTAGCAGCTCCTGCAAATGCCAATAGATTCTGCTGACCAGTTTGTGCTACATCATTAATTCCAATTGGCAGGATTGCTTTGTGAGCACCAAATATAACAAGAACACACCAGATTCCGCCAATAAAAGCACCTAATAATGTTGGGCTGATATCCATAATGATATAGTACAGCCAGTTTATGAAGTTACCTAAGTGAATTCCGATAGGACCGAAAATAATTAAGGTTGCTGGTACCATTACTAATAGAGTAAAAGTTGGCACCATAATAATTTTTAAAACTTCTGGTGTAATACGTTCGAAAAAGCGTTGTACATACGCCATGATAAATACTGCAATAATGATTGGGATAACTGTTGATGTGTAATTTGCTAATGTTACAGGAAGACCCAAAAAGGTAACAGCTGCATCTCCAGTCATTATTTCAACCAGATCAGGGTAACATAGAGTTGCTGCCAGCACCATTGCAATTAATTCATTTGCCTTAAATACCTTCGCCGCTACATAACCAATCATAATTGGGAAGAAGTAAAATAAAGCATTGGAAGTCGCATCCAGTATCTGATACGTATTATATTCTTTAATATCCACATTCCAGTAATAAGCGGCAATCATAACTGCAAGAGCCAGAATTCCTTTCAGCATTCCGGATGCAGCAATGGCCGGGATAATCGGAATAAATATGGATGTAAATGTATTTAAAATCCGGCTTCCGATAGACCCTTTACTCTCTTCTTTCTTTTCTTTCGTTTTGTTTAAATCACCTAAAAGAAGTTGAATTTGGTCATGTACTTCAGCCACTTTATTTCCAATAACAACCTGATACTGTCCGCTATTCTCTACGACCGAGATAACCTCGTCCATCTTTTCTAAATTTGCCTTGTTTGCTTTTTTTGTGTCGTATAAAGTAAAACGCAAACGTGTATAGCAGTGGGTTAATCCGGAAACATTTTCTTTTCCGCCCACATTGTTTAAAATGTCCTGCGCCACCTGTTGATAGTTCATGTCTTTTTCTCCCTCGCTATAAATTAATCCACTGGCCAACGGATAAAATGTAAAGAACACATATTGACACAAAAAAAGACCAAACGTACACATTTAACCTCATGGAAAAAAAGCATAGTTTTCCCCATGATTATTAAAGTGTACATTTGATCTTGCCTGCATTATCAGTAACACGTCAAATGTATTCCGGTATTTTGCTTTGCACATATGTTAACACGCTTTCTTTTTTGATGCAAGCGTTTTTTAAATCTTTTTTCTGTGAAGAAATAAGAAATAAATGACACTTGTGCAAATTTTAATCTTAGGATATGATACTGCATTAGAACTTTGAAAATGGAGATTGTACTGAAAAATCTTTGTTTTAAAGCGGCTGAAAAAGCAGGAAAACTACTGGTAATCCAATAAAAAACACGAGAAAAGGGGACCGGATATGCTCAGTGAACCTTGAATTTTCTTAACATTTATTTGGAAATATTTTACTGCAAAAAGAAGGAGTAATGAAAAAGATGAGTAATACACAGAAAAAGCAGGCATCATTGATTTTATGGATTGTTGTATGCTTCTGGTTCGCCCAATATGTTTACATTCCCTATCAAACTACGTATCTAATTTTGGCGAACATTTCCAGTAACCTGGTAGGAGCTATTATTGGTGCATACGGCATTTCCCAGCTTATGCTCCGGCTTCCCGCAGGTATTTTGGCAGATCTTAGCAGCAATCACAAGCTGTTTATCCTATTTGGTTCTTTATTTGCGGGCGGTGCCTCTTTAAGCAGGATTTTGCTGCCAGATGGTATCGGTTTTTTCCTCGGTAATATTTTATCCGGAACAGCAAGTGCGACCTGGATTTCTTTTATGATTCTCTATATGAGCTTTTTCTCCCAAAATGATCAGATACGGGCAACCAGCAGGATTATTATGGCTAATAATGCCGGTATGCTGCTTGGCTTTGTAACCAGTACGCTCCTCTATGATAAAGTCGGCATGATGATGATTTGTGCTTTTAGCTTAGCGGCAGGACTTATAGGCTTTGTACTCGCTTTCTTTCTTCGATCAACCAAACCATCTAATTACATGAATAAGGTTTCCTTCAAGGAATTAATCAAGGTGACAGCAAATAAAAATTTAGTTCTTTTTTCCTGTTTGGCATTAGTGCAGCAGGGTGTGCAAATGTCTACCACGATGTCTTTTACAAATCAGATTGTCCAGGAGCTTGGCGGTTCTAATCTGGTCATCGGTGTATCGTCTATTATTTATATGCTTTCAGCTGTCGTTTTTGCCAGGTTAGCTTCCACTAAATTCCTGGAAATGATATCTATTAAGCTATGGATTTGTTTTAGCTTTCTTTTCCTCGGCATTTACTGTGTATTAGTTCCCCAGACAGATTCAATCGTGATGGTTTGCCTCCTGCAGCTAATACCTGGTATAGGTACAGGGGTTTTGTTCTCACTGCTGACCTCCAGTGCCATGCAAACAATTCCTGAACAAAAGCGTTCTACAGCAATGGGCTTCTTTCAAGCAGTCTACGCGCTGGGTATGACTGTTTTTCCAATAATTAGCGGGAGTATTTATGAGCATTTATCCATGAAATATGCCTTTATTTTTTTAGCGGGAACGTGTTTCCTGGCAGGTACGGTTTCTTTTGTTCACTTTAGAAGGCAAGAAAAAAGTGGAAGGGGAGTAGATAAAAAAAGTGAGGTGTATCATCAAATTTAAGTGGCAGGGTAAACGATTAAGTACTTAGAATAGTTAATAAAATAAAAGTCTCACTACTTTTTTGTTAATGTTTGAGCAAGTAGTGAGACTACATTATTTTGGTTCTTTATACTAAAGGTTTATTCAAGTCCAATTTTGGTATTGCAATCCCGCGGCGTTGCTAACTTAAACTTTGTTTCTTGGACAAGTGAGGGACGAAAGAAACGAAACCTCCACTGATTGAGGTTTCACTTTATTTCGATAATCCTAAAATTAATTCTTTGTAGATATCAAAGAATGCAAAGTAGTAATCTTTGTAAACATATTCATCTGTTTTATGCGCCATTTTCGTTTCACCTGGTCCAAACATCATGAACGGGAAGTTATCATCTTTCCCCCGTAATAAATTTGATGCATCTGTCACCCCGGGTGAACCTTTAACTGAGATTTCTAAACCTAGATGTTTTTTACCAATCTCTTTAGCAAGGTTAACCATCTTAGAATGCTTTGAAGAGAAAACGCTAGGTAATGACATGGTTACTTCAACATCAATATGAGCGCCTTCTTTATTGAATTTATCAGCTGTTTTGTTGAATAAATCAATCACTTCATCGTTATCAAATTCCGGAATAGTACGCACATTTAATTCAGCTGCTGCCTTATCTGGAACGGAGTTTACTTGGTTTCCGGCATTAAAAATAGTTGTACTCATAACCAATTTGCCCAGGACCTCATTTTTACGGTCATCGCCATTCAATTTCTCGTCTAACTCTAATAGATATTTCATCAATGGATTAATCGCATTATAGCCTTGTTCAGGCATAGAACTGTGTGCTGCTTCACCAATAGATGTTATGTGCAAGTTAAGCGATCCTTTGTGAGAGTAAATAATTGTGTCATGAGAAGGTTCGGCTACCCATAGATAATTTACATCATCCATATAGCCTTCTTCGTATAATTTTTTAGAACCCGCACCGCCGACTTCTTCTCCAGTGGTTGCCATAAAACGGACAGTTCCATTCTTTAGTTTATTATTTTCTTTGAGTTCAATCATCACTAAAACAAGGTTTACTAAACCTGCTTTCATATCATCCGTTCCACGGCCGTATAATTTTCCGTCTCTTTCTATCAATGTGAACGGATCTGAAGTCCACTCGTTCTCATCACCAGGAGAAACGACATCCATATGACCGGAAACACCAATGACCGGACTTCCGCTGCCAATGTCAGCGACTAAGTTAACACGAGAGTCTGTTACTGGCACAATTTTAGATTCAATACCATATTCAGCGAATAAATCCTTTATGTAATTTGCTACTTCAATTTCATTTTCATTAACAGATTTAATTGCTATAATGTCAGATAAAATCTTTATCTTTTCATCCTCAGTAAAATGTTTCATGCTGCAACCCTCCCAAATTTCATTGTCTATTTTCAGTGAGAATATAACTATATATTCCCTAAAATGCTTTCGTATAAACGGGATGGGTTTAGAACAAGTGTGACCGAGAAGAAACAGATGCTTTGTTGAAAGTAATAGGAAGGTAAGCCTTCCTGGTTTATTGAAGGAAATATTCAACGTATCAGAAAAAATTCTGTCCTAAAAAGAAATTCATTTTTTTTCGTTTTATAATGTATCTATACAGCATCAAAACACACTCTGTACTAAAAACATATAAAATATCGTCCCGCCGGCAATAGACAGCAGCATACTCCGCCTCCAGCAATGTAGGATAATAATCAAACCAATGGCAAGAAGTTCTGGCAGGAAGCCTGCCAATGATGTGACAGTTACGTTCTTTAAAGAATAGACTACCAATAATCCAAATACAGCCGGAGGTAAGACATATCCTAAGTATTTAATGTATTTTGGTGTAGGCTTATCGGATTTAAATATCATAAAAGGCAGGAACCTGGTCAATAGAGTGCCTGCAACCACAGAAGCGACGATGATAATTTGCTGCGTTATTGTCATCATTAGGAAATCACCTCATGTTTTGTGATGAATTTTTTTATTAAAGTTAGAAAAATTAATATAATAAGCATGGCAGGAATAATAAAATGTTCTGTACCAAATAGGATTAAACATAAAACGGAAGCGGCTATACCTATTACAGAACTTATGTGATTACGCTCTTTCAGCCATTGGTCTAAAAAGATAACGACAAATAGTGCCGTCATAACAAATTCCAGACCTTCCGTATTAAACGTAATCATCGAGCCAAACAAGCTGCCGATTGTAGCACCACTGACCCAATAGATTTGGTTTAACAAGGTGACATAGAACATAAACCAGCCCTTATCGATATTAGAAGGTATGCGGGAGGTATTGTTAATCACAAATGACTCATCGCACATACCATAGATGAGATAAATCTTTTTCTTACCTGTTCCTTTATATTTATCTAACATAGAGATACCATAAAAAAGATGTCTGGCGTTTATCATTAAGGTTAATAGAAAAGCACTTAGCGGGTTAAATGCACCTAATAGTAAACTCCCAGCTACGAATTCCATCGAGCCGGCAAAAATGAGTATGCTCATTAAGATGGCATAGATTGGCTGAAACCCTAAGGAATGCATGTATACACCGTAGGCAATGCCTAAAAAAGCAAACCCGGCCAGTATCGGCAGCGTTTTTGGGAAGGCATACTTCAATGTTGATAGATGATTTTCTAAAGACATTTTTTATTCACTCGCTTTCAAGCAATGGAGACTATTTATTTTGCATAATAGATTAATACAAGAAGGTGAAGCACCTTGTCTCCAATATTTCTGTAGATATGAGTTTGATTCCCGTCAAAAATAATTGCTTCACCTTCATCAATTGTTTCAACAGTACCGTCAATATCCATTTCTAATTGTCCATCTTGTACAAATACATGCTCCTCAACACCTGGATTATGCGGAGATGATTTATGTTCATTTTCAGGATCCAGCTCAACCGTAAAAACTTCAAATTGCTTTTCCGGAGAAAAAGGTACAGCCGCATGTACTCTATAATGGTTTTTTTCTTCTGTAATCAGGTGCCTGTCTTGCTTTTTAATCACTCTGATAGGATTTGTCTGTTGACTGATCAGAGATGAAAAGGATACTTTTAGACCATTGGCGATTTTCCAGAGGGTTGTTACTGTCGGAACAGAGTCTCCTCTTTCTATTTGTGCAAGCATAGCTTTGCTTACTTCTGTTATTTTCGCTGTTTTATCTAAACTCAAGCCTCGTTCTTTCCGAATCGTTTGCAGGTTTTTACTGATATAATCCTCAATTTGTTTCATCTGTTTGCCCCCTTTCTTACACTATCCCAAGTATATTTAGTAAATATAACATACTTTTAAATGTTATAACATACAAAAATCAAAAAGAGTGAAAATGAGGCTGAAGGGTATTGAAGTAGCTGAGAAATCAGAAGAATTTAAGTCAAATCAAACAGTTGTTGAACTAATTGGTATTAATAAAGAGATGGAGTTTGCAATTATGTGCAGTGTAAAAGAATTACCCGTTTTTTAAATATTATTGACTAATAAAAAGCCATCTCAAATGAATGAGATGGCTAATGATTATATTTGATTAATGTATCCTGGGAAATTACTGTGATTGAATAATTTGGTCATTCACAAATGCTTGTATGAAAAACAATTCATTATCATTAGGCTCTCTTTTATTATCTGCTTTAAAATACTCTATAGCATCTTCGAGTGAGGCAGATTTTACAGCACGATTTGCTGTTGTTAACTCTTCCCAATATATATTCATTTCATTTAAATCACAGATTGATTCATGTCCAAGCAAGAACATTTCGGCATTGTATTTAGTAATGTCTTCAATCATAGTCAATAACAATGATTGTTTGTAATGAAATAAAGAATTGGTGGTTTTTCCATATGCGCAATCACCTAAAAAAATAATTTTTTCATCAGGAATATAAATGACTGTAGAGTCATCAGTATGAGTACTTTTAATCCTTTCAAGTAAACAAACTTTATTCCCTAGATCAATCGTTAGTGTATTTTCAAAGATTATGTCCGGAGATTTCAACTTAAAATTATCCCTGTCTGGCATATCGTTTTTTATAATCTCCATAAATAAATCACCCAACTCATTTATACCTTCATTTTTTTGAAGTGAATAATCATCAAAGGAGTAACTTTCCCATTCTTTTATTATTTCATTTGTTCGGCTATTAACGATAACAGCTGCATCAAATTCGTTCGTACCCAGAAAGTGATCCCAATGTCCATGGGTAATAACGACGTATTTAACCGGAGGTACATCGAGTTTTTCGATCTCTATTAAAAAGTCTTTGGCATGTTGAACAGAATTACCAGCATCTATGATTAAACTGTATTGTTCACCACACACCAATCCCAATGTTGGCCGCTCTTTATCATCCTGATTGGATAAATAATAAATTGTATCACTTAATTTATTTAACATGTTAGTTCTCCTCTATTCTCTATATTAATTTTATGAAAGAGAAAACCTACATGTTTATTCTATAGTTAATAAAATAATTTAAGATTTTCTCAGTTTATTTTTTTACCATTGGCCTGGTACCTCCTTCTTTTACTAAAGAAAATTATAACATGATTCAAAATATTTGTTAGGAGAATTCTCAATATTACTTAATTATTAAATACATTTCTCTTAAAAAGCTATACAAAAACTCTCCATTTATAATAGAACGAAGAGTTTTTGTATAACGTATTTACATGAAAAATTATCCTTTATAAGCCTGGCGATAAACGTCGGCCAATTCAGTTACTAGTGGTAATTTAGGGTTTGCCGTAGTACATTGATCCTCGAAAGCACGATCGGCAAGCTTATCTACCTGTGCCTCAAATTCTCTTTCATCAACACCATTTTCTGCAATACTCATCGGAATATGCAATTCTTCAGCAAGCTGATAGATTGCCCGCACTAAGCTTTCTACTCCCTGTTCAGTTGTGGCTGCTGGTAAACCTAGTACTCTTGCAATCTCTGCATAGCGTATGTCAGCGATAAAATGCTCGTATTTAGGAAATGACACGAATTTTGTCGGTTTCTTAGCATTATATCGAATAACATGCGGTAAAAGAATAGCATTGGCGCGACCATGTGCAATATGGAATGCTGCTCCCAATTTATGTGCCAGACTGTGGTTAATACCTAAAAATGCGTTGGCAAATGCCATGCCGGCAATGGTAGAGGCATTATGCATTTTTTCTCTTGCTAAAGCATTACTGCCATCACGATACGCTTGCGGCAGATATTCAAATACAAGCTGAATTGCTTTGATGGCAAGTCCGTCGGTATAATCATTTGCCATGTTAGAAACGTAAGCCTCGATTGCATGTGTCAGCACATCCATCCCTGTATCTGCTGTAACGGCTTTTGGTACGGTCATAACAAACTGCGGGTCAATAATCGCTACATCTGGCGTTAATTCATAATCTGCTAATGGATACTTTGTATTGGTTTCTTTATCGGTAATAACTGAGAAAGAAGTCACTTCAGATCCTGTTCCGGAAGTGGTAGGAATAGCGACAAATTGTGCCTGCTGACCCAGCTTCGGATATTTATAGACCCTTTTACGAATATCCATAAATTTTTGCTTTAAGCCATTAAATTCTGTATCCGGATGTTCATGAAACAGCCACATACCTTTAGCAGCATCCATTGCTGAACCGCCGCCGAGTGCAATAATAACATCCGGCTGGAAGGCATCTATTGCTGCTGCCCCGCGCATCACGGTGTCCTTTGATGGGTCTGCTTCTACATCTGAGAAGATTTCACAATGTACATAATCCGGGCGTCTGCGTAAATAATAGAGTACTTTGTCTACATAACCTAATTCAACCATCATTGGATCGGTTACGATAAAGGCTTTTGATATATTCGGCATCTTCGCCAGGTATTGAACAGCATTTTTTTCAAAATATATTTTAGGCGGTACCTTGAACCACTGCATATTCACATTCCTTCTCGCCATTTTTTTAACGTTTATTAAATTCATTGCTCCTACATTTGTGGAGACGGAGTTGCCGCCATATGATCCGCATCCAAGCGTCAATGAAGGCAGGTAAGCATTATAGATATCTCCAATTGCTCCATGAGAGGATGGGGCATTCAAGATTATTCGTCCTGCCTTCATTCTTTTGCCGAATGCCTCCTGTATAGATTGATTATCTGAATGAAGTACGGCTGAATGTCCCAATCCTCCAAATTCCAGCATTTCCTCAGCGCGCTTGAGACCTTCTTCGGTACTGTTTACTTTGTAAGCTGCCAGAACAGGGCTTAATTTCTCGCGGGAAAGTGGATGATTGGCTCCCACACCAGTTAATTCAGCGACAAGAATTTTTGTATCCTGAGGAACTTGAACATCAGCCATTTCGGCAATTTTCACAGCTTTCATGCCAACAATGGCAGGATTCACTGCACAGGTATTCTCATTGATGACCAGCTTTTCTACTTTTGCCTTTTCCTCCGGTTTTAGGAAATATACATTGTTATCTATCATTTCCTGTTTTACTTGATCATAGATTTCTCGATCGATGATAATGGCTTGCTCAGAGGCACAAATCATGCCATTATCAAATGATTTAGATAGAATCACATCATTTACTGCCCGCTTCACGTTCACTGATTTTTCGATATAGCAGGGAACATTGCCAGCTCCCACTCCTAACGCCGGTTTCCCCGAGCTGTATGCTGACTTCACCATACCAGAGCCGCCTGTTGCCAGGATTGTTGCTACACCATCATGCTTCATGAGTGCCTGTGTTGCTTCAATAGACGGCTTCTCAATCCACTGGATGCAATTTCTTGGTGCCCCGGCTTTTACAGCAGCTTCATGTACAATTCTTGCAGCCTCAGAACTGCATTTTTGTGCAGAAGGATGGAAGGCAAAGATAATAGGATTTCCCGTTTTAATAGATATAATTGACTTGAATAATGTGGTAGAAGTCGGGTTCGTTACAGGTGTTACGCCGGCAATCACACCAATTGGTTCGGCGATTTCCACCATACCTTCCTGCTCGTTCTCGCTGATGATACCAATCGTTTTATCATACTTGATATTATGATAGACATATTCGGTGGCAAAGATGTTTTTGATGATTTTATCCTCATACACACCGCGGCCAGTTTCCTCAACAGCTAATTTAGCGAGCTCCATATGCTGATCCAATCCTGCAAGCGCCATTTCTTTAACAATTTGGTCGATCTGCTTTTGGTTTAGCTTTCGCAGTTCTGTTAATGCCTTCTGGGCATTTTTAACCAGTTTATTAATACTTTCCTCAACGGTTATTGCTTGTTTTTTCTTCTCTTTTGTAATCATTGTAACCTCTCCTTATTATAAATTTGTGAAGTATTGAGCATGATATTCCAAAATAAATTTCTACAATGTTGACGGGTGGCGGGGGACTTTAAAGAAAGATATATCGTTTATGACACATGTATTGGGCTTGATAATAACGGTATAATGCTTCGTCCAGATATAATTTGGTATGTCGTGACCTTTTTCCATATACATGGCCTCGAAAACATCGCCGATTTGTTGTTCGAAAATTTCCTGTGAATACGATTCGGCATCCGTATTAAATTCTTTCCATTCATTTAGAATCATATATAATCACCCCTTTAATTATCTTGGCTATAGCATAGCATTATTTAACTATAAAAACTGTTACATATTTGTGAAATACTTCACAAACTTACTTTAAGCTTGATATATAGCACGATTAGAGCTGTTTGACAAAGAAATATTATTCTGAGATTGGAAATTATGGATGATTATCTTCAGGAAATCATTTAATGTTACATTTATCGACATTATTTCCCCGGAAATATTCTTTAAAGAGATATTCTTATTTCTCACACCCATTTAATTGTCGAAATTGGAAAACAAAAAATTCATCCTTAAAGCCTATTAAATTTATATAAGTAACCGTTAAAAAGAAAAACATGTATAATAGGATGCAAGTCGTATTGCCTACATAAATTGAATGATGAGGAGATGAACAAGTATGCAGGCTGTTTGGTTATACTCTAAAACAATTGTTCCTAAAGTTCCTGAAGCGATTATTAACAGGGATCGCTTATATGCATTACTGAAGAGAAACCCTCATCCAAGAGTTACTATTGTGCAAGCTGCAGCTGGTTACGGAAAAACAACAATATTAAGCCAGTGGGTTCATCAATTAGACGAGCCTGCAGCCTGGTTATCCATTGATATAATGGATAATGATCCGAGCCGCTTCTGGCAATATGTTTTGAAAGCTATCGCTCAGGCAACAAGGCAGCCAATCGATGAAAGACTGGAGCATCTATTTGATTTGCAGTATATGCCTCCTTTTGAACTGATTGTTGATTCGCTTCTGAATGAATTAATGATAATAGAATCCTCTTTGCATATTGTGTTGGATGACTATCATCACATTGAGCTTGATATCATTCATGAGATGATTTCGCGTCTTATTAATTATTTACCGGAGCATGTTCATCTATATATGGCCAGCAGAACGAAATTACCGCTCCCTGTTGCTTCGTGGCGCGTGAAAAATTGTGTGACAGAAATTGGTACCGAAGAACTGTCTTTCACTTATCAGGAAGTAGAAGCTTTCTATCAGAAAAAGCATATAATAATGGACAAAACAGATTTTTGTCGGAAAATTTTGAGTGAAACAGGCGGTTGGGCAGCCGGAGTTCAATTAGGCGGGATATCAGAGGAAAGAAGTGCAGGTTCTCTTGATAATTCCACGTCTTTTGTGACGGAGTATATGATGCAGGAGATATTTTCTACTTTGCCTGAAAGTACCCAGCAGTTTTTGTTACAAACATCGCTGTTGAAAGTGTTAGATCCTGAATTATGCAATGATTTGACAGAAAGTTCAAATAGCTACGAGCAATTAGCTGAGTTAGTTGATCAAGGTATCTTCACCATTCGTTTGTCACCGAAGAAACAGACCTTCCGTTATCATCAGCTGTTGGCGGAAGTGCTGGAACAAGAGCGGAATAACAGGTACACTGGCGAGGAGCTGGAGGCTCTCGTCAAAAAAGCCGGAGGTTTATTATATGCCAGAGGAGAGTTCAATACGGCTATTGATCTAGTGCTTGAGCAGCAGCTATATACATTAGCTGACCAATGGATTAATGAACAATTACTGGATATTTTTTATAGTGGTCAAATCAGGTTGCTGATTCAATGGGTGGATAGCCTGCGTGCAGCAGCGTGCACTGTCCATGTAGAAACACTGCTGATATATGCTATTTCACTGATGACTATTCAGGATATGGAAAAGGTAGATGTGGTCACTAAAGAATTAGATAACCGTCATGAACAGGATGGATGGAAAGACAAGGACGAGCATGCTGAGCTTGTGAGTATTCTTATTTCGCTAAAGGCATACGTTCATCTGGCTTTAGGGAACTTAGACACATTTATTGAATTAATTACAAAACAAGTAAATCGGGGACTGACCAATGGCAAATGGTACCATGCTCCCGTGCATTACAATCTATATCATGCTAAACTTACGCGTACTCCGCTTGGAACGAAGGGGAATTATTCCAGTATCAGTGATATACGGGCTTTTTTAGAGATTTTTCGGCAGACTGATTTTAAGGAACACCATGTCATGGGGTACAGCTATGGTTTGTTTGCGGAAATACTTTACGAAGCGGGTCAACTAGAAGAGGCCCTGCTGGAAATTAAAGATGGCCTTCATTATGCTCATCGCTTTAATGATCGCGGGTTATATGTGCCGCTATCCATTCTGAAAGGAAAAATATTCATGGTGCAAGGGCAATCGGCAGCAGCACATACTGTATGGGATCATACGCTAAACCAAGTGCCTGAATGGTATTGGCAACGGTCTATCCAGGCGATGAAGGCATTAGCTTATTTAAAAGAAAATAAAATAGAAGCAGCAGAGACTGAATTATTTAAGACAGATCGCCCAGAGCCTTTGCAGATAGAACTTGGTCAAGAATTGTGGCTATTAGTCTATTGCCGTCTATTAATGGCAAAGAGAGCATGGCAGGAGGCATTGAAAATTGGCTTGCAGGTACATGAATATGCTGCAAAAATAGATCAGATCGATTTAATGATTGAGGCTTCTACTTTAACAGCAATCTGCTATAAACAATTGAAGCAGGAGAGCCTTGCATATGTTGCTTTGCATACCGCTCTTATGTCCGGCTCCCAGTCCGGCTACAAACGTATATTTGTTGATGAACCCGGATTCGATCATTTACTGAAGGACTATCAGACATATAAAAGAATTAGGGGCTCCTTTCAGGAAGAAATCCCCCTGGATTATCTGGAGGAACTGGCTGCTATGGGCAAGCCTATGGAGTTCCTTGATGAGGGACTGGCTGCATTGACGTTGCGAGAAAGGGATGTCCTGCGTCTACTGGTAAGCGGTGTTTCCAACCGCGAAATGGCAAAGCTGCTATTCCTGTCAGAAGGTACGATACGGGTCTATCTGACGAGAATTTATAGCAAGCTTCAGGTGAAATCACGGGCGCAGGCGATATTACGTGCGAAAGAGTGGGATATTTAGCCTGGGTGAATGGGAGAGCTGGTTTTACAAAACGGGTGGATATAATGCTTAAGAATATTTTTCTTTTGTGTTGATTGGTGTTAGTGGATGGCGGAAACAGAGATATATTCGATAAGGAAAATGTGCATAGAGATTTTCCGGTTGAGTAGATAAAGAAAGCTTATTGCAGAAAATACGGATGTATAAGCTGTTAGGGTTAAATTATGAACTTTTATATATGAATACCAAATGAAAATAGGCCCTGATAAGAGAATGATACTAAATATATCGCTCTCTTATCAGGGCTGTTAAACGTGTTGAACTATAAATATTTTGACGCTTACTCAGGTATAAGTGTCATTTCCATTCCTTTGTACTTACAAAAAATTCGCTTTAAGAAAAATTTAAGAAATGCTTTAGAAATAGATAAGAAATATTGTGTAATTTTTTATCTGTAGAAAAGATAAAAAACAGCAGTGAATTTCAGAAAGGAAATGATGAAAATGACAAATAATCAAGCAGAGAAACAAAATATAACACTGATTTTAGGATTAGGTGCTTTAGCACTGATTAGACCACTAATGAAAATAACCGGATTAATTCATATCTTTGGCAGTGAAGCTGTTGGAAGCATAGCTATGACAATATTAATTTCTATAGCATGGATTCTGATTGTTATATGGAAAAAGGCTCAAAATCCAATCAAAACGTTAGTTCTGTCAGGCGTCAGCTATGCAGCTTTTGCTATTATACTAAGCGGTATCCTATCACCAATTCTTGATGGCACTTTACAGGGACCGCTAACAAATCCAATTGCGCTGGTCAGTGTTTTTATGACGAACATTATTTGGGGATTAATATTAGGTATTTTAGCTTCCGCGTTACCATATAAAAAGAAGCGAAGCTGATATTTACTATGAAAAGACGTTTTTCTAAAACGACAGAAAAGCGTCTTTTATAGATTCAGGATATTTCGTCAAGAATGATAAGAAAAGGCGGCTGTGCAGGGCTGTTCGGATTCTATTATAATGGTAAGTGAAGGAAGGTGCTTCAAGGTGTCTATCAAAAAACGGTTGATTTTATCCAATATAGCAATGATTATCGTCCCGGGAGCTTTACTATTGGTAACAGAGATAGTTTTAGGATACTTCCTGTTTGTCGTTTTTAACGGCAACCCAGAAGGTGAGGATCTAAAGGTTTTTGTCCAATTCCGATTTATCGCTATTACACTTATTTTAATATTGACCAATGGTTTACTGACTTATTTTATGTCCAGAAGTATTATCAAACCAATTTCTAAATTATCTACGGCAGCAAAGAAAATCAGTGAAGGCGATTTGGAATACAGTGTCCAGTCGGATAAAAAGGATGAATTAGGTGACCTTGCCAATACGTTTGAACAGATGCGTCTTAAGTTGAGAGAAGCAGATAGAGAGCAGAAACAATATGAACAGAATCGCCAGGAACTGATTGCCAGTATCTCTCATGATTTAAAAACCCCGTTAACCTCCATAAAAGGCTATGTGAAAGGAATTCAGGATGGTGTGGCGAACACCCCCGAAAAGCTGGACAGGTATATGGATACGATTTACAGAACAGCAAATGATATGGACGGACTTATTGATGAATTATTTTTATATTCAAAGCTCGATTTAAAAAGAGAAACCTTCCAATTTGAACAAGTAGATTTATATGCTTTTTTTGCTGATTTTATTGATGAATTAGCATTTAATCTGGAAAAGGAGCAGGGAACCGCTGCTTTATCAGCCAATAAAGAAAACAGCTACGTAGTGGAAGCAGACCGTGAAAAATTAAGAAGAGTAGTGATGAATATTATTCAGAACAGCTTAAAATATATGAACCAGGAACAGAAGGAAATCCAAGTAAATTTAACATCTGAATCTGACAGAATCGTTGTGGAAATGAAGGACAATGGAAATGGGATAAGGGAAGAAGACATTCCTTATATTTTCCAAAGCTTTTACCGGACAGATACTTCGAGGAACTCTGCTACAGGAGGCAGCGGACTTGGATTGTCGATTGTCAAAAAGATAATTCAAGAGCACGGTGGAATGGTTTGGGCCGAAAGTGAACCTGGCAAAGGAACGAGTATCTACTTTACACTAAAGAAGGTGATGTAAATGCAAAGTATATTGATTATTGAAGATGAGAAGGATATTGCTGAATTGGAACGGGATTATTTAGAGATAAATGGATTTCAAAGTGATATCGCTGCAACAGGAGAAGAAGGACTGAAGCAGGCAGCGGCAAATTCTTACAGCCTTATTTTATTAGATTTGATGCTGCCGGGGATAGATGGATTTGATTTATGTGAAAAGCTGCGGAGTACATTGGATGTACCTATATTGATGGTAACAGCCAGAAAGGAGGATATCGACAAGATTCGCGGATTAGGCAGGGGAGCAGATGACTATATTGTAAAGCCATTTAACCCGAATGAGCTGATTGCAAGAGTAAAAGCGCATATTGCCAGGTACGACCGTTTAACAAAACGGGACAGAAAATCAAATGAACTCCATCTGAAAAACCTGACAATTGATCATGATTCACGAAGAGTCTTTATAAATGGTCAGGAGAAGACATTTAGTGCAAAAGAGTATGATTTATTGTATTTTTTAGCGTCTAACCCGAATATTGTCTTTACAAAGGAACATTTATTTGAACAAATTTGGGGGTATGATGCAATCGGAGATAATACTACAGTTACGGTTCATATTAGAAAAATAAGGGAAAAGATTGAAGAAAATCCTTCTTTGCCGAAATTTATTGAAACGATTTGGGGTGTGGGGTACCGGTTTCAGGAGTAATGTGTGTATTTTGTTTTTCGAGTAACTTGAAATAGCTCTGCTGATGAGCTTGCTGCGACATCTATTTAAAAGTAAACTTTATTAATAGAATTTATACAATATAAAACCAAAGACGAATTGCCTGTTTTGCGATCCGTCTTTGGTTATGAAAAGATCTATTCATCATCTGGTTTATTCTCAACATCACCAGCAATATTTAAAAGCTCTTCTCTTGTTTTTTCAAGCAGCTCCTGCAGCTGTTTTTTCTTCTCTGGATTATCCATAACTTGGCGACCTGTTTTAAAAAAATCATGGAACAACCCCTGCATTTCAGATCTTAAGTTTTGCATTTCCTCGATATTTACATTTTCAAATTGATTCATTCGAGAAACAAAGTGATCTTCCTTTTGGTGCTGGTCTAAATAGGCAGTGCCTTCCTCCGTAATATGATATACCTTTTTTCTGCCTTCTTTAACGGCCTCCACAAGATCCTGATCCTCCAACATTTGAAGGGTAGGGTATACTGAGCCCGGGCTGGGCGAGTAAAACCCCTTAAATTTTTCTTCTAACACCTTGATAATGTCATAACCGTGTCTTGGCTGCTTTTGCAATATTTTTAACAAGACCATCTTAATATCTCCACGTTTGAAAAAGCGTTCGCCGCCACGACCTCCTCCCCTGGCATCGTGTCCTGCAAAGAAATGAGGACCGCCTCTCCTTTCAAAATGTTCATTTCCCATCCCGAATTTATTCCGTCTTAAGAAGTCCTTGTGAAATGTGTTATCTCCTGCGAAAGCATGGTGGTGATTAAAATGAGCCTGCTTTTGGAAAAAAGGGTGTTCATCTTGTTGAAACATAATAGATTCCTCCTGATTATTATTTTTTGCTTCGAAGTTAACGATATATCGTTAACGATAATAATAAGCGATATATCGTTAACTGTCAAGATAAAGTATTCAGGTTATGTATTTGGGGTTTACATCCAGATAAACATAATTCACAGTATGCTATACTGGAAGAAAAACAAGGCAGGTGCAGCATATGACAAAGAAGCTATTATTAACAGGATTTGAACCTTTTCTTGATTTCTCCATTAATCCAACAATGAAAATTGCAGAAGAATTAAATGAGGCAGCAATTGGAGATTACACGATTACTTCCCATATACTATCTGTAGATTTCCATAAGGCAGGAAAACAACTCCTGCAATTAATTGAAGAGACAAAGCCGGATGCAATTATCTCTCTTGGTCTTGCCGGCGGCAGATTCAAAATTAATCCCGAACGCATTGCTATTAATGTGAATGACGGACCAAAGGATAATCAGGGGCACAAACCGGATAATGAAGTCATCTGGGAGGATGGAGCAGACGGAATGTTCTCTACTTTACCAATCAGCAGAATGGTCCAACAGCTGAAAGCACAAGGACTTCCGGCGGAAATTTCCAACACGGCGGGGACTTACCTATGTAATCATGTGATGTATCAAGCATTGCATTATACGAAAACGAAAAATCTCGGTCTTCCAGCTGGTTTTATCCATATCCCTGCATCTCATGAGCTTGCGATTGAACATGGGAAGATACCGAGCTGGAGTCATGATGATTTGAAGAGAGCTATTACTATATGTATTGAGACCTTGTCTGAAGCATAGATAAGCAAATTCAATTAAATTGTGTTCTATCGCTGTAAACGATAAATCACTATAAGAAATGAGGAATAACCCTTGAAAAAAGCATTGATAAATATTGATTACACAGTTGATTTTGTAGCAGAGGACGGCGCTTTAACTTGTGGTAAGCCCGGACAGGATCTAGAAAATACCATTGTTTCGTTAACGGAGCAATTTATCAATGATGGTGATTACACAGTTTTTGCCGTTGACGTTCATGATAAAGATGATCCTTATCACCCAGAATCGAAGCTGTTTCCGCCTCATAATATCCGGGGCACAAACGGGAGAGATTTATATGGCCGGTTGCAGGAAATATATGAAATAAACAGTAATAAAGAAAACGTATATTACATGGATAAAACGAGATATTCCGCTTTTGCAGGAACAGATTTAGAAATAAAATTGAGGGAAAGAAATATTGAAGAAGTACACCTGTTAGGAGTATGCACCGATATTTGTGTGCTTCATACAGCAGTGGATGCCTATAATAAGGGGTTTCGTATTGTTGTGTACCAAGATGCAGTTGCCTCATTTAATCAGGCAGGGCATGATTGGGCACTGGGGCATTTTGAAGGTTCACTGGGAGCGGCAGTGGAAAAGTTTGAGAATAAATAAAATAGCCGTTACATTCTCGGAGAAATTGGAAAAGGTTTTTTCATAATCTCCCTAAATCCCATTAACAGAACAAACTATACTTTATAATTAAACAGTGATAATATTTTTAGCATAGATTCATATAATTGAGAATTTACTTAAATATGCAAAACATCAACGAAATTATGGAGAGGGGAAAAGTTATGTATTCCAATATTCTTAGACATCCTGGACCTACTCCAATTCCTAAAAAAGTGGAATTGGCGATGGCGCAAGATATGATTAGCCATCGTACAGAGGAATTTACCAAACTGTATCGGGAAACAACGGAACGTGTCAAAACCATTTTTGGAACGAAGCAGAATATTATGCTTCTTCCTTCAGGCGGGACGGCAGCATTAGAAGCAGCTGTAGCCAATACTGCCTCAGCTGGTGATGAAGTAGTTGTTGTTACAATAGGTGCTTTTGGAGACTATTTCGTTTCGATATGCGAGAAACATGGCCTGCATGTTCATAAACTTGAGAAGAACTGGGGCGAAGCTTGTACAAAAGAAGAGCTTGCAAACTTTTTAAAGCCCTTGTCCGGTATCAAATCTGTTTTTGCGACTTATAATGAAACTTCGACAGGAATTCTAAATCCAGTTGATCAACTGGCAGAGGCAGTACACGAGAATTCAGATGCTTTATTTATTGTTGATGGTGTGAGCTGTATCGGTGGCGCCCCTGCAGAGATGGACAAATGGGGAATCGATATTTTAGTAACAGGCTCTCAAAAAGCAATTATGCTTCCACCGGGCCTTGCCTTTGTAGCTGTAAGTGACAGGGCCTGGAAGGTGATAGAAATGAATGATACGACTGTCTATTATTTAAATCTGTTAAGCTATCGTGAGTGGGACGCAAAGTCAATGACACCTAATACACCTGCGATTTCATTGATTATGGGATTATCTGCGGTTTGTGATTTAATTGAGGAAGAAGGCGGATTTTCGAAAACAGTAGAACGTCATGAAGTCATGAAAAATATGGTTCGGGAAGCTATGAGAGCTCTTTCCATTGACTTGTTAACAAGTGATGAGCATGCCTCACCAACCTTAACGACAATCTGTGCTCCAAAGGGGTTGGATCTTTCCGACTTTTTAACACACTTAAAGAAAAAATATCATCTTGATTTTGCTGGTGGTCTTGGACAGCTTCAGGGTAAGGTTTTTAGATTTGGACATATGGGATATTGTTTCCCAAGCGATATACTTCAAGCAGTTTCCCTGATTGAAGCAGCCTTGCAGGACTTCTCTTATCAATTTGAGAGCGGTGCCGGGGTAAAGGCAGCTCAAGATGTGTTCTTATCCTCATTAAAAAAATAGCATATTAATTGCAAATGATAGAGTTGATGGCATCCCATAAGTTGAGTAAACTTGTGGAATGCCATATTTTATATCCAGCCTTAATCTGGACAGGCTTAATGGCTGGTATACCCAGTCCATTAACTACATAAAATTCACTAACTCTTTTAAATCCCTGATCATATAATCCCCAGATAAACTACTATCCGAATCGTCAGTTAAAATAATAGATTTAACTCCAGCATTTCGGGAACAATCAGCATCAATTTGCCGGTCCCCTACATAGAATACGGCATCTTTATTTAATTTGTATTTGTCGATAATATATTCTATCCCTTGCGCATGGGGTTTCCTTTCAAAGCCATATTCACTTGTGATAACCTCTTTGAAAAAATGGGTCAGATTGAGATTTTCAAGTACATGGGCAGTGGATTTTCCCTTGTGGGTGTAAATAAAGTTTTGAATATTATTTTCATATAAATAATCTAAAACATATGCTGCATGCGGTATACATTTTATTTCATCGGCTCTCTGATTATTAAGATTAGAAGCCATTGTTTTTAGTTGATTTTTATCATAAGCAGAGCTGTTAGCCATTAAATCAATAAATGCGTTAACGGATTTAGATTTAACATATTGATAGATTTCTTTTTGAGAGTATGAAAGATGACACTGATCAGCAACGATTGCCAAGTTATCTACAATAATTTCGTAAGAGTCAATGATTGTTCCATCTAAATCCCATATAAAGGTGTTTTTCATATTTTTTATTTCTCCTTCTCCTGCATTTCCCTGACATTATCCGAATGGAAAGGTGAACCTTCGACCTCATTCACCACACTAAATGGATTTCCATCTAAATCAAAAAAATCAAAGAATTTCATATCGCCAAAAAAATCTATTTCGGTAACTGCTGCTCCCTGACTTTTAAAGTGTCGGTGTGCAATCTCGATATCAGCCACCACAAAATTGTAGTAAGAATTTTTTTTATTTCTCTTCATATTAAATTCTGTGGGCTGCGGAATTTCTACTTTGACCAAGGCTAATTGTGTTGAACCAATAGGTAAATAAAATCCTGCTCCATCTTCCCAGCTGTCAATTTTCTTTGCTCCAAGATACTTCTCATACCATTCTGAAGATTTTTCAATATTAGTTACAGGGATAAAAATACTTCCAACTTTAAACATACATTATTCCTCCTTCTGATGAAATTCTTATGTATAACGTATATACTTATGTAAAAGTTACATCTAGTTTGAAAAAGGTGAAAAGAGATGATTTTTAAGGACTTAAAGCCTGAAATTAACAAGTTGTATAAATACTGTTTAAAATTATCAGCTTCCCCTTGGCGGGCGGAAGATCTGGTACAGGAAACAATGCTAAAGACTTTTCAGCTGAAAAAATTAGAACCTGAAAGAGAGTTTACATTCTCTTTTCTATGCACTGTAGCTAAAAACCTTTATATCGATGAACAAAGAAAAAATAGAAGAGAAAGCTATCTTAATGAGGATTTTCATGGTATCGAATATGATTTTATAGAATCCAGCAGTTTAATTGAAGCTTTACTTACTGCCTTACCTTTGAAGCAGGCTATGCTGATTACATTGAAGGATGTATTTGGGTATACCTCCAAAGAGATAGCAGCTATGTTAAGAGTAAGGGACGAATCGGTAAAAACAGCGCTTCACCGCTCCAGAAAAAAACTGAAATTAAACGCAGATATCGAGATGATTCAAAGCGTCTCTCTTCCAGATGATAAAATCATTCCTGCGTTATCTAAAGCAATAGCAGGGTCCCAGCCGATGCAAATATTCTTTTATTACCGGCAACTGGAGGCGCAGAATTTTCAAGTAAGAAGAACAGGTGCCGGACGTGCTGTATTTCACGTTATTGATCCTGATGGAAATATATTGGAATTACTTTCTTCATAAAATAATAGAATGAAGGGCCTCGTATGAGGGTGGGGGTTTTCATGCAGGAGGAGTTTTATGAATTCTGATAAGGAATTAATGAATCACCATATAAATGTATTATTTAAACATGATAGTAAAGATAGAATAACTGTTGTGAATGAACCACCATATGATCCCGCCCCAAAGGTTTTTATCGGGACCACCAAGGAAGGTTCTGTCGTAAAGTATGCAGACACATTGCCTGTTTCTTTTATAATAGAATTGGAAAAGATTTTGCAAAAAAGCTCTAGTATTGATCTGGCAGAAATCATCAAAATCTTTCAGCAGGGATATGAATTAAACCAGCTGTGGACTGGCCCGGCATACGTATTCCCTGATAAAATCAACAAATCATCTTATCCGCAAATTGTACAGATAACACATGAAAATAAAGATATCTTAAAATCACAATTTCCGTATACCTTCGAGGATTTCGAGTGTAAGCAGCCTTGTTTTGTAATAATGGAGGGTAACGTTATAGCCTCTATTTGCTGCAGTGCGAGACAAAGTGTAAAGGCAGATGAGGCCAGTCTATTTACAAAAGAAGCTTATCGCAGTAAAGGCTATGGAGCAGCTGTAACAAAAGCGTGGGCTCAGGAAGTGCAGAGGCAGGGCCGTATGGCATTATACAGTACATCATGGGATAATCTGGCATCTCAATCTGTGGCAGGCAGGCTGAATCTTTATTTATATGGAACGGATATTCATATAAGCTGATAATAGGCTTCTATACAAATACAAGCACAATGCCTCATCACGGACACTTTGATAAGACATTGATCTATAGCCCCATACCTAACTACTATAATACAAGCTGTAACGATCCAAAAGATCCAGCGGACCGATTTCCATTTTAAGCTGTACATTGTTTTTTAAATGCTCTTGAAGCTGTAAATTCCGCTCTTTTGAAAACTGATGGACATCCATAATAACGCGCTCATTCGCAAGCTCTTTATAATCTAAATCCGGTATAAAAGCCTTTATCTCTTCTATGACCTTCCCATTTTCTCTTGAACTGAATTTTAGAAACACAGCATCATCTGGAGCTTTTTCCCGGTAATCTCTTGTATAGATGAATTCGCCGCCTTTTAGAAAGAGAATACGATCTGCATATTTCTCAAGGTTTTCTAAAAGGTGAGAGGCAATAATAATAATTTTTCCTTCTTTCTTTTTTTCCTCCAGCAGCTTGGAAATAAGCTCTACATTATCGGGATCAAGTCCATTCATCACTTCGTCCATTAACATATAAGGCGTATTGGCTACAATCAGCATAGCAAAGCACAGCCTCTGCCGCATCCCTAAGGAATATTGGTAGGTTTTATCTTTAATGTAATGAGACATGTTCAACCTCTGTATGACCTGGCCTGGATCAATGGAGGAGTGGTGCCACATTTGACGGTAAATATTTAAATGATCAACACCATTCAAATGGTTATACAAATCACTTTGATCAGGCATCATTGTAATCAGCGAGTGGATATAAGCTTCTTTTTTCTTATTAGCATACCGATAGCTTTCCTTGAAGGTTACCTCTCCCTTTGTCGGTGTAACGTAATTCATTAATACATTAAGAAGAGTAGATTTACCGGTTCCATTAGGCGCAACCAGCCCTATTATTTCACCGGGCTGAAATGTGGTGGTAATCCCGTTCAGTACTTTTTTATCTCCAAATTGTACAACAATATTATTTAATTGAATCATTGTATACCTCCTAGCTTTTCATCAAATTGCTAATCTTTTAATTCTGCTTATAAACCAGATAAGTAAAATGATAAGCAGAGCTGCAGCAAGAAGCACGAGCTGTCCTTTTATTATGGTTACAGAATCTATTGCCAGGATATACTGTCTGTAGCCGCTGACGATATTCCCTATTTGTATATAGGAGGTCGGCAGATAGCTTAACCAGGCATCAATAATTGCTCCTCTTTGATAATAAGTTGCTTCAATAAAGAAAATGATACCGATGGTCAGGTTAATAAACTCATTTTTCAAGACAATACTCATCAATAATACAAGACTGATAATAATCGTAAACCACAGTAACATCATGACAAAGCTTTGTACTAAAAATAAACCCATGGATATGCTTTCGTATGTTCCCAGGTTTAAAAATTCAAAGTGATATCTCACCACCGGGAGAGACAGTGTTCCAAATCCTTCCCGGAAACCGATAATCAGAAATGAAGGAATTAAAACGACAAGTGATGTGAGACTGCCTAATAAGGCCACCACTCCTTTTAGCATCAGCCGTTTAAAGGGCGTGAGCGGAAATCCATTTACAATACTCAGATGATGCCTGTCCTTCATCACAATATCGGTACTTAAAAACAGACATACGATCAGAATAATATAAGGGAGACTGGACGCTAGGAGTCTCTGAAGCGTTTGAAGTGCTGTACGTTCTTCAAAAATCTGTATACTCACATCATAGGATGCATTTGCATACTCTCTGTATCTCTCAGCAGAAGACAGATAGGCATAATGTCCATCTGAATGGGAAAATCGATTTCCATACGTATAATAACCTGTAGTATAACGTAAGAAAGAGTCCTGACCAGATGGATAAATAATCTCATCAGAATACGAATACCAATGTTGTGTTGCTTCAGCATAGGTGTGTAAGTCTCCTGTTGCTAAAGCATCTAAGCGTGCTCCATCATATTCATTCCATTCTGGGAAAATCTGATAGGCGAATACCGTTAATGGGTGGGATCCTTCCCGGATTACAACATTATCAAGGAATTCTTGCCGGTCTTCATATCTTGCTTCGATTTCGTTTTTATTAATAGATTCAATCGGCTGATAATTCGGTGCCAGATAAAGTGCATAGTAAAGACTAGCCAATAATAATAAGATAAATAATATGATATTTTTCCGGTTGCTGAAAAAAACTTTCAACTCCCAATGGACATATCCAGTCATGACATCCTCCCTCCTTTATCATCCTTCAATCGGCTCTCCTTCGTTTGGCTCCGGTGAAACTGCCAATAGATGAAGAGAAATATAACGAGAAGGCTGAGGAGCAAAGTAAGAAATCCATTGGATAATGTGATTGCTGCATTACCTGTTATTTCTGCAACGCTTCCATCAGCGACAGTTTGGAAATTAAGATAATTAAAAGGTAAAAAACTCATCCATTTTCCCAAATCTGGCAGCAGATACACGATAAAAAAGACAAAAAAGTGCACAAAGATAATGATATACAGGTTTTTAAAGCAGTAATTTAATAAAATAGAAATGGCGATTGCCACAAGTGACAAGCATAATAAATAAAGGAAGGCGATACCTATATATTGCCAGACAGGTATTGCTGGATAATTCCCGTTAAATAAGGCTACAGGATAACTTAAATCCATATTGTAAATTATAGCAGCTGAAGTGATAGCAATGGTGAAGGTCAAAACTAAACAGAAAAAAATAAATAGAAAATAGCTTAATAGCTTTGCAAATAGTTTAGAAGCAGTAGAGAGAGGATAACCATTTACAAGAGATTTGTGATTTGTTTCATCCAACAGGATATCAGATGAGAATATGCCAACTAATAAGTACCAGCCATATCCTAGCGCAAATAGAAACAGGATAATATAAGTCGGGAAGTTAGAATTATCAACAAGCAGCCTTTCTTCCTGAGTCTGAATTTCTGTGAAAAGTGCAGCATCCAGCTGGTTTTGCCGATAGGCAGGGATAAATTGGGCAACCTCCTCAAAACCGTCCAGAGCATAAGCCTCATTCCGTACTTCTGTGAGGTCAATGGCACCTTGTATGTATGTGTCTTCATCTTCCATCACTAATCCCAGCGTTCTGTTAGCCAGATTACTCGATTGACTAATCAGATTCCGATAGAGCGGAGATGCTACATCAGAATCGGTTGCATCTACATTTCTAAACTGGTCTAAAGCGGAATTTAATGCAACAACTTCTGCAGCAGTACCTGGTTCAAGCTCTCTAAATTGACTGTTTTCCAAGTAAACGAAGGAACCGATGATGAAAAGAATTAAAATGAAAATAATAGATTTGAATTTCAGGTTCTTCCGTTCAACTAGAAAAATGGTCTTCATTAACCTGAACATGTCTATTCCCCTTTATCAACAATGTATGTCAGAAAAGTTCTAATTTTCCACATCTGTTTTATTGTAACATAAAAATGTAAGCGTTATTTTATCTTAGGGAGATTTAATGTATTATTAGAGCATATTAGGAGGTTTTTTAGGAGTTTTAACCGAACACAGAGAATAAAACCGTAAGAAAATAGTTATATTGTTAATAAAGAAATTTAAACTATTGCATTATAATTTCCTATGTGATATGCTAATTTTCAGTTATATAACTAAATATTACACGGATTATGATGGCGTGTTACTGATAATGCAGGCAAAACCAGAATAATTTATACTTTATCTCTTTTAGGGATAGGTGTAAGTTGTTTTGGTATTTTTTTTGCCTTTTATAAGTAATACAGGCATCTTATAAAGGAGCAAAGGAAGATGAACTACAAACAATTAGGTAAGGAAGTATTGGCCCGTGTTGGCGGTAAAGATAATGTAGCTATGCTTACACATTGTGCAACAAGGCTTCGATTTGAATTTCATGATTATTCTAAAGTGGAAAAAGAGCAAATCGAAAAGCTGCCGGGTGTTATTTCTGTAGTAAATAAAGGAGGACAATTTCAAATTATTGTGGGCAATGAAGTGCAGCAAGTTTATCGTGCCATTCACGAAGAAATTGGCCCAGAGGGAGATCAAAAAAATAATTCCAACAATAATAAAGAAAAGAAAAGTGTTATTTCCCGTTTGATTAGTGTTATTTCGACTACCTTCACCCCTTTTATTCCAGCTATTATTGGTGCGGGTATGATTAAAGCAGTTTTAGCAATATTGGTATTAGTTGGGCTGTTGACAGAGGAAAGCCAAACTTTCTTCATATTGAATACGGTTGCAGATGCGGCTTTCTTCTTTATGCCTGTATTACTGGCCTACGGTGCTTCTATTAAGTTTGGAACGTCACCAATTCTTTCAATGACGATTGCTGGAGTCTTGCTTCACCCGAATTGGGCAGGCGTACTGGAGGCTGGTGATACACTTCACTTTATTGGTGTACCAGTTCAATTAACAGATTATGCAGGATCTGTATTACCTATTATTATCACTGTATGGATTATGTCTTATGTGGAACGCTTTGCAGAATGGGTATCACCTTCCATTATCAAATTCTTTTTGAAGCCGATGTTAATTATGTTGATTACAGCGCCGCTAGCGCTTGTAGTCATTGGCCCAATTGGAACCTATTTAAATGATTTAGTAGCATTTGGAGCTGATACTATTAACAGTCATGCCAGCTGGCTAATTCCAATGTTAATGGGAACATTACAGCCGTTCCTGCTTATTACTGGAACTGCCTGGGCTATGACACCAATTGCTACAACACAGCTATCCAATAATGGCTACGAAACGATGAATGGACCTGGTATGCTTGCATCTAATATTGCACAGGGGGCGGCTACATTAGCGGTTGCTGTTAAATCAAAAAACAGAGAACTTAAACAGATGGCAGGCTCAGCTGGTTTTACCGCTCTAGTAGGTATTACAGAACCTTCTCTGTATGGGGTTACTCTAAAATTGAAAAAACCATTAATTGCTGCCATGATTGGTGGGGGATGTGCAGGGATATATGCAGGTCTTTCCGGGCTTGTACGCTACGCATTTGTTTCACCCGGGCTAGCAGGGATCCCAGCATTTATCGGTGAAAATCCAATGAATATCGTTCATGCTTTAATGACGATTGTTATTGCTTTTGTCGTTGCTTTTGCAGTTACTTGGATTCTTGGATTTGAGGATCCAGTTGATGAAACAATTACGACAGAAGTAAGTGAAACGAAAGAAAATCAAAAGGAAATAAATAAAGTAATTGCTACAACACAAACTTCTATCGCCAGCCCACTTTCCGGGATCGTAGTACCTTTGGAAGAGGTTAATGATGATGTGTTTTCAAGTGGATTGCTTGGAAAAGGTACAGCGATTGTTCCTGATCAGAATGAGGTAAGGGCTCCATTTTCAGGTGAGGTTGTTACACTGCTTCCTTCTAAACACGCAATAGGATTAAAGCGTGATGACGGCTTGGAATTACTAATCCATATTGGCATTGATACCGTTAATCTTAATGGAGAATTCTTTACTGTACATGTACAACAAGGTGATCGTATTGAGACTGGAGATTTGTTAGTTAACTTTGACCGTGAGGCAATTAAAGATAAAGGTTATGATATAGTTACACCTATTATTATTACGAATACTGATGAATTTCAGGACATGACAGTTGTTTCAGTGGAACAAATTGGTTATGGCCAAAAGCTTTTAGATAAGAAGTAAGGAGGATTTAATATGTTATATAATGAATTAAAGCCTTTCCCAAAGGATTTCCTTTGGGGGGCTTCTACTTCAGCCTATCAGGTAGAAGGAGCTTCTGAGGAAGATGGGAAAGGAAAATCTGTCATCGATATGATGGATCATCCGGAAGATACTGCTGGATTTACTGTTGCGAGTGATCATTACCATCGATTTAAAGAGGATATTCGGCTTTTTCATGAATTAGGGCTGAAGGGATACCGCTTTTCCATTGCATGGACTCGTATTTTTCCTGAAGGAACAGGAGAAATAAATGAAAAAGGCTTACAGCATTATGAGGAATTAATAGACGAACTGATAAAGTATGGGATAGAACCAATTGTTACTCTTTATCATTTCGATTTGCCATATGCATTGGAAGAAAAAGGCGGCTGGGGAAATCGTGAGGTTATTGATGCTTTTGTAGAGTATGCAAGGATATTATTTAATCGATTTGGAAAAAAAGTTAATTATTGGCTTACCATTAATGAACAGAACACATTGATTCTGCATCCAGGTGCAGTTGGGGTACCAAAAGGCGGAAAACTTCCAACGAAAACTTCTTTATATCAACAAAACCATCATATGCTGGTGGCTCAAGGAAAAGTAATGGAATTATGCCATGAGATGTGTCCACATTCACAGATTGGTCCAGCACTGAATATGACCTCGATGTACCAGGCTACAAGTAAACCGGAGGATGCTATTGCAGCGCACAATTGGGAAACAATTCGCGGCTGGAGCTTCCTTGACCTGGCAGTGCATGGAAAATACAATAATTTGTTGTGGAGTTATTTGGAAAATAGAGGTTGGCAGCCAGAGATTCTTGAAGGAGATTTAGAAGCTATTGGCAAGGGACATCCTGATTTTATTGCAATAAATTATTATTCCACTGCCACTATTTCTGAAAGTACGGGGGACGCCAGTGACGTAAGCCCGAGAGCTGGAGATCAGCAAATTATGCTTGGAGAACCAGGTGTATACCGGGCAGAGGAAAACCCTTATGTAGATAAAACTAAATATGGATGGGTAATCGATCCTGTGGGGTTACGGCTTACCCTGCGTAAAGTATATGAAAGATATAATTTACCGATAATGATTACCGAAAATGGCATTGGTGCGCCGGATGTACTCAATGATGATGGTTCAGTGCGCGATGATTATCGGATTGATTTTATCCAGGCACATCTGAAACAAATTCAATGGGCGTTAACAGACGGTGTAGAAGTGTTTGGATATTTCCCATGGGCAGCATTGGATGTAGTCAGTACGCATCAAGGCTATGCTAAACGATATGGTTTTATTTATGTAAATAGAGGAGAATTCGATGTGAAGGATTTGAAACGCATCAAGAAAGACAGCTTTTATTGGTATCAAAAGGTGATTGAGTCCAACGGCAAGGACGGATTAGATAAGAATAATTAAACTTCACAAGTATAGTTGGTGATCTGATGAAGGTGGACAAAGTATTGAATAACAACCTTGTGTTTTCTAAGAATGAAGAAGACCATATTGTTATTGTGATGGGGAGAGGACTGGGCTTTAAATACAAAAAAGGTGACCTTATTGATGAGGAAACCATTGAAAAGGTTTTTGTCCCTAATGATCAACATGCAAGGCAAGAATATGTGCGTATATTAGAGAGTGCTCCGAAACAGCATTTTGAAGCAATTAATGATGCTTTAGGTCATCTGAAAGATCATTGGAAAGGTGAACTGGATGATCGTTATTTTCTTATATTATTTGACCATATTGCATTTGCCATTGAACGCGCAGAAAAAGGACTGGTCTTCCAGAACAAACTTTTAAATGAGGTTCGTAATCATTATCCTGAAGAGTTTGAAGCAGCACTTACGGTGGTTAAAGAGATTAACAGCAGATTGGCTGTCCATTTGCCGGAGGAAGAAGCGGGAAATATCGCTTTTCACCTTGTAAATGCTAAAACTAAAGATCAAAATTTTGAAAAGACGATGTTACGGATGAAGATGGTAAAGGATATGCTGAACTTAATTCAATATAAGTTAAATATCCAGCTGGACATTCATTCTATGCGCTACAACCGATTTGTCACACATCTTGAATACTTCATCCAGCGTATATTAGAGAATAAACAGCTAGATAATAAAGATCTTTTCTTATATGAGCAATTTATAGAAAAATATCCAGAAGAGTATAAAGCTACGCAAGCGATTGCTGAATATAGTAAGAATGTAGCTGGGTATGAGGTCACTGATGAAGAAAAACTTTATTTTATGATACATTTAGCACGTTTTACCAATCAACAGTAGAAATAAAGAAACAGAAACGGATATTTTAAGCCGGTTCTGTTTTTTTGTCGTCAATATGAATACTGATTTTGCGAAAAAAATTTAGAAATTGCTGTGTGATGAAGGGCTTTTGGATTTTTGGAACTTTCCAGACAATAAAAAATCTGTTGTTTATTTTTGTTGTACTTACAACAAAAATAAATTAAAATTTATATATAATAAAAAAGCCGGGGGTGAAAGAATGGCAGAAATCCTGCGCGAAATAGGGATGATTGCGAGAGCACTTGACTCTATCAGCAATATCGAATTTAAAGAATATGATCTTACAAAAGGCCAATATCTATATTTGGTCCGTATCTGTGAAAACCCGGGTATTATTCAAGAAAAGCTTGCTGAAATGATAAAAGTAGACAGAACCACAGCTGCACGAGCTATCAAAAAGCTGGAGGAAAACAATTTTATTCAAAAGACAGCTGATGCAGATAACAGAAAGATAAAGAGGCTGCTGCCAACGGAAAAAGGAGAGTACATCTACCCAATGATTAAAAAGGAAAATGATTACTCCAATCAGGTAGCCTTAAAAGGGCTGACAGAAAAAGAAGCAGAAAAGCTTGTATATTTACTTGAAAAGGTCCGGAAAAATATTGAGGTGGACTGGGAGTTTGTGAAGAAAGGAAATAAGCGGCAGTATTAAATGGAACGAAGGGAAGACAAAAACATGGTGATAAAGATAGAAGCTTGCAATCAAAACGATTTGCAGATGCTGCAAGAAATCAGTATAGAAACATTTATGGAAACATTTCAAGAGCAGAATACACCGGAGAATATGCAAGCTTATTTGGAAAGTGCATATACATTGGGTAAGCTCCGAAAGGAAATGATGAAGGAAAATTCATTTTTCTTTTTCATTTACTATAATAACCAGCTGGCTGGATATATGAAGGTGAATACAGATGACGCCCAGTCAGAGGAAATGGACGCGGATGCGCTTGAAATAGAACGAATTTATATTCGAGGCGGCTTTCAGCGGAAGGGATTGGGAAAATATTTGATGAACAAAGCAATTGAAATAGCAGAGAATAAAAAGAAGCAGAAAGTATGGCTGGGTGTTTGGGAATATAATGAGCAGGCACTGGTCTTTTACAGGAAAAATGGTTTTGTACAGACCGGATCGCATTCCTTTTTTATGGGGGATGATGAGCAGACAGATTATATTATGACGAAAACACTGTAGATATCCATAAAGGAGAGTAGCTATGTATATACCTAAGTGTTTTAAAGTCACGGATACGAAAGAAATTTGGGGATTTGTCAAGCAGTATTCCTTTGCAACACTGGTTACGACAGAGAATAATGCACCTGTTGCAACACATCTGCCGGTAACAATAACCAGAAAAGATGATGATTATATCATTACAGGCCATGTAGCCTACGCAAACCCGCAATGGAAAACATTGGAGAATGTAGAGAATGCACTGGTGATATTTCAAGGACCGCATGCGTATATTTCCCCGACCTGGTATTCGCATGAGAATGTTCCAACCTGGAATTATCAGGCTGTCCATATGTATGGAGTTCCACGAATACTGGAGAAGGATGAACTTAGGGAGTCGCTAAAAATTCTTTCAGATAAGTATGAAAAGCATAGAGACCCTTCTTTTTCAGTAGAGAAGTTTACACCCAAGCTGTTAGAGGCACAGCTGAAAGCAATTGTTGGATTTGAAGTTAGAGTGACAGAAGTTCAGGCGGCCTACAAATTAAGTCAAAATCGAAAAGAAGCTGATTATAAAAGTGTTATGAATCATTTGCAGGAGGAAGGGGATCCTGATTCCCGTCAAGTCGCAGAGCAGATGAAAAAGAATATGCCATTGCCATGAGATAGCAGTTCAAATTATGAGAGGAAAGAGGTTGGATGAAGCCATTTTTAAATTTATGAATTATTGAAACTGGACAGTATTAATACTATCGCTGGAAGGTAGAGCAGTTCGCTCCACTATATATTAATGTGTCCGGTTTCAATCCATTTGAATGCGCTGTATACCTTTGATATAAATTCTCTAATAATGAATCAACTGTCTTCTGTGTTTTCAAGAGGGTGTCTGCTCATTTTGTACCCTTGCAGTATAAAACATATAAGTGTTAGCACAAGCAGTGCACCTACAGGATACAAAACGGCAGTACTATCAATGAATGTACTGGAACCTGGATCAATTACAAACCCAAGCAGCTTCGTAAAGAAAATACCAAAAGTTAAGCCGAATACTACCCCATAACAAACAAAGATGAATGCCTGCCAAACAATAACGCACATCATACCGTTCTGTGTTAAGCCTGATAGACGTGTAATCCGGTAGCTGGTTTGCTGCGTTAATATGTCGTTCATCAGTGTTTGCAAGATGCCGAATGCTGCACTTGCGATTAAAATAATCAATGTTCCGATAACCAGGACATATCGCTGCTGAAACATCTGGTCACCTTCTTTTAGCTCTGCTGTTTTTGTAGTGAAATGTAATGCAGGTATTTTACTGATAATGGGCTGCAAAACGTCCACATCGTCGGTATCAACAAAAATTTCACTTACATTCAAAACATCGGCTATTTCTTCGGACCAATCGACAACAATACTGTTAAATGGAAATAAGGATGATTCATTAGAAATTGCACTGACAATAAGTGGATCATAGCCTGAGTAATTATAAAGATCAGTTATTGGCAGCTCGTCTCCCACTTTAATATGATGCTCTTCTGCAAAGCTTTCTTCCACAATTGCCCCCAGTTAAGGGATATTGCTTATCTTGATGGGAAAGATTTGTTGCGCGTATATCTGTATCAATGATTTTATCAGGTAATTGAAGGCTGAAGCTTGCAATTCCACATTTAACTATTGTTTAATGAGAGATTTTTTTATCCTCTTTTTTAGATGTATACATTAGAATTCCCATTACAGTAATATTAACGGCAATAAGTATAATACCGGAAATGATTAAATAGGATTCACCTTCTAGAATGCTGCCACCAGTAGAGATTTTACCAATAATCTCAGGCACACTAGGCAGACACATTAAGAATATAAATATTGCCAAAAACCATTGCTTCAAGATAAGCGTGACAATAATGAAAATACTTAAGAGAATAGCTCCGATAATAAGGTTTACAATAAAATTGCTCTCTGCAAGCACAATCCCTGGATGATTTCGGATAATAAATTGTCCGCCGACCAGAGCAGCCATGTAAGGAGCATAAAATAAAAACAGTCCGATGTAGGTTTTTTTACTGTCTCCATATTTTTGAACGATTTTTTTTAAGGAAATGATAGTAGCCGCTGTTCCGATAATCAGCACTGCAAGGTTATACAGGATAACACTTGTATTTAATTCAAAGTCTCCGCTGATTAGGTCAGGAATGATAAATACCCCCAGCAAATAGACAAGTAATAAAATACTATATTTAATAAAACCTTTGTTTCGCGGAAGTTCTTCGGAAATAGACCGGATATACGCCTTCACAGAATTTCCGGTAATACTTCCTACACTTTGCCCATTTGCTTCCGCTTCTATTAAATGATCTCGCAGTTCTGCTTCAATTTCTTGAATATCTTTTTCTCTTTTACCGCGGCTTATTAGCTCTAAACGTAAATTCAGCAAAAATTTTTCTGCTTCTTTACTTAGCATCCTCCACACTCCTCATCAAGTTATTCATCCCTTTATTCAGATAGGACCATTTATTCCGAAATACGGCTAATTCTTCCAAGCCTTTATCTGTGATTGTGTAGTATTTTCGTTTTGGCCCGCCTGTATCGGATTTTTTCAGTTCGGTTTGGACATATCCTTTTTTACTTAAGCGCAGAAGTACAGGATAAATACTTCCGTCACTGATTTCCGGGAAATCCCGTTCTTTTAATTTCTCTAAAATTTCATATCCATAAGTTTCACCTTGAGAAATTAGTCCTAAAATTGCTCCATCTAATAAT
Organism: Oceanobacillus sp. FSL W8-0428; assembly: GCF_038004405.1. Taxonomy (NCBI): domain Bacteria; kingdom Bacillati; phylum Bacillota; class Bacilli; order Caryophanales; family Bacillaceae; genus Oceanobacillus; species Oceanobacillus sp. FSL W8-0428. Next base: position 1,615,746 of record NZ_JBBORB010000001.1, read on the forward strand.
CCCTTCATCATCTGATCAGATACTGACATGCCGTACCTCCTTGACTATCTTGTAATATACTATAGTTGATTAAAAGGTAATTGTCAACTATCTTATATAAAAAGATAGTTGAGTTTTTTCTTTTACTTTAGGGATAGGTAAAGACGATAATAATGGTGTAATTCAAAGTAGCTGAAATTTTTATTTATAGATTTGAAGTGAAGGGGAAATGATAAATCCATTTACATAAGAAAAACCAAGAAAATCACTTGTTCTTTAAAACACTGGTGTTCTTGCCAAGGAGATGTCCGCTACGGGAAGCGTAGTGTATTTCTGGAGCGGCTATCTCCAGCATTTTTTATACTTTCTTACTCTTTAAAAAAAAGAAACCCGGGCATGCCCGGATTTCCTTTTAACAATTTACTTCAATTTATTCTGCAAATACCTTATGCCATTCTGCTTTATGTTCCAGTAATTCTTTTGCTAATTCTTTGGCACCTTCTAAGCTGTGGCTCGCAGCCCAGCCGCATTGAACTTCATTACATGCGGGAACTTCTTCAGCATTTAATACATCTTCTAAAGTTTTTTCTACTGTTTCCAGAAGTCCATCATAGTTGTCATCGTTTAAAATAGTTAAATAGAATCCAGTTTGGCAGCCCATTGGACTAAAATCTACTACCGTATCATGATGGTTTCTAATTAATTCAGCCATTAGATGCTCCAGTGAATGAAGTGCAGGCATATCCATATGTCCTTTATTCGGCTGTTTTAAACGCAGGTCATACTTATAGATAACATCTCCATTTGCACCTTTTGTTGTTCCAGCCAAACGGATATAGGGTGCTGCCACTTTTGTGTGATCCAGATTAAAACTTTCTACATTCATTGCTTTTACCATAATTGATACGCTCCTTCTTTTTTCTTTAGTTTAACATGTTATTCTTTATTTTTTTAGTTTCCAGCTTTTTTAAATCTGGGAAAGCCTATTAATATAGCAATGATACCACAAATTCCTAATGTCATTGGGTAAATAGAATAAGGTATGATGCTTACTGGTGAAATAGCTGCAAGACCGGCAGCCGCCAGCATTTGCCCTCCATAAGGAACGAGCCCTTGCCAGCAGCTTGAAAAGATATCCAGCAGACTGGCAGACTTTCGCGGGTCAACGTTATATTCATCGGCAATATTTTTTGCTAGTGGTCCAGTCATAATAATCGAAATGGTATTGTTTGCTGTTGCGATGTCGGCGGCACTTACTAACCCGGCAATACCAAATTCCGCTCCTTTTTTCGTTCTTATTCTGCTGGTTACAGTATTGAGCAGCCACTGAATACCACCATTATATTGGATGATGCCAATCATTCCGCCAATGAAAATAGCAACTAGTGCAATATCCTGCATGTTTAAGACCCCTTGAGAAACGGCTTGGATAAGTCCCGTTCCGGTAAAAGAACCATTGAGCAATCCAATAATACCGGCTAGAATAGTTCCTCCGAATAGAACAATGAGTACATTGATTCCGATAAGCGCACAAACTAATACAGCAATATAAGGCAAAACTTGAATAAATTCATAAGGATATTCACCAGCTAATTCAACGGAGCTCCCACGAGTGATAAACCAAAGAATAATAGATGTAACTATTGCTCCCGGTAAAATAATAAAAAAGTTTGTCTTAAATTTATCACTCATTTTTGTATGCTGTGTCCGTACGGCAGCGATGGTTGTATCTGAAATCATAGATAAATTGTCTCCGAACATTGCTCCACTGATTACTGTCCCCATTGCTAGTGCCAGTGGAATGCCGGTTTGCTCAGCAATACCTATGCCGATAGGGGTAAGTGCAGCAACAGTTCCCATAGAAGTCCCCATGGAAAGAGAGATAAAACAACCGACAATAAACAGGCCGACCATCAAATAATTACTTGGAATGAACGACAGCCCCATATTAACTGTTGATTCAACGGCACCCATTTCTGAAGCGGTCTGGGCAAATGCCCCAGCCAAAATAAAAATAACTACCATTAACATGATATTTGGATGTCCTGCACCTTTGGTGAATATCTCCAGCTTTGCAGTAAGTTTTTCTTTTCGATTCATTGCTAGTGCCGCAGCTGATGCAATAATGATAGCAACATTAATTGGCATGTTGGAAAAGTCGCCTGTGATTAATCCAGTGCCAATAAATAAAAGTACAAAAATAAGTAATGGTAAAAGCGCCAATAAGCTTCCTTTATTTTCTTGATTAGCCATTGAAATCCTCCTGATTTTTTATCTGTTTAAGATAATGGAATATAAAAAACGATTAGTTCATGGTCATACCGCCGGTAACATTTACTCCTTGCCCTGTCATATAATCCGAATAAGTGGACGCCAAAAAGATAACAACATTTGCAATATCCTGCGGAACCCCTGTTCTTCCTAAAGGGACCTGAGAATTATCCTCGAGTTCAATTGCCTCCGCATTAACTTTTCGAAGCTCACCGCCAATCGTTCTTTCTGTCCTCTTCATATCTGTTTCAACGATACCTGGGCAGACGGCGTTCACATTGATTTTATCCTTAGCCAGCTCTAGAGCAGCAACCTTGGTCATACCAAGAACAGCATGCTTTGAAGCGACATAGCTCCCCATAAGCCGGTATCCGTTTTTGCCGGCCTGTGAAGAAATATTGATAATTTTTCCGCCTTCTCCCTGCTGTTTAAGGGCATTAGCCGCCGCCTGCATACAGAGGTAGACTCCTTTTGCATTAACATCCATTGTTTTATCCCAATCATTTTCCTTTATATCAACAAAATAATCCATTGTAGAAATTCCAGCATTATTTACTAAGATATCTAATCTGCCAAAATGATCTATCACATGCTTGACCATATTGTCTATCTGATCACTTTTTGATACATCGGTGGCAATATATAAAACATTAGCTGCTGCATTTGCAGGCGCATCTATTTTGTCAGCTACAGCAACCTTTGCCCCGCAATCCAGAAGTGCCTCTACAATTGCCTTGCCAATTCCGTTAGCTCCACCAGTTACAATCGCAACCTTACCTGTTAAATCCATTGTGTACATCACGAACATTCCTTCCCTTCATTGCTGGAATAAAAAGCAAAATAAAAACCCCTTCTTAAATCAAAAGAAGAGGTAAAAATGAAATAAATTATTTTTCTCTTCCTATCTCTAAGCTTTGATGCTACTGGAATTGGCACAGTACTAATATAGTCCGCTGCCGAGGCTTCGAAGGGCCAGTCCCTCCACCTCTCTAGATAAGAAATTATATACTTATAGAATATGAATTTTGTAATTAATAGTAATAAGATACAAGAAATAAATTTGAAAGTCAATATTTGTTGTGGAATTACCTTTCCAATTTTGTTCTTTTCGAATACCCTGTTTAACTGTAGTTTAGAAGCAAATAGACCTTAAGGCTTAGACAAAGATATTTCTCAGGCTCATTACGGGGAAGTGCCAAAACCGATAAGATAAAGATACGATAACGAAAGGGGAAAAACAAAATGAAAAAATTCATGTTGTTTGTCGGAGGACTGATCGCGGTGCTTGTCCTTCTAGCAAATTTAGGTCCAATGGTATTACTGGCATTAAGCGTATGGCTACTATATATATGCTTTAAAAAATTTATGAGCACAGATTCAACTGCTGCAAAAGTAGGTTGGGCGATACTCGGATTAGTTGTAGTGAGCATTACATTCTCTAATATTTATGCTGTTTTAGGTGTTGCAGCGGCATATGCGCTTTACCTTATCTATAAAAATTGGAACACACCGGAAAGCTCTGTTGTCCACGAAATAAAAGAAGATGAAGACCCATTTACGAATTTTGAAAAACAGTGGGCGGAGTTAAACAAATAAAAATCATAAAAGGAGAGATTGATTATGTCAACAAATATTTTCACTCGAATGAAGGATACGATTTCAGCAGATTTACACACAATGATGGATAGAAAGGAGCAAAAGAATCCAATTGCTGCGCTTAATCATTATTTACGCCAAAGTGAACAGGAAAAAGAAAAAGTAAGAAAGCTGATTGACCGCCAATATAAATTAAAAGAAGAGTTTGCACGTGAGTATATGAAAGCACAGGAACTTGCGGATAAACGCTTAAATCAAGCACAAATCGCAGATCGTGCTCAGGAAGAGGAAATGCATGAATTTGCTCTAAAAGAGCATGAAGAATATCAAAACCGTGCAGATCGTATGAAAGCATCCAGAGAAGTAGCTATTACCGAGCTTGAAAACCTGGAGCAGAAATACGAAGAGATGAAGCACCGCTTAAAGGATATGCACCTGCGCCGTATGGAACTGATGGGACGTGAAAATATCGCAAAAGCGAATCATCAAATTAATCGGGTAGTGGAAGAGTCACCAGAAAAACCATTCTCTAAGTTTGCAGAAATGGAGCAGTATATTGAAAACCTGGAGTACAAAGTAAACAGCTCATACTATCGAAGCACGTTTGACAACAAAATTGCAGCAATTGAGAAGAATTTAGATGAAAAGGAAACAAACTAGAGCGCATAGACAGAAGCGAAAAAATTAAAAAGTGTTCTTAGCAGCTCAAACAGCACTCCCCTCATTGCCAATTGGTAATGAGGGGAGTGCCTATTTTGAAAACCAAAATAATTGCAGTATAAAAATTAATTAATAAAATTAGTATGGCGTACTTTCCAATCTTCCAGTTTAATAAACACCCAGAATCCATAGATACCTAATGTGATAATCGTTAAAAGCCACCATTTGATCCAGTTGCCGAAAAGGCCAACAGCTGAACCTGAAAAATGCATCCGTTTGCCATCAATAACTGTATGATTTATTCTCCAACCATAAATCATTGTAATTGACCACGGATAACAAATTCCTAGTGTAAAGACCGTCACTAATGTCCCAAGAATAACCCAGCCAATGAATTGAAGTAATCCACCATCAAAGAAGCTGGTTCTTCCTTTAAATGTTTCTACTCTCTCATTCTCCACCATTAACTCCCTGCTCTCTATGTAAATGATGCTGTATATTCTACCAGAAAATAGAAGGGATTATCGATACTTAATTGTATTGTAGTAGATTTTCTGTGGGAGTATTTGTAAAATAAAGACAATTCAAATGAAGGGAGTGTGCCATTGTTTACAACGCCCATCATTTTAGAAGAAAAAACAGACTACATGAAGCATGATCGGCTGACGAAAAAGCTCATACAAGAGTTTTTTGAGGAGTTCATCGAAGGCTTTTCCCCCGAACTTTACCCCTATATTGATTTCTCCAAGGTGACATTCCTTGAACAGGAAGTATACTTGGACTACATCAATGGCCGCAGGAAGGAAATAGATATTCTCGCTGAAGTAAAGCTGAATCACCAGGACAAAATCCTCCATATTCACACCGAAGCACAGTCAATTCATGAAGATGATTTCCCCGAAAGAATGTATCTCTATTTTTCTTACCTCTACGCCAAACACCGCAAACCGATTCAACCCATCGCCGTTTTGAGTTATACTAGAGAAAAAGAAGAACCGACTCAATTCCAAATTAATACACCTACACAAAACGTACTTCAATTTAATTTTTTACAATTACATTTAACCAAGAAAAAGTGGAAGGAATATATTCAATCAGACAACCCGGCGGTGGCAGCGTTACTCAGTCAAATGGGCTATGAAGAGCATGAACGTGCTTAGGTAAAGCTAGAATTTCTGCGCATGATTACCCGAATGAAAATAGATCCAGCCAAAACAACATTTTTATATGGATTTTTTGAGACTTATTTGAAGCTAAATAAAGAGGAGGAAGCGCAAATGATGGAGAAAATCGAAAACTTGCCGGAAGAGGAAAAAGAAATGGTACTTCATCTTCCTAATTCATATTTTGAGAAGGGGTTGGAAGAAGGAAAACAAGAAGGAAAGCGGGAAGGGATAGCAGAAGGCAGGAAAGAAGGTATACAAAAACGGAATCAGGAAGTAGCGTTGAAAATGATTGCAAGAGGAATGCCGATCAATGAGATAGCAGAAATCACAGAGCTGAGCAAAGAGGAAATTAAAAATCTTGCTGATAAATAGACGGGTATAGCTGAGCTAAAAAGTGAGCGACTCTAATAAGGAGTAATGCTTGCTTTTTCTTTTCTTATCTAAAAAAGTTAAACCGGCTAATTTCTTCAAAAGCTTTTATCAGATCGTCATAAGAGTGTTTAAAGTCACTATCCACCCATTTCATCAGAATATTCCACATTCCGCCCGCATTAAAAGCTAAAGCAAACTCCATATACGCTTCATTCATGGAGTAGGAAAATTTGTCTTTAGTCAGTCTGTGGATAGATGGTAAATGCTTATTAAAAGCCTTTAATAGCAAGCTGTCTAAATCATTTTTTCTAGTCAGCCGAATAAAGTCTATATGCTCTATCCAAAATGCGACAAAAATTTTGGATACTTTCCCCATGTCCATATTTTCTCCGGCTTCCAGTCTTCGCAGGTACTCCTGAGCCAAGGAATCAAGGTATTGTTCCAGTAAAGCTTGTTTGGAATCGAAATGACGATAAAAGGTACTTCGATCTAAATTTGCTTTTTCAGCAATTTCCTTAATAGAGATTTTATGATATGGCTTTTCTTCCAAAAGAGACAAAAGCGCCTCTATCAGCCATTTCTGGGATCTGATGGCAGAGGGGTTGTTACTTGTATGCGTCATCTTGGCTCACTCCTCTTTGTAAATCCAACAAATAAAGGCGGTTTGTAGGACTTATCGAGATTGTATTGCTAATTCGCTAATGCTAGTATACGATAACCTTAAAAATGCAACAAATGTTGCACTTATTTCAGGAAAAAAGAAGAAGGTTTTCATGGAGACAGGCAGATTTTACAAATATCTAAAAAAGGAGAAAGGGTATGGCAAAACTGATCAGTAAAGGTATTGTAAAAGCAGCGGGAATGATGAAAATGGATAACCGAATCAACTATTTTAAAGTGGACCCGGCAGCATTGGAAACGATTATGGATGCTGAGAAATATGTACGGAAAACCTCCATTGACAGGAAGCTGAAGGAGCTTATTAAAATCAGGGTTTCACAAATTAATGGATGCTCTTATTGCTTGAATATGCATACGAGGGCAGCCAAAAAGTTAAAAGTCTCTGATGAAAAGATAGATATTTTGAAGAATTGGAGAGAAGCAGAGACCTTTACAAAAGAGGAAAAGGCGGCATTGGCATTGGCCGAAAATATGACACTGGTTTCGGAAAACGGTGTCAGTGATGAACTATATGGACAGGTGAGAGAACATTTCAGTGAAAAAGAATATGTGGAACTGGTAATGGTTATTATTCAAATTAATACGTGGAACAGGTTGTCCATTGCGATGGGGAATCATGCTGAGGTATAAGGAAATGAATACAGCATGTAGTACAAGAGGCTAAATGATGAAGAATCTCAGTTCCACTTACTTGATATTTCAATTTATCAGCTGTTTCGTATAAAATGAAATGTAAAAAGGGAGGAAGACAAATGCATTTTCAGTTTGACCACCTTGTTCATTTTGTTGATAGTCCGGAAGAAGCCAGAGAGGCGTTGAAGGAGCTTGGCCTCCATGCTGTTGATGGCGGAAAGCATGATAATGGCGGAACATACAACGCGCTCAGTTATTTTGATTTAAGCTATATCGAGCTGATTGGAGTGTTTGATAAGCATTTAGCTGATCAGCCTGCTGAAAAATACAGCCTGGGGTATACCTTTCAAAAAGATAATTATGCATCAGGTTTATCACGAATTGCATTAAGGTCCCGCAATCTTGAGAAGGAAGCTGAACGATTGAAATCACTTGGTCTGGAGGTAATTGGTCCTGTTCCTCTTGGCAGAAAAAGACCCGACGGCAGTATGATAAGCTGGAAGCTGCTATTTGCCGGGGATCCGGAGGAAGAGCTGGCCTGGCCATTCTTTATTGAATGGGAAGAAGCAGACGAAGAACGCAGGCAAGGCTTAAAAGAGCAAGGAACGATTTTCGTTCATAAAAGGGGAGCTCTTTCGCTGGCATCTGTCGGAATTGCTGTGAAAGAGGCGAAATCTATAATAGAAAAATGGTCAGCTTATTTAAATTTGGAGCAGGGAGAATCCTTTATCGATGAAGCTTTATGTGCAACAGGATACCGTTTGAAGCTGAAAGGCGGAGATATTATATTTTATGAACCCAATGGAGTGGGAATGGTTGCTGATACATTGAAGCGGAGAGGAGAGAAACCTTTTCTTGTCAATTTTTCAGGAGGAAGCACTCAAGAACAATTTGAAGTAAAGAATGCTTTGTACCGATTTATTTAAATTGCTGCTCAGCTGGCTTAATCTAATATACAGATTAATGTGTTTAACGAAGTATAACCTCTCATATTCTGGGGTTATTTTTTTTGGAACGGAGAGTGTGAGGATTTGATTTCTAATTTAATTATATAAACAAAAAATTTTTTGATTAGTCTTAAATCAGGTACGGTTTACTGTCTTTTGGCTATTGAAAAGGTTCTGTTACATAATATTTTAGCATTTTCTTATCTGAAATATGGTACAGTAATATAAATGGTATTTCTAAGAAAAATTAATGTTTACAATTCCTAGAGGTAAAGTTATAATTGAGTCGTTATTCATTATATAAACAGATTTTATAGTTTCTAAATTATACATATATAGAAAGGATGTACTCTAATTTTTCAGGATTTTAACTGGATTTGAAAAATCTGTTTCCATTTTTTTATGAGTCAAAATGAAACAGAGACAGCGAAGAATAGATGTGGGATGGGGAAGCTTGTTGAAAAGAATAAGATACATATAAGGGGGCACGATCAGTGAAAAAGAATCAATGGTACAATAACCAGATATTTCCTTGGTTATTGCCGATTGTTATTGTGATTTTATGGCAGGTGCTTGGCCAGCTAAATCTAATTAAATCCACTATGCTGCCGACGCCATTTGAGGTGGTTGAAGCAGGAATCCGCTTATTTCAAACAGGAGAACTGCAGGAGAATGTGTACATTAGTACGAAGCGTGCTGTAATCGGCTTTGCGATAGGCGGTGCAATCGGCTTTCTGCTCGGTTTATTTAATGGAACGATTCTGTTTTTTGAAAAATTGACGGATACCTCTATTCAAATGATACGGACTATTCCGCATTTAGCGCTTATTCCGCTAGTAATTTTATGGTTTGGAATTGGAGAGAGTGCTAAAATATTTCTTGTTGCGGCTGGGGTTATGTTTCCCATCTATATCAATACGTTTAGCGGTATCAAAAATGTAGATCGTAAATTAATTGAGATGGGAAAAGTATATGGTATGTCGAAATGGCAATTGTTCACCAATATCATTTTGCCTGGTGCGATGCCCAATATTCTGGTCGGGATTCGCTATGCGCTCGGAGTAACATGGATTTCTTTAATTGTGGCGGAAACCATTGGCGCTGAAGGAGGAATAGGATATATGGCGACAACAGCCCGTGAATTTATGCAGATGGATGTTGTTGTGCTGACGATTGTGCTTTATGCGATTTTAGGAAAGCTGTCCGACTTTATTGCGAAACTCTGTGAACAGCGTTTGCTGAAATGGAACCCAGCTTACCGGAAGAATTAACTGACAGGGACAGTTTGGAGGGGTTAGATGTTTGGTATTGAGTTACAAAGTGTAGGGAAAAGTTTTGGTAATAACGTGGTTCTGAGAGACATTAATTTATCCATACCCAAACGAAGTTTCACAGCGATAGTAGGAAAAAGCGGCTGCGGGAAAAGTACATTGTTAAGAGTGATTGCCGGATTAGAAAATGTGACAAGCGGTTCTTTAGCTTATACGGGTGAAGAAGCAAAGAAATCAAATATACGTATTATGTTTCAGGACGACCGTCTTCTCCCCTGGAAAAGTATTTTAAAGAATGTCGCTATTGGCGGCGTGGGTATGAAGGAAGCAGAAGAAGCATTAGAAAAAGTAGGATTAGACGGTAAAAAAGATGCCTGGCCGGATGAATTATCCGGCGGACAGAAGCAGCGTGTAGCCCTTGCAAGAGCGTTAGCCAGTAAACCCGATGTTTTATTATTTGATGAACCCTTGGGGGCGCTGGATGCGTTAACACGGATGGAGATGCAGCATTTAATTGAAGGACTGTGGCAGGAACAAAAATTCACTTCTATTTTGGTGACACATGATGTATCCGAGGCAGTACACTTAGCGGATCGTGTTATTGTGCTGGATGAGGGCGGCATTCAAATGGATAAGCAGATAGATTTACCGAGGCAGCGGGAACGGGATGAAAAGTTTACAAGCTATGAAAAAAATATACTGGATAAAATCGTAGGGGGATAAAGAATGAAGAAATTACTCTTTGCACTTATTATATTTAGTTTAGCAGCTGTAACGGCAGCTTGTGGCAATGATCCGGCTTCAGATGCGGCTGAAGATGTTGAGACGATTCGGTTAGGTTATCAAAAAGGGAATACAATGAATCTGTTAAAAGCGCGTGGAACCTTAGATGAAGCACTAAATGAAGCCGGATACAATGTGGAATGGAGAGAATTTTCGATGGGCGCACCGCTTATCGAAGCATTAAATACAAATAATATTGATTTTGGTCATTCTTCAGATGTACATAGTGTTCTCATGCAATCCGGAGGGCATAATGTTAATTATGTGGCCTCTGAGTCACCTTACCCAGAAGGTGTTGCATTATTGGCACGGGAAGGCTCTGACATTGAAACGTTAGAAGATTTAAAAGGGAAAGTAGTCGGTGTAACCAATGGCGGGAATCAGCACTATCTTCTATTAGAATCCTTAAAGCAGGCCGGCATCGGCTGGGACGAAGTAGATATGAAGTTTTATAAGGATGCATCAGAAGGTTTAATTGCATTTTCAAATGATGAATTTGATGTTTTTGGAATCTGGGATCCATTCTATGCGATTGTAGAGGATCAAAATGAAACACATATGATTCTTGATGGAACAGACTTAATCGAAAATCGTACTTTCTATTTAGCAAGAGATAATTTTGCTGAAGAACAGCCAGAAGCACTTACCATCATTTTAGAGGAATTAGAAAATATGGATCAGTGGGCAAATGAAGAAAAAAGAGAAGCAGCTGAAATATTGGCAGATGAGTTAGGATTAGAGCCTGAACCGCTGGAGGTTGCGAATGAACGCCGTCATTTCGGTGTGCAAAGGATGACAGAAGAGGTTATTGCGAATCAGCAGCAGCTGGCAGATACATTTTATGAAGCCGGATTGATTGATAATGAAATCAGTGTGCAGGAAGCGGTAGATGCATATGGTTTAGATGAATCTGTTTTTCCTGATAATATTGAATAGTTTAGAGAAATAAAAAAGAGGCTGTCAGGGCCTCTTTTTCAATACTTGAAGAAGAATATAGTTATTTATCTTGAAGCGGGCGCAAATAGAGTTGCTTGTTCAAAAATACTGATGGAGCAGGACTTAAGCGCAGTTTTAAGATAAAAGACAATGACATCAGCTGTTAGATTTGCAGCGTGCATCGTTTTACAGATATGATGCAAATGATTTACATATTTCTACAAATTTTATCGCTGCCGGAGATGGGGAGGTATTTCGTTTATAGGCAATCCCGACTGATCGTGCATAGTGCTCTGAAAAATTCTTTTGAACAAGATCTGCCGGTGCATGGCGAAGAATAGACTTTGGAACAATCGAAATGCCCAGGTTTTCCTTTACCATAGTTAAAATAGCTTGATCGACAGATAATTCATATATTACATTCGGATTGATTTTATGCTCTGATAAGATGCGCAGTACATCCCGGTCAATATTCTGTTTCGGCATAATCCAGCGTTCATCCTTTAATTGATGAAGTGTCAGATTCTTTTCATCAGCCAGAGGATGATTTTTTGCCATAATGCATAGAAGCTCATCATCAAAAATAAAATCAAATACTAAATTTTCAGGTGCTGGCTGCGCAATAAATCCAATATCTATTACACCGTGCTGTAGCCAATTTTCAATTTGGTCATAATCTCCCTCCATCAGACGGATAGTAACATCTGGATACTGCTGTTCGAAATAGGATAATACCTTTGGAAGCAAGACTAAAGATATGCTCGGAAGTACGCCGACTGTTATTGTTCCGCTGATCAGATTTTTTAAATTGGCTACGGTATTTTCAAGCTTCTGCTGTTCCTGCAGTATTTTCAAGATGTGTTCGTAGACGATTTTTCCATTGCTTGTTAAAATAATGTTATTTCTATTCCGGATGATTAAAGGGATATCCAGCTCTGCTTCTAAATTATTCATCGCATGCGTAATCGATGATTGGGTCAGGTTTAGCTTCAACCCGGTTTCGGTAAAGCTTCCTGTTTCAATTAACATATGAAAAGCGAGATATTGGGATAATGTAGGCATAATACACTTCCTTTTATTAATTTTTTTCATAGTTACAAATAAAAATATTCATTAGATTTATAGTTTGTTTTATTTTATAATAGAATGAAAACCAAGTAAATTAATAAGAATTTAAGGGAGATAGATAGGATGAGTGAAGAAAAGCTAATGATGAAAGCTTTGTCAATGGATATTATTACAGCGAAAATGTTTACTGAACTTCATCTCTCAATAACAGAAGCATATGGTGAAGATGAAGGACGGAAGCTTGTGCACAAAGGTTTGGAAGCATTTGGACTGAGAGATGCAGAAACAATGGCGAAAAAAGCTACAGCAGAAGGGCAAAATCACGCCTTTTATGAATATTTACCACAGGTTGTTGAGGGCGAAGAAAAATATGCAGACCTGACGACCTTTGCGCGTTTTTCAAAAATGTTTGCCCAGATCTCCAAACAGGTAGTTGATAAATATGAGGAAGAGGGCGAAGATGTTATTAGACGTGCTGTAGAGCGATACGGCAGAAAGCGCGGAGAGGGTATTGCCCAGCGTGCCCGTTCAAATGGTTTAGAAAATAACTCTGATAATTATTTGAAAAACTATGATATGGCCCGCAGTGAATTATTTGAAGTAGATACGGTGTATAAAGAGAATGAAGTGGAACAAACCTTTACGTATTGCCCATTTGGCCAGCAATGGGCAGACGATGATATGGGGAAATATGGCATTCTTTATTGCCAGGTTATTGATCCTTCTGTAGCGAAAGGCTATAACGAAAATTTTGAAGTAGTACATGATCAATATGTACTGCGTGAAGGGCAATGTCACTTCCAGTTTCAAATGAAGAAGTAAGTTAGGAATAGATGAAGAGAGGCTGAAATAAAGTCTCATCTCAAATGAAAAATAGTGATTTTCCAACGGTGGAGAATCACTATTTTTCTGTAATTGACCTTTGGAAGAAAGCTGATCTCTCTGCTTCTGCTACGAAGCCAAACTTGATACTGATAGAGAGTCCGCCTTAGATGTGACGGGCTTTTTTGCGTGTTTCCCTTTTTATACATCCAAATGATTATGTTACCTCACGATAAAAACTGTGATCAAATGTTCTTTATTATAGAAAGCGATTACAATAAACTGATATTAATATAACATCCCGGTGAATATGGCTACACAGATTTTGTATTTAGCTGAAGACTGAGCAAGACAAAATCTTTTGCTGAGAAATAGTAAGTCAGCAGCATACAATTCTATGCTGGATGTTGGAAAGGAGGGTATTGGGATAGTGAAAGAAAATGAAATAAATACACTATTTAAAAAAGAACTGATTCGTCTCAATGAAAAGTTTACTTCCCAAGAAGATTTTTTTAAGAAAGTAAGCAAATGGCTGACAAAGAAAGGCTATGTAAAAGATACATTTTATCAGGCTATCTATCATCGTGAACAGGAATCACCTACCGGGTTACATACACCGACTTTCGATGTAGCAATTCCGCACACAGATCCGGAGTATGTTTATGAAGCCTTTATAGCTGTTATTCGGCCAGAACAGCCTATCTCCTTTCGGGAAATGGGAAATTTGCAGGGAGCAACAGAGCCACAGCTATTATTTGTTATCGGCTTTAAAGAAAGCAAAGATCAATTGTCAATTTTACAGAACCTGATGAAGATGTTTCAGGATCAGAAGGTAATGGATTTCTATCTGCGTTCCAATGATACAGAAGAAATTTATACAACAATAAATGAATATTTAAGAACAGCAGCTTACAAGGCTTAAATAAGATGGAAAAGTAAGTTCATCATTAAAAATTAATTTATAGAGGAAGTTCAAATAGAACGCATATCTCAAGGAGGAAGAAAAATGAAGAAATCAATTAACGTATTGTCCGTATGTGGATCAGGAACAGTAACAAGCTCAATGATTGCAGGTAAGGTGACAGATATTTTGAAGGAAAACGGGTATAACGCGAAAACAACAGAAACCAATCCAAATGGTGTGGAATCTGAGCTTTCCAATGGCAGCTGGGATATTATCGTTCATACGAGTCCGCTGAAGTCAACCTACAATGTTCCTTCTATTAATGCAGTCGGCCTTTTAACAGGAATGGATGAGGAAGGATTTATTGAAGAGCTTTTAGACGCTGTATCAAAATTAGAGTAAAAAATATAAAACTGAAAAGGGGAAATGAACATGCAAAATGTTTTGGATACGTTATCGAATATTATGGACGCATTTGGTGCATCCATTGTCGTACCTGTAGTACTTTTTATTATCTGTTTGTTTATGAGACTTCCTGTTAAGAAAGCTTTTCAGTCCGCTTTGAATGCGGGTATTGGTTTAATTGGCTTTAATCTTTTGATTGGTGCATACACTCCGATTGTGACACCTACTGTAGAAAGAATGGTAGAAACAACAGGGATTAATTTAAACATTCTTGATACAGGATGGCAGGCAACCAGTGTTGTTGCATACTCCACAGAAGTAGGAATGATTTTCTTAGGGCTTGGAATCATTCTGCAGACATTATTATTTGTAACCAAATATACGAACATTTTTATGCCATCCGATTTATGGAATAACTATTCCTTTATGCTTTGGGGGTCAATGTTATTTATTGCAACAGGAAATCTGTGGCTGGCTATTCTGTTGATGGTAGTAACAAACCTTTACACATTAGTTTTTGCGGAGCTATTATCAAAAAGATGGTCAACCTACTATGGGTATCCCAGAACAACTATCGTAGCTTCTCACGATGTAGGAGCTCTTCCGCTGGGGCTGGCAATGGATTGGATTTTAACCAAGCTTGGAGCTAATAAGGTGAGATGGAGTCCGGAAAACCTTCAAAATAAATTAGGATTTCTAGGTGAAGCAACAACGTTGGGCTTGGTAATCGGCTTGATTTTAGGTCTTGTTGGTAACTTTACTAATCTGAATACATTGGAAGGCTGGGGAGAAGCCACTATGGTTGGGTTGCAACAGCAGCAATTATGGCAATTTTCCCACGAATTGCCGGTATTTTTGCATCAGCATTTACCAGTATTACAGATGCTTCTAAGAAAACGGCAAAATCAGCTGGAGGCAAAGGGCGGGTCTGGTATTTGGGAATTAATGACGCTGCGGGGTATGGAGAATCTGCAACCCTATTAACAGGAATGCTGTTAATTCCGACAATTATTATACTATCCGTAGTTTTACCGGGGAACCAGGCTTTGCCGATGGTCGATTTGATTGCTATACCGTATATGCTGCAGGCAATAGTACCACTATCTAATGGGAATATTTTAAAAGCATTTATTTCAGGTACTGTTTACTTATCTATTGGTCTATATCTTGTTACTGCTGTAGCTCCAATATTTACAGAAGTAGCAACAAGTGTCGGCGTATCTTTACCTGCCGGAGCAGTAATGATTTTCAGTTTAGCAGTAATGACGAATCATTTGGCAGGATTATTATTCCTGCTCTTTCTGACACAAAATCCAGTCTGGATTATTTTATCGATTGCTGTTTATGTTGTTTTATATATTGTAGTCCGCCTGAAAAAAGAAGCTATTCAAACCTATATGGAACGTCAAGCATTGGGAGATGAATTTGAGGAGCAGAAGGCAATTAATTCATAGAGGTGATCAAAGTGAAAAAAATAATTGTTGTTGGTGATGCGCTTGTCAGCAGTGAGACACTGGAAGATGCAGCATATCAACTAGATTTAGATGAACCTGTCGAAGTAAAGCGATTTGAATGGTACTCCAATTTACAAAAAGAGCAGTTTCAGGAAAAGATACTTCAGATTGAGACAGGAGGGTCAGAAGCTGTCGATATACCTGAAGGCATCCTGGAGGAGATACCGACAGCTGATTATCTTTTAGTCCATATTGCGCCAATATCTGAGGAAATGATTCAAGCAGCTGAAAAACTAAAATTTATTGGAACCTGCCGCGGAGGATTAGAGCATATCCATTTAGAAGCATGCGACCGCAAGCAAATACCGGTAATCCATGTTATTCGCAATGCAGAGCCTGTTGCCGATTTCACTCTCGGTCTGATGCTGGCAGAAACCAGAAATATTGCCCGTTCCCATCATTATATAAAACAAGGGAAGTGGGTCAAGGCTTTTGCGAATGATCCTTATAAAAAAACACTCAGCCAGCATACAGTAGGATTGTTAGGGCTGGGATATATAGGGAAGCTGGTATTAAAAAGGTTAAATGGGTTAGGGGTAAATGTGATAGCTTACGATCCTTATGTTGATGCAGAGAAATTAAAGAGAGAAGATTTGCAGGCGGAATTAGTAGGGTTAGAGGATTTATTCCGTCAATCAGATATCCTCTCCATACACGCCAGGCTGACAGATGAAACCGAAAATCTTGTTAACAAATCTTACCTGCAGTTAATGAAGCCAAGCAGTTATATAATTAATAGTGCCAGGGCGGGTCTGGTTAATAGAGAAGACTTGCTGAATGTGTTGAAAGAGGGAGCAATTGCCGGAGCTGCATTGGACGTGGCCTGGACGGAGCCCCTTGAAGAAAACGATGATTTCTTAAGTCTGGAAAATGTAACGATGACTTCGCATATTGCTGGAGATACAGTGGATGCAATTCCAAGATCTCCTTATTTATTAAGGGATGTATTAAATGATTACTTGAAAAAAGGAATGAGTGACATGCTGGTCAATTTAAAGGAATAAATCTGTTGGAAGACTGCTTAAGAATGAAATGAAGTGCGATAGATAAAGGAGCATATAAAATGGATAAAAGAGTAAGGAAACTACTCAACGATATTGTATATCAACCAGGGGTTTCAATGAAGGAGCTTTCGATTAAACATCATCTCAGTCTTGCCCAAATTGAATACGCTATAAAAAAAGCAAACCAATTGTTAAAAGAATATCAATTTAAAGAAATACAACGAATAAATAACCATTTGTATGCTGCTATATCACAAGAAGAATATGCAAAAATGATGAAGCAGAAAAGTGAGAGCTTAAACGACTATTTTTATGAAGTAGACAGACAAAATATGATTTTACTGATGCTGCTCCTGGAAAGAGATATTTCATTAATATCTCTTTCGCTTGAATTGGGAGTAAGCAAAAATACCATTCTCAAGGATTTAAAAGAGGTTGAATTAACACTGAAGCCTTATCGGTTATCACTGATTTATACACGAAAAGCAGGATACGTGATTAAAGGGCCAGAAATAAGAATACGTCAGTTTATGTTGGAGTTAATTAACCATTATGATTTTAATGATGGATGGTTTCACAAATTTATTAATCTGACTAACGATAAGAAATCCTTTTTTGCTGCCCTTTTTGAGGGAATAGAAAGAGAATTAAAAGTCCGCTTTTCCGATGAAACGATAGAAAAGCTTCCTATTATCATCACATTGATGCGAAGGCGTGTATTAAATGATTCTCCGTTATCTATGAGAGATATGCCGGATTTAGAAATGCTGTGGAAAGAAAATGCCTATAAATCTGTAAGTAATATATTGCATGAAAACGGGCTTACTGAATCACTGAATAAGTATGATATTTCTTTCATGGTGATACAGATCCTGGGTGGGAATCTATTATTAAGTAATAGCAAACTGCAGGAAAACAGCTTGTATTTTCAAGCTATCCAAAAAATGGTACATCGTTTTGAGAGTATGATGACAGCTACTTTGGCGGAGAAAGAGGACTTATACCAGAAGCTTTATCAGCATCTTATTCCAGCGATGTACCGGATAAAATACGGTGTCCCTTTGACAAATCCAATTGCAGATCAAGTTAAAGAGAAATATGGATTTATTCACAGCATTATACAGAAAGCAATTGAACCTGTGGAAGAAGTAATGGGATGCAGATACAGTCAAGATGAATTAGTTTATATCACCATGCTGTTTGTAGGTGCTTTTTCTCATTCTAATCAGAAGCAGGGAGAAAGGTTAAGAGCAATTGTCCTTTGCGAAAACGGTGTTTCTATCTCTTATTTACTTACCAATGAATTAAAGAAGCTATTTCCCGAGATAACATTTGAACGCTATATGTCAAAAAGGGCATTTTTAGAAGAAAACATAAAGGTAGACTTGATTTTTTCAACAATTTATATGCCTTTGGATATCCCCTGCTTTCAGGTCACACCATTCTTAAGCGATGAGCAAAAGCAATACCTTCGCCATCGGGTCTTCTATCAAATGGAAGGAATGACGAATAAGCAGATTACAACATCGACGCTTATGAATATTATTAAGCAGCACGCAGATATCAGGGATTATGACAAATTAAAACAAGATATACAGAAATATATTTTAGAGGTGGAGACAAATCCGGTAAATGACATGCCGTTTTCTTATTCTTCGGATCCACAGCTGTGTGATTTGATTACAGAGAACACGATACAAATTGCAACAGAGCCGCTTCAATTTGAAGAAGCTATCCGGAAGACTGCAGAACCATTAATTGATCAGCAATTAATCAGCCCCAAATATGTTGACCGGGTGTTAACGAATTATAAAAATGCAGAATCTTATTTTGTTATTAGTCAGAATGTTGCGATTCCCCATGTAGCAAATGAAGGAGATGTTTTTAAACTAGGAATGAGTTTACTGAAGCTGGATGAGCCTATTTATTTTGCGAATGAAGGACACTGGATTCAAATTGTTATTCTCATTGCTCCCTTTGATAAAGAGCAGCATATGGATGCGATAGCGGAGCTGCACCAGCTGGTTTTAAATCAGTCAAATGTAGAAAGAATCATTGCAGCCGAAACGAAAAGTGAAATCATCGATTGTTTATATAAATTACCTCACTAAATTTTACGAAGA
This sequence comes from Oceanobacillus sp. FSL W8-0428, assembly GCF_038004405.1. Classification (NCBI taxonomy): domain Bacteria; kingdom Bacillati; phylum Bacillota; class Bacilli; order Caryophanales; family Bacillaceae; genus Oceanobacillus; species Oceanobacillus sp. FSL W8-0428. The sequence goes on from NZ_JBBORB010000001.1 coordinate 1,634,881, forward strand.
AAGGAAGGTTATTGTATGCTATTAAAAGAAGAAAGAGAGCAGATTGTAGCGTATGGAAAGAAGTTGATAGAAAGTGGATTGACGACAGGAACAGGCGGTAATATCAGTATTTATCATCCAGAGGAAGATTTAATGGCGATCAGTCCAAGCGGAATTGATTATTTTCAAACAAAGCCTGAAGACATTGTGGTGACAAAATTATCAGGAGAGACCGTTGATGGAGACCGGAAACCATCCAGTGAATTGGATATGCATCGGATCTTTTATCAAAGAAGAAAAGATATTCGGGCAGTTGTCCACACGCATTCCACATATAGTACAACATTAGCAACCCTGCGCTGGGATTTGCCGGCCTCTAATTATTATCTGGCTATTGCTGGTGGTAACAATGTTAAATGTGCTGATTATGCATCATTTGGAACCTGGGATCTTGCGGAGAAGGCTTATGAAGCAATGCAAAGCAGATATGCCTGTTTTTTAGCAAATCATGGTCTATTAACTGGAGCTATCGATCTGCCTAATGCTTTTTCCATTGCGGAAGAGATTGAGCGTTGTGCGGAAACCTATTATCGTGCAAAATCGATTGGAGAACCAGTGCTGTTAAGTGATGAAGAGATGGAATTTATGCTGGAAAAGTTTCAGACTTATGGTCAGGTGAAAGCTTAAATTATAAAAAAAGATAAGCTGATAAAATGAAAAATAATAATCTCTTTCATGCTTTATATAATAGGTAATGAAAGGGGTTATTTTTTCTTAGCGATGGTAGAGAGGAGTGCTATTTAAAAGCAGAGAATAAATATGTAGTAAAATAAGATTGATTTTTATTTTAGTTCACAGGACTTTTGATGTGTTATTTCGAAGTATAAAACTTACGGCCTGTTTTTTGTCATATACCTTCTTTTCTTCCCTTTTCGCCTGTTTTTGGGTTTGAAAATTTTTAATTTATGCTAAGGTAATCTTATATACTGTAATAACAATCATGATAAAGGATTAAAGGCTTTTTCATCATGATTTATTTAATAGTATAAATTAAAAACATGAGGTGATAGGATGGAGAAAGATGATAAGAAGCAGGACAAAAAGGTAGAAGAGGAAAATGCTCAGCCAACGCCTAATGAAGAAAAGGTGAATGAGGAAATTGATCAGGCAGAAGTTTTTAATGAGGGTGCCCCTAATCAAGCCGAAACAAATGATATACATGCAGACCAGAGTCAGCAGGGAGAAGAACAGAGCAGCGCAACTGTAACTGAACAACCCAAAAAAGAAAAAACTTCCCAATTTGATTTTCAGGAAAGCTTTAGTGAAACAAAAGGTATTGCATTAGGCGCGATATTAAGGCCGGGTGCTCTTATTCACTCCAGTCGGGCAATCAAAGTAGAAACAAGTGTCATTATCTTCGCTCTATTAGCTGTACTTATCAGTGTTTGTCATTATTTATTTTATAAATATGGATTTGACGGAGCTCTCTCTTATTTTAGCGATATTAATTTCACATTTTTTCTAAAAACGTTTGTATCCTGGCTTATTACATTTGCTATCGGTTATTTCTCACTTTACATTTTACTGAAACATTTTGGAAACCGGTCGATGGAGCATAAAGATTTACTGACGAAGTATGCGATTGTCAATATTCCATATGTTCTTGTCTTTTGTTTAGTAACATTATTTTTCGGGTTAGTACTTATCGATGTATTTATCGTGACATACGTGTTCTCATTATTATTATTTGGATTTATACATGTTTATTTATTTTTAGCACTAATGGAAAAATCCCGTTATGATATTTTCTGGACGCTGGCAGTGTATCAGCTGGTGCTTATCGCAGCGTCGTATTACTTAGTTGGTATGGACTTTTGAAGGATTTTAATAAATTATCGTGCAAATACCAGAGCAGTCTCAGGATTGCTCTGGTATTTTGTTTGTCTATGAATAAAGTCTTTATCTAAGAAGGCTTCCTTTTCACAAGAATTTTTCTTTATTCATTGCTGTTGTTTCTTTCTATATAAGTAGTAAATATTCCTTGATTTCTATTATCGTAAAGCAGGGCAGCAGCCATTATTGGCCAATGACTGGGTAAATTATTAAAAATAGACTATCATCTCAAATTTTAAAATATTTATCAGAATTTTACATAAAAGTATTGTCACAGAATGTTCAATGTTGTAATATTGTATTACAAGTTAACTTGAAAGCGCATACAAAGAGGTGTTTGAATGAAGGGCAGTAAGATATTTTTATTTGCAGTACTTATTTTTACCTTTGTTTTATCCGGATGTAATTTTGAGAAGAAAGAAATTTACAACATAGCAACAGGAACTACTGGAGGTACATATTATCCGATTGGTGTTGGAATGGGGCAGCTTTGGACAGAACATTACCGGGATGAGAACATAAAATTTAATGGGCAGGCATCGGCGGGTTCTGTAGAGAATATTGATTTACTCCGAAACGGAGAAGCTGATTTTGCTATACTCCAGGGGTTGCTCTCTACACAGGCGGCAGAAGGAAGCGGTATTTATGAAGGAAATCAGTATGAGGAGCTTCGTGCTGTAGGGATGATTTGGCCAAATGTAGAACACTTTGTATTAATGGAGAATTTCGTAGAGTCAGGTGATATCTCTGATATCGATGGGAGGTCATTCTCTGTCGGCCCTCAGGCAAGTGGAACAGAGCAGTCTACAGTAACAATGATGGAGGGTATAGGACTTGATAAAAGTGATATTAGAACAGAATACCTTGGATATGACGATACCATTTCTTCAATGAGAGATGGCAGGCTAAATGGCGGCTCTCTTCCGGCAGGTGTGCCGGTGTCTGCAATTACAGATATGTATGCAAGTGGATTGAATGCAGCCATTTTAGATGTTACTGATGAACAAATGGCTGATATTAATGGCATCGTCAATACCTGGTACCGCTATACAATTGAAGCAGGTACCTATCCAAGGCAGGAAGAAGATATAGAAACAATTGCCCAGCCTAATGTATTAGTGACAACCTCGGACATGGATGAAGAATTAGTTTATAACTTAACAAAAATACTATTTGAAAATCGTGAATACATGATTAACATTCATAATTCAGCCCGGGAAATGCAGGTGGAGACAGCATTGGAAGGTTTGAATACTCCGCTTCATCCTGGTACTTACCGCTATTTTGAAGAACAGGGTGTAGAGATTGAAGATCATCTTAAGCCAGAAGAGTTAAGGGAGGAGGGGAATTAATGGGGAACGCGCAGGCAAAAAAGGTAGATGTAGAAAAAAGCTTAAAAGAAGAGCCGGTTATAGACCGTAAATCATTGCGTAACAAAATCATTGCTATTGTCGGGATTATATTGTCTATCTTTGTTTTGCTGACATCCAGCTATTTAAACATTCAGGAGTTTTATAGAAATACCATATTTTTAATTTTAATTTTTGTCATGGGTTTTTTACTGCATCCATCAAACAAAAATAAGACCGGGAAAATATCATCGATTGATGTTATTATGATTTTCCTTTCAATTATTTCAATTGGCTACATTACCGTAACATACACAAATCTCCATGTAGACCGGCTTTCGCAGGCGAATACAATAGATTACCTATTTGCAGTTTTATGTATTTTGATATTGTTTGAGATAACACGGCGATCTATTGGCTGGTTTATTCCGATTTTAAGTGTCTTAGCTTTGCTTTATGGGGTCTATGGTGCATATTTCCCTATTGATTTTGCTCATTCAGGCTTTACATTCGAAAGGCTGCTATACCGGATTTACATGACATCTGACGGGATTTTTGGCAGTACGTTATCCATTGCTTCTACTTATATAGTATTGTTTATCTTATTTGGTTCATTCCTTACAGTGAGCGGTGCAAGTAATTTGTTTAATGATTTGGCGCTGGCGATTGCCGGGCAGCGTCGGGGCGGTCCTGCACAGGTTGCTGTTATTACAAGTGCGCTGACAGGATCATTAAACGGAAGTGCTGTAGCCAATGTGGCAACAACGGGTGCGTTTACCATCCCGTTAATGAAAAGTATCGGGCTAAAGCCAAGATTTGCTGGTGGAGTAGAAGCTGCTGCTTCTACTGGGGGCATGCTGATGCCGCCTATTATGGGAGCTGCTGCATTTATTATGGCAGGGTTTTTGGGGATTCCTTATACAGCAATTGTTTTAGCCAGTATTCTGCCATCCCTGCTATATTTTATTGCCTTAGTATTTGCAATTGACACAGAGGCGAAGAAGCTTGGGTTGAAAGGTATCAGCAAAGACAATATTCCAGATATCAAGAAAGTGTTATTGGAAAGAGGAGCATTACTTCTGCCTATTGTTGTTGTCATGGGAGTGCTTCTATTAGGAAGAACAGCAATTTTTGCCGGGTTTGCCGGAATTATTGCTACAATTGTTACTTCTTATTTAACCAAGGATAAAACGAACAGAATTACTATCTCTAGGTTTTTTGAAGCACTTGTCGACGGAGCTAAAAACTCGGTCCAAGTTGCTATCGCTTGTGCTTCTGTAGGTATTATTATCGCCGTTGTATCCATGAGTGGTGTAGGTTCCATGCTTGCTTATAATGTAGCAGACCTTGCAGGAGGAAATCTGTTTATTATATTAATGCTGGTTATGATTACTTGTATTGTACTCAGCTTGGGATTACCATCGACGGCTTTATACATTGTGGTAGCAGTAACAGCTGCTCCAGCACTTGTTCAGGTAGGAGTCAATCCGTTAGCAGCTCACTTTTTTGTGTTTTATTATGGTGCAATGTCTAATGTGACTCCTCCTGTAGCTTTGGCTGCATATACCGGGGCTGGAATTGCGAAAGCGAATCCGATGCAAACAGCCTGGACAGCCTTACGTTTGGCATTACCTGGTTTTATTATTCCAATTATTATTGCGTATGATCCAATCCTGCTGTTACAGACGGATGACGGCCCAATTAATTACTTTGTATTAGCACAGGCATTTATATCTGCTGTTATTGGTGTCTATGCACTCGCGGTTGGATTCGGCAACTATATTCGAGTAAAATTAAATATAGTAGAAAGAATCTTATTAATTGGAGTAGCCTTCTTATTGATTTCAACGAATCAATTATTAGACATTATTGGATTAGCATTATTTGCATTAGTTCTTACTTTCCATTTTATAAGAAGCAGGCGGCTCTTGGAGGCAGGATGATGGAATGAAACCGTTTAAAAAAGAAAAGTTATCTGATATTATTTTTTCCCAGTTAGAAAATATGATCAAAACCGGCGAATACTCAGAAGGACAAAAGCTGCCTTCTGAGAATGAACTGGCAAAATATTTTGATGTCAGCAGAGTCCCAATTCGTGAAGCAATCAGTAAGCTGGTCTCTGTAGGATATGTAGAGTCTATGCAGGGAAAAGGGAGCTATGTCAAGCGTCTGGATGCAGCAGATGAATTTAAGGCGTATACGTATGGCGAATTTACAAAAAAAGAGTTATTTGATCTTTTGGAAATGAGAGCACTGCTGGAAGTAGAAGCAACGGGATTCAGTGCAGCGAGACGGACGCCAAAAGCACTTCTGGAAATTGAGCTGGCGCTGAAGGATTTTGAAGAAATTACAAGTAATGAATATTCGATTGGGTTAAAGGCCGATTATAATTTTCATAAAGCAATTATTCAATCGACAGAAAATAATTATATTATCCAAACCTTTCAAAACTTAGAGCGTGTGCACAGAAATGCTTTGGAGTATTCACTGAAGCTTAATGTAGGTAAACCCAGAAAAAGAGAAGAAGTTTATAGTGAGCATGAGCGTATCTATCTGGCAATAAAATCTCAAAATGCAGCCGAAGCAAAAGAAGCAATGAGATTACATCTGCAAAACATGCGCAGGAAATTAGGTGACGACAGAATATAGGTGGGTTTAGTGATGAAAGAAAAAATAATAGAAAAATTATCGGAAATCGTAGGAGACCGGCTGCTGACAGATATTGATGAGCGTGTGTCCTATGGGTATGATGCATCCTTTGGCCAATATATGCCTGACTATGTTGTTCAGGTGATGTCGGCGGAAGAAGTGCGGGAAATCATCCAATTGGCTAATACTTATGAAATCCCTATTTATCCTAGAGGAGCGAGTACAAGTCTTTCTGGAGGGCCGTTGCCTGTACATGCCGGGATTGTGATGGATTTTTCACAATGGAATCAATATCTGGAAATATTCCCGGATGATTTATTAATTAAAGCAAGTCCTGGTGTGAAAACAGGAGATATTCATCAACTAGCGGAGGAGCATAATTTAATGTACCCTCCCGATCCTTCCTCTTCTTCTATTTGTACAATTGGAGGGAATTTAGCAGAAAATGCAGGTGGCCCCCGCGGTGTAAAGTATGGTGTGACAAAGGACTTTGTATTAGGTCTGGAAGTTGTTACTGCTGAGGGAGAGATCATTCGCACAGGGGGGAACACTGTAAAAAATGTAACTGGCTATGACTTAACGAAGCTGTTAATAGGCTCAGAGGGGACGCTTGGCATTATTACAGAAGCAACATTAAGACTGATTCCGAAGCCTATGGATACGAAAACAGCAATGGTTATATTTGATGACTTATATACAGCAGGGAAATCTATTTCCAAGATATTAACATCTGGTGTAAGACCATCTAAAATGGAAATCCTTGATCAGAATGCGATAAATAAAGTGGAAGACTACGCCAGGCTTCATTTACCTAGAACAGCTGCAGCAATCCTGCTTGTGGAAGTGGACGGAGATCCAGATGCGCTGACAAAGGAATTAAATGTTATTCAGCGTGCACTCTTAGAAATTGAAGTAGATAATGTGCAGATTGCGAAAACCAAAGAGGAAGAAGCAAGGCTATGGCAAGTGAGGAAACTAGTTTCACCTGCAATTGTCCAAAGCGGTTATACCAAAATATCAGAGGATGCCACTGTTCCCCTTAGCAAGATTCCGGACATGTTTCGGAAAATTGATGAAGTGAAGAAAAAGTATAATCTGAATATTGTTGTATTTGGACATGCGGGAGACGGCAACCTTCATCCAACAATTAATACCAATATGCGGGATGCAGAAGAAGTTTCCAAGGTGGAAGATGCAGTAGAAGAAATTTTTCGTTATGCGATTGAATTAGGCGGAACGTTATCGGGTGAGCATGGAATCGGGACGATGAAAAAACCTTTCTTCCCTGTAGAAGTTGGAGAAGCAGGTATGCTGTTTCAAAAGGCAATTAAACAAGCGCTTGATCCGAAGAATATCTTGAATCCAGGAAAAATATTCCCGGAAGCGGGAGAGAAAAGGTTAGTGTTAAAAAATGACTGAAACATTGATTGAAAAGTTAGATTATCAGGCGACTTTTGACTGTGTGCAATGCGGCTATTGCCTGCCTGCATGTCCTACTTATCTGGCTTTCAAAAAGGAAAAGCATTCTCCAAGAGGCCGTATCAATTTGGTGAAGATGGCTGCCGAGGGGAAGATTGGTATAGAGGATATGCGGGAAGGTATCGATTTATGTCTGGGCTGCCGGGCCTGTGAGACAGTCTGCCCAACGAATGTCCGCTATGGAGACATCCTGATGTCAGCAGTCGAGGTATTGAAAGATAATAAAAAAATGGGGATCTTTGAAAAGGGTGTAAGAAGGGCTGCATTTAAAGTGGTTCTTAAGAACAAACAGATTCTGAGACTGGTAAACAAAGGATTATATGCCTATCAAATTTCAGGAGTGAAACGTCTGATTAATCGTCGTAATCTTCTGAAGCCAATGGAGAAATATCGTGATCTAAATAAAGCAATGCCAGATGTACGGTTGAGCAGACGTTTGAAGAATCCGCCCAATCCATTTAGAAAATCGGCAATTCAGGTCGGTTTCTTTCAAGGCTGTATTATGGATGTATTTTTCAATCGTATTAATGATTTGGCTGTCAAAATATTGAGCAGACACGGAATGGAAGTGACGAACATTCCATCGCAAGCATGCTGTGGTGCCCTGCAGCATCATGCAGGCGAGCATAATCAGACAGTAGAGCTGGCGAAGAAAAATATTGAAGCGTATGAAGCATATGACTTTGATTATATTGTAAATACGATTGGTGGATGCGGAGCGACGTTAAAAGAATATCCTAAGCTATTCAAGGAAGGTACAGAGTGGCACCGACGGGCGGTAAATTTTACGGCAAAGATTAGAGACATTTCCGAGATGATGGCAATAGTGGATTTGAATTTTCAATATGAAGTTTCTAAGAATGCCATATTTCAGCCGTCATGTCATTTGGAAAATGTTCAGCAGGTGTTTGAGGATCCGTTAAAAATAATTAAAAGCATTCCTGGCTTAAACTATATAGAGCTAAAGGATAAAGCGCTCTGTTGCGGATCAGCAGGAATTTATAATATCCTGCACTTCGAGGAATCCATGCAAATTTTAGATATGAAGATGAAAAATGTCAAAGTGGCAAGGCCCGAATTAATTATTACTTCCAATCCCGGCTGTCATATTCAAATGCAGTTAGGTGTAGAACGAGAGGGCTTATCTGATGAAATTTCCGTAAAGCATATTGTGGAAGTGGTTGCGGAGGCTTGTGGTATTTAAAAATTGGCAAAAGACAGGAGGGGGTAAAATGAAGGTAGATGTCCTAATTGTTGGAGCAGGAATTATTGGCTTAAGCACTGCTTATCAGCTATCAAAAATCCATCAGGATAAAAAAATTGTTGTTGTAGATAAAGAAACAGAGGTGGCGAAGCATCAGACGGGACATAATAGCGGTGTGATTCATTCAGGAATCTATTACAAACCGGGGTCCTATAAAGCAAGATTTGCCCGGAATGGCTCCAAGTCGATGGTAGAATTCTGCGATACACATGATATAAAGTACAATCAATGCGGCAAGGTGATTGTGGCTACCGACGAGTCTCAGATCGCAAATATGAATAAGTTATATGAAAGAGGAATAGAAAATGGTTTAGATGTAGAGCTCTTAAACAGTGATGAGGTTAAAGAAATAGAACCATTTGTAAATACAGTCGGCGGAATACATGTTAAAAATACAGGAATCGTTGATTTTAAAAAGGTTACTGAGAAGTATGGAGAGCTTTTCGTAGAGAATGGCGGGGAACTGCGTTTACATAATGAAGTAAAAGATATACAAATTGAGAAAGAGATAATAACTGTAGTAACCAGCCAGGAGAAGTATGAAGCAGATTATTTGATTAATTGTGCCGGGTTATATAGTGATAAACTGGCACGTATGGCTAATATCAAGACAGATGTTCAAATTATTCCATTTCGAGGCGAGTATTTTGAATTAGATGAACGTATTGAACATTATGTAGAGACACTTATTTATCCGGTACCCAATCCTGATTTACCATTTTTAGGCGTGCATTTTACAAATATGATTAGCGGCGGGGTAGACGTCGGACCTAATGCAGTGCTTGGGTTTAAAAAAGAAGCGTATCAAAAAATCGGTTTTAATTTAAAAGAAACATCGCAAATCCTCACCTTCCCCGGTCTTTATCGAATGGGCTTAAAAAATATCAGGGAAGCTGTCGGTGAATACTATCGTTCATTTAGTAAAAAAGCATTTGTAAAGGAAGCGCAAAAATTAATACCTTCATTAAATGCAGAGGATATCAGGCCGATGGAAGCTGGAGTCCGCGCACAAGCAATGAAGCCTGACGGGACTATGCTGGATGATTTTTATTTTGAAGAAAATGCGTACAGTCTGCATGTATTGAATGCTCCATCTCCTGCTGCTACATGCTCAATTGAAATTGGAAAAGAAATAGCTAAACGATTTAATCAAAAAATGGAATCAGTAATATGAAATCAATTTTCTTGAACAATTATTTAAGGGCTGCCTTCTCGTGTACAAGAGGAGGCAGCCTTTTTTAGGTTTAAATAATTATTTATTTTTTGGATGTGTACGAGTCCAGGAAATAATCACCATCAGTATAAGAACAGCTGTGGAGCTGATAAAAGCAGCCAGACTTATATCACCTATAAGAGATTCCTCTCTTCCCTCAAAGAAATAACTGAGGAATATACAAATCAAACTGAGTGAGCTGACAACCATTGGCGGTACGATTCGCTTCTCTTTTAAAAATATACTTATTAGAAATAGAATAGCACCAATACCAATCATGATTGGTAAGTATCCTGTTAAAAATTCCATTCTTATCACTCCAGTAACTGACTAAATTTTAACCTTCCTTGTATATAGTTTCCCAAGTGTGAATGTAATTAATCTAATTTCTTTTGTTCTGCTTTATTTACTTTCTAATTAAGGCAGTTATTTTACAGGATTGGAACTTGTTAAACCAGACTCCGGTTTTTTTGTTTAAGTTGGAAATAAAAAAGGAACGATAATATTAAGAGATATTATTTATGGAGGGTGAATTAAAATGTCGGAGACACATATGCCAAAAGACAAAGGTCTGGATCATACGCTGAAGCTTTTAGATGAAGGGTATCGTTTTGTAACCAATCGCTCGGATAAATTTGAATCACGTATATTTGAAACAAGACTTCTAGGTGAAAAAACCATTTGTATGGTAGGTGAGAAAGAGGCAGAGCTTTTTTATGATAATACCAGGTTCTCCCGGAAAGATGCCACCCCTGGCCGGATTCAAAAGACATTATTTGGAGAAGGGGGAGTTCAAGGATTAGACGGTGCAGAACATCACCATCGAAAAGCTATGTTTATGTCGCTTATGACAAAGGCAGGTCTGGAAGAGATGTCTGCTATTATTCGGGAAGAATGGGAGAGGGAAATAAAACAACATTCCAATACGGAAATACAAATTTATCAAGCGGCAAAACATATATTAACGCAAGCCGCCTTACGCTGGACGGGAGTACCTTATCAAGAAGCGGATGTGCCGGAATGGGCTGATCAATTAAGTGACATGTTTGAAGAAGCCGGGACAGTTGGATGGAATCATTGGCAGGCAAGAAGCTCGAGGGCCAAAGCAGAGGAACGGATAGCGGGCTTGTTAGAGAGAATACGCAAAAAATCTGCAGAGGTCAGTAAGGATAGCCCGGTATACCATTTTGCAATGCATCGTGATTTAGATGGTGAATTACTTGATGTTCAAATCGCTGCAGTCGAATTATTAAATTTATTGCGCCCAATTACAGCAATTGCTGTGTATATTGATTTTGTTCTTCTGGCTGTTCATGATTACCCGGAGGAAGTGGAAAAATTGGCTTCAGATGAAGACATACAGCATTTTATTCAGGAAGTAAGACGATTCTATCCATTTTTCCCTGTTGCTCCTGCGCGAGTTAAAGAAGATTTCAACTGGAATGGATATACTTTTGAAGAAGGAACATTAACCTTATTAGATTTATACGGTACAAATCACGACCCGGATATTTGGGATAGACCGGATAGCTTTCAACCAGAACGATTTCAAGCATGGAAGGAATCGCCGTTTAACTTTATTCCACAAGGTGGAGGAGAATTTAATATCGGTCATCGTTGTGCCGGTGAGTGGATGACAATAGATGTATTAAAAACAACACTGGATTTTTTCGTGAACAACCTTTCTTTTGAATTTACAGAGCAGGATTTAAGCTATGAAATGAATGATATTCCGCCGGTTCCGAAAAGTGGAGTAATTATCAAAGAGGCACAGTTGAAAAAGTGATGAGATTAAATAGTATTTGAATAACCTTAAAGGCTCCTTGTTAAAAATAATGCTTTAAGGTAAGTTTGTATTTTAAAAAAGCTGCCCATCAAAAATACCCTGGCAATCGGGTTACCGTCTGTCAGGGACTTTTTGATGGATAAGAATAGAGGAGAAATTCCTGAAAAATAGGTCTTTATATCAAACCGACTATGATGAGTGTACATAGTCTATAGAGAAAGATTAAAGAAATGGAAAGGAGGTCCTTTACGGTGAGAGGTAGTAAACATCATCAAGGACAATTCAATCAAGGCTGGGGGAACCAACAGGTACAAGGAGCTTCTATGAAAGGGAATTGCAATAATATGTCACAGCAAATGCCAATGCAGCAAATGCCGCAGCAACAAATGCAACCGGAATTTTGTGCTCCACAAGTATCACCTACGCAACAAGGTCCGACACAAGTGTCTCCAACAAAGCAATACGTAAAAACAAACGTTTCTAATACTGAGGTAAAGCATATCCATCCTAGTCATACTACAAATGTTAACAAACATATGACAACACACAAACACTATTTTCCTCATACAGAATCTGTTGTAAATGATATTAAAGAACAGCATGTTATGTGCGGAAAACCGCATCATCCTTGCCCACCCCAAGGCCCTTGTGGATGCTGAAGGATTAGGATCTGAATAAAAAATCATCAATTCGCAGTCTGATGTGATGCTGCGGATTGGTGATTTTTTTATGAATTTTGAGCAACCTAGTATAGTCTGAATTGGCATGTTGATTCGTCTGACTTATCTCATTATTAAGAAAAGAAAACGTGAGGGTTGGTTTCTACAGAAGAAATCCGTTATAATAAGAAAAGATTCAATTTAAATTTTTTAGGCAGAGAGGAAAGAGTATATATGAAGCAGGAAATTGGTGTTATCGGTCTAGCCGTGATGGGAAAAAATATTGCATTAAATATAGAGAGCCGAGGCTTTGCGGTTTCTGTTTTTAACCGCACCTATGAAAAGACAGAACACTTTATGGAAAACGAAGCAAAAGGAAAAAACTTCTATGGTGCAAAAACAATTGAAGATTTCGTTCAATCACTTGAGAAGCCCCGCAGAATTATGCTTATGGTGAAAGCTGGCCCTGCAACAGATGCAACTATCGCATCCCTGCAGCCATATTTAGAGGATGGCGATGTCTTAATTGATGGTGGAAACACCCTCTATGAAGATACAATGCGCCGTAACGAAGAATTAGATAAAACGGGTATTCATTTCATTGGAACTGGTGTATCCGGCGGGGAAGAAGGAGCTCTCAAGGGGCCTTCTATGATGCCTGGCGGACAAAAAGAAGCTTATGATCTGGTTGCACCAATCTTTGAAGCTATTTCTGCCAAAGTAGATGGTGAGCCATGTGTTACTTACATTGGACCAAATGGTGCAGGCCATTTTGTGAAAATGGTTCATAATGGTATTGAATATGGAGATATGCAGTTGATCGCTGAGGCATATGATCTAATGAAGAATGTTGCCGGTTTAGATGCAAAAGAGCTGCATGAAGTATTTAAAGAATGGAATAAAGGAGAGCTGGACAGCTTCCTGATTGAAATTACTGCAGATATTTTCACGAAAGTCGATGATGAAACCGGGAAGCCGTTGGTTGAAGTGATTCTTGATAAAGCAGGACAAAAAGGTACTGGAAAATGGACAAGCAAAAACGCACTGGACTTAGGTGTACCACTTCCATTAATTACAGAGTCCGTGTTTGCCCGTTTTATTTCTTCCTTAAAAGAAGAACGTGTAAATGCAAGCAAATTACTCTCCGGCCCTGCTAAAGCAGAAGTATCAGAGAGCAAGGAAGAGCTTATCGAAGCAATCCGGCAGGCACTTTACATGAGTAAAATTGTTTCTTACGCACAAGGCTTTGCACAAATGCGTGCGGCTTCTGAAGCAAATAACTGGAACTTGAAATATGGTGATATCGCAATGATTTGGCGCGGCGGATGTATTATCCGTGCAAACTTCCTGCAAAAAATCAAAGATGCCTATGATCGTGAGGAGGATTTACCAAACCTTATGCTTGATCCTTATTTCAAAGAAATTGTAGAAGGATACCAAGCTTCTCTTCGTAAGGTTGTTTCTTTAGCAGTTCAGCATGGGGTGGCAGTACCGACATTTGCAAGTGCAATTGCTTATTATGACAGCTATCGTTCAGAGAATCTGCCTGCTAACTTAATCCAGGCACAGCGTGATTACTTTGGTGCGCATACGTATGAACGTAAAGATAAAGATGGTGTCTTCCACTCTCAATGGTTTTAATGGCCATGTAAAAAAAGTTTCTTGTGTTTGATAATGAAAGAATGTCCTGGAATCAAATAGCTTTGATTCTGGGATTTTTTTATAAGTGAGAAAGAAGTTTGTAAGCTATATTTAAAGTATCTGTTGGGGATGGGGTAAATTTGAGAAAAAGATTAGGCTGCTTACATGCTCATTATTCAAATATAGGATATATAGATGAGGCATTTTCCGCGTATGATATTGAATTGATTCATTTTACTGATCCAGGATTAATGCATCGAGTTACTTCAGATGAAAAATTTCAAGAAGCAGATGCTCAAAATAGAGTGAATGAACAAATAGAGTGGATTGCTCAATGTGATGTTGATGCTATCCTTATCACCTGTACAAACTATATTGCTGTTTTAAAGGAAGATCAGCTTTCTATCTCTGTTCCAATTATTAAAATCGACGAGCCTTTCTTTGCTTTTATCTCTAATATAGAGCAGCCCCAGAAAATTCTTTTTACAAATCCGGCAACAATTCAAGGAACAATAGATCGGCTTAAACAGTATGCTGATTACCATCAAAAATCTTTAGATTTAGAAGTTGCGGTTATCGGCAATTCGTTTGACTTGATCATGCGGGGGCTAAAGGGAAAATACAATCAAAAAATTTACAAATATTTAGACCAGGCTGTGAAGGAAGAAAATAAAATTATTTCCATTGCTCAATTATCCATGGTTGATGCAGCTAAGCAAGTTGAAGAAAAAACATCGAAGACAATTATTAACCCGATGAATACACTGGTACCGTTTATTGTGAATCATTTAGTATTAGAGAAGAACGAATAGGCATTATTTAATTAAAAGGAATAAAAAAAGCTTTTTTAGGATTAACGGGCCTTCTTGGTAAAAAGTGATGCACAATGATATATTTGGATGAAGCAGGGAGTGAATATAGTGGCGATTATAGATAAATTAAATCTCAATAAGTACAAAAACATGGCTGTCATCAATCAGCCAAAAGATTATGATATATTTACAGGACAAAACCAGACACTTGAGCAAGAGCATGATGCTATTTTTATTTTTGTAGAAACCCTGGATGAGATGGTTGTACATACAAAGGAAGTTATAGAACGCCAGTTACTGCTTCCAAAGGGTTACTTATTTTTTGCCTACCCCAAAAAGGGGAATAAGCGCTATAACATGTCTATCCACAGGGATGAGATTTTTCCGGCAATGAAGGTGGACGAGGAAGGTTATGTACCTCATAGTGATTTGAAATTTTCCCGTATGGTGCGTATGGATGATGTATTTACTGTTATTGGCTTAAAACGCGAGCAGCGAACAAAGAAGAAAACAGTCTCTGCAAGTCAGCGTGTGGCGGATTACGCTGAAAATATAAAAGATATTGAAGCATTATTAGCTGATGATCCAGATATACTTTCATTTTATCAAAGTTTGACACCAGGTTATCAAAAAGACTGGGCTCGTTTTTTATTTTCTGCAAAACAGCAAAAGACACGTGCTAAGCGTAAACAGCAGATGTTTGATATTTTGTCTCAAGGGTATAAATCGATTGATCTGTACCGGCAACAGAAGAAGTAAGTCAGTTTTATCGAAAAGAGGAGGATGGTTATGATTCAACAGATTCCAATCACAAATGATGAAATTTATGAGTTATCCGCTTTTGCCTTTCAATTTACACCTGCACCGGAAGAAATAGAAAAGAAAAAGGAAGCAAAAAAACATGAAACGGTATGGGGATGGCTGGAGGGAGAAAATCTGGCTGCCAAGGTTCATCTTATTCCATTAGAAACACGTATTCATGGAAAAATCATAAAAACTGGGGGCATTTCTTCAGTTGCCACATGGCCTGAATATCGAAGGAAAGGTGCTGTTCGTCAACTGCTTATCCATGCTATTAGAGAAATGAAGAAAGAAGGCTATCTTGTTTCTTACCTGGCACCATTCAGTGTTCCATTCTACAGAAAATTCGGCTGGGAAATGACAATCAATGAAATGCAGTTTACAATTCCGATGGAGCGCGTACCAAAGTTTAAGGGCATAAATGGTAATGTACAACGCATGAAGGCAGGAGAAGAATCCGTTTTAAAGGAAGCTTATCAGGAATATACGAAGCAGTATACAGGTATGCTCGCCCGCGATGATCATTGGTGGGAGCATAAAATCTTCAGCAAGAAAGAGCTGAATACAGCGATTAGTTATGATGATAAGGGAAACGTTGACGGCTATATACGCTATAAAGTAAAAGATAGCAAGATGAATATTGATGAATGGGTTGCGATTACTCCAGACAGCAAAAAAAGGCTGCTTCAGTTTATTTCCAATCATGATTCTATGGCAAAGGAAGTACACTTGACGCTCCCAGATGATGATTTACTTCCGCTTTTTATGGAAGAGCCAAGAGCAAAGCAGGAGCAAAAACCATATTTTATGACGAGAATTGTAGATGTAGAGTCTTTTCTAAAGGTATATCCATTTTTAAAGCAGGGGGACAGGGAAGAGACTTATACCATTAAAGTGAAAGATGAAATTTGTGAGGAAAATAGCGGTTTTTATCAGATTCATTTTCAAAATGGAACTCACCACATAGAAAAAACAGAAAATCCGGCAGAACAGAATTTGACTGCATCGTTGAGTATTCAGCAATTAGCAATGCTTTTATTAGGGAAAATAACGCTGGAGCAGCTATATCAGCAAGCGTTTATTTCTGGTGACTTGGATAATATAGTAAAGCTGGACACGTATTTACCTAAAAAACAGCATCCATACCTGGCCGACTTTTTCTAGAGAGACGCAGAAACATTCCTATAAGTGAAAACAAAGCCCTGACTTCATTATAAAAAGACAGGGCTTTGTTTAATTATTCTTCCTTACCAGCTGCAGTTTCTTCTCTAGCTTCCGTGGAATCATCTACTTTTTTCTGGTGATACATACTATTTAGCAAGGCCCCTACCAAGAGGATAACACCTGTTAAGAAGAACCAGATCATCAGGATGATAATTCCCCCAAGACTTCCGTAAGTAGCTGAGTAGTTGCCAAAATTAGATACATAAATAGAAAAAGCAAATGAGCTTACTAACCATAGAATACTTGCTGTTAATGTACCTGGAAGAATATGCTTGAAAGAAAGCTTCTTATTTGGAGCAAAACG
Organism: Oceanobacillus sp. FSL W8-0428; assembly: GCF_038004405.1. Lineage (NCBI taxonomy): Bacteria > Bacillati > Bacillota > Bacilli > Caryophanales > Bacillaceae > Oceanobacillus > Oceanobacillus sp. FSL W8-0428. The sequence continues at coordinate 1,651,934 of NZ_JBBORB010000001.1, forward strand.
ATACAATCCCAATAAGATAGCAGTAACAATTACAATTACCATGATTAAACGTGATATTTGCAGAATAAGTCCTGTTCCTTCACTGATGCCGACAAAGGAGATTAAGAAATTAACAATAACATCACCGAAAACAAGCAGAGTGATAGATGAAATTGCTGCTAAAAGTAATCCGATAGTCAACAGGACAGCTGTTCCGCGCACCTTAATGAACGGTCTTGTCTCTTCCACTTCAAACGCCTGGTTTGAGACTTGAATAAATGCATTAATTCCATTTGATGCAGACCAGATAGTACCTAAAATCCCCACGGTTAACAATCCGCCACGGGGTGTTTCCACCAGACTGACGATATTTTCTTCGAAGGTTGAAGCTAATTCTTGCGGTAAGATGGATCCAATAAATCCAACAGCGTCGTCCGGGCTTATGTTAAAATAGGGAATAATTGCAAAGCCAACGATAAGAAGCGGGAAGACGGCTAATAGAAAATAATAAGCAAGTGCAGCTGCAAGTAGTGTCGTATTATTCTCAGAAAAACGTTTCATAAATTCTTTACCAAATTGTTTTATATCCATAGTCGCCTCCAATGATAAATTTTTATACCTTTTCCATTCTAGTGCTATTCCCTGAAAAATGGAATAAATATATTCATAAAGTTTAGGAAAAGATAATGGTATATGAACTCTATACCCGAAAATGAAAAGAAATAATCTTGGTGGATGGGAGAAATGATAAAATTCCTGTTTGTACGGTGAATAGAACGTCCTAATATTCGCATTCGCCCTAAGGGTTTTCTATGAAATGAGCAATCGGAGTATTGACAGGGTTGTATGGAATTAACCGCTGCATTCGCTTTGAAACATAAGTCTGATTGCGTTTTTGTAATATTATAGAGAAGAAACGTTTTATTTATTTTGGCAGGTGGTATAATATTGACTATAGAGGCTGTTCAAAAAGTCCGGTAAAAAATGAATGTATAAAAGAAATGCGGGCAAGTGCCTGGAAGAAACGGCAAGTTCATTATATCCTTTTGAACATGCAATGAAAAAGGAGGGGATTTTTACATATGCCTATTATTTCTGTAGGACTTTTACTTATTGCCATCGCGTTCGCTGTCGTTTGCTGTTATATAGCATTTACATTAAATCGACTTTCCTATAATATTCGTTCGCTCGGCAGGTCAGTTGTAAAAATGGAAGAGGAAATGAATCATATTACACCTGAAATTTCGACATCTTTGCAAGAGGTGAATCATTTAATTGATGATACGCACAAAAAACTGCAGGCAACAGACAGTGTCTTTGGATCTTTAGAGGATGTAGGCACTTCTGTTCAGAGCTTAAACGAGGCTTATAAAGTGAAGCGGCAGGCATTGGATGATGGTAAACTCGAAGAAAAATTAAACCTGGCGATGAAAGGTATCACTTGGAGCGAAGCAGCGATACAAATTTATAAGAGCTATCAGGCAAGTAAAATGAATAAAGTCAATCAGCAGAGGGAGGAAGTAAAATGACATTGATAGGGATTGGCGTCATTATTATTGGAGTCGCATGTGTTATTTTAGCTATTTTTATTGGTCATTTATTAAATAACTTAGCAAGTGTATTAAGTGGCGTTGACAAGACGGTTCAGCAATTACCAGAACAATTGGATGGCATTTTAAAAGAGACAACAAGTATTATTCATGAAAGTAATCAGGCTTTAGCGGATATAAATGATAAGATGGAGCAATTAAGCCCTCTATTTTATATTGTTGGCGATGTTGGAAGTGCTACAAGAAAACTTTCTTCTTCTCTAGTAGATGTAACCAGCTCTGTGAAAACAAAAACAGAGGTAGGTCAGGAAGTTTCAGGTAAAAATAACTTAGGCGGTGTATATGGTGGAGTTGCTCTTGGTTATTATTGGTTAAAGAAAAAAAGAGATTTAAAACGCGAGAAGCGGGCATATACACATGAGCAGTAAAGCGTATAAAGCCGGGATTGTTGCCACTACAGTTGTTGGAGCTGCGTTAGGCTGGACTGCAGGTGCATATGTGAAAAAGAAGCGGTCTTTAGAAGAAAACCCATCATTATTAACCCGTCTCCGTGATTTCGAACAGCGTCTTTATCATGACGGCTTTCAAAAATCAACAGAGCTTCAGGAGATACGGCAGGAAGTTGAAAATAGAATTGCAGAAGAGAAATAAGAAATCCGCTTGGAACCTCGGTTCCAAGCGGATTTCTTATTTTATGACATTATTTCTTGTTCAGCTTTACAAGGAAATAACCGATAGTTGCTAAGCCGTAAATTCCCTGCAAATTTTTATTTGCTATTGTCAGATTAGCTTCTTCTGTTTTTTCCTGTAATTGATTTGCCGTTTTAAGTACAGATGATGTCATATTATGTGTAGCTCGTCCAGCGTCACCAACCAGATAGAACAAAGGAGATAATTCCTTGATTTGTTGATTGACCTGCTGCAATGTTTCGTTACCTGTTTTAAGGACATCCGTTATTTGCGAGGTAATTCCCTCTACCTGCTCTGGTAACTGATCCGTAGTTTTTTGAGCACTGGCAATGAGCTTGCCGGCTCCTCCAAGCTTTAGGAATAGAAAACCAGCTACTGCCATTAAGCCCAATCCAATCAGAACAGCTCCAATACCTAATAAAATTAATATCCAATCAGCCATAATTATACCTCCGAATCATTATTCCTATATATACAATATCACATGAGGAATAGTTTAAAACATTTATTTTTATTTTAGCATACAAGAAAAGATAAGTCATAAACCTAGCAATAAGCCCATAAATTTTAAATAAAAGGAGTTTGCTGTTTAATTTTTATAAAGTTGTACATGCTGTATCAAACAGTATTGAAATAACGGTATTCTTTGAAGTTTGCATTTCCAATCGCGGTAAGCAATACAAATTTATGCCAGAAAGGAACGAAGCGATATGTCAAAAAAGAAGAAGCTGGCTTTTTGGTTTCTAGGTTTATTTTTACTTATTTTCTTATTACAGTATCCCACAAGGGAAGCAATTAATTCTTCTAATTCCACCTGGGCATTGCCATTAAACGGAAAAGTTATTGTGATTGATCCCGGGCACGGCGGCCCGGATGGAGGAGCCGTGGGCTCAGACGGGACAGTGGAAAAAGATATTGCATTGTCAGTATCCAAGATGGTTCAATCCTACCTTATGCAGCACGGCGCGCTGGTTTATTTAACACGCGAGGAGGATGTTGATTTAGCTTCTGAGGGGACAAGCGGTCTAGCTAACCGGAAGTCGGAGGACATACGGAATCGATTAGCATTTATTCATGAAAAAGAGCCGGAATTCTTTATTTCCATCCATTTAAACGCATTGCCTTCCAGTCAGTGGCATGGCGCCCAGACCTTCTATTATCCAAAATATGAAGAGGGGGAGCATCTGGCAACGATGATTCAGGATGAAATTATCCGTAATTTGGAAAACACGGATAGACAGCCGCTTGCTATTGATCATATGTACTTATTAAAGCATGCAGAGGTACCCGGTGCATTAGTAGAAATCGGGTTTTTATCAAATGTGACGGAACGTGAGCAGTTAAAGGATGAAACATATCAGCGTCAAATGGCAGCCAGCATTTATGAAGGGATTTTGCGATATGTTACGGAAGAAATGCAGACAGAAGAGAGTGAGTAAGGTATTATCTTTTTGTTTTAAAACTTTTAATAAGTGTAGAGATGAAGAGGCTGATATTAAGCCTCTTTATTTGCTTAAGCTGTATTGCCTAAAGACGTCTTCTGATTGTATTGCTGCTGACTTATATCCTTTCAATATGAAGCAGGCAAACCGCCTGAATGAAGTTTTGTTTTATCACAGCATGAGCGTCCGTAATTTCTCCGGCTGGGAAGGGAGAAGAAAAGGTAATATAAATGGAGAAAAACGGACACTACATCTCCTGATTAACTCAACTACCATTCAGCCGGTTGAAGAGCAAACCGCCTGAATGAAGTTTTGTTTTATGTTATACTAGCTCATGGATAGATTCATATAAGGATGGTGAAGACATGTTAATACAAGAAGAGGTTATAGAGTTGCTTAACTCTGTAAAGGATCCTTTTTTACATAGAAGCTTAGAGGAATTAAATGCTATACAATCCGTTACGATTAAGGAAGAGAAAAAGCATGTCAGTGTGAAAATTGGAATTTCCAAAATGAATACTGGCGAACAAATGCAGTTGCAGCAAGAGATTGTAGGTATTTTAAAACGTAATGGTGCCAATACAGTAGGGCTGCGATTTGAACAGCTGCCAGAAGAAACGATAAAGAAATATCAGTCTGAAGCGGAAAAAGCAAAAGAAGAAACGTTAATCAGTGGTGCTTCCAATACACAATTTGTTGCTGTAGCAAGTGGAAAAGGGGGCGTTGGTAAATCAACTGTAACCGTTAACTTAGCGGTTTCCCTAATGCGTTTAGGTAAAAAAGTAGGAATTATCGATGCGGATATTTATGGTTTTAGTGTACCGGATATGATGGGTATAGAAGAAAGACCGGTTGTTCGCGGGGAAAAGATCATTCCTGTTGAGCGTTTTGGTGTCAAAGTTGTCTCCATGGGCTTTTTTGTGGAAGATAATTCACCGATTATCTGGCGTGGCCCAATGCTTGGCAAGATGTTAAACAGCTTTTTCACAGAAGTGGAGTGGGGAGAATTAGATTATCTATTGCTTGATTTACCACCTGGAACAGGGGATATTGCAATGGATGTCCACGAGCTCTTACCATCTTGTAAAGAGGTTATTGTTACTACACCGCATCCAACAGCAGCTTTTGTAGCAGCACGTGCGGGACAAATGGCTTTGAAAACAGATCATGAGATTCTTGGTGTTGTTGAAAATATGGCGTACTTTGAAAGCAAGAAAACAGGTGAGAAGGAATACGTTTTTGGAGAAGGCGGCGGCAAGAAGCTTGCTGACGTACTGAAAACAAAGGTTCTTGGCCAGTTGTCACTCCAACAGCCTTATGAAGAAGAGGATGAGTTTGCTCCATCTGTTTACCAGGAGGATCATCCTAATGGAAAAGAATATCATAAAATTGCCGCAAAAATTATTGCGAAATTAGAGGGGTAAGATAGAAAAAGATAGGACACTTGTTTTGACAGCAGCGTTCTATCTTTTTCGTGTTTTAAAGAGGAAATACATATGCAGGAAAGTTTATTCAAGTACTAACTGGATGAATCATCACTATTTTCATCGCCGTTAGATGAATTTTGGTTACTTTCCTCACTGCTGCCACCGGATGAATCTTTCTTTGCAGCTTCTTCTAGAGCCTTGTTTATCTTTTCCTGGAATAGCGGAGATTGAAGTGTTTCTTGTATGGTTTTTTCAAGATGGGCGCGAAATGCCTGGCTTGTCAAAATAGAAAGCATCTGCTTATCGACCTCAGGGTTTTTCAATATTTCAATCATTTGTTCCTGGAATTGGCTGTCATGCATGAGATCCTTCATAAGGTTTTTTTGCTCACCGGAGATGGACTTCGCATAAGTTTGTATGAATTCAGGATCTTGGAACATTTTCTTCCAATTTTCTTTACTTTCTTCAGATGATATAGCCTTTGTTACAGTTTCTTTTACTTCATCAGATTCTATAACCAAAAGCTCCTGTAATTCTTTATCGGCTAGTAAATCCTTTAATGCTTCCTTACCTTCCTCTGTCTGAAGAATATCAATGACCATCTTTTTAGTGGTTTCATACTCTGCTTCATGAGAATCATCATTGTTTCCGCAAGCAGAGATAAAGAAAATGGATAAGACTAGGAATAAAATGGATATGTGACGTTTCATAAAATACGCTCCTTTCTTTATGAAATAAGAAAGTAAAAACTTTTTTCATGCATGTATTCTTTCATTAAGGATAGGGCTGTTTTAATTTTCAGCGCCTGCTCAAGCAATAAAGACAGGTACAATTCCAGTGTCGATTTGATGAGAAGGTCTGTAATGAGAACATAATCTATATACTCTTAATATGTTTGATAATTTAACAAAATATACACAAGCAATGAAGAAAAATCGGACACTTCATGATAAAATACGAGTGGTTACTTCTTTAGGAGGTGAAAAATTGAACACAAGAATATTAGTTAATTTCTTTTGGAAAGCATTCTGGTTTGGTGGGCTTGCCGGATTAATTGCAAGCTTTTTTATACGACCAGAGGAATATCTTACATATATGTCTCCATTTGATGCATTGGAGTTACTCGGGGTATTTCTTTTCTTCTTAGCGCTTGGTCTGACATTTGCGGCAGTAAGTATGACTGGTTTTTTTGCATATTTATTTGTGAATCGGATGGGGCTGAATTTATTTAAAGGGTATTGGCCAACAGTACAGGTTGGTCTGATTGTCTTTGTTTTATTTGATCTTATCTACTTCCCGTATCGTGCTGCAGAGGGAAATGCAGCGATATATTGGTTTATACTGATTGCAGCAGCGATGCTGGTGATTGGATGGAGTGTTGCAAAGATAAAAGCAAAAGAAACCAATTCGACAGCTTTTGTTCCTGCACTTTTTTTCATGATTGTTTTTACAACGGTCGAATGGGTACCCGGATTAATGGTGGACAGTATAGATTATGCCTGGTTGATGGTTGTACCATTATTAGTTTGTAACACTTATCAGATCTTAACACTTCATCGGTTGCCTTTCGTGGAAAAAGAACCGAAAAAAGGGCAAACATCTATATCAAAATCTAAAAAAAATTCAACTAAAAAAGCGTAAAGCAACTTCATATAAATAATTATATGGCCTTTCCTTTGCTCTGCCGTATTGTGATTTCTTTCTTCTATTATGATAATTAAACAGGCAGCTCCTTTCTATATAGAAAGGAGCTGCCTGTTTAATGTTTACAAACTAATCTATATTCAAAAGACCGGCATATTGCCTAGATCTAAATTTGTGAATAAAACTTTATCTTTTAAGAAACAGCATTCAGAAATGACAGAATGAGTTAATCAATCAGCTCCGCGTCTGCTTTTGCCTGGTTAATCATCTCAGATATAGTAATCAGTCCAAACCCTTTATTTTTTAAGCCCGGTAGAACTGTTTCCAGAGCTTCAGCCGTTTGTTTAGCGCTGTCAGAAGCATGTAAAAGTATGATATCACCGTTTTCTGTTTGTTTCATAACCTCATCAATAATTACTTCTACTCCAGGGTTTTCCCAGTCATCCGGATTCACATTCCAATGAACAACCTGAAATTGCATACCCTCTGCGAGTTCAATAATTTCCTCGTTTAAATGGCCGTGTGGTGTACGAAGAAGCTGAATATCCTCATACCCTAATTTATTCATTACTTCCTGTGCTTTTATCAAATCCTTTCTTATTTGTTCCGGCTCTTGGTCTAAATAACTTTTGTAACGATAGCCGAGCAGGCCGATTTCATGTGCTCCTTCAGAAATAGCTTCCAATAAATCTGGATGACGCTCAGCCCATTCACCGCTGACAAAAAACGTAGCCTGTACATCTTCATTTTCTAATACTTCAAGGATGCTTTCTACTTTTTCTTCTCCCCAGCTAATGTTAAAGGTGACGGCAACATCTTCTAAATCTTCATTTCCTTTTGATAGAGCTGCAGGTTCATCCTTAGTAAAAATAGCCATGATAGAGGAGGTTTGCGTCCAAATAAGAATTGCTGCTGCGAAAACAATAGCTGTTATTAATAATATTTTCTTCCGGTTCAAGCGAATTGTATAGAAGTGATTCAATTTTGTTCCTCCTTTTTTTGTTGTATTAAATTAAGAATTAGTTGAAGTAGTGCGAAATAGTTTGTTCTAGTCTATATATATGTTGTATATTTTGAGATATGTACAAGCATGCATTATTCTATAGAGAAAATTATGATAGAAGTGTGGGGGAAAGGAATGAATCAGTTGATATGGTGTACTCTTGGTGAAATAGATAACAGGAGACAAGAGAAGGGGGCATGAGAGAGCAGCATTCATTGTATAAATGGTTGTAAAAGGTATAATTTCTTGGTGAAAAGGGAATAGAGTATCTATATGTAGAGAGTTCTATAATGCTTTATCAAGAAGAAAATGAAAAAAGTAATTTGTTTAGTTTTTTTGTGGAAAAGTATTGCCCTTCTCCATTTTCTATGGTATATTAATTTCTGTTGTCAGAAGCGAACGAATCAAAACGAAATTACTTCGACAAAACACTTCAAAAAAAGTGTTGACAACAAAAACGAAACATGATAAATTATATCTTGTCGCGAAAAACGACAGATTAAAAATTGCTCTTTGAAAACTGAACAAAACAACCAGTACGAAAGAAGAAAAACACCTCGTTTTTCTTGAATATTTAAGTCAGAAGTTGACTTCTGAAAGCTAAAGAAACAAACACTTTTATGGAGAGTTTGATCTTGGCTCAGGACGAACGCTGGCGGCGTGCCTAATACATGCAAGTCGAGCGCGGGAAGCGGACAGAACTCTTCGGAGGGACGTTCGTGGAACGAGCGGCGGACGGGTGAGTAACACGTAGGCAACCTGCCTGTAAGACTGGGATAACTCGCGGAAACGCGAGCTAATACCGGATAATACTTATCATCTCCTGATGGTAAGTTGAAAGGCGGCTTTTGCTGTCACTTACAGATGGGCCTGCGGCGCATTAGCTAGTTGGTGGGGTAATGGCTCACCAAGGCGACGATGCGTAGCCGACCTGAGAGGGTGATCGGCCACACTGGGACTGAGACACGGCCCAGACTCCTACGGGAGGCAGCAGTAGGGAATCTTCCGCAATGGACGAAAGTCTGACGGAGCAACGCCGCGTGAGTGATGAAGGTTTTCGGATCGTAAAACTCTGTTGTCGGGGAAGAACAAGTATGATAGTAACTGATCGTACCTTGACGGTACCCGACCAGAAAGCCACGGCTAACTACGTGCCAGCAGCCGCGGTAATACGTAGGTGGCAAGCGTTGTCCGGAATTATTGGGCGTAAAGCGCTCGCAGGCGGTTCTTTAAGTCTGATGTGAAATCTTGCGGCTCAACCGTAAACGTGCATTGGAAACTGGAGGACTTGAGTGCAGAAGAGGAGAGTGGAATTCCACGTGTAGCGGTGAAATGCGTAGAGATGTGGAGGAACACCAGTGGCGAAGGCGACTCTCTGGTCTGTAACTGACGCTGAGGAGCGAAAGCGTGGGGAGCGAACAGGATTAGATACCCTGGTAGTCCACGCCGTAAACGATGAGTGCTAGGTGTTAGGGGGTTTCCGCCCCTTAGTGCTGAAGTTAACGCATTAAGCACTCCGCCTGGGGAGTACGGCCGCAAGGCTGAAACTCAAAAGAATTGACGGGGACCCGCACAAGCGGTGGAGCATGTGGTTTAATTCGAAGCAACGCGAAGAACCTTACCAGGTCTTGACATCCTTTGACCGCTCTGGAGACAGAGTTTTCCCTTCGGGGACAAAGTGACAGGTGGTGCATGGTTGTCGTCAGCTCGTGTCGTGAGATGTTGGGTTAAGTCCCGCAACGAGCGCAACCCTTGATCTTAGTTGCCAGCATTTAGTTGGGCACTCTAAGGTGACTGCCGGTGACAAACCGGAGGAAGGTGGGGATGACGTCAAATCATCATGCCCCTTATGACCTGGGCTACACACGTGCTACAATGGACGGAACAAAGGGAAGCAAGCCCGCGAGGTCAAGCAAATCCCATAAAACCGTTCTCAGTTCGGATTGTAGGCTGCAACTCGCCTACATGAAGCCGGAATCGCTAGTAATCGCGGATCAGCATGCCGCGGTGAATACGTTCCCGGGTCTTGTACACACCGCCCGTCACACCACGAGAGTTCGTAACACCCGAAGTCGGTGAGGTAACCTTTTTGGAGCCAGCCGCCGAAGGTGGGACGAATGATTGGGGTGAAGTCGTAACAAGGTAGCCGTATCGGAAGGTGCGGCTGGATCACCTCCTTTCTAAGGATTAAAAAGGAACGTCGATGAAGTTCGCCACGTCGTGTGGCAACATCGACATAACCCACATCGTGTGGGCCATCGTACTTGGTTGTTTGGTTCAGTTTTGAGAGAGTAATTCTCTTTTAAAAATTAGATGGGCCTGTAGCTCAGCCGGTTAGAGCGCACGCCTGATAAGCGTGAGGTCGGTGGTTCGAGTCCACTCAGGCCCACCATCTAAATTATATATTATTATGGGGCCTTAGCTCAGCTGGGAGAGCGCCTGCCTTGCACGCAGGAGGTCAGCGGTTCGATCCCGCTAGGCTCCATTTTGTACCTTGAAAACTAAATAAGAGTAACAACGACATCAAACTTTAGAAATAAGGCAAAAAAAGCTATTGATATAGCAACACAACTGATTACGAAGTAATCAGCAAACTTATTCCAAAACTTTAGTTAAGTGAATAAGGGCGCACGGTGGATGCCTTGGCACTAGGAGCCGATGAAGGACGGGACTAACACCGATATGCCTCGGGGAGTTGTAAGTAAACTTTGATCCGGGGATTTCCGAATGGGGGAACCCACTGTTCGTAATGGGACAGGACATCTATCTGAATACATAGGGTAGATGAGGCAGACCCGGGGAACTGAAACATCTCAGTACCTGGAGGAAGAGAAAGAAAAATCGATTTCCTGAGTAGCGGCGAGCGAAACGGAAAGAGCCCAAACCAAGAAGCTTGCTTCTTGGGGTTGTAGGACACTCCATTGGAGTTACAAAGAAATTCTTTAAACGAATCGACTTGGAAAGGTCAGCCGAAGAAGGTAACAGCCCTGTAGTTGAAAAGGAATTTCCTCCGGAGTGTATCCTGAGTACGGCGGAACACGTGGAATTCCGTCGGAATCCGGGAGGACCATCTCCCAAGGCTAAATACTACCTAGTGACCGATAGTGAACCAGTACCGTGAGGGAAAGGTGAAAAGCACCCCGGAAGGGGAGTGAAATAGAACCTGAAACCGTGTGCCTACAAGTAGTCGGAGCCCGTTAATGGGTGACGGCGTACCTTTTGTAGAATGGACCGGCGAGTTACGATTGTATGCAAGGTTAAGTGGAAGACACGGAGCCGTAGCGAAAGCGAGTCTGAATAGGGCGAATGAGTATGCGGTCGTAGACCCGAAACCGTGTGATCTACCCATGTCCAGGGTGAAGGTCAGGTAACACTGACTGGAGGCCCGAACCCACGTATGTTGAAAAATGCGGGGATGAGGTGTGGGTAGCGGTGAAATTCCAATCGAACACGGAGATAGCTGGTTCTCTCCGAAATAGCTTTAGGGCTAGCCTCAAGATCGTGAGTACTGGAGGTAGAGCACTGATTGGACTAGGGGCCCCTACCGGGTTACCGAATTCAGTCAAACTCCGAATGCCAGTTACTTCAACTTGGGAGTCAGACTATGGGTGATAAGGTTCATAGTCGAAAGGGAAACAGCCCAGACCGCCAGCTAAGGTCCCAAAGTATACGTTAAGTGGAAAAGGATGTGGCGTTGCACAGACAACCAGGATGTTGGCTTAGAAGCAGCCATCATTGAAAGAGTGCGTAATAGCTCACTGGTCGAGTGACGCTGCGCCGAAAATGTACCGGGGCTAAACGTATCACCGAAGCTGCGGATTGTTCTTACGAACAATGGTAGGAGAGCGTTCAAAGTGCAGAGAAGTCAGACCGTGAGGACTGGTGGAGCGCTTTGAAGTGAGAATGCCGGTATGAGTAGCGAAAAAAGAGTGAGAATCTCTTTCACCGAATGCCTAAGGTTTCCTGAGGAAGGCTCGTCCTCTCAGGGTTAGTCGGGACCTAAGCCGAGGCCGACAGGCGTAGGCGATGGACAACAGGTTGATATTCCTGTACCACCTCATGATTGTTTGAACAATGGGGGGACGCAGGAGGATAAGGAGTGCGCACTGATGGATGTGCGTCCAAGCATGCGAGGAAGTCAGATAGGCAAATCCGTCTGACATATTTCTGAGCTGTGATGGGGAGGGAAATATAGTACCGAAGTTCCTGATTTCACACTGCCAAGAAAAGCCTCTAGTTAGATCATAGGTGCCCGTACCGCAAACCGACACAGGTAGGCGAGGAGAGAATCCTAAGGTGAGCGGGAGAACTCTCGTTAAGGAACTCGGCAAAATGACCCCGTAACTTCGGGAGAAGGGGTGCTCACTTGTGAGTGAGCCGCAGTGAATAGGCCCAAGCGACTGTTTAGCAAAAACACAGGTCTCTGCGAAGCCGAAAGGCGAAGTATAGGGGCTGACACCTGCCCGGTGCTGGAAGGTTAAGGGGAAGAGTTAGCTCTTCGGAGCGAAGCTTTGAACCGAAGCCCCAGTAAACGGCGGCCGTAACTATAACGGTCCTAAGGTAGCGAAATTCCTTGTCGGGTAAGTTCCGACCCGCACGAAAGGTGCAACGACTTGGGCACTGTCTCAACGAGAGACCCGGTGAAATTATACTATGCGTGAAGATGCGCATTACCCGCGACAGGACGGAAAGACCCCGTGGAGCTTTACTGTAGCCTGATATGGAATGTTTGTGCAGTTTGTACAGGATAGGTGGGAGCCTTTGAAGCGTGAGCGCCAGCTTACGTGGAGGCACCCGTGGGATACCACCCTAACTGTATGACCATTCTAACCCAGGACCGTAATCCGGTTCGGAGACAGTGTCAGGCGGGCAGTTTGACTGGGGCGGTCGCCTCCTAAAAGGTAACGGAGGCGCCCAAAGGTTCCCTCAGAATGGTTGGAAATCATTCGTAGAGTGTAAAGGCAGAAGGGAGCTTGACTGCGAGACCTACAAGTCGAGCAGGGACGAAAGTCGGGCTTAGTGATCCGGTGGTTCCGCATGGAAGGGCCATCGCTCAACGGATAAAAGCTACCCCGGGGATAACAGGCTTATCTCCCCCAAGAGTTCACATCGACGGGGAGGTTTGGCACCTCGATGTCGGCTCATCGCATCCTGGGGCTGTAGTCGGTCCCAAGGGTTGGGCTGTTCGCCCATTAAAGCGGTACGCGAGCTGGGTTCAGAACGTCGTGAGACAGTTCGGTCCCTATCCGTCGTGGGCGTTGGAAGTTTGAGAGGAGCTGTCCTTAGTACGAGAGGACCGGGATGGACACACCGCTGGTGTACCAGTTGTTCCGCCAGGAGCATAGCTGGGTAGCTACGTGTGGAAAGGATAAGTGCTGAAAGCATCTAAGCATGAAGCCCCCCTCAAGATGAAACTTCCCATCACTTCAAGTGAGTAAAATCCCTCAGAGACGATGAGGTTGATAGGTCCGAGGTGGAAGCGTGGCGACACGTGCAGCTGACGGATACTAATCGATTGAGGACTTATCTAAGTTTTTTGATGTCACGTTACTCTTATTTAGTTTTCAGGGTGCAAATCCTAAATAAATAAGTCTGGTAGCGATAGCGAAGAGGTCACACCTGTTTCCATGCCGAACACAGAAGTTAAGTTCTTCAGCGCCAATGGTAGTTGGGGGCTTCCCCCTGCAAGAGTAGGACGCCGCCAGGCTTATTTTTTTACCTAAATTTAATTTGTATTCCACAGTAGCTCAGTGGTAGAGCAATCGGCTGTTAACCGATCGGTCGTAGGTTCGAATCCTACCTGTGGAGCCATTTGCTTCCATAGCTCAGCCGGTAGAGCACTTCCATGGTAAGGAAGGGGTCAGCGGTTCAAGTCCGCTTGGAAGCTTTACTAAAAACGCTGATATAAAAGGGCGTGCTTCAATTTGAAGCACGCCCTTTTATATCTATGTATCAATCCTGCCAATCAAAATAATAGTTTTAAGGAATTTTAAGGGTTTTAACTGATTTATTAAAATGGAAAATATCCACCATTTCAGCTTCATGAAGTAATCAAAGAAGAGCATTCCCATTTAGATTTGGGAATGCTCTATTAAAATTGACCACAATTAGGAATAATTAGTGTATTTAAGTGCAAATATAAGATCTTCAGGTCTTTTATATACTCAATAGCGCTCATATTATAATGATTGAACATTTGAAAAGTCTGCTTTATTTAGCATCGTGCATATTGTTTTTTATAGCTTAGAAAGTACTATTCTTTTGGTTCTAAATCTTCGAGAGAATCAATATCCATATAAGCTGGTACAGCTAAGCCGGTCTTGGCACCCTCTAAATTAGGTCCCAAATCTTCAAAATTACTTTCGTATTGCTCATATAATTCGGCATGTGTCACTGGCATCCAGACTGCTAATGACGCATCAGCGCTCCCTGTTGCTATCGATTCAAACATAATAGCTGGATCAACCTGTGTCAGTGTCACATTAAAGCCTTGTTGTTCTAGTGCAATTTTAGCAACGTTTGCTGTGAAAATGGCATCATCCCAAGGTAAAAGAGCCAGTTCTATAGAAGTTCCATCCACAGAGCTTACCCCTTCCGTCCATTCTGCAACAATATCCTGATTAGCATCTGCCCAATCTTGTGCTACTTCAGCAAAGTCCTTTTCCTGGGATTCTAATAATGCTTCTTCTAAATCTGGAAGCTCTAATTGTATACGATCAAGAACGGTATAAGCTTCAGGCATATCATTCTCCAAGCCTTCTCTTATAATCGTTGTGATCTGTTCTTCATCTCCATGAATACCCTGTGGATCATCTAAATATTTTATATCCCACTTGGCAAACATATAGTGCGGAGACCATGCACTAAAGACGATTGGTTCTTCATTGTCAATCGCATCACTTAATTGTGTTAACATTGCTCCTGCTGAAGACAGTTCCTGTTCCCAGCCGGCAAGGTTATCGTATGAAGCTAAAACTTCTTCATTTTTTTGAGTTTGTCCAGCGCCGGGTTCGGTACCAGTAATTGTATAATCCAGTTCTTCACTAATACTAGATTCAGATTGTGCGCTCTCATCATCGGAACCGCAACCTGCGACAATTAGAGATAAGGATAGACCAGCTATTATCCCCAGCCTTTTCCATGTAAAGTTCATCATATGTAAAAATATCCTCCTATTATATATTACTTTTTTAATAGCTTCATCAACTGCGGCACAACTATGATATTTATTACGAGCAAGCAAACTTAATGCTATACTTATTAGTCTTTTAACTCAAACGTTAAAACCAGTTATTTCTGTGCAAATAATTTGCTAAAACATGGTTAGACATAGTTTTCTAGAAAAGAACAGCTTTTTACTCCGATTATCTCTGTATTACACATTTTTAGCGTATTTTAGTTAAAAGCTTATGCTGTAACAGGTATGATTTGTCGGAAATACAGCAAATAGACAGGGAGAAGGTGTAAGATTTAGTATGTTGTTAATAAAAGCATTTTACTATAAATGATTTTATAAAAAGAAGTATAGGTTATGCTATCTTACATGAAGGAAAAGCAGCTTCTGCAGCAACCCCATTGAGTATAAATGACGATGATATTGAGATTGCCACACATCCTCAATATAGAAAAAAAGGTTTGGCGACTATAGCAGCCTCTGAGCTTGACTTGATAATGAATAAGTACCCAAGCCAGGATAGGTCAAATCGAGAATCCTTAGAACCAGCTAAAAAGCTGGGCTATAAATTTAAGAATAAGATCTTTTCAGACCAGGATGTATCATGAGTATTGAGGATAATGATATATACCTGTTACCAGTCAAAAGAAAGTATTATATATACAAAAAAGCAAAACCTTTAACATGTAAGGAATTGCTTTTTTATTTAGAAATTTCTATTTCCGTATTCCAGATAAATGAACATATACATGAGATTTTCTCAAAATTTATCTTAGCTAAAACATATTAAGGTGCAACCAATTCTACTTTCACTCTATCCGGATCCTCAAAATAAACAGCATAATGATTCTCTCCTCCCGCAAATGGGTGGCGGTCAGAGTATAGAATAGTAACTCCTCTTTGCTGAAGCTTTTTCGTCATTTCATCTACAAATTCCCGTGAGCTTGCATGAAAGGCTAAATGATTTAGACCGGTCCGGCATCGATGATAGGGAATGTCTAAAAACCTTTCTTCTGTCTGCACAAATACAAGATAAGTATCTTCAAGCTTCCAGCTCTGACCACCTTCCCATTTTTGGAAAGACGTGTATCCGAGTTCTCTTAAGAACCAGCCCCAAAAGGCAGTGGATTTACTCAAATCAGAAACATAAAGCTCAATATGATGGATTAAACCATGAGTCAAAAAATCTTCCCCCTATTCATTCCAGATATCTTTACAGCTTGTTGTAGCTCCAAAGAATCCTAATTTCTCTGCTTTGTCAAAGTCTTCTTTCTCACTCATAAAACCACTTAAAATATAGGGGACATCACGCGTTTGATGGAATTCTTGAAAAAACTTCATACCAAAAAGGCCCGGTCTTAGCTCAACCATATCAGCTTTTGATTCTTGGACAATTTTCAGAGCTGCATCCAATGCAATGGAATCCTCCAAAACGATACGCTGGATAGTCATTAAACCGGCAGTTTTTGCCATACTTATTTTAGAGGTCCCTTTTGCAATGATAAGGTCCACCTTGAAATGTTGTTTTAATAATTTAATTCCGATAGAATCTGCGTTAAATCCACTAAGCAATTCAAGATTAACAATTACTTTTTTATTTGCCTGATGACATAAATCAACTAAATTTTTCAAATTACCAATATGTGCATTTGTAAGAGCAATATACTTATGTGGGCTTTTTAATGCATCAGAAAGATATTTTAAATCTTTAACAGAAGGTATAACTTCTAATGATTGATAAGTGCTCATAAAAGTTTATCCAACTCCAATCCTGCTTCAGTACTATAATGTTATAGAATACCTGTGACAATGTCAAAAATTTAAATGAAATAAAAATTTATATCGAAATATACCATTATTTTGTTGGAGGAAATTTACATCTGATAATAATTTTTGTTTTCTGACAAATTTAATGACGTATATCTTGACAGATAGATTATGTCTCATGTAATATAAATTTAAATAAAGTGTAAGCACTTTCTTTTACAACAAAATATATTGAAGTTGAATAGTGAGATGAATTCAGCTAAAGACCCACATCTTGTCAGGCGGTATTATAGTGGGGTCTTTAGCTTTTTTATTTTTAAATTGTAAGGGTTTTCAAAAGGGGGAGAAAAAGAATGTATTTAATTGGTATTGATGCGGGAAATACATCTATTAAGACAAATCTTTTTGATACAAAGGGGAAGGTTATTGCTTCATATGCAACGAGCAGTATGCGTTTACGACCACGGGGGAAAGGCTTTGAAGAGTTTGATGTAGATGCTTTAGGTGATTCTACTTATGAAAGTATTAGAGAAACAATTAAACAGGCCAACATAAATCCTGCTGAGATTAAAGGTGTCGGGATTACATCTTTTGGAAATGGTCTAGTAGTTCTAGATAAAGATGGAAGTACGATAGCACCGGGCGCTTTCTCACAGGATTACCGTGCAACGGACATTGTTGAACAGATGATAGCAGAAGGCAAAGCAGCTCAGGTTAATAAAATTACAAAGGCCTCTTTATTTGCTGGACAGCCTGGTCCATTATTAAGATGGTTTAAAGATAATGAACCACATGTTTATAGTAAAATAGGAACTATCCTTATGTTTAAAGACTATCTTGTTTATAAACTGACCAATCAATTTGCTGCAGATGCTAATAACTTCGGGGGATCCAATTTATTAAATATGGAAACACTAGATTACTCTAAAGAGTTGATGGATATTTTTGGTGTTCCTGAAATGTACGAAGTATTACCAAGGTTAGCAAAGAAGCCGGAAGAAATTATTGGAGAAGTAACCGATGAAGCAGCAGCAAAAACGGGTCTGTTAGCCGGTACCCCTGTTGCTGCTGGTATGATGGATGTATTTGCTTCTCTTGTCGGAGCTGGTGCTACGGATGAGGGGACATTTACTGCTGTAGCAGGAACATGGTCCATTAACCTGGCACATACCGACAAAATGGTAGAGGGGGCTTCAGCAATCATGCCTTACTTAAATAGTGAAGAATACCTGGTCGGTTCCTGGTCAGGTGCATCAGGTGCAAATTATGAGTGGTTTACCAGAATTCTTGGCGGGAATGCAAAATTAGAAGCACAGGAAAGAGGTATTTCTTATTATGAGGTGCTTGATGAGCTGATCGATCTTGTTCCCATTGAAAGAACAAAAGTTATCTATCACCCATTCGTGGCGCAGCCAAGTCTGCATACAGAAGCAAAAGCAAACTTCTTTAATGTTGATCAGAACACGACGTATGCTGAATTTGCTTATGCAGTAGCAGAAGGAGTGTCCTTCGTGCATAAGTACCATATCGATATTTTACGCAATGCAGGTATTAAAGCAGATAAATTACGATTAACTGGAGGTATTGCACGCAGTAAAGTATGGGCTAGGATATTTGCTAATGTACTTGAGCTGCCTATTGAAGTAGTAGATTGTGAGGAGGTCGGCGCATTAGGAGCTGCTATTGTTGCGGGTGTAGCAACAGGCGTTTACGAAAGCTATGAGGATGCTTTTGCAAATGCAGTTAATGTTCTTCCTGCTGTTAATCCAGATGCTTCAACCTATCCTTTATATGAAGCGCGTTATAAAGAGTGGTATACATTAACTGAAATTATGAAATTATACTGGGATAAAAAACGTGACAACGAAATTTAAGTAAACTATTAGAAAAAATATAAAAATATCCATTTTATAAAGGAGGATGACAATGGTTGAACGCACTGTAAAGCTGGAGAAGATTAATGATGTAAAAGAATTTGTAGAGACGATGACAAAATTTGATTATCAGGTGGATATTATCTCCGGCAGATATGTAATGAATGCAAAATCTATACTGGGAATATTTAGTTTGGATCTTACACAGCCTTTAACATTAAAGATACATGCTGATGAATGTGATGATTTATTGGCAGCAATTAAACCGTATTTAGTTGATTAATAAAATGAAATAATAGCAGCTATTAAAAGAATCAATATTACTTGTGTATCTGGTGTTTTGAAAAGTTTACAAAGTACTAGAGGAATGAGAAAATAAAGATAACTATTGTCCAAGTATGATAGCAAGGATACATAGTTTGGACACAATAATAGCTGCTCCTGTAAGCTATGATAAAGGAGGCAACAGGAGGTATAAAGGAGGAATTTGATGGTTGAGCGTTATGTCAGCTTAGAAAAGATTAATGATGTAAAGGATTTTGTAGAAATTGTATCACGTTATGATTATAAGGTAGATATTATTTCAGATACGTATGTATTGAGTGCTAAATCAATCATGGGTATATTTAGCCTGGACTTGACGAAGCCACTAAAGTTAAGAATCCATGCAGACAGCTGTGATGATTTATTAGCAGATATTGCACCTTATCTCAGTGAACAGATATAAAGCAAAGCAATGAATAAGGATGTTCATCAGCAGTTATCAGAATAAAATAAAGAGATGCGTCACCCTGCAAAGAAGACTTGCATTATTATTCGGCTAATGTCGATCCTCTCTCAAAGGACGGGGCGCAATCTCTATGTTTTTGGTGTACATGACATTACGGTGCAGATATTGTGACAAATATTTTCGGTGGAGCGAGTAACCGCACAGCGCCAGTCTTGGCACTAATTCTGGGATGGAACATTCTCAATCTGTAAAGACGTTTTGCTTTTCGAATTTTCTTGGCTGCAATAATGCAGTAAATGCAAAGATATTCTTAGTAAATCGAATTGAAATAAAAACAAATAAAAAAATATGCAGATTTCGAAAAAAAGTGATATGATATTACTATAAATATATGTTCAAAAAACTTGGATAAACAAAAGACTTTTTGCCGGGTATTTTGAATAGCTGTAAATGTTAAGTATAAGTTTATCACTTTGATAAAGGAGAAATAAACGATGGCAAATAACGCTCAATCATCCGTAGGTATTGTTTTGGTATCACACAGTCAAAAGGTAACAGAAGGATTGAAGGATCTTATCCTCGAGATGAATGGTGATAATGTAAACGTTCACTCGGCCGGAGGTACAGATGATGGCCGTCTGGGAACCAGCGCTACAATCATCATGAGTAAAATTGAGGAGCTTCAGGATTGTGAAAACATCTTGGTTTTCTATGATATGGGAAGTGCGTTGTTAAGCGCAGAGACTGCAATTGATTTATTAGATGAAGATTTACAGGCAAAATGTAAAATTGTAGAAGGACCAATTGTAGAAGGCGCGTTTGTTGCTTCTGTACAATCAACCATTACAAATGATATTGACGCAATTATTGAAGAAGTGTCCAAGCTGTAACAGCTTGCCTTCTTATACGCCATACTGAAAGGGTTTTCAATTCGTTTTGAAATAGGTTATAAAAATATATATCTAGGAATTGGAGGAAAATAAAATGAAACGTTTAGTCAATGATGGTTATGAGGTTGTTGAGGAGCTGCTGGAAGGGTTTACTAAAGCAAATAGTGATTATGTAGAGCTATTAGAACATGATAAACGTGTTGTTGTCAGCAAGAAACGCGGTGATAAAAGCAAAGTAGGAATTATCATTGGCGGTGGATCAGGACACGAGCCATTGTTCATTAACTATGTAGGTGAAAACTTTGCAGACGCTTCTGTAGTCGGTAACGTAAATACTTCTCCCTCTCCAGAGCCTTGCTACAATGCTGTAAAAGCAGTAGATACTGGAAAAGGCTGCCTTTACATGTACGGTAACTATGCCGGTGACGTGATGAATTTTGATATGGGTGCTGAAATGGCTGCTGATGAAGGCATTCAGGTAGAAACAGTAACAATAACGGATGATGTATATTCTTCTGAAAATATAGAAGACCGCCGTGGTGTTGCCGGCGATATCTTTGTATTTAAAGCTGCAGCTGCCGCGGCTGCAAAAGGATTAGAACTTCCAGAGGTAAAGGCTGCAGCTGAAAAGGCAAATGCTGCTACCAGATCAATGGGGGTTGCATTATCCTCTTGTACATTACCTGCTACTGGTAAAAATATCTTTGAAATGGAAGAAGGAGATATGGAAATCGGTATGGGTATCCATGGTGAGCCTGGAGTAAGAAGAGATAAGATTCGTCCCGCTGACGAAGTGGTTGATGAACTTTTAGGATATATTTTAGAAGACCACAGCTTAGACAGCGGCGATGAAACTTATGTGCTTGTTAACGGACTTGGCGGATTGCCGTTAATGGATCAATATATCGTATATCGCCGTGTAGAGCAAGTATTAAGTGAAAAAGGCATTAAAGTTTATAAAAACCTCGTAGGGAACTACGCAACATCCATGGACATGGTAGGGATGTCTATCACACTGGTAAAATTAGATGATGAATTAAAAGAATTATTGGACTATCCAACGGATATTCCAAACATCAAATTCTAAGCAATAATTAGCATATATTCTTCAATTTGAGAATATGATGGAGGGAAATTCTATGTCAACACTTGTATTAGATAGAGAATATTTTATAAATGTTTTTCGTGATATGCTCCCGTTTGTAGACAAAGAGTCAGAGCATTTGCAGCAGTTGGATTCTGCAATTGGAGATGGCGATCATGGTATTAATTTAACAATCGGTTTTCGGGAAGTAACAAAGCAGTTAGACACGATTAATGAGAATGCAGCAGACATCTCAACCATCTTTAAAAAGGTAGGTATGCTTCTTCTCGGTAAAGTCGGGGGTTCTTCTGGTCCGCTTTACGGCAGCTTTTTCATGAAGGCTGGCAAGGATGTTACCGGTAAAAATGAAGTTACCTTCGATGAATTTTGCGGCATGCTTTTAAATGGTATCGAATCTATTCAGCTTAGAGGGAAAGCTGAACTTGGTGATAAAACAATGATTGATGCTTTTCTTCCTGGAGCTGAGGTGCTGAAGCAAGATTCTCCAGAGGATCCTGTTGAGAAATTTACTGCTTTTGTAGAAGCGATGAAAGAAGGCGCTGAATCAACGATACCCCTTATTGCTAAAAAAGGCCGCGCTATGCGTTTAGGCGAGCGTGCTATCGGTCATAAAGATCCAGGGGCGGAATCCGCCTGGATGATGATGGAAGTGTTCTTAAAACGTTTGAAAGAGGCGGCTTCTGCATGATGAGGAAGCCAGTCGTTGGAATCAGCTATAAAACATATGTCAATACGGTCGATAAGGCAACGGAATTGGTGAAGGCTCTTGCCGAGGTTACCACAAACGAAAAAGATGTAGAAAAATTCGTCTTTCCGTCCCTGGGAGTTATATATCCTGTGGCACAAGCGTTAAAAGGATCTGAAATTGCTTTTGGAGCACAAAATATTTCCCCTTATGAAAATGGAGCTTATACAGGAGAGGTTTCTATTGAGTCCATTATCGATTTGGGCGGGACGCATGTTGAAATTGGACATGCAGAGAGACAGCGTATTTTTCATGAAACACTTGATATGATTCATTTAAAAACAAAACTCACCCTGGAAAAAGGGCTGACTCCGGTATTATGTATTGGGGAAGGAGTGCGTCTGGATAACAGGGCAGAGCGGAAACAAGAACTAAAGAAACAAATTCTTGCTTCTTTTGGTGAAGTGAATGAAGCCCTTATTGAAAAGGTTATTTTAGCCTATGAGCCGGTGTGGGCAATCGGGAAGGCAGAAGCAGCTGATGCAGCATATGTACATCAGACCCATGAATTAATCCGGGAGATTGTTAAAGAATCATACAGCACAGAATTAGCAGAATCTGTCCGCATTATCTATGGCGGATCAGTAAGCAAGGATAATGTTTATGAGATTACTTCTCATGATGATGTGGATGGAGTATTTATTGGACGGTTCGGACATGATCCGGCCAACTATAAACAAATTCTTGATACTGTGAAGCAAGTGAAATTGAAGGGTTAATTACTTCATATATTTTATATGAAGAACATATAAAAGGAGATGGTAATTAATGAGTAAGAAATATATTCTATCCATTGACCAGGGCACTACAAGTTCACGCGCTATTTTATTTGATCATGACGGCTCCATTGTTGAGGTTGCTCAAAAGGAATTCGAACAATTCTTCCCGCATCCAGGCTGGGTAGAACACGATGCGAATGAAATCTGGACATCTGTACTAGCCTGTATTGCTGAGGTTTTACGAAAATCGGATATAGATCCCGATCAGGTTGCAGGTATTGGTATCACCAATCAAAGGGAAACAGCAGTAGTTTGGGATAAAAATACAGGCAGACCGGTTTATAAAGCGATTGTCTGGCAATCACGGCAAACAGAAGGCATTTGTAAAGAGCTTAGAGAAGCAGGCCATAATGATTTATTCAGAGAAAAAACAGGGCTGTTACTGGATCCTTATTTCTCCGGAACAAAAGTAAAATGGATTCTTGATAATGTAGAAGGCGCCAGAGAAAAAGCGGACAAGGGCGACTTGTTATTCGGCACAATCGATACATGGTTAGTTTATAAACTATCAGGTGGAAAATCTCATATTACCGATTACTCCAATGCATCCCGCACACTCATGTTCAATATCTATGATTTGAAATGGGATGATGAGCTATTAGATATTTTAGGCGTACCGAAAAGTATGCTCCCAGAGGTAAGGCAATCCTCTGAAGTTTACGCTAATACAGTGGATTATCATTTCTATGGACAGGAAGTTCCGATTGCAGGAATCGCAGGAGACCAGCAGGCTGCATTGTTTGGTCAGGCATGCTTTGAAAGAGGGATGGCGAAGAACACGTATGGTACAGGCTGTTTCATGTTAATGAATACAGGTGAAAAAGGTGTTGCATCTAAAAACGGTCTTTTAACAACACTTGCTTGGGGGATTGACGGCAAGGTAGAATATGCACTTGAAGGAAGTATTTTCGTAGCTGGTTCTGCAATTCAATGGCTGCGCGATGGTCTGAAAATCATTGAAAATGCTCCAGCAAGTGAAGATTTTGCTAAAAAAGTTGATTCTACAGACGGTGTTTATATGGTCCCGGCATTTGTCGGTCTAGGTACACCTTATTGGGATAGTGATGCACGCGGTGCTGTGTTCGGCTTAACACGCGGTACTTCGAAAGAGCATTTTATCCGTGCAACATTAGAGTCTCTTGCTTATCAGACAAAAGATGTGCTGGATGCAATGATTACTGACTCTGAAATTGATTTGAAGGCTTTACGTGTTGATGGAGGAGCAGTAAAGAATGATTTCTTAATGCAATTCCAAAGCGATATTCTGAATGTTCCAGTGGAACGTCCTGTTGTACAGGAAACAACAGCACTAGGATCTGCTTATCTGGCAGGGTTGGCTGTAGGGTATTGGAAGGATAAGGATGAAATCGCAAAACAATGGCAAAATGAAAAGACATATGAAGCAGAAATGGATAAGGCAGAGAGTGATAAGCTTTATAAAGGATGGCAGAAAGCTGTAGAAGCTACCCGGGTATTTAAATAATAGTTGGTTAAAAGAGAGCACCTTTCCTTCCGTAGAATAAAAGTCCGTAAAATGGATTCTGATTCGAAAGAGGAAGGGTTTCTTTCATTTATTGTTGAATTGATTAAAAACAATAAAAAAAGTTGATAAAAGAAAAGCTAAGGTATATAATGAAAATAGATAAAATAAATGAGAGGAGCTTTCATAATGAAAATTGGTATTGGTGGAGATCACAACGGATATGGATTAAAAGAAACGTTAAAGAAATTTATTGAAGAATCCACAGATCATGAAGTAGTAGATTTTGGAGCTCATTCCAGTGAAGCTGTTGACTACCCGGGAGTTGCTTTTGAAGTAGCCGAGGCAGTCAGTGAGAAGAAGGTAGACCGCGGTGTACTTGTTTGTGGTACAGGTCTTGGCGTTGCTATTGCAGCTAACAAATACCCAGGAATCCGTGCAGCAACAACACATGACACTTATTCTGCAGAACGTGCTCAATTAAGTAATAACGCTCAAATCATTACACTTGGCGCTCAGGTTATTGGGCCGGAATCAGCGAAAAAAGTAGTTGAGGCATATTTAAATGTAGAATGGGCTGGCGGCTCTCAGCGTAAAGTAGATCAGATTGTAGACAGAGAAAGCCAATTTCTTGATCAAAACTTTAAAGATGCGGCAAAAGGCTCCTGCTAATGGCTTTTGCGTAAATAATAGAAGCACTGTATGAATGTTGATACAGTGCTTTTTTATCGTTCAGGATTGTCTGTAACAAAATTCCCGTTGAATCGGATTTTGTTTTTATGTGCCGCAACTTTATAATCAATGCTGATAATTATAATGCAGAAACGACTTGAATATTATGCTTGGCAAGCACCTGTTCGATATCTGGATCAATTGCATTATTCGTAATAAGCACATCTACCTGTTCTGTACTTGCAAATGGAGC
This sequence comes from Oceanobacillus sp. FSL W8-0428, assembly GCF_038004405.1. Classification (NCBI taxonomy): domain Bacteria; kingdom Bacillati; phylum Bacillota; class Bacilli; order Caryophanales; family Bacillaceae; genus Oceanobacillus; species Oceanobacillus sp. FSL W8-0428. The sequence continues at coordinate 1,677,138 of NZ_JBBORB010000001.1, forward strand.
ACTGGAAGTAATTCCGATTTTAGAATGATCAATGACAGCAACAATTTTCTGTGCTCTATTAACCATCTGTTTTTTTAATTCTACCTCATATAAATTAAAATCAGTCAGACCATTTTCTACTGAAAAACCATTGGCAGATGTGAAGAGAATATCGATATGAAGCTTGTCTAACAACTCTACACCTAATGTACCTTCAATAGTTGAAGACCCTTTTGTCACTACACCACCAATTAAAATAACCGTAATATTTGGGTTGTCCTTTAGCTCTAACGCTGTCTGAATTCCGCTTGTTACAACTGTCAAGCGAATCATTTTCTGGTTAAGATACCGTGCTAATTCAAGAGCAGTTGAACTGGCATCGAGCAAAATGCATTGCTTTTCCTCAATAAGATGGAAAGCTTCCTTTGCAATTAATGATTTTTCTTTCCGGTTTTGCTTTTCACGCACAGAAAAACTTGTGTCAAAGTCGGGCTGGTTTTGTTGGGTTAACATCGCACCGCCATGAGTACGCGTCAGAAGGCCATCCTTCTCCATTTTGTTTAGATCCGTACGCAGGGTTGCTTCAGATACACCAATTTGCTCTGATAATTCTTTAACAGTCAGCCGCTGCTTATCATGCAGGAGCTCCATTATCTTATTTCTTCTTTCCGTCACAAACATTTTCATTATCCGTCATCCTCGTATAAAATTATCTATTCTTAACTCCTAATTTATCACTTAATAACCATTCGTCAAATTCTTACTACTCAAATAAAGAAGAATAAATTAATTTTCAGAATCACTCTATAAGTAAACGCTCTAAGTGGGACGAATAAACGCAGCTCTGGCCCCAGTCCCAGCTTAGTTCTGATCAGTAAAAAAACCTTTGAGTAAATCCTCCTTTTAGCGGTAACTATATATTGTATTGTATCACAAAATGAACAAATAAAATAATAAATGAAAATGTTTGACAAGTTTTTGATAAGTGATAAAATTAAATTGTAAGCGCTACATCAAGGTTTATCAGCTATAAAAGTTTTTAGTCATAAATTAAAAAGGGAGTGTTCATTAATGAGTTTCCAAGGTTATGACAAGGATTTCAAAATTACAGACAAAGTAGCTATTATTACAGGCGGAGCGAGCGGAATTGGACAGGCAATTGCAGAGTTCTATATTGAAAAAGGTGCAAAGGTAGCGGTTTTTGATGTAAAAGAAGATGTTGCGGACGCTGCTAAAGAAATTGGCGGAGAGAATGCTATTGGGGTAAGAGTAGACATTACAGACGGTGAAAGCATTCAGGGAGCAATTGATCAAACCGTAGAACATTTTGGAAAAGTAGATATCCTGGTAAACTGTGCAGGTGTAGCTTTACTGGATGATGCAGAGAACATTTCTGATGACTATTGGCAAAAAACAATTGATTTAAACTTAACAGGTACATTTAAAATGTCACAGCTTGTTGGTAAGCAGATGATTGCACAGGGACATGGCGGAAAGATTATTAACATGGCTTCTCAGGCAGCAATTATTGCACTCGATAACCACGTAGCATATTGTGCAAGTAAAGCCGGGGTTGTTAGTGTAACGAAGGTATTAGCTTATGAGTGGGCACAATTTAATATTACTGTAAACGCTATTTCTCCAACAGTTATTTTAACAGAACTGGGTAAGAAAGCCTGGGCTGGTGAAGTAGGGGAGCAGGCAAAACGTGAAATTCCACTTGGCCGTTTCGGTTATCCGGAGGAAGTTGCGGGTATCGCATTATTCTTAGCAAGTGATGCTGCAAATCTGATCACAGGTGAGAATATTGTAATTGATGGTGGAAATACAATTAAGTAAATAAAATATATACTAAAACAAAAGCAACAGCTTCGTTACAGTAACGGAGCTGTTGCTTTTGTTTATACAGTTTCCTGCTTTTCCTGTATTTCTTTTAAATCTTTCATGACATGGAATAAATGTTTAAATCCAAATTCATCATGAAGCTTGTTATAAATTTTAAAAAGCTCTTGATATTTTTCTACATTTTCAGGGATGGGCTCTACTGTTTTCAGGAATGGCTGCTTCATTTTTGAAATGGTTGTATCCATATCCTTATGAGCGTCCCCTGCAACAGCCCCTAGAATAGCTGCACCAACGCCAGATGCGTAATCACTTGCTGAAACTGTGATTGGGCGGTTTAGCACATCTGCATAGATTTGCATGAGCAGATCAGATTTTTGAGGGAGACCGCCTGATGCGAAAACGTCGTCAACCTCCATGCCCCAGTCCTCATAGGATGCCATAATAATTTTTGTTCCAAAGGCCGTTGCCTCCATATAAGCGCGGTAGATATCTTCCGCTTTTGTATGAAGTGTCAGTCCGATTAAAAGCCCGCTTAAATTACTGTCACTGAGTACAGAACGGTTTCCATTATGCCAATCTAATGCAAGAAGACCAGATTCTCCAACTTCTTTTTTACTTGCCTTTTCTTCTAGCAATTCATAGATACTGATACCGCGTTCTTCGGCTTCATCAGTGTACTCTTTAGGAGCCTGCTTTACCGCGTATCCAAATAAATCACCAACAGCTGACTGACCTGCTTCATAAGCATATAAACCAGGGATAATAGAGTCTTTTACACTGCCGGATATTCCAGGGATTTTTACATGCTTCTCATGGAGCATAATATGACATGTGCTTGTTCCCATAACGAGTGTTAATTGATTTTTCTTTTTGGAGCCGATGCCTAATAACCCGGAATGCGCATCAATGATAGCTGGTGCTACAGGAAGTTTTTCTGGAAGGCCCAGCATCTTACTGAATTCATCGGTAAGTACCCCAGCCTGCTCACCAATTTTTACAAGGCGTCCTTCTAATTTTTCTCGGACGATCGCTGGTAATTCGGGATCCAGTTTTTCATAAAAATCATAATAGAAGCCTTCTTCTTCATTCCAAAATGTCTTAAATCCCCGGCCGCAATTACTGCGGACATTCTCATCGATAAGGTTGGAAATAACCCAATCCCCGGCTTCCATCACATAAGCGGTCTGCTCAAGCATGTCTGGAGCATGATTTTTTACTTCCAGCAGCTTTGGAATCAGCCACTCACTGCTGACATTAAAACCATAATAACCAAGCCAGCGGTCTTTATCCTTTACGGCGGTATTAAAGATGTATTTTGCTTCCTCTTCCGCACCGTGATGTTTCCATAGCTTTGTATAAGCATGGGGATTATTTTTATTTTCTTCTTTTTCATTTAAAGGTGTTAAATTTTTATCTGCAAATACGACAGTGGAGGCTGTAAAGTCAATTCCTAAACCAACAATTTCATCAGGATTTATATTTGCTTCTTTTAAAGCTGCGGGTACTCCGCGTTTAAGAACATCGATATAGTCAGTTGCATCTTGTAATGAGAATGAGGATGGGACAGGGTTCCCGTTTAAGTTTTCTTCTATCGTTCCGGAACGGTAATCTATAACACTCATAGCTGCAATTTCCCCGCTGTTTGTATCAACAATCATTACTCTGCCGGAGCCGGTTCCAAAATCGACACCAATGGAATAGGTCATTTAAAAAATCCTCCCTTTTTGTAAGCGTTCTCTAATTTGATTATACTTTAATAGTGTGAAATTTGCTAGTAAATGAATGTAAATGAGAGAAAATAAAAAAGAAAAAATTGACGTGTCTCCATAATCGATTTACTATTAAGATAGAAAGATTTTATCCATAATAAAATGCCTATCAGGCTTTTATATGAAATGTACAAAACTGGGAATTTCGATTTTATTTAAAAAACCAAAATAAAGGAATGAGGTATGCTACATGTCACTAAATGTTATTTCGAATGTCTACCGTTTAACAGCTCCAGGAACTTTTGAAGCAGTAGAGGTGGAACGCACGGTAAGTGGTAATGATGTTGTTGTTCGTCCACATATTGTAAGCGTTTGTCATGCGGATCTTCGTTATTATACTGGTAACCGCAGGAAAGAAGCGTTAGAGGCTAAACTGCCAATGGCTTTATTTCATGAAGGTATTGGAACGGTGACTAATTCAAAACATCCTTCTTTTAAGGAGGGGGATCGTGTTGTTATCGTACCAAGCATTCCAGGTTTTGTTTTAAATAATATATCAAAAGAAGAATGCTGTCGAAATTGCCGTGATGGTGGAGATGATAACTATTGCTTAAATGGTGAATTTCTTGGAAGCGGATACGACGGAATAGGTCAAAGTGATTTAGTTATCAGCGGTGAAAATCTTGTACTTGTTCCAGATGAATTAGAGGACGATACAGCCATTCTGGCAGAATTATGCTCTGTATCGCTTTATGCAATTAATAGAGTGGGAAAATCTTTAACAACAGCAAATTCTCCAAAAGTTGCTGTATTTGGTGATGGCCCTGTAGGTTATTTAACAGCTGCTGCACTACATTTTGTCTGTGGAATCGAGAAGGAGAATTTACTTGTGTTCGGCGCAATTGAAGATAAAATTGCTCAATTTGAAAGCTTCGCAACAACAGCACTTGTTCATGACTATGATTTTAAAGCTGTCGAAGGAGTAAATACCGTATTTGAATGTACCGGCGGCAAATTTAGCTCATCTGCTATTAATCAATCTATCGATTTATTAGATTATGATAGCAATCTTGTGTTAATGGGGGTAACGGAAGACTTAGTACCAATTAATACAAGAGATATTCTTGAAAAAGGAATTACTGTAAAGGGAAGCTCTCGCAGTACAGGGAAGGAATTCAGGCAGCTGATGGAGGCATTTAAAAATCCGGGCTACCGTGAAGTTTTAAGTAAATTAATTCCGGAAGAGCATTTTATTGTAGAATCTCCAGAGGATATGCGAAAAGCGATGGAGCATGATGCAAATTATCGCGGCTGGATTAAAACATATCTTACATTAAAATGGTAGAAGCTGAAATAATAACAGCCTTCATTCAATCTGAGAATGAAGGCTGTTATTATTATTTTATTAAACTAAAGTATATCCGCCATCTACTATAAAGTCAGATCCAGTTGCATAGGAGCTGACGTCGCTTGCCAGGAACAGAGCTATTGCCTGCAGCTCTTCTGGTTTTCCAAGACGTTTTTGTGGTGTTGCAGCTTCCCATTCAGCAATTAACGGTTTTAGCTTTTCATTTTTATATAGTAAATCTGTGCCGATATATCCCGGGCTGATTGTATTTACACGAATATTATGATCCGCCCACTCTACTGCCAGTGATTTAGATAAGTGAATAACAGCCGCTTTAGAAGCGTTGTAAGAGCTTTGAGGCTGTGGAATATTAACAATACTTCCTGACATAGAGCCTGTGTTGATAATAGATCCGCCATCGCCTTGTTTAATCATCTGTCTGCCGGCTGCTCTGTTTGTTAAGAAAACAGCGTTTAGATTTAGATTAATGACTTTATTCCAGTCTTCAAAAGACATTTCTTCAGCTGGGATATTCATTGTAATGCCTGCATTGGCAAAAGCAATGTCGATTCTGCCGAATTCGCTTACAATAGTTTCAATCATTGTGTTAACAGCATCTTCATTTGTTACGTCAGCTTGTACAGCAATAACCTTTGGGCCGATAGAAGAAAGCTCTTCAGCTGCTGCCTGGGCAGTTTCTAAATTAATATCGACAATAGCAACATCAGCACCTGCTTCTAATAGTCCTTTTGAAATCGCTTTCCCAATTCCGCCTGCTCCACCAGTGATAAATGCTTTCTTGCCATCTAAACGAAACTTTTCAATAATTCCCATGAAATACAGCTCCTTTTTAAGTGTCAGTCCTGTTTAATCTATTCTATTTTACCATTTTAACTGGTAATTTCCAATTAAAGTACTTTGAATAGACTAAATTATCACTCAAAAGGTAGAGACTTTTTACTCTAAATTATAAAAGAATTTTAAATTAATGGCGCAACAATCCCTAGAATAACAAAGCTCCATATTGCGATTACAATTGCCGGCATATCGACGTGCGTATCAACATGTGTATTGAACAGCCGCTGTACATATTCTCCTGTGATAACGGCAAATAGACCGAATAGGGCTGCCAGCCACGGACTTCCCAGTGCAATTGCTGCAAAACCCGCAACCATGGATACGTGGTGGGAGACAGGAAATTTTAATCCAAAATATAAGAAAATCAGAGACGCTGCACTAATGGTGAAACCGATGTTGTTTATATCTAAGGCAATTGCTGCATAACCTACCAGACCTGCAAATGAAAATCCCCAAATAGCGTTGAAAAGTAACATTTTTCCTGAGAACGGAAAGCGTTTTTCATTCGCAGGGAAGATACCTGTTAAACCGGAATGACCGAATAAGAAACGCGTAATAATAGCAAAAGTAACAACGGTTAAAGCAATGGTATCAATCGGAATATCTAAAACAGGTCCATATAAATATTGAACTAAATAACCTAAAATACCAAATATTCCCCCAACGATAAGCACCATTGGATCTGTTGTTTTAAACAATGGAACAGTTGTATCTGCACCGTCAACATGTCTGTCATCTTCAGCAAAAATTTTCTCTTTATCCTCATGATCTCCAAGAACAGTCTTTGCATCGACTGGATTAGTAAGAAATGCAGCATTCTCTAAACGTTTTTTACTGATTCTGCCTGCATATGCAGCCGCTGCCACAGCGCCGACAAAGGCTACATGTGGACCGAAAAACGGACCGAAAGCAACATGATCTAAGATCAGTGTACTGCCGGCTGCTACAGCTGCAGCAACGCCGGCCATTCCTAGGAACCCGGTAAAGATAAAGGCTGTCGTACCCCCGATAAGTGCACCAAATACACCGCCGCCAAAAGCAGCTAAAATCGCAACTAAAGTCATTCTAATTCCTCCCTAAATGCATGTTTTTGATAAAAATGGATATTTACTAGGTTTTTATAAATGGTAGTAAATCAAGTTATTTACGTCCAATACAGCTTAAGGATTTAAAAGTTATATTTCTCCATAATTTGGATAAGGGAAAATATTGTGGACGCTTACAACGCGATAAATTAATTATATAACTTGGTAAGAATCTTGTCTACATCTAATTGAAAGCACTTTCATTAATGGTTTAACAGTACAAAATTCTTAATGAAAACTTTCTTATTTATCTAAGAAAGTTACTGCTTTATGATGTGTATATAACGTTTTTCTTTTTTGTTCGTCCATAGTATTTTTGTCCCAATTAAGCAGTTCGGCCATTTCCTCAGCTGCTGCATTCAAGGTTTCTAATACTTTATTTGGTTTAAATAAGACATAGCTTGTACGACGATCATAGAAATCTGTTAACGTAGCAGCCATTTCGTTCTCGACAGTGTATTTAACTTCTGCACGTATATTGCGGGATTTTTTATCAAAATCTTTTTTGTCATAGTCTGCTACCTCTTTTAGAAACACCTCTGTATTAGAACCATAACGTTCAACATAGTCTGATATTTCTTGTTTAGAGAAACCGAGCTGCCGGTAGCTTCCATAAAGCTTTTGAATGAGCTGCTCTATTTCCTCAGAAGATGAAAACTTTCCGCCGGTTAAGTGGACAGATTCTGTGATAGAAGCAGTCTTTTTCTCTTTATTCTTTTTTTCTATATATTGCATGATACGCTCAGCCATTTTTCGGTAGCCGGTTAATTTTCCTCCGGCGATGGTAATAAGCCCAGTGTCTGATTCAAATATCTCGTCATGTCTGGAGAGCTCAGCTGAAGATTTTCCTTCTTCGCCAATTAATGGCCGAACCCCGGCCCAACTGGAGATAACATCTGAAATATTTAAGTTTACAGCTGGGAACATGTCTTTGAGGCAGTCTAATAGATAAGTAACCTCAGATTTATTAACATGAATATCCTCGATATCTTCTGTATAAATAGATTCTGTCGAACCGACATAGGTAGTGTCTCCTCTTGGAATAACTGCAATCAACCGGCCCTTATGCTGAAAATACGTGGACGATTGTACAGGCAATTTATTTCTATCGAAGACAATGTGAATTCCTTTAGCAAGAACCATATATTTTCCTTTGATTGGCCGATCCTTTTTCCTGACAAAATCTACCCAAGGGCCGGCTGCGTTGACGATATAATTTGCTGTGATTTTCAGTGTTCTTCCGCTTAATTCATCCTTAGCGACAATTCCTTTCACCTGGTTGTCAGGATTTTGGATGAAGTCTGTCATTCTTACGTAATTAAGCAGCTTTGCCCCGCGTTCTTGGGCCGTCTTTGCAACTTCCAGCGTGAGACGGCTGTCATCAGTGCGATATTCTACATAGACACCACTTCCTTGAACAATTTTCTTGTTGAAAAGAGGCTCGTTTTTCATGGTTTTGCGTTTTCCATAAATGGTATGACGTTCATCTTTTCTTACACCAGCCAAACGATCATATAAAGTCAGCCCTGCTTTTAAGGTTGCCAGATTATAAGATTCCTTTTTGATAAGCGGAAAATTCATCCAGATAGGGTGCACAAGATGTCTGGCATTATTAAATACAATTTCGCGCTCGCTTCCGGTCTCTTTTACTACCGGGAAGTCAAAATTTTGCAGGTATTTTAATCCACCATGAATTAATTTAGTAGACCTGCTGCTTGTACCTGAAGCGAAGTCATTCTTCTCAATGAGGGCTACCTTGAGACCCCGTGTAGCAGCATCAAGTGCAATTCCAGCTCCTGTAATACCGCCCCCGATAATTAATACATCAAATTGCTCCTGCTCCATTTCTTGGATGACGGAGGGACGTGATAAAGTTGAGAAAGCTTTTTGTTCCATATATATGCTCCTTTACAGATCAAATATTTCTTTATTTTAATGATTAAATAAATCAGATTCCTTTAATAAACGGGTCATTAATAAATCAGGTGTATTTTTAAAGGCATCATTAGTGCTTCCAGCAAGATGTGTTGTCACTGTTACATTATCTAATTGCAGGAACGGGCTGCTTAAAGGAAGCGGCTCGTCATCAAATGTATCAATCGCAGCGCCCATAATTTCTTTTTTTTGTAATGCTTGAATGAGGTCTTGCTCATTTACAAGGCCAGATCGTGCGGAATTAACAAAGATTGCGGTCTTTTTCATTTTTTCAAAATGCTCGTAACGAATCATATGCTTCGTATCTTCTGTTAATCTGCCATGCAGCGTAACAACATCTGCTGTTTCAAGTAACGTATCGAGCTTGTCCACTTGCTGGAAATTTGTTTCTCCTTTGAAATATGGATCATAAAAGACGACGTTCATATCAAAAGCTGCTAAAAACCTCCCTACAAGCTGTCCAATATTTCCATATCCGATAATACCTGCAGTCCGACCGCCTAACTCAGGGATTGTCTCACTATTTGGGAAATTCTTACGCCAGTGTCCATTCCTTAAAGCTGTATGTGCGCGTGTAATATTTCGAATTTCAGAAAGGATTAACCCAACTGCGAATTCAGCAACACTGCGGGCGTTTCTTCCAGGTGTGTTGAAGACAGATATATTTAAATCATTTGCTACGTTATGATTGATATTTTCTGTGCCGCCACGAAGAACCCCGACCAGCTTTAGATTCGTAGCAGCTCTTAATACTTTTTCATTAATTGGAGCAAATTGTGTAATGATGATATCAAATGTATCAATATCACCAAGCAGCGAATCAGGGAGGGAAATGACTTCACTGCCGCCTTGTTCCACGGCTAAGTTATCCTCCTGCAGTGCCTCAATATTTTTATGTGTCCATTCACGGACAGTTACTTCAACACCTTGATTTTCTAATTTTTTAAGTCCGGCCTGCATCATTTCTTTTGGAATGAATAAGTCGGCAAATGCTAAACACTTCATTTACTGGGCATGTTTCTCTTGTTGTCAGGCTCCAAGTGAAACGCCCTTCACCTCTTTTCTTTTTTACATTTTCATCTATTTTTTAATAAGAATCATCGCATCAGCATCCCGCCAGTAGCATCAATTGTTGCTCCGGTGATATAACCGGCTCTTTTTGAAACTAAGAAGGCAGCAATATCAGCAATATCACCAGGCTGTGCAACTCTGCCAAGCGGAATCCGATTCACATAATAAGAAGCGTCCTTTTCTAATTTTTCACGAATCATATCTGTTTCTACAATGCCAAGCGCAAGGTTATTGACGCGGATACCATCCTTTGCATGTTCGCGTGCCATGGATTTTGTGAAAGCTATCATTCCCGCTTTGCTTGCGGCGTAATGTGAATGACCGGTGGTTGAGCCGTGGAAAGCTGCCTGGGATGTTATATTAAGAATTTCTCCTGGCTGTTCTATTTCTAAACAATGGTTTAAGAACGCCTGGGATGTCAGAAATACAGAAGTGAGATTCACATCTAAGGTTGTATTCCAATCTTCTAATTTAATAGATTTCACATAGCCTGTAGGCCAGATTGCTGCATTATTTACCAGAATATCTAATGTTCCGAATGCTTTGATGCTTTGGGAAATAATAGAAACTGCATCATCTGCATTTGCCAGGTTTGCATGAATAGCAAGCCCTTTTTGTCCGGTAGCCTCAATAGCTTTTACCACTTCATCGGCTTTTTCCCGATTGCTTTGATAAGTAACAACAACATTTGCACCTTCATTTGCAAGAGTTAAGGCGATTTCTTTTCCAACACCTCTGGACCCGCCAGTGACAATCGCTGTTTTATTTTTAATTCCTAAATCCATCTTTTTCATTCCTCCTCACTTTTTAAATAACCTCTTGGAAGAAGCTATTATGATGAGTAGTCGTTATACACTTTATTTGCTTCTTCGGCTGTCGCTTCATGATGGATGATCTGGTTTAATGCGGCTACGACAGCTGCAGGGTTTGGGTTCTGAATAATATTACGTCCTACTGCGACACCGCTTGCTCCAACATCCATACAATGGCGGACAAAAGCAAAATAATCAATGATGTTCTCTGTTTTTGGGCCTCCCAGAGCAACTACCGGTGCATTTGCTGATTCTACAATTTCACTATCCTCCGGCTTTCCTGAAAAGCGGGTTTTGATAATATCCGCACCAAGCTCTGTTCCTACGCGGGCTCCAGCAGCAATATAGGGAGCCTGATTAGATTCCTCATTCGTTACTGGATAACCAAAAGGTAATGTTTCGCACATAAATACAGTGTTCCAAGTTTCAGAATCTCTTGCTAATTCACGGGCGATGTTATGAGAGCTTGCTTCATTATCAGCCCCCGGGAAGGTCATGTTAATAACTCCATCCGCACCAAGCTTTAACGCATCTTCAACGGATGCAACATAAATTGTATCAGGAACAGAAGGGTCAAGCAGGCTGGAAGACATATCAGCACGGATCAACATCCCCACATCAGCAAAGGCATACGCGTGCTTTTTCGCCATTCCGGGTGTAACCAATACTGCATCAAGGCCGTTTTCAACAAGTTCCGGCATTTGAGCAATGGTTTTGTCGATTCCTTGTGTTTGATTTGTAAAGTAGTAACCGTCTAACGCTAAAGTAAGCGTTTTCTTATCTTTTGAAAAAATACGTGCTAATCTTCTGCTTTTAGACATATTATCGCTCCATTCTTACCTTATTTAGTACAGATAATAAAAAAATCCCCCACAAAAAAGACAGATGACTGTCGTTCTTCGTGGGGAATCTTCTCGTTATCCCGTACTTCTATTTTGTTATATCTTCATATTAACGAATGAATAAGATTCTGTCAATTTAAATCTAAATATGTACGTTCGTGGAAATTATGGGAGAGGTCATATACCTATTTTTTCCTTCTGCTCTTTTTGAAAAGTATATAATCATATATATCCTGAAATTCCTCCGTAGTGAGGCCCGCTAAATCGCGAAACATAGCATCTGCATCCGGGAATTTTTTCTGAATGCTTGTAACAGAATCGTTTTGCTGATTTGAAACACTGGAGGCCGCACCCTCTGTTCGGCCTAGTAAGTAGTCTGCTGTAACCTTCAGAACATCTGCAATCGCTGTTAATTCACTTCCTTTGATGGGGCGGTCACCGGACTCGATTCTATTCATGACACTAACATTAATATTGACACGTTTAGCCAATTCTTTTTGCGTCCAATTATTTTGAAGGCGTAATTGTATAATTCGTTGACCGGTATTCATGGTGCACCTCTTAATTTCTGTTTTAGAAATTAATTATAACATATGGGAAGCATGAAATTTAATTATAAAGAATTTTTGGATAGATGAGCAAAAATATAGTATAATCAACTTACCTTTAGATGAAAGAATTTATATATTGATTGATCCAGAACGATAAATAACTTTTCAGAAAAATAATAAAGTCTACAGGACTTGTGGTACATAAGTTTTTGAAAATCCTTCTGGAAAAAGTTTCGTTCTATTTTAATTTGAATTAATTTACCAAGGGAGAGACTTCAATGAGAAGAATAGGAATCCTCTTTATTACCATAGGTGTTGTCTGTTTAGGCGTTTTCGGATATCAAATTATAGGGCACGAACAATCACAGAAACAATCTTTAATTCAGGCGGAGGAAAGAATAGAGCAGGGAGCCAACACGCAGGGTGAAGCCGATCAGGACATAGAAGAAACAATAGAACAATTTGAAGCGGAGACGGACGAAGCGTTCGCTACTTTAGAAATACCAAAACTGGGGAAAATACTGCCTATCGTTGAAGGGACTGACCCGGATTCATTAGACAAAGGAGTCGGGCATCTTTCTAACTCTGTTTTACCTGGACAGGGTGAGCAAATTCTTTTATCAGGACATCGTGATACCGTATTTCGTGATTTTGGTGATCTGGAAATAGGGGATACGTTTGTCGTACAGATGCCGTATGGAGAGTATACGTATGAAATAAGAGAAACAGAAATTGTTCCAGAGGACGATACTTCTGTTATCCGGGAAATGGGAGAAGAGGTGTTAGTGGTTACGACATGCTATCCATTTCACTTTGTAGGCAGTGCGCCGGAACGTTTCGTCGCCTATGCTTATCCAGTTTCTGAATAATAATGAAACAGCTTTCTTCCAGAGAAATACCATTTCATTGGAAGAAAGCTGCTTTTTAATCGTTTAGCACTGTTTCTAAAGTTTCAATATTTTTTTGCATTAAGCTGAAGTAATCCTCACCATTTTCTATATCTTCTTCAGTAATGGTCTCCATATTACTGAGAACAGCACTTTCGGCACCAATTTCATCCTGGATAATCTCGCTTATTCTGCTGCTGATATTTCTTTCGAATACAACATACTTCAAATCATATTCACGGGCTTTATCAACAATTTCTACTAATGCAGCTTGGGAAGGCTCCTGTGATGATGATAAGCCATGGATACTGATTTGTTCTAATCCATATCGATCTTCCCAATAGCCATAGGCAGCGTGTGATACAATCATTTGCGGATGGTCTGCGTCACCGATGGTTTGTGCTAATTCTTCATCCACTTGTTCTAGCTGTCCTTTTAATTCCTCAAAATTCTCAGTGAAATAGTCTTCATGCTCCGGCATTTTTTCAACAAGAAGGTCTTTAATATTTTCAGCTAATTGAATGCTTATTACTGGATCAAGAAAAACATGTGGATCGCCAATGCCGCTCTCGCCATCATGATTATCAATGAGTAAGTCAACGACACCGGATTCCGTAATTACTTCTCCATTAGCATCTGTGAGCTCCAGCTTCACTTCTAAGGTATCATTAATTTGTGTTTCAAATGAAGGACCGTCTGCATCTTCATTCAGCTGCCAGTCCTCTGAACCCTCTGTACGGAAATACCAGTTCCATTCTTCAATGTCTTCATCGATCGTTGTTTCCGCTTCTAATGAAGCTGTATCGCCACTGTGATAATGGTCATTTATACCGTTAATAATAATATCTCCATTATCTTCTGCTTTTTCCTCGTGATGATGTTCTTCACCTTCATGGTCATGATCATGTTCTGCTTCTCCGCGAAGGTGGATATCCTCGCCAATTGCGGCGACTTCTACCTTTTCACCTTCCAGAATATCCTTTGCTTTTGATGCGAAAGGTTCCATGCCAACGCCGGAATAAATGAATAAATCCTTCTTGGCTAGATCAACCATCTCACGTGAGCTCGGTTCGTATGTGTGCGCGTCTGCATTTGGCGGGTAGATGCTTTCTACATCAACAAATTCTCCGCCAACTTTTGAAATAAAATCTTCTAAAGCAAAAATAGTTGTAGAGATCTCCAGCGTTTCTTTATTTTCTTCCTGACTATTATCAGCTGATTGGCAGCCAGCAAGGAAAAGTATGAGAAAGCTGGCAAAAATAATTGTCCGTTTTATCATGAAATGTACCTCCGTTGTTTAATATTAGAATAACCAATTTAGTTCTTTAAAAAATAAAAAAGCAATGCTGCATAGAATTGCTTCGTTTTGAGGCGCTTTGTGATTGTAGTTTACCCAGTAAAAGTAAAGTAGATTAAATTAAGTTGTGTTGTGAAGATTATTCGTAATCGTTACGATTTAAAATTTACAGGTTTTTAGAACGGATGTCAAGCAATTTTTATACTTTTAACATTAAAAGTTTACTACGCTGAAATGATTTATTTGAAGTTGTGGTTATGCAATATCAAAGAGGCATGCTGAAATTCAATACTTTTGAACACAAAAAAATCAGCAGCATAAGAGCTGCTGAAAATAAGATCAGTATTTAAGAGGGTAAGCCTGTAATTGTTTTTACTTCTAAGAATTCCTCAATACCGTAGTCTCCCCACTCACGTCCAACTCCGGATTGCTTGTAGCCGCCGAATGGAGCAGTGAAGTCAGATTGTCCATCATTGACAGTGATTCTGCCAGAGCGGATACTTTTTGCGACATGGGTTAAGGTGTCCGGGTTATTTCCGATAACATAACCTGCTAAACCATAAACAGTACCATTGGCTATATCGATTGCCTCATCTAAATCCTTATAGGTGATAACAGAGAGTACAGGTCCGAAAATCTCTTCCTGAGCAATCTTGTCTTCAGGCTTTACATTGGTAAATACAGTCAGCTTGGAATAATAACCTGTCTCCAAGCCTTCAGGTTTACCGGTTCCGCCGGCAACGAGTGTCGCATCGCTGTCTATTCCAGTCTGGATATAATCCTGTACAGTGTTCCATTGCTTCTCCGATACCTGTGGGCCAGTAAAGGTGGATTCATCTTTTGGATCACCTATAGGAAATTCAGATAGATGACGTTTGATTGCTTCGATAAAATCATCATGAATAGATTCAGGGACAATTGCACGTGTTCCTGCTGTACAAACCTGACCTGTATTGCCGGCAATATTGGAAATCGCCTTTTTAGCAGCATAATCGATGTCTGTATCATCTAATACAATGATTGGAGATTTACCGCCAAGTTCCAGCGCTACTTTTTTAATATCTGGTGCTGCATTTTCCATAATTTTAGTTCCAACTTTACCGGATCCGGTGAAAGATACGAAATCAATATCCGGGTGAGAGCTGATACCATTACCAATTGTATCGCCTGTTCCGGTTACAAGGTTGAATACTCCTTCAGGAACGCCGGCAGCTTCCATCGCTTCGGTAAGCAGCATTGCCGCAAATGGCGTTTCTTCAGACGGTTTTAATACCACTGTGCTGCCAGCTGCAAACGCGGAAGCTAACTTCGTAGAAACTTGGTTTGTAGGGAAATTCCATGGTGTGATTAAACCGGCAACGCCAATAGCATCTTTTTGGACCAAAGAGTTTTCCCGTTTTTCGGTAAACTCAAAATCGCGTACTAGCTTTGCTGCTGTGCGGAAATGGTTTAATCCCATTTGATATTGTACATTTGTGGTAAAAGTTACTGGAGAGCCAAGCTCTGCTATGATTATTTCAATAAACTTGTTTTTCCGTTTCTCATATTCATCTGCAATGCGGTCTAACAATGCAGCGCGTTCTTCTTTGGTTGTTTGTGAAAAAGCCGGGAATGCAGCTCGCGCAGCTTTTACTGCTTTATCGAGATCCTCTTTCGTCCCAGAGCTGATTTCACCAATTTTTTCTTCCGTTGCAGGGTTGATCACATCAATTTTCTCGTTTCCAGTGGAATCAACCCACTGACCGTTAATATAATGCTGTATATAGTTATACATTTTATTACACCCCTTTATATATTTTCCATTAATACTGATTCCCGCTATAAATAGTTATTAAACATAGAAGAAAACTTTGTTTTCAGCCAAAAAAAAACTGCCTTCTCTTTTTAAGAGAGGCAGTTTTGTATATTTTGTAGGAATCAGCCGCCGATAATGTTAAAACCGGCATCCACATGCAATACTTCCCCAGTGATTCCGCGAGAGAGTTCACTAAGGAAGAATAAAGTTGCATCTCCAACTTCATCCTGATCAATGTTACGGCGCAGTGGAGCTTTTTCTTCCACAACATGTGATTTTTCATTAAAATTAGCAACTCCCTTTGCAGAGAGTGTGCGGATTGGGCCTGCTGATACAGCGTTCACGCGAATTCCGCGTTTACCTACATCTTCAGCTAAATAGCGGACGCTTGCTTCCAAAGATGCTTTAGCAACACCCATAACGTTGTAGCCTGGAACAACCTGCTCCGCTCCAATATAAGTTTGTGTGACAATTGAGCCGCCTTCAGTCATTAATTCCTGTGCAGCCTTTGTAACAGATACCAGCGAATAAGCGCTGATTTCTTGTGCCAATAAAAAGCCGTCGCGAGAAGTATTTACATATTCACCTTGCAGTTCTTCACGTTTGGCAAAAGCAACGGAGTGAACTAACCCGTGAATTACACCGACTTTTTCTTTTATTTCATTAAAAGCCTCCTGTACACTCTCATCTGATGCTACATCGCAGGAAACAACTGCTTTTGGTTCAATTTCATGCTTATCTAAAAGTTTGGCTAGTTTTTTATAGGATCTTTCTTGTCTATTCGTAAAAATAAGGTTGGCTCCAGCATTATGTAGAGATTTTGTGATACCCCAGGCGATACTTCTTTCATTAGCAACACCCATTACAACAATATTTTTACCTTCTAATAGTTTTGTCATTTTCATCCTCCATTCAACATTTAACTTAGCACCTATTATAACTGATTAGTACCAGGTGATAAAGTGATAATCTGTTTTTCCTTTTAGATAGAAGAGCATATGTAAATAAAAATTCAGCCTGGGCAAGACTATTACGGAAATATATTTTACTTTCCCGGGAGGACTATCGGTGTATTTTTTAACTGGTTACATGTTTCATTTTATTTTTGTTGAAAAATTAAAGGGTATTATTTAGTAATTTAGCTTATAAAAAAATTTCATTCAGCAGGGAATCATGGTTATTAGTCATAAATAGAGAAATCACTCAAAAGTTGTTTATATTATAGAAGGAAATATTCAAAAGCATGGAATATGTGATGGAATTAAAGCCTCTAAAAACAGCATTGGAATAAGGGACAGGAGGTAATCGAGGAGCTTTTAAAAAATAAAATAAAGTTTTTTTCATTTTTCTCTTTACAAACGGTTGGTTACTCGATATAATAAAATTCGTCAGTTTGCGAGAGATACTTACATAAAGCTTCTCAGACAACGCATCATGGCCCGTTGGTCAAGCGGTTAAGACACCGCCCTTTCACGGCGGTAACACGGGTTCGAATCCCGTACGGGTCACCAATAATGGAGGATTAGCTCAGCTGGGAGAGCACCTGCCTTACAAGCAGGGGGTCGCAGGTTCGAGCCCTGCATCCTCCACCATTATGCCGGCCTAGCTCAACTGGTAGAGCAACTGACTTGTAATCAGTAGGTTGGGGGTTCAAGTCCTCTGGCCGGCACCATTTTTTGTGTATATATTTGAAAGTATGGTTAACAATAATATGGAGGGGTAGCGAAGTGGCTAAACGCGGCGGACTGTAAATCCGCTCCCTCAGGGTTCGGCAGTTCGAATCTGCCCCCCTCCACCATGTTTTTTGTTGGGCCATAGCCAAGCGGTAAGGCATCGGGTTTTGATCCCGTGTACCCTAGGTTCGAATCCTAGTGGCCCAGCCTTTTTTTTATGTCTTTTTTAGGCGGATAGCTTAAATAACAGGAGTCATTAGCTCAGTCGGTAGAGCATCTGACTTTTAATCAGAGGGTCGAAGGTTCGAATCCTTCATGGCTCATTACAAGAATGACAAGTATAAAACACTTTAGGAAAACGGGATAATATTATCTCGTTTTTTTCTTTATAAATAAGTAAACTGTTTTATCCTTATATATATGTATTCAGGTCACTGAGGATTAAAATATATGAAGCGGGAAACAAATCATTAAAGCTCTTGCTTTTTGATATTACGCATAAGAAATAAATCATGAGAAAGTATATATTATAGAAGCATTGTAAGCATATAGACTGGTGTTGTGCATTTTTTTACTTTTAATAAAGTAAAAATTCTTATTTTATTACGATAAAATGATTAACATAATTCCAGTAACGAAATAAGTATCTTCTAAATGAAAAAACGGTAGAATTCGTGTTATAATCAAATATAGTTTAATTTAGTACTTAGTAATAAAAAACATATTTAGATATGATAAATAAAAAGGATGAGCTAGGCATGACCTCTTCAAGAATACCCGGTTTTTATAATATGACGGTAGAAGACAGGCGCGCATTATTACGTGAAGCCTTTTCTTTAACGGATGCAGAAACGCAAAATTTGTCTAACGCAGACGCGCTTACTATTGAAACAGCAGATAATATGATTGAGAATGTCATTGGTACCTATCAATTACCATTTGGATTAGGATTAAATTTTTTGATAAACGGGAAAGGATATGTAGTACCAATGGCTATTGAAGAAGCTTCTGTCGTTGCTTCTGCAAGCCATATTGCAAAAATAGTCAGAGAAGCTGGCGGATTTCAGACAGAGTCAAAGGAAAGACTGATGATTGGACAGATTCAAGTTGTTGGATGTCCTGATTTTCAAGAAGCAAAGCAAAAAATTTTTCAACAAAAAGATATATTAATGCGTGCCGCTGATGATGCTTATCCAAGTATTGTCAATCGCGGCGGCGGTGTGAAGGATTTGGATGTCCGGATTCTGAATGAAGAGGATTCTTCGTCATATAGTAAAATGCTGGTTATGCATATCTACGTAGATACCTGTGACGCAATGGGTGCTAATATGATTAATACCATGGTAGAATCTATTGCTCCAATCGTGGAAGAAATAACCAGGGGAAAGGTTTATTTGCGTATTTTATCAAATTATGCAGACCGCAGCCTTGTAACAGCGAAATGCTTTATACCTCCACATCTGCTGAAAACAGGTTCGTTTTCTGGGGAAGAGGTAAGAGACGGTGTTATTCATGCCTATGAATTTGCTGCTTCTGACCCCTATCGTGCTGTAACGCATAACAAAGGGATTATGAACGGGATTGATCCTGTTGTGATAGCGACAGGAAATGATTGGCGGGCAGTAGAAGCTGGAGCACATGCTTATGCTGCGAGAAATGGTCATTATGGATCTATGACTACATGGTCAAAGGATGAAGAAGGTAATCTTGTTGGTGAAATTGAATTACCAATGTCTATAGGAACAGTCGGAGGAGCAACACGTGTGCATCCGCTCGCTGATTTTTCTTTATCCATTATGCATATTGAATCAGCAGAAGAGCTTGCGCAAGTAATTGTGGCAGTTGGTCTCGCTCAAAATCTTGGAGCGCTCAAAGCGTTGGCAACAGACGGTATTCAGAAAGGTCACATGGCACTTCATTCACGTTCTGTTGCGATTGCCGGAGGAGCAACTGGGGAGATGATTGATGTGATAGCAAAACAATTAGTAGAACAACAAGAAATCCGTGTGGGAAAAGCTAAAGAATTGGTGGAACAGTATAAACAATGAGTGCAGAAAAAGTAACAGCGTCGGAAAAAACAGCTATTGGTATAGCTCATAGTAAGGTCATTTTAATTGGAGAGCATGCGGTTGTACACGGACAGCCGGCAATTGCTATCCCATTTCCTTTAATTGGTGTAGAGACGGTGATTGAGTATGTTCCTGGGGCGGTGAAAATGGACAGTACTTTTTATCACGGTCCCCTGAAGCATGCCCCGAAAGAGCTGGAAGGAATTGTTGAATGTGTATCCAGTTCCTGTGAATACCTTGGGATCCCTTATAAAGACTTATTAATACGAATTAATTCTTCTGTCCCTCCTGGGAAAGGCCTTGGATCCAGTGCATCTGTAGCTATTTCTGTCATTCGCTCTATATTCAACTACTGTGATAAGGAATGCTCAGTAGAGGAATTGCTTCAATTAGCAAATGTTGCAGAAACTTATGCGCATGGAGCTCCCAGCGGGTTAGACACATTGACCATTACCTCAGATAAACCAGTCTGGTATAAAAAGGGAAATCCTGTAGAGCACATCGAATTAGGAGAAGATCTTCATTTTATTGTTGCAGACTCCGGCAGGATTGGTGATACCCGTACATCGGTTGAATCTGTAGCAAATCTGCTAAAAACAGCTCCACAACGTATTCATTCAAAAATAGAACGAATCGGAGAACTGACGCATAATGCGAAAGAAGCCTTAGAAAAGGCGAGTAAACACATTCTTGGGCAGCTGTTAAATGAAGCACAAAAAGAATTGGAAGTATTAGGTGTAAGTGATGCCGGTTTAAATAAATTAATTCACTTTGCCCGTGAAGAAGGTGCTTTGGGGGCAAAACTGACAGGTGGAGGAAATGGCGGCTGTATTATTGCGCTTGCTCAAAATGAAGTGCATTCGAAACAGTTAGCTGAAAAATTACGCCGATTTGGTGCTGCGGCAGTGTGGCCATTTGTATTAAAGAAATAAAGTGAAACTTTATTCAGTAGAAGGTTCTTTTTCACTGCAGTAAATGAATGTTTTGACAGGTATGTAGAAAAGGGGGTTCAAATATGAAGGCGACAGCAAGGGCGCATACGAATATCGCTTTAATTAAGTACTGGGGAAAGCGGAATGAATCATTAATTCTCCCTACCAACAGTAATCTTTCTGTTACATTAGACGGCTTTTCTACAGAGACAACAGTGCATTTTCAAGAGGACTTAAAGAAAGATATCTTTCTCTTAAATGAACAGAATGTAGAAGGGAATGCTCTTGAAAAGGTAGCAGTATTTTTAGATAAGGTGCGGGCTCTTTCTGGAAAAGAACTATATGCACAGATTCAATCAGTAAATCATGTCCCTACTGCTGCCGGATTTGCTTCCTCTGCATCCGGTCTTGCAGCATTGGCTGCTGCAAGTGCGAAAGCAATAGGGATCTCCTTGGATGACACAGAATTATCAAAATTAGCCCGGCAAGGCTCTGGTTCTGCTTGCCGCTCTATTTATGGCGGTTTTGTTGAATGGCAGATGGGGGAGCGTGAAGATGGAGCTGATTCCTTTGCAGTACAAGTTGCAGGCAAGTCTCATTGGGATATTCGAATTGCGGCTGTTGTTTTATCAAAAACAACGAAAAAGGTCTCGAGCCGAGAAGGGATGCGCCGTACGGTAGAAACCTCTCCTTTTTATGCAGGCTGGCTGGAGCAGACACCCAAGGATTTACAAGAAATAAAACAAGCAATTGCTGAAAAAGACTTTGAAAAAATGGGAAGCATTGCAGAAGCAAACTGTCTGCGGATGCATGCGACAACATTAGGAGCTAATCCGCCTTTTACATATTGGCAGGACACAACAATGCGAGTGATGCAGACTGTGCAGAATTTAAGAGAAAAAGGGATTCCTGTGTTTTTTACAATTGATGCAGGTCCGAACGTAAAAGTATTATATTTATCAGAAGATGAGGATAAAGTAAAAAAACGTCTGCAATCCATTGAAGGCGTAGAAGATATTATTGTTAGCAAGCCCGGAAGCGGAATCAGCTATCTATAGGAGGAATATACGGTGGCAAAATCAATTACAGTCAAAGTACCAGGAAAATTAATGATTGCAGGAGAGTTTGCCGTATTAGAGCCTTATCAGGATTTGGCGGTGATGGCTGTTAATCGTTTTGTGTATGCTAACGTTTCTGATGCGGACAGTCACCAGCTGACTTTATCCGATTTTTCACTTCATAAAGTCCCGTGGTCATGGCGGGAAACAGATATACATATTGAATCTGGCGACCCCCGGCTGTCTTTTGTGAAGGAAGCACTCCGGGTTACTTATCGTTATTTGGAAGAACAGGGATTACCTATTCGTCCGATGCATGTATCAACACGCAGTGAATTAGATGATACCTCTGGTGTAAAATATGGTTTGGGTTCAAGCGCGGCGATTGTTACTTCAATTGTAGCAGGAGTATTACATTTCCAGGCCCCAAAACTGGCAGAAAAAGATACCATTTTTCGTTTGGCTGCGTTATCTCATGTAATTACGCAGGGGAATGGTTCGGGTGCAGATGTAGCTGCATCCACGTATGGCGGACTGCTGCAATTTTCATCCTTCCAGGCAGATTGGCTTCTTGAGGCATACAAAGAGACAAATTCTATCACTGAGATGCTAAAGAAGGATTGGAAATACTATAAATCCAAGCCGATCGCCTTACCGGATAATGTTTACTTCTGTGTGGGATGGACGGGCAGCGCAGCCTCTACGAAGGATTTAGTGAATCAGGTCCGTTTATTGAAGGTGAATAATGCAGAAGCTTATAATAAATTTTTAGAAGACAGTAAAAATGCAGTCTCCAAATTCTTAACAGGAGCAGAGAATGGCGACCTGCTCCAATTATTTCAGGGGATAAAAGCAAACCGAAAAGCTTTGGATCAAGTAGGAAAAGCAGCTGATACAAGTATTGAAACGCCTGACTTGGCAGTATTGTGTAAGCTTGCAGAGCATCTTGGAGGCGCCGGGAAACCTTCGGGAGCCGGGGGCGGGGATTGTGGAATTGCTTTTATGCCTTCAGAAGAAACAGCAAAAGAATTAGCGCTCGCCTGGGAAAAAGAAGGAATTAAAGTTTTGACGATATCACCTTCTATTGGTGGAGAAATGGTGATTGAAGAGAATGATTCTATATAAAGTGAGAGCCGTTTTGCAATGTATATATTGTAAATCGGTTCTTTTGTTTATGATTTTAAATCACTATTATCTTTAGATTGATTTTGAAGGATTTTATAAAAATAAAAAAAGACTAATGATATGAAGGGAAAAATAGGATATTATTATTCGTAGAGATATACTCGGTTAAAAAAGGATACATTTGGATATATGCAGCTAAAAAGAAGCACAAAAAAAGACATACCTAATACATGTCTTTGAAAAGAAGAGCAGACTCTCAAGAAGATCTTTTTAAATAGGCATAGATTAATGCATCAAGTTTTTCGCTTGTGGCTAAGACGGCTTCGGAGCTTAAGCCTTGCTCTTTAGATAAGGTCATCATTTCTTCTCTGTATTGTTCAATTTTTATGAATAATGTTTTCTTATCCACAAAAGTCACTCCTTTTTTAGTATACTTATCGTTAGGTATACCCTGCCTGAAAAAAAATAAACATTCTTTTGAAAAAGTGAAACCTTACAAGCGGTTGTTTCGTATAGAGAGTACCGCATAATGCGGAGGTAATTAGATGGAACAATTTATAAAGAAAAAAATTATACAAGTAAAAAAAGGAGATCAGTCTGCTTTTTCAGATGTAGTAGCCTTTTATCAGGATAAAATATACCAGCATTGCTACCGCATGCTTGGCAATAAGCATGAAGCGGAGGATATGGCACAGGAAGCATTTATACGTGCTTTTGTGAATATTGATTCATTCGATGAGAATAGAAAGTTTTCTACATGGTTATACCGGATTGCTACAAATTTAACCATCGACCGTATGCGCAAGCGCAAGCCGGATTATCATCTCGATGCGGAAGTAAAAGGAACAGATGGACTTGATATGTATTCCCAGCTTGCCAGCACGGAACGTCTTCCTGGAGAAGAAGTAGAGAGCAGGGAACTGCAGCGGTATATTCATCAAGAGATTTCACAGTTGCCTTCTAAATATCGAAGTATTATCATGCTCAGATATTTAGAAGAATTTTCTCTAAAAGAAATCAGTGAGATTCTTGATGTCCCTCTTGGTACGGTAAAGACGCGGATTCATCGGGGGAGAGAGGCCCTTAGAAAGAGGCTTCGACATGTGTAAAGGAGCGTGCTTGATGTGAGTTGTAATGAAAAATATATAAAAAGAATGCATGACTATTTAGACGGGGATATTTCTGCAGAAGATGAAAGCCTACTAAGAAGGCATCTTGAAGATTGTGAGGACTGTCAGAAGCATTTTCATGAACTTAATCGGACGATTACTTTAATTCGAAGTGCGGAGCGGATGGAAGCGCCGGCAGGGTTCACCGAGAATGTTATGAGTAAACTGCCGACAGAGAAGAAATCCATGAAGTACAAGCGCTGGTTTAAACGTCATCCAATTCTTGTGGCGGCCGCAATCTTTTTTCTGCTGATGATAGGCAGTCTGTCGTCTACTTTTAATCAAGGAACAGATCAACTTGTGGTTTCAACGCAGGAAGAGCTTGTTATTGACGGAGATACAGTTATTGTACCGGCAGGGGTAACTGTTCCAGGTGATGTCTACGTGAAGAACGGTGATTTGTTAGTGCTTGGAACCGTTGATGGTAATGTCACCTTATTTAACGGAGAGCTCCTGGATAGTGATTCCCAGCTCGATGGAGGCAACCTAATGGCGTCTGCCGGAGGTGTGAATGGGGATCTAGAGACTGTTGATCAAACGTTTGAATGGATTTGGTACCATGTAAAGAATTTTTTTAAAGGATTATTCTCGTTCTAATTAAAAATAGATAAGTATTGAAGAAGAGAGCATTTATATCGCTCTCTTTTTTAAAAGGACACGAACCCTCATGTACTTTGACTGGAAAGAACATCCTTACATTGTTATACAAGTATAAAAAATATGAAGCAGAAAAATGATAATAAACGAAACTACAGACAGGTCTGTTTTTACAAATTTATGATATAATAATTACCGACTGCAATTTCATATAGTCAATGGTAATATAAATAATTTTAAAAAATAAACAGGTAATTCTATTGGGTAAAGGATGTGTGAACATGCTTGATGGGGGATTTGACATTTTAAATCTGCTGCGGATAGGCGTTGATATCGCTCTCGTCTGGTATGTATTATATAAATTAATCATGCTGATCAGAGGAACAAAAGCTATTCAGCTTTTAAAAGGGATAGCGGTTGTATTAGTTGTGTGGGGAATAAGTGTACTGTTAAACTTACAAACCATACAATTTATCACGGGCCAAGTTATTAATTGGGGTGTTGTTGTCATTGTTATTTTATTCCAGCCGGAGCTGCGGAGAGCACTGGAGCAGCTGGGAAGAGGTAATATTTTCGTCAGGTCTGGAAGCACAGCTGAAGAAATTATACAAAATGAAATTGAGGCAATTGTTACATCCTGTAATTACATGGCAAAAAGAAGAATTGGTGCTCTTATTTCCATTGAAAGAGAAACTGGAATTGGAGAATATGCGGAGACAGGAATTCCGATTAACGGAAAGCTTACCCACCAGCTTCTGACAAATATATTTACACCGAATACACCATTGCATGATGGGGCGGTAATCATAAAAAATGAAGAGATTACAGCTGCAGCTTGCTACCTGCCTTTATCCGAGAGTCCATTTATCTCAAAAGAATTAGGCACCAGGCACCGCGCAGCGATGGGGATTAGTGAAGTGACAGATGCCCTGACAATTGTTGTTTCTGAGGAAACTGGATCCATCTCTTGTACAAAAAATGGTGAATTACATCGTGATATTAATGAAGAAAAATTAAGAGAAATGCTTTTAACACATTTATCAATTGTGCCGAAAACCTCTGACAAAAAATTATGGAAACGGGGGAATGGTAAACGTGGATAATTGGTTTAAGAGTAAATGGTTTGTTCGTGTCCTTTCTTTGGCTTTTGCCGTAACACTTTATGCATTTGTCAATGTATCAGAAAATCCAAATTCAGATGCTACGTTCTCCGGTTCAAGCGATGCTACAGAAACCCTGGATAATGTACCGGTCGATATAAGAATTGATCGCGATAAATATGTTGTCAGCGATGTTCCAGAAGAGGTTCAGGTTACTTTACAAGGGAACCGGGGCAGTTTGACGCCGTATTTACTTCAGCGTAATTTTGATGTATACGTTGACTTAGAAGGTCTGGGAGAAGGACCGCATGATGTAGAGCTGGAGCATAATATACCGGGTGATGTGGAAGTATTTATTGAGCCGAAGACGGTTCAGGTCAACATAGAAGAAAGGGCATCTCAAGAGTTTACTGTAACTGCCGATCTTATTAATCAGGACAAAATGGCAGATGGTTATGAGGTAGTTGACTACAGCATCAATCCGGAGACGATAACAATAACGAGTTCCCGGAATGTCATTAACTCTATTGGTTCCGTAAAGGTTTATGTAAATATGGAAGATGTAGATGAGTCGATTAATAATCGCGAGCTTCCAGTGAATGTATATGATGTCCAGGGTAATGAATTGAATGTCAGAATGGAGCCGGAAAGTATTCAGGTTTCCGTGGAAGTAGATAATCCGAGCAAGTCTGTACCACTCTCTGTAGAGACAACAGGCGAATTAGAAGAGGACCTTGAGCTTGGTTCTATTTCTGCGAACACAGATGAAGTAGAAATTTACTCACAAAGTGATGTTCTTGATGATATTTCTGAAGTTAATACAGAACCGGTAGACCTGTCAGAAGTTGAAGAATCTGGCACAGTAGAAGTTCCACTTGATTTGCCGGAAAACGTACAATCACCTGAAACAAATGAGGTGGAAGTAACGATTGAGGTAGAAGGAACAAAAACGATTGAAGATGTACCTATAGAAGAAGAAGGTTTAGGAAATGGACTGGAAGTCTCGTACCCCGACTCTTCACTTGATGTGGAGCTAAAGGGAGATTCTTCACTGGTGAATGATTTAACCGCAGATGATATTCGAGCAGTGCTGGATTTCTCTGATTTGGAACCGGGGGAGCATGAAGTCCCTGTTACGATTGAGACACCTGATGATGTGACTGCTACAGGAAGTGTAGAAGAAATAACGGTTGAAATAATTGATCCAGCTGAAACGGCAGAAGACTAGTTGTATATTGGATGGTCAAAGGAGAGGTATAATAATGGGTAAATATTTTGGAACAGATGGTGTCAGAGGAGTAGCGAATGAAGGCTTAACTCCTGAACTGGCATTTAAGCTCGGCCGCTTTGGCGGTTACGCGTTAACAAAAGGCAGTGAAAAACCGCGAGTCTTAATTGGCAGAGACACACGTATTTCCGGACATATGCTGGAAGGTGCATTGATTGCCGGTTTATTATCCACAGGCGCTGAAGCTATGAGACTTGGTGTTATCTCAACTCCTGGAGTCGCTTATTTAACAAAAGTGATGAGTGCACAGGCCGGGGTTATGATTTCTGCATCCCATAATCCAGTGGAAGATAACGGGATTAAGTTCTTTGGACCGGACGGATTTAAGCTGACAGATGAACAAGAAGCAGAAATTGAAGCTTTATTAGAAAAAGAAGAGGATGATTTACCTCGTCCGACAGGCCCTGCTATTGGGTCCGTAAGTGATTATTTTGAAGGTGGACAAAAATACCTATCCTTCTTAAAAGACACGATTGATAATGATTTTGATGGAATACGCATTGCAGTCGATTGTGCGCATGGAGCAACTTCCAGTCTGGCTACTCACCTGTTTGCAGATTTAGAAGCAGATATTCATTCTATGGGCTCCACTCCAAATGGTCTGAATATCAATGACGGTGTTGGATCGACACATCCTGAAGGCTTGCAGCAATTTGTGCTGGATAAAGAGGCTGATATTGGACTGGCTTTTGATGGAGACGGAGATCGTCTTATTGCTGTTGATGAAAAAGGAAGAATCGTGGACGGCGATAAAATCATGTTTATCTGCGCGAAATATATGAAAGAAATTGGAATGCTTCGCAAGGATACAGTAGTATCCACTGTTATGAGTAATTTAGGCTTTTATAAAGCATTGGAAGAAGCGGGTCTGAAAAGTGATAAGACTGCAGTAGGTGACCGCTACGTTATGGAAGAAATGCGTAACAATGGTTATAACTTAGGCGGAGAACAATCTGGCCATATTATCTTCCTGGATTATATTACAACA
This sequence comes from Oceanobacillus sp. FSL W8-0428, assembly GCF_038004405.1. Taxonomy (NCBI): domain Bacteria; kingdom Bacillati; phylum Bacillota; class Bacilli; order Caryophanales; family Bacillaceae; genus Oceanobacillus; species Oceanobacillus sp. FSL W8-0428. Next base: position 1,705,151 of record NZ_JBBORB010000001.1, read on the forward strand.
GGAGACGGGCTGTTATCCGCATTGCAGCTTGTAAATGTTATGCGCGAATCAGGCAAGCTTTTGTCAGAGCTGGCAGATGAGATGACTATTTTTCCTCAGACATTAATTAATGTTCGGGTAACAGACAAAAATGAAGCTTTGACAAGCCCGATCATCTTAGATGAGGTACAGGCTGTGGAGGAAGAACTGGGAGAGAACGGACGTGTTTTAGTTCGGCCATCAGGAACAGAACCGCTTGTTCGTGTCATGGTAGAAGCGAAGACAGAAGAGGACTGCAAAACATATGCAGAGCGAATTGTAAAAGTGATTGAAAATCATTTAGGTGCTTAAGATAGTAAAAAAATCGTATGAATGCTGCTCATTCATACGATTTTTTTATTGTTTTCGATTAGAAGCCGTAAGAATCCTCTTTCCTTTTTCTAACACATTCGACTGCCTCAAAAGTATCTAAGGTATCCTCCACTAAACGCTCTAAACGAAAAGATACATCATCATCGATTAATTCCTTTTGCTGAAAACTTTTTTCCTCTATATAGACATAAGTTTGGACGATCTGCGCTTTCATATAGGCCAATGTAGGCTTTAATTGATAGTCAGCTACTAAGTAATGCTTGGAAGAACCAGCTGTGATAAAGAAGCTAACCACCTTATCACGAAATGCACCTGCAGGAAGCAAATCAAAAATATTCTTTAAGCTTGCCGGAATAGATGCCTGGAATACAGGTGTGCCGATAATAATTACGTCTGCCTCCATAATCTTCCTGGTTACCGAGGCTGTATCTCCTGAATAGTCCAGATAGTTACGGCCGTCACTGAATTGCAAATCATAATCTTTTAAATCAATCAGTTGAAATTCTGCTTCTGGATACTTTTCATTGATTTCTTTTGCAACTACATCCATTGCTGTCCGTGTTTTGGATCCGACAATGGATCCAGATAAACCAATAACATTCATTTGTTATTCCCCCTGATTCTTTCCTGTGTACTTGCGAATAGCTGGAAGGATTTCTTCGGCAATGACTTCGATATTTTTTGCCAATTGTTCGAAGGGGACACCGCCAAAGTCCATTTGGGCAAGGTAACGCTGATGTCCAAAAAGCTCATACTGATAAAGGATTTTTTCAATAATCTCCTGTGGACTGCCGACATTGATAACACTCCGTTTATCCTTGGCCTGTGCAAATGCCTGCTTTGGAAAACCTTGACCATTGGTCAGCTTCATTCCTTCATTAATATAAGGGTATATCTGCTTCAGGGCATCCTGGCTTGTTTCTGCCACATGGAAAAAACCAGTAACACCAACCGGAAGCTCTGCTGTATCATGACCGCTCCTTTTTGCTGTTTCCCGATATGCATCAATAACATTTTTAAAAGCACTTGCAGGACCGCCGAGTGTTGCCAGCATCATGGGAACACCGGTATAACCTGCCTTCATCGCGCTGGCAGGAGTTCCCCCGACTGCACGCCAGATTGGCAGTGTGTTATCTTTCGGACGGGGCAGCACTTTCGCATCTTTTAACGGTGCCCGATATTGACCTTCCCAGCTGAGCTTTTCATTTTCATTGATTTGCAGCAGCAGATTAAATTTTTCTTCAAATAATGCTTCATAATCTTGCACGTCATAGCCTAATAAATCAAAAAGTCCAATCCGGGAAGCTCTTCCCGCGATAATCTCAGCACGTCCATCAGAAATTAAATCAATCGCGGCAAAATCTTCATAAACCCGAACGGGGTCAGAGGTGCTGATAATGGTAGACGAGCTGCCAATCTTAATATTATTTGTTGCCTGCGCGATAGCAGCTAACACAACACTGTGCGCCTGTGTGGTGAAATAATCCTGATGACTTTCCCCGACACTGAAAAAATCCAGCCCGGCTTGCTCGGCTAATTTTGCTAATTCAATAATTTCCTGAATACGCTGCTGTGCAGAAATTCGTTTTCCAGTGAAAGGATTGGCTATATGATCTCCCAGGGTGTAAAGTCCGAACTCCATTCCTTTCTTTTGATCAATACGGTATTTTTCCATCATATTTGCTCCTCTAGTGTTTTTAGGTTTTATTTTCTATGCGTTGTTCTGTCCAGCTTAAGTGACAGTGGACTATTTATTATGAAAATACAATTGAAAGTAAGCGGATTGCTGAGTGAAGTATATGGATTGAAAGCAGATGAATAACCAAATCTCCTTCCACAGCTTCTCTTGTTCCGCAATCTGTTATACCTATCACTTTACTATTCAATTGATGAAAATGCAATTAAAGTAGCTTGAATTAAAGATAGTTTATTTTCCACATATCCGCCTTAAGATGGAGAGGAGAAAAGACCGGAGTCGCTGGTTCATTTCACAAATGATGGTATAATATAGAAAATACAGAAAAAAGGAGTGTAAATAGAATGATCAAATTTCCTAATCCGAAAGTAGAACAGTTCTTTTATACGTATAGTATTTATCACTTTCAATTAAGCAAAGATGAAAAAAAGCTGGTATTCTCAACTAACTTGAGTGGAAAACGTAATCTATGGGCATTAGACTTAAGTAAAGAGCATACATATCCGTTTCAATTTGCCCAAAAGGATGAAGCCTCCTTATTTGTTCAATTTGATCCGAATGGGCAGTACGTGTTAACAAGCTTTGATTCGGATGGAGACGAAAATTATCAAATTTATGCATTGCCTCCAGAGGGAGGCTTGCCGCAGTCGCTGATTACCGGAGCAGAGAATGAAAAGTATTTATTTGCGCATTTGAGTAGAGACGGAAAACGTATTTATTATAATACATCCGAGAACAATCCGAGCTTCTTAAACACACGTGTACGTCATCTGGATACAGATAAAGATGAACTCCTGATAGAAGGAGAAACAGCGCCGACCACGCTTGCGGCTGTATCTGAAGATGAGAAGACCTTGGTATATGAAAGCATGTTTGCGAATACCTATAATAATATTTTCATTCAAAAGGAAGACGAAAAAATTTATCTTACTCCTGATCCAAAAAAAGTGCATGTATCCTATGAACCGGTTTTCACGGATAATAACACAATTTATTTCCCGACGGATTATGAAAGTGAATATACGTATTTAGCAAAGTATGATATCAAGCAAGGGGAATTTTCCAAGGTTCTTGAAATCGAAGAAGAGTCGATAGAGATAGTAAAATACGATAAAGCATCAAATTCACTATATTTGGTAACGGAAAAAGGTGTTGTAGATAAGCTTTATCAGTATAAAGTGAAGTCCGGAGAGCTGAAAGAAATCAGAAAGCCATTTGATATGATCGATCAAGTGACAGTAACAGAATCAGGGGCAGTTTATCTTCTTGGACGTTCAGCGGTAAAACCGGATAATATCTACCGCCTGACGAACAGTGAAAAATGGGAACAGCTCACAGATAATCGTGTTTTAGGAGTTTCCGAAGAGGAGCTTGTTGACCCTGAAATTGTAACCTATAGTTCTTTTGACGGGATGGAAATGGAATCATTGCTATTCAGAGCGAAGCCAGAAAATGCCAATGGCTATACAGTATTTTGGCCACACGGCGGACCGCAGGCAGCTGAGCGGAAATTTTTCCGTGCCATGTTCCAAAGTATTCTAAATCGCGGTTATCATATTTTTGCGCCGAACTTCCGGGGAAGTACAGGTTATGGCTCTTCCTTTGTTAAACTCGTTGAGCAGGATTGGGGACATGGACCACGGCTTGACAATGTAGAAGGTATCAAATGGCTGTTCGACCAGAAAATTACGGATCCAGACCATCTATTCCTGGTAGGGGGAAGCTATGGCGGTTACATGGCACTGCTCTTACATGGACGTCATCCGGAATATTTTAAAGCAGTAATTGATATCTTTGGACCATCTGATTTATTTACTTTTGTCAATTCTGTACCGCCACATTGGAAGCCAATTATGGAAAGATGGCTCGGCGATCCGGAGCGGGATAAGGAACGATTTGTGAAGGATTCGCCAGTTACTTATTTAGAAACAATGACAAAACCAATGCTAGTTATCCAAGGTGCAAAAGACCCTCGTGTCGTGAAGGAAGAGTCGGATCAAATTGTTCAGAAGCTCCAGGATAAAGGCCGGGATGTCGAGTATCTTGTGCTGGAGGATGAAGGACATGGATTCTCAAAAAAAGAGAATGAAATTAAAGTTTATAAGCGGATGTTAGATTTTATGGAGAAGCATAAGTAAGAATAAAACATCAGCAGAGCTCCGGGCAAGGCAAGGAAGGATAGCCTGGAGAGCTGCTGATGATTTTTTGAATCAATAAATTTTTTCAAGTTATCTAATGTGCTTTATCTGTGTTTTTATGCGGTCTATTCTTCTTTTTAGATGGGAGCGATTGTCTTCTTTTAATACTAAATTTGCTTTTGCTGCAATGATTTCTACAACGCCATCGATGGATAAATAATCTGTCTCTATTTTTTCTCCAAAGGCTTCATCAGCCAGGCTTGTGATACATCTGTCGATTTGCTTAAAGCCCCATGAATTTTTTCTCTCAAGACGTTTCTTTAGCCTGCTTTCAATGACTTCTTTGGAAGCAGATAAAACAAATTTATGCAGCTCGATTTTTTCAGATTCGAGATTTCCAGTGATTTCTTCAAAGTAAGATATATCTGTGATTGTCATAGGAACAATAATTGTTCCATCATGGTTTTCAACGATATATTTTATAGTTTTGCGGTTAAATTCTCTCCACATTTCGTAATCTTGAAAGTCTTTCTTTTTTAACTCGCTAGGCAAATTTTGATTGAAGAAGAAGCCGATATTTTCCGGATCATAAACGAAGGAATTTTCTAATCTTCTATGTAATTCATAGGCTGTCTGTGTTTTACCTGCTCCAAAAGCTCCGTTAAGCCAGATTATTTTTGTCATGGGGAGGCTCCTTTTTGGTGTGGTTTATGTAGAGGTAGATGGAAAGAGATGAGCTTGGTTCTTCTTATCTACCTCATATTTATATTCTGTTTTTTTGAGCATTTCTTTGTTGTAGCACCATTTCAATTCGCATAATCGTATAGGATGCGAAACTTTACAGAAGTACCGTCACTAGCTGGCACGATTATTTCAATCCACTCACCCATATAAGGTGAGAATTGGAGATAGCAAAAAAGCAATCGCTTATGCAGAATTTCAATCCACTCACCCATATAAGGTGAGAAGAGATTTTGGCATAATAAAAACGTTGCAAATCCTATATTTCAATCCACTCACCCATATAAGGTGAGAACAATGCCAGTACTTCCGTTATGCGGTGACAATATTTCAATCCACTCACCCATATAAGGTGAGAACCTCCCTTAGTATTATTATATTCGACAAATAGGGATTTCAATCCACTCACCCATATAAGGTGAGAAAAGCCATGACAGCTATTGGTGTTATATCCAACTGATTTCAATCCACTCACCCATATAAGGTGAGAATTAAAGCTTTTGCTTTATCTATAACACCAGTAAAGATTTCAATCCACTCACCCATATAAGGTGAGAATAAAATGTTGATCTATGCAAAGCCTGGTACTGGATTTCAATCCACTCACCCATATAAGGTGAGAAGAAAAACTAGGAATCACTCCTGGTTTACTCGAATGATTTCAATCCACTCACCCATATAAGGTGAGAAGGATAAACAGATTCAATCTAACGATTATAATAAAATTTCAATCCACTCACCCATATAAGGTGAGAACTTCAGATGGTAAAATATCATCTGAAATGTTGATATTTCAATCCACTCACCCATATAAGGTGAGAATGCAAAGATTTTAAAACTTGCTTTAGCATCGACTATTTCAATCCACTCACCCATATAAGGTGAGAAGCGTGATAAAAATAGTAAGTGGTTAGATAAATTGATTTCAATCCACTCACCCATATAAGGTGAGAAAAAACGCAAGAGGGTGGCTCTTACGGGCTTATCGATTTCAATCCACTCACCCATATAAGGTGAGAATAACCTAGGAAAGGCGGTTCCTGCTGACGTATTAATTTCAATCCACTCACCCATATAAGGTGAGAAGTTAAATGGGTGCGGCTGCACGAAGGTAATTGCGATTTCAATCCACTCACCCATATAAGGTGAGAAGATATAACGGTAAATAAAGATAGAAATACATAAAATTTCAATCCACTCACCCATATAAGGTGAGAAAAGTACGTTAAAAAGGGGAAGGGTGAGGGAGAATATTTCAATCCACTCACCCATATAAGGTGAGAAATCTATCCTTGCAGTATGGTATTCTGCTTGTGATATTTCAATCCACTCACCCATATAAGGTGAGAAAGCGGACAACATAACCCCTTGTCCAGCAAGCTTTCAAATAATAAAAAGTGCTAACCTTTTATAAAAAGGAACATAAAGAAGCATTATCCTTAACAAATCCCGTTAGAACCTTATACACATTGAGGTGCTAACCTCCTTAGTAATTCATGTTTGCTTAAGGTTAGCACTAATTTATCCATCCAACTAAAAATTTTCCTGAATCCTTCTTAATATTTTTAATTATACCATTCTGTTCTAATCCTCTTCAAACATTCTTCTGGTCATACTAACCTGCACCTATCCAGTCATTTGTGTATATTCTGCAACATTTCTAAAAGGATTTCATAAACTATTTTAATCGGAAAGGAAGAAAAAGGTTGACCTATAATATGACTTTCCGATAGAATATAGAAAGTTCTTGTTTTCCAAATGTAAAAGTCCGTTTGACAAGAGCAAATAAAAATGGAGAGGAGCAGAAAGAATACAAAACGGAATCTATAATAACAAGCGCCAGGACTATTCTACGGACGGTAAGGAAGAATAGTTGACGAGGTCGGGGGTTATCGAATTATTCGGCGGGTGCCTCCCAGCTGTACATCGCAGCTGCTGCTTTATCTTTAAACCATCAGGGTGACTTGGTGAACAAAGAGATAAAGAATGATGTCTTATAAAAAAACAAACACGAGAAAGGGGCAGAACAAGGCCCCTTCGCTTCGAATCGGTCTTTTGTTCCTGCCCCTTCAAACAAGGAGGACATCGACATGTGCGGAATCGTCGGTTATATTGGACAAAATGATACGAAAGAAATTTTATTAACAGGCTTGGAAAAATTAGAATATCGCGGTTATGACTCTGCAGGTATTGCAACTTTAGGTGAAGAAGGTGTACACGTAACAAAGGTAAAAGGACGTATTGCAGTGTTACGTGAAGAAGTAGATAGCAGTGTGGAAGCTACAATTGGTATTGGTCATACTCGCTGGGCTACGCATGGTGTGCCAAGTGTGCAAAATGCACATCCACATCAAAGCTCATCAGAACGATTTACTATTGTGCATAATGGTGTTATTGAAAACTATATCGATCTAAAGAAAGAATTCCTGGCAGATGTTGACTTTGTGAGTGAAACAGACACAGAGGTTATCGTACAGCTTATTGAAAAACTTTATGAAAAGCATAAAAATACCAAAAAAGCATTTGGTGAAGCAATGAGCCTGCTAAAGGGTTCTTATGCTATTGGTCTGATTGATGCAGAAGATCATGATACTTTATATGTATCCAAAAATAAAAGTCCGTTATTGGTTGGGTTAGGAGAAGGATTTAACCTGATTGCCAGTGACGCAATGGCAACGTTGAAGGAAACTAACGAGTACTTGGAAATCTATGACAAAGAAATTGTTCTTGTCAATCGCAGCTTTGTAGAAGTGCAGACATTAGATGGAGAAGTCATCCAACGTGAACCATTTATCGCAGAAATTGATGCAAGTGATACAGAAAAAGGAACATATCCTCATTTCATGCTGAAAGAAATTGATGAGCAGCCAATTGTTATGCGTAATATTATTCGTGAATATCAGAATGAAAAAGGCGAATTAAAGTTAGACAAAGATATTCGTAAAGCCATGGAAAAAGCAGATCGCATTTATATCATTGCAGCAGGAACAAGCTATCATGCCGGATTAGTTGGAAAAGAATTTCTTGAAAAGCTTTCTAACATCCCCGTAGAAGTACACGTTGCAAGTGAATTTTCATATAACATGCCGCTGTTGTCTGAGAAACCATTGTTTATCTTTATTTCTCAAAGTGGTGAAACAGCAGACAGCCGTGCTGTATTAGTTAAGATAAAAGAATTAGGACATCCAGCACTTACATTAACAAACGTGCCCGGATCAACCCTTTCTCGTGAAGCAAATTATACTTTACCTTTACATGCTGGACCAGAAATTGCTGTGGCTTCCACAAAAGCATACACAGCACAAATTGCTGTTTTAGCAGTTCTTGCAGTAGATACAGCGAGAGTAAAAGGTATTAAATTAGATTTTGATCCATTACAAGAGCTTGCCATTGTAGCGAATGCAATGGAGGTTATTACAAACCAAAAAGAAGAGCTTGAACAGTTAGCAAGAGATTATTTTGCTACAACACGCAATGCTTTCTATATTGGCCGCAGTACAGACTATCATGTTGCTCAAGAAGCAGCATTGAAGCTGAAAGAAATCTCTTATATCCAGGCAGAAGGTTTTGCTGGAGGAGAATTGAAGCATGGAACTATTGCTTTAATTGAAGATGGTACACCGGTAATTGCTTTAACAACACAGGAAAATGTAAACTACTCTATTCGTGGAAACGTGCAGGAAGTAGTTGCCCGTGGAGCACATGCACTTATTATCAGCTCAAAAGGCTTAGAACAGGATGAGGATGCTTTTGTATTGCCTCCGGTTCATGAGCTGTTAACTCCATTAGTAAGTGTTATTCCAATGCAGCTTCTGGCTTATTATGCAGCACTTCATCGTGATTGTGACGTGGATAAACCACGTAACCTGGCGAAGAGTGTTACAGTGGAATAGGTATAGAAAAAAATATTAATGTATATGTTGAGTGACAATAAAGTCGTTTAATTACAAATAAAGTTGTTTAATTTACAATAAAGATGTTTAAAAAACACGCGTTATCGATTATAATTAATGTAATCGAACGTGTGTTTTTTATTGCATTAAAATATGAGGTGATAAATACGTGGCTAATGCTAAATACAGGATCAAAAGAAGAAAAAATGCTTTGAAGGAGCTAAATGAGCTAGTAGAAAGACACTCTAATCTATTAATTATCCATTACTCTTGCGAAAGTTTTTATAATATTAAAGATGGGAGAACGCCACGTATTACATCTATTGCAGTAAGGTATTTCAATACAGGACAAACTATTTCCTTTTCAATTCATAAAGTGGCGGAGAAACAAGGTAAATTGAATAGCATTGAAGATCACTATAATGAATTAGAAAAATCCATGTTAGATGAATTTTATCAATTTGTTTCAACTCATATCAACTTTAAATGGATCCATTGGAATATGAGAGATATTAATTTTGGATTTGAGGCCATTAACCATCGGTATAGCGTTCTTGGTGGAACGCCTTCTATTATCCATGACAATAATAAGTATGACTTGGCTAGAAAAATGGTTGATATTTATGGAACCTACATTAAAGAACATCCAAGATTTGAAAAATTAATTGAAAAAAATAACATAACCAAGAAGGATTTTCTCAGTGGTGCAGCTGAGGCGGAAGCATTTGAAAATAAGGAGTTCGTAAAGCTTCACCAATCAACATTAAGAAAGGTGGATATACTGCATATTATTGTTGAAAGAATTATTGAAAATAACTTAGAAACCGATGCTACTTTAAGAGAAATCTATGGTTTTACTCCACAAGGGTTGTATGAATTAATGAAGGAAAATTGGGGGTATAATCTTTTGATATTCCTTTTAGGAGCTGTACTCTCGGGAGTAGTTGGATATATAATTACCTTTTTATTAATGTAGAAGGAGGTTGCTAATATGCCTAAACGCCAAACAGGTTGGACTGAAAAGAAAATAGCTCGTTATTATAAAGAAGGTCGTGGCCAAGGAGAATTAGGAAATTATAAGCCTTGGATAACGATTCAAGATGTTCCGTCCAGTGGTCGCGCTCATCGAGACATCGGTTGGAAAACAGAACGTGAGCATCATCTTTTATCTGATCTTGAATACAACTATTTTTGCTTACTTGATTGGTCAGATAATGTAATAGATATTAGAGAGCAGTTTCCCATCAATAGGGAAATCACCACAAAAATTGCTGAAGACATGAACATTACGCACCCCATAGAATCTACAACACAGACCCCGATCGTAATGACAACAGATTTTCTTATTACATTACGGTATGATTCAAAAGTTAAGTATATTGCCAGAACTATTAAACCAGAAAAAGAGCTTAATAGTTCTGGAGTTATTGAAAAATTTGAAATTGAACGTGCATATTGGGAAAATCAAGATGTTGATTGGGCTATTGTAACAGAAAAAGATCTTCCCAAAACAATAATTGAAAATATAAAATGGCTGCGATCTTCTTATATACTCGCTGACACTACAGATAGTAGCTTTATATCTATCCTTTTAGAAAGACTAAAAACAGGTAACGGAACAATTTTAAATGCTTTAAAAGAGTTTGATGAACACTATCACCTTGAAAAGGGAACAGCTTTAGCCCTTTACCGTCACTCTATTGCGAAAAAGTTAGTCAAACTAGATATGACACAAAAGTTTGATTTAACTTCTGACCTATCAACTATTAAGGTATTATCTCTGATCCCGAAGAAGAGAGGTGGGCTACATGAATTTCTTTATTAATGAAATTCTACAGGATGTTACGAATGATAAAATATCCCGTATTTTGTGGATAGATGATAACAATACGATAGCTTATATCATTGATTTAAACGACGATAAGGCACTTCCTGTTAAACGAATGATCTTAGAAATAAGGGAAGAGATTGTTACTGGAAGTCTAATTAAACTTAAAGAGGATCCCTTCATCGTTAATACCATTGAAGAATACACGCAGAAGCACATTGATTCTCGTGATCAAGCATGGCAAATCATTAAAGAAATGGTTCTAGACGAGCCTGGGATTTATGAAAAAAATATAAGAGCTACCTATATAAAAAAAACAAGAGAGACCTATGGTGTTTCTTACCCTACTGTAAGAAAGTATTTGTGCAAATACTGGCAAAGGGGGAAAACAATTAATGCTCTTTTACCAGACTATCAAAACTCAGGAGCTAAAGGTAAGGAAAGAACTTCTGGAACAAAAAAGAGAGGTAGACCTCCGAAATATGCGGCGACAGGTGTTAATGTAGATGAAAAAACAAAGAAATTGTTTCGTGTTGCCCTTGAAAAATATTATTTAACCTCCAAAGAAAATAGATTAACTGATGCTTATAAAATGATGGTAAAAGAATTTTATGCAAAGGATATTTACTATGAAAATGGTATTGAGAAGGTGATTATTCAAGACGAAGAAAAAATGCCTAGTATTCGCCAATTCCGTTACTGGTATGAGAAAGAATATACTGTACCGGAATCACTGAATGCTCGAAAAGGAAGGAAAAAATACAATAAAGATCACCGAGCTGTGTTAGGCTCCTCACTTTCAGAAGTGTTTGGACCTGGATCCCGTTATCAGATTGACGCAACGATTGGGGACGTGTACTTAATTTCAAAACACAATCCAAACTGGATAATTGGACGTCCTGTGATCTACTTAGTGATGGATGTTTTCAGTCGTATGGTTGTAGGTAATTATATAGGCTTGGAAGGCCCATCTTGGATTGGCGCTATGATGGCTTTAGCAAATACAGTAATGGATAAACAGGAATTTTGCGCCCAGTATGGCATTGAAATATCGAAAGATGATTGGCCTTGTGAGCACTTACCTGAAATACTATTGGCAGATAGGGGTGAATTTGAAGGTTTTAATGTAGAACGTTTAATCGAGGCATTTAATCTTCATGTTGAGAATGCTGCACCATATCGTGCTGACTGGAAAGGAGTAGTTGAAAAGCATTTTGATTTGATTCAGATGAAAGTTAAGCCAATGCTTCCTGGTTATGTAGATAAAGATTTTCAAGAGCGTGGTACAAGGGATTATCGTTTAGATGCAGTTTTGACATTAGATGAATTTACAAAAATTATTATAAAGCAAATTTTATACTACAATCAAAAGCACTATTTGAAAGATTACGTACGTGATGAGGATTTAGTTCATGATGATGTATTGCCTATTCCACTTAAACTTTGGAATTGGGGAATGGAAAATCGGACGGGCAAACTCAAGTATTTTCCAGAGGACATTGTAAAGTTACATTTAATGCCAAGAGAAACCGCAACTGTTACGTATAAAGGTATCCGAATGAAGGGGATTTATTACAGTTGTGAACGGGCAGTAAAAGGGTTATGGTTTGAAACTGCTAGACAAAAAGGATCATGGAAAGTTGAGATTGCATATGACCCAAGGGATATGTCTATTGCCTATTGGATTGATAGTTATTCCAATGAATATGATAAATGCTTTATGCTTGAACCATCTAAACGATATGAACATTCAAGTTTAGAGGAAGTAATGTATCTAGTGGAAAAAGAAAAACAATTAGCCCAAAGTGTGAGTCACCAGCAACTGCAAAAAGACGTTGATTATATAGCTGAGGTAGAATCGATCGTAGCTAATGCTTCTAAAAGAAAAGAGAAATTAAAAGATCAAACATTAAGCAAAGCGGAGAAAGTAGGGAGTATAAAGGAGCACCGCAGAAATGAAAAGCGAAGTCTGAAATCTGAAGAGGCTTTTCAACTGGAAAAAGACAAAGAAGAACAAATGAAAGAAACGGAAATACTCTCTTTTCAATCCAATAAAGAAAACAATCAAGACTTTTCAAGGCCGAATGTAAGGGAGTTATTTAATAGAAGAAAGGAAGAAAGGGATGAGTGAAGAACAGCGGTTAGTCAGTGCTGAAGTAGCTAATTATAGACAGCAGCAAGTAATTGATTTCAAGGGTAATCAACTAATCGAAGCATTGCCTAATATTTTATCTCCGGAAGAATCCTTTGATGCACTCAGTTATTATCCTAATTATGATGAACAAGAGAGGTTCCTACCTACTCATATTCGTTACCATGCTATACCGAGACTTAACCGTTTCTTTCAACCGGTTATGCAGCATTTAGACTTAGAGCAACGCTTTTCTCGTCTATTAAGGCATGGGTATATAAGTCGAAACCCGTTAACTCCTGAATTTACTAAAAGCCTTGCGACTGGGCATCAACAGTTACACGGATTAGAAACAAAAAACGATATACGTTCTACTGCATCAAGTATGACATTAATGGGGTTTTCAGGAATAGGGAAAACAACAGCGATTGAGCGAGTCCTATCATTATATCCACAATTAATTATACACAAGCACCCTTTAAATATTACCCAGGTTGTCTGGTTGAAGTTAAATTGTCCTCACGACGGTTCACTGAAATCATTGTGTATGGACTTTTTCTTGAAAATGGATCAACTTCTAGGATCAAATTATTATGAACGATTCGGAAGTAGAAGAAACTCCATCAGTTCGATGGTAACAAGGATGGGGCAAATTGCTAGATTGCATTGTGTAGGAGCCCTTGTAATAGATGAGATTCAACATTTACTGGCAACTCGGGATAATAACTCGGAAAAAATGATGAATTTCTTTGTAACCCTTGTTAACGAAATTGGAATACCTGTCATGATGATTGGAACGATGCGTGCTAAAAGCGTTCTACAGCAGGACTTTAGGCAAGCCAGAAGAGGCAGTGGTCAGGGTGATATGGTGTGGCAGCAAATGGAGAAAAATGATGATTGGGATTTGCTGATTGAAAGCATGTGGGAGTATCAAGGGCTTCAAAACAAAGTCGAGTTGACAGATGAACTTAATAAAGCGATTTATGAAGAGAGCCAAGGCATTATTGATATTGCCGAAAACTTTTTGCTTTATCGCAAGGGAGAGCTATTGAAACGGGGGTAGAAACAATAACACCTTTACTTATAAGTAAAGTAGCTAAAGATGACCTTAAGCTAGTACAGCCAATGTTAAAGGCACTAAAAGATGGTCAATTGTCTGAACTGGAGAGGTATGAAGATATTATGCCAATGGACATTGCTGATTATTTGAAACATCACGAGTCTAAAATTGATTTGCGTGCGTCCATTCAAAAGAAAAAGGAACAAATAGCGAATAATCGAAAAGAGCAAAAAACGTCATTGATTAAAAAAGTGATACTAACGTTAATCAACCTAAATATCGAACCTTCACTTGCCGAAAAATATGCAGTCAAAGCCATCAATGAATTGCCCGGCAGTGCTGAAGCTGAAGTTACTGGACGAGCATTACAAATGTTCACAGAGAAGAAAGAGACAAAGAAAACCAAAAGAGATAACCCTAAGAAGAACGAATTACAATTGATAATAGATAAAGGAAAAAGGAATCAGAAATCAGTTTATGAATCTTTAAAAGAAGCTGGTTTCATCAAATCGCCACTGGATGATTTTGCAATCTAAGGGGGAAAACAAATGCATGCCTATTTTCCAACACTTTATGAAGATGAGTTGTTGTACAGCTGGTTTGCTCGTTATCATGTTCATTCCGCAAATGTCAGTCCAAAACAAACGATGAAGGAATTGTTTGGAACGACCAGTGCTGTGGCTGTTCCAGATTTACCAACACAATTAAAGCAGGTTTATGACCGCATCAGGCACTTTGACATACAGTCATTAGACAACCTTATTTTGAATCATACGCTGTTTCGTTATTATACAGCTTTTCAACCGGAGTCCGTAAGAGAGAAAGTATATCAGGCAATGGTTGAAGGAAATCAACCGGGTGCTATTCATACGATGACGGGAATAGCAGCGAGTGTGGTACAGGAGTGGACGTTTCTCCGGTTTTGTCCGACATGCCTTCAAGAAGACATGCAAAAGAAGGGGGAACCTTACTGGCATGTATCACATCAATTTCCAGGTGTTTTCACTTGTTTGAAACACGGTGATTATTTATGTGATTCAACAGTAAGATACAGAAACACTGAAAAACATAAATTTGTTGCTGCCACAAAAGATAACTGTCCAAGTATTTTTCTACAGGCTTCATATTCGGACAAGACTAAAGCTTTTTTAAACATGATTGCTAGACAAAGTCAGGAACTTATATCGTCTGATTTCCTGTTTACATTTGAAGGCATCCAAAAAGCCTATCAATATCTTTTAAAAGAGAAAGGTTTTTCAAATATTAACGGAAAAGTCGATCAAAAAAGGTTAGCTGAGCAGTTTCAGTTGTTTTATGGCGAGGAGCTTTTGAGTGTCGTCCAATCTTCAGTCAGTTATGAAAATTCATTTTGCTGGCTTAAAAACATCACTCGAAAGCACCGTAAATCCTTTCATCCTTTGCGTCATATTTTATTTATTCATTTTCTTGGTGAGTCAATAGAGACATTTTATAAATTTGCATCTAAAGAGTATCAGCCATTCGGAGAAGCCCCCTATTATTGTTTAAACCCTGCTGCGGGTCACTTTAAGGAAAGATTCATTACAGATTTGCGAATGAGTTTATGCACAGATACAAGACGCCCTGTGGCTACATTTAGTTGTTCCTGTGGTTTTGTTTATTCAAGACGAGGACCTGATAAAGTTAAAGAAGATAAATTAAAGGTTGGTCGTATTAAACAATTTGGAGATGTATGGGAATCAAAATTAAATAAGCTAGTTCATATAGAAAAGAAAAGTTTGAATTCAGCTGCAAAGGAATTGCAGTGTGATATAGGGACGGTTAAGAAATACACAACTAGTCCCACTTTTAAAGATGTAAGCATTTTTGAAGAATCTACTGAGGATATGACTTCAACTAAGCAAAAGAAATGGCTGGATTTGATACAAATGCATCCAGAAAAATCAGTTACTCAATTAAGAAAAATAGTACCTGCCTTATATGCTTGGCATTATCGAAACAATAGAAAATGGCTTAAAGAGCATTCACCGAAACAAGAAAGAAAAGCTGACACTTTAAGAAGAGTGGACTGGACAGAAAGGGATGAAGAAATATTACTTCAAGTACAGCAGACAATCAATAAGTTGTACGCTTATGATAAACCAATTTATGTGAATAAAACTCGTATTGGCAAAGAAATCAATCAGTTATCGTTCATTGAAAAGCATTTAGCAAAATTACCAAAGACGAAAAAGTATATAGAAGATCATATTGAATCAAGATATCAGTTTCAAATAAGGAGAATTAAATGGGCATGCGGACAATTGGAAGTTAAAGGGGAAGAAATTATAGAGTGGAAAGTAAGACGTTTAGCCGGAATCCGTAATGACGTAAGCGAGGAAGTACAAATTGCATTGCAAACAGAAATATTGAACTACAAAGCAGGTGATCAAGATTCTAAAAATCAGACCATGGCCTTTTAAAAAAGAAGTAGCAACATTGCATTGGATTGGAAATGTAAAATTGGAAAATAAACAATGGCGCATACAAGCTGCGTTTGTTTATAGAAATGATTGCATAATTATTTCTCTACCTATTGCAGCCCTACCTTTGTTAAGAATAGGTACTCCTTATCACGATGGATTGCCAATACAAACACAAAAGATAGGTACATTATACGAAATTCAAGTGGATAACTTGAAAAATGGATTCATTTCGAAAGCGATTAATGTTTGTAGGAACTTTAATTATTTTCTTTATAAGAAACCAGTGTTAATGAATCAACATATGTGGTCATTTCAATCAGGTGGTATAACGTATCATATTCCACAAACAGAATTGATAAGAGCATTGTTTGCAATTAATAAGATCCTTACAAATGCATTGTTGCGACCAAACGGGCTAGATCTTTTAGTAAATAAAGTATCTATCAATCAAAACCGAAAAGCAGCGATTAATTTTTCCGATGAAATTCCTGGCACAATAATGACAGATGATTTTGCACGTTATTTTGGATGGCTATATTTACATCCTGAAATGAAACAATCGTATTCTTCCATTCAAAGTAATGCTTATGCAATGATAATAAATGGTCCAAATTTAAAAGGAACTCCAATGGAAATGACAATGCCAGATACAGAAGAATTCAACCTAACCGTTAGAGGATTACGAAAAAATGACGAAATACTAATATTAGAATGGCTGGCATCAGACCTTGCTGATCCACCATTTAAAGAATTAAATATAAAACATAAATCAATAAAAAGACGTTTGTATACACCAGATAAAAGAAAAAAGCGACTGTCAAAACAAAATCAGCCGCAGGAACATGTATTAAATGAAAACAGCGGAGAGCGATCACGAGAGGATGCAAATCAACCGGTCATTGATATAGAACTCACTCAGATAGCTTTCCGTCAATCAACTATAGTAAATAGAATACCAAAACAAGAACAAAATGTGAACCAAGGAGATGAATATATTTCAAACTCTGGCCGTGGGGGAGGAATGAACCAGAGTGTTGCTGGATTAGACGAATCAATATTTGGCGGTAAAATAACGCCTATAGAGTTTAAATCCATGGAAATCGCAGATACACATATGAACTATGGATTGGATAAATTCATTGCGATGATTAAGTATCTTGCTGCTAATTATAGCCATTTGAGTGTATCCATAAATTTTGTTTACCTTCCTTTAGGACGGAAGTTTTCGTATTTGCCAGACGGGAGAAGAAGAATTTGTGCTATTGTTAAAGTAAATAATGGAATGAAGGAGTCCTTTATAGTTGAAGTGGCTGTGCCAGATAATCGTTCCTTATCAACGTTAATTATACCCTCATCGGGATCAGTCCATAAAAGTGAAATTCATATTCAAGGATTATTAACAAAGTTGGTTTTTAATAGTGGAAGTTGGAGTAATTCATTCTTAAAAAATCAGGTACACAACAAGATCAGACATTATAATGAGACCGTGAAGAATTGGACCCAAAGGATAATATGCTACCTATAGTTGTTGATTTAAAATAAAGTCGCGGCCATTCTTAAAAAAGATACGAATTTGTATCCCCTTGATGTATGCCTTTGTCAAAAGCGTCTTTTTGTGGTAAAAATAACTTAATATTCTTTAGCAACCGGACCAGTTCGTAGTATAAGGTCAATCAGATCTTTATTTTCAGGTTGGCCATTTTTAATGGTTTAATCGAGGTAGCCGGAGGGGAACGAAGGAGCCGGTGGGACTTTAATTGATCCCGTCCACAAAAATGTTACCCTCTACTTACAGGAACATGGGTGAGGCTGATTGGGGGATTATCAGATGATCTCGTATAACAAGAGAGTAGAAGACAAACCCCATAAAGTTGTGATGGGGGCCTGCATGAATAAGCTGATTCATTGATTTTTTTACATGCTTAAGCGTATAGAAGCCTTTGTAGAGGTATAAACAACGGGAACTTCTATTCCCTAGTGTACCTTCCTATCCGGAAGGCTCTTGTATCATAGTAGAACTTTTTTACCCTTATGGTGTAAATATCCACATTATTTCAGTTTCACATTAGCACAGTAATTCAGATTGAAGAATGCTAAGAAAAATCGGTGACACGGCTTTACATAGAGAAGTGGGCATGGTAGGCTATACGCCTTGTGAAATCGGTGTTTTGCAGTTATCTGCTTTCACAACGACCCATGGTCACAGAGGCTATATGTCAAGCCGGCAACACATAATTGCAATTAAATGGTAATCTATTTGTGTATTACGCCAGATTTTTGCCGAAATAACATGAAAATATCCGTTCTAATTTGCAAAAAATCACCCGTTTCTGGCTGGAATAGTGTGCAACTTTACACTTATGGGTTGACTTCTTATTAGCTGGTATTATGGAATAAATCATCAATCATGAAAGTGAAGATTATTGGGTAAAACCACCCTTAATGATGTGGAAAGGATATGTTCAAAATGGAAATTAAGAATTTGATTGGAGTTAAGACAAGACGGGAATTAAGAAGTTAGCTTGAGGAAAATTCAAATACAGATAGATTTGCTCAAGAAGTGTGGTTGGATGAAAATAAAAGAAGGTATTTATTAATGGGATCACAGGATATCCCTGTAAGCCAGTGGCAAGATACCTCAAATTCTTAAATAACACTGGAAAGAGTAGCGATACTCAAAAGACGTACTGCTGTTATGCCTTGAAACAGCATTTTGATTACTTAGGGGAAATTGACAAGGATTATATGGATATCATCTTCATAGGTTCGAGATTTATTTGGTGTTCTAATATATCTATAAGTATAGAGCAGGCCTGCTTGGGCTTTCCATTGATTATTATTGAACAAGCTCCACACACTTCTTCTAGTCAGCTCATGTCCCCACAACGGGGGCGTTTCCTTTCCCTTTTTATTTATAGGGTTCATCCGGGTGTCTATTAAGGCGGCAATTACTTACACCTTTGGCCGATGATTAATAGAGAACGATTCTAAAAAAAGTCTTGACCCAGAGGATTATCTTGTCTAAAAATATCGATTTGAATATCTTCCGCCATTTCTACACCCCAAGCGCTCTCGTCGGATTGGGACGAAGTGCGCTATTCTCGTGGTGTCACCCAAATTGATCGAACAGCATAACTGTCTAATATCTTTAGTTCCGCAGTAACAGGCGGGTCCGATTAACTTAGGAAGAACGACTTTCCCTTGACGAAAACGCCTCCGAGTTGGATTCTCTTCATCGTTCTGATGTCATTATTTTTTATAGTATATTTTAGACTGCTCAATGTATTCAAGGTTGAGATCTACCGGTACCCTTTAGCATCTGCAGGCTTGCCTACATCCTGAACTTCGACGATGTAGCGCCATGCATCCGGTCGAGATCCGTCGAGATCCGTTATTCCGTATTCGTTTGCAAGCTCACCGCTTGAGGTGGATTGTCCGCTCCAGCGCGCGACGTCAGGATCATTAGCCAATGCTGCGATCCCGCGACCAATGAAGCGAGGCGTTTCGGAAATGATGAAATGCGGTTCGCGGACGAGCGCATCTCTCCAGTTTGCTTCGGTTACGCCGTATTCCTCCAGCATGATTTCGGAGCGCAGCCAGCCTGGCGATACGGATAGGACAGTTCCTTGGTAGGGGGCGAGTTCATGTGCCAAAGACTTGGCCATTCGTATGACGGAGTTCTTCGCCAAATCGTAGAATAACGACAATCGGTAGTTTGTTTCATTATAGGTTTTCGTGCCGTCCGTGACTTCCACAACGAGTCCGTTGGGCTTGCGGATTAGCAGCGGCAGCGCGTAGTGGCTTGTAATGATATGGGTATCAATGGCCAAATGCAGCATGTGCAAACCGTTTTCCAACGAATGCTCCCATACAGGAACATTCCACTCCACCATATATTCGCCGCCCCAGATATCATTAACCAAAATGTCCAGTTGACCTTGTTCGCGTTCGATTCTTGCGATTAAAGCTTGAACCTGAACGGGATCGAGATGATCGACTTGTACCGCAATCCCGATGCCGCCCGCCTGATCAACTAGTTCAGCAGTTTCTTCAATGGTTTCTGGACGATTATATTCAGAGGGACTCATCCGTGTTGTACGGCCAGTCACGTAGACAGTTGCTCCTGCTGCCCCCAACTCAATTGCGATGCCTCTGCCTGCTCCCCGGGTCCCTCCAGCAACCAACGCCACTTTTCCTGATAAAGGTTTCATAATTAGCGACCTCCCTTCCTCTAATAATCGATTTTATCATAGTGCTAACTCTTTTTTAAATTTAAGTAGTAATCCTTTGTATTTTTATCAAACTTCTCGATAGCGTATCTTAATGTGACTCTAGGCATGGTGCGAGTGTGCTTATTCAGGAAAGATTTCAGCTTGTCCTCGTCTTTTTTACCTGCTTCACGAATGAAACTGCCAACGGCCTTATTGATCAATTCCTCCGGATCGTTTATTAGTATCTCAGCGATAGCAAATGTGTCCTTCGTGTTTCCGGCTTTGATAAAGCTATACGTACTTACCATAGCTGTTCTTCGTTCCCAAATATTAGAAGAGTGTGCCATTTCGTATAGTTTATCCTTCGGTTTATCCAGCAAATAAGTTCCGATTACAGAAGGAGCGGCACGATCAACGAAATCCCAGTTGTTGATTCGATCATGTCTCCGTATATACAGCTCGTACAAAGCTTGCCTGTTTTCCTCCGGTAGTTTCTTGGCTTTGGCTTGAAAATCCATAATGCTCACGGCGCCCATTCTCACTTCATAATAATCGCTTTCCAGCAGCCGTTCGACTTCGGTTAAAGGCATATCCGTAAATTGCTTAGCAATTTGGAATACCGTACGCATGTTAAGACCTAAGCACTTCGTGTTTTCATCTGAACCTTTAAAAAACTTTTTCATTTTTTCTATTTCTGCTTCATTTTGATGCTGCTTCAATTCCTGAATAAAACCATCAGCGGTATGATTTGTCATTTGGTTAACCTCTTTTCATTTAATAATAAAGTTTTAAGCCCCAGTAAAAGGTTGACAACTTACTTTCCATTTTTGCTTGATTCCCTCAGGCTGTTCGTTTTTTGCAAGAATACGCCAATAAAAAAGAGGCGAAATGTTAATTTTATAAAAACGTCCATCTGGCGTGCTGCTTGCCATCCTGCGTTGACTGTATAAAGAGCATATTAGTCTTTAAATAACATTTAAATCACCTCACAATCAAAATTCCGAATCCACTCATGATTATTATAACAGTAGTTTGAGGGTGAAATTTCTTTTATATTGCTAAATCACACATCAAGTAAAACATTTTCGATCTCTTCAACGGAACTGTAAACAGTGATAGAAAAATATTAAAATGATTCCAGTTGCAGCTTTGCAAAACGCCTTGCAAACTTGGATTTTTGCAGAAAAATACAAGCATTCATTTTTGAAAAAGACTGATTTTCTTTCACTTAAGCTCTTCCATTAAAATATCATTGACTTAAGCCCCTAAATATTTTTTTCAGTTTATCTGTAAAATCCAAATACTTGTACGTGACATTGGCACTATCTACGGAAGCATATTCTGTAATTCAAAAAAGTTAAGTGTGCTCAATGTAACAGAGATGATCAACAATATGAACGCTGGTATGGATTTACTGTACGAGTCTTTTACTCTGATGTGTACGATGACTCCAATCAACATAGTAATTGCAAACCATAGTCCTGCGATGACCACAACCCACGGTAACCAAAAACCAATAATCAATCCCACAACACCAGCTACCTCTACCCAACCGGTTACTACCCGAAACCACTGAGGAAGTTTTAGATGCTTAAAAATGGAAATCTGTTGTTCATGCCCCAATATTTTTTGTATGCCAACACTTACAAATATAACAATCAGTATAAACTGCAAAACAAAAGAAATAACCAAAATAATCCCTCCATACATTTAATTTTTGAATCTTATTTAGTAATATTAGCAAATTATATCTCTCCGGTTTTTTCCGCTGTAACAATAGAAAGAAAGACACTAAGACTTCCTAACAGACACAGCACCACAAGAACTAGGTTAAAATTAAGGTTTAACATTGATGAGAGGTATGATGATTGCATCGTAACAATAGCAACAATTACAGTTGGAACTGTCGCTCTTTTCCAAACTCCCAAATAAAAGAGCGGAATAAAACTAATCAAGGTAATCATCAATGAGCGAAAAATCATCTGACTAAAAAAAGTGATGATATCTGAAAATGTCGGATCACCGTTTATAATTGAATGGACTTGATCATAAAAATAAGTGACAATACCTGTTAATAAATAAGAGGCCATAGTAAGGAGAAATACAAACATTGCAATAAAAAGTATTTTCGCTGCAAACAGTTTTTTTCGGCTGAACGGATAACTAAAGGATAAAGAAATCGTTTTATTTTTATATTCATCAATAAAAACTTGGTTGATTAAAGAGGCTCCAAATAAGATAAATCCCATTTGAATGAAGAAATTCAACTCAATAACTGCAGCATAACTCTGACCAAAATCATAGTTAAGGACTTCTATAAAGAAAATGGGCAAAAACATTATTATAAGTGGATAGACTATCACTTCCCCAATCACCGATTTTTGTTTTAGCTTTCTCCACTCTAATCGCATTAATTTAATCATCGCCATTTCCTCCATTTATTTGTTGGTAAAAATAATCTTCCAATGAATTGGAATGTTTCTTTATTTCTTCAATTTCAATATTATGAAGAATAAGTGTTTTTGAAATTTCGTTTGGAGTAAAGGCCGTATCATAAATGCGAATTTTACGATCCTGAATAATTTTCATATTCGAAAGGTGGAGATCGTTTTCAAGTAAATAAACAGCCTGTTTAACATCCGTCACCACAAGCTCGATATAATCAGAACGTTCATTTCGAATATCTGCCAAAGTGATCTCATTTAATAATTTTCCATGATGAATCACACCAACTCTGTCAACAATTTGCTCTAATTCTCCTAATATGTGACTTGAAAGAACAAAAGTCATCCCATATTCTTGATTGAGCATTCCAATTAAATGACGCATATCTTTAATCCCAATTGGATCTAGGCCATTTGTCGGTTCGTCTAAAACGATTAGTTCAGGTTTTGTGATAATCGCTCTCGCAATCCCAAGCCGTTGCTTCATTCCAAGAGAAAAATCTTTTACAGTTTTTTCTTCAATTCCTTTTAAATTTACCAGTTGTAACGCTTGTTTCATCTCATGTTCGTCAAAAAACCCTAAATACTCACAATGCAGCTTTAAGTTTTCAAATGCAGTTAAATGTTCAAAAAAGACCGGATATTCAATAATACTGCCCACTCTTGCCAATACGGATTTTGTTTGTTCCGCCAATCTCTTATTCAAAATTAAAATTTCTCCCTTTGTAGGTCTTGTTATACCCGTAAGCATCTTCAAAATGGTTGTTTTACCTGCCCCATTCGAACCGAGTAACCCATAAATTTCACCTTTTTTAATATGAATGCTTATATCGGATATAAGCTCTTTCTCTTTAATTTTTTTCGTTAAACGATTCATTTGAACGATATATTCCATGATTTAGCCCCTCCTTAACTATATCTTATTGTAATAATTGAAATTAATTTTTTTCTTTCTCATTCCTTACAAATTTCTTAAGTTTGCGTTAATTACAAAAAAGAGGCTGTTCCTGATGAACACCCCTTTGGAAGTCTCTAATACGTTATTCTCTTAAAAATACATGTAAACACTGTTTTTTTATACGGTCGGCTGATTAGTTTAATCTCACCATTCATTGCTTCAGTTAAACGTTTAGTAATACTTAAGCCAAGGCCGCTCCCTTGAAATTCTGGATTTCTTGCATCATCCATCGTATACAATCTTTCGAATACACAATCTTGATGTGGTTCTGCAATCCCTTTACCTTCATCCCAAATATCAATAGCAATATTCTCACCTACTTCTCGAATCGTTAAGCCAATTACACCGCCATCACTTCCATAATGAATCGCATTTGAAATTAAATTGCTCAAAATACGATTCAACGAGTTCTCATTACCTAGAATAAAATAATCCTGTTCTGGAATGTCTACCTCTACACGGAGACCTTTTTCTTGTAACAAGTGATAAAACTCCAATACATTCTTCCGGCAGATTTCGTTGACTGATAATCGACCGATTGGAAAATCATCGTCACCTGACTCTAGCTTAGCAAGGTCAAAAAATTTGTTCATCAATCCGATGACATTTAGTATTTTTTCATGAAGGCGCGTCATTATCTCATATCGCTCTTCTTCCGAAACTGTCTCATCCTTGTTTAACTTCTCTATGTATACAAGAATAACGGTTAGTGGTGTTTTTAAATCATGCGACATATTGGAGAGCATTTTTTTCATACTTGCTTTTGTTCTGACGTTATCAGCAACCACCTTTTGGTTATGGCTTAAAAGACGATTCACTTGAATAAGCATTTGCTGAATAGATGTCCGATTCGTTTGCATTAACACTTTATTAGCTGATTCCTGTTCGATAATATTAGATAATTTATCATGCATTTCGTTAAGTTCACGTTTCAATTTTTGCATGGACACATATTTCCATCCGATGACGAGTAGCAAAAAAATAATTATTACTATTAGAAAAAAACTCATACCTTACTCCCCTAATTTATAGCCAATCCCCCAAATTGTCCGTATATATTGCGGATTTGATGGATCTTTTTCAATCTTTTCACGCAACCTTCGAATATGAACATTAATGGCATTCTCATTACCAAAGTAATCCTCTTCCCATATTAATTGATATATTTGTTCTTTCGTAAAAACTCTGCTTTGATTCTGCATAAAAAGCTTTAAAATATGGAATTCCTTTGACGTGAGTTGGATATTTTTCTCGTTTAATTTTGCTGAAAACGCATCCAAGTCAAGCGTCAGTGCTTTAAATTGAATGATATGTGAAGAAGATTCCCTTGCTCCAGGAAGATACTGCGTAGCTCTGCGAATAGCAGCATGAATCCTTGCCGTTAATTCAACAATGGAAAATGGTTTGCTGATATAATCATCCGCACCTAAACCAAGACCTAACGTTTTATCAACATCACTTTCTTTGGCTGAAATAATCAGTACTGGAACAAAGCTTCTCTCTCTCATTCTCTTTAACAACTCTATTCCATTCAGCCTTGGAAGCATTAAATCGAGTAATACAAGGTCAACTGGCGTATTTTCAAAGAGTTCAAGTGCCTCTTCACCGTCAAAAGCTGTCAGCACTGTGAAATTTTCCTGTACTAAGTGCCCTTTAACCACTTCACTTATTTCCATGTCATCTTCTACAATTAATATCTTCTTTTGCATAATCAAACATCCATTCTTTTATGATTAAAACTACACGATACTTTAGCGAAAAGTACAAGGACACGCTTTTTACTATATGCAATTAAATCATTCTATCCTAAAAAGTTTGGTTATTCTGTATGTTCTCTTCTATAATAATTGGTCTGATCGCATAATATGCTTTCTCTAGAAAAACGTCCTTTTAGATTATCATATCTAAGGAGGTTAAACTTCGCAACTTTATTTTCAGCTTTTAGGAGGTGCATGTGAATGAATACCTAGAATAATGTAGAATAGAGATATATATACGTTTGGCTGTAAAAATCAAAAAAGATTTTTGGAGCAGGACATGCGATTATTTATTTTTGTATCCGTAATATTTTTATCGGACCAGCAAAAAAACAAAAAATAGCATTAAAAGAGGATTTCACGGACGAAAAAAGTCGTTAAGTTTGATAAAATCAAACAGTAGTATTGATAACTGAAATGTTTAAAAAGATGCCTATACATCATTCCATTTTTTTTGCTTTTTAAACAAATCATAGAATCTAAGCCATGTAAGGCCAAAATACATGTAAAGGGGGAGAAAAGTGGTAGACAAGAAGAAAAAGAAAAAACGGGCCCAGCTTCCTGTGCGTATGAATATCCTTTTCTTTGCCATCTTCTTATTATTTTCTGCACTCATACTCCAATTAGGTGTTGTTCAAATTTTAAACGGAGAATCTTATCAGGAAGAAATTGAGAGAACGAATTTAGACACAACAAGTGTGCCGGTGCCCCGGGGGAAAATCTATGACAGAAATGGGAACATCATAGTCGATAATGAAGCTATGTATTCCATTACATATACGCCCCCTAAGGACGTTCAGGCAAAGGACCGATTAGAGGTAGCTGAAGCTTTAGTTAAATACATCGATATGAGTGACGAGAAAAAAATCGATCGAATCACAGATAGAGATAAAAGAGAGTATTATTTACTGCTTCATCAAGAGGAGATAGAGGATCGGCTGAAAAAAATTGATACAGAGGAGATGGATGCTTCAGAGGAATATGCTGCCACATTGGAATTAATTACCGATGAAGAAATTGCAGATTTTACCGATGAAGAATTAGAAATTATTGCTACAAAAAAAGAACTGGATAAAGCATATGCACTGACGCCGCAGATAGTTAAAAATGAGGGCGTAACAGCAGAGGAATATGCTTCTGTTGCTGAGCATCTGGATGAACTTCCCGGAATCAATGCAACAACAGACTGGAATCGCGTTTATCCGAACGGAGATACATTATCAACTATTTTAGGGAACATTTCCAGCCAGGAACAGGGAATTCCGGCAGAGGATATGAGCACTTATCTGACGAAAGGCTACAGCCGGAATGACCGCGTCGGCAGAAACGGTCTGGAAGAACAATATGAAGACTTTCTGCGCGGACGTAAAGAGCAGATTCAGTATACGACGCGTCAGAATGGGACCATTATCGGTTCAGAGACTATTGTTGAGGGCCAGCGTGGAAAGGATTTAGTTTTAACAACTGACTTAGAATTCCAACAGGAAGTTGATAAAATTGTCCTGGAGGAGCTGAAATCAGCAAAAGCGAGTAATCCTTATGATAACCGGTATTTAACAAATGCTTATGCGGTTGTGATGAATCCCAAAACAGGAGAACTCCTGGCTATTTCCGGTGTGAATTATGATAAAGAAAAAGACGAATATACCGATGCTTCCTTTATGGCTTTATCCAATGCTACGGAACCTGGTTCAAGTATTAAAGGAGCCACCGTTCTTGCCGGATATGATTCGGAAGTTATTTCACCTGAAACATTTTTCTATGATGCACCAATAACACTGGCAGGAGGAGTAACGAAAAAATCTTTTCAAAATATGGGAAGTGTAACTGACCTGGATGCATTGAAACGATCTTCAAACGTTTATATGTTTTATGTTGCCTTGCGTCTGGGCGGAGATTACCGCCATCCATTACCTGGGAATGCCAATTTAAATATAAATAAGGCTGAAACCTTGCAGAGCTTACAAAATTATTTCAATCAATTTGGTTTAGGTGCATCGACAGGAATTGATTTCCCATATGAAAGTACCGGAGTAAGAGGCCAGACACCGGAAAATCCAGGAAATATTCTTGACTTTGCCATCGGACAGTATGATACGTATACAACACTGCAGCTGGCGCAATATGTATCCACCATTGCCAACGACGGTTACCGTGTCCAGCCGCACTTTTTAAAAGAAGCCCGTGATCCAATTGCCTCTTTAGACGAGCTTGGACCATTGTATTATACAAAAAATACAACGGTAATGAATCGGATTAAAATGACTAACGATGAAATCAGCAGGGTGCAGGAAGGGTTCCGCCGTGTGTTTCAAGAAAATGGAGGAACAGGATATAGCTATTTTAATGGTAAATCATACAACCCGGCTGGAAAAACAGGTACAGCACAGACTTCAATTTATGAAGATGGACAGAAGTTGGCAGATCTCAATAACCTGACATTAGTCGGCTATGCGCCGTTTGATGAGCCGGAGGTTGCTTTCGCAGTAGTTGTGCCAAGTGTAGGAATAGATACAGGAGACGGGATTAACAGTAAAATTGGTTCGCGAATTTTAGATACGTACTTTGACATAAAAGAAGATCATGATGAAGAAGCAGAAGTTAGTGAAGAGGAATAATAAAAAACTTCCGTCCAATTAATTGGGACGGAAGTTTTTTCGATATGCCAGGTTATGCTGAAGCGGTTTCAACTAGGTGTCCCACCATTAATGCTCACTTAACGAGTGCTTGCAACGAGAAAAATCGCGATGCTACGCAAAAAAAGAAGGTGCAACCGTAAAATGGCAAGGTTGCAACCTCTGATAGGTAGAAGGATAATGGCCGTCGGTTTACTATAAGAGTGAGGTGAAGAGGATGAAATTTTATCAAAAACTAAAAAAACTGAGAGCACAAAAAGGGTGGTCCCAAGAGGAATTTGCCGAAAAGCTTCAAGTCTCCAGACAAGCGGTAAGTAAATGGGAGAACGGTCAAGGCTTTCCGGAAACAGAAAAACTGGTGAAAATGAGCAGGCTATTCAAGGTTTCGCTCGATTACCTATTAAAGGATGAGGATCAGCCCTTTGGGGAACAAGGAACGACTGAGGAAGGCTATTATGCCAGTCAGGAAGTTGTGGAAGCCTATCTGTTAAATAAGAAGCAGGGCGCAAAAAATATCGCAGCTGGAGTAGCTATTCTTATAGCCTCGATCTTATTACCTATGTATTTTCAAGAAACGTTTAGCTATGTGTTGTTTATGATGGTTGTTGCTGTTGGAGTGGCTATCTTGGTGTGGCAAGGCTTAAGCGTAAAAGCGTACAAGGAACTTGAAACACAGCCATTAATTTTTGATGATTCTTTTATTCAAGATTTTAGACAGAAAAGCTTGGCCAACCGTAAAAGGTATGGAATATTAATCGTCACCGGAATTGTGATCATTATATTAAGTTTTGGGATACCTTTTTTGACTAACGACACAGGTCATGCAGACAGAGATCCCCTCTTAGCACTAATGCCGCTAACATGGGCATTTGCTGTGTACTTGTTCATTATTGCAGGGTCGGCAATAGAGGGCGAGCGATTGGTTACCAACAATGAAGAATATGTAAAGGAATATGAGAAATATGAGAAATCGAGCAAACATGACTGGATTCATGCGGTAATTTGGCCATTGGCGACTGTTATTTTTCTGGCAATCGGTTTTATTTGGAATGCCTGGCATCCTGGGTGGTTGGTGTTTCTGGGTGCCGTCGTTTTTACAATCGCTTATACGGCCTGGAAAAGTAGCAAAGATTGAAGCAAGAGGCTGGGACAAGACTAGCCAAAAAATAGCGTCAGAAAGGCACACATCTAAAAAACGCTATCACCGACCCGTTGGTCATGAAGCCAAAGACATCTAATAGGGTCAGCAAACCTGCAATTTGGGTAAGTAGAACGGCGTCAATGCAGCTACCCTGACCTATGGTTTAAATATATTTGTTCTTGTATCTAGGCTTTTTTAGTCTCATTAAAAAATAAGTAGGTAAACAAAAGGTATGAGATACCTATAGAAGCCAATTGTTAGAAATTTAACTGTCAAAAAGGACAAATAAACTTGGCGAAATTTGAAGGTAGAGAGTTCATCAGATCTTCCTCAAACAGGCGCGATTGTAGAATAACTTTAAACAACTTTTTTACCACAAATTCTGTCCATAATTATGAATCGAACATGAAAATTAAACAACTATTTTTTGAGAAAGTCGAACCTTTCAACGGAAGAATGCGGTTTTTGACTTTCAAGATTAAACGACTTTATTTTCATTGAACAAATTGGGCAACTGTAACAGAGGAAGAAATTCATAAGACAATGGCTAGAAATATTAGTTATATCCATGATTATTTTGATATTCGTAGCTATGATGTTTATCAAGAAATGGATGACCAACATATTGAGGATTTATCCATGTCTCTTATGAATCGCCTATTGAATAATTCACGAAGTATCCGTGAAATTACTAATGGGTTTGATGCAGATACACACTTGCCTTTTGGAAGTGGTGTTACACTATTTTATCACTTGCTTGCTAGAAAAATTGTAGTCATTGATATGCAAAAGCCGATTGATTTAGAGCAAACAATTGATATTAAGTGTATTGATGAAGGTAATTTAGAGAAGGTGAAATACGGATGATTTATATTAATCAAGTATTTCAATATGTAATCGATTCGAAAAGGATTCGGGTAATTTATATTAAAGAACCACATGTCTATATTGTTAATATTGACACGAGTAGTGCTATGCCGCAGAGGGAGCTATATTCCAACCTAATTACAGATATGAATCAAGGAGAGCTACTTGCGATTAGTGATCCTTATGCAAAAGTGATTTATGAAAATGATTTAACAGAAGTGCAAATTCGTAAGCGTGAAGAAGATTGGGAAACTATACAAAAATACTGTGTTCCGAATATGCAAGATTTGCTCTACAAAAGAGGAAGAGAAAATAAAATTCGCGAAATCGTTCGGGACAGCAACTTAGGCAAGACAAAGGTTAAAAAGTTACTAACTCGCTATTGGCAACGAGGTATGACCAAAAATGCCATGTTACCTGACTACTCTAATTCGGGTGGTAAAGGAAGAGCGAAGGCTCTAACAAATGCGAAAGTGGGTCGTCCTAGAAAGATAAACATAAATAATGAATATCAAACCGGTATTAACATTACTGACGAGGTAAAGGTCCAAATTGAGCACGTTATCAACAAGTACTACAGGAAAAAGAATAATTACTCTTTAAGAGATGTTTATAATTTCATGCTGCGTGACTTTTACTCTGATCGCTATAAGGAAAATGGTGAGCTAAAGTACCGTATTTGGGAGGCCACTCGAATTCCCTCGTACCATCAGTTTTACTACTGGTTTAAAAAGCTTGAAGACCCGAAAAAGGATATTCAGTTCCGTAAAAGTACAAAGGAATATGAATTGAAACATCGTCCGATTTTAAGTGATTCCAAATCAGAAACAAATGGTCCGGGTACAAGATTTCAATTTGACGCAACCATTGCAGATATTTATTTAGTTAGTTCACTTGACGTAAATAAAGTAATTGGGCGACCAGTTATTTATGCAGTACTTGATGTGTATTCACGTATTATTACAGGTCTTTATGTTGGACTAGAAGGTCCATCATGGATCGATGCAATGATGGCTTTAGATAATATGGTTGCTGACAAAGTAGGGTTCTGTAAGCAATATGGAATTAATATTACACCTGAGCAATGGCCAACACATCATTTGCCTGAAATTATTATCGCCGACCGGGGTGAGTTTGAAGGCTATTCTGTAGAGAATTTAATTAACAATCTTAATATTAAAATTGAGAATACTACAGCTTATCGTGGAGATTTGAAAGGGATTGTTGAAAGGAAATTCCGTACGTTTAATGGGAAGGTAAAGCAAAAAGCTCCCGGAGCAATTCAAAAGGAATATAGAGAACGTGGAGATCAGGATTATCGCTTAAATGCTACGCTGAATTTAAGGGAATTTACATCTCTAATTATTACAATGGCGCTTCATCATAACCAAAAGGTCATTGATAAATATCCTGTTGAAAAAGAAATGGTGGCTGATGGACTAGTGCCAACTCCGATTAACTTATGGAATTGGGGTATTCAAAATCGTAAAGGAAGGTTAAGAACAGTTGATCGAAATATTCTTCGTCTGAACGTGCTTCCACGTGGGAAAGCGACAATTTCAAGAGCTGGAATTAAGTTTAAAAATCTTCTTTATGGTTCTCGTCAAGCTATTGAAGAGCAATGGTATTTAAAGTTGAAAAATAGAAGTCTAGAAATCGTTTATGATCCACGACATATTGAAAAAATCTATATTCCCCACGATAACGGAATAGATTTTGAGACGTGTATTTTATTAGAGCCTAGTCAGCAATATAAAGGTGACTTCTTGGAGGAAATTGTCTTTCAGCAACATCTTCGGAATGAACTAGAAGAAATGG
Source organism: Oceanobacillus sp. FSL W8-0428 (assembly GCF_038004405.1). Taxonomy (NCBI): domain Bacteria; kingdom Bacillati; phylum Bacillota; class Bacilli; order Caryophanales; family Bacillaceae; genus Oceanobacillus; species Oceanobacillus sp. FSL W8-0428. Next base: position 1,737,265 of record NZ_JBBORB010000001.1, read on the forward strand.
AACGAACAAATCAAATTCAGCTTACGGTAAATACTGATGCAGCATTGGAAGAGATTATAAAAAAAGCCGTGAAGAACAAAAAAGAATCTTTCAATCAGCCAACTAGTAAGAAAGCTAAAATAGCAGCTATTCGTGAAAATAAGGATGTTGAAAAACAGTTAAATCGTGAAGCTGAAAAGTTTGATTTATTACCTAATAAGGCTAGTGAATCAGCTGACGTAATCGACTTTGTTACAAAAGAGAAGATTGATGAAACACCACCTAAGAAACCAGGCTCACGTCTTATGGAAAAACTAAAGAAGAAGCGAGATGAGGAATTTGGGAAAGACAAATGACATGGTTGTCTTAAAAGGGGATTTTGAGAAAGCTGTCTATAAGGAGCAACTTTTAAATGAATATACCAATAATCCTTTCATCGAAGCTCTTCCACCTATATTTAATGAGGATGATGTGCTAGAGCGATTTATGGTGACTCCACGAATTAGTGAGCAAGATAAGTTAAGTGAAACGAATATTCGTTATCACGTCTTAAAACGTGTAAGGAATTTTATCCAGCCGTTACCGATTCATTTCGAGGTAGAACGTCGATTGTCTACATTGATTCGAAGAGGTTACTTGGCGCGAAATCCATTAGATAGAACATTTCTAGAGCGTGTTCGGGTGTTGCATGAATTGCGTGAAGAAGAGGAAACAGCTCACAAATATATAGATGAACGACTAAATTATATTCGTTCAACTGCCGATAGCTTATCCATTATCGGTATTTCAGGAATTGGTAAAACAACAGCAATTGAACGTCTTTTGCTTATGTATCCACAAGTGATCAAGCATGAAGAATACAAAGGACAACCGTTTAATCGAACTCAAATTGTTTGGCTTAAAATTGACTGCCCGTATGATGGAAGTTTATCTACACTTTGCAAAAGCTTTTTCAAAGCAATTGATGATTTACTAGGCACTCGATATTTAGAAAAGTACGGTTATTTGAACCGTGTGACATCGACAATGTTATTGCACATGACATCGTTAGCAAGTATGTACGGCATCGGTGTTCTAGTAATTGATGAAATCCAGCACTTACTACATTCCAAAAATGAACAGGAAGAAATGTTGAATTTTTTTGTAACACTGTCTAATACAGTTGGTATTCCTACGGTTTTAATCGGAACTTCTAAAGCACAAAAACTATTCAAAGGAAACTTCAGACAAGCAAGACGGGCAGCGAGTGATGGAGCTATTATTTGGGATCGTATGGACGAAAATAGTGAAGAGTGGGAGTTTTTCCTAGAGACACTTTGGGAATTACAGTGTTTAAAAACCCATTCTGAGCTTACAGAGGAGACAAAGAAGGCATTTTATTATGAATGCCAAGGGATTACTGCTGTTGCCGTGAACCTATTTATTCTAGCGCAAGAACGAGTATTATTTGATGAGGACAACCCGGCTGAAATCATTACACCACAAGTATTAAAAAAGACTGCTAGGGAAGATATGCAAACGATTCAACCAATGATGACAGCTATTCGGACGAACAATTTTGCCGATATGATGAAATATGAAGATATTATGATTAACTTGGATGAAGTCATGCTGAATCACAAGCGAAATACTGAAATGACAGGACGTATTCAAGAAGCATTTAAAGAGCGCCAAAATACAATCGAGTATAAACGTCAAGACATGATTGGGAACTTAAGTGTTGAAGTGGCAGCCCTTGGTATTTTTGATAGTTTGAAAGAAAACGATATTAAAAAGCTCGCACAAAAAATAGTTGAGGAAAATCCACTTGATACTGAATTTCATCAACTTAAATCAGATGTGATTCAGCAGGCGATTGCATTAAATCAACAAAAGAAAGATCAAAAAGCAAAGGCAAAAGCAAAAAATGCAGAGATTCTACCATTGCTAAAGCTAAGAAAGCAAGCGTTAGACAAAAAGAAACACCCCTATGAATTATTAAAAGCAAATGGATACATTAAAAATCCTTTGGAGGAATTCTACTAGGAGGGAACGCATGCTGCCATTCTTTACGGATCCATATCCAGATGAATTGATATATTCGGCGATTGCGCGATATCACTTTTACAGTGGAAATATTGATTACAAAGATACATTGGAAGAAGTGTTTCAAAGTCGTTCTGTAATACCGAGTGTAGAGATTGGTAGTCATTTTTCTATATTAGCTGAGCAATTAGGCTCCAACTATTCTGTTGAAAGCTTATTAGCTAAGCATACGATCTACCCTTACTATGCTTCGTTTCTTTCCAAGCAACGCCAGAAAGAACTTCTACAAGATGTTCAAGTAGATGGAAAAGGACTTTATACAAGACTTGGCATAGTTGCAGGAAGCATTTGCAGAAAGAATGGACTCTTTTATTGCCCAGAGTGTGCAACTAATGATATTGAGCAACATGGAGAACCCTATTTTCATCGTGAGCACCAGCTACAAGGGATTGATTTCTGTGCACATCATGAACTGAAATTAATGAAGTATCCTATCGATTTTTCAAAGCAAAGTCGAATTGAGTTTATTCGATTTGATAAAAAGCTATTGAACTTATCAATGATTCAAGAAGTTGAACTAAAAGAGTTTATAGCCATTCAAATTGCTTTAGCAAAGATGGCTTATCAACTGCTGCAAGTTCCAATACATCAATTTTCAAGAGAATCTATTAATCTTAAATATCGTGTTCTTTTACGGGAGCGTAATTTAATAACAACGTCTAATCGAATTCGGCAAAAGGAGCTATACAAAGCATTTCAATCAAAGTTCCCAAAAGGCTTTTTAGATGAGTACGAATCAGCAATCAATGTAAATGATGAATACAATTGGCTGAAGGTCATTACACGCAATCTAAAACGTCATGTACATCCTTTCCGTCATTTGCTTATTCTTTATTTCTTAGAACAAGATTTGGAGTCCTTTTTACAAATTGAAGCTGATACAGGTCCTTTCGGTAGTGGCCCATGGCCCTGTTTAAATAAAGCAGCTAATCATTATAAGGAATTTGTGATTCATGAAGTAAATGTTACAAGGGATTTTAAATCAAATGCACCCATTGGCACGTTTGAATGCTCTTGTGGCTTTATTTACGCTAGAAAGGGTCCTGATAGATTATCTGAAGATAAATATCGTATTGGACGTACAAAAGCGTATGGAGATGTCTGGAAGGCTAAATTACATGAATTAGCAGTTGATGGAACCTACAGTATAAGAGCATTAGCTAGAATGCTTGGCGTGGATTCGAAAACAGTTAAAGGACATCTTGCCTCAGTTGAGAAAATAGAGAAATTACCTGATAAAGTTTTTCCACCAATGTTACATATGTATCGAAAGCAATTATTAAAAGGAATGCAGCAATATCCAAGTTACTCGAGAACACAAATTCGTCAATGTTTACCGAAAGAATATATTTACTTATATCGAAATGATAAAGAATGGCTGTTTGAACAGTTACCTATAATTCAGGCGAAGGAAAAGCCAAAATCAATTGTCAATTGGGACGTACGTGATCGAGAATATCTTTCTAAAATTAAACAGCTTTACAAAGAATTAATTGAACTGGAAAAGCCCGTACGTATCACGATTTCGATAATTGGGAAACGTCTAGGAATCTTATCAAATTTGGAGAAACATCTTGATAAGCTGCCACAAACTGAAAAATATCTAAATAAAATTACGGAATCTATACAACAGTTTCAGATTCGACGATGCTGTAAAATTATTGATCGTATGTTGCTGGAGCAAGAACCAGTTTTATTATGGAAAGTACAGCGTATTGGCGCTGTTAAGTCACATCATTTTCACGAAATAAAACCGTATTTGGAAGAGTATTTACGAACAAAACAGGAAGTGAAAAGTTATGAGCAAACAACAGGTTAAACTAGCTTGGCCTTTTGCTAAAGGTGAAAAAGCACAACTAATATGGATTGGTGAGCCATTTCGATATGATCATAAAATGATAATCAAAGCTTATTTTCGCTCACAAGGTCGTACAGAAGGTATATTAATGGATTGGGGTACATTACCATGCTTAGCAATCCAACATTATTATACTGATGGCATCATAACGGCTAGTCAAGTTTCTGAAAGTGTACAAGAAATCGATATGACTATTTATCCTAATAAAGTTAAATTTCACGAACGCCCTTGGTCTATTCAAGGAAGCAGTGATCCTGCAACTTCCCGTAGTTTCGTGTTCTCTTTTGATGGAAAGAATGTGATTTTACCAGTCATTGAAGTATTGCGTAGCATTTTAGCTCCGAACGGCTTCCTTTTATATCGCTTGTTTGAATCGAATTCATTTCCTCAGTTCTTCACAGAAACATATGAACCTAATAAAATCCATCTTAGCTTTTCATCACAATATGAATTGAAATACACAAAGACAACGTTCATTTATCAATTGGTGTGGTTGCTAACGAATCGAGACCTACGACAAGCCTATGAAAATATAGCATTTACTTGGTTGCAGGAAAAGACTTTGAAGTTCGAATGGAACTTTACACAACCGATTACAATAACAGCTCGTGTAAAGGAGAAGAATAACACGTGTACAGTATTACAAATTGTTAATGTGAAAAATAAAGATATTCCGTACCAACATATTTCGATTTCGCATCCAGAAATACAAAATCAAGAGAAATCCAATGAGGCAAAGAAATACACTTATCGTTTTCTAAATAGACAGGGTGATGAAGAGGGCTTTACATTAGATGAACAAGTAGATGGTTCTACAGAAGACTTTGATCTTGTACAAATGAATCAGTTGAAACATGAATATACATCGGTACCCAAAATCAAACGAATTAAAAGTAGTTCCTCAAAGCAGCGAACGAAAGAAGATGAAAATACTAAGAAATACTATGGCAGCAATGATTCAATTCGATCTACAGCAGACACTGGAGGTCAAAAACTAGCAAGAGGAATAGAACATCAAATGTTATCTGAAATTCAAGTACAAGGTGAATTGCAAGATTTCATTAATGTCCTTAGAATAATGGAGCAATATCCAGAAGTAAGTGCGATACGAGCATTTATAGATGTGTTACCAGAGGGAATTGGAGACCGCAGATTTACGAAATTGAGTGATAATATCACGAAACGACGTTATGTGATTGCAGAAGTATATATGATAAGTGGGAAGAAATTCAATATTATTGAAGTTGAGCGAGAAGATCGCTCTTTATCAATGCTAATTTTATCATCACTTGCAATAAATGATTGGAAATCGATTTATGATAGATTGTTAGTAAACCTTGTGAATGATAGTGGTACGTGGACAAGTAAGTCGCTGAAAAGTATTGAGGAGAGTAGGGTTACAGTGATGAAAGCTAAACACAGTTCTAAAGGGGTTAAGCATAAGGCTGAAATTCTATTAAATAAGTTAGAATAGCAGTGAAGATTTGAGTAAAGGAATAAATGAAATACCTCTTCCCTCAAAGAATAATCCAAATATTTCCCCGAATTAATTCACGCTATATACACTTACAATAACTAATTCGAGAGCTATCACCAATACTTCGTAATCAAAACGGTGCGACTTCTTTAACTTACATAAAACAATTACGCTAAGAGTGACTAAGTATATTATTTACTTTCTTTGTTAACAATAGTTAAGAGTGTTAACAGTATTAGAAATAGGAGGGTGCATTTATGAAGGCTGTAACTTATCAAGGACCAAATCATGTACAGGTTAATCAAGTAGAGGATGCAAAATTAGAAAAAAAAGACGATATTATAGTTAAGATTACTTCTACTGCTATTTGCGGATCTGATTTGCATTTATATCAAGGTAACATGCCATTACCCCCAGGATATATTATTGGCCACGAACCAATGGGTATTGTGGAAGAAGTTGGACCTGAAGTCACAAAAGTAAAAAAGGGAGACCGTGTTGTCGTTCCCTTTAATGTTTCATGTGGACATTGCTTTTATTGCCAACATGAAATGGAAAGCCAATGTGATAACTCAAACCCTCATTATGATTCTGGCGGATACTTTGGTTATACTGAGAAGTTCGGTAACCATCCGGGTGGTCAGGCTGAATATTTAAAAGTCCCTTTTGGAAACTTCACTCCCTTTGTTATCCCGGAGTCATGCGAATTGGAGGATGAGTCACTGCTCTTTTTATCGGATGTTCTGCCAACAGCTTATTGGAGTGTAAAAAATGCAGGTGTAAAATCAGGCGATACAGTTATTGTTCTTGGATGCGGACCTGTTGGGTTGATGGTACAAAAATTTGCCTGGATGGAAGGTGCAAAGCGTGTAATAGCAGTTGATTACTTGGATTACCGGATCAATCATGCGAAAAAGATGAACAATGTTGAGGTATTTGAGTTCACAAAATACCCTGATATGGGCGAACATTTAAAAGAGATCACACATGGTGGGGCAGATGTCGTCATCGATTGTGTAGGTATGGACGGAAAGAAATCACCCCTAGAGTTTCTGGAACAAAAATTCAAACTGCAGGGCGGAACCCTTGGACCTATTCAAATTTCTACTAAAGCTGTCCGAAAGTATGGGACAGTGCAAATGACTGGTGTTTACGGGGGTAACTATAATCTATTTCCATTAGGTGCATTTTGGATTAGAAATATTAATCTTAAAATGGGACAGGCTCCAGTCATTCATTTTATGCCAGAATTGTTTAAAAAAATAACAAATAACGAATTTGACCCAAGAGATATTATCACACACAAGATGTCCCTTGAAGAAGCAAGTCATGGTTATCGAATTTTTAATAATCGTGAGGATGAATGTATAAAAGTCGTTTTAAAACCGTAATCCTCTTCTCTTTCCAAAAAGACTTCATACTTTGTATAGAAGTCTTTTTATTCGACCATTTAGCCAAGAAGGTCAAAAAGTAATTGATAGATACAATGAATAAACTCGCATACAGTAAAGACGAACCTGCTGACCTAGTCAATGTAGCAATTGAAGAGCTAATACATCAAAAATATGAACTTCCCATCTACAATACTTAAAAAGATGCAGCCAATGATGTTCGAAAAAGGTCTTATCGTATGATTTATCATAACTTACTTAATGAAAATCAAAAAGAGAGCGTGAATCAACTTTTCGAGGTATCAGAAGGTTCTACAAACAGTCCATGGAATCAATTGAAAGAGGATGCAAAAAGAGCGACTTTATCACATTTAGAACTCTCGTTGCTCGCCGAGATTGGTTAATGGAAACTGAACATCTCTACAGAATTACTTCATGATATTAAGAATTTGTGGAACAACAAAACGTATTTTTTGTTATTCAGCAATAGGGTCAAATCGTATTATGTGGTTAGCCGGTTTTTTCTGGTTGACCTATTTTTTTAGGTACTATTCTTGAGGTAGCCGGGATTAAAGAACTGTTAAGTAAAAATAAGTTGATCCGTTAAAGGGGTAGAATATTGAGTAAAGCTCCTTGTCCTAAAGGTCAGTTCAATAAAGAAAAAAGGTGTCTCTTTTGAGGAAGAATAAGCTTCTGTGTTGAAAGTAAACCACTTTTTTCAAACTTTTTTAATTTATTTGTAGTGAACAACATAAACATTCTATAGAAGAAAATTATTTCTATAGGAGGTTTCCATGGATCAAAAGGATCAAAGTCGTCAATTAGACCAAATAAAGCAAATGCAACAAATGTTTAAAGCGAACATGAAAACTCAACCTTATCCCATGTACCCTAACTATGGGAAAATCACACGTTACGAAGAAATTCCGATAAGTTTACCTGAACAGCGCCAGCTGCGCCATCCCGGAGTGGAAAAATTTATGGTACCCCTTCCAATTATCGAAAACCCGAACTATAAAGGGAGTGAAAAGTTAACAGGAAAAGTAGCACTTATTACAGGGGGGGACAGTGGTATTGGTGCAGCAGTAGCAATTGCGTTTGCTAAAGAAGGCGCAGATGTTGCTATTTCATACTTAGATGAACATGAGGATGCAAATAGAACAAAAACGAGGATTGAACAACTCGGACAACGTTGTTTTCTAATGCCTGGGGACTTGCGAGACAAACAACAGTGTATCTCCATTGTAGAACAAACAGTAAATACGTTTGGACGTCTCGATATTCTTTGTAACCACGTTGGTATCCAATTCCAACAACTAAGTCTGCTTGACATTACAGATGAGCAATTCGATGACACCTTCAAAGTTAATATATACTCTCATTTTTACACAACAAGGGCAGCGCTTCCTCATTTAAAACCAGGCAGCTCAATCATTGGCACTTCTTCAGTGGTGACGTATGTAGGTGAGCAGCAAATGATTGATTATACGGCCACAAAAGGCGCAATAGTTGGTTGGACACGTGCCTTGGCTAAAAATGTCGTGAAACAAGGGATCCGAGTCAATGCCGTCGCCCCCGGCCGAATTTGGACCCCACTTATTTCAGCAAGTTTCTCGTCAGACCAAGTCGCTGTATATGGAGCATTTAATCCAATGGAACGAGTTGCCCATCCATTTGAACTCGCACCAACCTTTGTCTATCTTGCTTCTGATGATTCTCGTTTTGTTACTGGTCAAGTTCTTCATGTTGATGGGGGAGAATCCACACATTCCTAATGGAAGGGGGTTACCATTTTGAGATATGAATTTAATCCAGAAGTAAAGCTATTGCTAGTAAACCATTCAAATGAAAAAGTAAGGATGGTCTATATGGAGGATTCCTGGCCCATGCCAAAAATAGGACTGAGACCACCATATTATTGCTACCCAAGTTACGAGCTGAATTATCCAATAATCTAAATAATAACAGACAAAAAGACTTCTATACACAGTGTGGAAGTCCATTCAACATTTCGCTTAGGGTTCGCAATTATGCTAACTTTCAATTCATCCATTTAAACTAATAGGATAACGGTTTTAAAACGACTTTTATACAGTCGTCCTCACGATTATTAAACATTTGATAACCATGACTTGCTTATCCAAGGGCCACTTTGTATGTGGGTCAAACTCGTTATTCGTTATTTTTTCAAAAAATTCAGGCATAAAATGTATGACTGATGCCAGTCCCATTCTCAGATTGATATTCCTAACTCAACCCAATGGAAACACATTATAGTTGCCCCCATAAACATCTATTAATTGGACCGTTCCATATTTTTGCACAGCTTTTGTAGAAATTTGAATAGGTCCAAGGGTTCCACCTTGGCAACTTTAATTTTTGTTCAAGAATCTCCAAAGATGATTTATTCCCGTCAATACCTACACAATTGTGGATTTGAAATAAAGTCGTACCGTTTATAAAAAAGATGTACCGTTTTAAAGAAAGTTATACCGTTTACAAAAAAGTTGCACCGTTTTATTCCTTTTCGATTAAAGGATTCTATGTGAGTTTTAATTAAACTTTTTTATAAAAAGGAATGTTCATTCAAAAAGAAAAGAACCCATTTTGATCAATCTTTTTTCAAAATGGATTCTTTTCTTTTACCGTAAAATATGGATTTGTCGAACGTTTTTGATCAAACTTTATTTTAAAGTTACAAATTTGTGTGCTGTAGAAATTTAAAGCTGCTTAAATAAAATTAACGTTCCTTATAAAAAATAACGTTCCCAAACCCGAAGGTCATCCTGTGCCGATAGAAAATTAAAACGGCTTAAATAATAAAAGCGTACCTTATAAAAAAATAATGTTCCCAAACCCGAAGGTCATGCCGGTATATTCCCACCGAACCTTCGGGTTTTTTACGTTCAAAATTAGTAGAAAATCCAAAAATAGATCCCGCTCCATTTCATCCGTTCTCCCGCTGCTACAGTCCCAAATAATCACTCAATATCCCTTCAATATTTTTTCAATAAGATTTTTCCAATACCAATCCAATATATAATCCGCTTCTATTTTAACCCGCTTCAATCCCTTGTCAGGCATGTGTTCAATATGATTTCCAATATCTTTTCTGCTGTCTTTTTCATACATAAATCCGAAGGATTGTTCCGTCTTTTTCCTCTGTTTTTCTGTTCAATATTCTTCAATACGAATCCAATATTATTCCAATATTTTCGAAAGACCAACACCTTTTCTTTGTTCATTTTCGGATGAAAAGCGGGTGGATAATACCGGAGGTATTCCAGTAGAAAAACCACCAGAAGGAACGTAATTTTTTTATACAAAAGGGTGAAAATTTGGTACACAAGTGGCTGAAAAGCGGCCAAAATGGAGGAACGTAATTATTCTATTGAAGAATTTGGAAATGAGGGGTGAGAGCTTGGGGGAGAAGCGGTTGAGGGGGATTTTGGTGGGGTGTTGGGTGGTAACGTTAATTTTCGATGGGGACATCTCTTAACGTCTCTCGCTTTTTATAGTCCAATTTGAACTTGAATAATTATATCCGTTATTAAGCTACAATTCATAGCGAGAAGGTGAAAAGGAATATTAAAAATAATTTCTTTTAGTATGTTTGTTAGTTGACAAAGTCAATTATTGATAATATCATTTGAATTGAGGTGACAATAATGAATACAGAAACAATTGAAATAAGAGAAATTCTTCAACAATTAGTTCGGGATTTTGGTTTGTTACAGCGTGAGGGGTCTGAATGTTGTGGGATAACAGTTCAGCAAAGTCATATTATTTATGAGTTAGATAAATATCCTCGTATCTCTTTGATGGACTTAGCTGAGAAATTATCAATGGATACTGGAATGCTTAGCAGACAAATTAACAAATTGGTGGAATTAGATTATGCATCTCGAATGTCTGACCCAAATGATAGACGCTATATAGTCTTGTCACTTACTGAAAAGGGACAAATGAAGGCAAATGAAATTTCTGATCAAATGAATCAATATATTGAGCAGATACTAGGGCAAGTTCCAACTGATAAAAGAGATCAAGTTATAGATAGTTTGCAAATTCTGCAAGTTGCTATGAAAAAGAATGAAGGTTCAGGGTGTTGTGCCACTATATAAATAGTGGTTTCTTTATTGATATATAATTGACTTTATCAAATATTGACATAAACAAATATGTCTAGGTGATACATAATGAACCATAAAAAGCTATAAGCAGAGATTTAATTCAATGCTTAGATATTTAATTAAGAAGACGTGTGACCATGAAAAATAATAAGTAAAAATTTAGGAGGATGATGAACATGAAACAATATATAGAAATTAAAACAAATTGTTGCCAACCGCCGCAAGAAGAAAGACAACAAGTAAACAGTAATCAAAATAACTTGCATCTACCTATTGCAGTTATTGGTGCTGGTCCAGTAGGTCTTGCCGCAGCATCCCATTTGGCCAGTTACGAACAACCTTTTATTTTATTGGAATCTGGTTCTCAGGTGGGAGATAATATCTTAACATGGGGACATATTCAAGTCTTTTCACCTTGGAAATATAATATGGATAAGTCGGCATTAAAACTTCTTAAAAAGCAAGATTGGAATGTACCGAATCAAGATGAATTGCCTACTGGTAAAGAGTTAGTTGAACAATATTTAAAACCGTTAGCGAATACACCGGAAATCAATAATTCCTTGTTTATGAATACAAAGGTTATTTCCATTAGCCGCAAAAATACAGATAAAATGAAAACAGCTAATCGAGCTCAACAACCTTTTGTAATTTATGCAGAACAAGGTAACGAACTGGTACAATTTGAAGCAAAAGCGGTCATAGATGCGACCGGAACCTGGGGAAACCCTAATCCTGCAAATTCAAATGGAATATGGTTAAAAGAAGAGAAAGTTATAAAAAATCAAATTTTCTATGGCATTCCAGATATTCTTGGTAAAGATAAGGACTGTTATCTAAACAAGCGTGTTGCTGTTGTTGGAAGTGGTCATTCTGCTATTAATTCGTTATTGGAATTAGCAAAATTAAAAGAAGAACATCCTGCAACGGAAATTATATGGGTGTTAAGAAAAAATAGCGTAAAAGAGGCATTTGGAGGAGAAGAACTGGATGCACTTGAAGCAAGAGGAGCATTAGGAAGTCGTATACACAACTTAGTAGATGCAAATATATTTGAAGTAGTTACTCCTTTTAGAATTCAACGTATACATGGAAAAGAAGGCAAAATAGAGCTGACAGGAGAATCACATGGAGAGTTAAAAACTATTTCAGATATAGATGAGATGATTGTTAACACTGGCAATCGTCCAGACTTCTCATATTTGAGTGAGCTGAGAACCAGTTTTGATACAGCAACAGAAAGTGTTAAAGACCTTGCGCCTTTGATTGATCCTAATCTCCATAGTTGCGGAACAGTACGCCCGCATGGAGAAAAAGAGTTGCGACAACCTGAAAGGGATTTTTATATTGTGGGAGCAAAAAGCTATGGGCGGGCACCAACATTCCTAATGGCAACTGGACATGAACAGGTTCGATCCATTGTAGCTTATTTATCGGGGGATTATGAAGCCTCTGAGAAAGTCGAACTGGAATTACCTGAAACGGGTGTATGTAGTACGAATTTAAATGCAGCTCATTCGTGTTGCTGAAATAAAAGAAAAAAGGGAAAGTATCATTTACTTTCCCTTTTTGGAGGTGGTCTGAATGATTATTAATAAAGGCGGAGATTTAAGCAAAGAATACTTTATGGCATATTTTTCTTTGCTTATGAACAGCAGACAATGTACCTTAGAGAAGGCAAAGGAAATAACGTTTGATCGTCTATTTCGCAATGATGAAAATACGTTTGGAAATATTTCTTTTCAACATTTTATGGAAGCCTATGAGGAATTAAAAGAATAGGGAATAAAAATTGCACTAAATTTTTTTATTTGAATATATAAGTGTATAGTTATATACTTATATTATTATTTAATAAAAAGGAGGAAATCAAATGCTGCAAACTACAATCGAATTGGAGAAAGCTGCCAGTATTTTAAAACTACTGGGCGATAAAACAAGGCTCACTATGCTGAAATTAATTGATGAACAAACTTGTTGTGTTTGTGAGTTCGTTGAAATATTTCAGTCCAGTCAACCATCCATTAGCCAACATTTACGAAAACTGAAAGATTTGGGGTTAGTGAAGGAAGAAAGAAAAGGACAATGGATATTTTATACGGTTAATAGTAAGAGTGAGTATTATTCATTTATCAAACCGATTTTGGATCAATTACCAGATCAAGATGATAAATTAAAAGAACTGGAAGAGAAAGGTACACGCATTTCCTGTTGTTAGGTTTGGAGGTCTTATTTTGTCAGCAACACTTATACTCGCCATTATAATTTTTGTTTTAACCCTAGTTCTGGTCATTTGGCAGCCAAAGAATTTAAATATCGGCTGGTCTGCCATGGGAGGAGCTGTTATTGCTTTACTCGTAGGAGTAGTGGGATTTAGTGATGTATTGGAAGTCATTGGTATCACATGGAATGCAACATTATCATTTGTAGCCATCATTCTTATTTCATTAGTATTAGATGAAATTGGATTGTTCGAATGGGCGGCATTACATATGGCACGAATTGCAAAAGGGCATGGAATCAAAATGTTTGTCTATATTAGCATTTTGGGTGCGATTGTCGCAGCTTTATTTGCGAATGATGGTGCAGCACTTATTCTAACACCGATTGTACTTGCAATGGTACGTCATTTGAATTTTAAAGAAAAAATGATTTTTCCATTTATCATGGCAAGTGGGTTTATCGCTGATACAACATCCCTGCCGTTTATTGTTAGTAACTTAGTGAATATCGTTTCAGCCGATTTCTTTGGTATTGGATTTGTCGAATATGCTTCAAGAATGATTATTCCAAACTTATTTTCTTTAATCGCAACGATTTCGGTATTATTAATTTATTTTAGAAAAAACATACCTAAAAATTATGATGTATCAAAATTAAGAACACCTAGTGAAGCGATTCAGGACTTAAAAATGTTTCGTTTATCATGGTTTGTACTTGGTGTATTAGTAATTGGGTACTTTACGAGTGAGTTTATCCATGTACCTGTTTCCATTATTGCTGGGATCATTGCGATTTTCTTTATTATGATGGCAAGACGCAGTACCGCTGTTAATACAAAAGAAGTAATTAAAGGTGCACCATGGAATATAGTATTCTTCTCCATTGGAATGTATGTAGTGGTCTATGGACTCGGTAATGCTGGATTAACATCTGCGTTAGCAGGTATAATTCAAACCGTAGCCGATCAAGGCCTATTTGTTGGAACAGTTGGTATGGGATTTATTGCAGCGTTTCTATCCTCCATCATGAATAATATGCCCACAGTCATGATTGACGCGTTAGCCATTGCGGAAACCAATACATCTGGTGTGTTACGGGAAGCTCTTATTTATGCGAATGTAGTCGGTTCAGATTTAGGACCAAAAATCACACCCATTGGTTCTTTGGCAACATTAGTATGGCTGTATGTACTATCACAAAAAGGCGTTAAAATATCATGGGGGACTTATTTTAAAACAGGTATAATTTTAACCCTTCCTATCTTATTAATTACATTAGTAGGATTATATTTAACACTGATTCTATTTTAACAAGGAGCATGATTATGTCTAAAAAAACAATTTATTTCTTATGTACTGGGAATTCTTGCAGAAGCCAAATGGCTGAAGGTTGGGCGAAAAAACACCTTGGAGATACTTGGGAAGTGAAAAGTGCAGGTATTGAAGCACATGGTTTAAATCCAAATGCAGTAAAGGCAATGCAAGAGGTCAATATTGATATTTCTAAACAAACCTCCGATATTATTGATCAGGAAATCTTAAATAATGCAGACTTTGTTGTCACTTTGTGTGGGGATGCTGCGGATAAGTGCCCAATGACACCACCACAGGTAAAACGTGACCATTGGGGATTTGATGACCCAGCAAAAGCTCAGGGGAATGAAGAAGAAAAATGGGGAGTATTCCAACGGGTTCGTGATCAAATAGGAGAAAGAATCAAGCGTTTTGCGGAAACAGGAGAATAATAAAAGTATATGTTTATTTTATATTAAATGGAGGGATTTAGTTGAAAAAAGTTGAGATATTTGATCCGGCAATGTGTTGTTCAACAGGTGTATGTGGTCCATCGGTTGATCCTGAGTTAACGAGAATAGCCTCTGCGGTATATTCTTTAGAAAACAAAGGATTTAATGTGAAACGGTATCAATTAACGAATAATCCTGATAAGTTTGCTCAAACACAATCAGTAAATAGCGTTTTGCATGAAAAAGGCCCGGACGCATTACCTGTTGTTTTAGTAGATGATCAGGTTGCGAAGGTTGGGACCTATCCAACGAATGAAGAACTTGCAGATTGGCTGGGTGTAGCAGCGGAAGAATTAACTGAAAAAACCAAAGTCCGACTTTCATTAAATCTAAAAAAACAATAAACAGAAAGAAGTGAAAATATGTTTCCGTCTTTCAAACCTCAAGATGTTGTACAGACACCGTTTTTATTTTTAACTGGAAAAGGTGGAGTTGGAAAAACGTCAACTGCATGTGCAACAGCTGTAGAATTAGCGGATAGTGGAAAAAAAGTTTTACTAATCAGTACCGATCCAGCATCTAATTTACAAGATATTTTTGGGATTGAATTAACAAACTCCCCAAAATCCGTTCCTTTGGTAGAAAATTTATATGCCAGTAATCTAGATCCTGAAGCATCAGCCAAAGCATATCGTGAAAAAGTAGTTGGTCCATATCGCGGCGTATTGCCTGACACCGTTGTAGCTACAATGGAAGAGCAGCTATCAGGAGCGTGTACGGTTGAGATAGCTGCATTTGATGAATTTACAACGTTACTAACAAATACAGAAGTGATAAATCAATATGACCATATCATCTTTGATACTGCACCAACAGGGCACACATTACGTCTTCTGCAACTACCGACTGCCTGGAACGGGTTCTTAGAAGAAAGTACACATGGTGCTTCTTGTTTAGGGCCTTTATCCGGGCTTGCAGATAAGAAGAATCTTTATTCCAATACTGTTGATGTTCTTTCAGATGCTGATAAAACCAACCTTATATTAGTAACAAGACCGGATACTTCCTCTTTAATAGAAGCAGATCGGGCATCGAAGGAACTTAAAGAGATTGGTATAAAAAATCAAACGCTTATTGTTAATGGGCTTCTTCAAAGCTATATGAAAGGTGATGAAATATCATCAGCTTTTTATCAGAGGCAAAGAGATGCTTTAAATCAGATGTCTGTTAATCTAAAACAGATAACAAGTTATTCGTTGCCGTTTGTCTCTTATTCTTTAACAGGAATTGAGAATTTACGTTATTTATTTAAAGAACACGTCATTTCTGTAACAGAAGAAAATCAGGAGAATAAAATAGGGGAGCTACCAAATCTAAATGATGTTATAACGGATTTTTCATCTAGTAACACCAGAATAATTTTTACGATGGGCAAAGGAGGTGTAGGTAAAACTACCGTTGCTTCTGCCATTGCCGTTGGTTTGGTAGAAAAAGGGCATCGTGTTCACTTAACAACAACCGACCCTGCGGCTCATTTGCAATACCAATTCCAAAACTACGAATTAAATCAGAACCTAACAATTAGTAGTATTAATCCTAAAGATGAAGTAGAAAAATATAAAACAGAAGTATTGACTAATGCTGGTAAAGATTTAGATGAAGAAGGTCTGGCTTATTTACAAGAGGATTTAAATTCACCATGTACCGAGGAAATTGCAGTCTTTCGTGCATTTGCTGATGTAGTAGCTCAATCGGAGAATGAAATTGTTGTCATTGATACTGCCCCGACTGGTCATACCTTGCTTTTATTAGACGCAGCACAATCATATAGTAAAGAAATAGCAAGATCTACTGGTGAAGTACCAGAAAGCGTAACAAAACTGCTTCCTAAAATTCGGAATCCTAAAGAAACTTCGGTTGTCATTACTACTTTAGCTGAAGCTACTCCTGTGTTGGAGGCTTCAAGATTACAAGCTGATCTAAGACGGGCAAATATCCATCCAAAGTGGTGGGTAATTAATCAAAGTTTATTTGCCACTGATACAATGGATCCTATTTTAAAAGGTAAAGCGGCCTCAGAGAGTGAATGGATTCATGAAGTTAATCAAAATTTAGCTGATAGATGTGCTGTTATTCCTTGGCTTAGTGAAGAAAAAGTAGGTTATGAGAAGCTAAAAGATTTCATTAAGTAGCATACTAAGAAGTACTGTGAAAAAAATTTAAAGAATAGGAGTGGATTTTTCATGAAGATTACTGATACTGCCAAGCAATTATTGGAAAATGTATTAACAGAGAATAATGCGGAGGGTATACGCTTATCTTCAGTAGCCGGCTGTTGTGGACCGCAATTTGAATTATCTTTAGATACACCTCAAGCGGATGATAAGCTGGAAACGATTAATGGCATACAGGTAGCCATTGATGCACAAATTTCAGGTACAGAGGAATTAACTTTAGATAAAGAAGAAAGTCAGAATGGTGAAGGATTGGTACTAATAGGTGCCAGTAACTGTTGTTAAAACATAAGGTGAGGTAGTATTTTCTAGCTGTTTCTCTTCTACACTGTCCCTATATAAAATTAACATTCCTTAAATATTAAAAGCGTACTTTATAAAAAAATAAAGTTCTCAAACCCGAATATCTTCCCGGTATATTCCCACCGAACCTTCGGGTTTTTTCACGCCCAATTTCAGTAGAAAATCCACAAATAATCCCCGCTTCAAATCGTCCGTTTTTCCCGCTACTACAGCCCAAAATAACCACTCAATATCTTTCCAATATTATTTCGATAAAATCTGTCCAATACCAACCCAATAATCAATCCGCTTTTGTTCCAAACTGCTTCAATCCCTCGTCATGCATGTGTTCAATATCACTTCCAATATTTTTGAAAGATCAATACCTTTCTTTGTTCATTTTCGGGTGAAAAACGAGTGGAAAATACCGGAGGTATTCCAATTGAAAAACCATCAGAAGGAACGTAATTTTTTTATACAAAAGGGTGAAAATTTGGTACACAAGTGGCTGAAAAGTGGCTAAAATGGAGAATGTAATTATTATATTGAAAAATTTGGAAATGAGAGGCGAGATCATGGGGGAGAAGCGGTTGAGAGGGATTTGGGAAGGGTGCTGGGTGGTAACGTTAATTTTCGATGGGTACAGTAGCTTTAAAAAAAGTTGCACTGTTTTCCCCCTTTGGATATGCTTATTTAAAGGGGCGTTTTTATGGTGAAAAGGAAGAGAAAATGAATTTTTATCAGACCTTGAGAAAAACCGCTTTATTTATCTGAATTTTCCAATCGCATTATAGATATTAGAGAGCAATTCCCTTTGTTGCCCATAGGAGAAACAATTTTAATTGCAGAAGAGTTGGGTATTGAACATCCGAATCACCCTCAAACCTGTGAAGATATTGTCACGACTACCGATTTTCTTCTTACTGTGAATAATGGGAACCAAGTTGTTGATGTAGCAAGCACCGTAAAAGCAAAGATGCCTTGATGGATAAACGTATTATTGAAATAGAAGATGATGCAGTGTTTTTAGTAGACATTGATGCGGCAAGCTCTATGCCGAAAAAAGAGCTAATTATGAATTTAATGTCGGAAATCCAACAATTTTATTCTGATCATTATAAATAGGACGGATTAGTAAAATACCGGATTTGGGATACAAATCGTGTACCTTCATAGTAACCAGTTTTACTATTGATTTTAAAAAATAGAATATTCAAAAAAGTATATTCAGTTCAGAAAAAGTGCTAAGGAATATGATTTAAAGTATCGCCCTTTGGTTAGTGATTCGAAGATGGAAACAAACGGGCCAGATTGTTGGGGAAATAAGGGCTGTATTTGGAGGGGATTTTAATGTATAACGTTGGAATAAGAAGACCACGAATTGAGGACAGTGAAGAGCTGAACCAACTTTTTAGTACAGTGATAAGGGATACATTTGCTAGAGAAGGTTTATCGGAATGGCATGATGATATAGAAAATGAAATAGAAGCCAAGAAGCAATACTTGAAGTATGACCTTGATAGCAACGGGAAGAGTCGCTATTTTTTAATTGCGTGTGATAAAAAAAGTAATAAGGTTATCGGTACAATTGAATACGGTCAAGCCAGTGAACTGATTAATATTTGTACAAATGGAGCTTTAAAAGGGATGTTTGAAATCGGGACTGTGTTTGTGCTCCCTGGTTATCAAAGCCGTGGTATAGGAACTTTGCTTTTAAATACAATGTTTTTGACCTTTCTTGGGAACGGGGTCCAAGAATTTTGTCTAGACAGTGGATATACCAATTCACAAAAAATATGGGAAAGGAAATTTGGCAAACCTGATTATTTACTAAAGGATTATTGGTCACAGGGAACAGACCATATGATTTGGAGGAGAAGTACTAAGGATATGACTATAATATTTAAGTAACACAATACATTAGTTAAGCCTATACAACAAACGAGCGATTGTGGTGCAAAGATTTGTCTTTTAAACGACCTTATTGATACTTCCATAAGCTCCCAGTTAGTAATTATACAAGAAATTAGACAACATTATTTTTACACCGTCCGAAAGTGTGTACGGCGCAATGCGTCTTTTTAGCTTCAAAATAAACAACTTAATTGTGACTCAACAGTAATTTAAAAAAGTAGCGAAGCTTTGCCCCTTTAGATGTAATTTTGTCTATAGGGGTTTTTTATGGTAAAAGTAAAATAAAGATTATACCGAAATCGGAACAAATTGTGTAGTATAATTATGTTAAAGTAGATGAAATTAAAACTTAAAGGGGAATGACCTATGAGTACTTATTTTGTGAAAGTAACTCAACCAACTTCAAAACTTGTAGATATTTTTAATCGCTGGGAGAATGATCCTGATTTGATTCCCCTGACACGGCGCAACTCAAACCAATCTGAATTGGAAAGTCGGCAAATCGTTACGTTGGAGAATCTGGCGCAGCGCTTAAAACGTCAATATCTATATCTTATATACGATGATAACCATTTAATTGGCGAAATGAACTACATGATTGATCCAAACCACCTTTACAAAAAGGAATCGGGAACTGCATGGATAGGGATAACGATTGGCGATTCTGAAGGTCGAGGCAGAGGAATAGGTTACGAAGGACTGCAATATTTGGAGGCAAAGATTAAGGAGAGCGGACTTAAGCGTATTGAATTAGGCGTGTTTGAGTTTAATATAGCAGGACAGAAGTTGTATCAGAAGCTTGGTTATAAAGAAATTGGAGGTATAAAAGATTTTACCTATTATCAAAATAAAATGTGGTCTGATATCCGTATGGAAAAGTATTTATAAAATAAACGCTTTCCCTGATGTAAAACGATCTGTCATTAACGGGCGTGTTTGCGGAAGATCAACAATAGAAAATGATCAATTTTTTTCAAAAACAGGCGCTTCCTTTGTAGTCAAATCAGGTTTTAAAGGCTCTTTTTGATTAAAAATTATTATAAATTAACAACTGTCGTTAAAAGGAAATAAAGTTATTCGAATAGCACTTATTTGTTAAAATGACAATAGGTGCTATTCAATTTGAAAAATAAAGTAAACGGTTACATCGGCTGATAAAAATGCACACTGTTAAGAATCAGAAATTATGATTTATGTTTTTTCAGTAAAGACAAAAGCCTATGTACAGGAGATAGGTTAGGTTAATTAATGGAATATTTTCCCACTTTTGACATTGAAGAGGCACTCCAACTCTTTTATGATAGGATGCAATAGGATTTATTAAGAAACCCAAACGGATAGGAAACGGTAAAATTGAACTATGTGGAAGAGAATTAGCTGGGGCGTTGCTTTATCATAAACTCATTGATCAATTAGTACCAAAGGTTAAACCCATTAGAGTCGGTGAAGATATTTCTCTATTGGAAAGCGTAAAGCCACGCCTTAATTTGAAATTAATGGATATGAAATAATACTCTAATGGAATTTTCAAACCAGCTTCCAATATTATTATTTACATTTAGGGATATCATGGAAAATCCTCTGTCTTTAATTAATTTTCAACAATAAAATTTCAATCAATTGTTCAATAAAAGGGTGCAGTACTGGAACAAAGGATCAGCGCCCAATATCCAAGAATCGGGTCATTTTGTGGAATAAAGAAGTTTAGCAACCAAGAAGAAATTGCTGACGGTTATGTGTGCTAAACTTTACTTTGACAATAACGTTAATAATTTTAATGAAAGGAGCAATCATGTATTTAGAAATTTATCTTTATCCAGTACTGGAAGAAAACAAGGAACAATTTTTAAAAATTAATCGAGAAGCTGAACGTATTTACAAAGAATATGGAGCAATCGACAGTGAAACATATACTGCTGCATCAATTTATCCGGAATATGGTTGTGCAGGGATGATATCGGCAGTTGAACTACGCGAAAGCGAGATTCTAATGTTAGAAGTTAATTGTTATTATAATAAGGATCATCATAATCAGGTTTTGGAGAAAGTTGATAATGATGAACAAATTGAAAGGTTATATAATCAAATGACAAAGGTAATCGATGTTAGTCGTACTGTCCGCGGTGAATTTGAATAGCTATAGCAGAAAATGAATTTGGACATAATACGATATGGCGCAATCGCGGAGAAATCGTAAGAAGTATACGGTGTTACGCCCCAGGGGGACCATAACAATAACATTTACCCAGGAAAGGAGACAGAACGATGTCGGAAAAGAATGTACCATCACCAAAAATTGTATCATGGGATGAGTGGCACGTTGAGCGTGAAAAACTGCTCGTTAAGGAGAAGGAGCAAACTCGTGCATTAGACGCATTAGCTGCCGAACGCCGCAGGCTTCCAATGGTTCAGATCGATAAAGAATATATTTTTGAATGGTCAAATGGAACAGCAAGTCTAATTGATTTATTCGATGGACGCCGTCAGCTCATTGTTTACCATTTTATGTTTGATCCTGATTGGTCAGAGGGATGTGATGGCTGTTCAATGGTAGTTGATAATATAGGGCATCCGGCTCATTTACATGCACGAGACACATCCTTAGCTTTGATTTCTCGTGCACCACTTAAGAAGATTGAACCGTTTAAGAAACGAATGGGATGGACAATACCCTGGTACTCCTCATTTGAAAATGATTTTAATTTTGATTTCGGGGCAACGACAAAAGATGGAGAAACACACCTCTGCAGTGTTTTTTTACGCGACGATGAGGATCGGATTTTTCTTACGTACTCCACTGGTGCCCGAGGGGTTGAATATTTGGGAACTAACTGGAGTTATCTTGATATAACACTGTTCGGGAGACAGGAAGATTGGGAAGATTCACCTGCATGGGTGCCGCAAACACAACCTTATCTGTGGATTCGTCTCCATGACAAATATGATAAATCTGAGGGAGAGAGCTCCTGTTGCAATTCTTAAGTTAACAGCTTGATAAACGATTTAAAGGGACGTTTTGCTTTCCAATAAAAGAATTAACATTTCCAACTCCGAAGGTTATTATATTATTGCTTTTGAGAAAATTGCTATCTACAGAAGTAAGACAGAATAAAATGTTTTAGTGTGGTGATGGAGGGTAACCTGGTAAAGGAAGATGCACAAATGAAAAATATATTTAACCCAGTTTTTATGCAGGAAATCTTAGAGCGTATCGATGAATTAAGCCCAGAGTCAAGAGGCCAATGGGGAAAGATGGATGTTGCTCAAATGTTAGCTCATTGCTCAGCGTTCCAAGACATTGCAATGGGGGATTCTTTCCCAAAGAGAGGATGGTTAGGAATAGTGGTAGGACGGTTTGCCAAACCAATTTTTTATAATGATAAACCGGTAGCTCACAATATGTCCACTATACCGACCATTTTGATTACAGAGGAAAAAGAATTTGAAACAGAAAGAGAAAAGCTGAAACAAAAAATTATAACGTTCCAAAAGAATGGACCCGAAAAGTGTACCACTCACCCGCATGCTTTTTTCGGTAAATTCACCCCGAGCAATGGGGGAAAGGAATTTACAAGCATCTTGACCATCATTTAACCCAGTTTGGAGTTTAGTTAGTATTTATATATATAAATAAAAAAGTTGACCAAAGAGAAAAGTAATAAATTGCATTATCGACTTAGAAATAAATAAATAACATAGACAAACCCGAAGGTCTTCCAAGTATATTTCCGCTGGACCTTCGGGTTTTCTATTGAAGTTACATTTGTTTAAATTTTCAAATCAAATAACATTCAAGATAGGATACAGCTAGCACTTTACTGGTCAGTGTAATCAAGAACTCGCAGGAATAGCCGACAGTTCCAGTTAGTGTAGGATTTTTAAAATTTGGGTATAGTAATTATGGACAACTTAATAAAAGATGAAAATATGAAATACTGGTAAAGTGACCTGAGTTTGATGATTGACCGGCATTTTTTTGCCGGAACCACTGTTAGACGAAGACGACCTGTTGATTTCATATTGGAAGACAGAAATTAACTTTTCTATCAAACTCAACTTACCTTATAAAGGTTTTAAAGGAGATGAGATTGTGACTGTTAATAATAATGGTTTTACTCTAAATGACGGTTCCGTGCTTCCTGCTGTAGGATTAGGCACGATTGGTATCGATGGTGACCAGGGAACATTTGAAATTTTAAATGCCTTAAACCTGGGCTACCGTTTAATCGATACGTCAACAAACTATAACAATGAAGGTATTGTCGGTGAGGCTGTGCGCCGATCCGCGCTTCCTAGAGAAGAAATTTTAATCAGTGCGAAATTGCCCGGCTCTCACCATGAATATGACAAGGCGTTTATCTTTATTCAAGAATCTTTACGCCGCACCGGACTAAAATATTTTGACAAGTATTTAATTCATTGGCCGAATCCCAAAGACGGCAAATATGTAGAAGCTTGGAAGGCTTTAGTGGATGCTCAAAAACAGGGATTAATCAGAACCATCGGTGTTTCGAATTTTGAACCAGAACATCTGGACAATATTATCGAAGAAACAGGTGTGACTCCTGCTACAAACCAGGTGGAGCGTCAGCCGTATTTTAATAATAACCGTATGGTTGAAGAAAATAAAAAACGGGGGATTCTTACGGAAGCTTGGAGTCCTTTTGGCCGGGGTTATCTGAATGATGTGCTGGAAAATGCCACAATTAAAGAAATTGCAGATAAATATGATAAGACTCCGGCACAGATTATTTTAAACTGGAATTATCAGCCCGGCGTATTTGCTATTCCTAAATCAAGTAATCCAATGCATCAAAAAGATAATATCAATAGTACCAGCTTTGAATTAGGTCCTGAGGATATGGAAAAAATGGATTCATTGGATAAAGGGGAAGCCGGCCGTGTAGAAGGGCAGGATCCCTATGAATATCACGAATATGTATAGACTGGAGACCGTATGAACATCGTATTGTGTTCGGTTTGAAGCTGAAAAATACACTACCTGAGTTAACTATTCTTGGGTAATAGATAAAAGGCAGATCTGTTTTAAGCAGACCTGTCTTTTATTTTTAAAATTTTTCCGTTCTTTTTGACCGTTCACACGTAATAAAAATTTTAAGGATTATTTCTTTAACAAATCCAATACTTCTTTCATAGTGGATTCTTTTTTTAGATTTTTTTGAGTGAATATATAAATATGATGAGCAGGCATTTCAAATTCACTTTCTAGGTAATACAGCTTTTTATTATTAATAAATGGCTGAACTATCTTAGAAGGCAGCAAAGTAAAATAATCTTGTTCTTCTATCATTTTTAACAAGATTGCAGTTTGATTCATTGATAGGGCAGGTAAGTGATTAATGCCGGTAAGCTCCATGAACCATTCAAAGAAAGCATCTCCCCAATTGTTTAATATAAACTTTTTACTGCTTAAATCATCAACTGTAATCGGTCTATGCAGCTGGAATCTGGAAACAAATTTAAAACGATCCTCAATGTGTTCATGTATCAGTAAATTTGGATGTGTTGGTTTTGTATAAGATATTCCAAGGTCTATAATGCCGTCTAACACTTTGCTAATGGTATTCTCTGATGAATGTGTTTTAAGTTCTAAGGATACATTTCTATTTTCCATGGCAAAAGTGGATAAGGCGTCTCTATAGATGTAGTTCCATGCTGACGAAGGCCCTCCCAATACTAATCGATCGATATACTGTCCATCTAAAGCAAGCTCTTTTTTACTTTCTGCAAATAATTCAATGATTCTTTTGGCGTAGGGTAAAAATATTAATCCTGAGGGAGTAAGCTCTACGCCTTTGTTTGTTCGTCTTAGCAGTGTTTTTCCCAATTCAAGCTCAAGACTTTTTAGCCTGGCTGAAACAGTTGATTGGGCCACATGTAACATTTCAGCACTTTTTGTAAAGTTTTTATAGTTTACTAATGATAAGAATGTGTCTAATTGTTCTTTATCCATGTCTCTCATTCTCCCGTCTACAATCGAAAAATACGATTATAGCAATCTAATATATTCGTTAAACAAATAATACTATATAGGATACAATTTAAACAAAGATATTATTTTACAGGAGTGATATAGTATGTTCCATTATTTAATTTTTGATGTGGACGGAACGATTTTAGATACCGAA
Source organism: Oceanobacillus sp. FSL W8-0428 (assembly GCF_038004405.1). Taxonomy (NCBI): domain Bacteria; kingdom Bacillati; phylum Bacillota; class Bacilli; order Caryophanales; family Bacillaceae; genus Oceanobacillus; species Oceanobacillus sp. FSL W8-0428. The sequence continues at coordinate 1,762,734 of NZ_JBBORB010000001.1, forward strand.
GCAGCAATATTAAAATCTCTGCAAAAAGTGTTGGCGCGTGAAGGTGAAGAATATCAAATGGAGGAATTGAGATTTGCTTTAGGAATACCAGGGAAAGAAACACTACGAAGACTAAAATTGACTGATGTAGAACGCATTCATTTAGAGTGGGCGAAGGAAGTATTAGAATTTTCCGGAGAAGTAAAGGTATTTAAAGGGCTAAAAGAGATACTAAAAGTTCTAGCTGATAAATCTGTTAAAATGGGTATTGTTACTTCCAAAACACACCAAGAATTAAAGGATGAATTTGATCCATTCGGATTAAGCTCTTATTTTCAATACACAATTAATGCGAATGACACCGAGAAGCACAAACCACATCCCGATCCCTTGTTAGCTTGTTTAGAAGGTTTAGGTGCTACTCAACAAGATGCCATTTACATTGGGGACTCCATCTATGATATGCAATGTGCAAAGAGCGCCGGGGTGAAATTTGCTCTTGCCTTATGGGGAGCTAAGACGGTAGAACGATTTGAATCCGCAGACTATATATTAAAAGAGCCGAAAGATATTTTAACTTTAATAAATCATTAAAACTATAAAATATCAAAATTAATTAGAAGGGGAGAAAACTTTCCATGAAATATATATTGGATAGAGAGTATGCAAAAGAGCTAATGGAATGGGCATATGCACAGAACCCGGGGCCCTGGTATAAGCATTCGGTCAATGTTGCAAAAGCAACGGAAAATATCATAATGGAATTAAATAAAAATGGATATGAACTTGATGTTGATTTGGGTTATAATGCTGCTCTCTTGCACGATATCGGAAGGTACAAAGGATTTACTAAATCTGTTATTCATTCATATGACGGCTACATTTATTTTGAAAAATTAGGTTTCCCTAGTAATGCAAATGTTTGTGTCACATATTCATTTCCCAACAAAAATAAACATATAGAAATAGCAGCTGATTGGAGCCTTGTTCCTGAACATATGAAGTTGAAATTGGTTGAAATCCTGGATAAAAACAGGACATACGATATTTACAATAAAGTAATCACTTTATGTGATGCTCTTGCTGATTCGGAAGGATTTACTACGCTTGAAAGAAGATTGATATCAGTTGGTTTACGTCATGGAACCAATTCACATACTTCCCTTCATTGGAAGGGTTTTTATACAATTAAAAATGAGCTGGAAGAACTGCTCGATATGAGCATATACAAACTACTGCCCGGTGTAGAAGATTCAATTTATACTAAAGTAAATTATTAAAGATTTAGGACGTTTATAAAAATTTTAATAAAGGATGTGTAATTATGAAAGCAATTATTTTTGATTTTGATGGTACTCTTGCCGACACTTTGCCAATTTGTTTTTATGCATTTCAAGCTGTATTTAAGGAATTTGATAACATGGAAGTTACTTCAGATCAGATTAAGACGATGTTCGGTCCATCAGAGACGGGAATTATCAGAGAAAATCTTAAAAATTCCAATCATGAAAAAGCAATCGAATTATATTATGAGAAATATAGTGAAAAGCACAGAGAACTTGTTTTGGATAACAAGAAAATGAATGACTTACTTCTGCAATTAAAAAGCGAGGGTTATAAATTAGGAATTGTGACAGGGAAAGCAAGAAGAAGTCTGCTTATTTCTTTAGAATGCCTTTATATGAATGACCTATTTGATGTAATTATTACTGGTGATGATGTTGCTATACCTAAGCCTCATCCAGAGGGAGTAAATAAGGCTTTGGAACAGCTTAACATAAAAAATACTGAGGCTGTTTTCCTGGGAGATAGTGATGCTGACATTTTGGCTGGGAAACAAGCCAATGTACACACAATCGGAGTCCAATGGCTGCCAAACTACCAGACACCAGAGTTTCGTATGCAGCCTGACCAAATGTTTAGTAGTATAGACGATTTCATACAATACTTACAAACTATAGATAGGAACAACTGTGAATGTGAGTAAAGTTATGGACCTGGCTTTTTAGTTGTATTGACAAGGTCTTTAATGGGATATTCTTTCATGACCGGAAAGATTGGACTTGAGTATGCTGCACTGATTGTGTTGGTTGCGCTATAATCCCGTTGGGCAGGCTGATTTTAATTTTTTACAAACAGGTATTGCTGGCAAGACAAGTGCATAGCTTCATTTTTCATTGTACGCATGGGTTGGATATTATTTTGGATCAGATAATTGATGGAGATGCTTTATTTTTACTTTTGCTCATCCTATTTAACGGCATCCAATGTGCCGCTAGAATATCTATAGTTAGCTTTTTTACCTTGGTAATTTGATAATGTTTGCGGTTCTAATAGAACTCCGATTTTTAGCGCTGCTTTCGTACCATGAAAAAAGGCCCTTCACCTAAGGTTTCTTTATTATCATTCATACAGATACACCTCTTATATTTTTAGATTTGTATATAACAGTATAGTCGGAATTGTAGAAAGGATGGTCTATAAACGGTTTATAAATAATGGTATAATTTACTTAATTTAAATGAAAGGTGTGATGGCTTATGGTATATAAACCAAATTTTATTAACGTAGCGATTGATACATTGGCCACTGGAAAAAACTATGCTAAGGAGGCATCACACATTGGAAACAGAAGGGAAAAAACTTCAATCAGAAACGGAAAGATTGGTATTAAGACCTTTACAAAATGAGGATTATAATCGTTGGTTTGAGGGTTGTCGTGACAGGCTTCCTTCCCAGTATAAATACGACAATAATAAAATAGATTTGAGCGGATGGACGCAACAGAAATTCAATGAGGAAGTAGTTTCAAAGTTTAAAGGGTATGCTGATCGGGACAAAGTGTATGTATTTGGTGTATTTCGAAAGTCAGATCAAAAACAAGTTGGTAAGGTTGAAATCGAGACGATTATAAGAGATGAATTTCAGTGGGGGCTTTTAGGATATACTATTCACAACCAATTTTGGCGGAATGGTTATGGAAAAGAAGCGGTAAAAGAGGCGCTTAATATCGCTTTTAAAAACCTTGAATTCCATCGCGTTGAGGCTCATATCAATATTGACAACGAACCTTCCTTAAAACTTGCAAAGAGCGTAGGTATGGAATTTGAATGTATTAGAAAAGGGTTTATATTTGAATTTGACGAATGGACCGATAATATCGTGTATTTTATGAATTCCAAATAAGCGGTTAGTACAGACGTAATTCAATTTATTTGAATTACGTCTGTTTTATGCTTGGAGAGGGATACAAGTAAATAACTCCATCAATATATTCTAAAATTTCATCGGTTTGCTGTTGTTTCTCTTCGAATTCTTCATAGGTGTTGAAATTTTATTTGTTAAACACAATTCAATCACTATCTTTATTAAAAATAAACTGATACACCTATTAGTTTACCCCCGAATAAAAGAATTTATTTTGAACCTTACTTTCCAGGCATTTTTTTAATCAATAGCCACAACAGAAAGAACAACCCCATATAGCCAAACAATGGATACAATACCGACAGTAATTTTCCGTATCCCACCTGACTGATTAAAAAGATGGCAGACAGGATCAGCAAGACAGCATGCTGATAACGAAGATGGAATGCCGACTGCAGCTGCCGTGTTATGCCAAACACATTTCCGACAACCGTATTGAAAATCTCACCGTAAATAACAATTAAGAACAGAACGTGAATAAGCGTTCCAAAATGCTGAACGATCTCCGCCATTGGAATTTCATAAAGAAATGTTTCCGGGAAGACAGATAATAAAAAATGAATTGCTACCAGGAGAAAAAATAAAACCAATCCACCCAAAAATCCGCCCCAGCGCAGGATATGCTCATCCTGGATTTCCTTCCCAAGCGGTACAAGGACAACTTGAGCTGTCATCAGATTAAATGCTGCATAGGCAAAAGGGGAGCCTGCCCACGAAAGGTTGTCCGATAACTGAACAGGGAGAAGCTTTTCTGCCAGCAGATGTGGATGCTCGCCCGCAATGGAACCAGCTACAAACAGGACGAAAAGAATCATTAATGGCACAATGTAGGAGTTGATGGCAAATAATCCATTCAATCCTTTCATTACAACGATATAAGAAAGAATGAGTGTAAGGATAATTCCCATTTGAAACGGAAGGCCAAGCTGTTCATGAAATACAGCGCCTGCTCCTGAAAGCATGACAGAAGTGACGCCAATAACGACGATGAAAATAAAAAGATTAACCACCCTGGCAATGCTTTTTCCGAATAAATATTCATTTAGTTCTTGATAAGAATAGGCCTGGATTCGGGCAGATATAATCATTATTTTGGTTCCAATCAGAATAAATAACAACCCGCTGACTGCAATGCCAATGGTCCCTAAAGCTCCATAGACACTGAAAAAAGTGACAATTTCTTTTCCAGATGAAAAGCCTGCTCCAATAACCGTTCCAACATATGTTGCAGCTAACAGTAATATAGAAATTCTTCGATTTCGCATCACGCCACCTCCTCATCATTTCTATGATAATGGATGCGGGTAAAGACCAGCTTTTCAAATTTTAACCTGGAAAAAGCGGAAAATGCTCCGGATGATGACGAGAAACAGCAAATACCCAAAAAAAGAATAAGCATGATTCCAGTCTGGATGATGGACAAACCATCCCAGCTGTTCCGAGGCTTTTTCGATAAAAACCACAGCTATACCAATACCAAGAATCATGATGCACCGTGAAAGAAATCTCATCCGGTCAGCCATATACAAAAATAGAACGGCAGAGACAGGAAGAACCAGCAGGGTAAATACAATATTAACCGAAAATATTTCTGGAAAGAGCCTCATAGGAAAATGATACATGCCGATGCCAACAAAAAATAAGTCTAAGTAAGTTCCAATAAGGGAAGAAAAGAGAGCAGCTATGATATACGCCTGCCGTTCTTTATTCCTGTCTGAGAAAGATTGCTTTTTTTGCAAGGATGACAAGCTCGATTTTTTCCATTGCTTTGCAGTATTTTTCATGAATTTCCCCACCTGTATTTTTTTCGTCCTTTACTAAATAATCAATCACACTTAGATCGTTAAACCAGTCACCTTTTTCAGCCGGTGTGTGATCAACATTTTTCCAGGCATATTTCAACCGAGGACTGTAGATTCGGGGCATCCCCTTTTTACGTTCACAATGCTTTGTTTTTCGCTGGTATACCGCACCTGGAGCAGATTCATTCACAGAATGGAACAAATCCTCCCAATAATCTGCTCTGGAGCCTGTATGAGGATGCTTTCCTGCCCATAACAGAACATCTTTTAAGACAGATGTTTGTTGAAAAAGGATGGCATATAAACGCTTCCCTAACATGATCCGCTCATAGAGAGAGCCGAAATGGTACAGCGTATCGCCAATCAATGCGGGTTTCTTTTCTATTTTTTCATGCTGATAAAGTGGGAAAATAATATGGTTAAAGCGCAAAAAATCATACAGTTTAAAACCTAATGTATCTAATACCGTTTCTTTAAAATGGGGATGATGCACCACTCTTTCTTCTAAATAGCTTTGTTCATTAATAATGGTTGCGATGGCTAACAGATAGCGGTCACCATACTCCCAGAAATGGTTCCATATCACTTCCATAAATACAGAGACGTTCAAAAAAGGAAGAAGATGAAAAAGATTTCGATTTATTTTTACACTTTGCTGATACAACAATAATTGTGGATAAACATCCTGGAATATTAACCAATTACCCCGCTCTAAAAATAAATAGAAGTTATTTTGTTCTTTTTCAGACAACAATCGCGCCAGGAGATCACCCTTCAAATCAGTCATATTCCAGCCGCCGTTTCTTGATACCATATGTCCTAATAAAGCCCAATGGATTTCAGGATGCTGTATATAAAAATCGAAGTAAGCCTGTGTTCGGGTTACGTTATTTTTATTCCATTTATTTGTTATTTGATGAATGCTGTGAATTAACATTCTTTCACCTTTTGGCAGCATGTATAAGGATAGGCCGTTTGCTTTTTGGTTCCTTTTCTTTTTCAGCTCTTTTTTTATATCAAGAATGGATCTTCCGAACGCTTTCTTCTTTTTGAAACAGCCAATCGTCATCCAGTCGCCTCCTTATCTAAGGAATATGCTTACGCCGTGTGGCATATGTATAGAAAAATAGTTTCTATAAGAGAGGTTTTCTGATGAAAGAAAAGGTGGATGCAGAAATAAATCAACTGGTTGACAGGCTTACAGAAGAACAGACACTTGACGGATCCTGGACGTATCCCTTTGAAACGGGGATATCAACAGATTGTTATATGATTATTCTCCTATGTACACTGGAAATGGATGATGAAGACCTCATCGATGCGCTGGTAAGCAGAATTCTTCGTAAACAAGGTAAAAATGGTGCGTGGAAAATATTCCACGATGAAGCGGAAGGGAGTCTCACGGCGACGGTGGAGGCCTGTTATGCGCTCCTATACTCCGGCCGACGAAAAAAGGAAGACAAGGAGATTCGTTTAGCAACAAGATTTATCCAGCGGCACGGCGGCTTAAAAGAAATTAATATGTTTGCAAAAGTTATGCTGGCTCTGACAGGGCAGTACAAATGGCCGCGTTATATTCCTGTTCCGGTTAAAATCATTCTTTTTCCGGTTTTCTTTCCTCTCAATATATTTGACTTATCTCTGTACGCAAGGTCAAATTTGATCCCTATATTAATTACAGCAGATTATAAATTCAGCCGGAAAACAAAGCGTTCGCCCGATTTGTCTGATTTATTCCTACAGCGGGGAGATGATGGCGATTGGGAAAAGGAGTTAAACAGCTGGCGCTCCTTTGAAACTCCATTTCAACGGGGGATTAGCAGTCTGATAGGGTTGCCGGAACAACTCCATGAATTGGCCTTGCAGCGTGCGGAGGAGTATATGCTAAATCGGACAGAGTCAGACGGCACGTTTTACAGCTATTTCAGTTCGACGTTTTTGATGATATTTGCTTTGATGGCCAGAGGTTATTCGAAACAGAATCCTATTATTATCAAAGCTGTAGAGGGCCTGAAGTCGTTTAAAACCAACATTGGAAAACAAACGCATATGCAGTATACGACCGCAAACGTCTGGAATACTGCTTTGATTAGTCATGCTTTGCAAAAGGCTGGCTTATCCCCGTCCACAAAGGTAATTGACAAAGCAAATCAATATTTGCTGAAGAGACAACAGATGAAATACGGCGATTGGTCGATCCATAATCAAGACGTGATACCTGGCGGATGGGGGTTCTCCGATATTAATACGATTAACCCTGATTTAGATGATACAACAGCTGCATTAAGATCTATTCGTTCTTTCGCCGGTGAAAATACCGTTTATCGCCAAGCTTGGGACCGTGGGACCCATTGGGCAGTTTCTATGCAGAATGATGATGGAGGCTGGCCTGCCTTTGAGAAAAATGTAGATAATACATTGCTTTCCTGGCTGCCGATTGAAGGAGGAGGCTCGATGCTGCTGGATCCTTCAACGGCGGATTTAACGGGGAGGACATTGGAGTTTTTCGGAAATAATACCCATACAGATACGTATCAGCCCTTTATTAAACGAGGAGTGAAGTGGCTGCTGCAAAATCAGGAAAAGGACGGCTCCTGGTATGGCAGATGGGGAATCTGCTATATATACGGAACTTGGGCAGCTGTTACAGGGTTAGCGGCAGTTAAAACAAATAGCGATCACCCGCAGATTCAAAAAGCAATTAAATGGTTGTATGCCATTCAAAATCAGGATGGCGGCTGGGGAGAATCTTGTAAAAGTGATATAGAGAAAAAGTATGTTCCACTAAAGGTGAGTACGCGTACACACACAGCCTGGGCAATAGATACATTGATCGCTGCAGAAGAAAAAGCAACGCCTGAGATTGAGCGGGGGATTTCGTATTTGCTGGAGACTTCTGAGAAAGATGATTGGACGACAGCCTATCCGAAGGGGCAAGGGCTGCCGGGAGGATTTTATATTCACTACCATAGCTATGAATTTCTGTTTCCGTTGCTTGCTTTGGCAAATTATCGGGAGAAGTTTTGTTGAAGTAAGCATGCGGATGTGCAATAACGATAGAAATGTGTGAGGTGCTGGATATGATTCATACAGTTAAAACAGGGGAAACACTCCACCAAATAGCAAGGGATTATCGTATATCAATACAGGCAATCATAAACGCTAATCCAACCGTAAATCTAAATGTCATTTATCCGGGACAGTCTATCATCATACCAGGCTTTCCTCCTGCCAATACACTTCCATATCAGATCGATATATCTGTCAATAATCGGAAACTGGTTTTATTAAGAGAGGGTGTGCAGCAAAAGGAATATCCTATTGCAGTGGGAAGAATGCTGCATGGTACACCGATAGGGAATTATATTGTGATTAATAAAGCGCCCAATCCAGGCGGTCCATTCGGTACAATGTGGATGAGCTTGTCAAAGGAACACTACGGTATTCATGGAACGAACGATCCAAGTTCAATTGGCAAAGCCGTATCACATGGTTGTATTCGAATGTACAATCAGGATGTGGAGGAATTGGCGAGGATTATTCCAATTGGAACGCCGGTTTTTATACATCCGTAATCTGTATAATCAATAAAAACGCCATCTGATATAGTAGGATGGCATTTTTGTATCCATTTTTAATAGCCAAATAGGTTATAGTTTTAGCCTGCAAAAATTTTACCCCGGGTTTAATGGGGGGATTATTGCTGGCATATGTATTCTCCTTTAATGTAAAACAATTGATACAGCGCTATATACCAATGCTAATGCTATAATAATATTAAACGTTTTTCTCATTATTTTCTATCTACTGAATTTAATTATGATATCGTCCAGGATAGGAGAGCTGTCAAATGACAAATTACTATTACTTAGCATCAGATCAAAAGATGGGACAAGGTAATGGCACGCTTGATTTTATAGAAATCAATGAAGTTATTCCAGGGTTTGATTATCCAGTTCAAATCGAAATATATAATGGTTTGGAAAAAGAGTGGGAGCTCCGGGCGTTATTACAATATATCCGCAATCACACAGAATCTTATAAAGTTTGTACAGTGCAAATAGCACATTTAATCAGCTCAAATCATTTTGAACTGAAGGCGCGGAGAAAATCAAAAGTACTGTTACATGAGATTGTTGATCCGATGCAATTGTTGCTGCAGGAAGGGGAGTTATTGACGATCAAAAAAGTCCCGGCAGAAAGATCACTATCCATAAGTTATTGTTGTGAAAATAAAGAACCCGACGATTTAAAGATAGAAGGAGATATGGGTGCAGATCCATTTTGGTGTAACAGGTGCGGCAGTAATCTCGATATAAAAGATATTCCAATTTCAAGTCAATTAGAAGAAGAATTACTATCTTGGGCAGCGAAGTATGGAGAATGGATAGATTGGGATACTGATAAATTACTTCCTGACGGGATTGAAATGGAAGATAAATTCAACCGCAGAGGCTTCGCTTTAATGAAAAAAGTGAAGCAAGAAATGGGAAGCAGTTATACGATAAACTTTATACCATCTGTCAGTGCCAGATTTTATAATCAACGAAAATGATTTTTCAAAATAAGGGGACAGCTTTGGATAAAGATTATAAAAAGGAGTATTAAAATGATAGTATTGCAAAAAGACGCAATGGGAACAACTTATCAAGATTTAATAGATGTATGCTTTGATATATGTGATCAATTTCATCTTGTTTTAAGAAAGGATATGGGTCCTTTAAAGAGCTTTGATACGTTTTTAAAAACAATTGATTCTGCTTTAATTACCATGAAAGAAGAGTCCGAGTGGGCAAGTACGATTTTAGGCGATGGGCAAACAGCTAAGGTGTATTACTACCATACAAAGGATGAAAAGGTTAAAAAAATTATTAAAGAAAAAGTTACATCTCTATATGAGTGGGAGATGCCAGAGCATCCTGAAGACTTATCGTTTTTCAAAGATGGGGAAGTCTGGCTGGCGACAACCAGTCATGAAGAAGAGTGTTATATTTTCCCTGGCAGTGAAGAAGAGACTAATAGAATAATGAATATAAAAGGAATAGCTGCTGCGATTGAAGAAGATGAATGATGAAAAGATAGGCCAGACATTCGGACATTAAGAAAAAGGAGCTGCCGTCAAAAGTATATCATTCGTTTTGCGGAGCTCCTGTAATTTTATTTTTTAACTTCCGGATGCTGTTAAGTGAAATTATATGTAAAAATATAGATGAAATGAATATATTTACAAATGAGGTGTGGCATTTCAACATCAAACCCTATGGCGAATAGCGTGTTCTAATATCGGTGTTGGCTGAGTGCGGAGGCCTTTCTTAGTTAAAGAACCCATTTTGATTATTGTTTCAAAATGGGTTCTTTTCATTGGAAGTATAATACGACTTTGCGAAAAGAATTTGATCAATACCTTAACCAGCGTTATTTCCCGCAGCTTCCAGCACACGTTTCTCCTTCTCGCTCTCAAGCCCTGCTTTCCAGTTTCCATTCCGCTCATGTAAGCTCCATTCGAGTGTATCCAAAATCGTTTCCTGCATTGGACGAAAGCTTAATCCTGCTTCTATAGCCCTCTCATTGTTCACATCCATCATCCCATTCATATTTAAAGAGTCAGGAAGCCAAAAAGGAAGTTCTACCCAGGGCTGCACCTGATTTTCTTGTAAAACAGATTCCTCTGCCCAGCAAAGCTCTGTATTTGCTGGTGAAACTAATTTTTTGCAAGTTAAAATAAAGGCTTTATACCCCAAATTCTCTCTCGGACCAGTTGCATTAAATGTTCCTTTTACTCCTTGTTCAATAGCCTTAATAATCCATGATGCCAAATCACGCACATCAATAAACTGAACTTTTTTATTATCACTGACATTTGGGACGAGTATTCTCCCGCCCTGATTTATTCTCCATGGCCAATAGGTAAAGCGATCTGTCGGGTCGTCTGGTCCAACAATAAGACCTGACCGGACAATAAGTGAGTTATCATAAAACTCCCTGTTTACAATGACCTCGCAAGTAACCTTATTGCTGCCGTAGTCGCCTTTATCCAGTTCATTGAGTGCATCGGTTTCACACACAGGTCCTTTATTCAGATACTTATATGCGTTGATGCTGGAGATGTAAATATAAGTATTGCAACGATCCTTTAATTGATTTACCGAGCGTTCTACATCATTTGGATCTGTACCTGGATCAATCACCACGTCCCAGTGATCTGTAAGTTTTTCGATATCGTCTGTACTGCGATCACCAGCAAGATGCGTGACACCTGGTACATCTTTTAGAAATTCCGGGTTTGTTTTTCCACGATTGAATAATGTGATATCCATTCCTTTATTCAAAGCCTGTTCTGCGATATGTTTTCCTAAAAATAACGTGCCGCCCAGAAGTAGTACCCTCATTCGTCTAATTCCTCCCCCTTAAAGACAGTGTCTGTAACCAGCTGTTTTTCAGTAATTAAGCCGTCATTTGGCAATCTAAAGTATTAGTGACTTGCTGCTGTTGAACATATAAGGCTGGAATGCACGCATTGTCAGTAAGAAGATTGGCAATAAGCTGGGTATCCCCATTTTGCAAAGCTTGGCTGTACAGTTGTACGCGAAGTGCTTCTTCTTCATCTACAGAGTGGAGCTCTTCTATATTGTCGCGAACTTCATTTATTACCTTCTGTCTTGCCCGAAAAAGAGCTGCCTTCACAGCTCCAACACTCATATTCGTCAAAAATGCTATTTCTTTCAGACTGCATCTGCATACATCAGATAAAAGAAATAATACTTGCTGGTTTATGGTTAGTCTGGTGACAAGTATATTTAAAACATGTGTGAAATTTAAGGAAGTTTCTAATTCAGTAGAGTCTCCGAACTGCTGATAGTTGTCTTCATATGGAATGGTTGGCAGTTTCCGTTTGCGAGTCTCATCAATCCATGTATTTTTTGCAATGGTGGTAAAGTATGCCCTTGATAGTGACTTAGGCTTCTTTCGCCAACTTATGTAGGCTTTTATCCAGGTTGTCTGCATAAGGTCCTCTGCATCGTGGGGATTGCTGGTAAAATGCAGACAAGCCTTCCATATCGAAGAAGCATAGTCTTCCCAAGCCTGATTAAACTTTTGATTCATGATTTACACTCCTTTTCAAGCGCTCCTTTCAATCCTTTTAACGATAAACAGAAAGAAAAGGATACGATTTGGGGTAAAATATTTGAATACGAAAAAGTTCTGGTGATTATTAATTATATTATCAATATTATTGCGGATATATGTAACATTCACAAGTGATATAGAGCAAGGATGTAAATTTAGTCTGTTACGCTCTTTTATTCGTTACATTTTGTTAAAGTCTGAGAAACTTGAATCATTTTAAAATCTGTGTATAATGATAAGAAATTAAAGGAATAGAGTTAAGCAAATGTTTTCTAGGGTTCCGCAATTCTAATATTGGTCTGGACCGAGAGAAAACACACAGTGAACTGCTGTGTCACGGAGGGATAAAAGCCCGGGAGAAACTGTATCTACAGTTATCTCTCAGGGCTTTTTTGTTTTTTTAGTCTTTTTTGGTAAGAATAAAATTGGAGGTGTTTTCGTTGAGTCGAAACTGGATTAAAGTGTTTATTGCCGCCTTTTTGGAGATTTTTTGGGTGATTGGATTGACCCATTCTTATGATTTTTGGACCTGGACTGGAACAATAATCGCTATTATTGTCAGCAATTATTTAATGATTACAGCAGCACAGGTGCTTCCGGCTGGAACGGTATATGCCGTTTTTGTAGGATTAGGAACAGCAGGTACTGTTATTGCGGGGATTCTTTTCTTTGGAGAAGCATTCCAATGGATGAAAATTCTTTTGATAGCAGTACTATTATCTGGAGTGATGGGCTTGAAATTAGTTACACCTGATAAGGAAAAGAAAGGAGCTGAATCCTGATGGCCTGGTTTACTTTGATTATAGCGGGATTACTGGAGACATTTGGTGTTGCAATGATCAATCAGCTTTCTGTAAAGCGAAACTTGCAAACCGTTGTTTTACTCATTTTAGGGTTTGGTTCTAGTCTTGCTTTACTCAGTTATTCATTGCAATTCATTCCTATGGGAACTGGTTATGCCATTTGGACAGGAATTGGTGTAGTCGGTGGGGCGCTTATTGGTATGATATTTTATGGCGAATCAAAGGATTGGAAGAGGCTGGTTTTTATAACAATGGTTTTATGCTCAGTGATTGGGCTTAAACTTATTTCGTAATATTATGAGAGATATAAACAAAAGATTCGTTTTTTGAGGATCTGAAATAGAAGAAACTGGGGTTATATGTTCGTGAGCCTGTTTTGAATGATTTTTTCAAATACAGGCTCTTATTTTTGGAATGATACCTTGATAAGTTCATTTTTGATTAAACTTTATTTTAAGCAGACAGCTGTTTAGTGTAAACTGAATTTATAGAAATATTAGAAACAATATATGGATGAGTAAGTAACTAGGTGTTGGAAAGAGGTTGAGGATAACATATCGTTCTTTTTAAATTAGGGAATGAGATAGAGAGGGGGAATTGATTTATGTATAATAATCAGGATAAAAATTTTCATTGTGACCATTGCGATAAGATTATAGAAACAGGTGAAAAGTGCTGGATAAAATGGAATTTTCCTCCCAGCCATTTGAAGACCCAGACTATGCCCAGGAAGAGCTTTGAATGGGAGAATGTTCCTGTAATCTGCAGCCAATGCTCGAATAAGGATATTAAAATGTCTGATTATTAAACTGTATCTTTTAGTAAGTTTTTATTGATCACATAGCATGGCTGAAATTAATTAACATGATATTGCAGTCGCCGTAACATTTTGCATTGGATTGTTACGTGGACTGGTGGAATTATTGAAGAGGGCAATCTTTTTCAGTACAACAAGAAGTTTTTTCGATAAAGCTGAAACTAAATGGGACTGCATTCGTCTATTTAATTAAAAAGGAGGGCGATTCATGAAAAAACGATTACTTTTTATTTTACTCTTACTTTTTCTAAATGCATGCAGCCAATCTGATGAAACAAATGAAAACAAGCCGACTCAAGTTGATCCTTCTGTAAGAATGCCAGAGAATATGCCGGATGACTTTGATTTCTCTATTCAATTTGGTGTAGGAAAAAATAATGAAATTAACACTTTTGAAGGTACAGTGACAAAGGATTTAATAGCAGATGGAACAGCAACTGCAGAGGTGACCTTAACAGAGGAAGAAATGAAAGCTATTTATGGGAAAATGAAAGAAATCAATATTGTTGAAACGAAAGAATTTATACCTGAGCCTGTAAACGAAACGATGTGCAATATAGAGCCACACGAAGATGACAAGTGGGAAATTATTATTAATGGTGAAACAATAACACATTCTGTTTCAGGAGCCTACTGTGAACCAACTGACGATACAGAGCAGCTAATTGGATTACGCAATTATGTATTTAGCATTATCAGAGGGAAGGAAGCGTATAAAGAGCTGCCGGAATCCAGCGGAGGTTATGAGTAAAAATTATTCCTGTAACTGATTCAATGATGAAAGAACAAGAGTCTGAAGTCAATTATATAATAAAATGAATAACATCTATCAGTTTCAGATTTTTTATAAGGGTATAATTTTTGGGGGAATGGAATGAAGCAAATAAGACTAATGAAGTGGTTGTTAGAAGTTGACCTGTATAAAACAGAGAAATTCTATACAAAGGATATAGAGATATGTGATTGTTTATATTGCAGGAATTTTATAGAAGCAAGTAAACATTTTAACCCAGCAATAATAGAAGTATTTACTGGACTAGGAATTAATCTTTCCAAACCAAGCCATTTATCTGAGTTTGGTGAACAGGAGGATGGTTTACGGCTTATACTCGGGGAGCTATCATCTAAGTGGGAAATTAGTAGAAGGAGAATATTGTGCTGATTCAGACTGGAATGATACTAATACAGTTAGCGCTGGGAATTTCACCATTGGTTTTGGGAAAGAATTAACGTTTTTAAAGTATGAATCTCCTCGGCCAAGCTCTGCAATTAGAATTTGAAGCTCGTATGCCCTGGGTGTTAACTGAAAACCCTGAGGATTAAATATAATTGCAAAAGGTAAAGGACTATTAAAGTTTCAGAAATATATACTGCCAGCTCTGAATTTAGTATAATTGCTTCAAAAAGATGTAAATTATCTAAAAACAAAAGTATATATTACTATAGAGCGTAACTATTATCCTGCTAGATCGCAGAATACGAACAGGGGGAAGAAATAGACGTATGTCAGAAAATGAAAATGATTCCTTTCGTGATAAGAACGTAAAGGAAAAAATAATAGCAATTATAGGAATAACACTGCTTATTGTTTTGGCAGTGGGCTTTGTATTTGGGCTTTATTTTTTTGGCCTGGCAGGAGTTTTTAAAATGCTCGGCGTTCAGTATGACTCAATTTGGTCCTTGGTTATTTTTGTTATCTGCATGTTTGGCGTAGGTCTCATACTTGAATTGGTTACTAAATCAATTTTCGTGTTGTTTACCCGAAATATGACGGAAAAAACAAAGATACTTTTTATCCGGATTATTATTGAATTCACATCGAATTGGCTTGTCCTGTTTACCGTGGACGAGTTGATGAATAGTATTACGCTTTCTGTGCAAACAGAGGTTGTGATTGCAGCATTGCTTACCGCAATCGAAATTATTTTTGATGATGACGACAAAGAGAATGAAGAAACAATAAATGAAACGAGGAACTAAATATGATCGGTTTACTTAATATTGGCAGTCTCATGCTTGGACTGATTGCGTGGATACTTCCTGCTCTTGGCTGCTTATTATTTATGCTGACTAAGTTATTTAAAAAATTTGATGACATTACAGTTAAAAACAAAATAATATAATCCATTCCTGCTTTTATTATAACGGTATTCTTTCTGGGGATTATATTATCGAGTTTTGATATACAATGATTTTCTAAACTGGAGGAGCATTCGAATGAACTATAAAAAAAGAATCTAGTTTATTAATGTATTTATAAGTCTATACAAGAAATATGTAGTCTTTAATTAATCGAGATTCAAGATAATGCCAGCATACATTCGAATAAGGAAATTCAAAGCCAATTAAAGCAATGGGTGGCTGATTCCTCTAATTTTATATACCTGTTTTAATGTGCGAAAGTAAGTTGTTATATGTTATTTAATTAAGCTGCAAACTATACTGGTACCATTATCTGCGTAATATTAACAGAGTGAAAAAGGAATTTAATTAGTTATAAAAGAATGCTGCGATAATTGGCTATTTGATAGAGTGGATTAAAAAAATTAAAAAAATGATTGCTTTTTAGTTTGATAGTGTGGTATGATTCTTTTTGTGCTTTTGAAAAGGCGATAACAACTAAAGAAAACTTTAAAAAAGTTATTGACAATAAATCCAATGCATGATATATTAATTTGGTCGCTGTTTTTAAAAGCGACAAAGAAATTGCTCTTTGAAAACTGAACAAAACAACCAGTACGAAAGAAGAAAAACACCTCGTTTTTCTTGAATATTTAAGTCAGAAGTTGACTTCTGAAAGCTAAAGAAACAAACACTTTTATGGAGAGTTTGATCTTGGCTCAGGACGAACGCTGGCGGCGTGCCTAATACATGCAAGTCGAGCGCGGGAAGCGGACAGAACTCTTCGGAGGGACGTTCGTGGAACGAGCGGCGGACGGGTGAGTAACACGTAGGCAACCTGCCTGTAAGACTGGGATAACTCGCGGAAACGCGAGCTAATACCGGATAATACTTATCATCTCCTGATGGTAAGTTGAAAGGCGGCTTTTGCTGTCACTTACAGATGGGCCTGCGGCGCATTAGCTAGTTGGTGGGGTAATGGCTCACCAAGGCGACGATGCGTAGCCGACCTGAGAGGGTGATCGGCCACACTGGGACTGAGACACGGCCCAGACTCCTACGGGAGGCAGCAGTAGGGAATCTTCCGCAATGGACGAAAGTCTGACGGAGCAACGCCGCGTGAGTGATGAAGGTTTTCGGATCGTAAAACTCTGTTGTCGGGGAAGAACAAGTATGATAGTAACTGATCGTACCTTGACGGTACCCGACCAGAAAGCCACGGCTAACTACGTGCCAGCAGCCGCGGTAATACGTAGGTGGCAAGCGTTGTCCGGAATTATTGGGCGTAAAGCGCTCGCAGGCGGTTCTTTAAGTCTGATGTGAAATCTTGCGGCTCAACCGTAAACGTGCATTGGAAACTGGAGGACTTGAGTGCAGAAGAGGAGAGTGGAATTCCACGTGTAGCGGTGAAATGCGTAGAGATGTGGAGGAACACCAGTGGCGAAGGCGACTCTCTGGTCTGTAACTGACGCTGAGGAGCGAAAGCGTGGGGAGCGAACAGGATTAGATACCCTGGTAGTCCACGCCGTAAACGATGAGTGCTAGGTGTTAGGGGGTTTCCGCCCCTTAGTGCTGAAGTTAACGCATTAAGCACTCCGCCTGGGGAGTACGGCCGCAAGGCTGAAACTCAAAAGAATTGACGGGGACCCGCACAAGCGGTGGAGCATGTGGTTTAATTCGAAGCAACGCGAAGAACCTTACCAGGTCTTGACATCCTTTGACCGCTCTGGAGACAGAGTTTTCCCTTCGGGGACAAAGTGACAGGTGGTGCATGGTTGTCGTCAGCTCGTGTCGTGAGATGTTGGGTTAAGTCCCGCAACGAGCGCAACCCTTGATCTTAGTTGCCAGCATTTAGTTGGGCACTCTAAGGTGACTGCCGGTGACAAACCGGAGGAAGGTGGGGATGACGTCAAATCATCATGCCCCTTATGACCTGGGCTACACACGTGCTACAATGGACGGAACAAAGGGAAGCAAGCCCGCGAGGTCAAGCAAATCCCATAAAACCGTTCTCAGTTCGGATTGTAGGCTGCAACTCGCCTACATGAAGCCGGAATCGCTAGTAATCGCGGATCAGCATGCCGCGGTGAATACGTTCCCGGGTCTTGTACACACCGCCCGTCACACCACGAGAGTTCGTAACACCCGAAGTCGGTGAGGTAACCTTTTTGGAGCCAGCCGCCGAAGGTGGGACGAATGATTGGGGTGAAGTCGTAACAAGGTAGCCGTATCGGAAGGTGCGGCTGGATCACCTCCTTTCTAAGGATATATAACGGAATTTTGTACTTGGTTGTTTGGTTCAGTTTTGAGAGAGCAATCTCTCAAGGAACTTCTGTTAAAACCGTCACGTCCATGTGACAACACAGAAGTCACCACATCCGTGTGGAAGCTTGTACCTTGAAAACTAAATAAGAGTAACAACGACATCAAACTTTAGAAATAAGGCAAAAAAGCTATTGATATAGCAACACAACTGATTACGAAGTAATCAGCAAACTTATTCCAAAACTTTAGTTAAGTGAATAAGGGCGCACGGTGGATGCCTTGGCACTAGGAGCCGATGAAGGACGGGACTAACACCGATATGCCTCGGGGAGTTGTAAGTAAACTTTGATCCGGGGATTTCCGAATGGGGGAACCCACTGTTCGTAATGGGACAGGACATCTATCTGAATACATAGGGTAGATGAGGCAGACCCGGGGAACTGAAACATCTCAGTACCTGGAGGAAGAGAAAGAAAAATCGATTTCCTGAGTAGCGGCGAGCGAAACGGAAAGAGCCCAAACCAAGAAGCTTGCTTCTTGGGGTTGTAGGACACTCCATTGGAGTTACAAAGAAATTCTTTAAACGAATCGACTTGGAAAGGTCAGCCGAAGAAGGTAACAGCCCTGTAGTTGAAAAGGAATTTCCTCCGGAGTGTATCCTGAGTACGGCGGAACACGTGGAATTCCGTCGGAATCCGGGAGGACCATCTCCCAAGGCTAAATACTACCTAGTGACCGATAGTGAACCAGTACCGTGAGGGAAAGGTGAAAAGCACCCCGGAAGGGGAGTGAAATAGAACCTGAAACCGTGTGCCTACAAGTAGTCGGAGCCCGTTAATGGGTGACGGCGTACCTTTTGTAGAATGGACCGGCGAGTTACGATTGTATGCAAGGTTAAGTGGAAGACACGGAGCCGTAGCGAAAGCGAGTCTGAATAGGGCGAATGAGTATGCGGTCGTAGACCCGAAACCGTGTGATCTACCCATGTCCAGGGTGAAGGTCAGGTAACACTGACTGGAGGCCCGAACCCACGTATGTTGAAAAATGCGGGGATGAGGTGTGGGTAGCGGTGAAATTCCAATCGAACACGGAGATAGCTGGTTCTCTCCGAAATAGCTTTAGGGCTAGCCTCAAGATCGTGAGTACTGGAGGTAGAGCACTGATTGGACTAGGGGCCCCTACCGGGTTACCGAATTCAGTCAAACTCCGAATGCCAGTTACTTCAACTTGGGAGTCAGACTATGGGTGATAAGGTTCATAGTCGAAAGGGAAACAGCCCAGACCGCCAGCTAAGGTCCCAAAGTATACGTTAAGTGGAAAAGGATGTGGCGTTGCACAGACAACCAGGATGTTGGCTTAGAAGCAGCCATCATTGAAAGAGTGCGTAATAGCTCACTGGTCGAGTGACGCTGCGCCGAAAATGTACCGGGGCTAAACGTATCACCGAAGCTGCGGATTGTTCTTACGAACAATGGTAGGAGAGCGTTCAAAGTGCAGAGAAGTCAGACCGTGAGGACTGGTGGAGCGCTTTGAAGTGAGAATGCCGGTATGAGTAGCGAAAAAAGAGTGAGAATCTCTTTCACCGAATGCCTAAGGTTTCCTGAGGAAGGCTCGTCCTCTCAGGGTTAGTCGGGACCTAAGCCGAGGCCGACAGGCGTAGGCGATGGACAACAGGTTGATATTCCTGTACCACCTCATGATTGTTTGAACAATGGGGGGACGCAGGAGGATAAGGAGTGCGCACTGATGGATGTGCGTCCAAGCATGCGAGGAAGTCAGATAGGCAAATCCGTCTGACATATTTCTGAGCTGTGATGGGGAGGGAAATAGAGTACCGAAGTTCCTGATTTCACACTGCCAAGAAAAGCCTCTAGTTAGATCATAGGTGCCCGTACCGCAAACCGACACAGGTAGGCGAGGAGAGAATCCTAAGGTGAGCGGGAGAACTCTCGTTAAGGAACTCGGCAAAATGACCCCGTAACTTCGGGAGAAGGGGTGCTCACTTGTGAGTGAGCCGCAGTGAATAGGCCCAAGCGACTGTTTAGCAAAAACACAGGTCTCTGCGAAGCCGAAAGGCGAAGTATAGGGGCTGACACCTGCCCGGTGCTGGAAGGTTAAGGGGAAGA
Source organism: Oceanobacillus sp. FSL W8-0428 (assembly GCF_038004405.1). Taxonomy (NCBI): domain Bacteria; kingdom Bacillati; phylum Bacillota; class Bacilli; order Caryophanales; family Bacillaceae; genus Oceanobacillus; species Oceanobacillus sp. FSL W8-0428. The sequence continues at coordinate 1,782,982 of NZ_JBBORB010000001.1, forward strand.
GTTAGCTCTTCGGAGCGAAGCTTTGAACCGAAGCCCCAGTAAACGGCGGCCGTAACTATAACGGTCCTAAGGTAGCGAAATTCCTTGTCGGGTAAGTTCCGACCCGCACGAAAGGTGCAACGACTTGGGCACTGTCTCAACGAGAGACCCGGTGAAATTATACTATGCGTGAAGATGCGCATTACCCGCGACAGGACGGAAAGACCCCGTGGAGCTTTACTGTAGCCTGATATGGAATGTTTGTGCAGTTTGTACAGGATAGGTGGGAGCCTTTGAAGCGTGAGCGCCAGCTTACGTGGAGGCACCCGTGGGATACCACCCTAACTGTATGACCATTCTAACCCAGGACCGTAATCCGGTTCGGAGACAGTGTCAGGCGGGCAGTTTGACTGGGGCGGTCGCCTCCTAAAAGGTAACGGAGGCGCCCAAAGGTTCCCTCAGAATGGTTGGAAATCATTCGTAGAGTGTAAAGGCAGAAGGGAGCTTGACTGCGAGACCTACAAGTCGAGCAGGGACGAAAGTCGGGCTTAGTGATCCGGTGGTTCCGCATGGAAGGGCCATCGCTCAACGGATAAAAGCTACCCCGGGGATAACAGGCTTATCTCCCCCAAGAGTTCACATCGACGGGGAGGTTTGGCACCTCGATGTCGGCTCATCGCATCCTGGGGCTGTAGTCGGTCCCAAGGGTTGGGCTGTTCGCCCATTAAAGCGGTACGCGAGCTGGGTTCAGAACGTCGTGAGACAGTTCGGTCCCTATCCGTCGTGGGCGTTGGAAGTTTGAGAGGAGCTGTCCTTAGTACGAGAGGACCGGGATGGACACACCGCTGGTGTACCAGTTGTTCCGCCAGGAGCATAGCTGGGTAGCTACGTGTGGAAAGGATAAGTGCTGAAAGCATCTAAGCATGAAGCCCCCCTCAAGATGAAACTTCCCATCACTTCAAGTGAGTAAAATCCCTCAGAGACGATGAGGTTGATAGGTCCGAGGTGGAAGCGTGGCGACACGTGCAGCTGACGGATACTAATCGATTGAGGACTTATCTAAGTTTTTTGATGTCACGTTACTCTTATTTAGTTTTCAGGGTGCAAATCCTAAATAAATAAGTCTGGTAGCGATAGCGAAGAGGTCACACCTGTTTCCATGCCGAACACAGAAGTTAAGTTCTTCAGCGCCAATGGTAGTTGGGGGATTCCCCCTGCAAGAGTAGGACGCCGCCAGGCAATCCTTATTTCACAGTACCTTAATGGTAGAACTTCGGTTAATAACCGACTGGTCGTAGATTTGAAGTTTAACTTTTAAAATCTGCCTGTGAAATTATTTATTTTCCTATTAACTGGAAAATAATACCTGGCCCGTTGGTCAAGCGGTTAAGACACCGCCCTTTCACGGCGGTAACACGGGTTCGAATCCCGTACGGGTCACCAATAATGGAGGATTAGCTCAGCTGGGAGAGCACCTGCCTTACAAGCAGGGGGTCGCAGGTTCGAGCCCTGCATCCTCCACCATATAAGACTTATAAATTCATATCGCGGGGTGGAGCAGTCTGGCAGCTCGTTGGGCTCATAACCCAAAGGTCGCAGGTTCAAATCCTGCCCCCGCAACCAAAATGGTCCGGTAGTTCAGCTGGTTAGAATGCCTGCCTGTCACGCAGGAGGTCGCGGGTTCGAGTCCCGTCCGGACCGCCATATACCACCTTGGATCAACTGATAGAACCGCTGACTTGTAATTAGAGAGTCACAGGTTCGAATCCCTTTAATTCTTCCATACATAATAGTTAATTGGCTTGGTAGCTCAGTCGGTAGAGCAGAGGACTGAAAATCCTTGTGTCGGCGGTTCGATTCCGTCCCGAGCCACCATCTTAAATATGCGGGTGTAGTTTAGTGGTAAAACCTCAGCCTTCCAAGCTGATGATGAGGGTTCGATTCCCTTCACCCGCTCCATTATTAAAGTGGGCCTGTAGCTCAGCTGGTTAGAGCGCACGCCTGATAAGCGTGAGGTCGGTGGTTCGAGTCCACTCAGGCCCATTACTTATATATATTTATGATGCAAATCTCATACATTTGTATGTTAATATAAGAATTATCATGATGACCTTAACTCATGCCCAACAGCCTTCTAAGCTGCGGGTCAATGATTTAAACCCTCTCTATGAGGTCTTTTTTTAGGAAAATTACTCGATGACTGGAAGCTACTCCCGTAAAGAAGACAAGTTGTGAGAGAGTTTTTTTTTTGCATACATATTTATAACTTTCCCTCTTTGTTTGCTCCATTTTTCTCTTCAAAATCCTTTTTGCCGTATATAGCACATTCAATCGAAATTTATTTCAAAATAAAATTAGCCCTCAGCTTCAAACTAAATTATGAGGATGCTATAATTGGTTTTTCAAACTATCTTTAAAGGGAGAAATATACATGCAATTATACGACAAACCAATGAGAGCGTATTTACATAATGATTTAGCAGCCTTTGAATCAGAGGAAAATGACAAACATCTTATTTATTTTTTTGAAAAGGGTTACGTAACAGTTCTTGGTGAGTTTGATTCTGATAAGCATGCTGGAGGAAAAGCCTGTATTATTTTTAATCAGGATGATGTGATATCTGTTGAAAAAGGAATGCTGCGTTTTATTGATGTTAAGAGTTAATGAAAATAATAATAGAGCTAATGTTGAAAAATGAGCTTATTTGTGCTGTTAAAACTGCATTGCAGCTAGATGGGATGATCAAGTAGCCATTAGAAGAAACATCTTTTAGTTCGGCATTCAAAAATGTGACAGATAAGTTTATCGTGCCCCTTTCAATAGTAACGGAAGACCAAAATAAATGTTAAACTGGAATAATATATTTATTTCCCGGAAGGAGTTTAGTTACCCATGAGTAGTCCACTTCCTAAAATCGGTAAGCCTGCAATGAATGCCCTTCATCATATAAATATTAAAACAATTGAAGATGCTGCTAGGCTTGATGAAACAACACTGCTTAAAATTCATGGTGTCGGACCAAAAGCAGTCAGCATATTAAGGGATACACTAACAGAAAAAGGATTAAAGTTTGCGGAGAGTAATCAGCTCTCATTCACTCCTGACTTTGCAGTTCTTGGTGATTTAAAATGTGACAATGCCCCCAAAAGAAGAATTATTCGTGATTTTATTATAGGGCGTGCCGCCGGCAAGGAAGAAATATTAAAAGATGTCTTAACGGAGGACGTTATATGGTGTGTGATTAATAGGGAGGAGATTCATGGATTTCTGAACTTTTCTCAAAAAGTATCTGAAACAGATTACCCTGTCAGCAGCGTGGAAATAGCTATGAATCTTACCCATGGTAAAGAAGGAGCTTCACATACAACCATGACGTTAAATGATGGCAGACAGATTTATATTGCAGATTTTTTTGGGTTTGCCAGCAATAAAAAAGACGCTAAGATTAAAATGATTACAACTTATTTTGCGGGCCAATATTAATTCGGTTTCATGATCGACAATGCTTTTTGGATTAATTTGTGTGGAAGTCAAGAAAACCGGTGTTTCGTATAAAAATCCGGTTTTCTTGACTATTAAAAAGTTATTTGTATCGTTTAATTGACAAAGAGCATCTAAAGTTTTTTAAGATAGACTCTTGCCCTAATTTGTAATAGTAATCTAAAAGAATAAACAGCTACCTTTTATCTGACCAAGCCTCTGCAACTGCTAACAAATCTTTACCGGATTTATTGTCAATTGCCAGCAATAATAATCCAGTGGAGACACACTGAAGGAAGCCCCATTCCCAAATGGCTTGTTTGTCCACACCTGTTAGCATACTCAAATGGGCACACCGTTCCATACCTTTTTCTACAGGATGGTGCTTGTATTCTTCAGTCCATTCTCTCATCAAAACACCTAAATCATAAGCTTTTTCGTAGATTATGCCATCTGGATCAATCAATTTAAACTGATTTTCTTTGGATGTATCTTGTAAAATATTCGTGTTATGGGCATCCCCGTGAACGAGTACATGATTTTTCGGATTCTCTTCCTTATGTCTTGAGTGGAGAAAACGATAGGCAAATGCAATCGTCCCCTCTGAGCATGGGTAATTTAACGATTTCCAGGTGCTTTCAATAAACCCGCTAAACCAAGAAAAAACCTCTTTGTTGCTTTGCAATGTGGAATGCTGGAAAGGAACAGTCCATGTTTTTTGTAAGGTTGAGCAAATAATGTTAATCTGCTCAAGAACTGGTTTGCCAGTCTCTTTTAAAGGTTTCCCGAGGCGTCCTAATAAAGAAGCCTTTTTATCGTAATCATAGGCAAATAATTTTACATATCCATTGCCGTTTGCCAGCTCTAAAGCTTTTATCGCATTAGAAAAATCAACTTGCCAGACACTATCAGGCATTTCCATTTTTATTACATACTCGTTTCCTTGCCCGTTTACTGCATTTGCTACAAAAGCAGTTGAACCGCCAAATAAGGTTTGTCCAACTTTAATTTTCCATTGGTTTTCAAGTTCTAAAATAACATCGTTCAGTTTCTCCAGCCATTTTTTCCCGGCTTCACCATTGGCAGTGGCTCTGCTGATTACAAGTGGTGGAATTTCTCTTTCATACTTCATATAACTTTATTTAATGTAGATAATAAGATGTGGTAGAAAGCTTCTTTATCTACCGTTCTTGCAATGTCTACATTTCCATTTTTATTTGTTGTAAAGAATGTGGAACCCATCGATGATTCCTCATTTGTTTCAACGGCGACAAAGCCTTTTTCAAATTGGCATATTTCCGGGTGGAAAATGGAAACGGCCACTAAAGGGTCATGTAACGTTAATTGATTGGAGCTTTCTAACCAGGCATTCCCAAAGTCGAGAACTGCTTTGGTTAAACTTGAATTTGTGTGAAACAATTCATTTGCCCGTGCTGCTTCAATAGTAAGCCTCCCCGTAACCTCAAGTGGAATAGCTTTATGGGCTTTTACGTTGGAAGCAAACACGATTTTTGATGCCAGTGGATCTGCCCAGGAGTTCCAATTATACCAAGGCTCAGGCAATGGTTCTTTTGCAAAATATCCATTCATCAGATATAGACCTTTTAATAGACCGGGAGCGTCCGGATAGTCACGAAATAGAGCAGCAATATTCGTCATATTGCCAATACCGATTAGAGTAATGTCATGTGGATGGTCTTTAATCTGTTGATACATGAACGCTGGAGCATCCGCTTTTTTATAGGTATTATGCTTCCAATTAGATAATGCCGAAGCACCGTCCGGCGTTGGATATACCGGTACAGGTTGCAGTGTTGTATCCAGGCCTGCAACAATTGAGATTTCCCGGCCAGCTGCTTTGCAGATCGCATCAGCAACAGCGGCTCTTTTTTCTGGTTCACCGCATACGGTTGTAATCCCCATTAAACTGCATTGAGGTTCATTTAATAAGTATGCCAGGCACACTGCATCGTCAATATCGCCGCCAATATCTGTATCAAGTAATATTTTTTTCATAATAAATACCTCCTGTAATAATAGAAATTCTTAATACAAGAGTTCTTTGCAAATCCCCATGCTGCACCTCCTTTTTCATGATTGTATCATACGTAACAAATGATGTTTAGAGCCAGTGAGGTTAATTTTAGGCATTCTTTGGGATACAAAATTCATAAACGTTCAGTTGGTGGAGGTATTTTTATATGAAAACTTATATTATTTGCTAACAGATGTAATAATAGCTTGATTTTTATAAACCACTATGTTTAAACTTAAAGCAGATAAACGTTGAAAGGGTGAAAAGAGTACATGATTTATTAATCCTATTTATAAGAAAAACATTCGTTATAGGTCACGAAACGTTTTCTGGATAGGATAAGTCTGTGCTTTTTTACTCCAATAATACGAAACAGAAAAATATTGGTACATCATCCTCCTATTCAGAAACCTGACATTTATAACATTGCATTTTCCGAATAGGATTCATCATGTACTTCATAATAATCAAAAGGTATTTTCTTTTTGTTATTTATGATTACCTCCTGTTCAGAATATGAATTGGGGGTTTTTAATATGTCTATCTCTATAATAGCTGGATAATACGTTTAAGAAGCTCGTTAAAAAATCTAATGGTTAAATGGAGGAATAGGATGAAAATGAATATAACAGAATTTACAATCGCTAAAGCTGATTCCGGTCCTTATGGTATTGCTGCAGCAAAAGACGGAAATATTTGGTTTACCCAATATAAAGCAAACCAAATAAGCTGCATCAATAAGAATGGGGAAATAAAAGAGTATGAAGTACCCACTCCAAACGCAAAGCTGATGTGCTTAACTGTCTCATCCAGCGGTGATATCTGGTTTACAGAAAATGCTGCCAATAAAATAGGGAAACTGACAACAGCAGGTAATTTTACAGAATACTTATTGCCGTATCCTGATTCAGAACCGTATGGAATAGCAGAGGGACTAAATGGTGATATATGGTTTACGCAAATGAAGGGAGCCCGTATAGGAAAGCTGAACGCTGATGGTATGATTCATGAATATGATTTGCCCAATAAGGAATCCTATCCTGCTTTCATTACTTTGGGTTCAGACAACGCACTTTGGTTCACTGAAAATTAAAATAATGTCATTGGAAGGATTACAGATGCAGGGGAGCTAACAGAGTATCCTATACCAACAGCATCATCAGGCCCGGTCGGTATTACTACTGGTTCAGATGATGCTGTCTGGTTTGTCGAAATCATTGGAAATAAAATAGGGCGAATCACGACAGATGGGAAAATTACAGAATTTGATATACCAGCTTCAAATGCACGTCCGCATACGATTGCTCCAGGAACAAATAATGATATATGGTTTACGGAGTGGGGACAAATAAAATTGGTCAGATTTCGCTTACAAATGGAAAGATAAATGAATATGACATTCCAACATCAACCTCAGAACCTCATGGCATCACATGCAATGAAGATGGAGAGATATGGTTTGCGTTAGAGTGTAATAAAATAGGCTGTATTAGAAAAAATTCATAAAAAGGGCGTGAATATATGACAGAAATAATAAAAGGGCCGGATCCAAATCAAATATATCCGATAGCTGGAAATAAAAATGTTCAGTTTATCAAACCATTGCTGACAAAAAAGAATATCGAAGCTGGTGAATACACGTATTATGACAGTAAGAATGGAGAGTCTTTTGAAGATCAAGTTTTATATCTTTATGAATTAATAGGGGATAGATTGATTATCGGAAAGTTTTCTTCGATAGGGCCTGGAGTTACTTTTATCATGAATGGAGCGAATCATCGCATGGATGGTTCTACTTACCCTTTTAATATATTCGGAAATGGCTGGGAAAAGCATACACCCTCGCTGGATATGCTGCCTCTAAAGGGAGATACAATTATTGGTAATGATGTCTGGATCGGTATGGATGCTATGATTATGCCTGGTGTAACCATAGGGGATGGAGCGATTATTGGAGCCGGCTCAATCGTAGCAAAAGATGTTGAACCATATACCATTGTGGGAGGAAATCCTGCTAATCAAATCAAAAAAAGATTTTCTGAATCTAAAATAAAAGAGTTGTTACAGATAAGGTGGTGGGATTTAGATATTCAGGTTATTAACAATCATATGGATGCTATTCTTGGTTTAGATATGGAAGTGCTTAGGAAGGTTTCTAAGGGCGGTTATTAAATAAATTTATGTTCATTTTATAATTCCGAAAGATGTATATGATTTACAGGAGAGATCAACCCTGTAACGGCTTTGGAAACAATTCTGTTTTCAATACCATGTTAAAAGTATCTAAAGCGGTTTTTTAAAGTTAAACAATTATATATGGTAAGTGAAAAAAGGAGATGATTCCAGTGAGTTCGAGAGTTCCAATGATTGGTATGGTACTTGTTAAACTCCACGCAAAGTCTATATTATGAACAATAGTGGTACTTTGTGTGGAGTAAAATAATAACCGCCTAACTGGCCTGATAGGAACAGTTTATAGTATAAACTTTGCTGCTTTAAAATTAATTACATTTTTAAGAGGCGGAGTTAGAATGAGATATATAAAAGCTGATTATGTTTTCCCAGAAGAGTTACTTAAAGAAATACAGAGATATGTACACGGCGAGTTAATTTATATTCCGAAAATGCGGGAGGAAAGAAAAAATGGGGAGAAAAAACAGGGGCCAGAGAATATCTGGATCAAAGAAACGCTGAAATTAGCAGGAAATTCAGTGCTGGAATATCTATTGATAAACTCTCAGAAACTTTTTGTCTTTCCTATGATAGTATTAAAAAAATTGTTTACTCAAAAAATACAAAATAACAAAGGGCTTGAGGAGAAAATCATCCTCAGGTCTTTTTTGTGCATACTTGATTATAAATTATTTTATATATAGATGAAGTATAAAAGCTGTTATACAGCTCACCCCTCGCCCTTATTAGTATGGGAGCCAGTTATTTTATCATTGCATTTGAATGATCTTTCCTCCATTTTATGTGCCCAGACTAAGTACAGATAAGCTATAGACGAGGATAACATTGTCAACAGCAGGAAATACAAGATAGCTATTTTAGATTCGAAAAAATGTAACATGATAGAAACAATCATAATCCCGATAATACTGCCCATTTGACGAAGTAGATTAACCAAAGAAGAAATTTCATTGTGGTACATTTTGCTCGTCGTCAAAAATGCTGTATTCATTAGTACCGGTGCTATTGCCCCGGAGAAACCTAAAAGAATGAAACTAATTAAAATGAAACTGGGCACACCCGAAATTCCAAAATAAATGCACAATATGGAACTGCCGCAAATAATTGCAAATAAACACAGCTGTTGTGTAAATGTTTGCCCAATCCTGTTAACTAATATTAGTGATAAAAATGAGGATATCAACATGGCTGATACGGTTAAGGGCAGAAATTTAATACCTGTCTCCAGTGAAGATAGATATAGGTTATCTTGGAAATAAATAGACAGAAAATACATTATCCCATATATCGAAAAATTGTATGTGAATCCATTTAATAAACTGGAAATGTTTAGCCTTGAAAACATTTGTCGTTGTATAACATGCGTAAGGTTTTGTTGAAACTTCCTGCTATAAATACTTCCCAAAATCAGCAGCAAAAGAATTCCTGCTATCAATAAAAACGGGGTCTCATACATTCTTTTGTATTCATGAGTAATATATACAAATGTCAACATCAACAGAACAATCATTATCTGTTCCTTCATAAATAGCGATGTTTGTTCCTTTTTTACGTCTTTGATAGCTATGATGCGGTTAAAATAACGATCAAAGAAAAAGGAATATTGATTAAAAAGACACTCTGCCATCCCCACAGCTCATTTAAAAATCCGCCGACCATTGGTGAAAATGCGAATACCATACCTGAAGTACCTGACCATACGCCAAAAGCAATAGCTCGTTTTTTAGGCTCTGTTACGGTAGATGATAAAAGCTTTGTTGCGATAGGTGCGAACAAAGCAGCACCAATTCCTTGAATAATACGAGCAATGACTAGCTCTACATAGACATCTGATAAACCACATAATATGGAGCCAATCATAAAAATAGTAATTCCAAAAATAAATGCATTTTTTGCACCTATTCGCTTACTGATTCTGGCGAATAATAATATCAACGAAGCGAATGCCAGAACATAGCTATTGACGATCCATGATGTTTGGGAGATTGTTAAATCCATTTCTCTTCGTAATTCAGGAATAAGAATGTTTACAATGTTTGTATCCAAGATAATTAAAAAAGTGCCAATACAAATACTTACTAAACTAATCAGCTCTTGCTGTGAATATTTCATAGAAATCAACTCATTTCAAATATATTTGAAATGTCAAGAGAAAAAGATTATAATAAAGCTATGAATAATATTAAAGTAACAGACGTCTTTAAAGTACTTCAGGATCCAATACGTGTTCGGATAATTGAGATGTTGCGATTTGATCAGGAAAGGAGAGTTTTTTTACCGGATACACTCGAATCAAAAGATGGGTTTTGTCCAGAGGATATATTGAATATTTTACAAGCAGAGGAGGTCCAAATTTCAAATACTAAATTGTCTTATCATCTCAAAGAACTGAGAAAAAATGAAATAATTTTTTTAGCCAAGGAGGGAAAAAGGAATTTTTATCTTTTTAACCAAAATGGGTTAAGACCAATTCTAAATTGGATGAATCTTATCCATAAATAAATGTAAAATCAAAGTAATTAAATAATGATTTATCGCCTTATAGGAGGTTATTGTGAAAAGATATCAAATTTATCAAGTAGATGTTTTTACGCAAGAAAAGTTTCAGGGAAACCCTGCTGGAGTAGTTCTGGACGCAGAAGGTTTAGATGTTAATCAAATGCAAAATATCGCCCGGGAAATTAATTGTTCGGAGACGGCTTTTATTTTTCCTCCAGAATCATCTAATCATGATTTTAGGGTACGGTATTTTACGCCAACTACCGAAGTTCCTGTTTGTGGACATGCCACCATAGCTGCTCTCTATGTATGGGCGCATCACAATAATATGACTGATTTTTCAAGAATCAAAATTAAAACGGAAGCCGGAATATTACCTATAGAGATTACAGAAAAAAATAATGATTATCAAATCGTTATAACGCAAGAGAAAATTGAATTTGGACCGATCATTAAAGGAATTGATAAAGAACGACTGCTTTCTGCCTTTGATCTTACACCGGATGCACTTCATAATCAGTGTCCGATTCAAATCGTTTCGACTGGACACTCGAAAGTACTGATTGGTATTAAATCAAGAGATAAGCTTAATCAATTATCTCCTAATATGAATTTGCTTGTTAAGCTTAGTAAACATATTCAGTGTAATGGATACTTTGTTTTTACACTTGATTCAAAAGATACCAATATATTAACTTACGGAAGAATGTTTGCACCGGCTATCGGAATAAATGAAGATCCTGTTACCGGAAATGCCCATGGTCCTGCAGGTGCTTATCTAGTTCAACATCAGTTGATGCCATTAAAAGGGAGAATGTTTCATTTCTCAGGAGTACAAGGTGAAGCAATAAAACGTACAGGGATAGTGGATGTTACCGTTCATTGTAATAATCAAAAACCGGTACAAGTTCAAATTGGAGGTTATGCAGTTATCGTTTTTCAAGCAGAAATCACGATTGGAAATTAGTTCTGCAGCCAATTCATATAATATATTATTGTGTAGAGGAGCAATCCAAAAGAAGTGGAGAGAACCAGCAAATGGTATAGTAAAGAAAAATAACGGAGGTATCCTGTATGAAAATGACAAAAGGAGAATTTGGTGGTGGAAATAACATAGCTTTAAAAATTCCTAAATTTAAATACAACGAGACAGTGCATTTTTATAAGGAGGTAATAAAACTGCCGTACTTGGGTTTCATGTCGGATTCACATGCCTTTCAGTTAGGCGAAGCTACATTGTGGCTGGATTGTATGGATAATTATTCTCAACAGGATGTATGGCTAGAGCTTCAGACAGACGATGTTAAGCACGCAGCAGAGTACTTACAGGAGAATCATGTTGATAGAAGAGATGAAGTGGAATTATACGAGAACTCAGATGGTTATTGGATTTCGGATCCTTGTGGAACAATCCTTAGAGTCAATTTACGAAAACAGAATTAAAATAATCCAGGTATGTAAGTTTATGCGGCCGCAATTGAGCTGATTGAATCGGGTGTTATAAGCTTAATTTTTTGATTTTTATAATAAAATTGCACTGTTTTGCCTCTTTGGTTATGATTTTACCTAAAGGGGGATGAAAAAATATCTAAAATTGATATGTTGGTTAAAGAAGGAAGAGCATCTGGAAGTAAGGTAGACGGTTATTTATGGCCGAGAATTCAAAATGTTTCCCAGCTTGAAAGGAGAAGCCTCTTATGATGAAACTCAGAGAACATAAAAGCTTTGTTCGTTTTTGGGTAGCTTCGGCCAGTTCGACCTTTGGTATGTTTATTTTGACTCTGGCTCTTCAGGTATTGGTAGTGGTTAATATGGGAGGAAGCGCTGTAGATGTTGGCTGGGTATCAGCATCCAGGTGGATTCCTTATATACTACTTGGATTACTGGCAGGGGTTTTGATTGACCGTTTCCATCGAAAGACTGTGCTGGTAGTCACTAATATTGGGCGTGGCATGCTGCTGGTTATGATTTGCCTGCTGGCAGTCACGGAGGTAATCAATATTGGCTGGTTAATGATCATGCTGATTCTATTTGGTGTCATGTCGCTATTTAATGATGCTGCGTACCAGTCCTTTGTGCCACAATTAGTTCCTCGTCCCTTGCTAATACGGGCTAATGCACGGCTGGAGCAAGTTTCAGCTGTTGCCGAAACGAGCGGGCCAGCAATTGCCGGTGGACTCGTCTCTTGGATTGGTGCTCCGTTTACTATTCTAGTAAACGCTGTTTCGTATTTATTTTCAGGAGTTCTAATGGCAACAATAAAGCATAAGCCTTTAGAAAAGTCTGCAACGGATGGCCGAATTGGCAAACAAATTAAAGAAGGTCTGCAATGGATGTACCGGCACCAATACCTTCGAACGCTTGCTTTAAATACGCATGCTTGGTTCTTATTTCATAGCATGATGATTACCATATTCGTGACATTTATTTTAATCGAACTGGGTTTTAAGGAATCCCTTCTTGGATTTTTACTTGCAGCAGGAGGAGTTGGTGCTGTAATTGGTACCTCCTTATCCAATCGAGCTGGCATGCGCTTCGGTGTTGGAAAGTCTATGGCTTTTTCCCGGATTCTTTATGGGCCGGCAGTGATTCTGATGGTACTTTCCCCGGCAGCGAATGACTCTGATACGCAGATTATTGCACTTATATTTGTGATCTTAGGTCAGCTTTTTTATGGTTTTGCTATGGGAATTGAAGGACCGCTTGAAATGGGATATCGCCAATCTGTTACTCCTTTGCACTTACAAGGCCGTATGAATGCCACTTTAAGATCGATCAATCGTAGTATGGTGGTAATTGGTGCACCATTAGGTGGTGCAATTGCTGACGGGATAGGTTTTCGACAGGCTTTGTGGATTTCGATTGTTGGACTTATATTATGTGGGCTATGGTTCGCGCTATCATCAATGCGGAAAGCTCAGTTTAAAGAAGATGATGAGTAATATTTTCGATTTATGATATGATATTTGTAAAGTATTCGTGGAAAGGAATGATTATAATGCCCATTCCAAATAAAAAAAATATTCGTATGCTGATTATCTGACCTGGGATGAAGGGGGAAGACTTGAATTAATTGATGGCGATATTTCAATATGTCACCTGCCCCTTCACGCAGGCGTCAGCAGGTTCTCAGAGAGCTATCTACTGCTTTTTCTGTTTTCTTAAGAGAAAAGGAATGTGAAGTATTTTTTGCTCCTTTTGATGTGCGGTTATTAGTGGATAATAAGCAAGACAATGATATAAATAATGTTGTTCAACCTGATTTATCTATTGTATGTGATCAAGAAAAACTGGATGACAAGAGGTGTAACGGATCACTAGATATTTTTATGTGATAAGCTTTAGGGGAAAAATAGGAGGAAAATATATGAAGGTTCAACGAATAGATCATATAGGTATCATTGTAAATGATCTTCCTGCTGCTAAAGCCTTTTTTCTTGAGCTTGGACTTAGAGAGCTTGGGGAGGCGGAAGTGGAAGGAGAATGGGTGGAACAGATTATTGGGCTTCCTGATGTGAAAGAAACGGTAGCTATGTTAGAAGCACCCGGTGGGGAAGCAAAGATAGAACTGGTTAAATTCCATTCACCATTAGACGAATATGATGTTCAGCATCCACTGCCAAATACACTGGGACTCAGGCATATTGCTTTTGCTGTTGAGAATATAGAAGCTATTGTTGCCAAATTGGAAAAGGCAGGCGCAGAAATCTTTGGTGAGATACAAAACTATGAAAATGTTTATAAATTATGCTACATTCGCGGGCCGGAGGGAATTATATTAGAATTGGTGGAGGAAATTGGATAAAATAATGAAAGATAATAGAACAACAGGTGACCAGCTGAGCAGGATATATTTCTGAAAATAAGGAAAAGCCTTTTTCACGAATATATCCTGCTTCTTTTTAGGAGTAAAGTGAATGAATTTTCATAGTTGCAAAATCCACAAATATGGATTTCTACCTTCATCAGGTTAGCTTTTAAATGCCTGAAATTCTATCACACGTTTCATTTCTTCTATTTTTCCGATATGAATGGCCTCATGAACATTTACAAAACCAGCTAACTCTCCAAAGGTTTCCAGGCCAAAGAAAGGTTTTTCAATTCTTTCCTGTAATTGTCTGGGAGGAATTTGTTTGAGACGCTGTAATTGATCCTTCAGCTGAGCAATCAGTGTATTTACATCCGGTATATCTCCATTCCAATCAGCGGGCTTTGTACCTGTTTCAAATAATGCAACATAGTTGTCAGGAAGGTTGTTCATTTTTTCGGGAAAGTCAAATATTAATTGTTCACAGGCCGTTAAAACATGACCTATATGCCAATGGATATTATTATTAAAAACATCTGGCTGTATATTTGCTATTTCTTGAGGAATGGATTCTGCAACCTTAATAAACCAGCCTCTGGTCATTTCAAATTTCTTAAAAACTAATTCAGTCATATGATTATCTCCTCTTTAAAAAATATCGACCTTATCGCAATCTTCCCGAAGATATCAGGTAATAAAAATCATATAATCCATTTTGGAGTATGCCTATTAATTATCATATTTATGATGAAGGCGCCACCACTGATATGGCTTTGTTTTTGGCCATCCATCCGGTGAGTTTTCCCAGGTTTCCTGGCGTCCAAAAGGTGTCAGGTCCAGGAATGTCCAGTTACTGCCGAGCGTCTCGATACCGCGCCAGGATGTAAAGTAGGTTTGGTAAATACTGCTGCCGGCACGAAGGAAAACACTCAGACCGAAGCCTGATCCAGCACCGCTATCTGTGTTAAAATCCTTATGACCAAACGTGGAGTACCATGGAATTGTCCACTCCATTTGCTTCTTTACCTGGCCAATTTCAGCATATGGTGCGCGAGATATAAGCGCGAAGGAAGTGTCACGGGCATGCAGGTGGGCAAGGTGGCCAATATTGTCTACAAACATCGAGCATCCAGAACAGGGTGCTTCATCTCCTGGTTCCAACATAAAGTGATAGGTGAGAAGCTGACGACGTCCTGCAAATAGATCTAATAAACGGATTGTACCGTTCGGACCTTCAAGCATGTATTCTTTCTCCAAAGGGACCATTGGCAGCCTGCGGCGTTCTGCAGCTAACGCATCTCGAGCACGAGTGGCTTCCTTTTCTTTTTTTAGCAATTCCTTGCGTGCAGTATGCCATTCATCACGGGAGACAATCTCGGGCAATGCTGTGTTCTTTTCTGGCATGACGAATCTCTCCTTTCATAAGTAAATGATATGTTGCTTTGTATAGATATGGACTGTTTTGATGCTTCTTCTTTATCTTAGCATTCTTCGTTTTTATATAATTCTTCTCAATTGCTATGTTCCTGCTTGTTTTGGATCAAATCATTGTTATTCAGTGCGGTGACTGCTAAGACGATGTCCCATTTAATTTTTTCCACATACATAATGAATGGAAGATGGAATGCGTTTGCCAAAAAAATTCTAAAACAAAAAAATCGCTATTAATTTCCTGTTAATAGCGATTTTTTTATTTCAAAATAAGTTATATTCATAAAACTTACTAAAAAACACATGTAGCATTTTTTCTGACCATTTAAAAAAATATTAATCTGTACTGGATGTTTCCAAATACATCCTCCTGTAATATCCATGGTTTTTCATCAATTGTTCATGCGTGCCAATTTCCTCAATCCCTTTATTAGAAAAAACGTATATCCTATCCGCATTTCTAATCGTTGAAAGGCGATGAGCAATGACAATCGTCGTGCGGTTCTCAGACAATCGTTCTAATGAATTTTGTACGATTCTCTCACTCCTATTATCCAATGAACTCGTAGCCTCATCAAAGATGACTATTTTTGGGTTCTTTAAAAAGACTCTAGCAATACTAAGTCTTTGCTTTTGCCCACCGGATAATTTAGCTCCTTTTTCACCAATTAATGTTTGATAGCCATGGGGCAGCTGCATTATAAAATCATGTGCATTGGCTTGTTTTGCTGCCTCTATAACACTTTTCTCATCTGCATTTGGTTTCCCGTATTTTATATTATCTATTATTGTACCGGAATACATATAAACATCTTGCTGAACGATACCAACCTGCTTCCTTAATGCAGTTAATTCCAAATCTTTGATATCCATACCATCTATTTGTATCTGCCCATATTGTATATCATAAAATCTTGGTATTAACGAGGCTATCGTCGATTTCCCTATTCCGGACGGTCCAACGAAAGCAATGTACTCACCCGCATTGATTTTGAGATTTAAATGATTAATTATATTTTTCTCGTTATAACGGAAGGTAACATTTTTAAATTCTATATTGCCACGTATATTGTCTAATTGTTGTGGTTTCGCTGAGTTTTTAATAGCTGGATCGATTTGTAAAATCTCATAAAATCGATTAAAACCGGATATTCCTTCTCTATATTGAACAGTCAGCTTAACAAACACTTGAATTGGTGTTGTGATATAAGTTATATATAAAATAAACGTTAATAAGTCAGTAATTGTAATGTCGTCCTGTAAAATTAATAAGGAACCGGTTACGATTATGATGATCGGAAGTGCTTGTGTGAGCGAATTTATTGATTCACTATAAAATGCTTCATTTTTGTGAACCAGCTTTTTAATTTCAATAAGCTGTTTATTATAAACTTTATACTGTTCCAATTCACTTTTTTCATTTGTAAATGCCTTTGTAACCTTGCTTCCGTTTAATGAATTCTCCAGAAAACCGCTAATTTCTCCCGTCATTTCTTTGTCAGACTTATAAACATGGAAAAGCTTTCTTTGGAAATACCATGTGATGCCCAAAAAAATGGGGACGAAGAGAAGCAGTACGAGTGTCAGCTTCATACTTATAAAGGAAAGTATGATAATAGCCCCGAAAAATCTTAATATATACATTAACAAATCTTCCGGACCATGATGATATAATTCGGATAAATTATATAAGTCATGCGTTAATCTGGATAATAAATTACCTGTACTGTTAGTATCAAAAAACGAATGTGGCTGCCGGTGTATATGGTGAAACAGTTCTTCACTCATATCCTTTTCCATTCTGTTCCCCATAACATGCCCATAATAATCAACAAAAATATGAGCAAGAAATTGGATCAGGATTAGCGCAATCATGGATGCCCCTAACAAATAGATAAAAGATACATTTTCCTGAGAAAAGTTATTTATCAGGTTATCCGTCATATATTTTATGATTAGCGGAATCGAGAGCGTAATAATTGTGACTAATAATGACGCAAACAAAGTACCAGCAAAAATCTTCTTATATGGCCTGTAATAAGATATAAATTTTTTAATTTTCATTAATGTCTCCTTAATATGTTTGGTAATGATTTACCAATAAATTAAGGATGTTTATTTTATTGGTAAATCAACATCGTAAACACTCCAAAAAAGTTCCGTATATGCGATCAATCACTGTGTTTGTTTTATTTAGCCTCATTTTATTTCCTCCCAACTCTTATTAATTGCATTTATTATAACAGGGTAAAAATAATAGTCAATTCCGTAAATTCTTATAATTATTATGGCTAGGTACTGTGAAAAGGATTGCTCTGAAAGGTGAAATACAATAAATTTAACTTAATAGATAAAAAGATACTGTAAAAAAGATTGAACCCTTCAAGAATTACGATTGAGATTACATAAAAAGACTTGAATAAAAAAGAATTGAGGGATGATATGGATCGCAAAGCACTCATTAAAAAGTTTGATAAGCAGGCCGGAAAATATGATAAAAGACGAAAGAATGACCAATGGTCCAGGTTTCGCCAACGAATTTTTCAGGAAGCAGAGGGAAAAGTGCTGGAGGTTGCTATTGGATCAGGTCTTAATTTCCCTTTTTATCGCAGTGATATTGAATTGACAGGGGTGGACTTTAGTTATGAAATGTTGATAATGGCAGAGCGTGCGGCAACAGATTACCCTTTTCCATCTACATTTATACAAAAAGATGTTGAAACGATGGCGTTTAACGATAATAGCTTTGATACAATTATATCCTCCACCAGCTTTTGTGCTTACCAGAAGCCTGTCGATGTCCTGAATCGGTTTCAAAAGTGGTGTAAACCAGAAGGTAAAATACTGATGCTGGAGCATGGTATTAGTACAAATAAAATCCTGGCAGGGATACAAAAACTGATAGATCCTTTGGCGGTAAAGGTTGAAGGATGTCATCAGAACAGAAATATTTCTGATATTGTAGATAGCTCTGACGTAAAGCTTATCAAGGAAGAGCGTTACTTGGCAGGTGCTTTATATCTGATATGGGCAAAACCAAGTTGATAAATAAAAACACATTTTTTTAGCATCATGACTGGAAACCTTGTTGTGCAGCGCGCATAGTTTTGACTGCAAATGTGATTCGGTTTAGAAAAGCAAGAAGAGATACGAGGAGTGTTTAATGTATGCCATTGGACAAGTAGCTAAATTTTTAGGTGGACCCAGAGATACCTTAAAGTTTTATGAAGAAAAGGAGTTAGTAAATCTTGAGCAGGATACATGAGATGAGTTTGCTTATAGTTGCAACACGTACTAGGCTAATCACTAACCCGCATATATTTTATGCGGGTAATTCAACATGTCATACATATAACTCTGCATGTTATACCATACTCTTCCGCACCATCCCGTTCCTTTGTCATAATAGAGTTGAAAGGAGATGGTGACCATGCTGACAATTAATAACGTAACAAAGCATTACGATAAAACAGAGGCTTTAAAACATGTTTCCATTACCATTCCTGGAGGAGCCTGCTATGGGCTGGTCGGCCCCAACGGTGCAGGTAAATCCACATTAATTAAAATGATTACATCTATTATTCGCGACTACGAAGGAAAAATCGAATTTAATGAAAAACGAATCACTGACAAAACAAAGCAGAAATTAGGCTATGTTCCACAGGATATTATTTTAGAAGAGGACATCTCAGCATTCAGTAATTTACAGCTGTTTGGCAGGTTATACAATTTAAAAGGAAACAGTCTGAATCAGCGGATAAAAGAAGTGCTGGCACTAATTGGCCTCAGTGAGAGGGGGAAAGATAAAGTATTTGCGTTTTCAGGAGGGATGAAGCGCAGGCTAAATATTGGGTGTGCACTGATGCATAACCCAGATCTGATTATCATGGATGAACCGACTGTCGGCATAGATCCTCAATCAAGAAAATATATTTTTAAAATGATTGAAGATCTGAAAACAGCTGGAAAGACAGTAATCTATGCCAGTCATTATATGGAAGAGGTTGAAAAGCTCTGTGATTACGTAGCATTTCTTGATCGCGGAGAAATGATTGAAAACGGCGCAATAAGTGAATTACTCCAGCAATATGCTGTTCCCTCCATTTATGTAAAAGGAAGCGGCATTCCTCAGGACAAATTAGAACAATATGGAACCGTATCGCAGGAAGATGGGGCATTTATACTTTATACAGAAAAAGCCCTGGAGGCAATGGAGCATATTATTTCCTACTGCAGGGAGAATCGTCTGGATGTAGAAAGAATGGAGCTTGTTCATCCCCGGCTGGAAGATGTTTTTTTCAGATTAACTGGAAGTAACTTGAGAGACTAAATAAGGAGGTGTTACAATGAATGCAATTATGATCGTTGAATTAAAGAAGCATTTGCAGGATAAAGGGCTTGCTTTTTGGATGCTGATTCTGCCTATTTTATTTACTGTTTTATTTATTTCTGTATTTACAACAGGTGATAATGAAGTAGTCAATCAGGAAATTATTCAGTCCATTGTGCCGGGATATATCGTGATGTTTGTATTTTTTATTATGATTTCGATGGTGCAGGTGTTTATTAAAGATAGGAATAGAGGGATGACAGCCAGGCTTGCAAGCACACCGCTCAAAAGCTATTATTATCTGCTTGGAAAATGGCTTCCATTTACTTTTATTGTGATTATTCAGATTGTTGTGTTATTTTTATTCGGAAAAGTAGTTTATGATGTTTCATTGGGGCAGCCAATCATTTTGTTGATTTTGTCCTTGTTCATTACGTTTACAGTGACAGCAATTGGGCTCGCAATGGCGCTTACTGTAAATACAGAAAATATGGGAATTGCACTCACACAAATCATTGCTCTGGGTGGAGCGATGCTGAGCGGATTATGGATGCCGCTTGAAATGATGCCGGACTTTATGCAGACAATCGCTCACTTTCTGCCTCAGTACTGGGCACACCAGTCTTTTCAGGATGCTATGGCAGGAACGACTCAGGTACCGGAGCTTCTCCAGACTTTGGTTGTATTATTTGCAATCGGGGCAGCAGCATTTATTATTGCCATCATCCGCTATCCCTATTTTCTGAAAAGAGCCGTAAAATAGCGGGAGATATGGGGGAGATGGAATGAAAATAAACATCGATATCGATGATAGCCATGAAGAGACGCGGATAACCATTCAAGCGAAGGAATGGACACAGGAGCTGCAGGAGCTCGTAAATATGATCAATAAGAAAAAACAGCAGCGTTTACCAGGTGTAAATCAGGAACAAACGGTGCTTTTGGAGCCAAAGGAAATTGATTACATTTATGCCGAGAAAAGAAAAATATATGCTGTGTCCAAGAGTTCGCATATTGAAGTGAAAATGAAGCTCTATGAAGTGGAGGAATTCCTGATTTCCTATGATTTTATGCGCTTTTCAAAGTCTGTTATCGGAAATATTCATCGTATTGAAAAATTTGAAGCCTCCTTTAACGGAAATTTATGTGTTTATTTTCAGTCCGGAAGCAAGGAATATATTACACGGAAATATGTAAATGCCATTAAAGAAAAATTAATTCAAGGAGGGCAGTAAAATGATACTCGAAGCTTTAAAGCGGTCTGTTGTTGGAATAGCTTTTGGAGGTATATTAACGTTTATTGCCCTCACTATTATGAAATTTAATGAATACGAAGCCAACGTTTCAGAAATTTGGATGCATATGGGAGCCAGTATGCTATTAGGAGTATACTTTGGTGTCTCCTCGCTTATTTTTGGAGACAGCGGCAGCAATCTCGTTAAAAAGTCCATTATTCATTTTATTCTCTCTTATAGTGTCTGGCTTATTATTGCCAGTATAGTTGGCTGGATACCTCTTAATGCACCAGTTATCTTAGGAAGCAGTCTGTCATTTAGCTTATTATATCTGCTAAACTGGTTTGGATGGTTCCTTTACTTTAAGAAAGTGGAAACAACTTTAAATAATTATCTGACAAAAAATAAATAAACAGAGTTACACTTCTTATGAAAGAACTCATCCTGAAAAAACATTTTCAGAAAGGGTTCTTTTTATTTTCTGGTGTGTTAATATAAGAATATACGTTCTGATTAGCCGGTTGTTTAAATATGAGGGAGGATAAGTATGACTGAAACAAAGTATAAAAAAGTGTGGAATCTGGATAATTTGTTTCCAGGTGGAAGTGAGTCGCCATCATTTAATAACTATGTAAAACAATTAGAATTGGAAATCACTAAAATGGAAGAAAAATTAAGTCTCTTTGATAATCTCTTAGAGATAAATCAATCACTAGGAATTGAATCAGTCATAAAGAACATAGGAGATATTCAGGAAAAGTTATCTCAAGCTAATTCTTTTATAACCTGTCTTACCGCGCAAAATACAAAAGACCAGGGTGCTGTAGTACTTAGAGGGGTTACCTCTGCGATGAATGCCCGTTTTGAATCAGTTATCAAAAAATTTCAACATATTATTTTGGAAACAAATGAAGATCTGTGGATCGAAATAATAGAAACAAAAGCTTTAAATGAATATAAATTTATTCTTACAATGTGGCGGGAAAAAGCAAAGATGTTACTTTCCGAGAAGGAGGAAAGACTGGTTTCAGACCTGATGATGGATGGGTACCATGCTTGGCGGCAGTTTTACAATTCACTGATAGGAAGAATAAAGATTAACGTGCCATTCGGAGAAGAATCCAGGGAGCTATCTATCGGTCAAACCTTTAATTTACGGTCTCATCCCGACGAGGATATCCGTAAAGCAGCTCATATTGCTTTAGAGGATGCTTTGCAGGAAAAAGAAGAGCTGTTTGCACAAATATTAAATAACATAGCAGGTTTCCGGCTACAGGTGTATAAAAACAGAAAACTCCCTCATATATTAACAGAGCCTTTAATAGAAAATCGTTTGAAAGCGGAAACATTAAATGCGATGTGGTCGGCTATAAATAAATATAAAAAACCATTTACCAATTATTTAGAGGGAAAGGCAAAAATGTTCGGTGATACAAAAATGCAATCGTATAACTTTTGGGCACCGGTTGGAGAGAGTAAGCAAAGGATGAGCTATGGTGAAGCAGTGAGTTTTATTTTGGAAAGCTTCAGCCATTTTGGAAATGAGTTGGGGGACTTTGCCTGGAAAGCCTTTGAAAAGGAGTGGGTAGAGGCCGAAAACCGTGCAAATAAATCGACTGCAGGATTTTGCGCGAGCTTTCCACGTACTGGTGAATCAAGGATTTTTTTGACATATGAAGAAGGGATTACAAGTGTACTAACTTTGGCACATGAATTGGGTCATGCTTTCCATAACGATGCGATGAAAACAGTGGATGGAAGCAATAGACAATATCCATTAAGTATTGCGGAAACGGCTTCCTTTTTTGCAGAACAGGTCATACTAGATGCCGTATTAGAAAAGGCAGAATCGAAGGAAGAAAAATTGTTTTTACTTGATGAAAAATTAAAACGAAGCGTGATGAATTTTATGAATATCCATTCCCGCTTTCTGTTTGAAAAGAATTTTTATGAAGAGCGCAAAAAAGGAAGGCTTTCGGTCGAGCGTTTAAATGAACTTATGAAGGAAGCCTTTAATATGGCTTATGACAGGTCATTTGATAATCCTTCATTGCGCTCTTGGATATGGACACCGCATTATTATATTACAACATCGCCGTTTTACAATTTCCCCTATACATTTGGATATTTATTCGCACTCAGTCTCTATGCAAAATCGAAAGAAATAGGAAAGTCATTTGAAAAGGAGTATATCGCATTACTTCGGGATTCGGGAAGTATGTCATTAGAAAATTTAGCTATGAAGCATTTGGGAGAGGATATTACTACTGAGGATTTTTGGGGAAAGGGGATAAAGTTATGTGTGAAGGATGTTGAGGAGTTTATGAGCCTTATATCCTGATGAACGATATCGTGTGAGTGGTTAATGAAAGTTCAGGTTTAAAAGCAAATATTATAATACAAAATGATTCTGAAATGGAGGACTTTATCATGTTAAAACTGTTTCAATATAACTGGCAGGTTCGTGACGATTGGTTTAAGTGGTGTGAGAGTGTCTCTGAAGAAGAATTATTAAAGGAGCGGGCGGGAGGAGTGGGAAGTATCCTCTACACGTTGTTTCATATTATAGACGTGGAATACAGCTGGATTTTAGAATTAAAAGGTGAGCCCTGTCCTGAGGAGCCGCCGTTTGAATCTTATGCAAGTCTAGCAAAAGTGAAGGAATTTTCAAGGATGTGTCATCAGGAGATTGAACCTTTTGTTATTTCCTGGACCAGCGAAATGGAGCATCAAATCCTTTCAGAAACGGATTCCAGCGGGAAGACAATTTGTTTTAAGTATGGAGAAATTATGCGTCATGTCATTGCACATGAAATACATCATATTGGTCAGCTGTCTGTATGGTCACGTGAACTGGGGAGATCACCGGTAACAGCGAATTTGATAAGAAGAGGGTTATTTGATGAGTAGGATTCCTTTATATTAATTATCCGGCATGAATCATTACCCAGAATAATATGTTTTTGACAGGAGAGAAAATGCGATGAAGGAAGAACAATTATTTCAACAAATGAAATTATGGCGTAACTGGACTGTGGAGTTTCTTCTTACCATTCCTGAAAAATTAGCTGATCAGGTGCCGGAGGGGCATAATAATAGTATTCGATGGAATGCCGGCCATATTTTAACAGGATGGGATAATACAATGTTTCCAGGCGTTAATAAGGAGAGACAGCTCCACCTGTCTTATCATTTGCTGTTTCCGAGAGGCAGTAAACCAGCGCATTGGACAGAACAGCCTCCGTCAATGAAGGAGATAATAATGCAGCTTGAAAAGCAGCCGGCTGTTATTGAACAGGCATGTAAAGGGCACCTGAATGATCCATTGAAAGAGCCTTTTCTGGGCATGGAAACATTAGGTGAGATGTTTGTTTTTCATATGAATCACGAAAATCTGCACATGGGTATTATAAAAAGTATGAAGCAATTACTTTTAGAAGGATAACTATCTGCCGGATCCAGTGTTAATACCTTATTTGATATTAAAAAAAGTAAATGAAATAAATATCAGGAGTGAGAAAGGGGATTTTAAATGAGCGAACAATTATTAAGAGTTGGAACTGCTTATATTCCGGTAACAAATGTAGAGAAATCATCTGAATGGTATGTGGATAAATTAGGTGCAGATGTATCATATAAAGATGAGGATAAAGCTATATTAAACCTGGCAAATCAAAGTATTTTTCTGGTGAAATCAGCCAAAGATCAAACCTCGAATTTTACTGATATTTATGGTGAAGAACGCTTTTTCTTAACATTTGAAGTAGACGGGTTGGAATCTTTGCAAGCATTGCATGAAGAGTTGACAGCCAGTGAGGTTAGAATTGGAGAGGTTGAAAACAGAGGACATGCAGGAAGGAATTTTGTTTTCTATGATTTAGATGGTAATAAATTTGATGTGTGGAGCGAGCTTAGTCCGCAGTTCAAGGAAAAATATTTAGAAGAAAGATAGCAATGATTTAACGGGAACGCGTAGAAAAGAGTATTCAAAAAGATTGGCTTTAAAGCTCCAAAGCTCTTTTTTGATTGAATGCGTGCAAATCGTAATCAAGTCTTTTTGTACACACCAACCCTCTTGTGATAATATAATCATGGACAAAATAAAAAAGAAGCAGAGTCTATTACTGCTTTACCACATTGGATAAGTGCATAATTTATTATCCAATGATAAATGAGAGGATTGAAATTAAGAAATGGCAAATAATTTTTGGCGTGATTTACCACGACCGTTTTTTATATTGGCGCCGATGGAAGATGTAACAGATGTTGTTTTCCGTCATGTTGTAGCTGAAGCAGGCCGCCCAGATGTATTTTTTACAGAGTTTACGAATACGGAGAGTTATTGTCACCCTGAAGGAATTTATAGTATGCGGGGACGTTTGACCTTTACGGAGGATGAACAGCCGATGGTAGCCCATATTTGGGGAGACAAACCAGATAATTTTCGGGAAATGAGTATTGGTATGGCGGAAATGGGGTACAAAGGGATAGATCTTAATATGGGATGTCCTGTTCCTAATGTTGCTTCCAAAGGAAAGGGAAGTGGCCTGATCCTTCGTCCGGAAGTGGCAGCAGAAATTATTCAGGCCGCAAAAGCCGGCGGAATTCCTGTCAGTGTTAAGACAAGGCTGGGTTATTCGAATATAGACGAATGGCGTGACTGGCTGCAGCATGTATTTAAGCAGGACATAGCGAATCTTTCCATTCATTTGCGTACGAGAAGAGAAATGAGTAAAGTCGATGCGCATTGGGAACTAATCGGAGAGATTAAAAAGCTCCGTGATGAGATTG
This sequence comes from Oceanobacillus sp. FSL W8-0428, assembly GCF_038004405.1. NCBI lineage: Bacteria > Bacillati > Bacillota > Bacilli > Caryophanales > Bacillaceae > Oceanobacillus > Oceanobacillus sp. FSL W8-0428. The sequence continues at coordinate 1,808,764 of NZ_JBBORB010000001.1, forward strand.
CTCCTGATACGATGTTAACGATCAATGGAGATATTCCGGATCGGGAAACAGGACTGAAGCTTGTAGAAGAGTTTGGTGTAGATGGTGTGATGATTGGACGCGGTATTTTTAAGAATCCATTCGCATTTGAAAAAGAGCCGCGGGAGCACAGCAGTGAGGAGCTGTTAGACCTGTTAAGATTACAGCTAGATCTCCATGATAAGTATTCAGAGCTGGAGCCTCGTGCTTTCAAGCCATTACGGCGATTCTTTAAAATTTATGTCCGCGGGTTCCGAGGAGCTAGTGAATTAAGACATCAATTGATGAGTACAGAAACTACGGATGAAGTTCGCGAGTTATTGGATACATTTCATTTGGAAACAGAAGATGTAGTAACTGAACCGTAAAAGGAGGCTATGCCATGGTAAAACATCGTATTTACACAATGACTTTCGCTAGCGTTTATCCTCATTATGTGAACAAAGCGGAGAGGAAAGACCGTACAAAAGAAGAAGTCGATGAAATCATCACTTGGCTGACAGGTTATAGCCAGGAAGAACTGGAAACTCAAATTGAAAATGAAGTGACCTTTGAGTCATTTTTTGATGAGGCTCCCCAGATGAATGATTCACGCTCCTTGGTTAAAGGTGTGGTTTGCGGGGTGCGGGTAGAAGATATTGAAGCCCCGCTGATGAGGGAGATTCGTTATTTGGATAAGCTGATTGATGAGTTGGCGAAGGGTAAGGCGATGGAGAAGATATTAAGGAAATAATTATGAACGTAAAGAGATACTGGTTCGGTATAAAAGAATCAGTGTCTCTTTATTCATAGAATCAAAAATCATTTGATATAGCTTGAAGCTATGATAACAGATAGATTTTTAGTGTTAGGATATATCAAAGCATCCTTGTATACTTACTTATAATTAAGAAAACGAATTTGAAGGAGGAGCGTATATTATGACAAGTAAATTACCTTTAAAAGCAGATCATGTGGGGAGTTTTTTAAGAACTGATCCTGTCAAACAGGCGAGAGCAAGCTATGCGAACGGAGAAATTAATCGAGCGGCGTTAAGAGAGGTAGAGGATCAGGAGATTGAAAAGCTTGTTAAGAAGCAGATTGATGTAGGGTTAAAAGCAATTACAGATGGAGATTTTAGACGAAGCTTTTGGCACCTGGATTTCTTTGTCAGTTTAAAAGGAATAGAAAAGGTAGAAATAGATCGTGGCTTACAGTTTGCTGATGGTATTGAAGTTCGCAGAGTGAGCTATGAAATTAAGGATAAAATTGAATTTGATGAAAATAATGCCCTTATTAATGATTTCTTATATCTTAATGACCTAGTGAAGAAATATGGTGATGGGACACAAGTTGCTAAAGTCACTATTCCGGCTCCGGGTGTTATATTTTACCGGAATGTAACTGAAGATGAGAAGAAAGTATATGCTGATGCACGTGCATTATTCCGTGACTTAGGGAAAGCATATCGTGAGGTTATTCGGCAATTATATAATGCTGGCTGCAGATACATTCAATTCGATGAAACAACATTGACTACTTTTGCTGATGAGAACTTTGTATCTTTGATGACAGGAATTACTGATTTATCAAAAGAAGAAGTACTTCAACTGATTATTGATGCAACTAATTATGCTTTAGAGGATAAACCGGCAGACCTTCTTGTTTCCGTTCATATGTGCCGGGGCAACTTTAAATCAAAGCATATTCACGCTGATGGCGGCTATGATTATGTTGCACCATCCTTTGATAAACTGAAGTATGATGCATTTTTCTTAGAGTATGATAATGAGCGGAGTGGTGATTTTAAACCATTGGAGAATATTCAACGCCGTAATGCTGAAGTAGTGCTTGGCGTGTTTACATCTAAGTTTCCAGAGCTGGAGGATGAGGATGTAATTAATAGAAGAATTAAAGAAGCTAGTCAATATATTCCTTTGGAAAATATAGCATTAAGCCCGCAATGTGGATTTGCCAGTACGGAGGAAGGGAATATTTTAACGGAAGAAGAGCAGTGGAACAAGGTGAAGCATATTATTCAAATAGCTGAGAATGTTTGGGATAAAGCATCTATTGATAAATGAACGCAAGCTTAACACGTTGTCCTTATAGTTATTGTTTGCAGGTTACCTCTTTAAAATTAAAATAAAACTGCATCTTTTAACCCTTTGGATAGGATGAATCCAAAGGGTATTTTTATGGAAAAGAATAATATAATTCCAGTTTCTTTGTAGTTAGGTGAAGAATATGTGGGATAAATGTTGAAGTGGGGAATTAGATATTCAGTTTATCAGTATAAAAGAAAAGTGAGCGAAGGAAGCATTATGAGGAACCTCGTAAAAAATCCGAACGAGTCCAGATTTTGATGGAACGTTCGGATGTGAAGAAGAAAGATAACTCATGTTTACATATTAATTTTTCGTACCCTCAAGACAACGCTCAATTGTCTCGACAATTGCCTGGCGGATATCTGCTTTATTATATTTTAAGAGCGGCATTGTATCATTTGGATCTATATATGCATCACGATTTTGAATTTCCGCAGCAACAGCTTGATGAATTCCGTGTTCTTTTCCTTCAGCAGCTGTTTTTTTATCATATTGTGCCATAGCAGGCTTCATTTGTTCGAGTGGAACGACTTGGATTACGGTATCGTTTTGTCCGAGTTCATCAGCAATCATTTGGAAGAAATCTTTATGTTTCATATTTGTATCTGAGATGGCATAGTGCTCGCCGTGCCTGCCGTATTCTAAAGCTCCGATAGTTGCTTCAGCCACCTGCTGTACAGTAACCATAGCTGTTCCTCCGCCAAGTACCGGTACAACTTCTTTTCCTTGAATTTGCGGGAGAAACATTGCCCACAGCGGAGTGCGTCCCGGCATTGTTCCAAAAATATATGGAAGGCGTAGAGACATAACATCCATTTGGCCTTCTCCTTCCATGAAGGCTATTTCTTCCTGCAATAGTCTTGTTCTTGGATAGGCCTGTTTTTTCAGATTAAGCTCTGGCCATTCTTCCGCAAAATGCGCAAAGTAAGAACCGTAAATGACGAGTTTTTTTACTCCGGCAGTTCTTGCGAGACGAGCTAAACGCTGTGTTGGAAGCACGTTTGCTTCGTAGAAAAAATGAGTCGCTGGTATTTCAGGAACCATTCGTTCATCTGCTCCTGCAGCGTAAATAAACATATCCTTACCAGCTAATATATCTAAAATTTGTTCATCGGTCATTTCGTTGATATCTCCAAGATGACACTCAACTTCTGGCGGTAACAATTCTGGCGCCGGCATTGGAGGCAGTGCGACCGTAGATACTTTGTACTCCCGTTTCAGTAATTCCCGGACGGTATGGTACCCGAGTAATCCTGTACCTCCTAAAATAAAAACGTTTTTCATATGTGAACTCCTCCTTGTTTGTGAATGTTTGATCAATGTTTCTATCTTTAGTATAGCAGGTATAAATGGGTGTGAATGTGCAGGTTATGGCATATTTGTGAAATTATTCACAAATACATGTAGGAATATAATTTAGAAGTGAAACCTCAACTGAATGAGGTTTCACTTTACGTAAAGTATTTTGCTATATCTAACTTACCTATCCATCTGTATTTTCTATATAAGTAATGGACACTTTTAAATTAGCATTTTTTTCGCGAATATGATCCAGCAATTCTTTATCAGCGACTTCATTTTTCATGCGGATAGCATAAGTGTACAAAATCATTGTTCCAAGGTTAGTAGTTTCTACCTGGCGCAAAGAAGAACTTAGTGTATATTCAGCAAGCACGTCATGCATCAAATTTTCATAATTCAAGTTTTCCGGTACAGTTACCTTCAAAATTTGTGTATCTTTCCCTTTTCCATATTCAAATTTATAAAGCAAATAAAGAACTAAACAAGCAAATAAAGTGAGTATGATTGCTAAATCGAATCGAAAAAGTCCGCATGTCATGCCGGCACAAAGACCAAAGAAAATATACGCAATATCTTTAACATTGGTGACAGCGCTTCTGAATCGAATCAGTGAAAAAATAGCAAATAAGCCAAATGCAACGCCGGCATTGTCACTAACTACATTCATAATCACAGAGACAATAATACTCAAAATAATAATGGTGTGTACGAATGATTGTGCATAACGTTCGCCTGTAAATGTGATTATGTATATCTTCGTAATAATCAAACTCAATAAGGTTGCCATGACTAATGCAAGTAATATCATATAAACGCTAGATGGCTCACTAGCTTGTAAATCGAATATTTTATTAATAAAATCCATTTTATATACCTCCTATTGATACGTATTCTCTTTCAACATCACCCGGGAGCTGATTTCTCTGTAACAATTCCATGCTGGTACAGTATTTAGAGGCACTTCGCTGTTCGCATTGAAGCGCCTGCAAAATGCGGGTTAACCATAATGGAACACTATCATTTACTTTTACTTCCAATACAATTAGATTGCGATTAATAAAATACTCTCCTTCAGAACCATGTTCCAGGAGCAGATCATCGTTGCGGCAGCACAGGTCAAAATCAAATGTAATACGCAGATCAGGATCATCTATTCCGTGAAGTGCATGTCGGTCATAACTAACAATCATTTCTGGTTTTAATTCGTATAATGTTCGAAAATGATCGATTTCACGAAGTACTTGTAAATTAGATGTATGAAAGCTGTTTAAATGCTGCTCATCCCTTTTTTCCATATAGAGGTATGCTTCTTGTAATGGAAGTAACATCCTGCGTTTGTTGACTACTTTGTTATGTTTTTGTTTCACCTCAAAAAAAGCGGTTCCATCAATGCCTGTTTCATTATAGGTGCGCAGGCGCAGTTTTTGCCTGAAAGCCAATTTATTCTTTGTTTCAAAATAAATTTTGTAATCATTGCTATCAAAATATAAGCTGCTAACAATATATTTTCCATCTGTTCCAAATGTATCTGATCGCATATAAGGCATTATTTGTTCCAGTAAGAGAGAATATTGTTCTAACGTAATCAGATATTTTTGCTCTTTCCTTTTGAAAATTTCTATTGCCAATTTTTTCACCTCCCTTTTATATAACAGCTTAAGTGAACTGGGTAAGAAGGCGATTAAAATTTGGTTAGAACTCTATGAGAAAATAAATGTAGCTCATTCGTTACTGGGCAGCCTAATATACTCAAGCGGTGTTCTCCGGTTTTTAAAAGATTGAAATTTAGAGCTTTTGATCCAAATGCCTTCAGTGTAAAAATGAACATTATTATTTAAAAATTAATTAATGAAGAGAATTGTTAGAAAAGACAATATGAGTGGATAAATAAGTGGGCGGAAATGGCGAGGGAAAGAGCGAATAAATGCCCAAACAAACCATCCATTGTTTATAAAAAAATGGATGGTTTGTAAAACCGTATATAAACAGGAAAAAATGTTTTTTTAAACAAAAGGAAGATATGAATCAACAATCTCCTATTTTACCAATATTGAAAGCCTGCAAAAATAATAAACGCACGATTGAATTATCTTTCATTCAATCATGCGTCAATAGCGAGCATTTATTTTTTTCGTGACTTTATAAATCCATCCACAGCATCCCACACTAAACCGACAATAAATAGAATAAGAATCCAAAATGTAGATTGATTCCAAATCGTGGTTACTGTATCAAATGCTTCAGAACCAGCCGTAACCACACCAGCTTCTACTAATTGGTTCATAAATTCAGGGTTCCAAAAATCTGGTCCGCTAATCATAAATAGTATTGCTGCCATCGATATGACATTTACAACTGTTGTATAAGCAGCTAACCTATACGTCCATTTCCCGGCAACGAGCTTAAGGCATTCTTTGATAATTCCAGCTCCGAATATGAGAAAAATAAACAATAAGTAGGAGCCATAGGTTTGTTCATTTAAAAATGGAACAACACCATTAAATTCATCCTGAAACACCCAAATTCCAAAGTACTCATTCGAAAAGGCAAGAAATACAATGATAATCGTGTAGAAAATAATACCGACAATTGACTCGCTGCGTTTGATTTGTTTCTTTTCATCTGGAATGGGCGGTAAGTCAGCAGGCTTCCATTCCTTTCCGATTAAATCTTTTTGCTTTGTTCCACCGTATAGCTCACCGATAGCAAACCAAAATGTTGCCCAGCCGAAAGCCTGAGGAAGTTCTGTAACGGCAGAAACAATCATATCAATAAAATGATCTAAAATAGACATAGGCTCTAAAATAGTTTGGATGATAAATCCAATACCTATTAAAGAACTCATAACAATGAGAACAATCTTCACCACTAAAATATAGGTGTCAAAAAGCTCCGGGCCAATGATATATTTCTTTTTCCCCCGATATTTATCAGCTAATGACCTTGGACTGCCCAGCTCCAGCAGGACCTCTTCTACATCATTTTCTTTACCGTTCCCTTGCTCTGCCCGCTCCTCCAGCATATCTTCAATTAACCCGCGCAGTTCAATTGCAATATCCTCCCGCTGGGATTGAGGAAGCTTTTGAGTAACCGCATAAATATACCGATTAACCATCTCCATTTTCGTCACCTCTCTTATTTTCTATGATCTGATCCAGACTTGCAGCAATACTTTTCCATTCTGTAACCAGTAAATCAAAAACTTCTTTTCCGGTTTTACTCAGTAAATAATATTTCCTCGGCCTTGATTCGTTTGTATCCCATTTACTCTCCAGGAGTCCCTGTTTTTCCAATCTTCTCAGCAAGGGATATAACGTTCCGGGCTCAACATGTATTCCTTTATCACTGAGCATTGTTACGAGGGAATATCCGTATTGTGGCTCTGAAAGCTGGCTTAGTGCGCCAATTGTAATGGTTCCTCTACGCAATTCCTGCATGATTTTATCTAAATGTTCCTTTGCATCAATCATGTAATCAACTCCTATATTCATTATAGTGTATGCCACACAGTATTGTAAAGTGCATATTAAAGTTTGATACAAAATATTTTATTAGATAAGCATTTGTTCTCATAAAAATCGGAAAGTTATCAAATAATTTGATACAATGATGTAGACAGATTTGGCTTCAAATATTGAAAGAGGAGTATTCTAAGGAGGGATTTCTTTGGAATTTAAAACGGAAAGATTATTAATCAGACCATTCAATGAAGAAGATTTAGAGGATGTATTTCATATTTATAATAACGATGCTACCTGTAAATATCTCTTGAATGATAAGTGGACGCATGAAAATAAACAGAAGGAGTTTCAGAGAAAGCTGGAGAATAATGTATTAACTAAAGAAATTCCTTTAAGCCTGGCGGTACTAAGCGGTACAAAAGTAATCGGTGATTTGGCTGTATGGTATACAGAGATGAAAGATACAGTTGAAATTGGCTACACCTTCTCTCCAGAAGCTTCGGGAAAAGGCTATGCAACAGAAGCTGTGAGCAGTTTAGTGAATAAGCTGTTTAGTGAATTTAAGGTACATCGTATACAGGCTAATCTGGATGCAAGAAACGAAGCATCGCAAAAATTATGTGAGCGTATAGGTATGCGAAAGGAAGCACATTTTATACAGGATTACTGGAGTAAAGGGGAATGGACAGACAGCTTAGTGTATGGAATGTTATCCTCGGATTTGAAATAAGGTTACGTATTTATTATTTTTTAAGGAGAACTAATCATGGAATTAGAAACGGAAAGACTTAAGGTTATACCATGTACGGAAGAAACGGTTGAAATCGCTATTAATCAAAAATATGATAGCGGACCGCAGATCTCAACTCACTTGAAAAAGTTAAATGAAGATCCCTCTTTACTGTATTGGGGGCCGTGGTTTGTTGTCCGGAAATCAGACGGGTCTATCCTTGGTGATATAGGATTTAAAGGGAAGCCGGATAAGAACAGAGTAGTAGAAGCAGGGTACGGTTTCCTGGAAAGCTATTGGGGAAATGGTTATGCAACTGAAGCTATGGAAGTGCTGATTCAGTGGGCTTTCAAAACATCAAAAGTAGACAGAGTAATAGCTGAAACACTTCAGGATAACTACGGTTCTATTCGTGTGCTGCAAAAATTAGGTATGAAAAAAATAAGTTCAACAGAAACAATGATTCATTGGGAAATAGGAAATTCTGATTGATTTTCAAACGGTTTTATAGCTTCCATAAACATACTCAAATTAAATGAATTACAGAAATGCTGCTTTTAGTTTTTTCTATTGGTAGCATGTTTATTTAGGTATCAAAAATTTATTGTTTCCAATTAGGTGTTGATTAAAAATGAAATTATCTTATGAATGATAAATTTATGACTCTGTTGGGATTTCATTAATTTTATCATTCATCTATTCCTCTTTTATTTAATTTTCTCAGTACATCATTTACAGATTCCTAAACATAAAAGGATTCTTCCAAAACCTTACCGTCAATTTTTTATTTTTACATTTTTTATAAACTTCGCATCAAAGTATTCATAGAAATGACGTGTACTGTTTTCTTTTAGAACATCTATTTTAAATTTCACTTTATAATGGTTGTAATTTGTTTCATCAAAAATAATAAAATATGTTTGTATCAAATGAAAGTTTTTATTTAAAAGGTCGAGGGGCGTTATGTTTTCATACAATTTAAGGTAATTTATCTTCAAATTTCCCGTCTAAATTACTATCTGTATAATAACAGTATGATAGAATTTGAATGTAAGGGCATACAATTATAAGGAGGTAATGCTGTTTTTTTGTTGATACCAGTTCAAATTAGGAAAGGAAGGATAGACATGAGAGATTTAATTGCAAAGCAAAATTTTACGGATGAGGAATTAAAGACATTTAAAAATAACTCCTCATGGAGCTGTGATACCTTTGTTATTATGCCAGATGTTTCAGAAGAAGAGGCTACAATTCTTTCAAAAAATAGTGATAGAGTTGAGTATGATGCGCAACCATTAATGTATTATCCGAAAAAGACATATGGCCCTAATGAAAAATTAAAATTAGGAAATGTCACGATTGGTCAAGTAGAAGAAACTTATGAACATATAGGCTCTTCCCCTTATTGGTGCTGGGGTTATGAGGAAGGTATAAATGTCCATGGTGTAGCGATTGGAAATGAAGCTATTTTTACAAAAGATGTCGCTGAGAAAATGCAAGCAGTTAAAGATGGAGAGAATGTAGAATATGGAATTATTGGGATGGAATTTATCCGCTTAGGACTGGAAAGAGCTAAAAGTGCTCGTGAAGCAGTAAACGTAATCACTAGTTTGCTTGCAGAATATGGTCAATTTTCTTCTGGAAATCCGGCCGTCCAGCCGGAAGATGGAGCTTACGATAACTCTTTTATTATCGCTGATAAAGACGAGTCCTATGTTTTAGAAACTGTTGGTAAGCACTTTATGGCTAAAAGGATCTCTAAGGGAACTAAAGCAATTTCTAATGAACCTAGTATTCGGACAGAATGGGATCTAGCATCTGATGGCATTATTGATTATGCGATTGAAAAGAGATGGTGGAAAGAAGAACGTCGGTCGGAATTCGATTTTGCGAAGGCTTTTCTAGATTTTGAAAAACCATTACAACTGTCTCATATCCGTGTGCAACGAATGAAGCAGCTATTGAAAGAAGGCTTAGATAATAATCAGGGCCGAATCGGTTTACCTTGGTCAAGACGGATTATGCGTGACCATTATGAAGATACTTTTTTAGAAGGGCCATATATGAATGCTGCGTTACCCGATTTTTTAACTGTCTGTATGCACCATTCACCAGCAGAATTTACTTGGGGGAATACAGCGTCATCATCCCAATTTATTTTACCTAAGGAAAAGGATCGTTTTCCTGTAATGTGGTGGTTGGCAGGAGTGCCATGTACTGGTGTTTATATCCCGTTTTATCCTGAAGCAGGTCCAATAAATCCAATATTATCTAAAGCTGGTGCTTATGGTAAACATGCTATGGCGCCTCAAGATGCTGAAATAGACACTTATAAGGATGATTCTTTCTGGTGGATTATGCGTGATTTACTAGAGACTGCTAAAGGTGATGCCTATGGCGGGAAATTCAATATACGCCAGCCAATTATTCGAGAAGTATATAATGATTTGGAAAGAAAATGGCTCTTAGAAGCTAAAATTATAGAAGAAAAAGCGATGAACTTAAAGCGGGAAAATGGTGAAGGCTATAAACAGGTTTTGAGTGAGTTTACAAATAAATGTGTTACAGAAGCACTTAAGACAACAAAAAAACTAAAGACTATTATCCAAGAAGTGTAAATTTTTAGATGGGAAAATATAATAACAAACAACTAATAACCATAAATTTTTGCAGTTATCAGCTGTTTGACCATGAGCATATTAGGTATCTTGTCTATATTCATGGGGGTAATCTGTATTATTATTTTCCTTATTAAAAAAACTGATGCGGACATTTAGTAGCAATGGGAATAAGCGAACCGTAACAATTCATTTAAAAATTATAGAAGAGAGGTACTTTAATGAGCAATCCTATTTTAAACCAAATTGGAACAGTATTTATCCCGGTCAGCGATATTGAAAAAGCAAGAGATTGGTATTGTGATATTTTAGGATTAAAATCAGATGGGGAAATACTTTTCGACCATTTATATGTTATCCCTATGGAAGGCACAGGAATTGTATTGGATAGTAAGATTTACGCAAAGGATAAAATTTTTAAAGCACCGGCATTTCACCTGAATACCAAAAACATTGAAGAAGCATTTCAATATATGAAAAATAAAGGCGTTCATTTGATGACAGAGATTGAACATAATCATTATTTTAATTTTCAAGATCCGGACGGGAATATGTTAATGATTAGTGAATGTTAGCTTCAAAAGGTAAAAAAACGAAGCAGGAATGGAGTGGTGAAAATAGAAAAATTAACATTGCAAAAACACATCAATTACTCCTCAGAACTCCATTTTACAGGCGGTCAAATAACGAGAGATGGAGATTTATTACTGATTGAAAGAAATGTAAATGAGGAGGAGCTGGATCCATTTGACCGTCCAGTACTAAAACGGGATTGGACAATCCGGATTATTAAGAACGAAAAAATAAAAACCGTTCAATTAACAAACGTACCGCTGATTCCTGAGCACATTGATTTATTTTCAGATGGAACTCTATTAATTGTCCAGGCCCGTTGTTTAAAAGATGGTGAATATGCAGAGCGGAATGCCAGAAGATACAATATGAATGGTCAATTGATTGAAGCCTTTACACTTGGCGATGGAATAGAAAATATGCAAATTGATGAAAAGGATACTATTTGGGTAAATTATTTTGATGAAGGGATATTTGGAAATTTTGGCTGGGAACAGACGATGGGGAGAGACGGCCTTGTTGCATATACCATAAATGGAGATAAATTATGGGGAGCAAGGGAGTATGACATTATTGATGGCTGCGCTTTAAATGTTGTCGATTCCAGTGAAATTTATTTTTATTACTATGATGATTACTTCCTGGTTCAACTGGATAATATGAAAGAAAAAAATCGATACAGGATGGAAGGACATCATTGGCTGAATCAATTTTTGTTTGCGCAAGGTAATTTAATTGCACAGATGGATATGAACAAGTTGACACGCTTTAAGATAAGAAATCAGACGATAACAAAAGGGGAAGGGCTGGAACTTGTTGATGAACATGGAAAGCATATAGCCGGTCCGGTATTTTTGAGAGGGAAATTCCTTTATGTATATGGAAGGAAAGGAATTTATAAGAGGGAATTTTAATTATTTTTTAAGATTGATTATATTGAAAAGCCGGGTTTAGTTGTTAAAAATCGGAACGAGCTAAAATCTCATTCCGATTTTTAGTCTTAAGACTGTTGTATAAATCTTCATTATTTAATTCAGCTCTAAAGATAAAAAAGCATAATCTCCATCTCTAAGAATCGCTCCTTTACGAACAGAAACAGGATATTTAAAGATAGGGCCGTCTAATACAGTTGTATGGAACTCTCCACCTTCTCCGCAGGGATCAATACCGCGATTTTGAAGCTCTCTCACGTATTCATGGTCTAATGTTCTTCCTAAATCTTCTTCCTGCATACCAAGTGATAGATTAACAGTTACAACTATCGCAATAAATCCCAGGTCAATGAATTCTCTGACAGCTTGGCGGTGATCCATTTCCCATAGAGGCATGGCCAGCTTTAATTCAGCTTTTTTTGTGACCTCATCGTGCCAGCAGCCATTTGCAGGCATATCCAAGTCGCCGGTAACCAGCACTTCTGCATGCTGCTTTTTCGCTTTTTTTAAAAGATTAATAAATACCTTTTCATATTCTGCCCAGCTTGCAGCGGCAGTGTATACCGGCAATCCAATCGAGTCAGCCTGGGCTTGTATAATCGCTGGAGGCATGCCATGAGACCGGGAGCGATTTCCTTCTTCCTCCATCATGACAATGAGCCCAAGAGCTTCTCCAGCCTTCATTGATTTATAAAGAGCCAGAGAGCCGTCCTTTCCTCCGCTGAAGGAAGCGATAAATTTATGACCATGAGCATTATTTTTCCAGTTTCCTAAGTCCGTCATTTATATCCTTCTCCTTTATATGAGCAACATTTACAAGCCTTCTATCTTCATTTTATCAGCTCTGCTTATTTTTCGTCATTTTTGTTCTTAATCACCTGTTTATCTCGATGTAAAACTATTCTTAATAAAATTCACAAGAGAACCGGCTGCTCCTGTAATTGCACCTATTACGATACCGGTTGTTACGCTGCTGAGAAACGCAAATATACGGGCAATGAGGTTTACTGCGGTTTGTGGCAGATTACTTAAGTTGCCCCCAAATTGAATAGGCGTATCTAAGGCAGTGCTCCATAAAATTTGATGAACGGCTGCTAAAAATATCCCGTAGAAAAAACCGATTAATAGCAGTGATAAAAAGGTTTTCTTTATATTTTTCAAATTGGTATACATAATCCATATAATAATTGGGGCAAAGACCAATATGCTGTTTACCAGGCTGCCCTCCTCAATAATAGATAGATCATGGGCAATGACACGAGGAACACCTAGCAGGGAAAGCATGATTAAAGTAAATAAAGGCACACCTAAATAATTATTTATCCTTTGAATAGACAATAAGAAAACTCCTCTCTTTTTTTGAATATAACTATTATTTCTAGTGCTGCTTCATATAATAGGATGAAGAGCTTAAAGAAATCTAAAGGATTTATTAAATATTTATTAAATTGTGTTTGTGATTAATAAATGGACTTCAACTATTTTTAAGTTAGAATATACAGATATTTTCAAAAAAAGATGAATACAGTATTGATTCAGGTTACAATAATGATATATATACTCCATTATTTTAATAGGGGAGGGATGGTATGGTTATCGGTGGTTTTATGTGCTTGGGAATAGGTATCGGTTTTTATACAGGGAATATTCCGGCGGGGACAATGATAGGAATAGGGATAGGTCTGGTTGGAGAAGCAATATATCAAAAAATGGGAAAGCACTCTCCGGAAGAGGAATAAGGTTTGGGTGAGCGTTTTTCAAAAGCTGTGAGGTTGAAATAAAGTATTGAAAGCAGTTAAATAAAAAGAATAATTCACGTTTCTTAAAAGGAATAAGATAAACGTATTGGATGGATTGAGGTTAAACTTGATTCCATTCAATGCGTTTTTTTATGGTGAAGAAATAAATTTTGGGGCAGACAGTTTAAAAACAGTATGTTAAAATTAAATTGATTAACCGATCAAAAAATTATATATTTAATCAATTTCGTGTGAAGGAGATCATAAATTGGACATACAAAGAGAAACTCAAACTTCTAAAAAAAGAGCAATTTCCTTAGATTTAGCCAGAGGATGGATGCTGTTATTAATTGTTCTTGCTCATGCTCCCTTATTTTTATATAATGCTGAGCCTGGTGTGATGAGCCGTCCGGAAAACATTACTTTTATCGATACAATCGTCAATACGTTTGGAGAATTATTTATAGACAATCGTGCGCGTCCTCTGTTTGCGGTTTTGTTTGGCTATGGACTGATGATGATTTTTGAGAAACAGATTTTAAGAGGGAATTCCCAAAAAGCAGCGCTTAAAACAATCCGGCGAAGATGTTGGTATTTAATATTATTCGGAATTATATTTGCCGTAGTAATCGGCGGGCAGGATATATTGATGGCTTATGGGATTGCTGGTCTTTTAACAGCTTGGCTGCTGCCACGGAATAACAAGGCCTTAATCAAAGTTACCAATTTTATCACTTTGATTATTTTGCTCTATCTTCCTTTATTATGGGGCGGTTTTTTGAAAGAAATGGGCAGTTATGGATTCGGAGTGGAAGTTACACCGGATATTGGGTATCTGCAATTCTTTATAGAAGCCGCTCTTTCTTTTCCAATCATCCCGATATTTATTCACTTTCTTTTTCCCGTTCTTCCTTCTGTTCTTATAGGCATGTGGGCCGGCAAAAAACATTTGCTGGTTAATTCCCAGCAGCATCATAAGACATTAAAGAAAATTGCTGTGATAGGAATAATGACATCCATTATCGGAGCATTCCCCTTATTGATGATCGATAAAGTATGGTGGCCAAGCCTTCAAACAGCAGGGATTATATGGGGGCTTCATATCATAACAGGGATGGCTGCTGGAATAGGCTATGCAGCTCTGTTTGGAGTAATAGCTAACTATATTAAAAATCCTGGCTGGCTAACCTATTCATTGGCTGCTCTAGGGAAGCGTTCACTCACTTTTTTCATTTTTAACGAAGCCTTGCTAGTTATCCTGTTATCTCCGGTATTTTTTGATTTAGGCGGGACATTAGACAATATTGGAGTCACGATTATTGCTATAGCCATATGGATAGTAGCTGTGGTTTTGGCAGCCGTTTTAGAAAAGCTTTGTATGAATGGACCTTTGGAAAGCGCTATGCGTTATTTAGCTTATCAAAAGTATAAAGAAAATCCGGAAAAACAAAAAGGAGTCAAATACTAGAAGATATTTGGCTCCTTTCCACATTTTACAGCCTTCTGCAGTTTCAAAATTAATTATAGATTTGGCCTCCTGCGCAATTGACAGTAGATCCGTTTAAAGTCTTAGCTCTGTTCATAGCAAAAATAACAACATCGGCAATTTCTTCCGCAGTTGCCGGAATATTAGGCCCTGTAGAGGCAGCGATTCCCGCACCAATTACTTCTGTATAAGTAGTTGATGCGGCAGCGGAAATATTCGTCTGCATCGTATTAGGTGCAACCCCCACTGCGAAAATATTCAAGTCCTGATAGTCTTGGCCGATAGATTTAGTTAATCCGGCAAGTGCATGCTTGGAAGCAGCATAGACACCGTTAAAGGCTGTCGGTTTAAAGGAATTGGATGAAACAGTATTGATGATGGTACCGCCGTTATTTTCTATCATTACAGGAATAACATATTTGATTCCTAAGAATGCCCCTTTTACATTAATATTCATTAAGCGGTCATACTCTTCACTTGAGTACTCATGAAGCAGACGGAATGGAATCATAATTCCGGCGTTATTATGGAAATAATCTATGGTTCCGAAAGCCTCAACCGTTTGTGCTACATAATTTTTAACGTCTTCTTCATTGGAAACGTCAGCCTTTACAAAAATAACTTCGGCACCCAGCTTTTTAGCGCCTTCAGCAGTAGCCTGTCCGTCCTTTTCGTTATAATCCACCAGGCTTAAACGATGCCCCTGTTCTGCCAATTTTAATGCAATAGCCCGCCCGAGACCGGTTGCTGCCCCGGTGATTAAGTAAACCTTGCTCATAAGAGCTCCCCCTTTTAATAGCTTACAATGTTCAACAGCTGTCCATGTATTCTCTCTCTATTTACCTTAAATAAAACGCTTACAAACTTTAGTATAAACTAAAAATATTGTTTTAATGTACAACTGTCTATTATGATAGTAGCATAGGATAAAATTCTAATTCAATAACCAAAAAAATGGAGAATGTTGCTTAATGAACGATTTTTGTGAAAAATGTCTATTAAGAGGTGAAGCAGCTTGAATTTAAATGATTTAAGAGTTATTAAAACGAAGAAGACATTTCATGAGGCATTAGTGAAGCTTTTGATGGATAAACCGATGGAGTCTATTTCTGTCTCTGAAATTTGTAAACTGGCAAAAGTAAACAGAGGGACATTTTATTTGCATTATGATCAGAAAGAGTGCTTATTTGAAGAATATTTTAAGGTAGTTATGGAAGATTTGGAGGACTCCTATCAGGGGGCTTATCGTGATTTGCAGGTCCAGCCGCATGAAGTAGATCCATCTTCTTTACGTATCTTTCATCATGTAAAGAAATACGGTGATTTTTATAAAATTGTTTTTACAAATAAGGCATCGCTTTCCTATTACTATTTATTTTATGAAAAGATAAAGCTGCTGCTTGGTGAGGTTTTAAAGCTGTATAAGAATGAGGATATTGATATTCAGCTCTACACTGCCTATCAGGCAAATGCACTTGTTGGTATGATTATGTACTGGGTTGCTGATGATTTTTCTTACAGTTTGGATTATATGAATGAGCAATATGCGCTGTTTTATAGAATGAGTATTTAAATATATATAAGGGAGAAATATTTTATTAATAAATCAGATTATTAAACTCTAGGAAAAAGCAGGTGTGGGAATAATCTTGTGAAAAAAACTATAGGCAGGAAAGATGTTATAAAAGAAGCAAAGGAAGCCGCAATCAAAGCTCCTTTACTTTTTTTATTAACAAACACTTATCTGATATACGAGTCTACCAAAGATTCCATGGGTATTTATCCGGCGGCTGAGACTTAACCTTAATCTCTTCTTTTTTCGTTGGATGCTCTATTACGAGCGTTTCTGACCATAATGCAATCTGTTCTCCGGTTTGGTTAACCTTTTCTCCGTATTTTTGATCTCCATAAAGCGGTAAATCACGGGAGGAGAGCTGAACACGAATTTGATGCGGCCGACCGGTATGCAGTTTGATAGAGAGCAGGCTCAAATTTTCTTTACTGCCGATAACTTCATATTCTAGCTTGGCTTCTTTAGCATTCTTATTCTCCGGATGTGCTGTATACACTTTGTTTTCACGTTTATCCTTTACCAGGTAATCTTTTAATAACCCATACTTTTTCTTAGGCTTTCCTCTTACCACAGCTAAATATTTCTTTTCTACTGCCTGTCTTCGAATTGCGTCAGATAAGCGGGAAGCAGCTTTGGATGTTTTTGAAAAGACCATTGCTCCTCCTACAGGGCGGTCCAGGCGATGAACCATTCCCAAATATACATTTCCCGGTTTTTGATAGCGGATTTTTAAATCTTCCTTCAAAAGATTAAGTAAATCCTGGTCCTTTGATCTATCCTCCTGTACGGGAATGTTGACAGGCTTTTCTACAAAAAGTAAATGATTGTCCTCATAAAGTATTGGAACATTCACGGGTAAAACTCCTTTATTTCATACTGAGGCAATGATAACATAGCAGATTTTTTAATCAAGGGAGCATCTTCTTAATAGCATCTCAGCAGTAAATCAATCGTTTGTTTGAATTATAAAATGAAGTCTACGTAAAACTGCTTCTGCGATGATATTTAATTAGAAGGTTATGCTTTCTTGCTTATTTCTTGTTTATATATGGAATTATGGTATATTAAAAAACCAATGAAATTCTATAAAAAGGCGAAAGACATTTAGTTGGAGGGGAAAGATGGAAGAGAACGTATTCAATCAAATGGCAAAAAAATATGATACAGAAGATCGAATAAAGTTGGCAAATATTATTGCCGGAGAGATAAAGAAAGTCTTGGCCGGCAAGCAATATCATTCCATCCTGGATTATGGGGGAGGGACAGGTTTGGTGACATTTCAGCTTGCTGATCAATTTGAAAAGGGATGGCTGATAGATGCTTCTCAGGAAATGATTCAGGTTGCCCAAGGTAAAATAGAGAAGCAGCAATTAACTCATTTTGAAGCAGTAGAATTTAATTTAGTGGAAGATGACGGTTTGGACTTGAATGCAGATGTCATTATCTTATCGCTTGTTCTGCTGCATGTTCCAGATATAGAGCCACTTCTGCAAAAATTAAGTACAATGCTAAATCCAAACGGCATGCTTATTATCGTCGATTTTGATAAAAATGAAAGAATCCAGCATCCAAAAGTGCATAATGGTTTTACTAAAGAGGAAATAAGCAATGTATTAAACGATGCTGGTTTCCAAAATATTGAAATGAATACTTTTCATCATGGGAATCATATCTTCATGAAGCAAGATGCCTCTCTGTTTATAGCGACAAGTACAAAATAGTTAAAAGGCAAGGAGATGTTCCCCTTGCCTTTTAACTATTTTAAGAGACTCGTGTGCCATTTGGAACGTGTTCATCTGGACTCAGAAGAACGACATCTCCATCTTCTGGAGTACCGCCGATAACAAGAACCTCTGATTTGAACCCCGCAATACGCATTGGCGGGAAATTAACGACTGCTGCAACCTGACGCCCATTGAGCTGTTCGGGAGTATATCTGCGTGTGATTTGAGCAGAAGAATACTTTGTTCCAATCTCTTCTCCAAAATCGATTTCTAATTGGATTGCCGGCTTTTTTGCTTCCGGAAAAGGTGCAGCGTATCGAATGGTGCCAATTCGAATATCCAGTTTTAAAAAATCCTCTATCGTTGCCATTTTTATGTTGTCTCCTTTAATCAATTTATTTAGGCTGAGGTCATCGTTGTAGATTTATTTTTACGATTCATCGCGTTGGATGATCCAATTAATAATACAATCCCGATAATTAAAAGTGAGATACCTAGCCAGGCGGTTGTATTTAAGCTTTCTCCTAATAGGAGCACTCCTAATAATGCCGCTGTTAAAGGCTCTGCCAAGGCAAGCGTTACCGCAGTTGAGGAAGAAACTTTAGTCAGCCCTTTGGCAAAAAGAAAGTAGGCTATCCCAGTAGCTATAACTCCAAGCTGAATACTTACACCAATCCCCTGCAAGCTCTTCACCCAAGATATATCGAAGATAAATAAAAACGGAGCTAAGAAAATCGCACTGAGCGTAAAAATAACCGCAACAACATTTAAGGATGGGAATTTTTGAACCATATCTCTGCTGGCAAGTGTGTAAATGGCAAAGGAAAGTCCTGCTCCCAAAGACATGATGACACCGACAGGATCTACATAGGCTGCCTCTCTGTTTACAAACAAAAGAATACAGCCGGAAATGGAAAGAACAGTGGAGCACCACCAGATTTTTGATGGGCGGGATTTAAAAAATATCCATTCCAGCAGCCCTGATAAAATCGGTGCACTTCCTATTGCTGCTACTGTTCCGATAGCCACTCCGGTGATAGTAACGGCAGAGAAAAACAATGGCTGGTATAGAGCCATGCTCAAAGCTGCCAAAATAGTTGCTTTCTTTGGCCAATTTTTTAACTCTAATTTGCCAAACAAAAAAACCAGAGATAATAAAAAGAGCCCTCCGATAGCTAAGCGGATTGTTCCAATCGCTATAGGGTGCGCACTTTCAGGTGCAAAAGCCTGCGTGGTGCCTGTTGTTCCCCAGAGGACAGCTGCCAGCAGGATTAGCAAAGCGGAAAGTTTTCCTTGCATTTGACCCACTCCAAAAAAGAATATTAAATTCATCATAAAAAATTGTTGATGCATTTTCTATACCTGATTTAACATTCTTTTATCTGTTTTAAAGAAATCTATATTTTTTTGGAGCTGTTCCCTTGTGCCTGACAAACCATCTTGTAAAGGAAGAAGCATTCTCAAAGCCCAATTCTTCACTGATCCGGGACATGGACCATCCGGTTGAAAGCAATAAATGCTCTGCTTCTTGTAAACGAAGCTCTAAAATATAAGCTTTTGGACTTTTACCGGTTCTTTTCTTAAACCATTCCGAATAATAAACTGGATGATAATGTTCTATTTTTGCCAGAGTTTCTATTCGAATCGGCTCTTTGAAATGCCTGTGAATATAATCAATAGAAGGGGGATTGGAAGTCTGCAGTTTTTTTGCAATGTACCTGGTTAAATCTGACAAGGGAGATAAATCATTTTTCGAAGCTGCCTCTTCCAGCAATAAGTAACGGATAGAAGTCCAGTGTTCATCTAATCGGATATGTATGCTTTCAGAGCCATCTGATAAATAATGTAAGGGAATATCCAATATTAAAAATTCATTTCTGTCTACAGAGCGGTAGTGGTGTTGAAAGTTTGGTGGAAGATAGAAACAGTAATCTGGTCCGAGGTTTATTTTCTGCTGCTGTGTCCGGATATCCAAAGAACCGTGCAGCGGGAAGAGAAACTGTCCAAATTCATGCTGGTGTGAATGGAATTCTCTAGAGTAGGATCTTTTTTCACAAACAATTTGCTGGCTTCTTTCCATTATGTTTTCTCCCTTCAAGGTTAAATTTAAAATATCGTATCATTAATTTGCAGTAAGGTAAATGAATTGAAAGAAATTTTTATTAACTCTTTGCTTATTCTATTGCTGGAAATTCGGTATCAAACCAGTTAATTTTCTTTAACAATTGATCCGCGTCATTTTGCTTGTTTAGAAACACGATACATGAAATCGTTTTAGCAATAAAGTATAAGGTTTTAAAAATTAAATATGATTCTATAATTAATCATATTTACATACATACTGTATGTATGTTAAAGTGAATATAAATTACAATAAGGAGTGAAAAAAATGAAGCTTAGCGGTTTTTATCCAGTATTAATGACGAAGAATGTAAGTGAAACCAGTACATTTTATTTACAACATTTTGGATTCTCCATCGTTTTCGAAGCGGATTGGTATATAAGTTTGAAGCAGGAAGAGACAGGAGGGGAGTTAGCAATCCTTCAGGCAGATCATGAAACAGTACCTTCTTCCTTTGGAAACACTGTCCAGGGTTTAATCCTTAATTTTGAGGTAGAAAATGTCGATGAAATCTATGAGCGATTAGTTAAGAAACATAAGTTGCCTTTGCATCTCGATTTACGTGATGAGGCATTTGGTCAAAGGCATTTTATTACGAGTGACCCGAGTGGTGTATTGATTGATGTGATTACAGTTATTCCTCCTGATAAATCCTTTCAAGATTATTATAAAGAAACGGAAACAGGAGAACAGGGATTATCATGAGCGAGTATATAGCTTTAAAATATTATTTTGATAAAGAACTGGCTCTCAGGCTGGCTGATTTAATTGAGCCGCATTATCCTCCTTTTTCTAAATATGATTTTGTAGATGCGGTGAGGGCAGAAGTAGAGGATAAAGAGTTGAAGGCACGTGTAGAAGTAATAACGGACAATTTAAAGCAATATCTTCCTGCAGATTACGAAGAAGCTTTAGCTATCTTATTAAACATTCTGGGACCAGAGAATGAAACAGAAGAAGGGATGTTTACCAAAGGTTATTTCCTGATGCCTGTTGCCCTTTTTGTAGAAAAATATGGATTAGATTATTTTGATTTATCCTTTCAAGCCATGTATGAAATTACGAAACGCCATACATCGGAGTTTGCTGTCAGAGCCTATTTAATGGCAGATGTTGATCGTTGCATGAATTATTTTCAAAATTGGATAGGAGATTCTAACCCGCATATTAGACGCTTAGTAAGCGAAGGAACCCGGCCGCGTCTTCCATGGGCTAAAAAGATGCCTCCATTAAAAAACGATATACGAAATAATTTATATCTGTTAGAAAAATTAATGTGTGACAGGTCTCGTTATGTTCAAAAATCTGTGGCTAATCACATAAATGATTTAACAAAAGAGAATCCTGCAGCAGTTCTCGAATGGATGGAGCAATATGTATCAAATAAGGAGAATATAAATTCTAAAATAATTAAAAATGGATTCAGAACATTAATAAAATCAAAGAATGAACATGCAGTGGAATTATTGCATCAAGCTGAGCAGAAAGGAGAGCCGACATGAAGAAAAATAAAGCAGAAACAGAGCAAACGATACAGAATTTAATAAACATAGCACGGCACCACTTTACAGCATATGGATATGCGAATGCTTCTTTAGAAGAAATCGTCAAAGAAGCAGGCTTAACAAGAGGTGCTTTATATCATCATTTTAAGAATAAAAAAGGACTTTTTCTTGCCGTATTTGAAGCAGTTCAAGAAGAAGTAGGAGGCTATGTAGAGGCAGCTGCAGCGCAAAGTAAGGATAGCTGGGAGCAATTAGTCAATGGATGTCAGGCTTTTCTGGAAGGAGCCGTAGAATCACATAACCAGCGTATCCTCTTAATTGATGGACCAGCAGTATTAGGCTGGGATACATTTCGGAAAATGGACGAAAAATATTCAATGAATTCTTTAAAAGAACAATTACAATCAATGCAGGAGCAAAACCAAATAAAGTCTCTTTCTGTAGAAGCGATGACACATTGTCTTTCCGGAGCAATGAATGAAGCGGTATTATGGATTGCTAACCATCTTGACCGGAACATGGATGTAATAGAAGAAGCGATGATTGTTTTACGGCATTTGTTAGAAGGATTAAGAGAAGAACAAAACAAATGAAAACCTGACAATTAGAAGTGGAAAATGTATAATAACCTTGCAAAATAGCGAAGGGGACAGTTATGGCATGACTAACAAATTTAAAGAGCTTTAAAGCCCCTTAAAGCTTGTATCCTCTTTTTTATGTAAAAGATTAATAAAAATGAAGTATAGTAAATATTAAATGAACGGTTAATAAATCAAAGCCGTAAGAAAATGAATAGACTTCTGTTTGCTATAAAATAACACAAATTTTTAACTTTATATGTTAATTTTCAGACCCATTTAATAGCCTTAACTGTTGTACCTTTTCCACTTCCTGATTGGATTTCAAATTCATCCATCAATCGCTTAACACCTGGAAGTCCTGCCCCGAGACCTCCCGAAGTAGTATAGCCATCCTGCAATACTAACTTGATATCGCTGATCCCCGGGCCAGAGTCAGCAGCGATCATAATTATGCCTTTTTGATTAAACGCGTCAATGACTTCAAAGGAAATCTGTCCTTTACCTGCATATAGATAAATGTTGCGGGCCAATTCAGATATTGCCGTGGTAATACGTGCCTGATTAACCGTACTGAAGCCAATCTGTTTTGCTATATTCCTGCCTACCTGTCTGGCCTGAACAATATCTAATTCCTTATTGATGTTCACAGTTGATTGAGTTTTCATAGTCTAGTCCTCCAGTTCTTGATAAAGTTTTATATTCCTTGCTTCAGATTAAGAACGATTGGAAATCGCTGGAGATGTATACCTGAATCAATCAGTATTATTGCGAATGAAAGCCAAATACCAGTTTGCCCCTTTTAATGAATAGTGTATCTATAATCATTGTTCTCACTGTCTGAATTCCTTTTTATTATTTAATTTAATTTTAAAAAAAGCCGAAAAGGATACGATACCCTTTTCGGCTTATGTCTTAGCTCTATTGTCTAGACATTTCCACCATATTATTTTTTGGTTTAAGTATAAAGATAACAAAGCCTGTATCATTTTCAAAATCCCAGTCTACGAATACATCTTGTATTTCCTGATGAAGTACAGACTCTAAGAATTTTTTATCAATTAAACTCTTTTCCAGCTTCCGTTTTGACAGCCTGAGCTGATTTTCAAAGCCGGAACGGATAAGCTCCTGTTCAATCAGGACAAAAATGTCCTCCCGTCTGGAGACTAATGTGCGAGAGTTGAGCATACATGATGTAAGCTTTCTTGGAGACTTTTGCGCTTTTTGTGTAAAACGGCTAATCTCCGCGTGAACCTGTTCTTTTGCTGGATAACTAAGATAGTTCCCGGTTGTTTCATCTAAGTTGGAATTAAGTTCTGCAAAGAGAATTCCGTTTCTATTTTCTGTTGACCAGTCATAGTAGATTTTGTCTACTTGTACTCCTGCCTGTGAGGAAATAATAGATTGTATTTCCGGCGTCAGTTCCTTCATTAACAGGTCACGGGTTTCCTGAAATTTTAATTCGTTTTCCTGCTTCAGCAGAATTCTTTCCATTGGAGCTAAAAAGTTTCGTAAATAAATAGTGATGTATGGTTTTGCTATAGATACAAAAATTGCCTCCGGTCCTTTTCCGAAATTATCTCGAAATAGTTTACCGATTGCACTGGATATTCCAGATTCTACTGTTTTTTCCACTTGTTTTCTCCTTTTGGGTATAATCAATTTATATCTATATTCGCCGCGAAAATAGGAGTATGCTTCGATTTCTATTAGTATGATTGATAGAGCATGAAAAAACATTTTAAGGACCGTACATTATTTTACAATCCCTGTGATAACTATACCATTAATTTTGTGTGTTGGAAAATTATTTTGATTCAAAAAATATAGCGGTATCTTTTATGTGATAGAAATTTTGGTGCATTATTCCCTTGGGGAAATTCCTTTTTTTGGTACCATATGAATATATGATGAAAAAATTGAAAAAATAACCACTTGTCAATTAATTTACATTAAACTTTCATAGTGTTATCATATTCAGTATTCGACTTTTACGCATGGAAATAAACGGGAGAAGCAGTACCACCTGACGAGCCAAAAGCAAGTATGCGAAAAAGGTTTTATTTTCAAAGCAGGGAGTAGAAATCCATTTGAAAATAGAAGCAGTGCAATTAAAGAAAAACAATGTCATTGCTGCATGACATAAATATTTATATATGTTTATTTTTTAAAGTTGATTTTATTTCATTTTAGCATTTGCTTATATGGTCATCAATCAAGGGTACCTCTTCTATTTGGCAGTTTTACGATTTCAGTAAACGAAAACCAGACGGTGAGGTATTTTTAAATTGTTAGAATATTTATTTAAGAGTATCAATTTCTCTAATTTGATGCTGGAGTAATATTTGAGGCTATATTATGAATTGCGAAGGGTGAATCAATTTAAATAGAAAGGGACAGGAAATATTATGACAACAAAAAATTCAGAAGATATCCTTAAGAGTATTCCGCAAAAAGGTTTTTTCGGACATCCTAAAGGTTTGTTTACATTATTCTTCACAGAGTTTTGGGAGAGATTTTCATACTATGGTATGAGAGCAATCTTACTTTACTATATGTATTATGCAATAAAAGATGGCGGGCTGAATCTGGATAAAGGAACAGCTGCTTCCATTATGGCTATTTATGGCTCACTTGTATATATGTCAGGAATTATTGGCGGTTGGATTGCTGACCGCTTGCTTGGTACAAAGAGAACTGTCTTCTATGGCGGAATATTGATTATGGCAGGTCATATTGCCTTATCTTTCCCAGGAGGAGTCACAGCTCTGTTTGTATCCATGGGCTTAATTGTTATTGGTACAGGACTGTTAAAACCGAATGTATCTAATATCGTCGGAGATTTATATGATAAAGAAGATCCACGTACCGATGCCGGTTTTAGTATATTCTATATGGGTATTAACCTTGGCGGTTTAATTGCACCATTTATTGTCGGAACACTCGGGCAAAAATATAATTTCCATCTTGGATTTGGGGTAGCAGCCCTGGGTATGCTTGTTGGGCTTATTATTTTCTTGGCTACCAGAAAGAAATATTTAGGGATTGCCGGTTCTTATGTGCCTAACCCATTATCACCTGAAGAAAAGAAATCTGTATTTCTGAAATTTGGAATCAGTGCCATCGTAATTGTTATTGTTGGTGCTATTCTGATTTCTAACGGTATTTTAACCATTGATGGATTTATCATGTTAGTAAGTATACTAGGGATAATTATTCCTATTATTTACTTTTTAGTGATGTATTTCAGCAAAAAAACAACAAGTCAGGAACAAAAGAGTTTACTTGCTTATATTCCATTATTCCTTGCAGCAATGGTGTTCTGGGCAATCCAGGAGCAAGGGGCAGTTATCCTGGCACAATACGCTGATGAACGGACAAGGTTATCATTTGCCGGTTTTTCCTTGCAATCATCTTGGTTCCAATCATTCAACCCATTATTTATTGTATTGTTAGCACCAGTATTTGCAGCGCTATGGATGAAGCTTGGCAAAAGACAGCCATCTACACACAAAAAATTCTCATTAGGTTTGATTTTTGCTGGCCTTTCTTTCTTGATTATGATCATTCCTGCAATTTATGCAGGGCCTGATGCGCTTGTCAGCCCAATATGGTTAGTGCTCAGCTTTTTAATTGTTGTCTTTGGTGAATTATGCTTGTCACCTGTTGGTTTAGCAGCCACAACGAGGATGGCTCCTGCGGCATTCTCCGCACAGACAATGAGTCTATGGTTCTTATCTAATGCTTCAGCACAGGCAATTAACGCACAAATCGTTAAATTATATAGCCCTGAAACAGAGATTATGTACTTTGGAATCATTGGCGGAATTGCTGTATTGCTTGGTGCTGTTCTATTCTTATTCTCCTCTTTCTATAAAAAAAGAGCGTAGCATGATTGAATCGAGCATATCCAAAAAATAGTCAGGTCACGGCTTACCAGACAGTTAGGTGACAGCTCTTAAAAAGGGGCAGGTCATTATATATTTCTTAAAAAAACCGCTTCTGCTTATCAAGTATGGAGCGGTTTTTTGGGGTTAACGAATAGTAATGTAATAATTGAATGATGGAGAAAATGAAATTCTATGTATTACTATATTTGACAGAGCTCCTTTTTTAACGTAAAACAAAGAAGAGCTTGGACATTATTGCTTAAACTTTATTTAAAAGTAATATTTGATTTGTTTATGATTTCAGAAAGAGGTGTACATATGTCGGTATATATCATGCCAATCCAAACAGCGGCTATCATATTTCTCCTATTGTCCGTATTTCTAACAATCCCTTGGCTGATCTATGTTTATAGAAAATATGGTTACTTAAGTATTTGGGCTTCTATCGTAGCTTTTTCTTTTATTTTTTACCTGTTATCCGCTTTATTTTTAGTGCTGCTGCCTTTACCGGATACTCGAAATACCTGTGCTTTGCAGCCGCCCGACACAGTACATTATTCGCTTACACCATTTTCTTTTATAACAGATACAATAAATAGCAGCAAAATTATTTGGACACAACCTGCAACCTATATGCAGATATTTAAACAGAGTGCATTTTTGCAGGCAGCCTTTAATATTCTGTTACTATTGCCGTTGGGAGTCTATTTAAGATACTTTTTCCAGAATAAACATTATTGGAAGCGTGCGTTAGGGTTGGGGTTTGGTTTGTCTCTTTTCTTTGAGATTACACAGGTAACAGGAATTTACGGAATATATAATTGTCCTTACCGTATATTCGATGTGGATGATCTGATTTTAAATAGTGCAGGGGCATTATTTGGGTTTCTTATTGCTCCAATGATACTTGCTTTATTCCCGTCTAAAAAAAATCTTCTTGCCAAGAGGGATAAAATACAGGAGAGCCAAGTAGTCCGCCCATTAGCTCAGCTGCTAGCAGTTTTCATCGATTTTATGCTTGTTCATATCAGCTGGAGTCTGACATTAGGGCTATTTATATCGAATGAGATGGTTGAATTTATTTATAAAACAGCCGGCTTTCTTGTTGTTTATTTTATTGTGCCTCTTTTATGGGATGGGAAAACAGCAGGGACAGGTATTCTGAGATTTGAACTTACTGACTCAGAAGGCGATGTACCTAAATGGCAGGCTATGTTTAAAAGGATGTTTGCCCTTTTTGTACCTTGGGTATTATCCGCATTTTTAAATATATTGACGGCAATTGAACTGGATATGAATTCGGAGATGTATGTTTATCATGTATGGCTTACAGTGGCTGTGTTCGGTTTTCTCGTTATAATGTGGATGGTTTTAGTTATTCATGCTATTTACATCATTTCTAAAAAAGGAAAGCGTACCTTTTATTACGACTACGCCTCTGGTATAACACCGAGAAAAGACTTGGATTAAGGACTCACATAGCAGGCTGAGAAAATGAAATTATCCAGCTTGGTTGCAAAGCTTTCCATGCAAAATCAATACAGATTAGGACTAAACTCTATCGGGGTTTAGTCTTTTTGTGTGAAAAAAACAGAGCAGCAGTACAAAGCCTGAGGCAAAAGAGATTCCTTTATAGTACAGGACAAATAAATTTATTCTGATATAATAGTAAAAAAGTAAGCCGTTAAATAAGCTGATTTTCCATTAACAGCCCAGATATTCTCAAAGAAAATGATTGAAAACGATAAATCAATATGATATAGTAATCCAAAATCAGAGGTGGACATTATGGATTTCGTCAACACACTATATTCATTCTCACTATTACATCATATCAGATAGCCTTGCTAACGATTTTAATTTTGAAAAAATCGAATTAGGAAGGCTATTATTCATGAAATCGCATTTGAATTAAGTTTAATACTTAACTCAAATGCGATTTTTGTCTATAAAACAGGAGGCCGGGGAAATGAAGAAAATGAATTATCAAAATGTAAAAGGAACACAGGATTATTTACCAGAGTCGGAAAGCATACGGAGAAATATCAGGAGGACATTAGAGGATGTATTCGTCCAATATGGCTGTCAGCCGTTAGAAACACCTATCTTAAATTATACGGAATTACTTGCTTCTAAATATGGCGGCGGAGCGGAAATATTAGAGGAGATGTATACCTTAACGGACAGAGGAGAAAGAGATTTAGCATTACGGTATGACCTCACTATCCCATTTACAAAAGTCGCAGCAATGAACCCGACATTGAAGATGCCCTTCAAGCGGTATGAAATTGGCAAGGTATTTCGGGATGGCCCAATAAAAACAGGAAGGCTTCGGGAATTTACACAGTGTGATGTTGATATTGTCGGGGTAGATTCACAAATAGCAGAAGCGGAATTAATGACGATGGCACTGGATGCTTTTGATAAACTTGGACTAAAAGTGAAAATCCAATTCAATAACAGGAAACTATTAACCGGGGTGCTTGAACTGTTTGGTGTGGAAGCGGCAAAAATAAACAAAGTAGTACTGATATTGGATAAGCTTGAAAAAGTAGGAGTAGATGCTGTTATAGGTGAGCTTGATAAGCAGGGACTGTCAGGTGCATCCATCCGCTCGATTAAACAGTTTTTGACAGATGGAAATAATACTAGTTTCGGCTATTTTGAAACTCTCTTTGCCCCAAATGAACAGATTAAACAGGGGCTCCAGGAGCTGAAAGAGCTAAAGTCGTATGTGGACTATCTTGATATCAATGAGCAATGTGAGTTTAATCCATTTTTAGCAAGGGGATTAGATATATATACAGGTACCGTTTATGAAGTATTCTTAGCCGATCAATCTATTACATCCAGCATAGGAAGCGGTGGAAGATATGATAATGCAATCGGCGGACTGATGGGGGCGGATGAAACCTTCTCTACCGTTGGAATCTCTTTTGGGCTGGACGTGATTTATACAGCTATGTCAGCATCTGGTGCAAGCCGAAAGCCTGGCAAAGAGATAGATTATTATATTATCCCGTTAGGCACACAAAAAGAAGCTTTATTAGTGGCCAAACACATAAGAAATAAAGGG
Organism: Oceanobacillus sp. FSL W8-0428; assembly: GCF_038004405.1. Classification (NCBI taxonomy): domain Bacteria; kingdom Bacillati; phylum Bacillota; class Bacilli; order Caryophanales; family Bacillaceae; genus Oceanobacillus; species Oceanobacillus sp. FSL W8-0428. The sequence continues at coordinate 1,838,178 of NZ_JBBORB010000001.1, forward strand.
TATAAAGCAGAGGTGGAGATGGGAAATAAAAAGATAAGCAAAGCGTTGGAAAGAGCGAATAAGGAAAAAATCCGCAATGTTATCATTATTGGAGAAAACGAAGTGAAAAATAACCAGTTTAAGGTGAAGAATATGCTGTTGGGAGAAGAAATTATAGAGCCATTTCCGTTTCTTTGAATAAGCTGCCAGCTGTAATATATTTAAATTTATGAAGGCAGGAAACCATTTTGAGGATTTCTTTAAAATAGATTCCTGCCAACTGTTTTGAATCAAATCTTATTTCATTCTGTTCTAACAGATTTTTTACCCATTCTTTATACCAACGACACGGAGTCTCTTATAATCCGCAATCCATTGGCCATCTTGGTTTAGAGTTTCCTTTAGGTTATTTTCTACGTGTATCATTACATGCTCTTGTATAGCTTCCGGCTGGTTTTCGAAGATATTTCCACAGAACATTTTCATCCAATTCCGCAATCCCGTCTCGCCTTCTAAAGGTGTCGGCCGGTCGAAATGCTGGGCAAATGCCACGTGGAATCCGGTTTTCTCCATCAAGGTTGTGTACTCGCCGATGCTTGGGAAGTACCAGGGGAATTGGTCTGGTGTATAGGGAATTCCTGCTTTTTTTATCTGAAGGATAATTTCATTTGTAATGATTTGAACATTATCTTTACCTCCAAATTCTGCAACAAACCTCCCGCCGGATTTCAGGCTGTTATAGATGTGTTGAAGTGCCTCCTCAGGCTGTTTTACCCAATGAAGTGTTGCATTTGAGAAAACGGCATCAAAAGAATTATTGTATTCAAGCTCTAGAACATCTTTCGCTATAAACGTTACATCAGGATATTTAATGTTTGCCTGATGAACCATGTTCTCTGATTTATCAACCCCTGTTACACGGGCACCATGCTGATAGATTTTATGGGCCAGGTCTCCTGTACCGCACCCTATATCGAGAATCTGCTCTTCTTCTACAGGGGATAAAAGCTCTAATAAATGACTGCCAAACTTTGATACAAACGAATGATTTCCGTCGTACAAATCTGCATTCCAAATATCTTTTACATGATGATGTTCCATAACCGCTCCTCCTTAAATTGTAACCATGGACTAAATTTGCAAGTATTAATTGTATTATAGTGAATTTAGCTTATAATGAAAAATAAAATAATTTATATATTTTAATAACGGATTGTTATAAGTGTTCGGGAGGAGAAGTATTAAAGTGGATATTAAATGGCTAAAGACCTTCGTTGTTGCAGCGGGATTTGAGAATTTTAGAAAAGCCTCTGAGGAATTATATCTGACCCAGCCTGCCATTTCAAAGCATATAAAACGTCTGGAAGAGCATCTTCAAATCGATTTATTTGAACGAAGCGGGAAAAAAGTGATACTGACAGATGCAGGACACCACTTTCTCCCATTTGCCGAAGAGCTGATTTTAAGCTATGAAGAGGGAATGGAGCGTTTTGATTCATGGAAGCAAGGCTATCATCGTAAATTAACCATTGCAGCTGCTCCGCAAATCGCATCCTCCTTTTTACCTCCGCTATTACGGACATTTATGGATGAAAATGATGATATAGAAGTACTGATAAATGTTGTAAATTCCTTTGAAATAGGTGATGAAGTGAATACAGGAAGAGCTGAACTCGGTTTAACCAGAGTAATTCCAATCCAAACGAATTTAAATGCTGAAGCAGTGCATAATGAACCTGTTATTCTAGTAGGGACTAACGTAGAAGGAAAAATAAACAGCATAAAGGAAAGCCAAGTTTTATCCGATTATCGGCTGATCACCAATAATCATCCGGATTACTGGGATACTTTGTTAAAAGATGTTAAGAAACATTATCCAAACGTCCGGACGATGGCAGTCAATCAGATAGAAGTAACAAAAAAATTTATCGAAAATGGTCTTGGTGTTTCCTACTTACCGGTTTCTATGGTGAAGGATGAAATAGAAGCGAATAAATTAATAGAAATAAAACCGGAAAAAATAGCTGCGCCCAATTCAGAAACGTACGTTTTAACAAAGATAGAGACAGAGGAAGCCAGAAGTTTTATTGCTTTTTTAAAGGAATCATTATAAAAGATTTAAAGCCGCTAATGGTATTCTGGTTAATATCATAACAGTAACAACAGCATTTTAGTTAACAGAAAATATTGTTGACATAACACCTTTTAGCGTTATATCATAAAACGAAACCAAAAGGTGTTACATTAAATGTGAAGTGAGGAATATAAGCATGGAGAAACTTAGAGATATAAAACAAACAACTATTTTTAATGCTCCTATCGAGAGGGTTTGGGATAAAGTATCCACATCAGAAGGGATGGCTGCCTGGTTTATGCCAAATGATTTTAAAGCGGTAGTGGGGCATGAATTTACTATTCAATCACCATTTGGCCCATCCCCCTGCAAAGTGTTGGAGGTAGATAAGCCTAACAAAATATCTTTTGCATGGGATATAGATGGATGGGTTGTTTCGTTTATCTTAAAGGATTTAGGTGATAACACAGAATTTACGGTTATTCACGGTGGCTGGAAAGAAGCAGAGACAGTGATCACCAAACCAAATGAGAAGAGCGGTGTTATCAGAGAGAGAATGAACAATGGATGGGAAAGCATTGTTGCTGAAAGACTGAAAAAGGTGGTTGAGGCCTAAATGTCAGCTTTAAAAAAACATGATGTGTTCCAAGCTGTTGCTGATCCGACTAGAAGAGAAATTCTGCATTTGCTTTCCAAGCAGAACTTAGCTATTTCAGAGATTACATCTCATTTTTCAATTACCCGGACAGCAGTAGTAAAGCATCTTACTATATTATCTGAGGCAAATCTTGTTTCCGGGAAAAAGAGCGGCAGAGAAAAAATTTATCATCTACATCCAGAGCCTTTAATGGACATAAAAGACTGGGTTTCTTATTTTGAACAGTTCTGGGATAATAAGTTGTCCATGCTGAAGTATTTAGTAGAGAACGAGGAAGATAAGAAAGAATAGCAAATTCTAAAGGATGTGCTGGTACCGATGGAACAATAGCTCATACTTTTATAAATAAGTCCCTGAAAAGCAGGAATTATTGCATGAAACCGCGAATGGATGATTAAGCCCTAAAAAATATAACTCCTGGGAGGATTATAAAATGGACTTTCATCAAGCCTTGGAACAGCATATGCAGGCCATGAAACAAAAAGATATGGAGAGCTTCACGGACACGATTCATCAGAAAGATATTACCCTTATTCTGCCGAACGGGAAGCTTATTCAAAATCGGAAAGAATTCATCCAGTTTAATCAGGACTGGTTTTCAGATCCAGATTGGAAAATAACATATGATGTCATTAAAACAAAAGAAAAAAAGAGTGTAGGTTACGCGTTACTGTTTATTCATTACGACGATTTAGATGAAGATGGGAATCCTTATCATCAGGATTATTATCTCCATCTCGTGTTTGAAAAGGAAAACGAGGATTGGCTGCTGACTTATGATCAAAATACTTTTATACGATAAAAAGTAAGATATCATTATTTTCAGCATATGAAATATAAGATGAAAGAAAAAATCTCCGAAGCTTAAGGAGATTTTTTTGCTGTTATTACCAATAAAAATGACCTGTTCCATCAATTTGATAATTGTCTTTTTAAACTTGCTCACTATATGTTTTAAAATTATCTAATATCGCCTGCCAGCCACTTTTTTGCATCTCTATCGGGTTTTCAGGTTCCGCTTCAAAAACTTCAGTAATCTTTGTCACGTTTCCTTGCCTGGTAAAAGTAATGCTGACTTTCCGGCCATCCCCAAGTGTATAAGAAATAAATTCATTTGTACTTACCTCATCATATACACCACTAAAGTCAAATCCAAAACTTCCATCCTTTGCTTCCATTCTTGTGGTGAATTTTCCATCAGCCCTGAGATCATTTTCAGCACTTGGTGCATGCCATTCATCTGAAGCAAAAGACCACTTAGTTATATGCTTTGGTTCAGTCCAATGAATCCATACTTTCTCAACAGGTGTAAGGACTGTTACTTCAATGGTTATCATTTCTGGTTTATCAGCTTCCATTACATAACCTCCGTTTTTAAAATTTATTTATATCTATAATAATAACACTCTGTTCTTAGATAGGTTCTCTTAAATGCTATTTTAATCAGGAAGATATGTGATAATATAATTATTTATAAAAGCTTCGTCGAATACTGGCTGGAACTATCAAAATCCCGCCGCACTCTATATTTTGAAGTACAATAATGTTAGGAGAGGAAGAAAAAATATGATACGAGAAGCAACGGCGAAAGATTTAACGGATATTTTAGATATATATAATGATGCCACCCTTCATACTGCTGCTGTATATACTTATAAACCGCAGACACTTGTAAACAGGCAAGTTTGGTATAAACAAAAAATGGATGCGGGCTATCCAATCCTCGTAAGTGAACAAGATGGCAAAGTAGCAGGATTTGCAACATTTGGTCCTTTTAGAGACTGGCCAGCTTATAAATATTCTATTGAGCATTCTGTTTATGTAGATAAAGGGTATCGCAAAAAAGGAATTGCAAGTTCTTTAATGAAAGAAATTATTGCTGTTGCGAGAGAAAGGGAATACAAAATGATGGTTGCCGGGATTGATGCAGAAAATGAGAAAAGTATTGCCATGCATGAAAAATTCGGCTTCGTGCATGCAGGGACTATAAAAAATATCGGCTTTAAATTTAATCAATGGAGAGATCTAGCTTTTTATCAATTAGAATTAAATGGTCCGGAGAAACCTACGGAAGAATAATGTTATTTGCTATTTGTTAAAGGTTTGGGTTTGTCAGGAAAATCAGGAAAAGGAGTTTTTATCTTGGTACGATTAGAATACTTTTCAAAAAAAGATTTTCAGCAATTAATCGATTGGATGCCAGATGCTTCATTTGTTTTACAGTGGAGCGGGCCGACATTCAGCTATCCTTTGACAAACGGGCAGCTGGAAAAATATATGGAAGGTGCAAATAAACCAGATGCTACTACATATATATTTAAGGTGATGGATGATACAATTAATGAGGTTATTGGGCATGTTTCTCTGGGGAAAGTGGATAGAAATAATTCTTCAGCAAGGATTGGCAAAGTATTAGTTGGTGCTGCTGATAGCAGAGGAAAAGGCTACGGAAGTCAGATAATACATGCAGCGTTAGCATTTGCGTTTGAAGAATTAAAATTGTATAAAGTAAATCTGGGTGTGTTTGATTTTAATATGTCAGCTATAAAGTGTTATGAAGCAGCCGGGTTTCGAAGAGAAAGGTCTATAAAAGATGCTGCAAAAATAGGAGACGAGTATTGGACTTTGATTGAGATGGGAATTTTATATAATGATTGGGAAAATAGAATATCTTAGAAAAAGCAAAATAGATAAAAAAGCTCCGTCCATAAAGAATGAAGCTTTTTTACCTTGTCAGTTATGGAATGGGTGTCAAATACCTTTTACAGCGCTTGCCTATTTTATTGATTATCAATGTTATATACCTGCTGCAGAATAATATAATGTGTTACCCTAAGCAAAACCAGTAATGAAAAAGGAGCTGGAAGTATTGGAATTAAAATCCGGATATGGCCTGGATCCTGATGGGTATATTATAAGTGATGTAAGTATGGACAAAATTGACTTAAGATATATGCCTTGTATAGAAGAAACTGTGGATTGGCTTAAAAATTTATACCAACAGCAATTGCATAGTGTCTATCTTTACGGCAGCGTTCCAAGAGGAGACGCTGTTCTTATAAAATCAGATTTAGATATTATAGCTATGTTTCGCACTAAATTGACCGCTTCTCAATTGGATGAATTAAAGAAATTGGCCGGTAAACTAACAAAAAAATATCAATCTTTGGTACGTGAGGTTGGGATAGCTATTGCTGATTATGACTATACCTTTGATACCTCCAACTACTATGAAAATGCTTTTTTGAAGGAAATCTGTGTTTGTGCATATGGAGAGGACGTAAGGGAATATTTTGGTCCATACAAACTGACACCGGAGATACCAATTTCTTTCAACGGGGATATTTGTGAGGTCCGCAATCGGGTTTTAAAAAGGATGAAAGCAGCTTCTGATGAAGATTTTAAAATACTCCTACAAGGTTTTTGCCGTAAGCTTATCCGGACATATTATTCTATGACAATGGTACGATCTCAAATCTGGACGACACGCCTGTATGAACAATCCAAGGTGGTTGTGCAGTACTTCCCTGAAAAAGAGGATGTTATCCATACTTTGTTAAATTGGATAGAAGAACCTCCTGCAGACCGGAACCCTGCATATAAATTGCTTCACAAGGAAGGGGAGTGGACTTGCAGGAACTTTATAAAGGAAGCAGGTAAATTCTGTTAAATGCACGGAAGCGACATAACGCTAATCTGTTTTAAATGATGTGTGTAAATATACAGCAATCAAGAAGAAATACAGCATATTTTTACGTGATAAACTGGCATTAAGAAGGTTTTGCAATGAGCAAGGTGACTCTAAATATCTCTATGCCATTAGACAGGTTTATAGCAGGGGCCAATGATAATCCTCATCAACCTTTGGGAGATCAGGGTGATATTTTGCAGGCCTGGAGTTTTCCGGGGAAGAAACGAGCGAAACAAATTCCTTTTTCAAGCTTTCCGGCAGTTTATGCGCATCATTTTTCATTAAAAATTATATCAACATGCTTGCATTGAGTAAAAAAAAGAGTTAAGCTATTTTTGTAATTGATTAATCACTAAATTTGGGCAGGTGCACTGATATGGCAAAATCAACAAAGGAAAATCGTAAGGAAGAGATCCTGGAGGCAGGATTGGAAGTATTTGCAGAAAAAGGCTATTATAATGCAACTACCGCTCAGGTTGCGGAAAAAGCAGCTATCTCCCAGCCTTATGTGTTTAGATTCTTCAAAACAAAGGAAGAATTATTTATCGCTGCTTTAGATCGGGCATTTGAAAGAATCCTTCAAACATTTAAAAATGTGGAAGCAAAACCGTATCAGCTTGTTGCGAAAATGATTGAAGCTTACGAGGAGCTGTCCGAATTGCATCCTAATGAGATTGCTGTACAGGTAATAGGTGTTTCTGTAACAGAAAAGCCTATACAGGACATTGCCAAAAAAGGATTATCTCAAATTAGAAGATATACTTTGGAAAGATTCAAGGCTGCTGGAGTAAAGGATGCAGAAAGAGAAGCCAGTACGTTTTTAGCGAGAGGAATGCTCTGTAATATATCTTATTTCTTAGACCTTCCTGAGCTTATTGATGGGAAAGGAAAATAAATAATCAATAAAGTTGATTATTTATTTTTTATAACAGTTAGTAATTGATCAATCAATAAATATAATGATTTGGAGGTGGAAAAGTGAAATTAAGCAAGGTTGATTATGTTTTTATTGGAGTTATTGCCGTCTGTATTATCAGCTGGCTGGATTAATTATTTACTAATCAATGATGAAAAGGAGGCAGAGAAAACGTTGAAGAAGAATAAAATAGAAAACACAGTTTCCGGATTATCTGTAGAGTTAGGAATTACTGCTCTTGTCATTGTATTGTTCACATATTGGGATTAACCCCGGCATTTATCAGGAATAAGTTAAATCTGGCCTTACCATATAAATAACAAATATATTTTTTATCATTTAGTTATTGATTAATCAATAACTAAATAGAAGGGAGTTTTGAAGATGAAAAAAGCAATCGTATTAGGTGCCACTGGAGGAACTGGTCAAGTAATTGTTTCGGAACTATTAAACAGAGGAATAGAAGTCATTGCTTTCGGGCGTTCACAAAATAAATTGGAAGCATTGTTAGCTGAATACAATCATCATTTGAGTCTTACCTATAAGCTGGGAGATATATTTGATTACCAAACAATTGTAGACGCTGCTAAAGATGCAGATGTTATCTTTCAATGTGCGAATGTTAAATATCAGGAAATGGCAGAAAAACTGATGCCATTGGGAGAAAGTGTAATGAAAGCGGCAGACGCTTTGGGAAAAAGAATCGTGATTGTTGATGGGATTTATGTATATGGACATCAGGTAGCGAAAGGAGACGAAAATCATCCTCAAAATCCGCATACGAAAAAAGGTAAACTTAGAGTAGTATTCGAGCAGCTGATATTTAGCGAGAAATGGAAGAGAGCAGAGGCTTTAATTGTCAGATTACCGGATTATTATGGACCAACATCACAAAATTCTTATTTACAGCCTACACTCGATGGGGTGGCTGCAGGTAAAGCATCCATTTTTATTGGGAATTTAAAAACACCCCGGGAATATGTTTATTTACCAGATGCGGCTAAAATGATTGTAAATATAGCAGAAAAAGATGATTCCTATGGTGAAAATTGGAATATACCAGGAGCTGGATTGATTTCAGGTAAAGAGATTATCCGAATCGCCCGGAAAGTAACAGGAAACCAAAAGGCTGTTATTCCTTTGACTAAAAATGTTATCCGTCTGGTTGGCTTGTTCGATGAATTCATGAGAGAAATAGTTGAAATCATGTATCTTACCAAAGAAGGATTCATTTTAAGTGGAGAAAAATATGAAAAGAGGATTGGTGCTATTCCGGCAACTCCTTTTCAAAAAGGTCTGGAAAAAACATTACAAGCTTTAATGGACAAAAATAATTAATGTTTCGCAGTTGATAGAAGCTGACGATGCTGAAGCAAGGCTATGAAGTAGAATTGTATATTATAACTGTTAATGCGTCACATATCATGTGACGCATTATTTTTTTGTCTGGAATGATTTTTATTTTTCACTTTATGAGATCCTGCTAATGGTTCGCCATAAGGCTGCTTTGGACTTTGGGGTAAATCAGGCTGTTCCTGCTGCTTTGGTCCTTTTCGATTTTTAGTCATCTATATCCATCCTCCATAGTTGTAATTATTGCGCATTTGTATTTGCAAAAGTATTTTCATCCTCAATTAAACCGCATGCTCCGCACTGTATCCTTTTATCCGGACCGTTGTAAGCAATATGAAAAACCTCTAATGGATCCTGCTCATAATCATTTAACACTGCACCGGTGTTGGCATCCAATTTGACCGGATTTGCTATTTGTTCAATGATATTAAATCGGGAACGGTTTGTTTTACATCTGGGGCATTGGTAAGGCTGGTTCATATATAACACCTCAATTTTTAATCATTTTGCTCGAAGCTTAGCCTTATTTTCTCTGATTTACGCTAATTTATACGGGAATTTTAAATGGAGTCTGTGCTTTGCAGGTTTAATTTAGACTGATTCTTTATCTTCCATACAAAAGTTTAGTTAATAATTTGTTGACAAATAGAAATATAAAGCCTATAATTATATTTAATTCAATATAAATTAATTAAATAAGATTGAATTAAATGCAATTAAGGAAAAAATTATCTTTAAAACGAATTATTGCTTTAATTTGGTCCATGTTTTCTGAGAATCTTCGGCAAAGCTTATAAAACCTTATGATTAAACCCGGTACCTTTGTATGCTGATTTATTTAGCAAAATAAATTGTATTTGGTATAAAAATTAATGAATGAGGGATAAAAAGAATGATGTCAGATATCGGAGGACAGGGCTTGCGTTGAAAGAGGTGCAGCAAATGGGATTTTTAGATAAATTATTTGGAAAATCAAATGAATCGAAGGAGATGGAAAGTATGTCAAATACAAAAGTAGCAGTTATTTTTTACAGTATGGGTGGTACCAACTACCAAATGGCAAAATGGGCAGCAGAAGCGGCTGAAGCTAAAGGTGCTGAAGTAAGAGTATTAAAAGTACAGGAATTAGCTCCAGAATCAGTTATTGAAGGAAATCCGGTATGGAAAGCTACAGTGGAAGCAACAAAAGATGTTCCGGTTGCAGCTTCAGAAGATCTTGAGTGGGCAGATGCAATTATTTTCAGCACACCAACACGTTTCGGAAACATGCCTTCGCAAATGAAACAGTTTTTAGATATCCAAGGCGGGCTTTGGGCAAGCGGAAAAACCGTTAACAAAGTGGTCAGTGCGATGTCTTCTGCACAGAACCCGCATGGCGGTCAGGAAGCAACTATTCTGTCACTATATACCAGCATGATGCACTGGGGAGCAATCATCGTTCCTCCAGGTTACTCTGATGAATCTGTATTTGCAGCTGGTGGAAATCCATATGGAACTAGTGTTACTGTCGATCAGGATGGAAAAATGGTTGAAGATGTACAAGCTGCTGTGAAACATCAGGCAGAGCGCACAGTTACAGCTGCTGAATGGGTTAAAAAAGGAAATCAGTAATTAATGACATTAAAAAAGATGGTACCTCTTTCTATTTGGGGTATTGTCTTTTTTATTAGTATCAACATAGCTTGGTGAGTGTCGGTAATTACTTACATAAAAAATGAATCCTTTCTTGGTGCTTTATCGTAAATATAGATACAGCAATAAGAGAGGAAGAGCAGAAGATGGGAATTTTATTAGCAACTTTAATAAGTATGATTTTATACGTGATTGTAGCAGTTGTAGTAGCTTTTGCTTCATCGGTACAAACAGGGCGGGCGCTGAAATTTGCTTTTGGATTATTTGTTTTTGGTTTTATTGTTTTAGCCGTCATTAACTATTTTATGATGCCGGCAATTACTATTCCGAATATGCTATTGATTAATTTAATTACTGCTATTGTCCTTGCACCGGCTTTGACGGCAATATTAAAGCCGAATAATTTTATGGAGAAAAAGCTGTTTATACCATTGTTCAGCATTTTTGGATTAGGACTGTTATTATTTATCGCTGTAATCATTACCGGTTTTACAGTATTGGACAATGCACATAATACGATCACAGTAAATGAAGAGTCCGAGGCAAAGCCGTTATCTAAGGATGAAACACCGATTACAGTGGCCCCTGAATTTGCACGTAACAAGATTCAAAAGGCAATGAGTGTTGTGCCAAACGCCCAATTCTATGACTTAGGCAAGCTACAGGTACAGCAGGTGAGAGATGAAATTGTTTACGTTGCTCCTGTTGAATTCGCCGACTTTTGGAAGTTTGTCCGTGGAAAAGAAACAGCTGGGTACTTTACGATTTCTGCAACAGATGTAAACGCACAGCCAACGTTTGAAGAGGAGCCTATGGAATATACAAATTCCAGCTATTTTCATAAATATGTGCAGCGTGTAATTTATAATAAGTTTCCGCAATATATACAAGGTGGAGAAGCACAAATAGAAGTGGATGATGATGGAAAGCCATGGTATGTTCAAACCATTTATAAGCCGATGAATATTACAAATAAACCAAACCTGGATAAGCTTCAGGTTGTGGTGATTGATCCGGTCACTGGTGAAATGAATGCTTATCAAACAGACGAGGCTCCAGACTTTATTGAAGGATCTGTAAGCTCAGAAATGGCTACGTTAACGAATGATTATTATGGGAAATATGTTCATGGCTGGTTAAACAGCGTCTTTGGCAAGAGAGATGTGAAGCTGCCTAACCAATCTGGCACGGAATCTGGGGTTACACCAATGTTTGATGAGAATGGAGATATGTTTTATTTTACCGATATGACCTCCCCGAAGGAAAATATCGATTCTGCATTAGGCTATACATTAGTTAATGCACGAACCGGAGAGCTGACCTATTATGGCGGTAAGAAGAACAACGGTATTATGGACAGTGAAGGAGCAAAGCAAATCGTTAATAAGGAATTCCCGGAGAAGAAATGGGAAGGGTATATGCCTGTTCTATACAATGTTGACGGAAATCCAACCTGGGTTGTCAATGTACTGGATCCGAATGGATTGCATAAGCAGTATGCCTACATTAAAGCGAATGATTCAGACTTTGTCGTGTTTGGCGATACCGCAAATGCTGCTTTGGATGCCTATCGGATGGCTCTGTTACAGGATCCTGGAAACACGGGAGCTACTGGTGATACTGTCACTGAGACTGTTCAAGGAACCGTCAGTCGTGTAGTTGTGAACTCGACAGAGCAGGGGCAGATTATCCAATTTTTACTTGAAAACGATACAACGATCTATACTGTAAATGCCAGCAAGGCTCCATTAGCAATCTTTCTGGAACAGGGAGATAATATCGAGGCAGAAGCACAGCTGATGGATAATGGTACTGCAACCATTGAAGTGATGGAGATTGATGGTTTAACAGAATAGCAGCTAGATATACGCGTACCAATCCCTTATTGTTAAAAACGGCAATAGGGGATTTTTTTGATTTGTTGAAAGATGACTTTTCCATGTAGTTTAAGTATTGAGATTAGAATAATAAGAAATATTTTTTTTAGAATATCAAAATGGTTGTTGACTCTTGCCTTAGGTAGGAGTCTATTGTTTATTTATGAGGAGGTGAGTTTCATATGCTGACGGTTAAGCAAGTAGCTGATTTAACCGGAATAACGATCAAAACACTTTATCATTATCATAAGATTGGACTGTTAGAGCCGAGGGAAATCACAGAAGCTGGATATCGTTTATATGGGAAAAAGGAATTAGAAAAATTACAGCATATTTTGTTTTATCGTGAATTAGATTTTTCATTAGAGTCTATTCAGAAAATATTGTATGAGAAAAAAAGCCGTTACGATATGTTAATGGAACAAAAGAGACTGATAGAAGACAAGAGAGAACGAATGAATCTGATATTAAATACTCTTAACGAAACTATATATTTTGAGGAGCGTGGAGAAGTGATGGATAATCAAAATATGTTTAAAGGGTTAAATCAAGAACAATGGCAGGAACAGTTAAAAGAGCAAAATGAATATCTGCAGGAAACTTATCAATACGAAATCCCTGTAGATAATATTGAAGCGGAGGAATTAAATGAATCAGCCAGAGAATCGAAAGCGTTTATGGATAAAATGGCTTTTGCTTTAAAAAAGGGATGGACAGTAAATGATGAAAGGGTCAAGCAGCTTATCTCTGAGCATATTAAGTATATCAATGACAACATTATGAAGGTAGACTCACAAGGGTTTGTTGAATCAACGTGGTTTTTTATTACTGATGAATTTCACAAAAATATGTTAGAGAATCAACAAACAGGATTAACTTATTATTTGTATGCTGCTTCTGTTAACTATGCAAAGCAAGGCTAGACAAATTATTCATAAGCAGAAAAAAGAGAGACTGTAAAAATAACTTTGAAAATAAAAAATTATATGTTATCCTTTAATTGTAATTCGAAAATTAAATAGTCAACACTAGGGGAGCTTTTGGCTGAGACGAATATTCGGACCCTTTGAACCTGATCTGGTTAGCACTAGCGTAGGGAAGTGGCAGGAACATGACGATATATAATTCGATCGCTGAATTTTTATATAATCAGGGCCACTTATCCAATGGATGAGTGGCCTTTTTCGTTTCTTCCGCTGATTCTCGGGAAATGAAAGAAAGGAGCAATGGCATGGGCAAACAATTACATCTTATCAGTGATGGAAATTTTACTAAACAGCATTTGCAAATAATTAAGCGGATTCATAGAGATATTGATTTTCTGCATATCCGGGAGAAAAAGAAGACAGCAAAGGAAATCATGGAAATAATTGAAGCATTAGAAAGCATCGAATTTCCATTAGCGAAAGTAATTGTAAATGACCGGGCTGATATCGCTGTGATGAAACAGTGTGCAGGTGTCCAGCTGGCACATCACAGTCCTTCCATGCCGCTTGTGAAAAAGTGCTTCTCTGCGCTCTTAACAGGGAAGTCTGTTCATTCCTTACTGGAAGCAGAACAGGCTCAACGGGAAGGGGCAGATTATGTGCTGTATGGTCATCTCTATCCCAGCAGGTCCAAGCCTGGCCAGCAGCCGAGAGGATTAGCTGACCTTCGGGAAATCACCAATGTATTATCTGTTCCGGTCTACGCTATTGGCGGGATTACTCCGGAACGAACGAAAGAAGTAATGAAGGCAGGGGCAGCCGGGGCAGCGATAATGTCCGGTATTTGGAAGGCGGATAATCCGGTGCAAACTGTCGAGGCTTACCGGGAAGTGTTGGATACTTGGGAAGGTGGGTGAAGGTGAAAAAACAGTTTGATCAAATTATTGTAGGCGGTGGGGTAATTGGCTGTTCTATTGCTTATCAGCTGGCTAAAAGAGGCTATCGGGTGCTGATAGTAGAAAGGGATCAAATCGGATGTGAGGCATCAAGTGCTGCAGCTGGAATGTTAGGAGCTCAAGGAGAATTTGCAGAGAAGAGCCCTCTTTTCCAATTTGCACAAGAGAGCAGAGCATTATTTAAAGATTTATCCGAAGAGCTGTATGAAAAATCAGGGATTGATATTCAGTATATTCATAAGGGGATTATGAAGCTTGCTTTTCATCAGCATCAGTACAACAAGCTGAAAACAATCGCTGCATTTCAGAGAGAAGAGGATAATCCTGCTTATTTGCTGTCCGTAGAAGAAGCAAGGAAGATGGAACCAGGCTTAACAGAGAATCTTCATGCTGTTCTTTATCTGCCCAATGATGGTCAGGTTTCTGCCCGTCATCTTACGGAGGCATTCACCCTGGCTGCCTATCATCATGGTGCAGCTTTGCGTGAACAGGAAAAAGTAATTGAGCTGTTGATAGAAAATGGAGCAGTTCATGGAGTCCGGACAACAAAGGGAGCTTATTATGCTGATCAAATCGTTATTGCAACAGGTGCCTTTGGAGATGAACTGCTGCCTGAAGATTATGGCACAATTCCGGTGAAGGGGGAATGTCTGCTGCTGGAATTAGAAGAGAATTTATTTCAAACTACGCTTTGGATGGATGGCTGTTATCTCGTTCCAAAGCAAGGGGAAAAAGTGATTGTTGGAGCATCTTCCATCCCCGATAAAACAGATAAGCATGTTCATGCTGCGAGCGTTCACAAGCTATTGTCACGAGCACAGAAAATGGTTCCGCGGCTGGGAGAAGCGAGGATAAGCAGTTTTTGGGCGGGAGTCAGACCTGCCACAGCTGATGAACTTCCATACTTGGGAGAGGTTCCAGATGTTGCTGGTTTATATACGGCAAAGGGACATTACCGGAATGGCATACTGCTATCGCCAATTACGGGAATCTATATGGCAGATTTAATAGAGAATAAACCGGTTAATCCATTTTATTACGATAGCTTTAGCTTGAATCGTCAAGGCAATAAACTGGAAAAGGCAGGTGAGTCACAATGAAAATAACAGTGAACGGCAATGGATTAGAAATTCAGGATGAGGTAAAGCACATCAAAGGTCTAATTGATTTTCTGGAATTGGAAGATAAACCTTTGATCATTGAGCATAATCAGCAGATATTGCAAAAGGAAGAGCATGAAAAAGCTGTACTGGAAAATGGAGATAAGGTTGAGATCGTTCATTTTGTTGGAGGGGGTTAAGAAATGCTTAAAGTTGGAAACTATCAATTTAAATCTCGTTTATTTTTAGGAACAGGAAAATATCCTGATTTCGATATTCAAAAGCAGGCGGTAGATAAATCAGGGACAGAGGTACTCACCTTTTCTGTAAGAAGGATGAATATTTACGATCCCTCACTGCCAAATTTTTTAGAAAAAATTGATGTGGATCGATATACGTTTTTACCAAATACGGCAGGTGCGAAGGACGCAAAAGAGGCCGTGCGCATTGCTAAACTAGCTGCTGCTTCGGGACGATGTGATATGGTGAAAGTGGAAATTATTGGATGTAATAAAACATTGCTCCCAGATCCTGTTGAGACATTAAAAGCTACAGAAGAGCTGGTGGCAGAAGGCTTTACCGTACTTCCATATACATCAGATGATGTTGTGCTGGCCAAAAAACTGGAGGAAGCAGGTGCGCATGCAGTGATGCCCGGAGCTTCACCAATTGGAAGTGGTCAAGGGATTATCAATCCTTTAAATCTCTCTTTTATTATCGAGCAGTCATCAGTACCTGTTATTGTTGACGCAGGTATCGGATCGCCGGCTGATACAGCTTATGCCATGGAACTGGGAGCAGATGGCGTTTTATTGAATACAGCAGTTTCTGGAGCGGATAATCCTGTGAAAATGGCTGAAGCGATGAAATACGCAGTGGAGGCAGGACGGCTGGGATATGAAGCAGGAAGAATTCCAAAGAAAGACTATGCTGTAGCCAGCAGCCCTGAGGAAGGGATCAGCGTTGGAAACTAATCGTTATCACCGCCAAATATTATTTGCTCCAATTGGTGAAGCCGGTCAGGAAAAACTGATCCGGAGTCATGTGCTGATTGTCGGTGCAGGCGCGCTGGGATCAAGCAGTGCAGAAGCGTTAACCCGTGCCGGTGTTGGTCAACTAACAATAATTGACCGGGATTATGTAGAAGAAAGTAACCTGCAGCGGCAACAGCTGTTCAGTGAAGCGGATATGAAGCAGAAGATGCCAAAAGCGGTTGCCGCCAAACAAAGGCTTTCTGAAGTGAATAGCCACGTTAAAATAGACGCAATTGTTGGAGATGCCGAGATAGATATACTAAGGGAAATCGTACCTGAGACAGATTTGATCATCGATGCTACGGATAATTTTGAGACGAGGCTTTTACTGAATGATATCGCGCAAAAGTATCAAAAGCCCTGGATTTACGGAGCAGTTGTAGCCAGCTATGGAGTTACCTTTACTGTTCTACCTGATAAAACGCCTTGTTTACAATGTCTGCAGGAATATATTCCTGCTAACGGTGCTACCTGTGACAGTGTCGGAATTATTCAGCCTGTTGTGCAAAAAGTTGTTTCCCAGCAAATAACAGAGGCGCTAAAGCTATTAACAGGTAACGAAGCAGCTTTATCAGGAAAGTTTATATCTTTTGACCTTTGGAAAAATGAGCATACGGAAATGGAGGCAGAAGCATTACGCAAACCAGATTGCCCATCATGCTCATCGAAAAGAAGCTATCCCAATTTAGCCTATGATTCCCGGCTGAAAACAGCTGTGTTATGCGGAAGAAATACAGTCCAGCTACGCCCGCAGCGTAAACAGACGGATTTGGATGAAGTGGCAAAAGAGCTGAAGAAAAATAAACAAATTAAATTGTTTCAAAATCCTTATTTGCTTTCGTTTGAAGTTGATTCTTTCCGGATTGTTCTTTTTCAGGACGGAAGAGTATTGGTTCATGGGACAATGGATTCGATAGAAGCAAAAAATATTTATCACCGCTATTTGGGGTGAGAGTACTAAAATAAGAAGATGCTGGTGTTTCTTAGAAAAAAAGCCATATTTTATTCCGTCCTTATTATCATCGCCTCTTGTCTTTACAGGGGCGATTTTTTCTCGTCAATAATAATGAAAACTGTATGTGGATTAAACAAAAAAATCTATTTATAAGAATGAAATTATTATTCGATATGGATATAATGGATAATACATAAACAGGATGCAATTGTCTTAATAAAAATTGAAGGAGAATAGATATGACAAAAGAAAATAAAAAAGTACTTTTTCAAGAGGAACAGGAAGAACTACTGAACAAATTAAAGACACGCTTTGAGAAAAATATGAATCGTCATGAAGGTCTTGACTGGAAGCAAATCCAAACAAAGCTGGAAGGCAATCCAGAAAAATTAGCTTCTCTATATAAAATGGAGAAAACGGAAGGGGAGCCTGATTTAGTCGGCTATGATAAGGAACAGGATGAATATATCTTTGTTGACTGCTCCAAAGAAAGCCCTAAAGGACGAAGAAGTATCTGTTACGACCGTGCGGCACTGGAATCGAGAAAAAAGCATAAGCCAGAAAATAATGCGATAGATATGGCGGCAGAAATAGGTATTGAGATGTTAACAGAAGAGCAATATCGGGAGCTTCAAAAGCTAGGAACATTTGATACAAAAACATCGACCTGGGTGAAGACACCTGATGATATTCGAAAACTTGGCGGGGCAGTCTTTTGCGATTTTCGTTTTGGACGTGTTTTCTTATATCATAACGGTGCGGATTCTTATTATGGTTCCAGAGGATTCCGGGGCATGTTAAGAGTGTAGTTGTAAGCAGGAGAAGAGTATGGAGAATCAGGAATGTATAGAGATTATAAATTCTTGGTTCTTTTTTATTTGATAGTAACTCAACTTTCGCACTTTAAAAAATAACTTTCTTTCCATAGGAACAGATGTTGAACGTTTCTTCCATATATTTGTTGACAAAGATTAGAAAGTAAAGTGTAAGGTGACCGCTGCGGCGGGCCGTTTTGCTTTCCTAGGTGCGAAAGTTGAGATAGTAAGTTTGAAAATTCAGACGGAAACAAGTGATGGTATGATGGACACTATTATGGAAAATGTAAGAACAGCAGGAGCTTACGTTTTATATAATGATCTGTTTGTTTTTCAGGTCGGCCCGACGAAAAAAGGAAATAACCTCGGTATAGTGCGGTTAGGAGGACATAGAGAAGCAGGAGAAAGGCCTTTGGAGACAGCTGAAAGAGAAGTGATAGAGGAAGCGGCAATAAAAATCAATCCAATAGATTCTCCGATCACATACCTTTTAAAGAATTGGGATGAAAAGGGAAGTACGATCCAGCCAGAAGAGGAAATCAATCCATTTCTGATTAAAGGAAATCAAAAAGCAGGATTTACTGTTATGTATATGTCTTTTGCGGAGAATAAGCCCAAACCGTCTTCTGAGTCAAAAGGGATTTTAATGCTGTCTCCAAAAGAGATTGAATTTATTTGTAATCACAAAGTTACGTTAAATGAACTGGTACAGCAAAAAGGGAAGGCAATATTAACAGAAGGATTTAACAAAGATTTAGTTTTGGAGCCTTTTCCGCAGCTATTATTCTTATCAAAAATATTAAAGCAGAAGCTTGGCTATATGAATACGTTCTTTCAAAATTTAAGGAAAGAATAACTATATAGGGAGGAGCATTTATTTGCGAGTTCACAAATGGTGGCTTACCTTAGGTGTTGTTTGGTCGATTACTTTTGCAGGTATGAGCTTTTATTGGGCAATGGGCGGATTGTTTGGTGTCAGGTCTCTGGGGGGAGTAATTTATGAAATGTCACTTAATCCTGAGCCTTCCTTTATTCTGATTGTATGGCTGACGGGCTTTGCAAAATTATTAGGAGCAGTGTTATTATTGCTTCTACTTGTTCCATGGAGAAACGCCGCAGTCTCCAAAGTGCTTTACTACATTTCAAAAATTGCAGGAGTATTCTTATTTGTATATGGTTTCTTAAATTTTATTACTATTTCGATGAGTGCCTTTGCTATTTTAGATATGGATTTAGAAGCTCACGCAATCTTTTGGAGATTAGTATTCTGGGAGCCATTTTGGATGGCTGGTGGCATTTGTTATTTTTTCTCAGTCAAAAAACAACGTTCTATTTAGGTTTTTAATTTTGCATCAGGTATACTTTGATAAAGTTATTAGAAAAACGAAAACTATATTATATAAAGAGGTGATTCTATGCAACTAAATCATTTAAATTTAACGGTAAATGATGTGGAAGCTTCACGGGAGTTTCTGGAGAAATATTTCGATATGAAATGTGTGAACAGTCGCGGAAAAGGGTTTGCAGCTATGTTTGACGATAATCAATTTGTTTTGACGCTTATGAAAGGAAAAGATGTTCAATACCCGAAGACCTTTCATATTGGTTTTCCTCAAGTAAACAGAGAGAAGGTGGATCAAATAAATAAACAGTTGAAGGAGGATGGCTATGAAGTAGATCCCCCTATTGAATCTCATGGATATACATTCTATGTAAAAGCACCTGGTGGATTTACTGTGGAGGTTTTGTCTGATTAGAATAAAAATTGAATTTTATCCTCATAGATTTAAACTATCCAAAAATCCCGGTGAATGCGAGTTTTATAACACACTCAGCTATTCACAGGGATTTTTTTAAGAGTATAAGAATTGTAGCAATTCTTATACTGAATCCTTACTTGAAATATACTTCGTCCCCGGGATAAATCAAATGCGGATTTGGAAATTGATTGATTTCCTGCAGCGTAGTCCATAAATAATTGTATTTCAGGCCAATTTCAAACAATGTATCCCCAGACTTTATCGTATACTTCATATCGTCCGGCTGATTTTGGCTGATTTCTCCGCCCAGTTCAATTCCTGCAGCTTCAGCGATGATTTTTGGTAAATCTGTATTATCAAGAGAACCTGAAAATTGGTCAGATCCTGGACCATATGCGTAGACTGGGATATCGACTCCTGTGTGGTTCGTGCTTGTCCATCCGACATTGGCCTTCGCGCTGATTACTGCATTGATTGCCGATTTTGGGTCTTCAGCTTCCTGAATGGATTGAATTTCTTCTTCTGAGAATTCCATATCTGTATATTCACTTACTACTTCGCTTGTGTTGGAACGGTCATCATTCAACTCTGCAGCGATGTTCTCACCAGTTGCTGTTACACTATGAAGCAGCTCCGGGTTTGCAGTTCCTGAACCATTGGCACCTGCAGTCATACCGCCTGTTTCATGGTCTCCACCAACAACGACTAGTGTATTACCATCTTCTTTAGCAAAATTAATTGCTTCCTGGACCGCTGCTTCAAAGGCACCAACATCTGTCATCGCCCATGCCGCATCATTATCGTGACCTGCCCAGTCAATTTGGCTTCCTTCTACCATAAGGAAAAAGCCGTCTTCATCATTTTTTAGTGTATCAATAGCAGTTTGTGTCATTTCTGCAAGACTTGGTTCTTCCTCTGTGTTACGGTGCATTTCTGGTGCCAAAGCATCATCTGCGAATAAGCCTAATAAATTTTCGCTGTCTAAATCAATATCAGCTTCCAACAATTGATTGCGATTTTCTACGAGCTGGTACCCTTGCTCTTCTGCTTGCTGGAGGACATTGACTTCTGTCTGATTTCCGCCTTCTGATTCTGGAATAAAGTTATTTTTACCGCCGCCAAGTAGAACATCAATCTCGTTGTCTATTAATTGTCGGGCAATTTCTGTTTCGTTGTTGCGGTCTTCTACATGTGCACCAAAAGCAGCTGGAGTTGCATGTGTGATAGTGGAAGTAGCAACGAGTCCTGTTGACATGTCCTTATCTTTTGAGGCTTCTAAAATAGTCTGCTGTGGATTACCTTCTGGATCCAATCCAATGATGCCATTATTCGTTTTTACTCCTGTTGACATTGCCGTACCTGCCGCCGCGGAGTCTGTAATATTGGAATCAGCGGAATATGTAGAATACATGCCCTTCAAATGATTATCCCACACTGCGTCTTCTCCCTTAAAATGCCGATAATTCGTTGCGTAATCCGCATTAAAACCGTCTGGAATCATATAAATGATATTTTTCGTTTTGTCCCCATTGTTACTGCTGTTATTCATCTGATTATTTCCATCTGCACTTGCCGCTGTAACACTAATTCCTGAAAAAATAAGTCCCGCACTTAACGCAGCCACTCCGAGCTTTTTTATCATTCCATCATCCTCCTAAATTTAACCTAATCTCATTGTAGGTGAGAATCATTAATTGAGGATGAATAGAATGTAAATAGTTTGTAATTTTCTGTTTTTACTAAGTTGCATTTTAATATATGAGAGAAGGATAAAACTAATATTTAATGACTAAATTTGTCCAAATTGTATCCCATTTTTTATGTTGTATTCTCTCAGTATAAATAGTATGGAGCTCAGTGTCTTTTAAATAATACGGTGTCGGTTTGACAATCCCATTAAATAAATCCTCCAAACCATAGGGAGCCATTATTTTTATCTCCTGTTGACACAGCTGTGCAGCAACAGCAGTAGTTGTTTCAGGAAAGTGAGAAACACCATCGAAAGAAGATGTGTAAGGGAGATTATTATTTTTTAAATGCATTCTCGCCTGATTTTTTACAGACCATGGTTGTTCAGGCATCCACTTTTCTAATTTTGATTCTAGTTTTTTCTCTGTATCTTTAGAAAGGTCTGTTTGATCAAAATAAATGACATCAATATCGTTTATTTTTGTATGGCAGTTTTGTAAAGTATCCCAAACTTTATTTCTGATTAATCCGGCAGCAACCCAGCAATCGTTTAGCTCCAATTTCTCCACTGTTTGTAAAACTGATAAAATGTAGCTATCTTCTTTGAGAAAATTTATTAATCTTTCTTCGTGTGCTGTCATATATGTATCATCTCCCTCTATCTAGTTTTATTGTATAGCAAAATCTGGTTGAATGAAATTCTGCATAAACGGTTTTGGAGGGAATTTTAACATCAAATAAATGATAGAATAGAGAAGTATAGAAAGTTAACTTATGAAATAGAAAGGAAGCACCTATGAGTAAATATAAAGTAATTTTATTCGATTTAGACGGGACACTCTCTGATCCAAAAGAAGGTATAACAAAATCGGTTCAATATGCATTAGATAAAATGGGAAGTGTAGAACCTGATTTGGATAAGCTGGAATGCTTTATTGGTCCTCCTTTACAAGTATCATTTACTGAATATTACCATTTTAATGAACAAGAAACGCAAAAAGCTATCCAGTTTTACAGAGAAAGATTTAAAGAAAAAGGGATGTATGAAAATACGTTATATCCTGATACACCTTGGTTATTACAATCACTGCAGGGGCAAGGATTTATTTTAGCAGTCGCAACGTCAAAGCCGACTGTTTTTGCAGAGCAAATACTGGAGTATTTCCAAATCAGCAATTACTTTGAAATGATAACAGGGAGCAATTTGGATGGGACAAGATCGGCAAAAGCAGAAATTATCCAATATATTATAGATAACTATCCCAAATATAAGTTGGAAGAATTTATCATGATTGGTGACAGAAAACATGATTTGATTGGAGCCAATAAAACTGGAATAGATTCCATCGGGGTGACATACGGATATGGTTCAGTGGAAGAGCTGAACGATGAAAAGCCTGCATATATTGCAGATAGTCTTAATCAAGTAAATATGATTCTGATGTAGAAAACTTTCTCTTAATCAATCTCTATCTTTCAGGCAAATGGAGGCAGCACTATGTCCAAAACAAAACGTTTAATCGAAATAATGATAACAGTGAACGCAAAACGCAAATTTACAGCACGAGAACTGGCAGAAGAATTTAATGTCTCCTATCGTACAATTCTTAGAGACTTGGATGAATTAAGTGAGCTGGGGGTTCCGCTTTATTCAGAAGTCGGTGCGGACGGCGGTTACTATGTATTGAATGAGCGGATGTTGCCTCCGGTTTTATTAAAAGAGTCTGAGGCGATTGCGCTTTATTTTGCTTTTCATTCCCTGCAATTTCTAGGAGCTCTCCCATTTGAAACGGAAGTGGGCTATGTTTTAAAGAAACTATATAACTATCTGCCTGGAGACGCTAAGCTGCGTATTAATACAATGAAAGACCGGATTGTTTTTTGGAATCCCAGCCGTGTTCAGACAGCAAATGAGCTGGATATAATATTAAATGCAGCGGTAGACCAATCCATCGTGACTATCCAATACGACAGTCAAAAGGGAATAAAAGAGAGAATGATTCAGCCAATCGGTTTGTATAGTCATAATGGTTTCTGGTATTGTCCGGCTTATTGTTTTCTGCGCGAGGAAATTCGTTTGTTTCGTGCGGATCGAATAAAAAAAGCAGTACATACAGATAAAAAGAGGCGTAAATTGCCTTATCAATCTATTATGGAATGGATTGAGCTGTCAGAATCCGAAGTTTCTAATCCGGTTACTTTTTTGGTAGATTTGACAAGAGAAGGAGTACGGCGTGCAATGTCAGAGTTAGATTTGGAGAGGCATGTTCAAAGACGTGAGGATGGGACAGGCTGGATAAAAATGAGTATACCTGAGTCAGAGTTAACATATTTTGTTGATTTGGTCTGGAATTTTGGCAGTGAAGCACATGTGTTGGGACCAAAAGAAGCGATAACCTCTATGAAAAGAAAGCTGGAAACCCTGCTGGAGAAGTACAAATAAATTTTAAAATATCTTTATTAATGATGACATCATCTGTCATGATTCCATGGTACGTTAAGGTAGAAAAAAGAATGAAAGGGTGAATGTAATGCATGCTGTATCTGTGTTAAGAAACGAGTTATTAGCTGAGCTGGAGCTTGGTATCAGGTCCATGGAAGGGTTATTGAAGAAGGTGGAGAACAAGGAATGGAGCTACCGCCCGGCAGAAAATATGCGTAATCTCGGGGAGCTTGCCAGACATACTGTTTCTATACCGGAAGTAGACTTGAACCTTTGGCTGGAGAAGGATGAGAGGACGATTCGGGATCTGGAGTCAAAGTATGAGAAGCTGGAATCTGCTGAGGAATTGATTGAAGCAATGAACCAAGGCTTTCAATTGTTTAAAACGTATATGCTGTCTTTATCGGATGAGGATTTTTTAACTAAAAAGACAAAGCCGTTTTATTTAGAAGAGGGTGAAACACAGGCACATTGGCTTGTAGAGGAGGTTTCTCATCTGTTCCATCACCGGGCACAGTTCTTTAATTATTTAAAGCAGCTTGGTTACGATATAAATATGTTTGATCTTTATGTTTAACAGAGAAGAAAGAGAACTAGGAGGTGAATCATATTTGAATAAAGAAAAAATAATTTGTGAGCGTTTGCATAGACAGGGATTAATGGCGCAGCTTGAGGATATCCATGATATAAAATCCTATAAACAGTTATTTCAGAGATTACAGCCGGTAGCTCCAGTTTTTAACAGTCGTCCAGGTGAGGCCTCAAAGCTGGTGCATAGGACAGTTTTTAATGATGCACTCCTGGCAGAAGAATTACGAAAAAAACATCAGCTGGTAAAAGGGCGTTTTCAGGGCGGACGCATCGGATATGTTCTGGAAGAAGATCTGGGGCTATACAGCACTATTTTTCGAAAGCCTGTTCAAAAAATAACAGAGCTTCATGAAGAGGTTTTATCCATGATTCAATCGTCAGGCGGTATATCCAAAGAGCAGTTAAAAGAGGAGCTGCCTTTTAAAGCAAAAGAAATCACTGCTGCTTTAAAAAGACTCCAGGAAGCTTTTTTAGTATATGAATCACAGATTGATACGGATTGGAATACAGGCTGGTTTGACTTTAAAACTGAATGGTCGGAAATCAAATGGGCAGAGGATCCGGTTTCTGCTGTAGCAGAAATGCTGCTGCATTTTTTGGATGCTGCTGTATTTGCTACTTTAGATCAAATTAAAAGCTGGTCGCAGTTAAAGCATACAACAATACAAAGTGCTTTAAATGCATTAATGGAAAGAGAAGCAATTGTAAAAATAAAAGTGGATGGACTTGGCGAAGGGTTTATGCAGAAAAAAGATTTATATTTAACCAATGAAGAAATTACTCCATCTGTGTTTATGCTGGATAACTCAGATTTTCTGGTCAGAGCAGAAATTGTTGAATTGAAAGAGAAATTTAAAGGGAAAGAAGTTCTTCAGTATCTCTTAATAGATGGCGAATTTAAAGGAGCGGTGCTTGGACATTGGAGAATTGGTCCGCACGATATTGAAGATATTGCACTGTGTCTTGGAGAAGAAGAAATAGAAACGAGGAAAGAAGAAATCATTTCTGCCGTCAAATCTGGATACTCAGTGAAGACAACCCATATTTTGCGTTTCAATGGAGAGAATCTCTGATGAGAAGGGGAGGATGATAGAGTGGGGCTGATAAGAAATAACATTGTGGTGGAATATAATGATAAAGGATATTTAATGTACGCTGAAAGTTTTCCGGGAGCATATACAAGGGGCAGAGAGCGTGAAGAAGCGCTCTCTAAGTTTCCTGCTGAGATTAAAAGGTATTGCAGGTGGACTGGGATAGATTATGCTGAAATAGATGTTGTTGAATCTGTCGTTGTTCAATCAAAAGAAAGCAATCTCGAAATACACGAAGCAGATTCCGACATCATCTTTTTATCGGAACAGGATCCATTATTGGTGGAGGAATATGAGCTGATAAAAAAGCTGGTATTAAAATCTGCACATGATTTTCAGCTTCTTTACGACTCTATTCCAGTTAAGACATATACTTCTTTACCGAAAAGAAAATCTTTTTATGGTGCTGTGCCGATTACTCCTGAAGAGATGTATGAGCATACAAATGGTGTTACGAATTATTATGTAGGAGAAATTGGTGTGAAGATAGATAATATAGATCTAATCTACCAAAACAGAATGCAAGCATTAAAAGCGATAGAAGAAGCTGATGACTTTTTGCAAAATAAAACGCTCCATGGCAATTATGGAGAACAGTGGTCGCTGCGGAAGGTATTAAGAAGATTTATTTGGCATGACCATATTCATGCGAAAGGTATGTACCGTATGGCTGTGAAAAGATGGGGAGATAGTGAAATTGAAAATCCGTATTATTTTTGATGATGAAGGATAGGCAAATAAAATCATAAGTTAATAGAATATAAAATTAATAATTGCACCTTTCTAAAAAATAATCTAATGATTTATCGAAAGTGTAAAAGAAAGTGGGGGAAGGTGGATGAGAAAGCATTTTATAGAAATTATTAATGAGTACCCAATACAAGAAATTATACAAATAGAAGCTTTAGATAAGGGAAATACTTCTGAAGCAAATATAGTAATAAGCACAGAAGGTAAATACATATTAAGAAAATTAAAAAGTAATCAGCAAGCAAGAACAGAATACTTTATATCTAACATCTTATCGGATGCTCATGTTTCCCCTAAAGTCCTGTTGACAAAGAAAAACAAGTCTTTTGTAGAAAAAAATGGAGGAATTTATAATCTCCAGCAATATATAAATAATAAAAGCGTATTAAATAAAAATATTCATTTTCAGAATTTAGGTAAAGCTATTGCTCTTTTCCATCATAAGATGAATACTGTAAATGAAATAGAAGAACAAGAGGACAGATTTTCACTGGAACAATTATGGGGCAAAGTAATGGAGCAGCCACACCTTTATAGATTGATTAAGTTACATGGGGTTACACAGCTTGTTCATCAAATATTAAACTATCAGCATAAAGATAATTGTTACATTCATGCGGACTTGGGAAAATGGAATTTATTATTTAATGAAGACGATGTATATATTATTGACTTTGGTGAGGCGAGAAGAGGGAACTATCATTTTGATGTAGCTGCAGTAATTGCTTCTACTATAGATTTAAACCAGACCAGTGAATCTATTTTAAAAAATCTAGTGCAGCTGGAAAAAGGGTATGTGGAAAATCATAATAAGATAAATTGGACATCAGTCATTGAAAATCTCTATTTATGGAATATTAGAGGTATGCTTGCCTTTCTGTGCTTTCAAGGGAAAAATAATCAGCAAAATAGTCTTATAATAAAACAGGTGCTTGATAGGAATGAGAGGCTAACAAGTTTGATTGAGCGCTTTTTTATTAAGGATGAAGATTGAGAAGGAAAATAAAACGTTTTAGCAGATAATAACAAAAAGAATGAACGGAGAGAGTTGTTGTGGGAATGGATCAGAAAAAATATCATGTCCGAAACGTACATTATCTAATAAGAACTGCTGAAGAAAAAGATGCAAAAAGGTTATCTGCTATCAGATTACAAATTGATGGAGAAACAGAAAATATGGATAGAGAGAAAGGTGAGGCCTACATAGATGAAGAGGGATTTAAACATATCATTAAAAATGCTGCTGAGAGTCCCAATAAATTATTTTTAGTAGCTGAAGTAGATGGAGAAGTAACAGGATTCTCAAGATGCGAAGGTAATACATTAAAAAGAACCTCTCATCAGGTAGAGTTCGGAGTCTGTGTACTAAAGGAATATTGGGGGTATGCTATTGGACAAAATCTTTTAAAAGAATCGATTCATTGGGCCGAACTCAATGGGCTAAAGAAAATAAATTTGAGTGTCCTTGAAACGAATGATAAAGCGATAAAGTTATATGAAAAGTATGGTTTTGAAACAGAAGGTGTATTGAAGAAAGATAAAAGATTATCGGATGGGAATTACTATAATACAGTGCTGATGGGGAGATTCATAGATTAATAAATAGTAAACGGGATTTAAATGATATAAATACAAAATGATTGCATTGGACAAACAATCATCTTGTATTTATATTGAAATTTTTATTTATCTAATCAGGAAAATGAGAGGTGTCATTAAACTTATGTATAACTCTTTGATGATAATGATTTTGACCAAGAACAGTAATACCGCCAGCTGATGAAGAGAAGTAGGCATTTATAATCATTTCGGGGGTAAATTTCATCCACCAGGCTGTGATATATCCCAGTGTACCACCATGCGTGACGATAAAGATATTTTTCTTTTTTTCTCGATCATAGATATTATTCATACAGTGACAAACACGGGCATAAAATTCTCTCTTTGTTTCTCCATGTTGAAATGCTCGATAATCCAAATCAATACCGTTGCTTTTTCGTGGCTGTCTGTGAGCATTTGCCCAATCCTTTGTTTTTCCAGCCGCAACGCCAGTATTTATTTCCCGGAGCTCTTTATCTTGAATGACTTCAAGATTGAGCTTCTTGCTAATGATTTCTGCTGTTTGTGCTGCTCTTAGTAAATCCGATGAATAAAGAACATATTCTGCATCATTAGCTGCTGCTTTTTGTAATTTGTCGCCTATCGATTTTGCTTGTTTTCTTCCTAGATCTGTTAAAGGGGTATTTGTCCATCCGCCTGACATGTTATTTACATGATGCTCCGATTGACAATGCTGTATTAAGGTAATATTGCTCATGCATTTTTCCTCCCAATTAGTGAATAGAATCTATTTTATTATAAACTTTATTCCCATTAGAAGGAATTATCATTATATTTGTGGAAGAATGATAGAAGATAATAATAAATGGAGCGTGAATATATTTTTAAGTGATGTATGGAGGTGACAGCATGGATTTGAATATATTGGCAGCCAAAGCTGCAAAAGTTTATCAATTAAACCCCAAAATAGAAGCGGTTATATTAGGTGGCTCCGTGTCAAGAAACTGGCATGATTGTTATTCAGATATTGAGCTGTTTATTTTTTGGAATGAACCTCCGACAGATGAGGATAGAAAATTTCCTATTACCAAGCTGGAAGGGGAAGTCATTGATTTTTACCCTTACGAAGAAGAGGAATGGTCAGAAAGCTATATTGCTGAGGGAATAAAATTAGAAATAAGTAATTTTCTAACAGCCAGCATAGAAGGCATCATAGATGACGTTGTTGTATCTTTTAGTCCGGATGTATATAAGCAATGTCTTGCAGCGGCTGTATATGATGGCGTGCCCTTAAGCGGCGAAACACTTATTAAACAGCTGAAGGAAAAGATAGAACAGTATCCGGATGAATTAAGTATCGCAATGATAAAAGAATATATGTATTTAGGGAATGACTGGACGAATCGGGAAGCTTTACTAAATCGTGAAGATTGGCTGATGCTGTATAAGGTAATAACAGATGTACAAACAAATATCATGGGAATGCTGTCCGGGTTAAATAAGCAATATGTGCATCATCCTGCTTTTAAATGGCAGAAGCAGACATTGGAATCAATGGCTATAGCTCCTAAAAATATATCCAGTCGTCTAGAATCTGTTTTTCTGGGTGGTCCTCAAACTTCCTTACGTGAATTAGAAGGTATCGTTCTTGAGGTTTACCAGCTTATACAACGTGAGTATCCGGAAATGGTTCTATCATCGGTCATTGGCAAATCACTATTTTTGCGACCCGAGCATGGAAAATAATAGAAATTGACTGTGTAGAGATGATACTCTGTAATGAATATTGGATGAGGAGGAAGCTTGATGGGGCAAAATAAATCAGAAACCTTTACACCGCCAAAGCATATTGTATCTGCAGCAACGATTGTACTTAATGACAATAATGAGCTTTTGTTAATTAAAGGACCCAGGAGAGGATGGGAAATGCCCGGCGGCCAAGTAGAAGAAGGCGAATCCCTGAAAGAAGCTGCTATTAGAGAAACAAAGGAAGAATCAGGAATTGATGTAGAAGTTTTAAAGTTCTGTGGAATATTTCAAAATGTGGATCGATCCATTTGTAATACATTATTCTTAGCTAAACCAATTGGAGGAGAATTTACAACCTCATCAGAAAGCTTAGACGTTGGATTCTTTCCCGTTGAGCAGGCTTTGGAAATGGTGAAGAATGGAAACTTTAGAGAAAGGATTGAGCTTTGCCTGGATGAAAGCAAGCATCCAATCTATGTGGAATTTTAAAAAGGGGATAATAGAAAATAAAAAGGAGTCAAGCTATGTATGATAAAGAAAAGCTTGGCTCCTTAAGTTTATAGTATGCAGCCAAGTCATGCTAACAAATGGCTTAAAAACTTGTCAGCTGCCAATGATAAAGAAGTATCTTTTTTTGTTGCCAATCCAATCTTTCTCTTTTCAATAATTTCATCTATGTCCACTTCAAATAATTGTTGTTCAGCCAGTTCCTTTAACACAAGCTCTTTTGTCACAAATGCAATACCCATGCCAATTTTGGCGCATTCGATTAATAATTCCACGCTGCCAATTTCAATATCCGGTTTGATCTCCAGATTTTGCTTTAGAAAAAGCTGATTAAGGAACTTTCTGGAGCTGCTTGCTTCTGAAAAAGAAATAATCGGATATGCTTGTATGTCCGACAAAGAAAGTTGTTCTCCTGTCAGGTGCTGAAACCTTTTCCCGACAACAAATGTGCTGTTAATACTTAAAAAATCCGTTATGGAAGCATTGCTTTGATTAGCTGGCAAGTGAATGATCCCAATATCAATTAACCCAGCTTCCAATTTATCTAAAATCTGTGGTGTAGAGCCATGCTGTAACTTAATTTCGATTTCAGGATACAACTTCTGGAAGCTTTGGACATAGGGCAGCAAATAGTGTTTGCAGGTTGAATCACTTCCTCCGATTGTAACAGAGCCCCTCTGTAAGTTTTTCATTTCCATTATTTTCTGTTCTGCATTATCAATTAAATCAAACGCTTGTTTGAGATAATCAAATAGTACCTCACCCTCCTTTGTAAGCAAAACTCCCTTGGACGTTCTGGTGAAAAGCTGGATTCCGAGCTCATTCTCTAATTGCTTTATAGAATGACTGACACTCGGCTGTGTAATAAAAAGCCGTTTTGCTGCTTTACTAAAATTCTTTTCGATTGCTGTTATATAAAATACACGGTACAAGTCTGTATTCATGATATAGATACCACCTATAGCTACTGTTGGAAATATTAATTTCATTTATATCATAACCTTGATTATAATGAATAACAAACAGCATCAACTGAAGAGGGGGATAAAGATGAGAGAAGATTATAAATTTGATATCAAAGCCAGAAGCCCCTGGTCGTCTTTAAATGGGATAAATAAGATCACAATTTCACCTGCCAAGCAAGGAATAGAGGCTGCTATCACCATTCCAGGAAGCAAAAGTCTGACGAACAGAGCACTTATAATGAGTGCTTTGGCAGATGGAAATTCCAAAGTGAGCGGTATTTTAAAAAGTGATGATTCGTACTGGTGTATCGAGGCTTTAAAACAATTAGGAGCGGAGATTGAGCTGCAGGATGATATAGTGTACATCAAGGGAAGCGGCGGTCATCTGAGGTCAAATGATTTATATATTGGTGCAGCAGGAACAATTGCAAGATTTCTGCCGGGAGTATTGGCGGCCTCCCGGGAAGGCGAGTGGAATCTGGAGGCAAGTGAAAGTATGAGCAAAAGACCAATTGCGCCGCTTATCCATGCCCTGAGACAGCTCGGTGCTGAAATCGACTATTTGGCAAAAAAGGATTATTATCCGTTACGTATCAAAGGGAAATATGTAAAAGGCGGAGAAGTAAGTCTTTCAGGCTCGATATCCAGTCAATTTATCAGTGGGGTGTTAATTGCAGCACCATATTTCAATGAAACAACAAGAGTAACTATCAAGGATGGAATTGTCCAACATGCTTACGTCTTTTTAACCCTTGATTTAATGAAAGAGTTTGGTGCAGATGTGCAGTATGACAATGCACTCCAGCAAATTGTTATAAATCCTTCTCCCTACAAAGCGAAAGATATTCTGCTGGAGTCAGATGCTTCTGCAGCCTGCTACTTTTTGGCACTGGCTGCGGTAACAAATGGGAGAATACGGATAAATGGCTTAACAGAGAAGACAAAACAGCCAGATATTCAGATGCTGGATGTTTTTGAAAAGATGGGATGTAAGGTTATAAAAGGTGCTTCCTTTATTGAAGTGGAAGGCGCTCCTCAATTAAAAGGCGGTTTTGAAATATCCATGAAGGAGATATCTGATCAGGCATTAACTTTAGCAGCAATTGCACCATTCGCTGATAGTCCGATTACTATTAAGGACGTCGCCCATATCCGTCATCATGAATCTGACAGAATAAGTGTTATTTGTGAAGCTTTAAAGGAATTGGAA
This sequence comes from Oceanobacillus sp. FSL W8-0428, assembly GCF_038004405.1. NCBI lineage: Bacteria > Bacillati > Bacillota > Bacilli > Caryophanales > Bacillaceae > Oceanobacillus > Oceanobacillus sp. FSL W8-0428. Next base: position 1,870,459 of record NZ_JBBORB010000001.1, read on the forward strand.
ATTCGGACAGAGGAATTTGAGGAGGGGTTAATAGTCTATCCGGGATCTCCGAAACCAGCTAGTCTAAACACCTATGATGATCATCGGGTTGCGATGGCGTTGGCGCTGATCGGGTCAAAGGTTGAAGGGATTCAATTAAATGACCCAGGTTGTGTATCTAAAACATTTCCGGAATATTTTTCATTTTTGGAGGAGTTGGGGTTGGGGGTAAAAAGGCAAGAAGCTATATAATAGAATCAATTATTATAAAATAACGATAGTAAAGAGGGGCTGCTGTGACTAAATGTGAAAATCATTATACTGGGAGCAATGCCAATATAACAATAATCAAAGCAGGTGGTTATACTAAACCGGAATTAATTCAAAAAATGAAAGAAAATAAGATATTGTTAAATGTGCTTGCTGAGAAGCTGATAGCCAGCGATTATTTTGAAGTGTCCAAGGAATGCTATCAAGCTAAAATTGTAGAGCTCGCTGTAAAGGATCTTGATTTTGTTGATGGAGCTACGACATCCCAACTTTTTAGCAAAGCTGCTAATCTTAAATTACAGCTCTGCCCGCTTGAGTTGGCTCCCTATATAAGACTGGCGTATTTTAATCAAGGAGAAGGATATGATGCACACCAGCTGAAAAATCAGGCTCCTAATGGTTCAATAACAATAGCATCAGAAATTCTAAGTGAGGATCTGGATGTTCCAAAAGGCTTTTATCTTCGCCGAATCCAAGGGAATTTATGGCTGCGCGGGTATATTGCGGATGAAGAACATGTTTGGAATCCGAATGATCATTTTATATTTTGTATTGCTGAAAAATAATAGGATACCTATACGATAAAAACAGCCTTTCCCCAAAATACAGAGAAAGGCTGTTTGCAATTTGGTTTATAACGTTTCTTTTTTATGATTATTATATAAATCTTTAGCTGCTTTTGGTGCTGTCCAGAATGTCGTAATCAGCAGGAATACAACAGGTACAGCGGTCACCACAATAAAGGATTGCAGGGCGTCCACGCTTCCTTCACCGATGGTAACTAATACAATAGCAACAAGACCCATGACCAATGCATAAAAAGCTCTTAACCAGCTTGGAGGATTCCCTTCTCCGGTAATAGCCATTGAAATAGACAGGGCCATAGAGTCTGCCGTAGTTAATACGAAAATAACGGTAGCCAGCAAGAACAAGGCTCCGAAAATCATAGGAAATGGCAATTGCTCTGTAATGGCTATCATCGCAGCAGGAGGACCTGCTTCATTTAGGGCAGTTGATATCGAGCCAGAATCATTTAGTTCATAAAAGATTCCTGTTCCGCCAACGACAGTAAACCAAAAAGTTGTAATAATAGGCGCGATAACAGCAACTGCAATAATTAGCTCACGAATGGTTCTTCCGCGTGAAATTCGTGCTGTAAATAGCGCCATAATCGGGCCATAGCCAATAAACCAAGCAAAGAAAAATACAGTCCATAAGCCAAGCCATTCTTCATCACCGCGGAAGGTACTGGAAGAAATAAAATCATTTACGTAAAGACCAAAAGCTTCAAAATAATTGTTAAAGATAAAGAAACCTTGTCCGAGTAATAAGATTCCAATGATTAATCCAAGTGCCAAGAGAACATTAAAGCTGGTTAACAGCTGAATTCCCCGATGGATTCCTGTTACAGCGGAGATTGCTGCACCAATAACGATAACGATAATAATGATAATTTGAATAACTAAGGTATTTGGTAAACCAGTTAATGCATTTAATCCATAACCTGTCTGTAAACCCAAGAACCCAATCGGTCCAATCGTTCCAGCAGCAACAGCAAGAATAGAAAAAGAATCAACAAGTGTTCCTAATACACTTTTTTCATGATTTTTTCGCCGGAAATTGGATATAGTAAAGATCTTGGCTTCAACGGCATGCCTTTATGATAGTGGGCATACATTAATACGATAGTGCCTAATGTACCTAAAATTGCCCATGACAGAAAACCCCAGTCTACAAAACTGGATGCCAGAGCAGGTACAACTGCTTCCAGTGTGCCATTCTCAATCCCTGAGAAGCGGGGAGGTACGGATATAAAATGGGATAATGGTTCTGCAGCAGCCCAAAATATTCCTCCTCCTGCTAATAAAGTACACATAATAATACAAATCCATTTAAATGTACTCATTTCTGGTTTTTCCATATTACCTAAACGGATTTTTCCGTATTTAGAAAAAGCTAACCCTAACGCAATAAAAAATGTGACTAATACAGTCATTTGGTAAACTACACCAAAATAAGTAGCAGACCAGCCAAATAAGGTATCAACCATATCAGCGACAAAGTCAGCATTAATAAATGCGGCTATGACAAATAGTACGAGTGCGCCGCCACTTATAATAAATGTTGGCAGATCTAGCGAAGTCTTTTTTCTATTTGAACCTTTCATTATTTCTTTTCCTCCATCTTGTTAAGTTTAATCATAGTTGTTTGATTTCCTTTTAGTCTTTCTCTGAACCCCGTTTTTTATCTAATGGATAATATCTTTTAACCACATTGAAACGCCTGTAAGTATCCTGACTGAAAAAACTTGGCCAGGGATAAGCGAATAAATTGTTACAATAGGGTGCTTGCAAACAACAAACATTCCGAGGGGGGAAATATGAAAAGCTCCTCGGAATGTTTGTTGTTTTATTATCATGCAAATACAAAACGGAAATGCAGTAAAAAACAAAATAGTGGAATCATACTCCAGCAGTTGAAGTATAATTCCACCGTTCTATACCCTAAAACAATTTTAATACGTTGTCAATCATACGTACTTAATTTAAAATAATCTCTCTTTTCCAAAAAAAGTTAGCGGGTAATATAGTGACCAAATACGACTAATTATTAAAGCATTATAAAAATGATAGCTTGCATTTTATTTTTTAAACTGATATTATCAGTTTTAACATATTAGCATATGTAACTAGATTTTTTTGGCAGGGTTTATGAAGATATAACAGGATACTGACACTTCAGTTGAGAGGCTGTAAACACTTATAGAATGCTAAGTTAGATTATGTAAGGTAAGAAAGAGTAATATAAAAATTTAATATCGTTTCTTCGGGGCAGGGTGTAATTCCCGACCGGCGGTGACAAATCCTTGAGATTTGAAGTCCGTGACCCGCGTATCGCGGTGGATCCAGTGAGATTCTGGAGCCGACAGTTAAAGTCTGGATGGGAGAAGAAAACTTACGTCAGCACATGAATGGGTGAAGTGTATTCTTTTAAGGTACATGAAAATCTGTTTCAGTGTATAGACATGGTTTATTTAAGTACGCCCCGTGGAGATCATTCACGGGGCTTTTTGGTGTTTTAAGAAAGGAGGAAGCACATGGACACACTGTATATGGAGCGGGCAATAGAGCTCGCAAAACTGGGGCAGGGAAACACACATACCAATCCTTTAGTCGGTACAGTAATTGTGAAAGATGACACTGTTTTAGCTACTGGGTTTCATCAGAGATATGGCGAAAAGCATGCAGAAAAAATGGCTATCGACCAATGTGAAGCTCCCGAAGATTTAATTGGTGCAACAATGTATGTGACGCTGGAGCCGTGTAATCATACAGGAAAACAGCCTCCCTGTACCCAAATGATTATAAAAAGCGGCATTTTCAAAGTTGTGATTGCACAGCTTGACCCTAATCCCGTTGTAGCTGGTAAAGGAAAAGCCTATCTAGAATCACAGGGAGTACAAGTGATTTCCGGTGTGTTGCAGGAGAAGGCAGAGGCATTGAATAAGCATTATAACTATTTTCATAGGAGACAGCACCCTTATATCGTATTAAAGCAGGCCGTCAGTCTGGATGGGAAAATTTCTGTCCATTCGAAGCAGCGGACGTATCTTACTGGAGAAGAAACATATAAAAGAGTACATGAGGAAAGGCAATATTTTCAGGCTATTATGGTAGGAAGCGGGACAATTTTAGCGGATAATCCAAAACTGCTGCCGAATGTAATTACTGATTTTCCACCTATTCGGATTATCCTGGATCGGAGAGGGAAAACAATGGATTTTGCGAAATATCAGATTTATAGAGAAACTGTTCCTGTATGGGTGTTTACAACATCAAGTGCTATAGAGGATGTACCTGAGCATGTACGATTGATACCGGACATGCATTGGACAATCTCAAAAGTAATGGAGTATTTACAGAAGGAGGGGATTCAATCCGTTTATGTAGAAGGGGGAAGCAGAATTCATGATGCTTTCCTGGCAGAAAATTTGTTTGAAGAGGTAATTACGTATATCTCTCCCAAGCTGATTGGCGGTAATGGAGTATCTGCCTTTTCCAGTGATAGAAATGTTTTATCTGCAGTACCTTTAACATTACAAAGCGCGGAAGCAGTTGGTGAGGATATACGAATAGTCAGCGGGAGGGGAAAGAAGGATGTTTACAGGATTGATTCAGGAAACAGGAACAGTCAAACGAATCAAAAAAGTGAGTCAGCATATTGAGTTAACATGCTCTGCCTCCAGAGAGCTCTTGCAGGATTATAACATTGGCGACAGTATGGCAATCAACGGTGTCTGTTTAACTGCTATAGAAGTAACTGATTCAGATTTTACAGTGGACATTATGCCGGAAACATTTCAAAAATCGATATTCTCTGATTTGCGGGTGAATGCGGTGGTGAATCTGGAACGGGCAATGTCTGCAAGAGGACGCTTGGAAGGGCATATTGTATCAGGTCATGTAGATACAACGACGCGGTTAATTAAAAAGGTGAAAAAAGAGAATTCCATTATTCTCACATTCTATTATCCGCCACAAGTACAAGGAGAGATTGTAGCCCAAGGATCTGTGGCGATTAATGGAACAAGCTTGACCGTATCAGCTGTTACGGCAGGATCATTTAGTGTGTCACTCATTCCTTATTCCATGAATCATACAAATCTGGGTCAATTAAAACAAGGTGAATTTGTAAATATAGAAACCGATATACTCGGAAAATATATTAAAGCTATAATGGGCACGGAAAAGACTCAGATTTTAAGCAAATACACAGGAGAATAGAGGGGAAAATATGACTGTACAAAATATAGAAGCAGCTGTTACAGCTTTGAAGCAAGGACGATTGATTATTGTTGCTGATGACGAGAACCGGGAGGCAGAAGGTGATTTAGTCGGTCTTTCCAGTAAAGCTGCGGCAGAAACAATAAATTTTATGACAAAACATGCCCGGGGTTTGATTTGCGCTCCTGTCTCCGAACAGATTGCTAAAAATCTAAACTTGTGGGAAATGACCAAAGAAAACACAGACGAATATCAAACAGCTTTCACCATCAGTGTCGACCATAAAGAGACAACCACAGGGATTTCCGCATTTGAACGGGCAAAGACAATTCAAGAGCTGGCAAATATTCATAGTCAAGCAGCTGATTTCAATAGGCCGGGGCATATTTTCCCGTTAATAGCGAAGAACGGAGGGGTGTTGGAGAGAAGAGGTCATACAGAGGCAGCAGTAGATTTAGCAAAGCTGGCAGGAGATACTGAAACAGCCTATATTTGCGAAATTTTAAAGGAAGATGGAACGATGGCCCGGTTCCAGGATTTAAAACAGATTGCGGCAGAATGGAATATGCCTTTGGTTACTATAGAAGAGCTTGCTGATTATTTGGTTTATTCCAGTATCAAGGTAAATGCAAAAGTGAAGCTGCCCACGAAGTACGGAGACTTCGATTTGTCCCTTTATAAGGATAAAGAAGGAAAAGACCAACTTGTATTATCCATGGGGCAAATGAAAGATACTGAAGAGCCTGTCTTAGTTCGAGTACATTCGGAATGCCTGACTGGAGATATTTTTGGTTCCCATCGCTGTGATTGCGGTGAGCAGCTGGAGAAAGCAATGCAAATGATTGCAGCTGAAGGTCGAGGCGCCATTCTGTATTTGAGACAGGAAGGAAGAGGGATAGGACTGCTCAATAAATTAAAAACGTATGAACTGCAGGAACAAGGTGCAGACACCTATGAAGCTAATGTTTCTCTTGGTTTTTTACCTGATGAACGCCGCTATGATATCGCTGCATGGTTGCTGAAAAAGGAAGGAATATCGAAAGTCCGATTACTGACGAATAATCCAGATAAAGTAAAGGATTTACAGCAATATGGTATTGAGGTAGCTGAACGAATTTCGATAGAAACAACCATTTATCATGAAAATAAACATTATTTAAAAGTAAAGAAAGATAAGTTTCATCATTTATTATCTATAGAAGGAGAATGATTATGACTGTATATGAAGGAATGTTTCAAGGAGAACAGTTAAAAGTAGCAATAACCGTTTCACGATTTAATGAGCTGATCACTTCTAAATTACTGGAAGGAGCCAAGGATATTTTAAAAAGACATGGAGTAAAAGAAGAGGATATTGATGTTTATTGGGTCCCGGGCGCTTTTGAGCTTCCATATATCACAAAGCAGGTAGAAAAAACAAAAAAGTATGATGGTATTATTACACTTGGAGCGGTTATTCGCGGGGCAACCACACATTATGAGCTGGTCAGTAATGAAGCAGCTAAGGGTATTGCGCAAATTGGTCTGAATGCAGAAATTCCAATTATTTTTGGTGTGCTGACAACAGAAACAATTGAACAGGCATTGGAGAGAGCAGGTACAAAAGCAGGTAATAAAGGTGGAGAGGCAGCTCTTGGGTTATTAGAAATGATGTCTTTAAATAAATTGATTTATTCTTAAATAGTAATTAATGAAGATTGAGGGAAGAAGGTTATCTGTATAAAGGATAGCCTTCATCTGGTTACTAGTATCATCTTGAAAAATATCATATCTAAGCTACCTTTTTTACTTAATTAATAAGTAGAAATTACGTGTAATGAGAAAATCTGCTTGCATATTTGATGAGTTAAGATGAATAAGAAAATTATAAGAAATATAAACTATATTTATAAGAAGGGAGTTAGAAAAAAGTGAATGATCAAAATAATATATCATTAATGGATAAACTATCAAATTTTTATATGGATATTAAATTTATTATATTTGCATTTAGTCTAATATCATCAGTACTGGGGTTTTTAGCAGTATATATGTTTTTATATGGATTTTATTTTGGGGGAGATACTGAATTTAAGCTTTCTAATTTTTATATAATATCAAATTTTATTCCATTCGATTTTCGTACTTTGAGTATGTTATCAATTTACTTTATATGTATTTTTAACATCATTTTAGGTGTACTATCTTTATTAAAGAAAAGACCTGATAATAAGGCAGGTGGGATAGTGATAATATCTTTTGCGATTGTTTTAACTCTTATGCTGACACTTTTTTTCGCAAATGATTTTGCAATAGAGAATGTAGTGAGTTTTTCATTATTATGGTTATTTATTGGTATAATTGTATGGTTTACATATATATTAATTAAAATTATGTTAAAACCCAATCTTCTTTTCACTTTTTCATATGGAATTATATTATTTATATGTATTTTTATAATATCAAGTATGTTATTAAAAGAATTAATACTTAATGATGTATTGTATAAGCAGATATCATTTTTTGCTTATATATTACTATGGATGGTAGTATTTACTTTACTAATCCATTTTAATGATAAAAAGTGGATGTTTTATTTAAAATGTTTACCGGCTTCCTTTACTCTTTACGCAGGAATTATATTAATTTTAGTAGATATTAATCTTAACAATTTTCTGCATGTCATATTTATTTTAATCATCAATATATGGGCTTATTTAGTCGGATTACATGTGAAGTCGAAGGAATACTTCAAAAAAATAAAATTAAAAGAAAAATTGGACAACATAGAAGCTAAAGTTCTGGAACCAAGAAAAGATGTTAATACAGAGGATATCAGAATTGATAAGGAAAGAGGTATTTTGTACAATATGATATTTGGTATATATCAAGTAATGGTTAGTAAAAAAGACCTCAAAGTGCTTTTCGTAGTAGTGCTATTAATAGCGTTTATTTTCATACCTCAATTTTCTATGTCTTTTGGTCAAATTATAAGAGAGTTAGCTATATTGGACAATCCAGGGTTAGAAATAGTGTACACGAATTCAAATAGTGAGGAGAAGAGTATACTTGTTAATTACTATATTGAGGATGGTTCCACACTATATATATCTAATGAAGAATGGAAACTAGAAGTAATTAAGCCTGCGAATTATCATATTAAACCGAATGAATGATTTAGGATAGCCTATAGTTAATTCTATTTTGTATAATAAAGGTTATAGAATCATAAGCTGCTATATATGGAATTAGGAGAAAGGTTGGGACATCAGAGATTTAGTTTTTTTCTATTATTAAATTGAATAAAATTATTTAGAAACAATTTATTATAACGCTAAACTAAAATATATTTAATTAAATATATTTTAGTTGCGCTTTTATCACTTGAGGTGTAAAATGAGATTAACGAAAGGGGATGAGGCTAATGAAAAAAAATACACTTGGCTCATTAATTTGGCTGCGTATTGCCCGTTTTATGCATCAGAGCAATCTGCTGTCCAATGACTTTCTAAAGCAATTTGATATTACCGTTGCCCAATTTGATGTATTAAACCAGATCTGGTCTTATCAGCCTCTCACACAAAGTGAGCTTGCTGCCCGGGTGACAGTGTCAGAGGGCGGCATTTCACGTATGCTTAGCAGACTGGAACAGGAAGGATATATCCAGCGTAAGCAGGATTGGAAAACAAAATGGATCAGCCTGACGTCAAAAGGAGAAGCTAAGATAGAGGAAGTTTTTGAACATCAGCTGGCTTTTCAAACTTCTGTTGTCAATGATTGTTTAACAGAAGAAGAGCAAAGAACATTATATATGCTTATGTCGAAGCTGCAGAAGAATACAGAAAGCAAATTAAAAAAATAATAGCTCTATTATTTTTTTAATCATAACTTGATTAGTAAACTGATAAAGGAGGAATGGTTTATGTATACTATTCCAGGACATCATCATATTTCGATGGTTACAAAAAATGCAAATGAAAATAATAGATTTTATCGTGAGGTACTTGGTTTACGTCGTGTGAAAATGACGGTGAATCAGGACGATCCTTCCATGTACCATCTATTTTACGGTGATAAAACAGGAAGTCCCGGTACAGAGTTAACCTTTTTCGAGATTCCGATGGTTGGCCATACGCATAGAGGCACAAATGCAATTACCCGAATTGGATTATTGGTTCCATCAGAAGAGAGTCTGCATTATTGGGAAGAGCGATTTGATAAGAACAATGTGCTGCATAGCGGAATAACAACCTATGCCAATCGCATTGCGATGAAATTTGAAGATCCAGAAGGACTGCAAATGGCATTGCTCGTGGCTGATGGAGAAAAAATAGATCACTGGGAAACATGGGAAAAGTCAGATGTTCCAGCTAAACACCAGATTCAAGGGATGGGTTCAGTGGAAATAACAGTAAGGAGACTGGATAAGCTGGCGTCTACATTAACAGATATGCTTGACTATACAGAAGTGAGTCGGAACGAGCGGGAAGCGATTTTCCAATCAGTCCCGGGGCAGGTTTTTGGAGAAATCGTTGTGAAGTATTTAGAAGGTCCATCCGAAAGACCGGGGCGTGGCAGTATCCATCACTTAGCTATTCGTGTGAAAAATGAGGAAGAGCTAAGATTTTGGGACGAACAAGTAAAAGAACGTGGTTTCCATTCGTCTGGTATCGTCGACCGCTTCTATTTTAAAAGTTTATATTTCCGTGAATCCAATGGTATTTTATTCGAAATTGCAACAGACGGACCAGGATTTACCGTTGATGGGGATGTGGAGCATTTAGGAGAAAAACTAGATTTACCGCCATTTTTAGAAGAGCGCCGGACAGAAATTAAAGCAAAATTAACTCCAATAGAATAAAGAAAATATAAAAACGATTTCCAGGAGGCAAAATAATATGAATCATTTAAAAGGAATCCACCACGTAACAGCAATTACAAGCAGTGCAGAAAAGAACTATGAATTTTTCACTTATGTTTTAGGCATGCGTTTAGTGAAAAAAACAGTGAATCAAGACGATATTCAAACGTACCATCTATTCTTTGCAGATGATAAAGGCAGCGCCGGTACAGATATGACTTTCTTTGATTTTCCGGGTATCCCAAAAGGAGTACATGGTACAAATGAAATTTCTAAAACTTCCTTTCGCGTACCAAGTGATGCCGCATTAGATTATTGGGTGAAACGCTTTGAGCGTTTGGAAGTTAAGCATAAAGGAATCCAAAAGCAATTTGGCAAGAAAACACTTTCCTTTGTTGATTTTGATGATCAGCAATATCAATTGATTTCAGATGAATTAGATGAAGGTGTAGAAGCAGGAACACCTTGGCAAAAAGGCCCGGTTCCATTGGAATATGCAATTACCGGGCTGGGTCCTGTCTTCGTTCGAATTGCAAATTTTGATTACTTTAAAGAAATGATGGAAAAAGTATTAATGTTTAAAGAAAAGGCGAAAGAAGGTTCCTTCCATCTGTTTGAAGTTGGAGAAGGAGGAAACGGGGCCTCTGTGATTGCAGAGTATAATAATATCCTTCCTCAAGCCCGCCAAGGGTATGGAACAGTGCATCACACTGCTTTTCGTGTAGAAGATCGTTCTGTATTGGATGAGTGGATTAACCGGATGAATGATTTTGGGTTCAATACATCCGGCTATGTGAATCGTCATTTCTTCGAGTCTTTATACGCAAGAGTAGCTCCACAAATTTTATTTGAATTTGCAACAGAAGGTCCCGGATTTATGGGAGACGAACCTTATGAAACACTTGGAGAAAAGTTGTCTCTTCCTCCATTTCTGGAAGCCAAACGTGAACAAATTGAAAAAGCAGTACGGCCAATTGATACCGTGAGAAGTACAAAAGAATTTGTTAAAGAATAAAGCAGCTTACTAAATAGTATTGAAAATTACTTTATTCAATGAAGAAGCAAGGATAAAAAAATCTATCCCTGCTTCTTTTTTATTTTGCAATTGTAATAAGCTCCGTTAAATGATTAATTTCGTACGTTGGCTGGATACCAATCCCGTTTTCTTTATGTTCAGGGTTAAACCAGCATGTATCCATTCCGAAATTTATTCCGCCCTGTATATCGGACGTCAAAGAATCACCAACCATTAATGCATTAGCATCTTCTGTAAGTCCAAGCTTGGAAAGAGCATAATCAAAAATTCGGCTGTCAGGCTTCTGAAAACCCGTTTCCTCTGAAATAATGATTGCTTCAAAAACATTCTGAAGTGGAGAATTTTCCAGCTTAGATAATTGTACATGCTTAAAACCGTTTGTGATAATTGCTGAGCGCTGTTCGGAAAGAGAATCAAATAATTTCACAGCACCGTCTACTAAATAGATTTCTTTTCCTAAATTTTCAAGATATGCATGATTAAAATCTGCTCCATCCATTTGTAGATCATATGCTGCAAATAACCTTCTAAAACGCTCTACACCCAATTTCGTTATTGGCAGTTTTCCCTGCTCTAATTCTCTCCATAGCACATTACTGATTTCGCGGTAGCTTGCCTGGTAATCTGCAAGCCCATCAGGTAATCCAAATGCTTCAAATGTTTTATGTAAAGCAGCTTTTTCTGATTTACCAAAGTCAAATAACGTATCATCTATATCAAAAAAGATCACATCGTATTTCATTTTTATATACTTCCTTTCATCTCATCGTTGAAAACGTTGCTTATCCATTATAGCAATAATGAGAAAAAGTTACGATTGTAGGAGATGGATAATGATGATTAGTTTCAAATAATTTAAATGGGAACTTTATCATAATTAAAACCGTATATAAGATAATTCAAATGGTGGTTACCCCTGAAAGTTAGATTTTCACTCTAACTTTCAGGGGTAGGTACCAATCAAAATGGAACTATACTAAAATGGAGAGGAGCTTGAACATGGGGAAATCAAGGTTTCGCACCTTAGGAATTGTTCTAGGGATTGCAATTGGTGCGAGTATAGGAACTGCTGTTGAACAGATTGCAATCGGCGTTGCTGTTGGCGTTGTCTGTGGTTTTATTCTTGGTTTCATTTTGGATAATAGACGGTCATAATAAGGTTAAAGTGAATGAGAAAGGAGTATATATGGAGCAGATGAATGAATTGACAACATTGGAGCAGTGGAATAAGATCTGGGAGCGTTCAATGAACATGCCAATATTTGTCTTTAAGCATAGTACTTCTTGTCTGATCAGTGCAAGAGCATTTAAGCAAGACAAAGCTTTACCAGAGCGTGGTAAAGCAGATTGTTATCTGGTGAAAGTCATTGAAAGCAGAGAGGTGTCTAACCAGATAGCTGAAGATACAAGTATTACGCATAAATCTCCCCAAATTTTTCTTATCTACAAAAAGAAAGTGCTATGGAATACATCCCATTGGAAAATAACGAAGTCTAATATGGAGAAAGAAGTCAGCAGGGTATTCGAATAGAGCATACAGCCAAAAATTATCAAATGTTCGATAAATATTTATAATCGTAAAATAAAAAAGCTATATAAAAATAACTCCTGTAGAAGTATACAACTTCCTGCAGGAGTTATTTTAACAGTCTATATTTTAGTTTCGTTACTGATTTTATTTAAAACGACAGCTTTCAATTTATCTGGATCATCCGATTTAATGGCTACCTTAGAGTATTCCTTTTGGATGCCCATAAATATAGTTGCTTGTACAGGCTTTTTCATTTTTAAAATCATATCCGGATAAACCTGCTCAAAGTTCTTTGCAATAAAATCAATTGTGTCCTTTGAAATTTTACTTTTCAAAGCGGTGTCATCCTCTATCATCCTCTCAATATCCTGGAAATCTATTTTTACACGCTTTAGTATTCCAAATGAAACATATATAGCTTTCTCATCCGTATATATTGGATTTAAGCGGATGGATTGAATACAGGCTATCAAGAAAATCACCGAGTAAATATTAAGTATCAATAGAACAATGGAAATAACAATCGATTTGCTATGGAGCCACCAGTGAATGGCAAATGTTTCAACGATAATTGCATGAATCATCATTATTTGAAAGGCGATAAAGTTAGATTTTTTATGCAGAGTTATTCCATCGGGAGGTGTTTTCTTCCAGCTGCAAAGTGCATAATAAAGCGCTAAAGACTCCGAACAAATCACATGAATAATCGGGTTGTTCTTTACATATTTGTCCACTGCGCTTGGAAAAGAAAAAATAACAGGCAATGTGCTTGCTTTCACTTTTTGTATAATCCTGGGCAGATACCGGAAAAAAGCAATAACAAATAAAAGCTCAAAGATAATCAAGACAGCTTCTGCGGCTATTCCGGCCCAAGTGATGGTGGCAAAATGTCCTAACAAATGAGTGGGGATAAAAAACCTTGCTAATATACATCCAGCTGCAGCTAGCAGAATAGCGGTTTTAATGGAGAATTTCTTTCTGTACAGCATAAAAAATACTGGCCCCATAATAACCAAATCAATTAGCGAGCCTAATACGACAAGGTTTGCCTCAGGCGGTAGAATAGTTGCACCTATTGATGTCTGATACAGCATATAATTACTGCTTAAAATAAGAACGATCATCAGCAGCCAAAAGTACTTTCCTTTCTGAATTATGTACATTTGACGAACCTCCTTTATTAAAATAAATTCTTAATATTTGGATATTTCAATTATAAAATGAATTTTAATAGAAGTATATTAGGAATAGGTTGTTTTACTTTATTTCTTATTAGATGTTACAAATTTCTGAATTTACGGCTGTTTTTGATTAGAAAGTTGATTTATTTCTACGGTTCTTTACCATATCAATATCCTTATTGTGAGTTCTCTCTTTATCCTTTAGATTGCTTATGGCAGTTATCTGCTTTTCTCGAAAGATAAAGAAATCTGAAAGGATAAGGAATGGATTTAGTAGGGGAGAAATAATTTTGCAGGTGTGGGTAAAGCAGGTTATATCTAAAAAAATAGAAAAACCCAATTCATCCTGCAGAAAGATGAATTGGGTTTTAAATTGACTGTTCCCAACAATTAATTCTATTTTCCTTTCTTCTATCTGAAAAGAAAAAATAATTAGAAACTGACTAAAATAATTGGTATAATAATTAAATCGACATTTAGGCAAAAGGATATAAATAACTTTTATAAAACGTATATTGCAGGACAAGTTTAACGATTAAAATTGCATGGCTTAGGCAATTGGCAGAATAAAATCTGCCATGTAAACAGTCTTTACAAAGATATTGGAGGAATACAAATGATTTTTGGTGTATTAAAGGATAAGAAAATAGGAGAATATCGTGTGGTATTAACTCCTGTCGAGGCAGCAACTATTAAAGAAGATGGACATACTGTTTTGGTTCAAAAAGATGCAGGGTTGGCAGCTGGTTTTACCAATGAACAATATAAACAGGAAGGTGCGGAAATAGTAGAGTCCACTGAGGAAATGTACAAACGATGTGATTTTCTTGCCAAGGTGAAAGAAATTGAAGAAAGTGAATATGGATTATTAAGAGAAAACCAAATTGTATATACGTGTATCCATCCGGCAGCGCATCCAGAGCAAGTACAGGCTATTCTTGATAGCAAGAGTATAGCCTTCACAGCAGAGGATTCGCATCGTTTTGGCTCCGTTAACTGTGAAGCGGCAGGAAAACAGGGGGCATTAATGGGATTAAATGCCATGTTGACCATTAATGGCGGAAAAGGAAAGTTTGTGAGCGGGCTTGCTGGTGCTCCTGGTATGAAAGTATTAATTCTGGGTGGCGGATTGGTAGGACGCTCTGCATTGCAGGTGCTGCAATCCTTAGGTGCCTGGTGCACAGTAATGGACGTTAACTACGGTGTACTTAGAGATATCGGCAAGACTTATAATGAAAAAGTAAACACTCAGCTGTCTACAAAGCAAAATATAAGAAAACTGCTGCCAGAAATTGATATGGTCATTAACTGTGTGAAATGGCCAAAGGAAAATAAAGATTTCTTAATTGATCGTGATATGCTTCATTTAATGGAAAAGGGCTCTGTACTTGTCGATATCAGTAATGATGCAGATGGTGCGATCGAGTCCTTCTGTGAAACAACACATGAGGATCCGACCTATATTGAAAATGGTGTTGTTCATTATTGTGTAAGTAATATCCCGGGAGCAATTGCTAATTCTACATCTGTTGCTTATGCGGCTTCGATATTGCCTCATTTACGTTCTATTTTAAATAATGGTGTTAAAGAGGCTTGTATCCGTGATGGCTTTTTAAGAAGAAGCTTAACGGCTTATAGAGGATATCTCACACACGAGGAAACTAGTGCGATTCAAGATCGTCCTTGGGCTCGACCTGAAGATGTATTGCATATACAAGAGGAAAAACTTGACTTTGCACCGCCGGCAACTCCAACAAGATCGACAAATTTTTTAGAGCTTTAATGCAACCAGGAAAAGGGGAAACTAGATGACGATAAACACATTATTAGTAGATTTTGCCTGTGCAAGTATTCTTATTCTAATAGGAATGTTTCTCAGAGCAAAATTTAAATTTATCCAAAGAAGCTTTATTCCGGCGAGTCTGCTGGCAGGGTTTCTGGGGCTGGCCCTGGGGCCCAGCTTTTTAGATGTTTTGCCACTTTCTGAAAATATTGGTTCTTATGCGGGTGTTATTACCATATTAGTATTTGCGGCGGTAGGGATTAACGGTTTTTCCTTTTCTCCGGGCAACATGAAGAAAGATCTTAACCGGATGGGTGCATACGCGATTTATAAGATTCTCGGTATCGCACTTCAGATGTCTATTCCAATTATTTTTGCAATAATTGTTATTTCAAAATTTATCCCGGAGATTAATTATGGGTTTGGATTACTGCTGGCTGCCGGGTTCTATGGAGGGCATGGAACGGCAGCAGCAATAGGGACAACATTTGAAAACTTAGGCTGGGAAAATGCAACTGATTTAGGTATGACAGCAGCAACCGGTGGTATGCTTATTGGTATTTTTGGAGGGCTTATTTTTATTAAATGGGCGACAAGGAAAGGCTATACGCAGTATGTAAAGGATTTCTCAGAGATATCAGAGGATTTGAAAACCGGCTTAGTAAAGCCTGAAAATCGAACATCTATGGGGGATGATACAGTATCGCCTATTGCACTTGATCCGCTGGCTTTTCATGTAGCATTATTAGTGGTTCCTGCCGGCTTAGGTTATTTATTAAATAATTACATTGCAGAGACCTGGAATTTAGAATTTCCGACATTCACAATTGCATTTATTATTGCATTGCTGATGTATGTTGTCCTAGGAAGAGGGAAAAAAGGTATCTATAAATATGTGGACAGTAAAATAGTAGATCGGATCGGCAGCTCTGCAACTGACTATCTTGTATTCTTCGGGGTGGCGTCAATTCAACTTCCAGTTGTTAGAGAATACTGGCTTCCATTAACGTTATTAATGATTTCAGGTCTTGTTGTCGTTGTGCTGACACTTGTGTTTATTGGACCTGGTATGAATTATGAAAGCTGGTTTGAACGTTCTATCTTTGTATATGGCTACTCCACAGGTGTTTTTGCAATTGGACTTACATTATTAAGAGTTATTGACCCGAATAATAAATCAAAAACACTGACAGATACAGCGATTGTTGGTCCGTTAAACACTCCCTTGGAGCTATTTGCGTGGTCAGCAGGGCCAATTATGCTGATGACAGGTCAGCATTGGGCATTTGTTGGAATCTATTTAGCAATTTCGATTGCCTGTATTATCATAGCAAGAATATTTAAATGGTGGTATTGGAAGATACCGCTGGGAGATCGGCCGCCGGTTCCTTTGGATAAGGATGAGTAATATATTTGAAAATAGAATAGTAGAAAAGAAAAGGCCGGGGTGACACTTTCTAAGGAGATCCCCAGCTTTTTTGTAAATTATCAATAGAAGTTTAAGAAGTGCTTATAAGGATTTTTAGAATCTAAAGGAGAATGTTCGACAAATTGAATGAGAGGATATAACCGGTTATTCTACTTATAATTTAATAGATATAAAAAAACTAGCATATCACCATTTGGTTGCGTGCTAGTTTTTCATATCTGCTATTTCTTCTTCCGCAAATTTCTTTTCTCCTGTCGGCTAAGTCCGGCAGTCAACTGTTCAAATAAGCTATCCCATTGGTTCTGATAAGATTTATAAATGAACGGATATTTTTTCTTTAATTGCAGGATACCTGCAGCATAGCTCTCTTTGTCACTCTCAAGCTGTTGTCTGACATAGGCAGGTAATTCATTCATAACTGCAATTACTTTTGCTGCCGCCATTTTCCCAGTATAAAACCATTCATATGCTCTATAGTAAAGCAGCTGATAGGCATTTTCATCATGGGACAGCTTGCTGATTTCTTTTTGTAGACGAGCTTGTTTTTTTGTTTCGTTATGAGCTTTTCTTATGTCATTATTATTCTTCTGTGTGATAACGTCAGCTAAGCTGATGTAAATCTCTGCTTCCTGAAATAATGCTCCTTTATGGAAATACATATATTGTTCCATTAGCTCATCCTGCAATCTTTTAAAATCTTGTTCATCCGAGATAGTTTTTATATGCTTTTTAAATTTTGATAGTACCTTGGATAATACAGACCATTTTTCTGTAGTAATGATAATATTAATCCAGGATAGATAGAATGCTGTAGCAGTTTTTGCATCGTCCGCTTCTGTCGGCTGGGATTGCTCCATTAAATTGGTAACTTTATCTGAATATGCTGTATTTATATAAAGATGTGCTAAACCAGGGGCGAACATTGCTTTTTGTTCAGGAAATTTCTCCAATAAATCTTCATATGTTTCGATAGCTTTGTCGGGATAGCCGTTATTCTGATAAATATCAGCTTTTAAAGTATAAATAATTTGCAGCTCTTCATCACTTGCAGTAAGAGGGATGATTTCTGAAAAAATCTTTTCCATCTCATCAACATCGCCATTCAGACTCGCCAGCTTTAATAGCTTGAACTTAATTTCGCCGCTGTCGGGTACGAGTTGGTTTAATTTTTTATAGACTTCAAAGGCTTTTTGATTATCTCCACGATCTATTAATTTCTTCGCATCAATGATTAATTGTTCCGCCTCATCAAATTGTTTAACTTCATTTGCTATTGAGTCTGCTTCAGATGTATTATTTTGCTCAGCTTTTACAGACATTGCTTTATCGGCTTTTTTTTGTTGCTTGTCTGCCTTCTTGCCATGTTTACGGGCATCGTCATAAGCAGCTCTTTTCTCTGGATCATTCAAAACTTCATAAGCTTCCTGTACTTTGGCATAACCTTCTGGATCTGTTTCCTGCGGATGCTTCTCTAGAGCCTCCAGATATTTTTCCTCGATTCTTGCCTGGCCAATATTTGCTGTTGTACCAAGAATCTTATAATAGCTTTCATTCTTTACTTTACTCATATTGATAACTCCTCATTATTTACGGTCAAAAAAGGATAAAGTTAGTACTGTATCCTTGTCGGTATTTGAACATATAAGTTCAACTTATATAGATTATTAAAAAAAGCAGCTTTACTTGTAAAATGATAACTTCACTAACCAGAACCTTGCATAACTCCGCTTCTCATTGTAGCTTTTCTTTTCGAATCTCGCAAGAACATGATTGAAATAAGCAGAAGGAATAAATAGGTATATTGGCTAATAAAAGTTAACTTGTATAGAATGAGATCCGATAAAAATGATTTAATTAAATGGGAGTATCAATAGGATTTTAAACTGGTAGAATGGAGATACATTATAGAACACACACTCCGCATTATTAGAAATTTAATCTTATAAAAGCTGCAAGCACAATAACGGTTAAAATAATATTTAATATTGTAAGCAGCCTGCACTGGACTGCTCCGTTTTGAGAACTTTGATCCGATTGAAGTGCTTTTGTTTTGAATCTGGTAATAACTGTAAAGATTACTCCAACAATATTTCCGATAAATAATTGTGAAATTGCCATATATGTTAGATAAGAGGGGAGAGTATGAAACTGATTTAATTCTTTTAGCTTCCAAAGTATATAAGCCCAAATTAAACATATCATGGAAGACAATAATAAGACGGAATTGATTGAATCACTGTTAAAAAAAGCATAGTAGCTGCTATTGGTCTGACTCATTGAAAACGTAACATACCCGAGATAAGCGAAAGGGACAAGAAGATAGAAAATGATTAACGTGTTTATATATTTTCGTGGATGCCGGTAAGTGCTTTTTTGTCTTAACATGCTGATGCCTCCTGTTATTTTAAAGTAAAGGGAAGAAGGAACAGACGAATCCTTCTTCCTTTATATTGTGAAACTCATACAATTAAGTTGATTGTTCTTCATCAATCAATTGTTCAAATTCTTCTCTGACGTTGGGAACAGAGAGACCGACAATGACTTGGATAGCATTCTTGTTTTTCACCAGACCCATGCCTCCAGCCTCTTTAAAGAAAGTATCTTCTGCTACAAGTGAGCCATCCTTTACATGCACTCTTAATCGGGTGGCACAATTGGTAACTGATTCAATATTTGCAGCACCGCCCAGCCCTTGCAGGAATAAGGCTGCCTTATCTTTATTCTCATTTCCTGAAGAGGCGGGCTGAGGATCTGTCTCTTCTCCTTTTTTCTTTTTATAGTCTTGTTTCGTGTATAATTTAATATTTCCAGTGTCTTCGCGTCCGGGAGTCTTCAAGTTCATCTTTAAGATAAGTATTTTAAAGACGTAGTAATAGATAAAGACAAAAGCAATTCCAATTATAATTTGGATAGCATAAGTTCCCCAGTGGTTACTAAATAGCGGAATCCAGTTCCTTGCTGCGCTGTTGATGAGCCCGCTGCTAAAGTCTCCGTTGACACCAAATTGGTACATGACTACAGCCATAACTGCCCCCAAGAAGGAATAAACAACAAAGAGAATTGGAGCTATGAAAAGAAAAGTAAATTCTATTGGTTCTGTTATACCGGCGACAACAGCTGTTATTGCTGCTGGAATTACTAAGGCTAATACTTTTTTTCTGTTTTCCGGCTTGGCTGTTTTATAAAATGCAGCGGCAATTCCGGGAGGAGCGAATATTTTTACACATCCATATAGGGAAAAACCGCCGGCAGGGAACAACGCTTTTAATGATTCTTTTGACTGGGCAAATTCAGAAAGATGATTTAACCAATTGACCTGAATACCTTCTTTTACAATTGCCGGTCCTAACATAAAAGGCGCATAAACAAAATGATGCAGTCCTGTCGGGATTAGTATTCTGACAAGGAAGCTGTACACAAAAATACCAACTGAGCCAGAACTGATGAAAAATGCCTGTAAAGAAGTTATTCTATCCTGGACCAGCGGCCATATCCAGCATGTCAGAAAAGCCAAAGGCAAAGTACAAATAAATCCAAGGATTACTACATAAGCTGAGCCTTGGAAAATCCCCAGCCACTCCGGAAGCTTTTTATCAAAATATTTATTATGAAGCCATACCACCAAAGCGGCTATAGCTATAGATCCAATGATATTCGTATCTAATGTTTTAATTCCTGCTATTAATTTGAGACCTGTTGTTTTACTTGTCTCTAGGTCTGCAAAGAAATCAACCCCGAATGAACCTCCAAAGTATTTTAAAATAGAAGATATAAAGTAATTAAAGGTTAAGTAGATTACCAGAGATTCCATGACCGCTCTGGCATGTGCTTTCTTTGCTAAACCAATGGGAAGACCAATGACAAATAATAGCTCCATTTGTCTGAAGACTGTCCAGGCGCCTGATGCGACAATGTCCCATAATTTAAACCATAATGTATCTTCATTGGCCAATGAACCCATAATCAGTGGATTCTGAAAGACGGAAGCTAATGCAACCATGATACCGGCAAATGCAAATAACAGAACAGGAGTAAACATGGCACCTCCGAACCGTTGTATTTTTTGTAACATTTATAACTCCTCCTTATTATGTTTTAAGCGTTTTCAAAGCTGTTAAAGGAAAGGTGATTAATCCGATTCGTTTTTTTATTAGTCTTTCCTTTGACGGGAATATAAACAACGATTCTGTATGATAAATCAAAGGAGGCTCCAAACCTTGGTTATTCAAAGTAATGTTTGGAGCCTGCTGATTAATAAAGAGTGAACTCCGATAATTTTTAATGCAATGTCGGCCAATAATCTTTATTTGCTTCAATCAGTTCATCTAATAGTTTTTTGGCAATGTCTGCTCCCGGGATGGTCTTACTTAAAGCAAATGCCTGATACAGTTTTTGCTTAGAACCTTCCGTATAGGCTTCCACTGCTAATTTTTCAACAGCTACCTGCTGCTCCATTAACCCTTTTTGGAATGTCGGTATTGGTCCAATTGATAACGGCTCTGCTCCTTTTGAACCTACCAGACAAGGGATTTCAACCATAGCAGTAGCATCAAAGTTGCTGATCGCTCCATTATTTTCGACCATAATAAGCATTCTTTCATGCGTATTGTAGCTTAAAGCACAAGCCAGGTCGACGATATACGTAGCGTGGGCTCCAATTTCTAATGTTGTTCCTTTAGATGTACCTTTTTCAATAATATTACGGCATTCTCCAAATACACGTTTTTCTCTGCCATCTATTACTTCATTTGCCCGTGTATAATTTGCGTCCGCAATCTCTACTTCTTTATTTGGGAACAAATAATATTTTAAATATGTGTTCGGTATTGTGTCTGGATCAAGCTCATAAACAAATTTTGCCATATCATACGTATGAATCCAGCTGGGATCTGAATTTCTTGATTCTTTTCCAATTGCATTAAGATTAAACCCGTTTTCCCCAATATATGATTTTATTTGTGGCATCAGGTCGTTTCCATTTTTGTCCTGAACATCTGTATACCAGCCAAAGTGATTCAGGCCATAATAACGGATTGATAGATCTTTTCTGGATTCTAAACCGACTATTTTAGCCATGCGGTCCTCTAATCCGATAGGATGATCACAAATATTCAATACTTTGGAGTCCGGTCTTAATTTTCTGCAAGCTTCTGCAACGATAGAAGCTGGATTTGAATAGTTTAACATCCAGGCATTTGGTGAATACATTTCCATATAATCAATGATTTCAACAACACCTTTAATAGACCGTAACCCATATGCCATTCCGCCGGGGCCACAAGTTTCCTGACCGATGACATTATATTTTAATGGAACCTTTTCATCTTTTTCCCGCATTTCATATTTACCCACGCGAATATGTGCCATTACAAAATCCACATCTGTAAATCCTGCCTCAGGGCTATCTGTTGCGACAAACTCAATATGAGGAGCTTGTTCCTTAATAATAATTTCACAGGCTTTCGCAATTATGCTTTGTCTCTCTGGATCATTATCATACAGCTTTAACTGTCTAATTGGAAATTTATCCAGATTGTCCAAGAGCATTAATACGATTTCCGGTGTATATGTGCTTCCTCCACCAGCAATTACAATTGAATGTTGTTTACCCATTATTACCATCTCCAAGTTTTGTATTTGATGCTTGAGTAATTTATAACACAGAGATTTTGGGTAAAACAATGGAATCCAGAGGTTTAGGTTTTTGTTTAACAGCCTGATTAAAATTTCATTTCATGAAAAAAATTTACTCTGGACTAAGAAATGAAAATGGTTTCTAAGAAGTAATTCATTTTGTTATAATAAATCAATGTACAATTTTTCAGGTAAGGTTTTTTATCCGGAAAGTTCAGCATGTATAAGTTTGTTTATTATGGAGGGGATTCAGATGGCTGATAATTTGAGTAAACAAATTAATCAAAATTTTAATCAATTAAGTGAAAATGATAAATTCATTTTAAATTATATACTTCAAAATAAAGAAATTTGCCAATATATGAATGTCTCTGAGTTAGCGCAAAGAAGTACGTCTTCGCCAGCTTCTATTGTCCGGCTGTCAAAGAAATTAGGTTATTCCGGTTTTAGTGAACTGAAGTATCAACTAAAAAGCGAGATAGATGAGGAGAGTCAAATTAACTTTGATACATCTACTTATTTAGATGAATTACAAAATGACATCAATATAACAGTAAAATTATTTAAACAGACAGACCTGTCTGAGCAATTCGCTCTTATCCATAAATCGAATAATGTATATGCCTATGCAACAGGTACAGCACAAAAGAATATGTTAAATGAATTAAATAGATATATGCTGTCTATTAATAAGAATTTAATTATCATTCCGAGCTATAGTGAACTGGAAATGGTATCTAGTCTTTCGTCGGATGTCGATTTACTAATCATCGTATCCTTAAGCGGAGATACAAATGATTTAGAGCACCCACTTCGAATGCTTAAAATGAAAAATATACCAATTTTATCGATTACAGATATTAAAAATAATAAATTAGCTAATTATTCACCTAATAATTTGTATTATCATCCAACAGGTATAGCGAAGAAAGGGAATATCTCAAAATTATCCTTTGTCACGTTAAATGTGTTAATAGATCTCTTTTTCCAGGAGTATGTCTCCTATGTATCCAAAAAAGAATCATAGATTTTTCAATGTATGGTAAAATTTTATAAGGAGCCTGAATTTGTCAGGCTATTACGCAAGCACGTTTTAAACGTGTTTTTTTCTTTCTTGTTCATTTATTCAGTATTAGGCTGCTGTTTTTAGCCCTTCTCGGACAATGAACAAGGCCGGATAGAACGATTAAATATTTAAAAGTATCATGGATAGAGCAAGGAGCCACTTCACTTTATGGAAACAGTTAAACACGAACTAAAAACAAATGGGACATTCTTCTCCCTGGTTTGCAAGAAAAATAATTATAAAACAGAAGAAATAAATGTGATGCAGAATACAGTCAATCAGTTATTAAAAATCTCTACAACATCCAAAAAGCCAGGAATGCTGCTGGGGCATATTCAATCGGGGAAAACGCGTTCTTTTCTTGGTTCTGTGGGATTAGGATTTGATAATGGTTTTGATGCTGCGATTATTTTAACAAAGAATTCGAATGCACTTGTTAAGCAGACCTTTGAAAGGATAGAGGGAGAGTTTTCAGAATGCATAGAAGAGGATAAATTAGCTGTCTATAACATTATGAAAATGCCGGTAAAGCTCCGCAAATTTGAGTTAAAGAAAAAGCTCGTTATTGTTCTAAAAAAAGAAAAGAAAAATATGCAGCGCTTAGAAAGTCTCTTATTTGAAATGTATCCAGATCTGGCCACACAAAAAATCTTATTTATTGATGATGAAGCGGATTTCGCTTCGGTTGCGTATGACAATGTGAAAGATAAAAATATTATTGATCTGAAGGTAATTGCCGGGCAGATTGATGGTATTCGTGCCAGGTTAAGTGATGCTGCTTATCTGCAGGTAACAGCCACACCATATTCCTTATATCTTCAGCCGGATGATATGACGGTTCATGAGCATAAAGCATTTCAGCCGAAGCGGCCGGCTTTTACAGAATTAGTGCCGGTGCATGACAAGTATGTTGGCGGGGAGATGTATTTTGATAAAGCCAAAGAGGATGGACATATGGCAAGTTACCTCTATCATGAAATTCAGGAAGAGGAGCTTGAAATTTTAAGGAAAAGTGATAAGCGCAAGGTAAAAGTGAATTATTTGCTTACCGGTGAACGTTATGACGGCATCCGCAGTGCTTTGATTCACTTTATTGTTGGGAGTAAAATCCGCAATATTCAACAGGAGAAGATGAATCAGCGTCTTGAAAAATATGCGTTTATTATGCATACCATCACCACTAAGGCTGCTCATCAATGGCAGGAAGAGGTGATGCTCCATATGGAGGAGCAGCTCCGCGAAGCAATAGAGAAGGAGGATCCCGTCTTTGACCAGTTAGTTCGTGCAGCTTATCAGGATTTTGTACGATCACAAATGAAGGGTATATATTTTCCAGCCTTTGATGAAGTTCTTTCTAACGTTCGTGAAGCTTTGATAGAGGAAGAGCTGTTAATTGAAATTGTAAACTCTGAGCAAGATGTAGATAATTTATTAGACAAATCGGGAGAGCTGAAATTACGGACCCCGCTTAATTTCTTTATTGGCGGACAAATTCTTGACCGCGGTATTACGATAAAAAATTTAATTGGCTTTTACTATGGAAGAAACCCGCAAAAGTTCCAGCAGGACACGGTATTACAGCATTCCCGGATGTATGGAGCCCGCCCGTTTGCAGATATTGCAGTTACCCGTTTTTATACAACAAAACGTATCTATGATGTGATGGAGCAGATGCATGAATTTGATGCAGAGCTGCGCAGAGCCTTTGAATCCGGGGCAAACAGCGGAGAAGTGACCTTTATTCAAAAGGATATCAATAATACGATTTTGCCATGTAATCCAAATAAAATTTTATTATCAAGCGTGCAAATGTTGAAGCCGGGAAAACGAATGCTGCCAACAGGTTTTCAAACAATTGCGAAGAGCTATCTGGAGCGGCAAATGAAGAAAATAGATAAGTATATGGAAGCGATGAAGCATACGGCAAAAGCAGTACATCCAAAAGACGCCCGCTGTTTCCTGATTAAAAAAGAAAAAATTCAAGAGCTGTTGGCAATGATTTACCAGACCTATGAATTCGAAGATGGATACGAATGGGACCTGGAAACATATTGTGCTGTGATGAATTATTTGTCAGAGGAAACGGACACGAATCGAAAGGGATACGTCTGGATAATTTTACGCCAGAATCGTAATATGGCGCGTATTCGAAAAAGTACGGATAGGTTTGAAGATGCTCCCGATACAAAACAGGATGAATTAAAAATAGCACGAAACTTAGCAAGAGTTGTTCCAGCTCTAATTTTAATAAGACAGAATGGAGCAGAGGAGCAGGGCTGGCGCGGCGGTGCTTTTTATTGGCCGGTGCTGGTTACGCCTGAGGAGACGAAAACGACAGTGTTTGCCGGAAAAGGGGTTAAAGAGAGGTGAAACAGGTGAATAATTATTTTCACAAAGATGATGCCCAGTTAAACCAACAATTACAGCAGGCTATTGAATTAAGAGAAAAAGGCGATGCGAACCAATCCAGAATTATTATATTAAAGCTGTTAGAACAAAATCCGGACCATGCCTTTCTCAACTATCAATGTGCCTGGAGCCATGACGTTTTAGGAGAAGAAAGAACTGCTGTGCCATACTATGAAAAAGCAATTCAGCTGGGCTTAGAAGAAAGAAATTTAGAAGATGCTTTATTAGGGCTTGGAAGTACTTATCGGACATTGGGAGAGTATGAAAAATCGAAGAGCACATTTTTAAAGGGAATAGAACTATTTCCAGATAATAAAGCAATTCAAGTGTTTTATGCGATGACATTATATAATTTAAAAGAGCACCATCAAGTAATGGAGATATTGTTAAAAAATCTTGCTGAGACGACGAATGATGCCGACATCCAAAAATTCTCCAGGGCAATTACTTATTATGCAGATAAATTGGATACAAGCTGGGAGTAATTAGTGAGAAATATAAATTTATAATCGCTTCATAAGTAAATGCCAGTGCTGTTCGATGCGTGAACAGCACTGGCATTATTTTAATAACAATCCCAATTATAAAGCACCTTACTAAAATCTCTATTTTTCAAATCCTCTTCGGAGATAAAGAAATTTCCAACACCGGAATCTCCCCACATAATGTTATCACCGGCACTATCAATTTGCAGCAGCAGTATATCTTTTTCTTGATAATCTCCATAAGCCCGCGGATCTTCCTGGGTAAAGAAAGGATAGCCGCCCAATTTATGGCCTGTACCACTAAACAGCTGGAAAAATTCTTCTTCCAAATCTTCATCATTTCTTATTTTATCAAATATATCTGCGTAAACCTCTTCACGGCGGTAATCACTTACTGTGAGAGCTTCGGAACCTATTTCAAAGGATAATCCCATCTCCTGTTCAACAGGGAAAAATAACTCATCATCCGGCAGGGTTACAAAAGAAAAATCCTGCACTAATTGTGATTCATCCTGAATAATATCTTTATGATAGATAACGCGAAAACCAGCTTGATTCTGACCATCATCAAAATCCATTCCGATAACATCATCATAGCCATCAATGTAAAATTGCAAAATCCCTTTATGCGGAAAATGCGGCAAATGAACAGGAACCTCATTAAAATTAATCTGTGCGAGCAGTTTTAAAGGGTTACTCTCTTCATTTTTAGGATACTCCATGGAAACAGGGAAGTACGGATTTCCTGCAAATTTACTTTCGAATAAAGATGTTTCCCGCTCTGTAGCAGAAACCTTTACAACTGGAATCAGTGTATCTTGAATGATAGAGCGGTATTGCTCAAAAGCCTCTGATAATTGTAATGATGTTTTATCTGGCATAAGAAACCTCCTGAAATTCAGTTTATTCTGTATAATGATTACTATAGCAAATATTAAGATGAGGAGAAAATGAGAGAGCAGATAATTTACAAAAGATAAGAAAGGCTGCTTTATCAGTGGAGATGTTTACAGACTATTACATAATCTGGAGGGATTTCGTTGCACAGAGTAGAGTATATAAGAAATAAAGAAAAAGAATACCATGATGCCTGTTATGATAATTATAAGCTGTTCGAGAAAGGCTCCTGGCTGTACAAGCCTGTTAAAACAGTAATGGAGCAATTGCCATATTTTAAAGAAAAAACGAATATTCGTGTTCTGGATTTAGGTTCCGGGGTCGGCCGGAACAGTATTCCCATAGCAAAAGAAATAAAAGGCAGAGGAAAGATTGTCTGCGTAGATTTGCTGCCCTCAGCAACGGAAAATTTAAGACAGTACAGTAAAGAATATAATGTGGAGGAAGTCCTTAAGCTGGAAACCAGGGATATAGAGGATTATCCAATCGTAAAAGAGGGATTTGACTATATTATTGCAGTCTCTGCTTTAGAGCATGTTGCTTCTGAAGATGTTTTTGAAAGAGTAATAGAAAATATGGCAAAGGGAACTCGAAAGAATGGCATCAACTGTATTATTGTTAATTCTGAGGTGGAAGAAATAGATATTGCAGAAAATAAAAAGTTAGATGTCATGATGGAAGTAAATATTAAAACAGAAGAAATGCTCCATAAATTAGACAGGCTGTATGAGAGCTGGGAAGTACTGAAACGGCTCGTGAAACCATTAAAGTATACAATAACACGTGATAAAAGAGACGTTTTGCTGCAAACAAATGCAATAACTTATGTGGCGAGGAAATGCGATAATTATTGATAGAGGATGCCCGAAACAGAAGGTGATTTCTAAGAATGAATACCGTTACTCAAACCGCACATCCTCAGAAATCTCTTTCAATTTATCCCGTTGCAAAACTCGTATTTGATCATTTTCCCGCTCTACAATCTCTTGAGCTATCCATTGTTTTAAAATTCGATTGACATGCCTTTTTGTAGTCCCTATTAAAGCAGCTGTTTCCTCCATATTTTTGGTTGTAATATAAGATGCCTTCGAATTAGAACCAGAAGCAATGGTACATAAAAAAGCAGCAAGCCGGACATTGGCAGGAGACAGTGCATTCACTCTGGATGAGATGGTACATGTCCGAAGCTTATATGCTAATTCTTTTAATAATATTTGCGTGAATGCTGCATCGTATTTCAGCTCCTTTTCATACGCCTGTTTGGGAATAAAGACGAATGAACATGGTTCTGCCGCAACGCAATTAGATTGAATCACACAGTCTTCCAGAATTTCAATGTCTCCCATAACAGCAGGAGCCTGACAGTAACGCAGCAACAGCTCCTTGCCTGTGATTTCCTGACTGGAAACAAAGTATTTTCCACTTATTAAAAAATAAAATCCATCAATTTCTTCTCCGGCAGTTAATATGTATTCATTGGATATGTATGTGCGGATGGTGACTTCTTTTTCCACTGTATTTGGAATCAAATAATTGTAAATGGCAGCGAATTGGCTTAGCTCCACGTTATTTCCTCCTTGGGACATCTGTCCTTTCGTATATTTTTAATCATAGTATACTTGAAAAAGAGGTGATTCACATGAATTTTGTTTTTGATATAGATGGCACAATTTGCTTTGATGGAAAAACAATAGATGCGTCCATTATACAGGCACTGGATGAAATAAAAGCGGCAGGGCATCAGGTGATTTTTGCATCCGCAAGACCAATCCGGGATTTACTGCCGGTTCTGCCTGAGGCTTTTCAACAAGGGAAGCTGGTTGGTGGAAATGGATCATATACTTCAAATGGCGGAAAGGTTGACGTCATTCATTTTCAAGATAGTTTACTTACAAAGCTTCAAACACTGGTAGAAGATAATCAGTTAACCTACTTAGGAGATAGTGATTGGGATTATGCTTTTACTGGAGAGAAGACACATCCTATCTATAAGAATATTAATCAGGCTTCAGCAAAGAATCGAGAGCTGAGAAGCCTGCATAAGCTGTGTAAGCTGGTCCTGTTTCAGCCTTCACGGCACGTAATAGATGAGCTATCCACTCTGCCTGTAAGTATAACCTGTTACAAGGATGAAAATGCGATAGATATCAGTCCGGTTGGAATCAATAAAGTAAGAGGGCTGCATGCTTTACAGGTGCAGGATTTTATTGCATTTGGTAATGACAGTAATGATCAGTGCTTGTTTGAAAATGCTTTGTACAGCGTCTGTATTGGCGGACATGAGGTTAAACAATATGCATCTGCATCAATAGAAAAGGAAAATGTTCCAGCGATGATAGGTGAAGTATTGCGTGCGTATGAAGATCAAGAAATACAAAGCATCTATGTTTAAATATTTACTATAAAAGGAGAGATAACATGAATGAAGAGATTATCTCGCAATTTCCTACACTGACAAATCGGAATTATCTTGCCAGCTGTTCTCAAGGACTATTGCCGGCAAGTACTTCTCGTGCAATCACAGCGTATCACGAAGAATTACTGGCTAATGGAACAAATTGGGATGCAGCAATGGGAATGCTGGAAAGAGCCCGGGAATCCTTTGCTGCACTAATTGGGGCTGACCCGGATGAAATAGCGGTTGTGTCCTCGGTGTCACATGCTATCTCTGCAATAGCGACAGCTTTTCCAAATGCTTTAACAAGAGATGAAGTTATTTTCACAGACCTTGATTTTCCCACGGTTGCAGATATATGGACTGCCCAGACAAAATTTCAGAAGAAGCTTCATGTGATTCCATCTGAGCATGGGAAGATTTCTCCGGCATCTTTTGAGAACCATATCAATGAAAAAACACTGCTTACATCTATTCCTCATGTCCATTATAAAAGCGGGTTGAAGCTGGATATCAAAGAAATAGCGGAAGTTGCACATCGAAAAGGTTCGTTATTATTTGTTGATGCCTATCAATCTGCAGGACATTGCCCTATTCATGTAAAAGAGATGGGAATTGATTTTCTGGCAACGGGAACAAGGAAGTATTTATTAGGGATTCCTGGCATTGCTTTTCTGTATATTAATCAAGAAATTGCCGATAAGCTTCATCCGGTCGTGACAGGATGGCTGGGAAAAGGGAAGGAAGGCGTAAGAAAATTTGATTCAGGTACACCTTCCTTTATCAGTGCGTATGCTGCCAAAGCGTCTTTGGATTTTATTCAATCTATTGGAGTTCCTCATATTGCAGCTTATCTTGAAGGGTTGGGAGCATTCACAGTGCAGTATGGAAGTGAAAAAGGATTAAGGATATATGGAACTGAGGAGCCGAAAAACAGAACAAGTTTAGTTGCATTTGTTCATCCACAGGCTGCTGAGGTCGTTAATAAGCTTCAAGAAAAGGGAATTGTATTAACTGCAAAGGAAAATATCATCCGAATCTCACCGCATGTTTATAATACCAGGCAGGATATTAAAAGAGCGATTGATGAAATTGTACTATTAACGGAACGACGAGACTATGAAAATCTGCATTTTTAAAATCACTTGCATCTATTTTTGAACGCCCTGCTCATTATTGCTCTTTTTCCTTATAAAGTTAACTATATTGTGTCAGTTACCTGGACTATATAGGAAATATCACTGCATTCCCGTATAATACAAGACAAGAAATCCTATTTGGAGTGTGAATTTCATGACGAAGACGAAAAAATTGAGCCTGATCTTGTTCGGGCTGTTAGTTTTATTAGCTGCCTGCGGTGGAGAGGATAATAATCAGCAAGAAGATGCGCTGGAAGAAACGGGCGGTATCAAAGAATTAGTTCATCACTATAGTACCGAAGATATTGTTGATGAGAATGCATCCATTACTTCTGAACAGCTGATTGTTACGGATAATGAGGGAAATGAAGAAGCTGTCTATGATTTACCGGAGGATGAATTTTTTGTTTCAATTGCACCCTTTGTTCAACAGACACATCCTTGTGAAATTCATAGTTTAACAGGCTGTCAGGGAGAAATGGTTCAAGAAGAATTTGATGTATATATTGAAACAGCAGAAGGCGATGTTGTCATAGATGAGACAATGCAGACGGAGGAAAATGGCTTTATTGACCTGTGGCTTCCAAAAGATGAGACATATACCGTCGAAATCAAGCATGACGGAAAAGAAGTAACCTCGGAGATCAGCACGTTTGAGGATGATTTTACCTGTATCACTACAATGCAATTAATCTAGTGAAGAACAGTACCCCTATGCAGAGTGTCTGGGATAACCCGGCAGTCTACATTTGAAATAACAATATTATTTTTGTTGTCCTACATAATTGATTCTCCTTGTACATACGCTAAAGCAAGGAGGATGATAGGATGGATAAAACAGATGAGCCAATGAAAAGAATGGCTAATTTGCGATTATCACATGCGGGATTTGCCCAGTATTATAAGGAGCTATTAAACAGAAACCAATATCTGCTCAAGGGAAACAGTAAAAATAAATCTCACAAGCATTTTTTTCAAAAGGTTCATAGGGCGAATTCTTTCCGTATTACATAGAATTTGCTTTATGTAAATATAAAACGAAACTTCAATCAATGGAAGTTTTACGAAAATTACTCCGTGATAAGACAGGATTAACATTGTCCGAGCCGTTTGATATTCTTATATCAAGCGGTTTTTTTTCGATAATTAAGGAATATTTTTAATCCGTGTTAGAACTAGTGAAATAGCTTTAGTACTTCATGGAGAGAAAATATGTAGTGACAAGGACGTATTCTCTTTTTATCAAATGATAAACAATGCTACAATAAAACAATGTAATCTTAAAATAAAGACAGGGCAGCAGGTGGTATGAATAATGCCGCAACAGCTGTCTGTTATAAATATAAAATATATAGTTTCAGATAGAGCAGCAGGAGGAGTAATCATGGTCAGAACGAAACAGGACGTGGAGAGGTTAGAAGCGGAGTTAAACCGAATTCACGAGAGCATCGATATGAGCTCAGAGGAGTTATTTAATTATCGGATTAAAGGAATATGGCAGAGGCTGAAAACAAGTTCGGGAAAAGAACAATTAAAAACAATGCCGATGGACACGATTTTAACATTGGAAAATGAGCTCCCCGTAGATAGTTTAATGAAGAACGGCTTTAAAACAATGGAAGATATAGCTGATCATAAGCCTGAAGACTTCATACAGCTTGAAGGGATGGATGAAAAAACAGCAGAGGAGCTTTATCAAGCTGTTTCAAAGATAAAAGCATCTGTCTATGAACAGGCAATTCCCCGTGTAAACCCAGATGATATTTCCAATGATGATGTAAGCTTACTGGAATCTATTTATAAGAAGTGGCATCTGTTGAAGATTCTGGAGAAGCTGCAGGCGGAATTTCAGGAGTACTATGAAGAAACAATTCCTGATATTGAAATTGCAAAGAAGCAGAAGAGCTTTTTTGGGGCATTATTCCAGCCGAAAGAGGAGAAGGAGAAAATTAGGTCTGCCTTTGCTAATTTAAATAAAAGCAAGCATCAAAAGGAATTAAATAAAATCAAGAAGCGCTTAGATTATATGCTTGATTTTGAGGTGAGCAAAGAAGAACTTAAAAAGCATTTTGAAACAGAAAATGCTTTCTACTATACAGAAATTGAGAAAGCAACGGACTTTGACTCAAAAAATATCTCAGAAAGCTTGCCGCAAGAGGCAGTAGAAGCAGTGAACAGTTATCCGCTTGATACAACAGGGCTGAATATTACCTTAAGAAATTATCAAATTTTCGGCGCGAAGTATGCATTGCTGTATAAAAAGACGCTGTTAGGTGACGAAATGGGCTTAGGAAAGACTATTCAGGCGCTCGCTATTATTAATCATCTTACGCAAAACAATCAGGGACATGCTGTTATTATTTGTCCCTTAAGTGTTGTTGCTAATTGGAAAAGGGAGATTGAACAGCGATCTGATTTACAGACATTTGTCTTTCATGGCAGTAATCGGGAGGAACAGTTTAAAGCTTGGAAAGAAGAGCGTGGAGTCTTAATTACAACGTTTGAACTGGCTGGTGATATGCAGCTGGAAAAAGAGTCTCACCTTGATGCCTTGATTGTTGACGAAGCACATTATGTGAAAAATCCGAGTGCGAAGCGTTCACAAAGCGTTTATCATTTAGCTGATCTGGCAGAGTATGTCTTATTTATGAGCGGAACGCCACTGGAAAATAGTGTGGAAGAGATGAAGCAATTAATCTCGGTTTTACAGCCGGAAATTGCGGAAAGCCTAACCAAAGAGATGCACCTGCATCAACCCAAGGCATTTCGTAAAGCAATTGCTCCCGTTTATTTAAGGAGAAATCGAAAGGATGTCTTAAATGAACTTCCAGATTTAGAAATTATTCCAGAGTGGGTTCGTTTTGGAGACGAAGAGGAGAAGTTCTATCAGCAGGCTGTGAAGGATGAACAAGTTATGGCAATGCGCCGTGCGGGCTGGCAGGGGGAAATCCCAGATAAATCGCCGAAGCTGGAGAAGCTGCTGGAAATCTGTGAGAATGCCAAAGAAAATGGACATAAAGTGCTGGTGTTTTCTTATTTTAAAGATGTTATCCAAACCATCAGCAAAAATTTAGAAGACAGAACACATCGGGCAATTACAGGGGATGTTCCTAATCATAAAAGGCAGGAAATTATTGATGCATTTACAGGAGATGAAGCTGGGTCTGTACTGGTCAGTCAGATTACTGCCGGTGGTGTCGGGGTTAATATTCAGGCAGCGAGCGTTGTTATTTTATGTGAACCGCAATGGAAGCCGTCGATGGAGGAGCAGGCAATCAGCCGTGCTTATCGTATGGGACAATCCCGGAACGTTGTTGTCTATCGTTTATTAACAGAGGAAAGCATTGACGTAGCGATGCTGGATGTATTGGGAGAGAAAGCAGATCTCTTTAATCTGTTTGTCAGAGAATCTGATACAGCATCTCGTATATTGGATGAGCAGGAGCAAGAAGAGGAAGAAGCTTCGATTCAGAAGAAGGTATTGAGGCTGGAGAAAGAGCGATTTATGGAGGCTGTGCGTTAACAGACGCTTTGAGCTGTTTTAAGGGACTAGGGAGGAGACAGTCTGGATGTATCAATATTTAAGATCACAATTTGGTATAGAAAATTTGCAGCATCAAACGCTCTGTCAGCATAAAATGACAATCCCTATTGTTTTTCAGAAAGAAACCTCTCCATTTAAAAACAATGGTTACAGTTATAACGAAAGCTATTTTCATCATGCGAACTGTGAAGCACAGGCTGTGTTTAATACTTTATTTTCCAAATCAGACGAAATAGAAGTAATAGTGAGTGTTTATCATCCTCCTGATATACATCCCAAAGTGGATTTTATCAGAAAATATTTCAAAGAGACTAATAAGTATCAAATCAAGCACAGGCAATTCATGCAGAGTTTAGAAGAGGGTGAGGAGCTGGTAAGTCAATATGCTATCCAGACAGGAAGGCATCAGCTCTGTTATCCCGAATTAATTCAGGCGATTTGTAATCAGGATTTTCCGCCACGGCTGCCGAGACTGAAGAATCGTAATGTTTCTTCTGTAAGGTTTTATTTAATTAATAGGACAAAGCATGTACTTTATTATATTTACGATGATAGAGGAGCACTGGTTGCGATTCAGGATCAAGTACAATTAAAAAAATTTAAAAAAGAATTTAACAGTATTTTAGAACAGGCTGAGAAGTGTATCGAAGAACCAATCATTAATAATAAGTCCCTCAAATAACAGTTTACGACGTTATTTGAGAGGCTTATTTCTTTCTACATATGAACCCAGATCTGAACAATACTTATCACGATGCCCAAAGCTAAAGGAACAATTCTTGTTAAATTTAATCCTGTGAATGTGACAGTAGTCTTTTCTAAAGGATCTTTTGCAGGAGAAGCTAAATAACGTATAAATCGCTGCCAGGCCGTTTGTTTTTGTACCAGCTTTCGTTCAGGAACAATCACATGAAATTGATCCAGTTCTTCCTTTAATTTATCTTCTTTATTAAATTCATCCTTCAGCATGAAAATCCTCCTTCAGGTCGTGTTTTAGTGTGCTCATTGCCTTATGTAGTCTTGATTTAACGGTACCTATCGGAATATCTAATATCGATGCAATTTCATTTTGGGGGAGGTCCTCATAGTAAACAAGTAAAATAATCGCCCGCTGTTTATCAGGTAATGCGGCGATTGCCTGCTGTATCCACATTTTTTCATCCATGCTTATTGAGTGGTCAGCCTGTGGAACCAAAAAGGGAAGCAGAGAGCGCCATTTTTTTCTTCTATTTAACTTATTTATTAATAATCGGTAAGCAATTTGGAACAAATAAGCTTTGACAGTTCCTTTATCAGGGTTAAATGTGTGCTTTTTTATCTGCAGGATTTCAAAGGTATCATGTACAATGTCGACACTAAGCTGCTCTTCCTGTGTGTACCGGTATAAAAAGCAGTAGAGCGGCTGATGCAGAATGGTATATAATTCAGTAAAACCTGTTTCATCTCCATTCTGATAAATCTCCATCCATTCTTCGTTACGCTTCATCTTCTTTATCCTCTAGATGGCTTTGATGGATTTTAAAGTCATGGAAATACGGCTGATAAAATAGCAAACCGTTACGATTACCCAAGCTTGGGCCTGATTGGATAAAAATTGCACCCAGGAGTTTTCAATATTTTCTCCGGAAGCTAATAAGAAAAATAATATTACCGTACAAAGAATGGTATAAACTGCCACAGCTATTGTGACTGTATCAAATATATTCCATCTTAAATAGACCGTTGTCTTTTTGTAATTTATTTTCCCATCTTCTTTGACAATATATTTACGATTAAATGGTATGCTTATTGCCAAAATCAGTATAATTTGTATTCCTACTACAATCAAAGAAACAATATATCCTATCCCCATATCATTCTCCCTATCTGTATATTTTTTGAGCATAGTCTGATGAAACTTGTTAAAATCAGTACAATGCGATGATGTTTTTTCTATTACATTTCATTGTGCATGCAATGTATCAAATAAGTAAAGCATGGTTTTATTTTTCAATATTACTATGGCCGGGTTTCTCCGAATGTTTTTGGTTGAATATTTGTATATGCTTGCTGTTCTTAGCGGTAAACGCAATTATTATATTAAGAAAAACGGGATATAAGCACCATAAAAAGAACCCCCAACGATTTGTTATTAAAGAAATAACTTACAAGAGAACAAGAATCACGGTTGAAATGTAAATAGTACGTTTTTGATATGTATTCATTTTTTATACCCCTTTCGAAAAAATAAATTATTAATCAGCTTTGATTCATTGCAGCGTTGTTTTTTATTTTAATTTGCCACTGTTACTGACTATACAAACAAGGGAGGAAAAAGGTTCGAAAAAATAATGAAAATCAGAAATATATCCTAAAACCATGTTAGGCTAAGAGTATAGATCAAATTTTTCAATGAAGGAGTTGTTGATTAATATGAATAAAACAATTTATATCATCCGGCATTGTGAAGCAGAAGGACAGGCTCCCGATGCTCCCTTAACAGAAAAGGGGAAAGAGCAGGCGGAAAAGCTGGCTGCATTTTTGTATGACAAGAAAGTGGATCGTATTATTTCCAGTCCATTTTTACGTGCAATACAAACGGTAGAGCCGCTTGCTGAAGAAAATAATTTGAAAATAAAAGTGGATAACCGTTTGCGGGAAAGAGTGCTCAGCTCTGCTTCAATGCCTGACTGGATGACTAAACTTGAAGCAACCTATAAAGATTTAGATTTAAAATATGAAGGCGGCGAAAGCAGTAACGAGGCAACAGGGAGAATTGTTGAGGCAGTGAACGAAATACGCGAAAGTGATGCCGATAACAGCATCATTGTTGCACATGGAGGAATTATATCCCTGCTTCTGTATTATTATGATAAAAACGCAGGATTCGAGGCGTGGAGAAAACTTAGTAATCCAGATGTTTATGCATTACAGATTTCAGACGATAATTATCAGCTTGAACGGCTATGGACAGAAGAATAAAATACAAAAAGAGCTGATTGAATATATTTCTCATCATACATCAATCAGCTTTAATGTTTCAAAATCGAAATTCATTCCTGCCAGCTGGAGAACAATTTCAAGATGTATCTGATTCTCCTGTACATCTGCGGTAGAATAGTACACCTCTTTTTGCACATAGAAAAAACAGAACATATGAAGATGCTCTGTCTATTAAATCTCAAAGCTGTATTTCATTTAGTCATCCCACCAGCTCGTTTCCATGTCAATCAGCCAATGATTTTTTAGTGTTAAGGCACGCTCAATAGCTGCTATAGTTCCAGCAACCAGCAATGTCGTATTCATCCAGGCTGGAAGAATTATCGGTGATGTGAAGGAGCCCCATCTTTCCTCAATGATAGGAAGCTGCGAAATCATGGCAGCCAGCTGCGGTAATCCCAATATGATAGAAATTAGAAGAATGATAACCGCAAGCTTTCCAATGATGGAGCTGATTTCAGGGAACTTGGCATCGAGGCGCACCCGCAAGCCTTCAGCTGAACGACGATCTGGAGATAATACAAACTCCTGTTCATCCTCTGTCACATAATGAATTCGTTTCAAACCATATGTTGTTGTTGCGACCTCAATAATTCCTCCGGGAACCGGGAAAAAAGCTGGATTAGCAGCTTTTGCATGATGCTTTCCATCACGGTATAAATCAATGGATTCATTTTCATCAAAATAGTCAACATGAACTGCATAGGTGTGCATTTCCCCGTCATCTTCACGAAGCTTTATATAAAAAAGGGAACGATAAAATACTTCGTAAAAACGAAACGGCTTCAATGCATGTCCATCCCCGTCTTTTACTTTTTTTATTGCTTTTTGTCTGCGCTTGCTCTTAAAAAAACGCAACATATTATCCTGCCTCCGAATGGTACCTCTTTAATAGATAATACGGAACAAACAAGAAAAGGTTTCTTATATTATTTTTTTAGTTCGTGGAAAAATGTAGACTCCCGAATGAAATAAACCTGATGACTTTTTTGTATGAAAATGTGCTTGCTGGTTCATAACTAAAAGATAGGAGAAGAGAGAGGGTGCGGACAATGGATTTCATGAATGAGATAGAGAACTTGAAACAGAAAAATAAAGATTTACAAATGAAATCCATCATGATTAATGATACTGCTTATGATGTGATTGGTTTTGAAAGCCTGGTGGATTTTTCAGCAACGTGGGAAATAGTGGAGGCATTAATTGGTAATAAAGAAAATAAGCCACAAGAGTCAAAAAGTGTTCAATCGACAAATACCACATGGAGTAAAGCGGAAATAAACAAACAAATGCAAGCATTGTATGAGGGGAAATTGATTATTTGGAATCGTGCTGAAGAAGCTTCTTTAATCGTGGATCCTGTTTCTCAGCCCCTTTATCGAAGTATAGAAGTACCAGTTAATGAATCGGTTATTTATGGAGCAAAGGATGCTTTTACAGAGAATAGCCAGCAAAATATAGGATTGTTACGCAGTAAATATCAATCCAAGGATGTTGAAGTACTGACAACGCAGCACGGGAAAAGAAACCGCCGATTTTCATTTCTTATTTTGAAGGGTACTACAGACCAGCAAATGGTAGAAATGATTAAAAAGAAAATTGAGGATTATCCAAATGAAATTAAGCAGGTGAAGGATATTCACGTTGCCTTTGGTTTTTCTAAATTTTCCCTGATTACCCGTGTATCCTCCACAGAGCTTCCGGAAAATGCGATGGAATACATAGAACAAGGAAAAATTGTCTTCTTTATGGATGGTTATCCATTCGCACTGGTACTGTTTAATACTGTTTTTGATGTATTTAAACAGCCGAGTGACAGTAATTATCTGAGTGTATTTGTATATTCTTTATATATGCTGCGTATTGTTGGAATTATGATTGCAGTATTATTACCAGGACTTTATGTAGCACTGATTACAATAAATCCTGAAATGCTAAAGGTGCAGCTTGCCCTGTCTATCACGGAAAGTCGGCAGTTTGTACCTTATCCCGCCTTTGTGGAAATAATTATTATGCTGCTCTTGATTGAATTAATTACCGAAGCGGCAGTACGTCTGCCTATTTCTATTTCCAATACGATTGGTGTTGTAGGCGGTATTATTTTGGGGCAGGCAATTGTAGAAGCAAGTTTGGTCAGTGGTGTATTAATTATTATTATTGCTGCTACGACAATTGCCAATGGTATTGTAATTAATTTTGAAAATGGAATTACGTTACGGCTGATGAAGTATATCATTGTTATTTTCTCTGCTTTATTTGGAATTCTAGGGAATGTTATCGGTCTGTTGGTTTTATGCTCCTATATAGCCCGGATTACGAGTTTTGGAGTTCCTTATGTCCGGTGGAAAAAGGAAGGGATCCAAAGTGAAAATCAATAACTTATTGATTATTATCTTTTTTTTATTAACGAATATAGGGGTAATGTTTCTTCTCTATCCGACATTGATTTTGGATACGGTAGATAACGGACATTGGCTGATTGTTTTGATTCACGGATTTACACATATCGCCCTCGTAGGAGTTTTATTATTTGGGATGTCTAAGCTTGAAAACCCTAATGTCCTGCAATATTTACCTGAGAAACGCTGGTTCATCTCTATCGTATTTATGATTCCTTTATCACTGTTTATTATTGGTACAGTTATCGTTTCTATCCGGACCTATGCTGAATTTACTACGGTATTATTTCTAAATCAGACACCAATTTTATATGTGATGATTATTTTTGTCACGACGGCTACCTATATCGGCCTTGGATCAATGGAGAGTATTTTCCGGACAACGCTTTTAATTGCAGGAGCTTCATCCTATATTATTGTGGTTATTTTCATACTATCCTTCTTCAATGCAAGATGGTATAACTTATTTCCGATGAAGGTAAGCAATATTGATTTCGTATTTGAAATGCCATTTATTACTGGTTTTCTTATTCTCTCTCCTACCTTTTTATTTTTTGCTTTTCTGCCCAAAAGAAAGAAGCTCAATTATAAAACAATTTTCTGGTTTTCATGGTGTTTAATTCCTTTTATTTTTATGGCTGCTTATTCGCCCATGCTGGTCTTTGGGTTTGAAGTAGCGCGGAATTTTACATTTCCCTATATCGAAATGTTAGCCACTGTGGATATTCAATGGTCCATCTTTGAAACACTGACCAGTCTTTTTGGTTTAAGTCTGCTTATTTATGCAACGATTTTTTTAGGAATGTTATTGCATATTTTGCGGATGCTATATCAAAACATGTTTCAGGTCGGCAGCCTGCATGCATCTATTGCTCTTGTAGTTATAGTTATCACCATTGCAGTGGCAGCCAATATGATTTCTACATGGGAGCAAGTGCAGACACATATCATATGGATTATACCACTTCGTTTTTATTCAATTATCAGTCTGCTGATTTTTATCTTTTGGATAGGAAGAAGGCAAAAGCATGAAACGTAATCATTGGAAAAAAATATTCATTCTTTTAGTATCGTTAATTTTATTAAGCGGCTGCTGGGATTCCAGAGATATTAATTATCGTTCCACGCCTATTTTGATGGGGCTGACGAAAGATGAAGAGCTGTTTCATGTATATTTAATAATTCCAGTTTCAGTGATATCAGAACAGCGGAATTTGGCCAAAGTGGAAGGCAAGGGTGTTACGATTTTAGATGCAGTTGAGCAGCTTAAGAAAAAAATTGAAACAACAATTGATTTGGAACATATCGGGTTTATTGTTTTAGATGAAGAGTTAGGCAAAGAGGGGATAGAGAAAATAAT
Source organism: Oceanobacillus sp. FSL W8-0428 (assembly GCF_038004405.1). Taxonomy (NCBI): domain Bacteria; kingdom Bacillati; phylum Bacillota; class Bacilli; order Caryophanales; family Bacillaceae; genus Oceanobacillus; species Oceanobacillus sp. FSL W8-0428. The sequence continues at coordinate 1,911,599 of NZ_JBBORB010000001.1, forward strand.
AAATACCTTTATGAGAATGCGTGATGTACCTGCAACTCCAGCGATTGCATTTACAAAAGAGGATATGGATACCTATATTGACCAGATGATTAATACATTTCAAAAAGTAGGGGTACCTATATTCGGTTTCCTGGAAAAACAGACTGGCTGGGAAATATATGCTCCTGAAGTCATTTTATGGAAGGTATATAGAGGTATTCATTCGTATACATCGGATATCTCCATACCGCTTATCAGTTCAAATAAAAACTTGGAAATGGATTACTTTGGCGCATCCGTCCTCAAAGATGGAAAAATTGTTGAAACATTAGATTCTATAGAAGTCATGCTGATGAATTTGTTAAATAATGAAGAAAATGTTATTAAAACATTTGTGACGATTGACGATACAACCAATGTGGAGCTCGTTGAAAGAGATGTAGAATACGATTACAATTTTAAAGGAGAGGAAATTGATCTGACTATACGGTTAGAATTCGTATTGATCGTTTCCGAAGCAGAGGATCATTTAAATGATAAGGATATTCAGAAAATGTTTGAAGAAAAGATGAGAAAAGATACCCTTAAACTGGTGAAAAAAGTTCAGGACAAACATGCAGATGTATTAGGAATAAGCAACCGGATCAGAAAAAATTATACTAATGCAGAGCTGAAAAACTTTCTTGAAGAAATATATCCAAACATAAATGTTGATGTAGATGTGGAAGCAGTAATCGAAAATAATGGTAAGTTAAGAAACTTAAATAATGACGATTTTGAAGACTGGGATAAGGAAAAGCAGGAACAGGACTAGTTTTAAAGATGAATCCAGTTACCATGAGAATGGCAGCTGGATTTTTTAATCATTTCTAAATTGCTATTAATTCAATGGATTATCGAAATTTAATGTGAAAAACAGGTAGAGGGAGGTTCAAATCGGAGAAATTGTAGAAAAGATTACACAATGAGAAGAGTTAATCAAAATCTGTCTGCAGAGATTTTCTGATGGGCTTATTAAAGTAATTCTCTGGAACATGTGATAAAATCGATATATATAAATCTTGGAGGGATAGCTATGTTTGGGAAGCTTTTTAAAAAGAAAGAGAATCAGGAAATTGAATTATTTGCTCCAGTTGATGGAGAAGTAATCCCTTTGGAAGAAGTGCCTGATCCAGTATTCGCTGAAAAAATGATGGGAGACGGAATTGCTATTAAACCATCTAATGGAAAAGTTGTATCACCAGTTGATGGGGATATTGTACAAGCGTTCCCGACAAAGCATGCAGTAGGGATTAAAGCTGATAATGGAGCGGAAATTTTAATTCATATTGGTTTAGAAACAGTTGCTTTGAATGGAGAAGGATTCACAATCCATGTCAAAGAAGGAGATAAAGTGAAAAAAGGTGATGTACTTGTTGATGTGGATTTGGCAATTGTAGGTGAAAAAGCTGTAAGTACTGTAACACCAATGCTTGTTACGAATATGAGTGATATCGAAGCTTTAAATAAACAAGATGTGAAGCAAGTTCAAGCAGGAGAAGATGTTGTTATTACTGTTAAATAAAAGGAATTCGCAGTAAAAATAATTTTACCAGTCCTGCTGGAAAGAAAACAGGAGATTTATAAAGAAGCAGCAGTCCGCTTTGAAGTGAAAGGCTGTTGCTTTTTTATATCTTTTCCGATACGACGGAAAAATGTAAAATACAGCTTAATTATTACGCAAAAACGAAGACAATTAGCAGCTAAAATAACAGTAAAATAGTAAACAAAAACGCATGATGATTAATATCTGCGCGATTTTGTTTTTTGTCTACTTCATTTTTTTACCGTAAGAAAAAGCTTATTCTTCTTTCGTTTTCCTATATCCGTAAAAGGTACGAAACCCAATTCCTTCATAAAATAAGCGAGACGAACTGGTAGCAAGTAATTCAATTCTTACGTTTGGATATATATTATGCAGATAGTGAATAATTCTTTTTCCTAATCCTAAGCTCCTATACTGTTTGTCAATTAACAATTCACAAATAAATAGACTAACACGAGTGTCGGTTAATCCTCTTAGATAACCAACTATTCCTTGTCCCTGTATTTCAATAATGAGGGTTACATTGGAGTTTTTCCATGCTTCTTTTGTACTCAAATGATTTTCAACTAAATTAGACCAACCTTCTCTTTTATTTAAATCTTGTATTTTAATGAAGTCTTTTTCTTCATATGGTCGAATAAATGCTTTTTCGTTGTTTTTTAAATCTATTTCCATAATAGAATTCCTTCCTTAAAGATATTCTTTTTTTAATTTCTTCATCATTTCTTTTATCTTTTCCTCTATTATTTATTTTGCGAGTATATAATGATCTTACTTAAAAATTGATATACCAGCAATCAAAGACATCTAATCATTTGTAAGGAACATTTAAAATAACGAAAGCATAGGCTGAAAAGTAGGGAATTTACCTAAAAAGATTCGTTTTATAAGTGAAGTGTCTAATTTGAATAATCCATTTAACCCAAATCAACATATGAATTCTTATAAACAGCAACATCCCCGGAATTATCAGCAGCCGAATATGGGACAGAATTCGATAGAGCAGCAGGTTTTATCGGCGATTAATCCGGTAATCAATCACGGAATGCGAGAAGCGCAGCATCTTGGCTATCCACACGCATTAAGAGAAGCTGTAGCAATTTCCTATCTGATGGGGCAGGGGCAGGACTTTCAATTAGCTTGGCAAATGGTAGAGTCCTGGTGGAGACCGCAAACTCCTACACAGCCTGGGACTTTTTATTAAGATTAATATAAATAATGATAGAGGCTGGGACATAACTAGCCAAAAATAATGAAAAGATGGATTTCACATTGGGTTTTGATGTGAAATCCATCTTTTTTGAAATCATTTATAAGTAGATACATAAAAAAGCAGCTAGAGGCAGTGTATCTTCTCAGATTCACTGCCATTAAGGCGAATCCCAATTCATTATCCACTTTGGATTTTCCTCGTACAGAGAAACGAGTGAAACCCAAATTAGCCTTCAAAAATCCAAAGAAAGGCTCCACATCTATCTTACGTTTTCCGTAAAGCTTGCCCATTTCTTCATTTGAAAGCTGTTCTCGTATCATTTTCTTTTGTGCTTCCCATTTTTCATTATAAAATATTTTCCGATGGTTACCTTCCTTTGCCTTGGTACATTGCTCTCGCAAAGGACAGCCTGTACAATCTTCACATTCATAGACCTTAAATTGTCGCTGGTAACCATACTTGTCTGTGCGTTTGGAGTTATAGCGATAAGTAACAGCTTGACCATTTGGACAAGTAAAGGCATCTATTTCGGCATCATAATCCCAGTTAGCGGTGTTAAAGGGATTATTTTTATATTTTTTCTTCTTCTCTTTGCGGTACATACTATAGGTAATCAAGGCAGTTCGTAACCGGTTCAGGGTGACATCTTCTATATTCTGTTCACTTCCATAAGCCGCATCAGCTACGAGGACATCAGGCAACGCAAAATAATCCTTTTCAATACGATCTAAAAAAGGAATCAGCGTTCGTGTATCGGTAGGGTTCGGAAAAATATCATAGGCTAATGCGTAACGTCCTTCTGTTGCCAATTGCACATTATAAGCAGCTTTCAACTGTCCGTTCTTCATATGGTCATCTTTCAATCGCATAAAGGTTGCGTCGTGATCCGTCTTGGAATAGCTGTTACGTTCTTCTAAAATCTCCAAGGCTTCTTCATATTTTTCTTGACGACAGATGAAATCGTGCACCTGTTTTAAGGCTTGTTTTGGCTGCTTTCGTTCCGAACGCAGGGCTTTTCGGTCTTGTGCTTTTTCAATCGATTCGATTTGTTTCGTATACGTTTGGACTGACTTATCCAAATTCGCTGCCATCTGTTGAAGTTCTTGCGTCGATAGAGCTTCCGGGTTTTCCCGGTTGATTTCTGGAATAATTTCTTTTTCCACTAATTCTTCATAGAGGGCATGGGACTTCTCTACAAGTTTCGTTTGATAACGCTCGATCGATTTTCGCCAGACAAAGGTGAATTTATTGGCATTGGCTTCAATTTTGGTCCCGTCAATAAAGATAGCCTCCGCATCGATCAACTCTTTTTCCACCAGCTGACAACGAAATTGGACGAAGCACTGACGCAATAGTTCTTTTACTTCTGGATTCACACGAAAACGGTTGATAGTACGGTAACTCGGCTCATATCCTTGCGCAAGCCACATCATTCGCACACTATCTTTTAATAATGCTTCGATTTTTCGGCCAGAGAACACCGACTGGGTATAAGCACATAAAATAATTTTCATCATCATACGCGGGTGATAGGCGGGACAGCCTGTTTGACGGGTAAAACCGGTGAAAGCTTCTTCTGGAATCTGTTCGATAAATTCATGGATGGTATAAGCAATATCATTTTCTTGTAATTTCATCTCGAAATCTAATGGCAAAACGACTTGATTTACGTTATAATATTTAAACATAAGGATACCTCGATTCTGTTTTTGTAGTGGTACTTTAACTTTATCAGAAGGTATCCTTTTTTTGTACGTTTATTTCATTTTTTAATCAAATTAAAAAAGTGACTTCCTACTTAAAATCATAGTAGAAAGTCACTTTTTCTATTTTTACTGGCTTTTGTCCCAGCCTCTTATTTATTTTGTAACGTTGCGGTATTTTTCAATGGGACAAATTTCATTCATTTATTTGGAAATGGAGATAATCCCCTCATGAAAATGAATTTTCTATGTATGGGCTAATATCAATCTTATTAAAGAATAATATTAGCTGAAATAAAAATATGGAAGTGTTTCTATTCTCTTGAGGGTGAATTAAATAAGCATTAAATAACCGGATAAAACTGCTCGTAAACAGGGTTTATAAAATACGGTGGTCTGGGTCCAATTTTCGGTAATTGATACGTATGTTGATTTGCTGTGTACAATACATCTACTTTTTCATTGGAATGGTTTACTAATAAGAGCGTCGCTTCCGGGTTGTAATAATATTGCTGCATAACAAATTCCTCCTTGATTTGCCTCTTCTTCATACCTTATTCAGATTTCAATGATATGGAACTCTTCCTTGCACCTTTTCACTATCTCCGCCCAAGTTTCATAAAGTAATCTATCCAGTTGATTTCAAGGAGGATGATCATGACACAGGGTAAATCAAATAAACCAGCAGATCAAATATACCCAATATATCCGAACTACGGAAAAATAACACAATATCAAGAGGTTGCGATGACAGTACCGGAGCAGCGTCAATATCGACAACCGGGACTGGAAAAATGGATGATGCCTAGACCAATTATTGAGAATATAAATGAAAAAGGAAGTAATAGGCTTGCTGGTAAGGCTGTACTTATCACTGGAGGAGACAGTGGGATGGGAGCTGCTGCAGCAATAGCTTTTGCTAAAGAAGGTGCAGATGTAGCAATTGCTTATCTGGATGAACATGAGGATGCGAACCGGACAAAAAATCGGATTGAAGAGCTTGGAAAGCGTTGTTTATTGCTTCCAGGCGACTTAAGGGAGAAACGGCAGTGCTGTTATATAGTAGAGAAAACGGTTGAAACATTTGGTAAACTGGATGTTCTCTGTAATCATGTCGGTATCCAGTTTCAGCAATTAAGCTTATTAGATATTACGGATGAGCAATTCGACGATACGTTTAAAGTAAATGTATACTCTCATTTCTATACGACCCGTGCTGCACTTCCATACATGAAGGCAGGCAGCTCGATTATCAACACGGCATCTGTAGTAGCTTATGAGGGATATAAACAATTGATGGACTACACTGCCACAAAAGGAGCGATCGTCAGCTTCTCAAGAGCATTAGCAAATAATTTAGTGGATCAGGGTATTCGCGTCAATGCTATTGCTCCGGGGCGTATATGGACACCGCTGATTCCAGCCAGTTTCTCTGCAGATGAAGTGACATTGGCAGGAAATCCGATGCAGCGGCAAGGTCAGCCTTTTGAGGTAGCACCTACCTTTGTTTATCTGGCTTCAGATGATTCTCGTTTTGTTACGGGGCAGACATTACATGTGAATGGGGGACAATGGACGTCATCTTAACAGAAAAATAAATGGAGAACCTCTGTTCAAACAAATGTTTGATTAAAGCGATTGCTGAATTAAAGTCATATATCTTTAGCGGAGTCAGTTGTGATAGTAATCATAGGTATACTGTTACTGTTCGTTCTGCGTTATAAAATGCTGGAAAGAGACTCCTTTTTTATCAATTTTTTATTTTATATATTATCAGCCCACCTCCCACTTGCATATAGTATTAACGACTAATTTTAGGGAGGATTTTTCGTTGTCACAATACCTTAATTCAATAAAACAATGGTGTGAAGAAATTTTGCAAACCTATCAGGAAGCAGGTAATCTTCTTCAAGAGCGTGTTCATGCAGAAGCATTAACTAAGTGGGAGGAAGAATTAACTCAATTTCAAAAGGAGCTTTTCAATAATCAAATTGCAGACGAAGAGGAGGCATATGAGAGGGCAAATGTTTTATATACAAAGTTAAATTCTTATATAGAAGAGAGCAGAGAGGAGAGCCGTACAGAAGTAAATCGTGAAAGAGTTGTTCCGATTGGCGGGCATACACTTCCACCGCTGCCATACAGCTATGATGCTTTAGAGCCTTATATCGAACAAAGAATTATGGAACTGCATCATGATAAGCATCATCAGAGCTATGTTGATGGTTTAAATAAAGCAGAAATGGAAATGCAGCAGGCTCGTTGGGATAATAATTTTGATCTGATTAAACATTGGGAAAGAGAGGCAGCGTTTAATGGTGCGGGACATTATCTGCACACGATATTCTGGAAGGTGATGAGCCCGGACGGAGGCGGTGAGCCAACAGGAGATTTAATGAATGAAATCGAACAGTCCTTTGGCAGCTATGATCAGTTTAAAGCACATTTTACTGGAGCAGCAAACAATGTAGAGGGTGGAGGCTGGGCTATCTTAGTATGGTCACCGCGGGCAAGACGTCTGGAAATTCTGCAGGCGGAGAAGCATCAAAACTTAAGTCAATGGGATGTTGTTCCTCTGCTCGTCCTCGATGTGTGGGAGCACGCCTATTATCTGCAATATGAGAATGTGAAAGCAGACTATATAGACAATTGGTGGAATATCGTTAATTGGAACGAGGTGGAAAACCGCTTTAATAAGGCAAAACAATTGAAATGGCAGCCTTTTTGATCAAGAAAGTGTTTTAGCATTCTCTTAAAAGGGAACTGCATCTTCAAACATAAATTAATGGGAGGATACTGCTTATATGAGAACACAGTAATTTTTAGCAGCTATGGTATCTTTTTACTAGAATTTTCAGCTTGCAGTAATGACTCCGATGAAAATGGCGCAGATGATAATGAGGCAGGCTAATACAAGTTATTCTTCTTGTATTAGCCTTTTCCCACGTAAAAAAAAGTTATTAACTCATCATTTTTATTGCAAACTTTATATTAGAGATATAAATAATTCGAGTTTTTCTAAAAAAGATTCTGGCTCAAAAATAGTCATTGACTGAAACGTAAAGGCAAAGGGCATCAAATTTTTATAGCTCTGTTGACATGATTTTTATAATCATATATGATATATCCTATATCATATATGATGTATACGTTTACAAAAATGAGGTGGCAAATATGAATGTTTACAGTACCAAGAAAGAGATTATCTATCACGAGTTGAAGAAGGAAATACAAGAGGGAAAATATGAATTTGGTGAAAAGCTGGTCATTAGCCGGTTGGCAAAAAGATTTGGAACGAGTGAAATTCCAGTCAGAGAGGCAATAAACCAATTAAACTCTGATAATTTAATTGAATTCACTCCACATGTAGGGGCAGTTGTCAGTACGTTATCATCAAAAGATATCCAAGAAATATTTGAAGTAAGAATTGAATTGGAAGGGCTAGCATCGAGATTGGCGGCTGAGAACATCAATGAAGAAATTATAAATAAATTAAGATCTATTATTACAGCGTCTGAGGACTGTTTAGAGAAAAATGATTTTGAAGAAATAGAAAAACTTAATATGAAGTTTCATTTAACAATATATGAGGCCAGTGATAACCTACTTCTTATTGGTATGATCAGGGATTTATGGAATAACACGAAACGATATCCTTCCCTATTTTCAAATAACAGGGGTCATGCGATGCATTCCATTAAAGAACACAAGTTTATAGTAGAGGCTTTGGAAATGAAAGATCCTGTTCTGGTTGAAAATGCAATGATGAAACATAAAGCAAACGCAGCTAAGGAAGTTTTAAGAATAACACAGCAGGATTACTATAATAATTTAGATATTGTAAATTAAAAAAAAGTATTTTGGGAGGAAAAGTAATGAAATTCGTCAGATTTAAGAATAATAACGAGGTATCTTACGGTTACTTAGAAGGAGATAAAATTATTCAATTAGAAAGTGATTTTATTATCGATAATCGTTTTATAAAAACAGGAAAGGAGTTTGAGAGGTCAGAAGTGACATTATTATCTCCTGTCCAACCCGGCCAAGTGATAGCCATCGGTTTGAACTATGTAAAACATGCTGAAGAAAGCGGAAAAGAAGTTCCAGAAGAGCCAATGATGTTCATGGTATCACCAACTGCTGTCATCGGAGATGGAGAGACGATTCAATTACCTACGGAAAAACATAGAATTGATTTCGAAGCTGAATTAGCAATTGTTATTGGAAAAGAAGCTTATAAACTATCGGAGAAAGAAGCATTAGATTATGTATTTGGTTACACCATTAATAATGATGTTTCAGACCGAGACCTGCAAAAAAAAGATGGCCAATTCACACGAGCAAAATCATTCAAGACATTTAAGCCGCTTGGTCCATCGATAGAAACAAATATTGATCCCAATAACGTAGCTATTAAATTAACAGTTAATGGAGAAATAAAGCAAGATTCTAACACAAATGACCTGATTCATAATATTGAAAAGGTACTGGCTCATGTAACGGATGTTATATCCCTGCAGCCGGGGGATGTTATTTTAACAGGTACACCATCTGGAGTAGGGCCGCTGCAGGATGGAGATTTAGTAGAAATTGAAATAGAAGGAATTGGTAAGTTAAGCAACAAAGTAATCAGCTGATTTAGAAAGGGAGAGAATATGTATATTGATCAGAATAAAATCATGAATTTTTCAAATAACTGCTTCATCAAGCTGGGTATGCCAGAAGAAGAAGCCAATATAATAACAGAAGTAATGCTGGAAGCTGATTTAAGAGGAATCCATAGTCATGGTTTCCTCAGACTTCCTATATATGTTGAACGTATACAAAAGGGGCTAATTAAAAACAAAGCAGAGATTACAGAAGAGAATAATAGCACTTCATCACTTGTTGTGAATGGTAATTATTCGGCTGGACAAGTGGCAGGGAAATATGCAATGGAAAAATCAATTGAAATAGCTGAGGAAAATGGTGTTGGTTTAGTAGCTGTAAAAAACAGCAACCACTTTGGGATTACTGCATTTTACCCTCTCTTAGCGGCACAAAAAGATAAAATTGGGATTGTTATCAGTAATGTTGCACCGTTAATGCCGGCTATAGGAGGGAAAGAAAAAGTTATTGGAAATAACCCGATATCGATCGCAGCCCCTTCCAAAGAGAAACCAATTGTTCTGGATATGGCATTAAGTAACACAGCTTTGGGAAAAGTAATTTTTCATAAAGAAAATAATATGAAAATTCCAAAAGAATGGGGAGTAGATGCTGAAGGAGTGCCTACAGACGAACCGGAGAAAATTCTTAATGGGGGACTGCTTTCAGCTGTAGGCGGACCTAAAGGCTTTGGTTTGGCGGTTATGGCAGAAATCTTAACAGGTGTTTTATCTGGCGGTGATTTTTCCAAGATGATTCCTTCGATGTATGATACGGAGAGAAAGCAATCAATTTCGCACTTCATGCTGACTATTGATATAAAAAAATTAATACCTTTGGAAACATATTATTCGAATATAGACCAGCTGATTAGCTTCATAAAACATTCATCCAAGGCAGAAGGAGTAGAAGAAATATATATGCCGGGGGAAATTGAATTTATGAAGGAAGAAAATAATAGATTAAAAGGAATTCCTATGGAACACAATATATTTAACCAATTGAATGAATTAGCTGTTGAACTCAACGTAGAAGGACTATAGGAGGAAAAGAATGAAGAAGGATAAAAAACCTGGTGTAAGATATTCCATTTTTACATTGCTTCTTGTGATAGTCATTATTGTTACCGGGATGTTGGTATACGATGCTAGTTTACAAATTATGCTATTCATTGGTTTTATGCTTGTGATTCCACTAACGATGGCAGTTGGATTTAGTTTTGGTGAGGTCGAGACATTTGCCTATGATATGATTAGAAAAGCTTTATCACCGGCACTAATACTATTGGCGGTAGGAGCTTTAATAGGAGCGTGGATGTATTCAGGGACGGTTCCGACAATTATCTATGCCGGACTTGAATTAATAACTCCTAATTATTTTCTTGTTACTACAGTTATCCTATGTATTTTTGTTTCGATGGCAACAGGTACATCATGGGGAACAGTGGGGACTGCTGGTGCAGCAATGATGGGAATCGGAGCCGGTCTTGGTATTCCACCAGGATTAACGGCAGGTGCCATTATTAGTGGAGCATGGTTTGGGGACAAGATGTCTCCTTTGTCAGATAGTACGAATATGCTGCCGGCACTGACAGGCGGCGAGGTCTATACACATATTAAACATATGTTTAAAACTACGGGGCCTGCACTTGTTTTATCTATTATTACCTTTCATATTTTTGGACTCAGGTACAGAGATTCAGAAATTAATCAAGGACAGATAGATTCTATTAATAGTTCTTTGAGTGAAATCTTTCATATTGGCTGGATTGCTTTTATTCCGGCAGCTGTAGTACTTACTTTGCTGTTAATGCGAAAACCGCCTGTTACATCTATATTTACCGGTGCTATTATAGGCGTTATCGTTGGGGTCGTTTATCAGGGGTTCAGTATTGAAAGTGGATTTGATGCTCTTTATAATGGATTTTCAATTGAAACTGGAAATGATTTTATAGATGGCCTGTTAAACAGGGGTGGAGTAGTGAGCATGCTGGATATCATTGCATTATTTATCTTTGCTATGGGTCTCGGCGGGGTGTTGTCAGGATCAGGTATGCTAGGAGCTATATTAACTTCGTTTGCTTATAAAATTAAGACAAATAGAGGTTTACTGCTAATGACTATTGTTGTTACTTATATTACTAATATGGTTGGTGCAACAATTACCTTTGCCCATGTTATGACAGCAACAATAATGAAACCGCTTTATGAAAAGAAGCGTTTAAAACCGGAGAATTTATCCAGAGTGATAGAAGATTCGGGAACCTTAGCATCACCGATCATCCCATGGAATACAAGTTCCATATTTGCTGCAAGTGCACTTGGCATCAGTGCAGTAGAGTTCATACCATATAGTTTCTTAACATACTTTACTTTAGCAATTACGATAATATACTCAATTACTGGATTTACAATTACGTCCTATGATGATAATAAAAATGATGAAAGTACAGAACTGGATAAAAAAGCTGCGAACAATTAAACGGAAGAATCTTTATAAAAAAAGGGTGTTTACAAAATGAAAGTGATCGTAACTACTCCAAGTTTTGGTAAATTCCATGACGATATAAAAGCAACCTTGAATAAAAAAGGGATTGAATTAACTTATCTGATACCGTACAGTAGAAACCGGATGATAAAAGAAATAGGTAATGCAGATGTGCTTATCGTGGGACTGGAACAAATTGATAGGGAAATAATTAACTGCTCTAATTCTTTAAAGCTGATTGCCAAACATGGTGTTGGAACGGATAATATTGACCTTAAGGCAGCCGGGGGGAAGGGGATTATCGTTGCAAATACGCCTGGTACGAATAATGATGCGGTTGCTGATTTGGCTTTTGGACTGATGTTATCTGCTGCGAGGTCAATTGTTGCTGCAAATAATAAGGTAAAGGATGGAGAGTGGCCGAGGTTCGACGGACATTCTGTATGGGGAAAGACATTAGGTATTATTGGATTAGGAGCTATTGGCAAAGGAGTTGCCAGGAGAGCGAATGGGTTTTCCATGGAGGTTCTTGGATATGACATCACAGATAAAAGTCCTGATGAAGAAGCGTTAAATATTAACCGGGTATCATTTCATGAATTACTCTCCCGTTCTGACTACATTTCCTTACATGTTCCATTAAATAAACATACAAAAGGAATGATTGGGAAAGAACAATTGAAGCGTATGAAGGAGACTTCTATTTTAATAAATACAGCCCGCGGCGGTTTAATTGATGAGGAAGAGCTTTATAAAGCCTTGACAAACAGTTCAATACAGAGCTGTGCGCTGGATGTTTTTGAAACAGAACCAGTGAAGGATAAAAAACTTTTGTCTTTAGATAGCCTGACTGTAACACCTCATATGGCGGCGTATACTGTAGAAGCAGGATATTTAACCAGTCAAATGATTATAAGTAACCTGTATAATCTGTTAGAAGGAAATGAATTGAAAAATATTGTTAATAAATCAAATAATGTAAGCGTTTAAACGGAAGTGTTATAAACATAAATTACGTCTGAGCCTGTTATAATAATATAGGCAGGGCAGGTTTTCTAGAAAATGAAGACGATAAAACATTTTAAAAAGGGCTTATACAATTTATTTATCTGATTGTATAAGCCTTTTTTTTAACGGTAATTACATATAATAATCTTAATGGAATGCAGTTTCAGTTATTTTAATCCTTTCTTTTTTTCAAAGCCTTCTGAATATATCTATACAATGCACTATCCAAGCCATAATGCAGCGCAGGCTGAGGATTCTCAGCATAGAATTTTTCGGCATTTTTGGTGATTTCACTGTCTCCATCTGAAAAAATACGCGTTAACTCCTGCCATTTTATCGCTAATTCCTGCACTGATGCATCCTGTGAAGAAATCTCTTTTTCCATGCTGTCTTTTAATGCTTTTAGAAGGTCCTTAAATTGTTTCTCCTCTTGTTTTAGCACTTTATCATTTGTATTTAGGTAGCGCTCTCTAAGCTTTTGAAGCTGTTCCTCTGTAAAATAATTGGAATGATTTAATCGGATTAGTTCAAATAGTGAAGTTAGTCCTTCAAAGGAAATACGGTCTGATTTAGCCGCTTCTACTCTGGTTTGTTCCAGCTGATGTAACAGCTTTTGCTGCATAGCTACCTCTGTTTTAATCCGATTAATCTGTTGATCCAGTGTATCCAGCAAATTCTGGCTGCTTGTACGAATAATCTCCTTTATCTCCTCCAAAGGCAAATGCATTTTTTTCAGTACAAGAATTTGTAACAACAGCTGCATATCCTCACTGGTATAGCGCCGATGACCTGCCTTTGTATAGAGGGAAGGTGAAAATAATCCGATTTGATCGTAATACCTCAGTGTCCGGATGGACAGACCTGTGAGGGCAGCTAATTGGCCGGTGGTCCAGTAATTAGACATGTGCTCACCTCGTTTGTAAAAGTATTTTTATCTCAGAAGGACTGAAAACATATTGTCTGCCGCAAATATGACATTTTGTATCGACAGAAGTGTTCGATTCGGTAGCTTTTTGCAATTCTTCATCAGATAACGAAAATAGAAAGCCATAAAACATTTCTTTCGAGCAGTGACAGGCAAATTGTATCAATTTTCGTTCCATTACTTTTGAGTTATGAAAGTGATGATTTAATTCTTTTTCTATCTCTGCATCATTCATCCCGAGCAGCATAGGAGCAAGATTCTCTGCTTCAAATTGTTCCCGGATATACTCTAATGAGCCTTCTTTTGTCCCTGGAAGTACCTGAGCATAGATTCCATAGCTTTTAGCAAGGCCATGGTTATTGTCAAATTCTATATTTGTCTGAATTATAGTATTTGTCTGCTCACTCTGTTTAAAATAATATGCAAAATCATCATCTATATTTTGATAAGGCATATCAGTAATCCCGGTAAATTGATTCATTTCAAACCCCTTCATCATTCGTATAGAAGCATTTGGACCGATAAATTCCTTAAGAGATTGAACTGAATCTTGCTGCTGGTGCTCTTCTAACAGTGCTTGATTGACATAACCGCGTACATTTCCATCTGCGTCTGTATCTGCATAAATTTTATGTTTTTTATTAGTCACTGTAATAACAGCACTGATTCTCTGAGTAGTTTTTAAGGTTACGGAAAGGAGGCTCATTATGGAAACAGCTTTAGCTAATGCCAAATAACAGGCCTTATCCTTTATTTTACTTAACTTCATGATTTCTTGGAGAACTTTTGTATTGTCGGTAAAATATAAACGGATACTTTTATCTAAAACAAGCGCTTTGATAATTTCAATCGTCATTTTATCTGCTCCCTTCTAATAATAGGATAAAACATTACGTGACGTAAGGTTCAAGTTTAAATTTATAAATAATTATTAGTAGGGAAAATGTACATTCGTCTTTTTCAATTTCAGCAGCTGATTTTTAAGATATAATAATTACGAATAGGGACTGAAGAATAATTTTGAGTAATTTCTTAAATGTAACAAATAGCAATGGAGGTGACAAAAAGAGATGAAGCCTGCAGATTATTCTGTGCGGGAATCCGATACGCTTTATTGTGTAAAAGCGTGGCTGCCGGAAGATACAGAGAGTGTTACTATCGGCAAACTAGGGAAATTTAATTTTTCGAAGGGTTATTATGTTTATGTAGGAAGCGCAAAGCGGAATATTCGTGCGCGAGTGGACAGACATATTCAGATTGAGAAAAAGAAGCGCTGGCATATAGACTATTTACGTCCTTATCTGCAGATTCAAGCTGTGCAAACTTATCCTGGTGAAGAAGTGGAGTGTGGGCTTTTTGAAAGGCTGAGGCAGGAAAACGAAGGGAGTATGCCGGTAAAAGGATTTGGCTCATCCGATTGCAGATGCTTTTCGCATTTATTTTATTCGAAGAAAGAGATTGTATTAGTACATAGTACATAAATCAAAAGGCTGATATAAGCAGTTAAATACTTAAATCAGCCTTCTTCTAATGCTCTCTTCTAGCAAAATCAACAAATCGGAACTTATCAGGACGGTGTCTCGATTCGGTATATTGAAATAATGTTGCATCATCTAAATAAACGTAGTTTTTAATAACCACTACATTATAAAAGCCTTCTAAATCCAGCAGCTCATGATCCTCTGCTGTTGGTTCCTCAACAATAATTTCTTTTTTTGCAAAGCTGATGATAAGACCTAAATTATTTTCAAGATAGTCATAAATAGAAGCTTCTGCAATATCCTTAGAGATGTGCTGAACGGTTCTTGTTATTAAATAATCCTTGTCCAAAATGACGCGCTGTCCAGAGAAGGAACGGGTCCGGATAATTTCCCAAACCTCCTGATTATCTGCAAGCTTTAATTGCTTCTGGATAAACTCATTTGCGCTGACTTTTGCACATTGATGAACCGTGGTAATCGGCTTTTCTCCCATTTTATCAGCTAATTCTTTAAAGCTGACCAGGCCGGATACTGGAAAATCGAATTTATTCCGTTCAATCACCGTTGATCCTTTGCCGCGGATTTTTTGAATGTATCCGTTTTGGGCAAGCAGATTTAAAGCTTTTCGAATCGTTTCCCGTGATGTCTGATACTGCTCAGCTAATTCATTTTCCGACGGAAGGAATTCATTTGCTTTAAATGTTTCTTTTTCTATTTTTTGAGCCATTTCCTGATAAATAATTAAATACTTATTTCGCATCGCAACTAACTCCATTTATTTCTTTAGATAATAAACAATCGACTCATATGGGCGCAGTGAAATCGTATCTGAAGCTAAAGATGGAGAATCTGCGTAATTAGATAATAAAATCCTGCTATCCTTACAATCACTGCGGATCGCTTCAGGTAAATTCAGCTCTGCTTCTTTTGCATAAAAATTGTTTACTACTAATAGTTTTGTATCTTTATTTTCTCTTATATACGCAAAAATTGCAAAGTCATTGGGTGAAATCAGCTGATATTTTCCGTCTGTAATGACTTGATACTCTTTTCGAAGCTGAATTAATCTTTGATAATGGTAAAAAATAGACGTTTTATCAGCAATTGCTGCTTCTGCATTGATTATCTGATAATTATCAGGAAGCCCGATCCAAGGACTTCCTTCCGTAAAACCGGCATTGACTGTATTATTCCATTGCATTGGTGTACGAGCGTTATCCCGGGATTTTTCCTGAAGTATTTCAATAATTTCCTGGTCAGAGAGGCCCTCTGCTTTTTTAATTTTGTACATATTCAGCGATTCTACATCCCTGTACTGGCTAATATCATTAAAGCCGGCATTGGTCATTCCGAACTCTTCACCCTGATAGATATAAGGAGTACCCTGCATCATATGAATTGTTGTTGCCAGCATTTTTGCCGACTCCTTGTGATAGATTGTATCATCTCCAAAGCGGGATACTATTCTTGGCTGATCATGATTACACCAGAATAGCGCATTCCAGCCGCCGCCTTCCTGCATCCCTGTCTGCCAATCAGATAGCAGCTGCTTTAGATAAAGAAAATCAAATGGAGCTTTTGTCCATTTTTCACCATTTGGATAGTCAACCTTTAAATGATGGAAGTTAAAGGTCATATCCAGCTCCTCACGTTCTGGATTGGAATACTTAATACAATCCTCCATAGAAGTGGATGACATTTCTCCAACGGTAATCGTTTCACGACCTTTAAATACTTCCTGATTCATTTCATGAAGAAATTCATGTACCCGAGGTCCGTCTGTATAGAATTTACGTCCATCTCCCGGAGCGATACTGCCGTCATCATTTGGGAAACGCTGGTCTTTGGAAATTAAATTGATAACATCCATCCGGAAGCCATCTACCCCTTTATCCAGCCAAAAGTTCATCATTTGATAGACATCATCACGGACTTTTTCATTTTCCCAGTTAAGATCAGCCTGGGTAACATCAAAGAGATGTAAATAATAAGAACCAGTTGTTTCATCGTACTCCCAAGTGTTGCCGCCGAATTTGGATTCCCAGTTTGTCGGCAGTTCACCTGGCTTGCCATCCTTCCAGATATAATAGTTTCTATAAGGGTTATCCTTCGACTTTTTAGCTTCCTTAAACCATTTATGTTCTGTCGATGTATGGTTAACAACGATATCCATAATAATTTTTAAACCGATTTGGTGTGCTTTTTCCAGCATTTTTTCGAACTCTTCCATCGTTCCATAATCGGGTTGAATGGTATAGTAATCTGCAATATCATATCCGTTATCATTTTGGGGAGAAACATAAATAGGGGTTAGCCAAATCACATCTACCCCCAATTCTTTGATATAATCCAATTTTTCTGTGATTCCATTAATATCTCCCATTCCGTTCCCAGTTGTATCGTTAAAGCTTTTCGGATAAATTTGATAAACGACGGATTTTTGCCACCATTTTTCTTGCATAATCAACCTCCTAAATACTGCTGCGTTTCAAATACTTTTGACTCTATATGAATTAGAGGAGGGATAGACTCCCTCCTTATTTACCTAAACGCTTATATGCGTCTACACCCATTTTTGTTTTGGATAGAACAACTGTTAAGATGAATGGGATAACGATAGCTGCCACCATTGCTACAGCGAACATCAGCATATGCGGTAATTGAATAGATAAGATCCCTGGTATACCGCCGACACCGATCGAGTTAGCCATAACACCAGATCCGACAGATATAACTGCTGCAACAGCAGAGCCTGTCATTCCGGCGATAAATGGGAATAAGTAGCGTAAATTAATCCCGAATAATGCCGGTTCTGTAACTCCTAAATAACAGGAGATAGCGGCTGGAATAGATACCTGTTGTTCCTTTTTATCCTTGCGATTCAGATAAATCATTGCTACAACGGCAGAGCCTTGTGCGATATTAGATAGAGCAATCATAGGCCAGAGATTTGTGCCGTTAAATTCGCTCATTAATTGTAAGTCAATGGCATTTGTCATATGATGCAATCCCGTAATAACCAGTGGTGCATATGCAAATCCAAATACTGCTGCAAATAGCCAGCCGAATGCGGAAGTTAATCCATCATAGACAACCGTTGAAATCCATGAACCGATTGTCCAGCCGATGGGGCCTAACACAACATGGGCTATGATAACAGCTGGAAGTAATGCAAAGAATGGCACAAAAATCATAGATACCACTTGTGGGATGATTTTACGAAGCCATATTTCTAAATAAGCTAATACGAAACCAGCTAAAATAGCCGGGATAACCTGTGCTTGATAACCAATCATCTCAATTTGGAAAAATCCAAAATCCCAGACTGGTATTTCTGTTGCTTCTGCAACGCCATAAGCATTTAAAAGCTGGGGTGAAACAAGTGTAAGACCTAAAATAATTCCAAGTACTTGCGTTGTTCCCATCTTCCTGGAAATAGACCAGGTAATAGCAACAGGGAGAAAATGAAAGATAGCTTCAGCAATTAACCAGAGAAAATCATATAACCCTGACCAAAATTGCGAGGATGCCGCTAATGTCATAGTTCCGTTTTCCAGCATTTCAATTTCACCAATGACATTTCGGAAACCTAAAATCAGACCTCCGACAACAAGTGCTGGGATAATCGGCGTAAAAATATCTGCTAAGTGCGCCATTAACCGCTGGATGAAATTCATATTTTGTTTCGCTGCTTCTTTGACATCTTCTTTAGAAGTGTCACCAACACCAGCAATACGCGTAAATTCATTATAAAAGGAAGCGACTTCATTCCCGATAATAACCTGGAATTGTCCAGCCTGTGTAAAGGTTCCCTTTACAATATCGATATCTTCAATGGCTTTTACATCTGCTTTTTCCGGATCATTTAAGACAAATCGCATTCTGGTAGCACAATGCGTAACGACAGAGATGTTGTCACTTCCACCGACTTTTTCCAATAATTCTTTTGATGGAGCTGTATATTTACTCAATGACTTTCCTCCTTTTCATATCTTGTATATACAAGTGTTAACGTTTTCAGTTTAACTTGTATATACAAGTTTGTCAATAAAAAATTTAAGCTGTTTTTATGAATTGTTGTTATAATTGTATGAATATTATATTTTCAAAAAAATGAGTGGGGTAGAGGGGAGTAGATATATGAAATTGGCGGTTAATTATTCATCGGAAGCTTATCACTTGGTAAATGAAGGTAAAATAGATGTTGATGTTTTCAAATGCCCTGATTTAAATGATAAATTAATAGAAACAGCTCAAAGCTTCAGGCCAGCGTACGTCCATTTTAATTTAGATGCCGGTACTGGAAATATGGATAAAGTCGATTGGATAAAAATAGAAAATTTTTTGTGGGAAACAGAAACACCTTATATTAAATTACATTTAACAGCATTATCAAAGGACTATCCTGCTTTTGACATAAACACGAATGATCCCAAAGAAATAGAATTTATTATTAAGAATGTTACAGATGATATAAATATCGTTTCAGAACGATTTGGAGCCGATAGGGTAATCGTTGAGAATGTTATATATCGCAGCTATGAAGGGAATATGCTGAAACCGATAATCGATCCAAATATTATTACACAAATAATAGAGGAAACGAAATGTGGGCTGCTGCTGGATACAGCACATGCACAAATGACTTGCAGGTATTTAAATAAAGATGTGTTCGATTATGTAAGTCAGCTGCCATTACAGAATTTAAAGGAGCTGCATATTACCGGAATCCAGCATGATGGTAACCGCTACCGTGACAGCATGCCTATGACCAGAGCTGACTGGGAACTGGCGGAGTGGGCACTGGAAAATATACATAATGGTATATGGTCTGCACCTTGGGCTGTATCTTTTGAATATGGAGGAGTAGGGCCTGCTTTTGAATGGAGAACTGAATCACATGTCTTAGCTGAACAGGTGCCCCGCTTACAACGTTTAGTAAACAGGAAATAGTACATGCTCAGATATATAATGTTGAGAAGATAATCCCAATATGAAAGAGGGATTATCTTTTGGCATCTGAAATATCTTCTACAAAATGTTCAGCGTACATATTCCAATATTTTTTAAAGACACGGTCTTTTTTATCATCTAAATTAAGCTGATACATTCGGAAAATGACGAGAATATCCTTTGGCTGCCATTGTTCCTCATAGGAATATTGATAGGTCATTCCGAGCTTCTGCATAATTCTCCCGCTGGCGATGTTATAAATATCATGTGTTGCAGTAATATACTTGAGTCCAGTATTTTTTAGCTCTGCAATGACAGCATGGCCTGCTTCTGTCACAAAGCCATTTCCCCAGAATTCTTTTTTTAACGCATATCCAAAATCATGTCCTTCTTCCAGGCTGACAGTTACATAACCAATCGGCAGATTAATTTCTTTTAGACAAATTGCAAGGTAATACCCTGTTT
Organism: Oceanobacillus sp. FSL W8-0428; assembly: GCF_038004405.1. Classification (NCBI taxonomy): domain Bacteria; kingdom Bacillati; phylum Bacillota; class Bacilli; order Caryophanales; family Bacillaceae; genus Oceanobacillus; species Oceanobacillus sp. FSL W8-0428. The sequence continues at coordinate 1,932,045 of NZ_JBBORB010000001.1, forward strand.
TTTTCTGATACTGAGGGAGAATTCTTTCTGCATAATAAGTTTCTGCCTCCTGCTTATTTTGCAGAGTAAATAGAGGCAAATATTGATTAACAACCCTATCGCCCAGGATTTCGTATAGCGCCTGAATATCTCTGTCTACTGCTGTAAATGGCCGCAGAATCAGCCGTTCCATTTGGATTTTCAAAATGATATCACCCCTCTAATGACGCTCTTTACTCGCAATAAATGTTATTAAGGAAGGATCATTTTCCTGTCCATAGCCAATTTCATAACTAACGGTGCCGAATCCAATATTTTTTAATAATAACTCTAATTCCTTCAGTCCATACCAGTATAGGATAAAATGAGAGATTTCTGTTTTCTCTATCGCACCTTTACGCAGGAGCTCATATTTATGGATATAGGAAACTTTTTGCTCCAGCCAATCTATCGCTTCACTCGTGCTTGTGAATAATATCCCCGAGTCCTCTGTCAAAGAGTGAGTGCTTATATCCATGTCTCCAGCATGAAAGTCTATTGGCAACAAAGTATCAAAAATAAATTGCCCGCCTTCTTTCAGATGATTATACAGTCTTTGAAGAAAAGCATTGATATGATTTCCTGGAAGCAGACAAAAGCTTCCTGTTGGCATAATAATAGTTTGATATGTCTGCTTTAAATCAAGCTGCAGCAAATCCTGGTTAAATAAATTTGTATTTACCTGATGCTCCCGCATATTGACTTTGCATTGCTCCAACATCTCAGCTGAGATATCCACGCCATCAATAGTAATTCCTTCTTTTAAAAATGGAATCAGCATTCTTCCAGTGCCGACACCAGCCTCCAGTACAGGACCCTGACGGTTTTTCAACTTCTCATAATAATACTCTATATCACCGCCCATAGAGTATCCGACAGGCTTCGTAATTTCATATAATTTTGTACTTAATTCTCCATATTCTTTGAACACACCTATCCCTCTATTCTATAAATATTCAAATCTGGAAGTACACCATTCGTGTAAAGGTTGTGAATGATATATTTCCATTCTATAATAAAGTGAGAGAATAATCTAAAATTGGAAAGAGAGAGGCGGAGTTATTTGCATATTACATTATGGAAGCTTCAACGTCCTTAATTGGGGATGATGCCAATGTCAGTGATTAGGGAAGAACACTTACTAATGGAAGATGGCGTTGGCTGTCTTACAGTGGTTGATATAAATGCACAAAATCAATCGTGGTCCGGATCAGGAGATGGAACAGGCTCTTGTGAAGCTGGAACTAGAAGTAATCGTTTTGCAGAACAAGACGGTGAATTTGTCCCTTCTCCTTAAAAGCCTGAAACTGCGAATAGCAGGAAAAAAAACAGAACCCATTCTCCAAAGATAAAAAAATTATCTTGGAGGATGAGGACGTTGAGCAAAATAACAGAAAATACAGCTTTTCAATGTGAGCATTGCGGAGCGAACGTAGCAGCGGTAACAAATGGGAGCTTTCGCAATCATTGCCCTTTCTGCCTATATTCAAAGCATTTGGATAATGAGCCGGGAGACAGACTTAGCACTTGTAGAGGAGTCATGCGGCCAATTCAGATAGACTATTCTGGAAAGAAGGGCTATCAAATTATTCACGAATGTAACAAATGTGGAAAAAGACAACGTAATAAAGCAGCAATAAATACGATTCAGGAAGATGATATTCTCCGTTTCGTGAAAGCATTTAATCAGTATTAGATTATTCTTTGCCTCCCTGCTCTTCAGCGGCAGGGAGGCAATTCATCTTTGAAACAGAAAGCAGGTAACGCATTGCAGAAAAAAATAAAGAAAATACATATTATCGGCGGTGCGGGAAGCGGGAAAACCTATCTGGCAAGAGTACTATCAGATAAACTTGCTATTCCGGCTGCTGATCTGGATAACTTATTCTGGAATAAAAGCTATGGAACAAAAAAAGATCTTGTAATAAGAGACAAGGAGCTGGAGGCTGTCCTTTCAAAAGATGCCTGGATTATGGAGGGTGTCTATTATGGCTGGCTGGATACCAGCTTTGAAAAAGCGGATCAAATTATTGTTTTACATACAAATATGCATTTAAGACAAATGCGGATAATTCTCCGGTTTTTAAAAAGAAAGCTTCGTATTTTGCCAACCAAAAAGGAAAGCCTGAAGGATCTTATGCAGTTATTAAAATGGAATACGAAATATGATACAAATAATTTAGCAAAGGCATTGAGGAAAATAGAAGCGTATGAAGAAAAAGTAGTTCATATTTATAATAAGAGGGAACTGAATCAATTTCTGAAAAAGTATCAGGTGAAAATAAATAATGTGAGCCGAAAATAATTTTATTGGACTACATGAAAAGACTTGCCTCTATATAACAAAGGCAAGTCTTTTAAGTCTAAGATTCGCTTTCAACAGCAATTTGCAATGCATCTATTGGATTGTCAGTGCTCTCATCAATTTCATAGACAGTACTGCCTTGCTGCCAACGGATAACTGTTCCGGGATGTTCGTCAAAATCGTCAATTTCAATTACTCCACGCTCATCAGGCGCAGGTAGATAATTTGTTTCCAAATAATCTACGACAGCCCGGGCGAGCTCCTCGCCATCCCCATAATTCCCGGCTGCATATTCAGGGTCAGTTGGAGCATTTACCCGAATCAGCCATTTCCCTTCATTCCACGAAATATAGTTGTGGCCGGTAGCTCCTTCTGAGAGAGCTTTGACGCCATGACCAAGATCTATATTTGTCTGCTCAACTTCTTCATAGTTTTCAATTGCGTTAATTGCTTCCTGTTTACTGGAATAATCCGTTTCTTCTATATCACTGCTGGGAGCTTCTTTACTGTCTGTGTTTTCTTCCTCAGCAGCTGTATCTGTGCTATTGGAATCATCGGATTCTGTCTGTTGTTCTTCGTTATTGCTGTTCTCCAGTTCTGTTGCTTCGTCTTCCTGATTCTTTTCTGTTGATTCTACTTCATTATCTTTTGTGCTATCTGTCTCAGAAACTATTTTTTCATCCGATTCCTGCTGTGACATATCTGATTCTGCTTGCGAAGCGCCCTGGCATGCCCCCAGAATAAGTAAGAGTGCCATACCTGGTACTGTGAAATATGATTTTTTCAGTCTCATGGTGCATCACCCCTTCTACTGTATATATTTCCCTTCTTTTCCTGAAATGAATCCTGAAGTTCCAGATTATTTTTTAAGAATTATTCAAATCGTAAAACTTTATTTTGAAAAAGTGCTATACTGGCAATAGCTTTCTTTTTAAGGAGGAATCGAAATGGCAGCATTCTTTGGTAATGCTTACTCTAGACTGGGCGCCCTTTTGGTCTGAGAGGTCTGAAGTAAAGCAGCATTAATAATGAATGATCTCTTTAGGCCGTACATTTTAATAAAAAGCCTAATATAATGGAGTGAATTCAAATGGAAAAACAATTAATTAAGCCGTTTTTAACGGTAGCAAACTATCGTTTTATGGAGCAGCAGACAGATAAAATTATACGGGCGTTGGCCACAACAAAAGATAAAAATGTTATTCTGGCTGTACGCGGAATTGTGAAAAGCGAGTTGATAGATTCCTTTACATGGTCTGATGAGGAAGAAAAAATAGTTCAATCGTTGATAGATATAAATGACCGGGCAGAGGGAGAGGTCTTTTTAGAACAGCTGAAAACCTATATTATTCCATTTAAAGCAGTGGAAACAAGTAAGTTAAAAAGCTTATTTAAAAAGGAAAAAAAGCTGAAGCTTCCTAATCTGGAGGAGATCGACTTTCAGCAAATTTCTTATTTAGCCTGGGACGATCCTGGGAAACTCCGCAGATATTTGGTAATGGAACAAGATAAAGGTTTTAAAGCACTAAAGGGTACTTTTAAACTTCCTGCAACACAAGGTATTTGTGCGCTTTGCAACCAGCATACGGAAGTTGTCCGTCTCACCACTTCTGTAAAAGGAGAGGTTCCCGGAACTTTTACCAAACACTACAATTATGTCTGTGCTGACAGTCAATTATGTAATCAGCATGTAACGGATATAGAGAAGGTAAGTGCATTTTTTGATAGAGTTACCAAATAACTTAATTAAAGAAATTTAATAGGAAGCAGATAAAGAAAGTACGTACTTTCTTTATCTGCTTTTTGAAATGAAAAACTCTAAAGAAAAACCGCTCCAAATTCTGAAACAGATCTGGAACGGCTTCCATATAATTAATCATTTTTTAAAAGGGAATAGATATGCATATCAACAAAATTACCCTTCACCTTCTCATATTGCCGTAATGTTCCTTCAAAGGTAAATCCTAGTTTTTGCAATACTTTAATCGAATTTATATTTGCCGGTTCCACTTTCGCTTCAATCCGGTTAATTGCTAAATTCTCAAAAGCTTCATCAATTAATGCCTGGATGGATTCAGGAGCATATCCATTTCCCCAATGTGCTTTTGCAATATCATAGCCAATCTCAACCCGGGCATTTTCTGTGTCGATAGCATTAAATCCACAGCTGCCGATAATATCCTTCGACTTTAAATCAAACAAGGTGTAGCGGATAGCCTGATTTGTTTCAGCTAATTCATTGAGCAGGTTAATCATTTCTATTGCTTGAGATTCATGTATAAAAGCAGAAATATTCATAAATGCCGCAACAGCCGGGTCTGACCAGACATTAAATAGCGCAGTGGCATCAGATATCCGAATTTTTCGTAAGGCTAATCTTTTTGTAAAAAGTTCTTCTTTCAATACTTCACCCTCCAATATTTTTTAGAAATCTGTCTGGAAAGTATTGTTATCTGCGCATCATTCAGTCCCTTCATCAAGTCTCTGTTCAGGTTATTTTTTCTTTTTTGGTTTTTCATCCAAAATCGATTTTAATTCCTCAATATCCTCCTCGGACAATGAATCTTCTTCCATAAATTGAACAAGCATCGATTTCACTGTGCCGCCATATATACGTTTAATGAAGGATTCTGCTTCTGCACGCTGGCAGTCATCCTGAGAATAGAGCGGATAAAAAGTGTACACGCGCTGGTCTTTATTTACACCAACAACATCTTTGTGCACTAATCGGTCTAAAAGCGTCCGTACTGTTTTTGATTTCCAATCTTTTTGCCCCTGCAGATTGGAAATCACATCATTTGCTGTCTGCGGTGCTTTTTCCCACAGGACATTCATTACTTCCCATTCTGCTTCAGAGATGCTTGGTACTTTTTCTGACATATATATCACCCCGGTTCTATTCATCAAAAATTTGTTTATCCTTTAAAATAGCTAAGGTTATTTCCGTTGCTATGCTTCCAGAAGCTTTGTCCTCATCCTGTATATTGGTTGCAAAGAAATAAGTATTTGTCTCTGTTTCTACAAATCCAATAAACCAGCCATTTATATCCTTGCCATTCACATTACCTGTGCCTGTTTTTCCGTAGAGTACAGAACTATTCTTTTCATCCATTTGCAATGCGTTTTTAACAGCTTCAATATGCTCTTCCTGAAAATCGAAGCTATTGTTATAGAATGAATGTAACAGCTCAACTTGTTCAACTGGCGAAATTTTTAAAGTAGATTCCAGCCAGTATTGTTCCAGCCCTCCAGAAGTATCCTGATTTCCATAATGGATTTGATTTAGGTAGGATTGAACACTGTCCAGACCTATTTCTTGATCGATTTGCTGGAAATACCAGTTAACAGAACGGTTTAAAGCCGTCTCTAGGTTTTGATCTCCATTCCATTGTTCATAAGGTTGTTCGACACCACCCCATTCAATCATGCTTTGTGCCGGTGTTATGACGTTCTCCTCTAATCCAAATAAGGCACTATAGATTTTATAAGTAGAATCAGGAGAAATCCGTGATGTGCTCTGATCCTCATTATAGATATGGTAAGCATCCTTTTGCATATCGTAAAGAACAAAACTGCCCTCATCATTTTTGAAATAGTCACTGAGATCTTCTTCGTATATCTGATCATGATTAAAAGACGTATAGCGATTGTTATCGTTGGCCATTACAGAAGCAAGTGGAATCTGCGTAACTATAAACAGGCCGGTGAGCAGGAAGATGCCGATGCTTTTGACATGCTGTAATTTAGAGTCTGCTTGAAATGATGCAATTTCTATAATTCGTTTCTTTATCTGCTTTTTTGAGCCATTTAATTGATTTGCCAGCTTATTATACTGAGGGCTGGGAGATTTATCGATAAAATGAATAATTGTGTTTCCATATTTTTTATAGTTCTTATCATCTAAAGATGTTAGTACGGCGTGATCACATGCAATTTCACGATCCAGACGCATTTCTTTAAAAGCAAGCCAAATTAAAGGGTTGAACCAATATATGATTTGGAAGAAAACCATTAGATAGTTGGTAGGAATGTCCTTATATTTATAATGGTTTAATTCATGCAGAAGGATATGTTTGATATCATCCTTAGATAACCATTCTTCAAAATTGGCCGGTAATACAACAAAGGTTTTACGCAGTCCAAATGTCAGAGGTGACCGTACTTTATCTGAGACACCTAATACTATATTTTTTGAGATATTTAATTGTTGTTTAGATGTTTGGAATAGGTCAAGAATTTCTTTATCTTCCACATGAGAAATCGACTTTTTAATACTCCTTAAATTCAGCCACGCGTGTATAGAAAGCCCTGTGAAAACAAGAGCTCCAGTAATCCATATTCCAGCAGCAATCCCATTTAACAGTTCTGTATTTGTCTGCGTCACCGTTACGGAAAAATCCTGCATCCAGTTTGAATTTGTTCCTCCGTTTCCAGACGCTGCGCCATTAATAGCAGCAGAATTCCCATCTGCAGAATGACCGCCTGTAAATGTACGGAATAAATTACCGGCGGGAATGAAGCGGCCGGGAATAAATGGAATAATCAAAGCAAAAAGTAATAAGTACCATAGATTATATTGCCATTTGGCGGATAACTGCTTTTGGAATAACTTTTTAATAAGAAAAATAAACCCGATTGTAATGGAAGAAATGATGAGGCCTGTAATAAGCGTTGTGATATACATGCTTTTCGTCTCCATTCTTCATTTGCGGTAATTATATAAGAACGATTTACCGAAATTTATTTTAAATTACATTTGTAATACATTAAATTTTAGCACTATCAAGTACATTTATCAATCTATCAGTTAAGAAATTGTAAAGGATAAAAATAGAAATTGACAAAACAAGACTACGTGTGTAGTATTATATTACAGTTGTAGTCAAACTAATTTAAGGAGGACTTTAAATGAAACATTTTCAAGATATTTTTAATAAAAAAGGCTTCATCTTATTGTTGTCGATTGCCGCAATTGGATTAGCAGGCTGTTCCAATGATGTGGAGAGCAGCGAAGAAAGTTCTGAAGCTCCAGAACAGACTTCTCAAGGCGAGGAAGTTTTTAAAGAGCTGGAAGATGAATTTGATGCAAGACTTGGTGTATATGCTATTGATACTGGATCTGAACAGACAGTTGCCTATCGTTCAGATGAAAGATTTGCTTATGCTTCTACTTTTAAGCCTTTAGCAGCGGGAGCTATTTTACAAACAAATTCAATAGAGGATTTAGAGAAAGTAATTACTTATTCTGAAGAAGATTTAGTAACCTATTCTCCTGTGACAGAGAAACATGCAGATGATGGAATGAAGCTGGAAGAAATTATAGAGGCTGCTGTCCGTTACAGTGATAACACAGCAGGAAATCTGATGTTAGAAGAACTTGGAGGGCCAAACGGGCTGGAAGAAATATTAAGAGAAAACGGTGATGAAACTACAGAAATGGATCGAATGGAGACAGAATTAAATGAAGCCGCTCCAGGAGATACAAGGGATACCAGCACGCCTCAGGCCCTTGCTGAAAGCCTGCAAAAATATGTGTTAAGTGATTTACTTCCTGAAGACAAGCGTGAATTGCTGATTGATTGGATAACAGGGAATGAAACTGGAGATTCGTTGATTCGGGCAGGTGTTCCAGAAGGATGGGAAGTAGGAGATAAGAGCGGGGCAGGAAACTACGGTACAAGAAATGATATAGCTGTTGTATGGCCGCCTGACAATAAAGCTCCAATTGTTATCGCCGTTCTTTCCAGCCAAGATACCGCAGACGCAGATTATAATGATGAATTAATCGAAAAAGCTGCTGAGCGCGTCATTGAACAGCTGCAGAATGAAGAATAACAGGAAGGTGGAAAAATGAAAGGATACCGGACGATTATCCTGATTGTAATGGTGTTTTTGCTAGCAGTTGGATGTTCCAAAAAAGAGGAGCCGTCAGAAGTATTAAACGGTTATATTTCCAACTGGGAGAATAGGGATTTTCATGCTATGTATGAGCAGCTTTCCGAAGAAGTAAAAAGTAAAATAACAGAAGAAGCGTTTATTGAACGCTATGATGCTATATATGATGGAATAGGAGCTGAAAATTTACAGATAACATTGAGGGTAGATACAGAAGAGGAGTTGAAGTCTGAGGGAGATCTCATTACTATTCCGTATAGTGTAGAGATGGATACCACTGCTGGTTCTATTGAATATAGTCATCGGGTGACATTAGAGCAGGATGATGAAGGAGCCTGGCTGGTCAAATGGAATTCCTCGCAGATATTTCCCCAGTTAAGTAAAGGGGACAAAGTAAAGGTAAAAACAATAGAAGCAGAAAGAGGAGAACTGACGGACAAGAATGGAACCGGGCTTGCAATCAACGAAGAGGCGAATGTTATTGGTGTCATACCAGGTATGCTTGAAGAAGATGCAGATCAGACTAAAGAAAAGCTGGCTGAGTTATTGGGTGTTTCTGTTGAAGAAATAGACAAAGCGCTGGATGCGTCCTGGGTTACTCCAGAAGTATTTGTGCCGATAAAAACACTGCCGATGGAAGAAGATGATATAGAAGCTTATGAGGAGCTCCCGGGGGTAAGCTCCCGGGTGGAAAAGGTCCGTACCTATCCATTGGGAGCCTCGGCTGCCCATTTAACCGGCTATGTGCGGGAAATATCTGCAGAACAGCTGGAAGAGCTGGACGAGTATACTGCTGGAGATGTAATTGGAAACGCAGGTCTGGAGAAGATATTTGAAGAGAAATTACGGGGAGAAAATGGAACCCATATTTATATAAGTAATGCAGACGGTGATTTGAAAGAAACGCTGGCCAAAAAAGAACCTGTCGATGGAGAAGATATACAATTAACTATTGATGCTGCACTGCAGCAGGAAATATATGAACAGTTTGAAGGTGATGCAGGAACTTCAGTTGCTTTAGACCCGAATACCGGAGCTGTTTTATCGTTAGTCAGCTCGCCTGCCTATAATCCCAATGCTTTTGTCCGGGGATTATCAGGAGAACAATGGGAAAAATGGAGTGAAGATCCAGATGAGCCATTCTTAAATCGTTTTACAAGCCGTTATGCTCCGGGTTCCGTGTTTAAAACGATAACAGCTTCAATAGGATTAGAAACAGGTGTAACTAATCCTGAAAAAGTAAGACAGATTAATGGACTTCATTGGACAAAGGATGATTCATGGGGAGATTATTATGTCACCCGTGTACATGATAAAGCGAATGTCAATCTGCGTGATGCCTTTGTTCATTCGGATAATATTTATTTTGCGCAGGAAGCTCTGGAGATGGGGAAGGATACCTTTTTAGAAGAAGCGGCCGGTTTTGGATTTGGGGAAGAGATTCCATTTCCATTTGTGATTCCAGCCTCTAATTTGACGAACAATGGAGAAATTGACAGTGAGGCACAGCTTGCTGATACAGCTTATGGACAAGGTCAGGTAATGATGAGCCCGCTGCATCTTGCTTTAACCTATACACCTTATCTCAACGAAGGAAATATGCTGTACCCATCTCTGGTGGAAGAGGATGAACCTGAAGTATGGAAGGAAAATCTTATCGGTAAGGAAACAGCAAATCTGGTCAAAGAGAATTTGATTCAGGTTGTTGAGAGCCCAGAGGGTACGGCACATACTACCTATATTCCTGGCACGGTCATCGGCGGGAAATCTGGAACAGCAGAAATTAAACAGAGCAAAGAAGATGATAATGGAAATGAAAATGGCTGGTTTGTCGGTTTCGAGGAAACGGATCCAGAAATATTATTGGTGATGATGGTAGAAGATGTGAAGGATCGCGGGGGCAGCGGTTATGTGATTTCTAAGGCGAAAAATATTTTTGAGTATATACAGCAGGGAAGCAATTAGCGAGCTGCTTTCTATAAAATAGGGTGAAGTACACATGCTTCCCCCTATTTCAAATTTATTCATCACAGCGGGCCGCCAAGCAGTATTGTTATGGGGAGATTTCAATTAGTGAATTATAATAGGAAATTATTTGGGAATAAATATTTCAGAATCCTTAACTTGTGTAGTGTGGTAATGATTCTTAATGGTTTAAAGAACCTTAAAAGAAATTTGCACTAAAAAGACTTGCCGGTCAAACAAGTCTTTTTATAAAGTAATATTTTGCAGTAATTTCAAACCAGATGAAGCATTTAAATATATTTTATTCTCCACCCTCAAAAATATCCTCAACCTTGTCTTCATCTGCTCCATCCTCGTTATTATCTTCCTCTGTATCTTCAGGTTCATTTCCATCTTCATTACCGTTTTCTTCTTGAGTCGGTTCTTGATTATCCGGTTCTTCATTTTCATCACTCTGACATGCTCCGAGAATAAGTATCAATGAGACCCCAAAGGCTGCAAGAAAAGATTTTTTCAACCTCATGATGTATCACTCCTTCTAATGTATGCTCATACCCGATTTTAACAAAGAAAATCAGAAAAGTTCATTTTGTTAATAAATTGTAAAGTGATTCAGGCACAAGGCGCAGTTTTCCATTTTGAAAATCAGATAAAGGCTTCCACGTGGCTTTATGTGTTTGTCCATTATCTTCTTTTATTAGCAGCTTGGACTGATCATATAAGGACTTGTCAACAAACTCACCATCATAGATCTGAACAATTTCATGGGCTGTATCTCCATTAAAGGTAAATATATTTTCAATCGTACTGAGAAACTGAAGATTAGAAATATCTGCATCTAATTCTTCTTTTACTTCTCTTATCAAGGTATCTGAACTTTTTTCTCCAAATTCAATTCCACCGCCAATTGGTCTGTAATAGAATTCTTCTTTTACATAATCATAACCTTCAGAAACTAGTATTGTATTTTCTTTTTGAAACAGACAAATAGCAATTGGACGTATGATCTCTTTTTCATAAAGACACCGCCTTCATTTTTTATAGATGATTTTCATATTGATACAAGCATTTTTTCTCAATGAATATAGATAATGAAACGTGCTTGTTGTATGGTATAATCGATATATCAATAGTATTCGGATAACTCAAGGGTGGTTGGCACACTCCCATAAGACAGGGGGTGGTAAAGTGTCTATTACTCATTGTAAAAGCGTTTTTGAAAACAAGCAATATAGTGTATATATCGTTTTCGGAATAATAAATTGATTTTTTCTGAAATATATATGATACATTTAAAGAAGAAAGAGAGTGCAGGAATAGAATTTGAAGAAATATTAAAAATGAAACAGCAATATTAATATTCATTACTGTATATTGGATAGCTCACTGGCTGCTGGTAAATGTCAAGGAGAATTAGTCTTACACAGTTAAATAGTATAATATGTCTTCAACAAAATATGATTCAGATAAAAGGAGATTTTCAATGAGTATTTTAATAGAAAGAGCAAATGACCTCGAATTTCTGTCTGCTTTTCTTGCTGATATAAATAATCAAAAATCCAATCATATTGGTTTTTGTGGAACAGATCAAGCAGATATTTTGAGAGTGCTTAAAGAGGATTTCATTGATGAAAAGGGAGAGGCTTCCTTTTTTATAGCAAAAACCAACACTGGTGAGATTATAGCTGCATGCGGAATCGATATTGAAAATGGAGAAGCAGAGGTCTGGGGGCCTTTTAATAAAACAGAAAGTATGGAGATATCCGCTAAGCTATGGGGATGTTTAAAAGAAAATTATCCTGAGGTTCGGCAATTTTCTTTCTTGATTAACGAAAAAAATACAAAACAGCAATTATTTATGAAGCAGATAAATGCTGAAGAAAAAGGTCATCATTTAAGTTTAATCATCCATCGGAGCTGTTTTGATATGCTTGGGGAAATAAAGAGCAGTTCAATAAAAGAAGAAGATTTTTCTGCATTTCAAGCACTGCATGATATCACTTTTCCAGGTACATATTATGATGCTGAGACAATTTGGAGCAGACTCAACAAGGATAATATACTGAAGGTTCTAAAGGATGATAATGGAGGGCTTATTGGTTATGCTTATTTTGAAGTAGACAAAGAGCTTTCAGAAGCTTCGCTGGAATATTTTGCTGTATCGAACAATTACCAAAATAAAGGTTTTGGGAGGCTTTTATTAAAAGAAGCGTTAACTGCAATGTTTTCCTATTCCGAAATAAATGAAATATATCTTACGGTAGATGCTGGAAACCATTATGCGAATCATGTTTATGAGAAAGCTGGATTTGAAAAAGAGAATACATTGATTCACTATAAAAGTAAGGATTAGTGAAGCTGCGGTTAATAAAACAGATAGTATTACTTCTTGTAAAAGAGTAAATTATTTTGATACAACAAATGCAATATACAGGGCATAAAAAGGTGATTGAATTTTATCGCAGTGTAACTGGCTGGGACTGGGACTGCGATTACTCGCCCCATCGAAAAGCTTTTGTAAGACTCCCTCATCAATAAATGAAGGAAACACGTTATTTCTAAGTGGGAGAGCAGGCAGCCAGTAACGGCCCGATTAGTTCGGGCCTACAGGATGTAGGTCACAAAGGTGTTGCGACACGATGTCGCGAACTTAGCCTTTGTTCCTTGGACATTGGGTCCCTCTGTCCAAGGAATGTTCACTTCATGACAACCGCTTGACATATGTAAGCGTTTACCTTATGATGATTTTGTATTTGTTCATTTATTTTAGGTTTTTATGTCAACCGGTTGATATAAAGGTGGAATTACAAATTGATGTTCTTTGCAGTTAATAAAAGGGGGAGATTACTATTGGGTGGAGACTGAAATGCAAACGTTCTATATGGGTTATATTGTTTATACTAGTTGTTATATTTTTGTGTGATTCAGATATTGAGGCTGCTGATAAGGAGGGGAAAGTGATGAGTAAAGCTAATACGAATCTACAGAACTGGAGCGTGGGAGGTTCAGGGGAACTGAAGGATACTGTCCAAGGAATCCAGCTAACTTCCGAGGAGAATGAGCAGGCTGCAGCATTTTCTGATACAACTGCTGATGACTTTACCTACGAGGCAGATATTAAAACAGTTGATAAAAAGACCAAAGCAGGGCTTGTTTTCCAGGCAAACACGACAGAGAACGAGGGTTATATGATTCAAATAGATCAAGAGGAAGGCAAGCTTCAGCTTTTAGATCTGCGGAATCCAGATAAGCCCTTAGAGGAAGCGGAAATAGATTTGGAAGCGGGAGAGATATATCATCTCAAAGTAAAAGCAGTTAATCAGAAGCTTCAAGTATACTGGAATAATCAGTATAACGATATATTGGGAACGAAATTAGAAAATGATGCAGCTGGAGTTTTGGGACTCCATGTGGAGGACGGAACAGGATATTTTGAGAATGTATATGTAAGTGATTTTACTCATAACTTAGGTGAGATTATTATGACAGAAGGACAATGGCAACCAGATATCCAGGGGTTAAAAACTATTGGAGAAGGGCAACAGACCTTTGATAGACAAGTAAATGATTTTGTTCTGGAAGGGGATCTTTCATTTGCAGAAGAAGAAGGAGCGGCTGGATTTACTTTCCGGAAAAATCATGAGACTGCGGCTGGTTACCAAGTGATATTAGTAAAGCAGGATGACCAGTTAAGGGTGCAATTGCAGTTACTGGATGGTACTGTGCTGGCAAGCTCAGAGCAGTCATATTCCTCCATCAGCGGGACGAGGCATCATATGGAGCTTATAGTGAAGGATAACCAAGTAACAGCCTATCTGGATGGTTATCGTGAGCCAGCAATAGAATATATTGATAATCAATATCAGGAAGGTCAGATCGGGCTGGTTAATTTGTCTGGAACAGCTTATTTTGAAAATGTCTATGCGGCACAGACTGATGAATATTACAAAGAAAATTATCGTCCAAACTACCACTATACACCGGCAAGAGGATCGGCAAGTGATCCGAATGGCCTTGTTTATTTTGAAGGGGAATACCATCTCTTTCATCAGGATGGAGGCACATGGTCACATGCTGTAAGTGAAGACCTTATCCATTGGAAGCATTTACCTACTGCTCTTCCTTGGAATGATCATGGGCATGTCTGGTCGGGTGCAGCTGTTGCAGATGAAGATAATGCATCTGGGCTTTTTTCAGATACAGGCGGGAAGGGTTTAATTGCTTATTATACCTCTTTTAATCCTGATCAAGAGAATGGAAACCAAAGAATTGGGCTTGCTTATAGTCATGACAAAGGACGTACATGGGAATATTCCGAGGAGCATCCTATTGTAATTGAAAACCCGGGTAAGGCAGAAGATGATCCGGGAAGCTGGGATTTTAGAGATCCTAAAGTAGTACGTGATGAAGAAAATAATCGTTGGGTAATGGTAGTTTCAGGAGGTGATCACATTCGCTTTTTTACCTCTGAAAATCTGATTGATTGGGAGCATACCGACAGCTTTGGTTATGATAGTTATGTTCGTGGCGGTGTTTGGGAATGTCCAGACCTGTTTGAATTGCCGGTAGAAGGAACAGACGAGACTAAATGGGTGCTAATGATTAGTACAGGCGCCAACCCTGATACAGAGGGCTCTGATGCTGAATATTTTATTGGCGATTTAACAGAAGAAGGAACATTTATTAATGATAATGAAGCGGGAGATGTATTGAAAACTGATTTTGGCAAGGAATTCTATGCCTCTATGTCTTTTACTGATATGCCGGATAATCGTCGTATTACCATTGCATGGATGACAAATTGGGATTATCCATTTGATTTCCCGACAGAAGGCTGGAAAGGCCAATTGACAATACCAAGGGAATTAAGTCTGATAGATACAGAGCAAGGGGTCAGGCTCGTCCAATCTCCGGTTGAAGAATTGGCTTCGATTAGTGAGACAATTTTTGAAATAAGCAATCAACAAGTAAGTGAAGACGAAGCGGGGACCCTTTTGGAACAGATTGACGGCGAATCCTATCAGATTGAAGCGGAAATTGAAATTCCAGCTGACAGCGAAGCTTCAGAATTTGGTTTTCAAGTTCGTCAGGGAACCGAAGAAAAAAGTGTGATTGGGTATCGCCCGGCTGATGAGCAAATATACATTGATCGTTCGGAATCTGGACAAACAGATTTCTCCAATCAATTTAGCACGCGGCAAGAAGCGGATCTGGCACCTGATAATCAGCGTGTGAAATTAAATATATTCGTAGACAATGGTTCAATAGAGGTGTTTGCGAATGATGGGCAAGTGGTTTTCTCTGATGTTATTTTTCCAAAGGCAACAAGCAGAGGAATGAGTTTTTATACAGAAAATGGGCCTGTTGAGATTATCTCATTAAAAGTAAATCAGCTGGAAGATATTTGGAATCGTCATCATGAAGATGCAGCTGAAATTATAATTGATACAAGTAAAAGAGAGCTGAATGTTGGC
This sequence comes from Oceanobacillus sp. FSL W8-0428, assembly GCF_038004405.1. NCBI lineage: Bacteria > Bacillati > Bacillota > Bacilli > Caryophanales > Bacillaceae > Oceanobacillus > Oceanobacillus sp. FSL W8-0428. The sequence continues at coordinate 1,947,702 of NZ_JBBORB010000001.1, forward strand.
GATACAATTTCTCTTCAGGCGGCTTTAAAGAATGGTAATGACTCCAAATCACTGGAATGGTCTGTCTCTGATTCGGGTGTGATTAATATTAAGTCATCTAATCACCAACAAGCTGAATTAGAAGCTGTTAGCGATGGTGAAGCAGTGGTTACTGTTTCTACACCTGATGAGAAAGTCATGAAAACAGTAGAAATACAGGTGCATGATGGAACATTTAATACGAATCTGACAGGCTGGCAATCTGATATTGAAACAGTAAAATGGCTGAAAACAGAAGCTGGAATTCGCGGTGCCCATACAAGTGATGCTAATTATATGGCAGAAGATACAGGTGGGAATTTTATTTATGAAGCTGATATGACACTGAGCCCCGATGGCGGTGCCGGAGCCGTCGTGTTTCGGGCGAATGAAGATGGCAGCAGCGGGTACTATTTTAATTTAGACCCTAATATGAAGGCGTTCCGTTTGTTTTATAAGGTAAATGGTCAGATAGAAGATCATATGGTGATTGACAATGTTCCGGCATTTATCGAGCCCGACAAAACATATGCTGTCAAAATTGAAGCAGAAGGACCGCATATTCGTATTGATGTTGATGGCGAGAATATCATCGATCTTAAGGATGGCACATTTGCTCAAGGTCACTTTGGATTAAATGTTTTTGATGGGAAAGTGACGTATCAAAATGTAGAAATAAACCAGGTATCTGATGCTGAATTAGTGCAGACTGCCTTTACGAATACTGAAATAGGTCAATCATTATATGCAGTTAATTTACAAAATGGAGAGCCTGTGAAATTGGGAGAGGAACAAATGAAATGGTCTCTTATGCCGACAGGAGACGAACAGGGGTCCTATTCAATTAGAACAGAACAGGACCAGGCATTTGACTTGGATACCAATCAGCAAAAAATTCAGTTATACGATTATCTTGGCTATGACAACCAGCGTTGGCTAATTGAGCAGCTGGATAATGAAACTGTAGTCATCCGTTCTATTCATAATGAACAAGTATTGACGGTAACAGAAGATGGAAAACTTACGCTTGCAGAATTGCAGGAAGAGCAGGCAAATCCAAGCCAGCAGTGGCAGGTATCAGCAGATGTATTTTCAGATACCAAGAATGAATAATACAGTGTTTATTTCCTGTAGATTCTTTTCTTTTTCATGATGATATAATGAGAAAGCGGATTGGCAGCTTAGAGACTTGTTATGGAGGATTTGATATGTTTTTGTCGTTGCGAAATAAATTATTTCTTGTTTTTTCCTGTGTATTAACTATTCCTTTTTTAATCTTGTCTCTAATTATGCCAAGTTTATTTACAAATTATATAAAGGAACAAACGCAAGAGCTGACAATTGGTATGATGGATCAATTCTCTCTCTATATTGACTCCGTTACGATGCAGGCGACTGACGTGGGACAGCAGGTATTAGCGAATTCTATTACACAGGATTGGCTGCGGGTGGAGAATAGCAAAAATAATGATGATGAAACATTGGAAACGGCCAGATTAATGGTGAGAAATGAGCTTAATGCCATGCTCAGTTCCATGATGGTCAATAATTCTAATAATATTTCTGTTTCCATTTTTACACATGATGGGGAAGGAATTTGGGGTGACTATCCGGAACTGGATAAAACGGAATGGTATCAGGATTTTATGGAAAATGATCAGACTTTTACCCATTCTCACATAGATACAAACCAGCAATCAGCATTAATGCGAGAAATGCCTATTAACAGCCATCTTATCCCTTTAGTTGATTTAAATACCCTTCAGGATAGCGGGGTTATCAAGGTGAATTTTTCAACAGAAATGATAGAAAATTCCCTGGATAAAATTAAAATAGGTGAACATGGCTATGCATTTATTATAGATTCCCAAGGTGAAAATGTTTTAACAGAGGAGGTCGATACCCCTCAGTCTATTATTGAAGAGTCTTTGAAACAGATTGCACATAAGGAAGAGGATCAGGGATTGCTTGAAATAGAAAATGAACAGGAAACCTATTTATTGTTTTATCAGCAATTATCCGTAGGGGATTGGATTTTGATTAGTGAAGTAACGGAGGATGATTTATTTTCTCATTCCAATCAATTACAGAAAAGCCTGTTGTTACTAAGTGCAGGTTTGTTTTTAATTACTATTATTGCTTCCTTTCTTTTCTCATCTTCGATTACAGATCCTTTACGGGGATTGATGAAGGCAATGCATTATTTGGAGAAAGGGGACTTTAAAAAGGCGCAGAAGATTATACCGACAATCCGGTCAGAGAATAATGAAATCCGCTATTTAGTAGAAGTATTTGATCAGACAGTGGTTCGTTTAAAACAGCTGATTGATAGTGAATATAAAACCAATATTCGGAGGCGTAATGCTGAATATAAGGCTTTGTTATTGCAAATTAACCCTCATTTTCTTAATAATACCCTTGAAATTATTGGCGGCTTAGCAGCCCAGGGAAAGAACAAAGAGGTGGTAAATGTAAGTGTTTATTTAGGAAAGATGCTTCGCTATGCCTTAAACACAAAATCAGACCTGGTAACATTGACAGAGGAGATACAATATATCCGTAACTATGCCAAAATTCTTGAGCTTCGTTATGAAGGGGACCTTCAAATAACAATTGAGGAAGATCCGCAAGCAAAGGAATTTCCGATTATTAAATTTATTATTCAGCCATTAGTGGAAAATGCAGTGAAATATAGTTTGATTTCTAAAGAACATGCTAGTGTGGAAATAAAGTCCAAATATCAAGATAACCAGTTAACATTGCAGATTGCAGATGACGGTGTCGGGATACCGGATGAAGTAATTCAAAGTTTATCAATGAGTAGTCAGGCAGATACTCTGGAGAGTAGTGGCAACAGTATCGGACTTAAGAATGTGTTGGATCGCTTGCATTTATATTATGGAGATCGATTCAATTATCGAATTGAGACAGAATTAAACAAAGGTACGATAATCATCCTGCAAATAGCAGAAGAAGGGAAGATGATGGATGAGGAACGTCTTAATCGTTGATGATGAAATCCAAATTCGCAAGGGTTTACGATGGAAAGTGGATTGGGAGGAATTAGGGTTCCATATTGTAGCAGAGGCTGCGAATGGGGGAGGAGCATTGACAAAACTGGAGGAAGAAAAGGTAGACTTGGTGATGACCGATATCCGGATGCCGATCATGGATGGAATAGAGCTGGCAAGACATTGCCGGGAAAAATATCCAAATACTAAAGTAATCGTACTGTCTGGTTATTCCGATTTTGAATATGTGAAAAGTCTGATGAAAAAAGGGGTAAGGGATTATCTGCTAAAACCGGTGGATCCAGTTGAATTGGCAGAGGTATTAAGGCAAATGAAGAATGAAATTGACCACGATCGCTTGAGGCAGCTTGAACTGGATCGTGTTAAGCGGCAGGCACGGACACAGTTTCAGGAGGTACAAGAACAATATCTGCTGTCGCTGGTCAAGGAAGAGTGGTTTCAATATAGCCTGGTAAAAGAGAGACTTGAACAACTGAAGCTGGATATGCTGCTTAAGGAGGACTTAAAGGTACAATTTATCAGTGTTGGAGTGAGAGACTTTAGTGGTCAGGCGAATCGGGTGAACGAATTACGAATGGCTTTTCAAATGCTGTGCAAAGAATTAGTCGAACCAAGACCGGGCATGTTCGCCTTTTATGATCTGGGTTATACAAATATGATGCACTTTCTTATCATATTAGATCAGAATTTTGATAATCATCCTACCCAATTAACGAAAACGATTCAGCATCAGATAAAAAAACTTTTGAAGCTAGAGACCGTGATTGGAATCGGAAATCCTGTCAATGGCTTGTCGGAATTGAAGACAGGCTATATTTCCAGTTTGCTCTCATGGAGTCAGAATCAGTTAAACCATCATTCACAGGTAATTGATGAGCATGTCAGAAGAGAAGAGCTGATGGATTTTTCACCAGACCTGGAGAAGCATATTATTAATGCAATTGAACAGATGGATATGTCCAGATTTCACAAAGAGCTGGAATCTCTGCTGGGTGAAACAACAACTCAATCGGTACTGTCTTCTTCGATTGTTGCGAACCGGATTTTGTTTTGTCTCGGTTCCATTGCCAAAAAATATAATGTTGAGAACAACAATGCACAGCGATTGATTTGGGAATGCCAGCAAGTCATTTGGCAATTAAATGACCAGAGCAAGGTCATCGCTTATCTTACTGAGCTTGCTAAATTAATTGTTGCCCAAATTCATGATACAAGAACAACGGATGGGAAACAGATTGTTGACGGGGTCCGCCGTTATATTGATCAGTATTACGGGAATGATATTTCGCTGACCATTTTGTCTGAGCTTTTTCATATTAACAGCGCTTATTTGTCAGAGATTTTTAAAGTACAAATCGGCAAAAACTTTAGTGAATATTTAACTGAAGTCCGGGTGAAGGAGGCAAAGAAATTCTTAAAAGACCCGCACTTAAAAATAATTGATGTAGCTAATCTTGTCGGGTTTTCCAGCTCTGCTTATTTTAGTATCGTCTTTAAAAAGCATGTAAACGAAACTCCAGCTAATTATCGAAAGTCATTCGATCCGGTATAAAAGGGTGTTGTATCATGAGAAGAAGAATAATTTATTACAGCTTATTTGTGATATTAGTCAGTATTGTCATTGGTTACTTGATTATATTGGTACAACCTTTGTCTATACAAGATGAAAAGGAAGACTCTGAGCAGAAAGAAGAGATGGAGGACGTTGTTGAATTAACATTTTGGCGTAATTACGGAAATGCAGCAGAAAACAAGGCTTATAACGAGATTCTGGAAGATTTTCACCAATCCCATCCTCATATTCATGTCACCATGCAAAATATAGAGTATGCCAATTATGAAGTAGAGCTGCGGACAGAACTAGTTACTGGTACGGGACCGGATATAATGGCAATTGACAGTCCTTATTTAGCTCTATATGCGGAGGCAGACCTCCTGATGCCGTTAAATGAATATTTAACAGAGGAAGACAGACTGGAGGAAGATTTCCCGGAGACAATTACCCAAGGATTAACTTACAATGATCAATTATATCTGATGCCATTAATCGAATCGAGTATCGCCCTGTACTACAATATGAATCTATTGGAAGAAGCAAATCTTCCCTTTCCGGATAGCAATCCTGCTAACCCGATGACATGGGAAGAAATTGTTACGTTATTGAAAGCAGTTCAGAGACCGGAAGAAGGAATTTACGGTATCGATCCAGCCCAAGGATTTGGGAGTGGCGAGGCGCCTGCTTATTTCAAACTTCCGATTATCTGGCAATTTGGCGGGGAAGTGATTAGTCCTGATGCAACAACAGCCAGCGGATACTTAGATTCAGCAGAAACGATGGAGGCTTTGCAATTTTATCAGGATTTATACCATAAAGATAAAGTGGCTGTCAGGGAGTTTCCAGCGAATGCTTTTGAGGAGGGCCAATTAGTAATGACGGTACTTGGCGCGTGGGCAATAACGGATTTAGAGAAAAATGGATTGAAGCTGGGAGAGGACTTTGGAGTTGCCCCGCTTCCAAAATCAAAATATCAGGTTGTTCCGAATGGAAGTTGGGCGCTTGGCATACTTTCCACTACCAGTCATCCTGAGGAGGCATGGGAATTTATCCGCTATGTAACGAGCTATGAGCCTATGAAGAAATATAGCTCTATCACGGGAGAGGTTCCAGCACGTTATTCAGTAGCCGAAGATCTTCCTGAATTTAATACCTACCCTTATAACATCTTTGCAGAGCAAGCATATTCTTATTCCAGAAATCGTCCGGTTACACCGGTCTATCCTGATATAAGTATAGCGATAAAAAAATTATTTGAAGATGTTGGCCTGGCGAATAAGGATGTAGAAGCTTCTGTGGAGGAAGCGGTAGAAGCTATTAATCAGCGTCTGAGACAAGCCGATTAATTTTTTTGACTCTAAGCCAAAGATTTTATAATATCTATTCCAAAAATATTACAATCGAGAGCCTTGCTTTTTTGATACAGTGATTATAAAGAGATTTCTTCCCTATAGGATAAATTGGGCCTTTACTGGCTGTTAATCTGTAATAAAAAAGGAGCAGAGCACAATATGATTGAAAAAAGATGGTATATGCGGATGGGTACGCTTGGCTTCAATTTAATATATTTAAATCTATTATGGGCAGCATTTACTTTATTGGGAGGCATTGTTCTTGGTATCTTTCCGGCAACAGCAGCTCTGTTTGCCGTTGTAAGGAAAATGATTCTTGAAGATGAAGATGCAGCGGTATTTCCGGAGTTTATTACTCATTTTAAAGCCTCATTTAAGACATCTAATATACTCGGATATATCGTTTCTTTTATCGGTTTATTCCTGTTAATAGATTTTCGTATTGTACAGAATATCAGTCAGGAAAGTATGCAGGTGCTGCTCTTTAATCTTATTCTTATCATTGGTATATTTTATCTGGTAGCAATGCTTTATATCTTTCCGGTATATGTTCACTTTGACCTGAAGTGGAATGAATATTTCCGATATGCTTGTATATTAACGATTGCCCGTCCTTTACAAACAATTATGTTAGCAGCTTTTGTTGCGGCGGTTATCTACTTATATATACTCGTTCCAGCATTAGTTTTTGTAATCGGCGCCAGCTTTATGAGTTTTGTGATGATGAAGATTGCCTCATTATCATTTCCTAAGAAGCAAGTTTTACATGAATCCACATAATTAGATAAACCTGTGAAGTAAAGGAACACTTTTACTCCACAGGTTTTTAATTTCTTGTCAGCCTGTGATTATCCTTTTTTTTCCTCAGAGTAATATTTCGGAATCGAAATTATGAACCGAAAATTTTATAATTCATCGCCCTAAAATATTGAAATAAAACGCATACAAACTTTGCTATATTTAGATTACGAGAAGATTACAGCAAAGAGTAGAGCTTAAGCAAGGGAGGGTTTAGATGGCAACATCAAAGTCAGATACATTATACGGCAACACACCGCCAGTAAAGAAAAAGAAAAGCGGTGCGCTGGCATATATCCGAAAAAATTATATTCTTTATTTGTTTTTGTTACCAGCTATTGTGTTAGTTTTTATTTTTAATTATGTTCCAATGTATGGAGTAACCATTGCTTTTAAAGATTTCAGCCCTATAAAAGGGGTGTGGGAGAGCGAATGGGTAGGATTTGAGCATTTTCGTAACTTCTTAGAATCTCCTAACTTTCAGCAAATTTTTATGAACACTATTAAATTGAGTGCCTTTGACCTTTTACTAGGGTTTCCAGTTCCAATTATTCTGGCACTGATGCTGAATCAATTGAGAAAGGCGAGAGTGAAAAAAAATATTCAATTAATCATTTATGCACCACATTTTATCTCAGTGGTAGTTATTGCGGGAATGATTTTTATTTTCTTATCCCCGGCAGGTCCTCTAAATACCATTCTCGGTTTGGTATTTGATCAGCCAATTTCATTTATGTCTGAACCAGGATATTTTCGAACGATTTTCATTGCTTCAGGTATTTGGCAAGGGGCAGGATTTGCTTCCATTATTTATGTGGCAGCACTTTCCAATGTGGATCCGCAGCTGCATGATGCAGCCACAATGGATGGTGCAACATTGTTGCAGAGAATCCGACATATTGATCTACAGGCATTGAAGCCGACGATGACTGTGTTGTTTATATTAGCGGTTGGAGGAATTATGGCGATTGGTTTTGAAAAGGCTTACTTACTCCAAACTTCTATGAACATACCGGCTTCAGAGATTATTGATACGTACGTTTACAAGCGGGGGCTGCAAGCAGCAGACTGGTCTTTTGGTGCGGCGATGGGATTATTTAATTCAATTATAAGTCTAGTCTTATTAGTTACCGTTAACTTTATTGTGAAAAAAGTAAATGGAGAAACATTGTATTAGAGAGGAGGCAGTTTCATGGATAATAAATTAATTAATAATTCTAAGTCTGATAAATTTATCTTATTTCTTAACAAAATTATGTTAGGTCTGATTGTACTAATCGTAACTGTCCCTCTTTTGTATGTTCTGCTGGGTTCCTTCCTGCAGCCTGATGTATTACTGACAAAAGGAATCTCTTTTAATCCCAGTCATTGGACAATAGATGGCTATGTCCGTATTTTTCAGGATGGCACAATTATGAGAGGCTTTTTAAATTCTATTCTCTATGCGACTGGTTTTACATTGGTATCCGTCATCTTTACGATTATGGCAGGCTATTCTTTATCTGTTGATGGCTTAGTTGGTAAGAAAGCCCTTATGCTCTATTTCATTATTACGATGTTTTTTAACGGCGGGATGGTACCAACTTATCTGTTAGTAAGAGAACTGGGGATGCTCAATACACCGTGGGCAATTATCTTGCCAGGCGCAATTACTGTTTGGAATATTATCTTGGCAAGAACGTATTTTAGAGGATTACCAAAGGGACTGATAGAAGCTGCAATGATTGACGGGGCTTCCGATGCGAGAATATTTTTAAGCATTATTCTGCCGTTATCGAAACCGATTATCTTTGTACTAGCCCTGTACTCTTTCATTGGCCAATGGAATGCCTATTTTGACGCAATGATTTATTTGGAAGATCGAAGCCTGTATCCATTGCAGTTAATCTTACGTGATATTTTGATACAAAATGAAGTGCAGCCGGGGATGATTGGAGACCAGATGGCAAGAGCAGAATTGCAGCGTCTGGCAGAAATGATTAAATACTCGGCAATTGTAATAGCAAGTTTACCATTGATGATAATGTATCCATTCTTCCAAAAGTACTTTGAAAAAGGTGTTATGGTCGGATCATTAAAATAATATAAAAAAGTGAGGGATAAAAGTATGAAAGGTTTATATCGTTATTTAGCGGCAGCTATGTTTGCAGGTCTGCTACTCATGGCGGGCTGCGGGAAAAGTGATCAAGCATCGTCAGAGGATTATGAATTAAGTGACATCACCTTTCCGATAGAGGAAGAGGATATCAGCTTGAAGTTTATTACAGAAAGCTCGCCAATGGCGCCGGAAGACCCTAATGATAAGTTAATCCTGCAACGTTTAGAAGAACAGACAGGGGTTCATATTGACTGGAAGAGTTTCTCGGGCGAATCCTTTACTGAGCAGCGTAACCTGGCAGTCGCAAGTGGTGACTTACCAGATGCTATCATGAATACACATTATAGTGATTATGAATTATTGGATTTAGCCTCTGATGAAGCAATTATTCCTGTAGAGGATTTAATTGATCAGTATATGCCGAATCTGCAGGCTGTGTTAGAAGAAGCACCGGAATATCGTGCTATGATGACAGCACCAGACGGCCATATCTATGCTTTTCCGTGGATTGAGGAATTAGGATCTGGCAAAGAAAGTATCCATTCTTTAGACGCTACAGGATGGATTAATGTAAAGTGGTTAGATGAACTGGGCTTAGAAATGCCTTCAACGACAGAAGAGTTAAAAGAGGCATTGATTGCTTTCAAGGAGAATGATATGGCTGGAGATGGTCAAACGATTCCATTATCGTTTATGATCAGCAATGGCGGGGAAGATGTATCCTTCTTATTCTCACCATTTGGTGAAGGAGAGAACTGGGATCATACCGTTGTTACCAATGAAGATGAAGTCTTGTTCACCTCTGCGCAGGACGGTTATAAAGATGCTATTAACTATTTAAATGAATTATATGAATTAGATTTGATTGATGTAGAAGCCTTTGAGCAGGAATGGAATACGTACTTAGCTAAAGGACAGGAAGGACGTTACGGTTTATACTTTACGTGGGATATGGCAAATATTTCCGGCACCGAAGATTATGCAATGCTTCCTCCGTTAGAAGGACCTGATGGACGTAAGCATGTCGCCCGATCCAATGGAATGGGATTTGACCGTTCACGTATGGTTATTACATCTGCAAATGAGAATTTAGAGCTGACAGCTAAGTGGATTGACCAGCTGTATGATCCGCTGCAATCCGTACAGGATAACTGGGGAACTTATGGAGATGAAGAGAAGCAAAATATCTTTGAATATGATGAGAATGAAGGTATGTTGAAACATTTACCGTTGGAAGGTACAGCACCGGTAGAACTGCGTGAAGAGACATCTATTGGCGGACCGTTAGCTGTTTTGGATAGTTATTATGGGAATGTAACGACGATGCCAGATGATGCAGCATGGAGATTGGATCAGCTGCATGAAACATTAGTGCCTTACATGAATAATGATAATATTTACCCAAAAGTATTTATGTCTTTAGACGAATTAAAGCAGCTTAGTGATATTGAAAATGATTTATTCCCATATGTGGAACGCAAGAAGTCTGAGTGGATTACCAATGGTAAAGCAGATGAGGAGTGGGAGGACTACCTTGCCGAATTGGATCGTTTAGGTTATCAGGAATGGTTAGAAATCAAGCAAGGTGCCTATGATCGAAATGCAGAAGTAGAGGCAGAGGCTGTAGAATAGTTCTATATAGAAATTAACTCGACCTTATACAGGAAAGATAATCCTGTATAAGGTTTTTTAAGTAGAATAGAAGATTTTATGAGTTAGTTTAAATTAATGAAGCATTTGAAAAAAAGGAGTAACAATGAAGCTGATGGTAAAAATGGATTAATAGTCAGCTTGAAAATGTATTAAAATAAACCGCAAAAAATCAAAGGTAAGTTTAGTAGGCAGGATTTGGTTTCTGTGATTTTTGTTTTATAGAAGAACGAACCAAATTTTTCCATGGTAATATACTTGCGATTTGAATAATTATGTTAAAATTCAAATAAGGGAGGTTTTAAAATGTGGGAACAAGAAATTGTGAAAACAGCAAGGGGAAATTTCGAAATTTTTCGTAAAGGAGAAGGAGAACCTTTATGTTCAACACATTTATACAGTGCGTTCAATGAGCTGGGGGACTATTTTTCCAGTGAGTTTACCGACTATTTCTCGGTGATTCTCGTAAATTTAAGAGAAGCCGGAAATTCCTGTGAAGCAGAGGAAGAATACCAATTAAGCATGGCGGAATCAGTGTATGATTTGGAAGCAATCCGGGAAGCTCTAGGTTATGAAAAATGGGCTTTTGCCGGACATTCAACTGGCGGCATGCTGGGATTGAAATATGCGATTTTAAAACCGGATTCTTTAACAAAAGTAATTGTAGGCGGAGCAGCTGCATCGAAGCAGTATATGAAGCACCCGGAGAGTATTTACTGTAAGGAGTCTCCTCATAATAAACGTTTATTAGAAATTCTTAACATCTTAAAAACGTCAACGAATAAGGCCGAGCGACAACAGGCGAATAAGGAATGGTCAGATATGTCCTTATATTATCCAGAGAAAAGAGAAGAATATTTCCAAAAGCCGAGCAGCGGGAAAACCATAGGAAGCAGGCTGGATTATTATTCATATACGGAGTTACCAGAGTACGACATTACGCAGGAATTGCCAGGTGTAAAAGTACCTGTATTTGTATACTGCGGTGTACATGATGCGCAGTGTCCATATGTGTTTTCAGAGGAAATCGCGATGAAGCTGGCTAATTCCAGATTATATGCTTATTCTTACAGCAACCATTTTCCGTATATTGAGGAGAAGAAGAAATTCAGCGAGATGGTCCACGCATTTGTAAAAATAGAGGACGGGGAAGACTTAAACAAGAATAAAGCACATTCCTGAAAATAAATAATTGCTTTAAAGAGATGTTCTTGTATCACTGTCTTATAAATAACATCATGATAAATTGCAGGAGCATCTGCCTGTATTAACTTTTCATCCCCATCAGTTCCTTCAGTTCTTCCTCATTCTGTATCAAATCTTCCAGCGTATACTCCTCCAGCACTTTAAAAAATTGAAATAATGCCTTGTTTAAAACATGCTTCAGGGAGCAGCCTGGTGAAATTACACAATGATTTGTCTCTTTATCAAAGCATTCGAGTAAATTAAAATCACTCTCCAGTGAGCGGATTAATAATCCAATATTTATGTCAGAAGCAGGCTTAGCAAGACGGAAACCGCCATTTCTGCCTCGTACTGATGTCAGTAATCCTCTTTTCGTTAAATCATGGACAACCTTTCTCAGGTGCTCTGGTGAGATGGAATATACGTCGGATACTTCTTTGATTGTTGAAAGTTCGTTCTCTTCCTTTAACCCTGTAAAAATCAAAACGCGTAAGGAGAAGTCTGTATATTTTTTTAAGTTCATAGTATCTCTCCGTTTGTTAATTATTTCACATAATTGTAACATAAATTTGCTTTAGACACATTGAATTCACATTTTAACAGGAATAGAATAAAAGATGTATTCGAAATACATCTTTTAATGATAGAAGCACTATATAATAAAGGAGCGGTTTTTAAATGAGCACTGAAGCAGGGTTAGATCAAAAAACAATTGAAATTATTAAATCAACAGTTCCCGTATTACAGGAGCACGGGGAAGCTATTACAAAACATTTTTATAAAATTATGTTAGAGAATGAACCAGAATTAAAGAATGTTTTTAATCAGACGAATCAGCGGAAAGGGGCACAATCAAAAGCATTAGCCGGGGCTGTATATGCAGCGGCAGCAAATATCGAGCATTTGGAGAATATCCTGCCTAATGTGAAACAAATAGCGCATAAACATACGAGCTTAAATATCAAGCCAGAACAATATCCTATCGTTGGGAAGTATCTGTTAATTGCGATTAAGGAAGTGCTTGGAGATGCTGCTACAGATGAGATTATCGAGGCATGGGGAAAAGCTTACGGTGTGATTGCAGATGTTTTTATCAGCGTTGAAAAAGAAATGTATGATGAAAAACAAAATGCACCTGGAGACTGGGTTGGATTTCGTGACTTCACTGTCGCAGAGAAAATCCCGGAAAGTGAAGTCATCACATCCTTTTATCTAAAACCTGCTGATAATGGAGAAATTCCATCTTATCAGCCGGGACAATATATCACCATAAAAGCACAAATTGATGGTGAACCTTATGATCATTTGCGCCAGTATAGTTTATCAGCGGCTCCCGGCCAGAATTTTTTACGAATCAGTGTGAAGCGGGAGAATGAACACAACCCTGAAGGCATTGTATCGAATTATTTACACAATCAGGTACAAGAAGGATCCGTTGTTTCCATCACTTCGCCGTCTGGAGACTTTGTATTGAATGAAACAGAACAAAAACCATTAGTGTTAATTAGTGGAGGAGTCGGCTTAACCCCATTAGTAAGTATGCTGGAAGCTGTCGTAAAAGAACAGCCTGAAAGAAAGGTTATCTTCATCCATGCTGCTAGATCTAGGGCGTATCATGCAATGAAAGACAATGTAGCTTCTATTGCAGAAGCAAATAAGCAAGTAACGCATTATGCGGTTTATGAGGATAATCCTAATGCGGATGTTTGTGATAAACAAGGTTTTATTGATTACGATTGGTTAAAAACCGTTATTCCAACTACGGATGCATCCTTTTACATGTGCGGCCCTAAAGGATTTATGAGTGCAATAAATGGACATTTAAGAAAATTAAATGTTGCCGATAATGATATTCATTTCGAATTCTTTGGTCCAATGGATGAGCTTGCGAATTAAATAATAATACTGGTGAGACTGGTTTAAGAAGAGAGTCTATTTGAAGAGTTATGGTTAACTTTTGAGTAGGCAAACATTTTCTTGAGCCAGTTTTTTGTTTTAGAATGTAAATAAAAAAATTCTGAACAAATGCTTAGCTAATAATTATTTAATTTGTATTTAGAAGCTGGATGATAATTCAAAATTTTAATTAATTGATTTGTCATATCCTCCACTGGTGTCTGAAAATCACTTTTTATCCAATTTATAATTAACCCCCAAACACCATAGGCCCGATAAGTGATGAATAATTCATTATCCATATCGGTTTTTTGGTTTGCGTAGTTAGAGATATCATTTTTATGCAGCTGAATAAGTGTATTGATAAATTGTGACTGGAATCCGGGGATACCTTCTGAATCCTTCCACAACTGGTAGAAAGCCATATTATTCAATATGTGATAAAAAATAATCACATTTGAAGTGGATAAACTATCAACCGTCAGCTACTTTTTATTTTTGTAGGGAAAACGAAAAGATGTCGTTAAATCTTCTAAGATAGAATGAATTAAATCTTGGGCTAATGCTTCTTTATCCTGGTAATGCCATAAATGAAATAATAAAACCAAATAATAGGCTCCATTTATAAAAGTGAAAAAAGTTATTTATAAATGGAGCCCACCTATAAAGACTTATCCTCTTCCGTTTTATTCTGGCACGCAAAGCAGACCAGTGTATGATTCTCCTGTACAACACCTTCTAAAAAGCCGTTATGACAGTAAACGCTTTTCCCGCATAAAGTGCATGTGCCTACGAATTCCTTCTCCATGGTCAGATTTTCCTTCCCTTTTTTATTTATAGTATAATAGATAGCATTATTATATATATTTATACTAGCTAATTATATCAGTACATACCAAAAAATATTAATATTATTATAGGATTTAAATGTAAGAGGAGGATGAACAGGTGAACTTAAAAGAACTGGTTCATTTACTGGCAATAAAAGAAACGGAAGGCAGCACAGATATTCCTGTCACCGGTATTCAAATGGATTCCAGAAAAATAGAAAAAGGAAATATTTTTATTTGTGTACCAGGCATTGATGGCTTTTTAACAGACAGGCATGATTATATTGAGGAAGCTGTTTCAGCTGGAGCAGCGGCAATTGTTGTTGAAAAAGAGGTGGATAACTATCCGGGTGTTACCAAAATTCAGGTGAAGGATGCCAGGTATGCAATGGCAGTAATGGCCACTCATTTTTATAATTATCCCTCCAGCCAGCTTAAACTCTATGGGGTTACAGGAACAAACGGCAAAACAACAACATCTTACATAATAGATACGATATTTTCTAATCATAAATTAAATATGGGATTGATGGGGAATAACGGAGTGAAAATCAAGGATAAATTAAATCCTGTCCAAATTAATACGCATGAACCGCCTGCTTTACAGAAAAACTTAAGAGAAATGGCTGACCAGGGAGTAGACTGCTGTGTGATGGAAGTAAGCTCCCAGGGACTGGATATGGGCAGAGTGATAGGATGTCATTTTAAAATTGGTATATTTACAAACCTAACCCAGGATCACTTAGATTATCATAAAGATTTTGAGAAATACAAAGCAGCAAAGGGACTCTTGTTTTCCAGATTAGGGAATAACAGCTCGGGTAAAAATAAATCTTATGCCGTGTTAAATGCTGATGAGTCTGCCTCTGCATATTTTAGCAAGATAACATCAGCTGAAGTCATAACCTATGGTATTGATAATAAAGCAGATGTTTCTGCAAAAAATATTACTATGGGAGCCGGCGGTATTTCCTTTAAAGCAGAAACCTTCAAGGGAGAAATAGATATTCAATTAAAGCTGATTGGCCGTTTTAATATTTATAATACACTAGCTGCCATTACAGCAGCTCTACTGGAAGGTATCCCTCTGGAAAGTATTCGGGACAGCTTGAAACAATTAGATAGTGTTCAAGGAAGAATGGAATCAGTTGATGCCGGCCAGCCTTTTTCGGTACTTGTTGATTACGCGCATACACCAGATGCTTTACAAAATGTATTGACCACCTTAAAGGAATTTGCCGAAGGGCGTGTTATTACCGTGTTTGGCTGTGGCGGGGATCGTGATCCTGATAAACGGCCAATAATGGGAAGCATTGCAGGTGCTTTCAGTGATTATGTAGTAATTACTTCAGATAATCCAAGAACAGAAGAACCATCAAAAATAGTAGCACAGATAGCGGAAGGGATAGGTGATAGCAAATATCAATGTAATGTTGATCGTAAAGCTGCTATTGAAACAGCTATAAAAATGGCTCAGCCAAAAGATATTGTACTTATTGCCGGAAAAGGACATGAGACATACCAAATCGTCGGCGACCAAACCACCCATTTCGATGATAAAGAAACAGCTGCTGCCATTTTAAAAAATCTATCATAATTTAAGACTCTATTTGGCAGAAAGCGTGCAGTTTTTGCTGAATAGAGTTTTTATTTATCCTGATAAACGCTGTGAGCACCAATTTTCAAATTTCTAGGAAACTGCTATAATAATGAGAGCGTTTTCGAGAGAGTAAAAAGGAAAGGAGCATTACGATGTTCGAATTATTAATTACGTTAGTAGAACGGGTTGGAATTATTGTAACGATAGCCTTTGTTTTGACAAGGCTTCGCTTCTTCCGGAAAATGTTTTATCAGGATCAGCTGAATCGCCAGCAGACTCTTACTGCAGTTATGTTTTTTGCCTTTTTCGGGATTATTGGAACATACACAGGGCTGAATGTAAACACAGAAAGCCTGCAATTTAATCGCTGGGCATCAGATTTGATGACAGAAGAAGCCATTGCGAATTCGAGAGTCATTGGAATTGTTATTGCAGGGTTACTTGGCGGCCCAAAGGTCGGTATTGGGGCTGGAGTGATTGCTGGTGCTCATCGTTTTACTCTGGGAGGATTTACAGGAATTGCATGTGGCGTGGCAACCATGATTGCAGGAGTTATCTCAAGTTTGTTTTACAGGAAAAATAAACGAATTAAGCTGAAAACAGCTTTTTTTGTAGGAGCCTTTGCTGAAGCTGTACAAATGCTGGTGATAGTTGCTTTAGCCCGTCCGATAGAGCAGGCGTGGGCTTTGGTCAATTTAATAGGATTACCGATGATTCTGGCAAATGGCATTGGCTCTGTACTGGTTCTGCTGGTTATTAAAAGTGTATTAAAGGAAGAGGAGAAGGCTGGTGCGGTTCAGGCCCAAAAAACATTAAGAATCGCTGATCAGACACTCGCGCATTTACGGAATGGTTTACATATGGAAGGTGCAGAGGCAGTTTGCCGTATTATTCATAAAGAATTGAATACAAGCGCAGTATCGATTACTAATAAAACAGAGATTCTTGCGCATATCGGTCTTGGACATGACCATCATCAGCAGGAAAATCCGATTCAGACAAAGATTACATTAGACGCAATAGACAGCGGGAAAATCCAAATGGCAACAGCAGAATCGATTCATTGCACAAATGCAGATTGCCCACTGGAAGCTGTTATTATTGCTCCTCTTAAAGAACGGGGAGAAATAATTGGCACACTGAAGTTCTATTTTCAATCAGAAAATGATTTAACCAATGTGAATATGGAGCTTATTTCTGGGTTAAGCTCCATGATTAGTCATCAACTGGAAATTGGCCAGGCCGAGCGAGTATATCAATTAGCGAAAGAGGCAGAAATCAAAGCGCTTCAGGCACAAATTCATCCACATTTTTTATTTAATACACTAAATACGATTGTATCACTAATCCGTCTTCATCCGGTGAAGGCCAGAAAAATGCTTATTTCTCTGTCTCATTTTATTAGGCAGAATTTATCTGCAGCTACTCAAAAAATAACAACCTTAGAACAGGAGCTGAAGCAGGTTCAAGCCTATTTATCCCTGTATGAGGAACGATTTAAAGGTAGGCTGCTGGTCAAATATGTGATTGATGAAGAGGTATTATCAGAAATCATTCCTCCTTTAACCTTACAGCCAATTGTTGAGAATGCAATCATGCATGGATTTAAAGATAAGGATAGTGACTGTATTTTAGAGGTTATGATTAATAAGCAGCAAAAGGGTGTTTATATTGGAATCAAGGATAATGGTAAAGGAATAGAGAAGGAAGTAGCCAATCAAATACGACGTAAACCAATTGATTCAAAAACTGGAAGCGGGTTAGCGCTATACAATGTCAATCGGCGCTTAAATATTCTTTTTGGAGAAGAGGCTTTGCTTCAGATTGAAACAGGGCAGGATGAAGGAACAAATATATATTTTGTCTTATCGCATAAGGAGGGGAAAGAGCAATGGGTCAGCTGATGAATGTACTAATCGTTGATGATGAACCGTATAATCGAGAGGAGTTAAAGCATTTATTGAATGATTTCCCGCAGATACAATCCATTAAAGAGGCAGAATCAGGAGAAGAGGCTATTATGAAAACGATGCAGCATCAGCCTGATGTTATCTTCTTAGATGTGGAAATGCCAAAGGTGAGCGGGATGGAGGTAGCAAAGGCAATCAAAAAATTAAAAAAACCTCCGTTTGTGGTATTTGCAACTGCGTACCCGCAATTTGCTGTGGAAGCTTTTCGATATGACGCAGTAGATTATTTGTTAAAACCATATGATGAAGAACAGCTTGGGGAAACAATCCAAAGGCTTGAGAAAAAAATTGGTGTGGAAGAACAGGGGAATTCGGGAAAGATGCTTGGGAAGCTGGCAGTAGATGTGGAGGGAGATATTCATTATTTAGAACTCAATGATATTTTATATATGTCACGAATAGAGAAACGCACAAAATTAGTTACCAGGCAGGGTGAATTTGATACAAAAATGCCTCTGAAGCAGTTGGAAAACCGCTTGCTGGCATATGGGTTTTTCCGGATTCATAAGAGTTTCTTAGTTAACCTGGAGCATATTCAGCGGTTAACACCATGGTTTAACGGAGCGTATCACTTACAGCTGGAGGGAAGCAAAGACACGTTATCTGTCAGCAGAAACTATGTAAAGGCATTACGGACAAAATTAGAGATTTAATTTTTCTTTCGGTTGCATCTTAATAACTTAAAAGAACATGATAAATCTAAAAAACAACCTTTTGTTCCTGATTTCTCCTCTTTTGATCTTGTATATTTTATACTTTATGAAAGCGTGTTCACTGTAAAACTTATAAAGGGGGAGAAAATTTGTATACATTTCTGGCGGGAATTGTTTTATTAATTATTGGATATTTTACGTATGGGAAATTTATTGAGAAAATGTTTGGGGTAAAGGAAGATCGTCCAACTCCTGCTTATGTTAATGGAGACGGTGTGGACTATATTCCAATGAGCACGCCGAAAAATTCACTGATTCAGCTTTTGAATATTGCAGGGACGGGTCCGGTATTTGGTCCGATTATGGGAGCGTTATATGGGCCGGCTGCATTCATCTGGATTGTAGTAGGCTGTATTTTTGCAGGGGCAGTGCATGATTATTTAACAGGAATGATCTCCATTCGTAATCGAGGAGCACATTTACCGGAGCTTGCGAGTAAGTTTCTGGGGAAGGTTATGAAGCATGTTGTAAATGGGTTTGCAGTATTACTGTTATTATTAGTTGGGACCGTATTTGTTTCTACTCCGGCAAGTCTGCTTCATTTACTTTCAGATGGACGTGTAGCATTATGGATTTTTATTGCATTTATTTTTGTTTACTATATTTTAGCTACATTACTTCCTGTTGATAAAATTATTGGCAGACTTTATCCTTATTTTGGAGCTTTGCTTTTAATCAGTGCACTTGGTGTAGGAATTGGTCTGGTTGTTACAGGAGCTCCAATTCCAGAGCTTTCCTTCCAGAATTTCCATCCTGAGGGAGCTGCAATTTTTCCATTATTATTCTTTACCATTTCCTGTGGTGCTTTATCCGGCTTTCATGCCACACAAACACCAATTATTTCACGTACCACAAGAAGAGAAAAAGAAGGACGCAAAATTTTCTACGGTATGATGATTGCCGAAGGGATTATTGCAATGATCTGGGCTGCAGCTGCTATGAGTATGTTCAGCGGTTATAATGGATTAAACGAAATTTTAGCAGCGGGCGGACCTGGGGCTATTGTAAGTGAAGCTTCGACAACATTACTGGGAGCCATCGGTGGAACACTTGCTGTGCTTGGTGTCATTGTACTGCCAATAACTTCCGGAGATACAGCTTTTCGAAGTGCGCGTATGATTATTGCAGACTATTTAAAAGTTGCGCAGAAAAAGTTTTCTAGCCGCTTGTGGATTGCATTGCCGTTATTCGCAGTATCTGTTGTTTTAACGCAAATTGATTTTAATTTATTGTGGCGTTATTTTAACTGGGCAAACCAATCGACGGCAGTAATTGCTCTCTTTGTAGCATCTATGTACCTCTATATTGCCAGAAAGAATTATTTTGTCGCGCTGATACCGGGAACTTTTATGCTGATTATGGTGATTACCTATATTTTATCACAGCCAATCGGATTTAATTTACCTATGAATATATCATGGGGCGGTGGATTCGTGGGTGCAGCGATCCTGGTTGTTCTATTCTTTAAAGCTGCTGTTAAAGCACGCGCTAATAATATTCCGCTTGAAGTGGATGTTTCGGATTGGAAGAAAGCTTCTTAAAACAAAGGAAAAGATGCCTGGAGATAGGCATCTTTTCCTTTGTTTGTATTCAATTCGTTGAAAAAGCTTTCAACGTAAAGGTCTTATGCCGGTGAGAATCCTGTTTGCACTCAATTCGTTTTTCCTTTGAAGCTTAACGGGTTGATTATCCTCCATCGTAGCACGGTATAATGTAATATTCTCATCCAAAGAGATAGTCCAGGCAGCTGCGTTATCCTTTTTTAAAACAATGGCCAGAGTTCCAAATTGTTGTGTGTTTCCCCGATCAAAATGTTCTGTTTCGCCATTAGCTGTGATTGTAATCCCCTCTGGATCGCTGGTTAAATCTACATTTTTACCTTGCCATGCACCATGTGTCTGTGCTCCTATGTAATAGTAGCTTGTTCCATTCCATCACCTCTGTCTCCGTAAGTAGCAATAAATTGCTGGATAGAATTACCGATTGTTTGATAAGTGACAGCAGCAATAACGTTTTCGCCAGCCATTCTACTTTCACCTCACCCGCAACTGTAGAAGGAAGTCTCTCCTGTGCGCGGGCAAAAAATGCCGAAGTAAGGACGATAATAGATCATCTCATTTGTTTGCATATTCTCTTTGATAGATAAAACATGCTGTTTATCAGGCGAAAGGACTGTCACGCTTTTAACAAGCTCATTGCTGCTGGAGAGCATGGTTAACTGACCTGCTATCAAAAGAACCGTAATGCCGATACTGATTAGCTTGAATCTTTTGGTGGTAAAGAGCAAAAGAAGAATAGCCAGTAACTGGAGAGGCCATAAAAAAAGCCGGTTTTTGGTAAACAATAAAACTGGTAATTGTAAATATAATAATCTTTAAACCGGATATACTCAGTAAAAGTGGTTTCATAAAATGTGCTCCCAACGTATTTGCTTTTAGACTGATCAACCAGCCTGTAGTCTATAGTGATCGATAATGCAACTTAATAAATCATAACATGAATAAGAATCAGGATGAAAGAAGGCAAATTTAAAATAGACACTGTTTTCAGTTATTCAAAGTTTATACTTTGAGTGCCTGAGCTGTTTTTAAGCAGGCATTCAAATTGTAAAAATTTACATCTTTCCTAATAATGGGTAAGGTAGTTTGGAAGGAGGGAAAACAGTATGTCGTTTAATAAGTATAACAGGGAACTGGATTTGCATCTGGAGCGGGTGGAATTAAAAGTAACCTCGATTTATAAGCTGCTCTATCAGATTAATGATGTGATTCTTGGATTAGTTTTCCTGATGGGAAGCATTATGTTACAATGTTTGCAGGAACTGTCTTATTCGTAATCGGTAGTATTCAAATGCTGATTCGTCCTGTTATTTCGATTGTACATGATTTCCATTTGTCGGTTCGGAGGAAAATACTTCTCATAATAAAGAATCTAATAAATCCTGCAGCCGTTAAGTTAATTTGAACGGCTGCAGGATTTTTCAGAATCTGTTCGTGAAAGAAGTTTTGTTTTATAAAGGAATATCTTTTTTTCGGATTTCTACATCTATCTTTTCTTCACAATAGGTTACAAATTCAGCGATATTGGCAATCATAGTATCATGATAGATTTTTCCTTTTACTGCGTCTGCTTTTGTAGCATCCCCCATGATACCGATTCCTTTTGTTGCCTGCCTGTATGTGCCGACATCACTGGCAGTAATCATTTTATCACCGGAGACATGAGGGTCATGCTGCATAAAACGATGGTGCTTCGGGATATTAATTTCAGCTTTTTCTGGTGAACAAAGGTCAAGGAAGAAATGGTACATTTGAGAGGCTTCGAGTTCTTCTGCATGACCAATACCTCCCTCTGCAACTTCACTGAGCTCCTTTCCTTTTTCAGCATTAATATAGAAAGGATCAGCTATTGCCAGGAAAGCACCTGTCCGGTTTCGTACTTTTGTCATACCAATTTTAATTGGAGGTAAGTTGGCCTCACGATGTCCATTGATTAAAATAATTTTACTGAATCCATGATATATGAGACTTTCACACATATCTTCAACAATGCTTGTTAATGTTTCAGGGCGTAATGTAATAGTTCCTTTATAAGCCATATGATGAGGCGCCCAGCCTGTCCATACTGGCGGAGCAATCAATGTGCCAGTTTCCTTGGCAACATCTTCGGCAATTTGCTGGGATAGATAAGCATCCGTTCCCAACGGAAGATGCTTGGCATGCTGTTCTACACTTCCAAATGGCATCAGTATCGTACTTTTTTGCTTTAAATAATTTTCTACATCTTCCCATTTATTTTCCTGTAACCATAATTTTTTCATTTAATTCGACTCCTTTTCTGTATTACGTGTTAATTCTTTCATCTGCTCTTCATCTAACAAATCCCAGCGGTCTTTGGAATAGACGAAATACCAAATAGTTAATAGAACAATCCATGAAAAGCCGATCAGCAAAGGCAACGGTTCAATATATGTGAGAATCCATATACAGGCAATAGCTGCTAATATCGCTAATATTGGAATGTTCCTAATATTTATAGGATAACGAAAGCTGGGAGTGAGTTCTTTTCGGGTCACCCGGACTATCACCAGAGCTATATTCATAAGTGCCATCATAAACCAGTTTGCAAATACGGCTGCACTTACTAATAAATTGATTGCTTTGGCATATCCCAGTACAGTCGTCATTGTTGCTAGGAGGGCGATAATACCAGTAAAGATAATAGCCGTATATGGTGCTCCTGATTTTTCTCCCACCTTTGCAAAAATACGGGGGAATGCATTTTCACGTGCGCCGGCATAAAGCATTCGTGAAGATCCGAGTAAGCAGCCGAGTGTAGAAGTCCCTGTTGCCGTTAATGCAGCAATGGCAATTAATACTGCGCCGATACCCGGCAGTACATTTTCAATTGCTAGAGATAAAGGAGCACTGGAGGCCGCCAACTCTGCCGGGTCTGCTGATGATACCACACCATACCCCGTTACAATATATAAAATAACAACAGTGATGAGAGCAGAAACTTGTGCCAGCGGCAGATTTCTTCTCGGATTTTTGGCCTCTTCACCAAGTGTTAAAACGGCTTCAACCTGCATTTGTCCAAATGCGATCAAAGCAGTAGCTGCAAAAACACCGCTCCACCCATTAGGTAAAAAATTATTGTGTTCAAATGGTCCCAATGGGTTAGCTGAAATGGCAATAACAGCAATAGCAAACAATGCAACTACTTGAATAATAGAGAAAAATGTGTTTACCTTTCCGGTGGCTTTGATTCCCACTAAAAGCAGTCCGGTGATAACGATGGAAATAACTGGTGCAACAATTGTTGGGGGCAGGTTCGGAAAAATGAAATTAAAATACCCCGCAAAGCCCAGATTTACTGCACCAGCAGCAAAAGAAAATGATAAGAAGTATAATCCTGCACACCATAAAGCAACTAATTTTCCTAAGTGAGAGGATATTGGTGCAAAAGCAAACTTAGAATAGGCATACGAAGCCCCTTGATAAGGCCAGATAGAAGCTAATTCCGCATAGCTCATAGAGGAGAGTGTCGCAACTACTCCTGCAATAATAAAGGCAATAAATAAACCAGGACCAGCTTCGGCCACTGCGGGTCCAATAACCGTGAATATTCCTCCGCCAATGAGAGCACCTACTCCGACACTCCATAAATCAACAAATCCCAAGCCGCGTTTCAGATTGCTTGTCGTGCTGTTATTTGCAACGGCCATATAATTTAACCTCCATCTCATATAATGATATTTGAAATCCATTATATAAGAATCAGAAAAATAAATCTATTGAATATATTAAAATTTTCACTTTTTTATTGAATCCTGGATTTCTTTTGCTGTTTCTTTCAGTATCTTAATATAATAAAGTTCATCTTTTTCAAAATCTGTATCTAATCCAGCTATACTTAGAGCAGCCAGAATATTATTAGTTACCGGTTCAAAAATGGGGACGGCGATCCCAGTTGTTCCTTCGATAAGCTCTCCTCTGCTGATACTATAACCTGTCTCTATAATTTGCTGAATTGCTTTTTCCGTCTCCTCTATACCAGCTGGTGTTGCTGGTGTGAACTTTGTCCATTTTGCTTTATGGAGGATAGCGATTCGCTCGCTTTCCCCCATATAAGCTAAAAGTGTTCTTGGGCATGAAGCTGCGTAAAGAGGAGCCCTTCTGCCAATAGCAGGATATAGTTGTATAGGCCGCCAGGATGGGACTTGTTCTATGTATAAAGCATCATGCCCATCCTGGACAGCTAATTGTATATTCAGGTTCCACTCATTACGAAGCTCTTCCATTCTGCTTCTTGCATAATCCCTAATATTAAATTGGCGATGTACCATCATTCCTTTTTCAAATAAAGAGAAACCAAGACTATACCATGTTTTATGGGCAGTTTTGGTTCGTTTAATATAGTTGTAATCTTCTAATGTAGCAAGCATACGGAATACTGATGACTTTGGGATTCCGGTAGTTCTCGCCAAATCTTCAGCGGTCATCTGAAACTTTTTTTCTGAGAAGCAGTTAAGGAGCTGCAGTGCTTTTTCAATGCTGCTTAGTGATTTTTTGTCATTCATAGAGATCCCCCATTTGATTGAATTTTCTTATTTAGATAAAGTATATCATTCGTATTTATTGGAAGGGTAGAGAAAGAAGGGGATTCAAAATAAAAAAAGAAAGACATAAAAATTGTCTCCCTTCTATTAAAACCATTTCTTAAATTTAAAATAAATAATAAGTATAACACTGATAAACAGCATAACAGCAAGAACTGCAAAATAGCCAAAATCCCATTGTAATTCTGGCATATTCCGAAAGTTCATGCCATAAATTCCAGTAATTAATGTCAGAGGAAGAAAGATAACAGAAACCAGCGTTAATATTTTCATAACATTATTTAAGCGGTAGGAGTTTAAAGAATCATAGTTATCCCGAATATCTCCAGTCATTTCCTGTGCGGACTTAATGATATGCATCTGTTTAATAATATGGTCCTCAATATGGTGTATATACATTTTCTGCTTCTTTGTTTTTATGAAGGATGTTTCGTCTTTTACATGCTGAATAAGCTCCTGCATCGGTACGGTGACGCGTTTGAGTTTAATAATAAGCGAACGGATCTGGAATACATCCTCCATCAGCTTGTTATCTGTAGCATCATTAACATGCCGGTCTTCAAAAGAAAAAACTTCGTCTTCGATATGGTACACGTATTCAAAATAACTATCGACGATAAGATCTAAAATAATAAAAGCGATATCTGCGGGTGTAACAAGCTGGGAAGGGGAGCGCCTCTGAATAGCTTTTTCTATATTGCCCAGCTTTTTCAGCCTGTCCTGATGATAGGTTACAAGGATATTATCTTTCATAAAGAGATTAATAGCTTGTGCACGGTAATCTTTTGGATTTATCAGGTGTAAGACTAAGAATTGGTATTCTTGATATTCTTTAAATTTTGGACGTGAAACAGTCTTTATCGTATCTTCTATGGCCAGCGTATTAAAATGAAATTTGGAAGCAAGCAGTTCGCTTTCCTCTGAGGTTGCATTAATAAAATCGTACCATATAAAAAGCGCATCGTCTGGTACAGCATTGGTATTTTCTGTTTGCTCCCATTCTTTTGAAGCTGTTTGATAATGTATGAAGATTGGCATAGTAAGCTCCTTATTTGTGGAATGAAATAGCTCTCAGTAATTAGTAGTCTTTATTATATAACAAAAAATAATTACATTGGAAGAAGGTGAACAAATCAATTTTTAAATGGTATGCTGAAAAAGCCCTTAATTATAATAATAAAGAAGCAGGGCTATGTTAAGTAAATTGACATTTGGAGTTGTGTTCATTAGACTTAAAACAGAAATTTCCAAATATATAAAGAGGAGTGATGTTATGTCAGTTCGCACTGATATTGTCGGAGATGTTATTAAATTTCGCCGTTTATTACATGAAAATCCAGAATTAAGTGATAAAGAATTTGAAACATCCAAAATAATACAAGAAGAGTTAGATAGATATGGAATACCTTATACAGCTGGATATGCGGGAACAGGTGTATTAGGAGTAATTGAAGGATCTCATCCGGGTAAGACAGTTGGGCTGAGAGCAGATATAGATGCTTTGCCAATTGATGAAATATCTGGAGAATCCTTCAGCTCTAAAAATCCGGGGGTTATGCATGCTTGTGGTCATGATGCTCATACAGCAATGCTTATTGGTGCGGCTCGTTCACTATTGGCCAGGAAGGACGAGATTTTTGGGAAGGTCTTATTGATTTTTCAACCTGCTGAAGAGAAGTCGCCGACCGGCGGTTCCCAAAAGATGATGGATGATGGTGTTTTTGATGTGCATGAGCCGGATGTATTAATCGCCCAGCATGTATGGCCAGGCTTGCCGGTAGGTACATTTGGCGTGATGGCTGGACCAATTATGGGTAACTCTGACCGATTTAAATTAACTATTAAAGGTTCTGGCGGACATGCCTCGATGCCACATGATACAGTTGATGCTATTATTGTGGCTAATCAGGTGATCAATGCATTGCAGACAATTACAAGCAGGAATGCAGATCCCTTTGAACCAGCTGTGGTGACAGTCGGAAAGATTACAGCGGGGACACAGCATAATGTTATAGCCGAAACAGCAGAAATTCTTGGGACGGTCAGAACACAATCTGATAAAACGAAACAAATGATTAAGCAAAGATTCATTGAGATAGTAAAAAATGTTACAGCGGCTATGGGAGCAGAAGTCGAAATTGAATACCTGGACGGTTACCCGGCCACAATAAATACCCCAGAGTGGGCTGAACAAATACGAAAGACCGTAACCGGTCTGTATGGGGAAGAAGCTGCTCCAGTACTGAATCCGAGTCTGGCAGGAGAAGATTTCAGCCGCTTCCTGCAAAAATATCCTGGTGTCTATTATTGGCTGGGGAGCTCTGTCGGTGAAGGCCAGAAGCCATTACACAACCCGGCGTTCCGCTTCAATGAAGATGCTGTAGAATACGGTGTTACGACAATGACACAAGCAGCTATCGATACACTACAGACACTCAAGGGGGATAAATAATGCATAAAGAACTGCAGGAGTTTGCTGTTGATGTACGCAGGAAGTTTCACACCTTTCCAGAGGTTGGATTTACGGAGTTTATCACTACTTATGAAATTTATCAATTATTGCAAAGTCTGTCTTTTGATTTATATATTGGAAGAGAAATATTAGAAAGCGATGAACGCTATGGAGTTCCAACAGCGGGAGAAATCGAAGCAAGTAAAGAAAGGGCAATAGCATATGGTGTTCCAGAAGCTTTTGCTGAAAAGCTTGATGGCGGTCATACAGGAGTAGTGGCAGTATTAGATACTGGAAGAAAAGGCCCGCACATTGCGATGAGATATGATATTGATGGCTTGCCTATCACTGAGTCCGATGAAAAAGGACATGTGCCATTTGATAAAGGCTTTCTCTCACAGCATCCAAAGGAAATGCATGCATGTGGACATGATGGGCATATTAGCATTGGTCTTGCTGTCGCAAAATACCTGGATGCACATAAGGATGATCTGACAGGGAAATTCACGATTATCTTTCAGCCGGCTGAGGAAGGCTTAAGAGGAGCAAACAGTATTGTTCAAAAAGGCTGGCTGGATAAGGTAGATTATTTTATGAGTGGTCATCTGGGCATTAATTCTTTACAGGCAGGCAGTATAGCAGCAACAGCTGATCAATTACTGGCAAGCACAAAATTTGATGTAACCTTCACAGGAAAATCTGCACATGCAGGTGTAGAGCCCAATGAAGGGAAAAATGCCTTAACTGCAGCGGCAACAGCATTGCTTCAATTAAATGCTATCCCCCGGCATAGAGATGGGACAACAAGAATTAATGTAGGTCGTTTATCTGGGGGCAGCGGACGGAATGTGATTGCAGATGAAGCTGTAATGCTGGTGGAAACACGGGGAGAAACGACAGAGTTAAATCAATATATGTACGATGAAGCAGTGAGAATTATTCAGGCAGCAGCTGCCATGCACGATGTCAAAGCCAGTATCCGGTTTATGGGGCAGGGATTGGGATCTAAGTGTGACGCAGAATGGATTCAAATTGTAAAAGATGCATGTGAAAAAAATTTAGATGTAAAAGAAATTTATGATGTGCTGCCATTGAAAGCTTCTGAAGACGCGTCATATATGATTGACCATGTTCAGAAAAATGGCGGGCTTGCCACATACATGGTTTTCCCTAGTTTGTTACCGGCCGGGCATCATCATCCGAATTTTGATATAGATGAAGACGCTGTTCGGACAGCTGTATCAGTATATATTGATATCATAAATTATTTGCAGCATAAGTGAGGTGACAGTATGTCCGAAGAAAACAAAAATGGAAATAATACAGATAACGGAGAACAGCAAAGCAAAGGCCTTTTAAATGTTATTGAAAAAATAGGTAATAAGCTGCCTGAACCGTTTTTTATATTTATTTATCTAGCTGGAATTGTAATGATTTTATCGATGATTTTTCATTGGTTCGGAGCAACGGTTGAGCACCCGGGGACGGGAGAAATGCTCGAAATTAAAAGCCTGCTGTCTTTTGAGGGGTTAGAATTTATACTATCCTCTATGATAAGCAACTTTACAGGGTTTGCTCCTTTAGGGCTTGTGTTGGTAATGATGTTTGGTATCGGCCTTGCTGATAAAGTTGGATTGTTGGAAACGGCAATTAAAAGTTCGATTCTAAAGGCTCCGAAGTCTTTAATAACCTATGCAGTAGTATTTGTTGGTATTCTAGGGAACATTGCTTCTGATGCGGCATTTGTCCTTATTCCACCGTTGGCAGCAATGGTCTTCTATACCATTGGCAGGCACCCTCTTGCTGGATTGGCGGCAGGTTTTGCGGGTGCCGGCTCCGGATTCACGGCAAATATCCTTGTGACAGGTACAGATGCACTCTTATCCGGAATTACAACAGAAGCAGCAAAATCTATTGATGAAAGCTTTATTGTGACACCTGTCGATAACTACTTCTTCATGGCAGCCTCTGTTTTTATCATGACAATTGTCGGAGGATTAATAACTGATAAATTGGTGGAGCCAAGACTTGGAGAATACAAAGGAAATGTTGAGAAAGAAGTCAATGAAGTGACAGCGCTGGAATTAAGAGGCTTACGGAATGCTGTTATAGCTGCTCTGATTTATATAGCTGTTGTACTGCTTTTAATTTTCCTTCCCGGCTCCAGCCTGACAAATGAAGATGGCGGACTTATACCATCCCCGCTTTTAAGTAATATCGTGCCAATCATCCTCTTGTTATTTATTACGGTAGGTTCAGCATACGGAATAACCACCAAAAAAATTAAATCACAAAATGATGTTGTAACCTATATGGCAGAATCCATTAAAGGGATGGCAGGCTATATTGTATTAATATTTGCTGCAGCTCAATTTATTGCTTATTTCAATTGGAGTAACCTGGGAACATGGATTGCTGTAAATAGTGCAGACGCATTGATTTCTATTAATTTAACAGGGCTGCCTATTGTTATTGCATTCTCAGTGCTAATGACCTTACTGAATTTAATTATATTTTCCGGCTCTGCACAATGGGCTTTAATGGCACCAATATTTGTACCAATGTTTATGCTGCTGGATTATAATCCGGCATTTATCCAGGCGGCGTATCGTATTGCTGATTCATCAACGAGTGTTATTACACCGCTGAACCCATATATTCTGCTCGTACTTGCAGTGATGAGGAATTATCAGAAGAATACAGGTCTGGGTACACTTATTTCCATGATGCTCCCATACGCACTTTCATTCTTTGGAATATGGGTGGTTATGCTGATTATCTTTGCGCTTTTAGGAATTCCGTTTGGGCCGGGAGTCGGCGTAAACATGTAATGGTAAATTGTAAAATGAAAATATAAAAATATTAGTCGTAGGAAACCCGGTCTGCTGTCGAAGTTGTGAAGCAGACCGGGTTTTGTTTTATGCTCTTGTAAGGCAGGAAGCTTTTGCATGTTGTAATAACAAATTTTCAAAAATATAAAATCTGCATTTATATGTGATGAAATACTATATTTGAAATTTAATTTTAATATTATAAAAATATTGACATTAAATTTCAACTGTAATATACTCCATATAAATCATATGTGAAAGGGTTTACAAAACTATGAATAATGATGGTCTAATTCGAATAAGAGAAGCGATGAATCACATAAAACCGGCTGAAAAAAATGCTGCAGTTTATATATTAGAAAACCCTGAGGAGATTGTACGGTTATCGATTAAAGAGCTTTCGAACCGGAGTGGCTCAAGTCAGGCTGCAATTACACGTCTTTGCAAGAATATAGGAGTTTCCGGTTTTCAGGATTTAAAGCTGCGAATTGCTGGAGACCTGCAGACCAGTGAATTAAATATCTATAACGGTAATGAAATTATATCTGATGAAAATGTCAATTCATTGATTGAGAAAGTTTCACAAAAAAATATTGAGTCAATCAGACAGACATTAAAAATTTTAGAAATAAATAGTGTAGAGAGAGCGATTGAAGCTTTAAATAAAGCAAACAGAATTGATTTTTATGGAGCGGCAGCATCACAGGTTATTGCTCAGGATGCACAGCAGAAGTTCCTGAGAATTAATAAATACTGTACCGCATACGAGGATGCACATTTACAATTAACTTCGTCGGTGACACTTAGAGAGAATGATGTTGCTGTCGGAATTTCTTATTCAGGAGAGACCAAGCATGTACTCTCAGCAATCAGGAATGCGAAACAAAATAATGCTGTAACAGTGGCAATTACAAGATATGGAAAAAATACGTTATCTGAATTAGTGGATATTCATCTATGTGTTTCATCCGTAGAGTCCGATCTGGTTCGAAGTGCAGCAACAGCATCAAGAATTGCACAGCTTAATATCATTGATATTTTGTTTACGGGTGTTGCTTCAAGGAATTATGATGCCACAATCCATTACCTGAATCAGACGAGAGAAGCTTTACAAAGAGAATTTCGAAATCCTAAAAAAGGGTGAAGAGAGATGTATATTTTAGGAATTGATGGCGGCGGTACAAAAACCAAAGCAAGTTTATTTCATGAGGAGAAAGGATTCATATGGGAAGAGGAGGAAGAGGCTGCAAATCCGCATAGCACCAGCTATGCGCATTCTGTGGAGGTAGTTAATCGTCTTATAAACAAAGCATATGAAGCTCATTTTTTATCTGAAAATACGGAATTATCAATCGGTCTGGGGGTTGCAGGACTGGGAAGAAAAGCAGATCAGATTAAATGGTTAAAGTACTTTCAAGAATCCTCTCTGTGTTTACATAAAATAAAAGAATTCGTAGTTGAAAATGATGGAAAAATAGCCCTTTATTCAGAAACACTTGGCAGGGATGGCATCGTATCTATTTGTGGAACAGGGGCAATCACCATTGGCGTCCATCAAGCAAAAACAGTCCGTGTCGGAGGATGGGGACATTTAGTAGGCGGTGATCCAGGCAGTGGTTATCATATAGGCTCCCAGGCTTTGATAGCTGTATTTGATGAATTAGATGGATTAGGGCCTGAAACAATGCTGACAAGTCTCATCCTAGAAGGGGAGACTATTAACAGAATGGAAGATTTGGTTCCTATTCTTTATCAGGATTTTGAGAAGCAGCGGATAGCAGCGTTCGCAAGTTATGTCTTTCAGGCAGCAAATCAAAAAGATGAAGTTGCTATAAATATTATCAGAGAGACTGCTAAGGGGATAGCCCGGCGCGGGGGGATTTTATTTCAAAAATTGTTCCAGACAGATGTAAAGAATATTCCATTTGTACTGGCCGGAGGAATTTTTCAAAATGATTTTATAGTCAAAGAAGTAACAGCTGAATTAGCTGCGATTTCATCAGTAAAGGTAATCAAAGCACAAAGGCATCCCGTTGTCGGAAGTATTGTGCTCGTTCTTAAACAGCAGGGTTATTCTGCAGAACAAATTGAAACAATGCTTACAAATACAAGTGGCCGGCAGAAAAGAGGTTTGTAAATGAATGCTTATGAACAGTATTTGGAGGAATTGATAGCGAAAGATGAAATTCCTGGAGCAGTTTATCTTATTCAGCACGGGAAGCAGAGAAAGACATTAAGCAGTGCAGGCTCATTTTTAAACAATCAGGGGGAACGTATTCCAGTTACAGCAGATACTTATTTTGATTTAGCTTCCTTAACAAAAGTCATGTGTACACTGCCTAGTATTTTATTTTTATATGAACAAGGGGAATTGCATATAGATGATACGGTGAGTAAATATCTTTCCGAATTTCCTCTGGAAGACATTACTATCCGCCATTTCCTGCAGCATATATCAGGCGTTTCTGCAGATTTAGCCTTTAAAAACCGCTATCAACAAAGAGATGTATGGAAGGAAGTTCTGAATTGCAAAGCAGTTCAACCTCCTGATACCCAAGTATTATACAGTGATATCGGCATGATTATACTGGGAAAATTAATAGAAACAATAACGAAGCAGAAGCTGAATGTATTTGCCCAAAAAGAGTTATATCAACCATGGAGCATGACAGATACGGACTTCCTGCCTGAACAGGTTGAGAAAAATAAAATTGCAGCCACTGAGAAAGTTAATGAGAAATATGTGCATGGTGAGGTTCATGATGAAAAAGCATTCCATCTGGGAGGGGTCAGCGGTTCGGCAGGTTTATTTTCAACTGTTAAGGATGTAGCAGCCTATGCAAATTACTGGCTGTATCCGGAAACACAGTCGGTTTTAAAACCCGAGACAATGGCTTTAATCAAAGAAAATGTGATTCAAAATCGGGGTCTGGGCTTTGAAGTATTATGTGAAAAATCTATTGGAGCAACTTGCGGTTCAGCCTGGTCCAACGGTTCTTTTGGCCATACCGGGTTTACTGGAACAAGCCTATGGATTGATCCAAAAGAAGAAATTATTACCGTCTTGCTAACTAACATGGTCCATTACGGGAGGGAGCATCGATTACCTGAAATCAGAAGAAAGTTTCACACGCTGGTTTATGAAACATTAATCAGCCAGTAAGCTGCCAGGATATTTCAGAAGAGAAGGGATGTATGTGTATGCAGACAGAGATGAGAAATAAAGAATCGAACCGCCTACATGAAAAGTCAACTTATGAAATTTTACAGATGATGAATAAACAGGATAAAACAGTTCCTGGTGTTGTAGAGAAAGCTTTGCCGCAAATAGAGAAGGCTGTAGAAGCTATGGTAGAAGCAATTGAGAAAAAGCATAAAGTAATCTATTTAGGATCAGGAACAAGCGGCAGGCTGGGTGTTTTGGATGCATCTGAATGCCCGCCAACTTTTGGTGTAGCTCCTGATGTTATTCAAGGGATTATCGCTGGTGGAGATAAAGCACTGCGTATTGCTATCGAAAATGCAGAAGATGATGATCAGCTTGGTGAGCAGGATGTAAGGGAAGGTGCCAACCTGGGTGATGTAGTTGTAGGGATTGCGTCAAGCGGGCAGACTCCTTATGTGCTGGGAGCAGTAAAGAAGGCAAAAGCATTAGGATTAAAAACAATTGGAATTTCCTGTAACGAGAATACTAGATTATCAGAGGAAGTGGATATTGCTATTGAGCTTCCTGTAGGCCCGGAAATTTTAACCGGATCAACAAGGTTAAAGGCGGGAACAGCTCAAAAACTGGTGTTGAATATGCTGTCTACAGTAACCATGGTGCGGACGGGAAAAGTATATGAAAATCTGATGATTAATTTACAAGCCAAAAACAAGAAGCTGCGAAATAGAGCTATATCTATTATTAAAGAATTGACTCAGGCAAGCGATAAAGAGGCCGGCCAGGTCTATGACAAAGCAGATGGAGATACGAAAGCAGCTATACTGATGCTGATGTTTGATGTTGATGCAAAAATAGCTCAAGAAAGATTGAAGAAGCATCAGGGGAACTTTGTTAAAGCGTTGAGTGAATGGAGCAAAGAGTAGACATACATGGGAGGATAAGCATATTGCTGCTCCGGATAATTTAGGAATTATACAAATCTTAATAATTAATAGGAGGTTTTAGTAATGAAGAAGAGTCTATTGCTTGGAATGTTTTTAATTATATGCAGCGGAATACTTGCTGCATGTGGAAACGGAGACAGCTCCGGCAGCTCGAATGAAAATGCAGTAGAACTGGAAATGTACAGCTGGAGAACAGAAGACAGGTCTGCATATGAGGAGATAATTGCTGCTTTTGAAGAAGAGAATCCGGATATTAAAATTAAATTCAATCCGTTTGATTCTACGGAATATAATACGATTTTAACCAACGCACTGGTTTCGGGAACAGGACCTGATATTGTGCAGCTGAGACCATATTCAGGTGCCCAGACAATTGCCGATAATGGATATTTAGTGGCTTTAGATGATATAGAAGGCATTGAAAACTTCGATGATTCTTATTTAGAGGCAGCACAGGGAAGTGACGGAAGTACTTATGGAATACCATTGTCTTTAAATGTAGGTGTCATTTTTTATAATCAGAATATTTTTGAAGAGTATGGTTTAGATGTTCCAGAGACATGGGAGGACTTTGTAAGCGTTAGTGAGGAATTATTGGCTAATGATATTATTCCTGTAGCTCAAGGGGGAAGAGACGCATATTTATTATCGATGCTTCACGGTGTTATTTCGCCGACAGCATACGGAGGTAACGAAATTGTAGATGAATTAACAGAAGGAAATACTGATTTAACGGACGAGCGCATGCTGGCATCCCTGGATCGAATGGAAGAAATTACAGCATTTTTGCCGGAGGATTTTATTGCTTTAGATGATAATGACGCACAAGCTCTATTTTATGCGGAAGAAGCAGCGATGTATATTAATGGAGACTATCGATTAGAAACCTTTGAAAATAACATTCCGGATATCCCGATTGGTGTTATTCCCGGATTCAAGGAGGAAGACGGAGAAGAACCGCTGGCGATGGACTGGGTGGACAGCTCTTACGGAGTTGTTGAAGGGACAGAGCATGAGGAAGAGGCTCTGAAATTCATGGAATTTATGGCATCGCAGGAATTCGGACAAACGTTCAGTGACAGCTTGAGTCGTGTTAGTGCTGTAGATGGGGTAACAGCTACAAACGAAATTGTTCAGCAGGTGACAGAGGCTTCCGAAGCAAATTCTACACCTTACCTTATGCTTGTCCATTATGGAGAGGGCTCACCTACATCAAAAACTATCTTTGAAGACGGACTGCAGGGAATGTATCTGGGAGAAATTACGAAAGAAGACCTGCTCGAACAAACACAGGAAAACGCTGAAAGAGCTGCAGAAGAGGGAGTAGAAGAGTTAGAGATGATTGAAGAAGATGAGTAAAGGTAATTGGAGAACTTTGGGTCTTCCGTTATTGAGAATAAGCAGTCAATAAATTTTCTTTAATATTTTGGCAGCGCTTCTAAAAAAGCGTCCTGCAGCGTTTATTCATCTCAGAAGAAAGAGTCGCGCTGTGATAAAACACAGAGGAGGTTTTCAATAATGAAGAAAAAGCTGTTTATTGGAATATTCTTTATCTTATTCAGCGGGATAGCTGCTGGATGCGGAAGCGAGGATAGTTCCGGTAATTCAAATGAAGATGCCGTAGAACTGGAAATGTATAGCTGGAGAACAGAGGACAGATCTGCATATGAGGAGATAATCGCTGCTTTTGAGGAAGAAAATCCAAATATTAAAATTAAATTTAATCCATTTGAAGCTACGGAATATAATACTATCTTAACCAATGCCTTAGTATCAGGAACAGGACCTGACATTGTGCAGCTCAGACCTTATACTGGTGCCCGGACAATTGCAGACAATGGATATTTAGTGGCTTTAGATGATATAGAAGGTATTGATAACTTTGACGAATCATATTTAGAAGCTGCGCAGGGAAGTGACGGAAATACCTATGGAATACCTTTGTCTTTAAATATTGGTCTGATCTATTACAATATAGATATTTTTAATGAACATGGGCTGGATCCCCCTGAAACATGGGATGATTTTATAGAAGTCAGTCAGGAATTAAAGAATAATGGCGTTACACCATTATCTGTAGGCGGGAGAGAAGCATGGCTGTTATCTATGCTGCACGGGGTTATAACTCCAACGGCATATGGAGGTAATGAATTTGTATCAGATATAACAGAGGGAGCAGCCGATTTAACAGATTCTCGAATGATGGAATCCTTAGATAGAATGGAAGAGCTTACAGAATATATAGCTGACGGCTTTATGGCTTTAGATGATGCTGATTCAC
Source organism: Oceanobacillus sp. FSL W8-0428 (assembly GCF_038004405.1). Classification (NCBI taxonomy): domain Bacteria; kingdom Bacillati; phylum Bacillota; class Bacilli; order Caryophanales; family Bacillaceae; genus Oceanobacillus; species Oceanobacillus sp. FSL W8-0428. Next base: position 1,984,194 of record NZ_JBBORB010000001.1, read on the forward strand.
AAGCATTATTTTATACAGAAGAAGCAGCAATGTATGTAAATGGAGATTTTCAATTAGAAGTATTGGAAAATAGTAACCCTGATCTTTCCATAGGCGTAATTCCCGGATTTAAGGAGGAAGGTTCAGATGATCCATTAGTCATGAATTGGGTGGATGGTTCATATGGCGTTGTAAAAGGTACAGAACATGAAGAAGAAGCCCTGCAGTTTATGGAATTTATGGCCAGCCCGGAATTCGGGCAATTATTTACTGATAATTTAAGCCGGGTTAGTGCTGTAGAGGGCGTAACTGCATCACATGATATTGTCAAACAAATTATGGAGGCTTCGGAGGCTAATTCAACTCCTTATCTTATGCTTGTTGAGTATGGTTTAGGTTCCCCATCAACAAAAGGTATTTTTGAGGACGGATTACAGGGGATGTATTTAGGGGAGGTCACAAAGGAAGAATTGCTTGAACAATCACAGGAAAATGCAGAGAGAGCTGCAGAAGAGGGAGTAGAGGAGTTAGAGATGATTGAGGAAGATGAGTAACGTAAATAGGATGTTCAAAAAGTCCAATAAAGATGACACGGCGATAAGAGGATCTTCTACTAAGAGCGCCCACGTCGTGTGGGCAACGTAGAAGCCACCACAACACGTGAGAAGTGCGTTGACTAACTTTTTCCGATGGGACTGCGATTACTCGTCCCATCGAAGAGCTTTTGCGATTACTCGCTCCACCGAGAACATTTGTGGACAATACAGAAGTCACCACATCCTGTGGAAGTCCGTTCGTAAAAAATTAGTCGCCTTGAACTTCTTAATCCTAGTTACAGGACTTTTTGAACACACACTTAAATAAAAAACGAATACACAATCAGCTTTGGTTGTGTATTCACCTTTTGGGAGGGTGGACTCCATGGCTAAAAATAAGCAGAAAAATAGATATAAAAAGCATCTTGTTCATTTATTCATACTTCCTGCTGCACTGATTTATGGTGTTTTTCAGTTATATCCATTAATTTCGGCTGCCTTGAACAGCTTTTATTCGTTTAATGGATTTGAACGGATGGATTTTATAGGGTTTCAAAATTTTATAACGTTATTTACAGAAAAACCGTACAAGGATTTTTTCCTGAATGCATTTAGTCATAACTGGATTTATTTTTTCGTTACAGTACTTACCCAACTAGTTATCTCACTTATATTAGCTTTAATTATACATAGTAAAATTAAAGGTAAAGAGTTTTTTAAAAGCATGTTCTTCTTGCCGAAGCTATTGTCTGTTATTGTCATTGGGTTTTTATTCAGCCTAATTTTAAACCCGACCAGAGGTGCGCTTAACACACTGCTGGAAGCAATCGGCCTGGAGGCATTCACAAGACCCTGGCTGGGGGATATGAGTACTGCACTCTTAAGTGTTATCTTTGTTGACAGCTGGGCGTCCATCGGATTTTCTATGCTGATATTTTTAGCTGGTCTGCAGGCGATTGATAAGGAAATTTTTGAAGCGGCAAGAATTGATGGAGCTAATTCATTTACTGTTTTATTTAGAATTACGCTTCCTATGATTGGACCGGCCCTAATGATTATGACAGTGCTGACATTTATAGGATCATTTGAAACATTCGAATATGTATTTGCTATGCAGGGATCTTCGGGAGGGCCATATTATTCAACGGATGTACTGACAACCTTCTTTTACCGTTTAGCTTTCGGAACAGTTGATGGAGGGCAGGCAATTGGACTCGGTTCAGCAGTTGCAGTCGTTCTATTTATTATTATCGGCATGGCGACAAGTATCATTTTATTTGTCTTCAAGCGGAAAGACTTCGAAAGGTAAAACAGTGAAGGAGGAGAGAAGATGAAAACTAATCCGTTATTACAAATCATAAAGTACGCCGTCTTAGCATTATTTACGTTTGTTTTTGGCTATCCGATTTTTTTAATGATTGTTTCTTCATTTAAAGAAAATGCAGAGATTTTTACAAATCCTTTAAGTTTGCCAACTTCCTTCAATTTAGATAACTATATAGAGGTTTGGGAAGTCGTCAATTTTTCCAATTATATTGTTAATAGTATCATTGTCAGTTCAGCTTCTGTATTTATTGTACTATTTGTATCGTCTTTGGCTGGATATTATCTTTCAAGATATAGATTTAAATGGAATCCTTATTTGTTAGCGTTTTTCATGATAGGGCTTATGCTTCCGATGAAGCTGGCTGTTATACCGCTTTATATGACGATGCTGAAATTAGGTTTAGTAGATACCCTATTTGCTTTAATTTTTATCTATGTTGCCGGTGGAATTCCATTCGCAGTATTTTTGTTCTATGGTTTTTTCCGTACAGTTCCAAGAGCCTTGGAGGATTCTGCGAGATTAGATGGCTGTAATGATTTTCAAGTGTATTACCGGATTGTACTGCCGATAATGAAACCTGCTATTTCAATTGTGGGTATTGTAAACCTGATTAATGTCTGGAATGACTTTTTCTATCCGTTAATATTTATTCGAACCGATTCATTATCAACTATTCCTCTGGGGATGTTAACATTATTCGGTGAGTATGATACACAATGGAATCTGCTGTTTGCGGGTTTAACTTTGTCGTCATTACCGATGATTATCGCATTTTTATTCGCCTCCAGGCAGTTTATGGATAGCTTAACGGAAGGAGCCGTGAAATAAGTGGGAACAAAATGGATTACATTTGATCTTGATGAAACAATAATGCAAAATCCCTTCGGAAAATGGGTTTTTCCGGAGATTGTGAATATGTTGAAAAAGGAAACAGATACGGAAGAGGATATTCTGGATTTGATTGTCAGCGAGCACTTACAAAGAATGAGTGAAGAGCGATTTTTAGAAGCATATGATTGGGATGATATTATAACTGGCGTAGCAGGGAATTTAGGAGCAGGTTCAGTTATAGATATAGAAAGGATGGTTATCAAGCATTCTGAGTCTCCGAAGATTTATTTGCTGGAAGATAATATGCTGGACTATCTGAAACGAATCAAAGAAAAAGGCTTCCATCTTGCAGCTGCAACAAATGGTTATTCAAAGTATCAGCTCCCGGTATTGCAGAAACTGGGTCTCGATAGAGTATTTGATGAAGTGATTACATCCGATTCGGCAGGATTTGCCAAGCCGAATCCTGCCGTTTTGAAAAAACTGTCGGATGACGGAGAAATAACAGCGCACGTTGGTGATCGAATTGACCATGATGTATTATTGGCCAATAAATTAGGAGTTTTTTCTGTTTTTATTCACAGGGCCCTGCCAGCTGAAGTTTTAGCATACCCGATTGATGAAAGGGCAACACACCCAAGTTTTATTAAAATATGTGAAGAAAAATGGCATAAAGAAAACAGATTAAGAGAGATGCCGTTTCTTGAGAATGAATGCATTCCAAAAGTGGTGGTGCAATCTGTTGAAGAACTGGCGGAGAAAATCGGCTTTATTCTTAAATAATTAATTCCTGATAAAGAAATAAAAAGATGTTTGGAACAAAAGCAAATTGTATAGATATAAGGTATGAGAGGATATTAATGTATTAAAGTGTTTAAAAATAGAATACGGATTGAATGAATAAACTGCTGTTGTCAGAGAGCAGTTTATTTCTTTTTGCTTTAAAAATAGAAAAATAATGTAATAAATAAGGAGAAATTGAGAATTTGTGCTGAAAAATGAATAATATTGTCGTTTCGAGTTAAATTTTATACTTTTCTGAATGTAATTTGTTATTATTGTTATATAGACAAATTTTAATTTTAGCAATATACTTCTAATTTTTATTAGAAATATGTTACATTTAGAATAGGAGAAATTTCATACAGAGGAGAGAGAATGTTGGATTTAGGGCAAAAACTTAAATTTTTACGAAACAAACAAAAATCCAAGCAGCAAGAGATTGTTGAAGGTATTTGTTCTGTATCCTATTACAGCAAGATTGAAAACGGCAATGTCGTTCCTAATGAAGAGATCCTACAGCTGCTGGCCCGAAGATTTGGAATAAGTGTCCAAGAATTAGTTCAAACAGATGAAGCAATGAGTGATGAAGTAGTTCAGGAAGCAGAAGAAATTTATAATTTAATTAAAGAAAACCGGAAAGCCGCAGAAGAAGCCTATCAATTGTTTTTAGAAAAATACAAGAACTCACTGGATCCCGGTATGAAATTACTGATCAGTTTAATTCAATTACGGTTTACTTTGAGATTTTCAACACAGACAGAAGCGGAAGAAAAATTCCAGGAAGTTGAAGCTTTACAGGAGTATGGTAATCTGAAAATCATGCCGTTATTTAATAGAGTTTGTGGCTTATACCATTATGTATCCGGCAATTATGACGTAGCGCTTGAGCTATATCTGGGATTGGCAAATTCGCTGAATTATCCTTATAAAGCAGATATTCATTATGAACTCTCCCTGGTTTACAACAGGAAGGGCAACATATACAAATCGATTCAGCATTTAGAAACCGCTTTAAATAAATACTTACAGGAAATGAACTATAACCAATGTACAGTTTGTTATTTTTTGTTAGGTATTAACTACTATCAAATGAAAAATTTTGATGAAGCAATCGACTATTATTACCGTATAGAGAAGGTCGTAAAAGATGATACAAACCTGCTTCGCAAAGTTTATCATAATATGGGACTTGCATTTGAAGATAAGAAGGATATCGAAAAAGCAATTGTTTACTATCAGAGAAGTCTCTCTGTCTCTAAAGATGAGCAATATAATATAAATACGATAGAGGCATTAGCCGATTTATATCTAAATATAAAGGATAAAGAAAAAGCAGCACAGTATATTTCCAAAGGAGAAACGATTGCCGATAAGTCTGATTTGAAGGAGCATGTTATTAAGTTTCAAGTGCTTCGATTACAATTGGAAGAAGAGGATATAAAAGAATATTTGGAAACTGTTGCTATTCCATTTTTTGAGAAGAGAAATGATACAGAAATTCTCATTCGATATAATGTATTACTATCAAATTATTATTCTCAAAATAAGCAGTATAAACAAGCTTATTTTAAGATAAAAAACGCTCTGGATATGAAAGGAGGGATTTGATGAAGAAATTATTAATTGCTGTATTAGTAGTTTTCTCACTTTTCAGCGTAACAATGACTGTAAGTGCAGGCGGTAGTGTTGAGTATCCTGATTCAACGCATAGTTTTAATCCTAATGATGATTTTTAAGTTCTGTTTATTGTAAATGAAGAAAAAGCTATCTGGGGCTATTAAATTAGCGTATGATAGCTTTTTTGTATTGTAAAATAAAATTTGATTCATTTTATGGAAGTAGGATAAAATAAAAATGTTTAAAGTTCATAACTAATTATAAAAGAATATGTTGTCTTTATTTATATTTCGTGGTAAAGTAATAATATTTCCGTTGCAAATCGTAATTATTACGTTTTGTGACGAGTTGGTTTTCAGTGAGGTGCTTAAAATGGATAATTACTTAGATAAAAAGCTTTTGGAAAAGGTGATTAGCCGCTTCCTCTCAAAAGAGGAACGATTATTATATGGGAAAGTTATAAATATGGAAAATGTAATTTCTGAGAGAGCTTTGACACCGGAACATTTTGTTGATTTACTCCGGGCTGAAACGCCACACAAGCAAGTAGCTGTAGAATTTAACTTATCCTTACCTGAACTTTTAGAAGTATTAAAAGAGATTGAAGAGAAAATAGAGAACAGAATAGAAAAGGTAAACACAGAAACGCGTTGGATTGACTGTACAAACGCTGTTTCAGATGCTTTTGAGACAAATGAAAACAGGAAATATTTTTATACAGAAGGATTGTAAACAAAAAGAGACAGTGAAATGAGAGCTTAGAAAGAAAAATAGACATTTAGAGGCTGACAGAATAATTGATTAAGTATGTATGCCATACTAAAAAATTTTAATTATCAAATCGTAATGATTACGTTTATGATTAGTGTGAAAAGGAAGAGAGGGATAGGCATGTATAAATGGGTAGTAATTGGTGGAGGAATTCAAGGAAGCTGCGTAGCTTCCCGTCTGCTTGAGGAGAAAAAAGCAGAGAGAAAAGATTTATTAATTATCGATTCTCATAAACAGCCGCTGGAAAGATGGAGAACAGTTACAGATAAGATTGAAATGGAATATTTACGCTCCCCTTTAGTTCATCATTTACATACCGATCCATACAGTTTAAAAAAATATTCTTCCGTAAACAATTATGCCTCGGGCTTTAAGGGGCGGTATCAGCGGCCGCGTTTAGACATGTTTAATCAGCATTGCCTAGATTTACTGGAAGAAACAGGTGTGATGGAATGTTGGCTGCAGGGAGAGGTAAATGGACTTAAATGGACAGAGCAGGGGTGGAAAGTTGGTATTAAGGATGGACGTTGTTTCTTTAGTGAGAGGGTGGTGCTCGCTATGGGTGTTAACCATACGCCGCATTATCCATCATGGGCTGAGAAGTATAGAGATAATAAAGCGCTGGAGCATATATTTGAAATGAACAGCAGGCTCCCGGATACAGGAGATGTAATTGTTATTGGCGGCGGCATGACTGCAGGACACCTTGCTTATGCACTTACTCAAAAAGAATCCATTCATTCTGTTACCATGGTGAAACGGCATCCGTTACGTATTCATCATTTTGACAGCGATCCTGGCTGGCTTGGACCTAAATATTTGAATAAGTACCATAAACTGACCAGCTATAAAGAAAGACGAAAAACTATACAAAAAGCAAGGAACCGTGGTTCTATCACCAGGGATTTATATTTAAAACTGTTGAAGCAGGAGAGATTGGGAAGACTAGATATTCATACAGGCTGTATTGAGGACATAAGAGAAGATACTGATGGGAAAATGCAGCTTTTTATGGAAAATCAAGAAAAGCTGAAGGGAAGCTCTATTATGCTGGCAACGGGTCCAGCAATTGCAATGCCAGGCAAGGAATGGCTAGATCCAATAATTAAGCAAATGGGATTGCCTTGCGCGCCATGCGGATTTCCGGTTGTTCCTAAGTCACTTGAATGGAAAAATGGACTTTTTGTAGCTGGAGCATTAGCCGAGCTGGAGATTGGGCCGGTTTCTAGAAATATTGCTGGTGCAAGAAAGGCTGCAGAGCGGATATTGCGTTATGGTTAGGAAAAAAGAATAAAAATATTAAGTCCATCCTCATTATTAGTTTATTGTATGAGGATGGTTTTTTAATGGAATTATTTTATCTTGAGTTGGAAGTTTTGATTGTGTTATATAGGGTGTATTTCAATTTATGCACTTACACAAAGTGCTAAGAAATATTCTCTATCTCTATGTCATGCGCTTTTATTTCAATCCACGCACCCACATAAGATGCGAACATCGCTGTAGATAACGGATTTGAAGGTACGGAAATTTCAATCCACGCACCCACATAAGATGCGAACGCATCTTTTAAAGGTTGCTTTACTTCACCTTATTTCAATCCACGCACCCACATAAGATGCGAATTGTTTTACATCAAAAGTGAACACTGTTCCTTCTGATTTCAATCCACGCACCCACATAAGATGCGAAAGCGTACATAATAAAGCTATGTACAGCAAGTCTTTATAAACAATAAAGTGCTAACCAGAATCTAACTTCCCGCCTTTTGATTCATTTTTATTTGAAACCTCATGAAATCCTTATAAATTAAGAGGTGCTAACCTCCCTAGTAATTCATGTTTGCTTCAGGTTAGCACCTCTTAAAGAATAATTTGCTTGAAATATATTCATAAAATGTTTTTCTCTATTTTGATAAGTTCTGCATAACCAATTAATATAATTCTACTTTATCATAAATACAAATGATAATCATAACTAATTACCCCACATACATACCTTGAACGACTTACCAATTTTATTTCCATCTACGCATCTATGTAGAATTTGAAAGCATATTAACTGCTTAAAAAATAAGATACCATCATACATTTTTGTCCATTTAAAGTAAGAAAGGTCATTGCAGAGAAAGAAGAATAAAGTATAGACAAGCTAAGTGTATTATTTAAATTTTGTTTAAAAATGAAGGATTTTCGTCCGTTTCCTAATAACTCTTGTTATGATTATTAAATAGGGATTACAACACTTTATGAAATTCTTTTAAAATAATCCAGCAAACAAATGAAATAGAAGCAATAATACTAATAAAAATTAGAGGCCAATGGGGTGGGAAAATGGCAAAAATCCTATACATCGAAGACGAAAAAGAAATCGGACAATGGGTGACAGAAGATTTAACAGGAAGAGGTCATGATGTAACTTGGCTAACATCCGGAAACCAATTAGAACAATATTTAAATAATATAGACCTTGCTATTTTAGATATTATGCTGCCGGGACTTGATGGTTTCTCAATCGGAAAACGGATCAAAAAAGCAAACCAGGATACGCCAATAGTGATGTTATCCGCACGCTCTGCAGTGGAGGACAAACTGGAGGGGTTAAGTTTTGCGGATGATTATGTTACAAAACCATTCCATCCCGACGAATTGGCTGCACGTGTGGATGCCTTGCTCCGCCGTTTTCAAAAAGAAGAAGGTATTCTCGAAATTAGACATCTGCAAATAGATACGAAATCGTTGATTATTATCAATAAGCAGACAGAGAAAGAAATTTTACTGACCGGGAAGCAGTATCAGCTATTTCAATACTTCCTTCGTCATCTGAATCAGATTTTAACGAAGGAACAGCTTTATGAAGGTGTATGGGGAGAGCGTTTTATGGAAGGGGATAAAACATTGATGGTGCATATCCGTTATTTGCGTGAGAAAATTGAAGAAAATCCAGCGAAACCGACTATTATTGAAACCATTCGCGGGATTGGTTATCGGGTGAAAAAATGAAACGGTTTTTGAAGTCCTTATTAGCGAAATATATATTGATTATTCTCATTGCACTTTTTTTATTTCAAGCCGCCTATATTACTATTGTTATTGTTTTCTTTAATCTGATGGGAGATCCGGATTCGCCCGGAAATGGCCAGGAGTCGTATGACGAAATAGAAGAAAACTGGCATCAGGAAGCCAGTCAAATAATATCAGAAGATACCATTGCTCATGTATTTGGGGAATGGCAGGAAGTGTATCCGAATGCTTCTATGTTTTGGGTAGATGGAGACGGAGTTTTGAATCTACAAAGCAATCTTCAGGAAAATTTACCGGATGAATGGAACGTTACCTATACCGCACAATTTTTAAAAAATCATTATGATGAAGATCCATTTACTGTCGTTGCTTTTGTAGGAGGCCATGAGGAAGAGGGGTTTATTGTTTTCCAGCTGCCTCGGGACATGCTTAAGTCCGAGGGGCAACGACTGAACGAAGAATATGGATGGACAATTGTTATATTGACAATTGGCGTTGTATTTTTATTTATATTTCTTTCCTTATGGTTTTTCAGAGGGATCCGTAAACGTCTTGTCCATCTGCAAGAAGCAATGGAAATTCGGGATACGGATGGACTGCCGATTCTTATTGAAGAGAAGAAGCAGGATGAGATTGGTGATTTGGAGAAGTCCTTTAATCGAATGGTGCAGGAATTAAGAGAAAGCAGGGAGCGCGAACAGGAGGAGGAGCAGCTGCGTAAAGAGCTGATAGCCAACTTATCGCATGATTTACGTACACCTTTAACCAAAATAAACGCACAGGCCTACACATTGCAGAAAATGGATTTACCAACAGAAGCAAAGCGTTCTCTTAAGCTGACGTCCACATCTATTGAAGACGTGGATAGATTAATCGAAAATCTAATGTCTTATACATTGCTGATGGCGAGTAAGTATAGGAAGGATTTAAAAGAAATAAATATTATCCGATTTCTCCGTCAATACCTGGCAGCCTGGTATCCAGTTTTTGAAAAGGAAGAATTTGAAGTTGATATTGACATAGAAGCCTTTGAACAGAATAAATGGGAAATTGATCCATTATGGTTCAGCCGGATTTTGGATAATCTCCTGCAAAATGTTCTTCGTCATGCAACAGATGGAAAATATATTGCTGTGTGGACAGAATCAACAGAACATTATGATGCCATTGTGATTACAGATAAAGGGAAGGGTATGCAGGTGGATACAGAGCAAAAAGGAGCAGGAATCGGTCTTTCCATTGTTGATATGATGGTAAAGGGGATGCATCTGGATTGGGAAATTGATTCGACAGAAAAAGGAACAACGATAAAGATTATCAGGATGAAAAGAGCAGGCAATTAGTCTTTTTATTTTCAGCTAAAAAATTAAGGAAGGGAGGAATCTCGGTGACAAGTATTTACACCTATTGGGGAAATGGTGAAGTAAAACTAACCTGGATACAAGATAACAATCTGCCTGAAAGTAAGCTTATAACAAGTGTACATGGTTTATGCTTCAAAAACGATAAGCTGCTCCTTGTAAATTTAAATGATAGAGGCTGGGATATACCCGGGGGACATATTGAAAAGAGAGAGGCACCTGAAGCGTGTTTTAAACGTGAAGCATATGAAGAAGGCTATATTACAGGGAGTTGTTCTCTCTTAGGATATATCGAAGTAAATCATACCGGAAATATCGAATGGAATTCGGATAGACCATATCCGAAAGTCGGTTATCAGGTGTTTTACTGTATGGATGTTCAGCGAGTTTATGAGTTTAAGGGTGCTTATGAATCAGGAAAAAGAATCTGGATAGATCCGGGAGAAGTAGAAAATTACAATAATAATTGGAGTACGTTGCATCAAAATATTTTAGATAAAGCCACACAAAGTAATTAATATACGATTCTTTTACAATAGAATAGTAAAAAGCAGTGAAATCCTTACAAGGTGGAGGTCACCGCTTTTTACTGTTTAAAGTATTCAGATATATTTCCGATAATAGTCTATTTTGGTATTTCAATTATAATAGGTTCAAATTCAACATCTTTAAAAGAATCTTTTTTTTCTATTTTAATCTCTTCCCCGTTTTTATCAAACTCCACGCCTCTAAATAAGTAAGGAATAATTGTCAACTCTGTAACATTGGAATCAATTGGACCAAACAGTTCAATATTTTTAAATCCCGGATTATTATCAAAAAACCAGCTTTCTCCACTTCCGGAAAAGGACGTAATTTCATTGCCATCCTGATCAAACAAATTTATTCCAATACGACCTACCCGGTTAATACCAAAATTTGTTTTTTCATCAAGGCTTTCATAAGATATGCTGACGCCTAGTTCGCTGAGAGACAGATCTGTAATAGTAAGGTTAATTCCGTCAGCACTTTGGGAATGCTGGACAGGAATGGTTTGAATGTTCTCCATTTTTTCTACAGGAGTTGAAAAATTCCAAGCTTCTTCATTCTCCCCATGTAAAATCACTCCCAGTTCAAATTTATCCGGCATTTCTTCTGTTACCTTTATTTCCTGAACTGCTGTCCGGGTTGTTGCTGATTGACTAGATTCCATATACATTAATGAACCCATACTTGGTGATTCTCCATTAATGGTAAACTCCATACCAGCACTAGTATAATTCTCTTCAAGTGGTTTTTTTGATTCAATAATATAACTAACGCTAATATTATTCTGGTCATACAAGACTTCATCGAGTGTTACAGAGATTCCGTTAACGGTCTGGGTTTCGCCAATTTGGCTGGTTAATCCCTGCTTATGGGCTTTTTCGAGGTTAGCTAGGTTCGAATTTTCAAATACAGAACCGATAATAGGAATCTGAGACAGGCTGCTTGCCAGCGCTGGTGAATAGTATGATGAACCAACTAATATGACAAAAATAACTGCCACACTGCCAAAAGCATAGAATATTTTTTGTTTAATCTTGTTTCTTCGGCGCTGCTGAGGATTCACTGTCCCTTTCCTGCGTTGTTTTTCTGCTTGTTCTATACCCATTTGAATAGCTGAACGTACTTGCTCTTTAGGGAAAGGTTCTAATTGCTTATGTCGATTGTTCATTTAACTTATAACTCCTTTCTATTTCGATTCTTAATTTTTTCTTTGCTCTGCGTAAATATGTTTTTATTGTTCCTGCAGGCTTCTCCATAACCTCTGCAATATCCTGAATCGACAGGTTGTGGTAATAAAATAAGATAATAGAAGTCTGATAGGATGCTTTCAGCTTGGATAACGCTTCACTCAGATGAAATGATTCTATTTCTTGCTCCTGCTTGCTCTCTAATCGAAATAACAATTCATTTTCTTCAAAAGGAATAATTTGATTCCGTTCTTTTAAAAGCTGGTAACACTCGCGTATCAGGATGCGGAATAGCCATGTTGAAAAATATTCCGGATTTCGTAATTGACCAATGGATAGAAATGCTTTACAGGATGTTTCCTGAATAGCGTCCAAAGCATCCTGTTTATTGTTAACGTAAGAGAGCGCTTTGTAATACAGCATTTGTTCTTCCAGGAAGAGCAGTTCTTCAAAAGCCGCAGCATCTCCATTAATAGCTTTTTTCACGGTATGTATATTGTGCTTCACTGTATAATTCCTCCCCTCATTCATTAGAGTCATTTAGGGATATAAAAAGTTTCACTTTCTTTATTTTCTTGAAATATTTTTTGTCTTATAGTACCCGGCTTTTTAACCAAACTTTAAACAAAGTCCATACTTCATTTTAACCTTGCACCCCTATCCTTGAAAGTAGAGGTGATAAGGATGGAATATATCGTAGAAACGAAGCATTTAACAAAATCATTTGGAAAAGAAAAAGCAGTATCAAATTTGGAAATGAAGATACCTAAGGGAGAGATATATGGATTTCTTGGTCCAAATGGAGCTGGAAAAACAACAACCATCCGCATGCTGTTGGGGCTAATGCGTCCGACTTCCGGATCTGTACAGCTATTTGGAAAAGATATGAAAAACAATCGGATAGAAATTTTGAAAAATGTCGGCTCGCTGGTAGAAAATCCTTCCTACTACCCGCATTTAACTGCCAAGGAAAATTTAGAAGCAAGCAGAAAAATTCTTAACGTGCCAAAGAAGAGAATTGATGAAGTACTTCAACAGGTTCGCCTGCATGAGGTTGCCAATAAAAAAGTAAAAGGATTTTCGCTTGGAATGAAGCAGCGACTCGGGATTGCCGCTGCCATGCTGCACCAGCCGGAGCTGTTGATTTTGGATGAACCTACAAATGGTTTAGACCCGTCTGGCATTATTGAAATGAGGCAGTTGATTCAGAGTCTTCCGGAAGAATATGGTATGACAGTGCTGATATCCAGTCATCTACTGTCTGAGATTGATCAGATGGCTACCAGAGTAGGTGTTGTATCTAAGGGGAAAATGATCTTTCAGGACTCGATCGAGACCATGCGTAAATTTGCTCAAGCTTCTATCCAGGTGAAGGTGAATGATAACGAAGCAGCGTGGCGTTCTTTGCTTGCCAATGGACAAAAAGCGGATTTAGAGAAAGAAAGTGTGACCTTGCAGGCGGAAGATGATGAGCAGGTAGCAGCTTCCATTCGCTATCTTGTTCAGCTGGGGTTCTCTATTTATCGGGTACAGGAGGAAAAAAGGTCTCTGGAGAATATATTCTTAGAGATGACAAAGGAGGGGCAGGCAGGATGATCCTTTCACTGGTAAAGGCGGATTTTTTAAAGATAAAGCGTAAAGGAATGTGGCTGTTGTGTCTGATTGGTCCTTTTGGTGTTGTAGCTTTACAGATGGTCAATTACGGCGTGAGAAAGGATTATTTGTTTGATCAGATGGATGATCGCTGGCTGTATTATATTTTGAACATCAATTCATTTACGCCGCTTGCAATTGTTTTAGGAATTGTGATTTTGACATCCTTTATGGCAAGCATTGAAGATGAAACAAACGCCTGGAAGCAGTTAGTTGCTTTACCTGTTTCCAAACGGGAGGTGTATTTATCTAAATTTACGGTAGTCAGCTGTGTCTTATTTTTATCCTCTGTTCTCTTATTCCTTTTTATGTCCGGTTATGGACTGACGCTGGGGCTAGGGGCTGATATACCATACTTGCGGTTAATGGAGTATAGCTTCTTGCCTTTCTTTGCTGCATTTCCCGTATTGGGACTGCAGCTTTGGGTAGCTACTGTCAGTAAGAATCAGGCTATCCCTGTCACACTAGGGGTAGCAGGAGTGATTTTAGCATATTCTGCCCCGTTGTTACCTGATTGGGTGATTTGGAAATGGCCGGCACTATCTAATGATTGGGATCATTCATATATCAATGCCCTGTTAGGAATCGGCTTTGGATTGGTACTGTATTTGCTGGGGATGATTGATTTTAAAAGAAGGGACGTTAAATAAATGTTTTCCGTGATAAATTCTGAGTGGTATAAGCTGCGAAAATCAAAAGTACTATTTCTTCTATTAGTCGCTCCGCTGATTGGATTATTTATTGGGTTAGCCAATTCCTCCATCGAAATAGAAGAAATCAATGCTTGGCATGAAAAGCTGGTTATGATGAATTTTACTTATGCTATCTTATTCCTGCCCTTGATTTCAGGTGTCTTAGCCAGTGTGATTTGCAAGTACGAGCATCAGGAAGGAGGCTGGAAACAGCTGATGGCGCTGCCGGTAACGAGGGGGAAGGTCTTTCTTTCTAAATACCTGTTGCTGATTCTTCTGATGCTTGCTATGCAATTAATGTACTTGGTTTCTATTTATTTAGTGGGTGTGATAGAAGGGATTACAGATCCTTTTCCAATGGATATTGTTTGGAAGTCTATTTTCGGAGGCTGGGTGGCTACCTTGCCGTTAATTGCTTTACAGTTATGGGTTTCGATTGCATTCAAAAGCTTTGCCGCACCATTTGCGATAAATGTTATTTTTACATTACCAACGATTTTAGTCATTAATTCGGAGCGGTTTGGGCCATATTATCCTTGGGGACAGCCATTTTTAATGATGAATATTGGCGGAAGTACAGAGGATGTATTTTTTGTACCTTGGGATCAGATTCTAACCGTTGTTGGCAGCAGTTTTCTAATATTTTTTATTGGAGGCTATCTATACTTCCAGAAAAAGGCTATTTGATAGGGAAATATTTAATAATTGTATTTGAAAAAAGGAATGGCACTCACGCTGTTATTCCTTTTTTCGTTATAATAAAAGAAAAAGTCATACAGGAGAGGACATTTTAAAGTGCGAAACAGGTATATTTATTGTGATAAATTTGGTAATCCTAATGAAGTATTAGAGATGGGAGAAAAAGAAATTTGCCCGCCAAAAGGAGATGAAGTGCTGGTTAGGATGTTAGCCAGACCAATTAATCCATCCGATTTAATCCCGGTAAGAGGAAGCTATTCACACAGAATTTCTCTTCCATATATACCTGGTTATGAAGGTGTTGGAATTGTAGAGGATGTTGGAGCTTCAGTAAGTACAGATCTCATTGGAAAACGAGTTCTGTCGTTACGAGGCGAGGGGACATGGCAGGATTTTGTCATAGCTCCGGCAAGGTTTGTTGTATCTGTGCCAGAATCTATGGATAATATAATTGCTGCACAGCTGTATATTAACCCTGTTACTGCATGGGTTACGCTGACAGAAATATTGAAATTACAGCCTGGTAGTGTGCTGCTAATAAATGCTTGCGGGTCAGCGATAGGACACTTGTATGTACAGTTTGCCAGAATTTTAGGTTTGCGTTTAATTGCAGTTACGAGAAATAGTAAGCATACACAGACACTTTTAAATCTTGGTGCTTCTGAAGTGGTGGATATATCCAATCAATCACTTTTTGATATTGTGATGGAAAAAACAAATGGAAAAGGAGCAGATGCAGCGATTGATTCGTTGGGGGGAAGCGCGGGTACGGATTTAGCCAGCTGCTTGCGGTGTCAGGGGCAATTCTTAAGTATCGGGTTGTTATCTGGGGAGCAGATGGACTGGGGAGCTTTTGCGGGGAAAGTTAAAATGAATATTTTTCATTTGAGGCATTGGAACAAGAAGGCAGGTCATGAGGAATGGCAGAGAACCTTCCAGCAAATCATAAACCTTGTGGAGAAACAGGAGCTATTGCTTAGCTTTGAGAAAGCAAAATATAAATTAGCAGATATAAAACAGGCTGTTGATGCAGTTGCTGACGGCAGAAAAGGAAAAGTGATTTTATCCAGCAGCTGATGCTTCGTAACCGATAAAACTCGTTCCTTTTTTATCGAGTGATTTATGCAAGCAGCCTCTATACTTGAATTAATGGAAGGAGGAGAAGGAAATGCAAAGCAGAATGAATGAGGCGTTACAGTATATTGAGGAGAACCTGGATGTGGAAATCGACGAGAAAGAAATTGAGAAAATTACCGGTACATCGATTTACCACTTCCGGCGAATGTTTTCTTTTTTAGCAGGGATGACATTGACTGCTTATATCCGTAACCGAAAGCTTTCCAATGCAATGTTTGATTTGTTACGGGATGATGTTAATGTGACAGATACTGCTTTTAAATATGGATATAATTCTGTTGACGGTTTTTCTAGGGCATTTCGCGAATGGGCTGGATTTAACCCTTCTGAAGTGAAAAATCAGCAAAAAAAGCGTCTTAAAGCCTTTCCGAAGCTCACCTTTCAATTAACGATTCAAGGAGGAGCAGAAATGAATTATCGAATTGTTGAAAAAGAAGCATTTAAAATTATTGGTATAAGTAAAAAGGTGCCCATGCAGTTTGAAGGAGTTAATCCGGAAATTGAAAAACTGGCGAATAGTATTACAAATCAGCAGAAAGAAAAGATGCATCAATACGCTAATATAGAGCCTAAGCAAGTAATTAATGCTTCTTATAATTATGATGAAGGCAGCAGATTACGTGAGGGCAAAGAAGTGCATGAGAAAGGCTATTTAGAGCATATGATTGGCGTATTGACAGATGAAGAAGGACCCTTTGAAGGGCTGGATGTGCTGGAAGTGCCTAATCATATTTGGGTCATTTTCTCATCACAAGGGCCATTCCCTGAAACAATGCAGCAAACATGGGCGAAAATTGCTTCAGAATGGCTTCCTTCCTCGGATTATCAGTTAGTTGATGCGCCGGGAATTTCTTTTGTAGAAGATTATAGCGATCTAGAGAATGTATATAGTGAGATTTGGATGGCTGTGCAGAAAAAAGGTTAGCAGCGCCTCTAACATGAAAAGACGAGATACCTTGGCACCTCATCATTTTATGTTGGAGGTGCTGGGTCATGAGCATCTATATAAGATGCGACTACATGGTGTACCTATTTTATAAGCACTACGAAATTTCAATCCACGCATCCATATAAGATGCGACATCGCCGTCAGCATTATTTTCGCGTACATTTTCAATTTCAATCCACGCATCCATATAAGATGCGACAGCACACATAAAACACCTTAATACAGCAAGGCCTAAAGACGAAAAAAATGCTAACCTAATCAAAGTTTGAAATTATTTCCTTTTATTATTAGGGTATTTCTCTAAACCCCTTGCTATAAAAAGGGTGCTAACCTCCTTAGTAAGCTATGTTCGCTTAAGGTTAGCAACCAATGTTAATTTTAAATTCCTTACTTATACCTTATCATTCTAAAAAAATCATATCAAATGATTTTAAAAATTAGAGAAATATATAAATAAGTTATCTATGTGAAGGAAGCAAGACTATGATAAACTTTAACTATAAAATGAACAGGGAGCTGTAAGCCATGATAAAACATATTGTACAATGGAATCATCGTGACAATTTCAGTGAAGCAGAGAAAAAAGTAAATGCAGAGAAAATCAAAAATGAATTAGAAAGTTTAAAAGATAAGATAGATGGTGTTGCTTCTATCAACGTCATTATTAATCCTTTGGCGACAAGCGATCGTGATATTATTCTGGATAGCGAGTTTGAGACGGAGGAGGCATTACAACAATATCAAATACATCCAGAGCATGTGCGTGTGTCAAGCTTTGTGAAAGAGTGTGTGCAGGATCGTGTCTGTGTTGATTACCAGCTATAATCATAGATAAAAGCAGTATAGAAAGTTGTTCTATACTGCTTTTTTACATAGAAATATAGTGTTATTTACAATCAATTAATTAAAAGAAAGGATGCATTTCAAATGAGTGATAAGTGGTTAGAATGGACGAAGCAAATCCAGGCTATTTCTCAGGCGGGATTGACTTTTACAAATGATATGTATGACAGAGAACGGTATGAACAGCTGCGTACGTTAAGCATTGAAATTATGAATGAATATACGGGATTAGATTTCGAGTCCATTCGTGATTTATTTGCTAATGAGGTAGGCTATCAGACTCCTAAAGTCGATGTGCGGGGTGTTGTTTTTAAAGATAATCGTATTTTAATGGTCCGTGAAAAGCATGATAGTGCCTGGGCGTTACCGGGTGGCTTTTGTGATATTGGTGAATCTCCAAAAGAAAATGTTACCAAAGAAATTCAGGAAGAAGCAGGCTTTCACGTACAGCCAATGAAGCTGCTGGCAGTTTTTGATACAAATAAACATCCACACCCGCCACAGCCTTATCAGTATTATAAATTGTTTATCCAATGCGAGATTATGAGCGGGGAAGCCAAATTGGGAATGGAAACAAAAGGAATTGATTTTTTTGCTGAGGATAACCTGCCTGATCTCTCGTTAAATCGGAATACAGAAACACAAATCAAATGTTTGTTTGAATTTTTGAGAGATCCGGAGAAGCCGACCTTGTTTGATTAATATCGTACTGTCTTAAAAATTACTTCTTCAAGTGAGGAGTAATTTTTTTCTGTCCGAATTTCTTGTAAAACAAGGTGAAGTCCTTTAAAATGAGGATGTTTTGTAGGAGATATCTGCTTAGCCAGAGGAAAATAATACAATTTAAAATCTAAATAAGTGATTTTAAAATATCAATGCGTTGATAGATCATAGAAGGGGGCATTGAAATGGACCGGACGAAATTAAGCTCGGAAAGTAATCGATTTATAGAAAAGCTGCGGCTGTATTTATTTTCTCAGGGCATAGAACAATCTGATATTGAGGAAGCTGCAGATAATTTAGCGCAGAAGCTTTATGAGATGGAACAAAATAATGAGTCTATTAAACAAATTACCGACAAATCCCCGCAGGAATATTTAGATGAGCTGAAAGAAGAAGTGAATAAAAAGAAGAACACATCTGTATCCTGGCTGATTCCATATATCCTTATAGGTGCGATTATTTTTATGGTATTTGGTGACGTTTTACGAGGTGTATTATACGGAGAAATTGTAGCATACAGCCTTTTTAGAATCCTAAGTACAATTGTAATTGGACTTTTATTTATTATTGGCTCTGTTTTTGCGGTAAGATACACCTCTAAAACGCAGTTATCTGTATCTAAAGAATATATAATTCTGGCGATTCCAGCAGTTATTGGTATGCTTTTATTTGTAGCAGCTTATTTTATGGATGGTTATGTGGAAACCTCCCTTGTTACAATTCAATTCTTAGGAAATATGATTTTATTGGGGATAGTGACAGCTGCAGCAGTACTAATGTCTGTTTGGGCGAAAACATGGATATTACCTGTTATCTTAATTGCCTGGAATTTTCCGCCGATGATTTTGGAGAATACGCCGCTTGGAGTTGATATGCAGGCTTTCCTGAGTATTATCCTGACCTTTTTAATTGTTGGAGTTTATATCTATTTGGAGTTTCAGAAAGAGCAGCAGTGATAACCAGGCAAGGATAATTCTGTTAAAATATGAAGGAATGAACGTAAGAAATAAGTAAAAGAACTAGACTGGATAAGAGGTGCTTGAAATGAAAGGTTATTTAGCAAATGGATTATTTTCAATAGGTGACCGTTATGTAAATGAACAGCTGGCAAAAGCGATTCGTGAGGCTGTTCCGGAAATAGACTTATATGTACCGCAGGAAAATGCGGCAATTAATGATAAGACTGCATATGCAAATAGTGAGATCATTGCAGAAGCAGATTTATCTAAGCTGGAAGAAAGTGATTTTTTAATTGCAGTACTGGATGGCGTAGAAGTAGATTCTGGTGTAGCGGCTGAAATTGGAGCTTTTTCAATGCTTAAACGCCCAATTGTCGGGGTATTTACCGATACCCGCCAGCAGGGAAGAGATAATCAGAAAAAGATTGACGCGCTTATAGAAGATGGTTTAGAAAATCAATTTGTGTATCGTAATTTATTTTTGGTAGGGTTAATAAAAAGAAATGGCGAGATTACCTCTTCCTTGGAGGAAGCAGTGGAAGCTGTTTTAGAGATAAAGAATAAACGTATATAATGATTGTAAGAGAAAATCTAAATTGTCATTCAGAGCTTTATATGGAGTATGGTAGGTTTTCTCTTTTTTTATATACACATCATGAAAATATTTCAAAAATTCTAAATTGCATAGACCTAAAATAACAAAAAGATGTTAAACTGAAAACTAAGTTACATTTAATAAGGAGAATACATATGGAAAAGACAGAAGCAATAACGTTAAAGCTCCTAACAAAAACGTACATAGATGATTTGAATCAATTCGAGCTTCCGGAAGAGCAGCATCAATTTACTGCACTGCCTCACGAGATTTCAGACCTGACGGAAGGTCAATATGGTGTCATGATTATGAATGGAGAAGAACCGGTAGGTTTTTTCCTGCTGCATCAGACGGATCGTGTAAAAGAATATTCTGCGAATCATAAAGCTATTCTTTTAACTGCTTTATCTATCAATCAGGTTCATCAGCGGAAGGGTTATGCCAGAAAAGGAATGACATTACTTAAGGATTTTATACAAGATGTATTTCCTGAATGTGATGAGATTATATTAGCTGTCAATCATAAAAATATACCAGCACAAAAGCTTTATCATAATGTCGGTTTTGCAGATACGGGTAAGCGGAAGGAAGGTCCAAAGGGCGAGCAATTTATTATGGCTTTACAAGTATTCTAATTTAAGGAGAGGTTCTATGAGCAAAGTATTTACGGAGTACAGGAAGACAATTGATGAGGTTTCCAAGCTAAAAGAAGCGGATGAACAAATACTGATCACACCGATTAAAGAAAATGCCTGGTCGATAAGAGAAATTATTGGTCATATGTATTATTGGGATGATTACAATCTTCAAAACATGGTATCTCAGATGCATCATAGAGCAAATCTGCCGGCATTTCCGGATCATGATGCTCAGAATGAAAAGGCTATTCAATCTCTCGAAGGCCAATCTGTTTACCAAATAGTAGATTTATTTATAAAGCGGAGAGAAGAATTTTTAGATGCAGTAAAAAAAGTAGATAAGCAGGACAGGTTTACTATTGGAACCGGGAAAAGAGCTTTTTCGGCTGAAAGCTTTGTGAAAATATTTGTGAAGCATGATGCACATCACTTAAAGCAAATAGAGAATTTTTTAGCTGTTGGTTGATAGAACATATGAGGAACTTTCTGGAGATGGAGAGTTCTTTTTTACGAAAAAGTATAAGAAGTACTGGTTACAGAACAATTCGTGAAAATAATATGGCAATGGAGTATAATATCTTTATAATAGATGATTATTCAAGGTTGAAAGGACAGACATTCAATGGCTACAATTCGTGATATTTCTGAAAAAGCTGGAGTGGCAAAAAGTACGGTATCCAGATATTTAAATAATGGTTATGTCAGTCAAGCGACAAGAGAAAAAATTGAAAAAACAATTGAAGAATTGGAATACGTTCCGAATTCATACGCACAAAATTTGCGTTTAGAGAGTAATCCGACAATTGGTGTGATTATTCCCAGATTTGACTCTTATTCGGTAATAACGACACTGCAGGGAATTGATAAGGAATTAAAGCAGCTGCAGTATAATATTTTAATTGAAAATACAGACAGAAGTCCTGAAAGAGAAATTGAATATTTAAAGCGTCTGGCAAAGATGAAAGTTTCAGGAATTATATTTCTGGCGACAAAATTAACAGAGGAGCATATTCATACGATTGAATCCATTGAAGTACCTGTTATTGTGATTGGTCAAGAGGATAGACGTCTGAATTGTATTGTTTATAAGGACTATGAGGCAGCTTTTGAGCTGGCAGAGTATTTAACTGCTTACGATTTTAATAAAATTGCTTACCTTGGAGTAGATGAAGAAGATGAAGCAGTTGGTGTTTTAAGGAAAAAGGGATTTGTCGAATGTTTTATGAAAGAGGGGCAGGAAAGGCTCTCTATTTATTATACTGACTTTTCCATCGAGAAATCAGTTCATAAAACAAGGGAGTTATTAAACGAAATCAAGCCGGATTTATTGATTTGCGCAACGGATAATATTGCGATCGGCGCAATGAAATCCATTTATGAAAAAAAACTTCGTATTCCTGAAGATATTTCTGTGACTGGTTTTGGAGATTATCAGATCTCCAGTTATTTAACGCCTGCATTAACAACGGTTCATTATGATTATAATAAAGCCGGACATATCGCTGCAAAAAGTATTGTCAGAATGAAAGGACAGAAATTTCATCCCACAACAACATACGTGGATTATCAGGTATTGCCAAAAAACAGTATTGACAAAGCGAAAAGAAAGCGATAAACTTTCTCCATAACATATATTAAATTTAATCAATGTGGAACCGATTCCCTATAAAGCATGTGGAACCGGTTCCATAAATGAAAATAAGGAGGACTTTCCTCATGGAAACAAAATGGTGGCAGGATGAGGTAGTTTATCAAATTTATCCAAAGAGCTTTTATGATTCTAATGGCGATGGTATCGGAGATTTGAAAGGGATTACAGAAAAATTGGATTACTTGAAAGAGTTAGGGATTACAATGATTTGGATATGTCCGATTTTTTCATCTCCTATGGTTGATAACGGATATGATATCTCTGATTTTGAGGGGATTAACCCAGAGTTTGGAACAATGGATGATTTCAATCAGCTCTTAGAAGAAGCGAAGAAACGCAATATTAAAATTATATTGGATCTTGTAATTAATCATACTTCGGATGAGCACCCATGGTTCCAGGAAGCACTAAAAAATCCAGCCAGCAAGTATAGAGATTACTATATTTTTAAAACAGGTGCAGAAGGCAGCCCGCCGAACAACTGGCGTTCTATTTTCGGAGGATCGGTTTGGGAGAAGCTCCCTGAAGAAGATCTCTATTACTTGCATGTTTTTGATAAAAAACAGCCAGATCTTAATTGGGAAAACAAAGAAATGCGTGAAGAATTATATGGGATGATTAATCGCTGGCTCGATAAAGGTGTAGCAGGATTCCGAATTGATTCTATCACTTTTATTAAAAAGGACAGTGACTATGCAAGTCTTCCGGCAGACGGAGCGGACGGTCTTGTTTCCTGCAAGCATAAAACAAGAAATCGTCCAGGGATCGAAAACTTTCTAAACGAATTGAAAGCGAATACGTTTGAAAAGTATGATGCTGTTACTGTTGGTGAAGCTCCAGGAGTGAAGTATGAAGATTTTAATCAGTTTATAGGGGAAGATGGTTACTTCTCCATGATTTTTGATTTCCATTATGCCGATATTGATGTGGAATCAGGATCAGATTGGTTTAAGCGTACAAATTGGACTGTTCCAGAATTTAAAGAGCTATTATTCAGATCTCAATCCGCACTCCAGGAAGCTGGATGGGGAGCAAACTTCCTGGAAAATCATGATCAGCCGCGTGTGCTGTCCAAGATGGTAAGAGAAGAAGAATGGCAAACACCTGAAACCGCAAAAACATTTGGAATGCTATATTTCTTTTTGCGGGGAACACCATTTATCTACCAGGGACAGGAGCTTGGAATGAAAAACTTTCACCGTTCAACGATAAAGGCTTTTAATGATATTTCCAGCATTGATAATTATCACCGTTCTATGCAGGAGGGATTTTCAGAAGAGGAAGCACTTCAATTTGTTAACCTGCGGAGCCGTGATAATACAAGGACACCATTTCCTTGGAACAACGAGGTGTATGGCGGATTTACTACTGGAAAACCGTGGCTGGACATGACAGAAGAATACCCGGAAATTAATGCAGTAAATAATTCTGTTTATACATTTTATCAGCAGATGATTCAGTTAAGACAGGATAGTGAATTAAGCGGTATATTAACTTTTGGGAATATTAAAGAAGTAAAGGATGTACCGGAGGAAGTAATTGCCTATGAGCGTGTCCATAAAGATAAAAGATTGACGGTACTGGTTAATCTAAGCACAGAGAAGAAAAAAGTTCTATTAGACCGTCCAATGGTGGATATCATTTTATATAGCCAGACGAAGCCTTCGATAACGGGGAATGAAGTTGTTTTAGAACCTTATCAGGGAATCGCCGTCAGCTGAGAAGGAGTGAAATAGCATGTCTAATGATAAATATAAACAAACAGGCGAAAAAATTATAGAGATTATTGGTAAAGATAATATTGAATCCATGACGCATTGTGCAACGAGATTGCGCTTTAGCGTCAAAGATAAGGATTCTATCGATAAAGAAGCAATTGAAGACATTGAAATGGTAAAGGGTGTTTTCTATAATTCAGGACAATTTCAAGTCATTCTTGGGACAGGAATTGTTAATAAAGTGTATAAAGCCGTTGCTGGTGACTCTAATGAAGAAGAAAAACAGTCAGATAGTCAAAATGCGGAAGGTCAGAAACCAAAAAAAGGAAAAATACAGCGTGGAGTAAGAACTCTGGCGGATGTATTTATTCCAATTATTCCGGGGATTGTGGCAACAGGACTATTTCTTGGATTAAAAGGTGTATTGTTGAATGAATCTGTTTTAGGATTCTTTGGAACAACACCGGATGCTATTCCGGAATCAGTATTAGCGCTGATTACTGTGCTGACAGATACTGTATTTGCTTTTCTGCCGGCATTAATCTGCTGGTCGGCCTTTAAGAAGTTTGGCGGAACCCCGATCATAGGATTTGTTATTGGTCTGATGCTTGTTTCGCCTGCTTTGCCGAATGCTTATGCAGTGGCAGATGCAACATCCAATGTAGAGCCCTTGATGGCATTCGGGTTTATTCCGATTGTCGGTTATCAGGGGAGTGTTCTGACCGCACTTGTTGTCGGTATTGTAGCTTCAAAAGTAGAAATAAAACTTAGAGCAAAAATGCCAGATTCACTGGACTTAATGTTTACACCATTCTTCGTTATTATCGTTGGCGTTTTAGGTGGACTATTGGTACTTGGGCCAGTACTTCACATTGTAGAAAATGGTCTTGTTTATGTGGTAACTGGATTAATTCACGTACCATTTGGAATTGGCGGATTTATTATTGGATTAATTTATCCGTTAGCCGTTATTACAGGAATGCACCATCTGTTCTTAATGATTGAAACAACTTTACTTGCTTCTACCGGCTTTAATCCGCTTATTACATTATGTGCAATGTATGGGTTTGCCAACGCAGCGGTTTGTTTTGCTATCAGTTTCAGAAGTAAGAAAAAGAATATGAAAGTAATGGGCACCAGTGCGGGGATTACCCAGCTCTTAGGCGTCAGCGAGCCGGCTCTTTTCGGGGTCATCATCCGCTACGGAACCCGGCCGTTAACAATTATGCTGCTCTCTTCCGCATTAGGGGGAATGGTATTATCCATCCTGGGTGTACAGGCTAATGCATATGGTTTGGCTGTTATTCTGTCACCATTAATGTATATTTACAGCGGGTATCAATTTGTAACGTATATTATTGTCGGGATAGCTACCTTTATTTTAGCGTTTGTCCTTGCTTATCTATTTGCTGTTCCAAAAGAGCTGTTAAAGCCGGATGAAAATACAGCAATAAATCATTCATGAGAGATTTAAAACAGCCTGGATAAAGGATTTGGAAGGGAGCATTTGAGAATAATATGGATTGGACAAGAGAAATGAGGTATCGTCATTACCGTGAAATGACGGATGCAGAGGAAAAAGAATTACTGGAAAAAGTGAACAGCAGCATCTGGAGGCAGCAGTTTCATGTACAGCCTCCTTATGGGCTGTTAAATGATCCGAATGGCTTTGCTTACTATCAGGGAAAGTATCACTTATTCTATCAATGGTTTCCATTTGGGCCTGTTCATGGCATGAAGCATTGGTATCATGTAGAATCAGATGATTTGGTCAATTGGAAAGATAATGGGCTGGCGCTGGCTCCAGAATATGATTATGAGAGTCATGGAATCTTTTCAGGTACAGGTATTGTTAAGGATGAACTATTATATTTATTCTATACAGCGAACAAACGTGATGAGAACTGGAATCGAGAATCTTCCCAAGGCCTAGCTGTTATGGACAAGAATGGCAGGATTGTAAAAAAGGAGAAGCCGGTAATTTCGGCACAGCCGGCAGGATATACAGCTAATTTTCGGGATCCAAAGGTATGGCAGGACAAAGATAGCGGTAAATTTAATATGATTGTCGGTGCAGAAAGAGAGAATCATACAGGCTGCGCGCTGCTCTATAAATCGGATAATTTGTTGAACTGGAGCTTTCAAGGAGAATTAAAAATGGATTTTGAACAGTTTGGTTATATGTGGGAATGTCCGGATATCTTTCAGATTGAAGGAAATGATGTGCTGATACTATCTCCTCAAGGGCTTGAACCAGAAGGAGATTCCTATCATAATGTGCATAATTCCGGATGCTTTATTGGTTATTTTGATAAAGAAAAAGATTATTTTCAAAGTGATGCTTTTCAGGAACTGGATGCAGGATTTGATTTTTATGCGCCACAGACAACGCAGATACAGGATGGACGTCAGATTTTAATTGGCTGGATGGGACTTCCTGATACAGCTTATCCTTCTGATAAAGATATGTGGGCCAATTGCTTAACGATTCCGAGAGAACTGCAAATAAAAAATAATAAAATCTATCAGGTTCCAGTGAGGGAAATGATTAAAAAAAGAGGTTCTCTGACAGCATGGCAGGGAAATCTGATTGACGAAGAAATAACGATGGATGACTTTTCAGGCACTGTTTACGAGTTGAACTGTGATATGAGAACAGAAGACGGTAATGCAGGATTAAAGCTGCGTACTGGAAAAGAAGAAGAAACCTTGCTTTATCTGGATACAAAGCGTCAAAAAATAGTACTTGATCGTACAGCTGCAGGAGTTCCGGCAGCTGTGGATTATGGTACTGTTCGTCAGACTTCCTGTACAGATAATAAAATTTCTTTACGTATTTTTATGGATACGTCTTCCATCGAGGTGTTCGTTAATGAAGGTGAAGTTGTATTTACCGCAAGAATTTTTCCACAGGAAGAAAGCAATGGGATCAAGCTGTTTGCTGAGGATACGACAGCCTCTTTTGATTTGAAAAAATGGGGTTATACTTCTTAATTATAAGTGCAAAGGTTACAGGAGAATAAACTGAAAGAGCTTCAGTGAGCATGCCGGGCCGGTATTGCTCACTGGAGCTTTTTTATAAGCTATGACTGCTTTTGTTCATCAAGCGTAGATTGCAGCATTTCATTTTTAACTTCTAAAATATAATTCTTCAAAACATAATCCTTTCCACCATACTGGTCATACCACTCCCGGACTCGTATTACATGCTCCTTGTCTGCCCGGATAGCCGTTTCAATTCGTAAATAGTCATCGTAGCTGTCATATTCCCAGATAGCAAAAATTTCTGAGATATTGTCTTCATTTTCTATCATCCAGCGTCCAATCAGACGGGATCCATGCTTTAACTGGTTAGGGAGATTTGTTTTCTTGAAATGTGCATTTAGTATTTCTGCGAATTCAGATTTTACCAGGTAGTATTTTCGTCTGTAAAACATTGCTTCAGCTCCTTTGAATCTGTCCTTATGAAAATAAACTTTTGAATGAAGTATACCATCTTGAAAAATCCTAAATCATCTTTTTACCTGGCCTATTCAAAGTTCACAAATACCTTCAACATATCAATCGTATTAAATCCAAGTTTCCGGTAGATATTTTCAGCTTCAGGAGATGCTTGTAAAGTGCAGTACGCTGCACCTTCTTCCTTTGCTGTGCTTAGCAGATGATTCGTTAATTTTGTTCCAAGGCCATTACCTCTTTCACTCTCTAAGGTGGCAATATCGTATAAGCCTGCAATACCGTCTGAAAAGAGTATGGAGCCTATCGCTGCAGGTCTGCCTTGATGATAGCCGATAATATGCTGGAAATTATTAACCTCTAAAAGAGAAGAATGAGCAGCTTTTTCAAAATAGGTTTGAAGTTGTTTTTCTTCATTGGTGCCTGTATATAAACTGGAGAGAATATTACCGAAAGTAACGAATTGTTCAGGACTTGCGGCTTTTTCAAAATGAAAGTCTGCAACTGCATTGGAAACAACGGGCTGGAAGTCTTCAAGATCTGCAATCATACCTAAATAATCTGTTCCATAGTCGTTTAAGCCCGCTTCTCTAAATAAAGAAATAACATCTGTCTGCTGCTCCCAGCACCATACGTTTATGGGGTATTTTCTGCTGTTAAAATAATCAATGATTTCTTTAAAAGTACTATGATTTAGGGGATAACCGGTTTCCGGGAGTGTGACGACATTGAAATTATAGGATGAAAGATGCGCGTCTGTATAAGTAAAACCGTCTTCTGTTTCATGGATTTTTGCTTCCTTTAGGATAGCTGCTCTTGCTTTTATTTTTGCATTCAGGTTGTTGATCATAACTTGCTTTTGTTCAGATTGATTCATGCTTTCTGCTCCCTTATCTTGGAATAAAATGCCACAGTCTTGGATGAATTTCATCTCAACTACTGTGGCATCGGCCAAACTTATTTTTATTAAAATGATGTGATGTTTACTCTAAAGCTTCTTTTACTTTTTCCTCTGCTTCATCTGTCACCCATTCTGTCCAAAGATCTTCATGCTCTCTCAGGAATCTTTCGGCAGCTTCCTCTGTACTTGCGTCTTCCTCTTGAATATACTGCAACGCATCACTGGCAATTTCACTGGAGGTTTCGTAGTGACTTAAAAACTCTACAACTTCGGGTGCCCAATCCTCTAAATCATTACTTACAGTAATATCAATATCCTGTGCACCCATTTCGGAGAATGGTCCATCCGGGTCTTCTTCCAAAATTGGTGTCATATCGTACATACCCATAACCCAATTGGGTTCATAGTTATACCCAATCCAGGGTTCTCCACTTTCATAAGCATCTAACAGAGAAATATTAATTGCTGATTCTGAACCAGGGCGGAAGTAATTATAATATTCATCTAAACCGTATTCATCAATTCCATCTGAGAGCATTTTATCGACCTCCCATCCGGAGATAGCGCCGACAATTCGTCCTTTACTGCTATCATCAGGATCCTGGAAAACCTCCCAATATTCCGGTAAATCGGTAACGTACTCCAGATCTGGAGTCATTGGTTCAATGCCGCGTTCCGGGTCCCCTTCAATCATATAAGTGGGAACATATAAGCCTTGAAAGTTATCGTCAAAATTGACAGAGACCTTTTGATAATCGCCATTTTCCAACCCTTCAGCGTAAGATTCTCCAAGATTTTGCGTCCATACTTCCATATGTATGTTAATTTCCTGATCTTTCAATCCGGTCATTAATGCAGCTGCTGAGCCTGTCATTGTTTCTGTATCATAACCATAACCATTGGAAATAATAAAACCGGCGACTTCATTATGGAATCTTAAACTGTCCCAGCCTTCGTCGGCTAAAACAATTGCTCCTCCTTCATTTGTCTTTTCTCCACATGCGGCAAGCAGAATGAAGGAAAATCCGATGAGCAAATAGCTTAACTTCTTTTTCATAATAAAATTTCTCCTCACTTCTCTATAACTATAATAAAAAAATCTTGCGATAGAATGCGTGTTCAAATTATCGCAGTGTCATTTTTATTGGACTTTTGAACATCCTCTTAAATAGACCTATCTTTAAGAATAGCGGGAACATAGAGGAGGAGCAACCGGACAAGGACCTTCATATAGGTTATAAAATGCCGTTAAGTTACGCATAAACGAGATTTCTTTTAGATAATCATATAATACAGGTTTATTTGTCGGAATATCATGAATTATAAGGAATTTATATATTCATCAAAGGATTCACCTGGTAAATCATACTCAAATCGAGTATAAGAAGATTAAAAAATTAAATTCTTGACAATACCTATGAGGGGTATGTTAAGATGGATATATAAGTTAAGAGGAGGTTAATAAAATGACTAAAGAAACAATTCAAGTTCAAGGTATGTCATGTGGTCACTGTGTCAGCTCTGTCGAAGGAGCAGTTGGTGGATTAGATGGTGTAGATACAGTAAACGTTCATCTTCAGGAAGGAAAAGTAGATGTTTCCTTTGATGAAGGGAAAGTAAAGCTGGGCGACATTACAGAAGCAATTGAAGATCAGGGATACGACGTTGTATAAATAATAAAATATCTCGTTTCGAAAGCTTTTTAGATAAATGATCAAGGATCGTGCAATCTATTTTCTGCACGATCTCCTTTTTAAATAATTACATACCCTATGCAGGTATGGAGGTGGTTTAAATGGAAGCTAAAAAAGAAGTCACATTGCCTATTGAAGGGATGACATGTGCAGCCTGTGCAACCCGAATTGAAAAAGGGTTAAAGCGGGTAGATGGCGTAGAGGATGCTAATGTCAATTTTGCGATTGAAAAATCAACGATCCACTATAATCCCGAACAAACATCGATAGAAGCGTTTGAGAAGAAAATTGAACAGCTGGGCTACCATGTTCAGCATGAAAAGCAGACATTTGATGTTGTGGGAATGACGTGTGCTGCTTGTGCCAACCGGATTGAGAAACGTTTAAATAAAATGGATGGTGTGAGTGAAGCAAATGTCAATTTTGCTCTGGAGAATGTGGCGGTTGAATATAATGAAAATCAAGTAACTGTCCAGGATATGATGGAGGTTGTGAAGAAGCTTGGCTACGCGCTTAAACCCCAGGTATCCAAGGAAGAGACAACAAATCGGAAGGAAGAGGAGATTCGTCATCAAACCGGAAAATTTATTTTCTCTGCTATTTTATCACTTCCATTATTATGGACGATGGTGACGCATTTTTCTTTCACCTCATTTATTTATTCACCGGATATGCTGATGAATCCATGGGTACAGCTGGCACTGGCAACACCTGTGCAGTTTATTGCCGGAAAACAGTTCTATGTTGGAGCTTATAAGGCATTAAGAAATAAAAGTGCAAATATGGATGTTCTTGTCGCATTGGGAACCTCAGTAGCCTATCTCTATAGTATTTTTCTCGGAATAGAATGGCAAATCAACGGTGCAGCTGGAATGCCTGAGCTTTATTTCGAAGCTGCTGCGGTGATTATTACGTTAGTTCTGCTTGGGAAGTTATTTGAGGTTCGTGCGAAAGGACGCACTGGTCAAGCGATTAAAAAGCTGCTGGATATGCAGGCTAAAACTGCCCGTGTTATCCGTGATGGTGAAGAGCTGGAGATCGCTATTGAAGAAGTAGCTGTCGGCGATCAGGTTATTGTCCGTCCGGGAGAAAAAATACCCGTTGATGGGGCAATTGTCAAAGGGAAGTCAGCTATTGATGAGTCAATGATTACTGGTGAAAGTATACCCGTTGATAAAAATATCGGGGATACAGCAATTGGTTCAACCATCAATAAAAATGGTACGCTGACAATTGAAGCAACCAAAATTGGAAAAGATACTGCCCTTGCCCAGATTGTAAAGGTAGTGGAAGAAGCTCAGGGCAGTAAAGCAGATATTCAGCGTGTAGCAGATCGTGTATCTGGAATCTTTGTTCCTGTTGTTGTCGGGCTCGCTGTTGTAACGTTTCTTGCCTGGTACATCTTTGTTTCGCCGGGGGATTTACGTGCAGCTTTAGTTCCTGCGATTACCGTTTTGGTTATTGCCTGCCCTTGTGCACTTGGCTTGGCGACACCGACCTCTGTCATGGCCGGATCAGGCAGAGCTGCAGAATTAGGTGTTCTGTTTAAAGGCGGAGAGTATTTAGAAAACACCCGCTTGATTGAAACAATTGTATTAGATAAAACAGGAACCGTAACAAAGGGTGAACCTGCATTGACTGATGTCGTTCCTCAAGGGGATATGACGGAAGCTGATTTATTAAAAATGGCAGCATCTGCTGAGAAGCACTCAGAGCATCCGCTTGCTGAAGCAATTGTTAAAGGTGCAGAGGCACAGCGTATTGATTTAATAGAAACAACTGACTTTGAATCGGTACCCGGATCCGGTATCCAAGTAACATGGGAGGGAGAGCCTCTCTATATTGGAACGAGAAAATTGATGAAGCAGCAAAACGTTGATATCCGTAGTATCGAAGAAAGAATGACAGAATTGGAAGCTGACGGAAAGACAGCAATGCTCGTCGGTTTTCAAGGCAAGCTTGCAGGAATGATTGCTGTTGCTGATACCGTAAAAGAAACTTCGAAGGCAGCTATTGATCGTTTGCATGAACAAGGATTAGAAGTGATTTTGCTTACTGGCGATAATGAACGGACAGCGCAGGCAATTGCGAAAGAAGTCGGCGTAGATCGTGTTATTGCAGAGGTTTTACCGGACCAAAAAGCAAATGAAATTAAACGGCTGCAGCAGGAAGGTAAAAAAGTTGCCATGGTAGGTGACGGTATCAATGATGCTCCTGCCTTAGCCATTGCAGACATTGGAATGGCAATTGGTACAGGAACAGATGTCGCAATAGAAGCTGCAGATGTTACTCTGATGCGCGGTGATTTACACAGTGTGGCTGACAGTATTGAGCTGAGTGCAAAAACGATGCGAAATATCAAGCAAAATCTATTTTTCGCCTTTGCCTATAATTCTGCATCCATTCCAATTGCTGCGATTGGGCTGTTAGCTCCTTGGGTTGCCGGCGCAGCGATGGCATGCAGCTCTGTATCTGTTGTGCTCAACGCTCTCAGACTCCAGCGCTTGAAGCTGAAAAGGGAGGCGTAATTGATGTCGATTAAAAAATGGGTGAGTATCGGGATTATCTATGTTTGTCTTGTTGTGATTGCATACGGTGTGCTTACAGGAAAGAATCCATTTGAAAGTAAAGATATAGAGCCTCATGATCATGCGGCAGTGCAAATCTTAGAAGTGAAACAGAGTAGTTTCATATAAAATAGAAAATAGCCGGTATTCTGACGGGAGAATACCGGCTATTTTTGCAGGATGCTTAAGACGATGTCCAGCTACCTCCGTTAATATGGATAGCTTGTCCCGTCATATAAGAAGCTTCTTTGGAAGCAAGCATCACATAAGGCCAAGCATGCTCGGAAGGTTGCCCGGGACGGCCCATTAGAGAATCCTGTCCAAATTGCTCTACTTTATTTTCATCAAATGAAGATGGGATAAGTGGCGTCCAAACTGGTCCTGGAGCAACGGTGTTCGCACGAATACCTTTTTTTTCCAGACTTTGTGCGATACTTCTGGTGAAAGCAGTAATAGCGCCTTTGGTTGCTGAATAATCCATTAACGTGGCATTTCCTTTATAAGCATTGATGGATGAAGTACTAATGATGGAATCTCCCTCTCCCATATGGGGAACAGCTGCTTTTGTCAGATAGAATTGCGAGAAGAAATTCACACGGAATACTTCTTCAAACTGTTCAGAAGGAATATCCTCTACATTTTCCTGAACGAATTGGATGGCAGCATTATTAACCAAAATATTGATACCGCCAAATGCTTGTACGGTTTTTTCGACTAAATCAATACAATGGGATTCTTCTTTTATATCTCCGGGTAGAAGAAGGCATTGCACTCCTTCAGCTTCAACTGATTTCTTCGTATCCTTCGCATCCTCATGCTCGTCCAAATAGGAAATCGCTACGTTTGCTCCTTCTTTTGCGTATAAAATGGCTACAGCCCGGCCAATACCGCTGTCACCGCCAGTAATCAACGCATTTTTTCCTCGTAATTTATCCGTTCCTTTATAATCATATGGCTGATGCGGGAGCGGATTCATTTTTGATTCGAGTCCCGGCTGTTTGTCTTGTTTCTGTCTAGGAGTACCATTCTTCTGCATCTCTGTTGGTTCCATTCATGTGTTCCTCCTTTAATTATTTTTTTCTGTGTTTAGCAACATTTTTCCACGTATAGGTAATTTATAAACATATTTATTGGAAAAGAATCTAAAGCAAAGGCTTTTAAAAGAACCACGTGGATTAAACAGATGAACTTTTTCCATTAGCTGTATTCTTCTTGTTTCTTTCAGTGCAATTTAGGGAAAAGATTTTTAAGAGCCCAATGATAGATACTCAGACAATAAGATTATTTTCTTCATAGCAATGTCAAGGAGTTGAACGATTGATATGAGTTCTTTTTTGAAGAAACTGGAAAGACAATTAACGCTGCCCTTTTTTACGCCGACAATTGACAGTTACCTTGCACTGGGATTTGCTTTTGCCGGTTCTATTGCGGTGAGTTTTACCAGGGGAATTATACCTTTTTGGCAGCTGGTGCTGTATGCTGTGATTATCTTAATCATTCTTACGCCGATTCTTAGAATGGCAGGCAATAAATGGAGAGAGAAGAAGGGGATTAAAGAGGAGGATTTGAAGCCTAATAAGCTGGTGGACCGCATCGTACTCAATGTGCTTCTCGGTTTTACGGTGGTTTGTTTTGTTATCGCGCTGATTATAAATGTATTAGCAGAATCTTTTAACTGGGCATGGATAGGATTTCATATATTTGCTATTCTATTTGTCTATTTTGTCCGTTTTATACATTTCAAACGGCTGGAAAAAAGCTGATGGTCAATGATTGTTATATATGCCAGTGGCGAGTTTGCTTTCTGTTCTTCAGTACTGTTATAACTCTGCCTGATAAAAAGCACTTTCGGTTAAGAGAGTGTTTTTTTGTGAAATAAATAATCTTCATAGTGTATGCCTGTAAAGTGCTTGAGAATGAGGTATAGAAAGATTTGGGTAATTAAATTCTATAAATTTGAAATATAATATTCTATATTTGTAGAATATGTGATACGATAAAGTTAATCAAATACAAAGGAGCGATAACATGGATGTTTTGCAACTAACAAGCAGAGAACGGGAGAGCTATGAGATCCAATTGACTTATTCTATATTATGGGAGTGTGCTTTAGGAATCGCAGCAATAACAAACACAAGATTGCTGGATACATTAGAGAAGCCAAAAGAATATTGGATACAGACAAGAGAATCTGTTTCAGCAGAGTTATCGGAGGAATTGGACTATGTTGAACAAAATAATACATGGAAGGCATTGCTCCAAATACTCCACCAGCAGGAATTTTCCAATCTGGATGTGTTTCAGCAATATGTACAGCATTTAACAGATACAGAATTGAAATTTATTTGCCTGCCATTTATCGGAAATCCGTATCAGGCAGATCGGGAGCAGGCTGCGCAAGGGGAGGAAAAAGCAATCAAAGAGCTGATGCGTATTACTGCTAACAATCCCTTTTTTCCATCATATATCGAATTTATCAGCAGTTGTGAAGCGGAGCCTTTAAAAAAACATCTGATAAAGGTGATGAACAGCTGGTACCAAGAAATAGTGAGAAAGAGTGAGCAGGAAACAAAGGTCATTTTGGAAAAGGATTATCAGTCAAAGAAAGAGAAGCAGCAGAAAATGTCTTCGGAGGAATTAGTGCAGTGGGCTACCGGCGGAGTTACCTATACGCCTGAACCAAGTGTACATACCGTCTTATTAATCCCTCAATATATTTATCGTCCATGGAATATTGAGGCAGATATGGAAGGGACAAAAGTATTTTATTATCCTGTTTCCAATGAAAGTGTATCTCCAAGTGACCGTTATATGCCAGATTATTTTCTGGTTCAAAAATATAAGGCATTGGGCGATGAGGTGCGTCTGAAAATGGTTAAAATGCTGTCTGAGCACCCCAGGACATTACAGGATATGACGGAAAAACTGGATATAGGGAAGTCAACCATCCACCATCATTTGAAGATATTAAGAGCAGCGAAATTAGTAGAGATAATTGATTCAAAGTATTGCTTAAAAAATAATGTATTTACTCTGTTAGCAAAGGAATTTGACTGGTATCTGGAAAAATGAAAGGAGGAAGCGGATGGACACATCGATTTTCAGAAATAGATCGTTTCTTTCCATTTGGATTGGCAATGGGATTTCAGAGCTGGGAGGTGCTTTCGGGACTTTTTGTAATTCCATTTTAATCTATCAATTAACAGGTTCGAAATTAGCATTGGGGAGTATGTGGCTATTATATTTTATTCCATCTTTAGTGCTCCAGCTGTTTATTGGTCCATTTATTGATCGGTGGAGCCGGAAATGGATATTGATTTTCTCTCAGATGGCAAGAGGATTTGTCTTTCTTGTACCGTTGTTTGCTTTATTTACAGACAGCCTGCTGCCATGGCATATCTACCTGGTGCAGATAATTGTTGGATTAATTACACCGCTCTATGTTCCGGCAAATCAGGCGATAACTCCTTCTATCGTGGCAAGGAATCAATTAGAAGCGGCTAATGCATACCTGGAAGGCACGGCACGATTAATGACTTTTACAGCTCCTTTTTTAGGGGGAGTAGTGATTGAATATATAGGTGTTATGCCTACAATGACTTTGGTAAGTACGCTGCTCTTATTTAGCGGATTTGCATTACTGTTTATCCAGGAAGACAGAATTCCGCAAAAAACAAGAGAACCATGGATCAAGGAATTTACCGCAGGGATTACTTACTTTTTTACGAAGCGCGTCATTGTCTGGCTGGGAATATTTCTGGGTTTTGTCCAATTTGGAGTCGGGGTAACAATGGTTACGACACTTCCTTATATTACTGAGGAATTGTCGGGAAGCTATGCAGAATACGGTTATTTTATGGCTGGTTTTCCGGTCGGGTTTATTTTAGGTTCTATCCTGGTTGGTAAAATGAAATATAAAAGCCGAAGAAGATTAATGCTCGGAGCCTTATTTACCGGCGGGCTTACATTTGTTTTCTTATTTATTAATACAAGTGTTTTATTGGGAATTCTGGCAGAGGTAGCAGGCGGAATTGCCATGGCTGTTTTTGGAATACATAATACAACAATCTGTCAAAAAATCATACCTAATCATTTAATGGGGAAAATATTCTCTGTACGGCTGTTGATTATTAGATGCATGATGCCATTAGGTATACTGTCAGGAGGATTTTTAAGTGAAATTTGGGGAGTTCGTCCATTGTATTTAATGATAGGGATGGTGATAAGTACTACTTCTTTATTGGGAATACTGCTTTCGTATTTTAAATTTTTGGATGGGGATTTAGAAAAAGCAATATGAATCTATAATTGATGTCATTTATTTGTCCTGTCTTTGTATTTTTGAATAGCCAGTTCATCATCTTTAATGTGTTCAGGAGTGTATTCCATCCAGGGGATTTTTATACTTTGTAGGATGTCTATAAAATTTACCAATGGTATTCCTGCAAGTTCAGCAACACGCTCTAAAGTAACAGTACCTTCTGCAAACATTCCAATAGTTAGTGATAAGCGTACCTTTTCATCAATATTTTTCCCATTAGAGCTCTTATCAAGAATTTGAATAATTTCATGAGGTAAACGAACGTTCTTATCGTTGTTTTCCAGCATACTCCGCCACCCTTTTCTATTTATCATATGTGCTCATAATATCATTTTAACATATTTATGTACAATAACTGA
Organism: Oceanobacillus sp. FSL W8-0428; assembly: GCF_038004405.1. Lineage (NCBI taxonomy): Bacteria > Bacillati > Bacillota > Bacilli > Caryophanales > Bacillaceae > Oceanobacillus > Oceanobacillus sp. FSL W8-0428. The sequence goes on from NZ_JBBORB010000001.1 coordinate 2,021,692, forward strand.
AAAGGCTTACAGAACTGGGTTTTTACTATATATAACACGGCAATCTGTCAAAAAAATCATACCGTATCACTTAATGAGGAAAGTATTCCTTGCCTGATTGTTGATTATCGGATGTATGGTGTATTAGGGATACTGCTTCCGTATTTTAAGTTTATGGATGAGGACATAGAAAAGAAAATCAATAAAAATCTTGCTTGAAAATAAGCTATATGAAAAACTAGTTTCATATAGCTTATTTTCATTAAAAGTGCTTCATTTATTATCATTCGTTTAGTATCTTTAAAAACGTGACAATGAAATACTTTACAGCTCCCGTATGGACTTATCTGCTAACTGCATGATCGTCATATCATCCATTGGCGGATTATGCAGACCGGCCCGGACATCACGGTAATAGCGTTCAAAATTATTTTTTAGCTTGAGGCTTTGTGCACCAACAACACGCATGGCAAGATCTACACCCTGCACGGCTTTATTGGTGACAGACAGCTTCACAGCTCCTAATTCAGGGCCTATAGTATTTCTGGTTTCTTCATCACTGTTATCCCACTTTTCGGCAACTGCATGCAGGAAGTATTGTGATTCCAGCAAAAGAAGCTCCAAGTATCCAAGCTTTTGCTTCACGTTAGGCAGTTCAGAAATGGTTCCCTTGATGCTGTTTGGCGAATAGCTTGTTGCAAAGGCAACAGCATCTTTCTGGGCAGCCTGGGCAATCCCAAGATAGCATGCCGGAATATGCAATAACCAGCCCGCTGGTTTTCTTTTCTGATTCGATGTAATTTCAACAAGATCCTCTTTATCTAAATGAACCTCTTCTAAAACAAGATCATGACTTCCGGAGCCGCGCATTGCGATAGAATCCCATGTTTCTTCCACATTAACACCTTTCAAATCATGCTTCACAAGGAAATTACCGACATCATCTGTTCCATCAATAGATGCACTGACCACAAAATAAGTTAAGATTGGTGACAGTGTGGTAAAGGTTTTCCGGCCGGTAATTACCCAGCCGTTATCTGTTTTTACTGCTGTTGTTTCCGGCTTTCCACCGCGAGTCGGGCTACCTGTTGCCGGTTCGGTAGCAGCATTGTTTAATAATGCGCCATTTGCGATAACATCCTTGATAACTTTTTTATAAACATCTTCATCCCAAGGCCTGCTTTCGCCCAAATGCTTCATAATCCCCATATGCCAGCCGATAGACAATGCAGTTGAACCGTCTGCCTGAGCGATAAGCTGCTGATAGGTAAGTAATTCATCAAGTGAAATACCTGCTCCGCCATCCTTTTTTGGGATAGTGAGTGAAGGATAGCCGATTTTTTGCAGGTCTTTAAAGTTTTCATAGGGAAAAGCGCCATCTGGAAGCTGACGAACACGCTCTCCAAAGGGTTCAATGGTTTTTGATAAAAGCTGGGTTCTATCTTCTTTTGTTTGTAATTCTGCTAAAATAGTCATGCAGGTACTCCTCCTTGAAAAAGACAAAGTATGTTAATCAGATTTGTATTATTTATATTATTTCATTGTTGGAGGAATAGTTCAATTAACATGTAACGCATTTTTTTGTATAATCTAATGATCGAAATATTATAAAATAGGGTAGACTAGAGTAGAGAGAATGTAAGGAGTGTATACATTGAATCAGGATCTAAATTTAACCCCTTTACCAAAAACTTTTTACCAATCCCCCACCTTACAATTAGCAGAGGAACTGCTTGGGTGCGTTTTAGTAAAGCAGACGGAGGAAGGAACGAGCTCTGGATTTATTGTAGAAACAGAAGCATATCTGGGAAGCGCTGATAGAGCAGCACATGGATTTGGAAACCGGCGGACAAAACGGACGGAAATTCTTTATGCTGAAGCTGGTATGACATATACCCATCTCATTCATAATCATTGTCTGATTAATGTCGTCAGCGCGGAAAAAGAAGTGCCGGAAAGTGTATTAATCCGGGCAGTGGAGCCTTATACGGGAGTCGATCAGATGCTGGTCCGCCGACCGGTGAAAAAATTTCAAAACTTAACAAGCGGACCGGGCAAGTTGACGCAGGCATTAGATATTAATATGGGAGATTATGGACGATCTCTCATGGAGCCGCCGCTATTTATTGCAGAAGGAAAGAAACCGGAGAAAATCAGCAGCGGTCCGCGGATTGGCATAGATAATTCTGGTGAGGCAAGGGATTATCCATATCGGTTTTGGGTTGCCGGTAATAAATTTGTTTCTAAATAAGAGCTGAGATCCTCGTTATCATTTGTTGGATAGCGAGGATTTTTTTGTCTGAAAATACGAATGTTGATTTAGATAGTTTGAGGAAAATATGCACTTACTCTATAATGATACTGAGAATTAAAAACTATATGACAGCTTTGAAATTGTAGCTGATTATGTTCATAATATAGACAGAATGCAGGGGAAGATATTGTCTAAAAATATGCAGAGGAGTATGAGTGATGAAGCAGATAGGGATTGCAGTAACAGGAATGGGAGCTGTCTCTCCATTCGGTATGGGGGTTTCAACTTTTTGGGATAATTTAATTGCGAATCGTTCTGCAGTAAGGGAAATAACAGATGAAAATGTAAGCAAATGGACAAAGGTGGGCGCGCGCGTGCCTGCATTTGCAGCTTCCGATTTTCTTTCTAAAAAGATAGTCAGAAATACTGATTATTTTACCCAGCTGGCACTAATTGCAGCAGATGAAGCATTAAGGGATGCAGGATTGTTTAAAAGTGATGGCGAATCCTTTATAGATGATGTAGACAGGAACCGGTTTGGAACAGCAATTGGGACGGCTTTTGGAGGAATTCAGTCCTTGGAGCAGGCTTCTGAAAAATTAGCGACGGGGAAGGCAAAAAGAGTAGGGCCACGTATGATTTCTAAATCAATTCCGAATGCAGCGGCAAGTACGATTTCCATTCAGTATGGATTTAGGGGACCGTCAAATACATATGTAACAGCTTGTGCAGCTTCGGCAAATGCCATTGGAGAATCTGCCTACTGGTTTTTCCGTGATGATGTGGATTATATTCTTGCTGGAGGTGTGGACAGCCTGTGGTCCAATGTCTTTTTATCTGGACTCGGAGATGCAGGTGCATTGGCAGCAAAAGGACCGGAGGATTTTTCAACATGGTCCCGCCCGTTTGATGCTGCAAGGACAGGAATGGTAATGGGTGAAGGGGCAGGCTTGTTTGTCCTTGAACCGCTGGAGCGTGCCAAAGCAAGGGGAGCACATATCTATGCAACCTTAAAAGGATATGGAGCCTCCAATGATGCTTATCATGATACATCACCGGACCCGGAAGGAACAAGCGCCGCATTGGCAATCGAGCGTGCGCTCCGTTCAGCGCAGCTTGATCCGTCAGATATTAATTATATTAATGCGCATGCAACATCTACACCAGCTGGTGATATTGCTGAAACGAAAGCGTTAAAAATGATATTTGGAGAGAGGCTGGATGACATGCCGGTCAGCTCGATAAAAGGCAGTGTTGGACATCTGTTAGGAGCTGCGGGGGCGATTGAAAGTATTGCATGCATTAAGGCTATAGAGACGGGGATTTTACCGGCAACGCTTCATTCCGAAACACGGGACGAGGAGGCGCCAAAGGATATTGTTCCAAATACAAGCCGAAAGCAGCAAATTAAGACAGCGATGAGTAATTCCTTTGGCTTCGGCGGTCAAAACGGAATTGTGATTTGGCAGGCGCCTCAGGCTTAAATGAATAAGGAAAAAGATGAAACGAATAATGAAATGGAGAGATAACCATGCTGGAACAACAACAGGGTCATAAAAGTGTGGAGGATAGACAAGCAGCACTGGAAAAAATGTATCCAAGCTGGGAAAAGCGGACAATTGCGACGCATTTTTATAAGCAATGTCAGCAATATAGCAAGTCCCCATTGATTATGATGCCGGATAAGGTTATGACCTACGGAGAAATGTGGAAGACAGCGCGTAACTATGCAAAGGCTATGCTGCATTTAGGGGTTGCACCGGGCGATCATGTGGCAGTTTTGATGGAAAATGAACCCGAATATACAGCTCTATTTATTGCTTCTTCTATGGTTGGGGCGGTTGTAGTCCCCTTGAATACACAGCTTCAAAAAGAAGAATTGACCTATATGCTTCGTCAATCTGATACCAATTGGCTGATTACCCATCAATTTGCCGGTAAACAAAGTCATGCCGAAGCTTTAAAAGATGTTGTTTCTGAACTCCAAGAGGATGCAGAGAGCCCTTTTAAAAAGGCAGTTTGTATACCGAATAAAGATACAGAGATTCCAAATGTTTATATACAATGGGACGCGTTTTTACAGGGTTCAGAGGCAGTAGAAGAGACGGACTTAAATAAGCGCTGGAAAGAAACAGATGATCCGGACGCTTGTGCGGCAATTATTTATACATCTGGATCAACCGGATTGCCAAAAGGAGTTATGCTGACAGATGATATGCTGCTTCGCTCTGGTTTTGCGACGTGTCTGACAAGAGGATATGAAGTGGGAAGACGGATTTATGCACCATTGCCGATGTACCATGTTTATTTTCTGCAGGAAGGATTCTTTGCAGCTTCCTTTGTAGGAGGAGGTATGGTGACATGTCATGCTTTCCAGCCGCTGCAATCACTCCAGCTGATGGAAAAATATCAGGTACATGATTTTCTGGCAGTACCATCGATGCTTGTCGCCTTATTGAATCGTCCGGAAGTTAAAAATACAAATTTGGATCATCTTTATGCGTTATTATGCTGTGCAGCACCTTCTCCAGTTCCATTATGGAAAAGAGCTGTAGAGGAATTAGGAGTAACAGAAATCGGTACGGGCTGCGGGGCTACAGAGGCCGGCTCTACAACGATGCTTACTGAAATTGATGATCCTTTGGAAATAATCTCGACAACGGTAGGAAAGGTAAAAACAGCAGGGATTGCCGGTCATCCAGAATTTGGAGATAAAAGTGTCATCTACAAAATTATTGATCCAGACACAAGGGAAACATTACCGGAAGGCTCTGTCGGTGAACTGGCAGTACGGGGGAATGTTGTCACGGAGGGCTATTATAAAAAGCCGGAGGAGACAGCTTCTGCAAAGGATAAGGAAGGCTACATCCGCAGCGGGGATTTGGGAACGATCGATGAGCATGGATATATCCGCTTATTAGGCAGAAGTAAAGACCTGTATAAGGTATCCGGAGAAACAGTGGCTCCGAAAGAGGTGGAGGATGTGATTTCCATGCATCCGGCAGTGAATCAGGTCTATATTGTCGGCGTGCCGGATCAATTAACAACAGAAACGGGTGCCGCATTTATTGAGTTAAAGCAGGGCGAAACCTGCACGAAGCAGGAGGTCAGAAAGCTGTGCCGTGAGCATGTGGCACGCTTTAAAATACCTCGTCATATCTGGTTTGTGGAAGCGAAGGACTGGCCGCTGACAGGAACAGGTAAGATTCAGAAATTTAAACTGCAGGATATAGCACGGGGAAAATTGAAGAAATAATAGATGAACCCTCCTGCTGAGTGAGATAAATCTTGCTCGGCAGGAGGGTTTTTAATTCAGGTGGAGGGAGGATGAGGATATCTTTATCAGTTTAAAACAGATTGAAATATTACATGTAATTTATTCAATGCACCTAAATTAGATTTTTTATGAAAAGATATAATAAAAGCGTTTACAAAACAAAAAATACGTGTTAGTATACCTGTATACAAGTATTCATATAAAATATACATACCTTGAAAGCCCTTTATTATAATAAATTAGAGAAGTATAAGTACATTTAATAAATGACAGCAGGATATTTTAAGGAATGTGCGTGTTCCTAAAAAGATTGTGAGGGATAAAAGTGAATCAAAATAAAGTTATGCTCGGCGTAGATATTGGTACAACAAGCACAAAAGCAGTGCTCTATCGGGAAACTGGTGAGATTATTGCGCAAAGCAGCCAGAGTTATGATTTGCATACACCAGATGTTCGGACTGCTGAGCAGAATCCGGAAGAAATTTATCAGGCAGTGCTTTATGTGATCAGGGAAACAATCAAGGACGCAGAGATAGATAAAAAGGATCTTTCCTTTATTTCCTTTAGCAGCGCCATGCACAGCTTAATTGCGATGGACGAAAATAATAAAGCAATTACACCATGTATCACCTGGGCAGATAACCGCAGCTTAAATTGGGCAAATAAAATCAAGAATGAATGGAACGGTAATGATGTTTATATGCGGACAGGTACACCGATTCATCCCATGTCACCACTTAGTAAAATTACATGGCTGGAGCAGGAGCGCCCGGAAGTAGCCGAAAAGACAAAGAAATACGTCGGTATTAAAGAATATGTTTTCTATCAATTATTCGGTGAGTATGTCATGGATTATTCTCTTGGCTCTGCTACAGGCATGATGAACCTGGAGCAGCTATCCTGGGATGAAGGAGCTCTGCAGATTGCCGGGATTTCAGAAGATAAACTGCCAAGACTGGTTCCTACTACGGAAATTTTTACAGATTGCCAGCACGAAATCGCTGCAGATTTAGGGATTGTTCCAGATACTAAGTTTGTTATTGGAGCAAGTGACGGCGTGCTGTCTAATATTGGAGTGAATGCAATTAAAGAAGGAGACGTTGCCATTACAATCGGTACGAGCGGGGCAATCCGCACCGTTATTCCCAAACCTCGCACAGATCAAAAAGGGCGTATCTTTTGTTATGCGCTAACAGAGGATCATTGGGTGATTGGCGGACCGGTAAATAATGGAGGAATGGTGCTGCGCTGGATTCGTGATGAGCTTGCTGCAAGTGAAGTGGAGACAGCAAAACGCTTAAATATTGATGCTTATGAAGTATTAACTGCTATCGCAAAGCAGGTAGAGCCGGGGGCTAACGGCCTTTTATTCCATCCGTTTTTAGCGGGGGAACGTGCACCGCTTTGGAATGCCAATGTCCGTGGATCATTTATCGGCTTAACTCTAAATCATAAAAAAGAGCATATGGTCCGCTCTGCTTTAGAAGGTGTAATTTTTAATCTGTACTCAGTATTCCTGGCATTGGTAGAAGTAATGGATGTACCAGTGAGGTCTATCAAGGCAACAGGAGGATTTTCGAAATCAGAGCTGTGGCGCCAAATGATGTCAGATATTTTTGATCAGAATGTCATCGTTCCAAAAAGCTATGAATCTTCTTGTCTGGGAGCTTGTTTACTCGGGTTGTACGCAGAAGGAAAAATTGATTCCTTTGATGTCGTGGAAGATTTGATTGGTTTTACCCATCAGCATGAACCCAATCCAGAGCATGTTCAAGCTTATCGGGAATTAATGCCAATTTTTATTAATATTTCCCGCTCACTCGAACAGGAATATGAACAGATTGCAGCTTATCAAGAAAGGAAATCATTAGAAAATCAAAAGAAATAGAACGGGAGATGAAGAGAAATGGAAAATATTTATCCGCTTATAATTGTTGCTTTGGCAGTAGCTGCGTTGCTGCTGCTGATTATGAAGTGGAACTTAAATACATTTATTTCATTGGTTGTTGTTGCGCTCCTGACTGCATTGGCATTAGGGATGTCTCTAGGAGAAATTGTTGATACCGTACAGGCGGGGCTTGGTGGCACACTTGGCGATATTGCGCTTATCTTTGTTTTTGGAGCCATGTTAGGGAAATTGATAGCTGATGCCGGCGGTGCACAGCGTATTGCTTTAACACTGATTAATAAATTTGGCGAAAAGCGTATCCAATGGGCGGTGGTTATTGCCTCATTTATCATTGGTATCGCATTGTTCTTTGAGGTGGGACTGGTCTTATTAATTCCGATTGTTTACCAGATTGCAAAAGAAACCAAACTTCCATTGCTCTATCTTGGTTTACCGATGACGGCTGCATTATCTGTAACACATGGGTTCTTGCCGCCTCATCCCGGCCCGACAGTGATTGCCCAGCAGTATGAAGCAAACATTGGTATGGTGCTGTTAATTGGTATTTTCATTGCTGTTCCAACTGTTATTATTGCAGGTCCGGTTTTTACAAAAATATCTCAAAAATTAGTGCCGGAAGCTTTTTCGAGAATTGGTAATATTGGATCTCTTGGTAATACGAAAACCTTTAAAGAAGAAGAAACACCTGGATTTGGTATCAGCGCCTTAACTGCACTTTCTCCAGTGATTTTGATGGCGGTTACAACTATCGTGCAGCTGATTCAGGAAATCGGCAATATAACAGATAATCTATTTTTTGAAATCGTACGTACAATTGGAGATCCGACAATGGCTCTCTTGCTCTCCTTGCTATTTGCTATTTATACAATGGGAATAGCACGCAAGATCCCAATGAAGACGTTAATGAGTTCGGCAGAGGAATCGGTTCGTGGAATTAGTATTATTCTGCTGGTTACTGCAGGCGGCGGTGCTTTGAAGCAGGTATTAATCGACGGTGGTGTCGGTGATGCGGTAGCTAATATCTTTTCTGGCACGAATATGTCTCCAATTTTCCTGGCCTGGTTAATTGCAGCTATTCTCAGAGTGTCATTAGGCTCGGCAACGGTTGCTGCATTAACCACTGCTGGAATGGTTATTCCTTTAATGGAAGGTTCTGACGTGAATCTGGCATTGATGGTATTAGCTACAGGAGCAGGAAGCTTAATTGCTTCCCATGTTAACGACACAGGATTTTGGATTTTCAAGGAATACTTTAATTTATCTATGAAAGAAACCTTTGCAACATGGACATTACTGGAAACAATAATCTCTGTATCAGGTCTTGTATTTACTCTATTATTCAGCTTATTTATTTAAGGAAAATGCGGCAGGACGGGTTTTAAAAGATACTGGCTTGCCGCACTGGAATTGGAGCGGGTACTAATCGTCCGAGTGAAGAAAGAGCTAAAATTTTATACAAAGTATTACATGTGTTCAAATTCCTGCAGTGTCATTTTTATTCATGGGAATTTGAGCATTCTTTTAAGGGAAGGAATGAAGAAAATGAATTCGATTGGCGTTTTTGGACTAGGTGTTATGGGAGCAAATCTTGCTATGAATATGGCAAATCACGAGGAGAAAGTAGCAATCTATAATTATACATCTGATTTAACAGACGCATTTCAAGCCAAGCATCAAAATAGAAATATAGAAGCGCATTATCAGCTGGAGAGTTTTATAAACTCTTTGGAAAAACCGAGAAAAATCTTTCTGATGGTTACTGCCGGGCAAGTAGTGGACTCTGTTATCGCGAGCCTCCTGTCGTTGTTAGATCAAGGAGATATTATAATGGACGGGGGAAACTCTAATTTTCAGGATTCTAACAGGAGAAATAGGTACTTAAAAGAAGAAGGGCTCCATTTTATCAGTGTTGGTGTTTCAGGCGGGGAAAAGGGTGCTTTGAATGGACCGGCATTAATGCCGAGCGGAGATAAAGAAGCCTATCAGCAGGCTGCTCCAATTTTAGAAAAAATTGCTGCGCAGGTAGATGGCAAGCCGTGCTGTTCATATCTTGGGAAAGAAGGCGCCGGCCATTATGTGAAAATGGTTCATAACGGAATTGAATACGCTGATATGCAGCTTATTACAGAAGCCTATCAATTCTTAAGGGAAAGATTAAGCCTTGATGTTAATGAAATTGCAGCTATTTTTGAAGAGTGGAATAGAGGAGAGCTGGAAAGTTATCTGATGGAAATCACGAGTGCTATTTTAACACATGTTGATGAGGAGACGAATCTTCCTATGGTTGATGTGATTTTAGATAAATCAGCGCAAAAAGGGACCGGCAAATGGACAAGTCAAAATGCATTGGATATTGGTGTATCTTTATCCATTATTACGGAATCAGTATTTATGCGCTTTTTATCAACTATAAAGGAAGAACGGATGATTGCAGAGCAAGAGCTGGCCGGCCCTAATCCATTTATGGAAGAAGCTGATAAAAAAGAGTGGATTGAACTGGTTCGTCAGGCTCTATTTATGGGGAAAATCTGCACTTATGCGCAGGGGTTCTATCAATATAAACAAGCATCTGAGCAATATAACTGGGAGCTGCAGCTGGATGAGATTGCGTTGATTTTCCGCGGGGGATGTATTATTCGTGCAGGTATCCTAAATGAAATCAGTGCTGCATTTAAGGAAAACAAGGAGCTGTCAAATCTTTTTCTTTCTCCATACTTCAAAGGCAAGCTTAATAATTATCAGGAAGCTATGCGTAAAGTAGTGATAAAAGGAATGGAAACAGGCCTCGCGCTGCCATGCTTTAATGCTTCATTAGTATATTATGATAGCTATCGTTCTGCGAAAAGCGGTGCAAATATGATTCAGGCGCAACGCGATTATTTTGGAGCGCATACGTACCAGCGTGTCGACAGAGAAGGCGATTTTCATACAATCTGGTAAAAAATTTTTTGACTTTAGTTAATTGGGAGATACAGTAGCTGTTTTTCGCTCATACAATTTTATAAATTCCTATCTTTAAAATAACAAAATGCCCTTTCGATTAATCGGAAAGGGTATTTTTATGGGAATAAAAGGTATTAATTTATTTGTTATGAAACCTAACATTTTATTGACAATAAAACTAACATTAGTGTAATATAAAAAAACAAAGAAAACATGATAAGCTAATCTGTCTATAAAAGGTTGAAAAATAAGTATAAGTTAAAGAGATTTTGCATGCTTCTTTGTAGACACTGATTTCAAATCAAAAAAGAGTTATCGCTGAAAAAAACAGCGCAAGCTTTCTTTTCATAATTACCAAAGATATTTTTAGGAGGGGAACAAATGGCAGAAAAATTAACAAGAGAAAAAATTTTAAAACAGATTAAAGAAGAGAATGTGCGTTTTATCCGTCTTCAATTTACTGATATGCTTGGAACAATAAAAAATGTTGAAATTCCTTTAAGCCAATTAGATAAGGCATTGGATAATAAAATGGCATTTGATGGCTCCAGTATAGAAGGGTTTGTGCGTATTGAAGAATCAGATATGCTTCTATATCCGGATTTAGATACATTCGTGATCTTTCCCTGGACTTCTGAAAAAGGAAAAGTTGCTCGTTTTATTTGTGATATTTATAGTCCGGATGGTACTCCATTCGCAGGCTGTCCGCGTTATAATCTGAAGCGTAATCTGAAAAAAATGGAGGAATTAGGCTTTGATGCCTTTAATATTGGTACGGAGCCGGAGTTCTTCTTATTCAAATTAGATGAAAAAGGAGCGCCGACATTAGAATTAAACGACCAGGGCGGATATTTTGATTTAGCGCCGACGGATTTAGGTGAAAACTGCCGCCGTGATATTGTGCTGGAGCTTGAAGAAATGGGCTTCGAAATTGAAGCATCTCATCATGAGGTTGCGCCGGGACAGCATGAAATTGACTTTAAATACTCTGATGCATTAAAGCATGCGGATGATATTCAAACATTTAAATTAGTAGTAAAAACAATTGCCAGAAAGCATAACCTGCACGCTACATTTATGCCAAAGCCTTTATTTGGTGTAAATGGTTCCGGGATGCATACAAATATGTCTCTGTTTAAAGGAAAGGAAAATGTATTTTTTGATGAGAGTGCAGAGCTGCAGTTAAGTAAAACGGCATATCAATTTACTGCTGGTATTCTTGATCATGCAACAAACTTCACAGCAGTAACAAATCCGACAGTGAACTCCTATAAACGCCTTGTTCCCGGTTATGAAGCGCCTTGTTATGTAGCCTGGTCTGCCTCAAACCGCAGTCCATTAGTCCGTGTTCCTTCTTCCCGTGGATTAAGTACACGTATTGAAGTGCGCAGTGTTGATCCGTCCGCTAATCCGTACATGGCTTTAACAGTTCTATTGGCTGCAGGCTTAGACGGCATCAAGCGAGAATTAAAAATACCGGAATCGGTTGATCGTAATATTTATGTGATGAATAAAAAAGAACGGGAAGAAAACGGGGTAAAAGACCTTCCTGCTACTCTGAAAGAAGCGATGAGCAAACTTGAGGAAGATTCAGTACTCGTGGAATCTTTGGGTGAGCATTTGTTCGAACACTTTATGGAAGCGAAGGATATTGAATGGGATATGTTCCGTACCGCTGTTCATCCTTGGGAGCGGGAGCAATATCTGACAAATTATTAAAGCATGTTGAAAAGGCAGAACCGGCACAAATTTTCAGAGAGCCGGACAAAGAAAGAACACAACGATTTTTAAGACTGATTCGATAGGCTTAGCATATTGTAAAAGGAAGGATATCCCATTGAGAAAATCCTTCCTTTTATGTTTTATGCCAGCCTGATCACTCTATCCATTCTAGTTCCGGCATCCATTGAGTCATATGGGATTTGATTTCGGACAGAACTGCATCCGGGTTTTCAATTTGTTCTTCAGATGCTTTTTCTAACGGAACTACATGGACATCTGTCATCGTATCTCCATCTTCTTCAAATTCTACAAAGGTTGGCAGGAAACGGGGCGTCTTGACCAGTACCTCATCTTCCTCCTTTACCAGATCAAATTCAAAAATCCCGCCAATACGATTGTAAAATTGATATTGCCCTGACAGGAAGTTTCCTAAAGAATACGCAACTAATGTTTTGTTTCCTTCTTTTCCTTCCAGCCATTCGACCGGCTGGAGAACATGTGGATGATTACCGATCACGACATCCACACCAAGATCAGCAGCATACTGTGCTAAATCCTCCTGCTCTTGATTAGGCATTCTCTCTTCTTCTATGCCAAAATGTAAGCTGACAATAGTTACATCTGCAAGCTCATTCGCTTTTTCGACTTCCTTTTTTATCTGCTCACGGTCAATCAAATTAACGAGATAAGGTTTCCCGGCGGGCACCGATATGCCGTTTGTTCCATATGTATAGCTTAGAAAAGCAACAGAAATATCCTGGTCAGTTTTTAAAACCCTAATCTCAGATTGATCTTCTTCACTTTTAAAACTTCCGGTGTAGGGCATGCCGATTTCTTCATAGTAGGCAATTGCATTTTGAATCGCTTCTTCGCCTCTGTCTAAGGTGTGGTTATTTGCCATGGTTACCATATCGATGCCGGCATCCTGCAAATCGTCTCCAATTTCGAATGGACTGTTGAAGCTTGGGTATCCTGATAAACCAATTGATTCGCCACCCATAATGGTCTCCTGATTGGCAACAGTGATTTCGGGTTCTTTTAAATAATCTGCGACCTCAGCCAGCATCGGTTTGAAATCATATTTTTTTCCATCCCAGGCATCGTCATAGACGCGGTCATGAATTAATATATCTCCAATGGCAGCAACGGTAACTTTAGGGTCAATCTCATCCGTTTCTTTAACCGTCTGGGAGTTCTCCCTCGTGGAATGGGGGGTGCCTGTGTTATCTTCAGGAGATTGCGTGCAAGCTGTTAAAAGAAAGAAAAGCATAAAAAAAGATATAAAAAAATTAAATTTATACATGAAAAATCCTCCGTTGCGTATTGGTGTTGACTGGGTCTGTCTGTTTATTCTGTCGGCATCTGCTTTTGTAATTCATGTTAGCTTATCCAACAATAACACGGATTTCGGTATGTCTTTTAGATATCCATCCTACCATAAAAAACACTTTAGACAAATAGTGATTTCATTTGCATAAAAGCTTATAATAAAAGAATCTCATCATTTCAGACAGGGGAGCCGACCAACCTGGAGATTAAAAAGAGGTGAATTTATTTGTTATATTTTATTGCTTCCGTCCCGTTGTTATTTTTAATTCTTTTTCTAATCAGTTATTTACGGGATCCGCGTAAACTAATTAACGGGCTTTTGTTTAATGGATTTTTAATCACATTCTTTTTCTTTTGTGCATTCTTTTATATATACATCGATGGGCCCTATCAATATGTTGTATTAGCTTTTCCGTTAATGCTGTTAATTGTTCTGATACCGTTTGGAGTGCTCGCTTTGATTGCCGGCTTATTTTATAATGCAAAAGTGCTGATGGATAAGGAAGGAAAAAGGTTTAGGAATTCTTTAACGTTAATAATGGCCATCGTCATACTTACTTTAATTATTGTTAATATCGTTAATCCGGAGCAATTTTTCCCGGAGTATTTACAGCCGCTTTTTGGAGGAGCTGGATTGGTTGTTGTCTATGTGTTATTACATATGTTTAATTTTTTGACAGCCTACGGATTGAATCAATGGAATCGGCCGAAGTGGGATCAGGATTTTATTATTGTATTAGGAAGCGGGTTAATCAATGATCGTGTCCCGCCGTTATTGGCAAGCAGAATTGATAAAGCAATTGATTTTTACCATCGCCAGAAAAAGGTTACGGCTCCTCCTAAAATTATTTTTTCCGGCGGACAGGGGCCGGACGAGGGGATTTCTGAGGCTGAAGCAATGCAAAGCTATGCAGTGGAAAAAGGGATACCAATCGAAGATACGATTCAGGAGAATAAATCTGTCAGCACCTATGAAAATATGAAATTTTCCAAAAAAATTATGGATCAGATGAAGGACGAAGGGAAGTATCATAGTATTTTTGCGACAAACAATTTTCATCTGTTCCGTGCCGGGATTTATGCAAGAAAAGCAGGCTTGGACAGCCAGGGAATTGGTTCAAAAACAGCTTTTTATTATTGGCCGAATGCTATGGTCAGAGAATATATCGCTGTGGTCGTTATGGGGCGCCGGCGGCATTTTCTGATTGTGAGCTGTATCATGGGCTTTTCTTTGCTGCTGGCAATCATCAGTTATTTGTTCACATAAGAAATCATCCAAATAATAAAGAAATCCAAACACATCAAATTCTATTGGAAGAATGCTGATAAATGTTTGGATTTCTTTTATTTACTTTGAGTTTACCCACGCGGGTACTTCTATTCTGCTGAGGATTTCTATTTCCTTCTCACGGTCATCCGTATAGGAGCTGACCCTTCTCAAATCTTCATCCACTTGTCCAGGATGCGTCATTACTTCAATGGATAATACGTTTTCTTTTTGAAGGACATCGAATAAATTATCGGTGACACCTTCTTTGTAAAAGCTTGTCCATAGCGTATCTGTCCAGCATACTTCCGGGTGGTCTGCTAAGGAATCAACGTATCGTACAGGAACATTGTATTCTTCAGCAAGCTTCATAACCAGATTTTTTAAAGGAGGCCAGCCATGAATATGATGGTGGCTGTCGATATGATCCAGGGTTAACCCTGTAGCTGCATAAGCATCCAGCTGTGCACGCCACTCTGATTCTACCTCAGAAAGATTCGGAGGCTCCATATCACGAAAACTGCTGGTGAATTTAAAGGTTCCATCTGATTTCACCAGATTTGGAACAGCTGGATGGAGGGGCCTGCCCCAGGTTAATACAAGGTGAATGCCAATTTTTAAATCGGGATTTTCTGCTGCCTTTTCTACAGCATAATCGGTGGCAAGTCCATTCATCATTAATGTTGTTGATGTGACACAGCCGTTTTGATGTGCCTGGATGATTCCGTCTGTAACGCCTTTTGTCAGTCCGAAATCATCTGCATTAATTTCTATTCTCATAAAAAACACCCCTGATAGATTTTTAGTTAAATAGGAAAATATAATAGTTTTTATGATTGAATTCTTATTCAGGAATAACTATGTCCAGCTTTAAACACCGAACGTTAAATCACTCCTGAATAGAGTCAGTTTAGGAATATATGTTTCGGAACAGGTGTATTACGCTTTTGGTTCTTCCTTGTTATAGGAACGTTCAATAGAAAAGTTAGTCTTATCACCCCGAAAGAAGGATCTGGAAAATTCGACTTTCTTCCCTTGTTCATCCTCAGCCAATGTTTCAATATAAAAGCAGGGAAGCCCTTGTTCACATTCTAAAAATTTGCATATCTGCTCATCTGCAAAGGCTATTTCAATATTTTCTGAGGTTTTCGAAACCCATACATCAAAGAACTCATCTAATGATTTGTATAAAGAATTACCAGCATGTTCTATTGTAATTCCAGGGGCAACAGACCAGGGAACATAAGCTACTTCATACTGTGTCGGCTCTCCATTTGCTTTGCGGATACGTTCGATACGTTGAATTGGATCCTGCAGATTTACATTTAGTTGATTAGATAATAATTCATTTGCGGCGACGACAGAAATATCTGATACTTCAATTTCCGGATGTTTTCCCTGATCGGCTAATTGATCACTATACCGTCTGACGGTTTGTGATAAGGCCTGGTTTACTTTCTTGTCGGCTACAAAAGTACCTCGTCCTTGCTGACGTAATAAATATCCCTCTAGTGTAAGCTGATTTAATGCAGTACGAACGGTAGTGCGGCTTACATTAAAACTTTTACATAATTCCAATTCAGGAGGAATTTTTTCACCAGGCTGGTATTGGTTTGTTTTAATTCGATGTAACAATTCTTCCTTGATATAAGTGTGTAGTGATTGGTTTCTCTCCATAGGTTCCGTACTCCTTTAACGACACTTTTAAAAAATCATACCCTTTTAAGTGTAAAAGCACAAGGGATAAAACATTGAATAGGACTAAAGACTTGTAATTGCTTTCATATACATCTGATTATTGTTGAAAACAGAAAATAAAAGATTCCGTTATAAGGATAGTTTACAAGATAATAACTAAAAAAACAATTGTAGTAACAAATTTATTTTATTTTGTGTAGACAAATAAAAATTTGTATGATACATTTAAATCGAATTAATTCAAAAACAATTAAAGCGATTACAAAAATAGCAATAAAGGAGTAATAAATCATGTCTTTAAAAGTAGTAATTATCGGTGGAGGATCCAGTTATACTCCAGAAATTTTAGAAGGACTTATTCAAAGGCAACCTACATTTCCAGTCTCAGAAATTGTTCTGGTTGATGTTGAAGAAGGAGTGGAAAAGGTAGAGACAATTTGCCAACTGGGAAACAGAATGATTAAAGAAGCCAAAGTAAATATTAAATTAACCTGGACTTTGGATAGGAGAGCAGCTTTACAAGGAGCGGATTTTGTTTCCACACAGATTCGGGTTGGCGGATTAGCTGCTAGAGCTCAAGATGAACGCATTCCTCTGAAACATGGTTTGATTGGTCAGGAGACAAATGGTGCTGGCGGGATAATGAAAGCGTTTCGAACGATTCCGGTCTTAATGGAGGTGGCTGAGGAAGTACATGAAATCTGTCCGGATGCCTGGATGATTAACTTTACAAATCCGGCAGGTATGGTTACAGAAGCACTGCTAAACCACTCAGCACATAAAAAGGTTATTGGTGTCTGTAATATACCATTTAATATGCGTCATTCTACAGCGGAATTATTACAAGTGCCTCCAGAGGATGTATTAATTCGATTTATCGGGTTAAATCATTTTGTATTTGGAGATCGTGTCTATGTCGGCGGAGAGGATCGAACAGAGGATGTATTCCAGAAGCTGATTCAAAAAGAGTTTGATTACAGCCCGGCGAATATTATGCCATTAGATTGGTCAGAAACATTTATTAAATCCACCAAGCTGTTGCCAAATCCATATCATCAATACTATTTCCAATCAGAAACCGTATTGGAGAAGGATTTAAAAGCTTATGAAGAAAATGGTACACGTGCTGAAATTGTTCAAGAATTAGAAGCATCCCTTTTCGAACTGTACAAGCAGGAGAGTCTTCGGGAAAAACCGGAAGAATTAGAAAAGCGGGGCGGTGCTTTTTACAGTCAGGTTGCCTGCAGTTTGATGGATTCCATATATAATAATAAAGAAGACATCCAAACGGTAAATACATGGAATCACGGCACCATCCCTGAATTACCTTATGATGCAGTAATTGAAGCAAATTGTGTCATTACAAAGAATGGTCCAAAACCAATCACAATTGGTGAAATTCCTGCACCGATGCGAGGAATGATCCAGAATATGAAAGCAATGGAAGAACTGGTTATTAAAGCGAGTATTTCAGGGGAGTATGAGGATGCTTATAATGCATTTTTAGTAAATCCGTTGATTCAGGATGAGAAAAAAGCAAAAATTGTTTTAGATGAACTTATAGAAGCACATAAAGATTATTTACCACAATTTAACCGGTAGGGGGAAGAAAGATGAATAATAAATTTATGCAAAAATTTATTGAAATTGCTGGTCGTATTGGTTCACAACGTCATTTAGTCGCTATTCGTGATGGTTTTGTAGCAACAATGCCTTTGATTATTATTGGGTCATTAGCTGTTTTAATTAATAATTTTCCTGCGTTTGGCAGCTTTAGTATTGTGGATATTTTAAACAATATTTTTGGAGAAGGGAACTGGCAGACAGTTGGGGGAAGCATTTGGAATGCCACGTTCGCAGTTATTGGACTACTCATTTCGTTTACGATAGCTTATAATTTAGCTAAGTCCTATGAAGTAGATGGATTATCTGCCGGTTTAATATCGATAGCTTCATATATTATGCTCGTACCGGTTACAGAGGATTTTGGTCTGAATATGAACTGGTTGGGAACGCAGGGACTTTTTGTAGCAATTATTGTAGCGCTTATTGTAACAGAACTATTTCGTCTTCTTATTAAGGCAAATATCACAATTAAAATGCCTGAAGGAGTGCCTGAGGGTGTAACCCGCTCATTTGCTGCGTTAATCCCAGCAATGATTATTCTTGCATTTGTAGGTTTATTCCAGGCAATTGTAAGCGTATTTGTAGAAATAAGTGTTTTTGAAGTTATTTTTAATCTTATTCAAGAGCCGTTGCAGGGACTCGGAAATACACTGCCGGCAGCATTGGTCGTTGCATTCTTAAATCATTTACTATGGTTCTTTGGTCTACATGGTACAAATATTATTGGATCTGTTATTGAGCCGGTTTATCTGCCGCTTATTGAACAAAATGCAAACCTGTTCCAGCAGGGGATGTCCGCATTCGATGTGCCGAACATTGTTACAAAACCATTCTTGGATTCCTTTGTCTTCATGGGTGGATCAGGAACTACACTGGCATTATTAATAGCAATATTTATCGTGATTCGCCGGGAAAAGAACCATCCGTATCGTGAGGTGGCAAAATTATCTGCACCTGCAGGAATATTTAACATTAATGAGCCAGTAATATTTGGTTTACCAATTGTGCTTAATCCAGTATTCTTAATCCCGTTTATTATCGTACCTGTAACCTTGACTATTATTTCATACTTTGCTTTATCGTGGGGACTCGTACCAAAAACAGTAGCAATTGTTCCATGGAATATCCCGCCGATATTGAGCGGTTACTTAGTAACTGGCGGCAGTGTTAAAGGAATTATCCTTCAGCTGGTCAACTTAACAGTCGCTATACTGCTATACGTTCCATTTGTAATGGCAGGTGTACGTGCAATGAAAGAGAAAATGGGAGAGAGGTAATGACAATGACAAAAGAAGAAGTGCAAATGCTTTCGTTTCAAATTATCTTACATGCCGGGAATGCAAAATCAGACGCAATGGAGGCTCTGATTCTGGCTAAAAAAGGAAAATTTGAAGAAGCAGCTAAAAAGATGGAATCAGCAGATGAAGCATTTGCAGAGGCCCATCATATACAAACAGATCTTTTACATGATGAGGCAAATGGGAAAACAACGGAGCTTTCCGTTATTCTGATTCATGCGCAGGATCATTTAATGAATGCTTTAACGGTAAAAGATTTAGCCGTTGAAATGATAGATATGCATAAAAAAATAAATCGTCTGGAGGAGAAGTAATATGAAGATACGTTTAGTTTGTTCAGCGGGAATGTCTACGTCAATGCTTGTGAAGAAGATGAAGGAAGCTGCAGAAAAACAGGGCTTTGAAGCGGATATCGAAGCAGTAGCAGAGTCGCAGCTGAAGAATCATCTCGAATCCTTACAGGTTGTTCTTATTGGTCCGCAAGTCCGTTATCTGGAAGGTAAAATTAAAGAAAGCCTGGAGCCGCAGGGTGTAAAGGTTGCTGTCATTGATCAGATGGCTTATGGAATGATGCAGGGTGATAAAGTTCTGAAGCAGGCAATTGATTTAAATGAAGGAAATTAAAATAAGCATCAAAAACTCGTATCTGCGGATGCGGGTTTTTTAGTCTAAAGATATTTTTATAGAAATCTTTCAGCTTATCAATGGTTATTTACTGGTTTGGACTGATCCATATAAATCAAAATGAGATACTGTTCTATAGGATGTGGTGCTTTTTGAGTGCATCCTTATTGGCCGGGTAGTATAATAGAATTGTAGACAGAGTGTATTCGCCAGAAGGATCAAGTAAATATAGAATAGTCAGACCCTTCCATTTAGGGAAAGTAAACTCTGCCTTTCATAATTTATTTGTAGAATGGGAGAGAGATTTTTTATGAAAGCAGCACGAATTTATGCTGAAAAAGATGTTCGCGTGGAGGACGTCGAAGTAAAAGAAGTCGGGGCAAAAGATGTGAAAGTGGAAGTAGCATGGACAGGAATTTGTGGTTCAGATCTACATGCTTATTCTCATTTTATTGGTATTCCGACAGAGGAGCATCCAATATCAAAAAGACAAGCTCCACTGACATTGGGCCATGAGTTCAGTGGAACAGTAACGGAAGTAGGCAGCGATGTAACAGCATTCCAGCCTGGTGACCGTGTTTGTATCGAACCGAATCTTCGCTGTGGGGAATGTAAGGAATGCCGTGAAGGAAATTATCATTTATGCAGAAACAGTAATGCAGCATTTATCGGACTTGCCGATGATGGCGGATTTGCAGAATACTGCGTCATGGATGAACAATATTGTCACCAAATCCCGGATAATATGACATTAGAGCAGGCAGCACTTGTCGAACCGACTGCCGTAACCTATCATGGTGTCGATTTGGCAGGCGTGAAAGCGGGAGACGCTGTACTGGTTACCGGCGCAGGCCCAATTGGTCTATTAACTGTTCTCTCAGCTCGTGCAGCCGGTGCAAGTAAAGTATTCGTCAGTGATGTTTCAAAAGAGCGTTTAGCATTAGCTGAGTCTTTTGGATTTGTAAAAGCCTTAAATCCAATGGAAGATGATGTAATTGGTATAATTATGGAAGATACCAATGGAGACGGCGTTGATGTGGCATTAGAATGTGCAGGTGTTCAGCCGACATTTGATACATGTCTAGAAGCCATCAAACGTACAGGTACCGTTTGTGTGGTTGCCATCTTTGGACAAAATCCGGAAATCAATGCATTTGCTTCTACAGTTAAAGAAGCAAACATTAAATTCTCCCTGGCCTATGCCAATATATACGATCGTGTGATCAATCTGATTGCCAGCGGACAAATTCCTGCTGAAAAAGTAGTGACTAATAAAATTAAATTAGATGATGTTGTAAAAGAAGGATTTGAATTATTGCTTAATGACAAGAGCCAATCCAAAATTCTTGTGAGTGCCAAATAAAGATTATTATCTATTTTTGAAAGCCTGCAGAACTGTCTGCAGGCTTTTTCTATAAAAATTAGTGATAAATTCCCTTTATTATAAAAAAATCAGCAAATATCGTAAGGAGCATGTCTATACGGGCAAGCTCTTTTTTCAATATTTTAAAATAGAGGGGGTATATTTTTATGGTGAAAATCTACTTAGATCCTGGACATGGAGGAAGTGATACAGGAGCTGTAGGACAAGAATTGCAAGAAAAGCATGTAACGTTAGCAATTGCTTTAAAAATACGAAATATCTTGAACAACAGTTATCAAGGGCATCAAATTCGGATGAGCCGTTCGACAGATAGTACTGTATCGCTGGCAGCACGGACGAATGAAGCGAACCAGTGGGGTGCAGATTATTTTGTTTCTATTCATATTAACGCCGGAGGAGGGGCAGGCTATGAGGATTATATTCATTCAGGTCTTTCCAATCAAGGAACAACAGGAAAATACCGGCAAATCATGCATGAAGAAATAATAAAGCAGGTAAACCTTCAAAACCGCGGCAGAAAGCAGGCTAATTTTCATGTACTGCGGGAATCAGTCATGCCGGCTATTTTAACAGAGAATGGTTTTATTGATCATGCAGGAGATGCAGCAAAACTGAAATCAGATGCATTTTTGGAACAAATTGCTTTAGGCCATGCAAGAGGGATTGCGAGAGTATTCCAATTATCCGCTAAAAGCAGTCCGGGGGCTTCGAGCAGCTCCAACAATCAAGGAAAAACATCCACATCTAAAAAACAAATCCATTCCATTGTAGACTATTTGAAATCAATTGGAGAGGATTCGAGCTTTGCGAATCGCGCTAAGTTAGCGAAATCTTACGGTATTTCAAATTATACAGGAACAGCTGCACAGAATACACGTCTGCTAAAAGCAGTCAGCTCTGGAAAACCTTCGAATAATTCCTCCAAATCATCAGCAAAGCGTGTGCATTTGCCGGCATCTGCGTCTACCTGGCGCACATATCCGCTAAATGTTAAACCTGTAAAGAAAAATAGTGATTGGAGTCTTACTCCTGCAGCTTTTGGCGGCTTAACTTATGATATCTTAGCAGAGCCGTATCCAAATGTCGTGACAATACAAACTGGAAGAGGCAAACGTAATATATATATTGGACCAGATACCAGCGCACGCAGATTGTAATAAAAAACGACATTCAGCAGAGATAGAGCTACTGCTGAATGTCATTTTTTATTTATTCTTCCTGATCTATAAAATATTTTGAAACAGGTACTAAATTGTCATCTAATTCATAAACAAGCGGAACACCAGTAGGGATGGATACATTTACGATATCTTCATCACTGATATCTTCAAGGTATTTCATTAAGCCTCTTAGACTGTTTCCATGTGCTGCGATAATCACACTTTTTCCTGCTTTTACTGCCGGCTTAATTTCTTCCTCCCAATAAGGAATAACGCGTGCAATGGTTGTTTCCAGGCTTTCACCAAGAGGAATTTTCTCTTCAGGTATTTCTTTATACTTTTCCTCATGTCCGGGATAACGTTCATCTTCTTTTTCTAAAAATGGTGGAGCTACATCGAAGCTGCGGCGCCAGATATGTACCTGATCGGCTCCGTATTTTTCAGCAACTTCCTGTTTATTCAATCCCTGTAATGCACCATAATGTCTTTCGTTCAGCTTCCAGGATTTATGCACGGGAATCCATAAATTGTCTGTTTCCTCTAATACATAATTAAGTGTTTTAATGGCTCTCTTTAAATAAGATGTATATGCTACATCGAAATGGAATCCATGCTGCTTCAATGCCTGTCCTGCATGCTTTGCATCCGCAGCACCATGGTCAGTTAAGTCTACATCTGTCCATCCGGTAAAAAGGTTGGCCAGATTCCATTCACTCTGACCATGTCTAATCAGTACAAGCTTCATATATAATCCCTCACAATCATTTTATTTATAACATACCACTGTGCGGCATGATTTACACGTCATGCGCAGTTATATTTTATAAAAAAGATGGGGAGGCAGGAGGATTATATTATCAATGTATGATTTAAAAGCATTTAAAAATAACCTGCTGGCCGAATGAATTTGCAGAACTAATAAAATACGGTAAGCTAGTATATAAAATGAACGGAGGCTGCAGAGAATGACAAAAATAAATCCAATTGATCCATTGCTGAATCAATTTGAAACGTTAATTTTAGACGGGGCATTGGCCACAGAATTAGAAAAGCTGGGTTGTAATCTGGACGATCCTTTATGGTCTGCCCGGGTTTTGTTAGATGAGCCTGAAAAAATCAGAAAGGTTCATTATGCTTATTTTGAAGCTGGTGCGGATATTGCTATCACAGCAAGCTATCAAGCGAGTATAGAAGGATTTAAAAAGCACGGTATAAACGAAAAGGAAGCAAAAGCATTAATCAGAAAAACAGTAGAGCTGGCAAAACAGGCGCGGGAGGAGTACTGGCAGGAGGAAAGAAGATCCGATCGACCTTATCCATTGGTGGCCGGGTCTGTCGGGCCATATGGAGCTTATCTGGCTGATGGTTCAGAGTATATTGGTAATTATGGAGTCAGCGATCAGATTTTATATGATTTTCATAAACCGCGTATAGAAGCTTTGGTTGAAGCCGGTGCAGATTTATTGGCAGCTGAAACAATCCCCTCGCTGCAGGAAGCAAAAGTTATTTGTGATTTGTTAAAAGAATTTCCTGATATATCAGCATGGATGACATTTACGCTGAAGGATGCGGTACATATCAGTGAAGGAACAATGTTAAGAGAATGTGCAGAATTCTTAAATACATGCAGTCAGATTGTTGCTATAGGCGTGAATTGTGTCACCACAGAGTTTATCAGTGATGCTGTCCAAGAATTGAATGCCTGTACACGAAAGCCTATTATCATTTATCCGAACTCTGGTGAAAACTATGATCCGGAGACCAAAACATGGTATGGAGAGGAACATGTACATGTTAACACAGCTGCTGCAGGCTGGGCTGAAAAAGGAGCAAGGATTATCGGGGGCTGCTGCCGGACGGGCCCTGAGGATATCAGGGGAATCAGCAGGGTGTTGAGAGAAGTAGATAATGACAGTACACCTGATAGATGAAAACAGTTTAGCGTTTCTGTTTTTATCTTAAGCTAATATTTTATAAAGGTTTATATTAAAGAACAAAATGAATATTTCAGAATGAGGTTTTCTGTTTTTACCACAGCTGTTTAGCTGTGGTATTTTAGGTGGAGTCATTTTGCTTATAAAAGTATGGTTTTTATAAGGAATAAATTTTAGGATGTTTTTTAGTTTTTTTAGGATTCAATTATAAAATAACATCGCTTAAGATAAAGTTGAAAATACATTACAGGAGGTAAATTTATGAAAGCGCTTAAATTAATGGCTTTATTTACAGTTATAAGTTTTTTATTATTAGGTTGTTCAAATAACAGCTCGGGAGATGGAGAGGAATTAGTTGTTTATACAGCAAGAAGTGAAAGCTTAAATGAATTAGTTATCCCAAGTTTTGAAAATGAAACAGGTATTAAAGTAAAAACCGTTACAGCAGGTACCGGAGAGCTGGTGACAAGAGTCGAATCTGAAAGAAACAATCCCCAAGGAGATATCTTATGGGCTGCAGATGTAACAATGTTACATGATAAAACAGATTTATTTGCAGAATATGTGTCTCCTGAAGACGAGAATATGATGGAGGAATTCAGAAATGAAACAGGATATTTTTCCCCGGCTTTTGCAGATCCAACTGTTTTTATAGTCAATACAGATTTAACTGGAGGGGAAGGGCAGATTACTAGCTTTGAAGATTTGTTGGACCCTGAATTAAAAGGAAAAATAGCATTTGGAGATCCCGTTAATTCCAGCTCTGCTTTTCAATCTTTAATGGCGATGCTATATGCAGCAGGTGACGGAGATCCTTTATCTGATGAAGCATGGGATTTCGTTGAAAAATTTATAGCTAATTTGGATGGAAAAATTCAAGGAAGCTCTGGTCAGGTTCATAAAGGTGTTGCAGATGGAGAATACGTTGTTGGATTAACATGGGAAGATCCAGTAGTCCATTATATCAGAAATGGTGAATCAGTTGAGGTTGTTTTCCCGGAAGAAGGAGCTATTTTCCCTGGCCAGGCAGTCCAGATTATAGAAGGGGCAGAAAACATGGAGAATGCTCAAAAATTTGTAGATTATCTTCTATCTGAAGAAATTCAGACGCAGGCAGGCCAGGAATTAACGGTAAGACCTTTAAGGGAAGATATTGAGCTGGCGGATTATATGATACCTCAGGATGAAATCAACTTATTTGAAGAATATGATGAAATGTGGGTTATCGAGAATACAGATGAGATAACTGCAAGATATGTTGATTTACTGGAAAAATCATTAGACTAGGCTTAATGAAAATAATTATCGAGTAACTTGTGGTAACTGCAGATTATCACAAGTTACCGTTCATGCTTTTAAGGGAGGT
Source organism: Oceanobacillus sp. FSL W8-0428 (assembly GCF_038004405.1). Taxonomy (NCBI): domain Bacteria; kingdom Bacillati; phylum Bacillota; class Bacilli; order Caryophanales; family Bacillaceae; genus Oceanobacillus; species Oceanobacillus sp. FSL W8-0428. The sequence goes on from NZ_JBBORB010000001.1 coordinate 2,047,462, forward strand.
AATATGGAGTGAGTGTTTCCGTTAATATAGATAAAGTCGTAAAAAAATTTGGAGAGGATAAAGTTATTGATAAGCTTTCTCTGGACATTCAAAAAGGGGAGCTTTTTACTTTACTGGGGCCATCTGGCTGTGGAAAGACAACTTTATTACGAATGATTATAGGGTTTCATTCCATTGATGATGGTCAAATTAAAATTGATGACAAGGTAATTAATCATATTCCAGTGAATAAAAGAAAAATGGGAATGGTTTTTCAGAACTATGCTATCTTTCCACATATGACAGTAGAAGAAAATATTGCTTTTGGATTAAAAGTCAATAAAATTGGAAAAGAGGAAATGACCGAAAGAATTGATAATATTTTAAAAACAGTTCGGATCGAGGAGCATAAAACGAAGAAACCTGAAAACTTATCAGGCGGCCAACAGCAAAGAATTGCATTAGCAAGAGCGCTTGTTATCCACCCTAAAGTATTATTAATGGATGAGCCGTTATCCAATTTAGATGCAAAATTAAGAATTGAAATGCGGAATGCTATTAAAAATATTCAACAAGAGGTTGGAATAACGACTGTGTATGTTACACATGATCAAGAAGAAGCGCTGGCTATTTCTGATAGAATCGCAGTAATGAATAAAGGCATTATTCAGCAAATAGGAAAACCTGAAGAAATCTACAGCCGTCCTGCTAACGTCTTTGTATCTCAATTTATAGGTACTTCTAATATAATAAAAGGTATAATTAAGAAGAAAGAGGATGGTTTATACGTCCATTTAAATGATATGTATGCAGTAAAAATGAATAACTTGAAGCAGGATGAAATAGTGGATAAACAAGAAGTATTAGTATCTGTAAGACCTCAGGAGTTTATCATTACCAATGAAGAAAGCGGTATCAAAGGTAAGATTGACAGTACCATGTTTCTTGGGCTAAATACGCATTACTTTGTAAATCTTGATTCAGGAGAGCGGGTTGAGGTTATTCAAGATAGTGAAGAAGAAGAAATTTTACCAGAAGGAAAAGATATTAACTTAAATATAAAAAGTAAAAAAATTAATATCTACCATGCCGATACGAAGGAAACGTTAATCAAGGCAGGTGGTCATGATGAACAAAAATAAGTTTAATTTATGGAATATCAGTTCTGTTATTATCCTTCTGCTAATGTTAATCTTTATCATTTATCCTCTTTTTTTAATATTAGGTAAAGGTATATTTAATAGTGAAACAGGAGCGTTTACATTTAGTCATTTTATCCATTTCTTTGAGAGGAAATTTTATTATATAACGATATTAAACAGTTTTAAGGTTACGATTGTAAGTACCATATTGGCAGTTATAATTGGACTGCCTTTAGCTTATATGTTAAGAAAGATAAAAATATTCGGCAGTAGATTTATTCAGATTATCGTTATTGTATCTTATATATCACCGCCGTTTATTGGAGCCTACGCTTGGATTCAACTATTGGGAAGAAGTGGGGTTATCACCAAGTTTATCAATGATACATTTCAGTTGAATTTTGATGGGATCTATGGGTTTGCAGGAATTGTTCTTGTATTGACATTACAATCATTTCCTCTTGTGTTTATTTATATCATGGGAGCATTGAAAAATCTTGATAATTCTTTAGTAGAAGCAGCAGAAAGTCTTGGGTATTCAAATTTTCAAAGAATGACAAAAATTATAATCCCCTTAATAATGCCGACAATTTTAGCAAGTTCATTACTTGTATTTATGCGTGTTATCGCAGATTTTGGCACGCCAATGTTAATTGGTGAAGGGTATCGGACCATGCCAGTATTAATTTATCAGCAATTTTTAAGTGAGGTTGGCGGTGATGCTGGTTTTGCTGCTGCAATTGCAACTATTTTTGTAATAATTACAGTTACTTTATTTTTATTACAAAGAATTCTGTCCAGGCAGTATTCTTATTCTATGTCAGCGCTAAAGCCGATGCAGGCAGAAACTCTTTCGGGAACCAAAAATATTTTAAGTCATATCGCTGTTTATTTTATTACCTTTATCGGGATATTGCCTCAGCTGGTTGTCATCTTTACATCATTTTTAGAGACATCAGGCGGTCAGGTCTATACAGGCAGGTTCTCACTTGAAAACTATAAAAATATTCTTTTTGACAGAGATTTAAATGCGATTATAAATACTTATAAAATGGGATTCTATGCGATTATTATCATTATTATTATCGGGATTTTTATTTCTTATTTAACAGTTCGAAAAAGGAATTTAATGAATTCTGTTATAGATACATTATCAATGTTCCCGTTTGTCATTCCGGGATCTGTACTGGGTATAGCTCTAGTTTTTGCATTTAGTGATGAACCGATATTTATTACGGGGACAGTTTTGATTATGGTTATTGCATTTGTTATTAGAAGGATGCCATATACGATTCGCTCCAGCACTGCTATCATCAGTCAAATTAGTCCCAGCATAGAAGAAGCAGCTATCAGTCTCGGAGCATCTGAAACAAAAACATTCTATCGGATAATTGTTCCGATGATGCTGCCAGGAGTATTGGCCGGTGCAATTATGAGTTGGGTTACCATACTCGGAGAATTAAGCGCATCTATCATCCTGTATTCAACAGAGACACAAACATTAGCTGTGTCTATTTATACAGAAGTAATAAGAGGGAATTTTGGCAACGCTTCTGCATATTCGGCTGTTTTAACCGTTACTTCTATTTTATCTCTGTTAATATTCTTTAAGCTTACTGGTAAAAAAGAGGTAGATTTATAGAAATGATATTTAAAGGTTGTTCCAATTTTCCAATTATTGGAGCAATCTTTATATCTAATCATGATTAGCAGGAGTTATTAACCATGAAACAGAGTAAATCGATAAAGGACTATTTGAAAAAAACATTTTTAAAATATACAGTGATTATTATTCTCTTATTATTATTCGTATTTTTAATCTCGCTGTATGTTGTCTTTAATTATTCGGTTATGAAGGTTAACAGAGAAGCAGGAAAAGCGTTAAAGAATGAATTAATAGAGGAATTTGAAGGATATAGGGAAGGTATTAAAGAACTGTCGCTAAATAAGAAGATTGTTCAAGCTCTGGAAAACAACGAGGTAGATTCGCATGTGAATAAATTGTTATATGAATTTAAAAACAGCCGAAATATCTCATCGAATTTTGTTTTGATAAATGGTAATGAAGAAATTGTGTCAACAAGCTTTCATCAGGATGATGAAGAAATTCTTTCCGGTCATGTATTTCTTAGATTACTGGCGAATGAATTAAATCAAATACATTATAAGGAGCAGACGATTCATAACCGGATTTTCGGCGAATCAAGAAGCTATTCCTATTATTTTTCAACTGCTATATCAAACGGCAGTGAGAATATAGGCTATATTATCTTTTTCATAGATGATTTTATTGATAGCAGTGTTGATAATCAACTGGTTTATATAACAGACCAATACGATAATGTTATTGCTAAAACGAACAATTATCATATTGATTCGCTCGGCAAATTCTTTGTGGATAATAATCAAAGACTGGTAAAAATAGATGAAAATTACTTCTATATGAATAAACAGCCTGCAATGAATAATCAGCTAAATATCATCACCTTATCTATTATCAATGTATATAGAAATATCTTGATATTTGGTATGGCAACCATGTTAATTAGCAGCTTTATTATCTTTTTGATAGCCAGAGTGATTATACCTAAAATATTTAAAAAGACTTTACAGCCATTGAATGCCTTAATCACTATTATTTCTAACGGAAATCATAAAGATATATTTAATAAATCAACTGAGGTAGTCGAGTTAAATGTGATTTATAAGGAGTATACAAGCAAAATAGAGAAAATAAGAGATCTCATTCAAAAAAATGAAGAAATAACCGAAAAGAAAAGGATATTGGAAATTAAACATTTAGAAGCTAAGTTTAATCCGCATTTTTTATATAACGCATTGGAAATGATTAAATATGAAATTACTTTAAACCCAGAAAATGCATCTGATATTGTTGTTAAAATAGCAAAACTAATGAGATATAATACCAATTTCGGAAATACGTTAGTTCCGTTAAAGGTAGATCTGGAATACCTTATAAATTACTGTGAAATACAAAAGCTGCGTTATGGAAGAAGACTAGAATTCGAGATTGACATTCCTGGCGATTTGTTAGAGATACCTATCCCAAAGCTTATTCTACAGCCTTTAATAGAGAATGCAATAAAACATAACATCGATTATAAAAACAGTTTAAAAATAATATTAACTGCTCAGAAGTCAGGTGATCATTTAGTCATAAAAGTGATTGATAATGGTTTAGGAATCAAAGAAATTGAATTAGAAAACCTGAAAAAGAAAATTTATGATAAAGCTGAGGATGTTGATGAAGTCAGGCAAATTGGTTTGAAAAGTACGCAAAGTATACTTCAACTGCTCTATGGTGAAAAATATGGACTAAAAATTGAAAGCTCTTACAATGAAGGAAGTGAATTTTCTTTAGACATTCCATTAAAAGGAGCGAATAATATTGAATAAGGTATTAATAGTTGAAGATGAACCTATTATTCAAAAAGGTCTCCAATATAAAATGAACTGGTTACAATTAAATTGTGTGGTGGTGGGATGTGCAGATAACGGAGATATGGGAAAGGAAATGATAGATAAATTAAAACCAGATATAGTCATAACCGATATAAGAATGCCTTTTAAAGATGGAATAGAAATGTTGAAGGAAACAGTAGAAAATAATAAATTTGAAGCTATTATATTGACTGGTTATGACGAATTTAATTATGCGAAGCAGGCAATCAGACTGGGTGTTCATGATTATTTATTAAAACCGGTAGATATGGAGGAATTGGCAGAGGTAATTAAAGATCTGATTTTTAAAATTGAGGAGAAAAAAGCGAAGGATAATTATAAAGTTAATTCATTATTATATAAAGAACTGCTGAATATTAATCTTAATGTTGCTGAAACCTCAAGTTATGTGATAGACACAATTGATTTTATTAAAAAAATTATGCAACTAAGATAAACTTTAAAGATTTATGTGATAATTTAGGGGTTTCAAATGTATTTTTAAGCGCCAAATTTAAAAGTGAAACAAACTATAGTCTAAATGATTTTTTAAATAGATACAGGCTGCTGAAAGCTGTAGAATTGCTTCAAAATGATAAGGTTTTAGTTTATGAGGTAGCAGAAGAGGTAGGCTTTAGTGAGTATAAATATTTCAGTCAGGTATTCAAAAAGTATATTGGAATGCCTCCAAAGCAGTTTTTACATCAAGAATTTTAAATAAGGATATGTAAAAAGAGACACAACATCAGGGAGTAGGGACCTATCCTGATGTTGTGTCTCTTTTAAGATGTTATTTATCTAGGCCTATGATTACAACTCACCAGCAACCACGTTTCCTTTAAACATTGTTGCTACATGTTCGGACCGCCTTGCAACAGCCTCTGCAGAACAAGAAGCCTTAACAAATACCATATTTGCTTCATCACCGGCTTTTGGCCAGGCTTGTTTTCCAGCTTTCGTTAATGTTGTTTTCCCGCCGGTAATGTAGCCTAATGACTGTGTCAGTGAGGGCTGGTCAACCCAGCGGTATATTTCTGCCAGCTGACCTAAACGTTCTAAAATATCTCCATTTCCAAAAGGAGACCAGACATCAAAGATATTGTCACAGCCGACTGCTGTCTCAACTCCTTTATTTTTTAACAATTCGAGCGGAGGAAACTTCCGGTTGTTTGGAACACTGCTGATAATGCCGACACCGGCATCAGCAAGTATCTCTGCTAACTCCTCCGCCTGATTCAGAGAAACATCGCCAAGGCCGAATGCATGGCTGATGTACACTTTTCCTTGTAATCCAGCTTCCATGGTCAACTCTGCCAATCGTTTCATGGTAAAGGTTCCTAAATGATCTGCATCATGTAAATGTAAGTCAATGCCGGCTTCTGCTTCCACAGCCAGCTCAATCATTGTTTGCAGGGAAGCTTCAATATTTCCGTCTACATTTGCAGGGTCAACACCGCCAACATAGCCGGCTCCCTGTCTGAGAGCTTCTTTTACTAGATGCTTCGAATCGGAACGCAGTAATCCATGCTGTGGAAAAGCGACTATTTCTGAAGCCAGCTTGTTTTCATAGCTGTGCAGAGCTTTTTTTACCTCATCCAAATTCTTCAATCCTGCTTCTGGATACAGATCAACATGTGTCCGGACTTTTGTTACACCGGCGTGAGAATAAATATCCAGCAATTTTTCCGCTCTTTCCCGGGTTGTTGTTGCCAATGTAGGCAGTACTCTTTTCTCTACTTCGAAACGTTCGAAAATATTTTTGGTCGGAATCACAGGGCGCCATTCATCACCCAATAAAGTTTTATCTAAATGGCAATGCTTTTCGATAAAGGAAGGGAGAGCCAGTAATCCTTTTGCGTCTATTTGGGGAATATTATCGGTAATTGCTTGGTCAGCAGAAATAATCTGCTCTATTTTCCCGCTTTTTATGAGAAGGTGAGATAATTCTGTTTCTGCCCCGGTAATATATCCATCTTCTTCTTTATAGTTTTTTTCTAGCTGTACATTTTTAATCCACTGGCTTGTATGCATTCTGTTCATTTCCTTTCATGATAGATTTATCAACGTAAACTGCCTGTGATCTGCTTTCCTTGATAAAACACTGCTTTTCTTGGTGCTCTTCTGGCTACAGCTTCAGCAGAGCAGCTTGCATCTGCTAATACAAAGCTGGCAGTATCTCCATGTTTTGGCCATACCTGTTCACCGTCTTTGCCAAGAGGTGTAATACCGCCAGTAATATATTGAAGGGTTTGTCCAAGAGCGCGTTCATCGCTTAAGCCGAAACGTTCTGCAAGCAGACCCGTCTTTTCTAAGCTGTCGCCTTTTCCGAATGGCGACCAATGATCGATAATACTATCATCACCTAAGAATACCTCAACACCTTTTTGATGTAAGAAAGGGATAGGAATCGTTTTTGATAATGAAACAGAAGAAGCAATAGATATACCTTGCTGTGCAAGGATTTCTGCCATTTCATCAAGTTCATTTCCGTGAATATCGGCCAGTGCAAATGCGTGACTGAGTGTTACTCTTCCCTGCCAGCCAGCTTCCTCTGTCAGCGCCGCTAATCGTTTCATTGTAAAAATACCTAATTGTCCAGTTTCATGCAGATGAATATCAATTTTCGCGTCTCCTTCTACAGCAAGTTCCATAACTGTTTGTAAGGATTTTTCTATATCGTCGTCAATGCTGGCTGGATCAACGCCTCCCACATAACCGGCACCATTTCGCAATGCGTCCCGGACAAAGCTGGCTGCATTGCTTCTGAGCATACCTTGCTGCGGAAAAGCAACAATTTCTACAAAGGCTTTATCCTGATAGTCCTCTGCAGCACGCAGAAGTGCTTCCAAATGATGCAGTCCTTCAATTGGTCCTACATTACAGTGAGAACGGATATGTGTCGTCCCCGCAGATAGAAGTAAATCCATTAATTTCTTTGCTCTGTCAGCTGCTTGAGGAAGTAGTTCAGGAATCAGCTTCTCTTCCTCCTGCAGCCTTGTCCAAATGCCATTTTTAGGAATAGAAGGAGCCTTCCACTTTCCGCCATAATAGGTTTTATCCAGATGGATATGCATGTCTCTAAATGATGGGAGCATCAGATATTGCTTTGCATCGTATTTGGGCAGGTCAGATGCAATTGATACTTTAGCTGGTAAAATTTCTTTTATTTTTCCATTCTCAATCTGTATATGAAATGTATCTGTCTGTGTACCGGAAATTATTCCATGCTGCACCTGATATCCTGTTTCCAGTGTAGCATTTGTTAACCAATAAGCTTTCGCACGCAATAGGAAACCCTCCTTTACTCTTTAAAAGAAGAAATTATTCTCTTTCTTACCTTATGCTATCATAGGCATCTGTAAAGAAGAAGAAAATAGGTGTTTTTCATGTGTGCGTTTACATGAAAAGGAGGTCTTGACAAACATAAAAATAAGATGTATAGTTACCTAGGTTAATAGTTACCCTAGTTAATTATTTTTCGGAGGGAAATAATATGGAAGGTTTATTCCGGCAATATATAAGAATTTACCGGCCGTTAATGAAAAGCCTGAATGAGCTGCTGGAAAAATATCAGCTCTCTTATTCATTATGGCAGGTTATTGTGTACTTAAAAGATGAAGGAACCTCCACGCTGGTTGATATTTCGAATTATTACCAAGTTGAGAAGCCGAGCATTACAAGACGTGTCCATCGGCTGCAGGAGCTAGGTTTAATTGAAGAAGTTCCGAGTGCCAACCGCAGAGAGAAAATTATGGAGTTGACCACTGAAGGGAAACATATTTATCAAATATGCAGGGAAGAGATCACAGCTTTAGAGCATCATATTTCTAAGGGGCTATCGGAAGAAGAGCAGCAGACTGCTTTTCAATTTTTAATGAAGATTCAAGATAATATATAAAGTAAAGAAGGGTTTTATAGTGAGTAACAAATCGAAGTTATGGACAAAAGATTTTATTATCGTCTCCGCAGTTAATTTTTTATTGACACTTGTTTTTTATCTTCTTGTTGTTGTGATGGGAGTTTATGCAGCAGAAGAATTTAATGCATCTGCAAGTCAATCAGGATTAGTTGTTGGTATATTTATTGTCGGCGCACTGATTGGGCGTCTTTTTATTGGCCGTTATATTGAAAAATTTGGTCAGAAAAGAACATTATTTATCGGAGCTATTATATTTATTTTAGCTACTGCTTTATATTTCTTTAATTTTGGTATCGGCTTTTTACTCCTTAACCGGTTTATTCATGGTATTGGACTCGGTTTTGCAAGCACAGCGACTGGTACCATTGTAGCTCAAATTATTCCGGCCGAAAGAAAGGGCGAAGGGATCGGCTACTACAGTATGAGTGCCACCCTGTCCACTGCTTTAGGACCGTTCGTCGGTTTGTATATGAGCCAGCACACCAGTATGCAAGGGATATTTGGTCTCTGTTTAGCAATAGGTATTATCAGTTTCTTCACTATCTTTTTTGTGAAAATCCCAGTTATTGTGGAGACAGAGGAAGAGAAAAAGATAGAAAAAGAAGAAGAAGGACGTTTTATTGCTCAATTTGTAGAGCCAAGAGCTGTGCCGATTGCAATTATCACTCTTATTTTAGCTCTTTGCTATTCCAGTGTTCTGTCCTTCCTTAATTCCTATGCGATAGAGCTGGATCTAGTAAGTACAGCAAGTGTATTCTTCCTTGTTTATTCCATTGCTGTATTACTTTCACGTCCATTTACCGGCCGTTTAATAGATTTAAAAGGAGCCAATATCGTGATGTATCCTGCGTTTGTTCTGTTTACAATCGGTATGATTGTGCTGGGATTTGCGCATAGCGGATTCACATTATTACTGGCTGGTGTATTAATTGGGCTGGGTTTTGGTAATATGCAATCCTGTACACAGGCTATTGCGGTCAAATTGACACCGCCGCATCGTATGGGGCTGGCTACATCCACCTTCTTTATCTTCTTAGATGGAGGATTAGGTTTTGGACCATACTTGCTTGGTCTTATTGCGCCGGCTATTGGACACAGCACACTTTACATCGTGTTAGGTATCGTTGTTCTGGCAACTGCAGGATTATACGCTGCTCTGCATGGCAAAAAAGCCTCCTCTGCGCATTCACAAGCGTTGGCACAATAATATAGAAGAAACCTGTATTTTCTGTATTTGCACAGAGAATGCAGGTTTTTTCTATTTGAATTTTTTAACTGTCTTCTAATGATAGAAAATACTGTATTTTATTTCTTAGCGGTTCCGGTAAAGGCTGCCTTAATGCTTTTATGAGCAGATCGGGGTGGTTAATTCCTTTTTCTTTAAAGTGCTGTTCAATGAGATGAACCTTTTCTTCTCTGTTCGGCATTAAACTATATAATACATACCAGTCTTCCAAAGATGACAAGTATATGGTTTTCCCATTAAAGCTTGTGCTATCTGCAATATTATTTTTCTCAAACGCAAGTTTATAAGTACCTTCCTCATGTATGATAGAATAACCGCCCATTAAATCAACTGGTGTATTTTCTACTCTATATTTAGCAAAGAATGCTGTTTTAAAAGGCGGGGAGTGAACCGTTTCTTTTCTTTCCCCCAGGTTATCCAGCACTTTTCCGGCAAGAGGAGCATGATTTTCCGAAACTAAGAGATCAATATCATTTGGATTATCTATTATCCCGTGCATATGAAGCATTAATGAGCCGCCAAGTCCCCAGATTATATTATTTTCATTTAATATATCGGCTGTCTTTGCCAGAGCATGTAACAATATGCAAATCTCCTTTCTTTCTGTTATTTATTTTAATCATAACAGAGTTTTAACTGAAAAATAATGAGGGATTATCTGATTGTTCGCATCTTCAGGGACCATATTTAAATAGAAAGTTATTCTATTATAAGAGTTTATATTTTTTATAGATAACTCAACTTTCGCACCTAAGAATAAATACACTAACCTTGCTATTCCAGGCTGTACATGGTCTCTATTATCATGCTTGTTTTTAGTTAATTCATCTTTTTATTTTTTGAACAGATTATTGTGTATAGCTTCCGCTCCGGCCAACCACTCCGCTTTCCATGGGGACGGCTTCAGCTAACTTGAAAAGAAACCCGCTTTTCAAGTGGATCTTCAGCTCGCCCTGTTCCCATAGGAGTCTACGTGGTTGGCCTGCGCTCTAATAGGATTCTACAGCACAAGGAAGAAATAATATCCTGATAAAGTAAAATGAAATCATCGTTTTTTAGCCTAAATAAACAATCATGCTGATGTTTCAAATGGTTTTTAACAGTTCAAATCATGACAGCATGAATAATTCATATCGAGAATAGCTTTCATGCATCAGAAATAAGGATTACTAGGCATGTTTACCATTTAACACAAAAAATTTGTTCTGTTAGATCTGCCTTTTATTTGTCCAGTTATTTCAGTATAGAACCCACCCTGCTAGCGGAGGCGGACCGTTTTGACTCCTGAGGGATTAAGCACCATCTGAAGATCCACTTTTGCCAAGTGCTCTTCTTGGCAAAAGTTAGCTGAAGAGCGTGCCCCTAGGAAAGCAAAACGGTCCGCCGTAGCGGTCGCTTTACAGCTTTACACCTTACCTTCTATCTTTATCAATAGATATACGGAAGAAATGATCAACCCCTATTCCTATGGATAGGAAGTTTCTTTTTAAAGTGCGAAAGTTGAGTAGATAAGCAATAAAAATAACTTCATTTATATTTATCTGAATAAATTATGAAATTAATCTCTTTTTCTTAAATTCAATGTATAATTCTGTAAGGATTTATAGTATAATGAACTCAAATAACCTTCTTACTGTTAAATAGAAATGAGTGCTATTTGGCTGTGCAGGAAATTTGTCTACATCTCCAAAATTTAGAATATTTTGTCATTTTTGGACAGCTTGAAAAACGGCCGGAGAACAAAATAGAATATATTTCAAGGGAATATTTTTAAACAAAACGTAAACATCGCAATCATGTTATCATGTATAACATAGGACCATTCCATATATTAACAATATATAATAATGGGGAAAAGCGATGTTTTTTTGTACCAATTTCTAGTATTTTCTGGAAAATATAAAGTTATTTCTAAATAGCAGTGAGATAGTGCATTGTTTTTAATGTTGAAGGGGGAATGTTTATGTCATATCAAAGCACCTATGAACAATGGAAGAATGAAGAAGCTCTTGATAGAGAGCTCAAAACAGAATTAGAAAGTCTCTTAAAAAATGAAACAGAATTAGAAGATGCTTTCTCACATCCCTTAGAATTTGGTACTGCCGGCATGCGTGGAATATTAGGTCCGGGAATTAATCGAATGAACATTTATACAGTGAGACAGGCTACAGAAGGCCTTGCCCGATTTATGGAAAGTCAGACAGAAGAGAATAAATCCAGAGGAGTAGCGATAGCTTACGATTCCAGGCATAAATCTCCTGAATTTGCTTTAGAAGCTGCAAGGACACTTGCGCGTCACGGGATTCCGGCTTATGTATTTGAATCATTGCGCCCGACTCCTGAATTATCCTTTGCTGTAAGACATTTAAATACATTTACCGGAATTATGATTACTGCATCACATAATCCCGCAAATTATAATGGCTATAAAATCTATGGGGAAAGCGGAGGACAAATGCCGCCGAAAGATGCAGATGCGTTAACAGAATATGTCCGTTCAGTGGAGAACCCTCTGCAAATAGAAGTGTTATCTGAAGAAGAGGCAAAAGAGAAAGGCCTTCTGAAAATAATCGGTAAGGAAGTAGATGATGCTTATTTGCAGGAAGTAGACACAGTAACCATTGACAGAGAACTGGTATCAGGAGAAGGAAAGGATTTAAAGCTTGTTTTTACACCGCTGCATGGTGCGGGGAAAATGCTTGGAGAAAAAGCATTAGAGCAAGCCGGATTTAAAGGATTTTCACTTGTCCCTGAGCAAAGTGTCGCTGATCCTGACTTTACTACTGTCAAATCACCTAATCCGGAAGAGCATTCCGCGTTCGAATATGCTATTTCTTTAGGTGAAAAAGAGGGTGCGGATTTGCTGGTGGCAACAGATCCGGATGCCGACCGTCTTGGTGTCGCTGTTAAGCTTCCGGATGAAACATATAAAGTGTTAAGCGGCAATCAAATTGGAGCGCTGATGCTGGATTATATTTTAAAGGCGCGGAAAGAAGCAGGCACACTGCCGGATAATGCTGTAGCATTAAAATCAATTGTTTCGAGTGAACTCTCTACAGCAATAGCTGAAAAATACCAGACTAAAATGGTCAATGTGCTTACAGGCTTTAAATTTATCGCTGAAAAAATTCAGCAATATCAGGAGGATGGAACGCAGACATTTATGTTTGGTTTTGAAGAGAGCTATGGCTATCTGGTGAAACCATTTGTCAGGGATAAAGATGCGATTCAGGCACTGGTATTGATTGCTGAAGTAGCTACCTACTATAAGCAGAAAGATGAAAATTTATATGATGCCCTGCAGAAAATATTTGCTGAATATGGCTGCTACCAGGAAAAAACAATTTCTATTACTATGAGCGGTTTAGAAGGATCAGCGAAAATTGCCTCTTTAATGCGGCAGCTGCGGGAAGAATCTCCGGAATCTTTCGGAGGAATAAAGGTAGTCAGTACAGAAGATTATAAAACACAGAAAAAAGTACATGCAGACGGCTCAGTAACCTCATTGAATACACCGGCTTCAGATGTATTGAAATACTTTTTGGAGGATGAGAGCTGGATAGCGGCACGACCGTCGGGGACGGAGCCTAAAATCAAGTTCTATATCGGTGTAAAAGCAGGGAGTGAAGAGGCGGCAGAGGAAAAAATAAAAGCTTTTTCAGCAGCTATTTCTGAAGTAACTAATGTAACCCCAGCTAAAAGTCTCCTCAAGAATAAGCTTTAATGAGTGGCGGGGTGAAGAAATGCATACAAATGAGTATTTGAAATTGGAAACAGAAGATGCGATAAAAAGGTTTCACACTGGCGAAAATTTTTACAGTCAGCACGTTTTCGGTTATCACCAAGAAGAGCGGGAAGAGGGGACAGGCTTTGTTTTCCGTGTCTGGGCTCCTCATGCACAACAGATATGGCTGGTAGGAACATTTAATGATTGGGATGAATCTCTGCCAATGCATAAAAATGAAGAATACGGTTTTTGGGAGGTATTCACCACAAAGCCTGCAGAAAATGATTTATATAAGTATAAGGTGCGCCAGGAGGATGGCAGAGAGGTTTATAAAATTGATCCATTTGCATTTGCCTTTGAAAAACGTCCTGACAATGCTGCTGTCATTCATCATGTTCCGCAGAAAAAATGGAAGGATGGCTTATGGTACGGGAGAAAGAAGCGTTCTAATTTCTTCAGACGCCCCATAAATATCTATGAGGTACATGCCAGCTCCTGGAAGCATCATGAAGATGGGACCCCTTATTCTTTTGCGGACTTAAAGGAAGAATTAATTCCTTATGCAAAAGAAATGGGGTATACCCATATCGAGTTCATGCCATTAATGGAGCATCCATTGGGTGCATCATGGGGGTATCAGCTGATAGGCTATTTTGCTTTAAGCTCTTATTATGGTAAACCGGAGGAGTTTCAGGACTTTGTAGAGGAGTGCCATCGGAATAATATAGGTGTTTTTGTGGATTGGGTTCCAGGTCATTTCTGTGTCAATGATGATGCGCTTGCAAAGTATGATGGTACTCCTCAATTTGAATATCAGGACCCGGACCGGGCAGCGAATGTCCGCTGGGGTTCTGTCAATTTTGATTTAGGCAAACCGGAAGTGCAATCCTTCCTCATTTCAAGTGCAATGTTTTGGCTGGAGATGTACCATATTGACGGGATTCGTGTTGATGCAGTTTCCAGCATGCTTTATTTAGATTATGATGATGGTCCTTGGGAACCGAATCATGAAGGTGGAAACAGAAACTTTGAAGGGTATTATTTTCTGCAGAAGCTGAATGCAGTTATCAAACTAGCTCATCCGGAAGCTATTATGGTTGCGGAGGAGAGTTCTTCTGATACCCAGATTACTGGACTGGCTGAGACAGGTGCACTTGGCTTTGATTATAAGTGGAATATGGGCTGGATGAATGATGTGCTTAAATTTTATGAAATGGACCCGGCATTTCGGAAGGATCACTTTAACTTAATCACCTTCTCCTTTATGTATATGATGCAGGAAAATTATATTCTGCCGCTCTCCCATGATGAGGTTGTTCATGGAAAGAAGAGCTTAATGCATAAGATGTGGGGAGACAGGTATAAACAATTTGCTCAATTGCGTAATATGTATACGTATATGATGACCCACCCCGGAAAGAAACTCTTGTTTATGGGAAGTGAGTGGGGACAATTTTTAGAGTGGAAATATGATGAAGGATTGGAATGGCTGGATTTAGAGGATGCCTTTAACAAAAATATGCAGCATTTTACCTCCAGTCTGAATCAGTTCTATAAAGAACAGCCGGCGCTATGGGAGCTGGAAGAGAGCTACGATACAATTTCAATTATCGATGCCGATAACCATAACGATTCTGTTCTTAGTTTTATTCGGAAAAGTAAGAAGAAAAAAGATTTTCTGATTATTGTTTTAAATATGACCCCTGTAGAGCGTCAGGATTTTCATATCGGCGTTCCCTATCAAGGAAGCTACAAAGAAATATGGAATACGGAAATGAAAGAATTTGGCGGTACATGGGAAGAACATAACCCTGATCAATTGACAGAGGATGTTCCTTTTAAGGAGTATCCTTATCGTATAAAAACTGTTGTCCCGGCGCTGGGAGCGTTAATTCTGCGCCCTGAGAGTATTAAAATATCGAGAAAACGACCAGCTGCTAAGTAATTTTCCAACATATATAAGCTGAATTACATGCTTCATTTTTTACAATAAATTTAGAAGAGTAGTTGAAAGGGGGACAGGTGAAAGGCTGCTTTCACCGCGTATATGAAAAATGAGATGCTAGCAATGATTCTTGCAGGAGGAAAAGGGTCACGATTGGGGAAATTAACAAAAAATATTGCTAAACCTGCTGTTCCGTTTGGAGGAAGATACCGCATAATTGATTTCACTCTAAGTAATTGTGCTAACTCCGGAATAAAAAATGTGGGGGTTGTGACGCAGTATCAGCCGCTTGCTTTAAATAATCACGTAGATAATGGGACAAGTTGGGGGCTTGATGGAATTAATTCCGGTGTGACAATTCTTCAGCCTTATGCCGGTTCAGAGGGCGGTAAATGGTTTGAAGGGACAGCACATGCGATTTATCAGAATATTTCTTATATCGATGAGATGAATCCGGAATATCTGCTTGTATTATCTGGAGATCATATTTATAAAATGGACTATGAAGAGATGCTGGAAACACATAAAGCAAATGACGCTTCTTTAACTGTTGCAGTACTCGAAGTCCCTGAAAAAGAAGCTTCCCGTTTTGGAATTATGAACACAGATGAAAATGACCGGATTATTGAATTTGAAGAAAAGCCTGAGAATCCAAAGAGTAATCTGGCATCGATGGGAATCTATATTTTTAATTGGAGCAGATTGAGAGAAGTTCTATTAAGCAGTTATTCCAAAGACGATCACATGCTGGATTTTGGAAAACATGTTATTCCTTCTTACTTAGAAGGAGGAGAAAATGTGTTTGTTTACCGCTTTGCCGGTTATTGGAAGGATGTTGGAACGATTGACTCTCTATGGGAAGCAAATATGGAATTTATTAACCCGGAGATGAATCTGGATATCCGTGATAAATCATGGCGTGTATATTCCAAAAATACCATTTCACCACCAAACTTTTTAACAGACACCGCGTCTGTGACAGATTCTTTAATTGTTGATGGATGTTACGTTGCAGGAAATATTAAAAATAGTATTCTATCAAATGATGTTCAGGTAAAAGAAGGCTCGCAAATTACAGACAGCTTTATTATGCCGGGAGCAAGTATTGGCAGGAATGTAAGTATTCACCGGGCAATTATCGGGGAAGATGCGGTTGTTGGCGATAATACAGTAATTGATGGAACGGAAGATATAGGAGTAGTAGGTTATTCTGAAGTGATTGGAGTGACGATGGATGAGGGCTAATAAAATTTGTGCTGTTTTAGGGAATATTCAACGCTATAACGCTTTACTTCCATTAACCAATGAGAGGCCATTAGCAACATTACCGTTTGCCTGCAAATACAGACTGATTGATTTTCCGCTTTCCAGTATTGTTAATGCCAATATAAATACAGTTTATATGATTTTTAATGAAGGTGAAACACAATCTGTATTCGATCATATCGGCGGGGGAAAAGAATGGAATTTAGATGGCGTGCATAACCGTTTCTTTATTCATCTTTACCAGGACTTTTTGAAATTAAAAGCACATAATCAAAGCTATTACCGTCCACTGATTGATTATCTGGAAAAATCTAAATCAGAGTATACGGTTTATATGAGCAGTAAAATGATTTGTAATATTGACTTACGTGCCGTTTTAAAAATTCATCAGCAGCAAAATAATGAAATGACAGTTGTTTATAAAAAGGTTGAATCTGAAAAAATATGTCAGACAGATGCCGTATTATCTTTGACTGAAAATGGGCAGATTACAGAAGTGCGTCCGTATATGGAGCATTTGCAGACTGCGGATCAGGAGAATCTCTGCATGGATATTTATATTGTTCAGACAAATTGGCTGATCCGGCAGTTGAAGGAAGGCCAGCAGGAGGGAACTCCAGCCGACATCCAAGATTTTCTTCGCAAAAAAATTCATACTGTAAAAAGCTCAACTTATGAACACACGGGTTATCTAAGTAATATTTTTGACATTAACTCGTACTATAATGCATCACTTGATATGCTTAATCAACAAAAATTCAGTTCTCTCCTCTATTCTAATCAAAAAATATATACCAAATTAAAAAATGAAGTTCCAACATATTATTCAGACTCATCAGAAGTAAATAACAGCCATTTTGCCACAGGATGTATTATTGAAGGTAAGGTAGAAGGATCCTCCATATCCCGTGGTACAGTGTTGGATAAAGGAACAGAAGTCATCGACTCTATCATTATGCCGAATGCAAAAATATGTGCTGGCGCGAGGGTCCAGAACGCTATTCTGGATAAAGAGGTGGTCGTGGATCCGGGTGTACAGATAATTGGAACAAGAGAAAACCCGGTTGTTATTGAAAAATACCAGCATGTAACCAATGATATCCTCGCAAATGGAGTAGCAGTCAGCGATATAGAGAGATAGGGGGAAAAATATACATGAAATTATTATTTGCTAGTGCGGAATGTGCACCGTTTTTTAAGACAGGCGGTCTCGGAGATGTGATTGGTGCGCTACCAAAGGAATTAGCAAAGAAAGATATAGAAGTGGCAGTCGTACTGCCACTTCACAAAAAGATGCCGGCTGCGTACAGGGAACGCTGTGAGCACGTAGGCGCTTTATCCATAGATGTAGGCTGGAGAAATCAATATTGTGGTATTGAACGTTTAGAAATGGACAATGTCACCTATTATTTTATTGATAACCTGTATTATTTTAACCGGGATGATTTATATGGTTTTTATGATGATGGAGAACGCTTTGCTTTCTTTCAGCTTGCCCTGATTGAGATGATGGAAGCAGTCGATTATATTCCTGATATTATCCATGTAAATGACTTCCATACAGCTATGGTGCCATTTCTCCTGAAAGAAAAATATCATTGGGTGGAAGCTTATCAATCTATTCGAACAGTGTTGACAATTCATAATATTGAATTTCAGGGACGATACAACCCGGAAGTGCTATCTGATTTGTTTGGAGTTGGCGATAGGAAATACCATGATGGAACAATTCGTTTTGAAAATGATATTAACTTTCTGAAGTCGGGTATTGTGTATGCGGACAAGGTAAATACTGTCAGCCATTCTTATGCGGCGGAAATTCAAACCGCGGAATTTGGTAACGGCTTAGAGGGAATTCTCAGACAGGAGCAAGGAAAACTGTCCGGCATTGTTAATGGAATAGATTATGAGATTAATAATCCGGAAACAGATCCGGCGTTGAAATCTAACTATTCTTTAACCAGCTTAGAAGGCAAAAAAGATTGTAAGAAAGAATTACAGGAGTTAATGGGGCTGCCTGTACGGGAGGAGGTCCCGGTGATTGCGGTTGTCAGCCGTCTGACACACCAGAAAGGTTTTCATCTTGTCCTGGAAGAACTGGAAAATCTGCTGCAATATGATGTTCAGTTTGTTCTGCTGGGGACCGGCGATCCATCATTTGAACACCATTTTCGATTGATTTCGGAATGGTACCCAAATAAGTGTGCAGTAAATATTACATTTGATGTGACACTTGCGCAAAAGATTTATGCCGGAGCTGACATGTTCCTGATGCCATCTAAATTTGAACCGTGCGGGTTATCACAGCTGATTTCTATGCGTTACGGAACCCTGCCGGTGGTTCATGAAATAGGCGGATTGAAGGATACAGTAGAACCGTATAATCCAATTGAAAAAACAGGCACCGGGTTTGGTTTTTCCTTATTTACTCCATACTACATGATGGACGCATTGAAAAAAGCAGTGCATGTTTATCAGGATGAGCAGGATGTTTGGAGAAATCTTATGCATACAGCAATGTCACAGGATTTCAGCTGGGAAACATCCAGCGGACAGTACCATGCGCTTTACAAAGAAATATTATAGAGGATGTTCAAAAAGTCCAATAAAAATGACACGGCGATAAGAGGATCTTCTACTAAGAACGCCCACGTCGTGTGGGCAACGTAGAAGTCACCGCATCCTGCGGAAGTGCGTTGACGAGCTTTTTCCGATACTCACGTATTATAAAGCATAGAGGAACTTCTGTTAAGACCGTCCACGTCCTGGGACTGCGATTACTCGTCCCACCGAAAACATTTGTGGACAACACAGAAGTCACCACATCCTGTGGAAGCCCGTTCGTAAAAAGCTCGTCGCCTTGAACTTCTTGGTCCTATTTATCGGACTTTTTGAACACCTTCTTATAAATTGAAAAAAACACATAGCAGCATCAGTTTAAGTGGAATAAGCAGCTTTTTTAAGAAAAAAGGTGATATGCTTGTTTGGAATTTGATTTCTTAAAAGCAGTGCTTGCAGCTGAACTTAGATAATGCAGAAAAGAGGCTTAATACATGGCTTTAGATAAAGAAGTATTCAAAGAAGAATTAAAGCAGAGACTGAGAGAGAATTATGCAAGAGAGCTGGAGGACGCGAGTAAGCAAGAGATTTTCTATACATTAGGAGCTTTGGTGAAGGCGCGTTACTCTGATGCTTGGAGAGATACATGGAAGTATTATGTGGATAAACATAAAAAGCAGGTTTACTATTTTTCAATTGAATTTTTACCTGGCAGAATGCTGAAAAGTAATTTATTGAATCTGGGATTGCTGGATACGGCAAGAGAAGCCTTAACAGATCTCGGGATTGATTTAGACAGTCTGGCCGAAGTGGAAAAGGATATGGCTTTAGGAAACGGAGGTCTTGGACGATTAGCATCCTGTTTTATGGATTCGATAGCTTCCTGTGGTCTTCCGGGAAATGGAAATGGCATCCGCTATGATTACGGACTTTTTAAGCAGCGTTTCGTGGACGGCTATCAGGTAGAGCTTCCAGATGAATGGCTGCAGGGCGGGAATATTTGGGAAATACGCAGAGAAAGTAAAGCTGTCGATGTCCGTGTCGGCGGGCATGTGTACTTAGCAGAAACAATGGAAGGAAAATTAAAGCCGGTGTACGAGAATGAACGTATACTTCGGGCAGTTCCTTATGATACAGGAATGGTAGGCTATGAGAATAATGTGGTGAATACACTGCGGCTATGGTCTGTAGAAATCCCTGATTCTGAGGAGGGTAAATATCAAAGTATCCAAGGACGCAGAGAACTGGAGGATTTAACAGCGGTTCTTTATCCAGATGATTCCAATGAACATGGACGTTTAATCCGTTTAACGCAGGAATATTTCTTTGTATCAGCAGGAATTCAAAGTATTATCCGCCACTATAAAAATCGGGTTCAGAAGCCAATCTCTAATCTCAGTGAATATATTTCTATCCATATTAACGATACGCATCCTGCCTTATGTGTGCCGGAAATGATGCGCATCTTAATTGATGAAGAAGATTTATCCTGGGAGCAGGCTTGGGATGTCACCGTAAAAGTAATGAGTTATACAAACCATACAATTATGGCTGAAGCATTAGAAAAATGGACGATTGATTTAATGCAGCGCACATTACCACGAATGTATCAAATTATTGAAGAGATTGATGCGCGTTATGTACAGACTATGCAGGAGCTGCATCCGCATGATTTGGTAGAACGCACCCGGATTATTCGTAATGGACAGGTTCATATGGCGCATTTGTCTATTATCGGCAGTCACAGTACCAATGGCGTGGCAAAATTACATTCGGATTTATTAAAATCTGTTGTTTTACATGATTTTTATATTATTTATCCAGACCGTTTTAATAATAAAACGAATGGAATTGCGCAGCGCAGATGGTCGCAGATTGTGAATGAACCAATGTCAAGCGTATTAGATGAAACGATTGGAAAGACATGGAGACAGGATTCAGGAGATTTAAAATTGCTGATGAACTATCAATCGGACCAAGCAGTTTTAGAAAAATTAGCTGAAGCAAAGAAAATAAACAAACAGGTACTTGCTGATTATATTTTGGAAACAACGGAAATTAAAGTTTCCACAGATGCTATCTTTGATGTTCAAATTAAAAGGCTGCATGCATATAAACGCCAGCTGTTAAATCTATTGCATATTATCAAGCTTTATCAGGATTTAAAGGAAAACCCGGATTTAGATATGCAAAAGCGTGTATTTATCTTTGGAGCAAAAGCAGCACCAAGCTATCATTATGCAAAAGTAATTATTAAGTGTATTAATGAAGCAGCTAATTTAATTAATAATGATCCGGATATCAAAGATCGTATAAAGATCGTTTTCTTACCGAATTATAATGTCAGCCTGGCAGAGAAGATTATTCCTGCTGCAGATGTCAGTGAACAAATTTCGCTTGCTTCTAAGGAAGCTTCCGGTACAAGTAATATGAAGCTGATGCTGAATGGAGCTATTACGC
The DNA here is from genome assembly GCF_038004405.1 of Oceanobacillus sp. FSL W8-0428. Classification (NCBI taxonomy): domain Bacteria; kingdom Bacillati; phylum Bacillota; class Bacilli; order Caryophanales; family Bacillaceae; genus Oceanobacillus; species Oceanobacillus sp. FSL W8-0428. The sequence goes on from NZ_JBBORB010000001.1 coordinate 2,069,167, forward strand.
TTGCTACGTTGGATGGTGCCAATGTAGAAATCAGGGATGCAGTCGGTGATGATAATATTTATATCTTCGGTCTCACAGAGAAAGAGGTCTATGAATATTATGAGAATCAGGAATATTCTGCGCAACAGCTGTATGATGAAAATCCAATTATCCGCCGTGTTTTAAATGCGTTTATTGATGGAACCATTCCAAATATCGTTTATGAAGGACGGGAGATTTTTGATTCACTCATTAAGTATAATGATGAGTATTTCTTACTGCGTGATTTTGATTCCTATGTAAAAGCACAGGAGGAAATTGATAAAGCTTATGGAGATCAAACCTTCTGGCAAAAAATGAGCTTAATCAATATTGCCAATGGAGGCAGATTTTCTTCTGATGAGACGGTCCGTCGTTACGCTGAGGATATTTGGAAAATAGAGCCGAAAGATTCATTTGTTACTGAGAAAGGATAGTATTATGCCACATGTTTATTATAATTCATGGATAAGTGAATATAAAAAGCCATTTGGAGCTGTACAGATTGAAGAAAAGGTTACATTCTCTATGGATATCCATGAAAATCAAGTGATAGAAGCACAATTTATTATTCGAAAAGAAAATGGAAGTCGTGAGGAAGAAAAATATCAGATGGAGGATATAGGGGACAATCGGTTCTCCTGTATCTATTCACCTCATGAAGGAAAGGGTCTGTATTTTTATTATTTCTCTGTGAAGTGGAAGGATGATCATGGCGGGGAATTAACAGCGTATTGGGGTGCGTCAGCTGTAAAAGGAGAAGGACGGCTGTATCAAGAGCAGCATGAAGTCATTCCATACCAGTTAACCTGCTTTGAAAAGGAAGAACAGACACCGGATTGGTATCGGGAAGCTGTATTTTATCAGATTTTCCCGGACCGTTTTTATAACGGAAATCAAGACGGGAAGGTAAATAAACCGAAGCGGAACAGTTTTATCTATGGTGATAAGCGTGATACTCCGATGTATGTACGCGGGTCTAATGGTGAAATTCTGCGCTGGGATTTTTATGGCGGGAATTTAGAAGGAATCAGACAGAAGATACCTTATCTGAAGGATTTAGGCATCAATGCGATTTATCTGAACCCGATTTTTCAGGCAGCAAGTAATCATCGTTATGATACAGCGGATTATATGAAGATTGATCCAATGCTCGGTGATGAAGCGTTATTTCAGGAAATTATAGAAGACCTTCATGCAGAAGGAATCCATGTTATTTTAGATGGCGTATTCAGTCATGTCGGGAGAAACAGTATCTATTTCAATTATGACGGCACTTTTGGAGAAGACAAGGGAGCATACCGAAGCAAGGATAGTCCATACTATCCTTGGTTCAGCTTCAGTGAATATCCTGATAAGTATGCATCCTGGTGGGGAATTGATGACCTCCCGGAAGTAGATAAATCAAACAAAGAATTTCAAGACTATATCTACCAGGATGACAGCAGTGTCATTGATAAATGGAGCAAGCTGGGTGTGGATGGATGGCGATTAGATGTTGCAGATGAGCTTCCAGATGAATTTATTGCAGGCATTCGCCATAAGCTGGACCAATATCCGGAAAAAGTACTTATTGGTGAAGTCTGGGAGGATGCTTCCAATAAAATTGCCTATGAAAAGCGGCGTCAATATATTTTAGGAAATCATCTGCACGGTGTGATGAATTATCCATTCCGAAATACAGTGTTAGACCTGCTGCAATTGGAAAAATCTCCACAGGAGCTTTGTCAAAGGCTGACACAGCTTCATGAAAATTATCCGAAGGATGTCCTGTTCAATAATCTAAATAATATTGGTACACATGATACGAAACGAATTTATACTTTTTTAGGAGAGGATAAGGAAAGGCTGAAGCTAGCGCTGAGCTTTTTACTGATTGCTCCGGGAATTCCTTGTATTTATTATGGAGACGAAGCTGGCCTTACAGGAGAACAGGATCCGGATAATCGCAAATTCTTCCCGTGGGAGGATATCGATCAGGATATTTTCAATCATTGTCAAAAATGGATAGCTGAAAGAAAACAAAATAACACATTAAAATATGGTGATTTTGTTCTTTTCCATACGGATGAGGTATTAGGAATGCTTCGTTTCACAGATGATGAATATACCATCTATATGATCAATCCCCATGATGCAGAAAAATCCTGTCATTTTGATGACCTGCATTTCTTGAGCGAGGTGCCATTAACGGATGAAGTGTTAAGGGAAATTTTCAATAATTTAACGATGGATGGGAAAAGTGATTTTTTTGTAACGGGAAAGATATAGATGAGCATTAAAAAAGCAGGGTGTATAGATATGGAGCTATGCACCCTGCTTCCATATTTACTATTCCCCTACCTTTTAAAACGGGAAAGTCAAAAGAGTTTCCCATGAGTAATAGAATGGTAGGATAGTATTAGAGTGTTACTGGAAGAAAACATAAGAAAAACCGCACCACGCACGGTACGGTTATATGTTACGTGAGTAATTATATTATTCTACTACTTCCAATCCTGCATCTTCTAATTCTTTAACTGTTTCTTCTAAGCTAATATACTCATCGTCTTCAATAGCTGGAAGGCTGGCACCAGGGATGCTGTTTAATTCCTCCATATCAACAGCTGTTAAATCTACAGAAATGGTTTGTGTAAGTGCGTCATCTCCATATTTAATCTCAAATTCGATGCCTTCTATATCCTCAAATGGTTTGAATTCTGAACGAATTTGTTCATCCAATTCTTCAGCTTCTTCCTTTGATTCAAGCATCATCGTAGAATAAGGTATATCTGTTTTGACGGTTTGATGTGTTACTTCATCATCTTTAGCATCGAGTGTAACTTCCATGCTCATTCCCATTTGATCACCTTGAAGGGTAACTGTTTCTTCAGATCCGCAAGCCGCCAATCCTAAAGTAGCAATCAATAAAAATAATAATCCGGTAATTCTAAAAGCTGTTTTTTTCATTATAGTCTTTACTCCTATCCATATTTTACTATAGTTAGCTTATCGAATTAAAACATTAAAGTCAAAGTAAAGTTGAGAAAAAATAAAGAATTGGACTATTATCCTGTGTTGTAAGTAGTGGTAATTTGCTTTTTTTTTGATGTTCATTATGAAATTCAGGTTATGTTGGATATTATTTAGATGTAAGGTTTAAAATAAAGCTTATAAAGGCAATCACTAAGTAAAGATTGTCTTATCAGATTCTTATATAAGAAAAGGGGTACAGTAATGGAAGCAAAAGAACGAAGAGAAAAAATTAAACATTTATTGAAAAAGAGATTTCTTGGGCAGATACCAATACTGCCTGAAATCTCTTTTCTGATTTCTGCTTTTGATTTTTAGTAAATATGAATTTTATTAAGACATTGTAAAGTATTTGAGTGGAAAGCAAAGTATAGGTGTTGATTTGGTAAATTTCAACGTCTCACGAAATAGGTATGCTTTAATGGAATTAGAGGGAGGGGGGAATAGATAATCAGTTAATTGTTCAGGTTAAAGGAAAAAACATTTAAAACAGAATAGCTGAAGTTCAGAGGATTTATGTTTTAATAAACAAACAGCTCTTCTATGTATCTAAGATTAGTTTAATTCCAAGGAGGGATTACTTTGACAAAAGTATATGGACACCGGGGAATGATGGGACTATACCCGGAAAATACACTGCTTAGTTTTGAGAAAGCTCTTGAAGCAGGTGCAGACGGCTTGGAAATAGATGTACACATGACAAAAGATGGAGAGTTTGTTGTGATGCATGATGCTACGCTAAACCGGACAACGAATGGAATTGGACCGGTATCAGAATATACCTTTTCAGAGATTCGAGAATTACAATTGAATCATGCCTACTTTTCATCATTCACGACCTATGACAAGAGCTGGGAGGAAGAAAAAATCCCCTCCTTAACAGAAGTACTTCATTTAATCAGTTCATATCCAGAAGCCGCATTAAATATTGAATTAAAAACAGACGAATATTTATACGAAAATATGGAACAAAGGCTGATAGACTATGTAAACAGATTTTCTGATATGAAGGATCGTGTAATTTATTCCAGCTTTCACTTGCCTACATTGATTCGTTTGAGACATTATGACCGTGATGCACGTCTGGCATGGATTATTAACCAGCCGATTTCCCACCCGGAGGATTATATCGATATTCTTGGACTGGAGGCTTTGCACATTGGAGTGGATACTTTCTTAAAGCATATTTATCATTGGAGCAAATGGAAGAGATTACTGCGTGTGTGGACCGTGAATGATAAGGATACATTAAAACAATTGCTCGATATAAAAGTGAGAGCAATTATTACAGATTATCCGGACCGGGCTGTCTTTTACAGGTGTGAGCGCTATGCCATGGCGTAGAATATTACTCAGTTTTGTGATTGCAATCTTTATCATATCAGGATTTTTTGAAGCGAAGCCGCCAGCACCTCATACAACAGCATTATATGGAGCGGAAGCATTGTATGCAAAGGCAGCGGAGAACACAGAAGTAGCTACTGCTGATATAGAAATTATTGCTAATCCCGGGGCGGACAGTATGATCAAAGAGCATATGATGAAAGCTTACAAAAATACTTCGGATGCTCATACAGACTCGATAAAGATAGATTTAGGGATGACAGAGGATAATGAATTAATTGCGCTTCATAATGCTGTCTTAGACCGTATAACGTCGGGATCAAAAACTCCGGAAGAGCTGCCGTTAGAAGAAATAGCTGTGACATTTGAACAGAATGAACATTATTATATCGAGGCACATCTCGTGAATGGAGATACAAAAATGGAAGAGCCATTAATCAAGCTGCTGCAGGAATATGATTTATTAGATCCCAAATATGTCAGCTTTCAGTCATTCTCAAAGAAAAGTCTCCAAAAATTGCAGGAATTAGCACCAGAAATCCGTTCGACGCTTTTATATGGAACAGATAAATTTGATTTAGAGGACGCACTAGCAGCAGACGTGGATGCTATCGGGATAGATTCAGGAAATGTTACAAGGGATATTGTTGACAAACTGCATCAGCAAGAGAAAGAGATTCATGTGTTTTTTACGGATGAACGGACAGAGCTTGTTGAACAGCAGCGTGTTATTATGTATGGAGTGGATGGTGTTTTTACAGATGACATTGAATTTACAAAGCAGGTTATCATGCAGTAAAAATAAATTATTAAGAAATGCTTTATTTGATATAAAGCCATTAGCCTTGAAATTGAAAAAATCGTGGTTAATGGCTTTTGTGTTTTTCTTTGGACAGCAGCGTGTTTTGACTGTGTGTTTTTAATACCCCGTTCAAATCAGCATCTTATATTCCTCAACGATATTTTATTTCAACAGCTAAATACTCAGTAATATAGTTGATAGCAGCATTTGTTATTCAGAAAAGGCTTCCGAATATTGAACAACACCAATGACATTTTTGAAAGCATCCTTTTCCAATTCCAACGCCATAAATGCTTCATCAGGAACATCGAACGGTGCTTCAATTCCCCACAAACTGGCTAGCTTAAATCCAAAGTGAGGATAGTAATCCGGATGACCAAGAACAATGACGGAATTATACCCGGCTTCTTTTGCTTTCTTTAATCCTTTATTCATCAGCATAGACCCAATACCTTGTTTTTGATAATCTGAATGTACAGATATTGGTGCAAGGGCAAGCGATTCTGTTGTTTGTTCCTGGTTTTTAATCGATATTTTTGAAAAAAGAATTTGACCAATAATTTCATCCTGCTGATTAACTGCGACAATAGATAACTCAGGAATGAAGGCATCAGACCTGCGGATACGCTGCACAAGAAAATGCTCCTGCTTATCGCTCATTTCTTCGTTTCGAAAAGCCTGTTCAATGAGTATTTCAGTGTGATGGTAATCTTCTGGTTGTTCTTGTCTAAGACTTATATTCAAAAGGAATCCTACTTTCTCATACGATAGTTTGCGGTAACTGTTTATTTTTATTCTACTAAACAAACAAGAAATAATAAATGATGGGGAAGGCAAAGAGAAATGGAGAGAAAAAATAAATTTATCGAACATATCCAATCCTTTTTAGATAATCTTCTAAATGGGATAAAGCAAATAACAGGTAATCAATTTGTCGGCGGTTATCTGCACGGTTCTTTAGCAATGGGATGCTTTCAACCTGCAAATAGTGATATTGATTTACTGGTGGTCTTAAATAAAACATTGAGTAAACAGCAAAAACAGGAGCTGGCTGAGCTATTCCTTTCTCAATCCAATCATCCTTATCCGGTTGAAATCAGTTTTTTATTAGAAAGTGACTTAAAGCAATGGAAGTATCCCCTTCCATATATTTTCCATTATAGTGAATACTGGCGGGAGTGTATGGAAGTAAGTAAAGAGCAAGTGATAGAGAAGGGTGAGGGGAAGGATGCAGATTTGGCTGCACATATTGCTGTTCTTTTGGGGAGAGGAATTACGCTGGAAGGTCCTCCGGCAGCTAGTGTATTTCCTGCAATTCCAAAAGCGGATTATATTTCAGCGGTACGGGCGGATTATGAAGAATGCCTGGTAACATATTTGGATACACCTGTGTATGCGATGCTGAATATGCTGCATTTCTACTGGTATTTAAAAGAAGAATGTATTTTATCGAAAAAGGAAGCGGGAGAGAGAGCGTATGAGGACTTTCCAGAGAAGGTCCACCCGACCATAAAAAGCCTGCTGCATAATTATCAGGTGAAAGAAGCAGATAAACAGATGATAGATAAGCAGGAATTAACAGCTTTAAAAAATTTGATTGATAAAAAGATTACAGAGCTTTTGGGGCAATAGAAATTGTTTTACACAAAAAAAGAAAGCGTTGTCACTTGTGGGTTTTTCTAATTCGTTTTATGCTTAAAATATGTAAGAACGCGAATAAAAATCAGTTTCAGGAGGAGGAACAACAGATGAATGAGCAGTATCCAGTACTAAAAGATGCAGAGCCATTTTACTTCGAAGGAAATCGTATAGGTGTTCTCGTATCACATGGTTTTACGGGTACGACACAAAGTATGTATCCAATTGGGAAAGCCTTTGCGGATGCAGGCTATACTGTTTATGGTCCAAGATTACAAGGTCACGGGACAGCTCCTGAAGATATGGAAAAATGTTCATATCAGGATTGGGTAAACTCTATTGAAGAGGCATATTCCTGCCTTGATGAAAGATGTGATACGATTTTCATGTGCGGTTTATCGATGGGTGGAACATTAACACTTGATGCAGCTGCAAAGCACCCTTTGTCAGGGATTATTTTAATCAACGCAGCTGTAGATATTCCTGCAATGGAAGCAGATCAAAAAGTAAGATTTATTGATGCAATCGGGTCAGATATTAAAAAAGCAGGTGTAGTGGAGCTGGCTTATGATAAAACACCGGTAAAATCAATTGGAGAAATAAAGAAACTGATGAAGGAAACAAAAGCAAATTTAGAGAAAGTAACCTGTCCGGCACTTATTTTTGTTTCAGATGAAGATCATGTTGTTCCGCCGGAAAATGCTCAAATGATATTGGAAGGAATAGCTTCTGAGCGAAAAGAAATTATTTCTATGAAAGAAAGCTATCATGTAGCGACATTGGATAATGATCAGGGAATGATTATCGAAAAATCTCTGAATGCATTGCAATCATGGATATAAAAGGTAAATAAAGTCAGACTGTTTTACAGCGATTGAAGCTGAACTGGCTTATTACTGAATAAGAAAGAAAACATTACAAATTCCATCAGCCGTTAAAAAGGGATGACGCCAAAATGGAGCCATCCCTTTTTGTTATCTTAAATAGTAAATGCTCCTGCATTCACATTTTAAGATGATTGTGTTTGATTCTGGCCACCACTATTACCTTGATTCATTGCCTGACCGCCGCCCGAAAGCATATCCTGGAGCGGTTTTGCAATATCCTGCATGGTGGAGCTATTCATGGAATTGGAAAGCTTTTGTGACATGTTTTGAAATGATCCATTTTGCATACTCATGCTTATACCATAGGCTGCAGCGCCTGCTACACCTGCAGCAATCAGTGACGTGGTCATTCCTTTTTTATTATTCATCATTAATTATCATCCCTATCCATTTAGAATGTGAATCAACAACGATACTTAGTTTGGGGTTAAATTTGAAAAATATACAGTGGATTTAATTATTTATGGATATTCTTATTATAATTTTTGTTAAAAAGCAGGATTATAGCTGTGATGTACATAGTAAAATATAAAAACAGAACTTTTGTTCTTGTTGTGGAAATGTGTTAATATGAAAGAGAACTATCATTCGAAGCAAACATTACATTTAATTAATGCAAGGACTTGATAAGCTTGCAGATTCAAAATCCGCATGACAAAATTTTTAAAGAAACATTTTCAAATGTGGATGTTGCTAAAGATTTTATTACCCATTTCTTACCACTCTCCGTTCGCAACACCGTTGATGTAACATCCATTCAGCCCCAAAAAGACAGCTTTGTCAGTCGTGATCTTCAAGAATATTTCTCCGATTTGTTATTCCAGACAAAAATCCATCAAAAACCCGCTTATGTATATTTTCTGTTTGAGCATAAAAGCTACAATGATTACTATACCTCTCTGCAGTTACTGCGATATATGGTTGAGATTTGGGAAACCAAACGAGATAATAAAGATAAGAAGAAGCTGCCACTCATTATGCCGATTGTTCTGTATCCTGGCAATGCGGATTGGTATGCCGGAGCTTCATTCAGCAATCTTTTGGAAGGGTACCAGGATTTTCCTCAAGAACTGCAGAAATACGTCCCTGATTATGAATTCTTTCTGTACGACGTATCCGATTACGAAGATGAGGATACGCAATTGAATGTATTCCTGCGAATCATACTGATGGTGTTTCGGGATATCCGTAAAAGAGATGTTCAAGTCGTATTGAATACCATTTATCGAGCTGTTGATTATCTGCGGCAATTACAGGATCAAAGAACGGCAACAGAGTACCTTGAGACGTTGTTTTATTATATTTTCCGTGTCCATCGTCATCTAACGAAAAATCAATATTATGATATAATCAATCATATAGGGAATACTTATCAAGAAGGAAGCGAATTGGCAATGACTTTAGCAGAGATTTTTCGGAATGAAGGGAAAGAAGTAGGTAGAGCAGAGGGTAAAGAAGAAGGCAGAGCAGAGGGCAGAGTAGAAGGGCAAGCAGAAGCGTTATCTAATGCCGCAATTCGATTAATCACAAAATTTGTAGCTCCACTTTCAGAAGGTATAAAGACAAAAATACGCGAACAGGAAATCAGTACACTGGAAACCATAATAGATCATATAGATGAATTGGAAACGATAGAGGATGTTAAACAATATTTGAAATAGCAAAACAAAAACACGGAGGTCTCATGTGTTTTTGCTTTGCTTAGAATTGAGAAAAGACTTCTCTTTCTTAAGTTGGGTATACGTTCTGCTTTCGCCGGCAAAGTGAATTATGAGGTTTTTGAACGTTATTGATGCAGATTTGAGCACCATGTTTTTATTGGATTGCACAATGCTAAGCCAGCAACAGCAGGATTTTGGATTCTGCTATTCAAGAAAGCTTATTAAACAAAAGGTTTTATCAATTGCCCTTCGCTGCCGACCATTTTTATTTTAGAAATAACCATTTCAATAGCTGCATCTTTGGCTTTTTGTAAATACTGTCTTGGATCTAATTGGTCAGGATGTTCTTTAAAATGATCTGCAATTGCCTGTGAGTAAGCATTTTTTAACTCTGTAGATACATTTACTTTGGCCATTCCTAGAGAGACACATTTACGAACGTCCTTATCAGGTACAGCTGACCCGCCATGCAATACGAGTGGAACATCGACAAGTTCGGCAATTTTTTGAATGCGGTCAAAATCAATATTTGGATCTCCTTTATAAATTCCATGTGCTGTACCAATGGCTGGAGCGAGTGTAGGGACCCCTGTTTGTTTTACAAAAACAACGCATTCCTCAGGTATTGCTTTTTGGGCATCCTTCTCATCTACAACGATATCATCTTCTACACCGCCCACTTTACCAAGCTCTGCCTCGATATTGACATGTAATGACTTTGCTAAATTCACTACTTCTTTAGTTCTTGCAATATTTTCTTCAAATGGATGCATCGATGCATCGATCATGATGGAAGTATAGCCTGCGCGGACACATTGTTTGATGAGCTCATAATCTGTGCAATGGTCAAGATGTAAGCCGATTGGCACTTCATAATAGTTAGATGCAGCATTGGCAACCTCAACAATATTTTTTGCGCCTAATGATTTCACCGTTCCCGTGGTAGTTTGCAAAATAACAGGTGAATGTAATCGGGCTGCACCTTCCATTACCCAAAAGATACTGTCAAAAGAATGGACATTAAAAGCGACAATCCCATAACCCTCATTTTTAGCTTTCGTCAACATTGGTGTTGTAGAGTATAAAGTCATTATAATCTCTCCTCATTATTTTTTATTGGGCTTTCTGAATAACCTCTTATAATTCTTCCGACGTAATCTGCTCTTTAATCTCATTTACATCATGCATATCAATATGCGGATACCAGTATAAGCAATTCGAAGCGGCAAAACTGCTTGCTTCCACTAAAGCAGTCTTGATTTCGTTATTTGATTGAAGCGCTTAAGATCAGAGCTTTATTAAAGGAAAATAATATTGATGCAGATGTATCACAGTGCCGTGTCAGTGAATTGAGCTCAAAAGTCAGCGGTACCGATTTGATTGTAACAACGGCTAAGGTAGATAAAGATTATGGTGTTCCTGTTATTCATGGATTGGCTTTTATCTCGGGAGTAGGTTTAGACAAAACAAAAAAAGAAATTTTAGAAGTTTTGCAGTAGAACAATCTCTTCATTAGAAGGAGGAAATTCCGTCCATGCAAATCTTACAGTATATATTAGATCTTGGTCCGACAGTAATGCTGCCATTAGTTATTTTTATTTTAGGAGTTTGTTTAAAACAAGGTGTTGGAAAATCCCTTCGTTCCGGGATAACCATTGGTGTCGGATTTGTCGGGATTAATTTGGTAATCGGTCTCTTAACAGATAATTTAGGTCCAGCTGCACAGCAAATGGCGGACCGCTTTAATTTAGGTCTTTCCGTCGTTGATGTCGGCTGGCCAGGTGCCTCTCCGATGGCGTGGTCATCAACGATTGCAATGGTTGCTATTCCTATTGCAATACTTGTCAACGTACTTATGCTTGTAACGAAAATGACGCGTGTTGTAAACGTGGATATTTGGAATATTTGGCATATGACATTTACAGGAGCAATTATTCTGGCAGCTACCGGAAACTTCTGGTTTGCCATTATTGGTGTTGTTGTTCACTCTGCCTTTGTTTATAAGTTAGGTGATTGGTTTGCACCAACAGTCAATAAACATTTTGGTCTGGAAGGAATTGCTATTCCACATGGTTCCGGAACATGGTCTGCACCATTTGCAGTCGTAATTGATGCCATTATTGATAAAATTCCAGGACTTAAGAAAGTAAATATTAATTCAAATAAAATTGAAGAGCGCTTTGGGGTTGTTGGCGAGCCGGTAATTATTGGAGCAGTATTAGGTATCGTTATTGGATTTTTAGCAGGTTATTCGGTATCAGATGTTTTACAGCTGGGTATTCAGATGGCTGCTGTTATGGTGCTGATGCCAACAGTTGTTAAATTTATTATGGAAGGTCTAATGCCGATTGCAGAAGCTGCACAGGCTATATTAGATAAACGCTTCGAAGGACAGCAATACTATATTGGGCTGGACCCGGCATTACTTTTAGGTAATTCGCAAGTAGTAGCAGCAAGTTTAATTTTCGTACCTTTAACATTAGTTATTGCTATTTTAATTCCGGGTAACCAGGTCTTGCCATTTGGTGACTTGGCAACCATTGGATTCTTTGTATCTATGGCAGTAGGAATTCATAAAGGAAACCTATTCCGTACTGTTATTTCCGGAGCATTTATCATGGGTATCACAATATGGATAGCGAATATGATGATAGGTGTGCATACGAAACTGGCAACGGACACAGGAAATCTAACAAGCGGTCAGGTTGCTTCCTTAGACCAAGGCGGAGCACCAATCACATTTATTTTGAAAGAATTATTCCAGCTTCAAAATCTGGTTCCATTGTTAATCATTGGCGGAATTTATGTATTTAGTATTATCTTTACGTATATTCAATTTAAAAGAGAGAAAATATGAGGGAAATTTTAGATAGGAGATGTTATTGAAATGAAGGCGTTAGTGCTGGAAAGTAAAGCAAACTTCTCCGTAAAGGATATAGAAATACCAGTTATTAAATCGAATCAAGTATTAGTAAAAGTATCTTATGTGGGAATCTGCGGTTCCGATTTAGCCCGTTATTTTGATGGGAAAGTTCATAACTACCCAACGGTTCTAGGTCATGAGTTTTCGGGGGTTATTTCAGAAGTGGGAAGCGAGGTACAAGAGTTATCAGAAGGTGACCGTGTAGCGGTTGCTCCATTAGTTCCATGTGGAGAATGTTCAAGCTGTGAAAGCGGCAATCCGGCACTTTGTGAGAATTACAGTTTTATTGGTTCCCGGGAGCAGGGAGCAATGGCTGAATATGTTGCCGTAAATGCGAAAAATATCCTGATCCTGCCAGATGGTATTACAGATCAGGAAGCAGCATTGATTGAGCCGTTAACTGTCGCCATTCATGGTATTGAAAAGCTTGATATCCATGCTGGAGTAAGAGCAGTTGTTTTTGGGGCAGGGACAATTGGTATGATGTCACTGCTTGCACTGCAGGCAAAAGGAGCAGGAGAAATAACAGTTATTGATATCGATCATACGAAGCTGGAAATGGCTAAAACACTAGGTGCTGTAGAAACCGTAAATTCATTAGATATTGATTTAGATAATTACTTTAAAGAAAATCAAAGGCCAGAAATTGTGGTAGAAACAGCTGGTGTTCCGCAGACACAAGTACAGTCACTGAGTGTGGTTGAGAAGCTTGGTCAGGTTGTGTATGTGGGTACAGCTAAGAAGGAGATAACTTTCCCCGCAGATGTATTTGAAAGAATTCTAAGAGCAGAATTAAAGGTATACGGTTCATGGATGTCCTATTCCGTTCCATTTCCGGGATTTGAATGGACTGCGGCCTTACAATATATGAAGGACGGGAAAATTGACGTAAAACCATTAATTCATGAAGTAAATCCGCTGGACGTAAAAGAAGAGCCGTTTAAGAAAATGATTGATCCGGATAATCATTCTATTAAGTTTTTATATGATGTAAGACGGTGATGTGGGAAGTCTTGGAAGGTACAAGTTTGTTTGTGGCTTTCAAGGCTTTTAATAATATAGTATAAAATTCCAGTATGAATTTAATGCTATCTTAAGAATAATCTGATCCAACTTCAAATGACAAGAGTCAAGTGTGTATACATGAGTGCTTTACGGTAAAGAAGACTTGTTGATTATGTACTCAAATCATTACATCTTTAAAGGATATATTCTATGTTATTAGTCTGTATTTTATGGGTTCTCTCTTATATAGATTTACTTGTCGAAAAATGATATACTATCAAGAAAAATGACAAGGGTTACATTCTTGTTTTTTTTATATATAGGGCTACCAATCTAGGTTTTATTTTTTTCTGAATTTTTGAATTAAGGTTAAGAAGACGCTCAATTATATTGAATACGGAGGGAATGAGATGCTTTCATCTAGACAAAAAAAGATTTTAGAACGACTAATTGAAGAAGAGGCATTCGTTTCCTTAGCCGATCTAAATAAATCGTATCAGCTTTCTCCCAGGACGATTCGACAGGATTTACTTGAGATTGAGACATGGTTGATGGATATTGGAGCAGGATTCAGTTTGGAAAGGCATCGCAAGCATGGGGCGAGGCTTCTCTTAGGGGAAAAGCAGAAACAGGCGCTACAGGAAGCAATGTACCAGCAAAAGGACTATTTAAGTGCAGCACAGCGCAGATTGGATATGCAAAAGATTTTATTGCTAAACCCGTTTATACGAGTGGATGAGCTCCTTGAGGATTATGAGATTAGTTTAAATACATTTCAAAATGATTATAATTATTTAAAAGACGAACTGTCGGATTATAAATTACGACTATTGAGGGAAAATAAACAAATTACTTTAGTAGGGGCAGAAAATAATAAGCGGGTGTTATTCTTGGATCTATTAAAGGAACAGTGGACAGAAGAAGAAATTCTGGAGCTATATGTAACAAGAGCGATACCCGCTTCACTTAATGAAAATGATTTAGAGAATATGATAGCAGATGTTGATGTGGATGGTATCATATCTTGGATTGAGCAAGTAGAGGAGCTGAGTGGGGTCGCGTTTATTGATGCAAGTAAATACGAGCTTTTTCTAAATTGTGCTGTTCAATGGAAAAGGATTCAATTAGAAGAATACATAGTTGATTTTGATAAAGACGATGAGTTGAAGATCTTAGAGAGTGAAAGGTATAAAACAGTCAAGCAGGGTTTTATGAAATTAATGGGGTTAAAAGACAATCCTGGTAGGCTTTCAAATGAATTAGCTTATATCTCTATGCATCTGCTTGGAGCGAGGCGTTTAAGCGGCGAAGGAGATCACAGGATTAAATATCAGTCTTTATCCGGGGAGATAGTAGCAACTTTTGAACAGGAGAATCGCTTCCGTTTAAGCAACCGGGAGAATATTATTATTGGCCTTTCTACGCATTTGCAATCAGCGATGTATCGGGTGAAATATAATATTCATATTGATAACCCTTATTTTGATAATTTAGAAAAAGAGTATCACAAATATATTGAACAAGTGAAGAATTTTATTGAGGAGAATCCACATTGGGGCTTAACAAATCTCCATAGACATGAAATCGGCTTTATTGTTGTTCATTTATGTGCCGGAATGGAGCAGGAGCCACTGCTCCCGAGTAAACGGATTGCGATAGTCTGCAGCTCCGGTTTAGGAACATCACGATTGCTCGAACGCACCATGAGAAGGCTATTTCCACAAGTATATATAATAGGGCAATTTTCTGTAAAGGAAGCATATCAGCTTACGGAAAAAGATGTTGACCTAATTGTTACGACTGTTCCGTTTACACAAAAGCTTCAAGTTAATTATGTGAAGGTGAATCCTTTATTATCTTTAACAGATCAGCAAAATTTGGAAAGAATTATTGGAAGAGGAACTTACCAAGCAAGCACAGAGCTGCCGGTTGTGGAAACGGTAATGACAATTTATCAATCTGTAAAAAAACATACCATTGTACTGAATGAGGGAGAATTATTTAATGATTTATACCGCTATTTCAGCGGAAATCAGGGAGCCGCTGGTTCTGAAGTTACTTCGCTGACATCACCTGCATGTATCTATTTAAAAAATCGGGTTCAGGACTGGAGAGAATCGCTGTCCATATTGAGCCGGTCTTTGGTGAATCAAGGTGTCATTGAATCTGCATATGAACAGGAATTGGCTCAAGTAATTAATGAACAGGATCACCATTTTATCGTAGCTCCGGGTGTTGCTTTCCCTCATTTGAACAGTCCATCGATAAAGAAGACTGGTTTTGCGTTTATGACATTAGAAGAGCCGATTGCCTTCGGTGGGGATGGGGAGAAGGTATGGTGGATCATTTTGCTTGCTGCCAAAGATAAGATTCAGCATGTTACCGCTGTGGAGATGATGCTAGACGTAGTGAACTCTAAGGATTTGATGAGCAAATTGCGACATGAGCAAAATATAGATGTAATATGGAATTGGATGTTGGAGTATGAGGAGGGGAGCAGATGAAAAAGGTTTTAGTTGTTTGTTCAGGTGGTTTAGGGACAAGTCTTGTTTTGAAATTACAAGTAAAACAGCATTTTCAGGAATGGAAGTTAGACGATGTCATTGTTGAACAATCGGATGTAAGTGCTGCCTCCTTCATGAAAGCAGATTTGATTATCGGGGCAAAGCAGGTTGTACAGCATTTGCGGGTAAAAGAAACAGAGATCCTTGGGCTCTCCTTTATTGCAGATAGAGCTTTAGTAAAAGAAAGCTTAGAAAATGCAGATACTGTGAAGCGGTGGCGAGAGCGTGTATGAATATATTTGAAAGTTTTACAAGGGGGTTTATCGGAGAACCTGCTATTTTGTTGGGGGCTATTACATGTATTGGTCTATTACTTGCTAGAGCAGGTTTTTTTCGTGTTCTCAGTGGAACAGTGAAAATAATGGTGGGTGTGACATTATTGCAAATAGGGGCTTCTGCCGCCAATGTCTCTCTTTCCAATTTAGCAGTTATGATCCAAGACAGCTTTAACATTATTGGCATGATTCCCCATAATGAAGCGATAACGGCATTGGTACAGATTAATTATGGCAGGGAAATTGCGATAACCATCTCAATTGGAATGGTTGGGCATTTATTAATAGCCCGGTTTACGAGATTAAAGTATGTCTTTTTGTCAGGACACCAAGTACTTTTTATGTCAGCAGTTATTGTGGCTGTTCTACATGCTTCTCAATACAGCTGGTGGGGGTATGTTTTTGGCGGTATCGTGTTAGCACTGATGATGTCCTGTATGCCTGCGCTGGTTCAGCCGTTTGTCAAACGTGTCACAGGCGATGAATCGATTGCGATTGGTCATTTTAACAGTGTGGGCTACTTTATGACAGGTATTTTAAGCATAAATCTTTTTAAAAGAAAAGAAGAAAAAGCAGATTTTCCGAACTTTATTAGAAAACTTGAGCCTTTTATGCATGATCATGTATTGATCATTAGTATATTTTCATTTCTGCTCTTCTTTATTTCTGCTATTTTTGCGCAAAGAGAAGCTATTCAATACTTATTTAATGATCAAAATTTTATCATTTTTGTTATTGTGCAATCTTTGTGGTTTACAGCTGGAATGTACTGTATCCTGACTGGCGTCCGAATGATGATTGCGGAAATTCTACCAGCTTTTGAAGGGGTATCGAGCAGATGGATCAAAGGGTCTATCCCTGCATTAGATGCGCCGGTGTTATTTAATTACGCTCCATTAGCTGCAATGGTTGGGTTTACACTCAGCTTTATCGGCGGACTTGTTGTGATGTTTGGAATGGCTGCCGTTCAATATACCATTATTATTCCAGGCGTTATTCCGCATTTTTTCTCCGGCGGCGCTGCAGGAGTTATTGCTTATAAGTTACGAGGAATCAAGGCGCTGGTTTGCATGAGTATCGTGCATGGAATGGTTATTACTGTTTTGCCGATTCCATTATTAAGTTATTTGCGGGATTTAGGTTATACGCGGACGACGTTTGGAGATACGGATTTGCAGTTGATTGGGATTTTGATTGGATGGCTGGTGCAGTGATAACTGAATTTAATATGTCCTCTTTATTTAAGCAGGGAAAAATGTTGAAAATTTCTAACCTGCATAATAAAAGGGGATTTTTTGTTTTATACATTTTAAAGGATTTATTTTAAATTACATAGTTTATAGTAAATATTCAATATCAATTTACTGCCATTTCAAAAGGAAATAAATTACTATTGATAGTGTAGGCATGCACATATGGAGTTATATACATAATTTAAGAAAGTAATGAGAAACAAAGTGATTAATTTAGCGGCTAGAGTGGAAGAACGTTATAAGAATAAGGGTATGAGATGGCTGAAGCTTTGTTTTTTTAGCGTACCCCTGTTGAATCGGTAACAACCCTTCTAATAGACTACTATTCTAATCAAAAAATATACAAAAAAATACATATTAAAAACAATATTTATAGAAAATATAGGGACACTAGCATTGCATTAATTATGTCGAATAATACAAAATAATCCTAATTTTTGGTTTTTATTGTTTTAAGCCATAAAAAAATCCTTTATAATGAATTGGTCAGGTGAATTTCTGTCCAAATCCAATGTAAAGGAAACCACTTATGGACAAGAATACACGAAAAAATGCATTTGGTAAATGGATTGCACCAATAAATTTCAAAAAACTTTTCGAACAAGTAACGATTCATCAACAAGATACCTATACAAAAAACTGACGACAGAAGCCTATTTGAAGTTGATGCTTTATGCGCAGGAAGTCGGTCAAAAAGCAGGTGCGTTTAATAATTTAACCCATCCAGATGCTGTAGAGCCGGAAGAAGCAGCTGATATAGAGGAAATTGAATTAATCGATTCTGATCCAATTGAGGCAGGGGAGCGGAGAGAAGAAATTTTAGATCGCTGGGATAATGAAGTGAATAACTAAAACAATTAATAATTTTATGCGATAAAAGTCGAATGATTCAATATTCTTACTTTAGAAATTGAATTATTTGACTTTTCTGTGATGTTATTAAATCGTTATAACCAAAACTCATAATAACTATTTATAGAGAAAAGTATATAGAATCGTTTTTTCATCTATTCTATTAGTGGATGAAGTTAGCCAGCATTTATACAAAATCAGTTTACAAAACATATTTTATCTTACCATACCAATTCTATACCACTTCAAAAGGAATTCATTTGGCATTGAACATGGAAACGC
Organism: Oceanobacillus sp. FSL W8-0428; assembly: GCF_038004405.1. Classification (NCBI taxonomy): domain Bacteria; kingdom Bacillati; phylum Bacillota; class Bacilli; order Caryophanales; family Bacillaceae; genus Oceanobacillus; species Oceanobacillus sp. FSL W8-0428. The sequence goes on from NZ_JBBORB010000001.1 coordinate 2,087,683, forward strand.
ATACACATAAACTTAAGACATAAGAAAAAAGGAGGTAGTTACATTGAAGAAATCTATAAAATTATTATTTATATTATTAGCTATTTTTCTGCTAGCCGCATGCGGATCGAATAATTCAGATGGAACAGATGACGGAGATAGTCCAAGTGGAACGTTAACAGTTTATGTTGCATTTCAGGAAGATCATGCGATTGCTGCAATTGACAAGTTCCAACAGGATACAGGAATCGATGTCGATATGGTTCGTATGTCAGCTGGAGAAATCTTAGCAAAGGTCCGTGCGGAAAAAGATAATCCGCAGGCAGATATTTGGTATGGCGGACCAGCAGACACATTTGAAGCTGCTAAAACAGAAGACCTGTTACATGCGTATAATTCCCCCGAAGCAGCAGATATCCCAGAGGAATATAGAGATCCCGATAATTTTTGGACTGGGATTTATGTAGGGGCGATTGGTTTCGCTACAAATCAGAATTTCTTGGATGATAATGGTTTAGAAGCTCCAACAAGTTGGGATGACTTACTAGACCCTGCGTATGAGAAACAAATAGTTATGGCACATCCAAGTTCATCAGGTACAGCTTATACAGCATTATATTCGATTCTTCGTGCAAAAGGTGGAGATGAAGAAGGTTTTGAGTATTTGGAGGAACTTCATCCGCAAGTGCAACAATACACGACTAGCGGTTCAGCGCCGGGAAGAATGGTTGGTATGAATGAAGTAGGAGCAGGAATTTTGTTTGCACATGATATTGTTAAGTATCAAGAAGAAGGATTTGATGACATCGTCCTTTCATTCCCAGAGGATGGTACAGGATTTGAAATTGGAGGAGTCGGTATTATTGAAGGAGCTCCAAATGAAGAACTGGCTCAAGAATTTGTTGATTGGGCTGTAGGACCAGAAGCACAAGAAGTTGGTCAAGAATCATCTAATTTCCAGAGTCTTACGCATCCAGACGCGGTTCCACCTGAAGGGGCTCCAGATTTAGATGAGATCAATCTATTAGATTCAGACCCGAAAGAGGCTGGAGAACGTCGTCAAGAAATTCTTGACCGATGGGATAATGAAGTAAATAACTAGAGATAGAAAATGTTGAGAATGGGGGCTGTCAGCTCCCTTTTCAACATAAAAGGAGTGAAAGCTTTTTATGAAGGAGAACATACGCAGATTAGTCAAACAGCCAATGTTGTTATTACTTGTTGTATTGGTTATGCTGACGCTCATTGTATTTATTGTCTATCCACTTTTCCAAATCTTTTTATCCAGTTTTATATCTAATGGTGAAATAGATTGGCAAGGGTATAAAAGGGTATTTGCTGGCGGACAATTAACCAGTGCTTTAATGAATTCATTGGTTTTAGCAGTCATCGTTTCTATTTTATCAACAGCTATTGCTTATTTCTTTGCTTATACATTAGCTTATATTAAGGTTCCATTTAAGAAATTATTTAACGGAATTGCAATTTTACCAGTAATTTCTCCTCCGTTTGTTATTGCTTTATCAGCAATTCTTCTTTTTGGAAGAGGAGGATTTATTTCTGAGACATTGCTGGGAATAGAAGGAGCAAATATTTATGGATTACATGGTTTGATTCTTGTCCAAACCCTAACCTATTTCCCGGTAGCATTCTTAGTTTTAGCAGGGTTGTTGCAATCCATTAGCCCTTCTCTGGAAGAAGCAAGTGATAATCTTGGTTCTACGAAATGGCAGACATTTAAGAAAGTAACGTTGCCATTATCTGTTCCAGGGATTGGAAATGCTTTTTTACTTGTATTTATTCAGTCGATGGCTGATTTCGGGAACCCAATGACCATTGGGGGAGATTATAATACGGTGGCAAGAGAGATTTATATGCAGGCAGTCGGAAGCTATAATATGCAGGCTGGAGCAGCTCTTGCAATGGTTTTACTTAGTGCAACAGTTATTTTATATGTACTCCAGAATTTTTGGATTGGAAAGAAGAATTATGTCACAGTTACCGGAAAACCAACTGGAGTTCGAAAAATGATTTCCCAAGGTATGTTTCGCCGAGTGATGATTGCCATTTGTTTCGGTTTATCGGGAACTGTTATTTTATTCTATATCTTAGTTCCTATTGGATCGTTTATCCAGCTATGGGGTGTAAATTACAGCTTTACATTAGATCATTATAATTATGTGTTTTCTATCGGTCAAAAAGCAGTTAGAGACACTTTACGACTATCCATTATTGCGACGCCAATTGGAGGACTATTCGCAATGATTCTTGCATTCTTGATTGTTCGTAAAAGATTTGCAGGAAAAAAATTAATGGAAGGGATCAGCATGCTTTCTATGGCTATTCCAGGAACTGTAATCGGTATCTCTTATATCTTGGCGTTTAATCAGGCGCCGTTAGCAATTACTGGGACAGCATTGATTATTATCGCTGCGTTCATTGTACGTGCGATGCCAGTGGGAATTCGGTCCGGGATTACTTCGCTTCAACAGATAGATCCTTCGATAGAAGAAGCGGCAACAAATCTGGGGGCGAGCGGTTCCAAGACCTTCTTTTCCATCGTACTGCCTTTGATTCGACCGGCATTTTTCAGTTCAATCGTATACACTTTCGTAAAAAGTATGACAGCGATGAGCGCTGTAATCTTCCTGGTTTCGGCCAAATATAACCTGATTACTGCTTCTATTTTAGCGCAAGTAGAGTCAGGAAGAATTGGCGTTGCAAGTGCATATTGTACATTATTGATTATCTTAATGATTGTCGCGATGTTAATTTTAAATGGCTTAACTTCTTTATTTACTGGTAAATGGAAGTTAAGAAAAGATCAACAAACAGGTGCAGAAATTTCTTCAAAAGATTCTGTGACGACTTAAATTCTTGGAGGGATAACACATGTCAGCAAAATCCGTAAAGCTAGAGAATGTAACGAAACAATTTACCGATGATGAAGGAAAGACAATGACAGCAGTTAATGATGTCAGTTTGCATATTGAAAAAGGAGAATTTGCAACACTATTAGGTCCTTCCGGATGCGGAAAAACAACTACATTGCGTATGATTGCCGGATTTGAAGAACTATCGAACGGCGTAATCATGTTTGGAGAGGATAATGTTCAACACATCCCTGCAAATAAAAGAGACTGTACAATGGTATTCCAATCTTATGCATTGTTTCCGCATATGTCCGTATATGACAACATTTGTTATGGACTAAAACTGAAAAAGTTAAGTAAAAGTGAAATTGAAAAACGGGTGACACCTGTAATGGATATTATGAACTTACATGTAAATAAAAACAGAATGCCAAACCAATTGTCTGGCGGTCAGCAGCAGCGTGTTGCGCTTGCCCGGGCATTGGTAATGGAGCCTGGAGTACTGCTTTTCGATGAACCGTTATCCAATTTAGATGCCAAACTTCGGATTACGATGCGTGATGAAATTCGCCGTATCCAGAAAAAACTTGGCATTACAGCAATTTATGTAACTCATGATCAAAGTGAAGCAATGAGTTTGAGTGACCGTATTGTTGTTATGAATGAAGGGCGTATTGAACAAGTTGGGCCGCCGATGGAAATTTATCAAAAGCCAAAAACAAAATTTGTTTCCGATTTTATTGGGACAGCTAACTTCTTAGAAGGGGTTGTAGATAAGAAAGAATCGGATCGTCTCTTTGTAAAAACGAAACAAACTACTATCGAAGTTTTACAGCAGAATGCGGATACATTTCATGGAGGGCAATCTGTTTCAGTGGTTGTTCGTCCAGAAGCAATCAATCTAGATAAGGAAGGGACAGAATCTGCGAAGGTTCTTAAAAGTGTGTTTATGGGACAGATACAAGAATACGAGTTAGATTTTAATGGTATTCAATTGCATGCAGTTGTTGCAGATCCGGGCGGGAAAGAAGTTTATTATGACGGCGACAGTGTAAATCTGACATTTTCACAACGTTCATTGCATGTTGTACCAGCATAAGGTTAAATAGAAGGAGAGGAGAGATGCTATGCGAAAAATAACAATGCTGTTGTTCGTAGTTCTTCTCCTTCTTTCTGGTTGCAACAAGGCTTGGCAAAAGGAAGTATTGCAGGTATATACCGGAATGGATACAGCCTACATGATTCGAATTGCAGAGCAGTTTGAACGAGATACTGGTATCCATATTTCATTTCAAAGAAAAAGTAATCTCGAAATTCTTCAATCATTGGAGAATGGAGAAGAAGAATTTGATATTTGGTATGGTGGGTCGTCTTTTTTAATGGAAGATGCGAAACAGCAAGGACTCTTGGAACCATATATTTCGGAATACAGAGAAGAAATCGACGAAATATATAAGGATGAAGAGGGGTATTGGACTGGAATCAGTGTAGGTGTCTTGGCCATTGTGACCAATCGTCAATGGCATGTGGAACAAGGAGTCAGTAATCCGCAGAGATGGAGTGATTTGCAACGGGTAGAGTATAAGAACTGGCTGACACTGCCGAATCCAGAATCAACAGAAGCAGGGTACCTCACCATTGCTCTCTTTGATGAATTATATGGAAATTTGCGAACAAAGAGTGTGGTGCAAAATATCAATCAGAATGTGACCGATTATACTTTGGCAGAAGATTCAACCGGAAGATTTATTGGTTATAAGGAAAGTGCTGCAACGATTATGTTTGCACATGATGCCATGCGTCTGAAAAATGAAGGATTTACTGAGTTGAATATTATTTATCCGACAGAGCCGACAACGTATGAAGTCGAAGCAATCGCTATGACGACAAATGCTCAAAACGAAAAAGCTGCACAGGAGTTTATTGATTGGTCATTAACAAAAGAAGCACAGGAAATAGGTCAAAGAATAGGAAATTATCATATGCTGACCAATGTGAATGCAGTAAATCCACCACAGTCCGTATCATTGGATGAATTATTGATTATACCTGTTGATGAGAAAAAAGCAGTAGAGAATCGGTATGATTTGATTTCCGATTTTAAAGAAGTCATTAAATATAGAGAGTAAAGGAGAAGATACATTGTGACAAATAATATTTTTGATTTACATACTCATCATGATAGATGCGGACATGCAGATGGGAAAATAGAGGATTACATTCAAGCGGCAATAGATCGTGATTTGCATTATATTGGGATCTCAGATCACTCTCCTTACTTTTATTCGAACGAAGATCAGCTGTATCCGGGAATTGCAATGGCCAAGAGTGAGCTGGATGAATATGTAAGTGAAGTGTTGACGCTGAAAGAAAAATATAAGAATAAAATTCACGTGTTACTTGGAATGGAGAGCGATTATTTTCCCGAATATGCAAATATGTACAGTAACATTTATCAAAAATACCCATTTGATTATATCATTGGCTCTGTCCATCATGTTCATGATAAAAATATTTTTCAAAAAGGCAGATGGGATCATTTATCAGAGGAAGAGCGTCTGGAGGAAAAAGAATCCTATTACCATTTGATTCAGCAATCTGCCAGAAGCGGTATGTTTCAAGTCTTGGGACATATTGATGCGATGAAAGGATATTTATTAGATTTTCATGAAGTCCAAACACCAGTAGTAGAAGAAACATTAAAAGTCATTGCTAATGAAGGTGTTGCCATTGAAGTGAATACATCTGGTAAAAATAAAGATTGCGGCGGATGGTATCCATCGCATGAAATATTGGAAAAAGCATGCCATTACGGTGTGGATATATCTTTTGGTTCAGATTCCCATGTACCCTCCAGGGTGGGGGATGATTACTTAGAAGTACAGGAAACCTTAAAACAAATTGGCTTTAAGGAAATAGTCTATTTTGTAAACAAGAAAAGATGTACGGTGTCACTTTAATGTGTGTAGTATGAGAGAAACCTGCATTCGATTCTCTTTTAGCAAATGCATATTTTTCTAACATGATAACAGATACCTTGTATAGCTGCACACACAAAAAAGTTAAAATTTGATTCATATGATGATAGCAAAGGTTTTACAAAGTAGATTTACGGAGGGAAGCGATGGGATGAAAAAGCATCTATTAATCTCTGATTTAGATGGAACGTTACTTAATGGAAAGCAGAATATTAGCATGGAGAATAAAACATCTATTCAGCAATTTATAAAGGATGGCGGATTGTTTACCATTGCAACAGGACGTGTGGAAGATTCTGTAGGTCCTTATGTGCAAGAATTGGGGGTTACACTCCCCGTCATTCTGTATAATGGAGCGGTTATTTACGATTATCAGAATCAGCAGCGTATATATGAGCAAAAGATTACCGACTTCACACCTTTATTTAATCAATTACAAGCATTCAGCGAAAGTGAATCTATTGGTATTAATTACTACCAAAATAAAAAAGCCTATGTTCCAGATTACAACGAATTGATTAAAGCACATCAGAAAAAAGATAGAGTCCAGGTTAGGGAAATAGATGCTGCATTTAATACAAGCTACGTAACAAAAGTGTTGCTTATTTCAGATGCCCCTGTTGTTTTAAAAAAGTGTGAAAAGCTGGTACTAAATAGTGGAGTTTCGTGTGATATGATTTATTCAGAAAAAAACTATTTAGAAATCTTGCCGAAGCATGTTTCAAAAGGAAATGCGGTTAAAGAGCTGCTTAAACATTTAAATCGAACGGACTTACATACGATTTGTGTAGGAGATCATGAAAATGATTTGGCCATGTTACAAACAGCTGATACAGCCTATGTGGTTGAAAATGCCATTGACTTATTGAAGCAGCAGAATTTTCGAGAAACAGTTCATCATGAGCATCACGCTCTTCAAAGCATTATTGAAGATATAAGTCATTCTGTTGATTTAAAGTGATAAAAGTAGATTATTGATACAATCCAAATTCTGAAGAGAAGGTGATGTCATGTTTGAAGAGGTATGTGAAATCGTAATAGTAGCAGGGAGAAATCTGGTAGAAAAGGTGAATTCAAGATTTACCGTTGAAACAAAAGGCAGCGATATGGATTTAGTTACGGAAATGGATAAGAAAACAGAAAAATATATAACCGAGGAAATAAAGAGGGATTTCCCAGAGCATGCTGTTTTTGGAGAAGAAACAGTAGAAGAGATAGGTCACGATAAAATGCTTGAAATGCTAGAAACGCATCCTAATCTATGGATAATTGATCCAATCGATGGAACGACGAATTATGTACATGGATTGCCAGGATATACGATTTCAGTAGCTTTATATTGTAAAGGGGAAGCTGCTTTTGGCATTATTTATGACCCCGTTGCAAATGAATTATTTATTGCTGAGCGTGGAAAAGGAGCGACATTAAATGGAGAAGCAATCCATGTAAGTGAGCAGAGTTCTTTAGCTGAGAGCCTCGTTTCAACAGGAGTTCCAGCTAAATATGAAAGTAACCGTAATCATGTCTTAGAGGGATATGTGAAAATTGCTCCGTTGACTCGGAATGTCCGTACTTTTGGTTCAGCAGCCTTACATTGTGCTTATGTTGCTTCTGGACGTTTGGATGCATTCTGGGAATGGGGAGTAAATATTTGGGATGTTGCTGCTGGCAGATTGATTGTTGAGGAAGCAGGGGGAAGCGTTTATCAATTGGATGGTAATGAAGTTCAATTTGAATTTCCTCATTTTACCTGCACGAATGGAAAGATTGATAAGGAGTGGAAGGAGACATTTGCTTCTATACATGGTTTTAAATAGAATTGGCTTCAGCTAATTTAAGTAATTTATTTCTATAGGATATATAATAATGCTATATATGTTGAATTTAAGTATTATACATTTTTAAATACGCTGTTCTTTTTGGTGAGATTAACGCAAGTAGCCCTAAGCAGATTTGCACGCTCTAGGGGGTAGGTTAGCGCACGATAATCCTACAAACTCGCACACCGCTCTGGAATTGCACACGATAACCGTATGAATTCGCACGACTCCCGAGAATAGCATACGAACGAAGAATGCAACTTATATATATTGAGAAAAGAAGCTTTTGATATTCTCACCTATCAAATTAAAAGTTTCTATAATTAAAAATACCTTCTAATTCTATTAATAGAATTAGAAGGTATTTTTGCCTGCATCCACAGAATATATAATGAAAAAATACGATGAGGTAAGAGGAGGGACTTCTCATCTCGCTTTTTACTTCACTATATACAACTATAAGTAAAGTTATAAATGTACTGCATTGAATAGAAAGATTATTATTAAATAATAATAATTTTGGTTATTTTGTCATGAAATTGATTATGGGTCAAGAGGATGGGTATTGTTTAATAACATTCATTTCTATTAAAAAGTTGCCATAATAAAAATATTAGTAAGTGTTCCTCTCATCAAGATTTTACTTCTGATTAAGTTGTAGATATTCCTTCTTGGGACATATCTCAGAAAATGAATCCATGTGTCAGTATGAGTGAAAGCATCCATAATCGCTTCAACCTGTTGTTGTTCTTGAAATATACATTTAAAATAAAAATCAGATGAAAACCTTTTCATTACCGGTATGAAAAATTTTATAGATAGTGGGGTGATTGCTTTTATACAGATTTGTAAATTATACTCCTTGTAAAGGAATATTTACAGGGGTGATAAGGATGGATTTAATAGAAGAAGCAGTTAACCAATATTACGAAACGTTTAATGCCACAGATAAGTCGATAGCTTCCTATATTCTGAAGCATCGTGGAGCTGTGGAGAAGATGACCATCAGGGAATTGGCTGATGCGTGTCATTCGTCAAAATCAACAGTATCCAGATTTGTTAAGAAGATTGGATTCGCCGGTTTTAGTGAAATGAAATATGCAATAAAGTGGCAGGAAAAAAAGGAGACGCCGGAAAAGTCTTATAAAAAAAGCCTCATCACCGATATTCAAATGAATATTGAGCAGCTGCAGCATTGGAACTTTGAGGAAATATGCAAAGCAATCGAATCGTCTAATCGTTTATTTGTATACGGGACAGGAACAGAACAAAAATTGTGTGCAAATGAACTGAAAAGGTATTTTTGGATACTCAATAAATATGTCCATGTGATTGATGACGAGATGAACTTTCATGTTTTAATGGACGATTTAACCGAGAATGATTTAATAATTATTATTTCACTTTCAGGTAATACGACTACCATGCTTCCTTTTGCACAGCGAATTGCTGCTAAAAAGATTCCATTGATGTCGATTACGGATCTAAAGAATAACAGGCTTGCTCAATTAACTGATTTAAGAATGTATGCGTTTGCTCATCCGCAAAAAAGCCATCTTGCTTTAGAAATTACAACATTTTCTACTTTTTTCGTTATGGTTGAGGCGCTATTCCGGTCATATTTAGATTACTTGGAACAGAAAAAGTAACGACTTTTATCTGTTATTACTTTAGGTTAGGGGGAAATACAGATGATGCAGAAATTTCAACGGTTTGGAAGCGCTATGTTTGTTCCGGTTTTATTTTTCGCATTTTCAGGAATCGTCATAGGCTTTTCCACACTTTTTAATGACCCTCTTATTATGGGCAGTCTTGCAGAAGAAGGCACTGTATGGTCTAAGATTTGGTTCATCATTGAAGAAGGTGCCTGGACAGTGTTTAATCAAATGCCCCTCATTTTTGCAATGGGCATTCCGGTAGCATTGGCTGCTAAAGCAAATGGCAGAGCGTTGATGGAAACAATTATCATTTTTCTGACTTTTAATTATTTCATCAACGCCATGTTAACAAGCTTTCCTGGGTTTTTTAATGTTGATTTCAGCCAAGAGCCAGGCGGTGTCAGCGGCTTAGCTGAGATTGCAGGGATTAAAACATTAGATACCAGTATTCTTGGAGCAATTATTATATCCGCTATTGCGGTATATTTGCACAATAAATACTATGATACGAAACTTCCAGACTATCTTGGTATTTTTCAAGGGTCTGCATTTGTAGTGATTATCGGTTTCTTTGCCATGTTGCCAGTTGCTTTCTTGACTGCTTGGCTTTGGCCTTATATTCAAATAGGGATTGCATCCCTTCAAGGCTTTTTGGCTAACGCGGGTAACTTCGGTGTATGGCTCTATATCTTTTTAGAAAAAATTTTATTACCGACAGGGTTACACCATTTTATTTATGGACCATTTCAATTTGGCCCAGCCATTATTGATGGCGGGACCTATGCCAACTGGGCAGCAAATATGGGTGATTTCGCTCAATCTACTGCTTCGTTGAAAGAATTATTCCCAGAAGGCGGATTCGCCATGCAGGGTAATTCCAATATATTTGGCTTGCCAGCTGCCGCTTTAGCTATCTATGTAACAGCGCAAAAAGGGAAAAGAAAAGTTGTCGCGGGGTTATTAATACCCGCAACCATAACGGCTGTTTTGGCAGGGATTACCGAACCGCTTGAATTTACGTATATTTTTGTTGCACCATTGCTATTTGCTGTAAAAGCTGTTCTAGATGCTTTTCTGGCTACAACGATGTATATATTTGGCGTCACAGGAAATTTCGGCGGCGGATTACTGGAATTCATGTCCATGAACTGGATACCGTTATTTAACAATCACTGGATGACCTATTTGATTCAAATCGCCATTGGTGTCGTCTTTTTCTTTATCTACTTCTTTGTATTCCGTTTTATGATTTTGAAATTCAATATTAAAACACCAGGACGTATGGACGAAGAAGTCAAACTTTATGGGAAAGAGGACTATAAAGAGAAGAAATCAGCAGAATCCACAGAAAAGAATCTAGCTGGCGAATATGTTGACCTTCTAGGTGGAAATGAAAATATCGAGCATGTAACAAATTGTGCTACCCGATTAAGGGTGCTAGTCACAGATCCTGAAAAAATAGCTTCTGATGAGCACTTTAGAAGTCTTGGAGCATCAGGTGTGGTTAAAAACGGGAATGCTATTCAAGTGATCATCGGACTATCTGTGCAGAATCTCAAAGAGGATGTAGATAATTATCTCGGAAAAGAAACAGAATAACGATAAATGCTTTTTAAAATATGAAAAACAAAACATTGCCAAAGAAGAGATTTCTATCTGATATTTCGATGAAACAATTTCTAAATTAAAAAGTTTAATCATGTACTGGAGGAGTAAGAATGAAGGATAATTTAATCATAACCATTGCCGGCGGCGGGAGTACCTACACCCCAGGTATTATTTCTGCGCTACTAAGTAATAGCAGTAAATTTCCTATTACAGAGATACGGTTATATGATATCGACCAAAAAAGAAATGAAGATATGAAGTTGATCATCAATCAGTTATTGATTGATAAGGACAGACAAGATATGAAGTTGATTGTAACAGAAAAACCAGAAGAAGCATTCACAAATGTGGACTTTGTTTTCTCTCAAATCCGTGTCGGCGGTCTTGCTATGCGGGAGCTGGACGAAAAAATCCCGTTAAAATACGATTTGGTAGGCCAGGAAACATGCGGACTGGGCGGTTTTGCATACGGTTTACGCTCAATTAGCGGAATATTGGAGATAGTAGGATATGTACAACAATATGCTCCAAATGCCTGGATCCTTAACTACACGAACCCAGAATCTATCATTTCCGAAGCGATACGGAGAAAATATCCTGATGCCAATATGATAAACGTTTGTGATATGACCATATCTCTGGAAGAGACCATTGCATCTAACTTTGGCTACAACAGGAAAAACTGGATCCCAACTTATTATGGCCTAAATCATTATGGCTGGTATAGCAAAATTTATGATACGTCTTTAAAACGGGATGTTATGCCTGAGATTATTGACAAGCTGCGCCAAGTCAATATGGACGTCGCCGAATTTAATGAAGGAGATCAATACTGGGCGAAGACATATCAATTGATGTCAGCCATGGTAAAGTATTTCCCTGAAGCACTGCCTAATAATTATTTAGAGTATTACTGGTTCTCTGATGTCATGGTTGAAAATGATGATAAAAACTTCACTAGAGCCAATATGGTAATGGAGGGCCGTGAAGCAAATACACGCAAAATGGCAGAACAAATCAGAAATGGAGAAACAGAAGATATTCTGCATTTTAATTTTGGTGAACATGGTAACTATATTGTAGATATAGCTGTGGCTATTTTAAATGATGAACCGAAACGTTTTATGGTTATCACACCTAATAAAGGATCGATCCCAAATTTGAGAGAAGATGCGGTTGTAGAAGTTCCTGCATATATCGGCGCAACTGGTGTAGAACAGCTTGCTTTACATCCCATCAATGACTTTCATAAAGGAATGATGGAAGCACAAGTTGCAGCAGAAAAACTGCTTGTAGATGCATTTTTTGAGCATTCCTATGACAAAGCCTTACAAGCATTTACCTTAAATCAAACCGTACCATCTGCGCGAGCAGCTAAACAAGTCCTTGATGACATGATGGTAGCAAATAAAGATTATTGGCCTGAACTTCAATAGGTTAACTTATCAAAAATAATAGTTTAGAAATATATTTAAAGTAAACCAGAAGCAATCGGTAAATATTCTCTCGCCGAGAACTTCTGATTCTCCTTTAAGAATAAGAACAAATACTAGCCCAGAAACAGATATACAGTTATATCGATCGTATCGAGCCTTGGTGCGGTATTGCGGATTGCATGATACGACGGAAGATTTTAAAGAGAAGTTTGGAGTCAATCGGTTAGAAGCCGGTGAGGTATTCCAGAAGGATTATACGATGACGTTTAAATAATTACTTAAACTTTATCTGTTGTATATAAAAATATTCACGTAATAAAAAACGTGTGAACTTGTGCAAATCAAGTTCATGCGCTTTTTTTATCTCACCCTTAAATTTATCAAGTTTGTATGAAGGTTTCCCTTTATAAAGGGATTATAATACCGGTGACTAAACGGAATATTGTCTCCATAATACAAAAGATAGGCATTAAATTATAAATATTTATCCTCTTCCTTGATTTAGACTTCATTGTAAAATGAAATGCAGCAGCTAAAAAATAGAAAGCCATCGTGAAACCACGTATAGTTAAAGTTGTCCAAAACCATAAACATACAGAGGTAAATCACGATGACTCACTCTCATTCTAACACGAAAAAACGAAGCTTTACACATTTAACTGATATTGAAAGAGGACAAATAGCTGCATACAGGGGGCAAGGTTTGTCTTTTAGAGAAATTGGAGAGAAAATTGGACGCGATTACAGTATCCCGAGAATTAAAACGGGGCACAGTCGAACAAATCGATACCAATCGTAAACCCTACCAGAAATACTTTCCTGACGCTGGTGCACGTGTTTATGAGGAGAACAGAAGAAACGGTGGTGCTCCGACTATCTTGATGGCTTCATGGGAATTTATGTTATTCGCTGAGGAGAAAATATTGAAAGACAACTGGTCACCCGACGCGGTGGTGGGCTATGCAAAAAAACAAAATACATTCGATTCCGTTCCTTGCACGAAAACCCTATATAATCATTGTCGAACGCATACCAGGTAAGAACGCACCAGCAGTAAGGGAAGCTTTAGAAGGTATATTTCAGGAATACCCAAACGTTCAACAGACATTTATAAGCATCACAGCTGATAACGGATCCGAATTTAGTAAACTTAGCGCACAAGGAAAAGAAATGGGAATAGATGTTTATTTTGCGCAATTTGTTGATTGTGTGGCCTAGTCCACACAATCAACAAATTGACATAAAAAACCTTATATAGTGGTTTCACATACAGTGTTGCATTTTAATATTGCAATTAAGGTGCAAGTTAAAAATATATAATCTTCAAAAAATACTATTGACAACTAAAGTTCTCAGTGGTAATATTACCGATAACGTTACCGGGAACGTTCCCAGAAAGGGTGCTTACAATAACTACCATAAAAGATCTTGCAAAATACTTAAATATTTCTGTTTCTACAGTTTCTCGAGCTTTAAATAATCATCATGATGTTAATCAAACTACTCGTGAAAATGTATTACAAGCAGTAGAAAAATTAAACTACCGTCCTAATAGTGTGGCTAGAAGTTTAATTCATAAAAAAACATACACTATTGGATTAATGGTTCCAGATATCGCTGATCCATTTTTTTCGAGCATTGCAGTTGGTGTGGAACAAACTTTGTCCAATAACGGGTATCAAGTGATATACGGAAATACAAGTCGAGATTCGCTTAAGGAAAAGCAATTCTTGGAAAGTATACTTGATCGTAAGGTGGATGGAGTTATTCTTACACCAAATATTTTGGATCAAGAATCTATTTCTACATTAGAAAAATTAGAAATACCCAGGGTATTGCTCCGTAGAAGAACTCCAGCACTGTTAGACATTCCATTTATAGATGTGGACCATTATGGGGGAGCTTGCAAAGCAATAAACCATCTTATTTCTAAGGGACATACCAATATCGGTTTTTTAGGAATGGCCTCAGATTCATTTACAAGCAATGAACGACTTCGCGGTTATTTAGACACAATGAAAAAACATCAACTAAAAGTCAGCGCAAGAAACCAAAAGACTGCGGGGCGAACTATTGAATCCGGAAGCTTTGCCATGGAGGCGTTATATCGTGAAAGTCCTGACATAACAGCAGTATTTGCCAGCAATGATTTAATAGGAATAGGTGCTTTAGAATGGCTTAAAATGGAACAAATAAATGTACCTGAGCAAATGGCTGTTATTGGTTTTGATAACTTAGAAATGTCAGAACTGTATTCTTTTCAGTTAACTACTATTGCTCAGCCAAGAAAACAAATGGGGCAATTAGCAGCTGAACTATTGTTACGAATAATTAATGAGGAAGAGAATAAAGATTCTATTATTTTAGAAACTAATTTAATAGAACGGAAAACATGCTGAGGAGGGAGGAATGTTATGAGCAATGCAAAAAACTTATTGGTTTCAGATTTAGATGGGACATTATTAGATTCTAAACAGCAAATAAGCGCTGAAAATCTGGAAGCCATTTCTACTTTCAAAGAGAATGGTGGCATATTTACTATAGCTACCGGGCGAATGGAAAAAGCTGCTATTCCATATATAGAACAACTTGGAATTAATATACCAGTAATATTATATAACGGTGCAATTATTTATGATCCTATTAATAAAAAAAGGATAGTTGAAAAACATTTAACTTCACCAGGGAACGTCCTAAGAACGATTAATTCCTTAAGTAAATTTGATAATGTAGCTGTTTTAATCTACCAGGGTGATGAAGTCTATACAATTAAAAGAAATCATATTGTTGAAAAATATGAGGAAAAAGAAAAAGTTACTTGTCAGCTTTTTTCCGAGAGACAGTTAAAAAATCATATTATAAAAATAATGCTAATAGCTGAACCAGAAATTTTAAAGAAATTTGAAACAAAGGTAATAGAAGTAGAACATTCATGTGAATTAGTATACTCCGAAAGAAATTATCTTGAAATTCTGCCAATTGGGATATCTAAAGGAGCTGCTCTAAAGAGACTTCGTTTCATGATTGGAATAGAAAAAGTTAATACCATTTGTGTGGGCGATAATTTAAATGATTTGCCTATGTTGGAAATAGCTGATAAAGGATTTTTTGTAGAAAATAGTCATAAATTGTTAGTGAAAAATCACTTTTTTAGCTGTGTACATCATAATAAACATGCTATAGCTGATATTATTCACAATCATATTTTACCTGTTGAAAAAATGTAAGCGCTACCCTTATTGAAGAGAAAGGATAGCTGGGAAATATTAAATCCCTTTGACAAAAATAATTTAAGCTGTTTCAAGCCAACCATATCTAAAAAGAAAAAGAGGAGGTTTATGAATGAAGAGTAAAAATATTTTTTTAGTAATGATAGGCGTGTTTTTGTTGACTGTATTGGGAGCTTGTGGTGGGGATAATGAGAGTTCAAATGCTCAAGGGGCTTGGAAAGAAAACGCAAATTTAGATGCTGAAGAATCAATGGATGATTTATACGAAAAAGCAAAAGAAGAGGGAGAATTAGTCGTATATGCTCAATCTTCTGCAACTGAACAAACAGTAAATAGTTTTAAAGAAGAATACCCAGATATCAACGTATCGGTTACAAAGGTTAGTTCAGTAGATATGTTGGAGAAAATAAGGCTTGAAAATGAAGGAGATGTTCAAGGGGCTGACGTGGTAGTAGGTAAAGATTCGAATGGTTTTTGGAAAAATGAATTATTAGATAACCATATGCTTCACAGTTATCACCCGAATCATATTGCTGATAATTTAATCAGTCCTTATGACCAATATAAGGGACTTCCAATTATTACGGAGGTTATTACAGTTATGTATAACTCGGATGCAAATGATAATCCTCCTATTGAATCATGGTGGGATTTGACCACTCCGGAATGGCAAGGCAGAGTTACCATGAAAAATCCATTAGAGGCTGCCGATATCCAGGATCTATTTTTAACAATGATTCAACATTCGGATGAAATGGAAGCTGATTATGAAGAGACTTTTGGCGAAAAGCTTGAGTTAAATGGAACAGAGAATGCTGGTTATGAATTTGTTAAACGGTTATTAGATAATGATGTGGTCTTAATGAGTTCAATGGGAGATTCTGTAGATGCGGTAGCCAGTTCCACAAGCTCTGAGCCACCTATAGTTATTGCGTCGTCGGTTAAACTGCGTGATGTAGAAAGTGATGGTTTACCAATACAGATGGTTCACGATATTACACCGAAAGTATCCGTTCCGGGTACAACATCAGCTTTTATTATTGACGGTACTCCTAATGTAAATTCTGCTAAGCTTTTTATTCAGTGGATAGCAGGTGGAGATGATGGAACAGGAGCAGGCTTTACACCATTTAATAATCCAGGTACTTTCTCTACTAGAGAGGATATCGAGCAAGATTTTGTTGTACCAGGATTAGAACAATTAGATCTTTGGGAAGAAGATGTTGACTATTATTATCAAAATGTAAATGAACTTAGGGACTTTCTAATCCAAACATTATAAAAAATTCGGTAAGTTCAGTACTAATTATGCTGCGCTTACCGATCCATGATTGATGCCATATAGACTATCTAATTATTAATGATAATGAATTACGGCAATACATTCTAAGAAATGGAGTGAAGTATATGACTTTAGGATTTTCAATAGAAAACCCAGCTTTAACTGACGAGTTTCACCAAAATATACTACTAGGAAATCATGATAGCCTAAAAAAATTTCTGAATAATTTAAAAGAAGAAGGTATAGAATCTATTGAAATTCGCATATTGAGAAGAGAGGACGAAGAAAATTATCAAAATGCAATCCAATTAATTTGGGATCTTGGTATGGAAATTACAATACATGGTGATATTTCCGGACCTTTAACTTATCATAATTTTCGTGAACTGTATCCATCTATGGATTATATTTTAGCACATTTTGAAAAATATCAAGAAAAATTGGTAATGCCTATACACGCATATCAGGCAATATCTGATAATGAGGATAGAGCAGAGTTAAGTGAACAAACTGTTGAAGAGTTTGGGAATTGGATTAATCTTATTGAAAGAGAAGGAATTCCATTATATATTGCGTTAGAAAATAACCGGGCAAAATCCAGTAAGGTTGACCCGGGAGATTCAATAGATGGTGTAATGAAGATGGTAAATCAAATCAATAATCGCCATTTAGGAATTTGCTGGGACATGGGACATTATTATTCCAATCTATTAAAAGAAGCCAATATATCTGATTTACCAAATGAGACAATCAATCAACTTCCTGATTCAAATTTTATAGAAAAAGTTTACCACACACATATTCATGGGTTAAATGAAAAAGGCATTACTCATTTTCCCTTGACTCAAAAGGAAAGTTTACCTTTAGAAACCTATATTTCTGCTTTAAGAAAAACTGGTTACAATAATACTTATAATTTAGAACTCACTCTGTCAAGATGGGACCAGGAAGTAACAGTGCAAAAACAGATTTCAAATACAATTAAAAGATTGAGAGAAGCTGTAATTACTTAATCTAAATAGAGGGTTTAGGGAAGACGTCTTTGGCAAGTCAGAAATATTATCATAGCAATCAATGTAGCCATTTTCGTAATACGAAAAGCTCTCAAATAGAAAGTCTCAACATTATAGGAGGTTATCTAATGAGTGAAAACTCAGAGCAAAATGGAAGGAAGAGTTCTAATAAAATAAAAAATTTATTAAGAAATTTCTTTACTAACCCAGTTTATATTATAAGTTTTTTAATCATTGCTTTACTTTCAATTGCAATTGTATATCCTTTAATAAAGATTGCGATTAATACGTTTCAATGGAGTGCAAGAGATTTTATTCCTAGCGCTGTACCAGGAGAATTTACTTTATATCATTGGATTACAACAATAACAGGGGAAATTTCATCCTCTTTACTGTACCAGCCTATGGCAAATACATTAGCAATAGGAGCTTCTGTTTCTGTATTAGCTCTGACTTTAGGAGCAGTTTTGGCTTGGTTGGTAACCAGAACGGATATCCCATTCAAGAAAACATTGGGATTTATGATGATTCTTCCTTACATGTTTCCTTCTTGGTTTAAAGCTTTTGTATGGTTAATCATATTTAAAAATGATCGAGTTGGCGGGAGCCCAGGCCTTATTCAATATTTGTTTAGTGTTGGTCCTCCTGACTGGTTATCGTATGGATTTGTACCTATTGTATTGACTTTAACATCTCACTATTATGTATTTTCATATTTATTAGTTGGCGCAGCACTTTCAACAATCAGCAGTAGCTTGGAGGAGTCTGCTAATATACTTGGAGCAAGTAAGCTTCAAACTATGAAACGAATTACTTTTCCTTTAGTTTTACCAGCTATTCTATCAGCATTTATATTAATTATTTCAAAAAGTCTCGGCTCTTTTGGTGTACCTGCATTTCTTGGACTGCCAGTTCGATATTATACAATGTCGACAATGATTTACAGCAGTATAGGAAGTGGCCGACCCACGGAAGGGTATATTCTAAGTATTATTCTAATAGTACTTGCAGCCTTGATTATCTACTTTAATCAGAAGATGATTAGTAAAAAGAATTATGAAACAATTGGAGGAAAAGACTCAAAAGCAAAACTTATTACATTAGGTAAGTGGAAAAAATTTGCTATGACAGGTGCAGTTGGCTTTGTATTTATTGTAAGCGTTTTACCGGTTGTTTTATTATTGTGGCAAACATTGATGTTGAAAGATGGAGATTATAGTTTAAGTAATATGACACTACATTATTGGATTGGTGATTCTAATCCGGATATTGCTAATGGTTATAGCGGTGTCTTTAAAAATAGTACGATCTTATCTGCTTTGAAAAACTCTGTAATTATTGCACTTACAGCCTCAGTATTAGCTGCAATGGCAGGATTGATTATAGGATATATTGTGACGCGAAGCAGAAAGATGTTTTCATCTAAATTGATTGATCAATTATCATTTTTGCCCTATTTAATACCTGGAATTGCTCTTTCTGCAATATATTTATCCATGTCTACGACAAAAATTCTTTTCTTACCTGTATTATATGGAACATTGACAATTCTTATATTAATTACAGTTGTCAAGGAATTGCCATTTGCTACAAGAGCTGGAACGAGCACGATGATACAAATTGGCGGAGAATTGGAAGAAGCGGCAAAAGTATCAGGAGCATCATGGTTTAAACGATTTTTTAGAATTATGCTGCCACTAAGTAAGAGTGGATTATTCACAGGTTTTATTATCGTATTTATTAGTGCTATGAAGGAGCTAGATCTAATCATTATGCTGGTAACGCCTTCCACTAATACATTGACTGCTGCTACATTTGGATTACAAGAACAAGGGTATCCGCAAATAGCCAATGCCAGTGTTGCTATCATTATCTTTATTATCGTTGTCGTTTATTTGGTAACAACCATTTTTGGTAAGACTGATATTTCAAAAGGTATAGGAGGAGGTAAATAATGAGTGGAATAGAATTAGCTAATGTTAATAAATATTTTGATAAGAATCATGTGCTAAAAAATGTAAACCTGAAAATTGAAGATGGAGAATTTATGACATTATTAGGGCCGTCTGGGTGTGGAAAAACTACCACATTAAGAATTATTTCTGGTCTCGAAGATCCTGAAATAGGTTTATTAACGATTGGAGGGAAAAATATTGTAAATGGAGAAGATAAGTTCTATACACCTCCTTCTAAAAGAGGATTGAATTTAGTTTTTCAAAGTTATGCATTATGGCCTCATATGACCGTTTTTGAGAATGTATCATTCGGACTAGAGCAAAAAAAGATGAAGAAAGCAGAAATTAGATTGAAAGTAGAAGATTCATTACAACGTATGCAAATAAAAAATTTGATGAATCGATATCCTTCTGAATTATCTGGTGGACAGCAGCAGCGCGTTGCGATAGCACGTGCAATTGTTACCGAACCCAAAGTTTTATTACTGGATGAACCATTATCGAATTTGGATGCAAAGTTACGAATCGAAATGCGTACAGAATTAAAAAGATTGCATCGGGATTTAAAAACAACCATTGTGTATGTTACGCATGATCAGGAAGAAGCACTTACGCTATCTACTAGAATTTCAGTATTTTTTGATGGGGAAATAGTACAGAGCGATACTCCGCAAAAATTATATCGGGCTCCTAACGATTTACGGGTAGCAAAATTTATTGGGAATCCAACTATTAATTTAATTGAAGAAACATGTAGTTATAAAAATAATCAATTAATAATTAATTCTATATTGGGAGACTTCTTTGCGGATGGAGACGAGAACGTGTCTGATAATATTACTTTATCGGTTAAACCAGAAGATATCAAAATATATTCAGAACCAATTGGGAATGGGGTGGAAGCTCAAGTATATTCCGTGTTACCTGCTGGTTCTGAAACATTGATACAATTAAGAATCGGAGATCAGTTATTAACAGCGAAAGAAATAGGTGAAGTTAATTATCCTCTTGATAGCAAGGTATGGATTACATTTTCTTTCAATAAGATAAATGTTTATGACAACAAGACTGGTAAACTTATTGCTAAAGAAGTAGAGGAGCAAACAAAAAAAGCTCAATTTGCTTAATACATTTTAGGGGTGCGATATGGCTGATAAAAAATAAAAGTTCTTCTCCATCTATAGCCATTGTTATCTTGTTATTAAGTTTTTTAGGAGAGAAGTGAATGGATATACAATCAAGCTTGCTTAGATTAGTTCTGGCAGCATTGTTAGGATTAATTATTGGATTAGAACGAGAACTTAAAAATAAACCACTTGGTATAAAAACGTGTATAGTTATCTGTGTATCAAGTAGTTTATTAACAGTTATTTCAATTGAAGCTGCTATTGAATATGGTCAATCTTCACATTTTATGCGTACAGATCCAATGCGACTGGCAGCACAGATAGTAAGTGGGATTGGTTTTATTGGTGCAGGTGTGATTTTAAAAAGAGGAGATAACATCATATCTGGAATTACAACAGCTGCGATAATTTGGGGAGCAGCAGGATTAGGTATCAGTGTAGGTGCAGGTTTTTACTGGGAATCTATCGTTGGAGCTGTTATCATTTTATTTGGTGTCGATATATTGCCATACCTAATAAAGAAATTGGGACCAGTCAGATATAAGACTCAGAGTATTAGGGTAAGTATTTCAACTAGTGAAAATGCAGTATTCCACGAAGTAATTAGGCAACTTGGTTTACAAAATGTAATAGTCAAAAAAGTTAAAATTAAGGACTTAGATGACGGAGAAAGTTTATTACAATTAAGATTGGATATTTTAAAAAATATTAGTCCTAATGATATTTATTCTCTTATTCATGACATATCAAATGTGAATAAAATTGAGGTAGAGACTGTATAAAGTAAGCCCGAACTAAGGAATTTTATAATAGAAGCAACTAAAATTAAAAATAGAAATGCCAAATAACCGTGAATCTGAGATGTTTTAAACATATTTACGGTTATTTTATTTTTTTGCACATGTTGCTTGGATTGTCTTCGACCAAGGCATGTACTGATTTAAAGTTTCTAGCGTTCGATGGATATCCAGGTTTGGTAGTTTCGTTCGTAATTTCACTAAATATTGATAGAAATCCACACCGTTGGCTTTTGCTGTTTCCGCCATGCTCAAACAAATTGCATTAGCCTCGGCACCAGCTTCGCTCACGGAAAACGTCCAATTTTTTCGACCGATCACACTTGGACGAATCGCATTTTCGGCTTGATTATTATCCATTTCAATGCGAACATCATAGAGAAAGGCACGCAGTCCATCGGCCAGGTTAATTGATATTTTTATCTTAGCAGGAGGTGCTTCATTTTTGTATGCGTTGTTTGCTTACGGGTTTACAAATCGTCACTTAGACCATATTGTAAAAGAATACTACAAAGACAAAACAACTATTAAGAATAATGAAACTGATAATTTGCTGAATTATAATGAATTTATTCATCGCTGTAAGACGAGAGGGTACGAGAAATTTGCTTTAGGGAAATTATATGAGATAGATGTTACTTATTATTCAAATGTTAACTATCCTTCATTGATTGCAGAAGTAAAAAAGCAGATAGTAATATGAATTAAAAATGAAAGATAATAAAGGGAACGTCCAAATCGGCAAGCTGCTACCATATCTCATAACAAAATTTGAAGTATAAATTACCTCATCTAAAAAAAAGGTTTGGTTTTGACAAAGATGGCGTTTATATGGAATGAAGCTTGATTGTCATTTGTCAAATAGAAGTGGGGACGTGTTTCACCGGTATTATTCCCGATTGCCGGACGGTTAACAAGAGACCAATATCAATTAGACGGAAAAACATACGACATGTCTCAGCATGGATTATTAAGAGATGCTGAATTTGAACTCAGCTCACATTCAGCAGAGCATGTTTCATTTGAAGTAGCTTTAGAAGGACGTTTAAAAGATGTTTATCCAGGATTATACGATGACGTTTAAATAATTACTTAAACTGTATCTGTTTTATAAAAATCCCACTAAAAAAGCGTGTGATCTTGTGCAAAACCAAGTTCATACGCTTTTTTAATTCTCATAGTTGGAATAAATATTATCTATGAGAATAGCATTATTTCAATTTAGCGAAGCTCACTCAATTCAACCGTCCGATTCTCCTGCCAGGAAAGCTTAGCCGCTTTTGCTAACAGCTCAGCCTGTAAACCATCCTCGAATTTTGCCACGATTGGTTTATCTTCTAAAATAGATTGGGCAAAATCATGGATTTCAGCGATGTATCCTTCATTATAACGCTCAAGGAAGAAATACATCGGTTTATCCTCTGTAACCGCAGCATTTGTGCTTACTTTTACATTGGTTGGCTTCTGATTTTCTACTTGGACCATGCCGTTATTGCCGAATACTTCGATACGCTGGTCATAGCCATATACTGCCTGGCGGCTGTTATCGATCACTCCCAGTGAATCATCTGCAAAGGTAAGGGTGATAATGGCTGTATCTACATCATCATTGCTTGAAAAACGATCATCTATCAGAGAAGATGCTTTTACGGTGATATTTTTTACATCTTGTCCGGATAAGTAACGAATCATATCGAAATCATGGATTGCCATATCGATAAATAGACCGCCGGAGCGTTTCACATATTCTTCTGGTGGAGCTTCCGGATCACGGGAAGTGATTTTAATAACATGTGGTGTACCAATGTCACCATTGCGGACAATATCATGTGCTTTTCTGAAATGTGTATCGAAACGGCGATTAAAACCTACTTGGAATTTTACACCTGTTTCTTTGATTACTTCCAAAGTTTCCTTTGTTTTTTCAATATCAAAGCTGATTGGCTTCTCGCAGAATATATGCTTGTTGTTCTTTGCTGCTTTTGTAATAAAATCAATATGGGTATCCGTGCTTGAGCAGATAAAAACGGCATCAATCTCCGGATCATTGAGAATATCATCCGCATTCTGTGTGATAACAGGAACAGCTTTTAAATAATCGATATCCTTCAAATGATCGGTGTACACATCAGAAATTGCTTTTAGCTGATAATTATCAGATAGCAGAATATTTTTAGCATGCAGCTGTCCGATACGTCCGGCACCGATGATTCCTACAACTACTTTTGTCATTATAATTCCTCCAAGTCTATAACTGTCTATGTGAAGCGACAATTGTTCTTATAATGTGGACTTATGCTTTATTGGAAGAACCAAATAAATGCATTTTTTCTGTTACTACTTTTTCGATTGCGTTCATCCCTGTTGTCATGATTTCCGGGATTTTATGTGAATCAGGGTGCTGCTCCAGGTATTTACTTACTGCTTTTGTCCATGCCTGATTACATTCGGTATTTACATTGATTTTGGCATGACCGTATTCAATTGCTTTTACAATTTGGTGGGCAGGAATACCAGACCCTCCATGCAAAGCCAGTGCAACTTCATTCAGGTTATCAGAAATCTCCTGCATTAAATCAAATGCCAGCTTTGGTTCACCCTGGTAAACGCCGTGAACGGATCCAAGCGCAGCTGCAAGCAGGTCTACTCCGGTTTCTTCTACAAGCCGATAACATTCGTTTGGGTCCGCATATTTAATGCCGGAAGTGATGCCATCCTCTGTACCGCCAACAGAACCGATTTCTGCTTCCACAGAGACATGTTGTCTGTTTGCATAGCCGACGACTTCTTTGGTATTAGCAATATTTTCTTCCAGAGACAGCTTCGAGCCATCATACATGACAGAGCTGTAACCTGCATCAACAGCTTCTTTACAACGTTCTACGGATAATCCATGGTCGAGGTGTAGAACGACAGGTATGGTAATTCCCATTTCTTCCACCATTTTCTTGGTAGTGGCAGCAATCAATTTAAATCCGCCAAGGTAGTCCACGATACGATCCGTGGAGGCTAAAATAACAGGAGATTTTTCTTTTTCTGCTGCGCGCAATGCTGCCTCTGCCCATTGGAACGTATTGATGTTAAATTGGCCGAGAGCATAATGGTTTTTCTTTGCTTCAGGCATCAGCTCTTTTAATGATACAAATGTCATTCTTTCACCTCCATTCTTTTTATATTGGGCATAAACAAGTTTGTTTTTCGTCAGGATGTTCACTTTAAAAAGTTGATTTTAAAGTGAACCTCCCCATTTATTTTGTAATTCTTTCGTTCAATACGTTCTCATCAATGTGCTTGCGGGCCATTAAAGCATATTCAAGCGGGTGAGCAATTTCCGGGTCCTGCTCCGCTTCAATCACAATCCAGCTATGATAGTTATGTTCCAGCAGCTTATCATATACTTTTTTAAAGTCGATGCAGCCATCACCGGGAACGGTAAACATGCCAGCGAGAAAGGCAGAGCGGAATGAGTTGCCATTTTCTTCGCTTGTTTTCATAACATCATCTCGAATATCTTTAAAATGCACATGTTTAATTCGATTGATATGTTTCTCCAATAATGGCATATATTCTTTATCAGAAGCATAAATGTGCCCCGTATCATACAGTAGGTGAACAACGTTTGGATTTGTATTATCCATTAAACGATTGACTTCTTCTAATGTTTGGACAACCGTTCCAAGATGATGGTGATAAACAAGCTTCAAACCATAACTGGCAGCTATTTCACCAAGCACATCAAGACCTTTTGTAAACTGATTCCATTCATCATCTGTAAAAGTTGGTTTATCAGCAAAAACATTTTTGGACAATCCTTGAATGCTGTATGTTTGCTCGGAAACAACAGCAACGGCAGCATCCACTTCTTTTAAATAGGTACAATGCTTGTGAAAAGCTTCAGATGTTTTCTCAATTCCATCCTGAACAATAAAACTGGAGAACCATTGTCCGGCAATTTTTAAGTTGCGAAGATCTATTTCTTTTTTTAAGGTTTTTGCATCAGGGAAGAAGCCGCCGACTTCTGTGCCTTCGAACCCTGCTACAACGATATCGCTTAAAAGATGCGATAGTGTATTATCTTTTCCAATTTCGGGCATATCGTCATTACGCCAGCCGATTGGGGCAATTCCCCATTGGATATCCTGCTTTCCCATAAGTCATCACATCCAGCTTCCATTAATATTGTCTTGCATTATCAAGAATTTGTTGTCTTTCCGCGGCAGCTTTTTGTACACTTTCCTTTTCGGAAACTTCTGCTACCCCAACATTCCACCAGCTGCCATCGTAGCCGTCTGTCATTGTTTTTGGCAGAACTTTTATTTCAATCAGCGTGGACACCGTTTGCTTTTTAGCGTCTTCAACAGCTGCTGTTAAATCTTCCAGGTTATTGACAGAATAGGTTTTTAAGCCATATCCTTCACCGATTTTACGGTAATCAATATTCATGATTTCGTTATTCACATTACGGAATTCTGTTCCTGTACTTCCATTTCCGTGATCCATTTGTAAGTTATTGATACATCCAAACCCGGAGTTATCGAACAGCAGCAGATTGATTTTTTTATCATATTGAAGAGCTGTTACAATTTCAGAATGAAGCATTAAGAAGCTTCCATCTCCTACAACTGCATATGATTCCTGTTTAGGCTTCGCTAATTTTGTTCCCAAAGCTCCGGCAATTTCGTACCCCATACAAGAATAGCCGTACTCTAAATGGAATGTATTTGCTACATTTGCATTCCATATACGCTGCATATCTCCTGGCAGGGATCCTGCTGAAGAGATTACAATGGCGTCACCATCGATAACATTATTGATTTTAATTAAGGCTTCGGTTTGTGTTAATTCTGTTTGAAGCGCATCTGCATAGTCATTTAAAATTTCTTGGTTGAAATGATCCACGATTTCTGGCGTGAAATCATTGCGATTAAATTTAGTTGCAGCTAAGCGATTGCGTTCTTTCTCCCATTCCTGTTTCAATGAGGTTGTTTCTTCTCCATAACTTGATTGATAGTCCCCAATATCTTTATTGATCAATTGTAGTGCTGCTTTGGCATCAGCAACTACTTGAAAACCGTCAAACTTATATGCTTGCCCGCGGTTTACATTGATATTTAAAAAGGTTGTCTTATCAAAGTCAAACAACGTTCTGGATGATGTCGTGAAGTCTGTATATCTTGTACCGATTCCGATAATCAAGTCGGCGTTCATCACTGCTTTGTTCGCAGCGGAAGTACCTAAAATACCATTTCCGCCAAGATTATTTGGATGGGTAAACTCCACCGTTGATTTTCCAGCATGTGTTTCTACGATTGGAATATTTGCTTTTTCGGAAAGCGCTACTAATTCCTCTCTTGCCTCTGAATATTTAGCACCACCGCCGACTAAAAGGACTGGGCGTTTACTTTGTGTAATAGCGGCAATTGCTCCGTCTAATTCGCGCTGCGTCGGTAATTTACGGTCGACATAGTGAACGCGTTTATTGAAAAAGCTGACTGGATAATCATATGCCATCGCTTCTACATCCTGAGGTAAGCAAATCGTTGCTGGTCCAGTTGTTGCCGGATTCGTTAATACTTCAAATGCTCGGATTAACGCACTCATCAACTGTTCCGGACGATCAATACGGTCCCAATATCTTGAAACAGCTTTGAATGCTTCGTTGGTTGTTAAATCTGTACTGTGTTCATGCTCTAATTGCTGCAGTACAGGGTCGGGCTGTCTGGTGGCAAATGTATCTGCTGGTAAGAATAGCACCGGGATATTATTTGCAAAAGCAGTTCCAGCTGCTGTTACCATATTCGCTGAGCCTGGTCCTGCAGATGCGGACACAGCAAAAATCTTTTGACGGAGATTTTGTCTGGCAAAAGCTGTTGCTGCATGTGCCATTCCTTGTTCGTTCTTTCCTTGATAGCTTTTTAGACGTCCAGGATTATTTTCAAGTGCTTCTCCTAAGCCTAAAACATTTCCATGGCCATAAATATGGAAAACACCTTCTACAAAAGGCGTTTCTACGCCGTCTACAGAAATATATTGCTGATTCAAAAACTTTACCAATGCTTGTGCAGTAGTTAAACGGATTTTTTCACCCATTTTATTCAACCTACCTTTCGTATCTAAATTTAAGAACGCTCGCGAATAAGCTGTTCAATTTCTTCTACAGTCGGCATCGCTTCGGAAGAACTGTGCTTGCTGACAACGATGGAAGCAGATGCACTGCCGAATTTCAATGCAGTTTCATAGTCTTTTCCTGTAACAAGTGCATAAAGAAATGCAGATGCATAGGAATCGCCTGCGCCAAATGTTTTTAACACTTTTGTTTTGTATGCCTGTCCGCGGTGAACGGTACCATCTGGCTCATAGGCATAGGAACCGTCGACACCATGCTTGATGACAACAAGCTCGGTATTATGCTGGAATAAGTGCTGGACTGTTTTTTCATTGTCGCCTTCTGAATCCAGGTTTTCCATCACATCGTATTCGTCACGCGTACCGATAACGACATCGGAAAGCTCTGCAACGAGAGAGTAATATACTGCTGTTTCCTCAGCAGATTTCCATGTATATGGACGGTGATCTAATTCAAAGATAACTTTGACATCATTCTTTTTTGCATATTGAACTGCTTGCAATACCGCTTCACGAGAAGGGCTCTGTGCCAGTGCGGTACCGGAAACAAGAAGGATTTTCGCTTTTTTGATATAATCTTCGCTTACTTCGGTGGAATCTAAATAAAGATCTGCTACTTGATCACGATACATTAAAATGCTGCATTCTTCCGGGCTTAGAATTTCTGTGAAAGTAAGTCCGGATTTATGTCCTTCTGTATCGTAAACGATATGAGAGGTGTCAATCCCTTTTTCCTCCATGTATTTTTTGATAAAGTTTCCGTGCTGGTCTTTTGAGATTTTGCCGATAAATCCAGCTTTCAGCCCTAATTTTGAACTGCCAATAGCAATATTTGCCGGAGAACCGCCAACGTATTTTGTGAAAGTCATTGTTTCTTCCATCGGACGGTTGTATTCGTTTGCATTCAAGTCAATCGCAGCGCGGCCAATCGCAATAATATCGTATTCTCTATCTTGATTAAATGTAAGTGCCATGCATTTCGCTCCTTTTTCATTACGGTTTATTTTCATAGGAGAATCGCCCTCGCCTCTTTCTATAAGAATAGAGGAGAGGGGGACGATTCAAAAATGATTAGTCTCGATCAATAATCCATTCATGATCTTTTTCGTTATGGAATTTCCAGATGCGTTCCGGCCCGGCCATGACATTTAAATAGTAAGAGGCATAGCCGTCTGGCACGCCTACTGGATGGTAGCCTTTAGGAACAAGAACAACATTGGCATTTTCTACAGCCATGGTCTCATCTAAAGAACGGTCCTCTGTATAAACACGCTGGAAAACAAACCCTTGTGGAGGGTCCATTTCATGATAATAGCTTTCTTCTAAGAAGGACTCGTTTGGAAGATTGTCCTGATCATGCTTATGCGGAGGATAGCTGGACCAGTTAGCTGTTTCTGTAAACACTTCTACAACAAGCAAGCTGTTTGCGGAAGGGTCAGAGTCCGGTAAAATATTGTGCACTTGCCGTTTGTTATTATACTTACCACGATGCTCTACGCCGTTATCCTCCGCTTTGATCAGCTTGGTCGGCAGTTCCTTATCGGATGGAGCAAAGCATAATGCTACACGAGCTTTCGTGTTAGCTGTAATCGTAACTGTTTTATTATGGGAAACATAAACGCTGTCTGTCGGTTTACGTTCAAATACACTTTCACGGGTACCGATATCAGAGAAGCTTTGATAGCCATCTGTGACGGTAATTTTTCCGGTTAATGCGACAACACAAAGTTCTAAGTTCGTCAGCTTTTCGTCATAGCTGGTATTGGCTTCTAAATCTACTACTTTAAAACCGACATAATGAAGGTCGGAATTTTCTTCTGTCACTTCATGAACAAGTGTTACGCCGTCTGCTAATTTATTATTTTCAGGTTTTCTTAATAAATGACTCATAAAGAACTCCTTTCGATATGGGAGGAGGCTGGAACTGGAATAAAAAGTCCAGCCTCATGTTTTATTTAAAATCTAGTAATCTACTTTAATGAATTATGAAAAATCTGGTTCAGAGTAGCGAGCAGTTACTACTTTTTTACGAGTATAGAAGTCTACACTGTCTTTTCCGTTCGCATGCAATGTACCGTAGAAAGAAGACTTCCATCCAGAGAATGGGAAGAATGCCATCGGAGCTGGTACACCTAAGTTGATTCCTAGCATACCTGCATCGATGTTTTCACGGAAATAACGTACAGATAATGCGCTTGTAGTAAATAGGCAAGCACCGTTAGCGAATTCAGATTGGTTTGCGAACTCAACAGCTTCTTTTAAGTTTTTCACACGTACGATAGATAGTACAGGTGCGAAAATTTCATCCTTCCAAATGGACATGTCTTGAGATACGCCGTCAAAAATAGTTGGTCCGACAAAGTAGCCATCTTCATTTTGTTCGTTACGTCCGTCGCGAACTAATGTAGCACCTTCTTCAATTCCTTTTTCAATATAACCCAGTGTGCGTTGTTTTGCTTCATCGCGGATAACTGGTCCTAAGAAGACACCTTCATCCAGGCCATTACCCATTTTGATGTTGTCAGATGCTTCTTTTAATTTTGCGATAAATTCATCTGCAACGGAATCTTCTACAGTTACAACAGCACAGGCCATGCAGCGTTCTCCAGCTGAACCGAATGCTGCGCTGATTACTTCTTTTGTAGCTAAGTCTAAGTCAGCATCTGCCAATACAGTAGAGTGGTTTTTTGCACCAGTTAATGCTTGAACGCGTTTTAAGTTCTCACTTCCGCGTTTGTATACATATTCTCCAACAGGCTTAGAGCCTACGAAGGATACTGCTTTTACAGCAGGGTGGTCTAAAATGCTGTTCACCACATCATGTGCACCATTTACAATACTGAATACACCTTTAGGAAGACCAGCTTCATCTAGTAATTCCGCAAGTCTGGCTGCAAGAATAGGTGTTTTTTCAGATGGTTTTAAGATAAAGGAGTTGCCTAAAGCGATTGCCATTGGGAACATCCAGCATGGAACCATCATTGGGAAGTTAAATGGCGCAATCCCGCCGACAACTCCTACAGGATAACGATAGTTGGTAGCTTCTACATCGGTTGCGATCGTTGCAAGAGAATCACCCATCATTAATGTCGGTGCACCGGCAGCGAATTCTACGTTTTCAATTCCGCGACCAACTTCGCCTAATGCTTCGCCAACGCTTTTTCCGTTTTCCTGCGTGATTAATTTTGCTAATTCTTCTTTATGCTCTTCTAATAGATTTTGATATTTAAATAGAATGCGGGCACGTTTGGCTACAGATACTTTTTTCCATTTTTCTTGAGCAGCCTGAGCAGCCTGCACAGCATCTTCAAAATCTTCTGGAGTAGAGATTGGCACTTGTGCTAATACTTCTTTTGTTGCTGGATTATAAACATCTTCATACTTATCTGTTTTACTTTCGACCCATTCACCATTGATAAAGTTCTTTAGTTTTTTAGACATTAGGATATGTCCTCCTTTAATATAGTAGATTTATATTTTATTCTCTGAAAAATTTAGAGAAAATAGATAACTTAGTTGAAAAATGCTAGAGGTCACCGGTTAAAAATTGTGCCTTGCCAAATCCAAAGCTCCATTCCCCGGCGCCATTCGTAACAAAGGTAATCATGACATCCCTTGGATCGATCTGACAGTACTGCTCTAACCTTTCTGTCAGAAGCTGATAAAAGTCTTTCTTCATCTTGTCCGTCCGCTGTGTACTGATGACGGTAAAAAGGATGACGTTATCACTTCTCTCAAAGCCGAGCCCGGTGTCCTTCATAATCATTTCATAAGGTTCATGCTGTGTCACAACCTGGTAACGATCACCTTCAGGGACATGAAACGCTTCCAAAACAACCTGATGCGCCACATCCAAAATTTGTTTGATTTCCTCCGGTTCTCGACCTTTGATTAAATCAACTTTAATTAGGGGCATCTCTACACTCCTTCATTTTGATTTGCAATAACAAGCTCGACGTTATAATTCTTACAATAGTCGATATATGCTTGACCAGGGCGCTGGTCTGTAATCAGATAATCCAGCTGGTTCAGATTGCAATAAGTAGTTAAAGCGACTTTATCGAATTTTTGATGATCAACTAACAACAGCTTCTGCTCGATTTGTTCCGCTATATAAGATTTCAATTCGCTTTCCACAGGAATAGAGCTCGTTACGCCATTTTTGATAGAAATCGCAGTAGCAGCTAAAAATGCTTTGTTAATATTATAATTCTTTAGAATTTCCTGTGCCTGAATCGTTGTAAACGACTGCGTTCTGCGGTTAAGCGCGCCTCCCAAACTATAAACAGTAAGGTTTTCATAAGGCATCGTTCTCAGGATGAAATCAATATTATTCGTTACAATCGTGATTTGTTTGTCCTGAATATATTTAATGAGCTCTAATACGGTTGTTCCCGTATCTATAAAAATAATGTCCCCATCTTGAATATAGTTGGCAGCCTGTTCCGCAATCCTTTGTTTATTTGGCAGATTCTTTGTCTGCCGGTAAGTGAAGGAGGTTAAAGGCTTGGTGATATCTTTGTTTTGCTGTTTTTTTTCAGCAGGCTGATTAACAGCTGCTCCGCCATGAACCTTAACAATGTCACCGGTCTTACATAACTCCTGCACATCATTACGGATAGTATTTTTAGAAACTGCAAATTTATCAACGAGTTCATCATAAGAAGCTCTTTGCTTGAACGTAATATATTCTTGTAATGCAGCGATACGCTTCGATTTGATGTTGATCACCTCTTTTCTTACATCGAGTATAACACAAGGAATCCAAAAAGTTAACAAGAAATGACCAAAAGTTTATAATTTATTTGAGCATTTTATTGTTTTGTTGATGTGACGGTGTTTTTGGATGCGTTTTCTTTTAGAAGGATGGGTAAGTTAATGTTTATTGAGATATTTGCTCTGCAGAAGAGCAGTAGATTGTGTTTATGAAATTTGTTAGAACAAAAATGACATACTGAAATAGAAAGATAGACTTTGGTTTGTCTTCTTTTTGGGCATTAGAAGAGCTAATACGAGTTTTTTGCTAATAATAAAGGTGAAAAAAGGGAAAGTGTTTTCCTGTATAGTTTGTTTTATTTCTAATTTATTTTGTATAAATTAATATTGACATGAATTGAAAGCCTGTTTATAATCATCGTCATAAGGAAAACACTTTCCTAAAGAAGGGGTGAATTTTTATGAAAACATTAAATATAGGATTGATAGGTGCTGGAAGAATGGGGGCGTTTCATGGCCAAACAATTGCGCAGCGTATTCCTGGGGCGAAATTGTATGCGATTGCAGACCCATTTCCACAATCTGCTGAAAACGTATTACAACATATTGGAGAAGAAGCTAAAATTTATACAAATCCGTTAGATTTAATTCAAGATTCTGAAGTAGATGCCATTGTGATAGTTTCTCCAGCAAGAACACATTCGGAAAATGTTATTCAAGCGATTGAACATGGAAAGCCCGTTTTCTGTGAAAAGCCAATGGCAGTTTCGATAGAAGAGATGAAAGCGATCAAAAAAGCTGCAAAGAAAAATCCTGTACCGGTCCAAGTTGGTTTTAATCGTCGTTTTGAAAAGGGTTTTGAACAAGCGCATCAAGAAATTGTTGATGGACAGCTAGGGGACGTACAGCTGCTTCGTTCAAATACGAGAGATCCAGAGCTTTCTGGTCCAGAAAAGAAACCGGAATGGACGATATTTTTAGAAACATTGATTCATGATTTTGATACGTTGATGTACTTAAATCCAGGAGCGAAACCGGTAGAAGTATATGCGAAAGCAGATGCGCTTATCCGGCCGGATTTGAAGGAAAACGGATTATTGGATACTTCTGTGGTGACGATAACGTTTGATAATGGATGTATTGCGGTAGCGGATGCCAGCTTTCAGGCTAAATATGGATACGATGTACGTGCGGAAGTATTTGGTTCGGAAGGAATGATTACGTTAGGAGATATCAAAACATCCAGCATGCAAAAATTTAATACAGCTGGAGCAAGCTACCAAACTACCAGATATGATCAGGATCTTTTATTTGATGCATATGTTGATGAATTAAAGCATTTTGTGAAAGCGGTACAAAATGAAGAAGTAACGCCAAAAGTATCTATTGAAAATGCAGAATGGGCATTGTATTTGGCGCTGGCAAGTATTGAGTCTGTGAAAACAGGACTTCCTGTAAAAGTAGAAGATGTTATTTCATTACAGTTAAAGGAGGAAGCAATGTAATGAGAGAATATGGGCTATGCTTATGGACATTTGGAGATGTAGATACACAGAGAAAGATAAAGCTTGCGGAAGAGATTGGTGTAGATGGTGTTGAAGTGCAAGGAAACTTAGAGGATGACCCTGCGGAAATAAAAGAATTACTGAAAGAATATAACTTAAAGGCTTTATCTGTGACACCGGATAATGTTGATATTTCAAGTATTGATGAAAAAGTCAGAGTGGATGCTGTTAATTACTTTCTGGAATTATTAATCTGGGCTAAAGAGCTGGGAGCAGGTAGAATTTGTCTTCATGGTGAAGTTGGGAAAATAACAGGTTCAGGTAACTCGGATAAAGACTGGGAATTGCTTGTGAAAAGTACAAAGCAAATAGTAGAAAAAGCAGAAGAACTCGAAATGCCTATTGTTTATGAGGTGCTTAATCGTTATGAAAATCATCAAATAGTCACGTCAAAAGAAGCAAAAAAATTGATAGATGAGGTTCAAAGTAAATATCTTACTATTTTATTAGATGCTTATCATATGAATATTGAAGAAAGCTCATCTGTTCAAGCGTTGAAGGATGCCGGAGAAAATTTGGGCGTTTATCATATTGCTGACTCCAATAGACAAGCTATTGGTAATGGACATGCAAATTTAAAAGAACAGGTAGCTG
The DNA here is from genome assembly GCF_038004405.1 of Oceanobacillus sp. FSL W8-0428. Taxonomy (NCBI): domain Bacteria; kingdom Bacillati; phylum Bacillota; class Bacilli; order Caryophanales; family Bacillaceae; genus Oceanobacillus; species Oceanobacillus sp. FSL W8-0428. The sequence continues at coordinate 2,122,440 of NZ_JBBORB010000001.1, forward strand.
TTTTAGGAGAAATCGGTTATACAGGTCCTGTGATTATGGAAATGACAGCTGCCGGACCTAATCCTTTTACTCCTGTGAAAGAAGGAGACTACTTAGGTGTTATTACAGCATATTATCGTGCGTCATTAAAACAGTTAAAAGAATGGGAGAAATACTAAGGTTTCAGCGCTTTTAAGGCGCTGTTTCCTTCATATGAATGACAACGCTTTCCGGGAAGGTATTTAAAAAGGGGAAGAGGGGTAAATACATGAAGAAAAATACAAGATATATTGTTACATTAACATTGATTGCCGCTTTAGGAGGATTATTGTTTGGTTATGACACAGCTGTTATTTCTGGAGCTGAGCAATCCTTGCAAGTGTATTTTATGGAGAGTCTCGGCCTAGGGACATTCGCACATGGATTAACCGTTTCCAGTGCGTTAATTGGTTGTATTGTCGGAGGGTTAATCAGCGGATTTCTTTCTAACAGAATTGGACGCAAAAACTCCCTGTTAGTAGCTGCTGTATTATTCTTCGTTTCTGCTCTGTTATCGGCTTATCCTGAATTTCTATTCTTTACGAAAGATAACCAGACAATGGGACTTTTCATTATGTTTAATTTTTATCGTATTATCGGTGGAATCGGCGTAGGTTTAGCGTCGGGACTTGGACCTTTATACATTAGTGAAACATCTCCCGCGAATATTAGAGGGAAATTGGTAACATTAAATAATTTAGCAATTATATTCGGGATGTCTTTTGTGTATTTCGTTAACTGGAGAATCGCGGCAGGGCAGGAATTAAGCTGGATTCATGATGTAGGCTGGAGATATATGTTTGCTTCAGAGGCAATACCAGCCCTGTTATTCTTTGGATTGTTATTCCTTGTTCCGGAGACACCAAGGTATTTAATCTCTAAAAATAAAGATCAAGAAGCACTGACAATCCTTGAAAAAGTGAATAACTCGAAGGAAAAGGCAAACGCAATTTATCAAGAAATCAAACAAACCGTTGATGTAAAAAATGTTCGAGTGTTTTCTTATGGAAAATTAGTTGTTATTGTCGGTATTTTATTAGCTGCTTTTCAACAATTTGTGGGCATCAATGTTATTTTATATTATGCTCCAAGAATTTTTGCGGAAATGGGTGCGAGTTCAGATGGCTCCATGTTTCAAACGGTGATCATCGGAATCGTTAATTTTATCTTTGTATTGATTGCAATGCTGTTGGTTGACAGAGTCGGAAGAAGATTGTTAATGATTGTAGGCTCTATTGGTATGGCTGTAGGAATGTTCGGTGTTACTGCACTGGCATATCTTGATCAAATGGGGATTGGTGCACTTATCTTTATCTTGATTTTTGTGGCATTCTATAATCTATCATTTGGTCCGTTGATGTGGGTATTAGCCTCAGAGCTGTTCCCTAACAAGGTAAGAGGCCAGGTTATGGCAATCACCGTTGTAGCAAACTGGGGTTCGAATTTATTAATATCTTCCACATTCCCTTCTTTATTAGAATTTGGGGCAGGATTTGCTTATACATTCTATGGCGTTATGTGTGTACTCGCACTATTGTTTGTTCTAAAGCTTGTCCCTGAAACGAAAGGGAAAACATTAGAAGAAATTGAAAAGTATTGGGAAGATAAACAGGCGAACTCGCAGCAGAACAAAGCTGTGTAGGGAAACAAGATAGAATGGAAAAAAAGCTTGGTGTAGTTTGCGACTATATCAGGCTTTTTTAGCAGGTAAGAAAGTATAAACTTTCTTACTGCATAAGTGTAACTAAGGTTGTCACCTAAAGGCCTGTTGACAACCAAGTTTTCTAATGATTTTAAAGAATAGTGAAATAAGAACCGGTTTACATCTATGGCGTACTCAGGTTGTTTACTGTAGAATTAAAGTTACTTATGATAAGAAAACGATACATGATAAGAAAGTAGGGAAATGTTCTTGAAAGAGAAGCGACCGACAATTTATGATGTAGCTAAAGAGGCTGGAGTTTCTATTTCCACCGTTTCTAAAGTAATGAACGGCACGGGCAGTATTGCAGATAAAACGAAGAAAAAAGTAGAGGCAAGTATGCAGAAGCTAAGTTATCAGCCAATTGCTGCACCTGCATTGCAGAAAAGGCTGCAAACAATTGGATTATTAATTCCATCTATCGCTGATCCTTTTTCTGCAGAAATTGCCAGGAAAATTGAAGATAATGGACGCAAATATGGGTTCAGCTTAATTGTTTGCAGTACAGATAATAATCTTGTTAAAGAAAAAGAGTATATTGCTATTCTTCGTAAAAAATATGTAGATGGTATTATTATTGCGACCGGCTTGAAAAATGCGAAGGCGTTACAGGAGTTGAAAAACAGTAATATTCCTATTGCGCTTTTATCCCGGGAAGTTCCTTCGCTGCCTTTGAATACAGTTTTAGTAAATGATTATTTAGGAGCTTATGAAGCAACCTCTTATTTAATAAAAAAAGGTCATCAGCGGATTGCGATGATAACAGAGGATATGTATTTTTCATCTGTAAAGGCAAGGGTAGACGGGTATAAGCAGGCGTTGGAGGATGAGCAAATGGAAGCGAGCAAATCACTTATTTCAATAGATAATTCCAGCTTTATGGATGCTTCGCAGTCAGCTGGGAAGCTGGTTAACATGCAAGAGCCGCCAACGGCAATTTTTGCATCTACAGAACCTTTGGCAATTGGTGCCATGCAAGGAGTTCGGGAAGCAGGTCTGATGATTCCTGATGATGTATCTATTGTTGGTTTTGATAATTCTATTCTGGCTCAAATGTGCTACCCGCAGTTAACAACTGTTGCGCAGCCGACGGAGGAGATGGCTGAAAAAATTGTTCAGCTTTTAGTAGAGGAAATAAACGGAACGGAAAAAGTGAAGCAGCGGATTGTGTTGGCTCCAAAGTTAGTGATTCGGGGGACAGTGGGGGAAGGCCGGCAGTAATAATTTCTTGGAAGGAGAATGCTATATGATGAAAGCGCAGCGGGTAACTGCAATACTTGAATATGTGAAAGAAAAAGAATCTGTATCACTTGATGAACTTGTAGATCGATTTGGTGTTTCTAAAAATACAATCCGACGGGACATTCAGGAGCTTGTAGATGAAGAACAATTGGTGAAGGTTTACGGCGGAGTGTCTATTTCAAAGCCGCTGACCGTTCCGTATCAAGACCGGAAAGTTAAGCAATTCCACGAAAAACAAAAGCTTGCAAAATTAGCAGCGGAGTTTATTGAGGATGGGGATATTATATTTCTTGATTCAGGAACTACTACCGTAGAATTGCTTGATTTTATCAAGTATAAAAATATTACTATTGTCACCAACAATCTCGATTTCACTTTGGATGCCAGCGCTTATCCCAATTTAAACATTTATTCAACAGGCGGGGTTTTCGAGCGTTCTACAAGATCTTACGTCGGAACAGAAAGCGCAGAAGTAATCCAAAAATATAATTTTAATAAAGCTTTTATGGCTTCGACAGGACTTTCACTGGATAAAGGAATAACGAATTCATCTCCTTTAGAAACACAAGTAAAGGCAAAAGTAATCCAAAAAAGTGAGCAAGTATTTATTCTTGTAGACCATACAAAATTTGATAAGTATGCATTGACTACCTATTGTAATTTTGATGACATTGATTATTTAATAACGGATCAGGAACCTCCGAAAGCATATATAACACATAGTGAACAAAATCAATATGAAGTAATTTATCCAAATTGATTTTGTAATACCCTTCATAAAAAATGATTGTATGCAGAAAAATTGCATTCTTAGGGTAAACTCTTTAATATAAAATAAAACTTCACACTGTGAAAGGGTGCACAATCATCAAGAAATTTCTATTTCCATATTTTAATTGCACGAATCAGTGTGACGAATATAACTAAAAAAGAGGTGTAACGGATGGAAAAAGTGATTGTAGTATGTGAAGCAGGGATAACAACCAGTTTATTAGTAAAAAAATTAAATGAACTTGCGCAAGAAAAAGGGCAAGGTATCGATATTCAATCTAAAAGTCTGGAAGAAGGCTTGGATTACGTGAAAGAGCATAATATAGATGTTGTATTATTAGGGCCCCAAATTCATCATAGCGCTGAGAATTACGAAGCATCAACAAATGCAAAAGTCGCTAAAATTTCAGTGAAAGACTATAACAGCATGAATGTTTACAGCATTTTTGAACAGATAAGAGAGGCGTAACAATGGCAATCGATATAGAAGTATTTATGCCTTTGATTACAGAAGCTTCTCAAGCAAAAACGTTAGCTTATCAGGCATTAGGTCTTGCAAAAGAACAAGATATAAAAGGATATGAAGCAGGCATCGCTGATGCTAAAAAGCATTTGATAGCTGCTCATAAAAAACAGACGGAGCTTTTGCAATTGAACAGCCGTGAGCAGCAGACAGATATCAATATTTATGTCATTCATGCGATGGATCATGTGACAAATGCTCAAATGATTTGTGATATGGCGCAGGAATTAGCAGAGCTTCATTTAAAAAAATAAATCATAGAAAAAGATTATCCTGTAATTGGTATATGCCATTACAGGATTTTTTTTATGAAAAAAAGAGGTGTTCAGCGAATTTAGACATGCAGATACTAGTCAAATTGATTACAAAAGATAACAATAAATTAATCATAATTTAATAAAAACTTGACTAAATATTAATTTTTGTAATAGTATATAACATAGTAACAACGTTAGTGAATATATCTATAAGTTTAACAAAGGAGAATTTCAAATGAAAACGCTTAAAATTGGTGTTGCAGGATTAGGAAGACTAGGCCTGATTCATGCAGAAAATATCTATAATCTAAAAGGAGTCGAATTGACAGCGGTTTCTAATTTAGATGAGGAAGTAAATAAACAGGTGAAGGAAAAATATAAAGTCCCAAATGTTTACACAAATTATGAGGAAATGCTGGAACAAGCGGAGTTAGATGCTGTTTGCATTGTTACACCTTCTGGATTCCATACAGAGCATATTCGTTTAGCATTGAAGAAGAATTTGCATATTTTTTGTGAAAAGCCGATTGGTTTAGAAGTAGAAGATATCAAGCAAACGATAGATGAAATTGAGAAAAGTGACCGCATTTTTCACTTAGGATTTATGAGAAGATTTGATGAAGATTATCTATATGCGAAAGAAATGATAGATAGCGGACAAATTGGAGATATTTCGTTAATTCGTTCCTATAGTATTGATCCGATTCAAGGGTTAGACAGTTTTGTCAACTTTGCTAAGAAGAGTCCAAGCGGCGGGCTGTTCCTGGATATGAGCGTCCATGATATTGATGTGATCAGATGGCTGACCAAATCCGAAATTTCAACTGTTTGGGCAACAGGAACGAATAAAGCTGCGCCGGAATTGAATGAGCTGAATGAATTAGAGTTAGGAACAGTTACCATGAAATTGGACAACGATGTAACCGCTTTGCTGGTTGCTGGACGTACAGCTTCCCATGGTTACCATGTAGAAACAGAAATTATTGGAACCAAAGGCATGCTGCGAATTGCTGCATCTCCTGAAAAAAACAAAGTAGCTGTATTTAACGAGCATGGCGCAGTCCGCCCTTCCTCTCAGCATTTTCCTGAACGATTTGCGGAAGCTTATGTAAATGAATTGAAGGACTTTGTCCGCTGCATTCGAGAAAATCAACAGCCTGAAATAACTGCTATTGATGGTTTAAGAGGAACAGAGGTAGCGTTAGCATGCCAAGAATCATTTGATGAAAATAAATTAGTGGATATTCAATATTAAAGGACAATGCACATCATTTTAGGGGGAGAATAAATTGAATTTATTTAGTATTATCAGTTTTGTTGTTGTACTGCTGTTGATCTATCTTTATGCTTTTTATCGGACAAGAAGTATCGATAACAAAGATTCAGAGGGTTACTTTTTAGGCGGGCGTTCTCTTGTCGGAACAACTGTTGGCATGACGATTATTATGACCAACCTGTCAACAGAGCAATTAGTAGGGCAAAACGGTCAAGCCTATGTAGCCGGTATGGAAGTAATGGCTTGGGAAGTAACTGCTTCCGTTGCTATTGTTATGCTAGCATGGGTGTTTTTACCAAAATATTTTAAATATGGTGTAAATACCATTTCTGATTTTATTGAAATCCGCTATGATACATTTACAAAAAGGATTGTATCCGTTCTCTTTATATTCACCTATGTTATCAGCTTTATGCCTGTTGTTTTATATTCTGGAGCGTTGATTTTCAATGATCTATTCGGAATTGAGCAACACTTGGGTGTCAGCAGAATAACAGCTGTCATAATTATCTCGACAGTTATTGGTTTAGTTGGTGTTACTTATTTATTCGTCGGGGGCCTTTCCCTGATAGCGCATAGTGATTCACTATATGGCATTGGCCTATTGCTTGGCGGTATGACGATTACGGTTTTAGGGTTTATCGCGTTAGGCGAGAACAGCTTCTTTACTGGTTTAGACCGATTTTTAACCAATTCGCCTGAAAAACTGAATGCTTGGGGAGCATTGGACTCGCCCATTGTACCTTGGCCGACTTTATTCTTAGGAATGCTCTTTAATAACTTGTATTTTTGGTGTACAAACCAAATGATTGTTCAAAAAGCACTGGCCGCGAAAAACTTAAAAGAAGCACAAAAAGGTGCCATGTTTGTTGGATTCTTTAAAATATCCGGTATGTTTTTCTTAGTAATTCCTGGGGTTATTGCCTACAATATGTTTGGTGAAGGCATGCAAATGGATCTTGCTTACCCTGCATTACTAGCAGAGGTGCTACCTGATTGGGCTGCCGGTCTATTTGGAGCAGTAATATTTGGAGCAATTATCAGTTCTTTTGTTGGAGCACTAAGTGCCACTGTTACTTTATTCAGCTTAGACTTCTATAAACCGGTCATTAATAAACAAGCTACAAACCGTCAAATTGCGAAAGCGGGAAGAGTTTTGACTATTGTTATTGGCGTTATCGTTGTTTTGATTGCACCATTGATTTCTCTATTTCCACAAGGGTTATATGCAGTCATTCAAGAATTTAATGGTCTCTATAGTATGCCGCTCTTAGCTATTATTCTAGTTGGTTTTTACTCTAAAAAGACATCGGCTACAGGTGCAAAGGTTACATTGATCTTCCATATTGTTGTGTACGCATTGTCTAAAGTAGTTATTCCAGATATCCATTATCTATATGTTTGGAGTGTCCTCTTCTTGTTAGATTTAGCTATTCTATATTTCTATAGCGTAAAGAAACCGTCTCAAGAAGGATTCCAATTCGACAAATATCAAAACAAAGTGGATATCACGCCTTGGAAACATGTTAGATGGGTTGGTATTTTAATCTTATTGATTGTAGTAGCATCTTATGTTGTCTTTTCCCCACTTGTATTGGCTAGATAATTGATTTAGAAAGCAAACATCTCTGTTAGAGGTGTTTGCTTTCTTTCATGTTGTGCGCCAGGCATGCAACTATCTAGGTGGTGAAAATCCATCGTGGGGGTACACATCGACCAACCACTAGAGAAGCGCAAGGTATTTATCGCGAGGTAAAGGCTGAAGGAAGCGTGAATCAAAATCTTGGCTTGACGAACAGAAATCTGATATCAAGGCTCTGCAGGCGGACAAGGCTCCAATTCAAGTCAAAATCCAAAAGATGTGCGTAACCCTGCAGAGTAAATTAGGCGAGTAAAAGAGGAAAGATAGTTGTCTTACCCTGGGAGGTCTCACGGACAGCTGAGGAGTCCCCTAAAAAGAAAGCTGGTCGAAAAAGGTTTATCGTGAGAAGTCAGCCGACGCCGTAGTAGTGATGAAAATCATGAAGGGCTGAACAATTTATAGTGTTTCTACGCCATGAATGCATGAAGGATAAACTTCTGAATGTGTTAATGATGAAAGTATGAGCGTATCTCAGAGGATAATCAAAAGAGAAGTGTTCTTCGTCACGTGAAAGGAAAGGAAGAAACGAGTGTGGAACTTTTAGAAAAGATATTAAGTAATCAGAATATGAACGAAGCCTATCTTCGAATGTACCGAAATAAAGGTGCAGGCGGAGTAGACGGCGTAACTGTAAAGGAACTGAAAGCGTACCTGAGGGAACACAAAGAGGAATTGCGAACGCAAATCAGGAAAAGGAAATATAAACCAATGCCGGCACTACGGGTAGAAATACCGAAAGAAAATGGAAAAATGCGCAAATTGGTTATTCCAACGGTGGTTGACAGAGTTATCCAACAAGCGATTAGCCAAGTGCTCAGCCCTATATTTGAGAAGCAATTCAGCGATTACAGCTATGGCTTCAGACCAAGAAGAAGTTGCGAAATGGCAATGATTCAAGCATTGGAATATATCAATGACGGGTACATGTGGCTGGTGGATATTGGCTTAGAACGATTTTTCGATACGCAGACGATAGCCTTATCTTTGTCAAAAGCGAAAAGGCAGCAAATAGAGTCCTTACTTCCATTACAACATTTATCGAAAAGAAACTGGGACTAAAGGTAAATGCAGAGAAAAGTAACATATCACGCCCGACGAAAACCACATTTCTCGGCTTTGGATTTTACTATGACGCAAATAAGAAGAAATTTCAACCGAGACCCAGTAAAGCATCGATTCAAAAATTCCAAAGAAAACTCCGTCGATTGACGAAAAGAAACTGGAGTATCTCCTTGGATGACAGAATCGTTAAATTAAAACAGGTCATTTATGGTTGGGTTAACTACTTTAGGAAAGCTAATATGAAGCGTGTTTTAGAATCCATAGATGCCAAGCTACGCTCCAGAATAAGAGTGACTATCTGGAAACAGTGGAAGAATAACAAGAAGAGAATCAACTCTCTTGTCCAACTTGGTATACCAAAAGAAGAAGCTAAGGGTCTAACTTATTGTAGGAAAGGTTTTCGATTTATTGGTCTATCGAAAGTTTTTCATAGAGCTTTATCTAATAAACGATTAAGGCAAAGAGGTATCCCCTTTGCCTTAGACCATTATCTAAAAGTACACACTGAGATATAAATTGAACCGCCGTATACAGAACCGTATGTACTGGTGGTGTGAGAGGGGCGAAAAGATAGGTAGCTTTTCCCTCTACTCGATTTGATTAATTACAGTGCTGCCTTTTTATCCACACTCTTATTTTCCCAGATCTGCTCTAACTCTCCCAAAGTCTTTCCTTTTGTTTCCGGTACAAACTTCCAAATGAAGATAACGGCAAGCACACTCAATGCACCGTAAATAGAGAATGTCATTCCACCTAGTACATCATTGATTGGCGGAAATGTGGAAGAAATCGTTAAGTTGGCAATCCAGTGTAATGCAGTTGCGATAGATACAGCTTGTCCGCAGATACGGTTCGGAAATATCTCGGATACAAAAATCCATGTGACCGTTCCCCAAGTTAATTGGAAGCGATTCATCTAACAGACCATCTTGGTCATACGTTCCGGAAAATTTAACAATCTTGCCTAGCTTTCCTGATTCCACAAGCTCTTTTACATAAGCGTTCGCAGGATTCATCACGTTATTATAGCCAACATAGTTAACTACGCCTTTTTCTTTGGCAAGCTCTGCTAATTCCACCGATTGTTCTGCTGTCAATGTTAATGGTTTTTCACAGTAAGTATGTTTTCCATTCTCTAAAGCAGCTTTAGCAATATCGTAGTGAAAAGCATTTGGGGTTGCAATGCCAACTAAGTCAACATTTTCATTTGTGACAATATCCTGCCAGTCGGTTGTATATCTTGGAACCTAAGCCGATTACAGGCTACCTGTGCAGCTTCCTCGCTTACGTCTGATACAACTTCAAATACAGGTTTTCCATATTCAGGTCCAAAAGCTATTAAAGCATTTACAAATGAGTTGCTATGAGCCTTTCCCATCCAACCTGCACCGACTAATCCAATTCTTACATCCATATTAAATACCTCCTAGATAACTTTTTGTTAAGTTTTTATTAACTTTGTTTCTAACTAGAATACTATTATAGATTTTTAGACAAGCCATTAGTTAATATTGCTTTAAAATTTAAGAATCTTGCTCTTTGGTATTTTAGCGGTCTATTTGATATACTTTATAAAATAGTTTTCAAAACAGCTGTAATGCTTGAAGATCCGTATTAAATTTACTGAGCCTAAGGAGATATGCATATGCAAATTGAAGATAAAGGAACGGTAGAACCATCGAAAATGTATTTTGCAATGACCAATGAATTTGCAAAAAAAAGCACTTTATTATGTGATCAACTCTGGCAGATTTTATTGCAATACGAATTATCAAATTAGAAGAGAAACACTAGACAGCTTCCTGTTCATTTATGTCAAAGAGGGGAAGCTCGTAATTCAATATGATGGGCACTCTTTTGTTGTTCAATTAACATTCACACCTGACCCTAACAAAGAAGTTATGGAATATGGTTTGGAAAATGTCTTGGTTCATGGGAAAGGGATCCGTAATCATCATCCAGACATTCCTTTGCAACCATACCTATTTGCAAAAGATGCGATGATATATAGTCATATAGATCGTAAGGGTTCTCTCGACCAATTACGATAGAAAAGGGATATTGTAAATAAGGTGATGACATTAAAAATACCAGCTGGATCTATTAATAGATCCAGCTGGTATTTTTTAAATGATAGAAGAATCTTACCTCAATACCTTCCAATTCTGGTTAGTTTGCGGAATAAACTCCTCTGTATTTTCCAGTTCCTCAATCAGCATTTCCGTTACACCAAACGGAAATTCCTTGATAATTTTATCCTCGCCAAACATATCATAGCCGCCTGTACCACTTGCACGGTAACTGCTTGTCGCTACGCAGTATTTTTTGTTTGGATCCAGTGCTTCTCCGTTAAATGTAAGAGAAGTAATCCGTTCACCTTTTGGTTTATGTAGATTAACAGTATACTGAATTCCTTCCCACATATCATAGTTATAGCTGAGTAAACGCGGATATTTCCAAGACTCACTTATCGCAGGAAGGCCGTCTGCGTCCAATGTTAGAAAGGATGCGCTGAACTCAAGAGAGGACCGGATTTCTTCTCCGGTTGCCTCCATCACGACTAATGTATTGGCAAACGGATAGAATGCATGTATATCTCTTCTGGTAAGTGTATTGCTGAATGTCATACCCTGTGTGAGGAAAAAGGCTGTTGAGGCCATTTCCGCTCCAGTGATTTTCAAAAAGGTTTTATTGACCCATTCAATCATAGGATGTTCTTTTATCCATACATCCTTCAGCGGATCTTCAATTTGCATCGTAGACGGGTCAGATATAGTTGTTAATGTTTCATCGAGCCAATCGTCTACTTCTTTTTCTATCTCTTTGATATCTGATAAAATCGTTTCGTCTGCTGGAGCATCTTTTACCGGAAGGAGTGACGTTTCTTTGTGTACCAAAGTAAATTGGTCTTCTTCTTGATCTTTTTCCAGGTCCAAATCAATGCGGCCGACGAATTCTCCTTTTGTTCCAGACTGAATAACCGCTGTGCCCGCTTCTGTAACTGCCTGATAAACCAGGTGCTGGTGACCAGTAATTAATACATCGATTTCAGGCAGACTTGCCAATAACTCATTTCCCTGGTTTTCTCCATTACTGGCGGCAAGATACTGACCTGTTACAGGGTCAGATTCAAAACCTCCATGATAGGCGATAATGACAACATCCACCTGTTTCTCATCTTTTAAATGGCGTATCCAATTTTTTGCAGTTTCCACCGGATCCAGGAAATCGAAGCGGTCAATATGACGGTCCGGCTCCCACACGGGAATATTTTTGGTTGTCAATCCAAGGATACCAACCGTCATTCCATCAAATTTTTTAATCGTATATGGTGTCCCAAAATAAGGATCTGAAGTTCTTTTTTTTACGATATTAGCAGATAACCATGGGAAGCTCGAATCGTTCACGGCTTTTTCCAGCTTCTCCCGGCCATAATTGAATTCATGATTACCGATAACAGCTGCATCATATTGAATGGTATTACAGGCAGAAATTACCGGATGAATTTGACTGTTATCCTCTTTCTCTGCAAGCATGTAATGCGAAAGCGGCGTGCCCTGCAGCATATCTCCATTATCAATGACAATTACATTTTCTTCTTCTTTTCTTACAGTATTTATGACAGAGGATACTTTGGCATAACCTTTGCCATCATAGCTTTTGTCCTGGCTGTTATATGGTGAAATTTTGCCGTGGACATCACTTGTAAATAAAATAACGATTTTTTTCTTTTTCAAAAAAATACACGCTCCTTTCGTTCTTGAATAAGGCTGGTATAAGAAGCCTCCTCCCATAAATCTACTTACGTATGATCTATGGGAGGAGGTTAATTAAATCGTTCTTAAGTAATTCTCTTTCTCAATGCACTGGAAAGCAGGTCGACGATTAATACGACTACAACAATTCCGATGAGAATGATACCAACACGGTCCCAGCTCCGGCCCTGGATGGCAAAAATTAATGCTGTACCGACTCCTCCGGCACCAATGAGCCCTAATGTAGCTGCAGAACGCATATTGATTTCAAAACGATAGAGTGTTGCGGAAATAAAACCTGGCAATACTTGAGGAATGACTCCAAAAGCAAGCTGCTGCAATTTATTCCCTCCAACAGCCGCAATCGATTCAACAGGTCCCGGATCCATAGCTTCTACTTCCTCTGCATATAATTTACCCAGCATCCCCATCGCTCCAATACCAAGTGCCAGCATCCCTGCAAATGCACCAGGTCCGACTACCTTGATAAAAAGAAGGGCGAGAATGATATCCGGAAGTGTACGGAAAAAGCTCAATACCCCTTTTCCACTTTGGGAAGTGATAAAGCTTTTACTTAAATTTTTGGCTGCCCAAAGCCCGACAGGAACCGCAAGAATAATAGACAGGAAAATACCGGCAATGGCAATAGCCAAGGTTTCCAGCAGTCCTCGGATTAAATCTTCACCGTCAGGACTATATACATAGCTCCAATCCGGAGAAATAAAGCCTTTTAATATATTTTTCGTAACAGGTCCTGCTGTTTCTTGAATACCTCTGAACTCAATTCCGGAGATTGCCCAGACGTATATAGCAATCAGGCCGATAAGAATAATTGCGATTTTTCCTCTTTTCCTGGCGCGTGCTTTTTTTAGTTGATCACGTTGACTCATAGCAGTTTCTCCCTTATCTTCAAACTAATTAAATCAATGATAATAACAACGACTAAGGTGTACAGAATCAGCGCCAGAACCTGATCGTAGGCGAAAAAACCAAGTGCGCGGTCATAGAAGACCCCAATACCGCCAGCTCCGACCAAACCAAGAATAGCTGCAGCACGGATATTAATTTCAAACGTATAAAGCACATAGGAAACAAAATGCGGCAGTATTTGCGGGACAACGCCGAAAGCAATCCATTGCAGTTTATTTGCGCCTACCGCAGTCATTGATTCCAAAGGTCCGTTATCAATATTTTCAATTGCTTCAAAGGATAGCTTTGCAATAATACCAATCGAAAAAATAGATAACGCGACAATCCCTGCGAGAGGAGAGAACCCGAGAATTGCTGCAAAAATAGCAGCTAAAAGTAAATCTGGAATGGTACGTAAAACGTTCAAACCAATTCGTGATAATTCCACCAGCCAGCGCAGCCGGAAAATATTACGCGCGCACAGGAACATAATAGGAATGGAAAATACCATCCCAATGGTTGTTCCTAAGAGAGCCATACGGATTGTCTCCAGCATGGCCGGCGTTGTTGTTGCTATATACGACCAGGCAGGCGGAAACATTCTGACAAATAAATCAACCATATTGTCGCTGTTCTGGATAAAAGTAAGCGGATTTGCTCCGATATAAATGGCACTAATTAACACAATTGCAAACAGACCAATGAGAAAAAAATAAAATGGCCACCTTGAAGGCTTCGCCGGGAGGGGTCCATTCAGTTTTGTGTCCATCATAGGTTTTCCTCCCCGAGCAATTCATCTTCTTTAAGTGAGCGACCGTAAATTTCTTCAAAAACCTCTGAGGTAGCCTCTTCCGGTGTGCCATCGAAGACAACTTTCCCTGCCTGAAGACCAATAATCCTTGTGGAATATTCTTTTGCCAGGTCAACAAAATGCAGATTGATAATTACTGTGACATCATCTTCTGTATTGATTTTTTTTAGATCGTCCATTACCTGTTTGGTAGTTACCGGATCAAGTGATGCTGTTGGTTCATCAGCCAGGATTATTTTTGCTTCCTGAGCCAATGTACGTGCAATGGAAACGCGCTGTTGCTGTCCACCGGAAAGTTCACTGGATCTTGTATAAGCTTTATCCAATATATTCACTCTTTCCAATGCTTTTAAGGCAAGATCAACATCCTTTTGCGGAAAAAGGTTTAAAAGCGTCCGCAAAGTATTATTGTAAGCAACACGCCCAGAGAGAACATTGCGCAGCACACTGGAACGCTTTACAAGATTGAAGCTCTGAAAAATCATTCCGATGTCTCTGCGGATCATACGCAGCTGTTTTTCCGATGCAGACGTGATAGATTTTTCATCTATTTTTATATCACCGGAAGAAATATCAATGAGACGGTTGATCGAACGGAGCAATGTAGATTTACCTGCTCCTGATAAACCGACAATCGATACAAATTCGCCTTTATTAATTTTTAGATTAACGTCTTCTAATCCTTTTACACCATTTGAGTAGACTTTAGAAACGTCATTTAATTCAATCATATTTACCCAACTTTCTTATCAGAAATAGCCGGCCATAGGCTGACTGTATACAGATTCCCATATACACAAGATGCGGGAAGATGTTAAAAAATGCTGACAAATTTTAAAAAGGATGAATAAAAAGGATTTACCCTTTTAGACATCCTTTCAGGAATGATACTATAAAGCTTTAATCAGCTTGATAATCAATCACGGAATAAATGAAAGTGAAAGTTCCGTCTGTTGATCATATCTTTATAAAGCTTTTTTTATAAATCTAACTTTCTATAGGAACAGTATGTTGTTTCTACTGTTCTTGAATGCGCTCTGAATATTCACGGACAATATCAAAATTGGAATCCTGGGATTCAACATAGCCTTCGTGTGTGTAAATGTCACGAACAATTTCCCGGCCTTCTTCGGACTCACCGACATTGATAAATGCCTGCTTGATTTTTTCTTTCCATTCTTCATCCATGTTCGTCTGTACAGCGATCGTATCGTTTGGAATAAGCTCTGTATGAGCAATCACCTTTGTATCTTCAAACACGTCAGGGAAATCAGATAAAACAACATTACGTGCATCCTGGAAGATTGCTGCAGCATCTGCTTCTCCATTAAGTACTGCCGTAACAGCTGCATCGTGTCCTTGAAGAGTTAACGGTTTTACATCTGTTAAAGGATCAATTCCCTCATCCATCAAAGCAGCAGCAGGCCAAACATAACCAGCTGAAGAAGTGATGTCCTGGAACGCAATGGTTTTACCTTTCAAGTCAGCTATGCTGTCAATATCGGAATCAGATTTTGCAATAAACATAGAGTAATAAGAGTCTACAAGTTCATCTGTGTTTGTACCGTCGTCATTTACACCGTAACGCTGAGACTGCAGTATTACATCTGCTGCACCGTATTCGTCATGTGCCTGCACATATGCATTCGGCGGCAGGAATCCTACATCAATTTGCTCGGAAGCCAATGCTTCGACAACAGAGTTATAATTTGTTGAAACACTTACAGTAACATCAATATCCAGCTCATTCTCCAGTAAATCTTCTAAAGGTTTTGCTTTTGCCTCTAAAGTTTCCGCATTTTGAGAAGGAACAAATTGTACTGTCAGTGTATCGGGTACGTATGTATCGCCATCTGATGAGTTATCGCCGTCAGCCGAATCATCTGAACTACCGCATGCAGCTAAAAATAATAAGGATACGGCAAACAGAAAAATGCCTGTTTTCTTCCACGTCATTGATAAAACCTCCTAGTAAAAAATATGGGTAATAGATTCGATTACCTATTATTTCGAAATTCTACATAATTATAACATGGAATATGTCAAATAATACATATAATTTTGCTAAAAAAAAGTAAATTATGACATAATGTTTGTTTTAAATGTAAAATATTAAAGTTTTGTAAAAGTAATGTTATTTTTTGACTATTTTGTTATAATAGAACATTATAGAAATCGTTTTCAAAAATTAATTGGGAGGTATGTGTAGAATGAAGTATGCCTTGAGATGGACGATGTCAGCCTTGTCTTTTGTGTTGTTATTAACATTTGGAAGTATTGCTGCGGCAGAAGGTCCCAATGATCCAGCTCCTGTACTGAATCCTGAAGAGCCGAATGGGATGAAAGTTCTGTTTGACAATAGTCATGGTCAAACTGCAGGGCAATCTGACTGGGTAATTGATGGAGCATTTTCTGATTTTGCTGACGCATTGGTTGAAGAAGGATACGTTGTTCAGGAGCATCGAAGTACAGAACCTTTATCACTGGAAAATTTGGAAGATTTCAATGTACTTGTTATTCCAGAAGCACAAATTCCTTTTAAGACGCCTGAACAAGATGCGATTGCAGCATTTGCTGATAATGGTGGAGGTGTCTTCTTTATAGCCGATCATTATAATGCTGATCGAAATTTCAATCGCTGGGACTCGAATGAAATCATGAATGGCTGGCGGCGAGGAGCATATGAAGATCCGACAAAGGGAATGAACATCGGAGAGCAGGAAGCAATGAATGGAGTGGAGAGCACCGATTGGCTGAGTGAAGAATTCGGAGTCCGCTTCCGGTTTAATGCAATTGATAATACGATAGGAGACGACATCGTTCCTTCATCGGAGGCTTTTGGCATAACAGAAGGTATCGGTGAAGTAACTATTCATGCAGGGTCTACGCTGGCTGTAACGAATCCTGAAATTGCCAAAGGTATTGTGTATTTGCCTGAAGGTTTAACAGAAGGTGAAAATAAATGGAACAATGCTGTCGATCAGGGTGTTTATTTTGGCGGTGGAACAGATGAAGGTCCGTTTACAGCTATAGGAAAAAAAGGAGATGGAAAGTCTGCGTTTATTGGAGATTCTTCTCCAGTAGAGGACAGTACACCGAAGTATCGGAACGAAGAGCATGGAGAGACGAAGCGTACCTATGATGGATTTACGGATGCAGATAATGGTCTGTTACTGGTCAATATCGTGAATTGGCTGGCGGATCAAGAGGATTATCAGGCTTTTTCTGAGGTGGATATTCCTTTAGATGAGCCGTCTCCAATTTTAGATATGGAGACACCAGAAAATTCTTCGGAGCCTGAAAATGAACCATGGAGAAAGCCTGCGGAGGGCTACTTATGGTATGAACCGTCGACATTTGCTGATGGTGCTTTTGGATCTGAAGTGAGTCCGCCAAAAGATATCATATATAATATTGAGACACCGGAGGAAGTTCCTGTTGATGGTACGCCATTTGAAGCAACGATAACATTAACGGATATGGAACCTGGTCAAGTTATCGAAAATGCGGAAATGCAAATTTATCTTGACGGCGGGAAAGCTGTTTCACAAATACAGAATGAAGATGGAAGCTGGCCGGGCAACAGCTATGGCTACCAAAGCATTGGTATTTTAGAAGCGGATGAATCGGGAGAAGCTGAGGTCACAGTGACTATGCGGGTCGGTAATGGTGCATCAGAAGGTAACGCAAATATCCGTCTTCGTCTGGGGGCTGGAAATAATGTTTATACGAAGACAATTATGCTTGGCGCTCAGAGTGTTTCTTTAGAATACAGCGAGGTAATCTATCCGATTGCAGGTTAGTCAGACAGATAAACGGATCAGATATTCCGATTCAATAAAGAGGTAGACAGAAAATCATATAACTTACAGTTTGAAAAACGGTAATTTACGAAGAACTATCATCTGTTATGCGGATGGTAGTTTTTTGTTGTGAAATTTTTTTGAAGGCGAAGAAAAAAAGATAAAGCACACTAGTAGCTTAATTGAAATGAATATAACAAAGGAAAGTATTAATAGGATATAATTAAATGAAAAGTATGGAAAGGGAGAGCAAACTATATGACAAATATTATCTTTGATTTACATTCACATCATGACCGCTGTGGACATGCAGAAGGAAAAATAGAAGATTATATTCAAGCAGCTATCGATCGAGGGCTTCATTACATAGGCATTTCTGATCATTCTCCATATTTTTATGCAGATGAAGATCAGCTTCATCCCGGAATAGCTATGGCCAAGAGCGAACTGAACAACTATGTAAAGGAAATATTGTCACTAAAGGAAAAATATCAGGATAAAATTCATGTGCTATTAGGAATGGAAAGTGATTATTTTCCGGAGTATGAAGCGTTGTATAAAGAAAAATATAAGCAGTATCCTTTTGACTATATTATTGGCTCTGTACATTTTGTTCATGGTAAAAGTATTTTTCAAAGAGGCAGATGGGATAATTTATCGAAACAAGAACGTCTGGAGGAAAAAGAATCTTACTACCGTTTGATACAGCAATCTGCAAAGAGCGGTATGTTTCAGGTTCTTGGTCATATTGATGCAATGAAGGGGTTTCTATTAGATTTTCATGATGAAAAGACACCAATTATAGATGAGACATTGAAGGTGATTGCTGATGAAGGAGTTGCCATTGAAGTAAATACATCTGGTAAAAATAAAGATTGTGGCGGCTGGTACCCATCTCATGAAATATTGGAAAGAGCCTATTATTATGGAGTAGATATTTCCTTTGGCTCAGACTCACATGTTCCTTCCAGGATTGGCGATGATTATAAAGAGGTACAAGAAACATTAAGACAAATTGGCTTTAAGGAAATGGTTTATTTCGTAAATAAGAAAAGACATAATGTATTATTATAATTTTGAAGGCAGGAATGATTAGCTTTCATGGTGAAAAGTGGACGACGCATATAAGCTTCGTCCACTTTTTACAATATTATCCCTCTTTCAACATTTCCCGGGAAATAACGACATTATTCAACTAGGGGTATTTAATATTTTAATAAACCTTTTAAATGCTTCTTTCTCTTTAAAAACTCCTGCGTCTTCCAATACCTTTGTAAATTTCTGGCCGAGTTCCCTTTGTATAATCATACCTGCCTGTTCAGAATTTGAGCAGATACCATAATTCTGTCTAATCTGCTCTGCCCATTCTTGATGATAGGCCTCTATATTAGATGGCTCTCCACATAAAAAATGCTGGATTTCGATAAGCTCATCTTTTAAACGCGGAGGTAATACGGCAAGACCCATCACTTCAATTAAACCTATATTTTCCTTCTTAATATGATGAACATCTTTATGAGGATGAAAAATGCCCAGAGGGTGCTCGTCTGAAGTCCGGTTATTACGCAGAACAAGATCAAGCTCATAGCTGTTATCCCGCATTCTTGCAATTGGTGTAATGGTGTTATGAGGTATGTCCTCAGAAAAAGCTCGAATGCCGGCTTGTTTATCATCATAATATTTCCATGTTTGCAGGATGTGATTTGCCAGAGACAGCAGAGCTTTTTTATTTTTGCTATGCAGACGGATAACGGACAATGGCCAGTTTAAAATGGATGCAGTTACATCAGAATAACGCTGCAGATCAATTAAAAAGACAGTCTCGGCATTTGTCATGGTAAATTCATAATTTCCCGCCTGATAATGATCATGGCTTAGAATCGAACCGCCAACAATCGGTAAATCAGCATTGGAGCCAATAAAATAATGTGGGAACTTTTCTGTGAAAGTAACAAGCCTTTCAAATGTATCCTGATTAATTTTCATATCCCGGTGCTTTTCAGATAATACGATACTATGCTCATTGTAATAAACATAGGGGGAGTATTGAAAATACCAGTTTTCATCGCCTAAAGGAACCTTCACTAAACGGTGATTAGCCCGGGCAGGATAACCGACTCTGCCCTTGTAGCCTTCATTTTCCACACATAATAAACATTTTGGATAAGAAATGGATTGCTTCATTTGCCTTTCCCGTTTTAATTGTTCAGGGTCTTTTTCCGGTTTGGACAAATTAATGGTTATATCGAGCTTGCCGTAAGCTGTTTCTGCTTTAAAGTGGATATTTTTCTTAATCCGGTTCATCTGTATATAATTACTGTTCTTACTTAAGTTGTAAAAATAATCGGTTGCTGCTTTCGGAGATGCTTCATATTTTTTATAAAAGGCTGCTTGTATTTCAGAAGGACGGGCAACGAAGCAATTCATTATATTTGCAGCAAATATCTCTTTTTCATCAAAAATGTCTTCAATCAGCTGCTGTTCTACAGCGTAGGCTAGGACTTCTTCTAATAGATTAGGGATAGTATCCTGTAACGCTTCTGGCATTTCTTCGGGTATGGATTCTAGATTTAATAAAGCAATAACCTGATTACGCACATAAATTTGATCAGCGGATTCGATTAACCCATTTTTTGTGGATTGCTGGATAAGCCCTTCGATGATGGAGTAAATCATTTTATATTTCCTCTTCCACTGTATCCATGTGGATTTGCACTATGCCAATTCCATGCATCCCGTATCATTTTTTCAATAGATGTGCGGGATGGATTCCATTCGAGTATGCTTTTTGCTTTTTCAGAGCTGGCAATAAGCATGGCAGGATCACCTGCCCGGCGTCCACTCATTTTTTCAGTGATATCGATCCCTGTGACAGATCTTGCTGCGGCAATCACTTCTTTTACTGAAAATCCTTGACTGCTCCCTAAGTTAAAGATATCGCTCTTTTCATGATTGTCTAAGTACTCCAAGGCTAGCAAATGCGCCTCGATAAGGTCCTCCACATGGATATAATCTCGGATACATGTACCATCCGCTGTTTCATAATCATCACCAAAAATAGAAATATGTTCTCTCTGCCCCAGAGCCGTTTGTAAAATAATAGGTATCAAATGTGTCTCTGGAGTATGGTCCTCACCAATCTCAGCTGTTTCTCTGGCGCCGGCAACATTAAAATAGCGAAGAGAAATATAATTTAAATCATGCGCCTGTGCTGTCCACTTCATGAGCTTCTCCATGATGAGCTTAGTTTCACCGTAGGTATTTGCAGGAAGACAGTCCATTTCTTCTGTAATTGGCATGGATGCTGCTTCACCGTAGGTTGCAGCACTGGAAGAGAAGACGATTTTTTTCACGTTATGCTCTATCATCACCTTCAATAAGATTTGTGTACCGTACACATTATTATCAAAATACTTTAGCGGATTTTCCATCGATTCTCCAACTAAGGAGTTTGCAGCAAAATGAAGGACAGCATCAATCGATTCCTTGGCAAATACTTCACGAAGAAAAGAGATATTGCGTATATCTCCTTGATAAAAGATAGCCTTTGGGTGAACAGCTTCGGGATGACCGGTTTCCAAATTATCGACAACAATAACCTGTTTTCCTTGGTCAATTAACTGATACACTGCATGGGAACCAATATAACCAGCTCCGCCTAAAACTAAAATACTCATAGGATTTCTCCTTCCATAATTTCTTTCGCTCCATCCGCAATGGAAGCAAGATAGAATGTAGCGTCATAGCCAATGATGTTTTGATAGATTTGATTAACGTCCTGCTTAAAATTATCAACAAAATCCTGATGGATAATCGCAATAGCACAGCCGCCAAAACCGGCCCCTGTCATACGGGCGCCGATAACACCTTCCTGCTCCCAGGCAGCATGCACAATTGTATCCAGTTCAAGACCAGTCACTTCATAATCATTCTGCAGAGAACGATGTGACTCATTCATCAATGCTCCAAAAGCGGGCAAATCACCTTTATGCAGCTCTTCGAAAGCCTGCAGGGTGCGTGCGTTTTCATAGACAGCATGCTTGGCTCGTTTTTGATGGATTTTATTCGTAATAGCGTATTTGTTATCTTCAAACTGTTCTGGCGATAATTCGCCGAAACTCTGGATAGGGAGCCTTTTTTGAAGCTCTGCTAATGCTTCTCTGCATTCAGCGAATCGTTCATTATACTTAGAGCCTGCCAGGGTCCGCTGTTTATTCGTGTTGATAATGATAATAGTATAATCCTGTAATGTAATAGGTGCATACTGATAATTCAGGGTCTGACAGTCTAACAGCATTGCATTATCTTTTTTTCCCATGCCAATAGCAAATTGATCCATGATTCCGCTGTTGACACCAATGTATTTATTTTCGACTCTCTGGCCGATTTGAATCATTTCTATGCGGTCAATCTCTAAATGAAAAAGCCCTTCTAATAAAACACCGGTTGCTAATTCAATAGATGCTGAAGAGGAGAGGCCTGCACCATTAGGGATATTGCCATAAAATAAAATATCCGCACCAGTGTCAACTGCATATCCTTGATCCATAATATATTGAATCATTCCCTTGGGATAATTTGCCCAGGCATGTTTCTGTTGAAAAGAAAGCTCATTCCGTGTGCATTCAATGATACCATTTTCTGAGAAATTTAATGAGTAAAATCGAAATGTATTATCTGTGCGTTTTCTTCCGAGAGCATACGTACCAAGTGAGATAGATGCCGGGAATACATGCCCGCCATTGTAATCAGTATGCTCACCAATAAGATTGATACGTCCTGGAGCAAAGAATTTTCTCGGTACATCCGATGTATTAAACGTTTTTTGGAATAGTTTTGTTAAATTTGTCATCGGGACCTCCTTATTATTTAAAGTAAGCGGTTTATATCTATTCATATTTTATTGATGTGACAACAAAAGATATAAAATACTACAAAATTCTAAAAATAAATTATGTTATTTTATTAATTTAATTAATTAAGTTTTATTTTACAATTGATTGATTATTTCTGCAAGAGGATTTTGTTAAAACTGGCAGGTGATAATTAAATGAAGGAAATAAGCAATATGACCAATCAAATAATAACGGAAAGTCAGACTAGACAGCCTGTATTCTGCACATTAAGATGAAGGATAGAGATACTTTTCGATCAAGTCTTTATATTAGAAGGGATGAAGCAAAGTGAAGCAAATAATTGAAAATGATTGGTTAAAAGTTGAAATAGACAGTCAAGGTGCGGAAATACGGGCGGTAGAGCATAAGAAGAATAAAATGAATTATATGTGGACAGGTGACAGCGCATATTGGGGACGCGTTTCACCAGTACTATTTCCGATTGTCGGCCGCTTGAAAGGGGATCGATATCAGCTTGACGGAAACACCTATGAGATGTCACAGCATGGTTTCTTAAGAGATGCTGATTTTGAGCTGAGCACACATTCTGCGGAGCACGCTTCATTTGAAACAGCTTCTAATGGACGCTTTAAGAATATCTATCCATATGAATTTAGAGCGTTTATCACCTATACACTGAATCAGAATTCTCTTTCCGTTGACTGAAAAATTGAAAATCAAAATAATGAAGAGATGTACTTCTCTATTGGCGCACATCCTGCTTTTCGAATTCCGCTTTTAGAAGATGAAGAGTTAGAGGACTACCACTTGAAATTTACACCTGCGCCACATAAAGAAGTCATGGAATATGAATTGGAAAATGCACTGGTTCATGAGAAGGGAATCCGCACTAATTTGCCGGATATCCAGGTGCAGCCGGAGCTGTTCGCAAAGGATGCGATGATTTACAGTCATATAGATCGAATCGAACTTGTTTCTGCAAAATCAAAGCATGGTATAGAGATAGGGTTTGCTGACTTTCCTTTTGTAGGAATCTGGTCTAAATATAATGAAGAAAACAATAGTATGGCACCATTTGTTTGTATCGAGCCTTGGTACGGTGTTGCTGATACACATGATACAACAGGAAATTTAAAAGAAAAGTATGGCATTAATCAATTAGAAGCAGGCGGTATTTTCCAAAAGCTATATACAATGACGTTTAAATGATTATGAAGGACAGTACTCTTCTGATAATTACTGCAATTCCAGTCTGAAAGTGTTATACTATTTAGAAATAATATGGCATAATTAAAAGGGGGATTTGGAAATTGAATACAAAATACCTTGATTTATTAGCGGAGAAATATGATAGCGAAGAGAAGGTAGTTACAGAGATTATCAATTTAGAGTCAATTTTAGATTTGCCAAAGGGAACGGAGCATTTTGTAAGTGATTTACACGGGGAGTACCAAGCTTTTCAGCATGTACTCCGAAATGGCTCCGGCAAGGTGAGAGAAAAGATAAATGATATTTTTAAAGACATCTTATCAGAAGAAGATATTAATGACTTTGCAGCGCTTGTTTATTATCCGGAAGATAAACTGAAGCTTATTAAACATCAATTTAATTCCAAGCAGGCGTTAGATGAATGGTACGCAGAGAAAATTCATCATATGATTCATTTAATTTCCTATGCTTCCTCCAAGTATACACGTTCAAAGCTGCGTAAAGCCCTGCCGGAGCAGTTTGTCTATATTATTGAAGAGCTTCTGTATAAGACGGATGAATATACGAATAAAAAGCCATATTATGAAAAAATTGTTCAAAAAATTATCTCGCTTGGTCAGGCAGAGAAGCTGATTATTGGCTTATCCTATACAACACAGCAACTTGTCGTCGATCATCTGCATGTTGTTGGAGATATCTATGACCGTGGACCGGAGCCGGATAAAATTATGGAAACGCTGATCAGGTATCATTCAATCGATATTCAATGGGGCAACCATGATGTGCTGTGGATTGGTGCGTATGCAGGCTCCAAGGTTTGCCTTGCCAATATAATTCGAATCTGTGCCCGCTATGATAATTTAGATATTATAGAAGATGCTTATGGAATTAATTTACGCCCATTACTTAACCTGGCAGAAAAATATTATGGAGATAATCCTGCCTTCCGTCCTAAAAAACATTCCGATCAGAATATTACGGATCAGGAAAAACTGCAGATTACAAAGATACATCAGGCAATAGCCATGATCCAATTTAAGCTGGAAAGTCCAATTATTAAACGGCGTTCCTTCTTTAATATGGAAGAAAGACTGGTATTAGAGAAAACAGATTACGAGAAACAGGAAATCACGGTATACGGGAAAACGTATACGCTGGAAAACACATGTTTTTCTACTGTTGACCCGGCTGATCCAGCAAAGCTGTTACCGGAGGAAGAGGAAGTTATTGACAAGCTTCTGCTCTCCGTACAGCAATCAGAGAAGCTGAAAAGGCATATGAACTTCTTAATGAAAAAAGGGAGTCTGTATCTGAAATATAATGGAAATCTATTAATTCATGGCTGCATTCCTGTTGATGAAAATGGGAATATGGAGCAAATGGAGATTGAAGGACAAGCATACAAAGGGAGAGAATTGCTTGATAAATTTGAGTCCTATTTGCGTCATGCTTTTGCGCATAAAGAATTGACTGATGATTTAGCAACGGATATGGTGTGGTATTTATGGACAGGGGAATATTCCTCACTCTTTGGGAAACGGGCTATGACCACTTTTGAGCGTTATTTTATTTCGGATAAGGTATCTCATAAAGAAGAAAAGAATCCCTACTATTATTTACGTGAAAATGAGGAAATGTGCCGGAAGATGCTGGAGGAATTTGAACTGGACCCAAGCCAGGGACATATTATTAATGGACATACTCCGGTAAAAGAAATAGATGGTGAGAATCCAATCAAAGCAAATGGGAAAATGATTGTTATTGACGGCGGGTTTTCAAAAGCCTATCAATCTACAACTGGTATTGCCGGCTACACCTTACTATATAATTCATTTGGAATGCAGCTCGTTGCCCATCAGCATTTTAATTCAAAAGAAGATGTTGTATTAAACGGGGCGGATGTTTTATCTGTGCGGCGAGTGGTAGATAAAGAGCTGGAACGGAAAAAGGTCAGGGAAACCAATATCGGAGCTAAGCTGCAGGAAGAAATTGAAATGCTGAATCAGCTGATGGAATATCGTTATATGAATTGAACTGGGTTAAGACCGGGCTGTCTGAATGGATTCATTTAGATTGCCTGGTCTTTGTGTTAAAAAGAGTCAGGATAATTTTTTCCTTTGAAAAAGGATGAAACTGATATATAATAAACCTAACAAACTTATATGGAATTTATTTTGGTTCATTTACAATGCTGTGAATGATTAAAAAGGAATCAGGTGAAAATCCTGAACGGTCCGGCCACTGTAAATGGTAGGTTCACTCTATATTGCCACTGGGTATTTCCGGGAAGGCAGAGTGGATAACAGCCATGAGTCAGGAGACTTGCCAAAGTAATATGCACAGCTGCCTTCTGGGAAAAGGAGATGCATACTGGTAATTCAATGAACATAAATTGAATTCTATTTGCTGCTCTCAACTTAAGACAGGTGAGGGTTTTTTAATGTGTATAGAGCGAGAAGTGCTATGTACAGCATTTATTGCCGCTACTTACTTTGGTTTGTGCGAAACCAAAAGTTTGTTAAGCATTCGGGAGCCTTGCAATGCAGCAGGCTGAAAAAGCCTTACATGGATCGTGGGGCTGCATCGTTACGCAGAAGTAACCAGCTCGGACAGAGGTAATTACAAAGAGGTAATACCTTCCATGCTGGAAGATTCGCTCCAAAGAAGTGGTGAACCTTCCAGCTTCTAAATTAAAATTGACAAGGTTAACAGATTAATAGTACACTACAGGTAACACAAAGACGTGTAGTTTTAAAAGCAGAGGAGCTTTGCAGAATGATAAATTCTGTAGAGCTTCTCTGCCTTTTTTATGCCAAAAAATGAGGAGGAGTTTTCTTGAAAAAGGTGGCTTTTCAAACGGATATTTACTACGGGAAGAACGCTTTGGATTATTTGAAAACAGTTAGTGCTAAACGGATTTTCATTGTTGTGGATCCCTTTTTAAAAGAAACAGAGATTTTGGAGAAAATAGAAGGGTATCTTTCAGAAGGAGATAATGTGTGGCGGTTATTTACGGATGTTGTGCCTGATCCGCCGATAGAGAATGTTACTGCCGGTGTAGAGGCAATGAAGGATTTTGAGCCTGATTTTGTCATTGCCATTGGCGGAGGATCGGCAATGGATGCGGCAAAAGCGATGAAGGATATCGCCAGGAAGGTATATTCTATTGACCAGCTCCCGCTTCTTGCTATTCCAACAACAAGCGGCACAGGGTCGGAAGTAACCTCCTATTCTGTTATAACGGATCAAAATAAAGGAGTAAAGTACCCGTTAACAGCAGATTCTCTTATTCCGGAG
Source organism: Oceanobacillus sp. FSL W8-0428 (assembly GCF_038004405.1). Classification (NCBI taxonomy): domain Bacteria; kingdom Bacillati; phylum Bacillota; class Bacilli; order Caryophanales; family Bacillaceae; genus Oceanobacillus; species Oceanobacillus sp. FSL W8-0428. The sequence goes on from NZ_JBBORB010000001.1 coordinate 2,149,573, forward strand.
ACGACTATTTTAGATGTAGAGCTTGTGAAAACTGTCCCTAAACCGATTGTGGCTGATACAGGGATGGATGCCTTAACACATGCTGTAGAGGCTTATGTTGCGAAAAATGCCAATGATTTTTCAGATGCCATGGCGGAGAAGGCCATTCGTCTGTTGTTTGATTATTTGCCAAAATCCTATCAAAATGAACAGGACGAAGAAGCAAAGGAAAAAGTTCATCATGCTTCTACATTGGCTGGTTTTGCATTTAATACGGCCGGTTTAGGGATCAATCATAGTATTGCTCATGCCAGCGGGGCAAGGTTTCATGTTCCACATGGCCGTCTGAATGCTATTTTACTCCCGCACGTCATTGCTTTTAATGCAGGTATCCATCAAAATCACCATCAGTATATAACTCCGGCAGCAGAAAGATATGCAATGCTTGCCCGGTTATTGAACCTTCCTGCAGCAAATCATGCCAGCGGAGTAAGAAGCCTTATTAAAGAAATAGAGAAGCTCCGGAAAAAGTTAGACATTCCTGCCAATTTAAAAGAATATCAATTGGAATACAATGATGAGATAGAAAGAGAAATTGCAGAGGCTTCATTAAACGACAGCTGCACAAATATGAACCCTGTTAAACCGGCCCCTCAGGATATCACAGCTATTTTAAAAAAGATAAGATAATTATGCGGATTGACTTCAGTGTAAAAGAGGCTTGCAAGAAAGTGCTTTCAAATATATAATGGTTGTAGAAGCACAATGGCGTGCATAATTAATCAAATGAATGAAGTTAGTTGATGATAAAAGCAAAGGGGCTTTGGAAAAGAATGTATCTTTTTCATGTCCCTTTTTTGCATTTTTTACGGCTGAAGTCTTATTAAATTCTTCAATAATCAATAATCAACAATGAATTATACTGTTTAAGGAGTATGGATATGAATGAAAAAATTGTGATAGTCGATGATGAACCTATTACAAAGATGGATTTGCAGGAGCTTTTGGAAGAAGCCGGGTACAATGTAGTAGGACAGGCTTCCGATGGATTTGAAGCAATTGATGTTTGTCAGGAACAACGTCCAGATCTCGTTATCATGGATATAAAAATGCCTGTACTGGATGGACTCAAGGCCAGTAAGAAGATCATGTATGACAAGATTGCCGGAGGTATATTGCTGCTTACTGCTTTTTACGATGAAGCATTTGTGAAAAAAGCAAGAGAAATGGGGGCTCTTGGATATTTAGTGAAGCCGCTGGATGAAAAATCATTTATTCCGACAGTGGAAATGTGCTTATCACGGGCAGAAAAGATCCAGTCCCTGGAAAAGCAGGTGCAGGAAGTATCTCAAAAGCTGGAAGACCGGAAGATTATTGATATAGCAAAGGGTTTATTAATGAAAGAGAGAAATCTGGATGAGCAGGAGGCTTATAAGCTTCTCCGGAAAATGAGTATGGATGGAAGGAAGTCCATCAGTGAAGTTGCAAGGACGATAGCTATTGTTTATGAATAAACAAATAGATAAAATTATGGAATTATGCAAGAAGTATACAGAAATGACAGATAAAGAGATTGAAATTATTTATCAGAAAGCGCATGCTCTGGATGAACTGGCAACTATTTTTGATTGTGATATTTTTATAGATGTTCCTCTGAAGAACAGTACTGCCTCCATCGTTATTTATCATGTTCTTCCTGTATCGAAGGAATCACTCTATGAGCAATCTCCTGTAGGCCAGCCGGCGATGAAGATGAATGAACCGGGGGTCTGGAAGGTTTCACGGGCTGGTGGAAAGCTGAAAGGATATAAAGCGTTCACACAGGAAAATGTGTTTATCCGGCAAAATATATATGCCATTGAATATCAGGACAAGATTCTTGGAACATATATTATGGAAACGCCTTTTCATGAAGTGCAGAAGGATGGAACAGAAGAACAAAATGATTATATGGTTATGACTGCCCGATTAAACAACTATATTGATGATGCTATCTATTTTTTTGACTCATCCAGCAGGCTAATTTTTCAAAATGAGAAAGCAGATAGTATTTTAAAAGACAGTTTACAGGAGGAAGTTTATTATAATCAATTGTTTGGCAATCAAATTCCTTATAGTGATCTGGTCTTAAATGATAAAAAAGCATTTATGAAGGAAATTGAGCTCGATGATAAATTTTATATGATGAAGCGGATTATTCTCGAGGATGATAAGCTGGAATTTGCGATTATTCTAAGGGATATTACGCAATTGAAAAACAAAGAAGCTGAAATTATTTCCAAGACAGAGGCAATTCGGGAAACGCATCACCGCATAAAAAATAATTTGCAGACAATGGCTTCTCTTTTGCGGATGGAGAAAAGAAGAAGTGAGAATGAAGAAATTAAGCATATTTTATCAGACAATATGAATCGGGTAATGTCTATTGCTGCTACGCACGATATTTTAGCAAGACAGCTCGGTGATAAAGTAGAGTTAAGCGAAGTAATTAAATTTATTGTGAATAATATGCATCGGAGCTATATGCTTTTAAACAACCTTGAATTAAGTCTTGATGCAGAGGAATCTATTATTGTCAGAAGTGAAATCGCCACATCTGTTTCTCTTATTGTGAATGAACTCGTACAAAACAGTTATAACCATGCTTTCATAGGGAAAAGCAATGGGAAGCTGAAGGTTTCTTTGAAAAAACAAGATGACACAGTATTTATCACCGTTGCAGATAATGGTATAGGCTTTTCAATCGATGAAATTAAAAAGAATAGCCTGGGGTTAGTTATCGTTCAAAATTATGTGAAAGACAAGTTGAAAGGAACGATTCAATTTAATCGCCAGAAAAAGGGTATGGAAGTTACCTTTCAATTTAAACAGACACTGTACAATGATGTATAAGTGAATCCGAAAGCAAAGAAGCTTAAGGTATAAATGGGATTGCTATGTGCAATTTTTTATACTTTAAGCTTCTTTGCTTTTTTATATCCTTTAAAAGCTTAACAGAAGGGAGGAGGAGAAAATGGCTGAAAATGTTTTAAGTGTCGGGATTGATATTGGGACTTCGACCACACAGCTTGTATTCTCGCATCTGAAGATTGAGAACACAGCTTCTGCTTTTAATGTCCCACGCATTGTGATTGTTGATAAGAAGGTTGTATATAAGAGTGACATTATCGATACCCCGCTTTTGGAAGGAAAGCGGATTGATCAATCCCGCATCGAGCAGTTTGTAGCGAGTGAGTATCAAAAAGCAGGTATTGCCAAAGAAAGCATTCAAACGGGCGCTGTCATTATTACTGGAGAGACTGCCAGAAAAGAAAATGCAGAAGAGGTTTTACAGGGCTTGAGCGGATATGCTGGAGATTTTGTTGTTGCAACTGCCGGGCCGGACTTAGAAAGTGTTATTGCAGCGAAAGGAGCCGGACTTCACCGGTATTCCAAAGAACACGCCGGGAAGCTCGTCAATCTGGATGTCGGCGGCGGAACAAGCAATATGGCTGTGATGCAACGGGGAGAAATAGTAGAAACCGGCTGCTTAGATATCGGTGGCAGACTTGTCAAGGTAAATAAGGAAACAAAAAAAATTGAATATATTTCAGAAAAAATCCAGGCCTTAATTAAAGAAAATGGATGGCCCATTTATGTAGGAGAAAAAGCAACAGAAAATTTATTTAAACCGCTGATTGAGCGTATGGTACATCTGTTGGAGGAGAGCGTAGGCATCCGGCCGCAGACAGAGGCCTTTAGCAAAATAGTGACACATAGAGGAATTCAATACAAAGAGGATATTTCACATATTTCATTTACGGGAGGTGTTGCAGAGGCAATCTATTGGCCAGTTGAAGGCGATGTGTTCAAGTTTGGGGATATTGGCATTTTACTGGGAGCAGCAATCAGTGAATCTGCATTAACGAAGCGCTTAACGCTGGTAGAACCAAAAGAATTAATTCGGGCAACAGTTGTTGGAGCTGGATCACATACGACAGAAATTAGCGGAAGCACTATTCATTATTCTCAAAACCAATTTCCGATTAAAAATATCCCGGTTGTAAAAATTCCTGATAAAGAGATGGCCCAATTTCATTCCATCGCAGCTTATACAGATGAAAACTTAAGCAGATTCCAATTGGAGGAAGAGAAACAGCGTGTGGCAATATCTTTTTCAGGCAGGGAAATATCGAGTTTTAAAAATATCACAAGAGCGGCAGAAGAAATTATAAAGGGTTCCAGAAGTTATCTGAATTTAGGACTTCCGCTCATTGTTATTGTAGAGAAGGATATTGGAAAAGTGCTTGGCCAGACGCTCTATACAATGCTTGGGCAAGATATTGAAATCATTTGTATTGATAGTGTTTTTGTAGAAGATGGCGATTATATTGACATTGGCCATCCGCTTGCAGAAGGGAGTGTATTGCCGGTAGTAATTAAAACACTCGTATTTAATTAAGCTATTTTGCAAATTTCGAGAGGAGGATATGCATGATTTTGAGTACAGTATTATTCGGAAGAACCTATCAATTTAAATCAATCAACGAAGTAATGGCGAAAGCAAACGAAGAAAAATCAGGGGATGTGATGGCCGGGATTGCAGCAGAATCCGCAGAAGAGCGTGTCGCTGCCAAAGTCGTTTTAGCAAATTTAACATTGGAGGATTTGCGGAACAACCCTGCTATCCCTTATGAGCAGGATGAGGTTACAAGGATTATTCAAGATAGTTTGAATGAGAAAATCTATGATTCTATTAAGCGTTGGACTGTACAGGAGCTCCGTGAGAAAATTCTTGATTATAATACATCAGGAAATGATATCAGGAGAATTTCAAGAGGGCTGACCTCAGAAATGGTGGCAGCAGTAACCAAGCTGATGTCCAATTTAGATTTGATTACAGCAGGAAATAAAATAACTGTTACAGCACATTGTAATACGACAATTGGATTAGAAGGAACCTTATCAGCGAGATTACAGCCAAACCATCCATCTGATAATGAAGACGGAATTGTAGCATCCATTTTAGAAGGCCTTGCATATGGATCTGGCGACGCTGTGGTTGGATTGAATCCGGTCGATGATACGCTTGAAAGTGTGAAGCGGATGTTCCATCGTCTGGAAGAAGTGAAAAATAAGTATGCAATTCCTACTCAGAATAGTGTGCTTGCCCATGTAACAACACAGATGCAGGCTATTCGGGAGGGCGCACCTGCTGATTTAATCTTCCAATCTATTGCCGGCTCTGAAAAAGGAAATACAGCTTTTGGAATAAGCGGCGAACTAATTGCGGAGGCAAGAGAGCTTGCTTTGCGTGAAGGAACAGCAGCCGGACCAAATGTCATGTATTTTGAAACTGGACAGGGAGCTGAACTATCCTCTAACGCCCACCATGGTGTGGACCAGCTCACTTTGGAAGCCAGATGCTATGGGTTTGGCAAAACCTATGAGCCTTTCCTGGTGAATACAGTTGTAGGATTCATTGGACCGGAATATTTATACGATTCTAAGCAGGTTATCCGGGCTGGATTAGAGGACCATTTTATGGGTAAGCTTTCCGGGCTTCCGATGGGCGTGGATGTTTGTTATACCAACCATATGAAAGCAGATCAGGATGATATGGAGATTTTAAGTACACTGCTTGCCCAGGCTGGAGTTAATTTCTTAATCACTGCTCCTCATGGCGATGATGTCATGTTGAACTATCAAAGTCTTGGCTATCATGAAATTCAGACATTGCGGGAATTGCTGCAGCTGAAACCAATTAAGGAATTTGAAGAGTGGCTTCGAAAAATGGATGTTATTGATTTATCCGGCAGATTAACGAAGCAGGCAGGAGACGCATCATTATTCTTAGTGTAAGGAGGAGAAAGGATGGTTACAGATACAGAATTAAAAACGCTGATTGAAAAGATTGTCCTGGAAATGGCGGGAGAAAGCAAAGCTTCTGAGGAGCATACACCAAAATCAAAGCAAACAGATAGTACAAATCATGCTGTCAGTGAGGAAGTGCTGCCTGATATATCAGAAATACTGATTAAGAAAGAACTTCTTGTACCGAATCCGGCAGATGAAGAAGGATATTTGGATATGAAGGATAAAACGCCTGCACGATTGGGAGTATGGCGGAGCGGCGCACGCTATATGACCTCCAGCGCATTAAGATTTAAAGCAGATCACGCTGCTGCTCAGGATGCTGTGTTCTCTTATGTCAGTGAGGATTTTGTCAAAGAAAATAATCTATTTCCTGTTGCAACTGTCTGTCAGGATAAGGATGAGTACGTAACCCGGCCTGACTTAGGAAGGCAATTCTCTGATGAGGAGAAAGAAAAAATAAAAGCGCATTGCGGTAACCCTAAAGTACAAATTGTTGTAGGAGACGGCTTGAGCTCGGCTTCCATCGAAGCAAATCTGGAAAATACTTTGCCAGCTATCAAACAGGGCCTGAATCTGCATGGTATTGACGCCACGAATGATTTATTTATAAAGCATTGCCGTGTGCCGGCGATGGATGTCATTGGTGAATTAACAGGAGCTGACGTTGTCTGTCTGCTTGTCGGTGAGCGTCCCGGTCTGGTTACAGCAGAATCAATGAGTGCTTACATCGCATATAAACCGACTGTCGACATGCCGGAAGCAAGACGTACTGTTATATCGAATATCCACGAGGGCGGTACACCTCCAGTTGAAGCGGGAGCACATATCGCGGAATTAATTAAAAAAATGATTGATAAAAAGGCTTCAGGTCTTGATTTGAATAAGGCCTAAGAGATTTTAAAGAAATAATGAATATGTTGCTGGACGATAAAGCTTAGAAAGGGAGGGTTTACCATGAAGGATGATGCAATTTATGCACAGGTTCTGGGCGTGAAGCTGATTTCAAATGTGGATGCGCATTTAGCAGAAGAATTAAAACTACTGCCCAACCAGCGGAGCATCGGGATTCTGACAGGAGATATTGATGATGTTGTCTACACAGCATTAGATGAAGCGACAAAGAAAGCAGATGTAGAGGTGGTTTATGCAGAATCAATGTATGCCGGTGCGGACAATGCAACCACAAAATTAACCGGAGAGGTTATTGGTATTCTGGCAGGCTATAATCCGGAAGAAGTAAGAAGCGGATTAGATGCAGCAATTTCCTATATTGAGAATGATGCTTATTTTGTCAGCGCCAATGAGGATGATTCTATTCCTTATTTTGCGCACTTAGTATCAAGGACTGGAACATTTCTTTCCAAGCAGGCAAATATAACGGAAGGGGAAGCAATCGCTTATTTAATTGCTCCGCCATTGGAAGCTGTTTATGCGTTGGATATGGCGTTGAAGTCAGCAGATGTGAGGCTGGCTGCATTCTTTGGTCCACCATCTGAAACAAACTTTGGAGGGGCCTTACTAACCGGAAGTCAATCTGCCTGTCATGCTGCCTGTGAAGCATTTGCACGCGCAGTAAATGATGTGGCAGATAATCCAAAAGGATATTAGGTGAGATAAATGGAAGCATTAGGATTAATTGAAACGAGAGGATTATTGAGCTCTATTGTAGCAGCAGACGCAGCGGTAAAGGCGGCAAATGTGAAGCTCCTGGATGCAGAAATTATCAAGGGCGGGCTTGTTACAGTTCAGCTGCTTGGAGATGTTGCGGCTGTTCAGGCGGCAGTGGAAGCTGGTGAAAATGCAATTACATCACTTCAAACATTGATTTCCGTCCATGTTATTCCGAGAATGCATCATGAAACCAGCGTTTTGCTAAAAAAGCTTCCATTACAGGAAGCAGCCCCTGCCAAGCTGGAAGTTGAGATACAGCCCAGCCCTGAAGCTGAAAACAAACCAGGTATAGATACAAAACCTGATTATTCCACCCCGGGATGGAAACTGGAAAATCTGGAAAAAATGACAGTGCTTCAATTAAGGCAGCTGGCCAGAGCAAATGATATCACCCTGCTGGATCAAGCAAAAAATATAAAATATGCAAGAAAGAGTGAGTTAGTCCAGGCAATACTTGCAAAAGACAGTAATGAAAAGAAAGAAAAATAGGTTAATTACTTAAAGGAGGAATTTATAATGCAAAATGCAAATGCGTTAGGAATGGTAGAAACAAAAGGATTAGTCGGGGCTATTGAAGCAGCTGATGCAATGGTAAAGGCAGCAAATGTTACGTTAGTTGGCAAAGAACAGATTGGTGCAGGGCTGGTAACTGTACTTGTCAGAGGAGATGTGGGAGCAGTAAAAGCAGCAACAGATGCTGGAGCAGCAGCTGCTGACCGTGTAGGGGAGTTATTATCCGTCCATGTTATTCCACGTCCGCATACTGAGGTTAGTGCAATCCTTCCAAAGCAATTTGATGAAGCTTAAAATCTGGAAGTAGCGGAGCTTTAGAATTGAGGTGATTGATTTGGACGAGCTACTTGTAAAAACGATCGAAGAAGCAGTAAAGAAGGAAATGCTGAACCAGTCTTTAGTTGAAATAGAAGCCTCTGGCAGGCATGTACATTTAAGCAGAGAAGCTGTCGATTATTTATTTGGTGCAGACTATCAATTAACAAAGGCTAAAGAATTATCACAGCCGGGTCAGTACGCATGTAAGGAAAGAATTACAATCAAAGGACCTAAGGGAAATCTTGAAAATGTAGTGATTTTAGGACCTGAAAGAAGCTCCTCCCAGGTTGAAGTGTCTAAAACAGATGCAGTTGTTTTAGGAGGGAATATCCCGGTGAGAGAAAGCGGGGATATTGACGGAACACCAGGGGTAACACTTGTCTATGGAGATAAGGAATTGCAGCTGGATAAAGGGCTTATCGTCGCTAAACGGCATATTCATGTAGCTTTGCATGATGCTGCGAAACTCCAGGTAGAGCATAAAGAAATCGTACAGGTAAAGGTGTTTGGGGAACGGTCACTTATATTTGATGATGTTGTTATACGTGTTCATCCCAACTATCAGACTTATATGCATATTGATTTTGATGAAGCAAATTCCTGTGGGTTCCAGCAGGGAGCACTCGGCAAGATTATTAAAAAGAATGCGGAGGAAGCATCTTCAAATATAGAAAAGGCTGATAAACCTCTAGAAAGCTGTCATGCATCTGGAAATGACACGGAATTTATAGAGAAGCGGGTCATTACAGAAAGAGATTTACAAAAGCTGCTGATGCAGAAAAAGAAGAAGGTTCTGATTCCGCAAAATAGTATTGCTACGCCGCTGGCTATGGACTACGCAAAAAAGCATAAATTAAAAATTCAACGATGTGAGGAGAATGAGGAATGATCATCGGCGATGTGATGGGCTCTGTATGGGCAACACGAAAAGATGAAAAGCTGAACGGGCTGAAGCTGTTAATTGTCAAACCAACATATAATGATGATTTATCCTCTACCTTTGTTGCTGCGGATTTAGCGGGTGCTGGTGTTGGAGATACCGTATTAGTAACGAGAGGAAGCAGTGCGAGGTCTGCTTTTGGAAAAGAAAGACTGCCCATCGATTCCGTAATTGTAGGCGTGGTTGATTCAATTGATATGGTTCAAAAAGAATAGAAAATCACATGAGTTGAGGGGGAAGAGGTATGGGCATAAATGAGATTGTAATTTATATTATGGTCATTTTCATGGTAGTCGGTGCCATAGATAAGATATTTAAAAATAAACTCGGACTCGGAGATAAATTTGATGAGGGTATTATGGCAATGGGTGCCTTGGCACTTGCGATGGTCGGTATTATTGTCATGGCTCCTGTCCTTGCGAATGTGCTGAGCCCTGTTATTGTTCCAATTTATACGGCGCTTGGTGCAGATCCGGCTATGTTTGCCGGAAGTTTATTAGCTATTGATATGGGAGGCCTGCAGTTGGCTCAAGAGCTGGGACAGAGTCAGGATGCAGCTATGTTCTCTGGTATTATTCTTGGAGCAATGATGGGGGCGACAATTGTATTCTCTATCCCTGTATCCTTAGGAATTATTAAAAAGGAAGATCAGCGTTATCTTGCTACCGGTATGCTGGCAGGCTTTATTGCAATTCCTTTTGGAGCAATTGTTGGTGGATTAGTAGCAGGGTATTCCTTTTCCATGGTTATTATGAATTTAATTCCTATCTTTATCCTGGCAGCCCTCGTTATTTTGGGACTTTGGAAAATACCAAATCAGATGATTAAAGGCTTTACGATTTTTGGTTATGGCGTGGTAGTAGTTGCAACAGCAGGCTTGGCAATCGGTATTATTGATGTTCTGACAGGTTTTACCGTTATACCTGGAATTGCTCCTTTAGGAGAAGGGATAGAGGTAGTTGGAAGTATTGCGATTGTGCTGGCCGGAGCCTTTGTTATGGTAGAAGTAATCACCCGTGTGTTTAAGAAGCCGCTGATGAACATGGGAAAAATGCTCGGTATGAATGATGTTGCTGCAGCTGGTATGGTTGCAACACTGGCTAATAATATTGCCATGTTTAATTTGATGAAGGATATGGATAATCGTGGAAAAGTAATTAACGTAGCATTCTCTGTACCAGCAGCCTTCGTACTCGGAGACCATCTGGGATTTGCTGCAGGAGTAGCACGAGAAATGATTTTTCCAATGATTATTGGAAAGTTCGCCGGAGGGATTATCGCAATTGTAATCGCAATTGTGATTGCAAATGCTATTTTAGGAAAAAGCGAAGAGAAAGAAACCAAGCTTACAAAAGCTACCTGAGAAATATGAAAAGCAGCTTTCCTATTCCGGGAAATGTAAAAAAGGGAAGGAAAGAAGGAGTGCATATGGAAGAGAAAAAAAGGTTTATTCAAGAATTTGTACCTGGAAAACAAGTAACTCTGAGCCATTTAATAGCTAATCCTGTTGAGGATATGTTCGATAAATTAGGCGTGCAGCAGGCTGGAGCATTAGGGATACTAACGCTGACACCGAGCGAGACAGTTATTATAGCCGGCGATCGTGCCACGAAAGCTGCAAATGTGGATATCGGGTTTCTTGACCGGTTTACTGGGAGCCTAGTGATTGTAGGCAGTGTTTCCGAGGTGGAGACAGCACTGCATGATGTAAATCAATTTTTGGCAGATATTTTAAGCTACACACCTGCAGAAATTACTAAATCTTAAAAAGGGAGGGGGGTAAATGCCATTGAAAAATCGAGCCATGATTCTTGGCGGAATAGATGCTGGAAAGACGACGTTAAAGGAAGTGCTTTTTGGTAGAGAGAGACAGCCGAAAAAAATAAAAACACAGTCTTTGATTTATGAGGATTGGATTGTCGATACTCCCGGGGAATATACAGAAAACCCCTTGCATTACCGGAGTATTATGGCAACCTCCCTTGAGATTACACTTGTGTTATTTGTGCAGGATGCAACCAATGAAAAAACAATTTTTGCACCCGGGTTCAGTCTAGGAATTAATAAACTGCCGATCGGTGTTGTTACAAAAGCAGATGCAAGTGAAGCCAATATAGAACAAGCAATCAGCTTATTAAAAAAGGCAATTGTCAAAGGGCCGATTGTTATCACATCTGCCTATACAGGGGAAGGTATAGATATCATTCCTGCTCTTGTCAGATGTCAGTCATTGGACGAAATGAAAGCATATGCTGCCAGCCATCAATCTGAGAATCTTATCTTCCATGAAAATGCTAAAGTCCGGAGACAGCAGAGCAGGAAGGAGGAATGAGATGGATAGAGAGCTTGTAGAAAGAGTAACGAAAATGGTTATCACCGTTTTAGAAGAAATGAAGGAAGAGGATGTCAGCAAGAATACAACTATTAAAATATGGCCTCATGAAAGTCCGCTTCCAGATCCTGTTGAACAGCAGGCTGAGGTGGTGGATCAAAAGATAGGTGAGGTAATTACTCTCAAACCATATACAAAAGGAAATTAGGCGGGGAAGGAGTGTTACTGTTGACACTAGATAAGGATTTATCCTCTATTCAAGAAATGCGGGATGCAGTAAAGAAGGCCAAAAAAGCACAGCAGGAATTTATGCAATTCTCGCAGTGGAAAATTGATTCCATTGTAAAAGCAATCGCTGCAGCAGCCTTCAACCAATCAAAAGAATTAGCACGAATGGCTGTAGAAGAAACAGGAATGGGTGTTGTAGAGCATAAACTTATAAAAAACCAAGTAGGTTCAAGAGATGTCTATGAATCTATTAAAGATGAGAAAACCATCGGGGTTATTCATGAAGATACAGAAAATAAAGTAACAGAAATTGCTTATCCATATGGTGTGATAGCTGCCATTATCCCGACAACCAATCCTACTTCTACAGCAATGTTTAAAACAATAGCAGCTCTGAAGTCAGGAAACGCGATTGTAGTCAGCCCACATCCGCGAGCTAAAAAATGCACCGTAGAAACACTGAAAATCTGCATGGAGGCTGCGCTGGAAGAAGGGGCACCAGAAGGATTAATTGGCTGGATTTCGGAGCCCGGTATGGAAGCAACCAATCAATTAATGACTCACCCAGACGTGAATTTAATTCTTTCCACTGGCGGTGGAGGCCTTGTTAAAGCGGCCTATAGTTCAGGAAAGCCTGCGTATGGGGTAGGCCCTGGAAACGTGCCGGTGTATATTGAAAAATCAGCCGATATTGAGAAAAGTGTAAAAATGATTGTTGATAGTAAAACCTTTGATAACGGTACAATTTGCGCTACAGAGCAAGCGATTGTTGTAGATAAGGCTATTCAAGAACAAGTGAAAAGAGAGCTCGAAAAAAACGGTTCTTACTTTTGTAACCCAGAAGAGAAAAAGAAAATGGAAGAAATTATATCGATTGGACCTGGTAAGGTCAATCCGGATATTGTCGGGAAGTCAGCTCTGAAAATTGCAGAATTAGCAGGTATAAACGTTCCAAGTAATACCAGACTTTTAATAGCAGAAGAAGATCAGGTAGGCAAGCATATTCCTTTTTCTCTGGAAAAGCTGGCTCCCGTGTTTGCATTATATACAGCAAAAAATTCTAATGAAGCAAAAGAAAGATGCTTAGAGCTGCTGAATTTAGGGGGAAGAGGTCATTCCTTCTCTATTCATACCATGGATGATCACCTGGTCCGCGAGTTTGGAAAGGCAATGCCGGTATCCAGAGTGCTGGTAAACACACTGTCATCCATAGGGGCAGTAGGAGCAACAACCGCACTAGCTCCTTCTCTAACTTTGGGATGTGGTGCATATGGCGGGAATATCAGCTCCGATAATATTACTGCACGTCACCTTTATAATGTAAAACGCATTGCTTACGGCTTGAAGGAAGCAGATATTCCACAGCCTGGAGAAAGTAAATCAGAAGCAGTATCAAGTAAACAAGTAGAGCACTTAATGAAGGAAGCAGTTGAAAAATCCAGTGCAGCAAGTGAAGAAATTGATAAAGTGAAAATAGAGGAGCTTGTGAGGCAGGTTTTAAAGGAATATCAAAATCAATAATATTTTAAGGAGGTTCAAAAAGGCCAATAAAAATGACACGGCGATGAGAGGATCTTCTGCTAAGAACGCCCACGTCGTGTGGGCAACGTAGAAGCCACCGCATCCTGCGGAAGTACGTTGACGAGCTTTTTACGATACTCACGTATTATAAAGTATAGAGGAACTTCTGTTAAAGTCGTCCACGTCCTGTGGACAACACAGAAGTCATCACATCCTGTGAAAGTCCGTTCGTAAAAAGCTAGTCGCCTTGAACTTCTTGGTCCTATTTATCGGCCTTTTTGAACACATATTTTAAGGAGGAATTTAAAATGGGTAAAGTAAATGGAGCTTTAGGAATGGTGGAAACAAAAGGATTAGTAGGGGCAATTGAAGCGGCGGACGCAATGGTAAAGGCAGCAAATGTACATTTAATCGGGAAAGAACAAATCGGCGCGGGCTTAGTAACTGTACTTGTAAGCGGAGACGTAGGGGCTGTAAAAGCAGCTACAGATGCAGGGAGCGAAGCAGCAAGCCGTGTTGGAGAATTATTATCTGTTCATGTAATCCCTCGTCCGCATAACGAGTTATCTGATATTCTTCCAGATTAATAGAGAAAATAGGTGCTCTTATTTTGGAGCACCTATCTCTTTTAATACATAAAAGAGATATTCTTTGAAAATGCTGGAAGACTGGATGAAACTTATTAGAAATAGTGATGTTAAGCAATAAAGGAGTGATTTACATTGACATTTAAACGAAGGAAATTTGCAGTGATCGGAGCTGGGTTTACTGGAGCAACAACCGCTTTTTTACTTGCTCAAAAGGAGCTTGGAGATGTTGTTTTAGTAGATATTCCTGATCAGGAGAATCCGACAAAAGGAAAAGCTCTGGATATGCTGGAATCGGGACCTGTAGAAAAGTTTAATGGAAAAGTAACCGGTACATCAGATTATGAACAAATTAAAGATGCAGATATGGTTATTATTACTGCAGGAATTGCAAGAAAACCGGGGATGAGCCGGGATGATCTTGTTGCGATCAACGCAGATATTATGATTGACATCTCAAAGAAAATTGCTCACTATGCACCAGAAAGCTACATTCTTGTTTTAAGCAATCCAGTAGATGCTATGACCTACACCTGCTTTAAAACAACCGGTTTTTCAAAGAATCGGGTAATCGGTCAATCTGGAGTTTTAGATACCGCACGTTTTAATACTTTTGTTGCGGAAGCACTGGAACTTTCTGTGGAGGATGTGACTGGATTTGTACTTGGCGGCCATGGAGACAGCATGGTTCCATTAATACGCTACTCCAATGTAGGAGGTATACCAATCAGTAATCTGCTTCCAAAAGACAAGCTGGAGGCAATTGTAGAGCGGACAAGAAAAGGCGGAGGAGAAATTGTAAATCTTCTTGGCAATGGCAGTGCCTATTACGCACCTGCTGCATCCCTTGTTGAAATGGCAGAAGCAATTGTGAAGGATAAAAAACGTATATTACCATCGATTGCATACCTTGAGGGAGAGTACGGCTATCATGATATTTATTTAGGGGTACCGACAGTTCTGGGAGGAAAAGGAATTGAAAGTGTTATCGAACTGCCGTTGACAAAAGAAGAAAAACAGCAGCTAAATCAGTCTGCAGATGATGTGAAGAAGGTTATTTCTTCACTGCCGTTAGATAAATAAAAATAAGGCTGGGAAACTCTCCGGCCTTATTTTTATTTTGCTGCTGATTCTTCTGTCGATTCAAAGGAAATCTTTTGATTTTTACCCGCAATTGTCCCGAGGAAGGCAATACATAATGCTACAGCCATTAAAATAATAAATGGAACGGTCCAGCCTCCTGCCATTTCTGAGATTGTTCCAAGAAAAAGAGGACCGGTAGAAGCAACGATATACCCAATCGATTGAGCCATGCTGGATAATTGCGCTGATTCTATAACCGTATTGGTACGGAGAACAAAGAACATCATCGCTAAACTGAATGCAGTTCCTGCTCCAACACCGGTTAATATAAGAAAGATAATAATCAAATGCGATGAAGTAAAAGCAACTCCCAACAGACCGAGGAAAAATAATAATCCTGAGCTGCAGCCGATCAGACGCTGGCTTTTCATTCTTCCCGCAAGGATTGGAGCGATAAATGTTGTTGGAATAAGCCCGAGTTGATAAATGGCAATTAACCATCCGGCTTCACTTTCATCAAATCCTTTTGTGATTAAAATATCAGGCAGCCAAGTAAATAAACTGTAGGGTATAAGTGATTGCAGCCCCATAAAAAATGTAACAGCCCAGGCAATTTTTGATTTGAAGATAGCTCTGGATGGCTGGCTTTTTACATTCATAAACACTTTTTTTCCGCCTGAACGCGTAACTGGAAGTCGCAGTAATAAAACAATGACAGCTGCTAAAGAGATTATGCTCCAAATTTGCATAGCATTCCGCCAATCGAACGCATCTATGGAAGCAATCGGTACGGAAATACCGGAGGCAATCGCGCCGAATAAATTCATCGAGACAGAATAAAGCCCTGTCATCAGCCCAATCCGATAAGGAAAGGTTGATTTAATTAATCCCGGCATCAGGATATTACCGACAGCAATAGCCATTCCAGTCAGGAGTGTACCGAATAATAACAGCTCTATTCCTCCGCTCGCCCGGATAAATACACCAATAGATAGAAAAACCATAGCAATCAGCAGAGTAAATTCCATTCCAAATTTGCTGGATAGTCTCGGTACAAACGGAGAGAATAAGCCGAAAGCAAGCAATGGAAGTGTGTTGACTAATCCAATCATAGCATTGGAGGCTTCTAATTCTCCCCGAAAAAAAGGAATAAGCGGCCCGACAGATGAAATTGGAGAACGGAGTGTTGCTGCAATAAGTAAAATAGCTAAAAGTAATAGAACGATATAATATCTATTTAAAAAATCTTTCTTTGAGAAGTACATAAAAACAATTCCTTTACAACGTATTTTTAAATACACAAGAAATCATTCTATCAAAGAAGACATGGGAATGTAAAGCTATTTTTAATATCAAAGTAAATCAAGCAGTTCTAATGCGGGATTTAAATTTGATAGTTTTAAGTAAACTGTTTTTTCATTTTTCTTATATAAACAATTTGTCCAATATGATAGGCATTATGTGTTGCTGCATTACTGATTAAATTCCACCATTCAGCTTCTACGGGAAATCCGGGAACGATGGAGTCCAACTTTTGATTACTATTAATAAGCTTTTGCCAATTTAAAATGGTGTTTAATAAGTCGTTTTTTAAATCAGAAAATGACCGTCCATTAGAGACTTGGAAGGTATCTGCGTTATCTTCTATTGCTTTAACAGCTTGAACATCAGATTGTTCATATCTGGTTTGCCATACTCTATTCCAATAAATGAGATGGTATGTAATTTCGGCAATACAGTGGCTGTCTTTATCAGGTTTCCAAAATGCTTCTTTCTCTGTAACTCCTTCAACAGCCTGCTCAAAAGAAAGATACCAGCTTTGGTCATTCGCATTTGCTAACAACTGGTCCAGTAAAACACTTTTAGCATGAGTCATTGATATCAAATCCCTTCGTTTGTATTAAATAACATTTCTATATATACATTCAAAGCCTTTAAATCTGACACTATATTTTATACAAAGTAATAGATAAAGATAAATAAAATTCCACATAAAAAATTTAGAAATATTTGTTATAATTATATATTAACTTAGAATGACTTAATAATAAATGTGTGTTATTTATGATGTTGAATTGAATGAAACCATTTTAAATAAGGAGTGAAAAAATGCTGAGAGAAGCGAACAGAGAAGATATAGATCATGTTGCCTGTTTAGCAAAAATGTTATGGTCAAAAAATGAGCTTGGCACATTAAAAGAGGAATTCAAGAGTCATTTAGACGATAAACATGCATGTATTTTGTTAGCTTTTGATAAGGAGAAGGCTATCGGGTTCGCGCAATGCCAGCTGAGATTTGATTATGTCGAAGGAACAAAAACATCACCAGTCGGCTATTTAGAAGGAATTTTCGTCAAGGAATCACATAGAAATAATGGATATGCAAGAGAATTAGTAAAGGCTTGTGAGCGCTGGGCAGAAGAGCAGGGCTGCATTGAATTTGCAAGTGATTGTTCCATAGATAATGAAGAAAGCCTCGCCATGCACCTCCGTCTTGGTTTTATGGAAGCCGGGAGAATAATTTGTTTTAAGAAATCATTATAAAGTGAAACTTGATTTAACGGGCGATTTTTCCCGTTAAATCGTAGTTGAACCAATCAGGAGATGAAGCCTCCGTTTTTCTCCATGCTACACTCTAATTACTCCCCAATTTCAGCAGGAGAAATTACGGAGGGTCATGCTGTGATAAAGTGAAACTTGATTTAACGGGCGATTTTTCCCGTTAAATCGTAGTTGAACCAATCAGGAGATGAAGCCTCCGTTTTTCTCCATGCTACACTCTAATTACTCCCCAATTTCAGCAGGAGAAATTACGGAGGGTCATGCTGTGATAAAGTGAAGCTTGATTTAACGGGCGATTTTTCCCGTTAAATCGTAGTTGAACCAATCAGGAGATGAAGCCTCCGTTTTTCTCCATGCTACACTCTAATTACTCCCCAATTTCAGCAGGAGAAATTACGGAGGGTCATGCTGTGATAAAGTGAAGCTTGATTTAACGGGCGATTTTTCCCGATAAATCTTGAAAGGAGCAGATGCAGATGGTTTTAATTAGAGAAGCGAGAACCTCCGATGCCGGTGGAATGGGGAAAGTGAATGTGGAAAGCTGGCAAACCAGTTACCAGGGGATTATAGATAATCGATTTTTACAGCAGCTTTCTGTAGAAGATAAAAAGCAGAAATGGAAAAACATTATTCAAGCTGGTGATAGTATTATATTAGTTGCTGTGGATACGGATGATAAAGTTGTTGGGTATATAACTATTTCTACTAAGGAATCCGAAGCTTCTGCCGGAACTGATCAAGTAACAGCTCTTTATCTATTGGAAGACTGGCAGGGAAAGGGCATAGGCAAGGCTTTGTTGTTGGAAGGTTTTAAACGTTTTTTAGACCTATCCGTTCACACTGTTCAAGTAGAAGTTTTGGCGGAAAACCGCAGCCGTTTGTTTTATGAACGGTTAGGAGCGGAGCTTGTTGAAAAGAAGGAAATTCAGATTGCTGGTGATGTGCTGGATCTGCTTGTGTATGAATGGAAGGATATCAGCAAAATTGTTTCAGTTTAAAATGAAAAGACCTCTTTTTTGACAGAAGCTTGTGCGAAAATTAATTTTAAGAAGAAAGAATGGAAAGTTTCACAAAAATAATCGTCCAAACGATTTACGCTTCATCGTTTGGACGAAAGAATTTAACTTGATTCAAGCTTTAAGTAGAATGAGTAACCACAGTCTTGCTGTAGAGAAGGGTGATAACTCCTGTGAAATGAATCTCTTTTTATACTAATTGAAAAAGCTCACTTTTCTCTTTAACAATTTCTTTAATATGCTGATTTGCAGGAATAAATAGCTTACGAAGTGATGTTAAAGGTGTTGCTTGAGAAAAAGCACTATTTATATTATCTATATAAGATTTGTTTAACTCTGTCCCTACATTTACCTTCTTCATGCCAAGAGCTACACATTTTCTCATATCCGGCTCGGACACTCCTGTACCGCCATGCAATACCAGCCCTGCATTGGTCAAATTCTTTGCCAATTCCTCCAGCAGCTCAAAATTCAACTTAGCTTTTGATTTATACAACCCATGTGTTGTACCAATAGCTACTGCGATAGCATCAACATTCGTTTCCTGGACAAATTGATAAGCGTCCTTGGGATCTGTATAAATAGCATCTTCTTCACTGACAACAACACCGTCTTCAGCGCCTCCTATGGAACCGACTTCTCCTTCCACAGAGACATTTCTTTTTTTGGCATAGGAAACCACTTCTTTTGTGTTTTTGATGTTCTCTTCTAATGGCAGACTTGACCCGTCGTACATTACAGAAGTATAACCGGTATCAATAGCCTGTTTGATTACATCAATATCCGTGCAATGGTCCATGTGCAGACAAACATCTACGTTATTTCTCTCACTTAATGTCTGGATAGATGAAACAAGTAAGTCTAATCCGATATATTCTGCTGTCCCGGGTGAAGTTTGAATGATAATTGGTACATTCAATTCTTTTGCACCTTCAATCATGGCCGGGAGCATTTCTAAACAATGGACATTAAAGGAGCCGATCGCTCTTTTTCCTTCATTCTCTTTAAATAATTCCGTCAGGTTTTTCATTATAAATCTCCTCCTTACATATTTCCCCGAATAGTATCTTTGGTCAGTTGCATTAATTCATCTGATTTGGCAAGGTAATACTGTACTTTTTCTTTATCATTTTGTTCAGAAGCCTCTTTGCGTTTGATATTGTAAAGCTTTGTCAGGTCAGTAAATGCTTTTCCCATTTCCTGTTTTTCAGAAATACTGGTTTCGTAATAAGTGATTGCTTGGTCATAATCTTCTATTTCTAAATAAAGACTTCCAATTTGATTTAAATATGAAATTTTATCTTCAGCGTCAGCTTCTTCAAGCCCTTGCTTTGCCTGCTCAATTCTTGTAAGAATTTCTTCCTTATTTATCATTCTTTCTTCTTTTTGGGGAGCAGCTTTCTTCTTTTTTCTTTTGAAGAACGCCATTGTATTTCCTCCTTTCTAGTTGAATATATTTATAATTGGTTCAACAAACCATTTAATAAGTAAACCGGCAGAAACGGTATCAACATCAGTTGCAGTTGCATTGATGAAGCCTAGATCATTAAAATACGGTACGAGCAGTGCAGGCAACAGAGTAATGAATATCCCGTGAGCAATACCGCCTATGAGTACACCTCTCCGGCCGCCGACTGCGTTCATAAATATTCCTGCTGTACCACCTGCGAAGAAGTTAGTCAGCATTCCTGGAAGAATCATAGCTAACCCGAACAGCGGCAGTATGAACATGGCGATTACTGTACCGATAGTGGTAGTAACAAAACCAGCTGTGACAGCATTAGGTGCATATGGGAATAGTACTGGGCAATCTAATGCCGGTTTTGCATTTGGAACAATTTTTAATGCAATTCCCCGGAAAGCTGGAACAATTTCTGCCAGCAGTAAACGGACTCCGGAAAGCAGTACATAAACACCAACAACAAACTGAACCGCTTGCAAAAATGCATGAACAATAAAGTTGACATCACCAGATAATTGAGAAGCAAATTCTGCTCCCGCAAAAGCTGCAGTAATAACGTAAAGTGGGACCATTACAAAAGCAACAGACAGATACGTGTCAGATAGAAAACTCAGTCCTTTAGGGAATTTGATATCTTCTATAGACTTAGAGCCTTTTCCTATTAATTTTGCAACTCCTGCTCCAAAAAGGTAACCTATAGTACAAAAGTGACCTAATGCAATATCGTCTGATCCAGTAATTTTACGGACAATCGGCTGAGCAATAGCAGGCATCGCTACTGCGAAGATACCACCAATCAATCCCCCGAATAAAATGAGTGTAATTCCGGAGAACCCGGCGGCACTCCCGAAAATAATCGTCATCGTAGCCATCCATAAAATGGCTTGTCCTGTCAGGAATATATATTTCCATTTTGTAATCCTTGCAATAATAATATTGAAGATAAAAATCGCCAGGAACGTTAATGCTATTTGGTTCCCGAGCCCAAGATTACTCATGGCCTGCCCATTAATTGCTTCGATGGAAGGTACAATTCCCTGCATACCGAATGCTTCCGTGAAAATTTCACCAAAATAGGTCAGAGAATCTACAATAATGGCAGATCCGGCTGATAGAACCATAAATCCAAGCATTGTTTTAAAGCTGCCAGACATTACTTCGCCAAACTGTTTGCGTTGCAGCAATAGTCCGATAAATGCAATTAATCCTATTGTGATAGCTGCTTGTGTGAGAATACTTTCGATTATAAAGTTAAGAACGGACATCTTAGCTCATCCCTTTCTATAATTCTCCTTTTTCTTGTAAAACTGGTGTTAATTTCGCTTTAATTTCTTCTTTATCTACTAATCTTTCAAGAAAAATAAGGTCCTGTGTTAAATCATATCTGGAGAATTGCTCCTCAAAATTTTTCCCTGAAATAATAATATCTGCACTTGTACCGGCTGCGGAGGCAATGTCGGAATGATCCACCTTAGCCTCGACATTTAAATCCTTCAATACAGTCTCTACACTCATCTGACAGGCAAAGCTGCTTCCTAATCCAGCGCCGCATACGACTAAAATTTGTAACATAACATAACACTCCTTATGAATTTAATAAGTTTAAATTTTTTGCTATTGTTAAAAGCTCTTGTTTCGTTGTGCTGGCTGAGAAATCCAAATCATTATAATCAACTGTAGTTACAGCGCCGTTATTCATAGCTATCATTTTTCCGAAGTCTTCATTTAAAATAGCAGCTGCAGTAAAATAACCAAACTTGGAAGCAATTATTGCGTCCTGATTAGAGGGATGCCCAGCGCGGATGTAAAAACCAACCACCGTTTTTCGTACGCGGACACCAGTTAACTGTTCAATGGACTCTGCTATAGAAAAGGAAACTCCCTGATCTCCTGCTTTGTAGTTTTTACTGTCATAAGCTGATTCCGAGCAGGTGATAATTAAAGATTGTTTTTCAGCCAGCTTGGCTTGTACTTTTTTGGCAATTTCCTCTCTGTCTGTGGAATATTCAGGTATGATAGCTAAATCACATCCTCCTGCTAATGCACTTTCTAAAGCGAGATTCCCTACATTTCCACCCAAAACCTCTATCATAAACATCCTTCCAGGCATATTTGCAGCTGTACTTTGAGTATTTGCGATGATATTTAATATTTGATTGAGTGCTGTATCATAGCCGATTGTATAGTCTGTTCCAATCACATCGTTATCGACGGTCATAGGAATAAACAGTGTATTCATCCCTTCTTCATGAATTTGTTTTGCGGCAATTTGAGATCCGCTACCGCCGCATATGACAAGACATTCAAAATCCTGCTCAAGGAGGGTTTGAATAATTTGTTGTCTGCCATTTTTTGTGTAGGGCAGCTTACTGCGTGCAGTTCTTAGAAAATGTGTGCCGTCTAAGGAATGATTTTCACAATTTGCCTGTGTTAAATGAATAGGCTGATTTGCCAGAATACCGTCATAGCCATCATGAAAACCGTATAAATCAATTTCTTTGTTTCTGGAAAGCATTTCAATCATAGAATTAATACCTGCACCATCACCGCCGCTGGTAATTAAAGCAACTCGACGCATTATTTATCACCTCCGATTAAATCGTTCAATTTCTGAATAGATGATATATCAGCTATTTCTTGGATCAGCCCATCTTCAATAATTTTTACAATTAATTTAATGATATTTAGATGTTGATTATTATCTTGAGCAGAAAAACTGATAAGCACCCGTACCGGAGTTTCTACGTTATGAAAACGCACAGGCTGTTTTAATGTTATAATACTGACTCCAATACCAATGGCTCCGTCTTCCGGTCTGGCATGCGGAATAGCAATTCCTGGAGATATAACAATATAAGGTCCATATTCATCAATATTGCGGATAATATGGGACGCATATTTATCTGTAACCAGCCCATTGTGTTCAAGTAAGGCAACTCCCTGATGTATGGCATCCTTCCAATCATCTGCCTGAACATTTAAGCGGACATTTTCTTTTGTAAATTTGATTTCTTTCATAAATGAAACTCCTCATATTGATACAATTTTCTGATGAAATCGTCATAATTGTAATCAGAAATAAGTTTTGTAATCCCGTAATCTTCAATTAAAAAATGGTATAATTTTTTAAAAATAATTTCCCATTGCTCTTGCTGATGTTTAGGAATACATAGTATTACTACAACTTGAACCTGTTCTTTTCCCCATGAAATCGGTTTGGTAAGGATACCTACTGCAATGCATGCACGCCCATCCGTATAGACAAGGGGATGTGGAATAGCCAGCAGGTTACATAGCTCTGAGGAAGCCATTTTTTCTCTTTCAAAAATAGATTCAATTGTAGTGTTATTAATGTAATTGTTGTCTTTCATTTGTTTTGTTAAATAATGTAATACCTCGTCTTTTGTTTGTAAGTCCAGGTTCTTTATGAACAGGTCTTTTTTAAATAAATTTTGATATGTTTCTATACTAAAAGTTTGATTTGCTGTATTTATTTTTTTTCGTATAGTGAATAAATCTTGATTGTTAATGATAGGGTTTACTTTTAATAGCTTCTGTGAATCAATATTTGGAATATCTATTGTAGTGATAATGAGATCGACATTGTCTGCCTTGTCTTTTTTGAATTCAGATAAACTCATTGTATTAACGATATTTACCTGATCTCCGTAAGACCGTAATATTTTTTCTTTAATTAAAGCAGCGGTTGCCATTCCTGAACCACAAACAATAAGTATATTCTTCATCGTCGCCTGATTTAGCCCTTTTCTTTCCAGTGCCACTCCAAAGTGAATGGCGATATATCCAATTTCATCTTCATGAATATTTAATTTCATTGATTTGGTTAGATAATTACTCGTTTTCATAGCAAGCTGAAATGCTAAAGGGTAATTATTTTTTATGCTGTTTAATGCATCATTTCGAATATTCATTTGGTAGACAATGCGTTTGAATGCAACAATAAGATGCGTAATTAATCCGTTAATCAGCTGCTGGTCTTCTGTTAAATCAATCGCCGTAGCATCTTTTATTTCGTGCAGTGCTTCGATGAGTATTTGTTTTATCTGGTCGTAATCCTTTGTGTCAATATTCTGACTGGATAATCTGCTGCTGGCACTTAAATGCTGCGTCAGATAGTAAACCTCATCTTTTAGATTAATTCCCATTTTTTTATAAATGGTTTCAATGATATCAGCAGCTGCTGCAAATTCCTTTGTATGCTCCATTGCTGATTGCATCTCTTTACTTACAATAGATTCCTGATGGTTTTGTATTCTCCAGATTGTAATGACTATGTGAATGATGATATTTTTAATAGCATCATCTGTAAGACGTAATTGATGCTGCATTAGAAAGTCCAGGATGATATCTTTTAAATTGTCTACATCAAGAAATTTATTCGGAAATAAATCATCCAGCAATTCAAATTTTTCATTTTGAAATAGAAAGTCAGATATACAAAACCGGATTTTTTCCTCCTTTCCTTGAATGACAAATCCTTTCCGCTTGTCAGACACTAAGGTAAGATTGTATTCCTTGAAAGCAGAGCGAACGAGTGGAAGATATTTCTTTAGAGAAGTGGTACTGATAAATAGACTCTCAGCGAGTTCTTCCTGAAAAATAACTTCTCCGTGCAGACAGTTCATCAGTATTTTTCTAATAATTTCTTCAACATACTGTTTATTTTCTGAATCCCCAGCATGTCCACGGCTCACTGCATACTCAGATTTTGGTAACAGCTCCCGAAATTTATTTTCTTCCCTGATAATTAATTCGTATCCTCTTCCTTTTTGAGAAATAATTTCTGCACGGTATTTAGGCAATAATACATTTAAGTTTTTAATATCATTACGAACAGTTCTTGATGATACATTAAGAAGTAATGCTATTTCTTGACCTGTATGCATTTCCTTGCTATTCGAGAGAAGGTGAAGTATTTTTATTTCCCGTTTATTTAGTAATTCCACTGTTCAACGATCTCCTTTCTGATTCTATATTACGAAAACGCATTCATTGTATTAAGACAGGCTTTTTCCTCTCCGTAGGAAATAGACTTCTATTTTGTTACCCGGTTAAGATATAATAGTTGCGGAGGTGGTCCTATGGATAGTATCATACAGGATTTAAAAAAATGGATAAATGCACAAAAAAAGCATATTATTATTGGAATTACTGGACATGGTGGAGCCGGAAAAACAACATTTGCCAAACGTTTGAAGCAGGCTTTGAACCAAGAGGTAAATTTAATTTGTACCGATCCATATATCGTCAAATCTGCATTAAGGAACAACACGGAAATTACATATACTTATCAAAACGAACTCCGTACTGCTCAAATGACTGCTTGTCATCCTTTAGCTCATTATGTGGAAGCTTTGGAGCGTGATATTCAAATGACTCAAGTGGGTATGGCATGGAATACAATTGATACAGATTATTTACCAAGTGAAAGGGTAGAACCTGATAAAAAAATTACTATTGTGGAAGGAATGAGTGTTGCATTTATAAACCCCGATTATTTGGATTTACAAATTTATCTTTATACAGATGGTGAGACAGAATTAAATCGGCGTTCCAGTCGGGATACCGTTGAACGAAATCGGAATCTGGAAAATATACAGAGATCACACCATGAAAGAAGAATTCAATATAGACATTTTATGAGCCCGTATAAATGTAAGGCAGATATTATTCTTTTTACAGATGAGAAAGGACTGCATATTGAGAAATTGCAATTATGGAGAAATTAGGGCCAGTCTGTCTGTTCAGAAAGGAAGGATAATCCATGAAAATAAAAGAATTAACAACAGAAAAAGAGTGGCAGGAAGCTTATAAGGTAATGTGCCAGCTGCGCACACATCTTGACGAAGCTGCTTATATAGATTTGGTAAAAGAAGCGGTGAAGGTAGAGCGTTATCATTTAATCGCTATATATAAAGAGGGAGAAATTATTGCCGTGGCAGGATTTAAGCCAATGATTACCTTGTACTATGGCAGATTTGTCTGGGTGTGTGATTTAGTGACTGATAAACAAAAACGCTCAAAGGGGTATGGAGAACATCTTTTATCTTATATCCATCAGTGGGCAGAGAGGTATCAGTTTGAATCTGTTGCATTATCATCAGGTTTGCAGCGCTATAGTACTCATCGATTCTATGAAGAAAAAATGGATTACACTAAAGTAAGCTTTGTTTTTAGGAAAAAAATTTGATTTAGGATATATGTTGAGCAGAATTATCCATTTTTTTACTTCAAATCATTTGTGTTTGAAGTGGAGAAGCGTATAATAAATAATGTCGAAAAATCAATTTTTTTGGCAGTATAAGATAGTAAAAAGTATCTTGCTGCACAAATAAGGCGGTTTTATGGGATAGGTGGTAAACCTGGCGTAAGTAATTACAAAAACTCTGCAGTGGGGCAGGTAATCACCACTCTAGTCCCGGCATGGGCTCCAATTCGGGCTAACATCTGGAAGTTTGATAACAACCAGGTTCTATAATGGTTATTTTGTGTGAAATAAGGAATCCTAAGCTAAGAAAGGATATTAATCAGAACATTTAATCGAAATATCAAGTTACGCAATTTTCTGTTTTATTCAAACAGTGGAATAAGGGCTAAACTGACACAAATTAAAAGCAGGGTATGTTGTTTCATGCGCCGTTAAGAATAAATATAAAGAAAGGAAAGTTGGATGAGCAAAGCACAAACGAAAAAATCAAGAAAAGCCATGTTTTTTGCAAGAGGATTAATTATTATTATTGGCGGATTTATTACAGCGTATGGATTGGAAGCAGTATTGATACCGAATAGTGTTTCTGATGGCGGGGTAACTGGGTTAAGTATCGTAGGGTCAGAGTGGACCGGGTTACCATTGGGACTTTTAATTGCTGTTATAAATATTCCGTTTATTTACTTAGGGTATAAACAAATCGGCAAGAATTTTGCAATCCTCTCTACTTTAGGGATTGCTTCACTTGCAATAAGTACAAGCCTGATGCATCATATTCCAACTATTATTGAAATTGAAGGAGATACATTGCTGGTCACCGCTGTAGGCGGGATAATTATTGGAACTGGCATGGGGCTGGCGCTTCGTAATGGGGGTGCGCTGGACGGGATTGACATGCTGGCTGTATTATTATCCCGTAAGCTGCCTTTTGGAACAAGTGACTTAATTTTATTCTTGAATTTATTTGTATTTATCGTAGTATCCACTGTGTTTGGAATCAAAGGGGCGTTAATGTCTGGTATTGCTTATTACATTGCTTCAAAGGTCATTCACATTATTGAAGAAGGATTAAGCAGTACAAAAGCAGTTTATATTATTACGGAGCATGCTGATGAAATGATGAAAGAAATCAGCGACCGGCTTGAACGCGGCTGTACTTTGCAGCATGTTGAAGGCGGCTACTCTAAAAAGAAATTTAAGCAAATTAAATGTGTTATTACCCGTCTGGAAGAAAGTAAAATGAAAGAAACGATTCAAGATGTTGACCCAACGGCATTTGTAACTGTCTACGATGTAACAGAAGTACGTGGAGGGAATTTTTAATAAAGTATAAATAATTTAGATCAAAAAAAGGGAGTCCATGAATTTATATCATAGACTCCCTTTTTTGTATCATGGGATGAAAAACCTTTACCGTATAAATGGTTACAATTTATGATCTTGCTCTGAATATATCGGCAACTGCATGAAACACCTCAACACCTTGATAAGTGAATACAGACAATGCAGTCAATGAAAAGAATCCGATAACGATTAATCTAAAAATCATCATTTTATTAGCCTCCTCTTTTAATTTTATATTTTGCTCAAAAGAGGATTAAACAACGAAATTGGATTGATAGAAAACAGGGTTCAGCAGCTGTTTTGTACGGACAGCTCTGACAACTGTTGTAAATAAACATTGACTGCCCAATAAGAATAAGGTAATGACTAAAGCTGGATTTGTTATAAATGATTTATCCGGCTGATCGCTTCCGCTGCCCAATCCTAAGTCATGTGAAGCCTGATGGTCAACCAGTATATCCTGTTCGGCGAGAACGTAGCTGTGATGTGCGTCTATGAATAAGTGTGTCATTGGCAAACTGACAATCATTAAAGCGATAATCAAATATCTATTCAACATCTACGCCCCCCTTCCGTATATTATATTTATAGATTTGAATTTTTTGAAGTGAAAAATTTAATTATACCAATATTGATAAGAAAATTCAATATGATTTATAATTTTTTTAAGAACTAATGTGTATTATATGCTTATTTTCCAAACGTGTCTATACTTTTTGAACAATTTATGAATTTTTTTGTATAAAAATAATATACCCCTTTTATTAATAAGGTTAAACATATACTTTGATCTAAATAGAAAACCGAATGTGTATGAAATGTGTCTATCCAGTATATGAAGTATTCAATAGAATAATTCAACGCAAGGGTAAAACTTGCTGAAATATTTTAAAAATTTCTTATTGACATGGAATTCGAATACATATATAGTTATTTACAACAAATAAATAGCAATACATTTTCTTATCCAGAGAGGTGGAGGGACTGGCCCTTTGAAGCCTCGGCAACAGACTTATAAAAGAACTGTGCCAATTCCAGTAGCATTTAGCTAGCAGATAAGAGGAGACATTGATGACGTACTCAAAAACCTCTTCTTACTGATAAGAAGAGGTTTTTTTCGATTCAATAACAGCTTATCGGCAGTTAAATAATACAAGTAAATAAGTTTAGGAGGAATTTAAAGATGACGAAAAGAAGTTTGGAAGAACGTTTAAAGCAGGGAACAGTAATTGCAGGGGAGGGATATTTATTTGAATTAGAGCGTAGAGGATACCTGCAGGCTGGATCTTTTGTGCCGGAGGTAGCACTGGATAATCCAGAGACATTAAAAGCAGTCTACCGTGATTACATGAAAGCAGGATCTGATGTGGTGCTGGCATTTACATATAACGCGCATCGTGAAAAAATGCGTATCATTGGTAAAGAAGATCTGCTGGAGCCTTTAAACAGAAATGCGATTAAATTAGCGAAGGAAGTGGCAAAAGAGCATCCGGTTGAAGAAGCTCTGGTTGCTGGAAATATCTCTAATACAAATATCTTTAATCCAGAGGATCAGGAATCAAAGGATAAAGTGAGAGCGATGTTTAATGAAATGGTTTCATGGTGTAAGGATGAAGATGTTGACTATATTAACGGGGAGACCTTTTACTATCATGAAGAAGCACTGATTGCTTTAGAGGAAATAAAAAAATATGATTTACCGGCAGTAATTACACTAGGATTAATGGGTGAAAATATTTTACGTGACGGTTACACAGTTGAAGAGTCATGTAAAATTTTAGAAGATAACGGAGCACTGGTTGTCGGAATGAACTGTTTCCGCGGACCGGATACCATGCAGCCATATTTAGAGAAAATCCGTGAAAGTGTGGATGGATATGTAGGAGCACTGCCAATTCCTTATCGGACAACAGAAGAAAATCCTACTTTCTTTAACCTGCCGGACGGAGGATGCAGCTGCCATTTACCGACAGAAACAACATTCCCGACTTCTCTGGACCCGCTTTATCATAATCGTTATGAACTGGCAGAATGGGCAAAAAAAGCCCATAGCATCGGTGTTAGTTATATTGGATTATGCTGTGGAGCTTCCCCGGCAATGCTGCGTGCTGTTGCAGAGGCTGTAGGAATAGAAACTATTAATTCGAAATATTCTCCAGATATGCATAAGCATTTCTTATTTGGAGAAGACGAAACGTTGCAGGAGCATATTACAGAATATAAAACAAAAGCTTAAAATATGTTTTTGGGGGTTGGTTATAGTGACGGTGATAAAAGAAAATGAATTATTGCAGGCATTAGAAATACTTAAATCCAAAAAATGGGTGGATTTAACACATACATTTGGTCCTGAATCTCCTCATTTTTCAGCATTTAAAGATGCTGAGTTTGAAACATTATATACACACGATGATGGGTTTTTGGCACAACAGTTCAGTTTTTCAGGACAATATGGCACGCATATTGATGCACCAATTCATTTTGTCCGTGATCAGCGCTTTTTAGAGGAATTGGAACTGAAAGAGGTTGTCCTTTCGCTAGTTGTAATTGATAAGTCAGAAGCAGCTTTGAAAAACCATGATTATATTTTGACAGTGGAAGATATTTTAGAATTTGAAGAGCTCCATGGGAAAATTGAAGAAGGTACTTTTGTAGCATTGCGGACAGATTGGAGTAAACGCTGGCCCGACAAAAAGGCTTTCGAGAATAAGGATGAACACGGAAATAATCACCTGCCCGGATGGGGGCTGGATGCTTTAAAATTCTTATTTGAGGAAAGGAAGATTAAAGCAGTAGGTCATGAAACATTTGATACCGATGCGGCAATTGATGCCCAGAAAAACGGCTCTTTAATCGGTGAGTATTATGTGCTGGAGCAGGATACCTTTCAGGTCGAGCTGTTAACAAATCTGGATCAATTGCCTGCAAAAGGAGCGGTAATTTTTAATATTAGTCCGAAACCTGAAAAAGCAAGCGGTTTTCCAGTCCGCGCCTTTGCAATTTTGCCATAATAAATAATAATATATGAAAAAGTAAAAAAGGAGAAGAGATAAAATGACAAAAACTGCAGTAAAAGCACCATTTCGCGCAGATCATGTAGGAAGTTTATTACGCCCGGAGCGTATCCATCAGGCAAGAAAGAATTTTCAAGAAGGAACTGTTTCTAAAGAAGAGCTTCATCAAATTGAAACGGAAGAAATCAAGCGTATAGTTGATAAACAGATTGAAGTCGGTTTACAGGCTGTTACGGATGGGGAATTCAGACGCCGCTTCTGGCATACAGATTTCCAGGAGCATTTAAATGGGGTTGAAGGATATGTGCCAGAGACGGGATTTAAATTTGTTGGAGAGGAAACAGAACGCTATAATGTGCGTGTAACAGGAAAGGTTTCCTTTAACCCAGATCATCCACATGTGAAGGAATTTGTGGAATTTAAAGAAATCGTCGGTGATCGCGCTATTGCTAAACAAACGATTCCAAGCCCGAATCAATTATTTGGAAAAGGAATACTAAATCCAGAAGTTTATCCTAACCTGGCAGAATATGCAGAAGATGTGATTCAAACTTACCGTGATGCAATAAAAGCTTTTTATGATGCAGGCTGCCGCTATCTGCAGCTGGATGATGTTTATATTGCAGGATTAAATGTAGAGAACTTCCCGACAACAGAAGACGGGAAGGATCGTCAGTATTTTATTGATTTAGCTCTGTATGTATTAAACAGTGTACTGGAGGATAAACCGGAAGACTTAACAATTACAACACATTTATGCCGCGGAAACTATCGTTCGAAATGGGCGTTTGAAGGAAGCTATGCGAAAATAGCTCCAACCTTATTTGCAAAAGAAAAAGTAGATGGATTCTTCTTAGAATATGACGATGACCGTTCAGGCGGCTTTGAGCCGCTTGATTACATTCCAAATGGGGGACCTCGCGTAGTGCTGGGTGTGTTTACTTCCAAGCATGGTGAGCTGGAGAATAAAGAAAATATTAAAGCAAGAGTAGAAGAAGCATCCAAATATGTTCCGTTTAATCAATTATGCATCAGTCCTCAATGCGGATTTGCTTCGACCCATCATGGGAATCTTTTAACGGAGGAAGAGCAGTGGAACAAACTGAAATATATCGTGGATGTGGCAAAAGAGATTTGGGGAGAATAAACAAACGTATAGAAAATGAACAGCAGGCGTTATCACATTGTATGGAAAAATAGATGAAATTGGAAAAAGGCCGAGGGGGATTGGAACCCTTGAGCCTTTTTCTTTGTGAAGAAGAAAGACCTGTCTGAAGTGAATACATGTTAATAGATATAAAGATAGAAATAGTGCTAGAATAAGTACAAGAAGAAAAATAGTTCGAAAGTGGGGAAATGGATTTGACGGAGATTTGTATGATACGGCATGGAGAAACAAATTGGAATAAAGAGAAAAGAATTCAGGGAAAGACAGATATCCCTTTAAATGAAACTGGGAAATTACAAGCTGGAGTTTGCTGCACGGCCGCAAAACTATTTGAACCGACAGTATTAATTACCAGTCCTTTAGCGCGTGCAAAGGTAACAGCAGAAATCATTAATCAGGAATTGCAGCTTCCCCTGCATGAAATGAAGGCTTTTGTTGAGCGCGCTTATGGAGATGCCGAGGGCATGACAATAGAGGACAGAAACCGTTACTTCCCTAATCGTGATCATATTCCGAATGTCGAGTCCTTTGAACATTTAAAAGCCAGAGGAATGAAGGGATTAGAGGAGGTTTGCGAGAGCTATCCGGATGAACGTGTTTTAATTGTTTCTCATGGTGCATTAATCAATAGCCTCTTAGCTGTGATTTCAGAAGGAAAGCTGGGCACAGGGATTACATTTCTGAAGAATACATCAGTCACAAAATTTTCCTGTGAAAACGGCAAATGGCGTGTTATTGACTATAATAATACAGACCATCTGGCCACAGTTAATGAGTAATTATATAAATGACGTGCAAGCTCCATATGAAACGTTTTAAAGATAAACAGAATTTGAACAAAGGGGGGTGTTATGGATGAAGCTTAATTATGTAAAGGTAGAGGTGTTGATTGCAGAGGAATATATCAGCAGTTTGCGGGAGCAGCTCCATGAGCATGGATTCCTGCACCACGGTAATCAGGATAATGTTCTTTCATATACAAAATGCAGACATTATTCCCGGCCATTGGAATTTGCTCCATTGGAAATGTCGCTACAGCCGGAAAATGTATTCCTGCAAACGGATTGTAAGGTGGAATTCCGATGTATGATTCACCAAATTGAGAAAGTGAAGAAAATCATCCATGATATCCACCCAAGTAATCATCCTGTCATGTATTTTATTCCTTTACTTGATTAAATAAAAGCAGCCGTGTTTCGTTGGACACGACTGCTTTTTAGCAGTATAGCATATAGACAATTATTTACTTCATACGATGCTGCATTGTAGCTTTTTTCCATTTCTTTTTCTCTTCTGCAGCAAGCCGTGCATTTTGTCTGCGTTCCAGGTAAGCGAGCTCCTTTTGCAATTTAACATAGCTGTCCCAGCGTTCTTTTTCTAATTCACCGGCTGCCAGTGCTTCTTTCACCGCACAATCTGGCTCGGTATCATGCAGGCAATCATTGAAGCGGCATTTCTCAATCAGCATTTGAATATCAGAAAAGGTATGCGATAAGCCGGATTCTTCCCCAGCCCAAAGCAAAAAACTTCGCATCCCGGGAGTATCAATAATCACACCGCCCTCCGGCAACCTGAACAGTTCCCGGTGCGTTGTTGTATGTCTGCCGCGTTTATCCGAATCGCGAACAGCTTGGGTTTTAAGCATTTCTTTGCCTAACAAATGGTTGATCAAGGTTGATTTTCCAACACCGGAGTTCCCTATTAATACAATCGTATCATCTACATGGATAGTATTCCTGATTTCTTCCTTTCCAATTTTATTAACAGCATCCCAAGCCAATACAGGGATACCGAGGGCAACCTGATCAATTTTTTGTTTGGTTGCTTCCAAATCTTCCACTAAATCAGCTTTTGAAAGAATAATAATTGGACTGGCGCCGCTTTCCCACACAGTTACTAAAAACCGCTCCAGCTTCCGCTCATTAATTTTTTCCTCCAGGCTCAGAACAATAAATACTTTGGTAACATTACTGGCGAGAATTTGTGCATTTGTTTCTAATTCATCTGCTTTACGGACAATACTGCTGAAACGGGGAAGCAGTTCGTCAATGATAAGAACATCATGAGGATTATTTTGTTTTAGAACGACCCAGTCCCCAACAGATGGAAAATCTTCTCTGGATGAAGCATCATGTCGGAGCTTGCCTTTTACAACTGCCGGGCGTGCCCCGTAGATGGTTTGAACGGTATATCTTTCCTTTTGTTCATTGATGACACGGGCTAACAGCTTGATAGAACCTCGATAATTTATTTCTGGACGATAAGCATAGGTTTTTTGAAATTCGTGCAAGTGGATTTCCTCCTAATATTTTTGAATAAAAAAAACGGATTGGTACAAACCAACCCGGACACGTCAAAAATATAGGAGCTCTTTTAGAAGTCCAAATAATTATATATCACGTATGGGAAGGTGAGTACCTGTGAAAAATAGCTGCCGACATGTTTACATATACTTTTTTCATAAGACATCACCTTCTCCCTTTTTTGTAATTGCTTACATCATAACGGATTATTGACAGAAAGTAAATAGGCAAAAAATAAATAAGCATCTAAACCTGATATTTAAGATCCAGATGCTTATATTGTTAAACAGGTGCTCCATCAGCCTTACCGCTATTATCTGTACACGATTCCGCCATCTGTGATGATAGCTTGTCCGGTAATATAATCAGAATCATCAGAAGCCAGGAAGGAGACTAGGTTTGCAACATCCTCAGGTTCTTGAGAACGACCCAGTGAGATACCTTCAACAAATTGTTTATAAGCATCTCCGCGTTCCAAATCATAATATTTTACCATTTCTTCATCAATACGATCCCACATCGCTGTTCCTGCAACACCAGGGCAATATGCGTTAACACGGATTTTATATGGTGCCAGCTCCTTAGACGCAGAGTGGGTGAAAGAACGGACAGCATGTTTGGTAGCAGAGTAAGTACCCAGCATTTCAAAGGATTCATGCCCTGCGATACTGCAAGCATTAATGACCTTGCCTTTTGTATCCTGTTTAATAAATTGTTCAGCAGCTGCCTGTGTACCGAACACTGTACCATTTACGTTTACTGCAAATGTTTTATTTAATTGATTTTCATCAATATCAAGGAATGGGGAAACAACGTCGATTCCGGCGTTGTTTACAAATACATCTAATTGCCCAAAGGCATCAACCGCTTCTTTAACAAGATTAAACTGATCTTCACGTTTAGATACATCACCAACAACGGCAACGGAATCAACACCAGCATCTTTAAACTCTTTTAAGGTATTGTCCAGCATTTCTTTATTTATGTCGTGCAGTACGATTTTGAAGCCGTCTTTACCTAGACGTTTCGCAATACCTTTTCCTAAACCGCCTGCAGAACCTGTAATAATTGCTACTTTTGACATGAAAAAGACCTCCAAATATTTTAATGTAAATAATTAGATGTAGTATTTGCATCTCTTTTGTAATATTCCTCTTTTCAAGGAAAGCAAAACATCAATATTAGAAAAAGTTTATCAAGGTTTTTTCTTTCATTTTATAATCTGGATCCTGAAAGCTGCCCATAATAAAAGTTTGTGCAATGTAAATACTTTGTATGCAGGTTTTCCATATTTTCGAGGATATGTTGTTCAGTAATTGCTCATCCTTATAAATATGGTACACATTGACTGTGAAGAGTTACAACTTTTGACATCGATAAAAATAAAAGCGTATGCTTTAGATAGTAGAAAAAGGAGGAAATAAAAATGGCAGCATTAGAAGGTAAAGTTGCAATTGTAACAGGAGGAGCTTCAGGGATTGGTTATGCTATGGTACAGAATTTACTGGAAGCTGGAGCGAAAGTAGGCGTCGCAGATTTAAACGAAGAAAAATTGAAAGAGCTGGAACAGCAGCATAAAGGGAATTTGCTGGGTGTCGTAACAAATGTAACCAAAGAGGATGATATTAAAAATCTTGTTAAGAAAACGACAGAAGCATTTGGCGGATTAGATATTGCCTTTAATGTGGCTGGTGCATCTAAATCGGGAGCAATCATCGATCAGCCGGAAGAAGATTGGGACTTCACCGTTGATTTATGTTTAAAAGGAGTTTTCCTATCTTTAAAACATGAAGCCAAATACATGAAAGAGCATGGTGGAGGAGCAATTGTCAACGTTGCTTCCTTAAATGCGCATGTTCCAATGCATTACGGAGCAGCATATTCTTCAGCAAAAGCGGGGGTGGAGATGCTTACAAAAAATGCAGCGCTTGAAATGGCTAAGTATGATATTCGGGTCAATGCCATCTTGCCAGGACTTGTCTCAACACCGCTAACTTCCAGCTTAACAGATGTCGATGCCATTAATGATGCGTATCTGGAGCGTATTCCAATGGAGAGAGCCGGAGATCCAAAAGAGATAGCAGGACCGGCATTATTCCTTGTCAGCGATGAAGCGTCCTATGTTAATGGAGTCAGCCTGATTGTAGATGGTGGATGGGCAGTAACAGGTTATCCAGATTTAAGTAAGTTCATGTAACATTTTTTAATAAGGGATTATTTAAAAAAATTAGCTGGCACTGGCCTTTAGTTAGGAATTCCAGATGACACCTGTGATGAGCCGGTATATTAAAACTGTTGCACTTATGCAGGAAGAAATTTGAATTTTCTTCCTGCATAAAAAACGGGAGGATTTACTCCTTGCTTCAGATATTAATTTTTAAATGATTTTCGAAGCATGCTTACTTCTTCAGGTTCGAAGCAGGTTAATCCAAATATTTCTTCGTCTGTATAATTCTTGTCTAAAAGCTTTTTCACAAAATTCCGTTCTGCTTCTTTCATTCCTTGCTCGATGCCTTTCTTTATCCCTTTCTCCATCCCTCTTTTGGTCGCTTCTTCCTCGATCTCTCTAAACAATCTTCCAAACGTCGGGGTGTCTCTTAACTTTTCCATTCCCATTATTTTTCCTTCCTCCTTTTCGTTTTGTGCGATTGGTAATGATTCATACAGTTTTTCCTGAAATTCCGGTGGTATCTGCAGAATATAATCGATAAAGTACAACAAGGCTGAAAGATAGGTCCCGCGATGTGAATATTTTTCGAATGCCAGCCTGATGAGTTTCTGCTTAAAGTGGAACTTTTCTTCATTATCTTTATCTGTCTTTCCATTGTTTTTACTGTTATAGATTCCCGCGAGAACAGCTAAAGCGAATGGGTTATCAGATCTTTTCAGCTCTTCCTCATCTTTTCCATAAAATCGATAGGTACTATAGGCATAGGTCAACTCTGTGCCGTAAAAAGAATAATGAAACGTATCTTCATGGTGCTGATGCCTGGCATCAGTCAAAAGGGCGATAGAATAAATCGGATGATTGTATTTATCATAGATGCGGTAAAAATATTTAAACATGCGTTCAGCAAAGATTTCTTCTCCAATAGCCTGCACTTCGATATGGACGAAGACGTATTTTTCTTCTCCGTTCTTCAGCAGCACTTTGACTAATTTATCCGTATAGTTTCTCCTTTTTTTTGAATCAATAACAAACTGAAAAAGTTCCAGATTCAAGAAGTCTGCTCCTTTTTCAAAATCAATTTCCGGATATAAATCCTGTGCAAAATATTCCATAAATTCTTGAAATAATTCTTCAATTAAATTTTTCCAAAGCCCATCGTAATCCGTATTTTTTCACGATAAGTTTTTTTATTTTCTTTTACGGTTGTCAGCATTATTTTACCACATCCCCAAGTAATAATAAATTTGTTTTAATCGTATAGACTTTGTGGGGAAAAAGCAAAATGGCAAAATAGTATTTCTATTGTGAAATTACCAGTATAAATGAAAATTTAGCCCATTCTTTTAAGTTTTTTCAAACATAAAATTACATTTATATTTAAATTTTAAATGTTTTTTTAACAGAACAGAAATTAGGGGTTAGCTCATTTTTACTGGCATAAGAATGTGTCGTTCGGGGTTAACTATATAATGAAAGAAGCTTAATTGAAGCTTTTAAATCATCATTTTTCTTTGATTTTGTATCATGTGAAAATACTACAACATACGATTAAACCAGGTATCTGATTATTTGGCTGGTGAAAGACACATACAATAAAATATAAGCTGCATGTTGTAAATAGTAGAAAAATAAGGGATAATAGATTGATTTTTCAATCTATTTAATTAAATTTTATGTTATAATAACTATATAATTGTAAATATCAAAGAATGGGTAAGTGAAAATGCATTTTATAAAAGCGTAGAAAAGGTTCAGGGAGGTGCCATATTGAAGAAGGTTCAAGGAAGTACTATAGTAAATAAGAAAACTTTATCTGTTGTGGGCTTTTGGATGACTATAATTTTTTTCTGCGACTTACTGCGACTAATTGATGATGATATTCAGCTCCTGCCGACGGCTGTAATTTGGCCAGTTGGAATTATTGGTATCACTTTATCAATCTTTAGTAACTTTGTAAAAGAAAAAAAGCCAGACTAATAGTTTGAATTTGCTCTTGTAATAAAGAAAATGTCAGTAAAAAATACCTGCTCCACCTAAACATTAAACTGAAACTGCAAATGCTCTAAAATCAATGGATTCGGTAAAGCAGATAAGCTTCCCGGTTCCTTATTTTATTTCGTCAGCGCCCCTCAATAGTAATAAGATCAGCCACATTAATTCCTTCCATTCAAACATACTCGTCACATTTTGATAAATAATTTTCCTCAACTATTCTTAACATGGTTTACTTATTTCCGTAATAATCTTAGCCATTTCATCCGCCGATTCTTTCATCCCATTTTCCAGCCAGTATTCAATCACTGTAATACTTCCACTGACGGAATAAATCGTCAGATATTTTGCAGCTATTTCGCTCATTCTATGTTCAGGTTCATTGAAGTCATTCATAATATGCGTTTGTGCAGCATACATAACCTTGTGCGTAAATCTTTTATTACCATGTTCACTGAGAAGGATTCGGAAATGCTCGTGACGGCTGTAGACATATTCGAGCAGATATTTCAACATCGCAAGTGCTTCTTTTTCTTGTGTATAGTCGTATTGAAGCAGTGCTTGATTGAGCTCATCGATAATTTCGTCCTCAACATGGGTCAATAAATCATATTGATCCGCATAATGGCTATAGAAGGTAGAGCGGTTGATATCGGCATGCTCACAAATTTCTTTAATAGTAATTGAAGAAACAGGTTTTTCTTTTAAAAGCTCCATCAGGCTATTTTTAAGAGCCATTCTTGTATAACGTTTTCTTCGGTCTAGTTTCTGCACCATAATATATGACCATCCTTTTATGAACAAATTATGAAATTATATCTGTTATCCAACAGATATTTGGTTTTTGTTGTGAAACGTACAAAATTTAAACAACTGTTTGTTGTCTAACTGACATTGTGTATTTATAATAATAAATTATATGAATGAAATCAGCAAGGTAATGGGGAATGATAGTGGCAAATTTAATTATTCGTTTTAAAAAGACAATTGTAACAATTTTTACGATACTCATGATTCTTTCTTTAGCAGGGATTTTGTTTGTTGATGTGAATTACAATATGCAGGATTATTTACCGGATAAAGCAGAGTCTACACAGGCTTTAGAAGTGATGGAGGAAGAGTTTGACAGTGGTATTCCAAATGCCAGAGTAATGGTAGGAGATGTCTCGATTCAGGAAGCGATGGAATATAAACATGCTCTGGAAGAAATAAATGGTGTTACAGAGGTTCTCTGGCTGGACGATGTTATGGATATCCGGACACCGGTTGAAGTTTCTGACACGAGTACAGTGGAGACGTACTATAAGAATGAAAATGCGCTTTTTTCTGTGACAATTGCTAATGAAAAAGAAGTAGAGGCGACCAATGCCATTTATGATTTGATTGGTGAGGATAATGCTATTTCCGGTGAGGCAGTTAATACGGCAACGGAGCAGGAAATGACAGGGAAAGAAAGCATGTACGCTGCAGCACTCCTTGTACCGATTATTGTAATTATTCTTATTCTTTCCACAAGCTCATGGGTAGAACCAGTATTTTTCCTGACTGCAATTGGCGTGTCTGTATTAATTAATCTGGGAACGAACATATTCATAGGAGAAATCTCGTTTGTTACACAAGCAGTTGCTCCGATATTACAGCTGGCGGTTTCGTTGGACTATGCTATCTTCCTTCTACATAGTTTTCAGGATTACCGGAATAAAAACTATAAACCGGAAGATGCAATGAAGTCAGCTATTAAAGAGTCGTGGCCAGTTATCAGTACAAGTGCTTTTACAACTATTTTCGGTTTTATGGCATTATTATTTATGCGTTTTGAAATTGGTTCTGATTTAGGATTAAACCTGGTAAAAGGAATTATTTTAAGCTTTATCAGCGTTATTATCTTCCTGCCTGCCTTTACATTGGTCTTTTATCGCTGGATTGACCGGACGCAGCACCGTGTATTTGTTCCGACCCGTTTTGAAGGAGTTGGGAAGAAGCTGTTAAAATTAAGGCTTCCGGTTCTTATCCTGGTTTTATTGCTCCTTGTTCCAAGCTTTCTGGCACAGAGCAGTACAACATTCACCTATGGAATGGGAGAACCTCCAGAGGATACCCGGTTGGGAACGGACGTAAGGCAAATTGAAGAGAGCTTCGGAGATTCTACTTCTACTGTTCTGCTTGTTCCTAATAATGATATAGGGAAAGAACAGGAAATGGTTCAAGTCATTGAAAACACAGATTACGTTTCCTCCGTTATCAGCTATGCAACGATGGTTGGAAGTGTTATCCCGCAGGACTTTTTAGAGGAAGAGACAACAGAGCAATTTCTTTCCGAGCATTACAGTCGGATTATTATTAATACGGAAGCAGGAACAGAGGGAGACCTTCCCTTTACGATTGTAGAAGATATCAGGGAAATTGCTTCCTCGTATTATGGAGAAGATGCGCTGACATTAGGAGAAAGTGCATCATTATATGATATGAAGGAGATTGTTTCTCAGGATAATCAGCTTGTTAATATCTTAACGATTCTCGGCGTAGGAATTGTAATTTTAATTAATTTCCGGTCGATTTCCTTCCCGGTTATCTTATTATTAGTTATTCAGGCAGCGGTATGGATTAACTTGGCCATCCCTTATTTTACGGGGACACCACTGGTCTTTATCGGCTATTTAATTGTTAGTACTGTCCAACTGGCAGCAACAGTGGATTATGCAATATTATTGACGGAGACATATAAAAATTATAGAAGATATATGCCAAAATGGAAGGCAATGAAAATGACATTGGACGATAAGCTCTTCTCCATTGCCGTTTCTGCATCCATTTTATCCATAGTCGGATTTGTTTTATGGATGACTTCTTCTAACCCTGTTGTCGGATCAATCGGCCTGCTGTTAGGAAGAGGAGCACTGTTAGCATTTATTCTTGTTATCACCTTGCTGCCTGCATTACTTGTCTATGGTGATACATTACTTCAAAAAACATCGTTAGGGATGAAGTTTCAAAAGGAGGATGAATATGAGGAAGACAATTAAATGGGTCTGGCTCGCTCTGGCTTTATTCTTTATTCCTTTTACCAATACAGGCGTTTTGGCAGAGTCTTCAGAGGAGAAGGATGATACAGGAAAAGTTGAGGAGAAAAATGAGGTTGTTTATGCGAATTTAGAAGCGGGCGGCTCGTTGGAAAATATATATGTTGTAAATGCTTTTGAATTAAAGGAACCAGGAGTTATTGAGGATTTCGGTAATTATGAATCTGTTAAAAATTTAACAGATACCAGTAAAATCGAACAAGACGGAGATACTATCCGAATGGAGGCTGCGTCAGATACATTTTATTATCAGGGAAATCTCTCAAAAGAACTGCCATGGAAATTTACAATTAATTATTATTTAGACGGAGAAGAAGTAGATCCGAAAACGATTATTGGTGAATCTGGTCAAGTAGAGATAGAAATAAAGGTAGAAGAGAATGAAGAAGCAGAAACACCCTTCTTTGATAACTATATGCTGCAAATTTCGCAGTCATTGAATACCGATTACTTTTATAATATTGAAGCCGAGGATGCAACCATAGCGAATGCCGGAAAAAATAAACAGATTGCATTTACGGTGATGCCTGGTGAAGAAGAGACACTGATGCTTCAAGCGGATACAGATCAATTTGAATTAGCTGGAATGGAGATTTCAGCTTTACCATCATCTGTTTCTGTAGATAGTCCAGATACAGATGCACTCACAGAGGAGTTTCAAAGCTTAACAGACGCTATTGGTGAAATTAATCAGGGAGTAAGTGAGCTTGGAGACGGAATCAGAGGGCTTGGAGGAGGATTAACAGAATTAGAGAATGGCTCCTCCCAATTCCAAAATGGTTTAAACGAGTTAAGTAATTCCAGCGGCGAATTGACTGGTGCATCATCTGAGATTAACAATGCCTTTCAGAGTATCCAGGAAGAAGTTGGTCAGATTACTGGTATTGATGGGATAGACCAATTGGGCAGTATGACAGAAGCTGCTTCAGATATGGCTGCCGGAATGGAAGCATTAGCAGATGAGATAGATGCTTTGACTACAGGCTATGGAGATGCCAGGGAAGCATTGAAAACCGCTATGGATCAAATACCAGAAGCAACATTAACAGAAGAAGATTTCCAGGTTTTATATGATAGTGAGATAGATTCTGAGATTATCGACGAGCTGACAGGAACTTATGAAGCTGCACAAAGCGCATTAGCTGTCTATAATGAATCAATAGAATCATTTGAGGCTGTCGAGCCGGCACTATCTGAATTTCAAACCTCTGCCAGTGAAATTGCCGGTTCTA
Organism: Oceanobacillus sp. FSL W8-0428; assembly: GCF_038004405.1. Lineage (NCBI taxonomy): Bacteria > Bacillati > Bacillota > Bacilli > Caryophanales > Bacillaceae > Oceanobacillus > Oceanobacillus sp. FSL W8-0428. The sequence continues at coordinate 2,192,173 of NZ_JBBORB010000001.1, forward strand.
TCCGCAGTTTCGCAGATGAGATAGAACAGTCCGTCGGGCAAATAGATATTGATGAAGGGTTGGATGAATTTATTACAAGCGTGAACACAATGGCAGACAATTATAATCAATTTCATGAAGGTCTGCTGAGCTATACAAATGGAGTGAATGAACTCAGCACTTCCTATGCAGATATTCATGGTGGAATTAGTGGAGCAGCAACAGGAGCAAATGAACTTGCTGCGGGAACGGATGAATTACAGGATGGAACCAGCCAGCTGTATGATGCAACACAAAATATTCCTGATGAAATGCAGGAGGAAATCGATAAAATGATTTCTCAATATGATAAATCAGATTTTGATCCAGTATCTTTCGTATCTGAAGAAAATAATGATATGACAAACTCTGTTCAATTTGTTATTCAAACAGATAGTATTCAGCCGGAAGAAGATACTGCTGAAGTAGAAGAGGAAGAAGAAAGTGAAGGATTTTGGGAAAGGTTAATGAATTTATTTTAGTAGGGAACAAAAAATGATCCAGAGCGCAAACTCTATGTTTAAAACATAAAGTTTGCGCTCTTCTTATATGAAATAGTAGTGGTTAATAAATGAAAAAAGTAAAATAAATAGATAGATCTGGAGATTTTTCCGAGGAGGGGTAGTTTTAAATGATGCAGGTAGAAATCATAAATTTTGTACCAAAGTTTATTTCTTTTTATGAAGCAGTCAGGCACGAGAAAGAGGAGGAAGTTATTTGGCAGATCTGGAAGGAGAGGTATGGCTTTGCAGCAGTTCCTCCAGGTGAAGAAGGACAAATTATTGCCAGGGATATGCTAAGAAAAGCCTGGCCAAAGTATGAAGCAGATATAGAGCAAATAAAGCGATTTGATCCAGAGAAAATTCAAATGGAGAAAGCGTTAGAAGAAGTGAAAAGGCTATTGGGGTGCACTATCCTTGTACCATTCAATGTGTACTTATTTATAGGTTTTTTCGAGGGGAACCCATTTGCGGCACCATTAAAAGACGGAAAAGCAGCTCTTGCCTGGCCGGTTGAAGTGGAATTTTCAGAAATACTGCTCAGGCATGAGTTGACACATCTTGTTCATAACAAAATGGATTCTACAATTAGATGAAGATCCTCCATCACATATCGTAACTCCTGCTTTGCATAAAAATAGAGAGCAAATCAGAGATACCTTTCGAGATAAAAAAGGCTATGCTAAGTCAGATACACCGGAAGAATTAGCTTCATTTGCAAGAGAACAGCTGAGACAGGATTTCTTATCGGCAGATGTAGGTATCACTGGTTGTAACTTTGCGATTGCTGAATCTGGTTCTGTAACGTTAGTAACGAATGAAGGAAATGCAGAGATGATTACTTCCCTTCCGGATACACAAATCAGTGTAATGGGAATGGAGCGCCTTGTTCCAACCTGGGAGGATATGGAAGTATTAGTCAGTTTATTGACGAGAGCAGCAGTCGGGCAAAAGCTGACCAGCTATATTACAACAATCACAGGAACCCGCATAGAGGAAGAAATAGATGGGCCGGACGATTATCACCTGGTTATTGTTGATAATGGGCGCTCTAAAATTTTGGGAACAGAATTTCAATCCGCACTGCATTGTATTCGTTGTGCTGCTTGTATTAATGTCTGCCCAGTTTACCGCCATATCGGCGGACATGCTTATAACTCTATCTACCCAGGGCCGATTGGAGCTGTATTGACACCGCTGCTGGATGGCTATGAGGATCATAAAGAAATGCCATATGCTTCCTCCTTATGTGCAGCCTGTATAGAAGCCTGTCCGGTAAAAATCCCATTACACGAGCATTTAATCCGTCATCGCGAAATTATTGTAGAAGAAGAAAAGAAATCACCTGTTTCAGAAAAAATCATGATGAAGGGCTTTGCACAATGGGCATCGAATCCGGCTGCATATAAATTAAGCACAAAAGTAGCGAGAACAGCATTAAAGCCATGGACAAAGGACGAGTATGTTGAAAACGGTCCTGGTCCATTAAAAGGATGGACAGATGTCCGTGACTTCCCTGCACCTGCCAAGCAATCCTTCCGTAGGTGGTGGAATAAACGTCAAAAAGGAGGAGAAGCATAATGGCTATTCAAAATCGTGACTCCTTTTTAAGTAATTTGGCTGCAAACCTTGGCCGTCCGCAAAAAAGAGAAGCTGTGATAAGACCGGAATATAGTGTTCAGCCACAGCGTGAGGTTTTTAAAGATTATTCTACAGAACAGCTTATCGAAGTGTTAAAAGAGCATTGTAAAGTCATTCATACAGATTTTGTACGTACAGATAAAAGTGATTTGCAGGCGGCTTTGGTAAAGGTTTTGGAAGGATACGAGGCAACTTCTATTATTGCATCGAATGATAAGCGTAATCAGGAATACGGGTTGGACAAGACTTATGAAGAACTCTCAAAAGAAATGGATATCCATTTGTGGGATGCGAGACTTGGTAAGGAAAACCAGGTTATTGCGGAAAGAACAGATGTAGGAATTTCTTTTAGCGATATTACCCTTGCAGAATCAGGAACTGTTGCATTAATGACAAATAAGGATAATGGCAGATCCATCAGTCTGATGCCGAAATGTTATATTGCTATTATTCCTAAAGAAACCATTGTGCCTAGAATGACGCAGGCAGCAAGTAAGATTCACAAGGACAATGAAAATGGTACTATTCCTCCTTCCAGTATTTGTTTTGTTACAGGACCGAGTAATAGTGCTGATATTGAAATGAATCTGATTGTTGGTGTCCACGGACCGGTTAAAGTAACATATATTGTAGTAAATTAATAAGGTTGGATTTTCATAGACAAAAGCTTCCCCACGACTTGGCTGGAGAAGCTTTTTTCGTTCTAATTACAGCTCTTTATAAGAAATTAAATCAATATGCTTTTCGTTTAATTGTTCCTTGACACGAATATCCGTCAGCATAGCAGCCTCCTGTGTCCGGGGAATCAACAGTGAAGAATGATTTAAAATATAATCATCTAAATAACCAGGATGAAAAATGAGCATGTCCACGCCATCTTCATGCAGGTTATCCAGCATTTTTTGCAAAGAATGATAAGGGTTATAATCTGCCTGCATACTTTCCATCATCAGATATACCTTCGTATCATTTACCATAATAAAGGAATCATTACTAGTAAGATCATTTGGGTTGGATCCTGCCGGTAACCCAGAATAAGTTAATCCATGTACCTCCGCAAAATGCTCTAATGCTTTAAAAAAGTTATCGCTTGCAATAGCATGACCTTCAAAATAATCCGGTTTCTTGCCGAATAATTCGATGAACTTATCATATTGTGCTTCAATTTCAATCAGTGCTTCTTCGAATACAACAAAATCTTCTTTGGCAGTACGATATTCTTTAGAGGATCTAAAATAACCATTTTCCGATACTAAAGACGGAATTTTTTCCGGATCAGCCAAAGGTCTGCCGGCGCAGATATTTGTATGCTGGCCGAAAGCAACAGGCTCCGCCTGGATTAAAGCTACTCCATGCTGTGTGGCAGGCATATTCACCATGACACCGACACTGGAAATTAAGCCATCCTTGACAGATTTTTCAATACCGTAATTTACTGCTTCCGAATACCCTAAATCATCAGCTCTAAACAGTACTTTTTTCTTCATAATTATCACTACCAATCTTTTTATCAATTCTTTTATCTTTAGTATATACGTTACGATAGCCATGACAACAAATCCAATTAAACAGCTGATATTTTATATCTAAATTAATAATAAAAATTAGAATTATCATTACAAAAATTCTAAAAAAACGTTATAATTAGGAAAAAGTGGTCCTGTCTAAAGACCTAATTTGAAACATGGATCGTAGTATAAATTAACTTTTTATTTATTTTGAGAAATTTATTTTTTTACAGGTTCTATAAAAAATACAGAAATTGGTTTTTTTTATGACTTGAAATTTTTCTCGGATAAATTACATAAAATGAATGGATGGACAGTTAAGCATATGAAGAAAAGGGGCTAATTCTTATGAATGAACAAATTTATACGGAATTTTGGGATGGTCAGATGCTGGAGATTTTAACATCAGATAAAAAAATTTATTTTACTCAGCTTATACGGCATGAAACTGAATTGCTGATTCAAAGACCTGCAAATAAACAGAATGTACCCATGCTTATTGAAAATGACATGGATGTTACCGTTTATTTTCATGATGATGAAAAAGGACTGTGCAGTTTTGGCTCAAGAATAAATCGTCACGATAATGGGAAAATAATAATGACGAAACCATCGAGGGATTCAATAAAAGTAGTACAAAGAAGGCAATTTTTCCGAGTGAAGGCAGCTGTAGAAATGACTTTGATATTACCTTCTGCTGAAGGTTCAGATGAAGAAGGCGATAAGCTGAATGTTACTACCCATGATATCAGCGGGGGCGGAGCAGCTTTTCTTTCCGATTCTAAAATATTGGAAGAAGGAGACGCGGTGAAAGGTGTATTATACTTGAAGACAGATACTGAACAGAATAAAGTAGAATTTAAAGGGAAAATTGTTAACGTTATGAAACAGCATAATCAATTTTACAAAACTGCTTTACAGTTTATCAATATGAGAGAAGGAGCAAGGTCAAAGATTGTAAAGTTTTGTATCGTTAAACAAATTGAATTTCGTAATAAAGTCAAGGAATAGTCAGCAGATTAATGAGAAATAAACAAAAAAATTAGAATAGAAATATTAAATTTTTATATGAAAAGAAGGAATTTCTTAATTTTATGTCGAATATATAGCAAAGGATATAAGGAGGTAGATTTATGTCAGAAAAAGTTGGATCAATTAACCAAGACTTGGATGTGTATGTTGCGCAAAAAGAAGATATGAAGTCCATACTCCGGCTGTTAAAGGGTGTCACCACATGGTTAAAGAAAAGCCGTTTAAAACAGTGGGAGTTCCTTGATCAGGACGAGGAAGATCCAGAAGTAAGACAGTCTATTGAAGACGGGTCTACCTTTGTTGTGAAAGAAGGAGACAATATTATTGCTACATTTACATTAAACGAAATGCAGACTCCTTGGGATAAGAATATTTGGGGGCAATCCAGTGAGGATGCATTTTATATGCATCGCCTGTCAGTAGATCATGATCATATTGGACGGGGGCTCGGAAAACCGATTGTCGAATGGATGGAAGCTTATACAAAAACGCAGGGAATGCGCCGGATTCGTTTAGACTGTGTGGAAAGCAATAAAAAACTTAATCAAATTTATAGGGGTTTTGGCTATGATTATAAAGGAACCAATCATGACCATTGCAGGTATGAAAAAATTTTATAATTTGTGATAGCTGCTCTTTATCCTCTATATAATCATCTTCAGTGATTCGATTTAAATTATCTTCAAAAGGATTTTTTCAAGATATTAATTCTGACGGTATACCTTATCATATTTTAAATTTGAATAAGGTTGCTGTCAGGAACTACATAGTTTTGCCAATAACAAGCATGTTTTCAATAGATATGCTTTTTTATGTTTTAAAGGGTCTATTTGAACATGAATTTAGAGTAGCACTATATGTTGGAGAGGAAGTAAAGCAATGAAACAAAATAAATACGATGATAATCATTTTTTTCAAGCATACTCAGAAATGGACCGGTCTAAGAAAGGGCTGGAAGCAGCCGGAGAGTGGCATATATTAAAAGAAATGCTGCCAGACTTCAAAGGGAAAAATGTTTTAGATTTAGGCTGCGGATTTGGCTGGCACAGCCGCTATGCCAGAGAACAGGGAGCAGAATCTGTAATAGGAACTGATATATCTGAACGAATGCTCACACATGCAAAAGAACTGACCAATGATCCCGGTATTACGTATCTGCATCAGGCTATCGAGGATGTGGATTTCCCTGAAGAATCTATGGATATTGTTATCAGTTCACTCGCGCTTCATTATATCGAATCATTTGATAGTGTTTGTGAAAAGGTATATGCGATTTTAAAGCCGGGTGGAAGCTTTGTCTTTTCTGTAGAGCATCCTATTTTTACCGCAAGAAAAGAACAGGACTGGATTTATGATAAAACGGGTAAGGAGCCTTTACATTGGCCGGTGGATAATTACCAGATAGAAGGGAAACGGGAAGCGTCCTTTTTAAATGAAACGGTGACAAAGTATCATCGTACTGTGTCTACATTTATGAATGGTTTATCGCAGGCTGGATTTGAGATCTTGCGAGTGGAAGAATCCGTGCCTTCTGAGGAGATGCTTAAGAAGATACCTGAAATGAAGCATGAATTGCGCCGGCCGATGTTTTTAATGATTGCAGCAGAGAAAAAGGAGAAAAGCTAGAAAGCACTTTTGGCTTTTACTTAATGGAAAATGACAGTAAAGAAGTTACGGTGAGGCTCTTTTGGAAAAGTTATTTTAAATCTATTAAATAATAATGAAAGACTGGTCTACTATAGGTCAATGCTTAGAATAATATCTTAGCATTGGCCTATTTTAATGCAGGGGAAATTAAATTAATCTTTAAGCAAGGACTTTTCTATCTATAAAGTGGGGAAGATATTGGTGCACTTCCTTAGCTGCACTGCAGGCAGCCATAACATTAAAAATTTCAAAAGTTTAAAAATAAGGATTGACATTCCCAAAAATAGTATGTAAACTAATAAACACAATTAAACCACTCGGAATAATATCTTATCTAGAGAGGCGGAGGGACTGGCCCGAAGAAGCCTCGGCAACAGACTTACGCAAGTACTGTGCCAATTCCTGCAAGTGTTTAGCTTGATAGATAAGAAGAGTAAGTGAACCATATTGTTTCAACCCTTTTCTTATTTAGAGGTGGGATTTTTGTTTTTTTAATTGCTGATTGGGCTACCAAAGGCATGTGTGTTTGAGCTCATGATTTGAGAGATTTCGCAATGTGGAAAACAGAAGTTTAATGAATTTATTTATTTTTCATGACATTTCTTAAATAGGGGGGAGCTGGCTTGGGAAAGATTGATGATGTAAAATTGAACCATATTTTAAAAGCATTGAAAGAACTGGAATATGGTTCAGTAGTTATTACCGTGCATGACGGAAAAATTACGCAAATAGATACGACCGAGAAGAAGCGTTTTTCCTTAGTGAAAAATCATTCTTAAAAAATTAATATTATGTATGCCCATTAGACAACTAAAGGCATCTTCCATTTCGATAATATATGTTATCGGATGAAAGATGCCTTTTTATTTTTATAAAACTGTTTAAGGGTGTTCCTGTAAAAGTACCATGAAGTTCAGGTTTCTAAAATTATACTAAATACGAATATACAAAAATGAATGGAAAGGATGAAATAGATGAGTGAGATTGTCGTACTATCAGGAAGTCCCTCTGAAGTATCACGTTCAAATGCAGTTTTAAGGTATATCGGATCCACACTTGAGGAAAAGGGTTTTTCAGTAACACATATATCTGTCAGAGATGTACCCCAGGACGTATTATTTAATGGGGAATTTAACAGTCTTGTTATTCAAAGAATAACTTCTCTTATCAAAGAAGCAAAAGGAGTTATCGTTGGAACACCTGTTTATAAATCTTCTTATTCCGGGATTTTAAAGGCTTTAGTAGACTTATTGCCGCAGGATGTATTGGAGGATAAGACGGTCTTGCCATTAATGACAGGAGGGAGCTCCTCTCACTTACTGGCGATGGAATATACATTAAAACCGTTGCTGGCTTCTTTAAAGGGAATGAATTTAAAAGGTGTGTATTTTGTTGATAGTCAGATTGATAAAAGAAATACTGCTAATCCTATTGTACACACAAATGCGCTGGAGCGATTAACGAAGCAGGTAGAGTATTTTACAAAATCAATTAGTAAAAAACAGATGAAAATCTTACTATAAAAATATTTTTAAAAATTATGAATTATAGGATGTGTAAACAGAAAGGAGAAGAGCAATGAGTTTTGAAGAGCAAGATACACCGAATTTTAATACAGTTGCACAGCATGGAGGCCAGGAATCAGATTCATTAACGCATGCAAGGGCAGTGCCGATTTACCAGACAACATCTTATGAGTTTGAAAGTCCGGATCATGCTGCTTCTCTTTTTCAGATGCAGAAAGAAGGATATATCTATTCTCGTAACGCGAATCCAACCAATCGTGTTTTAGAAAAAAGATTAGCCGGTTTAGAAGGCGGGGTTGATGCCTTTGCTGTTTCTTCCGGACAATCCGCCATCACAATAGCTTTATTAACACTTGCCAAAGCAGGGGAGGAGATTGTAACAACAAATGCATTATACGGTGGAACATATAATCTTTTCTCAGAAACATTTTCACGCTTTGGAGTAAAGGCTCGTTTTGTAGATGGCACAGATATTGAGGAAGTAAGAGGTGCAATAAATGAAAAGACAAAAGCTGTTTTTACAGAGTCAATCGGTAATCCGGGCTTACAGATTGCTGATATAAAAGCACTTAGCAAGGCTGCTCATGACCATGGCATTCCACTAGTTGTTGATGCCACTTTCACTACGCCATACTTACAAAAGCCAATCGATTACGGAGCAGATATTGTCATTCATTCTGTCACGAAATTTATTGGCGGAAACGGAACAGCGATTGGCGGAATTATAATTGATGCCGGAAGCTTTGATTGGGGTAATGGAAACTTCCCTGAATTTACAACTCCAAACAGAGCTTTAAATAATCAATCGTATGTTGAACTGCCCAGCGCAAGTCCGTTTATTGCGAAGGCCCGCTTTGAACTCGGGCATAACCTTGGGACGGCGTTATCCCCTTTTCATGGCTGGTTATTTATTCAGGGATTACAGTCATTATCTGTTCGAATGAGACAGCATGTTGAAAATGCTCAGGAGGTTGCTGAATATTTAGCGAATCATCATCTCATTGCATGGGTGAATTATCCAACGTTAGAAGGGGATTCACAGTATGAACTTGCGAAAATCTATTTGCCAAAAGGGGCAGGATCTATTTTTACATTTGGAGTAATAGGTGGATATGAATCTGCGAAAATCTTTATCAACTCTGTGAAATTACTTTCTCATGTGGCGAACGTTGGTGATTCCAAAACACTTGTAATTCATCCGGCGAGTACAACACATGCAAGGTTATCACCTGAAGAAAAGCTCACAGCAGGAGTTGAAGAAGAACAAATTCGATTATCAATAGGGCTGGAAGATGTTGAGGATATCAAAGCGGATATCGACCAAGCATTACAGAAAAGCGTTGAAGCCAGTTTCGTAGAGGAAGTAAATCCATTTAATTAAACAAGGAGAGGAAAACATGCTTATTGCTGTTGTACTAAACGAAATAAAATTAATTGTACCCATTGTTGAAGGGGAAACGATCCGTATCTTTGACTCTGAGAAAAGCACATATAAAGATTTTGAAAATCCGGCAATTCATCTAAAAGAAGGAAGACGAGGGGCAGCTTTAAAATTTGCTGAAGAAAAAGGTGCAACAGCATTTGTCTCGCCTCCACAAACATTCTGTGAATTATCCTATGAGAAGGCGAAACATGATGGAATCCGATTTTTTCAATTGGAGCAAACCATTTCATATGAACAATTTGTAAAAAAGCTTACATCTAATCAATTGGGCAGTCAAACAGAATTACCGGAAAATGAGATTGCTCCAAGCTTTTAATAAGAGGGATACAAAGGAGGAAACGCAGTGGCTCAAAATGCAGGTGTTGAGTTACACATTAATCAACTGGAGAAATCATACGGTCACTTAGCGGTTTTACGAAAGATTGATTTAAATATCAAGTCTGGTGAATTTGTGGCCATTGTTGGAAAGAGCGGATGCGGCAAAAGTACATTGCTTAGACATATTTCTGGGCTTGAAAAGGCAACTGCGGGAGGAATTAAACAGAACCAGCATGCATTAAAAGGGTTAAATGACCAGGCACGTATCATGTTTCAGGATGCAAGATTACTGCCATGGCTGTCGGTTCTGGAAAATACAGGTGTAGGATTAGGGTTAGAAAAAGGCTGGAAGAATCGCGCATACTGGGCTCTACAGCAGGTTGGCCTGGAGCAAAGAGCACAGGATTGGCCGGCTATTTTATCAGGCGGACAAAAACAACGCATTGCTCTGGCGAGAGCGTTGGCATCAAATCCGAAGTTAATGCTTTTAGATGAACCATTAGGGGCACTCGATGCGCTGACAAGAATGGAAATGCAGTCGCTTATAGAAGACCTTTGGCTGGAGCAGCAATTTACGGCAATTCTTGTTACCCATGATATGAATGAAGCCATTACACTTGCAGATCGCGTTATTTTAATTGAGGAGGGCGCGGTAAAGCTGGATTTACTTGTGGATTTACAGCGGCCAAGAAATCGATTAAATCCGGCTTTTGCGGAATTGGAAGAAGAATTACTGGCGAATGTTCTTGGAAAAGAACGACTTCATCAGTATGAACCCAGATTAAGAAAAGTGGAGAGTAAGTAACTGTATTAGTAAGGAACAGGGCTACGTCCCTTAAAAATACAATTGGAGGGTTTAAAATGGTTGAATTTATCACAATGGCGCCTACTTCCGGTGATGGGGAATACGTAGGAGCGGTAAACAACAATTCATCACGGAGAAAAGTTGATGCATGGTCAGGAACGGATGAAGCTGCAGAACGGCAGCCGACATTTGAATATATTAGAGATATTGCTCAGGCGGCAGAGAAAGGCGGTTTTTCAACACTGTTATTGCCTACTGGAGGCTCCTGCTTAGATTCCTTAGCTGTTGCTGCAAACCTTATTGGACAAACGAATCGTTTGAAATTTCTTTTTGCAATCCGTCCGGGATCTATACAGCCAACCATATTTGCCAAGCAATTTGCAACGGTTGATTATTGGTCAGGAGGAAGAGCTTTGGTCAATGTAGTAACTGGAGGATCACCGACAGATTTAGCGGCAGATGGGGACTTTCTGGATCATGGAACTAGATATAAGAGAACCCGTGAATATATTCAAATACTAAAACGGCTATTTACGGAGGAACATTTTGATCATGATGGTGAATTTTATCAACTGAAGGGAGCATCCTTATTTCCAAGACCTAAAGAAATACCGAAAATATACTTTGGTGGTGCCTCAAATGTAGGAAAAGATGTGGCAGCAGCCGAATCGGATGTTTATATGCTTTGGGGAGAAACATTGGAAAATACCAAAGAACGAATTGAAGAAATGAAAAAACGTACTGCAGATTATAATCGTGAATTAAACTATAGTGTTTCATTTCAAGTTGTGCTGGGAGAGACAGAAGATGAAGCTTTTAATAATGCAGAAAAACTTCTGAGCAAAACAGAAGAAAATCTGCTGAATGAAAAAAATGCTGCCACGGCAAAGGGTGAATCCATTGGTGTGAAAAGACTTCATCAATTAATGGAGGATGGAAGGGAAAATAACTTTAAAATTGGTCCCAATTTATGGGCTGGATTAACCCAAGTATTATCGGGAAACTCCATTGCGCTTGTCGGCACCCCTGATCAGGTAGCAGAACGAATTGTAGAATATGCTGATTTAGGGTTTGATAAAGTGTTGTTACGAGGTTTTCCGCATTTGGAAACCATTCAGGAAATTGGAGAAAACGTTATTCCTAAAGTCCATGAAATTATTTCGTCCAGGCAGACTGTGTAAAGAAAGGGGAAAATCTATTGAATCATCATAAGAATAGACACATACTTGTTTTATTTTTAATAATCATGCTTTCACTCATTCTTGCAGCGTGCGGCAGTTCAGCCTCTGGAGCAAATGGTGAGATTAATATCGGCTACCAAAAAGGGGGGCCGACATTAACCTTAAAAAATAGCGGAGAATTTCAAGAGGAGCTGGAGGAGTTAGGCTATACGGTTACCTGGTCGGAATTTAATACGGGAAGCTCTATTTTGGAAGCATTAAACGCAGGAAGTATTGATTTAGCAAATGCAGGAGATATTCCGTCTATTTTTGCCCTCGATAAAGGGAGTGACTTTCAGTATATTGCCAGCGAGCCGTCTGCTCCAGAAACAGAAGGGATATTAGTCAGTGAAGATTCTTCCATTCAATCATTGGAGGATTTAAAAGGGAAAAGGGTTGCGTATAACAATGCTTCCATTGCCCAATACCTGTTAATCAAGCTCTTGGATTCAGCAAATTTATCCATTGATGATATTGAAACAGTTAATCTAAATCCTCCTGATGCCAGTCTGGCATTTGAAAAAGGTGAGGTGGATGCCTGGGTCGTCTGGGACCCGTATTTCGCAGATGCTGAGGCTAGAGGAAACAAAATCCTGCATACGGCAGAAGACGTTGTCCCATACAGATCCTTTTATTTTGCGACATCAGAATTAATTGATAAGGATCCGGAAGTAGTTGAATTATATGTTAAACACTTAGCGAAAGTTGGTAAGGAGATTAATGAAGACCCATCTGAAGCATCAGAATTGCTGGAAGGGGAGACACAAATTCCCGCGGCTACATGGGAAACGGTATTAAATAAAAAAGAGTCAGATGCTCAATTTATGGATGATCAGGCAATAGTGGATTTAGAAATCGAAGCAGCAGATTTATTGGATATCGGTTTAATTGAAAATGAAATCGACTTTTCTGATTATATTTGGAATCCAGACAGTGAATAGAATGCCAATAAATAAGGCTAAATTTAGTATATAAGGAAGTGAAACAGTTGAAAGAGACATCCAGCAATATTTATAACCGTTTAGCTCCGTGGATCATCCCTATACTTCTTTTAGCGGGATGGCAGCTATTTGCAATGAATGAATCTATTTCGGGGAACATTCTGCCGCCACCGCTGGAAGTGGTTCAAACAGGTATCTCTATGGCTGTTAGCGGAGATCTCTGGACACATATCTATATCAGCTTCAGTCGGGCTATTATAGGCTTTGTCATTGGTGGAGGGTTAGGCATCATCATTGGTATGTTAAATGGAGTTTATCCGTTTGCAGAAAAGCATTTGGATACAACCGTCCAAATGCTTCGTAATATTCCACATTTAGCTTTGATTCCGCTGATTATATTATGGTTTGGTGTCGGAGAAGAATCCAAAATTGTTTTAGTAGCCATCGGTGTATTTTTTCCTGTTTATATCAACACGTACCATGGAATTAGATCAGTGGATAAAGGACTGATTGAAATGGGAAAAGTGTATCGATTATCGAGATGGCAGCTATTTTTCAAAATTATTTTACCTGGAGCACTTTCCTCTATATTGGTAGGTATTCGATATGCACTTGGAACCATGTGGGTGACATTAATCGTTGCGGAAACCATCGCAGCTTCATCCGGTATCGGCTATATGTCAAATAACGCCCGTGAATTTATGCAGCTTGATATTGTTGTTTTAGCAATACTTTTATATGCGATTTTGGGAAAGGTGGCAGATTCTTTAGCAAAACTATTAGAGAGCAGATTGCTTAAATGGAATCCGGTTTATCAAAAGAATTAATAAGGGGAGCTGAAAAAAATGTCTAAGAAGCAAATAAACTTAGGTGTCTTCCTGATGGGGACGGGGCACCATATGGCTTCATGGAGGCATCCTGAAGTGCCTGCTGATGGCTTTGAGGATTTTAAATATTATCAGGAAATTGCGGAAATAGCAGAAAAGGGAAAACTGGATATGCTTTTTTTAAGTGATGGATTGTCTTTTAACCGCTTATCACATCCGGCGGAAATCGTCCGGTTTGATCCACTTACGCTGCTCCCGGCTCTAGCTGCAGTCACATCCCAAATAGGGCTTGCTGCAACAGCATCTACGACCTATAATGAACCGTTCCATATTGCCAGAAAATTTTCTTCTATGGATCACTTAAGTAAAGGAAGATCAGCGTGGAATGTGGTAACGTCCTATTACGAGCATGAGGCGAATAACTTTACCAAAGAGAAGCATTTAGCGCATGATCTTCGTTATGAACGTGCGGATGAATTTGTAGAAGTGGTGAAGGGGCTATGGGATAGTTGGGAATCAGATGCTTTTATCCGGGATAAAGACGCAGGGGTTTATTTTGATTCCAGGAAATTACACACACTGAATCATGAAGGAAAGCATTTTTATGTAAAGGGACCATTGAACTCCTCGCGCTCCCCGCAGGGTCGCCCTGTGATTGTTCAGGCTGGCTCATCAGAAGCAGGTACAACACTGGCGGCAAAAACTGCCGATGTAATTTTTACTGCTCAGCAGACACTGGAGGATGCTCAGAGTTTTTATCAAAAAGTGAAAAGAAAGGTTCTTGAATCCGGCAGAAATCCGGATGAAGTGAAAATAATGCCTGGCGTCTCCCCCTTCATTGGTAAAACAGAAGCAGAGGCAAGAGAGAAATATAAGCAATTACAGGATTTGATTGTACCTGAAGTCGGACTTGATTTTTTATCTGATTATCTTGGGGGAATGGATTTCTCTAATTATTCACTGGATGACCCGCTTCCTGCAGATATTCCAAAAACTAACGGAAACCAGAGTCGAAGAGAATTAATTATAGACTTGGCCAGAAGAGAAGATTTAACAATCAGACAGCTTTATAAACGGGTTGCCGGCTCAAGGGGACATTGGACAATTTTCGGTACTCCGGAACAAATCGCCGATCAGCTGGAGGAGTGGATTATAAAGGAGGGAGCAGACGGCTTTAATTTAATGTTTCAAACCTTGCCAGGGGGCTTAACGGAGTTTATAGATGAGGTTATTCCAGTGCTTCAGCAACGTGGATTATTTAGAGAGAAATACAATGGTGTTACATTGCGGGGGCATTTAGGTTTATCGATACCAGAATCTAGGTATGCTGAGGTTAAGGTGAAATAATTTGAAAGAGAAAGGTTTAGCAATTTCTACGTGCGTATAATAGGAAGTACTGTATAAATAATATTTAAACAGAATAAAAAAGGAATGAGAAGATATTTGCAGATGTCTTCTTTTTTTTGATGTCTTGATTATTCAATTTTTTTGGGTTCCATTTTTAATTTATAGTCATATGCTGATAAGAGATTAAGGAAAGGAAGGTAACAAACCAAAATGTATTATAATCCTTTGTATCAGCAGCAAATGAATCGAATGAATCCAAATTTAAATCAGGGAAATGCCTATGATGAACAGACAGCTAATATGGTAGAAGAGACCTTACAGCGTGAAGCTTCGTTAATTCCTATGTATTTTCAAGTGCTGGACCAATTCAGGCAGGGAGTCTCCGGACAGGGAATCATGTATGCAGTGCAATCTAAAAATCAAATAGCAGCAGGACTGGAGCAGGTTTATCAATATTTCACCGGACAACAGATAGATACACGACAGTCAGAGTATAAGCAAGCAGAAAATGGAAGTATTGAATCTGTTTATGAACATGCTCTGCAGGGCTATGAAGAAAATTATCGTAAAAGTGAACAAATAAATGAACCTCACTCCCGGCAGCTACTTTATCAGCTTGCAATGACAGATTATCAAATTGCGAATTATTTAGCAGGGTATTTAGAACCTCATCAGGACGCCCAAATATATTCCCGGGTTACTGATTATGGTGGAAATCCGTTCATTATTGATATTGAAAATGCTGCAGAGGCAAATACAAATTACCGTACTGCTTTGTGGACAGGAGAGCATCTGCAGGTTACATTGATGAGTATCCCGGTGGGAAGTGATATTGGTTTAGAGGTACACCCGGATACAGACCAATTTTTACGCATTGAAGAAGGAGAAGGAACTGTACAAATGGGGAACCGGCAAGATAATCTGACCATTCAGCAGCATGTGGAAGAAGACAGTGCTATTATGGTTCCAGCTGGTACCTGGCATAATATAACAAATACAGGAGATGAAGCTTTAAAGCTGTATACAATTTATGCACCTCCTCATCATCCCTTTGGGACGGTTGAGCGTACGAAAGAAGAAGCGATGCAAAAAGAAGGCTAAGAGTTATATTTTGTGCAGATAAGTAATCACTGCAGCAGTTTGTTTTCTTTTCACATAACAGGAAGCTGTTCTTTGAGCTGGGCGGCTTTCTGTTTCTTGATAAAACGAAAAATCAGTTCAAATGTACCTGTTCTGCCAGCCCTTTCTGTGTTACCATACTTTGATATATTCTAGCTGAATAAAAATGATGGAAGGGGTACATAGATGGAGGTTCATGTTAATAGAAATACAGGTCCACTTGGTGGATTGTCCAGTATAAAGGTCAATGTTAATGGAGAAGCACAAGGGAAGCTGAAAAATAATGATGTATTTATTGCAGCTGCTCCTGAAGATACAGCTGAGATAACAGTTAATCAGAGCTTTTTCTACAGCAACTCTTTGACTGTTAACGACGGAGATCAGGTTGAAGTGACTCTAAATAAAAAATACTCCCCGCTTTTTGTGGTGGGTTTGTTAGGTATTATACTCGGGGGATTGACAAAAGCCATATTGTTTCACGCTGTTGGATTAATTTGTTTATTAATTGTTCTTACCATTGGTGCGAAAAATTGGTTTATCATTAAGAAACGATAGAATAAAAGCAGACGCACATAAGTGAAATATGCGTCTGCTTTTATTACATTATTAGTCTATGACTTAGCCAATCCAAAAAGTAGACAGCCAGGCGATAAAAGGAATCGTCCCTAATGCAAGCAGGGTGGAAAATACAGATGTAACAACTGCATCTTGTTCTTTATCCGTATAACGGGAAAATAAAACAGCGGAGAGCATAAAGGTAGGCATACAGGTAAGAATCACCAATATATGCTTCAACATGGTCTCTATAGGCATAAAAGAAAGAATAATCATTACTATCACTGGAAGAATAAGTAATTTCCACACTAGTGGCATCCACAATTCACGGAAAAATAAAGGCTGCTTACTTCGGAAAAGGTCTGGCAGACTAAAACCGACATAAAGCATAGCCATCGGAGCAGCCAATGCGGAGAGCATGCTAGCTAAATCTTTCATTAAAACGGTAGCATCCCAGCCGCTGAATGCAAAAATCAGTCCAAAGCTGATAGCAATTAAAGGCATGTTTATAAGTGCTTTTAAATGTCTCCATTCAAAGCGGTCTTCACTTTGCAAAAGATAGATTCCCAGAGAGAAAACTACTACATCCAGCCCTGCATCAAAAATAGCGGCAAGCAAACCACCGATGGGGCCGAAGATAGCAGCACATAATGGAATGCCGATAAATCCAGAATTCCCTATAGCAGCAAGTAAAGCAAGCTGTTTTGATTTTGTTATAGAGAAGCCAATGATTTTTCCGAATAAAAAACAAATACCAACAGCTGAAATATTAAAACTGACACTGAAGATAAACATCAGAACAACTTGATGTAACACATCATCTGTTAACTCAGTATTGAACACACCATTTAAAATAATAAATGGAACGGCAACATTAATAATAACGCTCATAAACAGCTGTTTTGCTTCATATGTAATTGTATTTTTCAGGGCGACCAACGCACCGGTGAATAAAATAAACCCCATCATAATGACTGTTAGGGCGACAGTAATAACATCCATTTTAAACTCCTTTGAAGTTGAAAAAGTTGGTATACTATATTCAATATATAATTCCTAATGTTAGAAGAATTACAGTAAAGAAACAAGTCTATTTAATAAAAAAGGAGCAGAAAATATGATTCGTCAGTTGCTTGCGGAAGAAACATTGCCTATGAATCTGTTATTACTCGCAGATCCATCAGAAAGATTAGTCCGTGATTATACTTCAAGAGGAACCTGCCATGTACTGGAGAAGGAAGAAAAGATTATCGGAGTATATGTCCTTCTGCCGACAAGACCGGATACAGTGGAGCTCGTAAATATTGCTGTTGATGAAGGTTATCAGGGACAAGGCTGGGGAAAACAGTTGGTATTACACGCTATTCAGGAGGCGAAGAAGCAAAATTACCGTACGATAGAAATTGGAACAGGTAATTCAGGAGTTACTCAGCTGGCACTGTATCAAAAATGCGGTTTTCGGATGGTTTCCATTGATCGTGACTTCTTTTTGCGTCATTATGATGAACCGATCTTTGAAAACGGAATACAGGTTGTAGATATGGTACGGTTGGAAATGGATTTGATGTAGAGAAAAGATGCTAAATGTGTATGAAACACATCTGGCATCTTTTTTTGTAATTATGATTTTTTCATTTCAAATTGCTGGAAGACTGCCTGATTTGGTGTGGTATAGATTTCCTTGCCAGCAATGGAATTAATAATTTTTTGATTGCGTAATACTGACAATCCAAGGTTTGTGGCACTGGATCCATGAGAATGCTCAATATTTGTTAAGGTATAAATCTGATTCTCGCGAGAGTCTTTAAAAACAAGCCGATAATCTGCTGTCACGCGGAATCTTTTTTCATCCTCCCATTCTATTTTCTCATGAAAATTATTCAGCCATTCTGGGAGATGCGGTTTATACCCGGTTGCAAGAATAACTTTGTCTGCAGGATAAGTAAATTTTTCTCCTTTTTGCCATTGCTTACATTGCAGGCTGTAGCTTTCTCTGTTTGAATTAGTCCCCGCTTCAATTGCATTTACCGCAGTATTGGTCTGGATAGTGATCTGGTCCAAAGGAGACTCAATGGAGCGGTTATAGAGCAGCTCATAAATTTTTTCCAGCAGCTTAGGATCTATCCCATTTCGGATAGTGCTTAAATTTTCAAGCGATTCCATCCGGTCTTCCATTGCCAGATTGTGAAAGTAATCAACATACTCGGGAGAAAATACTTCTCTGCCCAGTCCGGTATCCTCCTTCTGGAAAATCCCGCTGGAACGCGTAAACCAGGTTAAAGCATAGCCACGTTCTTTTTGATCCTTTAATAAATCATAAAATACCTCTGATGCACTTTGTCCTGAGCCAACGACAGTAATGGAGCTTCCTTGCTTTAAAGTATCCTGAAAATAAGTATAGCGGCTGGTGTGCGTAATATCCTCCTCTGGAAATCCTTGTAACGCTTCTGGAATGTTTGGGATGCTGCCTGTTCCTAAAATAATATGTTTTCCATAATATATTTCTTCACTGCCATCCTCTATGGAATGAACAGTAACTGCATAACAGGATTTACCCGATACCTCTTTCACATCTGTTACACATTGTCCAAACTGGCAATTATTTAATTTTGAAGCAACCCATTTACAATAAGCATTGTATTCCTCTCTGGGAATGGTGAAGCGGTTAAAAAAGAAAAAGGAATACATCCGATTATGCTTGTGAAGATAATTTAAATAAGAAAAACGATTTGTAGGATCTGCAAATGTTACAAGGTCTGCGATAAATGGTGTTTGGAGGTCCATGCCTTCTAACAGCATTCCCGGATGCCAATCAAAAGAAGCCTCCTGCTCAAAAAATAAAATTTCTGATTCCTGCAAATCATTTGTTAAAGCAGCAAGACTTAAATTAAAAGGGCCGATTCCAATACCGATAGCATCATATATTTTGTTCATTTTCGTTCCTCCGCCTGTGTTGGTAGTATGAATTGTTTACTGCAATTTTTAGTACGTAAATAATAAAGCTTTGTGGAGCTTTATTTTGACAGAAGTTTTGTTAAAGAAAATAAGTATAGTATCTTTTTCCCTATCCCCGGGAAAATAAACGCCAGGCTTTCTCAGCAAATTCTCATTTTTCTCTAAGGACATTATAAGAAGCAGTCATGTAAACTGGTAATTGTTAATATATCAAGGAGGTTTTTACCAATGAAGACAATTTTACTATCGACAGCAGCAGGAGCATTATTACTAACAGGAATCTATGCCAACACAGGAGAAGCAGAAGATAATGAAGTAATGGCTTTTGAAGAAGAAACAGGAGAAAGTACACAGAAAGAAATGGAAGTTATTCAAAATCAAATTCCATCAGGAAATGATTCTGTTCAAGTTGTGGAGGATAATCCGCATAAACGAATTTTATTTATTGGTGATGAAGCTAACCAGAAAAAATACAAAACGATTTTTATTAAAGATACGAATCGTTTAAAGATTATTGATTTAAATGGTGGACAAATTTTTAATGATATTATTTAAAATAAGGTAAGATAAACCCATCTTAGACTAATTTAAGATGGGTTTTATTATAAATTAAAAAAATCCTTGACCTTTACGCTGCGTAAATCTCTATATTAGGAACTGAAGGGAGGTAAAAGGAATGAAATATTCCATCAAACAAGTAGCTGATATATCGGGTATCAGTACACGTACACTCCGGTATTATGACCAAATTGATTTATTAAAGCCTGCAGGGCTTTCCGATTCAGGATACCGTCTATATGAAGAGAAGGAATTAAATCGGCTGCAGCAAATTCTTCTCTATCGTTCTTTAGGAATGAAGCTGGAGCAGATTCATTCAGTACTGGATGATCCTGATTTTCATACGCTCACTGCATTAGAAGAGCATCAGCGAAAGCTCGAAGCAGAGAAAGAAAAGTTAAATCAATTGTTAGCCACTGTGAGAAAAACAATTCAATATACAAAGGGAGAGATTATAATGACAGCGGAAGAAAAATTTGAAGGATTTAAGAAAGAACGTCTGGAAGAGAACGAAAGACTGTATGGGGAAGAAATCAGAGAAAAATATGGTAAGGAAACAGTTGGAAAATCGAATGAAAAATTTATGAATCTTAGCGAAGCAGATTTTCAGGAAATGCAGAGAATAGAAGATGAATTATTTACGAAACTGGAGCAATTAACAAAGACAAAGAATTTAGACACACCAGAAGCAAAAGAAGTGTATGAGCTTCATAAAAAATGGCTGATGTATTCATGGCCAAATTATTCCGCAGAAGCGCATAAAGGCTTGGTACAAATGTATTTAGCGGATGAAAGATTTGCGAAATATTATAATGACCGTGCAGGAAGGGAAATTGTTTCTCTCTTACATGATGCAGTTATTAAATACGCTGAGGATTAATTACGATAAAACGGGAGGTAAAGGTGCTTCCCGTTTTTTATTCTTAATTGTTTGACATTCTTTTTCTTTTGATTATAATAATTAGTAATTATTAAATTACAAATTACTAATTATGAAATTCGGTGGAGGTGAAAAACACTAGATGAAGGATAAATCAAAATACGTTACACCAGATGGTTATACGAGTGATATTGCTGTATTTACCATTGTATCGGAAAATACTGAAGCAAAAGAACAGCGTAAAAAAGAACCACCGAAGAAAATATTGAAGCTTTTGTTGATTAAAAGGGCTAAAATAGATGCAGAAGGCAACCCTAATATGGAAGCTGGTAAATGGGCTTTGCCTGGCGGGTTTGTCGACGCCAAAAGAAGGGAAACAGCTTTACAGGCAGCAGCAAGAGAGCTAAAAGAAGAAACGGGAATTGATCAAGTTTTTCTAAAGCATTTTGGAACATATGATGCATGGGGAAGAGACCCTCGCGGTTGGATTATATCAAATGCGCATTATGCAATTGTGCCAGAATTTCAGCTTGAGAAAAGAGAGGCGGCGGATGATGCAGAGGAAGTCGATTTGTTCTCATTGGAAGAAATAAAGCAGCTTTCTTTAGCATTCGACCATCAAAAAATAATTGCAGATGCTGTGTCATTGATTGAATGGGATATGCATCATTCAACGGTTGCAAGAAACTTTTTACCTGAAGAATTTACTTTATCTGAATTACAGCGTGTACTGATGACTGTATCTGATCATTCCAGAATTACAAATACATCTGTATTTTTTGGCAAAGCACCTAAGTTACCTTTTCTGGAAAAGGTTGCCGATACGAATGGGAACTTAAAGAAAACAGAACGGAATTCGTTCAGGCCGTCTCAGTTATATCGATTTAATGATAATATTGTTTTCTCATCTATTTGGTAATAGAATTGGAAACATATAAACCCACAGGAGGAAATCGGAAATGAATTATATAGATGACAGCTTAATGCTGCACACAGATCTTTATCAAATAAATATGGCTGAAACGTATTGGCATGATGGAATACATAATCGCAATGCAGTGTTTGATTTATATTTTCGCAAGCTGCCGTTTGGAAACGGCTATGGAGTATATGCGGGATTAGAACGAATTATTGAGTATTTACACAACTTTCGATTTAGTGAATCAGATTTAACCTATCTAAAGGACCTTGGCTATAAAGAAGATTTTATTGATCATTTACGCGATCTCCGGTTTACAGGTTCTTTGAAATCAATGCGTGAAGGGGAAATTGTTTTTGCAAATGAGCCGATTGTCCGGGTAGAAGCTCCTTTAGAAGAAGCACAGCTGCTGGAAACAGCTTTATTAAACATTGTGAATTACCAAACACTTATTGCTACCAAAGCATCACGTATCAGACAACTGGTCAGAGATAACCCTGTAATGGAATTTGGTACAAGAAGAGCACAGGAAATGGATGCTGCAGTATGGGGGACAAGAGCGGCTTATATCGGCGGTTTCAGCGCAACAAGCAATGTCCGGGCTGGTAAATTGTTTGGCATTCCTGTATCTGGTACACATGCACATTCGATGGTTCAAGCATATCGTGATGAATATGTTGCCTTTAAAAAATACGCAGAGCGTCATCGTGAGTGTGTCTTTTTAGTGGATACCTACGATACACTTTATTCTGGTGTTCCTAATGCTATTAAAGTAGCTAAAGAATTAGGAGATAAAATTGATTTTAAAGGTATTCGGATTGATAGCGGCGACCTGGCATATCTGTCGAAGGAAGCCAGAAGAATGATGGATGAAGCTGGATTTACCGATGCAAAAATTTATGTCTCTAATGATTTGGATGAATACACGATAGCAAGTCTTCAGGCCCAGCATGCGCAAATTGATGTTTGGGGAATCGGAACAAAGCTGATTACAGCATATGATCAGCCCGCACTTGGAGCAGTTTATAAGCTGGTATCTATTGAGGATGAACAGGGAGAAATGGTAGATACGATTAAATTATCTGGCAACCCTGAAAAAATGACAACACCAGGGAAGAAAAAAGTTTATCGGATTATTAATAAAGGGAATCATCATACAGAAGGTGATTATCTGACACTAGAGGATGAAGATCCTAATCAAGAAGCGGAAATTATGCTTTTCCATCCAATCCATACGTACTATAAGAAAATGGTTTCTAATTTTGAGGCAGTTGATCTGCATCATGATATTGCAGTAAATGGTCAAATCGTCTACGAATGCCCAAGTTTGCTGCATGTACAAAATTATGCGAAAAACCAGCTTCAGCTGTTCTGGGATGAATATAAGCGGACAAACTATCCTGCTGAATATCCTGTTGATTTAAGTATAAAACTATGGAATAACAAAATGGAGCATATTGAAAATGTGAAGAAAAAAGTAAAGCAGGACCAAAATCTTTAGTTCCATGTTAGAAAAGTATCATTTGCAGCAGAAGTTCCCGGTTGTGCGAGTAAATCGTCACCAACTGCAAAACAGATAAAAATTCAGTAAGCCAAGTGAAAAAACTGCTGATTCGCTAAGACAGGTGAATAGGCAGTTTCTAATAAAGGAGTGTCTATAAATGAGTGAATTACAACAATCCGTTATTAAAGCATTACATGTAAAACCGGAAATTGAGCCAAAAGAAGAAATCCGTAAACGTATTGATTTTATGAAGGACTATTTGCGGAAATTTAGTTTTGCAAAAGGCTTTGTTCTTGGAATATCAGGCGGCCAGGATTCTACACTACTTTCAAAATTAGCCCAATTGGCGATTGACGAATTAAACGAGGAGCATGAAGAGGAATCTTATCAATTTATTGGCGTAAAGCTCCCATATGGAAAACAGGGTGATGCTGATGATGTAGAAGATGCAATTCAGTTTGTACAGCCTTCGAAGATATTCACAGTAAATATTAAAAAAGCTGTGGATGCCAGTGATAAAGCATTACATGAAGCAGGTATAACTATCAGTGACTTTCTAAAAGGAAATGAAAAAGCAAGAGAGCGCATGAAGGCACAATATAGTATTGCCGGTATGCATAATTGCTTTGTATTAGGTACAGACCATGCAGCAGAAGCAATTACCGGGTTCTTTACAAAGCATGGAGATGGAGCCTGCGATCTTGTGCCGCTCGAGGGTTTAAATAAACGACAGGGAAAGCAGTTATTAAAAGAGTTGGGCTGTCCTGAGCATCTTTATATGAAAAAGCCTACTGCTGATTTGGAAGATGAACGTCCAGCCTTAGCTGATGAAGAAGCATTAGGTGTGACCTATGAAGAAGTGGATGATTATTTAGAAGGTAAAGAAGTGTCTCAGGAAGCAAAAGAAGTTATTGAGGCTCACTATATCAAAACGATGCATAAGCGTGAGCCGATTGCGTCCATTTATAATGATTGGTGGAAATAAAAGCAGCAGAGGACGGGTGAATCATTCGTCCTTTTTTGCAAGCTCTTTTCGTTCTTAAATAATGATCAAGAGGGTGTAACATACATCTTCTAAATAAAATATAAAAAAAGTAAATAAACCAGAGGAATGCTGATAGCCGAAAGAAGGGTGGAGAAAAAGACAACCACCGCAGAAAATTCCACGTCTCCCCCATATACTTGTGCATACATACTTATCGTGGCAGGACTTGGAGTCGCAGAAAGCAGACATGCTATCATAAACCACTCAAAAGGAAGATGAAATAACAGTAATGGCAGAAAAAAGAGGATTGGATAAATAAATAACCGGCTTATGACGGCGATATAAACAAAAATATCCTTCATATATGCAATAACATCAGAAAAAGTAATCGTTGAAATCATCATACCGATCATAATCATGGATAAAGGTACTGTCATCTGCCCGATGGTCGCTATCGGCTCCATAATAAAAGCAGGAATTTGAACAGGAAAGATAAATAAAATAAAACCGAACACTGTTGCTAAAAAGCCGGGATTTTTCAAGATAAACACAGCTTTGGAATCTGGAAGCATACCAGGGTTCATAATATAAATGGCATATGTCCACATCAAAACGTAATAAATCAGGTTAAATACAGAAGCAAGCAGAATTCCCTCCTGGCCGAACAGCTGCAGAATAATGACCATGCCGATAAACCCTTGATTACCAAATAAAATAATATTTTCAAATACCGCTTTACGTTCTCTCGGCAATGTCAGCCTTCTCGTAATAAACCGGCTTAAAAAAAGGGTCCCTCCCATAATATAGATGGAAAGGACAAACATAATGAAGGCGCCATAAGCTTGTTCGTACTGGAAAGGTATATGCATGGAGCTGATAATCAGACAGGGTAGAGCCACATATAATAATAAAGTTGTCATAGCACGCTGCCCTTGTTCAGAGATCAGTTTCTTCCGTCTGATGATCCAGCCAATTGCAACAATAATATATAGAGAACCAATCTGATATGCCAGTGTAAACAATGAATCCATGCTCCTCCACCTCTCGCTTTAGCGTACCACTACAGGTTATTCATAAGGTGAGAAACATGTGATACATGACTACACTTCATTCCCGTTTCGATATTTCATTAAATCCTTATTGATTTGCTTTGTTGATGCATAAACAGATTTATACAATGTAAAGAGCTCCTTGTATTTTTCTACATTTTCACGTATAGGCTCCACCGTTTGTGCATCCTTCAGGAAAACAGAAGCGCATTCCGGAAGCGTTTCAAACCAGCCTGATCCGTAAGCAGCCAGCATAGCAGCCCCCATTCCCGGACCTTGCTCACTGCCTGGTTTTATTACCGTGGTATTAAAAATATCTGCCTGCATTTGCAGCCACATTGTACTTTTTGCCCCGCCGCCAATAGATATAACGGTATCGACTGACTTTCCATTCTCCCTGAAAATTTCTAAAGATTCATTTAATGAAAAAGTGATTCCTTCCATAACTGCTCTTGTAAAATGCTTGCGTTTATGAGAGCTGTCCATGCCAATAAAGCTGCCCCGGATAGATGCATCAACGTGAGGGGTACGTTCTCCGGCAATATAAGGCGTAAACAGGAGACCATTTGCCCCGACAGGAACGTCTGCTGCTTCTTGTAAAAGATCATCGAATGTCATTTCTTTGGCAAAAGTATTTTTAAACCAGGATAAGCTATAACCTGCAGCAAGCGTAACTCCCATGGTGTAAAAAGCATCGGGAGCAGCATGGTTAAGGTAATGTACCTTTCCTGCAAATGATTTATTACCGGCATCCTCATAAGATAAAACAACTCCAGAAGTACCGATACTGGCCATCGTTCTTCCTTCCTCCAAAATACCTGCTCCAATCGCTCCGCAGGCATTATCAGCACCGCCGGCAAATACGCTGATTTTTTCAGAAAGTCCCGTTTTCTCCGCTATAATTTCATCGATATTTCCAACCATTTCATGAGAGGGAACAAGCGGCGGGCACAGCTCAGGATCAATATCTAACGCTGTGCAAATTTCATCGCTCCACGAACGCTTCTCTATATCTAACAAAAGTGTCCCTGCAGCATCCGAATAATCCATATGTAACCGGCCGGTTAATCGGAAGCGCAAATAATCCTTTGGTAATAAAAACAGCTTTGCTTTCGAATAATTTTCAGGTTCATATTTTTTTACCCATATTATTTTAGGCAGTGTAAAGCCTTCCAGTGCTATGTTTTTTGATATATGGAGAAGTTTTTCTCTGCCAACCTGTTCTGTAATTTCCTGACATTCTTTTGTAGTACGTGTATCATTCCATAGGATAGCCGGTCGAATAGCATCATGGTTCTCATCCAATAATACAAGACCATGCATTTGTCCGGAAAAGCTGATTCCTTCAATATCAGATACATCTCCAGGAAAGCTGTCTGTAAGCTCAGTCAGTCCAGCTATTGTCTGCTCTACCCAATCTTCCGGGTTTTGCTCGCTATACCCGGCTTTTTCTTGCATTAAAGGGTATTCTTTTGATATTTCTTGAATCACTTTTCCATTCATGTTTACTAATAAAAGTTTGACTGCACTAGTCCCTAAGTCTATTCCAATGACATATTTCATCTCTTTTTATTTCCTTTCTGTTATTGTAATTTGGAGAATATATTTTTTTACCAATTTTTGTCTAGAGAACGCTGTTAGCAGCATATCTTCCAATTTTTGGTGCGAGCCGATATAATGTGTTTGCATAGATGGTATACTATTCAAAGAATACTGTCTTAAACTCGAAGTGAAAGCAGTACCTGATATGAATGTAGTAAAATTAAAAGAGGTCCATGAAAAGCGTATCATTTTTGAAATTACTATTAAGAAATAATTATTTATTCAGAGCTAACGTGATAATCATTTTCAAAAAAGTGTGTTAATGCAATAGCAATGGCGCCAATAATGGTTGAATCAGAACCTAATTCAGAAAATAAAATATCTAAGTTTTTATTGTGATCAGGTAATACATTTGAGCGAAGTGTTTCAATCAGAGAAGGTTCAACCCACTTTTTGAGTTTGGTAATATCTCCTCCTATTAAAACGTTTTTAGGGTTTAAAACATTTACAAGACTGATGAGACCTATACCTAGAAAACGCCCTATTTCTTCTATCTCTTTTATCACTAACGGATTATTTTGACCAGCCAGTGTTTCCAGGAATTCAACAGAAAGCTGTGAAAAAGGGCTGGCATCTAATTGTTCTGCTACCTTGGGCACACTCGAAAGTTTCTTTAGCAGGGTATTCGTGGAAGCATACATTTGCCAGCAGCCTTTACTTCCACAAGAGCATCTTTTACCATTGTATTTAACGATAAGATGCCCTGCTTCTCCAGATAATCCATTATAGCCGCGAAATAATTCATTTTTTATAGTAGCGGCACTTCCTATGACGTTGCCGACACTTATATACAAGGTATCGGTTAAAAGGTTATTCTTATCAAATTGCTTTTCTCCAATCAAGCCAACCCGTGCCTGATTATCTACAACGCAAGGAATTCGAAATGTATCGACAATAGTTTGTCTTAAGTCCACAGAGTTCCATTTTAAAGATGGTGCTTTTAAAACTGTACCGTTCTCATCAATCATACCTGGAAAACCAATACCAATACACGTAATTTGAAAGAGGCTTTCTTTAGCATGATCCTGCATTTCTTTAATGGATTCAATGATATTTTTTATAACAAACTTTGGTGTGTTACTTCTTAACTCCTTTGTAAAACGCTTGACTATTTGTCCATTTAGATCAGCTAAGGCAACTTCTAATAGTTTGGACTTAACAGTAATCCCAATAACAAACCCGGAATCCCCATTTATGGAATACATAGTTGGTTTTCTGCCTCCTGAGGATACCCCTTCGCCTAATTGTTTAATAATCGAATCTGATTCAAGCTCATTAACTAATCGAGATACTGTTCCACGATTAAGCCCGGATTTAGTGACAATTTCAGGCTTTGAAAGAGGAGAGTGGTCTCTTATTATACTTAAAATTAGTGCTTTATTAATTTTTTTGACCAAGTACTGGTCTGCAGTAATCGTTTCCACTTTAAATATCATTCCTTCCGCTATGTTTAGAGCATAAAAATGTAATGAAAGTAATTAAAGAGAACTTTGCATTACCTAAGAACAAACAAAGGTATTAAGGAGTAAAAATTTTAACCTTTGGCATAAACTTTTTGCCCTGCGACAAATGTCTGTATATCACTATGAGGATATAAGATTAAGATCTATTCAAACTGTATTTTGTAGCTTTACTTTATAGAAAAAATGCTTATTATCTCATTTTATATAATAATTATATGCATTTTTAAACCATATTTACAGTGATATACTTCATTTGCTTTGAAAAAACGATTTATTTAAGTATATTTTAACACCTTAAAACATTATTATATAAGCATTTTTGGAAAATAATAAAAAAAAATTTATATAAATTTAGTTCTTCCTATGGAAAAACAAAGTTTAGTGTGTTAATATAAATCCACTGAACGATTTTGTTCCATAATGAAAGCCCTTTCTTTTGCTAGCAATAAAAGGAAATAAGGCAATTACGTCGTGTTAAAGAAAATGAAAACGCTATCGGATTCTAATAGACACAGGAGGATTGCAAATGCGTATTAAATTTGGGTGTCATACTTCTACTTGGGAATTGGACTACGATAAAGAAACGGATTACCTTGATGAAGTAATGGATACGGTAAGTAATGCAGGTTTTAAAGGGGTAGATGTTCAGGTTGCCATGCTGGGAAGGTATCAAAATGACCCTGAAAAGTTAAAACGGTCATTAGATGAAAGAGGAATTTCGCTGGCTTCATTAACAGTTCCATTTACATGGGAGAACGATGAAGAAACAAAAAGCGAAAGAGAACGTGCAGATTATTACATTGATTATTTAACAAATTTTCCTGGAGCAGTAATGAATCTTCCGTCACGAGTAGGAGCTAATAGAGACAATTTGCTGAAACGCCAAAAGCAAATTATTGGTTGTGCAAACGCCGTTGGAAAACGAGCATATGAAAAAGGCGTGCAAGCTTCTTTTCACCCGGCTTCTCCAGAAACATCCTATTTTAGAACGAAAGAAGATTACGATGTTTTATTTGACCTTTTAGATATATCCTATATGAGCTATACACCGGATGCAGGTCATATAAAAGCTGGAGGGATGCGTCCAGAAGAAATTATTAAAGATAATCTTTCTATTATTAAGCATGTTCATTTTAAAGATTGCTCTAACAATAATGAATGGAGAGAAATGGGGACAGGAGATATTGATTTCCCTTATATCGTACAGACGCTCAAAGATAGTGGTTATCAAGGGTGGATCATGATTGAAGAAGAAACAGAAGAAGCTGGGGCAGATCCAGATAAAGTTATTTTAAATGTTGGAAAATATGTTGAAAAGAACTTGAAAACGATTGTAAATAAGGAGAGAAGAAAATGACAAATCGATTTATACCATCCTTATTAGTGCCAGAAATTTTCTTTCCAGTAAAAGATAAAGATAACATTACAGCAAATATTATCGAACAATTATCGGAAGAAGGATTTTATCGCTCTTATGAGATTGGAGATATCTCTCAATCTTCTGAGAGAAAGAGAATTTTAAACCTGGCAAAAGAAAATAATTATGAGCTGACACAATGGTTGACTTTTATCATCGATAGGAATGGACTGGATGTTTCATCACTTGATTCAAAATTAAGAAAAGAAACAGTAAAACAATTGAAAGAAAGCCTTTATGGTGCAGCGGAGTGTGGTGTATCCAATATCGCATTTGTAACTGGGGCGGATCCAGGTGGTGCAAGACGTATGGATGCTATAGAAGGATTATATGAAAGTATATGTGAACTTTGTGAAGAAGCCGCTACTTATAATATGGATGTTTTAGTTGAACCATTAGATCGGGAAGCGCATAAAAAACGGATAATTGGTCCGACAAAAGATGCTGTTGAATTGATTCGTCGAGTAAAAAAACAATTTAGTAATATTGGCTTAGCTTTTGATACGGCACATGCAGCGTTAAATGGAGAAGATATTAACGAAGCTTTAGAAAAAGCAAAATGTGAGACGCATCAAATTCATTTTTCTAACGCAGTTCTGAACGATAAAGATAGTTTATATGGTGATAATCATATGCCGATTGGAGAGCCAGGATTTCTAACAGTGGATAAAATGGCATCTATTTTAAGGAAAGCGGATGAACTTGGTATAAGAAAAGAGAACGGCTTACGTGTGGCAGCAGAAGTAAGAGGAAGAGATGCGGAGAACTATCTAAATAATGAAAAAGAAACCAGGAATATATTGGAAAAAACTCTTGATATCGTCAGTAATCAAATATAATAAATAAGATTTTTAACATTTCTATTTAAGAGTAATTTCCTAAGAAAACTAGTATAAAAGAGGTGAAATATATGGAGATTAAAAGATTTTTAGAGAGAATTCCTGGCGGGATGATGGTAGTCCCTCTTTTACTGGGGGCAATAGTTAATACTGTGGCTCCAAATGCATTAAGAATTGACGGGTTTACCCAAGCGTTATTTGTAGATGCTGTTCCAGTTTTAGCTGCATTATATCTTGTCTGTGCCGGAGCCCAGTTAAATCTTCGAAGCTTTGGTACAAGTGTTGCAAAAGGGGTAACACTTTTAACAGTAAAATGGTTTGTAGCGGTAATATTTACATTACTGGCTATTTGGTTCGGTGGAGAGTCTGGTCTCTGGTTAGGACTTGCACCTTTAGCTATTATGGCTGCGATGTCGAATAGTAACGGTGCTATGTATATGGCTGTAGCATCACAATATGGTAAACAGGATGATAAGGCAGCTTACTCTATACTGGTTTTAAATGATGGCCCTTTATTAACAATGCTGGCTTTTACAATATTGGGATTCATGGGATTTGTAGAAGGCATGTTCTCTATCATGCCATTCATATCTGTATTAATACCATTGCTAGTCGGTGTTGTCCTGGGGAATTTAGATGGGAAAATGAGAGACTTTTTTGTTAGTGGCAGCGATATGATTATACCATTTTTGGCTTTTGCTTTAGGAATGGGAATCGATTTAACAGCAATACTGGAAGGAGGATTAAGTGGAGTACTTTTAGGTGTATTTACTTTAATATTTACTGGGGGCGCTGCATTTTTCGTATTTAAATTATTTAAATGGAATCCAATTGTCGGTGCTGCTGAGGGAACAACAGCAGGTAATGCAGTCATGGTTCCAGCTGTAATAGCTGCGGCTAATCCTGCTTTCGCATCTGTTGAAGCTGTATCAACTGTGCAAGTAGCAGCATCAGCTGTGACCACAGCGATATTATTACCAATTGCTTTATCTTTATTAGTTAAGCTGACTGGTGCTCAAAAGAATACATTAACAGAGAATGTAACATCAAATGATGTTACTTCTGAAAAGGTTAATTAGCAGCAGAAGAAAACAAATTAAATCTTAAGAGCAAAAGGCTCTTAAAATATATAAGATGAGGGAGAAATATAAATGTATACAATGAAATTATCCAACGTAGAAACTTTTACTTTAGACGCTTTACAAGCTGTAGGTGTAGATAAAAAAGAAGCTGAAATTTGTGCGAAGAATATCAGTTTTGCAGATAAGCAAGGAACAGATACACATGGTATTATGCGAGTTCCTGTTTATATTGAACGGTTGCAGTCTGGAGCATTTAATGCAAAACCAAATACAAAATGGGTGAAGGAAACAGATACAATGGCTGTGCTGGATGCAGATGATGGAATGGGCCACTACCCAGCCCAGTTAGCAATGGAAAAAGCGATCGAAAAAGCAAGGGAAAAAGGTATTGGTTTTGCCACTTTATATAACGGCAATCATATAGGTGCCGGGGCCTGTTATGCTCAAATGGCTGCTGAACAAGGAATGATTGGGTTTTTAACTACGAATGCAGGTTCGTTGATGGCACCTTCGGGAGGGAAAGAAAGAGTTTTAGGAAATAATCCTTTATGCTTCTCTATTCCACGAAAAGGTAAAGATCCTATTACACTAGATATCGCAAACAGTGTCGTTGCCGGCGGGAAGCTTCAGTTGGCAAGCTCAAAGGGTGAAGAGATTCCATTGGGCTGGGCATTAGATGCAGAAGGGAATCCAACAACAGATCCAGATAAAGGGCTGGAAGGAACATTAGTACCTATCGGCGGTCATAAAGGATATGGATTGACTCTGATTATGGATATTTTAGCAGGGGTATTATCAGGTGCAAATTATAGCAAAAATATATCCTTATTAGACTATGATAAGCCTAATAAAGTAGGCTGCACGATGATTGTAATAGATATTGATAAAATTATGCCTTTAGACAGATTTTATGATAGGTTAGATGATTTTACAGCTATTATTGTAAACTCTGAAAAAATTGATAAAAATGGACATATTTATCTGCCAGGTGAGATTGAAGCTCAAACAAAACAAAAAAGGTTAGAAGCGGGAGTGGATATTGCGGATAGCCTTCATGAAGAATTAGTTGAGCTTTGTAAAGAGCTGAACTTAGATAAAGAAAAGTACGGGTTATAAGCTGATTAAACGAGTCCTTCATTCATGCTTTCATAGAAAGCATGAATGAAGGACTTAACTTATAGCTATTGCAAGAGGTATGCTTAATGATCCCTGTTGGAGTTTGCGCGCAGAGAAGAGACTGGCTCATAAGATAAACCTTCCATTTCAATATGTAAGAGGAATAAGAAATAAAAGAGCTGATGTACAACTAAACGATTGTGCATCAGTTCCTTCCATATAAATGTTTTCTGAAATGAAAGGTGGAGACTTTTCTTTTTTTTATATCTATTAAAACTCTTCATAAACAGCCGGATCCTGATCTTTCAAACGTCCATCAGCTTTTGTAAGACTGTTGATTATTGTCATCTCTTCATTGCTTAATTCAAAGTCAAAGATAGAGATATTTTCCTTCTGGCGGACTGGTGATGCTGATTTTGGAATAGCAATCGCTCCCAGCTGATAATGCCAGCGGAGAATAATCTGTGAAATAGTTCTGTTGTGCTGATCAGCAACCTTTTGTAATGTTTCATCCTGGAGTAAATCACTTGCTCTTGATAAAGGACTCCATGATTCTGTTGCGATATGATGCTCTTCATGGAATTTCAATTGTTCTTCCTGATTAAACAACGGATGTAATTCAATCTGGTTCACCGTCGGCAAAATACCTGTTTCTTTTTTGAGACGTTCTAAATGTTCTGGTAAAAAGTTGCATACACCGATGGAACGAATATAACCAAATTTTTTGGCATCGATTAATGCCTGCCAGGCTTCGACGTAGTTATCTTGAATAGGATTTGGCCAGTGAATCAGGTATAGATCGTAATAATCTAAGTTTGCCCGAAGCAATGATTCTTGAATGGTAACAATCGCATCATCATAGTGATGGTAACGTCCAGGAAGCTTAGATGTTACAAGCAATTCTTCACGTGGCACAGAGGATCTGCGTATTGCTTCTCCGACAGTAGCTTCATTTTCATAATTGTATGCGGAATCCAGCAGACGATAGCCGTTCGTAATAGCGTGATTAATTGCCTGCGCACCGCTTTCTCCTTTCAGCTTGTACGTACCAAAGCCGACAGAAGGAATTTGAAGTCCATCATGTAATGTGATTTCTGGAATTTGATTTGTCATCTGTATATACTCTCCCTTCGCTTATATTTAAAATCCTACCTTTCCAATGAGGAAAATTCAAACAATTTGTTTATAGTGTCTGTTTGACAGGTTCTGTAGATGTATTTACCATTAGTTGTTTTGAATAATCAGAGCTATATCAATGACAATTGTTAAAGCTCCTGCTAAAAATAAAAAGAAAGCAAGTCATTCCGTTTTATGAAAACCTTTTAGGGTTACTCTTTCATCCGGATAATCTGAGTTGAAGTAGACCTTACAATACATTCCTAAATTTTTATTTGGTACTACTTCGTTCGAAGTAGTGAATCCATCCATTGACGTTACATAATAAATCTCATCATTTTATTCTAATAAGAGTCTGTAATTATACCCGACTATTCCCTGGTGGCCTTTTGCTCCGTGCACATAGCCTATGATTTTTCCTTCTATTACTTCGCCGGTTAAAACAATCTTTAGCTTTAAAATAAAAATAGCGATAGCAATAATACAAAATAATAAACAAATAAAAGTCAACGTTTTCTCCCCCCCTTCTGTTAGCGATTTTATGGAAATATTTATCTTATATTATTGCATTTTTTTTACTCGTTTTGATAATGAAGGGGTATAGAGCTTATACCATTCGTCAGCCATTTCACGGAATCACTACTTACTTTAAACCATGGAATTCATTCTACTTTTTGAGTTGAAAGCAGGATTTAAAACAAAAACTCTCACCAGGCCTGGTAAGAGTAGAATAAAACATATTTGCTTTCATCTATATAGGAAAATGAACTTACATGCATTCTTGAAGATTCGTTGAGATTTGCCAGGTGATGCCGAATTTATCCTTCACCTGTCCATAAGACGGGCTCCAGTGTGTTTCCTGGAGCGGCATAATTACTTTACCGTCCACTTTCAGCTTTTCAAATACCGATTCGGATTTCTCGAGGTTCTCTAAAGTCACACAGACGTTCACTTGTGAACCTTTGTCTAGAGGCTGGCCCGGAAATGTATCGGACAGCATAAAATACGTATTTCCTACTTGTACCTGGGCATGCAGTACGCGATTCTTTGCTTCATCCGGGAGAGCAAACTCCGGATTCTCAGGTAAATCGCCAAAAGTCTGAACTCCTGACACCTCAGCATCTAGTGCATTTTTATAAAAATCAATCGCTTCTTTCCCTGTGCCATCCATTGTGATATATGCATATACTCCTGTCGACATCGCATTTCTCCTCCTATTTCTCCTGCGTTTGTTTAATCAAGTATGCAGTCAGATTTGTTATTTTCTCATTCTTAAAAGTATACCAATCATTGAAATAGTAGGTTGCTAAGCCGTCTTCATCTGTAAACTGCATTTCACCTTCTACCACAGCAGTATCACCATCAATTAACGTCCGGTAAACTTTATAGACATCTGCCTTATAATTACGCATAGGCTCCATTTTTTCAATAAATGCAGCTTTCCCTTCAGCGATACCGTGACCAATCTCATTCATGACAATATCTTCTGCAGCTGCTTCAAAGATAAAATCAACATCACCATTGGCAAAAGCGATATTAAACTTCTCCATAAGCTCTCTTGAAACCGTCAACTTATCTCACTCCTTTTCTTCTTTTTTACAGTATAGCAGCAGCTGTTTTCGCAGATTTCTTCTCGATTGCTCTAATCTAAAATTTAATGAGAAATAGGCGAACGCTGCAGGAAATGCTTCATTAATAAAGGTAAAGAAATAAGGATGGGCGGGTCTGTAATTTCAGGTTTTCTCATGATAAGATGTGTCTCAGGTAAAGGGCGTTTTCCATCAATGCAAATTGGATAGGGGTGACGTGCCCGTAATGTTTCATGCGGGATAAGAATTGATTTAGAATCCATTCCCCACGATACAGCTGTTGCCATCAGAAAGTAGGTGCCAACAGGAATATTCGTTATATGGAAAGAATCTGAATGCATTAATAAGGTTCCACGGACGGGTAATCCTTCTGGAATCGGTTTAGGAAACAGCCCGGCAAAAATAATACCATTAAAGGGTTCTTCTGTATGAATAGACCCAGATAATTGTTGAAAAGAAGAAGAATTCATTACTGTATTTTGCAAGCTGCTTTGTTTCAAATGTGTCATATATTCTTCGGAATGTTTACGGGTAGCACGAAATGAGGCGGGCGTCATCCCAATTCTGTTTGTAAATCGTGTGGTAAAGGTTCCCAGACTCTGCTGCCCGACTTCAAGACCAATATCCCGGATTGGAAATGCAGTTTCAAGCAACAATTTCTTAGCAAGCTGCAGCCGTAAACTAGAAATAAAGTACATTGGAGACACACCAACCTGACGTTTGAACAGGCGGGAAAAGTGGTACGGACTGTAAGCTGCTTCATCAGCAAGCACGCTGAGCGAAAGATCTTTATCCAAATTTTGTTGAATAAATAAAATAGAATCTTGAACTGTTTTATCTTGTGTCAGCATTATTTTAGCCTCCTTGTTATGAGTATAACGCAAAATAAAAGAATATCTATTATAATATTAGAATTTTAAGTTATTTTCAGAGGGGATTAGTTTTTTAGTCAGTAAAAAGAATAATAAACATCAGGTGATTAGGAAGCAGACTAGGAAAAGTTGCATACAGAACAAAATTTTTATATAATGAATATAATTTACTAATGGAATGGAGGTGTAGAGATGTTTTTACAAGCCGAGAAATCGTGCGGAGACTGGATGGAATTCTTATATTACTGCCGTGCGAAATTTGCGCTATTTGCTGTTGACGGGACACGTCTGTCCTTTTTTAGTAATTTAATAGCAAATACGAAAGCAAAAAAGCATCTCTGCATCTGATATAGTACGGTTTATTAACGAAATGAAATGACCATACAAGCACACAGGGAGGATAGCTCTTTGTGTGTTTTTTTGTTGCCTTATCTTCATGCAGAGAGGATAAAGGAGAATAAAAATGATTTGCCAAATGAATCAAGTAAAGAAAATGTACGGCGGGAATATTATATTTGAAAATTTATCCTTAGAGGTAAAAGAGAAAGAACGTATCGGTATTGTCGGAAGAAACGGTGGCGGCAAGAGTACCCTGCTACGATTAATGGCGGGCATCACGAAACAGGATGAAGGAAATATTCATTGGAAAAAAGCGATAAGCATCGGCTTTTTAGAACAAATCCCTAATCCAGACGAAGGTGTATGTGTATTTGATATCTTAAAACAATCAAGCGGAGAAATTACAGCATTGGAAAAACAAATGAAAAAAATGGAGCAGGCTATGCAGAACCCTGGCTCAGAACAGGAGCTGGCTGCAAATATCAGCGCATACGGAGAAGCTCAGGAGCGTTTTACGGTACTGGGCGGATATGAATTAGAAGCAAATATTGACCGAATTTCGGCAGGTTTACAAATTCATGATCTGCTGCAGATGCCTTTTGACCAAATTAGTGGCGGAGAAAAAACAAAAGTCGGTTTAGCAAAAATACTCCTCCAGGACCCGGATTTACTTTTATTAGACGAACCGACAAACCATCTGGATCTGCAGGCTGTTGAATGGCTTGGTGAATTTCTGAATAATTATGGGGGAACAGTTGTCGTTATCTCGCATGATCGCTATTTTTTGGATGAGGTAGCGGGAAGAATTTTAGATTTAGAAGATGGAGAGCTTGCTGTTTATCATACGAATTTCTCTGGATACGTGAAAGAAAAGGAAGAAAGGCTGATCCGGGAGTTCCAGGATTATGAAGAGCAGCAGAAGAAAATAAAGAAGATGAAAGAAGCAATTAAACGTTTGAGAGAGTGGGCAAACCGGGCCAATCCGCCAAACGAGGGACTGCATAAGCGTGCAAAAAATATGGAGCGCGCATTGGAGCGGATGAACAAGCTGGATAAACCGCAGTTAAACCGGAAAAAGATGCAAATGGAATTGGATAGTTCAGGAAGGAGCGGCAAGGACGTTATTATGATGACAGATGTACGAAAGCAATTTGGAGAAAAATTGCTTTTTGAAAATGCAGAGATGCATATCCGTTATCAGGATCGCGTTGCTATTATCGGAGAGAATGGAACAGGCAAATCAACCCTTATCCAGCTCATGCTCGGTAATTTAGAGCCGGATCAAGGAGAGGTTATTATTGGCAGTAATGTAAAGTATGGATACCTGTCTCAGCATGTGTTTCATGATATTGCTCCTGATCAGACAGTGCTTGAAACCTTTCGTGAAGCCATTTCAGTGACAGAAGGTAAGGCGAGGCATATTCTGGCAAAGTTTCTCTTTTACGGGGAACATGTTTTTCGGAAAGTAACGCAATTAAGCGGCGGAGAAAAAATGCGTCTCCGATTAGCGCAGCTGATGCATCAGGATATCAATACACTTATACTGGATGAACCGACAAACCATTTAGATATTGATTCAAGAGAAGTATTGGAAGAAACCTTGGAAGGGTTTGAAGGAAGTCTGATTGCCGTGAGCCACGATCGTTACTTTTTAGATAAACAGTTTGACTATTTATATTGGATAGAAGATAAACGAATAACGAAATATCTGGGGAACTACTCGTGGGCAAAGGAAAAACGGAAAGAGCAGCTGTCAGAAAAACAGGCAGCACAATCTTCTGCTGTTAAAATATCAAGCAAAAATATGAATAAATCGTATAAAAGCATAGAGAATTCGTCAATAATGATAGAGAAGCTGGAGAAGCACATTGAAGAGTTGGAAGCAGAAATTTATGTGATAGAGCTGAGAATGGCGGAGACGAAAGAAGTAGAAGAGCTGCAAAAGCTGCAGGAGCAAAAGGAAATTCTTGATAAAAAAAGACAAAATGCCTATGAAAAGCTGCTAGTTTTAGAAAATGAAATATAGAAAATGAAGGCATTCATCGAGCTGTCAGGTGAATGTCTTTCATAAGACTTAGGCTGAGATTGGGATTACGATTACTCGCCCCACCGAAAATATTTCCTGAAATCTTTAACATTTTTAATATGAAAAAATTGATGAGCTGGATAGAGATTCCTGTCGTTTTTTGCGATATAATAGTAGTAACATAGAAATACGAGGAGAAGAGAAGGTGCTGCATTGAAATCCGTTAACGATAAAATAGATTTATTTAAACGTTTTTTCTTAAATAACCGCTTTGTTGTATTTTTAGTCATCTTATTGTTAATTGGCTTAAACATACTTATTTTTACGCATATTTCATTTGTGTTCACACCATTTGTTGTGCTTTTGAAAACAGTATTGCTGCCAATTATTCTATCTGCGATTCTATATTATTTATTGAATCCAATTGTGAATTACCTGGAAAAGAAAAAGGTGAAGCGGATCTATTCTATCTTTGGATTGTACCTAGTTATTATCGGAATTTTAACTATTTTAATCAGCTCTGTTTTTCCTTTTTTAAGAGATCAGATTACGAGTTTCATAACCAGTCTGCCGCCGTTTATTTCAGATATTGAGAAAATGGTAAATGATTTTATCGGCGGGAATTTTATTAATCAGTTTCAATTAGTAGAATATATTGACCTGCAGGGATTTGCTACGCAATTATCTGATCGTTCGCTTGATATAGTGAATAGTGCCTTTTCCAATATTGGCAATGTTATTGGAGCAGTGACAGAGATTGTTCTGGCAATTATAACGCTGCCTTTTATCTTATTCTATTTATTGAAGGATGGAGAAAAGCTGCCAGGATACTTCATTAAATTTCTGCCAGTAACTATGAGGAAGCCAACCCTTGATATTTTGAAGGAAATGAATCATCAAATCAGCAGCTTTATTCGCGGGCAAATTATTGTTGCTTTCTGTATAGGTGTACTGATGTATATCGGGTTTACCATTATTGGGCTGGAATATGCTCCAGTATTAGCACTGATTGCTGCTTTTACAAATGTTGTTCCTTATCTTGGACCGGCGATTGCGATTACCCCTGCTCTAATCGTTGCAATTGTTACTTCTCCATTTATGGTTATCAAGCTGATTATTGTTTGGACTATTGTACAGCTTGTTGAAGGAAAGTTTATTTCTCCGCAGATTATGGGAAGAAACCTTCGCGTGCATCCAATTACGATTATCTTTATTATCCTGACATCCGGAAATTTATTTGGAGTTGTCGGTATCTTATTAGCAGTCCCGGGTTACGCTCTATTGAAAGTATTTGTGACACACGCCTTCGAGTTCTTTAAAATTCGCAGTAATTTATATGAAGATGATTTGGAAGAAGAAAATGGCAATACTGGTCAAAAAAAGTAATTTACAAAAGTTGAATGACTTGCTGGAAATTGCATTTGTAAATAGCCGGATAGTGAGAATATAAAAAGTTCCAAACCTCCCTTTTGGCAGGAGATTTGGAGCTTTTTTATTCAAAGGCATAAGTTTCAAATTATAAAAAGTGCTTGCATAGCTGTAAAATTGAAATTATTGACAGCGTTTTAATTCTGGTGTAAGGTGTTAAAAGACAAGTTAAGGATTGTGTAGGAGATGAAGTTCACACAGTAGGCCGCCTTCTCAGCAAGGAGAATGCGGTTACATCTGTGTGAGCTTTTTTCCTATTTCCCGAACTTGTAAAGTTCAAGTAGAACTATCTATTTAGCAAAGGGGAGATAAACATGTCTGAATTTATGGCAGAGTTAATCGGGACAATGATTCTGATTATATTAGGGGCAGGCGTTGTCGCTGGTGTAGAGTTAAAAAAATCAAAAGCAGCTGGCGCCGGCTGGGTACTTGTTACACTAGGCTGGGGGTTAGGTGTAACGATGGGGGTCTATGCAGTAGGTAATATATCTGATGCTCATCTAAATCCTGCCGTAACATTAGGCTTTGCAGCGATTGGAGAATTTCCTTGGGCAAAAGTGCCGGCATATATATCTGGTCAATTAATTGGCGCTATCATCGGCGCAATTATTGTTTACTTTCAGTATCTCCCGCATTGGAGAGAAACAAAGGATAAAGGAGCAAAACTGGGAGTATTTGCAACAGGTCCGGCTGTGAGGAGCTATCCGGCCAATTTAGTAAGTGAGATAATCGGAACTTTTGTATTGGTTATGGGCTTATTATTTATTGGTGCAAACGAATTCACAGAGGGGTTAAATCCAGCTATCGTTGGTTTATTAATTGTTGCGATTGGTATGTCCTTGGGTGGACCGACGGGCTATGCGATTAATCCGGCCCGGGATTTAGGCCCAAGAATTGCACATGCTATTTTACCAATTATAGGTAAGGGCGGTTCGGATTGGAGCTATGCGCCGATACCTGTTATTGGCACAATAATCGGCGGTGTATACGGTGCCTTTTTCTACCATGCATTTTTTGATGGAAGTATGGGTGCAGGATTTAGGATTATGACTATTGTGGTAGTTGTCATATTTGCATCAGCTTTTGTAAATGAACAAAAGCGGACGCAGCATTCTGTTTCATAAAATGAAACTTCAATCGGCGGGGGCTTTCCTTCCTCCGCTGTCTAAAGGACAAAGGCTAAGTTTGCGACGTCGTGTTACATCCTGTAGGCCCGAACCAATCGGGCCGTTACTGGCTATTTGATCTCCTAATTAGAATTTTCGAACTTCCTCTATTCTCGAAGAGGGAGTTTTATAGCCAGTTACAATGCGAAAGACAGGAATAGAAAAAAGAATTAAGGGAATGCAATATAAGAGGGCGTACTAAACGTGATAAGTAAATCTGAGCTTTTAAATCAGGTAACTTTCTAAATTTAAAAATGGAGGAA
This sequence comes from Oceanobacillus sp. FSL W8-0428, assembly GCF_038004405.1. Lineage (NCBI taxonomy): Bacteria > Bacillati > Bacillota > Bacilli > Caryophanales > Bacillaceae > Oceanobacillus > Oceanobacillus sp. FSL W8-0428. The sequence continues at coordinate 2,233,789 of NZ_JBBORB010000001.1, forward strand.
TCAGGGATGGCAGAGAAATATATTCTTTCAATCGATCAAGGAACAACCAGTTCACGGGCGATTGTATTTGATAATAAAGGGGAAATTATTGATACAGCTCAAAAGGAATTTAAGCAATATTTTGAGAAACCGGGCTGGGTAGAGCATGATGCAAATGAAATTTGGACATCTGTGCTTGGCTGTATCGCAGAAGTGTTAAATAAAACTGGAATTGAAGCGAGTCAGATAGAAGGGATTGGAATTACCAATCAGCGCGAAACGGCAATTGTATGGGACAAGAATACTGGCAGACCAATTTATAAGGCAATTGTCTGGCAGTCCCGTCAAACAGAGCCTATTTGTAAGGAGTTAAGAGAACAAGGATACGAGGATACATTCCGTAGTAAAACAGGTCTCTTAATTGACCCGTATTTCTCAGGAACTAAGGTGAAATGGGTTCTGGATAATGTAGAGGGAGCAAGAGAGAAAGCAGAAGCTGGTGACCTGTTATTCGGTACAGTTGATTCATGGCTTATTTATAAGTTTTCAGGCGGGAAAACCCATATTACTGATTATTCTAATGCTGCCAGAACATTGATGTTTAATATTTACGACTTAGAATGGGATGAAGAGCTGTTAGACATTTTGGGCGTACCGAAGTCGATGCTTCCAGAGGTTCGTCCGTCTTCTGAAGAATATACAAAAACGGTATCTTACCATTTCTTTGGTGAGGAAGTTCCGATTGCAGGTATTGCAGGTGACCAGCAGGCTGCTTTATTTGGGCAGGCATGCTTTGAGCAGGGAATGGCGAAAAACACATATGGCACAGGTGGCTTCTTATTAATGAATACAGGATAAAAACCTGTAGAATCCAAGAGTGGGTTATTAACTACGATCGCATGGGGAGTTGATGGAAAAGTAACCTATGCACTCGAAGGAAGTATTTTTGTAGCCGGCTCTGCTATTCAGTGGCTGCGCGACGGTTTAAGAATGATTGAATCCAGTCCTGAAAGTGAAGATTTTGCGACACGTGTAGATTCAACAGATGGTGTGTATGTAGTACCAGCTTTTGTCGGTTTAGGAACGCCATATTGGGATAGTGATGCACGAGGTTCTGTATTTGGATTGACAAGAGGAACTAAAAAAGAGCACTTCATCCGTGCGACATTAGAATCACTGGCATATCAGACCAGAGATGTAATCGAATCAATGGCAACAGACTCTGATATGGAATTAAAAACGCTTCGTGTTGATGGTGGAGCAGTGAAAAATGATTTCCTAATGCAGTTCCAAAGTGACATTATGGATGTAACCGTTGAACGTCCTGTGATTCAGGAGACAACAGCACTTGGATCTGCATACCTGGCCGGATTGGCTATCGGCTTCTGGGAGAGCCAGGAGGAAATAGCTAAGCAATGGAAGGTAGAGAAAACATTCGAGGACAAAATGGATAATGAAGAAAGTGAAAAATTATATAAAGGCTGGCAAAAAGCTGTCGAGGCAACTCGTGTGTTTAAGCTGGAAGAATAATATTGCTTTATCATGTATATGACTTGGGCAGGTTACTTAATTTTAAATAATAAGTTGATAATATTGTCCAATAAGAGTAAACTAAAACAAATAGTTAAACAGGCAATGAGAAGGAAAAGTAAATTGGGAAGCGCTAAAAGAGAGTCTCTGCTGGTGGAAATGAGGCAGCAAACCCCCAATTGAACAATGACCTTTGAGCTGCGCACTGAACTCCAAAACGGATAGTAGGCTGCGACGAGAGGCACTCGTTACAATAGCAACTGTATAATCTGCTGAAATTAACTCACCAGACGTACAGAAGGAGGCAGACTGTGTGAGCAGTCTGTGAAAATTAGGTGGTAACACGGGAATACTCGTCCTAAGCTTTCTTTGACATAAGAAGCTTAGGGCGTTTTTTATTGCTTAAAGTGCGTGTTCAAAAAATCCGATAAATAGGACCAAGAAGTTCAAGGCGACAAATTTTTACGGACGGAGCGTATGCTTCATAATACGTGAGTATCGGAAAAAATTGTCAACGTAGAAATTCGCCGTGTCATTTTTATTGGACTTTTTGAACATCCTCTTAATATCCTTATCTCATAACTGTATCTATTGAATTAATAAAAATGAGGAGTGTTGGAAATGGCTGTATTTATTGGCGGCGCATGGCCGTATGCAAATGGTTCCCTTCATTTAGGGCATATTGCCAGCTTATTGCCGGGGGATATTTTAGCAAGGTATTATCGTTTAAAGGGAGAAGAGGTTCTGTATGTTTCTGGTAGTGATTGTAATGGAACACCGATTTCTATCCGTGCATCACAGGAAGGGACGACAACTGAGATCATTGCTGAAAAATACCATCAGGAGTTTGTGGACATCTTTGAAAAACTAGGCTTCTCCTACGATTATTACACGAGAACAGATAGCACATTCCACCATCAGGCAGTACAGAAAATCTTTTTAGACCTGCTTGATAAAGGGTATTTAGAGGAGAAAACAACAGAACAGGCATATTGTGAAAAGGATAAGCGCTTTTTACCAGATCGTTTTGTAGAAGGACGATGTCCAGTCTGTGGAGAAAATGCACGGGGAGATCAGTGTGATCATTGCTCTGCTGTTCTTGATCCGCTTGAACTGCAGGATAAAAAATGTAAGCTTTGCGGCGAAGAGCCGGCGATACGTGAAACAGCACATTATTACTTTTCCTTTGGCAATTTTTCAAATGAGCTTACTTCCTCAGTCAATCAAGCAGAGAAGAAAGAACGCTGGCGTGATAATGCCCTTCAATTTTCAAAGCGTTATTTGCGGGAAGGGCTGAAGGAAAGAGCAATGACAAGAGACCTTCCTAATGGGATTGATGTTCCTGTAGAAGGATTCGAAGGGAAGAAAATTTATGTATGGCTGGAGGCTGTTGCGGGTTATTTAACCGCGAGTCAGGCATGGGGAGAAGAGCATCAGCAAGATATAGATAAATGGTGGCAACCTGATAATTCCACAAAAGCTTACTATGTACATGGAAAGGATAATATTCCGTTTCATACCATTATCTGGCCAGCTCTATTATTGGCACTTGGGGAGAAACAGCTTCCTACCCATATTGTTTCCAATGAATATGTTACTTTGGAAAAAAGAAAGATTTCTACCAGCAATAACTGGGCTGTCTGGATAAAGGATGTGTTGGATACCTACCACCCGGATTCACTGCGTTATTTCCTGACCATTAATGCTCCTGAAAACCGGGATGCGGATTTTTCCTGGCAGGAATTTATCCTTAGTCATAACGGTGAATTATTAGGGGCGTATGGAAACTTTATCAATCGTACACTGAAGCTTATTGAGAAAAATAATGATTCGAATATCCCTCAGGCAGATCCAGAAGCAGAGATAGTGGATAAAGTAAAAAAACTTTATCCAGTCATTGGAGAGCTTGTGGAAACAGGGAAATTGAAGCAGGCATTGAGCGAGATATTTGACTTTATACGGGAAGCAAATAAGTATTTTGATTTTCAGGCACCTTGGAAGCAGGTAAAAGAAAATCCTGAGGAAGCTGATAAAACTTTAGCAACCTGTGTGTATATTATTGTAAATACGACGCAGCTGTTGTATCCATTTCTGCCTTATTCTACAAAACAGGTTCAAGAAATGCTGTCAATCAAAGAGCTGGTATGGGAGGAAATAAGTAATCTTCCGCAGCAGGTGAACAAAGTTGTGGCGCTTTTTGAAAGGATAGATAAAGGAAAGATTGAAGAGGAGAAACAGAAGCTGGTGCAGCAATCTGCTTTAAATTGAATGACTCAACAACTGTTAAAAGATCTTGGAATTTATTCAAGGTCTTTTTCGATTTTATAATTTATGGTTGAAAAAAATACTTTATTTTGTATATACTGTTAATATAGTATATATACAATAGTTTAAGTGAAGAGAATGCAAATGAAAGCATGGGTAATTCAGATTGGTTTTTTTATAAGTCTCAATTTAATATTGATGATTGTTGATGGCACGCCTTTGGTTATGGATTTTGAATTTGGTAAGTTTGGGAATGAAATGCTGCAGAAAGATATTTTTACAAGATGGTTTAATTTTTACGAAATACCATTTTTTAATGTGATTTTACTGTTTGCCACCATTCATATAATATTATTTCCTTTTTATCAAATTATCTTTAAAGTACGTGCCAGGAAATAAGTTTCTGATTGAGAATTTTTATAAGCAGATTGACTATGTAAGAGGAAAGAATATATATGAATGAATTTTGCTCCAGTCAATATTTCAGAATGGACAAAACGGGATGATGCATGATGAATGTCTGAAACAATTGAGAACGTTACTGGATACAAAATTTACGAAGTCTGTTCATTTTCTTAAATCTACTTTATTTGTCTTCTTAATTTTAATAGTCCTAATTTTTTATTACGCAGACGATAGTTACTCTTTTTTTACTTCTCGAATTGGATCAAATATTTTCATTATAGCTGGATGAGTTTATTCAATACTTCATACTGTGTATAATGTAGATATACAATCAGAAAAAGAGGTATGGACATGCAAATTATCATATCAAACAGCTCCAAAGAGCCAATTTATGAGCAGATCTTAAAACAAATTCAAACAGCAATTCTTTCAGGCGAGCTGGCGGAAGGAGATGCACTGCCTTCCATCAGACAGCTGGCAAAGGATTTGAAAATAAGTGTGATCACAACAAAACGGGCCTATGAAGAATTGGAGAAAGCGGGATTTATCTATTCCATTGTCGGAAAAGGCTCGTTTATAGCGGAACAAAATTTAGATGTGATTCGGGAGAAGAAATTAAGAGTAATTGAAGAGCAGCTGAGCGCGGTTATTTCTAATAGTAAAGAAATCGGTCTGCCTTATGAAGAACTGCAGGAATTATTAAAGCTGTTGTACGAGGAGTGATGGGAATGGAAAATGTGATAGAACTCCGTGGTGTATCGAAAGCATTGAAGGCATTCACGATAGATAATATGGATTTACAAATAAAACAGGGCTTTGTAACTGGATTTATTGGAGCAAATGGTGCCGGCAAGTCGACGACAATGAAGCTTATTATGAATCTGCTGCAGCCGGATAATGGAGAAGTAAGTGTATTCGGGCTGGATTATGCCAGTCATGAAAAAGAAATTAAAGATCGTATCGGCTTTGTTTATGACAGTAATATATTTTATGAATCTTTGAATCTGAAGGATATCAGCAGGATTGTGGCGCCTGCTTATAAACGTTGGAATCATCAGCAATTCAAAGCTTATGTGAACCAATTTGAGCTGCCTTTAAATAAGCCGATTAAGAAATTCTCTAAGGGGATGCAGATGAAAGCTTCTATTGCAATTGCTCTTTCCCATGATGCGGAGTTAATTATTATGGATGAACCCACTGCAGGCCTGGATCCGACATCTCGCAGGGAGCTTTTAGATATTTTTCAGGAAGTAATGGTAGACGGAAAAAGAACGATTCTCTTCTCCACACATATAACAAGCGATCTCGACCGGATTGCCGATTATATTGTACTGATTGACGAAGGGAAAATCCTCTTTGATAAACCTATTTATGAGCTGCAGGAGCAGTATGCATTAGTAAAAGGAAGTACGGAATTACTTGATCCAGACACGGAAGCTTATTTTATAAAAATAGATCGTTCTCCAAATGGTTTTCAGGCTTTAACAAAGGATGCGACGAAAGTGAAAGAAGTCTTCGGAAATCATGTTGTGATTGAAGAAGCCAGTTTAGAAGAGATTATGTTCTATATGAAAGGAGCAGATAGTCATTATGATTAATTTAATCAGGAGAGATTTGATTATACAGAAATTTCAGTTGTATTTATTCATTCCATGTATTCTTTTCTTTATTATCTTTGGTTCACATCTTTCTGCCTTTTTTATTATTGTGTTTGCTGGATTCTTTATTCCAATAAATGCATATTCGTATGATGAAAAGGCAGAAACAAATATTTTATTGAATTCTTTACCTTATACACGTACGCAAATTATTGCTTCTAGATATATTGGCGCTATTTTTTATATGGCGGTATCTATCGGTATCACCATTGTTCTTTTTTCTTTGTTTAATAGAGCTTTCACTTGGACAGATATAGCAATTGGAGCAGGAATTACGCTTGCGATGTTTGCGTTTGCTTTTCCGTTGTTCTATCTATTGAAGCCGGGATATATTGGAACAGCAATTGTGATAGGATTTATTCTGTTAGTTATCTTAAGTCAGCCGGCAATAACATTTTTGGGCGAGTATCTAACCCCAATCGTTCAGTTTTTCGCAAGTGCATCCACTACTATACTTTATTTAAGCAGTGCAGGTATTCTCATTGTGTTGTATGCAGCTTCCTGGCTGATTAGCCAAATGATTTATCAAAGGAAAGCCTTTTAAAAGATATGAATATTTCATATTTGAATAAATATTTGTCAGAGATCTTGAGCATAAAGCCAGGGTCTTTTTTTTACGAAAAAATCATTTTTGTAGTTGCAAAGAAAATAAAAAGATGTTTTAATAATGTATATAGTGTTAATATAGTATATATACAATAGTCAGTTTAGATGCAAAATAATGAGGGGAGTAATACGTATGAAAAATATAGTTGAATTTAAAAATGTAACCAAATGTTTTAAAGATTTTTCCTTGGAAAATATCAATTTACAAATAAAACAAGGGTATGTAACAGGCTTTGTCGGTGCTAATGGAGCCGGTAAATCAACGACAATGAAGCTGATGATGAATCTTTTACAGGCTGATACAGGGGAAGTAAAAATCTTTGGGATGGATTATGCCAGTAATGAGAAAGAAATCAAGGAGCGTATGGGCTTTGTCTACGACAGCAATGTGTTTTATGAAAGTTTAAATTTAAAAGATATACGGCGAATTATAGCGCCAGCTTATAAAAATTGGGATGATAAGACATTCTATAACTATATCAAGATATTTGAATTACCTTTAAATAAAGCAATTAAAACTTTTTCAAAAGGGATGCAGATGAAAGCTTCCTTGGCAATGGCTTTATCCCATGATGCAGAATTTATTATGATGGATGAGCCGACTGCGGGATTAGACCCGGTTTTTCGGAGAGAACTTTTAGACATCCTGCAGGAAATTATGGAGGATGGCAGAAGAACGCTATTCTTTTCCACGCATATTACCAGCGATTTAGAGCGGATTGCAGATTATATTACGTTTATTCAAAAGGGAAAAATTCTTTTTAATGACTCAATGCAGAATGTACAGGATCGTTATGCTTTGGTAAAAGGAAGTATTGATTTACTTAATCAAGATACAGAAAAATTGTTTATAAAGACAGAGCGTTCTTCTTATGGATTCCAAGCTTTAACAAATGATGCGGCTGAGGTAAAGATTTTGTTGGGAGATCGTGTTGTGGTTGAGGAAGCTACATTAGAGGATATTATGTTTTATGCGAAAGGAGCGAAACACCAAAATGTTTAATTTGATAAAAAAAGATTTAATTATACAAAAGACACAGATTATCCTATTTATTCCATTAATTATTTTTCTTATCCTCTTTGCAAGAGATATTAGCCCGATTTTTATTTTTCTGGTAGCCGGTGCTTATATATCGGCAAATGCTTATGTATATGATGGCATGGTAGAATCAAATATTCTTCTTAATTCTTTGCCATATACACGCAAGCTGATTGTTACTTCCAGATATATTGGAGCTATGGTATATATGGTTTTATCGATGGCGATGGCTGGGGCTGTTCTCTATTTATTTGATTATAGTTATGACATGATGGATATGGCTATAGCGGCTGGATTGTTCTTCATTTTCGCAGCTATCGCGTTCCCGTTATTTTATATTTTAAAGCCTGCTTATATCGGAGTAGTGATGTTTATCGGGATGATTGCTTTAGCAATAGGTTTTCAGCCCGCTGCCCGTTTCTTGGAGCGAAACCTTATAACAATTACTGATTTTATTACAAGCTTATCAACAACAATGCTCTATCTTAGCGGAGCAGCTATAGCAATTGGTTTATATCTCATATCCTGGATAATCAGCCAATTTATTTATCAAAGTAAAGTTTTTTAACGCTGCAATATTAAAAATAGAAACTGAAAAGGAGGGGAAAACATGCTTTTATTAGCTGAGCAACTTTTCTTATTATCCATTAGTCCCAAAACCAATCAACCTTATGGGCGTGCTTCCTCCGCATTGCCCTATTGTTTAAGCGGCGCTTTACTGGCAGAGCTTATGCTGGAAGATAAAGTTAAGCTGCGTCAATCTAAGATGGAAGTCGTTCATACAGAAGTGGAAGATCCGCTGCTGAAAGAAGCAATAGAGATTATGCGGCTTAAAAATAAGAAAACACCAAAGTATTGGGTTTCTGCTTTGAAACGTTCATACAAAAATCTTCCGCGCAAAATTGCTGATAAATTAGAGCAGGCTGGTGTAGGTAACATGGAAGAAAAGCGGATTCTAGGTATGTTTCCATCTTATACGTACACCTTTAATCAAGCAGATTTTAACAGAACGATGAGAAAAAACTTTCGGACGGTTTTAGGAAAAAGTAAAAAACAAGATCTCTTAGAAAAAGAAGAAGAACGAATCGTTGTATTGATGTCACTTGTTCATATCAGCAGTTTACTTCGCATCGTATTCCCGGAACGGAAAGAAGCTAAGTGGGCAGAAAAACAAATCAAGCAGATGAGTAAGAATCTTCCTGTTTCCAAAGCTGTCAAAGCAACACTTGATTCGATTAATGCAGCTATTTTTGCAGCGTTTTCCTCTGCTTCAAGATCTTAAAAATAGACTGACCTAAATAAAGCAGGCTTAAGCTCAAGGCTTAGCCTGCTTTATTTAAATTTAATCGTCTACTTCCACATGCAGCTGTTCTCCAGACTCTGCATCAATATAAACATCTACTTCCTGAGATCCCATATCTTCAAAATTAATTTCATATATTGGGCTGCCATTTTCAAATTCTAATGACCAGCCTCTAGCGGTAATGCCATCTGTTTCAGGAGCTTCAGAAGCTGTGGACAGTGCTTCTTCTGCAGAAATATAATCTGCCAATACCAATTCATCATATTGTTCATCTGATTCTTTTTGTTCTTTTTCCTCAGATATAACGTCACCAGACTGATTAATCTCAACGGAGTATTCCATCGTATCATCATAGCCGTCTATATCATAGACAAGCTCCCCTTTTTCTTCATCCAGCTGTATGGAAGAAAGGCTCGAACCCGGGAAGTGATCGTGGAAAGCTTCCATGGCATCCTCCACAGTTAAGGATACATTTGTTAAGTCTAGATCGTCATTACCCTCTGTTGAGCCATTATTGCCATTAGTGTTATCTGCTGCATTTGAATCATCATTATTATTATCGTTTGTGTTTTCACTTGTATTTGAATCATTTGCTGCGTCATTTCCTGTGTCGCTGTCATCGCTTGTCCCGCAAGCTGCTAAAGTAATGGAAAGAAGCAGTGTCAGACATAGAAGCAAAAATTTTTTCATGATTGTTCTTCCTTTCCAATCTCTGTTTAAAAGAGGTATTTAAACTCATAATACCCAATAAAAAAAGAATAAAACCAAAAAATAAATATTTATATTTTCGAAAATAGTTTTATTGGACTTTTTGAATATCTTTATAAATTAAACTGTTCTGGGATAACTATTTTATACATAAAGAACACCCAATTCTTTTCAGAATTTGGGTGCAGAAAAACAGATAAAAATATAGTAATGAAGCATGGATATTATTTTGTTGCTGAATTGCGTCTATGCTTTGATATCATACGGTACTCAATTAAGAGCTCTCCCATAATGGCAAACAGAAAGACAGGAAGAGCGTAAAGGATATTAGTCAATATCCAGATAAGAAGAAAGACCCCAATTGCTCCAATCCATAAAGCTCCGGACAGCATTCCACGTTTTGTTACTTCTTCTGTATCTTTATAATAGCCTGCGTAGGCTTCATGATATCGTTCATGCTCCTGCATTAGCCATGGCTTGAATCGCTTCTTTTCTGTAAGGATTAAGAAGGCGATAACCAGAATGCCTGGTAATACAAAAGGAACCAGCACCCCCAGGATAGCAGCTGGATTACTGTTTTCCATAAAATAATGTGAACTGGAGATGGAAATTCCGAATAAAATGACACCAACAGCAAGCGCATAAATAAGTGCCCTTTTCCAGTCCATCGGATATTTGGCAGTTGTTTCTGTTGTTAAACCTAAATAGGTTAATGCTGCTCCTGCAGGTACAACAAATGGCAGGAAGGAGGAAATAGCAATGAATAAATTATTTCCCGCAGAAAAATAAGTGATTAGACTCGTAATAATTCCAAACAATAAAACTCCTGCAGCAAGTGTATACCCAATTGCATATCCTGCAGAAAGTTTAGGCTTTGGATCCACATACATTTTTCCAATAATCTCCTTTCGTTTTTCTCTGCTTAAATCATCGGCAATTGCTGTAATATCACCTAATTCTGAGACAGCTTCTGCAAATGCCTCATCAGATGATTTCCCTGTTTTTTCTAAATCCTGCACGCGGTCTTTTAAATTTATTATGATTTCTTCTTTGAAGTCCTCCAGTTCAGCTGTTGACTTATACCCGTGAAATAAATCATCGACATATTTTTTTATCATCATATTAGTCGTCTTCCTCCTTCAATAATCGATTCAAAATCCGTTGCGTAAATTCCCAATCGGCGATATTCTGTTTGTATTGTACGCGGCCTTTATCAGTAATCCGGTAATACTTTCTCCGGCCGCCCTGACTTTCATCTCCCCAATAGGCGACGATACATGTTTCTTTTTCCAATCGTTTATAGCTGGAATAAAGTGTGGCTTCCTTTAATTGATATAGCCCATCTGTTCGATCCATAATAGATTTGTAAATTTGGTACCCATAGGCATCGTTTTTTAATAGTATTCCCAACACTATCGTATCTGTATGACCGCGCAATAAATCCGCTGAAATTCTTCCTTCCAACAAAACCCCTCCTTGCCTTGCAATGACTCTTCTTATCTATAACAAATAAAATACTGTGACAGACAAAGTAATTGTTTATATAAGTATATTACTATGTCTGTCATAGTATGTCAATGCAGATATTTAACATGGCTGATATATATTACAAATTACTAATCAGAAAAGGACAGTAGGTAGAAAAAGAAGCAGTAAGAACAAGTTTTGACGTAGTTCTTCTTTGTTTGATAGGGATGATTCATTTTTGTTGGGGAGCAATTAGATTTATAAAACCTTCTTCTTCGCATTTTCTTTTTCAAATATTTTACTTACAGATACGAAATAATGGATTTTAGAATTTGCATGAACACGTTATAATAGGGAGAGAAGGAAGGGAATTATATGCTGTTTTTATTCCTGAGAACATTTGCAATTGGCCTCTTAGGAGCTTTTATTTTTTCACTCATCGGCTTGCCGATTCCCTGGCTGCTTGGATCGATGCTAATGACATTGTTGTTCCAGTTAAAGTCGCCCTGGAAAATGGTATGGGATCCAATCTTTCGTAATATCGGCTTAGTGTTTGCCGGATATACGATTGGATTTGCATTTACGTTAGATGCACTTCAGGAGATGGTGCGCTATTTTCCGATGATGTTTTTGATTAACATTATCTTTTTTATTTTATTTATTGGTGTCAGTTACGCAGTTTCGAAATGGGCCCGCCTGGATATTGGAACAGCGATGACATGCTGTGCTCCTGGAGGGTTACAGCAGGTGGTAGTCTTTGCGGAGGAGCAAAAAAATTTAAATATTACAGTCGTGACGTTTTATCATGTTATGCGGCTGCTGGCGATTATTACGATGGTTCCCTTTATTGTTTCCAGTAACAGCGGCGGAGCTACTCCTGATAAATCAACAGAAAGCTATTCCCTGATTTTATTAGGTTTATTGATACTATGTTACATAGCAGGAATTCTTTTTAAATTTATTAAGGTTCCTACGGCTTATTTATTAGGACCTGTATTCCTTATTATGGTATGCAATCTATCGTCCATTCAAGTCCCGGTTATGCCGGATAATTTATTACATATTGCACAGCTTTTTATTGGAATTTATATGGGCTTATTATTAGAACGGGATAAATTAAAGAAAATGAAATCTCATATTGTTTATGCTGTTGGCTCCTGTGTTATTTTAATTGGTGTAGCATTTCTGATCAGCGAATGGATGGCACATTATTTTATGGATTTTGCCACTAGCTTTTTAAGTGTTGTTCCAGGTGGTGTCGATCAAATGGGGATTATTGCTGCATCTATCCAGGCGGATGTCACTGTTGTTACATCATTTCAGCTGTTCCGAATTTTATTTTTATCTATTATAATTATTCCATTCGTAAAATATATGGTACGGAGGGAACAAAGAAGAGGAAGAGAATAAACAGGGGAGGAGTGTGAAAAATGATTCAAATTGGATTGACAGGATGGGGAGATCATGATTCTATTTATGCTGCTGATACCAGAACACACGAGAAGCTGCAGGAATACAGCAGTCATTTTCCGGTTGTGGAATTAGACTCCTCTTTCTATGCGGTACAGCCTATCCGCAATATGGAAAAATGGGTAAAGGAAACACCGGAAAATTTTCAATTTATCGTGAAAGCCTATCAGGGTATGACAGGGCATGATCGAGAAGAAAAGGAAAATCCGTTTGAAACCAAAGAGGAGATGTTCCAGGCTTTCAGGGAATCCGTTGAGCCGCTTCAAAAAGCAGGGAAGCTGGGAGCTGTGCTTTTTCAATTTCCGCCATGGTTCGATTGCAGGCAGGAGCATGTACAATATATTCGTTATTGTAAGCAGCAGATGAAGGGGATTCCTGTTGCCTTAGAGTTCAGACAGCAAACCTGGTATGAGGAAAGGTTTCAACAGCAAACCCTGGATTTTATGAAGCAGGAAGGCTGGATTCATACGATTGCGGATGAGCCTCAGGCTGGTGTAAAATCGGTCCCGTTTGTGCCTGTGTTAACCGTAAAGGAAAAAGCCATTATCCGGCTGCATGGCAGGAATGTTCATGGCTGGAACTATTCAGGGAATGCAAATTGGCGGAAGGTCCGCTATTTATATGAATATAGTGAAAAGGAATTAACTGCTATAGCGAAAGAAGTAAAAAGGCTGGAAAAGCAATGCAAAGAAGTTATCGTTTTGTTTAATAATAACTCCGGCGGACATGCAGCTGGAAATGCTAAGCAGCTGCAGCAGATGTTGGGGATTGAATTTGATGGGCTGGCTTCGCAGCAGCTGGGGTTGTTTTAATACAAATGTGTACGTACCGGCTGTAATGAAAGATAGAGAACTAGTTAGAAAGAATGGGAAATAATATAATAGATTACGAAATCACTTCTAAAAGAAGTGTAATAGAGCTGTAGATATTGTACGCATAAAAAGGATCTTATTAACAAATTGGTTAATAAGGTTCTTTTTAATTAGAGAAAAAAGATTATCCTATTCAGTTTGGATGTCATTTATAAAATAACTTAGAGAAATAAGGGAGGTGTTTATTAAAAAAGAACTTAAAAGCACAGCAGAACGCCAGACGGAATAATCATTTTAATTTAAGTCAACTCAAGGGACAGAGCTGTGAAGTCATCGAAGGTTAAAAAGTTTTACTGTAGACAGCTGGATAAAGGAAAGAATAGCTGCTGCAGTATGGAAAGGAAGTGAAGAAGGGGAATTAAGAACGTATCGTAAGTAAAGAACGGCAGAAGCCTGTTTAAAGATAATGAAGTATTCCGATAGTTATAGCGTCTCCATCATATAAAGGTATTGGTTCTAACAATTTACTTTATTATTCGTTTCAATATTGCTTGAATAAAGCTGCAACAACTTGGTATATTGCTGCGCTATGTTCAGTGATATATTTTAAATTAAGAACATAACTAAATTCTTTAAAGAGGGGAATAAGCCAATGGTTAACTTAACTACGAGGCAAAAAAAATTACTCAGTCTGATGTTAAGCGAAAAAGAATTTAAAACTATAAAAAGTTATGCTTCCGTGATGCGTATTTCCGAGAGAACAATCTATAATGACCTGGAAATAATGAGAAATTTTTTAGAAGAAAATAATGCAAAGCTCCTAAAAAAGCCAGGTACAGGTGTGAAAATTCAAATTAATCATAAAGAAAAGTTCAGAATACTGCATCGTATAAATGTATTTAAAGATAAAATAGTGCCCCTTTCTACCAATGAGAGAAAAATAGACATACTTAAACAACTGTTATTATCAGAAAAAACGACGTCTTTACAAAAGTTGTCTGAAAAGTATTTAGTAAGTAAAAGTTCCATAGTGAATGATTTAGATGAAATAGAAGTATGGGTTCGAAAGTATAGTATTAAGTTAATTCGAGATAGGAAAGGTACTAAAATTATAGGAGATGAAAAAAATAAGAGAAAAGCAATTGCTGAAATAATCATAAGAAGCTTAAATTGCGATTTTACAGATGATGAAGAATTCCCCCAGACCAGGATAGAAATTGGCATATTTAAAGGATTGTCAAGTATGTTTAATACTTCTGAAGTGATTATTGTAGAGGAAATTATCGGTGAAGCAGAAAAGAAATTAAATTACTATATTACGGAACCTTATTATACCAATTTAATAACGCATGTATTAATATCTATCAGTCGTATTAAGAGCGGTTATAAAATAGACAAAATATTAAGTTATGGTAAATGCAGCAATAAAAGCAAAACTTATTTAGCTGCACGCTTTATTGCAAAGAAAACAACGGAAAAACTTTTTATAGATATCCCTGAAAATGAGATTATTTATATCCACCAGTTTATCCTTAGTTGCGGGATAAATAAAGATATGAAACATGCAGACCTTAGTGAATTAATAAGTACGATAGATAAAGATACCCATTTTGTAGTCAAAGAAATGATAGCGCTATCATCAAAGATTGTGAATATAGATTTATCTTCTGATAAAGAATTGTATCTGGGTCTGCTGATGCACGTAAAGCCTATGTTAAATCGGCTCCATTACTCTATTCATATAAGAAATCCATTGTTAAGCGATATTAAAGAACAGTATTCGGGGACTTTTGCAATGACTCTTCTTGCAAGCTCGGCCATTGAAAATAATTTGGGATTAAGAGTGAATGAAGATGAAATAGGATATTTAACTGCTTATTTCCAGGCTGCAATAGAACGGAGAATGACGGTTAAAAATGTCATCGTTGTTTGTCCTGATGGTATAGGCACATCCGAACTGATTGCTAATCGAATAAAAAGATATTTACCTCAATTTAATGTGAAAGCGACAATGTCATTAGCTGCATTAGAAAATTTGGAGAATGGTAATGAAAATATAGATTTTATTATATCTACAGTACCTATTAAATTTGAATCTATACCGGTAATCGTTATATCTGCTTTAGTAAACGAGATAGATTTGAAAAATATTTCAAGCTTTACCGCAAATTTATCTATTTCTCACATGATAAAAGGAAATTCTTCTTACAGTGAATTGTTGGGATTTTTAGAGAAAGATCTTATATTTTGTGATTTAGCTTTTCAAGATAAAAATACTGTTATTAATTTCATGAGTAAACAGCTTAATAGTAAAGGATATGTTAACCAAAATTTTGGAGCATCAATTATTGAACGTGAAGATATTACGCCAACATCTATAGGGAAAATGGTTGCGATGCCACATGGAAATTCGCTTCACGTTAACGAGTCTAAAGTTTCGATAGCTATTTTAAGAAATGCAATAGATTGGGGGAAAGGCGAGAAGATAAAAATGATTTTTATGATTGCAGTCAGAATAGATAAAATAAGTTCAAAAAAAATCATCCGGGATTTTTATCGTCTATTTGAATCAGATAGTATTTTGAAAGAAATTATTTCTTGTAACGCTCCTGAAGAAGTACTCCAGGTTTTAGAAGGAACCAGCAAATATCTTGAAAGTAAAAATTGCTAAGCAAGCAGAGAGGGGTAATTACATTGAGTAAAGTGAAAATTGTTGCCGCAACCGGCTGTCCAACAGGTATAGCACATACTTTTATGGCTGCTGAAGCTTTAATAAGTGCAGCTGAAAAATTAGGAGCAGAGATAAAAGTAGAGACACATGGACAAGTAGGAATAGAGAATCAGCTGACAAAAGAAGAAATTCAGCAGGCAGATGGTGTGATTATAGCGGCTGATAAAGATGTTTTGGCAGATAGATTCTCTGGAAAACCGACTATAGATGTTTCTGTCTCAAAAGCAATAAAAGATCCTGAAACTTTAATACAAGCGATTATAAATGGTGAAGCAAAAATCTATCGGTCTAGTAATCAGGTTAATCGAAATGATGAGGATAATGAAGAGTATGAAAAGAAATCCATAGGCAGAATAATTTATCAGCATTTAATGAACGGTATTTCCCACATGCTTCCTTTTGTAGTTGGAGGAGGAGTACTAATCGCATTGTCTTTCTTATTTGGAATTAACTCTGCTGATCAGAATGATCCGTCATATTCCGCTTTTGCAGCATTTCTTAATAACTCTGGAAGTATAGCGTTCAGCTTAATGCTTCCAATGCTAGCAGGCTATATTGCGTCATCCATTTCACAAAGATCCGGGCTGGTCGCGGGATTTATAGGAGGTATGATAGCTGACCAGGGTGGAGCAGGTTTTTTAGGTGCTCTAATAGCAGGATTTTTGGCTGGATATCTTATGTTGTATTTGTCGAGATTTTTGAAAGGGCTTCCGGAATCATTAAATGGATTAAAAGCAATTTTTATTTTGCCTTTAGTAGGGATCTTTGCGGTTGCTGGAATAATGACTGTACTGGTGGTTCCTATGTCTTCGATTAATACCTGGATGCAAGAATTTGTAACTGGTTTTCAAGGAGCCAGTCCAATCCTTTTAGGGATTATTGTAGGCTGTATGGGGGCATCTGATTTAGGAGGACCGATTAACAAGGCAGCATATGTAACAGCATTGGCATTGCTGGCGGATGGAAACTATTATTTTATGGCTGGAGTTTTCTCGGCAAGTATGACACCACCATTGATTACTGCTTTCGCTGTAATATTTTTTAAAAGATATTTTAATCAATCTGACCGGAGTGCAGGAATTGTAAATTTTGTATTAGGATCTACACAAATTACAGAAGGAGCAATTCCATTTGCCGCAAAAAATCCTGTCGTTATGATTCCTATTTTCATGATAGGCTCTTCTATTTCTACTGCTCTGACTTATTTAATGGCAGTCCAGATACCAGCTCCCCATGGCGGATTTCTGATACTACCTGTTGCAACAAATGGCTTATTATGGATAGCATGCGTTTTAATCGGATCAATCATTGGCTCGATACTATATGGTTTTTACCAAAAAAGAACATTCAATAAAAGAGCAAAAATAAATATATCAGATCAAACAGAAAGGACGGAGGTAAAACATGTCGGATAAAGATCTATTAAAATCAGCATATATTTCTTTACATGAAAACCTTGCATCAAAACAAGCCGTATTTGAGCGAATAGCGGAGATAGCAGTAAATAATCATATAACTGGTTGTAAAAATGAAATAATTAATGGTTTATTTCAAAGAGAAAATCAATCAACAACAGGATTTTTAGATGGGTTTGCTATTCCGCATGTTATATCTGAAACAGTGAATCATGCGAGTGTGTTTATATTAAAAAATGAAGAAGGTATTGATTGGGAGTCATTGGATGGACAAGAGACCATATTTTTTATTGCTTTATTAATACCAGAAAAGAGTCAAAGCCATCACTTAAAATTACTTTCTGCTATTGCTAGATTGCTGATGGATGAGGAGATTAGGCAAAAGCTGCTCCAAGCTACAGACAAGGAAGAAATATCTAATTTATTAACACCGGCAGTATGCAACAGGTAATACTAACAGAAACCTTGTTATAAGTTTGCTGGAAGGATGCTGTAATAAGCTGGTATATTGCTTTTTCAAAGTCTGTGATACGGTCTAAATAAGAAAATTAAGGATGCTATATATAAGCACAAAGGATATTTATGGGATTTTTGTTGCGGTAAATATGTATAAAAAACACTTGTATTCCACTGTTTGCAGATTATTACTTGTTCTGAAAAAAGCAATAGGTATTTGAAAATAGAAATCTCATTATTTATAATTTTATATCTTTATTAAAAGTTTTTGTGTTCTATGAAAGGAGGTGAATGTAATGAACTAAAAAGTATTCCACTGTCCTCTTTAGGAGTTTCATTGAAATAAAAATATAATTATAAGGAGATTAAAAAAATGAGTATTGAATTGCGCATGTCAAAAATCTTCAGACCAGAAACAGGAAATACATTTATATTGCCAGTGGATCATGGACTTTCTTTGGGTTACGTAGAAGGACTTGAGAACCCAGCTCAAGTTTTAAAAAATTTAAAAAGTGATGATGTGGATACAGTTTTAATTGCTGACGGACTGGCAAATCAATGTGACGAAGTTTTTTTTGGAAGGAATGCACCATCAAAAATGTTATGCGCAGATATTTTCTATGAAGAAGATGGGGAGTTATTTCAAAAGCTCGTGTTCACCCCTGAGACTGCTCTGAAAAAAGGATATGATTGTTTAAAACTTATCCTATTCTGGGATAGACCTGCAAAAGAAAGAATTCAGTTTGTTGATCTGATTGCCCAATGCATTGAAGAAGCTCATAAATTGGAATTGCCTGTATTAGTAGAACCACTGACAAGAAATCCGATAGCTGACCAAGAAGAATATGTACAAATTTTATCTGATGGTGTCAGAACAGCTTTTGAATTAGGGGCAGATATTTTGAAAGTTCCTCACCCGGGAGATGCAGGGGTCCTGAAGAATTGGGTAGACTATTATAATGTACCTTTTATTTTATTAGGTGGAGGAAAAAGTGGAACGATTGAAGACTTGAAAACAACTGTCCAAGAAGCTATTGATGTTGGGGTAAGAGGAGTTGCAATTGGCAGAAATATCTGGCAAAGATCACCTGAAGAAGCTAAAGAATTAATGACAAGTTTCTCTGACATTGTACACAAAAGATTAAGTACTTATTAATATGGAAAGGAAGATATAATGGCTAAATTATTAGATATATTAGAAAACTTTCCGTTTAACAAGGATGAAAAGAGGCCATTGCTGATTCGTAAACAAGATTACTCTACAGCATTGTACCCGCCGGATAATGCATTCACTTCTGATAATACTTTTACAATGGTTTCAACAGATACGTTTATGTTGGGAATCTACGAATTAGGACCGGGCGGAGCTTTTGCACCCCTGGATATTCATCCGGGGGATGAGACTTATTATATATTGGACGGGCCTGTCGTTCAACGGAGTGGGAATGGACAGTTTGCTTATTTAGAAACTGGAGAAGGTTTATATATGCCGGAGGGCGCCTGGCACTGTGGTCATAACTTTTCTGGAGGAAAAGCGAGAATCCTTTACTTCATAACGCCAAAGGCCTGGAGCGAAGCAATTCCTCCTGCTGTAATTCCATCAGAAAGTGAAACAAAATTCTACAAAGGGCCTAATAATAATCAGTTACCTGATATGAAAAGCAAAATTAAAGATATATCCAGACAAGGATGTACAGATGATATAGGTGCTTGGCCGGTAGATGCAGAAGAAGCAAGGAAGACCGGGTCTGTATATGCAGTCCGTGAAAATGAAAAATTAAATAATATCCATGGAACAGAACATCCCATGCTTTTAAGGTTTATTACCAGCAATAATTACGGACATATGGGTGAAATGATTCTGCCGGCAGGCGGTTATGGACCGCGTTGTTCGGACCCTGACAGCCATGAAGGAGACGGGGCTTTATATTGTGTGGACGGACCTGTGACCATAAACCTTGTAGATATGGAGGAGAGTTTTGTCTTAGAACCTGAGGATACTTTTTTCTTGCCGGCAGAAACTAAGTACCAATTAGTAAATTTCGAAAGTAATCCTGTAAAGGTCATTTTTTCAATTACAAAACTGTAGTTACTACTTTAACAGGAAGTTTGGCGGTTGATATAAAAATCCTCTATTGAAGTTTATAACCAATAGAGGATTTTTTTGATTATAATGAACAACAACAGCTTGATGAAATATTGTAATTTTCAGTATTTAAACATATAATAATATTAACCTTAAATCAGAACGGAGGAAAATCATATGATTCGTTATATGGTATGAACATCTTAACTGATATCCTTTTTTAAATCATAAAAAAATACTAAAGGATTTCAGGAGGGACAAAAATGAATACAGAAAAGAAGCGGAACAAGCTGATGGAAGTGCAAAAGGAACTCTCTTTTTCAGGTGCTTTCTATGCAAAAAAGCAGGATGAAATAATAACAGGAAGCAGCGGATTCAGAAATCGTGCTGAAAAGCTTGAAAATCAGGTGGATACACGATTTGGCATTGCTTCAGGGTGTAAGTTATTTACCGCAATTGCTATTGCCCAGCTTGTAGAAATTGGGAAACTCTCTTTTGAAACAAAGCTGCAAGATTGTGTGGCAGAGAAATTTCCTTACTTCGACAAGGATATTACTATTCATCATTTATTGACGCATACTTCAGGTGTGCCTGATTATTTTGATGAGGAAGTGATGGATGACTTCGAACTGCTGTGGGAGAAATTCCCGATGTACGGTGTCAGAGCACCAAAACATTTTCTGCCGCTTTTTCAGCATAGAGAAATGCAGGGTAAACCAGGCAGTTCCTTTCAATATAATAATTCCGGCTATATTTTATTAGGTTTGATTGTGGAACAGGCTACCAACCGCAGTTTTCCTTCATTTGTAGAAGAAAATATTTTTAAAGCAGCGGGGATGAATGATTCAGGATATTTTGAAATGGATTGTTTACCGGAACGGACAGCCTTAGGCTATGTAGAAGAGCTTAATGGAAAATGGAAGACAAATATTTATTCTATTCCTGCTAGAGGCGGTTCAGATGGCGGTGCGTATGTTACCGTACGTGATATGGCTAAATTTTGGGATGCTTTGATGGATTACCAGCTGTTATCTGAGGAAATGACCCGGGAGGTACTGCAAGCACGTGAATGTGTAGATGAGGAAGATAATATCTTTTACGGCTACTCCGGTTATATGGAATTAGATGACAATCAAGAAGTAATAAAGTATATTCAGATGGGATATGATCCGGGAGTTAATTATCGTGCAGTTCATTATCCGCACGATAAGAAGACGATGATTGTGTGCTCTAATGAATCTGAAGGTGCTTATGAGCTGTTAAAAGAGATGGAACGTATAATATAAATAAAAAAAGGGATTAACTGGGTTAATCCCTTTTTATCGAAACAATTTATGCCTAATCCTGCTAGCATATTTACGAAAAACACTGCTTTTATCAAGCTTCCGTTCTTTAGTCAATTTTTGAAAAGCCACTTGTTTTTCTGATAGATCGGCTTGCTTTTCTCCATTCGTTGCAATTTGCATTAAGTCGCGGTGCGATATATATTGCTTTTGATTTTCCTGCTCATCTGAAAGGTAGCCTGCCCGTTTTAAAATACGAAAAGATTGTTTAACCTCTTCAGGCAGTCCTGCAAATTCATCACGCAGATCCAAACGCTGTCCTTTACCAGGCAAATTATCAAATTCACCATCGTCCACTGCCTTTTTAATTTGCTCTTCCACAAAGTGATACATAACGCCCCCTCCTTATGAAATCTGAATATAATTCTTATTTTAGTATGCTAGAACGGAGAAGGAAATTCAACTAGAGATTATTATCAATATGATTGATAATCTGCTGTACTGCTTGTTCTCCTGCCAGCTTCCAATCGTTTTGCTGAAAAGAATTTAAATCTGAATGAACAGCATGTTTAATAATAAGAGGTCTTCCAAATTCAATTTGAACAGATGGCTGGCCGTGTTCTTCTTGTATTACTTGGTAAGGAAGAGATAAATAGAGTCTTTTCCCACCCTGACTGGTAAGAATCCCATCAAAACAGCCTTCCCTCTTATTATTTTTTCCTGCTATATGAAATCCAAGTCCTTCTAGGTGAGGCTTCAATTTTTGAAAAAAACCTCTTTTTCCTGGTAAATGAGTTTCTAATACAATCATTTATAATTTCTCCTTTACATTCTTCTATATAAGTTCAACTTATATAGAACTAGTTTTACCTTCAGTTAAGTAAAACATACGGAAATACAGAGGGATAATCTGTGCAGATTATTTTATAAAAACTTCTTGTTTTAAGAACGTTTGTTCTGTATAATGTGTTTAGATAATCTCTCCTCAGAAAAAAGCCTCACTATCATAAAAGGATGTGTTATTATGCCTCAAATTTGCCTCCGTAAAGTATATTCCTCATCAGAAACAGCGACTCTGTGCATACAGGAAGATTACAAATCATACAACAAGTACCAAAAAAGAAAAGGACGAACCAAGAAAGCATTACTTCAAATACCAAATCATCAATTAATGGATTTGAAGGTGGATTATGCTTTCAAGCAATTGTTTGGAAATGAGAAAAATAAGGATATCACTGTCGTTTTTCTCAATGCGATTCTAGCGAAATCAGGAAGAAATCCAAATATTGAAATTGGCGGCGAATATGAAGGAGATAAAAAAATCTAGATTAGATATCTTCGTTGAGACAGAGAATAAAGAACGGGTCAACATAGAAATTCAAATCAATAATAAGTATAATATGATTAATAGAGCACTGTATTACTGGTCGAGGCTTTTTTCAGAGCAGCTAAAAGAAGGGTAAAGCTATAAAGAACTGTATCCTGTTATCAGCATTAACATTATGCATTTTAACCTGTTGCATGATACAGATTCCTACCATAATATCTTCCGCTTGCATGAGATTCACCAAAAATATCCATTAACTGATATGATCGAATTTCATTTTGTGGAAATCCCTAAATTAATCACCGCATGGAAAAAGAATCAGCTGAATCCATGGGAAGATGTATTAACCTGTTGGTTGCTGTTATTAGGAGTCGTGGACAGAAGAATGAATCATTTCTATGACGATATCTTTCAAGAATTGGAGGAGATTGCGATGGAGGATAAATCTTTAAATATTGCAATGCGTGTCTGGGAAGATTTAAGCCGTACAAAGGAAGAGCGCCGGGAATATGAAATACGCCTGAAGCAAATTTTAGATGAACAATCCATGAATCGGGATAGAGAGTTATTGGAGCAGGAAATGCAAGAACTGAAAACTCAGAAGGATGAACTGGAGATACAAAAAGATGAGCTGGAAACCCAGAAAGATGAGCTGAAAACTCAGAAAGATGAGCTGAAAACTCAGAAAGATGAATTGAAGGCGGAGAAAGAAGAAGCGGAAATTAAAAGAAAAAAGGAAGAGACAAAAAGAAGAGAAGAGGAGGGCAGAAGAATTGAAGCTGAGTCAGCATTGGAAGAGTCCACGAAACAGATGGCACTAAAAATGTTAGAACGGGAGATAGATTATATCACAATTACGCAAGTGACTGGGCTTACTTCAGAGCAGTTAGAAATTATTCAGCAAGAAGCGGAGAAAAATGATAAATAGTCTGTAAAATCCCATGATGAAATACGAAACAATAAGGCACATGCTTATAATTGAAAAAAAGCATGTGCCTTTATTTAGAAATGAAATCTCCGTACAATTTCATTCTTCATTGTTTTTTCTGAAAATAGTATCATGCCGATTAATGTCAGCAGAGCATATAAAGCAGTTGCTGCACTCGGCCATAGAACAGTGGACCAGGAGCTTAAGAATAGGATAACGGGTAGAAAGCCGAGAATGACCATCGTTGACATATATCCAATGTATTCCCGCCATTTCATTGGCTTCCGCAGCACAATAATCGTTACAAAAAAGGTTGCCAATGTGACAAGAAACGGGATCACATAATGAATGGACCATTTTGAGCTTCCGGATGCTGCATCTAAAATAAACAGCATGACAGAGAGTGAGATCACTTGAAGGACTACTTTTGATCCGGTATGAGCTCTGGAAAGGAAGGTGTGATTTATAGTCAGTACACCATACAGCACAGGTCCCAATACATATAAAAACCATAGCCTTTCCGGGTTCGTCAGTAAATTAATCAACAAGCTTGTACTAATGCCAAAAATCGCAATAAATAAGACAAGACGCTGAGCAAATCGGCGCCGTTTGACCTTAGTCTCATAAACAGGGTAATATTCATTATCTCCTGTTTTATCAGAAAGCTTACGTTTGCATAACGGGCAATATTTCTGTTTTGTATAGACACTGCAATTTGTGCAATAATGCTGCATTGTTTTCACCTGCTGTCATTGGAGTATACTTCTATCTCCAAATTAAATGTCTTAGAAAGCTCTCTGAAAAAAGTACGAATAATATCCGCTTCTTTAATCATTCTCGAAAATGAAATCACAAGCTCATCTCCAACTGCAATCATCGCTCCATTAATAGGGCTTTTTTTACTAGGATATAAAATAATCTCCATGTGTGAGATATGTGACTTCATTGCTTCTGGCAGCTGTACCTTCCCTACATTCGTCATTGTCATCGCTTTGGTACGTTCACTAAAACTCCTATAACCATAGCGGATTGCATGATATTTAAGAGGAAGCGGAATGAACCTGGCTGTTAGTCTTGTCTGCCATTTTACCCGGTCATTAATACTTTGCTGTAGGCTTTCTTTCCGCACTTTTTCCCGCAGCTGCTTTGATACCTCAGAAATAATTTCTTCTAATGTTGTTGTTTCCGTAACCGCCATGCCAATATTGACAACTCCAAAAAAATTGCGCAGCGTATTTGAAGGGAAAAGATTTCTCAAATTAACAGGAATGGCGATTTTTATTTCCTCCTGGTAAGCTCGGAATTTCAATCTTTCTTTATAAATAGCTGCAATAATAAGTGCTGAAATAAAGGCGGTAATTGTTGTTCCATGCTTTTTAGCAAGCTTGTGTACCTTCTCTGCGCTCATTTTTCCATGGATGACAATTGTCTGATCTATTAACCCGCCGCGGATTTGGTAAGAAGATGCTTCTTTGAATTTTTGCGGTTTTTCATCTGTTACGTAATTTTGGTAACTGTCATCCCGCTCATAATAGCTTGGTTCATCATGAATGTTAATTAGTGTGCTTTCATAACTTACGTCTTCGCCCAGATGAAGGAGATAATGATAAATAAGTGCCTTTATAAATTCTAAAGCGCCTGTACCATCTGTTACAGAGTGAAAAAATTCCACAGCTATTCTTTTCTTATAATAGGTAACACGCATCAAGAAGCCGTTTGTTTCTATAGGATCAATGGGTGCGCATGGATATTGGTTTTCATACTGAACAAAAAGCTTTTCATTATTTTCAACAAGGAAATCCCAAAATAAACCTTTGCTGAGCTTTACTGCAAACATTGGCAGACGCTTGATAACGTCATCAAGTGCAAGCTGTAGCTTATCAGGCTGCACAGTTTCCTTCATTACTGCTGCGAGCCGGAAAACTGAAGAATTTGTCTGTTCAGATACAGCATGAAACATTTTGCCTGCATTATCAAGTTTATACCATTCATCCATCTTTCGAACACCTCTTAAACGTTCTGATTTTGCTTGTGCAATATCTATCTGGATAGAACCAGTTTCAATTATAAGCTTTAACTTTTACTTTAACAGATGGTGCCCTTTTTTTGTACTATAACAAGTATCAAATTTAAAAAAGGTTTATATTTTAAAAGTGGAATGGTATTTCGTGTCTATCATAGAAATTATACACCATCATTTCTGTATAAAAAAAGAGTAACCACACGTATTACCGTAAAGTTACTCCTTATCTAAATAAAGAAAATGATATAAACAGAAAATGCTCCAAACACAATAATATAAAAAAGAATTTTAGCAATCGTCGGCTTCTTCAATATATCGTAAACAGCGGTAGCAGCAATAATAAGCAGTGCAATAATCATGGTTACTGTATTCAGGAAAAAAGTAATTAAAATACCTGAAATCAAAAACAATATACCTATTACTATATTTTCTTTTCTTTTCATAAGTCTCCTCCAAATTATTGAAACCTGAGCTGCTTCATAAAAGAAAAGAGCAGACAGGAACCCGCTCTTTATAACAATTAATAATCAGAGCCTTTTAAAGTAAGCTGCTTCACTTCTTCAACTGTCTTTGCTCCAGATAAAGCCATTGATACAGAAACCTCTTGTGCAAGGTTGGCAAATATCTTTTGAACACCTGATTCACCCTGCAGAGCCAGTGCATATGCATAAGGGCGTCCAAGTAAAATTGCGTCAGCGCCCAGTGCCAGAGCTTTAATTACGTCTGCTCCCCGGCGGATGCCGCTGTCAAAGAGCAGTGGGAAATCTGGACCGACAGCTTTACGGATAGCCGGTAATGCTTCCAGACTTGGAATAATCCCGTCCATTTGTCTGCCACCATGATTAGAAACAATAATCCCGTCAATCCCGGCCTCTATAGCCTGTTTTGCATCTCCCGGATGAAGAATACCTTTTAAAAAGATTGGCAGATTTGTACGCTGATGTAACTCTGCTATGTTGTCCCAGTGAAGATGTGGATGATGCAGATTCTCGATAATTGAATCAATTTCATTCTGGCCTTCTTTCAGTCCTTTTTGAAAAGCTGGATCCTGTACATAGTTGGCTTTTCCATACCCTTTTTTCAAGGGAGAATATTGATAGCGCATATCATCTTCCCGCCATCCAAGCATTACTGTATCCACAGTTACTACAATCGCTTCATAGCCTGCTTTTTCTGCCCGTTCTGCCATGCTGTAGGAAATAGCATCATTACTTGACCAATATAATTGAAACCATTTTGGTCCTTCAGGCACAGCCTCTGAGACCTCTTCGATAGACCTGGCAGTAACGGTGCTTTGAATATATGGAATATTCATAGAGGCAGCCACATTTGCAATGGCAAAGTCGGGCTCCTCATGGACCATTTTTAAATGGCCGATGGGAGCCACCATAAATGGAAAAGCATATTCTTTTCCAAGAATACGAATAGATGTGTCCACCTGAGATACATTACTTAAACATCTTGGAATAATGGAATATTGCTCAAAGGCCGCTCTATTTTTTCTTAATGTTTCTTCACCGCCGGCGCCGGAGCGGATGTGACCAAACACTTCTTCAGGTAAGGTATGCTTTGCTGCAGCTTCAAGCTGTTCGGGTCCGATAGGAAAGGAATCCTGTATAGTTATATGCTCTAGAAAAGAGCCTTTTTGCGATGATACTGACATATTTTTTACCTCCGTTTAATCTTTTTTCATCCGCGCCGCAAGCCGGTTTCCGATAGATTGGATACCTTGGACGATAATAATCAGGAGAATAACAGTGACATACATCACATCTGTTTCATAACGCAGATGTCCAAATCTGTATGCAAGGTCACCTAAGCCCCCGGCACCAACAAGGCCTGCCATAGCTGTTGCCCCGATAAGACTGATTGTTGCAATGGTTAAAGCCAGTACAATTGCCGGTCTGGCTTCACGAAGCATAACATTCCAAATGATGTGATGTGTTTTTACCCCCATTGCACGGTATGCTTCAATAACACCTTGGTTTACCTCCAGCAAGGAAGATTCAATAAGTCTGGCTATATATGGAGCAGCATTAACAACGAGTGGTACAATAGCTCCTTCCACACCAATAGAGGTGCCTACTACGAATTTGGTGAATGGAAGCATAAAAAATAAAAGAATAATAAACGGAATCGAACGAATGACATTTATTAGTAAATTAAAAAACTGATAGACAAATTTATTTTGCAAGGGTTGCCCGGGACGTGTCAAAATTAAGATGATGGCTAAAATGATACCTATAAGTACTGAGAAAGCAAGAGAAATAGCAACCATTAGAAATGTATCTTTTATTGCTTCGTAAAATATTGGCAGCCATTGATCAATAAATGATTGCATATTAGTTTACCCCCAATTCTTCTATCTCTACGCCTTGTTCCTGCAAGAAAGAGAGTGATTGTTCTACTTGATGATCATTACCAATCAAATGAACGACGATATTACCGACAATTCCATTTTTTAATTCGATAATATTTGCTGTCAGAATATTTGGCTCTACATAAAATTGCTGTGTAACCTTGGATAACAGCGGCTGTCCTGTATTTTCGCCCAGGAAGGTCAGACGAACAACTTTTCCTTCCAGCTTCAATTCATTAACCAGACGGTCAGATAATTTCCGCTGTGAAATTGTATTGAGGAATTTTTTTGTTGTCGGTTGTTTTGGCTTTGTAAATAATTCAATCGTAGACCCTTGTTCAATAAGATTTCCATTTTCAATAACATATACATAATCACATATTTTTTGAATAACGTTCATTTCATGCGTGATTAATAGAATTGTAATCCCGAGCTCTGCATTAATTTTTAGTAATAGCTCGAGAATGGAATTGGTTGTTTCGGGGTCTAATGCGCTGGTTGCTTCATCACTCAGGAGCACCTGTGGTTCCTGAGAAAGTGCTCTTGCAATAGCTACACGCTGCTTCTGACCACCGGAAAGCTGAGCAGGGTAAGAATCTTTTTTCTCAACTAAATCAACAATTTCAAGGTATTTAACAACTCGTTCAGCAATCTTTGATTTCGGTACGCCGAGTAATTTTAAAGGGATTGCAATATTGTCGTAGACGGTAGCTGTTTTTAATAAATTAAAATGCTGAAAAATCATGCCGACTTTTTGTCTTGTTTGCCGAAGCTTTTCTTTTGATAGTTTTGTTAAATCAATTCCGTCAATCCATACCTTTCCCTTAGATGGCGTTTCCAGTAAATTGACACAGCGTATTAATGTACTTTTTCCTGCACCACTATAGCCGATCACGCCATGGATTTCTCCTTTATTGACAGAAATCGTTACATTGTCTAATGCAGTAACATCTTTTCCTTTTTTGGACGGAAAAATTTTTGTGACATTCTCTAACTTAATCATTGATGTTCTTCCTGCCTTTCTATTTTTAAGCGGGGGGATGTTATCATCTGTGCGCTTTAATATAATATCTGCACAATTCATAAAAAGAGCCTCTCTGTTGAAAGAGAGGCCCGAAAATATGGTCTTATTTTCTGCTCTCATCTTTCAAGACGAATGTCTTGCTGGAATTAGCACCTTTTTAAGGTTGCCGAGCTTCAACGGGCCAGTCCCTCAGCTACTCTGGATAAGAGATATATTATTTATAGAGGATGTTCAAGAAGTCCCTGAGGTAAAGCGGTCAATCTCATCTGTGACATAGCTTTTTCAGTGGCATTTTTTGAACTCGCAATTATAGAATTGTATTATTTAAAAATAGCCTATTTTATATGTTTCGTCAATGCTTATTTTGAAATAAGTCAAGTTTTTCAATACGGCAAATTGCTTCACGAATACGCTCGTCCTCGACAAGTAATCCGACACGTATATAACCTTCCCCGGTTTTCCCAAAACCATTACCTGCTGCAACGGCTACATTTGCTTCCTTTAATAAATAATCCGCAAATTCTTCACTTGTAAATGCTGCCGGCACTGGAAGCCAGGCAAAGAAGGAGCCTTTTGGAGCTGTTACATCCCAGCCGATGCGTTTGCATTCTTCCAGTAAAACATTTCTGCGCTGTTCATAAAGCTTTACAAGAGAGGAAACGCAGCTTTGGTCACCTGATAATGCTTCGGCAGCAGCCTTTTGGATAGCTGGAAAAAGGCTGACAAATAAATGATCCTGCAGAATATTGATAGCTTCAATCATATCTTTATTTCCGGCAGCAAACCCGACGCGCCAGCCTGCCATATTATATGTTTTGGAGAGGGTATATAGCTCAACGCCAACATCTTTTGCGCCTTCTGTTTGCAGGAAGCTCACCGGCTGATAATCGTCAAACCCGATTGCGCCATATGCAAAATCATGGATGATTCCAATATCATTTTTCTGCGCTAATGCAATGGTATCTTCAAAAAATTCCTTTGTTGCAACTGCTCCGGTCGGGTTATTCGGATAGTTGAGATATAATAGCTTAGCAAGTTTTTTCTGTTCATCTGTTAAGGCAGTATAGTCCGGTAAAAAATCGTTTTCTTCTAATAACGGAAAGGTGTCATAAGTAACATCTGCTAATGGTACACTGGACAGATAATCCGGGTATCCTGGATCAGGTAAGAGCATTAATTCACCGTGATCCATTAGAGCTAAAGGAAGTTCTACTAAG
Source organism: Oceanobacillus sp. FSL W8-0428 (assembly GCF_038004405.1). NCBI lineage: Bacteria > Bacillati > Bacillota > Bacilli > Caryophanales > Bacillaceae > Oceanobacillus > Oceanobacillus sp. FSL W8-0428. The sequence continues at coordinate 2,263,880 of NZ_JBBORB010000001.1, forward strand.
CCGATTTTACTGCCAAATAAAATAGCAATTTCTGAAGCGGGATCTAGATCAACATCATATTCTCTTTTATAAAACTGTGCTGCAGCCAGCTTTAATTCATCTGTACCACGGAAAGGAGAGTATTTATGTGTAACAGGATTTTCAACACTTTCCTGAAGGGCGCGGATAATATGCGGTGGCGTAGGCTGATCTGGATTTCCTTGACCTAAGTTAATAATATCTCTTCCTTCTGCTATTGCAGCAGCTACTTTACCTGCAAGTGCAGCAAAGAATTGGGAAGGAAGCTGTTCTACACGACGGGATAATTTCATAATCTATCGACCTCTTTATACTATAATTTGTAAATGTTTTCTCAGTCTACCTGGCAGAGGATTTCCTGACTGAATGAATTTTCACTTTATAATTATATATAATAGTATAAGTTTGCAGAGAGATTGTCTATCAAAAAAAGATAAGGTGCTGGTAGATGTTTTTGGGGTTTTTTTCCAAATAAACTATTTCACCCTGCTTTCCATTGCATTTCATATTTGAAAGTAGTAACATAGAAATCGTGTCAAATTATGTTAAATAATTAGATAATTCCAAGAATTATAGGTTTGGAAATAGGAGGAATAAAATGAATACCAAACTGCGTATAGGAAATTATTTAGCAATTGCATTTATGTTATTTGCTTTATTTTTTGGAGCGGGGAACTTGATTTTCCCGGCACAGCTGGGACAACTGTCAGGTGATAACCTCACGCCAGCTATAATAGGATTTTTAGCAACCGGAGTAGGGCTGCCTTTTCTCGGTATTATGGCAATGGGCTTCTCTGGAAAAAATAATCTGCAAGAGCTTGCGAGCCGTGTTCATCCTATCTATGGACTTGCGTTTACAGCATTACTTTACTTAACCATTGGCCCATTCTTCGCAGCGCCAAGAACAGGAACAGTTGCTTACGAGGTAGGCATTGCTCCATATGTAAATGATGGAGCGCATTCTACAGTTTTATTAATTTTTACTGGAGTATTTTTCTTGATTACACTGCTTTTTTCATTATTTCCATCGAAAATTGTTGATAATATTGGGAAATTCCTGGCGCCGGCTCTTGTTATTTTACTGCTTGTTCTATTAGCAGTTGCATTCTTCAATCCGATGGGCTCTATCCAATCTCCAGACGAAACGTATCAATCTGCAGCCTTTTTTACCGGGTTTATTGAAGGATATAATACTATGGATGCCTTAGCTGCTCTGGTATTTGGGATCATTATTATTAATGTTATTAAAGGTTTTGGAATTACGAATAATAATCAAATCTTATCTGCTGTTACTAAGATTGGTTTAACATCAACAGCATTACTCGCAATTATCTATGTAGGGATATCCTATTTAGGGGCAACCAGTGTAACAGAGTTAGGTGTATTTGATAATGGAGGGCCTGTGTTAAGTGGTGCAGCATCGCATTACTTTGGTACGTTTGGAGCCATTTTGCTCGCAGCTATTATTATATTGGCATGTCTGACAACAGCAATTGGATTGGTTACAGCAAATGCGGAATATTTTCATTCCTTAATCCCTGCTATTGGCTATAAGCCGTTTGTCTTTTTCTTTTCCATCTTAACATTTGTAGTAGCTAATTTTGGTCTGGAAAATATTATTTCTTACTCTGTACCTGTGCTGATGTTTCTATACCCACTAGCTATGGTATTAGTTTTATTAACATTTGTGTCACCAATTTTCAATCATTCACGCCTTGTTTACATCCCGACCATTGCGGTCACTTTCCTTTTTAGTATCATAGATGGTCTTGTAGCACTTTACGGATCATTAGAATTGGAGCTGCCTGAATGGCTGGATGTTCTTGTTGAAACACTAGGTGATGTTCTTCCGCTTTATGCAGAAGGACTGGGCTGGCTTATCCCGGCAGCTGTTGTAGCGGTGATTATGATTATTATTGCGAAAGTGAAAGATTAAATAGAAATAAAACCTGGCTGTCAGATGAAAAATCTTTCAGTCAGGTTTTTTAATTTCTCCACTGCCTGCAATACCATAGAAGAACAGCTTCATTAATTCTTCCGTTAATGGAACAAGCTGTTCGATAGCGTCACCTTTTTGCAAATAATCGGTAAACATTTGCAAATAGACGAAGATAGCGGTATCGCTGATAGCAGGATCAATGAAGCCTTCATCTCTGCCTTGCTGAACGAGCTGCATCATTGCAGGCAGTGCTTTTTCTTGATAAAGGTGCTCAATAAAATTGCCAGGTATTTTGTATTGGTCCATCATATAGTTGGAAAATTCCTCGTGTAAATCATTTACAGTTTGTGCCTCAGAAAATATAAACTGCTTCATCTTCTCTTCGTATGATATCGGCTCTTCAATCAGTTTATGGTATTTTTCCCATGTTTGATTCACAAAGTAAATAAGTGCTTCATACAATAACTTTTCTTTGCTCTCAAAATAATTATAAATAGTTACCTGTGAAACATTTGCTTCCTTCGCTATCTTTGAGATGGAAACCTTTTTGATACCCTCTTTTTGAAAAAGTGCTGCACTTGTATTTAAAATTTTTTCTTTTTTAACCAATGTTCTTCTTTCAAAACCGTCCATAGCTTGCCACCTCCATTTTTATCATATCATATTTGGAAATGAAATATAAATATAAAAATATTTCAAAACTTATTGACCTAAGATGATTTTATCTATATTATGAAATATATAATGTGTAATATTTCAAAACTTTCGGGGAGGGTTTCTTATGACTGTGCTTCAGCTGGATAGGGTAACGAAAAAATTTGGTGATTTTCAAGCGCTGGATCAAGTGTCGATGGAATTAAATAAAGGGGAAATTTACGGATTTATTGGACCAAATGGAGCGGGAAAGTCAACAACGATACGTATTTTATTGGGAATGTTAAAGGCAACAGACGGACGTGCAACCATATTTGGAAAGGATGCCTGGAAGGATGCTGCAGAGATTCATAAGCGCTGTGCTTATGTTCCAGGAGATGTTTATGTATGGCCAAATTTAACGGGCGGTGAAGTAGTTGATGTTTTATTGAAAATGAATGGCAGTTATTCGGAAAAGAAGCGCGATGAATGGGTGGAACGATTTCAGTTCGATCCGACTAAGAAAGCAAGATCTTACTCAAAAGGAAACCGGCAAAAGATTGCTTTGATTGCTGCATTTGCTTCAGAAGCTGATTTATTTATTTTGGATGAGCCGACATCAGGCCTTGATCCACTAATGGAGCATACCTTTCAGCAGGGACTAAGGGAAGTGAAAGAAGCAGGAAAGACGGTTCTTTTATCAAGTCATATTTTATCGGAGGTCGAGAAGCTTTGTGATCGTGTTGCGATTATTCGTAAAGGGAAAATCATTGAAAGAGGTACACTGAATGATTTGCGTCATTTAACAAGGATGCAGATGCAGGTGGAAACCAGAGAATCTCCAGAAGGGTTAGCAAAGCTTTCCGGCGTGCATCAGCTGGAAGAAGAAAGAGGCCAATTTACTTTTCAGGCAGATACAGACCATATGGAAGAGATTATCGACTATTTAAACAAATATGGTGTGCGGAAAATGGAGAGTACACCGCCAACATTAGAAGATTTATTTATGCGTCATTATGAGGAAAGAAGCAGTGAGGAGAATGCGTAATGAGAAAGCAAATCAAAGGAACTAGGATTCTTTTTCCTATTTTACTTCGGCAGCATCGGCTTCGATTGCTTCTGTGGCTGGCAGGTCTTGTTTTGGTGACTTGTTTCGTAGCTTATGCTTATCCAGAAATGTATCCGGATCAGGCGTCCAGAGAAGCGTATTCTATCACCATGGAAAACCCGGCAATGATTGCGATGCTTGGAATAGGGTATGAGCATTATCAGGAAATCGGCAGCCTGTTTGCACTGGAGATGCTGTTGTTCTCTGCGATTGCAGTGGCTGTTATGAATATTTTACTCATGTCTAAGCTGACAAGAGATGATGAGGAGAATGGCATCTTAGAGCTTGTCCAATCAAGATCTGTCGGGCGTTTAAGTTATTTGACGGCTTCCTTTATGGTTATGCTGTCTGTGAATATTTTATTTGTTATTCTGCTTGCGGCAGCAATGGGGTCTATGCAAATAGAAGGGTTTGGATTTACAGGAGTTGTTCTTTATAGTGGTCTTTTGGGCAGCTTTGGACTGCTGTTTGGCACCATGACCGCATTTTTTGCTAATTTCGTTACCTCCTCAAGGGGAACGAGTGTATTAAGCTTTGCTGCGTTATTTTTCTTCTATCTTTTACGTGCTGTCGGGGATGTGAATGTGGTGTTTTTATCTTGGATCAGTCCGCTTGGCTGGCTGTCAAGAGCATACGTTTTTGTTGAAAATAATGTATTTCCAATTGGTTTATTGCTAGTAAGCAGTCTTGGACTTGGAATCTTGGCATTTATCCTTCGGTCAAAACGTGATATTGGAGATGGATTATTACCTGAACGGGCAGGCTCTGTCCATGCTTCTGCCTTTTTGAAAACAAAGGTCGGGCTGGTCATGCGTTTACAAAAAACAATGATTTTCATGTGGACGATTGGCATTTTGCTGCTTAATATTGTTTTTGCACTTATATTAGGTGATTTAGAAGCCTTCTTTTTAGAAAATGAAGCAATGCAGGCCTTTTTAACGGGGGAAGGCAGTGTAATGGAGCAGTTTATTATTTTATTGATGGGCATTATGGCATTATTTATCACAGCGCCGGTCATCATCAGTTTTTTGAGGCTGCGTGGAGAAGAGAAAGCCAATCGGACAGAGCTTGTATTCAGCAGGGCAGTATCACGGATGCAGCTGCTGAAGGCTTATCTCATACCATCTATCCTGATTGCAGTTCTGCTGCCAATATTGCAGGCGGTGGCATTATGGAGCGCGGGAGCGGCAGTCAGTGAGGATATGATGCCATTTTCAGATGTACTGGGGGCTTCTATGGTTTATATCCCTGCTCTTTTACTTGTATTGGGGATGGCTGTTTTATTCATCGGCTGGCTGCCGAGAGCTGCTTCACTTGTATGGCTATTTCTTGTCTACGGATTTATCGTAATCTATTTAGGAGATATTTTAGAGCTTCCGGATTGGGTACGAAGTCTATCAATCTATGAACATGTTCCGGTTTATCCAAGCGAGGAGCTATCTTATGCAGCATTACTGATTCTATGCGGAATAAGTGTATTCTTGTTATTTATTGGCGCAATGGGATATAAGCGGCGTGATATAGAAGGGTAACAGATGGAGAAAAATAACGTGACTGCAAAAATTTTAAACAAGGGATTTAACCTTTTGTTTGTAAGGAAGGATAGTATATAATTATAAACTAATTGAAAGTAATCTCTTTAACTAGTTTGTTGTAAGAGGTTACTTTTTATGTTCGTAATAATTAGCGTAGAGAGAAGTAGATCAGTATGCATCCGAATGGTGCATATTGTCACGAAAGTGAAAACAAATACCAATACCAATACCATGGCATATCTTCCCCGCCAGATTAGAAAAAGGCCTGGGACACTTTATGGAAGGAAATAGAGATAAAAATGTAAATGGATTTACGATCAATGGTTAGACAAATGCAGCTGGGATTATACAATGATAGTATATTCATAGAAAAGTGACATATTTATCTCTTTCCCTTTATAATAGAATCGTATAAAGATTGAAAAAACTTGAAACAGAAGGATTTGGATAAAGCTGTCGATACACAAGCTTTCTTACAAGTTTTACATAACGAGGAGATTAATAATATGTTTCAATCGTATAAGCCAAATAAAAAGGGGAATTTTGAACCTGAATCAACATGGAGTTTAAAAAGCAAGATGATTCTCCTGATCACCTTGCTGATATTGGGTATTTTTATTCTTTTTACTTGGTTTCTCCATTCATTTATTTCTAACACCATTGAAGACCAGGTTGGGAAACGTGCACTAAGTGTTGCCAAAAGCGTTGCCAATATCCCAGAAATAAGATCAGCTTTCGAGTTAAAAGACCCTGCTTCGGTCATTCAGGAAACGGTAGCTCCTATATTGGAAGAAACTGGTGCGGAATTTATTGTTGTAGGCAACCAGGAGGGAATTCGCTATTCCCATCCAAACTCAGAAAGAATTGGAGAAAAAATGATAGGTGGAGACAATACCCGAGCTTTACAAAATGGAGAAGCTTATATATCTCAGAGCGAGGGGTCACTTGGTTTGTCTATTCGTGGAAAGGTGCCAGTAAGAGATAACGCAGGGAATATTATCGGTGTAGTGTCTGTAGGCTTTCTAAGTGAGGATGTCCAAAGCATTATAGCGAATCAGAGTAAGTCCCTATGGCTTACCATGATAGGAATTATCGTATTAGGAATTGCAGGTGCCATTTTAATTGCGTACCATATAAAAAAGTTATTGTTCAATATGGAACCAAAGGATATTTCTTATTTACTACTGCAAAAGGAAGCAATATTGCAGTCCACGCATGAAGGAATGATAGCAGTTAATCATAATGGAATGATAATCATGATGAACAAAGCAGCAAAACAGATCTTATTTCATGAGGACCAGCAGTTTGATCAATTTTCAGGAAAATCAATTAATCAACTGATTCCCAATACCGGTTTGTCTGAAGTACTGAAAAGCGGGAAGAGCCAGTACGATAAGGAAATGATATTAGGTAACTCTATTGTCATAGTAAATCAAGTACCTGTTTATATGGAAGGGAAAATAGCAGGGGCAGTTTCTACTTTTCGGAAAAAAACAGAAATAGAGCATGTGACGCGGGAACTCCAACAAATTAAACAGTATGCAAATGCCCAACGTGCTCAAACACATGAATTTTCCAATAGTTTATATACCATTCTTGGCTTGCTTCAGTTAGGAGAACACAAAGAAGCTATCGATTTTATTAAAAAGAAAAGAAATATTCAAGAGGAGCAATCGCAAATCTTAACACAACATGCAGCTGATCCAGTTGTTCAAGGACTTTTGCAAGGGAAAATTAATCAGGCGAATGAACTTGGAGTGACCATTTCTATTCACCCGGACAGTCAACTCAATCATGCTTACCATGGGAACAAGCAGGAGGCATTAATTACTGGAATTGGGAACATGCTTGAAAATGCGTTAGAATCCGTAAAAGATAATCAGGAGGGGGAGCAGCAAATCAGTCTATTTTTCACTGACATTGGGGATGATATCGTGGTAGAGGTGGATGATTCTGGCCAGGGTGTATCAGAAGAGGCGGCAGTCCATATCTTTGAACAGGGATACTCTACAAAAGGAGAAGAAAATCGAGGAATAGGGTTGGCCTTGACACAAAATATCGTCCAAAAACAAGGCGGTCAAATCATGTTGGAAGAAGGAGAAATGGGCGGTGCCTGTTTTGTAATGATTATACCTAAGAATGGGGGGGATTCGGATGAATGATAGCATACAGGTTCTTATTATCGAAGACGATTTTCGAATTGCTGAAATAAATCGGAGATATGTAGAGAAGGTAGAAGGCTATATGATTCAGGAAGTAGTAAAAACAGGAGAAGAGGCACTTACCTATCTTAAAAATTGCACTTCTCGTCCACAGCTGATTCTGTTAGATATTTACATCCCCGATGTAAAAGGTTTGGAGCTGCTTTGGCAAATACGCCATTTCTATCATGAAATCGACTTAATCCCCATTACTGCAGCTAACGAGACAGTAACCATTCAAGAAGCATTAAGGGGAGGAGCTTTTGATTATATCGTAAAACCTGTCGATGCGGATCGTTTTGCGCAGTCCCTGGAGCGATATAAGGAATACCGGAAAATTTTTTCTGCTAAAGAGACGTTAAGCCAAAGTGAAATTGACGTTTTCACAGGTATTACAAACGCCGGTTATCCATCTTACTCCAGTAGTACAAATATGAATTTGCCTAAAGGAATTGATCCGATTACATTGAATGATATCAGACAACTTTTAGAAGCGGATAAAGAGAACGGGATTACTGCTGTGGAGCTAAGTAAGAAAATTGGAACGAGCAGGTCAACGGCTCGTCGTTACTTAGAATACCTGGTGTCTGCGAAAGAGGTTCATACGACATTAAAATACGGAACTGTCGGTAGACCAGAACGAGAATATATGTATCGTGAAACTTATGAACAAAATGATTAATATGAGAAATAAACAACTTATGAAAAGAAGGTTCCGCCTTCTTTTTTTTCATGCTATTTTATTTATTAATCGAAAAAAATGTTACCGCTTTCAAAGCGGAATGGAATTATTAGCAATCACGAGGATTAATAAATAGTATGAAATGAGGGGAAATAGGGATGTTAAGTTTAATAGGATTTGCAACAATACTGGCAATTGTTATTTTATTGATTAGAGGTAAGGTTCAACCGATTATTGCCATGGTATTAATACCAATTTTAGGGGCTTTTCTTGCTGGTTTTGGATTGGGGGAAATTGGAACTTTTTTTAATGAAGGAATTGCTACTGTTATCAATGTTGCTGTTATGTTCATTTTTGCAATTCTTTTCTTCGGTGTAATGTCGGATGCCGGATTGTTTGATCCTTTTATCAATAAAATGGTTGCGCTTTCTCGGGGGAATGTTATTGCTGTAAGTGTAGCGACTGTGTTTATTGCAGCTATTGCACATTTGGATGGTTCTGGAGCGTCGACATTTCTTATTACGATTCCAGCACTGCTTCCGCTGTATAAACGTTTGAACATGAATCCATATTTGCTGCTTCTTTTGGTCGCAGGAAGTGCAGCTATCATGAATATGGTTCCGTGGGCTGGGCCTTTAGGACGTACTGCATCTGTTTTAGGTGAGGATGTTACACAATTATGGTACCCTCTCATTCCAATCCAAATCATTGGGATGGTATTGATGATCGGTATAGCGATATTTCTTGGATTTAAAGAAAAAAAGAAAATTGAACAACGCTACGGAAAACTGCAGGGTGCTGCTGCATTGGAGAATACAGCTAAAGATATAGATGGTGAAAGCAATTCTGGAGAGAAAGATTACTCCAATAAAAATCAATATGCGCGTCCAAAATTACTTTGGGTAAATGCAATTATTGCAATAGGTGTTATAGTACTGTTAGTATCAGGAATCATTCCAGCTGGTCTTGCATTTATGATTGGGCTTAGTTTTGCACTGCCGATCAACTATCCGAAAATGAAAGACCAATCAGAAAGAATTAAAGCTCATGCATCAAGTGCATTGACGATGGCAACTATCATTTTGGCAGCTGGAACATTTTTAGGAATTTTAACAGGAACAGGGATGCTGGATGCAATAGCAGAAGATGGTGTGACAATCATGCCTGAAGCCGTTGGGCCATATTTACATCTTATTATTGGTTTCTTAGGAGTACCTCTTGACTTACTAACAAGTACAGACGCATATTACTTTGGATTGCTGCCTGTTGTGGAACAGATTGCTTCAGGTTTTGGCGTAGAGTCAGTATCTACTGCATATGCAATGGTTATTGGAAACATCGTAGGGACATTTGTTAGTCCGCTTGCACCAGCAGTTTGGCTGGCGCTTGGTCTATCAGGCTTAGAAATGGGGCGCCATATCAAATATTCTCTTCCTTGGTTATGGGGACTAAGTATTGTATTAGTAATCATTGCAGCATTAATTGGTGTTATTTAAGAAGGTTTTGTACGGCGCTGAGTATTGCTTGGCCTTCTCTCAATATGTGTAAAAGGAACAGTTGTTATTGTTAGCGACTGTTCCTTTTGTCGTTTTGTAGTACTTATTGTCGAAATATCTTAGGATTTTTCTCTAAATTTGTAATTTAGTATATAAATTTTTGAGTATAAGTAGTAAAATAATAAAATTAGAATGTTTTTTTATAATAAAATCATTTATAAAATTCTAATTCGAAATAGACTGAAAAATAAATCTGTTTTGAAGGTTTTTTAGATGAAATGCGTGTCTGATGCATTCCAGAACAAGCAGCACAGAGGTTTCTTCCTCTAAATGTTACACTTTTAGTAAAAATCTTAGAAAGAAGGTATTGAAATTGGCAGAACTACGCAGCGATATGATTAAAAAGGGTGTTGATCGTGCACCGCATCGAAGCCTGCTACATGCTGCAGGGGTAAAAACAAAGGATTTGGGGAAACCATTTATTCTGGTGGTCAACTCTTATATAGATATTGTTCCTGGACACATCCACTTACAAGAATTCGGAAAAATTGTAAAAGAAGCAATTCGTGAAGCTGGCGGCATACCGTTTGAGATGAATACAATCGGTGTAGATGATGGTATTGCAATGGGGCATATTGGAATGAGATATTCCCTGCCAAGCCGTGAGTTAATTGCCGATTCCGTGGAGACAGTAGCGAATGCGCACTGGTTTGACGGCATGGTTTGTATTCCGAACTGTGACAAAATTACACCGGGAATGCTGATGGGCTCTCTGCGTGTGAATATTCCATCTATTTTTGTCAGCGGCGGTCCAATGAAGGCTGGAACTGATAGTGCCGGCAACCCGCTTTCACTTACTTCTGTTTTTGAAGGCGTAGGAGCTTATCAATCTGGACAAATTGATGAAGCGAGATTACTGGAGTTGGAGCAAAATGCATGTCCGACATGTGGTTCATGCTCTGGGATGTTTACCGCTAACTCAATGAACTGTCTGGCTGAAGGTATTGGCCTGGCGCTCCCTGGAAATGGAACAATTCTTGCTGTTGCTGAAGAACGGAAAGAATTTGTAAGACGCTCTGCAAAACAATTAATGGAATTAATTGAAAAAGATATTAAACCGCGTGATATTGTAACAAAAGAAGCAATTGATAATGCTTTTGCTTTGGATATGGCTATGGGCGGTTCAACAAATACAGTATTGCATACACTTGCTTTAGCCCATGAAGCAGGAGTAGATTATCCGCTTGAACGTATCAATGAAATCGCAAACCGTGTTCCTCATTTAGCAAAAGTTGCACCGGCATCTAATTATCATATTGAAGATGTTGACAGAGCAGGCGGAATCAGTGCGATTATTAATGAATTACTTAAAAAGCCGGGTGCGTTTTATGGAGATAACCTCAGTGTGTCTGCGAAAACAATTCGGGAAAACGTGCAGGACTCGGAAATCCTGGATAAGGATGTTATCCATACGCTGGATAATCCGCATTCTGAACGGGGCGGACTTGCTGTATTGTTTGGAAACTTGGCACCAAATGGCTCTATTGTTAAAGTAGGCGCTATTGATCCAGAGGTTGGCGGGTATTTCAAAGGACCGGCTATCTGCTTTGATTCACAGGAAGAGGCATTAGAAGGAATTGAATCTGGAAAAGTAGAAGAAGGACATGTTGTTGTTATCCGTTATGAAGGACCTAAGGGTGGTCCTGGAATGCCGGAAATGCTTGCTCCGACTTCACAGATTGTAGGACGGGGATTGGGTGCAAAAGTTGGTTTAATCACAGACGGACGTTTCTCTGGTGCATCAAGAGGGATTTCCATTGGACATATTTCTCCAGAAGCTGCAGAAGGCGGTCCAATTGCCTTTGTAGAGGATGGAGATTTAATTGAATTAGATCTTGAAAACCGTGAAATGAATCTGCTCGTTTCTGATGAAGAATTCGAAAAACGCAAAGCAAATTGGAAAGGCTTTGAGCCAAAAGTGAAAAAAGGCTGGCTTGGCCGTTATTCCAAACTTGTAACTTCAGCGAACACTGGCGGAGTTATGGAAATATAAAAGAAAATAGTAATGAAAAAACGTCATAGTATAGTACTGTGGCGTTTTTTCTTCCATATTATATTAACGGCAAGCGTCTAATTTGAATACTATAAATCACGGAACATGATTTGAATCGAGAGGTTGAGGTCAAATGAATGAAAAAAATAATAATGATACTTCGAACCCAGAAGAAATCCAAATTGCTTACAGCTTAAAGCTGGCTTTAGTTGGCGGATTATTAGCTACTTTGGGAGATGCGATAAGCACCTATGCGGGAAGCTTGGCAATTGATGAATACGTACAAGAAGCGAGAGACACAACTGAAAAGGATCGACAATTGGAGGAAAGGCTTGCAGCAATAGAAAGAAAATTAGATTCTTTTCAGAACAAAATGGAATAAACGGAAACGAAACGTTATTCAAAGAACAATAATAAAATGGTTAGAGTTATAAGCTTTTTCTTGTTATAGTTAAAGAAAGGAGTGCAGAAGAGTATCCATGCACATGCTAAACGTTGAATAGACCTAGTGGAAAATATGGACAGCTAAGGTATCCGGCACCTCAAGTATTAGAGTGAATATCTATTATCAGAGGTGTTTTGTATTTTTATGGGTTTTAGATGTTTTATCAGAGGCTGCAATCAGCTACTCGCCCTTTCAAAAATATTTACAGTGAAGAAGAAAATAATGGTTATAATCATAATCTGTATAAAAGATGGGAAAAGCTAGTATGCTAATAAAAAAGAATTCAATGTAAAGGGATTTCTTATAAAAAGGATGATGACAATGCTTCCAGCACAACCAGCTATAACCCGAAAAAATATTATTACGCTATTACGTCTTGTTGCAGTTGTATTTTCCAGTGTGGCAACCATTCTATCGACGGTATTACCGCTTTTATTTTATACGGACTTGTCAGCAGGCACTGTGATGACAATTGCTTCTGTATTATTAATTGGCGCTGTATGTATTCATGGCATGTTGACACATACCCTGAATGATATTGCAGATTATCAATCAGGTACGGATCAACATAGTCCCGGGATTCTTTCGGGAGGCAGCGGTGTATTACAGAATGGTGCAATGTCTGTAGGAATGCTGAAACAATTAGGGACCTGGATGACTCTTTTCTTATTGATAATAGCGGTATTGTTTGCTTTTCTTGGCCTTACAGAATTTGCAGTATTAACCTTGATTGGGATCTGGGGGGCAGTGTCTTATTCATTAAGGCCTTTTCAATTTGCTTACTATCCATTCGCAGGGGAATGGCTCAGTTTATTTCCAACGATGCTGATGCTTGGAATTGCAGCACCTTGGATTTTACTGGAGCAGATTCCCATGTGGGCTTGGCAAAATGGTCTTATTAATGCAATCTGGTGTATGGCTTGGGTGATGGTCCATCATATTCCTGATAGACATGCGGATCGAAAATCAACTCCGCTAAAGCAAACCTCTGTTGTTTGGGCAGAGGATACTTTTGGAATAAGAGGCGCTAAATTACCAGCGATGCTTTATTTTATTTCTGTCGGATTGCTGCTTTTCTGGACAGCCTTCACGCGCCCCATCGGAGCATTCGGAGCTGGTATTCTCTTAGGCTATGCCATCTACCTTGTTATCAAAATGGATATTGACGATGTTGAAAAAGTAACAAATGATGAGAAAAAGCTGCTTTTTCTTGCTTTTGCGACAGCTATATGGCTGGGGATCTTTGTTTGAAAATAAATTTAAAAGAAAGAGCTTTTACAACAGCTTTCAAAAGCTAGAAGGAGAACTAGCTTTTGAAAGCAGGTTTATTAATTTTGGAAGAGTTCCTTCCCAACATTTCAGAGTCATCCGTTCCCTTGCTGTAACGATATATGATAAACAATTTATTCATATCATAAATACTTATTTTACTAGTATAATGGTGTAAATAGGGAGTGGCATGATATGGAAACAAAAAAATATCATAAAACAGATTTTTATTTTTGGAAAATCACTTTATGCTTAGCGTCTGCTTCTTTTTTCGTGTTTGCGAGCCTTTATGTCGTTCAGCCGTTATTGCCTGTGTTTGTCAGGGATTTTGATATATCGGTATCAGAAGCTACTTTAACGTTATCTATAAATATTGTCGGTTTAATTATCGGCTTAATTGTTCTTGGATTTTTTTCGGATCGAATTGGCAGAGTTCCCTTTATCAAATATTCGTTACTGGCTTCGGTTATCCCGTTTCTGTTAATTCCAATGACAGACTCCTTTTATTTTTTTATTCTGATGCGATTTTTGCAAGGATTTGCACTGGCAGGATTACCGGCAGCCTCACTTGCTTATATTAATGAAGAAATCGACCGCTCGAGTATTGGAATTGCCACTGCTTTATACATAGCCAGTAATGCTTTTGGCGGCATGGTTGGAAGAGTGCTGGCAGGCTACTTAGCTGATGATTTTGCCTGGCAGACGATATTCTATATTTTCGCCGGGATAGGAGTAGTTATCGTTGCGATTGTAATGATATTTTTGCCAAAGTCTCGTTTTTTTGAAGCGAGTCATCTGCCGTTTCGGAAGGATATAGAGGGTATGGCCTTTCATGTGAAAAATCCATCAATGCTTTTAATTTTCGGTATGGGAATTATTTTTCAGCTTTCGTTTACATCGGTTTGGACTTATTTACCTTTCCATCTGGAAGGAGAGCCGTTTTTCCTTTCCGCCAAAGCTATTTCATATACATTTTTGGCGTATGGCTTTGGGGTAGTTGGAGCTCCTGTGGCCGGATGGATAGCAGGAATCTTAGGTCTAAACGTTGTCCGGATAGCAGGAATAATTATTCTATCTGCCGGCATCATTATGACGATGATACTTTCTTTACCCTGGATTATCGTCGGTTTATGTATTACCTGCCTCGGCTTTTTTACAGCACATTCTTTGACAGCAACCTTTGTGACCGAGCAGGCAGCACATCATAAAGGAAGCGCATCCAGTCTGTATTTAGTATCCTATTATATTGGTGTTACATTTGGAAGTACTGCTGTGGGTCCTATTTGGGACAAAGCAGGATGGGACGCAGTTGTCTGGATAGCAGGTATATTGCCAATAGGTTATTTAATATTTGTAACGATTATACAAAAGGGAGCAGGAAGGTCATCTTCAGGTTCTGATGGATAAATAAAAATAGATTAGCATACTACTGAAGCCTGAACATAGAAAATGCTAACCCGAAAAACCCGGACAATCAATTTATCCGGACTTTTCTTATGATGCTGATAGTATTTTCTCTGGCTAAAAACGATTATTTAAAACTCTCAGGGTAGCTCCCTAAATCAATACCTAAGAATAAAGGTACTAATACATAGACAGTGAAAGTAACTAAAACAATACCGACTAGATTTAGAACGAATCCGGCCTTTGCCATATCCGGAATCCGAAGATAACCTGATCCGAAAACAACAGCATTCGGAGGTGTTGCTACCGGAAGCATAAATGCACATGAAGCAGCCAGCCCTGCCGCGATCATTAATACGAATGGGTGCATATCCACCGCGATTGCTAATGCAGCCATTATAGGATACATCATTGTAGCCGTTGCAGTATTGGACGTAATCTCAGTTAAGAAGATAACCAGAGTAACTACAGCCAGAACAATTATTAATACGTGAACTCCCTGTAATGCAGTTAATTGTGTTCCAATCCATTCAGATAATCCAGAAGTGGTGAAGCCAGCTGCAATAGCAAGTCCACCGCCAAACAGAAGCAGAATCCCCCAGGGCAGTTTTACAGCACTATTCCAGTCAATTAAATAATCTCCTTTTCTATTTTTGGCAGGTATTAAAAATAGAATAAGGGCAGCAGCTATGGCGATAATGGCATCATCAATATAAGGATTAAATTTATTGAGCACGAATGTACGGGAAATCCATGCAACAGCTGCTAAAATAAAAATAATAAATACTGCTTTTTCTTCATAAGAAGCTTTTCCAAGTTTTCTTTTCTCTTCATCTAGAATCTTTTTGCCTCCGGGAAGAGTTTTCATTTTTAATGGAAAAGCAAATTTTGTTAAATAAAACCAGGCTACAAGAATAAATATCCATGCAAAAGGAACACCAAACATCATCCAGGACGCAAAGGATATCTCGACGTTGTATAATTCCTTGACCGTGCCGGCTAAAATAGCATTTGGAGGCGTACCGATAAGTGTAGCCATTCCACCGAGAGAAGCGGCATAAGCAATTCCAAGCATCAATGATTTTCCAAATGCAAAATTCTCTTTCGGCTGCTCTACACCAGATTCCTCTTTAAGAGCATCAGATACTTGATAAATAATAGCTAACCCGATTGGAACCATCATCATGGCGGTTGCCGTATTTGATATCCACATAGACAAAAATCCTGTCGCAACCATAAACCCAAGAACAATACGATCGATATTCGTCCCCATTACAGAGATAATATTAATGGCAATCCTCCGGTGTAAATTCCATTTCTCCATTGCTAATGCCAGTACAAATCCACCCATAAATAAAAAGATAGTATCATTCCCATAAGCGGAGGTGGTAGCTCCAAGATCCAAACCATTGGTTAAAGGAAATAAAATAATAGGCAAAAGTGCTGTAGCCGGGATCGGTATCGCTTCGGTCATCCACCATACAGCAATCCAGATTGTACTTGCTAAAACTGCCTGGCCTTCATTAGACAAGCCTTCAGGAGATATAAATAATAAAGTAATTAAAAATAATAATGGGCCGGCAATAAGACCAGTGCGTTGTATAGGAGTATAAGAACGTTTCTCCTTATCTCCATTGTCATTTCCATTACTATTGTTTCCTCCAGCCCCATCATCCGGCTTATTCCACTTTTTTCGTTCAACCATCTCTCCAGGCTTGATGAAAAATCGAAACATGTCTTTCACCTGGTCATGTTTTTCCCATAGCCAATTCCAAGTAGCAGTTATCATCGTTTTCCTCCTTTTTTAGCATAGAGCACACCAGGCTTGTAAGTGCGCGTTTATACTAGAAATAACAATAGCTGAAAAAAGCTATCAATATTGCTTTTGATAACCTTTGTCCATTGTTATTTATTTTTATTCTTTGATACAAGTATTTATTCGGATAATACACTAATTTTGAAGATATGCAGGAGATCTTTCAGGGGGGGGAGATTGAAAAAAAGAAAGAGATGCAGGCCGCGAAATCTTCCTCTTATAGATAGTATCTGTTTTGTGATTGAACTGCCGCTCTGTAGCTGGTGAGATTATTTCACCTCCGCTTTCCGGAAGATAAGTAAACTGGCCAGATAGAAAATGAAAATAAATAATAGGCTGATTATCATGCTTTTTACTATAAATTCACCACTCATACCCAGAGTTAATTGGGATAAATCAATCCCATAAGGAGTATAGGCCATCACAGAATGAACCTTGTCATTCAGGCTTGAGATTGGCCCAAGAATCAGACTGGTCATATACGTGGCAGCGATAACGAAAACTGCTTTTTTAAATAGAAACATATAAAAAACGCTGACCATCAGCTGGCTGAAGAAGATAAGCAATGAAAGCCCGCTGATTAATATGATTTTGCCGAGCAAGCCGGCTGTAGCTCCCTGTTCTGCTGCTCCGGCTAAAATGTTTAAGGTCGGTGTCGGGATAAAACCGCTGAATGCAGTATTTGTAAAAGCAAAAATAACTGTGATAATGATATAGGGCAGATATAACAATGCAATTAAAATAAAAAATGAAATAATCTTGTTTATAATAATTGTGTTTCTGCTGTACCCGCCTGAAACAGCATTTTCAATGATTTTATTTTCAAAATCGGCCGTAAGGCAAATGCCTGCAGCAATACTTCCCAGCAATGCCATCATCTGTGTTTCAGAAAACAGGGATAAGGTGCCGGAAGCAGCTTCTAAGCTGAGACTTCCAGTTGAAACATAATGAGAACTGGCAGCAAAAATAATAGCGCTGAGAATGGATAAAATAAATACTGTCCAGGGTGAAATTGACCTGCTTAATTTAAAGAAATCGGCTTTTAACAGCTGCATCAGCTCACACCTCCTATTAATTGAAGATAATAGCTTTCCAGGGTTTCTTCCTGCGTTGTAAAAGTAGTAACAATAATATCATGATTGATGAGGGCTTTTGATAATTCCTCTTTTTTATTAATAAAGTCATATAGTTTGATACTTTTATCAGGCTGTACAATAAAATTCTCTGTTTGAAGCGATTCTCTCAGTACCTTCTGCAGCTTTTCCGGCTCATTACAATCAATGAGAAGGTGTTTATTGATTTGTTCCTCTAATTTGTCATGGCTGAGCGTTTTCAGGATTTTTCCCTCATTAACAATAATAAATTCATCAGCAGTTTGATGAAGCTCTGCTAAATGGTGACTGGATAAAAGAATGGTTATTTGATATTTAGCAGCCAGACTCTTTATTAGCTGTCTAATTTCAGCAATACCGCTCGGATCCAGCCCATTAACAGGTTCATCAAGCATCAGCATTTTCGGATTACCGAGTAAAGTAATAGCAATTCCCAGGCGCTGCCGCATACCTAAGGAGAAATCTTTTGCCTTCTTTTTACCTGTGGCCCCCAGTCCGACGATGTCGAGCACTTTCTGCTCCATATTCTTTTCTTTTATTCCTTTCATCGTTTTGTGGACACGGAGATTATCACGCGCACTCAAATACCCGAGAATACTAGGGTTCTCAATCATACTGCCCATTTGTTTCCGGCCAGCCTGCAATGCTTTTTGATTCGATTGGTTAAATAAATACAGCTCTCCGGAAGTAGGAAAGGATAAGCCGGCAATGATACGCATAAATGTGGTTTTACCAGCTCCGTTTTGACCAATTAGCCCATAAATTTTCCCCTTCTCCAAGGATATTGATACATTATCTAATGCTTGAAAATCATTATAGACTTTGGAAATATTTTTGGCTTCGAGAATATATTCTGTCATTTGTCAGAAACCTTTGTATGATTTAAAATTCCTTGCGTCATCGCCGTGAAAAATTCTACAGGAACTAAGGCAATACCAATACTTTCAGGATTCTCATCACCTAAAACAAGAAACTGATCACCTTCTTGCATATTAATCATATTCACAGCCTTTTCTGGTAATTTTACATAACCATCTTTCTCCAAAGGAGTAGTGTTAAACATATGCTTTCCCTTTGGAGGAATTGGAAAGCCGCTTTCTTTTTGATCATAATGAATTAAATTGTCTAAAGAGACATCAAATAAGGTGGCGAGTGCATCACAATTGATAATATCGGGTAAGGACTCTCCATTTTCCCATTTGGCAATCGATTGGCGGGTGACACCAATTTTTTCTGCTAATTCTTCCTGTGAATAATTATTTTCTCTTCTTAAAAAAGCAAGGTTCCGTGATAAAGTAATTTTGTTCATCTCATGCATCCCTTTCGTTTGGGTATACATTTATTTTAACGGTTAATGGAAAGGAAACAACCAATGCAGGGTAACCATTTATGTTAACTTTAGTTGCGTATTAAAAATATAAATTTTCCACTTGCGCCTGACGTAACGTGAGGTGGTATGATAAAGCTATCAAGCGGGAAGGGAATTGAAGCAGATATGAAAAAAGAAACATTCTCCATCAGTGAGTTTGCTAAATCAACAGGCGTATCTGTAAGGACATTGCATTATTATGATGAGAAGAATATATTGAAGCCAAAACGGGATGACCATACAGGACACCGTGTTTATGAGCAAGAGGATATGATTCAGCTGCATAAGATTATGACCATGAAATTTTTAGGAATGAGCTTAGATGAAATCAAAGATTACATGCAGGCGAATACTTTTGATTTAAGCTTTATTGATACATTAAGGCTCCAGGAGTCAAAGCTGATTAAGGATAGAGAGCAAATTGATATTGCTTTAGATGCTATCCAGCGTACGGTGTATCTTTTAGAAAATGAAAAAGAAGTTGACCATGCTGTACTTATCAGCTTACTGGCAAGTATGCAAAACGAGAAGAAGCAGGAGGAGCTGGCAAAAGGAATTATTAAGGATGATATAATGAAGAAGATGTTTCCGCAGACAGCTAAGGAGAAGATGATTTTTGAACAGGGATTGCTGACATTTTATAAGCGGGTCAGAGCGCATTTTGGAAAATCTGCAGATGATCCGGAGGTTCAACAGATGCTGGATGATTTTTATCGTCTTATCCTGGAGGTAGTGGGGATGGATTCTTTGAAAGAATTAACAGATATTTTTTCTTTGAATATTGAGGACAAAGAGAATGAAGAACGGATAGAAACATATATTCAAGAAATCGAGCGGCTTGTTCCATCTCCAATTACGGAAGAGGAAGAAGCGTGGCTCGAGCAAATCACAACGGATTATATGGGCCCTCTATGGGATGAGAAAGAAGGAGAGAATTAAATGGAAGCACCGAAACAATCATCAAGCAATTTTATAAAGCTTTTACTGTCTACAAGGATACCGAAGCTTGTATTAATATTAGGGTTACTAGGAAGTATCCTGACTACTTTGGTAGGACTGACAATCCCGCTTTTAACAAGGGAGCTTGTTGATGGATTTTCCATCGCAGATTTAGATTGGCGGTTTATTGCTATTATTATTGGCGTATTTATTGTGCATGCATTGGTGGATGGTTTATCAGCTTATGCTCTTGCTTATGTCGGACAAAAGGTAGTAGCGAGGCTTCGGGAAATCTTATGGAAAAAGCTGATCCGCCTCCCGGTTCCTTATTTTCAGAAGCAGCCGAGCGGGGAGTCTGTCAGCCGTGTTATTAATGATACAGGAATAGTAAAGGATTTAGTGTCTCAGCATTTCCCACAGTTTATTTCTGGCTTGATTTCCATTATAGGAGCAGTTATTATCCTGCTGTTTATGGATTGGAAAATGACTTTAATTATGTTTATCGCTGTTCCGATTACATTGGCAGTAATGCTGCCGCTGGGAAATCGGATGGCAAAAGTATCTCGCAGTCTGCAGGATCAGACAGCTAATTTTCAAGGAGAGATTCAGCAGACAGTCAGTGAAATTAGATTAATGAAATCTTCTACAGCAGAACAGAAGGAAGAAAAACGGGGCTTGCAGGGAATTTTCAAGCTATTGCAGACAGGCTTGAAAGAGGCAAAGATTTTCGCTGTGATTGCACCATTTATGTATATGATTGTGATGCTTGTTATCGTCATGATTATTGGCTATGGAGGTATCCGGGTAGAGCAGGGGACCATGACAACCGGATCGCTTGTCGCATTTCTCTTGTATCTATTCCAGATTGTCTTTCCTATTACAACATTTGCGATGTTCTTTACCGAATTACAAAAAGCAAAAGGAGCTACCGAGCGTATTTCAGAAATTTTACAGGAAGAAGAGGAAGAGGTATTGCCCGGCTCTGAAAAACAGATTGGTGAGCTGTCGCTGCAATTTAAAGAAGTCAGTTTTTCTTATGAAGCAGGTGAGCAGGTACTGAATAAGGTATCATTTTCCGCATCTCCTGGAGAAATGGTGGCATTTGCCGGACCAAGCGGTGGAGGGAAGACCACTGTATTCGGTTTAATTGAACGATATTATGAGCCGGATGAAGGAGCAATTCTGCTTGATGGAGAATCGATTCAGGATATTTCTCTTGGCTCCTGGCGTTCCCAGCTCGGATATGTATCACAGGAGAGTTCCATGATGTCCGGAACCATTCGTGATAATTTAACCTACGGGTTGGAAAATGCAGAAAATATAGCTGATGAAAAACTTTGGGCAGTCGCGGAAATGGCCTATGCAGCACAGTTTATACAGAAACTGCCAAATGGAATGGATACACAGGTCGGTGAACGCGGTACAAAGTTGTCAGGCGGACAGCGGCAGCGGATCAATATTGCGAGAGCCTTCCTGCGTAATCCGAAAATTTTATTACTTGATGAAGCAACGGCAAGTCTCGATAGTCAATCGGAACAGGTTGTTCAAAAAGCATTACAGCGATTGATGGAAGGAAGAACAACATTTGTAATTGCCCATCGCTTAGCTACAATTATTGATGCGGATCAGATTATCTTTATTGAAAATGGCGAGGTTACCGGTAAAGGAACACATAAAGCTTTAATTGAATCGCATGAACTGTATCGTTCTTTTGCGGAGCAGCAATTGAAGTAAAATAAAAAAGTAGAGCATTTCCATTGGGAAATGCTCTACTTTTTTATTAAATCAGATTTTTACCGTCACATCTTTAATCAGCCGATAGTTAACGCCAAAAAGGAGAACAATTAATACAAGGCTTAGTGGTGTGGCTATAAAAGCTGGCAAATTGATAATATTTGTAAAAAAAGAAAAATGTGTGACTTCTATTAGAATACCAGTTATTGCTAACAGAAGAATGCTGCATGCGATGGATAAAAGCCCATACAGCCAGCCTAAACGGTAGAAGGTCAAACCAATCATCCACCCGATTAAAAAGTAAATAAGGTGCATAATGGCAAGTCTGATAAAGGTATAAATAAATGCAGAGAAGCTGCTTGTGAAATCAAGCTCTTGTCCATGAATATTCCAGCCTGCCCAACCAGATATAAATTGGAGAATAAAAGTTAACAGTATCAGGATGACTGTTATTGCTATGGCTATCAGGGCGGATGATATTATCGTGCCAAGAAAAAAGTTTTTTCTGGTAGCCCCCTGCTGCATGTAATAATAAAAGAAAGATGATGTTGTCAAAATACCAATAATTAACATGTAAATACCTGAAGATCCGTTTGAAAAGTTTGTCAAGTCTATAAAACTGGAATGCGGACCAGAAGCAAAGGTTACTACGACTATATAAATCACAAACATAAAGGAAAGAAACCACATCGTCCACTTTACTTGTTCCATAAATAAGAGTCTGGCTATTTTTTTGGGTGATAAGATAATGGAACTCATTCATCTTCCTCCTTTGTCAAATGCACAAACAAATCATGGAGAGAGAGGACGCCAATCTCAATTCCGGCTTGATTTGCTGCATTTCTCTGTTGTTCAGAGAGTTCGCCATATACCATGACGGATTTTGTTCCGCCTAGTACCTGACTGTTTAAAATCTCTAAGTCCTTTGAAAAAGCATCTATTTGTTCCATGGAGCCTGTAAGTGAGAACCCTTTGGAAATCACTTGCTCATTTGTGTCCTGCAATAAAACCTTTCCGTTATGAATCATCAGCACCTCATCGAATAGATAATCTGCTTCGGAAACGAGATGAGTGGAAAAGATAATCGTTCTCGGATGCTCTTCCTGATCATTTAAAATCTCTTTATAAAAAATTTCTCTTGTCGGTGCGTCCATTCCTAAATAAGCTTCATCAAAAATAGTTAAAGGAGCTCTGGATGCTAAACCGATAATAGCCTGAAATGCTGATTTCTTACCTTTGGATAGATGATTCACTTTTTTATTTAAAGGCAGCTTGAATTTCTTAGCCAATTCCAGGGCATATGTTTCGTCAAAATTTGGCCGGAAATAAGCCATTTCTTTTAACATTTCTCCAACTTTATCATAGGTGTACTCCAAATCCTTCTGCTGATCAAAAATAAAGATCGTATCCTGCATGATTCTTGGATTTTCAAAAGGATCA
Source organism: Oceanobacillus sp. FSL W8-0428 (assembly GCF_038004405.1). Taxonomy (NCBI): domain Bacteria; kingdom Bacillati; phylum Bacillota; class Bacilli; order Caryophanales; family Bacillaceae; genus Oceanobacillus; species Oceanobacillus sp. FSL W8-0428. The sequence goes on from NZ_JBBORB010000001.1 coordinate 2,287,073, forward strand.
TCTCCATCAATGATAAGACTTCCGCCATCAGCTTTTCGGAAAGCTGACAGCACTGATAATAAGGTTGTTTTCCCGGCGCCGTTTCTTCCTAATAAGCCATGAATTTTTCCGGCCTCCAGCTGAAAACTGATCTGATCAATAGCCGTGAAATCCTTATATCGTACACTGACATCTATTGCTTCAACCGTGAAACTCATGCTTTATCCCCCTTTCTTGCCTTTTTTATCAGATCAATGATTTCGTTCTCTGTAATACGAAGCTTCTCTGCTTCCTGGACTAAACCGATGACATAATCATCCATAAACGCCTGCTTCCGTTTTTGAACGAGTTTTTGCTTTGCTCCTTCTGCGACAAACATACCAACACCTCGCTTCTTATATAGAATGCCTTCATCTACAAGCTGTGTAACGCCTTTGGAGATGGTGGCGTGATTAATTTTATAAAATTGAACCAGCTGATTGGTAGAGGGAGCCTGCTCGCCTTCCTTTAACTGATTATTGACAATCTGGTCTTCAATCTGTTCCCGGACTTGAATGAAAATAGGTTTATCACTCCGAAATTGTGTGGACATGGTTCGTATAGCCTCCTTTCTGATATGATTTTATAATCGAATGGGTGCGTCTTTCGTTAAGCGGTAGTTACAGACGATTAAAATGGCTATCATGATAAAGAAAATAAGATAAGGCCCAATACTGATAATCTGCGGATTGACGGTGAAAAATTTAATGGTATGTGCAATATCAGCTTTGTCTTGTAATAATGCGGATATCCCGAAAAATGGAAAGGAAATAAGGATAAACAATAATCCAATCTTCCAGCGAAAACGATAAAAACCAAGCCCCATAAACCAGCCAAGTAAAAGATAAAAGAAATGGGCAACGGAATAATCAGCTATGCTTTGAATGAAGGATAATACCCCGCCGCCGATTAATGGATCTGTCCATGGGACAGCAAATCCTAATGCCGGGACGAGTGTCTCAAATAAAACAATCATGGTGATCATTGCCAAAGCTAATATAATAGAAAGCAAAGCAGATGCGAATAAAGCGGCTTTAAAAAACTTTTTCCTGGAAATTCCTAATTTATAATAGTAATCTAAGAACCCATAAGAATAAAGCAATCCGATAATTAACATAAATATAGTAGAAGTGGTATTGCTGATATCAAGGTTATCTAAAAACCCCCAATGGTTCGCGATAGTAGTTCCAATTGTCAAAACAATTATAATGCTATAGAACCAGGAAGCCCATTTAATCTGTTCAATGAAAAATGCCCAGCCTAAATGAAATTGTTTCATGTTCTTTCCTCCTCCTTCGTCAAATGTATAAACAGATTATTTATAGATAGTGAACCGATTTCTAAATCGAGTTCAACTGCTTCTCGCTGCTCTTGTTTCGGTAAAGTTCCGTAAACCATCACAGATTTTGTTCCACCAAGCATCTCTTCGTAAATGACCTCTAATGTTTTTGTGAATGCCTCAACATCTTCTTTAGCTCCTGTAATGGAGAAGCCTTTTTCAAGAAGTTGCTCGCTTGTTTCTTGTAATAGAACTTTTCCGTTATCGATTATAAGCACTTCATCAAAGAGGTACTCCATTTCTGAGACAAGATGTGTAGAAAATAAAATCGTACGCGGATGTCTTTCCTGCTCTAACAAGATTTCTTTGTAAAACAGTTCTCTTGCCGGTGCATCCATTCCCAGATATGCTTCATCAAAAATAGTGAGCGGGGTTCTGCTTGCTAAGCCAATGGCAACCTGCAAAGCGGAATATTGTCCTTTTGATAATTGATCAGCACTTTTATTCGTAGGAATTTTAAATCTTTTTACTAATTCTCTTGCATAAGCCTCATCAAAATATGGGCGGAAATAAAGCATTCCCTTTATAATCTTATCGATTTTATCGTAGTCGTAAGTATTATCTTTTTCATAAATAAAAGACGTCCCCTGCAAAATCCGTTCATTTTCAAAAGGATCTTCTCCGTCAATAACAATCGTTCCGTGCTTTGCTTTGTGAAAGGAAGCAAGGTATGTTAACAGGGTTGTTTTACCGGCACCATTCCTTCCTAATATGCCATGAATCTTGCCTGGAGACAGTTTGAAATTCAACTGATCTAATGCTTTAAAATTCTTATAATGTACCGTTAAACCATTTACTTCAATGGAATAAGACATGTGCATCCTCCTTTAAATATTTATATTTAATCTTATACTGTATTATGGTTATATACTTATGTGTATAACCATAACAGTGTTACAGTTTTTTGTCAATGTAATAAAAATATCTTGGAGAAAAGTGAAATAGAGCGATATGGCTCAAAGAAATATATTCGTTTATTTTTATGGAGCTCATTTATATATTGGAATTTCATATAAGAAATGAATTGAATTTGTGGTATATTGGGGAGTAAGTTGAAAATTAAGAAATAAACGGTAAGTAAGAAGATGGATTAGTTCAACAGATAGACAGGAGAGGTTGATAATGAGAAGAGATACTTATCATTCAAGCTTAAGAGAGTCAACTCCATGAGTGATAAAGGGAAGGTTGTCGGAATTGCGCTGATTACAGCAATAACTGTGATGGGAGATGCCATGCTTTTTATTGTACTCCCTTTATATTGGCAGGATTTCGGATTAACTGCTATTTGGCAGATTGGTGTGCTGTTATCCATTAATCGTTTTGTACGCTTGCCGATTACACCATTAGTAGGATTGTTTTACAGCAAATTCAATATCCGTACAGGTGTATTAATTTCTGTAGCCTGTGCTGCTTTAAGCACCTTATCCTATGGACTGCTTCAGGGCTTTTGGCTGTTACTGTTTGCGAGAATACTGTGGGGTATTGCCTGGTCATTTGTTAAGCTGGGAGGAATGCTCACAGTTGTAACATTCTCCACGGAAAAAACAAGAGGCCATTATATGGGATTGTATAATGGATTATGGGGGTTAGGTGGATTAGTAGGCATGCTGGCAGGGGGTTTTTTGGTCGATCAGTTATCAATACCATTTGTGACAACCCTGTTTGCATTGATAGCTGTTGCAGTCTTTCCTTTTATCGTCAGGCTGGTACCTAAAAATTATAAAGATGGTGGAAAAACAACTGCAAGCAATGATTTATCGGACAAAGGAAAACAAGCAATCCTCAATCCATATATTATTCTTGTTATTCTGACTGGAGGAACGATGGGCTTTATCACAATGGGCATTTTTGCTTCTACACTCAGCCCGCTGATCGAACAAACCTATCATGCTGATTGGTCATTTTTTGGTATTGTCATTGGTGCTGCGACACTGGCCGGAATAATTCAAGCAATCCGTTGGGCGTGGGATCCTGTATTTGCACCGATGATAGGCAGCTTTGTAGACAGGAGAAAGTATAAATATAATTGGATACTTGTCCCGTTAACATTGGGAAGCGTTGCTTTTCTGATTATAGGCCGTGTGGAATCTTTCGTTCTTTTATTAATAACTATTATGTTTTTCCAAATGGTTTCAACCGGACTTTTAACGATAACAGATACCTTGGCGGGCGATGCGGCAGCGAGAAGTAACCCTGTTAAGATGATGACACTGCACACAATAGCTGTAGATTTAGGAGCGGCTATCGGGCCCTTGCTATCATTTATTATTATAGATTTATATGGAATTTCCGCTGTTTTCTATCTATCGAGTCTGGTGATGCTGCTGGTTGCAGGAACATGGGTTGTTTTTCATTTTTCTCAAAGGGAAAGAGGCAGGTATAGTACGTGATGAAAGAGTTTTTAAAGGATAAGTTTCAGTAAAGAATGGAGGACGTATTGATTATGACAGAAGCATTAACAGTTAAAAATATAACTCTGGGAAACGGGAAGCCGAGTATTTGCATTCCTTTAACTTCTTCAAAAAAAGCAGACATCATTGAAGAAGCTAAACGTTATCAAAAAGAGGCGATAGATATTGTTGAATGGCGTGCGGATATATTTGAAGAAGTGGAAAATCATGCAGCAGTACTGGAGGTTCTAAACGATTTAGTGAATGTCTTAAAAGGAATTCCGCTGATTTTTACCTTCCGCAGTCATCAAGAGGGGGGGGAGAAAGAGCTTTCCAAAGAAGCTTATGTATCGTTGAATCAATTTGTCATTCAGACAGGTCTTGCAGATTTCGTGGACGTAGAATTGTATCAGGGAGAAGATACGGTTAAACATCTGACTTCTATTGCGCATTTGCAGCATACATACGTAATCATTTCCAATCATGATTTTCAAAAAACACCACCTAAATCAGAGATTATCAATCGATTAAAAAGGGCAGATGAGCTTGGCGGCGATGTATTAAAAATTGCTGTGATGCCAAATAAAACAGAGGATGTTTTAGAGCTATTAACAGCAACCAATGAAATGAAAAAACATACAAAGAAGCCAATGATTACAATGGCGATGGGCCCCCTTGGAGCTATCACCCGATTATCCGGGCAGGTTTTTGGTTCAGTACTAACCTTTGGAGCCGGAGAAAGAGCTTCGGCGCCGGGACAAATTCCAGTTCAGAATCTGCATCAAGTACTAGATGTTATTGAAAAGTCGATGGGGGAGAAATAAGCAGTTCAACTGGAACTTATTTTTGCAGTATATTCACTTTAAAATGAGGCAAGACGGAGATGATCTCAACCTTAAGCAGGAGGAACTCTTCCATCTGAAGCAGCGATAATTTCATGGGATAAATCAGTCACTGACCCGATGTGTGGGAAGAGATAAGCCGATACAATGAAAGTATCAAATAACTTATTCTCAGGAGCTGATTTACCCCATGTTTTCATCTTATGAAATGTTGAAAAGCCAAATTGATTATCAAATGGAGGATGTAAGGAAGACAATGAAGCAATGTAAAAGTAAACGGAAAAAAAATAAAGAAAAGAGCAGGAAAAAATCGGATTTTCGTTTAGAAGGAGAGGCTTGAATCTAATGGTATGGAATGACAAAAAGAGGATTTCGATTTAGCTGTTGTGACAGCAGCAGTGAATCGAAATCCTCTTTTTTATAGAAATGGAATATTTCATTTCTCTATGCAAATCTCTTTTGGCATTTGTTGCATAGAATTGTCTGCCAATCAAGAAGACAATATGCTTTCATTTTGTTCCTGCATATGAATGCTCTTTACTTATTTATATAAATATGGACGCACTTAAACTGTCATGGTTACCTTTGGACTACGACTGCTTTTCTTTCTGGCGTTTTCAGCGATATCCATTGCAGCTGCATAACCAAACACCATAGATGCTCCAATCGTTGCACCAGGCCCGGGGTATGTCTCTCCCATTACAGAGGCAGTACAATTTCCTGTAGCATATAGGCCTGTTATTGGAGCACCATCCTTTGTAATCACTCTTGCTGATTCATCGATGACCAGCCCGCCTTTTGTTCCAATATCACCTGGATAAATAGGAATCGCATAGTAAGGAGCCTTGTCCAGTGGTGCCAGATTGGGATTATTCAATGTCGGATCGCCATAATATCTATCATAAGCACTTTCTCCGCGCTGAAAATCCTCATCACTTCCTTTAGCTGCAAATGTATTAAACCTGGAAATAGTGGCAGCCAGTTTTTCTGGAGGTACATTGATTTTCCTGGCCAATTCTTCAATGGTATCTGCTTTTTTAGCATAATCAGTTTCAAACCATTCTTTTGGAAGCTGTTGTAATGGCATAATTCCAAATACAAGATAACGGCTCTTTACGCGTTTATCAAATATCATCCATGACGGTATCGTGGAGCTCTGTTCATTATTATTTTCATACATTTGATCTACAAATTCATGGTATGGAACAGATTCGTTGATATAGCGTTCACCATTACTATTTACGATAATTAAGCCGGGTGTAGCCCGCTCAGCGACAGGCATAAATGCGGGAGCTCCAGGTGGTGCTGAGGTAGGAGTTCCCCACACTTTGTCCATTAAATCCAATTGCCCGCCTAATTTTACACCGGCAGCAATTACATCACCTGTCTGCTTTTCCGCTGATAATGTCCACTCTGTATTAGTGGGCTTCGGTAAATATTTTTCCCGCAGCTCCTGATTATGGGAAAAGCCGCCGGAAGCAAAAATGACCCCATGACGGGCCTGAATATTGATTTCCATTCCATCTCTTTCGGCAATAACACCCGTCACTTGATTATTTTCATAAATTAAATCTTTAAATGGTGTCTGGAGCCAAACCTCTCCGCCAGCCTCCTTTAGTGAAGTGTATAGACGGGCAACAGCAGCCTCACCTAAAGTAGTGGGTTTATATCCAGAAATGAGCGTGCGGATCAGCCGCATACCTACTTTCACTGCTTTTGTTTTCCCGATCCATGTCCTCATAATCATGTTCACTTTGTGGAATTCACTTGATTTTAATACCATTCCTTTGGTCGGCAAACCTGAAGTACGTAAATGCTTGATATCATCTCCTAATTTTCTGAGGTCAAACAGCTGGGCTTCAACGGCTCTCCCCGAAGCCAGACCTCCTGGTGATTCAGGGTAATAATCGGAATATCTGGGAGTGTATTCCCATCTGAAATGTTCCGTGTTCTCGTGTAAATACTTTACCATTTCAGGTCCCTTTCTCAGGTAAGCCTTTTTTAAAGCATCTGGAACACGATCTCCCACGGTGGTGTCCAGGTAAGTTTTTGCATGCTCATACGTATCTTTAACCCCGGCTTCTTCTAAATAAAGGTTATTGGGAATCCAGATGGTTCCACCTGATTTTGATGTGGAACCGCCAAATAGAGCAGTCTTTTCAATGACAATTACTGATAAACCCTGTAAGCGTGCTGTTAAAGCAGCTGTTAATCCTCCGGCACCTGAACCTACGACTACCACGTCGTATTGTTCATTCCATTGTTTTTCCAATAGGATGACCCCTTTGATTTTTTGAATTATGTTAAACTATATATGTGAATTAATTTTAGTATAAATTTTAAATAAAACGCTTTCAATCAGTAATAGATTAAGGTCTGTGTACATAAACAACAGATGAATGCAATCTGTTTAAAAATGAAAAGAAGTTTGGGGTGATTTGAGTGGTTACCAAGAATATAATATTGGATAGACGGGTGAGGAGAACAAAAAAATTATTAAAATATGCGCTTCTTGAATTAATGCATAAAAAAGACTATGGGCAAATAACGGTTACGGATATTGTGGAGCACGCTGATTATAATCCCGCTACTTTTTACCGGCACTATAATCAAAAGGCGGATTTAGTCAAGGAAATTATTACGGATCAGACAAACGGACTGATTCAAGCCTTTAAAGTTCCTTATAAGAAGAATAATTATATCCATTTAAACGACTTAGCTCCTTCAGAAGTTGTTATTTTTAATTATATTATCGAAAATAAGCATTTTTATGCACTTTGGAGAGAATTCGAAGCCATACCGGGATTTTATGAAGTTTTTCTGCAATCCATTACCCAATTTTTTGAGAATGAAATTAACTTAATTACCCCATACCATGATGGATTGGATAACAATATGTATACCTCATTCTATGCCTATGGAATTCTAGGTATTATTCTGGATTGGATTAAAAAGGATTTTGAGCAATCTCCTGGTTATATGGCAAAACAGCTCTGCAAAATAATAAATTACTATCCAGCGGAATCATTTATAATTGGTAACTCTTGATAAAGCAGACTTAGAATGTCGTTATCGGCTTAGAAAAGTATATATTATTAATATATGATAAAGATAAATGGAATCAAACAATTCTTATTATTGGAGGAAAACAATATATGCTGGCAGCGGTAGAAAAAACAGAAAATGGCTATATAGCAACTTTTGCACGTAATTTTAATAGCTCTGTTGACGAAGTATGGGGCACATTAATAAAAAATGATAAACTGCAGCAATGGATGCCCAATTTAGAAGTGGTAGACCTGAGAAAAAGTAGGAAAATGAAATTTAATATGAATGATGGAACAGGAAATTCCTTTGAGATTGCTATTTTAGATTTTCAGCCGCAAACCTATTGGCAATTTGAATGGGGAGAAGGCTCTGTCCGGTTTGAACTGGAGCAGGCCGGGGATGCATGTGTTTTAGTATTAAAAGAATATATTCCAGTGCTCAATGACCATGTTCCTAAGGATTTAGCCGGCTGGCATATCTGTTTAGATATGTTTGAGGCAGCTCTGACAGGAAGACCAGTGGGTTTTCCAAAGGAATCATGGAAAATGAAGTATGAAGCATATAAGAAAATCGTTCATCCGTTTTTACAGGAAGATAAATAATTAAAATGGTGCCTCAAAGCTTAACCTTGAGGTACCATTTTTTATATTAATAAGGATCTGCGTCATGTCCAAGCTCTTCAGCGTGCTTTGGAGCCTGTTCCGCATCTGATGCACCTAATGGATTCTGACTGGTGCCATGTTTTTTCGCTTGCTTTAAACCTTCTCTCAGACGACGTCCATACTCTTCGTCAGCTTCTTCTGCAAGTGCAATCATTTTATCCTGAATCCGCTTGTCGCAGGTTGATAAATCTCCAATCATATTAGACAATAATTCATCTTTTTCCCAATCATCAAATTGACGGAAGGTTTCTCCTGCCTGCTTTGTATTATCATTGCGGTCAATGGATTCACGTACAAGGTTGCCCTCTACAAAAGGTGTATATTCCTTGCCAGTTTGTTTCGCTTCCTCCAGTCCGCCAAGCACGGACGGCTCGTAATTAACATGTGGATTTTGACCGGGAGCTTTGTCGTTTTGCTGACGTAACTGTCCACCTTCCTGATTGGTAGCAACCCGTTTTTTGGCTGCATTAATCGGAACCTGCAAATAGTTAGCTCCAACACGGTAGCGCTGTGTATCGGAGTAAGAAAAAGTACGCCCCTGAAGCATTTTGTCATCGGAAAAGTCCAGCCCGTCAACTAATACACCGGTTCCGAATGATGCCTGTTCAACTTCAGTGAAATAATTTTCCGGATTTTTATTAAGTACCATTTTTCCTACCGGAAGCCATGGGAATTTATCCTCCGGCCATAATTTTGTGTCATCTAACGGGTCGAAATCAAGCTCTGGATGATCGTCGTCTGACATAATTTGTACCAGCAGCTCCCATTCTGGATAATCGCCTTTTTCAATCGCATCATATAGATCCTGGGTAGCATGATTAAAATTCTCACCCTGGATTTCAGCAGCTTCTTTGGTGGTTAAATTTTTAATCCCCTGCTTTGGTTCCCAATGGTATTTCACGAGAACAGCTTCTCCATCCTGATTGACCCATTTATAGGTGTTTACGCCTGACCCCTGCATCATCCGATAGTTTGCAGGAATCCCCCATGGTGAGTAGATAAAGGTTACCATATGAAAGGACTCGGGAGAGCTGGAGCAAAAATCAAAGAAGCGCTCGGAATCTTGAATATTTGTTACTGGATCCGGACGGAAAGCATGAATCATATCAGGAAACTTCATTGCATCACGGATAAAGAAAATTTTGATGTTATTGCCGACCAGATCCCAGTTGCCATCCTCTGTGTAAAATTTAACAGCAAAACCGCGCGGGTCACGTACTGTCTCCGGAGAATGGTTTCCATGAACTACTGTTGAGAAACGGACAAATACAGGTGTCTGCTTCCCTTTATCCTGGAAAACCTTTGCTCTTGTGTACTTGGAAACAGGGTCATTACCAACTGTTCCATAGGTTTCAAAATAGCCATGTGCTCCGGCACCGCGTGCATGCACAATACGTTCTGGGATTTTCTCACGATCAAAATGACTTATTTTTTCAATAAAATCATAATTCTCCAATGTAGCAGGGCCACGGTTGCTGACGGTACGGATATTTTGGTTGTTAGTTACGGGATGACCTTGACGGGTGGTTAAAGTATTATCATTTTCAATATTTGTTTGACTGGTGGATTTTTCTTTTTCAGACATGTGTTGAGCCTCATTTCCTTCATAAATTTCTTCTTATTAGCATTGCCAATCCAGATGAAATTAACCGTATCAAAAAAGGATTTTTTATCAATTTCCGTCAGAATCATTCCGTCTTAAGAAATGAAAATGAGCAGGGAATTATCAATGGGGAGATGAGAGCAGTTTAACGGAAGCAGAGGGGTACTATTTGTAAGAAGGCTGTGTTTCTGATCAAAATAAAAACGGATGCAGAAAGGATATCTGAATCCGTAAAAGTACAAACTAAAAAGCTGCTGTCCAGCCGGCATCTGCAGTAATAACAGTTCCATTGACAAAGCTGGATTCATCTGAAGCTAAGAATAACGCTACCTGTGCAATTTCTTCTGGTTGTCCGACTCTAGGCATCATGGCCTGCGCTAACTGTGTCCGGCTCGCTCCAAATTGATTAAAATCGGATACAGAGGAAGTAATATTTGTTGCTACACCGCCTGGAGCAATTGCATTGCAGCGAATACCTTCCTTCGCATACATAAAGCCTGTATTTTTCGTTAAGCCTACAACAGCATGCTTTGATGCGACATATGCAGCACCAGCATGAGCCCCATTTAATCCTCCTGTAGAAGCGGTGTTAATAATGTTGCCTTTCCCTTTTTCAAGGAAAATAGGAATTGCTTTGCGAATGGCACGCATAACTCCTTTCGTATTTACATCAAAAATTAGATCCCATTTTTTATCATCAATATCGCCGGCTGCTTCCATACCATCCATAATACCAGCGTTGTTCACTAAGATATCAAGCGTTCCGAATTCAGAGACTGCTGCATCAATCATATTTTCGATGTCTTCCAGTTCAGCGATGTTTACTTTAATTGCTTTGGCTGTACCTCTATTATTTGTAATGGATTGAACGGTTTCTTCTGCCCCTTGCAGGTTCAAATCTGCAGCAATCACTTTACAGCCTTCCCTGCCATATAATTCTGCAATCGCTTTCCCCATACCGGAAGCTGCTCCGGTTACAATGGCTACTTTGTCTTTTAATTTCATTTTTACCCCTCCTGCAAAAAATTGTATCTGTTTCCTATCCATCTTATAATAGGGATATCTTGTTAACAATATACAAAAAATGATTAAAATGTATGTTTATCAACACTTCCATATGTATTTGTCTAATTACTAAATTTGGGGGTAATCTATCCATGTTAAATTCTGAAGATCGACGAATTAGCAAGTCAAAAAAAGCGATGCGAAATGCGCTTATTCAATTAATAGAGGAAAAGGAGTTTAATAAAATTACGGTAACAGATATCGTGGAACGTGCAGATTTGAATAGAGGAACTTTTTATAAGCATTATAAATCACAAACAGATATCTTATTAGAGTTAACAGAGGATATTATAGAAGATTTAATTCAATCCTATCGTATGCCTTATAAAGAGAAGCGTATATTCAATCTGGATAAACTTACCGCTTCCACGGTTAAAATTTTTGAACATGTGGAAAAATTTCAAGGCTTTTATGCATTAATGCTGCGGACAGATAAACTGACTTATTTTCAGACAAAGATTTTCAAGGTATTAAAGAACTTAACCATTCATGATTTAACGAAAATAAAAAAGGAAGCAAATCAGCCGAATCAGGCTTTGCAGGCTAGCTTCTTTGTGAATGCAATTATTGGTATGATATTTGAATGGGCGGAAAATAATTTTAGCTATAGTACGAATTACATGGCCGAGCAGCTGCTATTAATTTTAAAAAGTATGCGTCAGGTGCAGATTCTTCATCCAAGATTAGAATAAATATTTGCTTATTTTGCTGAAAAGAAGGGTTGAACTTTTTCAGCAAGCCTTTACAATAAGAAATAGACTAATAATTTGGGAGAAAAGCATATCTTTCAAAAAAGATCGTTTGAAATTAATAAAGCAGAAAAGTGGATGGAGGTCAGACAATGCCGATTAAAATTCCAAGAGAGCTGCCAGCAAAAGAGATTTTAGAAGAGGAAAATATCTTTGTGATGGATGAACAGCGCGCGGATTCACAGGAAATTCGTCCGCTGAGTATTCTTATCCTCAATTTGATGCCTGAAAAACAAAAGACTGAAACGCAATTGTTAAGATACCTTGGGAATACCCCATTACAAGTGCGTATTTCTTTTTTGCGAATGGCTTCACATGAATCAAAAACAACAAGTCAGAACCACCTGGATACATTTTATAAGACCTTTGAAGAGGTTCGGGATAAAACATTTGACGGTATGATTATTACAGGGTCCCCGGTAGAGCATCTTTCCTTTACAGATGTTGATTATTGGGAGGAACTGCAAGAAATTATGGAGTGGACGAATGATCATGTTACATCTACACTTCATATTTGCTGGGGAGCGCAGGCAGCTTTATATCATCATTATGGCATTGATAAGCATGCCCTCCCGCAAAAATGTTTTGGAGTTTTTGAACATGAGGTATTAGCACCGAAAGAACGTCTGGTAAGAGGATTTGATGAAATATTCTTAGCACCGCATTCGCGCTATACCACAGTATCTTTGGAAGAAATTGATAATCATCCTGACTTGCAACTATTAGCTGTGTCCGATGATGCAGGGGTGTTTTTACTTGCATCTAAGGATGGGAAGCATATTATGGCAACAGGTCATTTAGAATACACGGCGACAACGTTAAAAGAAGAATATGAAAGAGATCATGCCCGCGGTGTTGACACAGCATTACCAGAAAACTATTATCCAAATAATGATCCGGACAAACTTCCAAAGCATCGCTGGAAGAGTCATTGCAGCTTACTATTTTCCAATTGGTTGAATTATTATGTGTATCAGGAAACACCTTATGTTTGGGGAGAGTGAACTTACACTTAGGCTTGACTTTAAGGGGCCAGATGTGTCTGGTCCTTTTTGATTTGGCAGGAAATAAGGTCAGGAGCACTCCCGGCCTTATTTCCGTAAAAAAGTGATTAATTACGGGCATTTATCCAAATTGTTTCTGCTAAAATTGGAGCATGCTCATAAGCAGCAATTAATCCTTGCTGTTGAATTGCTGCTTTTTGAACACACTTGTATGTTAAAGTGACAGAGAAATCTGATGAAAACGGAAAAGGATCTATAGCAATGGCATCTCTGCCTGTCCAGCCAATGGAATAGTCAGATGGTAATTTAGAAGCACTGTTTGATAAGGATAACCCTTCTTTGAAAAAAGGATGCAGGTCTTTATCCTCTGCTCCGGCCTCGTTCATGCAAACAAACAGGGACAAGTTATCGGAAAACTGTAACAGTGTATAGTCAGCTTCAAAGCTTTGCTTATCAAAATCCTTCATGGTACTGATTAACCATTCCTGACGCTTTGCTTCCTGTTGAACAAATGCTTCCGCTTCAGGGAGAGAGGATTTTATCAGGAAACGTTTATAATGTTCACTGCAAAGTAAAGCAGCGTAGCTATCCTTCTCCTGAACCTGTTCAATACCCTGCGTGTATAATACGGTTTTTGGAATGGTTGGAAAATCAATAAATGAATAAGGCTGATTAGCCTGATCATTCCAAAAGGGCTGCTTGTCAAATGCTTTCCAGCCACAGTCGTGCTGATAAGCAGCATAAATAACAGAATCTTTGTAAGGAGCATGCTCCAAATAACTGGAGTCCAGATGTTTTAAAAATTCTCCTGATAAAAGAGCATGGTCTGGCTGTGCTATAAAAATAAAATGCTCGTCCTGATTTCTGATAATCATATTAATCCTTCCCTTCAAAATGATAATTTACAAAAAATGATATTTATAAAGAGGTGATCTGATTATACTCATTAGTATAGTTAAAAAGGGTTATCTGGATTTCAATTATTAAAAAGACGATGGATGATCCACCGTCTTATTCTCGATTCTATATTATTTTATCAAAATGTATCCGTTTATATAAAGTATAGAAAATCGGGATACCAATCAGCAATACAATTAATTCACTGGCTCCTGTTGTAAGCCATGTAAGCAGGAATGGTAAGTTTAAAGCAATCTTTAGCATAAAAGCGATAATAAACATATTAAAGCTGAAAATCAATGTATTCAGGAATAACAGTGTGAGTGTATTTTTAATATATTTCTTTAAGAAAATAATAATTCCTAACGATATAGCAGTATGTGCTGTCCCGAATAAGAGATCGAGCCCGCCTGCCATTGAAAATAAATTAGATGCAAATACACCAATTGTAATTCCGAAAAAGTAACGTTTATCAAAGATAATTAAATGGTTAAACATCTCTGATATTCGAAATTGAATCGCTCCGAATGCAACGGGAGAGACCAGCAAGGATAGAGCAACATATAGCGCTGCGATAATCCCGTTAACCACAAGTGTTTTTATATTCATATTTTGTTTTCCTCCTAGTTTTTTAGCGTGGGATGGTTACGAACCACGTCATGCAACGCTTATCATATCAGTATTTGAATTGGAAAACAATCGTTTTATACTATTTATAGTGTAAATAGTAGTCGTGTTTATTGTTTTTCTCGTCATTGGTCAAATCTCCACAATATGAATTGCTATTGCAGCAATTTCATCCAATTTTCATTTCAATAGAAGGATGATTTAACAACATGCAAGCAGGATAATGAAGAACATGTTCATAATGGAATAGGAAGGTATAGACGCTTATTCTCAGGTGCGAAAGTTGAGTTATTAATTTAAACAGAAGTTAAATAATCTGAACGAGAAAACATTTTTGACCGCTGGACTTCACTCATTTATAATTAGTTACATAAAGTAAGTTTATTATTTTTAGTGAAATATAAAACCGGAAAGGTGACTATTATAAATGGAAAAGAAATTTTTTGACGAACAGACAATATACGTATCAGATATAACTATACAGGTAACAGATTTACAACGTTCTATTCAATTTTATCAAGATTTTTTGGGCTTTAGAATAATGCGGAAAACAGATAATAAAGCAGTACTTTCGGCAGACAGCAAGAAGGCTTTAATTACTCTGGAGCAGCCTGAAGGAGTTGTGTCAAAACAAAGAAGAACAACAGGGCTCTATCATTTTGCTATTCTTCTGCCGGAACGAAAAGACCTGGCAGTATTTTTAAAATATCTTTTGCAGGAGGGGAGAAGATATACGCTGCAATTAGGTGCTTCTGATCACTTAGTCAGTGAAGCACTCTATTTCTCAGATCCGGATGGAAATGGGATTGAAGTAGCGAGAGACCGATTATCTGAAAGCTGGAGCTGGTCAGAAGAATCTGTACAAATGAGCACAGAACCGCTTGATGCAGATGGACTTCTCGAACTAGCAACAGAGGAGTGGAATGGCATGCCTGAAGAAACCCTTATTGGACATATTCATTTACATGTGAATGATTTGTCAAAAGCAAAGGAGTTCTATGTAGAAGGATTAGGCTTTCAAGAAGTAACCGTTTATCCTGGAGCTTCCTTTTTATCTGATAGCGGTTATCATCATCATATTGCAATAAATACGTGGAATGGAGAAGGGGCGCCGGTACCAGATCAAAATGAAGTCGGATTGAAGTTTTTTACAATAGTATATCCTGTTAAAGAAGAGGCAGACAAAGCAATGGAAAGACTGAAAGCTTTAGGCTATTCAGTTGATGAAGGAATGGTAAAGGACCCTGCAGGAAATCAAATTTTTATATTGGGTTCAGCAAAGTAAGAAATATCTACATGAAAATAGTGGATAGGAAAATACAATTACGGTAGAATAAAAAACACAAATGCAGGGAGAGATGGGGAGTAGACTCATGGAATATGTCTTATTAATTATCGGATTTTCATTGTTAGTGAAAGGAGCAGACTGGTTTGTGGATGGTTCCTCCAATATTGCACAGCTTTTGCGTGTTCCGCCGATTTTAATTGGATTAACGATTGTAGCCTTAGGGACAAGTGCGCCAGAAGCAACGGTGAGTATTATTGCGGCTGTCCAGGGAACAGCCGATGTAGCAGTAGGAAACGTAGTTGGAAGCAATATCTTTAATATTACACTGGTTGTTGGATTGGCAGCAGCTATTTACCCGCTTCAGGTTCAAAATGAAATGATTGTCAAACAGATTCCTTTTGCATTATTGGCGGCAGTAGCTTTGTTTGCACTAGGGAGTGATGTACTGCTTCAGGGATCGACAGAAAATATCCTCAGCAGAAGTGATGGAATCATTTTCTTTCTGTTTCTAGCGATTTTTATGTATTACATTATTGAGGTCGGTTTGAAAAGCAGAAAAGAAACCAAAGCCATTAAAGATTCAAATGTAAAGTGGGGAAAGAGTACCTTTATTACTCTGCTCGGATTGGCAGCAATTATTCTTGGGGGGCAATTTGTTGTGTCCAATGCTACGGAAATTGCTTTGTCATGGGGAATGAGTGAAGCTTTAGTTGGTTTGACTATTGTTGCAATAGGAACCTCATTACCTGAATTAGTTACCTCTATCTCAGCAGCACTAAAAAATGAAAGTGAAATTGCCTTAGGAAATGTTGTTGGCAGCGGGATTTTTAATATCTTATTTGTTCTTGGCGCAGCATCTCTGATTTCTCCTTTAGCCATCAATCCTGTGATCTTCACAGATATCTGGATAATGGTAGTATTGACGATACTTTTGTTAATTTTTTCGCGGACAAGCTTCCGAATTGGGAGAAGAGAAGGAATTATATTAGCCCTCATCTATGTATTGTATACAATCTATATTATTATAAGAAATTAAAAAGAAGGAGAACAAACTCTCCTTCTTTTTAATTCGCGTACCAGCTTGCTGCTGCTTTAACTTCATTCATTGTCAGTTGATGCCCGTTACTCTCCCAGTGAAGATCGACATCAGCCCCGCCGTTTGTCAACAATTGCTGTAATTCCTCTGCTTCTTCCGGAGGACACATCGGATCGTTATCACCAGCGGCAATAAATACTTTTGTTCCAGTTAAATCCGGAAGGTCAATCCCTTTTCTGGGAACCATCGGATGATGCAGGATTGCTTTTTGTAAGGAATCTTTATAATGGAATAAAAGACTCCCGGCAATATTAGCACCGTTCGAATAACCGATTGCCGTAATCTGTTTCCGGTCAAAACCAAGTTTTTGGCTGGCTTCATTTAAAAATTCATGTAATTCCTCTGTGCGTTTAATTAAATCTTCTTCATCAAAAACGCCTTCCTCCAGCCGGCGGAAAAAACGGGGCATGCCATTTTCTAATACATTCCCGCGGACACTTAGGACATTTGCATTCGGATCAATGATGCCTGCTAAAGGTAATAAATCACTTTCTATACCGCCGGTTCCATGGAGGAGAAGCAGTGTAGGACCATTGGGACCTGCTTTTTCTTCATAAATGTATTTCATTGATTTTCATCCTTTCTTGTCTGTTACTCTTTATTACTTGCTTTATGTCCAACCTTCTTTAAGACCTCGATAACGGTCTCTTTATCGCTCTCCGAAATTCCTTCGAATAGTTCTTCAATTACCAGCTGATGTTTTGGAAAAATATCATCCATGGTTTGCTTTCCTCTATCTGTGATTTCTAAATAGACTGCTCTTCTGTCGTCGGGACAATTTGTCCGGATGAGAAGCTCCTTTTTTTCAAGCTTATCAATCACGTATGTTATCGAGCCTGTGCTGATTAATACTGATTCAGAAATTTCACGGATAGTTTGTCTGCCTTTATGGTATAGTGCTTCTAAAATAGCAAAGTCTGATGCACGCATACCATGTTTTTTTATATCCTGTTTGGTAACTTCTTCTAAAGCTTTGGATGCTTTCATGGTAATCACAAAGGTTTTTAGTGATAAATTCTCAGACATTTTTTTGCCTCCTTTTATAAATTAATAATATAAGTGTATATATTTTTAATTAAGATATATTTAATTAAATAATAATGAATTATAACTTATATGTCAAATTGGCGGGAAGCAGTCAATGCTTGTAATAACTAAATTCAATGAATCGCTTCAATTGTTTTTATTAATTTCTCAGCATTTACTCTATGAAATAAATTATCCTTATAGGCAATAGAAAGTTTGTAGCTCCAAACATCAGACCTTCGTGAAAGTAATTATGTAGTAGACAAAGGAGTGCTGTATGCGATTGATTTTTTCGGATGTGGATTCAAAAAAGAATTCATTTTGATTATCCTTTTCAAAATGAATTCTTTTAAATTAGCCTAGAAGCAGGATTAGCTTGAAAGCCTGCAAAAATAGAGCTTCCTGTAAACCTATTCTTCTTCATCTGTCTTAATCTTAAGCATTTGCATCCGTTCATTAAAAAGTGTTGGATAGGATAAAAAGCCGAGCATAATACTGGTTACGGCTGCTGTTGTCAGTAACAGAAAGAGAATTAACAGCTGGAACTGGACGGCCTGAATTGGGTCTGCTCCAGCAATAATCTGTCCGCTCATCATTCCTGGCAATTGAACAAGACCGATTGTTTTTTGGCTTTCAATTGTCGGAATCAAGCTGGCTTTAATAGAATGAATTAGCGGCAGGTGGATGGCCTGTTTCGAGGTGCCGCCTAAAGAAAGCAGAAGCTCCGTTTCTTTTTTCTGCGTCTGAATCTCTGCTGTGAATCGATTGAGAAAAAGAATGGAGAGCACCATCGAATTACCGACAACCATTCCGCTGATTGGAATAATATACTGTGCGGTCGGCGGTGTGATTTGAAATCCTAATAAAATACTTTGCGTCAGTATCTCAATAAATATAAATGTAAGAATCAGCTTCCAAATAATTCCTTTAATAGAAGCTCCTTTTTTCTGTGCATTATGCGTTGCTGCTCCAATCATTAGAGCAACCATCAGGATAATAAAAAGATAACTGCCTGATTCAAATACAAAAGTCAGGACATAGCCGACAGCTATGAGTTGAATAATGGAACGAATAGTCGCGATAAATGTATCTTTTCCTAATCCAAGATTTAATGTTTTGGAAAGGATTAAGGGAATAAGTACAAAAATAAGCGATAAGCTCAAGTTTAGAAAGCTCATTGCCATCCTCCCTTCATAAATTTCTGTACACGGGGATTAGCTGGATTTTTCAATAAATCTGTACTTCCTGATTCAATAAGCTCTCCATTCATCATGACCCATGTATAATCTCCAATATGCAAGGCCTGTTCTAAATTATGCGTAATCCAGGCAATGGTCACTGCAAATTCTTGATTGATATGCTGGATCAAATGCTCAATGTCTGATGTAGATACACGGTCAAGGGATGAGGTAATTTCGTCAAGAAGTAATACCTTCGGACGATTGACAAGTGTACGTGCAATTGATACCTTTTGGAGCTGACCTCCGGATAAATCTGATACATCCCGGTTGAGAAAGGAAGCATCCATTCCTACTTGTGTTAATAAGTGCTCTGCCTCTTCCTTTTCTAATTCCTGATTTTGCAATGTTTTAGGCATAGCCAGATTTTTATAAACAGAGCCGCGCAGCATAGTAGCATCCTGAAGTGCGATGCCAACTGTACGCCGTAATGTGGTCGGTTCTATGGTTTGAATATTTTCACCAAAAAGAAAAAGCTCTCCTTTAGTTGGAGAAATCAGCCCGTTCATCAACCGGAAAATAGTAGTTTTTCCGGCGCCGGAAGGTCCGACAAATGTGGTGATTTTTCCTTCAGGAAGAACCCCTGAAATATCTTTAATAATATCTAGGTTATCATCCGAATAGCTGATATGATTTAATTCTATCGCTGTTTTATCGGTTAAATCGTTTGCTAGCTGCATGTTTGGGTTCCTTTCTGCAATGACGATAATTAGCAGCAGGAGGGAATACCTCCTGCTGAATCAAGCTTTATTCTATCAGAGAGGACTCCCAACCTCAAGGAATGCGCTAGGTTAAGTGCAATGAACAGGCGGGAGTATTCATCCTTTTTTCTGCTGGTTTAAAAGCATACGCTTTTGTTGGAGAAGCTTTTGAAATTCCTGGTCTAATTCATTAGAAGGCTCCAGACTGAGCTTGCTTAATATTTCTGTGATCTTCGTTTCAATAATCATTAGCTGCTGTTCCGTTGGATCTTCTTGCGATTCTTTTTGTGCTGGTTCTTCCTGGAACTGTTGAATGTTTCCCTCAAAAAAAGTAAGCTGCTGATGATTAATTTCAATAACCTTTGTTGCAATATTTTCGATAAACTGCCGATCATGCGATACGAACAAAACAGTACCCTCATAAGCCTGAAGCAGACCTTCCAATGCTTCTACCGCTTCGATATCCAGGTAGTTTGTCGGTTCATCCAGAATAAGCATATTGATATCACTGACAAAAAGCTTAGCAAACGCCACCTTGACCTGCTCTCCGCCGCTGAGAACGTGAACAGGCTTAAATACATCGTCCCGGTAGAAATGCAGTCTGGCTAAAACTGTCCGAATCAGTGTTTCATCCTGCTTGGAGGTTTCTTTGACATTTTCCAGAATTGACTTTTCTGAGTTCAGAGTTGATAAGTCTTGTTTAAAATAACCAATTTTAACAGATGGATTCAGGGTAATACCGGCATCTCCCTGCATTATTTTTTTAACAAGGGTTGTTTTTCCCGCTCCATTTGGGCCGATAATGCCGACCTTATCTCCTCCTTTTATATTTAAACTGGCTTTTTTCCATAATTGCTTTCCGGGAACAGCTCCTTCTAAATCCTCTATCCGTAAAATAATTTTCTGCTGCAATCTTGCTTGATTGGAAAGAGCCATTTTCAGTGGAGCAGCTTCTCTGACCTTTTCCACTTTTTCGAGATTATCTAATCTTGTTTCCAAAGCCTTTGATGTTTTTTGCAGCTTTTTCTGCTTTTTTGCAAAATAGGGTTTAGCCCCTTTTAAAGATTCTTCGGTAGAACCAATCTTACTTTTAGGTGTTTTTGTTGCCCGTTGTGCTTTTTGTTCTTTTTTCTCAATCGCGCGTTCAAGCTGTTGTCTTTTCTGCTGGTAATGTTCATAAGCCAGGCGCTGCTTTTCTATTTCTTTTTCTTTTTGCCGGCGGTAAGCTGTATAATTGCCGGAATAAATTTGAAGACTTTTTTCATCAATTTCCCAAATTACATTACATAGTTTATCTAAAAAGTTACGGTCATGAGAGACAATAATAAGCGCTCCCTGCCAATGAGACAGCTGTTTCTCAAGCCATTCAATATGAGCCGTATCCAGATTTGTTGTCGGTTCGTCTGCAAGGAGAAGGCCAGTCTGCTTTTTCAAAGCCTCAACGATATAAGCCTGTGTCACTTCACCGCCGCTTTTTTGATCACGTTTCTCTTTTAATTGTGGCAATAACTCTACAGAAGTATACATTTGAATTGTACCTTGTTCAGGCTGAATTTTGCCGGCAAGCAGATTGAGCAAGGTTGTTTTTCCTGAGCCGTTTTTACCGACTAAACCAATCCGGTCCTTGGAATGAACGGCTAAGTTTTCTATAGAGAACAATTCCCGGTCTTTAATACTTTGTTTAATATGATGTGCTTCTAAAATAGTCATAAAATCATCTCCGTATCTGTTAGAGTTACAGAGGGGAGAAGACGGTTAAATGTCAAAAACCCCTACTCTGCATTCAGCTCAGAACAGGGGTCGCCAAAAAAGGAAATGGGCATATTTCTCACTCATTCCATATGGGTACCACAAAGGATAAAGGCTAATCCTGTTCCGAAGTCATTCCATAAAAGCACGAAAAATAACACAGCAGGATGAGGACGATAGTTCTGCTGTTAACCATACTTTTATTTGAATTCATTCTTTAAAAAAACAGGATTAGTACTTCATGTTCCCTTTGTTCACCCTTTCGATATTTGTTGATTACAGTATAGCGGAAAAAGAGGTATTTGTCACCAAAAGAAAAAAACGGACAAGCCCCTATTCTGATAAAAGAATATGAAATCATTGTCCGTGTAAATATTATAAAGCTTCAGGTGTTGTCTGGAGTATGGAATTTTCCTGCACAGCATCTTTGATTAAACAATTTCCCCGTCCGTGAGGAATACACATTGGAGTCCCGAATATCGGATCACATGCGATATTACACCGCATCCGGAATACTGCAGATACAAGGTCAGCTGAAATCGTATCCTCCGGTTTTCCCTGCGCATATACTTTTTTATCTTTAATTGCAATAATATGATGGGCGTAACGGCTTGCTAGATTCAAGTCATGCAATACCATAACAATCGTCCGGCCGTCTTTTTCATTTAATTCAAAAAGAAGGTCAAGTACATCGATTTGGTGCGTTAAATCAAGATAAGTAGTCGGCTCATCTAATAAGATTATGTCTGTATCCTGTGCTAACGTTAAAGCGATCCATGCCCGCTGACGCTGCCCGCCTGACAGGGAATCGACAGACTGGTCTTTCAAATCTGACATATTTGTATCCTCTAACGCTTTTTGTACAGCTTCTTCATCCTCTTTGGACCATTGCTTCATAACTTTGCGGTAAGGGTGTCTGCCCTGCTTAACAAGCTCATATACTGTTAATCCTTCCGGACTCGTTGGCGTCTGTGGGAGAATAGCCATGTTTTGTGCTACTTCCCGGGTTCGCATTTTAGCAATATTTTGTCCGTTTAATATAACAGATCCCTGCTTTGGCTTTAATAAACGTGCCAAAGAACGTAGTAAAGTTGATTTCCCACAGCCATTTGGGCCGATAAAAACAGTGATTTCCCCTTTAGGGATGGAAATGTCCAATTCATCTATAATAATCCGGTCTCCGAACCCAAGTGTTAAGTTACTCGCTGTTAATGAGTTCAATGAAAACGCCTCCTGACCTAAAAAAGGTGCGTATTAGCTTCTAATTTCATTTTATTGCTTGGGAGACTAATAGTCAATGATAATAATTTTCAATTAGGTGACAAATAATATTTAATTTTTCTTAGGAACTACTATTTTTGCGTCAGGGTATTACAAACTGTGGCAGTGTAAGGAGTACATTTGCAGTATATATTTTTTTACAGCGCTTAGAATTATTTGGTTTATGGCAGATACGGTGAAATTCAAAATAATGTTGTTATTAGTTTAGTATCATAATATATTTAATAGTAAGATTATTACATTTATTTAAGGGAGGAGGATTACCTTATGAAGAAAGGCTTGATTATTTTTATAGCATTTTTATCTGTATTCTCCATTTCAGCCTGCAGTAATGACAGCAACAGTTTATCCGGGAAGACATTTAAAGTTGCTAATACGCCGGTATTTCAAGAGGATATTGATAAACTTGATAAATATCCGGTTGTTGTAACATTAGAGTTTTTAGATGATAATGCAGTAAGGACGATCGACACAGAAGGAACTTATCAGTTAAATGATGATGAACTTGTAATTAATTTTGAAAATGAAAATGAAAATCTGGAAATTACTTTTAGTGAATTTAAAGAAAGTGAGAAGGATTTTAGTACGTATTCTACGATAATCAGCAATCGGGAATTACAAGTGGAAGATCATAGCAAGTTGAGCCGACTAGAAGTATTAGCTAATAAATTATCTGAAGATATGCCGATTGAATTTATCGAAAAACAGGAGAGATAAGTTAATTTTATTGAGCTGAATCTAAAAAAGAACAAAAGCTGAAAAAAGAGGGGATCAGCTTTTGTTCTTTTGGGACACACTTTTTAAGAAATTACTTAAATAAATCAACAAACATATCAATTGTCTGTTCAGAAGCGACTAAACCACTGTTTGTCCAGTTACTTTCATCTTCAATGTAGTAAACCTGATCATTTTTGACAACATCAGTATTGTTCCATACATTACTGTTTTTCAACGCTTCGATTCCTTCATCGTCTTCGTAGCCTAAAATAATCAGATGATCAGCATCAATCTCAGAAAGCTTTTCTAAAGAAATCGGGTTCCAGGCTTCTTCACCTTGCCCAAGCTCCTTGACAAGCTCAGGAACTTCTACACCCAGTTCATTGTAAATCATGTTTGCAGAGTGACGATTTTCCTCAAATAAGAAGTATTTTCCGCCGACAACCCACATCATTGCTACAGATTCATCACCTAATGTATCATTCAGCTCTTCTTCCGCTGTTGCCACTTTTTCATCATAATCTACTAAAGCCTGTTCAGCTTCTTCTTCTTTTCCAAGGATTTCTCCAATTTTCTGTAAACGTACTTTCCAGTCACTTACTTCTTCCTCGGATAATACATATGTTGGAGCAATCGCAGCATAGTCTTCATAAGAACCTTCATAGTTATCTAAAGTATGATCTAAAATAATAAGATCCGGCTCTATGCTAAGTACTTGCTCTAAAGGTAATGTCCATTCAATTGTTTCTACATCTGCTAAATCTTCTTCCAGATAGTCCTGAACACTTTCGCCAATTGCCCATTTTGCAACTGGTTTTTCACCTAGTGCAATTAATGTATCTTCATTGTAAGAGGCAAGAATTTTTTCCGGATTTGCAGGAACAGTAACTTCTCCCATTTCCGAATCGACGGTGATTTCGGATGCTTCCTCTGGATCGTCAGACGTATTTGAATCATCAGACTTATTTTCATTACTATTGCCGCAAGCAGCAAGAAGTAATAGAGTGGTAAGTATCAGCATAAATAAATAATTTTTTTGCATAAATTTGTTCATCTCTTTTTCTCCTTTTATGTTATAATGAACGTCTAACGATAATGATAATCAGTTTCAATTAGAAAGTCAATAAGTTATTTAAAAGCATGTTTTTATTGAATTTTAATTCTAAAAAACCAAATCATATTACAACCATATTTTATGATGAAATTATAGGAGTATACAAGAAATGAGATTGTTTTCACGTTCTTCTCAGTTGACGAAGGTATTAATTAATATCATAGGGATTTGCCTTGTTATTTTTTCAATTGGTGTGTCTATCTCTTATGGCGCAACAACGATTGATTTACATACTGTCTGGCAGGCTGTGTTCAAATTCAGTCAAGGAGAGCAGGCCCATCAGGTTATTTGGGAGCTGCGTATTCCGCGTGCCTTGGCAGCTGTGCTGGTAGGCGCGTTTTTAGCTATGTCTGGAGCTGTAATGCAGGGAATGACGCGTAATCCGCTCGCATCTCCGTCTATTATGGGAGTAACAGATGGGGCTGCGTTTATGCTTGTGATTATCCTGGCCTTTTACCCGGCGGTTTCCAGTGTTGGCTTAATGTTTGCTTCTTTTCTTGGGGCGGGTATAGCTGTAACTCTGGTGTTTTTAGTGGGATCCTTTTCAAGCAGTGGATTGACACCTGTTAAGCTGGCACTGGCCGGGGTCGCAATAGGGACCTTACTGCGGTCAGTTTCCTCCATTCTTTCACTGCATTTTCAGTTGGAGAAGGATATCGGATTTTGGCTTGCCGGCGGATTAGATGGAGCAGGATGGAATGCGGTAATAATCCTTCTTATTGCTGGAGCAGCCGGGGTGATTTTTGCATTGTCGATTGCGAAGTCCATCACTGTTTTGAGCTTGGGAGACGATTTATCTACGGGATTGGGACAGAATAATACACTTATTAAGATTACCGGTATTGTAGTTGTATTAATATTAACCGGTGCAGCAGTTTCTGTTGCAGGTTCTGTCGGTTTTGTCGGTTTGATTATTCCACATATTACGCGTTTTATTATTGGAACAGATTACCGCTGGATTATTCCTACCTCAGCAGTGTTAGGTGCTTTATTACTTGTGAATGCGGACCTTATTGCACGAATGATTAACGCTCCGTTCGAAACACCGGTAGGAGCAATAACCTCCATTATCGGTGTGCCATTCTTCCTCTATTTGGCCAGAGGCAGCGGGGGTGACAAAAAATGAATATATTAGAAAAACAAAAACGGCTCCGGTTTTGGACGATTATCAGTATATTAGTTATCGGGATTATTGTTTTTTCCTTTCTTAGTTTAAATCTGGGGGCGATTTCCATCTCGCCGAAAGAAGTGGTTCAAACACTGATGGGACAGGGATCAGACAGACAGGAGCTTGTGTTATTTAAATTCCGGATGCCGGGAATTATTTTGGCATTATTAATTGGAGCAGGCTTGGCAGTTTCAGGAACGATTATGCAGGGTATCACACAAAACGGACTTGCTGACCCGGGAATATTAGGAATTAATTCAGGAGCAGGCTTTGCGATTGTTTTATTTCTTTATTTCTTTCAAGGAGTCATCCCGGCAACCAGCGCACTAAGTACCTACATGCTTCCGTTTATTGCTTTAATTGGGGCCTTTACGGCAGCAATTTTAATTTACGCCATTGCCTGGAAAAAAGGGGTATCACCGATTCGTCTTGTTTTAGTGGGTATCGGAGTAAATGCGGCGTTTGGTGCCCTGCTGACAATTTTACAGCTGCGCATGGATCCACAAAATTATCGTCAGGTAACGATTTGGCTGTCTGGAGAGATTTGGAGTGCGAACTGGAATTTTGTATTTGCTTTATTGCCGTGGATGCTGATACTTATTCCAATTGCAATAAATAAAGCGAGAAACTTAAATGTCTTTCACTTAGGAGATGATGTTGCGTCTGGTCTTGGTACACATGTTGAAAGAGAGCGGGGAATCCTGCTTCTAATTGCTGTAGCATTAGCGGGAGCATCAGTTGCAGCTGGCGGAGCGATTGCCTTTTTAGGACTTGTTGTTCCGCATATTGTCCGCAAGCTGGTCGGACCGCTGCATCATTATGTGATTCCGATTTCTGCCTTGCTGGGAGCATTTATTTTAATGGCAGCTGATATGATTGGAAGTAATATTTTAGCGCCGACAACGATACCTGTTGGTATTGTTGTATCGATTGTCAGTACACCTTATTTTGTTTATCTGCTGATGAAAACAAACTAAAAAAGGGAAGGGACTCAGGTAATTATGAACGAAGAAATATATGACGTAACGATAATTGGCGGTGGACCTGCAGGGTTATTTGCTGCCTTCTATAGTGGGATGCGTGAAATGAAGACAAAAATTATTGAATATCTCCCCTATCTCGGCGGGAAGGTACCTTATTTTTACCCGGAAAAAGTAATTCGTGACATTGGTGGTATTGCCCATGCTACCGGAGAAGAAGTAACCGAGCAGCTGGTGGAGCAGGCTATGACCTTCGAGCCGGCGGTTATTCTGGGAGAACAGGTTGTTGATATGCATCGCATGGATGATGGGAACTTTGAACTTGTAAGCAGCAACGGAAATATCCATTATTCTAAAACAATTATGCTGGCAACTGGATTTGGAACATTGCATTCTGTGAAATTAGATCATCCAGAAGCGGTTTATTACGAAGAGAAAAGCTTGCATTATACGGTACGGAAGCTGGCGGATTATCATGATAAGCATGTGCTTATTTCCGGCGGCGGCAACAGCGCTGTTGATTGGGCGCTGGAGCTTGAGAACATTGCAAAAAGTGTAACGCTTATCCATCGCCGTAATGAGTTCAAAGGATTGGAAAGCAGCGTGACGAAGCTGAAAAATTCACGTGTAAATGTAATGACGCCGTATGAATTAAAGGGATTGCATGGAACAGAGGGGCAGATTGAAAAGGTAATATTGGGACATTTAGAGGATGAAACGGATGAGAAAGAGATCCAGATTGACCGGCTAGTAGTCAATCATGGCTTTCAAATTAATCTGGAGCCGATTACTACATGGGGATTGGAAATGAAAGACGGTATGATTGCTGTAGATTCCAGTATGCAGACTTCTGTGGAGGGTGTATTTGCAATTGGTGATATTGCGTATTATCCGGATAAGCTTGGATTAATTGCCGGAGCTTTTAATGAAGGACCAATCGCAGTTAACCACGCGAAAAAAATCGCTGATCCAGGAGATCCTGTAAAGCATTTATTCTCCACAAATTTTGCGGCCTTTGAGGAAGATGAATAAAATAATCTTAAAAAGCACTCTAACGTTTTCAACCTGATAAAGAAAGGCTATAGAAAACAGTAAGAGTGCTTTTTTAATTTTTATCTGATAAATAGTTGCGGAAAAGCTCCGAAAACTTTTGCCGATCTTCTTCCGTTAATGCTTTAGGACCCTTTGAATGCTTTCCACTTCGCCGCTCCTTGGCGCTCAGGTAGCGGGATTGCAGAAGCTGGTCAATATTACCATTGGTATAGGCAAATCCTTTGTGATGAAGTACATAACAGCCCTTTGCAAGTGCGAGAGAAGCAAGTCCATAATCCTGAGTGACCACAATATCCTCTTTTTTGGCGAGCTTCATAATCCGGTAATCTGCCGCGTCCGCACCTGTGTCCACATAAATCGTTTCCACCCAATCAGGATATTCCTTTAAAGAAAAATGTGAGATACTGGTTACCAGAACTACAGGAACAGATTTCTTCCCTGCTTCCTCTATAATAATGTCTTTGACCGGACAGGCATCGGCATCTACATAAACTTTCATCGGTTCACTTCCTTTCCTTCAAAGGTTTTCTCTATATTGTAGCAAATAATTAAGGAACTTGTCTTATTCACTAGAATTTCATATGAAAAACATGTAAGATATTAATCATTATCTATCGTGAAAAAGGAGCTTTAATGCATGGAAATTGTCATTGATCAGATGAAAGCGGAAGATTGGAAGCAGGTTTTGGAAATATATCATTATGGAATGGAAACTCGTAATGCGACCTTTGAAATGGATGAGCCTGATTGGAAATCATGGGAAGACTGGAATCAGGATCATTTACAAGCATGCCGGCTGGTTGTCCGCGAGGGAGAACGTATCCTTGGCTGGGCATCATTATTACCTATATCTGCCAGAGAGGCATATCAGGGAGTTGCAGAGGTAAGCATTTACCTGCATAAAGACAGTGTAGGGAAAGGCATTGGCACAAAGCTTATGCAGGCATTGATTGAGGCAAGTGAAGCAGCTGGGATATGGATGCTGCAATCGGAAATCTTCCCTGAAAACACAGGCAGTCTGAAGCTGCATGAAAAGATGGGCTTCCGCAAGGTCGGATACCGTGAGAAAATTGGACAGATGGAAGACGGCAGATGGCGGGATGTTGTGCTTGTGGAACGCCGCAGCCCACACGTAGGACTAGATTAAGGAGGAGATTATACATGGAAATCAAGATAAACGGACAAATATTTGAAGGAAAACAGGTTGAGCTGGATGAAATAGCTGGTAAGAAACAGATTGCATTTTCATTTGATGTAACCAGTGAAACCTATCATGACGTAACGACATTGCTGTATAAAAATGATTTTCAGGTTAACATTCCTGAAAATTCTTTGTCCTTCCCGGCAGTTATCCAAGAATATTCAACTTCAACGACAAATTTATATGAAAAAGGCAATACAAGTGAATTTTATCTGAAGGTGCGCGAAAAATAAATTCTTAGGTATAGAGAGGGAGTACGATACAATGGAGCCTATACTGTTAACATTTCCAGATCAATTTGAAACCGAAAGGCTGGTCATCCGGGCGCCGAAGCCGGAAGATTGGCAGCCGCTTTATAAGGCAATGCAGGACTCTATCAATGAGTTAAAGCCCTGGCTCCCATTTGCACGGCAGGAGCAGACGGAATCAGATGTAAAAAAGACAACAAAAGAGGCTTATTTGAACTTTTTAGCACGTGAGGATTTACGATTTCATGCTTTTGATAAAGAGAGCGGAGAATTTATTATTTCCAGCGGATTACATCGTATTAATTGGGAAGTACGAAAATTTGAAATTGGTTATTGGATTGATACAAAGCACAGCGGGAAAGGCTATGTTACAGAATTGGTAAAAGGACTGACTGCCTTTGCATTCCGGGAGCTGGATGCAAATCGTGTGGAAATCCGGTGTGATACGAAAAACGGGAAAAGTAAAGCAGTTGCTGAAAGAGCCGGGTATGAGCTGGAAGGGATTTTAAGAAATGATGATAGAGAAGACAATGGGGAACTCAGAGATACCTGTGTTTTTGCAGTGATTGAAGATCCTGAAACAAATTAGGAATAAGGGTGAAATGATGAAGCGAGTAACGGTAAAGCAATCCTATGTAAAAAATATCAAACAGCAAAACCCATTAATTTTGGAAGAAGCTATTGATGAGCCCCATAAGCTTAGCGAAGGAGAGATCATTGCACTGCATACATCCCAGGGCGAATTTTTGGGACAGGCATATGCAGGCCGCCAAAATAAAGGTATGGGCTGGGTATTAACTTTTAAACAGGAAGAAACCATTGATCAAAGTTTCTTTAAACGGAAGCTGCTCAGTGCTATGAATAAACGACGTTCTTATTATCAAGCCGAAGAAACAACAGCCTTTCGCATGTTCAATGGAGAAGGTGATGGTATTGGTGGATTAATTATTGACTATTTCGATGGCTATTACGTTATTCAGTGGTACAGTGAAGGAATCTATGCGTTTAAAGACTGGATTATACAAGTTTTTGACGAGGTGGGTGACTATCAGGGGATTTATGAAAAGAAACGCTTTGATACAAAAGGACAGTATGTAGAAGATGATGATTTTGTAAAAGGAACAAGGGGTGAATTCCCGCTGATAGTGAAAGAAAACGGAATGAACTATGCTGTTTACTTGAATGATGGGGCAATGGTCGGTATTTTCTTGGATCAGCGTGAGGTCCGAAAAGCATTGCGTGACAGATATGCCAAGGATAAGCATGTGTTGAATACCTTTTCCTATACCGGGGCTTTCTCTGTCGCTGCTGCTTTAGGCGACGCAGCGAAGACCACCAGTGTTGATTTGGCGAAACGAAGTAAAAGTAAAACAATTGAGCAGTTTAGCGTAAATGGGATTGATTTTGAGCAGCAGGATATTATTGTGATGGATGTATTTGATTATTTCAAATATGCTAAACGGAAGAATCTGCAATTTGATGTTGTTGTTCTTGATCCGCCAAGCTTTGCACGCTCTAAGAAAAGATCCTTCCGGACAGCAAAGGATTATCCGGAGCTGATAGAGAATTCTATTGAGCTGCTGGAAAAAAACGGAGTGATTATTGCTTCCACTAACACAGCCTCCTTTGGAATGAAGAAATTCAAAGATATGATACATCGGGGATTTGAGGCAAAGCAAAAGAAATATACGATTTTGGAAGAATTCTCATT
The DNA here is from genome assembly GCF_038004405.1 of Oceanobacillus sp. FSL W8-0428. Lineage (NCBI taxonomy): Bacteria > Bacillati > Bacillota > Bacilli > Caryophanales > Bacillaceae > Oceanobacillus > Oceanobacillus sp. FSL W8-0428. The sequence goes on from NZ_JBBORB010000001.1 coordinate 2,317,888, forward strand.
ACCGGGTGATTTTGCGGTGGATAAGCATTTTAAACAGGGGAATTATTTGAAGGTAGCAGTTATTCAAGTAAAGGGATGAATTTTATTGAGGCATTTTTACAACACTACGAGGCTTGTTGTAAAAATGCTTTTTTTGTTGTCTAGGAAATTATAGAATTATTGCCTTGTGGATAACTATTTATAGAAAAGCAGCCGTATCCAGCTCCGAGCGCCAAACTTTAGAGATTTCACGTCGTGCCCTACAATAAGTCAACATCGGTTCGTTACCTCACCGTGTTTCCTTTATCTCAGTTGCGCCGCTCCAATCTCTACGTTTTTAAGCAGGCGCTCTGCGCTTTTGTTCTTGTGGAAGAATGTATACGCTCACCAACAAATTCAATAAAAAGATAATAAAAATCTAAAAACCTATTGAATAAATATTCTTTTTATTGCATAATAATGCATAATAACATTTTGAAGAGGTGTACGTGAATGACAGCAAATCAAATCCAATTTCAGCAACAGGAGTTAAAAGGCAGAGACTTTCTAACACTTGCCGATTATACAAAAGATGAAATTGATTATTTAATCGAATTGGCAGACTATCAAAAGAAACAGCGTAAAGATGGTGTTATTTTTGAACCATTGAAGGGCAAAACACTAGGCATGATTTTTGAAAAAGCTTCGACAAGAACCCGTGTCTCCTTTGAAACAGGTATTTATCAGCTTGGCGGATTGGGAATTTTCTTAAGCTCCAAGGATATTCAAATCGGCAGAGGAGAGACAATCGCAGATACAGCACAGGTGCTGTCCGGCTATTTGGATGGAATCATGATTCGCACCTATAATCAGTCTGATGTGGAGGAACTGGCAAAGTATGCAAGTATTCCTGTAATCAATGGACTGACTGATCTGTATCATCCTTGTCAGGTATTAGCAGATTTGCAGACAATCAAAGAGGTTAAAGGTGTGCTGCAGGGGCAAAAGATTGTTTATATTGGTGACGGAAATAATATGGCGCATTCTTTAATGATTGGCGCTGCAAAAATGGGTATGCATATTGTTACAGTAACACCGGATAATTATAAGCCGGAGGAGCAGGTTACGGAAAGAGCGAAACAATTCGCCGGAGAGCACGGTGCAACCATTGAATGGAGTAACGACCCGGCTGCAGCTGTTAAAGATGCTGATGTTATTTATACAGATGTATGGGCTAGCATGGGACAAGAGGCAGAACAGACACAGCGCGTGCAGGAATTTCAGCAGTATCAGGTAAATGAAGAGCTGCTTGCTGAAGCTAAACTAGATGTAACATTTATGCATTGTCTTCCAGCACATCGCGGGGAAGAGGTTTCAGCAGGAGTTATTGATGGGAAACACTCTGTTGTCTTTCAGCAATCTGAAAATCGTCTGCATGCTCAAAAGGCTTTGATGACAGCGTTAATGAGGTAAATAGGAGAAAAGAAAGAAGCAGAGAGTCGCAACATAAATTCTCCTGCTTCTTTTTGCTGTTTTGATTTAGTCTGTTATTTCTTCACCATTGATAAATACTTGGCACAAGCTAGATTGCGGATGAAACGGATTTCCTTCCCAAAGCAGAAAATCAGCGTCTTTTCCGATTTCAAGCGTTCCTACACGATCCTCGACCCCAAGGTGTTTGGCTGAGTTAGATGTAACTGCTTTTAAAGCCTGCTGTTCAGTCAGTCCATTTTTGATAGCGTGGATTGCACTGGTCAGCAGATATTCGATTCCGACAACAGGATGATCTGTTGTAATAGAGCAGGATATACCGGCATCCATTAATGTTTTAATTGTACTCCAGCTTTTATCCTTCAGCTCTACTTTAGAGCGGGAAGACATTGTTGGACCAACGGAAACCATAACATCATGCTTTGCAATATAATCAGCGATAAAATGGCCTTCTGTACAGTGTTCAATCGTTATATCAATATCAAATTCTCTTTTTAAGCGGAGTACAGTGATAATATCATCTGCACGGTGAGCGTGAACACGTAAAGGTATTTCTTTATTTATCACTTTTGCTAATTGCTCTAAACCAAGATCGCATTTCGGATTCTCATTTTCCGCGTATGCTTTTGCTTCCAGCAGTTTTTTCCTTAATACTGCTGCAACTCCCATCCGGGTAGTCGGCATTTTTCCTTTCGAACCGTGAAATCTCTTAGGGTTTTCACCAGTTGCAGCCTTCATTCCTGATGTCTGACGAATTATCATCTCATCAACAATATGACCGGTTGTTTTTAAAACAGACATTTCTCCGCCAATCACATTGGCACTTCCCGGCATTACCTGAACAGTTGTAATTCCAGATTTTCTGGCTGTTTTCAGACCTTCTTCACGAGGGTTGATACCGTCTATTGCTCTTACTTCAGGTGTAACGGGGTCAGAGGTTTCATTAAAATCAGCGCCCTCCTGCCCGACTCCTTCCTCAGATACTCCCAAATGCGTGTGCACATCAATAAACCCCGGAGTAACAATGTAATTTTTCCCGTCAATTTTACGGTAAGCATCTGACGCATCTAATTCCTCAGAGATTTTTTCAATTTTTCCATCGCGGATAAAAAGGTTAGTATTCTCGAGTATTTCTTCCTTGCCATTCCAAATTGTTGCTCCTGTAATTACAAACATATGTACTCTCCTTTGACAAAATAATATTGATTTCTACAAATCTTTAATCTATAATCAACTTATTATAAAGTCTATTAATTAAATTCAGATAATAGCCAAATTTAAGTAGACTTGTAATAGTTTTACTTTATCGTATAGTAAAATGATTAAATATTCAACATTGGAGGGATTACATGCAAGAGAAAGACGAGACAGCTCTGCTGGAATATTTGACTGCTAAGGGAGCATACAATCCCCAAAAAATTGGCGGGTCGAATGAATTTACTTTCCTGGCTAACCTTACAGGCAGACCTCAGGCCTGGACGCTGAATAAACAAAATGAAGTAGAAGCTTTTACAACGATGTCCGATCGTGTCCTGGAGGTATATCATTCTCCATCGGGGAAGAAATCTATTATCGCTTCTGATTTTGAGGGGAATGAGAAACAGCAGTTTTATATAACAAGGGATAGAGGACAAACGGTAGAAGATTTAGTGATTTCCAAAGATCATTTCCATGAATTTGGCGGATGGTCGCCTGATGAAAAGAAGATCGCCTTTGCAAGTAATCGCAGACATCCGGGTTATTTTGATATTTTTGTTTGTGATGTGGAAACAGGAGAAGAACAAACTGTATATGAAACGGATACGAATTGTACGGCGCTATGCTGGACGAAAAATGGAAATGGTCTCATTATCAGTGTGAAAGTCTCAAATATTGATAACCAATTACATATTTTAGACATAGAGTCAGGAGAGACAACACTAATTGGTAATGCAGACATACCTGCACGATATCATTCTGTCCAGCTTAAAAAGGATGGAACTGCAGGATATTTAGTTACAGACGAAGGTAGAAATACATTAGCCATAGCTTCTTTTTCACTTAATTCACCGCAGCAGATTGATTATCTTTTTAAGGATGATCAATGGGATATTGAAGAAATAAAACTTTCCCCGGATGAAACAAAGCTTGCTTACTCTTTGAACAAAGGAGGAAGTTCCCGATTAGCCGCTTATTATCTGGAAGATAACTCCGTGAAAATAATAGAGAGTATTCCATCAGGTGTTTATCAATCTCTCGGCTGGCTAAATGAGGATGCATTATTGACAGGCGTAACGAGTGCTGTCATTCCGGGTGACATATGGAAGGTCGAAATTACAGCAGATCAATCAACCCGGTTAACACATGTGACACCGGATTCAGATATTGCCAAGCAATGGGTGGAACCAGAGCTCCATCAATTTACATCCTTTGACGGATTGGAAGTTCCTTATTTTCTATATGGCAAGAAGCATGCAAATCAGCCGGTGATGATTCATGTTCATGGCGGACCGGAAAGTCAAATAAGGAATGAATACAATCCGGTTATTCAATTTCTGGCTGCACAAGGCTATGCAGTTGCTACTCCAAATGTACGCGGCAGTATGGGATACGGTAGAGAATATGTACAATTAGATGATGTCCGTAAGCGTATGGATTCTGTTGCTGATTTGAATTACCTTGTTAAAGACCTGATAGAAAATCATCAGGCAGATAAAGACCATGTAGGGATTATGGGAAGAAGCTATGGAGGATTTATGGTGCTGGCAGCAATTACACACTATCCAAAGCTTTGGGCTGCCGCTGTTGATATTGTAGGTATCAGCCATTTCCGTACATTTTTGGAAAATACGGGTCCTTGGAGGAGAAGGCTGCGTGAACAAGAGTATGGTTCATTGGAAAATGATGTGGACTTCTTTGAAGAAATTGCACCATTAAATCATACAGATAAGATAGAAGTGCCGCTTCTTATTTTCCATGGAAGAAACGATACGCGTGTACCAGTATCTGAAGCAGAACAGCTGACAAGTGACTTAGAAAAACAAAATAAGGATGTTGAACTGATTATATTTGATGATGAAGGACATCAGACAGAAAAATTGGAAAATCACATTCTGATGAATACAAAAATTGTTGAGTTTATGAATCAGTATTTAAAATAATACATCGGGAAATTTTGTTAAAATGCTCATTCCGTGAGAGAAAAATCAGGAGTCTTACGGAATGAAGATTTAACATAACAGGAGGAGACAGCATGAAAAAGTTTTACTTAGCATTTTTTATGAGCATTATCATGGCAGCTTTAGTGTTGGCTGGTTGTGCAAGTGAACCAGATGAGTCAGGAGGAAACTCGGGAGATGGTGGACAAGCCCAGGAAGGTGGAGATTTGGTAATTGCCACAATTTCAGATGCAGTTTCTTTAGATCCGGGCGCAGTAAATGATGTACCTTCGTTTGACGTACAGTATAACATTTTTGAAAAGCTGGTAAAGCATGATGAAGACATGAATTTAATTCCGAGTCTGGCAACAGAGTGGAATCAGGTTGATGATACAACTTGGGAATTCAAGCTGCAGGAAGGTGTAACCTTCCATGATGGCGAGCCCTTTAATGCAGAAGCAGTAAAAGTAAATATTGAGAGAATGATGGATCCTGATGTAGGATATCCAACTGCTAACATGGTTGAAATGGTTGAAGATGTTGAGGTGGTTGATGACTATACAGTTCATATTAAAACAGAGTACCCATTCCCAGGTCTTCCGGCTAATTTAGGGCATCCTATGGGAGCTATAATTTCGCCGAAACAGATTGAAGAAGACTATGCGGCAATGGAGGATGGAGAAAATCCTGGATCTGTTATTAATGCACATCCAATTGGTACAGGTTATTTTACATTTGACGAGTGGGCATCTGGTCAATATATTCGCCTTGTAAAAAATGAAGACTATTGGGATGGAGCAGCAAAACTTGATTCTGTAACGTTTAAAGTGGTTCCTGAAGATTTAACAAGATTGGCAGAATTACAGACGGGAGATTCGCATGTTTCTAACCCGTTAAGCTCTTCAGACATCGGTCAGGTCGAACAATCTGAAGATTTGGAAATGTACCAGCAAAGCAGTGTGTCTCTAGACTATATCGGATTTAATACACAAAAAGAACCATTTGATGATAAACGTGTCCGTCAGGCAATATCGATGGCATTAGATAAAGGACAAATTCTTGATGGTGTTGTAAATGGATATGCGTTAGAGGCGGAAGGACCGCTTTCTCCTGGTGTATTTGGTTATGATGAAAGTATAAAAGGATTAGAATATGATGTTGATGCTGCAAAAGAGCTTTTAGCAGAAGCGGGATATCCTGATGGGTTCTCAACAACGCTTTGGACGAATGAAACGCGGGAGCGCGCAGATATTGCTACGAATGCTCAAGCGCAGTTAAAAGAAATCGGGATTGATGTCAGTATTGAAATGATGGAGTGGGGCGCGTATCTTGAACAGATTGGTAACGGCGATCACGATATGTTTATTTTGGGCTGGTCAAACAGTACAGCAGATGCTGATCTTGGTTTAGCACCGTTATTCCATTCGGATAATCTGGGACCTCCCGGCAACCGCACATTCTTACAAAATGACGACTTAGATGAACTATTGGATGCAGGACGCCAGGAAGTAGATGAAGAGAAGCGATTAGAAATCTATAAAGAAGCACAGGAATTACTAATTGATGAAGCACCTATGGTCTACATTATGCATAAGGATTACCTTCTTGCTGAAAGAACAGAGGTTCAAAACTTAAAAATGCTGCCTACAAAAATGCTATTGTTAAAAGATGTGTATTTAGAGCAATAAAGTATATTGAAGGCAACAGAAAATATTTGATTTTAAAATAAGAGCAGCTGCTGATTTATAGCAGCAGCTCTATCTTTTTTAGGTAAGATTTGAGCAAGAGAATTTATATTATAGAGAGGATGAGTATATGAAGAGAAAAAATAATTTGTGGAGCATGCTTATTATTGCACTAAGTATGCTGGTATTAGCTGCCTGTGCCAGTGAACCGGATGAGTCAGAAGGAAATACATCTGGCGATGGCGGAGAGCAGTCAGGAGGAGACCTTGTTATTGCTACAGTTTCTGATGCTGTTTCCTTAGATCCTGCCGGAGCAAATGATGTACCGTCGTTTGATGTGCAATATAATATTTTTGAAAAATTAGTTAAATATGATCAAGAGATGAATTTGCAGCCAAGTTTGGCAACAGAATGGGACACTGTTGATGACACGACGTGGGAGTTCAAGCTTCAGGAAGGTGTCACCTTCCATGATGGAGAGCCTTTCAATGCAGAAGCAGTGAAGGCAAATCTGGAGCGTTCCTTAGACCCTGAGGTTGGAGCTCCAGCTTCTTATTTAATTGAAATGATTGAAGAGATTGAACCGGTGGATGATTATACGGTGCAAATTAAAACTGAATATCCAATTCTTGGTTTACCAGCCCATTTGGCGCACTCCATAGGGGCAATGATCTCACCAAAGCAAATTGAGGAAGATTATGCTGCAATGGAGGATGGTGAGAGTCCAGGATCTGTTATTAATGCAAATCCGATAGGAACAGGTTATTTTAAATTTGATGAATGGCAGACGGGTCAATATATCCGAATAATAAAAAATGAAGACTATTGGGATGGAGAAGCTAAGTTAGATTCGGTGACCTTTAAGGTTGTACCGGAGGATCTGACAAGAATTGCTGAATTACATGCTGGAGAATCACATATTTCAAATCCGCTCAGCTCTTCAGATATTGATCAGATTGAGCAGGAAGAAAATTTAGAGGTATACCAGCAAAGCAGTGTTTCGTTAGACTTTTTAGGATTTAATATGAATAAGGAACCATTTAGTGATAAAAGAGTCCGGCAGGCTATTTCTATGGCTGTAGATAAAGGACAGATTATTGATGGTGTTGCAAATGGCTATGCCCAGGAAGCTGCAGGGCCATTAGCACCGGATGTTGTTGGCTCGGCAGAGGGATTAACAGGGCTGGAATATGATGTTGATGCCGCTAAAGAACTTCTGGAAGAATCTGGGTATCCAGATGGATTTTCAACAACGCTTTGGACCAATGAAACTCGTGAGCGTACTGATATTGCTACTAATATTCAAGCACAGTTAAAAGAAATCGGAATAGAAGTAAGCATTGAAATGTTTGAATGGGGTTCTTATCAGGAAAAAATTAATAACGGGGAGCATGAGATGTTTCTTATGGGCTGGTCAACAGGTACAGGAGATGCTGATGCAGGCTTAAGACCGCTGTTCCATTCAGATAATCATGGCTCTGCCGGCAACCGTTTCTTTATAGAAAATGAAGAACTAGATGAATTATTAGTTGCAGGACTTCAGGAGCTGGATGAGGAAGAACGGTTTAATATCTATGAGGAAGCGCAGGAATTACTTGTTGAGGAAGCGCCAATGCTTTATATAATGCATAAGGATTATTTAATGGCTGTGAATAATTCAGTGAAGAATTTAGAAATGCTTCCTACAAAATACTTGCTGTTAAAAGATGTCTATATAGAACAATAAAAAATTATGCAGAGACAGATGGGAAGCTTGTTTTATCTGTCTCTTTTTTATTTATCATTACATTGAAACCTTGACGTTTTGAATTTTCTCCTGTAGAATCACCTATGTTTATGGAATAAAGGTAATAGCAATATTTGTTATAATTCAGTATGTCGTGATGGAAAGGCAGGTAGGAAAATGAAAAACATTTTAAAAATAGCAGGGCTTCTGATTATTTTACTAATTATCAGTGCTTGTCAATCAGAAACAAATGATGTAGCAACAGAAGAACATCCTTCTAATAGATCTACGGAAGAAGTGCCTGAAGAGTCGCAGGATACTTCAGAGGAAGAGGAAAACAACGATTCAGATCTGGTGGCGGATGAAGATACCTATGAATATGAAGAACAGGAGGTTATCGAGCAGCAGATAGAGGAAGGCGATTATGATGTGCTTGTTGAAACAGACAACAAGGGAGCCCGCGTGATGTTTTATGAAATTGATGGGGAAAAATATTATAAAACCATCTTTGTTAAAAATGATAACCGCTTGAAAATCATAGATATTCGAAATAATAATGGTCAAATCTATAATGAAATTATTTAAAAAATGTGCAAGAGTCTCCCATAAACTCTTGCACATTTTTGTCTTTTATATATCCTAGGAAATAGAAACCCCTTTTGTATCAATCTCTAAAAGCTTTACTTGATAACCCTCAAGCTGCTTTGTCATCTCATTCTTAACTTTTTCCCCATTTCCTTTCGGTAGAAAAGAAAGCATCGTTGGGCCCGCACCGCTTAGGGCTGTGCCATATGCTCCGGCTTCTTTTGCTTTTTTACGGATAATATTAAAATTGGGGATAAGTGATTTACGGAAAGGCTCGTGAAATAAATCATTCTCAAGCATCTTTCCAAACAAAGCATAGTCTTTGGAGTAGAGTGCAGCTACAACCAGATTGCTCATCGCACTGGCTCTTGCTGCGTAATTTCGTTCATATGTATCTGGCAGACAATCTCTGGCAATCTCGGTTTTCAGTTCGATTTCAGGGATATATGCAATTAAATCTAACTCGATGTCATTTAATCGGACAGATGGAATATCATCCTCAAGCATTGTGGAAATTGTTAATCCTCCAAATAAAGCAGGTGCAATATTATCTGGATGCCCTTCTATTTCCGTTCCAAACGCCAGTTTCTGTACATCTGTTAATTGCAAATTGCCAATCTGATTAGCGAGCTCAATTCCTGCGACGATTGCGGAGGCACTGCTTCCGAGTCCCCTGGCCAGTGGAATTTCACTAGTTTCCTGCACTTTACAAGGAGGTAAGCTTACCCCGTATCGTTCAGCCACCTGTTCCGTAATATTCCAGATAAAATGATTTTCCTCTGACTCCTCAGAACCATGTGCAAAAAATGCATGATGATCTGCACTCTCTACGTCTAAATGAATATACAAGCCTAATGCAAGGCCCATGGAATCGAAACCAGGGCCAAGATTAGCACTGCTTGCAGGTACAGAAATGCGGAACGGCATCATGATGTAATCATCTTCTCTAAATATTCAAGAATAGCATCTTCATCATTTGAAAGTGTGACAGGATCAATGGTTAATTGATCAATAGCAGTTTGCGGATCTTTTAATCCATTACCGGTTAACACGGCAACAACTTTGCTGCCTTCAGCGATTTTACCTGCTTTCACCTGCTGGATAACACCTGCAATAGAAGCAGCTGAGCCCGGCTCTGCAAAAACACCTTCTTTGCGTGGTAGGAGTTTGAAAGCAGAAATAATCTCGTCATCTGTGACAGAGCCAATCATTCCACCTGATTCTTCTCTGGCCTGGACAGCTAAATCCCAACTGGCAGGATTTCCGATTCGAATCGCCGTTGCTACTGTTTCCGGCTCTTCAACAACTTTATTTCTGACAATTGCTGCTGCACCTTCTGCTTCAAAACCAAACATTTTTGGAAGAGCTGTTCCTTTTGATGCATTGTATTCTTTAAAGCCTTTCCAGTAGGCACTGATGTTTCCCGCATTGCCAACAGGAATTGCCAGAATATCAGGAGCTTCTCCTAACTGATCACAAACCTCAAATGCTGCTGTTTTTTGACCTTCCAAACGATATGGGTTTACAGAGTTTACTAGAGTAATTGGTGATTTCTCACTGATTTTACGAACGAGCTGGAGCGCCTGATCAAAGTTACCTTCAATCTCAACGATTTCAGCTCCGTACATAACAGCCTGAGCAAGCTTCCCTAGTGCGACTTTTCCTTTTGGAATAACAATAATTGCTCGGATTCCAGCCCGGGCGGCATATGCTGCAGCTGCAGCAGAGGTATTTCCGGTGGACGCACAAATAACAGATCCTGATCCTTCTTCTATTGCTTTGGCAACAGCCATTACCATTCCACGATCTTTAAATGACCCGGTCGGGTTTAAGCCTTCAAACTTCCCATATAATTCAATTCCCAGTTCCTTTGATAGATTTGGAAAATGAAAAAGAGGAGTATTTCCTTCTAATAATGATAAAGCGGGTGTTTTATCTGTAACAGGAAGTAAGTCACGATATTCTTCAATTAACCCTTTCCAAGCCATCTTACGCATCTCCTTCTACTTTATAGTAACTCTTTATCTCATTCACTGCATCAAATGCTTCCAGCTGATTCAGCACTTGTTCAAATTGAGAGTAAGGTGTGTCGTGTGTAACTAATACAATTTCTGCAGAATCTTTCTCATCCACTGGTGTCTGCAGAATCCGCTGGAAACTGATGTCCTGTGAATGAAAAATCGATGAAATTTCTGAGAACACACCAGTCTTGTCTTCCACACATAGGCGGACATAATATTGACCATGCTGCTTATCTTTTGGAAGTAATGTTTTTGGAAATTGCATGTCATTTAACTGCTTTCCTGATACACCAAGACGCATGGCTTTAATTGCTGCAACAACATCGGATAAAATCGCTGTTGCTGTCGGGAGACTGCCGGCACCAGGGCCATAGAACATGGTTTCACCAACTGCTTCACCGTAAACATAAACGGCATTGTATTCATTTTTAACGCTTGCCAGCGGGTGGTTTTTTGCCAGTAAAGTTGGCTGCACACTTATTTCTAACTCCTGGTCAAAAAAGTTGGCGAACCCGATAAGCTTCATCGTATACCCCAGCTGCGAAGCATAACGGAGATCTTTTAATTCAATACCATGAATTCCTTTTACATCAACATCCTGTAAATCGACAGGAGTAGAGAATGCCAAGCGGCCAAGAATAGCCATTTTCCGGGCTGCATCCAAGCCTTCTACATCAGATGTCGGGTCTGCTTCGGCAAAACCAAGACGCTGTGCTTCCGCAAGAGCATCCTCGTAGCTTACACCTTCTTCATCCATTTTTGTTAAAATATAGTTGGTTGTCCCATTGACAATCCCCATTATTTTTTGAATGTGGTCGGAGGATAATCCTTCATTAATACCTCGTAGTATAGGAATACCGCCGGCAACACTTGCTTCATAATAAAAGTCGCATTTATTTTTTACTGCGGCTTCCTGTAACTCAGGACCATGAACCGCTACCAGATCTTTGTTAGCTGATACAACATGTTTTTTATTAGAAAAAGCTTTTAAAATATATTCTCTTGTATGATCAATCCCGCCCATTACTTCAATAACAAGATCAATAGCTGGATTTTCAAGAACATCATCGGGATTTGTTGTTAAAATTTCCTGGTTCACATCAATATTTCTTGCCTTTTCTATATCACGTACAAGCGCTTTAACAACTTTAACTTCACAGCCCAATTGGTGCGCTAATTTTTCCTGGTGATCTTCAATCAGATGAATAACACCTGACCCAACGACACCGAGGCCTAATAATCCTACAGAAACCTTCTCTTCCATCTAACCACCTCTACGCTTCCTAATGTATATTGAATTTATTTAAACATGAAAAGGGAAGTAAGGCAATAGCGAATTTTTAGAATACATCGGGATTCAGAGTTGTAACCGTTATCAAAAATGCAACAATAAAGTAATTATAAAAAATAGCGGAATTTTAAAAGATATTTATATGATGAAGGGAGAAATGGTAGTAAGCCTTTTAAATAGTTACGTACCTTTACATGTTTTCTTCATATAATAGGAAAAAAGGGGATAGAGGATATGCGAATCTATCATCTCGGAGCGTTATTTATTTTCTGTTTAGCATTGGGTATCATCATTGGCTATAGTGTTGACAGGGTAGAAGTTTTTGGTTTGGCAGGTTTCATTCTCGGGATGCTTCCTATTATGATTTACAGGAAATCCTTTACCAAAAAAGAGAAGGTCTCCACTGATAAGAAGAATAAAACGTCGTGTACGTGATTAGAGGACTTTTTGAATCAAGGAATGTTAAGAGGCTGGGACAAAAGCCAGTAAAAATAGAAAAAGTGACTTTCTACTATGATTTTAAGTAGGAAGTCACTTTTTTAATTTGATTAAAAAATGAAATAAACGTACAAAAAAAGGATACCTTCTGATAAAGTTAAAGTACCACTACAAAAACAGAATCGAGGTATCCTTATGTTTAAATATTATAACGTAAATCAAGTCGTTTTGCCATTAGATTTCGAGATGAAATTACAAGAAAATGATATTGCTTATACCATCCATGAATTTATCGAACAGATTCCAGAAGAAGCTTTCACCGGTTTTACCCGTCAAACAGGCTGTCCCGCCTATCACCCGCGTATGATGATGAAAATTATTTTATGTGCTTATACCCAGTCGGTGTTCTCTGGCCGAAAAATCGAAGCATTATTAAAAGATAGTGTGCGAATGATGTGGCTTGCGCAAGGATATGAGCCGAGTTACCGTACTATCAACCGTTTTCGTGTGAATCCAGAAGTAAAAGAACTATTGCGTCAGTGCTTCGTCCAATTTCGTTGTCAGCTGGTGGAAAAAGAGTTGATCGATGCGGAGGCTATCTTTATTGACGGGACCAAAATTGAAGCCAATGCCAATAAATTCACCTTTGTCTGGCGAAAATCGATCGAGCGTTATCAAACGAAACTTGTAGAGAAGTCCCATGCCCTCTATGAAGAATTAGTGGAAAAAGAAATTATTCCAGAAATCAACCGGGAAAGCCCGGAAGCTCTATCGACGCAAGAACTTCAACAGATGGCAGCGAATTTGGATAAGTCTGTCCAAACGTATACGAAACAAATCGAATCGATTGAAAAAGCACAAGACCGAAAAGCCCTGCGTTCGGAACGAAAGCAGCCAAAACAAGCCTTAAAACAGGTGCACGATTTCATCTGTCGTCAAGAAAAATATGAAGAAGCCTTGGAGATTTTAGAAGAACGTAACAGCTATTCCAAGACGGATCACGACGCAACCTTTATGCGATTGAAAGATGACCATATGAAGAACGGACAGTTGAAAGCTGCTTATAATGTGCAATTGGCAACAGAAGGACGTTACGCATTAGCCTATGATATTTTTCCGAACCCTACCGATACACGAACGCTGATTCCTTTTTTAGATCGTATTGAAAAGGATTATTTTGCGTTGCCTGATGTCCTCGTAGCTGATGCGGCTTATGGAAGTGAACAGAATATAGAAGATGTCACCCTGAACCGGTTACGAACTGCCTTGATTACCTATAGTATGTACCGCAAAGAGAAGAAGAAAAAATATAAAAATAATCCCTTTAACACCGCTAACTGGGATTATGATGCCGAAATAGATGCCTTTACTTGTCCAAATGGTCAAGCTGTTACTTATCGCTATAACTCCAAACGCACAGACAAGTATGGTTACCAGCGACAATTTAAGGTCTATGAATGTGAAGATTGTACAGGCTGTCCTTTGCGAGAGCAATGTACCAAGGCAAAGGAAGGTAACCATCGGAAAATATTTTATAATGAAAAATGGGAAGCACAAAAGAAAATGATACGAGAACAGCTTTCAGATGAAGAAATGGGCAAGCTTTACGGAAAACGTAAGATAGATGTGGAGCCTTTCTTTGGATTTTTGAAGGCTAATTTGGGTTTCACTCGTTTCTCTGTACGAGGAAAATCCAAAGTGGATAATGAATTGGGATTCGCCTTAATGGCAGTGAATCTGAGAAGATACACTGCCTCTAGCTGCTTTTTTATGTATCTACTTATAAATGATTTCAAAAAAGATGGATTTCACATCAAAACCCAATGTGAAATCCATCTTTTCATTATTTTTGGCTAGTTATGTCCCAGCCTCTATTATTCAATCAATCAACTGTCACTTTCGGCCGTTTATATCCTTTTAATGCGATCAGGGCTGTAATTAACCCTAAAAAGACAATTGCTCCGCCTACATATGCATTTTTATCTACACTTGACTGCTCAATGACAATACTACCTGCAAATGAACCGACTGCTATACCTAAATGTAAAGCAGAGTTATTTAAGCTGACGAGGATACTTGAATTTTGCGGTGATGTCTCAATTAAATAGCTTTGAACAGGTGGCGAGACCGCCCAGCTGAGCATTCCCCATAGTATAAGTACAACAAGGAATAAGACAACATGGAACGACGAAACAGGAATAATTAATATGGTAGCCACAAACAAGATAATGGCACTGAGAATGGTTCGTTTCGGACCGAATAAATCGGACAATGTTCCGCCTGCCCCGCCTCCGCTTACAGCAGAAATACCAAAAATCAGATAAACTGCACTTAACCAAATGCCATCTAATTCCATAAAGTCTTTTACAAATGGATTCAGGTAGCCATATAATGTTGTGTGACCGGCCAGGACAAAGAAAGTAGTCAATAATATAAAAAGAATCTTTGGGTTCCGGATCATTTTTAACTGTGTTGTCAGTGGCAGAGGCTTTTCCGTAGAAGGAATGCGCTGCATAAAGTAATGAACAAATATAATTGAAGCAACCGTTAAGAAAGAAATAAGTACAAACGGGGCACGCCAGCCAAACGACTCTCCAAGGATTAAGCCAAATGGAATTCCGAAAACAAGAGATCCGCTTACTCCCATACTGACTATGCCGATAGCGCGTCCCCTGTAAGCAGGCTTAACAATGGAGGATGCCATCATTACACAAAGTACAATTAGTAAAGAAGCGCTTGCTGCAGAAATTATTCGACTAATAAAAATCATCGTATAGTTCAAACTAAAAACAGCAAGAATATTTCCAAGCAAAAAGAAGACTAAAGAAATAATGGTCAGTTTTTTTCGTTCAACAGATGCCGTTAAATAAAGCAGAATAGGAGAAGCAATAGCGAAAACAAGAGAGAAAATAGTAATTAATAAACCAGCTTTTCCTAGTGACACACCGAGGTCATCCGCAACTAAATCGAGAATACCGCCAATAATTAATTCAACCATTCCGACAACAAATGAAATGGTCATCAGTAAATATACACTTTTATTCATAAAACAACACGCCTTATCTATAGTTATCCTGTTATTAACATTTGAGTGATAAAAAACACTATCTACCATAGTAGCTTTAAAAAAAGGATAGCACAAGAACTTTATGTGAAAATTAATGAGAATTCAACACTTTTAAAGGAAAAAAAGGCACTTGTTTGTTATACTTGTAATAACGCATGAAATAAGGAGGAGTTTTGGGTGAGTAACAAAGCAACATTAGAAAAAGATGCAATGAAGGTTTTGAAACAGACGAGCAGAACATTTTATATCCCCATTAAACTGTTGAACAAAACGTTGCGGAAAACAGTTGGTTCAGCTTACCTCTGCATGCGCGCTGTTGATGAAATGGAAGACCATGAAGAAATGGATGCAGAAGTAAAACAGCATTTATTGAATGAGACAAGCCATTTATTAAAGGAAGATGTATTTAACCGCGAGGCTTATCATCAGCTCGTAGCACCGTATGAAAAGGAACTTCCGGAAGTGACATTGCGCTTAGCTGACTGGATTGAATTTTGCCCGGAGGATATTCAGCAAAAAGTAAAGGACTCTACAAGTGAAATGGCAGAAGGAATGGCTAAATGGGTTGGGAAAGATTGGGAAGTAAAGACGAAAGAGGATTTAGATGAGTATACATATTATGTAGCAGGTCTCGTCGGTGTAATGCTGTCTGATATTTGGAACTGGTATGATGGCACCGAAACAGACCGCGATCTGGCTATCGGCTATGGACGGGGTTTACAGGCTGTGAATATATTACGAAATATTGACGAAGATGCTGAAAGAGGTGTCGGCTTCTTTCCGAATGACTGGTCTAAGAAGGAAATGTTTGCTTATGCAGAGGCGAATTTGCAAAAAGCTGATGAATATATGACACAAATCTCTACCAAAAATATTCTGCTTTTCTGCCGGATACCGTTAGCACTGGCACATAAAACATTAAATGCTTTGAAGAGCGGTAAGGAAAAAATGTCCAGAGATGAAGTAGAAGAAACAGTTGATAAAATTATTAATTCTTAAGCTTTGAAAAGGTGAATAACATAGACTGAGAAAAAATCTTGCTAAATTGGGCGAGATTTTTTTATTTTCGGGGATGAGAAGGGTTTAGGAATATTTAATAAGGGAAATACTTCTATATTCAAAGCTATTCGTTGAATACATCTCTAAATTATAAGTTGTATTGTATGAAGCATATAACTATAATAAATAAACATGTGCAAATAAAACAAGTGAGAGGATGAAAGTTTGTCAAGCATTTATCTGAAAAATGCTTTCATCCAAAAAAGGTCTGTAAATAACGTTTTATGATATTTTGGACGCTTACATTAATCAGGAGGTAAAGTGTGAAGTCAAAAAAAGGAAAAGGTTTAGATTGGCCAGTTTTTTATATCAGTGGAGGATTTTTAGTTTTATTTATTATCCTGTCGCTGATTAACAGTGATATGGTGGATAATGCAGTAAACACCTTATTTAATTATTCTGCGGATTGGTTTGGAGCTTATTGGCAAATACTCTTATTCCTTAATTTTGCCATCGGCTTAGGTCTGGCATTTTCAAAGTATGGAAAAGTAAAATTAGGAAACCAGGATAAACCAAAATATAGCTATTTTGGCTGGGTATGTATGATATTAGTAACTTTATTGGCTAGTGGGGGAGTCTTCTGGGCTGCAGCAGAGCCAATGTACCATTTTATGTCTACACCGCCTCTTTTTGGTGGAGGAGAATTTAATAATATAGAGGGAGCATTTGCTCAAGCCTTTATGCATTGGGGATTCCTTGCATGGGCAATTCTTGGTACACTTGCAGTTGTTGTAATGATGTATGTGCATTATCAAAAGGGCTATCCTTTAAAGCCGCGGGGATTGTTATATCCTATTTTTGGAGATAAAATATTTGAAAAAAGTGCAATTGGAACGTTGGCTGATTCCTTTTCTATTATTGCAACAGCAGCAGGAACATTGGGGCCGCTTGGGTTTTTAGGTTTGCAGATATCTTATGGATTAAACCATTTGTTTGGCATACCGGATACGTTAACAATAAGCATTATCGTTGTTATTGTTCTGGTTACTGTAGCAGCAATTTCAGCAGCTACCGGAGTGGATAGAGGAATCTACCATTTAAGTAACTGGAATGTTCAATTTACAATTCTTTTAGCTATTATTGTATTTATTATTGGACCTACCGCATTTATTATTGATGGGTTTGTCGGCGGTACAGGAGTCCATATTCAAAATATGTTTGAAATGATGTTCTATCGTGGAGATGGAGAATGGCTGGCAGGATGGACGATTTTCTTTTGGGCTTGGTTTATCGGCTATGCACCGATGCTTATCGTATTTATCAGCCGTATCTCCAGAGGAAGAACCATTCGTGAGCTTGTTATTGCAGTTTCCGTAGTAGCACCGCTTGTAACAAATTTCTGGTTCTCCATTGTCGGTGGAACAGGTGTTTTCTTTGAAATAGAAAAACCGGGTTCTATTTCTGACGCATTAACTGATGGCGGAATGCCAGCTGCAGTTATGGCAATTACTGATCAGCTTCCTTTAGGCACAGTAATGGGAGTTGCTTTCTTGCTTGTATCTATTATCTTTGTTGCAACAACAGCAGATACAATGTCTTATACAGTGGCAGCAACATTAACAGGGCATGATAATCCTACACGCTGGCTGCGTGTAGTATGGGCCGTCCTTTTTGGAGCTTTCACAGCAGTTATTCTTACAATCGGGGAAGATAGTATTACATCGATTCAAAATTCCATTGTTATTACGGCAGTCCCAGTATCGTTATTGATTTTACCGCCGTTATGGAATGCACCGAAGATTGCCAAGAAAATGGCGCTGGAACAAGGGCTTATTTGGCAGCGTGAGATGCGTAAAAAAGAAGATAAGAAATATAATTAATGAAGAAATTTCAAATAAGACGAGCTGCTGAAAAGATTTTGCTTTCAGCAGCTCGTTTTTAATTTCATTTACTTTTTATAGCTACATACATTGGAAGGATTCAATACTATTTAAATCCATTCCAAAATAAACCCAACGAAAACCATTCCAGCGGAATCCGGCAATAGAATTTCTGCCTAGAAATGTCGGAAAGGCCCAAAAACCGTTGCCGCGATTTGGCCAAATATAAGTGAAGCGGAACATGCAATGTCTGATCCCGCCAGGGTCGACAGCAAATGCCTGCACCTGTTGTTTTTGCGGTACAAAGTTTGGCGGCGGTCCCATCGGAGGCTGGCTGTTCATGCCGCCCATTTCTGCTGGTCCTGATTGCTGTCCGGGACCTCCTCCACTTCCTGGAAAGTTTGGAAAAGAGGGTGTAGACGGGGCTGGAGGCCAACTTGGAAAAGCACCTTCATTTCCCCCCTGGTTGCTATTCGGAGGGCCGGGGAACATATTATCTACAAATTGATCTGTATTAAAATCTGGGAAAGGAGATTCATTCCCACCTCCGCCTGGAAAGCCAGGGGGGAAGTTGCTAATTCGATCCTGTGATGGAAGATTATGCTGTCCATGTTGAAACGGCATATTATCAGCAGCAGGATGCTGTTCCTGGTAATAGCCGCCTGGCCCGCCAGTTTCTCCTTCTGGACCCCCTGCAAAGAATCCATTGGAATAATCATGCTGTGGTGCCGGCTGAAAATAATTATTTAGCATCTTTCCGGGCAGGTTATTCTGTTTGTTTTCCTCGCCATTTGGCTGCTGTGGTTGAAAATAACTCATAATTTTCCTCCTCTAATAGGCTAATGTTCCTTAATAGCATATGAGGCATCTGTATTATTTGCGCTTCATAACAAACAGATTGGGCGAAATAACTAGTCTGACGAAGTTCTTTCATTAATTCTAGCTAGACTAAAGCTTATCTACAGCTTCTTTAATATTATCTGCTTCTGTAACAGCAGTAATAAAAGAAACGCCATCAGCACCTGCTTCTATAACAGAGCTTGCGTTATCTGTCTGGATACCGCCGATTGCCACAACAGGTATGTCTGGAAACTGCGAGCGGATAGTATGAATCCATTCTAAGCCTACAGCCTGCTTTGCATCTTCTTTTGTAGCAGTTGCAAAAATTGGTCCAACGCCAATATAATCCACTAAATCGAGCGGACTTTGGTCAAGCTCCTGTGGTGTAGATATCGACAGGCCAATGATTTTATCCGGGAACTTAGCCCGGACTTCCTTGACAGGCATATCATCCTGCCCTACATGTATACCGTCTGCATCCAATTCCTCGGCCAGCTCAATATTATCATTAATAAAAAATGGAATATCATGTTTTCGGCATTGCTCTCGCAAGCTTTTACCCAGCTTAATCTTTTCCTCACCATTTAACGAGCCGGTGCCTTTTTCCCGAAATTGAAATGAAGTAATACCTGCAGTGAGTGCCTCCTCTAAAACAGTGTGAGGATCCCTGTGACAATTTTGGCTTCCCATAATAAAATATTTTCTTAATTGTTCTCTATTAAATTCCATCTTCAGTGCCTCCATTTAGTTGCTTGGGTGTAAAGGATAAAGCATCCATAAAGCTTGGCAAAAAGGTTCCCGGTCCTTGCACATGAGACTGCTCTGCTGCATGCTCTGCGGCCAGTCCGTAGAAACTGAGTGCAGTACGGAGCTGTTCCCCGACTGGATAAGAAGTAGTCAGACATGCTGCTACAACAGATCCTAATAAACATCCCGCCCCGGTAATACTGGAGAGAAGCGGATGCCCAGTCTGGTTATAAATTAATTTCTGATCGGCATAGATAACATCTGTTTTTCCGGTTACTACAATCGCAGTATCAAATTGTTTCCTGGCTTTTTCTGCAATATCATCTATATTTCCTTCCCCAATAGAATCCACTCCCCGTGTTTGAATATCTGCATTAACCAAGGAAGCAATTTCACCTGCATTCCCTTTAATAACTGTTGGGCGTACATCTTGTAAAATTCTTTCTATTACTTCTTTCCGAAAAGAAGTAGCAGCTGCGCCAACAGGATCAAGAACTACAGGAATTCCCTTTTCATTGGCAGCTTTCCCTGCTGCAATCATTGCTTCAATTTCATTTTCTAAAATGGTACCAATATTTAAAACAAGTGCATCTGCAATTTTGGCCATATCTGCTGCTTCTCTTAATTCCTTTGCCATAACAGGACTGCCACCAAAGGCAAGCAGTCCGTTAGCACTAAAGTTCATGACAACCTGATTGGTTAAATGATGAATGAGAGGCGTGTTGTTTCTGACTTGCTGGATAATATCAGGATTCATGTGTGATCTCCCTTCCTGCATTTTCCCGGATTGCCCAGTGGTTCGTCGGGCCATTCCCTTTTCCAAGCTCAAATGATTTGGAAATAGCTGCAGTCACAAAAGCTTTTGCGTGTTTTACCGCCTCTGAAAGTGGATAACCTTTACCTAAATAAGCAGCAATGGCAGCAGCATAGGTACAGCCGGTTCCATGCGTATTCTTTGTATCAATACGATCAGCAGCGTAGCTATGCATCTGTTTGCCGTCATAAAGAAAATCAACAGCCTGTCCTTTTAGATGTCCACCTTTAACTAAGGCAGCATCAACATCATACTCGTGAACGAGATATTCTGCAGCATTTTTCATATCTTCTGTAGACGCAATAGATAAGCCGGTCAGAAATTCTGCTTCTGGAATATTTGGTGTAACAACCGTCGTTAAAGGAAGAAGATACTGCCGCAAAAAGCTGCGGGCCTCTTCATTAATTAAAGCGTCACCGCTGGTCGCAACCATAACAGGGTCCATCACATATGGCGCATCAACCTTTCTTAATTTTTGAGCGATTAATTCCATCATTGGCTTACTTGCAATCATTCCTGTTTTCACTGCATGAATTGGCATGTCCTCAATGACTGCATCCAGTTGATCCTCAATCATAGAAAGAGGCATATGCTCAACAGAACGGACTCCTGTTGTATTTTGGGCCACAACAGAAGTAATTACAGACATACCATAGGTTTTTAACTCTTGAAATGTTTTTAAATCCGCCTGAATACCAGCACCACCGCTCGGGTCTGTGCCGGCAATTGTTAATGCACAACGAACCTGACTCATAATAAAAATCCTCCTTAGGATTGTAAAATAATTTATTTTGTTAAAGAAAACTGCCGTGCTGGCAGACGGCTGACTAACAGCCAACCAATCAAAGCGCCGGAGACGCTGCTGACAATAAACGGCGGGATAAATGCAAGTGCCCCTACTGAGCTTCCCATCAGGAGATTCGCAATAGGAACAGCAAAGAATGAACCAATAATCCCTGTGCCAATTATTTCTCCAAAAGCAGCCATTGAATATTTTTGTGTTTTCTTATATAATACCCCGGCAACAAATGCTCCAATCATTGCTCCGGGGAAAGCAACGAGTGTTCCCAGACCTAAAAGGTTTCTGAGCAGGCTGATCATTAATGCGACAATGACTGCCGGCCCCGGTCCAAGTATGATTGCAGCAATGACATTAATGGCATGCTGTACTGGATAAGCTCTGGCAACCCCTGCGGGAAACCAGAGCAATTGAGAGCCAATTGTTCCAATAGCTATAAAAACAGCCATCAGCGTTAATAAGCGTGTACGGTTTTTCAATCCAATCATCTCCTCTATATGTCTAGCTCCATGCGCCAAACTTTAGAGATTTCACGTCACGCCCTACGATAAAGAAGACTTACTGATTGGCAAGCCGTCAGGCGCAGACAGAAGTATAGTCGCGCTTATGCCCTGCGGGTGAAAGTCAACATCGGTTTAAAGTAAAGGAAGGTCGACTAAAAGCAGGCTGAAGCCTAACGTCGGCATACCCCTAAAGGGGCATGTTTCCTTTATCTCAAGGGTGAAGGAAGTTCGACTAAAGTCGAACCACCCCCAAAGATCGGGAGCGCAATCTCTACGTTTTTAAACAGGCGCTTTTCGCTTTTCTTTTTGGAATGAAAAGTAAACTACTTTGTAAAAATAAAAAATCAGGCTTTATAGAGAAGCCTGATTTGGTATACTGAGAGTAATCATAAGTTGATTGACTACTTCCCTACGCTGGTATTAGCCAGATCAGGTTTGTAAGAGTCGGAAAGTAAGCATGCTTCCCTCTCAGCCCGCAGTTTTGGGCTCCCCTAGTAGTTGCTTTTCATTATTTTCTTTGAATCTACTGTATCAAAGATTTAACTGTTTGTCATGAAATAATAATCAGGCTTAAAAGCTATCAAAATAGAATGGAATGAATTCTTTATGGATAGAGAGGTATAAAGCATGTTAAGAATGAACGAAATTGAATATCGTCAAGGAGATCAAACATTATTTCCGAGGATAGATATAGAAATAAAATCTGGAGAAATCAAAGCAATTCAGTCCACTGTTAATGTGCGTGCAGTCTTACTGCAAATGATTTCCGGAGAAGAAAGTGTACGAAAGGGTTTTATTCAGATACACCATAAAACACTGGAGGAGGATAAGCAGAAATACTTTTCCTCTTTAGGAATTTGCTGGTATGAAGAAGGTATTTATGAACGGTTACAGGTAAAGGAATATTTGACATTTATCGGGTCCTTATATCAAAGCAAGGCTTCTATAAAAGAAGTTCTACAGCTGGTTCAACTGGAGGAAAAAGCAAGATGGAAAATGCATCAGTTGAATCGATCCGAAAAACGCCGGGTCCAATTTGGCAGAATATTAATGCAGGAATCAGAAGTTGTTATTTTTGAAGAGCCTGAGGTAAATGTAGACTTAGAAACGAAACGTGTACTTCATCAATTTGTCGAGATTTTGCAGGAAAAGCAAAAAGCGGTATTGATTTTAACAACAAGTACGGAGAGTGCCATTACAATTGCAGATACGGTCTATCGTTTAGATGAACAGGGCCTGCATCAAATCGAAGTTGAAACGGAGGAGAAAGACAGAGTAAAGTCTTTAGAAATAGATGGGATAGAAACAGCGGAAGAAGAGGCTCAAGTAAAGCAAACTTTTCAGTTAAATAAAATTTCTGCCAAAGTAGAGGATAAAATTATTTTATTTGACCCACAGGAAATCGACTATATTGAAAGCCAGAATGGTCAAACATATCTGTATACGCGTGGAGAAGGATTTCCAACAGGTTTTACCTTAAAAGAATTAGAACAGCGTTTATCTCATCAAGGCTTCTTTCGCTGCCATCGCTCCTATATTGTGAATCTTCAAAAAATAAGAGAGGTTATTACATGGACCAGGAACAGTTACAGCTTGTCTCTTATTGATAAAAAAAGCTCTCAGGTTCCATTATCGAAATCAAAGTTGAACGAGCTGAAGGAATTATTGGGGGTAGAATAAGCACAATTCAGCTTGAAATATACTCCATTCATTGAAGATATACTGCACTATTCCTTAAATAGCGATATTCTGTGATCACAAACAAATAACTGACGCAGGAGGTTTTTGGAGTGGAGAATATGATAGAAGTGAAATCTTTAGAGAAGATTTTTGGTGATAAACAGGCATTACATGATGTATCTTTCCAGGTTAAAAAAGGAGAAACATTTGGTTTTCTGGGGCCAAGTGGTTCTGGAAAGACAACAACAATAAAGATTTTAACAGGTCAAATGAGGCAGAGTTCAGGTACAGCAAATGTATTTGGTGTACCAGTTTCAAAGTTAAACACACCTGAATATCGAAAACGTTTTGGTGTGGTAACAGATAATAGTGGTTTATACGCAAGACTAACCATTTATGATAACTTAAAGCTTTACGCAGATTTATATGGTACATCTTTACAACGAATTGACGAGGCGCTTGAATCAGTTAACTTAGGTTCTGAGAAAAAAACACAAGTCGCCAAGCTGTCTAAAGGAATGACACAGCGGGTATTATTAGCAAGAACGCTTTTGCATAAGCCTGAGCTATTATTTTTAGATGAACCGACATCTGCATTGGATCCTGCTAACTCCAAGCATATCCATAATGGTTTAAA
This sequence comes from Oceanobacillus sp. FSL W8-0428, assembly GCF_038004405.1. NCBI lineage: Bacteria > Bacillati > Bacillota > Bacilli > Caryophanales > Bacillaceae > Oceanobacillus > Oceanobacillus sp. FSL W8-0428. The sequence continues at coordinate 2,342,186 of NZ_JBBORB010000001.1, forward strand.
GGAACTGAATCGACAGGGAACGACCATTTTTCTGACAACACATGATATGGAGGAGGCAGATCATCTGTGCAGCCAGGTAGCCTTTTTAAATAAAGGGGTCGTCCAGCTTTTAGATGAGCCGAAACAGCTGAAAAAACAGTATCGGGAAGAAATTATTGGTATTGAATTAAAGAATGGAAGAGAATTAGAGCTTCCCTTGAAAGCATCAAGTGCTGAGGAAATTCAACAATATATTTCCCGGGAAATGGTGGAGCGTATTTATACAAAAGAACCGACATTAGGAGATATCTTTGTTGAAGTGACTGGGAGGGAGTTAGTATGACATTTTCTGTAAAACGGTTTATGGCTATTTTTCAAAAAGACTTAAAAGATTTATATCGAAATTTGTATGTTTCATCAACAGCACTGATGCCACTTGTATTTGCTGTCATATATAGTCGGGTAGGGGAAGTGCCATTGGCGATGTACTTGTTTGTAATTACTTTATCCCTTGCTTTGGTTGGTACCTTTCTGCAATGTGCGATAATAGCAGAAGAAAAGGAGAAAAATACGTTGCGTGGTCTGATGCTTTCTCCAGCAACATTGACAGAAATTTTAGCTGGGAAAAGTGCTGTTACTATTGTAATTACGGTTATTGTAACTGCTGTTAGTATGTTTATCATGGGTTTTTCATTTGACGGAAGAGGCTGGTTAATTGCTGGAATTCTTCTATCTCTGATTTTCTTTATCGCTTTAGGAACTTGGATGGGATTAATCACAAGAAGTGTTTTAGAAGCATCTGTCTATATTCTTCCTGTAATGTTTATATTTGGAATGGCTAACATGTTTATCGGGCTAGCCGATCAGTTCAGCTTCTTACAAGTATTAGAGTATACACCGGGAATTCAGCTGGAAGAAATTGCGAATTTGGGTGAATCAGGGGCAGGTTTTGATGAACTTTGGAAGCCTTTTGCAATTATTGGAGCCTGGGTTGCAGCAACTTTAGTATTAGCTGCTGTTACATTTAAGAAGCGTATGATGGATTAAATAAGGAATAGATTGTTGATTAGAATTAATAGAAGCGAGTTTAATTAAAAGCAAAGCCATTTGAAGAGCAAAAGGAACTCTTCAAATGGCTTTTTTTCTTTTGCAGTAAAGCAATGGTGGTTTATTTTCTCTACAGTATAAGTTAATTAAGTGCCTGTTTCCAAGCCTGATAAATGCTAACTTTGTTAAGATTACTACAATTATTATCCAAATAATAATTTGATTTTATTAATAAAGCGATGTAACATATAATTAACAAAAGTAATTTATATATTGCATTTGTGAGGCGGAGTGAATAATGAGAAATAATGTGAAAATAACACGTGTCAAAACGTCAATGACCCAGCAGCAGTTGGCAAAGAATGTTGGCGTGACGAGACAGACAATTGGATTGATTGAAAAAGGGGAATACAACCCCACACTCTCACTCTGTATTGCAATAGCAAAAGAGCTAGATAAAACATTAGATGAATTATTTTGGGAGGTAGAAGATTAATGAAATCATGGATATCTTTTTTTATGCCGGATGATGAATATAAAGAAAAAAAGATGCTATATTTTTTAGCTGAAGGAGGAGTTCTGCTTTTTCTTTTTCTGGTAATCATGTTTATTAGCGGTAATTTTATAAGCTTAGATACAGCTGTCATTTTGTTAGCAGGTATAGCAATATTCCTTTTTTATAATTTAGGAAGATATACACTGTCGGGAATCGAACATACTGATATTGCAACGGAAAAGGAATATAAAGGAGCGTTAAGAGCTCTTAAAGCCAGAACTGCTTCCTTTGTTGTTGTGTTTGGAATAGGCTATCTGATATATAAAATAACATCTGATCAAGCAAGCTGGTATGATTTTTTTGGAATGGTAATAAGTGTGGGTGTACTATCATTTTTATTGGAATTCATTTCATTAAAAAAATCTTATAAGAAGAATAAAGAGTTATTATAAAGGTTTTTTGATGATATGTAGAAATATATGACTAGGATTATGCTTAGGTAATTTATTCTATCTGTGTATAAGATGGCGATAAAATGGAAAATACACCTGTCTCAATAAAAAGAATTATTATAATCTATCTTGTGGCTGTCGCTATTTTTTTGTCTGAATGAATGGGTGAGCAAAAAAGGGGATACGAAGGTGGATATAACTATTCCGGAAGATGCTTTCGTTATTGAAGGATATGTAGTATCAAAGCGCTGGAATGAGATGTGGATTGGATCAATCAGTAAGCTTCTGGCAGGGAATGTCTGGCTTGATTACTTCTGATTATGGGGATAACGTAATTATTCTATCCCCACATCGTGAGATGGAAGGAAGTTTTCTTTTTGGGCAACCTCAAGTAAATCAAAAAATAAGGGTGTACGGTGACTATCTTAGAGAATCTTTTCCGGGAAGAATTTCTGTTTACGCCATAGAAATTATCGAGTAAGATGAATAATATTATTTGAAATACTTGGAAGTGGAAATGTTTAGAAGATATAGCATTCTATTTTCTTTTATAAAAGGATTATATTATTTCACTATTTGCAAAAGCTATTTTTGAGCCATTATTGCCAGGCTTACTAAGTAGTTTTTTTATGAGGTTGAAATAAAACAAGGGTATTTACAGCTTTTGTGGTTTCAAAAAAATTTTTAGGGGAATATATTATAAAAATCATGAAGCTGTTAATCTCCATACAGCATTCGCAATCGTTTCAGCAAAGGTGTAGACGTCCATAACAAAATTATTTTCTCTATCTTCTGCTTTCTGTTTTTTTACAAAGCCTTCGCATTTTATTCCTTCCTCTAATAATGGTGCTTTCTCCAGTTTTATAGACTTAATGATACAGGAGACTCATTCTTGATCTCTCTGTACATTGGGTAAGGTTTTTACAGACAAAATATCCGTCCACCAGTGCATACATCGCCTTGGATATGAACTTCATGTCTTTATGGTTATATACAGATTTTTTATTATGTCGTTTTTCTATTTTTTAAAAATTCAGTATTGTTGCAGGGGTTATATGGAGATGAGCGGCAGACTGATGCTAATAACAGCTCATTTCGTTATTGAAAAAGGGGGCACTAAAATGAATGAATATCTCGAATATCTGCGTATTAATGCTTCTTACATATGGGGCCTTACAGTTCAACATATAGAACTCGTAGGGATAGCGATAATAATTGCAATTATTATTGGGGTCTCGATTGGCATTTATTTAACAACCAATGAGGATTTGGCAGAAACAGTTTTAGCAGCAGCTTCTGTGCTATTAACCATCCCGAGTATTGCGTTGTTTGGAATAATGATTCCGTTCTTTTCGTTAATCAATCAGGGAATTGGATTTGTTCCGGCGTTAGTAGCATTGGTGCTGTATTCTCAGCTGCCAATTATCCGCAACACCTATTCAGCCATTAAGAATGTGAATCCAGCAGTCATAGATGCAGCGAATGGTATAGGGATGAAGAGAAGCCAAAGACTGGTTCGTGTTGAAATTCCAAACGCACTGCCTGTAATTATGGCAGGTATACGCACCGCAGTGGTTTTAAATATAGGAATTGGAGTTATTGCTGCATTTATTGGTGCGGGGGGTCTTGGGACTTTGATTGTGCAAGGTATTACCCGGACGGATATGTATTCTATTGTTACAGGTTCAATTGTGGTTTCTTTGCTTGCGATTATTGCAGATATGATTCTTCTGTTTATCCAGAAGAGGCTGACACCAAAAGGAATAGCAAACTAACACGGACGAAGGGGTGAACTTATGATTTCATTTAAGCATGTATCTAAATCATATACAGGAACTGAGAAAGCTGTTAACGATGTTAATTTTGAAGTGGAAAAAGGGGAAATTGTTATATTTCTTGGACCATCCGGTTGCGGGAAAACTACACTTCTTCGGATGGTGAACCGTTTGGAGACAATTAGTGAAGGGTCAATCTTGATTAATGGAGAAGATATTGGCAATCTGAATGAAATTGAACTCAGACGAAATATTGGTTATGTCATCCAAAGTAACGGTTTGTTTCCAAACATGGATATTGAAGAGAATGTAACGATTGTTCCTGATTTACTGGGATGGGACAAAAAGAAAAAACATAACCGCTATAAAGAATTGATGCAATTGATTGGTCTGGATCCAATGGAATACAGGAAACGATTTCCTAATGAGCTGTCTGGGGGGCAGCAACAGCGGATTGGTGTAATTAGAGCACTTGCCGCTGATCCACCGGTTATGCTGATGGATGAGCCGTTTGGCGCTCTGGATCCATTAATTCGTGAAAAAATACAGGATGAATTTTTACAGATTCAGCGCGAGGTCAAGAAAACGATATTGTTTGTCAGTCACGATATTGACGAAGCCATTAAAATGGCAGATAAAATTGTACTTATGCGTGATGGAGAGATTATGCAGTATGGAACACCATCAGATATATTAATCCATCCTAAAAATGAATATGTCTCTCAATTCATAGGAAGGGACCGCGCCATTAAGCATCTTAGTTTACGCACAATTGCTCAGCTGCAAGAAGAAATTGGTCTTGTAGAAATTGATCAGTCTATTGTCGATTCCAAACAGGTGAACATTCATGAGAATTTAAAAGATACGCTTGCGATGTTATTAAATCAAGAGGCGGATCAAGTGATCGTGCACGATGATAATGATGAGGTACAGGGAGCTATCACCATTGACCGTGTGCAAAGATATTTGCATTTGGAAATGCGCCAAAAACCGTCTCAGACCGTAGAAAAAGAGAAGGTGATGGAGTGAATCGGAAAAAGCTTATTGCTAATATTGTCCGTATTTTACTGTATGCTTTTGTCATTGGCTTCTTTATTTACGCAGGGGTAAATGGCTATTTTTCGCCGATTTTCGAACAGACGGATACATTTTGGGTATTGGTAGGGCAGCATCTCAATCTTGTCATGCTTTCTTCTATTTTGGCAGTTGTAATTGCTTTGCCTTTGGCGGTTTTATTTACACGCCCGCGTTTTCGTAAATATGAATGGATTGCTTCGAACGTTGCCAATCTGGCACAGACGGTTCCGAGTTTAGCCGTTTTAGCATTGGCAATTGGTATTTTAGGGGTCGGCTTTAAGCCGGCAGTATTTGCTTTATTTATTTACTCTGTTTTACCGATCTTTCGTAATGCGGTTGCAGGATTTAATTCGATAAATCCCGATCTCATTGATGCAGGGAAAGGGATGGGAATGAAAGCAAGCCAGATTTTTTGGAGAGTGGAAGTGCCGAATGCAGCATACGCAATTATCGGCGGACTCAGGACAGCTATTGTCTTAAACGTTGGAACGGCTGCCCTAGCTTATTATATTGGTGGCGGTGGTTTAGGTGTCTGGATTATGACAGGTATTGAACTTTTTGACAATGCTTATTTAATTTCAGGGGCGATTCCTGTTACACTGCTGGCAATTGGACTTGATTACTTATTAAGAGGAGCAGGTTACGTTATTTCGCCAAAATCAGCAAGCCAGACGGCTGATTCTGCCACTTCGACATAAAGGAGGATTACAAAAATGACTATTTTTAGACGTTTCACCATACTCGTCCTCCTCTGCATCTTTTTAAGCGGATGCTCGGTTTTCGGCGGTGGCGGGAAGTCAGTAACAATTGGCGGGAAAAATTTCACCGAGCAGTATTTACTTACACAAATGACATATTTCTTACTTGAGGAGGGAGGGTTCCAGGTGAAAATGATGGAGAATTTGGGAAGTACAGTTCTCCGGACAGCTCTTGAAAATGGACAGGTCACACTTGCTTGGGATTACACAGGAACAGCGATTGTAACTTATTTGGGGATGGATCCAATAACAGACCCGGATGAAGCATATGAAGAGTTGAAACGAGTTGATCAGAAAAATGGCATTGCCTGGGTGAACCCTTCGAAAGTAAACAATACGTATGCACTTGCTATGACTCGTGACAATGCTGAGGAATACGGGATTGAATCTTACTCGGATTTGGCGGATTATGTGAATGAACATCCAGAAGAATTAACAATGGGCACCGATGCTCAGTTCGCTAATCGTGAGGATGGACTTCCTGGGGTAGAGGAAACATACGGTTTTCAATTTGGAGCAGAAAATATTACGCAAATGGATTCAGGACTTATCTACGAAGCGTTGCAAAGCGGGAACCTCGATGTAGGTGTAGCATATGAAACAAATGCCCAAATTGATGCATTTGACTTGGTTTTATTAGAAGATGACGAAAAGTTTTTTGCTCCTTATAATGCAGCACTTGCTGTGAGTGAAGAATTTCTTGAGGAATATCCGGAAGTTGAGTCCATTCTTGCGCCTCTTGCAGAAAGTCTTGACAGTGAAGTAATGCGTCAGCTCAATTACCAGGTAGACATTGAAAGGCAGAGTGTCGCCATAGTTGCGCATAATTATCTGGTTGAGAATGGCTTTTTGGAGGAATAAAGGTAAAGCGGATTGTCAAGTAGACAGGAAATACTTAAAAGTAATGAATGGCATTACTCTTTATGGGTAATGTCATTTTAAATGTGGTATCCCACTTATTACTTGGGGCTTTATAAATACTGAAATTATATTTTAACCTCATTTAAATGAAGCTTATCCATTTTGTTTATTTAAAATTAGAAATATACTTAAGGAAGACATAAAATTTTAAAAGCAGGTGGTATGGTGAATATCGAAATAAGAAACGGAAATTCTGGTGATTTCCATGATATTATGCAAATCATTAATAAGGCGAGACTCAAACTGGCTGAATCCGGATCGCCACAATGGTCAGAAGAAGATTCTCCGAATGAGGAAGACATAAAAAGTGAGATAGAAAAAGGAAATAATTATCTTTTTACAATAAATAATGTGATTGTTGGTACTGCAATTGTTACGGATGAAGAGGAACAAGCTTATTCGACAATAAGCTGCGGGGATTGGGATGCGTCACAAGGGAGCTATGCGACAATTCATAAATTCGCAATTAATCCGGAGATAAACGGAAAAGGCTATGGAAAAACTTTTCTAAAGCTGCTGCTCTTTGTATGCAAAGAAAAAGGGATGTCTGAAGTGCGAATTGATACATATCCAAGAAATCGGGCAATGCAAAATGTTATTTTATCAGCGGGATTTGCGTTCAAAGGGATTATCCAGCTTCCTTTTGTGAATGGTGAGAGGTATGCGTATCAGTTGTTCTTATAGTAATATAGAGCTTGAAAATCAATGATAAAAAAGGAGATAGACTTAATATATGAATAATATAAGTCTATCCCTCATAGCTAACCATGCAAATTTGGTTTCTTTTTAAAAGGGTTTCCTCCAAACCTTCCGATAATTAATCCGGCCGTTGCTGTTAAGGTGTATATTTTCATAGAGGCTATCCTCTGCTTCATAGACTCCATGGCCCCGGTGATTTAAGAACACGATAAAATGCTGCTTCTTTAAATCCTTTTCCAATTGAAAATAAAGCTCCCATTGCTGTTGAGAATTCTCAGACTGCCGTATTTTAGTGAGCTTTTGTTGAACTTCTTTTTGGACACTGTCAGGAAGCAGAGGGTAAAGAGGCATAGACATACTTTCCATAAATGTCAGAGCAGAAAGTAAATAATCATCGGATAAGAAAACCCCTCCAACAAATAAGTCATAATCTAATATTTTATTTGGGTCCTTCAACTCTGCTATTGGAAATAACTCAATTTCTGAATGGATGCCTGCATCCTCTAATTGTTTTTGCAGAATAGCCGCCTCTCGGTAATGATCTGCATTTTTCCTTATTTGCTGCGCAGCAATTTTTAACGATGACTGGCCGGGGCTGCTGGAGGTCTGGTTTATTTTATTGGGAAAGGTCATTGATTTATCTACAATCAAACTATGTGCAATAATTTCTCCCCGTTTTGCCAGACAAAAATCAGCCGGACGAATCGCTTCAATTAAATCTTTTCGATAATTTTTATCCTGTAAAGGTCCTGGCTTTCTACTATTCAGAATAATAAAATCTGCTCCTTGCTCATACGTAAACTTTTCTACCCATGAGCTGTCCGGTGCTTCTAGTAAAAGCGGATGTGTTTGCTTTGATAAAAACTCTTCGGAGGCTGTAATAACTTCAACCTTATCCAGCCAGGGAGCCAGTCCATAATAATTTTCAAATCGATCCAGTTGAATTTTTTCTTCGCTATATATCGTAAGCTGGTAAGGTCCGCATCCTATCGGTTTTGAAGAAAACAGCTTTCCTTTTTCCTTAATAACATCTATAGGAACTATCGAAGCTCGGACATCTGCCAGTAATCTGGGAAACAAATAATCGGACTTATCCAATTGGAAGATAAGTGTTGTCTGATTGATTATTTGTATGTTAAGCAGATTTTTTCTGATGGCACTGTCCTCTGTGAAACGGAGAATTGTAGTCTTTACATCATTTGCATGTAATATTCTGCCATGATGAAACCGCACATTTTTTCGTAAATAAAAAATCCATTGCTTTCCGTCCTTGCTTTCCCAGCAGTGTGCAATTGCAGGTTCAAGAGTCTCCGTTTCTGGATTATATTCTACTAGCCGATCAAAGATTTGCTGAATCATATGACTGTCATGACGTGAGCTTGCATCGAGGGGGTCCATACATAAACGAACAGGATAAAATGGATAACGAAGCACATCTAAGGATGCGTTTTTATCCGCTGAAACTTGAGTAATCCCGATCTGCTGCTGAAACCAGACACGAAACTTTTCCTGATAGGCGGCACTCGCCTGCTGAACTACAGTAAACCCCTTCTGATAAATTTCCTTTTCTATTAATCCCTTCGCCTGCTCCAGCAGAATATCATCTTTTTCAAAATGCAATGTAATTACCGGTTTTTTTCCTCTCCCCTGAGAAACGTGCCATGTTATCCATTGTTTAGCAGCTAAATGATGGATAACCGTTTTAGTATGTCTTTCGGAGCATTGAAAGACACTAGCCAGATCCGCAATGGTTGTTTCCGCCTTATTTTCTGAAGTGAAATAATCCAGCAGCTTAGATGCATATTTGTGATGTTTCACCAGCCATTCTCCTTTCCATTTCAAAAAGGTGAACAATAATAATTTATAATCCTCACTTTTTATTCATCTTTTCACAACTTACACTAAAAGTAAATAGCAGACAGTGAGGGAGAGATGATGGAATGGAAATAAATCAAGTAAAACTAGAGAAAGAAGTGCCGGTTTCTTTATGGAGAAATAAAAATTTCCTGTTTTTATGGGGAGGGTCAACCGTACAAAGTATTGGCTTGCAAATGTATATTCTAGCAGTTCCGCTATTGATTTACAGCATGACAGAGTCTGCTCTGGCAATGAGTACGATGCGGGCTATTGATTTCTTCCCAAATATTTTTCTTGGGATTATTGCCGGAGTGCTGGTTGACCGGGTGAATCGGAAAACGATGATGCGTTGGACAAGTCTGATTTCCATCATTGCTTCGCTGGGGATGATTCTTCTTCTTTTATCAAATACGATGCAGGTGTGGCATCTATATATTCTTGGCTTTATATTATCTTCAGCCGGTTATACATTTGGAAATGCACAACATTCTGCCATGCCGCAGATTGTTTCCAAGGAACAGCTTACTTCAGCAAACGCCAAGCTTTCCTTTGTAGGAACATTTATTCAAACAGTCGGTCCGGGACTTGCCGGAATGTTATTAAGCATACTGACGACTGCATCTGTGTTATCGATTTATTTGGTAAGCTTAATCATTTTATTTATTTGTGTGCAGTTTGTTCAGGTTCCGGAGAAGGAAAGACTGAAAACAAAACAAGCAGGAAGCTGGAGACTGGAAATTAAAGAAGGCTGGAACGAACTATTTCGAAATAAAACCTTGCTTACGCCTACAATTGCAATTATCTTTACTAATCTGGCGATGAGTCTTGTTATCGGCGTGCTTGTTTTTTATGCGGCTGAACAGCTGCATGCGTCGGAAAAAGAAATTGGTTTGATGTTTTCAATTTCTTCGCTGGGCGGTTTGCTGGGAGCGTTGGCCGTGAAACCGCTGCGCAGGAAATTTAACAGAGGGAGAATTTTTACGGGCTTTTTCTTAGTCGATGTTGTTGCAATGGTTCTTCTGTCTCTTGCAAATACATGGTGGTTATTAGGAATCAGCCTGGCTATCCGTACTTTTTCAACTGTTATATCCAATATTATTTATCTGGCTATCCGGCAGGAGGTAACTCCAAACCATATGCTTGGAAGAGTTGCCGGAACTGCTTCTATGTTTATGAAACTGATGCTGCCACTGGGGTTATTTATTGCTGGAATTTGGGCAGAATGGCTACCTGTTCCACCGCTATTTCTATTTTCAGCAGTTATTTTTCTTGCACTATTTATTTGGCTGACCCGGCATCCTTTCCGGAAAGTAGAGTAGATCAGGCAAAATTCTGTTTGGATAAAAGTGTTATCAAATGAGAAGATTAAAAGTTCTATTCTGATTTAGCCATCGATTATAAAAAATAAGGAAATGCTGATAATCAGGATTGGAAATGGTTCTGTCAGACTAAAAACAGTTGAAGGAACATCCTGAATTTGCTATATTGAGTCTACATTAAGTAGAAAAGAGGACGTGTCATTGGAAGAAAAAAATGCAGAAAATCAGCCTGAATTTAGAACAGATTCTTCCTATGCAATTGTAGCTGGATGGCTTATTCTCCCGGCAATTATGATGATTCTTAATATAGTTGCGGCGGTATATATTGTTATAGCTGTCAATCCGGCTTATTTAGATACTTACGATTTAATTATCTACATAACAAACATTATTTTGATATTCTTCTATTTTTTTATTATATATTCATGGATCAAAAGGAAACGAATATTGCCAAAGCTGATGATAACAGCTTATACTATTAATATTTTATCGCATCTGCCTGTCCTGTTTATGGAAGGAGAAACAGGCGGGGGTTCTATTCTGCCCAGTGTCCTTTGGATTTTATATTTCATCAGGTCCCGGCGTGTCAAGGCGACTTTCACCAATTGATGTAGTTTAGATGGGAAAGAATGAAGAAATTGCAGTTATTTTTTTATTGATCTTTTTATAAGGGAGGAAAGAGATGACCTTACAACAATTAAAATATGTCATAGAAGTAGCAAGAAGCCGTTCCATTTCCAAAGCAGCCCAAGTTTTATTTATCAGCCAACCAAGCTTGTCCAATGCATTGAAGGAACTGGAAAAAGAAATTGGCATTAAAATATTTTCACGTACCAATAAGGGAATTCATGTAACCAAGGAAGGATCCGAGTTTCTAGGCTATGCCAGACAGGTTCTGGAGCAGGCAGAGCTGCTGGAAAACCGCTATTCCAACAATGCAGCACCGCAGCATCATTTTGCTGTCTCTGCCCAGCATTATGCCTTTGCTGTCAGCGCCTTTGTCCGCCTGTTAAAGGATTATGACCGGGATGAGTATGATTTTACATTTCGGGAAACAAGGACCTATGAAATTATTGAAGATGTCAAAAATTTAAACAGTGAAATTGGGATTATGTATATCAATGATTTCAATGAACAGGTGATTCGGAAATTTTTAAGGGAAGGGAATTTAGCCTTTCACCGCTTATTTGAGGCAACACCGCATGTGTTTATCAGCGGGGACAACCCATTAGCGGAAAAGGATTACGTTACTCTGGAAGATTTAGAGCCCTACCCCTATCTGCTGTATGAACAGGGAGATTATAATTCATTTTATTTTTCAGAAGAGATATTGAGCACGCTGACCCGCCCGAAAAATATCCATGTCCGGGACCGGGCGACAATGTTTAATCTGCTGATTGGTCTTAATGGCTATACGATATCTACAGGGGTTATCAGCCAAAAGCTGAATGGCGATAATATTATAGCAGTGCCTTTGAAGGTCGATGAAATCATTAATGTCGGCTATATTGTTCATAAGGATATTGAGCTTAGTCCGATGGCGGAAACGTATATTGCATATTTGCAGACCAGTATTGAGGAAGAACGTCAAAGTTTATTATAGCTTAAAGCTATAACAAACGATAGATTTTAGGTGTTATCTGATAATGAATTTACTGTGATAGACTAATCTACAACCAATGAAACGAGGGAGAGATCAGTGATGACAGTAGCAAGTAAAGAAGGCATACGCGCAGAAACACCATTCCGATTTGATAACGTGGGAAGCTTTCTGAGACCGGAAATATTAAAGGAAGCACGCAAAGCTTTTGCAAAGGGGAATATTTCGGAACAGGATTTAAAAGCTGTAGAGGATGAAGCAATTAAAGATTTAATCCAAAAGCAAAAAGAAGTCGGTTTAAAAGCAATTACAGACGGAGAATTTCGCCGTTCCTGGTGGCATCTTGATTTTATGTGGGGGCTGCAAGGTGCAAAAAAGCAGGATATTGCTCAAGGTTATAAATTTCAAGGGGAAGAAACAAGACCAGAAACGGCTGGTTTAACTGGAAAAATCAGTGGAGAAAACCACCCGTTTGTCGAGCACTTCCAATTTGTGCAGCAGTTTGCTGACGAGGAGGTAGTTGCCAGACAAACGATTCCTGCACCGGCGCAATTTTTAGCAGAATTACAACGCCCGGAAAATGTGGAAGTAACGAATAAGATTTATCCGAATCAGGATGAATTAATAGAAGATATTGCAGCAGCATATCGAACAGTTATCAAAGATTTATATGAAGCAGGGTGCAGAAACCTGCAGGTGGATGATTGCACATGGGGAATGCTGGTCGATGAAAAATATTGGGCCAGCCGTCATGATGGTGCGAATGTTGAAGATATCGGTACACTTTATGTAAATTTAAATAATAAAGCAATCGAAAATCATCCAGAGGATCTTATCATTACAACCCATGTGTGTCGTGGGAACTATCATTCAACATGGGCTTCATCAGGTGCTTATGATACTATTGCCAAAATTTTATTTGCACAAGAGAAGGTTAGAGCTTACTACTTAGAGTTTGATACAGAGCGTGCAGGAGGATTTGAATCGCTGGTCAATGTAAGTGACAACAAGCTTGTCGTATTAGGGTTATTTTCTTCTAAGCTTCCAGAGCTGGAGGATAAAGATCAGATCAAGGAGCGCATTGAAGAAGCCGCAAAGTATGTTCCGATTGATCGCTTATGTATTAGTCCGCAATGTGGTTTTGCATCAACAGAAGAGGGAAATATTCTTACGGAAGAACAGCAATGGGATAAATTGCGTCTAGTAAGAGAAGTTGCTGAGGAAGTTTGGGGAGAATAGCATCGTAGGTTTTAACACTCTATTTACCTCCATTTTTACAGCTCTAATTTTTAATAAAAGCATTCATTCAACGGAAATGTAGAAAAAGGAAGCACTACTCCCAGCGCTTCCTTTTTCTACATTTATTGAGTTAATAGGATAGTAACCTTACAATCGAAACGTAGAATGCTAGAAGTTCTTTTCTTCTTGGATATTGTCGTCCTTATCCCTGATTTCCACCTTGCTTGGTGTATTCTCTTTCGCCATTTGCTCTGCAGCAGAAATTGCATCATCTTTTGAGCCATAAACTTCTTCCGGTGCGACGTCCTCCAGTTTTACAATCCAGCTCGTTTCATCTGCATTTGGTACTACACTGAATGTTTTCATTTTGTCCAACTCCTTTATAGCGATGTTAAAGAAAGTTTTCCCTTTGTTTGAGTGAGTAAAACATGATATAAGAAGAAATTTCACGATTCTTAGCGGTGAAGAGCAATTGTGGGATATATGTTGTATTCAAATATTTTATCGGAATATTGATATAGAAACAAAGGTGTCAGGTACCTGTTCATTTCAAATAGTTTTCTAATTTACATCTCCTTGGCATGTAGCAACCAACAAAAGTCAAAAGAAAAATTCCTCTTTATTTGTCAGTTTTAATACAGCAGGGAAGAGACTAAGAACAGCAATACCTCCAAGAATAAGCCAACTGAAAATAAACCATATTGGTATATTAAATAAATTTAAAAGAAGAGCTATCAAAGGAATAAAAGTCAAGAAATAAAATTTTGTTCTTGATTTTTTGGTAGCATATTGCTTCTCCTCACAATAAGGGCAAATATATGCGGTGTCTATGGTTGTGGTTGATTTCATTGTTTGCTTCCAAGTCCATTTATGTTGACAATGCTGACAGGTTGGCATAATAATCACACCTCTCATCAGATAGTTATATGGGTATTGTAACATACAGGAAATTGATATTTCATTTCTTGCATAGAGCAGAAGTAAAAAAAGGCTGGTATCTTTTCAGCTTTTCCTTTAATCTATAGTAAGCCGATTACTATTTCGAAAACAAAAATAAAATTTAACTGCAAGAGGAGACATAGATAGATGAATCAAATACATAGACCGACTGTTGTCGCATTGTTGCTGGCGGGGGCTTTTATTTCTATTTTAAACCAGACATTGATGATTACTGCTATACCGCCAATTATCAATGAAATGGGTGTGACGCCGAACAGCGCACAGTGGCTGACAACCGTATTTATGCTGGTCAATGGGATTATGATCCCTGTCAGTGCTTTTTTAATTGAACGTTTTACAACGAGGCAGCTTTTTTTAACTGCAATGAGTGTATTTGCTGTTGGAACATTCATTGGCGGAATTGCGCCGAATTTTGAGTTTTTAATTATGGCCAGAGTGATCCAATCCCTGGGAGCTGGAGTTATGATGCCATTAATGACGACTGTATTTTTATTAATATTTCCTATTAATAAAAGAGGCTCTGTCATGGGGCTGATTGGACTGGTAATTTCCTTTGCTCCGGCAATTGGACCGGTTATCTCGGGCTGGGTAACAGAGCATTATACATGGCGTGTATTATTCTATATTATTTTGCCGATAGCTATTATTGACATTATTATCGCATTCTTCGCTTTACGCAATGTAACTGAAGTGAAGAAAACCAAGTTTGATGTTCTTTCTGTTATTCTATCTTCATTTGGTTTTGGAGGAATTCTTTATGGTGTTACCAACGCAGGTAACTTCGGCTGGGGAGCGCCAATCACACTGGTTACATTGGCTGTCGGTATTCTTTCTCTGATTCTATTTATTTTGCGTCAGCTTAAATTAAGGCATCCAATGCTTGAATTTAGAGTATTTAAGTATGCTATATTCCCATTCAGTGTATTTATTGGTTCGATTACGTTTATGGGATTGATTGGAACGGAGACATTAATTCCGCTTTTCATGCAAAATATGCGGGACTTTACTGCATTTGAAGCGGGGTTATCCATGCTTCCGGGAGCTTTAATCACAGGTCTATTGGGACCATTTGTCGGCCGGCTGTTTGATAGAATCGGCGGAAAATGGATTGTACTGCCTGGATTAATTATTATTACTTTGGCAACTGTTCCATTTATGTTTCTTGATGTTAACACAACCTTTACCTTTGTCATCGTCATGTATACAGTGAGGATGCTAGGGTTGGCAATGATTATGATGCCTATCCAGACAGCAGCATTGAATCAATTACCGAAAGAGCTTATTCCGCACGGTGCTGCATTAGATGGAACGATGCGTATGGTAGCTGCTTCAGTCGGTACAGCCATCCTTGTAACGATTATGACATCTGTTGCTACGATGACAGAGGGCAGTGAAACAGTTGCCCGTCCTGATATTTTTGGTGTGAATGTAGCCTTTGCAGTGATTGCTGTGTTGGCGTTATGTACATTAATCGCTTATTTCTTTATTAAATTTGACCCGTCTCCGGCTGAACAGGCAAAGTTGGAAAAGGGAAATCGTGTATCATAAAAACATTAAAAATCCTCGTTTGCTTTTTTAGTAAGACGAGGATTTTTGTATAAAGAAGGAGAGGTTGTATGGCTTATATTTCTGAAAAACTAAAGCACTGGATCGTTTCTCATTTTTCAAACAAGTCAGTTATTCACCATGTTCATCCGTTAGAAGGCAGTACGACCGCCGTTATGTATATAATCGGTTTGTATTTATCTACCGGTGAAAGCAGGGAATTGGTACTGCGTCAATATGAAAAGAGCAGCTTTACAGCGAAAGATATTAAACAGGAGGTAGACAGTCTGAAGGCGGCAGCATTATTAGCTGTTGAAACACCGCAATATATTGCTGCTGATCCTGATGGAGAAATTATCGGCAAACCGCTTCTTTTAATGAGCAAAATAGAAGGTAAGATAAATATTTTGCCCGAAAATCAGGTGGTATGGTTAAGCAAGCTGGCAGAAACATTAGCTCAGATTCACGATAATTCAATCATTGATTTCCCATGGCAGCATGAGCGTTATCAAAAAGCGGATGAAATCGAAATTCCAGCCTGGTCTGGTAAACAGGAAGTATGGGAGGCTTTAAAGGAGATAGTGCTGCAGCCGGAGCCAAGCTATACACCAAAATTTATTCATCGGGATTTTCATCCGGTAAATGTACTTTGGAAGAATAATGAGGTGAGTGGTGTTGTAGATTGGGCAAATGGCTGCTTAGGTCATGCCGGTATTGATATAGGACACTGCCGCTGGAACCTTGCTATGCTGTATAGTGTGGAAGCTGCGGATGCTTTTTTATCAGCTTATCAAAAGAAAACTAAGGATGATTTTTCCTATGATGTTTATTGGGATATTGTTTCATTAATGGATGTTTTGGAAGGACAGCCGGATATTTATCCTGGATGGGGAGTCTTTGGAAAAAAGGATATTACTGTGGAAATGATGAAAGAGAGAATGGATTGCTATGCCGTTTCATTGTTGAAGAAAGCAAAGGAAAAATTATAAGAAATAGAAAATATATTATAAGGGGATGCTTAAATGGAGAGAGTAGATGTGGTTTATGCTTTGATTTTAGATGAAAATGAAGAAAAAATTTTAATGGTGAAAAATATAAAGCACGATGATTGGACGATGCCTGGCGGGGCAGTGGAAAAGGGAGAAATCTTATCTGAAGCAGTTGTCCGGGAAGCGAAAGAAGAAACTGGTTTGACGATAGAAGCTGGAGATATACTTTCGGTGAATGAAGCATTTATGGAAAAATATAATCATCATGCAATCTTTTTTACGTTTATGGCAAAGGTCATCAGTGGAGAAATTTCGATACAGGATACAGAAACGATTGCGGATACAGCATGGGTGAGCATAGAAGAAGCGGATAAAAGAATGCCATATCATAAAGAGGGAATTAGAAACTTGTTAGAAAAGGCAGTTCCATATGTGTTTCAGGGAAGAGTAATAGAAAAGGTGTAGAGCAGGCCAATCCTTGGACTTTTTGAACATCCTCTTAAATGAAGTGGAAGGTGTGCCTTGATGAAGAAAAACAATATAATTGTATTAGGGAGTTTTATTTTAGCGGTTATACTTGGTATATTCGGGCAAGACTTTGCTTATCTTTTGAATGGGATTTTCCCAGAATCATACCCGATATATAATTTATCTGTTTTAACATTGATAAGTATATTCTTATTTTAAAATTCTCTAGTTATGATCTATTTTCAGTATAAGAAACAAAGAATAAATAAAGAAAAGCTTGGCATATATATTACGCTGTTTGTAATTACCGGATTACTCACCTCTTGGTGGTCTCTATTTGTTTTAGCCATGTGGTGGGGCTGACTGATTTAAATAGTTTTAAGCGCTCTATTTCTGATTAAAAACACTCCTCTGATTGTCAAAATTAAGAAGAGTGTTTTTATGTTTGTGAAAAAGTGAAATTGAAGACTCATTTTAAATCAGGATGTAAAAGTCTTGTTCCGGCTTTCTAAAGACACAGAATTATGAAATGTCCTCACTAATATATGGTTTAAGAGCTTCCGTATAACAAATCTCACTATCTGTCGTAACGACAATCCCTTCAATATCTTCCAGTTGATTCAACGTATCAATAATTTGCCGGGGTGTCTTTCCAAATAAACGGCTGGTCCATATTTCCCCATCAACGGACTTTTTTGAAACTACTGTTAAACCGGCGATTTCTGATTTAATCGGATATCCGGTTTGAGGGTTCAAAATATGGTGATATGTTTTGTTATTTTTAGTAAAACTTCTTTCATAAATCCCGGATGTAACAACGGATTGATTGAATGCTCTTAAAACAGCGATATACTTTCCACGTGGGAGAAAAGGATGTTGAATCCCTATCCGCCAATAACCATCCTCGTGTTTGGAAGAAGCACCATGTGTTATGACATTCCCGCCTAAATTAATTAAAGCTTCCGATACATTCATCGATTCCAAATCATGAATAAGCAGATCAGCAATAAACCCTTTTGCCAGAGCGCCTAAATCAATAAACATGTCAGCATGCTTTAGAAATACGGTTCGATCCTTGTCATCCAGTATGATGTCACAGGCATTAGTTTTGCTGAGTAAGGATTCAATGGATGTCTGGGAGGGAACATCAGCATCCTCAAATCCAATACGCCAGGCTTGAACAAGGGGACCAATGGCAATGTTCAAGGAACTGTCTGCTGGAGTACTGTGTTTTTTGCCGATTTTGATTAATTTGTATAGGCTTGGCTTTACTTTTACCGGTTTAATCCCGGCATTTTTGTTTACTTCCATTAATTCAGAAGCTGGATCATGCGCACTAAAGCGTTTCTCATATTCTTTCAATCGGAGAATCAGCTCCTCCAAGACAAAATTTGCATAGTCATGCTGAACCGATAATTGAATTACCGTTCCCATCATATGTATTTCACGAGTCTGCATTGCCATATTATCACCCTTTTGTATTCCAATACTTTGAACATCCTCTAATAAATTATTATTCACCTTAACAATTAAATGCTGGAATGAAAGCTAAAAAAGAGGCCATGATGACCTCTTTTTGATTAACTGTTTTTAAGCCTTGGCCGTCGCTCCAGATACAGTGTCGACCTTTGAAGTCGCTCCAGATACAGCATCTACGCCGCCTCCAGTTAACTGTTGACCTGTCTGTTCTAAATACCAGTCAATCACCGGTTGAATATCTTGTACATATTCATTGATTCCAAGATAATTCCCATTGTCATCACGTACAGCCTGGTAGCTGTGGACTACAAATTTATCTGGACCATGTGTTGGCACCTGCGTCCGTACCACATCTTGTTTCCCGCTGCGTAATTGTTGAATAACCCAGGAAACGCCGCTGAACACTCTTTCCGGGTGGCATTCTGCCAGCGGGCTTCCTACTTGTTCCGGTCTGCGTCCTGCCAGCATATCTTCCTTCTCCATATGGTGGTTATAGTATAAGAATTGGTTATTGCTGTCTGCATAAGTCAATTCCGCCGGCATGGAATTCAAGAAATAATTGAGCTGATTGACCGTTAAAAGCCCGCGATTTAATTTAACGTAAGTATTACCTTCCACTGCCTGCGTTGCTTCTGCAGCCTGTTCGAGCCAGTCATCGGCTGACATGTCGATACCTTCAACTGTTGTATCAATAGCTCCGGTAGCATATAAATCCTCTGCATCGGATAGATCCTTCATTCCTTCAGGTGATTGCAGAACATTGACAACGTTGATAAAACGGATAAATTTCTTTATACAAGTTTCTAAGAATTGGGCTGTTTGCGCATCCTTCAGGTTTTCATTTTCATCAAATGCATCATAAACTTCACCCAATAAAAATTCATTTCCGGGCATAACAACAGCGTTTACACCAGGTGCATCTAATATTTGCCGCAGATGCAATTGAGATCGTGAAGATCCTTGAACATCATAAGAAGCCCCCACAACCATTACTGGTTTTCCATCAAGAGGATGTATTTTAAACGATAGCCATTCCAAGACACTTTGTAATGCGGACGGGATGGAATGGTTATATTCCGGCGTAGCAATAATAACACCATCTGCTTCCACAATTTTTTTATTTAAATTTTGGATTACTTCACTATTTGTTTGATCATCCGATTGATTGAACATTGGTACATCTTTAATATCCAGAACTTCAACGTCAATTAATTTCTTGAAGTTTTTTGCAATAAAATTTAATAACAAACGGTTATAAGAAAATTCAGCATTTGATCCTACAATTCCGACAAGTTTCATCTGTATACCTCCTAATAATTATTTGGCTTCCCATGAGTAGCTTGGTGCTTGTTTTTGATGAGATTCATTCGCATTAACTAACTGATTGGTAATATCAACAAAATGTACAAAGTCATTAAAAATCCGCTCAAGAGCTTCTATTTTACGTTGATCCGTTAAATTGCCATTATCATCAAAGGCCTGTAAGGAATAACCGATTAAAAATTCAGAACTTGGCATAATACGTGCCTTCAATTCAGGTGCATCAAGCATCTGCCGTAAATGACTCTGCGCACGGGAAGAGCCTAATTTTCCATAGGAAGCTCCAGTCAGCATAACCGGCTTATCAATTAATGCCTGATTCGTATAGGATAACCATTCTAATGCACTTTTTAATGCCGCCGGTACGGAGTGATTATATTCCGGAGAACTGATGATTACTCCATCTGCTTCCCTTATTTTGTCCGCGAGTTCCTGTACTTCATGAGGTGCTTTCCTGTCCTCCGGCTTATTAAAAGCAGGTAAGTTTTTAATTTCAAAAATTTCAATGTTAGCCTGATCTTTAAAATGCTTTTGAATAAATTGCAGCAAGAGACGATTGGTTGAATAATCTGAATTTGACCCTAGTATACTTATAAAGTTCTTCATTTTATTGCTCCTCTCTTATAATGAAATAGAAAAAGTTTGTGAAGTTTATCACAATTTAATTGTAATACGTTTAGGTGAAAAATACAAGGGTGCTGTGTAAAATAATTTTAAATTGTAAGATTTTTTTAGAAGGATTATAGTAACTGCCATGACAAAATACTGATACCGTTCAGAATTGTCCAGTTTTCTGTTATAAAGTGAAAAAAATGATTTTTCAGTAAGGAATTATTGCTAATTTTTCCGTCATATGTATATAGCAACTCTCTTTATTTTTGATATACCCCTTCCTTCTGTTTTAAAACGTACGGCATTGTTCAATATTAACCTTCATAAATTCAACATTAAATTAACTAATCAAGAGAGAGGTTTGTAAAAGTAAACAGAAAGAAGATAATTTTTAAGAAAGCTACAATTTAAAGAAAGTGATTACGCGTGAAGAGGCTGAGTTATATTCACAGTTGGCAGCCTTTCGAATTAGATTGAAATAGAAGTTATTCAGGATAAAATAAGGTAATCAGGCCTGCAGACCATCAGAAATAACTACAATTGTCATAACTAAAAAAGTGCCAAAAATCTATTATATCAAAGATTCTTGGCACTCAATCAAACTGGCTCAAAACAAAATATATGAAAAATAAATAACGACAGTTACGGTGATGATGCTTAAAAGTGTTGAAAACAAAACAATTTGTGCATGCAGTTCAGGCTTTATTTGATATTCCATAGCAATCGTTGATGTATTTCTGGAGGTAGGAAAAGAGCTTGCAATAAATAATGATTGTGCAACAACGCCATCGATGTTCAGCAGATATATAACAGCAAGCGCTAATAACGGTCCAACGAACAGCCTTCCAATTAAAGACCATGTGATGACTCTATGGAAAAAGTGAAGTTTAATGTTAGATAATTGTGCTCCCAGTAATAAGAGCGCTATGGCAACAAAACCATCCGCAAGCTGGTCAAGAGGTATCATGATAGAATTAGGAATTGGAATGGTAAAAGCTTGAAAGAGAATACCTAATATAAGCGCATGAAATACAGGCAGTCTTAAAAATGATTGAATAATACCTCCGATTGATTTGGTTGCTGATAATAAGTTATAGATTCCATAAGAATACGTTAAAAGATTCTGGAAAATTAAAATAAAAACCTGAATAGAAAAACCTAAGGGATTGTGGCTGAAAACTAATTGACTTACCGGCAAGCCGTAATTACCGGAGTTCATTAACGAAATACTATTCTTTAGGGCTGCACTTTCGCCTTTATCTAATTTTAATATTTTTGAAATAATATTACTGACGACAATAAGGGCTAAACTATAAAGTATCAGATAGTATATTATTTGGAAAAACAAATTTATTTGAATGCTAATATTATAGATGTTCACAAATACAGCAGCCGGCATCAAGCAATAAGTAATCAGTGTAGACAGCTGCTTCAGACTAAATTGGAATTTTCTTTGTAATACTGCGCCGGTCAAGGTTAATATCAATATTGGAAATATCACGTCTAATAGAATATAAATAAACATATCAAACCTCAATCTAAATTTTTCATTGCTGGATTATAAAATTTACTAAATATGGAGATATGTAATTTAAAGATGATTTTATCTTATCATAGCAAGAAAAATAAGGAAAATATCAAAAAGTTATCTTTTTAAATAAGAAAAACTTATATAAGTGAATAGAATTGCGAGATAAATAAAATAATCATTACAAGCTTCCTTATAATGATTATTCAAACATTCTAAGGAAGGGAAATAATTTTTGTATGTTAAAATAAGATTAAAGTAAAGCCGTTTCAAAATTTAATCAGAAAAACTAATGAGGGGTGTAACAATGGCAGACAATCGTTTTGAAGAAGTTTATACTCAGGGAAAGATGAAGGTTACCAAGGTGATTCGGGATAATGAGACGGGTGTACTGTACATGCTGCATCAAGAAGGTTATGGAGCAGGGCTGACTGTTATGGTACCAGGATGGAAAGCCTTTAGTGGACAAGAATTTTTAAAGATTCAATTTGAAATACAACCGGGAGAGGTTATGAAAAAAAACAGGGTAGCATGCAGAGTTTTAAAATGCTATCCTGTTTTTATTAGTAATTAGGATAAGTGAGAAGGTATCATTCGTTGAATATGAATCAATTTAGTAACTACAGCTTTATAATTACTTAGAATTTAATTTTGAGTGTTGTTTAAACGCAAAGAGGAGAGTCAATATGGAAGTAGTCTACTTTGCAGGTGGATGTTTATGGGGAGTGCAGGCTTTTATAAAAACGTTACCTGGAGTTACATTTACAGAAGCGGGAAGAGCTAATGGAACAAGTCATACGCTTGAAGGTGAGTATGATGGGTACGTCGAATGTGTAAAAACAGAATTTGATCCGACGGTTGTAACGATGAAGGAATTCATGGAATATTTATTTGAAATCATTGACCCGTACAGTTTGAATAAACAAGGGCAGGATGTTGGTGAAAAATATAGAACAGGTGTATATAGTGAAAATCCGGAGCATTTAAAAGAAGCAAAGGAGTTCCTTGAGAATAGAGATGATTATGAGCGTATTATGGTTGAAGTATTGCCGCTTACCAATTATGTAAGAAGCGCTGAGGAGCATCAAGACAGGTTAGCCAGATATCCTAATGATTATTGTCATATTCCAGAGGGAATATTAAATAAATATAAATAAGGGAGACATTAAATAATTCCTGCATTAGAGAAAGATAAATTAGTATTGCGCAAATTAACCGGAAAGGAACCACTGGCATTATTGAGACAATTGGCTTCAATGCCTGGCCTACAAAATATAAACGAACTGGAAGCTAAAGAAGTCTAATTGTTTGAAAGGGGGATATCATGAAGCCTTCGATAAAATCGCTAAAAAGATATTTGACCGGTAACATAGTAGTCTTTACGATTTTAACAATAGTGTACTACATTAATTACCAAAGTAATGGTTCCTCTATATTTTCTGTAGTAAATTTTACTCTAGTAATTGGAATTACTATATTGATTGCTTCCATCATTTCATATATTTCAATAAAAATAGGTTCTATGTCAAATGTGGTGGTGGAATAATCATTCCCCACCTCTTTTTTTATGAGCTTATTTTAATACAAGTTTTACCTCTTGTTGCCATAGAATTTTCTTTCTCATTCGCTCAAAATTTTTAATTCCATAAGATAGTCTCTTTAATACTTTAATGGTGTTATTTACTCCTTCTATGTAGCCATTATTATAAGGGTACATAAAAGATTGAAGGATCTCTTGACGCCATCTTTTAAATGTACCCGCGACACGATGAAACCCATCTAATGTGGATGCTTTCAACTTTTTTAAGCATGCTTCTAATCCTGCAGCTACGCTATATTCGTCACTTTCCTTAAACCACATATCCAATGCATGCTTTAAATCATAGGCTTCCTTTAAGCGCGTATCCATTTCTAATAATTGTTGGATTTTCTTCTTCTGGTTATCAGAGCACGCTATCCATGATTTCCAAAGAAGCTTCTTGGAGCGTTTCATTCGAATCCGATCTTTCTTGGGCAGTCCTTTTTGAACTTCACGACGTACTTCATCAAAAGCCCAATAGACCTGTCGCACAAAGTGAAAACGATCTGCGATAATAAGAGGATTTCCCAACGCTTTTCGAATAGCTTGTTTAAAACTTCGGGATAAATCCATCACGACAATCTCTACCTTTCCTGTATCACAAGACTTCAGGTACTCCTCCATTGTTTCTACTTTTCGATCCGGCAAGATATCGATAATTCTTCGATTCTCCACATCTACTACATTCAATTGAAACCTTTTGCCATCCGCATCTCCTTTAAACTCATCAATCGCAATAACACGCGGCAATACCTTCCTAGATGTTAGCTCCTTCTGGTCAAACCATCGTAAAACGCGACTTTCCGTCACTCCAGTTACGAGCGCTGCCGTTCGAAAGGAACTTATCGCTGCATGCATCATCGCTGTCGTCTGAACGCTCGCCATACACCGTTGATACCGTTGAATCATTTGTAAACGTTCATAAAATGTGTGATGGCACGACGTACAAATATAACGTCTCTTTCGCAGGGAAATTTGAATTTCTTTGGTCGTAAACGCTGGTCCTTGAACGCTTTGCCAGCGATAGCCATGCATCCGCTTGGTCCTCTCTCCGCAAAAAGGACACTTCTGCTTGCGCTGTTTCGTGAACAATTCCGCAATAAAATAATTTTCTTCTTCTCTGATATCCCACACATCCACATGCGTATCTTTAATTCCTAACAACTCTGTGATAAAATGATGGTGCACTCTTTTCCTCTCCCATTCCTTTTGTCTCGACAACTCAAGGGTAACAGAGAGAGGAAACTGAGTGTATTTTTTTGTCTCCATTCCATCTGACGATGGAACGGAGGACACCACCACATTCAGTATAGAGCCTAAAAATATATGAAAAAAAAGAAGTTCATTAAAAAACACGCTTCTCATTCTAAATTAGAATAAGCAAGCGTGTTTTTATGTATTACCGGTAGTGGAGCCTACGGGAATCGAACCCGTATTATTTGACTGCCAGTCAAACGTAATCCCATTATACCAAGGCCCCGAAATATTTTAATGGTGTATTAGAAATCAAGCGAACAATAATATTATATACTTTTCGCAGAATTGTATCAAGATTTTTGTTATGAAATCTGAGACTAAAATGGAGCACTAAATGATAAAAAGAGATGCCAGACTACCAAAATAGTAAGTTATAATATTAAATGTTTGTTAACAAAAAAACGAATTAAAAGGGATTCAATCATCGGAATCTATATTAATCCAGTTTTCTTTTGCTTAAAAATCTCACTTAAGTAAAAGTACATCTTCCACTGAACCCAGCATTGTTTTATGATAAAATGGATAGATACTGCTGAGAATCTAACAGCAAAAGTGATAAGCCGATTAAGAATCAGAGGAGAATCCATTTTGAATAAAAAAGATATTGCAGATATAAAAAAACAATTCAAAGTAAATAATGATTTATTAAAAATCCAGGATATTTTTAATGTATATATTATGAAGGAATCAAGTGAAATCTATCATTACGAAAGTACACCGTTTGAACTGCTGGAGGATGAGCAGAAGGACTTGTTTATGGCGAATTTTAAAAAGGTGCTGACAGGCCAGTTAGATCAGAAATTATTCGAGCTTAAGTTTCAGCGTGATGTGGAAGATAGCAGTCAGCTCATACTTCATAAGGCAATGCTCTCAGGAGATACAGAGGAATGGAAGGAGCAGATGCTGGAGCTGGTAGCGAAAATGCTGAAGGATAAGCAATATGAGATGGATATTGTAGTTACATTTATCCACGGGGAATACGCAAAGCCTGCGAAACGGAGTAATGAAGAATCGGAAGAAAGCAGCCGGGACAGAGTTTATTCAAGTCCTTTTATTTTATGCAGCATCAACAAAACGATGGACCCGAAAAAAGAGCTGCTTTTCGATTATGTGGAGAAGGAGTTTAAATACCATTTTGTCGTGGATCCGGTAATTAATTTAAAAGCGCCGATTGGCGGTTTCTTATTCCCATCCTTTACTGGCGGTGCGGCAGATGTGAATCATGTGCTTTATTCCGCCTCTAAACCATATGAGCTGGATTATCATCTTATCGAAGAAGTTCTGAATGCTGAGGAAGCAATGACAGCAGAGGATGATAAGATTGTATTCGAAGAGATTGTAAAGGATGTTGCAGGGGATCAAATTAATACGACAACACTGGCGAATGTATATGATGAGATTCAGCGTGTTGTGGAAGAAAATGAAGAGCCTGATACACCAAAACTGGATTATCGGGATGTAGAAAAGGTATTAACCAGCAGCGGTGTGCAGGATATTGATCCAGAAAAAGTAGAGTCCGCTTTTAAAAAAGTAATTGACGATGAAAAATATGAGCTCAAGGCAACGAGTGTGGTACCGAAATACACCTCGAAGTCCATTAAAATTAAAACAAAAGTTGCTGATATTAAAGTATGTCCGCAGGATTTACGCTATGTACGCCAGACAACGCTTGACGGCAAGCTCTGTTTAATGATTGAAGTGGAAGAAAACACAGTGATTGAAGGTTTTGAAATGATTCCAGAAGCAATATTCAATAGAGTAGAAGATAAAGAATAAAAAATGTTCTTATTATAAAAAGAAAGTGGTCTCTTGGTCAAAATTAGACTGAGAGGCTTTTTCAAAGCTTTTAAATCAAATAATCTATTATTGTTGCATTTACAACAATAATAGATTACCTTATAATGATAGCTACTATATTATTTAATAAAAATGAATCTGGAAAGGGGCACAGTATGACATATAAAATAGTAACAGAAGAGCAGGATTTACAGAAAGTTTTTGAAATTAGAAAAGAAATCTTTGTGAAGGAGCAGGAAGTGGCAGAGGAAGAGGAGTTTGATGAATTTGACTCGCTGGATGCTGACTGCGATCATATTTTAGTATATTACGACAATAAGCCTGTAGGAGTAGGAAGAATTAGAGCAGTAGAGGGAGTAGGGAAGTTAGAGCGGATCTGTATTTTGAAGCCCTATCGTAAATATGGTCTTGGGAAGACTGTCGTAAAGTCCTTAGAGGAAATCGCTTTAGAAAAAGGTCTGACTCAGGCAAAGCTGCATGGACAGTCGCATGCGGAAGCATTTTACCATAAGCTCGGGTATGAAACTGCTTCGGATGAATTTATGGAAGA
Organism: Oceanobacillus sp. FSL W8-0428; assembly: GCF_038004405.1. NCBI lineage: Bacteria > Bacillati > Bacillota > Bacilli > Caryophanales > Bacillaceae > Oceanobacillus > Oceanobacillus sp. FSL W8-0428. Next base: position 2,369,489 of record NZ_JBBORB010000001.1, read on the forward strand.
CGGGATTCCACATTATTTGATGATAAAACAATTCAACTGAATTTCACCTGGAATACAAGGTCAGAAGAAATGAGGAGGAGAAATGCAAAATAAATTAGAAAATAAAGGCGTCATTATTGTAACACTGGCTACTGCATTTTTGTTAACGTTTTGTCAGTTTCTATTAATTACGTCTTATCCGACAATTATGAGAGAATTTCAGGTTAATGCTACCGAGGTTCAATGGCTGACGACTATTTACTTATTAACAACGATTGTATTTATTCCGCTGACCGGGTATTTGTCCAATCGATTCTCAACAAAGGCTCTTTTAATTTTTGCCCTTATTTGTATGGCAGCAGGCCTTGTTGTAGGGGCGCTTTCACAAAGCTTTCTGCAATTAATTCTTGCCAGAGCAATACAGGCAGTTGGTACAGGTGTTATATTACCTGTTATCCAAACGATTTTAATTACCGTATTCCCTAAAGAAAGACGGGGATTTGCTCTGGGATTGCTAGGCGGAGTAGTCAATGTAGCACCGGCGAGTGCGCCATCATTGACGGGAATGATTATTGATGTCTTCCAATGGCGTATACTCCATTGGTTTATGCTGCCATTAGTTCTTATTCTGCTGATTATGGCAATTTTCTATATGAAAGATGTTTTGAAAAAGCAGGCAGCGCGTTTGGACATTCTCTCTGTTATTCTGTCAGCAGGGGCTTTTTCTTTGTTTATTTTCAGTATAAGTAATATTAGTATTGTCGGACTCAATTTGATGTTAGTTATCTTGCCATTTTTTATCAGTGCTGTTCTTTTATATCTTTTTGTCAGAAGGCAATTGGCTATTCAAATTCCGGTGCTCAACCTCCGTTTATTTCAAAATAAAACTTTCTTGTTGACTGTAGTACTTATTTTTATGAATATGATGCTGTTATTGTCAGCAGAAACGATCTTGCCGATGTTTGCTCAAAATGTATTAGAAACAAGTGCCTTTTTATCCGGCTTTTTATTAGTTCCAGGTACGGTTCTTCTTTGTATTGTATCTGTTATTTCAGGAAATTTATATGATCGGTTTGGTGGAAGAATGCTATCTATTATTGGTTTTTCCTCTACATTACTTTCCTTAGTTCTAATGATAAGCCTGCATATCGACAGTTCTCCATTCCTGATAATGATTTATTTTTGCTTCTTTATGACAGGCTTTGGACTGACGCTGATGCCTTTAGTTTCTGTCAGTGTAGATGTATTGGATGAGAAGGAGATGGCGCATAATTCGGCCATTATTAACACAGTGCGCCAATTGGGGATGGCTTTTGGTGTTGTTGTATTAACCACTGTTATCAGTGTGACCACTTCTATGATGGATGTCTCGGAGCAAGTAGGAACATATTGGGGCACAACATATGCATTTATTATTATGGCTGTGCTGGCCTTGCTTGGAGTTTTGTTGTCGATGCGCATTAAGGAGAAAACAGAATAGTGGAGTGTTGTTTAAGAAGCATCAATTAGGAGCTTGCGATTACATAGGATAAATGGTTATTGAATGTGGGCAATTGCATTATTGGGAAAGCAGAGTGAGATTCTTGATAAGCCGGACGATCTGGATACCGTTTTAAAAGAAAAAGTCAATGATCTGGAGAAGAATCCGGGTGCTGTTTCTCCTGCCTGGACACAGTACCGGGTCGTTGCCAAGGAAGCAGAATTCTGGCAGGCAGCAGAAAGCATGCCAGGTTAAAATATCAATTAATAAATGGAGTATGGGAAAAATATTTATTATGGCCTTGAAATTTGGTGAAAAGAAGCGCTAAACAACAGTGTTTCTTTTTTTTGGTTAAATGTTACCCTTACCCGAAAAAATAATACAAGATTTAAGAGAATTTATTTTACCTAAAGTAATTAAAAGAATATAAAAAACACTGACCGGCACTGTAGTTCGTTACAGTAAGTCTGAAAAGACCGAATCCGCATATATCGTGGTGGAAAAATATGGATATTACGATTTAAAAATCTCTATAAGAAATCATCCAATTTACACTACTGTAGATAAGGTTTTTTATATGACAGATTATACTGGATTTACGAACTTAGAGGAATCCATTATAGATTATGTAACTACTTTTGATTGGGAAACGAAAAAACAAAAATATCAATTACAAAAGTCTTCTTCAAAAAATTTAGATGCTACAGAGAATAATTTAAAATGCTACAAAAAAGAAAATCAGTATGAAGTTGATATGCTAATCAATATTATTAAAAAGAGGTCCAATATAGATGGAAAGCAAGTTGAATTAAACAGTATTAATACTTTATTGTTGTCTGTTACTCATTTATCGAAAAAAGAAAAATTGAGACTCATAAAAGACAGTTTAACAATGCAAATTAATAAACCGGTACATATTATACCTATCAAGCAACATAAAGGGGTTTTTATAACTAAAATAGAAGATTATAAGGATGTTGTACTTTTTGTAAATAATGGTAAAGCATTTCTAACGGAAATTAATTAAAAGATAAGGGAAGTACTTCCCTTATCTAAATTTAAATAAAAAAAGAAGCAGACTAACCCCGTGAACAAGAGGGAAAATCTGCTTAATATTTTTTCTTATCTAATTTAATGTAAAATTGGCTCTCCAAGTCCATTCATCATATTGACTTGGCAGCCCTGATACAGATACACCGCCTAAAGCAACACTAAGCGAAAGGTTATTTGGTAGATGAGGATGAATATGATGAGCAGAAATGGTTAATTGTTCTCCTGGCTTATATTGATTTTTAGATATATTTATTTGTTCATGCATAGATCCAAATCTACCTTGTACCCTACAAGTTTGATCTGGACAAGGAAACCGATACTCGCCTGTGAATCCATAATTACTGCTTAAATCCATAGGCATTGAAAAGTAAATAGTATCTCCAACAGGGTCAATTGCAGAACCCTCACCATAGGCAGTACCACTAACGGGTTGCCCAAATGCTCCCCAATGAACTCCTATCTTATCTTTAAATGTAAAAAACGGAGTCTGTTCCCAATGAACTCTATATTGAACTATGTATTGATACTGTGAGCTAGTCTCTCCGATTTTAAATAAATTAACACTGCCATTCCAATCACCATCTGAACAATTACCGTTAGTATCACTTGGTTTACAAGAGGCTAACGTGCCAACTTCTTCAGATTCTTCATCATCAATTATAAGTTTATGATCTACTTCTTCACTGTCAGGTTCTACTTTCATGCCGCCTAATTCTACAAATTCTTGTTTTAAATCAATAGGATAATGATTAATATCTTCCATCGAGTGACCTATTTCAATAAGTATTTGATTGAGTTCTTCTTCGTTTAGATTTTTTGCGTTTTCTGCAGGAGCTACTCTACCATCTTCCAAACTCTCAATATTTAATGAGTCATTTGAATCTTTTTCTTTTGCATCAACACTAGAAGAATCAGTATGAGTAAAAAACAAAAATATAATTGAACTTACAAAAACTACTATAGATAATAATGATTTTTTCATTTGTATCCCCTTTCAATTGTTTTCTAATAGGTACATATTTTTCAGGGTATATTTCTCACCATTCAGACTTTTCAAACCATTTTCCTTAATAACATCTACGTGGTAATATTCGTTCACTTTAATAGAATCCCATCCTCTATTAAAAGATACACGATTGGAATTTTCATCAATAAATTCAAAATTACTATCAATTTCTACAGTAACTGTTTCTCCCCAATCAATAATTTGAAAAGTAAGAAAATAGCTTGCGTCAGTATTTTGCACCTCTAAAATTTCAACTAGACCGATATATTCCTTTTTCACACTATAAAATAGTAAAAAGCTTACTATAACAAGTAAAATACTTATTACTAAAATTATCTTTTTCATAGTGTCCCACCTTAACAATCAATTTTATTACATTTAATGACTTTAAAATATACTATAGTACCCTCTCCTTTCCAATTTAGAACCAATTCTACCATAAATAACTATTAAAACAATCCCCACACTAAAAAATATTCAAAAAAGTTTATTTTTACAAACGCAATAATAAACTATTAATCTTAAAGAACAGGGGAAGGAACAATTCAATTGAAAATAAAATAAGATAAGGTTTCACCTTTATCTCAATAAACTTCCACGACGGAATTGTCTTCTTTTATTTGGAAGTACCTTACTTCGCCGTCTCAATGTTCGAATACAATTTCACCGGAAAAATGAGCTACTAAAAAGTAGTAAAATACCTGTTCATCTTCTTCACCAGGATCTAGTAAAAAATAACCTTGTGAAAAATCTTGCTCTGGATTAATACTTCTTTCGTCAAAAATCCATTCCCAATTGCCACCGTCAGGTCTAATATCATCATGCACTATTTCTACCATCGGAGCCTGTCTAGGTATGGCTGCAATGCCATGGAAATGATGAAGTCCCCGGACTACACCATTGATGAATTTAAATAATAGGAATGAAGTTGAATTTCATTGTATGGATTGTAATAACACAGTGTTTGAATGATATCAGGAAGAAAAAAACAATCATTTCGCAAGATATATCAAAAAATTAATGGAGGATTTTGATATTCTATAAATAAAGGAGGGGAGCTTACGTTGAATAACTATGAATTCGTTATAAAACAAACCATTATGTATATTGAGGAGCACTTGCATGAGTCTCTTACATTGGAAGATATTGCGCGGCAATCCAATTTTTCGAAATTCCACTTCCATAGAATATTTCAATCATCGGCAGGTATGACGATTACTGAATACATTCGGATGCGGAGGTTAGCAAATGCTTCTGTCGCCTTACTCTATTCAAACGAACGAATTCTTGACATTGCATTATACTATCAATTTGAATCACAAGAATCCTTTACAAGAGCATTTAAAAAAATATACAAGTTACCCCCCGGTCAATATCGCAGGCTGATGTCTGACGTGATAAAAAATAAGGAGGAATCGTACATGGAAACAAAAATAAAAGGTTGGTTTCTGAGTGGGTCAGATCCGTTTAGTTATGAAATGGGAGTTGATCATGAGATTGTTCACCAAGGAAAGGCATCTGGTTATTTGAAATCCAAAACAGTACTTGATTCAACGAATTTTGCAACGATGATGCAGGCTTTTAAGGCCAATCAGTTTGTCGACAAACGTATTCGGCTTTCATGTTTTATCCGTACAAAAGATGTAGAAACATACGCCGGGATGTGGATGCGGGTGGATGACACAATGGAAGATGTTGTTCAATTTGATAATATGAGTAATCGCCCTATTAAGGGCACTACAAACTGGAATCGTTATTCTATTGTTTTAGATGTACCTGAAAAAAGCGCTGTTATTTCGTTTGGTATCATTTTATCTGGCCAAGGAACGGTGTGGTCAGATCAATTTACCTTTGAAGAAGTAGATGAAAATACTCCGGCAACGAATCTGGAGATACAGGGTGAGCTGCAGGATAAACCAGTAAACCTGTCGTTTGAAGATGAAATATGATGGAAGCCTGAATTTAATACAGCTTCATTTGAGTTTTAGTAAGGAGTATTACAGCATCTCGAGAAGGGATGATCGATGTAATAAAAAGTGGAGGTGAATGAAATGTTAGGTGAGTTATTGAACGTTATTAAATTCTTGCTCGAAATATTTAAAGGGAATGTACCAATAATGCAGTTATACATAATGGTGGGGGTTTTATTGCTGGCAGTTGTTTGTGAAATTATATATGAAATGAAAAATGGGAAACATCGTTTATGGTATCTAATAATAGAACGCACCTTTCTAAATATAGTAGGTCTGTTATTCTATATAAGCTTTTATATGTTTGGTTTAAAAACTTTACTAAATATTTGGCCTTCCTTGATTTTAAATAATTCTATCGAAGCAGTAAGCTGGCTGGCAATAAACTCCTACATGAGTTTTGTTCTATTGATTCCTCTTGGGGTATATACAGTTAAGAGCAGAAACTTCAAATTTAAAGTATTTGGAGTCAGCTCTCATTTAATTCTTACCGGAGTTATTATTACGCTGGTTAATCGCTATTTTGCATTCAATATTGATTTTCCGGTACTATTAGGGATTTTGAATACCCTTGTTAATTCAGGGTTAACATTTTTTCTTATTAAATTTGGATACAATAATGAAGAAAGGCAGAATAATACTCGAAAATTATACAAGGCGACTTCTTCTTGATAGAAAGTCGTCTTTCTTCTTAAGGGGTATAAAGAAAATTTCCTTCATTCCTATTTACTGTTAATTAGTTTACAGTGAATAGAAAGTTGATTATAGTAAAAAAGAAAATAATCTATTCTGGATAGGAGCTTCTTTATGGAAAGAAAAGAATGGACGGATAAACGCTACAAAACTGCTAACCGTGAAGCTTGGCTGGGCGTAGGTCTTGTTATTTTTAATTTTATCTGGTGGTTTGGTTTTGCCTATGGGCTCGGGAATAAATCCCCGGAATCCTATAATTATATATTAGGCTTCCCAGCTTGGTTTTTCTTCAGCTGTATTCTTGGATTTATTGTGATGATGATTTTAACAATCCTTGTTGTTAAGTTCTTTTTTAAAGATATATCCTTAGAAGAGGAAGAGTAGATAAAAGACATTATATCTTATATACCAAAAGGAGTTCACTCATGAATTGGGAAGCAGTTTTACCATTATTTATCTTTATTAGCCTTGTTTTTATAGTGGGTATTTGGGCAGGTAAATTTGTCAGCCGCTCTGACTCGTTTTTACAGGAATATTTTCTTGGCGGAAGAAGTCTCGGCGGATTTATTTTGGCAATGACACTGGTAACTACATATGGAAGTGCGAGCAGCTTCCTGAGCGGGCCGGGAACAGCTTATAATGAAGGGCTTGGCTGGGTATTGTTATCCATGACACAGCTGGCCACAGGATATTTTGTACTGATGGTGCTAGGGAAACGGTTCGCTATCGTTACAAGGAAGTACAAGGCGGTTACGATTGTTGATTTTTTAAAGGAAAGATATCAGTCAAAATGGGTTGTACTTCTTTCGGCAGCCAGTATTTTGATTTTCCTGTTCTCAGCGATGTCTGCACAATGGATTGGCGGTGCACGCCTGGTTCAATCATTGACCGGAATACCTTATTTTACAGCTTTATGTATTTTTTCGTTTGCTGTTTTAGTATATGTTGTCGTTGGCGGATTTCGGGCAGTAGCTATTACAGATGGAATTCAGGGGATTATTATGTTTCTGGGCACGCTTGTTTTACTAGTTGCAGTTATTATTGCAGGTGGCGGCGTATCTCAGATTATGAGTGATCTGGCTGCAGAGAACCCCAATCTTCTTACGCCATTTGGTTCAGATGGAAGCCTGACGCCTGCTTATGTCTCTTCCTTTTGGGTATTAGTCGGAGTCGGAGTCGTTGCTCTGCCGCAGATTGCTGTCCGTGCCATGTCCTATAAAAATGCAAAGGCGCTGCATCGCGGTATTATTATCAGTACCTTTGTTGTCGGTTTTATTATGCTGAATATGCATTTAATCGGTGTGTTTGGCAGGACAGTACTTCCAGGGATTGAAATAGGCGATACAGTTATGCCAGAGCTAGCGCAGGCCGTTTTACCAGGCTGGGCAGCAGGAATTGTTTTGGCTGCTCCGATGGCAGCGATTATGACAACAGTTAACTCGCTGCTGTTAATGGTAAGTTCCACAATTGTAAAAGATGTCTATTTAAATTATGTCCGTCCAGATGCAGGTGATAAAACCATTCGCAGATGGAGTATGGGTGCTACCGCGTTAATAGGAATCATTGTTGTTTTCATGTCGCTGCAGCCGCCAGATTTAATTATCTGGCTGAATTTATTCTCCATGGGCGGTCTGGAGGCTGCTTTTATCTGGCCGATTATTCTCGGGCTTTATTGGAGGAGAGGTACAAAGCACGGAGCCATTGCTTCGATGCTCACCGGTGTCATCAGCTATATTATCTTTGAAACTTTTTATCCACAGCCATTTGGAATGCATTCTGTTGTAACATCTATGCTTTTGGCTTTAGCTGCATATATTTCAGGAAGCGTATTATCTGAAAAAGAAATCATAAAAAAGTGAAATAGTATAAAAGCAGATAGTCTTTGGTTTATACTAAAAAAAAGGGCAAAAAAAGGGCTTTTCTCTATTTTAACCGGGAGAAGCTGATCAGAAAGTGTCGGAGGTGTTTTATTGTGAAAAAGCAGAGGCATGATGGTTTGAAACCATTATCACATCACCATCATCATGCGTTAGTACAAGCGATGGAATTAAAGCAGGCCGGTACAGAAAAGACAGATAAATCATTAGGACAATTTATTCGGGGTCTTATTGATTATTGGGAAAAGGATGCTGTTCATCATTTTCGGGATGAAGAAGAAGTTTTGCTGCCCCTTTATGATGTATTTGCTGAAAAACCAGATACTGAATTAATGAAAGAAATGCTTTATCAGCATCTACAAATTCGCGGACTCATTTATGCTATACGAGAAAACAAGGAAGATCCATATGAAAAGATGAATCGTCTTGGTGAGCTTTTAGAGAACAATGTTCGTTTTGAGGAAAGAGAGATATTTCCAATAATAGAGGAAGCTGTTCCGGATAAATATCTGCATCAAGTATACGGAAAATTCCATCGTGATTCTTATAGCGGTTTTTAAATAATTGAAGAAATGCTGATTGTGGGAAGTTTATCCCTTAATCAGCATTTTTATCTGATGGTTCCCTTTTTATCCTGTCGGGCAGAACAGGAATCACAAATTTTAATCTTTAGAACGTGATAAGTGGTAAATAAATCAAATAATGAACTGGAAAATGTTTAACTAATCGATAGAAGGTGAATATAGTACTAAAGTCGTTAACAGGAGAGGAATTTTTATGGAGTATTTAGAAAGGGACAATTTAAAAAGAATAGCAAAATGGGGGAAATTAGTTGGTGTGACATCCATTATATTCAGCTCATTATCTATTATTGTAAGTTTCTTTGGGAGCCTCGGCGGAATTATCGGTGGTGTGACGGGAATTATAACGGGTTATCTCTTTTATCAGACAGGTGTGGAAGCTTCCAATATTATATCTTCAGATGATTTAACAGCAGGTAACGTGAATGAGCTGTTAAATAAGTACGGGAATTTATTATTAATCATGGGGATTTTAACAATTATTTCATTAGTATTGATTATCCCGTCAATTATTATATTACTATCCATGTGATAAAAAAGAGAATAAGGTATTTCGCTGACTCGATTAAAAATGCTGATGGAAGGGCAGACCGCCCTCCATCAGCTGTAATTCTATATGAGTCAGCAATATAGTTGCGGGTGAGGGAGAGGTTTTTGTGAGTGAAATACATATAACGACTTTTCCGCAAGAAGATATAGCGGAGATTGTTGACTTGTTTTACGCTACAGTAGAGGAAGTAAATCGAGCAGATTACAGTGAGGAGGAAATTGCCGCCTAGGCTCCTGCAGAAGAGAAAGAGAATATATTAAAGGAATGGGGAGCTTCTCTATTGAAAAATCAAACCTTCGTCGCAAAAATAAAGGAGCAGATTGTCGGTTTTGCTGACATTCGAGCTGACGGTTATTTAGACCGCCTGTATGTACATAAGGATAAACAGCGTTTAGGAATTGCTTCCGTTTTATTAATAGAGACAGAGAAGTGGGCAAGGAAGAAAGAAATTACGCTTATTTGGACTTTCTCAAGCATTACAGCAAGGGGATTTTTTGAAAGGTATGGCTTTGAATTAATTGAAGAAGAAAATGTAGAGAGAAAGGGCGTTTTATTAACCCGGTTTAAAATGAAAAAAATGCTGATTGAAGAGTAAGCCTCCTCAATCAGCATTTTTTATATTTTCTTAGCTAAGTCGATAAAATAATCCAGGCTGTCAGGGTTAATCAGAGAGCCTTTATTAATAACTGTCGCAGCATCCTGTCCCATCAGGATTTTTTTAACGGGAATTTCAACTTTCTTTCCATTCAGGGTTTGCGGAAGCTCTTCTACCCTGTAAATATGTGTAGGAACATGTCTTGGCGAGCAATGTGTACGCAGCTGCTGCTTAATTTCCTGTTCCAAGCTTTCGGTAAGCTCTTCTCCATCTTTGAGAACAACAAATAATGGAGTAATGGAATCACCATTTCCTTGAGGAAGGTCAACCATTAAACTGTTCTCAACTGCTGTAACTTGGTCTGCAGCACGGTAAATTTCACTCGTTCCAATTCGGATGCCGCCACGGTTAATAGTAGCATCAGATCTTCCGTAAATAATAGCGGTATTTCTATCTGTTAATTTTATATAGTCTCCATGACACCAAACTCCTGGAAAAGTATCAAAGTAACTATGGTACATTCGAAATCCGGATTCATCATTCCAGAAATAAATTGGCATACTTGGAAATGGAGCAGTCAGAACAAGCTCACCAATCTCATTTGTTAAAGCATTGCCATCCTCATCAAAGCTTTCAATTTTCGCTCCCAAACCTGCACATTGAATTTCACCGGCATATACTGGCAGAATAGGAGAGCCAAGCAAAAAGGCTGTACATACATCTGTACCTCCACTTACAGAAGATAGCCAAATATCATTCTTTACATGTGTATAGCACCACTCGAATCCTTCTGGGGAAAGCGGAGAGCCTGTTGAACTGATATTTCTCAAATGGGATAAATCAAAATTATTCTTCGGCATCATATTTTCATTCATACAAGCAGTTATAAAGCTGGCGCTGGTACCAAATACATTCATTTTTGTCTGTTCTGCAAGCCGCCATAAAACCTGTTTATCCGGATAAGCCGGGCTCCCGTCATAAAGAATAATGGAAGCTCCGGTTAATAATCCGCCAACAAGAAAATTCCACATCATCCAGCCAGTTGTTGTAAACCAGAAGAAGCGTGAACCCGCGCTTAAATCCATATGCAGATGGACCGCCTTTAAATGCTCCAATAAAATTCCGCCCTGGCTATGTACAATGGGTTTCGGTTTACCTGTTGTTCCAGAAGAATATAATATCCAAAGCGGATCATTAAAGGCAACAGGTGTATAAGTCATTTCCAGCTTTTCTTGACAGCCTGTTGCATCCTCCCAGGAAATTGGATGGACACAGGTGCTGAAATCGGCCTGATTATTTAGATAAGGAATAGTTATCGTCGTTTTTAAGGAAGGAAGTGCAGATTGCAGCTTTCTGACAACATCTAATCTATTAAACTTCCTGCCATTATAAGAATAACCGTCGACAGTAATCATTGCTTTTGGCTCAATTTGCTGGAAGCGTTCCATCACACTTTGTGTCCCAAAGTCAGGAGAGGCGCTGGACCAAACAGCACCCAGGCTTGCAGTTGCCAGGAAAGCAACGACAGTTTCATAGATATTTGGTGCATAGCAGGCAACACGATCTCCTTTTTGAATCCCTTGTTTTTCCAGTGTATTTTGAAGCGCAGCAGTATCCTGGTAAAGTTTTTCCCAGGAAACTTCCTGCCGCTGCCGTTTTTCTGATGTATGAATAATAGCCGGGCTATCTAGCGATTTATTTCGGAATACATGCTCTGTATAGTTGATGGTTGCTTCAGGAAACCATTTTGTGCCGATGATCTGCTTGCTTGAACGAACGTTTTGATACGACTCGTGCGACTGGATTTTAAAATATTCCCAAATGGATTCCCAAAATGTATCAAAGTCCTCCACAGACCATTTCCATAAAGTATGGTAATCTTTCGTTTGAATTTGTTTATATTCTTGTAACCAAGTACGATAAGAAGTGATATTTGCCTGTTCCACTTGTGTTTTACTTGGTTCAAAAAGCAAAGTACCCTCTTTTGTATCCATTTATAAAGTCCCCCTTCAAGTACTTCGATACTCTTATTATAAGAAAACGCTTTCTATACGTAAAGAAATTGGAAAGGAAAATATATGTTTTCAGAGGTCACACCAAGGTACAAAATGGTATTTTCTTCATTTACAGTAACTACTGAAAGAGTTGGAATGAAGTACAACGCGTGTGAGAATATATATTAATAATATGTATGGCTGATGTGATGTATTTCTAGATTTATTCATTTTAACTTTTCAATCCAACGATAGAAAAAGCTAATTCAGAAGCAGTTGCTCTGAATTAGCTTCCATCAGTCTTTGAAAATGTCTGTTTTTGATCTTGTTGCCTGTGTCATTTGATGCCAAACAGAGCCTTTTGCCTGTTTGCCGCCTTCAATACGCTCCAGGGCTAATTTTATCTGCATACGGACCTCAAATTCGGGTTCATCATCAGCAGCTTCTTGAAGAGCAGGGACGGCAGATGCATCTCCGACTTCATATAAAAACATTGCTCCACGCCAACGGACAATTCGGCTCTTATCTTTTAATGTTTCCTTCATATTTGGAATAGCCTCTGTAAAACCTAAGTCAGAAATACAATCTCCGGCAGTTCTCCGGACATTGACGGCTTTATCAGCTAATGCTTTATATAGTAATGGCAACGCAGCTTTATCCTCCAGCATTCCTAAATAAGCTGTTGCCAGTCTGCGGATAGATGCTTTTTCATCGTGGACAGCTTTTTCCAAAAGGGCAAGATCGTCCAATGTCGGGTCTAAACGGTCCAGCGCAGCATAGCGTTCACGCCAATCAGGATTATCCAGTTTTTCAATCGGAACATGCTGATAATAGTTTGTTGTGTTGCCTGCACTTTCATCATTTTGCAAAGCCATTTGTACAAGGGTATCCAAGCGGTCCTGGTCATAGCTTGCTTTTAGCTCCTCTACAACATCATATCCTATTTCTTCCAGACTTCCATAGCGTGGATGCTGTTCTTCCCATTTCCGATCCAGAATGATATTGTCAGAGGCAGTGGAAGCCTCCATTACTGCATTGGAAAAGCGCTCTGGCAGCCCGAAGCGTTCTTCTCTATCTCCTTCTTCCAGTTTTACCTGCATAGGAATTCCTAAAAACATCTGAATGAAAACATGAACTTCTCCAAATGCTTCAGAAGGAGCCTGCGGAGCATTAGATAGTTCATCCTGCTGATCGAACGCTTCCTCTGTTCCCAATACGTTTCGGACTTGAGGCAGTAGTTCTTCCCAGGGTGTTTTTGGATTCCTTGCTAAAGCAATAAAATCAATAACACGATAGATATTTTTAACCCCTTCCAGAGCAAAAAGCTCCTGCACATATTCCGGTGCATGAGCTAAATCGTCCTTGTCACTGTAATTATACGTTTCGTCAGGGGGTAAAGTCTCATTCACATTGATTTTCATAGAATGTGGGCTGGGTGTTGGTTCTATAGAAACAATTCTCATATAAAAACTCCCTTAAGTGGATTTTTACAAAGTCTAATAAAAATGACACTGCGAATTTCTTCGTTAGCTTGCTTTTCCGCTGGGGTTGCGATTACTCACCCCAGGAAAACCGCTGCTCATGTATCTAAAAGCATACATTCCACTGGGGACTGCGATTACTCGCCCCATGAAAAGAGCTGCTCAAAGCTGCGCTGCCTCAAATTTCTTGATCCTTTTTATCAAACTTTATAAACACTTATTTTAACGGCTGTATTCTTCCATCACTTTGATTAATTCACGTAAATAATCTGGTAGATCAGGCGGTCTTCTGCTTGAAACAAGGTGCCCATCAGAAACAACCGGCTCATTAACCCAGGTTGCACCAGCATTGGTCATATCGTCTTTAATTCCCGGTGTACTGGTTACAGTTTTGCCTTCTAAAATATTTGCAGAGATTAATACCCATCCGGCATGACAAATTTGTCCGATAGGCTTTTTATTATCATTCATATGCTTAACGAAGCTGATAACTTCAGGGAAACGGCGAAGTTTATCTGGAGCCCATCCTCCAGGAACCAGAATTGCATCATAATCTTCTGGATTCACTTCTGAAAAAGCATAATTAGATTCAGCAGGAACACCATATTTTCCTATATATTTTTGATTAGCAGCCTGTCCGACTAAATCTACCCTGGCGCCTTCTTCACGTAGACGGTGAACGGGATACCATAGTTCTAAATCTTCAAAATCATGATCGACAAGTGCAATAACTTTTTGATTCTGTAAACGCAAAATAATCCCTCCATTCTGTATAAAGTAAGTGTAACAGAATGGTATGAAAATGACGATTAGAAAGGCTTCTATACTATAATCCAGTACATATTGGAATGCTAAAAAGCCATCAGCTCTTTTGTAAGGAGTGATGACTTTTTAGATTTATTGTATTTTTTATAAAATATCTTTTACTGCAACATATTCATAATTTAAATCATTTGCAACAGCTTCATTTGTTACATGACCATTCATTACATTCACACCGCTGGCGATAGGTGCGCTGTTTTGAATGGCGTTCTCTACACCCTGTTTCGCAATATTAACAGCATAAGGTACAGTTACATTTGTCAGGCCGACTGTTGCAGTACGCGGAACGGCTCCCGGAATATTTGCAACGGCATAATGCAGGACATCATGCTTCACATAGATTGGGTCTTCATGGGTTGTCGGATGGTCAACTGTTTCAAAGTTACCTCCCTGGTCAATTGCCACATCGACAATGACACTGCCTGGCTGCATGGATTGAATCATTTCTTCTGTTACAAGCTTCGGTGCTCTTCTGCCTGGAATTAGTACTGAGCCAATAACGAGATCAGAATCTTTCACAGCTTCCCCGATATTTAATGGATTTGACATTAATGTTTGAATGCTTGAGCCGAAAATCTCTTCTAATTCGCGAAGACGCTGCGGATTTAAATCAATAATCGTTACATCAGCTCCAAGGCCGATAGCTACCCGTGCTGCATTTGTACCAACGACACCACCGCCAATAACCGTTACTTTTCCTCGTTTTACTCCAGGAATTCCACCAAGTAAAATGCCTTTTCCGCCTTCTGATTTCTCTAAATACTGTGCGCCGATTTGTGTAGCCATACGTCCGGCTACCTCACTCATTGGTGTCAGAAGTGGAAGTGACCTGCCTACAACGATGGTTTCATAGGCAATAGCTGTTACTTCTTTTTCTACCAGCTCTTCTGTTAGTCTCTTGTCAGCAGCTAGATGAAGATAGGTGAACAATACTAATCCTTTCCGGAAATAGCGATATTCTGATTCAAGCGGTTCTTTTACCTTCATAATCATATCAGAACGATCCCAGACGTCCCTGGCCTCTGCAATAATTTCTGCTCCAGCCTGCTTATATTCATCATCTGTAAAGCCGCTCCCTAAGCCGGCTTCTTTTTCAATAAGGATGGTTTGCCCGGATTGTACAAGGTTAACCACTCCAGCTGGTGTCATAGCAACACGGTTTTCATTATTTTTTATCTCTTTAGGAACCCCGATAATCATGTTTACTCGCCCCTTTGTTTATTGTTTATGCTTATTATGTTAACGCTTTCTTTGTGGGAAAACATTATGAAAATAAATGAATTGGGCCAATACCGTTTGTGTATTTACACAAACGGTACTGTTATTCTAGTTTATCAGCTAATAATTCTAAATAAACCGCTATTTTTTGATGCGGATTTTTTAAATCAAGCTTACTAATCTCATGAATCCTTTTTAAACGGTAATTCATAGTGTTTGGGTGGATAAACAAAGCTTTTGCTGTCTGAAGTACGTTAGAATCATACTCTAAATATGCTTCTAAAGTGTATAATAAGTTACTTTGCTGGCGCTCATCATACTTACGGAGCCGTTGAATGTATTTATTAGTATGATGCCGTTTTTGGCGATGTTCCTTTAATATGTCCACCCACTGAAATATGCCTAAATCTTCGTACAGAAAACAAGAAGACAGCTTATCCGGGAATTGCTTTTGTAAGGAAAGAGTCTGGAGTGCTTCTTCATAGGCCTGTGTCATATCTTTAGCTGAATGATAAATTTGACTTGCTGCGCCGTGCATGGAGGTCAGCTTCAGCTGTATACTTATTTTTTCCTGAAGCTGACTAATAAATTGATAAATCTTATCTGATGTATCGTCATCTTTCCATAAGCGAACTAATAGAATAAAATCCTGATCATCAAACAAACGAAAAATCGTATTGACCTGCATGACTGTTTCTGAAAGGTAGTAAGCATGTTTTTCAATTTGCGGTGTAATCTCATCTTCAAAACGGAAGACAACAATAGCCAAGCCGTCCTGCAATTTTATATTGAATTGTTTTTCATAGGATTGAATGGTGCTTGCGCTGACAAAGTCTGCTGTTAACAGCTGCCAGAAAAAATCTTTATAGGCTTGTTCTGTATTTCTCCTGCCAGGCAGCTTTTGCAGTATAAATTTTTTCACTTGACGGACAGCTTCTTTTAAGATTTCCAAATCATCTGCAGAATATTCCTTTTCTCCTGTGTGCGCCCAAATAAATCCTAATATTTCGTTCTGCTTCCAGATGGAAATGGCTATCCGGTTTCCCAGTCCAATTTCTTTAATTTCAGGTATAATGACAGGCTGATTACTGTCAATAAGCTTAGGCATTGCTCCGTTTTTCCATAATCCATTGATTACCTTATCGGGAACTTTCCGATTCATAATGGTACTTATTCTCGCTTCATCAATATTTTCAGTATGCTTACTATATGCTAGAACATGATGATTGGCATCCTCAATCGTAATTGGACATGCCAACACTTCGCTAATCATATCGGCGAGTGCATCTAAATCAGAAAAAGGCTGTCGAAGAGTTAATAGTTTATTAGTGTTTATGTTAGAATAATCCATAAAACGCACTCCTTTATAAGAGAAGCATTAATATTGATATGAAAAGCCTGCTTACATTATTTTTAATTAATTGAATAATTTGTATACTTGCTTTTTATTGTTAAAAAAACTATCATTTTTCATAAGCAGTCTTTTTGTATACTAAAAAATATATCTATCTCTATTTTAGTATATACATAGAAAGATTTCATCAAATACTTGTGTGACGAAAAAAGGAACAATAGGAGGAAGAACATGAAAAGAATAATGAAAATCTTTGTAATTGCAAGCGCATTCATAGGTGTGATTGTAGGGGCAGGTTTTGCTTCCGGACAGGAGGTGCTGCAGTATTTTACCAGCTTTGGAACATTAGGTATTCTGGCTGCCTTTGTTTCAACCGTGCTTTTTGCATATGTTGGTATGATGCTCGTCTGGCTGGGAAGCAGATCCCAGACATCCTCCTATAATGAAGTAATTTATAAGATCAGTCATTTTAAGTTTATCGAAAAGCTCACCCGTTTTAACCTTATTGGTGTGATTGTAGATGCTGTGCTTGTATTTACTTTATTTGGCGTAGGCGTCGTAATGATTGCAGGAGCTGGAGCAAATCTTAACCAGCAATTTGGATTGCCTCATGTTGTTGGCGCTGTCCTGATGGCAGTATTGGTGCTGCTGACGGGGATGTTAAAAGTAGATAAAGTTGTTGCTGTAATCAGCAGTATTACACCTTTCTTAATTTTATTTGTTATTTTTATTTCCATTTACAGCTTTTTTACGATGGATGGGTCGCTTGCAGAGTTAAATAGTACTGCAAAAAGTCATGGACCGAATTTTCCGAATTGGTTTGTAGCAGGCTTGAACTATGCTACCTTTAATACATCAGTTGGTGCAGCTATGTCTATTGTTATGGGAAGTGCAGAAAAGGATAGAAAAACAGCTGCAATTGGCGGATTAGTAGGGGGACTAGGATTAGGTGTCTTAATTCTGCTTAGTTATTTCGCGATTTTTGCTAAAATTGAAGAGGTTGGTAATTTCGAAATGCCGATGTTGGGCATTGTAAATAATGTCTCACCATTTTTAGGCATTATCATGGCGATTGTTCTATTTGGAATGATTTTTAATACTGCAATTAGTATGTTCTTTGCCTTTGTTGCCAGGTTTGCAGAAGTAGAAACGAAGAAATTTAACATTATTTTAGTTATAACTCTTGTAGCAGGATTTATCCTCAGTTTTGTCGGCTTTACAGATTTAGTTTCTAAATTTTATTCACTGATCGGCTACATGGGACTGGCATTGATTGTCGTATTGATTATCACACCGTTCCGAATGAAAAATATTGATTTTGATAACAAAAAATGAATCATATAATTTGAAATAGTAAGGAATATAAAGTGAAGATAAGTGCCGGCCATCTGGGAATTAGTTTAAATAATCTAAATTCCGATGACTGGCACTTTTTAGCATTTGTTTTATCCATACTGTTTTTATAATAGACCTAAAAATAGTACTAATGGAATAAATTTTTGAGCTTTGAAACGAATCCTTTTGGTGGATTACTGTTTTTTTCTTCTTCTTCTTTTTCATTTGGAGCTGATATGTCTTCTATATCCTTGAGGTAAATATGCTCTATATCTACAGCATAAGAGTATGTGAGTACTAAACCAATCTCTGTATCATTTTCCTGATTACTTACAGTTGTATGAGAAATGGAAAAACGGTCGGCGAGTGACTTTTCTTCTTTTAAAAATTGGTATGAAATATTCCCATTCAACAGCAGCTTTGCCTTTGGATGCTGCTTTAATTGACGCTCTAATTCCACAAGGCCTTTATTAGACATAACCTCTCCAATTGTTAAAACAAAAGCGATACGCTCACGCAATGTTCCAAGATATTTTTTCCGTTCACTTTCATTGGGCAGGCGTGTTCCATACATTCCTTCTTGAAGGTAATCATCCACATTCTTTTTACTCATTTTGTTTCATCCTTTTTATCCATTTTCAATTTACTGTTATATTTTGTACCAGTAAATATTATATTATCTATTCTCCATCTAATGTACCCTATTGTTGAATATCAAGCAAAGAAAATCATTCAAATTTCCTATTTTGGTTTTAACTCAAAATCAAGTGCAAGAAATAATTACTCAATTTTCGCACCTGAGAATTAGCATCTATACCTTCCTATTCCAGGATGAACATGTAGCCTGCTTGCATTTTGTTAAATCATCCTTCTATTTGAAATGGAGATTGTGTATAGCTCCTGTAACCAACCACTACAAATTCTGACGGGGTAAGTAATCCTCAGAACGCCTGAAATTTTAGTCTGCCATGAGGACGGCTTCAGCTAACTTGAAAAGAAAACCGCTTTTCAAGTGGATATTCAGATCGCCCTGTTCCCATAAGAGTCTAACTGGTTGGTCTACGCTCAGTTAAGTTTTTACAGCGAATGAAAGGAATCGTGGCGGGACATTTTTATATGCACCATGAAAAATATGTTCTTTACTGGTCTAATTTCTATTTGCTCCATTGTATTAAACAGTATAGAATCCGCCGCAGCGGTGGCATTGCTCCGTTATCTTATTTCTAGATAGAGTTTCTGAAAAGATGTTAAAATAAGTTTATATTATAGTAGAAAAATTTTGTAGAAATGGGGGATTACTATGAATCTGCATTCCAGAAAGCCAATAAAACTTCATCATGGTATTTCACTTATCGATGGATTTGATTTTGGTGTAAGCGGCAGAACTGGTTCGTATATCATTGAAGGGGACGAACTTACCATTGTTGAAACAGGTCCAAGCCCTGCTGTACCATATATTAAGAAAGGGCTAGAAGAGCTGGGGTATTCATTAGCTGATGTGAAGCATATTATTGTGACACATGTTCATTTAGACCATGCAGGCGGAGCGGGACGTTTATTAGCTTTATGTCCTAACGCTGTTTTATACGTTCATCCGAGAGGGAAAAGGCATCTGGTTGATCCTAAGAAATTAGCAGCTGGAGCACGGGCGATTTATGGAGAGCGTTTTTCCGAGCTATACGATCCGATTGTCCCGGCCGAGGAAGAAAGAATTGTGGAGAAAACAGAAGGAGATAGTTTACAAATTGGGGAAGAGCGGGTATTAGAATTCTGGGACACGCCGGGGCATGCCAAACATCATCTGAGCATCTATGATCCATTAAGTAATGGCATGTTTACGGGAGACACAGCAGGAATCCAATATGAACAATTATTTCCGCATGGAGTGAACTTCTTTTTACCATCTACTTCGCCAAACCACTTTGATCCGGCAGCAATGAAGCAATCTTTGCAGAAATTCCGTGAAAAACAATTGGATTATATCTATTTTGGACATTTTGGAGAAACTGATTTAGTAGAAGAAGCCTTGAAGCAGGCAGAGGCATGGCTGGATGTATTTGTTAAGGAAGCAAAAGCTGCGGTTGCTGAAGGACAGGGCTATGATGAGATTGCTAAACGTTTGTTGAAATATGTGCAATCCGAGCTCAGTGAGCAGGGGATTCAGGATGAGCATGAAGTTTATCAGATGATTAATGTAGATTTACAATTAAGTGCGCTTGGCATGGTTGATTATTTGCAAAAAAAATAAAAGAAATATGGAGGATCTACTTCCATATATGCTTACATACCAGCTGAAAATGGACGAATATATCTTCTGAATAAAAAAGAAGATGAGGAGGCAGCTAAGGTACTTCCTTTTCTTCTTTTATGAAAGAGAGGCCGCCGGGGAATGCGAAAAAAAATAAGAATTATTACTATATTTTTGTTTGGTTTAATTATTGGGCTTTTTTTTATCCCCGAATTATTTCGGGCGTTTGACATCCAGTTTTTTAAATTCTTTGATTAAACCAATGTCTGTATAGATTTAATTTTCCTCCAGATTCATTTCCAAGCATACTGGACAATGATCGCTGCCAAGGGTATATCGATAAACCTCTAAGTTTTTCAGATATTTTTCTAATTGACTGGAAACAATAAAATAATCAATACGCCATCCAATATTTCTTTCGCGGATTGTTTTCATATAAGACCACCAAGTGAAAATGTCATCGCGCTCTGGATAGAAATAGCGTAACGTATCTGTGAATCCATTGGCTAAGATGCGTGTCATTTTATCACGCTCCTCCTGAGTAAAGCCTGAATTACCATGATTTGTTTTATCATTTTTTAAATCGATTTCCTGATGCGCTACATTTAAATCCCCGCAATAAATTACAGGCTTTTCAGCGTCAAGCTCCTTCAAATAATCAAATATCCTGTCTTCCCATTCCAGACGTTCTTCAAGCCTGGTTAAATCCCGTTTTGAGTTTGGTGTATAGACATTGACAAGATAAAATTCTGGGTATTCTAATGTAATTATCCTTCCCTCTGTCTCTGTCTCTCCCTCTTGAAAACCGTAGGAAACACGCAGCGGTTTATGCTTGGTGAAAATAGCCGTCCCAGAGTAACCTTTTCGTTGTGCGTAATTCCAATATTGATAATAACCTTCTAAATCCAATTCAATTTGGCCTGTTTGCACCTTTGTTTCCTGTAAACAGAAAAAATCTGCATCTATTTCATGAAAGAAATCCAAGAAACCTTTGCGGACACAGGCGCGGATTCCATTGACATTCCATGTAACTAGCTTCATCTAAAATACTTCCTTCCTGCTTAATATCATACTGTTAGTAATTCTATCATATCCGCTTGAAAAAGGAATTTCTTTTGTATCAGCTGTTTTTGCAAGAGATGTATTATTAACTCAACTTTCACACCTTAAAAAATAACAAGCTTATCATAGAGACTGGAGTTGATCATTCTTTCCATCTATCCCTTGACAAAGCATAAATTCTATATAGAAAAAAGGTAATGCGTAAGGCACCGCTGCGGCGGACCGTTTTGCTTTCCTAGGGGCATGCTCTTCAGCTAACTTTTGCCAAGAAGAGCACTTGGCAAAAGTGGATCTTCAGATGATGCTAATCCCTCAGGAGTCAAAACGGTCCGCCTCCGCTAGAAGGGGGTTCTATACTGTTTAATACAACGGAGCCAATAGAAATTAGACCAGTAAAGAACATATTTTTCGTGGTGCATATAAAAATGTCCCGTCACGATTTCTTTCTGTTCATAAAAGCTATTCCCGATATTTACTATTCATGCTGTGTGGTGTGTCATAGTTTCAATTGCCACCTTAACCATTTGAAACACTAAAATGATCTTTTCATCAAGTAAAAACAATTATTTCATCCAACTCCATCTGGATATGATTCCTTTCATACGCTGTGGAAGCCTAACTTAGCGCAGATCAACCACGGAGACTCCTAAGTGGTTCGCAGGCTAAACCCGTGACTCCTGTCACAACGCCTGCACTTGCACGTCCTGGGACTGCGATTACTCGCCCCATCGAAAACATTTGTGCATCGCAGGGCGAGCTGAAGATCCACTTGAAAAGCGGTTTTCTTTTCAAGTTAGCTGAAGCCGTCCCCATGGAAAGCGTAGTGGTTGGTTACAGGAGCTATACACAACCTTCATTTCAATAGTAAGATGATTTAACAATATGCAGGCAGGATAATGAAGAACATGTTCATCCTAGAATAGGAAGGTATAGATGCTTATTCTCAGGTGCGAAAGTGGAGTTATTAATAAATAGTAATTTCTCCATTTTAAAAACCTGCTTAGCTTTAAAATATAAAAGATAATCTAATGTGAATTAAGAAATTTAAATTTTAATAAAGAAAATAGTTGTCTTTCTTGTGTATTATACATATAATACACTTACGAGATGTATCAATGTATTAATACAGCAGATATGTATGCACTAGAAGAATGAGGTGAGAAATTGGATGGCTATCCACTTTGATAAGCGAGAGGCTGTGTATATTCAGGTGATTAGGTATTTTAAAGAGCAGATTGCAATTGGAGAATTGAAATCTGGTCAAGAAATCCCTTCACGCAGAGAATTAGCACAGCAATTAAAAATTAATCCGAATACCGTACAGCGAGCTTATAAAGAAATGGAGGAGGAAGGCTTGATTTATACGGATGGAAATAAACCAAGTATCATCACAAAAGAAACGAAGCGTATTAAAGAAATTCGTGAAACTTTAATAACAGAAGCGATTGATCAATTTGTAGATCGTATCACCTCTTTGCAAATTCCAAAGGAACAGGTTTTTGAGCTTGTACAGTCAAAATTAAATGAACTGGGCGGAGAGGGTGAAATAAAGCATGATTAAATTAACCGGTATAGAAAAAAGGTATGGAAGAAAGTCAATTTTAAACGGGATTACTTTTGAAGCAGATAAAGGTCAGATTACTTGTCTTATCGGAATTAATGGTGCCGGCAAAACGACCATTCTTCAATCTATTATGGGTCTGACACCTTATCAAAATGGCGAGATTACGATTGATGGTGAAAAATTATCCCCCGCAGTAATGGAGAAGGTAACATATATTCCGGATGCGATGACGCTTCTGCCTAAAATGCGGATAAAGGATGCTTTTCAATTTATGAGGGATTTCTATCAAAATTGGAATGATGAACGGGCAAAGGAAATATTAAAATTTTTTAAGCTCAAAGAAGAAGAACGTATTTCACAATTGTCTAAAGGAAATACAGCGAAGGTGAATTTATTAATGGGGCTGGCGATGGATGCAGATTACATATTAATGGATGAGCCATTCTCCGGGATAGATATCTTCAGCCGGGAGCAGATTGCAGACGTATTTTCCAGTCATTTGGTAGAGGACCGCGGTGTGATTATAACAACACACGAAATCAGTGATATTGAGCATTTAATTGATAAGGCTGTTTTATTAGCTGATGGAGTTGTGAGAAAAGAATTTATGACGGAGCAAATAAGAGAAGAAGAGGGCAAATCCGTTATCGATGTGATGAGGGAGGTATATCAGGGATGAAGCTTTTTGGAAAGCTGGTAAACTTTGAATTTATGCGTTTTTTACCGATTTATATTACTTTGTTAGTGGTGGTATTTTTGATAGAGGCTGCCAGTGTAATATTTTATGCTTTTATGGTGAAATCTGAAATTACGGAAAGCATCGTTAAACACGGGTTATCCAAAGAGCAGTTCCTTCAAGACAATGGGTATGCTTCGATGATAAATATATTGTCCAGCTTTATATTTAGCTTGCCTGTTGTCATTGCAGCAGTGACTATATTTATTTATATTTTATTTATCTGGTATCGGGATTGGTTGGGAAAGAATACCTTCATTTACCGTCTGCTGATGCTGCCGGTAAAACGTATTCAGTTGTTTTTCTCAAAAGGAGCAGTTATTCTGATGCTAGTATTTGGGCTAGTTGCTTTTCAAGTAGCTATCCTGCCTGTATTGCAAGTCATATTAAAGCTGATTATCCCGGTGGATTACCGGTTAGATTTAACCACCCAGGGCATGGTTAGAAGCTTATATTATTTAAGATTCCTGCTTCCAGAGAATTTTATTGATTTTATTATTAATTACGGTTTCGGTATAGCCTTCGTTATCGTACTGTTTACCATGATTTTAATTGAACGCAGTTACCGTTTCCGTGGTGTATTTATAGCAGTTTTTTATGGAATTGGGACGTTAATTCTGGTGTTCTCACCATATATTTTGCAAATAATCATGAAGGACTATTTTTTTGATAATGAGCTCTTGTGGATGCAATTTGCAATAGCAATTGTCCTTTCCATCATATCGATTTTCCTTAGTAATCATTTATTAAATAGAAAGATAAGGGTGTGATAGAGATGAAACATGTAAAACGTTATTTAACCATATATATTGCATTAATTTTCATCTCCGTTATCATCATCGGCTTTTACTTAATAGATAAGGAAGAGGTTGATTTTAATTGGAAAACAGTATCAGGGGATGAAGAGGCTGTAAAAGATGTTTTAATCTATGGTGATGCACAACGCAGCTACTACTCACCATATTATAATGTAGTACCAGATCCCTTTCGTTTATCTTTAGAAGAATCAAAGCGGATTGAACTTGGAAGAGGAATGCATTATGGCTGGTACTATCAGGATTTGCAGATGGAAAAGTATGTTAAAGAATATAAAAGCTTTATGCGCGGGAAAAACACTTGGAGTGAGAACTTTATAGAAACAGAAAACCAGCTTATTTATGTAGATGTAGACAATTTAGGCTGGGGAATCGATGAATCGAATGATATTCATATAGAAATACTTGATAAAGAAACAGATGAGGTAAACGAATTTGAACTTTCTGTCGAAGAAAATCAACGGATCTATGGTGTGAATTCTATAAGTGTCAATGATAATAAATTATATGCCCAGGTATATATGGAAGGGCAGTATGATGAGATGACTGATATTTATCAGGATGAGGATGCGATTCTTGTCATTGATTTAAATAATCAAACTTTAGAGGATATCAAGTTCCCGGCAAAAGATATTGAGCAAAAAGAAGGGATATATACTACTTTAATCTATCAAGACAGCGGTTTGATTAACGGAGAAATGAATTATCTCTATATCTATGATGAATATAAAGTAGATCAGAACGGCGGTTATATAGGAGATTCTCCGCTCAAATATGAGTTGCGGCTATATAATGTAGGGGAGGATAGTTTCAAATCCGTTGACCTTCTTGGAGACTCATTATATGAAGGAGAATTTCTTCGCATCTATGATGGAGCTGTTTATGTGGGGTTGCTGCAAAGAGATAATTACATTTTAACAAGATTTGATAAGAATTTAGAGGAAAAGGACGTTGTTTTTGAAGAAAATGTGTTAAATGGCGACTTAGAAATCAATCCAGAGGATGTTTATCCATTAACTGCTATCCGGAATGGGTACTTCTATATTGCATTTCCTGCATTTTCTACACTAACTGCGACTGACGTTTCCATAAACGTGTTTGATTTGGGGACAGGGGAAAACGTTTATCAAGGCATCATTCAAGCGGCAGATTCTATGAAGCAATATCAGTATTTTGAATTAAATCAGATGGAATTTGAGGATGAATAAAAATAAAATGCAGAATAGAGGGAGAACCTTTATTCTGCATTTTACTAGTAAAGCTAGGTGGTGAATTTTTGCTATTAAGTATTGTATAGCTCAGTTTTATTTTTATATCAATCCTTATCTTTTACATAGTTTATAAATTAATCAGGAAGAAATTTGATTATCTGTCTACAGAAATTATTCATATGGTATTTCTATTTTATATATTTATATTAGTTACATCGTATGGTTTTATTTGCCCATAGCATTAGGATATATAACTATAAATGCAATTCCTTTTTATACAATCGGTGGATATGTGAAAGCTATTTTTGCTGGTGATATTTCTATTCGGATTGCCGGGGCTAATTTGTTAGGGAACATCTTGCTTACAATACTGATTGGAGCTTATTTGTGCTTTAATCGAATTTCTTTAAAAAAGACAATAACTGCAGCAATTTTGATTCCAGTCGTTATTGAGCTTGGAAAGCTTTTACTCCATTATATAGGATTTGCCACAAGGTCAGTGGATATAGATGATATTATTCTAAACTTTATTGGGGTTCTTCTGGGTTATTATCTGGCAAAGAAATGCGGGTTTGTAAAAAAGTCAAAGTATATAGATTAGGTGCTTACTATGGGGATAGATAAAAAAATAACGCCTCAGTGCTTCCGGATGGAGTGCTGAGGCGTTATTTATAAATTATCTGATGCCAGCGCGAATTGTATCGTATTCAACAGCTAAGCGTTCACGTAGTAAATGCTCTTCATTTTGCATATAAATATCCTGTTGTGCTTTACGCTTACGTCCAAAAAGTTTCTTTAACATATATTTCACCTTCCTTTTTAAAAATGACCGGTCAGTTTCTTAATGTATGTGAAGCAAAAGGAAAAGATGTGTACTTTTATTGAATATATGCCATAAACACGTTTTCCATCTCTCTGATATGAGATTCCAGCTTTTTAACATCATAGCCGATTACTGCATGCAGCCATATTCCATCATGTAAAGACCAAAACATGGCAGTTGCCTGTTCCACATCTAAATCCTGTCTAAACTCGCCTCTTTTTTTACCATCAGTGATGATGGCTATTGTCATATCAACCATTGCGTCAAAGCGTTTTGACAGAATTTCCTTCAGCTTAGGTGAATCAGCGGAGTAGAGCCAAAATTCAATGTGAACACGCATAAATTTCTTTTTATCCAGGCTGTAAGGAATATCTTCATGAATCCAGTGCTGTAATTTTTTCGTCGGACTATCTATTTTATCCAGCTTTTCTTTTAAATGCTCCATAGACTCTGTGCGTTTCTTTTCAAGTAAATGGATAAAGATATCTTCTTTACTTTCAAAGTAGTTATAAACAGAGCCTTTGCTCAGATTAGCGTAACGAACTATATCATCAACAGTTGATGCATAATATCCTTTGGAGGAGAAACATTCGAGTGCTGCTTCCAGCAAATGATCTCTCCTTGCTTTTTTCGCTTCCTCAGAAATTCGCGGCGCCATCTTCTTCACCTTCTTTTCCGCATAGATAATAGACAGCTTTTTATCTGCAAGGAAATTTCCGGGAAGATAAACTGTCTATCCAATACGTCAGATTAGTTAATGAATATTTTATAACCTAAACTTGGTCGGGTTAAAAGTCTGTTTATTAAAACTGACTGGTTAGTCTTTTTAGATGATATAGTATTTTATGCTGAATGACAAGTATTTTGCTTGAAAATATATGAAGGAATTGTGACGGTACAATTTTGAACGGGAAGACAAAAAAACAGGAGCTGTGTATGGCATACAGCTCCCTCAAGGCATGGGTTGTTGTGATGGTTTGAATCAATGACAACGTTGTCTAGATTCTAATATAGTTTATGCAATAAAAAAATGGTTGTCTCGTCACTTATATCAATGCAAACATACATTTATTTAATCGTCTCGCCAATTAATTCCCTAATTTCCGTTTGTTTTCCTTCTGCAAACAAGTGTACAAGCTTACTGCCTACAATAACACCATCACAATAAGCGGATAAGTATTTTGCCTGATCCGGATTAGAAATTCCGAAGCCGGCCAGGACAGGTACAGAGCTCAGTTCAGTTAATTTTTCTAAATAGTGAAGTGTGCTTTCTTCATGCTGTGCACGCTCGCCGGTAGTGCCGCTGACAGAGACGGCGTATAAAAAGCCTTCTGACATTCCTGCGATTTTCTTCAGGCGTTCATCTGGACTTGTCATCGCAGCTAACCGGATAAAGGCGATACCATTAGCGGAAAGCTGTGCTGCAATATCTTCTTCCTCTTCCATTGGGATATCCGGGATAATAATGCCGTCTACTCCTGCAGCATCACAGTCTTTAGCAAATTGTTCATAGCCATAGTTCCAAATAGGATTAATATAGGTCATTAAAATAATTGGGATGCTCCGAGATTCTTTTTGCTTACGCACCTCATCCAGGACAAGCTTTAATGTCGTTCCATTCTGTAATGCACGCAGCCCGGCATCCTGAATGACAGGGCCATCTGCCACTGGATCGGAAAAAGGAATGCCCAGTTCAATCGCAGATGCACCACATTCTGCTAAGAAGTTAATGCGTTCATTGATTTGGTCAATGCCGCCGTCACCTGCCATCATATATGGAATGAAAAGAGGCTTTCCGGTTGCTTTTATCTGATTTAATGTATTTTCTAATTTATGCTTTCCCATTGGAATCCTCCTCCAGTTTTGCTTTGACTTGTTCTACATCCTTATCTCCGCGTCCGGACAGACAGATAACCAATGACTGGTCAGAGGACATTTCTCCAGCCAGCTTGCAGGCATAGGCAACTGCATGTGCACTTTCAAGAGCAGGGATAATTCCTTCTAATTTGGCAAGCAGCTGAAAGGCTTCTAATGCTTCTTCATCTGTAATGGAAGGATAGGTAACCCGGCCGGTATCATACAGGTGGCTGTGTTCTGGCCCAATACCAGGATAATCTAATCCGGCAGATATAGAGGCTGCTTCCTGGATCTGACCGGCTTCATCCTGCAGCAAATAAGTAAATGTACCGTGCAGCATCCCGGGAGACCCGCCAGTTAACGTGGCTGCATGTTCATTGGTGTCAACGCCTTTCCCTGCTGCTTCGACACCATATAAGGCAACTTCTTTATCCTCCACAAAAGGATAGAACATTCCCATTGCATTGCTTCCGCCGCCAACACAGGCTACGATAGCATCTGGCAGCTTCCCTTGCTTTTCCAGACTTTGCTGCTTTGTTTCGGAACCAATAACCGATTGAAAATCCCGGACAATGCGGGGGAAGGGATGAGGCCCGACAACAGAGCCGATGATATAATGGGTGTCGTGAACATTATTAACCCAATAGCGTAGAGCCTCGTTCACGGCGTCCTTTAATGTTGCGCTTCCTTGAGAGACACCGACAACCTTTGCTCCTAAAAGCTCCATTCGAAAGACGTTGAGCTTCTGCCTTCTAATATCCTCGTTGCCCATAAAAACGATACACTCTAAACCAAGCAGAGCGCAGACGGTTGCTGTAGCTACACCGTGCTGACCGGCTCCTGTTTCAGCGACAACTTTCTTTTTGCCCATCCGCAAAGTCAGAAGTGCCTGTCCGATGGTGTTATTAATTTTATGAGCCCCGGTATGATTGAGATCCTCCCGTTTTAAATAAATTTTTGGTCCGCCTAAATGCTTGCTTAATTGCTCTGCCTCATACAACGGAGTCGTTCTGCCAATGTATTCTGTCAGATAGTTATTTAATTCCTTCTGAAAAGAAGGGTCTTTTTTTGCTGCTTCATATGCTTCTTCAAGCTCTAAGACAGCTGGCATAAGTAATTCGGGTATATATCTGCCGCCGAATTTGCCGTATTTTCCTGATTCATCTGGGAATGTGTATGTTTGCATATTATTGATTCCTTTCTACAGTTCTTTTTGCTGCGTGGATAAAGGCTTTTATTTTATCCAGATCTTTTTTTCCGTTTGTTTCTACACCGCTGGAAACATCCACACCAATCGGGTTCACCTGTTTAATGGCTTCAGCAACGTTTTCCGGTGTCAGTCCTCCTGCTAAAATCAGTTTGTCAGAAAAGTCAATTCCATTTAAAATGGACCAGTTGAATGTAGTCCCGTTCCCTCCGTGTGCATGGGGCAGGGGAGGACTATCCATCAGCAGATAAGAAACAGCATCATATTGTGCCGCCTTCTTTAATCCTTCCTCTGTACCGGAAAGGGATTTAATGACCGGATATGTGAGCTGGAAGACGGCTTGAGCAGATTCTTCTCCATGCAGCTGTATAAAATCAAGTCCTGCTTCCTGAGCGATTTCTTCTATTTCCTGTACATCTTTATTTACAAAAACACCAACGCTTTTTACATGGTCAGGTAACGTTGCAATAATTTCTCGTGCTTGATCTATAGAGACTTCACGCTTGCTTTTCGCAAAAACAAATCCTAAAAAATCTGCTCCAGCATGGACTGAGACCTGTGCAATTTCAGGAGATGTGATCCCGCAGATTTTAACAAGCATATCAGGAAGCCCCTTTCGCAGAGGAGAGTGGTACCTGCAGTGCCTGCATATCTTTTTCCACATTATCTGAACGCATCAGCGTTTCACCGACCAGAATGGTATTAGCACCGGCGTCTCTTGCCAGCTCTGCATCTTCTTTCGTGCGCATACCGCTTTCAGATATAATGGTAAGTCCCTTTTCATCTATTTGCTGAACAAGCTCTGCGGTTGTTTGTAAATCCACTTCAAATGTTTTTAAATTGCGGTTATTAATACCGACGATTTTTGGACTGACTGATAGTGCATCTTTTAATTCATCCGCATTATGGACCTCACATAATACTTCGAGGCCCTGCTCTGTCGCATAGCTGTATAGACGCTGAAATCGTTCAAGCGGCAATGCAGCGAGGATTAACAGAATAATGGATGCCCCTGCATTTTTTGCATCATCGATTTGAATCTCATCAATAATAAAATCTTTGCACAGAACTGGCACGGAAACAGCTTCACTGACAACCCTGAGATCTTCTAAGGAACCGTGAAAAAAGCTTTCATCCGTCAAAACAGAAATCGCAGCTGCGCCGGATTGTTCATATTGTTTTGCTTGCTCCAGTATATCTACGTCCATTTGAATCGGCCCTTTGGAAGGGGAGGCCCGTTTGATTTCTGAAATAATGGATATATGATCGGCTGCCTGGACTTTTTCATGCAATGAATAAATTGGATTTGTTCGAGTATAATTCCCGTCTACCTGTAATTTCCGCTGGGCGATCTCCTGTTTTTTCTTATCAATTATTTTTTCTAAAAAAGTCATTTAAACCACCTCACGTTTTATTTCCTGACTGTATTGAACTAATGCATTCAATCTTGCTTTTGCATTTCCGGAGAATACACTGTCTTTAGCAACTTCGACTCCATCTTTAATTGAATCGACATTCCCGGTGGCAAATAAAGCGATTGCTGCATTAAACAGAACTGTATCCAGGTATGCTCCAGGCTCCCCATTTAATACAGAGAGCAGAATTTTTGCATTGACCTTGGCATCGCCGCCTTCAATTTTCTGATTGTCATATACGGATAAACCAACTTCTTCTGGATGGATAGATCCATCTTTTAATTCGTTGTCTTCCAGTAAAATAAATTTATTCTCACCCTGGAGAGAGGCTTCATCCATACCGCCTGCACCATGAATGACCAGTGCCCGTTTTCTGCCAAGCGTTTTTAAAG
Source organism: Oceanobacillus sp. FSL W8-0428 (assembly GCF_038004405.1). Taxonomy (NCBI): domain Bacteria; kingdom Bacillati; phylum Bacillota; class Bacilli; order Caryophanales; family Bacillaceae; genus Oceanobacillus; species Oceanobacillus sp. FSL W8-0428. Next base: position 2,400,807 of record NZ_JBBORB010000001.1, read on the forward strand.
ATTTTGCCACAATTGGCAATGCTTCATTGGAATAAACGCCTATCAGCTGTGAGCTTAAAGCAACAGGATTAGTTAAAGGACCCACTAAATTGAAAATGGTCGGTGTACGAAGCTTCTGACGTACGCCGGCAATTTGTTTCAGGGTTGGATGAACATGCTGTGCGAATAAAAAGGCAATTTGATTCTCCTTCAGCATATATTTGAGCTGTGATTTTGTCAGATTCAGAGAGACTCCCAGTTCTTCTAATACATCTGCACTCCCGGTCTGGCTGGAAATACGGCGGTTTCCATGCTTAGCAACAGTAATACCGGCACCTGCTAAAACAAATGCTGAACAAGTACTGATATTAAAGCTGTTAGAACGATCTCCGCCTGTTCCGCAGTTATCCATTGCTGGAATTCCCAATTCAAATTGGAAAGGGGAGCTGGTATGAATCACTTCCGCCAGACCGGCCAGCTCTTCAGCTGTCGGCTGCTTCATTTTTAAAGCAACTAAGATGGCAGCAAGCTCAGTATCTGAAACATCCTCCTGGAAACAGGCATTAAATAATGCCTTTGTTTCTTCAAATGATAAGTTATTTCCTTCGAGTAATTGACTAAAATGCGGTTTCATTGGGTTACTTCCTCCTTCTGCTTTATCACTTTCTCAACAAAATGAGAAATAATTCGTTTTCCATCCAGTGTTCCGATTGATTCAGGATGGAATTGCAATCCATAAACTGGGTACACTTGATGTGTTACACCCATAATTTCATCATCATCTAAAGCAGTTGCTGTAATACGTAGTTCAGATGGTACCGAGATTTGCTCCGCGGCAAGAGAGTGATAACGCATCACCTCAACTGGATTAGAGAGATCTTGGAACAGTCCAGAGCCATCATGCTGAATCAGCGATGTTTTTCCGTGCTTAATGGTAGAGGCCTGAATAACTCTTCCGCCCAGAGCTTCCATGATCACTTGATGGCCTAAGCAGATTCCAAGTATCGGCAGCTGTTTATAAAAGGACTGCACGATATCAATACAGTTTCCGGCATCCTTTGGAGAACCTGGTCCAGGTGAAATAATAATAGCTTCGGGCTCTAATGATTGGATTGTTTCCAGAGTGACTTCATCATTACGGATTACTTCAACATGTACGCCACATTCGGAAACATATTGATACAGGTTATATGTGAAAGAATCATAATTATCAATTAATAGAATCAAGTTCAGGCACCTCCATAAAAGATCTTCCTTTGTTAATGGTTTCCATATATTCATTGAACGGAACGGAGTCATATACGATACCGGCTCCAGATTGAAAATAAGCTTTGTTCCCCTTCATAACGATGGAGCGGATGGCAAGTGCAATATGCACATCATGTTCAAAGTTAATAAAGCCGATTCCACCGCCGTAAGGACCGCGTTTTATTGTTTCCAGGTCATTAATGATTTGCATCGCCCGAATTTTCGGTGCTCCTGATACTGTTCCAGCGGGGAGACAAGAGATAAGAGCATCAATCCCTGAATAATCGGAACGTAATTCCCCTGTAACCTCTGAAACAATATGCATCACATGCTGATAACGCTCAATTGTCATATAGACTGGAATTTCGATACTGCCTACCTCGCAAACGCGGCCTAAATCATTTCTGCTTAAATCAACAAGCATCCGATGCTCTGCCCGTTCTTTTTCATCGGCAAGCAGCTCTTCAGCGAGTGCCTGATCTTCCAGTTCGTTCTGTCCCCGTTTTCTTGTTCCTGCAATAGGATTGGTGACAACACGGCTTCCATTTGTTTCTATCAAACTTTCCGGGGAAGCACCGAGTACGGTATAGTCCAGAAAGTCAATATAGAACATATATGGGGAAGCGTTATATCTCCGTAATTGCTCGTAGAAGGAAAGTCCGAACTCTCTTTCATTTTCAATCTCTCTTGAAAAACGCTGGGATAAAACAACCTGAAAAATTTCACCTTTTTGTAAGTAATCCTTGGCAATCTGTACGTTCTCTTCGAATTTTCTCTGGTCTGTTTCCGGAGTGAAAGCATATTTTTGTGGTTCAGGAAGTACAGTATATTTGGCCCGCTCCACATATTGCTTCAGTTTTTGAATACGCTGCGCACGTTTTTCTTCTGCATCGCCGTTCCGGTCGATAGCGATAAAATGCAATTTATTTTCTTCATGGTCGAAAATAATCGTATCCTCAAAAAGCATCAAATGAATATCCGGCATATCCCGATCATCAAATGGAGATGGACCAATATCTTCAAAAGATTGAATGGTATCATAGCCGATATACCCGACTGCTCCGCCATAGAAGGGGAGGGGAAGAGATAATTTAATTTTCGGCATAATCTCCTGTAAGAAATGCAGCGCGTGCTGGTGTACAACAAGCGGTTCTACATGAGAATCGCTGATAAGCATAGTTTCTTTCCCACGTCCGATAATTTCCTGATAAGGATGAAGACCAATAAAGGAATAGCGCCCTTTTTCTTCATGTGGAAAGCTGCTTTCCAGCAGGTATTTTTTTGCTTTTGGCAAGACTTGAAAAACTTGAATGGGAATTAATCCATCTATAGAACAGGTTTGATGTGTTATATGTGCAGTCATGATTATCTCTCCTTTATGTTTGAAGATTCTGTGATTAATATTTTGAAATAAAAAAAGCCCTCTATAAACACAGCTATGTGCTTATAGAGGACGATGGAGCCGCGGTGCCACCTCTGTTTAGAAAGAATACTCTTTCTATCTTTATTAGGTACTGAAAAAATTCAGATACCCTATCCGTATAACGTCGGAAATACGTTTTTTCCTACTCAGGTACAGATGCACCATTTAAGAAAAACACTCTGAAGTCCATTCAATAATCCCTGCATACTGATATTCCACCCAGTTATCAGCTCTCTGTTATGCAGTGCAGATTATTTACTACTCTTCATCATCGCTTATCATATAGGAGGTTCAAAAAGTCCAATAAAAATGACGCTGCTAGAAAAGGATCTTCTACTAAGAACGCCCACGTGGTGTGGGCAACATAGAAGTCATCACATCCTGTGGAAGCTCGTTAGCTTGCTTCTCCGTTGAGACCTGGGACTGCGATTACTCGGTCTATTAAAACCGTGGCTCATGTATCTAAAAATATACATTCCGCTACTCAAAGCGGCGCTGCCTCGAACTTCTCGGTCTTTTTCATCGTACTTTTTGAACATTTATTTTTCCTGAAATCAAAAAGGCCCCTCATCCATATATAAAAAGGACGAGGGACCGTGGTACCACCTTTATTAGCTGACATGCAGCTCACTCAAAAAGAAGATTACTATCTTCTAAGTTTCCATAACGGGAAACCATTCCGCCAAAGCCTACTCCGATTATGTTTCGGTTTGGAGCTCCGAAGTCCATTCATTACAAGGATACTCACTGATTCACAGCGGCCATCAGCTCTCTTGAGAGTTCACCTGTAATTACTATTCTTCATCAACGCCACATCATTTAATTATTGAAATTAATACTAAACGAAGAGACGGGCACTTGTCAATAGATTTATAGAAAAAAATAAAATTATCTGATTTTATTATCTTTAAGTGTGTGTTCAAAAAGTCCGATAAATAGGATCAAGAAGTTCAAGGCGACGAGCTTTTTCCAAACGGAGCGTATGCTTTATAATACGTGAGTATTGGAAAAAGCTCGTCAACGTAGAAATTCGCCGTGTCATTTTTATTGGACTTTTTGAACATCCTCTTCAAATACTTCAAATTTATCTGCCAAAGGAATACGTTCTTTCTCCTCAGGTGTTTCATCAAAATAACCCATATGAATAAAAGCGGCGATTTTCTCATTGTCCTTCACATGGAGAATCTCTTTTACTTTCTCATCATAGATATGTGGATTTGTTTTCCAAACGATACCAAGCTTCTCTTCCCATGCCAATAGCCAAAAATTCTGAATCATGGCGGAGACAGCACCAAAGTTTTCATCCCATTGCTTTGGTATATCGGAAGTCTCCATGATGACAACAAGAATGGCATTTGGCTCATTTAAGTAATTTTCACGATTTTCTTGTCTTTCTTCAGGATATGTAGCAGCAACTTTTTTAGCAAAACCGGGAAGGTGATCTTTATCAACAAATACAAAGCGCCATGGCTGCCTCATCCCATGGGTGGGAGCCCAGATGGATTCCTCCAATAATTGCATCACAGTTTCTCTCGTTACTTTCTTATCATTGTATCCTTTTTTGATGGCGCGACGTTCACGAATTAATTTTGCAAGCTCTGTTCGACTCATAAAATAAACCCCTATACAATTTAATTGATAACAGTTATCAATTAAATTGTAACGAATTTATAAAATCTTTGCAAATGTATTTTTAATGCACTTAACTTTCGCACTTAAAAAAGTAACTTCCTATCTACAGGAACATGGGGTGATTATTTCTTAAAGATAGAAGGTAAAGTGTAAGGCTACCGCTGCGGCGGACCGTTTTGCTTTCCTAGGGGCACGCTCTTCAGCTAACTTTTGCCAAGAAGATCACTTGGCAAAAGTGGATCTTCAGATGGTGCTGATCCCTCAGGAGTCAAAACGGTCCGCCTCCGCTAGAAGGGGTGTTCTATACTGAAATAATTGAACAAATAAAAAGCAGATAGCAGATCTGACAGAACAAATTTTTCATGTTGCATGGTAAACATGTTCAGCAATCCTTATTTTTGGTGCATGCAAGCTATTCTCGATATGAATTATTTATGCTGTCATGATTTGAATTGCTAAAAAACGATTATTTCATCCAACTCCATCAGGCTATGATTTCTTTCATTCACTGTAGAATCCTATTAGAGCGCAGGCCAACCAAGTAGACTCCTATGGGAAAGGGCGAGCTGAAGATCCACTTGAAAAGCGGGTTTCTTTTCAAGTTAGCTGAAGTCGTCCCCATGGCAGACTAAGATCGCAACGTCCTGGGGTTGCGATTACTCACCCCATCGAAAAGAGTTGTACGTCGGAAAGCGGAGTGGTTGGTCGGAGCGGGAGCTATACACAATAATTTGTTCAAAAAATGAAAAGATGAGTTAACTAAAAGCAAGCATGATAATAGAGACCATGTACATCCTGGATCAGCAAGGTTAGTATGTTTATTTTAAAGTGCGAAACTTGAGTAATGTAAAAATATCTTGCCAGTGATACAATTCACGTATGAGAGTAAAATCCAATCCATAGAAAAGAGGTGAAGCATGTCAACATTTCAGGATAAAATTGAAATTTACGCAGATATTGCTTTAAAAGTAGGGGTCAACCTTCAGAAAGACCAAACACTCTATATCAGTACCCCGCTATATGCAGCTGAATTTGTTCGTATTATCGCCAAGAAGGCTTATCAAGCGGGAGCAAAGCATGTGCACGTAGAATGGAATGACGAAGAGCTAACCCGTCTCAAATTTGAACTCGCCTCTGAAGCGTCTCTTTCAGAGTTTCCCAACTGGAAGGTGCAAGCACTTGTAGAGGAAGCAGAAAACAATGCGGCATTTCTGCGCATCTCTGAATCCGGAGGGGATCCGGATTTGCTGAAAGATATCGAACCGGATCGTATTTCAACGGAGAATAAAACAAGAAGCAAAGCATTGTCTAAATTTCGTAGCTATACCCAGTTTGATAAAGTCAGCTGGTCCATCGTAGCAGTGCCTTCGGTGAAATGGGCGGAGAAAGTCTTCCCTGACTCAAAAGGGAAAAAAGCGGTAGATAAACTGTGGGAAGCACTTTTTTCAGCAACCCGTGTGAATAAACCCAATCCGATAACAGCATGGCATAACCACCTGCAAACGCTTGATGAAAAAATGCAGTTCTTAAATGCAAAGCACTATCATGCCTTACATTTTCAAGCTAAAGGAACCGACTTGACAATTGAACTTCCAGAAACTCATATTTGGGAAGCGGGAGGAAGTGTAAACAAGGAAGGGGTAAACTTTGTTGCCAACATCCCGACCGAAGAAGTGTTCACAGCCCCGAAAAAAGAAGGAGTAAACGGTACAGTATCAAGTACGAAACCACTCAATTACGGAGGGATATTAATCAACGATTTTAAACTGACTTTCGAGAATGGAAAAGTGGTCTCGTATAACGCTAAAGAAGGAGAAGAAACACTGAGGCGTTTGCTTGAAAGCGATGAAGGAGCTTCTTATATCGGCGAAATTGCACTCGTCCCGTACAGTTCTCATATTTCTGATATGAATCTTATTTTCTTTAATACCCTTCTCGATGAAAATGCCTCCACTCATCTGGCTCTTGGCAGTGCATACCCAATCAATATTGAAGGTGGAAATGGAATGAAAAAGAAAGAGCTGGAAGAGAAAGGCATTAACACAAGCATTACCCACGTCGACTTTATGATTGGCACAGCTGACATGAGTATTGATGGCATACATAAAGATGGGACACGGGAAACAATATTCAGAAATGGTGGCTGGGCATCCTGAAATGTAAAGTGAAACTTCAATCAGAGGGTTTAAGCATACAAGAATAGGATACCACAATGCTTTTCGAACGGACGAGGAATTATTGTACCGCAGTCCCAGGACGTGGCATGTTTGTCGACCAGCCGGTTACATCACGATAAAGGTGAAAATTGGTTACACACTGAAGTTATTATTCAATGCCAATTAATTACCGCTCTCTGTTCATATTCAAACAGAAACCTCGAATCACAAATAAAAAAAGTGGATGAAAGCAGTAGCCATAAGGCATGTGTTACGTACACGTTAAAAAATTATTTAATAGAACTGCGGTGAATAAAAAAAGCTTTTTTAAAAAATGATTAAAATGATTTTTTTAATTGAAAATTGCAAATCATAAAATATTATTTTGGAGGGTAGGGGAAGGATATTCTCTATTCTCCTTTTTTTCGATTTCGCCGTTTTTGCAAAAAAGAAAGTAAAGGGTCAACAAATAAGAAGAGAAGAAGCATATACATGATTGCTAATTCAGGAATTTCCATTACATATAAAGGATTCAGAGATCTAAAAGTGGGCATTTCATATCTATTCAAATAATCAATCCCTAAGGAAACGCCAGTTAGAATGATGAACATGAACAAACAAATACCAATGATTTTCACTTTATTACACTCTCCAATCAATATTTAAATATCTTTCCGTTAATATAGGCACTCTATTCTTTTTTTCTGTTTTTGATAAAGGCGATGATAAGCAGCAAAACAGGAAGAATAATTTGAAAAGGGAGCTGTGCATAGAGCGGAAATATTTTTAACCCTTCTTCAATATGCTCAGAGTAATTACTCGCAATAACCATGGATAAAAATAAAACTGTCATCCCCATCGGATAAGCCAGCTTAGAGGGTTTTTTAATATCAAACAAACTGGAAGCACCGATGACAGCACAGTATGTATATACTGTAACTTTAAAGAACCCCCCAATTACCAGAGCAAGAATAAAGATAACGTCCAGACGTTGTAAAAATCCGCCGACTTGAATAGACTGAATGGTTGTTAATAAGGGAAAAAGAGAGCGTTCAATAAGAGGTACACCGAGAACACTTATATTCAAAACCGTGGTGAAAGCGAGAGCGGCGCCGGTTATACTGATTGCCGCTACACCTGTTTTTCCCATTTTTTTTGCTTGATTTAAATAGGGGAAAATCATTGTAAATACGATGATTTCGCCAAAGGGAACATACAGAGTTTCTGTAAAGACAGTATTTAATACTTTTGATGAATCTTCAAAGGCCGGTCTTAAATTGGAGACATCAATCAAACCTGAGATAGCAATAAGGAGAAACAGAAAGAATGCAAGCATAATCATGATGACAAAAAGCAGTTCCCCTGTTCTGGCAACTACTTCAATGCCTTTAAACACAGTGTAAATAACCACAAGGATCATCATAGCGCACGCAACGAATAGAGGGGTTTCCGGAAAGGCAAAAGACAGCAGCATAACACCAAATTCCCGCAATACTCTCGCAGCACAGTATAAAAAGAAGAGAATATATAAGAATGCCAGGATTCTTCCTAAAAACTTCCCAATCAGTTTCTCTGTATAGTCCGTCAGCAAGAGTGAAGGATAATACAGGTAAAGCGCCCGATAAATAAAAAATAAGAAGATGCTTACCACCGCCGCAATCAGAATTACTAACCAGCTGTCACGCCCCGCTTTCATTCCAAGAGGAATCAGCAGCGAATTGCTTAGCTGAAATAAAATCATAAGGATAAACAATTGACTTGTGCTGATTTTTGCCTTTTCCATACACGAATTCCCTCCTTTTTAGTCGCTTTTCTTGTTCAAATCAAAAAGATACGGGTTGTTTCTCATCCCTGTACGGCGAATAAAGGCTTCCACTGTCACATCGACATCCAATGCAGGAAAATAAACATCCTGCCATTCCTGCTCAAGTTTCTTCCAATTATCTGGTTCAGATTGATGCAGCTTTTCTCCGAAGCCAAAGATATCGGTTTTGGTTTTCTGTGCTTCCTGGATTGTTGCTTCTGCTTCATCCTTAATTTTCTCCTGCAATACTTTCTCAATCCGTAACAATACATGCGGGTCGGTCACATTAACTGGCACCTCTATCGCGCGAAGATCTCCTTCTGCACGAATTTTCACTGAAATTACTGGCTTACCGCCTTTTGTTTTTGCTTCTACATTTGTTTTTTGGCGTATGACTTTATAGGAGATGGCTTCTTTTTGTCCCTCCCAATCAATATCTACAGGTGCCTGCTGGATTTGGTCTAATACCCATAACGTTCCTTCACTCTTTTCGCCCTCAATCCAGTTTACCAGCTTCCCTTCTTTAAAAACGCCAATACCATTTACTTCAATTGTTGCTGCCCCTTCCGATGATTGAAGCTGTTCCATGGTTTTTGCTTTCTCGATATCTCCTGATACAATGAATCCGCTTACTAGCGGCTCTTTTCCTGTTGAAACAGCAGCCTTGATGAATTTCTGCAGATTGGTAGCTATATTTTCTCCGTACAGTTTTTCAGTGAAGTCTAAAGACTTAATTGCTTTTTCTGCAGGGACCTGATCAATAGCCGTTAAAACCTGAACGAAATCACCTGCTTTGATATCCCGGCTGATCACTATATTTGTCGTTGTCCGAAATTCAAGGCCGCGCTCCATTGCATCTAAAATAGAGGAAAGTCCCTCTTCCCTGGCAAGCTCTTCACTGATAACCAACAGGCTGGTATGTGCAAAATAGAGATCTCTTGAAACCTTTGTGGATGCATTATCAGCTACTTCCAGCGGATTTCCTCCTGTTGCAGTATAAGTGGCAATGCTTGGCTTTTGCCCGGATGCTCCCCCTTGAAGCGCCCCGGGCACGTTCATTGGATTGATTAATTGAAAAGTGCCGACATACGTACCGTCTTCCTTTTTATCAAGCGCATAGGCTGAGACAATTGCTAATTCTTTTAATTCGATACTGCTCCAGCACCCGGAAAGGAAAGGGAGACAGACTGCCACGAAAAAAGAAATTATCCATTTACGATTCATTTTTATCTCCTTCTTTCGTATCCGCTCTGACCATTCGCCGTTTTAAAGGCGGCAGAGGTTTTTGGTTCTTACCTTGGCGAACTGGATTTTGGGGATGAAGGGATTCTGGTCTTTCATTGAATGACCAGATTGGACCGCGAATAATGGTATCCTTTAAGCTTTTCCATTCCAATGGTGCCAATGGGGTCAGATAAGGAATCCCAAATGAACGCAAGCTGGCGAGATGGACAATCAGCATAATTAAGCCAAGGATGATACCGTAAAATCCGGCAATCGCTGCGCTTAGCATAAAAGCAAAGCGTAGCAGACGGGCAGAAATAGCGATGTCATAATTGGGAGTGGCCAGACTGGCAATCGCTGTAGTTGCAACGACAATAACCATTGCCGGAGAGACAATCCCGGCCTGAATAACCCCTTGCCCAATGACAAGCGCCCCAACAATCGAGATGGTCGCGCTGATTTTATTCGGCATCCTTAAACCGGCTTCCCGCAAAATCTCAAAAGTGACTTCCATAATCAGCGCTTCTACAATCGCTGGAAAAGGTACGGATTCGGTCTGTGAAGCAATAATAACGAGCAGGTCTGTTGGGATCATTTCCTGATGAAAGGTTGTAACTGCCACGTAAAAAGCAGGACCAATCAAAGAAATCAAAAACATGAAAACGCGCAGCATCCGAATCAAAGTACTAATCGGGAAGCGCACGTAATAGTCTTCCGGCGTTTGGAAGAATTGAATCATGACAGCAGGAACAATTAACACATGAGGAGTTCCGCTGACAAAAATAGCCACCCTGCCTTCCAGTAAATTGCCGGCAACCGCATCAGGCCGTTCAGTATGAGTGATTGTTGGAAACAGCCCGGAACTCTCATCTTCAATTACCTGTTCAATATAACCTGAATCCAGAATGGCATCGAGATTCACCCGTGCCAAGCGTTGGCGGACTTCTTTCACTATGTCGGTATCGACTATGCCATTGATATACATAATGGAAAGGTCTGTGTTCGTCTGTTTTCCGAGATTCATGGATTCTACCCATAAATTCGGATTTTTAATAATTCGGCGCACGAGTGCAGTATTAGTGTTAATGGATTCGGTAAACCCTTCTTTAGATCCGCGTAATGTTATTTCAGAATCAGACTGTTCAACGAGGCGTCTTTCTCCGCCTCGGGTACTTGCAATCAGTGCTTCATTTTTTCCATCTGCGAGAATAACGGTGTTCCCGGAAAGCAGAGCCAAGAATAAGGAATCCCAATCTTTCAGGGTTTCCAAGCTGCTGACGGCAACAACTTTTTCGGAAAAAACCTTGAAAAGATCTTTTTCCTCCAGTTTTTCTTGAACACTATCCTCCATGGATTGCACCAAAAATTCATTAATCGTTGGATTGTCTACCAGCCCGTCTACATGAACAATAGCAGTAGACACCTCGGGATCATGACTAAAAGTAAGCATGCGGATAATGATATCTGGACTATTTCCAGTTTTTTGTTTGATGATATTCAGATTTTCGGTAATCGAAGTGCCAATGCTTTTTTGTTCAACTTTTTCTAAATCTTTCCTTTGCTCTTTAGGTTTCATTTTTTTTAGAAATTTACGATAGGACATAACATCGGACACCTCGTTGTTTTGATTATCCCTAATTTGTTCAGAAAATAACTTTTTATGCACAATCTGGACTTTGTGATGTGGAAGAAAGTTACTTTTTTAGTTGGCTTGTTGAAAAGCCGAAAATACTTTGGAAGCTGTAATAAGTTTCAGCCAGACAGTATAATTTGATAAAATCCCTATAAGAGTGAAACCTTATAGGGAGAATTTTAGTATTAAATAATACCTTATCATTTGAATCTGTATGTAAGACAAACGTATTTAGATTTAAATAAAAGCAGTATATCAAAGGAGGTAAATCATGAAACAATTATATATAAAGCAAAAGGTATTCAGCTTCAATGAAAAGTTTACAGTGAAGGATCAACAGGAAAAAGATGTCTACTTTGTGGCAGGCAGCTTTATGCGAATTCCAAAGACGTTCTCTATTAAGGACGCAAGAGAGGAGGAAGTAGCACACATAACGAAAAAAACATTCAGCTTTTTGCCGAAGTTTTTTGTGGAGGTAAATGGGCAGGAAGTGTTAGCGATTAAGAAGGGAATTTCCTTCTTTAAAGCACGCTATTCAATTGATGCGGCAGGTATTGAGGTACGTGGTAACTGGTGGGATATGCGCTTTCAGGTGTATCAGCATGGCGAACTCGTCGGAGAAGTAAGTAAGGAGTGGTTTACCTGGGGAGACAGCTACAAGGTGCAGGTAGTGAATGAAGAGATGGAAACCACCATTATTGCACTTGTTGTCGCTATTGATTGTGTGAAGGCTGGCGAGAAAGGGGCGGCTTCAGCAACAACGTTCACGAATTAAGCTGTGGATTTAATTCAATACATGAAATAAGCTCTCATCCGACTGATGATTATCATAGGGGATGGGAGCTTATAAAATATCCACTTATAGCTTAATATTTGTATGTTCTTCCTGCCTGATAAAGCTGACAACCGCATTTAGTGCTTCATCAAGATCATTGGCATGGATATGAATTTGTTTGTCCCCCGGATAATGATAGAGAGTGTGCTCATATCTTGGATCGTAATAATATTCCAGTAAAAGTGCTATAGCGGACGAGAAATTACCCTGCTCTATGTCATCGGCAATTTGTTTAGCTACAGGTGTGTGAATATGCTTTTGAATTCTTTGAAAAGCTTCTATTACTTGCGCTTGATGTTCTTCAGGATTGTACTCACGCAATATATTTTGAATTCTTTTTTCCAAAGGCAAATGGATAAACAGCTGCATGCTTGCTTCTTTTTCTTCATGTAAAAATAAAGGCAGTGTTGCCTTGCCAATACGCTTACTTTCTCCTTCGAGCAGAATAAAAGGCATTTGATTATAGCGTTCCATTTCCTGAACCAGTAAAGATTCAAAGGTTTTTTGATTATTCGGATTCAATCCGATTTGACCGAATATAGAGCCCCGATGCTTTGCCATCCCTTCTAAATCAAGGACAGGATAACCCAGTTGTTTTAACCGGTGTAACAAAATAGTTTTACCAGAGCCTGTATAGCCATTTAGCACGTACATTTTTGGAGAGAACTGCTTCTGCTCTAATTTGTTTACCACCCATTTTCTGTATGAGCGGATACCCCCATTCAATCTGGAAATCTGCTGTCCCATTAAATCGACTACTGTTGCCGCAGTTTTACTCCGCATCCCGCCGCGCCAGCAGTAGACAACCTTTTCTTTTCCAAGTGATTGAAACTCGGCAATAAACTGCGGCAGCTTTGCAGAAAAAATCTCTAGCCCTTTCTCCTTCGCCGCTTCTGGACTGATTTGTTTATAAATGGTGCCTACCTCTGCACGCTCTTCATTATTAAAGACAGGAATGTTTATGCTTCCCGGAATACGGAATTCAGCAAATTCCTGTGGAGAACGCACATCAACTAATGCAATGGAGCCTTCCTTTTGCCTCTTCAATAAATCATGTAACTCAATATCCTGAAACATATCTTCACGTCCTAACAAACGAATTATTCTTCCACAGTTATATGACCATTATTCCCATCTGCGACGCTGCCAATAATTGCAGCTTCAATGTTTTTATCACGAAGATCTGCAAGTAATTTTTCAGCATCTGCTTGTTTTACAGCTGCTAATAAACCTCCTGAGGTTACCGCATCACATAATATCCATTGATCAATTTGATTCAGCGGTTCCGCAAAAGTAACATCTTCTTTTAAGTAATTAAAATTATTCTTCGTACCGCCTGGTACAGCTCCGTTTTCAGCAAGCTCCTTCACTCTTGGCAAAACAGGCACCTGTTGATTCGAAATCCGGATTTCGGCATTGCTTCCTTTTGCCATTTCAGAGGCATGTCCAAGTAAACCAAATCCGGTAACATCCGTACAGGCATGTACTTCATAGTTATCCATCGTTTCTGCAGCCGTTTTATTCAGCGTCGCCATTACCTGTGTGACACGTTCTATTTCTACTTCGTTTACCAGGCCTCTTTTAATGGATGTGGTCAGAATTCCAACGCCGATTGGTTTGGTTAAAATAAGAACATCACCTGGCTGTGCACCACTGTTTGTGCGAATTTTATCAGGATGGATTGTTCCGGTAACAGACAATCCAAATTTGGGTTCTTTATCATCGATGGAATGACCGCCGACCAAGGCTACGCCAGCTTCTTTCAGCTTGCTGTCTGCACCTTCTAAGATGCGGGAAAGAATCTGTTTATCTAAATCAGCAATTGGAAAAGCGACAATATTTAAAGCTGTAATCGGCTTTCCTCCCATTGCGTAGACATCACTGATTGCATTGGCAGCAGCAATTTGCCCAAAGGAGTAAGGGTCATCTACAATCGGTGTGAAGAAGTCGAGTGTCTGAACAATCGCCGTGTCATCATTTAATTTATAGACACCTGCATCATCACTGGTATCCAGACCAACTAATAAATTAGGGTTATCTGTTGCAGGAGAAAGGGACTGTAAAACCTGTCGTAAATCTGCCGGCCCGATTTTACAGCCGCATCCACCTTTGGAGGATAAAGCGGTTAGTTTAATAGACTCATTATTATTCATATGATCAACCCTTCTTAATTTAATTTTCAATATCAATTTTAACATATCTCCCGGAGAGGAAAGCCTTGTGGAGATTCTATATAAGTTTTACAGTATAAGAAAATACGCTGGAATGTACAAATATTCCACCGCATTTTCTCCATAAATCTATTTATCAAATTGCTCTATATACTCTTCGAAAGTAATGCCTTTTTCAGTTACATATTTTGCCGTTTTTTCGCCTACATAACGAACATGCCAAGGCTCATATTGATACCCGGTGATATCTTCTTTGCCTTCAGGGAATCGGATAATAAAACCAAATTCCGGTGCATTTTCAGCAAGCCATTTACCTTCCTCTGTTTCACCAAACTCTGTTACTAATTCTAAATTTACTTCTGCACTGGTTACATCCATAGCAAGCCCGGTCTGATGCTCGCTTTCCCCGGGACGTGCGCTGAATGTGTTTGCGTAATCCTCACCATGCTGCGAGGCATTGGCTGAAAATACCTCCACTTGCCGGTCATAAGAACGGTATCCGGATTGGGCAAACAATTCCAGCCCGGCATCTTCAGCAGCATCAAATAAATCTTCAAGTGCATGTGCTGCATTTTCGCGCATGTATTTTTTAGGTAAGTCCTCTGTGAAAGGGAATGGCACATCTGGCACCATCAAGTCTTCCGGGATATAATCCTCAGGAAGTGCAAAGCTTTTGTTTACCAATGCTAATTCATCATATGGGTTGCCGACAACTTCTGTCCCGGCTTCTGTAACTTCCGGTTCCTCAGGGGGATGAGCTAAACCCTCTCCAGGTTCAATATTTTTATCTTCCTTAAAATAAGATAGTAATTCTTCTTTCGTTGCTTCATCATAAATGCCTGAAATAGAAGCATTTTCAGATTGTATCTGGAAGTCTGTAACAGCCCAGGTAAGCTCTTCATCGTAAAAATCAGATAGCTCTAAATCATAGCCGATTTGGTTTAAAGCCGCTTTTAACAGCTGTACATTCTCGTCCTGGTCAAACTTCTGCAGATAGGCATCAGGAGGAGTTGTCTCTTCTTTGACATATGATTCTGCTTGCGTGATAAGCTGTTTAAAAGCTTTCGAATCTGTATTTTCTTTAAGGGATTCATGAGATGGACAGGTGATAAGCATTAAGCAGACGACCGGGAAGATAATCCAGCTAAGTAATTGCATTGAGAAATCTCCTTACTTTAAATAAAGTTTTATAAACTGATAATTTATGTTTTTAACAGTGTTTTGTAGAATAAATTTACCACAGTATGAGTGTTCGTAAACCTCCAGCCAATAGAAGTTTTATTTTATATTAAGTATATGTAAGTTTAGCGTAGAAAGAAAGTGAGAAAGAGATAATTTTTAATGGAAAAACCTGATAAAATCAACGAGCTGATTTTATCAGGTTTCTTTGGTAGGAAAAGTGCATATTATTTTTCAGCTGCAAACAAACGGCTGATTTCCACAATTACTTTCGCTGCTTTTTCCATATTATTTATAGAAATATATTCAAACTTGCCATGGAAGTTCTCGCCTCCAGTAAACAGGTTTGGAGTCGGCAGTCCCATAAACGAGATTTGTGAGCCGTCAGTACCTCCGCGGACAGGCTGGATAACTGGTTCGATATCAAGATTTTTCATCGCTTGACCGGCAATATCCACAATATGCTTTACAGGCTCAATTTTTTCACGCATATTGTAATATTGATCATTCATTTCTAATTGAACTGACTCCTCGCCATATCCGCTTTTTATCTCTTCCACATACTGTGTAAGTGTTTGTTTACGGGCTTCGAACTTATCCCGGTCATGGTCCCGGATGATATAGTATACGGTTGTTTTTTCCACATCTCCTTCTACAGAGATCAGGTGATAGAAGCCTTCGTATTCTTCTGTGTGCTCCGGGGATTCTTCATCAGGAAATTTGCAAATAAATTGTGCAGCCATTTTGCCGGCGTTTACCATTTTATTTTTTGCTGTTCCCGGGTGTACGCTATTTCCATAAAAAGTTACTCTGGCAGCTGCCGCGTTAAAGCTTTCAAACTGCAGCTCGCCTAATGGTCCGCCGTCTACGGTATAGGCATAGTCACAGCCAAAGCGTTCTACATCAAATTTATGCGGACCGCGGCCGATTTCTTCATCTGGTGTAAAAGCAACACGAATTTTTCCATGCTTGATTTCCGGATGATTTATCAAGTATTCCACTGCAGTCATAATTTCAGCAATACCCGCCTTGTCATCTGCACCAAGCAAAGTTGTTCCATCCGTAACCATTAATTGATGTCCTAGATAATTTGAAAGCTCTGGAAATTTATCCGGGGAAAGAATTACTTGTAAAGCTTCATTCAATACAATGTCCCCGCCTTCATAATTGATTACTTTTGGCGATACGCCTTTTCCGGTAAAGTCTGTTGCGGTATCGACATGTGCCAGGAATCCGATCGCTGGAATATCCTTATCTGTGTTAGCCGGAAGCGTAGCCATTAAATAACCATTTTCATCATAGGATACTTCTTCCAGTCCAACCTCCTTCAGTTCCTTTTCCAACAGTTTAATTAAATCCCATTGTCCCGGTGTAGAAGGCGTTGTTTCCGAGTTCATGTCCGATTGGGTATCTATTTTTGCATAGGTTTCCAGACGTTTGATTAGTTTTTCCTTCATTAAAAAGACTCCTTCTAAGTAAATTTTATTTCGTTAAAGTAGTTTTGACGTGAAAATGAATGCAATGCTCATTCCACGTTTCTTTGTATAGTTTACCATAGTCTAAATAAAAATCTGTATTGGAATATTTTTTAATGATTTCAAAAATTCCCTTATTTATAGATCATTGGATTGCCTGTTTTCAAAAGCTTTAATTCTTTCCTTTTCTTTTGTCACCTTCTCCTCTGCAAAACCACTAAATTCTTTTATATCCTGGTTTGCTAAGAATCTTGTATAGACTGCTTTTTCTTTTCCTTTGATAATAAGAGGCGGTAAATTATTTTTTAAAAGCAAATAAGTCATCATTAACCGGTCTATCCGCCCATTTCCATCAGCAAAGGGATGAATACGTTCGAATTCAATATGACTCTCACAAATCACTGTAATCATTTCTTTTTGCGTCTTGGCTAATTCAAGCCTGAAATTTGTATTATCGACCCATTGCTTCATCAATAAAGGAGTATCAGCAGGGGAAGCTGTATCAAAATCAACGGCTAAAATAGCATTATATTGTGATTTAAACTTCCCTTTTCATGATGAAGTTTATCCATCAATATTTCATGCATCTTTAGCAATGTATCAATTGAAAATTTTTCTTCAAGTATATTGGCAGACAGTACATATTCCATAGCATATTGGTGGTTATCAATTTCATAAAATTCTCTTAATGAAACATTATTAGGGATAACGCTGTGTACAATGATAGATACTGTTTCTGGTAATGTAATGGTGTTATTTTCTATTGCATTGGAATAATGAGACATTCTTACAAGCAGATCTGCTATATATTTGTCAGGTAACATCAATGGAATAGCCCCTTCGTATATCAATTAAAGCATATTTTCAAAAACAGCTAAAGCATAACTCAACTTATAAAGGAAATTTAAAAAATCCTCACATGATAAGTGTCGAAGTAATGAGATTCTTGCTTTTAACTTGGCTTTCTTTGAATACGTACTTATCCGATTTCTGTTAAAATAAACAAGAAATGATATGATTAGTAAAAATAGAATTTGGGAGGGTATGATTTTGAAAAACATCATTAGCGTAGAAAGATTGAAGCATCGCTTAACGCAAAATAATATTGTTATTGTTGATGTGCGGTTTGATTTAATGGATGATGATGCTGGACGGAAGGCTTATTTACGAGGCCATTTACCCGGTGCTGTCTATATGGATCTAAATAGAGATTTGTCTGGCAAGGCGGGGAAGCATGGCGGAAATCACCCTTTACCCGAATGGGAGCTGTTTGCACATAAACTTGGGAAACTAGGTATCTCAAACGATACAACGGTTGTGGTATATGACCAGGGAAACGATATGTTTGCACCGCGTTTTTGGTGGCTGCTTGACTACTTAGGTCACGAGAAGGTGTATATTCTGGACGGCGGTTTAGACCGCTGGGTAGAAGAGGGGGGAGAGCTTACCACAGAAGTTCCGAATCTTCAGCCTAAAACCTTTCAGAGAAATGAGAAGAAAAATCGCTATGTTGATATGGAAGAAGTAAAGGAGAAGCTGACCTCTCCTGGGACAACAGTTATTGATTCGAGGGCAAGCGCCAGATATTTAGGAGATGAAGAGCCGATGTATTCCCGCGCGGGTCATATTCCAGGAGCAGTGAACTATTTTTGGAAGGGTGTTTTAAAAGAAGATGGCACCTGGAAAAATGAGAAGCAGCTGCAGGAGCATTTTTCTCAGTTGAATAAAGACGATGAGATTATTGTTTCCTGCGGGTCTGGTGTTTCGGCATGTCCGAATATCCTTGCGCTGGATAGTGTCGGATTTACTAATGTGAAGCTGTATCCAGGCAGCTTCAGTGACTGGATTTCTTATGAAAAAAATGAAGTAACTGTTGGTGAAGAGGATGAGTAAGGAACGCTGTGCCTGGGTGAGTGAGGAGCCTATTTATATTGCTTATCATGATGAAGAATGGGGAACTCCGGTCTTCGGCGACGACCGCTATCTATTTGAAATGCTGACCCTGGAAGGTGCGCAGGCGGGATTAAGCTGGATTACAATTCTAAAACGCCGGGAAAATTACCGCCGGGCTTTTGATAACTTTGAAGTAGATGTGATCGCTGCTTATTCAGATGAGAAAGTAGAAGCATTGATGCAGGATGAGGGAATTATCCGCAACAGACGAAAAATTGAATCTGTAATAAAAAATGCGAAGGCGTTCCAACAGGTTCAGGAAGAGTATGGCTCGTTCGATCAATATATATGGGGATTCGTCGATAGAAAGCCTATTGTAAATCAGTGGAAAAAGCATGAAGATGTGCCTGCTCAGACAGACTTGTCAAAGCAAATAAGCAAGGATTTGAAAAAGAGAGGGTTTTCCTTTGTCGGGCCGGTAATCTGTTACTCATTTATGCAGGCAACCGGCATGGTAAATGACCATACGACAAATTGTTTTTTAAGTGGTAAAAAATAATTTCACAGCTTGCGGATTTTCCATGCAATGAGGATATTCTTTAATAGTACTAAGCACTTTTCTTTGTTTTGTCTGTCTATTATTGTAAAATCAAAATGAATTACTTGAAAAAGACACAATCTAATAGTACCAAACAGAAATAAAATTACTTGCAGGAGGAGATTTGAGAATATGAAATACGTGACACTTAATAATGGATTGGAAATGCCGCAGCTTGGTTTTGGAGTCTGGAAAGTAGAAAATCAAGAAGCGATTCCTGCTGTGGAGCATGCGTTAAAGTCTGGTTACCGTTCGATCGATACAGCGAAGGTTTATGGAAATGAAGAAGGCGTTGGACAAGCAATTGCAAATAGCGGTGTAGCACGTGAAGAAATCTTCCTTACAACCAAAGTATGGAATGCAGACCATGGTTATGATGAAACCTTAAAAGCATTTGATGCAAGCTTAAAAAGACTTGGAACTGATTATGTAGATTTATATCTGATTCACTGGCCGACTCCGGAATATGACCAGTATATTGATACGTACAAAGCTTTGGAGAAAATATACAAGGATGGCAAGGCAAAAGCTATAGGTGTATGCAACTTTGAAGTGGAGCATTTACAACGCTTATTAGATGAATGTGAAGTTGTTCCTGCTGTGAACCAGGTGGAATGCCACCCATATCTTCAGCAAAAAGAATTGCGTGCATTTTGTAAAGAAAAAGGCATTCATGTAGAAGCTTACAGCCCGCTTATGAACGGCAGAGATGTTTTGGAGGATGAAGCTCTTAAGCAAATTGCTGAAGCAAAAGGGAAAACAATTGCGCAAGTGATTCTTCGCTGGCACCTGCAATCGGATTTGATTGTGATACCAAAATCAGTAACACCTTCTCGGATTGAAGAAAATCTGGACGTATTTGATTTTGAGTTAAGTGAAGAAGAACTGAAAACAATTGACGGTCTGGATCGCAATGTCCGAAGCGGAACACATCCAAATGAAATGAACAAACGCTAATCTCGAACGTTATATCTTAAAGAGTAAGAAAGTATAAAATGTTGAGGATAGCCGCTCCAACGGTTTTCATGGGGTGAGTAATCTTAGGCCCCAGAAATACACTACGCTTCTCGTAGGCCCCGAGCTTATCTCCTCGAAAAAAAGTGCTCTTCTTTCGAGGAGGCTGAGGCGTTGCCCGCGGAAAGCGACTTCCCGTAGCGGACATCTCCTTGGCAAGAACACCTTCTCGCTAAGTAAAAGCGAGAAGGTGTTTTCTAATCATTTGAAAAAACGCTTTACAGCCTGTTCAAACTCTTTAAAATAAGGAGGAATTTCATGAGGGGATAAGTGAGCATACATTTGTTTAGCGATTTCTTCATTATACCATTTTTGCTGACTATATCCGGCATTGAAGTTCTTCCAAATGTCATCACCAATCTCTTTATGCTCTTTCTCCAGTTCTAAGAGGTTATCCAGTTTATCCGCAATAATCAGATATTTCACTTCTTTTGGAGCATTCTTCAAATGGTCCACAGTTGCCTTTTTCCTCTCCCACCAGGATTTTGATTTATCCTCTGTATGTGAAGCAACAAGGTCCGCGACCTCTTTCCCAAATTGCTGTTCAATATCTTCAATACTGACTTTGGTATCCTCTACAACATCATGTAAATATCCTGCGCTGATTAAAGCATCTGAACAGCCTTCCTTTTCTAAGCGTTCTCCAACACGAATAGGGTGGGTGATGTATGGCTCACTTGAATTTTTACGTACTTGCCCTTGATGAGCTTTTGTGGCAAAAGCTTTTGCGTGGTTTCTTTTCATTATTTCCTCCCAAAAACATAAATAAGTAGTATTATTATAACAGAAAACACGTGTATAATCTGAATATTATATGATAAAGTGCCTGAAATAAGAGCTGTTTAGAAATCTTTATATTTATTTTGTCAATATGCTGGACTAACGTCATTTATCTTTCATTTATTTCACGAAACAAGTACACTAGATATAGTACTAAATTGAGATAAGCGAGGGACATTTATGGAAAAAGGAATTAACCAACGTAAAACAGAACATATCCGTCTTTGCCTTGAGGGAGAGGTAGAAGGTGTTAATAAATCAACTGGGCTGGAAGGAATTCATTTTCTCCATAATGCTTTGCCGGAGATTGACTTTGCCGAAATTTCACTTGCAACGTCATTCTTAAACAAAGCTTTACAGGCGCCATTTCTTGTCAGTTCCATGACAGGCGGTTCAGAGCTGGCGACAACCATCAATCAAAATTTAGCTTTGGCTGCGGAACAAAAAGGATGGGCTTTAGCAATCGGTTCAACAAGGGCGTTTCTAGAAAGTGATCAGCATAAAGAATCCTTCCTTATCCGTCAACAGGCTCCAACTGTGCCGTTAATTGTGAATATTGGAGCTGTTCAATTAAATTATGGCTACGGAGCAGAAGAATGTCAGCGTATTATAGATAAAACGGAGGCTGATTCTATTGTACTGCATTTAAATTCATTGCAGGAAGCAGTACAGGATGGCGGCGATTTAAATTTTAAAGATTTACTGCCAAAGATTGAACAGGTCTGTAAGCAGGTAAATGCACCGGTCGGCGTGAAAGAAGTTGGCTTTGGAATTGATGGAGAGGCAGCGGAAAGGCTTTATGATGCAGGAATATCCTATATCGATGTTGCCGGAGCCGGAGGAACATCTTGGAGTCAGGTTGAGAAGTTACGTTCTAAGGACCCATTGAAGAAAGCAGCTGCAGAAGCATTTAATAACTGGGGGAATCCAACGAAGGATTGTCTGGTGTCTGTACGCAGCCAGCTTCCTGATGCTCCGCTTGTTGCTAGCGGCGGTATGAAAACAGGGGTAGATGCTGCAAAGGCAATTACAATTGGTGCAGATGTCATCGGTTATGCAAGACATCTGCTTCAGGCAGCGACAGAATCAGCAGAAGCCGTTGTTCAAACAATGGAGCAATTGGAGTTAGAGCTGAAGATGACTATGTTCGGCATTGGAGCTGTCAATCTTGATGAATTGAAAAATACGAAGCGTGTCTCCATTAATGGAAGATCGCTATTAGATACGTAAAGAAGCGTGGGAGTAATCCCGCGTTTTTTTTATAATAGGAAAGTATATAGAAATTGCTTAAGAGTAACCGCTCCAACGGGTTTCATGGGGTGAGTAACCGCAACCCCAGAAATACACTACGCTTTCTGTGGGTCCCGAGCTCATCTCTTCGAAAAAAAGAAGAGCACTTTTTACCTGCGGAGGCATATAGGACGTATGTCAGTTCGGTGCCTGAGACAGGACGTCGCGAACTTAACCGAACTTCCTTTCGTGTTGCGCATTCCCACAGGAGTCTCCGTGTATTTCTTTTGGGACTGCGATTACTCGTCCCATCGAAAACCGTCGCAGTGGACATCTTCTTGGAAAGAACACCAGTATTTTAAAGGCCAAGTGATTTTCTTGGTTTTTCTCATGAGTAAAGATGTTTTATGTAATTAGAAACGGGAAAACTCCATATAAAAAGGAGGAGTTCTTAATGGTCTGGACAATGAATGATTATCCAAGCTCCATGAAAAAACTTGAAAAACCTGTTCGTAAAAAAGCAATTGATATTGCTAATTCTATGCTTGATGACGGCTATCAGGAAGGAAGGGCTATTCCAATAGCTATTGAGCAGGCAAAAGAATGGTATGAAAATGCTGATAAAGAAGAGGTTCGCAGCTATGAAAAAAGCGGAAAGCCAACACAGCGCTCTAAAGAGGGGAAAGAAAAAACAAATAACCCGGAACGTCTGGAAGAGGGAGAAGTGGTCTATAGCCATGATGAAGGATGGGCTATAGCGTCTACAGGCTCCAGTCAGGCAAGTCAAATATTTAATACCAAAGATGAGGCTGTGAAAAGAGCTGCGGAAATCGCCAAAAACAAAGGGACATCCTTGACCATTTACCGGGCAGATGGGGCGATAGAAGATAAAAGAAATTATTGATGTTCTTTCATTATTACCCTGCTGTTTTGAGTGTGAATATACTCATTGACGAGAATGAATGCAGATTACTTTGTTCCCAGGTTTCCTTGTGCTAAAATAAGTGAGGAAATTGAGGTGAACATAAATGAAAGTTGAAATTTGGTCTGACTTTGTATGCCCATTTTGTTATATTGGAAAACGCCGGTTTGAACATGCTTTGAAGAAATTTTTACATCGTGATCAAGTAGCAGTGCAGTTTAGAAGCTATCAGCTTGACCCGACTGCGCAGCATATCCCGGATAAAAACTTTACTGAGACATTTTCTGAGCTGAAGGGTATTCCTTTAGAGCAGGTATCTGTAATGAATAAACAGGTAGCCGATCAAGCTGAAGAAGTTGGTTTAACTTACCATTTTGATACGATGAAGTATAGTAATACCTTTGACGCGCATCGAATTGCTAAGCTGGCTGCTGAAAATAATAAAGAAGCTGAACTGACAGAGCGTTTATTTCAGGCTTATTTCACAGATTCTGAGCTGCTGAGTGATAAAAATACACTGGTCCGCTTAGCAGAAGAAACTGGTTTGAATAAAGAGAATGCAGAAAATGTATTAGACAGCTGTAAATTTCGTAATAAAGTTAATGAAGATATAGATTTAGCAAAACAGCTTGGTGTCCAGGGAGTTCCGTTCTTCGTATTTAATGAAAAATACGCTGTTTCCGGTGCACAGCCGGAAGAGACTTTTACACAAGTACTTGAAAAAGTTTGGCAAGAGGAGCAGGAAAAGCCTGTTTTGCAATCATTAAACCCAAATGAGAATAAAACATCCTATTGTACTGGTGATGGATGTGAGAATAAATAAAGAAGAAACTATTATAAACACCCTTGTAAATTAAAGGGAACTTTCCTTTAATTAGTACCAACGACTATGAATATGACAAAAAATTGAACGAAGATCAGAAAAAACTGCCAATAGGGGCAGTTTTTTTTGTTATTCTCTAATTAATATTAATCTTCCATTGACGATGGCTGAAAATTTGATATACTAGGTATTGGTATCTAATTGATAATGAATATCATTATTGTTTAGAATGATTGGAATTTGATAATGATTATTATCTGGATGAAGTTTGAATGAATTTTAAAAATAAGGAAGTTTGTTGAATTCATGCAGAGAAAGGCTTTGCATATATGGAAGATTTGGCATCTGGTTACATACTAATGCTTTTTCACTTACTTCTATTTTTTAGTTAATACTTAAAGAAAGCAGGGGCTGCGAGATGATCGAAATTAAAGGATTGACAAAGAGGTTTGGAAGTAAACCTATTATAAAAGATGTATCGGTTCAAATTAAGCCTAACAAAATTACGTCGTTTATTGGACCAAATGGTGCAGGGAAATCAACGTTGCTTTCCATGGTAAGCCGACTGCTTGATGCAGATACTGGAGATGTATTACTTGATAAAAATAATATAAAGAATATGAAATCTAATGAATTTGCCAAGCGTATTGCCATTTTAAGACAATCCAACTTTTTTAACGTAAAATTAACGATTCGGCAATTGGTATCGTTTGGCCGTTATCCTTACTCAAAAGGCCGTCTAAATGCTGAGGATAATCGGATTGTCGATCAGGCAATTGAATATCTGAACTTAACAGATATCCAGCATAAGTTCTTAGATGAGCTGTCCGGAGGTCAAAAGCAACGGGCATTTATTTCTATGGTTATTGCCCAAGACACAGAATATATATTACTGGATGAGCCATTAAATAATCTGGATATGAAGCATTCTGTACAAATCATGAAAATATTACGCAAGCTTGTTGATGAGCTGGGTAAAACAGTTGTAATTGTATTGCATGATATTAACTTTGCTTCTGTTTATTCGGATTACATTGTAGCTTTAAAAGATGGACAGCTAATAAAAGATGGTCCAACACACGAAATTATTAATTCAGAGGCTTTAAACGAAGTCTATGATATGCATATTCCAGTCCATATGCAAAACGGCTGCCGTTTTTGTGTATACTTTGATTCGCATATAAGTTAAATACAGCCAATCGTTCGGGGCATCTAAACGCCAACAAGTCGAGCAGGTAGTTGTTTTCTTATAAATGCGCAGACTGACATGGTTTCTCAATAAACACCTGGGAACTCATCTTCTTTGTGGCAGTTAACTGGCATTGATTAATCTAACTCATGCGTGCTTCTTTCATAAGGAGCACGCATGTCTATGATGTGGGACACGTATTTTCCCGGTCTGTTCATGATAAAACAAGAATAAGAAACGTTTGAATTGGTGATTATTGTATAATATATAAATTTCAAAATACTGTTGACAACGCTTCTTAATTTGATATACTTTAAGCAGACTAATTGAGATTGATTATCATTATCAAAAAAGTTATATGTTTGCAAAAACAGAAATAATAATTAGTATTTAAATCATGCGCTAAAATATAACGCAGATATTAATTTGATCAATTCAATAGTCTAATCATTAATAATACATAAAGGAAGAGGTAGGAGAATGAGAAAAACAAAATTTTTTAAGTCAACATTTATTATAGCAATCTTCGCAATCTTCGCATTGACACTGGCAGCTTGTTCAAATTCAAGTGATGAAAATGAAAATGCTGATGATCAGACAAGCGATTCTGCTGAAACAGATGAAGGAGCAGAGGATTCTGCCGAAGATGCAACTGTAGAAATTACGGATGCTCATGGAACTGTTACAGTACCGGTAAACCCGGAGAATGTAGTTTCTTTAGATAGTAGAACTTTTCAAACGTTATCTGACTGGGGCATTGAATTATCTGCTGCTCCAAGGGATTTAATACCTGAAAATATACCGTATGCAACTGATGAATCAATTGAAAACATAGGAAACCACCGTGAACCAAACCTTGAAATTATCGCAGCGGTAGACCCTGAGCTTGTCATTGTTGGTCAAAGATTTGGTAATTATTATGAAGATATAAAAGAATTAGTGCCAAATGCAGCTGTTATTGATCTTAACTTTGATGTTTCCGAAGAAGCTGACACACCTGGAGAAAATTTAGAAAATGGATTTAAGGACGTTACTAACTCTCTTGGACAAATTTTTGATAAAAATGAGGAAGCTGAACAATTGACAGCTGATTTTAATCAAGCGATTGAAGATGCTAAATCAGCTTATAATGGAACAGATACAATAATGAGTGTTATCGTATCTGGTGGAGACATTAATTTTGCAGCTCCTCATTCCGGTCGTGTTTGGGGCCCACTGTATGATATCTTTGATTGGACGCCGTCATTAGAAATTGATCAGTCTTCTTCAGACCACCAGGGTGATGATATTTCTGTTGAAGCTATTGCAGAAACGGATCCGGATTGGATTTTCGTAATGGATCGTGATGCTGCTGTATCATCTGAAGAGGAGGCAACCCCTGCTCAAGATGTAATTGATAATGCACCTGCTCTTCAAAACACAACTGCTGTTACTGAAGGACAGATAGTTTATGCACCAGCAGACACCTATACAAATGAATCCATACAAACATTTACTAAATTATTTGAAGACCTTGCAAATACTTTAGCTGAATAGTATAGAGGAGTATAACTATAGTGCTAAAAAATACAATACAAAAAATGTTCGGGGCTGGGAGTTCTCAGCCCCTGCATTCTAATCATCAAAAAATATGGACAAAGCCTTTTATATTAGCAGTCATCATTGTTATTATTCTAGGTGTTATTTCCATGCTTGTAGGAGTTTACGACATACGTGGACGAGAAGATGGAATGGATATGTTTTTCATTACTCGTATTCCAAGGACAGCTGCACTAATGCTTACCGGAGCCGCAATGGCGATGTCCGGGCTCGTCATGCAGCTTATTACACAGAATCGTTTAGTTGAACCTACCACAACAGGAACGATTGAATGGGCAGGCTTGGGATTAGTTGTTGTTTATTTATTATCTCCTGCGCCAACTTTATTCCAAAGAATGACCGGAGCAATCATTTTTTCCTTTATAGGAACGATGGTTTTCTTTTTGTTTTTAAGAAGAGTGAAGCTTCGATCGTCTTTAATTGTCCCGATTATCGGGATCATGCTTGGAGCGGTTATTTCTGCAGTTTCCACGTTTGTTGGGCTTGTTTTTCAAATGTCGCAAAGTGTTGAAACTTGGTTTGTAGGCTCTTTTGCATCGATTCAGGTCGGAAGATATGAATACCTATGGCTGATTGTTGCCATTACTTTTCTCATTTTTATCTACGCTAATAGACTGACATTAGCTGGACTAGGGGAGGAAGTTACAAAAAGTCTTGGCGTGAGTTATAATCAGATCGTTCTTATTGGTACTGCGCTTATTGCTGTCGCAGTTGGTATTGTTGCGGCTGTGATTGGAAACTTGCCGTTTTTAGGTTTGATTGTCCCAAATATTGTTTCCATGTTTAGAGGAGATGATCTCAGGAGTAATCTGCCTTGGGTTTGTGTGTCCGGAATGGCTGCCTTGACCGCTGCTGATATCATATCCCGGACAGTTATTATGCCATTTGAGGTACCTGTTTCTTTAATACTTGGAACAGTGGGGGCAGTCGTATTTATTGTTATTTTGTTAAGAAGAAGGAGGCTAGGATAACAAATTGGAATATACTAATGAAAAAAAAGTCAAAATGGATTCCAGCCTTCCTAATAAAGATAAACCTTCTAAAGCTTTCCGTTCCAAAAAGGAGGAAAGACGTTATTGGATATTATTGATAACGCTGATTGGTTTGGGTATTCTTTCTTCATATGGACTTTTAGTTTATAATAATCCAGTTCCAGTAGACTCCCCATCCTTTATCCCAGTTGCTAAAAGAAGAATGGTGGCTATTGTTTCCATGATTATTGCCGCAGTATGTCAAAGCTTGGCGACGGTTGCTTTCCAATCGGTTACAAATAATCGGGTTATAACTCCTTCGCTTTTAGGGTTTGAAGCACTTTATTCCACGATTCATACGAGCACCATGTTTTTCTTTGGTGCCACTGCGTTTATAGGTTATATGGGTACTGGATCATTTTTATTTCAAGTGGCTATTATGGTCGCGATGTGTTTAATCCTTTATGGATGGTTACTTTCTGGAAAGTATGGAAATTTACAGCTTATGCTTTTAGTTGGAATCATTATCGGAACGGGACTAAGATCTTTGTCAACTTTTATGAGAAAACTGCTTGCACCTTCTGAGTTTGATATTTTACAGGCAAAGCTGTTTGGATCTGTCAATAATGCAGATGTAGAATATTTTCCTATTGCAATTCCAATAGTAATCGTTGTAGCATTCCTCCTCTTTGCTTATGCGAAGAAATTAAATGTATTGTCACTCGGGAAAGAGATTTCCAGTTCTTTAGGGGTTAATCATAAGTTTAGTATCATTTATGTTCTTGTATTAGTTTCTATTTTGATGTCAATATCAACAGCTTTAGTTGGTCCGCTGACTTTCTTTGGCTTTTTGGTTGCAACGTTGAGTTATCAGCTGGCGCGAACCTATGATCACAGATATATTTTTCCAATGGCTCTTGCTATCGGATTCTTGATACTAACGGGTGCATATTTTATTATGAACCATATTTTTAACGCTCAAGGCGTCGTTTCAATTATTATTGAAATCGTTGGTGGAGTAACATTCTTAATTATAATCTTAAAGAGGAAGACTTTATGATAATTCAAGTTTATCAATATTTTTATATCCTCAAAACTGTTAAAAGTCATGTGTGATTGCTTTCAACAGTTTTGAGGATATTTTTTGTTTTCTGTCTTATGAAATTAACAACATGGAGCCCTTATCTCCCTAAAGTAAAAGAAAATACCTCGAAAGAACCGTTTAAATAATTAATGGAGCTTCAAAGGATGTATTTCATAATTTAATTTTAAGTCATGAGTTTTTTGTTTATGAAAGTGGGGAAGGATATATGGAAGGTCATGTTATCTGTTAAAAATAAATTGCTCGAAAACTTGAAACAAGATAACCATGTATGATTGAATGGAACATGACAAATTTTTAAAGTGAGGGATGTTTAAATGAAGAAATTTACATTAACGATAATGATGATTATAACCATGCTATTAGCAGCATGTGGAAACGATGATAACAATGCAGAAAAAAAGGAAGGAGATCAGCAGCAAGAAAACGCTGGAGAACAACAAGAAGGCGCCCCAGAGCAACAAGAGCAGGCAACACCGGAATTTGAAGATGATGAGTTTCTTGACGAAAAAGAACCTGTTGTTTCTGTAAATGGAGAAGAAGTTCAAGGGGATGCTTATAATAGAGCCTATCCTTTGGTTAAATCAGTAATGTTCCAATCAGGACAAGATGTAGAAGATACAGAGGCATTGCAGGATGAGACAATTCAATTTCTGGTAGAGCAGGAGCTTATTATGCAGGAAGCAACTGAAGCTGGTGTGGAAGTGACAGATGAAGAAGTTCAAACAGAGTTAGATGCAATGAAAGAAGCGGGTGAAGAACAATTTCAAACCACGCTCAATCAATTACATTTAAGCGAAGAACAGTATGCAGAACAA
This sequence comes from Oceanobacillus sp. FSL W8-0428, assembly GCF_038004405.1. Classification (NCBI taxonomy): domain Bacteria; kingdom Bacillati; phylum Bacillota; class Bacilli; order Caryophanales; family Bacillaceae; genus Oceanobacillus; species Oceanobacillus sp. FSL W8-0428. The sequence continues at coordinate 2,430,505 of NZ_JBBORB010000001.1, forward strand.
TTAGAGTTTGACCTTGCAACCGCAAAATATATGGAAAATGAATTTGATATGGAAGTGACAGATGAAGAAGTTGAAGAGATGTATGATCAAATGGCAGAGCAGGCTGGTGATCAAGAGATAGGAGAGCTGAATGACGAAACCAGAGCTCAGCTTGAAGGAATGATTGTACAGAATAAACAACGGGAGCAATATGCAGAAAAAGTAAATGAACTGAAAGAATCTGCAGAAATTGAAGAGTTAATTTAATTAGAAGATGCAAAAAATCCAGTCATGCTAGCATGACTGGATTTTTTTAGCATCGTTTTAATGGTTTATAAAAAGCTGTTAATTGCATCTACTAAGCTGTAAATACCAAGAAATGCTACTACAGCAGTAACCAACCATCCGATAATATTTAACCAGAGGGCATTAACGTACTTACCCATTGTATTTTTCTTATTAACAACAATCATAATCAAAATTGCAATAAGCGGCAGGATTAAACCATTTAATGCTTGTGCGATAAGCAGCACTTCCAGTGGTTCAAATCCAAGTCCTGAAGTGATGATACCGAAAATAATGACTAAAGCAAAGACGATTTTATATTTTTTATTGGAGAAGCCGCCTTCCCATCTCATAAAGCTGCTGACAGTAACAGCTGCTCCCATTGGGGAGGCGATAGCTGAAGAAAAACCGGCAGCGAATAAACCAACACTGACAAATATTGGGGCTAAATCTCCCATTAAAGGCTGTAATGGAGCTGCAAGCTCAACGATACTTGTCACCTCAGTGCCATGAATTAATGCACCAGCTGTGATTAGAATCGCAGCTGTAATAATACCACCGACAGTAATGGAAACAATAGTATCCCAACGCACTGCTTTTAAGTCATTAACGCTGTTCCATTTTTCTCCAACTGTTGAAGCGTGAATGAAGAAGTTATAAGGAACAACAGTAGTCCCGATTAAAGCAATAACGACTAGTATGGAGCCTTGTGGGATTGTCGGAATAAAAGCTCCTTTTAATACACCAAGAACGTCTGAAGTAGCCACAAACATCGTTGTGATAAAGGTAAGACTCATAATACCGATAAAGACAATCATCAGTTTTTCCATGAATTTGTAGCCGCCGGCGATACCGAGAATCAGGATAATTACACCAACAATTGGTGCTACATAGTTTTCAGGAATTCCAGTTAAATACGAAACACCTAGGGACGTCCCGATTAAATCACCACTTATGTATGCAGCACATCCTACACAGACAGCTATTAAAACAATCCATACTGTTGCAAATTTCAGAATTTGATTTTGAAATAGTTCCCTGATATTTTCTCCTAATCCCTGCTTTGTTACTATTCCTATTCTTGCAACCATCTCCTGTAGGATAATCGTGGCTACAATGGCAAAGATAACGGACCATAATAAAGCAAACCCAAATCCTGCTCCCGCCCGTGTTGCAGTTGTTACAGTACCTGGTCCGATAAAAGAAGCGGTAATGATTGCACCTGGTCCGATGGCTTTAAACTTTTCAACAAATTTTGACTGAGCCAAGTAAACTCCTCCTTTGTTTGTAATTAATAAGGAGAGTTCCCTTATTATTTATTCAGTAAACCGGAAAGTATAAAGCTTTCCGGTTTACTGAAATCCAACGTTTTTCGAGGGCAAGTAATTGCAGCCCCGGTTAAAGTATGTCTTTAAAAGCATAGAAAACGCCAAGTTTTCTATGCATGTCCGCCATGAACATGTCCTGCCAGCACATACAACACTGCTGTGGATACAAAGTGTGATGAATTTTGATTGAAATCCTGCTGAGGATACACTTCCACAAAATCCATTCCACAGAGTCCTCGTTTACCGAATTCATAAATCATTGTAAGAAGCTCATAGGAAGTCAATCCATTGCCGTCAACCGGTCCGCCTGGATTGAATGCAAAATCAAGTACATCACTGCAAATAGTCAGATAGACAACATCTACATCTTTAGAAGCCATTTCGTATATTTCATTAGCATATTTCTTTAAATCTTTTTGCTCCCGGATGTCATTAATCGTTATTGTTACAGCACCGGCATCTTTAGCATGCTTTCCTGTTTCCGGCTTGTTTCTCGGACCTTTAATACCAGTGTGAATTAAGCTTTCATTACGTACTCCTTCTGTTTCATATAAGCGCATAAAAGGAGTACTTCTTGCAAACTTATCTCCATCATGATGCGGCATATTGTCATAGTGAGAATCAAGATGAATAATACCGACTTTCTTACCGATATTAGTCAGACCTTTGACAATAGGGTAAGTCACACCATGGTCTCCGCCAAGTCCTACAAGAAATTTCCCGCTCTTCCACAAGTTTTCTGCAAACTCTTCAATTCGGTTCATTGTTTCCGGAACATCATGAGGGACGATGCTGACATCACCGACATCACCTAAGCTTAAATGATCCTCTACATTAATATGGTTTAATTCCGGCAGATATGTGCTGTATCTGGCAGAAGCCAGTCTAATTTGTTTCGGACCAAGCTCGCAGCCTGTATAATCCCCCCATGTACAAGCACCTTCCCATGGCACGCCATAAATTAATACATCTGTATCATAGTCCTTTGTACTTGTCAGATTTTTTGCGCCAAGTAGCGGCGGTGTATTACCGTAAATATTTGAGTTCATTATGATCCTCCTCATCTAGTATGTTTACGAACTCTTCCTAGTGGAATTCTCAGATAAATAATCTTCTTTATGATTCATTCATTATCCACCATGAAATCTTGTTTATTTCTGCTTTCCTGTAAGAGAATCTATTCTATAATTCAATTACATAAAAATCAGAAAAAAGATAATTCTGTTTTTGACAGAAAAATCTTCTATAGCTAACTCCTAAATAATAATTGAAATAATAGATTCATGTCAAGAAATCTAACATAATAAATCGGCTGATTTTAAATTATATGAGATAGAGTAGTTACAGAGTGAAAATGTAGATATGTTCTAATTTTATACTGCTAAAACCGGGACTTTTTCATTGATTTAGTAGTATGACCGTATTCAAAAAAGTGAGTATGGTCATAGTTTTATTATAGTTATTGCGAAAATTTATACAACTTTTTTATGAATTTTTTCTATATAAAAGTAGTGTTTCGTATAGAAAGCTGTTAGAAAATTAATATCTAACAGCTTTCTGCTAATCTATTTAGTTGGATCAGATAAATTACTTTTTAATAATTCTATCGATTGCATCTAGAAGCTTACTCATCTGTTCTTGCGTTCCAATTGAAATCCGCACATAGTTTTCCAGCTTTGGCTGATTAAAATAACGGATAAGGAAGCCTTCCTGCTTCAATTGAGTAAAGAGTTTCTCTGCCTCCATATCAGAGGGAGAAGCAAGGACAAAATTGGTTTGAGAAGGGAGAACATAGAAATTCCTTTTCTCCAATTCCTGACGAAAATACTCTCTTACTGCAATAATTTCCTGCTTTGTTTTTTCAAAATAAGCTGTATCCTTAAACGCCTCTATTGCTCCAACGATAGCTAACCGATCCATCGTATAGGAGTTAAAGGAATCCTTTGCCCGGTTTAACCCTTCAATCAGATCTGGATGACCCAAGGCTAATCCGACACGTAATCCGGCAAGGGAACGGGATTTGGATAAGGTTTGTACAACAAGCAGATTTGGATAGCTGTCAATCAGCGAAACAGCGGAAGCTTCTGCAAAATCGACATAAGCTTCATCAATAATAACCACTTGATCCGGATTATTTTTTAAGATTTCTTCAATTGCCTCTATCTTTACATAAAGGCTGCTCGGGGCGTTTGGGTTAGGGAAAATAACTCCGCCTTCAGATTGAAAGAAGGCTTCGACAGGCAGACTGAAATCGTCCTCTAAAGCAACTTCTTCCACATCCAGCTGATAAAGCTTTGCAAAAGCCGGGTAGAAGCTATAGGTGATATCTGGATATTTTATTGTTTTTCCAGGTTCAAAAAATGTCATAAAACTGAAGGCAAGCACTTCATCAGATCCGTTACCGACAAAGACCTGCTCCTTTTTCAAGCTAAAGCAGCTGCCGATTTCCTCTCTAAGCTCATCCACGGTAGGGGAAGGGTAAAGCTGTAATTTTACAGACTCTTCTTGAATAGCTTTCAGCACTTTAGGAGATGGCGGAAAGGGATTCTCATTTGTATTTAATTTGATAATGGCAGGGTCATCTAATTGTTCTCCAGGAACATAAGGCTCCAGCTGTTTAATTAATGGATTCCAGAATTTACTCACGATGCTGTCCCTCTTTTTCAATATGACGCTCATTTAGTATTTGTTTAATGTCTTTGGTAGTAACACCTTGGTTTTCCATTAAGACAAGCGAGTGATATAATAAATCAGCTAATTCATTTGTTAATTCCTCTTTATCATTGTTTTTTGCGCCGATAACTACCTCTGTTGATTCTTCCCCGATTTTTTTCAGTATTTTATCTAGCCCTTTATTGAACAGGTAAGTAGTATAAGCACCTTCCTGCGGATTTTCTTTGCGGTCTTTAATCTTGCCGGTAAGCTCATGAATCATAGAGAATAAAGGCTTCTCGTTTTCTAATAATGTATTTTCGAAGCAGGTGGTTGTACCTTTATGGCAGGCTGGACCTAATGGCTGAACCTGGACTACTAAAGCATCCTGATCACAATCAACCTTTATTTTTTTTACCAGCTGTTTATTACCGGAGGTTTCTCCTTTATTCCATAGTTCCTTGCGGCTGCGGGAATAAAACCATGTTTCACCGGTTTCTAATGTTTTTACTAAAGAAACCTCATTCATGTAGGCTAAGGTCAGCACTTCTCCAGTTGTATAGTCTTGAATGATAGCCGGGATCAGTCCATTTTCATCATACTTTATTGAAATTTCCATTATGCTCTCCTCCTCATTGGAATTCCTTGTGAGGATAAATATTCTTTTAATTCCGGAATTGGAATCTCCTCGTAATGAAAGACGGATGCGGCGAGTGCTGCATCAATTCCTTCTGTGAAAACTTTTGAAAAATGTTCATATTTACCTGCACCACCGCTGGCGATAACAGGGATATTTACTACATCTGCAATTTTCTTTGTCAATTCAATTTGATAGCCGTTTTTCTCACCATCAGAATCCATGGCATTTACAACAAGCTCGCCCGCTCCAAGTGCTTCTCCTTGTTTTGCCCATTCAATTGCATCCATTCCGGTGTCTTTTCTTCCGCCATTAATAAATACATGAAAGTCACCATCTGCTGTTTTTTTTGCATCAATCGAAAGAACAATGCATTGACTCCCGAACTTGTCGGAGGATTCTTTAATTAATTCTGGACGCTGTACGGCAGCACTATTCACGGATACTTTATCGGCGCCTGCGTGAAGAACACTGTGAATATCTTCTATTGTGCGAATACCGCCGCCGACCATAAATGGTATTGCGATTTCACGGGCAACCTGTTCTACGACATCTAAGAAGATATTCCGTTCTTCATTGGAGGCTGTAATATCATAAAATACAAGCTCATCTGCACCTTCCCGGTTATAGCGTGCAGCCAATTCGACCGGATTAGCAACATCTTTGATATCTTGAAATTTCTTTCCTTTTACAACACGTCCCTTATCCACATCAAGGCAGGGGATAATTCGTTTAGCGAGCATGATTATCCTCCTTTACAACATCCTCCAGCTGGATGGTTCCGTCATACAGCGCTTTTCCAATAATAGCTCCATAAAGGCCGAGCGACTGAAGATTAACAACATCCTCTTTACGGGAAACACCGCCAGAGGCAATAATATTCATACTGGTAGCTTTCTGCATTGCTTTTAATTCTTCGAGATTTGGTCCGCGCAGCATGCCATCCTTTAAAATATCTGTATATACAATCGTTTCTAAACCGGCTTCCTCTAATTTCTTAGCAAGGTCAGCTGCTTTTGTATCGCTGTTTTTTGTCCAGCCATCGGTTGCAACATAGCCATTACGCGCATCGAGAGACACAGCAATCTTATCACCGTATAACCTGATTGCTTCTGTAAGCATATCCCAATCTGTGATGGCTGAGGTACCGAGGATAACCCTTGCAGCACCGCCTTTTACATATTCTTTAATAATATCCAAAGAACGGATGCCGCCACCGACTTCTACAGGGATTGATAAAGCTTGAATGGTTTCTAAAATGACTTCTTTATTTTTGGCATCACCAGTTTTAGCACCGTCTAAATCAACCATATGAAGGAAAGCCCCGCCAGCCTCCTGCCATTTTTTTGCTGTTTCTACAGGGGAGTTGTTATAAGTAGTCTGCTGATTATAATCCCCTTGTTTTAAACGTACACAGTTTCCGTCCTTTACATCAATTGCTGGAAAAATAATCATGAAATCGACTCCTCATAATTTTTCAATAATGCAATCCCGACATCACCGCTTTTTTCCGGATGAAATTGCATGCCTGTTATATTTTTATTCTGTACAATAGCTGGTACGCGTCCACCATAATCTGCGCTTGCAACAAGTGTATTCTCCTCCAGACCATCCACTGCATAGGAGTGGACAAAATAAACATATGGTTCATCACCAAGATTATTTAACAAGGCACGGGCCTGATCTGCCTGCTGGAGAATATTCCAGCCCATATGTGGGACCTTTACTTTGTCAGAAATACGTTTAGCAGAACCGGACAGGAGACCAAGGCCATGGCAGCCTCCATTTTCTTCACTGTATTCATAGAAAAGCTGCATGCCGAGACAGATTCCTAAAATCGGTTTGCCATTTGCAGCTTCATCTTTCAGAATAGTATCCAGCTGATAGCGTTGTAATGCTTCCATCGCATCCTTGAAGGCGCCGACACCGGGAAGAATAATGGAATCGGCCTGATTAATTTCTTCCGGATCCATTGTCAGCTTGGAGGTTTTCCCTAATTTATCTAATGCAAACTGCAGGCTTTTGATATTTCCTGCACCGTAATCAATAATGGCAATCATATGCTAGGCTCCTTAAAAAAAGATAGATAAGCGTTATTACAGACTCCCTTTGGTAGAAGGTACGCCTTTCATTGTTGGATCGATGGATACTGCCTCGCGGATTGCACGTCCCAATCCTTTGAACATCGATTCAATCATATGATGTGTATTTGACCCATACAAAACCTCGACGTGAAGTGTTACCTTTGCATGGCTGGAAAAACCGATCAGAAATTCTTCAACTAATTCCGTATCAAAACTCCCTACTTTATCCTTCAGACCGTCTACCCGGTAAACTAAAAAGGAACGACCGCTGATATCGATAGAAACAGAAGAGAGAGACTCATCCATCGGTGTTGTTGCTGTAGCATAGCGTTTAATGCTTTCTTTTGTTCCTAATGCTTCATTAAATGCCTGGCCAAGCACAATACCGATATCCTCAACAGTATGGTGCTGATCCACCTCTAAATCTCCATCACATTCAACTTGCAAATCCAGTCCACCATGTTTGGAGAAGAGAGTAAGCATATGGTCTAAAAAGCCGACCCCTGTTTTTAATTCAGATTTTCCTTCTCCATCTAAGTTAAGAGCAAGAGATATGCCCGTTTCTTTCGTTTGCCGTTTTTTTTCAGCTTGACGCATAGTTATTCTCCTTTCGAATTCGAATAGCATTCGCGTGAGCTGTAAGACCTTCCGCGTCTGCAATGGTAATAATCGTATCTGCATAATCAAGCAGCCGTTCTTTTGAATAATGAATAGTGCTTGATTTTTTCATGAAATCATATACACCAAGCGGGGAAGAAAAACGTGCTGTCCCGTTTGTTGGCAAGGTATGGTTAGGGCCTGCAAAATAGTCTCCCAAAGGCTCACTGGAATATGGTCCGATAAAAATAGCTCCAGCATGCTTTACTTTTTCAACCTGCTCCTCGGCTCCTTCTCCCATTAATTGCAGATGCTCTGGAGCAATGGAGTTAATTAGCTCAATAGCCTGTTCCTCGTCATCACAGATAATAATTTTTCCATTTGCCTGAATGGATTCACGGATGATTTCCTCACGCTCCAGTAATGGAATTTGCCGCTCAATCTCTTTTTGCACTTCTTCTGCATAATCAGCATCTGTAGTCACACATATCGAAGTGGCATCTTCAGCATGCTCTGCCTGTGATAATAAATCAGCAGCAACATAGGAAGGAGGGACGGTGTTATCAGCGAAGGCACAGATTTCACTCGGACCAGCAATCATATCAATTGCTACATCGCCGAACACCCATTTCTTCGCACGGGCGACAAAGGCATTCCCTGGTCCGACAATCTTATCCACTTTAGGCAGGCTCTCTGTTCCATAAGCTAAAGCAGCCACAGCTTGGGCCCCGCCGATTTTGTAAATACCGGCAGCGCCTGCAATTTTTGCGGCTGTAAGAACGACGGGGTCCAGGCTTCCATCCGGACGGGGAGGGGTTGTAATGACAACCTGGTCTACACCGGCAACCACAGCTGGAATAACATCCATTAATACAGTTGAAGGATAGCTGGCTTTTCCTCCAGGTACATAGACACCGACACGATCGAGCGGTGTAATTTTTTGTCCCAGCTGAATACCTGGCTGCGGGCTGAATTGAAAGCCTTCTTCTTTTGTTTTTTTCTGATATTGCCGAATATTCTCAGCTGCAGCTGTTAATGCTTTAAAAAGTTTCGGTTGTCCTGTTTTTATACTATTAAAGGCATTATTCCATTCTTCCTCTGAAACAGAGAGAGAGGTAATAGCAGCCTTATCAAATTTTTTAGTATACGCAAGTGCTGCTTCATCGCCACGCTCCTGTACAGCACGGATAATTTCCAAAACCTTTTCATCTAAATTTTGCTGCATCAGCTGTGTTGCTTTTTCTGTATTTGCTACATTTTGTTTATATGTTTCATAACGGAGAATTTGCATTTTCCTCACTCACAACCTGTTCCAATTTTTTTAGTACATCCTGAATTTCTTTTGAACGTGTTACAAAGCTTGCTTTGTTCACAATGAATTTTGTACTGATCGTCTCGATATCTGCTAATATTTCCAATCCATTTTCGTGCAGCGTATTTCCTGTCTCGACAATATCAACGATATAATCTGCGAGACCAATCAATGGCGCCAGCTCAACGGAGCCATTGAGATGCACGGTTTCAATCGTCTGATTGCGTTTATCAAAAAAGTTTTTAGCGATATTCGGATATTTGGTGCCAATCGTCAAAGATTGATTATCAGGAAGAGAGACACCTTTTTTTCCAGCGACAGAGAATTTACATTTTCCAATCCCTAAATCAAGAATTTCGTAAACGTCCGCCTCTGTTTCTATTATATTATCTCTGCCGACAATACCGATATCGGCAGCACCTTTTTCTACATAAATAGGGACATCCATCCCTTTTAAAAATATTAATCGCAGAGTCTTGTCTTTATTGAAAAAAACAAGTTTACGTGTTTTTTCATGAAAATCTTCGAAATGGATTCCTGCTGCTTCTAATAAATCAATGGATTGCTTAGCAGGACGTCCTTTTGCTAAAGCGATCGTTACGGGTTGCATCATTCAACGTCCTTTCTTAAATACCAATCTAGTAATTCCTGTTCGGTTTTAAATTCTCTTTGTTCTTTTTGTTTACTATATACTAATTTTTCAGTATTTACGAATATTCCCGGTGAATCAGAGAGTTGCTCATCCTCTTTAGCAGTTCTGACAATGACCGTATAATTTGCCGTTCTTAACGCTTCTGCAAGCTGAAATGCTCGCTGGCGTTCAGAAGCTTCATAATGAAGCTCAATAATCTCTTCTTCTGTAAAAACACCGGAGAGTAAGTCAACCAGTAAATTCACCTCAAAGGCAAATCCGATGGCAGGCATTTCCCGGTAAAAGGATCGGCTTAAATAATCATAGCGTCCTCCCATCATAATTGGCTGTCCCAAACCTTCTGCGAATCCCTGAAATATAATCCCTGAATAATAATTCATATGGTTAATCAGTCCAAGGTTAATTGAAATGTAGGAATCAACCTGATAGTCTTTAAGAAGCTGATAAACTTTAGACAAATAGTCCAGCTCTTCACGCATGCGTTCTGTTGAGATAATATTCTCTGCTTCATCGATAACAAGACTTGCATCGCCGTAGAGCATAGGAATTTTTCGAAGCTTTTCGATTAAAGAAGCGTCCAAGTCCAAGTCTTTTAAAAAAGGAACAATTTCAGAGATATTTTTGGATTGAATATATTGATCCAGCTGTTTTTGCTGCATAGCGTTAAGATTGGCTTCACGTAATAATTCTTTATAAAAGGTTGCATGGCCGATTTCTATTTTAAAGGAAGGAATGGCTAATTCTTTTAAACTTGTAACAGCTAATGCAATCAGTTCCGCATCTGCTTCAGGTGTGCGCTCTCCGAACAGCTCGACACCTGCCTGAGTACGGGAACGTTCTTCTAAAGTAGAACGAAAAATATCGAGCACATAAGACAGACGGCCGGATGCCACCTTTTCCTGCAAGTGGGTATAGTGCCTGGCGATTGGAATGGTTGCATCTGGACGCAGAACAAGCACTTTTCCAGAGGGATCAATCAGCTTTAGCATGTCAGCTGTATTAACGGTTCCCTGGACATCATTATATAAATCATAATCTTCAAAAACAGGTGTCTCTACCTGCTGATAGCCGAATTTTGTGAACCGATTGGTTAATTTATGGATAACATGACGTTTTTTAGCGTATTGTTTCGGGTAGAACATGGAATGAAGCAATTGTTTATTTCTCATAAAATTCTCCTTCTATTTTTAGAGGATGTTCAAAAAGTCCAATAAAGATGACTCAGCGAATTTCTGCGTTGACGTGCTTTTTCCGATACTCACGTATTATAAAGCATACGCTCCGTTCGTAAAAAGCACGTCGCCTTGAACTTCTTGGTCCTATTTATCGGCCTTTTTGAACACATACTTTTAACGCTTTATTAATTTAGTGCTTTATCTAATTAAAGTTATCTAGTATTATAATAATGTTCAGAAAAAAAGTCAATGAAAGGAGTTTAACTTTTATGTATGATTTTCATATGCACTCAAGCTTCTCGGCAGATTGTGAAGCACCAATGGAGGATATGATTCAGGAAGCGATTAAAAAAGGGCTTAAAGAAATTGCATTTACCGAGCATTTAGATGTAGACTATCCGGATGAGGAATGGGATTTCAGTTTTGATCCGGAAGCTTATCAAAAAAAATTAGAAGGTTTACGGGAGAAATATCAAGATAAAATTGAAATACGCAAAGGGATTGAAGTTGGCGTGCAGCCGCATGTGCTTAAGGAGACATCCGAATTTATTGACCGGGTAAAGCCGGAATTTATCATTTGTTCTATGCATGCAACGAATGGACAGGATTTACATTCTGGTGAATTTTTTGAGGATAGAACCATAGATGAAGCATACCGTGTTTATTTTGAAGAATACTATGCGCGCTTAAAGAATTTTAAAAATTATCATATTCTTGGGCATCTTGATTTAGTCAGCAGATACGCGTCTGGAGGACTGGAGCATTTGCCAACGGATATTATAGAAGAAATATTAAAATTAGTTATCTCGGAAGGCAAAGGAATTGAGTTAAATACATCCGGCTATAAATACGGCATGGATGCTCCGTTGCCAAGTAAAAATATATTGCGCTTATATCGTGAACTTGGCGGAGAGATAATCACGCTTGGTTCTGACGCGCACCGTCCGGGAGAAATTGCTGCTCATTTTAAGGAAGCAAAAGATATATTAACAGAGTGCGGTTTTTCTTATATATGCAGTATGAATGGAGAAGAGATTCATCATCATTCCATTAAATAATGCCTCTTCTTCAGCATAGTTCTATTTTATAAAAGTTTTTTGCAGATGTGTTACGATAATATTAGGAAGAAAATATGAATTAGGGAGGAATAGTAATGAGTTTTAATATTTTAGTAGCTTATGACGGATCCGACCTTAGCAGAAAAGCAGTAGAAGAAGCAAAAAAACAGGTTAAGCTTGCGGAGGACGCCGTCCTGCATATTGTAACCGTTATTTCGAATGGCGGGCCAACTGTAAATGTAGCTCTTGCCCGCAGTTTTATGAACGATTTGGCCGAAGAGGCCCGCCCTGCTATTGAAAGCATTCGTGAGGAGTTAAAGGAAGCAGGGGTTGCGTGTAAAGCAGATATTCTGATGGATTATACCTTCCGTAATCCAGCTTCACAATTAATTGATTATGCGAAAGAAAATGAAATAGAATTGATTGTTCTGGGCAGCCGGGGGCTGGGAGGAGTAGGAAGATTCTTCCTTGGAAGTGTCAGCAGTCAAATTGTTCATCAGGCAGAGTGTAAAGTGCTGGTTGTTAAATAATAGGAGGAAAAAGAAAATCTAAAGCTGACTTTGATAGTTGACCAGGGCTGCTTTAGATTTTCTTTTTCTATATAATAAATTAAAAATCCCTTTTTTGAAATGAAATAATGGCTATAAGAGATGTAATTACTAACCAAAGTAATAATAGACCGATACTTGTGAAAGTTCCCAATGCTTCAAAGGATCCCTCAGCAGCAGTCCCGGATAAACTGTGTATTGCTGACTGAGGCATGATAGGCAGCAGTACTTTTTGAACGGTATCTGAAAACATATTGATAAGCGCCGGAAATGCTATAACAATGATGGAGAAAGCAATGCCTCCCCCGCTACTCTTGAAAAAAATAGTCGCAGCAACGGTAAGCAGGCAATAAAACACCGGCATCACCATGATGCCCAGAACAAATTGTCTGACATCAGTATTTGCAAGATTTGCAGCATCCATATTATTTATCATTAGAATGACTTGGCTGCTTAAATAAATGAGAGCAATAAGAAGGACACTCAGTACAATAGACAGGAAGAAAAAGGTTATATATTTTCCCATAAAAAACTTTTTTCGATCTGGACAGACAGCCAAAGAGGAATAAATCGTTTCTGCAGTAAATTCTCTGGATATAGACAATCCTGTAAAAATAATCAGCAGAATACTGGCTAAATCAATTCCCAACATATTTGCTGAAACTACCTCAAGGACCGATAAATCTGTGATGGCTCTACCTTGTGTAACATGTGTAGTTACGGAAAAGATAAATCCTGCTACCAAACTGATTCCAATTGTAAAAAGTAAATATACTCTTGAAAAGCGGAGAAAGAAAATTTTTTTATGTTCTGCTTGAATAACATTTTTCATTTTAATTCCCTTCCTTCCACAGGAGTAGTGCCGGTCGATACGTAATCCATTTTACCTTCTGTTAATTCTACAAATAATTCTTCTAAGGAAGGCTGTACTTTGGTTAATTCGTATAAAGCCAAATTCTTTTCCTTTGCCAGCAACCCGATTTGTTTCATCTCCAAATGATGAACATGCAATTCTTTATTTTTATTTTGTTTAATATCCGCACCTTTTTCTGTTAGCAGGGATATTAATTCTTCATTATTTTCACATCTTACTTTGACATAAGCGCCGAGGCTTGTTTCTGCCAGTTCAGCTACTGTCATATCTGCAATTAAATTTCCTTGAGCAAGAATAATCATTCTGTCTGCTATCATTTGCATCTCACTCATCAGATGACTGGATATCAGTACTGCTTTTCCATTCTGTGCCAGCTTTTTTGTTAATTCACGTAACCAATGAATGCCATCTACGTCCAATCCATTAAAAGGTTCGTCAAGGATAACTGTTTCCGGATTGCCTAAAAGAGCAGTTGCTATACCTAAGCGTTGTTTCATTCCTAAGGAGAAAGTGTTGACCTGCTTGTGCTTTACATTTTCCAATCCTGTTTCGATTAGCATTTTTTCTGTTTGTTTTTCAGGAATACCACTTGCTGCGGCGATTAATTCTAAATGCTGTTTCGCCGTTAATTTTGGATTTACAGCATCCCCGTTGATTAAGGCCCCTACTTTGGAAATAGGCTGCTTTAGATCTTTATAGCTCTGTCCATCAATTGTTACACTGCCCTCACTCGGATTCGTTAATCCTAAAATCATTTTCATCGTTGTTGATTTGCCTGCGCCATTAGGACCTAAAAAGCCTGTTACAACACCGGGGTGAATAACGAGCGATAATTGATTTACAGAGATTTTATCCTTGAAGGTTTTCGTTAAGTTTTTTATTTCAATCATTTTTATTCCTCCAAACATCAGATTTGCCAGAGGATAAATAGTAGTCTACAGACTTATCGATAAAGGAATCTGTAAATTCCATCAGCCGATAATCCTCCTCCGGCCATTGTTCCCGGTTTTTATAGGAATTCTTATGAGCTGAGAGTAAATCCTGGTTTCCTTCTGAAATACTTACAACCATCTCTATCCATTTTTTTGCAAAAGCTTGCCCTTGCTTACTATCCGGTTCAATATCGTTTAGTATGTGAGCAACAGCTTCTAATATAAGTGCTTTCCAATCCCAATATATTTCTAAAACCTCTTCCCAATTCTGATAATGCTCCATAAAGGTATTTTCTGCTTTTTTATCAAATGCAACATCTTTATATTGATAAATAGTATCCTTGTTTAAAGAGATAATTAATTGCACGAGGTTCCCTAAAGGAAGTGAATCATTTTCATTCATTCCAGCGAGGCTTGTTTCAATCAAAGCAATATTACTTTTGATATCATGCAGCTTATAGTAGAATATCTCCCTTTGTTTTTCCAATACGTTAATAAGCTGCTTTGCTGTTGTGGTTTCTTCCAGCAGCTTGGAAATATCTTTAATTTTTAACCCTAAAGACTTGTAAAACAAAACCTGCTGCAGTCTTGTTAAGTCTGACTCCTTGAAATATCTTCTTCCATTTTCTTCATCTTTTTCCAGTGGAACTAAATTGATATTATCGTAATATTGTAACGTCCGGACGGTGACACCGGTAAGCTTGGAGATTTCACCGATTGAAAATCTGCTTTCTTTTTCCACGATAGCACCTCCTTATTATCATTAAATCACATTACGTTACGTCGTCATCAATACCTTGAATAAAATTCTTAAAAAATAAATCCTCCTTAGCATGTAATAAAGCTTATAAATCTATTAGAAACAAATTTGTATTTTTAAAAAGGTAAAAAATCTCTTGACCATTAATAGGCACCTATGTATAATTTAAATCGTAATCATTACGAAACGTAATCATTACGTATAATGAAAGGAGCATCTATATGAAGAAGTTTTGGCAATTAGGAATTATTTTAGGTTTAATTAGTTTTCTATTTATAGCCGGCTGTCAATCGGGAAATGACGAAGCAGCCAGCCAGGAGGAAGGAACAGATAGCCAAGAAGAGGCAGAAGGGAATCATGAAGAAGAAGAGCATGATCACGATCATGGTGATGAAGCTGTTTCCTTTGATGATGTACCAGAAAATATACAAATTGAAGGTTTATCCGACCATTACCATACAGGCGATGTCTTTAAGTTAGAAGCAGTAACGGAAGAGGACTTGGATCATTGGCATTGGTACATACGTGATTCTTCTGAAGAGGAATGGACTGTGGTAGAAGATCAATTTGAGGACTCTTATATTGGTGACGCAGAAGTAGATGGGCAGGAGGTTATAGCAGTTCTTTACAGTGATGATCACGAGGCTGTTGCTAAGTCTCCTGTAACAGAAATTACAATCGATGACCATGAGCATGGTCATCATCACCATCATGGAGATGATGAGGAGAGCCAGCAAATCTATGAAGGATATTTTGAAGACGAACAGGTAGAAGATCGTCCATTGGCTGATTGGGAAGGTGATTGGCAATCCATCTATCCATATTTAGAAGATGGTTCTTTAGATGAAGTATTCGAGCATAAAGCAGAAGAAAGTGATGATATGACAGCGGATGAATATAAAGATTACTATACAACTGGCTATGAAACAGATATAGAGCGTATCGTCATTGATGGAGACGAAATTACTTTTTACCAAAATGGCGAAGAGCATACAGGAACGTATGCTTATGACAGCTATGAAATTCTTGAATATGAAGCTGGAAACCGCGGTGTCCGTTATATTTTCGAATTAGAAGGAGAAGCGGATGAAAATCTGCCGGGATATATTCAATTTAGTGACCATGGAATTGCTCCTGGTGAATCATGGCATTTCCATTTGTATATGGGAGATGATAATGACGCCTTATTAGAAGAAATGGATAACTGGCCGACATATTATCCATCTGATTTAGATACCGATGAGATTGTTCATGAACTAATTGCTCATTAATGATTAATAGCAAATAGAATGCTGTTTATAAAAGCAGATTCTATTTGCTTTTTTATTGCACTATAAAAAAGAAGTGAAATTGCAGCGTGAGTTTTGGTGAAAAGAGGGGTTCCAGCTCTGGTAAATCTGTATCTTTTAAGGCTTGACCTGCCAATTTTTCTTCATCGGAAAAGATGTCTTAACAGGATAAGGATGTTATAATAGCTATGTATTTTTGTTAATAATGCAAACATAGATTTACAAAAGAAATTGAGGGAAGTAAATACATGAGAAAGAAGATAGCAGGTATTGTTTTGAGTATAGTAATTGTGATTGGTGCTGCTTCAGGTTTTTATTTCTATCAGCAGAATCAAACGCAGGCAGAAGAATATACTGGGGCACCGACTATTTTTATACATGGCTATAAAGGAACGGAAAATTCGTTTGGATATATGCTTGACCGCTTTGAAAATACGTACCAGTGGGGTAATAAAGGTTTTATTTACTATGTTCAAAAAGATGGGAATATAATTGATTATAATTTAAATAAGGGAAGATACGCACCGACGTTTGTACAGATTGTTCTGGAAGACAACCGTGCAAGCTTTCAGAACAGTACAGAATGGATTGCAAATGTGCTCCTGCACTTAAAGGAAAACTATCGTGTAGAGGAGGTTAATCTGGTTGGCCATTCTATGGGCGGCATTCTGGCAGTGAAATATACGATGGAGTATCCGCTGAATGGTTATCCAACAGTAAATAAGCTTGTTGCAATTGGCAGTCCGTTTGATGGTATTTATAATGAAGGTTATTTTGAATTACATCAGGATGAAGCTGCAGACGATTTAAAACCCGATTCCCGCGCTTTAAATGTACTGCGGGAGAATATGTTTCCGGCAGATGTTAATGTGTACAGCATAGCCAGTACAGGAGATACTGTTGCAGTGCCGGAAAGTGTAAAGACTTTAAGGAATATAATACCGGAACAAAATTATAAAGAGACAATCATTGATGATCCGCAGCTGACACACAGTGCTATGCATGAAAGCCCACAAATTGATAAATTGATTTATAGCTTTTTGTGGCAAGATTAATTGGATTCAACTACAATAGTATAGGATTCATCAAAAATAGATTACTCCAGCCTTATTGAAAGTTAAAGCTGGAGAGACTGGGATGTCTGCTTTTAAACAGTGGCAGAAAAAAGAATAACAATGCCAAATGTATATATATCATTTGGCAAATTAAAGGAATGATAGCATGAATAAATACCATCATCTCTACGATCAATTAATTCAACATACAAATAAAGATAATGTATTAATCAATGAGCCGATAAGAGAACATACGTATACAAAATTAGGCGGGGCTGCAGATTTTTATATCACGCCATCGTCTTATGAAGAAGTACAGGCAATTATCCGCTTTGCCAACCAGGAAAATGTACCATTTACAATGCTTGGAAATGGTTCTAATTTAATCGTGAAGGATGGCGGAATCCGGGGAATTGTTATGAACCTTCAACAGCTGGCGTCCATTTGGCGAGAAGGGGATAAGGTCATCTCTCAAAGTGGTGCAAGAATTATTGATGCTTCCCGTTTTGCTTTGAAGGAAGAACTTACGGGGCTGGAGTTTGCATGCGGGATTCCGGGTTCTGTCGGGGGAGCTCTGTATATGAATGCAGGCGCATACGGCGGAGAAATTAAAGATGCGCTGGAAAGCACAGTAGTTGTAACGAAAGATGGAGAGCTGCTGTCATTAACTGCGGATCAGCTGGATCTCAGCTATCGCACAAGTAATATCCCGGACAACGGCTATATTGTTTTAGAAGCAACCTTTGCTCTAAAATCCGGAAGCAAGGAAGAAATTAAAGAAGTAATGGATGATCTTACATATAAGAGAGAATCCAAGCAGCCATTGGAATATCCATCTTGCGGCAGTGTATTTAAGAGGCCGCCCGGTTTTTTTGCCGGCAAGCTGATTCAAGACAGTAATCTTCAAGGACAGCAAATTGGTGGAGCGGAAGTTTCTACAAAACATGCTGGTTTTATTGTCAATAAAAATAATGCAACAGCGTCAGAATATATTTCATTAATTCAATTTGTCCAGGCGACAGTGAAAGAGAAATTTGATGTACAGTTAGAACGTGAAGTGCGCATTATTGGCGAGGATATGGAGAAATAAAATTGTAGAGCAGGCTCCGGGCATGAAAGGTAAGATACGGAACTTTGTAATATAAAAGAAAGATTGACATTCAGAGTCTACATTCTTATAATATGAAGTGTTAATTTTAACCAATAGGCAGAGGTTCTTAGCGTTAACCCTCTATAAAAAACTAAGGACAACTTGTAATTATCAAGCTGTGTTCCTTGGGAGCATGGCTTTTTTGTTTATCTTAAAATATCAAAAGGAGGTGAGCAGCATGGCAGGAAGAAGTGAAAAGGATCTGCAAGGAATTGAATTGCTGGGAAATAAAGAAACGAAATATGCGTTTGATTATACACCAGAGATTTTAGAGGTGTTTGATAATCAGCATCCGAACCGGGATTATTTTGTGAAATTAAACTGTCCGGAATTTACAACACTTTGTCCAATGACAAATCAGCCTGATTTTGGAACAATTTATATCAGCTATATTCCAGATATTAAAATGGTAGAGAGTAAATCTTTAAAATTATATTTATTCAGTTTCCGAAACCATGGTGATTTCCATGAGGACTGTGTCAATATCATTATGAATGATTTAATTGAACTGATGGATCCCCGTTATATTGAAGTGAGAGGAAAATTTACGCCACGCGGAGGAATCTCCATTGATCCATATTGTAATTATGGAAAAACGGGAACGAAATTTGAAAAGATGGCAGAAGACCGGTTAATGCAGCATGATATGTATCCGGAAACTGTAGATAATCGATAGAGGGAAACGTTAGGTCCTTGAACCTTTGGAGAGAAGGGAACAGGATAATGTATATTTACTTAAATGCTGTCTTTGTTGGGCTGTTATTGTTGTCCAATGTTTTGTCGGTCAAATTATTTCAAATGGGAAGCTTTGTGTTGCCGGCTGCAGCGATTGTTTATGTGATTACGTATTTAATGATGGATGTTATTGGCGAGGTTTATGGAAAAAAGGCTGCGAGAAAAACGATTCAAGCCGGATTTTTCACACAGATTATTGCTATGATATTTATTTATATTGCGATTCAGCTTCCACCGGCAGCGGATTTTCAATCACAGGCTGCTTTTGAAGAAATTTTTAATGGGAGTTTCCGCGTGATTTTAGCCAGTCTGGTTTCTTATTTTGTCAGCCAGAACTTAGGTGTTACAATTTTTCATAGATTAAAGCATCGTCATGGCAGGAAAAAGCTATGGCTGCGTAATAGTTTATCAACGATGACCAGCCAGCTCATTGATACGATATTATTTATTATAATTGCTTTTTGGGGGATTGTCCCGACAACAGTTTTACTTGGAATGATTGTATCACAATATATATGGAAGTTTATTGTTGCAGTGATGGACACACCATTTGCGTATCTGCTGGTCCGCTTAGCTAGAAAGCATGAGGAGAAAAACCAGGCGGAGTTATTGGAGGCTTCTTAAACAGGAGAATCTGATAGATTAATTCTTGTATTGATTATAAATACATTGAAAAGACCAGCCAGAGCAAAAAATATCTGGCTGGTCTTTTATAAGCAATGTTCAGCAGTATAATTCTCTTCATTTATCCTCTAAAACGCTGCAGGAACGATTGTACGCGGGGATTCTCGGAATGCTCAATAACTTCACTTGCAGTTCCCTGCTCCGCGATAACCCCTTCATCTAAGAAGAGTACTTTATCTGCTATATCCAGGGCAAAGTCCATTTCATGTGTGACAAGAATCATTGCCATATCATCGTTTTCTGCAATATCACGAATGACATTTAAAACTTCCCCCACAAGCTCAGGGTCAAGTGCTGAGGTAACCTCATCAAACAGCATAATTTTTGGGCGCATAACAAGCGCACGGGCCATAGCTACACGCTGCTTCTGTCCTCCTGAGAGCTGGCTGGGATAGTTATCCAGCTTATCTCCAAGTCCTACACGTTCAAGCATTTCTATGGAACGTTTTTTCACATCACTTTTTTCTTCATTTTTCACATGAACAGGCGCTGTCATACAATTTTCTAAAATAGTCATATGTGGAAACAGATTGAAATGCTGAAATACCATTCCAATATCTCCGCGAATAGAGCGTAAATGATTTTCATTTGCGTGAATCCATTTCCCGTTCTTCTCCATTTTCCACAGATTACGGCCATCCACGATAATATCGCCCGCTGTTGGCTGCTCCAATGTCATCAGCAGACGGATAATGGTTGTTTTTCCAGAACCGCTTGGGCCAATGACAGCTACTTTTTCAGCCGGGTATATATCTAAATCAATTCCTTTCAGCACTTCTACATCGCCGAAGGATTTATGAACATCTTTATAGGTAACGATTGGTTCAGCCATTATTGCATTGCTCCTTTGTCTTTCATGATTTGATTTTTATCGAATCTTTTGTTGAAACGATTCTCTAACTTCTTAATCAGCACTGCAGAAGGGTAGCTTAGTACTAAGAAAATGATTCCTACAATGGTTAACGGTTCAAGGTAGGACCAGTTTTCCGCACCATATGATCTGGCAAGCAGCATAATACCTGCTACCCCGATGGTAGATGCCAGAGGAACCTCTTTAAACATAATAATAAAGTAATTTCCAAGCATTGGAATGGTCGGCGGGATTGCTTGCGGAAGAATAATCCTTCGCCATTTATCCCATGTAGAAATATTCAGTGCAGTAGAAGCCTCCCATTGTCCCTTATCCACATTTTCAATTCCAGAGCGATAAATTTCACCAATATACGTACTAAAGTGTATACCAAGTCCCAACACGGCACAAGCGAATGGGTGAAGTGATATTCCAATATAAGGTATCACCGGTAAGGCGTAATAGATAAAAAATAATTGAACAAGTGGAGGCGTAGAGCGTATAAATTCCATGGTCCAAGTGACAATGAAATGAATAAAACGATTTGGGACGCGGCGTAAGAATGTCCACAAAAAACCAAAAATTAAGGCAAAAAGGTAGCTGGCAAACGTCAGTCCAATCGTAATCCCAAGCCCTTGTAATACCACTGGTAACGCATCGAAAAATGTATCCCAGCTCCAATAATTCAGGTTCATCAGCTAGCTACCCCCTTTTTAGCAATTTTTTCAGCCTTCCTGGTAAGGAAAATTAACGGAAGGGCTAATATGAAATAGAATATAAGTGCAGTTAGATAAATCAATGGTGATAAAGATAAGCTGGTGCTTCGCATTACATCTCCATAATATAAAATATCCGTTAATCCAATTAAAGAGACAAGAGAGGTCCCTTTTAAAATTTGAATGGTATAGTTACCGAATTCAGGAAGCATCATACGTACTGCCTGTGGGAAAATAATAAGGCGCATCCTTTGAAAAGAAGACATATTTAACGCAGTTGCAGCTTCATACTGTCCTTGAGATACAGATAAAATGGAGCTGCGGACGACTTCTGAAAGATATGCGCCATAGTTTAGGCCAATTGCAATGACACCAATCCACCAATTTGAACCCAGATTAATCCCAAATAGCATCGGAACTGCATAATACAGCCAGAATAGCTGAACAATCAACGATGTCCCCCGAAATACCTCTACATAAAATCCAGTCAATTTTCGTAATATAAAATTATTGGAAAGTCGGCATAGTCCTGCTATAAATGACATAGCATATGCAAACAGTGCAGAAGCAAATAAAATAGATACAGTTATTTGAATACCACGCCATAATTGCGGGGCAACCTCTAATATTGCACTAATGGTAAATACCTCCTTAATAATTATTGTGTGTGCATTTTTACTGGGATTTTATTACTCGCCAAAACAAAGATAGGGCGCTCCTTAGTGAAGGAACCGCCCTATGGAGTCTGAAAATATCTGTTTCATCTACTTTCAAGATTAATATTCACCCTGACATACTTGCTCCGTTGTTACAGAGCCGGCTTCAACAAAATTGCTTTCTGGATGAAATCCGTTTTGTTCCAATAATTCAGCAACAGTACCGTCTTCTTTTAACTCTTCTAATTTTTCGTTATATGCATCACGAAGCTCTTCATTTTCCAGGCTGAATGCAGCTGCACCATAGCTTGGTACACCGTCTATTTCTGGCTGTTCAAAACTTTCAACAATTTCTAAATCCTCTGTGTCAGCAGATTCAAAAGCCATTCGAACGGTCATTTCCGTACCAGTTGTTGCATCAGCACGTCCTGCTTGTATAGCAGAGAAGGTTGCAGGAATATCAGATGCAGTGATGATTTGGTCATCGGCAACTCCTTCTGATTTTAAAAATTCAATTTCTGTAGCTCCTTCCATAACAACTACTGTTATATCCGGATTATCTGCAATATCTTTGTAGCTTTCAATAGATAATGGATTACCTGCTTCTACAACAAGCCCTTCGCCATATACCATTTCCGGCTCACCGAAAAGTGCATTTTCACAGCGGTCCGGTTGGATAGCCATACCAGCAGTAACAACATCAAACTGTCCTGCCTGTACTCCTGGAATCAGCTCACTGAAGTCAGATAATTTACCTTCTACATTATCAACACCAAGCTCAGCAAAAACTGCTGTGGCAATATCGACGGCCGCTCCTTTTAATTCACCATCTTCTTCATAAGCATAAGGTGATTCATTTGCAAAACCGACTTCGACCGTACCAGAATCCTGAATGCTTTCTAAACTATTATCTGAACCGCCGCAAGCAGCCAGCAGCAATAGAAATAAAGCAAGACCAATAAGTATTATTTTGTTTCTCAACTAAATGCTCCCCCTTAAAAAATAATAGATAATAAAAAATGTTGATTAACATTGTCGCTATTCTCTAAAAAAAGAATATTACATGAAATCAACATGAGTTAACAAATATGTTACAGAGAAAGAAAAATATTCTCAAACTGTATATTTCAGCAAAAATATGCTTTATATGCTGTTTAATGGAATGATTGGGAAATAACTTAAAAATACCAATATATCCGGTAGTATAGTTGCTTATTCTCTATATAACTCAGGAACAACATTTTTGAGGAAGGATAGAAATTTATTGAAAAGGTATGTATAGTTTAATAGGATAGAAGATAAGAAGGGATAATGGAGGTATATCATGGGTTCTTATATCGCAGTAATTGCTGTTTCAGTCATTGTGGTTGCAATGGTTATTATTTTATCTTTAGTTACTTTATCAAAAGGATACGGCTATAAGCATAAAATAGATCCGCTTCCTGATGAAGAGGAGGAAAAGGATAACGACAGGGATAATGAGAATTAGAAAGAAGAAAAGAAATAAATTTGTTTAGGAGAAAATCATGAAGAAAATCGGATTATTTATAGTATTAGGATGTGCTGCTGGTGTGTTATTTGCTTTCTGCACGCATCTTCCTGCCAATCAGGTAATTTATGTAGCAATGGATGGAGACGATCAAAATGAAGGCACACTGGAAAACCCATTTCGAACAATTGCTAAAGCAAGTTCTGAAGCAGAGGCAGGAACAACAGTAGTTATTCGTGAAGGAACGTACGAGGAGCCGCTGATTGTTCAGCACACCGGTACGAAGCAGAAGCCAATCACTTTTCAGTCGTATGAAGAGGAAGAAGTTACCCTTGATGGCGGCAATATGGATTCTGCAGATGGAGACCGAGCGCTTGTTGTTCTGGAGGATAAGAATTATATAAACATAGAAGGATTAACGATAGAAAATGTAACGACGGATTTGATGGATGAAACAGTAATGGGTATTTTTATTACTGGCTCCAGCAGTCATATTACAGTGGAGGACAATACTGTTAAAGGAATAAAAACCTTGCATGAGGAAGGGAACGGTCATGGAATTGCCGTATATGGAACAGGTTCCATGAAGGATATAAATATCGTACATAACCTTGTTGAGGATTTAAAGCTGGGTGCCAGTGAATCGATTGTATTAAATGGCGATATTGATGGATTTACAGTAGAAGAAAATATGGTACGGTTCAGTGATAATATCGGAATTGATCTGATAGGATACGAAGGAATTGCCGATAATCCTGACGCTGATTATGCCCGGAATGGTAAGGTGCAAAATAATACGGTGCACCATATATCCTCCTTTGCTAATCCGGCGTATGGCGAGGAGTATAATGCAGCGGCTATTTATGTAGATGGAGGGAAAGATATTCTTATTGATAAGAATGAGTTGTATGAGAATGATATTGGAATTGAAGCTACATCAGAACATGCCGGGAAATATGCTGAGGATATTCAAATAACAGATAACCTGGTTTCACATAATTATTATACCGGAATATCTATCGGCGGATATGATGAAGAAAGAGGCGGTACCCGTGATACGTTGATTTCGGGAAATACTCTCTTTCGAAATGACACAAAAGAGTTAGATGGCGGACAGCTTCTGCTGCAGTATAATGTGTATGATAATGAGATAAAAGAAAATAAATTTACTGCCAGTGCATCACGCATTTTTATTGCCAATTTCTTTCAAGAAAATAAAAACAACCTTCTGACTGAGAATATCTATTATAAAGAACATGAACAAGAGGGAATCTGGATTTGGAAGGATGAGTGGTATACTTCTTTTTCTGTGTTTATTGAGGCTTCCGGAAGTGATGAAACTTCGCAATATATTTATGAGGATGAAGAAGAATAGAGTAAGGAAATTTCAAAAAGAATTACTGTTTTTAATGGATGTAATTGAGATTCAGTAAAGGACGTTGTTATGTTAAAAAATATTTTTTCAAAAAGTAAGCTATTGGCAGCATGTATTACTTCTTTCAATATGGGATTTGTATTTACTATGATAACTGAATCTGCAAGCAAGGAATTTAATACAGCATTCTTTACAGTTGCTTCGGAAGTTTTATTATTTTCTTTTTGGTTTTCTCTCTGGTATATAGCTCCAATTGTTTTTCTTGCAGGGATTCCAGCTTCTGCCGGAATTGATAAAATAACATCCGGGATTATGAATACAGAAGCTGGGAATACTTTGAGAGCCGTCCTGCATGTTTTAGCGGGAATAGTAATTGCTTTATTGGCATATTTCGTATTAGGTGGAGGTTTCCCTGATTTTAATAACAGAGAAATGATAATTAATTTTATATTCTTGTCTGTTTATCCGAGTGTCTTTTTTTGGCTGATAGACACATTGGCAAATAAAAAGAATACGAAAGCATAAAGGATAAACGTTGTTGGATGGAATGTTAATCTATTACGTTCAAGAAATGAAAAGCGAGATCATCAAATGATGGTCTTTTTTCTTTGTAATTAATTTTAGAGTACTTATGGTTGGCGGATATTGAACAAGTATAATAATTAAAACTAGGGTTCTAAACGATTTTTTAAGAAATATTACAATTCGGGTATCATTTTCTTATAATCTAAAAGAGAAGTTTTAGCTCGGCTAAAAAGGGAAAAAGCTTTATAAGAAAGGGGAGGTTTCCAATAATGGTACGAAATAAATATTTTGTAACAGTTGATACGGAAGAAATTAGCGAGGTTTCGCTGCCTGACAACGGTATTGAGTATGAGATATATGCAACACCAGAAGAGGTAAAAGAAATCGAAGTTCTGTTTGCGAGAAAAGAAAAAAATGCAAAAGATGCAGTTAAATTCGTGGGGAAACCATTTGATGAACGGCCAGTCGATGAAAAACGGGATAACTATGAGGAGGATTTGATTACTGTTTATCATAAACTATACGAACTCGGAACGGATGAAACAAAGAAAGAAATAAAAGAACTTAAATTGTTTTAATAGCTGCTGGATACTTTGGTAAATAAAAAGAAATTCAGACAATAAAAGCCTCTGCCTGAATTTCTTTTTATGAAAAATATTTGCGTGGAGTATATGTTAATTACCATCCTATTCTTCTTCAACGGAGGGACGATATCCCTGTTGCAGTTCAGAAATGCTCAATCCGAATGTCATCTGCAAATGCGGATAATCTGTAAAGCCATTGAAATCTCCGCCCCATTCAAACTCTAAATCTTTTGCGATTTCTGCAACTTCAAACCAGTCCGGCTCTCCATTGTTATTCCCGTCATAATGAATATCCCAGATAATTTCTCCGTCGTTGTTCCGAATCGCATAATCCACAGCCAAACCATAATTATGATAGCTTTCACCTGCTCTGGCGTGGGTAACAATATCTTCTTCGTTTTCTCTGCCTCTTGCATACAGCGTTTCCTGTTCTTCCTCTGTACGCAGGCCATCTGTAATAACAACCTCTATATCAATATCATCAGCACGATCAATTAACGTATCGACAGCTTCCTGGACAGCGGGATGAAGTTCTGATATCGTTTCTTCTCCATCCACTCTTTCATAAGAAGAATTTGTCTGCTGGTAAAGCCAGAACAGCAAACCTATAAAAAGAATAATAGCAATCCAGGAAAGCGTAAAATGCTTTAAAGCTTTCATTCGTTATTTCTGACTCCTTTAAAAAATTTCTCTCTATTAGTAATCATAACATGAACAAGTTCCTGATGATGCATTGAACAACTAGATAAATATGGTTGTTTTACAAATTGATTTCTTAAGCATTCTGGACATATAATAAGAGAAACTTAACAGAAATGGAGGGAAATCAATGTATTACTTCATTAGCTGTTTAATAGGCTATATTTTTGGCTGTATTCATGGATCGCAAATTATCGGGAAAATAAAGAAGCGGGATATTAAGAGTGAAGGTGTCAAAAATGCCGGAGCATCTAATACAACAATTCTGTTAGGCTGGAAATATGGTATTGTGGTTGCGCTGATTGATATTTTTAAGGCTACACTTGCCATTTTACTCGTCTTATTTATTTTAGGAGAAGCAGGAATCCCGGCTGGAGAGGCTTCCTTATATATTTATTTGACTGCTTTATTTGTTATTATTGGGCATAATTATCCTATAACGATGAACTTCAGCGGCGGGAAAGGTACCGCGTCCCTGATTGGTGCATTAATTGCCATTGACTGGCGGGTTGCTTTAATTGGAATTGCTATTTTATTGTTCTTTACTTTTGCAACAGACTATCTTGTTATCGGCGTCCTGTTTATGTATGTATCTTTTCTTATTACAACCTACTATTTCTTTGGAAATGGGCCTGCGCTGGTGGTTATATTTTTAACACTGCTTTGTATATACAAGCATATGGAGAATTATCGCCGGATTATATTAAAGGAAGAGACAAGGTTATCCAGTATGTTTAAAAAGAGTGCCTAGATAAGGGTTTTTTTGAACTTATATTATAGGGGATACTGAAAAAGTAAGCTTTTTATTAAGGAGTGTGCAAGAATTGGATATTTTATTATGGATAATCATTATCCTGTTATTTATCGCAAGTTTTCTGGGAATTATCTTTCCGATGATCCCGTCTGTTATTGCTATTTGGGGAGGATTTCTAATCTATTACTTCTTTATAAATAGTGAGACCCTGAACTGGTGGTTCTGGGCAGGAATGATTGTGATCACAGTTATTCTCTTTGTTGCGGACATTATTGCCAACAGTTATTTTGTGAAAAAATTTGGAGGCAGTAAAGCAGGAGAAAGAGGCGCTGCGGTAGCTGTTATTATCGGTTCCTTTATTACTCCGCCATTTGGAATTATTTATGTTCCATTTTTAACAGTGCTCGCTATCGAAATGATGCAACGGAGAACAGTGAAAGAAGCAATCCGGGCTTCCATTGGTTCTTTTTTAGGATTTTTAGGAGGTTCTGTTGCAAAAGTTGTCCTGCAGTTGATTATGATTGTCTGGTTCTTTATCGCGGTCTGGTTATAAGCAGGCAGCAAATGCCTTATTCCCATTTTCTTAACTGTAAAAAATCGTCTGCTTCTTGACTTTCATCAGTGAGAACTATATATTAAAAGCATAGTTGAAATATTGACGGAGAATAGTACGTTGTTACTGTCTAATACAGAGAGAAAAAGGATGCTGAGACTTTTTCATAGACATACAAGGGAACCTGCCTCCCGAGTTCGCCATATAAGGAGATACTGCTCTGAAATTGGCGCGGTTTTGGCCGTTATCAAATGAAGTGTATATATTTGCCGGTCCTGTCTGTAAAATAATAGACAGCAGCTTATATATAAACAAGGGTGGTACCACCTGTTTAACCTCGGTCCCTTTCATAAGGATGGAGGATTTTTTGCGTTTATAGAGGATGTTCAAAAAGTCCAATAAAAATGACACGGCGATAAGAGGATCTTCTACTAAGAACGCCCACGTCGTGTGGGCAACGTAGAAGTCACCGCATCCTGCGGAAGTGCGTTGGTTTGCTTTTCCGGTACTCACGTATGTTAAAGCATACGCTCCGTTCCTCAAAGCGGCACCGCCTTGAACTTCTTGGTCCTATTTATCAGACTTTTTGAACACACACTTATATGGAATTTCAAACAATAGAAGAGTTAAATAAGAAAGAGGTGCTTACAATTGGGTAAGAAAAATAAACAATTTGTAGAAAAAATTACAGCGATGGAGGACGATTTCGCACAGTGGTATACAGACGTTGTCAAGCAGGCAGAGCTTGTTGATTATGGTCAAGTGCGCGGAACAATGATTATCAAACCTTATGGTTATGCAATCTGGGAAAATATTAAAGATGAATTAGATCGTATGTTTAAGGAAACAGGTCATACGAACGTTGCTTTTCCGCTGTTTATTCCTGAAAGTCTGCTGCAAAAGGAAAAAGATCATGTAGAGGGATTTGCTCCTGAGGTTGCCTGGGTAACTCATGGCGGAGATGAGGAATTAACAGAACGTATTGCAGTACGCCCAACTTCTGAAGTACTGTTTTGTGATTATTATTCAAATAATATTCACTCTTACCGTGATCTGCCAAAGCTCTATAATCAATGGTCCAATGTGGTCCGCTGGGAAAAAACGACACGTCCGTTCCTGCGTTCTTCTGAATTTCATTGGCAGGAAGGGCATACAGCACATGCAACAGATGAAGAAGCAACCGAAGAAACAAATCGTATGCTTGGAATTTATGCCAAGCTGGTGGAAGAATATTTAGCCATCCCCGTGTTAAAAGGAAAGAAAACAGATAAAGAAAAATTTGCAGGGGCGGAATTTACCTTAACGATTGAAGCATTGATGCATGACGGGAAAGCATTGCAATCTGCTACATCGCATCATTTTGGTTCTGGATTTGCAGAAGCATTTGATATTACCTATCTGGATGAAAATGGGGAAAGCCAGTTTGTTCATCAAACTTCATGGGGCTTGTCTACCCGGATTATGGGAGCTTTAATTATGGTGCACGGTGATAACCGCGGACTAGTAGTGCCTCCAAAGGTTGCGCCGACACAGGCAATGATTGTTCCAATCGCCCAGCATAAAGAAGGCGTACTGGACAAAGCTTATGCTCTACGTGATAAATTAGCAAAAGTTGCCCGTGTCGATATTGACGGCAGTGATAAAATGCCAGGCTGGAAATTTAATGAATATGAAATGAAAGGTATCCCGGTCCGAGTTGAGATGGGGCCAAAGGATATTGAAAAAGAGCAGGTCGTTCTTGTCCGCCGTGATACCGGCGAGAAGGAATTTGTTGCTCTGGCAGATGTGGAAGAGCGTCTTGCTGCATTGCTGGATGAAGTACAGGCAAATCTGTATAATCGTGCATTAGAGCATCGTGAAGAGATGACCCATACAGCTAAAAATATGGATGAATTTAAAACAGAAATTGAAAAGGGCGGCTTTGTCAAAGCAATGTGGTGTGGAGATGTAGCCTGTGAAGAAAAGATTAAAGAAGAAACAACAGCAACCTCCCGCTGTATTCCATTTGAACCGGAAAGCGTATCTGATACATGCGTATGCTGCGGGAAGCAGGCAAAGGAATTAGTTTACTGGGCAAAAGCGTATTAATAACTGAAAAATGGAAGCAGACTGGGTTTTGCAGCTCAGTCTGCTTTTATGTATTAAAGATAATATATAAAGTGCTTAAGGGATTGCCTCTTTCTGATAGTAGAAAAATTTAGACTGAATGGGGTATATCCATTCCAAATGATATGCAAGAATCAGGCTTTAAAGAAATAATTACAGATGAAGATGGATACCGCTATGATGGTTTATTGGGGAATTAAAGTAACCTTTCTTAGTAAAAATACGATCCTGGGTTGAGGGATATACTTCTTGTAAATATCAATATATAAGCTTGAATAATTATCTGAAAATATAATTATTATTTTGCCTATTGCATAAGCATGCAAAATCGTGTTATAAATATACATATTAATTAATAATTATACATTAAATGAGGGAATAAATATGAAGTCAAATTTAAAAAACGAACTAGATAAAGTAATTAATGATTTAACGAACTTGAGCGACACTATTTTTGATAATCCAGAGCTTGGAGATCAAGAATATGAATCTATGAAGCTATTAACAGATTATTTAACGTCACATCAATTTAAAGTAGAAAAAGGGATTGTTGGTCGTGATACGGCCTTTAAAGCAACCTACTCAAGCGGAAAGCCTGGTCCTCAAATTGCATATCTGGCCGAATATGATGCACTTCCAGGTGTAGGTCACGGCTGCGGGCATAATTTAATTGGAACGATGAGTGTCGGTGCAGGAGTTGTATTAAGTAAAGTTATTGATGAAATTGGCGGCACTGTTTATGTATTCGGTACTCCTGCAGAGGAAACAAACGGAGCTAAAGTACCGATGAGTGAGCAGGGAGTGTTTGACGGTATTGATGCTGCGATGATTTTGCATCCAAGTGATACATCACAGGTAAGCGGCGAATCACTGGCTATGGATGCAATCCAATTTGAGTATCATGGAAAAACAGCACATGCTGCAGCAGCTCCGGAAAAAGGGATTAATGCCTTAGATGGTGTGCTTCAATTGTTTAACGGTATTAATGCATTGAGACAGCATGTGAAATCAGATGTCCGTATTCATGGAGTTATTCCTGATGGAGGACAAGCTGCGAACGTGGTTCCTGATAAAGCAGTTGCACAGTTCTATGTCCGGGCAAATAATCGTCCTTACCTTAATGAAGTAGTAGAAAAGGTAAAGCATATTGCTGAAGGAGCAGCTTTAATGACTGGAGCAACATTAAATATATCCAACTATGAATTAAGCTATGACGATATGACAACGAATCAGGTTTTATCTGATTTGTTTACTGCAAATTTAAAAGAGACAAGCCGCCTGCCTGTTTATGGAGCAAAAGAATCTTATGGTTCGATTGATATGGGAAATGTCAGCCAGGTAGTTCCGGCTATTCATCCGTATATCGGCTTAAACAAAGAAGGCTTAATTGCTCATACGAAAGAATTTGCTAATCAGACTATTACTGAGGATGGGCATCTGGCATTGTATGAAGGGGCTCTTTCTTTAGCGAAAACAGGCTATGATTTATTGACAAATGAAGAAGCGGTTCAGGCAATGAAGGAAGAATTTAATAAAAACAAAGAAGAGGTAAACGTCTAATGAAAAAAAAGCTCATTTTACTTTTCAGCACATTACTATTTACAGCTTTACTGGCTGCTTGCGGATCAGATGATAATGAATCTGAATCATCTGGCGGGGATAAAAATGTATTAAAAATGGGAACATCAGCTGATTTCCCTCCATATGAATCACGAAATCCTCAAGGTGAGTTTGAAGGATTTGATATTGAATTAGGAAAGCTTATCGCTGAAGAACTGGATATGGAATTAGAAATTGAAGATATGAAATTTGAAGGTCTGATTGGTTCCTTGCAAGCAAATCGTGTGGACATGGTCATATCAGGAATGAATGCAAGCGAAGACCGTAAAAAGAATGTAGACTTCTCTAATGTTTATAATGATACTGGACAAATGTTTGTTACCAAAGATAAAGCAATGGAATCTTTAGATGAGCTTGAAGGAAAAACACTTGGTGTACAACTGGGCTCCATTCAAGAAAATGGCGCAGATGCTTTAGCGGAAGAGTATAATATTGAGGTGAAAAAGGTAGATGATGCCGGGATTTTAGCTCAGGAATTGAATGCGAACCGTATCGATGTTGTCTATCTGTCTAAGGAAGTTGCTCTGGGATATATGGATTCCCAAGGATTCTTTGGATTTGATGATCCCAATTCTTCAACTGAGGGTATGGCAATCGCATTCCCTAAAGACAGTGATTTAGTGGATGATGTAAATGCCGTTTTAGAAAAATTAGAAGAAGATGGCACTTTAAAGAGCTTAAAAGAAGAATGGATACCAGGCTCTGTTGAATAAAATACAGCATAAAGAAACGAGGTGATAGGGCATGAATTTGGATTTTTCCCAAATCGTGCCTTATATTCCTTTTATACTAGAAGGAATAGGTGCAACATTAAAGTTTGTTAGTGTATCCATTTTGGCAGGGTTTATATTGGGTACTATTTTGGCAATTTTTAAAATAACGGGCTTTTGGCCGTTGAAGGCAATTGCAGATGTATATACATCTATTTTTCGCGGTACACCACTTATTTTGCAATTAATGATTATATACTTAGCAATCCCCCAATTAACTGGCTATGATATATCGGCATTTTTATCCGCTGTATTAGCATTCGGCTTGAACTCAGCCGCGTATGTATCTGAAATTATCCGTGCCGGTATTATGGCAGTGGATAAAGGACAGACCGAAGCAGCCAAAGCGTTAGGTGTTCCTTATCGTTCCATGATGCTAAATATTATTTTACCGCAGGCATTTAAAAATATTCTTCCTGCACTCATGAATGAATTTATTACATTAACAAAAGAGTCGGCATTAGTTTCTACTATTGGCTATCTGGATTTAATGCGCCGTGCACAAATTGCCGGAGCCGATTTATATAGAAACTTCGAACCGCTCTTTTTCGCAGGAGTAATTTATTGGGTGATGGTTACCATACTAACTTTGGCTGGAAGGTATGTTGAACGGAGGATGAGACAGAGTGATTAAAGCAGATAATATAACAAAGGTATTTGGTAAGAATGAAGTGTTAAAAGGTATCAGTACAACAGTTGGAAAAGGTGAGGTTGTGACAATTATCGGCCCTTCCGGATCTGGAAAATCAACCTTTCTGCGCTGTCTTAATCTATTGGAAGAGCCAACCTCTGGACAAATTTATATAAATGATGAGGAAATTACTTCTCCAAGGGTTAACAAAATGGAAATAAGAAAAAATATTGGAATGGTATTCCAGCATTTTCATCTTTTTCCCCATATGACTGCTTTGGAGAACGTAATGTATGCACCACAAAAAGTAAAGGGTTTATCGAAAAAAGAAGCGGAGCAGATTGGGAAAAACCTGCTGGCAAGGGTAGGTATGACCGATAAAGAAAAAGCATACCCCAATCGACTGTCTGGCGGACAGAAGCAGCGTGTTGCCATCGCCAGAGCACTCGCAATGGAACCGGAAATTATGCTTTTTGATGAACCAACTTCCGCACTTGATCCGGAAATGGTAAAAGAGGTACTCGACGTTATGAAAGGCTTGACGGAGACAGGCATGACGATGGTAATTGTTACGCATGAAATGAATTTTGCAAAGGAAGTTGCAGATAAGGTACTCTTTTTAGATGATGGTGTATTGCTGGAAGAAACGGAGCCAAATACATTCTTCACTAATCCAAGCACCGAACGGGCCCAAAGCTTTTTGGAAAAAGTACTCTAAAGATAAAAGCGCGGAAGATAGATTGAACATGGTTTAAACTAAGTCATGTTCTTAATATATCCTCTGCGCTTTTATTGCTTATCCATCTAGAAGTGCTTCCACATCCTTCTCTATTATATCCGGGTTCTTTTGCGGACCAAATCGTTTTACAACTTGTCCATCTTTATCAATAAGAAACTTTGTAAAATTCCATTTAATTTGTTCGCCAAGTATACCTTTTTGCTCGCTTGTTAAAAAAGCAAAAAGAGGATGTGCATTTTTTCCTTTTACATTCACTTTAGAAAACATTTGAAAGGAAACCCCATAATTCTGTTTGCAAAACTGGTTAATCTCTTCATCCGCTCCAGGATCCTGATGTCCAAATTGATTGCATGGAAAGCCAAGCACTTCAAAGCTCTGATCTTTATATTGGTCATACAATTTCTGCAGTCCGTTAAATTGAGGAGTAAAGCCGCATTTACTGGCTGTGTTTACGATGAGCAGCACATCCCCCTTATAATCTGACAGCGGCTTCTCTTCACCCTCAATTGTTTTTGCTGAAAAATCGTATATACTTGTCATATTACTCCTCCTTAAAAAAATGATAAGATGTAAATGCATCTAAAAGTGTGTGTTCAAAAAGTCCGATGAATAGGACCAAGAAACTCCCGTCAACGCAGAAACTCGCCGTGTCATTTTTATTAGACTTTTTGAACATCCTCTAAAAGAATAGCTCTATCTGATTTAATTGTATCATAGCAAGAAAGGACGTTTACCTGTGACAGAAATTGTAAAATATCTCCCATTAAATGGGGAAGATAAAAATACTTATTTACGCTACCTCACTACTACTGATTTACCCGAAATTATAGAGCTGCAAACGGCAGTTTATGAAGCATTGGAGGATAAAAACAGACTTGAGCCCTTAGACGAGGACGAGTTCCTTACAATATTAGAGGGAGATTCGCTGATGGTCGGCATTTTTCATCAGGAGAAGCTGGTTGCATTTCGGGCTTTTCTAAATCCGGCTGCAGATGAAGAGGGGCTGGGAAAAGATATCGGGCTGACAGAAGAAGATTATGCACAAATTATCTATTCGGAGATTTCTAATGTACATCCTGATTTTCGGGGGAATCGATTGCAGACAAGAATGGGAAAATTTATTATGGAGCAGTTGGATTCAACTGCATATCGCTATGTTTTAGCTACAGTTGCCCCGGGAAATATTCCGAGTATGAAAGATAAATTTGCTCTGGGAATGCGGATTTATAAAATGAAGGAAAAGTATGGCGGGAAGCTGCGTTATATTTATTGTAATGATTTACAATTGCACAACGTTGGTGATGGAGAACATAGAGAAATAAAAATGAACGATATTACTGGTCAAGCAAATCTTATGGAGGAAGGGTATATCGGTACTGGAATGAAAAACAAGGATAATGAATGGCTGATTATTTATCAAAAATAATAAACAGGCTGGAGAATCTCCAGCCTGTTTTCGATTATATATTTATTTAAACAGTTGTTGTTTCCGGAAGTGTTTCGCCAATAGCTGCTAAACGCTCTTTAACTTCTTCTGTAGATAAATTATGCTCTTTTACATAAAGATTACGTGGGCTGATACGGCATTCATGTGTGCATCCGCGTAAATATTTATGTTCATTCTCTTCAGAAGCGAGAATTTGATTATTACATTCGGGATTTGCACAGTTTATATAACGTTCACAAGGTTCCCCGTCAAAGTAATCTTTTCCGACAATAACATGCTCTTTGCGGTTAACAGGAACGCTGATACGTTCATCAAATACATATAGCTGTCCATCCCATAATTCGCCCTGAACTTCAGGATCTTTTCCATAGGTAACGATACCGCCATGTAATTGGCTTACGTCCTCAAAGCCTTCATCCTTGAGCCAGCCGCTAAATTTCTCACAGCGAATGCCTCCTGTGCAATACGTTACAATTTTTTTATCTTCAAGCATTTCTTTATTTTCCTGTACCCAATCCGGCAATTCACGGAAGGTTTGAATGTCTGGACGGATTGCTCCGCGGAAATGGCCCAAATCAAATTCGTAATCATTGCGGGCATCCAATACCACTGTATTTTCGTCCTTTAATGCTTCATAGAATTCTTTTGGCTCTAAGTACTTACCAGTAGTTTCCAATGGGTTAATATCATCCTCTAAACGAAGCGTAACTAATTCACCTCTTGGGCGTACATGCATTTTTTTGAAAGCATGTTTATCATGAGCGTCCACCTTGAATACCATATCTTCAAAGCGGGGATCAGCATGCATATGCTCCATATAGGCATTTGTCTGCTCAATAGTACCTGAAACTGTTCCGTTAATACCTTCCTCAGCTACCAGAATACGCCCCTTCAGCCCAAGTTCTTTACAGTACTTAAGGTGCTCTGCAGCGAATGTTTCAGGATCCTCAATGTGTACATAATTGTAATAAAGTAAAACCTGATAATCTTGTTTTGTTTCCATTTGGTATACCACCTGTTCATTTTGTATTTGCAAGATACACAAATGAGTCTGGTTTTGTTTATTCATTTTTCGTCTTGCAATTTTTTATTTTAGCATGTTTCTCTGCTTGATTCCAGTCCATAACAATGAAATATGTCCACCATTATTTAGAAGCCCTTGGACTCGAGCATAGTCAATCCAGTCCTGCCCTCCATAAAATGAAGTATCTATGATGGAAGGAGGAAAAAACAATGAGTGAATCATCTAAAAAAGCAACGATGCCGGATAAACTGGTTGAGGTAATGGTGGACAGTGTTTTTCGTAAAAATGGTATAAAGCCGGAAGAGGTCAAAAATAACCTTTCTGAAAAGCAGCGCGAAATGCTGAAGGAAATGGTTACGGATTTAAAACAGCAAGTGGAGGAGTTTCAGCAAAAAAGGAATGAATCTAAAACGGAAGAGTAGTGATTTTGAAAATGTGGAGAAAATCAATTATTTCTTCACATTTTTATGTGGCAGTAAAAACACCATGATGCTATTCCTATTCTTATAGATTAGAGATGAAAAGAAATTTTCTCTTTATAAGGCTTCTTTTATTGCATATTCCCTAAATTTGGACTAGGTGATTTTGTTATTTTCCGTGTTCTTTGTGCGGGTGTACAGGAAGTATAGTTATCAATACCATAAATTATTTTAGTACTTTTAGAAAGGAGTGTTAATTGATGTCTGTCTACAGAAGTAAAACAGAAGGAACAAATCGTTTTCATGAAGATTTATATGGAGACGATTATGCGTGTCAGCCTAAAGAAACAGACTGCGATACAAATAATTACCAATCTGCACCGGCTTATTTTGAAAATTCCTTTAGTCCGAATTTTGGTGAGGCAAGTGTTGTTCAAACTGGAGATGAATATTCGTATATGGAGCAGGAGTCTGCGGAGGTTATCTGGGTAAAAGAATCATGCAATATCACAGTGAGCTCAACAGACACTCAGATCAGTGCTTCTCTGCAAGCTGCTTTGCAATTAGCTATTTCCATTGTTATTCGTTTATCTATTGCTGGCTCTGCAGATGAAGAAGCAGTCGAACAAGAATTAATGCAAACAATCAGTTCCAGTCAAGTAAATAAACAAAAAATATTTATCTATAATACAAAAGATGCAACTGTTACAACAACGGACACTGATATTTCGGTAAATATTCAGCTGCTTTTACAAATACTCATTGCTTTGGTAATCATGATTGATATTCTGTAATCTCAATATGGTATAGAAAGGAGTGTAAGATAAAATGATGCACAAAAAAGAGTGGAGAGCCTTAGATTACTGTGATGACGACCGTAATAATCAAGCAGATGTAGAGCAGGATGCGAAACAAAAGAACGTAACGAAGCAGTCCTCCGAGGAATGGATTATTATTAAAGATTCCGAGGGAGTTACAGTAACAACGACTGATACACAAGCAGCCATCAGCTTACAGGTAGGTATTGAAGTAGCTATTGCTCTAGTCCTCAGTATTTCATTAGGTGATTCGGATAAGGCAAAGGCTGTATTCCAGGATTTAGAACAAGTGATGAAAACGAAACAAAGCAACCGTCAAAAAACTATTGTCGAAAAATCGAAAAATGTTAATATAACAACAACAGATACAGATATTGCAATTAATATTCAGCTATTAATTCAATTGCTTGTAGCGATTGTAGTAAGTCTAGATATTTTATAAGAATTCTTGGAGTAATCACAATAGAAAAAATTATATTACTTTACCTGGACGAGGCTGGGACAAAAGCCAGTAAAAAT
Organism: Oceanobacillus sp. FSL W8-0428; assembly: GCF_038004405.1. Taxonomy (NCBI): domain Bacteria; kingdom Bacillati; phylum Bacillota; class Bacilli; order Caryophanales; family Bacillaceae; genus Oceanobacillus; species Oceanobacillus sp. FSL W8-0428. Next base: position 2,468,585 of record NZ_JBBORB010000001.1, read on the forward strand.
AGAAAAAGTGACTTTCTACTATGATTTTAAGTAGGAAGTCACTTTTTTAATTTGATTAAAAAATGAAATAAACGTACAAAAAAAGGATACCTTCTGATAAAGTTAAAGTACCACTACAAAAACAGAATCGAGGTATCCTTATGTTTAAATATTATAACGTAAATCAAGTCGTTTTGCCATTAGATTTCGAGATGAAATTACAAGAAAATGATATTGCTTATACCATCCATGAATTTATCGAACAGATTCCAGAAGAAGCTTTCACCGGTTTTACCCGTCAAACAGGCTGTCCCGCCTATCACCCGCGTATGATGATGAAAATTATTTTATGTGCTTATACCCAGTCGGTGTTCTCTGGCCGAAAAATCGAAGCATTATTAAAAGATAGTGTGCGAATGATGTGGCTTGCGCAAGGATATGAGCCGAGTTACCGTACTATCAACCGTTTTCGTGTGAATCCAGAAGTAAAAGAACTATTGCGTCAGTGCTTCGTCCAATTTCGTTGTCAGCTGGTGGAAAAAGAGTTGATCGATGCGGAGGCTATCTTTATTGACGGGACCAAAATTGAAGCCAATGCCAATAAATTCACCTTTGTCTGGCGAAAATCGATCGAGCGTTATCAAACGAAACTTGTAGAGAAGTCCCATGCCCTCTATGAAGAATTAGTGGAAAAAGAAATTATTCCAGAAATCAACCGGGAAAGCCCGGAAGCTCTATCGACGCAAGAACTTCAACAGATGGCAGCGAATTTGGATAAGTCTGTCCAAACGTATACGAAACAAATCGAATCGATTGAAAAAGCACAAGACCGAAAAGCCCTGCGTTCGGAACGAAAGCAGCCAAAACAAGCCTTAAAACAGGTGCACGATTTCATCTGTCGTCAAGAAAAATATGAAGAAGCCTTGGAGATTTTAGAAGAACGTAACAGCTATTCCAAGACGGATCACGACGCAACCTTTATGCGATTGAAAGATGACCATATGAAGAACGGACAGTTGAAAGCTGCTTATAATGTGCAATTGGCAACAGAAGGACGTTACGCATTAGCCTATGATATTTTTCCGAACCCTACCGATACACGAACGCTGATTCCTTTTTTAGATCGTATTGAAAAGGATTATTTTGCGTTGCCTGATGTCCTCGTAGCTGATGCGGCTTATGGAAGTGAACAGAATATAGAAGATGTCACCCTGAACCGGTTACGAACTGCCTTGATTACCTATAGTATGTACCGCAAAGAGAAGAAGAAAAAATATAAAAATAATCCCTTTAACACCGCTAACTGGGATTATGATGCCGAAATAGATGCCTTTACTTGTCCAAATGGTCAAGCTGTTACTTATCGCTATAACTCCAAACGCACAGACAAGTATGGTTACCAGCGACAATTTAAGGTCTATGAATGTGAAGATTGTACAGGCTGTCCTTTGCGAGAGCAATGTACCAAGGCAAAGGAAGGTAACCATCGGAAAATATTTTATAATGAAAAATGGGAAGCACAAAAGAAAATGATACGAGAACAGCTTTCAGATGAAGAAATGGGCAAGCTTTACGGAAAACGTAAGATAGATGTGGAGCCTTTCTTTGGATTTTTGAAGGCTAATTTGGGTTTCACTCGTTTCTCTGTACGAGGAAAATCCAAAGTGGATAATGAATTGGGATTCGCCTTAATGGCAGTGAATCTGAGAAGATACACTGCCTCTAGCTGCTTTTTTATGTATCTACTTATAAATGATTTCAAAAAAGATGGATTTCACATCAAAACCCAATGTGAAATCCATCTTTTCATTATTTTTGGCTAGTTATGTCCCAGCCTCGTTTAATTTGCCATAATGGAAATGGCTATAAGACTCCCGCTGAATAAAGCTTCCCTTTAACTTATAATTACGTATTTTTCCCCTTTATAAACAGGTGAATAATATCTTATTCCTATTTATGGTAATTATAAAAAATTATGGATTTTATTAAAGCAGTAGCTGCAGTTTTATGAAAACGCTTCTTCCATTGAAAAACGTCGAATTTTGTTTGATAATACTCACCGATATTGACTTGCATTTTTTTATGAAAGGGGTTAAAATAATACTTGCAAAAGGTAATTGGAGTTACAAGAATACTTTACGATCTCTTTTCCAAGACGGTGTAAAAGTATTTAGGTTTCAATGACTTTGCATATCTTGTATAAGGAGGTCATGATAATGACTGGTAAAGTAAAATGGTTTAATGCAGAAAAAGGTTTTGGTTTCATCGAGCGTGAAGACGGAGACGACGTATTTGTACACTTCTCTGCAATTCAAGCTGAAGGATTCAAAACTCTTGAAGAAGGTCAAGATGTTGAATTCGAAATCGTTGAAGGCAACCGTGGCCCACAAGCTGCTAACGTTGTTCGTCTGTAATTCGAATATGAGTAATATAAAAAGCTAGGGTGACCTGGTTAAAAAAACCCGAATGTCTTGAGAGGCATTCGGGGTTTTTTAATGTTGAAAATAAGCTTGCTTATAATGTCAGCTCTGCTTCATGCGCAAGCAATTTAATCAAGGCCTGTGTTCCGCTGTCAGCTTCACCCATATCAGCTAATTCTTTATAGAGCTTTAATGATAGTTCCAGCCCGGGCGCAGGCATTCCCATAGTATGGGCAGATTCTAAGGCGATTTCCATATCCTTGATAAAATGCTTCACATAAAATCCGGGCTCATAATCCTGTTCCAGCATTCTTTTACCCAGATTAGACAGAGAAAAGCTGGCGGCAGCTCCCGAGGAAATAGTTGCTAGTACTTCTTCCGCATTTAATCCTGCTTTCTTTGCATATATAATTGATTCACAAACTCCGATCATATTGGTAGCGATAGCAATTTGATTTGCCATTTTCGTATGCTGACCTGCTCCGGCAGGTCCGAGTAAATGAATTCTTTCACCTAAAACGCGAAATATCGGAGCAATTTCATCATAAGCTTTTTTATCTCCACCGGCCATGATTGCCAATGTACCATTTTTTGCACCGATATCTCCGCCGGAGACTGGCGCGTCTAAAGCAGCCAGCCCTTCTTTTTTTGCTGCTTCATAAATTTCAATTGCCAAGCTGGGCTTAGAGGTTGTCATATCAATAACATAAGTATTTTTTTTCGCATTTTTTAAAATGCCGTTATCACCAAAATAGACTTTTTCTGCATCTGCAGGATAACCAACCATCGTAATAATTACATTACTTGCTTTTGCTAAGCTTGCTGGATCATCGTGCCAGTTTGCACCAATTTCTAACAGTTCTTCCGCTTTCGATTTCGTCCTTGTGTAAACATTCAGGCTATAGCCGGCATCCATTAAATTTTTTACCATGCTTTTCCCCATAACACCTAAACCAATAAAGCCAATTGTTGCAGTTGATGCAGTGATCATTATATCCATCTCCTTTATATAGATGCTTTACCTTGAGTTTGTCACGAAAATTTGCGAAACGCAACTATTTTCAGTTAATATGATTTCAGAATTTTACATAAAAATATTCTCGTTTAACTTGGCAACGATTGCCTTGCATTGAATCATGCAGGATACATATAGTATAAAATGATTTCACAATAAAACAGTAGTTGCTTATGAATGTATAAAGGGGGAGGAGAACAATGACGATTAATATAAATCAGCTGAAGAAGCGTATTCTTGCAAGGCAGGAAGAATTAATCGAAAAAATAAATCAAGAGACAGAGGCAATATATGAATTCAGTCAAGAAGTATCAGGTGAATTATCTAATTACGATAATCATCCCGCTGATACTGGGACTGAGCTCTTTGACAAAGAGAGGGACAGTGCTTTACGAAGGCTTGCAGAATCAGAGCTGGAAGAGATAAACAATTCTCTGCACGCTATGGAGGAAGGAACGTATGGTATCTGTAAGATGTGTGGAGGAAATATTGATCCAGAGCGCTTAGAAGCTTTGCCGACTGCTGATTGCTGTGCGGAGCATGCGGAGAAACCAGCATATCATGGAGATACACCACCCAAAGAGGTATTTAAAGGCAGGGATGATGGTGGAGAAAATAGCTGGGAAGACGTCAAGCAGTATGGAACATCCAGTTCTTCGATAGAGTATGCAGGGAATTTCAATGAATTTGGAGATGAAGAAGAAAGGGAAATTGATGTAGAGGACTTTCTAGCGGCAGATATTGAGGGGAAGTATACAGGTGTGATGCCTAATCATGAGGCATATGAACAGAGAATTGACGATGAAGAATAAGGCAAAAAGTGCTGGAAAACCAACTGGGTTAGATAGCGAACCAAAAACTGCTCCTCAATTTGTATAGTAGAGGAGCAGTTTTTGGTTCACAAAAGATAAAAAAATAAATGATTGCTACTAATAAAAGCAATTTAGAAAAATGGGAAGGAGCTCATCACACCATCAAATATAGCAAAAAATAACGTTTGCAGTAGGAGATAATAGCCTGAAATAAGCTGTATTAAGTAAACAACCATAAGTGCGTATATCTTATCAATTTCTCTTGGAAGAGACTCCATTAATACATAAGCCGGTATAATTAAAATTGGTGCAAGCATAGCCAAAAGCATGACATAAACCATGAAGTCCAGTCCGATAACAGCGAAAAAATACCCTGCAAGAAAAAGCACTGAATAAGGAAAAAGATAGCCGCCTGTTTTTGCAGTTGTACTAAAGAAATTGTCCTGGCTCCCCATAAGCTTTCCTGTGCCGAAAATTACTGCGACAGATATAATAAAGAATAGTAAGAATTTAAGAAAAGGCACCAAAAAAGATTCCACAAACGGTGGTGATGAGGAAGAAATTTCATTAAGTGTAATGTACAATATGATAGTATATAAAAGGGCTGTTAATACAATTGTTATTGCTCCGGAAATCCAGCTTTGTTCTGTAAGGCTTCTTGCTTGCCCGGGGGACTTCAGCTGATTAAGCGCGAACCGGCCAAATCCGCCTGATGCCTTTTTAACTGCTTCTCCAAAGTCATTCATTGTGTAAGGCGTTGTTTCTGGCTGCTGCTGTTGAGCAGTTTGACCAGCTGTTTCTGCAGTTGGCGCTGCCTGTTCTTGACTGGGCTGTGCGTTTGCAGCTTCATATGTCTGTTGTGCCTGAACAGGCTCATTCGCCGGTTTGACAGCTTCTACAGGTTCAGCGGGTTCACTTGGCGTGGTTTCCTGCTGGCTTAAAGGCTGCCCGCATTTCGTACAAAACTTTCCTTCCTCCGTTTCTTGATTACATGATGGACAAATCAAAAAATCACTTCCTTTCAAAATAATTCGACAAGATAAGATAAATCCTGCTTTAATTGTTAATTATATATGAACTTTAGGAGGAAAGGTAGGGGTTATTGGATTGATTTTCTTATTAAAGACGATGTTAAAATAGACTTTTTTGAAGAATAAGAAAGAATATAAAAATGCTGAAGAATAGCCACTCCAACGGTTTTCATGGGATAAATAATCGCAAACTCAGAAATATACTACGCTTTCCGTAGGCCCCGAGCTTATCTCCTCGAAAAAAAAGAAGAGCACTTTTTTCTGTGGAGGCATGCAGGACGTATGTCAGTTCGGTGCCTGAGACAGGACGTCGCGAACTTAACCGAACTTTCTTTTCTGTGTTCTGCGCTTACTCGTCCCATCAGAAAGCGACTTCCCGTAGCGGACATCTCCTTGGTAAGAACACCATCGTTTTAAAGACCAAGTGACTTTCTAGGCTTTTCTTACATAATTCTCTATTCAGCGTATCCTATGCGCGGAAACCAATATTATTCTGAAAAAATGATGCTTTAAAAAAGCGGCATGCAGAGCTCTGATTTGCTCCTGCATGCCGCTTCTAATATTTCTTTAAATATCTATTACGCTTCTTATTCTAACTTTGCATTAAGATTCATTTGTTTGAAGCTCATCCATTTTTAACGTAATGGAATGTACTTCACCATCACGTATAAATTCGATTTCTACATGCTCACCAGCCTGTCCTTGAGCATAAAGCTCTTTTCTGAGATCAATTATAGATTTGACAGGATTTCCATTGATTTTGGTAATGACGTCAAATTGTTGCAGATTAGCATTATCTGCTGGAGAATTTGGCTGTACATTAGCAACAACCATGCCGCCTTCTACATCTTCAGGAAGCTGAATTTCCTGCTGATATTCTGCCGGTACTTGACTTAATGGTGCAGTAGAAATACCAATCAACGGACGGGAAACCTCACCATCTGTTTCGAGTTTTTCAATGATTGGGAGAGCTTCGTCAATTGGAATGGCAAAGCCAATACCTTCTACTTGACTTTGAGCAATTTTCATAGAGTTTATTCCAATAACATCACCGTTTGAATTAACTAATGCTCCACCGCTGTTACCCGGGTTAATTGCTGCGTCTGTTTGCAGAACTTCAGTTACCCAGTCAGCAGCACCGTCTCCATTTGTATCTACCTCTACAGAACGATTTAATCCACTGATTATACCTTTTGTTACACTATTATTAAAGTCCATTCCAAGAGGGTTTCCAATAGCAAGTACTGTTTCTCCCACTTGTGCATCTTCACTGGATCCTAAATTGGCTACCGTATCTACATATTCACCATCAATTTCAAGAACTGCTAAGTCTGTTAAAGCATCAGTTCCTAGCACTGTTGCATCAACCTGATGCTCTTCATCCAGAGCCACTTGGACTTGCTCAGCACCTTCTACAACGTGGTTATTCGTGATAACGTAAGCTTTTCCATCCTCTTTTTTATAAATGATTCCAGAGCCGGTTCCAGCTTCCTGGCTGCCTTCCCACAGGTTTTGCTGCTGCATATTGATGACTCCAACCACTGCTTTTGATACCTCAGAGACATCAGCGGATACATCAGCATCATCAGAAGCCAGGGTAGGGATGACTGAATCCGATGACTGTTCGGATGCTGCGCTTTGTTCTCCCGTCGGGTTTATCGTATCACCAGAAGCTGACAACAATTGATTTCCCAGGAGCATGATAACAAGTATGGCAGAAACAATTCCTCCAAGTGCTCCGCTAAAAAAACCGCGGACCCAGCCTTTAGAAGTTTTTGGTCTTTTTGATTTTTTTTCTGATGAAGCAATATATGTTGTTTGCTGTTCATTTGTCGAATCTTGCTCTGATCTATTTTCTTCAATTGTCGATGCTTCATCATCCGGATGAGTATCTTTATTTTCTATCCCACCCGGTACGTGTTCATTTTTTTCATTTTGATAATCATTATTACTCATTGTAAAGCACCTCCAAGTTATTTGATTTATCTTTATTATAGTGGGTATCGTGGGAAATCTTTTGGTATAATTGTGTAAAAACTGTGTAATCTTGAACTTGATTTGTCATTGGAAGTATATTCATGTAAAAATAGATAGTGTAAAATGAAATTTTATGAAATTTATGCGTTTTTTCAAACTATAACTATATCCAGTATGCAGGCCTTATTTGCAGGAAAAGAACTTCCAGTTTATATTGTATTTGAAGAGGTGAAGAACATATGTCATACCATATCGGTTTGATAGAAGATGATAAAAACATACAAGATATTGTCGTTGCTTATTTGAAAAAAGAAGGATACCAGGTAACCGTATTAGATAATGCAGAAGATGGCTGGACATTATGGGAAAACAACCCTCCTGATATGTGGGTATTAGATATTATGCTCCCGGGGATGGATGGTTATGAATTTTGCAAAAAGATCAGGAATGAAAGTGATGTTCCAATTATTATTATTTCAGCTAAAGATGAAGAAATTGATAAAATCCTGGGCTTAGAGCTCGGAGGCGATGACTATTTAACAAAGCCGTTTAGCCCTAGAGAATTAATTGCCCGTATTAAAAGGCTGTTCAAACGGGTCCAGCCAAAGTCTATCATGGATAAGGAAGCTGATGACCGTGTCAAGGTGGACCAGCTCCTTGTTTATAAGAATGAGCGCAGGGTATTTTTTGAAGGGATAGAGTATGAAACAACTGCTAAGGAATATGATATGCTGCTTCTTTTAGCAGAGAATCCCAACCGTGCTTTTTCCCGTGAGGAATTACTGGTAAAGGTATGGGGTGATGATTATTTTGGCAGTGACCGGGCTGTGGATGATCTAATGAAACGAATCCGTAAAAAGATGGAGAATATTCCTCTTGAGACAGTATGGGGATTCGGCTATCGTCTGAGAAAAGATGAGGAAGCATAGCAATGAAATTACAATCACAATTAAATGCTGCTTTTACAGCATTGCTTCTTGTAATCATGACAGCTGCAGGCTTAGTTATTTATTCGCTTGTTTTAGATGTATTAATTCAAGATGAGCAGCGCCAGCTTGCAGAGACGGGAGAATTATTGATTAATTTTCTTTCAGAATATGATGATGCAAGTGAGTACCGGAATATCAATGACTTTTTACAGGATCAGGATTTACAGCTGTTCTTGTATGACCGGAATTTAGATACGGTTTTATTTTCTACCATGTCAATTTCTGTAGTAAATGAATTTTTCGATGAAAATAACTTTGAAGATAATGAAGAAACATTGTGGCAGCATGGAAATGACCGTTTCGTAACACAAAGAATTATATTTTCCCCGGAGCAATCGGGGCTGGAATTAATCTTATTAACGCCGATCAATGATTTAAGAGCTGTACAGCAAAACTTTTTCTTCCGGCTGGCATGGGTATTTTTAATCGGAGCATTAGCCGCAGTTATTTTAAGCTATTTTATGACGAATAAACTGGTTACGCCATTGTCCCTGCTGAAAAAAGAGCTGAAAAAGGTGGAAAATCGGCAATTTGATCAAATGAAACGAATTCGGGCAAGCGGTGAGATAAAAGAAGTAGAGCAGACTGTCTACGATATGGCACAGACACTGGAGCAATATATGAAATCACAGCAAACCTTCTTCCAAAATGCGAGTCATGAGCTGAAAACCCCCTTGATGACGATTCAAGGCTATGCAGAAGGAATTCGTGACGGTATTTTTGATGAGGAGGATGCAGAAAAAGGCTTAGATGTTATGGTAACGGAGGTCAGTCGGCTGAAGAAAATTATTAATGAGATGATTCTGCTTGCTAAATTAGATTCTCAGCCTGATGTATACGAAGAAACAGAAATTGACGTGCAGACTTTCGTTGATGGAATTTTGAGTAAAGCATTGCCAATCGTCAATGAAAATAAACTGAAGCTTCAGCAGAAGGTGGACGGTTCGATTACGGTCTATGCTGACGAAGAAAAACTTTTGCGAGCTGTTACAAATGTGGTATTTAATGCTATTAGATATGCTCATGAAGAGGTATCTATCCATGTGTATAAGAAAAAGAATTACATCTTCTTTGATATTGAGGACGACGGAAAAGGAGTTTCCGAAGAAGATATGGATAAAATCTTCCATCGATTTATCAAAGGAAAAGGCGGAGAGACTGGATTGGGTCTTGCTATTGCCCGGGCAATTATTGAACAGTCAAATGGAAAAATATACGCTGGAAAATCCAAAAAATTAGGCGGGGCAAAATTTACTATGTGCCTCCCTGTACCTAATAAAACTAAAGGAAATAAAAAATTAAAGTCGTAAAGAATTAAGAAAAGACTTCTTTCTATGCCTAATCACCAGGCGGGAAAGAAGTCTTTTCTATAAAATTATTCAACAGGGAAAAGTTCAAGAATTTGCTTTTTCTTTTTGCCATTTCCTCAAATTATAAAGAATTTCAATAGCAAAAAGAATAATGAAAAAAGCTATAATCATTGTACTATACATTGTTGAAAAGCTTGATAGGAAAAAGATAATGAGTAGTCCAATAACTATAACAGGAATAGACCATAAATTTCTTTTTAATCTGCGTCGATAGCTTAGCCGGTAATAGTTAAATACAAATCCATGGTCTTTTTTTTCTAAGTTTTTACTGGAAAGAAACATGATAAAAGAGACAACTGCTGCAGCAGCTCCGGGTATCAGTATATCTTTCCACATAGAAACCACCCTTTATTATTTATTATTTGAATTATAACACAGGGTAATGCTGTCATAATAATTAATAGGAAACGGACACATATTAAAATAAAAAAATAATTTTACATTATTCTTCAAAATATGATATAATAAATTGGTTTTACATTCGATATGTTAGAGGAGCGTACTATTTATGCAATTAAGAAATGATATTCGTAATATCGCAATTATTGCACACGTTGACCACGGGAAAACAACATTAGTGGATCAGCTATTAAAATATTCTGGGACTTTTCGGGAAAATGAGCACGTAGATGAGCGTGCGATGGACTCTGGAGATATAGAACGTGAGCGCGGGATTACAATCCTGGCTAAAAATACAGCTGTGAAATATGGAGATTCGACAATTAATATCCTTGATACACCGGGTCACGCCGACTTTGGCGGTGAGGTTGAGCGTATTATGAAAATGGTTGACGGTGTTGCCTTAGTCGTTGATGCTTATGAAGGAACTATGCCGCAGACGCGTTTTGTATTGAAAAAAGCTTTAGAACAAAAATTAACGCCAATTGTGGTATTAAATAAAGTAGACAGACCTAATGCACGGCCAGAAGAAGTTATTGATGAAGTATTGGATTTATTTATTGAACTGGGAGCGGATGATAACCAATTAGAATTCCCGGTTGTATATGCTTCTGCATTAAACGGAACGTCTGGTTTAGAGCCGGAAGATCAGCAGGAAACAATGGATCCAGTGTTTAAAACTATTTTGGACCATATCCCGGCTCCAATTGATACTAGAGAAGAACCATTACAATTTCAAGTAACTTTATTGGACTATAATGATTATGTGGGACGTATCGGTGTTGGCCGTGTTGTCCGTGGAACTATTAAAGTAGGACAGCAGGTTGTCGTTTTAAAAGAAGACGGATCACAGAAATCCTTCCGTGTTTCCAAACTATTTGGTTTTATCGGGTTAAAACGGATTGAAATTCAAGAAGCAGTAGCAGGAGATATCGTGGCACTTTCAGGTATGGAAGACTTGAATGTCGGTGAAACAGTTTGTCCGGCAGATCATCCAGATCCACTTCCTTGGCTGCGTATTGATGAGCCGACACTGCAAATGACATTTGTCGTAAACAACAGTCCGTTTGCAGGAAAAGAAGGAAAATATATTACTTCCCGCAGAATTGAAGAGCGTTTGTTAAAACAATTAGAAACCGATGTAAGCTTACGTGTTGATCCAACAAGCTCACCAGATGCCTGGACTGTATCAGGACGCGGAGAACTGCATCTATCTATTCTTATTGAAAACATGCGTCGCGAGGGCTATGAGCTCCAATTGTCTAAACCGGAAGTAATTATTAAAGAGATTGACGGTGTTAAGTGTGAGCCGATGGAGCGTGTGCAAGTGGATGTTCCGGAAGAATACACAGGAGCCGTGATGGAATCTCTGGGAGAACGTAAAGGCGAAATGCTTGATATGTCTAACCAGGGTAATGGACAGGTTCGTATCGAGTTCAAAGTGCCGTCTCGCGGACTTTTAGGATATACAACAGAATTTATGTCACAAACACGCGGTTATGGAATCATTAACCATACGTTTGAAGCATTTGAGCCTGTTATTAAAGGACAGGTTGGCGGACGCCGCGAGGGTGTGCTTGTAGCACTTGAAAATGGAAAAGCTTCTACTTATGGAATTATGAATTTAGAAGATCGTGGGGTTATCTTTATCACTCCAGGTACGGAAGTTTATGCCGGTATGATTGTCGGAGAACACAACCGTGAAAATGACTTAACCGTTAATATCACGAAAGAAAAGCACTTAACTAACGTGCGGTCAGCAACGAAAGACCAGACATCAACAATCCGTAAAACAAGAGATATGTCTCTTGAAGAAGCATTACAATATTTAAGTGATGACGAGTATTGTGAAGTTACACCAGAATCTATTCGTCTTCGCAAAAAAATCTTAAATAAAAATGAACGTGAAAAAGCAGCTAAGAAAAAATAAGCAAAAAGCCGTGCAAATCTCTAACATAAGATTTGCACGGCTTTTTTTATGGATAAAAAACTAGATAGGTTTTCAAAGCATGCTGAATGTGCGTTACATAATAGCTAAGAAAATAGGGACGAGAAAAGAAACAAACACTGCGCTGATCGTCATCGATAAAACACTGATAGCACCCTCTATTTTTCCGTTTTCTAGTGCTTTTGCGGTACCAATGGCGTGGGAAGCAGTTCCGAAACTGAGTCCTCTGGCAATGGGATGCTGGATACGGCAAATTTTCAAAATAACAGGTCCAAACATTGCCCCGCTGACACCAGCTATCATGACGAAAACTGCTGCCAGTGAAACATTCCCTCCTGCTGTATCTGTAATACTGATGGCAATCGGAGCAGTTACAGATTTAGCTGCAACAGATTGGATCAGCCAGCTTTCAAATCCAAAGAGCTTTGCTCCCGCTATTCCGGTAAGAACGCCGGTCAGAGAACCGGCAAATATACCGATACTTATTGCCCCTGCGTATTTTTTTATTAAATGAATCTCCCTATATAAAGGAACTGCCAGAGAAACAACGATTGGACCAAGAAAAATATCTATCCACTGACCGCCAATCATAAAGGTTTCATAAGGAATTCCTGTTAAAATTAAAAAGATGACAATACTGGCTGTTGACAGAAAAATCGGCATCGTAAACGGACTGGGCTTCATACTGTACATCTTCTTTGAAAATTGATAAAGGATAAACGCACCTGCAATAGTAGCTATCCCGGTAAAGAAGCTACTCATAGGATTTCACCTCTTTTTTTAATAGGAAGTTCGTTATTGTTCCACTGACACCGATAACAAAGAAGGTACTTATGACAACTAATAAAATTATAAGACTGCCTTTTCCATAGAAAAAGCTTAAGTATTGAACAACTCCAACCGTAACCGGGATAAAGAAAAAGGGAATATCTTTTAAAAGAAAATCAACTCCAGTTTGAACCCACACTAAAGGAAGGATTTTTAAAAACAGCAGACAAAAAAGCAGCAGCATGCCAATCAGGCTGCCGGGAATGCTGAGAGAGAAGTATCCTTGAATAAGCTGACCAATAAAATTAAAAAGAAATAATACACTAATTTGCAAAATCATTATGAAATACTTCACAATAAACCTCCGTTGTTATTTTACATTTTCAAACCGGCAAAACAAAGCTGCTTAAAAAAGAAACGATACTAATCATTTTATTATAAAACCTGGTATTGTAAAAGAGAGTAAGTCATTTCATTGCATAAAAAACAGCTCGACATTTAAAAAAACTTGTCGAGCTTGTTTTAATTTATTTTTAAAGATTAATCAACCATATTACTTTTCTTAGTTTTTACATATGCTTTATGAACACGAGGTGCAATCCATGGCCGGAATGTATATCCTAACAGAATGAAGATAGCCGGGAAGATGGCGAGTATCAGGAATCTGTTAAATACAACAGACCATACAATTCCTCCGGTTGCTTCCCTGAGAATGTCGATAGCATACGTGAAAGGAAGGAACGGGTGAATTGCCTGGAAAAACTCCGGCGCTACCTGAATAGGAAACATTCCTCCACCTCCTGATAATTGCAGAATCATAAAGATTATCGCAATCGCCTTTCCGACGTTTCCAAATAAGGAAACCATCGTGTAGACAATAATCATAAATGCCAGCGCAATCAGAACACTAAAGAGTGTAAAGAAAGCTGGGTGTGCCATATAAGCATCCAGTATAAAGATATTACCAAGTGAAACAATCACTGCCTGTAAAACAGCCACTATTAAGAATAGAGCCATCCTGCCGAGATAAATATCTCTTAAGCTGAATTCCTCTCTATTTTTATCCTTCAGTTCTGTTGTAACCAGGTTACAAAGTAATAATGCACCAACCCAGAGTGCAAGTACGGTATAAAATGGTGTATTGGCAGAACCATAGTTTGGAATGGGGAAGAGTTTTTCTTCATCCAGCTGTACCGGACGTGAGAAATACTCTGTTTCATCGCTTAAATCATTTTGCAGTGCAGAAATCAATTCTTCAATAATTTGATCATCTTCCATCTGCTTGATCCGGTCATAGGCATTTTGAATATCTTCTTTGTAGCCCGGCCAATCATTGCGGATGAAATCTGCCATTTCAGCAATTGCTTCCTGAGCCTCTGGTAAATTATCTTGAACAAGTGAATTTAAATTTTTATACTGCTCAATTAAATCATCCATATCATTGGTAACAAATCCAGCTAGATTATTTACTTCATCCTCTAAATGCGGCATATCATTTTGGAAAAATGAACTTGCCATATCCACGCCATTTTTAAAGTCGGGGAAGTATTGATTTACGGTATCAGATACATCGCTGAACTGCTCTTCATAGTATGGTAAATTTTCATTTAAAAGATTTAAATAATACTGTGAATCATTAATTATGGTTGAAGCCTGAGATAAATAATCAGAAGCTAAGGCTGTATAATTCAAAGCAGCATCTAATTTTGAATCTGCATCATTTAATTTGTTTTCCAAAGTAGTGAACGCATTGTTCATAAAGGGATTCAATGTATCCTCGTTAAAGGATTGCAATGATTCTAAATTAGTTATCGCATTGTCTTTCATATCTTCTAATTGATTAAGGTCAAAATCATTATTACCCAGAAAATCAATTAACTCATTTAAGTTGGAACCTTTATTTTCAAGCGCATCTTGAATCTTTTCTAATTCCTCTTTGTTTTCAGGAGCCTCGAGTAATGCAAGTGAGTCCTGTGTACTTGTAACGGAAGATTGAAGACCTTTGATACTTTCTTGAACAGCTTTAATCTGTTCATTTGCATATTCCTCCGTCTCCGGATTTTCCTTCATGGCAATTAATGTAGGCAATGCACGGATATTACTTATTGCCAGGTCGATATTTTGATCTAACACGGTTGAAATTTCATCAAAGGCTTTGACAGTATCTTCATGAAGATCATTGATTACATTATCAATTTCCTCATCACGCTGCTGTGTATCCTCTGCAGTATCTTCCGTCTCTTCACCATCCTGCTGCATATCTTCTCCAGAATTGTCATTGCCTTCTTCATTGTTTGATGTGCCTGGGACAAACTCAGCATTTGCTAAATCTTCTTTAGTATTATTGAATGAAGCCTGATAATTGGCTATTGCCTCATTTAAATTATTTATATCCTCCTCTGTAAAATTATCTTCTTCTAATTTTGTAAGCATGTCATCTAGACCGGCAGATAGTTCGCTTCCCTGCTCTCTTGCAGCATCTGCAGAGCTGCCTAATTTTTCAATAGATTCATTTGGCTCTATAGAATTAGAATCACGAAGCTCCTCTAGAATATTCTCAATTGTATTTTGAGAATCACCGACGGAATCCTTTACGTTATTTACAAAGTCTGGTGTAACAGATCCTTCTGTACCAAAATCAAAAGAAGGAAGATCATTAATTATCTTTTCAGCGTCGTTTATTTGATTGTTAATAAGCTCTGCAACATCGTCTTTTGCCTGCTCTGCTTCATCTAATGTATCCTGAGCCTGGTCCACCTGATCCTGATAGTCGTGAATCTGATTATTAATTTCTGGAATACGTGCTTGCACGTTCGATAACGTATCACCGGCAGTAATACTCGCTGCATAGGCATCCTGCAGTCCCTGATTAATTTCAGGGAAGTATTGCTGAATAGAGCTGATTCGAGTTAGCGCATTTTCGATATCAGGCATTGCTTGATTTAACTCAACAACAGCACTTCCCATCCGATTTATATCATCCAAGTGGGATTGAGCAGTCAGAATTTGATCTCCGCCTTCTCTAATGTTTGACTCATACTCTCCAAGACTCTCCAGTTTATCAGCATAGCCCTGAATATTATCATGGTCATCGTCTAACTCGACAATAAGATCGCCGGCTTTATCAATATCTTCAATATGGTCATGAAGATTATACACAGCGTTTTTAATTTTTTGCAGCGTAGGCAGATTTTGTTCAAGCTCAATTCCTGCATTATTAAATTCTTCCAGCAATGTTTTTGCCGTAGTCTGCACAAATTCATCATTAATGGTTTCTGTGATTTGCGTTGCTCCGGCACTGGTCATTTTAGGAGCGATTGCATTGACTTTTTCATTCACCTTATATTGAACGATCGCACTCCGTGGTTCGTCATTAAGTATACTGACTACATCTTCGGAGAAGCTCTCAGGGATATGGATGGTTGCAAAATATTCCCCTTTATAAACCTTTTCGTCTGCTTCTTCAATGGAATCACCGAATTGCCATCCTAATGAATCATTCTCTTTTAAGTTTTCTACCAGTTCGTCTCCCATATTTATAGATCGGCCCTCTACTTCTGTGCCGGCATCGTCACTGACTACGCCAATTTTGATTCCTTGTGTATTGGAGTATGGATCCCAGGATGCTTTTATATTAAACCAAGCATAAAAAGAAGGGAGGATCGCTAATCCGATAATCAAAATAAGAACAGAAGGTACACGAATGATGTTTTTCATATCTTGTTTTGTAATTTTAAAAGCTTTTTTCAAAAAAATTCTCCTCTTTTCTCAAACAAAAATATAGCAACGTTTTTAATAGACCGAGTAATCGCAGGTCTCAACGTTTTTAATAGACCGAGTAATCGCAGGTCTCATTATTTAATGATTAATCAAGAAATAGCTGTGTACAGTTCAGGGTGCCCGAAAACTGTCGCAATTTATTTTTTATGTTCAACTTTTCCTAAAAGTATGGTATCATAAATATAAATGAATGACAATCAGTCAGTTTTAATTTTTTTAAAAGGTGGCGTCGAAATGGCTAAAACGGCGAATAAAAAAGAACTTATTCTGGAAAGTGCTTATGATATTTTTAAAGAAAAAGGCCTGGAGGATACTCGTGTATCTCAGATTGTTAAGAATGCAGGAATTGCTCAAGGTACTTTCTATCTATACTATAATAGTAAAATGGATGTCCTTCCTGATCTAGCCCAGCAAATCATTTCTAATTATACACAATACCTTACAGAGCATGGAGATGTAAAGGCGGGGTTGGATATTAATTTACGATTAGCTATAGATCGTATTTTTGAAGTGAATCAAGAGGATAGAACGATTCCTTCTATTGTTTATGCAGGTATTACAAGAAGCGGAGATGTAGATAAATGGAAGGTTATCTATCGTCCTTTATACGATCTCATTGCTGACTATCTTGAAGCTGCGAAAGAAAATGGGGAGATTCGGGAAGATATCAATTCCAGCTATTACAGTGAATTTGTTATTTCGTTAATTGAATCTACAGCAAGAGGCTTAATTTTATTCCAGCATACTTCAGAGGAAGTGGAAAAATATAAAGAAGAATTATCATCCTTTATATTAAATGCTGTATCCTGGGCGCCGGTGAAAGTAGTTTGAAAGAAAAGACTTCGATTCTATGAGATTAGAATCGAAGTCTTTTTAATAATTATTGAAATATATAGGTGATTGAATTATCAGCTTAATAATACTTCCTTTTCCGCTTCCAACTGAAGTATCTTATTTATTTTCTTATTTAAATCAGCAAATAAGTCAGGATGCTCTGATAAAGAAATACCATAGGATGGAATCATTTCTTTAATTTTCGGCTCCCATTTTTTAAAGTGATGCGGGAAGCAGCGCTGCAGAACATCAAGCATTACATCAACAGAAACAGAAGCACCAGGTGAGGCTCCAAGTAAAGCTGCGATGGATCCGTCTTCTGCAGTAATTACCTCCGTACCGAATTGAAGCGTTCCTTTTCCGCTTGTTTCTGTATCTTTAATGACCTGTACACGCTGGCCGGCTACAATAATATCCCATTCTCCCTGTTTAGCATTAGGGATGAACTCACGCAAATCCTCCATACGTTTTTCATCAGAGAGAAGTACTTGCTGAATAAGATATTTTGTAAGTGCCATCTCTTTTGCTCCAGCTGCAAGCATAGTTGTTACATTGTTAGGCTTAATTGATCCAAACAAATCAAAGTTTGAGCCGGTTTTTAAAAACTTAGGAGAAAAGCCTGCGAAAGGTCCAAATAATAAGGAACGCTTGCCGTTGATAAATCGTGTATCTAAATGGGGCACTGACATTGGCGGAGCTCCAACCTTAGCTTTGCCATAAACCTTAGCGTGATGCTGCTCTGCAACCTCCGGATTATTACAAACCATAAATAATCCGCTCACCGGGAAGCCGCCAATATGCTTCGATTCCGGAATATTTGTTTTTTGCAATAATGGAAGGCTGCCGCCGCCTGCTCCAATAAATACAAATTTTGCTTTGTGATAAGAAACTTTCCCATTGAATAGATTTTTAACCTTTACTTTCCACAAATTATCCTTTGTGCGTCCGATGGATTCTACTTCATGTTTAAAGTAAAGCCGTGTACCCTGTTCTTCTAATTGATTAAACAGCTTACGTGTCAGGCTTCCAAAGTTAATATCTGTCCCCGACTCAATTTTTGAAGCAGCGATAGGTTCACTTTTACTGCGGCCCTCCATCATAAGAGGAATCCATTCTTTTAAGGTTTCTTCATTATCCGTTATTTCCATACCCTCAAATAACGGGTTTTCTACAAGGGCTTCCACACGTTTCTTTAGAAATTCCACATCTTTTTCACCTTCTACAAAGCTTAAATGTGGCACGTTTTGGATGAAATCACTTGGATTATCTAAAATACCCTGCTTAACCAGATAAGACCAGTATTGCTTTGATAATTGGAACTGTTCATTTATTTTTACTGCTTTTGTAATATCGAGTGACCCGTCTGCCTGTTCAGGTGTATAGTTCATCTCGCATAGAGCGGAATGACCCGTCCCGGCATTATTCCATGCATCAGAACTTTCCTGTGCTGTCTGGCCAAGCTTTTCAAAAACATTAATCTGCCATTCAGGCTGTAGTGTTTTTAATAAGGAACCAATCGTGGCACTCATGATTCCACCGCCGATTAAAATGACATCTGTTTGATTCGTATCTTTCCTCATCATTGTCACAAACCTTCCTAATCTAAAATTCTTGTATGTATACTCTTACAAAATAGAATTCTCTAAAAATAATACTTCAGTTATCATTGAATAAATATTTACCCACATTAACTCATTATACTCCTTTTTGATAAAAGAAAAAAGATGTTTGAAGTAATCGAATGGTTATAAGTATAAGAGGAGGGTTAAAAAGCTGCTGTCTCTGCGTGTGTATATTGTGTTTATTTAAAGAGAGCCGGACCTGAATTATCTATCTTGCATCAGGTCCGGCTCTCTTTAAGTAATTTTCTACGAGTGTTTCCGATAAAGAGGGAGTGTACAGCATCTGAAGGATCCACCAGATTTGATAATTTCAGAGAAAGGAACTTCTATAATGTGGTAACCAAGCTTTTTCAATTTATTATTAACCCGTTTATTTTCAGGAAGGCTAATCACTTTTTTGTCACCAATAGATAGTATGTTGGGCGCCATGCTGAATTGCTCCTCTTTCGTTACTTCAACCAATGTATATTGTTCTGTTAATATCTGGTAGGCACTCTCGCTCATTCCATCTGGGTAAATCAGCGCGTGTTTATCCTCCAGAATATTAAATACACAATCCAAATGAAGAATATCTGCCCGTAATGGAACAGCTGTAATCTGTAGATGAGGAAACTGCTCACGGAGATAGTCAATAGCTGTTTGCTTTGTACGTTGACTTAAACCGACCCAAATCTGATTGTTATCAATAATCACATCTCCGCCTTCTATACTTGTGTTTATAAAAGAAGTATAGTCTAATTGCTCTTCATACAGCCAATTTTTAAGAAGTTTTGATTCCTCCTTACGAATATCCCGATCCATGTTAGCTGCGAATAATCTATCATGGAGTGTAAAACCAATATCTCTTGTAAAGACTTGCTCATTTAAGTCAGGCTTTGTTGGGAGGGGGATCACTTCTGCCCCGTGATTCTCCAATGTTTCTATAAAAAATTGATGCTGCTTCGTTGCTCTTTTTATATTAATATTTTCTTTTGCATAATAGGATTGTGTTTCATTAATAACTGTAGTGATTTTCATATAATCTGGTGGAGCAACAATTACTTGCTGTAATGGGTCATATTCATTTTGACAGTGAATCGTATATTTTTCTTTCATATCTTTTATCATGTGTACTTTGAACCCCCAATTCTGCTTTAGGAAACTCTCTCCGTTAATTCATTATATTTATTATTTTAACATGATGCAACGGTCTTGATGGGGCGAGTAATCGCAGTACCAACGCATTTCATGGGGCGAGTAATCGCAGCCCCCAACGATTTTGATAGGCGGGTAACCAACCCCGGTCTTCCGAAAAGACTCCTTGAAATAAAGTCTTACTTTATTATTACGCACTTTTTAAAATAAATCCATTTATCTTACAGTATGATGGGAGTGCCAGATGTACAGATAGGCAGAGAGATAATATACTTAAATGATAAAAACTTGTATGCTTTGCTTAAACGAAATTTAATGTACTTGGGATGGATAGCTGGTTAGCAGCTTAGCAGGACTGGAATAAACTAGTGGACATGGAAAAATCTCCTCGCCGGCAAAATGGGTAGCGGGGAGATTTTTATATTTCTTTCTTTTTCTTTTTAGAAGCTTTTTCATTTGGGATGTACTTCGAATAGTGTACTGCAAAAATAAGACAAACCAATGCGAGTCCCCACGCAAGAATACCGCTCCAATAGATTTGTAATTTAGCCCCAATGTAGATAATAAGGATACTTACTGCAAATAGGATTACTGTTAAATAGCGTTTCATGCTTCTGCCCCCTAAAAAATCGAACACAGTAATACATATGATAATATATGATGATTATTTCGTATTATTTCTTTTCAAGTTTTAATATATACAAATATTATAAAGGATTTGTCAACTATCGTCATGATAGAAGCATCCTGATAATTAAATGTTTCAACGAAAATGTTTGCTCCATTACAAAATTAATCAATAAGAAAGCTTTTCTAAAGTATATTTTTCTAATTACTTTTGATAAAATGATTTGGTAGTAACGAAAGATGAAGGAGAAAAAGAATATATGGAGTGGAAAAATTTTTATCGTGGTTTTATTATGGGATCGATTGAGGTTGTTCCTGGCATAAGTGGTGGAACAATTGCTGTGCTATTAGGAATTTATGAACAGTTAATTGGAGCTATAGGCGGTTTCTTTAGTAAAGATTGGAAAAAACACCTTGTCTTTTTAGCCCCTTTAGGAATAGGTATGGTTATAGCTATATTTTCATTTGCTAAAGTAATTGGCTGGCTTTTTGAAAATTATCCGATTCAGACACAATTTTTCTTTTTAGGGTTAGTAATCGGGGTCATCCCTTACCTGTATCAAAAGGCAGAAGGAAAAACAAAATTTCAAACAAAGCATTATCTTATGCTAATCGTTGGAGTTATTATTGTAAGTGCTTTGGGAATTTTAAACCCGAGTGAAGGACAGGTTATTCAGGATATTGATACAAGCACATATATTTTATTATTTGTCGCAGGTTTTATCGGCAGCAGTGTAATGATTATCCCTGGTATCAGCGGATCAATGATGATGTTACTATTGGGGGTCTATCCAACCATTATTGCTGCAATTAACCATTTTCAATTCTCCATTATTATTGTAACAGGATTAGGGATTGCACTTGGATTTATTATTATGAGTAAAGTTATTGCATACTTTTTAAGGAATTATTTCACCATAACCTATGCTATTATTATCGGATTTGTTATCGGTGCAATCACTGTTGTCTTTCCAGGGATCCCAGTGGGGGCAGGAAATATTATCGTATCCGTACTTTTATTTATAGGCGGATTGATTGCAGCCTTGGCACTAGGAAGATTAGAATATAAATAAAACAAGGATTGGAGAGATAACGATGCAGTCAATTAATACAGAAGCAGAATTTCAAGAAATTATTCAAAGTGAGAAACCCGTAATTATTAAATTCTTTGCAGATTGGTGTCCGGATTGCAAGCGGATGGATATGTTTATCGGGGAAGTAATGGAAGAATTTGAGAACTATGATTGGTATGAAGTAAATAGTGATGAAGTTTCTGGTTTAGCTGAGAAATACGAAGTAATGGGTATTCCAAGTATTCTTCTATTTCAAAACGGTGAGAAAATAGCACATCAGCATAGTGCGTATACCAAAACACCAGATTCTGTTATAGAATTTTTAAAACAACAATTAGGCTAAGCGATTCATACATTGAAATAAACTGTCTCCAAAAGATATTGAACGAATATGCAGTTCTGCTTTATTATGAAGTAGAACTATTTACAAAGGTAATTGTTCAAGCAGCTATTGGTGACAGTTTTTTTGTACAATCATTTATTATCTGGGAGAGAAGGGGGCATGACCAATGTCAGAACGAATCCTAATTGTTGAGGATGAACAAAAAATCAGCCGTGTTTTGCAATTAGAATTAGATTATGAAGGCTACGAAACCACCGTTGCATCAAATGGCAAACAAGCTTTGGAATATTTAGAATCCCAAGAGTGGGGACTTGTTTTATTAGATATTATGATACCTGAATTAAGCGGCTTAGAAGTATTAAGAAGAGTCCGGAGGCAGGGGAATGAAACGCCTGTTATTTTATTGACTGCCCGCGATGAAGTATATGATAAAGTGAATGGTCTCGATCTTGGTGCAAATGACTATATTACGAAGCCTTTTCAAATTGAAGAATTATTGGCCCGTATTCGAGCTAATTTACGAAAAAAAGTCCAGGTTGGACCGGGTAACGAGACATTGCAGATGGGGGATTTACAAGTAGACACAGCAGCACACGAAGTTACCCGTTCAGGAAATATTATTGATTTAACCCCGAGAGAGTATGATTTATTAGTATGTTTATTAGAAAATAAAAATAGAGTACTTACACGTGAACAATTAATTGAAAAGGTCTGGGGCTTTGATTACTTTGGTGAAACGAATGTGGTGGATGTATATATCCGTTACTTGCGCCAAAAGATAGATAAAGGATATGATAAGGCGTTCATTCAAACAATCCGTGGAGTAGGCTACTCTATTAAGGAAGGAAACCAATGACGTTACGTAAAAAGATTATCTTATTTACTTCTGTTTTTATGTTTTTAGTGATTGTTATTTCACATACTGCGATTTATTTTCTCTTTTATCGATCAGCTTCTGATGGAGAGATTGACCAACTTCATATACAGGCTGACGCCTTAGTACAAGCCATTGCAGAAAATAACTCCTTATCGGAAGAAGAAATGGGGGATCTATTAAAAGCTTACCTGCCAGCGAACGGAATCATTCGAATTATAAATGAAACAGGAAACGATGTTCTGCCCGTGCAAGTAAGATCACAGCGTTATGCGGACTTGAGAATAAACTATACAACAACAGAAACAAGCCGTATTGTTCAAGATGATACTGAAAGTCATTTTGCAATTATTGAAAAACCAATTATTTGGAAAAATGGAGACATTGTTACTGTTCAAATAGCGAATGAATTGGTCTATTTAGATGAAACAATAGGATCATTAACATACGTTCTTCTCTTTTCTAGTGCTGTGCTATTGATTCCAACAGTTATAGCAAGTATTGTCCTGAGCCGCTTTTTATTAACGCCTATCCAAAAATTAAAGGATACGATGCGCCGGAATATCCATAATAAAAATTGGCAGAAGATAGACGTTGAAAAACGTTCCCGAGACGAAATTTATGAAATGGAAATCACATTTAATGAAATGATAGATTCATTAAAAGAAAACTTTGAGAAGCAGGAAGCCTTTGTATCCAATGCTTCCCATGAACTGAAAACACCTATTCAGATTATAAAAAGCTACGCACAGCTCATTGAACGTCAGGGGAAGAGCCGGCCTGAATTACTGGATGAATCTGTAGGGGCAATTGATTCAGAAGCTGATCGGATGCAAAAGCTTGTAGAGCAGCTGCTTTTATTAGCAAAGCATAAGAACGAGAATAAGAAGCAGGAAGTAAATATACGAGAGATAGTAGAGCAAGTTATTCAGACCATTCAAAATGCCTATCCCGAGCGGAGAATTCAGCTTGATGCAGAGAAAGGAAATTATAAAATTCATGGAAATCTAGATCAATTAAAGCAAATACCATATATCTTAATCGAAAATGCTTTGAAATATAGTGAAACTGACGTTCTTGTATCAATGTATTCGAATGCAGGGAAGAGCTTCATTCAATTTAAAGACTTTGGAGAAGGTATTGCATCTGAAGAGCAGGAGAAGATTTTTGACCGTTTTTATCGCGTTGACCGGGCGAGAAATAGAGAAACAGGCGGAACTGGTCTGGGACTGGCTATTGCTAAAGAAATTATTGAAACACATAGCGGGAAAATTACCGTGGAAAGTGATGTCGGGAAGGGCTCAACGTTTACTTGGGAGCTGGGAGAAAAACATTAATAATAAATACAAAGAAGGTTTTTCTGCAAAGTTTTGGGAAATATCACGTTTCAATAAGCTTATTAAGTAAAGAAATACTGGTCATTCTCATCAAATTCTAATCTAATTGCCATGCTTTCATAAAAAATGCCGTTTATACTGTAGGAAAGGGGTGATATGACGTGCGTAAGAAAATGATATGGATGATTGGTATGCTGGCTGCTCTAATTATCGTTGGTTTAACTGTATACCAGACAAATGCTACAACCTCCAGTCCGGATCTTAATTCGGAAGAGATTATCGAGCTTGTTAATATCCAATATCCTGGTCAGCACTCGGAACCGGAACTGAGTGTTGAAAATGGGGAGCCGGTATATCAGATGGAAGTCACACAGGATCAGGGCGTGTATTCCTTAAAGCTGAATGGAGATACCGGACAGGTGATTGACTTAACAGCTGTAGAAAAAACAGCAACTAATAATAAAGAAGACGATACAGAAAAACAAGAGAATACTGCTGAGGAAAATCCAGAAGCTGATGATTCAGAGTCTGACGAAGGAAAAACGGAGAATAAATCTAATAAACAAACGACAGAAAATGATGCGATGCTAACACATGAAGAAGCTAAGGAAATTGCTCTCAAGGAATTTCCGGGTAAAATAACAGATCTGGAATTGGATTCGGATGACGGGGTTTATATTTATGAAATTGAAATTGTTAATGGAGAAGATGAGGCATCGATTGAGATTAATGCATATACAGGGAATGTAGTAATGATAGAAATTGATATAGATGATTAATAAATATACTTTTGAAAAGTCTGGATGAATTCAAAATTCTGCGCTTAGAATTTAAATTCATCCAGATTTTTTATTAGCTGTCAGCAATAATATCAAAAAAAGAGTAAAAGCCTGCAGACAACGATAATTGAATTGATAAATGCTTTCATGTAATTCATGATAATCAGCCTGGGACAACTGTTATTATAATGGTGAAATTCACATTTGGCAGGAACAAAACTATATTTAAAACGATAAAAAGCTCAGGCCCTCCATTTTAATTTCCTGATCATACATTTCTCATGAAATTCTAATCTTGCTCAAATGGTGTTGTCATTATTACCGGATAAGATGTAATTAATAAGAAATAAGGAGGAAAAATAAATGAATAAAAAAATTGGAATAATTGCTGGCACGGTTGTATTAGCAGGAGTTGTCGGTACAGGAATTTACCATACAGAAGCATCAAGCTCGAAAGAAGGGGAGCTGCAAATTGCTGCAGTAGAAAACGTAACAATTGAAGATGCAACTAAAAAGTTAGAAGAAGCATATCAAGGAACAGTTAAAGAAATAGAGTTGGATAAAGAAGGAAATAAGTTATATTATGAAGCAGAAGTTATCGTTGATAAACAAGAATATGATGTGGTAATGGATGCTGAATCAGGAGAAGTTGTCTATGAAGAAATTGACGACAATTATAGAAATAATGATGACAGAGATGACGATGATAGAAATTGGGAAGCTGGACAACAGGAAACAAATGGAGAAAATAACAATAAAGATAATAAGAGTAATCTGATAGCACAGGAGAAAGCCATTGAGATTGCGAAGCAGGAATTTGATGGAGAAGTCGTACAAATTGAATTAGATTTTGATGATGGCAGATATGTTTATGAATTGGAGCTTGTTAATGGACAGCAGGAAGCTGATATTGATGTCCATGGAGAAACTGGAGACATTCTTTCTTTAGAAATAGATTATGAAAATGACTGATAATAACTATAAAAACACCAAAGTTCACCACTTTGGTGTTTTTTCTATGGAGCTAGGAAAAGGAGCGCCGGAATCCTTTGGAATACCCAGAAAATGGATTGTCTTTTCAGGCGAAAAAATGTGCTAAGTAAGTTTTATACATAAAAAAATAGGGTAACTAAAAATAAGTGAATATAAAGTAGGAATCGGTAGGAGGATTTTTATGAAGAAGGTTACATTATTTGTCAGCGAAGGCAGCGAGGCATCTGATAGGGTAAAGGCATTTCTAGATAAAAATGATGTTACCTACGAATTAAAAAATGTGACGAAAAATAAAGATTATCTAAAAGAATTGCAGGAAATGAAGGTTTTTGGAACACCGACAATTTTTATCGATGGTAAGAAAATAGAAGGAAATCAGGAAAATAAAATTCTTTATGAATTAGGGTTAAAACAAAATTTAAGTGATGATAATTTTTCTTTTGAGGATGTGTTTAAATATAGATAAATGGTTTGCACTTATAAGCCTTCTATTGCATAAAATGGCAGTAATCTTAAACTTAAAAAGGCAGAAGAAGGTGATAGATGTGCAACAACGACCATTAAATCAAAGGCATACTTTCCCCAACGGATTGAATAGAGATAATCCTTATATACCAGCTTCTTCAAATATAAACCAGCGAAATACGAGGCAAGAGTTTTCTCCATACGAATTATTTTCAAAGCCGGAATTACCCACACAATATTTGATGTCTCAACAGCAAAGTCAGTCACAGCAGAGCATAAACGGCGGAGGAGCAAATGAGAGCAATCCATTGAATTTTGACACAGTGATTAGCAAAGTTGGGCAAATAGCAAGTACTTACCATCAAGTTTCTCCCATTGTAAAGCAGTTTAGCACCTTTGTGAAAGGATTTATGTAGGTATATATCAACAAATTCAAGAGATGATAAGGTTATCCTCCTGAAATAGTTATCTTAGGAGGAAATTCCTTTAAGAAGATGTCCAAAAGTGGCCGAAGGATAAACGGAAATAAAATGATCTTCTACTAAAACCGCCAAGTCGTACGGACAGCGCAGAAGTCATTATAGCCGTTCATGCCTTCATTTTCAGAGTCGAATACATGCCATTTTTTGAACATGCACTTTAAAGTGTAAATTACGAGAAGGAGTAGAAAATCATGATTGGATGTTTAATTATTCACGGGTACACTGGAGGGCCCTATGAAGTGGAGCCATTAGCAAATTATTTAAGAGACAACACGGATTGGCATATTGAGGTGCCAACCCTGCCGGGACATGGCACAGAATTAAATTTGGAGGATGCTTCTTATGAGAGCTGGATTCAAGCAGCTGAAGAAGAGCTCCAAACACTAATCAAACAGTTTGAAACAATTTATGTTATCGGATTTTCTATGGGGGGGATGATTGCCTCTTATTTAGCAGCAAAGTATAAAATTGACAGGCTTGTGCTCCTGGCTACTTCAGGAAAATATCTATGTTTAAAGCAGCTTGGCCTGGATGCTGCTGCAGTAATTGGTGATGGACTGCGAGGTCATTTAAAAGAAAATCAGTTATTTAATCACTATAAGAAAAAAATGGGGGTTGTACCGTTAAAAGCACATTTTGAGTTTATGAAACTTGTCCGTTTTACACGAAAATATCTGGACAAAGTGCAATCGCCGGTATTAATTGCTCAGGGGCAACTTGATGGAATGGTGCCTTATAAAACAGCATACTATTTAGATAAGTTAATTCACTCTGAAAAAAAACAAGTTGTCTTTTTTGAAAGATCCAAACACTTAATTTGCCTGGGTACCGATAAAGACACATTAAACAATATGATTTATGGTTTTCTGACGGAAGCACCTGCATAAAAGAAAGGCCGGGACAAAAATCCCGGCCTTTCTTCAATAATAAAAATATAAAACAGAAACTGGAGTGGACATCTTTTCAGTAAGGAAGTCACTGTATTAAATAACAAGTGATTTTCTCCTGTATTATTTTTTAAAGAATGAAATAACCAGGGCCCCTTCTCCGCCGTATGTTGAAATGAGCGGACCGGATTCCTCTAAAATAACATCATAAAAAGCATATTTGCTGCGAATTTTTTCTAAAACATTCATAGCCCTTTCTTTATCCCGGCAATAGGTCATTGTAATGATTTTATTTTCTGTATCCTCTGCATACTCCCCAATTTGATCAATGAACCGCTGCAATGACTTCTTTTCCCCGCGTACTTTTTCAACGACATCAATAGCACCCTTATCTGTCGCTTTCATAAGCACTTTTATATTTAATGTTTTTGCAATTTTTCCTTTAATTTTCTCTAAACGTCCGCCTAAAACAAGATTATCTAAACTTTTTAATACAAATAAAGTAGTTGTCTGTTCAATGCGTTCTGTTAAATGACTGACAAGTTCGTTAAATTGGTACCCTTCCTTTATTTTTTTATTAGCTTCATGTATAAGCAGGCATATCCCGCAGGAAGCAGTTTTTGTATTAAGCACCTCAATAACACGATCAGGTTCTTCCTCTAATAACATGTTTTTTCCTGCTACTGCATTTGAATAAGTACTGCTTATTTCACTTGATATACTTAACATCAGAATTTTCTTCTCAGGTGAAATCTTTTTATACGCTTCATAGAAATCGGAAGGGCTGGGCGCTGCTGAACGCGGTACCTCTCCCAAATTCTTCACTTTCTGATGAAATAATTCGATATCCATCGTTTGTCCGCAAGTGTACTGACCATCACTAAAATGAAGGTACAAAGGAACAATTTCTACGTGAAGTTTGTTTTTTAAGAATACGGGTAAATCAGCAGAGCTGTCTGTCATTAATTGAATTGTCATTGCTTCACCTACTTTATGAGTATTTATTTATAATTCTTTGTTGAAATGGTAATCTTTTTTTTCCGTGAAGTGCTGAGGATAAACAGAAATAGTCCGATTACAATTATAGTCCCCCCAAGAAACTGGGCCCAGGTCGGTGCTTCATTTAAAATAAGAAAAGCAAGGATACCCGCTCCGACAGGTTCAAATACAATTGCCATAGAAATAGTAGATGTGCTTAACCATTTTAACGACCAGTTAAAAAGAGAATGCCCTAAAAAGGTTGGTATAATCGCCAAAGCGATAAAAATCCACCAATGGCTGGCCGGGTAAGAAAAGAAGTTTTCCTGCTGTATTATATTAAAAAGTGTTAAGGTAACCGCACTGATACTATAGACTATAAATGTGTAGGTAATCAGAGAAACATTTTTCCGCACATGCTGACCTGATAAAAAATAAGTAGTTACAGCAATCGCTCCGAGTAAAGCAAGCATGTCCCCGTATAGTACGTCTCCAGATAATTGAAAATCTCCAGAGCCTATAATCAATCCACCGAGTAAAACAATAAATATGCTGATGACAGCTCCGGATGAAAAACGTTCGCCAAAGATAAAGTATGTTCCGATAAAGGCCAGGATTGGCTGGAGTGATATAAGCACAACGCTGCTGGCAACAGAGGTATGATTTAATGATTCAAACCACAAAATAAAAAATAAAGCAAGAAAGACACCGGCAAGAATAGAGAGGCCCCAATTTTTAGTGGTAATACGTTTAAACTCATGCTTATAATGAAATAAAATAAAAGGCAATAAGAGTAAAGCAGCAAATAAAAGACGATAATTTGCTATGATGGAAGCAGATGCTTCTGAAGCAAGCCGGACGAAAATTGCTGATGTAGATATAGAAAAAACCCCAATAACAACTGCTGCTTTAGGGTTGAACGCGGACTGACGCATGGTGATAACTCCCTTTTCGCATTTTCATCATTATGTATTGTTCTTCTTGATAGAATTACTTGTTCAACGCGAAGAACTGTATGTGAGCGTATATTGTATTTGTAATAAACTTCATTGATAAAAAGAGCAGTCTCTATATAAAATGAAGCTGGAAATTCCTAGTGCACACGCATACATACCCAATTATATTTTATCATGTTACGAAAAAAAAATCATTTTAATCTGTGCACTGGATATCTGACTTATAAGTGTGGTATGATTAAGGGAGCATTTTTATAGAGGCCTCTTACCTTATTAAAATTGGTTATGCCTTTTTTGTACTTTAAACGTTGATAATGAATACGCACATGAAATACGTTATTCGTTTAATTGCTGATGTGGAGTGAAATATTCATTCAATCAGCAATTTTTAGGTAGTAAATCAGTAAATATGATAAAACGAAGCTTCATTCAGTGAAGGAATTAAATTTTTCTTCCACTGAAGATAAGTTGAGTGATTCAGGGAGACTTACCTCCTGTTTAAATTAAGAAGGAACACAAGTTGAGACTTTTACATTCTGGGAACAGGATTACTTGTCCCATCGAAAATATTTGTGATTACTCTGCCATTGAAGACACTTGTGTGACCAACAATCCTAATTGACTCGAGATGGAAACTTTATGGACAATTACCCATAATAAATTTATATAAAAGCAGAATGGTGTAAATAACTCTCTGCTTGTTTGTCCGGGTGACTCAGGAATTTTACTGGTTTGTATAATATGATGAAAAGTATGAGAAACTCTTTATAAGGCCTCTTTTGCAATAAAAAACAAAAAGGAGTCGACGATTACGTGACTAAATTTAATGAACTAGGTGTTTCTGCGCCAATAATGAAAGCTTTAGAAGAAATGGGGTTTGAAGAAGCAACTCCTATTCAGGCAGAGACTATTCCATATGCGCTAGAAGGAAATGATGTAATTGGACAAGCGCAAACTGGTACAGGGAAAACCGCTGCATTTGGTATTCCATTAATTAATAAAGTTAATCCCAAGCTGAGGAAGGTACAAGGCTTAATTGTTGCGCCTACGCGTGAGCTTGCTATTCAGGTAGCTGAAGAGATCAATCGTCTAGCTAAATTCAAACGTATACGGGCACTTGCAATCTTCGGAGGATCTCCAATGGACCGCCAGATTCGTGCATTAAAAGATGGCCCGCAAATTGTGGTTGCAACACCGGGACGTTTAATGGACCACATGCGCCGCAAAACAATTCGCATTGATGAAGTGCATACAGCAGTTCTTGATGAAGCAGATGAAATGCTTAATATGGGCTTTATTGATGATATCCGTGAAATTTTAAAAGGTATTCCTGAAGACAGACAAACATTGCTTTTCTCTGCGACCATGCCTAAAGAAATCCGCGATATTGCCACTACGCTTATGAGAGAACCAAAAGAAGTAAAAGTAAAAGCAAAAGAAATGACAGTGGAGAATATTGATCAGTATTTCATTGAAATTCCTGAGAAATTCAAGTTTGAAACGCTGAATAATCATTTGGATATTAATTCTCCTGAATTAGCTATCGTTTTTGCCAGAACAAAAAAACGTGTAGATGAAATTACAGAAGGGCTTCAAGCAAGAGGCTACCGTGCTGAAGGAATTCATGGAGATTTGACACAGGGTAAACGTATGTCTGTATTGAATAAATTTAAGCAGGGACGTGTAGATGTTCTTGTTGCTACAGACGTTGCAGCCCGCGGATTAGATATTTCCGGTGTAACACATGTGTACAACTTTGATATTCCTCAGGATCCCGAAAGCTATGTTCACCGTATCGGAAGAACTGGAAGAGCAGGAAAAACAGGGGAAGCTATTTCCTTTATTACACCAAGAGAAATGGCTCATCTAAGCTTGATTGAAAAAACAACAAAAAGTAAAATGAAGCGTTTGACCCCGCCTACAAATCAGGATGCACAACGCGGACAGCAACAAGTAACCATTGATAAAATGAAAAAGGCAATTGATCAAAAAGATTTGAAGCCTTACTTTGATGCTGCAAAGGAATTATTAGAGGATCATGATTCTGTTACAGTTGTTGCTGCTGCAATCAGCATGATGACAAAAGAAAGAAGAGATACACCTGTACGTATTTCTTCGGCAGCACCAATCAGCGTGAAAAAAGCTAAAAGCTCAAAAGATAATAACCGTCGTAATAATAACAAACGCTATTATGGAGGCCGTGGACAAGGCGGACGTAATCAAGGCGGCAGAAATCGCAAAGGGAAAGGTAATTTCCAGCGTAAAAGACGGGATGACCGTTAAGAATAAATAATAAAGACAATAAAAAAGCATTGGCCAGTGTATCATACACCAGCCAATGCTTTTTTATATTTTCTTATTGAGAAAGTTCAGCCAATGCCTCGCGGTCAGCAATAATCGTTACATTTGGATGTTTTTGTAAAATGGAAGCCGGAAAATCTTCCGTTACTGGGCCATTTACCAATTTTTCTAATGCTTCTGCTTTTTTTGATCCAGATACTAACAGAATAATTTGTTTGGTCTGCATAATAGAATCAATACCCATCGTGATAGCTTGTAATGGTACTTCATCAATGGAATCAAAGAAGCGGGCATTGGCATTTCGAGTCGACGCATCCAAGTCAACAATATGTGTTTGGATCGAGAAGGGTGTGCCTGGTTCATTAAATCCGATATGCCCATTTAAGCCGATTCCTAAGATTTGAATGTCAATACCGCCGGCTTGTTGAATGGAAGCTTCATATCGGCTGCATTCTTCCTGTAGATCCTCTGCATCCCCATTAGGCAGGTTAGCTTGGTTATCTTTTAAATCAATATGGTCAAATAGAAGCTTATGCATATAATAGTAATAGCTTTGATCATTGTCTTTGGAGAGCCCGACATACTCATCTAAATTGAAGGTTGTAACGTCCTTGAAGGAAACGTTGCCCTCTTTGTGCGCTTTAATAATTTCTTCATATAGCCCTTCTGGTGTTGAGCCAGTTGCCAGACCGAGCACACTGTCTGATTTACTGTTTATCTGTTCTATCAATTTTTTTGCAGCAAGCTCACTCATTTGCTGATAATTTTCTGCTTGGATAATATTCATTATTTTTTCCCCCTCGTCTTTAATGTTGAATAGAAAATATTATTTATCTTCATTGTACAGTTTGTTCAACGCTTCTGCCACTGCTTAGTTATACTCTTTGTTTTTTAATGTGTGTTACATTGCAAGTGCAGCTGCCTGCAGTAATGAAGTCGATAACATGGTTTTTATTAAGATTTTATAATTATCTAAAGATAATTTTAATCTTGTTATGTTTTATTCAATTTTATTATAGACATAAATAACGGTAATTGTACATATGTTTTTGTAAATTTGTAATAACAAATTTTACAAGGGTTTTTCTATTATAAAAAATATTAGATTTATCAGGAAGTAAGCTGGGATATTAATTGTTATATTTGTATTATTTGTTTTGCTTGGAATAAAATATATTTTATGAATCTGGCCAGAAGGTTTACTGATATTTCTATATGGTAAATAAATTCAAATACCACTGGATAATCACCTCTCCAAGAAAATAAGCAAGGATAGCTCCGAAAGCTATGAAAGGTCCAAAAGGGAAGGGTTTATTCCGTTGAATCAGTCCAAAATGTATTAAAATACTGCCGATTAATGCTCCAGAAAAACAAGCCAGCAAAAAGGCTGCAATGACATGAGACGGTCCTAATACAATGCCGAGTACAGCCAATAATTTCATATCTCCACCCCCTATCCCTTGTTTATTCCATAAGATTACAATAAAGATAATCAGGAATCCGGTAAGTCCTCCTGCCACAGAGTTCCACCAGGGATTCAAAGGTTCTATTATACGGAAGAGAATAAAAGCGGGAAGGTAAAAAGCAAGCAGTTTATTAGGAATTAACATATAACATAAATCAGTTATGATAATTATAATCAATAATGACATAAATAAAAGGGAAAGAAGCAGTTCTGGAAGAGAGGCTGCGTGCAGGTAACAGAGGACAAAAAGAAAGCCTGTAAAAACTTCTATCAGCGGATATAATGAGGAAATTTTATAGCGGCATTTCCGGCAGCGGCCTCTTAAAAGGATATAAGATAGAATGGGAATGTTATCATACCACGCAAGCTGACAGCTGCAGGAAGGACATTTAGAGCGCCCGTGAGTAAATGAGATTTTTTGTGGAAGCCGAATGCCTACGACCATAAAAAACGAACCAAAAATGATTCCAAACAGGAAAAAAATCAATGAAATGCAGATTTCCATAAGAAACCTCCTTTATTTAATTTGGGGGAATTACGAGGTGAGATTATTATAGCATAAAGGGTAGGTTTGTTTACATATGTTTCAAGTTTTCAATAAAATAAAAAAAGCTGAGCATGAGAAAATACCATGATCAGCTGAGTGTTTTAATGAAATCCTATAATATATTTGCCTGTCCTAATAACCATAAAACAGCGATAATACCTACAACTATCCATAGCATATTTTTTCGGATAACCTCTGGCATCTTTCGTTTTTTATTCCAACGGTCTGGATCAAACTGCGGTCCATTGTCGTCATCTGCATACTTTCTTTTCCTCGGTCGCGGACGTGCCCATGGAGAATAGCTTTTCACACCAGCGAGGAGAAGCGGAGCGTAGATAAAACCGCTGAATAAACCAAATAAATGTCCTAATATACTAATATTGCTTCTTAAAAATGTCATCACCAGTCCAATGGCTACGATCACTCCGACGATTTGAATGCTGGATTGATCGATTAAATCTTTGCGGAAAATAGACATATAAACGTAAATCCCAAATAAACCAAAAATTGCTCCGGATGCACCTAAATGTGCGTAGTTAGGTGATTCTATCAGGTAGATAATAACATTTGCTGTAACAGCCGTACCAAGATAAGCTAATATAAATTTGATTTTACCAAGCATCTGCTCGAGGGCAGGGCCAAACAATACAAGCGAAAAGGAATTAAACAGCATATGCATAGCTCCGGCATGAAGAAAAACAGGCGTAATCAGCCTCCACCATTCTCCGGCTGCAATAGCGGCATTAATCCCTATCCCGTAAAATCTTATTTCATTGCCAATTCGTAAATTTAAAAAGTCGATAATAAACCAAAATAATATATTGATCCCGACAATAATTGTTACAACGGGATATAATTGAAAAAATTCCTTTACGCTCCGTTCCGTTCTGATAAACATAGAGTGCCCCCTCATAGTCAAAGCTTTCAAAGTGAATAAGATATCCTATATAATATAATAAGAAATAATATAGATTATGACCATTAAAAAGGTGTTTTCATACATGGAATAACTTTTAGGAGCAGTGAAAATGATACTTGGAACAGGGATTGATATCATCGAATTAAAAAGGGTTAAACGGCTGCTGGAGAAAAATGACCGATTTTTAGAGCGAGTGTTAACAAAAGCAGAACAAGAAAAAGCAATGGGTTTAACTGCCCATCGTCGCGTGGAATATGTATCAGGTCGATTTGCTGCAAAAGAAGCCTTTGCAAAAGCAAATGGAACAGGGATAGGGAAAATAGGCTTTCAACAAATCGAAATTAAAAATAACCTCAATGGAGCACCTGAAATGCAGGTAGTGGGCATGGAGGATATACATATCCACTTGTCTATATCCCACAGCAGGGAGCACGCGGTTGCACAGGTTTTATTAGAGAAGAAATAAGCTCTTAAAGAAAATAAATACAAACAGGAAATGCATAAACGCATAGTTTGTCTCATATATTTTATTGCGGTAGGAGGGAACAAAATTGTATATTGTTACCGCGGAAGAAATGTACAGGGTTGACCGGGAAACAATTGGTACGATTGGACTTGATGCAAAAATACTCATGGAGAATGCAGGTAGAGAAGCAAGCAGGGAAATAGAGAAAAGGATATCCAAAGAAAATAAGATCGTTATTTTGATTGGCAGCGGAAATAATGGCGGAGATGGGTTTGTCATTGCCCGTGTACTTTTAGAAGCAGGTTATCCTGTCAAAACAATCCAGGTTGCACCAGATGAAAAAATAACAGGAGATGCAGCTTATCATAAGAAAATTTATCGTCAATTTGGCGGCCGGGTCGAGCAGTATCAAGAAAGTGTATCAGAAACTGCTTTAAAGGAAGCGGATGTTATTATTGATGCAATGCTTGGTATTGGTGTACGCGGTGAATTAAGAGGAGATATACTAACTGCAGTCAGACAAGTGAATGAAAAAAATGCTTATGTTATTTCCATTGATATACCGAGTGGTCTGCCAGCAGAGGAAGGCTCACCGGTTTTTCAAGCAGTCAAAGCAGATGCAACGATTATGATTGGTGCAGTAAAGCAATCAGCAGTCTGTCAGCATATGTCCTCTTATTTTGGAGAATGGATTATAGCTGATATCGGATTTCCTCAAAGTCTTTTTGAGAAGCAAACAAAAAGACGCTTGTGGACCACATCCAGTTTTCAGGAGTCTTTTCCAAAGCGGGAAGAGAATTCACATAAAGGAGATCATGGAAGAGGACTGATTATAGGTGGCAGCCAGTTTATGCCAGGATCTGTTTTAATGACGACGAGGGCAGCACTGAGGACTGGAGCAGGTTTATTAACGACTGCATCAGTAAAAGACGTTATTTCTATGATTGCTGGGAATAATCCGGAGGCTATGTATATCTCTACTACAGAAAAAAATGGCTATATTGCTGGAATCGACAATATTGACTTGTCCAGTTTTGACGCGATTGCTGTTGGAATAGGTATAGGCAGGAGGGAAGAAACCGGAAAAGAAATTCTTCCGGCATTGCTCAGGTATAAAGGGCCAATCGTTGTCGATGCTGACGGTCTTTACCATCTGAAATCGTATTTAACAGATTTTGGAGCAAGACAAGCTCCGCTTATTTTAACACCGCATCCTGGCGAACTTGCAGCATTGATGGATATATCTGTTTCTGATTTATTGTTGGAACCTTTCCGGTACAGCGCTGATTTTGCAAAGAAATTTAACTGCTATCTTGTGTTAAAAGGAAAGCATACGATTATTACTGACCCGGAAGGAAACCAGACAGTCGAATCGAGCGGGAATCCAGGACTTGCCAAAGGCGGCAGCGGGGATGTATTGACCGGAATGATTTTAGCTATGATTATGCAAAGTAAATCTTTTTTTGCAGGGATAAATAATGCTTGCTTCCTGCACGGAAAATCTGCAGACTTACTAGTCCAAGAAAAGCACTCGGAACAGGATTTGCTTGCGGGAGATGTTATTCAAGGTATTCCGAAAGCAATCCGTACATTTTCTTAAACACGGTGTGAATTTTTCATAAAACAAAATGTTCCCTCTGTTAATTGAGACAAGGGAGATATGCTAATGATAAAGAAACGTTTTTTCGGTGTCGTTTTACTATTAAGTGCATTGGGTCTGCTGCTTTCCGCATGTGGAGAAAAAACACAGGAAGATGTTGTGGAAAAATTGCAGAAGGCAGTTGCGGATTTAGACGGTTATAAAGCGACTGCGGATATGACGATGAATACAAGTGATCAAGAACAAACTTTTTTAATTGATATATGGTATCAGGCAGATGATCAATATCGAGTAAAGCTTGAAAATGAAGCGGAGCAGAACGAAAGTCAAGTAATCCTAAAAAATACAGATGGTGTCTTTGTGCTAACGCCGGCATTGGAGAAAAGCTTCAAATTCCAATCAGAATGGCCGGAAAATAGCAGTCAGCCGTATTTATTTCAATCACTTGTTAATGATGTTGTAAGTGATCCAGAGGCGCAATTTGAAACAACAGAAGACCATTATATTTTTAAGACAAAGACAAATTACCAAAGTAACAATAATTTACCAGCTCAAGAAATCTACTTTGATAAATCCAGCTATACTCCAGTGATGGTCAATGTTTTAAATCAAGATGGCGAACCGTTGGTTAATGTGACTTTTCATGGCTTTGATTTAGACGCAGCATTTGAAGAAGATGATTTTTCAATGGAGAAAAATATGGAAAAAGAAGCAGATGATGAAGCATCCGCCTCAGAAGAAGGTGAAGCAGTAGAAACAGCAGCTCAGGAAGTACGGACACTGTACCCGACATTTACAGCTGGAGCAGAGGTGGCGGAGAAGAAAGAGGTAGCTTTAGAGGATGGCGAGCGCATTATCACAACCTTTGAAGGAGAGAAAAACTTTACGCTTGTTCAGGAAATCAGAGAAACCGCACCGGCTAGTGCAGCTCCTGAAGAAGTGGATGGGGATATTGTAAATCTTGGTACTACAGTTGGAGCCTTGGAAGGTAACACATTAAAATGGACTTATCAAGGCGTTGATTATCAACTGGCAAGTACGGAGCTGACTAAAGAAGAAATGATTGAAGTAGCACAATCTGTTCAAGGACAAACAATAAAATGATACGGTTATATATTGGCAGGCTTCGTGTGAACGGGCCTGCTTTTGTTATATTACGGCTTCGTTAAAGCTGGCTTAAAATAAGTGTTTGAAAGTATTCATCAATGAAGAAATCTGCTGCTTGTCAATTGGCTCAATCTCGAACATTGTCTTATAGAGGTATGATTTTAACATATTGGCATATAATTAATAGACAGGTATTTATTTCGTTGAATAGATAAAACGAAGTATTATATCTGCACTATATTTATTTGAATTGTAAAATGATGCGTTTAATTTTAACAAAAACACAAATATTTTCCGTAATTAATCCTTGTAATTAGTATGGATTTTTCTGAAGCAGCTGCTGTAAAGCTTAAAGAAACATAAAATTATATGGTAAATAATGTTTTTTAGCGAAAGGGTAAAATATTATTTTTTTATACTTCAAATATTTTAAATACCACATAAATTAAGGTTTAAAACGACAAATTTACATGATTTTTTTACAAATTCGCCATAACCCCTTTGCAAAAGTAGGCTCACAATGCTATTATGATATTAAATTTAATAATGAACGTTAATTGTTGGCGGGGGTGCTTGATTTTGGCTGAAAATAAAGAAGAAATCATGGTGAAAATACCGAAAAATTTATTGAGTGAGGTGGATGGGTTAATGAAATATGAGAATAGCTCCGACTTAAGCGATTTTATTTGTGAAGCAACTCAAATTTATTTAAACCATAAAAAAGAAGAACACCTCCAGCGTTTTCATGAAACGATGCAACGTGGATATGAAGAAATGGCAAGAATTAATCTGACGATTGCTTCAGAGGCTTTTCAAGCTGAAGAGGAGGCTGAAATAACTCTAGAGCGCTCCGTGATCGGGGTGTAACACTTGTGATCGTTCAAAGAGGCGAGGTTTATTTTG
This sequence comes from Oceanobacillus sp. FSL W8-0428, assembly GCF_038004405.1. Classification (NCBI taxonomy): domain Bacteria; kingdom Bacillati; phylum Bacillota; class Bacilli; order Caryophanales; family Bacillaceae; genus Oceanobacillus; species Oceanobacillus sp. FSL W8-0428. The sequence continues at coordinate 2,507,765 of NZ_JBBORB010000001.1, forward strand.
CTGACTTATCCCCTGTGGTTGGTTCGGAACAGGGTGGTGTACGACCAGTTCTTATTCTCCAAAATGATATCGGTAACCGATTTAGTCCGACTGTTATTGTAGCGGCTATTACAGCTCAAATCCAAAAGGCTAAATTACCGACGCATGTTGAGATCGATGCAAAACGTTATGGGTTTGACCGGAATTCAGTCATTCTGTTAGAACAGATCCGCACATTAGATAAGCAGCGATTAACTGACAAAATTACAAAGCTCGATAAAGAAATGATGGAAAAAATCAATCAATCATTAGAAATAAGCCTTGGCTTAAGAGATGTGTACAGTAATAATTAATAATTTCATGATAAATAGATAAAAAAGACGGTTCTTTCACAGAGAACCGTCTTTTTTATTAATCCGAGAAAATGCAAAGCTCAGCATAAATTCATTTTTTAGGAATAGCCGGGCGCAGCTCTTAATTTTAATTCTGAAAAAAGCTTAATCAGTTCCTGTATCAGTAAGTATTTTTCCTCCTTTGAAAAATATAGTAAAATGAAGAAGGAGGTCGATAATTGTGGATACGATTATTTTTGATATGGATGATACTTTGTATGACCAGTCAGCAACATTTAGAACCACATGTAAAAAAATGTTGAATGCATCCTTGGAGGATAGCGAGCTGGACAATCTTTATCTGCTTAGCCGTAAGTATAGTGATGAATTATTTGATGATCAGGTAGCAGGTAAAATAACGCTGGAGGAAATGCATATTCGCCGTATAAAAGATGCTTGTGCAGATACAGGTATAGAGATATCAGCAGAGCAGGCTCTAGAATTTCAGAATACCTATGTTCAGGAGCAGGGGAAAATCGAATTATTTGACGAAGCTGTCCAATTGCTGGATTATCTTACAGCAGGTAAAAAGCAGCTGGCTGTTTTAACAAATGGTGCAGAAGATCACCAGACCATGAAAATAAAGCAATTAAAGCTGAGCAGATGGATACCTGAGGATTATTTATTCATTTCAGGAGCGATTGGACATGCGAAACCTTCTGTAGAAGCATTTCATTTTATTGAAGATAAGCTTGATTTAACAAAATCGAAAACAGTTTATGTTGGAGATTCCTTTGCAAATGATGTTGTTGGAGCAAAGCAAGCCGGGTGGCAGGCTGTCTGGATGAATCATCGCAACAGACAAATGCCGGAAGCTGCTGCAAAACCAGATAAAATTGTCTATAGTGCAAAGGAATTGTTAGACTTTTTTCTGGAGTCTTAATAATGCAGTAAGAAAAGCGGGATATATATCTTTGCAGAACGCTTAAAATATGTTGTGAAAACTATAATGAAAGTTTTATATTCTTAATGCTGAGGTATATAAATTTACCAGCTCTTTTGATAGAAGCATCTATAGCAAGTACATCAATGTTAGATATATTCCATATGTGTTACAATGGAGATGTTGTAAACCTTCTAAAACTATAGGTATATTTTTGTAGTAATTGCAGCAAATAATAGCAGTAATATAATGAAAATGTTAGAAAAAGAAAATATGGAGGGAACGAGTTATGGATGAAAATCTGAAAGAATTAATTATCAATAATAGTGATTCTATTGTTGATAATTGGATGAACGAGGTTGGAAGGATAAAGGCTGGAAATTATACGGCAAGTATATCTGATGAGCTTTATGAAAATACCAACCGTGAATTTGTAAATGTTATTTTCACAAGTATTCAAAATCAAGGATCCTCAAAGGTAGTAGAGGAGTTCTCAGAGAAAATTATTAACCTTGGCTGGCCTCTTAGTTACATCACAGATGGACTGCAGATTTTTCGTCGTGTAACCATTGATTTTTTACTTGCACAAGCAGATCAGGTTGATTCGAATCATTTTTCAAATGTCTTAACTAGTGTGGATGAGTGGATTGAGCCGTTAATCCGTCAGCTTGTTAATGAGTATTCAGGAAGCTGGGAAAATATCCTCTCTCTGCAGCGGGTAGCTCTGCAGGAACTATCAGCACCGTTAATTCCAGTTATGGAAAGAATAACGGTAATGCCGCTGATTGGTACTATTGACACAGATAGAGCTAAATTGATTATGGAAAATTTACTGGAGGGGACAATTAAGCATAACTCCGAAGTTGTATTAATTGATATTACCGGAGTTCCAGTGGTGGATACGATGGTCGCGCATCATATTATCCAGGCTGCAGAAGCGGTCAGACTGATTGGGTCAACATGTATCCTTGTAGGGATTCGTCCGGAAATTGCCCAAACCATTGTAAACATCGGTATTGATTTAAGTAAATTCCCAACAAGAAGCACACTGGAGAAGGGCTTTACAAAAGCACTTGAGATTACCGAGAGAGAAGTTGTTGATTTACATGTTAAAAATCAAGGGATTGAAGATATAATGCATTCACTTAAGGGGGAGTAGAGAAAATGCGGATACCTATTTTAAAACTACATAATTATTTGCTGATTTCTATTCAGACTGAGATTGACGATCAAACAGCTATTCAATTTCAGGAGGACCTATTAGCGAAAATTCATAAAACAGGTGCCACAGGTGTTGTAATTGATTTGACATCTGTAGACATTATTGATTCCTTCATTGCAAAAGTGCTAGGTGATGTTGTATCCATGTCGGATTTAATGGGGGCCCGCGTCGTATTAACAGGAATTCAGCCTGCTGTTGCAATGACATTAATCGATTTAGGAATACACCTGCAAAATGTCCCTACTGCATTAGATTTAGAACAAGGATTAGTGAAGCTGCACCAGGAATTGGGAGGTTAATATATGAACCCAAGATCCTGTGTCAACATTCATAAAGAGTGGGATATTGTTGGAGCAAGACAGCTTGGCCGGGAAATGGCAAAAGAGATTGGATTTGGCACCGTTGATCAGGCAAGAATCGCTACAGCAGTATCTGAATTAGCTCGTAATATATATTTATATGCTGAAAATGGACAGGTTTGTTTTGAATACATCTATACAAACAGTCAAAAGGGAATATTAATGATTGCTGTTGATACTGGCCCAGGAATTAAAGATATAAGCAGCGTTATGCAAGATGGCTATACTACTTCTGGAGGACTCGGTGCGGGTCTGCCTGGAGTGAAGCGTTTAATGGATGATTTTGATATAGAATCCACCGTCGGGGAAGGAACTAAGATTAAAGCGATTAAATGGATCAGATAATCCTTTAATTTTAGTAACTTTCCTTGTTTTATCACAGATAAAACCTTCCGCTAATCTCCATTTTCTATTTTAAAGTGGAGATTGGCGGAAGGTTTACGGGCGCTGACTTTCGGAATCATATAGGTTGAAAAGCCTACTGATGAGACAGGTAATCTTAACTCTGTCAGACTGGAGAATTTAGCTATTAGTTTTTTTTATCGTACCTATTTGAATAGGAATACAGGATAATTAGACAGCTGACGGGTATAACGAAAGAGTTACAAAACCTGAATAAAAGTATTGCATGCATAAGAGCGGTACACACCTGCCGTCAATCTCTGGGAGAGCCTAAAAAGAGAAAAGAAGATTCCGGGGTTCTTTGGAATATAGGGGGAGTAACTATAGTGAAAGAGACCATTGAAAAGAATTCAATTAAATATCAGGAGCTATTAAGAAAATATATAAATACACAAGATGAGAAAGCACTATATGACCTCGAATTAATTAGTAAAGCTTTTATCAAAAAGAACATTTTACCTGAAGAATTAATTAATTTGCATATCCAGGCAATGGAGAATATCTATCCTCAGTTAATGGATGAATATAAGCTTTCAATGGAATTTTTATTAGAAGCTACTGTTTTCTATGGACTCGCATTGCAGGAAGTAGATTATTTGAGACAGGAAAAAAATGTTCTGACCGCTGAAATCTCTGTTGCTGCCAATATGCAGAAGACATTATTAGGGACCCAAAAACCGGAAAGAAACGGTGTAGATATAGGGGTTATTAGTGTACCTGCTCATCAGATGAATGGGGATTATCACCATTTTACAGCAGGCAGTAATGGAACAATTGGAATTGCCATCGCAGATGTTATCGGTAAAGGGATACCGGCGGCATTATGTATGTCTATGATTAAATATGCAATAGACAGCTATCCCGAAGCAACGATGTCACCAAACAAGGTTCTGGAAAACTTGAATCGGGTTGTAGAGAGAAATATTGATTCAAGCATGTTTATCACGATGTGTTATGCACACTATCTGCCAATGGAAAGTAAATTAAGACTATCCTCTGCGGGTCATGAACCGGGATATATTTATCGTGCAGAAACGGAAGAATTTGAAGAAATCCGTACAAAAGGTATTGTTCTCGGTGTGATGCCGGATGCTGAATACCGGGAATATGAATTAAATATTAATAAAGATGATTTGATTATCTTTTTGACAGATGGTGTTTCAGAGTGCCGGGATGGAGACCGTTTTATTGAAACGGAAGAACTTTTAGAAGTAATTCGGAAATATATTGATTTACCTGCACAGGAGCTGGTGGATAATGTATATCAATACTTTGAGAAATTGCAGGATTTTCAGTTGCGGGATGATTTTACATTAATTGTTCTTCGGAAAGAGGTTTAAAGATATAAAAGCCGGGAATATAGTATATTAGTCTGCAAAGTGATTAAATTATTATTTAAGAGCTTGAGAGAGAGTAAAGAAAAGTTTAGAGAAGAACTTTTCATTTACCGTATATAAAATGAAAAACGGGATTAAAATAAATTTAGATTGTATAGTCATCTATCCAGGATTTTGATGACAGAGGGGGTCATTATGAATTTATCAGTGAGAATCAATGAGGATAGTAATTTGAAAGTTTTAGAAGTAAGCGGCGAAATTGATGCCTACACAGCACCTGAGCTTAAGGAATCATTAATGCCGTTAGTGAAAGAAAGCGGCAAACAAATTGAGGTGGATTTAGAAGATGTCCAATATATGGACAGTACTGGATTGGGTGTATTTGTCAGTGCTTTAAAAGCCTCCAAAGAAAGTGGAAGTCATTTTACCTTGAAAAATGTTCAAGAACGTGTTTGCCGTATTTTTGAAATTACCGGTCTTAGTGAAATTATAGATATAAAAGCAGCGATTCGAGGTGGCAACGAGTGATGGAAGCATTTGATTATATCGAAATGAAGGTCCCGGCTAAAGCGGAATATATCGGAGTAATGCGCTTAACCTTATCAGGCATTGCTAATCGGATGAGTTTTTCCTATGATGCTATTGAGGATTTAAAGGTTGCTATATCAGAAGCTGTGACCAATGCTGTAGAGCATGCTTATGGAGAAAATGAGTCCGGTGAAATCACTGTGGGCTTTGGTTTATATGAGGATCGGATTGAAATAATGGTAGCCGATCGCGGTGGAAGCTTTAATTTAGAAGAGGTAAAAAGTGAAACTGGACCATATCGTTCCGATGAACCTGTTGAAAAAATACGGGAAGGAGGGTTTGGTTTATTCCTGATTGAAGCACTAATGGACGAAGTAAAAATCAACAACAAATATGGTGTAATGGTCATTATGACTAAATACAATAGAGAAGAAGAGGTGGACATGGATGACGACCAAGTCTCAACCATTCAATAGAGGGGGAGATGAGGTTTACCAATGGATAAGTACTCTTCAGCAAGATCCGACCAACGAAGAATTACAGGAAAAGATTGTTTTAACCTATCAGAATCTTGTTGGATCTATTGCACGGAAGTATTCCAAAAACAGTGCCATTCATGAAGACCTAGTACAAGTGGGCATGATTGGATTACTTGGTGCAATTAAGAGGTACGACCCATCTTATGGTAAGTCGTTTGAATCATTCGCGATCCCGACAATAATTGGTGAAATAAAACGATTCATACGAGATAAAACATGGAGCGTTCATGTACCTCGTCGTATTAAAGAATTGGGACCAAAAATTCGAAAAAGTGCTGATGAACTGACGACCAAAAATCAAAAATCTCCTACCATTAAAGAAATCGCAGATCATATCGGTGTACCAGAAGAAGAAGTTTTAGAGACGATGGAAATGAGCAAAAGCTACAAAGCTTTATCTGTTGATCATAAAATTGAAGCTGATTCAGATGGCAGTACAGTTGCCATCTTAGATTTAATTGGAAATGAAGATAACAGCTTTAAAAACCTTGAGCAAAAAATGATGCTTGAAAAAATACTTCCGGTTTTATCAGAACGGGAGCAATTAATTTTGGAATGTACGTATTTCAAAAATATGAGTCAAAAAGAAACAGGAGAAAAGCTGGGAATTTCACAAATGCATGTTTCAAGGCTTCAAAGAAGAGCACTCCGTAAATTAAGAGAAACAATGCAAACGGAAAGCACGGAGGTATTCGATTGATTTCCGGCAAATATGTAGATGTTTCTGTTTATCAAAAATCAAAAAAAGGTAACCATTTTTGTGGAGATAGTTACTTTTTTGTGGAAGAAGACCAGATATTTTTAGGAGTGCTCGCAGATGGTCTTGGAAGCGGAGAAATTGCAAAGGAATCCTCACAGGCTGTCATAGATATTGTGAACCAGCATAAGTACAAAACAGTTAAAGAAATCATTGAGCTATGTAACAAACGGCTAATTGGCATGCGTGGAGCAGTTATGGGCATTTTAAAAATAGACTTCATTCAACAGACCTTTACTTTTTCTTCCATAGGAAATATAGGAATAATTGTTTTGGAAAATGGAGTTAAAAAAAAGAGAAATATCCCAAGCTCCGGATATTTGGGCTCCCGTTACCGTGGTGTAAAAGTGATGACAGAAAAATTAAGTGAAGGGACAAACTTCATTGTATTTTCTGACGGGGTAATGGATAAAGAGTTATCTCAGTATTTTTTTAAAGACTATAATGTCGACAGAATTACAGAAGCCTATGCACGTTATAGTGACAATATAAGACAAGATGATACAACATTATTAGCAATCAGGTACAAAGGAGAAAAAGGTTGATTTGTATGCAAATAACATGAACGCTGTTTCAGCTGTTATTGGACTACAAATCAATCTTTTTTTGTGTCAGAAAGCATTGCTCCGCTTAATTTGATACAATAGAAAGCAGAGTAAGGAGGAGAATCACCAGTGAATTTAGATGAAAAATTAATTACAATCGTATCAAAGGATACCAAAGTACAAGATAAAATTGTTTTGAAAGTAATTTCTCTTTTAGATGAGGGGAACACAGTTCCATTTATTGCAAGGTATCGAAAGGAAGCAACAGGTGGGCTGGATGAAGTAAAAATCAAAGAAATACAGGATAGATGGGCATATGTGCTTCACCTGTCTGAGCGAAAACAGGAAGTTCTCCGTATCATTGAAGAACAAGGTAAATTAACAGATGAATTAAGGAATGAAATTGAGAAAGCAACAAAGCTTCAAAAAGTAGAAGACTTATATCGTCCTTATAAGCAAAAACGCCGGACAAGAGCAACTATTGCTAAAGAAAAAGGATTGGAGCCGCTGGCACAAATTATTTGGGAACAGAAGGAATCCGTTGATTTAGAACAGAAGGCAGCAGAGTTTTTCTCAGAAGAACATGAGTTAAACACAGTAGAAGAAGTACTCCAGGGAGTTAATGATATTATCGCTGAATGGATTTCTGATGAACCTGTTTACCGTGAATTTATTCGTGATACAACGATGAAACAGGGGCTGATCAGGTCCCAGGATAAAAATAAAGAAGCTGACGAAAAACAGATTTTTGAAATGTATTATGAATATAATGAAGCAGTACGTTCGCTTGTCTCCCACCGTATTCTTGCACTTAACCGCGGTGAAAAGGAAGGTATTTTAAAAGTTCAGTTGGAGCCTCCAGTGGATAAAATAATCTCCTATTTAGAACAAAAGGTTATTAAGAAAACCTGCCCGCAAAATATAAAGGAATTGCTAACAACAGCGGTGGAAGACAGCTATAAAAGGCTGATTGAGCCATCTGTGGAAAGAGAGATACGAAGTGCACTTACAGAAAAAGCAGAAGCACAGGCAATTGAGGTTTTTTCGGTTAACCTAAGAAATTTATTACTGCAGCCGCCATTAAAAGGAAAGGTTATTCTGGGAGTTGACCCTGCTTTCCGTACTGGCTGTAAGCTTGCTGTTGTGGATGAAACCGGGAAAGTCCATCAAATAAATGTAATCTATCCGACTGCTCCAAGAAAAGATGTGAAGGGAGCAGAAAAGGTTGTTATGGAATTGATTAATCAGTTTGATGTCGAGCTGATTGCGATTGGAAATGGAACGGCATCCAGAGAAACAGAGCAATTTATTTCGGATGTGTTAACAAATAATAAGTTGGATATGCCGTATATTATTGTGAATGAAGCTGGTGCAAGTGTGTACTCTGCATCTGCTCTGGCAAGAGAAGAATTCCCTGATCTGCAGGTAGAGGAAAGAAGTGCTGTTTCTATTGCAAGAAGGGTGCAGGATCCGTTAGCCGAGCTTGTGAAAATTGATCCAAAGTCTATCGGTGTCGGGCAATATCAGCATGATGTCAGTCAAAAAGAACTGTCCAATTCATTAACATTTGTAGTAGAGACAGCTGTTAACCAGGTCGGTGTAAATGTAAATACAGCCTCTTCTTCCCTTTTACAATATGTATCCGGATTAAGTAAAGCTGTTGCGAATAATGTGATTAAACGGCGGGAAGAGGAAGGGAAGTTTACGAATCGGAAGCAGTTAAAGAAGATTCCGCGGCTTGGTGCAAAAACATATGAGCAGGCAATTGGTTTCCTGAGAATTGTAGACGGAGATACACCGCTTGACCGTACACCTATTCACCCGGAAAGCTATCCACATGTAAAAGCTTTACTAAACAAATTTGATTTAGATGAGCAGGCATTGGGCACAGAGCCTTTACAGCAAAAGATTAAAGAAATGAATAAACAAGCTGCAGCAGAAGAACTGGGGATCGGTTTGCCGACTTTGGAGGATATTCTTGAAGCATTAAGCAAGCCGGAACGCGACCTGCGGGATGATTTTCCACAGCCATTATTGAAGAAAAATGTCATGAATATGGAAGATTTAAAGCCTGGTATGGAGCTGCAGGGAACGGTTCGTAATGTGGTTGATTTTGGAGTATTCGTTGATATCGGTGTGAAACAGGACGGGCTTGTGCATATCTCTAAGATGTCAAAGCAGTTCGTTAAGCACCCGATGGATGTTGCATCTGTAGGTGATGTCGTTACTGTCTGGGTGGACGATGTGAATGTCCAAAAAGGCAGAATTGCGCTTTCTATGATTCAATAAACATAGTAGTTAGTAAAAAGGAAAGGAACTTCAGCAACTTGAAGTTCCTTTTCTAATAAAAAAATGAAGACTCTCGCCTTACATAAGGGAGAAATCCTCATTTTTTACTTGTGATTATTTTACAGATGCTTCGTTTGCTGCTTCCACTTCATCAAGAGAGATGCCAATTGCTTCTGCAACACCTTTACCGTAATCTGGATCTGCTTTATAGCAGTTGTTGATGTGGCGAAGTTTTACTGATTTTGATGCAGGAGCAATATCATCTGCTGTATTTTGGAAAAGCAGTTGTTTCTGCTCATCAGACATTAAACGGAATAACTTACCTGGCTGTTCATAGTAAAGACTATCATCTTCATCAAAGTCATAGTAATCAACATCTGCACCCAGCTGTAATGCAGGCTCCTGATGCTCTTTGCTATCTTCCCACTCACCATATTGGTTCGGGCTGTAGCTGACTTGTCCACCTTGGTAAGGCATCACACGCATTGCTCCATCACGGTGATATGGATGGAAGTTTTTCGCGTTTTTAGGGTAGTTAACCGGAATTTGCCAATGGTTAACACCAAGACGGTAACGCTGTGCATCTCCATAAGAGAATAGACGGCCTTGTAACATTTTATCTGGAGAGAACCCGATTCCAGGTACAATGTTAGTTGGAGCAAATGCAGACTGTTCTACCTCTTCATGGTAGTTTTCAGGATTTTTATTAAGCTCTAATTCGCCAACTTCAATAAGCGGGAATTCATCTTTATACCATACTTTCGTTAAATCAAACGGGTTGTAAGGCATATTTGCAGCTTCTTCTTCTGTCATTACTTGAATATACATTTTCCATTTAGGAAAATTGCCTTCTTCAATATTCGTATATAAATCACGTTGGTGACTTTCACGATCTCCACCGACAATTTTTGCAGCTTCTTCGTTTGTAAGGTTTTCAATTCCCTGTTGTGTTCTGAAGTGGAATTTCACCCATACACGCTCGTTATCTGCATTGTATAAGCTGTAAGCATGACTGCCAAATAAATGCATGTTACGATAAGATTTTGGAATACCGCGGTCAGACATAACAATTGTAACTTGGTGAAGTGCTTCTGGTTGATTTGTCCAGAAGTCCCAGTTTGCATCAGCATTTTTCATGTTTGTTTTTGGATCACGTTTTACAACATGGTTTAAGTCCGGGAAACGTTTAGGATCTCTCATAAAGAATACAGGGGTGTTGTTACCAACTAAATCCCAATTACCTTCTTCTGTATAGAATTTCATAGCTGTTCCGCGGATATCACGCTCAGCATCAGCTGCACCACGCTCACCAGCTACTGTGGAGAAACGGATGAACATATCTGTTTTCTTACCAACTTCAGAGAAGATTTTTGCTTTTGTATATTTTGTAATGTCGTTTGTAATTGTTAATGTTCCATAAGCACCAGATCCTTTTGCGTGCATACGACGTTCAGGAATTACTTCACGATCAAAGTGTGCAAGTTTTTCAAGGAACCAAAAGTCTTCCATTAATAATGGACCACGTTTACCGGCCGTTTTGGAATCATCATCATTTGGAACAGGAGCACCAAATGCAGTGGTCATTTTTCTTTTTTCACTCATAAATAGTTTCCCTCCTAAGTATATATTAAATACAATTATTATAATAACATAATAACTAGTAGATTGCTATTAATATTCTGTGTTATTTATATGAATTTTTATTAATAGTATAATTGAGTTCTGTGTTGGCAGTAAAAACGTATCTATTAACAAACAAAAGAAAAGTTTTATATTCTTTTGTTAAGAAATAAGTTTCTAAATGAAAGATTCTATTTATTCTCAATTAGATAAACTAAATGAGAATTGAATTTTGATATAAATCATATTATAATAGAATAGATGTTCTTAAAAATATTTCTGTTTATTAATGAGTGAGCAGGCTCGCTTTTTAGGGGAGACTGCTAAAAGGGTATAATCAATGATATATAGGAAGTAAGTTTTTGAATTTGCGATAAGGCAGAGAAAAATTCTGCAGAATAAAGTGTGATTTTATTTTTCAGGAGATGAAATATATGATGAGTCCCATTTCAGATAAGGAATTGTATGAGCTGGTAAACCAGTTGTCAGAGACTTATTTTAATAAGCCGTTCATTGATAAAGTCCAGTTTAATGCCCGTTTACGGACTACTGGTGGAAGATATATTCCGAGCAGACGGATCATTGAATTAAATCCTAAATATGTCTTGGAATTTGAAAAGGAAGAACTTTACGGTATTATTAAACATGAACTTTGTCATTATCATCTGCATATTGAAGGAAAGGGCTATGGGCACCGCGATAGGGATTTCAGAGAATTGCTTGCAAAAACAGGTTCTCCCCGTCACTGTAAACAACTGCCTTCTGAACAGAAACGTTACCGCTATATATATGAGTGTCAAAAATGTAAAGCTGTTTATAAAAGAGTAAGAAAAGTGGATGTGTCCAGGTATCGATGCGGCAAATGCAGAGGGAAATTAAAGCTGGTTTAAATTTTTTTGAAATAAGTATTGACGAATAATATTTTCCATGATAAATTAATGAAGCTGATACGAAATGACAGTCTTCTTTCTTGAGAATAACCTGTCTTCAGACATTGTCGAATTGCACAGAGTTTTGGTTAACTTTCTAGGCAAAGAAAAACTTTTAAAGTTTTTGTTGACAAAAAACAGGATATATTGTATGATATTTCTTGTTGTTGCGTAATTAAGATATTACATAGCAAGTGACTGTATACTTTTACATTCCACAGTAGCTCAGTGGTAGAGCAATCGGCTGTTAACCGATCGGTCGTAGGTTCGAATCCTACCTGTGGAGCCTTTAATGGAGAAGTACTCAAGTGGCTGAAGAGGCGCCCCTGCTAAGGGTGTAGGTCGTGTAAGCGGCGCGAGGGTTCAAATCCCTCCTTCTCCGCCATTTAAATTTTCATAATGGCCCGTTGGTCAAGCGGTTAAGACACCGCCCTTTCACGGCGGTAACACGGGTTCGAATCCCGTACGGGTCATCTTTCTAAAAAATTAAAATAAATAGTTGGTCCGGTAGTTCAGTTGGTTAGAATGCCTGCCTGTCACGCAGGAGGTCGCGGGTTCGAGTCCCGTCCGGACCGCCATTATAGTTGGGCCATAGCCAAGCGGTAAGGCATCGGGTTTTGATCCCGTGTACCCTAGGTTCGAATCCTAGTGGCCCAGCCATTTTTATTTTTAGAAGGAGTACATGCTAATACTATTCACGTTAATAGTATTTTTTTATTTCAAAAGCAGTATTTTATTTAGGAGCCATTAGTTCAGTCGGTAGAGCAACGAGCAAAGCTTCCACCGAATAAGCTTCGAGTAACCCCGAAGTATATGCTTCAAAGCGAGGGCTTGCAGATGCAGGGGTCCGCCAAAATGAGAAGCACTAAATAAAGCAATACTCCATTTAACATAGGAGCCATTAGCTCAGTCGGTAGAGCATCTGACTTTTAATCAGAGGGTCGAAGGTTCGAATCCTTCATGGCTCACCATTTTATTTTTTGCGGATGTGGCGGAATTGGCAGACGCGCTGGAATCAGGCTCCAGTGTCCGTTAAGGACGTGGGGGTTCGACTCCCTTCATCCGCACCATTTATATTCTATGCGGTCATGGCGGAATGGCAGACGCGCCAGGTTGAGGGCCTGGTGGGTGAATAACCCGTGGAGGTTCAAATCCTCTTGACCGCATTAATAGGTATAATAAAAAATATCAAAGGTTTCAAACCTTTGATATTTTTTTATGCACTCATTTTATGGGCTCTAAAATATAGGTTGGGGTAGAGAAAGAATTCAAACAATAAAAAACACTTCTCGAAAAATTAAGAAGTGTAGAATATGTTGATAAAATAATTATTTAGTTTTTTAGATAACTGTAAAACGTAAATGTTTTAGTATAAATCTAAATTTACTCATTGAACCGTAATAAAGGTTGGGTTGTACAGCGGAAAGAACCGCCAAAACCTCTGGAAATACGGTAATCAGTATACTCGACCATTACGCCTTTTTTGGTTAATTGCTCACCAATGGATTGAAATTCCATGTCCGTTACGTATACATCTTCATTTATAGGTAAACCATTTGTTATTAATTTTTGCGCATCCTCCAAAGAAACAGATATTTTATCCCAATTTTTTAGAATTTCAGGAACACCTTTAAGAAATGCTTCTTCACAAACGATCATTAATCCATCTTTGACTAAGCTTAAAGCACAGTCTAAATGCAATATATTAGGGTGAAGCGGTACTTCGGTAACCGTGTATCCAAAATTTGATAAGAAATTTCTTAACCAAAATATGCCTTCATGATTAGAAGCAAGTCCTGATGTACCAACGAAAATTTCTTTGTTTAGAACTAATACATCCCCGCCTTCAAGAAAAGGACCTTTCATATTAAAAAAATCACTTGATCGATCTGCTTGCGGTACTGACAGATAAAGGCACTTATTTTTTTCAGATTCTTGTTCCAGAATATGTCTTATAGGCATTACTTCTTTTTTTCTATGACCAAGTTTCATACTTCCCTCAATAATCATTTGTCCAATAACAAAGAAAGGATCTCTTGCAAAGAAATTACTGTAGCCATCTTCCTTACCTTCTACTTTTTCTTCTTTGGTAAGCAGTCTAGGACGCAAAATTTCGACTTTATATTTTTGAAGTATTTTCTCAAAATTTTCTTTTTCGGCTTCCCACTTATTTTGTAAAGCTGGGAAAGCATCTGCAATATCTTTCCCCTCAGCACCTTCTAATGCTTTTACCGAGTCTTCAGTCAAAAATTGCTCTGTTTCCTTATTGATTCTAGCTGGTAAAGAAAATTGTGATTGTGCTAAAACTACTCTTTTTAGCGGGGCAAATTCGCTCTCAACGAAAATCTGGTTACTTTTCATCTTAGTTATATTTCCTTTCTTGAATTATTTATTTTCCTTTGCATTAGCATGAATACCGTTCCAAAAAACAGACCATATGGTGTTTAATCTATGTTCATAACCTTCATAAGAAGAACTCATCATATAGAAAAGCATACCGTCCAATAAAGTGGTAAATGAAGTCACTACTGCTTCTTCGTCTATTAAGTTATCCGTTTTATCATTTCTTAAGATAGAAAAAACAAGGTTTCGAATTGCTTGTTCTACTTCTTTGTTTTTAGCTGTTATAAGATCTTTGAAATTTTCCGGAGGGTAAATTCCATATCTTTTTAGAAAGAGACCTTTCTCATTCATATAATAGTATTTATTCAGCTCAACTAAAATATAATATAATTTTTTTTTCAATGGAAAATCTTTAATAACATAGGATTGTTCTTTGATAAAACTTAAATAATCTTCAATCACAAAATTTACAATTTGTTCGAAAAGAGCTTGTTTACTTTCAAAATAAGCATAAATAGAAGGAGGTTTAATTTTTACATTTTTGGCTATATCTTTAAGAGATGTCTCCTCATAACCATAGGAGGAAAACAAGCCTAAACCTTGTTCTAATATCTTTTTTTTTGTTTCTTCCCCTTTTTTCAATGAATTTTTCACCTCATTTTGATAACGTTCATCAAGTTATTAATTTTAAGCTTACTATACAAAAAATAATTCCCGCAACTAAAACAAGCTTTTTCGCATTTTTTGGTTCTTTAAATAAAAACATTCCCAGTAAAACACTTCCTGATGCACCTATGCCTGTCCATATACCATAACCTATACTAATAGGTATTTCGATTAATGAAACCGAAAGAAAGAAAAAACTTAAACACATAAATAAAATAAAAAAGATGGTAGGTTTTAATTTTGAAAAACCTTCCGTTAATTTTAGATTAATAATACCTCCAACTTCAAAAAATCCAGCTAATATTAAAAATAACCAGTACATATTACACCATACCTCCTGTATTTTCCTCTTCTTCGGGTTCATCTGAAATTAGTTTAAGACCAATAATACAGCTGATTAAAAGAACAACCAGCAAAATTTTAGTTAAACTCACTGAGTCTCCTAAAAGTGTCATCCCCACTAGAGCTGTGCCAAAAGCGCCTAAACCAGTGAATACTGCATACGCTGTTGAAACAGGCAGTATTTTTAATGTTTTAGCGAAGAACCACCAACTAAGAATTAATAATATAATTGTCGGGATAACAATTTCTATTCTAGTAAAACCTTCTGAAAAGCCAAGTCCAAGCGCCCAACCAACTTCAAAAATTCCACCAATAATCAAATACAACCAAGCCATAATAAGCTCCCCTTTTTTATATTTTAACTAACTAACTAACTAACTAACGGTCGTTAGATTTTAGTGATAAAAAATGTATAATTATTTTATATAAAGTATATTACCATCTTTATAACAATTCCTTTAACTAAAAACTAACTATCGTACGTTAGATTTTATACAATTTAAATGAACTTTGCAAGTACAATGTTTAAATTATTTTAAATAAAATAGAAGTTTGTTATAGTGATAAATAATGAGTAGAGGGCAACGTGTGATGGACAAAATATTAGTAATGGCTGATACAGAGTCATTTACATCTAATCTATTTCAAAAAACGGCACAATTATCAAAAGGGATGGAGACTCTTTTTGAGGTAGTCCTCTTCAAGTAAATGAAGAAGAAAACTCTAACAAATCAGAATTAGAATATACGATTTCTGAAATACATAAATTAAGCAAACAGTTTGAAGCAAATCAAATTCATATAAAAAAAAGTGAAAATAATCGTGATATATTTCTTAGCCTAAAAGCATTTATTAATAAACATACTTTCACTCAGTTAGAGTTACTATGCATATAGAAGATTCATACTGGAAAGTAATTATTTATGGACCTTTTAAAAATTTCTTAATCAGTAAAATGCCTTATATTAGATTTACATTTTTTTATCTTCGTAACAATTGAAACACTATAATTAATCTAATGAGCAAGGGAAATATGCATATTTACATAAAACGGAAAGTAACAACTCTTATTCATTAACTTTTGAAAGGAAATTGGAAGATGATATCAAGGGCGTATTTTTTAAGAAGGTAGCCACCGATTTTGACAGTGACACACTTATGAGTTGAACAGATGAATTAAAGCAATATAAAATCACTGTTGGCAAAGTAAGCGAAAATAAGAAGTATCCTAAGTTAAAAAGATGAAAATTAAAATCTGCATGATAATTATGTTTATTCAAAAAATATTTGGTTTTGTTTATTGTTGCCGTTTTGTTGACTAAATCAGTTTGAAGATAAGATAAATGAAGTAATGAGAATAAATTAAAGTACAGTATTAACGGTTTTGGTACATATGATACGGTCGAACGAGATGGAGGGTCTGGTGGGTGAATAACCCGTGGAGGTTTAAATCCTCTTGACCGCATCAATAGGTAAATTAAAAAATATCAAAGGTTTCAAACCTTTGATATTTTTTTGAACTCATTTTTCTATTTGAAATGGGTGCTTTTTTGTTAACTAATGCTTCCTTGTATTGAAACACATGTACCTTATAAGGAGGTTCTATTTGTTGTTTTTTTAAATGCAAATTAGCATTAGATTATTAAATTTTAAGTGAATGCAAAGGAAAAAATATCATTAAAATACTTCCAGCTGATTCATAAACTCTATAACATCGGAAGAAACCCAATAATCTTTGATTTTACCATTTTCAATCCGAAAGATGTCGGTCCCGTCAAAAGAAACAAGTGTTCCTTTCTCAGCTTTTGCTTCTACCATATTACCATTATAAGTACCTTTAAAATTCCAGCGGGCAGAGACATAATTCCTTTCTTCAATTGGCTGAATTACCAGCGACATTTGTACATTTTCAAAATAATATTTAGCAGATTCAACAACATCCATTAATGCTTTTACTCCTTTTGTACTGTTCGAATCTTTACCATCTGTTCTCGCTTGGTGAACTGTACAATTATCATCTGTAATATTATGAAGAATAGATATGTCTTTGTTCCAGGCATCCATCCAAGCTTGGTAGATTTCTTTTCCGTTCATATAAAAACTCCTCATTTTATAATAGAATTTTGATATCTACATTCAATTCTAATTATCCTTTAAGTGATGTGCAAGCTGCATAATGAATCCTTCTTTATTATGAATGTTTTCTTTAACTTTAAAAGAAGGAGGATTATTAAATTCCCAAAATATTATTGGATAGTCAGATATTTACAAAGTTATTTTTCCTCCTGATTATGCGGACTCCAACAGGAATCTCTATGCAGCTTTGAAATTAAATTACATAATGTTTGTAAAATTTGATACAACAATGCTGGCAGATTCGATCTTGAAATAATGCAACAAATGGGCTGTTTAATTGAAGTGATGTTTCAACCAGTTACTTTAATATTGCTTAAGATAAAAAGTTCAAAAGGAGTTTTTTAATGAATGTACTTAGGAATTTTCCCGATTTGAAAACAGATAGATTGATCTTGCGAAATATAGGTAAAGAGGATATTGAATTTATTTATCAGCTATTCAGTAACGAAAAAGTATGTGAATTTTTATATGATGAAGAATTATTTACGACCAAAAATGATGCGGCAGCATTCGTTGATTAGAATTCAGAGCCTGAAAGAAAAGATACAACCGGTGGGTATTGGTCACAAAAGATAACAAACATCAACGAATCGGCACGTGTGGTTATGACTGCTGGGATAGAACGAACAATATAGCTGAGATAGGGTATGACTTATGGTATGAATACTGGGGACAGGGCTATATGAAAGAGACATTAATAAGTGCAATTGAAAGTGGTTTTAATAATATGGCATTAAATCGAATTACCGCATATGTTGCTTTAGGAAATATCAATTCTACTAGATTATTAGAAAGGCTCGGATTTAAGAATGAAGGTATTTATAGAGACAAGCATTTATTTAGAGGAAAATATTATGATCATTACTCCTTTTCCTTGTTAAAAAGTGACTGGTACCAACTTCGAAACTGATTTATTTTAAACCATCAGCTGTCTGGTACTTTCACGGAATAACATAAGAGAATATAATCAAATTTTATTGTAAAACGACATCTTTACAATTTTCAAAGAAAAAGAGGTTCTTAAATGACTCCCTTTTCCTTTGGAAATATCCAGGTAAAATGAATCTATTAAATGGTGTGATTAGGAAATATCTGTTATAAATTAATGAATCATAATGATTAAAAAAGCTAACTCTTGATTACTTTTAACATTTGTCGAACAGCTCCAAGATGATATGCTGAATGGGCCAAAGAAGCCAATGCTTCTTTGGAAAGTGATTCATTCCATTCAATAGCATCGACCCTCTCCAAAAATGTTACGTATTCATGACGTAATCCTTCCTGAATTTGATTCCATCTTTTCTCATCAACTAAATTAATCTGCCAGCTTTCTCCCCAATTCATTTCTGGCTGCTTACCATCTTTTAAAATGATATTCGTTCCCCATAAATAAAAACGCGTATGATCAGCATGAGCAGCGATTGTTGAACCATTAACTGCAATGGAAGCTTCATTTGCGGATAACTGTTCCAGGGTCCCGAAGAATCCGCTGTTTGGCCGTGATTCAGTAAACATACTTCCTTCACCTGATGGTCCCTCGAATGTTTCCTTTACCATCGTCTTAATTGCATTTTTTAACACTTCAATCATCTTCATCCCTCCAATAAAATTTGTAATGCATACTCTGAATAGTTATTAGTATTAAACTCTTCATAAGATTATTAATTGCAGTCCGATTACAAAAGAATGCATTTTTATAAGCGTTTTCAGATGATTTTAGATTAAAATATGAAATTGATCTTGTTTGAATATAACCTTCTAAATAAATTTTGATAGTTATATTATAAAAGGATTGATTATAACTGTCAATACCATTTATAATGGTTATAAAAAGGGGTGCAGAAATTGTCTAAGATAAGCACAGATACAGGGAATTTTATCGGGGAACGTTTATGTTTAGATTTTGCCAATACTGTTAGCTGGCATAACAGCGATAACCCAAAGGAACGGTTAATAAATTATGGGAAATTAGTGGAGTGGAGTCGATATGCAGATATTTTAAGCAGTCCTCAACAAAAGAGATTACTTGAAAAGGCAAATCATCATCCAGATCAAGCTGCAAAGGTTTTAGAAGAAGCTATCGAATTAAGGGAAGCTATTTTTCGTTTATTTAGATCAATTGCTGCTGGTTTAGAAACCAATCCACTTGATCGTGCTATTTTAAATACATATTTGACAAAGGCGTATAGTTTGGCAGAAATCGTTCCAAAAGAAAGTAAGTATGCTTTAAGCTTTCAAAAAGGAGAACACGAGCTTGATTATATGCTTTGGCCAATTATGCAGTCAGCAATAGATCTTTTACTTTCGGAAAAATTGGACAGGATAAAGCAGTGTGAAGGAGAACCGTGCGGATGGTTGTTTTTTGATTCAAGCCGAAACAAAAGTCGCCGTTGGTGTTCGATGGCAGATTGCGGGAATCGGGAAAAAGCGCGAAGGCATTACAAGAAGAAAAGCAATCTTAAATAAGAAATTATATTTTATTCAAAAGATACATCATTATTGCAGTGAAGCAGCAGGGGACAATTAATAGCGGATATAGTAAACAAAGGAGCTATTATCATCAAATGTATAACCGTGTATTTGACGATAGCTCCTTTTATTTGTACATTAAGATTTACACTAAGGCTTTTTCTTTTCTAACAGATTTAAGTGCGTTTGACCAAGCAACAACATCATCAATCATTTCACCAAATCTTGGTTTATGAACCTCCATTGGTTTGAAAGTTGCCATGTTTTCAAAGTCATTAAATAAGCTGAATGCACCTTGTGGTTCTACCGTTGCAATTTTTAAGTTTGATAAAGTAGTGCGTAGTGCAAGGGAAGCTGCGATACCTAGAGTGGAGCCGTAGCTTACGATACCTGCTGCTTTATGATGCCATTCTGAACCTAAATAATCTAAATGATCTTTAAGACCTGACGGGAAATTTTTATTATATTCAGGCGTAACAAAAATAAAGCCATCAAACGAATCAATTTTTCTTGACCAGGTACTTTGCTCTTCTGTTGCATATTCTTTATTTGTCATAAGCGGCGGAATTGCTTCATTGAAGCGTCCAAGACCACTTTCTTTAATATCAACAATTTCGAATGTTGCATCCACATCTCTATTATCTGCAAAATCTTTGATCCATTCTGCAACCTGTAAATTAACACGTACGTCACGTGTGCTTCCTGTAATAATACCAATTCTAGTCATGTTGTAACCCTCCGTATAAATTTATATAAAATGAATCAAATAATAAGTTTGTATTAATTTGATTACTAGAGTTATAATAAACCTAAAGTTTCTTTTTGAGAAGAAGGCACTTTAAATAAACCTAGTTTCTTTTAGGAAACCAATTGATATAAAAGGATTTCACGCATATCTTTATAAAGGAGAATTTAAAAATGGCGAATCTAACTGCCGGTGAAAATTGTGGAGAGCTTCAAGTTGCATTAGATATTATTGTTGGTAAATGGAAACCGATTATTTTATTTCATCTTATGGAAAATGAAAAATTACGTTTTAGCGAGCTGCAGCGGGCTATTCCGGAAATCACTAAAAAAATGTTAACCTCACAATTAAGAGAGTTAGAATATAATGACATTGTTCATCGTGAAGTCTACCAACAAGTGCCCCCAAAAGTAGAATATTCGATGACGGAATATGGACACGGGTTAACACCATTGCTAGTATCTATGAGGAGCTGGGGGACGGAGCATCTCAAGCATTTAAAGGAATTGCGTGGGGAAGATAAAGATAATGAGGAGCAGGAAGGAAAAGCAGGCTCAAACTAATTGTAATATTAGGGGAAATGATTTTCTATTTAAAAACATGTATTTAGCTTTGTTATTTAATACGTGCTCATTTCAATGGTGGAAAATAAACGCTTTCTATATGAATATTCCTTCCTGCTCACAAGTTTTCACAATATAAATAGACTGATAAATACTGCTTCTGCTGTTAATTCAAGGATTAATAATCCCATAATATCAATGTCCAAAAAGTAAAAAAAGCCGTTGCCCTTAAGTCAGATATCATGAAAAGATTTCGAAGTATAACAACGATAACGATAACGGTAACAATTTCTCTTGATCTCGTTTTATAAAGAGGGGGAATCAAAATGTTAGATTTAATTATTCGGAATGGTGAAGTAGTATTAGCTGATGGTCCGAAAAAGATTGAAATTGGTATTAAAGACGGGAAAATTACTGTGATTGCCGAGGAAATTACTGAAGCATCTGCAGACATACTAGATGCTTCCGGACAGTATGTGCTGCCAGGTATGGTGGACACGCATGTTCATATTAGTGAGCCCGGGAGAACGGAATGGGAAGGGTTTGAAACCGGATCAAAGGCATTAGCTGCCGGGGGTACGACAAGCTATGTGGAAATGCCTTTAAATGCATTGCCAGCTACAACAAATAAAGCAGCACTTGATTTAAAGCTGGAAGCAGCTAAAACACAAAACTATGTTGATTATGCTTTCTATGGCGGGCTTGTATCAGGAAATATAGATGATCTGGAAGAATTGGATAAGGCTGGAGTTCTTGCATTTAAAGCATTTCTATCTAGTGTTGGCAGGGATATTCCGGGTGATTTTGAAAGCGTTGATGATTTCACCTTGTATAAAGGCATGAAAAAGCTGGCAGAATTAGATCAAATCCTTTGCCTTCATGCAGAAAATTCGGATATAACTTCGAAACTAGAGGCAGAATTCATCCGTGAAGGAAAGGTTTCTGCAATGGATTATCCGGATGCACGTCCAGTATTTACAGAGGTTGAGGCAGTACAGCGCGCATTATTATTTGCAAAAGAAACAGGATGCCGGCTTCATATCGTCCATATTAGTACCTCTGAAGCAGTACAGGAAATTTTAAAAGCTCGCGCAGAAGGTTTAGATGTAACCGTAGAATCATGTCCGCATTACTTTGCAATGTCTGCAGAGGATGTAGAAGAGATTGGCGCATATGCAAAATGTCAGCCGCCAATAAGAAAGAAAGCAGAGCATGACAAGTTATGGGAAGAATTATTAAATGGCAATATTGATTGGTTAACATCTGATCATTCACCGTGTACACAGAACTTAAAAACAGAGGCCAATAATTTTTTTGAAGCATGGGGCGGTATCAGCGGAGCGCAGAATAATGTTGACTTAATGTTCGATCTTGCAGTAAAGCAGCGCGGACTTCCTATTGAAAGATTTGTCGAACTCATCGCAACAACCCCTGCTAAGCGTTTCAATTTAACAAACAAAGGTGAAATTGCAATTGCAAAGGATGCGGATATCATTTTCTTGGATCCGGATGAGTCTTATACTGTAACAAGAGAAAATTTATACTATAAGAACAAGCACAGCGCCTATGAAGGAAGAAAAATCGGCTGCCGTGTAACCAAAACAATCTTACGGGGAAATGTTGTATTTGACCTTGAAAAGGGTATTATTGGTGAACCAAAAGGTGAACTATTGACAAAATAATAGCCATTTTAATTGTTGAGTATTACTTTCTCATAGAACAAAAGATTGATGTGGAAGAGCTGTATAAGAAGGATGGACAATTCTCTGAAACAAACAAGGCTGCAATTATTGCTCTGGTTTTAGCTGCAGGATTAGCATTTATTCAAGTAGATCTGGCCTGGATTATTGGGTTTGTAGCTGCTGTTATCTATGAGAAAAATAATAACTAAATTACTAATATCAAGATAAAGAGAACCCTATAAAACAAAACGGGCAGGTTTGTTTTATAGGGCTTTTAACTGTATATTATCGTTTTTTGCCAATTAATATTTCTAAATCAACGGTTATTTGAGTTGTATCTTCATCCAAGAAGGATTTAACCTGTTCCTTTGGCGCCTCCCACGATAAGGGAGTCATTTCAACCAGCGATTGAATGGATAGTTTATCAAGAAGAAGAGTATAACTTATCCTTGAATTATCCACCATTTGAAAATTTTCATTAAATCTTACAACAGTATCTGTATTAGAATAGGATTGTTTTTCAGGCTGATTGAAAATAATTTCTCTTAGTTCTTTTAAGTAGCTGGTTTGCGGAACAACTTTTATTAATAAACCATCCGCTTTTAGGACTCTGTTAAATTCATTATAATTTGATGGTGACAAGATGTTCAGAATAACATCGAATTGCTCATTCATAAAAGGTGTATTCGCAAGATCACCAACAGTCCAAATCTTATTGGCATAGCTTTTAGAAGCCTCCAGAATCCCTTCTTTAGAAATATCAATCCCTACTCCTGTTACTGTTTTTTGATATTTAGAACGAATACTCTCGCAAATGTTAAAGAGATGCGAACCCTCACCACATCCCGTATCAATTAACGAAAGACTTTCCCTTTCAATCGCAGCATGCTTATATATCATTTCAGCAATTGCTTGAATTAACGGTTCGAAAAAGCCGGCCTCTGTAATCAGTTTCCGCCGTGCCTGGAAAAGACTCCTGTTGTACATACTTTTCACCGGATGGGACATCAGGTTGATATATCCTTGTTTTGAAAAGTCAAAGGTATGATTATTTGAGCAGATTAAATTTTTCAGCTCGAAAACCCTCATCGATGAGTTACAGACAGGGCATTTAAAAATAGCTTCAGAATGGCTTGCATATTCTGCAGCCAATGTTCTTTTATTCATTTAGCCACCTCATTCTTTATTTAGACAGAAAAAAGACATAGACAAATAAACCCTTATCATACATGCAAAAAAAATATGAACTGGGTTTGGAAATAATCTACATCTAGTTATTAGCTATAAAGAAGAGGTTGAAAATACATAAAAAAACTCCTTTAAATTTAAATGAATTATAGAAATCTAATTCATGAATATATTAGCATAACTGGGCTTTTGATTCAAAAGGAAATAATCGTATAAATTTAAATTTTCTGTTATTATTGATAGATAAGCGTACCTTAAATTGTAAAATAATAAACAAGCTAGAATGAATTATTCTGTATTTGGAGGAGGTCGAAGTGAACTTGCGATTTTTATTTATCGTTTTGATATCATTTCCTTCGTTTTTGTATTAATAGGATGTCAACCAAAGAAGGAAATGCTGATGATTGAGACATACGATATAAATGCAATTTCTATTTCGGAATCAACTAGTTTTGGTAAATTTAATAATGATTTTTTTACAACTGAAGAAACCACACAGGAATTAAGAAAGGCTTTAAATCTCTAGGGTAAAAAAGAAGGAGGATACAGATGGAAGGAAAGACTATCTTAATAACAGGAGCTAATTCAGGTATTGGATTTGCAACAGCGCGCATTTTAGCTGAACAAGGCTGTCATATTATTTTAGTGTGCAGGAATGAGAAAAGAGGCGAAGAAGCACGTCAATATATAATGGATGCTACTGGCAACAGGGAAATGGACTTGCTGGTTGCTGATCTGTCCTCACAGCAGGATATCAGAAGGCTGGCAGAGCAGGTTAAGCAGCATTATTCAAAAATAGATGTTCTTATAAACAATGCGGGCGGTGTATTTGGTCAGTATCAAGTCAGTGAGGACGGTTTTGAGATGACCTTTGCCGTCAATTATCTGGCTCCGTTTTTATTAAGTCATCTGCTGCTTGATAAATTAAAGGCATCCGGGTCAGGAAGAATCATTAATATTGCGTCCGTCATGCAGGATAAAAAGTTTAATCCGGATGATGTAATAAACCAGACTTCTTCCAGCTATTCAGGAATGCAGGCGTATAAAACTGCAAAAACAGCCATTCTTATGATGACGTATTATATGGGGAAAAGATTGGCAGAGAGTGGTATAACTGTTAATGCACTGCATCCGGGATTTATATATACACCGCAGGCAACACGAATGTCGCCAAAATTATTTAGACCATTAATGAAGTTATTCTCAAAAGATCCTGATCAGGGCGCAACTTGTCCGGTTTATTTAGCTGTATCCAGTGAGATAGAGGGTGTTACTGGAGAATTTTTTAAAGATAATAAGACAGAGCAGACATCACCCATTTCGTATAATGAAGAGCTTCAAAAGACTTTATATACCAAAAGTATGCAGTGGACAGGCTTGAAGACAGATGATTTCACAGAATACGAATTGATACGATAAGAATTTATGCAAAGCTCCGTTTTGACGGAAGATTTACTAACTTAACTATATGATTAAGAAAATATCAATAGCAGGGAGGCAAGCAAATGGTAAAGAAGGATTTGAATTATTATCAGACGTTTATAACCGTAGCCCCGGATAGCACGGCAACAGCCGGACAGATTCCTGCAGCCCGTGGTAAGAAGCCGACGAAAGCGCAAATCGAATATGAACTATTATCCGCTAATCCTTATACCTATAGCCAGAGTGAGCTGCTCTTTGAGGTACATGTAAGGCATAAAGAGATTTCAAAAGAAAATCTAGCTGCGGAAGAAGAGGTTTTTTTTGCAAAATCCCAAGCTTGTTTACGAAGTTCTACCTTGCCGAAGAAGCTGGGCTGGGGAATTCATTTTAACAAAGAAGGAAAAATTGCGCTTTACGGTATCGGGACACCTGAGTATAAGCAGTTTTCTGAGAATGAGAGTGGAGAGTTAAAAGTATTCCCAGCCATGCGAAGCAGCAGGAAAAAATAATGGACGATCATAGAGAAAGATGAGGAAATATCCCACAAAATGTTTACTTATTAATCGTAAAAAAACAGCTATATCAAGGTTCCTTAGCTCTTGATATTTTTATGTATTTATTTATTATGATTTTTTGCATTGATAAAAAACATCGTTCCAGCTAAGAAAATAAATATAGAGATAAAAATTGCTATACTGGAATACTTATTATCAAATATTGTACTATCGATTAAATGAACTAACATTATCAATACAAGTGATGCATATAAACCATTCACATATTTCATTTATTTGAGACCTCCTTTGTCTTCATCAGTGGATGGAGAGGTTATAGGCGTGCTTTTCTTGTGAAAGAATATTTAAGTCGAGTTAATTTTATATTTCAAATTCTAACATAGCTGTTTTATATAACAAAAGTATGGGCCAGACTATTCAAAATATTGTTAAATACTGAATGGTAATAGTAATTTATGTTGCAGTGATCCAATGACGATTCAAAAGAATCTTTATAAAAGGAGCGGGAGATACTGTGGAAATGAAAGATCCTTCTTTTAACTATGATGAGCATGGACAAAAATATTCGGGTTATAGACAAACAGACCGAAGAATTGCAAAATATGTTTATGAAGCCCTTGGCTCAGCAAAAACGGTATTGAATGTAGGTGCAGGGGCAGGATCATATGAGCCTGAAGACAAGTATGTTATAGCGGTAGAACCATCGGGTGTAATGCGGTCTCAACGTCAAAAGGCACAAAAGGTTCCTGCTATCAATTCCACCGCAGATTCTTTGCCATTTGATGATAATTCCTTTGATGCCGCTATGGCAATGGTAACAGTTCATCATTGGCCAGATATACGTAAAGGATTGCAAGAGTTAATGCGAGTTACAAGAGAGAAAATCTTAATTATGACCTTTGACCCGAAAGCCCTGGATAATTTTTGGAATGCATATTATTTCCCAGAGCTGATTGAAGTAGAAAAAGAACGTTATCCCACGATGGATTTCATTACAGAAGCGCTTGGGGTAGAATGTACCATTCAATCTGTTCCAATTCCTTTTGACTGTGCAGATGGATTTCAAGAGGCATTTTACGGGAGGCCTGAAGCCTTTTTAGAAAAAGAAATCCGGCTGTCGCAGTCAGCATGGGGATTTTTACCTGAAGGAATGGAAGACAAGTTAGTAAAAAGACTCGAGCGTGATCTTAAATCAGGTGAATGGGATAAGAAATTTGGAGAGTTTAGAACAAAACCTGCTTTTACTTGTGCACTTCGACTAATAACAGCTGTGCTGCGATAAAAATAAAATATATGCTGATTTATAAGAAAAAATCCCCTGTAATCACTTTTTATATGAGAAGAAATGAGATTATAAGCCCTGTTTTTTATTTTAAATGTCAAATAAACAAAGGTGTAAATAAATGAACTATGAATACACGCAAATAATTCATGACTTATTATTGAAGTATGCAGACAGTAATGAGGCTGTAAAAATGAAAAGATATATGCGTAACCAATATGAGTTTTACGGTCTTAGAGCTCCGCAAAGAAAAGAATTAGTAAGGTCATTAATTAAAAAGCAAGGCACTCCGCAAGAAGAACATTTTCGAGAAATCATTCAGGAGCTCTGGGAATTCCCGGAAAGAGATTACCAAAGTATCGCCTTAGAATTGCTGGATCGAAAAATAAAACATTTCAAAGAGAAAGACATTGAACTATTGGAGTATCTCGTCATCAATAAATCCTGGTGGGATACAGTAGATTGGATTGCAACGAAACATGTTGGGCATTATTTTATGCAACATCCGCAGAATAAAAAAGCTGTCACTGGTAAATGGATAGATTCGGAAAATATATGGCTGCAAAGAACAGCAATTTTATTTCAATTAAAATATAAAAAACTGACAGATGAGGATCTTCTGTTTAGATATATCAATCAATGTCTGGGATCAGAGGAGTTTTTCATTAATAAGGCTATTGGATGGGCGCTGAGAGAATATTCCAAAACAAATCCACAGTCTGTACTTGAGTTTGTTGATAAAACACCATTGTCTAGGCCAGTAAAACAGAAGCTTTAAAAGGTATTAAGAAAAATAAAGGAAATGAAGTGAAAAAAAGTAGGGGGTATGAAGATGCTTAATATAATAAAGTCATATGTTTATTTGTTTCTAGGTGTTATTGCAGGAATTATGATTGTAAGTGTGCTTCGTAACGGGGAAATAAATTGGGGACTGATTGGGTCGATAACGGCTTTAGCTGTTTTAGGGTTCTTTGCTGTATTATTTATACGGAAAGGAATTGAAGGAGAGAAATCATGAAGCAATAGAAAAAAATTGAAGAAGACTTTGTTTTATGGATATGTAAAACTCTTCGCATAGACAGATGTTAAGTTTTTAGAAAATCAACAACACCATCGGATGGTTTCCCTTTGGTGTTGTTGATTTTCTTGCTTCATAATAGCTAGAAGTTTTGAGTTAATCGTATGATTTTGAGGGTTGATATAAATCTAGTTGATTCCCATACAAATCCTCAAACCCAACTCCTCTGCCTCCGGGAACAGATTTTGGTTCTCCGTGAAATTTCACTCCTCGTGCTTTCATTTCCCGGTAATCCTTGTCAATATCATCTGATTCAAACATTACCAGAATGTGATTTGCGGCTTGCTTGCCGATTAATGCAATGCTTTCTGGAGTGTCGGCTGTCACCAATTCCAATTTGGTTTCATTATTCTTAGAAGGAGCTACAGTAAGGTAGCTCCAACCTGGTAAAAACTCCACATCATCACAAATTACAAAGCCTAGTTTGTCTGTATAAAATGCTTTGGCTTCTTCCTGATCTTTCACAAAAATGCTGATCTGTGCTGCTTTTGTAAACATAAGATTCTCCTTTCGTATTATTTCATCTTGTAAATACGATAATAGCATCACTTCATAGCTGACGTTTCTTTTCCATTGCTGTTTTTTAGATGCTAACATGTCATAAGGCAATAGAAAGTTCAAAATGTTGATTATAAGTTGCTGATTAACAAACAGTGCAATGGAGTTTACATAAATTAGTCCTAACAAAATGATAAAATAACTGTTATCAGAAGAAATTCAACATTTATCATCAACATATATCGATTCGATGTTTAAACCATTTGTTGCAATAGTTTAGCACAACTAAGTAGAAGAACAGCCAGATACTGCATAAAAATTTTTTAGTAGTATTAAACTATCCTGACCTCATCTCCCGTTACTTATTTTGTTCATGAAGCCATAATGCAACCTGTAAAATGAGACTATCATTAAAAGTCCTTGGATTATATCCTGTTTCACTTACTATATTATTTATCCGGTAAAGCAGTGTATTTCGATGTAGAAATAGAGCGTCGGCAGTCTTTTGGATATTTAAATCATTTGCAAAAAATGCTTTTAATGTCTTTGCCTGCGTATCGTCTAAACGTTTTAAAATCCGCTTAGAAAATCTTTGTCTAAGCGTTTGGTCGAGCTGGTAAAGTAATGCTCTTACTTCTATTTGGCTGAATGAAATAATTTCAATTGCCGGTTCGCTTATTTTTAAGGCGAGCTCACAATCAAAGTAAGCCTGGTGAAATTGGTATAATTCATGGAAAGCTAAGCTGTAGGCTATTCTAAATTTGATCCGCTTTTTATGGAATAACTTTTGCAGCAACTTTACTTTTCGTAATGCCTCGGCTTCTTCAATTTCCGATGCAGCAATAAATAGCTGATTAAGATTTATAAAGCCAGCTATGACATAACGGTTACCAAATAAATCCTCTATTTTTTGAATGAACTCTTGTTTTTGGAAGGCAAGGTTATCTAATTGAATAACAAATGCCATGAATGGAGGTTCTAATTTCATTTTTAGCATATCAAGTCCTTGCTGGATTGTTTTGTAAGATGAGCTCCTTTTTAACAGCTGGTCAATAATCATCTCTTTTGTACGTTGCTTCCATTCAAGCTGCGACGTAATAAATTCCTGATCAATCATCAGCTCCGTAGTCATCTTTACCAGCTCTCCAATATCTTCCATATCATCTGGATCTCCGGTAACCCCGATGACTCCAATGATATTGTCATGAAAGACGATTGGGAGATTAATTCCTGGCTCCGATCCTTTCCATGCATCCCCCTGATCAGGATAAATAGTGAGTGTTTCTCCGCTTTTTAATACTTCTACGGCCCCCTCATGAACTGTGTGCAATCTTGATTTATCCCGAGTGGCAATAATCTCTCCTCTAATGTCCATAATATTAACATTTCTATTTAAGCGCAAAGAAGTTTCTCTGACAATTGCATTGGCAATTTCCTTTGTTAACATATCCATATTTTATTCTCCTTAAGCTATATCATACAAAAGTGAGTAGAATATTTCCTTTATTTTTGTATGATATAGCCATATACAAATTAAGTCAAGATTCGTATAATTTAAATTACATATTAATGAAAACGCTTACTGAAGGATGTGATTTAATGAAAATTATCGTCGCTCCAGACTCATTTAAAGGAAGCTTAAGTGCAGTCGAAGCAGCTAATTCCATAAATAAGGGAATCAAAAATGCTTTTCCAGAAGCAGAAACAGTGTTGATTCCTGTTGCTGATGGTGGAGAAGGAACTTTAGAAACACTTGTGGCTGCTACACAGGGGGAGATAAGGAAAGTGGTTGTCATTGACCCATTAGGGAATAAAGTTGAGGCAGAATATGGTGTTTTAGGAGATAAGAAAACATGTGTCATTGAAATGGCAGCAGCTTCAGGGCTTACCCTGATTTCTAATGAAGAGCTCTCACCCTTGGAAACAACAACTTATGGGACTGGCCAGTTAATTAAGCAGGCTCTTGATGATGGTTTTACTTCTTTTGTAGTTGGATTAGGCGGTTCCGCTACGAATGATGGAGGAGCTGGTATGCTGCAAGCATTAGGATTAAAAATTTCAGATGCAGATGGGAATGAAATTGGATATGGAGGTGGGGCTTTAGACAAAATTGATTCGATAGACACAAGTTCGTTTGATTCAAGGGTTAAAAGTTGTCAATTTTTAATTGCCTCTGATGTGGAAAATCCACTAATTGGTCCGAACGGAGCCTCTCATATTTTTGGACCTCAGAAAGGCGCAACACCAGATATAATAGAGCAGCTTGATAAAAATCTTGCACATTGGGCCGATCAAGTTGCTCAAGTCACAGGATTCAAACTGCACGATATGCCGGGTGCAGGAGCTGCGGGCGGTATTGGAGGAGCTTTTCAGGCTTTCTTTCCTTGTGAATTAGAAAGAGGAATTGATGTTGTCCTGGATTATAGTAACATAAATCAATCTTTAGCAGGAACAGATCTAGTCATTACCGGTGAAGGGAGAGTAGATGGGCAGACTGCTTCAGGAAAAACCCCGCTGGGTGTGGCACAAAGAGCAAAAACGCAAGGAATTCCAACAGTTATTTTAGCGGGATCAGTAAGTGAGGATGCAGGAGTGCTTCACAATTTTGGTGTTGTAAGCATCCATAGTATTATCAATAAACCAATGACTTTAGAAGAATCTGTCAGAAATGCATCTGTACTATTGGAATTAAGTGCCGAACAAGTTGTACGGTCTTACTTCCATTCTGCTAATTATATAAAAGGGGGAGCGATTTATGAGAATTAAGGATACGATTGAAAAAGTACCAGGAGGATTAATGGTAGTCCCGCTTCTGCTCGGAGCTTCTTTAAACACAATTGACCAAATGCATATTCCGGCAGTGATGAGAGTTCTAGAATTTCTTGGTGCACCGCAAACGGAAGAAGGTTACTATGAGTTTTTAAGAATTGGCGGATTTTCACAAGAATTATTTAAAGATAGTGCACTCGTACTGATTGCTTTATTCTTGTTCTGCGTTGGAAGCCAAATGAACCTGAAGGTTGGCGGGAAAGCATTGAAGAAGGGGGTATTACTTACCGGTTCTAAATATGGAGCAGGGGTAGCTGTAGGAATGGCATTTGGAATCTTCTTTGATCCTATTACAGGATTATTTGGACTATCGACACTGGCATTAATTGCTGGAATGACAAATAGTAACAGTGGGATGTATGCTGCCTTAACTGGAAAATTCGGGAATAGATCGGATGTTGGAGGTCTTTCTATTCTAGCTATCAATGACGGGCCGTTTCTGACATTAGTTGCACTAGGCGTATTAGGTACAGCCTTTCCGATGATTTCATTTATTGCTGTTTTACTACCAATTGGAATCGGAATGCTTTTAGGAAATTTGGATCCAAAAATCAGAGAATTTCTTAAACCGGGTGAGGCTGTTACCATCCCATTTTTCGCATTTGCTCTGGGTGCAGGTATGGATTTAGCAAACTTCTTCAACCCTGCTGTACTTACAGGAGGATTAACTCTAGCAGTTCTTACATTTGTTTGTTCAGCTGGTACAGGTATCCTTGTATTTAAATTATTTAAAGAAAAAAGTTATATTGCACCAATTTCAGAGGCTTCTACAGCTGGAAATGCTGCTGCAACACCTGCAGCTGTGGCAGCAGCAGCGTCTGTAGCCGTTGGAGCTGGAGCGATGACACAAGCAGAGTTTGAAGCAATCCAGAGTATCGTACCAATTGCAACTGCACAGATTTCTATATCAACAATTACGACTTCGCTACTTTGTCCTTTAGGTGTTATTATGATGGATAAGTATCAAAGGAGAAAAGGAATCGATGGTACAAGGGAAGATTTGGGGTTAATAAGGAATAAAAATGAAACAAAACATGCAGTGAACGACTGAAATTCTGTTTAACAAATAATTTTATGCACGTTTGTTAATTTTTTACTTACAGTTTCCTTTTAAATTTCAAGAATCTACAGGATTCAAGCTATTAAATGAAATGAGGTTTTTATATGAAAACAGATCTATTATATGGGAAGAATGGAATTTCATTAGATTTACCTGAAGATGCTTTGCTTATTGAACCAACAAATTTGCCAAAATTAGAAAATGATAAAGAAGCTATCAGACAGGCTCTGCGAAATCCTATTGGAAGTGAACCCTTGAAAGAGTCAGTAAAGTCAACAGATACAGTATCTATTGTTATTAGTGATATAACAAGACCAACACCGAATCATATCCTTGTCCCATTATTAATTGAAGAATTAAATCATGTCCCACTTGAAAACTTTGTTATTATTAACGGGACTGGAACGCATCGTGATCAGACAAAAGAGGAATTTGTGCAAATGTTAGGAAGCTGGGTTGTAGATAATATACGGATTATAAATAACCAATGTCATGATAAAAATACACTTGTTAACCTTGGCAAAAGTAAATTTGGCTGTGATGTCTATCTGAATAAAGACTACGTGGAGTCTGACTTTAGAATTGTTACCGGCTTTATTGAACCACACTTTTTTGCGGGGTTTTCCGGCGGACCAAAAGGAATTATGCCAGGAATAGCGGGAATTGAAACGATTATGACATTCCACAATGCAAGAATGATAGGAGACCCTCTCTCTACATGGGGGAACATGGAGAATAACCCTGTTCAAGACATGACCCGGGAAATTAATGCGATGTGTAAGCCTGACTTTATGCTAAATGTTACATTAAACCGGGAAAAAGAAATTACTAATGTATTTGCGGGTGAACTGTATCAAGCACACGATGAAGGCTGCGCTTATGCAAAAGACCATGCTATGTTCCGATGTGATAAGCGGTTTGATGTTGTTATTGCATCAAATTCCGGCTATCCGTTGGATCAGAACTTGTATCAAGCTGTAAAAGGGATGAGCGCTGCACATAAAATTGTAAAAGAAGGCGGAGCGATTATTGTGGCATCAGAGTGTTCTGATGGTCTGCCTGATCATGGAAACTATGCAAAAATTTTTGATATGGCTGAGAGTCCGCAAGATTTGCTGGACATGATTAATAATCCAGAATTTAAAATGTTTGATCAGTGGCAGGTGCAGAAGCAGGCGGTGATTCAGGTTTGGGCAGATGTCTATGTTTATTCAACGTTATCCGATGAACAAATAACTAATACAATGCTAAAGCCAACTCATGATATTGAACAGACATTAGAAGAATTAAAGGAAAAGCATGGAGATTCTATGACAGTTGCTGTTCTTCCACTCGGCCCGTTGACGATTCCTTATGTTGAAGAGAAAGTAAATTCCTAAGCTGAGAATTGTATATTGACAATAGAATTGAATCTGTTTGACAACTGAACGAAACAAAAGGTAAGATTTTTAGTATAAGTATCTATATTTAGATTTGTGAAAATTTTGTAAAAATAAAATAAATCCCCTATCAAGTCAGGGGAAATGAGGTGAATGAAATGATGGAAATCCGTGATAAAAATCGTCATTTAGGTAACACATTGAGAGAAATGGGCCGTGTAATGGTTGCGTTTTCAGGAGGTGTAGACAGTGCTGTCGTTTTGAAAAGAGCCCAGCAGGAACTAGGCGATAATGTGCTTGCAGTGGTTGTAGCTTCAGAGCTGTTCCGTGAATCCGAATTTAAAGCAGCTGTTCAATTAGCGGAAGATTTAGGGGTGAAGGTATATCAAACAGAGATAAAAGAACTGGACAGCCCACAAATTACAGCGAATAATCCTGATAGCTGGTATTACAGTAAAAAAATGCTCTACACACATCTTAATCAGCTGGCCCAAGAATTGGATTACCCATATATTTTAGATGGAATGATTATGGATGATGAGGATGATTTCCGTCCAGGACTGAAAGCGAGAACGGAAGAAGGCATTCGCAGTGTACTTCAGGAAGCGAATATTTATAAATCGGAAGTCCGTGAACTTGCAAAAAAGCTCCATCTTCCTGTGTGGAACAAATTAGCTTCTTGCAGTTTAGCATCGAGATTCCCATATGGAACAAAACTGGATAGGCAAAAAGTGAATCAAGTGAACCAGTCAGAACTTTATTTAAAGCGTATCGGTTTTGAAGAAGTTCGCGTACGTTATCATGATAATGTGGCGCGTATTGAAGTAACAGCCGATAAAATTGTGGAGTTACTGGAAAAACGCATGGAAATTCAGCATAAACTGGAATCTCTTGGCTTTGACTATGTGTCTGTGGATTTACGTGGTTATCGTACAGGCAGCATGAATAAAGTATTACCGGAAGCTGCTGCAGAACAAAAACACGTTGCCAACGCATAAAATAAAAATACTTGTTCTTTACGTGAAAAAGCAGTTGAAGCAACTGCTTTTTCACGTAAAATGAAAGTCAGAAATTACATAAAAAGGAGTTTTGTTATGAAAATTTTATATTTAGATTGTTTTTCTGGAATCAGCGGGGATATGACAATAGGAGCACTGCTTGATGCTGGCGGAGATTTTTCTCATTTGCAGAAGGAATTACAGAAACTGCCTTTGCAGGATGAGTATGAATTGAAAGTACATAAAATAGTGAAGAACGGTATTACGAGCACGAAATTTGATGTTATATTGAAAAATGGAGAGCATGTGCATTCTCGACATGGTCATAGTAAACATATCCACAAGCATTCCCGCGATCACGATCATAAACATCACCACCATGATGAACATGATCATCCTGGACATACCCACCATCATCGTTCATATCGGGATATTGTAAAAATGATTCAGGAAGCAGATCTATCAGAAAAAGTAAAATCTATAGCATTAAGGATCTTTAAAAAAATTGGTGAAGCGGAAGGCTGTATCCATGGTGTACCGTTGGGGGATGTTCACTTTCATGAAGTTGGAGCAGTCGATTCAATAATAGACATTGTTGGAACTGCTATTTTAATAGAAGAGCTTGATATTGATGATATTAAATCAGCACCTGTCCCCACGGGATCCGGAAAAATCCACATTGACCATGGGATTTACCCTGTCCCTGCACCAGCTACTTTAGAAATTCTACGCGGGGTGCCCATTGCGCAAAGTGACTTGAAAGCCGAGTTGACAACGCCGACTGGAGCAGCATTTGCTGCTGTATTAGCAAATGAATTTTGTGATCTTCCTTCCATGAAAGTGATGAAGGTAGGCTATGGTGCCGGAACAAAAACATTCCCGGACCATCCAAATGTACTTCGGATTATTCTGGGTGAACAAGCATAAGCGATTAAAAAAGTTTGAGAGAGTAGGACATCACATGGAGGAAATTTTAAAGGAAGTTCAAAATGGAACATTAAGCATAGATAACGCAAAGAAAAGATTGGCAACATATGAAGATCTGGGTTTTGCAAAAGTTGATCATCATAGGAAAAAGCGTCAAGGCTTTCCGGAAGTGATTTACGGAGAAGGAAAAACAATAGAACAAATCACTGCCATTCTCCGAGCAATAAAAGCAAAACAAAATGATGTTTTAATTACAAGAGTTTCTCAGGACAAGGCAGAAGTAATATTAGAAAGTCATCCTGAACTAACTTATCACGATATAGCGCAGATTCTTTCATGGAAAGCAAAAGAGAAGAAAGAAAATAAAGAAGGCTTTATTGCCATTATTTGTGCAGGGACATCTGATTTGAGGATTGCGGAGGAAGCAGCGATTACAGCTGAGGTATTGGGAAGCAATGTGCGCCGATTTTATGATGTTGGTGTAGCCGGAATTCATCGTTTATTAGACCAGGCGCAGATGATTCAGGAAGCAACGGCTTCAGTAGTTGTTGCAGGGATGGAGGGAGCACTTCCGAGTGTTGTTGGCGGCCTTGTTTCTCATCCGGTCATAGCAGTACCGACAAGTGTCGGCTATGGTGCGAATTTTCAAGGCTTGTCTGCACTGCTGACAATGCTGAACTCCTGTGCGAGCGGTATCAGTGTGGTTAATATTGATAATGGCTTTGGCGGTGCATATAATGCTGTACTAATTGATCGGCTGGCTCAAGGGAAGGAAAAGTAGCATTAGTTAATTAAGAAGGGAGTTTTCTGCTTGACATCAAAACATCCTCCAAACCATGAACATATTGATGATAATATGATGAAAATGGAAGTGAATCTGGATGATATAACGGGAGAGTGGCTTGGGTTTGTAATGGACCGTTTATTTGAAGCCGGGGCAAATGATGTCTTTTATACGCCCATTTATATGAAAAAAAATCGACCGGGTATATTATTGCAATTACTCTGTTCTAGTCAAGCTTTATCTAAAATAAAGGGTATCTTGTTACAAGAAACGACAACGCTTGGAATCCGCTACTATCCAATAACCGTTCATCGGATGGAACGAAGATTTATTAAAGTAGAGACGGAGTGGGGCCCTGTTACGGTAAAACAAGGAATCTCCAAAGGAGAGATTTTCCAAAGTTCACCAGAGTACGATGACTGTAAGAATATAGCTGAAAAACATCATATCCCATTAAAACAGGTGTATGAATCCGTTTGGAAGCAATTATAGAAATTTATCCAGGCTTTTTAACTTTGAAATAGTTTAAAGGATGTATGCTTTTATCTAAAAGTGGCAGCTCATAAGGCGTAATAAATTTTTAAGTAATTATGCTGGAGTTTTATGAGATAGTAAAGAAATGGAGACGTTAATAAGAAATGTCTGTAAAATATAGTATTAAACAGGTAGAAACAAAGGAAGCTGCACAAGTAGCAGAATTTATGAAATCCATTCGAAAAGAATTGTTTCCAATGTTGAACCATAATCAATTACCAGCGGATTTGGTTCATGTTCATACATATTATTTGGGTAGAAATGATTCTGCGTTATTTGCCGCTATAAGTGAAGAAGGAGAGGTACTTGGAACCATAGGGTATTTACCCTACGATAATCGGTTTGAGTATTTGCAGGATTATTATGCGCAAATACAAACGACAGAATTGGTAAGATGCTATATAGATCCCGGATATAGACGTTTAGGAATTGGCTCCGCTTTATATAAAACTGCTTTAAAATCTATTTGTGCAGCTGGTTATGAGAAGATTTACCTGCACACCCATCCATTTCTTCCAGGCGGGGTCCCATTCTGGAAAGCGCTGGGTTTTGAAGAAAAGCTGGCTGAACCGGATCCGATTTGGAAGACCTTACATATGGATAAGAAGCTGTAAAGACGGTTCAGTGTCAGATACTTCATTAGGTATAACACCAAGAGAATTAGGAGAACTCGAATGAGAAAATTTAGTATAGTACTGCTTGCAATATTGTTTTGTCTTTTACTGGTAAGCTGTAGTAATCAGGATAATGCAGAAATAGCTAAAGAGGAAATTGTATATGCCAGCTCTAAAGATATTCGTGATATTAATCCGCATTTATATAGTGGAGAAATGGCAGCCCAAAATATGGTATTTGAATCATTGGTTATTAATACGGAAGATGGGGTGGAGCCTTGGCTGGCGGAGAGCTGGGAAATTTCAGATGATGGTATGGAATATATATTTCATTTAAGAGAGGATGTTACCTTTACAGATGGAGAAAAGTTCAATGCTGAAGCAGTAAAACAAAACATGGATGCAATTCTGGATAATGAAGAACGGCATGCCTGGCTTGATTTAGTCAATTTAATAGAAGAGAATATAGTTGTTGATGAATATACCTATAAACTGGTCCTGAAGCATCCGTATTACCCAACATTAACTGAATTAGGACTTACACGTCCATTTCGTTTCTTGTCTCCAAATGATTTTGTGGATGCAACAACAAGAGATGGAGTTGATGGTTATTCAGGAACCGGGCCCTGGATTCTAACAGAGCATAATGAGAATCAGGAAGCAGTATTTACTGCAAATGTAGAGTATTGGGGAGAACAGCCGGAAGTTGACAATGTAAGGTGGAAAGTGATGCCTGACCATCAGACCATCCTGCTTGCACTTGAAAAAGGGGAAATTGATCTGATTTTTGGTTCTGATGGAGATATGATCGATCTTGACTCATTTTCAGCTTTGGAGGAGCAAGGGAAATATATAACGGAAATGAGTGAACCAATTGCTTCAAGGGCTATTTTATTGAACTCCAATCGTCCAATTACGAAGAATGTTGATGTGAGAGAAGCTTTGCAATATGCGATTGATAAACAATCGATTGCTGATGGTGTTTTAAACGGGACTGAGTCTGTTGCACCTACACTGCTTTCTTCAACAGCTCCTTATAGTGATCTTGGACTGGAGGCGCGGGAGTATAATCCCGATAAAGCGAGTGAATTACTAGATGAAGCCGGTTGGAAATTGGATGACAGCGGGTACCGGTATAAAGATGAGGAGAAATTAGAACTCAGCTTGTATTATAATTCAGACAATGCTCAAGAAAAGACAATTAGTGAATATATTCAGCATGATTTGAGAGAAATAGGTGTAGACCTGCATATAACAGGGGAACAGAAACAAGCATTTTTAGACAGGCAAAAATCTGGAGAATTTGACCTGCAATATTCTTTATCATGGGGCACGCCTTATGATCCACAATCCTATCTGTCATCCTGGAGAATTCCGGCACATGGTGATTATCGGGCGCAAATAGGATTAGACAGGAAAGTATGGCTGGATGAAACAATAACAGATTTGATGATTGAAAATGATGAAGCTGAGAGAGAAGCTATGTATGATGAGGTATTATCTTATATTCACGATGAATCCGTGTATATTCCACTCGTGTATTCACGTACAAAAGCTGTTCATCGCCCAGAGCTGCAGGGAGTCACTTTTAATGTTTCTCAGTATGAAATACCATTTGAAAAAATGTATTTTGAAGCGGAATAAGCCAAAAAAGCGGATTTCTATCCGCTTTTTTGGTTCTTTAGCGTAAGAATGTAGGTGAACTAAATGAAGCGTTATATTATTAAAAGATTATTAAGCGTCATCCCTTTATTAATTGGAATATCTTTTTTAGCTTTTATTTTAATTAATTTAAGTGAAAGTGATCCAGCTGAAGTAGCACTGCGCGTAAATGAAATCACACCAACCGATGAAGCTGTTGCACAAATGCGGGAGGAGCTGGGTCTTGATAAATCTTTTATAGAAAGATACTTAACGTGGGTGACAGGCAGTATCAAAGGCGACTTTGGAAACAGTTTTATTAATAATAAACCAGTGATAAATGAAATAGTACAAGCTTTACCGGCAACGTTACTGCTTGCGCTGGTTTCCTTCATTATTATTGTTGTTATCAGCGTCTCCGCATCCATTATATGTACTATTTTTGAGGAGAGCTGGATTGACCGTACGATTCGCGGACTTGTATTTATAGGCGAAGCTATGCCGGGCTATTGGATTGGACTTTTACTTATGTGGTTTTTCTCTATTAAGTTAAATTTACTGCCGACAAGTGGAATGACTTCATGGGCATCTGTTATCCTCCCTGGGGTAACATTAGCACTTGCTTATATTTCAACCTATGTAAGACTATTACGGAATAATATGGTACAAAACAAAAGTGAAAATTTTGTTTTGTACGCAAAAGCGCGGGGAATGAAAAAGAGAATTATTTTAAAGCGTATTTTTAAAAACTCCCTTCAAACAACAATTACAGCGCTGGGAATGTCTATCCCAAAATTAATTGCAGGTACGGTAATTGTAGAAAATATTTTTGCGTGGCCAGGAATAGGAAGACTAAGTGTGGCGGCGATTTTTAATTATGATTATCCAGTTATCCAGGCGTATGTTTTTCTGATGGCGGTATTATTTGTTGCTTGTAATTTGCTGGTAGACATCGTTACTGCTATGTTAGATCCAAGAATGAGAAAAGAGGTATAATCATGGGGACTCTAAATAAATTGATACAAAATCGTTTCGCCATGATTTGTATCATTTTTCTAGTCACTGTGGTATTAACAGGTTTTTTTGCACCGTGGCTAACACCGCATAATCCAGTTGATGTGAATGTAAAAGAAAAGCTTGCGGGAATAAGTACGACCTATCCAATGGGGACGGATCAACTAGGAAGGTGTATTCTTTCAAGACTGCTTTATGGTATTCGCACTACTGTATTAATTGCATTTATCACAATGGCGGCAACGATTATAATTGGTACTTTAATTGGTGGAATAGCAGGATTATTTCGAGGGAAAATAGATGAAATAATAATGCGAATCTGTGATATTTTTATGTCTTTTCCAAGTGAAGTAATGATTCTTGCTATCATCGGAATGATGGGACCGGGAATTACTAATATCATTATTGCCAGTATTATAGCAAAGTGGGCATGGTACACCCGTATGATTCGATCGATTGTAATAAAATATACAGATAAAAATTATATTCAATTTGCACGTGTTTCTGGTTTCAGCAGATGGCATATTTTCAGAAAGCATATTATGCCGAACGCCACTGGTGAAATAGCTGTGCTTGCTACCCTTGATATTGGTTCCGTTATTTTAATGATTTCAGCTTTATCATTTTTAGGTTTAGGTGTACAGGCACCAACGCCTGAATGGGGAATGATGCTAAGCGAAGCCAAGAACGTTATGATTATACATCCAGGGTTAATGCTTCCGCCAGGTATAGCAATTCTTTTTGTTGTAGCAGCTTTCAATTTCTTGGGAGACAGCTTACAAGATGCCTACAACGTGAAACATAGGAAAAGATGGAGGTGATTAATTAATGCTGCTGGAAGTGAAAAATTTATCGATATATGATGCAGAGACGAAAGACACTATCGTAGAGGACATCTCTTTTACATTAGAACAGCAACGTAATCTGGGAATTGTCGGAGAAAGCGGCAGCGGAAAATCAATGACAGTAAAGGGAATATTAGGTCTTGTTGCTCCCTGGATGAAAGTTTCCGGTACAGCATATTTTGAAGGGGAAGATATGTTAAAGATGAAGGCAAAAGCAATGCAAAATATACGAGCTCGACATATCAGTATGATTCTGCAGGATGCAATGTCTGCATTTGATCCCTTAGATACGGTTGGAAAACAGATGATGGAAACCTTATGCGAACATTTGAAAATATCCAGGAAAGAAGCAAAACAAATATCCTTGAATGAACTGGGAAGCCTGGGAATTCAAGAAGCATCACAGATGATGAAGAAATATCCGCATCAATTGTCTGGCGGGATGCTGCAGCGATGTATGATTGCCATCGCAGTTGCTATAAAGCCTGATGTTATCATTGCCGATGAGCCAACAACTGCGCTGGACGCAATTACACAAAGTGAAGTCATTGCCACATTTCAAAGGCTACACGCCCAAAAGAGAATAACCTTTATTTTTATTTCTCATGATCTTGGAGTAATCCGGCATTTGACCGAGGAAGTGCTTGTAATGAAAGATGGAAAATCTGTGGAATATGGCAGGACGAGGGAGGTATTTCGCTATCCTCAAAATAAGTATACAAAGTATTTGGTAGATACAAGATTAAATCTGGCCTGTTCTTTCGAAAAAATAATGAGAAAGGGTCCTTACGATGCTTGAAATGAAAAATGTCTACAAAAGTTACCCAAAAAAAGGAACAGGTTTTAGAAAGGAGAAGCTATCTGTATTAGCTGATTTGTCATTTCAGATAAATACTGGGGAGTGGGTCGCATTAGTAGGTGAAAGCGGCAGCGGAAAAAGTACATTAGGCAGACTGATATTGGGCTTGGAAGAAGCAGATAGAGGCAGCCTGCTGCTGGAAGGGAGAAATGCAACCGCATGGCGGAAAGAAAATAGAGGACAAATGAGCGTTGTTTTTCAGGATTATACGTCATCCGTTAACCCTGCATTCAGGATAAAAGATATTATCAATGAGCCTTTGAAGGTATCCTGCCGAAATAATTGCATTCGCGAAACTACGAAAAGTTTAATGGGAAAAGTCGGTTTGCCTTTATCATTATTGAATCGTTACCCGCATGAGTTAAGTGGGGGGCAGCTGCAAAGGATATGTATCGCAAGAGCGATTCGTACAAATCCGAGGTTTTTAGTTTTAGATGAAGCAGTCAGTTCATTGGATATTTCTATTCAGACTCAAATTCTGGATTTACTCCATCAACTCAAAGAAGAGATGGATATAACCTGTCTATTTATTGCCCATAATCTACAAACGGTTACTTATCTCTGTGATCATGTAATATTTTTAAATGAAAGAAAAATTGCTGAACAGATAGAGACAAAAAAATTGGCAGATGTTCAGAGTGATTATGCAAAGCGGCTATTGGCATCTGCGGTTCAATTTAATGGTTTAGATGAGGAATTAAGAATTTGAAGAAATAATCGATAATGTATCTAAGCGGGGGGGTTAATAGATGTCGATTGATAATCTTAATGGTTTAAGCAATAATTTAAGAAAAATTGAAAGAGAATTTAAACAGATAATAGAACCTTATCGCACCGATTTGTGGAGATATTGTTTAAATTTAACGCAATCACCATGGGATGCTGAGGATCTGGTTCAAGAGACACTATTAAAGTCTCTGTCGGTGCTGGCAAAATTATTTCAGTCCGTAGATACAAAAGCTTATTTATTTAAAATCGCTACAAATTTATGGATTGATCAGAAAAGAAAACAGAAGCATATTGATTTACCTTATAATGATTTGCTGTTTCAAGATATAAGTGCAACAGAATCATTTCAGCTTATGGAAAACCTTAGTGAATTAGTGAGTCACTTGACTCCAACTCAATATATAGCACTTGTTCTAACGGAGGCTTTTCAGTTTAAAGGAAAAGAAGCTGCAGAGATTATGTCCACCTCTGAATCTGCTGTATATACAAACATAAGCAGAGCACGACAGACTTTACGTGACATTTCAAATCCAGAAATAGCTGCCGCTTCCAAAAGAACAAAGCCGATTAATAATATTTCTCCAACAGCTGCTGTGGAAT
This sequence comes from Oceanobacillus sp. FSL W8-0428, assembly GCF_038004405.1. Lineage (NCBI taxonomy): Bacteria > Bacillati > Bacillota > Bacilli > Caryophanales > Bacillaceae > Oceanobacillus > Oceanobacillus sp. FSL W8-0428. Next base: position 2,551,288 of record NZ_JBBORB010000001.1, read on the forward strand.
TATTACTGAAGGGCTTTAGAAATAAAAATCCAGAATTAATTGCCTCCCTCATGGCTGAAAATGTCATCACGGATATTACCCATTCAGGGTTGGAATATGGTAAAGATGAAGTGGAGAAGAATTCTTTAAAAGATTGGGCTGAAATTGTTCAGAAACAACATGAAATTGTTTCGGATTATATTGAGTTATGGGGACGTCCAGTTATTATAGAGTTAGAAAGAAAACTAGATACGCATCTTTATCTTAATAACATTCATTATGTGGAAATGAATAATGATAAGATTACTTATTGGAAGTTTTATTGTTTTTCGTGGGATATGATGCAATTAGCAGCTAAAGAACTGGATGTAAAATTGAATGCAGCATATTTTTATCATATTTTTTAAAAGAAAAACAAATTTGGCTGTAAGGTTTTCACTCTCAAAAACGTTATATAAGCTGAAGGAATTTTAAAATAAAGAGGAGTGAAAATATGAGCAGTCCAATAATGAATAAAATGAACACGATTTTTGTACATGTCAGTGATTTGGAGAGGTCAGTAAAATGGTATGCAGAATTACTTGGTCAGGAGTATGATTTAACTGCTGTAGAAAGACCGGTATATAATATCAAAATTGCTGATCATACCGGTTTAACTTTGGATGCTGGTCCGGAGGGGATTACAAAAAGGCAATCGTCCAGTATGTATCCAATATTCAATTTCCATACAGATAATATTGAGGAGTCCTACGCCTATGTAAAAGAGTCAGGATATGATGTTGAATCAGAAATTACCCGCCTTGATGATTTTTCATTTTTTACAATTTGTGATCCAGACAGGAATATTATTATGATTTGTACTGGCTAATTTTTTGAGATGTAAAGCTTTACTATCAGCTATTTAGCTTAGGGAAAGCTGAAGTGATATAAGAAAAGGAGCTGTTTCAGCAGTGAGAAAAAATGAGGTGATGAATGAAACTCCCAATATGAACCTTAATACGGAACGAATCTTTTTAAGACCAGTCATTGCCGAAGATATGAAAGAGTTTTACGAAATAGTGAAGAAAGACAGTGTAGGAAAATGGCTTGGTATAGGAAAAGGCATGTCGTTGGAAGAAACAGAGCAGTACGTGAGTAAAATTATAAAACATTGGAATCAATATGATTTTGGCGTATGGGCGGCAGTAAATAAATCCAGTGGGAAAATAATGGGACATTGCGGCTTAAGGTATATTGATGATACAGAGGATATAGAGATTATATACCTGCTTGATCCTGGTTTTTGGGGGATGGGATATGCTTCAGAAGCAGCGGACAGTATAATTAAATATGCATTTCAATCGCTTAAAATTGAAAAGCTGACTGCACGTGTAAGGATAAATAATATGAAATCAAAGAAGGTAATAGAAAAATTGGGATTTCAATTTATCGACGATAAGCATTATAACAATCGTAAGCTATCTTACTTTGAATTGTTTCAGGAGAATTTGATTAAATACTAGTAAAAGGTAAATGATTTTGAATTTCTAAAGTGTTAAAAAGGAAAAGAGCCGGCTATCTCACTCTTTTCCTTGTTTTAATAGGTAAATACTTATATAACCGGTATAATTTTGACACAGCGTACATAGCCCATTTGGGGATTTTTTTCGGGAAAAATGGATGTTGATAATACCGTATATATCCGCTTTTTAGGTCCTCCCATTGGGTACACATTTTCTTTTGTGAAAAGCGTGCTACATCAATAATACGTACTTCATCTTCCTTTGTAAGGATAAGATTATGCAGATGAATATCTGAAGGATTTAATCCTGCTGCTTTTGCAAATTCTAACCCATTGTCAACATGTTCAATATAGTGTGGCTTTAATGGGATTCCTTCTGCCAGGCATTCAAAGAATGTCTTTCCTTCAATAAAATCCATAACCAAGTAATTGGTTCCTGCTTCATATACAGTGGGATAATAAGGATTCCCATTTAATCTTTCGTAGTTTTGTTTTTCTTGAATTGCTGTTTTTTCAAAATTCGGGTAAAAAATTTTAATCACTCTATTTTCATTTTTTATTTTGAATACAGCAGCACTTCTTCCTGTTCCATGTAACTTTAAGTCATCGTGATGTCTGAGTACTTTTATACGTCCATTTCTTTTAGCAAATAAAACAGTGGATGCTAAATCATTGTATCTGGACTGATTCATTATTTCTTAAAACTGCCTTTTCTTTTTGCTAACTCTTTTTTGATGACAGGAAGGGCATGTTTTTGTGCCTGCTTAATTCCTTCTTTTACCATTTTAGATTTTAGAAGCTTTGTTAGTTTTGACATCTCTTTTCCTCCTTGAAGTAAGTGTGGCAAAAGCTAACAAAAAAGACCTTTGCCCACATAATTTGGACAAAGGTCTCGCAAGCAACGAAATGAAACTGCTGCCAGCAGTGCCGAGGATTTCTCCTGTAATGACGACAGCTGCTATTATGCTACTCCCCTTTGGGATTTATTTCAATTTAATATTTTAATTTATTATATAGGGCTAGTACGATAAGTGCAAATTTTAAAGTAATAAAATTTCTGATGAAGAATATTCCTCCCATTTTAATGATGAAATAGAGTAATGTGAATGCAGAGGTTATATTCATCATTTTCTGTGTTTTCTTGAGGAGAAGACACGTATAAAAGACACTGAAAGGAACGGTGAAGCGCGCTGGAAAAATGGTTTTTTATTTGCTCTGACAGGCTTTGTAATGATGTTTATTGTCAGCTTTATTCTTGGAGGGGAACCTTATTGGATCAATATTATTGGTTTTGGGACAGGTGGATTTATTTACGGAGTATTTATTCATCCAATGATGGAGAGGAAAATGAAGTATTGTCGTACTTTAAAGAGCGTGAAGACAAGAATGATAAAATGATTATTCTATGTATAAAATAGCTTTGTCAAAAGAAATGGATTGCTCTTAACACTATAATATACAGTTTAACTTCATTTGATATGTGTAATAAATACTATATAAGCATATTCTAATCAGGACAGTATATTTTAAGGAGGAAGCAACATGCAGCTTAATGCAGCTCAAAAATTAATTCATGATCATTTGCTGTCAGGAGAGATGAAGGCCGGAGAAGAAATTGGAATAAAGATTGATCAGACATTAACGCAGGATGCTACAGGTACGATGGTGATGCTGGAGCTGGAAGCAATGGGAATTGATCGGGTGAAAACAGAGGCTTCTGCACAATATGTAGATCATAACTTGATTCAGGAAGATTTTCGTAATGCGGATGACCATTTGTTTTTAAGAAGTGCAGCACAGAAATTCGGGATTTACTACAGCAGGCCGGGGAACGGAGTCAGTCATCCTGTTCATATGCAGCAGCTGGCACGCCCCGGGAAAACCTTATTAGGGTCAGATAGTCATACATGTGCGAACGGCTGTATGGGAATGCTGGCAATTGGTGCAGGCGGAATTGATGTGACAATGGCGATGACAGGAGAACCTTATTATGTAAAAATGCCCCGTATTATGGGGGTAGAGCTTACAGGGAAGCTTCCAGACTGGGTCAGCGCTAAAGATGTCATTTTAGAAATGCTGCACCGTCATGGCGTAAAAGGCGGAGTCGGTAGGATAATTGAATATTATGGACCGGGTATCAAAGAATTATCTGCTATGGATCGGCATGTTATTGCCAATATGGGTGCTGAGCTTGGGGCGACTGCAACCGTATTTCCTTCTGATAAAGAAGTGAAGCGTTTTCTGAAAACACAGGGACGTGAAGATCAATGGGTAGAATTAAAAGCTGATAACGGAGCGACATATGATGAACATGAAAAAATTGATTTATCTGCGCTGGAACCATTGATTGCAAAACCATCAAGCCCGGGTAATGTTGTACCAGTTACAGAAGTTGCAGGAGAAGCTATATATCAGTCTTATATCGGCTCCTCGGCCAACCCGGGATATCGTGACTTCGCGATTGCCAGTGAAATTGTTAAAGGGAAGCAGGCTGCTAACGGGATTTCTTTTGACATTAATCCAACCTCCCGTCAGTTGCTGGAGCAGCTTGTAGAGAATGGACATATTGCAAATCTTTTGTCCGCTGGAGCCCGGATGCATCAGGCAGGCTGTAATGGCTGTATTGGAATGGGTCAGGCTCCGGCTACAGGACGAAACAGTTTACGTACAACACCAAGAAACTTCCCGGGCCGATCCGGTACAAGAGAAGACAGTGTCTTCCTATGCAGCCCGGAGACAGCAGCCGCTTCTGCATTAACAGGTGTTATTACAGATCCAAGGACATTAGATATTTCTTATCCGAAAATAAAAGAGCCAACTACCTTTTCAACAAAAGGAATGCTGGAAGCACCACCGGAAGATAACAGTCAAATCAAATTGGAAAAAGGACCGAATATCACCGCTATACCAGATTTTCAGCCAATTGAAGATAACTTCGACTTGCCTATTTTATTAAAAATGCAGGATAATATTTCAACAGATGAGATTCTTGCCGGCGGTTCCCGAGTATTACCATTTCGCAGTAATATTCAAAGAATCAGTACTTTTGCGTTTGAGATTATTGATGAGGATTATTACGAAAAGGCCATGAAAAAACGTGATGATGGCGGCCATATGGTGGTAGCAGGCTTTAATTACGGACAAGGATCAAGCCGGGAGCATGCAGCGCTCGCACCACGTTACCTCGGATTAAAGGTTGTACTTGTGAAAGATTTTGCCCGTATTCATCTGCAGAATTTGATCAACTTCGGTATTTTACCGTTAACGTTTGTGAATGAGGAAGACTATGATCTGCTCCATCCGGAGGATATACTTGAATTTCGTCATATCCATCAAACAATTCAAAATCAGCGTACATTTGATATAAAACTGAAAGGAACAGATCGCACGATTACCGTCCAGCATGACCTTACCAAACGGCATCTTGAAATCCTGCTGGCCGGCGGGATTATAAATTGGATTAAAGAAAAACAATAGAAAGGAAGTCAGCTATGGGATCTCAGAAACACGCCTGTAAAGCTTGTGACGGGACTGGGTTATTAATGGACGACGAACAGTGGCACTATACATGTACCGTTTGTCATGGTGACGGGTTTGTTGCCGCTGTAGAAAAGACGGAAAAGCTGCAGGTAGATGAAAACCACAGAGTAATTGATTAATTTGAAGCGGCCGGAGCAGTGCTGTTCGTTTTTACAGTGCTTCTTAATCCGGCTGCTTTTATTATGTTTAAAATAAAAATTTTAAATCCTATCGACAGGAATCTGCTCTTGTGAAATAATATATAAAAAATCCCGTGGTCATATATATTGGTGTGGCACATAGAGAGAGGATGCTGTTTTGATGATACATATTGCTTCGCTGCAAATGGAGGATGAGGATAAGCTGTATGCATTTGAATCAAATAACAGAAATTACTTTGAAAAATTTGTTCCTTCCCGGGGCGATGATTATTATCAAAAGGATTATTTTCGTGACAGGCTTAAAGAATTACTGAAAGAACAAGCTGATAAGCAATCTTATTTTTTTTTAATTAAAGATACCAATGGAGAAATTTTAGGAAGAATAAATTTAACAGATATTGATTATTCTTTGAAGAGCGGTTTTTTAGGATATAGAGTAGGAGAAGCTTATACAGGAAAAGGAGTCGCAGGACAGGCATTAGAGCTTCTTAAAAAAGAAGCAAAGATGCTGAAATTGAAGGAAATCAAAGCGCAGACAACTGCTGATAATATAGCTTCTCAAAAAGTATTGAAAAAAAGGGGTTTTGAAGAAATAAGCAGAGAAGAAACTACTTATGAAGGGAAGCATCTCACTTTTGTATACTATCAGGCTGACTTATAATTTAGAAGACAGCTTTAGATCTTAATAAAATTTTAGCAAGTGTTAGAACAGAAAGAAAGACATTCTATGGGATATTAGTAGCACATGAAATATCTATTTAGCGGGTTCAGAATAGATCTGCTATATTCTCCAACCAGTACCTGAAGTGGTAGTGGTTTTTTATTTTTTAAAAGTCTTGAATGAATGAAATTCAGAATAAGCATATCCTCTTTTAATAATTATCTATCCCATTTAGAGATTTGAAATAGAGAGGTGATTTATCAGCCTCTCTATTTTCTTGCATGATGGAAAATATATAAGCTTCTAATTAAACATCCGTACCTAAAGTAAGCCCGCCGTCCACCACAATTTCTGCGCCGTTACAATAAGCACTCTCGTCAGAAGCAAGAAAAGCAGCTACTTGAGCTATATCATTAGCTTGGCCCAGTCTCCTTAATGGAATGGCATCAGCTTCATTGATATTCAGATTACTGCCGCTCACCATATTTGTTTGAATAACACCTGGATGGATAGAATTCACTCTAATCCCTTTTGGACCTAATTCGATTGCAGCAGATTTAGAAAGGTTGGAAACAGCTGCTTTTGATGCTGCATAAGCAGCTGCGTCGTTGATTGGCGCATAAGCAGAGATGGATACATTATTAACAATAGACCCTTTTTGCTGTTTTTCCATGTAAGGTGCGACTGCCTTTATTCCCATAAAAACACCGAGCTGATTCACATTGATTAACTGTTGAAAATCTTCCACAGATGTATCTAACAAAGGTTTTTTAATGAAAATACCGGCATTATTAATAAGTACATCTATTTTATTATAAGCTTCGATAATAGATTGGACAGCAGCAGTCCAATCAGCTTCGTTTGTCACATCCAATTGGACAGGAAGACTTTGATTCTTTCCGATTTCTGCGGAGAGTGCTTCAGCATCCTCAAAACTTCTGGCTCCTACTGCAACTTTTGCACCGAGTGAAGCGAAGTGTTTAGCAATACCTTTCCCTTGTCCGCGATTTGCTCCGGTTATTAGTACGACTTGATCTTTTAAATTTGGCATAATTTCTCCTTTGGTCTCAATTATTTTCAATTAGAATTTACCATAGTTTGTCTGTTTGTAAAATTTAATTGCTTTACTAAGGAGAGAATGGAAGGATGGACTCTTTTATGAATTGAATAGATGTCAAAAATGCATTCAGCATGCTATTATTATTTGGTAATGATCCTATTTATATTATTAATGTAAGAGGTGATTTTGAAATAGAAATGCTTGACCTCTTCTTAACAAAACAGAACGCAATCTCAGAGGAGGGGTAATAATTGAAACAGGGAACCATTAATCTACTATTAGTTATCACAATTATCTGCATATCCTTATCGGCAATACTTGTGAAATTATCGGATGCACCTTCTACCATCATGGTAATGTATCGGATGTTTTTAGCATGCGTATTAATTTTTCCTATGGTTTTTAAATATCGAAAATCATTTTTTAAGATAAACAGAAAAGAGTGGATAGCCATTGTATTTGCCGGGATTTTTCTGGCTGGTCATTTTGGATTATGGTTCGAGTCTTTAAATCATACGTCAGTGGCAAGCTCCACTTTGATCTTAGCGCTGCAGCCTGCAATTGCTTTAATTGGAGGTCTGATTTTCTTTAAAGAAAAATTAGATGTACGTATAGTAATAGCAATGGGAATTGCTTTTATGGGTGTCGTTATTGTTGGAGGAGGCAGCTTAGGAAGCGGCAGCTCTGCTTTGATGGGAAATATTTTATCCTTCCTGGCTGTTGTTTCTGTGGTACTTTATTTAATGATCGGTCAACGAAATGTAAAATCAATTAATCACTGGGTATACAGCTTTTTAGTATTTCTGGTAGCAGGGATTGCGGTTGCTGTTTTTAATCTTATTGGCGGAATAGCTTTTACAGGTTATACTGGAAATGATTGGCTGGTCTTTATCATGCTAGCTATTTTCCCGACCGGGGCACATATTATTTTTAACCTGCTGTTAAACTATGTAAATACCACAACAGTCTCTATGAGTACATTGGGAGAACCGGTTGGTGCATCTATCCTGGCTGTTATTCTTTTACATGAGATGCTTACTCATGTAGAGATGATAGGCGGCGTGCTGATTATTACCGGGATATTTTATTTCCTACGGCTGCAGGCTGGATCGAAACAGCCTGTACCAAAGGAATCGGAAAGAATATACAATGAGTAAGAGGGTGGACATTATTTTAGTTCATCCTTTTTTATAATAAAAAGGTTGGAGGTGGATATCATTGAAAGATAATAATTTTAAAAATGCAAGGAAAATCATTGAAAAATACGATATATACAAAAATGATCCAATCCAGGAAATCCAATTGGCTCACCGGGTCCATCTGGTGGAAGCTTTTGATATTAAAGAGGGGATGCATGTGCTGGAAATAGGATGCGGGCAAGGGGACACAACGTTGGTACTTGCAGATGCTGTCGGGGAAAGCGGAAGAGTAACAGCCATTGATATCGCAAGTAAGGAGTATGGAGCTCCATTAACTTTGGAAGAGGCGGCCAATCGAATAATGCGAACTTCACTTGGGGATAGAATTACCTTTCATTTTGAAACGGACTTTTTAGCCTTCGAGGAAGAAACAGCCTTTGACGCAGTCGTTTTATCGCATGCTTCCTGGTACTTTGAAAATGAACAGACTCTTATTGATTATATTGATAAAGTAAAGGAGATAGCGAATCAAATCTGCTTTGCAGAATGGGATTTGGATTATACAAGAAGCGGGCAACGGGCACATTTTTTAGCGGCATCATTATTAGCACTTCACAGCAGTCAAATCGGAAATGGTGGAAATATTCAATGCCTGTTTGGAAAAAGACAAGTGAAAGGAATTCTGGAGAACATAGGATTTCAAATAACCAGGGAGACCATTGTTGATGCGGCATACCTTCAGGATGGAGGCTGGGAAATCAATGAAGCAAATGATATCCGGACTGATTTTGATCAAAATGGAGAAGCATATCAATCTCTTATAAATATTTATTATCATTTAATGAATCATCAGCAAGAGGAAGCAAAATCTTTGGATAGCTTTGTTATCTGTGCGAAGTGGTAAGAAATTAGCTGTAATGGATGTATATACTTCATAAAATATTAAAAAGAAAAATCATTGACAATGAAATGAAATCGTTTTACAATATTGTGTAACGGGTTACATAAATCCGTTTTAAATTTATAATTGTATGTAACGGGTTACATAAATAATAGAAGGAGGAATGTTATGGCGACTATCCGAGAGGTTGCAAAGCTTGCCGGCGTATCTGTTGCTACTGTTTCCCGTGTGATGAATAAAAATGGTTATATCAATGAAAAAACAAAAGAAAAAGTAGAAGCTGCAATTAAAGAATTAGATTATCGGCCAAATGATGTAGCCAGGACTCTTTTTAAGGGGACGTCTAAAATGATTGCATTATTTGTACCGGATATTATGAACCCCTTCTTTCCTGAGCTGGCTCGGGCGGTAGAGGATACTGCAAATAAGTCGGGTTATACTTTTATTCTTTGTAATACAGACAACAACCGGGAAAAGGAAATGAAATATCTGTATGCCCTTCTGCAAAAAACAATTGGCGGTGTGGTAATGGTTTCAAGCTCTATTCCTTTAGAAACGCTAAATAAAGTAAACGTTCCAATTGTTGCTTTAGACAGGGAAATTGTGGATATGATTTCTGTTACGGTGAATAACCGGACAGGTGCAATAGAAGCAGTAAGGCATCTGCAGGAGTCAGGCTGTAAAAGGATTGCACATATAAGTGGTCCGGAAGATACAACAAGTGCAGTAGAACGTAAAAAAGGTTATTTGGAAGCAGTGGAACAAGAGAATTGGTTTTCAGAAGATTTTATTACCTCGGGAGAATATACCTTTGAGGGCGCCTATCAGGCAGTAAAGGAATTAATAAAAAAACACCCTGAAATTGATGGCATTTTTGCTGCGAATGATTTAATGGGGGTGGGCGTCTTAAAGGCTGCTGAAGCTTTGAACCTGCGTGTTCCAGAAGATTTATCTGTTATTGGATTTGATGGAATTGAATTAGGGAAAATTACAACACCGGCACTGACAACGATGGGGCAGCCCATTTATGAAATTGGACAGCGGGCTGCTGAAATAATTATTGACCGGATGGAAAATAAGCAGAAGGAAGTTACTTCTGAACAATACACTGTTCAATTAATCAAAAGACAATCAACAAAGTAAGGGAATGAATTGTATGAAAAAAAATCCAAGAGTCTGTGTTGTCGGAAGTATCAATATGGATATGGTAACAACAACGGATAAAGTGCCTGAACAGGGTGAAACGGTTCTTGGTGAGTCGTTTACAACTTACCCCGGCGGTAAGGGAGCAAATCAGGCAATTGCAGCAGCCAGACTGGGAGCTGAGGTTGTCATGGTTGGAGCTGTTGGTGATGATGCATTCGGAAAAAGCCTGAAAGAAAGATTTCGTAATGAAGGCGCTAATGATGAAGCAATTATAACCGTTTCTCATGAATCAACAGGTGTAGCAACCATTATTCTTTCTGATGGTGATAATCGAATTATTGTTGCTCCAGGCGCAAATAAATATGTAACACCGGAAATGGTGAAAGATAAACAGGAAATTATTCTTTCCTGCGATATCATATTAATGCAATTTGAGATACCGATGGAAACGATTGAATATACGGTAGAACTTGCATATAAGCATGGTATTCCTGTTGTTATTAATCCGGCCCCATATAACAAGGTTATGAAGAAAGTTGTAGAAAAAGCAACGTTTATTACACCGAATGAATCAGAGCATTCGGCAATGAAGCAATCCATAGATACTTTATCTATAAAAAAGAAGATTATAGAGACAAAAGGAGAGCACGGTGTTGCCTTCACCTTACCGGATGGGGAAGAGAAGACAATTTCTTCTTTTCAGGCAAAGGTAAAGGATACTACTGGAGCAGGAGATACCTTTAACGGAGCCTTTGTAACGGAATATGCAAAAGAAAAAGATATAGAGAAAGCAATTGAATTTGCGAATGCCGCAGCCTCTTTAGCTGTAGAGAAAATGGGAGCTCAGGAAGGAATGCCGACAAGAGCAGAGGTTATCAAAAGAATAAAGAGTCAATAAAGCAGCAAGGTTTTCTCTCAGGTAAGAACAGTAATTATACAGAAGAAAGATGCAGGCATCTGTTAAGCCGGGAGAGAAGATGTCCTGCTTATTATAAAAAAATATTTTTAAAGCATTGAACAAAATTCAACATAGAAAAATATTGGAGGAATTGTCATGAATAAGAAACCAGTTATTATTGATACAGATCCAGGAATTGATGATGCAGTTGCGCTGGGAATTGCTTTATACAGTGAAGAACTCGATGTCCGCTTAATTACAACGGTAAATGGAAACGTCAGCTTAGAAAAAGTTACGTATAACATGCTCCGATTAATGAAATTCTTTGATAAGCAGGTTCCTATTGCCAAAGGTGCTGCAATACCATTAATCGTTGATCCAGTTGATGCCAGTGATATTCATGGAGAGACAGGCATGGATGGTTATGATTTTGAAGAAGCAGATGAAAGCCTTCTTTTAGATGAACATGCTGTAACTGCGATGAAGAGAGAGATTCTAACAAGCGATGAACCAGTGACACTTGTACCGATTGGTCCATTAACAAATATTGCATTGTTATTTAGAACTTATCCGGAAGTGAAGCAGAACATTAAGGAAATTGTCATGATGGGAGGATCAACAGGCAGAGGGAATTCCTCGGTAATGGCTGAATTTAATATTTATGCAGATCCAGAAGCTGCTAAAATCGTTTTTGCAAGCGGTGTCCCTATTGCTATGGCTGGATTGGATGTTGGTCTAAAAGCACTTGTTTATCCGGAAGACAGCGAAGTTTTAAAAGATATGAATAAGACAGGAAATATGATTTATCATTTGTTTAAAAAATACCGGGGTGGAAGCTTCAATCATGGTTTGAAAATGTATGACAGCTGTGCAGTTGCTTATTTGCTAAAACCGGAGCTGTTTGAAGTAGCACATTCCTATGTCGATGTTGAATTAGATGGTGCTTTAACAAAAGGAACAACCGTTGTTGATTTAAAAGGAAAAATGAATAAAACGCCAAATGTAAACGTTTGTGTTGATATTGATGCGAAAGAATTTAAAAAATGGTTTATGGAAAGCATTCAAAAATGTAATTAAGCATTAACCATTCTTCGGAGGGAAGACATCATGTTAGATAATCTTATTATGTACGGTTCCGCTATTTTAGCTGTTGTCGTTATTGTCTATATGCTGATCAAGAAAATGGATATTAAAATTGCCTTATTTTTAATGGGAATTGTTCTGCTTTTGATTAGTTTAGCAATGGGAAAAGATATTGTATTTCAGGACTTTCAGTCTACCGGCTCAGCCCTGCTCGATCCATTACAGGTAATTGTTGAACAGTTCAAAGCAACACTGAGCTCAGCTGGATTAATTATTCTTATTCTTGGAGGATATACCGCTTATATGTCTTCCATTGGTGCAAATGATTTAACCGTTCAAGTATTGACAAAACCTATTAATAAAGTAAAATCGGTTTATTTTCTAGTTCCACTTACATTTTTGCTTGGAAACGTTTTATCTTTGGTTATTCCAAGTGCGTCGACTTTAGCAATTCTGCTTCTTGCAACCTTGTATCCTGTATTAAAACAAGCGGGGATGTCTACATTAAGTATTGGTGCTGTTATTGCCACCTCAGCAACGATCGTACCGACACCGCTGGGCAGTGATAACGTTGCTATTGCAGAGGAACTTGCTAAATATCCTATGTTTAATGATATGACAGTAACACAATATGTATTTAGCTATCACGCGCTTGTATCGATTCCTACCATTTTATTTATCGCGTTAGTTCACTATTTCTGGCAAAAACGAATGGATAAAAAAATGACGGCAGCGGAGTCAGAGGAACAGGTGGAATTAAAAGATATTGAAAAGGTAGAGGGTAGTAAACTTTATAAAACAGTTTATTCGATTCTTCCAGTATTTCCGATTATTATTTTACTCGTTTCTTTTATTGTTGAAATGACAACCTCAGCTACGATAGCTGTTAATGTAGAAATTGCTGTGTTAATTTCATTTATCCTGGCAATTGTCTGTGAATTGATTCGTCATCGTAAGGCGAAAGAGGTCTTTGCAAGCACAGAGAAATTCTTTACAGGAATGGGTAATATGCTCCCAGTTGTAGCATTACTGGTTGCTGCTTCTGTCTTTGTTGCAGGTTTACAATCGATTGGTTTGATTGACACATTGCAGGAAACAATGCAAAGCACACATGGCGAAGGAAACGGATTTATTCTGCCGCTTATTTTAGTAGCTGTCACAGCGTTAATAGTCCTGTTGAGCGGGAGCGGCATTGCCTTATTCTTTGCAATGGTTCCGCTGGTTGTACCACTTGCCGAGGCAGCAGGTATCAGCCCAATTGCTATCAGTGTTCCAATGGGAATGGCAGGGAACTTATTCCGGGCCGTATCCCCTGTAGCTGCTGTTATCTTAATTGTAGCTGGAACGTTAAAATTAAATCCAATTCATATTATTAAGCGTACTTCTGTACCGATGATATCAGGTGTTGTGTTTATGTTTGTGCTATCGATGATTCTTTTCTTGTAAAAGGATAAAATGAAGTTTGCTTCTATTAGAGTTTTACGAACGTTTATCTATGATGAAATTTTAAAAGGCTGTTCCTGATTGCCAGGGACAGCTTTTTTTATGTATGAAAATTAATTTTAAATAATAATGATTATTCCGAAAATATATATTTAGATGAAAAAAATAGCAATATACGAATGTTTAAGTATATCTTCCATATTATAACTTAGGACAACTTTTGTTAAATAGATTCATAATATTTATTGATTAAAAATTTAGAATATTATGTATTATGACGTGGATTTTAAGATCAGCTATTATCACTTTTCTTAGAATTTATTAATTCAAAGAATAAAACAGGGGGAGTATGAATGTCAGAGATAGTCCTGGAATTAAAAGAGTTACATACACATTTTTTTACTGATAATGGAGAAATACCTGCAGCAAATGGTGTAAGCATTAAGGTACACAAAGGAGAGGTAGTAGGTATTGTTGGAGAATCAGGAAGTGGAAAAAGTGTTACTTCTCTTTCCATTATGCAGCTCATTCCCAGCCCGCCGGGAAGAATTGTGAGTGGTGAAATAAATTTCAAGGGAGAAAATCTTGTAAGATCTTCCGAAAAGCGGATGAAAAAATTACGGGGAAATGAAATATCAATGATATTCCAAGAGCCGATGACATCGCTAAACCCGTTGTTTACCATTGGAAATCAGCTGATCGAAGCAATTCGTATTCATCAAAAAATAACGAAAAAAGAATCAAGGCAAAAAGCAATTAAGATGTTGAAACTTGTTGGAATCCCCAGAGCTGATGCGATCGTGGATGAATACCCGCATCAGCTTTCGGGCGGTATGAGACAAAGAGTTATGATTGCGATGGCGATGTCCTGTGATCCGGAGTTATTGATTGCAGATGAACCAACCACGGCACTGGATGTTACAATCCAGGCACAAATATTGGATTTAATGCGGAATTTAAATAAAAAAGAAAATACGGCTATCTTGCTGATTACACATGATTTGGGAGTAGTTGCAGAGATATGTGACAGGGTTGTTGTCATGTATGCCGGGCAGGTAGTAGAACAGGGGACAACCAGAGAAATATTAAAAGATCCACAGCATCCTTATTCTCAAGGATTGATTAAGTCGTTACCTAAGATTCATGAAAGAGAGCAAAAACTGTATTCCATACCCGGGATAGTTCCGAAACCGAAAACAGGAGGGATTGGATGCAATTTTGCTCCAAGATGCGAATTTGCCTTTGAACGCTGTTTTCATGAAGCTCCAGAGCTTTACTCTTTGGAAGATAATCGAAAAAGTAGGTGCTTTTTACATGATAACAACGAAGGGGAGGTAAAAAAACATGCAAAATCCGATATTGAAAGTTGAGGGTCTGAAGAAATATTATGATATCAAAGGTGGACCACTCGGAATAAAAGTCGGTGAGGTAAAGGCGGTAGACGATGTATCATTTTCAGTCATGGAAGGAGAGATTCTGGGGATTGTAGGTGAATCAGGGTGTGGTAAATCTACTACCGGAAAGTCTATTTTGCGCCTGGTGGAACCCACAGAAGGCAAAGTTGTATTTAACGATAAAGATATTACGAATTTAAATAATAATGAAATGCGTAAATTGAGAAGAGATATGCAAATTATATTTCAGGACCCCTATGCTTCTCTGAACCCCAGACATACAGTAGAAAAAATAATTGGTGAACCGTTGTTAGTGCATGGTATGAAATCTGCTAAAGAACGGATTGAAAGAATCCGGGAGCTATTAGAGGTTGTTGGTCTCAGTCCTTATCATGCAAAAAGATATCCACATCAATTCAGCGGAGGTCAGAGACAGCGGATTGGAATTGCCCGGGCACTTGCCAATAATCCCAAATTAGTTATATGTGACGAGCCGGTTTCCGCATTGGATGTATCTATTCAATCGCAAATACTTAATTTAATGGAAAAATTGAAGGATGAATTTAATTTAACATATATCTTTATTGCACATGACCTAAGTGTGGTTAAGCACATTAGTGATCGAATCGGTGTGATGTATTTAGGAAGAATGGTTGAGCTGACAAATAAAGACAGCCTCTATGATAATCCAAAACATCCTTATACGCAGGCCTTGCTTTCCGCTGTCCCGCTGCCAGACCCTGATTTGCGGAGAGATAGGATTATTTTGAAGGGGGATGTGCCAAGTCCTGCTAATCCTCCATCTGGCTGCGCCTTTCATACAAGATGTCCTTACGCTTCAGATATTTGCAAGGAAGTAAGACCTGAATTTAAATCTGTGGAAGATAATCATTTTGTTGCCTGTCATTTATATGGATAAGCAGGCTGACAGAATATTATTTTTATAAACTAAAAATGAGGGGGAATAGGAATGAGGTTGAAATATTCACTTTTTATTGCACTGCTGTTTGCTGTTTTATTGGTGCTGGCTGCATGTACAGGAGATGGCGGACAAAAAGGAGAGGATACCGCAGAAAATGAAGATCCGGCTGCAGAGGGCGACGAAGGAACAGAAGCTGAAGGTGCAGAAGGAGATCAGGTGTTGATATTTGCTCGAGGAGGGGATTCGGAAAGTCTTGATCCGGCGAGTACAACGGATGGAGAATCCTCTCGTATTACAAAGCAAATTTATGAAAGTCTTTTGGAGTTTGACAAGGATTCCTTTGAGATTATGCCGGGACTTGCCCATGACTGGGAGGTTGCTGATGATGGGTTAAGTTATACCTTCTATTTGGAAGAAGGTGTCACCTTCCATGATGGAACTGATTTTAATGCAGAAGCTGTAAAGATTAACTTTGAACGCTGGGCAGATCCTGAACATGCATATGCCTTTGCGGATGATGGCTATGTTTATTCCATGTATGGAACGATGTTTGGAGGATTTAAGGGGGATGAGAATCATGTCATTGAAGAGATTAATGTAGTCAATGATCATGAAATCGAATTTATATTGAGTCAACCTTTAGGGTTTTTCCTGCAAAATATGGCTATGACCTATTTCCCGATTACTTCACCTGCCGCATTAGAGGAATATGGTGCCGCAATTAATGAAAATCCTGTTGGAACAGGACCGTTTAAATTTGTCAGCTGGAGCAAAGACGACTCTATTGTACTGGATAAATTTGAGGATTATCGTAAGGACGGACTTCCTAAATTAGATCGAGTTGTATTTGAAGTAATTCCGGACAATGCTGCCCGCCTGATTGCTCTCCGGTCTGGAGAAATTGATATTATGGATGGGTTAAATCCTGATGATGCAGCAAGTGTAGAAGCGGAGGAAGGTCTGGAACTGTATGAACGGGAGGAAAATAATATTGGATATGTAGGATTTAATGTCCAAAAAGAGCCGTTCGATAATAAGGATTTAAGGCATGCAGTCAGTCATGCCATTGATAAAGAAGCTATTGCAAATGCATTATATGCTGGATATGCGACACCTGCTTCTGTTCCGCTTCCTCCTAGTTATATGGGTTATAACGATGAAGTAGAGAGTCTGGAGTATGATCCGGAAAAAGCTAGTGAATTATTGGCAGAAGCTGGCTATGAAGAAGGTTTGGAAATCGAATTATGGACCATGCCTGTAGCAAGACCATACATGCCAGATCCAGAAACAGTCTCAGAGATTATCCAGAATAATCTTGAGCAAATTGGTATAACAGTTACGATTGTCAGAGAAGAATGGGCTCCGTATTTGGAAAAAACGATGAACGGGGATCATCAAATGTATATGCTCGGCTGGTCAGGAACGAACGGGGATCCTGATTACTTCCTTAGCAGCTTATTGCATGGTGATAATGTAGGAAGCAGTAACAGGGAATTTTATGCCAATGATGAAGTGGATGGGCTTTTAAACCAAGCGAAATTATCTATAGACCAGGATGAGCGGGCTTCTTTTTATCAGCAGGCGCAGGAAATTATTGCAGACGATGCGCCAATGGTTCCTTTAGTACATTCCAGACCGGTGCTTGCGACAACAAATGCTGTAGAAAACTATGTACCGCATCCATCGACAAGCGAATCTTTAGCAGAAGTAGAACTGGTTGACTAATTAATAGAAATAAATAAAGGAGTCCCTTTTTCTACTGGAAATCTATCCTTCTCTTAAAAATCAGCTGATAAGTGCAATAATGATTTCTTTGATTCTTCAAGAGGAGGGATGCAGGACTTTTAGTAAGGGGCCTCCATTTCTTTACTCTCGGAAAGAACTAAAACTACGTAAAGTAGAATAGAGGTGAAATCATGGTTTCCTATATTATCCGACGATTATTGATGATGGTTCCCGTTCTGATTGGTATGACATTAATCACCTTTTCCATTGTTCATTTGATACCTGGAAATCCGGCCCAAGTCATCTTGGGAGAAACTGCCAATCAAACAGCAATAGAAAATCTGGAAGAAAGTATGGGGCTCAATGAACCTTATCTGAATCAATATGGATTATATGTAAAAGATCTGCTGCAAGGGGATCTGGGAACTTCCTTGCGTTCCAATGCAGAAATATCTGCTGAAATTTGGCCTTATATTGCTGCTACGTTTGAATTAACGATTTTTGCGATGCTTTTTGCAGTATTTATAGGTGTTAATGCAGGAATTATCAGTGCCTGGAAGCAAAATTCCTGGTTCGACTTTCTTGCGATGCTTTTTGCTTTAATTGGTGTTTCCATACCTGTTTTTTGGCTGGCGTTGATGGAACAATGGATTTTTGCTCAGGAGCTTGGATGGTTTCCGGCATATGGCAGGCAGGACAACAGAGATCCGATGGCGCCGATTACTTATTTTTATGTACTTGATTCACTGATTCATTTGGACTTTTCCAGAACAGGTACGATACTGAAGCATTTAGTTCTTCCAAGTATTGCATTGGGTACAATTCCAATGGCTATTATTGCCAGAATGACAAGGTCTAGTATGCTGGAGGTTATGAAATCAGATTATATTCGTACAGTACGTGCAAAAGGTTCAGGGCAATTTCTTATTATATACAAACATGCATTAAAAAATGCAATGATTCCGGTGTTGACTGTTATCGGTCTGCAGGCAGGAGTCTTATTAGGCGGTGCCATTTTAACTGAAACAATTTTTAGCTGGCCGGGGATAGGAAGATATGTATTTGAAGCAATAAATTATCGGGATTATCCAGTTATTCAGTCTGGCATTTTAGTTGTTGCATTTATTTTTGTTATTATTAATCTTGTTGTAGATATTCTATATAAAATCATTGATCCAAGGATTAATTATTAAGGGGGAGCTGTGATGAAACGACATGAGAGAAAACCGAAAGACACTGAGCAGCCACTAACGAACCCCATAAATAGAGAAGAGCCGGCAGATGAGGAGCAGTTAGAGGCGATATCTTCCTGGAGAGATACCTTTCGGCGCTTGAGAAAAAATCGTTTTGCTGTGGCCGGCCTGATTATTATTATTTTCTTCCTTATACTTGGACTTGTTGCACCGCTTCTTACATCATATTCATTTCAAGAACAAAATCTGGCCAATCGCCTCCAGCCTCCTTCTGGTGAGCATTGGATGGGAACTGACGATTTAGGAAGAGATATATTTACCAGAATAGCTTATGGAGCAAGAGTCTCGTTGCAGGTTGGTTTTTTTGCTGTTACAGGTGCTTTGGTATTCGGGACATTGCTTGGGATTATCGCAGGCTATTTTGGACGCTGGGTCGATATGATTATCTCCAGGGTATTTGATATACTTCTGGCTTTTCCAAGTATTTTACTAGCTATTGCAATTGTTGCGATTCTTGGGGCTTCCTTGCAGAATGCACTCATTGCAATTGCAATAATTAATATCCCGATTTTTGGAAGGATTGTTCGATCCAGAGTCATTAGCTTGCGGGAAGAAGAATATATTATGGCCGCCAGGGCGCAGGGAATGAAAAATGGCCGGATTATCTTCCGGCATATTTTACCCAATAGTATTACGCCAATTATTGTTCAGTCCACGCTTGGCTTTGGGACTGCCATACTAGAAGCAGCTGCACTTGGATTTCTTGGGCTTGGGGCACAGCCTCCAACACCAGAATGGGGACAAATGCTTGCTAGTTCCAGGGAATTTATTCAGCTGGCTCCATGGACATTGCTTATGCCGGGACTTTCTATCATGCTTGTTGTATTAGGATTTAATTTGATTGGTGACGGGTTACGGGATATTTTGGACCCTAAAATGAGAAATTGATACAGTTAATGTTTGCCGGGGAAAGACATGCCTTCACAACTTATAGAGTCTGCTGTACAGGAGAGGCTGGTCGGATAAATGTTTATAAAAAACCTCTAATCTGTTATTAAATTTTTTACACAGATTAGAGGTTTTTTAGAGCAGCAGATCAAATCATCTTTTGTCTATTCAATCGTAATTCCACCGTTACTTGTATGAGCTTTAATCAATGTCTCCCCATTTCCGTAAGTGATATCCCAATCCTTAGAATCAAATACGCGAATGGTTCCGTTATTTGTACGTAAATCAAAGGTTGCATTTTCAGGCTTTTTATTAGAAATAATAGTGATTTTTCCATTACTTGTTTCTAAATTCATTGGATAATCAAATCCTTTTGCCGCAATGGATACTGCTGCATTATTCGTTTTTGCTGTAATTTCCCCGGAAATATTCTGTAAATCAACCTTCCCATTTGTCGTTTCTACATTTACATTTCCTTGTATAGAATCCAAGGTCAGCTTTGCGTTATTTGTATTTGCTTTCACTTCGCCAATAATATTTTCTAAGGTGATTTTTCCATTTGAAGTTCTAACATTTGTATCTCCTTGTATATTATCCAATTCAATTTTTCCGTTGGATGATTGCAGATTGAATAAAGAAGTTTCTATATCTTCACCTTCAATTCGGCCATTACTTGTATGGAGCTGCAGTTCATCAACTTGCAGATGAACTGCAGCAATTTTTGTATTCGTTGTCTTCACTTTTATTTTATCTATTGTATCCTTAGGCACAAAAATTTTTAATGTAGCTTTGGAACGAAACAAAAAATCTAAATCGAAGAAAGAGAAGGAGGTTTCTTCGATTTGAATTGTTAATTTATCTCCATCAACTGAAGTAAGGATCTCTTGATCTTTAATCTTTTTTCCTGTTGCAGTATATTCTGCCCTGGGTTCTTCGCTGTTAGCTGCTTGAAGATGTATTTCTGTATTTTCAGCATCCACTTCAATTTCATTTATTTCATTAGCATTGATAGGAATAGATTCGGATTCTTCATAGAAAGCAGACTGCTTGTAAGATGAAAAAGTAGCAACCATGCCAATAATTCCGATAAGAAGCAGGAATATTGCTAAAATGATAATTCGTTTTCCATTTATCATGCTCGATCCTCTCCTTTTACCAAACGTACATTGAAAGCAATATACCTAGAAAATATGCGGATAGCTGCATTTGTAACATAATTGATTACGATAAAGATTAATAATCCTGATCCTGCCAGTGTAATGGAGGAAAATAGTTCAAATAGATAAAATGATTCAGGATGGATAATCCATTGAACACCTGCTATAAAAAGTTGTGCAACAAAAGAAAAAGCAATAACCCATATGCCCAAAATCGTCCCGGCAATACCGATAGAAGGGCCGAGGATAATAATAAGATTGAAGAAAAAGAGTCCAATGATTATACCTATTCTGGGAAATTGGTTTTGTTCAGAATGATTTACCGGCACTTTTTCATATTGTTGTGTGGACTGCAGGTCTTTCGCAATCTGTTGGGGAGAACCCAGCGAACGAACAATCTCTTCATCTGTTTTTCCTTCTGCCCGCCCCATTTCAAAATGCTCTTCAAAGTCTTGAGTAATCTCTTTTTGATCTTGTGATGATAAGTTTCTTAAGTAGTAGCGAAGTTCTTCTAAAAAATCTAATTTATTCATTATTC
Organism: Oceanobacillus sp. FSL W8-0428; assembly: GCF_038004405.1. Taxonomy (NCBI): domain Bacteria; kingdom Bacillati; phylum Bacillota; class Bacilli; order Caryophanales; family Bacillaceae; genus Oceanobacillus; species Oceanobacillus sp. FSL W8-0428. The sequence continues at coordinate 2,572,656 of NZ_JBBORB010000001.1, forward strand.
TCCTCCTTCATTAACGAATCAACGCCTCGCGTGAATTTCTCGTATTCTTCTTTAAGTTCCAGGAGGTAATCTTGCCCTTCATTTGTTAAATGATAATATTTTCTGCTCGGTCCTTCTGTGGACTCTCTAAGGTAAGTTGTGCAGTACCCCTGTTTCAATATTCGGCGTAATACTGGATAGACAGATCCTTCCGATATTTCGATTTTATCCGTAATACGTTTAATCAACTCATATCCATAGAAATCTTGTTTATCAAGCAATACTAATACACAGAGTTCAAGAACCCCTTTTTTTAATTGTGCAGACACTAAAGTCACCCTCTTTATAGGTTAGGTAATAAGCTGATTCATTTTACTATAGCATTTTGTTCAGTACTATTCAATAACAAGTAGTGGTGTTATTATTTTATGGCTTAATTTACCTCTATAGAAGTATGTGTTTAAAAAGTACAATGAAAGGAATTAAGAGTTTTAAGGAAGCGGAGAAGGAGTAACAGTTTTGATAAACTGAGTAATTGGAAATGTTTTAGATGGGGAAGTACCCGTGCCGCCAAAAACATTTGTGATAATTTTTACGTAGTTCATATGATATGAGCGATTTTAGTAGAAGGTCATTATCTTACCATGGCTATTTTATTGGATTTATTGACTCTTCTATAGAAGAAAGAAAAAGCTTAAAAGAAATAGACTATTATATTTAATGGGTGAAAGATAGCATGCAGGTATTTGCAGCTTAATTTTACTTCAATAGCGAACAAAGGTTTGATGCTGGAAGTTCAGGTGATTTTTACTTTATAATTTATGAGGCTAAAAGTTTAAATTTCTGAATTGAAATAACTATCAATAATAGAAAGGGGAGTCTTTTTTGAAAGAATAGTTTGATTATATTTTTTTGAGGATTTCCCCTTGCATCAATGATAAGGACATGCTATAGTATTAAAAGTCGATTGATTGCACAGGTGGTTGAGAGATTGATTGGAAAATTAACTTTTAAAAATTTATTGCATTGATTTAAGAGATGTGATAGTATATAAAAGTTCGTTTATAATGCGCCCGTAGCTCAATTGGATAGAGCGTTTGACTACGGATCAAGAGGTTAGGGGTTCGACTCCTCTCGGGCGCGCCATCGGGAAGTAGCTCAGCTTGGTAGAGCACTTGGTTTGGGACCAAGGGGTCGCAGGTTCGAATCCTGTCTTCCCGACCAGAAGAAAGTTTGGTTTTTTATTTGTATAAGCGGGTGTAGTTTAATGGTAAAACCTCAGCCTTCCAAGCTGATGACGAGGGTTCGATTCCCTTCACCCGCTCCATAAAGATTATGGGCCTGTAGCTCAGCTGGTTAGAGCGCACGCCTGATAAGCGTGAGGTCGGTGGTTCGAGTCCACTCAGGCCCACTCAACAGCTTATGTTTAAAAAGTTGTTGACAATGGTTTTGAAACATGATATATTAATTTGGTCGCTGTTTTTAAAAGCGACAAAGAAATTGCTCTTTGAAAACTGAACAAAACAACCAGTACGAAAGAAGAAAAACACCTCGTTTTTCTTGAATATTTAAGTCAGAAGTTGACTTCTGAAAGCTAAAGAAACAAACACTTTTATGGAGAGTTTGATCTTGGCTCAGGACGAACGCTGGCGGCGTGCCTAATACATGCAAGTCGAGCGCGGGAAGCGGACAGAACTCTTCGGAGGGACGTTCGTGGAACGAGCGGCGGACGGGTGAGTAACACGTAGGCAACCTGCCTGTAAGACTGGGATAACTCGCGGAAACGCGAGCTAATACCGGATAATACTTATCATCTCCTGATGGTAAGTTGAAAGGCGGCTTTTGCTGTCACTTACAGATGGGCCTGCGGCGCATTAGCTAGTTGGTGGGGTAATGGCTCACCAAGGCGACGATGCGTAGCCGACCTGAGAGGGTGATCGGCCACACTGGGACTGAGACACGGCCCAGACTCCTACGGGAGGCAGCAGTAGGGAATCTTCCGCAATGGACGAAAGTCTGACGGAGCAACGCCGCGTGAGTGATGAAGGTTTTCGGATCGTAAAACTCTGTTGTCGGGGAAGAACAAGTATGATAGTAACTGATCGTACCTTGACGGTACCCGACCAGAAAGCCACGGCTAACTACGTGCCAGCAGCCGCGGTAATACGTAGGTGGCAAGCGTTGTCCGGAATTATTGGGCGTAAAGCGCTCGCAGGCGGTTCTTTAAGTCTGATGTGAAATCTTGCGGCTCAACCGTAAACGTGCATTGGAAACTGGAGGACTTGAGTGCAGAAGAGGAGAGTGGAATTCCACGTGTAGCGGTGAAATGCGTAGAGATGTGGAGGAACACCAGTGGCGAAGGCGACTCTCTGGTCTGTAACTGACGCTGAGGAGCGAAAGCGTGGGGAGCGAACAGGATTAGATACCCTGGTAGTCCACGCCGTAAACGATGAGTGCTAGGTGTTAGGGGGTTTCCGCCCCTTAGTGCTGAAGTTAACGCATTAAGCACTCCGCCTGGGGAGTACGGCCGCAAGGCTGAAACTCAAAAGAATTGACGGGGACCCGCACAAGCGGTGGAGCATGTGGTTTAATTCGAAGCAACGCGAAGAACCTTACCAGGTCTTGACATCCTTTGACCGCTCTGGAGACAGAGTTTTCCCTTCGGGGACAAAGTGACAGGTGGTGCATGGTTGTCGTCAGCTCGTGTCGTGAGATGTTGGGTTAAGTCCCGCAACGAGCGCAACCCTTGATCTTAGTTGCCAGCATTTAGTTGGGCACTCTAAGGTGACTGCCGGTGACAAACCGGAGGAAGGTGGGGATGACGTCAAATCATCATGCCCCTTATGACCTGGGCTACACACGTGCTACAATGGACGGAACAAAGGGAAGCAAGCCCGCGAGGTCAAGCAAATCCCATAAAACCGTTCTCAGTTCGGATTGTAGGCTGCAACTCGCCTACATGAAGCCGGAATCGCTAGTAATCGCGGATCAGCATGCCGCGGTGAATACGTTCCCGGGTCTTGTACACACCGCCCGTCACACCACGAGAGTTCGTAACACCCGAAGTCGGTGAGGTAACCTTTTTGGAGCCAGCCGCCGAAGGTGGGACGAATGATTGGGGTGAAGTCGTAACAAGGTAGCCGTATCGGAAGGTGCGGCTGGATCACCTCCTTTCTAAGGATATATAACGGAATTTTGTACTTGGTTGTTTGGTTCAGTTTTGAGAGAGCAATCTCTCAAGGAACTTCTGTTAAAACCGTCACGTCCATGTGACAACACAGAAGTCACCACATCCGTGTGGAAGCTTGTACCTTGAAAACTAAATAAGAGTAACAACGACATCAAACTTTAGAAATAAGGCAAAAAAGCTATTGATATAGCAACACAACTGATTACGAAGTAATCAGCAAACTTATTCCAAAACTTTAGTTAAGTGAATAAGGGCGCACGGTGGATGCCTTGGCACTAGGAGCCGATGAAGGACGGGACTAACACCGATATGCCTCGGGGAGTTGTAAGTAAACTTTGATCCGGGGATTTCCGAATGGGGGAACCCACTGTTCGTAATGGGACAGGACATCTATCTGAATACATAGGGTAGATGAGGCAGACCCGGGGAACTGAAACATCTCAGTACCTGGAGGAAGAGAAAGAAAAATCGATTTCCTGAGTAGCGGCGAGCGAAACGGAAAGAGCCCAAACCAAGAAGCTTGCTTCTTGGGGTTGTAGGACACTCCATTGGAGTTACAAAGAAATTCTTTAAACGAATCGACTTGGAAAGGTCAGCCGAAGAAGGTAACAGCCCTGTAGTTGAAAAGGAATTTCCTCCGGAGTGTATCCTGAGTACGGCGGAACACGTGGAATTCCGTCGGAATCCGGGAGGACCATCTCCCAAGGCTAAATACTACCTAGTGACCGATAGTGAACCAGTACCGTGAGGGAAAGGTGAAAAGCACCCCGGAAGGGGAGTGAAATAGAACCTGAAACCGTGTGCCTACAAGTAGTCGGAGCCCGTTAATGGGTGACGGCGTACCTTTTGTAGAATGGACCGGCGAGTTACGATTGTATGCAAGGTTAAGTGGAAGACACGGAGCCGTAGCGAAAGCGAGTCTGAATAGGGCGAATGAGTATGCGGTCGTAGACCCGAAACCGTGTGATCTACCCATGTCCAGGGTGAAGGTCAGGTAACACTGACTGGAGGCCCGAACCCACGTATGTTGAAAAATGCGGGGATGAGGTGTGGGTAGCGGTGAAATTCCAATCGAACACGGAGATAGCTGGTTCTCTCCGAAATAGCTTTAGGGCTAGCCTCAAGATCGTGAGTACTGGAGGTAGAGCACTGATTGGACTAGGGGCCCCTACCGGGTTACCGAATTCAGTCAAACTCCGAATGCCAGTTACTTCAACTTGGGAGTCAGACTATGGGTGATAAGGTTCATAGTCGAAAGGGAAACAGCCCAGACCGCCAGCTAAGGTCCCAAAGTATACGTTAAGTGGAAAAGGATGTGGCGTTGCACAGACAACCAGGATGTTGGCTTAGAAGCAGCCATCATTGAAAGAGTGCGTAATAGCTCACTGGTCGAGTGACGCTGCGCCGAAAATGTACCGGGGCTAAACGTATCACCGAAGCTGCGGATTGTTCTTACGAACAATGGTAGGAGAGCGTTCAAAGTGCAGAGAAGTCAGACCGTGAGGACTGGTGGAGCGCTTTGAAGTGAGAATGCCGGTATGAGTAGCGAAAAAAGAGTGAGAATCTCTTTCACCGAATGCCTAAGGTTTCCTGAGGAAGGCTCGTCCTCTCAGGGTTAGTCGGGACCTAAGCCGAGGCCGACAGGCGTAGGCGATGGACAACAGGTTGATATTCCTGTACCACCTCATGATTGTTTGAACAATGGGGGGACGCAGGAGGATAAGGAGTGCGCACTGATGGATGTGCGTCCAAGCATGCGAGGAAGTCAGATAGGCAAATCCGTCTGACATATTTCTGAGCTGTGACGGGGAGGGAAATATAGTACCGAAGTTCCTGATTTCACACTGCCAAGAAAAGCCTCTAGTTAGATCATAGGTGCCCGTACCGCAAACCGACACAGGTAGGCGAGGAGAGAATCCTAAGGTGAGCGGGAGAACTCTCGTTAAGGAACTCGGCAAAATGACCCCGTAACTTCGGGAGAAGGGGTGCTCACTTGTGAGTGAGCCGCAGTGAATAGGCCCAAGCGACTGTTTAGCAAAAACACAGGTCTCTGCGAAGCCGAAAGGCGAAGTATAGGGGCTGACACCTGCCCGGTGCTGGAAGGTTAAGGGGAAGAGTTAGCGTAAGCGAAGCTTTGAACCGAAGCCCCAGTAAACGGCGGCCGTAACTATAACGGTCCTAAGGTAGCGAAATTCCTTGTCGGGTAAGTTCCGACCCGCACGAAAGGTGCAACGACTTGGGCACTGTCTCAACGAGAGACCCGGTGAAATTATACTATGCGTGAAGATGCGCATTACCCGCGACAGGACGGAAAGACCCCGTGGAGCTTTACTGTAGCCTGATATGGAATGTTTGTGCAGTTTGTACAGGATAGGTGGGAGCCTTTGAAGCGTGAGCGCCAGCTTACGTGGAGGCACCCGTGGGATACCACCCTAACTGTATGACCATTCTAACCCAGGACCGTAATCCGGTTCGGAGACAGTGTCAGGCGGGCAGTTTGACTGGGGCGGTCGCCTCCTAAAAGGTAACGGAGGCGCCCAAAGGTTCCCTCAGAATGGTTGGAAATCATTCGTAGAGTGTAAAGGCAGAAGGGAGCTTGACTGCGAGACCTACAAGTCGAGCAGGGACGAAAGTCGGGCTTAGTGATCCGGTGGTTCCGCATGGAAGGGCCATCGCTCAACGGATAAAAGCTACCCCGGGGATAACAGGCTTATCTCCCCCAAGAGTTCACATCGACGGGGAGGTTTGGCACCTCGATGTCGGCTCATCGCATCCTGGGGCTGTAGTCGGTCCCAAGGGTTGGGCTGTTCGCCCATTAAAGCGGTACGCGAGCTGGGTTCAGAACGTCGTGAGACAGTTCGGTCCCTATCCGTCGTGGGCGTTGGAAGTTTGAGAGGAGCTGTCCTTAGTACGAGAGGACCGGGATGGACACACCGCTGGTGTACCAGTTGTTCCGCCAGGAGCATAGCTGGGTAGCTACGTGTGGAAAGGATAAGTGCTGAAAGCATCTAAGCATGAAGCCCCCCTCAAGATGAAACTTCCCATCACTTCAAGTGAGTAAAATCCCTCAGAGACGATGAGGTTGATAGGTCCGAGGTGGAAGCGTGGCGACACGTGCAGCTGACGGATACTAATCGATTGAGGACTTATCTAAGTTTTTTGATGTCACGTTACTCTTATTTAGTTTTCAGGGTGCAAATCCTAAATAAATAAGTCTGGTAGCGATAGCGAAGAGGTCACACCTGTTTCCATGCCGAACACAGAAGTTAAGTTCTTCAGCGCCAATGGTAGTTGGGGGCTTCCCCCTGCAAGAGTAGGACGCCGCCAGGCACAATGAAAAAGAGTTAAGCATACTAATGCTTAGCTCTTTTTTTGAATAAGTAAGTATTAATGCGGCTGAAAAATAAGCCCAGTGTGCTTTGAGGATGGGCTTACTTGCTCCGCTAAGAAATGTTTAAATATTTTTTCACCTCATTCTTTTTATTTCATTGTTTTGGCCATTGCTGCCAACTTATTGACTGTTTTCCAATTACGAGTTGTAGATTGAATATCTAATTTTTGAAGCTGATTTGCCAGTTTAGAGTTACGGACGCTGTCATAAAACAGAAGATAGATTTCTTTGTTTTGAATATGATATTTTTCTTTTTCGTTTTGGAAGCTTTGTAAGCTTTCTAAATTAACTATAGACAGATTGCTTGGGAAAAAGGCCACGTAGAGACTCTCTCCTACAGAATCTGCTTCAGCTATTTTGATTTCTTCAGCGGAGAAGGGACAAGCTGTCGTTAATTGTTCCCATTCCTCTGCGGTTCTCAGAATGACTGGAATAGAGAGTCTGTAATCTTCCATAATTTTATGCTTTATTTCCTCTCTAAGTTTCTTTTCCTGCTTATCTGATTGAAATAAAATATTTCCACTCTGTATATACGTTTGAACGTTTTCTAAACCTATTGCTGTAAGGGATTCTCGTAATTTCGCCATCTTAATCATATTTTTTCCACCTACATTAATACCCCGTAACAATGCAATATATACTGTCATATTTCGCAAGCTCCTTTAGCGTGAGTGTAGTCAGATATTTTTATATTATTTTACTCTATGACCTAAAGTAATACAAAAGCAAAATAATAATAATTTGCTTTTTTTCTCAAAGTAGCTGCAGATAGGAAATCCTTTATTTTTTTGATATAATTAACTTAAACGTTAACTTTTAAATTAGTAAAGGAGGTGAGTAACTATGTTTTTAGAGTTGTTTAATAATACTTTTATAGATTCTTCCATCTTTTATATGTACTTTGGTGTTGTTTTGATGACAATGGGAATTATGTATTTTGTTAATCTGCATCATAATACCCCTGTTGTCTATGAATATTCTTTTGGGGGCAGGCACCAAAATATTAAAATTAATAAGAATCAAATGGGGAAGACGTTAATTATTAATGAACCCTTTATGATTTGGCTTATCATAACATTTAAAAGAATAGACCAAAAAGATGATAAAATAGACAACCTATCCTCTTGTTTTAAAAATGAGTTTAAAATAAGAGGAGGACAATTATGGAAAAACATGGCTTACTCACAGCCTTTAAAAAATACAGGTTTTTAATTTTAGTACTATTGCTTGTCTTTGTACTTGCGGGGTGCGGAGGTAATAACGCACCTATTGACAGCTCATCAACGGGGTTCTTTGATCATTATTTTGTATATTCCTTTTCTCTGTTGATAAAAAAGATTGCTTCTTTGTTTCAGGGTAACTATGGGATTGCTATTGTATTGATTACAGTTATTATCCGATTTGTGTTAATGCCGTTCTTTATTCGTCAGTCAAAGAATAGTAAAGACTCGCAAAAGAAAATGGCTGTTATGAAGCCTGAGATGGATGAGATTCAAAAAAAATACAAAGGGAAGAGCAGTACAGAAGATCAGTTAAGTATGCAGAGAGAGTTAAGTGAGGTTTATAAAAAGCACGATTTTAATCCTGTAAAGATGGCTGTAGGTTGTTTGCCGCTGATCATTCAGATGCCTATTCTCCTGGGATTCTATTATGCTATTATGCGAACTCCGGAAATAGCTGAACATTCATTTCTTTGGTTTAGCTTAGGTGAAACAGATATTTTGTTTGTTGTTTTTGCTGTACTTATTTACTATCTTCAAGCAAGAGTAAGTCTTATTGGTCTGGATGAAGCTCAGCGAAAGCAAATGGCAGTTATGAGCTTTATATCCCCAATTATGATTGGAGTAGTTTCCTTAAATGCGCCTGCAGCTTTGCCTTTGTATTGGGCTGTCGGAGGAATGTTTATGATTGTACAGACGCTGATTATAAAAAAATATGTGATTTAATATGAGAGAATGATAAATGAATATAAAAATATAGATTCCTTTTTCATACTGGAGTCAGATCGATAAGGTCTATTATTCTCAATAACAGTCTGTAAAAAACGCTTATTTTGTCTATTAGACTTGACAAAATAAGCGTTTTTTTTATAAATAATATCATCAGACAAGCAATTTATTTGCCTGATATTACTGCCTCAAAGGTTTCAACCTTTTGCTTTGTAGTAAACGAATGCTCGTTCCATTCACTGGCCTGAAAAGAATTTTTTCTTGGTTCTATGAGGAGATGTTCAGAATTTGGGTAATTGTTATATCCTCAAATAACTTTACAATAATTAATAGGATGAGGATAAAAGCAGTTATAAAGGTCAATTCAATATTCTCCTTATTTTTATTTGGTGCTTTTTGAAATTATAGATGATATAGATTAAATGGCACATATTAACAAATTATATCAGATGATATTTTGAATGATAATAGCTGCTTTAAAAAAAACATATATCGGTATCTTCTATCAAGTAATTATTTAATATCATTCAAAATAGTTATAATCACTCCACATTCTGGATAAACTCATGATAAGCAAATAAAAATAAAAAATTTTTTAAAAAGGTATTGCATTACTCCTTAAAAGGAGATATAATAAACCTTGTCCTTAAATAAGGAATTGAAAAAAATACTAATTATTCATATCGCGGGGTGGAGCAGTTCGGTAGCTCGTTGGGCTCATAACCCAAAGGTCGTAGGTTCAAATCCTACCCCCGCAACCAAATAAGATCCAGATTCACCATCGAAGTACTGGATAAGCTTTGATACTTTACATACTTTAGGTCCGGTAGTTCAGTTGGTTAGAATGCCTGCCTGTCACGCAGGAGGTCGCGGGTTCGAGTCCCGTCCGGACCGCCATGATTTTTTAAAATAATAGTAAACTGCAACACATGGTTTCCGCTAAGAAACATGTGTTTTTTTAATGCCATAAATGGGCCGGTATACTAATCAGCCTGTAAATAAGTAAAACGTTCTGCAGCAATAATTTGTAGCTATTTTTATGACATAAATTTTTATTTTTTGTCTTTGATTTGCTATGATAAGTAATAGATTAAAAAAGATTGTATTAAGGTCTCCTAATAACATAAAAATATGGCTGATCCAGTATTTCCGTAAATGAGCGGGGAATTGCAGAATCCAGTTCATAAGGAATGAAGCCGAACATTCTTTAACCTGTAATCTTTCTTATACTTTTCCAACCAGAAATAAAGGAATTGGTGATATCGTGGATGAATTTTCATTTATTAATGCTATTAAACCAAAAGCATATAATCAGCCGACATTGATCAAAGGAATTGGAGATGATGCCGCCGTTTTTCGCAGTACTTCAGACATTGTCACAACAGTAGATACTTTTGTGGAAGATATTCATTTTTCTTTAGATACGATGGAGCCTTTTCATATCGGATATCGCGTATTGGCTGCAAATATTAGTGATCTAGCCGCAATGGGGGCTGAACCGGCCTTTTATTTGGTTTCTATGTGTATTCCAAAAAAGTGGAGTCAGAAGGCATTAGAGGAAATTTATCAAGGAATGCATGAACTTGCGTCGATATATCAAATGGACTTAATTGGCGGAGACACGGTGTCGAGTGATCGTTTAATGATTTCGATTACAGCAATGGGCTATGTGCCAAAAGAAAGAGCAAGGTATCGAAGCCATGCCAAGCCGGGAGATATTATCTTTGCGACAGGAACATTAGGAGATTCAAGAGCTGGACTTGAGATATTGCTGCATCAGCAGGAATGTAAAGACAAAGACTATTATATAAGACGCCATCGATTACCGGAGCCAAAAGCAGCATTTGCATTAGGGTTACGGGAAATAGAACGTGTGGCATTAAATGATATTAGTGATGGAATTTCAAATGAAGCAAATGAAATAGCAGAGGCTTCCGGAGTGGAGCTTATTATTATAGAAGAGAAGGTTCCTGTTTCTCAAACCTTTTATCAATTTTCTGAAGAGCAGCAATACGAATGGAAGCTGTCAGGAGGAGAAGACTTTGAGCTTTTAGGGACAGTGCCAGAAAAGGAATGGTCAAGGGTGCAGGAAATCGCTCATCAGGCAAATACGCCGATTAAGCAGATTGGCTATGTTCGCAAAACAGAAGAACCTCGTGTTCTTATTCAATCAAAGGAAGAGATAAAGCAGTTAACGAAAAGTGGATACACACATTTAAAGTAGGTGGATACGTTGCAAATGCTTTTAAGAACAGAAAACGATACACAGGATTTTGCGTATCGTTTAGCGAAAGAATTACAACCAAATGATGTCTTGACACTTGAAGGACAATTAGGTGTTGGAAAGACTACCTTTACGAAAGGTCTGGCAAAAGGGCTGGATGTTAAGCGAAATATCAGCAGTCCGACTTTTACCATTGTAAAGGAATACCGTGGCCGTCTGCCGCTTTATCATATGGACGTGTATCGTTTGGAGAATTCGATGGAGGATATTGGCTTTGATGACTATTTCTTTGGGAATGGCATCACCGTGATTGAATGGGCCAGTTTTATTGAAGATTTTCTGCCAAAAGAGCGTTTGGATATTACGCTTTGTTATACAGGTAACGATAATCAGCGTGAAATAACACTTACTCCTTTCGGGGAGCATTTTGAACAAGTTGTCAAAGCATTGAGTTAGGAGTTTTTTTATGAAAATACTTGCGATGGATACTTCCAATCAGGTTTTAAGTGTGGCATTATTAGACGATAAACAATTAATCGGTGAAATCACGACCAATATTGCTAAAAATCATTCCGTGCGTTTAATGCCGGCAGTGGAAAAACTGATGAAGGATGTGAATGTTAAACCTTCTGAATTAGATCGGATTATCGTTGCCAAAGGCCCTGGTTCTTATACAGGAGTCCGAATTGGTTTAGCCACAGCGAAAACAATGGCCTGGGCATTAGATATACCGGTTATTGGTGTATCCAGCTTAGAAGCATTAGCTTATCAGGGGATTTTATTTGATGGAATCATTTGTCCATTTTTTGATGCCAGACGCGGTTTAGTATATACGGGTGCGTATCAATGGAAAAATGAAAAGCTTGAAACTGTGATGGAAGAAGAAAATATATTAATGACAGAATGGCTGGCAAAGCTGAAGAAGTCAGGCGAAAAAGTATTGTTTTTAAGTCAGGACACAGAGGTTTTTAAAGAGCTTATTACAGAGTGTTTACAGGACAAAGCTGTATTTGCTGATGCGTCATTGCAGTTTCCCAGAGCAGTACATTTGGCTCTATTAGGTAGAGAAAGAGAAGCTGGTCCTGCTCATATACTTGTGCCGAATTATCTCCGTTTGGCAGAGGCTGAAGCAAATTGGCAAAAGCAGCAAAAGGAAAAAGCAGATTCATGAGCGAGGCTATTATTCGGCAGATGAATTTGGAGGATGTTCCAGGGGTAATGAAAGTAGAAGAGGCGTCATTTTCAGGTCCATGGGATGTGGAGATTTTTCATAAAGAGCTGTGTGAAAACGATCATGCTTATTATTTTGTAGCCTGTCTGGATGAAAGAATTATTGGCTATATTGGCACGTGGATCGTATTTGAAGATGGACAAATTACAAACTTTGCTATACATCCCGATATGCGTGGACGCAAAATTGGTGAAAAGCTATTTGGGTATGCTCTAACATTTATGACGGGTAAAGGAGTAGAGCGGTTGTCCTTGGAGGTGCGCATTTCAAATATGGCTGCACAATCCTTATATAGGAAATTCGGGCTTGTTCCCGGCGGGATTCGAAAGCATTATTACACGGATAATTTTGAAGATGCTATTGTAATGTGGGTGAATTTAAAATGAAAAAAGATACAATAATTTTAGGCATAGAAACAAGCTGTGATGAAACAGCAGCGTCTATTGTAAAAAATGGGCGTGAAATCCTTTCTAATGTGGTTGCTTCTCAAATCGAAAGCCATAAGCGTTTTGGCGGAGTTGTTCCCGAAATAGCTTCCAGACACCATGTAGAACAAATTACAATGGTCTTGGAAGAAGCAGTAAAACAAGCAGAAGTAATCTGGGATGATATTGATGCAATTGCTGTTACAGAGGGACCGGGGCTAGTAGGAGCACTTCTTGTTGGTGTTAATGCAGCAAAAGCTCTCGCCTTTGCAAAAAATAAGCCGCTTATCGGTGTACATCACATTGCCGGCCATATTTATGCGAACCGTTTGGAAAACGAGTTTGTTTTTCCTTTATTAGCCCTGATTGTCTCAGGAGGACATACAGAGCTTGTTATCATGAAAGACCATTATGAGTATGAGCTGATTGGTGAAACAAGAGATGACGCGGCAGGAGAGGCTTATGATAAAGTGGCAAGAATGCTGAAGCTTCCTTATCCAGGCGGTCCGGAAATCGACCGTTTAAGTGCTGAAGGAAAAGTAACGATTGATTTCCCACGTGCATGGCTGGAGGAAGGAAGCTATGACTTTAGCTTCAGCGGTTTAAAATCGGCTGTTATCAATACGCTTCATAATGCAGAGCAGCGTGGTGAAACATTAGATCCTTCAGATGTTGCAGCAAGCTTTCAACAAAGTGTAGTTGAGGTATTAACTGAAAAAACATACCGCGCAGCACAGGAATATAATGTAAAGCAGGTTATTGTTGCGGGTGGTGTTGCAGCAAATAAAGGCTTACGGGAAAGTCTGAAAAAACGTTTTAGCAGCGAGGATATTGAATTGTACATTCCGTCGATTCATTTATGTACGGATAATGCAGCAATGATTGCAGCTGCGGGGACAATTTTATACAAAAAAGAAAAATTTGCTGCACTTGATTTAAACGCAAATCCTTCTTTAATGTTAGAATAATAATAGCTAATCAACGAAGTCTATGGATAAATACGTGATGAGGTCTTTATGGAATAATGGCTATTTTGAATTTTCGCTAATGAGAATTATGAAGAATTAAGGCTGGAATAGCTTCATAAAACGACAGGGTAGCGACAGAAGAAATTTGGTGGGAGTCCGATGAATAAAAAACAAAATTATTACTTTCAAACCGATTTAATCTTATTATTGATAGCTTTTGCGATAATAAGTTTTTTAGCGATATATAATGCACAGCAGCTGGAGCAGTATAATACAAACTTTGTGATCCGGCAAATGGTTTTCTACTGCATTGGAATTGGAATGATTGCAGCTGTGCAGTTTTTAGATTTAGAGCAATTATATAAAACGAGTCTTTATATTTATTTAGCAGGTGTTGTATTATTAGGTTTGCTTCCAATCAGTCCGGAATTTATTGCGAGATCCATAAACGGTGCAAAAAGTTGGTACACATTTATACCAGGGCTGACTTTACAGCCAGCGGAGTTTGTTAAGATATCTACAATTCTTTTTTTGGCAGCAGTGATTAGCAAACATAAAGAAAAATTTGAAGTAAGCACCTTTAAAACAGATATACGGCTTCTTGGAAAATTACTGTTGTATACGGCTATCCCTGTGTTTCTGATTATGCTGCAGCCGGATTTTGGAACAGCAATGGTATATTTATTTATTTCTGGGATGATGATTATTTTATCAGGGATTAATTGGAAAATTATCTTTTCTTTAATTATATCAGGAGTTGTCGTTGTTGCAGGTGCCTTACTAATAGTAATTGAATTTCCAAACTTTGCAGAAGAAACAATTGGGGTAAAACCTTATCAAATCGACCGTGTAATGACCTGGTTTGATCCGTCTCAGCAGTCATCGGATGCCAACTTTCACTTTGAACGTTCCCATATGGCACTTGGTTCAGGTCAATTGTTTGGAAAAGGAATGGGAAGCATTGAGGTGAATTATCCGGAAGCCCAGACCGACTTTATTTTCTCTGTTATAGGAGAAAGCTTTGGTTTTGTTGGCAGTGCCTTTGTTGTACTTCTTTATTTCATGTTTTTATATAAATTAGTAACACTTGGTTTAAATATTTATAAGCATTCGCCGTTTGGAGCATATTTTTGTTTTGGATTCTTAAGCTTAATGCTTGTCCATGTTTTTCAAAATATCGGTATGACAGTTGGAATTATGCCAATTACGGGTATTCCTTTACTCTTAATAAGCTATGGAGGAAGCTCGGTGATGTCAACGATGCTGGGTGTAGCAGTTATTTATAGAGTAGCCGTAGAAGAAACCATACAGAATGACTATTTATTTAAATAAAAATAATAAAGCAAAAGCGCATGAGAGATTTTTTAATCTTGATGCGCTTTTGCTTTATAATTAAAACTAACCGATAAATTGATGCTCTATAGTATCCTCATCATGCACGGTAACAATTACTGATTCAATTTTTCCGTTCTTCACAGACTGTATATTAAATAACAGATGTTTAAAGTGTATTTTGTTCTGATTTTCAGGCTGACTGGCAGTTAAATCAGATAAAAAGCTGTCTAATGTTTGATGTGGTGTATCTATGGGAAACTCTATACCGAGTGTACCTTCTAAATCAAATAAGCTGGTTGATCCATTAATCAGATAACGGCTGCCGGTAAGAGGCAGAATATCCTTTGATTCAGCCGCAATTGGCTTTTGATCCTCCAACAAGTCTTTTGTAATATCTCTGATAATATCTTCTAATGTAATTAATCCATGCGTTCCTCCAAATTCATCGAGAACGATGGCAATCGTATAATTTCTTTCCCTCATTTCCTTAAAAATATCATCAATTTCCTGGTTCATTCTGACATATACTGCAGGACGAATAATGTTTTTTAAGGAGAAGAAGGCAGGGGACACGCCTGTTTTTAGAACACGAAAGAAGTCTTTTACGTATAATATACCTGCAATTTGATCAATATCCTCTTCGTAAACCGGAATTCTTGTAAATTCTACCTCTTGAACGAGGGAAAATACTTCCTCCAGTGTTGCATCTATTTGCAGAACAGTTAAGTCGGTACGATGCGTTGCAATTTCTCCTACGTCTTTTCCACTGAATTCAATAATATTTTGAGCTTCACCTGGGCTTTTGTTCGAAGATGTCTGTAAATTTATTTCTGCTTTCCCGATGGAATTGCGGAATACCAGAGATAATCCTTTCCTGACAAGCTGAGGATGATTTTTAGTCAGCCACTTTGGTAATAAGAATCCCAAACTGACCCAAATTCCAAATAATAGCATGCTAAAACCAAGCACAATAATGAATTCATTTATTGCTTGAGAGAATGGCGAAACAGAATTGGAGAAATACCGGGCAATTGGAAGTGAAACAGCCACAGTAAGCCATACGCTGCTGAAGAGGCCGATAAAAATGACCGCAAAGGGAAGAAAACGAAGAATAGAATCGGAACGTACTTCTTCAGTGATTGGGGCAGATAACGTTGTTTCCTTAAATGCGTAGTACGTTAAGCTAACAAGAATAAAAAACAAAAAAGTAACGATGGGTATCGCCACGGGACAACAACCTCCATTTATCACATTAGATTATCTATCATAGGAAGAGTGATTACTGCTTTAAACCTGTACAGTATATAAAAAAAGCAGGCCATCATTATGCCTGCTCTATACAACAATCTGAAAATTATATCAATTGCTTAATTCTCTTCTAATACTGCCCATTCATTCATAAAGACATCCAGCTCTTCTTTTAAAGCTGATAATTTATCGGTTAATTCCATCGTCTTTTTATGATCATCAAATACATCTGGATTGGTCATTTCCAGTTCAATCGCAGCAATTTCTGCTTCCTTTTCTTCAATCAATGTTTCGAGTTCTTCAATTCGTCGTTTTCGTTTTCGTTCCTCGCGTTGGCGTTGTTTATCTTCCTGAAAGCTGAGCTTTTTTGCAGTGGAAGCAGGCTCTTCCTGATCCATCTGCTGTTCTTGTAATTTTAACAAACGCCGTTCTTCTTCTTCAGCCTTTTTTTCTAAATAATAATCATAGTCGCCAAGATATATTTTTACATTGCCAGCCTGCATTTCTGCAACTTGATCAGCGATTCGGTTAATAAAATAACGGTCATGAGAAACAAATACAATTGTTCCAGGAAAATCAATTAAAGCACTTTCCAATACTTCTTTACTATCAATATCTAAATGGTTTGTCGGCTCATCAAGTATCAGTAAATTTGCCTTTTGCATTTTTAATTTTGCCAGAGCCAGTCTTGATTTTTCACCGCCGCTCAGGGCTGATACAGGCTTTAATACATCCTCACCAGAGAACAGAAAATTTCCCAGGATAGTACGAATATCCTTTTCATTAATTAAGGGATAATCATCCCAAAGCTCCTGAAGAACCGTTTTATTAGAATTTAAATTTGCCTGTTCCTGATCATAGTAGCCTACTTGAACGTTTGTACCTAATTGTATCTCACCATGATTAGGCTGATGCTTACCTACAATATTTTTTAATAACGTTGTTTTGCCGACACCATTTGGACCGACCAATGCAATTCGGTCGCCGCGGTTGGCATGAAGTGAAATATTTTGAAAAATCGGCTGGTCTGTATCTGGATATTGAAAAGCTAAATCCTTTATTTTTAGTACATCATTTCCGCTTAAACGGTTAATCTGGAAGGAAATAGATGCAGAGGATTCATCACCCGAAGGGCGGTCGAGGCGCTCTATCTTTTCAAGTTTTTTTCGTCTGCTTTGTGCACGCTTGGTTGTTGAAGCGCGTGCCAGATTACGCTGGATAAAATCCTCCATGCGCTTGATCTCTGTCTGCTGCTTCTCGAATTCTTTCTTCTCCTGTTCATAATCCAGGGCTTTCTGAGTCAAATAATTACTATAGGTCCCATGGAACTTTTTGGAATGGTGTCTGGAAATTTCATAAACAATAGATACGGTTTTATCCAAGAAATAACGGTCATGCGATACAATAACGATGGCACCCGGATAATTTACTAAATAGCCTTCTAACCATGTGAGTGTGTCAATATCCAAATGGTTTGTCGGTTCATCCAGAATAAGAAGCTGCGGCTTTTGCAGGAGAAGCTTCCCGAGTGCTAGTCTTGTTTTCTGTCCACCGCTTAAATCCGTAATCAATGTGTCATAATCATAATCTCCAAAGGATAGTCCATTTAATACGGACTTGATTTCTGCTTGATAAACATATCCGCCGCTCAATTGATAATCATTTTGAAGCTTGTCATATCTTTCAAGCAGCTGTTGGTAAGCTGATTGATCGATTGCAGAAGGATCTGCCATCTGTGATTCCAGTTCACGTAATTTTTTCTCCATTGCCAAAAGCGGAGTAAATACATCCAGCATTTCCTTCCAAATTGTTTTTCCAGACTCTAAAGTCATATGCTGCGAGAGGTAACCGAATGTTAAATCTTTTGGTTTGAAAATCTCTCCTTCATCATAAGAGGTTTCGCCCGCCATGATTTTTAGCAGGGTCGATTTTCCGGCTCCGTTTCGGCCGACTATTGCAATACGCTCATTATTTTTAATCTCAATTTTTATATTAGAAAGAATCTCTTCTGCTCCAAAGGATTTAGAGATTCCATTTAATTGCATTAAAATCATCATTGCCATCCTTTCTAACTCACAAAAAAGCTGTTCAAAAAGTAAATAAAATAATGAAAGGATACATGCAGTTACTATCCTTTCTTTTTGAACAATCCTGTACAAGGGAATAGGGTTCCATCTATAAGTGTAACGTATCCAAATGGAAGCTACAATAAAATTATAATAAAGTTCGCCAACTCGGCTCTATTTCTGTTAATATTAATAGTATAGAATGCGCTAGCGCATTATTTATTTTTTGAAATATAAGAGGATGTTCAAAAAGTCCAATAAAGATGACGCAGCGATAAGAGGATCTTCTACTAAGAACGCCCACGTCGTGTGGGCAACGCAGAAGCCATCGCAACACGTGAGAAGTGCGTTGACTAGCTTTTTCCATTGGGACTGGGACTGCGATTACTCGTCCCACGGAAAACATTTGCGGACAACACAGAAGTCATCACATCCTGTGAAAGTCCGTTCGGAAAAAGCTAGTCGCCTTGAACTTCTTGATCCTATTTATCGAACTTTTTGAACACGCACTACAAAGAAAACTTATATTTACAAATATTTGATTATGGTAAAATATTTGTTTTCTATACTTAGTAACCGAAGAGAGGCCGTTTCAATGGAACAAAATAAAATTCCACAGGCAACAGCAAAGCGTTTGCCTTTATACTATCGATTTCTCAATAATTTATATCAGCAGGGGAAGATGCGCGTATCTTCTAAAGAGTTAAGTGATGCTGTTAAAGTAGATTCTGCAACAATCCGCAGGGATTTTTCCTACTTTGGGGCTCTTGGGAAAAAGGGATATGGATATAATGTTGAGTATTTATTAGGTTTTTTTAAAAGTACACTGGATCAGCATGAGATAACCAACGTTGCTTTAATCGGTGTCGGAAATCTGGGTACTGCATTTTTACATTATAACTTTTTAAAAAATAATAATATTCGGATCACGATGGCATTTGATGCAGATAAATCAAAAGTAGGGACAGAAGTTGGCGGAGTTCCGGTTTATCATGTGGATGAATTAGAAGAGAAAATAAAGGGAATTGAGGTCGCCATTTTAACTATCCCGGCTGAAGAAGCAGATGCAACTGCAAAGAGACTTGTTGATCTAGGTATTAAAGGAATCCTGAACTTCACGCCGGCACGTATTACTGTTCCAAATCATATTCGTGTGCATCATATCGATTTAACAGTAGAATTACAATCGCTTGTATATTTTCTCAAGCATTATTCCTTAGAAAAGGAATAGGATAGTCTGGACATTGTTTATCCATAAAAAAACTAGCCCCTTAAAGGTCTTCTGAAATGAAAGAGACTGTTTAAGAGCTAGTTTTTTATTTTTTATTCTTTATTTTAAAATAAAATCGCAGCATCCGAAATCCGGCATAAAAATTTAATGCTGCAAATGCGGCCAATATAAGTGTAATAGTATCCCAGACGGTTGCCCCTTTGCTTAGGATACCTAAATAAACAAATAAAGCACCGAATAAAACATAAACAATTGCTTTAACTAAATAAGGTCGATGCATGTTACCCTCCAAAGAATAAAATTGTTTGTTCAAGCTGTTGTTGAATTTTTTCCGGATCTAATGTAAGTTGAGCCACTACTACAAGAGTATTCATTCCTGCATGCACGATGATTGGTACAATAATACGCTTTGTCTGTACATAAAGGAATGCAAAAACAAATCCCATTGCTGTATACACTAGTATATGCAGAAAGTCTAAATGAATCACGGCAAAGATAAGAGATGAAATAAAGGCTGCAAAGAAAAAATTCATTTTTTTATACAAAGATCCAAAAATGATTTTCCGGAAAATAATTTCTTCCAATATAGGCGCAAAAATTGCTGGAAGAATAATGAATATAGGTGCAATACGAGCAAGATCCATAAGAACCTGTGTATTCTCTGAACCAGGATCTATTCCAAATACCTCTAATTCAATCGTAGCAGCCAGTCCTTGAGCAAGAAGTGCCATAATAATTCCTAGAACAGACCAGACAATGATAGCACCAGCGCCAGCAGCGTCGGGATGAGCCCGAACCTGCATATCTGGTCTTAACAGCCATAGAACAATCACAAGGCCGGCAGCAAAACTAAAAACAGCCCAATAAATATTAGCAAGCACCGGGTCTGCATGGAATACCAATACCAGTAATGGTACTGCAAGATAAACAGAAATTTGCATAATGATATATGTAAGCATGACATATATATATCTTCGAGTCATAAAAACGCTCCTTTAATCTAAAATTAAAAACAGCTGTAAAAAAGCATTGGGAAAAGGAACTGCCCATCTTGTCCCGTAAAGCAGAAAACATCATAAGTGATTTTGCTGGACGGGTAATGATACCACTGATCTAAAGACGTGCAAGTTCATCATAACGTATATTCTAACACAACTGTCACTGAAAATTATAATCAGAAGTACATGAAATCATGCATCAAACGATGAAAAAAATCAATTTTGCATATTTGTATTACAAAATTACTCCCAACGTTTTACGATGAGATGAGTAATCACTGCCTAAAAAAGTATTTTATCATAGTAAAAGTTTTAAAGTATGAAGTATAAAGAAAACAACGTATTCTCAAAAATGAATATAAGTTTTTCTAAAAATTCAACATCATGATGCTTGCATTTTTTACAAGAATTAATTATTATATTAATTGGAGTTAGCACTCACTCGACAAGAGTGCTAATAAAAATAAAATGATTTGGAATTAAGGAGGCAATTCTACATGATTAAACCATTAGGAGATCGTGTTGTTATCAAACTTGTTGAACAAGAAGAAACAACTGCAAGCGGAATCGTACTTCCAGACTCTGCAAAGGAAAAACCGCAAGAAGGTGAAGTAGTTGCAGTAGGATCTGGACGTGTGGAAAATGGAGAAAAAGTTGCTTTAGAAGTTTCTGAAGGAGACCGCATTATTTTCTCTAAATTTGCTGGTACTGAAGTAAAATATGAAGGTACTGAATACTTAATTCTTCGTGAAAATGATATTTTAGCTATTGTAGGCTAGACAAATATACGATGAATCTTTAAAAGGAAATTCAAAAAGTCCAATAAAAATGACACATCGAATTTCTTCGTTAGCTTGCTTTTCCGGTGCTCACGTATTAAAAGCATACGCTGCGCTACTCAAAGCTGCGCTGCCTTGAACTTCTCGGTCATTTTCATCGAACTTTTTGAACATGTATTTTAATGAAACCTTGAATCAATTTGAAGGAGGAATTTTTAATGGCTAAAGATATTAAATTTAGTGAAGACGCTCGCCGTGCAATGCTGCGTGGTGTTGATACATTAGCAGACGCAGTAAAAGTAACATTAGGACCAAAAGGCCGCAACGTGGTTTTGGATAAAAAATTCGGTTCACCGCTAATTACAAATGACGGTGTAACAATCGCAAAAGAAATTGAATTAGAAGATGCATTTGAAAACATGGGTGCCCAGCTTGTATCTGAAGTAGCATCTAAAACAAATGATGTTGCTGGTGATGGTACAACAACTGCAACAGTACTTGCTCAAGCAATGATCCGTGAAGGACTGAAAAACGTAACTTCTGGTGCTAATCCAGTTGGAATCCGCCGCGGTATTGAAAAAGCAGTAGCGTTAGCTGTAGAAGAATTAAAAAATATTTCTCAGCCAATTGAAAGCAAAGAAGCTATTTCTCAAATTGCAGCTGTATCTTCAGGCGATAATGAAGTAGGACAATTAATTGCTGAAGCGATGGAACGTGTAGGTAATGACGGTGTTATCACTATTGAAGAATCAAAAGGCTTCAACACAGAGCTTGAAGTAGTGGAAGGTATGCAATTTGATCGTGGATACTCTTCTCCTTATATGGTTACTGACCAGGATAAAATGGAAGCAGTATTAGAAGATCCATATATCTTAATTACTGATAAGAAAATTGGAAATATCCAGGAAGTATTACCAGTATTAGAACAAGTTGTTCAACAGGGTAAGCCGCTTCTTATGATTGCAGAAGATGTAGAAGGCGAAGCACTTGCTACATTAGTAGTAAACAAATTACGCGGTACATTCAACGCTGTAGCTGTTAAGGCTCCAGGATTCGGTGACCGTCGTAAAGCAATGCTTGAAGATATCGCTGTTCTTACAGGGGCAGAGGTAATTACAGAAGATCTTGGTTTGGATCTTAAATCAGCAACAATTGAACAATTAGGTCGTGCTTCAAAAGTTGTTGTAACGAAAGAAGATACTACAATTGTTGAAGGTTCTGGCGATCCAGAAGCAATTTCCGGCCGTGTTGCACAAATTCGTGCACAAGCTGAAGAAACAACTTCTGATTTCGATAAAGAAAAATTACAGGAGCGCCTTGCTAAATTATCTGGCGGTGTAGCAGTAATCAAAGTTGGTGCGGCTACAGAAACAGAATTAAAAGAACGTAAACTTCGTATTGAAGATGCGCTTAACTCTACCCGCGCAGGTGTAGAAGAAGGTATGGTACCAGGAGGCGGTACAGCACTTGTAAATATCCACGGTAAAGTAAGTGACCTTAACCTTGAAGGCGATGAAGCAACTGGCGCAAGCATCGTATTACGTGCTTTAGAAGAGCCTGTTCGTCAAATCGTTCATAATGCTGGATTAGAAGGTTCTATTATTGTAGAGCGTCTAAAAGGTGAAAAAGTCGGTATTGGTTACAATGCAGCTACGGATGAGTGGGTAAACATGGTTGAAGCTGGTATTGTTGACCCAACAAAAGTAACTCGTTCTGCACTTCAAAATGCAGCATCTGTAGCAGCTATGTTCCTGACTACTGAGGCTGTTGTAGCAGATAAGCCTGAAGAAGGCGGAGCACCTGCAATGCCTGATATGGGCGGCATGGGTGGAATGGGCGGAATGATGTAAGTCATTCTTAAACCCTTGATATATAAGGTGTTCACATCCTTTTTATGAAGCCTAAAGGCAAAAAGGTAACAAAAAAGTAACATTTTATTTCAAAAAAATATCTGAAAGGGCGTTTTCGTATAAAGTTTTCACTTTTGCGGAAGCGCCTTTTTTTATTTTCTTTGTAACATGTGTATATATTTATGATGTAGGTAATTAAACTTTATCTAGTAAGTGTAGCTATTGTGTATTGTCTATTTTAAGAAAAAAGCAGCGTCTGCCTATTTTTGCAGATGCTACTCTTTTTACCAGGTTTTGTCCCAGTCTCTATTAAAAAATATAATGCTTATTTGTTTAAATCTATTTCAACATCTATATCTTCACCAATAGTTTCGAAATTTTCATCACTTGTCCCACTGAAGATTAAGCGTACTGATTCAACATCTTCGGCTTTGGAATTCTCAAGTACATAATAGGAAGAGCCTGATTTATTAACA
Organism: Oceanobacillus sp. FSL W8-0428; assembly: GCF_038004405.1. Taxonomy (NCBI): domain Bacteria; kingdom Bacillati; phylum Bacillota; class Bacilli; order Caryophanales; family Bacillaceae; genus Oceanobacillus; species Oceanobacillus sp. FSL W8-0428. Next base: position 2,595,996 of record NZ_JBBORB010000001.1, read on the forward strand.
TTACCGAAAAACTCACCATCAATATGATCACTCATAAGAAAATCTGGTTCTAATTGTTCTCCTGTGGAAGTTGTTAAAATAGCTTGTGAAGCATAAAAATCTACGTTATCATCAGATGTATTTTCCACTTCCATATCAACTTGTATATATTCCAATTGATCTGTTTCAAAAGCATCTACATAATCTTCATTTACAGCCATAGAAACTCCATTAACTTTATTAATAGTCAACTCAATTGGCCCAGATTCAAATGTACCAATATTATCTGTTTTGCTGACTAATGTTGATTCTCCACCTTCATTTGTTACAACGTCTCCAACTTCAGATTCAGTATTTTCATCATTTTCTTCTGTTGCTGATTCTTCGTTTTCCTCACTATTGCTTTCTTCTTCTGCACTTGCTTCAGCTGTACCTTCATCTTCCGTAGAAGTTCCAGCTGAAGAATCTTTGCTGTCATCACTACAAGCTGCTAAGAATAACATCATACCTACTAATAAAAATAATAATTTCTTCAAAAAATCGACCCCTTATAATTTTATATCTATATCAAAGCCAAACTACTTGCTGGCTATTAAACTCTTCTTCATTTTTATGAGAAGGCTATAAGTCTAGTAATTGCTTCTACATAAAGAATTTAAAGTGCACTTACCAATATTACCAGTTTCCATACCTGCAGAAACGTGATGAATTATAATAGTATCTAACGTTTAAACTCTCCTCGTTCTAATTAATAAATTATAAATCACACGATTACATAGCATGATAATTAACATCTATATAACAGAAAATATTTCTAATTACTAATAAGATAATATCATGAACGTACGTTCCCTTGTGATTACATATACCTAATTCGATTGTAAAAATTTTTGAGGTGATTTACCTCAACTTTTACTAATAGACATATTTCATTTGTTATTCGACAATTACCTTCCATATATTATCTATTTTACACTATTTATCAAATAAATACTATTGGATCAAATAAATAAAAATTATTAACTTTAGACTGTCTATGATTATTAGTTTGTTAAAAAATGTTCAGAGAGTCAGTGATTAAATGGGTTGTTCCTAACTCTTAAATAGCAGAGGTAAGAATTTAAATAAAATTTACTTAAAGTGGGGGCATATCCTGTATCCTTCAAAAATACATAATGATAACCGAATAGTTTACTCAATTAATACTATCCATATTTTGCAAGTGCTAAGAGGCTCTCCTGAAAATATAAGTGTACAATTATATCTGGCATGCCTGCTAATCAAAATACAATTTTAACAAGAAAAGGAAAGCACAATCTATGTAATCTATTCCAACATAAGTTGTGCCTAAACGTTGTTGTGACAATGTTGTAAGCGTTTTATAATTATAGTGAGAGGTGAGAGTAACATGTTAGATCAGCGCTCAATTCGACTAGTTGAAGAAATAATGAACCATGAACAGATTACGAAGCTGGAGCTGATGCAGCAGTTAAAATTATCCGATCGACAGCTGATGTATGACTTTGAGAAGGTGAATGGAATATTGGAAGGTTTTAATATTCCAAAGTTAGAAATCAGTCATCGATACTTTCGGATTTCGGCAGAAGCGAAAGAGGTTTTAAGGAAAAAATTACATTCTGACAGGAGCATAGGACAATATAACTTTTCAGAGGATAATCGAATTTATATGATTTATCTTTACGTTTATATCAAGAAAGAGCCTGTATCTAATTTTCACTTACAATCTCTGTTTAAAGTAAGTAAAAACACCGCTCTAAGTGATGTACGAAGGTTAAAAAAGAGTTGTCAGAATAAGGGTCTAATCTTCAGGTACAGCCGAAATGAAGGATACTGTATTGAAGGAAGTGAGATGGAGAAACGAAGAAGTGTTATTTCATGTATCCATCAATTGTTAGGCCAATCCATGGGAGAGGAATTTATCATTTATATTCTCAGAGCATGGAATCAGGAGGAGTCTCTAAAACAGACAAGGGACATCATGCAAAGATGGCTTGCAGAGCATGGGGTGCAATTAGTTAAAACAAGAAAAATAGAATTGATTTATTATTTTACATTTTTTCAGGCAGGTGGAAAAGAAGAACTATTCTTTTCGGAGGAAGAGAAGGAATTGCTGACAAAACAATCATTACTTCCTTTAGCAGGTTCTCTTTCTGAGCAGTTGTATGGAGAGGCGAGGGCAGTACAAGAAGTATATCTTGTAACGATTTTATTATTAACAGCAATAGAACATATTCAGCGGGTGGATACCCCTGAGCTACTAACATTATCAGAGGAGATTATTGAGGAGTTTGAAAAAAATACACTGCTTCCTGTGAAGAATAAACAGCTTTTGAAAGAAAGTTTATTTAATCACTTAGTTCCTGCCTACTTCCGAATTTTATTTGAAATTCCTTTTCATAATGCTTTATCAACAACTATCCAATCGGAGTATGCTGAGCTGTTCCAATTTGTAAAACGCTCCTTATTACCACTGGAGAGCTGGACAGGAAAAGAAATAAGTGAGGATGAAATTGGATTCTTCACCATGCATTTTGGCAGTATTATTGATCGTCAAAATACAATGGAAATTGGACGGGTTACGGGATTAATTGTTTGTGCAAATGGAATCAGTTCATCCATGATGCTCGCTTCTCAACTGAAAGAATTATTTCCAGAAATATATTTTTCAGAGGTGTTTAATGGAGATCAATTTGCTGATATATCTGTGCAAAACTATGATTTAGTATTTTCAACCATACCGGTAGAATCTTCTAAGCCGACATTTGTAGTGAAGCCGTTGATGACTCAGGTGGAGAAGAAGCATTTGCTGCAATCCGTTTATAAACATTTTCCTAATTTATCGAGCCATTCAAAGCATTTGATGATTGATGAGATTATGACTGTCATCAAAAATAATGCAACAGTCACCAATGAAGAAAAACTTTATGGAAGTCTCGTTCAATTATTTTACGCAACAAGTAATCAAAAAGAGGTGTATAAACCTATGTTATCCGAGTTATTGACAAAAGATATGATTCAAATCACAGAAGAGCATCTGGAATGGGAAGAAGCAATCCGTAAAGCTTCTATTCCATTACTTGACCAAAATAATATTCAAGAATCATATGTAGAAGCCATGATTAATAATGTGAAAGAATTGGGAACTTATATCCACGTTGGAAAGGGTGTAGGTATCCCCCATGCAAGACCTGAGAATGGTGTAAATAAGTTAGGTATGTCAATGCTTAAATTAAAAAGACCAGCCGCATTATTAGGAAAAGAGGAGCACCAGATTGATTTAATCATTTGCTTAGCAGCAGTGGATAATGAAGCACATTTAAAAGCTTTGGCCCAATTAACCAAAATATTAGGAAATGCTTCTTTCCTTAATCGTTTGAAAGAAACAGATTCAATAGACGAAATGATATCAACTATTCAAGAGGGGGAAAAGGTGTTATGAAAATTTTAACAGTGTGTGGATCAGGGTTAGGTACGAGTTTTATGGTAGAAATGAATATTAATCAAATTTTACAAGAATTAGGCGTGACGGGGATAGAGGTGGCACATTCAGATTTGAGTTCTGCAACTCCAGGTGATGCGGATGTCTTTTTCTTAGCGAAGGATATTGCTGACGGTGGAAGTCATTTAGGTGAAGTTATCGTCATGGAAAGTATTATTGATATGGATGAGCTGCGTGAAAAGGTAGAGAAATTGGTACGTGAAAAAGGTTATCTATAAACAGTCACTTAACTGAAAAGGGAGGTTTTCCATGTGAGTACAATGATTGATATTTTAAGTGAACCGGCGATACTTGTCGCTTTAATCGCTTTAATTGGTTTAATTGCTCAGAAGAAAGGTATTGCGGATACCGTTAAGGGAACAACAAAAACTTTTGTCGGTTTCCTTGTTATTGCAGCTGGTGCAGGCATTCTATCTGGATCTCTAACACCATTTGGATCGATGTTTGAAGAGGCTTTTAATGTATCTGGTGTAGTGCCGAATAATGAAGCAGTAGTTGCTTTAGCTTTAACGGATTATGGCACAACAACAGCCCTGATTATGTTTTTTGGGATGATTGTTAATATATTAATTGCCCGCTTTACCAGATATAAATATATCTTCTTAACAGGACACCATACGCTTTATTTAGCTTGTATGCTGGCTGTTATTATGGCAGTTGCCGGTTTTAATACATTCGGATTAATTGCGGCAGGATCAGTTGCTTTGGGTATTGTAATGACATTATCTCCAGCAATCTTGCAACCTTTTATGCGTCAATTAACAGGAAACGATAATGTTGCGTTGGGCCATTTCAGTGCTGTTGGATATGCAGCAAGCGGCCTAGTTGGAAAACTATTTAAAGGCAGTAAAGAAACGTCTACAGAGAATATCAAATTCCCAAATGGGTTAGGTTTTTTGAGAGATAGTACAGTAAGTATTGCTTTAACAATGATTGTAATGTATTTAATTGTTGCTTTTTTTGCCGGGCCAGCGTTTATTGAAGCGGAATTAAGCGGGGGGACGAACTTTCTTGTCTTTTCATTAATTCAGGCCGGTACATTTGCTGCAGGAGTATTTGTTATTCTATCTGGAGTACGTCTTGTATTGGCAGAAATTGTACCAGCATTTAAAGGTATCTCTACAAAACTTGTTCCAAATGCAAAACCGGCATTGGATGTACCTATTATTTTCACTTATGCACCGAATGCCGTATTAATTGGCTTTTTCTCCAGTTTTCTTGGTGGTATTGCAAGTATGGTAGCCATGATTTTTTTAGGAGGAGTAATTATTCTTCCGGGCGTAGTTCCCCACTTTTTTACCGGAGCAGCAGCTGGGGTGTTTGGTAATGCTACCGGCGGGTTTAAAGGATCAGTTGCCGGTGCCTTTGTAAACGGAATTATCATTTCCTTCTTACCAGTTTTCTTAATGCCGGTACTTGGAGATTTAGGGTTTGCCAATACAACCTTCTCTGATGCTGACTTTGGTGTATCAGGTATCTTCTTTGGAAGCCTGGCAAACTATGCAGGTCCGATTGCTATTACGATTAGCTTAGCAGTGATTATTCTTCTGATGATAGTTCCAGGAAAAAAGAAAAATAATAATCAATCAGAAGAATCAAAGGTTGGTTAAACAGAAAAGACGACAAAGAACAAGTACATATAAGTGAGCAGTAATTGTATGCACTTGTTCTGCTATATCAATAAACGAATCTTATCTTATATTGGAGGCAGATTTTTATGACTACAAAGGATTACACTATTTCTGAATTATCCATTAACACAATTCGAACACTAACCATTGACAGTGTAGAAAAAGCGCAGCATGGTCATGCAGGAATGCCGATGGGGGCAGCGGCAATGGCTTATGCTTTATGGAAAAAGCATTTAACGATTAATCCTGAAAATCCAAGCTGGTTTAATAGAGATCGCTTTGTACTCTCAGCAGGGCATGGGTCCAATCTTCTTTATAATTTATTACATTTGTCCGGTTATCCTGTTACCATTGACGATTTAAAGCAGACAAGACAGTGGGGAAGTAAAACACCTGGGCATCCAGAATACGGAATCACTCCGGGAGTAGAGGCAACTACAGGTCCATTAGGTCAAGGCATACCAGTAAGTGTGGGGATGGCCATTGCAGAAAAACATTTGGCTGAGGTTTATAATAGACCAAACTTTAAAATGGTAGATCATTATACGTATACAATTTGTGGTGACGGTGATCTAATGGAAGGCGTTTCCTATGAAGCTATCTCTCTTGCAGGTCACCTTCAGCTGGATAAGCTTATTGTTCTCTATGATTCTAATGATATCAGTTTAGATGGTGACTTAGATATTTCCTTTAGCGACCATATTCAAAAACGCTTTGAAGCAGCCCGCTGGCAATATTTAAAAGTAGAAGCTGGCAATGATACAGAAGCAATTTCAAAAGCAATTGAAGAGGCAAAACAAGATCAAGAGCGTCCAACTGTGATTGAAATAAAAACAACCATTGGCTACGGCTCTCCAAGCTTACAGGGAACCCATCATGCGCATAGTGATCCATTAGGAAAAGAGGAAATTGAACGTACGAAAGAAGTATATGGATGGCAATATGAACCTTTTCATGTACCAGAAGAAGTGTATGAGGATTTTGCGTCTATTAAAGAGAATGGAAAGGCTGCTGAAGAGAATTGGCATAAACAGTTTGAAGCCTATAAAGCAGATTATCCTGAACTTGCAGAGCAATTAAAACGAATTATTGACGGCGAACTGGCTGATGACTGGGATACAGAACTCCCAGCATATTCTCCAGAAGACACACTGGCAACACGAGTAGCATCAGGGGACACATTGAATAAATTAGCACAGAAACTCCCTGAATTTATAGGCGGTTCTGCAGACCTGGATTCCTCTACGAAAACAAGGTTAACGAATGAAGCTGATTTTAAAAGAGGTCAATATCAAGGAAGAAATCTCCGTTTTGGTGTTCGGGAGTTTGCAATGGGGGCGATTGCCAATGGCTTAGCACTTCATCATTTACGTCCATTTGTCAGCACATTCTTTGTATTTTCGGACTATCTGCGTCCGGCAATCCGTTTAGCCTCTTTAATGGAGCTGCCAGTTACGTATGTATTCACACATGATTCCGTTGCTGTAGGACAGGATGGTCCAACCCACCAGCCAATCGAGCATTTAGCATCCTTCCGGGCAATGCCGGGATTGTCTGTCATCCGTCCGGCTGATGCAAATGAAACGAAAGAGGCGTGGAAGCTGGCTGTAGAAAATACTTCTCAACCAACAATGCTTGTTCTTGGCAGACAGGGTTTGCCTACATTAAAGGATTCAGCGGAGCTTGCCAAAGAAGGTGTTGAAAAAGGGGCTTATGTGATTTCTAAAGCAGCTCAAGAACCAGAAGGAATTCTAATTGCTGCCGGCTCAGAAGTCAATTTAGCTGTAGAAGCTCAAAGAGAATTAGAAAAACAAGGTACATTTGTCAATGTTGTAAGTATGCCGAGCTGGGACCGTTTTGAAAAACAGCCGGAAGCTTATAAAGAGAGTGTTCTACCAAAAAATATAAAAAAACGAGTATCTGTTGAAATGGGCTCTAAGCTTGGCTGGAGAGAATACGTCGGGGATAGTGGAATTGTTATGAGTATTGATTCATTCGGCGCATCTGCACCTGGAAATGAGGTTATTGAAAGATATGGTTATACTGTTGAAAATGTAGTTAATACGTATAAAAAATTATAACGAAAAAGGTTGGGAGAAGAATAGTTAAAATGACAAATAGTGACTTTCCACTTTGAAGTGGGAAGTCACTATTTTTGTGGTGTGTAAATATTTATAAAAAAGCGGTCAATCGATATATTTTTAACTAAGATAATTACACAGTTTGTTTTAGAACTTTAATGAACGTGGGATACTGAAAATAAATAAGTCTTAAATAATAAAAAAAACACTGGCAAGGATAATTCCATATGATATTAAAAAAAATAAAACAAAAAACAGAATCTGATAGTTCTTTCCCTTGGATTCTACTCCAAAAATGGGAGCATATCTTGTTTCTTCACTATCCAATATCACCTGAAACAATAAAAACCTACCTTCCAAGAGAAGTAGAGCTGGATACATATAATGAACAGGCATGGATCAGTATTGTCTCTTTTACAGTTAGCAGGAACCAGTTTCGTTTTTTCCCAAGAGTTCCTTATACATATCCAATGCAGCAAATAAATGTAAGAACTTATATAAAGAGAAAAGGAGAAATAGGTGTTTATTTTTTTACAATGGATACAAATAAATTATCTGCTGCTTTGGGAGGAAGGATAGTAAACGCTCCTTTTCTTCATGCAGATATGGTTATGAGGAAATTTGCAAACACATATCATATATACAGTGCCCGTAAAGGAGAGCTGTCTGCTGAATTTGAGGCAAGGTATTTTCCAGCAGGAGCTGTTTTCTATCCTGAAAAACAGAGTCTTGATTATTGGCTGTTGGAGCGGTATATTTTCTGGTCTTATAAAAAAGGCAGGTTATATCGTGGAGATATTAAGCATGATCGATGGGAAATAAGAAATGCTGAGGTAAATATAGAAAAACAATCTTTATTTTTACCGGAGAATGCTATAGGAGAGCCCCAATTAGTACATTATGCCAGTTCTAAGGTTGCGCTAAACGGAGTGATTAAAAAAGTAAAATAAGATTCCATGTAAGACCAAAACTTAACATGGAATCTTATTTTTTATAGCACTATTTGAAATTAAACCAGCCGCTTCCTGATCTGCGCACTGATAATATCAATCAATGTAACTACAACAATAATAACCAGTAAAATCAATCCAACCTCGGACCAATTCCGGTTTGTTGTTGCAATGGTAATGAGTGTTCCAATACCGCCGGCTCCGATGATACCTAAAATGGTGGAGGCGCGGACGTCAATTTCAAACCGGTAAATTGCATAGGATAAGAATTCCGGAATAATCTGTGGAATAATTCCATACACAAGTACCTGAAGCTTATTCGCTCCGTTTGCCTCTAATGCTTCAACTACATTCATATCGATTGATTCAATAACTTCACTATAAAGCTTGCCCAGCATCCCGATGGATCCGATTGCGATGGCAATAACCCCGGCGAAGGGTCTCGGACCTACAGCTGCTACGAACATTAAAGCTAAAACAAGCTCCGGGAAAGCACGGATCGCATTCAATGCCCATTTTGAGGCAGTGTTTAAGAATTTATTTTTCACCATATTACGTGCAGCAAAGAAGCCAAAAGGAATAGCTAAAATTGCTGCCATCAAAGTACCTGTATAAGCCATCAGCAATGTTTCCCACATAAGCCCCATTACTTTCCCGAAGGCTGACCAGTCGGGAGAGAACAATTGAGGTATAACACGTGTTAAGCTTTCAATTGTATGCTGACTGAAAACACGGCTCCAGCGGATTTCAATACTTGTAAACGTCCAGATATAGATGGCAAGAAGAATAATTCCAATAATATATGGTCTCATTTTTTGCCAAGATGTTTTCTTCGGTTTAGGAGGTAGCGTAAATTCTGTCATATTAGTCGCTCCCTTATTTTGTTACTAATGTAATCAATAATCACAACGGATATAAAGATAATAATAATAATTGTCATTACGTTTGGATAGTTGGCCCAGCTTACCTGCTGATTTAACAGAAGACCGATACCTCCGGCTCCTACAAAACCGAGAACAAGAGATGCGCGGACATTTACTTCAAATACATACAGTCCAAACGAAACAAATTGAGGGAGTACCTGCGGCATGACCGCATATGTAATAACCTGCAGTGTATTTCCACCGGAAGCACGTATTGCCTCAATCGGATTCATATCAATGGATTCAATAGTTTCGTACAATAATTTAGCTAGTAAACCTAAAGAGAAAATGATTAATGCCATAATACCCGGAAAAACGCCAACGCCAAAGATACCTACAAAGATCAGTGCAAGTAATATATCTGGTATTGTACGTAACACGTTCATAATAAAACGAACCGGCTGATGAATAAATGGATTTGGAAAAAGGTTAGCAGCCGATAATAGGCTGATAGGAATACTGATCAGTGCAGCGACTGTGGTTGCAATGATTGCCATATGTAAGGTTTCAATCAGCTGTGGCATCACAGTTGATGCATAACTCCAATGTGGAGGAAAAAGGCTTTGGGCAATATTAATAAAACCATTTTTTCCGATCCATAAATCAAGAAGAGAAGATTCCGTTTTTATTGAAGTAAACAGATAAAAACCAACAATGATAATGAAAATAGCAGATATCCGTAATTTCGTTTTATTGGATGATATGCCCTGCAATGTTGGCTGATTTGTTTTACTCATCATCAGAACCTCCTACTCGGTCCTCATCACGAATTTTTCTTCCGTAAATCTCTTCGAATGTTGCCTCATTTACATCACTGACAGGTCCGTCATAAACAACTTCACCTGCTCTCATTCCGATAATACGATCTGCATATTCCATTGCCATGTCAATAAAATGCAGGTTGACGATGGTAGTAATATTGTCTTCTTTATTTACTTTCCGCAAATAGGTCATTACCTGATGGGACGTTGGCGGGTCAAGGGATGCAACCGGTTCATCCGCCAGAATGATATTGGGCTGCTGTGTAAGTACGCGCGCAATGGCTACTCTCTGCTGTTGACCGCCGCTTAATTGATCAGAACGCTGATACAGTTTGTCAGCTATATTTACGCGTTTTAAACTGCGATATGCCAAAGCCAGGTCTTCTTTTGGATACAGGTTAAACATACTCCTTAGCGTCCCTGTATGACCTAAGCGGCCGGAAATAACATTTTTCATTACGGAGGAGCGTTTTACAAGATTATAATTTTGAAAAATCATACCGACCTTTGTCCGCAGTTTACGAAGCTCACGGGACCCGTAATTTAAAATATTCTCATTATCAATCAGCAGCTCGCCGCCAGTTGGCTTAACCAGACGATTTATACTGCGGATCAATGTTGATTTTCCGGCACCGGATAATCCGACAACAACAACGAATTCTCCAGGATTGATTTGAAGATTGATATTTTTTAAACCTTGTGTTCCATTTGGATAAACAAGGGAAACATCTTTAAATTCTATCATGATGGAAATCTCCTTTTTATTTAAGGGTTATCAGGAGTCTATGAAGATGAAGTGCCTCCTTTTTTCAATAAGATTCTAAGAGAAAGATAATCTCTTCCTCTTAGAATCATAAGAGTATCCGGCAATCCTCTTGATTATTAAAGGTACTGTTTACTCGTCAAACTGATCTTGGAATTTTTTATAAACATCACGGACAATATCATATTCTTCATCTGTTGCTTCATCAAGACCAGTCCAGTTGTACACTTCATCCATTACGTTAATCATTTCTTCATCATCATTGAAGCCCAGAAAGATTTCTTTTATCTGTGCAATTTCTTCTTCACTTAACAGATTTGTATTTGCGCTGATTGTATCATTAGGAATACGCTCGGTGAAATCCAGCTGCACGAGCTCGTCCATTGCTTCTGGATAATCCTCGACAATGTTTGTACGTGCATCTTCAAATGTTGTTGCAAAGTCTGCATCACCTTCAAGGACAGTAACTAATGCTGCATCATGCGAACCGGTCTGAATTTGATTGCTGAAGTATGATTCTAAATCTTCTACACCATAGTCGTCCATTAGCTGTGCCGCCGGGAATAAGTATGCGGATGTAGATCCTTGATCAGCAAATGCCCAGATTGTTCCTTCTAAATCTTCTAAACTCTCAATACCTGAATCAGCACGGACAGTGTATTGAGCACGATAAGAAGATTCTCCGTCACGGATTGATTTTGCGAAAACTTCAACTTGATCATAGCGGTCAGTTGCCTGAACATAGCCAAAAGCGGGAATAAAACCAATATGAACCTGATCATTGCCTAAAGCTTCCACGAGTCCGCTGAAATTAGTCATTACACGTCCTTCCACATCACGATCAAGCTCTTCCTCCAGACGTTCTACCATCGGCTCGATATTGTCTGCGATTTTATCAGAATCTGTAGATGGAACAAACCCTAAGATGAGCGTGTCGTCCCCATCTCCTGAATCAGAGCCGCATGCTGCCAGCATAAATACCATTATTAATGTGAAAAATAAGAATATTCCTTTTTTGAACAATCTATTTCCCTCCCGGTGAAATAATTTATTTTGTTTCATATTTATTATAAGTGATTATGATAAAAGAAATCTACCGAATTTTGAGGAATTTTATCAAGATACGGAATTATTTGTAATTTAAAGACTCACTTTCCCTCTGTTGAACACATAATATATGCTATGATAAAAGGGATTGGGGGGGCGAATGTAATGTTGGAAGATTATAAGCTGGTTATCTTCGATTTAGATGGGACGTTATATGAAGGAACGGAGCATTTTGACTATTATGCAAAGCTCCTGCAAGAAAAAGTTACACCTGCACTTCGAGACGAATATTTACAGGAATATGAAGCGATGAAGGCAGGAAAGCATCTTGTTTCTATCGGGAAGATATATGATGTTGCACGGGATTTGATTTTAACAATAGATTCTTTAACCTTTGAGGTTTCCGCAGCATATCGCTGGAGTGGTGAAAAATTGTCTAAGACAGAGACACGAGAGTTCTACCCTGGACCACAGCAATTTGATTTCAATCATTTAGTTGCTATTGGAGATGGCTGGTGGCTGCCTTTTGCCAGTGCCAAGCATTATGGTGTAAAAGAACACTACAGCAGTTATTTGGCAACAAAGGAATTCATCGTGTCAGATGATTTTACAATAGAAAAACTGCAAGGCCTGCGTACTTATTTATTGCAATTAAAAGAAAAAACACAAATTGTATTGATGACGAACAGTGACCGGGAGGATGTAACACGTTTATTGAATGAGCTTGATTTAACGAATGTTTTTGACCATATTATTACCTCGGCGAAAAAGCCTGCATATACAAAAAAACTGATGGAGCACCTGATTGAACAGTATAAAATTGAACCGGTTGAGGCGGTATCGGTCGGAGATAATTTTATTAATGAAATTGCTCCGGCATTGTCACTGGGCATGGATGCTGTTTATATTCAGCCACATGGTCATGATGAGGAAGTAAAAGGTTTGACGGTAATAGATTCTTTAACGGATTTTATTAAGGAAAAGTAATTGGTTATATTTGAAAGGCAGGTTGTCATATGGCAGGCGGGGATTAATAGAATATTGAGCTGTGCTCATAAACTTAATTCATATCAGTGAGGAGCAATTGGTGATGCTCTGTTATATTATGCACAAGCGCCCATGCAAAAAGTATGTAATGAATTAGTAGGAGAGGAGGGAAACCCTCCTGCTAACCCTATATCTATTCATTCGTTTTGAAATGAAGTTAATTCAGCCATATTTTGATAGATAACGTTTCTTGCTAAAAACACCATCTTACTGGTATTTTCTTGAACAATGGATTTCATTTCTTCCGTATAGCCCATACAGTCCAGCACAATTGCTTTTATTGGCAGTTTTTCCAATTCACTTGCTACTTTAATTAACTCTGACTTATTAAAATTATATGGAGAGCATGCTTTTGGAATAGCAGTTAATCCTATGGTTTCCCATTTTTTAATGATGGAATCTTTTTGTTCAGGAAGGGGGACAATCACTCCGAGTGTTCCCTCTTGAATGACTCCTTTCACCACATGATTTAACAGATAATCTGGATAGATTAAAGGAACGTTACTGGTGAACTTAGGAAATTGTCCGGTACAAGCCAATAATATCATTGTTGTACCTGACAGGTTTAATTCAGAAATTAAATCTTGTATAAAAGGAAGTATTTTTTCCTTGGCAATAACTGTTTTATCTCCATTCGATAAACGAGAAACTAGAACAGTCTGATTTTCATTCGGAGATAAATTTAATATTTCCTGCTCTGTTTTATAATCAAGTACACCTCTTTCCACGATAGCTGTATTATCAGGGAAAATATGTTGCATCGCCGGTATCATATCCACTCTTGGTGTTTGTCCGACAGTAATAACGCCTATGGTTGGATGCATGATTTTTCCGTCTCCTTAGTGTAATAGTTTTTACCATTTACGTATGTCTCCAAAACATTGGCGTAGGTATGGAAAGGATGGTGGGACCATATAACAAAATCTGCATCTTTTTGTTCCTCTAGTGAGCCAACGCGATGTGCTATTCCGGTTAACTTTGCTGCTTCGATCGTGATACTTCTTAATGCAGCTGTTTCATCTAAGCCATATTTTACTGCTTCAGCAGCACAGATAACTAAATAATTAATCGGAATAAATGGGTGATCTGTCATAATTGCAAAAGGTATTCCTGCTTCATAAAATAGTCTGGGAGCTGCGGGAGTAGAGTTTCTGGTTTCATATTTTGTTGAAGGCAGCATAAATGGGCCTAATGTAACTTTGGCACCGCTTTTTTTAATTGCTTCCAACATGAAATGTCCCTCAGTGCAATGCTCCAATGATAATTGAATATTAAATTCTTTAGCTATTCGAATTGCTGTAGCGATATCATCGGCACGGTGAGCATGTAAATGTAATGGCATTTTATGATCAAGTACTTCTATAAATGGTGACAGCTCTGAATAATTATTCAATGCTTCTTCCTTTTCTTCGTTTGTCAGTTGACTTGCTTTTTCAAATCCATCACGTATTATATTGGCAATCGACATTCTGGTATACGGCTTTTTATGATAATTTTGACCAAATGTATTTTTTGGATTTTCTCCAAGTGCACCTTTAAGCCCGCTTTTCCTTGTAATCAACATCTCCTCCAGATAATTTCCGCCTGTTTTTAAAATGGTCCATACGCCGCCAATTGGATTAGCACTGCCGGCGCCGGTTTGAACTGTGGTTACGCCTCCTTTTCTTGCCAGGTCAAATGAAAAATGATGTATATCAATGCCATCTACCGCAGACATCATGGGAGTATAAGGCTCAGAATATTCATTGGCATCATTGACTCGTTCATTAATTTCTCCCCAAATTCCAACATGCGTATGAATATCAATTAATCCAGGAGTAATGAGAAGGCCATCCAGGTCTCTTACCTTTGCTTCTTCAGGGATGTCTGTGTTCACTCCAACTTTAATAATTTTTTCATTCTTAATCCATAAATCTGCGTGCTCTAATATGGTATTCTTTTCATCCATTGTATAAATTGTTGCATTTTTAAATATATGAAGCATTTTTTTCCGCCTCCCGATAAACTTCTTTTCCTTTTATAAACGTACGAACTGCTTTTGAAGTTAGACTTAGGGGGTGGCCATTCCATAGAACAAGGTCAGCAAATAAGCCTTCTTGAATATCACCGGTTTTGTGATCGATATTTAATAGTTTAGCAGCATCTTTTGTTAAAGCATTTAATACCTGGTGTTCTGGAACACCATTTTTTACTGCAAGAGAGCCTTCTAATTGCAGATGGGTTACAGAATTAGTCGGATGGTCTGTAGAAAATGTATAATTTATTGCTTGTTTATGGAAGAAAAAGCAGTCGGCAGGGTCCAGGTTTTTTAGTTCCGCTCTTTCTATTGGCTGAAAATAAGGACCTGCAACAATTGCTTTAGGGTAATTTAATATTGGTTTTTTTAATTTTCTATATTCTGTAGCATGGACAAATACAAAATCTATGCCAAATTCTTCTGCAATTCTATAAGCAGTCGCAATATCATCTGCGCGATGACAGCGAATAAATAAGAGCTGCTCTTTAAGATTCTTTTCTTTTTGTAAATCATTTAAAGATCGCCGGATTTTATGGGCAATCCCCATGCGGGTTAGGGGAGTACCAGTTCTTTCCCAAAATGTCTTCTTGGGGAGATCTCCCATGGAATAGGAATACCCCAGATTTTTATGGAGAGCCATATCTTCAACGGTATGGCCATGGGTATGAATGACTGCAGTACGTGCTCCGACAATACTTTCGGCCGATGAAACAATATGAGCAGCTGTGACACCTGAAGAAACAGCATCATGAAAGGCTTTATCAAATGGATAAATACCATCCAAGACATGCAGCTTTTCACTTTTTGTTTCGTCTGGTTCCATGCCGTCGTCGCCTTCCCAGCGAATTCCTTTTTCTTTCAATCCAATTTGCGAACAAGTATCAATAAAACCGGGAGTCAGAAATAAGTCAGAGCCATTAATAACAGAAATATGCTCTGGAATATGGTTTGCCGGTAAAATGGCATTAATTTTCTCATCTTTTATGAGAATGTTCTTTTTGGAAAAACTGCCGGATTCAGAAGAATATGTATTGATATTTGTGATAGCAGTTTCTGTCATTTTTACACCTGCTTTCAAAGTTTTATATAAGAGGATGTTCAAAAAGTCTAATAAAGATGACACGGCGAATTTCTTCGTTGATGATCTTTTTCCGATACTCACGTATTATAAAGCATACGCTCCGTTCGTAAAAGATCATCGCCTTGAAATTCTTGGTCCTATTTATCAGCCTTTTTGAACACACACTATAAGAAAGAAAAGCAGAGAAATAGGCTCTACTTTTCTTTCTTTTGTAATTTTATTCTTGAAAATTATTCGTCCAGCCAGACATTTGCTCCATTCGGACTTACTACGTTAATGGACATGTCAGCAGATATTTCAAAGCCTTTCACCTTTGGACTGATAGCTGCTGTTGAGTCTTGATTGTCAATTTCAATCCGGGAGTAATCACCCATTATAATTTTAATTGCTTCTTGGTAAAGCGCAGTTCTTTCTTCTTGATCGACACTTTCTGTAAGAGCCTGATCTAATAACGCATCTACTTCTTCATTAGAATATCCTCGGCCGTTACCTAACGAGCCGATTTGATCAGAATGGAACAGCTGATTTAGAAAGAAGTATGGGTCGGGATACCATGACCACCCGCCAATAGACATAGGGGCGTTATTTTTGGAAACAGTGTCACTGAGTGTTCCCCATTCTACTACTTTGATTTCTACATCTATATTTAAATTTTCTTTCATTTGGTTTTGGAAAATAGTAGCGGTTGGAACACGAGCTTCGCCAACATAGATTTCTGTATCAAATCCATCTGCATATTCGGTTTCAGATAAAATTTCTTTTGCTTCTTCCGGATTATATTCTGGTTTGTATTGCTCCAGATCCTCGGTGTACCCCCATGATTCTTGCGGGATAGGTGCGTAGGAAACAGAAGCTCCTCCATATTGATTGGCGCCGGAAACAAGTTCTTCTACATTGGTAGCCTTGTAGATGGCTTCGCGGACTTTTGGATCGGCAGTTGGCCCTTTCTGGTTATTCAGGTCGAGATAAGTAATCGACAAGCCTGGCTCTGAAAGCAATTCGAGTTCAGGATCCTGTTCAATAACTTCTCTGCTCTGCCCTTTAATATCCGTAGCAAGATCAATATCGCCTGACCGCAGTGCATTTGTCATCATGTTAGGATCTGAAATAATGGTATAAGCAACACTATCAAGGTGTGGTTTTTCTCCCCAATAATTGTCATGCCTTTCCAGTTCAACCTTCTGATCTGTTTGCCAATCTTTCAGCTGGAATGGTCCAGTGCCCACTAAATGAGACCCAAACTGTTCTCCCCAGCCTTCCACTTCTTCTTCTGGCACAATAATATTTCCTTTATCTGTTAACATAGCCAGTAATGCTGCATTTGGTTCTGTCAGATGTATAGTTACTTCAAATTCATCAGTTACTTCTACGCTTTCTACACCAGTCAGCCTGTTCATAACCGATTCATTTGCTGAGCGTTCAAGACTATACTTCACATCTTCAGCAGTCATCTGCCTGCCATCCTGATACTCTCCCGGCTGAAAATAGACATCATCTCTTAATTTGAAGGTGTACGATTTCAAATCTTCTGAGGTTTCCCATTCTGTAGCGATAGATGGTTCAAAATCACTAAAATCTTTATTATAAACGATAAGTGTATCTCCAATTGATCTCATAATTTGAGATTCATAAACACCTGTATAGCGTACAGGGTCTAATGTATTAGGATTGGAAGAAAGCCCGATGTTCAAGGTTCCACCATCCGTCGGTTCTCCTGACTCATCTTCTGCACTGCCATTTCCTGAAGAGTCTGCTTCTCCATTAGAGGAACAAGCTCCTAAAGTAAAAAGGATACATATAAACCCAAAGACTAAAAGCCACGACTTTAAATTGAGTAATTTCATTTTTTCTCTCCTTTTTGGTTTATTTGATTCATAATGTGAATCAGCAATTCGAATAAAGAATTAATAATAAATCTAGCACAACTATGAATGTAATGTAAAGAGTTTTTTGTAAATTCTAATTAGAATAATTAATTTAATAAGTTTGTATTTACAAATATATTTTCAAGTGCTAAACTATTTTCTAATTCATATATCAAACCATTGATTCACATAATGAATAAAATTGGAGGGGTAAAATTGGGAAAGTACATTTTCAGCAGACTGATAAATATGATACCAACATTATTTATTGTTGCCATTATCGTATTTTTGATTACCAGAATGATTCCTGGAGACCCGGCTTCCGTTATGCTCGGACCGCAGGCGAGCAGAGAAGATGTAGAGGCGTTAACAGAAGCTCTAGGATTAAATGAACCAATCCATATTCAATTTCTGCAGTACATTGGTAATTTATTGCAAGGAGATTTTGGAGTTTCACTATCTTATAATCAGCCAATTACTGATTTAATTATCAATCGTTTCCCGAATACAGTTGTTTTAGCAGTAAGTGCATTAATCATTGCATTTATGATAGGTGTTCCGGCTGGAATAATTTCTGCTTCAAAGCAAAATTCTCTCATCGATTATTCCATTACTACTATTTCTTTAATCGGAGTATCCATGCCGATTTTTTGGCTGGGAGTCATGCTTGTTCTGTACTTCAGTGTTAATTTAGGTTGGTTTCCTGCAACTGGGATGGGGTCAATGGACGACGGGTTTATCAGCTATCTGAAGCATTTAATTCTGCCAAGTATCACACTGGCTACAATACCGACTGCGACATTTGCGCGGATAACACGGTCAAGCATGCTGGAGGTAATTACACAGGATTATATTAAAACGGCACGTTCGAAAGGAATCAGTGAATTTATTGTCATTTCTAAGCATGCATTTAAGAATGCATTTAACCCGCTATTGACAGTATTAGGCCTGCAAATTTCCTCTTTGCTTGGCGGGGCTGTATTGACTGAGACAATATTCAGCTGGCCGGGAATGGGACTTTTAATCATGGATGCCATTGAAAAAAGAGATTTTGTAGTAGTACAAAGCACCGTATTATTTATCGCTTTAATTTTTGTAATGGTTAATTTAGTTGTAGATATCTTGTATAAAGTTGTCAATCCGAAAATTAGCTACTCTACGAACAAAGGAGGGACAAAATAATGACCTCAATACAAGCTGAAGAAGAGATTGTTAAAACAATGGAGGATAAAAGGAAAAAAGAACAATCTTTATTTAGAAAACTCATTAAAAATAGACTTGCTGCCTTTGGATTAATCGTCATTTTTCTACTAACCATTACTGCGATATTTGCACCATTAATAGCCACACATGATCCAAATTCAATGGATGTGACGAAATCACTGCTTGGTGTGGGAGAGCAGGGCTATCTATTAGGAACGGATAACTTTGGGAGAGATATATTCAGCAGAATAGTTTATGGTTCGAGGATTTCTTTGATTGTTGGCATTGCTGCAGTTTTATTTGGGGCAGTATTTGGATCATTATTAGGAGTTGTTGCCGGATATTTTGGCGGAAAATTAGACTCTATTATTATGCGATTTATGGATGGGTTATTTGCATTTCCTTTTATATTGCTTGCTATTACGTTAATGACAGTTTTGGGACAAGGTCTCTTTAATGTCATATTAGCAATCGGGATTGCTAATATTCCAGGGTTTGCAAGGGTAGTGCGTGGTCAGGTGCTGGGAGTAAAAGAATCCGAATTTATAGAAGTCACCCGGTCATTAGGTGCTAAACACAGAAGAATTATTTTTCAGCATGTATTACCAAACAGCCTTGCTCCAATTATTGTTTACGCAACGATGAGCGTAGCTGGTGCAATTATTTCTGAGGCCGCCCTAAGCTTTTTGGGTCTTGGTGTGCAGCCGCCGACTGCTTCATGGGGAAGTATATTGAAGGATGGAAAAGATTTTCTTGTATTAAACCCTAACATGGCAACTTTTTCAGGACTTTCCATTTTAATAACAGTCCTTAGTATTAATTTGTTTGGAGATGGTTTACGTGATGCGCTGGATCCAAAAATGAAAGTATAACTAAAGGAGGGTACTTGAATGTCAGATACGCTGCTAACAGTGGAAAACTTAGAGGTTCAGTTTCGTTCAGGCTCATCGACAACAAAGGCTGTGAACGGAGTCAGTTTTTCATTAAATAGAAAAGAAAATATTGGAATAGTGGGTGAGTCCGGTTCTGGAAAAAGCGTAACAGCCACTTCATTGCTGCGGCTGATTCCAAATCCTCCAGGAAAAATAACAGGCGGGAGGATTGTTTTTGAAGATAAGGATCTGCTGAGATTATCTGATAAGGAAATGAGAAAGATACGCGGGAATGAGATTTCGATGATTTTCCAGGACCCTTCTACAAGCTTGAACCCAGTTTATACAATTGGGAATCAAATTGTAGAATCGATAAAAACGCATCAGCATCTAAATAAGAAAGAAGCAAAAGAAAAAGCAATCCATATGCTTGAATTAGTCGGCATACCTGAAGCGAGAAAAAGATTCAGTATGTACCCGCATGAATTCTCAGGAGGAATGCGGCAGCGGGTAATGATTGCTATAGCTTTAGCCTGTAATCCCAAGCTATTAATAGCCGATGAACCTACAACTGCACTAGATGTAACGGTGCAGGCACAAATTTTAAATTTAATGAAGGATTTACAACATTCTATTGATACTTCTATTGTCATGATTACACATGATCTTGGGGTGATTTGGGAAACCTGCGACAAGATGCTTGTTATGTATGCAGGTAATGTAGTTGAATCTGGAACAGTTCAAGAAATATATGATAATCCATTGCATCCCTATACATGGGGATTATTAGATTCGCAGATTACAGAAAGTGTATCCAGTGAGGAAGAATTAAATGCCATTCCAGGGAGCCCTCCAGATTTAAGCTTAGATATTACTGGATGTCCTTTCGCAGCAAGGTGTCCTTTTGCAGAGGAAATATGCCTGAAGAAGACCCCTGAAATGATAGAAGCAGCGGAAGGCCATTTTACTGCCTGTCATTTTCAGACGAAGGAACACCGGTTAGATAGAAAGGAGGGGAAGGTGCATGACAGAAGCAATATTAAAAGTTAGAAATTTAAAAAAACACTTTTATCTTGATAGCCCGATACCTTTTAAAAAATCAGATCAAAGTGTCAAAGCTGTAGATGGTGTCAGCTTTGACGTATTCCCTGGAGAAACGCTTGGGGTTGTTGGTGAATCTGGATGTGGAAAATCAACAATGGCCAGATTGGTGAATCAGTTGATTGCTCCAACAGAAGGTACGGTAGAGTTAAATGGAGAAAATCTGGTGAATATGAATAAAGAGAAATTAAGAGTTTTCAGAAAAACAATTCAGATGGTATTCCAAGATCCATTTGCTTCGTTAGATCCAAGAAAAACTGTTGGGGAATTAATTGCTGAGCCGCTGGTTATTCATAAGATTGGGAATAAAACTTCCCGTAAAGAACGTGTGAAAGAATTATTAGAAGTTGTCGGGCTGAGAGGTTCTCATTCAGGGAGGTATCCGCATGAGTTTTCAGGAGGACAAAGGCAAAGAATAAATATCGCCCGGGCTCTGGCACTTAACCCGGATGTCATTATTTGCGATGAGCCGGTTTCAGCGTTAGATGTATCCGTCCAGGCACAGGTTATTAATCTGTTAAAGAAATTACAAAAGGATTTTAACCTAACTTATATTTTTATTTCACATGATCTTAATGTAGTTCGTTATGTGTGTGACCGGATTGCAGTCATGTATTTAGGAAAAATTGTTGAGATGGGGACTTATAAAGAAATTTATGAGGATTCCAAGCATCCTTATACAAGGGCTCTTTTATCCTCAATTCCAAAAGAGAGTCCCAATGAGATAAAAGAAAGAATTATTTTGAAAGGCTCTGTTCCAAGCCCGATTAATCCGCCATCTGGGTGTCATTTTCATGAAAGATGTCCATTTGCAATGGACGTTTGTAAAGTGAAATATCCGGAATTAATGGAAGTTGGGAATGGGCATCAATCATCCTGCCATTTATTAGAATTGGAAAATAATCCATTGTCAGATATACCAATAAAGAAAAAAGAGGAGGAAATGGAATGTCATTAAAATATGTTATGGAAGTTTATGAATTAATGGATAGTCTACATGTTACAGGGGAAGATGTAAAAAACTTTTTATGGGGAGTAAACAGCAATAGCCAGGTTGAAGTAAAAACAGTAGAAGGGGATGAAGGCTCTACTGATTTTGTTAAAATAACGATTCCAGGAGAAAATGGTAAATCAAAAGGAGGAGACGCACCGACCTTAGGGATTATTGGCAGGCTTGGAGGAATTGGAGCACGTCCCGAATTAAAGGGGTTTGTTTCCGATGGAGATGGTGCACTTTCCTGTATTTCCGCAGCTGCTAAATTGCTTGATATGCAAAATAAGGGTGATACTTTAAATGGAGATATTATTTTAACTACACACATTTGCCCAACAGCACCGACATTGCCTCACGATCCAGTTCCATTTATGAATTCACCGGTGGATATTTTAACAATGAACAAGCATGAAGTTACAAAAGAAATGGATGGAATTCTTTCTATAGATACAACGAAAGGCAATATGATTACAAATCACCGGGGATTTGCTCTGACACCTACTATAAAGGAAGGTTATATTTTAAAAGTAAGTGATGATTTGTTACATATTTACACTCAGTCTTCCGGAATTCTGCCAGTAACTATGCCAATTACTATGCAGGACATTACACCATATGGTAATGGAGTCTATCATGTAAATAGTATTCTTCAGCCGTCAGTAGCTACATCCAGTCCGGTAGTTGGAGTAGCAATCACAACAGAAACAGCTGTAGCAGGATGTGGAACCGGTGCTACGCATTTAGTAGATGTAGAACAGGCTGTCAGGTTTGTTATTGAAGTGGCCAAGTTATTTGGTGAAAACAAATGCTCTTTTTATGATAAGAAAGAGTTTACCCGTTTAGAAAGTTTATATGGAAAAATGACACAGCTGCAGACGCCTGGAAAAAAGGAGGTAATAAAATAGTATGGTTAATAAACAGGAACTAAAAGATAAGGTTATTAACGAAGTAGAAGCATGTAAAGAAGAGTTAGTTGACCTGTGCAGCTCTTTAATTAAAATACCCAGTGAAAATCCGCCTGGGGATTCAACGGAAATAAGCAGGTTCATAGAAAATTATCTGAAAAAATTTGATACGGAGGTAGATTTCTATGAATCCGCTGATAAAATGTATAATCTCGTTTCCAGCATTGGTTCGGAAGAGGGAAAACATTTAATCTATTGCGGTCATACGGATGTTGTTCCAGCAGGAAATCTGGAAAAATGGGATTTTGATCCGTTTTCCGGAGAAGTGAAAGATGGCTGGATGTTAGGAAGAGGAGCAAGTGATATGAAGGCAGGTCTTTCCGGAATTATATTTGCTTTTACTATATTAAAGCGCCTTCAAATTAAATTACCCGGGAAGCTTTCCCTTGCTATTGTTCCTGATGAAGAAACTGGCGGGGATTTCGGTGTACCGTGGTTACTTAAAAACAAAATCATTCATGGGGACGGCTGTTTGATTGCGGAGCCATCATCACCGTATAATCCAACCGTTGGACAAAAAGGATCCTATTGGTTTGAACTGGAAGTATTTGGCCAACCGGGCCATGGAAGCTTATCCCCTTTAGCTGGAAAAAATGCCATTACAGATGCTGTACTTGCCATAAGGGAAATCCAAAAATTATGGGATATTCAAATAACAGTACCAGATGAAGTGAAGCAATTAATTCATGTATCACAAAAATATATGAGGGAAGTTGAAAAGGACAGAGAAGCCTTTATGCCGGTTCTTGAACATATTACAGTAAATATAGGTACAATTGAAGGCGGGACAAAATCAAACGTGATTCCGGAAAATTGTAAGGTAGAAGTAGATTGCCGGCTACCATTTGGTATTACAGAGAAAGAAGTAACAGATTTTTTACATGAAAAACTGGGAGAACTGGGTATTAATTATAAAATTCGTCCCTTTGGTTTCAGAAGCAACGCCAATTTTACAGACCCTGATGACCCTGTTTGTAAAGCGATTATAGATAATATTTCCTTTGTAACAGACCACGAGGCATATGGAGTGATGCAGTGGGCAAGCAGTGATGCTAGGCATTTCAGGGATTATAATATTCCTGTTCTTCAATATGGTCCGGCGTTTCTGCCAACCATTCACGGCTATAATGAGAGAGTGCAGGTCGAACAAATAATCACTTGCGCAAAGGTCTATGCGGCAGCTGCAATCGATTTTCTTTATTCGGAGTAATAAAAAAGTGTGAAAATATGTAATTACTCTGTTTATTCAATTTTATATGTTAAGATAGGTCTAAATACTATTAGTTTAGATGATAAGTTGGGGATGCTTATGTTAAAAACATTAAACAGTGCACTAGAGGTGCTCAAAATGTTTACAAGGGAAAAGCCAAAATGGGGCGGTAGAGAGCTTGCTAATGAGATGCAGATGAATCATACAAAAATCTACCGTATTTTAGAGACCTTGGAAAACAACAATTTTCTTTTTAAAGATCCGGTGACCAAGAAATATTCATTGGGATTTGCTGTATGGGAGCTGGGAACTATTATGTATGAAGATCTTAGTGTAAAACAGCTGATACGGCCAATTTTAAAAGAGCTGAGCCGCCAAACAGGGGAATCTGTGTTTCTTACCTTATTAGATAAAGAAGAGGCAGTCACTCTTGATGTATTGGAACCGGAAAACAAAGTGAAATTTTCCGTTTCTGTAGGCAGCAGGGCACCTTTATATGTCGGTGCTTCCTATCGATCTATTTTGGCGTATTTAGATGAGGAAACTATTGAAAGAATTTTAACTCCTGAAAGATTAATAAAGTATACGAACGATACGATGACTGATCCGGATGAATTAAGAACAGAGCTGGACAACATTCGTCAGCAAGGGTGGGCGAAGAGCCAGAGTGAATACACGGAAGATATTATTGCGATTGCTGTTCCGTTATTTGGCAGTAAAGGTATTATTGGCTCCATTACTGTTTCTGGGCCAATCTATCGGATGCAGGATGAAAAAATAAAGAATTATTTATCTCTATTAATAGAGACCAGAAATGAGGTTGCTGAAGTAATCGATAAGTATCAATTACAGTTAAACAGCAGTAATTAAAAAGTTATACCTTTGAGAGGGAGTTTTATGGATGCTGGATTATTTAAATGTGGCTGAGAACGTATTAAAGAATAATTTATTTGTGAAACAAGATGAACAAATATTGATTATTACAGATATAGAGCTAAGGGATATCGCAAATATATTCTTCCAGGCAGGCTTAAGGATGAAAAATGAAACGATACTTATGGAAATGTCTCCCAGATTGAAGTCTGGGGAAGAGCCTCCTAAAACTGTAAGTAAAGCAATGCAAGCAGCGGAAGTGATACTATGTATTACAAAACATTCTCTCACTCATACAAATGCAAGAAAAAAAGCTTCTAATGCCGGGGCAAGAATTGCAACTATGCCGGGTGTTACCCTGGATATGCTAAAGAATGGCGCTATATCAGCAGACTATCATGAGGTTGTTGAACGGACAGCAAAATATTGTGAATTACTCAATCAGGGTAATCAAGTTGAAATAAAAAAAGGAGATACTTGCTTATCTTTTTCAATAAAAAACAGAGCTGGAATTGAAAGTACGGGTGTTTTTAAAGAAAAAGGAGAGGCGGGAAATCTTCCTTCTGGTGAAGCCTATATTGCACCAATAGAAGACTCGGCTAACGGTACAATAATGATTGATGGCTCCATTGCCGGGATAGGCGTTATAGAAGAGCCTCTAACTTTAGAAATCGAAAATGGCAGATTAACAGCTGCCAGTGGAGATAAGGGGAAGGAGCTGCTTGAATTATTGGGGAGCGGAGCCGGAAGAAAAATTGCAGAATTTGGGATTGGTACAAATAACAAGGCACGGCTGATTGGAAATGTTTTAGAAGATGAAAAGGTTTTTGGCACAGTACATATAGCTTTTGGCAGTAATAAATCCTTTGGCGGAGAAACAGAAGCAAATGTACATATTGACTGTGTTATCAAAAATCCGATTGTATCTATTGATAATAAGGAAGTACGATTTAATTAGATGAGCGGGCAGGAAAAAAGTCGATGTAGTAATTGCAATAACTTCCGTTTTCGTTTATACGGGAAGTTATTCTTTTAAAAAAGACTTAAGTCACAAATATAATAACTAATATTAAAATAGGCAATCTAATATATAAGAAAGAAGCTGTCACAAAATGCATATTACACATTTTGTGACAGCTTCTTTTCCATTTTTACCGCCGATTATAAAACACAATAACAATTTTTTCGATGTAAATCTGATATTCTATTTCAATTTTAACAAGCATATCCTAATACAAACCAAAAGCATGTTAGGATTCTCATACGAGAAATTCAATGTATAAGAACGATAACACCAAATGAAAGAAAAGGAGGGCAGATAATATATGAAGCTTCAATTAACAGGAGAGCTATCACAGGTGAAAAAAGGACTGCATCATCTGTTGAAAGATCTGGATATTGAATTGGCGAAGGAAGGACATCGGATCCATGTGACGCAAAGAGAAGGTCCTCTTTTGGTGAAAAATTATAACGGAAAAGGTGAAATTGTATTTCAGGATAAAATTCATTTTTTCAGAGGGCTTGGATTATGGCTGGAGCATTTTTATTCAGAAACAGATTTTGATCTTATAGAGAAACCAAAGTTTACAATGAATGGTGTGATGCTGGATGCTTCCCGCAATGCAGTAATGAAGGCAGACGGAATAAAGGATTTATTGCGTAATATAGCAGTAATGGGACTCAATACATTGATGGTATATACAGAGGATACATATGAAGTAAAAGCATATCCTTATTTCGGTTATATGCGTGGAAGATATACAGAGGAAGAGCTGAAGGAATGTGATCAGTATGCTGCAGAATTAGGAATTGAAATGATTCCCTGCATTCAGACATTGGCTCATTTAACAGAAGCTTTGAAATGGAATTATGCAATTGATATACGGGATACCGCTGATATTTTATTGACAGGCTCAGAAGCGACGTACACCTTTTTAGAGCATCTCATTGAAGCTGCAAGTTGTCCATTTCAATCGCAGCGGATTCATATCGGAATGGATGAAGCGCATCAGCTTGGTTTAGGAAAATATCTTGATAAACATGGTTATGAAAAAAGGTTCGATATCATGAATAAACATCTTCAAGAAGTAGTTGCCATTACCAATAAGAAAAATCTAAAGCCGATGATTTGGAGTGATATGTATTTCCGACTCGGATCCAAGCATGGAGGTTATTATGACTTAGGTGCTGAGATTCCGGAATCAGTCATAGCATCTATCCCGGAAACACAGCTTGTTTATTGGGATTATTATCATGATGATGAAAAATTCTATTGCAGCTTTATTCAAAAGCATAAAGCATTAAAAGCTGATCCTGTGTTTGCAGGAGGCGTATGGACATGGAATGGGATCTCTCCTAACTATGGAAAAGCCTTTGCTGCAAGTGAAGCAGCTTTACGTGCCTGTAAAAAAGAGAAAATCAGAGAGGTTTTTGCTACTATGTGGGGAGATAATGGTGCGGAAACACCCATGGTGACAGCTTTACCGGTTTTACAGTTGTTTGCTGAACATTCCTATCATGAATCCATCTCTGAAGAACATTTACATCGACGGTTTTGTTTTTGTACGGGAGCCGATTTTAATGACTTTATGCTTTTCAATCAATTGGATGAAACACCTGGGGTAGCTAAGAATAATCCGCAGACCTCCAATCCTTCCAAGCTTTTATTATGGCAAGATATTTTGATTGGTTTATACGATGCGAATATTAAAAATTTGCCGTTGAACAAACATTATACAGAGCTGACAGCTAAGCTTGAGAAAGCAGTGGAAAGAAATACAAATTGGAATTTATTATTTGATTTCTATAAACAACTATCGCGTGTTTTAAGTGTGAAAGCAGAATTGGGAAGACGTTTGAAGGAGATGTACGATGATCAGGATCGAAGTAAACTCCAGAAGAATGTGCTGCCTGATTTAGAGGACGTGAAAAATCGTGTCGATACATTAAGAAAAGCCCATCGTAAACTATGGTTTTCACTCAATAAGCCCTTTGGCTGGGAGGTTATCGAAATACGGTATGGCGGTGTACTGGCGCGGATAGATACTGTGATTTACCGTCTAAATCAATATATTGAAGGAAAAATTAGCAAAATTGAAGAACTGGAAGAGGTACGGCTGCATTTTGAAGGCCCGTATCCTATGTCGGAAGGTTCCTTGGGCAGAAATTTATATCATCGTATTGTAACAGCAGGGAATTTATCTTAAAGAGAATGTTCAAAAAGAAAATGAAATAAAGAAAAGGAGGCTGCTCCATGAGCAAGAAGGAATTAGAAAGAAAAATTGGTCAGCTGTTCGTTGTAGGTTTTGATGGGACGACAGTGAACCCAAAAATAAAAAAATTAATCCATGATTATCATGTAGGTTCTATTATTTTGTTTAGCCGGAATATTGGGGAGCCGGAAGAAGTTTTGCAATTAACCTCCGATTTACAAAAGGAAGCAAAAAAAGCCGGATATGAAAAACCATTGCTAATTTGTCTGGATCAGGAGAACGGCGTTGTCAGCAGAATTCATAAAGGATTAACTACCTTTCCTGGATCGATGGCATTGGGGGCAACAGATAATCCGCAATATGCCTATAAAATAGGTCTGGCAACAGGGAAAGAATTAAAAGCGCTCGGGATTAATTGGAATCTGGCACCTGTTTTAGATGTGAACAATAATCCCGATAATCCTGTCATTGGTGTCCGCTCCTTTAGTGAAAATGCTGAAAAAGTTGCTGCATTTGGAGAAGCCATGATGAAAGGACTGCAGGATGCCGGAGTGATGACATCTTTAAAGCATTTCCCTGGTCACGGGGATACCAATGTAGATTCCCATCTGGATTTGCCGGTAATTTCGCATGAGATGGAGCGTTTGGAAAATATCGAATTGGTACCATTTAAAGCTTGTATCGAAGCAGGTGCAGATTCTGTGATGGCTGCTCATGTGTATTTCCCGGCGATTGAGCCGGAGGAAGATATACCGGCGACTTTATCCAAACGGGTTTATGTTGATCTTTTACGTAAAAAGCTTGGATTTACAGGAGTAATTACAACAGACTGTATGGAAATGAAAGCGATATCGAATTCGATTGGAACTGAAAAAGGAGCTGTAAAGGCGCTGCAGGCAGGTACGGATTTTGTCATGATTTCTCATACGTATGCTGTTCAGGAAGGAGCTATACAGGAAATCGTAAGTGCGGTTGAAAATGGAAAGCTGTCTCTTTCCTGTATTGAAAAATCCATTCAACGCATCCAGATGTTGAAAGAAAAATATACGAGCTGGAGAGATTTTCATTTTCCGGAAGCAAAAGACGCCTTGCAAATTGTCGGATCACAAAAACATCGACAGCTGGCACAAACTGTTTATCGGGAAAGTGTAACGATGGTGCATAATCATCAGCTGCTGCCGTTAAACACAGAGAAACAGCCAAAAATCCTTGTACTTGAACCTGCACAAGGAGCCATGATGCAGGTGGAGGATAACAAGGGAAACCAAAAATCACTTGGCGCTGCGGTAAGAGAGCATGTCCCTGGTGCAGCAGTAGAAATATATGACTTGGATGAAATCAAAAAGGCTGTAAAAGGAATTATCACTTGTGTGCAGAACTATGATTATATCATTTTAGGAACATTGACTGTGACTGAGAATAGTCCGGTGATAACGCTTGTTAATCAGTTACTGAAGGAAAATAAGAAGGTTATTGGGGTTGGCATGCGGAACCCATATGATTTTCATTTTCTTCGTAATGTGCAAGCATTTATCAACACCTATGAACCCAGCTTCCCTGCCTTGCAAATTGCTGCAGGTGCAATTTTTGGTGAAGAAGAGGCAAAAGGAACATTGCCGGTCAACGTTTGATTTACTTTCATCTGCAAAGGGAGGGAGGAAAAAATGTACAACAGAGGCTAATAAACAGATAAAGAAAATCTGAGGGGGATTTTAGAATGAAATTCCAGAAAAAAGTCCTGTTTCTATTATGCATTTCCTTTATATTTATGCTGGCTGCCTGCAGTAACAATGAAAAAGAGGATGTGGGTGGAAGTGAGGAAGCACTTGATAATTTGAATCAAGAGGGTATGCCAATTGTAGAGAATGAAATTACATTGGATGTATTTGCTGGTCATGCAGCTTCCACAGCGGAAGATTGGAATGATGTTCCTGTTTTAAATGAATATGAAAACATGACGAATATAAACATGAACTGGAATCAAGTCCCTGTTGACGGGTTACAGGAAAAAAGAAATCTGGCTCTCGCAAGCGGTGATTTACCAGACCTTTTCTATGGATCTTATATGCCAAATTCAGATTTATATAAGTACGGTGAGCAGGGGATTTTTATTCCTCTGAATGATTTAATCGATGAGTTTGCTCCGAATATTAAGGCGTACCTGGAGAAATATCCGGAAATTAAAAAAGGTATTACCTTTCCAGATGGAAACATCTATGCGATTCCCAGGTTGAGAGACCCTGATTCTCCAACCTCATTGATGGATGATAAACCCTGGATTAACAAAGAAATTTTAGATGAATTAGGGATGGATAACCCGGAAACAACAGATGAATTTTATGAATATTTAAAAGCGGCAAAGGAATTATCCGTTGATGGCAATGATGTCATTCCGTTCAGCAGTGTCTCTATGGATCGTTTATTTCATTGGCTGACTGGTTCATTTGGCGTTTCGAATAAAGGAATTTTACATGGTTCGATTGATGAAGATCCGGAAACTGGAGAATTACGCTTTTATCGTACAGCCGATGAATACAAACAATTGCTGGAATACATGAACAAGCTTTACACAGAAGGTTTGATTGAACAAAATATCTATTCTATTGAAGTGGATCATTTTCTGGCCAATGGTGCAGAAGGAAAGTATGCTGCAATGAACTTTTTCAACCCGAAAGATTATTTTGGAGAAGAAGTGGGTGGCCGATATATTCCGGGGAACGCGCTGGAAGGCCCGGATGGAGATAAACTGTTTACTTCCGTCATTTCACCTGTAAACAGCCTGGGACACTTCTCCATTACGAATGTCAATGAAAATCCGGAAGCAACGATTCGCTGGATTGACTATTTCTGGAGTGATGAAGGGGCGAAGATGTTCTTTATGGGATTAGAAGGAGAAACCTATGAAGAAACACCTGATGGGCCGGAGCTGACAGAGGAAATTACAAATAATCCTGATGGATTAACCGTTCAGGAAGCATTGGCACAGTATATCATTAACCCGGGCGGAGGACATCCGGTTATTGAAAACCCTGAATATTCGACTGCACCGGAGTTTCAGCCTGAAGATCTCGAAAATGCCGAGAATATGGCTCCATACTTGATCGAAGAACCTTGGCCGTTTTTCTTCTATGAAGAAGAGGAGCAGGCAACATTAGAGTCTTTAGGAGCGGATATTCAGAAGTATGTTGCAGAGATGGAAGCGCAATTTGTTACAGGAGAAACACCATTTGATGAGTGGGATAACTATGTGAAGACATTGGAAGAAATGGGGCTTGATGAGTATATGGAAATTCAGGAGAAAGCATTGGAACGTTATGAAGAAGGTCAGTAATTAACACATTCATAAAAAGAATAAAAAGCCTGGAGGTATTTCCTGTGAATATCAAGAAGAAATTTATTATCTTAGCGGCGGTGCCATTCATCGCATTAGCCGCATGTAATAAAGAAAATAACAGTGATGTCGGCGGCAGTGAAGAGGCTTTAAATAATTTAAATACAGAAGGCATGCCAATTGTGGATGACACAGTTGAATTAGAAATCTTTGCCGGTAAAGCAGCAACAACAGCGGACGATTGGAATGACGTTTTACTTTTAAATGAATATGAAGAAATGACAAATATGGATATTACATGGAATATGGTACCGGCAGATGGGCTAGAGGAAAAACGAAATCTGGCTCTTGCAAGCGGGGATTTACCGGATGTTTTCTACTCTGCCAACCTGCCAGTTTCCGATGTTCAAAAGTACGGTGGTCAAGGCACATTTATCCCTTTGAATGATTTGATTGAAGAATACGCGCCAAATATTAAAAAGGTTCTGGATGAAAACCCGGATATCCGAAAAGGAATTACATTTCCGGATGGAAATATTTATTCTATTCCGACCGTTTACTCACCAGATTTTTCATCCTTACTAATTGGGGCTAAAGGATGGGTGAATGGAGACTGGTTAGAGCAGCTGGACATGGATAACCCGGAGACAACAGATGAATTCTATGAATATTTAAAAGCGGTAAAAGAAACAGACCTAAATGGCAATGGAAAAAATGATGAGATTCCATTAAGCAGTGTAGCGGAAATGTCCCGTATTATTCACTGGATATCTGGAGCATTCGGCGTTCAAAACCGCGGGCAGCTTCATACTTTGATTGACAGTGATCCAGATTCAGGGGATATCCGTTTCTACCCTATTGATGATCAGTATAAAGAAATGTTGACGTATCTGAATAAGCTTTATGAGGAAGAGCTGATTGAGCAGAATATTTATTCCTTAGAGGTTGATCAGCACTTGGCAAATGCAGCAGATGATCTTTATGGAGCTGTACAGTTCTATAATCCGATGGAATTGTACGGGAAAGAAGTAGGCGGCCAGTTTATTCCGGGGAATGCGCTGGAAGGTCCAGATGGTACGAAAATGTACACAGGAATTACCTCTCCTGTCCTTTCATTGGGTAATTTCCTGATTACAAGTGAAAATGAAAACCCGGAAGCTACGTTGAGATGGATTGATTATTTCTGGAGCGAGGAAGGGCAAAAAATGTTTTTCATGGGTATTGAAGGTGTGACCTATGAGGAAACAGAGGAAGGTCCGAAGCTGACAGAGGAAATTACAGATAACTCGGAGGGGTTAACGCTGACGCAGGCACTGGCGGAATATATTATTAATCCGGGCGGAAATCATCCGGTTATTATCACAGATGACTTTTTTACCGGCTCTGAGAATGCGCCAACTGATGTAGAAGCTGCAGAGCAATTAGAACCGTATTTAATTGAAGAAATTTGGCCGGCGTTTACGTATACAGCAGAAGAAAATGACCGTATTGCTGTACTGGAAACAGATTTACAGAAATATGTAGAAGAAATGCAGGCTGGTTTTATTACAGGGGAGAATGATTTCTCTGAATGGGATGCATATGTGGAGACTGTGAAGAACATGGGCTATGACGAATACATGGAAATCCAGCAAGCCGCTTATGAACGCTATAAAGAAAATTAAAAGCTTGTCAATTTGAACTGAAGTTGAATTTATCGATGGCTGGATCTATGTTCAGCCATCGATAAATAGGGGGTTAAAGAATGAAGGGAGTAAAAAATGACGTTTCTGTACCAGCCCAGAGTAAATTTTATCAAGTAAAAAAGAACTTCGCCCGAAATTGGCAAATATATGTTTTCTTACTTCCGGCGGTTGCGTATTTTATCTTATTACATTATATCCCAATGTATGGCGTGCAGATTGCCTTCAAAAACTTTTTTGCCAACCTTGGAATCTGGGGAAGTCCCTGGGTCGGGTTTGATCACTTCGAGCGTTTTTTTAATTCATACTATTTTTGGAGACTGCTTAAAAATACGTTGATATTAAGTGCGTATCAATTAATCTTATTTCCATTGCCTATTATTTTGGCACTCTCCCTGCATGAAGTGAAAAATAGTATATTTAAGAGATGGGCTCAAACATTAACCTATGCTCCGCACTTTATTTCCGTCGTTGTTGTAGTAGGAATGATTGTTATCTTTTTAGACCCTACAACCGGCTTAGTGAACCGTCTTATTTTATTCTTTGGCGGAGATCCTGTAAATTTTCTGACAAGCCCAGGCTGGTTCAGACATGTTTTTACATGGTCCGGTGTCTGGCAGACTCTCGGATGGGGGTCTATTATTTACCTGGCAGCATTATCCGGTGTTAATCCCGAATTACATGAAGCAGCAAAAGTGGATGGTGCATCAAGGCTGCAGCGTATTTTTCATATTAATATCCCAAGTATTCTTCCGACGATTGTTGTGTTATTTATTTTAAACATCGGCAGCTTTATGACAGTCGGCTTTGAAAAAGTATTACTTATGCAAAATAATTTAAATGCCAAAACATCTGATGTGATCCAGACATTTGTGTATCAGACGGGTCTCTTGGAAGGGCAATACAGTTTTGCGGCAGCTATCGGACTGTTCGATTCAGCAATCAACATTGCACTGCTTGTCTTATTTAACTCTGTAGCCAGAAAGGTAAGCGATAACAGTCTATGGTAAGGAGGTTTGGAAGATGAAGAGGTTTACGTTGTCGGATAGAGGGTTTGATCTGATAAATACGATATTTCTTCTCATAATTTTAGTATTAATTGTCTACCCATTAATTTTTGTTCTAAGTGCCTCTATCAGTGATCCGCAGGCAGTCAGCTCTGGTAAAATGTGGCTATGGCCGGTCGATATTACATTTAAAGGGTATGAGCGTGTATTTGCCAACGATGCCATCTGGCTTGGATACAGAAATACCATTATTTATACCGTTGTAGGAACGGCCATTCATTTATTTGTGTTGTTACCGTGCGCCTATGCTTTATCACGTAAAGAATTAATGGCGAAGAAGCTTATCCTTTGGTTTGTCTTATTTACAATGTTGTTTAATGGAGGTTTAATTCCAACTTACCTCGTTGTGAAGTCAATGGGGATGCTTGATACGATGTGGGCGATTATTATTCCGAACGTTGTAGGGGCCTGGTCTATTCTTGTAGCAAGAGCCTTTTTTCAGCAAAGTATTCCAGATCAATTAGTGGAAGCATCCAAAATTGACGGTGCCTCTGATTTCTATATTTTTATCCGGATGGTATTACCGCTGTCTCTGCCAATTATTGCAGTCATGGCGTTGTTTCATGCAGTGAATTTATGGAACCAGTATTTTAACGCATTGATTTATTTATCAGATCGTGATAAGTATCCGCTGCAGTTAATTTTAAGAGAGATTCTGGTGGTGAATCAAATGCAGCTGAATGACCCGGGCGGATCAGCGGAATCACTGGTAGATCAGGTGAAAACAGCCGGTCTTATCAAATATGCAGTGATTATTGTATCATCGCTGCCACTATTATTAATATATCCATTTGTCCAACGATTTTTTGTTCAGGGTGTTTTAATAGGTTCGATTAAAGAATAGGAAAGAATCCGGCAGTTGGGAGAGGAGTTTAGAAGGATTGGAGGGGGTACGATGAGTGGTTTTATTGATGGATATTATCGATTTGCCGTATGGGTTACCAAATTTGCTTATCTAAATTTACTATGGATTGCTTTCTCGCTGCTCGGACTTGGTTTATTTGGTTTATTTCCTGCTACGGCAGCGATGTTTGCAGTGGTAAGAAAGTGGATTAATGGAGAAAAGGATATACCTGTATTTCATGTTTTTTGGAGGTCTTATAAAAAAGAATTTCTGAAAATAAATATTTTAGGATATATTTTGGCTGGAACAGGCTATTTGATGACAATGGAATTTCAAATTTTACGGACACAGGAGCATATCGCATATACGATGGCAAGTTTTGCAGTTGTTGGCTTATTTTTGTTATTATCTGTGATTGCTCTCTATCTTTTCCCAATCTTTGTACATTTTCAACTACGCACATTGGACTATATTAAATGGGCATTACTCATCGGAATTGGACATCCTTTATTAACGGTGTTTCTTCTTGGAATTATTATCGCTTTAACGTATCTTTCGTTTATGACAATCCCTGCGTTATTATTTTTCTTCGGGGGAAGTATATTCGCATATATCATCATGTGGGGTGTTCATTTAACCTTCTCAAAAATGGAAGAAACCCTTGCGTGAAATAGATATGGAGGTGCTTAAGAATTGGTACGATCAGGTCTGGATATTTTTTTAGAAAAAGGATATAAGCGGGTGGAGGGTCTGCGGATTGGTCTCGTTACCAATATGACAGGTGTGAATGGAAGGCTTCAGCCCGCTGTCGATTTATTTGCTGAACATCCGGGAATTAACCTTGTTGCCTTATACGGTCCTGAACATGGTATTCGCGGAGATGCGAAAGAAGGGCAGAAAGTAACATCTTCAATTGATGACGCCACAGGATTACCTGTTTACAGCTTGTATGGTGAAATGAGAAAACCGAGTAAAGAAATGCTGGCAGATGTGGATGCCCTCCTATTTGATTTACAGGATATCGGCTCCAGATACTATACGTATATTTATACAATGGCTTATGTTATGGAAGCCTGTATGGAATACGGAAAAAAACTGATTGTCCTTGACCGGCCCAACCCTGTTTCCGGGCTGGAAATGGAGGGAAATCTGGTAGAAAAAGAATTACGTTCCTTTGTGGGTTTACTTCCAATCCCGAATCGTCACGGTATGACGATAGGGGAATTGGCATTATTATTCAAAAATGAGTTTGCTTATTCATGTGATCTTTCTATCATACCGATGGAAGGCTGGAAACGCAGTATGTATTTTGATGATACGAGTTTATTTTGGGTTCCACCGTCTCCGAATACACCTGCTATCGATACAGCTGTTTTATATCCTGGCACTTGCCTTATCGAAGGGACGAATGTATCCGAGGGGAGAGGGACCGCAAAGCCATTTGAATGGATTGGGGCTCCATTTATCGACGGGCAGAAGCTGGCAAAAGTATATAACGATAAAAAAATACCCGGGGTCCTGGCCCGCCCTGTTTCTTTTGTTCCCACCTATCAAAAACATGAAGGTGAACCCTGCAGCGGCGTGCAGCTTCATATTGAAAACCGCAATAAGCTGCATTCCTTAAAGGCAGGTCTAGCCTTAGTTGAAACAATCGTAAATTTATATCCCAACCAATTTCAGTTTATCCAAAATGAAAATGGGAAGTATTTCTTTGATTTACTGGCGGGAACAAAACGATTAAGAAAATATATTTTAGATGGGGAATCGGAAAGCTATTTGGAGGAAAGTCAACAAGAGCTGGAACTATTTAAAAAAATGAGGAAAAAATATCTTTTATACCGTTAGAAGAAATACAGCTTCGATGAGAGAAAAAGAAATGAGTTGATCATATTGCCTTTTATGAACGGTGGAATAACAAGAATGAACGAGATGCTGCCCAGTCTCCCCCCATCTGAAAAAAAGATTGCTGAATACATTTTAAAGAATCCGGAATCGGCTATATCATTAACTGCAAAGGAGCTTGGGAAACGCAGTGAAACAAGCGGGGCAGCAGTAATTCGATTATGCAAGTCTTTGAATCTGAAAGGCTTCCATGATTTAAAAATCCGCATCGCAGGTGATTTGCAAAGCAAAGAAGAATACGGCTTCCGCGACATTGATCCCGATGAGACATCTTTATCCATTATTGAAAAAATGACGAATAACAGTATTCAAACAATACGGGAAACAGCACAATTAATTGATATTGATCAGCTGCAGGAAGGTATACAATCGATGAATGATGCATCAAAAATACTATTTATCGGTATTGGTGCATCAGGAATGATTGCTCAGGATGCGGTACAAAAATTTATTCGGATTAATAAAAATGCCTATGCATTTGAAGATATGCATACGGCAGCATTAGTGCTGGCCAATATGAGTGAAAATGATGTCGTTGTCGGTATTTCTTTTTCTGGAGAAACCATTGAAATTGCAAATATGCTTCACCTTGCTAAAAAAAGAGGGGTGAAAACAATCAGTCTGACAAAATACGGGAAATGGCCTGTCACGGAGCATGCAGATATCAAATTGTATACGTCTACGACAAGAGAGCCTATTTTCCGAAGCGGAGCTACATCCTCCAGGATAGCACAGTTGCAGGTTATGGATATTTTATTTATGAGTGTGGCAGCATTGCAGTATCCTGTTACAGTGAAGCACCTGGATGAAACAAGGGCTGCTGTTGATTTCTTTAAACAAGGAAATGAAAAGATAAAAAAATAAGGATGCTAATGAATGCGTTTTTATTTGGGTTTTATTACGGTATGATAAAAGAAATAAATAAATTTTAGTATCAACACCCATCCAAAAAAGAAGGGATAATCAATAATGAGGTTAGAACCATGGAATGAAGAGCGGATAGAAGATATTGTTCAATTATGGAATCAGGAAATTGGAGCCGGATTTCCAATGCGTAAAGAGTTATTTAAACAAAATAGTTTCACTGACGAAAATATATGCAGTATAGCCTCAATGATTGCCGTCGATAATGAAGATAATGTTATCGGATTTGTTGCCGCAAAAATATATCAAGAAAAAGAGAAGATTGGTATGAGCAGGACGACCGGATGGATTCAGGTGCTTCTTGTCAGCCGGAAGCACAGAAACCAGGGCATAGGCTCAAAATTATTAGCAAACGCTGAAACATATTTAAAGGTCGCTGGTGCAAATCAAATTCTCTTGGGGCGCGACCCATGGCATTATTTCCCTGGTATTCCGGATGAAATGGTGGAAACAAAAGCCTGGTTTGCTCATAAAGGATATGAAAATTATGGTACTGAGCATGACATGATTAGAAAGTATAACGTTAATAATGAAATAAAAACCCCGAAAATAGAGGGGGTAGAATTTAGCGTTTTAAAGCTGGGAGAGAAGGAATTATTCCTTGAATTTTTACATCGCTGTTTCCCGGGAAGATGGGAATATGAAGCGATTCATTATTTTCAAAAAGGCGGTACAGGAAGAGAATTTGCTATTTTAAAGAAAGAGGAAAGAATCATTGGGTTCTGTCGCATGAATGATGAAAAATCCTTGTTAATTGCTCAAAATGTATACTGGGCGCCTTTGTTCAAGGAGAGCTTAGGCGGTATTGGACCTTTAGGAGTAGATGAGAGGGAACGCGGACAAGGATACGGCTTGGCAATAGTTGAAGCGGCTATTTCATTTTTAAGGCAGCGTGGTATTTCTCGCATTGTAATTGACTGGACAGGGCTGGTGGGATTTTATAATTTATTAGGGTATGATGTTTGGAAAACATATGCTGCGTATAAAAAAGATATCTAACATACTTATTTTTTATAAATAATTACTATTTTACAAAGTGCTTTCCTGAAAATAACAGGATGGCGCTTTTTATATTTCTTTTTTCGTTTAACTAGTCATGGCAGCATCGCAGTCACCTAGTTCCTTTGTATAGCACAGATATCATGCAGCTTTTGGAAGTATTTATTCATTTTATTACAGGTGGCTGTGAACGATAAATAAATACAACCTGTTTTATTATTTTTCCTTTTACAGTTGTCATTTTAAAAAATACATGTTAAAGTTCTAAATATAAAAATCATATACAAGATGTTAAATCACATATGTGATGGAGGAGATTTTATGTCAGTTAAATCCGCAGAACGTGTTTTAAGAATTTTTGAATTATTAAGTGCAAATATTGATGGGATGACAATTAAAGAAATTAGTGAAACTTTGCAGCTACCACAAAGCAGTACATCAGGGTTAATAAAAACACTGCTTAATGAAAATTACTTATCAGTTAATCAGCAGAATCACTTTATTTTAGGACCGAAACTTATTCCGGTGGGAAATGCAGCAATGGAGTCCCTAGATATATCTTCTTTAGGGCATTCTTCTTTAAAAGAATTAATGGAATTAATTGAAGAAACTGTATTTATGGCAGTGCTGGCAGATCAAGAGCTGGTTTATGTTGCTAAAATTGACAGTAACCGTTCAATCAGAACTTCAGCTTACCCAGGGGGACAGAAGCCGCTATATTGCACAGGACTTGGAAAGGCTTACCTGGCATTTATGAATGAAGCTGACCGGGCTGACTATTTAAATACTATTGAATTAAAGCCAATTACGAAGCAGACAATCACTGATAAAGAAAAATTAGAGGAGAAGCTCCAAGAATACAAACAGCAGGGATATTCCATTGATAATGAGGAAAATGAAGACGGTCTTTACTGTTTAGCAGCACCAATATTTGATATGAAGGGAGCTATCCAAGCAGCAATTAGTGTAGCTGGACCTAAAGAGAGGATGCTTAGACAGGAAGATAGCATTATTAAGCATTTAAAGCAAAAAGCAAATGATATTTCCGCAAAACTGGGATATGTGCGTAAGGAAGGTGTGTAAATGGACGTTTTAAGTGTTGGAGAAACAATGGTTCTATTTTCTCCTAAGACAAATGGACAATTGCGATATGCAAATGACTTTTCAGCAAGAATTGCTGGTGCAGAAACGAATACATTAATAGGCTTAGCAAAGCTTGGGCACAAGACCAGCTGGATCAGCAGAGTAGGAAACGATGAACTTGGTGCAAAAATTGTAAGCGCTGTAAGAG
The DNA here is from genome assembly GCF_038004405.1 of Oceanobacillus sp. FSL W8-0428. Taxonomy (NCBI): domain Bacteria; kingdom Bacillati; phylum Bacillota; class Bacilli; order Caryophanales; family Bacillaceae; genus Oceanobacillus; species Oceanobacillus sp. FSL W8-0428. The sequence goes on from NZ_JBBORB010000001.1 coordinate 2,636,131, forward strand.
GGGAAGGAGTTGACACAACGCATGTAAAACACGATAAGGAAGCAGCTACCGGGCTTTTCCTGAAAGAAAAAACAAATGCACAAACAAGCTCAATTTTTTATTATAGAAAAGACTCCGCTGCCAGTAAAATGACTTCAGAGGATATTGAAAACATAGATGTTTCTGATACAAAGTACCTCTATATAACAGGGATTACTCCTGCGTTGAGCAAATCCTGTGAAGAGATGATTTTTGCACTTCTGCATAAGGCAAAGAAAGAAAAAGTAACAGTTGTTTTTGATCCAAATATAAGGAAAAAATTACTCGATAAAAACAATGGTGTAGAACTGATAAAGAAGATAATCGGCTTATCTGATATTGTGCTTCCAGGAAAGTCAGAAGGTGATTTTTTATTTGATACAACCGATGCAGCAGAAATTAGCAAGTACTGTAGAAATCTTGGAGCTGGGGCAGTGGTAGTCAAACTTGGGGAAAAGGGAGCTTACTATGAAAATAAAGATCAAAATGGATTTGTGGGTGCCTATTCCGTTCCTTATGTTATGGACCCTGTTGGTGCAGGAGATGGTTTTGCAGCAGGATTGTTATCAGGATTATTGGATGAGTTAGCTTGGAAGGATGCTGTGAAACGGGCCTGTGCTATGGGAGCTTTGGTAACTCAGGTTGATGGCGATATCGAAGGTCTGCCAACTCAAGATCAGCTACAGGCATTTATGGAATCAGACAATCAGGATGATGTAAATCGATAAGGAGGGTTTTTTTGAATACACTTGAAGCTATTTATCTGCATAAAATTATTGCGATTATCCGTGGAGCGAAGAAAGAAGATTTGTTGCAAATTGGAGCAGCTTTAAAAGAGGGAGGTGTCCGTCTTATTGAGGTGACATTAAATTCTCCAGGCGCAATAGAAGGAATTAAACAGTTGAAGGAAGCATTTGGAGAAGAAATGAGGGTTGGTGCCGGGACGGTTCTAGATCCGGAGTCTGCTAAAGGAGCCATAGATGCAGGTGCGGATTTTATTTTATCGCCAACAGTAAGTAAAGAAACAATAAAAATAACAAAACGCTATGGGAAAGTGAGTATTCCCGGAGCTTTTACGCCGACAGAAATATTGACAGCTTACGAAGAAGGAGCAGATTTAGTAAAGGTCTTTCCCGCAAGTATTGGAGCATCCTATATTAAGGATATACGTGGGCCTCTTTCTCATATTCCATTAGTTCCAACTGGGGGAGTAGGTCTGGATAATATTGTTGACTTCCAAAAGGCTGGAGCAGCAGCATTTGGAATTGGAAGCTCACTGGTAAATACAAAGAAAGACTTCGATGAAGCATACTTGTCAAAATTAACAGAAAATGCACGGGCATTTGTTCAGGCAGTTTCTGTTGAGTAGATAAAAATCTTTTGATTTTAAGAATTTAATAAAAAAGGATGATAAAAGCTATGAAAATTACAAACTATGAATTATTCCAGGTACAACCAAGATGGTTATTTTTAAAGATAGAGACGGATGAAGGAATAACTGGATGGGGAGAGCCGGTTATTGAAGGACGAGCTGCTACCGTAAAAGCTGCAGTTATTGAACTGATGGAGTATTTAATAGGGAAAGATCCATTGCAGATAGAAGATCATTGGAATGTAATGTATCGTGGTGGATTTTATCGTGGTGGACCTATTTTAATGAGTGCTATTTCAGGTATTGACCAGGCACTTTGGGATATTAAAGGGAAATATTTAAACGTACCAATCCATCAGCTGCTTGGAGGAAAGGCAAGAGAATCTATTAAAGTATACTCCTGGATTGGCGGGGACCGTCCATCTGACGTTGGAGCAGCTGCTAAGGAAGTAGTTGATAAAGGATTTACAGCTATTAAAATGAACGGTACCGATGAACTGCAATACATTGACTCTTATGAAAAGATAGATCGTGTATTAGCTAATGTTTCAGCTATTCGTGATGCAGTAGGTCCTTATATCGGAATAGGAATTGATTTTCATGGACGTGTTCATAAACCGATGGCAAAGGTATTGGCAAAAGAGCTGGAACAATTCCGCCCAATGTTTATTGAAGAACCTGTTTTACCAGAAAATAATGAAGCATTACGTGATATTGCCAATCATACAGTAATTCCGATAGCAACAGGGGAAAGAATGTATTCTAAATGGGATTTTAAAAATCTGTTAAAGGATGGATATGTGGATATTATCCAGCCGGATTTATCTCATGCCGGGGGAATTACAGAAAACAAAAAAATCTTATCCATGGCAGAAGCATTTGATGTAGCTGCTGCTCCACATTGTCCTTTAGGTCCAATTGCCTTGGCAGCTTGCCTACAGGTAGATGCGACATGTCATAATGCATTTATTCAGGAGCAAAGCCTGGGTATTCATTATAATCAGGGCTCTGACTTACTGGATTATTTAAAAGATGACAGCGTATTCAAATATAAGGATGGATATGTTGATATTCCAGATCGTCCAGGTTTAGGAATTGCAATCAATGAGGAGCATGTTCGTGAGATGGCTAAAAAAGGGCATAATTGGAGAAATCCGGTTTGGCGTCATAGAGATACTAGTGTTGCTGAGTGGTAAGAAGCAGATAGAGAAGGAGGAAAATAAATGTCATCAACTGGTTTAATATTAATAGCAATTTTGGGTATAGCCGTCCTATTGTATTTAATTATGCATTCAAAAATGCAGGCGTTCCTGGCTCTATTAATTGCCAGTATCCTCATCGGCCTTTTCACAGGAATGGAACCAGCTTTCCTGTTGGAAGTAATAGAAGTTGGGATGGGGGGAACTCTGGGATTTATAGCAATCGTAGTTGGACTTGGTGCCATGTTCGGGGAAGTACTCAGAGCATCCGGAGGTGCAGAGCGTCTTGCGTTTACCCTGGTTGATAAATTTGGTGAAAAACGTGCACAATGGGCACTTGGATTAACCGGATTTATTGTAGCTATTCCGGTATTTTTAGATGTTGCCCTTGTTATTCTGATTCCTATTCTTTATAGTTTGGCAATACGTACGCGTAAATCGTTACTTTACTATGGAATCCCGCTTCTGGCAGGCTTGGCAGTAGCACATAGTTTTATTCCTCCTACACCTGGTCCGATTGCGGTAGCATCTGTATTAGGCGTTGATTTAGGATGGATGATGCTATTTGGTGTTATTGCCGGGATACCAGCAATGGTTGTAGCTGGACCAATATTCGGGCGTTATATTGGAAATAAAATTCATGTTGATGTTCCTGAACATATTAAAGAGGAAGAAGAGAGAAAGAAAGCAAATAATGAGGAAGGTAAACTGCTTCCTAGCTTTGGAATGATTTGCTTCTTAATCTTGTCCCCATTAGTATTAATCCTATTTAACACAACTGGAGGTATCTTGCTGAAAGAAGGCATTTTTAAAGAAGTTGTAACATTTATTGGCCATCCATTTGTCGCTTTAATAATTGCAACATTACTTTCAATGTACTTTCTCGGTAAACGCCGTGGTGTCACAAAAAATGAAATGCAATCAATGACAACTAAAGCACTTGAGCCTGCAGGTATTGTTATTTTAATTACCGGGGCGGGTGGTGTCTTCAAAGAAGTGTTGATTGAAAGCGGAGTCGGCGATGCTATGGGAGAATTAATGGCTTCTTCCGGTTTCCCCTTAGTGCTGCTTGCTTTTTTGATTTCTACTTTTGTCCGCGTAGCTCAAGGTTCAGCAACAGTAGCAATGATTACAGCAGCAGGATTGATTTCTCCTATTCTTGACATGACTGAGCTTTCTCAGCCAATGCTGGCGCTTATTGCTATTTCAATCGCCTGTGGAGCAACTGTCTTATCTCATGTAAATGATTCTGGCTTCTGGCTTGTAAACCGGTTATTTGCGATGACAGAAAAAGATACCCTTAAATCATGGACAGTTATGGAAACCATTATTGGTTTAGTTGGATTTTTTGTGGTATTTGGATTAAGCTTTTTCATATCATAATACATGTAGAAATAAAAGATTATCATTATAGGGTACTCTCCTTAAAGATCCGGAGAGTACTTTTATTTTAATACTTACAAAGTCTAAGCTATAATTGCATTATAACCGGAATTTTTAAATTATTAATATTAGGCGTCTTTAAAAGGGGAAATGAAAGATGAGTAGTAAAGCTATTTTAAAAGAATTTGGATTTAATGTCGCTGAAGAACAAAAAAGCATTTATCCATTTTCTCCAGTCTATAAGCTTCATAATTATATAATCAAGAAAACGCAATACCCATTGGAAAGAGCACGAAATCTCGTCAGATATACTACGTACTTAAAAGAAAAAGGTATACCCGTCGTCACTCCAGTTAACGTAAACACCTGCAATCCAAAACAAATAGATGATGCATGCTATATTTGTTACCCGTTTATAAATGGAAGTAATTATCAGGGAACAGAGAAAGAAATTATCCGGGCAGGAGAGCTTCTTGGCCGTATACATGCGCTTTCCTCTTCTAAAAATACGTTTGGTTTAAGCGAATATGATGTTTTTGATTTTTATCATCATGAAGTGGATAATGATATGCAAAAGATTAGCAACTTTGTCAGCAGCTATCAAGTCAACATTCCTATTCAGAAGTTGAAAGAGTTATTACATATGGCAGTGGAGAATCAGGAAACATTGAAAAATACCTCATTAAAATGGGTGGAGACACCACATGATTATAAAGCGAATAATCTGGTATTTCAAAATAATCCTGTTCTTATAGATCCTGATAATGCCAAGTGGATTCCGCGCACTTTTGATTTAGCATTGGCATTATTATTGTTTCATAATGAATTATCTTCTGCCCCCAACCGTACTTTTACACCAAAAGAATGGAAACTGTTTTTAGAGGGCTATTCCAAACATCAAACTTTAACCAATGTAGAGATAAAAGCTTGGGAAGAAACAGTATTGCATGTATTTTTGGACGAAGTAATGTGGCTGATGGCCGAAGTGGAAGAGGATTGGGAAAGGAAAGAGCAAAGAGATCTATTCGTCAGTGTTACAGAAACGCTGTTTCATATAAAAGATTATTCTGTTTAAAAGAATAGAAGTAAGCAGAGGTTCATTAAGCCGCCGTATAGACAATGCAAAAGATTAAAATTGGAGAGATTAATATGAATATAGAACAGCAGCTATACAATGCTGCAGTAGATTTAATTAAAAAAAGATACCCATCTGGCTGGGGTGGTGCAGCAGCCATGTACACAGAATCAGGTCAGATATTAACAAGTGTTGCTCCTGAAGTTATTAACGCCTCTACAGAATTATGTATAGAAACAGGAGCAATTTTAGAAGCACATAAGCTTAATACAAAAGTAACCCGTTCCATTTGTGTTGCCAGAGAGGACGAAAATGCCCCATACCTCATTTTAACGCCATGTGGTGTTTGTCAGGAACGGCTATTTTATTGGGGAGAGGATGTAAAAGCAGCTGTAACAAATCCAGATAATGAGCTTGAATTTAAAACATTGAAAGAATTGCAGCCTTATCATTGGCTTAAAGCATATGAGAGTGGAAATTTAACTTGAAGAGAATAAAAAGAACGGCCAAATACAACATGTATCAGCCGTTCTTTTTTACAAAATTATTCATAAGCCTTTTCAGCAGATCTGAATAAAGACTTATCTTCCATTTTATGCGTAACAAACATCAATATCACTCCAAAGAAAATCATCCCGCCGGCGACAAAAGTGATTTGTCTGAATGAAAATTGATTCGTCAGCAGAAGACTTCCAAGGGTTGCCCCAATCGAGTTTGCCAGGTTGAACACCGATGCAGCAATTGTTCCTGATAAAGCTGGAGCTTCCGTTGCTGCCAGGATAATCTTTGCATTTAATATCGGTGTTGTTCCAAATGTGCCAGCTCCAAATAAGAAGCAGGCAACATACGTGAAGAAAGGGTTCGCAAGCAGGAAAGTGAAGCCGATCAGCACGGTGCCTAAAATAGTCATCGCTACAATTAAGCGCTCTGTCAATACCTCAGGCTGAATGCTTCCAGAAACAAAATTCCCTATCACAGCGCCAAGCCCGAATAAGAATAATCCAATCGTTATACTTGTTACATCAAAGCCTGCAATTTCTCTGAGCATCGGCTCTGTGAACGTATATGCTGTAAACACACCGGAAAAGCCTAAAACAATCACGGCAATCAGCATCCAGACATTTTTATTCTTTACTATAGCCATTTCGTTCTTTAACTTAGGAATTTCTTTTTGCTGGATATCGGGTGTGACAATCATGATTCCAATTAAATTGATAATACCCATCAATGCAATAAACCAGAATACGAGTCTCCAATCCAGCATGCCGCCGATGTATGATCCAAAGGGAACTCCAAGCATAATAGCAATAGTAAGACCTCCCTGCACAGCAGCAATTGCGCTGGTGCGTTTGTGAGGCGGAGAAATATCGACAGCCATGCTCATACACAACCCAAAGAATGGTGCGTGCATCGTTGCAGAAAGAAGTCTGGATAGAAGTAATATCTCAAATGTAGGAGCTGTGGCAGCCACAATATTACTTATTATAAAAATAGACATGAGTGCGATTAATAATGGTTTCGGTGAATATTTAACCGTCAGTATCCGGAGCACCGGACCGCAGACAGCGACACTGATGGCGTAGACACTGAGCAATAATCCAGTTGCAGAAACTGCTACATCCAGATCAGCAGCAAATTGTGTTAATAAGCCAGTTACAGCATATTCTGTCATCCCGATTGCAAACGTACCAATCATAAATACGGATAAAATCATATTACGGGAGAATTTCATTGTCACTATATAACACTTCCTTTCGTTCTAACTAAAAAAACAATAGCACTATCATAGTGGAAGAGATGTTCTGTGTCTAGGCATCTGTTTAAGAAAAAGAAAGAAATAATTTTCAGATTAATGGAAGCGTAAATCATTGGTTTAGCACGATAACAAGCGGGTTTAAAAAAGACGAAAAAAAGAGCAAACTAGAAGAAGCAGAGCAGGTTAGAAAATGGTATATTAAAAGTATCTTTTATCTTAAAGGAGGAAAAATAATGACAACGATTACGAAAAATATTGTTCCACATCTCTGGTTTGATAAAGAAGCAAAAGAAGCTGCGGCATTCTACACTTCCATTTTTCCTGATTCGCAGATTATCAGTGAAATTGTTTTAAAGGATACACCATCAGGAGATTGTGATTTGATATCCTTTGATTTATGGGGACAGCGGTTTATGGCAATCAGTGCAGGTCCATATTTTTCAATTAATCCGTCGATTTCCTTTATGGTAAATTTTGATCCGGCCAGGGATAAGAATGCATCCAGTCAGATTGAAGAGGTTTGGGAGAAGCTGTCCGATGGCGGGCAGGTACTTATGCCGTTTGATGCGTATCCTTTCAGTGAAAAATACGGATGGATACAAGATAAATACGGGCTTTCCTGGCAGCTTATCCTGACCAATCCGGAGGGAGAAGAAAGACCGCCAATATTACCGTCCATGATGTTCATTGGTGAAAATGTAGGGAAAGCGGAAGAAGCTGTACAATTTTATCAATCTATTTTTAAAAATAGTAAACAGGGAGTCGTTGCCCATTATCCGGCAGGGATGGATCCAAACAAAGAGGGAACAGTAATGTTTTCTGATTTTATGCTCGAAAATGTCTGGATGACAGCAATGGATAGTGCTCTGAATCATGATTTTCAATTTAATGAAGCTGTTTCTTTACTGGTTAATTGTGAAACGCAGGAAGAAATTGATTATTATTTTGAGCATTTATCGGCAGTACCTGAAGCAGAGCAATGTGGCTGGCTAAAGGACAAGTATGGTGTATCCTGGCAAATTTCTCCCAAAGATATGGATGAAATGATGAGTGAGAATGCAACAACAGAGCAAATTGCCAGAGTAAACAAGGCAATGATGCCAATGAAGAAATTGGATATAGAAACATTGCGAAAGGCATATGAGGGGTAAATAAATGTACAAATTAAAAACAAAAGAAACAGATAACAGTGTATTGAATTTATTGAACAGGTAGAGCAGCCAAAGAAGCGGGAGGATGCATACCGCCTGCTGGATATATTCGCGGAGACAACCGGATTTGAGGCAGCAATGTGGGGCCCGAGTATTATTGGCTTTGGTAAGTATCATTATAAATATGATTCAGGCCATGAGGGAGACGCACCTTTAGTCGGCTTTTCTCCAAGAAAGGCTAAGATAAGTCTTTACTTTGCAACAGGAGATACAGAGCGTGAACACTTGCTTGAAAAATTTGGTAAACATACAACAGGTAAGTCCTGTGTCTATATTAATAAAGTGGCAGATATTGATGAAGAGGTATTAAAGGAATTAATTAAGCAGTCTGTGCTTTTTTTACAGGAGAGATATCCGGGGAAGTAGGGGAAGCGCTATATATACAATCAGAAAAATAGAGCAAAGCCGGAAAGATACTGATTTTTTAACGGATATGCTATACGAATCTATATATATCCCGTCTGATAAGCCGCCAAAAGAAGAGCTGCTCCAAGCAGCGTATTTACGTAAATATCATCAAAACTGGGGAAGAACAGGAGATATGGCTCTTATTGCAATAAATCAACAGAATCAGGCTGTTGGAGCGGTATGGTGCCGCCTGTTTAACGAAAATGAAAAAGGATATGGCTTTGTCAGTCCTGATATTCCTGAGCTCGGTATTGCAATTGTTGAAAGTGAAAGAGGCAAGGGATTAGGAAAGCAATTATTGATTGAAATAATAAAAGGAGCTAAGAAAGCAGGATACATTGGGCTGTCTCTCAGTGTCGATCTAAAAAATACAGGAGCAATCAGCCTGTATCATCAATTGGGTTTTGAAGATATAGAGATAGAAGGAACATCAAAAACGATGTTATATTCGTTTTAATTATAGGAAAAGGTCGTGTGAGAAATTGAAAAATTTTTTCATGCGGCTTATTTTTTGATTCTTTAAAGATGTAGCAAATATAATTTTCTTTCTTATATTCACGATGTTTACTATGATTTATTTTTATTGTGAAAATGAATTACATAATTTAGTAACCCAATTTACATAGTTGTATTATCTAATAGTAGAGGTAATTATTTCATTGCACTCTATTTTGCTATAAAATATATAATAGCACTAAAGAAGAAAGGAATGTATGAGAACAATGAGTATTATCAGCCAAATCGAAGAAATAATCGAACAGAAGCGGGAAGCTTTTTTTAAAGTAAGTGATCAAATTTGGGAAACACCTGAAATTCGTTATGAAGAAAAACAGTCTTTTAAATGCTCAGCTGATTTTATGGAGGAGCAAGGCTTTCAGGTAGAACGTGGAGTAGCCAGTATTCCGACTGCATTCACTGCAACCTTTGGAAACAGTGGTCCGGTGATTGCAATATTAGGAGAATATGATGCTTTACCTGGTTTAAGTCAAAAAGCCGGTGTGACTGAATTTGATCCGGCAGTACCATATGGTCCAGGACATGGCTGCGGTCATAATCTGCTTGGCGTAGGTTCAATGTCTGCTGCAGTTGCTGTAAAAGAATACTTAGAGAAAAATAATTTAGAAGGAACGATCCGGTATTATGGCTGCCCGGCAGAAGAAAGTGGTTATGCAAAAACATATATGGTCAAAGCAGGGTTATTCGATGATGTAGCTGCATCCTTTTCCTGGCATCCGCATTATACAAACAGCTTGTTTCATGGACCATCACTGGCGGTTATCCACTCCACCTTTACATTTAATGGGATAAGCTCGCATGCAGCAGCTTCTCCAGAACTGGGGCGGAGCGCATTAGATGCTGTGGAACTAATGAATGTCGGTGCCAACTATATGCGGGAGCACATGATTGACGAAGCCCGGGTTCATTATGCAATCACAAACTCTGGAGGAATGTCTCCAAACGTTGTCCAAAAAGAAGCAGAAGTTTCTTATTTTGTCCGTGCTCCTCATGCAGATCAGGCCCGTGCTTTGTTTAAACGTCTGATAAAAATCGCGGAAGGTGCAGCGTTAATGACAGAAACCTCCATGGATTACCGTATCGAAGGCGTATGTTCTAATCTTGTACAAAATGCTACATTAGATAAACTGCTTCATAAAAATATGAAAGCTTTAGAACGCCCGCATTTTACTGAAGAAGAGCTGGAATTAAGTAAAAAATATTATAATACATTAAATGAAGATGATATCGCATTTGCTGCCTCACTGGTCGGCAAGAAGAAGGCGAAGGAGCTTGCTGAACGCCCGCTTATTCATGAAGTGGATGCCTACCGCGAGGCACCGGAATATGTGAAAGGGTCAGGTTCTACAGATGTTGGTGCTGTCAGTTGGGTGACACCTACTGCGCAGCTGATGGCAGCAACATGGACATTCGGTACACCATTCCATACTTGGCAGGTCGTATCTCAAGGAAAAACTTCCTATGCGAAAAAGGGGATGCTTTTTGCAGGAAAAGCGATTGCGAGCACTATTATTGACGTTCTGCAAAATCCAGAAGTACTGCAGAATGCTGCGAAAGAGCTTCGTGATCGTGAGGCAGGACCGGAAAATTATGATTCGCTGCTTCCTGAAGATCAGGATATGCCGTATATACTGAAAAAATAAATATATAACTATATAACAAATATAAGCTAAAACCCTCTTTGTATCAATGGAAGATGCAAAGGGGGTTTTTCGATTGAACCAAGTATAAATATTTGGTTTTGTGGAAACGTAAATAAGGATTTTATAAGCTTATTTATTGTTAAAATTATCCCCTATATTTCACTTGGAATATAGGCGGGGCTTGGGGTAGGAGGTAACCTGGAATGAGCCAATCTGTATTTACAAAATTAAAACAGCAGGAAAAAAAGGAAGAAGAAAAGCAACTAGGCAGTCATCCTGTCCAGCCAAAAGTACGTTCGAAGCTTTCGAATAAAGTCAGCGATAATCTCGATACATTAAAGAACGCGATTGGTAATCCAGAAGATTTAAATCTCCGTTATATCTCCATTGGAAAACTGCAAAAGAAATGTGGAATTGCTTATTTATCGGGAATAACAGATACAAATATGATTAATCAGGATATTATCCAGACTTTGCAGCAGAATTTAAAAGAAATGGAAGGCAGCCCTTTAGAAAATGTAAAGCTCGAAATGATTGCAGTTTCCTCCGTGGCAGAATTGAATGATATGAAGGAAATCATTAACCTTGTGCTGGACGGACAAACGGTATTCTTTCTGGAGGAAGAAGAAAATGCGTTAGTCATTGGGACATCTGGTGGAGACAAACGTGCTATTGAGCAGCCGCAATCGGAAAATTTAATCCAAGGGCCAAGAGAAGGATTTGTGGAGAGTTTAGAAGTCAATTTAGCGATGATTCGTCGTAATCTCCGTGATCCAAATCTGCGCTTTAAAGCATATGAAGTCGGTACGAGGTCAAAGCAGAAGCTCGTACTTTGTTATGTAGAAGATGTGATCAATCCCCAGATTCTGGAGGAAGTTATTTATCGGCTTGAATCGATTGAACTGGAATATATCACAGATGTTTCACAAATTGAACAGTGGATTGAGGATAGCTCTCTTTCTCCATTTCCGCAAATGTTAAGTACGGAAAGGCCGGATAAAGTTGCTTTTGAAGTTTTACATGGGCGTTTCGCGGTTTTGGTAGATGGGAGTCCTTTTTCGGCAATAGGGCCAGTTGTTCTCAGCGATATTAACAAATCGATGGAAGATTATAACCAGAGATGGATTACTGCATCCTTATTACGTATTCTTCGAGTTGTAGCAAGCTTGATAGCACTATTATTACCTGCTTTTTACATTGCAATGGTTTTATTTCATCCGGGGATGCTGCCGACAACATTGGTATTCTCCATTGCAGCCAGCCGTGAAGGAATGCCATTTTCTGCGATAGCAGAGATATTATTAATGGCAGCTACCTTTGAAATGCTTCAGGAAGCGGCTATTCGGCTGCCCCGGATAATTGGACAGACGATTGGTATCGTTGGCGGTATTGTTATTGGAGAGGCTGCTGTTAGTGCAGGAATAGCAAGCCCGATTATTGTCATTATTACCGCGTTAACTGCAATTGCCAGCTTTTGTTCCCCTTATTACAGTGTAGCTATCAGTTTTCGAGCTGTCCGTTTTGGTTTTATGCTGATTTGCGCTCTTTTTGGATTATTTGGACTGATTCTTGCGTTTCTTGTTCTTGTTATACACGTTACAAATTTAAAAAGCTTCGGTGTTCCATATAGCTTTACAGTTTTTCCTGCAGTAAAGCAGGATATGATGGACAATGTTATCAGAGGACCAATAACGAAAGTGGAAGAACAGTATATCTTTTTACAGGATGAGTTAAAAGATCCCAACAGACAAAGGAATGAATAATAGATGCGAACAGTAGGGTATGCCGATGGTAAAATATCAAACATAACTATATTAACAATTGTTCCCAGTATTGTTGTTGCTGTCGGGATATTGACTTACCCGCGTACGCTGGCCAGCCAGACAGAGGGCGCAGATGGTTGGATAACATTATTAATTGGAGGGGCAGTTTGTGCATGTTCTACTTTTCTGATTGCTAAAATTGCCTCTTTATTTCCTGGACAGTCTTTTTATACGTATACTTCTTCAATGCTGACGAAGCCGATTGCGATTCTGTTAAGTATGTTGTTTTTTTTATTATCAGTAACCATTGTCAGCTATGAGGCAGCTTTTATTGCTAATATATCTCATCATTATTTGTTTGAAAAAACCCCATCGGAAGCCATTAATCTCGTATTCTTATTTGTGGTTTTGTATGCTGTATGCGGAGAGCGTGTAGCAATTTTTCGGACTGGTTTTGGAATAATTATTTTGACTGCTGTTGCAACAATTGTTTTAGTTATTACGGCTCTTCCTTCTGCAGATTGGAACCGGATGCTCCCGGCCTTTACTACGGATTTCAAATCGTATTTAGGTGAACTGCCAAATAGCATTTTATCTTATTCTGGTGTTTTCGTCCTTTTCTTTTATATGAAGCTAACCAGAACACCATCGAAAAGTGTAAAGTCAGCAGTAATTGGTGCAATAGCCGTGACAGGATTTTATATCACTGTTTATCTAATGTGTATCGCCGTACTTGGAAATGTATCAACAGCTAATACTGTTTATCCGCTGGTTGAATTGGCGAATATGGTGCGATCTATAGGTTTTCTGGATAGAATTGAATCCTTATATTTTGTTATCTGGATTACTACTGTATTTATGACAACTGCCATTGCTTATGATATCAGTGTGTTAATCATTACAGATATTTTTCCGAAAGCAAATAAAATTTTTGTCGCTTTCAGTTTATTACCGTTTGTATACTTTATATCGCTTCTTCCAACCGATTATTATCAAGTGTCAGATTTAGGCACAATAATTGGGTATGCAGCTAAATGTTTAACTATAATCACCCTAGTTTTCTTATGGATAATGTACTGGGGAAAGGGCAGAAAAGGAAAGCGAGGTAAATCATGAGATATCTTTTTTTCTTATTTTGTGTTCCACTATTGTTAATATTGTCAGGGTGCTGGGACAGCTTGGAAATAGAGAATAGGGCTTTTGTGTCTGGAGTGGCAATTGATCCGGTTAAGGATAATGGTGATAAAAACTTAAAAATGATGACACAGGTTGTTATTCCAAACGGACTCGTTTCACTGCCAAATAACAGTAGTGGGGGAGAAAAAAGCTTTCGTAATGTCTCAAGTATTGGTAAAACTATTTTTGAAGTGAAATCGTCCATCGAGGAAAAAGAAGATGGAGATCTTGATAACAGTCATATTGAAATTGTAATTATTTCAGACGAGCTGGTAAAAAGTGAATATAAAATATCAGATATTATAGATGTGTTTATGCGGGAAAGCAGAATGAACCGGGATATTATTTTAGCAGTAGCCAACGGAAGCTCAGAGGAGCTGTTAAATATAGATCCAGAAAATGTAAAGCTTCCTTCTCAATACATTACAGAGCTCATTAAATCCAATTATAAATTAGCAGATTTAGAACCGGAAACTGCAGGAGTTATGCAATATTTTTTTATTAAGAATAAAAGTTTTTACCTTCCTTATTTAGAAAATACGCCCTCAACAACTGGTATTCAGTTAGGTGGAGTAGCTGTTTTTGAAGGAGAGAACGGGAAAATGGTTGGCATACTAAAAGGAGATGAAATAACGGGATTAGCATTAACGCGCCCCAGTTTTAGTGAAACGCTTATAGTAGATCATAACGGACAAAAGGGATCGTTCACCATTCCTGATGGACGGACCGAAATAAAACTTCTTAATAGTGATCCCGAAAACCTCCACTTTCAATTTGATGTATTTTTGACTGGAGAGCTTGTAGAAGCTTCTCAAGGACTGGATTTTATCAAGGAAGAGAGTATAGAGAATTTGAAAAAGAAATTCAGGCTGGAAGCGGAAAAAGTGATGTCAAAGACAATATCGAAGTTGCAGAACGATTATGGTGTAGATATATTGGAATTTCATGAATTTTTGTTTAGAAAGCATCCTGATATCTGGAAGCAGGTAGAAGGCAATTGGGACAGCGGGAAAAATTATTTTTCCAATGTAGACGTAACATTGAATGTAGACGTGACTATACGTGAACCAGGAAATACGAATTGATACAGAGCAGGTGAAAAAGAATGATGTGGATGAATTTTATCGAAAATAGAATTTCTATACAGGCGATAATTGGCCTAATATTAGCTATTGTTGTTCCTATCACAATTTATTGGATTAACCGGAAGTATCATGAATCGACAGACCCTATATGGAAGAAAGAAAGAAGACAGAAGGTACAAAATGACAATCCAGAAAGTAAGGTGTAAAGGAGTGTACAGACGATGCTTGACATAATTATTCTTATTCTGCTGATTCTGTTTTTAGTAAGCTGGCTGCTGCTTTTTATCATGCGACGGCATCTGATAAAGAGGATGGTTAATAAATTTGGAAAAATTCTGATGGAGGACCGTTATCAGGAGAATATATTTGAAATGGTAACAGGCTTTAAACATATGGGATTCCAACGAACCTTTGAGAATAATCTGCGGGCAGAATCTGGAGATGTCCTGCATCGGCCGCTTGGATCTGCAAAAACATGGCCCGATTTTGAAAAGCTGACCTTTATACCGGCTCAAGTAGCTAAATTTCCAACGGAGTACACGGAGCAAATAGATATGAAAGTAACGATCGGTCCAAAAGCCAAGAAACCGATGAAATTAGATATCCCATTAATGATCAGCGGAATGGCATATGGCATTGCATTAAGTAAAGAAGTAAGACTGGCGCTGGTTGATGCGGTGAACCAGCTTGGTACTGCGCTTAATTCCGGTGAGGGCGGGGTAATGGAAGAAGAAATTGACGGCACAGATAATTATATACTGCAATTTTCGAAGACAAGCTGGTCGAAGGAAAAAGAGCTGATTAAGAAAGCTTCCATGATTGAAATAAAATTTGGACAAGGAACTTTAATGAGCTCAGGTGTTGTTATCCCGGCTGATGAGCTGCAGGGCGATATTCGGAAGGTATTAAATTTGGATGATGGAGAAGAAGCGATTATTCATAATCATTTCTTTGAGAATCAAACATTAGAGGATTTTAAAAATCTTGTCCAGGAGCTAAGAGATATGACAGACGGCGTTCCAATCGGAGCGAAGATTGGCGCAGGCGGCAAAATTGAAGAGGACATAGATGCTCTGTTAGAAATCGGTGTAGATTATATTGCTGTGGACGGAGCGCAGGCAGCAACACATGGAGCACCGCCGATCTTATCAGAGGATTTTGGAATCCCGACTATTCATGGCTTACAGCGCGCTCATCAGCATTTGCTAAAACGGAAGGCGAGAGAGGATGTCAGTCTGGTTATTTCAGGTGGTATGTTCAATGCAGGTCAATTTTTAAAAGCAATTGCATTAGGCGCTGATGCTGTTTATTTAGGATCCGTTGTCTTATTTACCCTGTCTCATAAGCAGGTTTTAAAGGCTGTTCCCTTTGAACCGCCTACGCAGGTTGTCTGGTATGACGGAAAATATAAGGATGATTTTAATAGACAGGAAGGGACGAAGGCTTTAGTTAATTTTATCAATGCTTCCACAAAAGAAATGGAAGAAGGTATCCGGATTATGGGGAAAACCGCCTTGTCAGAGGTGAAAAAGGATGACCTCGTTTCCTATGATGAAGCAGTTGCCCGCGATATTGGCGTTCCGTATAGTGCACATTCTTATGAAGAAGAGGCTGCTAAACAGAATAAACCAGGTCCGATGATTGAACTGTAAAAATACTTGTTTTCTGGAAAAGAGAACCATTTGACGTATTCCTTCAAACTGTCTTATAATGAAAAAGTAAACTTAGAACGGAAGGGAAAATGTGCTGAGATGAGATTTCGATTCCTAGACTTGAACAACTAATTTGATAATATGTTCAAGCTCTGCCTGTGCTTTTTGCGCCTGCAGAGAAATAGGAGTCGTCTGTCTTTTTTCAGCTATTATAATAAAGGTATACATAAGGTATATCTTTTTCCTGAATGCAGTATGTGAAAAGGACAGCAGACCATTTGCTGTTCTTTTTTTCAATTTCAATACAGATATAACGAAAACTTCTATTTCTTAAAAGTGGGAAGCAGGGCATTCGTTCTGAAAAAAATAAAAGTGAGGGGAGATTTTTTATGCAGATGCTATTGTTCTTTTAATAGATACGGGCTTGTTATAAGAAAACACAAGCTCGTATCGATACAGTTTCAGGCTATCGATACGAGAAATTCAAAATCTCGGAGGTAGCAAAAATGCAAAACATTCAATTTGAAATAAAAGATGTAGAATTAACGTATTTAGACAGAGAAATCCTTTCCATCGACCGTTTAGCAATTCATTTTATGGACCGGATTGGAATTGTCGGTCCGAATGGATCAGGGAAAACAAGTCTGCTCCGTTTGCTGGCCGGTGAATTAGAACCGGCAAAAGGAAGAATTCACCGGCATGCGGACTTTGCTTATTTAAAGCAAATGGAAACACCTGGCGGAGAAGCAGCAGATCCAAAGGTTTTAGGAAAGCTTCAGGTGCCAGATTTAGAAGAAGGCATCAGTGGAGGAGAGCAGACCAAAATAAAAATTGCACAGCTCTTGGCAGATTATAACGAAGCATTGTTGATTGATGAACCAACAACGCATCTTGATCAGCAGGGAATACGATACTTGCGCAGAGAACTGGAAAATTATTACGGGACGCTTGTTTTAATCAGTCATGACCGTAAACTTCTGGATCAGCTGGTCACAACAATTTGGGAAATACGAGATGGAAAGATTCATGTTTATTCAGGGAACTATACCGATTATGAAGAGCAAAAAATATTAGAAGAACGTCAGCAGCAGGACGCACATGAACAATATCTGAAGGAAAAATCCCGTTTAGAAGCAGCAGCGCAGGATAAAATGCAAAAGGCTGCGAAAATGATGAAAGGTGAGAAAGCAAATGCCCGAAAAAAGCAGGGTGTAAATCGGATGTTTGCTACAAAGCCTAAGGATGCTTCACAAAAATCGATGCAAAAAAGTGCCAAAGCAATGGAGAAACGGCTGGAGCAAATGGAAAAGGTTGATGCTGTACAGCATGAACGGCCAATCACGTTTCATCGCTCTAAGGCGTTAGAGCTGCATCATTCCTTTCCCGTAATGGGAAATCAGCTGACCTTGAAGGCTGGTGAGAAGACTCTTTTAGAGAAAGTTCGTTTTCAATTTCCATTAGGCAAAAAAATTGCAATAACTGGAGCAAACGGTTCTGGAAAAAGCACCTTGCTTCAGGCGATTTATCATCGCCGGGAAGGGATGGAGATTTCTCCTAAAGTGGAATTTGGATTCTTTGAACAGCTTGCTTATCAGGAAAAGTCGAATGAAACGGTACTAAACAGTTTGAAGAAAACGACTGATTACGAGGAAGGCTTTTTACGCAGTGTTCTTCATTCTATGTATTTTAAAGGAAATGATATTTATAAAAAGCTTCGTTATTTAAGCGGCGGTGAGGCTATCCGGCTGCAGCTGTGCCAATTATTTCTCGGCTCCTATCATGTATTATTATTAGATGAACCAACGAACTTTTTGGATATCCAGACAACGAAAGCATTGGAATCTTTTTTTGAAGGGTATCCGGGAACGATTATTTTTGTATCACATGATGCTGCCTTTGTCGAAAACGTAGCGGATCATGTTTACGAAATTAAAAATAACAATATAATTGAGAAGTAGAGAAGGGCGCAGGAGCAGCTATTTGCTCCTGCTCTTTTATTATCCAGTGTAAATTCAGTGACCTTCTTGATGGACAAAACGTTTCATTATATTAATAATGAAAACAGACAATTAATTAATAGCAGGAAAAGGTGGAAGTAAGCATGAAAAAAATACTTATTATTTCATTGCTGATTGCAGTGGGAGTGTTTTTCTTCGTCGGAAAATTTGAGGGAGACAATAAACTATTTGCACAGGTGTTACCTTCTAATATAAATGAAGCTAATGAAATTAAAGAAATTATGATATATGAAGTAAATCCAACAGGAAAACCAAAAGCAATTTCGCTGACTGAAAAAGATGATATTAATAAGATATTAGAAGCTTCTGAATCGATGGAGCTCAAAAAAGGTGATGAATTTGTCAGCACGGGGTATCTGGTTCTTTTCCAGGGCTCCAAAGAAAGCTATACGATGACAGTTGACAAAGAGGGGAATCTTGATATGAATGATCATGAAGAACATTATGAGATTAAAGGAAAAAATGAATTACTTCATATTATTCAGGCGTTCAAGGACAAATGGGAGCCGATGGATGAGGAAGATAGGTAAACTTCTCACTCTCAGCATGTTAAGAAGGATAAAATTTTACGGATAAGGCGGGCAGAAAAATGCTGTTAATGATTGATAACTATGATTCATTTACCTACAATATTGTACATTATCTGGAGAATTTAGGTGAGAAGGTTGTTGTGAAATATAATGATCAGCTGACCATAGAAGAAATTAACCAGTGGAAGCCTGAATCCATTATCCTGTCGCCGGGGCCTCATTCACCTCAGGAAGCCGGTATAACCTTAAAAGTCATTGATCAGTTTAAGAGTAAGATCCCTATTCTTGGTATTTGCCTTGGTCATCAGGCGATTGGACATGCCTTTGGTGCAGAAGTGATAAAAAATGCTCCTGTTCATGGGAAGCAATCTCGTATTCTGAACGATCAGAATGGTGTATTTTCACAGCTTCCTGAAAACTTTACTGTAACAAGATATCATTCCTTAAGCATTCAGCCGGATACGGTACCGGATACCCTTATTGTCACTGCAACAACAGAGGATGGAACAATAATGGGCATCCGTCATAAAACGTATCCAATTGAAGGAATCCAATTTCATCCTGAGTCTGTATGTACAGAACACGGCTATGCGCTGTTAAATAATTTCCTGATGCAATATAAAGGGGCAGGAGAGCTGCAAAATGATGGATAATACAAAAATGATTTTTGATTTTTCTTTTGAAGAGGAAGCAGGCGTACGTCGTATTTTTGAAAATCCGGCAGAAATTTTAATTGCAAATACACATGCCGAGGTCGGTCAAGTATTTGAACAAATGGAAATCTATCAGCAAAGGGGCTTTTATCTGGCTGGTTATATTTCCTATGAAGCTGCAGCTGCTTTCGATAAAAATCTTATGACACATAGAAAAGGCAGCCTGCCTCTTATCATTATGGGTGTTTTTAAGCGAATGGAGCTGGAAAGTGTGAAGCCGGCAGCCAATCGAGCTTATCCTCCTGTAAATTGGCAGATGACAACAGAGAAGCAGCAGTATCAGCAAAATATCAAATCCATAAAAGCTGCCATTGCTGAAGGAGATACATATCAGGTGAATTACACTGTCCGAATGAAGGCAGATAGACCAGTGGATGCGGATTTATTATATGAACAATTATCGGGTGCCCAGCAAGCAAATTACTGTGCACATTTACAAATTGGCAATTATCAAATTATATCAGCTTCCCCGGAACTGTTTTTTGAACGAAGAAAGCAGTCTATCCGCACTAAGCCGATGAAAGGGACTATAAAACGGGGACAGACACCAGAAGAAGATATCCAAAATAAAAGAATGCTTTCTGAATCAGAAAAGGATCGGGCAGAAAATTTAATGATTGTCGATCTGCTGCGGAATGATTTATCTAAAATTGCTGTACCGGGTTCTGTCCAGGTTCCAAAGCTGTTTGAAATCGAGGAATATCCTACCGTATATCAAATGACATCAACGGTTATGGCAGAATTAAAAGAAAGCCTCAGCAGCTTTGATATTTTTAAAGCATTATTTCCCTGCGGTTCTATCACCGGTGCTCCAAAGCAAAGTACAATGAGTATTATTAAACAGCTGGAGGATTTCCCTAGAGAGATTTACTGCGGAAGTATCGGTTTTATCACGCCAGACCAGGAATCATTGTTTAATGTTGCCATTCGGACTGCATGGATGAAGAATGGAAAAAAAGCTGTCTATGGGGTAGGCGGAGGTATTACATGGGATTCAGAGACAGAAGCAGAATATGAAGAAGCATGGGCAAAAGCAGCGATTTTAAAAGGAAGCGC
Organism: Oceanobacillus sp. FSL W8-0428; assembly: GCF_038004405.1. Classification (NCBI taxonomy): domain Bacteria; kingdom Bacillati; phylum Bacillota; class Bacilli; order Caryophanales; family Bacillaceae; genus Oceanobacillus; species Oceanobacillus sp. FSL W8-0428. Next base: position 2,656,705 of record NZ_JBBORB010000001.1, read on the forward strand.
ATCTTCATTTCAGCTTTTAGAAACAATGAAATATGATGGAACACAGATTCACCGTCTGAGCAGGCATCTGGCCAGACTTGAGCGGGCAGCCAATCAGTTTCAGTATCCTTATTCGATTGGAAAAATAAAACAGCAGCTGAAGGAACAAATGAAAAAATATTCTGGAACACACCGCATCCGTCTGTTGTTGGAGCAAGACGGAAAGATAGATATAGCGTTCACAGCACTTTCAGAAGAATCAAATGCTGTGAGGCGAGTTAGTTTGGCATCATCTCCCATTAATCGTAAGGATATATTTTATTATTATAAAACAACCAATCGCCAGAATTATAATGACTTTCGCGAGCAGGACAGTACATCATTTGATGTTCTTTTATGGAATGAGGAAGAGCAGCTGACGGAGTTTACGATTGGTAACTTAGTCGTTAAACTGCACGGGGAATACTATACACCTCCGATTTCTTCTGGATTGCTTGCCGGAACTTACAGAGAAGAACTGCTGGAGTATGGAAAAATAAAAGAGAAAATCATCTGGAAGAAAGACATCCCATCCTTTGAAGAGGTGTGGCTGGTTAATAGTCTGCGCGGCTGGGTAAAAGTAGAATTTTAAGAGGATGTTCAAAAAGTCCAACAAAAATGACACGGCGATAAGAGGATCTTCTACTAAAAACGCCCACGTCGTGTGGACAACGCAGAAGTCACCACATCCTGTGGAAGTAGCTCGTCGCCTTGAACTTTCGACGCACAGGACGTGCTAGTGTCGGCGGTGTAACACGATGTTACGGTCTTAGCCGACTGGTCCTTTTCATCGTACTTTTTGAACACAAATTTTAATAAAAATTTTTCAGGAAAAGATTGCATGATTAACCGATGCAATCTTTTTTTATGCATCCTGAAATAATAGGAATATCGCCATGACAAAAGGCTTTTTTAGCTATTCGTTTATTAACATGCATTTTGTATGCAGGTGAAAATAATAATAAAAATAGGTATAAAAATTTTGAGCAAAAGTATATCTGAAATGAAAAAGTTATGATATGATGTATCAGATTCCTGAGGGAGGTTTTAAATGAAATTTATAGTTAAGGAGAAATGAATTATGAAAAAACAAAATATGACGCTGTCTATCTTGCTGATGAATTTGTTTATTGCATTTTTAGGTATTGGGCTGGTTATTCCAGTTTTACCTACTATTATGAACGAGATGAATTTATCCGGTTCCGTTGTAGGTTATTTGGTAGCAGCTTTTGCAGTTGCGCAGCTTGTTGTTTCACCGCTGTCTGGAAGATGGGTTGATGTGTTTGGACGTAAACGCATGATCGTTATCGGACTCTTAATTTTTAGTTTTAGTGAGTTTTTATTCGCTATTGGGAATACCGTAGAAATCTTATTTATTTCCAGAATCTTAGGTGGAGTGAGTGCTGCTTTTATAATGCCTGCAGTTACAGCATTTATTGCAGATATCACTACACTTGAGTCCAGACCGAAAGCGTTAGGATATATGTCAGCAGCGATTAATACAGGATTTATTATCGGTCCTGGACTTGGCGGATTACTGGCAGAAATAGGCCCAAGAATTCCATTTTTCGCAGCAGCAGGTTTAGCGTTATTTACTGCGATTCTATCAACGATTACATTACGCGAACCAGAAAGAAATCATGAGGAACAAAAAGAAGAAGTTGGAGCGAGAAAGCCCGGCTTGGGAAGAATTTTTGTTCCAATGTACTTTATCGCGTTCATTGTTATATTTATAACAGCATTCGGTTTATCTTCATTTGAATCGTTATTTTCTTTGTTTGTGGATCATAAATTTGCATTTACGCCAAAGGATATTGCGATTATTATTACTGGAGGAGCAATTGTTGGAACAATTGCCCAAGTTGCTCTGTTTGGCAGATTGACAAATAAATGGGGAGAAATTCGTCTGATTCGTTATTGTCTGATTTTCTCTGCCATTCTTGTAACAACAATGACAGTTGTAGAAAGCTATGCAATGATTTTATTTGTAACAATTGTTGTTTTTATCGGTTTTGATTTATTAAGACCGGCTGTTACTTCTTATCTGTCCAGAGTAGCTGGAAATGAACAAGGATTCGTAGGCGGTATGAACTCCATGTTTACCAGTATCGGAAATGTATTTGGACCAATTGTCGGCGGGATTTTATTTGATATAAATTTAAACTACCCATATTATTTTGCAGCAATGGTACTCATGGCGGGTATTGCTGTGGCGATGGTCTGGAAAGAGCCTAAAGCTCAGGTCGAGCAGGCTGTAGAAGAATTAAAATAATTGCTAAAAAGAATAAATGGATAGAAGAAACGCACTTGTGAGGGCAGAAGCTCTGAAGCACAGGTGCGTTTTTATTTTTCGTAAAATGTAAATAAAGTGAAGTTGCAGCCAGTTATATTGCAATAAAATTAACGATCAATATTATCAATATTATCAATTGTAATCGAGTTCGATTTTCTTGCATCTCTTTGCTTATTTAAATCTTCTGTAGAAGCCCGCATAAATGACCATGCCAGCAAGATCATAATAAAAATGACCGGGAAACCGGCAACAATACTGGCAGTTTGTAATGTCTCCAGTCCACCGATAAACATGAGCACCATGGGTAAAATCATTAACGTAAATGCCCAGAAAATTCGATGCCAGCGGAGCGGCTCGCCGCCGATAAGTCTTTTTTGAGCAACGGCTGCCAAAATATAGGAAGCAGAGTCAAAGGTTGTTGCCAGAAAAATAATTGCAAGCACCGTGAACATTGGAATAATAAACCAGGAAATCGGCAGCTGATCCAAAATAGCTATAATCGCAGCTGATGCGCCATACTCGTTCATAAAGCCAATAACATCAAATGATTGCGACAGCTGCAGATAAAGGCCATAGTTTCCTAAAATTCCAAAGAACAGTACACAGCCGAGTGTTCCATAAATTAATGTATCCAGCGTCATTTCTTTGATAGTTCTCCCCCGCGAGATTCTTGCAACAAAAAGCCCGACAAATGGGGCGTAGACGACCCACCAGGCCCAATAGAAGATTGTCCAGGTTTCAGGGAAATTCGTCGCTTCATATCCCGGTATAGAAGCAAGCGGCTCAAGCCAGGTAGCCATTGTAAAAATATTATTAACGATTCGGCCAAGACTTGTGAAAGTCATTTCACTGATAAATAAGGTTGGTCCAAAGATAAATACAAAAACTAATAGAAAAAGGACAAGCCATATGTTTAGATCGCTGAGCACTTTAATCCCTCTGTTAATTCCAGAATAAGAGCTAGCTGCAAAAATGGCTGTACAAATGAGCATAATGATAGCCTGCATTCCCAGAGATACAGGAATTCCGGTGACATGATTAACTCCTTCTGCAATCATCGGAGTTCCTAATGCCAATGTTGTTCCTGCCCCGCCAAGCAAACCAAAAATAAATAAGACGTCAATTAAAGTACCAAGCGGCCCATCCGCATATTTTCCAATTACCGGTCTGGAGGCTTCGCTAATTTTAAGGATAGGCTTTTTCCGGACATAGTAAAAGTAAGCAATCGGCAGTGCAGGTAATGTATATAATGCCCATGCAATTGGCCCCCAGTGAAACATTCCATAACTCGCTGCCCAATTAATGGCTTCTTCGGATTCAGGCGTAATGCCAAATGGAGGTCCCTGATAATAGTACGCCCATTCGATCATTCCCCAATATAAAATACTGGATCCGATACCTGCTGAGAAAAGCATGGCGGCCCATGAAAATGTTCCGAACTCTTTTTTGGTATTTCTTGCACCAAGTTTGATATTACCGTTTTTACTAAAAGACACATACAGTAAAAAGATAAGAGCGCCCAGCCCTAATAATAAGTATAGAATACCAAAATTTCCTGTAATAAATTCATTTGCCTGATTAATGACAGCTGCGCCAGCTTCCGGAAATAAAGTTAAAGGAATAACAACACTAAACAGGATAACTAGTGCAAATATAAAAGTAGGCCAGTCAATTAAACGTTTATTCATTATTTCATCTCCCATCTATGTTGAAGCATGCTTTTAGCAGATAAAAAATGGTTGTTTAAAAAGCATAGTTATGTTTAAAGGGTGCCCTATTTATCAGATAAAAAACATTATTTAAGGCATTCAGCCCTGTATCTGAAGACAGTAAAGTACTCACTCCAGCAAGGCTGAATTTTTCACTGCTGTCTACAGATTTTTAAGTTATAAGTAAAAGCAGCATCATATCTGAACCTTTCTTAGGAGATTATAACTGTATCGTTTATACTGTAAATACGCTAAAATGGAGTTAGATAAGTTTTGTTCAATAAATTAAAAAGTATATGAAATTATTGGAGGAGAAGCTCATGACTATTTCAGAACAAATGAAAAAGATTCAAGCAGATGAAAATGTCCAAAAGGCATTGGAGCAAATTAAGGAAGAAGACAGTCTTACCATCGAGCAGCAGAAAATGCTGACAGAAATTCCTGCTCCACCCTTTAAGGAAGAGAAACGGGCGGAAGCATATAAAAAATTATTAGAAGATTATGATTTAGAAGATGTACATATTGACGAAGAGGGAAACGTCTTTGGAAAAAGAAGCGGAACAGGAGATGGACCGATACTGGTTGTTTCTGCACATCTGGATACCGTTTTTCCAGAAGGGACAGATACAACTGTCATAGAAAAAGAAGGCAAGCTTCATGCACCAGGTATCGGAGATGATACAAGAGGGTTAGCAGAGGTGTTAGCTGTTATCAGGGCATTGCAGGATTCCAATGTAAAAACAGTTGGTGATATTATTATCGGCGGAACAGTCGGTGAAGAAGGGGCTGGAGATCTGCGTGGGGTGAAGGCATATTTTAAAGAAAATAAAGCAGACGGCTATATTTCCGTTGACGGTTCTAATTTAGAGACGATGATATATTTGGGGACAGGCAGCTTCCGGTATCGTATTACTTTTCAAGGAAAAGGCGGGCACAGCTTTGGTGATTTTGGAACACCAAGTGCAACGCATGCCCTGGGCAGAGCAATTGCGGCAATCGCAGATTTGGAAACAAAGACAGATCCGAAAACAACCTTCTCCGTTGGACCAATTGAAGGCGGTTCATCTGTAAATGCAATTTCTGAGCAAGCATCGATGGAGGTCGATCTTCGTTCTAACTCTATGGAAGAATTAATAGAGCTTGATAAAAAATTCCTAGCCATTGTGGAAGAAGCATGTCAGAAGGAGAATGAGCGCTGGGGCAAAGACTCTATGACTGTAGAGGTTAAAAAATTTGGAAACCGTCCCCCGGCATCACAAAGTAAAGAGGCGCCTATTGTTCAAGCGCTTGCTGAAGCGATTAAAGGTGTAGGGAAGGAACCAGTATATGGCGAGCCAGTCAGTACAGATGCAAACTACCCGATGAGTTTAGGCATTCCTGCTGTTACTTCCGGTTTAGGCGGGAAAGCAGGCGGCACACATACGTTAAAAGAATGGTTCGATCCAGAGGATGCTTATCTTGCTGTCCAAAAGCATTTCTTATTTATTCTGAGTCTTGTTGGTGTGGATGGACTGACAACACCAATTCTTACAAAGGAAGCATAAAAGACACTCACCAGCTGCCTGTTTAATCAGCCAACTGGTGAAATAGAGTTAACTGTAAAAGGAGTGAGAAGGTGCAGTTTCGTGAATATAAAAACTATGATGCAACCGGTTTGGCAGAGCTTATTCAACGTAAGGAGGTCCACCCATCTGAGTTAATGAATATTGCTTTTAAACAGCTGCATCAAGTTAATCCGCAATTAAATATGATTACACATCATCGGGAAGAAGCAGCCAAAAAAGAAGCAAATCAATTTCCTGTTCAGCACGTAGCATTTTCAGGTGTGCCTATTTTGATGAAAAATATATCTCAATCTATCGAAGGTGAAAAATTAACCTCTGGCTCAAAGCTTTTACAGAATCATGTGGAAAAGCATGATAATTATTTTGTGAAAAAATTTCGGGATGCAGGATTTTTATTTATGGGGCATACAAATAGTCCTGAGTTTGGCTTGAAAAATATTACCGAACCAAAGCTGTATGGGCCGACAAGAAACCCTTGGGACCAATCCTGTTCTCCTGGAGGCTCAAGCGGAGGGGCTGCAGCTGCAGTAGCCTCTGGAGTTATTCCAATTGCAGGAGCGAGTGATGGAGGCGGATCTATCAGGATACCTGCATCCTTCAGTGGGTTAGTCGGATTAAAGCCGACAAGGGGAAGAACACCGGTAGGACCCGGAGCTGGCAGACAGTGGCAGGGAGCATCCATTAATTTTGTATTAACCAAAACCGTACGGGATTGCGCTGCAATGCTGGATCAATTACAGGTTGTTGAACCACATGCCGCTTTTCAGGCACCATTATATGAAAAAGGTTATCGAAATACTATGTCTGAAAAACTTCCTAAACAGCTGCGGATTGCCTTTAGCACAGAATCGCCGGTAGGAACCCCTGTTTCAGAGGATGCGAAAAAAGCGGTGCAGCAATTTGTCCGTAACCTGGAACAGGATGGGCATATTGTGGAAGAAAAACAAACATCAATTGACGGTATCCAGTTAATGCGTGATTACTATGTCATGAACAGCGGCGAAATGAATGCTGTCATTCAAGAACTGGAGAAAGCAATGCGAGCACCTTTAACTGCAGAAGATATGGAAATAGAATCCTGGCTGCTTCATCAAGCTGGGAAATCCGTTTCAGCTGCAGATTACTCTGACAGCCTGGCATCATGGGACCGAGCAGCTGAAATCATGTCTATTTTTCATCAGACGTATGATTTTTATATTTCTCCGGCAACAGCTTTCCAAGCGCCGAAAGTTGGAGAGCTGACGATGACAGAAAAAATGGAGCAGGAGTTTAAAGAAAGAATGGCTGTAGAAAAAGAGAAGCTGAGTATTATTTATGACATGTTTTTACCAAGCTTAACGTACACACCATTTACGCAGCTTGCTAATTTAACAGGACAGCCTGCGATTTCTCTGCCGCTACATCTGACTGAGGATGGATTGCCAATCGGTGTCCAGATAATGGCGGGAAAAGGTGAGGAACATCGTCTATTGCAGCTTGCTTATGAAATAGAACAAAGTGAATTATGGCAAGGAATGCAAGGAAATCCTTATTTTCAAGAATAATCTGTTAACCCCCTTTTGAAGCTATTTTTTTCAGCTTCAAAAGGGGTTTGTTATTCAAATGAGTTTAAGCAATTAACATAACAAATCAGCTATGCTGTCTTACTTTTCCACAAAATGAAAATCTGATTACTTGACCTAAAGTAGGCTTTAGGTATTAAGATAGGAATTATAATAAAAAGGAGATGAAAAGCAATGGAAAATAATTGGACAGAGGAACAGCTTCAACTATTTTCGAAAGCCGATGATATGTATATCTCGCCATTTTACGACGATGGAAAAACACCTGGAACACCAACCTGGATCTGGTCTGTAGTAGCAGATAATGATTTATATGTCAGAGCTTACAATGGACAGAACTCCAGATGGTATCAATCGGCTGGGAAACAAAGAGCAGGAAAAATAAAATTAGCAGGTCAGGAATATGACGTCTTTTTCGAGCCGATAGAACCAGGCTCTGCACTGACTGAAAAAATTGATCAAGCGTACAAAGAAAAATATAGTTCCAGCAGATATCTGGCACCTATGATTGGAAAAGGGCCGGTGAGTGCTACAGTAAAAATCTTGCCGCGAAATGAATAGATTATATAAGAAGCCGCCTAGCTTAAATTTTGTTTAGGCGGTTTTTATGTTTTTAGGCTTCCTATCTTTTCTCGAAAAAGTGTTGAAGATTTTAATTATCATTTTATTTATTCATCTGGAAAGACAAATAGGGAGGATAAGCATTATTAAATCATAGCAATGAATATCAGGCTATGTTTAAATAAAAGTAAGTTTGGCCGGGAAACATAGACATTACAAGGCCTGGTTTGAATAGCGGATGAAATTATAGATGGAAGGGAACGGTTAATATGGAATTAGAAGAACTTTTGTCAAAAATGGCGGCAGAAGGTGTGATTCAGGGTGGGTCAGAAGTTAATAAAGCAATGGTTGAAGTATCAAATGAAACAAGACGCTTATGTGCCATCCTGAATAATGGCGTTTATACGGATGAAGAAATCAGGAAGCAGGTAACTCAAATTATCGGGCAGGAGTTAGATGAAGGCTTTTCTTTATTTGTACCATTCACCTCTGATTTTGGGAAGAACTTAACAATAGGGAAAAATGTATTTATTAACTCTGGATGCCGATTTCAGGATCAGGGAAAAATCATTATCGGTGATGAAAGCTTAATCGGGCATAATGTTGTTTTTGCAACCATAAATCATGATTATAATCCCTTAAATAGAGGAACGATGTATCTTAAAACGATTGAGTTAAAGGAGAGAACATGGATAGGCTCTCATTCAACCATTCTGCCGGGTGTAACAGTTGGTGAAAATTCTGTTGTCGCAGCAGGATCAGTAGTTACGAAGGATGTCCCGCCAGATACGATTGTTGGAGGAAACCCAGCAAAATTCCTGGCAAATTTAGAGGATAAAATAAAGTAATCATTGTTATTAGTTTTCACCAACTGCTGTATATTTAAATATGAATTTGATACAGAGGAACAAACCTTTACCTTAATAGACTCGATTAGACCTGTTTAAGAAAGCAGCTGATTACCCTTTCTCATCTTTTTCGTGTTTCACCACCTTCCAAGAGTGGAACAAACATAGAAAGCAGATTGTAAAAAAGGAGTGCAGAAAATGAAAAAGGTGAAAATTGCGGGAAGAGAGGTATTGCCAATCGGGTTGGGTACCTTGAATATGGGAGACAAATCTGACACATTTGACCAGGAAGTGCAGGCAATCCGCACCGGTCTTGATAATGGTGTCCAATTAATTGATACTGCTGAAATGTATGGCAGCGGGAATGCTGAAAAGCTGATTGCCAGTGCTATTAAGCCTTATTCCCGTGAAGAGCTGTTTCTTATTTCTAAAGTACTTCCATCCAACGCATCGAAAAAGGATTTGCCAATCAGCTTAGATAACAGTTTAAGAAGGCTGGAAACAGACTATCTCGATTTATATTTACTTCATTGGAAGGAAGATGTTCCATTGGAAGAAACGGTGGAAGCTTTAGAGAATGCAAGAAATCAAGGTAAAATTAAAGCGTGGGGAGTTTCTAATTTAGATGTGTATGATCTGGAGCAGGCTATCCAATCACCCGGTGGAGAAAATTGTAAAGTGAATCAGGTACGCTATAATGTAGCGAATCGAGGTATTGAATTTGATTTAGTGCCCATGATGGATAAGTATGACATGCCAGTGATTGCTTATTCTCCTATTGATCGCGGTGATAGTTTTGGTGCGGATTTAACAAAACAGCAGGTGCTGAAGGATATTGCGGAAGAGCATAAAGCAGATGTATTTCAAATCCTGTTAGCCTGGTCCATTCGGAATGGAAAAACGATAGCTATACCGCAATCAAGTAATCCTGATCATGTGCTAAACAATGTGAAGGCAGCGGATATTTCATTAACGGATCAGGAGCTGAAGCATATAAATGATGCGTATCCTGAGCCTGACACCAAACAGCGCCTTACATTATGGTAGGGAGTGCACTTAAGAATTTTTCATAGTATATCAGAATAGGAGCAGCTGGGGAAGAAGAACCTCACGCTGCTTTTTATTTAGGAATGAAGAGAATTTATTCTAAAACTAAAAAGATAGAGTTATTCATTGACCTGAAGTTTACTTTATCCTGTAAGGTTTCATTATCGAAATAGAATGAGGACTGCTGAATATCTGCAGCGTAATTTGTCAATAATAAAAGATAACTAATTTAGAAGGCAATTCGTTTAAATATTGAGCCTGTTATAGTAACATAAAAGGTAGAAAGGTTCAGGCAGATGAGGAGGGTGATGATGGAACAGGAGAAAGTAATAGAAAATACACAGATTCAAGAAGTTTTAAATAATGTCAATAGCGTCATTTTCGGTAAAGCGGAAATTGTAAAGCTTAGTTTAGTTGCCTTATTAACAGAAGGTCATGTCCTGCTGGAGGATGTTCCTGGTGTAGGGAAAACGATGCTGGTCCGTACGCTGGCAAAATCGGTGAATTGTGATTTTACTAGAATTCAATTTACACCAGACTTGCTTCCGTCTGATGTGACAGGCGTTTCTATATACAACCCGAAGGAATTAGAATTTGAGTTTCGGAAGGGTCCTGTCTTTGGCAATATTCTGTTGGCAGATGAAATTAACCGGACATCTCCAAAGACCCAGTCAGCGCTGCTGGAGGCAATGGAGGAAAAAAGTGTTACAGTGGACGGAGAAACACGACGGCTGCAGAGCCCCTTTTTTGTAATGGCGACTCAAAATCCAATTGAATATGAAGGAACCTACCCCTTGCCGGAAGCACAGCTGGATCGTTTTCTATTAAAGCTGCGTATGGGCTACCCAACCTATGAGGATGAATTAGAGATGCTTGCGAGAAACACAAGCCACCATCCGATAGAAGAAATCCAGGCAGTCATGTCTCAGGAGGAGCTGCTGCTGGCACAAGGAGAGGCAAAGGATATTTATATGGATGAAACCATTCAGGCGTATATTCTGAATATTGTCACACGCACGAGATCGCATAGCTCTATTTATTTAGGAGTGAGCCCGAGAGGATCACTTGCTTTAATGGAAGCTTCAAAGGCTTATGCGTATATCGAGGGCAGAGATTATGTTATCCCGGATGATGTGAAGTACTTGGCACCGTTTGTTTTATCCCACCGGGTTATCCTGAAGGCAGAAGCACGTTATCAAGGAACAACCAATGAAGCATTAATCGATTCTATTATTCAATCTGCACATATTCCGATTAAGAAAGGCATTGCAGAATGAGAAAGAATCTTCGTATCATCTTTCGCAGCATTGGCGTTTTAGCACTGATGATTATTCTCTTCTGTTATGCCATGTTCCAGGGCGGATTTGTAAGCTGGTTTTTATTTTACAGCTTCCTTCCGATTGGAATATATCAGCTTCTGTTTGCCTGCTATCCATTAAGGACATGGCAGGTTTACCGGGAAATTGAACAGCCGGTCCGACAGGCCGGAGATGAAATTATAGTGAAGGTGCATATGAAGCGGAGGCTTCCCTTTCCTTTATTGTATTGTACCTTTGAAGAGAATTTTCCACAGTCTCTAATGAAGGAGGATACAAAAAAAGCGAAATATCTTACTTCCCAAACGTCTGGAAAAATGACAGTTTCCCGCAGACTGATACGCATGTTATTTCCTCTATTCCGCAGAAAATTCACATTCAGCTACTCACTGCAATCCTTACCGCGCGGAGAGCATACATTGGAGAAAATAACGATCCAAACCGGAGAAATATTTGGTTTTATAAAAAAAAGCTATGATTTTAAGGTTCAAAATACATTTGCTGTCTCCCCATATGTACACGACATCCGTTTAATGAGTGATATGGCAAGCTATGAACAGGGCGGAGTTATATCTAATCAGCTGCAGCAGACAAATACAACGGTTGCTTCAGGAATTAGAGAATATGCCCCGGGGGACCGCTTTACATGGATTGACTGGAAACAGACAGCCAGAAAACAAACGATGATGACAAAGGAATTTGACAGGGAAAAAAGCACAGATATTTTACTGATTCATGACAATTACAAGCATGAGAAGGAGAATCAACTGCTCTATGAAGCTTCCATTGAATTGAGCTTATCACTTATTGAAAAGCTGGAAAAGAAAGACTATGAAACAAGCTTTCTTTCTATCGGTAAAAGAGCACATCTATTTGAACTGGGGCATAATGAGCATCAAAAATCATTAATGAAGAACTATCTTCTGACAGTCAGACAGGAGGAAGAGAAAGCTTTTTCCATACGATTCCGAGAAGAAATGTCTCATTTAAATAAAGTCGACAGTATTTTCCTGGTGTTAACATCTATTGATCCCTTTTTGGCAGAAGCCATTTTAGAAGCAAGACAGCGTATCAAGCATTTTGCCATTATTTATATCCATCCGGAAAAGCTGCTATCAGGAGATGAAAAGCGTATTTTGGAGCCGCTTCGTTTTTCAGATATTGCTGTACAGGAATTAAGTCTGGAACAGCTGGCAACGGATCCTGTTGAGGTGAATTTCAGATGAAGAGGAGTCAGAAACAAGTAAAGACGCTGCATACGCTGTTATTATACATTGCAGGATTTTGCCTCTTCTTAGAATGGCTCTATCCGCTTGGTGATATTTCTGATACAAGCATCGGAGTATTTGTTTTATTTGCGCTGTATTGCTTTTTTATTTCCTACTTTCAATTACATTGGCTGATAAGTGTACCTGTAAAGGGATTGGGTTTACTTTTTATTATCCATATGCTTTATTTTGAAACGAGCTTTTTGGATCTTAACTGGATCGGGGAATCGCTCCAGGAAATAACGTATAATATAGAGCTGATGTTTTCCGGCCAGTGGTATATGCTCACTACCTTTTTCCGGAGTGTATTATTCCTGCTTCTTATTTGGCTGATGAGTTATCTGCTTTATTATTGGTTTGTCAGAATGAAAAATATTATTCTATTTATTATTTTGACATTTATATATATAGGGATCCTCGATACATTCACGGTATACGAAGGCTCTATAGCAATTGTACGTATTTTTATTATTTCTTTTCTTGCACTGGGGATGTCCAGTTTGAGCAGAGAAATCGAAAATAAGGACATTCCAATCTCTGTAGGGCAAAGGCTAAAATATTGGCTGTTGCCGCTGATTTTATTGGTTGCGGTTGTTACCTTCATTGGTTATCAAGCACCAAAAGCTGATCCGCAATGGCCGGACCCGCTGCCCTTCTTAGAAGGAGCTGCAGGTAATTTTGGGAATGGAAGTTTTGGAACTGGACGGGTTGGATATGGAGAAGATGACACGCAGCTGGGAGGCTCCTTTGTCCAGGACGATACGGTTCTATTTGAAGCTGTAGTAGAGGAAGATCATTACTGGCGGGTAGAAACAAAGGACGTATACACAGGCAAAGGATGGGAGACGTCTCAGGAGAGGTACCTTCTTGATCAGATGGACGGTCAGATTTCATTATCGACCTTCCGTAATAATGTGGAAACAGAAGCATTAGAAGCAGAAATCAACTTTACGGGAAGCAGCCGGCTGCCAAAGCTGGTCTATCCTTATGGTGTTTCCTCTATTACAACAGGAGAGAATGTGAGGTTCCAGCTTGATGAAAGTCTGGAGTCCATAGAAACGACACTAAATGGAGAAGAGAGAGTTCTGGAATCTTATGAAGTATCCTATGAGAATCCATCCTTTGATATTGACACACTTCGAGATAATTCTGAACAGGATTCCAGAACAATTCGTGACCGTTATACACAGCTGCCGGAGAATCTGCCGGCCAGAGTGGGTGATTTGGCAGAAGAAATAACAGCCGGACATGAAACGAGATATGATAAAGCAAGAGCTATCGAGCGTTATTTCAGCGCAAATGGCTTTGAATACCAGACAACGAATATTCCCCGGCCAAGAGAAGAAGAGGATTATGTCGACCAATTTTTATTTGAGACGCAGATTGGCTATTGTGACAACTTCTCCACTGCAATGGTTGTTATGCTCAGATCAGAGGGCATACCAGCCAGATGGGCGAAAGGATTTACAAGCGGCGAACGGATTGATTCAAACTTAGAAGAAGAAAATCATGTGAATCAAATTACCAATAGCAATGCCCATTCCTGGGTGGAAGTATATTTTCCAGGAGTTGGCTGGGTGCCTTTTGAACCGACACAGGGTTTTACAAATATGGCTGATTTCGATGCAGATGTAGAAGAAAATGATTCCCAAGTTAACGAGGAAGAGGATCCGGTAGAAGCACCGGATGTGGAACAGGATGAAGAAGCTGAAGAGGAAGAAGAGACAGATGAAACAGCAGAACAGGAAGAAGATACTGCTGCATCTGATGAAGAGACAAGCAATTCAATCCAACCGGGCTATGCTTTCATTGGGATAGGAATTATTCTTCTGCTCGCAGGATTTGTCGTTTTTAAGAAGAGAAGACAGATACGCATCTATTTCATCCAACGAAAGCTGGAGCATGATTTTGATGATACAGCATTCCAGGAAGCATATCTCTATCTGCTAAAGCTTGCTGATAAAAAAGGATACCAGCGGGGCAGTGATGAAACGTTGAGAGAATTATCCCAACGAATAGATGATGATTTACGCACCAAAGAAATGAGCAAACTAACCAGGGTTTATGAACGAATGATTTACAGTAAAAGGTTAACAGGTGGAAAAGAAGAAATAATTCAATTATGGAAAAATTTAATCAATCAAATAATGGCTTGACCCGGGGAGCATCAATTAGTAGAATGAAAAAGGAAATAGTGTAGGAAAGATTAAAATCTGCACATAAAATAGATGCTTATTAACATCTATGTAATAAAATTATTCGTTTGAATATGCCTTTCGTATATCCTCGAAAATAAGGTTCGAAAGTTTCTACCGAGTCACCGTAAATGATTCGACTATGAAGGCAGAAGAAGGTTCGTTTATGCTATCCGGATTCTGCCTTTCTATTATTTTTTGTGCGTCAGCTGCAGGAAATAGAAAGGTGAAATCCGGTTTTTTTATAGGTGAAACAGAGGCAAAAGAACGTATAGTTCATAAGTTATCCTTTAGAAAAGATATAGATTGGAGTCTAGTTATGGAAAATAATGAATTAGTACTGGTGTTAGATTTTGGCAGTCAATATAACCAATTAATCACACGCCGCATCCGTGAATTTGGCGTGTATAGTGAGCTTCATTCACATAAGCTTACAGCTGCAGAAATTAAAGAAATGAATCCAAAAGGAATCATTCTTTCTGGCGGACCGCATAGTGTTTATGGTGAAGACAGCTTCCGTTGTGATGAGGAAATTTTTGAGCTTGGAATTCCTGTCCTTGGTATTTGCTACGGCATGCAATTAATGTCCCTGCATTTTGGCGGAAAAGTCGAAGCATCCAAAAACCGTGAATATGGAAAAGCATTAATTGAATTAAATGAAAGCCCGGCTTTATTTAAAGATACACCGACAAAGCAGACTGTATGGATGAGCCATGGTGATAAAGTAACAGCAGCACCGCCTTCATTCATCGTAGATGCAACAAGCCCGTCTACACCTGTAGCGGCAATCAGTGACCAGGATAAAAAGATGTATGGTGTGCAATTTCATCCAGAAGTACGTCATTCCGAGTACGGAAATGATTTATTAAACAGCTTCGTCTTCGATGTATGTAAATGTACAGGTGACTGGACTATTGCTAACTTTATCGAAATGGAAACAGAAAAAATCAAAGAAACTGTCGGCGACCGTAAAGTACTTTGCGCATTAAGCGGCGGCGTAGACTCCTCTGTTGTTGCAGCTTTAATCCATAAAGCAATCGGCGACCAGCTGACTTGTATCTTTGTTGACCATGGTCTTCTTCGTAAAAATGAAGCAGATGATGTAATGGATGTCTTTGCAGAAGACTTCCAGATGAACATTATCAAAGTCGATGCAAAGGACCGTTTCTTAACTAAATTAGCAGGCATTTCCGATCCAGAGCAAAAACGTAAAATTATCGGAAATGAATTCATCTATGTATTTGATGATGAAGCAGCTAAATTAAAAGATATTGACTTCCTGGCGCAGGGAACACTTTACACAGATGTAATTGAAAGTGGTACAGATACAGCACAAACGATTAAATCACATCATAATGTAGGTGGCCTGCCGGAGGACATGCAATTTGAATTAATCGAGCCGCTAAATACATTATTTAAAGATGAAGTACGTGAACTAGGCTCCCAGCTTGGAATTCCTGACCGTATCGTTTGGCGTCAGCCATTCCCGGGACCAGGTCTTGCTATCCGTATTCTGGGTGAAGTAACGGAAGAGCATTTGGAAATCGTTCGTGAATCCGATGCAATCCTTCGTGAAGAAATTGCTAAAGCGGGTCTTGACCGTGATATCTGGCAGTACTTCACTGTTCTTCCAAACATCAAGAGTGTTGGTGTCATGGGAGATGCTCGTACGTATGCACATACAATTGGTATTCGTGCAGTAACTTCGATTGATGGAATGACTTCGGATTGGGCGAGGATTCCTTGGGATGTTTTGGAGAAGATTTCTACCCGTTTGGTGAATGATGTAGATAATATAAACAGAGTAGTGTATGATGTTACTTCTAAGCCCCCGGCAACGATCGAGTGGGAGTAGTTGGTAAATAATGTAAAATAATTTCAGAAGGCTATAAATCCTTACTATACAAGGGTTTATAGCCTTTTATGTATTTTTATAAAAAGGGAAGTAACATGGACAGAAGTAGTACATATTGAAAATGATAAGGGCACCTTGACGGAATCAAAGATTAACCACTTTAATATTCAGCTTGTGACAGTCAGAAATGAGTTTGTCTACACTGCGAAATTAGGAGACTAAAGAAAACAGCCCCGACAGCCTGCTGGTAGAGTATACTATTTAGCAGCTAATACTTCAAAATTCAGCGTACCCTGCTCGGTGCCGTTCACAATAAGTGTAACCGAATGGAGGCCGGTGTAATGCTTTCTTGTACTTAGATTTGCAAAGGAATGTGTTTTTGTGTAAGCCTTCCTCTCGCTTTTCTTTAAAGAAAGCTCGGATATTTGGAATATTTTACGGTTTCGCTTACCATTTGCTTTCACATAATCCATGCCATATTCCAGCCGTATCTTGGTTGCTTTTTTTGCTTCAATCTTAAAGGAAAAGGCCAAATTCTCTCCAATGGAAATGGATGTAGTATCCAGCGCGAAGTCGGCAACATTTACATAATCGGGATTTGCAAACCCAAAGATGCCTAACACATCTCTGTTGCCCTTTTTAAGAAGTGTCCTGCACCCATGTTTTACAATCCAATCAGTATGTTCGTTTTCACCGTACCAATCCTTGGCAATTTCTACAACCAGGTCAGGATGTGTTTTGGAAATATCGTTTAGGTTATTGGCCACGCTTTTACGGACATAGAGCGACGGGTCACCTTTCAGCTGCTCTAAAATACTAATAACTGGTGACGGGTCTTTTTTGAAACTAGTCAATGCTTGTCCCCATGGCAGCTGAGGGCGACAACCCTCGCTGGCAAGCCGACGGACATGCTCATTGTCATGCCTGGCCCAAGCCGCCATTTGAGACATCATACGCTCTTCATGGTTTATGATAAAGGGCCTCACGGCAAACTCAGAAGAGGAGGATGGGGTATATCTTTCTAACGCAGCAATTGACAAATCCCAATGGCACTCAGCCTGCCCATAGACTTCAACAAAATTCGGAAAGTACATTAAAGAAAAGTCGTTAAATCCTGCAGGATTTAACGCAATGACCTTATCAAGGATACCGAGCGCCTGTTCATAATCAGTTGGCAAATACTTTCCTAGATTTATAGCAATTTGCCGCATGCGGTCTTTTAGTCCTAACCCTTCCCATGTTTCGTCCATAATATCGTTGACAAAATCATCAACCTGAAACGAATGATATACAGCTCTAATATTTAAAGCCAGCCCGTGAACCGACTCGTAATTATACTTGCTCTTTAGTAATTCTGCCATATATTTGGTACTCCTTTTTAAATGGTGTTTAGCCGAGGAAACTCTCACAATCAATGGTATAACAAAGGAATACTGCCCTTATAATAAGACAGATTTACTCCCTTTCACATGCCAATATGTGACTATTATAGCTTAATATATTACAAAAGCATAGACACGTCATCATTCTTGAAGTGTCTACCTTTATATATTCAAATTCTAAAGAAAGGAGAATTTGTTTGAGGAGAATATGTTAAATATTGTGGTTCGGACAATCATTATTATGCTCTTTATTACTAGTTTTTGCTGGCACTATATTTCCAATAATCCAATCACTATTCGTATTATGGGGAGGATTATTACTGTATTACTTCATGATTTCAATTTATTCATTATCTATGTTTTATACTATCCAAAATTAGTGGAACAAAATAAAACACCCCATGATATGATATTCGAACAAGTACATTTATTGATACCTTTCCATTCGGAGAAGGCCTATCTTAATTATGAAAACTACCCAAAATCATAAAATCCACAACAATCCCACTCATTGGATTTTCCGAACCCAATACATTTATGCCTAGAACGGTGACACCACTAATATTTGTAACATTGGCCGAAACATATTTTCCAGTAATATTCTTCTCACGCATTTGCACTCTTGGTCTTGCATTTATCGTAGAATTTGTTGAATATACGCTTGACACTGCATAATCAATCGTATCTAATAATGGATTTCCATCAGCTAATCCATTGTCTGTGAAATAGAGTGTAGCTACACCATTTGCATTTGACGTAGCCTGTCCATAAACAATTCGTTTTGCTCTCCTGCCTTAAATATTTGAATAGCTGTCGGACCCAATGTAAAGAATTCAATACTCATAACTATCCCCCCAGTTATTCTTTAAAAGAAATTAAAAGTATGACAGTATAATGTTATTCAAGAGGATGTTCAAAAAGTATCAAAATGATAAGCTGCCAATCTCTACGTTGACGTGGCTTTTCCGATACTCACGTGTTTAAAAGCATACGATCCGTTCGTAAAAGCCACGTCGCCTTGACCTTCTTGCTTCTAATTTTCCTACTTTTTGAACACACACTTCAGACTTCCAAAAAAGTGCGGTAATTTAAACAAACTTTTATTTATATGAGGTGTTTATGGCGAAAATAGATAAATTTCTTTGTGCCCTACCAGTATCTGATGGGCACAAAGGTAGTACTTTTATTTTAGGTGTCAAATGTCCCTGAGGATGTTGCTGCGAAATTAACGACTTGCAAGATAACGGTTTGGTTTGCTGGAATTGACCCTCCACCAGCAGGAACAGCAATGTCTAATGAACCAGTTCCTGTAGCACCTGGTGTATATGTTGATATGCCTTGCATTTGTTCAACACCGTTAATTTCCACAGTGAAATAACTATTATCTTCTGCAAGTTCTGGAAGTGTCGTTACCTCTACACCATCATCCCCCAGAAAACTTGCAGCATCAATAGATAAGGTACTTCCTGCTGCCGTATCTTCTGTTGTGATGTAAAAGAATTTCGCGGAATCAGGATTAACATCTGTGTCAATTGTGCCGCTAATAGCGATTTTCATTAACTGAAGTGCCATGTTTATTTTCACCTCCAATTTTCTATCAACCACATTTTATTCTATGAAGAGGAGTTGGAAATGCTTGGTCAGACTAACTAGTCCGTATTGGAAGTTAACGAAATGTCCCATTAAAAAAGGCATATTTACTAGATGGAGAGGTAATATTATCTTTTAACCGTGACAAACAGAAGCGTAATTGGGGCATCCTTTGGAGGGAGGTCACTAGATTCTAAGTGAAGAATACCTTCCTCGACATTGTAAACAGATTGGGGCTGCAACACTCCATTGACAAATAAATTTAGAGTGGAAACATTGTCCGGATCAAGTATATCACTACTTCCATATTGCTTTAATGCATCTTTATTCGTGTAAACCTTTTTCCCTTCTTCGGCAAGGGTAAGGTATTGGACAGTCTCCACTCCTATGGGGGCTAGTGTATATTCAGGGGATATATTGACTGTAATGGATGGATTAAATACAGGATTAAATGTATTTGTATTGGATGTGCTATTTTCATTTCCCTCATGAATCTTTTTGCGCTCTTTACTGCAATGATGGCAGTGGCAATTTGGACAGGAATCCCTGCCACGTAGCTTTCTACTATGATAATAGCTTTCATTCAACGGTATTTCACCCCCTCCTACATGAAATTTTGATGTGCTTTTCTGTATCTTATTTAAAAAGAGGGTGATTTGACTGTGCAACTGGCTGTATTTGGCAAGTAAAAAATGTATGTCGCTTGCTGTCTCGAATTATTGGTGTATGAATGAATCCTTGTAACGGAAATTTTCACCGTTAAAAAGGAGTAAATGTGAATGATGAATAAGTCGGTCAATCACCGCTTCTGTTAATATTGGATCTTAAAAAACATGATTCCATTGTCCAAATGGAAGGTTAGTAGTAATCACCAAGCTTTTATTTTCATAAAGATGGAATTAGTTCCCTGCCAATAAAAAATTTTGACAGGGAATTTTGTTTTTTCATTGAATTTTGGTAGGGAGCATTTTCTGTGGACAACTTTGATATATTATAATAAATGGATTCAACTAATTTAATATAAAAAAGTAGGTTAGTGAGATATTTTTAAGCAAATTAATTAATATAAATTAGGGCTGCTAAGAGAATAAGTTCTATAGTTTATCTGTATTAACATTATTCCGTTTTAAAAAATGTAATAAATCTTTATTTAATTTTAATACTTCATTGTTTGCACTATTTGCAAATTCTGAAACTAACATATCATTTACCATTTTAGTGCGCAGCCAAATCATAAAGAAAAAATCGAGAATAAAACCTGGACATTTAAGTATGATTTTATAGAGTGATGGTTCAAGCGTAACACCAGCTTTTTGTATTGCATTTAAATATTTTTTTAAAGTGACTGTGATTCCATGTGCAGTTTTTCTGGATCTAATTGTTTTTTCATCGACTATCTTATTGTCAAGATGTAAAGCACCGATCATTGCAATATCTGATACAGAATGTGTTATTAAATAATCATTCATATTATTATTCATTTTGTAAGGAAGATTTGCTGCTTCAAATAATTCAGCAAGACTTTTTATCCGTTCTGTGACCGAACCGTTTACTTCTCCAAATACAGCTCCTGCCAGAAATTTAGGTGGAAATCGAGCATACAATACGCCATCTCTGATTTGACCGCCAATTCCAGGAAAAGCAGGTAAAAGTTTATCTCCAATAATACGTTGCCACAAAGAAAATCCAAATGAGTTATTCATCATTGTAACAATATTTTTGCTTTTGTTATTCTTTAAAGTTAGTAAAGCTGCTTCAGATTGTTCATAACGAACGGTAACAAAAATGAAATCATACACATCGTCATTTTCAAGTTTATTAATCACATTTACTTTTACAGATTTAGTCTCACCTTTCTTGTTGTATTGTAAGCCCTTTTCCTTCAATGCAATAAATCTGTTAGAACGTGCAAATAAGGTGACATCAAATCCAGCCTCTATGAATTTGGTTGCATACGCACTTCCTATAACACCTGCACCAAAAATTAAAATTCTACTTTTAGCTATCATATTTCTCCTCCATTTATTTCACTTTGATTATGCAACAACGTGTTGTATGATGAAAAGTATATGATTATAAACTAATTTCATCAACCATCAATTTTTTTATTATTGTTGGATAGTCTATTTATCAAAAAAGGAGACGAACTATGAAAAAGAAACCAGAAATCACCAAAAAAACGAAAAGAAATATTGTAGATAATTTTTGTGAATTGTACATGGAAAAGCCAATAGAAAAAATATCAATTCAGGAAATAACAAATAAAGCGGGGTATAACCGCAGCACTTTTTATCAATACTTTTCTGATATCTACGAATTATTAACATATGTTGAAGATGAATTACTGAGTTATATAAAAATGGGGTTAGAAAACAAACAACTATCTGCAAAGGAAGCTGTTAATAATGCGCTTTCTTGTTTAGAGGAAGAGAAATATATGCTAAGTTTTCGTGCTATTTTAGGGGATTATGGAAGTGTCCGTTTTTTAGACCGTTTAAAAAAAGAGGTTTTTCAAGATAGATTGAAATTAGATTACTCAAAAAATGATTTACTGACACCATACTTAATTGAATTTCAAATAACAACCTCATTTTCTTTGTTTCGTCTTTGGATTCAACGAAATAAGGACTTATCTTCTGAGGAGTTTTCTCAATTAGTTGATACATTATATAGAACTGGAGCATCACTTTACTTTGAAAAATGATGCTCTTTAGAATGTATAAGGATAAAATTAAGATTCTTGATTTAATTTTCATATAACTTAGCTAGATCATCTATTTTCCGTTTTAATGCTGTCCGGATATATAAAGGCTCTAAGCATTCACATTTATCACCAAAGCTTAAAAGGATATTGTAATAATAGTCGTTTTCTATAAAAGGAAAAGTAACAATGTAGTGCTCAGCACCATCTGGTGAAAAATCTTCATACATACAATAATCAAGTGCTCTATCCATGACAGATTTATGAATACGAAGTTTGATCTTTGATTGTATCGTTGACAAAATATCCGTGAAATCCAATAGTGGTTTTTGATAATCTCTTGGTGTAAAGAAAATCTCTTCTAATTTTAAATTTGATATACGAGCTAATTTGAACAGACGGAAATCATTTCTTTTATAACAGTATCCTTGAAAATACCAATGATTACTCTTCAATACAATTTGATAGGATTCAACTTCCCGTTTCGTTTTATTTCCATGACGGTCGGCATATTCAAACGAAAGCAGCTTGTTTTCTTGCAAAGCTATTTTTATGATTTCTAAATATGGCTGTACGTTCCTATAACCTATCCACTGACTTAAATCGATATGTATTTGATCTGTTTTTAATTTTATCTCGTCAGCTCTATCCACCGGGATAAAACTTTTTACTTTCGCAAGAGTATTTACCAGTTCGTTACTTTGCATCATATTGGAGAGGCTAGAAAGTCCTGTCAAAATAGTAGAAATATCAGTAGTTGAAAAAACCTTACTATCCATTTTATAGTTTTTCATGATTTCAAAGCCGCCTCCTACTCCTGATGTTGAGTAAATTGGAATACCTGCCATGTTGATGGCATCTATATCACGGTAGATTGTGCGTTTCGAAACTTCAAACATATTTGCTAACTCCTGTGCGCTTATCCGTTCTTTATCGAGTAGTACCATAATAATGCTAACAAGCCTGCTAACTTTCATCTGTTAACCGCCTTTCAAAAAAATTCTCCATTCCAGATTGTTGCCATATTGGTGTCAACAATAGATACGTATAATAATAGTGAAACAACCAATCTATTACAATTAAATGGAGGAAAATGATGAAAACAATTTATATTTATGTACTTGATACTTTAGCTGACTGGGAACTAGGATATGTTACTTCGGAGTTGCATTCTAGGAGGTTTTTCAAAGAAGAAGCGAACCAAGTATCGATTAAAACAGTCAGTTACTCCAAACAATCAATCCGTACAATGGGCGGAATGACAATAGTTCCTGACTACTTAATTGATGACATTAATGTAAGTGAAGCAAGTATGCTGTTATTACCAGGTGCAGATACATGGAATGATCCAAAGCATGAAGCTATTCTCGTAAAAGCAAGCGAGCTGCTCTCTGTAGGCGCTGCAGTATGTGCAATCTGTGGAGCTACCGCAGCACTTGCTAATTTTGGGATACTAGATAACCGTCCACATACTAGCAATGGTCCGGGATTCCTTGAAATGGTTTGTTCTGATTATAAAGGACAAGATTTTTATATAGACCAGCCATCTGTTGCATCTAATAACCTTATTACTGCCGGTTCTACTGAAGCTTTGCTATGGACGAAACAAATCATTGAGTACTTAGATGTTTTTAAGTCAAACACATTAGAATCTTGGTATAACTATTTTAATACGGGCGATTCTAAATACTTCTTTGAACTTATGCAAACTCTGCCAGCTAATAATAAAAATTAAACAAATGAGGATTGCATTTATGATTAAGTTTCTTATTCAACAAAAAGGGTCCATTAATAGAACAAGAAGACCGTCTTTTAAATATATAAAGAAGACGGTATCTTTTTTGAGTGACATGTGTTATGCTATAAATAACTTAATTGTTCGTGCTAGCAATACAGGATTTATGTCATAACATCACAATTTATATCATCGTCTTGAATTATTATCAGAACAACCAAAGTAATAAACGTGTACATTGTGCACAATGGAGGAATTTCATATGAACACAGGTTCAGTAAAATGGTTTAACGCAGATAAAGGTTTTGGATTTATCGAGGTTGAAGGTGGAGACGACGTATTCGTACACTTCTCAGCAATTCAAGGCGAAGGTTTCAAATCTTTAGAAGAAGGTCAAACAGTTACTTTCGACATCGAAGAAGGTAATCGTGGACCACAAGCAGCTAACGTTGTTAAATAATAATTTATAATCGATAAAAAGAGGCTGGGACAAAAGCCAGTAAAAATAGAAAAAGTGACTTTCTACTATGATTTTAAGTAGGAAGTCACTTTTTTAATTTGATTAAAAAATGAAATAAACGTACAAAAAAAGGATACCTTCTGATAAAGTTAAAGTACCACTACAAAAACAGAATCGAGGTATCCTTATGTTTAAATATTATAACGTAAATCAAGTCGTTTTGCCATTAGATTTCGAGATGAAATTACAAGAAAATGATATTGCTTATACCATCCATGAATTTATCGAACAGATTCCAGAAGAAGCTTTCACCGGTTTTACCCGTCAAACAGGCTGTCCCGCCTATCACCCGCGTATGATGATGAAAATTATTTTATGTGCTTATACCCAGTCGGTGTTCTCTGGCCGAAAAATCGAAGCATTATTAAAAGATAGTGTGCGAATGATGTGGCTTGCGCAAGGATATGAGCCGAGTTACCGTACTATCAACCGTTTTCGTGTGAATCCAGAAGTAAAAGAACTATTGCGTCAGTGCTTCGTCCAATTTCGTTGTCAGCTGGTGGAAAAAGAGTTGATCGATGCGGAGGCTATCTTTATTGACGGGACCAAAATTGAAGCCAATGCCAATAAATTCACCTTTGTCTGGCGAAAATCGATCGAGCGTTATCAAACGAAACTTGTAGAGAAGTCCCATGCCCTCTATGAAGAATTAGTGGAAAAAGAAATTATTCCAGAAATCAACCGGGAAAACCCGGAAGCTCTATCGACGCAAGAACTTCAACAGATGGCAGCGAATTTGGATAAGTCAGTCCAAACGTATACGAAACAAATCGAATCGATTGAAAAAGCACAAGACCGAAAAGCCCTGCGTTCGGAACGAAAGCAGCCAAAACAAGCCTTAAAACAGGTGCACGATTTCATCTGTCGTCAAGAAAAATATGAAGAAGCCTTGGAGATTTTAGAAGAACGTAACAGCTATTCCAAGACGGATCACGACGCAACCTTTATGCGATTGAAAGATGACCATATGAAGAACGGACAGTTGAAAGCTGCTTATAATGTGCAATTGGCAACAGAAGGACGTTACGCATTAGCCTATGATATTTTTCCGAACCCTACCGATACACGAACGCTGATTCCTTTTTTAGATCGTATTGAAAAGGATTATTTTGCGTTGCCTGATGTCCTCGTAGCTGATGCGGCTTATGGAAGTGAACAGAATATAGAAGATGTCACCCTGAACCGGTTACGAACTGCCTTGATTACCTATAGTATGTACCGCAAAGAGAAGAAGAAAAAATATAAAAATAATCCCTTTAACACCGCTAACTGGGATTATGATGCCGAAATAGATGCCTTTACTTGTCCAAATGGTCAAGCTGTTACTTATCGCTATAACTCCAAACGCACAGACAAGTATGGTTACCAGCGACAATTTAAGGTCTATGAATGTGAAGATTGTACAGGCTGTCCTTTGCGAGAGCAATGTACCAAGGCAAAGGAAGGTAACCATCGGAAAATATTTTATAATGAAAAATGGGAAGCACAAAAGAAAATGATACGAGAACAGCTTTCAGATGAAGAAATGGGCAAGCTTTACGGAAAACGTAAGATAGATGTGGAGCCTTTCTTTGGATTTTTGAAGGCTAATTTGGGTTTCACTCGTTTCTCTGTACGAGGAAAATCCAAAGTGGATAATGAATTGGGATTCGCCTTAATGGCAGTGAATCTGAGAAGATACACTGCCTCTAGCTGCTTTTTTATGTATCTACTTATAAATGATTTCAAAAAAGATGGATTTCACATCAAAACCCAATGTGAAATCCATCTTTTCATTATTTTTGGCTAGTTATGTCCCAGCCTCTTTTTATTTTTTTTCGTATAATATAAATAGAAAATAATTTGAGCTGAAATAAGTTAAAATAGTTAATATAAATATTCCATATGAACAAAGGAGAACAGAAAATGAGCTGACTTGTTCTATTTTTGCACACATCGCAGACGGTTTTACAGAAGGTCCAAATGGTGAAATGGGCATAGGCTGGGTTTTCTGCGATTCTGATTTGGAAAAAACCAAACGAAAGAAATTCTGAGTACTGCCGGCCCTGTTATTTGAAACGTGGGACTTATCAGATGATGCACAGTTACTGGCCGGCTGTACCTTCGAATTCATCTGCTTCAGAGTATGAACTAACTCGTGCCCAATAGATCGAAAAACAGCAAAAAATCGTACCGCTATATTCATTAGTAGATAGCAGTACGATTTTTATCAAACATTTTGAATTTTTTCCATTTGCTCTAGCCTTGGTTTGGATACCGAAAACGAACAAAAGTTACTTAGCAGGCAACCCAAGCGCTTTAGCTATTCCATCCGCATGCGCTTGTGCTATTTCTTCTATAAAGGCAACGCTTTTTAGCTTGTTCGCATCTGCTGCATTATCAATAAATCCATTTTCTGTTAAGACGGCTGGTGCACTTGATTCACGTAAGACATGTAAATTGGCTTGTTTTGCGCCGCGATCCGTAAACCCTGTTTGTTCCACTGTTTCATTGTGGATTGTTCTTCTTATGGCGTTGGTTCTTTCTTTATTATCATAGCTTCCGTTCCATGTATAAGATTCAAAGCCTGTAGCCCCGCCTGCATTGATATGTATGGAAACAAAAAAGTTAGCTCCCCAATTATTTGCTTCATTTGTTCTCGCACCTAATGACTTGGTAATATCGGACGTTCGCGAAAGCTTAATCGTGTGACCGCTATACTGTTCATTTAAAATGTCTCTTGTTTTCAATGCGATATCTAACGTTACATTCTTTTCCTGTAACCCGTTCGCTGATGCTCCAGGGTCAGATCCGCCATGTCCTGGATCAATATAAATGCGTGTGTCTGCTGCTTCTGCTGAATCATGAGGGATAGTCATACCTGTTAAGGCGATTCCCAAAATGATAGAAATAAACAGAAACTTTTTTAATTCTGGTTTTCCTTGTTTTGAAAAGATAATACTACTCCTCCTTCTAAATAGTTATTCACCCATTTTAGATTCTATAGAAAAATTTGTCGATAGGTCGATATGTTGATAGAATATATATTTCCGTATGGTTGAAAGTTTGTAAAATAGGAATAATTGTAATTTAAGTTTTTCCCTGTTAGATAGCAAGCTTATTAGAATAGGGGCAACAAG
Source organism: Oceanobacillus sp. FSL W8-0428 (assembly GCF_038004405.1). NCBI lineage: Bacteria > Bacillati > Bacillota > Bacilli > Caryophanales > Bacillaceae > Oceanobacillus > Oceanobacillus sp. FSL W8-0428. The sequence continues at coordinate 2,683,989 of NZ_JBBORB010000001.1, forward strand.
CTATACTAGAAAAAATTGCAAGTTTAAGCATTTTTAAACTTACCATGCAATTTTTCTTGATTTTAATGATAAAAATGAAGTGCAAAAATTTGATTTTTATTGTATCCAATAAGCTATTTTGCTTTTTGTCAGTAAAAAAATAGTTGTTCATTTTTGTCTTGTGAAGATGGAAGAACTATACTGGCATTAGTGCAGAAACGAAACTTATGATTAGGCTTGAAAAAATCTGTTTCATTAATTTGGAGGTAAGATTAGATGAATATGAAATTTGATCCAAATAATGCCGTTATTAAACTTTGTATGCGTGGGATGAGTCTGGAAGATAGCGGAAGCATTGAAGAGGCAATTACGATGTTTCATAAAGCATGGCACGAAGCAACGGATGGCTATGAAAGATTCCTTGCAGCATATCATTTAGCACGTCTGCAAAAAGAGATTGCAGATAAATTGAAATGGATGGAAGCCTCTTTAAAGTATGCCCAGGAAATAAATGATGAAAATGTTAAAAGTGCATACGCGACGTTATACCTAAATATTGCCCAATATTATGAGGAATTAGGTGATTCTGATAACGCAAAAAGAAATTTTGAATTGTCAAATTCTTATAAGGGTGCACCTTCTGATGAAGGGCCATTCTATCACGGGACAAAGGCAGATTTGCAAGCCGGCGATTTACTGACAGCGGGTGGAAATTCAAATTACGAACCTGAGCTTAAAATGAACCACATTTATTTTACTGCTAACGCCAATGGCGCAGGACTTGCAGCAGCATTAGCAAAAGGAGAAGGAAGAGAGCGCGTTTATATCATTGAACCAACAGGTGAATTTGAAAACGACCCAAATGTTACTGATAAAAAATTTCCTGGAAACTTAACACGTTCTTACCGCTCGAAATCTCCTTTAAAAATCGTTGGTGAAGAAATAGAGTGGGCGAAACTAACAACTGCAGATCGACGTAAATGGCACAAAAATTTAGCGGAAAACAAAGGAGACATTATTAACTGAAGAATGTATTCCTAATGACTGGAGTAGTTCCTATTGCAAGTTTGTCTGCGGTCTTACACATAAAATGAAGGCACTCAACTTTGTAATTACTTAGCGTGCCTTTATATTTCCAGGTGTATATATTTCACCATGTAATCATACAGAATGTAGGTTACATGGTGAAGTAGTATGCGTAACCAGTGATTATTGTTAGGTTGCCGGGCAGTCTTACAGAATAGAATGGAACAATTCCAGACTGGTGAAAGAAAATATTGAGGAAGAAATCAACAACCTTAAACAGCAGCCAGGAGAAGATATGGTCATCCTCGGAAGTCCCAGGTTTGCACACTACCTTATGCAGCTTAATTTAATAGATGAGTATAAAATTACGGTTTCCCCCGTCCTGATTGGCAGCGGATTGCCGTTATTCGATGGCATCGAGGAGAAGGACAATCTTAAGCTGATCGAAAACAAGTCCTTTAATTCTGGAGCCTTAGGTCTTGTTTATCAGACGGTAAGATAACCTTGTCATATAAAGACGGTTAAGGAATAATAGCTCAATAAGAGGCTGGGACAAACCCATTAAATAACAAAAGACGTGGTGCTTACACAAAAGTGTGAGTCCCACGTCTTTTATTATTTTAATCAAGTTATTTTGCATATAACGTAATAGACATCAATGGTAATTACTTATCTATACCCTTAAAACACAATATTAAAGAGCTGTACCTTTTGCAGGAATAAACAATTGGGACATGTCAGCACCCTCTAATTCAAGCAATTTTACTTTTGTGGCAAGCCCGCCGGCATAACCTGTCAAGCTGCCATTCGTACCTACAACTCTATGACAAGGAATAATAATAGAGATGGGATTATGACCAACAGCGCCGCCTACTGCTTGGCTTGACATGGTTTTCTTGTTCATTTTAGCCGCTGCCTTTTTGGCAATTTCACCATAGGTGATTACCTCGCCATATGGTATTTCACATAAAATATCCCATACGATTTGCCGAAATTCTCCGCCGATAGGAGATAGCGGCAATTCGGAAATGGCAGGATTCTTCCCCATAAAATATTGATCCAGCCATTTTTTTGCTGCTTCAAATACAGGGATATCATCTTTGATGTTCATTTCTGCGGGAATACTAGCACCGTAATATTTCTGTCCTTCATTCCATAGACCAACGATAGTATTACCGTCACACGCCAGTGTAATTGCACCCACAGGTGACGTATAAGTTGTTTTATAATACATTTGAATCCCTCTATTCCGTTTTATAACATAATCGTAGCATAACTGTGCCAAGGCCGTCATGCTTCCGACATCACAAAAATATAAAAAGAATTTACCAGGCAAGCAGTCAAAAGGAAAAGTCATATGCATAGCATGCTTCAGCACGTTATTAATCTATTGAACAGGACATTTACAAATATATTCCGTTATGATAATATGTATGATGTACCAATCATCCTACAAATTTTCTGGAGGCAAAGAAATGATTCTCAAAACCAATCGCAAATCGCTTGTAGAGCAGGTTGCTGAACAGATAGAACAATTAATTGAACAGAAGCATTGGAAGGTGGGGGACAAGCTTCCGCCGGAAATGGAATTAATAGAAGAATTCGATGTCAGCCGTAATACATTAAGAGAAGCGGTACGGGCATTAGTACATGCTGGGTTATTAGAGACAAAACAAGGAAGCGGAACAATGGTGCGTTCAACAAGTGCGCTTGATGCCGCATTGAAACGCCATGTCAAAAAATCAACCATGCTGGAAACATTGGAAGTACGATTAGCCTTGGAAAAACAAGCGGCTCAGATGGCAGCTGAACGCAGAACCGAATCAGATTTAATAGATTTGGAAGTCTGTATTAACAACTGTAAAGAGGCTTCTGCAAAGAAAGATTTAGAACAGTTTATTTCTTCGGATATCCAGTTTCACAAAACAGTTGTAGCAGCTTCCAATAATCAGCTGCTGATTGATTTATATGAAAATATGACAGAGGTATTATTTTCTTTTGTACAGGATTTTATGACTATCGAACCCCTTTTTCCATTTGAACAGGGAATACATCTGGAGCTTTTTAAAGCGATACAGAAACAGAACAAGGAATCTGCAGCAGCCTATGTAGAGAATGATATGGAAGTATTAAAAGAAAGCATCATAAAGATATTGAAAGAATAGAGGATTAAGATGACGAAACAAGCAGGAACATTAACAGATCAAAACAGCACAAAAGCCAGATGGTTATTGCTTATCGGCGTTATTTTGGTTGGAGCAAACTTAAGAGTGCCTATTACCTCCGTTGGAGCATTGATTACCTTTATTCGTGAGGATCTTGGCATCAGCAATGCCTCAGCTGGAATGATAACAACGTTGCCTTTGATTGCATTTGCATTGCTTTCTCCGTTTGCTCCAAGAATAGCGAATAAAATAGGGATGGAATGGACAATTGCCTTATCTTTAGTATTACTTATCACAGGCATGATCGTACGGTCCATTGCGGGAATAGGATATCTATTTACAGGTACCATTTTCGTAGGATTGGCTATTGCGATTGGAAATGTTTTAATTCCAGGTATTATCAAAATGAGTTTCCCTTTAAAAATAGGAATCATGACCGGTGTATATGCTGTTTTTATGAATATATTCGGTGCCTTGGGCTCTGGTCTCAGCGTCCCGATTTCTTCTGTTGGCAGTATGGGCTGGCAGGGAGCATTGAACATTTGGGGAATAATTACAATCATCGCATTACTCATTTGGTTACCGCAGCTTCGCAAACATCCGGATGAATCACCTAAAGCAAATGTGGAAAAAGATAAGAAAACCAATTTATGGCGTTCACCAATTGCCTGGAGTGTGACCTTATTTATCACCCTATGGTTAATAATCTTAAAAATTCAAAAGAAGAGGATACTCCTTCACTGGAAATGGAGGATTATGGACGTAAGTATTTTAATGGAAGTATTTTATGGTTTTGTATTAATGGCGATATCAGAATTTTTTCAGATGATGAAATACTTGTTATTTGCACCAATCAAGAAAGCTATCAAAGAAAAATAGCAAACTACACGTATTTTTCATCTTTCTTTCGAATTCCTGCGTTACTCAAGCAAGATGCTAAGCACAATATGGTGACGGAAGCATTCATTCATTTTGAAAATCAAACAGAGAACGATGAAGCGTTCATTTTAAAAACAATATATGATGATTACTATCGTTATTTCAATTACCTAATGCTTCATTCAAAGGTTGACTATCAAACGTTGAATAGCTTATTCGATACAAGTTCAAATGTGGTTCATATTCAGCAATTTGAAAAAATAATAGAAAAAGTTGCCCCGGAATTGCTTTCCCTGAAGCTGCCGTTTATCGACCTGCATGGCGATTTGTGGTCTGATAATATTCTTTTAAACGATGAGGCAGGGGAGAAGACCTTATGGTATATCGACTGGGAGACTGCGGATAAATATGTTTTCTTCTACGATTTCTTCAAATTTATTTGGAATGAATTAGATGTCCATGATAATTATTCCTATTATAAGAGGTATATTGCTGGGGAATTTGATGAAGGCCTGACCCGCCTGTTTGCTATTTTTCATCTGAAGTTTCAGCCCAAATACAGGCAATCTTATTTTTGTCTCTTTTTCCTAAATAGTATTCTAAATGATACAGACAATATTGCGTTTAAATTTAAACTTGAGGAAATAAATGACTTTAAGCGTAAGGTTTTTCCGTTAATGATTTAATGAGGTTCCCAATACTTTATAATGTAGTAAACCGAATTGAGCGTATTATTTAGGAATAGGCAACTTGAAATAATATCGTTTTCTACAAAAAGTCCTACTGATAAAATTTTAGCAGGATTTTTTGTGTTTCCTTTTTTCTTAGAAAAGATTTGACGCTTACATCGATTTGCTCGTATAAAATTTTTCGTATCTTAATTGTGTTGAATAAAATTGAAATGAAAGCCTGCCTATATAATAAAAATTGTTAATTTCAAACATTTAACCCTGCTTATTCAAATAATTAAGTAAAAAAACTTGAAATTGACGTTACGTCATTTTGTATAATGAACATAGTAAAAATAAAACAAGGGGTTGGCTATACTTGATTTCGATTAAAGAAGTAACAAAACAAACAGGGATTACAGTCAGAACGATGCGCTATTACGATCAGATAGGTCTTCTCCACCCAGCAGATAAAACAGAGGGCGGCCATAGATTATATGGAGAGAAAGAAATGAAAAAGCTGCAGGAAATCCAATTTTTAAAGACAATAGGGTTTAGTCTGCAAGAAATCAAAGAAATGTTAGCTGATAAGAATCATGATTGGTTCACTGGTCTAAAGAAACAATTGGGCTATATTTCAAAGGAAAAAGAGAGATTAGAACAAATTGAAGGAACATTACGAGGGTTAATAAATGAAATAATGCTGAATGGCAATATTGATTTGTTTAGTGTGCAGAAGCTCATCCAATTATATCAACAAAATATGGACAAAAGAGAAGGGTATTTAAACCAAATATTTAATGAGGAAGAAAGTAAATTGCTTCAAAATCTTCCAAATATAAATAGAGACGATCCTGAAACGCTGGAATGGATTGCCTTAATAGCACAATTAAAAAAGCATATGTCAAAAGGAATTTCGGCACCGGAAATACAGCGACTCATAAAACGTATGTATGAAAAAGAACAGGAAACATTTGGGGATAACAAAGAATTTGTAGAAAAGATATGGGATATTAGAAAGTCACCTCAAAAATCGGAGAGCGTCGGGTTTTATCCTATCGATGTGGAAACATTGGATTTTTTTGAGAAGGCATATGAATTTTATGTAAACAAGAAAAGCAATTTTTGAATGAGAAAGTGACAATCCCTGATGAATTTACAGAAAAGCTGGTTATCAATGGAAATTCAGGAGATGTTTCTTCAGACCAGCTTTCAACAAATAACCTGGATATAGAAACGAAAAGCGGGGATGGAATGATCAATATCCCTATTTCATCTGATGAATCACAAGATGAAAAAGAAATAAAGGACACTGCAGGTAAAGGAAGTTTTGAGATTGACGTTGAAACAATATCAGGTAACATCACAGCCAGGCAGAACGCAAATGGCATTCGACGAAGGACGAATTTTGCTGGAAACGAATATTATCAAAGAGTTTCATAATATAAATGATTAGATTTGGGGTGTCTTTTTGAATTTTATTGCTTGGATGATTGTTGCTTGTGAAATAGGGTTTTGGATAGTAATTATCTTAGGTTTATTTACAAGATATGTTCTCAAGAAGAATAAACTTGGATTATTTTTCTTAGCCTTAACACCAATAATTGATTTAATTTTATTAATTATTACGGCTGCCGATTTATATCGAGGGGCCACTGCAACAGCTGCACATGCGATTGCGGCAGTTTATATAGGCGTTTCGATTGTATTTGGAAAAAGTATGATTAGATGGGCTGACGAGAGATTTCGCTACTACGTGATAAAAGAAGGTCCAAAACCAATTAAACTGTATGGAATAGAATATTCAAAGCATTATTTAAAGGGGTGGGGGAAACACGTTTTATCTTATTTGATTGGTGCTGGTATTTTGGCAGGAGTCATTTTCTTAATCAATGATCCTTCTCGAACAGAAGCATTACTTAGGGTCTTACAAATATGGACATTTGTGTTAGGTATTGACTTTATTATTTCTATTTCATACTTCGTCTGGCCAAGAAAGAAGGGTGTTTAATTAGTAAGATAGATTTACAATAGGTGTGATAAGCTAATTAATAAAGACTCCATTATAGTATTCCCGTTATATAAAGATTTATGTTTTTTATTTCATCTTAGATGGAGTCTTTTCATCAATTGTAATGAAAGATTGGTAATGGTTTATACATTTGTGATGGTAAACTATCGTATGCAACGGCACTAATGATAATCGCTATGAAAGCAGTAACAATTGAAACAAACCATTTTCTCATTGATGATCATCTCTTTTTGAATGTTGAATATCAAGCATCCATTTAATCAATTCTTGAAATACCTTAGTATTCAAACAGTATATAATGTGTTACCCCTTTCGCTCTGCCCAGACCAACTGGGCATTTTTTAATAGATTAAGCTGATTGGAAACGCTTGGCTTTGACTTTTCAAAATGTTCAGCGATGTCACCGAGGTTAAATCAGAGAAACAATCAATCCGCTTGATCCGCTTCAAGGTATAATTCATTTAGTATGTTAAGAAATTTGTAAGATTTATATACATAAGATTGAAAGATTAAATCATTAATCTAGATATATAGGTTATAGGAGGTACGTTATGGAAGGTGCAAACATATTAGTTGTGGACGATGACAAGGAGATAGCAAATGCACTAGATAAGCTTCTGACGATGGAAGGATTTAAAGTTATGAAGGCTTATAATGGCTTAGAAGCATTGGATGCTTTAGTTCAACATGATATTCAATTAATACTCCTGGACGTTATGATGCCAAAGCTGGATGGTCTTTCTACTACTTTGAAAATTAGAGAGGAAAAAAATATACCAATTATTATCATATCAGCAAAGTCAGAGGACAGTGATAAAATACTGGGGCTATCTATGGGAGCAGATGATTATATAACAAAACCATTTAATCCAGATGAGCTGGTTGCCAGAGTAAAAAGCCAGCTGAGACGATATATCACTTTAGGGAATATCGGCAATATCACTCCAGGTTCTCAAATTGTGGTTGGAGGATTAAATCTAAATAAGGAATCTAAGCAATTATTCGTGTACGGTACCCCGATTCGGTTAACTCCTACTGAATACAAAATTTTAGATTTTCTAATGACGAATGCTGGAATGGTTTATTCATCTGAACAAATCTATGAAAAAGTGTGGAAAGAGCCTGCGTATTCTGTTGAAAACACCGTCATGGTCCATGTAAGACGTATCCGCGAAAAAATTGAAATAAATCCTAAAGAACCTAAATATTTAAAGGTGGTGTGGGGTATTGGGTATAAAATTGAAAAACTTTAGCAGAAATACAATTACTAAATTTGCAGTATTTTTGATAACAGCTGCCATGATTTCGATGGCTGTCATCCAAATATTTTATGTGGATTGGAATAGGTATAATATAGAGCCGCTGATGATAGAAACTTATGAAGAAAGCAATACATTTATGAATGAGCTGCAAAATAATTTCAGTGAGATAGATTCGCATTTTAATAAACCTGAAATATTAGAAATAGAGGATTTAAATTATATATATTATATAACAGATGGTAACGAAACACAGACGAACAGAGAAGACTTTAGCCGTGAGGATTTCCTAAACTACAGCAATTATGTCTATGAGTATAATCAGGGCAGAGTCACATCAAATGGAAATGTTTTTGAAAATTTTACGTATTTGTTTAGTGAGGATGTAACCATATATATCGGCTTTCCAGATGAATATATGAAGGGGAAGCAGGAGGAATGGAATAATGCTAATGAAATATTAAGTGCGCAGGTAATAGATTTTGCTTTGTATACCATCGTAGCGTTAGCACTCATTATCTATTTAATCACTGTTACAGGGAGAAAACCAAATAAAGAAACATTACAAACGAATTGGCTGGACTTATTATATAGTGAAATTTTATTAGCACTAGTCGTGTTACCAATCATAGCTTGCTGCATTTATCTATTCGATCTCCACTATTATTACAATTATGTACTTCGAATATCTGCAATTCATAAGTCTTATATGTATTTAATTGGAATAGTAACAGCTATAGCTGCCTTATTATCTGGAGCAGGATTATTAGCACTGGTAAGAAAGATCAAGGATAGAAGGTTTATAAAGGGTTTTCTTTTATATAAAATTGGTTATAAGATAGTAGTCTTCACAGTAGACTTTACAAAAAGTTTTTTTGATGGCAGAAGGTATGTAAAATCTCCGCTAACCAAGAATTTGCATCAAAGGCAGTTAGCTTTCATTATAGCTAGTTTTATTTTAGTATTACTGACTCTTATGTTCATCTTTATAGTATTAATAAGTGGTATACTCATCTTTATCCCTTTAATTTTTATCCCGCTAGTTCTTGAAATTGTGCTTATTTACTGGTATGTGAAATATAATAATAAGACATATGACGAAATAAATAAAGGCTTCAATGAAAGCTTGGAGGAACAAATGAAATCGGAGAGAATGAAAATTGAACTGGTGACCAATGTTTCTCATGATTTGAAGACTCCATTAACGTCCATCATAAGTTATGTAGATTTACTGTCTAAAGAAGAAAACCTTTCAGAAACGGCAAGAGATTATATTAAGGTGCTAAGTGAAAAATCTGACAGATTAAAGAATATCGTTTCAGATTTGTTTGATTTAGCGAAAAGTAACAGTGGAGATATAAATCTGCATTTAGAAACGATTGATATGAAAACACTAATTGAACAAATTTTAGGAGACATTGAGGACGATATAGAAAGAGCAGGAAATAAGATAAAATTGAAGCTTCCTGAGTCATCTATAGAAATCGTTGCAGATAGTAACAGACTTTACAGAGTTATTCAAAATGTACTTGATAATGCACTGAAGTATGCTTTAAATGGAACACGGATATTTATAGAGATGGAAAAGAGAGAGGGCAGGGGAATAGTCACTATAAAAAATACTTCCTCTTATGAAATAGATTTTACAGCAGAAGAGATACTTCAGAGATTTAATAGAGGGGATAAGGCCAGAACGGCTGATGGAAGCGGTCTGGGATTGTCTATTGCAGAAAGCTTTACAAATGTAAGCGGGGGAAGTTTCAAAGTAGATATAGATGGAGATACATTTAAAGTCATTATTAGTTTTCCTTTGGCATCAGAGTAAAAAAATAGTTTTGTTCCAATTCTATAAGAAATTGGAACAAAACTAACCCAGTAATCTTAGTATGTTTTCAGCCCTTGGATTCCTCCGCAAGCTTTTTAATAACCTCTATCGTTTCTTCCCAGTTTTTATCCGAATGCTCATACATCGTTGGCGTAGCAAAGTTGCTATGTTTTAATCTCAGTGTTGTGTGTTTGCTATTGTTACTTAGGTTAAATGTTATGATTGAGTAATTTTCCGGGCTGTCAGGAGTACCTGAAAAGCCGCTCCAGTAATCATAGGAGAAAACGCTCTGCGGCTCATATTCCAGGATATGACCTTTGTCTTCATATTCTGTACCGTCCCATGTGAATGAGAAAGTAATTGGGCTGCCTACATTCCAATCTGTATTCACAGTTACCCCTAACCATTGTTTGATGAAGTCAGGATTAGTAAGTACGTTCCATACTGTTTCGGTTGCTGCCGAAATTTCCCTTTGCTTTTCAATGGATAAATTACGCACACCTTTACACTCCCCTTATCAAATCGGTCATAGCTAATATTGCATCGCGATGTTGAAATATCATTTGTAAGTTGTCATCAATTATAGCATGAAAATAGAGTTGGCAGAGCGAATTATTCTAGTGTGTATTGTGTTTTTACAAAAGGAACGATATAGAAAACCATAATTTTTAACACTTCTTTCAAAGATTGTTAAAAGATACGCTAAGTTACAAGTATAAAAAATTCAAGTAAAGGGATTGAAACACTTTCATATCACCTATCGGGCAAATATTAATATTAGAATTGTTGATGGAAGGGTATATAAAAATAGAAACAGCTGCTGAAAATCAATCACTAAAAAATAATCTGAGAAGGAGTGCCCAAATGTCAACAATATATTCTATCAGTGATATTCACGGATGTTATGAAGCTATGCTTGATACTTTGAATTTAGTAGATTTAGAGTCTGATAAGAATAATAAACTTCTTTTTTTAGGAGACTATATAAGTCGAGGAAAGAATAGCTGTAAAGTTCTTTATCATATTAAAAACTTGGAAGAAAAATATCCAGATCAAGTAGTTGTGTTAATTGGAAATCACGAGCAGATGTTTTTAGACTGGTATTGTAATGAGCAGGAATTTTTATGGTTATCACAAGATCAACAATTGGTGACGACAAAAAGTTTTTTTAAAGCAGAACAATGGGATTATGTTTTTAGAGAATTGCTCCATCTGAAACGTTCTACAGTAAGAATGAGCAGTTTTATCAAAGCTGAGATAAAAAAAGAACATCCGGAATTACTGCAATGGCTCTTTTCTAAAAGGAAAGAATTCTATTATGAAACGGAACCCCAAATCTATGTACATGCCGGAGTATATGAGGCCGAACCAGAATTATGGAAGCATGCAACAGAGCCATACGAATTTATATGGAAATACCCGGCGGAAACAGGTTCGTTTTATAAAGACATCATTGCGGGGCACATCTCCACAGTTGAGGTTTCCAATGATAACAGTTATTTAGGTAAGGTATTTTGGGATGGTCAAAGCCACTTCTTTATTGATGGTGAAACGGTAGAAAGTAATATAGTTCCTTTGTTAAAGTTTGATACTTGTACGGGTGGCTATTCGAGCTATGAGAAGCAAATGGATGGTTCCTGGATGGAATATTCAATAACAAAAAGATTGTTTAAAGATTAGTATTATTGCTTACCTATAAAGCTTATTTACATTAGTTTTTATAGGATTATCATTTATTATAGAGGGGAAATAAGAACAAAACTTAATTTGAAAGGAGAATACCTATATATCTGCATCTATCCATATATAATATGAAAAAAATTAGCTCAAAATAATCCCTGCCAGGCGATAATTTGGCAGAGATTATTTTTCGTTATATATCAAACCAGTTTTTATTGAAAAAACACCAAAAAGCATACCCCTTACCCCATATAAACACTTTCACACGTTCCAGGAGCCGGTTCATAAAAACAATGATCCATAAATTGACCGGAAAAGGGCTGATCATACCATGTTGGAGGACATGGGGCATATGGATTAAAGTACCAAAGAGCATATTTTGCCGGGTGACTTCTCCAGCTTTCCAACGTCTGCCTTGCTAATTTTCTTTCTGTTTCTCTTGCTCTCTGATAAAACATATTCCCTTTTTGAACAGCTTCGAAAGAGTAATTTCCTCCCTGTACATGAAAAATGACATCATCAACTGTTCTCAAGTCAATAAAATCGCCACAATCTGCTACGACACGGTTAACAATAACATTTCCTACATAAAGCATTCCTTGTTTTCCTTCACCCTCAGCTTCGGCTCTCATCATTCTTGCCATTAAGTCAACGTCTGCCTCTCGGTAAGCTATTCTTCCCATTATCTCACCTCTAAAATATGTTATGACGGAAAACTTGCATTCATGACTTGGGGGCTTGTATTTTTTTAACGTAAATGAACGCTTTATAATGTGTCTTGGCATTTTAAACGAATCAAAACAAATCTATTGACCTAAAGTCCACTCTAGGGACTATAATAAATTTCAAAATGGGTATACAACGAATATAGTTTATTCATTTTACCAAAGGAGATGTTCAAATGATTTTAAATGAAAATTATCAGCTGTCCAATGGGATTGAAATTCCTAAATTAGGTCTTGGAACATGGTTTATTGATGATAAAGATGCTGCTCAGGCAGTAGTTGACGCTGTAAAGGCAGGTTATCGCCATATTGATACAGCGCAGGCATATGGAAATGAAAGCGGCATTGGCCAGGGAATAAAAAATTGTGGTCTGAACAGGGAAGATTTATTTATTACGACTAAACTTGCTGCAGAAGTAAAATCTTATGAGGAGGCTGTTTCATCCATTAATCAATCTCTGGAGACACTGGACCTTGACTATATTGATATGATGATCATTCACAGCCCGCAGCCATGGGCGGATTTTGATGAAGAAGAGCGCTTTTTTGAAGGAAACCGGGAAGCTTGGCAGGCTCTTGAAGAAGCCTATCAGGCAGGAAAACTTCGTGCCATTGGTGTATCTAATTTTCAAAAAGAGGATTTGGATAACATTCTAAGTAACTGTACTGTTAAACCAATGGTAAATCAGATTTTAGCGCATATCAGCAATACACCATTTGATCTGATTGCCTATACGCAGGACCAGGGCATTCTTGTTGAAGCTTATTCACCAATTGCTCATGGTGAGTTGTTTAAAAACGAGAAAGTGGCAGCTATTGCTGAAAAATATGATGTTTCGATTCCACAATTGAGTATTCGCTATACGCTGCAGCTGGGCTTACTTCCACTGCCTAAAACAGCTAATCCGGAGCATATGAAAAATAATGCCGAAGTGGACTTCACTATTTCAGATGAGGATATGGAAGCTTTGAAAAATGTAGAGCGTATTGAAGATTACGGTGAAGCGAGTGATATGCCAGTATTTGGCGGGAAATTAAAATAACAAAATCCTAAAGTACCTTATAATAAAACTGCATTTCATGGGAGCTTTGATTTTTTCCTTTGAAATGCAGTTTTTTATGTCTCTTCTAACTTAGTAAAAGCTGATTGTTGAGCCAATAATCACTTGTCATTCATATTTGTTTTGTTACAATTATTGTGGGGTAATACAATCTTAAGCATATAAAAATTAGGAGGAGTTTTATTGAAGAAATTCATATTTTTAGTATTAATTTTCTTAATGCTGGCAGCATGTAATAATGTGGAAGAAAATACAGAAATGCAGGAAAAAGAAAGTACAGATACAACAGAAGAAACGGATACAGTGACTTCAGAAGAGGAAGAAGAAAAGCCTACATATCAGATTGGTGAAACAGCTGCAATTACAAGTGATTTATATGAGTTTGACTATGAGGTAACAGTGAATGATTTTCAGTTAACAAGAGAAGTAGATGAAGTACCTATCGAAGACTACCTTATCGGGGCAAGAGAAGAAGACAGGTTTGCGGTTGTTGATGTAACCATAAAAAATATATCGGATGAAGCTTATGTGCCGAATCAAATGTTTTCTGCCAATTTTTCAGCAATAGATGAAAATGGGGGAGATATATCTGATGATGAATTCTTTACAGGGGGAGATGAAGAATTAGCTCCCGGTGAAGAGCTGACCGGACATTTAGTATACTTAACGGATATTAATTACGCGGATACATTTGTATTAAAATATGAATTGATGTCAGATCAGGAAACACATTTCGAACTGCCTAATCCTGAACAATAAGATTTTGGATAATCTAAATTAATCATGTTAAAAATGATTACAGCTGGCGGGAGAGGAATACTCTAAAACAAAATTGCATTCCATGGGAGTAAAGCTATAATTCTCCCGGTGGAATGCAATTTTTATGATAAACTTTAATTTAAAGAGTATTTAAAGGAGGGTGCTATGTCTAAACAATATCAAAATTTACTTGCTGGAAAATTGTACAAAACAGATGATAAAATTCAAAGCATAAAAAATAAAGGCAGATATTTATCCAGACTTTTTAATGAGACGACAGAGGAAGAAAACATTGAAAGGAAGAATTTAATTAAACAACTATTTGGAAGCACAGGGGAAAACTATACTGTAAAACCGCCATTTTATTGCAGTCATGGTGTACATATTTTCGTGGGGGATAATTTCTTTTGTAATTTCAATTGTATTTTTCTGGACTTAAATACGATTCATATTGGTAATAATGTTGCGATTGGCCCAAGAGTCAGCATTTATACTGCTCTTCATCCAATTGACCGGGGTATAAGGAATACAGGTTTAGAATATGCACTGCCAGTTACCATAGAGGATGATGTTTGGATAGCAGGAGATGTTGTAATTAATCCGGGAGTAACAATAGGAGAAGGCAGCATTATCGGCTCTGGATCTGTTGTGACAAAGAGCATTCCCAAAATGTGATTGCCATGGGAAATCCTTGCAGAGTTCACAGGGAAATTACAGAAGAAGATAAAAAGCAATGGGAAGTGATGTACGAAGAGTATCAAGAAAGTATTGAATAAAACTTCCTACATTAAAATATACTGTACAAGCTGGCTAAAGAGTTTGCTTCCAGAAATTTTATTTGCTATTATCATTAATATATACTTATTAAACCTATTTAATAAGTATATACTTACTTTTTAAACAGATTAAATAAGTGTGTGATATAGGAGGCATTGAATTATGGAATCCAGCCCAAAATCTATGAAGAAAACAATCCAGATAAGCATTCGTAAAGCTCTTTTAGAACTGGGAAGTGCTACCAAGGTTGAACTTAATGACTATTTAGAAATAAGTTTCCCTACCATAAGCAAGTTCCTTACTCAAATGGAGAAAGAAGGGGAAATCTTATCTGCAGGATTCGATAATTCAAGCGGAGGTAGAAGAGCAAAACGCTATAAATATAATCCTGAGCATATGTTAGGTCTGGCTATTTTTTTAGAGGAAAAAGAAATAAATTATATTATTTTCAATTGTTATGGAGAACTAAAAGATAAAGGAACAAATACTGGTATTTCAGATTTAAATTCTTTCACTAAATGTATTCAGGACATAACAAATCAGTACAATAAAATCAGTTCATTATCCATTGGTGTACCGGGATCTGTTGATAATGAGCGTATTTTCTATATTCCAGATTACAAGCATCTTCAAAATGTAGATTTAAAAGGATACTTGGAGGATTATTTCTCTATTCCTGTAGTGGTAGAGAACGATATGAATGCAGCAGTGCTTGGATATTACAATCGTTTAAAAATCAAAGAAAACAAATCAGTTGTCTATTTATATTTAGGTAAAAATGGACCGGGTGCCGGAACGATAGTTAATGGCATTGTTTTGCGGGGCAGCACGAACTTTTCAGGAGAAATTTCATTCGTGCCGCAATATGATGATAAGCGTTTCTGGCAAACCTTAAGTGAAAATAAAATGAATACTTCCCCGGTACATAAGGATTATATGATTGATGTCATAAGCAGACTGGTGGCATCATTTACGGCCATCATAAACCCTCATATGATTATTTTTTGTAACGAAGAAGTAGAACAAGAAACATTAAATAGAATTGAAGAATGTAGTTCCGGATATATTCCGTCAGAACATCTACCTGACCTCGCTCTAAGCGATTGGAAACGGGACTATTTATATGGATTACAAAGTCTTGGATTAGATCTCATGATAAAAGAGACGGTCTAAAAAGGAGAGAAAAAGAATGAAAATTGAACATGTGGCGATTTGGGTCAAGGATTTAGAAAAAATGAAGAATTTTTATGAAACATATTTTCATGTGGATACAAGTGCTAAATACCATAATGAAAAGAAGGAATTTGAGTCTTATTTTTTAACATTTGATGAATCGGCACGTTTAGAAATTATGCGTAAAACAGGCATTGATAAAACAAGTACAACGGAACATCTGGGCTGGGCTCACATTGCTATTTCACTGGGAGATAAGGAGCTCGTTGACCAAATGACAGCCAGATTGAAAAAGGATGGTTACCCACTCGTAAATGGTCCACGTGTCACTGGGGATGGCTATTACGAAAGTGTCATTGAAGACCCTGAAGGCAATCTTATCGAACTGACAGTTTAACCGAAAATAACTTCCAACGCCTTTTTAGTTACAGAATTTATCTTATAGGGAGAAGAGAAGATGAGGACAGAAAAGGAAAAGATGTTGTGTGGAGAATTATATGATGCTGCCGAACCGGAATTACACGGGGAAAGACAATATGCAAGAAAAATGACCAGATTATTCAATGACTCACATGAAGAAGATGGAAATATTAGACGTGCATTATTAAAAGATATATTTGGAACTACTGGAAATAATCTAAGTGTACGACCGCCGTTCCGTTGTGATTATGGCTATAATATACACGTCGGTGAAAATTTTTACGCTAATTATGATTGTGTGTTCCTGGATGTATGTGAAATCCGTATAGGTGACAACTGCTTTATTGCACCGGGAGTACATATTTATACAGCAAGCCATCCCTTAGATGCAGAAGAAAGGATTTCCGGTGCAGAGTATGGAACCCCGCTATCTATTGGTCATAATGTATGGATTGGCGGAAGATCTGTTATAAATCCCGGTGTCACAATAGGAAATAATGTGGTGATTGCTTCGGGTTCCATCGTAATAAAAGACGTACCCGATAATGTTTTGGTTGGTGGGAATCCCGCAAAAATAATTAAAAGAATAGATTGATTTTATTCTATAAAAAAGGAGCAAGAAGCAAATGAAGATGAAAACAGAAAAAGAAAAAATGATAGCTGGAGAGATGTACAATCCCGAGGATCCGGTTTTATTAAAAGATCGAAAGGAAACGAGGGGAAAGGTTCGAATATATAATCAAACTTCGGAAACAGAAGAAGAAAAGCGAACGAAATTATTGAAGGAATTGCTTGGTTCAACTGGGGAAAATGTATATATGGAACCAAATATAAGGTTTGATTATGGATACAACACGCATGTAGGAGAAAACTTTTTCGCAAACTTTGATTGTACTATTTTAGATGTTTGTGAAGTTCGGTTTGGAGATAATTGCCTGCTCGCGCCAGGAGTGCAAATTTACACTGCAACTCATCCAATCGATCCAATAGAGCGTAATTCAGGAAAAGAATATGCAAAGCCAATTACTATTGGAAATAATGTATGGATTGGAGGAAGTGCGGTAATTAACCCGGGAGTGACTGTTGGAGATAATGCTGTTATTGCATCAGGGGCAGTGGTTGTGAAGGATGTTCCAGACAATGCTGTTGTAGGTGGAAATCCGGCCAGGGTTATTAAAATGATTGACGATGTAGCAGGTGAAAAAGTATCGGAAAGCATTCTCACGTAAAAAAGGGGAAAAATATTAGATGTATTTTTGCAGTACATCAAGTGATGCCCATGTGGTAACATGACTTTTGAGTATAAAGCATCAGGTGATATTAAGCTGCTGCTTTTGGGTCTCTTATTCAATCCTCAAAATTGTATCATCATGAGTATGGCGCGTTCCCTTAGTATTTATCCAAGTCTAATATGATGGATAAAACAAATTGATATCATTCCTTACCCGAAATCCCTGTCATTCTATTTTTGACGGGGATTATCTTTTAGAATTGAATTAATCTGAGTTCTAAATTATATACAACAGATGGCTTAGCCTACTTAGGCTTTATCGAATTTCTTACCTCAAAAAGCTATTTAAAAAATACGAATACTTCTTTTTAGCATATGATATACTGTTAGACAATATCCGATATAAATTGTAAAAAATTCAAATTATGAGAATTGAATTTTCAGAAGATAGTCTGGAAAAGATTTCTTTTTAAAATGGTATGGTAAAAATATTTAGTGTGTTTTTAGGAAGTAAAAGAGGCTGTAAAGTCTCTTTTAAACAAGCTATTGAACATGCAATATTATTATGGTTAAATCATAGAGCCTGAATAAGCGCCAAGTAATCTTGAAAGAACAGTGAAATTTCAATAAAGGAGATTCAAGCTATGAGTCGTATTCTGATTGTGGATGATGAGAAGGATGAAAGAAGCGTCATTCGTTTCCTGTTAAAAAAATTTAATTTCGAATTAGAAATAGTGGAAGCGGCAAATGGGAAAGAAGCTTTGGAGGAGTTGATGAGAAGCCCTGCTGATATTTTACTTACTGATGTGAAAATGCCTTTTGTAGACGGAATGGAATTAGCAACGAAAGCAAGAGAGCACTATGATGATATGGAAATTATTTTTTTTAGTGGCCATGATGATTTCAGTTTTGTGAAGAAAGCGCTGACATTAAGAGCTGATAATTATATATTAAAGCCTGTTAAACCAGAAGAGTTTAAACAGACAATGACAGAAGTAATGAGGAATATTAGAAAACATAAGGATGAACAGGAAAAAAAAGAAGCAAATCAACAATTTATAAAAAAGCATATTCTATATCGTTTATTAAATCAAACGCCGGTAGAGGTATTACAAAATGAATATCCTTTCCTAAGCTTTGATTTTTTGAATGATTATCATCGGATGATTCTTGTTCATTCTGATACTGCTTTTTTGGATAGTTTGTTTGAAGAAGAAAATGAATATTTTTATGAGTTAATAAGGAAAGTCACATTAGACAGTAAATACGACGTAATCAATCTAAATCCTTTTCAAATTGTCCTGCTATTTAAAGATAATCCAAATAGCTTCATTACATATAAGCAGGCTGCGAAGCAAATACAGCAAAAAATTCAGGAAACGTATGGCATCAGCTGTATTCTATCAGTAAGTAATCATATGAACAATCCAGTTCAGATGGCTCAAACGTATTGTGAATTAGAAGGCTACTTAAAAGATCGTTTTTTTTATTCAGATGTTTTTATTTATCCAATTGATACACCGTTAACAGATAGTCAAGAGTATAAAGAGGACGAGTATTTA
The DNA here is from genome assembly GCF_038004405.1 of Oceanobacillus sp. FSL W8-0428. NCBI lineage: Bacteria > Bacillati > Bacillota > Bacilli > Caryophanales > Bacillaceae > Oceanobacillus > Oceanobacillus sp. FSL W8-0428. Next base: position 2,703,210 of record NZ_JBBORB010000001.1, read on the forward strand.
TTAGAAGAAATGGAAAGAGCGATTCAACAGGCGGATACGATAGAGTTAGAGAAAAAGATAAGTCTAATTATTCAAAAGTACGATAAAAATACAAAGACTTCACAGGGGTATCTCCGCTTCTTGTTCGCCCGGATGCTGCAGCTGTTTTTTCAGACAATGCCGGAATACAGTAAAGACAGTATGAATAGATATATTGAATTAATATACTCCTATAAGCATTTCTCTGCTATCAAACAAACTTTATTCGAAGTGCAAAGAGAAGTAATAAAGAGATTAGAAGAAGAAAAGAATTCACCAAAGCATGTCATTGATGTAGTGAAACAATATATTATAGAAAATATGGAAAAGGACTTAGGGTTAGATATGTTAGCGGAAAAAGTATACTTAACGCCGGGTTATTTAAGTGATAAATTCAAACAAGAGACCGGGTCGGGAATTAACAAATATATTAAACAGGTGAGGATGAATAAGGCGGAGGAATTACTAAGTAATACCAATATGAAAGTGAATAATATTAGTAAAGCAATCGGCTATAAAAACGATTCCTATTTTATTAGGATTTTTAGAGAGCATTTCGGCGTCAGCCCGAAGAAGTATCGGGATATGAAAAGAGTATAAAGGTGAAGTGAATGTAATGAATCTTTTTAAACGAGGCTTTATTAATTTAAAATTCCGGAAAAAAGTATTATTGATATGTATTGTTGCAAGCTGCTTGCCTATCATTACATTAGGAAGTATGTGGTATTATCAAATACAAGATTCATTAGTTGCCCGTGAGAATGAAAATCTATCTGAAGCATTAAATCAGTCTATTTTAAATATAGATTATAAACTCAACAATTATGTAAATATTATTAATCAAATTGTATGGAATGATGAAATTAAAAATGGATTAACAGCAGAGTATAACAATAATTTTGAAATGTATAAGTTTTATAATGATACATTGGCTCCTTTGCTGGTTACCCCTCCGACTTTACAGACGGACATTGATTCTATTACCATCTATACGGACAATCAAATGAATCCTTATGGCCAATTGCTCAGACCGTTGGCAGACATTAATCAAAATAGCTGGTTTGGCAACATCATGGATTCGAATCAGCCTAATTTGATAGCATCATCGGAGGATGAAACATTTAAGCTGATTTATAAAATATTTGATGAGAGCAGAAAGTTTAATAATATTGTTCAAATGGAAATAAATTATCAGCAGTTTTTTGCTTCCATGCCGAGTTTATTTGAAGAGGATTATGGTGTCGTTATTTTTGATAACGAAAAGAAGCCAGTTTATTCATATGAAACGTTTTCCGATACAAACCTGGCAGGTCAATTCCTATCTTCAGAGTTAGCTGAGAATAAGGATTCACTGGAAGGTGATTTTGTTCTCCAACAGGATGAATTACCGTCCTATGGATGGACTGTTTATTTATATCGGCCAACGGATATTATTTCTGCTGCCACGCTTCCGATGAGAATAACGGTTGTATTGGTTATCTTTTTAAGCATTGCAATTATGGCAGTATCTATTTACCTGCTGGCAAAAGTTGTGGTTAGACCACTGGAAAAGCTGTCGAAAAATATGGAAAAGATAGAAAAAGGGGATTTAACGGTTTCCGTCTTTAATAGCGGTACGGATGAAATCGGGAGTTTAATTAAACAATTTGGGAATATGGTCAACAAATTAAAAGATATGATTAATCAGGTATATAAGAGCAAAATTGCTCAGCAGGAATATGAAATGAAAGCTTTACAGGCACAAATTAATCCGCATTTTTTCTACAATAGTCTTTCATTAATTAATAGTAAGGCTATTATGGCTGAACAAGAGGATATAAGCCAGATGGCTCAGCATCTGTCCACTTTTTATCGGACCACTTTAAATAAAGGGAGAAGTATTGTAGAGGTGGAAAAAGAACTTGAAAATGTGATTTCTTATATAAATATTCAACAATTGATGCATTCGAATTCATTTGATGTATACTATGAACTGGACAAATCAACCTATCATTATACTATACTAAATTTGCTCTTACAGCCCTTAGTAGAAAATGCCATTAATCATGGTATAGATCATAAAGAAAGTTCTGATCGCGGGAAATTGATTATCAGATTAAAAAGGATAGAAAACACTTTGGAATTTTCTGTGTTTGATAATGGCGCAGGAATAGACCCAACGAAGCTACAGTCCATTTTGACTACTGAAACAGAAGGATATGGTGTTAGAAATGTCCATAACAGAGTGCAATTATATTATGGTTCTTGCTACGGTTTAACGTATGAAAGTGAGAAGGGTCACTATACGAAGGTAACGTTGGTTATACCAATTGTCCACGGGGAAGCACAATCGTTTCACCATGTAAGAGAATAGGAGAAAACTCCACAAAATAGTTGTGGGGTTTTTTAATTCCAGAGTTTAAATAATAGGAGGTTCCGGAAAATAGGATATGAAAACGGATTATTTGATATTTCGCATGAATCAGACATCAATTAAAATAAAATTATACGAAATCAATGGCCATGATTTTGCTCTGGAAAGACAAAATAATAAGGGGGATTACATGAAATGAAAACGGATTCATTAAGAAGGATGAAATTGCTATTAATCTTATTACTGCTTACTAGTGCACTAGCTGCATGTGTACAGAAATCTTCCAATGAAGGGGAAACAACTACAGAAGATGGTAAGGTTATTATAAATATTGGGCGTTCGGTTGGTTCAAATCCTAAATTACCTGAAGGGGATACCTTTGAAGATAATGCCTATACTCGTGCCGCAGAAGAACAATTAGATATTGATATTCGGAATGCTTTTGAGGCAGAGGGCGCAGACTATGACAGGCAGGTAGCCTTGGCTATTTCTTCTGGGGATTTACCAGATATGATGATCGTTTCCCGAGAAGAGTTAAAAGATTTAGTCGATAATGATTTAATTGAAGATTTAACGGATGTATATGAAGATAATGCAAGCGATTACATTAAAGAAACCTATGCCAGTTATGATAATCGGCCTTTGGAAGATGCAACTTTTGATGGCAGTCTGATGGCAATTCCGGGAACTGAATCGTTGGCAGCTCCGCAAATGACTTGGATACGTGAGGATTGGTTAGAAGAATTAGATTTATCTATAGATGAGGATGGAGATCGTCTTATTACTTTGGATGAATTAGAAGAAGTTGCCAAAACTTTCATTGAAAAAGATCCAGGAGATTCTGGCAACCCGGTTGGAATACCTTTTGAAAATTATCTGAATGCTGGAGATTATGGTTCATTTACGATGAATTCTATTGCAGCGGTTTTTGAGGGACAGCCTAAAAGATATTTAATAGAAGATGATGGCAGTATTACTTATGGATCAACATCAAAAGGTACAAAACAAGCACTTGAATTAATGAATAACTGGTTTGAGGAAGGTATCATTGACCCGCAATTTGGAACGAGATCATTTGACGACATTATGGCATTACTTACAAATGGTCAAACAGGTATCGCAACGGGTCCTTGGCATATACCAGACTGGGGATTATCGAATGTCAGGGAGATGGATAATAACGCAAGATTTGCAGCTTATGTATTAGCTGATGACGAGGGGAGAGTAAACGTACCTGAACAGAAAACAACAGGCGGCAGTTTTATAGTTGTCAGAAAAGGATATGAGCATCCAGAAAAAGCAGTTCAAATGTTGAACTTCTTTTATGATGATATTGAAAATACAACGGAAGAGGACATGGAAAGTACGTTTCCTGAGGTAGCAGAATATTTGGAACAGGGTGTAGATGATTCGACGAAACCATTTAATATCGTAGTTCTTCCTATGCAGACATATTTGGAAGATTATCAAGATGTTCAAGCTGTTTTGAATGAGGAGATGGCTGTTGAAGAAATTACTAATTCTCAAGTTAGACAGAAGTTAAAAGGGATTGAAGAATATATAGAAAATCCTGAAGACACTTCAACGGGCAACTGGTCCAGCTATCATTCCCGTATTGTAGGGTGGGGGCTAATGAATAAGGTGACAGAGGAAGATCGATTTAATTGGGCAGAAGCAGCTTATGTTGTTAATACACCAACTATGGAGCAAAAAGGTGCTAATTTAATAAAGCTAGAAGAAGAGGACTTTATTAAGATTATAACAGGAGCAGAGCCAATTGATTATTTCGATACGTTTGTTGATAAATGGAATAACCAAGGCGGTAAGGAGATTCTGGAAGAAATAGAAGAAGAGCTGGCTCAACAAGAATAGATAGGAAAGAGGGGCTGATAAACAGCCCCTCTATTAAAAAGGGGGGACGGAGGTTGGCAGTAAATAATCAGGTTGCACCTGCACGTGATCGGAAGAAAGATGTAAAAAAAGCGAAATTAACCTATCACGCTATGCTAGCGCCAGGAATGATTTTCTTACTTATTTTTAGTTTTGCGCCAATGTTTGGGATTATCATGGCTTTTCAAGATTTTGTGCCGGCAAAAGGTTTCTTTGGCTCGGAATTTGTAGGACTGGAACATTTTAAATATATGTTCAACCTGCCTGATATTGGAAAAGTGTTTCGAAATACAATTGTGATTGCATTAGGAAAGATTATTTTTGGTTCTTTACTGGCAATTGCATTTGCGATTTTACTAAATGAAATTCGTTTAAAATTGGTTAAAAAATCTGTACAGACAATTGTTTATTTACCTCATTTCTTATCATGGGTGGTTTTGGCGACGGTAGTAGTCAATTTATTTAGTCTGGATGGAACGGTTAATCAAATTTTGCATTCGTTCGGTCTGGATAGAATTAATTTTCTTGGAAGTAATACATGGTTCCAGCCCTTATTAATCGGGTCGGATGTCTGGAAAGAGTTTGGCTTTAACTCAGTAATTTATTTAGCGGCTATTGCTTCTGTGGATCCGGGTCTGCACGAAGCTGCCAGTATAGATGGAGCAAATTGGTGGAAGCGTGTTTGGCATATTACCTTACCAGGGATGCTGCCGATTATTCTGCTCTTGGCGATTTTAAGTTTGCCAAATGTATTAGAAGGCGGCTTTGATCAGGTATATAATCTCTATTCTCCGATTGTATATGAAACTGGAGATACGATTGATACCTATGTATACAGGGAAGGTTTAGTTGGACGGGATTACAGTTTTGGAGCGGCTGTAGGTTTGTTTAGATCCGTAATCGGTTTGATTCTAATACTGTCAGCTAATAATGCAGCTAAAAAATTCACAGAAAGAAAATTATTCTAAGGGGGAGTATAGATGATACAAGGAAATAGTCTCTCCACAAAAATTGGGAAATTTATCATTTATTTTATTGTTATTTCTTTGGGGTTAGTTTGTCTATTACCCTTGTGGAATATCGTTGCCATATCCTTCAGTGGCGGGGCAGCAGTGGCAGCCAATATAGTTGGGCTTACGCCGGTCAATTTCTCGACAAAGGCTTATGAAATGATTATGGAGGATGCACAATTCTGGAGATCATTCTTTATATCTGTACAACGTGTGGTGCTTGCTTTGGCAATTAACCTGATACTGATTGTGTTAATGGCTTATCCATTATCAAAAACAAAACGCGAATTTAAGAGTAGAAATATTTATATGAATATTATTATTTTTGCGATGTTATTTAGCGGCGGGCTAATTCCGACATATATTGTAATCAGAAATCTGAATTTATTGGATACAATTTGGGTGTTAGTTTTACCAGGGGCGGTGCCGATTTTTAGTGTGATTTTAATCATGAATTTTTTCGTCGGTGTACCAAAATCCCTGGAAGAAGCAGCGGTTATTGACGGTGCCAGTCCACTGCAAATATTATTTAAAGTCTATATTCCGGTATCTTTGCCGGCTCTGGCAACAGTGGCATTGTTTAGTATTGTAGGTAACTGGAATGATTTTATGTCGGGGCTGATTTATATGAGTCAAGTAAGTAATTACCCGATTATGACCTATATTCAGTCTCTTACAATTGATATCGCTGAATTAGTGAGATCTGGCACAAACAGCGACGCACTGCAGAATATTGCAGAAGTACAGAACCGTAATCTTAATGCTGCCAAAATAGTAATTTCTACTATTCCTTTATTGTTAATTTATCCTTTTCTTCAAAAATACTTTGTTACAGGTATTGTTGTAGGATCTGTTAAAGAATAGTGTCAACAGGGGGCGAACAAAACATGAATAGTATTTTAAGTATAGATGGTCCAGTGTATCACTTTTTGTCTAGAGCAGTAGAATTAATTTTATTAAATATATTGTTTCTCCTTTGTTGTTTGCCAATTGTTACAATTGGTGCTTCCCTCACTGCCATGTTTTCCATCACATTGAAAATGGTCAGAGGGGAAGAGGGTGGAATAATTAGCGGATTTTGGCTGGCATTTAAAAAAAATTTTAAACAAAGCACGCTTGTATGGGGATTTTTATCTTTATTCGGTATGATTTTAGCCTTGAATTATTTCTTTCTACAATTCTATACAGGAGATTTTTCGACGTTAATTTTAATGAGTTTAGTCATGTTCTCGATGATTTTCTGCATGTATCTTGTATTGATTTTTCCTTATATTGCACGTTATAAATGTACTATAAAGCAAGCATGCGTCAATGTATTAAAATTAGGTATAGCTAATCTTTATCCAACATTACTAATTATAGCTATTACACTTGGTCCAACTATTTTAATGTTTTATTCGCCGTATGTATTCGTAATAAAATTATATTTAGATATTTTTATCGGCTTTTCTTTAATTACTTATATTAGCTCCTTTTTGATTAGAAATATGTTTGAAAAGTATGAGGGATAACATTTTTTAATCTATTCCTGTTAAAAAATTCTGTCCAGACATGACACAAATAAGATAATGCGAGGAGAATAAATATGAATATAGTTGTATGGAATGAAAATAGACACGAAAAAACAAATGAAACAGTAGCTTCTATTTATCCAGATGGTATTCATGGAGCCATCGCCAACTTTTTAAAAGAAGCAGGACATGATGTCACAACAGCTACTCTGGATGAACCGGAACATGGGTTGACTGAAGAATTATTAGAGAAGACAGATGTTTTAATATGGTGGGGGCATATGGCGCACGGAGAAGTGCAAGATGACATAATTGAGAGGGCCAAGCAGCGTGTTTTAGATGGTATGGGATTAATTGCACTTCATTCAGCGCATTTTTCTAAAATATTTAAATCTTTAATGGGTACAGGCTGTGATTTAAAATGGCGTGAATCGAACGATAAAGAGCGTGTTTGGAATGTGGACCCATCTCACCCAATCGCCAGGGGCGTTGGTGAATATTTTGAAATTGAAAAAGAAGAAATGTATGGAGAGCATTTTGATATTCCGGCACCGGATGAGCTGATTTTTGTCAGCTGGTTTACCGGCGGAGAAGTATTCCGCAGCGGGGCAACCTTTAAACGCGGCAAAGGAAAAATATTCTATTTCCGGCCCGGCCATGAAACCTATCCGACTTATCATCAGACTGAGGTACAGCAAATAATTAAAAACGCTGTAGAGTGGGCGCAAAATCAAGATACACCTAAGCATACGTATGGCAATGTTCAACCAGTTGAACAAGGATAAATAATATGAGATAGAGGGGGAAATAAGTATGATATTAAATATAGCAGTTATCGGATGCGGGAGCATTGCAAAGTATCGCCATTTACCGGAATACGCACAGAACAAACATGTTAACATTGCAGCTGTCTGCGACATTGTCGGGGAACGTGCGGAAAAAGCAGCCCTACAATTTGATGCCAAAGCTTATACGGATTATAAAGAGCTTCTAAAAAGCGAAAAAATTGATGCAGTAAGTGTGTGTTTACCTAACTATTTACACGCACCTGTGAGCATTGATGCGCTAAATGCAGGCGTGCATGTGCTTTGCGAAAAGCCGATGGCAACCTCTGAAGAAGAAGCGGATAAAATGATTGAAGCAGCGGAAAGAAACGGTAAGAAATTGATGATTGGGCATAATCAGCGTTTTGTAGCTTCTCATCAAAAGGCAAAAGAATTAATTGAATCAGGAGCTATTGGAAAAATCTACAGCTTCCGTACAGCATTTGGACATGGTGGTCCTGAAGGATGGAGTGCAGATGGAAAGGACAGCTGGTTCTTTCAAAAAGATAAAGCTTTCATCGGCGCAATGGGGGATTTAGGCGTACATAAAGCAGATTTAATCCGTTATCTGTTACAGGATGAGTTTGTGGAAGTCGGTGCCTTTGTGGAAACAAGTGCGAAGGAGGGCACAGATGTAGATGATAATGCAGCCTTAATTCTGAAATCGAAAAAAGGCACGATTGGTACGTTAGCAGCAAGCTGGGCATATACAGCGAAAGAAGATAATTCAACCATCATTTACGGTGAGAAAGCGATGCTCCGCTTAGAAGATGATCCAGCCTATTCTTTGGTGGCTCAATATGCGAATGGAGAAGTCGTAAAGTATGAACTTGGTGCGATTCAGTCTAATGACGAAGGCGGACAGACGACAACACATGTAATTGATCATTTTATCGAATCCATTCAAAACGATACAACGCCATTAATTAATGGCGAAGAAGGAAAGAAATCGTTAGCAATTATCCTGGGGGCATTGGAATCAGTTCAAACGAAAAGAATCTATTCATTGGAGAAGTTATGACACTGAAGCGGTTGATGCCGATGACCATGTGAGCGCGTATATCCGTTTTGATAACTAGAGCACGCTTTTTTTGAATGTTCCTGGGCAGCGAAGATCAGACACATATTTCGATATCCGGAGATAAAGGCAGTTTAAGTGTTTTTCCTTATGAGGTCTATCAGCCAAAGTACGGTAAAATGATGGAAACACATACAGAAATAATAGAAGATCATCACCAGGCAGGTATATTACAAGCGAAGAATTTTATTGATGCTTGTTTAGGAAAAGAATCACTAAAGAGCAGCCCTGAAGAAGCATTACGCGTAACGAAGGTAATCGATGCTATTTACGAAAGCAGTGAGCAAGGAAAAAGCATTTTTCTATCATACTAGGGGAGGTAAAGTTAATGAAACTAGGTGTATTTACCGTTTTATTTGCAGAAAAAAAGTTTGAGGACATGCTGGACTATGTAAAGGACGCCGGATTAGATGCGGTGGAGATCGGAACAGGCGGAAACCCGGGGGCAGCACATTGTCAAATTGATGAGCTCTTAGAAAATAGTGAGAAGCGAAAAGAATTCAAGGATAAGGTGGAATCACGGGGATTAACAATTAGTGCATTCAGCTGTCATGATAACCCTGTTTCACCGAATAAAGCACATGCAAAAGCCAGTCATGAAGCTTTTGTAAAAACGGTTCGTCTGGCAGAAATGCTCGATGTTCCTGTAGTGAATACTTTCTCCGGGACACCGGGGTCTAATGTAGATTCTAAGTACCCGAATTGGCCGGTCACACCATGGCCAACGGAATATTCCGATATTTTGAAATGGCAATGGGAGGAAAAATTAATTCCATATTGGAAAGAACAAGGACAATTTGCTGAGGATCATGGTGTGAAGGTCGGTTTAGAGCTGCATGCAGGTTTCTTAGTCCATACACCGCATACAATATTAAAGCTTCGTGAAGCAACAAATGATGCTATTGGTGCGAATCTTGACCCAAGTCACCTATGGTGGCAGGGAATTGATCCTGTTGCAGCAATTAAAATTCTGGGGAAAGCAGGAGCGATTCACCATTTCCATGCGAAGGATACCTATATTGATCAGGATAATGTCAACATGTACGGCTTAACCGACATGCAGCCGTATGGAGATGTGCAGACCAGGGCCTGGAGCTTTCGCTCGGTAGGGTATGGGCATAGTATTCAGGAGTGGTCAAATATTGTAAGTGCATTAAGAACGTACGGGTATGATTATGTGATTAGTATCGAGCATGAAGATCCGATTATGTCTATTGATGAAGGTTTTCATGCAGCAGTGAAAAATCTGAAACAGGTGAATATGGAAGAAGCACCAGCAGCAATGTGGTGGGCTTAGATTGAGAGAAGGTTTAATATGTTATACAAGGAAAAGAGGCCACCATAAAATATGTAGAGATTGGCAATAAGTAATGCCATCAGAATAAAGTCTTACTAGCCCAATCCAGCTAAAAATTTATTTTTTCTGGATTGGGATTTTTTTCTCAAAAAAACTGCTAACTTTAACGATAAAACAAAAAGTCTTCCCTATTTAAGGAAAGACCCGATTAGAAAAATATTAAGACTTTTCGCTAAGCTTTATAATGAAGATCAGAGATACTTTGCTCTTCATTATAAAGCAGTGGAAGGTATTGCTTATTTTGAACTGGCTTTTTATGTTTAGATTACAACAAAAGTCAGCCTCAATCTGGTCCTTAGATTAAGCAGAAAACCACTATCCTTAATTGTTTAACAGCCATAATGAGAACCAAACAATCTTTATAGGAAGAAATTCAAAATATAATAAATAACTCCACCTAATGTAGCGGTAATCGGCAAGGTGATTACCCACGTAACAACCATCCGTTTTGCTACACCCCAGTTAACACCCTTGGGCCGATGAGAAGCTCCAACCCCTAAGATACCGGATGAAATAACATGGGTTGTACTTACAGGTAAATGAATAAGTGTTGCTCCGAAGATAACGGCAGCACCAGTAAGGTCAGCTGCAACGCCGTTTACTGGACGGATTTTCATAATTTTTCCGCCAACCGTTTTAATGATTCGCCATCCGCCTACAGAAGTTCCAAGTGCCATTGCTGCAGCACAGGAAACTTGTACCCAAAATGGGATATCTGTGGTTGTGTGCATACCTCCGACAATCAATGCCATGGTAATAATCCCCATCGATTTTTGCGCATCATTCGTACCATGAGCGAAGGATTGCACAGATGCAGTTAATACCTGCACAAGTCGGAATCGTTTGTTTGTCTTTGCTAAATTACTGTTTTTAAAAATAACTTTAATAATCCCATACAGGATAAACCCGACTACAAAAGCTAAAACAGGGGAGAAAATCAAGGCTTCAAGTATAGAGAGGAATCCTTGGAAATGAATCGCATCAAACCCTGCTGACACAATAACTGCACCAGTTATGGCACCGATAATTGCGTGAGATGAGCTGCTTGGGATTCCTGCATACCACGTAACCAGATTCCAGATAATCGCCGCAATCAAAGCGGCTAAAATGACGGCCAGTCCATTATCCAATTTAAATGGGTCGGTAATGCCGCTGGTAATCGTTTGAGCGACACCAGTAAAGGTTAATGCTCCGACAAAATTCATTACAGCAGCCAATATAATTGCTCTCCTGGGTGTCAGGGCTTTCGTTGATACAGATGTTGCAATTGCATTTGCTGTATCGTGAAACCCGTTTATAAAGTCAAAGAGAAGAGCAAAAATTACAATCAATACAATAATTACAGTAAGAAACTCCATATTTTAACCACACTTTTACGCATTTTTCATAATGATGCTTTGTAATGTACTTGCTACGTTTTGACAATAATCGGCTATCTCTTCCAGAATTTCATAAATTTCTTTATACTGGATTACTTTAATGGCATCCTTTTCTTTTTGGAATAAATTCCTTAAGGATTCACGATATAACTCGTCACAGTTACTTTCATAATCTTTAATACGGATAGCATGCTCTTCCACATCTTTTAATTGATAATTCGCGATCAATTCCATTGATGTCAAAATTTCTTTGGAGCATTTTAGTATATAATTTGTAAATTGATCGATGTAATCATCGGAAGATATTATATTATAAATATCCATTCTGGAAGAGAAATCCTCCATTCCATCCATAATATCATCCAGATTATTTACAAGCTGGAGAATATCCTCCCTTTCAATAGGAGTAATAAAAGCCTGATTTAAATCTTTAATGATTTCATGAACTTTATCATCGGCAATGGATTCATGTTTTTTTATGGTATCGGAAAACTGTTGCAGTGTATCCGAATCTTTCACCTTAAAATGAAAGAAATAATCTGCCGTTTCATGTAAGTGCTTTGCGAAATCAACGAGATAAAGGGAAAATTTATCTGGTTTTTTCTTGAACATATTTTTTAACCTCCATATTAACAAAAGAAAACTTAGTATCCTTGATTATTATATATTTTTAATCCGCGTTTTGCACGAAATAAAAAAATAGCTGGCCGATTTTGTCGATTTTTCGTCACGAATTTCATTATACACTTTCATTGGATATTTTGTCGCTATCAAGTGAAGAATATCCAAAATTTTTTCTTATCTTTTTGCCGTTGGCCGATCATATTTATTTTCAATCTGGAAACTTCTATTATATATGCCCTGAAAAAATCCGCTTAAGTAGAAGGGAAATCATAAAAATATTACTTCAACCAGCATGTCCTAGACTTGGTTTATCTAATGTTATGGATTTTTAATCGCTGTAAGTTATAAGGAGAATGGCGAAGTATTTGGAGGAAACAAAAAATCCATCTTTCTCAAGATGGATTATAAATAGGAAAGTATTCTAATGGAATAAGGGAACTGGCCGTATAAAAGTATAATTAATAACACTTGTTCAAAATGGGTACAGTAAATAGAGATAAATTCTAGTCTTATATAGATAAGACAGATTGTTTTGTTTTTAAAAATTTATCATCATTTACCATCCTTTTTAAATGCTTCTTTCTCCATCAATCTTAAGTTCATTACTTTGTTATTTCTCAGCTCTTTGGATGTTTTAGTTAAATAATCATTTAATCTTTTTTTATAAAGGTATTCAGCGACTTCTCTAAAATGGTCATTTTCCCATGCAAAGTGATCTATAATTTCATGTAAAACTTTAGCTTCTTGCTTTTCTTCTCCATCCTCTTTATATTTTTCTGCCTTTGCCCATAAATCTTCAACTATTGTCATTTCCTGTTCCAAACCTTTTATGGAATATTCTAATTGATCAGGGCTCTCTGCTACCCATTGTAACCGTTGTGAATCCTCCAATAGCAGTTCGTTAGGAGTTGTATATAGTTCGTTACATATTTTGACTAACAGTGAAAAGGAAGGAGAGAAAACACCGCGTTCTATTTTGGAAATGGTCTGTTTTATAGCTCCTACTTTGTTCGCTAATTCTTCTTGTGTAAGCTGACGTTCGTTTCTAATTCTTTTGATATTCTTTCCTACATTTTTATCGATGCTCATTTAATTACCTCTCCTTATGAAACAATATAATTTATTTTGATAAAAGAGAACGTACGTTTGTTTTTATAACTAAATATGTTATAATAAATTTAAAGTAACCTATAAAGTTATTTTTAAATAAAAAATAAAAGAGGTGATTTTGAATAACCCCAATTATCACCAAATATAATTTGATAGAAATTGAATGATGCGACAACTATTGAACGAATTAAATTGATCATCTTACTGGAATTTGATAACAAGTTTATTTTCATTTCTTTAATAAAAGATTATCTATTCACAGAAAGTATAACATGAAAGATATTGACTAAGGAATCTTCTTAGGGAGAGTGATAAAATGACATCAGAAAAAACACCAAAAGATTTATTAATAGACAAATTAAGCCGTAAATTAGATTTTGCAGAAATGGCAGAGAAATTACTTCATGTGACTTATAACCTGGCTTCAGATAAATTATATACAATAGATGATGCACTTCCTGAGTTAATAAGAATTATTAGATTATTGGATTATGAACAGGAAAGCATAATGGATGATATAATCCGCTTAGAGGGAGCGGTATTTGAACAAAATGAGTAAAAAAGCAGATTTTGCAAATCCAGATATTCTGTTCGTTATATTATGAGGAGGTATACAATATGATTTTTCGGAAGGCTCAAAAAGAAGATCTGTCTATAATTGTCCGCTTATTAGCTGATGATGCATTAGGTTCCGGACGTGAAAGGTATGAAGAGCCATTACCGGAGGAATACTATCAAGCTTTTGATGCGATAGAAGCGCAAACAGGCAATCAAATTCTTTTAGCCATTGAAGATAAAACGGTAATCGGATGTCTTCAATTAACCATTATACCCGGATTAGCAAGAAAAGGGATGAAGCGTGCGCAAATAGAGGGCGTACGTATTGACAAGAATTTTCGTGGGAAAGGAATAGGAGAGGCTTTGTTTAAAGAAGCAATTGCTATTGCAAAAGCTGAAAAATGCGGTCTTGTACAGCTGACAACAGATAAGCAGCGGGATGATGCACATCGCTTTTACAAAAAATTAGGATTTTCAGCAAGTCATGAAGGAATGAAGCTAGTCTTTTAAGTAATAAAATGAAGATACTCATATAAAAGGGTGCAATCCTGTAAAACAGGGATTTGCGCCCTTATTTAGTTTTTTTAATTCGTTGACATAATGTCAACATTCGTATATATTATCTAATAGATTATTATTAGAATACCTAGGTGATTATATTTAAAATGATGTAGAAAAAATATTAGCAGTGTGTGCCTTTTGTGGACTGTCTTAATTCGGAATACATGCATCGTGACCAATCACCAAATATATAAATGGAAGGATAATGCATATGACTGCGGACAATTTCGGAAATAGATTAAAAGAGTTATTGCATACCCGTGCAATGTCGATAAGAAAATGCAGTGAGCACACTGGCATAGATAAAGCGACCATTTCACGTATTATCAATGGAAAACGTAAAGCAAACATTCAGCATTTAGAGAAATTTGCTTCCTATTTGGATGTACCACTGGCGGAGCTTATGGAGGCTGCCGGTTATCCGATCCGTTCAGCAGAATCACAAGGCACTTCGGATATGTATACATCTGTAAAAGAGATTCAGCAAACGCTAAAAGCATCAGAGCTTTATGATGGTAATTTTAGTATGGATGAGGTTCAACAGCAATTAGGCAGTTATGAAAAATACGCTCAAACAGAAGAAGGAAAACAAATCATCCACAATAAATTTAAGAAAAAGATTGATGAAGTAGGCAGTATTGGACCATTTATCAAACAGCTGAAGAATTTTTATGCCCAATTTGAGCAATATAAGGGGACACCCTTCACGCTTACAATTATGGGAGGCGTACTATTGTACTTTATTACACCGGTAGATGTTGTCCCGGATTATATCTTTCCGATTGGATATATGGATGATGCTGTTGCTGTACAAATTGCTTTAAAATCACTTTCCAATTAAAGAGGAAGTTCAAAAAGTCATCAAATGATAAGCGGCGAGATAATGAATTTCCACAGGAAGTGCGTTGACGTGGATTTTTCGATGGGCTGGGACTGGGACTGCGATTACTCGTCCCACCGAAGAGCTTTTGCGATTACTCGTCCCACCGAAGAGCTTTTGCGATTACTTGTCAGAATAAAAAAACGATGTCTACTTTTTGAACCCTCGATTAAAGAAAAATACAAGGAGCGTTACATATGAAAAGACGTGAAAGAAAATCTGCGAAACGTAAATGGAGACGTCGTGTCCTGTTGTTTATTTTTGTATGTATTATTGCAGTGGGAGCTTATGCCATAACGCAATACTACCAAGGTTTATCAATAGCAAAAGAAGGCCCATACAAAGATGACGGCACAACCTTTGTTCCTTTTGAAGGTTCAGAACCGCAATTTGGAGAAATCAATGTTTTAATGATTGGCAGTGATACTCGCGGGGAAGAACGTGGTCTTTCCGATACGATTATGATTGCCCATTATAATCAGGACACACATGACATTAAACTTGCCTCTATTATGCGTGATACTTATGTAGAGATCCCTGGACACGGAATGCAGAAGATTAATGCTGCCTTTGCATTTGATGGTCCCGAGCTGCTCAGACAGACGCTGAAGCAAAATTTTGATATAGATTTGAATTATTATGCTGTTGTCGATTTTGAAGGTTTTTCAAAAATCACAGACATTATTGCACCAAATGGTATAGAAGTGGACGTCCCGCATCAAATGTCAGAAGGTATCGGTATGACACTTGAACCGGGCAGACAAGTATTAAATGGCGATGAGCTGCTTGGGTATGTACGTTTTCGTAAAGACGCAGACGGTGATTATGGAAGAGTACAGCGGCAGCAGGAAGCAATTACCAAGCTGAAGGACGAAGCGGTTAGTCTTCATGGTTTGGTGAAATTGCCAAAGCTGTTAGGGGTTGCTGATCCGTACGTTGACACAAATGTAGATAATAAAACCATTCTTACAATAGGCAAAGGATTAATTTCCGGAAGCGATCATCCAATGGAAACCTTAAGAATTCCTGTAGATAATTCTTTTTGGAATGCCCGTACAGACGCTGGAGCTGTATTGGAAATTGATATAGAGCAAAATAAACAGGCACTGCAGGAGTTTTTATCAGGGGATACTGAATAGAAAAAGTTATCAGTCCAGACTCTAATGAATTTGTGCAAGTATAAGACAAGGCGCTATCCTGACATAGTAAGGGTTAGCGTCTTTTTTATGAACTATTTTAAGAAGCTTGCCTGTTTGCATATAGAAAAATAAGGGTGAAAATATTATATAACAAAATTATGGCTTACGATCAGCCTCTTTCTAAGAAAAAGATTTACTCTATGAAAAGGAGTGATTGGAAATGACAAACAGCAAGATTAAATTAAAGAAAAAAGAATTAGTTGCGAAAGATACAGTGGCTTTCCATTGGGAAATGCCAGAAGGATTTGAATTTAAAGCAGGCCAGCTGACGCACATCAAACTAATCAATCCAAGTGAGATAGATGAGGAAGGAACAAAAAGAGCATTATCATTCGTTTATGGACCAAGTGAAAATGAATTAGTTACGACAACCCGTCTGAGAGATACCGCTTTTAAACGGGAGTTAAAAAATCTTCCAGAAGGCAGTGAAGTTGAGTTTGATGGGGCAAATGGAAGCTTTACCCTGCATAAAACGGAATCAACCCCAGCTGTATTTATTATTGGCGGTATTGGTATAACTCCTATTCGAAGCATGATTGCGGAGGCAACAAATCAGAAAACAGGTCATGACCTTACGTTGCTGTATTCGAATAAAACGCCGGAGGATGCGCCGTTTTTATCTGACTTGGAGGATTTGGAAAAAAGAAATCCTAATTTTAACTTTGTCCCGGTCATGACGAGAGCAGAGGCCGGCGAATGGGACGGAGAGCGTGGGCATATTGATGCGGAACTGCTTAAACGCCATGTCTCAGATGTCAATAAACCAATCTATTATTTGTCCGGACCTGGTGATATGGTAGAAGCAATGCAGAAAATGCTTGTGGAAGCCGGTGTAAATGAAGACAATATTCGTTCAGAGGAGTTTGCAGGCTATTAAGAGAGATGAACTGCCTTTTTAATCATGCAGTATTCAAAACTTCTCAGTATGTTAACTAATATAAACCAAGTGAAATGATTTAGACTCAAACGAGCTGGAAAAGATACCAATCTAGTATCTTTTCCAGCTCTTTTTGTGCTTTATAAGAATATAACAAGTATTCTCTTATCTATCTGTTTAATTGATTAAAAAATACTATTGCCAGGTAATACAGAATCTGTATATGATAATAACAACTTCTCCTCTGTACGGAGATAAAAGAAGGAGCAGATTATGATAACAGATGAAATTCTTTCTACTCTTTTTGTAGTTGGCGGCTGTGTTGTACTTTTTATCATTATTTATATTTTCAGTAAAATACCCGGTTCCGGCCTTATTTTTGGGCTTATTCGAAGACTTTTCTTAATTCTCTGGAGTATTGTTGTTTTATGTCTCACCTTTTTTATGTTTTTTATGGTCGGTTATATGGTTATTGTATTCTTCACTTTTAACGGAAGTGAAGAAGGAATTCTGTTCCAGGGCGAGCCAATAAACTTTCTTATTGGTGATAATGCGAAGGATGCAGTATTTTTTACAATGCTCTATGCAGGGTTTTGTCTCGTGTCTGTGTATATTATTTCCTTTATCCTGGTGATGGGGCGGAAAGTTACACGTATCAGCGGCAGATTTCATGCTGAAATCATTTTAGTTATTATGATAGGCCTGTTGTTTACTGTTTTCCCTATTGTAGTTGAGGCTATTTTGCCAGATTTTGAAGTTGGACGTTATGGGAGGTATGCACTTGGTGTATTGCCGCTGATGATGTATATTCAGGCACAAATAAAAAGAGCCAGAGAGCGCAGGGGACACGGACGCTATCTTTCTCGTAAGGAGCGATTTTACAGGGATTTAGATGAGAAACAGTCAAATAGAGCGGGGAAACAATAAATTATTTTATATCGGTTGTAAAGGTATAGAGAAAATGATAGGAATGGAAAAGCCTCATTTATCAGGTTTATCGTGATGATAGACTTTGTAAATGAGGTTTTTTATATCGTTGACAGTTATATCGGGTCGCGATATAATATATTGTATCGGAATACGATATAACGTAGGTAGATATAAAAAGGAGATAATAAGATGCAAAATGAACAGATAGCTTTAACAGAAGCGATTTATTATACGCTGCTTTCCCTGTATGAGCCTCTCCATGGCTACGGTATTATGCAGAAAGTAGAGAAGATGTCGGAAGGAAGAGTAACCCTGGCAGCAGGGACGTTATACGGAGCTTTAAATAACCTCTTAAAAAAGGGCTGGATTGAAGCATTACCAAAAAGCGTAAACAATCGCAAAAAAGAATACCTTATTACCACGCAAGGAAAGGAAATAGTGGAGATGGAGCTGTTAAGATTGCAGGAGCTTATTGACAATGGAATGAAAATAGTTGAATCCGGAGGTGAGAAATAATGGAGAAAAAAATAAAAAAACTATTCACCGTTTGGAAATTTGCAGAAGAAGAACAGTGGCTAAACGAAATGGCTGCAGATGGCTGGGAATTGACCAAAGTAAATGTACCTCAGTATACATTTAAAAAGAGCACTCCTAATGAATATATATACAGATTAGAACTACTTGATCCAAAATTATCGAAAAAAGAACGTGAAGATTATATCGATTTTATTGAAGAAACTGGCGCGGAGAAAATTGGTGAGTTTTCTAATTGGATTTATTTTCGTAAAAAGTCCGAACTGGGAACATTTAATCTTTTCTCTGATTTGGATTCAAGAATTGGTCATTTAAAGAGGATGTTCCGCCGCCTTTTGGGAGGATTCATTTCTATTACAGCAGTTCTGCTTTTTCTAATTATTTTAATTGCAAATCAATCTTATTCAATTATTTTACCAATCATCACAGTTACCATATTTGCACTCATTCTGTGCTTGTTCGGATACGGGTTAACCCAAATAAATAATAGAAAAAAAGTACTGGTAGAAGAACGGAAATTCAGAGAGTAAAAAAATACAAGCTTCTTTTATCCCCGATATTCAATTCCATTATCCATCATGAAACAATAAAATGATCTGCCACTTCATGTGAAAAATATCTGAGATTTTGTCTCAGGTATTTTTTATATTCAATAGCGTTGATTACTGCAATTTAAATAAGAAGAATTGGAATTTCTAAAACTGTTCAGCCAGCTCCAACTGCTAAATCGGACAGGTGTCTATCGTTTACATTACTTTATGATTTCTTTAATGCCTTTACATGAGTTTTTCTCTTATTTTTATTTCCCCGGAATTATCTTTTCTTTATTTATGGATACAACTCATCCCACCGAATTTTGATATATGTCTCTTAATTGTGAATTTACCATGCTTTCAATAAAATTTGTCACCATTTCTACAAACAATTAAAAGAAAAGTATGCTATACTATTTATAATAATTATAATTTAATATTTGTTATAAATAAATGAAAATGAGAATCAATATCAGAAATACAAATCGCATTAAAGGAGGCTTATAAAATGGAAGAAATAAAAACAAATCAGTATCCTTTTTTTATACCCAACCTTAAAATACATGGAGAAATAATTGCCGCAGCCATAAGCGGAATCCTTATTTTAATAGCCTGGGTGTTATCCAGCCGTATAGATTATGCTCTATGGGTGAGTTTATTAATTGCTTCTTTTTTGATTGGGGGCTTTGCCAAGGCAAAGGAAGGAATCACAGAAACATATAAGACAAAACAATTAAATGTAGAATTATTAATGATTATTGCAGCAATTGGAGCTGCTTCTATAGGCTATTGGGCAGAAGGGGCTATATTAATTTTTATCTTTTCCTTATCCGGTGCATTGGAAAGCTATACAGAAAATAAAAATAAGAATGAATTGCAAAGTCTGATGCAGCTGCAGCCAGAAACAGCGACCCTGCTAAACGGTGAGGTGGCAGCCATTGACCAATTAAAACCTGGAGATCAGATTACTGTGAAAACAGGAGAAAGAATCCCTGCTGACGGGTTCATTGTCAAAGGTCATACAACAGTTGATGAGAGTGCTTTATCTGGTGAATCAATCCCAATTTCCAAGGAATCAGGCGATGAGGTGTTTGCTGGAACGGTTAATCTCAGCGGCAGTCTTCAAATTGAAATAAATACATTGCCAACGGAGACGATGTTTCAAAAAATTATTGAGTTGGTTCAAAATGCACATGAAGAACGCTCGCCTTCCCAGCAATTTATTGAAAAATTTGAAGGATTGTATGTCAAAATAGTTCTTCTAACAGTCGCGGTGATGATGTTTCTTCCGCATTATCTATTCGGATGGACCTGGACGGATACCGTCTACCGTGCAATGATTTTACTGGTTGTTGCTTCACCTTGTGCTTTAATTGCTTCGATCATGCCGGCAACTTTATCTGCTATTTCCAATGGAGCCCGGCAGGGTATTCTATTTAAAGGCGGCGTCTATGTAGAAGCTTTAGCTAAATTAGATGCTGTTGCTTTAGATAAAACAGGTACGTTAACCAAAGGAGAACCAGTTGTCGTTGATTACTTTATTAATCAAGGGCAGGATACTGCGTATCTGGCAAATATAATCTATATGATGGAAAGTGAATCCATCCACCCGCTGGCTCAGGCAATGAAAAATTGGGCTGATGAACATCGGAAAATCCAAAGGGAGATAACTGCATCTGTACAACATCATAACGGCAGAGGACTGTCAGCGGGAGTAGATGATGACTACTGGATGATCGGTAATGCAGAAATGGTCGGAAAGCAAGAAGCAGATAAGTTTCTACAAACCTTTACTACTCAAGAACAAGCAACGACCAATATCTTTGTGAAAAGGAGTAAAAAAATTATTGCCGTATTTTTGCTGAAGGACACACTTCGGCAGGATGCGGTAGAAGCTATTCAAGAATTACATGGCCTTGGTTTAAGAACGATTATGCTGACTGGTGACAATCAGGCTACAGCAGAAAGCATTGCTCAGGAGGCTGGTATAACAGAGTTCCATGCCAATTGCTTACCGGAGGACAAAGTAAATTACTTAAAGCAGCTGAAACAGCAAAAGCAGCAGACCGCAATGATTGGCGATGGAGTAAATGATGCACCGGCTCTGGCTACAGCAAATATTGGTGTTGCCATGGGGACAGGAAGCGATATTGCTTTAGAAACCGCCAATGTTGTGCTTATGAAAAATAATCTGGCAAAAATGGTAAATGCGATTTGTTTATCTAAAAAAATGAATGCGATTATTAAGCAGAATATCATTTTTTCCCTTGCTGTTATAAGCATTCTGATTGCCAGTAATTTTTTACAGATTATCAATATGCCGCTTGGTGTGATTGGGCATGAGGGGAGCACTATTCTAGTTATTCTAAATGGCTTGCGGATGTTAAAGGGGAATTAAAGAATCGGATAAAAGGCTTTGAGTGTTGATTAGCATTCAAAGCCTTTTTTATTGGATAAAAATATGGTTGTGGCTTTTATCAACCTTACAATAAGTTTACAAAAGTAGTGAATTATCTTAATAAACAGTAAGTATATTAAGAGTTGTAAGTATATAGATACATTGAATATGCAAAAGGAGGACAAAGGATTGTCATTTATTCGCAGACACCAGAAATCATAAATTACTATTTGGAGGGGTCTCACAGCATAATCAGATAAAAGAGCACAATAATTCACATTGAAGGAGCATAAACAATGTATAAAAATTTATTTAAAAGTTTTCTACTTATTGGATTGATTTTATTTTTAGCAGCTTGCGGCAAGACTGGAGAAGCATCCTCCGGGAAAGGGGAAAATGGCGATTGGCCGGAGGAAATAGCTATCGTTCAAATGCCAAATGAAGACAATCCCAATTCACCAACGCTTCATACCCAGCTCAGAGAGCATATTGCAGAAGAAGTCGGTATTGATGTAGTGGAGTATCAGGGAGGAAGTTATGCAGTGGGTATTGAAGCAATGGCGAGCGGGAATATTGATGTGATGCTTGCAAGTCCGATGAGCTATTATCAGGCACAGAAAAAGGCAGGTGCAGAGCTGCTCGTAACACCGCAAGCAGATGATATCCCAGAATATTATACTTCTTTTATTACACAGGGTGATAATGACGATATTAATAGTATAGAAGATTTAGAGGGCAAGAATTTCGCTTTTGTAAATGCAGCGTCCTCCTCTGGTTATCTATATCCAAAGGGGACGCTTGTTCAAGAATTAGATCTTGATCCAGCTTTAATAGAGCAATCTGGATACTTTTTCGAAAATGTAACGTTTACAGAATCTCATCCAAACAGCCTGATGGGGGTAGCCATGGGAGACTTTGATGCGGCAGCAGTTGTTAATGGACAAATTGATCAGATGCTGGAAGCGGCAGATCTTAATCCGGATGATATCAAAATAATTGGCCGTACACAAAGTATTCCTGATGCATCTTATATCATTCGCGGTGACATGCCGGAAGACTTAAAGCAGGCTATTGAAGATGCATTTGTAAGCTTTGAGGATGAAGAATATTTTGAAGCATTACATCAGACGCCGAATGCACGCTTCTATCCGACTGAAGATAACTATTATGAGGAAACGATTGAAATGTTAGAAACGATTAATGCTTTAGAGGGGGCAGAATAATAAATGGAACCATTATTATCCATTAAAGACTTAGTGAAGGTATATGGAAAATCAACACGTGCTTTGAACGGTATTTCCATCGATTTTTATCCTGGTGAATTCATTGTAGTTATTGGTCCTTCCGGTGCTGGTAAATCTACCTTTATCCGCTGTATTAATCGTCTGATTGATTCAACAGAAGGGAATCTGGTTTTTCATGGAGATAATCTGGAAAAAGCCAGTGGAAGTAAGCTGAGAAAAGAACGCTCGAAAATAGGGATGATTTTTCAGCATTATAATTTAATTGGCAGGACAAATGTGATAAAAAATGTGCTGCATGGCAGATTGCACGATACGCCACTGTACAAAAGTATCTTTGGGCTTTTCAAGCATGAAGATAAAAAGGAAGCAGTAGAGCTTTTAGAAAAAGTAGGTTTAAAAGATCAAATCTACAAGCGTGCTGATGAGCTGTCCGGAGGGCAAATGCAGCGTGTAGGAATTTGCCGTGCGCTGCTGCAAAGACCAAAGTTATTGTTGGCAGATGAGCCGATTGCATCCCTTGATCCAATATCAGCTAATATTGTTATGGAGCAGCTGCATAATATTTCAAAGGAGAAGAAGCTGACATGCATCGTTAATTTGCATCAAGTGGATTATGCGAAGAAATATGCAAGCCGGATTGTCGGCATTAAGAAGGGCAGGGTTGTGTTTGACGGGAAGCCGGCAGAATTATCGGATAACATAATTCGTTCTATTTATGAAGGAAAAGAATCACAAATGACGCTGCAAAATGATGCAGCTCAAACAGGGATATCAACCGGAGTTAAGGAAGGGCCGGCGTTACAATTAACTGGGGGACAGAAGGCATGAGTAATCTCAACCAAAAAATAAAGCTTGATCAGGAAGATTCGAAAAAGCCGTTGTTAATTGCTGCTCTTATCTGTGCAACAATTCTATTTTCTGTAATTTACCTGAAGATATCTATGATTGATATGATGATGGGGCTGCCAAACTTTATTCTCTTTTTCTTCCAGAATTTCTTTCCGCCTAGTCTAGAAAATGTGCAGCAATATATTCCGGCAGTTTTGGATACGATTGGTTATGCTGTGATTGCCACCTTTTTATCAAGCATTCTGGCGCTTATTTTGGGAATTCTTATTTCGGAGAATACGAATAAGTATAAAAGCATCCGCATGATTTGCCGTGCACTTGTCTCAGTTATGCGTAATATTCCCTTTGTTATCTGGGGAGCATTACTCGTCTACATATTTGGATTAGGCGGTATCGTCGGTGTGCTGGCACTGATTTTTGTAACCATCGGATTTTTAGGAAAAAGTTATGCCGAATCCATTGATGAAATCTCTGGTGAAAAATTAGAGGCACTTCGGGCAAACGGCGCATCTTATTTTCAAATTTTATTGCATGGGGTCCTGCCGCAATTTGTCCCTTCATGGATAAACTGGACGTTATTTTCATTTGAGATCAATGTCCGTGCTTCAGTAGTGTTAGGTCTTGTCGGAGCTGGCGGAATCGGTGTCCTGATTGATACAAACATTAATTTATTCAACTATGGTGAGGCATTGGGGATTATTATTGTGATTGTTTCTATCATTCTGTTAACGGAGTTTGTCACCAATACACTTCGTAAAAAACTGATATAATGAAGGGAGTGAATTTCAATGGAAATGAATTATATCCGTGTAACATCTAAAGGATCTATTTGGAAAATGATTCTATTGGTTGCTGCACTTGTATCGATATTTGTATTAGCTGCAATGTTGATAAATCTCAATTTAGAACAATTTTTTGCAAGGCTGGAGAATGTCCCTGGCGTTTTGAACAGTATGATGGCGATTGACGCTTCTATTATTCCAGCTGCGCTATTAGAGCTTGTGACGAGTTTATCTTTAGCCTTTTTAGCATTAGTCGTTGGGGTATTTTTAGCGATAATTCTTAGTTTCTTAGCAGCATCAAATATAACACCAAATAACTTTTTATCCAGTTTTATAAAAGGTTCCTTTGCGGTTATTCGTTCGATCCCATCATTGGTCTGGGGATTAATGGTTATCGCAAGCCTGGGTTTTGGAAATACATCCGGCTTCATTGCCATGTTATTTTCTGCCATTGGCTACCTGGTAAAAATGTTTACAGGAAGTATTGAAGATGCTGGATATGATGTTATTGAGGCAATGCGTTCAACAGGTGCTTCTTGGTTTAATATTGTCTATCACGGGCTGTTGCCGCTTTGCATCACTTCCTTTGTCGCTTGGATTACGGTCCGGTTTGAAGGAAATATATCCGAATCTATCAGTCTGGGAATCATTGGTGTGGGTGGAATTGGACTGCTGCTTACACAGGCAATAGGAACATACAATTATGCGCAAACAACAACAATAGTTATTATTATCTGCAGCTTTATGCTTATCATTGAATTTTTAATGACACGAATTAAAAGTAAAATTACACATGGCAGCAGGTAATGAATGAATAAATAAAATTATAGTGGAGGAGAGAATACTTTATGAAAAATGCAGCATTAAACTGGGTTCGTTTACCGCTTGAAGGTGTGGAGAATTGCCGTGAATTAGGCGGGTACAGTACTGAAAATGGAGAACAGGTGAAATGGCATGCATTCATAAGATCAAGTGATATGCATAATTTAACGAAGGATGACAGTTCCTTTTTAGAAGCTTATGGTGTGAAAACGGTCATTGATTTACGCGGAACAGATGAAGTGGAAGAGCACCCGAATCCGCTCGCTGAAGCTAATTTTTGTGATTATCACAACATCCCGTTTGCTGGGCAGCCGATATTGGAGGCCGGCGCTTTGAAGAATCTGACTATGGGCGATTTTTATGTAAAAATGCTTGAGGAAAGTCCTTATGTACAGGTAGTTTTTAACATTATTGATCAGGCAGCAGACGGAGGCGTGCTATTTCACTGTGTAGCAGGAAAGGATCGTACCGGAGTTTTAGCCATGTTATTGCTGGGACTAGCCGGCGTGGGGAAAAAAGATATTATCTCCAACTACGAAGTGACATATACCAATTTGGAGTCTTTTCATCAATTTGATAAAGGTGGCACAGCTCTTTTTGAGGTACCTAAAGAATTCCTGTATTCCAGCAGAGAATATATAATCCGTGCTTATGATTATCTTGAGGAAACATATGGAAATGTTGAGAAATATTTATTAGCAAAAGGTGTGGAACAGGATGCTTTGGATCGGGTAAAAGGAAGGCTTGGACAAGAAACTGGTGCAGCTTCTGTTGTTGAATAGAATTTCTAGTGAAATAGCATTATACTTATGGATACATATTACTGATTGAATGATTTATAGATAGATAATTTTAATTGAAAAAGGATTTTCGTATCGAAATATGACGCGAAAATCCTTTTTCTACGGGTAAATTTTCTGTGCCCGATTCTTTTAGAGCTTACTAGCTAAAAATATCTAACGCAGATAACGTATTCTTCAGGGTTATCTCATCCCAAGGTAAAAACTCTGCTACAGTCAAGCCTACAACTTGATTTTCTTTAAAAATATCTGTCAGTATATTTAATAATTCTTCTGGTGTCATTTTGCCAGATTCTGAAGGGAATTCCGTAACTCCTGGTTCGGAAAAGTATAAAGACCGGAACAACGCAGGGTCTAACACGTCTAAATCAAGATGAACAGCTATTTTAGTAAAACCATTTTCGTTAATCCATTTTTGGATGCCTTCCATTTTTAAATGCTCTTTATCCTGCACCGTATAATTTAATTTTAAATCATTTAATATATTCGCTTCTAAATCATTTGGTGCCTGCATTCCGACATATAAAAAGGAATCAGGAGTAAAGGGGAATTTTACATCTTTAGATAATTCTGGATCTCCTTTACCTAAGAGATTACCTAGCACCATAGCATGTTCATGATAAAAGATATCTGGAGTAGAAACATCAGGATGAGAATCTATCCAAATAACACCAAGTTCATTTCCATATTTGCCATGCAGATAATCAAAAGGGGCCTGAGATACTAAGCAGTTTCCTCCAAATGTAATAATTTTATCGGTCATTTCTTCAGCTAGCACCTGAGCTGCCATATTTACATTTTCTTTCACAACAGATTGAGCAACGACACCATTTTCTTTTTCTAATCCCTCGCCTTTTGGCTTTTCAATCTCTAATTTAATCTCTTTTTGATTATCATTTTTCGGAGCTAAACATGAAAGCAGCTCCGCACCCAAATAATACGCCTGCTTGTTACCTCCTTGCCAGTCGGGAGCTATTAACCGAATTGTTTTCATCATATTATCTACTCCTTTCATGATTAAATCATAAAGTCTATAGCAGCTATAGAGTCAATCTTTTTCTTTTAATTTAATTCTAAGTTCTGTTATAAAATCATCTTCTTCATAGGAGAAGTATCTATTAGGCAAAGAAACCTCGTAGACAGGCCCTGTAGTATTCAGTTTATTTTTACGAAGGTAATCATATAACGTTTTGTAGTATTGAAAATATTGAGCCTCAGACCATTGAAAGCAAATGCAGATATACCTTCCTTCTGAAATATGTTTTTTTGTTATATCTGATTGTGATTCTTCAGGTAATTGTTCATCTCCAAGTAAGGTTGTATAGATACTGGAATAAATAATGTGATCAGTACCCTGATAGTCTTTCAAATCATAAACACATCCATAGAAGTTATCAACGGACCTATTTTTCTGTGTTTCTAATAAGTATGCCAAATCACGCATGTATACGTCCGGATTGCCGTAAGGGGTAAGGTCTGTTGTAGAGAGATGCAGCTGAACCTGTTCTGCTACAGAACGGATATAAATTTGTCCATGTGGCCGATTTGCTAACGTGTTTTGTTCTTTTATCTGGAGTTTGCGGTGATGAAGCATTCTTTGGGCTTGTTTAAGCTGATGTATTTTATTATCAATAATACCCCCTTGCTCCTCTAAAAAAGGCAGCATTTGTACGGCGTCTTTTTTCATTACTTCTCTAATTTGATTTAGTGGTGTATCTATATATTTTAGGTATTTTATAATATCCAGATAAAAGAATTGTTTTTCATGATAATATCTGTAATTACTTTCAGGATCTATAAAAGCGGGTGTGAATAAACCCATTTTATCGTAATATCTTAATGTCTGGATAGGAATATTATTTAATTTAGCCGTCTCTCCAATAGAGTACAAATTTTTGTACATATAACATTCTCCTCGTTTGGTTAATCTCTTTCTAATAATAAGGTAAACAATCGCTCTAACAAAAGAATTTAACTTCAAATAAGAGCATCAAGACATAGTCATTGCTATTATTTCTGCGAAGTATATCCCTGTTTGTTTATATTGTGATTATTATAAAGTCATGAAAAATGTCGTTTTCTCAGTATTTATTGTCGCAATATTTTGCCCTTTTTGTCTCACTTTGTAATATTTTAGATAGATTCTACTTCTGATTATTCTAAAATCAAAGGATTCAAAATGCAAATGTGGGAGGAATATCCATGAACAGTCTCAGGCATTTGTCAGATGAACTCTTAAAGGAGTCTCTGAGAAATGCAACCGAATTAAAGCTGGAACAGAATTTTTGTACAACTTTAAAGAATGAAATCAAGAAACGGGAAGAAAGCAGTGGGGAAAAATACTACGAAAGCGGTGACATGAAGAATACTTTAGAATGATGATAGAGATAGAATAATTATAGTTTCACCGCTCTGTAATCAGTAATTGTCGAAATCAGAAGTAGAATCCTTCCAGCCTTATACTGAGGCTGGAAGAGGCAGCGTTCGTACTGAATTGTACGTAACGCTGTCTTTTTTTATAGCTAGGTCATTATTTGTATATAGGCGGGCAGAGGAAGCATAGTTTTTACTTTTTCAAAAAACGGGTATATGTAGAAGCAAGACATTCATGTGTTATAAAGAAATATTGAATAATCTGGGAGGAGAGAAAAACATGGAACAAATGATATTTATTCAGACAGGTACAGGAGTAGATTTACATGGGCAGGATGTCAATCAGGCAGCAGAGCGCGCTGTTATTAACGCGATTTATACTAATTCAATGCCAGGCATTCAGAACAGCCTGCCTGATCAAAATCTAAATAATATGAAGGTAAATGTGAAATTAGGTATTCCTAGGGATATAGAACATTTGGATGAGGAAAAAATTAAAAAATTGGTACCGTATGGAACAGTAACGGTGGAAAAATTAGAGGGCGGATTAGCTACTACGAGTGGAATCTATTTAAGCGATCAAGAAGATAAAAATGATTTAATGTACATTGTTAATGCAGTAGTTGAAGTGGGATATTAGGAAGAATGGGAAGGTCATGAAGGCAAATCTTTGAGCAGTACCAGTATCCCATATTGGCATGAAATATGACTAGTTATGCAAAAGAAGTTGGGTGACCCCCAGCTTTTTTTGCGCCAAAGTATAAAACTCTCCTACTGCATAAGCGCAACTAACGGTTATCATTTAAAAGCTTGATGACTACTAAGTTTTATAATAAAAAAACCACCCTTTGTAAAAAGAGTGGGAAATTCCACAAGAACCAGTCACGAATCACAGAAATTACCTTAGCCAGGTTGGCGAGGCTTCTAGGTTAAGATAGCTTTTTTGAAGAAAAAAGGATTAAAGAGTCTAAAGCTGGTCAAAAGAAAATGTAGAAGAGCACTTTAAGCATTAATCTTTCTTCGGCGCAATTCCTTTAATTAACATTTCTGTCCACTCTTCCGTATAAGGTGCAATTCTTTCATATATCTGCGGGCTGGAAATTCCTTCTACAATCGCTTGAAAATACAAAAGCAGAAATTCATCTGAATATTTTAAGTCCACCTTTCCTTCTTTACGGCCCCTATGAAATAAATCCAGCATCATGCCGTAATTTTCCTGAGTATATTTTTGCATCATGACGGACCAGCCTTCCTCGTCTTTTTCCGTTAAATATGCCATCATTTTAAGATAGAAGGATTGATTAATTTGATTTAAAAATTTGATTTTATTTTGACTTAATGCAATGAGTGTTTCATCAAATGGCTTATTTTCATTCATAATATCACTTGCAGTATCGATCATTTTTTCTAAGTAATACTTAAAAACCTCATGAATAAGATTGTCTTTGCTGCCAAAATACTTAAAGAGGGTGGCTTTCCCCACATTGGCATGTTTAGCAATTTTATCCATGGTTATATTTTTGCCTACCTCATTTCTATTCATCAGCTCAAAGGCTGCTTCCAATATATTCTTTTTCTTTTCTTCTGTTCTTTTTTCAAAACCATTCAAATTTATTACCTGCTTTCTGTCACGCATTCATTTCAAAAATTTCTTCACAGAAGCGTGTTTCTTCCTATTTATTATATATGTCTAATTATGAACTGGCAAATAAAAAATAGTATTTATCTTATTGACTAATGACTAAGAAAGGAATAATATTGAACTATAAAATATTGTTATGGTTTAAAATTTTATTTTTAATGCATTAAAATGAACTGAAATCATATTAATAGTTTTATTCGGATGTATTACGTTCTTAAATGAAAAAGCAAGCTAAAACAGGATATTAAATTGCAGAAAGAAGGAGTGTCAGCATTATGACAGAAATTGTGAAGATAAAAGGTCTGCAAAAGAAGTTTGGTAAATTTCAGGCGTTAAGTGATGTGACATTCAGAGTTGGAGCAGGAGAAGTTGTCGGCTTTATCGGCCCCAATGGAGCTGGTAAATCAACAACAATCCGTGCTTTATTAGGAATTATCAAGCGCGATGCCGGGATAGCAGAGATTTTTGGAAAGGACGTCTGGAAGGATAGCTTGGAAATTCATAAACGTATTTCATATGTTCCAGGAGATGTTGCACTTTGGGGGAGCCTGACAGGTGGAGAAATTATTGACTTGTTTATGAAGCTGCATGGCGGCGGAGATAAGCAAAAACGTGATTATTTAATTAAACGTTTTGAATTGGATCCGAAGAAAAAATCGAAAGGGTACTCGAAAGGCAACCGTCAAAAGGTTGGGTTAATTGCAGCATTATCCGTGGATTCTGACTTATATATTTTTGATGAGCCGACTTCCGGACTTGATCCTTTAATGGAAGCAGTTTTTCAGGAGGAGGTAGAAAAAATCAAGGAAGCAGGAAAATCTATTTTGCTCTCTTCTCATATTTTGAGCGAGGTAGAGCGTTTAGCTGACAGGGTTGTTATTATTCGTCAGGGGGAGATTGTAGAATCGGGGACATTGGATGAATTAAGGCATCTGACCCGTTCTGCTGTAACCTTAGCAACGGAAAAAGATGTTTCGAAAATGGAGACTGTAGAGGGTGTGCATGATTTTATGCAAAAAGATAATCAAGCAACCTTTTCTGCTGACAACAAGTATATCAATGACATTTTAATGGAAGCAACCAAGCTGGGTGTGAAGAAATTTGAAGCGGTTCCGCCAACACTTGAGGATTTATTTATGCGTCATTATGAGGGTTAAGCGTTGATGGGGAGGTGAAAGAACAATGAAAGAAAAATTTGCACGATGGGATATATTGTTTTTGCAATATCTGAAGCGTGATTGGAAAAAAATTATTTTTTGGATTCTCGGAATTGGCTTATTTTCAGGAGGATTTGTACCTGCTTTTGAAGAAATAGCAAAAGGGCAGAGTTTGATAGGGATGTTTGAGACATTGCAAAACCCGGCGATGGTTTCCATGGTTGGTCCTACCCCGGTTGAAACAGCGGCTGATTATACAATAGGCGCGATGTATGCGCATGAAATGTTATTGTTCTGCAGTTTGTTTGCAATGATTATGGCTGTTTTACACGTGATTGGACATACCCGTAAGGAAGAAGATCTCGGATTGACAGAGCTGGTACGCTCCTTTCAAATTGGACGGCAGGCCAACTCACTTGCGGCAATGGCAGAGGTTGTTGTCATTAATATCATATTAGCGCTTTTCATTAGTGCTCTGCTTATCGTTTTTAATGTAGATACGATTTCATTCCAAGGCTCCTTTTTATTTGGAGCATCTATTGGAATGGCTGGTGTCATTGGAGCAGTAATCGGCCTGGTGATGGCGCAAATTATGCCGGCTTCCTCCAGTGCAACAGGTTCTGCCCTGGGAATCGTTGGTCTGCTTTATATTGCTCGTGCCGGCACGGATGTTTCCAATGTGGACTTTTCTATGTTTAATCCGCTCGGCTGGACGTACTTGACCTATCCATTTACAGATAACAACTGGCTGCCAATTATTTTTGCCTTGATTTTCAGTGTTGTGATGGTAATCCTTGCTTTTGCGCTCGAGGGCGGTCGTGATATAGGCGCTGGTTATCTGCCGGAAAGAGAAGGACGGGAAAATGCAAAAAGGTCTCTATTATCTGTTCGGGGATTATTCATCAAGCTGAATAGAGGAGTTACTATCGGCTGGCTGATTGGTTTTGGAGTA
Source organism: Oceanobacillus sp. FSL W8-0428 (assembly GCF_038004405.1). Taxonomy (NCBI): domain Bacteria; kingdom Bacillati; phylum Bacillota; class Bacilli; order Caryophanales; family Bacillaceae; genus Oceanobacillus; species Oceanobacillus sp. FSL W8-0428. The sequence goes on from NZ_JBBORB010000001.1 coordinate 2,735,455, forward strand.
ATGGGCGCTGCTTACGGTTCCATTTACGGAGATATGCAAACCTTTCTGGAAAGTAATGAGATGATGAAGCAAATGTTTGCCCAATCTGGTGTATCCATTGAAGAATCCTTTACTGGTACGATTATGATGGTGATGATGGTGTTAGTTTCGATTCTTCCGATTGTGGTTGTGAATAAGCTTTTCGCTGAAGAAAGCCGTCAGCATTTAAGTCAGCTTCACGCTACCAAAGTCACCCGGGGCCAATTTTACTGGACGACAATCGGTTTAGCTGTTATTGCCGGATTAATCGGTACGCTGCTAGCTGCGGGAGGGCTTGGCGGTACAGCTATTTCAGTAATGGAAGACAGTGCTGCAATGGATATCAGTGATTTTCTGGCAGCGGGTTATAACTTCCTTCCATCGGTTTTATTCTTTACGGCATTGGCAGCTTTAGCACTTGGCTGGGCTCCTAAACTCGGGAAGGTTGTTTATGCGTATCTCGGTTATTCCTTTATCTTAAATTACTTTGACGGTATTTTGGATTTACCGGAGTGGTTTTTAAAAACAGCTGTACAAAGCTGGATTCCACAAATGCCGACAGACAGCTTCGATGCGCCTGTGTTTATTACGATTACCGTAATCAGTATCGTTCTGATGATTGTTGGTTATCTCGGCTATAACAGACGGGATATGATAGAAGGAGCTTAACCCTGAGTAAGTAAATATATGTTTAAATATTAAAAGTCAATTTGATCCATATGTATATGGGGCGGATTGGCTTTTTCTATATTCGATTCGTTTGTAAAGTTTATGTAAAGTCTTATTGTAATGGGTTGCAAGGGTTATGTACCGATGATAAATTAATAACGAAATCCGATATCAAGTTTAGATATTGATAGTGCAGGAGACGATTCCATTGGAAGATAAATTATTAAGAAAGTTATTTTTAGGATTTATGCAAATACATATTCTGTATCATGCAATGGAAGAACCTATTTTTGGTGCATGGATGCTGGGTGAGTTGAGAAGGCATGGCTATACGATAAGTCCTGGCACCCTGTACCCAATTCTTCATTCCATGGAAAAGGATGGACTTTTGCGTATGGAGGAACGTAATGTAGACGGGAAAATAAGAAAATATTACACTGCTACAGAAAAAGGGGAGGAGGTTCTGGTGGAAGGCCGGGAGAAGGCATATGAACTGTTTAAAGAAATAATAGATTGATAGGAAAGGGTGTGTAAAATGAAGCATAGTGAAGAAAAAGGAAAATTAAAGCTTCTATTAGAAATTCTGTTTATTTCTGCACGGCTGGGATTGACATCCTTTGGCGGACCGATAGCGCATCTTGGATATTTTCATGAAGAATATGTCCGGAAAAGAAAATGGATGGATGAAAGAAGTTACAGCGATCTGGTTGCCCTGTGTCAATTTTTGCCGGGGCCTGCCAGCAGTCAAGTCGGTATAGGAATCGGCGTCATGCGTGGAGGGGTACCCGGAGGAATTCTTGCTTTTATCGGCTTTACACTTCCTTCTGTACTGGCATTAATTATACTTGCTTTGTTTTTACAAGGCTCATCTATGGAAGGAGCCGGTTGGATTCAGGGACTAAAAATTGTCGCAGTAGCTATAGTGGCGCATGCGATTTTGGGAATGGCCCCAAAATTGACACCTGATTTAAAGCGCAAATCGATTGCATTGTTTGCTTTAATAATAACTTTATTATGGCAAACTGCCTTTATACAAGTTGGTGTTATTTTACTAGCAGGACTGATTGGCTATATAGTTTATAAAAATCATGCTGATAATGAGAAAGCGGATTTTATTTTCCCGATTTCCCAAAAGCTGGGGGTAATCTGTTTATCGTTATTTTTTGGACTGCTTGTTTTTCTTCCTATTTTAAGAGAGATGACCACATTGAATTGGATTGCTATGTTTGATAGTTTTTATCGCTCTGGATCTCTTGTTTTTGGTGGAGGACATGTTGTTTTGCCGTTGCTGGAGCGTGAATTTGTCCCGACAGGCTGGATGGACGAAGCTTCGTTTTTAGCTGGCTACGGGGCCACACAGGCAGTTCCCGGTCCATTATTTACATTTGCTGCCTATATCGGAGCTGTTATCAGCGGGTGGAAGGGTGGATTAGTAGCAACTGTGGCTATTTTTTTACCGGCATTTCTGCTTATCTTAGGCGCACTGCCTTTTTGGAATCAAATAAGAAGCAATCATAAAATGAAAGGTGCGCTTATGGGTGTGAATGCTGCTGTAGTAGGAATATTAATTTCCGCTTTCTATCATCCTATTTGGACGAGCACAATTCTTGAGCCGATTGATTTTGCTTTTGCTGCCATCCTTTTTAGTATGCTGGTTTACTTCAAGCTGCCTCCTTGGATCATTGTTGTGACTGGAGCTCTTGGGGGTACGTTTATATCCATGTTATAAAGTAAATTCTAAAAACAGTGGGCTACGAAGAAGAACCCGCTGTTTTAGGATGATAGCTGAAGCTGTTTCACCATATAATGCCAAGCTATTAAATGTGATTAAATTCCTAACGCTTTATGAACAGCCTCTATGGCATGTATTTCAGCAGTATCAAATAAAGGTACTTCGGAATCCTCCTGCTTAACTAACATTCCAATTTCCGTACATCCCAGAATGATTCCTTCTGCACCCTGATTAATTAAGTGATGGATAACTTCCTTGTAATCGTTTCTTGATGATTGTTTAATATTACCCAAACACAGCTCTTCAAAGATAATCTTATTAATTATTTCTCTTTCCGTATCGTCAGGTATTAAAATGTTTATCCCATTTGACTTGATCCGCGCTTTATAAAAATCCTGTTCCATCGTGTATTTGGTGCCCAGCAATCCAACTGTATGCAGATTGGACTTTGCTATTTGATTGGCGGTTGCATCTGCAATATGAAGGACAGGAATATCAATTCTTGCTTCTATATCCTTCACTACTTTATGCATGGTGTTTGTACAAATAACGATAAAATCTGCTCCTGATTTTTCTAATGAATAAGCTGCATCTCCTAAGCGTTTCCCTGCTTCGTCCCATCTGCCTTCTGCCTGGAATCGTTCAATTTCTTCAAAATCAACGCTGTATAAAAGACATTTAGCAGAGTGTAATCCACCTAACTTACTTTTAACTTCTTCATTGATGATTCGATAATATTCAGCTGAAGATTCCCAACTCATTCCACCTATCAGGCCAATTGTTTTCATAAGAATACCTCCGCTATCTGCTTTTTTTATTTCCTTCATTATACAGTATTATATATATACTATCTGCTGGTATATAAACCTTTTTTGTTTTTTAGACAAATAATAATAATTCGACATACCTTATAGGGGTATAGTATGATGGATTTATAAACAAATTAGTCTTAACTAATCCTTGAAATAAGAGAGGAGAATAGATATGGGGAAAACAGCGGAACAAATGAATCCGATAGATCAGAAGAAAATGTGTTATATGGAAGAAGGAGAAGAGTCCGGCACGCATATGCCGGATGAGCTTCAACGAAATTTAATGAATCGCATGAGCCGGATTGAAGGACAGGTCAAAGGAGTTAAACGAATGATTGACCGGAATGTATATTGTGATGATATTTTAACGCAAATGTCGGCGGTACAATCTGCACTGCATTCTGTTTCACGTCTGCTTCTGGAAAGTCATATAAATACTTGTGTAATTGATAGGTTAGAGAATAAAGATCCTGAAATCGTAACAGAATTTATGACAACTATCTCAAAAATAATGAAATAAAAAATTTTATTATTGACAATACCTATCTAGGGTATGGTAATATAAAAGTGGATTTAAAATTAGGAGGTAATTTACATGGAAAATATAACACTTAATGTACAAGGAATGTCATGTGGCCATTGCGTCAATTCTATTGAAGGAAACGTAGGAGAATTAGATGGAGTTGAATCAGTAAAAGTGCATTTAGAAGATGGAAAAGTAGATGTAACATACAATGCTGATAAAGTAGAATTAAAAGATATTACAGAAGTAATAGAAGAACAAGGCTATGATGTTGCTTAAATAAAAGGGAGTAATCGTGCTGCTTCAGCACGATTCCCTTTTTGAAATTTAAATACCCCTATGCGGTATATAGAGAGGTGAGAACAATGGGAGCACAAAAGGAAGTAAACTTACAAATACAAGGGATGACTTGTGCTGCATGTGCCAATAGAATTGAAAAAGGTCTCAATAAAATAGACGGCGTGGAAAATGCAAATGTCAACTTTGCTATTGAAAAAACAAAAGTTGTTTATGATCCTGACAAAACAAATGTACAGGATTTTGAAGATAAAATTGAGAAATTAGGCTATCACGTTGCACACGATAAACAAACATTCGATATTTCGGGTATGACCTGTGCTGCATGTGCTAATAAAATTGAAAAACGTTTAAATAAAATGGAAGGCGTCTCTAACGCTTCTGTTAACTTTGCTTTAGAAAATGTGGCAGTAGATTATGATCAGGGTCAGGTCACTGTCAACGATATGATGGAGGCAGTAAAAAAGTTAGGATACAGCTTAAAAGTACAGGCATCTAAAGAAGAAACAGCAAATAATAAAGAGGAAGAAATTCGTCATCAGACAGGGAAATTTATCTTTTCAGCTATTTTGACATTACCATTATTGTGGACGATGGTAACACACTTTGAGTTTACGTCGTTTATCTATTCCCCGGATATGTTAATGAATCCGTGGGTACAATTAGCTTTAGCTGCACCTGTACAATTTATCGTCGGGGCACAATTTTATAAATCTGCATATAAAGCACTGAAAAACGGCAGCGCTAATATGGATGTCCTTGTCGCATTAGGTACATCGGTTGCTTTCATTTATAGTATTTTCTTAGGGATTGAGTGGCAAATACAAGGCCAGGTTGGCATGCCAGAGCTTTATTTTGAAGCAGCTGCAGTAATTATCACTTTAATCCTGCTTGGAAAACTATTTGAAGTTCGTGCTAAGGGAAGAACAGGTCAGGCAATACAAAAATTGCTTGGTATGCAGGCAAAAACTGCCCGTGTGATAAGAAATGGGGAAGAACAGGAAATTGCAATTGAAGAAGTAATCGTTGGCGATACTGTTATGGTTCGTCCTGGTGAGAAAATTCCTGTGGATGGCCAAATCGTTAAAGGGGAGTCCGCAGTTGATGAATCGATGATTACTGGGGAAAGTATCCCTGTTGATAAGAAAACAGGCGACGCAGCTATTGGTTCCACAATCAATAAGAATGGATTGTTAACCATTGAGGCTACAAAGGTTGGTAAGGATACGGCCCTTTCTCAAATTGTAAAGGTCGTTGAGGAAGCACAGGGAAGTAAAGCTGATATTCAGCGCGTTGCTGACCGTGTATCTGGCGTATTTGTTCCCATTGTTGTAGGAATAGCACTGGTGACCGGGCTTGTATGGTATTTCTTCGTAGCACCTGGTGACTTACGTTCTGCTTTAGTCCCTGCGATTACAGTATTGGTTATTGCCTGCCCTTGTGCGCTTGGTCTGGCTACTCCGACATCTGTGATGGCTGGTTCAGGAAGAGCAGCAGAGCTGGGAGTCTTGTTTAAAGGCGGAGAGTATTTAGAAAATACACGTAACCTGAATACGATTGTTTTAGATAAAACAGGAACGGTAACCAAGGGGGAACCTGAATTAACAGATGTTCTGCCAGAAAAAGGATTTTCAGAAGAAGAAGTGCTTGCTTTAGTGGCTACTGCTGAAAATAATTCAGAACACCCGCTTGCAGAAGCAATTGTAAAAGGTGCAAAAGCAAAAGGTGTTCAGATTAGAGAAACCGATTCTTTTGAAGCAATACCAGGATACGGTATCCAAGCTTCTGTAGATGGAAAAATGATTTTTGTCGGTACAAGGAAACTGATGAAACGGGAGAATATTGATGTTTCTTCTGTAGAAGATAACATGGCAAAGCTTGAATCAGATGGGAAAACAGCGATGTTAATCGGTTTGGAAAATCAATTAGCGGGCGTTATCACAGTTGCTGATACAGTAAAAGAGACATCTAAAGCGGCTATTCAGAGAATGCACGAGCAAGGTCTGGAAGTCATTATGCTGACCGGGGATAATCAACGGACTGCCAATGCGATAGGGAAACAGGTCGGAATTGATCGTGTAATCGCAGAAGTAGTACCGGAACAAAAAGCAGATGAAATAAAAAATCTTCAACTGGAAGGTAAAAAAGTCGCTATGGTAGGTGACGGTGTTAATGACGCACCAGCATTAGCCGTAGCAGATATTGGAATGGCAATTGGTACAGGAACAGATGTAGCCATTGAAGCTGCAGATATTACACTGATGCGCGGGGACTTAAATAGTGTGGCAGACAGTGTAGAAATTAGTGCAAAAACAATGCGTAATATCAAACAAAACCTGTTCTTTGCCTTCTTCTATAATTCAGCTTCCATTCCGGTTGCAGCAATAGGACTGCTCGCTCCATGGGTTGCGGGAGCGGCTATGGCATTCAGTTCTGTATCGGTTGTATTAAACGCTTTACGATTACAACGCTTGAAGCTGAAAGGGGGACAATAATATGTCTATTAAGAAATGGGTTTCCTTAGGGATTATTTATGTAGCAGCTGTTTTTGTAGTGTTTAGTGTTGTTTCTGGCCAAAATCCGTTTGCAAGTGGAAAGATGGAACATGATGGACACTCTAATGAAGAAACTCAGAGTCATGAGGAACATGCCGGTGAACATGAAGAGATGAACCATTCAGCTGAAGAAATGTCAAGCTCTGGAGAAATCCCTGCAGTTCTTCAAGAAGCAGTCGATCCGACATTTGAAATCGGCAGTGAAGCAATAATCAGCGCGGACCATATGCCAGGTATGGACGGTGCTGTTGCAGAAATCTCCGGTGCATTTGATACGACAGTTTACACTGTATCTTATACGACAGATGATGGGCAGGAAGTCGAAAATCATAAGTGGGTTATCTATGAAGAGCTGGAAAACGCAGATGCTGCATCACTAGAACCTGGTACGGAGGTTGTATTAAATGCAGACCATATGGAAGGAATGGATGGTGCTAATGCAGAAATCGATTCAGCAGATGAAACGACTGTTTATATGGTTAATTTTGAAACAACAGATACTGGCGAAAAAGTCCAAAACCATAAATGGGTAACAGAGGAAGAGTTATTACCGGCAGATTAAGTTTTATCGTCGTGTAAATGGCTGTAAGATTCCTGTTTCACGATAGGAAAGAAAATCAAAGGAGGAAGATAATATGGATCATAGTCACCACCACCATAATTATTCAGATGAGTCAGAGGTTAAAGCAACGGTAACGTATAAGGATGGAAAAATATCTATATCCTTAGAAGATAATACTGGAAAAGCGCCGGAACTGGCCTTGGCACATGAAAAAGAATTGCATTTTATTATGGTATCCAACGATTTGAGCATTATTATCATTTGCATCCAGAAAAAGAGCAGGATGGACTTTATACGATTAACCACCATTTAAATGATGGTACGTACAAAGCTTTTGTTGATATTACGCCAAAGAAAAAAGCATATCAGGCAGCTCCAAATACGGTTCAGGTCGGAACGAATGAAACAGGTAAAGCCGCCTTAAAGCCTGACGATGATTGGACCAAAGAAATGGATGGAAAAACTGTTACGTTAGAGGATGTCAAAGCAGAGGCAGGTAAAGCAGTTCCTTTAAATTTTAATATGCACGGAGAAACTCCTGAGCCGCATCTAGGTGCTTTAGGTCATGTGGTCATTGTAGATGAAGCTGCAGAACAATATATCCATGTTCATCCGGATTCAGATGACACAACAACATTCCATGCTCATTTTCCGAAGCAGGGAATGTATAAAATTTGGGCAGAATTTCAATTTGGTGATAAGGTGCACATCTATTCATTTATTATTGAAGTAAGTAAATAACAGATAGCATCATATCTGGAGGAGGTAAGTTAACAGATGACTGAATATCATTTGGAAATCTATACGAGACCGACTTGCTCAGATTGCCAGAACTTGAAAAATTTCTTGGAAGAACATCAAATCCCGCATAAACAATACGACTTAGCAAAGCAGCCTGAAAAAGAGAAAGAATTAAAAAAGATAACAGGAAACAGAATCGTTCCCGGCATCGTTTTTTCTCGATCTTCTATGCTGGGTTTAAGGAAAAAAGTGAAGAGTATGACTGGATTTGAGCAAAATAAACAAGAAATTAAAAAGCTGTTAGAAGTCAGCTGATAAAAATATACAGATTCCATAAAGAGATTGGAAGAATATTTTATTTCTTTATGGGATCTAATTATTTTTTATCATTATAAATACCTTACAGGCGTATCGTATAAAAGATGATAAAAGTAGAGGCAGGGGGACTGCAAATGGAAAATGATGATAAAAAGATAAAAATAGCTGTCAATGGAGGTATTGGATTTGGATCAAAACTAAATGCCAAGCAGCTGCTGACCATTTCCAAATATATGGATGAAAAGGAGGAGCTGGAATTAACCACTTTTCAACAGCTTTATATTAAAATTGCAGAAAACAAAAAAGAAGAGATTATAAAGGAATTTGAAAGTGTAGGATTAGCTTGTTATCCAGTCGGAAGTTATGTTAAGAGCCTGAGAACCTGTAATTTCTGTAAAGGGGAAGAACGGGAAGGGATGCCTGTAGCGAAAGAGCTTAATAAACGGTTTGCCGGCAAACAAGTTCCTTTTACATTAAAGATGGCTTATACGGGCTGCCCGATCGGCTGTGGAGAACCAATGATCAGTGATATAGGCGTGATGAAATTCAAGGATCAATACAATTTATATGTAGGCGGAAAAGGCAAGGGATTTGATGCAGAAGTGGGGATGCTTTTGAAAGAGAATCTCGAGCCGGAAGAATTATACGAAATTGTAGAGAGAATTATCGAGAGCTATGCACAGCTGGGAAAGAAAAGAGAGTCTTTCTTTAAATTCTGGAGAAGAATCGGGAAGGATCAATTGATAAATATATAAATAGCATCTTGTGATTTTCCCGTCCAACTTGAAAGTATAATTTACTCCGTATACATTCCATATATTTGATCCAGCTTCTCTTCTAATTGATCAAAACGTACGAAACGGTCCTCACGTATATATTCTTTGCCTTCTATCATCAAAAGCATGATGGGAACAGTGAAGATCAGGAACTTTTCTGCTACTTCTTCTACCTCGGAAGCATCAATATGACCGAGGTGGATAAGAGGATAGTTATCCAGCAGCTCTCTTACCTTTGGTAATATAGCATGACATACACTGCAATCCGGTCTGGATACAAAAAGGAAACTTAACGCATGATTATTCAAAAATTCTTCAGTCATTTTTATGTTAGTTAATTCATGTATCTTTTTCATACTGAGCCCCCTTATGGATAAACATCAATCCATTTATTTTTCTCTCCATATATTATATGACAGAAATATTTTTTTCAAAAATAATTCGTATTTCATACACTGAAACGATACGTGAGTCAAAAAATGTCGTGGAGAAATTAATGCGAAACAGTCTAAAAGAACATGTTACACTAAAATAAATCCATATATAATAACTTTGCCTTTGAATCGGTATTAGATCTAGGGCTCGGCAACTATACGCAGTAATAAGGAAGAATAGGATAATGACAAAACAAATGAAGCGTTTTGAAAACAAAGTTGCGGGGGGCGCTCTGGGATTGGTCATGCCATTGCCCGTCGGCTGCATGATGAAGGAGCGACTGTTATCACTGCACAGCGCAGGAAGGGCGAGGAATTTGATTGGATAGAGGCTGACTTCTCCAATCCACAAACACCAACTCAGGTCATTGAGGAGGTCATTACCCGTGCTGGAAGGCTGGATGTACTGGTCAACAATGCAGGCATGATGCAAGAGATTGCGGTTGAAGAAATGAGCCTTGAGGATTGGGAACGTAATCTCAATGTGAATCTGACTACTCCCTTTCTTCTGATCAAAGCAGCGCTCCCCTATCTGCGTAAAACAAAAGGCAGTATCGTAAACACCGGTTCAGTGGAAGGCTTAGCTTCTAATCCTGGACATGCGGCTTACGATGCTTCTAAAGCTGGACTTCATGGGCTGACGCGGGCGGTAGCTGTAGATCATGGTCATGAGGGAATTCGCTGTAATGCGGTGGCTCCAGGCTGGATTGATACGGAGCTAAACCTTAACTTTATTGAAAACACATCTGATGCAGAGGCATTCCGAAACGACATTGCACGTATTCACCCTGTTGCCCGTACAGGTTCTCCTGAAGAAGTAGCAGCACTTGTCGCCTTTCTTGCGCCGATGAGGCAGCGTTTATCACTGGGCAGGTCTATACAGTGGACGGAGGGAGAATGGCCAAGCTTAGTCTCCCTTGAATAGAGAAAGATAACACAGGCGAGAGAAGTATTTAGAATAATAATGGGCAGTAGATAGTATTTAATAAAAAGAAGAATCCATTTTTTGATACAAAATGGATTCTTCAGATGATATATTTACATTTTTCGATCCAGCAGCATGGTAGTCAATTCATACAAAGTCTCCTTATACTCCCCGTCCGGCAGTTTGCTCAGGGATTTTAATGCTTTGTCTATATACTTTCGGGCAAGCCGCTTGGATTTCTCTATCCCTTTCGTCTGTTCAACAATAGCAAGGACCTCCATTAATTCATCATCTGTCAAATCCGCTTTTTTATTTAGATAAGGAGACAATTTTTCCGGCCGCTCACGTAAGGCATAAATCAGCGGAAGCGTATAGATGCCCTGACGAATATCTGCCAGGGTTGGTTTTCTCACAGTGTTAAAATCCCCTTTAAAATCTAACACATCATCAATAATTTGGAATGCCATGCCGATATAGTGTCCCATACTCCAGGCAAGCATCGTCTGTCTTCGTGTTGCCTGGCTGGTAATGGCACCTGAATAGCAGCTGACGGCAAACAGCTGTGCGGTTTTACCAGAAATACGGGCTAAATAGTCTTTGATACTGGTACCTATTTGATAACGTGCATGGAGCTGATCCAGTTCACCTGTTAAAATTTTTTCCATACTGCGCGCATTAAATTCAAGATGTGCTAATGTACGGGCATATTTGGACAAAATGGTAAAGCAGACACAGAATAAATAATCACCGGAATAGATGGCAAATTGATTGCCTTGCTGTGTATGAATAGTGGGGTTCCCGTGGCGGAAGTCTGCTTCATCAATGACATCATCATGAATCAGCGTTGCCATATGCAATGTTTCCAGTGCTGCAGCAACAGCTATGGATCTTTCTTTATCCTGATTTGATATATCGCCAATCTGAGCGCATAAAAGCGTATAGGCCGGACGCAATAATTTTCCGCCAGAATAGACTAATTCTTTAATCGTGGCTTCGATACGCTTATCATGGATTTGCAGGTGAGATTCAATCACCTGTAGAACCGATTGTAAATCAGATTGTAAGCGGGGATAAGGCCCCCACATCGGGTGAACGGGGATAGCCATAGTTATAACCTCCATTTAACGAACATAGGGAATTTGTTTCGCACTAGGATACTTGATTGAGCTGTGTGTATTTCATTTCCTGCAGACTTCGATAATAGTGAAGCTGTTCTACGTGATTTAATAAATAATTAGCAACCATTCCCATAGCAATACCTGATAGAATACCGAAAAAAGATAAAACAGGAAGGTAGAGCAGAACGTTCCAGGTTTGAGCAACCCAGCTGGCGATTGTTAATTGTCCGATATTATGCAGGATGGCCCCGGCGACACTGACGCCAATTAAGCTGATGCGGGATGGACCGAGCTTTTTCACGCTGCACATTCCAATAAAGCTTAAAGCAGCTCCAGCGGCACTATACATAAAGGAGGAAATCGTACCACCCAAGAGCGTAGCAAGGATAATCCGTATCATGACAACCTTGGATGCGTCTTTAACAGGCAATGTATACAATGCCATACACGTAATAATATTAGCTAAACCGAGCTTTGCCCCTGGAGCGATGGCGAAGGGAGAGGGGATAGCTCTTTCTATTAAACTTATAATGACCGCCTGAGCAGCTAATAACGCAATATATACAAGACGCTGATTATTTGTCATCGCAGACCCTTCCCATCTCTACACAAAGCATTCATAAATTCTCACAAACAGGGTTAAGAACTGATAATGATATCCTCTGTCCCGCCGCTGTCAGATTGAATTTCTACCACGAGCTTATGCGGCAGGCAGACGATTGTCTGACCCGGTCTTGAGATATACCCTGTGCGGACACATATCTGATCGGGACAGGTGGCGCTTTTTATATGGATGCGCTCATTGTCTACTTCAATAATATTATTATCATAATCGGATATCGCAATTTCTATTTCTCTTGTTTCCATATTATCTGTCAGTTGAATTTCTTCTACGACTTCATTATCTACTGTAATCACCGCAACATTTACTGAATCCTCTTCAGCGTACTGAGACTGCTGAGAAACAAAGATGGCAATAGGAAGAAAAGATAGAAGCACCAACAGGACAGTTAAGATAACATCCCACGGTTTCAGCATATGATAGATATCCTTCATTCCCATTCACCCCCTGACGACTTAACCTGTAAGCCTTCATTGTAATCTATAAAATATATAATCTGGTTTTCATCACATTAAAGAAATTGTTCAAGGAAACCGGCCGGAGTTTGCGGATAGTTTCCCTGTTTGTTTTCTAAAGAAAGAAATACCGGGTTTTATTCTCGATCTTTATAAATAGCACGTTCTTTACCATACCAAAGCAGTCCTGATTTTCTTTGCAGCCATGGAACAACCCAGTAATCTAAACCAATGGAACGTCCAGATCCATTCATTAAGGCAATGGAAGCAGGAAGAGCCCAGATTTGATCCCAGCCCAGCATCGCGGATAAAGTAAACATCACCAGGAATCCGGCACTTGCAGCACTTGCAAGCCACGTGAATAAACCAAATACAATAGCGAGCCCAATAAATAATTCGATAAAGGTCATGACCTTCTGCATAAAGATAGCTACTTCCGGTGTCGGCAGCATAATCTGCATAAACCATTCAAAAATACCCGGCATTTTACTCAAAAGTGGTGTAGCCCACTCAGCACCGCCATCAACCGCTTCACTGGCACTGCTGGTCGTTGTTTGCAGCCATTCAAATGGCATGTTCACACTATTTCCTGTCAGCCAGGAGTCTTCTCCGATTCCTTGAAATAGCCTTGAGATACCGGCAGATCCTGAAGTGACTTCGCTCCAGACCGATTCACCCCAAATTTTAGAGGCTGCCTCCTCGAGCCAAAAACCCCCGACAAACAACCGCAATGGTAAGCTCCATAAAACATTGCCATATCTGGTAATCGTATCTCTGAAAATATTGCGTTTATCTTTTGTCTGGAAAAATTCATGCATAATATAATGAAACATATAATAGCCGCTTCTTATTCCGAAAAAATAATACAGATTAACCAAGTGCTTCATCAGATTTGCCAGCCAGCCGCTTAAGCGGAGTCCCATCAAATTAGCTACGCCATATCTGGCGCCAATGGAAACCATCGTACCATGATATTTTCCTTCAAAGGCTTCTTTTTGGCCGTTATCTATTTCTGCAATAATAGATTTAGCTGCTGTGACACCTGTCTGTTCGGCAGCTTCTACAATCTGTGGAGTTGGTTTACCTTCCTCTTCTTCAAAATAAGCCAAGTCGCCAATAACATAAACGTTCTCTAAATTTTCTGCTTCCATATATTCGTTTACTTTGAGACGTCCTGCTCTGGCGGTCGGGATACCGTAATCTTCTGTATCGGAATTTGCTTTGACTCCGGCTGTCCAAATCAGGGTATGGGTGGAAAGTGCTTCACCTGATTTAAATACGACGGCATCTTCTTTTACCTCCACAATTGGAGAGTTTTTAAGCAATGTAACGCCTTTTTTATTTAAATATTTCTCTGCTTTATCCGCACTTTTCCGGTCCAGCATATTTAGGATAGATGAGGCTGCTTCAACAACATACAGCCCGATTTCTTCTTCATCCAGCTTGTTTTCCTTTGCTAAACGATGCTTCCACTCGATGAGCTCTCCTATCATTTCAATGCCGGTAAAACCGGAACCACATACTGTGAAGGTAAGCATTGCACGGCGCTTTACAGGATCATGTTCTAATGCTGCCCGTCTGACAACATCTTCTAAATGCTGCCGGATTCGGACAGCATCCTCCCAGGACCAAAGGGTAAAACCATGCTCTTTTACACCAGGTGTGCCAAAGTCGTTTGCTTCACCGCCCATCCCCAGAATCAGGTAGTCATAAGCAAACTCATCATGCTCTGTTGTAACAGTCTGTGCCGCATGATCGACATTAGTGACATTGTCTGTGATAAGCTTCACTTTCGTACGATTGAATAATTTCCGTAAATCAAACTGAATAGCAGAAGGCTCTACACGGTGTGCAGCTACTTCGTGTAATTCTGTCATCATCGTATGGTAGGAATGCCGATCTATAAGAGTAATAGAAACAGAATCGTCACGTTTGTATTTTTTTGCAAGCTTTTTAGCTGCATGCACACCAGCGTAGCCAGCACCAATAATGACAATATTCTTCTCCGCCATTGTATTCACTCCTCTGTAATCTATAATGTTAACTTTGTGAACAACTGAACAATTTTATTCTAACATATAAAGAAATAATGTCCATACATTTGATAAATAGTTCACAAATTAAAAATATATTTTAAAATATTAAGCTGTGTCATATTAATGACAAAATCGTTGATATTAAAAGATTTATTTGTATTTTTTATAGACATGATACAATATAAATTATACAATTGACATATAAAATTGTGAAACAATTCACATTTAAAACAAAGGAAATTAATGTGATTATTTTCACATATTAAACGATATTTATTATATTAATTGTAATTTAAAAGAATTAAGGGAGGCATGGGAATGAAAAGACAAATTTATATCCTGATGATACTGATGATACTATTCACCGCAGGCTGTTCTACAAGCGCCGATCCAGCAGATGATGAATCACCATTAATCAATAATCCATATAGCGAAACAGAATTCTTATTAGGAACAGTTGTAACGATTAAGATTTATGACGAGGATAAAGAATCGGCATTAGATAAGGTCTTTGATCGAATGGAAGAGCTGGAGCAGCAAATGACAGCAAATGAAAATGGTTCAGAGGTTGCTGAAATTAATGAACAGGCAGGAATAGAACCTGTTCATGTGTCGGAGGATGTGTGGGAGGTTATTAAT
This sequence comes from Oceanobacillus sp. FSL W8-0428, assembly GCF_038004405.1. NCBI lineage: Bacteria > Bacillati > Bacillota > Bacilli > Caryophanales > Bacillaceae > Oceanobacillus > Oceanobacillus sp. FSL W8-0428. The sequence continues at coordinate 2,750,687 of NZ_JBBORB010000001.1, forward strand.
CAAGGCAAGGATTACAGTGAAATGGCTGAGGGTTCTTTTGATATTGCTGTCGGCCCGTTAACCAGTCTTTGGAATATTGGCATGGAGGGTGCCCGAAAACCGTCACAGGATGAAATCGATGATATACTGCCGCTGATTGATTATGAAAAAATAGAACTGGATGAAACGGAGCAAACAGTTATGCTGAAGGAGTCAGGAATGCGATTAGATTTAGGAGCCATTGCTAAAGGATATATCGCTGATGAAGTAATGGAGCTGTTAGATGAGGAAGGTGTTACAACAGCCGTCATTGATTTAGGAGGGAACATCTATGTGATGGGAAATCAAACATCAGGTGATCCCTGGGTAGTCGGCGTCCAAAATCCATTCTCAGGAAAGGGGGAGACAGTTGGCAGATTAACTGCAACAGATCAGTCCATCGTTACTTCAGGGATTTATGAGCGTTATTTAGAAGTGGATGGTGAAATATACCATCATTTGTTGAATCCAAAGACTGGATATCCATTTGAGGGTGACCTTGCCAGTGTTTCTGTTGTCAGTGAACATTCTGTTGATGGAGATGGGCTTTCTACCTTATTGTTTTCAAAAGGCCTGGAAGAGGGCATAGAATTTATTCAGGATTTCGATGGTGCAGAAGCTATCTTTGTGATGGAGGATAAAACTGTGTATATCACGGATGGTTTAGTTGATAACTTTGAACTGACAGATGAGGACTTTACATTAGTAGAATAGATGAGAGGGAGCTGGCTGTGATGACACTGCCTACGTTTTTGAAGCTGGTAGAAATCCGCACTAAATTGGCAAGTTTGTTTCCATTTCTAATTGGAATATTATTTGTTATCTATCGTTATGATGAGTTTGCCCCGCTGAATACGGCTATCTTTTTTAGCGCCATGCTGCTGTTTGATTTAACAACAACAGCAATTAATAACTACATGGATTATAAGAAGGCACTGAGTGATGACTATCGCAGGAAATCTAATATTATCGGACAGAAGAATATTCCTGAAAAAGTTGTCGTGACATCGATCATTACTATGCTGACGATAGCTTCTTTATTAGGGATTTGGCTCGTATTCCGTACTGATTTATTTGTGCTGATTATTGGTATGCTGTGCTTTGCAGTCGGTATTTTTTATACATTTGGACCTATTCCGCTGTCCCGTATGCCGCTTGGTGAAGTGTTTTCTGGTGTAACGATGGGGCTGGGTATCACCTTCCTGGCTATCTATGTAAATGCTGCTGATCAAGGGATTGCGCATTTTGGCTTTAGCGGATACACGCTTATTTTTGAAATGAATGTTCTTTTACTGCTGGAGATTTTGCTGGTTTCCCTTCCATGCATGCTGACTATTGCAAATATCATGCTGGCCAATAATATCTGTGATTTGGAAGAGGATATTGCCAATCAACGCTTTACCCTTCCTTACTATATTGGCAGAAAAAATGCCTTAATGTTATTTCATCTGCTCTATTTGCTTTCGTTTGCAGCGATTGTAAGTGCTGTGCTGCTTCAGGTGCTGCCTGTTTATGTATTACTTGTCTGTCTGGTTCTGATTCCAATCACAAAAAGTATCAGACAATTTCGGCAAAAACAAAGCAAGCTGGAAACTTTTCCATTATCTTTGAAAAATATGATGCTTGTAAATGGAACGATGGCTATTACCTTACTTATATCCGTCATTCTGTAATATTGGAAAGAGGGGTGGGGAAATGTCAATGACTTGTATTAAAGTAGAAAATGTAAACTTTCATTATAATTTGCAAAAACAGGAGCATACCATTACAGACCTTTCCTTTACGGCCCGGCGTGGAGAGTGGCTGGCTGTTGTAGGACATAATGGTTCTGGAAAGTCGACATTAGCCAGTTTACTAGTTGGCCTTCATACGCCCTCCTCTGGAAAAATCTATATTAATGGTATGGAGCTGAAGGAGGAAACGAAATGGGAGCTTCGCAATCAGATAGGACTGGTATTTCAAAATCCGGAAAATCAATTTATTGGAACTACTGTAAAGGATGACGTGGCATTTGCATTGGAAAATCAGAATATGCCTTATGACGAAATGAAGCAGCGCGTCGATAGAGCGTTAGCAATGGTTGGTATGACCAGCTATGCTGATTATGACCCGTCCCGCTTATCAGGGGGGCAGAAGCAGCGAGTGGCCATTGCCGGGATTTTAGCGTTACATCCAGCAATTATCGTATTAGACGAGGCAATGGTTATGCTCGATCCCAAAAGCAGGCAGGATTTCATGAGCCTCTTAGATGAATTACGGAAGCAGCATCAGCTGACCATTATTTCGATTACACATGATATGAATGAAGCGGCAGCAGCTGATAGAATATTAGTTTTAAAAAAAGGAAAATTGATGGAAATAGGCAAGCCTGCCAAGATTTTTCAAAGGGAAGAGCGGTTAGATGTTCCATTCACCGAGGCATTAAGAAGAAAGTTAAAAGAACAGGGGAGCACCATACCTGATGCCTATATGACAGAAGATGAAATGGTGTGGTGGCTATGCAGATAAATCTTCATCAAGTAACGGCAGATTATCAGGCGGGACCGATTAGAAGTCCGGAGATATTAAAATCAATCAGTACAACAGTAAAGTCAGGATCTTTTACGGCAGTAGCCGGCAAAACCGGATCCGGAAAATCGAGCTTGCTGAAACTGATGAATGGATTGCTTGTTCCGGTAAAAGGGCGAGTATCGATCGGGGAAATAATGATTACATCAGAAAACGCGAAGCAATCAGTGAAGGAAGCACGTCAAAAGGTGGGAATGGTTTTTCAATTCCCGGAATCGCAATTATTTGCTGAAACCGTTGAAAAGGATATTATGTTCGGCCCGATGAATTTTGGTGTACCGGAAGCAGAAGCAAAGCAGATTGCTCTGGAGGTTATCAAGCGTGTTGGTTTAGATGCCTCTCTATTATCTAAGTCACCATTTTCTCTATCCGGCGGCCAAAAAAGGTATGTGGCAATGGCCGGGATATTGGCGATGAGCCCGGATATTCTTGTTTTAGATGAGCCTGGTGCAGGGCTTGATCCAAAAGGGAAAAAAGAAGTGATGGATCTTCTTCATGCCTGGCATAAAGAACGCGGATTGACAACCTTGCTGGTTACTCATGATATGGACGATGTTGCTTTGTATGCAGATGAAGTTATCGTAATGGACGGAGGCAGGATTGTTTTTCAGGATAATCCGGAGAGGTTATTTGCTGATATGGCTGCGATTCACCAATGGGGCCTGGATTTGCCGCAGGCCAGAAAGCTGCAAATAAGGATAGAGCAGGAAGCGAATGTAACCTTATCACAAATCTGTCTGACACTGGCTCAGCTGGCAGATGCTTTAATAGAGGCGGGATTGGCATGAACAAATTAATCTTAGGACGCTATTTTCCGGGTAATTCGCTTCTTCATCGTATTGATCCGAGAGCTAAATTACTGGCCGGGATTTCTTTTATTTTTATCTTATTTATCGCTAATAATTGGATAACATATTTGGTACTTTGGCTTTTCACCTTTACGATGATGAAGTTATCTGGTGTATCCATCCGTATATACATCCGGGGAGTCAGACCATTAATATGGTTGATCTTGTTTACAGTATCACTGCAGGTACTGTTTACTGCAGGCGGAGAAATTTATATTGATTGGGGACCGGTTACGATTTCATCATTTGGATTAATAAATGGTATGTATACATTTAGCCGATTTACCATGATTATTTTTGTTTCAACCGTGGTAACCTTAACCACAAAACCGATTGATTTAACGGACGCAATGAATTATCTGCTTCAGCCATTAAAAAGGCTGAAACTGCCGGTTGATGAGATATCGCTTATGCTGGCAATAGCACTTCGTTTTATCCCGATTATATTGGATGAAACACAAAAAGTAATGGACGCGCAACGTGCAAGAGGTACCACATTTGGAGAAGGATCACTGCCTCAGCAAATAAAAAAAATTGTTCCTATTTTTATTCCTTTATTCGTCAGTTCTCTGGTAAGGGCAGAGGATATGGCTAATGCAATGGAGGTAAGAGGTTACCAGTCTAACAATCCAAGGTCATCCTTTCGCCGTTTGCAGTGGCAGAAAACAGATATAGCAGTCCTTATTGCTATGGTGCTGCTGGCAGTTATCTTATTTATACTGCGGACAGAGGGGCATCACTTTCATTGATTATAGAGAAAAATAAAATTACATGATGAGGTCTCATCTCTGGTTGTGGAATGGAGATGAGACCTCATCATGTAATGGGAAAGTATTTGATGAGAGCGGAAAGTATATAAATGAAGCGGACAAGCTTTGGCCTGCCCGCTTTATTAGCGTGGTATAAATTAATTCGATTTGAAGCGGGGAGGGAGCCAAGGCTCAATTGATAATAAGCTTTCTGTTATTATTCGATTTCGCCTGTAACTTCACCATCAATAGTAGCTGAGCTTTCTGCTTCTTCATTAGCAAATTTTAAATTTCCGTCAATGGTAGCTGTTTCATCAAGCATAAAACCATTTGCTTCGACAATCACATCACCCTGTAATGTACCACCTTGGAAATTCAAGTTTTCACTCTGTACAGTAAGGCTTGGGACTGTGATAGTAAATGAATCTGTAATGTTATGATCTTCATCTTGTGTATATGGGGCAATTTTACGATAAATATCACTGGATTCGTCATCCTTATCGTAGAATTCACCTGCGACCACTACATCTTCATCTATTGTAATATCATCCAGTGTAGCAATAATCCATGTTCCATTCTCGCTGACAGCATTGACAAAGGCGTCGGGTTCATTAACCAATGAGGCTGTTGTTACGACATCTTCTTCTGTTTCTTCTGTACCTTCTGTTTCTTCCGTATCGTTTGCTGTATTTTCATCAGCCTGATCCTCGTCATTCGAGCCGCATGCGGCCAAAAAACCTACCAGTAACAGGGATAAAAAGGACATTAAAATCAGCTTGAATCTCATTATAAAACCTCCTAGTATATTATTGTGATCTATTTCACAATAATTATATCATGGAATGTTGTGTGACTCCGTGAAGTATTTGTGAAATAATGAGCAATATATGTAGGAAGTGTGACAAATTTGAATCAATTGAAAGGCTAACAACTAAATTTTCTAATTGCTATTGGTTGCTGAATAAATAAAGCGTTATTTGTATGGGAAGTTCCTTCATAATTTTTAGTTGCAATGATGATGTCTGGAGGTTAAGAGTATTAGAAAAGAGGAGCATATTTCAAAATTATTAAGTTAATAGTTTGAAGTATGATCAGTACTATGTTTTTAAATATATATTCATTTATCTTCTATTTGCTTTATTAGCATTTAAATCGCAGGGTAAATAATAGAAATTATGGTGCCCGACTTTTTTCATTCAGCCGGGCTTTTTATTTTTTCACTCATCCCAATGCAGACGATGTTCTTTCATCAATGAAATCATAGATTTGATGGCAGGAGAGAGTTGTTTGTTTTTATGATAAGCAATAAAAGTAGTGTTTCCTGTATGATTTAACTGAATATTTTCCCCTTGTATCTGCTTTGTTGCAAGCTCCTTTTCCACTGAAAAATATGGCAGAATAGAAAATCCAAGACCTGAAATCACACACTGTTTTATTGCTTCCAGACTTGAAAAGTTTAGCGTATTTTTTACTTCGATTTGGTTTTCCTGGACATAGGTTTCCATCATACTTTTATAACTGCAAGTCTCTTCCGTAACAAGAATGGTGTTTTCGACATTTTCCTGATTGACAGGGTATGTGAGAACAACGGATTCTTCCTTTAATTTTTCAATAGTCAGCTCCTTGTCAAACCAATCATTTCTTTCTAACACAAAAGCCAGATCAATTTGCCCGTTTTTGAGTGCAGCAGAAATTTCTTTATTTTCCAGTGACCGTAAAGATAAATTTACATCGGGATATCTTTTTTTGTACTCCAATAGCAGGGAGGGGATTCGGTATTGAGAGAAAATCTCTGTAACACCGAGAACAAGATTCCCTTTTGGTTTATCGTCTATCTGCATAATTTCCGTTGCCTCTTTATATAAATCCGCGATTTTAACTGCATAAGGATGAAATTGTCTGCCGTAGTTTGTCAAAAAGACTTTTCTGCCAATACGGTCAAATAAAGGTTTTCCAAGTTCTTCTTCCAGCTCCTTTACATGTACCGTAACCGATGATTGTGAGTAATCAAGAGATTCTGCTGCCCGTTTAAATCCTCCCTTTTCGACGATTGTCTTAAAGGTAATTAAATGACGTAATTCCAAATGCATTTCCTCCTTAATTTATAGTTTAATTTTATTAAACTATAAATCTAAAAAGATTCGTTTTATTAAACTGTTATGTATTAGTATAATCAAATCAAGTTTCGTTGAAAAGGGGGAGAGTAAAAAGAAATAGAAATAAAAAGGAGGAATTTTTAAAATGAAAGAAAGATACCCGACATTATCTCAACCGGCTACATTATTAGGCTTACTTATTCTTTTATTAGCCGGTTTTATGACTATCCTTGATCTTTTTATCGTGAATGTGGCAATTCCTAGTATACAAGGAGATTTAGGCGCAAACTTTTCACAGGTTGCATTTATTGTGGCAGGCTATGAGCTTGGGTTTGGCGTGCTTTTGATTACAGGTGGAAGACTGGGTGACCGTTTTGGCCGCAGACGTCTATTCATCGCAGGTATGCTCGGTTTTACTATTACATCTGCATTTTGCGGTCTGGCAGTTAACCCGGACATGCTTATTATTGCCAGAGTACTTCAAGGCTTGACCGCAGCAATGATGCAGCCGCAAATTTATTCTTCTATTCGAGTGAATTTCTCAGGCCGTGAAAGAGGAATTGCTTTCAGTCTGCTTGGCATGGTGTTAGGTCTCGCTGCGATTGCAGGTCAAGTACTTGGCGGTTTTATCGTAGAAGCTGATTTTGGAGGACTTGGCTGGCGTATGATTTTCTTAATTAATGTTCCAATCGGGATCTTTTCGATTATTATGGCAAGGTTTATTCCAGAATCCCGTGCTCCAGAGCGTCCTTTACTTGATTGGTCCGGCGTAGTCATTGTCAGCCTTGGACTGATTTTATTCCTGGTGCCGCTGATTGAGTCCCAAAATCATGGGTGGACAATTTGGAGTTTCTTATCATTGGCATCTTCTGCGCTGCTATTATATGGATTTTGGCTTCACCAGGAAAGGCGACGTATTGCTAAAAGACAGCCATTGATAGATACGCAGCTTTTACGCCAATCCCGGTTCGCGATGGGGGGAAGTCTTGTATTGCTCATCTATTCTACTTCTTCTGTATTTTTCTTATCCTATGCACTCCTGGTACAAACAGGTCTGGGATTGAGCCCGCTTTCTTCAGGACTTCTTTTTGTACCCTGCAGTATCGGGTTTACAGCAGCATCGATAGCAGCGCCACGTCTGGTAGAACGCTTCGGTACAAAGACAATCTTTTGGGGAGCTGTTTTTTATACATTCTCCTTTGCTGTATTAATTGGGCAGGTATGGATTGCAGGAGATGAATTGATTGCATCTCACTTAATCACGGGGCTAATTTTTGTAGGAATCGGTCAAGGATTAGTCATGACACCGCTGTTAAATCTTGTATTAGGACTCGTAGAAGAAAACAAGGCTGGAATGGCATCAGGGGTTATTTCTACTTTGCAACAGGTTGGTGCAGCTATCGGACTGGCAGCAGTAAGTATCCTTTTTGGCGGTGTTATTGCTAATGGTGCTGGAGAGGATGCTCAGAGCGGACTTTATGCTTCTGCGTTTGTCAGCTCGATGTTTTACAATCTGATTGCTTCACTGGTTTCAGCGATTCTGCTTTGGAAAATGGCAAAAGAACAGAAAAAATAGAAATTTTTATACAACGGAAAGCCACGTTTTTAATCATCAGGAACAAATAAAAAGAATCGGGCATATGCCTATACTAAAAGAATGATTTGTGTATAAACCAATAAAAGAGATGCTTTTTGATGGAAGATCGAACTATTAACCCGTGGAATGGAAATGTGCCACAGCCTATTCGGAGTGGCGGAGCCGGTGCAATTGATGCAGGACCACGTAACATTATGCGAGATATACAAAATCCGGATATGCTTATTCCGCCATCTACGGACACAGGATTGCTTCCTAACTTAAAATTCTCATTCTCTGATACCTCGATGAAATTAAAAAAAGAGGATTGTCCCGAGAGGTTACTGCGAGGAAGCTTCCAGCTGCTACTACACTTGCAGGGGGAAATATGAGTTTAACAGCCGGTGGCGTCGGCTATGTTCCTCTTGCTAATGGACATTATATCCAGAATACAGGTAATGAAACATTATGGTTTTTAGAAATGTTCAAAAGCAGTCGATTTGCTGATGTGTCGCTGAATCAATGGCTGGCATTAACACCTGAAGAACTGGTCCCAAGTAATTTGAACGAGGGTTCCGAATTCATTGATTCGCTGCGTAAGGAAAAATGGGCTGTTGTGAAATATCCTAGATTTTCTTATTTTTCTAGGAATAAATAAGTGTTAAATGAATTCATTTTGGTTAAAACCCTTCTCTAATGGACAACATAAAAAGAAACAAAGCAGGAGGTATAGAGATGCAGGAAAATAAGGATAATAAATTTACTGCTGCAGGGACAGACATAGAGGCTGTGAAAAAAGCAAATAAAAACTCAGGGATGTCTTATAATGAGGCCAAGGAATTCATAGCTAGAACAACAGGAGGACATGGAACTGAAATATACAGTGATACCGATTTTGAAGATGTGAGTGCGCAGAATCAGCAATCTCAGAAAAATAGTAAATGATAATGATGTAAATAAAACAAAAAATAACATGGTCAATTCTCTTGCAGAGTGATCATGTTATTTTTTAGGCGGCATATACCCCATAGCCTGTGAAATGAAGAAATATTATGTAATATATATTGAATGTTAAAGTGGAAAGGAGTGATGAAAATTGTGGAAAACAATCTCAAAGTAGCCCGCATCCAAGTAGATTTAACACAATAGCAGCTGGCTGAAAAAACAGGAGTTACCCGGCAAACCATCAGCTTAATTGAAAAGGGAAATTATAATCCAACCTTAAACCTCTGTCTTGAAATTTGTTATGCAGTGAATAAAACTTTAGATGAAGTCATTTGGAGGGAAAAGGAGTAATGCCAGATGAAGAAAATTAAAGATGAACGGTTAAAATTAAAAAACTTAAAAGATATTAGAGTACTGTTTTTGATTCAAACCATTGGTATTGTTGTGGGGATATTAGGGTATGATTTTGTTACAAAAGGAATAGACGGAATGACGGATAATCCATTGTGGTATGTTTTTATGATTACAGCTATTGTTTCCGCATATTTATCCATTGGTATTAGCGTAGATCATGAAGCCCAGTGATAAATCTCCTGAAAAAGGATTAGCTTATCTCTCTAGCTGTAACAGTGTTTATATCCGTTGTTATTGGAATTCTGGCATAATTAGGTGAAGAATTTCCAGCAATGAATGGTGTTTTAGTAGGTGGAATAATTTTTATATGTGGATTCATTCCATGTTATTATGTATATCGTTTGCGAAGAAGGTCAAATGAAAGCTGAGAAAGATAAGCTAATAAACATTGCAGGATAAATTGTTCCCCAAAAGGATTTTATAGCTCCTTTTGGGGAACAATTTATGCTTTACAGCAGTCTGTTCTCCTATTCATTTGTCACGGGAACCCACAATTCCACCTCTGCATTCGCAGGATTCCCATTCAAAAGAACCTCCAAAACTTCTTTACCGTTATATTGCACACTTTTCTCCTTGTCTGTAAAAAATGTATCCTCCAATTGATCGAATAAGTTTCTGGATATCCCATCTTGTGCAGCAAGTACTACATAACTCTGTGAGGTAATCTCCAGCTTTTCATACCCTTCGATATAAACATCTGATAGAATCCCGGCAAAATATCTGATTCCATTTTCAATTGGAATAATAAGGGCATAGCCTTTTTTATCCTTTGATACCGGCATTAATTCTTTCATCATACCTAGCTTAAATAATTCTTGATAAAATGCTGTTTTTTCCTGCGAGTATTTTTCATCATGTATTCCTTTTCCTGCTATTTCAATACTTCTGCCAATAAACTGACCTGCATCCTTCTGTTTAATCTGCATGTTTACTACCTCCTTATTTTTTATGCTATAATGCTACCAAAGATAATATGGCAACTGTATGTCATATTAAAAATAAAAAGGACGTGTTTATCATTAAAATAGATAGACATATGGGGATCGTCTCTTATTTAATCGACCATCAACAAACAACAGCAAAAGAACTATCGGAAAAGTTTCATGTAGACAGAAGAACGATTATGCGCGATATTGATGATCTGTCACTAGCTGGAATCCCTTTATACTGCAAGAAAGGAAGAAACGGAGGGATCTATTTAATGGGCTCGGTTGAAATGAATAAACCTCCTTTGTCAAAGACAGAACTAATGACCATTGAAACCAGCTTAAAGAGCAGGATGCAGGTACTCCATGATGACGCCGCCTTTAATGCCATCTTAAAATTAAATAAAATGGAAGGAATCGCTGATTTTGAAATAGATTTGTCTCTTTCCACAGGTAATATTGAATTAAGAAAAATTGTTTTGGAAATACTTTTTGCGATTCGGAACAGCAGACTTATTTATTTTGACTATATTAACTCACAGGGAGAAGAATCAAATAAAATAGCAGAGCCCTATCGTGTCGTCTTTAAGGACAGAAGCTGGTATATGGACGCTTATTGTTATTCCAGAGAACGATTCAATGTTTATAAGCTTGCAAGAATATCCAATCTAAATACAAGAGGGACATTTTCCAAGAGGGATTATCAACCAATCTCTTATAATGGCGGGGAGTGGATGGAAAAAGATAATGTTCCCGTTACATTACTTGTCAATAAAGTGGTTATTGATAAATTTCTGGAGCTGTTAGGAAGAGAAAACGTGAAAAAAGTAGATGATACGTGGTATTCTGTCATTTATCCGTTAAAGGATAATGTATTTGGATACAATAAACTTCTTGGCTATGGAAAATTTTTGAAAGTGATATCTCCCGATTCCTTTCTCAGCCATTTCACAGCATATATAGATGAAGTGAAAGCTTTCTATCAATATAGTAACTAAGATAAACCATAATCTAAGTTTAGTTCACAAAGCTTATTTTTAACAAGAGAAATGAAGCGTTCATCCGGTTTTATAAGATAATATTTAAGGCAGATTTTATACTTTATAGAGAAAGCTGGACAGCTGAAGAAAGCTATTATATATTGATTTAAATCTTTAAGGTTTATTTTGATTAAGTTTCAGATTCTTAAAACAGGGAAAATATTTATTAGCTGAAATTCAAAATATCTGTATCACCAATTATATAAATGGAAAGATTGGAGAGTTATTTAACAGGTAGTGATTTCGGGATGGAAAATAATCCCTTATGTATTTAGAATTTATTATTTTTTTCAAAAGATGTTATGATATTTTTACGCTAATTGAATAGTAGGAGGAAAAAGCATGACAGAAACAATCGATAAAAATGCATCATTGCGAAATGATGTCAATATGCTTGGGAATATATTAGGGGAAGTACTGAAGCTGCATGGAGGTACAGAGCTATTTGATAAGGTTGAATCGATTCGTGAAATGACGAAAAGTATCCGAAATGAATTCGACGAAGATACATATCATACCTTAAAAAGAGAAATCAGCAATCTAAAACCGCCGCTGCGTCAGCAAGTAATCCGTGCTTTTTCTATCTATTTTCATTTGATTAATATCGCGGAGCAGAATCATAGAATCAGGCGCAAACGCCAGTATCTGCTGGATGAAGAGACCAGTCAATCCTTTTCTATTGAAAAAGCGGTCTCGAAAGTAAAAGAAAGCAGTCTTACAAATGACGGAATTCAAGAAGTGCTGAATGACTTATCGATTGAATTGATTATGACAGCCCATCCGACAGAGGCCACAAAACGAACTGTGTTGGAAATACAAAAACGTATATCGGCACATCTGCGGACATTGGATAATCCACAGACTTCACAAAGAGAGAAGGCAGACGTGGAAGAAAGTTTGTTTAATGAAATTACTGCTTTATGGCATACAAATGAACTGCGGCAAAAGAAGCCGGGAGTACTGGATGAAGTGAAAAATGGTCTTTATTATTTTGATCAAACATTATTTGAAACATTACCTGATGTCTTTCAAGAAATGGAAATACAGCTGCAGAAGCAAATTCCAGAAGGAAACTGGGAAGTACCAAATTTTATTCATTTTGGTTCCTGGATTGGGGGAGACCGGGATGGGAACCCAAATGTCACACCTGAAATTACTTGGGAGACATTGAAAATGCAGCGGAAATTGATATTGAAGAAATATGAAGCTTCCATCGTTGAGCTGATGAGACGGTTCAGTCAATCCAGTGAACGTATATCTATCAACCAGCAGTTTATTGACAGAATGGAAAAAGAAGAGAATAGCTATTTAACTGAGAGGGATAGATGGCCAATCAAGTCGGAAGTATATCGCCGTAAATTTGCCATTATTCTAAAGAGATTGCGTGAAACAGGGAAAACGTCACAAGGTTATCTTTATCCAGAAGAGCTGGTTCGTGACCTCAAAGAAATTAAGGAAAGTGCCGAAGCACATTTACCGAAGACGAAAAAACTGAAAGCAATTCGAAAGGTCATCCGACAAGTAGAGCTGTTTGGCTTTCATTTAGCGACATTGGATGTACGAAATCATAGTGGAGAGCATGAAACAGCTGTGCATGAGATTCTAACAGCCGTCCACGTTACAGATAATTACGCTGCGCTTACAGAAGAGGATAAACAAAAAGTATTATGTGAGGTTTTGAATGAACCGAGACCGTTGTTGCTTTTCGATGGGGGTTATTCTAAAGAAACGCAGGATATTTTGAAAGTCTTCAGAACAATTAAAAAAGCGCATGAGGAATTTGGAAAACGAGCTGTTGAAGTTTATTTAATCAGTATGTCTGAATCACCGAGTGATCTCTTAGAAGTCTTATTACTTGCTAAAGAAACAGGTATTTATCGTCTTTATCCAGATGGGACAGTGGAAAGTGATCTTGATGTCGCTCCATTGCTGGAAACAATTGATGATTTAATTGCAGGTCCGGATATTATGAAGACATTATTTGAAACAGAAGTATACCGTAAACAATTAGAAGCACGCGGTGAACATCAGGAAATCATGCTGGGCTATTCGGATGGAAGTAAAGACGGTGGTACATTAAGTGCAAACTGGAATCTGTTTAAAGCTCAGGAGGAAATCCATAATATAGCAAGACAATACCATATCCGTTTGAAATTCTTCCATGGCCGCGGAGGCTCTCTTGGTCGTGGTGGCGGTTCGTTGAGTACCAGTATTCTCTCTCAGCCGGCAGAGACGCTGGAGGATGGTGTGAAAATCACAGAGCAGGGAGAAGTACTTTCTTCCAGATATCTGCTTGAAGATATTGCTTACCGTAATTTAGAGCAGGCAGCCTCTGCTTTATTTACAAGGTCTGCCAAGGTTTCCAATACACCTGCTCAAGAAGAGTTGCGCCAAAAAGAATGGGAAACTATAATGGAATCCATTTCAAAAAAATCATTGAAAAAATATCAATCACTAGTGTTTGGTGACCCGGATTTTCTGACATTTTTTAATCAGGCAACCCCTTTGACAGAATTAGGTGCTTTAAATATTGGTTCACGGCCGATGAGCAGAAAGAACAGTCAGCGTTTTGAAGACTTAAGGGCTATTCCATGGGTGTTTGCGTGGACGCAATCCAGATATATGCTGCCTGCCTGGTATGCTGCAGGAACAGGACTGCAAACTTTCATCGAAGAAGACAGTAGTCATTTGAAAATATTACAAATGATGTATAAGGAATGGCCTTTCTTCAAAGTGACCATTAACAACTTACAAATGGCATTGATGAAAGCTGATATGAAAACAGCTAAGGAATATCTGGCTTTAGTTGAGGACCAGGATACAGCGAAACGGATATATGAAGACATCGCTGATGAATACGATCGGACAAAAAGGGCACTTCTACAAATTTCCGGGAATGAAGAGCTGCTCAGCCATACGCCGAATATACAAGGGTCTGTTCACCTTCGAAATCCGTACGTTGACCCGCTCAATTTCCTGCAGGTGGATTTAATTCATAAATTAAGAGAAACAGACAATCCTCCTGAAGATTTAGTGACTGAGGTGTTACTGACGATTAATGGTGTAGCAGCAGGGTTGGTGAATACGGGTTGATCAAAGGTTAAAGAAAATACTGAACGAAAAAACAATTGGTCATTTACGGTTTGAAGTGACCAATTGTTTTTTTGATGAAAAATTGCATAAGGAAGGTCAAAATGCCGCAGGGTATTGGTTGAGAAATTCAGGAAAGGGAGTGGATAAATAAGTGTGATTCTAGCTGTTGAAATAATTTTATTGCGGTGTAATCAGTTGTTCTATCGAAACCATTTGTGCATCAAAAAAATCTCCATTGAATGAAGTTTCAATATATATATATATATATATTGATTCCATAATAGGAAAAATCCCCCTGATAACATGACATGTGTCATATTGAATTACTGACAACTGTGTCTAATATTTCATTGCGTTATTCTTTATACTTAAAGCCACAGTATGTTTTAAAGGGCGGGGATATAAATGAGCAAACAAAAGCAAGTACAACTTAGAAAAGACGTTATGCCATTTGCAAAATCTAAAATGAAGACAAGTATTGTTCAACTTTTAAATACGATTCCTCCATTTTTTATCTTATGGTTCTTAGCTTATCAGAGTTTAGCTGTTTCCATTTGGTTGAGTTTAGTATGCAGCATTGCCGCTGCAGGCTTTATGGTCCGGACGTTTATTATCTTTCATGACTGCGCGCATCAATCTTTTTTCAAAAATCCGAAATATAATAGACTGCTCGGAACCATTACAGGTGTGATTACTCATTTTCCTTTTGAAAAATGGAAAAGAGAACATGCGATTCATCATGCGACAAGTGGAAATTTAGATCAGCGAGGTACTGGTGATATCTGGATAATGACCGTTGAGGAATATAAGCAGGCAACAAAATGGGAAAGACTGCAATATCGCTTATATCGTAATCCAATCATCCTGTTTGGTTTAGGACCATTTTCTTTGTTTCTCTATAGCAATCGTATCAATCGTAAAGATGCGAGAAAAAAAGAACGTAGGAATACCTATATTATTAATATCGTATTGATTGCAATCTATTGTCTTATCGGCTTCCTGCTTGGCTGGCAAGCGCTTGTATTCGTTCAACTGCCGATTGCTTATATCGCTGGAGTATTGGGAATTTGGTTATTTTATGTCCAGCACCAGTTCGAGGATTCTTATTTTGAGAATGAGTCGGAATGGGATTATGTGAAGGCAGCGGTAGATGGAAGCTCTTATTATAAGCTGCCAAAATGGTTAGAGTGGATGACAGGAAGTATTGGTTATCATCATGTGCATCACTTAGCACCAAAAGTTCCTAATTACAATTTGGAGCAGGCACACCGTGAAACTCCGCCATTACACAAAGCAACTACTATTACGTTAAAAACAAGCTTGGAATCAATCAAGTTTCGTCTCTATGATGAAGAACAGAAAACATTTATCAGCTTTCGGGCAATGAAACATCGTTTAAAGCAAATAAAAGATCAAGAGATAACGGCAGTAAAGTCAACTCCTACGATTCGTTCCTAAATAATTACAACCCTCTAATCGTTTTAGGGGGATTCTTTATCTGGGAAGAGAAATATTTGGTACAATAAATAATATCCAGCAGGAACATAGGAGGCTAAATTGTGCGGCAATGGTATCATATTTTTCCGAGGAATACAGGATTAAGCATATATATTTGGGTTATTTTTTGTGTGTTGCCGTTTTACTTTATTTTTCGCTCTACTTCCATTTGGGAAATCGGGGTCGGTGTACTGCTGACGTTACTTTTCTTTGCAGTTTACTGGTTTACCTTCAATTCCCATCAACAGCTTATGTACACAGGATTAACAATGGAATTTATTATTAATATTGTGATGACGATTCTATATGGATATGTTTATTTTGCTTTATTTACTGCGTTTTTTGTAGGTAATGTTCGCGGTAAAGCAGGATTTATTACGATGTATGTGATTCATATGGTGGTAATTGTAGGGTCTATCACGGCAGGCTTCTTCTTTAACTATTCTCTGTTTTTGAATCAACTGCCGTTCTTGATTATAACCTTGTTAGGGGTTATTCTGATACCTATCAATCGTTATAATCGCTTGAAACAGGAAGAGTTAGAGGAGAAATTAGAAGATGCCAACCGCAAAATTGCTGAATTTGCTATTGTTGAAGAACGACAAAGGATAGCACGTGATTTACATGATACATTGGGCCAGAAACTGTCGATGATTGGACTGAAAAGTGAACTCGTTGCGAAGTTATTGGATAAAGATCATGTGCGGGCGAAGAAGGAGCTGCAGGATGTGCAGAATACTGCCAGACATGCTTTAAAAGAAGTACGGGAAATGGTGTCAGATATGAAAAATATTCGCTTGACGGAAGAAATTGCACATGTTGAACAATTAATGGAAGTTGCACAGATTAAGCATAAAATTGTGATGAAGGTTGAACAATCTTCTTTACCAATGTTAATGGAAAGTGTATTAAGTATGTGCCTGAAAGAAGCAGTAACAAATGTTGTAAAGCATAGTCAGGCAAATCATTGTTCCATTGAGTTTTCTGAAACAAAGGAAGAAGTCAGGCTGCAGGTAGAAGATGATGGAGTAGGAAAGAATAGTATTCCTGAATTTGGAAATGGGCTTCAGGGTATGAGAGAACGCCTGTCCTTTATCAACGGGACCTTAGCTATCTCTGCACACGTTAAAGGCTTTAAAATTGATATGACGGTGCCAAAGGTTCTAAGACAGATGGAGGAGGTTTAAATTTGATTCGGATTGTAATTGCAGAGGATCAGCAGTTATTGTTAGGAGCACTAGGTGCGCTTTTGGATTTAGAGGAAGATATGGTAGTGGCAGGTAAAGCAGGTAACGGAGAAGAGCTATTGGCATTAGTCAAACAAGAGCAGCCGGATATTTGCTTGATGGATATTGAAATGCCGGTCATGACAGGGCTGGATGCTGCAGAGCATTTAAGGAATGATTCATGTAAAATTATTATTTTGACTACCTTTGCCAGACCGGGCTATTTCGAAAGAGCTAGAAAGGCGGAAGTCGATGGTTATCTGTTAAAGGATAGTCCAAGTGAGGATTTGGTTCACTCTATTCGTCAGATTATGAAAGGGAAACGAATGTATTCTCCAGAATTAATTGACCTTGCTTTTGCGGAAGAAAATCCCTTAACCAAACGAGAAATAGAAGTATTACAATTAATAACAGAGGGGAAAACAACCAAGGCGATTGCCAAGGAATTATTTTTATCCAATGGTACCGTTCGAAATTATATTTCGATTATCTTGGATAAGTTAGAGGTTGATAATCGGATAGAGGCTGTAACAAAAGTAAATGATAAAGGCTGGCTAAAATAGCAGCCTTTATCGGCGTACTTCAAATATTCGTGATAACAGTTATTTCACCAATTAAAGAAGGCTTGGAAATATGTTCTAAACTTGTGTAAAGTTGATATTTGTTGCAAATCAAAAAGAGAACAGCTTCTGTCCGCAGAATATTTTAAGAATATTAAATAACAGTCTTAATGGATAACTTTATTTTTAGCCCACTTAGAAAGTGAGTATGATTTAGGCAGATGTTATGTTAACGCTATGATGAGTTTCAAGAAGTATAGAAGCTTCTTATTTTGATTAAGATAGATGTATGAATGCAGCTGGCCTGGTATAAATATTTGATAGAGGCTGAAGCTGATTTGCTTCTTGCAGACGCTGGGAACACGTGTTAGTATTAGTTTACTTAAAGGAACGGAGGGTTTTGAAATGCTGTTAATTCCGAATAACCTCGTTAACTGAATAACAGATTGCTTGTGTAGCAAAATCGGGATTTGTCTGCCTTTTTGAAACCAATAATTGAGCTGGGAGAGAGAATCAACTCTCTTTTTTTATTGGACAAAAATGTAAAAGCTTGATAATTGCTGCCATCTTACAGATCTTAAATTGAAAGGGGTTTCGTTAATGACGGAACAGAATTCAACTAAATATGAATACCTGGCAGAAGACCCGAATTTTAAGGTTATGCCGATTATGCTATCACTAATCATTGGTGCTTTTTTTGCTATTCTAAATGAAACATTGTTAAATATTGCTTTAACAACGTTAATGGGAGAATTTAATGTCACCCTTCCAACTGTTCAGTGGATGGCAACAGGATTTATGTTAGTCATGGGAGTGGTTATCCCGGCTTCTGCTGTTCTTCTGCAATGGTTTACAACCAGACAGCTGTTTTTAGGAACAATGATTATATTTACAATTGGAACAATTATCTGTGCTGCAGCTCCGACTTTCTCTATTTTACTAGTTGGAAGGTTTATCCAGGCAGCTGGAACTGGTTTATTAATGCCAGTCATTTTTAATGTGTTTTTACTAATCTTTCCACCGCATAAACGTGGAAAGATTATGGGGATTGTTGGGCTTGTTATAATGTTTGCGCCGGCGATAGGACCAACACTTTCAGGTATTATTGTAGAGTATTTAGGATGGCGCTTTTTATTTATCTGTGTAATTCCGTTCGCTCTTTTTTCTATAGCATTTGCATACAAATATTTAATAAATGTGTCGGAAATTACAAAGCCGAAAGTTGATGTCTTATCACTTGTATATTCAACTATTGGTTTTGGTTCACTTGTTTACGGATTTAGTTCAGTAGGAGAAGAGGAAGCAGGATTCCTAAGTCCTGATGTGTACAGTTTTATTATAATTGGGGCTGCTGCCATTATTTTATTCTCTGTAAGGCAATTTAAGCTGGATAATCCTGTCTTAGATTTGAGAGTTTTTAAGTACCCAATGTATACGCACGGGGTGCTTATGTTTCTTATTATTATGATGACAATGTTTTCATCTGAAATCATTTTGCCTGTTTTTATGCAGGGACCGTTGGCATTATCTGCTGCAACAGCTGGTCTGCTTCTTTTGCCGGGAAGCATATTAAATGGAGTGATGTCACCAGTGATGGGGCATCTTTTTGACAAATTTGGGCCAAGAGTGCTGATGATTCCAGCTTCACTTGTGTTAAGTGGAACCATGTTTATGATGAGTCGGCTTGATGCAGATACACAACCGTGGATGATCATTGTTGGTTATATATTATTAATGCTTGCTGCTTCAGCGATTATTATGCCGGCGGAAACCAATGGGTTAAATCAGCTTCCGAAACGTTTATATCCTCATGGAACATCGGTCATGACGACATTGCAGCCCGTGGCTGGTGCTATGGGGGTTTCTGTATTCATCAGTATTTTGAATGCAAGGCAGCAGCATTATTTAAATCAATCAGCCACACCTGAGAATCCCGGAACAATAAATGAAGCAATGATTGCAGGAGTCGAGCTTGTGTACTTTATTGCTTTTGCGATCTCTGTCATTGCGGTTATCTTAGGGTTCTTGGTCTATCGTGCAATGCCAAAAGACCAGGAAGAGGAAGCACAAATGGAAACCGAAGACATTTAATATCTGACAATAACAGACCCATCCTTGGTATCTTACCAAAAGACACCAAGGATGGTTTTTATTAAATTCCAGATATGAGATAAGGGATAGCTGTTTTAATGAATTTTTCTGGGGCTGTTTTTTCATCTGTTATACATTATTCAAATATCATATCTTTTAAATGTCTGCCTGCTCTTATTCCTATTAGATATTCTTTTCATTTATATAGATTGAAAAACGGAGTAAAAAGTATAAAAAAGCTTTTTTTAATAATGTCGAGTAATTTGGGCAGAAGAGCAATATTTAAAGTGAAAATAAATTTATTCTCAAATAATTTTAATCAGAAGCATTGGTAAAGCATTTGCGTCAATATTTTTAATAAGATGCTTGTTTCTTCTCTCTCTATTCAAAATAGGATATACTTATCCTCAATTAGAAGGATTGTATTCTTAGCAAAATGAATGTAATTTTACTTTTATGATAAAAAAATAGGAGGAGTAAATTTGAAGAAAATAATTGGATTGGCTTTGTTGTTTTCTATGTTGTTCATTATGGCAGCATGTGCAGACGATAGTGGACCGCAAGACGAAACGGGAGCCCCTGCCAAAGAGGCTGCTGAAGAAATGCAGTTGAAAGCGGGGCTGGCATCAGAGCCTGTATCGCTTGACCCGCATGCTGCAAATGATGGAAATTCTTTATATGTAATGAATACCTTGTATGATACGCTGGTAGAACAGAATACTGATTTGGAAATACAGCCTGCATTGGCTGAAAGTCTGGAGCAAATCGAGGATACGATGTGGGAGGCGAAGCTGCGTGAAGATGTCACTTTCCATGATGGATCAGCCTTTAATGCAGAAGTAGTTAAAGCAAATTTAGATCGTGTACGTGATCCAGACATAGGCTCTCCACTTGGTTTTCTATTTGACATGATTAAAAATGTCGAAGTGATTGATGATTACACAGTTCATATTGAAACAGAATATCCGTTTTCCGCATTACCTGCCCATTTAGCACATCCTGGCGGTCATATGATCAGCTTGGAAGCGATTGAAGCAGATAATGAAGCAATTGCAAATGGTGAAGAGCCTTTTTCTACTATTAATGAAAATCCGGTGGGAACAGGTTACTTTAAATTTGAGGAGCGTGCAGTCAGTGGAGAAATTACTGTAGTAAAGAATGAAGATTATTGGGGAGAGCAGGCTGGAGTGGAAGCTATTGCTTTTCATTTTGTTCCGGAGGACTTAACTCGAATTGCTGAACTCCAGACAGGAGATTCAGACTTTATCTACCCCGTGAATGCCAATAATGTTGAAGAAGTGGATGACAATGAAGGTACCCATGTAATGCAGTCTGACAGTGCCAGTATGACATATCTCGGTTTTAACGTAGAGCGTGAGCCGTTTAATGATGAAAGAGTTCGTCAGGCTATTGCAATGACCATTAATAAAGATGAAATTATTAATGGTGTTCTAAATGGGATTGCTTTACCTGCCAAAGGGCCTCTTGCCCCGACTGTATTTGGCTATGATGAAAATATAGAACCCATAGACAGAGATGTGGAAGAAGCGAAAACATTGCTGGAGGATGCGGGTTTTGCAGATGGCTTGGAAATAACCTTAATGGCTTATGATACAAATACAGGCGATATTGCACAGGTTATTCAATCCCAGCTGAAAGAAATTGGAATTGATGTAAATATTCAAATGACAGAAACGGCCACCTATTTGGAAGATACAGCAAATGGCAGTGTCGACATGTTTTTAGGGAGTTGGGGAACGGTGACATTGGACGCTGATTATGGATTATATCCAATGTTTCATTCCGACAATGCAGGTGCACCAGGAAATCGTTCCTTCTATGCAAATGAAGAGGTGGATGAGCTGCTGGAGCAGGCAAGACAAGAAGGGGATGAAGCAGCACGCTTATCCCTGTATGCCGATGCACAGCAAATTATTGTAGATGAGGCGCCAATTGTACCTATTTATCATTCTGTACTTTTATCCGGTTTGCGTGATGAAGTGAATGGATTCTATCAGTTTCCAAGCAGCTTCCCATTCTTTAGAGATGTTACTATTGAACCGGAATAATGTAGAAAGAAGCAGTTCTTTGGACGACAGAGCTGCTTCTTTTTTTGCATTTAAGCAATCTTTTTACATGCTTCTGCACATTGAAAACATGCATCAGCACACTTCTGACAATGCTCATGATCATGCTGTCTGCATTCATTTCCACATGCTTCACAAATGGCAGCACAAACAGAAGCCAGCTCAGCAGTAAAAGGAGTATCTCTGCATAAAGCTTGTGCAAGATAGGAGCAAATTTCAGCACATTCCCGGTCTAATCGGATACATCCAGCCATCATTTGTATATCTTCTTCTTTAAGGCATGCATCAAAGCAGTGGTTACAGGCAACGATGCAACTTTGCAGTGCCTCAATCAACTGCTGATGTTGTTTATGCAACATAAAAAAACCTCCGTAATGTATTTTTTAGCTTACATGTTATAACGTTCCCCTGTAATTAAATATTAATCCTTTTTTTGACTGCTTTTTCAAATTCTATCATTTATCTAAAATACAATATAGATTCAAAGTATCTGATATTTTTACTGGGTGAAAATAGAATGAAAAGATGTTTATTTAAACATCAGTTATATATAAGACAAATTATTCATATATATATTTATACCATGACGTAAGGGAATAAATTTAAATGGTCAATCAATTTTAAGGAGTTTTTTTATATTAAAATAAATAGTTTTAACTTTTATTTTTGGAAAATTAAAAATGTTTATGTTTTCCTATTTTCTTAAATATAACCAAAAATAATCTCAAGAAGCATTACAGATATATATTTTCTACTGATTACAGAAACACATCATATAGATAAAATAGTTCTTTCTACCATTGTCTTGAAAGGAGGTACTTCAAATATATATGTTGAAGTTGTGATTTGAAAAAAAGGGGGAAATCACATGACAGAAAACAAAGATGTCAACCAAAAGAATGTAAGTGATAATCAAGAAGAAGTAGATCTATCGAAACGTCAATTTATAAAGACTGCAGGGATGACAACCGGTGGAATTGTTGGCGGGATTCTTTTAGGAAGTTTTATAAGTAAGCCTTTTAAAACAGAGAAGTACGAGCCTGCTTCTGAGGATAGTCATCATCATGGTTCAGGGGGGCATAATACTTTTACAGAAGCGATGCAGTTTTTTACGAGAATTGAAGATTTATTAACACTCTCGGCAGCGGCAGAAATCATATTCCCGGAGGATGAAAATGGCCCCGGAGCAATTGCTTTGGGCGCACCCTATTATATTGATAAGCAGTTAGCATCCCCGTGGGGGGAAAAACATAGACGACTATCGGAAACGGCCATTTCTTGAAGGGGAATCTCCTTTAAATCGTGGAGATACCATGCTGACTGGTTTACGTAAATTGAATGAAGTCAGCCAGTCCAAATATAATGATATTTTCAATAATTTAGAGGAAGATGCACAAATTGAAATTTTACAAAGCTTTGAGGCAGGAGAAATAGAAATGAATCTGGTTTCTTCCGCTGGATTTTTTGCACTATTAAGACAACTGACACTGGAAGGTTGTTACGCTGATCCGTTATATGGCGGCAATAAGGATATGGAAGGCTGGAGAATGAAGGAATTTCCTGGAGCGTATATGTCTTATACAGATGTTGTAGAAGCAGAGGAATTTGTTAAAAAAGAACCGATGAGCTTAAGCAACCATATGTAATGTAAGAAAAGGGGGATAATATGGCGAAAAAATTAGATAAAGTGGATGTTGTTACTGTCGGTGTCGGCTGGATGGGTGGAATTGTTGCGGCAGAGCTTACCAAGGCCGGTTATAAGGTGGTGGGCCTTGATAAAGGAAAAGAGAAGGATATAAAGGATTATCTCCACACACATGATGAAGTACGTTATCCGGTGAGGGGAGAAGGCTACGAAAAATTAACCAATGAAACCTATACAGTCAGAAATACACTTGAAGAAGATGCCCGGCCGATTAGAGATAAATCGACAGCTGTTATCGGAGAAGGTATCGGCGGGGGAGGAAGTCATTGGGGAGCGCAAACACATCGTTATTACCCTTATGATTTTGAGATTCGTTCCAAAACAATTGAAAAGTATGGGGAAGAAAAAATCCCTGAAAATATGACTTTACAGGATTGGGGAATTACGTATGACGAATTAGAACCGTATTATGATAAGTTTGAAAAAATGGCAGGTATTTCTGGTGAGCCAGACCCAAATTACCCGGAACGTTCGGACGATTATCCAACACCGCCTTTAAAAAAGAATCGTCAAATGCTTCTATTTGAAGAGGCTGTGAAAAAAATGGGGTATAATCCATTTGTTATTCCTAGCGGTACACTTTCAGAGCAATATACAAATCCGGATGGTGAAACATTAAATGCCTGTCAGTATTGTGGATTTTGCGGAAGTAACTATTGTGAATATGGAGCGAAAGCTGATCCAGTTATGACAGTAATCCCGACAGCAAAAAAAACCGGCAATTTTGAATTGAGAACACATGCAAGGGTAATTCGAATATTACATGAAAATGGAAAAGCAGTTGGTGTATTATATGAAGATACCAGAACGGGACAAGAATTCGAGCAGCCAGCAGATTTAGTTGTATTGACAAGCTATGTATTTAATAACGTCCGGCTGCTGTTATTATCTGAAATTGGTAAACCATATAACCCGGAAAACGGGACAGGTGTAATCGGAAAAAACTTTACAGATCATCATGGCGTGACGTCTTCGCATGGTCTGTTTGATAATGAAAAATTTAATAATTATGTATCCACTGGAGCATATGGAATGGCGATAACAGACTATACAGGGGATTTAGTAGATCATCATGATTTAGATTTTCTGCATGGCGGTCAAATTGAAGCACGTATTACAGGGAATGCACCAGTAGCGAATAATATAGTGCCGGAGGGTACACCGCAATGGGGGAAAGAATTTAAAGAGAAATCTTTATTTTATGCGAATCGATTTCTTATGATATTCAGTCAAAAGGCTACTCTTCCTTATCAAGAGTATTATCTTGATCTGGACCCGACCTATACAGATGCCAACGGGGATCCGTTAATACGGATTACATGGGATTATTCAGATAATGACAAGGCAATACATGAATTTATTCAAGAAAAACATGTTGAGATTTTAGAAGAGATGGGAGCAACACATATTCTGGCTTATCCAATGCCGGAGCATTTCAGCGGAGGACTTGCCTTTCAGCATAACGGTGGCGGGGTAATCATGGGAAAAGATCCAGAAACATCCGCTGTAAATAGTTATTTGCAAATGTGGGATATGGATAACCTGTTTGTATGTGGTGCAAGTGCTTTCCCGCATTTCAGCTGTACCAATCCGACAACAACAGCTGCCGCCTTAACCTATCGTGCAGCAGAAGGAATGATGGAATTCCTAAAAAATGGCGGTCAGCTGGTGGAAGCAAAGAGTCAAAAGAGACTGGTTTAATGTACGAAAAAATTTATTTGAGAGCTGGAGGTGACTTCTGATGGGATTGGCAAATATAGGAATCCCCGGATTAATTCTTATTGTTGTTCTGGCATTAATTATTTTTGGACCAAAAAAGTTACCCGAGATTGGAAAGGCTGCCGGAGAAACATTGCGGGAGTTTAAAAGCACAGCGAATGATATTATGGAAGATAAAACAGAGAACACAGAACAAAAAGATAAAAGTTAATCATAAAAATAAGCGCCAAAAGCATTCAGGTTTTGGCGCTTATTTTGTTTAGGTGGATAATAAAATAGAAACCAGCTTAATTTACCTTCACACCCTGGAGCCGTTTGCGGGCAGAATTATGCTGTGCGGTGATAGGGATGTGTTTTTTTGCATTTCCCATCCCAAATAATGGCATATTCCGATAGACAGATTCATAGCTTCCGGCCTTTATTTGATAGGTTTCATGGTAGAATCCGACAGCATCATTTTCTCCAACCTTTTTGTTGAAATTCTGCCATGCAGTCAAATGTTTTTTTCCTTTTGCATAAGCGAGTAAATCTTCTGTAGAACGCCAGTATTGAACCATTATTGTGGTGCGCAGGCCAAAATAGCTTTCCATGGAAAGAAATCCTAATTCCTCCTGATTTTCATAAAGTTCTTTAATCATACCGGGCATGGCTGTGAAGACGGGACCCCATTTTCGAACTGCAAGTCTTTTATTGATTCGCATTCCAATGATAAAAACAACGACATCCTGATCGTTTTCTGTCGTGTATCTGCCAGTGTAAATTTTTTTACCCATGAATGATTCCTCCTCTAAAATTTTAAATTTCCTTTAACGTTGCGTCACACCATTCCATTGCGGCTGCAGTTGTCCGCTTTCCGTAATCCAATGTAAACAGCCAATATTTCGCATCGCTTTGGTTATTGTTATGGCTGGCTATTCCCGCTTCAATACCTTCATACGTCTGATAAATCTTTTCTAATTTTTGTTTATAATCCTCCAATAGACGAATGGTTTGTTCTTCTGTCTGGTGATTTCCAAAAAACAGCTTCAGCAATACTTCATTTCGTTCCACCGGCAACTGCTTTAACGGCTTTTCCAGCCAATCCTTTAATATTTCTTTCCCTTTTGCTGTCAGAAAGTATTCCTTACGATCAGGCTTTCCTTCCTGGGAGGTTGCCTGTATAGTTGCCAAGCCTTCTTCTTCCAGCCGTTTTAATGTTGGATAAATCTGTCCATAGCTGATTTTCCAAAAGTGGTTCAGACTATTATCAATAAATTGTTTTATTTCATAGCCTGAACGGCAGTCAGTTGTTAAAATGCCGAGGATAGCGTATGTTGTATCGTTGTATTTTTTCATTTATCTCACCTTATATCTTTTTGATATGTATCATTAAGATATATAATACAGGAATTTATTTAGAAAGTAAAGAACAGTTTTGATCTGATTTTTTATAAAAATTCAAAAGGTAGATGAGGCAATGCCGTTATGTTTTTTATAAATAACCCAATTGTATTAATTTTTTGAAAATGCATATAAATAATAACGTTATAATGTTAAAGTATTAATGTAGAAATGTTTGTAAAGAAAGGGAATATTTAATTGTGTAAGCCAATCAAAAAATTATATTATTATCTTTTGTTATTAAAGGTATTTCCATAAATGTAACTGTCAAATTCTAATATAGTTCGCTGATTAGCAGCTGCAGTATATTTTATCACTTTAATAGAAAAGGGGACGCAGAACGATGAAGGGGATTTACTCAGAATTATTTGCATATGTAAAAAAGAAAAAATTTACATATGCATTGCTTATGATTTGCTTATTTACTGGAATAATTTTAGATTTGGCTCTTCCCTGGTTTATGATGAACATTACGGATTCAGCTTTAGACGGCAATACGAAAGAATTTCGCTTTATATTAATCATTGGTATTCTCATACTATTTTTTACATTTGCACAAAATTATTTTGATGTGCTGATAAAAAATTACATTTCTTCATTTGTTAGAAATAACCTGCGTTTACGTTTGTTTGATCATTATTTAAAATTACCAATGCAATTTTTTAGTAAAACAAAATCTGGAGAAAATTCTTCAAGAATAATTAATGATGTAAACGTTGTAGGAGATTTGATGGGAAATACACTCATTAGTCTTATACAAGGGCCTCTTGTCGCAATAGCCGCCTTTATATTTTTAATCAATATCCAATGGCAGCTGGCATTAATTTGTGGCCTGATTGGTCCGCTAATTATCCTGATTGGAAAAGTTTTTGGTACATCGATGAGAAAAATTTCTGGTGAATTACAGGAGCAGGTGTCACAAAGTCAAAGCTATATCCAGGAAACAATGAATAATATGCCCTTTGTAAGAACTTATTTAATCGGAAATCAGGTAGCTGAAAAATTTGGAGGTTTAACAAAGAAAATTTTTAATTATGATTTGCAGAAAGGAAAAGTACAAGCTGCATTACAAGGCTCGTCACAGGCAGTTGGATTTTTAACCTTTCTGATTGCGTTTGGTTTGGGTGCTTATCTTATCTTGATAGGTGAAATTACGGTAGGAGCGCTGCTTGCCTTTATTCAACTGTTAAATCACGTTGTATGGCCATTTTCCGGATTAGCACAGGTTTGGGGAACAACGCAGGAATCCTTATCAGCCTGTGAACGAATATTTCGTGTTTTAAATGAAAAAAGGCAATTTACATCATTTCCCGAAGCATTAGCTGCGTTTCAGGAGAGTAATCATATTTCTGTAGACAAAGTGAGCTTTTCTTATGATGAAGGAAACAGGAAAATATTGAATGATATTAGTCTGGAAGTGAAAGAAAATCAATTTGTTGCGATTGTCGGCCATAACGGATCGGGAAAATCAACTATTTTTAAGCTTCTGCTGGGATTCTTCCCTTATTCTGGAATGATAAAGATTAATAATAAAAACACGAATGAAATGACGTATGGAGAGCTAATGCAATATTTTTCTTTTGTCAGTCAGGATCAATATTTATTCTCCGGTACAGTTTTGGAGAATATCCTTTATGGTAATTTACAAGCTACGGAAACTGAGATAAAAACATTATTAAAAAATCTGAAGTTTGATGATCTGATAAACCATTTACCGAATGGATTAGCTACAGAAGTAGGAGAAGGGGGATCAGGTTTATCCGGTGGGCAGCGGCAAAAAATATCCATTGCCCGGGCAATATTGCGTGATGCACCTATATTTCTCTTTGATGAGGCGACTTCTGCATTAGATTATCAATCAGAGGAACAGATTCAGGAAGTATTATTAAACTTTAAAAATGAGCGGACAACATTGGTGATTGCTCATAAAGCTTCTACAATTAAACAGGCAGATTATATTATTGTTTTAGATAAAGGAGAGATACGTGCAAAAGGCTCCCATAATGAACTTATGAATAAGGATGCCTATTATCGTGATTTATATAAAGAATACGCTGCGGGAGAGACGGTATGATACCGAAAAAGATTAATATAAAAGCTAAGTAATTAATAAATATTTTTTTCATGCTAAATTCTTCTCCCTTTTTTATGTTGGTTCATGTATAATATTTATATACTGTTAACGCTTTCGTGGACATTTTATTTTGGGAAAAGAGGGACAAATTAGATTGGAAGATACGAAGAATGCTAAAAAAAGAAATCCTTTTGATTATGCTCTCATATTATTAGCAATAATTGGTTTTGCGTCTCTGTTTTTGTACCCTGATTTTATGGATGTGTATTTCTCGCCAATATTATTATCCATCGGGGCTCTCGCTTTTTTTACAAGATTAGTTGTTTTAGTGAAAAACAAAACATTTGGCTTACATTTTATTGTATTTTTTTTATTAACCATTGTAACGATATATTTTCTTTATGATTTAGTTTAACTATGTTATAGAATAGAAAAGTCTCCTATCCAGGTTTTTTTCTATTCTATAACATTTTTTAATTTCCCTGTCTTCTCCACATAAAAAGAGTGGGTCTACTTGATTTTAACGATGATTTTTCCTTTTGCTCTTCCTGTCTCTGAATATTCCATTGCTTTCTGTGTGTCTTCAAAGGGGAAAATCTGATCAATCAATGGTTTGATTTTCTCAGCCTCGATAAGTTCTTTAATCTTGTTTAATTGCTCTCCGCTTGGCTTCATAAATAAAAAGTTATATTGGACCTGGTATTGTTTTTCTAGCTTTGTTAATTTCCTTGAAATCAATTTAAAAGCAAGTGTTTTCCAAAAAGGATAATTATTTTCTTTTCCAAAGCGGGCATTTGGAACATCAGAAATTGATACAATTTTTCCACCGGGTTTAAGGATTTTAAAAGAATTGATTAAAGAATCGCCACCCAAAGTATCATATACATAATCATAATCGGCTAATTTTTCCTCGAATTTTTCTTCCCGATAGTTTATTACCTTGTCTGCACCCAGGCTTTCTACTAAATCTTTTCCGGCATTACTCGCTGTTGTTGCGACATAAGCTTCCATTTGCTTTGCTAGCTGGATTGCAAAGGTTCCAATACCGCCTGATCCTGCCTGAATCAAAATTTTGTCTTTTGGCTGCAGGTTTAATATATCATGAAAGGCCTGATAGGTGGTTAAACCGACTAAAGGCACAGCTGCTGCTTTTTCAAATGTTAAGTTTTCCGGTTTTAATGCAATATCATCTTCATGAATAGCAATGTATTCAGCAAAAGTTCCGATTCTTGATTTTCTAGGGCGCCCATAGACAGAATCACCAGCTTTAAATTTTGTTACATTTTTTCCAGTTTTGATAACTGTTCCGGAAAAATCATTTCCAAGAATCAATGGCATCTTATAATTGATAAGCGGCCTTAATTTCCCGTCTCTAATTTTGAAATCAACAGGGTTAATGCTGGCAGCGTGAATTTCTGCCAGTACATCATTACTGGATACTTCCGGCATAGGTACATTCTCGATTTCAACGTTTTTTTGTCCGTATTTATGAATAAGCATTGCTTTCATCTGATTTTTCATTGTAAGAAACTCCTTTTGGTTTATTGGTTTAAATAATTAAACGATTGAACTAATAATGAATGATAGATGGATTTTTAAAAAATGTCAACTAAATAATTTAAAAGAAGCTGGAAAGATTTTTTAGATAATAGTCAGCATCGTTGACTTGTTTACGCTTTAATGGTTTAATAATTTAAACGATTATACCAATTAAACGAATTGAGGATTTATATGAAAACAAATGAAATAAAAAAATTAAAATACGAATTTGAGGAAGTAAAGGATTTTTTAATTGCTTTAGGGGATGAAAAACGGCAAATTATTATTATTGCCTTGTTGAATGATCATGCCTGTCAAGGGTTGCGTGTAGTTGATTTAACAGAAGCGACGGAGCTTTCCCGGCCCGCTGTATCACATCATCTAAAAATACTGAAGCAAATTGGAATGATTGATATCCGCCGGGAGGGAACAAAGAATTATTACTACCTGTCTAATGCAGCTGCGGAAATTAATAAATTACGAAATTTATTGGATAATGTCATGTCGGTTATGACTGAGAAGCAGAAGGAATTGTAAAGAGGGCAGACAATAAAAAGAATATTGATTTAATAGTAGGGAATAGAAGATGGTGACTTCCCGGTTGATTAGCGGGAGGTCGCCATTTAATTCCATTCTACAAACACATCCATCATTCCGTTAATATCAATATTTGTATGAGTCAATCTAAGCAGGAAGGGGGTATCTTTAATATTTGAACTTATCGATTGTTAAGCTTTATTAATAAACATTTGATAAAACTTTAAATGCGGCAGATTGTATTAGATATTAATTTTTTCTTCTACTTCAATCATTATTCTTATTACATAATTTGTTTCTACACCTGAGCTGATTCCGTCCATGAGGTATAGATATTCTTCAAAGCTGTCACCGCAAATACGATATCCTTCCTTATCTAGATAATCTTTTATTTTTTCATATGTTTTATACGTATTCATATAGCTTCCTTTATGATAGCCAATTACATATTTCCCAGCTTTTTTTATAAATGTTTCTGTTAAATGAAGCTGGTTTTCACGTAAATAAAAATTGGAATAATTTAAGTAATCTCCTGTTTCTATTTGTTCCCGGCGAATAAGAGCTCCCCAATTTTCCACATTGATTTCTCCCTGTTTCACGTATTTCATAAACGATATAATCATTTTTGTGATGTCTTTATGAGAGTAATTTAAAATATTTTCGCTTAAAACAATCTGTTCTGCTTCCATATTCTCGACAATGAATCGATCAAGGTCTAACTGTGATGCTTCTTCAATTTGTTTTTTCTGATCTTTAATGAGGTGCTGTATACGTTCCATTTTCCGGATTTTTATTTCCACCAGTTTTTCTTTCTCTGTTAATAAATCAGTAATTTTCTTCGTGTTTTTAGATTGTAAAAAGCTTTTAATTTCTGTTAAAGACATTCCAATCTCTTTTAACATGTCAATCATGCTATAAGCTTCAGCTTGTTGAATAGAGTAATAGCGATAGCCATTTTCGTTTTTATATTCAGGTTCTAACAGGCCAATATCATCATAATGGAAAAGAGTTTGCTTTTTCACATCGCATAAATCCGCAAATTCTCCAGTTGTCATCAGTTTTTTGGAAGAGTTCATATTTTTCACCAACTTTTCACTTGAGTATACGGTAGCCATATACTTTATATTATACTATAGAAAACAAGAACATACAGTGTAAGAGAATGAGAGGAATATATTTATGTTGAATTATTTATGGCTGGCAGCGTCCGCATGGTTCATGGGATTTTTTCCTATGTTAGAGATATATGTTGCAATTCCTGCTTCAATGGTGATGGGGTTAGATGCGGTTTCTTCAATTATCTGGGCAGGATTTGGAAATTTCCTTCCTGTCCCGATGATTGCTTTTTTCTATCAGCTTCTTGCAAAATCTGAACGTATTAAGAAGTGGCTGGATAAATTAGCAAACAGCAAGTATAAGTATCGAATAGAAAAACAGGGTCCTTTAGTTGTTGTATTGCTTACACCTATTATTGGTTCTTGGGCAGTAGCAGTTATTGCCAATGGAATTGGAATGAATAAGCTGAAGTTATTCATCTCCGCTGGTGCAAGTATTTTAATATATGGGGTTATTATAGCTGTTCTAACGTATTATGGTGTAGAGTTTATAAGCTGATGTGCGCTGTATTAAAAATATAAATCCACATATCCTGCAGCGTGTAAATCTGCGGAATATGTGGATTTATTTGTTGCAGGATGAAGTATCTATTAACAAGCTGCTCATAAATTTCTTTGAGATTTAAATGAAAAGAACTTTATCTCAAATCTTATTTCATTTTATAGTTAACAGCTAAGAAAGAAAATAACAATAGAAAAATGATTGCCACGCTGGCTACATGAATAATATCAGCGAAATAGCTGAAATTACAGAATATAGCCAAGCAGAATTTAAAAAACTGGCAGGCGAGTAAGGGAAAAGAATAGATAGTTCGGATATAGCATTTAAAAAAGGTGAGCAGTTTTCATATAAACTGACTCACTTTTTAAATGATGAAACTAAATGAAGGTTCTATCCGCAGACTTTGGGTTTTTATCCTTCCGTTTAAAATAATTTTGCCTAAGGGCTTTATACAACCAAAATTCTTTACCCTTTGGAAATCAGCTTCGATGCTTTACCGCTGTAAATAACTGATAAATGATGCAGTGCCCTTGTACAGCCAACATACAACAATTTGATAGTTTGTTCTGTTTCAGGATAATGTTCTTCATCGACATCAACCATTAAAACCGAATCAAATTCCAAGCCTTTTGATACATACACGGGCAATAAGGAGATTCCTCCTTCGTATGATTTATCCTCTGTTGTAATAATTGTCAGCTCGGGAATTTCTTCTTTCAGTTTTGGATAAATCTCATTACATTCTGCCTCAGATCTTAAAATAACTGCGATGGTATTCATGTCTTGATCTTTCATCTTATGAACCCAGCTTATGATTTCTGCTGATTTTTCTTCTGCCTCTACCTGCTGGATATGGACATCCTCACCGCTTCGGAATACCGGCTCTGCAAAAGCGGGGCGATTGGTAAGATGACTAAGAATGATGTTGGAAAACGCAATAATTTCATAGGTGGAGCGGTAGCTTTTGGTCATTTGGAAAAATTTTGCACGGGATGTACCGAAAAGGTTGATAAAGTTGTTCCACTCATCAATTCCTTCATTGCTATGGATACCCTGCGCTAAATCTCCTAATATCGTAAAGGATGCTGTTTTTGTACGCGCGTTTAGTACAGATACCTGATAGGGAGAAAAGTCTTGCGCTTCGTCAATGACAACATGATCGAACTTTTCGTCTCTTTCTATTCCGTACCAATAATCATGAATATCGAGCAGAGGAGCCAGGTCATCCAGAGTTATTTTATTCTTCGGCGGCAGAAGGTCTTTTCTTCCCATCTTTTTTAAAATTTGTGCGTAAAGCTCATAAGGTTTTCTTTTTTTCCATTTTCGTAAATATCTTCGCAATTCCTGTTTGCCGTCTTTTCTGGCTTGCTCTTGTTCTTTTTTCTCTTCATACATCTTCGCTTCAATTTCTACCCAGCGCGTTAACTTAGCTTTCAGTCTTTCATATTTCTTGGTGACAGGATTTCCTTTGAAATCTGCTTCTATCCAGTTTCTGATTTTTTTCAGCGGAACACCTTGTTTATTTTCCCAGGGAATAAAATCTTCTTCAGGAAGCCATTCTTTTTCTAATTGTGATAATTGCTCCCTGATTTGCTGCTGAAAATCTAAAGAACCTTTCCAATTATTCTGCTCCAATATACCGGATTCAAAAAATGTTTTTCTTCTTTCGCTGAGAGATTCCAGGCTGCATTTGGGATCATCGATAATAGAGGTCATAACCCATTTTGGAAAAGTGGTCTGGACAATGTCTCCTACACCTAATTCAGGCAGCACCTGTGAAATATAATCAAGGAAAATAGTGTTTGGTGCAAAAATAATCATCCGATGTGCTGTTAATTGTTCCCGGTATTCATATAACAGATAGGCTAACCGGTGCAGCGCCACTGTTGTTTTCCCGCTGCCGGCAACTCCCTGGATAATAACAGCCTTGTTCAAGGGATAGCGGATGATTTCATTCTGTTCTCCCTGGATAGTGGCAACAATGTCACGCAGTCTGTTATCCTTTTGGTCTTCCAGTTTATATAATAGAAATTCATCTCCTCCAGATGATCCCTGTTCTCCGCGAATATATCGGTCTACCACCCTTTGCAGCTCCTGTTCATAGGTGACAATATTTCTTTTTAAGTAGATTTCACCTTCTACGACGCCATCTGGAGATTGATAATAGACGTCATCTTCACTCCCGCTGAAGCCATAGAACAGGCTGGCAATCGGTGCACGCCAGTCAGTAATCAGTACATCTCCCGTATTCTCATCAAAAACACCGGCTTTACCAATATAGGTTGCTTTTACTTCCTCGCTTTCTTCATCTTTAAAATCAAGCCGGGCAAAGTAAGGCTCTTTTTTAGCGACAATTAAAGATTCTCTTAATCGCCTTCGATTATCTTCTAATACTTTTTCGGTAAAATCGTCACCAATGTATTCAGGTATGGAAGCTAAACGATCATATTGTTTGTTGATAACTGCTAACGCTTTGGATAAACTCTCTTTTTCTTGTTTAAATTGCACGGTGAAACCCTCCTTAACTTGAATGTCTTGTTTATTTTAGCAATGAAATAAAGAAAAATATAGACTTATATATTCCGTTCATGTATACTATTAAATACAGTCATGCCAAAAAAACAGAAATTACATATAATGTAAAATACCTCAGGGGATAAATCGATTCCTTGAGGTATTTTTTTACTTATTATAGAGATATTTCTATGGGAAAGCCCCGTAAAATTCAACGAAAGAAGGCTGTATTTTACTATACGGAATCCTGTATGAAAAATAATAGCCTTTATCATGGACACTAAATTTATTACCATGTAAAATATTTTTTTCAGGAAGAATTATTGGAGGAGTATAAGGGATGGAAGGAAATAAAATATTATCATCATTATGTTATTTTAGTATCTTTTTTGCACCATTTCTATTTCCGGTTGTTGTTTGGATTCTTGGAGATGAAGAAACAAAAGTACATGCAAAAAAAGCACTATGGACACATCTTATTCCGATTATCGCAACAATTATAGCAGGAACCATCATCTTTACCATTGGCATGGGGCAATTTTGGGCAGGGGAAGTAAATGGAGGATTACTCATCGCAACGATTATTGCGACAGCTATTTGCTTTATCATTGATATTTATTATTTCATCTGGAATATCATTAAGGGTATTAAGGTTCTTACTGTTTAATATGTATCTGACAATAAAATACTTAATGAAGAAGGAATCTATTGGAGAGGAGACATCTTTATATAGATTCTTTTTTTAAAAGTCCAATAAAGATGACACGGCGAATTTCTTCGTTGACGAGCTTTTTCCGATGGGACTGCGATTACTCGCCCCACCAAAAGCGTTACTCACGTATTATAAAGCATACGCTCCGTTCGTAAAAAGCTAGTCGCCTTGAACTTCTTGGTCCTATTTATCAGCCTTTTTGAACACGCACTTTGAATCATGAAACTTGATAAATCGTAATCATTACGATATAGTAATGAAATTACGTAAAGAAGATTCTGCGTAAAAAGGAGGAGACTATATTGTTATATGATTGCGCTGTAATCGGGGGAGGACCTGCCGGATTAAACGCTTCTCTCGTGTTAGGCAGGGGAAGAAAAGAAGTTATTTTATTGGATGACGATGCACCACGTAATGCTGTTACACAGGAATCTCATAATTTTATTACCAGAGATGGTATTGAGCCTGTTGAGTTCAGGAAAGCGGCGTATGCAGATTTAAAGAAGTATCCAGGTATAGTGATTCAAAAAGAGCGGGTGACTGATATTAATCCTGCTGACGCTGTTTTTCATATTCAAACAGAAGCGGGGGAAGAATTATGAAGCTAAGACTATTATTCTATCTACAGGACTGAAGGATGTATTGCCTGATATCGAGGGAATTCATAATTTTTATGGAACGAGCCTGTTTTCCTGCCCCTTCTGTGATGGCTGGGAACTGAAGGATACTCCGCTGATCTTTATTGCTGATGGAGCATTTTCTTTTCATGGGGTGAAGATGGTTTCCAATTGGAATAAGAATATTGTCATCTGCACAAATGGAAAAGAGAGCTTATCCCCTGAACAAAGGGATATATTAGCGAAAAAGCAAATTGAGGTTATAGATGATGAGATTTTACGATTGCAAGGAGAGAATGGGCAATTAAAAACGGTTCAATTTAAAAATGGGAAAGAGCTGCATAAAGAGGCAGGTTTTATCTCTGCCAAAATGGAGCAGGCTGCCCCTTTTGCTGAACGTCTGGGGCTAGAATTGACGGATATGGGCGGAATTAAAACAGATCCATACGGCCGGACAAGTATCAAAGGAATTTATGCCGGGGGAGACAATGCAGCTGGACCTCCGCAGCTGGTTATTGCCGCAAGTGAAGGAAGCAAAGCTGCAATAGGAGTAATCACTGATTTTGTAGAAGAAACATTTTAAATGATTTAATTATCTATACACCCTCTTGATTCAGCTATATAAGAAGAGGGTGTATTTTCTTTACCTAGCTTCATTGCTCATTTGTCATTCTGCTGCTTCACGCAAAAAATGACAAAAGTGGTTGCAACTTTACAAAAAAATGATATAATACGTAATCATTACGGTTTGTTTTTTTAAACAAATTAGTTTAGTAGAAAGGAAGTGGCAGCTTAGCGGTAGTGTAACTACATAAACAAACACAGTATTTTTTTTAATTAATAAATCATAATCATTACGGAAGGGTAGGAAATTACTTTGGGGAAATTATTACAAAAAAATAGAATAATAGGAATTGCAGCTGCTATGCTTGCGGTTATTTTGATGGCAGCTTGTCAGCAGGATGAAGATACATCTGCAACGGAGGAAGCAACAGAGGAAAGTCAGGATAATACAACAGAAGAAATAGCTTTTACAGATAGCATGGACAGAGAAGTGGTACTTGACGGACAGCCGGAAAGAATTGTTGTTTTAGCGCCGGAATTTTTGAAATTAATTTATGATCTGGATGGGGAAGCAGTTGGAAGAATGTCAACCAGCAGTATACCTATTCCAGAGCAGGCAGAGGATTTACCTGAATTGGGAACAGTGAATCAGATAAATACAGAGGAATTGGTGGCTCTTTCACCGGACCTGGTTATTGGAGCACCGAATTTCCATGCGGATTTAGAAGGCATTATGGAAAACAGTGATATTCCTTTTGCACTGTTAGATATGCGCTCTTTTGACGATGTGAAGGAAATGGCAACACTTATGGGAGAGATATTAGGAAAAGAAGAGCTTGCAGCTGAGAAACTGCAGGAAACTGAAGACGAGATGCAGGCAATAGAAGATAAACTGCCAAGTGGTGAAGAACCGTCTATCGTCGTTTTAAATATTACACCGAGAAGTGTTTCTGTTCAAAGATCCAATACAACTGCACTGGAGATTGGTGACCTGCTTCATGTAAATAATATCGGAAAGGATATGGAAGCCAGCCCGGATTCGCAAACTTCAGCACCGTACAGTTTAGAAACAATTGCTGAGCAGCAGCCTGATTATATCCTGATGACAATCCATGGAAGTGAAGAAGCTGGAAAGGAAACAATAACGGACGAATTAGAAGGAAATCCTGCATGGAGCTCACTAAAAGCAGTACAGGAAGGAAATGTCCATATTGTCCCTTCCGAAAAATATCTATCCAATCCTGGCCTTGATTATGCTGATACGATGCAGGATATGGCAGAGATGGTGTACCCAGAAGTGTTTGAGAATGAGTAAAAAAGAAGCATTAAGAGATAGAGCCGGATGGAAAGGATTTATTGTTGTGATTTTTGCTGTTTTAATGGTAATCTCAACCATTTTTAGTATCCAGTTTGGATCGGCAAATATTCCCTTAAAAGATATTTGGACAACTTTTACAGGAGATATCCAAAGTGATTTTCAAAATATAATCTGGAACATCCGGGTCCCGCGTACATTTGTTGCTATTCTGGTAGGTGCTAATCTGGCAGTAGCTGGTGTCCTGCTTCAGGGGATTATGAAAAATCCGCTGGCCGATCCATATATTATTGGGATCTCCAGCGGGGCAGGCTTAGCGGGTATGATTGTTTTAATGTTGTATCCGCATCTGCCTCATATATTGACCCCAGTTGCGTTTATTGGGGCAACCATTGTGGCTTTTACGGTATATGCTTTAGCGTGGGAAAAAGGAATTGCGCCAACCAGGATTATCCTGGCTGGTGTTGCTATTTCTGCTTTTTTAGGCTCCGGTATATCTGCCCTGATGGTTTTTTACAGTGACAGAGTGCAGGGTACCATTGATTTTATGGTTGGCGGTTTAAGTGCAAGAAGCTGGCCGCAGGTAGAAGTGATTCTGCCTTATTCGATTGTTGGTATCCTTCTTGCAATTATCAGTATCCGAAAAATGAATCTATTAATGCTGGGAGACCGGACAGCTAAGAGTCTGGGAGCCAGAGTAGAATGGATTCGTTTTTCTATGACTGCTGTTGCTACGCTGTTAGCTGCCAGTGCTGTCAGTGTCGTTGGCTTATTGGGATTTGTCGGTTTAATTGTTCCTCATACAGCAAGATTAATTGTAGGCAATGATTATCGTGTGCTTCTGCCTGCTTCTATATTTTTAGGAGCAGCAATTCTGACGGCCTCTGATACTTTGGGCCGTATTATGTTTGCACCGATTGAAGTTCCGGTAGGTGTTATTATGGGTGCATTGGGAGCACCGTTTTTTCTATATTTACTAAGGAGGAAAATGGTATGAGTGCATTAGAAGCTGCTTCCATTTCTCATTCCTTTTCGGATAAACGCGTATTAAAGCAAATAGATTTGGAACTGAAGGAAGGGCGTATATACAGTATTATCGGGCCGAACGGTTCGGGGAAAAGCACCCTGCTGCATGTCCTCTCCCGTCAGCTGAAGCCTGATCATGGCCAAGTATATTGGAAGCAGGCCGACCTTTACCGGCTTTCACCAAAGAAAGTGGCACAGGAATTGGCTTTGCTTGCTCAAGTGAATGATGTAATGGATTTAACCGTGGAACAATTGATTTCATATGGCCGAACGCCGCATAAATCGATGTTTCAAAGGCTCGATGAAGAAGACCAGATAATTATTGATGAATCGATTCAGCTTACTAAATTAGATGCGCTGAGAAAGCGGAACGTTTCTCAGCTGTCTGGAGGTGAGCGGCAAAGAGCCTGGATAGCTCTTTGCCTGGCTCAGCAGCCGAAAGTTTTATTTTTAGATGAGCCAACAACATACTTAGATATTTCACATCAGCTGGATGTGCTGGAAATCGTAACACAGTTGCAAAAAACTCAAAACGTAACAATTGTTATGGTTTTACACGATCTCAATCATGCAGCTGTTTATTCGGATGAAGTAATTGTGGTTAAAGAGGGGCATATTTATGGACAGGGTACTCCAAAAGAAATGATGAACCCGGATATGTTTAAGGATGTTTTTAATGTCCAGGCAGATATCTATGAGGATAAAGATAATGAATTATTGCGTATCGTGATGATGCCGCTAAAAGTGCGTGTTCAAAAAGTCCGATAAATAGGACCAAGAAGTTCAAGGCGGCGAAGATTTTTCAAACGGAGCGTATGCTTTATAATACGTGAGTAACGCTTTTGGTGGGGCGAGTAATCGCAGCCCCATTGAAAAATCTTCGTCAACGCAGAAATTCGTTGCGTCATCTTTTTTGGACTTTTTGAACATCCTCTAAAAGATTAAATAATCGTATGTGATTTTGGAAAGAAGGTTAAATGTGAAAAATTATCCTTTTACAGCAATTGTAGGGCAAGACAAAATGAAGAAAGCGTTAATTTTAAATGGAATTAATCCCAAAATTGGAGGAGTATTAATCCAAGGTGAAAAAGGAACAGCAAAGTCAACAGCTGTAAGAGCATTGGCTGATGTGCTGACAAATACATCTGTGGTCAATCTGCCGGTAAGTGCGACAGAAGACCGTGTTGTAGGGACACTGGATATGGAGCATATTCTAAAAACAGGAGAAAAGAAGCTGGAGCCGGGAATATTAGCAAAAGCGGATAAAAATATTTTATATGTCGATGAGGTGAACCTTCTGGAAGATCATCTGGTTGATATTCTTTTGGATACAGCCGCAATGGGCGTTAACCGGATTGAAAGAGAAGGTGTATCCTATGAGCACCCGTCCCGATTTGTCTTAGTAGGAACGATGAATCCGGAGGAAGGGGCACTTCGGCCGCAGCTGCTCGATCGATTCGGCTTATGTATAGATGTGGAAAGTGAGAAAAATGTCGAAGAGCGCATGGAAGTTATTCGACGCCGTTTGAATTTTGAACAGAATCAGGAGCAGTTTGAGAAAAAATATGAACAGGATCAAAATCAGCTTACATACCAAATACAGCGCGCGAAGGAGCTTTTGCCAGCTGTTGAGATTAATGATCATCTTCTCCGTGCTGTAGCTGATTTATCGATTGAATTGGGTATTGAAAGCCACCGTGCTGATATCACTGTCATCACTGCAGCTCAGACATTGGCTGCATGGAAGCAGCGGACAATGGTGCAGGTGGAGGATATTTACGAAGCGGCAGAGCTTGCCTTGCCACACCGTTTATTACAGGATCCGATGAAGGAGAATTCTTCTTATCAGAAGCTGACTGAGCTGTTAAATCAGAAGGTTGTCGATAATCAATGAATTGCCTGATTGGTCAACTGAAAGCAAAACGTGGCCTTGCCGCAGCGCTTATCAATCCGTATTTGGACCGGATCTGTATCACCGGGGCAAGTGGAACGGGAAAGACAACTTTGCTGCAAATGGTCTTAGCTTACTTTCCTAAAGAGGATACTGTTATTATTCCTTCCCACGTTACGACAGAAAAATTATTGGGAGAAAAAGAGCTTGCCTTGTTTTCTCCACTCAGGAAGAACTCAAGTAATCAAAGTATTTTTCATCAAGCAAAGGTGGTTATTACCGATCAATTTGCATCGATGCCGGAGAATAATCAGCGTTTACTTATGCAATTGCTGAAAAATAAGGGAGTGTCATTTTACGGGGACTCTCATTATCCTATCCTGGCAAAATGGTTTTATTGCCTCGACCAGGAAATATTGGATAAATCCTTGTTAAAGCATGCCAAGCTATGTGTCCGTCTGCTTCCTGTTTTTGATGTGTCAGAGCGCAAGAATATTTTATTATTCCGAGAGAACGCAGAGCGTGAATATACAAAGGGAGAACTGGATAAAGTCAGGCAGCGATTGTCCACTGTTCAAGTTTCTGAAAAAATGCTGAAGCTGGCAGTAGAGGTTGTCATGGGTTCGGGCTGTAAAAATCAGGAAGCTGATATGGATTTGATTGAAACAGCTCGGGCATTAGCAGCTTTGGATTCGGATCAATCCGTACAGCCAAAGCATATTGAGGAAGCAGCGGGGTATGTACTTTCTCATCGAATGGGAGAGCAGCAGGAATCTTCTAATCAGGAGAATTCAGAGTCACAGGCAAAAGAGGAATCTTCTAACAACCATTCGGAGGATACGGGTCAAAGCCATCCATCCTCTGGCAGTGAAGCAAAACCATCGGATAATGGCGGACAGGATCATGAAGCCCCTGGTGATTCTTTTCCAAAGGAAGAACCGCCGGATAACCAGTTTATTACAGAGATCTCTGAAGAAGAAATAGACCAGGTGATAACATCATTGAAAATGCAGTCAGATTTCCTTTTCTCGAAAAAATATATCTATCCATATGCAATGAATGGAAAGCATCGGGAGGGGACTTCTGCTGGAGGTAATGGGCGAATGCTCCGTGCAGTGCAGATACCCACTGAAGCAATTTCTTTATATCATACACTGACAGTGGCAGCTCCATTTATGAAGGTTCGTACGCCTTCTGCGGGAATAAAGCTGGCGATTGAAAAAGAGGATATACGCTATAAATTAAAGGAAAAGCAGCAGGGATTTACCATTCTATTTTTAGTGGATGCAAGCAGCTCCATTGCAGCGAAAAAAAACATGAGAGTTGTCAAAGGAGCTGTTATGGAATTACTTCAGCAGGCCTATCAAAAAAGAGACCATATTGGCATGGTTTCCTTCCGAAAAACAGGAGCGGAAGAGGTATTGCCTTTTACGAATAAGTTTGCAGAAGCAAAGCAGAAACTAGGAGAAATACCAACTGGCGGGAAAACACCGCTGGCAGCCGGACTGGAAAAAGCATTAAAAATATGTGAAAAAGAGAAGCGCATTCATAAACTGGCTATACCTTATCTTGTTATTTTGACGGATGGGAATGCCAATGAAACGTTGAGTCCAGGCGGTACTGCAGCTCAGGCAAGAAGCGAAGCCTATCAGATTGCCAAAAGAATTGCACAGGAACAGCTCCCGGTGACTGTTATTGATACCCAAAGCGGGAGAAATACATTTGGCCTGGCAGAGGAGCTTGCAGCTGTTATAGAAGGAGAATACCTCTCACTGGATGCTTTAACAGATAAAAATATTGCAAAAGCAGTGCAAAACCGGCTGCATCCATTAGCAGGGCGCAGATAAAATCATAGGCCCTGCTATTTATTTTCAGGATGTAAGAAAGTTAATAAAAGAAGGGAGAGAAGTATTCGTGCATATTATTTTTGCTGCTGCTTCATCTGGAACATTAGCTGATGCCGCGAAAGCACATGAACAGATAAAAGAAATCTATCCGGAGATAAAGCTTTCTCTATTTTTAACCGAGGAGCCATTAAGCGCAGAACAATGGAGGCGATTTGAACATGTCTCTCAATCTGCCAATCTATTTATCTATGATCCACACGGAGTTGAGGATGATCTGGTCATGAGAATGGCCCGGATATGTGAAAGATATGAATGTGATCAAATATCATTGATGATTAATGGATCGAAATGGGAGAAAATCATCCGCTTTGGTGCATTACTGGGACAGGATATTCAGGTTAAACCAAAATCAGGAGAGCTGGCCCCGTTTGATCCATCAAATGAGTTGACTCAGGAAGAACGGGAATTAAAGGAGCAGGCAATCGAAAGTTATGAGCAGATAAAAGACTATTGGCATGCTTCCGGTATTGCAAATTGGAAGGAGCTCTTCTACTTTGCAGCTCATCTTTATGGGAATACGGATGTTCCCGAAGCGAAAGCTCCAAGCTATGCAGAGAAAACAGGGATTATCGATCCTGCAACTGGCGAGTATTACAGCAGTGCAGAGGTATTTCTGCAAGATTCTAAACAGGATGCAACGAAGCCAAAAATTGTCTTTTTATATATTGCTTCCCAGGCCAGAGTAAAGTCTGCAGATGTTATTGCTGAGCTTATCGAACGGTTAAGGCCGACCGCTGCAGTTATTCCTGTCGGCTTAACAAGTATTATGAAGATTGATTTGGAGAATTTGGAGAGCTTGTTCGTCGGAATGCTGGATGACATACAGCTCATTGTGAATTTTATCAGCTTCCGTCTTGGATCAGGACCAAGAGGAGGAGACAGAGAAGATGTAACAGATTGGCTGGAGAAGCTGGATATTCCTATGCTTCATCCATTCTTTCTGACGCGCACCACATTAGCGGAATGGGAGGAAACAAAGGGACTTTCACCTGTTGAAGCGATGGTGAACGTTGTTTTGCCGGAGCTGGATGGTGCAGTGGAGACCTACCCTATTGCAGCAATCCAATCAGCAGGCTTCGATAAAAACTATCAATTTGAGAAAAAAGAGCTTGTTCTTATGGAGGAGCGCGTTCATTATTTTATGAATCGTATTGAGCGCTGGCTGCATTTGCGTAAGCTTGAGAACAGTCAGAAGCGCGTGGCTCTGATCGGATACAATTATCCGCCTGGAGAGGGGAATCTGTTTGGCGGCTCCTTTTTGGATACATTCAGCTCCATCTCTGCTTTATTAAATAAACTGGCAGATGAAGGCTACCAGGTGGAACGAATGACTGGAGATGAACTGGAAAAACAATTTCGCGGGCATCAGCTATTTAATGAAACAAGCTGGGGCGTAGATGAGGATGCAGATCAAAGATTACAGTATTCAGTTTCAAAAGCAAAAGAAGATTGGACCAATCATCTGGACCGGGAACGGATGAAGAGCCAATGGGGAGAGTATCCTGGAGAAATAATGACAGATGAAGAAGTATTTTTCATACCAGGTTTTATTAA
Organism: Oceanobacillus sp. FSL W8-0428; assembly: GCF_038004405.1. Lineage (NCBI taxonomy): Bacteria > Bacillati > Bacillota > Bacilli > Caryophanales > Bacillaceae > Oceanobacillus > Oceanobacillus sp. FSL W8-0428. Next base: position 2,795,092 of record NZ_JBBORB010000001.1, read on the forward strand.
CGGGAATGTTTTCATTGGATTACAGCCAAGCAGAGGAGGAGCAGACCAGGATTCATCAGCAGATTACCATGATCAGTCTGTACCGCCCCATTATCAATATCAGGCTTTTTATAACTGGCTGGAAAAGGACTTTCAATCCGATGCCATTGTACATATTGGCACGCATGGATCACTGGAATATTTGCCAGGAAAAGAAAATGGCATGTCTTCCAGCTGCTATCCGGATCAACTGGTACATTCCCTGCCGCATTTTTATTTTTATTATATCGGCAACCCGTCTGAAGCAATGCTCGCAAAGAGACGGACACATGCTGTACTGAGCAGTTACCAGGCACCTCATTTCAGAGATGGGGGACTATATGGCGATTATGAAGAGCTGGAACGTCTGCTCCATGAATATCGGGAAGCCGAGCAGCTTGACCCGCAGCGCTGTGAAGAGATTTTGAAAGAAATTCAGGAGCTGGCAGATAAGAATGGCTTTTCCAATCAACAATTAGAAGATATAGAGCAGGAGCTGCAAAGGATGCAGTATGCTTTAATCCCGTATGGACTGCATATTATCGGAGAAGGCTTGAAGCATGAAGATGCAATTCTTCATACAGTATATACGTTGCGCAGAGAGCATATGGGAATTACCTTGAAACAGCTGGTATCCCAATTAAAGCCGGCGCTGCAGAATGATGAAGCAGAACTGGAAAAAGAAGCAGCTGTTTTATTAAGGGATTATATAGAATCCAGACATTTACCGGATGTACAGGGAAATTCTCATGCAGCAGCATTTGCAGATATTTTGGCGTATGGGGAAAGCATTTATCACAGAGTAAGAAAAACAGAGGAGCTATCCTCTATTATAAAAGCGTTAAATGGAGGCTATCTGCCTGCAAAATTGGCAGGTGATATCTATAGAAATCCAGAATCTTTGCCGACGGGGACCAATTTGTATCAATTTGATCCGCGATCTGTACCGAGCCCTTCTGCGGTTGTAAGAGGTGCTGAAATTGCCAAAGCAACCATAACGCAATACCAGGAAGCTCACGGGAAAATCCCGCATACCGTAGCCTGTGTACTTTGGGGGATTGAAACATCGAGAACGCAGGGAGAAACAATTGGACAAATTTTAGAATATGTCGGGGCAAAAGCAGTGAAGCATTCCCAGGCAACAAGTACAACATTTGAACTTATTCCCCTTTCAGAGCTGGGCAGACCGAGAATGAACGTTGCCATCAGTATGTCAGGGGTATTCCGTGATTTATTTCCGAATGTGATTGATGCTTTGAATGATTTATTTGAAAAGCTTGCGTGCGCAGATGAACAGGAAGAGGATAATTATTTTAAGGCATTTACTTTAAAAGTACAGGAACAGCTGTTACATGAAGGGTATGAACAAGCGGATGCTTTCGATTTAGCTTCTTCCAGGATATTTGGACCAGCCTCAGGCGAATATGGAACCGGGATTAACCATATGATTGAGGATGGCAGCTGGACAGATGAAGAAGAGCTTGGTGAGATGTACAAGCACCATGCCCAGCATGTCTATAGTAAATTAAGAAGAGGAGAAAGCTTTCCTGATTTATATGATCTTCATATGGAAGCAGCCGATATCGTTTCCCAGCTGCGGGCCAGTCATGAATATGAAATTACGGATATCGATGATTATTATAATTTCTTCGGGGGATTGGCGAAATCGATTGAAAAAGCAAAGGGAGAGCGTGTTGATATTTATATAACCGATACGACTCAGCAAACGCCGCAGACAGAAGATGTAGAGCATGCCATTAATCGCGGTGTCAGAACACGTCTGACCAACCCGAAGTGGATGGAAGGGCTGCTGGGGCATCCTTATCATGGTGTTCAGCAGATGGCAAAGCACACAGAGAATTTACTGGGGCTGGCTGCCACAACGAACAAAGTGGAAAATTGGGTGTTTTCCCATGTGCATGATACGTATGTGGAGGATAAAGCATTGCAGGAAAAAATACGCCAGGCAAACCCGCAAGCATATCATGATTTGCTTGGAACATTGGTCGAGGTATCAGAGCGGGGGTATTGGAAGCCTACTGAAGCACAATGGGAAACTTTAAAAAATGCATTTTTGGAGGCAGAGGCTTCGATGGAATGAGGTTTCATGAAGTTATTAATAGTAATAAATAAGCGCCCAATCATAAAAAATGATTGGGCACTTTAAATTTGAGTTTCAAATTTAATCATTTTGAGTATGCTTTTCAATATTATACCGAATTTGACCTAAAAATTTATTGGCTGCGTCGGAAAATACTTGATGTTTCTTCCAAATAATATTTAATCCTGCATGTAAATCAGGGGTTAAAGGTTTAAAGCAAAGTTTACTGTCTCCGGATGTGTTAATTAATTTATCTAAACATAAAGCATATCCAAGACCTTCTTCTACCATAAGTGCAGCATTATAAAGCAAGTTGTACGTTCCTGTGATATGCAGATTCCTGACATCTTGTCCAAACCATCCGGACAGTTCATTATCCACAGTTGTTTGCCGTGAAATCAATAAAGGCTGATCCATTAGATCTGAGGGTTGTATAGAATCTTTATGCGCCAACGGACTATCTCTATGCATCAATACACCCCAAACATCGGAAGCTGGCAGATGTATGTAATCATATTTTTGTTTATCTGTCGGTTCGATAACAATACCAAAGTCTAACAATCCATTGTCTAATTTTTCCATGATATCATCTGCATTTCCACTATATAAATGAAATTGAATATCCGGGTGGATTTTAAGCAGGTCTTTTAAAGCATTCGCGATAAAATGCATGGCTTCTGTTTCACCGCCGCCAATATATATTTCTCCGCTAATAATTTCTGATGGCTGGTTAAAATTCGCTTCTGTTTTATCAATTAACTCCACAATTTCTTTCGCTTTTGTTAATAAAAACATCCCTTCTGTTGTTAAGGTGATTTTTCGGTTTCCTCTAATAAATAATGAAGTACCTAATTCTGTTTCTAAATCACTTAATTGTCTGGATAAGGTAGGTTGTGATATATGTAAATATTTTGCTGCACCAGAAATACTTTGTTGATTTGCGACAGCAATAAAATAACGTAATAACCGGATTTCCATTCTAAATCCTCCTATGCTTTTTAAGTATAACAATATATTTGATATAGGTATTTGATATCTGAATCGTATCATTTTATGATGTTATTGAAAAGAAAATTACTTAAAAGAGGAGAGTTTAATAATGGCAATAAAAGATAAAGTAATTATTATTATGGGTGCCTCCAGTGGGATTGGTGAAGCAACTTCAAAGCTGCTTGCTGAAAAAGATGCCAAGCTGATTATTGCTGCACGCCGATCAGAACGTTTGGAAGCAATCCAAAAATCATTCCCTAAGGCAGATATTCATATCCAACAAGCAGATGTCACCAATTATGAAGATGTGAAAAAAGTAGTTGACCTTTCGATGAATATGTATGGAAGAATTGATGTGCTATACAACAATGCTGGTATTATGCCAACTGCGCCAATTGTGGAAGGACGTCGTGATGAATGGCAGAAAATGCTTGATATCAATATTATGGGTGTATTAAATGGTATTGCTGCAGTTGTACCAATTATGGCACAGCAAAAATCAGGTCATATTATTGCAACGGATTCTGTAGCAGGTCATGTGGTCTATCCTGATTCTGCTGTATATTGCGGAACAAAATTTGCTGTACGTGCGATTATGGAAGGATTGAGACAAGAGCAAAGAGAAAATAATATTAAATCAACTATTATTTCCCCGGGGGCAGTTGCAACAGAACTATACAAAACCATTAGTGATAAACAGGTTTCAGAAGACCTCCATAAAGCACAAAAAGAATGGGGCTTAGCTCCAGAAGATATTGCTTCTGCAGTAGTATTCGCAATCGATACACCTGATCGAATGGCGGTAAGTAATATGATTGTTCGTCCGACTGCACAGCCTGTTTAAGTATATAAAAAATGATAAAACAATAGCTGTTTTCTCTATGCGTGCTGTTTCTGTAAAGATGCAGCAGACTATAATAAATAAAAAGTGTTTACGGTACTTTATTTTAGATGTACTTCTATATTTTATTAATGAAATCTTATGGCTTCCTATCTTTAAATATGAAAAAAATAATAAGAAATTCTAGCCTCGATGAATTAAGAAGGAAGTGGAGTAATATTTTATGAAGAATTCGAAAGGTTTACTTATATTTATATTGGCGGTCGGTGTGTTTGGTATTATCAATACCGAAATGGGGGTTATCGGTATACTCCCGGATTTAGCAGTATATTTTGATGTCAGTGTCCCGACTGCAGGCTTATTGGTGAGTCTATTTGCCTTAGCGATTGCTATTGCCGGGCCGACAATGCCGTTAATATTTTCTGGAATGAACCGGAAAAATGTTATGTTATTGGTGCTGACTATTTTCATTATCGGTAACATTATTTCCGTCTTTACAAACAACTTTACGATTACCTTGATTGCACGTGTGATACCGGCTTTTTTCCATCCGCTTTATGTATCGATGGCTTTATCTGTTGCCGGAGCATCTGTAAGTGAAAAGGAAGCACCGAAAGCAATCTCCAAAGTTTTTATTGGAGTTTCCGCAGGGATGGTATTAGGCGTTCCAATCGTCAGCTTTATTGCGGATGCGATTTCTGTTCAAGCGGGCATGGCCTTTTTTGCTATCGTTAATATCTTCACATTAATTGCAACGATCTTTTTGTTGCCATCTATGCCGGTTACAGAAAGACTATCCTATGGCTCGCAGTTGAAAATATTAACAAAAGGAGTTACCTGGCTCTCGATTTTAGCAGTTCTGCTTATCAATGCAGCTATTTTCGGAGTATACAGTTACCTAGCTGAATATTTAGGAACGGTCACAAATATGTCGTCCAATTTAATCAGTATTATGCTTCTGGTTTACGGTTTGGCAAATATTTTAGGAAATATTATAGCTGGAAGGCTGCTTTCCGAAATTCCTGTCCGTACGGTAACTGTTTTTCCTATCGCATTAATTGCACTTTATCTTATCTTTTATCCTGTAGCAGAATTAACAGTTCCTACGGCGATTATTATTTTAGTGTGGGGGATACTTGGTGGAATTGGTGCAAATATCAACCAGTATTGGATTATATCTGCCGCTCCAAAAGCTCCGGATTTCGCCAATGGTTTATTTCTGACATCCGTTAATTTGGGTACTACGATTGGAACTGCTGCAGCAGGAATGATTATATCGCAAATTGGAACGAGAGAAATTCTATTTGTAGGTGTTGTCGCGTTAATAGGCGGTTTTATATTTATTATACTTCGAAATACTTTGTACAAAACCGCCGGGTGAATAGTATTTTCGTTATTTAGTGTTCTGGTATTTACTGTAACCAGGGGAGAAAAAAACATCTGCACTCTATATAAAATAGTGAAGTGCAGATGTTTTATTAATCAAAAACGGTATTGCCTATTTTATTGTTTTTATGAACATTTTCCGTGCCTGCTTCCAGCGCTACTTTGTAGTAATGACATTTATGGTCAATGAGATCCATTGTATTTTTTAATTCCTCCATTTGTTTTTCTACTACTGCTTTTTGCTCTAAAAATAAGTCATATCTTTGCTGTAAGGTGGAATCGCCATCCGAACACCATTCAATAAAGGTCTTAATATCCTTGATGGTCATACCGCTGGATTTCAAACATTGAATAACTTTTAATAAATCTATATCAGACTCTTTAAATACCCTCGTTCCATTATCCGTACGTTCTACAAAAGGAATGAGTCCCTCTCTATCATAATAACGTAAAGTTGGTATAGATAAATTTAATTTTTTAGCAACTTCCCCAATAGAATAAGTCATTTTTATCTCCTCTTTTCAAATATAAACCTGAAGTTAACTTAATAGTTGGAGGAATTCTAACATAATAATTAACGGCCGTCAAAACGAATTATCAAAAAATAGAATCAAATTATTTGACCTAAAGTTAACTTTATATACTAATATTAATTCCAATAAAAGAAGGAGGGATAGAGAGGTTAACATATATTAATTTGAAATTCTGATATACATGAATATGTAAAACGAGAATCGTATCCTTAAAAAATGGCGAGAAAATGGAATGATGATATTGTTTCAGAGATAAAAGCGATAATGGCAAATCAAATTCGTTAAGCTTACAACTATCAATGGCTTCCGATGTTAACTGAGGACTTGAATTTATTAAAAATAATGTGAGGCGAAATGTGAATGAAGAAAATTTTATCTGGACATCTAATTGGTCTGCTTTTCCTGATTGGCTGCTCTGCGAATGATGAACAGCCTTCTCCGGGCAGCAATGAAAATACATCTGATAATGCAGGTGATTCACAGGAAGAGCTAAATCTGTCTATAGAAGGATTAGAAGTTATTGCGGAAAATTTGGATGTTCCATGGTCGATTGAGCAGATAGAAGATACCTTTTATGTAACTGAAAGAACGGGAAGTATTGTCAGAATAGAAAATGGGGAAGCAGAACGGCAGGATGTAGAGCTTGAACATGAAGTATCAACAGCTTCAGAAGCAGGATTACTTGGTTTTGTACTGGCTCCTGATTTTTCTGAATCAAACCAGGCTTATGCTTACTATACGTATGAAAATAGTGATGGACAATTTAATCGTATTGTAACACTTCAATTGGAAGATGACGTGTGGAGAGAGGATGATTTACTTCTGGACCAAATCCCCAGCGGTACCTATCATCATGGAGGAAGACTGAAGATTGGCCCGGACAAATTGCTCTATGCTACAGCAGGAGACGCATCTGAGCGTGAAATAGCACAAGACCTTGATTCATTAGGCGGTAAAATTTTAAGGATGAACTTAGATGGATCGATACCAGAGGATAATCCATCCCCAGACTCCTACGTCTATAGCTATGGGCATCGTAATCCTCAAGGAGTTACCTGGGCTGATGATGGAACGATGTATGCCAGTGAGCATGGAGATAATGCAAATGATGAAGTGAACATCATTGAAGCTGGTGAAAATTACGGATGGCCGGTTATTGAAGGAGAAGAAGAGCAGGAAGGAATGATTTCCCCTTTATACACTTCTGGGAACGAAGAAACATGGGCTCCATCAGGTATGGCGTATGATGAAGGTAAACTATATGTTGCCGCATTAAGAGGATCGGCTGTTTTAGAATTTGATATGGAGAGTGGAGAGCATCATGAGGTTATAAGTGATCTTGGAAGAATCCGGGATGTGCGGATTGATGATAACTATCTATATTTTGTAAGTAATAATGGAGATGGGAGAGGCACTCCAGATAATAATGATGACAAGCTTTATAGAATTTTACTTTCAGAATTAGAGTAGCTGGAAAAGAGTAATTGTTATTCAAAAACATAAAAATGAAGCAGATGAAGAAAGTAAAAATTTCTGGAAGGTGCAAATTGTGCAGTAAATTAAGTTCGTTATAATTTGGCGAATCAGGAAATATCATGTAAGAGTCTATATATGGTTTGTTTTTTTCTCCTTGTGGAATAGGTTAAATATATTAATTTTAAGGAGGGAAAATAATGAAACAGCCAGCAAAAATTACGATTAAAACCTTCATATTTCAAGATAATGGATCAATTCCCAATCATCCAACATACCCTTTGCTGTTATATAAAAATGTCATAACTTCCGCTGACAACCCTAAAGATGTTTTAGCAGAAAATAACTGGCTTGGCCAATGGCGTGGAGGTATTGCACCTTATCATCATTATCACAGCAACTCCCATGAAGTGCTTATCGTAGTTAATGGAGCAGCTCAGGTACAACTTGGCGGAGAGCAGGGAGAGCGAGTTCAAATTGAACAAGGGGATACAATTATACTTCCGGCAGGTTTTGGACATAAGTTAATCGAAAGCAGTACGGATTTTTCTGTTATTGGTGCATATCCAAATGGACAAAGCTATGATTTTTACTATGGGAAGAAAAATGAAAGACCTGAAAACTTGGAAAATATCAAAAAAGTACCTTTGCCGGATAATGATCCATTGTTTGGAAGAACTGGTCCGCTTTTTACGTATTGGGCAGATGAAAAATAGTACCTCCTTTCGTGTTTTAAATGACATGTAATATAGTCAATAATCATATAAAATAAGTTGATTTATATAGTTGAGAAATTTATTTTCTATAAGAATTTTCTGCTTTATATGTTGACCTGGAGGGGGCTTTATATAGTAAGCTTTACTAATTAAGGCAGGAATAATCAATGTCAGCTAATTTAAGCATTTAAAGAAAGCTTCATACAGCACGAAGGAGGTAAAAAGTGGTAAATAAGAAAAACAAGAAGAAACGTGCCCCGCTTATGACACGTATGAATATCCTTTTCTTTGTCATCTTCATCCTATTTTCTGCATTGATCTTTCAGTTGGGAGTTGTACAAATTTTAAATGGGGATTCTTATCAGGAAGAAATTGAAAGGACAAATTTAGATACGGTCGATATCCCTGTACCCCGTGGGAAAATCTATGACACCAATGGCGAATTGATTGTGGATAATGAAGCAATGTATTCCATTACGTACACGCCTTCGAATGATGTGCAGGCAGAGGATCGTTTGGAAGTAGCGGAAACCTTAGCGCAATATATTGATATGCGGGATAAACAAACAATGGACCGGATAACAGAAAGAGACAGGCGCGAATATTATTTATTGCTTCATGAAGAAGAAATAGAAGAACGATTAGAGGCAATAGACACAGAGGAGATGGAGAATGGGGAAGTCTATGATGCAACCCTTGAATTAATTACCGATGAAGAGATTGCTGATTTTTCCGAAGATGAATTAGAAATTATTGCGATAAAAAAGGAGTTGGATAAAGCCTATGCACTTACGCCTCAGGTTGTAAAAAATGAAGATGTCACAGCAGAAGAATATGCAGCTGTGGCGGAAAATCTGGATCAGCTGCCAGGAATCAATGCTTCTACCGATTGGGATCGTGTCTATCCAAATGGAGAAACATTAACCAGTATTCTGGGGAATATTTCAAGTCAGGAAGAAGGAATTCCGGCAGAGGATATGGATGCCTATTTAACGACGGGATACAGCCGAAATGATCGTGTTGGCAGAAGTGGACTGGAAGAAGAATATGAAGACTTCTTGAGAGGACGTAAAGAACAAATTCAATATACAACAAGCCAGAATGGTTCCATTATTGGCTCAGAGACGATTGTTGAAGGAGAAAGGGGAAAAGATTTAGTATTAACCACAGATTTAGAATTCCAGCAGGAAGTAGATGATATTTTATTAGATGAATTTCAGTCGATGAAATCAAGTAATTCTTATGAGAATCGATTTGCAACAAATGCCTATGCAGTTGTCATGAACCCACAAACAGGAGAATTGTTAGCTATTTCCGGAGTAGAATATGATACCAAGAATGATGAATATAATAATAATGCCGGACTTACGACGTTGACTAATGCACATGAACCAGGTTCCAGTATTAAAGGGGCAACGATCCTGGCTGGATATGATTCGGGTGTTATTTCTCCTGGGGAAACCTTCCATGATGCACCAATGAAGCTGGCGGGGACGGAAATAAAAAGATCTGTGCAAGATATGGGAACGGTAAATGATTTAACAGCGCTGGAAAGGTCCTCGAACGTTTATATGTTCTATGTAACTTTGCGCTTGGGAGGGGACTATCGTCATCCAATGCCGCAAAATGCTAATTTAGACATAAACATGGGAGAAACGTTACAAACACTGCAAAATTATTTTAATCAATTTGGACTAGGATCGACAACAGGAGTGGATTATCCACGTGAAAGCACTGGATTAAGAGGACAAGTACCAGATAATCCAGGGAATCTTCTTGATTTTGCCATCGGTCAGTATGATACATATACGACCTTGCAGCTTGCCCAATATGTATCAACTATTGCCAATGACGGCTATCGTGTTCAGCCTCATTTCCTAAAGGAAGCGCGTGAACCAATCGATTCTATGGATGAGCTTGGTCCATTGTATTATTCGTCCAGTACAACGACGATGAACCGAATTGATATGATAAATGATGAAATCAGTCGTGTGCAGGAAGGATTTCGCCTCTCCTATCAAGGCTCACAGGGAACCGGAAAGGACTATTTTCAAAATAAATCCTATGATCCGGCAGGGAAGACAGGTACAGCGCAATCATATGAATTCGTTGATGGAGAACGGTTTGACCTTAATAATTTAACACTGGTCGGTTATGCTCCCTTTGATGATCCAGAGGTTGCTTTTGCTGTGGTGGTGCCACATGTTGGAATTGGAGAAGGAAACCAAATTAATTTAAAGGCTGGAGAGCGTATTTTAGATTCTTATTTTGACATAAAGGAAGAGCATGATGAAGAAGCAGAGGATTCTGATGGTGATAGTAGGGAGGGATAAGAAACTGTTATTATACTATCTATTGTATAAATTTAAGATAAAAAGACTGTATTAGAAATTATAGTAAACCGTGATGTGATTAATTCACATCACGGTTTATAAAATTATTAGAACTGTCTCCAATGAGTCTTTCTTTAATGAGATAAACAATTTAGCAGGACTTTAACTTTGTGATTAATTAAAAGAAAAAGTGAAAAGTCTCTGTATTTCTAATAAGAATAAAGATGCATCTTAGCAAAATACGGTGAGATGTCAGTTTCTAGATAATCTAGATAACTTCCAACCACCAACCTGCGAGGTGCATTTTCATTGAATCACAATTTGGGATAAACTACTCTGAAGTGATTTATCATTTATTTTGCAGCTTCGTAATGATTAGCTACTTGATCCCAGTTTACTACATTCCAGAATGCTGAAATGTATTCCGGGCGTTTATTTTGATATTTAAGATAGTATGCATGCTCCCATACATCCAATCCTAATAATGGTGTTTTGCCTTCTGTTAATGGTGAATCCTGGTTTGGTGTGCTTGTGATTTCAAGCTCGCCATTATTTAATACCAGCCATGCCCAGCCAGAACCAAAGCGTCCTGCTGCTGCAGCTGCAAATTCTTCTTTAAATTTGTCTAAAGAACCGAATTTGCTGTTGATTTTATCAGCCAGCTCTCCTGCAGGTTCTCCGCCGCCATTTGGTGACAGTGTCTTCCAGAAAAAGCTATGGTTAGCATGTCCACCACCATTGTTGCGTACTGCTGTGCGGATGTCTTCAGGAACCGCGTTTAAATCGCTGACAAGCTCTTCTACGGATTTATTTTGCAGATCTTCATGTCCGTCTAGTGCATCATTTAATTTTGTAACGTAGGTGTTGTGATGCTTCGTATGGTGAATATTCATTGTTTCTTTATCGATAGTTGGTTCTAATGCATCGTATGCATAAGGTAATTCTGGTAATTCAAATTTTGTCATATGTAACTCCTCCTAAATATTTATTAATAATTTTCAGTTTATATGATTTTACATACTTTTTCAACCTTTAAGTATAAAAACTTCAATGCAAGCATTAGAAAATAGGACCCAAAAAAATAATTTTTAAGATACATTCAGGCATGTGTCTTGACTTTATAATTCACTATTATTATACTTCATGGTATAAAAAGTGTAATAAGGTACTTTTAAATTTAAATAATATTTTTGGTGAAGAGCCACTATTTTTATTCAGTAATTCAATTTTCAGGAAAATAATTACATAATATATAAGAAATACTGAACTGAATAGATCATTATTGTACTAAACTACACAGGAAAATCTGAGAATCATTAATACCGCCAGATTGATTTAGTGAGTTTTAATGTATTACTCTTTCAAAAATCTTTTCATTCGCACTTTGAACGTCTTTAATTAATGGAACTAACGGAAGTATTATTCTAGAGTTAGAAAAAGCTTCGTAAAGAAAAGAGGTATTGTATGGAGAAAGTTTTTGATGTAACGATCATTGGATCTGGACCCACTGGCTTATTCACAGCCTTTTACGGCGGTATGCGTCAAGCTAGTGTTAAAATAATTGAAAGCCTCCCTCATACTGGGGGACAATTAACGGCACTCTACCCAGAAAAATATATATATGATGTTGCAGGATTTCCAAAAGTCCGTGCACAGGAGCTTGTCAATCAATTGGAGGAACAAGCTAATTTATTTGACTCTGAAATTGTGCTTGGACAGGCTATTGAGACGATAGAACGTTTAGAAGATGACAGCTTCCGTCTTGTATCCAATACCGGGGAAGTGCATCTGACAAAAACAATGATTATCACGGCTGGCAATGGTGCATTTCAGCCGAGAAGATTAAATGTAGGAGACAGCGAAGCCTACGAAAATACAAACTTACATTATTATGTGACGAATATGAATAAATATAAAGACAAGCATGTGGCTATTCTAGGCGGTGGAGATTCAGCTGTTGACTGGGCATTAATGCTTGAGAAAGTTGCTTCTAAAGTGACATTGATTCACCGTCGCGACCAATTTCGCGCCCATGAACATAGTGTTGAGCAATTAGATGCATCTACTGTAGAAAAACTCACCCCTTATGCTCCTACAGCAATCGTAGCAAATAATAAAATTGAAAAGCTTATCTTACAGAAGATAAAAGAAGAAGAATTGATTGAATTAGAAGTCGATGAGGTTATCTGTAACTATGGATTCATATCCAGTCTCGGACCAATTAAAAACTGGGGATTAGAGATTGAAAAAAATAGTATCGTTGTGAATTCTAAAATGGAGACAAATATTCCGGGAATATACGCTGCTGGGGATATCTGTACGTATGATGGAAAAGTCAAACTGATTGCAACGGGATTTGGTGAAGGGCCGACAGCGATTAATAATGCTAAAAATTACATCGATCCAAAAGCAAGAATTCAGCCGAAACACTCAACTGCAATGTTTTAAAGTAAAATATCATGATGATTGAGTAATTAGAAGAATAAAATCACTAGATTAGATTTAATACATACAAATAAGGAGGTTTTTACCAATGGCTTTTGTTATTCTTGATCCATGCAGAGGTGAAAAATCTGGAGAATGTGTTAGTGTCTGCCCTGTTGACTGTATAGAAGAAGGCGTTAAACAATTCTATATTGATCCAGATGTTTGCATAGATTGCGGAGCATGTAAAGCAGTTTGTCCAGTATCTGCAATTGAGGAAGAATATGATTTAACGCCTAGTCAAGAAAAATATTTGGAAGAAGCTGAAGAATTTTTTGCTAGCAGTTAAAAACTTACACAAAATATTCAATATTACTTTGTGAACAGATAAATAAACTATAATATCCTTTTTAAAAAACGAGTGCGTAATTTTAGTTGGATGCTGAAGGATGAGGTGCACAATGATTTCACTTATCATCATATTATGGGGTTGTTTGTTAATAGGGTTGATGGCAATCGGTGGTTTTTTCATGTTTCGTAAGTTTTTAAAACGCCTTCCAAAAGAAGATGGACGTTCTGCTATGGACTGGGAAGAATATTATATGGAGCTAACACTGCATAAATGGACTCAATCAGAAAAAGTCTTGTTGGAGGAATTAGTCTCCCCTGTCCCTGAACTTTTTAGAGATGTTGCCAAACAGAGAATCGCTAGTAAAATTGGAGAATTATCTATTCAAAAACAGGAAGAATTAATTACACGTTCTACTTTAATTGAAGGCTACATTCTAGCAACACCTAAACGAGATCATACATATCTTCGTAAAAAACTTCAAGAAAATAATATTGATACAACACCATATGAACCTTATTTCCTGCAATCCAAGGATAGTTACCGCGAAAACTGGCAAGAAAAATATAAAAAAAAGAAATCTTGAGAAAATATATTTTATCGCAGTGTAACTGGCTGGGACTGCGATTACTCGCCCCACCGAAAAACATTTGCAATTACTCGCCCGTCGAAGAGCTTTTGTAAGACTCCCACTTCAAGAAATGAAGAAAAATTGTTATTTCTAAGTGGGAGATCCAACAGCCAGTAACGGCCCGATTCGTTCAACTAACAAACAGTGGGGGATGAAAAGAAAACCCCACTGAATGAAGTTTCACTTTATAAGACATTGGCGACAGAGTGGATAATTTAGGAGGTTGTTCCATGAGAATAATTGGTATCTCAGGTTCTACAGTTGGTTCGAAAACAAGGATTGCTGTTAAACAAGCTTTATATTATATTCAAAAGGCATATACAGAAGTCGATATAGAGCTTATTGACTTAAAGGAATACAATATTGTTTTTAGTGATGGTCGTCCGTATCAAGATTATACGGGCGATACAGATATTGTATTGAAAAAAATCATGCAAGCAGATAGGTATTTAATTGGAATGCCTGTTTTTCAAGCCTCTATCCCAGGTACACTAAAAAATATTTTCGATTTATTGCCCATGGATGCATTTCAAAATAAAATAGTCGGGCTCCTGGCAACAGCAGGTACAGCTAAGCATTATCTGGTTCCAGAACAACATGTAAAACCAATTCTTCACTACATGCATGCAAGGGTGATTCCTAAATATGTATTTATCGAAGAAAAAGATTATACAAATTATATAATAACAAATCAAAATGTGATTGATCGATTACATAAATTATCCGATGAACTGGTTAACTATGTTGACTTTATGCAAAAACATACAAAGACTACTTCTTTTATTTAAAATTTACTATCTTAAGCACCTTGGTTTTTGGGATATCCAAAGAATAAAGGTAATTTTTATAAAGAAACAGAAGGCATTTTAGAAGGCAAATTTCAAAATAATTAACAATGCATAAAGTAAAATAAAGGATTGGTTCTGTATTATAATACAGCCCAATCCTTTATAGTTCTCATATTTTCTTAAAATGGTTCTGTAATGAAGAATTATTCATTAGCCTTATAAAAATCAACCAGAAACTTACAATAATTATCTCCATCGCTTTTACAGCAAACTCTCTTTACATTATCCGTTCCTAATACGTTCTTAAACATTTGTGTCTCACAAGTACAGGCAGTTTTAAAATCGTTTGCCACTGCAAAAATCGGACAATTATACTCAATAAGTTCATATTTGTTTTGACCTATTTGAGATAAATTTGTCATATAACCTTTTTCAGTTTGAATTTTAGAGAGTTCATTTATTTTATCGTGATTTGATTTTTGATGGGTTCTTTTTATATATTCATTTGTTAACCGCTGCTCTCTTCTATTAAAGAGATTCCGAATAGCTTCTTCTCCATAAATATCTTTAATATCATAAAGGAATTCAACACTGATTCCTTCATAGTTTTTAGGGAAAAGACCCTCTCCTCTTTCTGTTAAAGAATACATTTGCGAAGGTCTTCCTATAGGCTGTTTCACTTCTTTGCTTTTAATTAAACCATCACGTTCTAGTATATTAAGGTGTTTTCTTATAGCCATATGTGTCATATCTAATAACTTAGTTAAGTCGCTGACTGCTAAAGATTTTTCCTTTTTTAGATAATCAAGTATTTTATCCTTTGTTGTTTTTTGTGTAATATTCATATCATGAGTACCTCACTCCTGATTTAAAGTAATAATGAAAGCTGTCTTCACTTAAAAATAGCTTTTGTTATTATTTTTTAAAATTTATATTTTAATAGTTAATTATACTACACAATCGATAATAATTAAAACTTTATCCTGTTTAGTATTACCTTTATATAGTTTGTTTAACAAAAAATTTATAATTATTATAAGTTTTAATCATTAATAAGTACCATATTAAAATCTCGATACCTACTATTTAGATGAAGAGAATAATCAATATATTCTAGTAATGTTTGGAACAAGACTATAAGGCAATAGAGAATGCAACAGCTATATTAGAGACGTATTACAGTAAAATTCTCTTTGAAACTAATGAAATACTATCGTTATTGGTCTATTTAGAAATAAAAACCCAAATGAGGGCAGTTATATTAATCAACTGCCCTCATTTGGGTTTTTAAACGTTTTAGAGAGAGGGGATTAAATTAAAATGTAAATCATAATAATTACTGTTTACACGAATGACAAAATAGTTTATAATGAATTTTATTCGTAATCGTTACGATTTGAAGTGTTGAGAAATAGAAAATAAATAGTTAACCTCGAAAGGAGTAAGTTTAAAATGGCTAAAAAGTCTAAAATTGCAAAAGAGAAAAAACGCCAGAAAATGGTTGAACAATATGCTGAAATAAGAAGAGAGTTAAAAGAAAAAGGGGATTATGAAGCCCTTCGTAAGCTGCCCCGGGATTCTTCACCGACACGTTTAAAAAGCCGTTGTGAAGTAACAGGCAGACCACGCGGTTATATGCGTAAATTCGGCATGTCCCGTATTGCTTTTAGAGAATATGCGCATAAAGGACAAGTGCCGGGCGTGAAAAAAGCAAGCTGGTAACACAGGCTTGGGGAAAATAATACGGCCTCATTTGTCACCGTGTTATTTTTCCGATACCAGACCATAGGGGACATGAAGGAAAATGGACATTCGTCAATGACAGGCGATAACAAACATTTTCTTTCGTGTACATATGATGTAATGCATAAGGAGGGAAAGTATTGTCACAAAAGACACCCATTCCAGTAACTATTTTAACCGGCTTTCTGGGCGCTGGTAAAACAACGCTGCTAAATAAGCTGTTACATGACCTTTCTGATCAAAAGGTTGCAGTCATTATTAATGAATTTGGAGACACTTCGATTGACAGTCATTTGGTGGTATCAACAAAAGAAGAAATTATTGAAATAAACAGTGGCTGTATTTGCTGTAATGTACGGGGCGACTTAATTAACTTATTAGATAATTTAATGAAACAGGAAGACAAGCTGGACCGTGTTGTTATTGAAACAACAGGCATGGCTAATCCTGCTCCGGTTATCCAAACCTTTTTAATGGATGAGAAGACTGCAGATTCCTTTGAAATCGACAGTGTGATTACCATGGTAGACGCCAAGCATATCGGGCAGCACCTGCAGGAAGAAGAGCCGGCGCAGCAGATTGCTTTTGCTGATGTTTTGCTTGTAAATAAGACAGACCTGATTTCAGAAGCTGAAAAAAGGGAGCTCGAACAGCAGCTTTTGCAAATGAATCCAAATGCAAAGCAGTTTCATACGACTTATGGAAATGTCAAAACCAAAGATTTAATAGGGAAAAAATCCTTTGATTTAGATCATGCATTGAACATTGATCCTAATCTTTTAAAAGAAACACATCACCATCATCATAATCATCAGGTGACATCCTTTGTATTCCAGGAAGACCGTCCGCTCGACTTGGATAAAGTGAATAAATGGTTTGCCTATCTGGTCCGTATAAAAGGAGAAAGTCTATACCGCTACAAGGGTGTGCTTTCCATTAAACAGCTTGATAAAAAAGTTGTGTTTCAAGGAGTGCATATGCTGTTTGCAGGGACTGAGGGCGATATATGGAAGAAGGGTGAAAAAAGGCAAAGCGAGGTTGTATTTATTGGAAAGCATCTTGACCAGGAAGAATTGGAAAAAGGCTTTCAATATTGCCTTGCTTAATTTTTGGGGTTATAACCGTAATGATTACGTTTTAGGAGGGCGACGATGAAAAAAATATATGATGTCATTATTGTAGGGGCTGGCCCTTCAGGTATTGGTGTTGCGTCTATCTTGAAGCAAATGAATGCATCCTGTCTGGTTTTAGAAAAAGAGGATATCGGGGCTTCTTTTTTGAGCTGGCCAAAGGAAATGCGATTTATTACACCTTCTTTTCCAGCACAAGGGTTTGGACAAACAGACTTAAATGCGATAGCTCCGAAAACCTCACCAGCTTATACGCTTGATTCGGAGCATCCTACTGGAGCCGATTATGCAAAGTATCTGAATTTACTGGCCGAGCATTTCACCGTCCCAATTAAAAAAGGTGTTCAAGTGAAGCATGTAAACAAGAAAGGTTCTGTATTTTCGCTGGACACATCAGCTGGTCTTTATCAGAGCCGTTATGTGGTTTGGGCAGCTGGTCAATACCAATATCCCAATTTAAGACCTTTTCCTGGCGCAGAACTTGCGATGCATAATAGTCTGGTTTCATCGTGGGAAGAAGTAGACGGAGATGACTTTATCGTTATCGGCGGGTATGAAAGTGGTATGGATGCTGCCTATCAATTAGGTAAGCTTGGTAAAAAGTCTACCGTTATTGCCAGGACGAATACATGGGAGCAGGATACCAGTGATCCAAGTATTGCTTTGTCTGTCTATACCTATAATCGGGTACGTCCTTTAATTAATGCAAATTTAATAACTGTTGTGGGCAATACAGCAGTAACCGGGATTGCAGAAAATGCCTCTGGATATGATGTATATACGAAAGATGGAAAAGCGTACTTCACTCCAGAAAAGCCTATCCTGGCAACAGGTTTTAAGGGGAGTACAGCTCTGATTGAAAATTTAGTCAACCTCGGGAAGCATGATGAAGTACTCGTTAATGAGACGGATGAATCGGTTATGACATCTGGTCTGTTCTTAGCAGGGCCGGAATTACGGCATGACAGTCATATTTTCTGTTATATTTATAAATTCCGCCAGCGCTATGCAATCATTTCCGAAACAATTGCTAGGAATTTAAATTTAGATTTATCTATTTTAGATATGTATAAACAGGAAAACTTTTATTTAGATGATCTTTCATCATGCGGAGAAATGTGTCAATGCTAGATTACAGCGAGGTTTCTTCTTTAAATCAAACAGAAGTATTGCTGATAGGGTTTGAATCGGTCGGGAAATCCGGTCTGTTCCGGGAATTAACTGGTGAAAAAAGTGCATTGGCAAGAAATGTGAAAGGGTCGACAACTGCTGCTTTAGAAGCTTTTTGTAAATTAAATCCTCATATTCAGTTAACGGATTTACCTGGACTACAATTGGATATAGACAGTAAAAACACGCAGCTTACTTTAGATCATTTTCAAGAGGAGAAAACGATTTTATTAGTAGTGAAAGCGACCAATTTGAAAGAAGAAGTGACGGATCTGTATGAGGAACTGGACTTGAAAGGGAGAAAGGTGGCAATTATTGCAACACATAGTGATAAACACCTTCCGACCCAAGCTGAACAAAAGCGGGTGCGGGAATTATTACAGGTCCCTGTTGTCTGGGTCAATGCAAGAGCGCTGAATGAAAGAATGCAGGAAGAAATCATTACATGTATTGGGGAAGCAAGGGTTTGGGGAGCTTCGAAGAGCATTCTTTCTTTTCTCCCTGACTCTCCCCATCCCGTTAACCAGTTAATTCCAATATTTCGTCTGCCCATTGCAGGGCCGTTAGTTGCTTGTTTATTTATTCTGGCAATGTTTGCACTCCCTGTACTCGGTGCCTATCTATTTGTCAGCTGGCTGGAGCCTATTGCAGATCAGTATGTGCTTGACCCAATTACCTCTTGGGTAGGACAAGCACCTCCGTTTTTAGCTGATATTTTTATAGGGGACTACGGATTAATTACGCTGGGATCTTATTCATTCCTCTGGGCTTTTCCTGTTGTTTTGCTAATTAGCATCATGACTAGCTTGACAGAGGAAACGGGCATACAGGAGCATGTAACGAATGCGCTGGATCCCTGGCTTCGTAAAATTGGTTTGACAGGCAGGGATTTACTTCCTGTTATCACGGGCTTCGGCTGCAATGTTGTCGCTGTTTTCCAAACCCGAGGCTGCAGCAGCTGTACCCGTACTTCTTGTGTTTCGCTGATTGCATTTGGCTCTGCATGCAGTTATCAAATCGGAGCAACGCTGTCTATCTTTAATGCAGCCCATGCTCCACTTTTATTTATTCCTTATTTATTTATCTTATTTATCGTCGGAGCAATTCACACAAGAATTTGGAATCAGGATGAGGCAAATGAACTGACCCGTATTGCTCCGCTTCCTTATATTCAAAAAATAAACTGGCAGGCGTTTGCCTGGAAGGTTGCCGGGTCAATTAAACAATTTTTGCTGCAGGCGATGCCGATATTTTTAGTTATCTGTCTGGTTGCATCTGTACTCCAGACAGTAGGTGTATTATCTGTTTTCAGCTGGCTTGCCGCACCGATATTATATTTGTTCGCCCTGCCTGTAGAGGCAGCTCCAGGATTGATCTTTTCTTTTATCAGAAAAGATGGCCTGCTTGTTTTAAATGTGGGACAGGGCAGTTTATTAATGGATATGTCCCTCAGTCAGATTTTTATCCTGGTTTATTTGGCATCGACACTTTCTGCCTGTCTGGTCACGTTATTTACAATTGGCAGAGAGCTTGGCTGGAAAACTTCCTTGTCTATTGGCGGAAAGCAGATGCTGACAAGTGTTGTAAGTGCAGCGATTCTTGCGGGAGGATTATATTTCTTATTTTAAAAAGAGGAGGACAAGCAAATGAAGAAGATTCCTGTTACGGTGTTAAGCGGCTATTTAGGAGCCGGAAAAACAACTTTATTAAACCATGTCTTACATAACCGGGAAGGGTTAAAGGTGGCGGTCATCGTCAATGACATGAGTGAGGTCAACATTGATAGTGAGCTGGTTCAAACGCAGGGCGGTTTTTCACGTACGGAAGAGAAGCTGGTCGAAATGTCCAATGGCTGTATTTGCTGTACCTTGCGGGAGGATTTATTAGTGGAGGTTGAGAAGCTGGTAAGACAGGGAGAGTTCGATCATATCCTGATTGAGTCCTCTGGCATCAGTGAACCGATTCCGGTTGCGCAAACCTTCTCTTATATTGATGATACGATGGGGATTGATTTAACACAATACTGCCGTCTGGATACAATGGTTACCGTTGTCGATGCGAACCGTTTCTGGCATGATTTTGGTTCAGGGGACTCACTGCTTGGCCGGAAGCAGGCGGTCAGTGATGTTGATGAACGAAATATTGCTGATTTATTAATTGATCAGATTGAATTCTGTAATGTACTTATTCTCAATAAAACGGATTTAGTCAAAGAGGAAGATTTAGAAAAGCTGGAGAAAGTCATTCGTACCTTACAGCCGGAGGCAAAAATTATCCGTACCGAGCATTGTAATGTTGATTTAAAAGAAATCGTTAATACCAATTTATTTGATTTTGAGAAAGCCAGTGAATCGGCAGGGTGGCTGCAGGAATTAAATGCAGGAGTTGAAAATCATACGCCGGAAACAGAAGAATACGGAATCAGCTCTTTTGTATATCGATCCAGATTGCCATTCCACACGGAAAGACTTGTAAGCTGGTATCAGGATTTACCAAGAGAAATCGTCCGGATGAAGGGCGTTATCTGGTGTGCGACACATAATGATTTAGCTTTATTATTGTCGCAGGCAGGCCCTTCTGTCGAGGTAGAGCCGTTAGCTTATTGGGTCGATTCCTTGCCAAAAGTCCAACAGCGGGAAATATTGGAGCACAATCCGGAGGTTAGAGATTTGTGGGATCCGGAATTTGGAGACCGCCATACCAAGCTCGTTTTCATCGGAATGGATTTGGATCGTGAGCAGATAACGGAGGATTTAGAACGCTGCTTGTTGAGTGAGTCAGAAATGAGTGAGGATTGGTCGAGGTTCAGAAATCCATTTCCTTGGCAGCTATCTTAAAAGGGAAAGGAGCTTTAAATAGATGATTTTATCAGGACAAACGATAAAGCAGTATGTATATGACAACCAGCTGTCCATTACTCCTTTTCAGGAATTAAGTATTCAGCCGGCCTCTGTTGATTTGCGGTTAGGGACGGAATTTCTAGTCGTTGATGATATATCCACTCCTTATTTATCTATTGATAAGCCGGCAAATTATCAGGAAATAGAAATAGCGGATAAAGAAACAATAACTATTCCGCCGCAATCCTTTATGCTGGGAACTACTCTGGAGCACATCGGTTTACCCGGTCATTTAACTGCTTTTGTGGAGGGAAGAAGCTCTATCGGCAGACTCGGTGTTTTTATTCAAAATGCCGGCTGGATTGATCCCGGCTTTTCCGGACAAATTACGCTGGAATTATTTAATGCGAACCGTGTACCTGTCAAGCTGCAAGCGGGAATGCGTGTGTGTCAGCTGGTTATTGCTGAGGTGGATCAGGAAACAGAGGGATATAGCGGAAAATATTTATTTCAAAAGGGGACAACCCCAAGCCGGGTATATATGGACCGCGAAAGAAAGGAGCAACAAGAATGAACAAGAAAATTCCAGTAACAGTTTTGAGCGGATTTTTAGGAGCAGGGAAAACAACCCTGCTCAATCATCTGCTCCAAAATCAGCAAGGACTTAAAATAGCAGTTATCGTCAACGATATGAGTGAAATTAATGTGGATGCGAAATTAGTAAAGGAAGGCGGCTTTGTCAGAACAGAAGAAAATATGGTGGAGATGACAAACGGCTGTATCTGCTGTACCTTGCGGGAGGATTTAATTGTTGAGCTTGAAAAACTGGCTAAACTCGATATCGATTATGTGTTAATTGAATCGAGCGGTGTATCAGAACCGATCCCGGTTGCCCAAAGTTTCGTTTATGCTGATGACGAATTAGGGATAAACTTAAATACCTTTTTCCAGCTTGATACGATGGTAACGGTGATAGATGGACATCAGTTTTGGAGAGATTATCAATCAGAGGATCTGTTAATGGACCGCCAGATGGAGGTTTCTGATGATGACGAGAGAGGAATCGTTGATTTATTGGTAGACCAAATTGAATTTGCCAATGTGATTGTTTTAAATAAGACAGATAAGATGTCTGATGAGGATATAATATCATTAAAAAGCCTGCTCTATAAACTGAATCCGGAAGCAAAATTTATTTCGGCAACGTATGGACAGGTTAATCCATTGGAAGTGCTCCAAACTGGCCAGTTTGACTTTGAAGAAGCAAAGCATGGAGCCGGCTGGATCAAAGAATTAAATGAAGAGCATATACCGGAAACAGAAGAATATGGTATCAGCTCCTTTGTCTATCGAAGCAGAAAACCGTTCCATCCCGAACGTTTTCAGGCATGGCTGGAGAATTGGCCTGAAGAGATCCTCCGGGCCAAAGGCTTTTTCTGGTTAGTCACCAGAAATGATGTAGCAGGGTTTTTATCCCAGGCAGGTTCTATGATGACGCTGGAAGGAGCAGGCAGATGGCTGGCAAGCTATTCTGAAGCGGAACAGAAAGCGTTAAGAGTCCAAGATCCATCTTTGTTTGAGGACTGGGATGAACAGACCGGGGACAGAATGACAGAGCTTGTTTTTATTGGCAGTGATATGGATAAGGAAGGGATTATTCGTTCGTTGGATGATTGCTTGGTGACGAAGGAAGAAGAGAAAGAGGCTATTTCTTCATTTGTTGATGAATTGCCTGCTTTCCGGTTATATAAGTATTTTTCACAAAAAAATTAATGGATATAAAGAGAGGAATGCATATTTCTATGTGTTCCTCTTTTTCTTTACAGATATTAATAAGAAATAAAATTACAATATTTATAAATAAATTTATACTGCAGGTGCAAAGTAAAAGATAGTTGTTATATGGATATGTTATCCTAAAGGAAAATAAATTTAATATTTGGAGCGATTATATGACAAATAAAACGAATCAGGGATGGAATTTGAAAAATAGCTATCAGCGTTTACCTGATCTTTTTTATACCAGTCTTCAGCCAGAAGAAGTGGGGCAACCGGAATTAGCAATATTTAATGAAAAGCTGGCAGCTGAATTAGGGCTTAACAGCAGCCATTTGAAAAACGACTCTGAAACCTTTTCAGGCAATCATCTTCCAGAAGGGAGTAAACCAATTGCTCAAGCCTACGCCGGTCATCAATTTGCAAACTTTAACATGCTGGGCGACGGACGGGCTGTATTAATAGGCGAACAGGTAACTCCTGAAGGGAAGCGCTATGATATTCAGCTGAAAGGGTCTGGAAAAACGCCATACTCACGCCGAGGTGATGGTAAAGCAGCACTTGGCCCTATGTTAAGGGAATACCTGATCAGTGAGGCGATGCATGGCTTACGTATCCCGACGAGTAGAAGCCTGGCTGTAGCTGAAACAGGAGAGGAAATTCAACGTGAAATTTCATTACCCGGGGCTGTATTGACAAGGGTAGCTGCCAGCCATATCCGGTTTGGAACATTTCAATATGCACGGAATTGGGGAAGTAAAGATGATTTGCAAGCACTCGCAGACTACACTATTGCCAGACACTATCCAGAGCTGGAAAAGGAAGAGGACCGTTATTTATTATTTTTATATAAAGTGGCGGAAAAGCAAGCTGTATTAATTGCAGACTGGCAGTTGAAGGGGTTTATCCATGGTGTAATGAACACGGATAACATGGCAATCAGCGGAGAGACCATTGATTATGGTCCATGTGCCTTTTTGGATCAATATGATCCGAAAACATTTTTCAGTTCCATTGATCACCAGGGCCGTTATGCTTATGGAAATCAGCCGGGAATAGGAGCCTGGAATATGGCCCGTTTTGCAGAATCACTGTTAATTCTTATCGATGACGAAGAAGAACAGGCAATTCCAAAGGCGAAAGAAGCTGTTGAAGCATATGTAAAATCAGTAGAAGGATATTGGTTAGATGGAATGAGATTAAAACTGGGAATTATCGATAAAAGTGAGGATGATAAGGTATTGATCAAGACCTTGCTGGACTTGATGGAGAAATATTATGCTGACTATACGAATACATTCCGCTCATTAACCTTGAAGCAGCTCGATTCAGAGCCGGGTCTTTTCCAATCGACCGCTTTTAAAGAGTGGTATCAGTCATGGCAGGATAAGCTACAAAATCAGTCAGCTCCAATAGAGGAAGCTTATCAATTAATGAAGCAGCATAATCCATCTGTTATTCCTCGAAATTATTTGGTGGAAGAAGCGTTAACAGCTGCTGTGGAAGAAGGAGATTATAAACCTTTTCATGCACTATTAGCTGTTTTGGAAAATCCATATGCTTATACGAAAGAGCAGGGAAAATATGCTGTTAAGCCGCCGAATGAGGATTATCAGACGTTTTGTGGAACGTAAGGATTTGATTTGAAATTGGAATGAAATGTATAAAGTGTCTAAGATAATTCTAAATGTAATTTCTTGAAATTTTTCCTCTCTTTGTAGAGCTAAAAAAATCCGGACTATTATTCAAAATCCCATACAAGGAATCTTGAATAATAGTTCAGATTTCTCTTTGAATAAAATATTATTTATGATAAACGTGATAGGATATGATTCTGTTACCTGGCCAGACGGCGAAAATATGAAAATTTTAGGAGAGTGCAAGGATGAAAATCAAACGAATTGTTGTCAATGTAGAGACACAGGACATTTCTAAAGCGGTGTATTTTTACGGAGATCTACTTGGACTTGATCTGCTGATGGATATGGGATTTATTGCAACTTATGGTTCAAATGAGAAAATGGATACTCAAATCAGCTTTCTTTCAGAGGGAGGATCCGGTACACTGGTTCCTGACTTATCAATTGAAGTCGATGACCTTGAAGATGTATTAACTCGTATAAGAGAAGCGGAGATTCCAATTGAATATGGGCCGGTTGAGGAACCTTGGGGAGTTCGGCGATTTTATGTAAGAGACCCATTTGGAAATCTAATCAATATTCTTATACATTTATAGAGAGCTAGGGTTATATTGACGTTAATTATTATTGAAGCACGTTCCTAGTTCGTATTTCATAAAGAGGAAGTGAAGAAATGGAAGAAAAATACACAAAAGCTTATGCTGAAAAATTAGACGCAAAAGATGAATTAAGAGCCTTTCGAAATGAATTTTATCTTAAAAATGAATGCGTTTACATGGATGGGAATTCACTAGGATTAATGAGTAAAAGAGCGGAGCAGTCTGTTTATGATTTATTGGCATCATGGAGAGAATATGGCATTGATGGATGGACAGAAGGGAATCAGCCCTGGTATTACTTATCTGAATCACTTGGCGGAAAAATGGCTGGTCTTATTGGTGCTGAAAAGGAGGAAGTTGTTGTTACTGGCTCGACCACGGTGAATTTGCATCAGCTTGTGTCTACATTTTACGAACCAAAAGGAAACAGAACAAAAGTATTGGCAGACTCACTTAACTTTCCCAGCGATATTTATGCATTAAAAGCTCAATTAAGAGGAAAGGGATACGATGATTCCCACCTTATTCAAGTACAGAGCGAAGATGGACATATACTGGATGAAGAAGCAATTATCAATGCAATGACAGAGGATGTTGCATTAATTGTATTGCCAAGTGTACTCTACCGTAGCGGGCAGATCTTGGATATGGAAAAGTTAACAAAAGCAGCGCATGAACGCGGGATTAAAATCGGTTTTGATCTATGTCATTCGATTGGAGCCATCCCGCATCAGCTGCATGATTGGGATGTTGATTTTGCTTTTTGGTGTACTTACAAACATTTAAATGGCGGACCTGGCAGCGTCGCAGCACTCTATGTAAATGAAAAACATTTTGGTGTGTCTCCCGGACTCGCAGGCTGGTTCAGCTCAAATAAGGAAAAGCAGTTTGATATGGAGCATACATTGACACCCGCAGAGGATGCCGGAGCATTCCAAATTGGGACACCCCATGTGCTAAGTGCTGCTCCGCTTATTGGCACGTTGGATTTATTCCATGAAGCAGGAATTGAAAAGATACGTAGAAAATCCCTGAAATTGACAGCATATATGATAGAGCTGATTGAATATGAATTAAAGGAATTTAATTTTGTTATCTGTAATCCGGTAAATGACAAGCAGCGCGGCGGTCATATATACATTGAACATCTGGAAGCTGCCCGAATTTGCAAGGCCTTAAAAATGGAAAAAGTTATCCCTGACTTTAGAAAACCGTCTGGCATCAGGCTTGCACCAGTTGCTTTATATAATTCTTTTGAAGATGTTTATGATTGTGTGCAAATACTGAAAAATATTATGCAAGAAAAAGTATATGAGCAATTTTCTAATGAAAGAGAGGTTGTTTCCTAATGTCTAAATGGATTGATATTTCTCAAGTTTTGAATAATAAACTGGCACACTGGCCGGGGGATGAACCGTTTCACTATGAAACATCTGTAACGAAAGAGATGACGGACTCTGTTAATATTGGCAAAATAACAACGAGTGCGCATATTGGAACCCATGTTGATGCGCCTTTTCATTTTTTAAATGACGGGAAAAGGATACTTGACTTAGATATTGAACGCTATATCGGTCCTTGTAAGGTCATCGACTTAAGTGATTTTGATGAAATTAGCGAAACTGCTATAAAAACAAAAGAAATCTCGCACGTAGAACGTTTGTTAATCAAAACGGCACTGCCAAATAAACCGGACCGTTTTCCGGAGGAAGTGTCACCCATAACTGAGAATGGTGCGGCTTACATGCAATCAATCGGTGTAAAACTGGTAGGTGTGGACACACCGTCTGTAGACAAGGTTTCAAGTAAAGATTTGACTGGACATCATGCGCTTTATAAACATGATATTTATATTTTGGAAAATGTGATGCTGGATCAGGTCGAGGAGGGTGACTATGAACTGATTGCCCTGCCATTAGCTCTGGAAGAAGGCGATGGAAGTCCAGTACGTGCTGTAATCAAACCAATAGAGGAGAGCTAAAATGAAGTCTATCAATCAACATCAGGCCTTTGAAAATGAAAAAAGTATCCACACAGATTTTAAAGAAAAAATGACTTATAGTGACTATCTGGGACTGGATACGTTATTATCCAGCCAGCGTCTCTTGAGCGATCATCACGACGAAATGTTATTTATCGTTGTTCATCATGTGAGCGAGCTCTGGATGAAATTAATCCTTCATGAAATCAATTCTGTTGTTCAGGATATACAGTCTGATAACTTGAGATCTTCCTTTAAGAGGCTCGCACGGGTATCCCAGATACAGGAACAGCTGAAAAGTGTATGGGATGTCCTTTCCACCATGACACCGAGTGAATATATGGAGTTTCGAGATAAATTAGGAAATGCATCCGGTTTTCAATCCTATCAAAATAGATTGATAGAATTTGCTCTTGGATATAAAACAGAATATGTTCTGAAAATATATGAAAAAGATCCAGATCTTCATCAGATTTTACAGGAAGCGCACGAAGCACCGAGTCTCTATGATGTTTCGATACAGGCACTTGCCAGAGCAGGGCTTCCAATCGATGAGGATGTATTGAACAGGGATGTCAGTGTTACACATAAATCTAATGAAAGTGTGAAACAGGCCTGGATGACGGTGTATAAAAATGTAGATCAATATTGGGAGCTGTATGAACTTGCGGAAGAGCTGGTCGATATAGAGGATTTATTCCAGCAGTGGCGTTTCAGGCATATGAAAACGGTAGAACGGATTATTGGCTTTAAAAAGGGGACAGGAGGCTCCGGTGGCGTAAGCTATTTGAAAAAAGTACTTGATCAGTATTTCTTTCCGGAGCTTTGGGAATTGAGGACAGAGCTTTAGACTATAATGTTTTATTTTCATGGAAAGAGCAGTTCTTCTTTATTTAAGAGGAGCTGCTCTTTCTGCTGGATACCATACATTTCTTCAATTTCTTAAAATAATAATCGTTTTCTTCTTCAGAGTTATTAAAATCAATCAACTCCAATTCGTGTGACAAAATATTGAATGCTCCATTTTAGTTGTCATTACTATAAGGCAGAATAGAAGCTATGAATCAAAATGTTTACCGGGAAGATATGATTATATTCATGCAAAAACAGTCATAGGTATATCCAAAAAAATGTATTGACTTATAAGAAAATTGAATTATAATTGATTTAATTGATAACGATTATCATTATCAATGAGGATATAAATATAAAGGATGGGATAATGGATGTCTATAAGTAAAGAAGAAATATACGATATTACAATTATTGGCGGCGGGCCAGCAGGGTTATTTACTGCTTTTTATGCAGGGCTGCGGGAAATGAAGACGAAAATTATCGAAGCCGATAATAAGCTTGGCGGGAAAGTACATGTTTATCCGCAAAAAATGGTATGGGATGTAGGAGGACTTACTCCTTTAACAGGAAGAGAATTAATTGACCAATCAATTAAACAGGGACTGACATTTGATCCAGCTGTTGTATTGGGACAGATTGTAACGGATATAGAGAAAAATGAAGACGGTATCTTTATGCTGACAACCAGTGCAGAAGAGAGACATTATTCTAAAACAATTGTTATTGCTACTGGAATGGGCGGTGTTATTAGTCCGTTAAAATTGGAAGTACCAAGGGCAAATGAATTTGAAAGTAAGAATCTTTATTATAAGGTTCTCGATGTGAATGAATTCCGTGGAAAATCTTTGCTTATATCAGGCGGCGGTCCATCCTCGATTGACTGGGGCAATGATTTATCGCCAATAGCTAAAGAGATTACATTAATATACCGGGGAGATGATTTAAAAGGGCTGGAATCAACTAAAACGAAGCTCATAAATAACGGAGTGAATATCGTGTTTAATACAGAAATACATGAGCTTGCAGGCGAAGACGAAGTTTCAGAGGTTGTCCTGTATAACAACAAAACAAATGAAAGATATACGATGCCGGTAGATGCGCTGCTCGTGAATCATGGATACAACAAGGACAATTATCTTTTTAATAATGAGCAAAATAAGACCGGGTTAGAGTTGGGAGACTATTTCCAGGTGAAAAGTGATGCTAATGGAAATACCAATCTTCCAGGAATTTATGGAGCAGGTGACTGCGTCTCCTATGAAGGGAAGTTGAAATTGATTGCCGGTGCTTATCAGGATGCAGCAAATGCAGTAAACAGCGCCAAGCTGTATATGGAACCAGATGCACATAAAACTGCTATTGTTTCCTCCCATAATGATATTTTAGATGAAAAAAATAAAGTATATTTGTACGGATAAAAACTTACACAAAAAAGAGGAGAGAAACACCATGAAAAAAAGCTTGTTCTTTTTAATCAGTGCAATATTTCTTATATTTTTAGCAGCCTGTAATGATAATAGCCAGGAAGATAATAATGCTGAGGCAAATGATGAAGAAAGTAATGAATCAAGTGAGGCTGAAACCAAAACATTTACAACTGACAGCGGAGATGAAGTGGAAGTACCTGCTGATCCTGAACGAATCGTTGTACTTCACCCGACATACATACGTGCATTACTTAAGTTTGGACATGAGCCGGTTGGAGTAAGCTTTTATGTCGACCAGGATGAGGTTCTGAATGAGGCAACAGAAGGGATTGAACGCATAGATCCAGAGGACGTAGAGAGTATTATTAATTTA
This sequence comes from Oceanobacillus sp. FSL W8-0428, assembly GCF_038004405.1. Lineage (NCBI taxonomy): Bacteria > Bacillati > Bacillota > Bacilli > Caryophanales > Bacillaceae > Oceanobacillus > Oceanobacillus sp. FSL W8-0428. The sequence goes on from NZ_JBBORB010000001.1 coordinate 2,825,209, forward strand.
GAGCCTGATTTAATTGTTGCGACAGCGACGGATCCCAATTTAAATAAACTGCAGCAAATTGCTCCTACTATAACGTTTGACTCGATGATTAGCACGTATAAAGATAATACAAAATTATTGGGAGAACTTGTAGGAGAAGAAGATCAGGCACAGGCCTGGCTGGATGAATGGGAGGAACAGATGGCTCAGGATACAGAAGAATATAAAGACTTAATAGGAGACAGTACACTTTCGATTTTCCAATCAACACCAAAAGGGCTGGTTTCATTTAATACAGATTATGGCCGCGGTGGAGAAATATTATACGATGGCTACGGGTTTGTACAGCCGGAAGCGCTGGCAGAAGTCACAAAAGATCAATTTAATGTGGAGCTGTCTACGGAAGAGCTTCCAGAGTACGCCGGTGATTTTATAGTGTTAGCTACAGAAGGTGAGGAAGCTCCTATAGCGGAATCAGCAGTTTGGAAAAATGCAGAAGCTGTCCAGGAAAACAGAGTGATTGAATTAGATTTAGCTGTGACGAGATATAATGATCCTATTTCATTAGAAGCGCAGAGAGACATCATTAAAGAGCAGCTGGATGCAATGAAATAAAATGATAGATTAATTTAATAAAAAAGAGGGAGCTCTATGAATCGTCTTACTGGAAGAAATTTAACCATCGCCTACGGAAATAAGGTTATTATTGAGGATTTGGATATTGAGATTCCCAATAAAAAAATAACCTCAATTATTGGTCCTAATGGCTGTGGAAAATCCACTTTATTGAAAGCATTATGCAGACTTCTTCCAATAAAAAAAGGAAAAACCGCTTTAGATGGAACAGATATCAATAAATCGGCTTCTAAGGAGATTGCCAAAAAAATTGCTATTTTACCTCAATCTCCAGAGGTGGCTGATGGTTTAACCGTCGGGGAACTAGTGTCTTATGGAAGATACCCCTATCAAAAAGGGTTCGGGCGTTTAGTTCCAGAAGATGTAGAGGTAATTGATTGGGCTTTGCAAGTTACAGGCATAACCGAGTTTAAGCATAGAATAATCAATGATCTGAGCGGCGGCCAGAAGCAAAGAGTATGGATTGCTATGGCCCTCGCTCAAAAAACAGATATTATTTTTCTGGATGAACCAACCACTTTCCTTGATATAGCACATCAGCTTGAAATCCTGGAATTGATAAAAGAGCTGAATCAAAAACAGCAAACAACAATCGTAATGGTACTTCATGATATTAATCAGGCTATTCGTTTTTCAGATTACATGATTACCATGAAGGATGGAGAAGTGATAACACAAGGTAATATACCAGAGGTTTTATCAAGCCAGCTGCTTGCTGAAGTTTTCCAGATTGATGCTGAACTGATGCAGGATAAGCTGACTGGCAAACCAATGATAGCAAATTACCAATTAGTTAACAGGAAGTATTCAAAAGTTGAAATTAAGTGAAGAAATGAGTTAATAGTTATGGAATTGAAGAACAAAATCCCTTTTCATTTTAGTATTATTTTTACCATTGCTTGTATCATTCTCGTTATAACGTTTTGGATATCGATTGTGTATGGCAATGCTGATATAGATACCTCAACAATTCTAAATGCCATTTTTAACTATGATCCAGAGGACGTGAATCATAATATTATTATAGATGTCCGTATTCCCAGAGATATCGGAGCTTTATTAGTTGGTGTTGCTCTTGCAGTTTCAGGAGCAGGAATTCAGAGTGTCACGAGAAACAGTCTTGCTGATCCCAGTTTAATTGGTTTGAATTCGGGAGCTGCTTTGATGCTGGCATTGACTTACGCAGTTTCACCTGTTATAACGTTCCCACTTTTAATTTTAACTGGATTTATTGGTGCAATGCTTGGCGGAACTATGGTGCTGATGATCGGGAGTTCCAGAAAAGACGGATTTAATCCTGTCCGCCTTATTTTGGCAGGGGCTGCAGTCAGCGCTCTGCTTAGTGCGGCAAGCCAGGCTATTGCATTATATTTTAGATTAAATCAAACTCTAATATTCTGGAGTTCTGGAGGTGTTTCTGGAACTACCTGGCAGCAGTTATATACTGGTATCCCTGTTGTTGCTATTATCGTGGTTATCTTTATTCTTATAAGCGGACAATTGTCTATCCTGAATTTAGGTGAATCAATTGCAAAAGGGCTGGGACAGAATGTGAAGCTCATACGGGCAGGAACAATGCTTTTGAGTATGCTTCTTGCCGGAATTTCTGTAGCAATAGTCGGGCAAATTGCATTTGTTGGCTTAATGGTTCCGCATATTTCCAGGTTTTTAGTTGGTACAGATTATAAAAAAGTTATCCCATTAACTGCTGTTTTAGGAGGTTGTCTGGTCGTTGGTGCAGATACTGTTGCCAGATTAATGGGAGAAGCTCCTGTCAGTGCAATTATTTCCTTTATAGGTGTCCCTTATTTTTTATATTTGATTAAAAAAGGGGGACGTACGATATGATCGATTCCAAGCTGAAAAGAAAGCAGATAATAGTATGCCTCGTTTTAACAGTACTGCTTTTTTTGGCAGTCACTTGGAGCATTACCTCCGGTGAATATAAAATGGATTTATCCGCTTATTTGAAAACATTGATTGGGCAAGGAGAATTCAAGGATAACTTAATTTTAATGGAATTCAGAATGTCGAGAATGCTGATTACATTGCTAGCCGGAATGGCCCTAAGCATGAGTGGTGCCATTATCCAGAGTATCACTAAAAATCCATTGGCAGAATCCGGGATTCTTGGCATAAATGCAGGTGGAGGTTTTGCTATTGCTGTTTTTATTGTTATTGGACAAGTAAACCCCAATACCTTTATTTATGTTCTGCCACTGATAAGCGCAGCAGGAGGGATTTTGACTGCATTGCTCATTTTTTTGTTCAGTTATAATAAAGGCAAAGGAATCAGTCCTGTCAATATGGTTTTGATAGGTGTCGGACTATCTGCAGCGCTATCTGGGGGCTCTATAACAATGATGAGGAAATTTAATGAAGATCAGGCTGAATTTATTGCTGCCTGGATGGCAGGGAATATCTGGGGAGATGAATGGCCCTTTGTTCTTGCATTTTTACCATGGATATTAATCATTATTCCATTTCTATTCTTTAAGTCAAACAGCCTAAATATTATCAATACGAATGATCAAACAGCAAAGAGTTTAGGAGTGAACCTGGATAAAGAAAGGCTTATTTTGCTTATTGCCTCAGTTATTTTATCATCTGTTGCTGTTGCAGTGGTTGGCTCTATCGGTTTTATTGGTTTAATGGGACCACACATTGCGAAGTCTTTTGTCGGACCAAGACATCAGCTGTTCCTGCCGATTGCATTATTGACGGGTGCATTTCTATTGGTGGTTGCTGATACCGTTGGCCAGACGGTTTTGCCGATTGGTACGATTCCGGCAGGGATTGTTGTAGCAATTATCGGTGCTCCATATTTCTTGTATTTGATGTATAAAACAAATGCGGTTTAAAGATTTATCGCTGAAAAAGGAAGCTGTTATTGGTGATGAAGAATAGTAAAGCATGCCAATTTAAGGCAGATTACTGTTTGACTACATCCAAAATATATGTATAATATTATCTAAGTAAATAAGTTGAATGTTTTCTAGGGTTCCGCAACAATCAGTTGGTCTGGTCCGAGAGGAAACTCACAGCTTAGCTGTGCCACGGAGGGACAAAAGCCCGGGAGAAACTGTTTAACAGTTATCTCCCGGTTTTTTTGTCTCTTTTTTGTTTTTCTTGAAATTAAATTGGAGGTGCGGATGGAATGAATATGAATTGGTTAAAAGTAATTATTGCTGCAGTGATTGAGGTGTTTTGGGTAATTGGCTTAAAACATGCTTATGATTTTTGGACTTGGACGGGAACTGTGATCGCAATCATTATCAGTTTCTATTTGATGATTATGGCTGGGAAAAAGCTTCCTGTTGGAACTGTTTATGCCGTTTTTGTGGGTCTGGGGACTACAGGAACAACTTTCGCAGATATTGTCTTCTTTGGTGAGCCGTTTCAAATGGTAAAAATCCTTTTAATTGCTATTTTATTGACGGGTGTTATTGGTTTGAAATTAGTAACAAAAGATAATATTAAAGAAGGAGCTGAATCGTGATGGCTTGGACTTCATTAGTTGTAGCAGGCTTGTTTGAAGTATTTGGTGTTACCATGATCAATAAATTACACAAAGATCGCAGCTGGCAGGCATTGTCTTTGCTGGTTTTGGGTTTTGGAGCGAGCTTCTTTTTTCTGGCCTATGCCATGGAAACCCTGCCTATGGGAACTGCTTATGCTGTTTGGACCGGTATCGGTGCTTCTGGCGGTGCAATAGCTGGAATGGTTTTTTATAATGAGGTAAAAGATTGGAAAAGAATTATGTTTATCACAATGGTATTAGGTGCTGCAGTTGGTTTAAAGCTGTTTTCTTAAATATAAATATTGATGGATAGAAGCAACACGATTTATTTTCTGTTAAATAAATCGTGTTGCTTCTATCCGAATAACGTATTCTGTAAAATTTTTAGGAATAAGCAATCTTATACTATACTTTATAATGAGCAACAGCTGCTTCGGCTAATTTAAGAATTTCGAAATGCAGTTCCTCCGGCTCGATAATGGATATTTGGTCTGCGAATCCGAGAATATATCTCTTTGCCTCGTCCTTCGTATCAAAAGCTAATTTGACAGATTTCCAACCTTCTTTATCGCTAGATTCTGCTTCAATTATCCGTACAAAATGATTTGAAAAGGAGAGTCTTGACAGAACTTCCTCAGAAACCTTAACCCGCACTTCATAAGTTGGTAACGCTTTGATAAAAGCTTGTTTTGAGGATTTCCAATATGCTGCAATATCGAAGTCATCCGGTCTTTCAAACGTATTCACCCCGGGCACAGCAGACTGAATTCGCGAAGCACGGTAATTCCGGATATCTCCATTTTCTTTGGCGGCAATAAAATACCAGATGCTCCCTTTAGCAACTAATCCAAGCGGTTGGACGATATAGCGATTTGTCTGTCCATCTGCACGCTGATAAATAATCTCCAATGTAACATTCTCCCATATCGCATTTTTCAACACTTCAAAAGAGGATATTTTTTCTTTTGTTCCCCGCCATGAGCTGGTGTCAATATGGATGCGGCTCCATATATCCTTTGCATTTTTACGGTAAGCTGCAGGAAGGGAGGCAATAATCTTATTTCGGGCGTCTTCAGAGGTGCGGGTTAACCCCAAATCATCCAATAATTGTGGAGATACAGGAGCAAATAAAGCACGTATTTCTGATTCTTTTAAACCGGTTAAATCTGTCTGATATCCATCCATTAAAGACCAGCCGCCATTTTTTCCACGATCGGCAAAAACAGGAATACCAGATCCGCTTAGAACCTCCATATCTCGATAAATTGTCCGTTCGGAGACCTCCAGCTTTTCAGCCAGCTCTTTAGCAGTTATTCGCCCTTGAGTCTGCAGCATTAAAAGAATTGATATCAAGCGGTCACCTCTCATTAAAATCACCTTTTTCCAATGAATTATATTTATTAAATAAAATATGACAATAGATGTCAAGAATACATCCTTATAATGAAAATATCTGATGAAGAAAGGATTGAAGTTAATGAAGATACTGGATGGAAAAGTAGCACTTGTTACAGGAGGAAGCAGAGGGGCCGGCCGCGGTATTGCTGTAGAGCTGGGGAAAGCTGGTGCAACAGTATATGTCACAGGTCGGAGTATCCGGGGGGCATCTACGAATAATTGGCCAGGGACTATTGATGATACTGTATCAGAAATAGAAGCCTCCGGCGGAGATGCAATTGCAGTACAGTGCGACCATACCAATGACGCAGAAACTGAAGCAGTTATATCTCAAATTAGAGAAGAGCAGGGAAGGCTGGATATATTGGTTAATAATGTGTGGGGTGCACATGACCTTGGTGTAGATGGAAAACCTTTTTGGGAGCTGTCATTGAAAAATTGGGATACGATGTTTACTGCTGGTGTGCGTGCTCAACTGGCAACAAATTATTTTGCAGTTCCATTACTTCGTGAAAATAAACAAGCACTTATTATTCATACAACGTTTTGGGATCGGAGTATGTACACAGGGCAGTTTTATTATGATTTAGCAAAGAATGCATTGGTACGAATGGCTTACGGACTATCGATAGAATTAAAACAGGATAACATTGCTGTTCTTGCTGTTTCTCCAGGGTTTATGCGGACAGAGCTTGTATTGGAATTCCATGGTGCAAATGAAAAGAGCTGGCAGGAAGCAGAAGATTTAAAGCAAACAGAAACACCATATTATGTCGGCCGGGGGATAGCTGCGCTTGCAGGTGATCCAAATGTGATGGAGAAAAACGGGCAAGTGTTCAGGGCTGGAGATTTAGCGAAGGAGTATGGGTTTACAGACATCGATGGACGTTACATTCCACCATTTACAATATGACTTTTCGTTCAGATTATCACTATGATATTTATTTTCAATCATTAAAGAATGCAGTCTGTTTTAGAGTTGAAACTAATATATAAGAAAATTACCACCAGTATTTAAAAAGTATACTGGTGGTAATTTTCTTGAGAAGTAGAAAGCCTCATACTGCTATCAATCTGTCATCAGCCAATAGGATTGATTAATTAATCTTTGACAGATTTCTTCGCTTTCAAAGGCGGTAAGGACAAATAGGTAATTCCTCTCCAAATCCATTCTAATGGTCCCATCCGGAAATAACGAAGCCAGTGCTTGCTCCATATAACCTGCATGATAAAGATCAGGACAGCAAGCAATGAACCTGCTGCAGGCCCTATCTTACCAAATAGGCCAAGTCCATAGCTGTAAAAAATCAAGGTGCAGATAACGGATTGCATAATATAATTAGTAAACGCCATACGACCGACACTGGATAATGGGCTTAACAAGCGTTTCCATGTGCCTTTTTGGATTAATAAAGCAATCAATGTGATATAGAAGACAGCAATCAGCGGACCGCCCAACAGATGCTGAAGAACTTCAAATTGATTCATCCACATTGTCAGCGGGTCCATAGTCAGTTTTAAAATTACGGGGATAAGCTGTAATAAAAAGCCGATTCCCCCTGTCCACAGACAAATCTGCAATAGCTGAGAGTAATTAGCGGGTATATTTGAAAACCATTTTTTCTTTGCAAAATAAGCACCAAGCAGAAACAATCCAAGAATTTGCGGATAAAAGATAATTTGATTCATTACGGAGGAATTCCAATCTCTTATCCGGAGCTCTTGAATTTCTGCCCATGTACCACTGCTATATACCGCTTCATCAGCAGTAATCCATTGATGAACCTGCTCCATCCATTCGGGGTTAGGCTCATAGCTTCCATCTGGACCGCTGAACAGCAATAGTCCAGGAATAAAAAGAAGCAGAAGACATGCCCAGACCAGCAGTGTTTTTGCTGCCCGTTTGTGGAAGAGTAATAAGAGAAAACCAAGTAAGGCATAATGAAAGAGAATATCTCCATACCAGATAAACCATCCATGTATCAACCCGAACAAAAGTAATGCAAGCAGGCGGCGGGTGTAGATAGGCACAAAATGGCGCTTTCTTTTTAAGGCACTATCCTTCATTAAAATCATACTGTATCCAAACAAAAAAGAAAAAATAGCAATAAATTTGCCGGAGACAAAGAAATCAAGGAAGGATTGTATGGCTTGATCCCACCAGCCCGGCCATAATTCCAATTGGAATTGAATAGCCTGCAAAGAGGTAGTGAAAAAAAGCATATTAACTAAAAGAATACCGAGAATAGCCAAACCCCGGACAATGTCCAAAAGTATTATCCGATTGTTGGCCGGTTTAAAATTCATTATTTCATCTTCCTTTCTGACATAAAATGATAATGTTTTGTAGTGAATAATTTGATTGTAAATAACAATTCTAAAGAGTTTATAAAGTGAATTGATTATAAATTGAAAGCAAAGAATTAATTAATGTAAAGGCAGATTATATACAAAAGGAATTTCTCTTATAAACGGAAATATGACAGAAAATCCATTGCATAAAAAAGCGATTGCCTTTTAAATTTATAAAAGGCAATCGCTAGAAAAACGCTATCTATATAAAATGTATCTTCTATATTTAAATAAAGTAAAATCCAATTCCCATAATCACATATGCAGCTAGTAAAGCGAGTCCTTCAAACCAATTGGAATCCCCATCATTCGATATGGTTATCATTAATAACACAGCTGTCACCATACTAATCAGCTCCGGCCATGTGAAGACAAGCGGCATGGATGTTGAAAAGAAGAGGGATAACAGCACTAGAATCGGCAGAACAAACATGGTTACCTGCAGTGTAGACCCGACAGCAATCTCAACAGCAACATCCATTTTATTTTTATAAGCCATGATGATTGCTGATGCATGCTCTGCTGCATTTCCGACAATGGCGACAATAATTATCCCGATAAATAATTCCGACCATCCGAAGGCAGCCCCAACAGTATCAAAGGTCGAGACTAAATGCTCTGAAACATAGGCCACAGCAGCCGTTGCAAGTGCCAGGATTGAAATTGCTTTTCCCTTTCCCCATTCAGGCTTTTCTTCATGACCAGGCTCCACTGGTGTATGATCTGTTTGATAAACCCCGCGATGAGTAACGAACTTAAATAACAATGCTGCCAAATATAATACGATTAAAATAATGGCGATCCCGACACTTAAAATCATTGTATCCTGTTCATTCATCGTATGTGTAAACACTTCAGGGATAACAAAGGCAACAATAACAGCAAAAATTAGCATTCCTGCATTATGACGTGCATCATAAATGCTGAAAGTTTGCCTTTTATATTTCAGGCCACCTACAAAAAAGGAAAGCCCACCGACAAGCAGTAAGTTGCCTAATACGGATCCTGTTAACGAAGCCAGCACGATTCCAATAAGTCCAGCCTTGAGTGCAAAGATAGAAATAATAAGTTCAACCGCATTTCCAAAAGTTGCATTTAATAAGCCGCCGACTCTTGGGCCCAAAACAATTGCTAAACTTTCAGTGGCTCTGCCAATAAATCCGGCTAAAGCAATAATAGTTAAACAATAGATGATGAACATAATAGTGGCAGACCAATGAAAAATAGAACCGATGATGGAGAGTGGCAGGCCAATGAAAACGAAAATCATAAATAATTTATTCATCGTTATCCCCCGTTTTCTAGATTTGGATAACAATAGGTTGCCCAGATTTATTAGATATTATTTTTAAAGGGAGGAGTTTCATGTTCCCGGCGGATAAATAATAGTTGTATTATTATAATTGTAATATATATGCTTATATGATAATATGTTCATATAATGAATATCAGGTTAAATAATTGTATTATTATCCAAAATTATAAAAGGAGGTAAATCAAACATTGGAGGAGTACAAAGTGGAAAACAGTTCTTCTGAAGACCTGGACAGTGAAACATTATTTATCGTATCACAAACATTTAAAGCATTGGGTGATCCAACGAGAATCCGCATTCTTCATTTACTTTTTAAAAAAGAATGCTCCGTTAATGCAATCGCAGAGGCTTTAGATATCAGACAATCAACGGTATCACATCAATTGCGTTTCCTGAAGAATTTACGTCTTGTGAAGTATCGCCGTGAAGGAACAACGCTTTATTATTCGCCTGACGATGAGCATGTGATGCTTATTTTAAAACAAATGATAGATCATGCAAGCCACAGTTAACAGGTACTTATAAATTCATATTTTAAATAAGGAGGTTATCATATGGGAGCGGGACATCACCATGGTCATGATCATACACATGGTGCTAATAAAAAAACACTCATAATCAGTTTTATCATTATTACAGTGTTTATGATTATCGAAGTAATCGGCGGTATTCTTACAAATAGTCTGGCTTTATTGGCAGATGCTGGACATATGCTGAGCGATTCTATTTCCTTATTGATTGCTCTCATTGCTTTTATATTGGGAGAAAGAGCTGCAAATCATGCTAAAACTTATGGATACAAACGCTTTGAAATTTTGGCAGCTATTTTGAACGGTGTCACATTACTTGCTGTTTCACTATTTATTTTTTATGAAGCATTCCAGAGATTATTTGATCCGCCTGAAGTAGCTTCTTCTGGTATGCTAATTATTGCTGTAATTGGTTTAGTAGTAAATATTCTTGTTGCATTTACCATGTTACGTGGTGGAGATACAAAGGATAATCTAAATATGCGTGCAGCTTTCCTGCATGTTCTCGGCGATTTGCTTGGCTCTGTCGGAGCTATCGCAGCAGCACTGCTGATGATTTTCTTCCAATGGACGTGGGCAGATATAGTAGCGAGTGTATTGGTTGCAGTACTGATTTTAATCAGTGGCTGGCGGGTCACAAAAGATTCCGTTCATATTTTGATGGAAGGAGCACCGCTTAATGTAGACCTGAAAGAAATTGTGAGGACTATCGAGAATGTAGATGGCATCAAGGGTATCCATGATTTACATGTATGGAGTATTACAAGCGGGCAAAATGCGCTTTCCTGTCATATCATTGTAGATGGGAATATGATGGTAGAGGAAAGTCAATTATTGCTTCGTACCGTTGAGAGTGAATTAGGACATAAAGGTATTGGACACGTAACCATCCAAGTAGAAACGGATACACATCCACATGAAGATTCTATTCTGTGTCATGCAGATTATGAGATTGGTGCTGAGCACCATCATGGCCATAGTCATTAAAACATAGAAAATAAAGAGTTATATAATCTGTATTTCAGATTTATTGCAAATCAGAGTTAGTATCGTAAAAAATTAAAGTCCCCCCGCGCTATTACAACAGTGATACAGAGGGGGCTTTTAACATTTTGGGATTTAAATAATAAGGAAAGTGTTATTGCGGTTCTGAGTAATGGCGGAGTTTTTTCTCGTGCTGGGCAGTTTTACTTAATAGAAAATCGGTAGTATCTTGGGTTTCTGTTTAATCTGTCCGGACCCCATCTATCTTCTTCCCTAAGTGATCAAAGCCTCTGTCCATCCTGACTTCCCAATCTGCCCGCATGTTGTCCATCTTCGTTTCTAAGTCTGTCCGCATATTATCCATCTTGGAATCCATTTGATCAAACTTTTTATCTATATGCTGAGAATGAAGTTCTAAGGAATGCAGTATTTCTTTTAACATCGGTTCTTTTTCCATGTTTTCGCCTCCCTTTGTAAGTAGTATAAGCGAATTTTTGCGTATTGGAAAGTACTTGAGGTAATCATTTAATCAGGTTTTATCATAGCCCCGAAGTGTTGCGGACTGAGGTTTTATTCCTCAAATAGTAGATGATGCAAAATTTTCTGGAAACCCTTCACTTTATAATTCTTCAATACCAAAATAGTAACATACATCAATTCCTGTCATAAATATTATTCTATAGAAAATCTGCTATCAACAACTATAATTTAAGCATGTTATAATTGAAGTCAAAGGAGTGATTACCATTTCAAAGAAAAGAATCCTGGCTATCAGTGACATCCATGGTTGCTATAAAGAGCTTGTAGAGCTGTTGCAATTAAACGATTATAATCCGGAAGAAGACCAGCTTATTCTGCTTGGAGATTATATTGACAGAGGTCCTGAATCGAAGCAGACGGTTACTTACATAATGAAACTTGTAGACGAAGGGGCTATTGCTTTAAGAGGCAATCACGATCAAATGTTTATAGAGTTTATATTTAGTAATAATCCAGACAAACAGCGGCGTTATTTAATTAACGGCGGAATGACTACATTGGAAACTTATGTTGGAGAAGACTATTTTCCAAATAATGCTGCAGAGGAACATTTACATTCTGCAAAGCAGCTGATCAAAGAAAAAGATAGTGAACATTTAGAGTTTCTGTCCAACCTGCCATATTATTATGAAACTGAAAAGCATCTTTTTGTCCATGCAGGTATTAATCCACTATTGGCTGATTGGAGAGATACTCCTGATTATGATAAAATCTGGATTCGTCAAGAATTCTTAGGGGTTGATCATCCTTATGATTTTACCGTTGTTCATGGGCATACGCCGACACAATCTATTCGTGGAAACAAAGATAATAGTATTTTTTTTGGTAATAAGAAGATTGACATTGACGGAGCATGTGCTTATGGAGGCAGGTTAAACTGTTTAATTATTACGGGAGATTCATATCAGACAAACTATATAAGTAATGAAAAAGGCTAGAAATGGAGCTTTGGGGGTGAGGAAATGGCAAACATTCGTGATGTTGCCAAAGCTGCTGGTGTATCTGTTACTACAGTTTCACGTGTGCTGAATAATCATCCTTATGTAAAGGAAGAAAAGGAAGCAGCAGTAAAAAAAGCAATTAAAGAAACTGGCTATATTCCAAATATTAATGCGGTTAACTTGAAGAAAGGAAAAACAAACTTAATTGGTGTTGTTTTGCCATTTCTTGACCAGCCGTATTTCTCAAATTTGATTCAAGGGATATCACAGGCAGCTTCTGTTCATCAATATAAACTGGTGCTTTATCAGACAGGATATCATGAACATCAGGAAAAAGAAGCTTTGGAGATGTTAAAGTTAAAGCAAATTGACAGCCTGATCATTTGTTCCAGAAAAATTTCCTTAGATATAGTGGAAAGCTATCAGCAATATGGCAATATTGTTCTTTTTGAGGATGGAGAACAAACATCATTAAGCTATACATTTATCGATCATTATGCATGTTTTATAAAAGCCTTAGAATACCTTTATGAGCATGGACACCGGGAAATTGGGTTTTCAATAAACAGGCTGGAAGGAACGAACAGCAGGCAGCGCGAACAGGCTTATCGTGATTTTCTAAAGCTAAAAGGACTGCCTTATAATGAAAAATATATATTTAAAAAATGTCTCAACATAGAAGACGGGGAACGTATTTTGAAAGAAATGGGAACATTCCAAAAGCGTCCTACAGCTATACTTGCTACTGGTGATCAAGTGGCAGCAGGAATAATTACATCAAGCTCTAAGCACCACCTTAAAATACCAGAAGACTTAGCAGTTATTGGATTTGATGATCAGCCGATAGCACGTGCAATGAGTATAACTACAGTCGACATACCCTTATATTCTATCGGCCAGCTTCTCTTTGAGCAGGCCGTATCCGAAAAAGTTTCCCATAAAGAAGTTTCTGCTGAATTGATTGAAAGGTCGACAGTGTAAAGACTTATCACAATGCAGCAGGGAAAAGAATAATAACAAAAGAACAGCCCGGGATTAGCTGGAATACCAGAATATTATATGATCATGCCATTTTAGTTACACTCATCATAATATTCAGATTCCATGCTAAATTTACTCCGGACTGCTTCTTAAATTGAGTGTACTTTCTGATAACGATTTCAGGTCAAGTGTTTTTGTAAAATTAAATATAATAGATCTGAACCACTCTGTAAAAAGTGGGAATTACTTTAAAGCATTGTATTTTTGAATTTATCAATGTAATTCTTCGCTTTTTCGAAGCTTAATCCACTATAATCCTGTACATATTTAACTGCTTTATGTTCATTTTCAGGTTTTTGGAGCATGTCTTCTAAATGTTGTACAACTTCAGGGTCTTCTAATTTTTGATAGGGGGATGTAGAATTTTCTATATATCTTTTTAATTCGAAGAAGCCCATTCCAGTTTCTTGTTTTACATATTTCATTACTCGCATATATTTTATAGGCGATGCATTATTTTCTTTGTTTTCAAGCATTTCCGAAGCTTCTAAAATAACTTCAAAAGGATCCCTGCGTGATTGTGATGGATCAAATTTATTTCTTTTGCGTAAAAATATTAAATATACAATTCCGGCAAGTATAATAACAACTAAAAGGATTTGTATAAACAGCATATTTCACTCTCCCTGGAAATGGTTTTATTTTATTATAACATAAAGGGAATTAGCTTCTAATAATATATAAGCCTATCAAGTTATTAAGGATGGAAGATAAGATAAAAGAGCGGCATTACTGCAGTATTTAACGTCGCGGAATGAAAAAAGATATACCTGAAGATACGAGGAAAAGATGAAAACTATCAGGCTGAAATGCTTAACAGAAAATGAAAGAATTAGAAAGAGCTGCGATTACCAGTTCTTTTTGTTTTTATAAATTCTTTTCTGGATTTAAATAACTTTGCAAATGAATAAGTATTTGTTATAATAGAACAAATGTTCTTTTGGGCGGATTTCAGAAAATAAGTCAGGCTAAAGCAGCTACTTGTTTTAAACCCAAAATAAAATATTTAAATCCTAACATGCAAATCATTCAAAAGAGAGGTGAGCCCAATGAAGCAGGAATCACTTTTTGCAGAGGATAATAAAAGAAATTCTCCACTTGCCAGCCGTGTGCGGCCAAAAACACTGGATGAATTTTCCGGTCAGCAGCACTTATTAGCCCATGGGAAGGTTTTGCGAGAGATTATCGAAAATGATCAGGTTACGTCTATTATTTTTTGGGGACCGCCCGGGGTCGGGAAAACAACATTGGCTGAAATTATTGCCAATAAGACAGAATCAAAATTTATTAACCTGTCTGCTGTAAACAGCAGTATCAAGGATATTAAAATAATTATGAAGGAAGCTGAAGCAAGGCTTGATTTAGGTGAAAAAACGATTATTTTTATTGATGAAATACACCGGTTTAACAAAGCGCAGCAGGATGCCTTTCTCCCTTATGTAGAAAATGGCAGCATTATTTTAATTGGAGCAACAACAGAGAACCCATCCTTTGAAGTAAATGCCGCATTGTTATCGAGAAGCAAGGTATTTGTTTTAAACCAGCTGGAACTATCTGATATTGTAAACCTGCTAAAGAATGCGATAAATCATCCGTACGGGTTTGGTGATAAGAATATTCAAATAACAGATCAAAGCCTGGGAGCCATCGCGAAATTTGCCAACGGGGATGCAAGAAGTGCCCTGAATACGCTGGAAATGGCTGTTTTAAATAGTGATACAAGCTCTGAAGGTTTCTATATTAATGAGTCTAATCTGGAACAGCTGATTACCCGAACTTCCTTCCTGTATGATAAAAGTGGGGAAGAGCATTATAACATCATTTCTGCCCTGCATAAATCGATGCGGAACAGTGATGTGGATGCGGCTGTTTATTGGCTCTCCAGGATGATGGAATCTGGAGAAGATCCGATATATATTGCAAGAAGGTTAGTCCGTTTTGCAAGTGAAGATATCGGTCTGGCAGATACACGTGCCTTAACAATTACAACAGATGTATTCCAGGCCTGCAGGTATATCGGGATGCCGGAATGTGATGTTCATTTGACAGAGGCTGTCATTTATTTATCTCTTGCTCCAAAATCAAATGCTGTATATAAAGCACGGCAAAAAGCAAAAAAAGATGTAAAGGAATCTATTAATGAACCAGTACCATTGCAAATAAGAAATGCACCGACAAAATTAATGAAGGAGCTGGATTATGGAAAAGATTATCAATATTCACATGATGAACAGGATAAATTAACAACGATGAAAACAATGCCGCCTTCTTTGGAGGGACAGCAGTATTATTTTCCAACAAATCAAGGAAATGAGAAAAAATTTAAAGACAGGTTAAACTACATTAGAGAGTGGCATGAGAGGAACAATTAAGAATCTAATCGGTTGAAGCTTTTCCGGTAACAAAGCAGAACTGAAGCATGGCGTTTTAACGAAAACAATGCTATACTTTAAATTGCGATGAGCTGATTTGCGTAAGTCGGGAGACAACGTATTATATATGTAGATGTGAACTGCATGTTCTTCCGCCGCAAATTTCGTAAAGGCTGAGATATGAGTATCTCGGCCAGTAAAAAATCCGAACTATCATTTGATATTCTTTTGTTAGAATACAGATAAGTTCGGATTTTTCTTTATATGTTGGTATTTCTTATAATTATTTGCTTTTTAACCTGCTGATTTCGCTGTGCGCTGACTTCTTCTAGTAATTCTCTGCTCTTTCAAAAGTCTTACTTTTATCAACTAGATTTAGTTTTTCAAGCAGATGACGAAGTGGCTGCTGGACAAGTAAATAGACACCTATTGAAATGAATACAACAGCTGTTCCATATAAAAATCCGGCAAGTACATCGGTTGGGAAGTGAACTCCTAAATAAATTCTTGTATACAATATAAAGCCAATCCACAAAAGCGCGATGAAGGCGACAATTACTTTTTTCCAAATTTGAACAGCAGTAAGTATAAGTACTAATCCAATGAACCCATAGAAAATAGTAGTTGCTGTGGCATGTCCGCTCGGGAAGCTTTCATTGGTTTTCTCGATAAGCTGTAAAAATGCGGGGCGGTCACGATCAAATATTTTCTTTAGAATTTTTCCTCCGATAGCTGCACAAAAAAGGATTGTTCCCCCAAACCATAATCCTTCAGCAAACCTGCGCTTAAAGAATAATACAATAGCAATAATAATTGTAAAAGCAATAACCAGCTTCATACTTCCGAGCTCTGTTACTTTTATAATAAAGGATGTTTTCCCTTCAGAGATAGAACCTTGGATCCGGTCAATCCATGCCAGATCAAAAGATCTGATCCAACTGCTGTCAAAATACACTCCCCAGGAAATAGCTCCAAATAAAATTAAAAATAGTATCCCTACTATAAAAAAAGGTACAGGAGATACTTTTTGTTTTCCCAATCTAATAACCTTCTTTCTGTAAATGTTTTTCCATCATTGTTGATTTAGAACTTTCATTGTACCTAATAATCGATATTTTTGCATGGATAGAGCTGAAAAAATTTTAGATAGAGGGAATTTTACATGTTTATAGTTTTAAATAGAAAGGAAAAGTGAAGTATAGCAAATATTGATTACTGCATAATAGATAGCAGGTTAAGGAGGAATATAGAAATGGAACAAGAACAATTGATATTACAAGAGCGGCCGAATGGATTGCCAGATAAGGATACATTTCAATTTAAAAAGGTTGAAGTCAATGAACCTGAAGAAGGGGAAATATTACTGAAAACATTATATGTTTCCGTCGATCCTTACATGCGGGGAAGAATGTCTGATGCACCTTCATATGCAGCGCCATTTGAGGTCGGAGCTCCTTTAGTGGGAGGGAATGTTAGTCAAGTAATGAAGTCAAACAGCGACCAGTTTACTTCAGGTGATTTAGTGACAGGAAATCTTGATTTTCAGGAATACAACGTTGTTAAGGCGGATAAGGTTCGCAAGGTCAGAACAAACGATTTAAGCCCAAGCAATGCACTTAGCGTGCTGGGAATGCCTGCACTGACTGCATATTTTGGAATGATGCATATTGGTGAACCTAAAAAAGGAGAAACGGTGGTTATCTCTGGAGCAGCAGGAGCAGTCGGGCAAGTAGCAGGGCAATTGGCTAAGAAAGTTGGTTCACGAGTTGTCGGGATTGTCGGGTCAAAGGAAAAGGCCAAGTATATTACAGAAACTCTGGGATACGATGCTGCAGTGGAATATAAAAAAGGAAATGTCAGCGAGCAGCTGAAAGAAACATGTCCGGATGGAATTGATGTCTATTATGAAAATGTTGGCGGAGAAATTTCAGATGCTGTTTGGCCTTTGTTAAATGTATTCGCCCGTGTACCTGTATGTGGCGCAATTTCTGCATACAACTTAGAAGAGGGAGAGAAAGATATTGGTTTGCGTGTTCAACAATTTCTTATTAAATCGCGTGTGAAAATGCAGGGATTACTGATTGGAGATTTTGCTGAACACTATGATGAAGCATACCAAGCATTGGAAGAAGCAGTTTCCAATGGAGAATTGAAATTTGAAGAAACGATTCACAAAGGGTTTCATGCCATTCCAGATGCTTTCTTAGGATTGTTTTCTGGTGAGAATATTGGAAAACAGCTTGTGAAGGTCGCTGATAAAGAATAGGATTACAGGAAAAGGAAGCCGCTTCATTCATATGTATTGAATGAGCGGCTTTTTACACAATAGAAGAGTATAAGAGGGATTAGGCCTAATAGACATTGATGATAAAATACAATAACATTATCTTGACAGGATTTCTGCTTATTTGAAGAAGGGGATGGTTATGATGAAAGTTTTTAAAAATAAACGTTATTGGATACTTATGCCGCCGACGTTATTAATTGGCATTTCGCTGATTATCTTTATTCCGAATAATGATGGATTCCCTTATGCCTTTTCATCCCTCGTCCTGTTTTGGATCGTTTATTATACGTGGACCTATTATGCGGAAAAGAAGAATAATAGGCAAAATAAAGAAAGTCTATAAACATGGCTGCAGCTTCTTAGAAGCTGCAGCCATGTTTATTTTTGAGCAAAGCCTATTGAAAAATATAATCTAAGTAATCTCCGTGCCCACGGACAAGTTCTGTTTCATTTTGAGAAAAAATCCAAAAGTAGTGGAAGGTCAGCCCTGATTCTTCACCGCCCCCGGTTGGCTGATATTCCCATTCATCAGGGGCATCCAGTACAGTTATATTATAAAAGAACCTGTGATGAATAGACCCATCATCATTTTTCCAAAAATCTTCTGTAATCAATCCTTCTACTTTAAACTTTTGCAATCCTGTTTCTTCTTTTACTTCCCTGATGATGGCATAATCTATCTCCTCTTTTGCCTCCACAGTTCCTTTAGGTATTTGTATCCCAGCTTCAGGGTTAGAATGCTGGAAAACAAGAACTTGTATTTTATCGTTCTTTACCCTTGTTATATATCCGTATACTTTTTTTATTGGATTCATAATTACACAACCTCTCTCAATAGCTAGTTTTTTAAAAAGTAGACTTTAAAAAACTTATAACAATTTTTTCTTCTTATACAATTATTTTAATGTAATAAATTCAAATAAAAAGATACTGCACCAATGATTATAAATATTGTTACATATAAAAATTGACTATGACCTAACGTCATACTTTAGAATGTAATAATGAAGGAAGGAGAGAACAGATTTGAATAAAAAAATGTATACAGTAAAAAAATTCGCCGAATTGACAGGTGTCACGGAACGAACTCTTCATTATTATGATCGCAAAGGAGTGCTCACTCCAACCAGCTATACAGAAAATGGATATCGACTCTATAGTCATGAAGACATATTTAAAATGCAGAAAATCTTAACACTAAAATATTTAGGATATTCTTTAAAAGAGGTCATTGAATATCTTTCTAAAAATTCAACAGCTAGTGTACACGATACATTATATAAACAGAAAGAGTTACTTAAGAAGAAAAGAGACGAAATAGATCATATTATTGATACTTTTTCGAGAGTAGAACAATTAATTCAAGATAAAAAGATTGAAAGTGATCTGCTGCTGGCTATCATTCATTCCCTTCAATTTGAAAAAAGACAGAAAAACTGGCTATCTACCAAAGTTTCTAAATCAGTTGTTGATCAAGTATTTATGCAGCATATGACCAAAGAAGAAAGAATGAACACGGAAAATGATCTGTTGATCGCTATAAATAAATTACAAGGCCTTTATGAGAATGGAGTTCCCCCACATAATATAGAAGTTCAAAATTTAATGAAACAAATGGAAAAAATTTTAAACAAAATTTTGGAACCAAAGTATCAAGAAGAACTGGAAAAGCTGAAAATAGAAGAAAGTTCATTATATCATTTTTCGTATATATCAAAAGGGTTCCAAGATTACACTGCTGAAGCCTCAAGAATATTAAGTAAAGAAAACAATAGAACAAATCATGGCAGCAAAGGAGAAAATGAATATGAGGGTTAATCGCCTGCAAATATCCATTTTACTTATGATTCTTTCTACTATAATGATAAGCAGCTTTATCATTTTGCGTTTAAGTAATATTAATAGTTTAACCGTAATATTATTAACGTTAGCTCTAATCATTTTATGCCCATTGAGTATTTATTTCTTTTTTATACTACCCGGATCCATGCCAAAAATACTATTATATTTATCATTTATTTTATGTTTAGGGCTTTCTTATTTTATTATCCCATCTTCTCAAAAATATTTTTTTAACGAAATTATAGTATGGCTTCTGCCTATTGTGCAGATTAGTGTCGCTATTTTTATTGTGCACAGTATAGTTAAAGGCATTATTCGTTATAAGGAAATTAATTCAAATGGAAGTTATACATTTCTTGAAACAGCAAGAAAGCTGCTTGAACCAAAATTAGGAAAGGGATTTTTCTTAGAAGCAGTCATTACGGAAATCAGTATTTTTTATTATGCAGTATTGGTATGGTTCAAAAAGATAAATATAAAAAGAAGTGAAGTTTTTACCTATCATAAAACATCGCAGATTAAAACAATAGTAATCGTGTTTTCAATTATCATTGTTTCAGAAGGAGTGTTGTTCCATTTTGTTATTCAATGGTGGAGTAACATTGCTGCATGGATTTTTACAGTATTAAATATTTACGTTTTATTGTATATGGTTGGCCTTTATAACTCTGCAAGATTTTTACCCCATGTTATCAATCAAGACAGTCTAATTATACGTCTTGGCTATCAAAGCAGTGTTGAGTTGGAGATTAGAAATATAGAAAGTATAAAAAATGCAAAACAAGGGGGAATTGAAGATAAGATACCGAAAGATACCTATTATTCATTGTTAAATATGGATTCCCCGCAATATGAAATTATTTTAAAAGAGCCGGTTTTAATGAAAGGTACTTACGGAAGGAAGAAACAGGTTAAAACTGTTGTTTTTAGATCCGATGAGCCAATTAAAATGATTGATCGAATAAATAGGATAAGAGAGCAGAAATCAAAATAATTTTGTTAGTCTGTCATTTTTACAGCGCTGTAAATGGACTGGATTTATGCTTTCAGTATTATAACTTTACATAAAAGTGACAATGTGTCGCTTTTAAAATTGACAATAAAATCTTTATCATATAAGATTAATCAAGTTCAGATGCGACAAAGTGTCATATTTAGATAGGAGGGGGATTGTGCCTAGACAAACATTTTTCAATTTACCAAAAGAAAAACAGGATAACTTACTTGCTGCTGCTAAAAAGGAATTTTCGAATAAGCCTTTAAATAAAGCATCTGTTTCAAATATTATTAAAAATGCAGATATACCGAGAGGAAGCTTTTATCAGTATTTTGATGGTAAAGAGGATGCTTTTTATTATTTATTAGAAAAACAGATGAAGTTGAATAGTGAGGAGTTTATCTCTATTCTGAAGAAAAATAACGGGGATCTGTTTGAAACATTTACGGAAACCTTCCAAAGAATGCTAAAAGAATTCCAGGTACAAAAAAATCGTGATTTTTTTAGAAATGTATTTTTAAATATGGATTATAAAATGGAAAATAAAATATTTAGTGATTTTAGGGAAACTGGAATCAGCAAACCTTTTTTAGAGGTTATAGCAGGTATCGATAAGGAAAAGCTGAACATTTCTAATGATGAGGAAGTTGTTCATGTGATGGAAATTATGATGGCAGTAACATTTCAAAATTTAATGAAGCAGTTTGCCAGACAGAGCACATTTGAAGATGCTTTGAATAAATACCTGTTTGAAATAAATTTACTTAAAAAGGGATTATATAGAGGGAGTGAATAAAGAGAAGTGAAAGAACATAATCCTGCATGGCATTTATAAATCGTTTATGCCAGTAAAGATGGAGCAGGATACAATAAGATATATTTAGACAATTAGTTTTTAAACATACTATACAAGAAGGTGTACTATTTGAAGAAGATTATTAATTTTTCGCTTAATAATAAGTTTGCCATATGGATTCTTACCATTATGGTAGTTGTTACGGGCTTATACGCAGGCTTAAACATGAAACAAGAAACAATGCCTGATATTACACTTCCGAATGTTTCTGTTATGACGACTTATCCGGGGGCTGCTCCAGATGAGATTGTTAATGAAGTAACAGAGCCGATTGAACAGCGGGTACAGAATTTAGAAGGAATAGAAAACGTTACTTCCTCTTCTATGGCAAATATGTCTTCTGTTCAATTAGAATTCGACTTTGACAAGGATATGGATAAGGCGATAGATGAAGTGAATGAAGCATTGTCTGATCTTTCTTTGCCTGAAGGAGCAGAAGATCCAGAAGTTTCCAGATTAAGTATCAATGCATTGCCGGTCATGGCTCTAAGCATTAGTGATAATGAGCACAGCTTAGAAGAATTAACAAACAGTGTGGAGCAGGACGTTGTGCCGGCTTTAGAGGGTATTGATGGAGTTTCAGATGTCCAGGTTACCGGGCAGCAGATGAAACAGGTTAATATTACTTTTGATGAAGATGCATTAAATGAATACGGATTAGATCAGGACACAGTTGAACAAATTATCCAAGGCTCTGATGTTACTTTCCCACTTGGATTAACCACTTTTGATAAAGAAGTAAAAAATGTGGTAATTGATGGAGATATTACATCGGTCGATGATTTGAAAGAGATGGAAATCCCTGCGGTACCATCTGGTGATACAGCAGGCGGCGGGCAGGACATTGCTCCTCCTGAAGGGATGCCGGAGCAGGGTGAACAGGATCAAGCTATGATGGACCCTTCTCAAGGTGCGGAGGCAGATGGCGACATGCCTGGTCAATCTGAAGCAGAGCAGCAGATTCCGATAGAAATGCCGACAGTACAGCTTGATGACCTTGCGGATATTGAACTTGTTGGTGAAGCGGAATCCATTTCCCGGACAAATGGGGAAGACTCCATTGGTATTCAAATTGTGAAAAGTGCGGATGCGAATACGGTAGATGTGGTAAACGGTGTTAAAGCTGAAGCAGAAAATTTTGAAGATGATTTAGGGCTTACAGTAACATCGACCTTTGACCAGGGAGAACCTATTGAAGAATCTGTCAACACAATGTTGAATAAGGCTTTATTTGGGATTATTTTTGCAGTCGTTATTATCCTGCTATTTTTGAGAAGTATAAAAACGACATTGATTTCTATTATTTCCATTCCGTTATCCTTATTGATGGCTTTATTCCTATTACAGCAAATGGATATTACTCTGAACATTTTAACGTTAGGTGCCTTAACGGTAGCTATTGGGCGGGTAATTGATGATTCCATTGTTGTTATGGAAAATATATACCGGAGAATGTCTCTGCCGGGTGAGAAATTACATGGAAAAGATTTAATACGTGAAGCAACCAGACAGATGTTTGTTCCAATTTTTTCATCTACTGTTGTAACCATAGCAGTATTTTTACCATTAGGTCTGGTAAGCGGTCAGGTTGGAGAACTGTTCCTGCCGTTTGCACTGGCAGTTGTTTTTGCGCTTGCTGCTTCCTTATTAGTAGCAGTGACAGTTGTTCCAATGCTTGCTCATTCTTTATATAAGAAGAAATTAAACAGCAAAACGTTTGAAGAAAAAAGTGTTCATGCTGAGAAGCCGAATAAATTAGCACTTTTTTATAAGCGTATATTAAATTGGGTATTGGACCATAAGCTGGTTACTTTTGGTGGTGCTGTTGTCGTACTTGCACTTAGTTTATTCCTGCTTCCGGTTATTGGCGTAAGCTTCCTGCCGGATGAAGAACAAAAAATGATTATGGCTACGTATAGCCCTGAACCAGGAGAAACACAAGAAGAAGCAGAAGAAGCTGCAAGTAATGCGGAAAGCTTCTTGAGCGACCGTGAGGGTGTTACTACTTATCAGTATTCTCTTGGCGGCGGTAATCCGATGACTAGTATGATGGGAATGGGCGGAGACAATTCTGCGCTATTCTTTATCGAGTATGATGATGATTTTGAGAATTTCAGTGAGGAGCCTGCCAAGGTAATTGATGCGCTGAATGAAGATACGGAAAATGGCGAATGGAAGAGCATGGATTTTGCCAGCATGGGCAGCGGCTTAGAACTGTATGTATATGGTGATAATTTGGAGGATATCCAAACCGCTACGGATCAAGTTTTACCAATTTTGGAAGACAACAGTGATTTGGAGAAAGCCGAATCCAGTATGTCAGAAGCATATGACCAGTATACACTTGTGGCTGATCAGGAAAAATTAAGTCAATATGGACTGACAGCAGCTCAAATTGGTATGAGTTTGAGCAATGCGGGAGAAGCGCCAGTTCTTACTACGGTAAAACATGATGGCGATGATGTTAATGTCTATGTTGAAACAGAAGAAAAAGAATATAATTCAATAGATGATTTAACAGATATTGAGATCCAGACGCCATTAGGAACTACGGTTACTGTAGGAGAAGTGGTGGAAGTAAAAGATGGAAAATCACCAGATACAATTGACCGAAGAGACGGAAAAATGTATGCATCTCTAACAGCAGATATAAAGACAAATGATGCTGGAGCGGTATCAAATGAGGTAGATGAACAGATTAGTGAATTGAATCTGCCAAGCGGTGTGAAAGTAGAATTTGGCGGAGTAACCCAGGAAATCAATGATTCCTTTACACAGCTGGGGCTTGCAATGCTTGCAGCAATTGCAATTGTCTACTTCGTACTTGTCGTTACCTTTGGCGGTGCATTAGCGCCATTTGCAATTTTGTTCTCACTGCCATTCACAGTAATAGGAAGCTTAGTTGCCTTATGGATTGCAAAAGAACCGTTAAGTGTTTCCGCGATGATTGGTGCATTGATGCTGATTGGTATTGTGGTAACCAATGCCGTAGTATTAATTGACCGAGTTATTCATCAGGAGAAGGAGGGGCTTTCTACCAGAGAAGCACTGCTGGAAGCTGGTTCTACAAGACTTCGTCCAATTCTGATGACAGCTCTTGCGACAGTCGGGGCACTTATCCCGCTGGCAATTGGAGCTGAAGGCGGCGGTCTGATCTCTAAAGGACTTGGTGTTACGGTAATTGGCGGTTTAACAAGCTCTACACTATTGACGCTTGTAATTGTACCGATTGTTTATGAGGTACTTGCTAAATTTCGTAAAAAAGAATTAAGATAATAAAAATAAGCAGGACAGTCTTTTCGAAAAGGCTGTCCTGCTTACTATTTTCCAGATTATTAACTATCTGTTAGCATTATCAACAAAATCCTTTGCTTCCTTTAATCCCCATCCAGTCTGCTCACGGACATATTTTGTTGCTTTAATTGGCCCGGATCCAGATTGAAGCATTTCTTTTACTTTTTGCTGAAGTTCAGTGTCCGAATCAGCTGTATTCATTTTAAAGTTCCCCTCAACCAGATCCTTCGCTTCCTTTAACCCAAGTCCGGTTTCTACACGTACAAATTTAATCAATTTAATTTTATCCTCACCCGATTCAAGTCTTTGCTGAACTTCAGGGAGAATTTCTTCTGGAGTTTTCAGCTCTTTTTCCTGTCCATCAACGTGTTTATTTCTGATTCGTAATGATAACAGGTAGATACCTCCCAAAATAATAACAGCAATTAGTATAACTTCCGTGGACATGTCAATTACCTCCAATGGTTTTGATTTGTCCATTTATAATAACATAGATAACCACAATCTATGGATTAAGAAAGAATGTTTCATAGAGCCGTTTTTATAAAGCATTTAAATAATAAAATAAGCAGCAACAGAAAGGAGAATAGATGTAATAGTAATTGCCAGCAGCGGTTTCAAAGCCTTAGACCGCAAGTCTTTTAGGCTGACATTCAAGCCCAATCCGACCATAGCTGCTGTCAGTATCCAAGTTGTTGCGACAGAAATACCTTCCATTACACTATCGGAGACAGGAATTATATTTCCAACCACATAACTTCCAATAAGGCTCATCAGAATAAAACCAATCAGGAACCATGGAAAATCAACTCTGCTTTGTGTCTGATCTCCTTTATTTTTGCTTCTCATAATATAAATTAGAATAAAACAGAGTGGCACAAGTAAAAATACGCGTCCTAATTTTGCGAGCAGTGCAACAGCTAATGCATCTTCTCCGGCAGGTTCAGCAGCGATAGCTACATGGGCAAGCTCATGCAGGCTTATTCCCGACCAAATTCCGTAATCCGATGGTGTCAAAGGCACTAATGGCTGTATTAAAGAATACCCGATTGCAAAAACAGTTCCCATCATTGCGATAATCCCGACACTGATTGCGGTATCTTCATCCTTTGTTTTTATAATTGGGGCAACAGCTGCAATTGCAGCAGCTCCGCAGACCCCTGTACCAACTCCAAGTAACAGAGTAATATTTTTATCTGCTTTGAATATTTTACCAAGCCAGATCATCACGCCTATTGCAAATAGGATAACAAAAGCATCACGTGCAAGAAGTCCCAGCCCATCATGAAATACGGTATTAATATTTAGCTTCAATCCATACAAAATGATAGCTAAGCGCAGCAGTTTTTTTGAAGAAAAAGTAATCCCAGAGCGCAATGCTTCCGGGTAACCGAAAAATTGTCTGTAAATAACAGCAATGATAATAGCACAGGCGAGCTGCCCAACCTGGTCAAAGCCGGGAACTTTTGCTAACAGGAATCCAAGCATGGCAATAAAAAAAGTAAATCCAATGCCGCCAACCCATTTTCCTGAAGAATTTAATTTGAATCGTTTTTTTCGTTGTGATGCTTGTGCAGTCATAAAAGCACCTCCTTTTCATAGCATAGCTAACATTAATGTATAAGAAAAATAATTTATTATAATAAATAAGATAAGTAAATTGTTATAATAGAAAAAACAGATAAAAGAAGGTGAACGAATGGACAATCATTTGCGAATATTTATCTCAGTTGCAGAAAAGCAGAGTTTTTCTAAAGCTGCAGAGGAGCATTATATGACTCAGCCGGCAGTCAGCCAGTATATTCGTGCACTGGAGGATAGTGTAGGTATGCGCTTATTGGAACGCAGTAATAAATACGTCCGTTTAAATAAAGCAGGAGAGATTGTTTATCATTATGCAAAGGAAATATCAGGCTTATATACAACGATGCAAAACTTAGTAGATGACTTGGTGAACAGAGCTAATGGACCGCTGACAATTGGAGCAAGCTACACTTTTGGAGAATATGTTCTTCCAAGAATAATTGCGGACATGCTGGGAAGATATCCGAATATTGAACCAGCTGTAACGATTGGAAATACAGCTAAAATTGCAGATCTAGTTGCCACGCATCAGTTGGATATAGGGATAGTAGAAGGACATTTTAACAGGAAAGAAATTATTTCTGAGGAATTTGCGGAAGATGAAATGGTCATCGTTGCTTCTTCCGAAAACAAGCTGCTGGATAAAGAAGAAATAGAGCTAAGTGATTTAGTAAAAGAAACATGGGTTGTACGCGAACGCGGTTCAGGTACGAGAGAAGCAACAGAAAAATTCTTTCAAAAGTTTGATATAGCACCTTTTCGATTGATGCATTTTAGCAGCACCCAATCTATTAAAGAATCCGTTGCGGCTGGGCTAGGTATTACCTTGCTTTCAAAGTGGGCTGTTCAAAAGGAAGTAAAATATGGCGATTTGAAGATTATTCCTATTAAAGGACTTCCTTTTATACGAGAGTTTTCTATCATTACGAAATCACCGTTCAAAACGAACACATTGGAGATTTTTATGAAGCTGCTGCGTGATAGCAGTCAGCTGTGGACATTTTAACATTTTATGGGAGGAATACTAGCAAGCGGTATTCCTCCCATTTTTATTGAAATCATCACCTAATCAAGTACTCTGTGAAAATGTAATGAAACTAAACCATCCTTTATATTATATGTTTACCTGCCTTAATATAATTATTTTAGTGTATACGATTAAGAATTTATTAATTTAAAGAACTGAGTGGTTGACAAAGAACCGAGTAGTCAATTATAATATGTCAGTGACTTAATAGTTCTCGTTTGACTTAGTGGTCATATGGAAGGGAAAAGCATTACTGGTAAACTCATTCAGCTGCTTCTCGAAAATCAGAAAGTGTGAACCTGAAGAGGATGGGTTTTAAAGAGGGGACAAAAGATGGATAAAAAAGAAGAAATTATGCAAGCAGCAATTCACCTTTTTTCTAAAAAAGGGTATTCCGCCACTTCGGTTCAGGAAATCGCTAATGAATGCAGAATTTCCAAAGGAACATTATATAATTTTTTTGATTCTAAGGAAGAGCTCTTGATTCAAGTTATCCGCCATAATCAAAGAAAAATGCTGAGGCAGGCTGAAAATATTAGTCTGGATTCAACTCTGCCGCCGAAAGAAAAATTGATTCAAAAGCTTGTGGTACAATTTGACGGTATTCGTGAAAATAAAGATTATATGAGCATGCTGCTCACGGCATTACCGCCTCATGATAATCCGAAAATTTCTTTGCTCATGAAAAGAATCAGAATCAGCATGATGAATTGGTATAAGGATTGCTTTATTGAGGCTTATGGAAGTAAAGTGAAGCCGTATATCTGGGATCTTACGCTAATGCTTCAGGGGACATTGAAGGAATATATATCACTGATTTTCCGGGATCATAAGGAGCTTGATTTTGAAGATGTAGCCCGTTTTGTCATAGAACGATTGGATACGATGATTCATCATACATCAGACGCAGAGCCAGTTTTGACACCTTGGAAAATGGAAGAGTACGAGGCTTATAAAGCAGATTTGGATTCGAAGTCTCCAGAAGAACAAATAAATCAGCTTTTGGAAGAACTAGAGAAAAAAGTGAAAAAGTTAGCACTGCATGACGAGGAGAAAGAAGAGTATATTTCAGCGATGCAATCATTGCAAAAAGAGATTTATGAGAAGAAACCGAAAATGTTTTTGATTAAATCCTTGCTATTGTTTTTAGCTCAGGAAGAGGAGTGTCAACCACTGGTCCATCGGGTAGAGATATTTTTAAATACTCTACAGGCAACGTAAAAGCTCTTAGAAGCTAGATAGGTATGACTGGCAGATTGGAATGTGATTTTTAACATTCTTTTTTTCTTGAGTGATTAACATAAATCTAAATAAAAGTTGAAATCAGAATCAACGATAAAATTACTAGAGAAATAAGTATATAGAAGAAATAGGAGATGAAAGGAATTATGGCTGAATCAACAATGAATAATATAAAAAAGGGGCCCATTCTGGCTGTTATCATTCTGGGAGCATTTGTATCGCTCTTGAATCAGACATTGATGAATGTGGCTTTGCCTTCGATAATGGAGGATTTAGATATTGTAGAGAGTACAGCACAATGGATTACTACCGGATTTATGCTGGTTAATGGTGTACTTATCCCGGTTACTGCATTTTTAATGGAGAAATTTTCAACAAGGCAGCTGTTTTTAACGGCGATAAGTCTATTTGCAGCTGGTACATTAATTTGTGGTATTGCACCAGATTTTACTATATTAATGGCTGGACGGGTAATTCAAGCAGTTGGAGCGGGAATTATAATGCCGTTGTTAACAACGGTTGTATTAGCGTTATTCCCAGTTGAAAAACGCGGAGGAGCAATGGGAGTTATCGGTATTGCTATTATCTTCGCACCTGCTGTCGGTCCAACATTATCAGGGTTTGTCGTAGAGCATTACTCTTGGAGATTATTATTCTACATTATTTTCCCAATTGCTGTTTTAACGATTATTCTTGGAGCAATTTTCTTGAAAAACGTTACAAAACAGACCTTCCCGAAAATTGATGTGATAGCAATTATTCTATCAACGCTCGGATTTGGCGGCATTTTGTATGGATTTAGTACTGCTGGAACAAATGGATGGACAGATGCAACGGTAATTACAGGATTAGTAGTCGGATTTGTAAGTTTAACTCTGTTTGTAATACGCGAGCTTAAAGCAGAGGTCCCAATGCTTGATTTTCGGGTTTTCAAGGATGGTATTTTTTCACTGACAACGGTAATTAATATCGCAATTACAGTAGCTATGTTTGCTCCAATGCTGTTAATTCCGTTATATTTACAAAATGTGTTAGGTGTCAGTCCAATGAATTCAGGTCTGATGCTGATGCCGGGAGCGATTGTCATGGGGATTATGTCGCCGATTACCGGTAGAGTATTTGATAGAATTGGTGCACGTCCGCTTGCGATTACAGGGTTAACAATAACAGTTATTACAACCTATTTATTTACGCAGCTGACAGACACAACAAGTTATGCATACCTCATTTCTATTTATACAATTCGTATGTTTGGAATGTCTATGATTATGATGCCTATTATGACAGCCGGATTGAATCAGCTTCCACAAAGACTTCATCCGCATGGCACAGCAATGGTGAACACTGTCCGTTCGGTTGCGGGTGCAATAGGTACTGCATTTCTGGTTACTGTAATGACTAATCAGGCAAAAAATAGTATCGAAGGTATTATTGCGGAAAATCATTTTGATCCTGCAAATCAGCAAGACATGGTGCATGCTGCGCATCTTGCACAGGTTACAGGAATCAATGATGCCTTTATGGTCTCAACGGTATTCGCCGTTATCGGGTTGATTCTTGCATTCTTTATTAAACGTGGCAGAACAACTCAAGCGGAAAAAACAGAGTTACAACAAGAAAATCTCACACCAGAAAAGGCATAAAATAAAAAAGCGGGATACTGTTCAAAAAATGAACGGCATCCTGCTTTTTTCGTTAAGAAGCATTTTTTCTTTTACTTTTGCATATTTTCAATTTGTGAAACAATGGAAGTAATTAGTTCGTCCACTGACTGTGATTTGCAAGATCGCGGGTTTTGACCGCACCACAATGACATCCATTCCGTACGGTTTTGCTTTCCAGCTTCACTTCGGATCTGCTTGGTTAAGGTGTTTTGAATTGGATACGGCGGTAAATGCTTTTCATGTTTTTTCATCTTTTTGATGAAATCATTCCGAATACCCCGTGCAGGCTTACCGCTAAAGGCCGAGGTTATGGTCAATTGATCCTCTTCAATGTTCAGGACAGCCTGCTTATGCTGCGTATTTGCGCCACTTTCGAAGCAGGAAAGAAACGCGGTCCCCATTTGAGCTCCTTGAGCTCCAAGGACGAAGGATGCCAGTACACCTCTTCCATCGGAGATTCCGCCCGCAGCAATCAGTGGAATATTTACCTGATCTGCGGCTTGCGGAATAAGTGCCATTGTCCCAATCATTGCATCTTCAAAAGAATTTAAAAATGTTCCGCGGTGTCCGCCAGCTTCGCTTCCCTGCATAACAACCATATCTAATCCACTTTCTTCATTAGCTTTTGCTTCTGTAACAGTTGTTGCTGTTCCCATTACTATAATATGATTTTCTTTCAGCTGCTGAAGAACAGCTTTGGAGGGAATCCCGAATGTAAAGCTGCATACAGGGACCCGCTCTTCAATAATAATTTGGATTTGCTGTTCGAAAGTAGCAGTCTGTATTTCTTTTACTTCGGGAGCTTCAGAGATCTGTAATCCTTCGCGAAATGGAAGAAGCCATTCATTAGCCTGCGCTACTTCAGTATCATTTACTTCTGGTGTTTCCGGCGTAAATAAATTGACTGCAAAGGGATTATCAGTCAGCTGTTTTATCTTTTGGATACTTTCCCGTGTCTGTTCCGGCTTCAAATAGCCTGCGCCAAGTGTACCAAGTCCGCCCGCATTAGACACTGCAGCAACGAGCTCTGGTGTTGTTATACCTCCGGCCATACCTGCCTGGATAATCGGATAGCGAATGCCAATTTTTTCGGTTAATATATTTTGATTCCACATCATGATTCCTCCTTTTTTATGAGACGAAAAAGTTGTGAATAGTTCTATATATATTATGACAGCTTGTGCTTAACAAAGGAACGTATATCTTTTGTATCCATTTCATTATGAAAAAAATGGATAAGACAAAATCTAATCCATTTTTTAGAAACTATATGTATTTTTACTTTTTCCTGCAAATAAAGTTACAAAAATACTTGCAATACTTGTAAGTGTTCCCGCAATTGCTGCAATCGTAACAGCGATTCCAGCTGATGCAAAAATGGCTGCTGGGATGAGCCCTATAAAAGCAATCGCAATGAATATCTGGTAGACGGCAGAAATCGTTCTAACAATAGAATTATGAAAGAATGATAAAAGTAATGGCGGAAGAAATAGCACAACGACCATTCCTATCGCAATTAATAAGCCTGCAGGGTCAGCATATGAAATAGTATTGGGGGCGGTCTGGGATCGGGCTGCAAATAAAATAGCTGCAATAGCAATCAGTAAAGTTACAATAATTATCAGAAATCTTTTAGACATCATAAAACCCCTTTCTCTGTTTTACTATAACATATTTTATTATAAATTCTATTTTCAAAATCAGCTAATTATTAGTTAAATAATGGAAAAAAGTATGTGAGGATTCAAAAAAGTTTTAATCTGCAGTATCGTACAGCTTTCTTTTTAACCGGACATTTTTAGAAGCATTCCATCCTAAAGAATAAAAATTATAACAGAATGGAAAAGTATCTATATAATAAATGTTTCCTAATATAGGAGGAGATAAGAAAATGGACAAAGATATTTCTTACGGAGATGATTACAAATATATCCCGGCAACCTCAGTGAATAGTGGCGCAGGATTAGAAATATTGCCAAATATATATTGTTACACGGTTCAGATTGTTAATATCTGCTTTGTAGGAAATCCGGACACACAGGATTTTGTATTGGTAGATTCTGGAATGCCTGGATCAGCAGATGAAATTATAGCTGTAACTGAGGAGCGTTTTGGTAAAGGCAATTTTCCAAAAGCAATTATTTTAACACATGGTCATTTTGACCACGTGGGAGCAGTTGTTGATTTAGTAAAGTATTGGAAGATACCTGTTTATGCTCATAGATTAGAGCTTCCTTTCCTGACAGGAAAAGAGAGCTATCCAGAACCTGACCCAGGCGTAGAAGGAGGATTAATTGCAAAGGCTTCTGCCATATTTCCTAACGATCCAATTAACTTGGGAAGCAGCATATTGGAGATTCCGTCTGACGGAAGTATACCGGGGATGCCTGATTGGAGATGGATACATACACCAGGCCATTCTCCAGGCCATATTTCCTTATACAGAGATGCAGATCGTTTCCTGATTGCTGGAGATGCATTTGTTACGGTAAAACAGGATTCCTTATATAAAGTGATGATACAGGATAGAGAAGTACATGGACCACCAAGATATTTTACAACAGATTGGGAAGCAGCAAAGAAATCTGTTCAAACACTGGAAGCTTTAAAACCTGCAATTGCAGTAACCGGCCATGGAGAACCGGTGCATGAGGAAGAACTGTCTGCAGGACTGGCGAAATTAGTGGATACTTTTGATCAGACTGCTGTGCCGGATTATGGACGATATGTGAACCGTAAAGAACATTAGTATATAATTGCTTTTTCAGGAAAGAAGAATAAAATCTTTTTTGGAAAAGCAATTTCTTTTGAAGAAAATTAATTTAGGACAGATTGGTGAACAATGAAATACTCCAAATAAAGCCGGCGGTAGAAAACAAATTAAAAATCGTCAGAATAAGTGAGAGAACAGCAATTGTCTTTTTTCTTCTTTATTTCTCCAGGTAATGAAGAGAAAAATAATAGCGATAATATTCATCCCAACCAGGGCATATAATCATGAACAGTAAATTTTCAGAGCTCAATGAAGACCCAACGGACTCAGGTACGATATGAGAAAAATACCGGCAATACACTCGTTATGAAACAGCAGTAGCTTCTCCATGAATATTTTATGTCCTTCCCCATATTATGCTGCCTTCTTAATTGATAAATAAACTTCCTTGCTTTGAAGACCTTTTCTTTATACTACAGTTTATTTCTTTGTTGGACAACTGAAACAAGAAGTCTTAAACTAAGTATATTTCCTATTTAAAAGAATATAGTATAAATTATTCGGGGCTAGGTTCTGCTTTTTCATGAATTGCAAAGAATATAAAAAGCTATTATTCTATCCATTCCATAACCTAGGAAAGGGGTGATAAAGGGTGCAACATGAAATCAATCAAAATAAAATTTTAACTATATTAACTGTTTTCTCCACTTTTCTAATGGGATTTATTGACGCATATACATTTCTAACCCAGGATGGATTGTTTGCCAGTGCACAAACAGGAAATATGGTTGTTTTGGCTGCCAAGCTGTTTGAAGGAAATTTTCCAGACGCCTTAGTCCATATCTCCTCATTTATTGGCTTTGCTCTTGGGGCATTTATAGCTCAAGGAATTATAGAGCGCTTTAAAGCATATGGCTGGAGGAAGTATCGTATCTATCTTTTTCTTCAGATGGTATTCCTGTTTATACTCGCCGTCATACAGCAAAACATCGGGCCATCTGTTATCGGCTTTCTATTAGGCTTACTGGCAGGATATGAACTGACAGTATTTCGTAAAATCAAATCAACCAGTATAAATAACGGGATTATGACTGGTAACACAAAGAACCTTATGAATAATCTTTATTTAGCAGTATTTCATAAAAATAAAGAAGCCTTACATACTTTTTTTACTCTATTAATTGGAATCACTGTATTTATGCTGGGAGTTGGAACAGGTACAGTTGTTTTACTTTTTGGTGATTATATAAATTTGTGGCTGGCTTTTGCTATTACAGGCTGTTTTTACCTTTGGCTGCTGTTTAAACGAGATTAAATGATAGGGGAAATGATAATTTTTCGAAGAAGGAAAGAGCAGAACGAAGAAGATCCTGGTTTCATTTCCTAATATGAAGGAATGAAATCAGGATCTTGCTGCTTGTTAAAATTTTATCTATGCATTCTTTTCCCTGTGCTTCATCCCTTTCAGAGGGTTATTTCGAAGCGTCAAAATAATTATCAGGGAAATCATATATAAAGTAGATAAGAATGCCATTGCTGCTGTTATACTGTAATTATCTAAAAAGAATCCAATTGCGATAGGGGATAAACCGCCAATTGCCCGTCCAGTATTAAAAATAGTATTATTTGCAGTGCTTCGGATTTCTGTCGGGTAGAAGCTGCTGATCAGTGCGCCGTAACCTGCATTCATTCCATTTGCGAAAAAGCCGACAATCACTCCGCCAATCAATATGGTAACAGCGCTTTGCGCAAAGACATATAAAAAGACAGAAGCGGCAGATGCAATAAGAAAAATGCCGTAGGATGTTTTGGCGCCAAAACGGTCTAATATCTGGCCAAACAAAAGCATTCCCAGACACATTCCGATAATGGTGCTTATCATCCAAAGGGAAGAACCGGAAACACTTAATCCCAGCTGTTCCTGTAAAATAGATGGCAGCCAGTTCATTAATCCGAAATATCCGGCTACCTGGACAGTGGACATAATAGTCAATGCAACCGTAGTGTACGCCCGTTTAGGTGTATTGAACAGCTTGGATAAGGAGCTGTCTTTCTTTTTTCCTTTTTTGATTTCTGTTTGTGCTTTTTTCCATTCTTCGGTTTCGCCTAAATTTCTTCTGACATAAAAGATGAGCAGTACAGGGACGATACCTGTAATAAATAATGCTCTCCAGCCAAACAATGGAATAATAAGAGCAGCTAAAAGAGCGGCAGCTATTGCGCCAAGCTGTCCACCGATTGTCACCCATGAAGTCATTCTTCCGCGCTTCTGTTTTGCAAATACTTCCGCAACTAATGCCATACCTATTCCAAATTCTCCACCACCGCCGACTCCGGCTAAAAATCTTAAAATATAAATAAAATAAATATTATCTGCGAAGGCCATTAAAGCAGTAGCTACAGAGAAAAGAAAAATCGTATAAGTAAATATCCTGATTCTTCCGTATTTATCAGCAAGTACGCCGAATACGACACCTCCAACCAGCATTCCGAAATTTGTAATAGAAACAATGGATCCGCCGGCTGCCGAAGAAATACCGAATTCTGCAATGATGGAACTTAAAACAAATGAGAGGAACATGATATCCATACTTTCCAGACCTAGTCCAAGCATGGATGATGCTAGAATTTTCTTTTTATATTTACTGCTTTCTATTGTATTTCCCATGGTGTTGTATCACGCCTTTTCTAGTAAAGTCTGCTTCATCAGATGCAAGCATCTAAAACGATTTTTGCTGCTTCTTTATGCAGCTCTCTGTAATCTTCATCAGGAACCCACTGGTCGTTCATACGGCTAACATGAACAACAAGACAGTTTGCAGCTGGTATTTGGTAAAGCGATGCTAAGATGAATAGTACAGCTGATTCCATTTCACAGTTAAGAATATGTCTTTCCTTCCAGTAATTCATAAAGCTTTGATCAGGCTGCGGGCCATTTTTAACCCCGTGTTCACGCGATTGGCCGAGATAATAACTTTGGGTTGTCATTCCAATGCCTGTATGTACATTTAGTCCATTTCGTTCTGCCTGCGATTGAATGGTCGCTAATAAAGCTGGATCTGCTGCAGCAGGATACACATCACTGACATATTGATGGAGCATACCGGGATCTCTGACCATTGCATGATTCAGGAGTAAATCTCCAGGAGACAGCATGTCACTCCATACGCCGCACCCCCCTAAACGTACAAACTTTTTGGCACCGCTCTGGATTAATTCGATAATCGCAATTTCTGTTGAACCGGCTCCGATACCTGTGGAGCATATGGAAACTCTTTTTCCTTTCCAAATACCGCTGACTAAAATAAATTCACGGTTTTTTGAAATTAATTTAGACTGCTCCCAATCACTGGAGATTAATTCTACTCTTGCCGGATCGCCGACTAAAAGCGTAACCTCGCCTAAATCAGCTGCATCCACCTTGTTTAAATGAATATTGTCCATATTTATTCTCTCTCCTTAAGAAGCGGGTGATATTGTATTATTTTTTACATACGAAATAAATTATATTACTCTGAATAAAAAATACAAGAAGTTTTTTGAGAATGTTTTTCTGATTTATTATTATCTCCAAAACTGGAATGGTTTTAATTGTAAAATAGAGTATTAAAATTACTAGATTATATATTGAGTAGTGTTGATAAGGGTTTCTATTTGACTAGTATTTTCAGAAAAAATAGATAATAATTTAAAAATGAAACGTGATAGTATATAATGAAATTATTTTAAAAAAAGGGGAGGAAAATAATGTATTGGTATATTACATATTTCACGCTATATTTTGGAATTATGATTGCGGTTGCATGGTATTACTACTATAAGATTAAAACATATGAAGATTACATGATCGGGTCATGGAGCACTGGATTTTGGAAAATTACCGGAACCATCATTAGCACCAATGCAGGGGCTGCAGTATTTATAGGTTGGGTAGGGCTTGGATTTACTGTCGGTTTTTCGGGGTATTTTAAATTTGCACTCGTGGCTTATGCTTTCAGCTTAACGCTGGTTTTCCTTTTTGCAAAACCGCTAAGGCGTCAAAAATTGTTTACCCTGGCAGACTTATTTACAGCCAGATTTGGCGGACGTACTGGAATTGTTCCATCCATTACTTCTGCTATTGTGTATTCTGTTCCTACGCTAGGGCTTCAGCTGGTAGGAATGTCCACCGTTTTTAATATCACGCTAAACTGGGATTTAAACACAGGTTTAATTGTAAGTACGATATTAATTCTTCTGTTTTCCATTCCAGGCGGATTGCCTGCCACTATTATCACAGATGCAGTTCAAGCCCTTATTATTATTTTAGGCCTTATTGTGCTTACTGTCACAATTGTTATTCACGTAGGGGGATTAGGAGATTTATTCAGCAACACTTCTTTTGAATACTTGAGTCCAATCAGTCCTGATGGATTATCGGACACTTTACTGTATGCATTATCAGTTGGACCATTCTATCTTGTCTGGCAGTCGACATGGCAGCGTATTTTTGCAGCCAAGGATGAAAAAACAGCATTGACCGCAGGAATTACTGGCCATTTAATTGTTGCTGCAATTTCATTTTTTCCATTTTTAATCGGAGTTTCTGCAAGGCAATTTGTAGATTTGAATATGGATCAGGATCTGGTGTTTTCTTATGTGACCAATGAACTACTGCCCGCACCTGTAGCCGGAATTATTTTTGTTGCACTGCTTGCGGCATTGATGACTGGTGCGACTTCTTTTAATTTGCAGGGAGCAAGCAACTTAACCCGTGATTTCTATCAAAGGCTGATAAATCCAAAAGCTACGAACGCGAAGCTGCTGCTTGTATCTCGTATATCCGTGGCGATTGTAACTATTTTAGGTACTGGTGCAGCAGTGTTTATAACGAATATTAATGATGCATATCGTTGGGCCTTAATGGTGAATGGTGTCATTCTTGTCTTTCCATTCTTAGCAATTATGTTCTGGAAGCGCGTGACCAAAAAAGGCGTGTTCATCAGCATGATCGGTTCATTAATATTTATATTGATTTATCCGTATACGGGTATGCCCTTTGATCAGGCACTTGCAGGCTATACA
Source organism: Oceanobacillus sp. FSL W8-0428 (assembly GCF_038004405.1). Taxonomy (NCBI): domain Bacteria; kingdom Bacillati; phylum Bacillota; class Bacilli; order Caryophanales; family Bacillaceae; genus Oceanobacillus; species Oceanobacillus sp. FSL W8-0428. The sequence goes on from NZ_JBBORB010000001.1 coordinate 2,863,387, forward strand.
TTCTCTTTTGTCCTGCTGGTAGTAGCGAGTCTACTCACATCTCATGATAAATCTGAAGTGGTGAAGACGGCAATGCGTCATAAGCTTGAAGATGAAAAAACACTTGCAAAGGAGCTGGAATAAATGACTGTAAATAAAATAATTAATGCGAATGTACTGGATTTATTGAAGGATAGAGTATATCTGGCTACTGTCGAGCTTTCAGAGGGCCGGATAAAAAAGATAACAGAGCAGAATAAAACCATAGAAAATAATAGTGCGCTGGATTTAAAAGGTAAATGGCTTTCACCCGGTTTTATTGATACGCACAGCCATTTGGTGATGTATAGCAGTTTTCGCAAGCAGCTGAACTGCTCTCCTGAAAATGTGAAGAGTATCAGCGATATTATTGAGAAATTTAAAGAACAGCAGGAAGATATCACCTTCGATGGATGGCTGCGGGGGTACGGCTATAATGAGTTTGAACTTGCTGAAGGACGCCATCCAAACCGTTTTGACTTAGACCAAATTTCAAAAGAAATTCCCATCTATATTCAGCAGAGTTCAGCACATATGGGTGCAGTTAATACAAAAGCACTGGAAATAATGGGAGTCGGTTTAAATGATCCAGATCCTAAGGGCGGACGATATGAACGTGATGAAAATGGTCTGGTTAACGGAGTGTTGTTTGAATTTCCGGCGCTGGATAAAGTCAAAGCAGTACTTCCAAAAGCAGAAGCAGATGTGCTGGCAGCAGATATCGAAGCAGGAGTTAAGGCTTATCAAGCGAGAGGAATAACCAATACGACAGAAATGGGAGTCGGTATTTTCTCCGGGATGGATGATTATGAAGCAGTGCTGAAATTTTTGGAGACGCCGCAAAGTATTCGGACAAGGTGGGCGATTACGTATCAGCTGCTTCTTCATGAACCAAAGCTTCAAAACCTTAACGCAGATGAGCTGAAGGAGAAATTTGAGTCGCTCAGTAACGGGTACAGCACCTTGGCTGGCGCTAAATTTTTCAGTGATGGCTCTATTCAGCTGCATACAGCAGCTATCCGCGGTAATTACTATGATGGGGGATCATCAGATGATTTACAAATTGAAAAAGAAGAGATGGAAGAGCTTTTTAATCATTTCCGGCGGCTTGGTTATCCATTGATTACCCACGCAAATGGGGACAAGGCTGCACGGACAGTGATAGAGGCTTATAAAGCAACAGCCCAGACAAAAACGACTGATATAATGAACAGAATCGAGCATCTGCAAACAGTAAATAAAGAGGATATTGAAGAAATGACAAAGCATCAAATTGGCGGATCATTCTTTACGAATCATATTTACTACTTTGGAGATATTCATAAAAAGTACTTTTTAGGACCGGAAAGAGTACAAAATCTGGACCCTGTCCGATGGGCGGAAGATACAGAGATGACATTCACGATCCATTCCGATTGTCCTGTTACAGATATCTCGCCGTTAGATTCTATCCGGATTGCCGTGGAGCGCAAAACAAGACAGGGAGAAATACTTGGTGAGCATCAAAAGCTGACAAGAATCGAAGCTTACAGAAAGATGACTGTAGATGCTGCTAAATTAAATGGTACCGACGAGAATGAAGGCAGCATTAATGAAGGTAAATTTGCAGATTTTGCAGTATTAAACCAAAACCCGCTTGATTCATCTGTTCATTTATCAGATGACCTGGTAGAGATGACCATCGTTGGTGGTGAAGTTGTCTATCAAAGAGAGAGTTATACCTGAATAAGTTATGCTAAATCTAATTATTTCTATTTCTGCATTATAATAAGATAAAAATAAAGCTTGAAAACTATACATAGTTGTCGTTATAATAAAAAAGACAATCATGTATAGTTTTTTATTTTAATTGAGGTGATTCTATGCCAAAGGTAAGTGAAGCCTATAAAAAAGAAAAAAAGAAGAAGTTGATTCAGGCAGCGAAAACAGTGTTTATCCGGAAGGGCTATGTGCAAACATCCATGCAGGATATTATGAACGAAGCAGGCATATCAAGAGGAGCAATGTACAGTTATTTTGATAATATTGATCATTTGTTTATGGAGGTTTTAAAAGAAGACGACTATGACGATATGCAGTTTTTTGAAGCCTCGGATGATGAGCTGCTCTGGCCGCAGTTGAAGCAATGGTTTGAAATGCAGCAGGAGGCTATTGAAAATACTCATCAGTCATTAGTTCAGGCTAAAGCAGAATTCTTTTTGTCCTCCAATTATGTAAAGCATGCAGAAGATTTCCCATATATTTCACAGCGTTATAATGAAATGACAAGATTGATAGAAGAGGTGCTGAACTGGGGAGTGTACAAAAAAGAATTTCAACTGCAGCAGCCTGCTGATACGATTGCCAGATATATTATTTCTTTTATAAATGGGCTGATGCTGGACACTTTTCAGCTTGGGAATGAGCAAACGAAAGTAAAAGAGCAATTATCCATCCTGCTTTTTTCTTTAGAAAATATTGTTTGCCCTCATGCGGCAGATAAGGAGTGATTGTATGTTGTTTGAATCTAGAAGAGTGAAGTTAAGGAAGATAACAAAAGACGATACAGAACTTTATCACAAATGGAGAAATGATGTAGAGGTAATGCACTCAACCAGCCCCTCTTTAGATGTCTATCCCAAGAAAGCGACAGAAGAATTTGTAGAATATGCTATTTTGGGATCGGATACTTCAAAAGGGTATATTTTGGTAGATAAGAAAAGTGAAACATCTATCGGTATTGTTTCTTTAATTAATATGGATTATAAAAACCGAAATGCAGAATGTATTATTGATATTGGTGAGAAAGAATACTGGGGAAAAGGATATGGAAAGGAAGGGCTGTTACTGCTGCTGGATTACGCTTTTTATGAACTGAACCTGCATAGAGTTTCCTTACGGGTATTTTCATTTAATGAGCGGGCGATTCATTTATATAAAAAAATAGGCTTTGAATTGGAAGGGAAAAGCAGACAGACGCTATTTCGGGATGGTAAGTGGCATGACATTATTCATATGGGGATTTTACAGGAAGAGTATTTTGTGAAAAAAGAAGCATAATAGAATCTTAGATAAAAAACAGGAGCAGGAAATTTTTATTTCTGCTCCTGTTTTTTATGTTTGTTTTCATTGCATTTATGTTTCAGGCTATTTGTTCTGTTGGTTAGTAAATTTTTTCAATTTAAAAGTTAAGTTTGGGAATAGGTATTTTTGGGAAGTAGGGTATTATGAGCGCATATTGGATTCAATGAAGCAATAATAAAGTAATATAAAGATTTCGGAAAAAACCAAAGCTCATAGTTACTTAATCAACAGTCATAAATTGGCTAATAAATCTTACAAATTTGCTTCAATGAAATGAAATCCATTGTTTGAATATTTTTTCAAGTTAGAATGAAAACCTCAAGCAAGCATTCAATTCATATGAATTCCTTAGTGTAAACAATATGCACGTGCTAAGTGTATTTATTCTGCAACATTATTACATTAGAGAGTCAGTTTATTCTCAGATATTACAAATAGAATAAAAAAAGGGATTTTTATAGTAAAGTATATATTTTTTGTTAAAATATCTTAGGTATTGTCAATATGTGTCTAAATACTTCAACGGATGAATTTTAAGAGTAAAAATCTGTGTTTTTATTGATTTGATGAATGGTAAAGGAAGGATATAGTTATGTTATTAATTCCAATTGTGCTCGTGATTGCACTGGTTATCGGTATTATGGAATGGAATTCCCATAAAAAGCATGTGAATGCTCTGCCAATTCGGGTCAACGTGAATGGAATCCGCGGGAAATCAACCGTCACGCGATTAATTACAGGTATTATCAAAGAGGCAGGCTATAAAACCATCGGTAAAACAACTGGTACTTCAGCAAGGATGATTTATTGGAATACATCAGAGGAAGAGCCTATCCAGCGACGTCCCGAGGGACCGAATATCGGTGAACAGAAAATGGTTGTAAGGAAAGCGGCAATGCTGGGAGCTGATGCTTTAGTCAGCGAGTGTATGGCAGTTAACCCGGATTATCAAATTGTATTTCAAGAAAAACTGCTTCAGGCGAACATTGGTGTGATTGTTAATGTGCTGGAAGACCATATGGATGTGATGGGACCTACACTGGATGAAGTTGCTGAGGCTTTTACAGCTACGATTCCGCATAATGGCCATTTAATTATTTCACAAGGCCCCTATGTAGATTATTTTAAAAAAGAAGCAGCAAAAAGAAATACGAAGGTGATTGTTGCTGATAATAGTAAAATCCCCGAAGTATATTTACGCAAATTTGATTATATGATCTTTCCGGAAAATGCTTCGCTGGCATTAGCAGTTGCTGAAGCATTGGATATTGATGAAGAAACGGCATTTCGAGGAATGCTTAAGGCACAGCCAGATCCAGGTGCAATGCGGATTAAGCATTTGAAGCAGGGAAGCAAATCAGCATATTTTGTCAATGGATTTGCGGCTAACGATCCATCCTCAACAATCAATATTTGGAAAAATGTAGTGTCTCAAGGCTATTCTGCAAAATCTCCAATTGTTGTAATGAACTGCCGGGAAGATCGCGTGGATCGGACTATCCAATTTGCAGATGATGTTTTACCACATATACCGATGGATAAGCTCGTGTTGATTGGGGAAAAGGCAGAACCAATTAAGAATGCGGTGAGGTCAGGAAGACTCAAAGTCAATCAAATTATTGATCTTCAGGGAAAGTCAACTGACGAAATCTATGGAACATTAATAGAGATAGCATCTAATAATATCATCTATGGGATTGGAAATGTTCATGGTGCGGCAGAACCTTTAGTTGAAAAACTGCAAGCACACACAGAAATAGGAGGATCATAGAATGTTTGGTTCAGATTTATATATTGCACTCGTGCTAGGAGTGATTCTAAGCTTACTTTTTTCAGAGAAAACAGGCATTGTACCAGCTGGACTGGTTGTGCCGGGATATTTAGCACTGGTTTTTGACCAGCCTATATTTATCGCCGTTATTTTTGGGATTAGTCTTCTAACCTATGTCATTGTTACATATGGGTTGTCGCGCATTATGCTGCTTTACGGACGAAGAAAATTTGCAGCAATGCTGTCGGTAGGAATTGTGTTGAAGCTCCTCCTGGATTACGCTTATCCAATGCTTCCATTTGAAATATTGGAATTTAGAGGAATTGGGGTTATTGTGCCCGGCCTGATTGCGAATACGATCCAAAAGCAAGGGGCCATTATTACAATCGGAAGTTCGCTTCTATTAGGCGCACTTACTTTTGTTATTTTAAGCGTCTATTACATCATATAGGAAGGGTTAATATGTCTAAAAAATTAACATACCAAGAAAAAATATTGCGAATGGGGAAACAACAAAAAAAATCTGCTGGTAAACATGTGGCCATCGGTTTAGCTGCCATTGTTATCTTCATTATCGGACATCAAATCTTCTTTTCACCAGATGTAGCAGAAGTGGAAGAAAAGGGTGATTCAGAGTTCACCGCTACTTTCGTTGGTGACATCATGTTTGGCCGCCATGTAGAAGATGTGACAGAAAAACATGGACTAACATATCCTTTTGAGAAAGTAAAACCTTTCTTTGACAACGCCGACTATGTGTCAGGTAATTTTGAAAATCCAATTTTACTTCAAGATGAAGATAATTATGAACAAATAGATAAGCGGATTCATCTACATACGGGTGAGGAGGCAGCCAATGCTTTAAAAGAGCTGAATTTTACAATGCTCAATTTAGCTAATAATCACATGATGGATTATGGGGCAGAGGGACTGAATGACACGATTTCAGCACTGGATAATATAGGTTTAAACTATGTTGGTGCAGGAGAGAACCTGGAAGAAGCAACTGCCATAGATTATCAGGAAGTAAATGGCTTAACGATTGCAACACTTGGATATACAGATGCTCTTGTTGAGGGCTTCTCAGCTCTCGGTTATCGTCCAGGGGTTGCCCGTGCGTTACCGGATAATATTTTTCCGATGATTGAGGAAGCGAATCAAAATGCTGATCTTGTTTTTGTAAATATGCATTGGGGTGTTGAATATGACAATCAGCCGCACCCGAGACAAACAGAGCTAGCAAGGGCGATGATTGATGTTGGCGCAGACGCTATTATTGGGCATCACTCCCATGTACTGCAAGAAGTAGAAAAATATAAGGATGGCGTTATATTTTACGGACTTGGCAACTTTGTTTTTGACCAGGGATGGTCCCGGACTAAGGATAGTGCCATTGTCCAATATGATCTGTTAAGTGACGGGACAGGCAGGTTTGAAATTACTCCGTTACGTATAAACGGAGCACAGCCTTACGTAACAGAAAACAAATACAATCAAATGAAAATTCATTTGCAATTAATGAGAAACCAGCCGGAAGAGAATTTTAAAAAAGAAGATGGAAAGTTGATCTTGGAAGTAGATCATTCTGATGTTTTAGAGGAAAGGGGTTCTGATAGTGAGCAATAAAAAGCTTATTACGATATTAACGATTGTTGTCGTTGCAGGACTGGTATTTGTTTATGCACAGCAAGGGATGTTTGAGGAGGAAGTGACAAATACCGATTATGGTGTCGAGCAATCCGAAATGATGAATACATCGGAAGGCTATGGTGTCAGTGCTTCCCATCCATTGGCAGTAGAAGCTGGGATGAAGGTGCTGGAGGCAGGCGGTAACGCTGCAGATGCAGCCGTAGTGGTTGCCTACGTACTTGGTACTGTAGAGCCTTATGGTTCAGGCATCGGCGGAGGGGGAGAGATGTTGATTTATCCCTATGATGCGGATGAACCGGCTGTCTATGAGTACCGTGAAACTGCACCAGAGTCGGGGGCGAGGCCGGAAACCTTTGCTATTCCCGGTTTAGTAAGAGGAATGGAAGAGCTTAATAATGATTTTGGTTCGATGGACATGCAAGACTTGATCCAGCCGGCTATCGATTACGCAGAGGAAGGATTTGAAGTAGATAATCATTTGGTAGATCGACTTGGTAAAGGATCTTACCGGATGGATGTCGCAGAATTAGATGAATTTTTCCCGAATGGTGAAATACTGGAAGTGAATGATACATTAGTACAGCCTGAATTAGCAGAAACATTACGTTTAATCCAGGAAAACGGAGCAGATGCTTTTTATGATGGGCCTATTGCGGATCAAATATTAGAAAAGGAAAATACATTGCAAGCAGAGGATTTAAGCGGTTATACGGCAACAACAGCTGAGGCGGCTCACGGCAGCTTTGCCGGCTATGATGTTTATTCTGCACCGCCGCCATTAGCAGGAGTTACACTAATTCAGTCTCTGCAAATGGCTGAACAATTAAATGTTGCTTCGACTGAGGATAACCAAAGGGACTATATTCATCTGATCGGAGAAATTTCCAAACGATCTTATGATGATCGTATCCAGAATGTGGGAGATACGTCATTTACAGATACATTACCGACCGATGAACTGACTTCCGCTGATTATACACAACAAATGGCAGATACCATTTCACTTGATGAATTATCCGAGGATTATGAAGTAAATGATTCGATATCAGACGAGGAAGATCACGATAATACGACACACTTTGTCATTATCGATCAAGATGGTACAATGGTATCAGCGACACATACCTTAGGAAATTTCTTTGGCTCCGGTGATAATGTAGGCGGGTTTTTTATGAATAACCAAATGGAGAATTTTAGTACAAATGATGATTCGTTGAATAGCATTGAGCCGGGAAAAACACCAAGAAGCTTCACAAGCCCGACTATTTTGACGAATGGTGAAAAAACTATCGGTATTGGCTCACCAGGTGGGAAAAGAATCCCAATGGTAATGACACAGGTGCTCGTTAAATATTTGATGTTTAATGAACCATTTGATGAAGCAGTTGAGGATAATAGATTTTATATTGAAGGTAATGATATTTTCACAGAAACAGAGTTGGATAGAGATGTTCAATCAGAATTGAGAGCACGTGGATATGAAATCTACAATCAAACGGATATTGACTTTTATGGAGGTATACAATCACTTGTTATCGACGAGGGGTCCAACAGTATATATGGTGCTGCAGATTCCCGGAGAAACGGTGTTTGGCAAGCCGATACAAATAATTAATCTTAAAAGAACAGGAGGAAGGTAAAGTGAAGAAAGTATTATCAGGCGTTACGCCAATTTTACTGCTTGTTCTCGCATTAACATTTATGACCAATTATAAACAATTGGATGATCTATCGGATTCAGAACGATATCAAATCCGAAGCTACGTGGAAGCAGCTGAAAATGATGCGACAGCAGATTCAGAATCTGTCAGTGCCCAGGAAGAGGAATAGTTTGAAAATAGTGTTACGGACACGAATATGAAGAGGATAGATACGGTTTCCAATGAAAATCCAGAATTGAAAAGTGTAGGGAAAGGGTCTCTTTTCGTGATAACAGCAAGGAGTACGAACATGCAGTCAATACAGAATTTTGGAAGGTAAAATGGTAGGAAAAGAGGCTTATGCTAAACCTATATATCTTATTTTTTCTTCATTATTTTAACCGTAGAAAAAAGCATGCCGAGAAAATACCTTCCTTATTTTTAAAGCTGAGCAGGAGCAGAAAATATTTATTTTCTGCTCCTGCTTTTCCTTAGTTTTAAATTTGAGACGGCTACTCTACTGGCTGATAGATAGATGCTACAGTCTGTATTGCTTGATCTGGTGCAGCCATTAATGGGTAATACCCTTTTTTAGTCATATACTGCCAAATGTCATAAGCGTGATGATTACTATTCAAAAAAGCATTTTCCAAAAATGTTCTTAAATCAGGGTTAGCACACTCTACGGAAGCATTACCGTAGTTTTTGGCAGAACTTTTTTGATTTATTAGATAAGCTGTAGCAATTTCACGGTCAGTATGCTGCTGTACTTCTGTTCGGGGTGTTGCAGGTGGAAATTCAGAAACCGGCGCTTGTGTATAAGATTCCAGTACTGGATTTATTTTAGCTGGTTGAAATTTTGTGATATCAGGTGTTGTTTGACTTTGAACAAATTCCACTTTTAAATTGTAATCCTGAACATGTAATGGGAAATGCTTTTGTAATAATCCCTTCAGTTCAGGATCTTGAGCCTGATTTATAAAGCTGGCCATACAGGATATTGTATTATAGCATCCTGCAATCAGCTCGCTTAACTCATGTAATTCATGTGAAGCTAATTTCATGGTAACTACTCCTTTAATCGTATTTTTCTTATGGTTTGCAGAGAGAGTTAATTTATACACTTTATGCATGTGCAGAAAAATCTTAAGTGAAAAATGAATCAATACTATCCTTCTTTATTTGTTCTTATCTTTTTTATCATGAAATTCTTCTCCAGCTTCTGTCTGCAGATTTTCATGATGAAGATGGTTTTGTGGTTTATCTACATTATCAAAAACAAAATTACGTAAATATCTATGATAAAAAAGTTCGCCTATTGTAATCAGGAAGGCGGCAATTAATGCAGCAGCATCAACAGAAAGCAAGCTATCATATAAAAATGAGCCTATCCCCCAGATAATAATATAAGCAAGTGCAAAATCGCCTACTGCAGCAGCTACGTTCCCTATTCGGGGCAGTATCAGCATATCTCCTGCAAAGCCAACTGCAGTTAGTATCAAACTGGTAATAACTAAGTTACTGAAAGAAATATTAAAAATCATACCTAATGTTATACCTAATATTACTGTCGTCATAACTAATTTAAATAGAAATGCTAAAATGTATCTCATTAAATCATCATCCTTATATTTTTTACTTACAGCTGTATTTTGCACTCTGAAAGTGGAATTTATTCGTTACTGCTTATTTGACAATATCACCTGAGCTTCAGTAGAGGGGCGTATCCATTTAAATGAGCGATGTATCGATAGATAATTGAAGAAACCGGTTATTTACGAAAAAAACGAAAATAGCGGAAGAGATTCCATGGATAGTTGTGTTAAGCAGTGAAAAATTAATTGAATAGGTATACGCTTTTTTCAGTTTATAGTAAGATAAAAACTCCTCCATTTCATTTTTCATTTATTGCATAATTTGAAGTGAGGCCTTCTGAACTCTTAATGACAGAAAATATTTATTTTTTGAAGGGAGCTTACAAGTAATGGTGCTATTTTTTACATATGTGATGGCAGGACTTGCCATTGCAATGCCTGTAGGAGCTATTACAGTAGAAATGACAAAACAGGGATTGAAAAATGGCTTTATGCATGGCTGGGCTGTAGGGCTTGGAGGGATGACAATTGACCTTGTTTTAATTGCTGCACTTTATTTGGGGTTAGCATCTATTTTACAGCTGCCTTTTATTCAAATCCCGATGTGGCTGATCGGCGCAGTATTCTTATTCCTGATTGGCTATGAATCAATAAAAAATGCGGATAACGATATCACACTGGCTGGAGAAAAGTCTGATAAATCCATACGCTCCTCTTATCGTAATGGGTTTCTTGTCGCCATTTCGCCAGGAAATATTATGTTTTGGCTGAGCGTTTTTGGAGCTGTGTTAAGTAATACATATAACCCATCTGAACCATCCAATTTTTTACTTATTGCTGCGGGTATTTTAACTGGGATTTTATTTCATGATATCGGATTATTAGTAATTGTGGCTACAACAAGGAAAGTAATGAACCGAGCCATGATTAAGGGGTTTTCTATTATTGCAGGCGTTGTTTTAATTGGTTTTTCCGGATATTTTATTTATGAATTTTATGTGGTAATAATGGATATCATGTAAGCCGGAACATTTTAAATACTTGAAAGGAAAAGAGATCAAAGCACTGGTTATTCCTGTACTTTGATCTCTTCTTTGGAGAATCCGGGTATATGAAAAAAACAGGCTTACTTCTCTAAAAGAATTGCAATTGCAGGGCTATCTGCTGTATATGAAGCTCCCGTAACGTCACCAAATACTTCTATCATTTTAAATCCGGCATCTTCAACTTCTTTTTTCAAACGTTCAACAGTAAAATAACAGTTCCAAATATTATAGTTTGTGACAGCTTGTTTTTCAATAACAAGTGTTTGTTCCAAAGTGACATGATCTGGATATTTTTTCAATCTTTCAATAGCTAAATGTTCGTTTGCGCTCCAAAATCCGCCGCCTGGATAGTTGTCCCAAGTATTACGTTCTTCAAAGGCTTCATACTTTTTCATAGAAAAAACATCCAGTAATAATTTCCCTCTCATAACAAGAGCCTGATAAATATTTTTTAAGATTTGCTGCCGGTTTCCAGCAGACAAAGCTCTGTAATCACAATAAATAAATGCAGCAAAATCAAAAGAATTTTTCATATTCATTTCTAAATTAATTTTGATACAAATAGGAAATATTTAATCCATGCTGATCAACTGACTGCCTAGCATAGTTAATAGAACGCCTGGAAAAGTCAATACCGGATACTTGATAGCCTGCCCTGCATAATCTTTCCCCATATAGTCCCGGCAAGCAGCCTATATCCAGCAATCTGGGATAATCTTTAGAAGGGATGATGTACTCCATCCAACGTACAGACTTATCAATAAACCTTACTTACGGCTAGCTCCTTCAAAATCAGGATTTAAATGTGCATCCAGCATATATTTTGAAATATGTTCATCATTCCAAGAATTATTGTCGCTCGGCTGATAGAGAGGAGGAAATTCTAACTTTAGGAAAATATCGTTGTGCATTGTTTTCTCTCCTTTTTCGTTTTCATAAGAAGGCAAGCTCAACCCTTTGAATCAAGTGCTATCCACGTAATCAGATAAGTAAGAAAGCTTATAATAAGACTGCCTCCTAAAATGCCGATGACTGTGGTTTGAAAAATTTTGATATCGGTAAAGAGCAGACTCAATCCAAAGCATAGAAACAGGAGAACAATCCATAAAGGAATCAGCATTTTAAAGGTAAACAGACTTGCTTTTATCGAAATCAGCTCTTCCCGCTCATCCTGTGTGCTGAATTCTCCTTTTTTTGTACTATAGCCCTCGTTATTCTTTTTCTTCCCATATAAAAATCGGGCAATACCAAAAATGATAAGCCATCCGATAAGCAGAAACCAAAAAATACCGAATTCAAAAGAAAAGGAGAAGGGCTCTTCTGTAACGGTAGCGGTCAAAACTGTTTGGATCATTCCTAAGGTAGTAAGCAGTATCATAATGATATTTCCAGTCTGTTCAAATATTATTTTCTTCATCAAAAGGTCACTCCTTCCCTAAATAAAAAATAGCATTAATATCTATTTCCAGTACTTCCGCAATTTGCAATGCCAATAACAACGATGGTGTATAATTTCCCTTTTCCAGGGATACAATTGTTTTTCTGGATACACCAACCTTATTTGCTAATACTTCCTGCGTCATTTTTTTCTTCTTTCTAAATATCTGCACACGATTGATAACATTCATGATATCTCTCATTTCTTCATTAAATGTGAAGTTAACTACTCATTTAATAGTATCAAAATAAAAATGTGTAGTCAACTTCACATTTTTCTATATAAAACTAGGTAACTGACTTTACTTGATTTATATCCTTGCATTCAGATTGATAAAATGAAAAGAAGGTGATTGTTTATCAAAGAAAGCAGTAATAGGCGATTCTTTTAATATCAGTATTTTATTAGTAAATACCATATAATAGACAAAACCCATATGTTTTGATATTGTCATAAAAGCGACAATCAAATATATGTTTTAAATGAAAAAATAATGTATATTAGAACTGTATTTGATTTTTTATTATGGAGTTACTTTTCGTAAACTTCAACTGAGCAAAAATGTATTTTTATGTTATATTTTACATAGAGATAAGGAGAGGTGTTTATATGAAAAAATCGCCATTAAAAATAATTGTGGCTATTACTTTAATTGTTGTCGCACTGGTTGTTTTACTAGTTGTGCTGGTGAATCGGGACTCAGAATCCTTTGGAAGGGAGTTTGATGAAGCCCCATCAACAGAAGGACAACCTGTATATGGTGACCCGGAAGCTCCTGTAACTGTCGTGGAATTTGGAGATTATAAATGCCCTGGCTGTAAAGCATGGGATGAAGGTATTTTTCCGCAATTAGAACAGGACTATATAGATGAAGGGAAAGTTAACATCGCATTTGTCAACGTCTTATTCCATGGAGAAGAATCGCGATTAGCTTCATTAGCCGCAGAAACAGTCTATGAGCAAAATCCTGAATCATATTGGGACTTCCATCATGCGCTTTTTGCTGATCAACCAGAAAATCAGCAGGCAGTATGGGTGACAACAGATAAGATAGAGGAAATTGCAGAAGGTGTAGAAGGAATTGATACAGAGACATTAATGGAAGAAGTTGAAAATAACACATTTATGGATGAGCTTATAAAAGATGATGATCTGAGAAATGCTTTTGAAGTCGAATCCACTCCAACGATTATGGTTAATAATGTCATGATAAACGATGATGATACATTTGATTACGAGGTTATCAAACAAGCTATCGATGAAGCGTTAGGTGAATAAAATGAATAAACTGGATATGAGACAGCTTTATATGTATTTTGCCTGGGTCGTTTCTCTGGTTGCAACTTTGGGGAGTCTTTATTTTAGTGAAATAAAAGGTTTTATACCATGTGAATTATGCTGGTATCAACGGATTGCCATGTATCCGTTGGCTTTCATTCTTGGAGTAGCAACGTTTAAACAGGAATTTACAATTAAGAAATATGTACTTCCAATTGCAATGATCGGCTGGTGTATTTCACTATATCATTATCTTGAACAAAAAGTACCGGGATTTGCACCATTAAAACCATGTGTGGGCGGTGTACCGTGTAATACAGAATATATTAATTGGTTAGGCTTTATTACGATTCCGTTTTTAGCTTTCACTGCTTTTACGCTGATCATTATCTTTATGTTATTGATGAAATCAAATAAAAAATAAGAAAAAGCCGCCGATATTTTATCGGCGGCTTTCGCTTTGTCTGAGAAAAGAGCAATATTATACAAGAAAAAATAAATAATACTTGATATTTTAGGAACAGGATAAAGAAGTATGGGAAGGGAGGTTTAAGCATGTTAAATGAAACCCGAACAATTTATTTAGACCCTGATTTAGATTTGGAAGCATATCGGTTTAAAGGAATTACGCAAAAGTTTCCCGCGCATTTTCATGATTATTATGTGTTTGGTTTTATCGAGGAGGGAGAGCGTGAGTTGATCTGTCAGGGAGAAGAATATGTTATTCACCCCGGCGATGTACTTATTTTCAATCCTTATGATACGCACAGCTGTGAGCAGGTAGACGGTGGAACACTGGATTACCGCTGTATTAATGTAAAAGCTGATGTAATAAAAAAAGCAATGTTTGAGATAAAAGGTGAGGAGATTCTTCCACGTTTTAAAGAAAATGTTTTGTATAAGAGTGAAGTGGCATCTACTTTAAAAGACCTTCATCTGAAAATATTGGAGGAAGAGGAAGCTTTCAAAAAAGAAGAACTGTTTCTTTATTTAATGGAGGAGCTTATTGAGATAAACTCAGACTTGGCTATCCCGAAAGCAGCCCTGGAATCTTCTCACAAAGTTCAAACAATCAGCAGCTTCCTGGAGGAGCATTATACCAAAAAAATTTCCTTGAAAGAGTTAAGTGATCTGATTGGATGGAGTAAGTATCATCTGCTCCGGTCCTTTACCAAGCAGAAGGGGATTTCACCATACAGCTATTTGGAAACAATTCGGGTGAATCATGCAAAAAAACTTCTGGAACAAGGAGTAAAACCGGCTGAAGCAGCTTTTTTAACAGGATTCAGTGATCAGAGCCATTTAACCAAATTTTTTAAGAGCATGATTGGATTAACACCGAAGCAGTATATGAAGATTTTTGAAAGTAAGGGAGAGGGGTAACAAGCTCTATGAAAATAAAATGTGTACGGCTAATTGATGATGATTTGCCTTTAGGATTAATTGTTAATACAGCAGTTATTCCTGTCCTGGAGTCTCGTTGGAAAAAGAAAAAGGTAAATCAATTAACAGGCAGTCTCATTCTATTAAAGTAGCTGAGAGGAGGAAGCATGATAGATAATTTACCTGCATATATCCTGATGGCACTGATGATGTCCATGCTGCCTGGAACAGATACGATATTGGTGATGAAAAATACATTTAGTTATGGTACAAGGGCCGGCTATTGCACAATTCTTGGGATAGCAGCCGGTCTGACTTTCTGGACGATGATTGCTGTATTGGGCTTGTCCATTGTTATTGCTCAGTCTGTTATTCTTTTTAATATGATTAAATATATGGGAGCTGCATACCTGCTTTATTTAGGAATCAGAGCCTTCTTTTCAAAGGATACTTTTTCTATGGATGCTATACCAAATGGGAATCGCACAAATAAAAATAATAAAGCTTCCTTTGTGCAGGGGGCAGTCAGTAATATTTTAAACCCGAAAACTGTTTTAGTATACGTTACTTTTATGCCGCAATTTATTGATTTAAGCGGGCGTATTAATCAGCAGCTTATTATTTTGGGATTTATCCTTACGCTGATAGCTGCAGGCTGGTTTTTCATACTTGTTTATTTTCTGGATGCAATGAAAAGATGGCTCAAGAAGCCTTTATTTCAAAAGATGCTTCAAAAATGTACAGGGATTCTGTTGATAGGGTTTGGTGTGAAAACAATCTTTTAAAAAGATTTTTCTACAAAATAAACTTTGATAGCCTTCCAGATTTCATTATATTTTCCATGGTATCTTCTAAAAATAGAAATATTTGATACATTTAAAACAAAAAATTTAAAATATTTGTGGACAGAAATTAATTTATCGCATCGAATATGTTATGATGAGATATAATCCAAATACGGGATTAGATACTGGGCAGAAATGGTAAAGGAGTCAAAGGTAATGACAGATAAAGAATTAGAAATATTGAGAATTATAGAAGAAGATGCACGAATTGATTTAAATACATTAGCGAAAATGACAAGTATAAATGAAGAAGAAATTAAAGCGATATTAAAAAAATTGGAAGAAAAGAAAGTTATCTTAAACTATTCGACTGTCGTGGACTGGAGCAAGGTACCGCAGGCTGAGCAGGTAACAGCGATGATTGATGTAAAGGTAACACCAAAACGCGGGGTCGGATTTGATGAGGTAGCAGAGCGAATCTACCGTTTTTCTGAGGTGCAGGCTTTGTATCTAATGTCAGGAGCTTATGATCTTCAAGTGGTAATAGAAGGAAAAACGATGCAGGAGATTGCCCGTTTTGTTTCTGAAAAACTTTCATCGATAGATTCTGTGATTTCAACAACAACACATTTTCAGTTGAAAAAATATAAGCATGATGGAATCGTTTTTGAAGAGGGCGAAGAAGATCGCAGAATAGTGGTGACACCATGAGTCAATTAAATGTAAAAACCAAAAGCCGCTTATCGTCACGTGTACAGGATATTCAGCCATCCGGTATCCGAAGATTTTTCGATTTGGCTTCCTCCATGGATAACATTATTTCTTTAGGTGTCGGGGAGCCGGATTTTATTACACCGTGGAATATCCGTGAGGCCAGTATTTCTTCTATGGAAAGAGGATTTACTGCTTATTCAGCAAATGCCGGTGTACTCGAATTGAGACAGGAAATTACAAAATATATGTATGATCGTTTTGATGTGGATTATGACGCAGAAACAGAAGTACTGGTAACAGTTGGAGCAAGTGAAGCAATTGATATTGGCTGCCGTGCTATTTTAGACCCGGGTGATGAAGTCATAATTGTAGAGCCTGGATTTGTATCCTATTCTCCACTGGTATCAATGGCAGGCGGAGTTCCAGTCTCTGTAGGAACAAGAATAGAGGATGACTTTAAGGTATCAGCAGAGCAGATTAGGGCTGCGATTACGGCAAATACAAAGGCATTAATGATCAGTTTTCCGAATAACCCGACTGGCGCTGTTATGCTGAGAGAGGATTTGCAGGAAATAGCGACATTGGCTGAAGAGCATGATTTAATCGTGTTTTCTGATGAGATTTACGCTGAATTGAGCTATGATAACCAGCACGTTAGTTTTGCAGCACTTGAAGGTATGAAGGAGAGGACAATATTAATATCAGGATTCTCCAAAGCATTTGCGATGACGGGATGGCGGTTAGGTTTTGTAATGGCTCCGCCTGATTTATTGGCTGCGATGCTAAAGCTGCATCAGTACAGTTTAATGTGTGCACCGACAATGGCACAGTACGGGGCACTGGAAGCATTGAAGAGCGGAATGGACGATGTGGAGAGAATGAAGCAGTCTTATAAGCAAAGACGCGGATTTTTTGTAGAGTCTTTTGCAGAGATGGGCTTAGCATGTCATATGCCTGGAGGTGCGTTTTATGCCTTTCCTTCTATTAAAGCCACTGGATTAACATCTGAGGAATTTGCGGAAAAATTATTATATGAAGAGCATGTCGCTGTCGTGCCAGGAGATATTTTTGGCGCAGGAGGAGAAGGGCATATTCGCTGTTCCTATGCGACTTCGATGGATAATCTGCAGGAAGCTACAAAGCGCATGAAACGTTTTGTCAGCAAACATCTGTAAACATAAGTAATTTGCAAAAAATAATCACTTTATCACTAAAAAATCCGCTTATTGCTTTTTTATTAAAACAATAAGCGGATTTTGTATTTCATTGATTATGCAAAGATATTGCTGATTTTTTGAATATCATCTTCAGATAAAGAAATTTCAGCTGCTCTTTGGTTGCTTCGTACCTGTTCCGGACGTTTTGCGCCAGGGATAATTACATCAACAGATGGTTGAGAGAAATACCAGGCCAGAACAATATGAGCGACCTCCTCACCATAATTATCAGCAATTTTTCTTATTTGCTCTATTTTTTCAAGGTTATCTAAAAACTGCTGTCCCTGGAAATTTGGATTTTTCTCTCTTAAGTCTGAGAAACTAGAATCTTTATCATATTTACCTGCTAATAATCCTGACTCCAGCGGGAAGTACGGGATAAAAGTAATTTGATTCTCCGCTGTATAAGGGAAATAGTTTTTCTCAGCATCACGTTTTAATAAATTATATTCTCCTTGAAACACATCTACATAGCCATCTTGATTTGCTTCCTTCAATTGATCGGGTGAGAAGTTAGAAACACCGATAGAGCGAATTTTTCCTTGATCTTTTAATTCTTTTAAAGCGCCGACTGCTTCTGCTTTTGGTGTATTCTCATCCGGAAAATGGATATAA
This sequence comes from Oceanobacillus sp. FSL W8-0428, assembly GCF_038004405.1. Taxonomy (NCBI): domain Bacteria; kingdom Bacillati; phylum Bacillota; class Bacilli; order Caryophanales; family Bacillaceae; genus Oceanobacillus; species Oceanobacillus sp. FSL W8-0428. The sequence continues at coordinate 2,881,600 of NZ_JBBORB010000001.1, forward strand.
AATAAGTCAATATAATCTGTACGTGTACGTTTCAAAGCGTCATCAACGGCTTGTTTTAAAAATGCCGGTGAGTTATCCATTACTGTATCGTTACCGACAAATTTATGCGCTGCTTTCGTTGCCAGTACAATATCTTCACGTTTATATTCTTGCATAACTTCTCCTACCAACTCTTCAGAGCGCTCCGGTCCATAAATAAATGCTGTATCCAGCATATTAATACCATTATCCAGTGCTGTACGGACAACGTCTTTTCCTTGTTCTTCATCCAGCATATTTGGATACAGATTATGACCGCCTACAGCATTCGTGCCTAAACCGATTGGATTTACCGAAATATCAGATTTACCTAATTTTACGTGCTTCACCATTTTAAAACCCCTTTTCCGATAAAATTACTACACTAAAAATATACCACAAAATAAGGTAAATAAACATTTTAATCAAGCTGTCCTATTCAGTTTCTCTCCTTGTCTAATAAGAAAGAAGAGAACCAATAATATAAATCCCACAGCTAATGTTACGAATGGAAATAGGATAGGGAAAATTATTGTAGGAATACTCTCCCGCGCATCGGTATAATATCCAATCGGATAAGGAGCCAAAGAGCCGGCAGAAAGCAGCTCTGTTTGTAAAGCGTCCCGATCAGTGAAGCTGAAAGAAGTCATATTTATATTGCCGTTTTCATCTAATATATGCGCGGTGTATTTTAATTTTTCATCTGGAACTCTGCCAGTTATATCTCCGTCTGACGTTTCTTTTTCAACTTCTTTTGTTTTCTTTAAAAGTATAATGAATTGCGTTTTATCATTACTTTTATCCTCCAGGGTTAAATAGGCAATTTCTCCATAGTACCGGTTTAATCCTGCTTCCTCCATTCTGACAGGATAATCTTTCAATTTATCCAGTCCCTCACCGTTGATTTTTAATGATAAATCTGCGATGCTCATTTTTCTGCTCCAAGGGTCTCTATGGCTATTCTCTATTTTTACAGTTTCCTCTGTTTCTATTATGTGATCATTAAAATGAAATGTAGATTCAGTAGGCGGCCCCCCTGTACTCACATTTGTAATCTCATACGCTGCATTCATTTTTTGATTATGTATAAGCTCCATGATCATTTTTGTGCTTAAGGGTAAAGAAGTTAAAAATAAGAGTGCTCCAATAGAAAATAATAAGAATTTTAACATTTTTTTCATGATGATTTCACCTCTGGATGGAAGTAGCTTTGGGTACGGAAATAATAATTCTGTTTGCATTATTATTCCGAATGCAAGTTCATAACTTCACAATGTGTTTCCCATTTTATCACAGTGCAATCATTTTCACAGTAAAAACAGGGAAAAAAAGCCTTTTCCCGATTTTCTCAGGAAAGACTTTTCTTATTCCTTAACAATCAATCCAATCAAAGAAGCAAACTGAATCGCCTGATAGGAAGACACCTTGCAGCCTTTTAAACTTTCCAGGGAAACAGTCAATGCTTCAAAGCTGGAGGAGCTTATATCTATTCCCTTCAGAGAGGTCTCTTCAAAGTTAGCATCATTTAGATCACAGCGGTTAAACTCTATTTTTTTGAATTTGCAATTATAAAAGTCAACATTCGTTAATACAGCTTCATTAAATATGACCTTTTCCAGCTTGGCGTTTCCGAAAGTGGCCAGATTTAAGGTGGAATCGTCAAATCTGACATTGCCGATGGAGGACTCCGGGAATTCACAGCCGACCAGCTTGCAATGAATAAACTCTACGCGGTGGATAGAGGATTTTGTCAGGTTTACATTTGAGAGGTCACAATTTTCGAAACGGACATCCGTCAGCTCTATATTGCCAAAATCCGTCTGATTGAATTGACAATTTTTTAAGACTGCATCGTAAATCCGTACACGTTCCACAACTTCATTGGTGAAATCAGCTCCAGTAATTTCACACATTTCCAGCATGGGATCCTCATCATAAAAAATATCGGTAAATCTTTTTTCTGTTAATATAGGTGAAATTTTAGGAATATCTATCTTCATTTTTATGCCTTCTTTCTGTAAATGCTATTATAATTTTGATACAGGATTTGTTTCAATCATAACATAATATAGCTTTATCGATCTTTGCACAATGGTATACTAGATAATAATGAAAATGATAGATAAAAAGGGAAGGGGATTCAAATGGGAAGATCTGAGGCAGCAATTTTTACGAATATGTGTATGATTGAAAATGAGAAGGGGCAAATTTTAGTTCAAGACAGACAAAATCCAAACTGGCCGGGTATTACTTTTCCAGGAGGACATATTGAAAAAAGAGAATCCTTTCATGACGCAGTTGTACGGGAAGTAAAGGAAGAGACGGGCTTACATATTAAAAATCCTGTCCTGTGCGGGACGAAGCAATTTCAGACTGATCAAGATGAAAGATACGTTGTTTTATTTTATAAAACAGCTTCCTTTTCCGGAGAGTTAACAAGCTCCGATGAAGGAAAGGTATTCTGGATTGAAAAGGATGAACTGCCAGATTATACGCTGGCTAATGATTTTCTAGAAATGTATAGAGTGTTTGTTGATGAAAAAATTTCGGAATTTTATTATGAACAGAATGGTGAAGAAGCAAATGTAGTATTATTATAATTATTTTGATGTTTTTATATGAAGAATAAGCATGCGGCAGTGAATGAAAACCAGCTGATAACTTTGAATAAAACATACAGGAGGAAAATTCAATGGGTATATGGCAAAAAGTATTAGAGAAAATAAGCTACCAAATATCTAAACCCAGTTTTGACACATGGTTTAAGAAAACTACAGCTGAATTTGTAGAGGATGCTTTAACTGTCTATTCGTCCAGTGAATTTACAATAGATTGGCTGAAGGAAAAATATAGTACATTGATTGCAGAGTCTGTAAAAGAAGTAACAGGAGAGGATTACAGTATTCATTTTGAAGTAACAGAAGAAAATGAAAAGCTTGCATCTATTTTCCCGAACGCTTATTTTGAATCATCACCAAATGATACAGACAGCATTAGCAGATTAGAGAGAAAGATAGACCGGCTGGAGCAGAAAATTCAGCAGCTAATCGATGTGAAACGCCTGGATGAAAGAGCGGAGCAGCTGGAAGAAAGGATAAGTAAGCTGGAGGAACAAGTGAAATGATTTTTAATTGTAGATATTTGAATTATTTAAATTCGTTGTTACGGTAATTTAAAAAGAGGTGAATCATTAGATGAGCAGCTTTTACCGGCCAGATTTATTTTTAGATGAAATCAGCGTGGTCACCAAAGGTCTAATTATTAAAGAAATCTGGGCCAAGGCAATATTAAGAGGCAAAAAAGAATTAGAAATCAGGGGCAGTAATACGAAAATAAGAGGTACGATTGGAATAATTGCCAGTGGTACTAAAAAAGTTATAGGCATAGCTAACCTTACTTCTGTTATCGGTCCTTTATCCATTGAAGAATATAAAGGAGAATCTCAGATACCACTGGGGTTCTTTTTTTAATTTTTACTTGACCTTCACGTTACGTAATGCTTTAAGTTATAAACAAAATATGAAAAGGTGTGAGATAAATGAATATCAATATATTACGATCAGATAAAATTTATAGGGAGATTATCGCTTGCCCGCCAAAAGAAAAAACAGAATTGTACCGTCAAAAGATGCTAGCTCCTTACATGAAAAAGTGGGAAATACAGCAGATTCCATTCCGGGCGAAGGAGGAAAATGGGTTTGATGTGATGACGATAAATAATATGGCCCACCTGGCACCAGAGATGATAACACCGCAAATAGAACCAGAGCTTAAACTGATTTCCTCTGATAAATTATGGGGTGAGTTAAAGCAGGCAATGGAATATAGCTTAAACCAATTTACTAAGCATGGTATTAATTTGCCTGTGTCTAATTATTTATTTACGGTTTTGTTAGGGAATCCTGACAGCGAAATCCTGCGGCTGAGTGAAGGATACAGTGGAGAAGGCGGAATTCCTGGTTATATTTTTCTTAGTTTGCTTCCAAATGAGTACACATTAAAACGATTAAAACCCGCATTAGCACATGAATGTAATCATAATGTCCGTTACCAATTTATTAAATGGAATGATAAAATTAACCTTGGGGAATTAATTGTCAGTGAAGGGCTAGCAGAAAATTTTGCCACTTATCTATATGGAGAAGATTTAATTGGGCCATGGGTCAGTAAAACAGATGCCAACACACTGAATCATGTTATTAAACCTATTTTAAGAGAACATTTAGGAATAACAGGATTACAGCAAATTATGCCTTATCTTTACGGGGATGAAATTACTAAATTACAAGGTTTACCAACAGTAGGAGTACCGCACAGCGCGGGCTATGTATGCGGATATTATTTAGTGAAGTATTATCTGCAAAAAACGGGGAAATCCATTGTAGAAGCAACAACACTTCCGGCTGATGAGATATTAAGCGAGGTGAAAGAATATTGGGATGAAGAAACCGTACTATACCGTTAAAGATATGATTACTATAACTGGTGTTACGAAAAGAACACTTCATTATTATGATGAAATCAATTTATTAAATCCGGATAGTTATTCAGATAAAGGCTACCGGCTGTATAATCATGAGAATCTAAAAAAATTACGGACGATTTTGCTGTTAAAGGAATTAGATCTGCCATTGAAAGAAATAGCGGTGATTATACAGTTGCCAAAACAAGAGCAAAGGAAGATTTTAGCCGGGCATTATGAAGCGATGCAAATAAAAAAGCAAAACCTTGAACGGACATTAATCAATTTAAATGATTTTATGTCAGGAAAAGATATTTCTTTTTTAGATGTTTTTCATAAAGGTAATGTATTACCATTAAAAGAGCAGTATCAATTAGAAGCAAAATATGTGTATGGGGACACTGCAAAGTATCAAGAATACGAAAAAAATATCAAACAAATTCCCGAAGAAGAAAGAGCTGCTGTTTTTGAAGCTTTTGATCAGAATATGCAGGATGTATTCTTAAAATTTGCCAAGTTTTCAAAGGAATCACCTGCTTCTAAAAAAGTACAGCAAATCGTTCTTGAATGGAAAAGTTATCTCGAACAGTTTATGATAGGTGATACAGAAATCCTTCAATGTATTGCTTATACGTATAAGGAAGATAAAAGCTTTAAAGCATATATCAATCAATTCGGAAACGAAACACTGAATGAATTTATTCACCAAGCTATTTTACACTATTGTGAAGAGGAAGAGCTTTCCCAATATAAATAGCAAATCAATATAGGGTTGAAGCACCTAAATTCAGGGAATAATCAATTAGAATATATAGTATAGTTAGATGGAGGTTATATCATGACAAACACATTTAAAGCACTCGTTGTAGAAAAAGAAAATGAAAACTTAAATTTGAATGTAAAAGAAATCGAACCTTCCGATTTACCTGAGGGGGAGGTTCTGGTCAAAGTAAAATATAGCGGAATTAACTATAAAGATGGGCTTGCTGCTCATCCTAATGGCAATATTGTAAAGGACTATCCTTTTATTCCAGGCATTGATTTGGCAGGAGAAGTGGCTGATTCCAAAGATGACCGCTATAAGGCAGGAGATCCTGTTATTGTTACCAGCTATGAATTAGGTGTTTCCCATTTTGGAGGCTACAGTGAGTATGCACGTGTTCCGGCTAAATGGATCGTACCTCTCCCGGAAGGCTTAAGCTTAAAAGAAAGCATGATCTTAGGAACAGCCGGTTTTACAGCTGCTTTATCTGTGCAAAGATTAGAGGAGAATGGATTGAAACCGGAAAATGGTACTGTTCTTGTCACTGGAGCTACAGGCGGTGTAGGAAGCGTTGCTATTTCTCTCTTGAAAAAGAAAGGGTATCACGTAGCGGCCAGCACTGGAAAAGACTCTGAAAAGGATTATTTGCAGCAGTTGGGTGCAGCAGAGGTTATTGACAGAAAAGAGGTTTATAACGGAAAGCTGAAAAAGCTCGACAAACAAAAATGGGCTGCTGCAATTGATGCGGTTGGCGGAGAGCCGTTAGCTTCCTTATTAGCACAAATGAAATACCGGGGCAGTGTCGCTGTCAGTGGAATGGCAGCAGGAGTAGAGCTTCCTTCATCTGTTTTCCCGTTTATTTTACGCGGAGTTTCTCTGCTTGGAATTGATTCCGTATATTGCCCGATGGAAGAACGGGAGCAGATATGGCAGCGTTTAGCTGGAGATTTAAAATTAGATAATCTTGAGAACTTAGTTTATAAGGAAGCAGCGCTGGAAGAATTACCGGAGTTATTGCCAGCAGTATTTGAAAGCAATCATTTAGGAAGAGTGCTTGTGAATTTAGAAGGTTAATTATATATCATGTATTTTGAAGGAGAACGGAGAAAATAGCGTTCTCCTTCATTTTTTTAATTAGTCTGTCTGCTTGTCAATAAAATCGATCAACTGATCAATAAAACCTTCATAAGACCTTGAATTGGCCAATTTGTTCACGTTTTCGGGGTTAGACAGAATTTTAATATATTCATCGTAAATATCACGGTAAAGGTTTCGTTCATTATAGTTCATAGCAATTAAAGAGACAATTTTTATATTTGAAGCGTCTCCCCAAGAGATAGGCTGTTTCGTTATCAATACAGCAATGGCTGTTTGCAATGCGTCCATATTTATAGAATGGGGGACGGCAACAATATTATTAAAAGCGGTAGACGATAGATTTTCTCTTTTTATAACATCCTGAGCAAAATGTCGTTCAACCAGCTGCAAGGAAGCCATTTTTTCCGTAATAAAACGAATGACTTCAAATTCATCTTTAAAAGCTTTATCACTCAGGATAAAAAGTCTTTTATCAAATAATGAGATAAGGTTTCGCTTGATTTGCTGCTGTTTTTTATCATGCTTTATCTTGTTTACCTGTGTTTGTATTTTTAAAATATCATCCGCATCCATAAAGGTATTAATAAGCACCTCTTTTATATGAAGGTCAAATGGAAGATTTACAGTAGAAATAATTAAATCTCCATGCATCTCAGTTATCTCCTTATCAATCCTGGTTATTATTTTTGAAATAACCAGTTGATTCGCAAAATAATGCTCCAGCTTCTCTTTTATTACCAAGTGTAAATTGTTATAGGCAGGACAAATAAGAATGACATTTATAGACTCGTCATTTTTTTGTTTTAATTCCAAACAACTCCCCACATGCAAAGCAATATAGGTTATTTCATCTTCAGGCAATTGAATGTTCAATTCTTCAGAGAGAAGATTAGCAATATAGACAGATAAATCATAAATCAATGGTGAAGAGCTTTTAATAGACTGTGTAAGCGGATTTTCAAAAGAAAAATTATTCGAAGCTCTAATCACCATATTTTGAACATGCAAAGCAAATTTGGTTTTGAACTCTTCATCATCCAAGCTGATTAAATAGCTCTCGTTAACCTTTTGGATAATTCGATTGACTAAATCCAGATATCGGGATTGAGCATCATTTCCAGTCTCTTCAAGAGTATTCGTTGTTTTACTGCTTATCAGTGCCTGCAGATAATATAATTCATTTTCATCCATTTGGACTTGAAAATAAGATTCAATTAAGTGTTGTATTTCATGAACAATCTTTATTGAAATGAATTTTTCTTTAAAAGGATAGACATGATAATGCACATATTGATTATCCTGCATTCGTTCAATGGAAACAACAATATGATAGATAATATTGCCAAGGGTATATTCATTAATATCATAATCGTGACTTTGAATAATTTGCAGCAGCTTTTTTTTGAAGTCACCCAACTCATAACCAAATGACTTCTCTAAGTCAATAATGTTGTAAAAGGTTGTATTATATTCTTTAGTATAAATCACACGCATTATTTTGCGCTTATCTATTTCTTTACCTCTTAAAAACAAATAATCTTTTGCTCTTTCAATAGCCAAATCGTAGCTTTTAATAAATTTCCGGCATTCTATTAAATCCTTTTCAATGGTTGGAACGCTTACAAATAACTCATCACTTAAATCAAATATATCCACACCGTTCCTGGCTAAAACGAGTCTTTGTAAAATGAAGTACATTCTATTTTCAAAGGGTTTATTCTCTGGTTGTATAGTTTCATTATTTTCTATTTTTTTCAGACGATAACCTGCACTTGAAGATTCTATGATAAATAAGTGACTATACTGTTCATTAATATACTGGATATAGTTCCTCAAGGTCCGGGGCGAAATATTTAAATAAGTTAGTATTTGTTTTGATTTCATCCAGTTGCCGTGTTCCTCTAATAAATGAATGAGTGCTTCAATGTTTTTTTCCTTCATTAGAATTCCCCTCCCTTCGTTCTGTTCAAACAATCTTTTTAGAATTAACTTCATTATAATCCGACGTTACATGATAAGAAAATAAATCTATTGCCAGCCGGTAGGCAAAAGGAATATTCGTTAGTATTCCTTATCCTTGGCATAATATAAGTACATCAAAAACAAGGGGGAAAACAAAATGAAAAAAACAGTTTTATTAATTTGCAGTGGTGGAGCTTCCAGTGGTTTCCTGGCTCAAAATATTCGTAAGTCTGCTAAGAAAAAAGGGTTAGAGGTAGAGGTGATAGCAAGAGGTGAATCAGAACTGGTTGATTATATGGATCGAATCAACATGGTATTAATTGCACCACATTTAAGCTATATAAAGGACGATATAGCAGATCAGCTTTCAAATACAAATATTCCTTATCAAGTTATTGATCAAATGACTTATGGAACATTGAATGGAGATAAGGGTCTTGACATTATCGTTAAAGAACTTGGGTTAGAATAATTCTGGATAAGGGGGATTACCATGAACAAATTGATTGAGTATATGAACCGGTCATTTGCACCTAAGATGAATAAGATCACAAGAAATGCCTGGGTATCTGCCATACAAGAATCCATTATGGGTGTATTACCGCTGATTCTCGTTGGATCATTAATCACACTGATTATGATTTTAAATGATTTCATACCTAATATGCCTAATCTGCAGCCTATCAGTGATTTTTCATTCGGTTTAATGAGTCTATTCATTTCTTTTCTGACACCATATTTTATTATGGAAAAATTGAAGAAAAGTGATCGGAAATTAGTTGCAGGTTTAACGGGTGCGGCAATGTTTTTATTTTTGCTCTCTCCTACATTTAATGATGAGGGACAAATTATCTTTTCTTTTGAAAGATTTGGGGCAAATGGAATGTTTGTCGCAATTATTGTCGGGTTGCTTGTTGGTGTTGTGTTTTATCTATTCAGTAAAATGTCCTTTTTTAAAGAATCAAGCTCATTGCCAGATTTTATTATTGTCTGGTTCGATACGATTGTACCAATTACGTTATTACTGTTGGCTGCATGGCTTTTTACAATTGTCGGAAGTTTTGACCTTTATGCTGCCATCCTCAGTCTGTTCGAGCCGCTCAACTATATCGGTCAAAGCTTTGCAGGCTTTGTTATTATCACATTTATCAGTGTGTTTCTATATTCTTTCGGCATTAGTCCATGGGCTTTATACCCTATTATTTTTCCAATATGGATGGCCGGAATTGAACAAAACGCAAATCTATTAAGTCAGGGAGCAGATCCTTCCTTTATTCATACATTCGAAACAATGATGGCATGGATATGGATTGGTGGAATGGGAACAACATTGCCATTAGTCATTATTATGCTGCTAATTGCCAAATCGAATCATTTGAAAGCAATCAGCAGGGTAACAATAGTTCCTTCTATCTTTAATATTAATGAACCGGTTGTATTTGGTGCTCCTGTAGCTTTTAATCCGATTCTTATGATTCCAATGTGGCTGAATGGTATTATCATTCCGGCAATCACATATATCGTTCTTTCAATGGGGGTAATTACCCTTCCTGCTGAGGTAATGCAATTATGGTACGTGCCGATTGGAATTTCCACCTATCTTGTTAATACAGATATTAGCGGACTGTTACTTCTGCTGGTTAATCTCGTTGTATCATTAATAATCTGGTATCCTTTTGTCAAAGTATATGACAATCAAAAAGTAAATGAAGAAAAACAGCCAGAGGAAGTTTAATTTAATTTAAGGAGGGCTTGATTTGAGCCAACATAATGCAGAAAGTTTACAAGAAGTATCCATGAAAATTATATTAGGAGCCGGCGATGCAAGGGTTGATATTCAAGCTGCTTTGAAGGATGTAGAAACGTTTAAATTCGAAGAGGCAGAAGCGAAATTAGCAAAAGCAAAAAAGCATATATCAGCAGCACATTCAGCTCAAACAGAAACGATTCAAGAAGAGGCTAGAGGAGAAGCTGTTCCTTATTCTACTTTATTTACACATGCTCAGGACCATCTGATGACAGTAATGAGTGAATGGAATATAGCCAGAAATCTATTAAAGATTTCTAAGGTCTTTGATCAAAGAATCAAGAAATTAGAAAGTGAATAATACGCTGATTGGAAGTGATACCGATGTCTGTTCAGGCACCTCATTTATTTCCGAGTGATTTTCTATGGGGGGCAGCAACTGCTGCTTACCAAATTGAGGGGGCTCATTTAAAGCATGGAAAAACATTATCGGTTGTTGAAAAAAATATGAATAAAAATTACGCTGATCCAAGTATTGCTTCAGGTCATTATCAATATTGGGAGAAAGATATTGCACTGATGAGGGAGCTTGGATTGAAAGCATACCGATTTTCTATTTCCTGGCCGCGAATATTGCCGGATGGTCGAGGGAAAATAAATCAAGAAGGCGTAGATTTTTACCGTAAATTGATTAATAAACTAAAAGAATATGAAATAGAACCGATCGTTACCATTTATCATTTTGATCTGCCTCAGTGTTTACAAGAAGAATACGGGGGCTGGTCATCCAGAAAAGTCATCGATGATTTTGAAGCATATTGTCAGGTGCTTTTCACATATTTTGATGATGTAAACTATTGGCTTACCATTAATGAGCAAAGCAATATGTTTCAGCTGCCATATCTGATGGAATTTAATCCTGATATTCCATTGGAGAAGCAGAAATATGAAATGAATCATATTATGACATTGGCTCATGCTAAAGCAATTCATTTATGTCGTACGCTGCTGCCAAATGCAAAAATTGGACCAGCTTTAGGAATTATCCCTAATTATCCTGCCAGCCCCAAGCCGGAAGATATTTTGGCAGCAAGATATGCGGATGAAATGCGGACTTATCTGTTTATGGATTTATATATGAAAGGAGAATATAGACCTTTTGTATGGAATTACCTTGTGGAAAATGGAATAGAGCCAACCGTTGAGCCGGAAGATATGGCACGTATACAATCTGCGAAACCCGACTTTATAGGAATTAATTATTATCAGTCTCGTGTTGTAAAATATATTCCAGAAGATACGGACAAAAAAGAATTAAAATTGAATTATGATGGAAAAGATGATGATACACAATATGATAATATTCCAGGGCTATTTGAAGGAATGACTAATCCATTCACACCTAAAACAAGATGGGATTGGGAAATTGATCCAATAGGGTTTCGATATATATTAAATGAGCTTTATGACCGTTATCAGATTCCATTGATGATTACAGAGAATGGTCTTGGAACATTGGATGAACTAACAGCAGATAAACAAATCCATGATCAGGAAAGAATTGATTTTCTGCGTGACCATATCCGGCAGCTTCAACTGGCAATCAAGGATGGTGTAGAAGTTTGGGGATATATGCCATGGTCCTTTATAGATTTGTTAAGCACCTCCAGCGGTTTTAGAAAAAGATATGGGTTCGTATATATAGACCGTGACGATAAGGATATTAAAACCTTGGAGCGGATTAAAAAGGATAGCTTTTTCTGGTATCAAAAAGTGATTGCTTCCAATGGCTGTCAGCTTTAAATAAAAAGAATGCCGAGATTGTATAATACTACATATCTGGGCATTCTTTTTATTTGATAAAATGTATGATTTGCTAAAGTCCGGGAAGAAATAAAGCCTGAAGCTTTTTTATACAATAATCGGCTGTTTGTTCTAAAATATTATCAGATAACGGAGCAATTTTATCTAACTATTGAATTTAGCTCTTAATTCGGGTAAAGTAGCCTTTGTAAGAAGAGTATGTTCTAAACTTTCCAGATAACGGCAAGCGGTTTTTGTTGCGTAATAAGAACCTTGGTTTAAATTTATATGATTTCATAAAAATCTTTTTCATGTCTGACATGGAAAAGATTTTTTAGGGACGAATAATGCTGTTTATGGAAGGAATAATGCATTTAAAAAACATACTAAGAAAGGGGTTTTGTATGAAAAACTATCTATTTTTAATTACCGGCACCTTTTTCTTTGCTGCTTCTGTAGCCATTTTCGCGATGCCGAATTCCTTAGCAGAGGGAGGCGTTCCTGGGCTGGCGCTGCTTATCTACCACGAAACAGATATATCACCTGCATTAACTACTCTTATTCTGAATGCAGTAATTCTTTTAATCGGCTTTCGTTATTTGCCGAAAGATATGATTATCAAATCACTTGTAACTATACCACTATTTTCATTCTTTATTTATATCCTCGAAGACATAACTTCAGGAATACCAGACCCTCTTCTGGCAGCAATCTTTGCAGGTGTATTTACTGGTGCAGGCTTTGGACTTATTTTCCGTTCAGGAAGTACCACAGGTGGAACATCGACCATTGCCCGTATGTTGAACTATAAATTTGGCTGGGAATTGACAGGGACCAATTTTGTTTTGGATGCCTCTGTTGTCGTTGCCGGGATTTTTGTTATTGGTCCGCTATACACGATGTATACGGTGCTCGCGCTATTTATTGGAAAAAGGGTAACGGACTATGTGTTAGAAGGTTTTGAAGCTAAAAGAGTGGTGCATATATTTTCTAATAAAACGAAAGAAGTGGAGCATGCACTGCAAACGAGCCTGGGAACACATACGACTGTATTAAAAGCAGAAAAAAATGCAGATGGTGTCGAGGAAAACCTGATTTATGTCGCTATTCCGAAACAGCGGCTATTCTATCTGAAAAAGCTGGTCAGCAGTATTGACGAAAACGCATTTACAGTTGTACACACTGTGAAGGATGTTACAGGCGGCAGCTTTGCAGAGGCACATCACCCGGGACAGAAAACATTTAGAAGCAAGAAATTGGAGCGTCGTTATTATAAGAAGCAGGCAGATGAAGAGAGTTTTACACCGACTGCCGATGCAGTAATTGAGAATAAAAAATAAATTCTATTTACAAGTTAGAAAGTTTTTTCGCTATATGAATTGCACTGTATCGCTAGTGCTCGTCTATATTGCGTTTGTATTTCGCCCTGTTTTCGGGTATAATTCCATTATAGAATCGTATAATATTAAAAACCGTCTGGTGTGTCAGCACCAAACGGTACAATAAACCAATTCTCTATTTGAGGGTTGGCGCTTTAGTTATAAAATAACCCCTAACGCCTGCAAAGCATATGAGGGGTTATTTTTTATTGTTTTCGGACATGATAAACGCAATCAGTGATCCAAAAGAAATCATCAGTATTAATACGCTTCCAATATCCATTAGCGTCACCTACCTTCTTTGGAAAAATCAAAGAAGGTATAACGGTGCGCTCCCCTCATATGCAATTGGTTTATTGATAGATTTAGTATAGCATATAGATTTAAAAAAGCTCCATTTTATAAGGATATTTCCTGTTTTTTTGTAAAAGAAGCTTAATCTCTCTTTTCTCTAAAAAACTGCCAATAAACAGAATAAGGAATAATAACCCCAGCCAAAAGAAAATATTTATGAACAACTATATCTGCTTCACCCCACCAGTTAAAATGGATTGGAATCGAATCGGGTAAAAATAAAATAACGATAAACAAAACAAAAAACATAATTAAAAATACGATAATATCCTTTTTCATAAACATTCTCCTTATATAAGTTTTATTGTGCAGGTCCGTCGATAGAAAATCACAGCTAAACTGATTAATAGGATGGAGAGAGCAAGGTAAATAATGTATAACGGAAGCACCTGGAACAGAATAAGCGCCAGCGGTACAATCACTATTGCCATCCCGGTGAAGGCTGAAATCAAAACAGGCGGGCTTTGTTTAACGATATACATATCATTTTTCCAGCTGAAATTTGGATTGGAAAAATTCAGCATTAATCCAAATGTCGTGATAAAAGCTGAATAGCTTAAAGGAATAAGTATCGCCCATATCAGCTGTTCCATATTTGGAGAAAGCCTGATAATAAAAGCAATAATACTTATCCAAAAACCAGATAAATGCAGGGAAAAGGTACAGGCTAATTTAGCATGAATTACTCTTCTTTGTTCAATAGGCAGTGTTTTTAAGATCCAGATTTTATTTCCCTCCATCGATAGAGCTGCAGTTGCCGGATTACTTATCAGAAGTAGAGCTGCACTAAAAGTAGGGAATATATTTGTTATTGTCCCGCTAGAAACAGACATCGGAATAAGAGCTGTCAATTTTTCCACTCCAAACAAGAGCAGAGCCATACTGAGAAAAATTAATAGTACGGTACCCAGTATCGAATTGAGCAGGTAGTTGTATGAACTGAATAAAGTATTTATTTCTTGCTTCCAAAGCGCAAAGAAAATGCTTCGCTGTTTGATAGCTTTTTGCTTCACATTGTTATTACTTTTTAAAGCAAGAAGACGTAAGTTAAGCTTCCGGTAGTATTTACTGCCAGTCAGAATCAGCAAAATAAGCAGTAAACAACTGATAAAAATAAAAGCAAGAATATGAAATATATGATCCGCACTATCAAACTGCAATAATACAGATGGCAGATAAATATTAGTCATTTGTCTGTATAAAAATGCCCCGATATTCTGCATGTCACTTGTCTGATTAGATTGCGTGATAATAAAATAGCTGAACATACCTAAAAGAATAAGAGAGAAAGAAACGGCAATCAGCTTCATCTGTCGAAAATAAGCAGCCAGGTGATAAACAAGACTTCCAAAAATTACCCCAATACAAATGGGAATAACAGGTATAATCAGTGCTGTAATAAAAAACAGCAAGATTAAAAGTGGAGATGCCGCATCATCAGGTGCCCAGACAAGTAATACTGGTATAGTAAAAAGCAGGCTGACCAGTAAATGAAAGAAGTATAAATGAAGCAGCTTGCTGATAAATATTTCTTTTTCACTGACTGGATAAGTGGACAGCTGTTCAAAATCACTACTGCCAAAAATAGTGCCGTTTGCACGTAAAAGTGATAAAAAAATCATCATGATACTGGAAACAGAAAGCATGTATGCCGGGATGAGAGCTGTCTGCCCAAGACTGACCAGTGTTTTTGCTGTCAACGTATTATAAATAAGTAGAAATATTCCCATAAGGAGCAGCGCAGCAAAAGTTATTTTGACCCCATTACCTTGTTTGGCGGAACGAAATAATTGATGGAATGGAATACTGTTGGCAAGGTCATTTTTGAATAATATCCATATTTTTTGATTCATTACGGACCTCCATAAATATTTCTTCTAAGCTTTTCGAGCCGGCAACCTCTTCCATCAGTCCATTTTTAACAAGACTTCCTTTATGAATAATAGCTACCTTATTACATAGCTTCTGGGCAACCTCTAATACATGTGTCGAAAAGAATACAGCACCACCATTTTCTGCATGCTCCTGCATCAGTCTTTTTAATTCAAAGGAAGCGGTCGGGTCTAAGCCGACAAATGGCTCATCTAATATAAATAATGCCGGTTTATGAACTAAAGCAGCAATTAACGCAATTCGCTGTTTCATCCCGTGAGAATAAGAAGCAATACTGTTATTGAGTTTGCTTGTCATTTCAAAAATCGTACTGTATTTTTCAATGGATTGTTTTCTTTCAGTCAAAGGAACCTCGAAAATATCAGCGATAAAGCTGATGTACTGAAGTCCGGTTAAATGCTCATATAAATCGGGATTATCCGGAATAAATGCGATTCTTTTTTTACAGTTAACAGGGTCAGTTTTGATTGAATAGCCATCAATCCAGATCTCACCCTGGTTAAAATGATGGATACCGACAATTGCTTTAATAGTCGTAGATTTACCAGCCCCGTTTGCTCCGATAAAGCCGTAAATATCACCATTTTGGATGTGGAGATTAATATCCGTAATTGCTTTTGTTCCATCTTCATACATTTTTGAAATGTGATTAACTTTTAACATAATTTCCCTCCTATTGACAAATTGTCAGTCATGATGATAAAAGAAACCAATGAAATAAAGGACATTGGTTAGTCTTCTATAGTAGATACTTCAATATTCAGTGATTTTGCCAAGACTTCTTTAAAAGCTTGTAAATAAACTTTCATTTCATCTAAACTGGATTTCTTGAGCTTAAGATCATTGGAAACAAAAACATATCCAGTTACTAGAAAATGGGCAGTTTCATAAGGATAGTCTACCTGAAAAATATTCTGTTCTTTTCCTTCTTCAATAATTTGTGTAAATAAAGGGAGAAGTTTTTCAATAAATTTATGATAAAAGCGATCCATCATATACCTATTTTCCTCCAGCTGAACGGTTTCCTGCAGCGTGACTGTTTCTGCTGTAACCGTATCTTCCTGAATAATGGTTGTCTGTAAAAATTGGTTTAACTTTTCCAGCGGAGTTAACGATGCATTTTCTACTATTTTCTCCATCTGTACAATTAGCGGCTTAACAGACTTTTCAACCAAGATATAAAGAATTTCTTCTTTATTTTTAAAATGATAATAAAGCAGCCCGCGCGAAATTCCAACTTCATTAATAATATTTTGGGTCGTTGTCTGCAAATAGCCTTTTTCTGTAAATAATTTCATTGCCGCATCTAAAATTTCTGCTTTTCTGACTTCAGGCAATTTCACATCTCTCATGTAATATACCTCCTTGCGTTAAGTATATACAAATGACTGACAAAGTGTCAATTCATTTATGAACACGCATTAAATATGTGGTATATTTATCATTTTATTATAGGTACTTACTTAGTATATAATTCATATTGAACAAATAACGAAATTAGGTTAATATTAGTTTTGTAATTATATACTAAGTATATATTAAGGGGATGGAATAATTTGATTAAAGTTAGTGGGCTAGTGAAATCTTTTACACAAGGAAAAAATATCACAGAGGTACTGAAGGATGTCGATTTGAAAATAGAAGAAGGGGAATTTGTTGCTATTATGGGACCTAGTGGTTCTGGAAAAAGTACACTTTTACAGCTTTTGGGTGGACTGGATTCCCCTACAAATGGAAAAATTGAGGTGGGTGGAAAAGCGATAAGTGAGATGAGTGAAAACCAAAGAACTATTTTTCGCCGTAAAAACATTGGAATCATTTTTCAAAATTACCAGCTTTTAAATAATTTAACGGTTGAAGAAAATATTGCTTTTCCATTATATGCAGATGGAACACTTGACAAAGAAAAAATGAAGGAAGTAAAAGAACTTATCCAGGCGGTTGGATTAAATGAATTAAATAAAAAGCAAGCCAATTTATTGAGCGGTGGGCAACAGCAAAGGGTAGCTATTGCAAGGTCTTTGGTGAATCAGCCCAACGTTTTATTAGCCGATGAACCGACCGGAAATTTAGACCGCTCTAAAGCAGAAGAAATATTGTTGCTTTTAACACAATTTCATAAAAAGAATAACCAGACGATTATTATGGTTACGCATGATATATTTGCTGCCGGTTTTGCGGATAAAATAATCTTGTTTAAAGATGGAACGATTGAACAAATCATCTCCAGAGAGGATGAGAACTATGCTCAATATCTGGCGAATTTCATGGCGTAATATTACGAGAAAGAAAAAAAGATTTGTATTAACCTTATTAGCAATTATAATGGGAACGTCCTTTATTACTGCTATGCTGATAGCAGATAGAACGACAAAGGATGTTTTTGATTACTATGAAGAAATGTATACAGGAAATGCGGATTTTTGGATTTTAAGCGATGAACACACTTATCCAGAAGAGATAATTAACACTGTTCAAAATCATCAAAATGTAGATGAGACGCTTATGGCGTTAGATAAACAAACCTTTCTTGATTTACCTGGTGAATATTCGGACAGCCAGCTGGCTGTCCGAATTACGGGGGTGGATAATCAAAATAGTAATTTATTAAAGCTGCCAGTAGTAGAAGGAGAACTTGATAATGAAGGGTTAGTCATTCCCGAAACAGTTGCGGATTTGTTGCATGTTGATGTAGGTGATACGTTGTCCTTTCGAGAAATGGGGGAAGTGAAGATATCAGCAATTGTAGAATATACCCAGTTGTTATCAAGTCCAGGGAGTTGGGAACGGGCAGCATCCTCCAGTTTTCGCATGATGGCTCCCCTCGATTTATTGCAGGAGCGGGCTGAGTTGAATGGAGAAATTTCATATATCAGGTTGAGCACACTTGGAAATGACGAGAAATTATTTCGTGACATCCAAGAAGAGCTTTCTGACTCAAGAGCTTTTATTCAGCCGGTTGTTGCTGATGACCGTCAAAGTAATGATGTGGAAGGGCTCTATACATTCTTTTATTTAATAGCCATCCTGACCATGTTTATAAGTGGGTTTATTGTTTTTAATATGATTTATACGGGCGTTATTGAGCGAAAAAAAGAGTTCGCTATTATGAAAAGTCTGGGATATGGGCAAATTTCTATTTCAAGACTAATTTTGATGGAAGTTTCTTTCATAGCTATGATTGGAACAATTATTGGTGTACCTATTGGTATTTGGTTAGGCGATTTGTTTATGATGACCCTTCTAGGCATATTTGAATATGACATGGTTTATTCTCTCAATTGGATTATGCCAACTGTCATTTCTTTAGCAGCAGGTGTTATTTTTCCCGTTTTGTTTTCTATGTTTCCAATATATAGTGCAGGAAAAACATCTATACTTGAAAATTTAAAAATGGGTGCAAATACAAGCTCCAATGAAAAAGTGCACTGGATCAGATACGTCATTGGTTTTGGGTTATTATTATTTTTCTTTATAGACAGTCCTGTGTCATATATCAGCCTCATATTATCTGTCGTTATGTTAAGTCCATTGTTTTTAAAAATATTCAGCATGCTGATTAAGCCGATTATTCTGTTATGCATGGGGCATCCGGGCAGAATGGCAATCTCTAACTTAAGAAAACAACTATATAGAAATGCAAATACTGCGACGCTGCTTTCCGTCGGAATTGCGGTGATCCTCTTATTGGGGGCACTTTCAGATGCAGCACCAGAAAACTATGCAAATCAGATAAAATCGAACTACGGTGGAGATGTCAGATTAACTGCGGAGAAACCATGGTCTGCAAGCGATTTAGATAAAATAAATGATAAAGAATTTGTTGAATCCAGTACTTTATTAACAGAAGCAACACCAATTACATGGATAAATAAAGATATGCATTTAAGGCAATTCTCCATTATGGGAGTAGATCAGAACAGTTTATATTATGATGATTTCAATTATACAAGCTTTGAAAATAATGATACATTATCTATTATACTGGGTGAAAGAGCTTTTCGGGAATGGGGAGGAAAGATCGGGGAAGATATCTTTGTCCATACTCCGGCAGGAACAAAACCGTTTGAAGTAATCGATGTAGCTGCGACCTCACATTATTCCGGCTACGTAGCATTTATGGATGAAGAACAGTTAAATCATCAATTTGGCTGGGAGAATAGTTTTGATTTGTTGATTCATCTGGATGAAAACACAACGGAAGAATCGGTTAGAAATGCATTATGGAGTGAATTTGGCGGTTTTTTGTCTAAGATGATTTTTGTAGAAGAGGAAATTGCTTCAACAACTTCCGCATTTGAAGGAATGAATGAATTGATTCAATTCATGCTAGTCTTAGTTATCCTGCTTGCCAGTGTCGGAACAGCGAACACACTTATCATGAATACGTTTGAGCGAACTTCAGAAATAGGTACGATGAGAGCATTAGGCTTTACAAGATTACAAGTTAAAACTATGGTGTTAGTAGAAGGTTTTCTGATAGGATTGGCCGGAGTTTTAGGAGGACTAATTACTGGCTTGTGCTTATTAGTTGTTGCAAGCAACTCTACATTAATAGGCGATTTCGTTACGGTGTATTTACCTGTCGAATCAATAATATTAACGGTTACCGCCGGAATTCTGTTAAGCTTGATTGCTTCTTGGATATCGAGCAGTGCAGCAAGCAAAATAGATATCCAATCATCTCTAAAAGAAGGTTGATTATGAATGTCCGTGAAATATGGAATAATGACGTTGCTCTATGATAAAAAATGTCATGGTTATGAATTAAAAATTGAATTGGATCAGTTGCTGGGGAGTAAAGGGAAAGTTAATCCGGGTCAAATATATACGACCTTAGACCGCTTAATTCGGGATGAACTTGTTATCCCTTTGGATATAGATGAACAAGAGAGAAAATTGTTTACCTTGGATGTATCAGGCAAAACAGAACTGGAGGAATGGTTATTAGAAGCAGTTCCTTATCATTCAACCAAAGAAGATTTCTTCTTTAAATGGATCTGTGCAAGAAAAATCGATTATGCTAACGAGTCGCAAATGCTTGAACAGCAAAAATCGATGGTTTTAAAAGAAGTAATGGATCTGACCAAATTAAAAACAGACTTGCTGATAAAGGGAGATGAGAACAACTATCTTTTAATTACTGGGAGGCTGCTTCACTTAGAAGCTGATTTAAACTGGATCACCCAAGTGGAGAACAGGCAGACAAAACCATAATATGCTCCGTTGCACCTTTTGCTGTAAAGCAATATGTTTATTAATGTTATCATAAGAAAACCGTTATTTTGAGTGTTTATCAAAATAACGGTTTTTATTTGGAAATTTTAATAAGGTCCTATTTCCTAAAAAAATAATCTTGACAAGTCAACCTTTTTAATCGATAATGATAATCGTTATCAATGATAATGATTATCATTATCGTAGAGTTGACTATACACGGAAAGAGGCGAATCAATGAAAACAATTGAAGTAAATAAAATCGATGTCGGCTATGCAAATGAATTAATCATTAAAAATCTCAGTATTTCGATTCCATCTAATAAAATCACAACCATTATCGGCCCAAACGGATGCGGCAAGTCAACTTTAATCAAAACAATTGCACGTATTTTAAATGTGAAAGGCGGTGCAGTCTTTTTAGAAGGAGAAGAAATTCATAAGGTTGATACAAAAGAGATTGCAAAACGTATGGCAATTCTGCCTCAAACTGCTGAAGCGCCTGGTGGGCTGACAGTATATGAATTGATTTCTTATGGACGTTTTCCTTATAAAAAAGGAATGGGTTCCTTAAGAAAGGAAGATTACGAATATATTAACTGGGCAGTTGATGTTACGGGGCTGACAGAGGTCCAGAATCGAGCAATCAGTGCATTATCCGGCGGACAGAGACAGCGGGTGTGGATTGCAATGGCACTGGCACAAGGGACAGATACGCTTGTGCTGGATGAACCGACTACTTATTTAGATCTGGCACATCAATTAGATATTTTACTTTTATTGGAGCGCCTTAATAAAGAAGAAGGACGTACCATCATTATGGTTTTACATGATTTAAACCATGCTTCCCGTTTTTCTCATTATATGATTGCGATGCGTGATGGAGAGGTTGTAACAGATGGGACACCGGAGGAAGTAATGACCTGTGCTAATTTGCAGCAGGTTTTTCAGATTGATGCACACTTAGCAAGATGTCCGCATAGTGCAAACCCGATTTGTTTATCATACCAGTTATGCCAGGCAGAGAAAGCATCTGCGTGCTGCAGTATAAATTCTGCGTCTAAAGCATATCATCAGACGGCATCTGGTTAAAAGATATAGAAATAAGTAAAAGTACTAAAGCGAAAGGTATCATCCCATGAATGAACAAGAAGAACTAAAAGAAGTAAAAAAAACAGTGCGTCCTATCCGTGGTGTGATTATTTTAACGGGTGGAAGTCTCCTTTTACTATTATCTCTTATGCTGGCTGTTTCGCTAGGAGCAGCAGATATTCAACTGAAAACAGTGTGGCAGGCAATTTTTCAATTTGATCCTGATCTACAGCAACATCAGATTATCAGGGAAATACGTTTTCCCCGCATACTTGGAGCAGCTATTGTCGGCAGCTGCTTTGCAGTATCAGGGGCATTGATGCAAGGGATGACACGTAATCCGCTTGCTGATTCAGGATTACTTGGTTTAAATGCAGGAGCAGTTTTTATGTTAGCCTGCTGTTTTGCATTTTTCCCGGACTTGCCTTATTTATATATGATTTTATTTTCATTTCTAGGCGCCGCGCTTGGAGCGGGAATTGTATATGGAGTCGGATCTCTGTCTAAAAATGGGCTGACCCCGATACGTCTGGTGCTGGCTGGGGCGGCAGTAAGTGCACTTTTAGGCGCTTTAAGTGAAGGGATTGCGCTTTATTATGAAATTGGACAGGATTTAGCATTCTGGTATGCAGGAGGTATTTCTGGTACAAGCTGGAACCATTTGCAAATCATTACTCCATGGCTGCTTCTTGCGTTGGCTGTTGCAATGACATTATCTCATTTGATTACGCTATTAAGCTTAGGCGAAGAGGTTGCCGTCGGATTAGGAACGAAAACTGGACGTGTTAAATTAACTGCTTCTATCATTATTGTTATTTTAGCCGGTCTAGCTGTTTCTGTAGTTGGTGCGGTGAGCTTTGTAGGA
This sequence comes from Oceanobacillus sp. FSL W8-0428, assembly GCF_038004405.1. NCBI lineage: Bacteria > Bacillati > Bacillota > Bacilli > Caryophanales > Bacillaceae > Oceanobacillus > Oceanobacillus sp. FSL W8-0428. Next base: position 2,904,253 of record NZ_JBBORB010000001.1, read on the forward strand.
TTGATCGTACCGCATATTGTCCGCTGGTTTATGGGATATGACTACCGCTGGATTATCCCTGGAACAATTATTTATGGTGCTTTACTTGTGGTGCTGGCTGATTTAGCAGCACGCATCATCAGTCCTCCTCATGAAATGCCAATTGGTGCGTTAATTGCCTTATTAGGCGTACCATTCTTTTTATACTTGGCAAGAAAGGGCGGAGGGATGGTATGAGAGCAGAAAAATACAAACAGCATAGTCAGAAAGGTAAAGCGAAAAGAGCAGTGTTGGTCAGTGTTACCTTAGTTTTTCTGATTATTATCATATTTTTTATCAGCTTAAATACGGGGAGTATTTATTTAACACCAGCAGAGGTTATCTTAACCTTATTTGGCCAGGGTACGGAGCAGCAGAATCTTATTTTATTTGATTTTCGTCTGCCGCGTATGGTTATCGCCCTGCTTGTAGGAACGGGTCTGGCTATCTCAGGAGCGGTACTGCAGGGCATTGTCCGAAATCCATTGGCAGATCCCGGGATTATCGGTATTAATGCGGGAGCCGGCTTATCTGTAATGTTATTTCTATCTTTCTTTGCGGTAACGACGACGATATCTATTATTCTCATGCCTTTTTTAGCTTTTCTTGGAGCCGCAGGAGCTGCATTTATCATTTATGTGCTTTCTTATAAACGCTCTGAGGGAATTACGCCAATGCGATTAGTGTTGACAGGGATTGCAGTTGCAGCTGGGATTAATGCATTAATGATTGTTTTAACACTGCGATTGAACCCGGAAACCTATCAATTTCTGGCAACTTGGCTTGCGGGAAGTATTTGGGGATCTGATTGGCAGTTTGTTCTTGCCTTGCTTCCTTGGCTGGTTATCCTGATTCCATTTGTTTATTCTAAAGCGATGGTTTTGAATATTCTTCACTTAGGTGAGGAAACGTCAATTGGATTAGGAGCAAATCTGGAAAAAGAACGGCGTGTGCTTTTAGCTTCAGCAGTCGGACTTGCCGCAGCGAGTGTTTCTGTCAGTGGCGGAATCGGGTTTATTGGCCTTATTGCCCCACACCTCACCAGACAGCTGGTTGGCGATAAGTATGAGTACGTAATCCCTGTATCAGGATTAGTGGGAGCACTGCTGCTTCTTCTGGCGGATATGATTGGAAGGTTCATTAAACAGCCGGAGGTACCGGCCGGAATTATTGTAGCAGTAATTGGAGCGCCTTACTTTTTATATTTATTAGCCAGACTGAAAGATTAATATTTTAAAACAATATAAAAATAGAAAGAGGAAAAACAAATGAAAAAGCTACTATTTCTTTTTGGGTGTTTGCTTTGTCTTATCGTTATAGGCTGCAGTAATCAGTCAGATGGAAAACAAAATAATGCAGGAAAAGAAGGATCAGATAAAACTGTAACATATGAATCAGAGCAAGGGCCGGTTGAAATACCAGCCGATCCTCAGCGAATTGTAGCGCTGACAAATGGACCAAATGTCTTCGCCTTAGACGGAAATTTAGTAGGAGTAGATGAATGGACAAAAGCAAATCCACTTTTTGAGGAAAGCATGGCAGATGTAGAAGTGGTTTCAGAAAATGATCCGGAAAGTATTTTAGCATTGGAGCCGGATTTAATTATTGCCGGGTCACATATGGAAAATCTGGATGAGTTAGAAAAGATTGCTCCGACTGTTATTTATACATGGGGAAAGCTGGATTATCTAGAACAGCAATTGGAGATTGGTAAATTACTAAATAAAGAGGAAAAAGCCGAGGAATGGATTGATGACTTCAGTAAGCGAGCTAAAGCAGCTGGTGAGAAGATTAAAGAAAAACACGGGGAGGATGTTTCTGTTTCCGTATTTGAAACAGATTCAAAAAATTTCTCTGTCTTTGGAGATAATTGGGCCCGCGGCACAGAAATATTGTACCAGGCTATGGAGCTGGGTATGCCAGAAAAAGTGCAGGAAGACGCACTTGCTGAAGGTTATTACAGCTTATCGCTGGAGACTCTGCCAGAATATGCAGGAGATTTTATTGTTCTAAGCAAGATGGGAGCAAATAATGAATTTACGAAGAGTGAAACATGGAAGTCTATTCCAGCGGTGGAAAACGGTCAGGTGATTGAATTTGATACAAAAGAAGCCACATATAGCGATCCAGTTACACTAGAGCATTTACTCAAGATTTTTGAAGAAGGATTTCTTAAATAAGAAGAATGTTTTACTTCGTCTATCAAACAACTAAATATATGAATGGAGAAAAAAGAAAATGAATAAAAAGTTCCTATCAATCTTTATTTCAATCGTATTTTTCATTATGCTGGCTGCATGCGGTCAAAATAGTGATTCACCGGAAAAAGACGAGAATAAAGCCGAAGCGGGTGAAGAAGAAACTGCTGCGCCGGAGGAAAATGCTACACAAACCATTGAATACTTAGGAGAAGAATATACGGTCCCTGCCAACGTAGAAAGAATTGTTATTACAGGAGCGATGGAGGCAATGGAGGATGCGGTGCTTCTTGAAGTGAATCCGGTTGGTGCAGTAACAGTAGCCGGGGAGTTTCCAGAGGTTTATTCCAGTGCAATGGGAAATGCAGAATCTATAGGGGAAAAACAAGAGCCTAACTTTGAGAAAATTTTGGAGCTGCAGCCGGATGTTATTTTGGGGACAACCAAGTTTCCAGAAGAAGTTATAGAAAAATTAGAGAAAATCGCACCGACTATTTTAGTATCACATATTTCTTCTGATGGAGAAGCAAATCTTCAGTTAATGGCAGCATTAGCTGGAAAAGAAGAGCAGGCAGATCAGATTTTAACAGAATATCAAGAAAACGTTGAAGCAGCTAAAAGTACATTAACAGAGCAATTAGCAGATGAAAAAGCAGCCGCAGTCCGTATAAGAGGCGGAGAAATGTTTGTCTATCCTGAGGATGTTTTCTTTAATACCGTGTTATATGGCGAACTGGGATTGGAGGTTCCGGAAGAAGTGCAGAAAGCGGAAGCGCAGGAAGCCATTTCTGTAGAGCAGCTGGCTGATATGAATCCCGATTATCTTTTCTTACAAATTCCTGAAGGTGCAGATGGGGAAAGTAGCCAAATCTATGAAGATATACAGGCAAACCCGATTCTTCAAAATGTAGAAGCCTTTAAGAATGATCATGTCTATGTCAATGTGGTTGATCCTTTGCTGGAAGGCGGTCCGATATACAGCAGGGTGTTATTTTTAGAACAATTGCGTAACAAAATAGAAGAATAAATGGATGGAGGCAGTGTGGTTTATGCGCTCTATCATAAAAAAATATGCAATAATTATTCTAATAGTACTTATTCTTCTGGTAATCACAATGGCAGTATCAATTGTCTATGGCTCTAAGTCAATCAGTCTTTCTACTGTGTGGGAGGCTTTTATCCGATATGATACTGAGGATATGGATCATTTAATTATTCATACCTCCAGATTGCCCAGAGTTCTCGGAGCGTTACTTATAGGAGCTTTTATGGCAGTTTCTGGAGCTCTGATGCAGGGAATGACCAGAAACTATCTTGCTTCCCCCTCGATTATGGGGGTGGCAGACGGATCTGTGTTTGTTATCACATTATGTATGATTTTTCTGCCTGATGCCGCACCAATGACGTTGATTCTCTATTCTTTAGCCGGTTCAGCGCTGGGAGCATTACTTGTTTTTTCCATTGCCCGGTTATTACCGGATGGAATGACACCATTAACGCTGGCTATCTTAGGAACAATTCTGGGGACTTTTTTAAATGGAATTTCCCAGGCTATGGCCACGTACTTTCAAATATCACAGAATATGAGTTTCTGGTACAACGCACGTCTGCATCAAATGGATCCAACCCTTATAAAATGGACGGTACCATTTGCTATTGTAGGATTTTTCCTTGCGATTTATGTTTCCAAGGCGATTACAGCCATTTCTTTTGGTGATGAAGTAGCACAGGGGTTAGGAATTAAAATCACAGCAATGAAATCATTAACGATACTCAGTGTTGTTATTTTAACTGGTATATCTGTAGCAATGGCAGGGAAAATTGCTTTTATCGGCTTAATTATTCCGCATATTACCCGATTTTTGATAAGGGAGGATTATCGGAAAATCATTCCATTCTCTGCGATATTTGGAGCTTTGTTTTTAGCCTGGTCGGATATTATCAGCCGTTTTATCAACCATCCTTTTGAAACACCAGTTGGCGTAGTAACCGCACTATTTGGTGTTCCTTACTTTCTTTATTTAATTAAAACGAAGGGAGGAAGGAGCTTTTGAATAAGCGTAACTATCGCAGTCGTTTTATACTCACTTTTGTCCTAAGTGCATGTTTAGCTATATTCGTTATGTATTTGAGTGTAACAAATGGGACGTTTGATATCACGGCATTAGAAGTGATAAGAACACTGCTGGGCCTTGATAGTGCAAGTGACCATACTTTAGTTATTTTTGAATTTCGATTGCCGAGGATTTTGATCGGTGCTATGGTCGGCTTTGCTTTAGGCATTGCGGGGACTGTTTTACAAGGGTTGACAAGAAACCCATTAGCTGATCCGGGGATATTAGGCATCCATGCAGCGGCGGGGCTGTCTATTGTTATCTATATGTTTGTAGTGAAAGAGGCCATTAAAAGTGCTGGCTGGCTGTCCGTTTTAAATATGACATTCTTTGGATGGATTGGCGGGGTTGCCGCAACAGCTTTTCTGATTCTTTTCTCCAGACAGCAGGGGAGGGTTAATCCCCGTATGCTGATACTTGTCGGTATAGCACTAAATTCAGGATTTAGTGCGTTAACCTTGTATATTTCATTAAAGATGAATCCGCAGGATTTTGAGATGGCAACCGTCTGGATGTCAGGAAGTATTTATAGTGCATCTTGGGCACAGATTACAGCTATATTACCCTGGATTATCTGCTTTGTTCCAATCTTGATCTGGCGCTCTTCTATATTAAATGTCCTGCAACTAGATGAAATTTCAACAATGGGCATTGGTGTGAATTTGGAAAGAGAACGCCGTATTTTATTAATATGTTCTGTTGCGCTTGTCAGTGCCAGCGTGGCGGTATCAGGAAGTATCGGTTTTGTCGGATTAATTGCTCCGCATATTGCGAGGCGTTTAGTAAGTATTCATCATCAGTATAGTCTGCCAATCAGCGGAATGGTCGGCATGCTGATGGTATTAACAGGAGATTTTATCGGAAAAACAATTTTCTCTCCTGCAGAACTGCCGGCAGGAATTGTTATTGCCATTATTGGTGTACCTTATTTTGTTTATCTGCTGGCAAGGTCCAGATGATAAGAAAGAATGAACGCAGGAGGTAATTATTTGATGTATCACAAGGAAGTATTTCAGTTTTCTGGAAAGCATCACCCATATGTTATAAATGTATTTATTCCTGAACAACCAGTTCCAGATAACGAGTTTCCTGTGTTATATATTCTGGACGGGAATGCTTATGGAACGCTTTTTAGTGAGATAATCAAGCTGCAAAGCAGACGCTCAGAAAAAACGGGGATAGATCCGACGATGTTAGTTAGTGTAGGTTATGAAGGTGATGAACCATTTCAGCCGAATCGGATATATGATTTTACACCATTTGCAGAGGATACAGAACTTCCGGCGAGGCCAGATGGGTCACCCTGGCCGGAACATGGAGGAGCTGAGATTTTTTTGGACTTTTTGGAGAAGGATTTAATCCCATTTATTAATGAGAAATATAAAACAAATAAGCAGAAGCAAACAATCTTTGGCCATTCACTCGGCGGGTTATTTGTTTTATACACGCTATTTCAACGTTCACACCTTTTCAGCCATTATTTTTCTTGTAGTCCTTCTATATGGTGGAATAAGCAGACAATTCTATCCTATGAAACAAAGATAGATGATAAAAATGTAAAAGGTTTGTTTATTGCTGCAGAACCGATAGAAAATAAGCAAATGTATGCAAACGGATTAGCTATGTATGAAAATCTTTCTGAGCGCAATAAGGGGATTAAAACAGCTTTTTTTGCACCGGAAGGAGAGAATCATATGTCTATCGTGCCTACTTCCTTTAGCAGGGGGATGCGATTTTTGCATAAGTAAAATAAAGAAAGGAATTTCTTAGGAGGTTCCTTTCTTTTCTTCGTTAATATTTTAATTTATTTTGATTTAAAACTCTGTTCATTCTAAAATAACTCCATTCACCCTACTCTTTTCCAAAAATCGAGTACCATTCATCATCGTTCAGACTCCGTTCAATGTTTTCTCCCCTCTCTTCATCAGTATTCTAATGCAGCAATATATTCTCTCCCATATGCTTGAGACAACAAACACATGAGGAGTGAATATTTAATGGAGTGGTTTCAGAATCTATTGATTAATTTAATGGAGGCAGACACATGGGTGCAGTATTTAAGTGTATTCCTTATTTCTATTGTGCCCTTCTTTGAATCGTATGTAGCAATTCCAATTGGGATTATCTTTGGATTTCCTAGTATCCAGGTTGTTTTAATTGGAGCTGTTGGTAACTGGCTGTCTGTGATGGTGTTTATTTGGGTTATTTCCGGTTTGCGAAAGAAAGTGGTCGCTAATAAAAGTAAAGACAGCAAAAGAAAAAATCGTGCGCAGAATATATTCAAAAAATATGGTGTTGCAGGCCTATCCTTTGCAGGGCCGATTATTTGTTATCACGTATGTGCAGCGATTTCTATTGCATCAGGGGCTAAAAAATCTTATGTGAGTATTTGGCAAGCGATTGGTATAGGAGTATGGTCTGTTGCATTAGGAGTAGCTTTTCATTATGGTATCAATCTTTTGGAATATCTTCCAAATCTAAACCCATTTTCATAGGAAAAAGACGTGATTATCAAATAGAGATTTTGAGTCATGGATTATTTCCTGGGGAATAATCTATGACTTCAAAAGATATGCATTAATAACAATTTATGTAAAAATATTATTGTATCGTTTATTTCAGTTTTAAGGAGAGATATATGATGAAAAAAATAATACAGATAGTTGTAGCTTTACTGATGATATTGCTAGCAATTATTCCATTTCTGGTTGTCTATGATCCGTTATCACAAGCTATTCCAGCATTACCGGAATTTGAAGCTCCCGGATGGTTTGTGCCTGTCGGGTTTATCAATATTGCCTTAATTGTTGCTCTGTCTTTTTTGTTAGCATCTTTAAGCTCAAACAAAGATTCCGGCAGCCATTAAAATAATGGTTAAATAACAATGCTTCCTATATGATTAAAATGAAGAAAACGAATGAAATAAAGGGGTAGTTTGGATGGTAATTTCTTTTAATCAGCTAAGAAAAATTGAACAAAATACAATCCTGCTGCCGGAATTGAATTTAACCGTTCAAAAGAAGGATATTGTCGCTGTTCAATGCGAAAACGAATATATCGGTCATCTGTTTGATCTGTTAAATCATCCGAATCAGATAAAAAAGAAAGCAATTACCTTACCAGAAGGCGGATTTCAAAATGTGTATCTGTTTCAGCAGACAGACGGCTTATATAAACGGTTAACCGTGATACAAATGCTTAAATTTTGGTGCAAATTATATCAGCATCAAGCAGATTTAGAAATGATTTTAAATTTATGTGAATTACAGGCCTGTGCATTGAAGAAGACAAAGCAGTTGACTCAATCTGAACAGCGCCGTTTACTGTTTGCTTCAGCACTAATTCAGCAGGTTGCTGTATATATATTTGAAGATCCTTCTCTCGGATTGGATCTGCAATCAAAGCATGTACTTCATAATTTGCTGATACATCTGGCTGATAAAGGCGCAGCAGTACTATTGTTTACACCGACATTGGAAGAGGCAATCCGTCTTGGCAATTCAGTTTACCGTTATTCTAATCGGGGTACTCAGCAGCTGGAGCAGGATATAGAGGATACAGAAGAAGTGGGGAAAGAGAACCACGAGGAAGAGATGACAAGTATACAGGTACAGTTAGATAAAATTAGTGCAAAAATTGAGGATAAAATCATTCTCTTTAATCCGCTTGAAATTGATTATATTGAAGCTCGTGATGGACAGACTTATCTTTTTGTAAACGATGAGGAGTTTGCGTCGTCTAATACGATAAAAATATTAGAAGAACGCTTACAGCCGCTGGGCTTTTTCCGCTGTCACCGTTCTTATCTGGTTAATCTGCAGCGTGTACGGGAAATTATTATTTGGAGCAAAAACAGCTATAGTCTCAGTCTGGACAATCCATCAAAAAGTACCATCCCATTGTCGAAAGGAAATTATAGCAAGCTGAAAGAGTTGATTCATTTATGATGAAAAAAAGAAAGCAGGTACGTTTGGATCGGTGGAAGGCGTTGCTGTATAAGGATATATGTGATTTGCGCTGGAATGGGCAGGTATTACTTAATTTTATTGGTGGAATTTTTTTGATTTCTTTACTTGCTTTTGTTCCGGAAGAAACCATCTCATTATCTTTTTTACTTGGATTTATTTTCGTAATGCTTACCATGCTGATGCAAGGTAATTTAATGGTTGAGGAGCAGGAGCAAAGGACAATTCGACGTCTAAAGCAAGCTGGTTTTTCGTTTAAAGAAATCTATATTTACAAAATGATAGTCACGTTTACAGCAACAGTACTTGTATTGGTTATATTCTCTGTACTTTACGGAAACCATTTTTTATTTAGCATAAAACTATTTATATTGGTTTTGCCTATCATGATTATCATGCTAGTTGCAGGAACTTTCTTAGGAATAAAAACAAAGAATACCATTGAAATTAGTCTTTATGGTGTACCAATCATTATATTATATTTTTTTGTTGAAGGTCTCCTGATGAATAGCAGTAAGGAGGATATGCCCTGGCTGGTTGTATTTCCAAATTATCATCTTCATTACGGAATTGATCAGCTTTACTTCAATGAACCTTTTCTTTCTTATTTGGTCGTTCCTGTGATATGGATGACAGCCGTAGTTGCAGTATTTGTAAGCTGGTATAGAAATCAGAGCTTTGATTAGAAAATGATATGATACGTTTTCCTTAAATGATAAATAAACTAAAAGCGGCAGATGAATTGTCTGTCGTTTTATTTTTGGGGTTTGAAAAGAATATTATGACAATTTAATATAACGGTATAATTACAAGGTATGTGCATTAAATCTATGCTTTTGCATGTTGAAGTATAAATAAATCAGTTTTTTCCTGTTTTAAGTGATTATTTGCTGATTTATGACATTTGAAGGAGTTGTATTAGAAAGGTAAAATAGTAATTATCTTGCTAAAATCCCTTTCAAAGAGGAATTGTAGGTTAAGCAATTATTAAAGAGATATAAAAAACATAAAGTATCTAAAAAAGGTTTATTTTAAAGAATGAAGAAAGGGGAGCAATACTTATTATGAAAAATATGAAAGGTATAGGATTTATTATCTCAATTTTGGCTATATTCTTGCTTGCAGCATGTGGAAGTTCTGATGATTCTTCCGGAGATGGTGCCGAGGATAATTATAGTGAAGCGGTAGATCATACAATAATCGGGATTGAACCTGGCGCAGGTATTTCTGTTACAACTGAAAAAGCTATTGAAGAATATGATAATTTAAAAGGCTGGGATGTTGAATTATCATCTACTGGAGCGATGATGTCTGAATTAGGTACAGCTATTCAGAATGAAGAACCAATTATTATTACAGGATGGAATCCGCACTGGATGTTTGCGCAATATCCGGATATGAAATATTTAGAAGATCCTCAAGGTATTTATGGCGGAGAAGAAACACTTAATTCTTTAGCAAGAATAGGATTTGAAGAGGATAATCCAGATGCATATAAATTTATTGACCAGTTTGAATGGGAAGTAGAAGATATGGAAGAGATTATGTATGAAGCGGAAGAAACTGGTGAAGACATAGAAGATATCTCGGCACAATGGGTGGAAGACAATCAGGATAGAGTAGATACATGGGCTGAAGGAGTTAATGACGGCAATGGAGCAGAAATTAAACTTGCTTCTACACCATGGGATTCTGAGCGTGCATCCTCTGGAGTTTTAAAAGCGGCAATGGAACAGCATGGATTTCAGGTAACGGTTACCGATGTAGATGTTGCGGTTGTCTTTGAATCTGTTGCTTCTGGAGATGCTGATGCTACTTTAGCAGCCTGGCTGCCAGTAACACACAAAGATTTCTATGAGAAGCAGAAGGATAACTTAATTGATTTGGGACCTAATTTAGAGGGAGCTAAAATTGGCCTGGTTGTTCCGGAATATATGGATATTGATTCAATTGAAGATTTAGAGCCAAAGTAATTAAATAAGTGATGAAGCCTTATAGGGGAATCTGCTGAGTAATCAGTACTTTTTTTCCTATAGGGCTTTTTATTTTTAAACTATTATGATTGGCAGCGATGGTTTAAAAAGAAGAAAAAATTACCTGTAAACCGTTACATTCCTTTTCATTTTTCCTGTTTATGATTTAATATAGAAGAAGGGTAAAAAGATCGATACATAATTTCATATGTAAATAGGGGGCTGCGACTTTGAGAACAGGAGAAGTCAAATATAATATCAGCATTATATTTATTATTATTGCTATTCTATCATATGGTCTTTTAGCAATGAATTCCTACAGTATGCTTGGTGATTTAGCTTCTGATGAGGAGTTCAGAGAGGAAGTAGAGGATAGATTACAAAGTACAGGAGATGAACTCGGCGGTGTAACGCAGGAAGAACAAATAGAAATTTTTAGTAATAGTGTGACCTTTGTTATTATAGTTGCAATTATTTCAATCCTTTTAGGTATTACGGCAGCGGTCTTCTTAGGGAAGCGGATAAGAGTAAAGCTTATTGGTATATTGCTGATCGTTTTAGGCATTTTAAGTACTATTTTAACACTGGGATTAGGCATCATCGGTGGTATTGGTTATCTGATTGCTGGTGTGATGACGGTGGTAAAACAGCGGAAAGCAGGGCATGGAATAATATAAAAAATAAATTGAAGAAAGAAGCACACATACTGAAAATTGGTATTGTGCTTCTTTCTTCCTTGTTGGGTATTATAGTTAATTTACGCTTCTTTATAATATCTTTATTTTTAACGTCTAAACTATTGAATAAAAGAGGTATTAATCTAACCGTTGGCAGTCCTGCTGTTAATGATTAAGCTAGTCGAGAGCAGAAGCTGAAAATGTTCTCTCTAATATTGTCTCTAATTTTTAGGGACTATATACTAAATATAGGAATTCGGAAAAGAAAGATAGGATGATAAGAGTGAAAAGTAAAATTATGCTTGTAGATGATGAGAAGGATATCGTAACCTTTATGAGAGATTCCCTGGAGGATGAAGGATATCAAATTCTGGTTGCTTATAATAGTGAGGAAGCCTTGCGTCAACTCCCTCAGCAGCCGGATTTAATTGTGCTTGATATCATGATGCCGGGAATGGACGGATATCAGCTCTGTGAAGAGATACGGCAGCATGTATCCTGCCCGATTCTATTTGTCAGCGCAAGAAATACAGAGCATGACCGAATCAAAGGCTTGGTAGTAGGAGGAGACGATTATATAGAAAAGCCATTCAGTTTAAAGGAACTGAAAACAAGAATTTTTGCACATTTACGGCGGGAGCATAGAAATTCGCATAAGGCTTATCATCGGATTCATGCTAAAAATCTCATTATTGATACATTGGCCTATGAAGTATTTTATCAGAATGAAAAGCTGGCCTTCACATATCGGGAATTTGAGATTATAAAGTTCCTTGTGATGCATCCCAATCAGGTTTTCTCCAAAGAACAAATTTATGAACAGGTTTGGGGAATAGATTCTTTTGGAGATTCTACAACAATCACAGAGCATATTAAGAAAATACGTGCAAAAATTCAAAAGTATGATCCGCTCTCTACTTATATATCAACTGTCTGGGGTGTCGGATACAAATGGGAAGGCTAATATTATGTTAACGTTACGAAAACAATTAAGCCGTCATTTTTATCGTATTATGCTGTTTAGTATTCTGGCAACTTTGCTTACCTGGATACTGGGATTTCTTTTATTTACTATCATCAATCAAAACAAAACATTGAATCCTGCTAATTACTATGAAAGCCAGATTCCTGAAATGGTTGATAAGGTGAATGCGCAGGATGATATATTGAATCCGGATAATCAGGCAATGTTAGACAAAATCATTCCTTTAGAGGGATTAGACTATCAGATTGTGAATGCAGAGGGGCAGATTCAATATGGCAGTATGAGCGAACGCTATCTTACTTCAAGAGAGGATGTTTTTACGCAGCTGAATAAAAATATTTATGATAACAATCGGATTGTTGTATACTATCCTATTTTTGACAGTGGGCAGAATTTTCTTGGAGCGGCTGGATTTCGGTATCAATTATCCGTTATATCGGCAAATACAGAATCGCGGATGCTTCTTTTCAGTTTATTCATTTTTGCTATTATCACACCGTTTGTATATATTTTTCTGTGTACTTTTATTATTGGCAGACGCTGGGCGAAACGAATGAAGGAGCCGTTTAATGAAATTATCGCCGGTGCCGGAAAAATAGAAAAACAGGATTTAAATTTTACGATGCATAATCAAAGTAACATTAAAGAACTGCATCAGCTTGTTGCAGCATTTGATAAGATGAAGACAGCTTTAAAAGAAGCACTTGAAAAACAATGGGGTATGGAAGAAGAAAGAAGAGAAATGGTTGCAGCTGTGGCTCATGACCTGAAAACACCGTTAACCATTATTCAAGGACATGCAGAGGGAATATTGGAAAGTAATCACGAGCTTCCAAAGCGGATAACACAGTATTTACAGACTATTCTTTTAAACTGCCAGCGATCTATTCGTTTAATTCAAGAATTAAACGATGTATCCAGCTATGAGAATACAGAATTTTATTTAGAAACAGAACCAGTAAATCCTGAAGTGCTTATTCAGAATAAAATGAACGAGTTCAGACAGCTATGTCATGCACAGAATATTGAGCTGCGGGCTTCTATTCATAATCCGGAAGGCAATCAAGATTTATTTTACCTGGATCCTTTCCGGATTAACCAGATGCTGGATAATATATTAATTAACAGCTTGCGCTATACGAAGGAGTGGGGGACTATCACATGGGAAACATATATATCAGAAAAAGAACTTAAATTTATTATTGCCGATAGCGGTCCAGGCTTTTCAAAAGAAAATCAGGTAAAGCTTTTTAAAAAGTTCTTTCGGGAGGATAAAGCGCGGAATAGTGCAGACGGTCACTCTGGTTTGGGCTTATTTATTGCCAAAGCCATTGCAGAGCAGCATCACGGTAAAATCAGTGCGAATAATCATCCAGAGGGAGGGGCGGTTTTTACAGTAACTATTTGTAATATGAAATATAAGTAACTTTTGATTTTTTAATCCGCGTATCTTTAAAAGCTGCATGGATTTCTTTTTTTGCTATAGAAAAAATCCGGCACAGACGCAATTTAAACTCTAATATTTTAAAATTGCGAAAACGCGTTCTTCTAATGTTCACAATTTCATCTGATAAAACCTTTTATATAAGCAAATTAACTGGAATTAAAGTAGTGTATGGTATATATTTTTCTTAGTGCTTAAAATTAATTATATTTATTTGCATGTTTTAAATTTGATATAGATAGGTAAAAGGGAGATTAGATCAGAAATGGCAGAAGCAGCAAATGGGCAAAAACAAAATATGTCCTTACTAAAAATTCTTTCGCAAACGGTGAAAACAGGAATTATCCGTTCCAATTTGATACCGATGTTTGCGGGATTAACATTATCTTTATACACATACCAGATTGGTATTTTAGAGAAGCTGCCGGAAATCCTGTTTGCCTTTTTAGGCTCTATTTTCGTGATAGGGGCAGCGGGAGCTTTTAATAATTTATATGATCGTGATATTGATGCGATAATGAAAAGAACACAGGGGAGGCCGACTGTTACAGGAGAAATCAGGCCCGCGACGGTATTGTGGCTGGGTATTATCATGGCAGCGGCAGGAATTATTCTGCTTTCCCTGACAACCCCGCTGGCAGGGCTCTTGGGTTTTCTGGGATTGTTTTTTTATGTTGTTCCTTATACTATGTGGAGCAAGCGGAGAACAGTATTTAATACAGAGATTGGCAGTATCTCCGGAGCTATGCCTCCTTTAATCGGCTGGGCAGCGATGTATCCAGATATCACACATCCGGCGATTTTGGGATTGTTTGTGATTGCAGTTATCTGGCAGATGCCGCATTTTTATTCTATTGCAATCAGGCGGCATGAAGAGTATCAGGCAGCCGGAGTTCCAATGCTTCCTGTTGTAAAAGGAGTAAGACGGACATATATCCAAACTAATATTTATTTAGTGGTTATGATAGGAATCAGCTTTTTACTAAGCTCTTTAAGTGTCGGCCTTATGCTTGTATCTCTTATAATGGGTACGGGCTGGCTTGCTCTAAGCATTTTTGGCTACAAACGGATGGATTCGGAAAAATGGGCCAAATCAATGTTTATTTATTCTCTTATTCATATGACAATTGTTTTTTCAACAGTGATTATTTATTCACTGATGGGGATTATTTTTAAATTATAGTTTGATATGGCGAGTTGCATCAATTAATAAGAAAGAACCAATTCTGATTTAGAGTTGGTTCTTTTTCGTGGGAGGGAATTTAGTTCTTTAACTGAACTTCTTGCGTTTATTGCTCAAGTTTTACCATGTGTTCAAAAAATCAATAGAGTCAGGTACAGTCCTAACAAAGTAATAAAGAGAATAGGAACAGTTAAAATAATACCGATTTTAAAATACTCTCCCCACGAAATCTTTATTCCTTTTTGCGATAGTACATGAAGCCAGACTAAGGTTGCCAGAGAGCCGATTGGAGTGATTTTCGGACCTAAATCAGATCCAATCACATTGGCGTAAATCAGGGATTCTCTGAGAACACCGGATGTGCTTGTTTCTGCAATGGCAAGCGCATTAATCATTACTGTCGGCAAATTGTTCATAATGGAAGACAGGATTGCTGCGATAAAGCCCATTGCAAAGGTTGCAATAAATAATCCCTGGTTGGCTGCAGCCTGAATTACTGCGGCGAGGGCAGAGTTAAGGCCTGCATTTCCCAGACCATAGACAACGACGTACATACCAATAGAAAAGATAACGATATTCCATGGAGCATCTTTAATAACTTTTTTAGCTCGTACATATGGACTGCGTCTTGCTAAAAAGACAAAAATTACTGCTATCAGCCCTGCGATAATAGAAACAGGTACATGAATAAATTCACTTGTAAAATAGCCGATAAGTAATAATGTCAAAACAAACCAGGCTAAACGAAATATTTTAATATCCTTGATAGCATCCTTTGGTTCTTTTAATTTCGATAAATCATATCTTTTAGGAATTGTTCTGCGGAAATAAAGCAGCAGAACTAAAATCGTCGCAATAAAGGAGAAAAGGTTAGGGATTATCATCCGGACTGCATACTCTGCAAAGCCGATTCCAAAAAAGTCAGCAGATACGATATTTACCAGATTACTAATGATAAAAGGAAGTGAAGTTGTATCAGCAATAAATCCTCCGGCGATAATAAATGGAAAAACCATATGTGCTTTAAAATGTAAATTCTGAACCATTGCGAGTACGATTGGTGTCAAAATAAGAGCTGCTCCATCGTTTGCGAATAATGCTGCCACGACAGTTCCTAATATACTGACATAAATAAACATCTTCAGCCCGTTGCCTTTGGCTGCTTTAGCCATATGCAGTGCAGACCACTCAAATAAGCCGATTTCATCTAAAACTAAGGAGATTAAAATAATGGCTACAAACGCCAATGTAGCATTCCAGGTAATATCAATTACTTCCAGAACGTCTGCCCATCCAACAATCCCTAATAAGATAGCGAGGACAGCTCCACCTGATGCAGACCAGCCAATATTCAGACCTCCAGGCTGCCAAATGACAAAAATAAGTGTAATGCTAAAAATAATCAATGCAATTATAAGCGTTGATGTCATAATAATTCTCCTTTATATGACTTTCTTTCATTGAAGCCATGCTGCCTGCCCTATATTTGTTCAAAGCACTATTAAGAAAAAAGAAATTTTTGCATATGGGTGTAAAAATAAATAACTATATGATTATATAGCCCAATCTATTGAGACAGCAAACATAAATTAAAATAAGGACACCAAATTGGGTTTAATCCAGATTTGGTATCCTTGTTTTTAAAAAAGGCGAGGGGTGGTTATTATATAAATATCTTGATGATTTTAAATATGGACTGGTTTTATTTACTTAAGTTAAGGGCGTAAACATTCTTTTAACTTTAGGTGATTAAGCTGATTAGCTTATCATTATTTCACAATCAACGCAGGACAATGCGCGCGTTTCATTACTTTGTGACTTACGCTGCCCAGTACCATTTCCTGCAGTGCATTTAAACCTCGACTGCCGATTACTACAATATCTACCTTTTGGTCATTGGCATATTTAACAATTTCCGGACCGGGCTTTCCACGTAGAATAGTAGTCTTGAAATTTGCATTTGCATCATGAAGAAATTGGATTACTTTTGAATTTTTTTTACGGCGTTCCACGTCGATTGCTTCACTGGAACTGGAATGCAGTACATCTGTTTTTGACTTTTCATAGTCGATAACATACGTAACGTCGATAATAGCTTCTTTATCATACGAAGCCAGTTTAACCGCTTCTTTAGCTGCACGTACCGCATTTTCTGAGCCGTCTGAAGCCAGTAAGATATGTTTATACATAAAATATCTCTCCTTTAATGTGATGACAAAACACCATTCAATTTATCCATTATTTTCTTACTGGAAGTATCCAGTTCTACAAGTTCAACCTGAATGCCTTTTGTTTTTAACAGATCGACTACCTTTAAGACAGCGCCGACACCGGAATCATCCCAAATTTGACTCTCAGAGAAATCAATCTGGATTTTTTTACTCTGTATATCAGATTTTTTAAAGTAATTAACAAATCCATCAATGGAAGCAAAAAAGAGCTGACCCTGAATGTGGTACCGAGTCCCGTCATTTGAAATTTTAACTGTTGAAATTTTTATAACAAAGAAAATGGCACTTAGTAGAACTCCGGCAAGCACACCTTTTGATAAGTCATGCGTATAAACGACAATCACCACAGTAGCTAACATAACCAGCGCGTCTGTCCGGGGAGCCTTCATTAAATATTTAAATGAGCTCCAATCGAATGTTCCAATACTTACCATAATCATTATGCCTACTAAAACCGGCATTGGGATTTGAACAACAAGATCACCCAGCACAATAATAAGGAACATTAAAAAGATTCCTGCAATGAAAGTAGATAAACGGCCGCGGCCGCCAGATTTCACATTAATCACAGACTGTCCAATCATTGCGCAGCCAGCCATACCGCCAAAGAATCCGGTAATAAAATTGGCAATACCCTGGCCGCGGGCTTCTCCGTTTTTATTACTTTCTGTTCCAGTCATGTCATCGACAATTTGTGATGTAAGTAATGTTTCCAGCAGCCCTACAATAGCCATTGATAGGGAGTATGGAAAAATAATTTGTAATGTTTCAAACGTCCAGGGCACATCCGGAATAAAAAAAGACGGGAAGGCTTGGGTAATGGCTCCAAGATCTCCTACTGTTTTAAGATTTACTCCACTGAATATGGCAATGGATGTTAATGCTACAATGGCAATCAACGGAGCTGGAATTACCTTGATGAAGCGTGGTAAGGTATATAATAGAATTAATGTTATGCCCACAAATACATAGGTCATTGTTGATATACCGATGAAATGTTCCAGCTGTGCAGTGAAAATCAAAATAGCTAACGCATTTACAAAACCGATCATAACGGCATTTGGAACAAATTTCATGACTTTGGCAACCTTGCATATACCAAATAGAAGTTGAATAATACCTGTTAAAATGGTTGCAGCCAATAGATAATCAAGTCCATAATCTCTGACCAGTGGGACCATAAGTAACGCCATTGCTCCAGTGGCTGCAGAAATCATTCCAGGACGGCCTCCGGCAAAAGAAATGACGACAGCAATAATAAAAGAGGTGTATAAACCGACCATTGGATCGACACCTGCTATAATAGAGAAAGCTATTGCTTCAGGAATAAGAGCGAGCGCAACGACAATACCGGATAAAATATCAGCCCGGATATTACTGAACCATTGTTGTATTAAATTTTGCATGATGAACTCCTTTTCTAAATTACTTTTCACATTGTAGCACTAGTTTTCCTAAAAAGGAACCCTTTAGGGAATAAAATAGGAGCGGATAATATGATATATGGCTATACAAGACCTTTATATAATGATATAAAATCTCAAAATCAACTAAATTCTCTTAGAAATAAATGTGACCGGATTTATTGCGAAGAACATGGAAGTCCTAAAAAAAGGGATCAGTTGGAGGCACTTTTAATGGAGATACAATCAGGGGATTGTATCTTAGTAGAGAGAATGATTGCTTTGGCTGACACATTTCATCATTTGATGGAAATATTAAAAGTGTGTGAAAAAGATAATGTGAAAATTCATTTTCTGAATGAGGACATTCAAAGCGATACATTGCTGAATATTTATTTACAGAATATGGTGATGTATATGCTTCAATTCCAGTCAGACAGTATCAAACAATCCACAACGCAAGGGATGTATAAAGCGAAACAGCGGGGGAAATCTATAGGTCGTCCAAAAAAATCGGATGAAAATATTAAAAAGGCTATTGCAATGTATCATGATGGTTATACATTATTCGATATCAAAAATGAAACCGGAATAAGTAAGTCTACATTATATCGTTATTTGGAAGCGTTTGGCGGGGAAGAGGAGAATTAAACTTTTCAAAGTAAAAGCCAGCCGCCAGCAAAGATTGGCTGAAATAAAGAGAAATCCAAATACAAATGAATTTTTATGTGTTTGGATTTCTTTTTTCTCTATTCGAGCTCTGAAATAGATTCGGTGATTTCTAAAAACTTTTCAATATCAGATATATCATGACAATGCATCGGCGACACACGAATGGCGCCAGGGATACCTAAAGTAATCAGCATCCTTTCCGAATAAGGGCTTCCCATGATTCTTTCAAATACAATACATCCCCGTTTCCCGTATTCCCGTGCAGCGGCAGAATAATCGAGATGATCAAATCCGATTGCCACAATTAAATCTTTATGCAGCAGGCTTTGGGTATCTGTATAAATGGTAACCATTGGATTTTCTCGTAGCCCTCTGGCATTTTTCGTTCCATTTAATAAAGCAGAAAGAAGTGCTCTTTCATGTAAGTGAATTTTTTCCATACCTTTTACAAATAGTGCTCTCTGATTCTTTGTATCCGTGTAATTTTCACCAATCCAGCAGACATAATCAACAATCGCCGAAATAGATGCATAATTTGACGGTGTTGGAGACCCTAATTCCCACTCGTCACTTTTTTTAGCTAATAGCTTATGATGGCGTAGATTGGCTAATCGGGGAGAGACCCAGCCGATACCGATTCCACGATTTCCAAAAAATTTGTAGGGCGCCATAGTAACGGCATCGACTCCGGTATCCTTTACGTCAATGACCCCGTGAGGAGCATGCTGTACAGCATCTGTAATTACGTATAGATCAGGCTTTATTTTCCTGGACTGTGCTGTAATTTCTTTGATGTCCATAATTGATCCAGAAATATTGGATGCTGACATAATACTCACAAAACAAGTATCCTCGTCAACTAATGCTGCTACTTCTGCAGCATCAATCCCGCCAGTATCAGGATTTGCTTTTGCTACCCGCAGCTCCATGCCCATTTTTTGTGCAGCATAAGAGGCTGCATCATAAGCAGAAGGATGCTCCATCGCTGAAGTCACAATATTTTTGCCGGGGACATTTTCTGCAATCGTTTCAGCAATTTGAAACATCACCTGAGAAGCAGACAGCTGTGTGATAATGGAGCCTTCATCCGCACCGAAAATAACTTTTGTCATATCCTCGATGCTTTGTTTTTTGATTTCCTGCAAATCAAGGGAACGGTTGTGAACTCTGTCTGGACAATCAGGAAAGCTTTCAATAAATGCTTTTATTTCTACAGCACTTTTTAATCTGAGAGATCCACCGGAGTTCTCAAAAAATAATCTTTCTCCATATTTCGGATCTTCATCCAGATAATAAAATTTATCTTTTATCTCTTTCTGCAGCTGAGGAGAAAAGAATTCCCCTTCATTTTGTATTTTTTCTATTTGTTGGTTAGACATGGATAATCTCCTCCTTTAAACTGGACAAATAATGAAAGCATCTGTATTTCTGTATGTAATTATGTATGATCAGCTTTATTATCTAATAATTGAAAGCGATTTTATTATTGAAGGAAAGCTGAAGAGAATAGATAGATTACAAGCAATTTCAAAATGATTACAGATCAATGTGTGTTTCAAGCTTTCATGTTAGTAAAAATTGTAGCAAATGATTGAAATATAGTAAAATTAAATTTATAGTTATTAATTATCGGTAAAATAGATATAAAGGGAGGGGTAGTATGAATTTTAATCAAATAGAAGCTTTTTTAACAACAATTAGACTGGGAAGTCTTTCAAAAGCAGCGAATCACTTATATGTATCTCAATCCACTGTAAGCCAGCGTTTACATTCAATCGAAAAAGAATATGGCATCCTATTACTTAATCGGGACAGAGGGGTGAAAGGTATTTCTTTAACGGATGAAGGAGAAAGGTTTTATCAGATTGCATTGGAATACGAGCTTCTTCATGCAGAAGCCAAAAATATGAAAATGAGAAGCGGCAATATGACCATTACTATTGGTGCTGTTGATAGTGTTCATAATTATATATTTCAAAACCTGTATAAAAAAATCACAGAAGAAATCCCCAATATTCGTTTAGCAGTCAGAACATATCAATCAAATGAAATCTATTCATTGATAGAACAACGGAAAATTGATATAGGTTTATCGCTGCAGGAGCGCATATTACGCCATATTCATCTGAAAAAGCTATTTGCTGAGCAGCTTGTACTGGTTCAGTGGAGAAAAAGAGGAGAGCAGCGAAAGGTAATTGCAAATGAAACGCTTCTCCCTGAAAATCAGCTGTACATTTATTGGGGAATCGACTATCAAATTTGGCAGGAAAAGCATTGGGGATCATCTTCTAATTCACATATTCAAATTGATACGGTAAAAATGCTGCAGGAATTTATCGTTGATTCTAATTTATGGGCAATTGTTCCGGTTTCTGTTGCCAGGAGTCTCTATAAGGATGAAATTGTTAATGTTTATATGCTGGAAGATCCGCCGCCAGATAGAATTTGTTATATTGTGGAACGGGAAGGAGGGAATCGTTATTCAAAGAAAATAAATGAAATTCTGCGTCATTCTATGGAGGAAATCGAAAATATTGTCAGACCCTGGAACGAATAAGAAAGAATATGAGCATAGTGGAATAGAAGTTTTATATCGTCCATGCCTTTTTTTGTATGGGCGTTATTTATGTTAAATGAGAGTTTTTCTATTTTATGGCAACCATATTTCACAGCTGTGGACCTTTTCTTAAACATCATTAAATATTTGATTTTTAAATATTTAATATTTATATATTGTATTTTACAATAAAACAATTTGAGTGTTACGATACATTACAAGCAATTCTAATTTGAAATAAATACTTTATGATCAATTTATTGTAAGCGGATACAGGGAGTTGGATATTATGAAGCACACTATTGATATAAATACGGATATGGGAGAGGGCTTTGGCAGGTATACTGTAGCGAATGATGAAAAGCTGCTTGATATCGTAAGCTCTGTAAATATTGCCTGCGGTTTCCATGCCGGCGATCCAGTGATAATGAATAACACAGTTAAAAAAGCTGCTCAAAATCAGGTAGCAATCGGGGCACATCCGGGCTTGGCCGATTTAATAGGATTTGGAAGAAGAAAAATAAATGTAACGATGGAAGAAGTAACGACAAATGTGCTTTATCAGCTTGGAGCTTTGAGCGCATTTACAAAGGCGCATCATACAACTTTGCGTCATGTTTCTCCGCATGGTCAGCTCGGACATTATTGTGTTCAGGATAAGAATTTTGCCAAAGCGTTTATGGAAGCAATTAACAGCTTCGATGAATCTATTAAAATAGTTGCTCTGGAAGGTGAATTGGCAGAGGAAGCGAGAAGGCAGGGCTATACGGTTGTTAAACAGATTTTTTCCGACAGGGCATATAATAATGATGGAACTTTGGTAGAAAGATCCAGAGTAGGTTCAGTAATAACAGATTTTGATGAAATGGTTACCAGAACGATCCAGATGATTAAGGAAAATACAGTAAAAACCATTGATGGTAAAATAATGAAAATGGAGGGAGATATTCTTTGTATTCATAGTGATACCGCCAATTCAGATGTTCTTGCTGAAAAGCTCAAGGCAGAATTGGTGAAAAACAATATCAGCATTTCCCCTTCCACTTAACTGTGAATTTACTAAATAGGGGGGCGTAATAATGAATGACTACAAGATGACCAGTTATGGTGATGCAGCTATCTGTGTTGTTTTTTCTGAAATATTTACGGAAGACGCCTGGATGAGGACACATGCTTTAGCTGCAAGGCTGAAGGAAGATAATTATCAATGGCTTTTAAGTATTATTCCTACGTATACTACGGTGATAATTCATTACAATATTATTTTGATAGACAAAGAAGCTGTAACACAAATAATCAGAGAAACTATTAATAAGCTTGATCCTGAATTAAAAGTCCAAAAAAGAGATACACATTTTCTTCCTGTTGTTTATGGAGGAGAATTCGGTCCTGACTTACCGGCGATTGCAAAAAGGTTATATATGACAGAGGAAGAAGTTATCCAGAAGCATATAAACAGTCCAAGTCAGCTTTTATCTTTTACAAGTCCGGCAGGCCAGCCTTTAATGGGGAAATCTGAAATTCCGAATACGATTCCCAGAATGGAGACACCTTATGTGAAGATTCCTAAAGGCACGATTGCAATTGTAGGCAGTCAGACAACAATTTATACAAAGGAAACTCCGGGAGGATGGAGGTTGATCGGGCGCACTCCATTGCAGGTTAC
The DNA here is from genome assembly GCF_038004405.1 of Oceanobacillus sp. FSL W8-0428. Lineage (NCBI taxonomy): Bacteria > Bacillati > Bacillota > Bacilli > Caryophanales > Bacillaceae > Oceanobacillus > Oceanobacillus sp. FSL W8-0428. The sequence continues at coordinate 2,927,339 of NZ_JBBORB010000001.1, forward strand.
TAATCCAGAACAAATTCCACCATCCCCCTTTAAGATTGGAGATCTAATACAATTTTTCAGAATAGATGAAAAAGAATGGGATTTCTATAAAAATAAAAAAGTAGAAGATATGCCGTATCTATTGGAGGAACAAAAATGAGTGACGAGCTTCTCATCTTAGAATCAAATATAGCATCTATTCAGGACATTGGAAGGTATGGGTTGGAGAATTATGGTTTTAGTATCAATGGGGCACTTGATCAGTTTGCTTATAAGATAAGTAATGCTTTACTGGGAAATCCGCTTGAAACACCGGCTATTGAAGTAACAGCCTTTAATTTTGCATTAAAAAGTCATGTTGATATCAGTGTTTGTGTTACTGGAGCACAGGCAATTGTTGAAGCAGACAATGAAGTCATGCCTCAATGGGAAACCTTTATATTAAAAAAAGAAAAGAAATTACGTATTTCCAAGATTCATTCTGGTATGAGAGTGTACATCAATATTGCAGGGGGAGTAAATGTCCCGCTTATACATGGAAGTGCATCCTACGATAGCATGATAGGTATCGGTACAAAATTAACTAAAGGAGATACGTTATCTTTAAATGGAAGTCTAACTAACTGTATAAGGAATAAAATGCGTATGCCGAAAGACGATATACCAGGGTATCAATCTCCTTGGAAAATCAATGTATGTCCTGGCCCTGATGTTGCTATTTTTAAAAAGCATATAAAGTTTTTTGAAGAAGCAAAATTCCGGGTTTCTTTGGAAAGTGACAACATTGGTATCCGGCTGGAGAAATATAGGTTAACCAAATTCTCACCACAGCAGAATTTATCAAGAGGTATTATTCCTGGCGCGATAGAAATTACCCCGCATGGCCAGCCTATTATTCTGCATAGGGGCAGGGGAGGAACAATAGGATATCCGGTAATAGCCTGTATTTCTTCAGCTGATTTGGACTTGGCGGGACAGGTAAGACCTCATGATACTGTCCGATTTACTTTTATCTCCACGGATAAAGCCATAGAGATTTATAGAAAAAGAGAAAAATATATTCAGCAAATACTGGATAAGAGCCTTGAATTAAATGATATATCAACAAAAGAGGAGTGATATAGGTGAGAAGCTTATTGAGAAGTATAGGTCTCCTGGCAGTTCTATGTATCTTTTCTATGCTGGCTGGTTGTATTGAGTTAACGGAACCCACAATAGCAGAGGAGAGCGGACCTTCAAATGAAAGTAATTCAGAGAGTGAGGTTACCCTCAGGTTAGGCCATGTATTTGCTGAAGATGATCCAATACATAAAAGTACGGTAATGCTGGCCGATCTTGCAAAGGAATATAGTGATGGTGAGCTTCAGATAGATGTGTATTCAAATAGTCAACTAGGCGAGGAAAGAGAATTAGTGGAAGGTGTACAAATGGGAATGGTTGATATTGGACTTTCGGCTAATGCTGCTGTGACTAACTTTATTCCATCACTTGTATATTGGGATTTTCCATATCTCGTAGACAGTATTGAGCATATGGAGAGAATTGAGGATGATGAGTCAATTATGGGATCTTTGCAAGCTGATTTTGAAGATAATAATCTTGTGAATTTAGGCATACAGTATGGCGGATTTCGTCAGATAACAAACTCTGTACGACCTATTGAAACACTGGTGGATTTCAAAGGAATTAATATCAGACTTTTAGAAAGTGAAGTAATGATTTCTACCTTTGAAAACATACCTGGAACAAGAACTTCCAATATGGCATTTTCAGAATTATACTCAGGCTTGCAGCAGGGAGTTGTAAATGCTCAGGAAAATCCTTTGAATTCTATTTATAGTATGAAGTTTTTTGAAGTACAGGATTATTTGTCATTAACGAATCATTTTTTCACCACAAGATACTATCTTATGAATGCTGATAGATTTGATCAATTATCTGATAAACAACAAGAAGCACTGGTAAGAGCGACTGAGGAATCAATGGAATATCATAAAGAACAACTTTTTGCAGAGGAATCACAAATATTAGAAATATTAGAAGAGCAAGGTATGGAAATTAACGAAGTATCTGATGAATTTGTAAATGAGTTTAGAGAACAGATGAAAGAAGCAGTATACCCGCGATTTTACAATGTTGTTGGAAATGGCGACGAGGCAGAAGGGGAAGAGCTTATAGAGAAAATTGAAGAATTAAGATAAGAATCTGGAAAAGAGTTTATTAATCATTTTGCTTCCACGGGAAGCATGGTTCCCGGTAATATTAGCTGCGAAAGTGAATAAAGTCTAAGAAATAGGGTGAGGTCATGGAGCGAATTGAATCTATATTTAAATATATTGCAGTGTTTTTAATGGGTATCATTATTGTAACTGTCACATTACAAATTGTTGCGCGGGAAATAATCTATTTTCCTGTCAGCTGGACTCAGGAAGTGGCTAAATATTCCTTTATATGGATGAGTTTAATTGGAGCAGCACTTGGCATTAAGAATTTTTCTCATGTAAGTATTGATGCATTTGTTAGTAAATTACCACTAAAACTCCAAAAAATTATTCAATATTTTGTAGAGATCAGTATTATTTTATTTATGGCTGTTTTATTAGTTCAAAGCATTAAATTCAGTGTATCTGCTGCAGGGCAGACATCTCCAGTCTTAGGAGTACCCATGAGTGCTGTATACGTAGCCTTAATCGTATTTTCTATTCTATCTATATTTTTTGCCTTTGAAAAAATTATAAAAATAAAAAGAGGAATCATAAATTTTGAAGAACAAGATAAATAGAATAAATGTCTCTTGGAGCTACTTTAAAGGAGGTACAAAACAGTGATAGCAATACTTATGATTACATTTATCGTGTTAATATTTTTGAATATTCCAATAGCATTTGCTTTAGCCATAGCCTGTTTATTAGCATTACTAACTGATCCAGTACTGCCATTGACTCTTATTCCGCAGCGGGTTTTTAACGGCTTAGATTCCTTTCCTCTGCTGGCGATCCCTTTCTTCATTCTGGCGGGTGCTATTATGGACAAAGGCGGTGTATCTGCAAAAATTATTAATTTAGCTAATGTATTAGTAGGCCATATCCGGGGAGGATTAGCAATGATTACGATCGTTGCTTCGATGATATTTTCTTCCATGACCGGATCATCTACAGCTGCAACTGCAGCTATTGGTAAAATTGTAGTACCTTCAATGAACGAAAAAGGATATTCTAAAGGGTTTTCTGCTGCATTAGTAGCTGCTTCCGGATCACTGGGCTCGGTTATACCGCCAAGTATTACTCTGATTATTTTTGGAGTTGTCGGCGGGGCTTCTATTGGTAAATTACTGATCGGCGGAATTTTACCTGGTATTATTTTAGGAATTATGTTAATGCTGGTCAGTTATATTATCGCATTGGTTATGAAGTATCCATCTGAAGAAAGGCAATCTATTAAAGACCTTGGGCGGTCATTCGTTGATGCAATTTTAGCATTATTCATGCCTGTAATTATGCTGGGAGGTATTTTGCTTGGTATTTTTACAGCAACGGAATCTGCTGTAGTAGCCATTATATATGGATTAATCCTGGGTATGTTTGTTTATAAAAAGATACGTATAAAGGATCTGCCGAATATTTTTTATGAGACCATATTAATTTCTTCTATGGTTGTACTGATTATTGGAATTGCAGATTTATTTGGCTGGCTGGTTACTTCCCAACAGCTTCCACAATTAATAGCTGGTTTAATCACTTCTATCACAACGAATCCATATCTGATTTTGTTCTTGATCTTGTTGTTATTGCTATTTGTAGGATTATTTATGGAAGCGAGTGCTGCAATTATTATTTTGACGCCTGTACTGCTGCCTATAACTAATTCAATGGGAGTAGATCCAATTCATCTGGGGGTAGTAATGATTTCTGCATTAGCAATCGGAGTGGTCACACCACCAATGGGAGTTAATCTTTTTGTAGCAAGTGCAATTACAAATTTAAATGTCAGTGTCGTGATAAAACATATTTGGCCATTTGTGCTGGCCATGATTGTTGGTTTGATAATTATCGCATACTTTCCATTTTTCACTACCTGGCTGCCATCTTTAATTGATTAAATACATTATAATCCCTGGACAGTACATGATGCATTTCAACAATTGCAAAATGTGCTGTCGGCAGTAAAAGAGGATTTGTAAGGAAATGAGCAGGGGAAATTAAAATAGAAAGTCAGAAAGATTTCATTACAAACTTAAACGGGAGAGGGTGCTTGTATGGATTCTGTGGAAAAGAAATTTTTAAAGCTTGGTGCTGAGAATGCACCAGGTCAGGAAAGAAGGCAGAATAATGATGCAATGAACCTGGTGGGTGATAGGATACCGGGAAGATCAGTTGATTTTTCCCATGGCGACGTCGATGCTTTCCAACCAATTCCAGGCTCTTTAGATAATTTTGTAGAAGGTGTGCAAGTTGGCGGTAAACAGGTATATACGGAATATCGGGGCAGCAAAGAAATTCGTGAAATAACGGCCGGAAAACTTGCTGCATTCACTGGCTCAAAACAAATTGATCCTGAAAAGAATCTAATTATTACTCCAGGTACACAAGGAGCTCTTTTTTTAGCAATGGGTTCTGTTATTAGCCGGAATGACAAGGTTGCTATTGTAGCACCTGATTATTTTGCCAACAGAAAATTAGTAGAATTTTTTGAAGGAGAAGTCGTTTATATAGAAATGGATTACTTTCATTCTGTTTCAGGTGCTGGATTAAATCTGGAAAAGCTGGAGGAAGCCTTTAAAGCAGGTGTGAAGCTCTTTTTATTTTCGAATCCAAATAATCCGGTGGGGGTAATTTATTCCCCTGATGAAATTAGAGAAATTGCTGAGCTTGCGCAGGCTTATGATGTGCAGATTATCGTTGACGAGCTATATTCACGACAGGTTTTTGAAGGTCATAGCTACACGCATTTAGCAGCACAGAATATTTTAAATCCTGAAAACCTGATTACTATTATGGGCCCTTCAAAAACAGAATCCTTAAGCGGATATAGGCTGGGTGTAGCATTCGGTTCATCTGAAATTATTAACCGCATGGAAAAACTGCAGGCTATCGTATCGTTGAGAGCAGGAGGCTACAATCAGGCCGTATTGAAAACCTGGTTTCATGAGCCGGAGGGGTGGATGGCCCAAAGAATTGCGCAGCATCAAGCTATCCGTGATGATTTAGTTACAAAGCTGCGTTCGATTCAAGGTTTTAAAGTAAGATCAACAGAAGCGGGCAGCTATTTATTTCCTAAAGTGCCGGAATTAACTGTTACGATAGAGGAATTTGTAAAGATTCTCCGTATTCAGGCAAATGTTATTGTAACTCCGGGAACTGAATTTGGTCCAGAGTTTACCGATAGCTTTCGTATGAACTTTTCACAGGATCATTCAGCTGCTGTAGAGGCTATAGATCGTATTGGAAAAGTAGTGAAGGGGTATCGAAAATGATTCATTCTGAAGAAAATGTCTCCCCTATTCCGCAGGGACAATATATCCCTGCTTCACGTTTTGGAGATTTGATATTCACATCCGGTATGACACCAAGACGCAAAGGCATTTTGATTCAAACTGGAAAAGTCAGTTCAGAAGAGCCTCTGCATATTTATAAGAAAGCAGTCAGACTTGCAGTTTCAAATGCATTGAATGCCGCTAATAATATAATTAATGAAGACGAAAAATTAAATCAAATATTAGCGTTAAACGTCTACGTTAATGCGCAAGAAAGCTTTCAAGCACATTCGGACTTAGCTGATTTTGCTTCAGAATATCTTTATGAACAGCTGGGGCAGAATGGTATTGGGAGCAGAGCAGCAATAGGAGTTGCATCATTGCCTGGTAATGCACCAATAGAAATCCAAATCACCGCTGCTTGTACTAAATACTGAACGACCTGTATTTTCTCTATCAGTATATGCTGAAAAAGAGATATTTTATTGTAAACTGGATGATAAGGAAGTGAAGAAAAAATGCTGAAAATACAAGAAATAAGTGAACTTATTAAGTCAATAGACCAGTCCTCCATCAGTGAATTTACCTTTCAAGCAAATGGAACGACGATATCCATGAAAAAAAATAGCAACACCACCAACACAGAACTGCAGAATCAAGCAGTAGCAGTGCATGAGCATGCATCAGTAAAAGAAGAGCAGGAGCGGACTGCATCAGACGCATCAGCGAAAATAGAAGATGTTAAAGATACAGCTGACTATGATTATGAAATCCTATCTCCTATTGTAGGAACACTTTATATGTCACCATCACCAGACAGTGATCCTTATGTTTCTGAAGGCAGTGAGGTAAAAAAGTATATAGTGGTCTGTATTGTGGAAGCAATGAAGCTATTTAATGAGGTAGAAGCAGAAGTTACAGGGGAAATAATAGAAATATTAGCTGAAGATGGTGAAATGGTTGAATATGGTCAGCCATTATTTAGAGTAAAGGTAAAGTGAGGGGATGGAGCAAGTGATACAAAAACTGTTAATTGCTAACAGGGGAGAAATAGCTGTACGAATAATTCGTGCGTGTAAGGAGATAGGAATTGAGACTGTCGCAGTTTATTCCAAAGCGGATGAAGACGCATTGCATGTTCAACTGGCGGATGAAGCATATTGCATCGGACCGGCATCGAGTAAAGACAGTTATCTTAATTTCACGAACATCATGAGTGCAGCAGCACTTTCAAAGGTTCAGGCAATCCATCCGGGCTACGGGTTTTTGGCTGAGAATGCTGATTTTGCGGAGATTTGCAGGGAGTGTAATCTTATATTTATTGGCCCCTCGCCGGAGGCTATTCAAAAAATGGGAATAAAAGATGTTGCCAAAGAGACGATGAAGGAAGCTGGAGTTCCTATAGTGCCAGGCTCAGATGGAATTATAGAAAGTGAAGAAGAAGCAAAGGAAATAGCTGAAAAAATTGGTTATCCAGTTATCATAAAAGCAACTGCCGGTGGCGGAGGAAAAGGTATTCGGATTGTGAGGACAGCTGATGAACTGGTTAAAGGTATCCGCATTACGCAAAAAGAGGCTGAAACAGCATTTGGAAATCCCGGGGTGTATCTTGAAAAATATATTGAGGATTTCCGGCATATAGAGATTCAGATATTAGCGGATAACTATGGCAGTGTTGTTCATTTGGGAGAAAGAGATTGCACCATCCAAAGAAGACTTCAAAAGCTGATTGAAGAATCCCCTTCACCTGCAATCACTCCGGATATACGGAAGAAGATGGGAGAGGTTTCTGTTCAGGCTGCAAAGGCAGTAGACTATACAGGTGCCGGAACAATTGAATATATTTTTGATAGAAAAAGTAAAGCATTTTACTTCATGGAAATGAATACAAGGATTCAGGTAGAGCATCCAGTTACAGAAATGGTAACCGGTGTAGATTTAATCAAAGAACAAATTAAAATCGCAAACAATGAAGAAATTTCCTTCGAGCAGGATGATATTAAATTTGAGGGCTGGTCAATCGAGTGCAGAATCAATGCAGAGCATCCCTTTAAAAATTTTATGCCTTCAGCAGGTGAAATAGAAATGTACCTGGCTCCAGGAGGGTTAGGTGTAAGAGTTGATTCAGCTGTGTATTCCGGCTATCTGATACCACCTTATTATGATTCTATGATTGCTAAATTAATTACATATGGGTCCAGTCGTGAAGAGGCAATTCATCGTATGAGACGGGCGCTGGATGAATTTTTAATTGATGGGGTCCATCATACAATCCCATTTCATCGTCTAATTATGGAGCATGATGTTTTTATAGCAGGTGATTATAATACGGACTTTTTGGAGGAGCATCCGATACCTGGAAAAAAACAGCAAATGGATGATTCGGCCAGAATAGTTAAATGATAGCGAAGCAGCTTGAATCTAATTCAGGCTGCTTCTTCTACACGCTGATCTGTCAGATTAACCAACCTAATACGTATTTCGCTTTTTACTGTCAATCAACGGATACACCCGATTTAATTTTATAATAACAGCACTTGCTATAAGAGCTTTTAAAAGATCCCCCGGCAAAAACACCAAGGCTGAAATGGCAGTCGGCCCCCAAGGAAGATTAGATAAAATAGATAAATAGGTAACGCCAATAATATTAATGACGATGACTCCGCCAAGGGTTGTGATCAATACGAGCTTCCAATAGGTCAGGCTGCGGATACTTTTTTCTGTTAGATAACCAATAAGCCATGCTGCAATCGGATATGATAGAATATATCCTCCTGTTGGTCCAATAAGCACACCTAAGCCGCCGCGTCCGCCAGTTAATAATGGTGCACCAACCGCAACGAGAAAAACGAAAAGTAATATACTGAGTCCGCCCCGCTTTGCTCCTAATATACCGCCAGCAAGCATGATGCCAAGTGTCTGTGCTACGATTGGTACAGGAATAAAGGGAACTGGAATAGGAGGGAAAATAGCTAAAACTCCCATAATTGCTGCGAATAGTGACATAAACATCATATCTTTTAACTTCAATGTACTTCCCTCTTTCTTTATGTAATATTAATAGAATAAGTGAATGAATACTTGTTTGTCAACCTATATTATTTTAGGGTGACAAATTAAGTTTATTTTGGTGAAGCATCGTTACATTAACCAAAGAAAGAGTTCAAATCATATGCGATTTGAACTCGTGAAATTACCTTTCTCATTTATTTTGCTACTTACAGCAAATAGTTTCTTGAAGTTTTTCTATTATCTTTGATAATGCTGCGATGGAGTGATTCGCATCAAAGGTATCAACATCTAAAGAATGATTTGCATTTGGAACAACGTCAAGCTTAAAGTTTGTTTTCATTAACTGGCTAATCTGTATCGAATTATAGTGATGGTCTTTGTCGCCGATAACGAGAAGACCTTGATGCTGACTATTCAAGATGGAATCAAAAATCGCATCAAATTTTAGCAGAGGAGTAAGCAGTATCATTTTTGATGTTAAGGATTCCTCATTCTTCATTATGTTGTTAGCAATTGGAATGGTTCCAAGTGATTTACCTAAAAAGATTGTTTCTGTATACTGATTATTTTTTAGGACATCAGAAATAACAGGTCGAATATCTTCCATCATTATTTCTGTTATTTCTATAAGCGGCTTTTTTAATAAATCATTTCCATAGGCGTAGTGAACATGAATAATATCAATATTATTTTGCAGCATTGCCATGGTGGCATAGTAAAATAAAGGCTTATCATAATTATAACCTGACCCGGAAAACATAAAACAAATAGCGTTGGAGCCTGTTTCAATATGTGTATAATACATCATATTATTTCTGGTTTGAATTTCTTTTTTAGTTGCTTTCATAAAGCATTTCTTCCTATTACTTATAAGAACATCATATGGCCCATTAAAAATCAATGTTCAGGAATCCCCTATGTTTGTCACATAAGCAAGAAATCAGTTGCTTCTTACCTTCATTTTACCAGGCAACTTTAACGCCAAAGCAAGTACAATGACACAGAAAACAAAACAAATAATCGCGACCAGATGTAAATGCTGATCATCTAAATGACGGTTAAATGTCAGCCCAAGTAAACTGGAAGATAAAATCGAACCTAAATACCTGCTAGTCTGAAATAGACCGGATGCTGAACCTGTTTCTTCCGGTTTTACATGTTCATAAAGTGCTGTTTGCATAGAAATATTATTGAAGCCGTTACTCATTCCAAGCACGGCCATAATGACGAGCAGCCATAACAATGGAGATGTTTCATGATATGTTAACAGGAGACCTGTACCAACTAAGAGCAGTGCTGCTCCTATAACCATTGGCAACTTGGAGCCATATTTATCAATGATACGGCCCGCAAGTGGAGAAACAATTACACCGAAGCCTGCCAGTGCTAACATAATCAAGCCGGTGTGCTGTTCACTATAGTTACGAACCTGCTGCAGAAATGTAGGAAATCCAAAAAAGTAGCAATAATAAATCAGGTTAATACTCATAAATTGCACATAAATCAATGAAACGGTATGATTTTTCGTTAATCCTTTCATATCAATAAAAGGCTCCGCCTGTTTTATTTCATATAGATAAAATACGGTTCCTGCAGCTATAAACATGAATAATGCCCACCAACGAACATTTTGATCCAGTGACAGCAAAAATAGTATGATACCCACGATTGCTGTGATAAATAGGCCTATTCCAATAAAATCCATTCGTTTTATCTCAAATTTTCCTTGCCCTGTATTTGGCAAAACAAATAAAGCCAATACAAAGGACAATATAATAAATGGGAAGTTAATAAGAAAAATGGAATGCCAATCCCATGATGCAATCAGAAAACCGCCAATGGAGGGTCCAAACGCTGCTGAGGTTGAAGCAAAAACTGATAATACAGCCAGTGCTTTACCTTGTCCTTTTGTAATGTGCGTCCTGACCATGCTCATCCCGCTGGGAAATAATGTTGAACTGCCAATTGCCTGCAGTGCACGACAGGCTAAAAGTGAAAGGAAATTCGGCGAAAACGGCGCCAGCACAGAAGCCGCAGCTACGAGAATTAATCCTGCTATAAATAATTTTTTCGGACCAAACATATCACTTAATTTTCCCATTACAGGCTGGCCGGCCGCACTTGCCAGATAGAATATAGAAATAAGCCAGCTGGCATCGGCAAATGTTAATGTGAATTCATGCTGCATTCTTGTTAATGCCACTGAAATCATTGAAGAATTCAATGGGTTAAGTAATGTTCCCAGCCCGATTGTTAAAATGAACAGCCAGGGCTTTTGTATTTTTTCAGTCATTCAAATCACCTAAAATAGTATGTAGTCAAATCTAAATAATATCTCTATCATAGGCGAATTTAGAAAAAATAAAAAGTTATTTGTTTATTAAAGCAAACAAGAGCAACACTTTGCTGGAAACAGGATAGATTCTTTTAAATGGAGAATAAGCCAATAATAATTTCCTGAAAATTTTAGAAGAAAAAGTGAAAAAGGCATTTTTATTCTATAAATTTTTGTAATTCATTTGTATAATGACTGATAGATATCAGTTAACAAGCAGTAAACTGAGAAATAGGGGGGACAGCTATGAAATTACTCATTGTAGAGGATGATAAAACGATTGCTTCCGGCTTGGAGTATTCCTTAAATCAAGAGGGATACGAGGTTTTTGTGTGCCATCAGGTGCAAGAAGCGGAGAAAATAATCAATACAGATATAAACAGCATTTCCTTATGCTTATTTGATTTATCACTGCCTGATGGAAGCGGCTATGATTTATGCCGGCTTGTAAAAGAAAATGCAGATGTCCCGGTTATTTTTCTCACAGTTATCGATGATGAGGTAAATGTAGTGATGGGATTGGATATGGGGGCAGATGATTATATTACGAAGCCATTTCGTATCCGTGAGTTAAGCTCACGGATTAAAACCGTGCTCAGACGTTATCAAAAGAATGGTACAAAGGAAAAAGATTCTATCCAAATTGATTCGTTAGTAGTATTACCGTTAGAGGGAAAAGTATATAAGGCGGATGCTGAACTTGCTCTAACAGCACTGGAATATCGGCTGTTAATGATTTTTATCAACCATCGCGGACAGATTCTTTCACGGGAGCAGCTTTTAGAAATGATATGGGATGTGGCTGGCGAATTTGTTAACGATAATACACTTACAGTCTATATTAAACGGCTCCGAAAGAAAATAGAGGATAATCCGCAAAGACCGGCGTTAATAGAAACAGTCAGAGGGCTGGGATACAGGATGGCGGCAGAAGATGTTAAGAAATAAAGAAATAAGTGTCTTTCTCACTTCAACTATATTGATTCTGGGAATCGGTATTCTATCAGGTTTTATGCATTCACCAGTAACTGCTTTATTTATTGCTATTGTCGGCGGCAGCCTGGCCATTTGCTATATCGTATGGATGGTTTGGCGTTACCGGCAAATCATTCAACTGTCTAGTTATTTACGAAAAATCATGGCAGGAGATACGACACTGGATGTCCGCGATAACAGAGAGGGCGACCTGAGTATATTAAAAAATGAAATCTATAAAATGACAAGGATGTTATCTGAACAGCAGGAAGGATTGCAGAAGGATAAAGAAAAGCTGACGGATGCGATTTCAGATATTTCCCATCAGATAAAAACACCGCTCACCTCGATGACGGTGATGGCTGATTTATTAAGCGAGCCGAATTTGGATACGAAAAAACGGCAGGAATTTACATACCATATCCGTAAGCAATTGGAGCGGATGGAGTGGCTTGTTTCTTCCTTATTAAAGCTTTCCAAAATGGATGCCGGGACTGTTTTATTCAGTAAGGAAAAAGTGGAAGTGCCCCAGCTGGTAAAAGAAGCTGCTGCACCAATGGAAATACCTCTTGAATTGAAAGAAATAAAGCTGAAGATAGAAGGAGCTCAGAAAACTACCTTTATGGGTGATAAAAACTGGACGAAAGAAGCTTGTATTAATATTTTAAAGAATGCAATTGAACACACACCAAATGGTGGAGAAATTACTATTTCTTATGAAGAGAATGCTATTTTTACAGAAATCAGAATCAGGGACAATGGGCCGGGAATTGAAAAACATGAGCTCTCACATATATTCAAACGTTTTTATAAGGGAAGTCATGCAGCAGAGGGAAGTGTTGGTATTGGACTTGCTATGGCTTATTCAATTGTTACTAACCAGAAGGGAGATATTGAAGTCCTTAGCAAGCCGGGGGAAGGAACCGTCTTTATTTTGAAATTTTATAAGCGGGTCGTCTAAAAGAAGGTTCAAAAAACTCGCAATTGATAAGCGAACGAGATTTAGCAGCTTTTGGAACACGTGTTTTAAAATAAAGTGACAATATTGTCACTATCATTGTCACTGTTCCGTCATTTTAGACAATTAAAGTAGTAGTTAATAGAAAGTAACAAGGAGGAAACGGAATGGAATTAATGCGGATTGAAAATTTGTCTAAGGTGTACGGGAAAGGTGACACAGCAGTAAAGGCATTGGATAATGTATCTTTTTCTGTGGAACAGGGGGAGTTTGTAGCGATTATTGGACCTTCTGGTTCAGGGAAATCAACCCTGCTTCATTTGCTGGGAGGAGTTGATAAGCCAACAAGTGGAAAGGTGTTTATCGAAAAGACTGATATTTATGGATTAAATGAAACGCAGCTGGCTATCTTTCGGAGGAGGCAAATAGGGTTGATTTATCAATTCTACAATCTCCTGCCGATTTTAACAGTAGAAGAAAATATTAATCTGCCGATGTTATTAGATGCACATAAAGTAAATCAAAAGCATTTCAAGGAAATTGTGGACATACTTGGACTGCAAAAGCGTCTGGATTATTTGCCGAATCAATTATCCGGCGGACAGCAGCAGCGGGTTTCCATTGGTCGAGCGCTGATCAGCAATCCATCTATTATTCTTGCTGATGAACCTACAGGAAATCTGGACAGCAAAAACAGTAAGGAAATCATTGATTTGTTAAAGCTGTTTAATAAAACATACAATCAGACATTGGTGGTTATTACACACGATGACCGGATTGCTTTACAAGCGGACCGTGTCATTCAGGTAGAGGACGGAGCGATTGCCAAGGACGAGGTGATTCGTCCATGAATATTGTCAACAAAGTAACCCTGAGACATCTTAAGCAGAATAAACGCAGGACGCTCGTTACAATTTTTGGCGTTATTATTTCTGTAGCGATGATTACAGCTGTTGCGTCTTTAGGAGTCTCTTTTATCGATATGCAGCAGCGGGATGCCATCTCCTATAACGGTGATTGGCATTATGCTGTGGAGGATGTGGATAAAGAGCAAATAAAAGCCATTCAGGCAGATGATAATACAGATGCTATAGGGCTTGTAGAGGAATTGGGATTTGCTCCTTTAAACGACCAATTGACGAAAAGATACCTCTATGTCCGTGCGATGGATGAAACAGCAATGGAGCAAATGCAAGTGAAGCTTAAAGAGGGAAAGCTTCCAACAAATGAGAATGAGGTTGCTATTTCTGAGGAATTAAAGGGAGAAGATTTCCCCTATCAGATCGGAGATACGATTGAGCTGGACATTGGTGAGAGGTATGCGTTGAATGAGGAGGAAAATCGACCATTAGTTCAGGATGAATCCATCTATGAAGGTGAAGATGGCATTGAGGAGGAGTTACGCAATCAGGAAAAACAGGACTTTAAAATTGTCGGTGAAATAGAAACACCTCTTTGGGATAATCCTTGGTCGGCAGGGTATACTGTACTGTCGTATACAGATGGATTATCCTCGTCAGAGATTGATGGTGCATATGTTAATGTAAAGAAATTACGTCATTCACTATTTGATGATTTAGAGAAATTACGGGAAGATTTAGATATTAACGCTGAAAATATGGGAACAAATACGCCGTTATTAGATACATATTTAATCTCCGTAAATAGCGGTATGGTAGCGGCGTTATCGGGACTGCTTACGGTAATCATTGTGATTATTATGGTTGGATCGATTGTGTTAATTTATAATGCCTTTGCCATATCTGTATCTGAACGTTCCCGATATTTAGGAATGCTCTCCAGTGTCGGGGCAACGAAAAGGCAAAAACGGAACTCCGTGTTATTTGAAGGGCTGGTTATTGGCCTGATTAGTATCCCTGTTGGAATTGGGGCAGGACTATTAGGAATTGGCGTTACATTGCATTTTATTAGTGAAATGCTGTTAAGCGCAGGCTTTAATTCAGAAATTCGTCTCGTTGTAACTCCCGCTATATTTATTATAGCTGTTGCAGTATCCTTACTTACCATTATGATTTCTGCATGGATACCTGCTGTCCGGGCATCTAAAATTACTGCGATAGATGCAATCCGTCAGGCGAAGGATGTTAAGCTTACCAAGAAGAAAATCAAAACAAATCGTTTTGTCCAGAAGCTGTTTGGCTATGAAGCAGAGATTGCCTTAAAGAATTTAAAAAGAAATAAAAAGCGCTACCATGTTACTGTATTTTCTTTAATGATTAGTATTATCTTATTTTTATCGGTCGGTTTTTTCACAAATACGCTGACCAAGTCCTATGAATTACAGTCGGATGAACAGAATTATGATATTTCTATTCGAGAATACTACTCTAATGATAATAATTTGGCTGATATATACCCTGCAATAGAAACGATGGAGGATGTAGAGGAAAGCATCATGTATCAGAATATGAGATTCTCTGCCGTTATACCTGAAGAGATTGCAGGAGATACGTTAGAAGGCCTGGATGATGACTTAATTGAGATGTATGAAGAAGGAACGGGCTATACTTTAGAACTAATAGGTCTCTCATCAGAAGACTGGGGTGATTATCTTCGTGAAAATAATATTCCAGCAGCATCTGATGAGCAGCAGCCGGCTGTTTTAGTTAACACCGTAAATTATATGGACCATAATAATAAATATGTGGAAACAGAGATGTTGAATGTTCATGAAGGTGATAAACTGCCTTTTCGTCAGGAATACTATATTGAGGAAAAGGATGACTGGGAACTTTCGGATTCTGAAGAGCTTGAGCTGATAGGTCTTACAGATAATTTTCCAATGGGAAATTTTTATACTTCACCCAATACATTGTCTGTCATTGTTAATGAACAAACGTTTAATGAACTGACGGAAAATTTGCCTGATAGTTATGATAGAAGCTGGGAAGTATATGTAACTTCAGATGATCCTTACGGGGTAGAGGAAGCTA
Organism: Oceanobacillus sp. FSL W8-0428; assembly: GCF_038004405.1. Classification (NCBI taxonomy): domain Bacteria; kingdom Bacillati; phylum Bacillota; class Bacilli; order Caryophanales; family Bacillaceae; genus Oceanobacillus; species Oceanobacillus sp. FSL W8-0428. Next base: position 2,943,025 of record NZ_JBBORB010000001.1, read on the forward strand.
TTGAAGAGCTTGAACCTGGAAGCAGCTTGGAAATAAGTAATATATATGCCTTTCAACAGCAGGATAAACAAATCACTTTAGCCTTATCCGTCTTTATTTATGGATTTATTACGCTAATCACTTTAATTTCCATTGCTAATATTTTTAACACCGTTTCAACCAGTGTAGCACTAAGAAAAAGAGAATTTGCGACAATGAAATCCATTGGTATGACGCCAAAGGCTTTTCGTAAAATGATTCGGTTTGAAAGTCTGTTTTATGGAATCAAGTCGTTAATCTACGGACTGCCAATCAGTTTTGTGGTGATGTACTGGATTCATTTACAAACAAGGAGTGCTTTTGAATATCGTTTTCAAATACCTTGGGTTTATATCGGAATTGTCATTCTGGCGGTCTTTATCATTGTCGGAGCTGCCATGCTTTATTCGACCTCTAAATTGAAGAAGGATAATATTGTTGAGACGTTGAGGCAGGAGAATATTTAAATGAATAAGGAGCTATCTTAGATGGGATGATCTGGGGTAGCTCACTGATGACTTGGCTATTTGCACATAAGATATTAGAAAAAACGCTTTTGAGATTGGATAATGCATAAAATGTCTAAAGAGAAAAGAACTGTATTTATTAAATAACCAGAACTTTGTGGTGGAATAGATACAGTTTTTTATGCATTTATTAAAGAAAAGAAAAATTTGGATAATTTTCTAGATTACTATTGTATTTCTATTATATTACGAATATAATACATTTAAATGTGTGTCTTAATGTATTAATACAGTATGACAAAAATGGATAATTAGAATGAGGTGAGCGGCTCCATTAGAGAGAGAATTTGGATAGTTACATTGAAAAACATGTAATATTTATCCTTTAAAAGAAGTCGTTGTCATTATTTAGTTGAGGGGGTCAGTAATGAATTTTATCAAGCGCGGGTTTTTAGGGATTACAAGAAAAAAAGGAAAGTCTTTAATTTTATTAGCAGTTATTTTTATTTTAGGCAATTTAATATCCGGTGCTATTTCCATTCAGCAGGCAACTGGAAATGTGGAGTCCACTATTAAAGAGAGACTTGGAACTGCAGCAACAATTGATATTGATTATGATGAATGGGACGCAATGTCTGAATCAGAGCTGGAATCATTAGAGATGGAAGAAATCAGTGTAGATTTAATTAAACAAATTGGTGAGCTTTCTTATGTGAAATATTATGATTACAGTATGTCTACCTGGTTGGGATCAGAGAGTGTAGAGAGCTACCATGATGAAGAATCGGATGTCGACTATATAGTTGAAGGTCCAAGTACGGATTTCAGACTGAAGGGGATTAACTACGCCCCGGTAATTGATTTTGAAGAGGGAAAAGCGGAGTTAGCAGATGGCCGTGTATTTACAGATGATGAGATTGAAAAAGGTACCTCTGTGGCAATTATTTCTCAAAAACTGGCAGATGAAAATAATTTGAATGTAGGAGATACCTTCACTTTAGCGAATGATGTATATACGTATGACGAAGAAACTGGCGAGGATGATATCGTTAACTCCCGTGATGTTGTATTGGAGATAATTGGATTATTTGAACCTTCGGAAGCGAAGAAAGAAACGGATGAAAATTCAGATAGTGGCATGATGATTCTTACGGATGATATGGATTATCACAATACAGTATATGTTCCTAATGAAATTGTAATTGATGAAACGCAATTTAACTGGGAAGAGTATCTGAAGGCCGATGAAGAACTTGCTGAGATGATGGAAGGGGAAGACGAATCATTTGAATACTACGAACCTATCTATTATTTGAATAATCCGGAAGACATTGAAGCATTTACAGAAGAAGTAAAACCATTACTGCCTGAGCTTTATTCAGTAATCAGTGCAAGTGACCAGTACGACAATATTGCCGGACCGATAGAATCGATGTCGAAATTAGCGAAATATGTTTTAATTGTTGCGGTAATTGCAACTGTGTTGATTACTGGTTTAGTAGTTTTACTGTTTTTACGGGACCGCAAACGTGAATTGGGCATTTACTTATCTCTGGGAGAGAAAAGAAGCCGGGTTGTCGGACAGATTTTAATTGAAGTGATGGTCGTTGCCGTCATTGGTATTACCTTATCGCTATTCAGCGGAAACCTTCTCGCACAGCAGGTATCCGATACAATGATGAAAGCCGATGATAACCAAGATGAGTACTTTGAAGAATATTACTACGAAGGTATTAATACGGATTTGACAGCAGAAGATGTTATGGATTCCTATGAAGTAACGCTTAATTCAAGTTATGTTCTGGGCTTCTATGGTGTTGGTCTGGTAACAATCTTAATTTCAACAATTATTCCGCTTATATATATTGTAAGGCTGAATCCAAAGAAAATACTGATGTAATAGAGGTTGTTCAAAAAGTTCAATAAAAATGACACATCGAATTTCTGCGTTAGCTTGCTTTTCCGTTGCTCATGTATTAAAAGCATACATTCCGCTACTCAAAGCTACGCTGCCTTGAACTTCTCGGTCCTTTTTACCGCCCTTTTTGAACACATATTTGTAGAGAGGTGAAATGATGATATTAGAAGCGAAGGATTTAAATTATTATTATCAGGATGGCGAACAGCGCCGTTATATATTAAAGGATACATCAATCTCTTTTGAAAAGGGAAAGTTTTATACGATTTTGGGGCAGTCCGGATCTGGAAAAACCACCTTGCTATCATTGCTCAGTGCCTTGGATTCACCGCATAGCGGAGAGGTATTATTTAACGGAGATGATATTAAGAAAATTGGGTACGAAAAGTATCGCCGCAATAATGTCGGAATTATTTTCCAAAGCTATAATCTGATTCCGACTTTCACAGCTGTTGAAAATGTACTGGTTCCGATGTCTATTACAGAAAATGAAATTCCGGAAGATACAAAAACAGTTGCCTATAACTTACTGGATTACATCGGTATTGTGAAAAACAAAGCTGATCGCCTTGTGAACAGACTTTCCGGGGGAGAACAGCAGCGTGTGGCTATTGCTCGCGCTCTGGCAACCAATGTAGAATTAATTCTTGCCGATGAGCCGACAGGAAATCTTGATGAAGAGATGGAGCAGGAAATCATTGAAATCTTTAAGAAATTGGCACATGAACATGGGAAATGTGTCATTGTGGTAACTCACTCCAATGAAATTGCCCTGCAGTCTGACCAGGCTTTCCGTTTGAGGAAGGGTGTACTGACTTCTTATGAGTGATTTTTTATCAAAATTTAATAAAGACAAATATGATGATTTGGTGAACGAAAAAGAAGACAAGGAAATAAATAATAAGGAAGAAAAGAAAGCTGAGAAGCAGGAAGAAAAGGAACCACAGCAGAAGCAGGAGGAACAAGCTTCTGCTGTGGAAAAGGAAGAAGCCGTACATAAGCGTGAGACCACGCCGGTTTCTGAACCTGTCTCCTCCAGAAGCAGCCGCCGGCAGGATGCAGAAGAGGAAGTGGAGATTGATTTGGATTACCGAAGGAAGAAAAAACTGCGGATGTGGCTGATTATTGCAGGGTCTGTTTTAGCTTGTCTATTGATTTTCTTCATTTATTATATGCTTGTTCATGTAAAGGTTGAAAATTTTGTAGACCAGCCAGTTTCGGAAGTCCGTGCCTGGGCCGGCGAGAATGATGTCGAGGTTGAATTAGAGCAGGAGTACAGTATGGAATATGATGCGAATCAGGTTATTTCGCAAAGCGTAGCTGAAGGTGACAGAATTAGAAAAGGGAAAGCATTGAAATTAACCAGCAGTTTAGGTGCAGACCCGGAAGAGATTATTCCGCTTGCTGATTTTTCAGAAATGACCCAGGAGGAAGCACAGACCTGGATTGATGAAAATAAGGCAGAAAATCTGCAGATGGTGACAGAATATAGTGATGATATAGAAGCTGGAGACTTTATCAAATTTTCCATCAAGGATAGCAATATTGCAGAATCAGAATATAAGCGCAAAGATAGTGCAGCTGTTTATTATTCAAAAGGGGAAGAGGTTTTTGAGAAGAATATTACCATCCCTGATTTTACTGGAGTTGCTAAAGAAGAAGTGGAAAAATGGGCAGAAAAGAATGAAGTCGAGATGACCTATGAAGAGGCTGATTCTGACAGTGTTGAAGAAGGAAATATTATCAGTCAAAGTGAAGCCGCAGACGAAAAAATTGCGAAGAGAGATAAGATGGAAGTTGTTGTATCTGCAGGTAAAGCTGTAATCGTTCCAAGCTTTTCTGGATTAACTGCAGAAGAGGCAGCCATGAATTATCCGGATTTAAATGTGACGGTGAAGCATGCTTTTCACGCTGATGTTGCCTATGGATCGCTTATTTCACAATCTGTTGAACCGGATACGAAGCTGACGAACAAAGATGATAAGAGTGTTACCGTTACGTATTCGCAGGGCAGACCATATTTACATGATTTCCGCGGCCAATCAGAAGGTGATTTGCCAAAATTGTTCTATGAGCAATATAAATCAAAGGGTGCTGATATTAACTATATTGTGAAGTATGTTGATTCATCAGAACTAAAGGGAACAGTCGTTGATATGGGTGTATTTAATGAATTTGTACCGATGACTTATACAGTAGAGGTCAGAATTAGTAATAATGCTTCTGCACCGCCTAATCCGCCAGATTTTAGTGAAGGACCGGAAAATATCTATCCGGAGTCTGGTGCAGGTGAAGATGTGGGACAAGAAGAGCTTGATCCAGAGCCTGGAGCAGAAGAATCTCAAGATTTATTGGAAGATGGAGAAAATCTTGAAGTAGATGAGAAGTAAGAGAGAAGCAGTTATTGAGCTGAATTTTTCATAAAGCACATATGCAGATAAATGATATAATAGGAGTATTCCCTTAAGAGGGAGATACTCCTGTTTTTTTAGGATATTATCCGTAATTCCTAATTCAAAAATGGTTCTAGCTATTTTTATCTTCTTGACTATTACCTCTTGTTTTTAATTCAGTTGCAATAAAGGATTTTCTGGAATATCCTCTTCCAAAACTTCTATCCAGCCCTTTCCATAGCTGCCCGATGCATCCATACGTAGAAAAGCGTTCGGCCGCAGTTCTTTGTTCATCACTTTTGTAATTTGCTGTTCATCGCCTTCTTCGTTATAGCCTAAAAAGACATACTTATATTTCCCGTTCCACAGCTTTTCGTAATTATCTTCTGACGTTTCTACGTAATAGGTTTCTACAGGGTGCTGTAATAACCAGTCTGTCAATGGAATAATGCCGGCAGTGGTTTTTTGGATGGCTACTGCTGCAATTGTTAATATAATGAGGATCGCAATTAACCCCTTTACTCCTTTTTTCATAAAATAGCACTCCTTTTTCACGTTTTATTCTTAACTTTATTGTAAAGAAGGAGGCAGGCTATAAAAATCGTTTATTCTTACAGTTACCTTACATATTTGTAAGGTGAAAATGCTTCCTCTATTTTTGTGGTTCATTTCAAACTATGCAATAATTATTAAAAACAAAGTGTACATAAAAGGGGAATAAAGATGCAAACCATTATGATAGTAGAAGACGATCCGAAGATTTCGAGGCACTTACAGGATTATATCGAAAAATATGGCTATCAAGTATCTTTTGTTACGGATTTTGAGCGGATTATGGATGTTTTTCAAAAGGCCGAACCTGATTTAGTGCTTTTAGATATTAATTTACCAAGCTATGATGGCTTTTATTGGTGCAGACAAATCCGCAAAGAATCTACCTGCCCGGTGATTTTTATTTCAGCCCGGACAGGAGAAATGGATCAGGTAATGGCGCTCGAGAACGGAGGCGATGACTTTATAACGAAACCGTTCAGTGCAGAAATTGTGATGGCTAAAATACGAAGCCAGCTGCGCCGTGCTTATGGAGAATATGCGCAGGATGTCAAAGAACGCTTTTTGGAGGTAGAAGGCCTGAAGCTTTTACCTGAACGTTTGGAATTAACTTTTGCTGGAAAAGATACGTTTTTATCTAAAAAAGAAGCAGATATCATCGAAACGTTAATGAACCGTTATCCGCGTGTTGCCGGCAGGGAAGATTTGCTGGAAAAGCTGTGGGATGACCAGACCTATGTAGATGAAAATACGTTAAACGTTAATATAACAAGAGTACGGAAAAAGCTGCAGTCTGTCGGAATTGAGGACGGTGTTGAAACGATCAGAGGTGTTGGTTACCGCCTGAAAAGTATGCTTAATAAAGAATGATGTAATTAAAAAGGGAGTGTTAACATGCAATTTAAAACTGTTGAAGAATGCGATTTACTTACATGCAGTAAACTGTTTTTAAATGTTTTTAATGAGGAACCGTGGAATGATAAATGGACATTAGAAAAAGCGCAACAATACTTATCAGATTTTTATCAGACTCCAGGATTTTTAGGTGTGTCCGCAGTTGAAAATAACGAGATAGTCGGATTTATTTTCGGAGTACGGCGGGTATGGTGGAGCGGTGATGAGTTTTTTATTAATGAGATGTGTGTGAACACAAATCAGCAGAATAAAGGAATTGGGAAAGCGCTCATGGATTATTTGAAGGAAATAATAGGTTCAAATGAGGTTGCGACTATTTCTCTTTTAACCGACAGAGGAATACCTGCAGAAGAATTTTATAAAAGAAATGGATTTAAGGAAATTGAGAGGCTTGTATTTTTAAGCAGTGATGTATAAATAGAAAAAGATATTTATTACGATTAAAAATGTCTCATGGTTCAAAGGAGATTTGCAATGAAGCTATTTTTAAAGGAACATGCTCTGCTGATTGCTCTCAACATATTGCAATTTGCTTCCATTTTGATTATTTATTGGCTGGATGGTTATCGGAATCTGCTGCCGGCTTTATATGCGATTTTTATCGGCTTCTTTTTTCTTACCTGCTATCTTTTTTACCAATATTTCAGTCGGCGAACGTTTTATCAGCGTTTAAGCAGACCTTTAGAAACACTGGATGAATCACTTCAAAAGCACGATCAGCACCCGGTTTCGGATGCTTTGAATGAACTTTTACGGAGTCAATATAAACATTATAAGCAGCAAATAAATAAGATTGGAAAGGAAAGGGAGGAACATCTTAAACTGATGGATCATTGGGTGCATCAAATGAAAACACCTATCTCTGTGATTGAGCTTACTGCACAGAATCTGGACGAGCCGGATTCCTCCAGTATCAGAGAGGAAACTGAGCGGATGAAATCAGGTTTAAATACGATTCTTTATATGGCAAGGCTGCGGACAATTGAGCAGGATTTTCATATCAAGCCAATCTATCTGGAAGCATTGGTGCACGAGGTGAACGGAGAAAATAAAAGATTTTACATACGTAATAAAGTCTATCCTAAGGTGGAAGAAAGAACAGGAGGGGTGACTGTACAGACAGATGAAAAGTGGCTTTTCTTTATTTTAACCCAGCTTGTCTTAAATGCAGTAAAGTACTCAGCTGGAAAAAGCAATTCGATTCTTATCTCTATCTATGAAAGAGAAAAAGAAGCAATATTGGAAGTGCAGGATTTTGGAGTAGGGATTCCGGAAGAAGATAAGAAACGCATTTTTGATGCATTTTACACTGGAGAAAATGGCAGGAAATTCAGAGAATCTACCGGGATGGGGCTGTATTTGATAAAAGAGGCAGTGGAGTACCTTCATCATCGCATTGAATTTGAATCACAGGTTGGAGATGGGACAACATTTCGGGTTATTTTTTCAGAGACGCAAAACCTTACAACAATGTAAGGTAACTGAAAGGAATTTCGATAGTTTCTTCCTTGAGAACAGCGATATACTAAGGTTACATTAAATGATAAGGAAGGAAGTATTTTTATGCTGAAAGTAAGACAGGTCAGTAAAGTATATGAAGGAAAGGTTTCCTATCGTGCATTGTCAGATATTAATTTAATCGTAGAGGACAATGAATTTGTAGGGATTATGGGGCCTTCTGGAAGCGGTAAAACAACATTATTGAATATGATTGCTACGATTGATGAACCGACTACAGGTGAAATTTTAATAAATGGAAAGGATCCGCATCGTCTGAAAAAGGAAAAGCTGGCGCAATTCCGCAGACGGGAGTTAGGGTTTGTCTTTCAGGATTTTAATTTGCTTCATACCTTGACCGTGGAAGAAAATATGGTGCTGCCATTAACACTTGACGGTAAAAAGGTAAGTGAAATGAAGGAAAAAGCAAAGAACATCGCTGCAAAGCTGGGAATAACAGAAATAATGAATAAAAGAACGTATGAAATCTCTGGGGGACAAGCGCAGAGAGCAGCTGTTGCCAGGGCAATGATTCACACGCCGAAGCTGCTTTTAGCGGATGAGCCGACAGGAAATCTGGATTCAAAATCCTCCAAAGATGTGATGGAAATGCTGGAATCCATTAATGAAAAGGAAAAAACAACGATGCTTTTGGTAACACATGACCCACAGGCTGCGAGTTATTGTAATCGCGTTGTGTTTATCCGGGATGGGAAGTTTTATTCAGAAATTCACCGCGGAGATAACCGGCAGGCGTTTTTCCAGAAGATAATTGACACACTCTCATTAATGGGAGGGGATTCCAATGACTTTTCGTCAGTTCGCGTTTAATAATGTCATCCGGAATAAACGGCTGTATGCTGCTTATTTTTTGACCAGCCTTTTTACAGTAATGGTGTTTTTTACATTTTCTATATTTGCTTCTCACCCGCAGCTGACTGGGAATAATATGGATTCCTATGTCAGCTTTGGGATGAATGTGGCTGCAGGGATTATCTATGTATTCTCCTTTTTCTTTGTACTTTATTCGATGAGTTCTTTCTTACAATCACGGAAAAAAGAATTCGGATTATTGATGATGCAAGGGATGAGCATGAAGCAGATCCGCTCAATGGTATTCTTGGAGAATATGTTTATTGGCCTGCTGGCTACAATCGGCGGTATTGGGTTAGGACTGGTTTTTTCAAAAGGTATTTTATTGATTGCAGAAAATGTGCTTATTATTGATAATGAACTGCCTTTCTATTTTCCAACGCAGCCAATTCTGCTGACTTTTGGCTGTTTTATGGTGTTGTTTTTCCTGATTTCTTTATTTGTATCCTACGTTCTGAGGAGCCGGAAATTGATCGATTTAATCAAAGGCGATAAAAAGTCAAAAGGAGAGCCGAAAGCCAATCTATTTTTAACCATTTTGGCAGTTCTTTTACTTGGAACTGGATATGCGGTTGCTTTGACAGTAGATGGATTAAAGGTGATTGTCGCAATGGTACCGGTTATCCTTGTTGTCATTATTGGCACATATCTTCTGTTTACGCAATTAAGTGTATTTATTATCCGGCGATTAAAGAAGAATGAGAATGTTTTCTGGTATAAAACAAATATGATATTGCTGTCAGATCTTTCTTTTAGAATGAAGGATAATGCAAGATCTTTTTTCTTAGTAGCAATTATTTCTACCGTAGCTTTTAGTGCCATCGGTTCGTTGTATGGTTTTCAATCTTTCCTTACCGCTGGAATAAAACAGGCGCATCAAACTACTATTTCCTATCAAGACTATGATACTGGAAATGAGGAAGCAAATGTTTCATATATTGATGAAACGCTGCAGGAAGCAAATATTGACATGTATAAGGACCAAATAACGCTTCATTACTATGAAGTGTCTGATGAATCGCGAGTCTTTATTACAAAGGAATCCGATTATAACCGAATTGCCGATTTAAGTGATAATGAAACTCTCCAGATAGAAGATGGGTCTCCTGTTTTGGTAAGCCCAGAAATGATTTTGCTTAGCAGTGGCGGAGACAATTCAGGTACAGATGAAGCGGATATACTAAAAGATGCGGTGCTTGAATTGGATGAAAATAATACATTAGAGCCGGCACAGTTGGTATTATCCAATGTATTGCCTTCTATTACAAAGTACTATGTTGTTTCTGATCATGATTTTGAGAGCTTGCCCGAATCTGCGGCGGAGGAAAATTACTATGCTTGGCAGGAAGCAGAGGATAATGAGATTCCTTTACAGATAGCAGAAAAATTAGATGAGAAATTATCTACAGAAGGAATTAGCATAGGTCAGTATGAAGAATATGTAGTAAATAAAGCTTATGGTCCAATTCTTTTTGTCGGCTTATTTATTGGTATTGTCTTTTTCGTATCAGCAGGAAGCTTTCTTTATTTCCGGCTCTACTCCGATTTAGATGAAGATAAGAAAAAATTCCAGGCAATAACGAAAATGGGGCTGACAGATAAAGAATTAAAGAAGGTATTAAACAGACAAACAGCACTTCTTTTCTTTGCTCCAATAGCAGTTGCACTGGTTCATGGAGCAATAGCATTAACTTCGCTGTCCCATATGTTTTTCTACAGTCTGGTAAAGGAATCAGCTATGGTTCTGGGACTGTTCTTAATCATACAGATTGTGTATTTCTTTATTGTCCGTTTTTATTATATCAGGCAGGTTAAACAGGCGCTGCGATAATGGCGTTTGTATAAAAGGAAGGCTTCATAAAAGTGGTGAACTTGATAGACTCCACTTTATGAAGCCTTTTTAAAATGGGGATGATGCTGTCTGATTCCAAAAAATTTTAATTATTTCTGCCAGTCCTTCAGGATTATCTACATTTGCTTCATGCCCGGCCTGTTTAATAATTTCCAGCTTTGCACCATTGATTAGGCTGCTTAATTGTTCAGCTGCTTTTCTATTTGGTTTATCTTTTTCTCCACACAGAATAAGGGTTGGACAGGATATATCCGATAATTGCCGGCTGAAATCTAATTTCTTCATAGATGAGGTTAATTGAATCACATCCTTTTTAGGTAAGCCCATTTTTTGAAACATAGAATTGGGCAGTATTTGAAAAATACCATTTTGCACGGAGAGAAGAAACCGAGGCATTGTGTATTGTGCGGCAACTAAAATAAGAGAGTTCACTTTTTCTGGGCGGTCAATTGCGTAATTTAAGGAAAGAATTGCGCCTAAGGAAAGGCCGCAAAGCTGAACTGGTCCATTAAAACTTTCGCAATAATCGAAAAAATGATGATATAGATTATGATAGTCCACTTTGCTGCCTTCAAGTAATGAAAATAAGTCAGGTGAAACAACTTGTTGTGTATCCATATCTATGTACTCTATTGTTTTTTGCCAGCTGAAGGCATTTTGACCAAGACCGTGGACAAAGATATATGCCATTATTAAATCACTGCCCTTCTGTTACAGTAAGTTGCCTTTATAATAACATATAGACGATGATGCTGTATTTTTTATTCACAGTGATAAGGGCGGATATATATTTGAGCTTGAAGATTTTATAATAAATTTGCTGAATACATTCAATTAAGAGATATAATAATTTTATATCCCCCCTGCCATGAAGCAGGGGGATTCTCATTTATTTCACTCTCAAACGTGTACCTGGCTGAATAATGTCACTGGTCAATCCATTGAGGCTCTTAATCGCATTTACAGTTGTATTATATTGCTGGGATATTCTCCAAAGTGTATCACCTGCCTTAACTGTATAATAAACAGCTCCGCCGCTGCTGACAATTAATACCTGACCCGGATAAATCGTATCATTAGTTAATCCGTTTAAATTTTTCAACTGCTGCACGGTCAGATTATGGGCTTGGGCAATACTCCATAGCGTATCTCCAGATTTAATCGTATACGTATTGCCTCCACCGCCAGATTTTCTTTTTAATCCAAGAGACTGTGCAATTCCATTTGCATGTCCTGTGGCAATTCGGTTAAGATAAGCATCCGATTTTAATTTATTTGCATCAGCAACCGTGTCAATAAAGCCATTCTCTGTTAATACTGCCGGCATACTGGATTCACGCAGCACATGGAAATTCGCTCTTTTTTTACCGCGGTTTCTAAAGTCGACTTGCTTCATAATCTCTGCATGTACTTTATCACGGTACGCTAGTGTATTGTTAGATACACTTCCGTTATAGATATAGTCCTCATATCCAGTGCCGCCGCCGGCGTTAATATGAATACTGACAAAATAATCAGCTCCCCAGCTGTTCGCATCATTTGTACGCTGCGTGAGACTCCGGGTCGTGTCGCTTGTCCTGCTCATACGAATACTATGACCTTCATAATCGCGGTTGAGGATATCTCTTGTTTTTAAAGCAATCGATAAAGTGACATTTTTCTCCTGCAAACCATTTCCGGCTGCTCCCGGGTCAGTACCGCCATGTCCAGGATCAAGATAAATTTTAACCATAATAAAAATCCCCCTTAGAAGTTGGTATAAATAAGTGTTCAAAAGTAGTCAAAGTTTTTCGATGGGGCGAGTAACCGCAATCCCAAAATTAGAAGCAAGAAAGTCATTACCTCGCCGCTTATCATTTGAGCACTTTTTGAACATTCCTTATACTATTTTGTATTAAAAAAACAGCTTGCCCGTTTGGACCAGCTGCTTATGGAATAAGCTGATTTTGCTGTTGAATCGTTATTTTAAATTGTTTCCTTATGTTAGAATAGGATGGGGAAGGAGAAATGTTATGAATATTGCTGTATATTGTGGTGCAAGCCTTGGAAGTAATACAGCTTACCAAGATGCAGCACAGAAGGTTGGAAAATGGATAGCTGAAAAGAATAATACGCTGGTATATGGCGGGGGAAAAGCAGGATTAATGGGTGTGGTTGCCGATGAAGTTCTGGCAAATAACGGTGAAGTTATTGGGATCATTCCTGATTTTCTGGTTGAAAGAGAATTAAGCCATGCCAATCTGACAACATTAGAAATCGTTGATTCTATGTCCGTAAGAAAAAATAGAATGATTGCGTTAAGCGATTGCTACATAGCACTGCCTGGCGGACCGGGAACGCTCGAAGAAATTGCAGAGGTCATATCCTGGGCAAGAGTTGGTCAGAATCAAAATCCATGTATTCTTTTCAATCAAAATGGATACTATGACAGTCTTGCCAGATTTTATGATGAAATGGTAGAGAATGGGTTTTTATCCGTGCAAGATAGAGAGCGTATCTTATTCACGGATTCGCTGGAAGAGATAGAAGTATTTATCTCCGACTATACACCTCCTGAAGTAAGAAAATATACGGCACATTCACCAAGTTAAAGCATACTAAGTAATTATTTACTTCATCCAATTTGGAGGAAATCAATAAAATATACGAACTGTGGACAATGAGCATCTGTCTGTTGCAGACAGGTGCTCATTATTTTAGTCTTTCAGTTCAGCTAAAATCGTACAAGGACCGCTGTCCAATCCTTTCAAGAGAAGTGGAAGAGCATATACACGTTCAATGCCGGTTAAGTCCTCATCTAATTTCATATCTTCAATAATTAAAATCGCCTGGTCATCCTTTCTGCCTAATCCAAGAACGGATTGATGAAACTCTACACCATGTGGATTGACATTCTGTGCGCCGGCAGCAGATGGAAGGTCCATACCAATTGCTTTTATACTTGAGAATTCCATAAGGAAATCCCCGGCATCTTTGGTGAAGCCTGGGTTATGCTGGCCATAACGGTAAGCATCATCCCGATATTTATAGAAGCCGGTCCGGACAATAATTAGATCACAAGAACCTAATGCCTCAGAAAATACTTCTAAATCCTTTTTTGTTATTAACTCGTCATCGGATTTGGGAATATCTGCTACTAATACGCTTTCATAAACAAATGTGTCAATCGGATTTTCCCACAATTGCTTTCCTTCGGGATTAAAATGATTTGCACCATCCATATGTGTACCGCAGTGATTTATGGCCATATAAAATGATTGATTAAATACATCTCCATGATCTGTGGAAAACTGCGGCCACATACTGACCGGCGGATTCTCAGAAAAACGTGGTGTGTCAACACCCAGTGGATAAGATAGAGCAATTCTGCGCATTTTTCATGGCTCCTTTCAAAATAAAATAAGTTGTTTTTTTAATGAATAGATTGCAGAAACAATGCGGCAGATAACGACCTTATTCTGTATCCCATTCATTAAAATAATCGTACTATTAAATTTAGAAAATTTCAACTTTTAGTAGATTGTCGTTAGAATTTTTGCGCATTGATGTCTAACAACGAATGTTAAAGGTATAAAGTATGGTTTTTGTTCGTGTTTTATTGACAAATTTTGTGCAGATTAGTAATATTATAATGTGAACTTAATAGAAATGCGTATAATTTCGGGGATAAGGCCCAGAGTTTCTACCAGACTGCCGTAAATAGTCTGACTACGCAGCAGAACTAACCTTAAATTTTCAATATCTGTCTTGAAAATGAGGATTATTATCTGCTGCTCCAATAGAAACTCTTAAGCTATTTAAGAGTTTTTTTGCACTGTATAAAAGTATAACATTCCAGCGGATCTTTTTTGGGGAGTAATCGCTGCCCTGATTCAGCAGAGTTCTTAAGATTATAGTACAGATGCAGATAAAGCATTCCTATTGTTTTTTTAGGATTGGATTGCTAAATCTACTTTATGGCATAAGCACTATTTAAATAGCACATACTAGAGCTTATTCTATAAAATTTATGGAGCTTTTCTAGATAAGAGAACATTCAAAAAGACCGGTAAAAATGGAGGAAAAGAATTCATGAGTAAATATTTTGAATTTGACAAACTGGGAACTAATTTTCGAACAGAGTTTATAGCTGGCTTAACAACTTTTTTAGCTATGGCTTATATTTTATTTGTTAACCCGAGTATCCTGGGGGAAGCGGGTATGGATCAGGAGGCAGTATTTGCTGCGACAGCAATTGCGGCTGCTTTTGGTTCCATTATTATGGGAGTTCTTGCTAAATATCCTGTAGCACTTGCGCCAGGTATGGGATTAAATGCATTTTTTACTTATACAGTAGTAATTGGTTTTGGCGTCCCTTGGGAAACAGCACTTGCAGGTGTTTTAGCTTCAGGAATTATTTTTATTGGTTTAACTTTAACAGGAATCCGTGAAATTATTATTAATGCAATTCCGCCAAGCTTAAAGATGGCAGTGGGAGCTGGTATTGGTTTATTTATTGCATTTATCGGATTGAAAAATGCGCAAATTGTTCAAGCGGATCCGTCTACAATTATTGCGCTTGGTGATTTAACATCTCCACCGGTTTTATTAGCGATTTTTGGAATTGTTATTTCCGTTGTTTTGATCACTGTAGGTGTTAAAGCGGGGATTTTTTATGGGATGATTATCAGTTCCATTGTCGGTATGATTTTTGGTCTGATTCCAGTGCCATCCGGCATTAGTGGAATTGTAAGCAGTGCCCCGAGTCTGGCGCCGACATTCGGCCAAGCTTTTATTCATTTTGATCAGATTTTTACGATGCAGATGCTTATTGTTATTTTGACATTTTTATTTGTTAATTTCTTTGATACAGCAGGAACATTGGTTGCTGTTGCGACAAAAGCAGGACTGATGAAGGATAATAAATTACCAAGAGCAGGTAAAGCGCTCTTTGCAGATGCTTCTGCCAGTGTAGTAGGGGCTGCTGTCGGTACATCTACGACAACATCCTTTGTGGAATCCACTTCAGGTGTAAGTGTAGGCGGGCGTTCAGGATTCACAGCTGTTGTCACAGGCTGTCTGTTCCTGTTAGCTTTGTTCTTCTCTCCATTACTAAGTGTTGTAACGAATGAAGTAACTGCGCCGGCATTGATTATTGTCGGAGTATTAATGGCCAGCAGCTTAAAGGATATCCCATGGGATAAATTTGAGATTGCTGTACCAGCTTTCTTTACAGTGCTGATGATGCCAGTAACTGCCAGCATCGCAACTGGTATTGCCATCGGGTTTATATTCTATCCAATTACAATGCTTGTTAAAGGAAGAGCGAAGGAAGTTCATCCGATTATGTATGTATTATTTGTTGTCTTTGCATTGTATTTTATCTTTTTAACCTAAAAATAAATATGCAGTTGAAGAGAGGGGAGTGTAGTACATTCTCCTCTTTAAGTTTAGATAGATATGGGAAATCACTATTTTGTCAGTTTAGTTATCTGTAAAATATTTGTTTTATTAAACTGACTACATAGGTAATCACAGTATGTACTCTTGGTCATTGTTGTTAAGAGATAATACGAGCAAGGACTAGCTTGTAAACGTATTTTGTTACATTAATAAGTTCAATTTATATAACTAAAGGACAGTTTTGTGGAATAGGAAAAAAGGATTATTTTATAATTCCTCCGGGGAAGCAGTAAGTTAAATTATACTAATATAGAAGAAATTAAATAAATACAGATTAATTAATAGGAAAAATGGTACAATTCTAAATTTAGTATGCCTTTTTAAGCAGTAAGTTTAAAGACTTTGACCTATTGAAAACCTTCCAAGATTTTCATATGATTATGAAATAGTATTAACAATGCTATTGTTAACTTCAGAGGAGAAAGGAAGAGCAGAAATGAAAAAATGGCTGATGCTATGTATGGCACTACTTCTAAGTGTTGCTTTGGTTGCTTGTGGTTCTGATAATTCAGACGAGGATAAGGATACTAAAGATAATGAGAGCACTGAGGACACAGCAGAAGGAACAACAGATAACGAAGAGGATACAGAAGAAGGCGCTGAAGCTGAAGAAGGTGCCGCAGCAGAAGATGAAGAAGCTGATGAAGAGGCAGCTACAGATTCAGAAGAAAATGCTGGTTCAGAAAATGACGCAGCTGCCGAGTCACAAGATTTTGACTTTGATCCAAATGGTGAAAACACAGTTACGCTTCAATTTGAACAGGCAGGTGTTATTGTAAAACTTACTTATAAAGCGGATGGCGATATGGTCTATGAACAAACTGCAAATAATGAAATGCCTTATTCCGCATTAGGAGTTTCTACACCAGAAGAAGCAGAAGAAATAATGGCAGAAACTGCTGAAGGTTTTCAAGACATACAAGGAGTAACACATAACTTTGAATATCTTGATGATAAAGTCGTTGAAACATTAACGGTAAATTACGATGAAGCTGATGTGAACGAAGTAAGCCAATTGACAGGATCTGAATTTGAAGGAGATTTAAGCGGTGGTGTAAGTCTACAGCAATCTGTTCAGATGCTTCAGGCACAAGGCTATGAAATTGTTGAAGAATAATTTGCATAGAAATTATTAAGAAAAAGACACTTTTTTGATTATGGATTACTTTCTGTAGATTAGATAAGTGAAAAAATTTACTACAGCCTGGCTCTGTTATTTTTTAACAGTGTCAGGCTGTTTTATTTTTTTAGAATTTTCTCCTGTAAGTAATTGAGGATACGAAATTGATACATAGAACAGGACTTAACTAATAAAGGCTGTAGGCAGAATAAGTATAAAATTATTCTATAGAGACAAATGAACTTTCAAAAAGTAATACGTATATTACGGTTCAGGAAGGCTAATATTTAACAATACAAGATATGACTATTGATACAAATTAAATAAAAAATCTCTCTTTCCATTTTGGTCAAGGAGATTTTTTATTAATAGCGTATTTATTTTCAGGAAATCAATGTTTACTATTTGAAAAAGACTTAATTTTCTTTTAATATCTGATATAAATAAGAGGCACGAAATACAGTGCCAATGTATAGAATACACCAAAAAGTAAAGCTGGATAGCAATTATAATACTGTTATCACTTGTGCAACAGCAACAAAATCATAAGGAGGCAATGAAATGAAGCCAATTATTGGAGTAACAGCATCGATGGAAGCAGATGGAACGGAATATAAGATGCACCTGCGAAATATAAGGGCTATTGAACAAGCTGGAGGCATCCCGGTTATTCTGCCGTATTATAGTGATTATCAGGAAATAGCTGTATTGCTTGATAAAATGGATGGCCTCTATCTGCCAGGCGGCTATGATATTGACCCATCTTTATTTCAAGAAGAGCCAAACCCGAATCTCGGTACTATTATTCCAGAAAGAGATCGATTAGAGAAGGAAGTTATCACATATTTTTTAGAGAAGGATAAGCCGATACTGGGAGTTTGCAGAGGATGTCAAATTTTAAATGTTGTGACGGGAGGAGCTATGTATCAGGATTTAGATTCACAATATCCGAAGCAGCTAATTCAGCATACTCAAAAAGCAGCATTCCACCATCGTTCACATACTGTCAAAATAGCCAGGGCTTCTTTATTGGAAAAGCTGGTTCAGACGGAGAAAATAAGGGTAAACAGCTACCATCATCAGGCAAACCGCTCTCTAGGCAAAGATTTTATGGTCTCCGCTGCAGCAGATGATGGTGTTATGGAGGCATTTGAAAGTAAAATACATCGCTTTGTTTTAGGGGTGCAGTGGCATCCAGAAGGCTTGATTAATCTTTCAGATGATCCATCACTGGCTATTTATCAAGGCTTTATTGAGGCTTGTAAAGATAAATAGATTAATGTTATAGGAATGTTTAATGGGAGTTGCTTGTATAGAATAGCAGGCACAAATTGTCTTAGATACTATTTTAGAAAAGCATCTTACAGGCGGCCTCAGAAGATTCTAGAGTGCTGAGGTTACCTGTGTAATAACTTTTATATTAGACACTTTTGATGCTGCCGTTTTCATTCAATGCTTTAACATAGCAGACACACTGATGCTTTCTCTGAACACCGGAAAACTGCTTAAGGTTTTCTCCGGTGTAATGTGAGAAAACAGATACAGGGAAGAGCTGTTCTGTAGCAGACTGGAAATGGCTTTTGATTTCATTTCCTTCTAAATAAATATGATAATAAGAATCGGTCATTGTAAAGTTCATTTTCTCATACCAATTTTGAACCCATGTATCATCTCGTGTCCATGCTTCAAGGTAATTCAATTTTCGGGTCTTTGCAATTTTCTCTGCCTCATTCAACAGTGCTTGCCCAACCCCTTGCCGAGAATAATAGGGATGTACTGCAATATGCCATATCATTCCTCCTAAACCACTGTTACGGGAGCAAACCGCCCCTTCCTTGGTCTCATACTCTATATCAATTAGTCCTGCTATTTTTCCTTCGATTTCAGCGACAAGTTCAATAGACGGAAACGCATAGGATTCTTTTTCCTGAAGAACATTATCAAAATAAGCTGTTTCTAAAAAGGCAAGTACGCGGCAATGAAGCCAACCTTTTTCGTCAGCTGGAGTATATGCTCTGATTTTCATATTTTCCCCACTTTCCAAGCTTCAGTGATTTTTGGTCGTAATAATATAAAAAGAGAGACCTTCCAAAATATCAATTATCAGGTCTCTGTAAAGATTTCATTCTGTATTAAACTGTTTCGCTTTCGGCTAAAGATTTAATTACTTTAGAAGACTCTTTTGCAAAGTCCACGGATGCTTCGTAGTATTTTTCCCCTTGTTCCAAAAGAGAGAAGTCGCCAATTTCGATAAATAGTTTGGTGCTGCTTCCCGTATCTTCTAATAAATAGCGATAGGCAACTTCTCCTTGCTCAGGTTTGATTTTCCATCCTGTTCCATGTAAATCAATAATCAGCTCTTTTTCTTTTTCAGCCTTAATAATGGTAGTGATAGACTGCTCTCCATTCGGTAAGTCCCAAATCACCTTGCTGCCTTCTTGCATCGGCTCTTCAGGATAGTCCTCTGGAAGTTCATCCCATTGTGCTACATATTTAGGCAGTGTTAATATTTCCCAAACTCTTTCTGATGACGCGTTTATTAATAATTCTTCTGTAACAATCAGTTGTTTTTTCAATGGAACCCCTCCATATGATGTTTTGAAGTCTATGATTTCCAGTTTTCGGCAATAAATTCATCCCGGCCTGATTTAGCACGGTCTTCTTCGTATTCTGTCTTACTTTTTTTATAAAAATCCTGATGATAATCTTCAGCAGGGTAGAAAACAGATGCTGCTTTAATTTCTGTCACAATTGGTCTAGCAAATCGGCCGCTGTCAGCAAGTGTCTGCTTTGCTTTTTCAGCAAGCTCTTTCTGCTCTTCATTATGATAAAAGATGGCAGTTCTATATTGCTCGCCTCTATCCTGAAATTGCCCGTCTGGATCTGTCGGATCGATTTGTGGCCAATATAGGTCAAGAATCGTCTGGTAATTGATAAGAGAATCATCATAGGTAATCTCCACTGCTTCATAGTGTCCTGTATTCCCTTGCTTGACTTGTTCATAAGCAGGATTATCTAAATGTCCGCCTGTATAGCCTGATATAACCTGGTGTACGCCGTCCCATTGATCAAAAGGCTTCACCATACACCAGAAACAGCCTCCGGCAAATGTTGCTTTTTGTATTGTCATGTTCATCCCCCTTTAGGCTTTTCAAATGTCACGATAGTTTGTAGAATGAAATTAATATAACATATTTCAGTATTTTTTAGAAATAAGGTGACATCATGGAAGAACCATTTGTACATAGGATTTTTAATAATAAACAGAATGAAATAAAAAATAGTATGTTTTTATCGAGACTTGGTTTTGCAAAAGAGAATCCGGACAAAAAGATAGCTATTTATGATAAATGTATTTTTGCTTTTCCGATTAGGCATTACAATGAACCAGGTACAGATAAATTATTTACAAAACGTGCAGGAGAAAAGAAGGAAAATCTTTCTGTTTTGGAAATGGACGAGTATTCAGTATTTATTGGTGATATTTATCAATTTGGGAAAGCTGTTATCCAGGTTTCTCAGCCTGGAACGGTATCGCAGAGAGAGATGGAAAATGGATTGAAAACAGGCTGGTATTTCCGGGTTCTCGAGGAAGGCAAAATTCAGCCGGAGAGCGATTTACAACTGATAGAGCGCCCCAACTCAAAGTGGTCCATTGCAGCTTGTAATGAAATAATGTATCTGGATCGTGATAATTTATGGGGAGCAGATGAACTGTTTCATTGCACAGATTTAGGGATCGTTTGGAGGAAGACATTGAGAAAGAGATTGAGAGGGTTCTAGAAAGGCAGGTTGCTTTAACACAGCATTTGGAATCATTATTCTTAGAAGCAGCACTTGCAGGAGTAGACGCTGTTTCGTCATTTATCATAGCTGCCGCATTATCGCGAGTTAATGGGGTTATTGCATATTAGAATAGCGTTCTATTAGAAAAGGAAGGTGAGAAATCCCCTTCTTTTTTAAAGAATAAGAAAGTATATAAAAATGCTGAAGAATAGCCGCTCCAGAAATACACTACGCTTTCCGTGGGCTTGAGCTCAGCCTCCTCGAAAAAAAAGAGGAGGGCTTTTTTTTCTGCGGGGTCTTCCCACTGCGCTTTCCCACAGGAGTCTACGTGTATTTCTTCTGGGACTGGGACTGCGATTACTCGCCCCACCGAAAATCATTGCGATTACTGGTCTCAACGAAGTGCTTTTTTTAAGATTCTCACATTAAGAATATAGGGTATTTAAAATTCTAAGCGGGGATGAAAAAAGCCTCCATTGAATAAAGTCTCATTTTATGTTCATAAGAGCATATAAAAGCGATTTGTCATGGATTTATTTCAAAAAAGATTAAATTATTTGTTTTCTTAGTCCATAATTTATTAAGGCTTCATAAGGGTCTCCTGTTAATTCAAGCATATGGCAAAACGCCTGCTCTGTCTTAAATCCTCGTTCTTTTAAAGCAATAATTTCACATCTCCAAGATGGGTTCGTATCCAGAAGATATTTTTCAATTACCATATGCAGATAAGCATATTGCTGCGTTACAGGCTGTGCTTGTCCAAATAATTCAAATTCAAAATTATCATAAATGAAATTTGCTTTTACTATCAATTTGCTTCTGATTATCTTCCGTTTAAGTTTGAATTGAGGGAAGGGCCCATAAAGAAAATTAATTTTATCTCCGAAACCGCTGAAATCATGAACCTCCATAATAATATCTAAATCAGAGGATGCTGTATCTATACTAAGTGGTATTGTTCCGCATAAAATTGGAGAGTATATTTTTAAATCCTCCATCATATTCAGCTGGTTAATCACTTTAAATGCTCTTCTTTGTTTTTCATTTCCGGACTTTAGATATTCCAGGTTTTTCAACATGTATTCCCACCTCGTTTATTAAGCTACAATGGAAAGCTGCGGTAACTCAAATATACCGGATCAGACTTTTTAAATAAAGTGTAAATATGGTCTAGCTGTTTATGGGAAATCATATGAATGAAGAAGAATCGTTTATAGAAGTTATGTTCTCTTGATCTTATGACCCTATCGGAAATTTTTAAACAAACATCTATCATTTCAGCCAAGAGGACTCCTTCCTCAAAAATTCCATCAGATGTTAGGTGGGAGGTGAATTGGCGGTTTTAATACTTCATCCATTTAGCTGTTAAGAAAATCTAAAGAAATATTTAACAGCATCAGCATACCATGAACAGCCCAAAAAAAGTTGTTAGCTACTTTCAGAATAGTGGTATTTCTTTCCCTCCTATGATATGATGGGTTGACAGGAACAAATGTTCTTTTAGGGGTGAAAATGAAATGACTGTTTATCGAACCCTGCAAATTTGGGTGAAAAAGGGGCACCGGATGCATCCGTATTTTCAAGATATGTGTCAATGCGCAAAGAATATGCATAACACAACAAACTTTTATATCCGGCAGGTTTTTACAGCTCTCCAACAAGAAAAGGAACTGCAGCCGTTACAAAAAGAAGTATTGAAAAGCCTCCAAATCCATTTGCCTGCAATCAATGCGAACCAGCTGCAAGCTTACCAACGAAGGTATGCAAAAGAACAGGAAAAAGCCAAATCAGAACAAAAGGAAATCCAATGTCATTTATTTGAGATGCCCTCTAAGGATAAACCATATATTTCTTATCCTTTTTTGAATGCCTTGTTTAAATCGATGAAACAGACCGATTATCAATCCCTGCCAATCCAATCGAGTCAAGGCATCATGAGAACAGTTTTTCAAAACTGGAAAGCCTTTTATGGCAGTATTCATACAATATTTTCTTATAGCGTCATTTAATAGAAGTGTGATAAATTAAAGTCACCCTATTTTACGTAGGACAGGAACGACGTGTTTTATTTTAGAAAGAAAAGGGAATTATTCACAAGATATGATATCTCATTGGATGTGCTTTTCTTCTGTTTGAAGTGATATTTTATGAAGTAAAAGGGGGAATCAATATGTTAGAGAATGCGCTCATAATGCTGGCAATTATATTTACCGTTAATGTCTTATATGTATCACTCATGACGATTCGTATGATTTTGACATTAAAGGGCAGAACGTATATTGCTGCATTTGTGAGTATGTTTGAGATTGTTATTTATGTTGTAGGACTGGGGTTAGTATTAGATAACCTGGATCAGATTCAAAATCTGATTGCTTATGCCATTGGTTTCGCAACTGGTTTAATTATTGGTTCCAAAATTGAAGAGAAGCTTGCACTTGGGTATATCACTGTGAATGTTGTTTCTGCAAATCCGGATTTAAAATTTACACAGCGTCTCCGCGAAAAAGGCTATGGTGTAACCAGCTGGTCCTCCTATGGAATGGATGGAGATCGACTTTCAGTTCAAATTTTAACACCTAGAAAATATGAACTGAACCTGTATCAGGCAATTCATGAAATAGACCCGAAAGCATTTATTATTTCCTATGAGCCAAAACGGATTCATGGCGGCTTCTGGGTGAAACAAGTCCGTAAAGGAAAGCTGATGCGAAAAGAGAATAAAACAAAAGAAAAATCACAAAATGAAAGTCAACAGAGAGAATAACCACCAAAAACCGAACGTTAATTAAATGTAAAGCTTAAATTGTTCGACATTATCTTGCATTTTTCTATTTTATTTGGTATGCTAAAACCAACAATTGAAAATGCCTCATATATACTTGAGAATATGGCTCAAAAGTTTCTACCCGGCACCGTAAATGACCGGACTATGAGGGAGGATGAGCTGCTGTTTTAAAGAACAGCAGATGTTGAATGATGCTTATAAAAAAGATGTTCAAAAGTCCGATTAATCACATTTTGAATCTCTTTTAAACCAAGTCTATTCATCTTCCCTTATGGGAGATGAATAGACTTTTTTAATTTTTTAACACTTTTGTTAATTGTGAATTACCTTTGAGATAAAAAATGTTGGCAATGTGGACGATTAAAAATACGGTGTTTTTGGCAACAGGCAGATACAAATCAATTTTTAAATGTTTCAACCAAAAACCGAACTTTAACACAACCATGACCTTTTAAAATCCGTAAAAAAACAACTAAAAACAGAAAGAGGGATTCGATGGCTCAAGTTGGTGTCATTATGGGAAGTATCTCAGATTGGGAGACAATGCAGTATACCTGTAAAGAACTCGATACATTAAATATCAGCTATGAAAAAGAAATCATTTCCGCTCATCGTACACCAGATGATATGTTTACCTACGCTCAGAGTGCGAGAGAAAAAGGACTAAAAGTCATTATTGCCGGAGCTGGCGGAGCAGCACATCTGCCCGGAATGGTTGCATCACAGACGACCCTGCCTGTTATTGGAGTTCCGGTAGAAAGCAAAGCACTCCAGGGAGTCGATTCACTCTTATCTATTGTTCAAATGCCAGGTGGTGTACCGACAGCAACAGTTGCCATTGGTAAAGCAGGCGCAAAGAATGCCGCTATTTTAGCAACGCAGATTATCAGTACATTTGATAAAGATGCAGAAAAGGCACTGGATGATTACCGTGCAGCAATGAAGGATGCTGTTCAGGAAATGAGGGATCAGCTTGCAACCTATTAAAATTATTTTACCTCCTCAGACAATTGGAATTATTGGCGGTGGTCAGCTTGGAAGAATGATGGCAATTGCAGCAAGATATATGGGATATCGCATCGTTGTTTTAGACCCGGCGCCAAATTGTCCGACAGCACAGGTAGCTGATGAGCAAATCACTGCAGATTATACGGATTTGACAGCTGTAAAAGAATTAATCGAAAAAGCGGATGTAATTACATATGAATTTGAAAATGTGGACTTGAAGGCCGCAGAGCTTATCCAGAACGCTGGAAAGCTTCCACAGGGCGCATTGGCATTAGAGGTTACACAGAACCGGGAAAAAGAAAAGCAGCTTGTTGACGACTTAGAGCTTCCTGTTCCTGCTTTTCGGATTGTGAAAACGGAAGAAGATTGCAGAGAAGCATTATCTATTATTCCGCTGCCGGCAGTGATTAAAACCTGTCGGGGAGGTTATGATGGGAAAGGGCAGCTAAAACTTGTGACAGAAGAAGATAAAAATGAAGCTTTAGCATTTTTCGAGGAGCATGGCTACTGTATAATAGAGCGATGGATTCCTTTTGATAAAGAAATCTCGGTTGTCTTTACAAGGTCGCAGCAGGGAGATATTTCTTTTTTTCCGATTGCAGAGAATGAACATCGTAAACATATCCTATATAAAACTACAGTGCCGGCAGATATTGACGCTGCACTTGAAGAAAAGGCCTATGCCATGACGGCGAAAATTGCTGAACGAATGGAGATTGTTGGTACTTTTGCAATTGAAATGTTTGTCGGTGAGGATACAATCTATATTAATGAAATGGCTCCAAGACCGCATAACTCCGGGCACTATACAATTGAAGGCTGCAATGTTTCTCAATTCGCACAGCATATCCGGGCGATTTGCGGGCTGCCGTTCGTTCCTGTCAATTTGTATGAGCCGACCGCGATGGTTAATATTTTAGGAGAATCTCTTTCGAAATCTATACAGTTTACCACTGCACATAACTTTGGTTTTCTTCATCTTTATGGAAAGGAAGAACCGAAAGAAAAACGTAAAATGGGACATATTACATTTACAGCGGAAACACCGGAAGCTTTACAGAAACAATTGGATATTTTTGAGGAGGCAATACAACAATGATCGAACGTTATACAAGAGAAGAAATGGGCAATATCTGGACAGAGGAAAATAAATTTAAAGCTTGGCTGGAAGTAGAGATTCTGGCTTGTGAAGCTTGGAGTGAGCTAGGTTTTATTCCAAAAGAAGATGTGAAAAAATTGCGTGAGAATGCTTCCTTTGATATTAACCGCATATATGAAATTGAACAGGAAACACGGCATGATGTGGTGGCATTTACCCGTACTGTATCAGAAACTTTAGGAGAAGAAAGAAAATGGGTTCACTATGGATTGACTTCTACAGATGTTGTCGATACAGCTCTTTCTTATTTATTAAAGCAGGCTAATGAAATTTTAAGAGAAGGTCTGCATCGGTTTGTCGGGATTTTAGAAAGCAAGGCAAAGGAACATAAACATACCGTTATGATGGGACGTACACATGGTGTGCATGCAGAGCCGACAACATTTGGTCTGAAAATGGCTTTATGGTATGAGGAAATGAAGCGTAATCTGGAGCGTTTTGAGCTTGCTGCTAAAAATGTGGAATTTGGAAAGCTTTCTGGAGCAGTTGGAACCTATGCCAATATTGATCCATATGTAGAGCAATATGTCTGTGCAAAGCTGGGCACATCACCTGCTCCAGTTTCTACACAAACATTACAGCGTGATCGTCATGCAGCTTATTTATCTACATTAGCTTTGATTGCTACATCGATTGAAAAGTTTGCAACGGAAATCCGGGGACTGCAAAAGACAGAAACAAGAGAAGTAGAAGAACGTTTTGCAAAAGGACAAAAAGGATCCTCAGCTATGCCGCATAAGCGCAATCCAATTGGTTCAGAGAATATGACAGGAATGGCACGGGTTATCCGCGGCTATATGGTAACTGCTTATGAGAATGTAGCTTTATGGCATGAACGTGATATTTCGCATTCCTCTGCAGAGCGTGTTATTTTACCGGATGCGACTATTGCTCTTGATTATATGCTGCACCGTTTTGGAAATATTGTGGAGAACTTAACAGTATTCCCTGAAAATATGAAACGTAATATTGACCGCACTCACGGAGTTATTTTTTCTCAGCGCGTACTGCTATCTTTGATTGATAAAGGGATGGCCCGAGAAGATGCTTATGATATTGTTCAGCCAAAAGCAATGGAAGCGTGGGAAACAGCAACTTCCTTCAAAGAATTGGTAGAACAGGATGATCGGATTACAAGTAAATTAAGCCAGGCGGAAATTGATGATTGTTTTGACTATACCTATCACTTAAAAAATGTAGATCAGATCTTTACAAAAATTGGATTGGCATAGGAGGATTCCAATATGGAACTTGAGCTTTTATATGAAGGCAAGGCAAAAAAGGTTTATCAATCGGACACGAATGAAAATCACTTGATTCTCTCGTATAAAAATGCTGCAACGGCTTTTAACGGAGAGAAGAAAGCTCAATTTACAGGGAAGGGGAGACTCAATAATGAGATCTCTTCCCTCCTATTCAAGGCATTACAAAATAAAGGAATTCAGTCGCATTTTATCAAACGGCTGGATTCTGTTACTCAAATGGTTCAGAAAACAGATATTATTCCGTTAGAAGTGGTAATTCGGAATATTGCAACAGGAAGTATTACAAAGCGTTTGGATATCCAGGAAAAAACTCTTTTTGAACCTGCTTTAGCAGAATTATTTTACAAGGATGATAGTTTAGGAGACCCATTGATTAACGATGAACACGCCCTCTTTTTAACAGATATTACGGAAGAAGAACTAAGCAGTATCAAGGAAAAAGCAAGACAGGTAAACCTGGCATTAACAGAAATATTTGCGGCTATCGGTGTCCGGCTGGTGGATTTCAAATTGGAATTCGGCAGAAACAAGGAAGGCAAAATTCTGCTTTCTGATGAGGTGTCACCAGATACCTGCAGATTATGGGATATGGAAACGAACGAAAAGCTCGATAAAGATGTTTTTCGTCAAGGTACTGGAGATTTAATTACCGTATACGAAGAAATACTAAATCGTTTGGAGGATCAGTTATGAAAAAGGTGCAGGTATATATTACATTAAAACAAGGTGTTTTAGATCCACAGGGAAAGGCAATTCAAACTTCTCTTCACGCTTTAGACTATCCTGAGGTTGACGATGTCCGTGTCGGAAAATATATTGAACTCCAGGTAGAAGAAGGTCCTGATTTAGAAACACGAGTGACACAAATGTGTGAGCAATTATTGGCCAATCCGGTTATTGAAGATTACCGGATTGAGTTAGAGGAGGCACGTTAATTGTGAAGGTAGCTGTTATTGTTTTTCCAGGTTCCAATTGTGACAGGGATATGTATCATGCGGCAGGAGAAGTTGCAGGTGCCGAAGCCAGTCTGGTCTGGTATACCGATACGCATTTACTGGATGATGTAGATGGAATTCTTATCCCTGGCGGATTTTCTTATGGAGATTATCTGCGATCCGGTTCAATGGCCTCTACATCAGATATTATGAATAAAATTCGTGAGCATGCGGAAAAAGGCAAGCCTGTACTGGGCATTTGCAACGGATTTCAAATTTTGACGGAATCAGGGCTTTTACCTGGGGCGTTAATGCGCAATAAAAATCTTTCCTTTATGTGTCATCAGGAAGAATTGATTGTTGAGGATAACGAGAATGTTTTTACTCCATTATACGATAAAAATGAAGTAGTCCGTTTTCCAATTGCGCATGGGGAAGGTAACTATTTCTGTGATGATGAAACATTAAATGAACTAAAAGCCAACAATCAAATCGTATTCACCTATAAAAATAATCCCAATGGTTCTGTGGCAGATATTGCCGGTATCCGTAATAGAGCCGGTAATGTGCTGGGTATGATGCCGCATCCGGAAAGAGCAGTGGAAGCATTATTAGGAAGTGAAGACGGCTTACGAATATTTCAATCTATGATTGCGAATTGGAGGAGCAGCAATGCAGTTAACGCATAGTATTAATCCAGTGAAAATTGAACAAGACCGATTGTATCAGGATATGGGTTTAAGTGATGAAGAGTTTGAAAAAATCAAAACGATCCTTGGCCGCCTCCCGAATTTTACGGAGACCGGAATCTTTTCGGTTATGTGGTCAGAGCATTGCAGCTACAAAACGTCTAAACCGCTCTTAAGAAAATTTCCGACAGAGGGCCCGAACGTTCTGCAGGGTCCGGGAGAGGGAGCAGGAGTAATCGATATAGGAGATGGACAGGCTGTTGTTTTCAAGGTAGAAAGCCATAATCATCCATCTGCTGTGGAGCCATATCAAGGAGCGGCAACCGGTGTCGGCGGAATTATCCGTGATGTATTTTCCATGGGTGCCCGTCCGATTGCATTAATGAATTCTTTACGTTTTGGACCTTTAACCACCAACCGTACCAAGTATCTTTTTTCAGAAGTTGTTGCCGGTATTGCCGGTTATGGAAATTGTGTCGGTGTTCCGACAGTTGGCGGAGAGGTGCAATTTGATGACAGCTATGAAGATAATCCGCTTGTCAATGCAATGTGTGTGGGACTGATTAATCATGGTGATGTGCAAAAAGGAATTGCTGCCGGTATTGGCAATACAATTTTGTATGCAGGACCACCAACAGGAAGAGATGGTATTCATGGAGCTACCTTTGCCTCGGATGATTTAGCTGAGGATTCCAATAAAGACCGTCCTGCTGTTCAGGTTGGTGACCCATTCATGGAAAAACTGATCATTGAAGCATGTTTGGAGGTAATTCATTCTGATGCGCTTGTAGGAATGCAGGATATGGGGGCTGCCGGTTTAACCTCATCTGCAAGTGAAATGGCAAGTAAAGCGGGTACTGGTCTTGAAATGAATTTAGATCTTGTACCGCAGCGTGAACAGAATATGACTGCCTATGAAATGATGCTGTCTGAATCACAGGAGCGGATGCTTCTTTGTGTAAAGACTGGCCGTGAGCAGGAAATCATTGATATTTTTGAAAAGTATGGTTTGCAGGCCGTTCCTGTTGGAAAGGTTATCGAGGAAAAAGTGTTCCGGATTAAACATCATGATGAGGTTGTAGCAGATATTCCTGTGGATTCGTTAGCGGATGATGCTCCAGTGTACCATATGCCGTCGAAGGAAGCTGAATACTATCAAGCTTTTCAACAGATGGAGGCCCATAGACCCAATGTAGATAATCATGGAGAAACTTTAAAACAATTACTGCAGCAGCCAACCATCGCCAGTAAAGAATGGGTATATGATCAATATGATTCCATGGTGCAGACTAATACTGTTGTTACACCAGGATCTGATGCAGCAGTTGTCCGTATTAAAGGAACAGATAAAGCATTAGCAATCACGACAGACTGTAATTCCCGCTATATTTATTTAGATCCGGAGGAAGGCGGAAAGATTGCTGTCGCAGAAGCTGCCCGTAATATTGTCTGCTCTGGAGCTAAACCATTGGGACTAACAGATGGATTGAATTTCGGTAATCCGACGAATCCGGAAATCTTCTGGCAAATGGAAAAAAGTGTAGAAGGTATGAGTGCTGCATGTGAAGCATTACAAACGCCGGTTATTAGTGGAAATGTTTCCTTATATAATCAATCTAAAGGAAAATCTATTTACCCGACGCCGGTTGTCGGCATGGTTGGATTGCACGAATCAACAGCACATATTACACCAAGTTTTTTCCAGGAAGCTGGGGATATCATTTATCTAATTGGTGAAACACGAAATGAATTTGGCGGCAGTGAATTGCAATTTATTCAGGAGGGGAAATATGAAGGAAAGGCTCCGTACCTGGATTTGAAAATAGAGACAGAACGTCAGAAAAAACTGCTTTCTTTGATTCGGAAAGGAAAGATCCAATCTGCACATGATCTTGCAGAGGGCGGCTTAGGAGTTGCTTTAGCGGAATCTTTATTCGCGGATGAAGTGGTTGGCGCAAAAGTTGAGCTTTCAGGCAATGCCACGGTGGAACTGTTCAGCGAAACACAGTCACGTTTTCTTGTTACCGTAAAGCCTGAGAACCAGGGTGCTTTTGAAGAAGTATTTGTAGATGCAGCAAAGCTGGGTGAGGTAACAGCAGATAATAAGCTGATGGTAAAGACAAATAATGAAACAATTCTTCAGGAAGAAGCTGCTGAATTAAAAGCACT
Source organism: Oceanobacillus sp. FSL W8-0428 (assembly GCF_038004405.1). NCBI lineage: Bacteria > Bacillati > Bacillota > Bacilli > Caryophanales > Bacillaceae > Oceanobacillus > Oceanobacillus sp. FSL W8-0428. Next base: position 2,973,868 of record NZ_JBBORB010000001.1, read on the forward strand.
TTGGAAAGGAGCTATTCCATGCTTGCTGAAATCAAAGGCATAAACGAAGAATGTGGTGTGTTCGGCATTTGGGGGCATGAGAAAGCAGCAGAATTAACCTATTACGGATTACACTCGATGCAGCATCGCGGTCAGGAGGGGGCAGGGATTGTTGTCAGCAGGGATATGCAATTAAAAGCTCATAGACAGCTTGGCCTCGTTAATGATGTCTTTAAGCATGTGAATTTTGATGATTTTAGCGGAGAAATAGCCTTAGGACACGTCCGGTATGCAACCCAGGGTGGAAAAGGACTTGAAAATGTGCAGCCTCTTGTTTTTCAGTCTCTGACCGGCGGGATGGCTCTAGCACATAATGGAAACTTAATGAATGCAACGAAATTACGTGAAGAACTCGAAAGTGAGGGAAGTATTTTTCAAACTACTTCAGATACAGAGGTGCTGGCGCATTTGATTAAACGGAGCGGGGAAGTGACCGAAGCAACCATCTCAGAGGCTCTTAACCGTGTTAAAGGCGCTTATGCCTACCTTATTTTAGAGGATGATACATTATATGCCGCACTGGATCCTGCCGGAATAAGACCACTTTCGATTGGCAGATTGGGTGAAGCATATGTGGTTGCTTCTGAAACTTGCGCTTTTGACCAGATCGGTGCCACTTTTGAAAGAGAGGTCTTACCGGGAGAATTGATTAAAATTAATGAAGAAGGTCTGACTTCATTCCGGTTTGCTCCACGAGGAAAAAGACAGATGTGTGCGATGGAATATGTTTATCTTTCCCGGCCTGACAGTGATGTGAATTATGTCAATGTACATGCCTCCCGTAAACAGATGGGGAAAGAATTAGCCAAGGAAGCTCCAGTTGACGCAGATTTAGTGGTCGGTGTGCCGGATTCAAGTATTTCAGCTGCTATCGGCTATGCAGAAGAAAGCAAGCTTCCGTATGAAATGGGCATTATCAAAAATCGTTATGTAGGAAGAACATTTATCCAGCCGTCGCAAGAATTAAGAGAGCTGGGAGTAAAAATGAAGCTGTCACCTGTCCGCGGGATTGTAGAAGGAAAACGTGTCATTATGATTGATGATTCGATTGTCCGTGGAACCACGAGCCGGCGGATTGTGAAAATGCTGAAGGATGCAGGTGCGAGTGAAGTTCATGTGCGTATTGCTTCTCCGGCGATAACGGATCCGTGTTATTACGGGATTGATATGTCTACCAAGGAAGAGCTGATCGGAGCAAACAATACCGTTGAGGAAATTGGTGAAATTATTGGGGCGGACAGTATTGCCTACTTGTCAGAAGAGGGATTAGAGAATGCAATTGTCAAGGATAAAACAATCAATCAAGGCGTATGCATGGCTTGTATGACAGGTTTGTATCCTGTTGCCCCGGCTGATAAGAAGGAAATGGACACATCAAACTGCTAAGATCAAAAATCACTTTGGAGGGTAAAAAATATGTCAGATGTTTATAAAAAAGCTGGTGTAGACGTTGAAAAGGGCTACGAAGCAGTAGAAAGAATGAAAAAACATATAAAAAAAACACATCGGAAAGAGGTATTGGGCTCCTTAGGCTCCTTTGCCGGGGCATTTGATTTATCCTCCTTTTCTTATAAAGAGCCTGTTCTGCTTTCGGGAACAGACGGGGTCGGTACAAAATTAAAGCTTGCTTTTGAGCTGGATAAGCATGATACGGTAGGAATTGACTTAGTAGCGATGTGTGTCAATGATATTGTTGCACAGGGAGGCAATCCGCTTTTCTTTTTAGATTATATTGCCTGCGGGGAAAATGATCCTGCCCGAATTGAAGCGATAGTATCCGGTGTTGCGGCGGGCTGTCAGGAAGCAAATGCTGCATTGATCGGCGGGGAAACAGCTGAGATGCCGGGTATGTATGAGGCAGATGAATATGATTTAGCTGGTTTCGTTGTCGGTATTGTTGAGAAAGAAGAGATTATTACAGGAAAAACGATTACAGAAGGAGACACTCTGATTGGATTAGCCTCCAGCGGCATTCATTCCAATGGCTATTCTCTTGTCCGCAAGCTGATTGAAGGGCTCGATTTTGAAAAGACACCAGATGGGCTATCAAGGCCTTTAGGTGAGGCTCTGATGGAACCTACGAAGATTTATACCAAAGCGATTAAAGCTATCAAAGAAAAAGTACATATAAAAGGTATTGCGCATATTACAGGCGGCGGTTTTGATGAAAACATACCACGCATGCTTCCGGAAGGCCTTGGAGCAGCAGTGCAGCAGGAGGCATGGAGCGTTCCTGAAATCTTTCCTTTTCTGCAACAGCTGGGGAAAATTGATGCACGTGAAATGTATCGTGTTTTTAATATGGGAATTGGCATGGTGGTTGCTGTTTCTAAAGAAGATGAGCAAGCCATTTGTGATGTATTGAAAGAAAACAATATCGAGGCTGCTGTTATTGGACATGTCATTCCAGGTGAAGAGGTGCAAATTACTTCATGAAGCAAAGGCTGAGTGTATTTGCATCAGGAACAGGCAGTAACTTTGATGCCATGATGCAGGATGAAAAAATTGCAAGCTCTATAGTTTTGCTTGTTTGTGATAAACCGGGAGCTGCTGTCATAGCTAAGGCTGAAAAATCAGGTCTTGAGACACTTGTACTGACTCCAAAAAGCTTTTCCTCCAAGCAGGAATATGAAAAAGTAATCTATGAAAAGCTTCAATCTCTGGGAGTAGAATGGATTTTCTTAGCCGGTTATATGCGACTTATCGGGGAAACATTACTTTCGCATTATGAGGGCAGGATTGTTAATATTCACCCGTCTGTTTTGCCGGATTTCCCCGGCAAGGATGCAATTGGGAAAGCTTATCGGGCCGGGGTTTCGAAAACTGGAGTCACAGTTCACTATGTAGATGAAGGAATGGATACAGGTCCAATCATTGCACAGGAAGAAATAGAAATGATTCCGGGTGAGACGGAAGAACAGTTGAAAACTAGAATTCAGGCGGTAGAACACCGCTTATATCCAAATGTGATAAAACAACTTACGCAGAATGTAACGGAGGAATTATAATGAAAAAACGTGCGCTTATTAGTGTATCTGATAAAACAGGTGTCGCAGAATTTGCAAAAGGATTAGAAGCAAAAGGGTTTGAAATCTTATCAACTGGCGGAACGATCCGTTTGTTAAATGAATCTGGTGTACAGGCTATTCCTGTAGAGGAAGTGACAAATTTCCCGGAAATGCTTGATGGCAGAGTAAAGACATTACATCCAATGATTCATGGCGGGCTTTTAGGAAAACGTGACAATGAGAGTCATCGTACGCAAATGGAAGAGCACCATATTGCTCCGATTGATCTTGTTGCAGTCAATCTCTATCCATTTAAAGAAACCGTTCAAAAGGCGGGAGTAAGCCATGACGAGATAATTGAAAACATTGATATTGGCGGGCCTTCCATGCTACGTTCGGCAGCGAAAAATTTTGCGGATGTACTTGTTGTCGCAGACCCTTCTGATTATTCATCTGTATTAGCAGCTTTAGAAAAAGAAGAGGATACCTATGCTTTCCGTCAGCAATTGGCAGCTAAGGTGTTTCGTCATACAGCACATTATGATGCAATGATTGCTGCGTATTTCCAAACACAAACAGAAGAGGTATTCCCGGAAACATATACAGTAACATATGAAAAAGTGCAGGATCTGCGTTATGGAGAAAATCCGCATCAACGGGCAGCGTTTTACAAATCACCTATTCAGAACGCTGCAACCCTGGCGACTGCGTATCAATTGCATGGTAAGGAGCTTTCTTATAATAATATTCAAGATACGAATGCAGCATTAGAAATTCTGCGCGATTATAAAGAACCTGCTGCTGTTGCAGTGAAGCACATGAACCCGTGCGGTATCGGAATTGGCTCGACCTTGGCAGAAGCTTTTGGGCGTACATATGAAGCAGACCCTGTTTCTATTTTTGGAGGCATCGTTGCCTGCAATCGTCCGGTTGATATAAAAACAGCAGAACAGCTTTCTTCTATTTTCTTAGAAATAGTCGTTGCTCCTTCCTTTGATGAGGATTCGCTGGCTTTATTAACGAAAAAGAAAAATATCCGTCTATTAGAATTGGATGTTTCTAATCAGCAGGCAGATCAAAAACGGATGACAACCGTTGATGGTGGTGCTCTTATTCAGGATTTAGATGTAAAAGAGATAACAGTTGATGAATTAGAGGTTGTGACGGAAAAACAGCCGACAGAAGCAGAGATTGCTAATTTATTATTTGCCTGGAAAGCTGTAAAGCATGTGAAATCAAATGCTATTGTACTTGCTAAGGATGCACAGACTATTGGCGTGGGGGCCGGTCAGATGAACCGGATTGGTGCAGCGGAAATTGCAATCAAGCAGGCAGGAGATAAAGCAAAAGGAGCAGTGCTTGCATCGGATGCATTTTTCCCAATGCCTGATACCGTAGAAGCAGCTGCTAAAGCTGGTGTCACAGCGATTATCCAGCCGGGCGGCTCCAAACGTGATCAGGACTCCATTGATGTATGTAATCAATATGGTATCGCCATGGTCAACACATCTGTCCGTCATTTTAAACATTAATTATATATAGAAGCTCCTGTATTTCTTTTCTATGTATGCAGGGGCTTTTTAATCAATATCTGGTTATTTTATTAAAGAAATCAATTTGTTTGAGATGCTGGAAACGGAGGATAAGCTATGAAAATATTAGTAGTAGGCCGCGGTGGCAGAGAGCATAGTATTGTTAAAAAATTAAAGGAAAATCAACAGCTGGAGAAAATTTATGCTGCTCCAGGAAATGCCGGAATGGAAGAGGATGCAGAATGTATTCCGATAGATGAAATGAATATAGAAGAGCTGGTGTCTTTTGCCAAAGAAGCAGCAGTTGATTTAACGATTGTAGGACCGGAAAATCCATTAAATGCTGGTATCGCAAATCATTTTCATCAGGAAAATCTTGCTATTTTTGCTCCTTCAAAGGAAGCAGCCTGGCTGGAAGGAAGCAAAAGTTACGCAAAGGATTTTATGAAAAAATATGATATACCAACAGCTTCCTATGGTGTTTTTCAAGATGCAGAGGCAGCCAAAAAAAACATTGCCGAGACCGGCGCCCCGATTGTTATTAAAGCAGACGGCCTGGCAGCGGGAAAAGGTGTTATCGTAGCGATGACAGAGGAAGAAGCTAATCAGGCGATTGATGATATGCTTGTTGATAAAGCATTTAATCAGGCCGGCTCTACAGTTGTTATTGAAGAGTATATGGAAGGCGCTGAATTCTCTTTAATGGCATTTGTACACGAGGATAAAGTATACCCAATGATGGCAGCAAGAGATCATAAAAGGGCGTTTGATAATGATGAAGGGCCAAATACAGGAGGCATGGGAGCTTTTGCGCCGATTCCCGATTTAACGGAGGAGGCTTATCAATTTTCTGTAGAACAAATTCTAAAGAAAACAGCAGAAGGTATGATGACAGAGGGGCGACCTTTCACAGGGATTCTTTATGCAGGATTAATGCTTACGAAGAATGGTCCAAAAGTAATTGAGTTCAATACCCGTTTTGGGGATCCAGAAACCCAGGTGGTACTTCCATTATTGAAAAATGACCTGGTACAAGTCATGCAGGATGTATTGGAGAAAAAGAACCCGAATCTAGAATGGCATGCAGAAGCTTGTGTAGGTGTTGTCCTTGCATCAGAAGGGTACCCCGGTTCATATAGCAAGGGGAATCCTCTCCCGTATTTTGATGATAAAGAATATACTTATATTATTCATGCAGGAACAAAAAAAGTAGATGAAACGCTAGTATCTGACGGAGGAAGAGTACTTCTGGTCGGCAGCCGGGCAGAAACATTATCACAGGCCGTAGATAAAGTGTATCAGCAGCTGGATAAAACAGAATTAAACGGTAACTTTTTTTACCGGAGTGATATTGCTAAATAAAAAAATAAACATGCAATGGATAGAAACACATCCTTGCATGTTTATTTTTTGATATCGTGCTAAAAGGTTTCATTGTATAAGGTGTTTATAGTAGTTATATAAAGATTTGCAGTAAAAACATTAAAAAGGGGCATATTATGAAGGAGAGCGTATTTTGATTAACAGCTTTACTATGGCGGTAATATATGTTATTTTTAACTGCTATTTTTACCCGAAGTGGAAGAATCGGTTTTAGATTTAATACAACATATAAGCTGCAATTTACTCATGTTTAATAAATTATGAGCTGTGTAATATAATAATTACAAATTTAAGGAATGGAGAGATTATATGCCAAATATTATTTATACTTCACCGAGCAAGTATGTTCAAGGAAAAGGAGCTTTAAAAGAGCTTGGAAAATACGTTGATGCGGTTGGTAAGAAACCATTAATTATATCTGACGAGGTCGTATGGGAAATTACGAAAGAAACCGTTGAAAAAAGTCTAAAAGATGCGAATATCGATTTTCACTTTGTTTCATTTAATGGAGAGGCTTCCTTAAATGAAATCAGCCGTATAGCAGAGGAAGGTAAAAAAGCAGAGGCAGATTTTGTAATTGGAGTCGGTGGCGGAAAAACACTTGATACCGGCAAAGCAGTTGCTGATGAACTGAAGGTCAGTGTTGTTATTGTGCCTTCCACAGCATCAACTGATGCACCGACAAGCGCTCTATCTGTTATTTATAATGATGATGGTGTATTTGAGTCCTATAAATTTTACAATAAAAATCCAGAATTAGTACTTGTTGATACAAAAGTAGTCGCTGGCGCACCGCCTCGATTATTTGCATCAGGAATTGCAGATGCGATGGCGACATGGGTAGAAGCAAGGGCAACGATTAAGAGTAATGGAGAGGCAATGGCTGGAGGTAAAACTAGTATAGCCGCACGTGCTATTGCAGAAGTTTGTGAGAAAACTTTATTTGCCTATGCGCAACCAGCTTATAAAGCAGTAGAAAAAGGGCTGGTAACCAAACACGTGGAGGCTGTGGTGGAAGCAAATACCCTATTATCAGGACTTGGTTTTGAAAGCGGCGGATTGGCGGCGGCACATGCAATTCATAATGGCTTTACAGTACTCGATGGGGATATTCATCATTTGACCCACGGGGAAAAGGTTGCGTATGGTACTTTGACACAGCTCGTACTTGAACTGCATTCGGAAGATGAAATTCAAAAATATATAGCATTCTATCGTTCATTAGGCTTGCCAACTACATTAAAGGAAATACATTTAGATGAAGTATCCTATGAAGATTTGCGAAAAGTTGGAGAAGCAGCAACACAAGAAGGGGAAACAATGAGCAATCTTTCTAAGGAAATTACTGCGGATGACATTGCAGAAGCGATTTTAGCAGTTGATCAATTAAGTAAAAGTAGCCTTCTTTAAAGAGAATAGATTGGATAAATAGAACCGTGTATCCTGTGCAGATACACGGTTCTATTTGCTGTTTACCTAAAGGGAATGGGTATTTTGATTTTATTAAATTTACCTTTAAAAATAGTTTGACTTTTGAATTTTATTGTAATAGTATGAACAATACAAATGTATACTGTATACAAGAGGTGATCGTCATTGTAAATATTGTGAAAAAAACATTAAAGAGTCAGGTATATGATTACTTAAGAGAGCAAATTATTGTCGGAAAATTCAAACCTGGAGAAAGACTGATTGAAGAAAAGATTGGAGAAGAACTGAATGTGAGCAGAAGCCCCATCCGTGAATCGATACGGATGCTGGAGAAGGAAGGGTTTCTGAATTTATCAAAAACAGGCGGTGTTACAGTAGTTGAGCCATCGCTTACAGATTATCAATATCTATATGAGTGCAGGATAGAAATGGAATCTCTTGCTGCTTATTATGCTGCTATGAGGCGGACAGATGAACAACTGCTGATGATGAAGAAGGAAGTAGAGAATACAGTTCTTCATCAAGAAACACAGGATGAAAAACGGGTTACTGTAGCTTTTCATGACATCATTATTGAAGCCAGTGCGAACCCGTTTCTTATATCCATGCTTCGAATGTTGAGAGGTGTTAACAGTTTTTACAGGGAAGTTATTGTTGATAAAGATCCAAAATACAAGGAGATAGCATTTGTAGATCATGAACAAATATGGGAGGCAATTGCCGAACAGGATGCAGATGGTGCAAAAGAATTAATGAAACAGCATATTGAAAGAGATTTTACACATTTTATGAATTTAAACAGAAAAGAGCTGGAGGGATAAGATGCGTACGAAAAAGCCTCTTGAAGGAGTAAGGATATTAGAATTAGGAAATATTGTAGCAGCTCCCTTTGCTGGAAAACTTTTCTCCGAATTTGGAGCAGAGGTTATTAAAGTAGAAGAGCCCACAAATGGAGATCCACTTAGAAACTGGAGAGTGATGTATAAGGATACATCCGTCTGGTGGCATGTCCAATCACGTAATAAAAAATCAATTACAGTCAACCTTCGTGAGGCAGAAGGGCAGGAAATCATTAAAAAACTGACGAAAAAAGCAGACGTTGTTCTGGAGAATTTTAAACCGGGGACTTTGGAAAGATGGGGTTTGGGTTATGAGGCTTTAAAGGAAGTTAATCCATCGGTGATATTAACGAGAATTTCCGGTTACGGGCAGACTGGTCCTTATCGGGAAAAGGCCGGATTTGGCAGTGTTGCAGAAGCTGTTGGAGGTTTAAGATATTTGACAGGATATCCTGATCTGCCGCCAGTTCGAGTCGGGATTGCTATTGGAGACATGGTAGCCGGATTGTATGCAGTTATTGGTACGCTAATGGCACTGCGGGTACGGGATCATGATGAAGAAAAAAGAGGGCAGGAAGTGGATGTCGCTCTCTATGAATCTGTATTTAGTTTATTGGAAGGGATGCTTCCGGAATTTGATTTAACAGGAGAAATTCGTGAGAGAACAGGAAGTACATTGCCTGGCGTTGCACCATCTAATTCATACTTATGTGCGGATGGTTCTTATGTCATTATAGGTGGAAATGGAGACCGGATATTCCAGCGTCTGATGACTGCAATAGGGAAAGAGGATATGGCCATTGATCCAAAATATGCGACAAATCAGGATAGAGTAAATAATGTGGAATATATTGACAAAATAATTGAATCCTGGACAAAACAATATCCGATTGAAGAAGTACAGCGAATCTTAGATGAAGCCTCTGTACCGGTCAGTCCAATTTATAGTATTAAAGATATTATTAATGATGCACATTACAGTGCCCGGGATATGATACAGGAAATTGAGCTGGAGGATGGCAAGAAGGTAAAAACTCCTGGCATTGTTCCAAAGCTCTCAGAAACACCAGGGAAAATAGAGACAAATGGTCCGGCACTTGGTGAGCATAATGAGGAAATCTATAAGGAATTTTTGGACTTCTCCTATGAAGATTTTAAACGGCTAAAGCAGGGAGGAATTATCTGATGTCACAAGTAACCATTATTGATGTAAGCCCCCGCGATGGATTACAGACAGAAACAGAATTAGTTTCTACAGAAGATAAAGTAAAGCTCATTCATAAATTAACAGAAGCAGGGTTAGGAAAAGTTGAGGTTTCTTCTTTTGTTCATCCAAAAAGAGTTCCACAGATGGCGGATGCAGAAGAAGTATTGAAACAGGTTAGCCAAAATGAAAAATTACAGGCTATTGTATTAATCCCAAATCAAAAAGGGTTTATGAGGGCAAGCCATTTTCAGGGACTGGAACTAAACTGGGCAGCATCGGCAACAGAAACATTCAGCGATAAAAATTTAGGAATGACTATGGATAGAAATTTCGAAATATTCAATGATGTGATTAAAGAAGCGAAATCTAAAGGAATAAAGATTTGCTTCTCGATTGCTGTCAGCTTTGGATGTCCTTATGAAGGAAAAGTAAAAGAAGAAAAAGTTCTAAAGCTGGTAGAAAAAGCTGTACAAGCAGGAGCGGACAGAATTGGAATTGCTGATACGATTGGAATTGCAACACCGGATGAGGTAGATAGTCTGTTTAGAAAAGTATTGGATATGGCGGGCGAAACAGAGGTTTCTTTCCATATCCATGATACAAGAGGCTTGGGAATCGCGAATGCATATTCTGCTTATTTGGCAGGTGTACGTATTTTTGAAACAGCAGTCAGCGGTATTGGAGGATGCCCATTTGCTCCAGGATCGGCAGGGAATTTAGCAACGGAAGATTTGGTTTATTTGTTTGAACGTATGGGGATTGATACAGGGATTAATGTAACTAAATTGTTTGAAGCTGCAGATTTTGCAGCAAGTCTTACTTCGAAGATGCCGTTGGGAAGAATACGCCATCTTGATAGAGAGCGTACGGTGAAGGAGATGATTAAATGAAAAAACTATTACGGATTACTTTCTTGCTATTCATGGCAGGAATCATTTTGGCAGCCTGCAGCAATGATAAGCAGGAAACAGAGGCAAGCGGAAAGGAATATGAACCAGCTACGATCCGATTAGCTTATAACCTGCCTGCTGATCACCATATTTCACAGGGTGTTGAAGAATTTGTTAAGAAAATAGAAGAGAAGTCAGATGGGCAGATTGATATGCAGGTTTTTGCGAATGGACAGCTGCTGACAGATAAAGATATGAACCAGTCGCTTTTAACAGGCGGTGTAGAAATGGGAATGAATTCATCCACAATTTGGGCTTCTACTGTACCGGCTATGGGAATATTTGATGTTCCTTATGCATTTGAGACGTACGAAGAAGCTGGGGAAGCATTGAACGGCGAATTGGGAAATGTACTTCGCTCAGAGATGAAAGATGTCGGCGTGAAGGTGCTTATGTTTGCGGATTATGGTTTTGGACAATTTGCGAACAATAAACATCCATTAGAATCACCGGAAGATTTTAAAGGACTGAAAATTCGCAGTGTCGGAGCACTCCCTTCTGAATTTATCCAAGCTTATGGTGCATCGCCTGTATTTATGGGCGGGGGAGAAGTTTATATGGGACTGCAGAGGAAAACAGTTGATGGCGCGACATCTGGAACTACTGCAATGGTGCAGCGTAATTACGATGAAGTAACCGATTATTTAACGGTAAATAATTATGTTTATTTCGAGTTTATTCTTGGAGTAAATAAAGATTTTTGGGATGAATTACCAGAAAAAACACAAAACTTAATCGAGGAAACGGCCAATGAAACAGAAGAATGGATTCGTCACCAGACAAAGCTGGAGGATGAGAGAACCTTACAGGAACTAAAGGATAGAGGGATGGAGGTATATGAAGTACCAGAAGAAGATATTCCTTTATGGAAAGAAGCTTCCATGCCGGTCTGGGAGAGTTTTAAGAATGAGGCTGGAGATGTAGGCGAAGAATTATTAGACATGGTAGATGGCGAATAAAGCTGCTCATCATATAGAAAGGAGTTATATCATGAATAAACTATATCATTTTTCTGATTTACTGATTAAATGGGCTGCTTATTTGTCCGGTATCTTAATATTTATCACGACAATTATGACATTTTATGAAGTGGTAACCAGAGCACTTTTTGGCATGCCGACAATATGGGCCACAGAATTATCCACTTATGCGATTATTGGGAGCTGCTTTTTGGGGACGGCCTATGCAGTCAGAACGTATGCTCATATTACGGTAGATTTAATCGTTAACCGTGTGAACGAGAAAGCACGCGTCGCATTGGCATATGTGTCTAATGCGCTCGGCTTGCTGTTTAGTATTATTCTGGCCTGGTATGGATTTCACCATGTTTTAAAAACATTCGAATTAGGAGTGACTTCTACCTCCTTATTGCGGATACCGATGTATCTGCCGGAAATGTTCATTCCAATAGGCGGCGTTTTACTTATTATCGCATTTATATTACAGCTGATAGATGGCGGTGTACATAAAGGGGGAGATCATCTATGAATTTATTTTTTACAGGAGGTTTAGCGGCACTATTGCTTATTGGTCTCCCCGTAGCTTTTTCTTTAGGGCTGCTGGCTGTGCTGGGGATGTATTTTTTCAATGGCGGAAGCTTTGCCTTTGCGCAAATTCCAATTATTGCCTATAAATCATTGGATGACTTTACTCTAACGGCATTGCCAATGTATGTACTGATGAGTCAAATACTAGTTGTCAGCGGCGTCGGCAGAGATTTATATGAGATGGCAAGCAGATGGTTCAGACATTTTCCTGGAGGCTTAGCTATAGCGACAGTTTTTTGTTGTACGATTTTCTCTGCAATTTCTGGATCCAGTGTTGCTACAGCTGTAACAGTCGGTGCAGTTGCACTTCCAGAAATGGTGCGCCGCGGATACAGAAAGCGGTATGTGCTCGGTTTGCTGGCTGCTGGAGGTACGTTAGGAATTCTTATTCCGCCGAGCGTACCGATGATCCTATACGGATCACTTACTGGTGTATCCGTCGGGAAATTATTCATTGCCGGAATTATACCGGGAATCATACTAACCCTGGCTTTTATGGTCTTTTCATCGATTCAAATGCGGCATATTAAAGAAAAACCTGCTACATGGGCAGAAAGATGGGAAGCTTCCAGAAAAGCAATTTGGGGATTATTACTGCCGATTGTGATTATCGGAGGAATCTATTCAGGGATATTTACACCGACAGAAGCTGCTGCCGTGGGTGTAGTTCTTGCCTTCTTAATTGCTTTACTGGTATATCGAAATCTGACAGCCGATAATTTAAAGCAGATTATCTTATCTACTGTTAAGACAAATGCAATGATTCTATTTATTATCATTGGAGCTATGTTACTTGGATTTATTCTGACTATTTTACAGATTCCGCAAGCAATCACGGAAGCAGCTATATCGTTGGATGTATCGCCATGGGTTATATTTATTCTGATTAACATCGTATTACTTATACTAGGAATGTTTTTGGAGACAATTTCTATATTGGTTATTACAGTACCAATATTGTATCCTATTATAACTGCTCTTGGGTTTGATCCAATATGGTTTGCGATTATCATGGTAATCAATATGGAATTAGCATTAATTTCACCACCGGTAGGATTAAATCTCTTTGTTTTAAAAGGATTGGATAAGAAGAATACAATCATTGAAATTGTTAAAGGGGTCATCCCATATGCTGTGATTATGATTCTATTTATTGTGCTGTTATGCTTCTTCCCGCAAATAGTAACCTATTTAGTGGAGAATGTGCAATGATAGAAAAAATAGGATCTTTATAATGAATGAAGATAGCCGGACTTCTATAAATATGTAGAGCTCCGGCTATCTTTTTGTTTTATATATAAATAAAGTATAAGAAGAAGCTTTAGCAGACATCTCTTTGCAGGAATACTAAAGCTTTAAAGACTAAGAAATTTTCTTATAGAAGGAATTATTGAAAAAATCAACTTTACTATATTAAAGTACTGCAATGTGATAAAATAAAGAAAATGACAAATAGTGGAGAGTTGCTTAATGACATTATGGAGAAATCGAGAATTACGACAGCATATAAGAGTAATTGACGGTTCGGTTGCACCAAGTATTGTCTTAACCAATACAACCTATTTAAATGTATATACAAATCAATGGGTAGAGGCAAATATTTGGATTTATGAGGATCGAATTGTATATGTTGGTGAGAAATTACCGGAAGAAACCACAGAAACAGAGTATTATGATTGCCAGGGGAAATTTGTTGTCCCAGGGTATATTGAACCGCATTCACATCCTTTTCAAGCTGCAAATCCGGAAGTAACAGCAATGCATGCTGCAAAAACAGGAACAACAACATTTGTGAACGATAACTTGACGTGGTACTTACTGCTTAATAAAAAGAAAACGTTCTCCATCATAAATGCTTTCTCTAATTTACCTGTAAGTATGTTCTGGTGGAATCGGTTTGATGGTCAAACAACACTGAAGGATAATCGTATATTTAATACAAAGGATGTGTTGGATTGGGCAGAGCATCCATTGGTAATTCAAGGTGGAGAGCTCACCGACTGGCCAAGCCTGTTAACAGGAGGAGACCGTTTACTTTATTGGATTCAGGAGATGAAGAAGCTGGGGAAACCGATAGAAGGTCACTTGCCTGGAGCATCCTCCCGTACTTTAACCAAGATGAAGCTTTTAGGAATCACCAGTGACCATGAATCGATGTCTGCAGATGATGTTTTAAAAAGACTGGAGCTGGGCTATCGTGTCAGTCTTCGCTATTCACCAATTCGTCCAGATTTACCTGATATTATCGAAGGTCTGCTTGAGAAAGAATTAACGCAGTTTGATAATATAAGTTTTACGATGGATGGACCGACACCTGCCTTTATGAAGGAGGGCATGATAAATGTTTGTATTGAGAAAGCAATTGAAAAAGGCCTGCCTGCAGAGACTGCTTATCGTATGGCGAGTTACCATCCGGCCAGACATTTTAATATGGAAGAAGAATTCGGCAGCATTGCACCGGGGCGCGTAGCTCATTTGAATATTTTATTGGATAAACAAAACCCGCATCCTGAAAGTGTTATCGGCAAAGGGGAATGGATAAAAAAGAATGGAAAAGGAATCTCTTTTCCACCGGTAATTGATTGGAAAAAATATGATATTACACCACTTGAACTTAACTGGGAGTTGACTGAAGAAGATTTGCAGTTTTCCAGCCCAATAGGGATGGATATGGTCAATGATGTAATTATCAAGCCTTATAGTATCGTTTCTGATGTTAGTGCGGAAGAAATTTCTTCTGAAAAACTGGAGCAGTTTATTACATTAATTGATAAAAATGGGGAGTGGCGTGTAAATACAATTATTCGTGGTTTTGCGCCAAAGCTTGGAGCATTAGTCAGCAGTTATTCTGCTACAGGAGATATTATTCTTATTGGCAATTCCAAAAAAGATTTAAGTGTAGCAACAAAACATATGAAAGAGTTAGGCGGAGGCATTGTACTGGTAGACCAGGGTGAAATTTTAGCAGAAATGCCGCTTCCTCTTGGAGGCGTTATGCCAGATAATAGGATGGAAGAATTAATTGAAATGAATGAGAAAATAAAGAAAGTACTGACAGAGCATGGATATGCTTATCAAGATCCAATTTACAGTTTATTATTTCTTTCAGCATTTCATTTACCTTTCTTTCGTATTACACAGCAGGGGTTACTCGATGTGAAAATGAGAGAAATTGTTATTCCGGCCACCATGCGATAAAATCATACGTTGTTCCAATAAAATAAAAGAGCTCTTTATTTTACAGTGATAATCTTTGGTTATGTATAAATATTAACCTTATCATTCTTTCAGGGACAGTTCATGAGAAAGAATGGCAAGAGAAAACAAGGGGGGAAAGAAATGCAAATAGATAAATTACGAGGAGAGCAGCTTGATCAGTTGTTTGATGCCATATTGTCATTAGATACGCGCGAGGAGTGTTATCAATTTTTTGATGATATTGCAACGATGTCAGAGATACAATCCTTATCACAACGGTTACAGGTGGCGAAAATGCTCACAGAAGGAAAGACGTACAGTGCGATAGAGCAGGAAACAAAAGCTTCGACCGCAACTATTTCCCGGGTAAGACGCTGTATTAACTATGGAAGCGATGGTTATAATCTTGTTTTGGAAAGACTGGATGTAAAAGAGAATTAGTTTTAAATTAGATCAATAAAGCATAGAAAGAAAACCTGGACGAATGCTGGTAAGAGCACTTGTTCAGGTTTTTCTTTTTATATAGGCCTCTGTAAAAGGTAACTGTTGATATTTGAAAACTAATCACATTCTCTATATAATCAAAATGAGAACAAACGTTTCTGGGTTGTCGAGACGTGAAAAGTGTTTAGCAATCTATTGAAGCATATTGCTAATTTATCTGTCGTCCTGCTTTAAAGTATAATGGAAGAAAAAAGTTCATGGGGGAGGAGAACAATTGCCACCTATCCATATTGATGAAATTCCAATAGAAATAAAAGAATACTTAAATAAGATAGTCAGTATAAGTTTTCCACGCCAAGGCTATACATCTAATTTGGGAATAATTGAAAGTAACGAGGGAATTTTTGCGCTCAAAAGGACAAAGGGAGCATTATTTAATGCCATGTTAAAGAAGGAAGTTTCGATTCTAAATTGTTTAAACAAGGAGACAGAATTACCTGTTCCCAAAATGAAAATATTCGTAGAACATAATAATATCGAAGAATCTTGGGCGCTTATAGACTTTATTAAAGGAGAAACAGTAAGAACGGCCTTATTAAATCAGGACAACAATCAAAAACGGCAGGAAATTATATTTAATTTTGGCAGCATCTTGTCTGAAATCCACTCAACCCCATGTCCTGATGAGCTTATAAATGAACAACTATGGCTTGATAAAATGTTATACCAGGCCGAATATAACTTCAATAATTACGAGGTTGACGGCACGAAAGAGTTACTGGAAAGGTTGAAAGTAAAAAAACCAAAAAAGTATAAACAAACGCTGATTCATGGAGATTTTACGATTGATAATGTTATGGTTTCCAATGGATCAATTACCGGAGTTATTGATTGGAGCGGCGGAGCCTATGGTGATCCCCGGTATGACGTATCTTTAGCCATCCGCCCTAAACCAAATGTCTTTGTTAATGAAAGAGATAAGCAAATCTTTTTTGAAGGCTATGGAGGAACGATAATTGATAAGGATGATTACAATTATTTTGCCAATGGGCTATATGAATTTTTTTAACATTTCAATGGTGATGTTAAAAATTATGAAAGAGGTTCTATGTATGAGGGCTCCTTTTAAATCCAGGCAGATATTTATATGAAACAGCAGCTGGGCTTTATATAAAAGAACCATAAATCTTTACCTTATCCGTTCTAATAAATTGCCGATTTTTGTTATAATGAAGAAATGAATGTAACAATGGAGGATTAGTAACTAATATGAATATAAATGAATGGAAACATATGTTTAAATTGGATCCGGCAAAGGAAATATCTGATGAAGATTTAGATAAAGTATGTGAATCCGGGACTGATGCAATTATTGTCGGGGGTACAGATGATGTCACGTTAGATGGCGTTCTGGATTTATTGTCGAGAATACGCAGGGCTCACATGGTTCCGGTTGTTTTGGAAATATCTAATGAAGAGGCATTAACACCAGGGTTTGATTACTATTTTGTACCTTTGGTGCTGAATTCGAAAGAGAAAAAATATGTGATGGATATCCAACAGAAAGCCATCAAAGAATATATCGACATGATGGAGTATAGTGAGGTATACTTTGAAGGTTACTGCATTTTAAACCCGGAAGCAAAAGCCTTCCAGCATACGAATTGTGAGCTGCCGGAAACAGATGATGTAAAAGCATACGCTTATATGGCAGAGCATGTCTTTCATCTGCCTATTTTTTATGTGGAGTACAGTGGTATCTACGGTGATACAGAAGTTATCCGTGAGGTAAAAGCAGAGCTTGATAAGACAAAGCTTTTCTACGGAGGGGGTATCGAGACTCCGGAGCAGGCCAAAGAGATGAAGGAACATGCTGACGCAATTATTGTTGGAAACAGCATTTATACGAATTTAAAACAAGCGCTCAAGACAGTGGACGCTGTTAAAAGAGAATAAGCTCAGGAAGGAAGATGTAACATGGAGCAAACGCTTGAAGCGATGATAAATACATTAAACCCGGAGCAGCAGAAGGCTGTACGGCATACAGAAGGGCCACTCCTGATTATGGCAGGGGCAGGCAGCGGGAAGACACGTGTATTAACACACCGGATTGCTTATTTGATGGGAGAAAAGGAAGTAGCTCCACGAAATATTCTGGCGATCACCTTTACCAATAAGGCTGCGAGAGAAATGAAGGAACGTGTAGCAAAACTGGTCGGTCCTCAAGGCCAATACATGTGGGTTTCTACCTTTCACTCGATGTGTGTCCGGATTTTACGCCGGGATATTGACCGGATTGGATACTCTTCGAACTTTTCTATTTTGGATAGTGGAGACCAATTATCTGTTATAAAGCAAGTCCTTAAAAATTTAAATATTGATCCAAAGAAATTTGATCCCCGGGCGATGCTTGGACAAATCAGTGCAGCAAAAAATGAACTGATTACGGAAGAAGAGTTTGCGAAAAATGCTGGTAACTTCTATGACCGGCAGGTGTCACAGGTCTATGAAGGCTATCAAAAAATGCTGCGGAAAAATCAATCCTTAGATTTTGATGACTTGATAATGCAAACCATCCATTTATTTGATCGCGTGCCAGAAGTTTTAGAATATTATCAGAGACGTTTTCAATATATCCATGTAGATGAGTATCAGGATACAAACCATGCGCAATACTACCTGGTAAAGCAGCTTGCTGAAAAGTATCAAAATTTATGTGTTGTCGGTGACTCGGACCAGTCTATTTACCGTTGGCGCGGGGCAGATATTACAAATATCCTGTCCTTTGAAAAAGACTACCCTTCTGTAAAAACAGTGATGCTGGAGCAAAATTACCGTTCTACCAAGTCTATTTTACAGGCAGCAAACAAAGTAATTGGAAATAATTCCGGCCGTAAGCCGAAAAATCTTTGGACGGATAATGATGATGGAAAAAAGATATCCTATTATAAAGGAGCAACTGAGCAGGAGGAAGCACTGTATGTTGCAGATACCATTCAGCAATTAACCCGATCAGGCAAATATCAGCCAAGTGATATTGCGATTTTATATCGTACCAATGCACAATCCCGTGCAATAGAGGACACCTTTGTAAAATCAGCTATCAGCTATCAGATGATCGGCGGCACGAAGTTCTATGACCGTAAAGAAATTAAGGATATGATTGCTTATTTAAGATTAATTACTAATCCCGATGATGATATCAGCTTTCAGCGCGTGGTAAATGAACCGAAAAGAGGAATTGGAAAAACATCGATTGAACGTTTGCAGGCATATGCTGCAGAGCATGATATTTCCCTTTATGAAGCAGTAAAGGAAGTTGATTTCACAGGTGTTTCGAAAAAAGCTGCCAATGCCTTAGCTGGATTTCAGGACCTTATTCGTTCTCTCACACAGCAGCAGGAATTTTTAACTGCAACGGACATGGTAGAAGCTGTGCTGGAGCGGACAGGCTATGAGGAAATGCTGAATAATGAACGTTCTATTGAGGCACAATCGAGATTAGAGAACTTAGAAGAGTTTAAAACCGTTACACAGGAATTTGAAAAAGCAAATGAAGATAAAACACTCATTGCCTTTTTAACTGATTTGGCATTGATTGCGGATATTGATCGTGTCGATGAAGAAGACCCTGATCACTCTCAAAAAATTACCATGATGACACTGCATGCAGCAAAAGGATTAGAATTTCCTGTTGTTTTCTTAATTGGGATGGAAGAGAATGTATTTCCGCATAGCCGTTCTATGTTTGATGAGGAAGAGATGGAGGAAGAGCGCCGTCTTGCTTATGTCGGCATTACAAGAGCGGAGCAGGAGCTCTACCTGACTCATGCGCAAATGCGTACATTATATGGGCGCACTAACATGAACCCGATCAGCCGTTTTATTGATGAAATCCCTGAGGAATTACTGGAAGGAAGAGAAGCGGCTCAAAAATCTCCATTTGGCGGAGGCGGCAGTTTGCAAAACAGATTTGGTATGAAGCAGAAGCAGGAAGCTCCTCCCAAAAGACGTGCCGAGAAAATCCAAGGCCCTAAATCCAGCGGTGCAGAATCAAAAGACTGGTCGGTCGGTGATAAAGCAGCGCATAAGAAATGGGGAGTCGGAACTGTTGTAAGAGTCCAGGGTGAAGGGGATAAGCTGGAACTGGATGTAGCATTTCCAGCTCCAGTCGGAATCAAACGTCTTCTTGCAAAATTTGCCCCAATAACAAAGGAGTAAAGCAGAATGAATAAACAAGAAATAAAAGAACGTATGGACTCACTTGTAGAAGTACTTAACCAATATGGTTATTCCTATTATGTATTGGACAATCCGACTGTCCCTGACGCAGAATATGATAAGAAATTACGGGAACTTGAGGATTTAGAAAAAGAATATCCCGAATTTGCGAGAGAAGATTCTCCTACGCAGCGAATTGGCGGAGAGCCGCTCGATGCCTTTCGAAAGGTAACACATGAAACTCCGATGATGAGCTTAGGCAATGCTTTTAATGAACAGGATTTAAGAGACTTTGCCAGACGTGCTACAGAAGGAGTTTCCGGTGCTGTTACTTTTGTATGTGAACTGAAAATAGATGGTTTAGCCATTTCCCTGAAATTTCAGGATGGCAAGTTTGTTCTGGGCTCTACCAGAGGCGATGGGAGAGTCGGCGAGGATATTACATCTAACCTGCGCACGATACGAAGTATCCCATTAAGCATTAACGAACCTGGGACCTTAGAAGTCCGCGGGGAAGCTTTTATGCCGCATAAGTCTTTTTTAGCACTCAATGAAGAGCGGGAAGAAAAGGGGGAAGAGCCTTTTGCCAATCCAAGAAATGCAGCTGCCGGATCATTGAGACAGCTGGACCCGAAAATAGCAGCTAAGCGTAATCTGGATATTTTTCTGTACGGGGTGGGCGAATGGGATAATAACGATATAACAAGTCATAGCGAAAGTTTAGAGGCTTTGCATCAGCTTGGATTTAAAACAAACAAAGAATGGAAAAAAGCTGAGAGTATTGAAGAGGTTTTGGAGTATGTTGCATACTGGACGGAGCATCGTAAGGATTTAAATTATGAAATAGACGGCATAGTTGTAAAAGTAGACAGCCTGGATCATCAGGATGAACTAGGGTTTACTGCAAAAAGTCCGCGCTGGGCGATTGCTTATAAATTCCCTGCAGAAGAAGTAATAACAACATTAAAGGATATTCAATTAAGCATCGGCAGAACCGGGGTCGTAACTCCTACTGCAATTCTGGAGCCGGTTCGCATAGCGGGATCCACTGTGCAGCGGGCATCCCTGCATAATGAAGATTTAATTCGTGAGCAGGATATTCGGATCGGTGATCAGGTTGTTATCAAAAAAGCAGGAGATATTATTCCAAAGGTTGTCCGTTCGATTATCGAACAGCGGACAGGTGAAGAAGAAGAATTTCATATGCCTGAGAAATGTCCTGCATGCGGCAATGAACTTGTCCGTCTGGAGGGAGAAGTAGCATTACGCTGTATCAATCCGAATTGTCCGGCACAATTGATGGAAGGTTTGATCCATTTTGTATCCAGGAATGCGATGAATATTGACGGTTTAGGGGAAAAGGTAATTATTCAGCTTTTCCATGAGGATTTGGTTCATACCATTGCGGATTTGTATCGGCTGCAAAAAGAAGATCTGTTGAATTTAGAACGGATGGGCGAGAAGTCTGTTGCCAATCTTTTGAATGCAATAGAAGCCTCAAAGGAAAATTCTTTGGAAAGATTACTGTTTGGACTTGGCATCCGTTTTATCGGTTCTAAAGCAGCACAGATATTAGCAATGGAATTTGAGACAATGGAGCATCTGCAAAAAGCAACCTTTGAAGAGATTGTAGCCATTGAAGAAATAGGGGATAAAATGGCAGATTCGATTGTCCGTTATTTTGAAGAAGAAAAAGTTATACAGCTATTGAAGGAATTAAGTGAGTTAGGTGTGAATATGACATATACCGGTCAGCGAAGATCAGAAATTGCAACAGATAGCTTATTCTCTGGAAAAACAGTTGTATTGACTGGTAAAATGGAACAGTATACCAGAAAAGAAGCGAAAGAGCTGATTGAATCCTTAGGTGGATCCGTAACAGGCAGTGTAAGTAAAAAAACAGATTTAGTTATTGCCGGAGCAGATGCCGGTTCAAAGCTGGAAAAAGCTGAAAAGCTGGGCGTAGAAGTATGGGGCGAAACAGAGTTAAAAGAAGCGGCTCAGGGAGAGGAGTGATTAGCTTTGAAAAAATGGATAGCATCCATTGCTGTAATAGCGCTGATCTTAAGCGGATGTACGCAGCAATCATCAGATGAGGAAGAGGTTGTACAGGATGACCCGGAACAGGAAGAAACCTCCATCGTGCCAAGCAATAGACTTTCTGGTGATAATTACCGAATGATTTTACCGTATAAACCGAGTGAAGCAAGAGGAGTTATAACAAGGCAGGTAGCAAATCGTGTGGATATTGATGAGATGGAAGAAGGGCTGCGCCGTCTTTCAAAGGATTACTATAACCCAGATGATTATTACTTCCAAGAAGGACAATATTTTGACTCCAGTCGTGTTACGGATTGGATAGATCAGCTGAATCCGGAAGTAGAAAAAGGCTCAGATGAAAAAACATTCCGGGAAAATCCGCGTTATCTGACGCATGTATTAGAGCAGAATTATTTAAAGTCCACGGAAGGCGGTAACGCTAATTTGGAAGGAATTTCTATTGGACTTGCGATGAAATCTGTTTATGAATTTCAGACAGATACTGGCGAACCCTCTCAATATGAAGAAATTTCTGAGAGTGAGATGATGGAACAGGCGACAGAGATTGCACAGAGTATTGTCAATGATATACGTGAAAATGACGAAGAATTAAGTGATATTCCTATTATGATTGCTGTATATAGAGAAGAAGAAAAATCTTCTCCTGTACCGGGAAATTTTGTTGCTAAAACAAGTGTTGCCGGTGGAAGCAATTCCATGGATGGCTGGGATGATGTAGAGGAAGAGAATATTCTTTTCCCATCTGATGAAGGACAGGAAAAATATTATGATGACCAGGAGCGTGTAACAAACTTCGGAAATGAAATTCGGAAATTTTTCCCTAACTACGTCGGTATGGTAGGAGAAGGCTTCTATATAGATGGAGAGCTGCAGAAATTACGTATTGATGTGCCAATCGAATTTTATGGCAAGGGAGAAATTATTGGATTTACGCAATATGTGGATGGACTTATTGACGATATATTTCCGAACTATTATGACATAGAGATTAATATTACCTCCAGCCAGAAGACGGAAAGCCTGCTGTACCGTAATGCCGGTGAAGATGATATTCAGGTTCATATTTATGATTAAGAAGGATAAATCTTTTAAACTTTAGAAAATTTACTGTTATTAGCTGTTTTATCAGTTAGTGGCAGTGGATTTTCTTTTTTTGAGAAAATTTTTCGGAAAAATGAATGTTAATTAGAGTTTTTGATGCTTATTTTCCCAAATTGAAGAGGGGCAGAGTATGGTACAATAAATGTATAGAAATTATAAAGGTAGAGGGAATAAGTTAATAAAATAGCTTACAAACTAATTAAAAACATTTGAACTGATTTTCTTTATTTATGAAAAGAAGAAATAGGATAAGCTATAAAAGTTTAAAAAATCGTGGGGTGAGAGAAAATATGATAGCAATCGGGACATACATTAAAATTCAACGCACGAAGCAGAAAATGACTTTAGGGGAGCTGTCGGAGGGAATTGTTTCCTTATCCTATTTATCTAAGATTGAAAATCAAAAAACAGAACCTAATGAGGATATAATAAGGAAATTATGTCAACGTCTGAGTATTACAACGGATCATAGTCAGGATGAGGAAATAGGAGAACTATGTAGGAACTGGTATACAATGCTGGATGAGAGCAGCAACGAGCATGATATGGAAGCATCATATAGAGAAATTCAGGATCTGATGGATAAAAACTATTCCAATCACCTTATTATGTTCGAGATTCATAAAATTAAATATTTTTTATTAATTGACAGAAAGGATCTTGCTGCCAATAAAATTACCCAATTAAAAGAAGCTGTGAATACATTCAGCATCGAAGAACAATATTACTGGTATAAATTTAACGGCCGCTATAGTTACGCCTTGAAGAACTACTATCACTCCATGTATCAATATAAACGGGCAGAAAAGATTACAGAGAGTTACCGATTGGATGAGGAGGCGGAAGCTGACCTGAAGTATTGTATTTCTATGACGCATTCCAGGTTAAGAAATTCTCTGGAAGCAATTGAATATGCGGACGAAGCTCTGGAAATGTATATGAAACAATATAATTTCTTACGTTGTGCACGTGCCCACAATATCTTAGGGATATGTTATAGTCATATTAAATTTTATGAAAAGGCTCTTAAGAATTTCACGCTCGGCTTACAGCTTGCACAAACAATCAATGATAAAAATATAATTCAAAAAATCTACCAGAATATTGGTTATCTATATGCGTCGAAAGGTGATTCAACAAAAGCAATTGAATACTATAAAAAGGTTCTGGGTAATCAAGAGGTGCACGGTAGTATTAAAGTAGAGGTAGCATCGTTACTTGTACGTGAATACTATCATTCAAATTATTATGATGAAGCTGAAGAATACATTGATTATGGATTAAGTGCATTTTATGATCTGAAGGATAAACAGCCATACGTAATATATAAATATATTTTACGGAGCTACAGTTATTTATTAGATGAACAATTAGAACAGTTCGAGCAGTTGTTAGTTAATGATCTCCTGCCGTTGTTAAAGAAACAAAAGGACTATGGTAATTTCATTCTCTACTCTGAATTTTTAGCGAAGCATTATGAAAGTAATAATAATTACAAAGATGCTGCACAGCATTATAGAGAAGCAAGCCAAATTTACAAACATATAGCACATATTTAGTGTTGTTTTAATATTTAAAACCAAGTTATTCTATGCTATTAATTGCACATATAGAATGATTTGGTTTTTTGTATTGAATGTATAAACTTGCCTTGTATGGGCTGGTTTTGCTATTATCAATAGTGTTAAATAAATTAACATTGTTTAATTATTATATAAAGTTAATTCTTATATTATGATATAATATTAATTTGTTGAACATTATAAATAACCCTGCAACCATGCTGGAATATAAGTGCTATTACGGTAGCATATTATAAATATAACTACTACAATTTTGGAGGTTAAACGAATGGCAGAGATTTCAAAAGAGCAAGTGAAGCACGTAGCTAATCTGGCACGCTTAGAATTTGATGATGAAGCCGTTGAGCAAATGGCGAACGAGCTGAGTGCAATCATTGAATATGCTGAACAGCTGAATGAGTTAGATACAGAGAATGTGAAGCCGACAACGCACGTATTGGATTTGAAAAATGTGATGCGTAAAGACGAACCTAAAAAATGGATTACACAAGAGGAAGCATTGAAGAATGCTCCAGATCAAAAAGATGGGCAGATCCGCGTGCCATCGATCTTAGAATAAAGGAGGGAATAGGATTCATGTCTTTGTTTGACTATACAATAAAAGAATTAGAAGCAAAATTACATAATCATGAGATTACTGTAGAAGATTTAGTAAAAGAGTCTTACGCACAAATTAAAAAAGTGGATGGAGATGTCCATGCATTCTTAACACTTGATGAAGAAAAAGCATTGGAAAAAGCGCGAGAATTGGACAAGTGCGAGGATAAATCCGGTATCTTATTCGGTATTCCGGCAGGTATTAAGGATAATATCGTAACGAAAGGGCTTCGTACTACCTGTGCAAGTCAGTTTTTAGATAACTTTACAGATCCGCTGTACAATGCAACCGTTGTTGACAAGCTGGATGCTGAAAATCCGGTTGCTGTCGGCAAATTAAATATGGATGAATTCGCAATGGGTTCTTCCAATGAAAATTCAGGATACGAACCGACTCGTAATCCATGGAATATAGATCATGTTCCCGGCGGTTCCAGTGGTGGATCAGCTGCAGCAGTAGCAGCAGGTGAAGTATTGTTTTCACTTGGTTCTGATACAGGCGGATCTATCCGTCAGCCGGCAGCATTCTGTGGAGTTGTAGGAATGAAGCCGACATATGGCCGTGTGTCTCGTTTTGGTCTTGTGGCATTCGCCTCTTCATTAGACCAGATTGGCCCGTTAACTCGTACAGTAGAGGATAATGCACGCGTGCTGGAAGTTATTGCTGGTCATGACAAAATGGATTCTACCAGTGCGGATGTAGATGTTCCGGCTTATACAGAAGCATTAACCGGTGACGTGAAAGGCTTAAAAATCGCTGTACCCAAAGAATACCTCGCAGAAGGTGTTTCTGAAGAAGTGAAGAATTCTGTGATGGAAGCATTAAAGGTCTATGAATCACTTGGTGCAACCTGGGAAGAGGTTTCTTTACCGCATTCTAAATATGCCTTGGCAACTTATTATCTACTATCATCCTCAGAAGCATCTGCGAACTTAGCACGTTTTGACGGCGTCCGCTATGGTGTTCGCTCAGAGAATGCAGAAAATATGCTGGATATGTTCGTGAAATCCCGCAGTGAAGGCTTTGGTGATGAAGTAAAACGCCGTATTATGCTTGGAACGTTTGCGCTTAGCTCCGGATACTACGATGCTTACTATAAAAAAGCGCAAAAGGTACGTACATTAATTAAAAATGATTTTGATAAAATTTTAGAAGAATATGATGTGATTGTTGGACCGACAACACCAACACCAGCGTTTAAAGTTGGAGAAAAAACAAGCGATCCTTTAACCATGTATGTGAATGATATCCTGACCATTCCTGTTAACTTAGCAGGTGTGCCTGGAATATCTATTCCATGCGATTTCTCTGAAGAAGGGCTGCCGATCGGCTTGCAGATTATTGGAAACTATTTTGATGAAAGCACTGTTTATCGTGCTGCACACGCATTTGAACAAGCAACAGAACACCATAAAAAACGACCTCAACTGGGAGGTGCCAAGTAATGAATTTCGAAACAATTATTGGACTTGAGGTACACGTAGAACTAAAAACAGCATCAAAAATCTTCAGCCCGAGTACGAATGAATTTGGTTCAGCACCAAATACAAATGTGAATCCAATTGATTTGGGTTATCCCGGAACATTACCGGTGTTAAATGAAGAAGCGGTAAACTTTGCAATGAAGGCTGCAATGGCGCTCAATTGCGAGGTAGCAACTGATACAAAATTTGATCGTAAAAACTATTTCTATCCAGATAATCCGAAAGCCTATCAAATCTCGCAATTTGATCAGCCAATTGGTGAGCATGGCTGGATTGAAATTGAAGTAAATGGCAAGAAGAAAAAAATCGGCATCACCCGCCTGCATTTAGAAGAGGATGCAGGAAAACTGACACATGGGGAAGATGGCTATTCCTATGTCGACTACAATCGTCAGGGAACACCATTGATTGAAATTGTGTCTGAACCGGATATGCGTTCTCCGGAAGAAGCTTATGCATACTTGGAGAAGCTGAAAAATATTATTCAATATACAGGTGTATCTGATGTGAAGATGCAGGAAGGTTCTTTGCGCTGTGATGCCAATATTTCACTACGTCCAATCGGACAAGAAGAATTTGGTACAAAAGCAGAATTGAAAAACTTAAACTCCTTCTCCTTTGTACAAAAAGGATTAGAATTTGAAGAAAAACGCCAGGAAAAAGTACTATTATCCGGTGGAGAAATCCTGCAGGAAACACGCCGTTACGATGAAAAAACAAAAGAAACCATTCTTATGCGTATCAAAGAAGGATCTGATGACTATCGTTATTTCCCAGAACCGGATCTTGTTCCGCTGTATATTGATGAGGCATGGAAGGAACGAATCCGCAATGAAATTCCTGAGCTTCCAGATGCAAGAAGAGCCCGCTATGTGAGTGAGTTAGGTTTGTCTGAATATGATGCCAATGTTTTAACAGCGTCCAAGCAGATGTCTGATTTCTTTGAAGAAGCAGTAGGCTATGGAGCTGATGTGAAACAAGTATCCAACTGGTTAATGGGAGAAGTTTCCGCATATATGAATAAACATTATAAAGAAATTGAAGAGCTGGCCATTACACCAGATGCTCTGGCGAAAATGGTTAAACTGATTGAGGATGGTACAATCTCATCTAAAATTGCGAAGAAGGTATTCGCCGAACTGGTTGAAAATGGCGGAGATCCGGAAAAAATCGTTGAAGAAAAAGGTCTGGTTCAAATCTCTGATCCAGAGCAATTAAAACAGATTGTAAATGAAATTCTTGATCAAAATGAACAATCTATTATTGATTTCAAGGATGGAAAGAAAAAAGCAAAAGGCTTCCTGGTAGGGCAAATTATGAAAGCAACAAAAGGCCAGGCGAACCCGCCGCTTGTAAATCAGATTCTTGCAGCCGAGCTAGAGAAAAGATAAGCTCTCTTGATAAAAAAGCAAAAAGAATAGGTAATACCTAACAGATGGGCTGTCGCAGAAATTAGATGTGGCAGCCTATCCAATGGGAAAAAGATGAAAAAATCATTAGCAGCCATTGTAGAAAACAGTTTCGTTTTATCGAAGCCTGTTATTTTTTGTTCATTTTGCTTTTCAAACATATAAAAAAGGGCTATGATATGGATTAGGTGAGTTTGTTTAATAGGGAAGCATATAGTATGGTTTCAGAGATTTTTTCTGGAGACTTAAATATATGAATAACTTTATCTAACATCATAAAAGCGATCACCTCACTGGAATTTATTTTTATATGTGAGGTTTCGTTTTATAAGCTTTTTACAATGTATTATATATTTTTTAGCTAAGTTCTATGCAATGTATGTAACAAAGTAAAAACCTCTCAATAATCGAGGTTCACTTTAATTTATACGTGTCTGACAAAATCCAAATTACAATATCGACTGGACCGTATGGGGAGGAAAGAACATGAAAAAGGCCCGAATCATTTATAACCCAACTTCGGGACGCGAAGCTGTCAAAAAAGAATTGCCAAATATCTTGGAAAAGCTGGAAAGAGCGGGGTATGAGACATCAGCACATGCAACGACCTGTGAGGGAGATGCAACTGCTGCAGCAAAAACGGCTGTGGAAAGAGGCTATGATTTAATTGTTGCTGCCGGTGGTGACGGTACTATTAATGAAATCATTCACGGAATGGCAGAACAGGAGCATCGGCCAAAGCTGGCAATCTTACCTGCCGGAACTACAAACGATTTTGCCAGAGCGCTCAGTATTCCTAAGGATATCGGTAAAGCAGCTGACATTATTTTGGAAGGTAATTCGATGAAATTAGATATTGGAAAAGTGAATGAGCATTATTTTATCAATATTGCTGGAGGCGGGAAGCTGACAGAATTAACATATGATGTGCCCAGTAAATTAAAAACAATGATAGGCCAATTGGCATATTATATGAAAGGTATTGAAATGCTCCCTTCCTTAAAAGCGGCCAGGGTAAAGATTGAATATGATGATCAGGTGCTGGAAGAGGATATTATGCTTTTTCTAATTTCTAATACGAATTCCGTCGGCGGTTTTGAAAAGCTTGCTCCTGATGCGCGTTTAAATGACGGGTATTTTGATGTTCTGATTTTAAAGAAAACAAATCTGGCAGAGTTTATTCAAATTGCTACACTCGCACTTCGGGGAGAGCATTTAAAAAGTAAGAATATTATCTATACACAGGCAAAGCGTGTTAAGGTTACCAATGAGGAAAAAATGCAACTGAACATTGATGGAGAATATGGCGGCCTGCTTCCTGGAGAATTTATTAATCTACAGGAGCATATTGAGTTCATGGTTCCAGCTGAATTTATTGAACACCAGGAAGATTTGAAATAATTTTGAAAGCCTCTGAACATGACATTGTTTTGGAGGCTTTTATTATGCGTATGTAGTTTTTTCTGGAAAAGCACGGAACAAGATAAAACTGCCATTCCTTACGTCAAGAAAGCCTAATAAATGAGGACAGTTGTTGTTCTCTAAACGGGTATGATAAAATAAGGTATTAAAATCGATTACGAAAATAGAGGAAGATAAAAATGGCGAAATCACCAGGAAATACTCCTGTCCAAAAAAATGAACAATTAACTATTACGATTGAGGATATGACCCATGAAGGAAGCGGGGTAGGAAAAGTAGACGGTTACCCTTTATTTATTCCTAAGACCCTGCCGGGAGAAGAAGCAGTGATCAAAGTAGTCAAAGTAAATAAAAACTATGGCTTCGGGAAGCTGTTAGAATTGAAGAAAACAAGCCCTGAACGTGTAGAGCCGACCTGCCATGTCTATTGCGGAGGATGTCAGCTTCAGCATATGAGCTACTCTCTTCAATTGCAGATGAAGCAGAATCAGGTCCATAACGTGATGAAAAAAGTAGCACATCTGGAGCATGTTCTTATTTCTCCGATTATTGGTATGGATGACCCTTCTCATTATCGAAACAAGATTCAAATTCCTGTTGATGAAAAAAACGGTGAATTAATCACAGGCTACTACCAGAAAAGAAGCCACCGGATTTTAAAAAATCAAGATACCTGCTATGTTCACAGTCATGCAATGAATGAGGTTCTTCCATTTGTTCGTCATTTAATGAATAAATATGGCGTCAAAGCTTATGATGAAAAAACGCATCGCGGCGAATTGCGCCATATTATGATTCGGACAGGCCATTTCACAGGTGAAATGATGGTTGTCTTTGTGACTCGTACAGCAAAGCTGCCCGCAAAAGAACAAATTATTGAAGAATTGACAGAAAAATTCCCTTTTATCAGTTCGATCGTGCAGAATATTAATGATCAGCGTACGAATGTTATTTTAGGGAAAAAGACGAAAGTGCTATGGGGAGCAGCCTACATTCATGATACAATAGGCGACCTTACCTTTGCGATTTCTCCGAAGTCATTTTATCAGGTCAATCCGGTTCAGACAAAAGTGCTTTATGATAAAGCTTTGGAATATGCCAATATTGATGAAAATGATGTTGTAATTGATGCATATTGCGGGATAGGAACAATTTCTCTTTTCCTTGCTCAAAAAGCTAAAAAAGTCTACGGAATTGAAGTTGTTCCAGAAGCCATTGAAGATGCAAAGAAAAATGCAGAGCGCAACGGAATAGATAATGCTGAATTTACAGTAGGACGGGCTGAAAAGGTGATGCCTAAGTGGAAGAAGGAAGGGCTGAAACCGGATGTGATTGTCGTTGATCCTCCAAGAAAAGGCTGTGATCCTGAGTTTCTGGATGCAATGATTGCAATGGAACCGAAGCGAATTGTTTATGTTTCCTGTAATCCTTCGACGTTAGCTAGGGATTTAAGGATTTTGGAGGATGGCGGTTTTGAGACGAAGGAAGTTCAGCCGGTGGATATGTTTCCGAATACGGGGCACGTGGAGGCGGTAGCATTGATGTCAAGGGTGGTAGAGTAATAGCAGTTGAAGGGTTGATATAATAAGGTTTGAAGGGTTTCGCTCTAGTTTATCTTATGAATAAACGGGTGAAACCCTTTCTGTTATTGGTGTAAGAAGTGCTGGAAATTGAGGTTGAGTTGATAGAATAGATGAATAGTGTAAAACATAATATATTTTTCGGTTAATTTTTGATTTATATTTGCGAGGGTTTAGCATTATAGGTATAAAAACATCGACAAGAAAAGTGGAGTAAAGAACGATTGATCTGATTCTAAGCAATGAAAAATATATCGGTGCAGTTAGCTACTAAATGCGAGAGAACATTATGTCTCCGAAAATAATCATCCAGCAGCCATTTTAAAAGAGCAATTTGAAGCGGTGCAGATGGAAAAGAAGAGCAGGAATAATGTTGTGAAAAACGAAGATGGAGTACAAAGAAATATAGTTCAAAAAAGTAATAAGCAGACTTGATAATTCATTTTGATTTCTTACAAAATGTTGTTTGGGAGAGTGGGGATATCTTGGGGTATGATAAATTCAAAAATAAAGTATGTAATTATTATAGGACATACCAAAATACAAAAAATAAAATTGAACAGTTTAAGTATACTCTTGATAAAGTAGTTTCTCACGAACTTCCAAAAAGAGATAATGAACAGTTTTTTCAAGTTAGGGATTTTACAAACACTTCAGGGTTAAAATTAAACTTAAATTACAATAACATCATGTGCTATTATTCGAATGAAGAAAATGCATTGAAAGTGGGGGTTATTTGTCCTAATTGGAGTCGTGGGTGGAGAGGTATATCGAAAGACAAATTTGTTTCCGATCAGATAGATATTTTGTTCCATTTTATATCTCAGTATGTTTATCGTAGTTACCAAGTAAATTTAATAGGAGCCATTGCGTTATCTACAGGTATTCCAATAGATTTTAGAGGAAATACTCTTAAGTATATATACGGAGATAATGTTGCACAAGAGGTGAGAGGTTTTAAAAAATATATAGATGGGGAATCTTCTATTTTAAACTCGAAAACATTAAGTTATCTAAAATTAATAAATGCGCTGGATCCTTATGTAAATAAAGCAGTGTTTTATTATGTTAGATTTTTGGAGTTAGATGAATTTAACTTTACAGAAGAAGCTTTAACAGCAGCAGATAATATGGTCGATGTTATATTTCAGTCGTTAAAGAAGCGGCTTAAAAAACCAACACAAAGCCGTGAGCAAATGAGTAAATATATATATGATGAAATTAAGTTTTACGATAGTGTTGCAAAACATCATTTGGATAGATTGTATTTGTTAAGGTGTAGATTTACTGCACATCCATCAAAATCAAAATGGTGGGATTTTCATGAAATATACGAAGATGAGATAGAAGCAATAAAAATATCAGTTCGTAAATTATTGGTAGACTATTTAAAATATGAAAATGAAAATAGAGAAGTTGAAGCAAATCCTATGTTATGGAGTTCATGGTTCAAAGAGCACTGTGACATTATATATGATGCTGTATGGTTTCATGAAATACCGTAAAAATAGCTTAATCAAAATCTACATCTCGACTTGAAAATATTGATGTCAAGATACTTGATGATAAGGTTTTAGTCGGTTTTTTTACGAAGTATAGAATAGACTAAGTACATCATGTGGAGGCTATAGTTTCGATACAACGGAAAATTACGTAGAACTCCTTCGTTTCAATGCGTTCCGCAAAAATTACCAATTTGTGCCAGATGGTCAAAATGGCGCAAAAAAGTGCTAAAACACCATGTTGTCATTTCAGTGGGAATCAATCTGGTATATGGAGACACAACAAAATAAAAATTCCATAATAAGCAAGTTTAAAATTTTAGGCGTTCAAATAATTGAACGTCTATTTTTTTGTATTAATTGTAAAAAATGAGCTTTTGTTCAGCTAATCCCCTTTCTTATTCAAATATATACTTGAATATATAAAGGAAATAAGATAACCTATAATCAAATAAATATTTGAATGAAACGGAGTGATAAAATTGGCTAAAAAAGACATATGTGAAGTTTATTGTTATGACGAGGAAAAAGTCAATCGTATACAAGAAGAATTACTAAAAGAAGATTTATCTTACGTTTCCCAATTATTCAAAGTACTTGCAGATGAAAATCGAACAAAAATTTCCTATGCGTTATGTATAGATGATGAGTTGTGTGTATGTGATATAGCAAATATCATTGGTTCTACTGTAGCAACTGCCTCCCATCATTTAAGGACGCTTCATAAACAAAAAATTGTGAAGTATCGTAAAGAAGGAAAACTTGCTTTTTACTCATTGGATGATGAACATATTAAGCAATTAATATCAATTACATTAGTTCACCAAAAAGAGGTAAAAGCAAATGTCTGAATCATTAAGCAAAGAAGAAATGAAAGCTTATCGTGTACAAGGATTTAGTTGTGCAGGTTGTGCAAAAACTTTTGAAAATAACGTAAAGAAATTACAAGGTGTGGAAGATGCTGAAGTAAATTTTGGAGCATCAAAAGTTTTTGTGAAAGGGAAGATAACCATTGAGGAGCTAGAAAAAGCAGGATCATTTGAAAATTTAAAGGTGCGAGATGAAAAAGAACAAAAGGTAGTTCATGAACCTTTTTGGAAACAAAAAGAAAATATAAAGGTCTACATTTCAGCAATATTGCTTTTAGTTAGTTGGTTTTTAGGAAAACAATTAGGAGAAGAACACTTTCTTCCGACTATTTGGTATGCACTATCTATTTTAATTGGCGGCTACACGCTCTTTATTAAAGGTCTTAGAAATCTTAGTAGACTACAATTCGATATGAATACGCTTATGACTATCGCGATTATCGGTGCAGCCATCATTGGTGAATGGATGGAAGGAGCGACAGTTGTTATCCTTTTTGCTATTAGTGAAGCATTGGAACGTTATTCTATGGATAAAGCCCGTCAATCCATCGAGTCATTAATGGATATTGCACCAAAAGAAGCTTTAATTCGTCGAGGCAATGAAGAAATGAGTATCCATGTGGATGATATTCAAGTTGGTGACATTATGATTGTAAAGTCTGGTCAAAAATTAGCAATG
This sequence comes from Oceanobacillus sp. FSL W8-0428, assembly GCF_038004405.1. Taxonomy (NCBI): domain Bacteria; kingdom Bacillati; phylum Bacillota; class Bacilli; order Caryophanales; family Bacillaceae; genus Oceanobacillus; species Oceanobacillus sp. FSL W8-0428. The sequence continues at coordinate 3,007,955 of NZ_JBBORB010000001.1, forward strand.
GATGGCACAGTGTTGAAAGGAACATCCACCTTAAATCAAGCTGCCATTACAGGTGAAAGTGTTCCAGTTACAAAAACGGTAAACGACGAAGTATTTGCTGGAACTTTAAATGAAGAAGGTATGCTTGAAGTTAGAGTAACCAAAAGAGTGGAAGATACCACACTTTCCAAAATCATTCATCTTGTAGAAGAAGCCCAAGCAGAACGCGCACCTTCTCAGGCATTTGTAGATAAGTTTGCCAAATATTATACTCCCACTATCGTAATTTTAGCTATGTTAATAGCTATTATTCCACCATTGATTGTTGGTGACTGGAATACATGGGTTTATCAAGGTTTAGCTGTTCTCGTAGTTGGTTGCCCTTGTGCTCTCGTTGTTTCTACTCCAGTCGCCGTAGTTACTGCTATAGGAAACGCTGCAAAAAATGGTGTACTAATTAAGGGCGGTGTCTATTTAGAAGAGACTGGAAGCCTTAAAGTCATTGCTTTTGATAAAACAGGAACCTTAACAAAAGGGATTCCCGTTGTGACAGACATTGTAACGTATAGTGGAAATGAAGATGAATTAATGACGATTACAGCAGCAATTGAAAAAGGATCACAACACCCTCTTGCTTCCGCTATTATAAGAAAAGCAGAGGAAAAGAGATTACATTTCAATGATGTATCTATGGAAGAATTTCAATCTATAACAGGAAAAGGCGTCAAAGCACAGATAAATAATAAAATATATTATGTTGGAAGCCCAAGTCTTTTTGAAGAACTGCACAATCAAATAAGAAGTGATCAAAAAGAAAAAATTATCCATTTACAAACTGCAGGAAAAACGGTTATGGTTTTAGGGACGCAATCAGAAATTCTTGCATTTATTGCTGTAGCAGATGAAATAAGGGAAACATCCAAAGAAGTTATCAATCAACTAAATCATCTTGGAATAGAAACAGTCATGTTGACAGGTGATAATCGACGAACTGCAAAAGCTATTGGACAACAAGTAGGGGTTGTCGATGTTGAAGCTGATTTACTGCCAGAAGATAAGTTGACTTTTATTAAAGAACTTCGAAGAGAACATAAAAATGTCGCCATGGTTGGTGACGGTGTGAATGACGCTCCAGCACTGGCAGCTTCTACAGTTGGGGTAGCTATGGGTGGTGTAGGAACTGATACAGCATTAGAAACAGCAGATATTGCTCTTATGTCTGATGATTTAAATAAGCTGCCTTATACTGTTCAATTAAGTCGAAAAGCATTGACCATTATCAAGCAGAATATTACTTTTTCTTTGGGAATTAAAGCTCTTGCATTATTGTTAGTTGTACCTGGTTGGTTAACATTATGGATAGCGATATTCGCAGATATGGGAGCTACATTACTTGTAACATTAAACAGTTTACGATTACTGAGGATAAAAGATAAAAAATCAAATTTAAATTAAATACATCTATATTCATATTTGAAACGTTATGTGAACGGTATTTACTGACAGATAGCGTTTTTTTGTATTCAAAATTAGAGGCGAAATAATGATTAAACTCAAAAATGATAAAGAATTAAAAATTGGAAGCCTTTTTGATGGTATTGGAATTTTTCCTTTAGCAGCTTCTTGTTATGGAATGAAACATGTTTGGGCAAGCGAAGTAGAAAAAGCACCAATTTCTATTACTAAACATTATTTTACCAACATGCTTCATCTTGGGGATATTACAAAAGTAAATGGAGGAGAAATACCTCTTGGATGGTTCTCATCTGACATGCTTTTTTTATGGTTTAAAAGCAGGAAAGGAGAAAGATATATGATGTCTTTAAAAGAACAGGAAATATACGAAGAAAAGGTGATGGAGTGGATTGGGGATCATTTTGTGTTGAATGAGGTTGAAATTGAAGACTATCCGTTTTTTCTTCATGGAAAATTATTTCGAGATAAACAAGGCGAATCAATAGGTGTTTTTTTGGTGTGTGATATATGGACGTGTTGATTATCGTTTTCAAGACGCATAAACAGTTGCGATTGAAAGAATAAACTATTCTATTTTTTATAATATTCCACTGCCAATGAGCACTATCTCGAATAAAAATAGTGCTCTTTTTATGGGCAACTTTACCAATGTGGAATTATTTAATCGACAACATCCCCGAATTAGGATATTTGGGGAGGTGGAGCCTGCACCATCATTCTTTCAATTAAATCACAGTACCTTTTTCATAACGAGTCCAGTCTGAGGGTCGTTTATGTTATTCCAAGCATGAAAAAGACCATTACCAGTATATCGTTAAAATTAAAATCATCTGCTCCAGTCATATTAATCCTTCACAAGTAATTAAGAAAATCTGTGATTGAACTCATAAGCAAAAAACTTTGCGAACAAGTAACGTTTCATAAACAAGTTTTCCATACAAAAGTACTGAGGGGAGAAGCCTATTTGGAATTATGCACAAGTACATGAAACACAAGGACTCCAGGCTCTAAGCAATGCGTTTTTGGATGCTGATTTTCAGAAAGCCGTGGATTAAAAAGCATTAGTGCTTCTCAGCTTGCTCGTAAAACAATAAAATCAATCTTTCCATTTTAGCAACGCTGGTGATGATATAATAATTATTTGTTTCTTATCTATCGAAGATTTAATTCTACTAAATTCATTTTTGTTTTTCTGATATAACTTTATAGTCCTCAATTTATTGACATAAATTAAGAAAGATAATTATGGTTATTTAAGATGTTCCTAACTAATGAATTAATGATGCTCTCAAATCACAAATTCCATTTTCTAAATAACCCTTTAAACAAGTTAACATATATACCCAACCTTCTTTTTGTCCCAGCATTTTGCTTACTATTTCAGGATCATGTTCATTCAGGCCAGATTCGTTCACTTCAATAATTATACTCGTATTATCTAACTCTTTTAGTGTAATTGTAACAACTGTTACTTCATTAGATTCTTCACCCCATGAAAATTTGATTTCCTTATTTTTCTCAACTTTTAATACATTTATTATACCTTCTGCTTCATATTCATCATATCTCAAAGTGATGGACTTGCCTTGTTCCCAACTCTCGGAACTCGAAGAGAACCAGAAATTTCCGATTTTCAAAGGGTCTATTATTGCTTCAAACACCTCATTAGATGGTTTATATATTTTAAATTTTGTAGTTACTTGAGTATTCATAACAAAATCAACTCTCTTTCAAATTATTTAATACTTTTTTATCATTATATAATAAATGATGAAAAAGATAAAAAGCACCATTATTATTTCAATCGGATTTGACTAAGTAGTAGCATAGCACCCTGAAAATTTTATCATAATTTATTTTTATAATTTTAGGCATTCACTTACCTGGACGCTTATTTTTGATTTTAATCTTTCTAAATGTAATCGCATTTCAGATCCTGAAAATTCAATAGTCAGTTGTAAATAATGTGAAATTTTCAATATGTATTACCAGCAACTCAAATAGTCAGCTTTGCTGTAAGTTAAAAATTCAAAGGTGAATAATATATAGCGGTGAATCATAATTTTCCCGCCTAATAGATTCCTATTAATAGATAATTACGATAAAATAATATTGTTAAAATAAATTACTACAGAATCAACTCTCAGTTCTGAATGAATAATTTCCGCTTAGAGAAGATTTATTGGAGGAGGAATTGCTGCATGTTTAAAAAGATTGCTAGTGATGCATTAGGATTAAGTGACATTGGAAAAATTATTCGCCCGGATGATTTCGATAAAACGGAATCAGATGATTACGTATTGCATGAAGAAGGAGAGCAAATTCATTTTCTGATTAAATCTAAATCAGATGAGTATTGCTTTACAAACCGTGCCCTGATCCACTTAGATGGGGAAAAGGCAACAAGTAGTAAGCGGAATATTTATCGCTATGATTACTATCGCTATCCTATTCAAAATATTTCCGTTGAAACGGCTGGTACGATTGATCTCGATCTTGAAATAAAATTTACAATCGGCAGTCAGCCTATTTCTGTAGATATAGAGAAAAAAGAAGGCGAGGCTATTGCTGATTTATATAAATCATTAGTTACTATTTCACATATCCAGGACAGTGATGCACGTGTTAAAGGCTATGCAAAAGATAGTCTGGAATTATCCAAAACTTTATTCACTGACAATCGCTTCCAGGAAGGAACCATTGCTAATGAATTTGAAAAAGCTGCTAAATTTGCTTTTGATTGGCTAAATACAACATACAATGAGAATACAAGAAAAGATTTTGGCGATATCTTTAATAAATATATCCAAAATTAATAAGGATTATTTTTTATGAATGATGTTTCTTGATATAATACTGCAATCTGGTTTTCGCCAGTAGCTTCTGAATAAAAACAAGTGCATTGCAGAAGATAGAAGAACAATCGATAGCCATGAAAAATAATTAAAAGTCAGGAGAATGCCAAATGGTCAATGGAGTGGAATTTGATTTTGTTGTAAAAGACAGCAAAGCTGCGCTGGAGCAATACAAATCTATTTTTGATGTAGAAGTAGTAGAGGTGACAAATTTTAAGACAGGAAACAATGAAGCGGTGTTCAATATCTTTGGCACACGTTTTCATATGCTTGATGAGAATCCTGAATATCAGTTATTTGCTCCGAAAGAAGGGGATACGCAATCATTTTGGTTTAATGTCGTAGTCCCAAACATTCAAGAAACATATGACAAAGCGATGGCTGCTAATGCAACAGAAATACAGCCTGTCACAAGAATGGAGGAAATGGGTATTTCTAATGCCATGTTTTCCGATAGCTATGGGTATGTATGGATGTTACATGAGATTCATCGTGAAGTATCCTTTGAAGAACGCGTAGATATTTTAAGTAAAGATTTTGAATAAGTATTCTGTGCTTAAATAGCGCAGGATTTTTAAAGGACAAACAGCTTTCTATTATACATTAACTTATTGAAGAAGGGCGCTTACTAATTCCTTTATGGAAGATAGAAGCGTCTTTTTAGTTAAAAAACTATTTTTAATAAAAAAATTCATATGAGAAATGCAAATATAGTTGCTGCCACCCTTTGGATATTTCTATCTTCATTTGCAACCATATACTAACTTTTCTATAAACATGATAAAATGTAAAGCAAGTCATCTGGAGGTGTCTTTATGCCATTTCAAATTATTCGCAACGATATAACAAAAGTCCAGACAGATGCAATTGTGAATCCAGCTAATTCCACTTTGCTTGGAGGTGGAGGAGCAGATGGAGCAATTCATAGAGCGGCAGGACCTGAATTATTAGAGGAATGCCGCACTCTTGGAGGATGTAAAACAGGACAAGCTAAAATAACAAAGGGCTATCAGTTACCTGCCGAGTATGTTATTCACACTGTCGGACCAGTCTGGCATGGCGGAAAAAGTAATGAAGAGAAATTGCTGTCGGATTGCTATCGGCATTCCCTTGCATTAGCAAAGGAATATCAATTAGAGAGCATTGCTTTTCCACTCATCTCTTCGGGTGTTTACGGATATCCCAAGGATAAAGCGTTTAAAGTGGCAGTCTCCGTAATTAGCGATTTTTTGTTACAGAATGAGATGCAGGTTTATCTTGTTGTGTTTGATAATGCCGCATTTACCTTGTCAGAGAAGCTGTTTTCATCCATTAAGCAATATATTGATGATAAGTATGTAGAAGAACAGCCTGCAGATCGGGGAAATCGGTATGATGAAGTACGTCTTTTTAAAGAGGCTTCTCTGGGAGAACCAGAGGATGAATATGTAAGCAAGAGAAACTTAACAGATGTTGTTAACGGTATGGAAGCAACTTTTTCACAGATGCTGCTGCGCTTGATTGATGAAAAAGGTATGTCAGATGCAGAAGCGTATAAAAAAGCAAATATCGACCGGAAGCTGTTTTCAAAAATCCGTAATGATGTTCATTATCAGCCAAGTAAGTCTACAGTTATTTCCTTTGCGATGGCATTAAAGCTAAATCTTGATGAAACAAGGGATTTGTTACTTCGTGCCGGCTTTGCACTTTCACGAAGCAGTAAATTTGATATTATCATCGAGTATTTTATTGAAAAAGAAAATTATAATATTTTGGAGATCAATGAAGCTTTATTTGCTTTTGATCAAAAGCTTCTGGGAGTGTAAAGCACAGCAGAAATATGTCGCTTTGTATGCGACCTTTTTATTCATAGAGAATGATATTCTATCATCATAATAAGTGATTAGGAGATGATAGAATGAAAAAAGATTTAACAGAACTTGTATTTATTTTGGACAGAAGTGGTTCAATGAGAGGGCTTGAAGGAGAGACAATCTATGGATATAACACCCTCCTGGAGAAGCAGAAAAAGGAACCTGGTAATGCTGTTGTGACGACTGTTTTATTTGATAATGAGTATGAATTGCTGCATGATCGGGTGAATATTCAAGATATCGGGCCAATCACAGATAAAGAATATAATGTAAAAGGGTTTACGGCGCTTTTAGATGCAGCAGGAAAGACCGTGAACAACATCGGCAATGCATTAAAAAATACAGTTGAAGCGGAACGGCCGGAAAATGTGATGTTCGTCATTATTACGGATGGCCTGGAAAACGCAAGCCGGGAATTCGATTATGAAAAAGTCCATAAGATGATTGAACATCAAAAGAGTAAATATAACTGGGAATTTATTTTTCTTGGTGCAAATATCGATGCAGTTGCTGCAGCCGGCCGTTTTGGCATCGGAAAAGACAGAGCAGCAAATTACCATGCAGATAGTGTGGGGACCTCGCTTAATTATGATGTTATCAGTGAAACAGTAAGTCATTTTCGCTCCAATCATAGTATTTCCGAGAACTGGAAGGAACAGCTTGAAGATGATTTCGGGATGCGGGATGGTCAGGAATAAAAGTCTCAGTATTAATTTTTCTGTTGTATTTAAGGACGGAGTTAAAATATCTATGTGAATATAATCCTCGTAACGACCGTTAATCAGGAGGCAGGTTCTCTTGATTAATGGTTTTTTATACATAGGAAGTTGCCGGTGAAATATGCTATCAATGCTTATAGATATGGAGGAAATATATGAAGAAATTGGAGAAACAGTCCATTATAATTTGGATATTGGAAGATTTTCAGTATTTTTTTCTATAAGATGATAAATATTTTACCTTAGTACATGATAGAATAATAAATTAGATTACATACAAAAGGAGACAGTTACATGTACAAATCACTCTCCTGGATTGCTGTTATATTTTGGATGGCACTTATTTTTTATTTATCACATCAGCCAGCTGCAATTTCCAATGAACTCAGTTCAGGAATTACAGAAATGATTGTAAATACCTTGGATAAACTTGCTTCACAATTCCAATTTAACATTGAAGATATGCACCATATCGTTAGAAAAAATGCGCATTTTTTTGCCTACTTAACGTTGGGTATTCTCGTTTTGAACGGATTAAGAAGAAGTGGTGTAAATGCCAAGCAAGGTGCAGGGATTGCGCTGTTGATATGCATTCTATATGCCATAACAGATGAGGTGCATCAGCTGTATATCCCTGGAAGATCAGGAGAGGTAAGGGATGTTTTGATTGATAGTGCTGGTGCGAGTATAGGAATTATTATTTATTTAATTGTTTCCAGGCTTACAGGGTGCCTTAAGGATAAGCGTACCATCTGACTAATAGTTTATGGGATTTCGGGTAGAATAGGGGTATCTATATTGAAAGCAACAAATGAGTAAACTTTTTGTGAAGCTGTCTCTTCATGTCAATGGAACAAGCATAGAGGCGGTTTTATTCTTGTGAAAAAGGAAAGAAATACAGAAGTACTAAGGTTTGTTTTGTGTGCTGATATATTTCTTAAGAATGTTTAAATATACTTGAACAAATGCAATGTTGTATTTGATTTTTCTCTTTGAGGGAAAAAGCATCAAACAGGCTTTTATTACTTCATGAAGCGAAAAAAAGCAGGATAAATTTTATATTAATGAAATATACGAAGGTACGAGGTGTCTGTTTCATAGCAGAAAAAGGTAAATAGAGTGTGAGGAAAAATATGGTACAGAATAAAATGATGTTAAACCAGGAAGTAAGAAAGGCGACCAATATTGATGAAATTGTAAAGGTATATGCAAAAATAGATGAAGGCTGGCTCCGATTTCATTATAAATTATCAATATGGCTGGTAGCCTTTGCCTTTATAATAGAATGTCTCCTTAGCATCATGATTGTCCAGACAGATCTTTTAAGTACCTCCGTTCCTGTCTATATTTGGAGATATATTGCAGTGCCAAGCGGTGTGAACCTGATATGCATTGGCATCGGAACCGTTGTCATGCGTTCCCAGCGTAGTATCTCACATCAGGTGAAAATGTATACGATATCTCTTCTTTTAGTTGCTGTAGCTTTCATTTTATTTACAATCCATACGATATTTGTATCGAGCTATTTTATTTTTGCGATTGCAATTATGTTGAGTACTGCCTATACGTGCTATAAGGTAACCACAGTAACAATAACAGCAAGTCTTATTGGTTTTGCTGTATCAGAAATATTTATTGTATGGGATACGGAGAAAAGTATTATTTTTAACAATGCGTTAAGATTAGGTGATTTTTTAGTTGGATTAGTTATTCTCCTGGCTTTTTCTTTTATTTGTATGGTTTTTATTCACTACCAGAGAAAAAAATCTTGCCAGTATCCAGTTGGAATTAGAAAGATTCCGTTTAGAGAAAAAGCTGGAAATAGATGAAATGACAGGGGTCAATAATCGGACAGCTTTCCTGCGCAGTTTGAAAAATATAGAAGGTACTTTGGATAAAAAGTATATTCTGGCTATCGTGGATATTGATAATTTCAAAAAAATTAACGATACATGGGGGCATTATAGTGGCGATGAATGTATTGTCCAATTTTCAAGAGTGTTAAAAGAAAATAGTGAAAAGTATACTCCTTACCGTTATGGTGGAGACGAATTTTGTCTGATTTTTCAAGATATAGATCTGGAAGAAGCAGAAGAAATTTGCGGGAGAATACAGGAACAGTTAAATAAAGTAGATATCAAAAAACTTCCTGATTTGAATCTGACAACAAGCATTGGAATGGCGGTATATATAGATGAAATGGAAGTTTCTGAATGGTTTGGCTGCGCAGATCGAGCTTTATACCAGGCGAAAGAGGTACGGAATGCGATAAGAGTTTATTGAGAATATGTAGGGAGCTAGGGAATTACTTGAGCTATTTGTAATATGACATTGTTAATGTTACAAGAATAAAGATGATAAAAAAACGAAATCAGCGATGCTTCAATACGAAGTGTCGCTAATTTCATTAAAGAAACATGATTCTAGAAAATAACTAAAGGATTATAAGAAACGAAAAATCCTGGCTATTTTACAAAGACCGAGCTATTAGTATTTCATATTTATTCTGAGCTTCCATCTGTCAAATGGGATTCCAAGAACCAGAGACTTTTGTCCAGCTTACGGGATACCTCAGTAAATAAATCAGATGTATCCGGATCCTCGTCAGCCGAAATTTCAACCGCTTCCCGGATATTATTAGCCACAATTGCCCACCGTTCAGTCAGATTTTCAAGTACAAGAATATCTTTTGTATTTTGAAGTTCCCAGGCAGGAAGTCTTGTTTCTGATGCGATAAATTGTACCGGTTTTCCAGCAGACCCGCCTAAGCTTGCAGCCTGCTCCGCAAGAGAGTCAATTAATTCCGGAATTTCCCCGGCCAGGTCATCGAAAAATTCATGATAGGCAATGAAGTGTGGTCCACGGACGTTCCAATGTGCCAGCTTTGTCTGAATAAAAAGGTCAGTTAAGTCGGTTACCTGCTGATTAAGTAGTTCTATCATATGTTCTCTGGATTTTTCTGAATGTGCTTTTCTAAATGTACTCATTTTCTTTCCCTCCTGAAATGTTTTTCCTCCAATGTTTTCTGGATAGCCTCAACGGATGAATGTCTAAAGAGGCGGGAGTACCTTAATTGGCTGCAAAAATTATTAGAAAGATAGTATTGAGTAACTGAATCAATACAGTAATTCTAGATATAGCCGTGTAATTTAATGCTTAAGTATCAGGTACGTTTTGTTAAAAAACTGTTTAATTGTGCTACAGTTTTGTATCCATATAATCACATGAAAGGTATTTATTAAAATAATAAAGATACCCCTAAAATTACTAATACCCAATTTTATTAAATAGTAAACCTCTGCAATAAAAATCAGGAAAATATTGATGGTGAAAAATATAAAGATATATAGCTCTCATCAGTCAAATACAGTAAAACAAAATGCGTCCCAAATAACCTATTTCTAAAGTTGGAGGATCAGCATATAAAGGAACGCAATTTTAAATAAAATAATCTATCCAAATGAATATTATCTTCAAAAACTAAGTTAAAACAAATAAATATAGAGATGATAAGTAATTAAAAAGTAGATATTTATAAATACAACACATAACTTTTAATTTAAACGTAAGTGATTGAAGAAGAAAAGGCTTACCGTATTTATGCTGAATAATCTTTCAGAGATAAGGAAGGATTTATTTTTTGTTTTCGTGTAGGCTATTCTTATAGAGGTTGTGCAAAAAGTCTAATAAAACGACACTTCGAATTTCTATTCCGTCTTGAACTTCTTGGTCTTATTTATCGGACTTTTTGAACATGCACACATATACATTTTCTGGTAGGGAGGAAGCCCGCTATGAGAGAAGCAATTATGTTAATAGTGGATTTAATCAATGATATTCATGATGCGATTGCCGGTACATTTGGGGCTGGTATGACAGATAAAGAATTGCATTTCTGGATTTTTGGCATCCTGGGTATTGTAACGTTCTTTATTGTCTATATTGTATTTAAGATTCTGTCAAAAATAAAGTGGAGCATTGCTATTTTAGCATTTCTCTACACATTTACCGTGATGATCGTCCTTGTGTTTGCGGTTGAGATTCAGCAGGCTTATACACAACGGGGGAATATGGAATTTGCAGATGCGGTTATGGGTTTATGGGGATTTATTGTCTTTTTTGCTGTCTATGCAGTGATTGGTATTATAGGTTACTTTATCTATAAAGCTTTTAAGAAATAAACAAAGCACTTTGTCAGAGCTGGCAAGGTGCTTTGTTTATTTCAGGCTGTACCTGTCCTTATTCTATGCCTGCCGAAACAGATTCCGGTAACGTGCTTCCACCATCAATAACATACTGGCCGCCAGTCATATAGCTGGATTCATCACTTCCCAGAAAAGCTGCGAGCTCTCCAACCTCTTTAGGTAACCCAAGCCGGCGCATTGGAATAGCGGCTGCCATCTCTGTAAGAACAGATTCTGGATCGTCAGGATTGGACGTTTTTGCAATACTCTCAGCCATTGGCGTCCGGGCATAACCTAATTGCATGGCATTCACACGAATATTTTTAGCCGCGTATTCTACTGCTAATGATTTTGTAAATCCTATTAATGCTGCTTTTGATAGGGCATATGCTACTTCACCGGGGTCAGCAACGATATCCCCTGTTACAGAAGACATTACCACAATGCTGCCGCCGCCATTTTCAAGCATATGCGGCAGGACTGCTTTGGTTGTATTCCACACGCCCTTGATATTTACATCAATGTGAAAATCAAGATCAGCATCACTCATTTCCAGGAAATCACCTAACTTACATACACCAGCAATCGCTGCCAGTATATCAATTTGACCAAATTTGTTTACAGTTTCTGCAGCAGCAGCTTTACACGATTCCACATCAGTGACATCTACAATTTGTGCGGCAACTTCGACATCGTATTCTTTTATAATTTCTTTAGCAACCTTTTCTACCTTTGGATGAACGTCAACAATCATTAAGTTAGCACCATGCTTGGCATAAACATGTGCAATTCCTTCGCCGAGCCCCATCGCCGCTCCTGTAATAAATGCAGTTTTTCCTTCCAGTTTTTTCATGAAATCGCCTCCAATTTAGTAGTAAATAGAATAATCTCACTTTTATTATAACGTACATTATTTGTGTATATATTTAAATACTTTAAATATCAAAATTTTGTCATGGAGAACGATCTGAAAACTTCAGTTGAAGGAAGCTTTGTTTTTATGAAATAGCGGTGGTAGAATACAAGAGAAATTTAATTAATTGAAAATTCGAAGCATATACGTGTATCTTAATTAAAAAGGGGAGAGGGGAACCAGAATGATAGATTTAGGCCATAAACCTGTATTGGAAGGTGAAAAAGTTATACTTAGACCTTTTAAAGAAGAAGATTTTCCTTATATAAAAGAATGCTTAACAGATTACGAAGTGTTAAAGCTGACCGGAAGTGATATGGATTTTGATTTTGAGGAGGAAGCGGAAATCATTCTTGATTGGTACCGTACAAGACATACACAAACTGACCGCTTGGATCTTGCCATTGTTGATCAATCTCAGGGCATCTTAGTAGGTGAAGCAGTAATCAATTTATACGATGAAACAAATCATAGTATGAATTTCCGGATTCTTATGGGTCCAAAGGGAAGGAATCGCGGTTTAGGAACGGAAGCAACGCAGCTTATTATTGATTATGTATTTAAAAACACAACACTTAATCAATTGACTTTAAGTGTTTTGGATTTCAATCCAAGAGCCCGGCATGTTTATGAAAAAGTCGGCTTTGTAAAGGACAATATCGATGAAAAAGAAGTGGAATTTGAAGGAAGGTGGATTGACTCTATTAATATGAAATTACCCAGGGAAAAATGGCTGAGTAAGAAAGAAGTTTAATAGAATCTCCGTCGTGAAAGTTATTTGTTCCATATGAAAGTGTTATAATCTTACTTAACAGTGCTAATTTAAGAAGAGGTGACAGAATAATGACAATCGTAAAAGGGAAAACGATGGAGAAATGGATTAGTGAGTTTCCGGACCTGGGTCCTGTCATAAATTATACACCGTTTTATTGGAGTAACCCTTATGTGAAGGATAACAAAACAGCTTTCCAGGGACAGCCGCTTCAATTAAAAGATATACAAGATGCAGAGGAACGCTTAAAACGCTTTGCTCCATTTATCGTCAAAGCTTATCCGGAGACGGAAAAAACAAGAGGAATTATTGAATCTCCACTGAAAAAAGGAAATCAGGTTAAAGAAAGAATGGAAACGATTACAGGACAAAGAATTCCCGGTGCTTTATACATCAAGCTGGACAGTCATTTACCTATTTCCGGTTCAATCAAAGCAAGAGGCGGTATTTATGAAGTACTTAAATATGCAGAAACATTACTGTTGGAGCATAACCTATTATCGGAAAAGGATGACTACAGTAAAATTGCAGAAGATAAGTACAGGGAATTTTTCTCGCAATATACGATTCTTGTAGGTTCAACAGGGAATTTGGGACTGAGTATTGGAGTGATTAGTGCTAAGCTTGGATTTCGTGTGGTGGTCCATATGTCTGCGGACGCAAAGAAATGGAAAAAGGATTTATTAAGAGAGCGGGGAGTTCAGGTAGTTGAACATCCATCAGATTATAGCAAGGCTGTGGAGGAAGGAAGAAAAGAAGCAGAAAATGATCCCCAAAGCTATTTTATTGATGATGAAAATTCAGAAGACTTATTCCTGGGATATACAGTGGCGGCTATTCGTTTGAAAAAGCAGCTGGAAGAACAAGAGATTCAAGTAAGTCTGGAGAAACCGCTGCATGTTTACTTACCATGTGGTGTTGGCGGTGGTCCTGGTGGTGTCGCATTTGGTTTGAAAGCTATCTTTGGTGATGCTGTAAAATGTTATTTTGCAGAACCGACACATTCTCCTTGTATGCTTATTGGAATGATGACGAGAATGCATAATGAGATTTCAGTGAATGATTTTGGTTTAGATAACCGGACTGCCGCTGATGGACTAGCTGTCGGAAGACCATCCGGTTTTGTTGGAAAAGTGATGGAGCCGCTGATAAAAGGAATCTATACGGTGAGTGATGAGCAAATGTTCCGGCTTATTGCTGAGATGGCCGATGCAGAAGGGGTTCATCTTGAGCCATCTGCAGTTACGGGATTAATGGGGCCTTCTTATGTCGTTCAAAATTACCCAAAAGTAACAGAAGAAGATACGCATTTAATCTGGGCTACCGGTGGAAGTATGGTTCCAGATGAAATTAAAAAAGCGGAGTATCAGAAAGGGTTGGAGTATAAAATAAATCCTGATGCAAAATAGCTATAACTATATAAAAGCGCAAATCAGACATTTCATCTGATTTGCGTTTTCTTATGACCAGAATGATTAATCAACAGGAGATAATTCACTTTCTGTTACCCATTTATGATTCTTTATCTCTTCTCCACCAGTTGTTGGGACGAAGTCAACCATGTAGACTGTTGTCTTTTCTGCTGAATCAATCGTTGCTGTTGCCCCTTTCATTCCATCCATATGATTAGCCTCCAATACAACCTCCGTTCCTGGCTCTAAAGGAGCTTCGTCAGCATTTTTAATTTCTTCCTGAATAACCCATTTGTGATTTTTTACTTCTTCTCCGCCGGTAGTTGGTTTATATGTTACCGTATAGGCGATTGTATCATAAGCACCTGTAATCGTTGCTTTAGCCCCTTTCATGCCTTCCATATGATCAGCTTCGATGATGGCATGACTGCCGACTTTATAGGTTGGATTTTCAGCTTTCTTCAAGTTTTCAGGAACTTCTCCGGAACCGGACTTATGATGCCCTTCATGTGCAGAAGCATCTGTTTTTTCCTGTGTTTTTATACCTGAATTTTCTCCGCTATTTTTATTTTCAGGACTGTTTCCACATGCTGCTAATAATAATAGCAGACAGGTTCCAAAAATAATGATCCAAAATTTATTTCGCTTCATTTTATCCCTCCGTTGTTTGTGTCCGGATTAATTTCCCCGATATTTGGAAATCTATAAGCGATTTAACGAAGTTTTTACTATAATCATTATTCACGCGGGATAAAGATGGAAATTATATTTAGGATTGCTTACTTTTCAACAATCTGGCATTGAAAGCCACGATAATCGTACTGAGTGACATCAATACTGCACCGACTGCAGGGTTCAGTAGAATACCCCAAGGGGCTAAAATTCCTGCGGCCAGTGGAATAGCAATAATATTATAGCCGGCTGCCCACCAGAGATTTTGAATCATTTTACGATAGGTTAAGCGGGAAAGTTCAATAATAGAAACGACGTCTGCCGGATTACTATTGACCAATACGATGTCTGCTGTCTCCATGGCTACATCTGTTCCAGCACCGACTGCAACTCCTAAGTCTGCAGTAGCTAGAGCTGGAGAGTCATTGATTCCATCACCAGTCATGACAGTTCTTTTCTTATTTGCTTGCAGCTGTTTAATCTGATCTGCTTTTTGATCTGGGAGCACCTCTGCAATGACATTGTCAATACCGATTTCTTTGGCAACATTATTAGCTACAGTTTCATTATCACCAGTCAGCATTAGTGCTTCGATACCAAGCTCATGTAAACGGCGTACGGCTTCTTTAGAAGAATCCTTGATTTGATCAGCAAGTGCAATCATTCCGATAAATTGTTCTTCTTCCAGAATAAAAATGACCGTTTTTCCTGCATTGGATAACTTGTTAAAGGTCTCCTGGTCATAAGGAATATCGTTTTTATTCATATACCCGGGACTTGCTGCTAAAAGCCGGGCATTTTCCAGTTTAGCTTTTACACCGGCACCCGTGATCGAATCAAACTCTTCAGGTGTTATTAAATTTATATTCTGTTGTTTGGCAGAAGCAACAATACCTGCAGCGATAGGATGCTCAGACTGAGATTCCATCGAAGCTGCTTTTTGTAAGAGCTCTTTTTCTGTGGTGTTACCGCTTGGAATAATGTCCGTCACAGCAAATTTCCCTTTAGTTAATGTTCCTGTTTTATCAAAAACAACAGTATTAATTTTTCTTGCATCCTCAAAGCTGGCGCGGTTTCGGATAAATAGTCCGTTTTGTGCTGATAAATAAGTGGAACGGGCAACTACTAACGGAATTGCTAACCCGAGTGCATGCGGGCAGGAAATAACTAATACTGTAACCATTCGTGTCATTGCTTCTTCCATGCCATAACCAAGAGAAATCCAAATAATGAATGTAAGGATTCCGGCAGCTACAGCAACATAAAATAGCAGTTTTGCCGCACGGTCGGATAGTTTTTGCGTTTTTGATTTACTTTCCTGAGCTTCTTTAACAAGTTGAACAACCTGGGAAAGATAACCTTCTTCACTTGTTTTCGAAACTTCAATTGTTAATGACCCGGATGTGTTAATCGAACCGCCGATAGCTTCATCTTTTATTTGTTTTTCAACAGGAACTGATTCTCCAGTCAGCATCGATTCATCGACAGAGGATTTTCCATCAATAATGATACCATCTGCAGGTATTTTTTCACCTGGTTTAATAAGAACATAATCGCCTTTCTTAAGCTCTGAAACTGAAATAACCTTAGTGTTACCCTCTTTATCTATTTTTGTTGCCTCCTGTGGCATCAGTTCTACTAAAGCTTCCATAGAATCAGATGCTTTGCTGACAGAGCGCATTTCCACCCAGTGGCCAAGCAGCATAATGGCAATCAGCGTTGCTAATTCCCAGAATAAATCATGCCCCTTGAGGCCGAATACAGTTGCTGCACTATAAACATAGGCTACGGAAATCGCAAAGCCAATTAAAGTCATCATCCCTGGAGATTTCTGTTTTAATTCATCGATGGCACCAGTTAAGAAAGGCCAGCCGCCATAAAAGAAAATAATAGACGCCAGTATTAATTCTACCCAGTGATCTCCAGCAAAAGATAGTGAGTAATTAAAGAAAGACTGGATCATAGCTGAAAGCAGAATAATCGGCAGGGCTAATATAAGTGAAATATAGAACCTCTTTTTAAAATCAGCAATCATATGTTCATGGTGATGCTGATGAGAATGAGAACCGTGATTCCCATGATGGTGCTCGTGATTAGATTGATGCGTCATGTGATGATTATGTTGTTCATGCATTTTAATCTACTCCTTTCACTTATAAATACTATACCCCTATAAGGTATTTGTAAAACATTTGATTTCTGTATTATATATAACTGTCGAATTACCAGTTATAAAGTTCTGGTTTTAACTATAGGCAGAAAAATTACTAATATTTGTACAGAAAATGATATAGTGAATTAACGAAAGTATTGGAAATAGTAGGGGAGCTTATTGGAAAGAAAGATAGAAATTGCTGCTCATTGTACAGGGTGGGGAGAAACTTTCCTGGAGTTGAAAAGTGTATTAAATCAACAAATAGGTGATATTGTATTAGGGATTGAACATGTAGGCAGTACATCTGTAAATGGACTGGCTGCAAAGCCTATTCTAGATATTGATATTATTATTGAAAGTTATCATGTTTTTCTAGAGGTCACAGCACGCCTAAAAGAGCTGGGCTATTTTCATGAAGGAGATAAAGGAATTGAAGAAAGGGAGGCCTTTGGCAGGAGAGATAACGAGGTGCCCTGGAAAAAAGATAAAAGAAGCTGGATGGAGCATCATCTGTATGTTTGTTCAAAAGACAGTAAAGAATTAACCAGGCATTTAGCTTTTCGTAATTATCTCAGAGAGCATCCTGGAACAGCTGATGAGTATGCAAAACTCAAAAGAAGGTTAGCCAAAACAGCAGCAAGCAGAGAGGCATATACACTTGGGAAAACAGCATTTATTGAAAGGGTGCTGGAAACAGCATTTGATGCGTTAGCATGAAATATGAAAAATAAGCCGTTATTCCGAGACAGGTTAAAATAATTTGTCTCAAGAATAACAGCTCTATAAAATGGAATGTAAGAACGCTAAATAATTATGTTTGTATTTTATTAGGATGAAAGATTAAATAAATTATTTTTTAATGCAAATTCCACTAGCTCACTTTTCTTGTTAATATTCAGTTTATGAAAAATTCTTGTTTTATGCGTATCTACGGTTTTAATACTGATAATTAACTCTTCAGCGATTTCCGTTAACGAATGTCCTTTTACAATTAATTGCAATATCTCTTTTTCGCGGGGGCTCAGCGATGCATATAATTTAAATGCGCTGCCCTCTGTTTGTTTGAATTTCATGATAGAAGTTACTTCTTTTGGCCGCAGGTAGATATAACCTTCCATAACAGTATCAATCGCTGTATACAGTTCTTCATCTACAGCTGCTTTTGGGATATAGCCTGAAGCGCCGGCCTCCATAATAAGCGAAATGTATTCCTCATCTTCATACATTGTCAGTACAATAATTTTTGCATTTTCATCTATTTGTTTAATATGCTTTAATACTTCTAATCCATTCATATCCGGTAATGAAATATCTAAAATCATCAAATGAGGTTTCAGCTTTTCATATAGCTCAATCGCTTTTTCTCCATTTTCTGCAACCCCGGCTACTTGAAAAGGTTCCCGTTTTTGAAGTAACAGCTTTAGTCCGGAGATGAGTATGGCATGATCATCAACCAGTACAATATTAATTTTGTTTTGCTCTCCATGCGCCATCATGATAACCTGCCTTTCTGTATTAACGGCAATGAAACGATGATTTTGGTCCCGCCAAGCTGATTTGTCAGTATAGTAAAAGATCCGTTTTGAACTTCTACCCGTTCTTTCATACCATGAATGCCAATCCGGTTTTGTGCTTGAGCTTTCATGAAATCAGCTTCTTTAATACCTTGTCCATTATCACTCACCGTCAATTTGATATTGTTATCCTCCAGAATTAAACCAACCTTAATTCTAGTAGCTTCGGTATGTTTTATTACGTTATTAAGGCTCTCCTGAACAATTCTGTAAATTGCTAAAGCAACATTTTCATCTAAGTCAGTAATTTCCGTAACCGATGTATAGAATGATACATCGACATCGTATTTTTCTTTAAAATCTTTAATGTATTTTTTTATAGCTGATACTACTCCCATATTATCCAGTATTGGAGGACGTAAATCGACAGCCAGGTCACGGATTTGCCGTAAGATGTCTGCTGCAATATCTCTGCTTGTGAAAAGCAGTTGCTGCTGCTCCTCATCCTTTGCTTCATTAGCTAGGACACGCATCGTAACCATTAGAGAAGTAAGTGCCTGGCTTGTTTCATCATGAAGCTCCCGGGAAATCCTTCTCCGTTCATCCTCCTGTACAGATAATAATTGTAAAATTAATTTGCTGCGAAGCTTCTCTTTTTCCTGCAGTTGTTTTAACAGCGTGTCTATTTGATTATTTGAATTAATTAAGTTATCAGCCATCGCATTAAATGTGCTTGCAAGCTCTCCTACTTCATCGTTTTTAATACTTTTAACCCGCAGCGATAAGTCACCGGCAGAAATTCCGGAAGCAACATCTACCAAACGCTGAATAGGGCTGGTAATTCTTCTTGAAATAAAATAAGCAACTCCTGTTGCGAACAGCGCAACGATTAATGTAACGATTAATAGTTCAGTCATTTTAGAAAAAATATACTGATTAGCCTGCTTTTCAGACATTCCGACCCGGGCATAACCTACCTCACCATCTTCAATAGGAACGATAATATCTTGAATTGCACCTTCATCAGAGGAGATAGTTTTTGCATTGGAGGTATTTTCGTTATAATCCGAATGAGCATTTATAATACCTTTTGGAAGAAAATCAGAAAAAGTGTGTTCATACACAGCACTATTACTATCCAAAACCATAATATAACGGACATCTTCATTTAGCTCATAGGTTTCCGTAATTAATTGATGAACGGCGTAGTTATCATCGAATAAAATATAATCCGAACTGGTTTCTGAAATATGTATAGCAATATTGTTTCCGCGGTTGATTAAATCCTCTCTCATCATATTTGTCAAAGAATCCCAAATAATCCATCCTAATAGAATAGCGAGCGAAAATAAGGAAGCGAGAATGGTTATAAATATTTTTTGACGTATATTTAATTTAATCATGTGAGTCACCAGATGTTGGATAGAGATTTGGATCAAATGGAATGAAACGATCAATATATAATCCTTCTAATGCTTGCTTCATGGATGAATCATCTGTCATATTCAGAAAGCTATCCGTAATAATTTCTTTCTCTTTATCCGGTAAATCACTTCGGACCAGAACAGGACCAGTACCCATCGCTTCTGATTGGGAAATAATTTTTAAATCTTTTGTTAAATCTGAATCGGTAAGCTCCATGTTTTCATAGGAAAGAGAGTGAACAGCTGCCGCATCCACTACATTATTTTTTACAGCATTAATCGAACCTTCATGACTGTATGTAAAAAGATGACTTTTAAAAAAGCTGTCAGGCGTTTCATCCCATGATGCTAATTTTTCTTTAACAAAGGTATAACCTGAATAACTCGTTGGATCAAAAAAGGCAATATCCTTTCCTTTTAAATCTTCCAGGCTTTCTATACTGCTATCCTCCTTGGCAACAATATATCCGTAGTAATAAGAACTACCAAGTCTTTCCTGCATGGCTACGCCTTCTAAATTATCATGTAAGCCATAGTTAATATAGGCACCCGTCGGAAATAAAGCAATATCTGCACCGCCATTTACCATTAAATTATTAATTTCATTATAGCTCCTGCGTTGAATCACAATAGCAGGTCTATCGAGCTGCTCTCCAATAAAGGAGGCGATTTCACGATAGTTCTTCACTGTCTCTGTAGGAGAGAGCACGCTGGAAATTGCTATTCGAATGGGAGGAGGACCATTATCCTGTGCACCTTCATAATCTATTTCTGACTTAGAAAAATCAATATCATAAGCAGCTTGCTTCGGCTGACAGCCAGAGCTAATAAACAAAATAGAAATAATTAGAAACAATAATATACGTGATATTTTCATAAATATCTCCCAGCTTTTAATTATAAGGTGTTTAGACAGTAACCATAATATAGCATAGTTGATTTTTGTCAACAGGGCAGGGGCAATGGATACTTTTACTGTCTTTCTCCAGTTTGTAGGATATTTTCTGACAAAGTAGTCTCCTTTTTCTGATAAAAAATCAGAGTTTTGCTGATAGTTTCTATATACAGCTTTACGATAAGCTTTCATAAGAAAGAAAGGAATAATATTTAAATGAAACCCCTTTCTTTGCTGGAAATCTATTTGAAAGAGTTAAGAGGAGGTTTTTTTATGTCGGCTAAGCACGGACTGGGAGAAAAGACACCTGGATTTGCAGAATATCTTGCCCGAAGAAAAATTGTTTTTCTAGTTACATATTTTGGCTACATTTCTTGTTATTTAGTTCGAAATAATTTTAAGCTGTTGAGTGAAGAGTTAAGAATTGCGAATGATTGGTCTTTAACAGAAGTTGGGTTTATTTTGACTGCATTTACGATTACCTATGGATCAGGGAAATTTGTTATGGGGATGGTGGTTGATCAATTTAAGCTCAACCGGGTTTTTGCTATATCACTTGCCATTAGTGCAGTTGCAGCTATTATGATGGGATTTGTTGAAAGTATTGTCTTGATGTTTATCTTGATGCTGATTTTAGGGTTAGCTCAAGGAGCAACAGCTCCAGCGACTTTATCTATGATAGGTGCCTGGTACAATAACCATTTAAGAGGATCTCGCGTAGCTGTTTGGAATACGGCACAAAATCTGGGAGCTGCACTATTGCCAATCGTTATTGCCGGATTATTAGCATTAGCAGGACCTTCGAATTTGGCAGTTGCTTTCTGGGTTCCCGGCTTAGTAGTGCTAGTATGTTGTTTTTTCTTTTACAAGTATGGGGGAGATCGCCCAGAGTCAGAAGGCTTACCGAGCTTGAAAGAAATGTTTGGAGAGGCTGGTCAGCCTAAAGCAAAACATGTAGAGGGAGATACATATTGGAAGATTTTAAGACAAGAAGTATTAACAAGCAGGGTACTTCTTATGATTGCGCTTGTTAACGCACTTCTTTACTTTTTACGATTTGGAATTTTAAACTGGATGCCTGCCTATTTAGGAGGAGACAAGATGTTTACTGTCTTCCAGGTACAAGCAGCAATATCTGTATTGGAATGGCTGGCAATTCCTGGATCATTATTCTTTGCATGGCTGGCAATTAAATGGCCAAATAAGCAATCCATGGTTGGAAGTATATCCATGCTGATCTGTGGTTCTGCTGTTTTCTTCTATATTATTGTTGATAGCTTTGTAGGCATATTAATTATTGTGGCAGTATTAGGAACTACAATTTACGGTCCGCAGCTTATTATTAATATTATGACGCTGAATTTTGTATCCTCACGATCTTCAGGAGCTGCAGTAGGATTTGTTGGTCTGGCAGGCTATATTCTTGGAGAATTAAGTGCAAATTTTGTAATGCCGATTGCAGCAGAAAATTTCTCATGGACAGTAAGTATTTCCTTAGTAATTGTTGTAGCTGTTTTATGTATTCTTTGTTATGGCTCACTATATAGAGCTGAGAGACGTATTGTGAAAACAGAAGAAGCTTAGAAATAAGCATATAGATCAGAAAGAGACTATGATGAAGCGTAGTCTCTTTTGTTTTTAATGGAAAATTAATTAAAGACGAAGAATATATTAATTATTTCAACCTAATTATTAATATTTTTAACTATTTGATTGATTATATTAATTTGATGTGATATTCTTTTAGCTATAGAGAGGAGAATAGCATATGCCCTATCCAATGATTCAAACTTGCCCAACCTGTAACCACACATTACATGCGACCCGGCTGGAATGCTCGAATTGCCATACCACCATAGAAAACCACTTCGAATTCTCGAAATTTTCCACATTGAATGAAGAACAGCTGCATTTTATTGAAGTATTTCTTTTGAGCAGAGGAAACATCAAAGAAGTTGAAAAAGAGCTGGGAGTTTCCTACCCGACTGTCCGCGGTAAATTGAATGATATTATTGCAAAGCTTGGACATAGGAAAAGAGAAAAAACAGAACCACAAAACAAATCCCGGATTATTACGATGTTTGAAAATGGAGAAATCAATACAGATGAAGCAATTGAATTATTACAAAAGAAAAGAGGGGATGAAGAATGAGAGAAGATATTCGCAAAATTATTGAGTCTGTTAAGCAAGGGAATTTAGATGTGGATGAAGCGAGCCAATTAATTGAAGCACTAAAAACAGAGCCGAAGTCAAACAACACAGCAGATTATTTGAAAAAAAGCCTCCGAATTGATATTGAATCAGCCACTAGAGAGGATGTCCATGTGAAGATTCCTATTAAAATGGTGAAAACAATGCTTAAGTTAGGAAGTAACTTAATGGATAAAATTCCAGCTTCTGTACACTATAGCAGCGAAATTGATATGAATGTAGTTATTCATGCCATTGATAATGAAATAGAGGGTACAATTATTGAAGTAGATTCAAATAATGGAGATGTTATCGTCATTTCCATTAAATAGATATCTTCAAGAAAGCATTGCTTTTTAAAATTGTTATCAGGGCGTTTCCTTATCAAATATAAAATTGTAAGGGAACGCTTTTAGGTTTGAAGATGAAGCCTATTTACATGTCAGGTTATCCTGTTGTATACTGTTTTACATAGATTAGATTTCAATGATATTCAAATAAATAAGGAGTGTGCTGTGTGAGTATTGTAGTAGGTTCTATATAGGATAATTTAAAACGAAATAAATATGGGAATAATTAGGTCTAATTGGCCTTTTATTTGCTGTGTATTTATTTCTCCCTATGAAGATACCTGCTGAACTTATAAGCACCTATCCATAATAGTATTGTCCAGTTGTTTTGTCTGTTATTTTAAATAGATGTACACGACAGGGGTGGATTATTATGGTCAAAAAGCTGCGGTATCCCTGCGGCTTTTTTTATTTGAGAAGATTTCTATTTGAAATGGATAAGAAGATGCACATTGAAATCTAATGAGCAGGTATCTTCATTCATACAGTCTCTTTTAATCGGAAGAGCAATTTGATTACTTCAACGACTATAATACGAGGAGAGCAAAAAAATGAATGAGATAACCTATGAAAAATTACAATATAACGAATTAAAACAAATTATCAGATCTTATTGTATCAGTGGGCTGGGAAAGCAGTTAATGGATAAATTAAAACCCAGTTCAAATATCAATATTGTGAAAGAACGGTTGAATGAAACGACAGAAGCGGTTGCAGTACTGAATACAAATAGCCGTGTTCCCTTCCTGGGTGTTTCAAGCATTGAACATATCCTGAAAAACCTTGAAAAGGGCATCATTTTACAGCCAGATGATTTAGTAAATGTATCTGATTTTCTTCGGGGCTGCCGGAAAATCAAAAAATATATGCTTGATAAAGAATTTATAGCACCTGTTATAGCTTCCTATGCAAATTCAATGACCATCTTTCAAAGCATTGAAGAGGAAATCGATTTTTCAATAAAAGGAAATCGAATTGATTCAGCAGCAAGTAAAGAATTAAAACGAATTCGAAATAATATACAAGCTGTTGAGTCGAAGATGGAAGAACGGTTAAATCGATTTTTGAAAAGCAGTGCGAATAAAAAATATATTCAAGAGGCTTTTATCAGTAAAAAAGATGATCGTTACACGATTCCAATTAAAGCTGCTTATAAGCATCATGTCGATGGGGCGATTGTAGATACTTCCTCCAAAGGATCAACGGTTTTTATTGAACCTGCTGCTGTCAGCAAATTAAACAATGAATTGGCTGTACAAAAGGCAGAAGAGCAGATGGAAGAATATCAGATTTTAGCAACCTTATCAGGAATGATTTTAGAAAATATTTATGAGCTTAAAATAAATATGGAATTGATTGGTCAATATGACATGGTATTTGCCAAAGCCAAATTTAGTAAACAGATAGATGGGATAGAGCCGAAATTAAATGATTATGGCTTTATTAAACTGGTCGATTGTAAACATCCGCTATTGACAGGTGACGCAGTGCCTTTGAATTTTGAAATAGGAGAAGATTTCCGGAGCTTAATTATCACCGGGCCTAATGCTGGAGGCAAAACCGTTGTGTTAAAAACGATTGGGCTCTTAACATTATCTGTGATGTCAGGTTTTCATATCACAGCCAATAAAGAAACAGAAATCAGCTTATTTGAAAGTATTTTTGTGGATATTGGCGATAATCAAAGTATTGAAAATGCATTAAGTACCTTTTCTTCCCACATGCAGAATATAGCAGGTATTATGCAGCGGGCTAATAATCGCTCTTTAGTGCTCTTTGATGAAATCGGGAGCGGGACAGAGCCTAATGAGGGAGCGGCGCTTGCTATTTCTATTTTAGAAGAATTTTATCATATGGGCTGTATTACCGTAGCTACAACGCATTATGGGGAAATAAAACGCTTCTCAGAAAGACATCCGGACTTTATGAATGCTGCAATGCAGTTTAATAGCGAAACATTGGAGCCGCTATATAAATTGATTTTAGGGAAATCAGGCGAAAGTAATGCTTTATGGATTTCTCAAAAAATGAATATGAGAGAGCAGGTCCTTCAAAGAGCGAAGGATTATATGAATAATAAAGAATATGATTTACAACGTATTGATAAAAATAAAATCAGGAAACCTAAACCTGTTAAGCAGAAATCAGAAGTATTTACCGGATATGAAAAAGGGGACCGCGTGAAGTTATTGGAATATGATGATTTTGGGATTATCTATAAAGGGATAGATTCACAAAATAATGTAGCTGTTTTTTATAAAAATAAGCTGATCACTACGAATGTAAAGCGGGTTGCACTAGATATTAAAGGGGAAAATTTATACCCGGAAGGCTATAACTTGGATGCTTTATTCGAGGAATATAGTTCCCGGAAAATGCAGCATGATTTGGAGCGGGGGTCTAAAAAAGCTCTGCGTAATATTGAGAAACAAATTAGAAAAGGTAAAAATTAAGCGAAGTAGACAGTTGTAGAAAAAGGTTAGTCATATCCTGTTGTTAAAGTATGACTAACCTTTTTATTTTGACAGCAAGTATAATTAAAGATTAATCCAATATCTTCGGACAAGTTCTCCATCACTATTATCCACTATTTTATTTTCTAGCGTACCATTATTTTCCTCAATTACTCTGGCAGAAGCAAGATTTGAATCATCACAGTTAATGAGAACACGATTTAAATTGTTTTCTTTCGCCTCTTTTAGAGTTAATTCTAGTATTTTCTTTCCATAGCCTTTTCCTCTTTCATCAGGATATAATTAATGAAAACATCCAGGATTGCTAAAAGAGCGGGGAAAAAAGGAAGATAAAAATAATTATAGAACATACGTTTGTTTTTATCAGAATCCTATGTTAATCTAGAGATAGATCATACATTTGAATAAGTCATCAAACTCCAATGATGAAAGGACTCGGTAATTTTGCAGATTCAAAACCCGCATGACAAAATTTTTAAAGAAACATTTTCAAATGTGGACGTTGCTAAAGATTTTATTACCCACTTCTTACCGCCTTCTGTACATAATACCATTGATGTAACATCCATTCAGCCCCCAAAAAGATAGCTTTGTCAGTCACGACCTCCAAGAATATTTCTCCGATTTGATATTCCAGACGAAAATTCATCAAAAAAACGCTTATGTATATTTTCTGTTCGAGCATAAAAGCTATCATGATTACTATACTGCTCTGCAGTTACTGCGGTATATGGCGGAGATATGGGAAACCAAGCGGGATAATAAAGAAGAAAAGAGGCTGCCGATCATCATGCCGATTGTTTTGTATCATGGCAATACGGATTGGTATGTCGGAGCTTCGTTCAGTAATCTTTTGGAAGGGTACCGGGATTTTCCTCAGGAACTGCAGAAACTCGTTCCTGATCATGAATTCTTTATATACGAGGTATCTGCTTACGACGATGAAGATAAGCAATTAAATGTGTTCCTGCGAATCATACTGATGGTGTTTCGGGATATCGGTAATAGTGATATACAGTCATATTGAATACGATTTATCGATCCATTGATTATTTGCGGCAATTACAGGATCAGAAAATGGCAACAGAGTACCTTGAAACATTGTTTTATTATATCTTCCGTGCCCATCGTCATCTTACCAAAAAACAATATTATGATTTAATCAACCATATAGAAAACACTTATCAAGAAGGGAGCGAATTGGCAATGACTTTAGCAGAGATTTTTCGAAATGAAGGGAAAGAGGAAGGGAAAGCAGAAGGTATAGCCAATACCACCATTCGATTAATCACAAAGTTTGTAGCTCCACCTGCAGAAGATGTAAAGAAAAAGGTGCACGAACAGGAAATAAGCACGCTGGAAACCATAATAGATCATATAGATGAATTTGAAACTATAGAAGACGTTAAACAATACTTGAAATAGATAAAGTTTGGAAATATCATGATGTGATAAATCAATACAAAAAGTACGAATCATGCATTTCCACTTTAAATTACAAGCAGTAAAAAAATAATTTTAAATTTCCTCTTCCAATTCTCTGATAAATCTGATAAGATAGTGAAAATATAAAAAGTTGCAATGCGAAGATAAGGAATAGTACTTGCTGAAGTGTTTTCAGAAAGTTGCTGGCTGATGAGAAGCAACAGCAGGAAAGCAGGGAACTCACCTTAGAGCAGCCTTAGTGAAATGAATTTGTTACAGTAATTAAGGACGGAACCCCGCCGTTACACGGGAAGGATATAAGGCATAATTGTCTGTATCTGGATAAGTGCATGATAATATTGGTTTATCATGAAACCGGGGTGGTACCGCGTAAGAATAAGTCTTTCGTCTCCAAGCAAAGTAAATTGCTGGAGAGGAGAGGCTTTTTTATTTTTAACTTAATCTGAGGAGGAATGTATCATGTTTAATCATCAAAAATACGGAAAGCAATATTTTATGCCGCCAACATTGTCTTATGACTGGGTGAAGAAAGAAACGATAGAGAAAGCTCCGACATGGTGCAGCGTGGACCTGAGGGATGGAAATCAGGCATTGCCGATTCCAATGAATTTAGAAGAAAAGCTTGAGATGTTTCAGCTATTAGTAGATATCGGATTTAAAGAAATCGAGGTTGCTTTTCCAGCTGCTTCAGATACAGAATTTAAGCTGCTGCGGACTCTGATTGATAATAATATGATACCCGATGATGTAACAATTATGGTAATTACGCAGGCGAGGGAGCATATTATCCGCCGGACCTTTGAAGCAATTAAGGGAGCACCGAGAGCTATTGTGCATTTATATAATTCAACTTCAGAAGCACAGCGTAGACAGGTATTTAGAAAATCGCAGGAAGAAATTAAACAAATTGCAGTTAATGGAGCGATTTTAGTAAAAGAGCTGGCTGAACAAACAGAGGGGAATTTTTATTTCCAATATAGCCCGGAAAGCTTTCCTGGAACAGAGGTAGAATATGCGTTGGATATTTGTAATAGTGTGTTGGATATTTGGAAGCCGACACCTGACCATAAAGCAATCATTAATATACCAACAACTGTTGAAATTGCGATGCCACATATTTTTGCCAGCCAAATCGAGTACATTCATAAAAATCTGTCATACCGAGATGGGGTCACTCTATCTATTCACCCGCACAATGACCGTGGAAGTGGAGTGAGTGATGCAGAATTCGGTGTTCTGGCAGGTGCGGAACGAGTAGAGGGTACTCTATTTGGTATCGGTGAACGGACAGGAAATGTAGATTTGATTACTTTAGCGATGAATATGTATTCTCAAGGATTCGATCCTGAATTGGATTTCAGTCAGATGAATGCGATTCGTAAGAAGTATGAGCAGTTAACTAGAACCGAAGTGCATGAAAGACATCCATATTCAGGTGATCTTGTTTTTACAGCCTTTTCCGGTTCTCATCAGGATGCGATTTCCAAAGGGATGAAATATCGTCAGGAAACGAATACAGAAAAGTGGGATGTACCATATATTCCGGTTGATCCTCAGGATATTGGAAGGAATTATCAAACCGATGTTATCCGGATTAACAGCCAGTCTGGAAAAGGCGGAATTGGTTATATGCTTGAAACGAATTATGGAATCAAGCTGCCATATAAAATGAATGAAGCAATGGGCTATGCAACGAAAAAAGTATCTGATGAAACAAGCAAAGAGCTTTCATCTGCGGAAATCTATCAGGTCTTTAGAGAGAATTATATTGAATATCATCCATATTTCGAATTGGTAGACTATCATTTCCATAAAGGGACAGGGCAGGAAGTTACTTTAACCGTACGGAAAGATAATGAACAGATTGAAATGTATGGAGAAGGTGCCGGAAGTCTGGATGCCATCAGCAATGCATTAAAAGCCTATTTTGATATTGATTATGCATTGGAGGTTTATGAGCAGCATTCTTTAGGTAAGGATTCCTCTGCTGAAGCCTGTGCGCAAATCGGGATTTCCCATCACGGAGAGATTTACTGGGGGGCAGGAATTCATGAGGATATTACAGCGGCATCGGTTTATGCTTTAGTCGTGGCTGTAAATAGATTGAAGGATTTCGCGGCAAGCCAAAAAGAAATCGTGAAGTAACACAATAAATAGATTATCAAGTAAATAAACTATAAATGGAAGAGCTATTCTTAAGTATATGCTTAAAAATAGCTCTTCTTCAATCAAGATTCAATTTTTAGTCTTTGTAGT
This sequence comes from Oceanobacillus sp. FSL W8-0428, assembly GCF_038004405.1. Taxonomy (NCBI): domain Bacteria; kingdom Bacillati; phylum Bacillota; class Bacilli; order Caryophanales; family Bacillaceae; genus Oceanobacillus; species Oceanobacillus sp. FSL W8-0428. The sequence continues at coordinate 3,037,495 of NZ_JBBORB010000001.1, forward strand.
CCTGATAGGCGTCATCTAAATAGTGCTTATAATCATGATAAATTTCCCATGTGCTAATAAATCCAAATAGTGATTCTTTTAAATCATCTTCTACCCAAAATCCATAAGTGACCAGATAATAGCTTTCATAGTAAGCATCTACAAATGGAAAAATTTCTTCAGAGATGTCTTCATCTGTAAATTTTCCGTCACAATTTTTAATAGAAAATTCTATCCCTGACATAGTTTCATCTCTTACAGCTTTTAGATCATCATTTGCTATCTCTTTCAACAATTCACCTTCAAAATGATTTTGAATAATCCAGGTCAGAAAGAAGCCGATATGATTTCCGGCATAATACTCAATCGCATCTGTATCTTCTTCTGTCAGTTCTTCCTCGTCCTTTTGAAATTTGTGCATATACTGTTCGTAAGCAGGTTCATGGTGATAATCAATTCTGTCAATATACATGGTCTTTTCACCTTTATTCAATTTTCAACGTTTTAGTATAATGAGTGTATCATACAACAAATATATGTGGATACTGCTTTCCGGTTATACAGGTTGATAAATGTAAAAAAAGGAATGTACTTATGAGATAAAATCAAGGAGTGAACATTTCTTGAGATAAAGTAATGTTTCCTATTATAATAAGAACATTCATATTTTAAGAAGGTGTTCGATTCTTTTACAAATGTTTTTGAAAGATTTATACTGTGAGATGATAATTCAGAATAAAGTACTGTAGAAAAGCTATGATAAGAAAGGAATCCATTTGGATTAAAACAGAAAAGTAGTAAGACGCATCGCGGAAAGGGATAGATAATATGTTAGTTAAATTATTAGAACCATTAAATGTTCCGGATTCACTCATTGAGAAATTGGCAGAGCCAATTAAACAGAAAGGCCATGAATTTGTTTATTACAACAATAAAACAACAGACAGCACGGAGTTGGCAAAACGCAGTGAAGGTGCAGATGTTGTGATGATTGCCAATAATCCGTATCCGACGGAAGTAATTGATCAAAATGATAATTTAAAATTAATTAATGTTGCCTTTACAGGTGTTGATCACGTAGGAATAGCAGATGCAAAAAAACAGGATATTCTGGTATGTAATGCAGCCGGATATGCAAACCAGGCAGTAACAGAATTAACCATCGGTCTGGTAATGGATTTATATCGCGGCATTACACAGGGAAATAGTGATGTCCGTGCCGCTGATTATCCGGGAGCTTACCAGGGAAATGAAATTAAAGGAAAAACTGTCGGTATCATCGGTACAGGGAAAATAGGGATCGAGGTTGCCCGTTTATTTAAAGCATTCGGTACAAAATTAGTTGCTTCTAATCAGGCCAGCATTAATCCGGAAGCAGTGGAGCTGGGCGTAGAGTATATGAATTTAGATGATGTCTTATCTCAATCAGATATTGTAACATTACATGTACCATTACTTCCAAGTACAAAAGGTCTGCTCTCTAAAGAGAAAATAAAATTGATGAAAGAATCGGCTGTTTTGATTAACTGTGCAAGGGGGCCGATTGTTGATAATGATGCACTGGCGGATGCCCTGAACAATGGAGAGATAGCTGGAGCGGGTATCGATGTATTCGATATGGAACCGCCAATTCCGGATGATTACAGACTATTACATGCAAAAAATGCAATTTTAACACCTCATGTAGGATTTTTGACAGATGAGGCAATGGAGCTTCGCGCCCAAGTTGCATTTGATAATACGATAGCATTTTTAGAAGGTAACCCTCAGAATGTGATGAAGCGAAAATAAAGCTGCATATAAAAAATAAATGATATGCTTTACTCTAAAAAGGGATGATTGTGCCATATTGCAGGCATAGTCATCCCTTTTAAAGCTTATTTATTCTTTTACCCTGTACCAATACTTATAAATCTCTGAATAGCCAATTTTGGAATAAAGCTTCAACGCAGGTTTGTTATTTAAAAGAACAGCTAAGTAACTGTATTTAGCTCCTATTTCTTTTCCCCATTTTAATAAATTCAATAGCAGCTGTTCAGCAATTCCCTGGTTCCTGAAATTAATATCAGTAACAATATCATAAATCCCTATGTATTCTCTTTCGACAACGCCCAGCCCGCAGGCAATTACATTTTCCTCATGGTAGAGTGATATAAAACATTTTTGAGTTACGATATTTGATAGCATTTGCTTCATGGTATGTTTGTTTTGTTCCTCCACATGATTCAATCTGCAAAAATGGTCCAGCCACTCAATTGTTATATCCTCATCTAAATTCACAGAATGAACTGTCGGCTCCTTCATATCTTTTAAATTCATGATTTGCACGCTGGTACTGTCAATTAATGAATAAGCCATTCCTTTTAGAATATCATCTAAATTATCCGGTTTAACAAAAGGAGTTATTTTAAATATGGTTCGTAAATTATTTGCTGAATAGATTTTTTCACATGCTTCTATTTTTTGAATTAATTCGCAGGTTGAATAGAGAATCGGCTGAATCGAATTGCTTCTTTTGGTATAGCCATTTGAAAATCTCAGTATCCAGCCATCATAAAGCAAGGTAGACAGCGACGGCCAATTGTTTAAAGACAATTCCTCAATCATTTTATAATTCATTTTATTTCTCCCAATTGGTTTTTTTGAATTATAATACAATGAATGTATAAATATGCAATCAAAATCTTTCTTTAGTAGGTATATTTTGTTATTGCTGTCTGTAAAAAAGCTTCATTTTTTAATAGCTGAAAATGAATTTCTGAAGTGAGTGCTTTCCTTGTAACTATTTTATAGCTATGATATTTTAGAGTTATTCAATTGAATAACTAAAAGGGCGGTGTAAAAATGGCTAAGCCAAATGGAGTCAGTAAGCAGGAGTTAATTCAATATGCAAAGCAATGTCTGGTCGAGAAGGGGATGGAGAAATTCACTTTAAGAGCGGTAGCGGACACTGCGGGAGTAACCCAGGGGACGATTTATTATCATTTCCGTACAAAGGAGCAATTATTGTTAGGTATTGTAGAGGATATTTGTGAAACAAGCTGGGAAGAAATCTCGAAAAGCAATACCTATGTACTTGAACAGGCAATCGCTTCAGCTAAAAGCCGTTGTTCCTATGATTCCTTTTTTCATCAATTGTCTCTTTTAATCACAGCAGCAAGCTTTAAGAATGACAAAATAAGATATCAGTTATCAGAAATAATAAAGGCAGAGAATCAGGCCTTATCAGAGAATTTATTAAAAATATGGCCTGAATCCCCTGTCAAAGGTGTGTCCATAGATACGTGGGGGATTATGTTTAACGCAATGGTTGATGGATTAGCGATGCAGGCATTATTGCAAAAAGATTTTCCGGTTGAAAAAGTATATCAGGAATTGGAGTATCTTGTAGGAGCGCTCACTAATTTTGGCAAGAAGGAGGCAATAGAATGAAAACCTATTTGTTCACAGCTGCATGGGGCGTCATAGTCTGGATAATTGCCACGTTATTTTTTCGGATTTTTGGAGAGGATGTTCTTTTTACTCCTGGTACAGATGCATTTATGTATAGTACCGCCATACTTTTAGTTGGAACAGCTATTTTATTAACGCTGGTTATTTATCTCTATACATTATTTGATAAAAAGGATTATGCAGCGATAAGATTTGGAATTGTAGGAACGATGACTGGATTGGTGCTGGATAGCTTTGTTTTTTCAAACTATCAAATGATATTTCCAAATTTAGATGAGACACAGATTATTGCTTTTTCGTCCTGGATGTCTTTTGCTTATGCCTTGTATTTAGTTATTCCATTTCTTTTTCAGCAGAGAAGCAGGCAAAAACAAGCTGTAAAAGGAAAATAGAAGTTTTCATATCTTGCTTTTTAATTGGATAAATATTTATTTCTTACTCTTCAGGTGTACAATAATAGAAGAGGTGATTGCCAATGAGTAGTAAAATAACTGCAGAGCAGCGGAAGGCGATTATGGAAAATGATAAGACATATGACGGACAGTTCTTATATGCTGTGAAAACTACTAAAATCTTTTGCCGTCCTTCTTGTAAATCAAGAGTACCCAACTTCGATAATGTAACGATTTTTAGAACGGCAGAGGAAGCCTTGCAAGCTGGTTACAGGCCATGTAAGAGATGTAAATCTGGAGGAAGCAGCTTGCCGGATGAAGAATGGGTTATGCAGGCAGAAGCGTATATTAAAGAAAATTATGCCATGTCTTTCACATTAAGTGATCTTGCTGAAGCTTGTCATGGCAGCCCTTATCACCTGCACCGCGTGTTTAAAAGATTAAAGGGAGTAAGCCCTCTGGTTTATCAGCAGAAAATTCGTATGGAGAAAGCAAAAGTCTGTTTAATAGAAACCGATTTATCTGTAAAGGAGATAGCAGGGCTTGTTGGAATTTCGAACCCAGCTCGATTTATAACATTATTTAAAGAGAAAAATAATCAAACACCGGGTCAATATAGAAAGGAATATGCAGGAAGGGGCGTATGCAATGAAAAATAATCAGAAGGAAATTATTTATTATGGCAAAATAGAGCATAATAACTGGTCTATGTATCTTGCAGCAACAGATAATGGATTATGTTATGTCGGGTCACAAGATAAAGGCTTAGATGAAATAGAAACCAGGACAGCTAAAAAAAGAGCAGATGCAAAGCTGGTTCACGATGAAGAGAAAATTAATATTTACAAAAAACAGCTGGTTTCTTATTTAGATGGGGAAAGAAAAGAATTTGATTTGCCAGTTGATTTAAAGGGGACTGCTTTTCAGGAATCTGTTTGGGAAGCGCTGCAGCATATTCCTTATGGAAAAACCGTTTCGTATATGGATATAGCAGAGAAAATAGAGAAACCGAAAGCAGTAAGAGCTGTTGGTGCGGCTATTGGTGCGAATCCGGTAATGATTCTGGTCCCCTGTCATCGTGTGATTGCAAAGGACGGCAAGCTGACAGGATTTCGGGGAGGTATTCCGATGAAGGAACGTTTATTAGCGCTGGAGCAAGGGTAAGTACTTGGGACATGCATTTATAATATTAGAAACCGCTAAGGATAAAAAAGCATTAGAAAACGTAGCTGCCTGCCAAGTTTTCTAATGCTTTAACAATTTCACCGCTATTTTAGAGAAAGTCTTGACAGGAAACTAACAGGTCAATCTTTTTCCATTGTATATCCTCATCAATAGAATTTCCTTCTTCCACAGAAGCAAAACCGCATTGTGGAGATAGCGCAATATTGTCCCCAACTATGGATTTTGCTTCCAGGTATCTTTTCTTAAGTTCATCATGTGCTTCCAGTACAGGATTTTTAGTGGAAATAAGACCAACCACAAATGTAGCGCCTGTATCTTTCAGCACTTTCCAAGGCGCAAAGGAACCAGAACGTGCATCATCATATTCAACAAAGAAACCGTCATAAGGGATTGTACTGATAACCTCTGCAACAGAATCATAAAAACCTGAAAAAAGTGGATTCCCTTTAAAGTTTCCTTTGCAGAAATGCGTTGCTATCGTCATTCCTTCCGGTTTCTGTTCTAGAGCTTTTGCAGAAGCTTTTCTAAACCATTCCAGAACCTCTTCTTTTGTGTAGCCGAGAGCAGTAACTTTTTCGTTGAATTTATCATCAATCATATATGTCCATGAGGTATCATCAATTTGTAAATATCGACATCCATGATTATATAAATCCTGGATTGCTTTCTGATATGCTGTTCCAATATCCTCAATAACTAAACCAATATCGTTGCCGTAATAGGGTGTATCCTTGATGCCCAGCTGAAGAAAATGATCAACGAGAATCATATTTGGTCCGGAGATAGATTTCTTTGCTTCTACTCCATTGTATTTTTTAGCAAGGCTATGTAAATAATCCCAAGCCTCTATTTCCGGATGACTCTTATTTTTATCATAAGAAATTTTTCCTTCAATATATCCTAATTCAATTTTATTAGTTACACCGTTGATTACTTTATCAAAATGCTTTGTAGTAAAGCCATCAAATTCTTTCAGCCAGTCGAGATGCCACCATCTGCGTCTGAACTCACCGTCTGTAACAAACTTGAGGCCGTGTACCACTTCTTTTTCCACTAAATCTGAAATTGCCTGATTCTCAATCTCTCTCAGTGCTTTTAAATCAATTTCTCCATTAAAATATTTTGCACGGGCATTTTTGATTTCTTCAGGACTTAAGAAAGAACCTACAATATCATATTTTATATCCAGCATTGTTATATCTCCTCGCAGTACATATTTACTCACAGTAATAGTGTTAATTATATGGTGAAATCGAAAAGTTTGTAAAATAGCTAAAACATATTGTTGGATATAGTTTTAAGATATAGCGGATTATCTGATTTGATGAAAAAGTCTTTCAGAACAGGTTATTTTGTCCTGTGATAAATATAAAAAAAAGGGAAGTTTTTAATAGGATAAATTTATTTTTATTCTTTTTTAGTATTTTTTATTGATTTTCGATAAATAATTATCTATAATCAATGGTAATAATAAAACTATTAGATGGGGATTGAAAAAATGAGAGCAATGAAACAGCTGATTCGATTCGGCTATGAACAAGCATTATCCTGTATCTTTCCAGTCATTATTTTTGCATCCTTGGCAATTACAAAATTTATTGAGATTCCTTTTCTGTCGAGATATGATTTATTATTAATCATTTGTCTGGTGACACAGGCTTTTATGATAGCTTCCGGATTGGAGACCAAAAAAGAACTTGTTGTTATCACATTATTTCATATAATTGGATTGACTTTAGAAATTTTTAAGGTGAACATGGGATCATGGGTCTATCCGGAAGAAGCGTATACGAAGTTTTTTGGAGTCCCGCTATATAGCGGATTTATGTATGCAAGTGTAGCAAGCTATTTATGCCAGGCCTGGAGAAGATTAGATGTTCGGTTGGTAAAATGGCCATCCATCTTTTTAGCGGGTCCTCTGGCAGCTGCGATTTATTTGAATTTCTTTACACATCACTATTGGCTGGACATCAGATGGTGGCTGTCCGCAATAGTGCTTATCGTATTCTTAAGAGCATGGGTGGACTATAAGGTAGGCAATAAACGTTATCGTATGCCGATCGTTCTTTCCTTTTTCCTGATAGGCTTCTTTATTTGGATTGCGGAGAATATAGCAACCTTCTTCCAGGCGTGGGAATATCCAAATCAGGCAGAGGTATGGAGCATGGTACACTTGGGGAAAGTAAGCTCCTGGCTGTTGTTAGTCATTGTCAGCTTTTTAATTGTAGCAATGCTAAAGCAATCACAGGCAAAAATTGAAGGATTGCTGGAAGGGAATAATCAAGGGTTTATCAAAAGTAAAAGCTAATCAGAGAAAAGAATTTTATAAATGAGGTGATTTTTATGCCAAAAAGCTCGACAGCATTTTTGAAAACAGTAATTTATATAATGGGATTAATTATGATTGCTTTATCAGTTATTTTAATTCCGCAAATTATCATCAATATTTCGGATAGCTCTTCCATGGTTAAATGGATAGTATATCCAATTGTGATAGGAGTTTTTTTAACAACCATTCCATTTTATCTGGCGCTTTATCAAGCCTTAAAGCTGTTAAGACTGATTGATCAGAAGCAGACATTTTCAGAAGAAGCTGTTTTTACTCTAAAAAGAATCAAGCAATGTGCTTTAACCATTACCGGTATTTATATTTTGACAATGCCGTTTATTTATCTGTTTGCAGAGAAGGATGATGCTCCAGGTGCAATTATAATTGGAATGGTACCATTGTTTGTATCGTTTGTTGTTGCTGTATTTGCTTCCCTTTTACAGAAGCTGTTTAAAAATGCGTTAGAAATTAAAACAGAAAATGATTTGACTGTGTGAGGGGTGATGATATGGCTATAGTGATTCATATTGATGTGATGCTGGCAAAACGAAAAATGAGCGTGACGGAATTAACAGAGAAGGTTGGTATTACGATGGCAAACCTTTCTATCTTGAAAAATGGAAAGGCAAAGGCAATTCGTTTTTCAACACTGGAAAGAATTTGTGAAGCTTTGGAATGTCAGCCCGGGGATATTTTAGAGTATGTTCCGGATGAAGAAGGGGAACGACATGAATAAGCCAATTATTTATGTCACTATCATCGGTATATTATTGATTGCTGCGCTATTGAATTTCTTATTTGTTTATCCATTTCTGCTGATCCAGTATACAATCTATGTTTTTATTATATCGGGATTATTGTTTACCCTTCTTTTTGGCTGGTTTGCAATTAGAAAAGAATATCCGTTCATAATCGTCAGCAATATACTTATTCTGTTATTGATTGTTTTATTTGTGGTTTTTATTTATTTTTTTGGAGAATGCGGTTATCCGCCCGCTATTAACCTCTTCAATAATGAAATAAACGTATAAACACTTAATCAAATTAAAATGAAAAAGTTACCTTATCTTCAATAATTATGTTATATAAATAAGGTAACTTTTTATATTATTTATCCTGTTCCTTCAACAAATCAATCAATTTATAAAGATAATAAGCCCCTCTTAATTGCTGTTCAATTTGATAATCCATATAATCCAACGCATCGATAACAATCTTTCTGGCGTCTGTTAAACTGTGATGCTGTATTTTATCCAGTATATCGCGTACAGTGGCCAATAAATAAACTGACGATTGTACGGTTTTAATAATTAATACTCTTCTCATGTCTTCCCTTGTATATAGCCGGTAGCCATTTTCGGGGTTTCTTTCAGGCGTGATTAATCCTTCTTTTTCCCAATGTCTGAGGGTTGTTGCAGCGACATGCAATTCATCTTCTACCTCTCCAATTGTATAATACTTCTTTTGCTGTTTTGTCATGAAATCCTGCATGTTATCAGGGCTTAAGATGGTGGCAGCGTCCAGTGCCTGCTGCTTTCTCTCAAATAACTCAGCCTGCACTTCGTTCACTGTCCATAGTGCTTCAATAAATTTATTTTCCTGTAACAAGGGCATGACTTTGCGTACAGTTCCCATACCAAATCCCGGGTACATTGCCCGGATGCACAGAAAATAAGCCTCATGGATCTCGGTATATACACGATAACCATTTGCTTTACGGATAGCTTTTGGTACTATGCCCCATTCTTCATAATGTCTTAATGCACTCGTCCCAACATCCAGTTTTTTTGCTATATCAATTGGTCTCAGTTCCATATTCACCTCCGAAGATTCAATTAAAACCTTATAGCTCCATGACGGGTTTTTTCTTTTGAAAGCTATTATAGCTTATTATTATATGCAAAACTTTGCACTTGCACAAATGTTATATGATTGTAATAGATGCTTTAAAGGAGGGATATCAAGATGCAATTGGTTATTAAAACACTATTTTATCACGCCACCATGAAAAGAACATTGCACTTGCAAGCAGGAAGTACGAAGGAAACAGAAGTTATGGAGGAGGAAAAACGATATGCATAATATGATGACAGTAAAAGGAGCCCGTGAAAATAATTTAAAGAATCTTTCTGTGACTATCCCTAAAAATAAACTGATTGTTGTTACTGGCCCTTCGGGTTCCGGTAAATCTACACTGGCATTGGATACTTTATTCAATGAATGTCAGCGCCAATATTTAGAATCAATGGGGATGCAGGGAATTAATAAGCCTAAAGTTGATTCTATCAGTGGTCTGTCGCCTGCAATCAGTATCAATCAGCATATTACTAATCGGAATCCACGCTCGACAGTGGGAACGATGACGGATATGTACACGAGCATACGGATGGTATTCGAAAAGCTTGGAGAAAGAAGTTGTCCAAAGTGTCAGCAAAGAATCAATCCAATGACATATGAAGGAGCAGTGGAAAAAGAAGAAGATAGCTTTACAGAATATATCTTTTGCCCGAATTGTAAAGAAAAAATGGAAAAGCTGACTCGTACCCATTTTTCTTATAATACAACAGAAGGTGCCTGTCCAACCTGTAAAGGATTAGGGAAAACAGTGGATATTCATCTGCCGTCTGTTTTTCATGAAGAGATTTCCTTAGAGGATGGTGCGGTAGATATATTTGCAGGACGTTACGGGGAATACCAGATTGCTGTTTTAAAAGCAGCTTTTCGTTATTACAAACTGCCAGATGCAGAAAACATACCTATAAAGGATTTTAATGAGGGGCAAAAGGCAATCCTTTACTATGGTGTAGAAAGTGCTGAGGTGAAGCAGCTTTTTCCAGATGTGAAGCCTCCAAAAACAGTGGAGAAAGGAAAATTTCCTGGTGTACTAACCTCCATGTGGCGCCGCTATTCAGAGCATGACGGTTCTTCGGCAGAAGCAGAAGCTTATTTTTATTCGCAAACCTGCCCGGATTGTCATGGTGATCGTTTAAATGCGGTAAGCAGAGCGGTTACTGTTGATGGCTGGACGATACCGCAATTAGTTGTGGATTCCTTAGAAGAAATGTCTGCCTGGGCAGCTAAACTGGAGGAGTCATTGGAGCAAACAAGTTATCAGCTTGTCGAAACATTTATTCAAGATATAAAAACAAAGCTCTCCCGTATTATTAAAATAGGATTAGGGTATCTGACGCTGGACAGGCAAGTAATTACTTTATCTGGTGGAGAGGCACAGCGAATAAGGCTGTCAGCCCTTCTAGATTCTGCACTTACAGGCGTGCTGTATATTATGGACGAGCCGACAGTAGGATTGCACCCTAAGGATACAGCAGGTTTGATCAGTGTATTAAAGCATCTGCGTGATTTAGGAAATACGGTTTTATTAATTGAGCATGATGTGGATGTGATGAAAGAAGCCGATTATATTATTGATATTGGCCCTGGAGCAGGAAAGCTTGGAGGAACTGTGGTTGGGCAAGGAATCTTAAAAGAATTAATTGATGAAGAAAAATCAATTACAGGACAGTATTTACGTACAGAAAAGCCAATGAAGACTAATTATCGAACTGGGAAAAAGGAAGGTATAACGATATATCATGCTACTGCAAATAATCTCCAGGATGTGACAGTAACCTTTCCAAAAGCCTGTTTAACAGCAGTAACAGGTGTTTCGGGCTCAGGTAAGTCATCACTGTTATTTGAAGTACTAGCAAAAGCAAATGATACGATCCCTGAAGGCTTTGAAAAGGTAACAGGCATGGATACCTTTGGTCAGATGATTATTGTCGGCCAATCACCGCTCAGCAGAATGAAACGATCAAATACAGCGACTTATATTGATTTATTTACACCAGTTCGTTCACTGTATGCTAAATTGCCTAAAGCAAAGGAAAAGAAGCTAACTGCCAAGCATTTCTCTTTTAATACAGCAGGGGGGCGCTGTGAAAACTGCCAGGGGCTTGGCTATGTGACCACAAATATGCTCTTTTTTCCCGATTTAGAGGTAGTATGTCCGGAATGTCAGGGGAGAAGGTTTAAGCAAGAGGTGTTAGCGGTGAAATATCAAGGTCATTCCATTAATGATATTTTGGAATGTTCAGTGCATGAGTGCCTCTCTGTTTTTGAAGGAGAAAAGAAGATACAAGCCATTTTAAAGCTCTTAACAGAAATAGGTTTAGGTTATCTAAAAATGGGACAATCCTTAACTACTCTGTCAGGTGGAGAAGGGCAAAGGCTGAAGCTTGCGAAAGAGTTAATGAAGCAGGGGAAAAAGACTTCTCTTTATTTATTGGATGAACCAACCACCGGATTACACCCGAATGATACAATTCAACTCTTCAAGCTGTTAAACAGGTTAGTAGATGCAGGGAATACGGTAATTATGGTGGAGCATAACAGCCAGGTTATCGAAGCAGCGGACTGGGTTGTTGATTTAGGTCCTGAAGGCGGGGCAAAAGGAGGACAGGTGATAACTGAAGGAACGCCGGAAATGATTAGGAAAAATAAAGATTCATTTACGGGGCAGTATTTATAAGTCAGATTGAATTTAATATCTTTTAAACTCAAAGGTCATTCTTATAAAAAGGATGGCTTTTTAGCTTGTAAAGACTTTGCATAAAAAAGTAAAGAACATTTCCAATAAAATAGAATGAATCTTTGCAGGGTGAAGTAACGTAAATAGAAGAGAAGGATATTTATTAGTATATTTGTCAGGGGATTGTATGAACATTAGATAGATGATAATAAAGAGGAGGTGTAATAAAGTGAGCTATGGGTTTCATGCTGCAGCGATGATAATTGTTACACTCACAGTTGTATTGGCAATATTATTATTCCGTAAATCCAACAGCAGGCTATCTATTCTAATTGGTCTGATTAGCTGGGTTGCATTAAGCGCCTACTTTATGATAGAAGCGATTGTTATTCGTGCGACTACAGAACCTTACAGTTTCTTGAATCAGCCAATGAGTGACTTAGGTGTAACTGCTTGTGGGACAGATACCTATGTACTCGCAAGCTATATGATTTGTTCACCTCATCACTGGCTGATGAACTGGACTTTTTTCTTAACAGGCTTGTTTATTTTGATTGGTGCAGTTTTACTTTACCCACTATGGCCGAAGGTTCGTTCTATAAAAACAGCAAGTATTTTCATTGGTATTTTTGGAGTAAGCTATGGAATCTCTGGAATTGTCCCTGCTGACATTGATTTTTACTGGCACACGTTAACTGCACTTCCGGGTATGGTTGTACAGATTCCTGCAATGATTTTAATCAGTATTGCTACTCATAAAAAAATGCCCCGTATATTTTGGTGGACAATTATTTGTACAATAGTTACCACAGCAGCTCTTTTAAGTCTGTTCTTACAACCAGTATTTACTGGGGTTCCCGGTGGTTTACTTCAGCGTATACTCTATGCTTCTGTATATATTTGGCTGACAGGTACTGCAATTGGCCTTTGGAGCAGGCGAATTCGTGAGGCAAAGTAGAAAGGAAACTTGAGGTACTAAAAAGACTCTTGTCTGAAGTAAGTTCGTTTAAGATCAGGGGTCTTTTAAGTAGGAAAATACCAATTAGAAGTATCTTTCAGTCTGCCATCGGTATTCTAATCAGCTGATTATCATTATTTCGGAGAGAGCCTCGTCTATCTGATTACTAACTAAAATTTTTGGAATGAACAAATTATATTGAACTGGCAGATGCTTAGTGCTATGATTTTCATATTCTAATAAATTCAGATAATTGATGGAGGAAGGAAGATTAGATCTTGAAAGAAAAGAAAGAACAAATAAACGAATACATAGAATCACCTGAAAAACAGCAGCAGCTGTATAAAAGAACTTTGATGGTTGTTATTCTTGCACAAATTTTCGGAGGAGCAGGCCTTGCTGTTGGAGTTACAGTTGGAGCTTTGTTAGCACAGGATTTATTAGGATCAGATAGTGTGACAGGCTTACCATCCATGTTGTTTACACTAGGGGCTGCAGGAGCCGCCTTATTTGTCGGGCGGGCATCTCAACGTTATGGCAGGCGGTTTGGACTTACTGCCGGATTCTTAGGTGGAGCGCTTGGAGCTGTTGGAATAATTATAGCGGCAGTTTCAGAAAATATTATTTTGCTATTCTTTGCTTTACTGGTCTATGGAGCAGGTTCAGCGACTAATCTGCAGGCCCGATATGCAGGAACGGATTTAGCGAATTCAAACCAGCGTGCAAAAGCGGTAAGCATGGCCATGGTATCGAGTACTTTGGGAGCTGTAGCTGGTCCTAATTTAGTCAGTGTGATGGGGAATGTTGCAGAATCCATTGGAATACCAGCTCTTGCCGGACCTTTTATATTAGCTGCAGCTGCATATTTTTTTGCCGGACTTATCTTCTTTATTTTATTAAGACCTGATCCATTTATTGTAGCTAAAGAAATCAGGCTGGCAGAGGCCATAACCAATACGCAGTCTGCAGCTGCTGAAGAAGAAACTCTGGAAAAAGATAAAAGAGGAATTTTTGCCGGTGCTTTTATTATGATTATCAGTCAGTTTACGATGGTCGCTATTATGACGATGACACCTATACATATGGGGCATCATGGTCACGGACTAAGTGATGTTGGATTTGTCATTGGTCTCCATGTCGGGGCAATGTATCTTCCTTCTCTAATTACTGGTTATCTGGTGGATAAGGTTGGAAGGGTAAATATGGCATTTGCATCTGGTATTACACTCATGCTGGCGGGAATATCAGCAGCTTTTGGACCGGCAGAATCCACGATGGCTCATGTAACTGCTTTAGTATTGCTGGGGCTTGGGTGGAATTTTGGTTTGATTAGCGGAACCGCTATGCTGGTAGATGCAACTCCTGCAAATACCCGTGCGAAATCACAAGGATCGGTGGATGTCTGGATATCTCTAGCCGGCGCAATTGGCGGAGGATTATCAGGAGTGATTGTTGCCCAGGCGAGTTATATGACATTAACTTTATCCGGAGCATTGCTTGCCGTAAGCATTATTCCAGTTGTTATTTTAACAGTGGGCTATTTAAGAGGCTGGCGCTGGAATCATTAAGAAGTGCATTTTACTAGAAAAGAAGAGTGGAATATAGTATTCTAGCGTAATAATTAACAGACTTTTCAATCAGATAGAGGGGATAAAAAATGGAGAATATTGTTTATTTTAATCAGATAACATGGCGCAGAAATAATCAGGAAATTTTAAAGGATATTAATTGGCAAATTAAAGAAGGGGAGCAATGGGCTATTTTAGGTTTAAATGGTTCAGGAAAAACTTCTCTTTTAAATATTATAACTGGCTATAACTATCCAACATCCGGAAAGATGACGGTATTGGATCAACTTTTCGGCAGAACAGATTTATCTGAATTACGGAAATCAATTGGTTATGTAAGCAGTGCACTGGACCGTTTTCAAGATACAATCCAGCTTGAATCAGTTGAAAATGTGATTGTCAGCGGGAAATTTGCTTCCTTTGGTATTTATGAAGAAGTATCAGAAGCAGATTGGCGTCTGGTTGATCGAATACTTTTCGATCTTCGATTAGAGTATTTAAAAGGAAAAAAATACAGTGTGCTTTCCCAGGGAGAAAGAAGGCGGGTTCTGATTGGCCGTGCACTAATGAGCAGACCTGAGATTCTGATTTTGGATGAGCCATGCTCCGGATTGGATATTTTATCGCGTGAAGAAGTACTGGAATTAATGGATGATTTAAAAGAGAATACACATTTGCTTTATGTTACACACCATATTGAAGAGATTACAGAAGCAATTACTCATGTTGCCTTGGTGCGTGATGGTGAATTGGTTGCTACGGGGGAAAAGCGCGATGTCCTGACGGATGCTTTATTAAGCGAAACATTTAAAATCCCTGTTCAAGTGCATTGGGATGGCGGTAGACCCTGGTTAACGATTGAAAAAAGAAAATAGCTGCATGGATGAAGCTTCCCTCTTTGAAAGATATTTCTAATTTCCAGGAAAAAGTGTATGATAGAGAAGAAGAAACTCGAAATGGGGGAAAATATGGTGAAAAGCAGACTTTTTATGGTTCTTGCCATAGCTATGGTATTGTTGCTGGGAGCTTGCAGTAAAGACAAAGAAGAAGAGCAAGAACCGGCTCTAGAACCAGAGGAACAGACAGAAGAAATTCCTGAATTAGAGGAAGAAGAAGCGAAAGAAGTATTACAAACTTATGAAGAGATCTATCAAAATGTGGTTGAAAATGCAGAAGAAGATGGAGAATTAGCTGATTTTGATTCTATAGATGAACTTCATGAAAAATTCTTAAACGCTATGTCGGAAGAACTGGCTGATGACTTAATTGATACTTACTTTGAGGAAGATGAAGAAGGTCTCATCTACATAGATACATCAGAAGCTCCTGTCTGGTTTGATGAAGAAGAAGCGTATGAATTTGAAAAAGTAGAAGATGATTTATATGAGATAGAGCAGGAACAGGAAGAAAATCAAGTGATTGTTACTTATTCTATCTCCTGGGATGAAGAGAAATGGATCGTTTCAGATGTAGAGACAGAAGAAATTCCATCCGAGGAAAGTGATATTTCAAATGATGGCTCGGAATCTGATATGGATGATAGTCAATCTGAACAAGAAGACAATGAAGCAGCAAACGAAGGAACAGGCGTTACTGAAGAAAATGAATCTAATGATAGTGCTGGTAACACGATGGAGGAAGAGGAAGAAAATCAAGCTGGTTCTGATAGTGAGGAAAACAATTCCAATCAGGGCGATTCTGATGGCAGCGGAACCTCAAACGACACCGATACCTCAGAGGATGATCAGAATTCGGACCTGGCAGAGGATGACGGCGGAAATACGGAAGAAACAGCAGGGTCAATTAGTGAGTCAGAGGCTGAAAGCATTGTTAAAGAGTATTTAAGCATTGTCGATGATGAATTGAATGTTGTGACCGATCATCAGGATGAAAATGGAAATTATGTAGTTCAGGTATACTCTGTTGTTGGAGAGGGAGACTCTTCCCACACTTCTACTTACGGCTGGTTTATCGTGAATAAAGAAACTGGTGCAGTGGAGCAGATGCAATAACGAAAGAGTATAGTGAATAGGTTAGAAGCTGGCAGGATAATCTTAATGAGAGAGATTATCCTGCCAGCTTTTTTAAATCCAGTAAAAAACATGATTTTCGTGCTGGGAAGCAAATTTAAGTATTCCTATTACATTGCAGTCTTTCGTTTTAAGATTATTGTATAATGTAAAAGAAAGATTCTTTTTAGGAATACAATTCATGCAATATTTTTCAGCAGGTCGAGTAAATGCAATTCAAGTTCCGAAATATTTCGATGCAATAAAAATTGTTATTTTTAAAGGAGCGGAAAAGGTGAAAAAGGTCGCTTTAATTATAAATTCTCAAGCGGGAAAGTGTAAATTAGAAAAGGAACTAGATAAAATTGAATCCAGACTGACGAAAGCATTTGCGAAAGTTACTATTTATCAGACTGGGCAGGAAGGTGATGGAAAACGATTTGTAGAACAGCATGCAGAAGAAATCGATTTATTGATAGCTGGAGGTGGAGATG
Organism: Oceanobacillus sp. FSL W8-0428; assembly: GCF_038004405.1. Taxonomy (NCBI): domain Bacteria; kingdom Bacillati; phylum Bacillota; class Bacilli; order Caryophanales; family Bacillaceae; genus Oceanobacillus; species Oceanobacillus sp. FSL W8-0428. The sequence continues at coordinate 3,054,393 of NZ_JBBORB010000001.1, forward strand.
GCACTGTTTTTGAAATAATGAATGCCCTGGTTCCTTTAGAAAATAGACCCGTGTTTGCCATCTTACCAGGTGGTACCTGCAACGATTTTTCACGGACGCTTGGTATTAGCCAAAAACCACTGGAGGCACTGGAGCAAATTATTATGCAGAAGTGTATGCACGTCGATATAGGCAGCTATCATAAGCATTACTTTTTAAATTTCTGGGGAATTGGTATTATTTCAAAGGTTGCTGAGGAAATGGATGATGCCAATAAGCAGCTGCTCGGACGAATTTCTTATTATCTGAATACATCAAAGCTTGTTTTTCAAGATAAAGCATTTTCTTTAAAAATACGCAGTGAGGAGCTTCACTATGATGAGAAAGCAGAACTGCTTGTTGTCGGAAATGGCTCCTATCTTGGCGGAATCCAATCCTTTTTTCCTCACGCGGATGTACAGGATGGAAAATTCGATGTATTAATTGTCAAGGAAGCAAAGCTGAAGTATCTGAAGAAATGGCTGGAGGCGAAAATTCAGGATGATTATCCGGAAAATGAAAAAGATGATGACATTATTTATTTCCGGACAAGTAAATTAGAAGTCTCTGCTTCTCCGGAACAGAATATCGATTGTGATGGAGAATTTTTAGATAAAACACCTGCTATAGTAGAGGTGCTTCCTAAACATCTGAAAATGATTTATGGAGAGATACAATAAGTTTTAAAAGCTGACGGACAGAGCATGCTCATCTTGGTAAAGGATGAAGCAAGTAATTGTCCGTCAGCTTTTTTATTTTAGCGTTTAAGCTTCTTCATCAGTTTATCTCCTTCTTTTGCCTGTGAAGTATAGCTGTTATTTTTCCAGTGATTCCAGATTTCTGATACGAATAAAGCGATAAGGGATAGCACTGAAACAAGATCTTCATTTGAAAGAGGAATGATTCGATAACCTAATAGCATTGCAGCAGTATTAATAAATACAATAACTAAAACAGTCAGCCGTACCCACTTATTATTTATTCTTGCCAAGTTTTCACTCATGGACCAAGCCTCCTTTTTATAAGGTATGGGAGAATGCGGTGGATTATGAGAAGGAGCAGTCGCTATTAAAAACGGAAATGTTACATAAATATTAAAAATATTACAATATTGTTAAACATTATAATCTTTGTTGACGCTTTCAATTTTAGTGCTAATATAAAGTTAAGATGGTTGTAAATTAAATACAAAATTGACAATTTTACCTTTGCAGCTTAGATATTTTTGGCTCTTGATCTATAACCGTCTAAACAAATAAAGGAGGAGTTTTATTTATGCAAAGGTTATTTCAGGACAAGTCGTTGAAGTATCTCGGAACATCAATTGTTTCACTCGTCTTTTTCATGTTTGTTGGACTGGGGGCTGCTGCTGCACATGGATATATTGAGCAGCCGAAATCAAGAGGATTATTATGTAAAGAACAGGTGAACACAAATTGTGGAGGCGTTCAATGGGAGCCTCAAAGTCTGGAAGCACCGAAAGGATTTCCTGGAGCAAGCATCCCGGATGGAGAAATCGCTTCTGCTGGAGGGACATTTCCTGAATTGGATGCACAAACTGCTGACCGCTGGGCAAAGGTTAATTTGAATTCTGGTGTAAACACATTTACTTGGCATTTAACAGCGAAGCATGCAACAACAAAATGGCATTATTATATTACCAAGCCGGATTGGAATCCGAATCAGCCGCTGACAAGGGATCAATTTGAACTCATTCCATTCTATGAAGTTTATGACGGAGGCGCAAGGCCAGGTGAGAAGGTGACACATCAAGTGACAATCCCGGAACGGACAGGCTATCATGTGATTTTAGGAGTATGGGATGTGTATGATACAGCCAATGCTTTCTACAATGTAATTGATGTTAACTTTGGCGGTGAAGGAACAAACCCAGGGCCGGGAGAACCCGATCCAGAAGTTCCTGGCTATCCAGCATGGGATGCTAACAATGTCTATCTTGGAGGAGACAAGGTTACGTATAATGGAAAAGTATATCAGGCAAAATGGTGGACCACTGGAGAAACACCAGGAAGTGCTGGAGTATGGGAGCTTGTAGAGTAATTTGAATTAAATTATCAAAATGTTTAAATAAATTAACGAAGCAGATTATTTTACTAAAAATAAGAAAGAATGTTGCATAAATGTAAAAATTCTAGTATGATAATTTATAATTTATTTTTGAGAAGCAATGAAGAGGACATGAATTACTTGGAAGGTTTAAAGAGAGGAAAGTAAAAGGTGAGAGCTTTCTAACCAGGAAATGTAATTTACCACCTCAGAGCTGCGTTGGAGTAACAACTAACGCCGTAAGCATGCAACGTTACTGCAAAATGAAGCCGTTAATAATGTTGACGGAAATTTGGGTGGAACCGCGGAGATAACACATTCGCCCCTTCTTAGGAAGGGGAGGGTGTGTTTTTTTAGTATCATAAAAGTTATTAAAATAGAAAAAGCGATGAAGAGGATATGAATTATTTGGAAGGTTCAAAGAGAAGGGAGCAGCAGGTGAAAGCTCTCTAACCGGAAGGATAATTTACCACCTCAGGAGCTGCGTCAGGGTAACAACTGGCGCCGTAAGCATGCAACGTTACTGCAAAAATGAAGCCGTCAAATTAATTTGATGGGAAGCTGGGTGGAACCACGGAAAAGCATATTCGTCCCTTTGTATGGAGGGAAGAGTATGCTTTTTTACTGTATAAAAATTATAAGTCGAAGGAGTGTTTAGAAAATGAATAATAAAGTAAAGATTATACTTCCAGATGGAAAAGAGAAATGCATCGAAAAAGGGACTTCATTAAGAAAAATTGCAGAACAGATATCAATGAGTTTAGCGAAAAATGCTGTTGCAGGAAAAGTGAACGGTAAGCTGGTAGATATAAGTTGCGCTGTTTCAGAAGAGAGTCATATTGAGCTGTTGACACTGGATTCAGAAGAAGGGCTGAACGTTATGCGGCATACTGCTGCCCATATTTTGGCACAGGCTGTGGAACGGCTTTACGGAAAAGGCAACGTACAGTTTGGTATTGGGCCAGTTATTGAACATGGTTTCTATTATGATATGAAATGCCAAGTATCCATTAATCAATCTGATTTGGTGAAAATAGAAAAAGAGATGCAAAATATTATTCAGGAGAATATTCCAATCCGCTCATATGAGCTCTCTTTGGAGGAAGCTCAGGCTTATTTTAAAAAAAAGAAGCAGCCTTATAAGGTAGAGCTGTTAGAGAGTATTCCTGCAAATGAAGCTATTACTATCTACGAACAGAGGGATTTCTCTGATTCATGCAGAGGTCCTCATTTACCGTCGACAGGTTACGTAAAGGCATTTCATCTTACAAAACTGGCAGGGGCATATTGGCGTGGAGACAGCAATAATGAGATGCTTCAGCGCATTTATGGAATTGCATTTGCAAGAAAAAAAGACTTAGATGCACATTTGCATTTCTTAGAAGAAGCTGAAAAACGGGATCATCGTAAATTAGGAAAGCAGCTGGAGCTGTTTATGTTTTCTGAAGAAGCACCAGGTATGCCATTTTATTTGCCAAATGGTCAGATTATCCGTCAGGAGCTTGAGCAGTTTTCCCGTGAAGCGCAGTTAAAAGCGGGCTATCAGGAAGTACGTACCCCACTTCTGATGAATCAGCAGCTATGGGAAGAATCCGGCCATTGGGATCACTATCATGAAAACATGTATTTTTCCGAAGTGGACCATACAAACTTTGCACTAAAGCCGATGAATTGTCCGGGACACATGTTGATGTATAAACAGAAGCTGCGCTCTTACCGTGATTTGCCAATCAGGCTGGCTGAATTTGGGCAAGTACATCGCCATGAATACAGTGGAGCTTTAAACGGATTGCTTCGCGTCCGTACTTTCTGTCAGGATGATGCCCATATTTTTGTAAGGGAAGATCAAATTGAAGCGGAAATGGAAAAAGCAATTCATTTAATTGACGAGGTATATGGTGTGTTTGGTTTTTCTTACACTGTTGAATTATCTACTCGTCCAGAGAATTCAATGGGTGAAGATGCGGCCTGGCAAATGTCGGAGCAGGCTTTAGCAAATGTTTTAGAGCGGATAGACCTGCCTTATCAAGTAAATGAAGGAGACGGCGCATTTTATGGACCGAAAATTGATTTTCATATTAAAGATGCTTTAGGGCGCAGCCATCAATGTGCAACACTGCAGTTGGACTTTCAAATGCCGGAGAAGTTTGATTTAACTTATGTCAATGCAGATAATGAAAAGCAGCGTCCAGTGGTTATCCACCGGGCTATTTATGGATCAATTGACCGCTTTTTCGGAATTCTGATTGAACATTTTGCAGGTGCTTTTCCTTTGTGGCTGGCTCCTGTTCAAGCAGTTATTTTGCCGGTATCGTCTGTGCATCAGCCTTATGCTGCTCAATTGAAAGATACTTTTAAAGCAGCGGGCATCCGTATAGAAGCAGACTGCCGGGAAGAGAAGCTCGGGTTAAAATTAAGAGAAGCACAAATGAAGAAAATACCTTATATATTTGTTATTGGCAATGAGGAAGAAGAAAAACAAACAATAAATGTTCGGAAATATGGAGAGAAGCAGAGCCAGAGCTTGTCTATTATGGAAGTGCAAAAGATTCTTCAAAAAGAAATCGCAGAAAAGGCAATAAGACATGTGTAATTTCACGAGTCTAGGATAAAAGGACTGGAAAAAATCGCGTAATTACTATTCATTCTTGTTCAAGTAGTATAAAATGTAATTATCATCTAAAGCTGAAGGGGATGAGTGAGGATGACAATTACATTTAAGAAAATTGATAGCTCAAATTATAAAAAATGTTCGTTATTAAAGGTGAATGATAATCAAAAAGATTTTGTAGCTCCTAATTGGTATTCTGTACTGGAAGCAGTTTATGAAGAGGAAGAGAAACATCCATATGCTATTTATTATGGAGAGGATATGGTTGGATTTTTAATGTATTCTTATTATCCGGCAGATGAAGAATATGATAAAGATTCATGGTGGATGGAACGTTTTATGATTGCCAAGGATTTTCAAGGAAAAGGCTATGGTAAGGCTTCTTTAAGCAAATTTATAGAAAACTTTCAAAAAGATTATCCGGAAGAAGAATTGCGCACATCTGCTGTAAAAGATAACCATGTTGCTATAACATTGTATGAACATAGCGGTTTTCAACGGACAGGTGAATTTGTTGAAAAAGAAGCAGTGCTGCTGCTAGATAGTTAGAAGTTCTAAAAATATTAGTAAAGGGCGGATGATTAATTAAAATCATCCGCCCTTTTGTAATTCGAGAATCTTCTTTCTTCTAAAAAAATATTTAGAGCCCTATATAATCCCCATTATAGATGCATTTCTAAGAATTAATAAAAATTATTAATAAATCTAATAAGATTTTATAATAATGTAATTTTTCGTAAAATATTGATTTATTATTAAATTAATGTTTTAATTTCTAATAGTGATAACTGGTAGTGACGTCACAACCAATGAGGTGGAAATAAGATGATTGATGATACATTATATATTCCATTACACGTTCAGCTTAGTAAAAGTTTAGAAGAAAAAATAAAAGCGCAGGAATTTATCGAAAAAATACCAAGTGAACGAGAATTGATGGATATGTATTCAGTAAGCAGAACTACGGTAAGAGAAGCTGTCACAAAGCTGGTAAATGACGGATTGTTAATTAAAGTGCACGGAAAAGGGACTTATGTAAATAAGAAGCCTCCAATTCAGGAGTGGTTATCTTCTTTAAACAGTTTTACAGAAACAGTAAGAAGAATGGGAATGATGCCAACAAGTAAATTATTAACATCTAAAAAGTTAACAGCAGATAAACATGGAATTGAAGTATTTAAAGAAGAAATATTTATGATAGAAAGACTTCGTTACGCTGATGAAAAACCTATTGCAATTGAGCGGCATTATTACCCGTTATCAATTGGAGAACGTTTATCTGAATTTAACCTGGATAAGGAAACAATATATGATTTATTAGAAAATGAGTTAGGCATTGTTCTGGATGAAGCAGAGCAGTATATAACATCAGAAATAATTGAAGATCATCTAGCACCATATCTGGAAATACCTAGCGGATCAAATGTATTGCTTGTAGAAAGGACAATAGTTGATGAAAAAGGTAATGTCGTTGAGTATTACATTGGACAGTACCGCCCTGATATGTACACATTTCGGATAAAAACCAAAAGAAATTTAAATAAAAAATAACTGATGGTGCAGCTGATTTTTATTAGTTTAAATGTAAGCGCTGTCAAATGGAGGCTGTTATGAAAAGGCTGTTTCTACCGATCCTCGTTGTTTTCGTATTTTTCATGATGGTATTTTTAGGTGATGAAAGGTTAGCCAGACTTTCCGGATCGACAGAATTAGATGTTATTACACTTAGAGCTGCTCAGTCAAAAGCCTGGAATCATCCCGTTTCACAGGGGATTGATAAGTTCGCGGAATTGGTGGAGGAAAAATCAGATGGAGAAATAATTATTGAAACGTATCATGATGGGCTGATTGGGGATGACAGGGAAGTAATTGAAAGTGCTCAAAGAGGAAGTATCGCTTTCGCCAGCTCCTCTACACCGAATATGACAAGCTTTACAAATTATTTTACGGCTTGGGATCTGCCTTACATTTTTGAAAATAAAGAAGAAGTATATAAAGCAATTGATGGAGAGCCTGGGGATATTGTACGGGCAGAGATGGAGAAATCAGGGTTTAAAGTTATTTTCTTCCCAGACTACGGTTTTCGGCAAATTGTCAATAACACGAAAGCAATTGAAAAACCATCTGATCTTGATGGGATGAAAATTAGAACAACAAATTCAAGAATTGAGCAAGCTGATTTTACAGCCTTGGGTGCAAGCCCGACTCCAGTTGCCTGGTCTGAAGTCTTTACAGCACTTCAGCAAGGAACGGTCGATGGCGAAGGAAATACGTATTCGCTTCTTTGGGATTCAAAGCATCAGGAAGTGCTGTCACATGCTGCAGAAGTAAATTATAATTACAGCTCAGATATTCTTGTTATGAATAAGGATCTTTATGAAGAGCTTGAACCGTACCAGCAGGAAATTATTATGGAGGCAGGGCAGGAGGCGATGGAGTGGCAAAGAGTCGTTGCAACAGAAAGAGATGAGGAGGCAAAGCAGCAATTTATTGATTATGGAATTGAAATATACGAGCCTACGGATGAAGAATATCTGGAGTGGAAGCAGGCGACAGAAATTGTTTGGGATCAATATGTCAGAGAAGGATACGCAGAGCCTGATTACGTTGACACTATTCTAGATACCTTAGGGAAGACAAAAGAAAGTATTTTTGAAGAATAGGAGGTGAGACAAGTGGAAGCGGCTGTAGAAAGTAAAGTAAATAATTATTCCGGCAAACCGCCAAATTTTTGGATGAAGGGTCTTTCTGTTCTTGATCGCAGATTTGAAGAAATACTCATTGTCTCAGGTTTTTTGATTTTTATTATTCTAATCAATCTTCAGGTGATTAACCGCTATTTACTTCCATTCTTAGACATTGGAAATATTACTACATGGACGGAAGAGCTTTCGAGATATTTATTTATACTTGTTTCTTTTTTAGGAGCCAGTCTTGCAATACGGAAAAGAGAATCTATTCAGGTCAGTATATTAACGGACAGATTGCCGGCAAGCATTCAAAAAGGCCTTCTGCTGTCAAACACATTATTTATGTTTTACTTTAGCTACATGATGGTAGTGAATGGTTTTGAGCTTATATCCTTTCAAATTGAAACAAACCAGACAACTCCAGCTTTGTCCATACCAATGGCAGTTCCTTACAGCGCTGTACCGATTGGATTTGCGTTAATGATGATTCGTCTAATCCAGATGTTTATAAAAGATACCAAAGAAATAACTATGAAAGAAGGGCTGTTAGGAATCTCCTTTGCTATTGTAATGATTCTTCCAATTGCTTTTCTCGGAGATGCAGCAATTGCGCTCGTCTTATTTGGTTACTTTGCTCTATTTATTCTAATTGGAATGCAAATTGCATTTGCACTAGGGGCGAGTACATTAGCAACAGTTCTGGCAACTGATGCAATTCCAGTTGATTTCTTTCCACAGACAGCATTTACAAGTATAGATAACTTTCCAATCATGGCGGTCCCATTTTTCATCGCAGCAGGGATTATCATGGGCGGAGGAGCAATTATCAAACGATTATTAAATTTATCAGATGAATTGATAGGATTTTTACCTGGTGGATTGGCGTTGGTAGCAATCATTACTTCCATGTTTTTTGCCGCAATAAGCGGTTCAGGACCAGCTACAGTGGCTGCTATTGGAACATTACTTATTCCGGCGATGATTAAACAAGGCTATAATCCAGGCTTCGCCACTGGAGTTGTAGCGACAGCCGGAACGATAGGAGTCATTATACCACCAAGTAATCCCTTGGTTATTTATGGGGTAGTATCACAAGAGTCTATTTCTCAATTATTTCTTGCCGGTATACTTCCGGGGGTTTCTACCGGGATCGTTTTATTAATCGTAGCTTTTATTATTTCTAAGAAAAATGGCTGGCGGGGCGAGCGGACATCCTTTAACCTCAGAAATTCTGCAAAAGCTGCCTGGGATGCAAAACTTGCCTTATTAGTTCCAGTTATCATTTTAGGAGGAATCTATGGGGGCTTTATGACTCCTACTGAAGCAGCGGCAGTAGCCGCGGCTTACGGGATTATTGTCGGTATGTTTGTATATAGGGACCTTGGCTTAAAAGGTGTTTATCAAAGTCTTGTTAAAGCAGGTGTTACCTCTTCTGTAATTATAATGTTAATGGTTATGGCAAGTATATTTGGCCGGCTAATCACATTGGAAAAGGTAGCGGAATTTGTAGCAGAATTTGTCTTGTCATTAAGTGAAAATAAATTCGTTATTCTCTTGCTCTTGAACCTGTTTTTATTACTTATAGGTTTAGTTTTGGAAGCACTGGCTGCCATTGTGATACTGACACCAATATTATTACCGATGGCAGTGGCAATCGGACTTGACCCGGTTCATTTTGGGCTTATTATGATTTTTAACTTAGCGATTGGGTTTATTACACCTCCAGTAGGAGTAAATTTATTTGTAGCAGCAAGCACTGCAAAAATAAAGATTGAAGAAATTATTAGAGGAAATAAATACTTACTCTTAACGATGATTGTTCTTCTTTTATTATTTTCATACATTCCGCAAATTAGCATGTGGCTGCCGGAATTAATTAGAAACTAGATAATAAAAGTTACAAAGGGAGGAACTATTATGTATATTACGTATCAGCCGAAACAAACCGCAATAGGTGAAAACAGCTTGAGGAATTTGGGGGGGAGCGCTAAAAAACTAAAGGTAACTCATCTGTTAGTTGTAATAGATCAATTTTTAACAACTGACCCATTAAATTATGATGACAGAATCACACAGATTTTAAATCAGGAAAATATTAATGTCTCCTTCTTTTCAGACTATCAAGGAGAACCAACTACAGACCATTTAGGGGCAGCTTTAACCATTGCGAAAGAACAAAAGGTTAATGGAGTAGCGGCAATTGGAGGAGGAAGCGCTATTGATATTGCGAAAGCAACAGCGCTCTTTTGTAAAAGCCCTCAAATGGAATGGAATGCAATAACGAAGCAGGACAATTTGGAAAGACTGCCTTTAATTGCTGTTCCGACTACTGCAGGAACAGGTTCGGAAGCAACAAAGGTGATGGTTATTACAGATACGGAAAAAGGCATTAAAATGAACCCGGGACACCCAGATTTAATTCCTGATATAGCCATTCTTGATCCTGCTTTAACGAGCAGTCTGCCGAAAAATTTCACAGCGTATACTGGGGTTGATGCTATAACTCATGCGATTGAAGCCTTTGTATCAACAAAAGCCAACATAGCAACTGATCAATATGCTTTAACAGCAATTCAAATTGCAGGGAGATCTTTACCAGTTGTATATCATGATGGAACGAATATCAAGGCAAGAGAAGAGATGCTGCTGGCCAGTACGTATGCGGGAATTGCCTTTTCAAATGCTTCTACTAATTTAGCACATGCAGCAGGAAGGGCTTTAGGAGCCAGATTCCATATCCCGCATGGATTAAGTGTGGCAGTGCTATTACCATTAGTGATGCGTTTTGGCTTGCAGGCAGCACCCGAGAGATATGCGCAAATTGCAGTTGCTTTAGGAGAGGATGCAAATAAAGACATACATGAACTGGCTGAACAATCAATACAGATAATTGAAAAATACTGTGATGATTTTCAAATATGGAAGGATGCATTGAAATTTATTGATCTTCAGGATTTAGAAAATAATATTGATTTACTGGCAAAGGATGCATTAGACGGCAATGGGATTTTAACGAATCGTATTGTTCCTTCCAATTCTGATATAAGAAAACTATTTTTAGATTTGATAGATAAATTAAATAAAGTAAAAGCAATTGAACAAGTATAAATATACAAGGGTTGATCATACAATTAGTTCTGGAGAGAAACAGAGAAGAAAGTATCTTATTGTAAAACGCTTATTTCTTAACTGGTCGTGATGTCAGTATCTCTATAAAAGATAAGTTCCTGACAATTAAAATGAATGATTGATGGGATGGAAAAATATGAACTATGAAAAATTAAAAACCTTTATAGTGGTTGCTGAAAAGAAAAGCTTTTCTGAAGCCGCAAAGCTGTTATTTGTTACCCAGCCTACCATCACAGCGCAGATTAAAGCTTTAGAGGAGGAGCTGAGCACAAAATTATTTGAACGGACCACCAAAAAGGTGAGCTTAACTCAATCAGGAATAATTCTGATGAACTATGCAAAGGAAATAGTCCGGCTAAATGATACAGCCCGAAAAGAAATTACGGAAATAGAGAATACAGTCTATGGTGAATTAAGTATCGGCTGCAGTTTTACTATCGGCGAGTATATTATGCCCGAGTTTCTAAAACAATTTAAAGATATGTATCCACTTATTCAAATAAAGGTAGATATCACTAATTCCAATAATATCATTTCCGATATTAAAGATCAGCGTGTGGATGTTGGTTTGATTGAAACGCCGATAGATGATTCGGAAATAGTTGTTGAATCCTTTTTAGAGGATGAATTGATTCTTATTGCTTCTCCGTTATCTTTTTCATCAGAAAATCCTGTCATATCAGTGGATGAATTAAAAGCGTTACCGCTGATAGTAAGAGAGAGAGGATCAGGAACAAGAGCCGTAGTAAACCAATATTTAAATCAATCTGGTGTGAGAGAGGAGGACCTGAATATTGTAATGGAGCTGGGCAGTACAGAGGCAATTAAAGCGGCGGTGGAAGCGAAGCTGGGTATCTCAATTACTTCTAAAAGTGCTATAAAAAAAGAGCAGAAGCTGAATTTATTAACAGCATATAAAGTAAAGGATGTATCCTTCTATCGATTTTTTTATACTGCTTATGGGAAAAATCAGGTTTTGAAATCTACGGCAGAACTGTTTATAGAAGAGTTATATAAGATGACACGGAAAAGGAGGGAGCTCACTTTGTAACAGCATTTTTCAAAATAATATCTTAAAGGGGGTGTTTACAAAAACACGACTCCAAAAGTTTTTATGGCGATGGTAATAACGTGAATGGTTAATTATTCGGACAATTCATAAATAAAATATAAATATTATCAAGGAGGAATTATAATGGCAAAGCAATCATTGGATGTAAAACAGGTGACAAATCAGAAAATGAAGATGACTCCAAGTGAAGCAATTGTTGAGACCCTGGTAGCAGAAGGAATAAAAGAGGTCTATGGTATCGTTGGTTCTGCATTTATGGATATGCTCGATTTATTTCCAACAGCAGGAATCCGATTTCTACCGGTAAGACACGAGCAGAGTGCAGCTCATATGGCGGATGCCTATACACGTGTTTCTGGTACTGCCGGGGTTGTTATCGGTCAAAATGGCCCCGGGATTACAAATATGGTTACGTCTGTTGCTGCTGCAAACCAGGCACATACTCCAATGGTAATCATATCACCATCAGCGGGTACACCTACAATTGGCTGGGACGGATTTCAGGAAGCAGATCAGGTCTCTATTTTTCAGGCTATTACAAAAGAAACAGTAAGAGTGACGCATAAAAGCAGAGTTGCAGATTGCTTGCGTACAGCATTTCGGATAGCTTATGCAGAGCGTGGTCCAGTGCTTTATGATATCCCTCGTGATTTATTCTATGGAGAGCTGGAGGATCAGATTTTACAGCCTTATCAATATCGAGTAGACTCACGCGGCAGCGGAGATCCTGTCTTATTAGACAAAGCAGCAGATTTATTAAAGAATGCAAAGTATCCAGTAATCATTTCTGGTCGCGGAGCAGTTGATTCTGATGGGGTAAATACTGTCAAACAGATTGCGGAGCATTTAACAATTCCGGCGGCTGTATCCTATATGCATAATGATGCCTTTCCAGCAGAGCATTCACTGGCAGTAGGACCGATTGGATATATGGGCTCAAAAGCAGCGATGCATACCCTGAAGAAAGCAGATGTGGTATTAGCAATCGGAACAAGGCTGTCGGTGTTCGGTACACTGCCTTGTTATGATATTGACTATTTCCCGAAAAATGCTAAAATTATTCAAATTGATATCAATCCAAGAAATATTGCCAGAACACATCCAGTGGAAGTGGGGATTATAGGTGATGCAAATGCGGCAACAAAAGCATTGTATGAAAAACTAACAGAAGAGGTACCAGATGCTGTAGAAAATCAAGGCAGATTAGAGGAAATTGCGAAAGCCAAAAAAGAGTGGGAGCAGGAACTGGTTGACTTGGCGATGGAGGACGGGAATCCGATTAATCCGCGCCGTGCCTTGCTGGAGCTGACAGGAGTATTACCTGAGAATACGATTATTTCCACAGATATCGGTAATGTTTCCTCCACAGCAAATGCTTATTTAAAATTTAATCAGACAAGACGCCATATCGCTGCTCTGACATTTGGAAATACGGGATTTGCATACCCGGCAGCACTGGGAGCACAGCTGGCAGAGCCTGATGCACCAGTAGTTGCAATCATTGGTGATGGAGCATGGGGAATGAGCTTACATGAAGTAAGTACGGCAGTAGAGCAAAATATTCCTGTAGTTGCCTGTGTATTCAATAATAAATCATGGGCAGCAGAGAAGAAGAACCAGGTGGATTATTATGATGATCGTTATGTTGGATCTGATATAGAAGCACCAGAGTTTGCAGAAGTAGCTAAATCAATGGGAGCTTTAGGATACACTGTTGAAAAAGCAGAAGATATTGGACCAATTATTAAGGAAGCTTTAGATGCCAGAAAACCTGCTGTCGTCAATATTTATGTAGATGGAACACAATTAGCTCCTCCTTTCCGGAGAGATGCATTACAAATGCCAACCAGATATCTTGATAAATATAAGCATTTGGATTATGAAGTGTGGGGGAAAGAATAATCTGATATAATAAAGCGAAACTTCCTTTAAGAGGAAGTACAATAGGAGTTTTACGGACGGCTATCTACAATGAATTTCCGTACCGGTTTATCCGGTGCGGAAATTTTAGATATATTTACATGTATTTTTAAAGTACTAAGAGCGGTATGTTAGGTTAAATGATTCTCAAACAGTTGTACATAAGGGAGTTGATAATTTGGGGAAATCAAGAAGTAGTAACATTTTAATAGACATACTGCCTGGGTTACTGCTCTGTATTGTTGTGATGTTTTTGGGTATCTATGGTGCGGAACTGATTGGATATATCATGATATGGACGGGATTATTATCAGAAGGAAGCGCAACGCCGGTTTCCGGTATATTTGTGGCAATTTTAATTGGAATTATTATCCGGAATGTGATAAATCTATCAGATAGATTTACAAAAGGAATCAGTTTTTCCATGAAGTACGTATTGCGTGCCGGAATTATTCTGCTGGGGCTGCGTCTTAGTCTGATGGAGGCGTTAAAGCTTGGCGCATTTGGAATTCCACTGATTGTTGCCTGTATATCTGTCGGTTTAGCTTTAACACTCTATTTGACGAAAAAAATGAATCAATCCATGAGGCTTGGAACATTGATTGCCAGCGGTACCGGCATTTGTGGAGTGACCGCCATTATGGCAACATCTCCGGTTATTAAAGCTAAGGAAAATGAGATTTCTTATGCTGTGGCTAATATTACTATTTTTGGTTTAACCGGTATGATGCTCTATCCTTTTCTCGGCCATTTTTTATTTGCGGACGATCCAATTAAAGCAGGCTTATTTTTAGGAACGGCAATACATGACACTGCTCAGGTAACCGGAGCTGCATTAATTTATGATCAGCTCTTTCAAAATCCTGCTGTCATTGAAATAGCGACAGTGACGAAATTAACTAGGAATTTATTTATTATTGCAATCATTCCGCTTGTATCTTATATATTTTTCAATTATTCCAGAAGGGAAGCTGGAGAGGGTAAGCCGGAAAAGGATACATTACCGAAGTGGTATACATTTATCCCATTATTTGTAATTGGCTTCTTGATTCTTTCCATTATCCGTACGATTGGAGATGCAACTTTGGAAAGTACTGGAGATGCCTTTGGTTTATTTGCAGGGAGAACATGGGAATCAATTTATAATAATCTAAGCTCATTTGGAACAACATATCTTCTGGGGGCTGCCATGGCAGGTGTAGGTCTGTCTACGAACTTTAAAAAGTTTAAAGGAATGGGGCTTAAGCCATTTTATATCGGATTTATGGCGGCAGTAGCAGTAGGTGTTGTAAGTGTTATTTTAGTTTCCTTATTCGGCGGATTTGTCAGGGTTTAATTATTTATCATAGTACAGCTGACTGTAAGACCCTGCTTTACGAATAGAGAATATTCTAAGTGGAGATGGAAAAAATCACTGCGTAAAGTTTCGCTAAAACAAATAGTATCTCTCTTTAGAGTGAACGGGGAAATAATAAATATTCTCTTAACTTGTAAAGAGGGATTTTTTTGTGCGGGAAAAAAGTTTGAGCAGGCTTTAGGTGATTTTCTTACTATCCTGTTATAAAATGAAGGAAGTAACGTAACAGGAGGTAGTATTGTGGATTGGTTCCAGCGGTTAAATGAATATTTTCCGGTAGAGGAAATGAAAGCAAAAGAACAAATAGAAGCTTTACTGAAGGAAAAACCAAATAATTATTATAAGGATGAAAGTGACCTTCATATTATGATGTATGCAGAATATGAACAGTTTGTTTTTGTTGATTTTTTGTGGGTTTCTGAAAAAGCCCGTGGAAAAGGAATTGGTAAAAAATTGATTCAGCAGTTAAAAGATAAACAGAAAACAATTATTTTAGAGGTAGAGCCGGTAGATGAAAACAATGAGGATACAGAAAAACGGCTGCGCTTTTATTTCCGTGAAGGGTTCAGGATATCAGAAGCAATTTCTTATCAGTTTCAGGCATTAGTATCTCATTCGGAAACAGAATTGGATATTATGTATTGGGATGCACAGGAGAAAACGGATGAGCAATTATTGGATTATATGGTAACAATCTATGAAGAAATTCATTCTTATAATCAGAAGCAAATTTATGGATATGAGCCGAAGCCGACAAGTGAAGTATTGAAGATAGAGGCTTAACAGGAGGATTCAATGCAAATTCAAGGAGTAAATCATTTTTTATATTCTGTATCTGATTTAGAAAAATCTATCGCGTTTTACAAAAATGTATTTAATGCAAAATTACTCGTAAAAGGAAGATCTACTGCTTATTTTGATTTAAACGGAATCTGGCTTGCTTTGAATGAAGAAAAGGATATTCCCCGCAGTGAGATTCAAGCTTCCTACACACATCAGGCATTTTCTGTTAAAGAGGCAGAATTAGAAGCCTGGGAGCAGCATTTAAAACAATTAGGGGTTCATATATTGGAAGGACGGGAACGTGCGGAAGAGGATAAGCAATCCATTTATTTTACTGATTTAGACGGACATAAGTTTGAACTCCACACAGGAACACTTCAGGAGCGTTTAGACTATTATCAGAATGAGAAAAAGCATATGCGTTTTTACCCGGAAAATGTAAATAACTTAAAAGAATAAATGGATAAAAAGAGTTCTCGGACAGAGAGCTCTTTTTTTAGCGGAAAGCAGGAATTTGATGAATAAAACGGAAGTTATATAAAAGAAGGAGTTGATTCCAGTGGTATATCATACGTAACCAAATCATTTTAGGAATAAATTCAATATCATTGGAGGGCTGTAATATTGAAAGCATTATTAGCAATAGATATGCAAAAAGCACTAATTAATGAGCGGCATGATTTAGGAGAGCGTGTTAATAATATGGAGCTTATCTTAAAAGACTTTTCAAAGCAAGGCTTACCAATTTTTCTGATTCAGCATACTAGTGAAAATAAAGAAGATCCATTTTATATAAACGGAAGTGGAGCAGAGATTTATCCACCCTTTAAAAAGTATGGTACAGAAATAATTCAAAAAGAAACACCGAGCGCATTTTATCAAACTAATTTGCTGGAGAAGTGTAAAACATACAATGTGGACGAACTTGTCATTATCGGTCTTAATACAGAATTTTGCTGTTTATTCACAGCGATTGCAGCATATGATCGCGGATTTAAGGTTGTATTTCTGGAAGATGCTACTGCAACAGTAAATAATGGAGATATATATGAAATGAAGGATTTAGATATTCCAGATTTTATTGGAACGGTTTTGCATTGGTCAAAAACGGTGAATGTCCTTGATTTGGATGAATATAAAGAATGGCGTAATGAATGATTAAATCCTGTATAAGGAAATTTAAAAGCCGAATGAATGGTCTTGAGAAACTGCTTGGTTAAACAAGGGAAAAAGTAATGAATTTGTTAATAATACCCTTCTGTGGGCATATAAAATAATTCGTCGGGCATAATAACCTTGATAAAACGAAACTGCATTCAATGGAAGGTTTTTCGATGCACGATTCTTTACGAGGGAGCGGATAATCGCACTCGTTGATTATGCGTACTTAATCCGCTTCCTCTTTTCCTATTGAATGTCAGTTGCGTAATTCAGGGAGTTAGCGTTTGTTATCTCCGTGATAAATTTTTGGAAAGGGGTTTGTCTGATGAGCCAATTAACGCAAACTGAACTGGAAACATTGCGTAAAGTCATTGGAGAGCATGGAATGATTGTCAATAAACTGGAGGCTTATGCTGAACAGGCACAAGATCCGGAATTTAAATCAATGCTGCAATTTGATGCAGAAGATGCTCGCAATGCCAAGCAACAATTAATGTCATTTTTACAATAGGAGGGTGGTTTGAAAATGTTTCAGGATAAAGAGATGGTGAATGATTATTTAAACGGTCTTAATGCAAGTTTAAAAGGTTATGCTGGCTATATTTCAGAATCAAATAATCCCCAGCTGCGCCAAAAATTTGTGGAACTGAGAAACCGTGATGAGGCACGTCAATTGAAAGTATACCAATATGCATTGCAAAATGGATATTATCAGCCTGGTCAGCAGGCAAGTCCCCAAGAAGTGCAGCAAGTGCAAACTGAATTATCTCAGGGCAGCTAATAAAACAGGGCATGTATATGACGGCTTAGAGATAGCGTCATAATTTTAAAATATGTATGCATTAAAAAACGAGAAGTCTATTTCTTGCATAGGCTTCTCGTTTTACTTCATTACATTATTTTTCTAAATCCAGCCTTTACGATATGCCAAAAGCATTGCGTTAGTCCGGTCATTTACATTTAGTTTCCTTAGAACTGTTGTAACATGGTTTTTAACTGTTTTATCAGATATTTCTAAGTTTCTGGCGATAATTTCGTTATTATTGCCTCTTGATATCTCAAGCAACACATCCCATTCCCGTTTTGTAAGGAGTCCCTCAGGACGGGATTGTAATGTAGAAGAGAGGGTTAAAAATTCGTCATGTAAATCCTTAGCTAACTCAGGATAAACATAAATACAATCTGAGTCAATAAAACGAATTCCTGATACGACTTCATTTAAACTCATATTTTTAACAAAATAGCCATCAAAATCTAATTCATATAAGCGGATAATATCCTTCATATGCAGATTAGGCAGGATAATAGCAGTTTTAACATCATTTAATTGCTCCTGTTCAAGAATACGTGTGATGTCATTATATTGATAAATTGGTACCATGACTAAATCTGGTACATTTGATGAATCAAGCTGAAAATCATCTAAATCTCTTAAAGATAGTATAGAAATATTTAAATTCGTTTTTTCGGATAACGTAAAAGCGTCAATAAAATTCAAAGTTCTGTTCGAAGTTGGTGTTATACTCAAAATTATCATCTCCTGTCATTTGAGTGAGTATTTTCGTGATGTAAATAAAAAATGAATAATTATGCGATATTGATTCTTGAGTCTAGTAGCAGTTCAAAATAAATATTTGGCAAAACTATTCGAGCTTGTTTTCTATAAGAAAAGGGGATATGAATTTTTAGACTTCTGCTGATGAAATCATATCTTCAAATATAGCATAGGATTGTATGAATTTAAATCCTGAAAAAGATTTTAATTAAAAAATGATAGTTAAATCCTGGTTTAAAAAAGTAAAAGTACCTACTTATGCATGATTATCCAAGAAATATACTATTTATAAACTAGGTTACCGTGTAAAATGATAGGGAAATCTGTAAAACTGGACTCTGGAAAAATAAAAGTCCAGGGCATGCTTGAATCTGGAGGTACAAAAACCCTTTCTAAAGTAAATTGTTTTTCTGCTTTTACTACGTCGTCTTCTACATATTGTAATGTTGTGTTACTAAATGAGCACGCTTGTCTGCTGTAATTATTAATTAAAACAGTTACCAATAAATCTGACCGATGGTTTCTTGCTTGCCACAAAGCAGTGAATGTCATCTGCTTATCAACCGTGTTATGTTGTATAGAATTTTGAAATATTTGTTCAATCTTGCGCCGGTCAGTATCGGGAAGCGCTTTATCCCATTTGGGTTCAAAAACAAGGTTCATAACAAATCCTCCTTATAGATACCTTGATTATATAAGATTCGAGCATAGAAATAAATTTTTAGCGTTTCTTTTGAAAAAAAATGTCATTCGTTTTAGACTTATGTTACGATAAGTGGGATAAAAACACTAGTCAGCTATGAACTAAGGGAGGTTATAACATGGAAGAGGAAAATTTAGAGCAACAGGCAGTGAAGCCGGAGAATATTGCGGAAGTTGGAGAAACAATCAGTATTGTACGCGGAGAGCATAAAGGTAAAAAAGCAGAGGTGCTTATTGTACGCGAAAATTCTGTTATTGTCCGTATCGGAAATCATCCATCTACTGGAGAACCGATTAAAACAGTAGTAAATCATAAAAATTATAAAAGAAAATAATTTGGATAGTATAAAAACAGCCCTGGTGAATAATGTGCTAGAGCTGTTTTTATATAGAAGAAAGAAAATGGTTTCCATCTGGATAGTATTCGTTTTTCGTGAATAAAATACAGACGTTATACTACGGTGTCTAAATCTCCTTTGTAGAGTAATGATGAAGCTTCTAATTCTGCCAAATCTTCAGTAAGTATTTTATTAATATCATTAAAAAGTGCAACGATTTTTACAAAGCAGCCTTTTTGTCCCGTATACGGCTCTGCGATAAAAAAAGGTTGTGTTAAATAAGCTTCCAGCTTTTGACCGCGCGTAAAGTCGTTCTTTTCCTTTTTACTCATTTTTTCATATCCTCTAATAGCATAAAGCGCTCGCAGTTCCCTATAGCGCCGTAAAGTCTTCCTGGCATCCTGCTGCAATCTGTTTTGTTTTTTATCGAGCGGGTAGCTCTCTGAAATTGAAAAGAGAGGGTGAATGGCAGGATAGTACTTTTGAGCAACGAGTTCTGCATCAAATTGCCAAATTGTATCCAGAGGGCCAAATGGAAGGTCCTCATCAGGAGCCTCACCACTTAAATCCATTAAAAAAGTTGTTAAGCTGAGAACTTCTTTCAATTGAAGATTTTGATTAAAGTCTCCCAGTTCTCCGGATATAACATGGGCTCTGTCAACGACAAGCAAAATATTTTTATTTTTCCATTCATCTGATAAGAGAACAGCAATTTCCTCAAACCCCGCGGCAATATAGTCCGATTCATGAAGTAAATCTTTTAATCCAGGGTCTTCCTGTTTTGGTGTGAGAGTTATTGTCTTAAAGGAGTTATTTTTTAATCTGTGAAACACTTCAGCTAAGAGAGCGAGCTGTCCCATATCAGGCCGTGCAATTAACCCTACTGTACTATTCAAGACAAGTGGAGCGAATAAATCTATTGTTTTTATACCAGTCTCTATTTTTTTGCTGTAGTCTTCTATAATAATTAAATCATCTACACTACAATTTGCTAATTTTGCAAGCAAAACAATCGTTCTAATTTCTGCACGTCCTAAAGGAATCTTACCTGTACAGAGATTGGAGACAGTTGCAGGCCGCAGTCCAGCATTTTTTGCTGCGACTGTCAGGTTAGGCACTCTGCTTCGTAAAAAAGTTGTATTCAATCTTATGGTAAGAGGGTCCATTGCAATGCTCCTTTCTTATTTACAAATCTTATCTTTTGCTAAAAAAGCATGAACTCCTTTGTTTCCATTAACAATTTGGGTGATGCGTAAATCAACAGCCAGTGAAGCCCATGCACTTGCTTCAGCTCTTGAAAATGAGTAGATTTCTATCATCCAGTCTATCATATTATTTAGTGCTAACCACATAGCTTCGTCTAAATCTTCATGGAATGCCATGGTAATCCATGCTTCTGGTGTTTCAGCTTTTGGAAATGAAAGCTTTTGTTTCTTATGAAGAATGAAGGTTAAATCAACTTTCTCCATTGGACATTCTAAAGCGGGACCGCTAATTTCACCATCGCCTTGAATAGCATGACCATCTCCTGTTGAAAAAAGCCCGCCCTCAACAGAAACCGGCAAAAACAAACGACTTCCAGCCTGGAGTTCCTTACAGTCTATATTCCCTCCAGATGGTCTCGGAATAAAAGTACTATGTTTTCCTTCAGTGTTAGGAGGCATGCCCATTATCCCCATAAAAGGAGCTATTTTAATTTTATAAGGAAAATTACCA
Organism: Oceanobacillus sp. FSL W8-0428; assembly: GCF_038004405.1. Lineage (NCBI taxonomy): Bacteria > Bacillati > Bacillota > Bacilli > Caryophanales > Bacillaceae > Oceanobacillus > Oceanobacillus sp. FSL W8-0428. Next base: position 3,075,512 of record NZ_JBBORB010000001.1, read on the forward strand.
AACTGGCTCACTGCTTCTTTACGATTGTTATCAACTAAAAAATCAAGCATAGCTTCTTTTTCTTCTGCGATTCCTATTTTTTTGTTCCATTCACTGGGAAATCCTCCCCCGGAAGTCCATCCCCATTCACCTGGAACAATTTCATTAATTTTAATTTCTAAGGTATCTCCGACTTCTGCATGATGAATAGAAATCGGACCAATGAGAGAATGACCGAAGAAGGAAGCTTGCCTCTCCGGGTTGATTTCTGTCCAACGTTTTCGTTGAGCACCGGGAGCACTCCTTTTCTCCATACCCCAAGCGGAGTCGAGTGTTTTAAACACAACAGAATCTCCACTGTGAATAGTAAGAATTGGATCTAAATCTTGACTGAAATGATTGTGTAAAGAATTTTTGTCAGGGATTAAATAATAAGTCTTCAAGAAAATCACTCCTTATATATTTACTTTATAAAGTAACATTACTCATGAAAGTAAATATATAAATTGAAATAATCTGAATTTATTAGGATTGTTTAACTTGATGAAAGTAGCGAAAGACAATTTTTATTTTATATTCGATAGTTTTTAATTCCGTTCTTAATACATAAAAAAAGGAAGTCCAACATCTGTTGAACTTCCTCAGAAATCTGAATTGTTTTCTATTTATTGTGAAACAGGCTTTTTCCATAATCCAAGTATTAGCCCTGAGATAACCGCACCGATAATTAATGATAACAAGAAGAATATTGGCGCATCACCTAATGGAACAACGAAAATACCACCATGTGGAGCCGGGATTGTGCTATGGAATAATTGTGTCAGTCCACCAGCAATTGCTGCTCCGATTACAGATGAGGTAATTACACGCAATGGATCTGCTGCTGCAAATGGAATGGCTCCTTCTGTAACAAAGGATAATCCCATAATATAGTTAGCTGTTCCAGATTTACGCTCATCTTCTGTAAATTTATTTTTAAAGAAGGTTGTTGCCAGAGCAATCGCTAGAGGAGGTACCATACCACCGACCATAACTGCGGCCATAAAAGCTCCGTCTCCAGTATCTGTGAAAATACCGATGGAGAATGCATATGCTGCTTTGTTAAATGGTCCACCCATATCGATAGCCATCATACCGCCAAGGAGAATACCCAGTAAAACAATATTTCCTGTACCAAGACCTGTTAAGAAGTCTAAAATATAATTATTTAGTGTTGAGAAAACAGGACCGATTGCAAAATACATCGCTGCCCCAGTTACGAGTAAGCCGATTACCGGGTACAATAAGATCGGTTTAATACTTGCCAGAGATTGTGGCATATTTCTTAGTAGATGCTTGATTAATACTACGATATAACCTGCAGCAAAACCGCCGACAAGACCACCGATAAAACCTGCGTTACTGTCTACTGCCATTAGACCGGCTACCATACCAGGCATTAATGCTGGTCTGTCACCAATACTCATTGCAATATAGCCAGCAAGAATCGGTATTAAGAAGTTAAATGCCATACCACCGACGCCATTAAAGAAAAGGAAGAACTGTGATTCATCTCCTAATACATTTTCAAACAGAAAGGAGATAGCTAGTAAGATTCCGCCCCCGATAACAAATGGAAGCATATGGGAAATTCCGTTCATTAAATCTTTATAAATTTTACCCCAGGTAGATTGCTTTTCATATTCTCCATCGTCCTCAGATCTTTCTCCCGAGTCACGATAAATTGGTGCATCTTGGTTTGATGCTTTGGTAATAAGCTCTTCTGCTTTTTTAATACCATCTACTACAGGACGTTCGACTACGTGTTTTCCATCAAATCGCGCCATTTCTACTTTTTTGCTGGCAGCAACGATAACGCCGGAAGCACGTTTGATTTCTTCAGATGTTAAACGGTTTTTTGTGCCGTCTGAGCCGTTTGTTTCCACCTTAATGTCTACATTCATTTCTTTAGCTTTTTTCTTCAAAGCATCTTCTGCCATATAGGTGTGAGCAATTCCAGTAGGACATGCTGTTACTGCAACTACAAATGGCTTTTCATCTGTTGCTGCTGTAGTACTTTTTGCAGCTTCATTTGTTTTTTCCTGAGCTTCCTCTTCTTTCGTTGATTCAATGAATAGCGCTTCTACTTCATCAGGAGTCGAAGCATCTTTTAACTTATTTACAAAGTCCGGTTCCATCAGAAGACGGGACAATGCCGCTATCGTTTGCAGGTGTGTATCATTTCCGCCTTCAGGAACAGCGATCATAAAGAAAAGGTGGGCAGGCTGTCCATCTAAGGAATCATAATCAATCCCAGCTTTACTTTTCGCAAATAATACAGTAGGTTCTTTCACAGATGCCATTTTTGCGTGGGGCATTGCGATTCCATCACCTAACCCGGTTGAGGATTGTTCCTCGCGGGCCAGAATTGCTTTTTTAAATGACTCTTGTTCAGAAATGATTCTGTACTTATAAAGGTTTGCGATCATTTCATCAATGGCAGCTTCTTTGGATGTAGCTTTAAGGTTTAAAAGCATTACATCTTTTTTTAATAAATCTGCAACTTGCATGTCTATCATCCTTTCTATTTTAGGTTTTCTACTTGTACATGAGCTAACAGGTCTTTAATCACTTCGGTGCTGGCAAGATCTTCCGAAAAAGCAGTTGCACTGCCGGAAGCGACAGATGTTCTAAAGGATTGTACAGAATCCTTTGATTTTAAGTAGGAGCTGATAAATCCAGCAACCATCGAATCACCAGCACCAACGGAATTAATTAGTTTACCCTTAGGAGCTTCGGCTTTATACGTTCCTCGTTCGGATATGAGCAAGGCGCCATCTCCACCCATAGAGATAATAACGTGTTTTGCTCCTTTTTCTAACAGCTTCTTCCCGTAGGCTATAACTTCTTCATTTGTTTCCAGCTTCATATTAAATAATGCTTCCAGCTCATGAATATTTGGTTTAACCAATAATGGTTTATAGCTTAAAGATGCTTCAAGTGCAGCGCCTGTAGTATCAATAGCAAATTCAGCGCCTTGACTCGTTACTTGCTGGATTAATTTCTCGTAAAAATCTTCGGGCAGGGAAGGGGGCTTGCTTCCGGATAAAATCACGGTATCTCCCTCTTTAATCTTTTCCAATTGCTTTAGGAACGCAGCAACCTCTTCATCTGATAAAGCAGGACCGCGCCCGTTTATTTCTGTTTCCTGATCCGATTTAAGTTTAATATTAATGCGCGTATCTTCTTTGATGTTGATAAAGTTTGTACGCACATCTAATTCGTCTAAGGCATCTTCAATAAACTTTCCTGTGAAGCCGCCTACGAAGCCAAGGGCAATAGATTCTGTTGAGAGTGCCTTTAAAATTCGCGATACATTAATACCTTTTCCGCCAGGGAGCTTATAGTCGTTCTTCATATAACTCAGCCCGCCCAATTCTATTTTGTCGACAGGAACAATGTAGTCGATCGATGGGTTTAAAGTAATCGTATAAATCATCTAATCTACCTCCAAAATGGTTGTTTGATTTAAATAAGGCTGATGTATATTTGAGATTTTATCTGTAATAAATGTTACATCAGAAACATCACATATCTTTGCAAAACTGACTTTATTCCATTTACTATCATCTGCAAGAAAATAAATGTCTGAAGCTCTTTCAATGGCTAATTGTTTCATAGAAGCTTCCTCAGGATCTGGTGTTGTACAGCCAAATGTCATATCAATACTATCCACACCGAGAAAGACTTTTGTAAATTGATAATTCATTAAAGAACGTTGACTGGGTGCGCCTACCATCGCTTTTGTAGAATGCTTTAATTTACCGCCTACGAGATAAGCATCAATTTGCCTGTCTGCAAGCATAGAAGCATGGGCAATACCATTTGTAACAACTGTAATAGACAAATTAGAAAGAAACGGAATCATTTCAAGTGTTGTCGTACCTGCATCTAAATAAATGACATCATTCTCTTCTAAAAGTGAGACGGCATACCTCCCTATATTCATTTTTTGTTGACTGTTTTTGATCGTTTTTTCCTGATACGTCAGCTCTGCTCCAAACGTTGCGTTCAATTTCGCACCGCCATGAATGCGGAGCAGGAGCCCTTTACTCTCTAATTGAGCGAGGTCTCTGCGAATTGTTGACTCTGAGCAGCCAAGGCTCTCGATTAAATCAACAGACTTGATTACACCGCTTTCATTTAGACGACGTAAAATATACTGATGGCGTTCATCTGTTAGCATATCCTCACCTCTTGTTTTTATAATATCATCTAAATCATTCAAAAACAACCAAAATCATTCAAAATAAAGCTGAGAAATAAATAATAATGAACGTGGATGGAAGATAGGTATAATATACGTAACATTTTCTATTTGAAATTGAATAATATTTCCTTCCTGTAAAAAGAAAAGGAATAAAATGAAGAGGCGGGAAAGTGAAAGAATCAATCAGATAGTGCATAATTGATTGAGTATGCGAGGTATCATAGGAAACAGCTGATGGTTTCTTAGTGTGGAATTAAAATTATATAAGATGTTGAGGACTGCTGGTTTGGTAATGATTCTGTTTTTTGAGCTCATACGCCATTTACTTATATCTATATGAGCCCATTATTTATAGAAAGCCAGCCCGAAGAAACTTATTGATAAAGCTTTAATGCCTCCTCCAAAAAAAATTTATAATTAGCAATAAAGCTTTCGGGTTTTATAATTTTAATTTTATCGCCGAATCCTGCTAAAAATTGATAGGAAAATGGATTCTCAGGCAGTTCAATAGTTGCAAGATAGTTTCTTGGGGTAACTTCTGTTACAGCGTTTTTTCCGTATCTCTCGATAAATTGATCTCTTACAGCGACATCTATCAATACTTGCACACTAACCAAATCTTGTTGTTTATTATATTGTTTTTCTTCCTCAAATATCTTATCTGTTTTTGGGGTGAAAAAACCTTCTTTTTCGATATTTGTTATCCTTGTTAACTTAAACGTCCGATAGTCTTCCCGTTCTAAGCTAAACCCGATAAGATACCAATGCATTTCACTTAAATGTAATTTATAAGGTTCTACAGATCTGTATGTTATATTTCCTTTTTGGTCTACATATTCAAACTTTAGTAACCAATTATTTTCAATGGCTTGTCTGATAAATGAAACATCTTCTTTAATTTGTCTTCTTCCAGTCCAGTCATAAAAGGATAAATCATATTTCGGGGAAATGTCAGCACTGGTCATTCCTTTAATTTTCTGGATAGTCGTTTGAATTTCCTGGTTCGTGATTAACTGTTCAAAACCGCTTAATGCTACAAGTATATTTTCAATATCACTGTTATTTAATAAACGTTTATCGAATTTATAATCTTCCATAAGGGCGTATCCTCCTTCAGCACCATATGTTGCATAAACAGGTATTCTTGCATAACTTAATGTTTCCATATCGCGCTGAATCGTCCGTTTGGATACATTAAAAAGCCTGCTGAATTCTGAAGCGGAGACAGATTTCTTTTGTAATAAAATCATAACGATGGAGATAAGCCGCTCAATTTTTTTCATGTTTTCCTCCCATATACGACATACAGTTGTCGTCTTTGTTCTATTATACTTCAAATATGAAAAGGGGGAATAATGATGAAAGCAATAGCTTATTTACAATTTAATGGGGAAGCAGAGGAAGCAACAGCTTTTTATGAAAAAGCTTTTCAGGCAAAAAGCGTTAAAGTGAAATTTGGTGCTTTTGGTCAAAATTCAGAATATCCGTTATCGGAGGAGGAGGAAAATATGATTATGGAATCTCGTATGGAGTTTTCAGGGAATATTTTAATGATCTCGGATGTTCTGCCTTCTATGCAGGCTGTGACAGGCGCAGTCACAAAGGGGTGTATGGTCTTAATCAGCATTATTGATGCTGATCCGGAAACGAATAAACAATTTTTTGAAAAGCTTTCGGAAGGCGGTACTGTGATTATGCCTTTATCTTCTACGCCTTGGTCAGCAAGCTTTGGCATGTTAGTTGATAAATTTGGTGTGACATGGAAATTTAATAGTGAGGCAAGTAAATTTCTAGATAGCTTCTTAAATTAAATTTGTAATATTAGAACGAGACTCACATAATATTTTAATGTAATGTCCACGTTAAGACAGCAATACCTTAACAGGCCCTGAAAATCCTATATAATTGAAGATTTTCAGGGCCTGTTATACTTTTTATATGGCCTTGAGCAATAAACGCTTGAGTAAAGGTGTGAAATGCTCTGGCAGAGCACTCACATCCGGAACCATAATGCGCTCTTTTCCATAAATATTCTGCATCATGTTATCATCATTCTCGTCAATTTGTCCGTTTGCAAGAAACATACCGACTACATCAATTTGATGTTTACGGGCCTGGGCAACAGCCTGGTACGTATCAACAATGCCATTTTGGTCATAACCGGAAGCTGCCGGCTGTCCGTCGGAAAAGACAAGTAAAAATTTATTCTTCTCGCTGCGGCTGATTAATTTTTTAGTGACATGACGAATACTGAAGCCGTCCCGATTATCCTCCTGTGCTTCCAGCTGCATAATTTTAGCACCCTGTTCTTTATATAAGGAATCCTCTAACGTCTGGATATATTGGAGATAATTCGGCTGATAATTTTCACTGACTTTATTGGCATCCTCCCAAAAGCCGATAATTTCATGGGGGATGCGTAATTCTTTTAGTACTTCATGAAACAGGGTAACACCCCGTTTTGTTTCCTCCATTTTGTTTTCCATAGAAGCAGAGCAATCGATTAATAAAGTGAAAACCGCATCAAATTCCTTTGATTCTTGTTCTTTTTTATAAAAAACTCGTGGAGAATCCTCCAGGAAGACAGGAAGCAGCTTTTTAGAAAGTCTGCCAAATAAAAGGTTTGTTCTCGGTGTATTCTGCTTATGCTCCAGAGTTAATTGAATGGTTTTGGCAAGCTTTCTTTTAAAGGGGTCAATTTCCTCTATAAATTGCCGATATTGCAGCTCTTCATCCTCTGTAGGAGCCTCTGCATATTCTGTAAACATCCGAGCATGCTCATTCTCTTTGCCAAAGCTCGATTCACTGCTGTTTTCCGAAGTATTCTCTTCCTTATTTAGAGATTCTTTATCAGAATAATCATTTTGTGTGCTCTGGCCGGATGCACCTTGAATCGCAGCCATCGCCTGATCACCATCCTCTGTTTCACGGGCACCGCCACCCAGTATAGAGGTTTTTGTTCCCTGTTCTAATTCAAATTGCAGGAAATTCTGTTTGCGGTCATCATTTTTATTTTCACGATGCCATGTAGAGAAGGTCTCATCAAAGTATTCATTTTCTTCGTTTGTTTCTTCCTGCTGATCTTCATTCACAAGTGGATCTGTCCGTGTCAATTCATCAAAAAGTGTATTTTTCTCATAAGTTTCCACATGCCCGATTGGCAAGATAAAATATTCATGAATGGAATCTGTATAGCCTGCCTGTTGCATTCTCTGAACAATTTTTTCTGTTAAAGCAACATTATCCCGCGTATTTCTAGTTTCAAAAACGCTATATAGCTGAGGTTTTAAACTATCGAGCATATCCAGCTGCTCCTCTTCTACGCGAGGAAAATCCGGATCTGGCTGATTGGCAAACAGTAATAAATAAATCATACAAAAAATTTCATCTGTTGCGTAACTGCGTGTCACATTAGACTGCAGCTGTGTCGTGAAATAATGATGAAAATATTGTTGCCGATAAGTGAAGTTCCGTTTTGTGCCAGGGCGTTTTTTGCGAATATCGTCTTCTAAACGAATATCTTCTAATAAAGTCATTAACTGTATTGCGAATTTAGGAAGAAAGGAATCCTGCAAACCTTCTTTAAATTGCTGCAGGCTTTTCACATCTGTTTGATGCAGTGTCCCTAATGTCCGCAGAATGACATCTGATTTAGCGCCTGCTTCCTTCATTTCTGATGGGAGCCGGTCCCAGAAACGGCTGGCTGTTACTTTGTTTTCTACTAAATCAATAAAGGAGCCAAAGCTGGATTCAAATTGCAGCTGTCCATTCTTTGCCAAAACAGTGGTCAAATCCTGCAATTGCATAAATAAATGGGTGTCGACTTTTGTTTGATGAAATCGATACATATGAATATAGCTCCTTTAATTAAAATAGTGTATCTGCCAGATTTTCAACGAACGATTTTTCGCGGTCTTCTTCCAGCTTATCAACGATACTGCGTAAAATAGCACGCTTAGGCGGAAGATAAATCGAAAGATCACAGGCATCCAACAGAGCGCGGATTGAAGCAGCATCCTCCGATAGTTTCCCCTGACTTACTGCTGTGATTAAATCATTAGATAATGTGACAAAATGACTGATCAGCTGCTTGTCTGTCAGATTTGTTGAATCGTTTATTAACTGTTCCAGCTGCTCCCCTTGAATATATGGTACATCAATAACGATAAAACGGTTTTTTAAAGCTTCGTTTAATGGAACTGTTCCAATATAACCCTCGTTAATGGCTGCAATCACACCAAATCCCTCTGCAGCAGTGACAATTTCATTGGTAAAAGGGTTGGTAATCGTTCGGCGATAGTCTAAAACTCCGTTAATCAGAGGTAACGTTTCTGGTTTGGCCATATTAATCTCATCAATATACAGAAAACTGCCTTGCTTCATTGCATTTGTAACAGGCCCGGGTACAAATTGGATTGTTTGCTTCTCTTCTTCATAGGCAAGCGTTTTGAAACCCATCAAGCTTTCTGCATCCAAGTCAACAGAACAGTTTACGCTGTACATTGGACGCTCAAAAAGAGAGGAAAGTGTTTCCGCAAACTTTGTTTTTCCAGCTCCGGTTGGTCCTTTTAATAAAATGTTTTTACCCATGCTCAATGCAACAATCGCATCAACTAATAATTCCTCACTCGGAGGAAGGTATCCGCCGGAACGGATCAGCTCCTGATGGTCTGTTGCTTGTTTTTTATTATTTTCAAGCAGCTCTTGAACTGCTTTTGGTAATTGATTTGTATTCATGGTTGGTTCTCCTTTTGAAATCATTTGCAGTGATTCCGTTTTTATTGGAGTTTTGAATATCCGCTATAGATTAAAAAAGCTCCGTTCACATTGTATTACTACTTGTACAAAAATACAAAGAATGCGCAGTCGTTGCGATATGGGGAAGCAATTGCTAAGATAAATATAATAACTCAACTTTCGTATCTAAAAAAATAACTTGCTTATCATAGAGACAGGTGTTGATTGTTTCTTCCATCTATCTCTTGTTAAAGCATAAACTCTAGCTAGAAAGAAGGTAACGTGTAAGGCCCCGCTGCGGCGGACCGTTTTGCTTTCCTAGGGGCACGCTCTTCAGCTAACTTGAAAAGCGGGTTTCTTTTCAAGTTAGCTGAAGCCGTCCCCATGGAAAGCGGAGTGGTTGGCCGGAGCGGAAGCTATACACAATAACCTGTTCAAAAAATAAAAAGATGAGTTAATTAAAAGCAAACATGATAATAGAGACCATGTACATCCTGGAACAGCAAGGTATAGATGTTTATTCTTAGGTGCGAAAGTTGAATAATAATATAGAGACAGGCATCATCACTTGTTATGAGAATGGTGCCGGATAGGAGGATATATGGCTAAACGGACAATTGCGATTCACTTAAACCTGGAGGATAAGTATGTAAAAGAAATTCAGAAGGTTGCTCCAGATTGGGATATTCATACTGGAAAAGAGCTTTCAGATGATATCCTCAAAAAAGCAGAAGTTCTTGTTAACTGGCAAAAGGACAAAGAGAGCACGTATCTGAAAAATAATCAGCTGAAATGGGTACAGTCCTGGAGTGCAGGTGTAGATTCCTTAAATCTGAATAAAATTGAAGGGAAAGGGATAAAGCTGACAAGTGCAAACGGGGTTCACAGCTATCCAATATCTGAAACAATTTTTGCTTATATCCTTGGATTTACAAGACTGATTCATACCTATGTCAGACAGCAGCAGGAGAAGGTTTGGCATCATGCAAAGCTTCGCGGTGAAATACATAATAAGACGATTGCAGTGCTTGGTGTCGGAAAAATAGGGCAAGAAACAGCTAAAATAGCAAAAGCTTTTGGAATGAAGGTGCTTGGCGTTCGTCATTCAGGAAAAGCAGCGGAATACGTTGATGAAATGTATCAGCCCCATCAATTAGACAGTGTGCTTCCACAAAGTGATTATGTTGTTGTTACTTTACCATTGACAGAGGATACACATCATCTGATCGGTGAGGAACAATTTAAACAGATGAAAAAAAATGTTTTCTTTGTCAATATAGGACGCGGTCCGATTGTTGACGAAAAGGCATTGATTGCAGCACTGCAGAATAACGAAATTGCCGGTGCAGGAATGGACGTATTTGAAAATGAACCATTAGATCATACCAGTCCGCTCTGGGATATGGAGAATGTTATATTGACTCCACATACAGCAGGAGCAACGGAATTTTATAATCAGCGTGTCATTGAAGATATATTTATTCCAAATTTAAAAAGCTACTTAAATGGGGAAGCACCAGCGATTAATCTATACCAGCATGAACGTGGATATTAATTGTTAGCTTAAAAATAGAATTTAGATGAAAGTAAGGATGCAGGAAATGAAAAAGATACTGATTTTGCTCGCATTGCTGTTTATGTTAACAGGGTGTGAGCTGCTTGATTTTTTAGAAGACAGTGAGCCGGCAGAAGGGAGAGAATTTGTAACCATTGAGCGTGTTGTTGATGGCGATACGGTGATTGTGCATTTGGAAGATGGAACAAGAGAAAGGGTTCGTCTGCTCTTAATTGATACGCCAGAAAGTGTGAAGCCTGATACAGAAGTGCAGCCATTTGGTGAAGAAGCAAGTGATTTTGCGAAAGAGCTGATGCCTGAAGGCGAAACTGTCGAAATGGAGAGAGGGAATCCGGACCGGGATGATTATGACCGGATGCTTGCCTATATCTGGGTGGATGATGAAAATGTTAATCAGATATTAGTTAAAGAAGGCTATGCAAGGGTGGCTTTTGTTTATGAGCCGAATACGAAGTACTTGGAAGAACTAGAGGAAGCACAGGAAAAAGCAAAGGAAAACGAAGAAAATATCTGGTCAATCCCCGGCTATGCGGAAAGCAGATTTCATGAATATTAAGCGGGAACAGAAAAAGTAAAAGTTTTTGTAAATAACAGAGGGACTTAACTGAAAATCAAATAATTTATTACAATGGAAAATCTGAACATATTTGACTTCTTGTAAAGAGACGTTGAATGATGGTTTAGACTTTCCTTTTTTAGTCTGGACACGAGCAGATACTTGTAGTTGAAACGAGGCAGGATTTATCTAATTATTGCATGTTGGTTACAATTAAGTTAAGTAACAATATATAAGGTTTCATTTATAAATTGGGTGGTATTGGTATAATGTAACAAATTTTAGAGGAGGACTCTATCTATGAAGAAGAAATGGTTTGCTGTTGTGCCGTTAATAGCCTTGAGTGTAGCACCGCTCCAATTTCAATCAGTAGAAGCCTCAAGCGGAGAGGTAGTTCAGGCGGAGGAGCACCCTGAAGTTTCAGAAGAATTAAAGCCTTTATTAGATATTGCTCCAGAGCATCAACCTACCCTGGAAAACGCTGATTCTGGATTAGAAGTTCAATTAGTACAGGAAAAACTAAATCATTTCGGTTTGAAGGTTGAAGCCGATGGTATATTTGGTCCCGAGACGGAAAAACAGGTGAGACAATTTCAAACAGATCATGATTTAATAGCTGATGGAATTGTAGGAGAAAAAACCTGGACAGAGTTATTGTTTGAAGAACGTAAAGGCCAGTTCACAGTAGATGATGCTATCAGCCTTGCTGAAAATAAGATGGAGAACGAAGATCTTATATTTAGCAGTGACGGTGTATTATATGAAGAAGACGGGAAAACATTCTACTCGTTGAAAGCTTCCAGCCAATCATTAATAGATAACGGTGGAACCGGAACAGTAGGGTATTATCATGTTTATAGTAACGGTGATGTTGTCGAATCTGAACCTCCAAAATAATAAACTCAACTTTTGCGCATTAAAAAATAACTTGCTTATCATTGAGACATGTGTTGACCGTTCCTTCCACCTATCTCTTGACAAAGCATAAACTCTAGCTAGAAAAAAAGTAATGTGTGAGGCTACTACTGCGGCGGGCCGTTTTGCTTTCCTAGGGGCGTGCTCTTCAGCTAACTTTTGCCAAGAAGAGCACTTGGCAAAAGTGGTTTTCTTTTCAAGTTAGCTGAAGCCATCCCCATGGAAAGCATAGTGGTTGGTCGGAGCGGCGCTATACACAATCTGCATTTCAATAAAAAGGTGACAAAATGCAAGCAGGATAATGAGGAACATGCCTAATCCTGGTATAATAAGGTATAGATGTTTATTCTCAGGTGCGAAAGTTGAGTAATAAAGAAGTTCGGTTAAATTTTTCGTGAAATGAATAAGAATACAAATAAAAAAGATTTTTGCAGCCATATTATGGTTACGAAAATCTTTTTTTATTTCAGTGTATGCAGACTTAGTTATTTAACCATGTATCCCGGTCCGTCCCGTATAACAGCCATGGAGAACCCAATTCAAATGGGTGGTTTTCAGGCAGGTGGTTTATAATGGAAGCCGGAATATCAATCCATATATGGACTTCTTCATCAGGGCATTGGTTTTGTAAATCTTTTTGTGCCGCAGCAATAGTTTCCCATAGGCCTCGTCGATCAAATAAATCCTTATATGGATATACTGCGTGAAGATAAATCTCTTTTTTAATATCCTTTTTTGTAATTAAAGGGGGAAGTCCTTCCTCTTGAAAAAAACGCCAGCTTTTAATTTGATCATTTTGAAAAAGCTCCGGTAAGCTTGGAAAAGGGTAGTAGCATTCAAGCGGAAAGAACGTTTTCTTTGCAATGTGATATGTATTGAGTAATTTATTTTTCAATTCTTTCTGCGTTACTTCTTGCCAGCCGGGTTCTTTATCCATCAATACATCAAGTCTCTTTGCTGTGCATCCATAAAATGCTGTCTGCTTTTCCAAATGAATATGGTTCAGCACCTTTTGTGCGGGAATATTATCGGCTTGTGTATTTGCACCTAGCCATTTCAGCTCCTTTGTTTGAAATGCCTGGTCAAGTACATATTTTGTTAACTGCTTTGAATAGCCATGCCCCCGGTAGCGGATATCACTTCTTAATCTTCCAAGCATGGCAAGTCCAGGCCCAAATATAGTGTAGCCGGCAGTACTTACTAACTGATTATTAATAAAATATCCAAAAAGTACATGGTTTCCAGTACATAATCTATCGAAAATACGTATAATATAATCATCAGCTATGCCTGTATGCATGCTCTCCATAAAATTTTTGTCTGATGGTAATAATTGTCGGATTACAGCATTCATCAAATCACCTCAAAGTTTATTATAGGAAGAGGTTTATAGTTTCGTCCAGCAATTCAATCTGAGAAAAAGAGTTTAATTTCTTAATATTTAAAACGCTTACAAAAATAATATCTTGAGACAAGAAACCTGAAAGAGTATAATGAAAGATAATGTTGTGATTTAGGAGGGCTAAAATGGCTACAATTCATAAAGGAGAAACTAAATTTTATGTTGGGGAGGACATCCGGGATCCAGAAGCAGAAATCACTTTTGTTCAATCAGGGTCGAATCGTCTAGTTATTGATCATACGTATGTGGCAAAGGAACTCCGAAGCCAAGGAATTGCTCAACAGTTACTGAAGCATGTTGTTCAATATGCAAGAGAAAATGATAAATATATTATCCCTTTATGCCCGTTTGCAAAAAATCAAATGCAGAAAAATGAAGCGTATCATGACGTCCTTCAAAAACAATTTATTTAAATGTATCTGACAATTAAAGAGACAGCGGCATATTTATCTATAGATGAATCTATTGTACGGACGTATGTGTTACAGGGGAAAATCCGTACAATTTATGATGGGGAGAACTATTTAATCAACAGAAACCAATTTACAACATACTTCGAGCAGGTTGAGAAATACAGAAAATTAGTACAAGCGTACTTAGACGAACCAATTCCAGAAGATATTGATGTGAAGGATGAAGATTAATTTTGATCCACAAGGCTGAATATACAGATGATTCTCTGAAATAATAAGAAAATCGATACAGCAAAACATTAAAGGAGTTTTTAAATGAAAAACAAAAAACGTCCCCGATCGAAAAAGCCCGCCCCGTATTTGACTTATGAGGTTACGGAATCGAAGGAATTATTTCCTTTTTTAAGAGAGGTTTTAGAAAATCGCAGCCGTAATTCAGTAAAGTCTATTTTAACCAGAGGGCAGGTTTCTGTGAATGATCGTATACAAACTCAGCATAACTACATGCTGGAAAAGGGACAGGTTGTTAAAATATTAAAGAATAAAGAAGCTGTAAAACAAGAAGTCTTTATTGGAATGTCCATTATTTATGAGGATGAAGATATTATTGTCATTGATAAGGAAGCTGGACTTCTCTCAATTGCAACAAAGGAAGAAAGACGCCAAACTGCCTTTCATCAGTTAATGGATTACGTGAAGCAGGAAAATCCGATGAATCGCATCTTTGTTGTCCATCGTTTGGATAAGGAAACTTCTGGAGTCATGGTTTTTGCAAAAAGTGAGAAGGTAAAGCGTAAACTTCAAGATAATTGGAAAGATATTGTTAAAGAAAGAACATATGTCGTTTTAGTTGAAGGAAAGGTTTCAAAGGAAAAGGGTTATATTGTTTCCTGGTTAAAAGAAAGCTCGACACATAAGATGTACTCCAGCCGAGTAAAAAATGACGGTCTGCGTGCAGCGACACGTTATCGGGTCATTCAATCGAACCAGCAATTTTCTTTACTGGAGGTAGAACTGGAAACGGGAAGAAAGAATCAAATCCGTGTTCATATGCAGGAGCTTGGCCATCCGGTTGTTGGTGATAAGCAATATGGGGGCGGACATCGTCGTATACTTGGCCGGTTAGGGCTGCATGCAAAAGCATTAGCGCTTTACCATCCAAGAACAGATAAATTGATGTTTTTCCGTTCCGATGTTCCAACATCTTTTTACCATAAATCTAAATAATAAATAAAGCCATTATCCTTTTGAAATATCAGGATGATGGCTTTTTACGTGCCTGGAGAGGATAAAACAAGAAAATCTGTTATTAAATTGGTGCTTTTTCTAATTTTCTTCCTCCGCGTCCAATTGTTGTTTCTGCCTGCTGTAAAGAGTTGTAAATGGCTTCTTCAATTACTTCTGCCGCAGCCCGGAAAAATTGATTCATGATTGGATGATCATCTCGAATCGTGGTGATAGAGCTTGTTATCTCGTTAGAATGATGATCGATTTTAGCAGCTGTTGAGAAGGCTATGGCAATATCACCGCTGCCATTATCTATCGTGCTTCCCGTTCTTCCAAGACCAATGGAGCAACGCTTTGCCAGCCGCTTTAACTGACGATCAGAAAAAGGAGCATCTGTTGCAAGGATCATCATAATTGAGCCATCTGGCGTATCCGGGTTTTCTTTAGAATCACTGGCAAACAAAGCTTGTTCACGTCTGCCGAAGTTACTGACAACGAGTGCGCCCAGTGTAAAATTTTCTTCTTCAGCAGCAATTATTCTCGAGGAAGTACCAATACCACCTTTATACCCCAGACATTGCATACCAGTTCCTGCGCCGACAGCACCTTCAGCAACTCTTTCATTTGTTGCGTCTTCAATGGCGGCGATAGCATGCTCTGGTTTTATCGCCTGAAGCCGGATGCTGTTTAAATAACCATCATTACATTCTCCAACTACTACATTAATCGTTCCTGTAGTATCGCCGATTTCCTCCGTTTCATTCAGCATATAAGTTAATGTACCCTGCATGACAGCTCCCACACTTAATGTATTTGTCAGCATAATCGGTGATTCAAGAACACCGAGCTCATCAATCTGTACTAAACCTGCTGTTTTACCAAACCCATTAATAACACTGTTTGCAGCAATTACCTTTTTTCGAAATAAATTTTCTGTATGGGGCAAAATAGCTGTGACCCCTGTACAAATGGTTTCTTTATCGTTTAAATGCTCATACAGTGTAATATGACCGACCTGCACACCACTAACATCTGTAATACAGTTCTTTTCTCCTTTTGGTAAAGTCATACGCTTCAAAACCCTTCATTTTTGATTAAATTATAACAAATCATTGTTCACTTGTATGGAATAAGACATCTTGGAAAAATTAACAATGGGGTGATGATATGAGGGGAAGAATAATAAGAATTTTGTTTTTTAGCGTACTTTGCTTTGTTTTAACAATAAATTCTGTAAGTGCCAATGATGATGTTAAGGAAGGTTTAGAAATCGGCGATAGGGCTCCGGATTTTAAATTGAATACACTGGAAGGAGAAACATTGCAGCTGTCTGACTTCCGTGGCGAGCGGGTAATGATTAATTTTTGGGCAACCTGGTGTCCTCCCTGCCGTCAGGAAATGCCGGATATGGAGCGGTTTTACCAGGAGCATAATCCGGTTATTTTTTCTGTGAATGTAACTGATGAAGAGTTAAACACGCAATTGGTGAAAGATTTTATGCAGGAATTAAAACTGACATTCCCCGTTTTATTAGATAAAGAAGGCGAAGTCAGTAATTTGTATCGCATTCAGGCAATTCCGATGACGTATATGATTGATGCGGAAGGTATCATTCAATTTAAATCTTTTGGGGCGTTAAGCTATAAGCAGATGGTGAAGCAGTTTGAGCAGATGAATAAAACAGATTAGCCTTTGAAAAGTATAAGAACAAGCATGTAGCAAAACAACAAAGTTATTACATGCTTGTTTTCCTATGTGTAGAATTCAAATCTAAGTTGTATTAATATCTATATGTCATTGCCATATAGTATTTTTTGCGATATAGTAGAATCGAAGAGGTGAAAGGATGGAAACAGATAAATGGCAGCTGCAGTTTAAAAAAGGCGTCATTGAGTTAATGATTATGCTGCTTATTAAAGAGAAGGCTTACTATGGTTATGAACTGACAGCAGCTTTAAAAGATACAACCTATTTGGGGCTGTCTGATGGAGCTATCTATCCTATTTTAAAAAGACTTGAAAAAAACGGATGGACCTATTCTTATTGGGATACGCCGGAAGATGGTCCGCGAAGGAAGTATTATCAGTTAACGGAAAAAGGTGCAACTGCTTTGGAAAAACGTTTAGAGGTATTTATGTATTCAGCGGATATGATTCAATCTATAAAAGGCGGTGATTAATTTGGATGCATTAATCAATAAGTATTTAGGTGAATTATCGAAATATTTGAGTGTCTTACCAAAAAGAGAACGGGAAAACATTGTGATAGAGATTGAATTACATTTAAATGAGAAAGTCAACGAATTAAAAGAGGAAGGTTACAATGATCAGCAGGCAGTAAATAAAGTGCTAACTGAATTTAAAACTCCCAAATCATTGTCTATGGAAATGATGGAAGAATATGATGATAAAGAAATAAAAAAGAAACCTACATTTTTCTATTTCTTTTCTGTATTTTGCTTAGCGGGATTTTCACAATTGGCCATACCTATTTTAAGAAGGGAATTAGATCTAGCTTTTATATCATTTGGATTAATTTTAATTACATGCGGAATTATCTCCATGTTCTTAAAGAATAAATGGAGGATAATAGAAATAGACTTATTGAGAATTTTTCCAAAGATCATATTGTCTGTACCTTTTCCTATTTCAATACTTTTCTTTTGGATTGCAGTAAAGCAACAAAACTCGCTTGTTTTAACATGGATATATTATGTAGTAGCTTACTGGCTTTTGCTCTTGATTTACGGGCTTCTTTCAAAGAAAACATCTCAAAAAGCTGAGAAGACTTTTTATGAATTTTAGTAAGTGAAGATAAGAGGTTCTTATTAATCATACACGTCGTTAAATGAAGTACTTTTCAAATAAGAATAATGAATAAAAATAGAAAAATGCCTGCGTATGCGATAAACTATACGTTAGGCGTTTTTAATTTTGTTCGAAAAGATAATCTATATTTAGATATTAGCCCTGATAGAGCTTTTATTCAATTTATATAAATAATTTCTTTACATAAAATATTTTAAATTGGGGGAGGGTGTTAAAATGAAATTATTATTAGGACAATTTGTTATTATTTTCATTGTATGGATTGGTTTGCTTACTTTTTTTCAGGATATGAGCAATGCAAGTCAGCTTATCTTCTACTTAGTTACTTCATGGCTTCTATTACTAATCGTTTTAATAATAAAAACATGGATTCGAGAGAAGAAAAAGTCGAATCAACAATAATCCATCTTTTATAAGGAAGTGATGCGTTATGCTACGTATTGAAAATATCAGCAAGTCCTACGGAGATAAAAGTCTTTTCACAAATATAAATACAACTATCGGTGAATTTGAACGAATCGGCTTAATCGGTGTCAATGGAACTGGGAAGTCGAGCTTTTTAAAAGTAATTGCGGGAATAGATGAACCGGACCAGGGAGAAATTAAACACGCGAAGGATTATCAGATTGAATATATTGCACAGGAAACAGTGCTTTACGAAGATTTGACGGTTATTGAACAAATTTACTATGGAGAATCGGAACAGATGAAGCTGATGCGTGCTTATGAGCAGGCTATGTTAAAACTGGAAAAGGCCCCTGAAAAAGAAGCATTTCAACAGCAGTTATTACAGCTGCAGCAAAAGATGGATCAGGAAGAAGCATGGGAAGCTAATGCGAATGCGAAAACTATTTTAACAAAGCTTGGGATTACTGCATTTGATAAAAAGGTTCATGAGCTTTCCGGCGGTCAGCGAAAAAGAGTTGCCATCGCCAAAGCACTGATTCAGCCTGCTGATCTGCTTATATTAGATGAGCCGACAAACCATTTGGATCACGAAACGGTAGAGTGGCTGGAGAGATATTTACAGAGCTATCGCGGTTCTATTTTATTAGTAACGCATGATCGCTATTTCCTGAATCGTGTAACGAACCGTATTTTTGAACTGGATAAAGGAAATCTGTATGTCTATGAAGGAAATTATGAGTTGTTTTTAGAAAAGAAAGCAGAAAGAGAAGCACAGGAAATAAGTGATGAACAAAAGCATCGTAATACATTAAAGCGTGAGCTCGCCTGGCTGAGAAGGGGAGCAAAGGCAAGATCAACGAAGCAGCGTGCGCGTGTAGAGCGGGCAGAAGAGATGAAAGAAAAGAAATTTGATACAAAAAAAGAGAATCTTGCTATCCAGGCTGGATCGAAAAGACTGGGGAACGATGTTATCGAGCTGGAAGATATCTCAAAAACCTATGATCAAGAGACGCTTATCAACCATTTTTCATATCAAATTATCCCTGGTGATAGAATTGGGATTATCGGTCCTAATGGCACCGGGAAAACGACTTTACTCAATATAATGGCAGAACGAATCTTACCAGATGAGGGAAATGTAAAGCTTGGTGAGACTGTTCAAATCGGCTATTATACACAGGATGATGAGGACTTGGACGGGAATTTACGTATTATTGAGTATATTAAAGAAGTAGCAGAGGTAATGCACACTGCAGATGGACAGGTTATTACAGCTGAACAGCTCCTGGAGCAATTTTTATTCCCGAGAGCACAGCAATGGTCCTATATCCGTACATTATCAGGCGGGGAAAAACGAAGACTTTATTTACTCAAAGTATTGATGCATGAACCGAATGTCTTGTTCTTAGATGAACCGACAAATGATTTAGACACACAAACACTGGCTGTCTTAGAAGAATATTTAGAAACATTTCCGGGTGTCGTTGTAACTGTATCCCATGATCGTTATTTCTTAGATCGAATTGTTGAAAAGTTATTTGTGTTTAGAGGTGCAGGAGAGGTTTCGGTTTACTATGGTAATTACAGCGAATTTCTGGAAACCAACTCCATCCCAAAACAAATGAAAACTTCTGCTTTGAAAGAAACAAAAACTGAAGCTGCAGTTAAAACAAAAAAGAAACTATCTTACATGGAACAGCGCGAATGGGAAACAATAGAGGATGAAATTACACAGATGGAAACACGTCTCAGTGAAATTGAACAGGAAATTGCTGAAGCGGGAAGTGATATAGAAAAGGTGCAGCCTTTATTTACAGAACAGCAGGAAGTTGAACAGAAATTAGAAGAAAAAATGGAACGCTGGGAAGAACTATCACTGTTAAAAGAGAGTTTTGAATCAGGTACTGAATAAAAATTGCAGTGTAATATAATGGACTTGTATTATCTTACAATAAATAGGTGCAGTCGAGAACAATGCAGTATAACAAATTTGCAGTGTCAGATATAAAATCCGGGTAGCATTCGCATGTTTGCCATGTTATACTTACGTTTGAAATCACCAGATAAGTAAAGGAAGCCTAGTGTAAAGAGGCATATCGCTTCATATGCTGGAGAAAAGACTTCTTTCTTCGTGAAAAATAAACAATGCCAATCCCTGCTCCTCAATTTAAACAGTCTACAGCTTCTCCAAATGGAAAAGAAAGCTTTTAATATGTTTCATTTTTACGAGTATAAGGGAATACAGAGAAGAAGAGTGTACCTTATTTTGGAATTGATTAATCAAGGAGGTTATTTAATGAAGCTTTTTCAAGTAAGAAAAGGGCAATTTGTATTTTATGAAAATGAATTGCATAAGGTTTATTCTGTAAAACCAATGTTCAAAAAATCTGTTCACATGTATCGGCTGAAAGATATGAAACAGGTATTAACAACAGCAAGAGAAATTAATTTTTATCGCCCTAAGCATAATGATACGTTTATTTTTTATGGGAAGCGATATACGATTGATCAATATGCAAAACCAAAAGCCGGTGATTATATTTTAATTGTGAAGCCTACTCCCGACTTCCTGGATCATTATTCATTGAATGAGATTGAGAAAGTAGAACGGGTAGAAGATGGAAATGTAATTACGACCCGTGATAATGGTGTAAAGCATAGTGAATATGTTGTGATGGTTCCAGGAAAATCGGAAGCAAGCCAGGAAATTGCTTATTTCGATAAGACCCTTGTTCCAGAAGAAAAACAGCTTCAGGACGAGTCTATTTCTTACTTAGCAGAAAATGATGATACGTTGAAGCCGGCTGTTGGTGACATTTATTTAGATGTTCATAACAATACCCGCGCTATGATTGTAGCGATGTCCAGTGATGAGATTGTATTTGGACATGGTGTTCGTGTACATGTTGCTGAACTGTTAGATGAAACAAGGTATGAGCTTGTTTATCAATTTGAAGATCATTAAGCCATTTAGCTCTAAGCTGAACGGTGCTATCTTTTAAAAAGATTATTTCGTATAAAAATCCGGCTGAATTTTACCCAGCCGGATTTTTATATGATTTTATCGGTTTAGCTGTTTGATTTTTTCCATTGCTCCCGTGCTTTGTAACCTAAAATATTGATTGCATCCTTGGAACTCGAGTAAATAGGATTGTATCCTAACTCCAGGTCTGTTAAATCGTCGACAGTAAGTTTGCCTTTAATGGCTGTAGCTAACACAGCCATTCGTTTATCAGCCCCTTTTTCTCCAATAACACTGCCTCCTAATAATCGCCCTGATTTCGGGTCATATACAATTTTCATCCAAAGCTTTTCTGAGCCGGGATAATACCCTGCATGGGAAAAGCCTTTTGAAGTAACAGATTTAAAAGGAATATTTAATTCTTTTAATGCCTGGCTGTTTTGGCCTGTAATAGCCACTGTTAAATCAAAGACCCGGAAAAGAGAGGAACCTAAAATACCATCACGCTGAATAGTTTCTCCATTTAAATGTGATGCAATGACAAATGCCTGCCGGTGTGCAGGCCAGGCTAAAGCAACATGTGCCGGTTTTTTGGTTATGAAATCAACCTCTTCCACGGCATCGCCCAATGCATAAATAGAAGGATCATTCGTCTGCATGACTTTATTTACTTTGATGGCGCCGGTTTCTCCTAATTCCAGTCCTGCATCCTTTGCAAGCTCCACGTTTGGCGTGATACCGACAGCCATAAGTGTAATATCTGCCTGAATCGTTTTTCCGCTTTGAAGATGCAGGGTCGTGCCATGATTGGAATAGCTTTTTAATTTATCGTTTAGATAAAGCTCAACGCCATTTTCTATTAAATGTTCATCTACATGACTGGCCATATCAGGATCTAAGCGTTTCATTACATGCTCTGAATGGTCAATAAGGGAGCACTGCAGCCCCCGCTTATGCAGGTTCTCCACCATCTCCAGGCCTACAAAGCCCCCGCCGATAATCGCAGCTGTTTTTGGTTTTTTCTCTGAGATAAACGCTTCTATCTGATCCATGTCTTCAATAGTGCGCAATGTAAAAGTATTGGACTGAATACCTTGTAAATCTGGCATAACGGCCCGGGCTCCTGGAGAAAGAATTAATATATCATAATCCATCTCATAGGGTTTATTATTTTTTTTAAAAAAAATTGTTTTCTTCTCCCTTTCAATATGTGTAACCTCAGCATGGGTTTCAATAGAAATATTATATTTCTCTGCAAAATCATTCTCGGAATAAATAATGCGGTCTCTATCGGTAATATCTCTGCCTAAATAATAGGGCATGCCACAATTAGCAAAGGAAATGTACCCACAACGGTCAAGAATATGAATTTCTGAATCAGGATCAGTTCTCCGTATTTGTGCAGCAACCGTAGCTCCTCCGCCAACACCACCGACAATTACAATTTTATTTACCATAATATAATAGCCCCTCTCGAAATAACTTCTCGAAATATCTTAGAATTAATTCATTAATATAATAGTTCCCCAAATTGCCTTAATCGAAAAGTGATTTATTTGTAAAAGTAAATATGAAACCTAAATGTCGTAATTAAAGTGCGTGTTCAAAAAGTACGGTGAAAAGGACCAAGAAGTTTAAGGCGATAAGCTTTCTCCAAGGAGCGTATACTTTATAATACGTGAGTAACGCTTTTGGTGGGGCGAGTAATCGCAAATGTTTTCGATGGGACGAGTAATCGCAGTCCCAGTCCCATTGAAAAAAGCTTATCAAGGCAGAAATTCGCCGTGTCATTTTTATTGGACTTTTTGAACATCCTCTTAAAAAAAACTCTCCACCGAAGCAGAGAGTTTTTATTCTTATATTTTCAATATATCTCTAATTGAGTAAAGAAAAACAATAATAATCATCACTGGAGCAAGCCATCGTAATATTTGATACCACACTAGAAACATTCCGTTACCAAACTGATTTCCTGCATGAAATTCCTGCTCAACTAATGTACGATTCATTTTAAAACCTACAAATAACGCAATCAGTAAGCAGCCGCCAGGAAGCATAATGTTACTGACTAAGAAATCACTTGCATCAAATGCAGTTTTTCCGAAAATATGAAAATCAGCTAGAACATTAGATGATAAAGCAGCAGGTATACCAAAGATAAACACTGCCAGTCCGGCAACCCATGCGATTGTATTACGTGATGCCTTCACTTTTTCGTTTACGGAAGAAGTAATAATCTCCAGCATACTGAAAGAAGAAGTTAAAATGGCAAACAAAAATAAGAACAGAAATAAGCTCAGGAATAATTCTCCAAAAGGCATTTGTGAGAATGCTTCTGGAAGAACAATAAATAATAGCCCCGGGCCTTCCGCCGGTTCAAGTCCAAATGCAAACACGATTGGGAAAATCGCTAGGCCGGCAAGCAGAGATACCATAATGTTCATAACAGAAACAGAAACTGCTGACTTTGTTAAACTGACATCCTTAGCTAAATAAGAGCTGTAAGTAACCATAACAGATATCCCGACAGCAAGGGAGAAAAATGCCTGTCCCAGTGCGTATAAGATATTTTCGCCGTTTAGCTGAGAAAAGTCAGGCTGAAGGAAAAAACGTATACCTTCCATAGCGCCTTCAAAGGTTAAAGCACGGGCGACAATAATAATAAAAAAGATAAATAATAAAGGCATCAGTACTTTATTATATTTTTCAATACCATTTTGAATTCCGTTAGAGATAACAAAGGAATTTATTAATACGAAAGCAGCAAGGCCTGCAACCGTAAGCAGCGGATTACCAGTAATCGTATCAAATAGCGCTGCATAATCTGTACCATTTGTAATAAGCATGCCGGGAACGGACATTAAACTGTAAATAAGCACCCATCCACCGACAACACTATAAAAGGACATTAAAATAAAAGCACCAATTACTCCCCAGTGTCCAATAAAAGAGAAGATGCTCTTTTTTGGTGCGAGCTTTTGATATGCACTGACTGCCTCCTTCTGAGCACCGCGCCCAATAACAAATTCGGCAATAAGCAGGGGAAGACCAATTAGTACGGTAAATAATATAAAGATAAAGAAAAATGCTCCTCCACCGTTTATCCCAGTCATATACGGGAATTTCCAAATAGCACCTAAACCGACTGCAGCACCGGCAGAGGATAAAATAAATCCAAGTCTTGTTGACCATTGTTCTGTCTTCTTTTCCATATTCGTAAAATCCTTCCTATTAAAATCAATGTTCAGTATAACATAAAACACAATTACATTCAGTGCGCTTTTATTCCTGCAGAAACAATATTGTTTCCATTTTCTGAATATTATTTGAAAATAGTTGTAAACATATTTGAGCTTCCATTATACTAGTATTAGAAAGAATAGAAATTAATAGTTGGAAAGCAGTGCCGGAAGTAGTAATTACTTAATGACAAGGAGGAATTAAAATGATAACGCTTACATCAGAGGAGAAAAACTTAAAAAACTTTATTAATGGGGAATGGATAGAGGTCTCTAATAAGGAAAAGGTTTATAATCCAGCCAATGGAGAAGTCCTTGCAGAAATTCCTAATTCTGATTCTACAGCTATTGATATGGCTGCAGAATCCGCCCGCATCGCTCAAAAGGAGTGGGCACGTGTGCCTGCGCCTCAGCGTGCTGAACTGCTGTATAAAGTTGGAATAAAGATGAAAGAGCAGAAGGAAAGGCTCTCTCAACTATTAACATTAGAAAATGGAAAAGTGATTGAGGAAGCGCGTGGAGAAGTCCAGGAAGGAATTGATATGGCTTTTTATATGGCTGGAGAGGGCAGGCGTTTATTCGGGCAGACCACACCATCTGAATTAAAGGATAAATTTGCGATGAGCCAGAGGTGCCCGGTTGGCGTTGTGGGAATTATTACACCGTGGAATTTCCCGATTGCAATAGCAACATGGAAGTCATTTCCTGCTATTGTTTCCGGAAATGCAGTTATCTGGAAGCCTTCTTCAGAAACGCCGTTCATGGCAAAAGCATTAGCAAAAATATTTGAGGAAGCAGGATTGCCAAAAGGAGTTATTAATGTTGTATATGGATCAGGAGCGACAATCGGGCAGGCTATGATTAATCATGAAGCTATCCGTGTTATCTCTTTTACCGGCTCCAATGAGACAGGCAGGAAAGTCGCAACAGAGTGCGGAAGACAATTGAAAAAGGTATCTCTGGAAATGGGTGGTAAAAATGCAGTGATTGTTATGGAAGACGCTGATATAGATTTAGCAGTGGAAGGAATTCTATGGAGCGCTTTTGGAACGAGCGGACAGCGCTGTACAGCCTGCAGTCGTGTTATTGTTCATAAAGATGTCTGCAAAGAACTGGAGAACCGGCTGCTGAAGGCAATGAAAGATTTAACCATAGGGGATGGACTTAATCCAAATATTAAAGTCGGTCCAATTATTAATCAGGCCGGATTAGATAAGATTTTAAAATATATTGAGATCGGAAAAGAAGAAGGGGCAAATTTAGTTACAGGTGGTAAACAGCTGACAGTGGAAAATTATGAGAATGGCTTTTATTTTGAACCGACACTGTTTTCAGATGTCACCATAGATATGCGGATTGCACAGGAAGAAATTTTTGGTCCGGTAGTTTCACTTATCGAGGTGAATGATTTTGATGAGGCTATCGCTGCAAATAATAAAGTGAAATACGGCTTGTCCAGTTCTATTTTTACACAGGATGTTAATCGTGTTTTTAGAGCACAGCGCGATTTAGATACTGGAATTGTTTATGTAAATGCAGGAACAACAGGTGCAGAGATTCATTTACCCTTTGGAGGAACAAAGGGGACAGGAAATGGGCATCGTGATTCCGGTGTACAGGCACTGGATGTTTTTACAGAGTGGAAGGCAGTCTATGTCGATTATAGCGGGAAGCTGCAGCGTGCCCAAATCGATACAGATGCATAAACTGTAAGTGCCTTTAAAAGCAGTAAGTGAAAAGGAGGAATTAGCATGAAAATAGGTGTATTAGGAACCGGTCTCATGGGAAAAGAAGTGGCAAGAGATCTGGCAGGAAGTGATGGTATTAGTGATATTGGTCTAGCAGATATAGATTTACAGCGAGCTCAGGATATTTGTTATCAATTACAATCCCCATTAATGACGGCCTACCAGGTTAATGCGAAAAATGAAGATGAGCTTGCGGATTTTATGAGCCGTTTTGATGTTGTTGTGAATGCGCTATTTTATACCTTTAATGAAGTAGTTGCCAAAACAGGTATCAAAGTAGGAACTTCTGTTGTTGATTTAGGCGGACATATTGATCATATTACGGATAAAGTGCTAGATTTAGAAGGAGAGGCAAGAGCGGCAGGTGTAACAATTATTCCTGATTTAGGCGTTGCGCCAGGCATGATTAATATATTATCCGGTTATGGAGTCAGCAAATTAGAAAAAGCAGCCTCGATTCAATTGTTTGTTGGTGGAATCCCTGTTCATCCAGAGGATCCATTGAAATATAATCATGTATTTTCCATGGAAGGCGTACTGGACCACTATACTGATCCGTCAGAGATTATCCGGGAAAATAAATTAATTACTGTACCTTCTTTATCAGAAATTGAATCCATTGAATTTGATGATTTTGATGAACTGGAAGCATTCCATACGTCAGGTGGAACATCGACATTGACAAAGTCTTTCCCTTTTTTAGAGACATTGGAGTATAAAACCATCCGCTATCCCGGGCATGCTGAAAAATTTAAGCTTCTAGTAGATTTGAACCTGACCAGAAATAATTATGAAGTAGTCGTAGATGGCATACAAATCAGCCCTCGGAAGGTTTTATTAAAGGTACTGGACCCAATTGTTGATTTAAAGGATAAAGAAGATGCCGTTTTATTACGTGCTATCATTACAGGCTATAATAAGCAAGTGAAAACACAATTCACATATGAAATGACAACATATAAAGATCAGCAAACAGGGGTAACTGCGATGGCACGTGCTACTGCAAATACAATTTCTGTTGCTGCCCAAATGATTGCTGATGGAACAATTACTAAAAAAGGTGTCTATCCACCGGAGAAAATTATCCCGGGTGAAGCTTATATCGGAGAAATGGCGAAAAGAGGAGTAATCATAAAAGAAAAAATATCTATGGAGAACCACTCAACTATTTCCTGATAAAGTGAAAGAAATCTTATAAGAAATCAAGACAAATAAGCTTCCTAATTGTTAATTTTAAAAAAAGGAAGAGGATTAATTTTTTTTGCAACTTAAACTAAAATATGAAGCTGAATCACAAAAGAAATCAGATGAACTCATTGTCTGATTTCTTTTGAATAGAAACAGCTCTTTAAAGCATCTTTAAAAAGCCTTTTTAAATCAAATTTTTAAAAGGCTGGATAATCTGTGGGGTGCAGGAAAACCCCGCAGATTATATATGAAATTAATTAAAAACAAATACTGGTATACAACGTTATATATATTCTCTAGAGAAAATACAAGTTCTATTTTGCTGCTTTTTGCAATTTATGAATCATTTTTAGTGCACGGCCAGTTCCAATTGCTACAGATTCTAATGGACTTGGAGCCATATGAACAGGGACGCTGATCTCCTCAGCAAGCCACTCCTGCATACCGTTCAGTAGGGAACCTCCACCAGTAAGAACAATTCCATTATCAACAATGTCACCACTTAATTCAGGCGGGCATTCTTCCAGAGTTGCACGGATTGCTTCTAAGATTTGTTCTAAGGATTCTTTTAGAGATGCATAAATCTCTGTAGAAGTAACCTCAATCGTTTTTGGAAGCCCTGTAACCATATCACGGCCACGAATTTCCATTGTTACTTCTTTGTGGTTTGGATGTGCATAACCAATTTCCATTTTAATATTTTCGGCAGTACGTTCCCCGATTAAAATATTGTATTGCTTACGGATATGCTGGATAATTTCTTCATCCATTTTATCGCCGGCTGTACGCACAGAATTGCAGGATACAATTCCGCCAAAGGAAATAATACCAACTTCCGATGTTCCACCGCCGATATCCACAATAACATTTGCATAAGGTTCATCTACAGGCAGATCTGCTCCAATAGCTGCAGCAACAGGTTCTTCAATTAAATGAACTTGTTTCGCACCGTAGCTTGATACAGCATTATGAATTGCTCTTCTTTCCACACTTGTGCTGCCAGATGGGGTACATACAATAACATTCGGTTTACGCATAGACATACCCAGTGTTTTGCTTACTTTTTTTAGCAATTCTTTCAGTAATTGGGCAGTAACATCATAATCAGCGATAACACCATCTTTTAAAGGACGGATCGGGATGATGTTTTTTGGTGTCTTACCAACCATTTCTTTTGCCTCTGTCCCCACAGCCATCACCTGCTTAGTGTTCACATCGATTGCTACTACACATGGCTCGTTTAATACAATTCCTTTTGACTTTGAATACACCAAGATATTTGCAGTTCCTAAATCAATTCCAATTTCAGCGCTTGAAAACATATATAAAATCCTCCATATAAATACATTTTTTATTTTCGATTGTAGACAGAAAAGACAATATACGACACTTTTCCGTATTAAATAGTGTTCAAAATTTAATGAATTAGTTCTTGTTGTCAGCCTTTTGAACATATATTGTTATTCCATTTATACATTTCTTACACATTTCTATTTTATTTCAGTTTCTTAGAATACTATTCTATCAAATAATTGCTTTTTTGGGGGTGTTAAACTCCCTTTATTATATAGAAAGAACTAGTCTATAAAATAAAACATAAAAGAAATGAAATCAAGTAACATTTTCGTTACAATTTTGCTTATAATGTAACATTAGACCTGCTGTAGAAACTTGTCAATATTCGTTTTATAGAAATGATTTCCTATCTATTGTTTAATTTCCAACACAGGAGAAATATACCCAATTTAGAATAGTAGATTTGATAGGCTTTTACAAGTTTAAGAGCAAGAAAATAATCCCTTAGAAATGACTCTGGTAAACCTTGCCTTAATTATTTCAAATATTACAGGAAAACCCGTGTTATGATCATTTTGCACAAAACAAAACAACAAAACAAAGGAGTGTATGTGCATGTTTAAGAAAGTAGGCATTGCTACGGCGTTGTCAGCAACTGTATTATTCGGAGGAGCATTTGTTTCTAATGCTGAAGCATCTGCAAATAATGGAGCTTCTCCTCAAAATTCTATGCAGGTCTATTACTCAGCTAATGGACAGGGCTGGAACGAATTAAATAATGAGCAATTTGAACAAGGTAGCTTCGATTGCTTTAATCTAATAAATGGAGAAGCTGCTCCAAACGCTGAAGCTGAGGCAGAAGCACCAGCAGAAAACCAATCTTCTGAACAAGCAAATCAAGAAGAGACTGGTAATAAAGAAGAAGCTGAGAAAAATACAGAAGATCAGCAAGCAGATGGTGATGTTAGTCAATTTGAACAAGAAGTAGTTGACTTAACAAACCAGGAAAGAGAAAAACAAGGACTTGCTCCACTTGAATTAGATTCTGAGCTAAGCAAAGTAGCCCGCGCGAAATCTAAGGATATGCAAGCAAACAACTATTTTGATCACAATAGCCCAAACTATGGTTCTCCATTTGATATGATGCAAAGCTTCGGTATTGATTACAATACTGCTGGTGAAAACATTGCTCAAGGGCAACAGTCCCCAGAAGAAGTAGTAGATGCATGGATGAACAGTGAGGGACACCGCGAAAACATCATGAACGGTGATTTCACTCATATTGGAATTGGTTACGTAGAAGACGGTAACTACTGGACACAAATGTTTATCGGAAAATAAGCTGATAAACTTTATAGTTTAAATAAAAAACCTTCCCGTCTGGAATAACTATCTTTTAAAAAAGAGAGTACATCCAGACGGGAAGGTTTTTTTATTATGAATTTACTTTTTCGTTAATATGATTAACTTTTAAGATATTATTATTCATTAACTGCTCCAGATCCTCTAGGCTATAGCCGAGCTCTTCTAGAATTTCATTATTATGCTGGCCTAAAAGCGGGGCTGGTTTTTGAAGTCTGCCAGGAGTTTCGGAAAACTTGGCTGGAAAACCAAGTGTTTTCATAGAACCGCCTGCCGGGTGTTCATAATCTAAAATCATATCCCGGGCTTGAATCTGTTCATTACCGAGAGCCTGATCATATGATAAGATTGGACCAGATGGAATTCCATGCTTTTCTAATAAATTTAACCAATAATCAGAGGTATTGGTTGTTAATACTTTCTCAATCTCCGATTCTAATTCTTCTACGTTTTCTGCCCGAATACTATTTGTTAAGAAACGCTCCTCTTTGATCCATTCAGGTTTATGAAGAACGTGCTGACATAGATTTTCCCACAGCTTCTGATTTCCGGCACCAATCAGGATGAAGCCATCCTTTGTTTGGAATCCCTGATAAGGAGCTGAAACACGGTGTGCTGTACCATTACGGGTTGCAATTTCACCTTTTCCAAAAAAGGCAGCAGCCTCCCAGACAGTCCATGCTAACCCAGAATCGACGAGGGAAATATCGATATATTGTCCTTTTCCTCCTTTAAGCCGATGAATATAAGCTGCTAGAATGGACTGAATGGCTGTTTCTGCAGCAGCAATGTCATGGATAGCGATACCTACTTTTGCAGGTTTACCTTCTTTATCACCAGTCATATCAATTAAACCGGAAAGACCCTGTGCCATAATATCGAATCCGCCCTTATCACGATAAGGACCTGTTTGTCCATAGCCGGAGATAGAACAATAGATAATATCTGAATTAATTTCTTTTAATGTTCCATAATCAATACCGAGCTTTTTCGTAACGCCGGGGCGGTAATTTTCAACGAGAACATCTGCATCCTTAATCAGTTCATAGAAAACCTTTAATCCTGCTTCCGTTTTTAAATTTACACACATTCCCCGCTTATTGCGGTTTACCATCATGTACATATAGCTTTCTTCATTAATATAAGGTCCCATTGTCCGTGTATCATCACCCAGCGGGTATTTCTCCACCTTAATAACGTCTGCTCCCATGTCGCCTAATACCATAGTGCAATAAGGGCCAGCCAAAACCTGAGATAAATCTACGACTTTCATTCCTTTAAGAGCTTGTTCCAATATATTTCTCTCCTTTGTATATAAACCCCTTAATTAAGAAAAATCTGGTTTCCGTTTTTCTAAAAAAGCCTGAATGCCTTCTGTGTAATCATTTGAGCTGTAAGAGTCTAAGACAAGATTTGCGATATCTTCTGTTTCCTGATTTTCACCATCAATAATTGCCTGGATGACCTGTTTAATTCCTGCATTGGCAACAGGGGATTTTTGAAGCACGCGTTTTACAAATTTATTAACATCCTGCTCGATTTCATCAGGTTTACAGATAAAATCGACAAGGCCGATTTCTTTGCCTTTTTCTGCCGTAATTAATTCTGCTGTATAAAGTAATTTCTTCGCTTGTGATGGTCCAACCAGATTAAATAGACGTTTGGTGCTTGTTAGATTGTAAATAATTCCAATATTGGCTGCTGTAATGCCAAGCTTGCTTCCTTGCGTTGCAAAGCGAAAATCACATGAATTAGCCAGTTCGAGTCCTCCACCGATGGCAAGTGTTTGAATTAATGCTGCTGTCGGTCTGGGAAAGCGATAGAGCTTTTCAATAGCCCCAAGTGCAAAATCGTTATATGCTTTCGCTTTTTCAGCATGAAGGCGGACTTCCAGAAATTCAGAAATATCTGCGCCGGCAGAAAACGCAGTATCATCAACACCTCGAAGGATAAGGAACTTCACTGTTTGATCTTCTTTTAATTCATCTAATAAATCCTCAAGGTGACGGAACATCTCCAGAGAGAAGCAGTTCTTTTTTTCTGGCCGATTAATGACAATGGTTGCAATGGAGCCATTTCTTTCGATATAAAGATAATTAGACATACAAGATAAATCCCTTCGCAAATATTATTTTTGTCAGTATCCAGATATGTATTGATAGAGGTAATGTGAAACTTTATTTGGGGGGAAGTTATTTTTCATCCCCCGCTTAAAATGGGTATAACTTCTTTTTTCTTGAAGTAAGAGTCATACAGCTAGTTGTTAATAGATATTTTAATCCTCCCAGCCGGGGATAATGGAGCCTTCAAATTCTTCTTCAATAAATGCTTTTACTTTATCAGACTGATAAGCATTAACCAGTGTTTCTACGACTGGATCATCTTGATTCTCCGCACGGACCACAATGTAGTTTACATATGGAGAGTTTGTGGATTCCAATAAGATAGCATCATCTTTTGGACTGATTCCGGCCCCTAAAGCAAAGTTCGTATTAATCGCAGCAGCGTCTACTTCACTTAATTGGTTAGGAATCTGTGCAGCGTCTAATTCTACAAATTCCAGCTCGAGCGGATTATCAACAACATCATGAATAGATGCAGTTTCTTTGTTTTCTTCATCCAGTGTAATTAGGCCTGCTTCTTCTAAAATAAATAGAGATCTGCTTCCATTAGACGGATCATTAGGAAGCCCGAATGTTGCGCCTTGAGGGAGATCATCAATATTATCATATGTTTCTGAGTAAACCCCCATTGGATTTAAAATAGTTTCTCGGACTGGTACTAAATCTGTATCATGGTCTTCATTGAATTCATCTAAAAATGGTTTATGCTGATAGCTGTTTGCATCCAAATCACCTTCAGCTAACGTTGTATTTGGCAGTACATAATCAGAGAATACTTTTATTTCTATCTCAAGACCGTCTTCTGCAGCTACCTCTGCAGCAGCTTCTAAAATTTGTTCCTGCGGCCCGGCAGTAACACCGACAACAAGCTTATCTTCACTGAGTGCTTCAGCATTTTCCGCGTTATTGCCGCAGGCAGCAAGTATTCCGGATAATAAAATAACAAATAATAATGCTAATTTCTTCATGTTTTCCACCTCATATTCGTTTTTAAATAAAAAAAGAAAGCCTCTCTTACTTCGAATTAAAGAAAGAGAGGCTTGTCCAATGTACAAATTTCCTCTCTCATCTTCCAAAACGTATCGTTTTGCAGGATTTAGCACCTTTTTATGCATAAACATAAAAGGTTGCCGAGCTTCAACGGGCCAGTCCCTCAGCTACTCTTGATAAGAGATATATGGATTCAATTTTATTATTAAGTAATAACTTAATCTAAATTCTCATTTAAGTCAATACTTTTTTAATTATTATAATTTTATTTGTTTTTAAATAGTATTATTTCTTTTTAAGACACAAATAATTAATATTAAATATGTTAATGGGTAAATAATTGTTATATGGGGTATAGTTCAAATAAGGATATTCATAAATTTATCTGTACAATTATAATAGAAGCGGGGTGTCAATACATGGTACAAGGATATGTAAATTTAAATACTGAAAAAAATAAACAGTGGCTCCAGGAATATGTAGATAATTGGGTGACCTTTTTTAAGAAACAAACAGACACTGGGAAGGTTGCTGATTACATACCGAAATTAGAGGAAGCAGACCCTGATGCTTTAGGTATTACAATTATTGGTAAGGGAGGAATGCAGATCCG
This sequence comes from Oceanobacillus sp. FSL W8-0428, assembly GCF_038004405.1. Lineage (NCBI taxonomy): Bacteria > Bacillati > Bacillota > Bacilli > Caryophanales > Bacillaceae > Oceanobacillus > Oceanobacillus sp. FSL W8-0428. The sequence continues at coordinate 3,109,323 of NZ_JBBORB010000001.1, forward strand.
TTCAGGAGATTTAAATCACTCCTTCTCCATTCAAAGTATATCCAAGGTTTTAAGTTTTATTGTTGCATGTATTGATAGGGGAATAACTTATATCTTGCAGCGTGTAGATGTAGAGCCGACTGGAGAAGCATTTAATTCCATTATGCATTTGCAGATTAACAATCCGAAGCGCCCTTTTAATCCTTTGGTAAATTCAGGAGCGATTACAGTATCTTCTTTATTAAATGGAAATACATCAGATGAGAAGCTGGAGCCACTATTTAACTTAATGGAAAAAATAATTGGCTACAGACCTGAAATAGATGTAGATGTTTATGTCTCTGAACGAGATACATCGATGCGTAATCGAGCTATCGGTTATTATTTGCTGGAAGAGGGATATTTGGAATCGGATTTAGGGGTAACATTGGAAACTTATTTTAAACAATGCTCTATTAATATTACAACCGATGACTTGGCCCGTATTGGCCTGGTTCTTTCAAACGATGGGATTCATCCTGATACAGAAGAAATAATTATTCCTAAGAACGTAGCTCGAATTGCCAAATCTCTGATGTTAACATGTGGTATGTATGATGCTTCCGGGAAATTTGCCTCCTATGTCGGAATTCCAGCAAAAAGTGGTGTTTCTGGCGGTATTTTAGCAGTTGTACCGCCAAGGGTCCGTAATAATGATTTGCCATTTTTAGATGGCTGCGGTATTGGTGTGTTTGGGCCGGCGTTGGATAAGCAGGGAAATAGTGTTGCAGGAATTAAATTGCTCCGTCATATTGCAAACAGCTGGGATATGAGCGTATTTTAAAGGCTGTATCTTTTCGACAAAAATGGAAGCAGGATAACAACTTTCTACAATTAACTCTTTGCTTATCGGTCTAAGTTGCTTATAATAGAGTTACAGCAAAACACCCTAAACTTATTGTATACCGTTTAGGGTGTTAATTGGGAAGAGCTTATTTTTTAAGTCGACGCGAGATGAATGGGGTGAAAAACGATTGGTACGTGTATTATTTGTTTGTTTAGGTAATATTTGCCGTTCCCCTATGGCAGAAGCGATATTCAGGGATCTTGTAAAGAAAGAGCAGCTGGTAGATAGCGTGCAGGTTGATTCTTGCGGGACAGGAGATTGGCATCTCGGACAATCACCCCACCCGGGAACAAAGGAAATACTTGACCAGCAGGGCATTTCCTATGATGGAATGGAATCAAGACTGCTTACAGCAGATGATTTTAATCAATTTGATTACCTGGTTGCAATGGATCAGAATAATTATAATACGCTTATCGGGTCTAACCACCATGAGGGAACAGCGATTGTGAAATTAATGGAGTTTGTGGAGGACATAGAAGAAGATGATATTCCTGATCCATATTACACAGGAGATTTCGGACAGACGTATCGGTTAGTTTCAGATGGCTGTTACGGATTACTTCAATTTTTAAAAGAAAAGCATCATTTAAATTAAAGGAGAGATAATAATGGGAAAACGTAAAATTATTTTAGGTGTCGTTGCAGGAGCAGTTATTGGAGGAGCAGCATCATTATTTGATAAAGAAGCACGCAGTTATGCATGCGGAAAAGTAAAAGATATGAAAGCTGCATCATCTTATTATATCAGCAATCCTTCCGAAGCAATTCAAGGCCTGCAAAAAACAGTGGATAAGGTGAATCATGTTTTTGAAAGTGGATCTTCTAATGCTATGAACGCTTTAGAGCAAGTGGAGCAAACATTAGATAAAGTTACGAATAAATATTCAGGTAAAGCAATAGATTAATACAGGATGTTCAAAAGTAAGGGTTGATGGAAGGATAAGAATGTAAAAAAATAAAATGTTACCTTTATTTCGTATTGAGATAAAGATTTTAACATCTCCCTTCTCCTTTTTTGAACAAGCTGTTTTAAAGAGGAAGCTCACCAAGCAAGAAGGGCAGGTGGATCGGCATTCGAAACCTTCAGGGTATAGGCAAGGATTTTTGGAGACGTTATGGAGAAGTCGAGGTGTTTGGACTGGCAGCTCAGCTTTCTTATTTCTTTATATTGTCTTTATTTCCTTTTTTAATTTTCTTACTTAATCTAATTCCATACCTGCCGATTGATATGGGTTTGATTTTGGAAACAATTGGAGACTTCGCACCTGAGCAAGTGATGGGGCTTATTACAACAAATTTGCAATCATTAACTGTTCAAAACGGCGGTCTGCTTTCCATCAGTATTATTGGAACCTTATGGGCAGCGTCCAATGGTGTCAATGCAATTACCAGAGCATTTAACCACGCTTACGGGATTAAGACAGACCGCTCGTTTATAGTTTCACGGCTTGTAGCAATGATGCTTACAATAGGGATGGTTTTAATTATAATTTTAGCTTTATTGCTGCCGGTTTTTGGAAAAATGATTGGTACTTATCTTTTTTCCTGGATTGGTTTTACAGAATCTTTTTTAGCGGTATGGGGAACCTTGCGATGGGTAGTCTCATCTCTTATCTTCTTTATCGTGTTACTATTTTTGTATAAGCTTGCGCCTAATCGGCGACTAAAATTTTCACAGGTGGTCTGGGGTACAGCATTTGCAACACTTGCCTGGCAGCTGGTATCCTGGGGATTTTCCTTTTATGTGCATAACTTAGGGAATTTTTCTGCCACTTATGGCAGTTTAGGTACTATTATTATTTTGTTAATCTGGTTCTATTTATTTGGAATTATTATTATTATCGGCGGCATTTTAAATGCAACGATTCTAAATCAGAAAAGAGCTTAGAAAGGAAACGGCCAGATAATTAGCCGTTTCCTTTTTTATAGGGAGAAATTAATCAACAAATGTGCATTTGTTAAATTGTATTACTATAAGATTTAGAATTTATTATACAGAATTATAAAATGTTTTCATATAAGACTTTCTTTGTTATACTATTTCTGTATAAAAAGTATAATACAGGGAGGTTTTGTGGTGAGGAAGAACTTATTTGTTTTTAGTTTTATGCTTCTTACAGTATTTTTACTGGCTGCTTGTAGTGAAGGGGATAACGACAACGAAGATAATGCCGAAGCAGAGGATAAGCATTGGGAAGAAATTCAGGAAAAAGGCGAAATTGTGGCTGGGACTTCTGGAACCCTGATCGGTGCATCCTATTACGATGAGAATGATGAGTTAACGGGATATACGGTGGAGATTATGAAAGAGATTGGGGAACGTTTAGGCTTAGAGGTTAAATTTGAAATTTTGGGTGCGGATGATTTAGCTACAGCGATTAATAGCGGCAGAATTGATGTTGGAGCTAATGATGCAACTATAACAGAAAAAAATCAAGAGAAATTTGGATTTTCTGACCCGTATAAATACTCGTATATAGTGGCAGCAGTAAGAGAATCGGATAATTCAGGAATAGAAACACTTGAAGATTTAGAAGGGAAAAAAGCCGGCGGGGCAGCAACAACCATTTACAGTCAAATCGCAGAGCATTTTGGGGCGGAGGTTGTAACGTATGGAAATGCTCCAAATGAAGCTTACCTGAGTGATATAAGTACAGGAAGAACAGATTTGGTATTAAATGATTATTACCTGACTAAATTTGGAGTAGCAGCATTTCCTGACTTTGATTTACATCTGCATCCTACACTGAAATTTAATCCGACAGAGCAGGCGATTATGATGCCAAAGGATGCAAGCAAACTTCAGGAAGAAATTAATAGTGCTTTAAACGATATGCGTGAAGATGGGACATTAAGCGAATTGGCAAAAAAATTCTATGAAGAAGATGCTTCAGAGGAACCGGATATAGAAGTTGAAATTGTAGAAGGTCTGGACTTTTAGAGGCTTCTAATGAACATATCAAATGTGAATTTTGGTGGATTCTTTGATGTCCAATTAGCTTGGGAGAGCTTGCCATTTGTATTGGGAGGACTCCCCATAACCTTGCTTATTTCCATTGGAAGTATGCTTATTGGACTTATTTTAGGGCTGCTGTTAGCTTTGGCGAGAAGCTCTAAATATGGCTTAGTGAGATGGCCGGCACGGCTGTATATATCGTTTATGCGGGGAACACCGATTATCGTATTTTTATATATTCTATATCTGGGCTTGCCTTCAGCGGGAATTCAGCTTGTAGCTGTTCATGCTGCAATTATTGGACTGGGGTTGAATAGTGCCGCCTATATTGCTGAAATTGACAGATCCGCATTAAGTAGTGTGGAGAAGGGACAATGGGAATCGTCACGGGCGTTGAATATGCCTTATTGGCTGACTTTGCGTAAAATTATTTTGCCACAAGCCACCCGGATTGCAATCCCTCCATTAACAAATGTCTTTATGGATATTGTGAAGGCAACTTCTTTAACAGCAGTAATTACAGTGCCGGAGCTGTTTCAAAAAGCGCAAATTGTTGCAGGAAGAGAATTTGATGCAATGACCATGTATATTTTAGTGGCGCTTATTTATTGGCCGGTGTGTATTTTAATTGGCATGTTGCAGGAGCGTTTAGAGAAAAGGTATAGTGCATTTATAAAATAAATATAGGAATGAAAGAGATACTCTTTAAGGCTAAAAGGGTATCTCTTTTTATTTGCCAAAAAGTCTCAAAGTACCGGATGTATAGTTTTCTTCCTTTCAGAAAAAATAAAACAAAAAGAAAGGAAGGTACGGAAATGAAAAAATGCAATCGTGTTTATTTTTTTATGCTGCTCTTATGTTTAGCATGGCTGTGGATGCCAATGAACAGTTTTGCTGAAGAAATAAAAGAGAAAAAAGAATCTGATATACCTAGTCATGTATTAGATGTATCCAAAGAAAACACATTTCCAAATTCAACTGAAGACCAGGAAATTATTGAGGCGAGTGATTTAACAAAGGAGTTAATCGAGGGTGTCGATATACCAATTGAAAATCCGGAGCTGATCAAGATTTTAAATGAAAGCAATATTAAACCTTCTCCAATTGCAATTGGCTACCGCGGTATGGTTTATCTGGGAAGGTGGCCGATAAATTATCAATCCAGTGAATCAAATGTCAACTGGGAATATCAATTGATTAATAAAAATGAAATGAATAATATCGGTGGTGACCAGGCACAAGAAATGAGTTATTACCAACAGGAGCAAAAAGAAGTAAAAGGTGCTTTAACCAGTAAAATAAGTAATCCAGAACAGGTAAAAACAATGATGTTATTAAAGGCAAGCGAAAAAACAAAGCTGCCTCTCTCTTATCAAACCGTTATTGGGCATAATACAAAATTGGCAAATTCATATAACATCCCGGTTCAGAAGCATGGAATACTTGATGCCTATGCTCCTGCAGTTAATGAAAAGGGCCAGGTAACATTTGGAGAAGTCTATATTGAATTAAAAGGCTCCAATAAAACCATTCAAATTAAAAATGTAACAAAACAAGGAATTGGTGCCTGGATACCAGTACAGGATTATTTGTCCTTTTCATTCAAAGTCAAATAATAGCTCAAATTGTGATGGTCTGTCTTAAATCTTCTCGATTTTCGTTTGGGGCTGACATCAGTTATTTCTAAATAAAAGGAACAGATGGAACTGAGATTGGGAGTAGGACTGCGATTACCCACTCCATCTAATCCATTTATAAAACTCTAAGATATCTTATTCTAATAACAAAGGATTGTCTGAAGGCAGTCCTTTTTATCAATTTCTGGAAAAAACTTTCTGCCTCTATGCATGAGGGGAGTGTGGGAGTATTTCAAATGAGTATAAAAATTCCTTGCAATTTTATCTTTGTTGCTTTATCATGATAAAGTGTTAAAGAAATTGATGGTTATTTATTGGAGGAAGAAAAATGGAATGGGTTGTTCTTTTAGCAGTCCTATTAATGACTGTTTTATGTTTATTAAAGGTAAATGTTATTTTATCTATTTTAATTTCAACGATTGCTGCCGGATTAATGAGCGGTTTAGGATTTACGGATTCTGTTAAATTAATGGTGGCTGGGATGGGGGACTCTGCAAATACAGCACTCAGTTATATTTTATTAGGTGCTTTTGCAGTTGCCATCAGCTACACAGGTATTACTAAAATATTAGTCAATTTTATTATTCGTATATTGACAGGGAAGAAAACAATAATGCTATTTGCGTTAGCTGGTGTTGCGTGTTTATCACAAAATTTAGTGCCGGTGCATATCGCTTTTATTCCTATTTTAATTCCTCCCTTATTAAAATTATTTGATCAAATGCGGATGGATCGCCGGGCAGTAGCAGTAGCGCTGACATTTGGTTTGAAAGCACCCTATATTATGATTCCAGTAGGATTCGGTCTGGTTTTCCAAGACTTAATTTTAAAAGGGGTAAATTCAAACGGTGCAGAAATTACTTTGCATGAAGTAACATTATCTATGCTGATACCTGGTGCCGGGATGATTGTTGGGTTGTTAATTGGAATCTTATTTACTTATAGAAAAGATAAAGATCCTAAAGATACAGTAAAAGAAAATAAAATTAAACCAGAGGATTTAGTAGAAGAAGTAACATTCAATAAACAGCATTTAATGACGATTATTGCAATTATATTAGCTCTTATTGTTCAAATTATTACGCAAGATTTGATTTTGGGAGCATTAACTGGAATTATAGCTATGTTCGTTCTGGTAGCATTACCATTTAAAGTCTTGGACCGGGTGATGACAGAGGGTATCTCCATGATGGCTACCATCTCTTTTATTATCCTGGTAGCTGCAGGATTTGCAAATGTTCTGCAGAAAACCGGAGCAATAGGAGAATTAGTGGAAGTATCGATTTCTATGCTGGGAGATAATAAACCGCTGACTGCGTTTGTATTATTATTACTTGGATTGATTATTACGATTGGTATCGGAACTTCCTTTGGAACCATTCCAATTATTGCAGCATTATTTGTTCCAATTTGCCTTGCAGCCGGTTTCTCACCGCTTGCAACAGCATCTTTAATTGGAACAGCCGGAGCATTAGGCGACGCAGGCTCTCCAGCTTCAGACAGTACGCTGGGGCCAACCTCGGGGCTTAATGCAGATGGAAAGCATGATCATATCTGGGGTACCTGTGTACCGACATTTATACACTATAATATTCCTTTATTTATTTTCGGCTGGATTGCTGCAATGGTATTATAAAAAAAGCGTATAAAAGTAGAAGCAAAAGGAAAAGGTAAGAGAAAAACTGGGTGGGATTTGAATGAAACAACTAATCGCTTTCCTGTTATCACTTGCCTTTTTCTTTTGTGCTTTCACATGGAACACAGCTTTTGCGTATGGATGGGGCTACCAGAAAAATAATAATCATACGCCTCCGGAGATAGGGTCATATCAGGAAGTATTGGATAAATATAATGCGTTCTATCTGGATGACAGCGGGGAGAAAAACCTTTATCTCACCTTTGACAATGGCTACGAGCAGGGCTTTACCTCTGACATATTAGATGTATTAAAAAAAGAAGAAGTTCCAGCAACTTTTTTTGTAACAGGACATTATGTAGAAAGTGAGCCTGATTTAGTCAAAAGGATGGTGGAGGAAGGGCATATTATTGGAAATCACTCCTACCATCATCCAGACTTTACAATTATGAATAAGGAAGCCATTGAAAAAGAACTGACAGATTTAGAACAGGCAGTTGCCGAGATAAGTGATCAAGATGAATTAATATTTGTCAGACCTCCACGGGGGACATTCAGTTCAGATACATTGAAATGGTCAACAGAACTCGGACTTGTTCATGTGTTTTGGTCACTGGCTTTTAAGGATTGGGAAACAAACGCACAAAAAGGTGCAGATTATGCCTATGACGAGATTATGAAACAGATTCATCCCGGAGCAATTATTTTACTGCATGCTGTCTCCAGTGATAATGCAGCTGCCCTGGAAAAAGTAATTCAGGATTTAAAAGAAGAAGGGTATCAATTTAAAAACTTAGATGATTTATGGATGCGTAATCAATTGCCAAAGCAGTTTCCTTATTAAAGTAAACTGTCCTTTTATAGAAGAAAACGTAGTTATTCAGAAGAGTATATTCTGATAAAACGTTACGCTTCTAAAAGGACAGTTTTTTTGATATACTGCAAAAACAAATTCTCCTTATGAAAAAAGAAAGTCATTCTTTTCATAAGAAATTTGTATTTTTGAACCTCTTTGATCAGAAATCTGATAAACAGATAACTTGCTAAATCTCTTATGTAATAAGGCGTTGGCCTATATTCAATCTATCATAAATACAAAAGGTCAAAAAAAAATAAAAAAATTTGACTAAAACACTTGAAAGTCAAAGAAGGTCAGAGTATAATGTAATTATAGTCAAAGATAGTCAAAGTCAAAATAACGAATAAATAAGCTATCTGACTAATTTAAAGGAGGAATGAGAAATGAAATGTCAAAACTGTGGACAAAATGAGGCAACGATTAATGCACAAATGCAAATGAATGGACAACGTATGGAAGTGCATCTTTGCCATGAGTGTTTACAAGAAATACAAGGAAATATGATGAACAGTGACTTTTTCTCTAATTCTCCATTTGGCAATATGGATCAATCATTTGCCAACAACTTTTTCCAAGGTAATCAACAAAGTGGTGCAAGTGCACGCACTAGAACGAAACAAAAATCAAACAATGGAAATGGCTTAATTGATCAGTTAGCAAAAAATATTACTGATCAAGCGCGAGCAGGGAAGATTGATCCTGTCATTGGTAGAGATAAAGAAATTAAACGAGTTATTGAAACATTGAATAGAAGAAATAAAAACAACCCGGTATTAATCGGTGAACCAGGTGTTGGTAAAACCGCAATTGCAGAAGGACTGGCAGTAAATATTGTCGAAGGTAATGTACCTGCTAAATTAATGAACAAAGAAATTTATCTGCTGGATGTAGCTTCTTTAGTTGCAAACACTGGTATCCGAGGTCAATTTGAAGAGCGGATGAATAAACTGATTGCTGAATTACAGGAGCGTAATGATGTAATTGTATTTATTGATGAAATTCACCTTCTTGTCGGCGCGGGGACAGCAGAAAGCTCACAAATGGATGCGGGCAACATCTTGAAACCGGCTCTTGCACGTGGTGATTTGCAGGTAATTGGTGCAACAACATTAAAAGAATATCGTCAAATTGAAAAAGACGCAGCGTTAGAACGACGCTTACAACCTATTATCGTGAAGGAACCATCATTAGAAGATGCAGTAAAAATCTTGAAGGGAATTAAAGACCGTTATGAAAAATTCCATGAAGTACGTTATTCTGATGAAGTAGTCGAAGCATTTGTCGGTTTATCCAACCGCTATATTCAGGACCGCTTTTTACCAGATAAAGCAATTGACTTGATGGATGAGGTTGGTTCCAGATTGAATCTGGCAAACGCACAAAAAGATTCTGATTCATTACAGCAACGCTTAGATGAAGTTGTGAAACAAAAACAGGAAGCAGCAGAAAAAGAGGACTATGAGCGCGCTGCAAATCTCCGTTATCAGGAAATTCAATTACAAAAGCAATTGGATAAAGTAGAAGACGGAGAAAAAACAATGGATGTGGATATTTCTGATATTCAATTGATTGTAGAAGAAAAAACGGGTATACCAGTAACTAAAATGCAAAAAGATGAAAAAGAAAAAATGAAAAATCTGGCTGATGATCTTCGTGCCAAAGTAATCGGACAGGAAGAAGCTGTAGCAAAAGTTGCTAAATCAATTCGCCGAAGCCGTGCCGGATTAAAAGCAAAAGAACGTCCAATCGGTTCTTTCTTATTTGTCGGCCCTACTGGTGTCGGAAAAACAGAATTAACGAAGGTACTGGCAGAAGAATTGTTCGGCACAAGAGATGCCTTGGTCCGTCTGGATATGAGTGAGTATATGGAAAAACACGCAGTGTCTAAAATTATCGGTTCACCACCAGGATATGTAGGACATGAGGAAGCTGGACAGCTGACTGAACGCATCCGCAGAAGCCCATACTCTATTCTATTACTGGATGAAATTGAAAAAGCACATCCAGATGTGCAGAATATGTTCTTACAAATTATGGAGGACGGTCATTTAACAGATTCTCATGGCAGAAGAGTAAGCTTTAAGGATACAGTCATTATTATGACAAGTAATGCCGGAACTGGTGAAAAACAAGTGAATGTCGGCTTTAACAGCAAAACACATGAATCAGTTTCCACATTAGAAAATCTAAGTAACTATTTCAAACCAGAGTTTCTGAACCGTTTCGATGCTATTGTAAACTTTAATGAATTAAAAGAAGAAGATCTATTACAAATTGTTGACCTTATGCTGCATGATTTAGAAGCAACTATGAAGGAAAACCAAATCAGCATCACTATCTCTGACGAAGCTAAGCAGCGTCTTGTTAAATTAGGATACGATCCACGCTTTGGTGCACGTCCATTACGCCGTGTTATCCAGGATAAAGTAGAAGATCAATTAACTGATTTAATTCTCGAAGGGGAAGATGTAAAAGCAGTTCATGTGGATGTAAATGAAGAAGAAATTGTTGTTTCAAATGCATCTTAATAAAAAGTTAGAATAATTGCGTAAGGCATATTAAATAAAGGGATATACAAGGATCAGCTGACCCAATTAGTGGGTTAGCTGGTCTTTTTTTGTTAACAGGAAAGTTATAATAAAACTATGGTTTTAAAGGAACTGCGACTTAGCTCCCCCAAGTGTTCTTGTTCTGTATAAAGTGGCGGCTACGGATTTTTAGAGTATCTTCCGTAAATTAACAATAACAATAATTTTAAAAACGAAGGTTTTCTGAGTCGATATATGGTATAAAAAAATTAGATGTAATTTTTGTACAGGAATTATGATAAGGAGTTTTGAAAACCGATGCTTCATTCTGTATAGAATTTGTATAGAAAATTGTCGATTAAAGCTCTCATTATTATCATGTATGATATGTTTATATACTTTGTTTCTCAATGAAATTACAAACCTATTTTTAGGAGGCTATAAATTGAATATTTGTATCATCGATGATGAGCATTTAGCTTTAGAATACTTGGATTTTCTTTTTAATAAAATAGAAGGAGTACAGGTTACAGGCAAATATAACAGCCCTGGGGATCTAATAGATCATGTTCAAAGGGAAAGCATAGATGCTGTATTTATGGATATACATATGCCTGAGATAAAAGGGATTGATTTAGCGGAAAAACTATTAAACATACAGCCTTCCTTACAGATTGTTTTTGTAACTGCCTATAATGAATATGCAGTCAAAGCTTTTGAATTAAATGCATTGGATTATATTTTAAAGCCGGTTCAAAAAGTACGGTTAGAGATAACGATACAGAGGATAAAAGAAAGTAATTATATAAAATTAAATACAGCATTGGAATCAGATTCAGATAAAGCAAATTATAGAATTAAGAATTTAGGAGCTCTTCGCTTTTATAAGGAAAATAATCCAATCGAAGTAAAATGGAGGACATCCAAAGCGAAGGAGCTGTTTGCTTATTTTGTACAGAATCATGAAAATACAATTCGAAAAGGTGAATTAACAGATTTAATGTGGAGTAATCTTCCTTGGGAGAAGGCTCATTCACAGTTGTACTCCACTGTTTACCAAATTAGAAAGGTAACACAGCAAATTGGAATGCCGATTAAAATATCCAGTCAGGACGAATTCTATCATATAACTATAGAAGGTGTAGAAATTCAATCAGTTAAGTGGAAGCGTGCAGCATTGGATGTATTGAGAGATAACAATGTATCTGCAGCTGCATATTTTAAACTGTTAGAAGCATACCAGGGGAATTATTTGGAGGAAATTGAAGCAGCATGGGTTCTTAAAGAAAGACACAGTCTGAGAAAAATATGGCTGGGATTAATAGAAAATCTGGTTAAACATATCATTTATTACGAGAATCCTTCATCATATAATGCTTCCAAATTAAGTGCGCTTGTCAGCTCTGATGAGGAGGCTGTAATGTTATTGAATAAAAAATTACAACATTAGCAAAAGATTTTATCTCCAAGGACACCTCTATGTCGGCTGTGACATAGAGGTTGAAAATTGTATGTGGAAGAGTTGATAGGAATGAGAAAAAATTATATTCGACTGGGAGTTATTCTGCTCCTTTTTATTATTTGTTTATCTACTTTCCGCATGATTTGGATGGGGTTTTTTCAAAATGAGATTCAACCTGATATTCAAAATGGTGTTCTGGATATACAATCATGGGATCTGGGGGACAAAGAAACACTTGTTTTGGACGGGGAGTGGAAGTTCTATCCTTCTCAGTTTATTATGGAAGAAGTAAGCAGGGCAGGCAGTGAATCGGAAATTTTAGATGTGCCTGAAGGCTGGAATGATATCTTAAATTCTTCTTTTGGCTATGGTACCTATCGGTTACAAATCAAGGTTAACCCTGATATAGATCAGAATTATGGTTTATACATACCAAGTATTCGCAGTTCATCAGAAGTCTATGTTAATGGACGAAAGCTGTCTTCCTCTGGTGAGATAGCTTCAGATGAAGAGCAATATACAGCTAAAAATTTACCGCAAAACGTGGTTTTTACAGCAAATGAAGAAGGAAATATTGATATTGTTATACAAGCTGCCAACTATAAAGATATAAGAAGCAGCGGTATCATCCGTTCTGTGAAATTTGGTACGGAGCAGGCAATCTCAAGAGGAACACAGATATCCAGCTATTTTCAAATCAGTATCATTGTTATCTTTTTAATTCATGCAGTGTATACATTTATTTTATATCTGATAGGAAACCGGGATAAGTACCTATTCTATTTTTCCATTTTAATGTTATCGATAATCGTAACTTCTCTTTTAAGTAATGGAGATAAGTTAATTCATCAGTTTTTAAATATATCCTATGATTTTGATTTTCGTCTGGCAAACACCTTGCTCTTGGTGGGCTGTTATGCTTTGCTGCAATGTACGAATCACCTGGAGCTGCCATATTGGAGAAGGATATTTCCTTTTTATAAATGGAGTATATTCGGAATGGTGGGAATAACCTTATTCTTATCTATACCGCAGATCCTGTTCTTATTTCCTGTTTATTATCTGTTTGCTTTTATAGTGATTGTCGTTACATTTTGCTCGATTGCACGGATGTATAGACAAAATCCGGCGACAAATCTGTTCCTTGTCCTTAGTTTTTTTGCGGTTGTGCATCATTATATCTGGGATATAGGATGGAGGGAACAGAGTATCTATCTCACGTTTTATCCATTTGATCTGATTGTTGCAGTGGTTTGCTATATTACTGTCTGGTTCAAAGGTTATTTTCAAATGCATGAGGAGACCAAAGAATTGGCTGATAGTTTACAACGGATGAATCAGGAAAAGGATCAGTTTCTTGCTAATACGTCGCATGAGTTCCGCAATCCTTTGAATAGTATCTTATTACTTTCCAAGGCTGTTATGGACAGAGAAGAAACAGTATTGTCAGAGCGGAGTATAAGTGAGCTCCATACAGTATTGAATGTCGGAAAGAGAATGAATCTGTTATTAACCGATCTGCTGGAGGCAAGAAATTTAAATCGTACGAAACCGCGTTTAAATAAACAGGTAATTTCACTTGAACCAATTGCAACAGGAGTTCTTGACTTGCTACAGCTTTCATCAGATATGAAACAGTTGGAGATGATTAATAAGATTCCAAAGGAATTCCCGGCAGTCTATGCCGATGAAAATCGTGTTACGCAGATTTTATTTAATTTAGTTGGTAATGCCGTTAAATATACCAGTAAAGGCGGGGTAACTATATCCGCTGCGAAGAAAGAAAAGTATGCGGAAATTCATGTGACAGATACAGGTATTGGGATTAGTGGAGAGATGCAAAAGCGGTTATTTCTTCCTTATGAACAGGACAACGCAACAAGCGGCATGCAGGAAGGCGGGTTTGGTCTGGGATTGAGTATCACTAAGCAGCTGGTTGAGCTTCATGGAGGGAGAATTTGGGTCTCCTCGGAAGACGCAGAGAAGACAACCTTTACATTTACGTTGGAATTAGCTTCTCCGCAAGAAGCTGTACAGATGCCGGTGCAGACTGTGCGGACTGCTGGAAAGGGCGAAGAAAAAGTGGAATCCGGATTACCACAATTAAATGACGGCCGGGCCTCAGCAGTATTACTGGTTGATGATAATCCGGCCAGTTTATTAGCATTAAATTCAATTTTATCTGAGGATATGTATGATACTGTACCTGTTTCCAATGCGAATCAAGCACTGGAAGAATTGAAAAAACGGGAATGGGATATTGTTGTTTCAGACATAATGATGCCGGAAATATCGGGCTATAAGCTCACCGGTATGATTCGTGAACGCTATTCGCTGACAGAGCTTCCTGTCCTTTTACTTACCGGCGGGAATGCAGATATACAAGCAGCATTTCTAGCAGGAGCAAATGATTATATTACCAAGCCCGTTGAGCCGGTAGAGCTGAAAGCAAGAATGGATTCGTTAATAACCATGAAGCGGGTGGCAGAGCAGCAATTACAGTTTGAAACAGCATGGCTGCAGGCACAGATACAGCCGCATTTCTTGTTTAATACTCTGAATTCTATTTTGGCGCTGAGTGAATGGGATGTAGAGGAAATGAGAAAGCTGCTCAATGAGCTCAGTAATTTCTTGAGAAGTAAATTCCGGTTCCAGCGGATGAAAGACCTGATTCCGTTAGAAGAGGAATTAAACATTATTCGTTCCTATCTGTACATTGAACAGGTCCGATTCGGAGAAGCACTTCAGGTGAAATGGGAGCTGGAGGATTATCAAGGGATAAGCGTTCCTTTTTTATCGATTCAGCCATTAGTAGAAAATGCTGTACAGCATGGCATTCGAAATAGACAAGGAAAAGGCACAGTAGTAATCCGATTTAAAAAAGATACTGCCCGATCAAAAGCAATCATTACGGTAGAAGATGATGGGGCAGGGATAGAAACAGAAAATATTCCAAACATCCTGCAGGGGAATTCAGGCAGTGAATCAGGAGTCGGTATTCTAAATGTTGAAAAAAGACTGCATCAGCATTATGGAAAAGGATTAATGATTGACAGTTCTCTGAATAAGGGAACGAGCGTATCTTTTGAAATTGATATATAAACAAAACAAGACTTCATTCTGCAGAGGTGATTAAGCCCCGATTAGAATGGAGTTTTATTTTTATATAATCATTGTATGATTTTGAGTTGTATAGAATTTGTACATATTTATTTGGGAATATAGCTGCTTGGAACTGTTAAGATTTGTATAGTTTATTAAAAAAATAAATATATCCCGGAGAGCATATGACCGGCAATGGGTTGATTAATCATGCTCAAATAGAAATGCGGATGCTGTATTTGTAAATATACATTTGCCAAGTGAAAAGAGCATAAATTTTGTGAACAATTGTTGTATATAACCTTTATAAGTTTTGTTACCGCATATGATGAATACATGGTGAATGCGTTTAAACTAAATATAGAAAAATTATATTTGAAATCTTGTAAATAACAGAACGTTTATTGATATCCGTGAACTGGATAAAGAACAATTTATCATAAAACCAAGTATACAATCATCAGCATCAGCCTATAGAATAAAGAGTCTTATGCTTAAGCAGGAGAACTCTATCCAGTTCATTTGCCGTCAAAGAAATTTGAAGGATATATTTAAAATTTGACGTTAGAAGAGATGATATCAATGAGAAATAACTATATGAAGCTGGTGCTGATTTTACTGCTTGTTTTCGTCTGTTTATCAGCTTTTCGATTGATTTGGATGGAAGGTTTTCAAAATAGTACCCCGTTGGATATTCAAAATGGAAAGCTTGATTTAAGGGAGTGGAAAGCGGATGGGGACGAAACCTTGGTATTGGACGGGGAATGGGATTTCTATCCATCCATATTTATAATGGAGGAGAAGGGAGCAGTACTAGCAGATACAGAAACCATTCATGTGCCCGAAGGCTGGAATAATATATTGAATTCACCTATCGGTTACGGAACATACCGATTGCAAGTTCATGTGAATCCAGGTCAAGATAGTCATTATGAATTATATATACCGAGTATCCGCAGTGCCTCTGAAGTCTATGTCAATGGAAATAAACTCTCATCATCGGGAGAAATTGCCACGGAAGAAGAAGCATTTACCGCTGAAAACTCTCCACAAAAAGTCGCGTTTAAAGCAGATGAAAATGGCGTCATTGATATCATTATTCAAGCGGCCAATTTTAAAGATATCAGAAATTTAAATGGTGGCATTATTCGCTCGATTCAATTTGGAACAGAACAAGAGCTTACCAATGAATTGCAATTTTCGATTTACATGCAGATTGCCATGGTTGTTGTCCTGTTGATTCATTCAGGGTATGCTTTCATCTTGTATTTAATTGGAAACAGAAATAAACAGCTATTCTTTTTTTCTTTACTAACTTTTATATATGCTATTCTATTTCTTCTTAGTGGAAAAGATAAATTATTACATTCTTTTTTCTATGCACAGAGTGATTGGTGGAACCAGTTATTTGTAGCATTGATATTAATCGAGTGCTATGTTTTTCTGCAATGTACCAATCATCAAAAGCTTCCTTATTGGAATAAAATATTTCCTTATTTTCAATGGGGAGTATTTGGATTAGCCGGCGTTACGATATTTTTTCCTCTATCTCTGCCACAGCTGATTATGCAGCTGCCACTTTATCTGTTCGCTTGTTGTTCCCTGGTCGGTATTGGTGTTTTTGCAATAATACGGTCGTACAAACAGTCATTGAATACAGATTTCTTTTTAGTATTATCCGTTGCAGCAGCTATTCACCATGTTGTATGGGCTTTAATATGGAGAGGAAGCGGAGTATATATGCCGCATTATCCTTTTGATCTCATTTTTGCAGTGGTGTGCTTTATGATGGTTTGGCTTAAAGGATATTTTCGTACCTACAGGGAAACGAAAGAACTGGCCGAAACGTTACAGCGGATAAACCGGGAGAAAGATCAATTTTTAGCAAATACCTCTCATGAATTCCGCAATCCTTTAAACAGTATGTTATTACTTTCGAAGGGTGTACGCGATAGAGAGGAATCTGCTATAACAGAGCAAAGTATCAATGATTTAAATACGGTATTGAATGTAGGAAAGCGGATGAATCTACTGTTAACGGACTTATTAGAAGAGAGACAGCTGCAGCAGGGCAAGCCCAGACTAAACAAACAGGTTATTATTTTGGAACCGATTGTCACAGGAGTGATGGATTTATTACAATTTTCATTTGACATGAAGAAGGTTCAAATCATCAATCAAATTTCTAAAACATTTCCGGCAGTGTTCGCGGATGAAAATCGAGTGACGCAAATTTTATTTAATTTAGTCAAAAATGCTATAAAGTATACAGATCATGGAACCATTACTATATCGGCAGCTGTAAATGGAAATGTTGCAGAAATTCATGTTACTGATACGGGCGCGGGTATCAGTCCGGAGATGCAGAAGCGATTATTTCTTCCTTATGAGCAAGGAGATGCTCCGGAAGGGATAACACGGGACGGCGGTTTTGGGCTGGGACTAAGTATTACGAAACAACTGGTAGAACTTCATGGCGGGACCATTCAGGTTTCTTCCAAAAAAGGAGAGAAAACAACCTTTACCTTTACGTTAGAATTAGCATCATCCCGGGAAGCTGTTCATCTGCCTGAAGAGAATACACAAACAATCAGGAGGATCGAGGATTCGGAGCAATTGAAAATCCCGTCTTGGAAAAACGAACAAAAACCATCTGTTCTAGCAGTAGATGATGATCCGGCCAGTTTGTTAGCGTTACAAGCTGTACTGCCCGAGGATGCATATAATCTGGTTCTTGTTACCAGTGCCGTCCAAGCTTTGGAGAAGGTGGAAAAAGGAGGGTGGGATATTGTTATTTCCGATATTATGATGCCGGAAATCTCCGGATATAAACTCACCAGAATGATTCGTAAACGGTATTCTCTGACAGAGCTTCCTGTATTGCTGCTTACTGGCGGTAATTCAGATATACAAGCAGCTTTTGCTGCCGGTGCGAATGATTATATAACCAAGCCTGTAGAACCGGCAGAGTTAAAAACCCGGCTGGATTCACTAATCACTCTTAAGAAGGTTGCAGAGCAGCAATTACAATTAGAAACGCTGTGGCTTCAAGCGCAGATACAGCCACATTTCGTGTTTAATACTTTGAATGCTATCAAAGCATTAAGCGAATGGAATCTGGAGGAAATGAGACAGCTCCTGGATGAGCTTGGAAACCTGTTGCGAAGCAAATTTCAGTTCCAGCAAATGAATGCTTTAGTACCTTTAGAAGAGGAATTAAATATCGTCCAATCCTATCTGTATATTGAGCAGGTCCGTTTTGGAGAAGCCCTTCAGGTGAAATGGGAGCTGGAGGATTATCAAGAGATAAATATTCCATTTTTATCGATTCAGCCATTGGTGGAAAATGCTGTACATCATGGTATCCGAAAGGGAGATGGGAAAGGCTCAGTAGTAATCAGAATAAAAAAAGATTATACCCGTTCCAAAGCATTAATTACAGTAGAAGATGATGGAGTCGGAATAGAAACAACAGATATTCCGGGCATTTTACAGGGGAAATCTGACAGTAAATCAGGCGTCGGTATTTTAAATGTTGAAAAAAGACTGCATCGGCATTATGGAAAAGGCTTAACGATTAACAGTTCACATGGCCGGGGTACAAAGGTTTCTTTTGAAGTGGATTTAGCAGATAATTAAAATATTTATCCAGTGCATGACAAGACAAAAGATGTAACTTCATTTGATGGGAAAAAGATAGTATACCCATCAAGTGGAGTTTTATTTTTATTGGGCCATAATATAGTATTTTCAAGTATTGGAAGAAATAAAGGTAAGTGGAGGCGGGATAATTAGTAAACCAGAAAATTGTATAGAATTTGTTTAGAAAAAGGAAGATAGCTAATATTTATTGTCATGTATGCTTGAATTATACGTGATATATCGTGAAAATAATCAGGAAGGGGATTCTATGCTGCATATTGCTATCATTGACGATGAACATTTGGCATTACAATATTTGTATTTACTGTTGAATAAAATAGAAGGAGTACAGGTGACAGGAAAATATATAGACGCTGGCGACTTAATCCAACATGTACAGGTAACCGATCTAGATGCTGTATTTATCGATATACATATGCCCGTTATAAAAGGAACTGATTTAGCTGAACAATTGTTAGACATTAAACCTTCCTTACATATTGTTTTTGTTACGGCTTATGACAAGTATGCGGTCAAAGCTTTTGAATTAAATGCAGTAGACTATATATTGAAACCCGTAAAGCAGGAACGTTTACCAGTAACCATACAACGGATAAAGGAAAGAAAAGCGGTAGAACAGGAAATTGCGACCTGTAAATCATCGTTTGTTATTAAGGATTTAGGAGTGCTGCAAATTTATCATGGGAATAAATGGATAGAAGTAAAGTGGCGAACGTCTAAAGCGAAAGAATTATTTGCTTATTTTATCCATAATCATCAAAATACGATCCGGAAAAGTGAATTAATTGATTTGTTGTGGAGCAATCTACCTTGGGAAAAAGCAAATGCCCAGCTTTATACTGCCATATATCAGATCAGGAAGGTTATCCGGCAAATAGATGCTCCTATTAAAATCGTCAGCCAGAAAGAATTTTATCAAATAGATATGGGGGATGGCATACAGATTCAATCTCATGAATTTAAGCTCGATGCCCAATATTTATTAAAAGAAAATAAAGTAGATGTTGAACAATACTTTGCAGTGCTGGAAGTGTATGGAGGAGAGTATTTAGCTGAATTGAATTATTCATGGGCTGCTGCAGAGAGGAAAATGCTGAAAGATTTATGGGTTAAATTAATTAACAAATTTTCAGAGCATTTACACCTCCACGAAGAACCAGCATCCTATAATATTTCAAAAATGAAGGATTTAACAGGTTTTGATATAAAAGCAACAGATATTTTAAAAGAAAAATCCAGGGTTTAAAGAGGATGTTCAAGTCGGGTGGCGAACGGAATTTTAAATTATATATATCGAGAAATTCATGAAAATTCATTTTATAAAGCAGAAACAATGCTTTTATAAAATGAATTTTTTTGCTGACTTAATATAACCAAATATTGGGATATATTAGATTACCAGGATGTACAGAATTTGTATATATACACACTATTCTCTGGGACATATTCAGTAAGTTATTATGAAAATGACTACAGAGTCTCATTTCCAGTAACTCGATATTAATTGTAATTTTCTTCATAGAAACTAGTAAAAAGCTGCTGTATAGAGGATGAGTATGTAGTCAGAAGAGACTTTAAAATGTTTCTGTCAGTTGGATAAGGGTAATGCCAGGGCGTTTTCATAAATAGTGAATCTATTCATCTATTAGATAACGTTCTTTTACGCTTTTTCTGCAGAACAGAAATTATTTTAAAGATATAAAGATATTAGGAGGTGTTGGGTTTCACTATTCCAGCAGTTAATAAAAATAAAAAAGAAAAGGGGGACTGGACTAATTGAAGAGAAGAGCAAAAAGAGTAAGTATATTTATGATTTTTCTTCTTGTTATGCAGTCATTTGTAACAGGTTTTGCACCGATACAGACGGCATACGCAGAAGGAAATAAAAATGATACGTTCTTTGATTTTGAAAGCATTTCCGAGAGCTCTTTTACCGAGGAAGAAGATAGTCGGCTTCTACATATAGACTGGTCGCTTGCGGATTATGATCTAGAAGATGTAAGCCAACCTGTAGATTTCGATTCTCCTGTAGAATTAGCAGCGCAGAACGGCATCATCTCTTCAGATGAAGAAGCTGTGGAAATTGCTTCCTTTAAAACAACAGAAAATATGATTAGCGTCACGTTTAATGAAGTGGCGCTGGAGCATCCGGAAGCTGAAGGTACATTAAAGCTGCAGGTGCCTTTAGAGGAAGAGGAAGTTGTGGAGGAAGAAGAAGTAACTACTGAAGAATCTGTTGAAGAGGGGTCAACGGAAGAAGGAACCGGGGAAGTTGTAGAGGAAGAAGCGGTTGAAGAAGAAAGAACTGGGGAAGCAGTAGAGGAAGAAGTGGCTGAAGAAGGTGCCGAGGAAGCAGTAGAGGAAGAAGGGACTGAAGAAGGTGCCGAGGAAGCGGTAGAGGAAGAAGAGATTGAAGAAGGGACCGAGGAAGCGGTAGAGGAAGAAGAGACTGAAGAAGGGACCGAGGAAGCAGTAGAGGAAGAAGGGACTGAAGAAGGCGCCGAGGAAGCAGTGAAGGAAGAAGAGACTGAAGAAGGTACTGAGGAAGCTGAAGAAGAGAACACTGCGGCTTCTGCTGCATTTAATGTAGGACCGCAGGCTGAGTTAGGGAATATCTTTACCTTTGAAAGCTTAGAAATTGATGGTCAAACGATTGAAGATGGTGACATTATTTCCATCACTGAAGGTACTATTGCAGATCTTAGGTTTAGCTGGCATACACAAGGGATGAGTGCGAAAGCTGGTGACACAGCCGAGATTAGTCTTTCTGATGCCTTTAAGACGGTTACTACACCAGTTCAAGATCTCATAGTTGATGGAACAAAGGTAGGAACCTACCACGTTGAGGATGGTGTGTTAAAATTTGTATTTGATGAAGGCATTGAGACTTCAGACGTCCAAAACGGGTTTGTCAATCTTGGTTTAGAGTTCAATTTGGATAAATTCAGAGAAAATATTGAACAAGAGATTCCATTCAATGACGGTCACGAAAATAACATAACTGTCATTGCGCGGCCAAATATAGAACATAGCGGTATTGAAAAAGAAGGACATCCCGATACGGACCATGATGCAAGAGAAATTACATGGACGATTGACGTGGTCAATACTAATGATGAAGAGATAACGGAGGCAACATTAGCGGATAACATTCCTGGTGGATTAGGAGAAGCTAGAGATTTTGTTATCCATAAGCTAAACATTGGCTTTGATGGAGGTATAAGCGAAGGAGAAGACGTAACATCGACTCTAAATCCATCAGAATTCCCAATTGATTTAGGCACAATCGCACCTTTTAATGGCTATCGTGTCCAATATACGACAACCATTGAAAATTATGCAGAAGAATCATTTACTAATGACGCAACTTTTAAATACGGTGAAAAAAGTTTACCGGCTGAGGCTACCGTTGGAGGATTGACAAGAAGTAATCCGATTGAAAAGGATGGCTGGCAAGATGGAGACAGCGATGTTATTCAGTGGCAAATTGATGTTAATAAAAATGGAAGTCTTATTAATGAGGCTATAGTAGAAGATAGTCTGCCTCCTGGCTTAACCGTAGACCCAGATAGTATTGAAGTGGTTAGAATTACACAAAGTGAAGGAACTTGGACAGAAGGAGCTGCTCATGGCGGTTCGTTTATGGAGTTCCCGATAAACTTAGGGGCATTAGGACAGGATGATGCCTATCGAATTAAATTTAAAACAGATATAAATTGGGCAGATATCAATGATAGCAAATATCAAAAAGATAATGGCTTCTTAAATGAAGCAACCCTAAAAGATGGTGAAGATGAATTAAATAGTGATGATGCAACAGTTAACATTGTTAGAGATCCGGTCCTTCGCAAAGAAGGGGTATCCAATGTAGATTATGACAATAAAACGGTCAGCTGGACGATTCACGTCAATGAAGCAGGACACCCGATTGGGAATGCTGTGCTGACAGATTTAATTCCGGAAGGGTTAGCGATTTCTGAAAGTGATATTGTAATCACTGACGAAGAAGGCAATTCTTATACTCCTGTTAACATCAGCCTTGACCCTAATGCTGATGGTGGAACAGCAGTTGTTATTAACTTAGGAGATGTAGGTACACACAAGCTGAAAGTAGAATATACAACTGCGATTACCGATTTCACTAAAAATAATTTTAATAATAGTGTAGGTATGACAGGTGATGGTGTTGGTGAAGAGGGAGAAAATAGTAACGCTGAGATTAGACCAGCAGCTAACACCTATGGTAAGAGTTTCCGGGGAATAGATTATAATGCCAAAACGATGAATTGGCAATTAAATGTGAATCCAAGAAGAGAAGCAATTGATTCATTAGTAATAGAAGATACTTTCCCGAATAAAGGGATGATTCTATTGCCGGGTTCGGTAAAAGTAAATCATGCTGGGAACGAACTTGTAGAAGGTACAGATTACACGCTTGCACCTAGAACTGAAGATGGTGAAACAGGTTATCATAAAGGATTTACTATTACTCTTCTAGACAATGCGTTACCATTAAATGGAGGACAGCTAAGTGTTGATTATCAAACCTCTTATGACCCGCAAGAAGAAGTGGATGGTAATACGCTAGAACCTCATATATCTCGTGTAGGCGGAGAAAATCAAGATGGCGCCAGACTTTATGTCAATCATGCTCATTTTAAGGGAGAAACAGTAAATGAGAATCCGATTGATGAAACTCGTAATGCTGATACAAGGGTAAGAGAAGATTCCTGGAACAGCGGTAAAAAAGAAGGGCAGTTAGTCCATTTTGATGACGAAGGCAAAGCAGTAAATGGTTGGGTAAGCGGCAGTGAAAGAAAGGTCGCCTGGCAGTTGTACACGAATTATCAAAAACAAAACCTAGGATCAGATGTTTCGATAACAGATACGTTAGCTTATGCTGGAAATATTGATGCAGATAGTATCCGAGTATCGGTTTATAACGTAAATTCTAATGGTTCAACTGAAATTACTGGGCCAGTATTAGACCCGGGTAATTATTCAGTAGACGTTGATGGCGGCGAATTTACAATTACCTTTAACAATGAGGTAACAGAAAGATATGTGATTGAATTTACGACATCTGTACCAGACATCTCAAAACAAAGCTATACTAACAACGCAATAGTTAGTGTTGGAGATGTGGAATATCCTTATAGTGCTACCCTTAACTATGGTCAGTACGATGACTTCTTGAAAAAAGGAGCAATTGGTTTAAATGGTGATCGTGTATTCACAGGGGATGAAGTGGATTGGCAAGTTACGGTTAATGAGAGCCTTTCTATCATTAAAAATCCTGTGATTACGGATACCTTAAGCTCCGGTCACGTATATTTATCAGATAGTCTTGAAATCTATAGAGCGCAGGACTTAGAGAATGCTCTAGTAGAAGGAACAGACTATATACTTGATGTCAGCGCGACAGACGATGGTGAAAATGTTTTAACTATCAACATGGCAGAAGATTTACAAGATACCTTAGTTTTAAAATATACAACCGTTGTAACTGCAACAGATGGTGATATTGGTAACAGAATTTCATTGGATGGATCTGCTATTGATCAGCAATCTGTAGAGTCCAGTAAATTAAATGCCAGACAATTCTCTGATGCAGGCGGCGAATGGGCACCAAACAGAGGAGCTTTAAAAGTTACAAAAGTCGATGCAGAAGAAGAGGAAGTTATTGCAAATAACGAAGCGACCTTTACACTGTGGTACGATTTAAATGGAGAAAGAGTTCAATACACACAAGAAGAGGCATTTACTACGGTAGATGGTATCCTTCAAATTGGAAACTTACCACTTAGAACGTATTACCTAGTAGAGGAAGAAGCACCAGCAGGATATGTTATTTCTGAAGATGAGATAGAAATTGTTGTTAATAAAGCATATGGTAACGACGAAGAGAATATTGTGTCAATTACGTTTGAAAATACAAAAGAAAAAACTGACATAACAGGAACAAAAGTATGGGAAGGTGGGCCAAAGCCAACCATTGAATTGCAGCTGTACAGAGATGGTGAACCATACGGTGATGCAGTAGCGCTGGAAGATGGCGAAACAGAATATATTTGGTCTGAGCTAGACAAAACAGATATCGATGGGAATGAGTATAAATATACAATCGATGAAGTGGAAGTTCCTGATAATTATGAGAAGGCAATATCGGAAGATGGCCTAACTATTACCAATACTTTTGAATCAGGAGAAACAAGTATTAATGTAGCAAAGGTTTGGGAAGATGCAGATAACCAGGATGGTGTCCGCCCCGCGTCGATTACCGTTATATTGTTAGAAAACGATGAAGGAACAGAGCAATCAATCGTGTTAAATGAGAACAATAACTGGGAAGGCACATTTACAGGATTACCAGTCATCGATCAGACAGGTGCAGAAATTACCTATACCGTTAGAGAAATAGCTGTTGATGGATATGAAACAGAAACAGCAGGAAATTCTGCAGATGGTTATGTGATTACCAATACGCATGAACCAGCTATGATTGATTTAGAAGGTACGAAAACATGGGATGACGCCGATAACCAGGACGGTAAACGTCCAGAATCCATCACTGTTCGTCTGTTAGCAAATGGTGACGAAATAGAAGCTGTGGGAGTTTCTGAGGAAACAGAATGGAGTTATGTCTTTACAGATTTACCGAAATTTGATAATGGAGAAGAAATTAATTACACCATTCAAGAAGATAATGTAGAGGACTACTCTGCAGAAATTAATGGAATGGATATTACCAACAGCTACACACCAGAGCAAACAAGTATCAATGTAGTCAAAGCATGGGAAGATGCCAATAATCAAGATGGTGCACGCCCAGACTCGATTACTGTGAAACTATTGGCTAATGGTGAAGAAACAGGCCAAGAATTAACTCTAAACGAAACAAATAACTGGCAAGGAGACTTCATCGAATTAAATGTTTATAAAGATGGAGAAGAAATTCAATACAGCATAGAAGAAGTAGCTGTAGAAGATTATGAAACAGAAACAGCAGGAAATCCTGCAGACGGTTATGTGATTACCAATACCCATGAACCAGAATTAATTGATTTAGAAGGAATGAAAACATGGGATGACGCTGATAATCAAGACGGCAAACGCCCAGAGTCAATTACTGTTCGTTTATTAGCAAATGGTAGCGAAGTAAAAGCTGTAGAAGCTTCTGAGGAATCTGATTGGAGCTACATCTTTACAGATTTACCGAAATTTGATAATGGAGAAGAAATTAATTACACCATTCAAGAAGACAACGTGGAAGACTACTCTGCGGAGATTAATGGCCTGAACATTACCAATAGCTATACACCAGAACAAACAAGTATCAATGTAGTCAAAGCATGGGAAGATGCGAGTAATCAGGATGGTGCTCGTCCAGGTTCGATTACAGTGAAATTACTTGCAGATGGTGAAGAAACAGGTCAGGAATTAACTCTAAACGAAGCGAGTAACTGGCAGGGAGACTTTATTGAATTAGACGTCTATGCAGATGGAGAAGAAATTCAATACAGTGTTGAAGAAATAGCAGTTAATGCTTATGAAACGCAAACAGCAGGAAATCCTGCAGACGGTTATGTAATTACCAATATACATGAACCAGAATTAATTGATTTAGAAGGAACAAAAACATGGGATGATGCCGATAATCAAGATGGCAAACGCCCAGAATCCATTACTGTTCGTCTGTTAGCAAATGGTGATGAAGCAGAATCTGCGGAAGTTTCCGAGGAAACAGATTGGAGCTATGCCTTTACAGACTTACCAAAATTCGAGAATGGGGAAGAAATTAATTACACTATTCAAGAAGATAATGTAGAGGATTATTCAGCCGAAATTGATGGTCTGAACATTATCAACAGCTATACACCGGAACAAACAAGTATTAATGTAGTCAAAGCATGGGAGGATGCAAATAACCAGGATGGTGCACGCCCGGACGCGATTACAGTAAAATTACTTGCAAATAGTGAAGAAACAGGTCAGGAATTAATACTAAATGAAGCAAATAACTGGCAAGGAGACTTTACTGAACTAGACGTCTATACAGATGGAGAAGAAATTCAATACAGTATAGAAGAAGTCGCGGTAGAAGGGTATGCAACCCAAACAGCAGGGAATCCTGCAGATGGTTATGTAATTACCAACAGCTACGAACCGGTGCTAATTGACTTAGAAGGAACAAAAACATGGGATGATGCCGATAATCAAGATGGCAAACGCCCAGAATCCATTACTGTTCGTTTATCAGCAAATGGTAGCGAAGTAAATGCTGTGAAAGTTTCTGAGGAATCTGACTGGAGCTACACCTTTACTAACCTGCCAAAATTCGAGAACGGAGAAGAAATTAATTATACTGTTCAAGAAGATAATGTAGAAGATTACTCTGCTGAAATTAATGGTATGGATATTACCAACAGCTATACACCAGAACAAACAAGTATCAATGTTATAAAAAGCTGGAATGACGAAAATAATAAAGCTGGAAATCGTCCAGATTCCATTACAGTGAAACTATTGAAAAATGGAGAAGAAACAGGTCAGGAAATTACTCTGAGTGAAGATAATAACTGGCAGGCTGACTTCACTGGCTTGGACGTATACGCAGACGGAGACTTAATTGAATATACTGTTGAGGAAGAAGACGTTCCAAACTATGAAAGTAATGTAACTGCTGGTGAAGAGAATGGATATAATTTCACAGTAAAAAACAATTATAATCCGGCAAAAGTAAGTGTTGGTGACTATGTATGGTTTGACAAAAACAAAGACGGTTTACAAGACGAAACAGACATCCCGATTAAAGGAGTCGTCTTAACGATTGAAGATGAAGATGGAAATCCAGTAATAGATGTTTACGGAAATCCAGTAGGACCAGTAACAACAGATGAAAATGGATATTATATCTTTGAAAATCTGCCAATCGATAAAACGTACATTGTACGAATTGATCGGGAAGCATCTAAAGAAGCCTTGAAAGGGTATGTACCAACTCTGGAAGAGGTAGGCGATGATAATTCCATTGATTCCTCTTTATGGTTTGCGGTATCCCGTCATTTAACAGAAGACGGAGAACATGACCCGACATTAGACTTTGGTTTTGTAAAAGCAGAACCAGAAGAGCCGGGTAAAGAGCCAGAGGAACCTGGTAAAGAACCAGAGGAGCCGGGTAAGGAGCCAGAGGAACCTGGTAAAGAGCCAGAGGAGCCAGGTAAAGAGCCAGGAGAAGATCCAGGAGAAGATCCAGGTAAAGAGCCGGGAGAAGATCCAGGTAAAGAGTCGGGAGAAGATCCAGGTAAAGGATCAGCTGAAGTTTCAGGTAAAACGGATTCAGGTGATTCTAAAGAAACAGATAAAGGTGATGGTGAAACATTGCCGGGTACAGCAACATCTATGTTCAACTTATTGCTTATCAGCTTAGGTTTACTGGCAGCCGGTGCAATCTTAGTTATTGTCAACCGCTTCCGTAACCGTTCATCTGACTAGGTAAAGCAGATTTAAGTAAGAAAAAGGAGCTATTACTAATTTTCAGTAATAGCTCCTTTTTCAAATTTATTGGCAGGTATCTTCTAAAACATCTCCACTCCCCAGCTCCACCTTTTGTTTTTAGGGTTGATTACACATAATATGAAATCGGATATAATTATTCGCAAGAAATCAATTTTAATCAAAAAATACATAAACTATTAACATTCCTCAATATACAAATGTGTGAATATAGTTTATTATCCACATTAGATATATAATTCAGAAAAATTAACTGAATTATGACATATAACTATGAATAACCAGGAGGGGAAGGACTGATTTAGATAACTTTACACTGTCACGCATATTTACTTCTTTATCATATGTAAAGCTGATCAAAATGAAATGAGTATATAACATGATTAGTGTCCGGGAATCCAGATATCTTACTAAGGTTTACAGGAAGCTGCTATGGAAAAGCTTTAAAAGATAAGGGCATGAAAATTATTTTAAATGCAGTTGAATATAGAAAGCAGCTGAAAAGAAAAAGAGAATATATTAACTTGTTTTCTAACTGTTGTAAAAGAGCCGAGAAACAGTTAAATATAGTCATTCATACGTTGATTATCTTTTTTTACAAGAGGCAGGATGTCAATATTCGGAATAATCGGTCAATTATTTTATGTATGCTTCCATCTTGTTTGACAAAGTAGACTGTTTTTATACAACATGGGTGATGGAACATTGCTAATTATCTGGATTAATAATGGGGGCGAAAGTATGAAAAAGATAATTGAAAATGCTGCATATGATCAAGAATGGATTAGCTTAATTATAGAAGCGAAAAAACTGGGCATACCATTGCACGAGATTCGCCAGTTTCTGGATAGTGCAAATGAAAAATCAAAGTTCGATTTAATTTTCACAGATTTTACAAACAAAAAAACCCGCTCTTTCAGACGATTTGTTGAAAAATGAATGGAGCTTTCTAAAATAGTTAATTTTAAAATTATAGCAGTAAAATGCTTTAAAGGCTTTTAACCTATATAAATTAAAACAGGAACTTAAAAAGGTAAATCCTATTCCTTATTATGTTTTATTTTAACTGGAGAATAAATAATTATTCACGTAAGTTTTTTATATCCATTTTACTGGGCGCAAATAGAACCTTTTTCAACAATTACCAATCACCTTTCCTCATAGCATTCTTTTATTTTGTTTACACTAATGAAAAAGAAGGGGAGGTGTTTGAAGTTTGTGGAAAAAAGGTTTAATTTTTTTATTGCTTCTGACAGTTGTTCATTTTCATCATGCTTCACCCGCCCATGCAGAGCAGGAAATGCCGCCGCTGAAGGTACATTTTATTAATGTCGGTCAAGGAGATAGTATTTTAATCGAAACGCCTTTAGAACGGACCATTTTAATTGATGGAGGACCTCCGGAAGCTGGTAATGCTGTTGTTAAATATATAAAAGAGCTGCGGATTAATGAAATTGATTTAATGATTGCGACACATCCGGATATCGATCATATTGGCGGTCTAATCAATGTATTAGATGAATTTGAGGTGGGAAATGTGATTGATACAGGAAAGCTTCATCCGACAAAGACTTTTGCCTCGTATATGAATCGAATCCGTGATTTGCAAATCCCGGTTACTATTGCTGAAAAGGATACACCAATTGAAATAGACCCGACGATTTCTTTAGATATTTGGAATGCTGCACAGCCATTAACCTCTCCAAATGCATCATCTCTTGTATTAAAGCTCCGTTATGAAGAAACAGATATGCTCCTTATGGGAGATGTCGGTAAAAAGGAAGAAAAGGAAATACAGAGAATGCATAATGTGAATGCAGAAGTAATTAAAATAGGGCATCATGGCTCCAATACAAGCTCTTCAATGTCTTTTCTGAAAGAGGTAGATCCTGAAATAGCCATTCTAACCTACAGTAAAAATAATACCTATGGCCATCCTGTTTCCCGCGTTATCGACCATTTAAATGAAATAGACGCTTTGATTTATTCCACAGCAGCCTTGGACAGTATTACTGTTGAAACGGATGGCAGCGCAATAATGGTAAATCCTAAAATGAATCCAATCCAGAAGTTTATCGAGGAACAAGTTAGCTGATGATATATCATTTTACATTTTAATACAAAAGTGATATCATTATAGTATAATAAAGATATGGAGGAGAGGATCTCATGCAGGAACGTAAGGCATGGAGTATTAATGGTATTCTTGGAATAGGTTTAATCATCGTATTGCTGGCTTTAGGGGCATTCGGTATTTATCAGCAGTATTTTGCTTTAGGGATTGTGCTGATTCTGATTGCTGGTATTTTAATCAGCGGAATAACGATTGTACAGCCGAATCAGTCTATTGTTGTGATTTTTTTGGGGAAATATATGGGAACAGTACGTCGGGAAGGCATTTTGGTAACTGTACCATTTTCTGTACGCAGAACAATTTCTTTAAGAGTTCGTAACTTTAACAGTAACCGGTTAAAAGTAAATGATGTGAATGGAAATCCAATTGAAATAGCAGCAGTTGTTGTTTTTAAAGTGGTAGATGCAGCGAAAGCAGTTTTTGACGTGGACCAATACGAGGATTTTGTTGAAATTCAAAGTGAAACGGCTATCCGTGCAGTAGCGACAACGTATCCATATGATTCATTTACCAATGAAGAATTAACATTACGCGGGAATGCAGATGAAGTATCTAATCAGTTAACAGCAGAGCTGCAAGATCGCCTGCAGGTTGCCGGTGTGGAAGTAATTGAAGCACGGTTAACACATTTAGCTTATTCTACAGAGATTGCCCAGGCAATGCTGCAGCGACAGCAGGCAAGTGCAATTATCTCTGCCCGGGAGCAAATTGTTCAGGGGGCAGTTGGTATGGCGCAAGATGCAATAGCCCGCTTGGAAGCTGATAATATGGTGGAGTTAGATGATGAGCGCAGAGTGGCATTGATTAATAATCTGCTGGTTGCCATTGTCTCTGATCAAGGAACACAGCCGGTAATCAATACAGGATCGCTTTACCAATAAGCAGGGCTTACTATGGCTAAAAAGAAAAACTTTCCATTACGTATAGATCCCGAGCTCTATGATATTTTACAGCGTTGGGCAAAGGACGAGTTCCGGAGTGTCAATAGTCACGTTGAATTCTTGCTTAGAGAATCTGCCAAAAAGGCGGGAAGACTTCCAAAAAAGCATGATAAGAAAATAGGGGAAGATTAAATTAACCCTCAAAATATAAGCCTTAAGAAATCTGCTGCTGATTTCTTAAGGCTTATTTGATTTAAGATACTTCCTCATCAGAACTGACTGCGGTTTCCGAATGGAATTGCTGATAGGACAAATAATGCTCCTTCGTAATCACGAATAAATCATATATCACTTCATTGGAATTTGCATTAATACGTTCATACATAGATTGGTACAGTTCATTAGCAGCGGTGACATAGGGAAGCTTCAGGACGGCTTTCAATGAGCGTTTGTTGCTTTTTTGCACCTTCATAAAGACCCCGTCAATTTCCTTGGTTGTAAAAAGCTCGTGAAAGAAGGCATCTTTAGCTTGACGGTTATATCCTTTACCAAAATACGGTTTCCCAAGCCATGTAGCTAAAAAACCATAATTATCTTCAATATCAAAAAGGTTAATAGTGCCAATTGGCTGCTGGTATTCATCTAAGATGGTTCGTGAAATTAATTCGCCCCGCTCTTCCGCTTCTATCGTTTGTTTTGTTAAAAAATAGAATTCATCAACGGTTGTTGCTTTTTGTCTGACAAAAGGAAACACCTCAGGGGCAATCATAAGTTCAAATAACATAGGTACTTCAAGTAAATCACGTATTTTCAGCATGAAAATACCCTCCTTTTTTCCAGGCGGGTATTCTTACATGCAAAATAAACGCAGTAAGTGAGTCACCCACCCTCGAATTTTTATTTTAAAAGTAGCATTGAAACAAAAATTCGGGGTGGGAATCGAACCCACTAGAACCAGGAAACCCCGGTGGCGCACCATTTGCCTTCCCTATTTAATTGATTTTCTCTCAGTACAACCGAAACAGGCTGCTTATCAGCTCTTTTCAAATTCATTTTTGATAATTTTATTGTATGATTTTTTCAGTGAAATGCAAGTATTTTTTTATAAGAATACAAAAAATTTTACTTAGGAGTAATTGTGTCCAATTAAGTAACAGGGGAGATATATAAGGAAGAAGAGAGGATGATAAACACGTGAAAAAAGGTTTATCATTTAATAAAAACTTCTCGATAAAAGAACTTTTGTTCTGTGTAATGTAATCAGATTTACTCCTCAGAAGCCTGCCTCATAATATAAAAGGTTGTGTTTTTATGCCACGAATCAGTCTTCATAAAGTATACTCCTCACAGGCAACACCCTCTTTGCGTTTGCAGGAGGATCACAAATCATATAATAAGTATCAAAGAAGAAAAGGAAAGACAAAGAAAGTATTACATCAGATACAAGATATTCAGCTGATGGATTTAAAAGTAGACTACGCCTTTAAGCAATTATTTGGGAGCGAGAAGAATAAGGAAATTACAGTTGTTTTTCTCAATGCGATTTTAGCAAAATCAGGAAGAAGTCCTGTTAAACAGCTTTTCTTTCAAAATATTGAAATTGGCGGGGAGTATGAAGAGGACAAAAAATCCAGGCTGGATCTTCTTATTGAGACAGATAATAAGGAGATTATAAATATAGAAATTCAAATCAACAATGAGTATAATATGGTTAACAGAGCTTTATATTATTGGTCACGGATTTTTTCGGAACAGTTGAAAGAAGGACAAAATTATAAGACATTATATCCTGTTATCAGCATTAATATCATGCATTTTGATTTGTTGAAGGAACCAGACGCCTATCATAATATCTTCCGTTTATATGAAATGAATCAGAAATATCCATTAACGGATAGAATTGAGTTTCATTTTGTGGAGATTCCTAAATTAATCTCTGCCTGGAAGAAGAATCAGCTCAATCCATGGGAAGATGTCTTGACTCGATGGTTACTGCTGCTAGAAACAGTAGACCGGCAAACGAATCATTTTTACAATGATATTTATCAAGAATTGGAGGAGATTGCGGTGGAGGATAAGTCTTTAAATGTCGCTATGCGGTTCTGGGAAGATTTGGGCCGGACAAAAGAGGAGCGTCTGGCATATGAAGCATGCTTGAAGCAGATTTTAGATGAACGATCTAAGCTTCTGGACAGAGAACAGTTAGAACAGGAAATGGAAGAAATAAGAGCTCAGAAAAAAGTGATGGAAATGCAGAAAGAAGAAATAGAAGCGGGGAATCAAGAAATAGAGACACGAAATCAAGAAATGGAAATGAGAAACCAAGAAATAGAGACACAGAATCAAGAAATGCAAGACAAAATGGAAAAAGAAGAAATCAGAAGAAAAAGGCTGAATCTGCATTGGGAAAATCTGCAAAACAGATGGCGCTCCGCCTGTTGGAGCAAGGAGTAGAGCATGCAGCTATTATGCACGCAACTGGATTCACAGCAAAACAATTAGAGGTAATCCAGCAAGCATTGAAAATAGATAAAAAGTAAACCGCTAAAAGATGTAATAAAAGCGAAATTGACAAAGGAGCATGCTGATAAGTAAAGCAGTAACATGCTCCTTTGTTTTAAAAAGCTATAATTCCATATTTTTTAACTCTTTTTCAGATCCAATAAGGCTCGATCAAGGGATGCAAATTCATACTCGAAACCATTATTAAGTGCCTTCTGTGGATAAGCATATTGTCCTTTTATTATGAGCTGTGCCATTTCTCCTAAAGTAAAATAAAAGAATACAGCCGGTACATGCAGCCAATTTGGTCGATTATAAATCTTTGCTGCTTTTTTCATAAAGTCTTTATTTCGTTTTGGGTTTGGAGCAGTCACATTAACAGGCCCTTTTATGGTTTGATGTTCCAGGCAAAAAGTGATTAATTTGACAGCATCCTTTACGTGAATCCAGGATAGCCATTGTTCACCATCACTGGTATGTCCGCCGGCATATAATTTTATTGGCAACGACATAAGTGGAAATACACCGCCATCATTGCCGAGTAGCACACCAAATCGCGCATAAATCGTACGGATATCCATTTTTTCTGCTGCACCTGCTTCTTGTTCCCATTGACGCGTTATAGATGCAAGAAAGTCGTTTCCGGGCTGTACAGTCGCTTCTGTATAGATAAAATCCTCTGACATGCCATAGTATCCTACCGCCGATCCACTGATAAATACCTTTGGTTTCTCCTTCATATCTTTCATCAATTGAACAAGATATTTAGTAACACGAAGGCGGCTTGTAAGAATGGCTTCTTTCTTTTTTTTCGTCCAATATCCAAATAATGATTCACCAGCGAGATTAATGACAGCATCTATGTGAGGAAGTTCGTTTGCAGTCGTATTATAATCAATAAAAGTTATATGTGATGTATTCGATCTTTTCTCTGTAGAACGAGTCAGGATATATAAGTTATGATTTAGAACTGTGAGATGTGCAGCTAATTTACTGCCTAGAAATCCCGTGGCTCCAGTAATTAATATGTTCATAATAAAGAAACCTCCTTTAATTATATTTTCTATTGTTATCTGATTGCTGAAAATTTTGCTATGATGTTAAGAGAGGTGAATGATGTTGAGAAAAATTACCCGGATAACAACTCAAAAAAAACAGAAGCATCGCTATAATATATTTTTAAATACACCAGCTGGTGATGAATATGGGTTTAGTGTCGATGAAGATATCCTTATTAAATTCCGGCTTGAAAAAGGAATGGAATTAGATAATGAGCTTATCAAAACACTAAAAGAACAGGATAATCTCCATAAAATATATACCCTTACTATACACTTTTTAAGCTATAGAATACGCTCAGAAAAAGAAATTATCATGTATTTGCAGAAAAAAGAAGTAGAAGATGAACAAATTGCTGTTATTATGCAGCGCTTAAAGAAGGAAAAGCTCCTTGATGATCAGCAATTTGCAGATATGTTTGTACGATCGCGTATGAATACAAGCTCAAAGGGACCAAAGATTATAGAGCAGGAATTATTTGAAAAAGGAATTACCGGGCAAATCGCCGCCAATGCTTTAGAGCAATATACACCTGTACTGCAGAAAGAAAAAATTCAAAAGCTGCTTGGAAAGAAAATAAAGCAAACCTCGAAGGATTCTTTTCAAAAGCAAATAAACCAGGCAAAAAATATGATTTTGCAAAAAGGATTTAATCAGCAGCTTGTCTTTGCGGCTATTCAGACGATGGATCAGGAAGAAAACGCAGATCAGGAATGGGAAGCATTGAAATTTCAGGGAGAAAAGCTGTACCACAAGCATGTGAAAAAATATGAAGGCTTCCAGCTGAAGCAAAAAATAATGGAAGGTTTATACAGGAAAGGCTTCCGTTTTGATAGAATCCAGCAGTTTGTGGATGTATATATAGAAAATCAAGAATAAATTCAGGTTAACTCTACATTATTTTGGTACAATAGGAATCGAAAGCCAGGGGGGAGAAGAATGAAATTTCGTTACAGCGATTATTCCATCGAACAATTACATCAGGAAATTGGTAAATTAAAAGAACAGGCCCAAAAAGCAGAACAGCTTGGCAATGTTTCTGAGGTCCAAGTTTGTGAACGGAAAATGCAGGTAGCTCTTGCGTATACAATGAGTCCAGATGATTTTAAAAAAGAGGAAATTTATCAGCTTAAAATGGAAACAGGCTATAAATTTAAAATATCTTATGTTAACGGGGTCTTTGCGTGGGGTTACCGTATTGATTTATTAGATAAGGAAAGTGAAGATATAGAAGCTTTGCCAATTTCTTTATTAGGAAAAAAGGTAAGCTGAATAAAAACAACTCAGGCGAAACTTTACCTCACCTGAGTTGTTGCTTTTTTATATAGAGAATGGGAATTTCTGCTAAAAACGACCTTCATGAAAGGTTGAGTCTCTGTATAGATCCTGAAGGGTGCAGAAGTTATTTGGTCTTTTCAATGTTAAGGGGTTGAGTCACTTGGAATCAGTTTGCTTTGAAGCTTCTGTTCCGAGAAAATCCATCCTGTATAGGAAGTAATTACTTCCAGATTTTTATCCAGCTTCACAACGGCAACAAATGGATAATATCCTTTGCTGCGATAACGCAAATCAATAAAACGGACTTCTGTGACATCATCTTCATCAGTATTTATTTCCCAGCGGTATACTGGAGAAAAATTAAGGAAGGAAGAGATGTTTTTATCGTTTTTGGCAGCTTTTATGACATCTGTATCAGGTAATGGAACACGATAAAATTCATCAACAATCTCAATATGCCGATTTTCAACGCTGCCTACATAGTAACGGTCGCTAGTTGTTATTGCAACACGCCAATAATTTTGTTTGAGTGTAGGGGAGGTAGCGACAACCTCTGTATCTGGAAAATATTCTTTGATTTTCTGAACAATTTCTCTTTTGTCCATGTAGCGTTTAATGTAATATAGTACAATGACCGTATAAATAATGACCCAGGTATAACCCGGATTTGCGCCTAATGCCCAGGCAATGATACCGGCGACATTCAGGAAAAAAATGTACGGATCAAATGTATTAATAAACCCTTTTGCAATCCATTTTTTGGTGAATGGACGGAAGGCCTGCGTACCATACGCATTAAATAAATCGACAAATACATGAATAGACACAGCTAATAGTGTCCATAACCAAAGAGTCAGATAGCTTACTTCTGGAACAAATAAATAAATTGCTCCAGATACGAGCAGACTCCACATAAGAATAGCAGGAAGAGAATGCGATGCTCCTCGATGCTGTCTTATATAAGTTGCATTATTTTTTAATTTAAATATTGTATCAAAATCAGGAGCGTGTGATCCCACGACTGTTCCAACTAATACAGCATGAAATAGTGCAGGATTACTTTGCACAGCAGGGTCCAATGTTGCCAAACCGCCAAGTGCAACACCCATAACTATATGCGTACCAGTATCCATAGCTATATATCCTCCTTAAGTTGCTTCCATCAAAGCAATCCAATACTATTTTAACACATAGGAAGTGAAAACATGAACGATAAAAGGCTAGAACATATAAATATTTCAGCTTTTCAAGAAGACCTGCTCAAATGGTATGAAGAAAATAAACGAAATTTGCCCTGGCGTGAAAATAATAATGCTTATCGCGTATGGGTCTCAGAAATTATGCTGCAGCAAACGAAAGTAGATACGGTTATCCCTTATTTTAATCGGTTTATGGAGAAATATCCAACTGTATATGAATTAGCTGAAGCGGAGCAGCAGGACGTTTTAAAGCAATGGGAAGGACTAGGTTATTATTCCCGCGCAAGAAATTTACAAACTGCAGTACGTGAAGTCGTGGAAGCATATGACGGAAAAATTCCTGATGATCCGAAGCAGCTTGGCAGCTTAAAGGGAATAGGGCCTTATACAAAAGGAGCGATTCTTTCGATTGCTTATAACCAGCCTATACCGGCAGTAGACGGCAATGTGATGCGTGTTTTTTCCCGGGTTTTACATATTAAAGAAGATATTACGCAGAGCTCTACGAAAAAATTATTCGAATACTATGTGGGAGAAATGATTTCAAAGGAAGATCCTTCTTCATTTAATCAGGCAATCATGGATTTAGGAGCGACAATTTGTACACCAAAAAAGCCTTTGTGCATGTTTTGTCCTGTGATGGAGCACTGTCAAGCATATGTGGAAGGAGTACAAGAAAGCCTTCCAGTAAAAAAGAAAGCAAAAAAACAGCAGAAGAAGAAATATATTGCATTACTTATCCAAAATAAGGAAGGTAAATATATTATTGAAAAAAGACCGGATTCTGGATTGCTGGCAGGATTATGGCAATTTCCAATGATACCTGCAGATGAAATTGTTGAAAGTGATTGGCACCGGTGGCTTCTAGAAAATTATGAGGTAGATGCGGAGATAAAAACTTCATGCACAGCTATTAAGCATGTTTTTTCTCATATTATTTGGAATGTAGATGTAAGAAGAGCAGTAACAAATCAGGAAACAGTATCGGACAGCCGGTTAAAATTTGTTTCTATAGAAGAGCTGAAGGAATATCCTTTTCCAGTTCCGCATCAAAAAATGATTCCTTTTTTAGAAGAAAAATGAAATAAGAATGAAGGTAAGGCGTTAATTGTGAAACCTGTTAAAAAATCACATTATCAAAAAATGGCTGCAATACTTTGTTTTCTGGGGTTAATTATTTTTAGAAAATATTTTTTAAAAAAGTTTGGATAAAGAAATTCACTTCGGGAACATTAATTATTGCGGAGGTGATATTGATGGCTAAAAAACAAAATCAACAAAACCAACAAAATCCTGCAAAAACTAACGCAGCTGAAGTAAGAAAGCAAAACCAACAAGCAGCTCAAGGACAATATGGTACTGAGTTTGCTTCAGAAACAGATGCACAACAAGTGAAAAAACAAAATCAACAATCTCAACAAAACAAGCAATAACATCTGTTTTACCCCAAAAAGGGTTTCCAAATACGGAAACCCTTTTAATCATTTAATAAATGCTTATTAATAAAAAGGGACCCCCGAAATACGATTATCATTTGAACATATGAATAATTTATGCAAATTCATTAATAATGGATATAGACGAAATTGGTTTTCCGCATCATACACCGCATTGCCCGGTTTCTGCTTAAAATCCTCGAATTTTCTCTGTTCTTAAAGCGGGAGTGTTACAGCAAGTTATACTGCGATACATAAAAGCATTTCAATTAAAAAGGAGTTATCCTTTAACTTTTGTAGCTGAAGGCTTATAATAAAATATAATGCATAAATCACTGTATGAAAATGGAGAGGGAGATTTTGGATGGTTTCTCCAAACGCTGGTTCGAAAATGATGATACAAAGTTATAAGCATAGTGGACAACTTCATAGAGTCTGGAAAAATAGTGTGGTATTAAAAGGTACGGAAAGCGTTATAATTGGTGCAAATGACCGGACAAAGGTTATTGAAAGTGACGGCCATTCATGGATGACGAGAGAGCCTGCTATTTGTTATTTTGATGCCAGGCATTGGTTTAATATTATAGGTATGCTCAGGGATGATGGAATACACTATTACTGCAACCTCAGCTCTCCGTTTGTTTATGATGAAAATGATGAAGCTTTGAAATATATTGACTATGATTTGGACGTGAAGGTATTTCCAGATATGACTTTTCATCTTCTTGATGAAGATGAATATGAAGAAAATAAAGCCTTAATGCATTATCCTGAAGAAATTGACCGTATTCTTTATCAGCAATTAGACATCTTAATTCATTGGATTCGTCAAGGGAAAGGTCCGTTTTCTCCTGGATTCGTTGATGATTGGTATGAAATGTACTTAACATATCACTAAGCTGAAGAGTACAGAGACGTGAAAATACTTCAGAGCGATTTAATTGCAATTAGAATGAATAAAAGGGTATCCTTGTTACGAGATGGAGTAGCAAGGATTTTTATATTACATTTTAGAGAATGGATGTGAAATGACGAACATATTCCGTAATACCTTTCAAGCAGAGGAAGATGATGAATGAGCAGTATTAAGCAGTATATGCAATTTGTAAAACCATATAAATGGAAAATAATATGGACATTACTTATCGGTGTTATTAAATTCGGTATCCCATTGATGATGCCGTTAATTTTGAAATTTGTTATTGATGATATTATTACGGTAGAGGACTTCACCCAGACTGAAAAGATAACACGCTTATTCTGGATAATGGGTATTTCTTTTGTCGTATTTTTAATTGTCCGCCCGCCGGTTGAGTATATACGGCAATATCTGGCCCAATGGGTTGGAAATAAAATTCTTTTTGATATTAGAGGGAAATTATTCGACCACCTTCAAAAATTAAGTTTAAAATTTTATTCGCAGACAAAAACTGGCGAAATCATTTCCAGAGTAATAAATGATGTGGAGCAAACGAAAAATTTTGTTATGACAGGGCTGATGAATATTTGGCTGGACGTAACAACCATTTTAATAGCAATTATTATTATGTTTACAATGGATGTACCGCTCACCTTTGTATCAATTATTTTATTCCCTTTATTCGGTATCTCTGTTAAATACTTTTTTGGACGCTTACGACGGTTAACAAGAGAAAGGTCACAGGCCTTGGCTGAAGTGCAGGGGCATTTACACGAGCGAATCCAAGGCGTACCAGTTACAAGAAGCTTTGCGCTGGAGGATTATGAAGATGAACAGTTTGATAAAAGAAACAGTCATTTTCTGAATCGGGCTTTGAAGCATACAGATTGGAATGCCAGAACTTTTGCGGTGACAAATACAATTACTGACCTAGCACCGTTATTAGTTATCGCTTTTGCGGGTTACCAGGTCGTTATGGGTAATACATCTCTTGGTACGATGGTAGCTTTTGTCGGATATATGGAGCGGGTTTATAGCCCGTTGCGCCGACTTATTAACTCTTCTACAACTTTAGTACAATCGATTGCGTCTATTGACCGGGTGTTTGAATTAATGAATGAGCCTTATGACATTACGGATAAAAAAGATGCAGTTGATCCGGGACGATTGCAAGGAAAAGTAACCTTTAACCAAGTCTCTTTTCAATATGATGAAGAAACGGAACCTGTGCTCAAGGATATTGATCTCCATGTTCAAAAAGGAGAAACTATTGCCTTTGTCGGAATGAGCGGAGGAGGAAAATCAACATTAATCAGTCTGATTCCCCGTTTCTATGATGTGACTGGTGGATCCATTGAAATTGATGAAATGGATTTAAGAGATATGAAAGCACGTTCACTGCGGGACAATATTGGAATGGTGCTTCAGGATAATATTCTGTTCTCCGAATCAATTGCCACAAATATTCGCATGGGAAACCCCGATGCAACGGATGAGGAAGTTATCAGTGCAGCAAAAGCAGCAAATGCTCATGACTTTATTAATGAAATGCCGGAGGGGTACGAGACGATGGTTGGAGAGCGCGGTGTGAAATTATCAGGTGGACAGAAGCAGCGGATTGCGATTGCGCGGGTATTCTTGAAAAATCCGCCAATCTTGATTTTTGATGAAGCAACATCCGCGCTGGATTTAGAAAGTGAGCATCTTATTCAGGAAACACTGGAAAAGCTTGCTTCTGATCGGACTACCTTTATTGTTGCTCACCGTCTGGCAACAATTACACATGCAAATCGTATTGTCGTCGTTGAGAACGGAGAAATTGTTGAAATAGGATCGCATGAAGAATTAATGCGGCTCCGTGGACATTATTATGATTTGTATCAGATTCAGAATTTGGAGGAATAGGGAGAGCGTCTCCTTATTCCTTTTTTAATAAAAGGGAGGTTTTCGATGCAAACTTTTCGAGAGTTGAAAACAGAAGATGAAACAGCTTTTTACCGTTATATTAATCAATGGTATTTAAAAGAAGAAATAGTAATTCCAACAGCGACGGAGATAAAACGGTATAAAAATTATCAGCACTTTATTGAATATCTTTCTGCGAGTAAACAAGCTAATTTCAATCATAATTTCGTTCCTAATTCTACATTTTTTCTCTTTATTGGAGATGATATTGTTGGTGCGTCTAATATTAGACATGAGTTAAATGATGGGTTAAAAGAAATTGGCGGACATATAGGCTATGGAGTTGCGCCAAATGAACGCAATAAAGGATATGCAACAAAAATACTGGAGCATTCCTTAATTTATTTAAAAAAGATGCAAATTCAAGAAGCTCTAATAACCTGCAATCAAAAAAATCAATTTTCAGCTAAAGTTATTATAAATTGCGGGGGAGGAGAGATATCTTCTTTTAAAGATGAGAAAGGAAATATAACTAGAAGGTTTTTGATTTCATTAGTTTAACGGATACAAGAAAGGTCTTCACCGGATATAGCTATATCCGGTGAAGACCTTTCTATTGTGTTACCTTTATTATTGATTCTCTGCCATTTTTGCAAATACACGGCCAACCGCATCAATCGTATTTTCGATATCAGAATCTGTATGCTCTGTTGTTAAGAACCAGGCTTCGTATTTAGAAGGTGCCAGGTTAATGCCTTCTCTCAACATAAGCTGGAAGAACGTTGCAAAGGCTTCTCCATTTGAAGCTTCGGCCTCTCTGTAGTTTGTGACTTTGTCGACTCCGAAGTATACAGTTAGAGCTCCGCGGAGACGATTAACTGTAATATGAATATCATTTTCTTCTGCTTTTTCCAGAATACCTTCTTCCAGGCGTTTTCCGAGTCGTTCTAATTCTTCATATACACCGTCTTCTCTTAAAACCTCTAAGCAGGCAATACCTGCTGCCATAGAAGCGGGATTTCCCGACATAGTTCCTGCCTGGTAAGCTGGTCCGAGTGGTGCAACCTGTTCCATGATATCCTTTCGGCCGCCGTAAGCGCCGATTGGGAGACCACCGCCAATAATTTTACCCATTGCTGTTAAGTCCGGCTCAATATTGTAGAGCTGCTGTGCACTTCCATAAGTGAAACGGAATGCAGTAATCACCTCATCATAAATGACAAGAGCACCGGCGCGGTGGGTAAGTTCATTTACTTCTTCTAAGAAACCTTCAAAAGGTTCTACAATTCCGAAGTTACCTACAATCGGTTCAACGATTACAGCTGCAATTTCACCTTCCCATGCTTTTAATGCTTCTTTAAAGGCTTTTAAATTATTAAATGGAACGGTAATCACCTCTGCAGCACTGGAAGCAGGAACACCTGCTGAATCTGGTGTACCCAGTGTTGACGGTCCAGATCCTGCCTCCACCAATACAGCATCAAAGTGTCCATGATAGCATCCGGCAAATTTAATAATTTTTGTTCTGTTTGTATAGGCGCGGGCTACACGAATGGTTGTCATCACAGCCTCTGTACCTGAATTATTAAAACGAACCTTCTCTAATGAAGGCATGGCTTCTTTTAACATTTTTGCAAATGTGTTTTCAAGTTCCGTCGGTGTTCCGTAAAGAACTCCGGTTGTTGCTGCTTCAGCAATAGCTTTTGCAATATGCGGATGTGCGTGACCAGTTATGATTGGCCCGTATGCAGCTAAATAGTCAATATATTTATTATCATCGACATCCCAGAAATAGGCTCCCTGACCTCTTTTCATATATACAGGAGATCCTCCGCCAACAGCTTTATAGGAGCGGGAAGGAGAATTAACTCCGCCGACGATATGTTGTAAAGCTTCCTCATGCAGCTTTTCAGAATTTGTAAATTTCATTTTGTTTTCCTCCTCATTCTGCCCAACCAGTAAAGTATCTGAACGTTACCTTACAAGTTCATCTAAAAAAGGTAAAAAGCAGATTTTCTCTGTTTATTTTTACCCCAATTACTAATATAACAAAAAAATGAATGGAAAACTTGTACAAACTGTTTCAATTTCCGCATATACATTAGATAGTGAAGAGTGACTGTTTAAAGATGTAGTGATCTGAACCTGGATTTTGAACCGTTTAAATTTTATCTCTTCTGGTGTCTGGAGCTTGCTAATCGTATGCCGTATTAACCTTTATGCTTGTCACTAGCAGCTGTTCCATAGAAAAGATTATTTGGAAGGAGCAAAAGAAATGGGTATCCCTTGGATATTCTTTATCCTGATTATGGTTTTAATCGGTAAAAGCATCTATGATTTTATTCAATATAAATCAATTCATTCACGTATACAAATGAAGGAAGGGCATTTCTCTTTAGAAATTTTTATAGCAATGCTTGTTGTTTATTGCATTACAATGGTCGGTTATGGTCTGATTTATTTCATTTTATCCTTTCAAGGGATTGTCATCGTTGAGCATGGAGAATTAAGAGAGGTAACCATATGGGGATCAGTTATCCATTCCATCTATTTTAGCGGTGTAACAATATTGACCCTTGGCTATGGAGATCTGGCTCCAGTCGGCATTGGAAGAATTATTGCTATTTCCGAAGCTTTGATTGGGTACATTCTGCCTGCTGCTTTTGTATTAAAGGTTGTACAAATCAGCAGCCGTGACAGTGATAAATGAATCTAATTCTGTAATATGCTATATTTAAGAGAGAAAAGGGACTCATTTATAATTGGAGGGATTAGATGCCAATCGAATTAGGAACAAAAGTAAATGATTTTACATTACCAAATCAGGATGGCGAAAAAGTAAGCTTATCTAATTTTAAAGGAAAGTACGTTGTTTTATATTTTTATCCAAAGGATATGACCCCGGGGTGCACCACGGAAGCATGTGATTTCAGAGATAATCATGAAAGCTTTGAAGAGTTGGACGCAGTAATAGTCGGCATTAGTCCGGATCCGGAAGCTCGTCATCAAAAATTTATTGATAAGCATGATTTGCCGTTTACTTTACTTTCAGATGAAGATCACCAGGTGGCCGATCAATTTGGAGTATGGAAGCTGAAGAAAAATTTTGGAAAAGAATATTACGGTATTGAACGTTCTACATTTATTCTTGATAAAGAAGGAAACCTTGTCAAAGAGTATCGAAAGGTTCGAGTGAAAGATCATGTACTGGATGCTTTAAACTATTTAAAAGAAAATAGTGCAGATTAAGTATTTCGGGATTGGAGATGGAATAACATGCGAATCTATACAAGATCTGGA
Organism: Oceanobacillus sp. FSL W8-0428; assembly: GCF_038004405.1. Classification (NCBI taxonomy): domain Bacteria; kingdom Bacillati; phylum Bacillota; class Bacilli; order Caryophanales; family Bacillaceae; genus Oceanobacillus; species Oceanobacillus sp. FSL W8-0428. The sequence goes on from NZ_JBBORB010000001.1 coordinate 3,154,163, forward strand.
GATAAAGGACAAACATCGCTGGTTTACGGACAACGTGTACCGAAAAATCATTTAAGAGTAGAAGCGTACGGGACCTGTGATGAAGTGAATTCTAGCATTGGACTGGCAGCAAGTTATATAGAAGAAACAAGCTGGGACGGTAAGCATGCATTTCTTGACCAGTTACAACGTGTACAGACAATTCTTTTTCATGTTGGTGCAGAATTATCTACGCCAAAAGATAAAGAAGTTTATTGGAAGCTTGAGCAGAAACATATTGATGAGATGGAAAAACAAATTGATGAATGGGATAAATCACTTGAACCGTTGAAGAATTTTATTCTTCCATCAGGCCATCGGGCAGCAAGTGCGTTACATCATGCTCGCACAGTGGCCAGACGGGCAGAACGTTTAACAGTAGGACTGGAAGATGAAGTAGAGAATAAGCTTGTTTTCGGTTATTTGAACCGGTTATCGGATTATTTATTTGTTGCTGCCAGATATGTAAATCAGCAATTAGGTGGAGAAGAAAAGCAACTCCACACTGATGTTTGATTTACGTGAATTAATTGACATTATGAACACAGGGCGATAAACTAATTATAAGAATTATAATCTAATAATTTTATTAATTGGGAAGAGAGGTGTTTAGGGTGTCTGAAGATAAATTACGGCAAGCAATTGATACATTAAAACAGTCAGGCGTCCGCATTACACCACAACGACACGCCGTACTGGAGTATTTGCTTAATTCAATGGTTCACCCGACTGCGGATGATATATATAAAGCACTTGAAGGAAAGTTTCCAAATATGAGTGTTGCAACAGTATATAATAATTTGCGTGTATTAAAAGATATTGGACTGGTCAGAGAGCTCACTTATGGAGATTCCTCAAGCAGATTTGATTGTAATACATCAGATCATTATCATATCATTTGTAATCAGTGTGGAAAGATTGTTGATTTTCATTATCCTTCATTAGATGAAGTAGAATCACTTGCAGAGCAGGTCACAGGTTTTGATGTCAGTCATCATCGCCTGGAAGTTTATGGTACATGCAATGCCTGCAAGGAGTAGCATGCGGCAAAATAAGAGATTTTAAATATGTAAAAAAATGACTGGAGATAGTATTTATTAAGGCTCGTGTACTATCTCCAGTCATTTTTTGTTTTATGGCAGAAATTCTAGATTTTAGGCAGCTCTTCCGCGAACTAAAATTTAAATATATTGCATATAAGTATAGCATAAAATAGTTCAGGCTTACGAAAGAACAAGTTAATACAAGCTTTCAAATTATCATCAAAAAAGCACCATACTTAAGTGAGAATTTATTTTCACAAAGGCATGGTGCTTTTTAATTATTTATTTTCTTCACGGAATTTGCGATTATTATACCGTTCATCGAATTCCTTACCTTCTAAATTCTTATCTAATGTCAGCGGCTCTTTGCAATGCATGCAGGCATCTACCCGGCCTAGCATTTTTGTAGGCTTTTCACAGTTTGGACATATAACAGGAACTGCTCTTAAGGACAAGGTGCCAATCCATATGTATACAACACAGCTAAGTACAATCATCAGTACACCTAACACAAAAAGGATAAGCATTAACCATTCAATACGACGAGCCATAATTCCACCATACATTATTAAGATACCAGCGAACACAAGGATTAAGGCAAAGGTACGGATTTTATTTATTTTACTTGAGTAAGTTATTTGTTGTGCCATTTAAATCCCCCTTAAGATACAAATTTAGTATATCATAGAATATTAGAAGAATGAATATTAAAGAAAACTTCACAAGCCAAGCCGTAAAATGACATCGGATTGGTTACTTGTACTGAGGAACTGCCAGTATTACGATTACTATCCTTCAGTAAAATTTTATACTTTCCTATAGTTCAAAAAAGGGTTTTTAAAAGTATATATAGAATTATGTTTAATTAGAGGGAAAACAGGGAGGCAACTGTTATCATGGAGAATTTTCAAAGAATGATTTATCAAGAGCATGCAAGTAATCCAAATACATTAGGCATACTTGTTGTGGAGAAAACTCAATTTGACCGTCCAATTACGGATGAATTTGATAGTATTTTATTGATTATTGTTGAAAATCAAGAAGTGGATTGGTTTGTAAAACATTATGAGGTGAATGGACAAACGGTAGCTATGCATATTGTAACGAGATCGATTCTGATGGATTGGATTGACACAAGTGGTTACAGGCGTGCAGCAGAATGGGTTATCTATGGAAGAAAAGTTTATGACAGAAATGAGTTTATAAAGGGATTAAAAGATGAACTTCAATCGTTCCCGGAGGACAAACGTACACTCAGAAAGATAATTGATTTCGGAAAACTGTTGAAAAACTTTAGTGAAGGAAAAGCGTTATATGAATCAAAGGAGGTTATGGATTCTTATAGTAAAATTTTAAATGCCCTGCACTATTTAGCGAGGTTATCTGTTGTTGATCAAGGCTATTATCCAGAAGTAACTGTGTGGAATCAGGTAAAGAGTATTGATTTAGAAGTGTACAAACTATATGAAAAATTGATGGACAGCACAGAAAATTTAGAAAAGAGAATTGAATTAATGCTGATTGCAATGGATTTTGTTATGTTGAATAAAGCAGAGTCCGCCGCAGCACATCTGCTAAATTTATTAAGCAAAGAAGATGATTATTGCTCATATGCTTCTATTAAAGCTTTACCGGAGATAGAACACTATACCTTAGATTTACATGCAATTGTATCTTATTTAGAAGAAAAGGATATTATTGATATGAAACTGGTTCCTACTAAAAATCCGGATGTATTTCAGAGAATGTACAAGGTGAAAGAACTAGAGGAAGTATGATAATGGTATCTGAAACAGAAGTTTTCGGTGAGAAAACTAATTACTTATCCTGCAATTTTTATGAAGTTGTGGAATAAGTAATTTTTGGTTTCTGTTTCTTGATTATATCATTATGGCTGTAGCAGGTTTCAATTATTACTTATAGAAGATTATTTTAGAGAGAAAACTAAATTTAGCAAATCATATATACAGTAGAGAACTTTATTTCTCCTTTTGGAGGAGAGAATAACTGGAACTGTATTAAATGAAGTCTCGTTTTATGACAGGTATAGAGAAATGTATTTTTAGAATAGCAGCAAATACTTTGCAATAATAATATGTGAAAAGGATTGGACTTTGATTTATATCGGACCTGTATTTTTTACTGTACATAATGAAACTTCAAATATATCTGTAATTAATTAAAAAACTGACGTATATTATTTTATTTGAATTAATAAGGGGGACATTTAAGCCTTTGTATAAACTTTTTAACATGAGATTGGATATTTAAAATAGAAATAAACTTTTTTATGCATGTGTCTTAAGGGAATGACCGCATGTGAAAGAAAGAAAATCAAAATGCGTATTAAATGTGATTAATGCTTTTAGAAGGGGATACTCTATATTTGTATATGAAATACATAAGCTTAAGAAAAGGTGATATATCAATGTTTTATATTGTTATATTACTTTTGCCTAAGGTACTGTTTCAAGGCGAACCCTGATGGATCCGAAATTTGCTTTTAATAAATTTTAAAATAATCGTTGACTTTCTATTTTTAGCATGGTAAAGTTAATCTCGTTGCTGATTCGAGCAAGCGCTCAGTTAATAAAATATAAAAAAAGAAGTTGACAACAAACTTGAAATTATGTTATATTAATAAAGTCGCTGATTGAAGCGAAGCAATAAGAAATTGCTCTTTGAAAACTGAACAAAACAACCAGTACGAAAGAAGAAAAACACCTCGTTTTTCTTGAATATTTAAGTCAGAAGTTGACTTCTGAAAGCTAAAGAAACAAACACTTTTATGGAGAGTTTGATCTTGGCTCAGGACGAACGCTGGCGGCGTGCCTAATACATGCAAGTCGAGCGCGGGAAGCGGACAGAACTCTTCGGAGGGACGTTCGTGGAACGAGCGGCGGACGGGTGAGTAACACGTAGGCAACCTGCCTGTAAGACTGGGATAACTCGCGGAAACGCGAGCTAATACCGGATAATACTTATCATCTCCTGATGGTAAGTTGAAAGGCGGCTTTTGCTGTCACTTACAGATGGGCCTGCGGCGCATTAGCTAGTTGGTGAGGTAATGGCTCACCAAGGCGACGATGCGTAGCCGACCTGAGAGGGTGATCGGCCACACTGGGACTGAGACACGGCCCAGACTCCTACGGGAGGCAGCAGTAGGGAATCTTCCGCAATGGACGAAAGTCTGACGGAGCAACGCCGCGTGAGTGATGAAGGTTTTCGGATCGTAAAACTCTGTTGTCGGGGAAGAACAAGTATGATAGTAACTGATCGTACCTTGACGGTACCCGACCAGAAAGCCACGGCTAACTACGTGCCAGCAGCCGCGGTAATACGTAGGTGGCAAGCGTTGTCCGGAATTATTGGGCGTAAAGCGCTCGCAGGCGGTTCTTTAAGTCTGATGTGAAATCTTGCGGCTCAACCGTAAACGTGCATTGGAAACTGGAGGACTTGAGTGCAGAAGAGGAGAGTGGAATTCCACGTGTAGCGGTGAAATGCGTAGAGATGTGGAGGAACACCAGTGGCGAAGGCGACTCTCTGGTCTGTAACTGACGCTGAGGAGCGAAAGCGTGGGGAGCGAACAGGATTAGATACCCTGGTAGTCCACGCCGTAAACGATGAGTGCTAGGTGTTAGGGGGTTTCCGCCCCTTAGTGCTGAAGTTAACGCATTAAGCACTCCGCCTGGGGAGTACGGCCGCAAGGCTGAAACTCAAAAGAATTGACGGGGACCCGCACAAGCGGTGGAGCATGTGGTTTAATTCGAAGCAACGCGAAGAACCTTACCAGGTCTTGACATCCTTTGACCGCTCTGGAGACAGAGTTTTCCCTTCGGGGACAAAGTGACAGGTGGTGCATGGTTGTCGTCAGCTCGTGTCGTGAGATGTTGGGTTAAGTCCCGCAACGAGCGCAACCCTTGATCTTAGTTGCCAGCATTTAGTTGGGCACTCTAAGGTGACTGCCGGTGACAAACCGGAGGAAGGTGGGGATGACGTCAAATCATCATGCCCCTTATGACCTGGGCTACACACGTGCTACAATGGACGGAACAAAGGGAAGCAAGCCCGCGAGGTCAAGCAAATCCCATAAAACCGTTCTCAGTTCGGATTGTAGGCTGCAACTCGCCTACATGAAGCCGGAATCGCTAGTAATCGCGGATCAGCATGCCGCGGTGAATACGTTCCCGGGTCTTGTACACACCGCCCGTCACACCACGAGAGTTCGTAACACCCGAAGTCGGTGAGGTAACCTTTTTGGAGCCAGCCGCCGAAGGTGGGACGAATGATTGGGGTGAAGTCGTAACAAGGTAGCCGTATCGGAAGGTGCGGCTGGATCACCTCCTTTCTAAGGATATATAACGGAATTTTGTACTTGGTTGTTTGGTTCAGTTTTGAGAGAGCAATCTCTCAAGGAACTTCTGTTAAAACCGTCACGTCCATGTGACAACACAGAAGTCACCACATCCGTGTGGAAGCTTGTACCTTGAAAACTAAATAAGAGTAACAACGACATCAAACTTTAGAAATAAGGCAAAAAAAGCTATTGATATAGCAACACAACTGATTACGAAGTAATCAGCAAACTTATTCCAAAACTTTAGTTAAGTGAATAAGGGCGCACGGTGGATGCCTTGGCACTAGGAGCCGATGAAGGACGGGACTAACACCGATATGCCTCGGGGAGTTGTAAGTAAACTTTGATCCGGGGATTTCCGAATGGGGGAACCCACTGTTCGTAATGGGACAGGACATCTATCTGAATACATAGGGTAGATGAGGCAGACCCGGGGAACTGAAACATCTCAGTACCTGGAGGAAGAGAAAGAAAAATCGATTTCCTGAGTAGCGGCGAGCGAAACGGAAAGAGCCCAAACCAAGAAGCTTGCTTCTTGGGGTTGTAGGACACTCCATTGGAGTTACAAAGAAATTCTTTAAACGAATCGACTTGGAAAGGTCAGCCGAAGAAGGTAACAGCCCTGTAGTTGAAAAGGAATTTCCTCCGGAGTGTATCCTGAGTACGGCGGAACACGTGGAATTCCGTCGGAATCCGGGAGGACCATCTCCCAAGGCTAAATACTACCTAGTGACCGATAGTGAACCAGTACCGTGAGGGAAAGGTGAAAAGCACCCCGGAAGGGGAGTGAAATAGAACCTGAAACCGTGTGCCTACAAGTAGTCGGAGCCCGTTAATGGGTGACGGCGTACCTTTTGTAGAATGGACCGGCGAGTTACGATTGTATGCAAGGTTAAGTGGAAGACACGGAGCCGTAGCGAAAGCGAGTCTGAATAGGGCGAATGAGTATGCGGTCGTAGACCCGAAACCGTGTGATCTACCCATGTCCAGGGTGAAGGTCAGGTAACACTGACTGGAGGCCCGAACCCACGTATGTTGAAAAATGCGGGGATGAGGTGTGGGTAGCGGTGAAATTCCAATCGAACACGGAGATAGCTGGTTCTCTCCGAAATAGCTTTAGGGCTAGCCTCAAGATCGTGAGTACTGGAGGTAGAGCACTGATTGGACTAGGGGCCCCTACCGGGTTACCGAATTCAGTCAAACTCCGAATGCCAGTTACTTCAACTTGGGAGTCAGACTATGGGTGATAAGGTTCATAGTCGAAAGGGAAACAGCCCAGACCGCCAGCTAAGGTCCCAAAGTATACGTTAAGTGGAAAAGGATGTGGCGTTGCACAGACAACCAGGATGTTGGCTTAGAAGCAGCCATCATTGAAAGAGTGCGTAATAGCTCACTGGTCGAGTGACGCTGCGCCGAAAATGTACCGGGGCTAAACGTATCACCGAAGCTGCGGATTGTTCTTACGAACAATGGTAGGAGAGCGTTCAAAGTGCAGAGAAGTCAGACCGTGAGGACTGGTGGAGCGCTTTGAAGTGAGAATGCCGGTATGAGTAGCGAAAAAAGAGTGAGAATCTCTTTCACCGAATGCCTAAGGTTTCCTGAGGAAGGCTCGTCCTCTCAGGGTTAGTCGGGACCTAAGCCGAGGCCGACAGGCGTAGGCGATGGACAACAGGTTGATATTCCTGTACCACCTCATGATTGTTTGAACAATGGGGGGACGCAGGAGGATAAGGAGTGCGCACTGATGGATGTGCGTCCAAGCATGCGAGGAAGTCAGATAGGCAAATCCGTCTGACAAATTTCTGAGCTGTGACGGGGAGGGAAATATAGTACCGAAGTTCCTGATTTCACACTGCCAAGAAAAGCCTCTAGTTAGATCATAGGTGCCCGTACCGCAAACCGACACAGGTAGGCGAGGAGAGAATCCTAAGGTGAGCGGGAGAACTCTCGTTAAGGAACTCGGCAAAATGACCCCGTAACTTCGGGAGAAGGGGTGCTCACTTGTGAGTGAGCCGCAGTGAATAGGCCCAAGCGACTGTTTAGCAAAAACACAGGTCTCTGCGAAGCCGAAAGGCGAAGTATAGGGGCTGACACCTGCCCGGTGCTGGAAGGTTAAGGGGAAGAGTTAGCGTAAGCGAAGCTTTGAACCGAAGCCCCAGTAAACGGCGGCCGTAACTATAACGGTCCTAAGGTAGCGAAATTCCTTGTCGGGTAAGTTCCGACCCGCACGAAAGGTGCAACGACTTGGGCACTGTCTCAACGAGAGACCCGGTGAAATTATACTATGCGTGAAGATGCGCATTACCCGCGACAGGACGGAAAGACCCCGTGGAGCTTTACTGTAGCCTGATATGGAATGTTTGTGCAGTTTGTACAGGATAGGTGGGAGCCTTTGAAGCGTGAGCGCCAGCTTACGTGGAGGCACCCGTGGGATACCACCCTAACTGTATGACCATTCTAACCCAGGACCGTAATCCGGTTCGGAGACAGTGTCAGGCGGGCAGTTTGACTGGGGCGGTCGCCTCCTAAAAGGTAACGGAGGCGCCCAAAGGTTCCCTCAGAATGGTTGGAAATCATTCGTAGAGTGTAAAGGCAGAAGGGAGCTTGACTGCGAGACCTACAAGTCGAGCAGGGACGAAAGTCGGGCTTAGTGATCCGGTGGTTCCGCATGGAAGGGCCATCGCTCAACGGATAAAAGCTACCCCGGGGATAACAGGCTTATCTCCCCCAAGAGTTCACATCGACGGGGAGGTTTGGCACCTCGATGTCGGCTCATCGCATCCTGGGGCTGTAGTCGGTCCCAAGGGTTGGGCTGTTCGCCCATTAAAGCGGTACGCGAGCTGGGTTCAGAACGTCGTGAGACAGTTCGGTCCCTATCCGTCGTGGGCGTTGGAAGTTTGAGAGGAGCTGTCCTTAGTACGAGAGGACCGGGATGGACACACCGCTGGTGTACCAGTTGTTCCGCCAGGAGCATAGCTGGGTAGCTACGTGTGGAAAGGATAAGTGCTGAAAGCATCTAAGCATGAAGCCCCCCTCAAGATGAAACTTCCCATCACTTCAAGTGAGTAAAATCCCTCAGAGACGATGAGGTTGATAGGTCCGAGGTGGAAGCGTGGCGACACGTGCAGCTGACGGATACTAATCGATTGAGGACTTATCTAAGTTTTTTGATGTCACGTTACTCTTATTTAGTTTTCAGGGTGCAAAATTATACATATTTTTTAAAATTAGTACTTGATTTTTTCTCAAAAACGATTATAATATTGATTGTTACTGATTTTTAAAATCCTTGTCTGGTAACGATAGCGAAGAGGTCACACCTGTTCCCATGCCGAACACAGAAGTTAAGTTCTTCAGCGCCAATGGTAGTTGGGGGCTTCCCCCTGCAAGAGTAGGACGTCGCCAGGCAAGAGTATTCTCTTATTAAGTCCTTAAGGACAAGCGAATTACTTCTTTATTTAATATTATGGATTATTCCACAGTAGCTCAGTGGTAGAGCAATCGGCTGTTAACCGATCGGTCGTAGGTTCGAATCCTACCTGTGGAGCCATATGGAGAGCTGTCCGAGAGGCCGAAGGAGCACGATTGGAAATCGTGTAAGCCGCTACCGCGGCTTCGAGGGTTCGAATCCCTCGCTCTCCGCCATTAAAACTTTTACATGGCCCGTTGGTCAAGCGGTTAAGACACCGCCCTTTCACGGCGGTAACACGGGTTCGAATCCCGTACGGGTCACCAATAATGGAGGATTAGCTCAGCTGGGAGAGCACCTGCCTTACAAGCAGGGGGTCGCAGGTTCGAGCCCTGCATCCTCCACCATGTAAGACTTATAAATTCATATCGCGGGGTGGAGCAGTCTGGCAGCTCGTTGGGCTCATAACCCAAAGGTCGCAGGTTCAAATCCTGCCCCCGCAACCAAAATGGTCCGGTAGTTCAGTTGGTTAGAATGCCTGCCTGTCACGCAGGAGGTCGCGGGTTCGAGTCCCGTCCGGACCGCCATTAAAAGATTTAAAACAGTATATGGCTTGGTAGCTCAGTCGGTAGAGCAGAGGACTGAAAATCCTTGTGTCGGCGGTTCGATTCCGTCCCGAGCCACCTTTTTAATCTTCGTGGAGGGGTAGCGAAGTGGCTAAACGCGGCGGACTGTAAATCCGCTCCCTCAGGGTTCGGCAGTTCGAATCTGCCCCCCTCCACCATTTATAAAATTTCATAGGGGTATAGTTTAATGGTAAAACGAAGGTCTCCAAAACCTTTGATGTGGGTTCAATTCCTACTACCCCTGCCAATATGGCGGTCGTGGCGAAGTGGTTAACGCACCGGATTGTGGCTCCGGCACACGTGGGTTCGATCCCCACCGGTCGCCCTTTTTTATTTAATACATAAATTAATATTTAATCATTGGGCCATAGCCAAGCGGTAAGGCATCGGGTTTTGATCCCGTGTACCCTAGGTTCGAATCCTAGTGGCCCAGCCATTTTCGCGGAAGTAGTTCAGTGGTAGAACATCACCTTGCCAAGGTGGGGGTCGCGGGTTCGAATCCCGTCTTCCGCTCCAGAAGAAATGGCGGTATAGCCAAGTGGTAAGGCAGAGGTCTGCAAAACCTTTATCACCGGTTCAAATCCGGTTACCGCCTCCAAAAACGTGCCGGTGTGGCGGAATTGGCAGACGCGCGGGACTCAAAATCCCGTGTCCTCTGGGACGTGTCGGTTCGACCCCGACCACCGGTATTAGCAGGTCGATTTAGGATGATTTTAGAAATCATCAATATGCTTATGAATGTTGATATAACAACGTTCATAAGCATTTTTTATTTTATAGGAGTAACATATAAAAACATAGGTTTTTAAACTTACAGGCTCTATACTGAATGTGGTGGTGCCCTCCGTTCCATCGCCAGATGGAACGGAGACAAAAAAATACACTCTATTTCCTCTCTCTGGTAACCTTGAGTTGTCGAGACAAAAGGAATGGGAGAGGAAAAGAGTGCATCATCATTTTATCACAGAGTTGTTAGGAATTAAAGATACGCATGTAGATGTGTGGGATATCAGAGAAGAAGAAAGTTATTTTATTGCAGAATTATTCACGAAACAGCGTATGCAGAAATGTCCTTTTTGCCGTAAAAGAACCAAGCGGATACATGGCTATCGTTGGCAAAGCATTCAAGGACCAGCGTTTACAACCAAGGAAGTTCATCTTTCCCTGCGAAAACGACGTTATATTTGCACGTCGTGTCATCACACATTTTATGAGCGTCTACAAATGATTCATCGGTATCAACGTTGTATGGCGAGTGTGCAAACGACAGCGATGATGCATGCAGCGGTGAGTTCCTTTCGTACAGCGGCGCTAGTAACCGGAGTAACAGTGAATCGTGTCTTACGGTGGTTTGATCAGAAGGAGTTAACTACCAGCAAAGTGTTGCCGCGAGTCATTGCGATCGATGAGTTTAAAGGTGACGCGGATGGAGAGAGGTTTCAATTGAATGTGGTCGATGTGGAGAACCGAAGAATTATCGATATCTTGCCAAATCGAAAAGTGGAAACCATTGAAGCGTACTTAAAGTCCTGTGATACAGGTAAAGTAGAAATGGTAGTAATGGATTTATCTCAAGCGTTTAAACAAGCAATTCGAAAAGCACTGGGAAATCCTCTGATTATCGCTGACCGTTTTCACTTTATGCGTCAGGCCTATTGGGCTCTAGATGAGGTCCGCCGTGAAGTTCAAAAGGAGCTGCCCAAGAAAGATCGAATTCGAATGAAACGTTCCAAAAAACTTCTGTGGAAATCATGGACAACCTGTTCAGATGATCAGAAGAAGAAAGTCGAGCAATTATTAAGGATAGATCCCCGCTTAAAGGAAGCTTATGGTTTAAAGCATGAATTGGATACGTGGTTTAAGGAAAGTGATGCGCACAACGCAACTGCTGGATTAGAAGCGTGCCTGGAGAAGTTGAATGCATCCGCGTTAGAGGGATTTCATCGTGTCGCACGTACATTTAAAAGATGGCAACAAGAAATTCTGCATTCTTTTATGTATCCCTTTAATAATGGCTACATAGAAGGCGTTAATAATACGATTAAAGTATTAAAAAGATTATCTTATGGGATTAAACAGTTTGATCGAATGAGAAAGAAAATTCTATGGCAACAAGAGGTAAAGCTTGTCTTAAAGCAAGCTTATAAATAAAGAGGTGGAGGAATGATATTCCACCACCACATTTGACATAGAACCAACTTACAACACATTTGCAACACAAGTCTTAACTGGATATAAGCCATACAGATATCAGAGCTTTATTCTACTCAAACCAATTATTTAACATCTCTCCTTGGAACCTTTACAATAAAAAGAATAACTCAAAATGAAAGGATGAGGGTATTGAATATCTTAGTAGTAGGAGCAAATGGACAAATAGGGAAGCACCTGGTCAAGTTGATTCAGGAAAATGGAGATCAGGCACGTGCGCTTATCCGTAAGGAAGAACAAGCGGCTTATTTCAAGGAATTAGGAGCTGAAACAGCCATTGTAAACTTAGAGGATGAAATAGACGCGATTGCCAACGCGACAGAAGGTGTTGATGCGGTAGTATTCACAGCTGGATCCGGCCCTAAAACAGGAAAGGATAAAACCCTGATGATTGACTTAGACGCTGCTGTAAAAACCATTCAGGCCGCGGAAAAAGCGAACGTCAAGCGCTTTATCATGATTAGTTCGTTTGATACCAGCCGTGAAGCTATTCAAGCTGCGCCTGAGTCATTTGCACCCTATGTCGTAGCGAAACATTATGCAGACGAGTGGCTATTAAACACTGATTTAGACTACACCATCATCCATCCAGGTATGTTAACGAATAATCCTGGTACGAATCGGGTAAATCTTGGAGCCAGCGTGGAACGGGGAGAAGTACCACGAGAGGATATCGCTAAAGTAATTTATGCCAGCTTGAAAAATGACATAACCATTGGTAAAAGATTCCGGGCAGTAGGTGGACAAACACCTGTTGAAGAAGCAATACAGTCGGTATAATTATTAAAAATCGGGCAGACGCATGCCCGATTTTTTATGGGAGAAAATGGCCTTAAATAAGATATTTATGTAGAATACAGACAGTTTTTTATGAGCGTATAAACTTCAGACAGGAGGCATCCTTGCAAAATGAATAGAGCTTTTCAGTCATTGATGAGTTTAAGTAATCCTTCTCTTTATTTGAAACTGTACTTTTTCATCCCCAAATTGTTGTAATTTCAGAAATTTACAATTAAAGTATAAAATAGTATGGTAGTATGTGATTACAAGGTTGCTATATAAATAGAATTATTCAGCAGCCGTAAAAAAAGATTAGTTATTTACATAGTAAAGCTGCTGAATAGTTTGAGGTGGATAAATGAATCAAAAGTTTCCCGGGAAAATACATATTATAGGATCAATTGGAAGTGGAAAAACGACTTTGGCCAGGAAGCTTTCCGCTCAACTGCAAGTTTTTTATTATGAATTGGATAATGTTGTTTGGAAAAGATTTGATACAGGAGATATTAAAAGGACTCCGGAAGAAAGAGATGAATATCTGAAGAATATCGTTAATTCTGACAGTTGGATTATTGAAGGAGTCCATCATAAATGGATTGCTTCGAGTTTTCAAAATGCTGATGTTATTCTGTTTATAGATACTAAGCTATCAATAAGGAAATTTAGAATCATCAAAAGGTTTATTAGGCAGAAATTGGGCTTAGAAACAGCAAATTATAAGCCAACATTAAAGATTCTAAAAGATTTATATAAATATAATACTGCTTTTGAATATCATACTAAGCCAGAAATCTTGAATATGTTAAGACCTTATGAACATAAATTAATTTATGTTAAAAGTGACATTGAAATTATAAATTATTTTAAAAACAGCTGATATAATCTCCAGTAAGTAATTACTTGGTTTGTAAAAATATATTGTAGAACTAATAAGTAAGCGGGGGAATGTGTTATGCAAAGCAAATACATAATTAGAAACTATCAATCTGAGGATAAACCAGCTGCAATACAATTATATAAAAATTTGATTGAACACCATTCGGACATTATTTATTGGCAGCCTGGTCCAGAAAGTAATTGGAAGAATGTATATTGTGTTTTTTATAAGGATTTAATGATTGCTAAAGGGCAGTTAGAAGCGATTAATATTGTCTCGACAGACCATTCAGCCAATGCAAGTCATTTATTATTCTTTAATATAAAATTGCACTCTAATTGGGAAGATGATAATGAATTGAGGAATCTTCTTTATAAAAAAGTTCTCGAAGGAGCAAAATTATTGAAAAAGAAGCTTCCAGCTCAGTTTCCTGTGAAATTTTGTGTCGGAAATTTTGCATCAGAAGCAAAAGAAAATGCTTATTTGGAATCCAGAGGCTTTGACCATTTTAAAAGTCTGTATTGGATGCGCTGTAAATTGAACAACCTGATTCCGCAATCAGCTTTAAAAATACCAGACATTTCCGTAAAGCATTGGGATATGGGAACAAGAGTGGAAGAATTAGCATATTTGCAGGCAGAGCAGGGAATTTGGCCGGATGAGCCTACCAATTTAGAAAAATTACCTGCGTATAAAAGTAATCCATTTTGGAAAGCGATTACGGCTTTTTATAACGGTGAGATAATTGGGAGTATCATGGCTTGGAAAGAAAAACAGGAGGATATAGGAACTATCGAGAATGTTTTCGTAAAGCCGTACTGGAGAAAGTATGGACTTGCCAGTTACCTGATATCAGAGGGGCTCCACTATTTAAAAAGCTGCAATCTGAGTAAAGTACAGCTTCTTGTTGAAACGGAGAATGAATCTGCATTAAAGCTTTACAGGTCTCTTGGCTTTGAAACTATAAAAGAAGAGAAACGATATTGGATAGATCTATAATGAATGCAAGATTTCGGGGGACGTCAATATGAATGAAAATCTTATGAAGAAGTTTGAAAGAGAAGTAACAAAAGATAAAATTGACAGCTGTCTCATCCAGCATGATGGTAAGACTGTTTTTGAATATTATCGAAATAATAAAATGAAGGAAAGACAGCATAAGATATATTCTGTTACCAAAAGTATCTTATCAATCCTTGTCGGTATTGCAATTGACAAAGGCTATATACCACATGTGCATACGCCAATTACTGCATACTTTCCAGACAGCAGGAAGGATTCAGCTGGAGATGAAATTACGATTAAACATTTATTAATAATGACCTCAGGGCTGTATTGGCCAGGCAATACAGCGATGATACCGAGTAAAAATTGGGTTAAATTTGTTCTGAGCCAACCAGTTGAATATAAGCCGGGGGAAGAGATGATTTATAGCTGCGGTTCTTCTCAATTAATTAGTGCTATTTTACAAAAAGCAACTGGTTTAGATACTGTATCCTTTGCGCAAAAGCATTTATTTATGCCACTGGGTATAACACAATATAAATGGAACCGTGACTCGCAAGGAATTGCTATTGGCGGATTTGGATTGAATATGAAAACGGAGGATTTATTAAAAATAGGGATGCTCTATATGAACAATGGTCAATGGAAATCCAAACAGATTGTGCCAAGTGATTGGGTTAAGGAGTCTACTGCAGCCAGTGTTAAAATAGATAATACATTTTCATATGGTTATCACTGGTGGGTTTTAACAGGGGATGATCAAGAGTTTCCTAGACCTGAAACTTTTTTTGCTCTTGGAAAAAATGGACAGTATATCTTTGTTGTTCCAAGCTATAAATTAACAGCTGTATTCACAAGTGATATTACTGATGATTCATCTAGGCCGATAGAGTATTTTAAGAAGTATCTATTAGCTAACGCTTGTATTAAATCGTAGAAACTAAAATACAGCTACTGCATAAATAGATTGAATGGATTTAGAGGGGAAAAGACATGAATAAGAAAACAATATTTTTATCTATTGGCATTTTTACTATTTTATTAGCAATCTTTGTAGCCGGGAAATTCTTTACAGAGGAAAAAAATGAATCTGAGATAGTGTCGGAAATTATGGAGTATGCCTATGAAAAGTATCTAATATATGCTTATATGGCCGGCGATAACTCGTTATATTTTGAGATTGATGATACAGAGGATTATCATCAATTTCAGGAAGATATTACACAAAGATTAGATAAGCGTAACCTGTTGGGTAAGTATGAACTGGAAATTAAACAGACTTCAGATGAAGAGCATAGAGCTGAAAGATTAAAAATAGATATTGAGGGTATGATTTCCGATTACTTAGAGGAGCATAATCTTAATAATATAGATGTTGAATTTAATGATGACTCTAAATTAGACATTAGATTGCATCTATCTGATGATTCTGATCTGAGTGCAGAGGAGTTAAATAAGATGATGGAGGATTTTCTGGATGTTGAGATTTATGAAGATAAGTGAAATTGACTTGCTTATAAAAAGAGATTTTATAATAAGAGCCAGTTTCTTAAGCAAAAGGAGCCGGCTCTATATTTTTATTTGCTAAAAAGCTCCGACAAAGAAGTGCTCCGACAATACCTAATGTGGATAGGAACGTACCTGTAATCGATATTAGCATGAGGAGATTGTTCATTTTTTTCTCAGTTAATATAGTAGACAGGATAAAACAGATTGTACTTATTAAAAGTGCATATGATGTTCTCAATCCTATTTTATGTAAAATACCAATAGGAAGCGAATCGTTCCTGGATGATGGACGTAACGGACGTGAAAAAGCTTCTGTCCAAATTGTTGAAGCAATAAGGAAAAGCATGAAGTATCCAAATATAAGTAAAAAGTTTCTGGTGCTATTCATTCTTTCACCTGTTTAAATAATATTATTTGCTTCTTAATTTAACTGGAGTATCAGACATCTGAAGAAGCATTGCCTAGTCATTTAGTAGAATATAGATTTACATTTCTTCCGCCCAGCACAATTTCTTTATCTAATTCCATTCCAATTTTTCTCGCCACATTTTGGGAAGAAATATTATCAGGCTGAATCAATGAGATAAATCTTTGAGTATCAAGCTGTTTGTTGCCGTAATCTAACAGTGCCTCAGCTGCTTCAGTAGCGTATCCTTTACCCCAATATTTACGGGAGATCCAATAACCTATTTCCATTTCCAAAGTATTATCAATTGTTTGAGGAACGATACCTGCATGTCCGATTAGAGTGTTATCTTCTTTGCGGACTAAAAGCCTTAAACCTATATTTTCACCAACTTCATAGGTGCTGTATATCCAGTTTAAAAAAATATTTCCTCCATTTTCATCCCGTGTCTCTCCATTTCCAATAAAACGGACTACTTCAGGGTCTGACAATAAAGACATTAGAAAATCAAAATCATCATCGTGATATTGGCGAAATAATAGTCTTTCTGAGGTAATTGACGACATTTATAGCATCCTTTCTTTTTTTCATTGCTGCGTTCAGTGATTCCAAACGAAATGATAGGTTAAAATGAAAGTACTGCAATGGATAGTTTATCAATCTAAATTATAGTAAATTAGAGAAAGGATTGATATATATGATGGGAAACATCGGAATCCCGGGAATGATTATTACTGTTATCGTTGTTGGTTTTGTTATTTATTTAATTAGAAGAATGCTGAAAAGATAGAAGGGGAGCTTTATATAAGAGCTTTCCTCTACCATAAAACTATTTTTTAACAGAGGCATATTCAAAGCGGACATAGCCAATCTCGGCAGCATTTTTCATTAGTTCGAGATTTAACCATGAAGCTAATTGATGAAATTCTACCTCATTATTAAATGGAAATGCAGTATATGCTTTGCTGTAAAGCTCCTCTTCCTTTAAATTCATTAGTACCTCTTCCCATTTTGCAATTAGGGAATGAATGACTGTCTTCACTGCTTCAACATCTTCGTGAACTTTAATTTCCTCTTTCGTCAGCGTGCCAGCTCCGAAAGCATGATCCAATACCATTTCCCACCAGAAAGTAATATGCCATAATGTCCAGGCGAGGCTGGGAGTTCCAATATGATAAGCTTCCGTTTCAGGCAAATCAGCATACCATTCTCCGTTTTCCTCTTTAATATAAAGTCCGGCATTTGGTGACAGCCACCTGTATTCTTCCTGCTTCAATGAAGTAAGATGATATTCCAGCAGTTGTTTAGAGATACTAAATTGAAATGTGATGTTATTTAGCAGCGCATTATTTTCGTTCACACTATATCCTCCTTAGTTCTTTACCCAATATTCCATACCATCTTTACTGCGCTCCATAAAACCATACTCAATTAAATATCTTCTAATTGTAACAAAATCGCTGTAGACAGGCTTTAATACAGTATTTATTTCCTCCTCCGTATAAATCCTGTTTAATTCAAAATGGTTTATGATATTTTGCAGGACAATCAACTTCCTTTTTTCTTTACTTGGGAATTTGTCGAGTTGACCATTCAGGCCGTCTTTAAAATAAGTTGATAAAACCTTATTTTTCTCGTCCTCTGTAATGGCGTAACGATCATTCACCATTTTTGCCCCCTTGTGAAAGTGAATAAATTTATGATCGTTTTCCTGATGAGATTCTCTATTTAACAGATTCATTAATGCCAGGAAAACCTTTGCGCGTTTTTCCTTTTCCTTTAAGTTAAAGCGGTGACTCCGGATAGTGGAAGGACTTCCGCTGCCTAGTTCTTTGACGATTTCTTTATCAGTTAACCCCTGATAAAAAAAGGTTAGTAATTCTTTTTGATGGTCTGTCAATCCAGTGTATTTCTTTTCAAGTTGAATCAAATAATCAAATACGGAATCATGCTCCTGTTCAATATGTTGGATAACTGCTTTTTTTGCTTCGTATAATACGCCGTCTATTGGATAAATTATTCCATCTTCAAAATGTTTATTACATAGCACACATACATAGCTGCCGATATTATCAGCATAAGAATAACCTTTTGAAAGATCATCAACTGTGGTATCCCAAAAATGATTTTCATGTGACATACTAAACGACCCTTTCATTTGTCTTCTTATTTACAGACATTATATAATAACGTCCATTATTATTCAATGATTTCTAGACTGGAGAATAGAGATTAATAAAGCAAAAATCAAAATATAATGCCTGTTTTAAATAATTATAAGCATGAAGCTCCTTTTTATTTTTATATAAAAGTCTGGAGAAAGACATGGACAATAATAAGAAAATGTTCAAATAAATTCCTTCATGGAAAGAGTAAAGGATAAAAAATAACTTGTAATTATTCTTTTGTTAGATATACTTAAAATAACATATTTGATGGAGGTTAAATGTTATGAAAAACGTATCTGATAATTATTATGTAGAACAATCCGATGTATTTGAATTACTCGCGCTCATGTTCCGTTTAAATAATTATGAATACATGCAATCAGAAAAGCATCGCAAAAAAGAAAGCTTTAACCATTTTATACAGGATTCATTTTCTTTACTATCTGATGAAACAAAAAAGGAACTAGATTGCTTTTTTCATAAGGATAGTTTTTTTGGATTAACATTTGTTCAGCTTCTTTATCAGCATAATAAATGGCATGATATACCATCCTTTTTAAGTTTTATGGCGCAATTGGAATTTGAAGAAATCATTTCAGCGTTTTTGACCAGCGGTTACTCGTCACCAGAAAGAGTAGAGGATTATACGGATAGGCAGGAAGTATTTTCGCATATTCAGTCCTCTGTATTACCTTTTTCTGAACAGGCAAAGTTATTTTATTTATATTTTGATAAAGAAAATACCAAGCAACGTTTTTTAAAGGTTGTTGAAGAAATTAACGAGAAGATATATCAGCCTTCCATAAAGAAAATAAACGCTTATCATGAAGAAAGTATTCATAAATTATCGGGAATGAACAGAAAGCAAATATACAAAATAACTAATCCGCATTTTGATTCTTTTGAAGCAAATGAGCCAAATAAAATTATACTAGCTCCGTCTTATTTTTATTATAACAGCTCTTTATTTTCTTATAGCTCCGAGAGTGATATAGCTATTTATCTCATTGGTACAGAGATTATTGAACAGACGATGGATGAAAGCAGGGAAGAGGATAAGGTGATTGATCTGGCAAAAGCTCTTTCTGATCGGACAAAAATTAAAATTATAAAGGAACTAAATCGACAGCCGC
The DNA here is from genome assembly GCF_038004405.1 of Oceanobacillus sp. FSL W8-0428. Classification (NCBI taxonomy): domain Bacteria; kingdom Bacillati; phylum Bacillota; class Bacilli; order Caryophanales; family Bacillaceae; genus Oceanobacillus; species Oceanobacillus sp. FSL W8-0428. The sequence continues at coordinate 3,173,705 of NZ_JBBORB010000001.1, forward strand.
GATATGGCTTTGAACTGGCAAAGCAATTGAATCTATCCAGTCCGACTATTTCGCATCATATCTCAAAATTATCTGATTTAGGTTTAATCACGGCGAAAAGATATGAAAATAAAATTTTCTATCAGGCAAATCAAAAGCTGATTGAGGAAGCATTAAAAAGTATGTCCGACATGTTGATACAGAAAGAGAGGTAAGGCAAGTGAGAGCATTATTTGCAAATCGTAATTATATGCTGCTGTGGGCCGGATTATCTGTTTCAAGGTTTGGATACCGTTTTTTTAATCTAGCTGTCCTTTGGTTTGTAATGCAGGGGACTGGGTCTGCATTATCTCTTGGTATGACCGTGCTTTGCTTTACAGTGCCAACTATTATTATAGAACCCTTAGCGGGAGTTGCAGCCGATCGTTTTGACAGAAAGAAAATTATGGTATTTTCCGATATTTTTACTGGAAGTACGATGCTGGTTATTGCGGTATTGATGATAAACGGGTCGTTATCACTCCCTTTATTATATGTTTTATTAGTCTGTTCAGCTGCTTCCATGGCTTTATTCAACCCTTCCGCAAATTCAAGTATACCTTTACTAGTTGAAGAAGAGCATCTGACAAAAGCGAATTCCTTAAACCAGCTCAGTACACAAGGAAGTAATATCTTAGGGCCAGCACTTTCAGGGATATTGATTGGATTCGTTGGAAATATTGGCTTTCTATTAATTATCAGCGGTGCTGCATTTGTCATATCAGCAATAACAGAATCATGGATAAAGGTTCCGCGTATGAATAACCATAAAAAAGATGGGAAACAATCATTTGTCTACGAAATGCTGGATGGGTTCCAATATGTGAAGAAAGACAGGGCGTTATTATTTCTGATTATTGTCGGCGGAATTATTATTAACTTTTTCTTAGCACCACTGACAATATTTTTCACATATATGAGTGATTATATTTTTGATGTTGGGGCATCCGGTTTAGGGTTTATTAATTCTGTTCTGGCTACAGGCGCGATGTTTGGGTCACTAATGATTATGTTTAATGTATTTAAAAATAAATACAGAATGGCAGTGGCAGGCTTGCTGCTTGAGGGTATTGCACTGCTTATTATGGGAATTGCATTAAGTTATTATGCTACAGTTGCTGCGGCTGGTTTATTAGGGTTGGGAGTCTGCTTTGCCAGCGTGGGCTTAAATACCATGTACCAGACTATGATTCCTAAAGAGATGATGGGAAGAGTATTGAGCTTAGTTTCTATGATGTTAGGTGCTTCCGTTCCATTGGGGCAATTATTTGGTTCGTTGATTATAGAACATTATTCGATGACTGCGATTTTAATGATATTTGGTGCTATTGTGAGTATCTCTTCGTTATCGCTAATTCGGATAGTCAGGGTAGAGAATAAAGAAGAGATTATTGCAGAAAAAGAAGTACAATAATTTATTTTAATTGAAATATTTCTACTTATTGTCTCTATAATATATCGTCAGTATCTTCTACGGGATGAAACAGAAATGATGACATCATAAGTCTTTTATTATTCTGTTCATATCTGCCGTTGTAAACAGAAAGAATGATGGTTTAGAATAGTGATAAATTAATTAAAAAGCTGGTGAACCAATGGATCAAAACGTTGAGCTGGAATTGGAGATAGAAAAGAAGAAATTTTTAAGGAAGCTAGGTTACCTGGCATGGGGGTTATTGCTAATATTTGGATCTTTTATTTCGGTTGCTGCTGTATTATTTTACTAAATAAATTTTAAAGAGGATACGCTTTTAACCAGTACTTCCCCAAAACAAACAAATACGATTGAAATTGTTGAAAAAGGAGAGGCGTTCTTTTTAAACCACATACTATTAGAATAAAGTATGATAGAGAAAATATAGATATCGAAGTAAATAACGGTTTGAAATCATTGAATGAATCAAATGTGAGTATTCGCTGGATAAGAGAAAATAAAGCTGAAATTACTCTGGGTGGAGAAGGACGGTCACCTGAAATAGTTATATTTTATGCGGAAGCTTCTCCACATTTTGTAGTGAAAGAAACAGATGAGGAATAAGGTGAAAAAGTAATATAGTAAATAATAATCAATGATAATGTTTTTATATTGAATAATTATCTTCACTAATTTATCATAAAGGTATTAAAAGGAAGAGAATAAAGGGGAGGTATCAGGATGATAGAATCTAGAAATCCCAAAAATGTACATAAACCATTGGCTCCGTATAGTCATCAAATCGAAGCTTCAGGGGATATCCGATGGTTAACCTTATCAGGACAGCTGGGAATGGATTTGGAAGGAAAGGTCCCGGAAGATTCAGTTGAACAATTAAAAATGGCTTTTGAAAACATCCGTATCAATTTACTGGAAGCGGATATGGACGTAAAAAATTTGATAAAGCTGGTGTTTTACATTGTTGGAGAAATGGACGCGGACAGAAGAAGAGAAGTAATAGGCGAATTTTTAGGTGAGCATTTACCATGTACCACAATGGTTTTTGTAGCTGGATTAGCCGGTCCGCAATTTAAAGTAGAGATAGATGCATGGGCATGTAAAGAGAATACATAAACATCTAATTAGGTATTATAACTGATTTGATTTTTAGAATGTTTTTATTACTCAGTTTAATTTTACAGAGTAATAAAAAAGACGTAGAAATATAAGCTGATAATTAATACAGTTTTACATGTAAAGAATAATCTTGTAATTATAAGGAGCTAAATAAAATGGATCGTCCAATCTAATATTCTCTCTGTTCAAATATTTAACCAATATTAAACAGGGAGAAACGGTTAAACGGAAGAGAATGTGAGTCCTTGAAGCAGTGTTTCTCCCATATAGAGGAGAGAATTAAATTGAAGACGGTGCTTATTAATAGAAATTTCAGATGTATGTGGGGATCAGAGCTTCTTTCTATCTTAAATAGCAGATTTAGAGAATTAGTGATTCCATTGGTTGTGTTGGGATTAACCAGTTCACCGCTGATTACAGCACTTGTGGCTTTATCACAGCAACTAGGTACAATTTTATTTGCTATACCCATTGGAACATGGGTGGAAAATAAGAATAAGGTCAGGGTAGCAGGGATTTGTCATTTTCTATATGGTGCAGGGATCTTTATACTTGCTTTTCTGATAGCAACCAATAATGTAAGTGCAGTTATTATTGCTTCATTATTATTTGTAATGGGATTACTTGCATTAATCAGCAGAACAGCGTTTACTACAATGATTCCTGCTATTGCGGGCAGAGAGAACTTATTGAGAGCGCATACAAATATCGAAGCTGCTGATGCTATTGCCACTGTAATCGGTCCTGCATTGGGCGGGGTGTTATTAGCAAAAACAGATTCAGTATTAACATTGATTATTTGTGCAGCTTTATCCCTTTTGTCTGCTTTATTTATTGCTTTTATTCGTAATGAGGCAGATTTTATAAAAGTAGACAAGGAAGAATCGGAAACAAATAAATTGAAAGTGTTTTTAGGGAAATCATTAGAAGGCTTAAAGATTTTGGTAGATAATCCACAGCAGTTGATCAGCACATTGGTAATGTGTATATTGGGTTTTATAACTGTATTTATTACATTAACCATTATTTTTTATGCCCAAATAACGATGGAGCTGTCAGAAGGGCTAATTGGTATTTTGCTATCAAGTGCCGGTGTGGGTAATATTATAGGTATTTTTTTGATAAATAAATTTAAAAATAATAATTGGATTATGCTGATGGGTTTATTAATGGTTATCTCCGGAATAGGTATATTAATAATTGCAGCAACAAATGCTTTCCTTATAATGTGTATAGGAATGGCGGTTTTTGATTGTGCTCTCTCTATGGCATTTATTGTACAGGGAGCTGTGCATCAGGGAATTACTCCAAACGAATTTTTATCCAGAGTCAGGAGCTCAACCTATGTTATCGGAGGTATATTCACGATGCTTGGCACTTTTTTAGCTGGAGCTATCCCGGAGTTACTTAATGGGGAAATTGCATTGATAATAGGCGCTTTTATCCTTTTAATCCCGGCTTTCATACTGATCAGCTCCAGAAAATTTGGTGTGAGATTGAGCAAGGTTGAGCCCATTTACAAGAAAAGAAAAGTGTAAGCAACATAGCATATTAGGGTTCTCGATGAAAATTACTCATCGAGAATTTTAATATAATTATTGGAGGAATTTATCATGAGATCTGTAGAAGTATTTCATTATGATGCGTTCAGTAAAGAACCTCATAAAGGAAATCCGGCTGGAGTAGTTCTAGATGGAGATAAATTAACAGAGGATCAAATGCAGGAAATTGCATTTAAGGTAGGATTTAATGAAACAGCCTTTCCGGTTATGTCTGAAGCAGCAGACCTTGGCATACGTTTTTTTACACCAGGGCATGAAATGAACTTATGCGGGCATGCGACGATGGCAACGGTGTATGTGTTAAAAACAAAGGGATTGTTAGGAGAAAAAACAGAGCTGACGATCGAAACAAGAGCAGGGATTTTACCTGTAAAGCTTCATTCAACTGCCAATAAAGAAATAATAATAACAATGAACCAGGCAGCGCCAATATTTAAAGCATTTCATGGTTCAAAAAGAGATTTAGCTCATTCTATAGGGTTAGAAGAAGCCGATATCCATGACACCTTACCAATTTTATACGGAAGTACAGGGACTTGGACGCTGTTAGTCCCAATAAAACACCTAGAGGCTTTTCGTAGAATGAAACCCCAAAATGAAGATTTTCCTTCTATATTAAAAGAAATACCTAAGTCATCTGTTCATCCATTTAGTTTAGAAACTTATGATGAAGAGGCTGACATGCATGCCCGGCACTTTTCCTCTCCCTATTCAGGAACTGTTGAGGATGCAGTAACTGGTACTGCGTCAGGGGTTATGGGTGCTTATTATGCCGAATATATAAGAAAGGATAGAAAAGAAGCTTTGAAGCTTGTGGTTGAGCAGGGGAATGAAATTGGCAAGAATGGCAGAGTAGGTGTCCAGGTTTCTGAGAACGGTGAGTTATATAATGTTCAAATTACAGGAAGTGCTGTTTTTGTTAACGAGTTAAATATTATGATAAATGATTAAAGAATCCCAGTGGATAGCAGCTCAATAAATGGGTCAGAAATGATTAGGGTCAAAGGAGAAATAATGTGCAAATTAAAGTATCTCAACAATTACCTAAAGACAAAATTAATACCTTTTTTATAAAGCAATGGGGAAGTCCTGAAATGGTTATTTCCAGCGGTGTTTTTGATTGTACCACCTTGGAAGGATATGCAGTGTTAAATAAAAACAGTGAGATAATCGGTTATATCTCATATGTTATAACGGATAGTGAGTGTGAAATAATCTCTTTAGACAGCATAGAAGAGGGCAAAGGAATTGGAACAGCTTTAATTCAGGCTGTAGAGCATATGGCGAAGGAAAGAAGCTGTCAGAAAATCAAACTTATTACTACAAATGATAATTTACATGCATTAAAATTTTATCAGAAGCGTGGATATTGTTTAAGCGTCCTACTTAAAGGAGCAGTGGACAGAGCAAGAGAACGCAAGCCAGAAATACCGCAATTGGGGAATGAGGGAATTCCGATTCGGGATGAAATTCTTTTGTCTAAATGGTTGATTTAAAAAGCTGTCATCATAGGATAAGGAGTTGAAAAAATGGAGCACAAAATTGATATTTGTTTAGAAAAAGACAACAAATTCACCGATTTTTTACACCAGAAGATTAAAGATTATAATAATAAGCACTCCCCCCACCATAGACGAATAAGAGAAAAAGAAGCAATACACCCAATAAATATTATTGTTTCTGATAACGATAATAATTGGATTGGCGGTTTAAGTGCAGAGGTTTACTGGGGATGGCTGGAGGTTGATTATTTTTGGATTTGTGAAAAGCATAGAGGTAAAGGCTTAGGAAGGAGAATTCTTATTGAAGCGGAGATGGTTGGTAAAGAAAAAGGGGCAACGAAGGCTTTGCTAACAACTTTTGAATTTCAGGCCCGTTCCTTTTATGAAATGAATGGATATCAGGTTGCCGGTGAGATAGAAGGATATCCGCCTGGAAGCAGTTACTGCATGATGGTGAAATCATTACTTTAAAACCACCCTTTAATCAGGAGGAGATTATCTTGAAAAAGGTCATTGAATTACCAGAAAAATTTAATTTCAAAGCTGCAACTACAGATCATGGCTGGTATATGCTGCCTCCCTTTCACAGTAATGATGATATGAGTGCTTTGAACAGAGTGGAAAAATTATCAACTGGTAAGATCGTTATGCTTCACATCAAACAAGATAATGCTAAATTAATTATTGAAATAGAGGACAAGAAGACCTTAACAAATAAAGAAAGTGAAGAGATAATTCGTAAAATCAGCTGGATGTACCGGCTGGATGAGGATTATAGTGCCTTTTATAAAATGTGCGCAGATAACAAGGACATGCAGGAAATCGTAACAGAAAATAGAGGCAGACTATTACGATCACCGAGTATATTTGAAGATATTGTAAAGACAATCCTCACAACCAATACTACCTGGAGCCGGACGATTTCCATGACAACTAATTTTGTAACACTTTTAGGAGAAAGATATTCGGACGATTCAGGATTATTTACGTTTCCCACACCTGAAGCAGTTTTAAAAAAAGATAGGGACTTTTTAAATCAAACTGTCAAATTAGGATATAGAAGTGACTATATTTATGAGCTTGCATTAAATATAGTAAATGGCGTCTATAATTTAGATGTACTAAAAAATCCGGAAATTTCAACAGAGGACGTTGTGCTTAAAATGAAAAAAATTAAAGGGGTAGGACCATATGCGCTCAGTAATATTCTAATGCTGTTGGGAAGGTATGACTATCTGCCTGTAGACAGCGAATTTAAGAAGCATGTAAAAAATAAATATTTCTCAGGTGAGCTTCCTCCTAATGCACAGCTGCATCAATTATATAAAGAGTGGGGAGAGTATAAATTCTTGGCTTATTGGTTTGACAGGTAATCTTCATATGCAGGGAACGCTGGAGCAAAAATGGAGCAGGGAGTTTAATCTATGATGTTTTTTTCACGCTGGACATTATTTCAAGGTATTATAATTATTTCTTTGGCAGGGCTTGCCTTTATAGCGGATTTGTTTAAGACAGAAATTGCCATACCTGCTTCTGAAAGTATGGAAGCAAATGGATCTGAGGTGATGACATTTTTGTTTATAATAGCTGTAATTGGTTTGCTAAGCCTGTTAATGTATTTCCAAACGAAGAAAAGTCACACATTTTTAAAGCACCCGTTATGGGATAAAATGTACATCCTGATGCCCGTTTTATTTGCTATATCTTTTTATTTTGATATTCTTTTTGATAGATTCAGTAAGTAATATAAGTAAGTAATATAATAGAAAGTCACCGTTGGCTGCTATATATCTTGTTTTATTATATGCTATTTTTAATAAATTTAGTGGTGTTGGCATTTATCTATAAATTAAAAAAGAATACAATCCCAAATGAAAATAAAATCATGTTTTCTTTTATTTGGACTACATTAATTCTCTTTGTAATTTATTTTCTGCTGTAATTTTTATATATACTGCTCTTGTGTAGAACCGGAATAGATTTTTTGAACCCTGCCTTTAAATCTTATAAAATAAGCAAAAAACCATTTAACGTTTTAATGCCAAATGGTTTTTCCTTATTTTATAAAAGCTTATTCGTACTTACGAGGATAATACAAATACATAAAACCTCTATTGCCTGCTCTACTTCCTCTAACGTTGGGAAGGATGGTGCAATGCGAATATTTCTGTCGCGCGGATCGTTTCCATATGGAAAGGCTGCTCCAGCTCCGGTTAATGTTACTCCGGCCTCTTTGGCAAGCCTGATTACTTCAGAAGCGCAGCCATCCATGGTATTCAGGCTGATAAAATAGCCGCCCTCAGGCTCTGTCCATGTAGCAACACCATAGGAATCTAATTTGGAATGGAGTATATTTAATACTGCATCGAATTTAGGTTTCATAATATCCGCATGCTTCTTCATATGTGCCAGGATATTATCATAGTTTTTAAAAAAGCGGACATGGCGCAGCTGATTTACTTTATCGGGACCGATTGTCTGTACGCTAAGCTGTTCCTTAATAAAATTAATATTTTCCTTGCTTGCCGCTACTACTGCGACCCCAGCTCCAGGGAAAGTGATTTTCGAAGTGGATGCAAACATAAATACTCTGTTCGGGTTGCCATGTTTTTTACATGCTTCCAAAATATTTTTTAGTCTTGGAGAATAATCGGTTAAGTCATGTACAACATAAGCATTATCCCAAAAAATCTTAAAATCATTTGCTTTGGTCTCCATTTTAGCTAAACGCTCCACAACATCATCGCTGTATGTAACACCATCAGGATTACTGTATTTGGGAACACTCCACATACCTTTGATGGACGCATCATTTCGGACAAGTTCCTCCACTTTATCCATATCCGGACCATCTTCCAGCATATCGACGGAGATCATTTCGATATCGTACTGTTCACAAATCGTAAAATGTCTATCATAACCAGGGACCGGACAGATAAATTTAATTTTATCCTCTTTGCCCCAAGGAGCTTCACTATCGACAACACCTTTAATCAATGCTTTTGAAATAAGATCATGCATGATATTCAGGCTGGCATTGCCTCCGATTAGAATCTCTTCTGTATCTACTCCAAGCATATCCTTAAACAATGCTTTTGCTTCCGGTATCCCATCAACCAGCCCGTAATTCAGAACAGAAAGATGATCACCGATATTTTCAGAATTCACACTGTCTAATAGTTTCAATGATAATTTCAGCTGTTCAGCGCTAGGCTTTCCTCTAGCCATATTTAAAGCCAGGTTCTGTTTTTTTATAGATTCAAATTCTTGCTTTGTTTTATTATAAAGATTTTGCAGACTGGAATGATCCATCTGTTTTAACTCGCTCATTTTATCCCTCCGCAGTACTTACCTTGATTTTGTCTCTTGTTATTATTTTATTGCATTCAATGGGAATTGCAAAGGGGAAATGCGGAAAGTCGCAAATTTGTCAGTTAAGATATTTTTTCTTCAAATAATTGGATAATTGAAACGTTTGCAGGCTTTAATTCGTAAGCTAATATAACAATATAAAAAGGGAGAACTGAAATCCGTGAATGAATGGTGGAGAAAGAAAAAGTCAAAAACAAGAAAAAGCAGAAAGAATAAAGGGGATTATACAACAAGAGATTTTCTGTTTGATATTTTCTTTTGGATTCCCGAAATCATCATATCTCCAATACGTCTTCTTTTTTGGTCCTTCAGAGGTTTGTTTCGATGGATAACTGAGGTGTTCTAATAAGAATGGCAGCCTGTTTGGGAGACATATAGAAAATACAGCTATAAAAGCAGGATAAATGTTAAATATGGAGAATTATGTATATAGGCAGGGGTTCAGATTTATATATGTAACATCATTTTCCTGCAGCACTATTACTGACAGAAAATGAAAAATAGGGGCCATTTTATGGGAAATATAATTGGAATATCATGGAGGTTTAAATTAAAGCTGGCATTGCATCTTCTAATTACTGTCACAGGATTTATCAGTGTGATTTTACATGTTTTGTAATCTCCTGACCTTTGGGTTTCTTTAACTAAACTCACCTTTCAAGCAAATTTGATAGTTTCAATAACCTTCTTATGAAGCGGTCTTGTCCTGTTTTTTTAGGAAGAAGCAGACTCCGTTTTTGTATTTTTACATATCATTTTCTTCTCGCCAGCGGCGGTCAATATGCTGGAATCTGGGTTATCACAAATTTTACGCTTCATTATTTTATTCCTTTAGCCGTTGTTATTAATTGGTTTCTTTTTGAATCGAAGAAAATGTGCAGTTATAAGTGTATTTTTTATTGGGTGGTCTATCCAGTTCTTTATTGTATTATTTCAATTGTGAGGGGATATTCGATGGTTTTTATCCTTATTTCTTTTTAAATCCAAATGGGGAAATTTCGTCTGGTGTTGGCAGTTACTCGAATGATGCGGCCTTTATTGCTGTTTTTCTATTTGTTTATATCATGCTGAGTTTTTTATTAATTATATTAAACCGAATATTAATGAATGGGGATAATAAAAAAGATATATTTGATAATTAATAAAAATAAGGAAAGGGGGTCACGTATATGGCCGGTAATATACTCATCAGTAATTTGACATTTAAATATCCATCCATGATTCATCCTTTATTTGAAAATATAACAGTGAATATTGATGAGAATTGGAAGCTGGGGCTGCTTGGGAGGAATGGTCGCGGCAAAACGACTTTCTTTAAAATCCTTTTAGGAGATCTGGATTACGATGGGAATGTTCAATCCTCACTTATATTTAAGTACTTCCCGATATTTCCTGCTCCAGATAATCATCTTACTGCCGAAGAAGTATTGCTTAAGGAAAATTCAATGATTGAACGCTGGGAATTGGAGTTGGAGTTATCCTATATGGATTTACCTGCGGAAGTGCTGGACAGAGATTTCTATGTTTTAAGCGGCGGTGAACAGACAAAAATTTTATTAATAGAGTTATTCCTCAATGAGGATGCTTTCCCGCTGATAGATGAACCGACAAATAATTTAGATGTTCATGGAAGGAAGGTTGTCGGGGATTACCTGAATCGGAAGAAGGGCTTTATCGTCGTCAGTCATGATCAGCATTTTCTGAATCAGTTTGTTGACCACACTATGGCAATTAACAAAGAAAGCATTGATGTAGTAAAAGGTGATATCGATACATGGGCCTATGAGAAAAAGAATGCTGATGAACTTGCTAAAGAAAAAAATCATAAACTTCATCATGAGATTAATAGACTGGAAACTGTTTCAAAAAGAGTTGGCTCATGGGGGCATTTGAGAGAGGATAGTTCCAAAGACGCCGCCAGCAGAAGATTAGCAGCAAAACAGATGAAGCGCTCCAAAGCAATCAAAAAAAGAACAGAAGAAAAGATAGTGGAAAAACAGGATCTGATTCATAATATTGAAACTGTGGAAGCATTAAAAATGCGGGTGGAGCAGCCTCACAAACAAATACTTTTACTTCGGGATTTTTCTGTTTTACAGAATGGGAGATGCTTGTTTGAACCGGTTAATATAGATGTTTATCCCTCCGAACGTTTATTTATAACAGGGAAAAACGGGGCAGGGAAAACAACTTTGCTGAATTTTATACTTGGAAATGGTCAGTTTGAAGTTACTGGGGATTATCAAATTAGACTTCCGGATAAAATCTCTCTCTTACAGCAGCAAAATCAGCTTGATGAGGATCATGCCTCTATCCTTCAACAACTAACAGCAGAGGAAAAACAATCTTATCTGCATTTGCTGCGGCAGTTAGGTTCCAAACGATCCAGTTTTGCTGATCGTTCAAGTGAACATTGGAGCTCGGGGGAGCAGAAGAAAGTATTTTTGGCAAATGCGTTGTTAGGTAACCATTCCTTATTTGTATGGGATGAAGTAACAAATTATTTAGATATGATGGTAATTGATCAATTAATGGCAGCAATAAATAAATATAAACCGACAATGATCGGCGTAGATCATAATGAGCATTTTGTAGATTCTGTTGCTACGAAGACGCTGGAGCTGATTAAGAGAGGTTGATTAGTGGGAGTGGTGTTTTTTGGGTTTATAAATCAAAAATAGATATTTACATATGGATGATTAAGCTCAAACAAGAAAAGGAACAGGTGATATAGATGATGAAAATATGGTGGGCAACAAATGTGCTTTGGTTAATATTTTTTACAGGGACTTCAATTGTTATTGGAGTTCGAAATGTGGATGGAGCTGGAGTAGCGCAGACTCCGGAATTAAAAATGCTGGCGTTTATTATTTTGGGAGGTTTTTTCGTCGTTGTCTTAATTGGGCAGCTGCTATTCCTCTATTTTGTCAGAAAACGAAAAGCAGTTTAGTTATTGCGTTTTTATTCTGAATATTATTTCTATAAGATTACTATAACGGAAGTTCAGGCTGGATCACAATAAGGAATCCGGCCTTCATTTATCATAAAATAGCAGCTATTGGAGGAAAAAACATGGTCCGCTTAAATGCTTTTAAATTATATCGAATCGTGTCTTCCATCATTTTAGAAAATGAAAGAATTCTTTTAGTGCAAAACAAAGATGAATATGCTAACTATATCTGGAGCCTACCCGGCGGCCAAATTGAAGCAGGAGAAACGATTAAAGAAGCATTATCGAGAGAAGTGTATGAGGAAACAGGATTAAGCGTAACAAATTTTGATATAGCTTATATTCACGAAAGCTTTATACCTGAACATGCTGCACATAGCTTAGTCACTGTTTGTAATATATCCGTTAAGCATGGAGAACGTATTAAAATAAATGATCCAGATGGTGAAATTACAGATATAAAATGGGTTCCTCTTACAGAGATTGAAAATTACATAAAAAATACAGGTGTGTCCGCTCCATTATCAGAGTGGCTGAAAACTAAATATACTTGTTTTTATAGGCTGGATAAGGATTTAGTCTGGAATGATACGAATAAATAAAACAACCTGCTTATAAGTAACAAAGAGAATATTTATACATATCTGCTTAGCTGATCCCAATTAATATAGTTTATTAATAAATAAAACACTTCAGTTAAGATTCGATAATCAAGATAGTTGTGAGAACAGTTAGAAGAGGGAGGGTAATAATGATTTATACAAATGTTAGGGCTTTCATTATAAGAGAAACAGAACAAGGGGAGGAGGTACTAGTCCAACGTCGTGTCAGATCTGATGAACAGCGAGCCCCGATAGAATTGCCTGGAGGAAGACTTGAGGAGTTTGAAACTTTGTTGGATTGTTTGGCAAGAGAGATAAAAGAGGAAACAGGACTTGAGATGGAGAAGGTAATAGATCCAACTGACAGAGTGGAAACTGTTACAGATGAAGGATTCAAAGTCGAATGCATGGCTCCTTTTGCAGTCTACCAAACAATAGAGGGACCAGTAGATTCTTTTGGCGTATATTTTAAATGTAAAGCTGCTGGTAAACTTCTTGAAAAAGGAGATTATACAGACAATATTAAATGGATCACAAGAAACGAATTAGCTATTTTACTTAAGGAAGGTAAATTAAGCTTTGTTGATAAGGCTGGTGTTCAATTTTTTCTTAATAAAAAGAAGCGGGTAACAGATTAATGGAATAACAATTTGTACAACTGCTTCTGTTGGCTTAGCTTTAGTTTTCTTCGACGAAACAAGAAAAATAAAGAGAAATAACAGATAGATTAAATGTTGCTTAGTGTTTGCCAGAACTCAAAGACCATCACTATGAATTTTTTCGTTGGATATAAAAAAGCCATTTCATCAAATGAAACGGCATATCCCGGGATCAGTTATTTATTATATGGTGAACTTTAATTTTTTGCCAAACAGCCTTCCAATTCTTTTTTACAATCCGCTCCTCGTAAATTGCAGCAAGTTCTTTTGTTTCGATAAAGAAGGGAGTCGGTTTCAATTCTAAATTAATGACATCATCTATTCCACAAGGAGTAGTAAGAGCCAAATTATGATCCTTGTCCAGCTTGACTCCCAGAGCAGTTGCAGTTTCTGGAAACTTTGAAATGGCATCCTCCGAAGAAGTATAGGGAGGAAGATTATTAAGGACGTGCATTCTTGCTTCATTTTTAACAGACCAAGGTATATTAGGGATGATGCTTATCAGCTTATTCTCTAATTCCTTTTCAAAATTCTCATTAATGTTTGTGTTATCAAAGTAGATAACATCAACATCTGGGGTCTCCGTTCTTTCATTAAACCCGTGCAATGTGTCCCAGATTTTTGAACGTATAAATCCTGCACATATCCACCAGTCAGGTAAATTCAAAGTACTTGCAGCCTTTATAATCTCCATCATCTTTTCATCACTTTGGATTAGCTTTATTACATCTTCTTTATTCTCTAACATTTTTAAGTTACCTCCTCTTTGGAACCGAACGTATATTCTTATGTTAACACATAGAAACGGAAAGAGGGAATATTCTATTAAAATTTTCAATCAAACTTAATATTTAAAAGCAACAAAGCATACGAAAAAGCCTAATCAAAAGAAGCAGTTATTAGATTAAAGAAATAAAGAAATAATAGACTTTATTTTTGAAAGGAAGTAGAAGCTCATGATGAATCCAATTATTTTGGAACAAATAAAATCATTGTATACAGAAAACATCGAACCTCTTGAATTACTGGGAGGCTTTCATAATAATGTATTTCTCAGCCGTAACCAGAAGATGGTTATAAAAATATTGGACGCGGAAACATATAGAAAAATTAATTTACTCAATGAACAGGAAATAATAAATTTAATGCTTCTGCATGGAATAAAAACAGCCAGTCTTATCCCTTCAAAAAACGGTTCGCTTATAGAACAAATCAATCCGAAAGAGAAAAAATTCTATGTGATGGCATATTCATACATTGACGGAGAGGTTTTGTCTCCCCATTTGAAAGAAGATCATTTAATAAAAGCATGGGGGAAGCAGCTTGGCAAAATGCATGAAATAACCAAATTGAATAATCATGCAATGAAGCAAAATTATTTAGAGTGGGATCATGATATTAAAAATGAAGATTTTGCTAAGGGTCACGGTAAAATAATTGAAGAGAAGTGGAAGGGATATATGGACGCGTTTTCTACGCTCTCAAAGAATGAAAATAATTATGGAATCGTCCACCACGATCTCCATAATGAGAATATTATGATTGCAAATAAAGATATGTATGTTTTAGATTTTGGTGATGTCCGCAGAAGCTGGTATGCCTATGATGCTGCTATTCCAATTTTTCATTTTATGGAAAATAATAGACACCTTAGCAGATTAGAACAGCAACAAATCTATCAAAATTTTACAAAGTTATTTTTTGAAGGTTATGCAGAAGAAACAGCTTTGTCTGAATCTCAATTGAAGATGATCCCTAAATTTCTGGAATACAGACTCTTATACTCATTTTTATTTTTCAACTATTCATTTAAGGGTAGAGAAATGAGTGCAAAAGTTAAAAAACATTTGGAAAAGATGCGAAGTCGGATTGAAAATGAGGTGCCCTTTCTACCTGTGCCATAGATACAAATTAATTGAGTATATGATATAAAAGTGTAGTGGTTATAGGCCCTGGAGACAAGAGATTACATATAAGGAAGGATGATTTGAAATGCAAGCTTATGACAGTAAACAAGCTCTAATTGATGAAATTACCAAAAGAGCAGATCTGTTTATCAGTGAATTTGCACCAATTAATAATTCAGATAAAGATATCTCCGTAAGTGAAGTCGATCGAACACCGGCACAAATGATAGCCTATCAGCTGGGCTGGATGAATTTAATCTTATCCTGGGAGCAGGATAATCAGAATGGAAAGGATGTTATCACACCAACTCCTGACTATAAATGGAATAATCTTGGAGGTCTCTACCAAAGCTTTTATGACAAGTATGCGGATACTCCACTCGAAAAGCTGATTGAGACGTTTCGTCATGATGTTGCCCGTATCATTCAATTAGTAGAAAGCTATCAGGATAAAGAATTATTTGAGCAGGGAGGCAATGGGCGACGACGACACCTTCCAGCTGGCCGATTTGGAAATGGGTTCATATTAATACTGTCGCGCCATTTAAAACATTTCGTACAAAAATTAGAAAATGGAAAAAGGTACGTGGAGTATAATTAGATTGATTATATAAATTAAAAACAGACTATCAAAACACATTTAAATTCAGATTTTAAATGTGTTTTAATATGCAAAAAATGATGCTTGACATTAAAGTTACTTTAAGGTTTATGCTTATAATTAGAAAAGGTGATAAGGGGGAGTGAGCATGTTGATGACCATACAGACATTTTCAATGAAGACCGGAATTCCGAAAAGTACTCTTCGTTTTTATGAAGAAAAGCAACTTTTAAAATCAGTGAGGCACGAGGATAGTAACTATCGCATGTATTCAGAGGATCAAGTCCCTCTTGCTAAGATGATTGCAAGCTTGCGGATAGCAAAGGTTCCTATTTGTGATATTCAGCTTTACTTAAAAGCTGATGAAAACAGACAGATGCAGATGAAGCGAAAATGGATTGAGGCAATAAAAGAAAACCAGAGACAGCTGGAAATCAGTCTCCGCTATTTAGAAAGTGATTATGGAGAAGAGGAGATTTATATGCTTGAAAAACCTGCAGAGAAGGTTATCTGGTTTGAGGCGGAAGCTTCTCCAGGACAGTTTACCGTGGAATTTGAGTTAAGACGCAAACAGATGAAGCAGCATCATATTCCAGTTAAGAATACGTACTTACGGTATTTGTCCGGAAACAGCAAGCAAATCAATGCAGAAATTGGCTTTGGTGTACCAGCTAATATAAATACAGCCCCTGTTCCAGAAGCTTTTTCAGAAGAAATGAGGAGGAGCTTCTGTATTGGCCTTGCTTTCAAAGAGGATTTTTCCAAAATAGAAGCCGCTTACCGCAAATTAATTCAATATTGTATGACAAATAACTGGGCTCCGGCCGGTTCTATTTTTGAATGGTATCGCGGTGATCAGATGGACGAAGCGGATATCATTATACCCGTCACATATATAGGAGGGAAGCCATGAGTCAAAGAAAAAATTTACAGGTGGAAGTTGTTGAATTAAAAGGCTCTGCTTATGATATAGGAGTGAAACAGGGCGCTGCACTAAAATTACATCCAAAATGGAGACAACAGGCAGAATTACAGATAAATGAAGATATGGTAGAAGCAAGGAAGCAGATAGAGAAAATTTCCCCAACTCTTTTGAAAGAGATAGAAGGTCTGGCTGCAGGGATGGGGATCAATATAAATACCGCAATAAAGCTGTTTGGAGGCTATAATATGCAGATGCCTTCTATGGGCTGTACGACACTGGCCAATGATTCCTTCTATGTAAGAAATTATGATTTCAATGATGAATTATATGACGCCAGACTTGTCCTAATCAGACCGGACAACGGATACGCAAGCATCGGGTTCAGTCAGCAGATTACAGGCAGACTGGATGGCATGAATGAGAAGGGGCTTGTTATTGGGCTGCATTTGGTAAATGAAAGGATCGGCCAAGAAGGGTTTTTGGCAACAGCGGTTTGCCGCCTTGTTTTGGAGCAATGCGCTGCCACAGATGAAGCGGTATCGCTTATTAAACAAATTCCTCATCAATATTGTGTTAATTTTTCTATAATGGATAAGGAAGGAAATAACGCCATTGTGGAAGCGGCACCTGAAAAACAGATTGTTCGTAAAAATGCGCAGATTATTTGTACAAATCATTTTGAATCTGAGCAGCTAAACAGGAAAAATAGAGTAGTCATTAATGGATCATTAGATCGGAAAAAATATTTATCAGTACTAGAAAAAGAAAAGCTGACGCCAGACTCTGCTTATTATATTTTTAACAGGGAACACTCACCATTGTTTTTCAAACACTATAAAGAATTTTTTGGTACATTGCATACAGTTGTTTATTGCCCAAAAGATTTAAATGTAATGATTGGTATTGGTGGAGATTGTGCTCCTTATGAATTTTCCTTTACTGAATGGCTCAAAGGAAAAGAAAAACTGCCTGGCATGCTTGAAGGGAAGATAATAAGTTAAGCAAGCATTCCTGCCGGCGTCAGAAATCAATAATGATACATCCTGAATTTTCAATATCTGATATAATAAGTATATTACTTTGAAAGGTTGTGGTGCGAATGAAAAATATAAATAACTTCCATCAAATATATGCAGGTGAAGCAAAATAATAGATCACAAATATTTTGCTTCGATATGTAAGGAGGAGCAAATTTTTGAAAGAGATATTTGAAAATAACTTTGAAAAATATGAAAACCCTGAGAAATATGATGAAATGTATAGAAAATATCAAGATGATTTACTATATTTAATGGATTATGCAAGTGGAATGCATGAACCTATCATTGATCTTGCTTGCGGCACAGGCAGATTAACGATACCTATGGCTAAAAGTGGATTAAACATGACAGGAGTAGATTTGCATGCTGGTATGCTGAGCAGGGCAAAGCAAAAAGCAGATGATGAACAGATAAATATTATTTTTGAACAGCAAGATTGTACGGAATTAGATTTAGCTTATAAATCACCATTGGTTTTTATGACTGGTAATTCGTTTCAACATTTTTTAACAAATGAAAGCCAAGATGCGTTATTACATTCAGTGAAAAAACATTTATTAACGGGGGGACAATTTATATTTGATACACGAAATCCGAATATAGAGGAGTTGTCTGTTCCCGGGGAATTTGAGGAATCTTATATAAATAACGAAAATCAAACTATAATCGAAAAGAGCCGTGAAGAGTACAATCATGAAACTCAAATTTTGAATTGCACAACGCATACTGAAATTTTTGAAAATGAGCAATTAATTCATACGGCAAGTGATTCCATTTCACTGCGTTATGTTTATCCAATGGAGCTGTATCGCCTATTAGACTCACATGGTTTTGAATTAATAAACTTATATGGTTCCTGGAAAAAAATACTTTTGTGAAAGATAGCACTTCAATGATAGTTCATTGCCAATTAAAATAGGAATGATTTCTTTTAGTTGAATGATATTACAAAGTTAAAGGCGTATTAGTCAGATTCCTAATACGCTTTTAACTTTGAAAATGATATCCAATAGAAGAGACTTTCATTTGCTTTTTTATACAAATGCAGCTTGGTTTTCATATATGCCTTTTGTCGAGATGTCATTATATTTTGCAGAAGTCTAAGATACTTATTTTAGAAAATACTTCTATATGTTTATGGATGAAAATGTGATGAAAAGCACATTCATCGACAAAACGAGAGGAGTCCTGTAACATATCCTCTATTGTAAATTATTATTAAGGGAGGTAATCACTAAAACGTGCAATCATTTAATAAAACACCTATCATTATTGTTCTTCTCATTGGCGGATTCATTTCAATTTTAAACCAGACAACCATGATTACCGCAATTCCGCCAATCATGGAAGAAATGAATGTGACTGCTAATACAGGGCAATGGCTGACGACCGTTTTCATGCTCGTAAATGGTGTGATGATTCCTGTTACAGCATTTTTAATGGCGCGGTTCACGACAAGACAGCTGTTTATTACTGCAATGACAGTATTTGCTGTCGGTACAGTATTTTCTGCTCTGGCTCCAAACTTTGGTATGCTGATTTTAGGCAGAATTATTCAATCCAGTGGAGCTGGTGTGATTATGCCACTGATGCAGACTGTTTTTCTATTAATTTTCCCTGTTAAAAACCGCGGGATGGCGATGGGACTGGTGGGCCTCGTAATATCTTTCGCTCCGGCGATTGGACCTGCTTTGTCTGGATGGATCATCACCAATTATTCCTGGCGTGCTGTATTTTTGATTATATTGCCAATTGCTATTATTGTTATCCTGGTCGCTGCCAAAGTGATGAAAAACGTTACAGAATTAACATATCCAAAGCTGGATATCTTATCAATTATCTTATCGTCTTTCGGCTTCGGGGGATTTTTATACGGATTTACAAGCGCGGGCAACAACGGCTGGGGAAGTATTATTACGATTACTACGCTGGTTATTGGGGCTGTGTCTCTGGTATGTTTCATAATCAGGCAATTACGTATGAAGACACCTATGCTGGAGTTCAGGGTATTTAAAAACCCTATTTTCACCCTGTCGACTATCATCCCCATGATTGCGTTTATGGGACTAATTGGTGCGGAGACATTGATTCCTCTTTATATGCAAAACGCACGCGGCTTCACAGCAATGGAAGCAGGAATTGCTCTTCTTCCCGGTGCACTTGTGAATGGAATGATGTCTCCAATTACGGGGCGTATATTTGATCGCTTCGGTGCAAGGTGGCTTTCGATTATCGGGCTTACCATTATTACAGCTTCAACTTTCGCACTTTCCAATCTGGGCCCTTCTACATCGATGACAATGATTATGATTTTGTATGCGGTTCGGATGTTCGGCCTTTCCATGGTTATGATGCCTGTAACAACGGCAGGCTTAAATCAGCTTCCGAGAGAGTTGATTTCACATGGTACAGCAATGACCAATACCATGCGACAGGTCTCGGCATCAATTGGGACAGCTATTGTCATCACCGTAATGACAACGACGGAAGTATCTGCGGAGCTTAATCCCGAAATAGCCTATCCGATGATTCATGGTATCAATGTTGCCTTTATGGTCATTACCGTACTCTCGCTGATTGGGATTATAATTAGCTTTTTTATCAAGAATGGCAATTCACCAGCAGAAGAGCAAAATCATGTACAGTATAATAAAGGAAAACACTAAAAAAATCATGTATCCCGGCAAATATTTCAATTAGAGTTTAAAAAGCGTTAAGGTGTTCCTTGGCGCTTTTTTAAGGTTATTATACTTATTTAATATAAAGATACTTGTTTCCCTTTATTATCATTCAGCATTTTTTTAGCCAGTTAAATATTCATTTTAGAAAGCTGTCAGATATTTTTTATGTTATAATTAGTACCAAGTAATAATACTAACTTCTAATTAAATTGGAGGGGTTTGATGACAGGAACAAGAGTGAGCGCGATAGGAAGTTATGTACCTGAGAAAAAATTAACCAATTTTGATCTGGAAGAAATGGTTGAGACAACGAATGAATGGATTGTTCAAAGAACAGGAATTCATGAACGGAGAATAGCGCGTTCCGATGAATTTACAAGTGATTTATGTGTTTCAGCTGTGAAAGATTTAATGCACAGATATAATAAAACAGTAGAAGACGTTGATATGATTATTGTTGCAACAAGTACACCGGATTTCCCTTTTCCGTCAGTTGCCAGCATCATTCAGAATCGGCTGAATATCACACAGGCAGGTGCAATTGACCTGAGTGCAGCATGTGCAGGCTTTGTTTATGGCTTGCATACAGCGCATAGTTTAATTCGCTCTGGTCTTCACAAAAAAGTACTTGTAATTGGAGTAGATGCACTATCTAAAATAACAGATTACACGGATAGAAGTACCTGTATTTTATTTGGTGATGCTGCCGGGGCGGTACTGGTTGAAAAAGATGAGGAATCAGAAGATTTTGTTGGATTCCACTTGGGAAGTGATGGAAGTGGAGCACAGCATGTCTATCAAACAAGCTTATCCAAAACAGTTAATGGAGTAGAACTGGTTGATACACAATATCTTGTCCAAAATGGAAGAGAAGTTTTTAAATGGGTAGTAAGGAATGTACCGAAGAGTATCAGAGAGCTTTTAGAGAAAACAGAAACGAGCCTGGATGAAGTGGATTGGTTTATTCCACATAGTGCAAACTTGAGATTGATTGAACCTATTTGTGAGAAAATTGGACATCCAATCGAAAAAACACTTTATAGTCTCGTGAAATTTGGAAACACTTCAGCAGCAACCATTCCATTAGCGCTTGACCTTGGAATCCGGGAAGGAAAAGTAAACAATGGAGATAAAGTACTTATGTACGGGTTTGGCTCTGGTTTAGTCCATGCAGGCCAGCTGTTAAAGATGCATTTTGATGAACAAATCAATAATCCGATACCATTATAATTAAATATTTGCAGTAAAGAAAAAGGATTTTCGTGTGTCATGAACGAAAATCCTTTTTAATCAAGCTTCTAAAGCAATTATTAAAAGTTTTCATATAATCATATTAATGAATATCTGTCTTTTTAAAATAAACAAGCATACTTATCAATCCAATAATAGCTGTAGCTGCAATAATAATATTCGAATATTCAGCCGGATAAGTCGAGGGAAGTGTATGATTAGAAATATCTCCTGCAGCTGCCCATGGAAATAACCCTCTATGTTCTGAATTTCCAGCCATAACGTTAATCAGCGTAATTACAACCGTAAAAATAATGGTCGGCACATAATTTTTCAGCACTAATGTCACCAGGATAATAGGAGTGGAGAGGACAAATAATAATAACCCTCCTGTACTAAATTGTTTTAATGAATCCAGCAATAAGGAAGTGTCTAAACCATCAAACTGTGTTAATAAGCCTAAAGTTAATGTGAGTACCCAGGCTATTATTGATAGCATCATGATCCACATAAACAGCAAAAGCATTTTACTAATAATAAAACTCATTCGTGACACAGGTATCGTTAATAAATTTTTCAATGTATTTTCCGCATATTCTCGGTTGAAAAGATACGTTGTCACCACGCCATATAAGGGGACCCCTATGATGAGAACGGTATACAGATTAACATTGTAAAACAGATCCTCAAAAGGAGTGGCTGGTTCATGAATAAATGTAGCTATTACTACTACAAAGGGGGCGACAGCTGCTCCAAGTATACTTATCAGGAACATGCTGGAGCGCTTAAGTTTTAATAATTCCGTGAATAATAAATCAGCCAATTGCTCCACCCCCGACCAATTTTGTAAAGTAGTCCTCTAAATTGTCCTCGCTTACTTTTATTTTTAACACTTCAATATCATTTTCAACGAAAACCTTATTAAGCTTACCCTGACTTCCTAAATGGGAATATACACGAATATTTCCTTTATCATGGACTTCATAATCCGAAATACCGAAGTGGCTTTCCAGGAGCATCGCTGCTTTATTATCATTAGAAACTTGAAACTCTAAATATTTGCGGTTCCGTTTCCTGAGATTTTCAAAAGCGATTTCTTCCATGAGCTTTCCTTCATGGATAATTCCCATATGATCTGCCAGCTGTTCGATTTCTGATAATATGTGGCTTGATACAAAAATGGTTATATTTCTTTCTTTAGCCAATGATTGGATAAGACTTCGCATTTCCTTGATGCCAATTGGATCTAAACCATTAGTAGGCTCGTCTAATATTAACAGCTCCGGATAATGAAGCAGCGCTCTGGCAATGCCTAATCTCTGCTTCATCCCTAAAGAATATTTGCCGACAAGTTTTTTCGTTTCATGATGTAAATCAACAATCTCTAAGGCTTCCTCTATTGCATTTTTCTTATGCACACCGATGATTTTAGCATTGATTAAAAGGTTTTCCCTTGCCGTAAGATTTTCATAAAACCCCGGAACTTCCACTATTGAACCAATTCTTCTTAAAATTCCTTTTTGATTCTTAAACAGATTTTCACCAAATAATTCAATTTGACCGGAAGTAGGTTTGATCAGCCCTAATAGCATTCGAATTGTAGTAGTTTTCCCGGCTCCGTTTCGGCCGAGAAAGCCATAAACTTCTCCCTGATTCACAGTAATATTAAGATGATCCACCGATTTCTGCTGTCCATAAACTTTCGTCAGATTTGTAGTTTTAATGATTTCACCTATTTGAAACACCTGCTTTCAATTGAGTCTATAATTAGATTATAAAGAGCAGATTTTAATCCGGGCTTAACCGTTTCTTAATTGTTTCTTAATTCAAGCTGGAGGGGGTGTTTAGGAATAGAAAAGCCAAAGGCAGTTCTTTCCCATGGAATACTTTCGACCCAAATCTTGCCATGATGTTTTTCTACTAATGCTTTTGCAATAGACAGACCGAGCCCGCTTCTACCGTATAGCTGATTTCTTGACTGATCTCCACGGTACATTCTTTCAAACACATGTATTACATCTTTATCTGCAATTCCCGGTCCCTGATCCCATACAAGTAATTGATAGTCTTTAGGAGTTTCTGTAAGTTCTATCCCTAATATTTTTCCTTCTCTGCCATAATACAAGGCATTCTTGATTAAATTACCTACGATTCGTTTAAGGCTCAAATGATCTGCTGTGATGATACATTTTTCTTCCGGAATAACGGTTTTTAATTCAATATTTTCTTTTTTTAAATCAGGCAGGAACTCAATTAAGGATTCTCTTGTAATTTCAGCAAAGTCGAGTTGTTCTGCCTTTAATGTAATTTCATCCGCATCAATTTTTGCCAAATGAAAGAGTTCATCTAATAATTGCTTTAGGCCGTTTGCTTTTCTGGATATAATTTCAATATACGCTTTCTTTTCTACTTCTGAAGCAGCGATATCATCTTTTAGAGCATCAACATAACCGATAATAGACGTAAGGGGTGTACGGATATCGTGTGAAATTCCTGACAGTATTCCTTTTCTTGCTTTTTCTGATTTTATTGAATGAACTTGGATCTTTTCCAGTTGTTCCACTAACTCGTTAATAGAAAAAACAAATTCATTTAATTCCTTATCGTGTTTAGTTAATAATCTTGTTTTTACGTTTCCATCAACTGCACGCCTTATTTCTATATTCATCCGTTTTAATTGTGTAAGAAATCGAAATCTCAAAATAAAAAAAGCAGTGGATATGAGAAATAAGATAATGTATAAAGACCATTTTAATGCGTCTCCTGAATGGGCATTGATATCTACAATACATACTCCTGCCAATATGACAAACTGAAAAATAATAAGAAGGAGAACCTTGTCATTCTTCATCCATTTCACCAACAAATTTATAGCCGATTCCCCATACCGTTTGAATGAATTTAGGATTAGAGGGGTCTATTTCTATTTTCTTTCTGAGCTTTCGGATATGTACCATTACAGTATTATCATCTTCTATATAATCGCTTCCCCAGACATTACGAAATAATTGTGTTTTAGTAAAAACTTGTTCAGGCTGGGAGGCCAAAAATTTAAGAAGTTCAAATTCTTTTGCAGTCAGCGGAATTTCCTTCCCGGCAATGGTTAGTGTATAGTTTTTAAGATTAATCGTGAGGTCTTTAAAGGTGATCGATGATTTTTCAAGGAAACTATTATCCATCTCCCGTATAAAGGATCTTCGTAACAGAGCCTTTACTCTGGCGACCACTTCATGGATACTAAAAGGTTTTGTAATATAGTCGTCTGCACCAATTCCTAAGCCTAAAAGTTTATCGATCTCCTGATCCTTCGCAGTAAGCATCATGATCGGGACGTTTGTTTTTGCTCTGAGTCGCCTGCACACCTCTATCCCATCCAACTTGGGCATCATCAAATCTAAAATGACAAGATGATATTGCTTTCTATCAAATAATTGAAAGGCTTCTTCACCATCTTTAGCCAAATCTATTTGATATTGTTCTCTTTCTAAATATTTTTTTAATAAATCTCTAATTTCTTTTTCATCATCAGCTATCAGAATTTGAATGTTCTCCATATTTCCACCTGCTTTTTAAGGTTAAATGATATATTACTGCTGGTTTGCGATTCATAAGTGTGTTTCTTCCTTCTGTTCCTTGACGTTATTTTTCAGGTTTCATACACAATCTTTATTTTAATGTTTGACGTATTCATTATATTTCTCTTGTAAAAGATCTACAAGTTTATGAATACATGCCATTAAGTAAGGTGATTTCGTATATGCTTTTATTCGTACAGAATCTATAGATAGAGCATACTATAACAAATAAAGACAGCCAAAAAAAGACATATAATCATTTTTAAGAATGGAAAAGACCGTCTTTCAAATTACCTGTTCTTTCAACGAATCTTTAGCTGAAGGAAAAATCATTGCATATATGTTAAAATCTAAAAGAACTATAGCTCATAAAATAAATTTAAAAGCGAGGATATATAATGATTGCAAAGACAGAAGAGGATTTTAACGGATTAAAAGAAATTGGTAAAATTTGCGGAGCAATCCGGGATGAATTAGTCCAGCGTGCTAAACCTGGAATTACCACGAAAGAACTGGATGAATTTGCAGGGGAGATGTTTGAAAAAGCTGGTGCTCAATCTGCACCGAAAGGAGAGTACGATTTTCCTGGGTATACATGTATCAGCGTAAATGAAGAAGTAGCGCACGGGATTCCAGGGAAACGGGTTATTCAAGAAGGAGACATTGTTAATATCGATGTTTCGGGTTCGAAAAATGGTTACTTCGCAGATACTGGAATTTCTATTGTAGTCGGCAAGGGAGATAAAATGTTACAGAAAATATGTGATGTGGTAAAAGAAGCATTTAACGCTGGTCTTGAGAAAGCAAAACCAGGCTCGAAAAAAAGTGCACTTGGGAAAGCTGTACACAATGTAGCAAAACAGCATGATTTAACGGTTATCAAAAATCTTACTGGACATGGTGTTGGACGATCTATCCATGAAGCACCAGACCATATTTTCAATTATTATTCCCGTTGGGATGACGAAATTTTAAAAGATGGAATGGTCATTGCTTTTGAACCATTTATTTCTACATTGGAAGAGGAAGTTTTACAATCCGATGATGGCTGGACTTTTTTTACAGATGAAAGCTTTGTAGCTCAATATGAACATACGATTATTCTGACAAAGGAAGGGCCGATTATTACTACATTGTAGGAAGTACTCTTACTTTTTTGTTAAAGAGTAAGAAAGTATATATAAATGAACGCATATACAATAAAGAACAAGGACTAAGATATCTTCAAAATAAAATTAGCGAGTTTGAAAGTGAACAAAACTTATAATTTTTTTGGTCGAATATAATAAGTAGTTTATTCAATAGAAGGGCGGTGCGGCATAATAAATCCATAACCGTCCTTTAATAATTTCTATCTAAAAACAGAAGCAAATTACTTAACACCCATAGAATACCTGCTATTTGAGTTATGATATAAAATATCAGTTCAACAGGCGTTAAGTTTCTTTTCTTTTTGATTTTTTTAAATGAAAATAATAATAAACGGCACATATCAATAAAGCTGTTCCAGATAATTGGTATATATTTTCTAATAAGTTTACCAACAAATTCTCCTCTCTTTTTAACAAGAATTATTCTATAGCTGAATCATCGCAATTCCAGTTTGGCAACGCAATTGTGTCAAAGTTTTTTATGAAAATCAAACATAATTTAGCCTTCTATATTAAACTTCGGACTTCTGCGAATATTGGCTGCTTGTTCAAAAGCAAAAGCAAGCTTAATTAATTCTCCTTCACTGAAAGAAGTCCCGGCAAAAGTTATCCCAAAGGGTCTGCCACTTTCCATATAGCCGGCAGGAACCGCTATAGAAGGATATCCGGCTCTAGCGCTAATTGTTGATCCTATATAGGAAGGGAAGACAATCGCGTCAAGATTATACTTTTTCAATGCATAATCAATTCCTTGTTCTTGAGAATAGTATAAGTCCTCTATTTTTGCATTTAAGTATTCAGGATTACTTAATGTATTAGGAAGCTGTTCTATGCGTTCCAAAGTATCCTGCCCATATTTCAGCGCTTTTTCTTCTATGCTTCTATTAAAATGAATCAATTCAGATATTGAATGTACTGGCATATGTGAAGGTAACTTTGTAAGGTAATTATCCAGACTATGTTTCAACTCATACGAAGTTACTTCCTTTTTCCAATCTCTGTGAAAAGAAGGAATTTCAATACCTTCCATAATAGTAGCGCCTTGCTTAGCTAAAACATGAATAGAATTTTTAAACAACTGCTCATCATACTCATCAGATTCATAATATTCTTTATGTGCATCATTAAAGATACCAATTCTGGCACCTTCTAGTCCTGCCGGATCTAAATAGGTTGTATAATCTTGCTGCGTTTTGCCTTCACTTTTATATGTGGCAACGTCATTTTTGTCTATACCGGTTAGTGTGCCTAATAATATAGCAGCATCTTCAACAGTTCTTGCAAATGGACCTGCAGTATCCTGGGAATATGTAAAAGGAATCATTCCGCTTCGGCTTATTAAACCGGTAGTAGGTTTGATACCGACAACGGAGTTTTGAACAGCGGGACTAAGAATAGATGCATCTGTTTCTGTTCCAACAGATAAAACAGAAAAATTCGCAGCAACTGCCACTGCCGAACCTGAGCTGGAACCACCTACAAAAAGCTTGGGGTCACCATATGGATTTAACGTTTGTCCCCCTCTGGAACTATAGCCAGCCCACATTCCACTCGCCATCCCGTTAGCTAATTCCGTCATATTGGTTTTACCTAGTATAACAGTACCTGCGTCTCGAAGCTTTTTCACTAGAAATGCATCTTTATCAGCTAAATGATTTTCTAATGCAATTGCCCCAGCACTCGTATGCATGAAATCATTTGTTTCAATATTATCTTTAAGCACAACAGGAATACCGTGAAGGGGACCTCTGGTTCCTTCTGTTTCTCTTTCATTATCTAGCCCTTCAGCAATAAATATTGCTGAAGGATTTATTTCAAGCATTGAATTAATTCTTGGACCAGCCTGATCATACTTAGCCATCCTATTCAGGTAATACATCACCAATTCTTTTGAAGTTATTTCACCATTATTCATAGCTGTTTGTATTTCATTGATTGTTAATTCTTCTTTAAAAAAACTTTTAAACCTTATACTCATTCAATTTCTCCATTCTTTAACGTTTCTTTGGCATTATTTAACTTCTACATTTGCATGAAGAAGTCCTTTTTAAATTGTAGAAATTCCTATTTAGAATCGTAGTATCTCCGTTCCTGGTTTGTATTAAAATATTAATGAAACCATAATAGTACCTATCTTTTAAGAGAATGGAGGGTATTTGGAACAATATTTTAATGGGATAAATATTGATTTCCTGTTTTGCGGAAATAGATTATTTAATAGAATGATGAATAAGGAAAAATACGTTTATATAGGGGGCGTAATTAATAAAAAGTTTGTTAGTGTATTTATTGTACAATGTTGGAAATGCTTTTAAACAATTGCGTCATACTGTAAGCTTTTTTACATTTATTATATAATTAAGTATAGACAATGAATTTGGAGAGCTGTTAAAAATAAAACGTGCCTCTTCCAATTATCAATATTATTATGATAAACAAGAAAATTTATAGATGCATTTCAAAATCATTTATCTAATATCATTGAGCTTAATAATAAATAAAATTGTACATGTTTTCATGATTTTATCAATTAAATTTATTTCATTTGGAGGTGAAATCCTTACATATTTATGTGTAAGGAGCATTTTGGATATATTCAGTCTTATAATGGTAGTTATTTTAATTCTAATATCATCGTTTTTTGTTGCAACAGAGTTCGCGATTGTCAGAGTGAGAAAATCAAGAGTTGACGAGCTGGTAGCACAGGGCAAACCCGGGGCAAAAGCTGTTGAAAAGGTTACAGGTAATTTAGACGGGTACTTAGCTGCCTGCCAATTAGGGATAACAGTTACCTCGCTTGGTATTGGCTGGTTAGGGGAGCCCGCAGTCGCTCATCTGATTCAACCACTATTTGCTTTACTGGGACTTTCAGAAGCGATTGTATCTACAGTGTCGGTAATTATTGGATTTGGTATTATTACGTTCATGCACGTTGTCATTGGTGAGCTGGCACCAAAATCATTCTCAATCCAAAAAACAGAGGCAGTCAGTTTATTGGTTTCTCCATTATTAATTATTTTTAATAAAATTATGTATCCATTTATCTGGGCATTAAATGGAGCCTCCCGTTTTTTAGTTGGTCTGTTCGGGTTACCGCCTGCAACGGAAAATGGAGAGGTTTACTCAGAAGAAGAAGTACGTACGATCTTATCATCCAGCTACCAAAGCGGGGAAATTAATGCTTCGGAAATGGGTTACTTAAAAAATGTTTTTGATTTTGACGAACGGGTGGCAAAGGAAGTCATGGTTCCAAGAACAGAAATTGCCTGTATTTATAATGATAATACGTACGAAGAAAACCTGGATGTCCTGAAAAAAGAAAAATATACAAGATATCCTGTAGCGGAAGAGGATAAAGACCAAATTATCGGTGTTATTAACACGAAAGAATTTTTTAACGATTTTCTTAATGAAACACCAAAAGAGGATTTCAAAGGGTATATTAAACCAATTGTTCATGTTGCTGAAAATACACCCGTCCATGAAGTACTGACTAAAATGCAAAAGGAACACAGTTATATGGCCATTGTTGTCGATGAATACGGTGGAACAGCCGGTCTTGTTACAGTTGAAGACATTATCGAGGAAATTTTTGGTGAGATACAGGATGAGCTTGATATAGATGAAATACCAATGATGCAACGAACAGGCGAGGATACTTATTTACTGAATGGCAGGTTGCTCATTTCAGATACTAATGAATTATTGGGTACTGAGATTGATGATGATGAACTCGATACTATTGGCGGGTGGATTTTTAATCAGTTGGGTGAAGCAAAACCTGGTTTATCGATTGAATATGACAACTACCATTTTACAGTGAAAAAAGTGGACAGGTATCAAATAAAATTAATTGAAGCCAAAAAGATAAACAAGGATAATGAAGCTAATTATTCAGATGATCAAACAAAAAATGAGTGATTGTATTTTTACCACATTGTAATTTGCTGTAAGACTCCGTTTTAAGAATAAAGAAAAAACAAAAATTCTAAGTGGAGCAGGCAGCTAATCATGGCCAAATTAGTTCAGGGGACTTTAAGAAGACCGGTTTTTGTTCATTCCTTTAGGTGCATATCCTGGGGACATCAACAAATTTTTATGATGGGGTGAGTAATCGTAGCCCCATCATTTTACGTATGAATTAATATTCTATTGTATTCTAAAAACTTACGGAAATTAAGCAGACCATATGGAACGAATATGAACATAAAGGATGGGTAGGAATAATTTGCTTTTGATAGTATAATGAACGTGATAGATTAGTATTAGTACAGGAAGTGTATATAATGAAGAAAACTAGCTTTAGAACTGAAAAAGACTCTTTGGGTCAAAAAACGATTTCTCAGGACGTCTATTACGGCGTTCAAACAGTACGTGCTCTTGAAAACTTTCCTATCACGGAAATCCCCGTTCATAAAGAGTTAATTCTCGCTCTTGCTGAGGCGAAAAAAGCAGCAGCAATGGCCAATATGCATACTGGAATGCTTCCGGAAACTATTGGGGAGGCTATTGTAAGCGCTGCCGAGGAAGTGATTGAAGGAAAACTATTGGATCAGTTTGTTGTAGATTCCATCCAGGGCGGAGCAGGCACCTCCATTAATATGAACATGAATGAGGTTTTGGCCAATCGTGCTTTGGAAATATTGGGAAAAGAAAGAGGCGAGTACAATTTCTGTTCGCCTAATACGCATGTCAACATGTCCCAGTCCACAAATGATACAATACCAACGGCTTTAAAAATTGCGTCCTATCGTATGGCTCAGGAATTAATCACGACTTTGAAGAGATTGGAAGAAGAACTGCTGAAGAAAGAAGCGGAATTTCAGGATGTGCTAAAAATGGGAAGGACCCATTTGCAGGATGCTGTGCCGATTCTGTTAGGCCAGGAATTCAGTGCATATTCGGAAGTGGTTGGCCGCGATATTAAAAGAATTAAGCAAGCGGCGGAGGCAATGCTCACGGTCAATATTGGTGCAACAGCTGTCGGGACAGGGCTTAACGCAAAACCTGAATATATAGAAAAGGCAGTAACGCAGTTATCCGCCCAGCTTGGTGTAAAACTTCATTCAGCGAAAAATTTAGTTGATGGTACACAGAATACGGATGCTTATACAGCACTATCAGCAGCATTGAAAGTGCTGGCAATGAATATGTCCAAAATTTGTAATGATCTGCGCCTGATGGTATCCGGACCAATGACAGGCCTTCAGGAAATTATTCTTCCCGCAAAGCAGCCGGGTTCTTCCATTATGCCTGGGAAAGTAAATCCGGTCATGATCGAAGTGGTAAATCAGGTTGCTTTTCAAGTTGCGGGCAATGATCAATCGATTTGTATGGCATCTGAAGCCGGGCAATTTGAGTTAAATGTGATGGGGCCTGTTATCATTTTTAATTTGCTGCAGTCCCTTAAAATAATGGATAATGGCTTAGATGTATTTACGCGCTATGCAGTAAGCGGTATAGAAGCCAATGTGGAGAAGTGTCGTGAGTATGTGGAAGAAAGCTATGGCATTATCACCGCATTGAATCCACATTTAGGATATGAAACAGCTGCCAAGGTAGTCAAGCAGGCAATTGAAACAGGGCTGACTATCAAAGAAATCTGCAAAGCACATGACCTTTTATCGGAGAAGGAATTGGATACTATTCTGGATCCAAATGAGATGACTACACCAGGAATTGCCGGGAACGAGTTTCTGGTAAATAAATGAACATAAACAAAACGGCAACCACCTGCTTGTATTTTAAAGGAAGTGGTTACCTTTTGTTTAATTAAACTTCACGCATATAATGTCCTGTTTCTCTTCCAAAAATGTATTATCACGTCTTTTGCTTCTTTGGAAAAAGCGTATAACTGAAGCTTATGAAAAAATCGATGACCACAATCAGAGACCAGAGCAGCATTATCTGCAATAACACTTCCGTTTGATAGGAATTGTTAATATAGAAAATGATAATTATTAGGATTCCACCACCAATTATCAGGGAAAGCAAATGACGATACCATGCTTTACGTTCTTTTCTGGCGTGCTCTTTTCCATATTTAATTTTCACAGGTTTATTCCCATCTCCAAACCGATAATTAAAATGGCTGTCTGCCCATTGAATCATTCGATGGCCAAAGCCTATACTTACCCCAATATAAACCGCAGCTATTCCATGCATCGCGGTAGCAACAGCGCCATTTTTTAAATCGAATATAGTTACAATAAGCAAGATGAGATCCACAAAAGGTGTACAGATTAGCAAAAATGTACCCAATTTTTTCTTTTTCAATATATACCTGGATACTAATCCAGCTAAAACAAAGACCCAAAATCCAATTTCACAAGCTATAATCAATAAACCAATCAAATGGAGCACATCCTTTATGTTTATTTTAGTACAAATGTATTAAAATAAATGGTAGCATAATTGTTTATTTAATACAAGTGTGCTAAAATAAAAATATGCCGAAAAAAGTTGATCATCAAAAACGTAAAATTCAAATCGCAGAAACAACATGGAAAGTCATTGTGGAAGAGGGGCTCGAGCAGGCAACAGTGAGAAAAATTGCACAGGCTTCAGATCTCTCGGTTGGTGCTGTAAGACATTATTTTGCATCACAGTCGGAATTGCTGCATTTTTCCATGGAACTTGTGTCAGAACGGGTAATTCAAAGAGCTAAAGAAAGGAAGTTTTCAAAAGAACAAAATCCATTGGAATTTGTGGCAGAGGGAATATATGAAGTACTGCCTATCGATGAAGAACGAAAAATAGAAATGGAGGTATGGCTGGCTTTTTCAGCAAAGGTTCTGATCGATAAAACACTTCAGGAATTGAGCAATAAAGTATATCAAGATATGCATCAAGGATTAAAAAATGTCGTTCAGGTATTACAATTATTTGAAATTGCCAAGGAGGGACTTGACCTTGAATTGGAGGTGAACAGGCTCCATGCAATCGTCGATGGGATGGCGATGCATCACTTATTAAATCCGGAGCAGTTTACACATGAAGAAATGATTAAGACTTTAAATTATCATCTTCAATCTCTTTTACAGTAATGCAGAGCTGCTAAATTTCTTGAGAAGGGGATTATATACTTTAGAGTGAAACTAAATTCAGTATCAATAACTCTAGCAGAATGATGATGGAGCGGTTTGGATACATGAAGGATAGAATGTAAAAAAGCATAGAAATATTATTCTATTTTTGTTTAACGACTGAACCGGATTGTGGCATGAAATTAGATATAAGAAGAAATATCTAATTTCATGCCATCAAACAAAGCGGGGAGCGCTGAGATGAGAACAATACCAATAGCTGTCAAAATAAATTTTAATAAAATACAATAGTAAAGCCCCATAAACTGCGCTCCCTTTCACCTTTTGTTAAAAATTAACACAGTTTAAATAAATTTACAAATAAGTTTTAATATTTGTAACCTTTTATCTTGCTTTTAATCTACTGTCCTGAACAGACCAAAAGAAACCCAATATTCCAAGTCCGCCTATTAATAAGAACAGTCCTGCCATCGTTGTATTGGATAATAGAGCACTAACCATTAGTCCTAAGCTGCCTAAGATTTGTCCTGCATCCATGGATAATCCGCTCACTGCTATATAAGAACCTCTTGAATTCTTGTTTGCCAGCTGTGCTACATAGGTTGACCGTATAGGCTGAAAGAGAACTTCTCCAACCGTTGCAATAGCAATTGCGATAGCCAACACAATGATCAGCTCACTCCATGCTAAGAAGCTGTAACCTGCTACATACAAAAACAAGCCCGCAAACAAAGTAGTCTTTATATTGAACTTTTGAGCTGTTTTACCAATGAAACCAGAGGCAAAAATCACAATTATTGTGTTCGTGATAATGAGAATACTTAACATCCTTGGACCATCAATGATGATGCCGAACACCGAAGTATGAATATCCTCATTTAGGCGGACTGCAATAAAGCCGTAAAGCTGCGATTCTAAAGAGAGGACAAGTAAGGTTGAGATGCAAAGAATCATAAAACAAGTGTCTCTTAATACTTCTACGTAGCTGAAAAATAATCCTGAAAATACATTATTTTTTTTATCTTTTTGAGGTACATAATCATCCTGAATCCATCCTAGTGTCAACAGAAATGTAAAGATGGAGAGAATGGAAAATCCTAAAAATAACTCAAATTTATGCTCTTGAAAGAATAAGGCCCCAACAATAATGCCAATAGAGAATGCCAGATTTGTAGACCAGTAAATAAAACGATACATCAATGGCTGTTCATTTTCTGAACTGGCATCTATCAGAAGAGCTTCTGAAGCAGGATCGATAAATCTGCTAGTAATACTTAATAAGAAAAACATAACAAAAGTCAGCCAGACGGATTCAAACCATGGTGAATTAGCAAGCGCAATAATGATAAATGAGGCTGTTTGGATGATGCTTCCCGATACTATAACTTTTTTTCTTCCAAATTGATCTGCAAAAAAACCTCCATACATACCAAAAGTAACAGCTACAACGGTTGTCAATGTTAAAATTGCTCCTGCCCAAGCTATTCCTAGATTACTGGAAAAGTAAATGGCCATAAAAGGGAATATACTCATCTCTGCAATATCCGAAATAAATGAAACAATCATACGGATTTTAATATTTAAATGAAACTGTTTAAATTCTGATAAATTCATTATTCGTCTTCTCCTTCCACTTTTTTTATTGTATATTGGAAAATAGGAAGGAAAAAGAGCAAGGTGTATTTTTATATTTCCTATTTTAGAAGGAGTATATCTTAATGGATGTTTTAGAGTACTATATTGATTTAAAATGCCTGCCAGAATACCAGCAGGCATACGAAATTCGCATATCTAAACAAGAAATCGCAGATATTTTATTCTGCTCTTCCAGAAATGCGCACTATATATTACAAAAATGGGTACAGGAAGGGTATATTGGCTGGCAGGGACAACGCGGAAGGGGTAAAAAATCTAAGCTGACATTTCTAAAATCTCTGGATGAAGCGGCATTTCTTCATGTGGAAAATTTGGTTCAAAGGGAGAAAGTGAAAGAAGCAGTAAGCTTTGCAACAGAAGGTCATTTTTCTGCTCGGCTAAAAGAGCTGCTCCTAAATACTATCCAAAGGGCATTTGGCATCCAGCATATAGAACAACAAGAGGAAATGAATGACGTTTTGCATATTCCGCTGCAGCATAAACTGTACAATATGAACCCTTTCTTTGTAACAATCGCTGTGGAGGCTCATATTTTAAATGAAATTTTTGACACATTAGTTCGGTATAATGTTGACAGTAAAACGGTTGAACCCCATCTTGCACATGGGTGGGAAGTGAATGAAGACTACACCTTCTGGACCTTTTATATTCGCAAAGGGGTTCGGTTCCATGATGGGAGTAGTCTAACCAGTAAAGACGTGCAATGGACATTTCAAACAATTATAAACGAAGAAATAAAAATTCCAAACAAATGGTTATTTGAAGGGGTACAGGAAATTATAGTTCGGGACAAATACACCATATCCTTTCATTTAAAGAATGGAAATAGAGTATTCCCTTATTTTTTAAGTGCCGTTTTTACATCTATTGTTCCTGAAGAATCAGATATCAAAGGCTCTTCACTGAAAGGAACAGGGCCTTTCAAAATAGAAGATGTCAATGATGAAAAAATGATTTTGAAAGCTTTTGATTATCATTTTCGAGGAAGACCTTTTCTGGATAAGGTTCATATGTGGAAGCTGCCTGAAAGTAAGCTTGATCCTCTGAACTTTTTCACACATGAAAATTTGGAGAAAGAAAAAAAGAATCGCTCCACATATACCATCGATGATAATGGCAGTAATTACATTATCTTTAATATGAAAAAGACAGGTATTCACCAAAACAGTTTTTTTAGGCAGGCTGTAAGTGAAATGATAGATTCGCGGCAAATGGTACAGGAACTGGGTGGACCAAGAGTTGCCCCTTCCACAGGTTTTATTCCGGACAGGAGTGACTACAGTAATATCAGGCATTCAACTCAGAAAGCAAAACAGCTGCTTAATCGATCTGGGTACAAAGGAGAAACCATTCATTTAGCTGTATTACGTTTTGATGATTTTTTAGAGGATGCCCGTTGGATGGAGCAAAAACTCAATGAGATTGGTATGAAGGTCAAGGTTCATCCGATTGAGCTGTCTGATATCTATAATGAAGACTTCATGTTAGCCTTTGATGCTGTGTATACAGGAGAAAGTTTTGAAGATAATATGGAGCTGGCAATTCTCATATTACTTCGGAATGAGTATGGAATTCGAATATTTCTTAATCCATCTCAATTGAGCGAATTAGACAATGGATTCAAATCTATCATTAAACAGCCGGATTATGAAAGCTTTCTTCAGGAATTTCAAGCAGTGGAGGAAAAGTTGAAAGAAAGTGGTACTATTATATTCACTGTCCATGCTTCGGAGCAGAATACCTTCCAATCCAATTTACAAGGCATTCAAATCAGTGGATATGGCTGGCCGGTGCTTCATAAGTTATGGATTAAAAAGGGATGTTGAAGTAAAGTGGGAATAGGTTATAAATATTTTTAATACAAAAACATAGGAAGAAGGGTGAAAATGTCTTTTAAATATATAGAAAGCATTAAACAGATATATCCCGATCTTACCATAGAAAATTATTATCCTAATGAAATTGGCCAGAATAATGATGTACTAATTGTAAATAATTCATTAGTATTCAGGTTTCCAAAGTATAAACAAGGCATCATTCAATTAAAAAAAGAAACAGAACTATTGGAGTACATAAATGAAATAATCACAATGCCAATCCCGCATCCGACATATCAGTCTTTTGAAACTTCAAAGCCTGGAGAAGTATTCGCAGGGTATAAATTAATTGCAGGGGTTCCATTATGGAAAGACAGCTTACAAAATATAAAGAATGAAGAATTATTGAAGGGGCTGGCATCACAGCTGGTGACTTTTCTGATGGAGCTTCACTCTATTTCTAAAGAAAAAGCAAAGAATGATCTAAACTTAAATGATAATAATCCTGCTGCGGAAATGTCCGATCTATTTAATAGAATACAAAATAAGCTGTTTCCTTTTATTAGAGGAGAAGCGCAGGAGGAAATAATCCAAGCCTTTGAATCCTTCTTGAACGGAAAAGCGGCTTTAAATTTAAAAACAGTACTGATACATGGAGATTTCGGAGCATCTAATATTTTATGGAAGCCCAAATCTGGAAGTATTTCAGGGATAATAGATTTTGGAGGTTCAGGTATAGGAGATCCAGCATATGATTTTGCCGGAATATTGTCCAGTTATGGAGAGGAATTTTTTGATATGTGTATCGGCCGGTATCCTAATGGAAACGAGATTTCTGAACGGGTAAAATTTTATAAAAGTACGTTTGCATTACAAGAAGCATTGCATGGAATTGAAAATAATGACCAACAGGCATTTGAAAATGGAATAAAAGATTACAGATAAAATAATAAGCTCAATTTGATAGGGATATAAAAAGGCTGACAGAGAAGATTCCACAACGTGACATCCTTCTCTGTCAGCCTTTTACAAATCATAAATATTTCTTTAGTAAAATCGTGGCATTATGCCCGCCAAATCCAAATGAATTAGACAAACCGATATTTATTTGCTGTCTTCTCATTCCCTCTGAAACATAATCCAGATCACAATCCGGATCAGGATTATTCAAGTTAATTGTCGGAGGGATAATGCCATGCTTTATACTTTCGATTAAAGCGATTGCCTCTACACTCCCTGAAGCACCGAGCATATGACCCAGCATGGATTTATTAGCTGTAATTGGTACGCCGTAAGCTTTTTCACCAAATGCTTTTTTGATGGCAAGCGTTTCAGAGATATCTCCAATTTTTGTACTGGTTGCATGTGCACTAATCAAATCTATTTTGTCTGGTGTCACATTCCCGCTTTCCAAAGCTTTCTTCATCGATAGGTAAGCACCGATTCCTTCTGGATTTGGAGATACCATGTGATACGCATCGGAACTGGAGCGATAGCCTATAACCTCACAAAGAACAGGTGCTGCTCTCTTTACAGCACTTTCTAATGACTCAAGAACCAATATCCCGGCGCCTTCACTGATCACAAAACCATCTCTTTCCTCATCAAACGGGCGGCTAGCAGAGGTAGGGTCCAGATTTTTAGTTAAAGCCTGGGCATTTCTAAAGCTTGATAAAGATAAACTATTAATGGCAGCTTCTGTTCCGCCGGCAAAAATAATATCTGCATCTCCGTGTTTTATCGTGTTGAAAGCTTCCCCGATAGATGTGTTTCCAATTGAGCATGCAGTGACCGGTGAAATTGATGGGCCTAGTGCGCCCAGCCGAATACTGATTTGTGCTGCAGCGGCATTGGGTATCATGGTTGGAACTAAGCTTGGACTGACCCGGCTTGATCCTTTTTTATTCAGGATATTCACATTTTCAATCAGCGTATTTATACCGCCAATGCCAGAGCCTACAAAAACACCCAGCCGTTCTTTATTTGTTTTATCCAAATCCAGCTCCGAGCTTTCCAATGCCTGTTCTGTCGCTGCCAGAGCAAATTGCGTGAAGCGATCCATTTTTCTGGCCTGTTTTTTACCAAATATCTCTACAGGATCAAAATCATGTACAACACCAGCAGCAGTTTTTCCATAATCTTCATCGACATCTAATATAGAAATCCCTGATTTTCCCTGCTTTAAATGATTCCAAAATGTATGAACGTTATTACCTAAAGGTGAAATAATACCTGCGCCGGTAATGACTACTCTGTTCAAAAGAATTCCTCCTTACTGTATCTACATTTTATTTTACGGAAACTTTATCCCATTACAAGTTGGCATTTATCATAGTATAATTAATACTATGTAAGAGGAGGCAGAACGAATGGAAAAAGAAACAAGGCTTTTAGAGCTATCCAATTTCTTAAAGAGTAAAAGAGCTAAGCTTCATCCGCAGATGGTTGGCCTGCCGGCAGGAACCAGAAGAAGAACTCCCGGACTGCGGAGGGAGGAGGTAGCTCAAATAGCCGGAGTAAGTACAACATGGTATACATGGCTTGAACAGGGAAGAGATATTAAGGTATCTGGTTCTGTATTAGATGCTGTTTCGAATGCTTTAAGATTAAATAAAGATGAAAAACAATATTTGTATGCTCTTGCATCCGGTGAAAGAGCAGTGGAAAATTCATCTACTATAAATGAAGCAGAGAAATCCTTGATGACCCCTTCCTTGAATAGAATTCTCCAGGAACTGCGGCATTGCCCCACTATTATTTCGGATAAATACTGCCGCATTGTCGGCTGGAATAAAGCAGCAGCAATGGTTTTTATCGATTTTGAGAAAATACCTGAAGAAGACCGGAATATTATCTTTTTATTATTTTCGAGAAAAGAATTTAAAAGTCTCGCAGTAAACTGGGAGCATTTTGTAAAAGGGTATCTCTCCATCTTTAGATCCTACTATGGGCAATATGTGGCTGATGAATGGTATAAACAATTTATCGAGAAAATGGAACAGCAATTTCCGGAATTTAAGAAGCTGTGGGATGAGGAAGAGGTCAGCTCAGCACCAGATGTTTTGATTGAATTCCGTCATGCGAAGGCCGGGAAAATGTTATTTAATTTGACCTCTCTGCAAGTTCAGGGTACTTCGGATTTACGGTGCAGTGTATATACTCCGGTAATGGATACAGATACAGAATTAAAGTTAAGGAATTTATTGAATAAATCAGCTGGTAAATAGTTTATCTGTGTTTTGTATTAGTACATGTGCAAATAAAAGGAAGGAGGTTTATAAGTATGACAAAAAAGAAAGCTATATTAGTTGGCCTGGCAGGTTTTCTCACTTATTTCGTGGTTACAACCATATATCATCTTATTTTTTAAGTTAGGATATATTTTAGGACCTGGACAATTTGGCTGATTCAGTTTTTGGCTTTTTTACATTCAGGGATAGTAATTAAGCAAATGATTTGAGCCTGTTAATAAGATATTAAGATCATTTGATAAATTTAAGTAAGAGAGGAAAAGAGGAATTAATAATGATAACAGAATTACAAAGTTCAGAATTCTACAAATGTAAAGAGTTATTACATGAGCAAGGTCAATTAGAAGCGAAGGCAGTCGTGGAAGGAGTAAACCCTGGCCGTGTTTTTGTTGATAATGTAGAGACTCCTGCTTCAGGGCTTATCTGGTTAGGTAATAACGATGGTTTTTTCTTTATTGGTAACGAGAGTAATGAAGCATTTAATAGTGAATTAAATTATTTTATTGATACGATAATCATACCGGAAGCGAGAAAGATTGAGCTAACTTGGTTTGAAGGGATTGGTGATCATAACAAATGGGATAAGACGATAAAAAGGGTGTTTGAAAATCGTCATTTAGGAAGCTGGGATCAGAGAGTTTATATTTTGCAAAAAGAGGATTATAAAGGAAACAGCTTTGAACCAGTTATTAAAGCAGGTTATAGTGTAGTCAAAATTTCTGAGAATCTTTTTCAAAATAGAGATCAATCAGTTGAAAATATCGATTTTTTACATTCAAGGATATTAGAATCCTGGTCTTCCATCAACAGCTTTTTAGAAAAAGGCATAGGTTATTGTGTGATATATAAAAATAAAATTGTAAGCATCTGCTTTTCAAATTTTGCAGTTGATAATATGCACGCTATTGCAATCGAAACCATAGAAGAACACCAGGGTAAAAAGTTGGCGCAAAAAGCAGCTCTAGTTTATGTGAGGGAGTGCTTGAAAAATAATCTTATTCCATATTGGGATTGTATGGATTCTAACAAGCCCTCAATTGCAGTTGCTGAGAATATCGGATTTAGAAATGTATTTAATTATACAGGCTATGAATTTAAGATTGAGTAATGTTTTACTCAATAATTAGCAGATTATTTTTCTGGAAATTAGTACAATCATAAAGATTTTTATGTTAAAATATAGTAAAAAAGGGGGTAATTATCATAGCTGAGAAAAGCGGGAAAGAAATTTTATTAACAGAAAGCGAAAAGAATTTTAATGCATTGTTTGAGTTGATTGAATCCATCCCTGCCAGAAAGAGAACGATTACCGTTGAAACTGGAGAGAGGGATAAAAATTTTCGTGATGTATTAATGCATCTTTATGAGTGGCACGCAATGCTTGAGAGATGGTACAGAGAAGGGATGAATGGAGATATGCCTTTTATGCCGGCGCCGGGTTATATGTGGAGAACTATCAAACTCCTTAATATGCAGATTTGGGAGAATCACCAGGATGTAACGATAAATCAAGCCATGAAAAAATTGAAGCTGAGTCATGAAAGAGTAATGAATCTTGTTCAATCACATACGAA
The DNA here is from genome assembly GCF_038004405.1 of Oceanobacillus sp. FSL W8-0428. Lineage (NCBI taxonomy): Bacteria > Bacillati > Bacillota > Bacilli > Caryophanales > Bacillaceae > Oceanobacillus > Oceanobacillus sp. FSL W8-0428. The sequence continues at coordinate 3,215,375 of NZ_JBBORB010000001.1, forward strand.
TGAAGAAATTATGACGAAGAAATATTATAAGTGGACAAAAACAAGTAATTTATATAGTTATTTTGCTGCGAACACTTATAAACATTACATATGGGCAATAAAAAAATGTGAGGTTATTGCCGAATCTATTAAAGTACGTGATCAAAAAGTCCTGTAAACAGGACCAAGAAGTTCAAGGCGACGAGCTTTTTCTGAACGGACTTGCGCGTGTTGTGATGACTTCTGTGTTGTCCACAAATGTTTTCGGTGGGACGAGTAATCGCAAAAGCCCTTCGATGGGGCGAGTAATCGCAGTCCCAGTCTCATCGGAAAAAGCTCGTCAACGCACTTCCGCAGGATGCGGTGGCTTCTACGTTGCCCACACGACGTGGGCGTTCTTAGTAGAAGATCCTCTTATCGCCGTGTCATCTTTATTGGACTTTTTGAACATCCTCTTAAAGAAAAAACTTTAAAGTAATAGTCATTATATAGTGTAGTAATGTAAAGGAGCAAAGACTGAAAGAAAATTCATTGTTAATTAGGAGAAACAGTATGGAAGATTTAAGTTTTAAAAAGTTTCTTAAAAGAAGGATGAATTGGTTATATTAATGACAAGTAATGTTTGGAATTTCCATTCTAGAGTAGTGGATGAGTCTAGTACAGGCAAATTATCGTATTTTTAAATCTGATAAAAGAAGGGGATTTAATGGATTATGTAAAAGAATTAAGAAAATTAGTCGGCACCAGACCATTAATTTTACCTGGTTCTGTTGTAATTATGCTTAATAATGATAATCAAATTCTACTTCAGCATAGACATGATGGAGGTTGGGGAGTGCCAGGAGGATTAATGGAACTGGGAGAAAGTCTGGAGGATACAGCAAGAAGAGAAGTGAAAGAGGAAACGGGTCTTACGGTAGGGAGTCTGAAGCTGCTTGATGTATTTTCCGGACCGGACTATTATTTTAAAGTTTCCAACGGTGATGAGCTATATTCCGTGACTGCTGTTTATTTGACCAATGATATACAGGGGGAAATGAATATAGATAAAAATGAATCTATTGATTTTAGATATTTCCATACAGATGATTTACCGGACACTTTAACGTTTGAAGCAAAGAATTATATGAAGCCTTATCTTAACCTTAAAAATAAATGATATAAGGAAAAATGGCATGCATACAATTATTTCAACTGAATTCAGATTATTAAAAACTTCTGCTATCTACGATTAAAAATGTAGATCAAATATTTATGTTAGATAAGGGAATGCTGGTGGAACAAGGAAGTCATCAAACATTGTTATCACAAAAGAGTCATTACTTTAAGCCTATTCAGGCTGATGAATTGGCTGGCAGTAAGTTAGGAAGCTAGGAGATTTAGATTGTTGGAATAAAGCAATAATAAAATAGCGCATAGATTGTAGAAAAGTACCGCTCAGGCTGGCGGGAGTATTCCTTAGTCTGAGCGTTATTTTAAAGTAGTAACTCCATCTTCACTTACTTTGACATTTTGATATGGAAAAACAGTATTTAATATAGAATAAACTATTAGAAAAATAACTTGTGTTAGGAACGTTTGTTTGGTAACCTTGATATAAGGTTGAAAGTTTTGATTTACGATGAACCAAAATGAAACGATACGCTATAATATCTGTTTAGAAAAGTTATCGTTGCCCAAATATTTATGTTTACTCTAGATTAAGGATTTTATAATATTTAATGGCGGAATATTCGAAATGATAAATATATTTTTACTGAGATAGATGAACAATGGAAGACAGTTGAATTAGCCATAATAAAAAAAGATAAAGTAAACTTATCAAAAAGGAGTGTAAACCTATGAAAAAAGAAATTTTGATTTTTCTGCCAGAGAATTATGCAGATTGGGAGGGATCTTATATTTGCTCCGAATTAAATAACCCGAAAACCGGATATGCTGTAAAAACATTATCCCTTAGCAAGAATCCGGTCAAATCAATGGGCGGATTTACTGTTATTCCAGACTACACAATCAATGAAATACCCGAAAATTTTCATATGCTTATTATGGTTGGAGGTACAACCTGGGCGAAACCGCAAAATGAAGTTGTTAAATCAGTAGTAGATATGTGCGTAGAAAAGAAAATCCCGGTTGCAGCAATATGTGATGCTTGCACATTCCTGGCAGACAAAGGATATTTAGACCATATCAAACATACCGGAAATTCAGCTGCTCATTTAATAAAAGGTGCCCCGGGTTACAAAGGCAAAGAGCATTTCATCGAAAAACAGGCCGTTTCAACAAAGGGATTTATTACCGCTAACGGAACAGCTGCAGTTGAGTTTGCGAGAGAAATTCTAAAATACTTTGAGATTATGGAGCAGGCTGAATTGAAAGAATGGTATCAAATGTTTAAAAAAGGGTTTTATACAAGTTGAGGTTGATCTGAAGGTTTTATTTTCAAAAGCAGGTTTTGGTCGCAACAGAGCAAGTATGTTCATTTTAAATTATTTATTAAAAGTCTTCTTTTCCTTTTTGATAGAAGCCTTTTTAATATAAAATTTCCAGGAGAGGGGATGAAAAAAAACAGCACATATTGTATAATAAAAATATCGTATTTAAGCGGTGAAGGAGCGATTTTGCATGAGTAAAGAAGTAAAAGTGACAAATGAAGCTTTAATGCTAGCTATAAAGGAATTAATACAAAAAGTAGATAATCTGGGTTCAAAAGTCACTTCACTGGAAGGGAAGGTAGATAATCTAGATTCAAGAGTTATTTCGCTGGAAGAAAAGGTTGACAAACTGGATCTAAGGGTCACTTCACTGGAAGAAAAAGTAGATAAACTGGATTCAAGGGTTATTTCATTAGAAGAAAAAGTAGACAGACTGGATTCAAGGGTTACTTCATTAGAAGAAAAGGTAGACAAAGTAGATTCTAAATTAGATGTTTTATCAACAGAATTATTATCTACCAGGGCAGACGTGAATATTTTGAAGAAAGCTAAGTGAACATATTTTCCAAATAAAGTAAATTTATTGTTTGATAGAATAATAAATAAATCATAGATTATTTCAAACCATTAGTGTATCTAATATTAGATAGTGCTGTGGTTTTTTGTTGTAGAACAATTAAAGAGTATTCCTGCATAATAATCCTGTAGTAGAGTAACGAACAACTGTATTGTACTTCATTTATGATACAATTGTAAGTAGCCTCATTTGGAACGATTAAAATATTTTTTTAGAAACTTATATATAGTAAAGGTTTATACAAAGGAAGGCGGTCCTATAAATTTTGAACAAGAAAAAAATAGACTATTCCAACCTTATTGCTAATCTGCTTCTTGCCGGCCTCGTAATTGTTAGTGCAGCAGTTATTGTGGCCATCCCCATTATGATAATATATGGCTTATCAAATATCTTAGCAGGCTGGAATCTTATTGAAATACGATTCTTTGATAATATTTTCATTAATATTCTTTATTTTGGCGGCTTGCTTTTTCTTTCTTATCTTGTAGGAATAATTTTTAATCTGTTATATCAGTTTATTCTTAAATTGGCAAAGATGAAAGAAACGAAGAAGGTAATGTTTCTGAGTTATATGGTGCAGCTGCTATGTAGTGTTATTTTTTATAAAAGCTTTATTGAGCCTCTATTTACGAGAATTAATATATCATGGGAAGGAACAGCCATTTTATTCTTCTGCTTGTATTTGTCTGCTTTTGTTATCAGCGAAGATTATAAAATTTTTTCTGATAAAAAAAGCTGACACTATCTTGATTTTAAATCAATTGCAGCAGGATCCCTATATTTTGGGATTACCCTTGACGAATCCAACGCTTCCATGTAAAGTAATCTGTAATTATTCGTATAATTCCATATATTCTTATCCAGAAAGGTGTAGGGACTGGCCCGTTGAAGCCTTAGCAGCAGACACTAATTTGTACTGTGCTAATTCCAGAAGCATTTTTGCTTGAAGATAAGAAGAGATTTTACTATACCAAACCTCTTCTATTTTCAGAAGGGGTTTTTTAATTGGATTATAGAATGAAGATAGCAGGTAGAGAGGAAGGGGTATTCGATGACAATATCAACAGAAACAAAAAATACACGAGCTCCGTTCAGAGCAGATCATGTAGGGAGCTTTCTCCGTCCCCAGCGTTTAAAGGAAGCTCGCGCGCAAAAAGCAAAAGGAGAAATCAGTCCTGAACAATTGCGGCAGATTGAAGATGAGGAAATTATCAAACTGGTAGAGCAGCAGAAGGAAGCCGGTCTTCAATCAGTGACAGATGGCGAGTTTCGCCGTGCCTGGTGGCATTTTGATTTTCTGGAAGGCTTAGATGGTGTAGAAGGTTACACCGCTGAACAAGGTTTACAGTTTACGGGAGTAGAAACCAAAAAGCGGGGTATTAAAGTAACAGGTAAAATTGGTTTCAGTGACCATTATATGCTTGAGCATTATAAATTTCTTCATGGTATTGCCGGAGATGCTGTTGCCAAATTTGCGATTCCAAGTCCGAATATGCTCTTTTTCCGGGCGGATTTTGAAAAGGGTATTTATGAAAGTGATGAAGCAATTATCGATGACCTGGTTACTGCTTATCAAGGAGCCATTCAGGCATTATATGATGAAGGCTGCCGCTACTTACAGCTGGATGATACTTCCTGGGCAACCTTTTTCTCAGAAAAGGGGAGAAACTCTTTGATTGAAAAAGGAAGAGATCCCGAGAAAACAGCGGAATTATGTGCAAGAGCAATTAATGAATCGATTGCAAACAGACCGGATGATATGCTGGTGACGATGCATATTTGCCGGGGAAATTTTCAGTCTACCTATATGTCAAGCGGCGGTTACGAAGCCATGTCAGAAACCATTTTTGGAGGTCTGCAGGTTGATGGACTTTTCCTGGAATTTGATGATGATCGTTCGGGCGGATTTGAACCGCTGCGTCATGTGAACCGCGATGATTTGTATATTGTGCTTGGGCTTATCACTTCTAAATTCAGTGAACTGGAAGATCCAGAGGCTGTTAAAGCAAGAATAGCAGAAGCTGCGGAATATGTACCGTTGAATCAGCTTTGTTTGAGCCCTCAATGCGGGTTTGCTTCCACAGAAGAAGGGAATTTGCTGACTGAGGCGCAGCAATGGGGAAAAATCCGCCATGTTGTTCAAATAGCAGAAGACGTGTGGAAATAAATTTTACTAGAAAAAGGGGATTTGGAGAGGGATCTTTCCGAGTCTCCTTTTTAATGTCATTCTACATATGTTTATAGCGGCGTTTATTTTAAACAGGGAAAGACATTAATATAATTTTTTGATATATTAGAAATGTACAATAAGAATATTCGGCTATTTTTATTCCTTTTTAAATGGATAATATAACTTAATAAGGTGGTATAAAATGGAGATACGCAGTTTAATAAGCTCTGATTATGATGTCTTGGCTCCAAGGATAAATGATTGGTGGGGCGGCCGTGATATGGCAGGTATGCTGCCTAAGTTATTTTTTAATCACTTTAAAAATACAAGCTTTGTTGCAGAAGAAGGTAGTGAAATTATAGGATTTGTAATCGGGTTCCTGTCCCAGGATGAGTTAGATGAAGCCTATATTCATTTTGTTGGTGTCCATCCGGATTACCGGAAGAAAAATATTGGAAAAGTCCTTTATGAAAAATTCTTCGCCAAGGTTAAAATGGCAAATCGAAGTGTCATCCGCTGCATCACTTCACCAGTAAATAAAACGTCAATTGCCTTTCATCAAAGAATGGGATTTGTTATTGAACATGGAGATAAAATAGTAGACGGGGTGTCTGTAAAGGCGAATTATGATGGATTGAATAATGATAGAGTTTTGTTTAAAAAAGATCTGATATAAGTCCTTGTAAAAATGCCTATATTAATTGGAGGAAATTAAATGATACGAAAACTGACAAAAGAGGATCATACAAAAGTAATGGAGCTGATTGAGCCGAAAGCTGCAGAAAACCTGTTTATAATCGGTGATATTGAAGCGTTTGGCTACGATTCTGATGTGCAGGACGTCTGGGGACAATGGGAACAGGATAATCTAATCGCTATTCTCCTGCGCTATCGTGAGAATTACATAATTTATAGCGAAACGGAATATGATCTGAAAGGGTTTGCGGAGATTATTAACAGCTATAAGCAACGATGTAATTTTAGTGGTCTGAAGTATATTGTGGAGCCATTATTACCATATATTGATAAAGTTACCCGTGTACATAGAGAAATGTATTATGCAGCTTGTGAAGAATTAAGCTATACGGTGAATGCAGAACAAATAAAGCAGGTTGAGCATTTGAAGCCGGCTGATTATGAAGAGAATATAAAGATGCTGGCCTCTATACCTGAATTTTCATCCAGTAATATAACAATAGAAACAAGAGAGAATGAGGAGAAAAATAGAACAGGCCGTACCTATTTTATCCGTGATGAAAAAGGTACGATGGCTGCATCTGCATCGACGACTGCTGAGAATTCTCATTCTGCAATGATCGTTGGCGTATGCACACGGCCGGGATATGAACGGCAGGGTTTTGCAACGAAATGTATGGAAAAACTATGTCTTACCTTATTAGAAGAAGGAAAATCACTTTGTCTTTTCTATGACAATCCGGCAGCCGGGAATATTTATAAAAGATTGGGATTTGAGGATATTGGAATGTGGACGATGCTTCGCTATGAGGCGGAATAATTTTTAATTTTATCTAAATAAGGAGATGGCAGCTTTGAAAATTATTTCTTTTGAAAAAGAATTTGGAGCATCTGTAGATACTGAGTCAGCGAAATTTACTGCCAGCCGGATTTTGCTGGATGCCAGTGATATCCGAATGGGATATATGTACCTTGGAAAAGATGATAAAATTCCATTTCACGAGGCTCAGGCAGATCAGTTTTTTATGATTGTAACGGGAGCGGGCTGGGTCTGTGATGGAGATAAGAATAGACTTCCTGTAACCTCTGGAAAAGCGGCTTTTTGGAAAAAGGGAGAATTTCATGCTGCTGGAACGGATTCTCAGATGACTGCGATGGTTATAGAAGGACAGAATTTAAATACGCAAAATATGCCTGTTTTAAAGAATGTTATCAAAAGTGAGTGGTAAACATGAATAAGGAGAAAAGAATTTTAATTATTGAGGATGATCAGGAAATCAGCAAACTGTTGCACGTTATTTTAACAAAAATGGATCTGACGCCAATATCTGCTTATTCGGGTACAGAAGGTCTGCTGCAGCTGAAAAGTAGTACATTTGATTTGATTTTATTAGATTTGATGTTGCCGGGAATAAGCGGAGAAGAATTTATTACACAGGTCAGGGAAGAGAGTACAATCCCCATTATTGTGATTTCCGCAAAAGTCGGTATTGATGATAAAGTTCAACTCTTGAAGATGGGGGCCGATGATTATATAACGAAGCCATTTCACCAGAAAGAAGTAGAGGCCCGCGTGGAAGTGCAACTGCGAAAATCGGTTGTCCAACCCTCCCAAGAAGACGAAAAAGTATGGCGCAATCTGAGAATTTTTCCAGAAAAGCTGTCTGTCACATTGGAGAACAAATCATTGCAGATAACCAATGCGGAGTTTGATATTTTGAGCTTATTAATCGATCATCCAGAGCACGCATTTTCTAAAAGAGAAATATATGAAAAAATTTGGAAAGGCACGTATGTAGGGGATGATAATACTATTAGTGTCCATATTTCCAATCTGCGCAGAAAAATGGCCGGGGTGACCGCCGAAGAGTATATCAAAACAATTTGGGGAGTAGGCTTTATGTTGGTTTAATCCCAATTTGTTTTTCTTTACGAATTCTTTATGATTCGCTTAAAGAATTTTAAAGGATCCTGCGCTAAACTAGGTAACAAGAACATTTAGTGAAGGAGCCGAGAAGATGAGTGCTGTTATTCAGACGTACACATTAACGAAGAAGTTTAAGCAGGATGAAGTTATTAAACCGCTGGATTTTTCTGTGGAGAAAGGAGAGATTTGTGCTTTAATTGGTAAAAATGGAGCCGGAAAATCAACTATTTTTAAAATGCTTTCGGGCCAGTTAACGCCGACAACTGGAGAAATTTACTTATTTGGAAAGTCAGGCAAAGATATGATTCAAGCAAAAAGAAGAATGGGATTTATGATTGAGACACCTGTCTTTTTTCCGGATTTTACAGCAATTCAAAATTTGGAGTACTTCCGGATTCAAAGAGGAGTCGCAGAAAAAAAGCGGATAAATGAAGTGTTAGAAATTGTCGGGCTGGCAAATCAAAAGAAGAAAAAATTTGGAGAATACTCCATGGGTATGAAGCAGCGGCTGGGAATAGCTCTTTCTCTCTTAAGCAGCCCGGATTGTTTAGTGCTTGATGAGCCAATTAACGGTTTAGATGCAGAAGGTATTATGGAAATTCGCAGACTATTAATTCAGTTAAACCAGGAAAAACAAATAACCATTTTGATTTCCAGCCATATTTTGACGGAATTGCAGCTGGTAGCAACCCGTTTTGTATTTATTAAGAATGGTGTGATTGTCGAGGATGTCAGCAAGCAGCTTCTGGATGAAAAAAGCAGGAAACAAATCCATTTAAAGGTGGATGACACAGGAAAGACCGCACAGCTTTTAGAACGTGCCTATGAGGATATCCAATATAAATCCGTTCCTGATCAAATAATCACCATACAAAATCATATAGAAAAGGCTGGGGAAATAAACCGCCTTTTAATCAAAAATGATGTACTTGTGATGGAATTCCGTGTGGAAGCGCTGAATTTAGAAGAATACTTCTTAGGATTAGTGGAGGGGGCAGGAGAGAAATGATCAACTATTTGAAAAGTGAGAACTACCGTATATTGCGTAAAAAAAGCCTTTATTTGACGACGGCTATTTGCTTTATTCTAATTACTGCAGCAGCATTTGTTCTGTATTATTTTAATGAAGCAGATGCGCATTTTCCTTATGGCACAAGTTCGTTTTTTTATTCAAATGTTCTTGGTATGGGTGTGCTGATTATAATTATTTCCTTTGTGTATAATGCAACATTGACAGGGAAGGACATATCTCTTACTAAACAAGCTGTCTCCTTTGGTATTTCCCAAAGTAGTATTTTCTGGTCAAAATTAATGCTGACTTTATGTTATTTTATGTTCGTTTGTATAGCTGGTATACTCCTGATGATTGGATTAGGAGAGATCCTTTTTGCTAAAGAGCCGGAGACAACCGGCAATTTCTTAATTGCCAGCTTTAATATGGTGCCGATTGTACTTAGTGGCTTTATATTGATACACACATTGAAAATGCTGAAAATCAGTGATATATATAATATCATTATTATTGCATTTATATATATTTTCTCAGGTGATTTGCTGTATTTCGTATTTCGTCAAATGAATGGATGGAATGAGTTTTACTTATTTGCCCCAAGCACACAGCTGAATGACAATTTAATGAGCTTTATGCATCAATCTGTGCAATTAGATTATCATTATTGGGTGACAGGTATTGTAATCAGTGTTATTGCTTTATTCATCGGAGCGGCAACGTTTACGAAACAGGATATTGGTTGATTTATGGAGGGATAGAAGTGAACAGCTGGTTGATTATTGTTATATTGAGTATATTATTAATTGTTTGTATCGGCATGCTGTTGTTACTTCATTGGGATATCAGAAGGATAACTGCTCAGCTCAAAGATATTAATGAAAACTTTGGTACAAATGAATTAATCCGTACAAATACACACAGCAGAGGCCTGATTCGGTTTATTACCAATATCAATCAGCTGATTCATTTATTTAAGAAGGACCAGCAGAATAACCAGAAGAGAGAAGAAGAATTAAAGCAGGAAATTACCAATCTCTCGCATGATTTAAGAACACCCTTAACCTCGATTAAAGGATTTTCAGAATTGCTGACAGATTCCTCTTTGTCAGATGCAGAGAAAAAAGAGTTTTTATCTATTATTCAAAAGAAGATTGGCAATCTGACTATGATGGTTGATTTATTCTACGAGCTCTCTCAAATAAATTCCTCTGATCAGCAATTAAGTATGGAACGAGTATCTTTGGACCAGCTGATTGTGGAGACAATGCTGATGTTCTATCATGATTTTGAAGAAAAGGAGCTTAAAATTGAGATAGATGAAACTCCTGTATCTCCTGTTTTAGCTGATAAAAAAGCAGTCGATCGGATTATCAGCAATATTGTTCAAAATGCTTTAAGATATGCGGAAACTTACTTCACTATTAAGCTGAAGGAAGAAGGGAAATTTATCCTTCTTCAGGCAGAGAATGATATCTCTGATTTTCCTGAAACCGAGCTTCAGCGGATTTTTGACCGGACATACCGGATGGATAGCAGTCGAACGGGAGACCAGCTTGGATTGGGTCTGCATATTGTCAGGCAATTGGTTCATAAGCTGGAGGGAAAAATAGATGCAAATGTCACTGGAGATAAGTTTCAGCTGGTTGTATCGTTAAAAAAATGGGCGTAACCACTCAAAGACAGTATTAAAAAGATAGAAAACCTCATGTGTTTTAGAGATGCTTTCAATACAGCTGCTTATTTTAAGTAAAAGCACCTGCGTTTGAAGCATTTTTTTATTCCTTTTGATTTCCTTCAACATAGCACCAGCAGCCCTGTCTTTGTTGAACTGTTTATAACTATATGATATAAATAATAAATAATGAATATTTTTTAATTATAAAGCATCTCTATCATGATAATGGAGGAAAACGGATGGAATTAAATATGGGTACAAATATAAAGAAAAGACGTCAGGAGTTAGGTCTCACTCAAAAAGAGCTTGCGTCAGGTATATGCACACAGGCACAAATAAGCAATATTGAAAAAGGTGTGCTGAATCCTTCCAGTCTTGTTTTGTTTGAACTCAGCAAAAGGTTACTGGTTGATATGAATTATTTCTTTGACACCAATCCTGTAAAGTCCAATGGGCATTTTAATGAAATAAAAAACATGATACACCAGTTGAAAGCGCAAAGGAACTATACTTCCATTAAATATATTGTAGACAATGAGCTGACAGTTAATATAAATAGATATTCTTCTTATGAACATCGCTATTTATTATGGCATAAAGGGATTTCACTTTATCATCTAACAAATAAGTTTAAAGAAAGTGTCCGGATGCTTGAGGATTTATTAAGCGTAGAAAACACCGATTCTGATAAATTGCTGAATATTAATGTAAAAACAAGTATTGCCACCATATATCAGGATGAGAAAGACTATCATAAAGCTCACCAGCTATACAAAGAAGCCTGGGATCAGTTAGAAGAAATGGAAGAAACAGATGATTTTGAAACAGAGCTGAAAATTCTGTTCGGTTTATCTCAGGCGCTGACTTATTTAGGGGAATACAACGAATCAAAATCGTATAGCTTACGGGCAATATCTATTTGTGTGAAAAGAAATACACTCTATATGCTTCCGGACAGCTATTATCAGACTGGTAATAATCTGGTGAAATTAAATAGAAAAGAGGAAGGCTTAGCTTATATCCAAACAGCAAAGACTTTATTTGAGATTCAGGGGAATACGAATATGGTGAATATTGTGAAGGGAATTTTAGAGGAACACAAATCTATATAGGAATGTGTATTGTGGGTAGTATAATGTAAAAAGATGAATATTGCTGCAGATAAACATAAAGCGGATAGAATTAACGTTTTCTATCCGCTTTATTGTATATCGTTCGATTGACTGTCTATCAATCAATAATATACATTTTTTCAATAATATTTTTAACCTTTTCATCATCGCCGGGATCAATAGAGACTAATTCTGGATTTTCAAGCATCTCTCTCATTTCCTCCTTAACGTCTTCTAAATCAATATCGTCAGGACGAGGAGTGCCTCCATACCAGCGATTTCCGTATGGAATGTTATAGACATTGATGGTGCCGTCGCCATTGCCGCTATATGTTACCATACCATCTACAATACGGGAGCCGGATACCTGAATAACATCCTCCGGGTAACTGACATCATTCTCCTCATCATTTGGATCAAGCGGTGTGCCTGCAGGAACATGATCTACATATAATTCATCGATATCCTGATTTGGTCCAAGCTGTAGCCAAACGCGGGCATATTCAATTTCTTCGGAGGAATAGCTGGATAATGCATTATCATCATCTTCTGAAGAGCTGTCATTACTTTCTTCATTTTCAACTGAGCTGTCGTCAGAAGAATCAGTATCCGATTCTTCACTTGAATTATTATCCGTATCATTTTCGCTGGAATTTTCATCAGACTCGTCTGTTGCTGTACTCTCGTCAGATTTATTATCATCTGTCACATTGTCATCTTCTGCTGTACCAGGTTCTTCAGCCGCTTCATTTGTTGCAGAATCATTATTATCACTCTCGTTTGTATTATCCGAGCAGGCAACCAGTACAAAGGTGATAAAAAGCAGAAGAAGGATACAACTGGTAAACTTTATTTGTTTCTTCATTTTATGACCGTTCCTTTCTTTTAATTAAAAATAGTTGTTATGCTATGAATGCCAATTCAATAAATATGATAAATTAATCATAAAGTATTCTGGGCGGCTTGTAAAACTTCGATAATCAAAGTAAATGGATAATTGAAGAAATATACTAAAAAATGAAAATCCGAATTGATAAAACGCATAATAAAGGCGAACTGACTTATTGGACAAGAAAAAGCTTTTGAAAGCAAGGATTACAGACAATAAACTCGTTTAGAATAAAAGAATTAATGCTGAAAAAGCAGTATCTGAGAAATTATATGTACAAAAAAACTGAGTCGAGCTTTAGCAGCTTGATTCAGTTTTTTTAGATAAATATTATCTTTTTCGTTTATTTTTCTTATTATCTAAGTTCAGGAACTCGCTGTTTTCACTTGCAAATTCCGTATCATGACCTGTTTTATTATGCTTATTGCGATTATTTTGTTTTCCTTTATCCTTGTTGCGATTTTTATTTTGTTCAGACATGATGGCACCTCCTGTAAATATTCATGATAATTTATACAATTAGTTTAACCATACATTTAAAAATTATAGGTGTACCATAAATATAAATTGTGAAGCAGGTATCTATTAGAAAAAAAATAGAATGTATGACATAATAGTATATCGAACGAATGTTTCTAATAAGTGAAAATAATAGTTGAAAACTGATTAATATGGCTTTAATGGAAAGGCGATGAATTCGAAATGGGAGTCCGGTTAATTTTAGCAGAAAAACCATCCGTCGCAAAAAATATTGCAGACGCATTAAAAATAAAAACCAAGAAAGATGGTTATTTTGAAGGGGATAACTATGTCATTACCTGGGCATTTGGCCATCTGGTCGAGTTATATGATGCAAAGGACTATGATGGAAAAATGCGAAGCTGGAAAATGGATAATTTTCCTTTTATCCCTTCTGAATTTAAATATAAGATAAAAAGCAGTCCCAGAAACCGGGCACAGACAGATGGCGGAGCTGCAAAGCAGTTAAAAACAATCCATACTCTGATGAGACGGAATGATGTAGAAGCAATTATTTCGGCATGTGATTATGACCGGGAAGGGCAGCTGATTGCTGACAGTATCATCTACCGGGGCGGTAAGAAACCAAAGGCTGCGGTGTATCGCCTGCTCTTGAATGAATGGACGCAAAATGAGGTGCTGCAGGGGCTGGAAAATCTCAAGCTGAATGCGGAGATGCAGCCGTTGCGGGATGCAGGGGTCAGCAGGCAATGGGCTGATTGGGTTATCGGCATTAACCTGACCTCCGTAGCAACTTTAAAATATCAGCAGGGGAAAAGTAAAGCACTCAATATAGGAAGAGTACTCCTGCCAACATTAAAAATCATCTATGACCGCGATCAGGAGATAAAAAATTTCAAACCTGAGGATTATTTTAAACTGACTGCAACCTTTCAGACAGCAGATAAACAGGAATATGAAGGTATTTATACAGAAAAGAAAGAGGATAAATTTAAGAAAAAAGAATTATTAGAGCCAATTCACGAGGCAATTCAAAACAAGCAGGCTGTCATTACAGATAAGCAGGTGGAGAAGAAAAAGGAATTTCCTCCGTTTTTATTCAATTTATCCAATCTGCAGGGGTTTATAACGAATAAGTACAAGGGATGGACTTCTGATAAGGTGTTAAAGGTGGCTCAGTCACTTTATGAGAAAAAGCTGATTACCTATCCAAGAACGTCCAGTATTGCACTGGAAGAGAGTTTGGTTGGAAAAACAGTCCATGTGTTAAAGGTACATGCTGAAGAGCTTCCTTATAAAGATGAAATTAAATTTATGAAAACAAAACGTGTTTTTAATAACGCAAAAGTGGAAAGTCATAGTGCAATCATTCCAACCTATATGAAGCCGAAACGACTTTCAGCGGATGAAGGAATTGTGTATACAGCAATTAAAAACCGCTTTATTATGCAATTTATGCCAATTGCTGAATATGAGGAAACAAAGCTGACTACGAAAATTCTGGAAGTGGAATTGCCAGGTATGTTCCATTCAAAAGGAAAGGTTCAGCTTGTGGAAGGCTGGAAAAAAGTTGAGAAAATCCAATCAAAGGATACATTACTGCCTGCGTTGAACAAGGAGGAGCTTGTAGATGTAACAGGTGCTGAGGTCACTTCCCATGTAACCAAGCCGCCAAAGAATCATACGGAAAGAACCCTGCTGCGTGTCATGGAAACATGCGGAAAAAGCTACAAAGAGGATGAAAGTGAAGAGCTGCTGGGCAGTATATTAACGGGTTTTAGTATTGGTACAGCTGCAACAAGAGCGGAAACCATTAAAAAATTAAAAGATGTAGGCTATATTACAACCGAAAGCAAGCATCTGCTTTGCACAGAGCTTGGCAATCGTCTTGTTGAGATCTTTCCTGTGAAAAATCTGTTTGACTTAGAATTCACTGGACGTCTTGAAAAAGGATTATCAGATATTCAAAAAGGAAAAGCAAGTAAACAGGAGTTTCTCCGGCTTGTTTTTGATTTCACCACGGAGTCAGTTGAAACAATTAAAGATGGAGAAGACATTATTATTAATAAAGTAGCCTCCACACGGGCAACCAATGAAGTATTGGGGACATGCCCGGAATGCGGCGGCAAGGTGATAGATGGTTATAAAGCCTTTAACTGCAGTAATTGGAAAAAGGGCTGTTCCTTTGCGATTTGGAAAAATGATAAATATTTAGCGTCGATGCGGAAAAAACCGACCAAAACAATGGTGAAAAAACTATTGAAAGAGAAGAAAGTCTTTGTGAAGGGTCTGACAAGTAAAAAAGGCAAGAAATTCAATGCTTATTTAAGCTATGAGAAGAATAAGGAAAATGACTATTATAGCTGGAAAATGGAATTTTCCAAGTGAAATAACCTGTGATGGATGTGCGCATCCCCAAGTTTCCAAGCTTTTAGCCGGAATATAGTGTATAATGGAAGCAGAGGTAGCATTATTTTAATAAACGGAGATATAAAGAATTGTATTTACCATGCTAAATTTTCCTCTAGACAGGATGCCCAACATGAAAAAGGTTATCGTAAGCACAAAGGAAAATCTGGATTATGGTACATTAATATGGATTTACGCAAATAACCGTAAAGTATACCGCAGCAGTAAAAGCATTGATGCCGATACGCCATTCCACCGTTATGATTCGCATTATATGGGAATGGTTGAAGATCTGTACAGAGATCAGGAAAAACATCCCCTTTTATTTCAAAGGATGATTGAGAGATCGGACCGGATTTTTGGAGTATGCTTGAATAAACGGCGAAATAGTGATGGTACACGGGACACGATAGTTCTATTTTTTTCGGATTGGGACAGTGTGCAGGATTTTGCTGAAGATGTCTTCCCAAGGCTATTAAAAGAGGAAGTAAAGAGAAGAAAAGCAGCTAAACAAAAATGGCTGGAGAGAGGGAAGCTATTCTCTGAAAAGAAAAAAATGTCACAATAAATGTTTTGGTAATCAGATAAGCTGTCCATGAGGTGATGTCACTTCATAGGGCAGCTTTTTATCTGAATTCATATGCTCAGAAATTATGTCTCTTTTAACTGAAAATATTGCTTAATCTCTCCAAGAATATACCTTCCCGCTTCGAGGATCATAAAGAAGATCAATGAAATCGCCAGGGCTTGGCGGATATAGTAAACTGACAATCTGTTTTACCTCTCGCCGTATAAGGTCATGCTGATAGGTAAATTTGAAATACTTAAAAATGATTCCTTTTCACATAGCAGATTGTGTAAAAAGGCAGTATACTAAAAAGTAGCATTTATTATTTAAATTTTCTGGATTTCGAAAGTTTATCAGATTGTCATTCACAAAACAATAGAGGGGAGGCTATACGATTGGATAGGAAGTATAATGATTTAATTGGAGATATGATTAAAGAAAATGACTACAGCTATGAAAAAGATTTACCAGGCAAGGGGAAGCCTTTGGCTAAAGATTATATTCAAAAGGATACTTTTCAACAATTTCAAAAAATAGCGAAGGATGCCGGCTATTTGCCCCCATGGCTGAAGCTGCAAAAAGAAATCAGCTTATTAGTGCAAGAAGCGCAGACAGAAGGGGATATCAAAAAAATTAACAAGCAGATTAAAAAGCATAACCGAATTTGTCCGGCGCCATTGCAAAAGAAATTTGTCAGCTTAGCTGATCTGGAAGCAGCGAAGAAAGAGTGGTAATCATAAATTAAAACTGGACCTGCAGGATATAGCTTATCCTTACACAGGTCCAGTCGGATTTCTCTTATACTTATTCCACTTTCTTTCCTTTTTTGTAAACAATTTTATCAGCTTGGACAGCTTTTATATCTTCCATTGGGTTTTCTTCGATAATGATAAAATCAGCGAGTTTGCCTTCCTCAATAGATCCTGCATGATCGTCGATTTTTAACAGCTCTGCTGCGTTAACGGAAGCGGATTGTAATGCCTGCAATGGCGTTAAGCCGGCCTCGACCATATGTTCAAGCTCCTCGGAAGATCCATTTTCAAAATCATTATAAGCGGTTCCGGAATCAGTTCCCATTGCAATTTTAACTCCAGCTTTTGCCGCTTTGCCGATACTTACAATATGTGCTTCCTGAACAGCGAGAGATTTTTTAACCATAAAATCAGGTAATTTGTCCGGATGCTGATTAATCGCCCATGGCGCCATTAGTGTTGGCACGAGATAGGTATCGTTTTCCAGCATCATTTGTATCGCTTCATCGTCAAGATAAATTCCATGCTCAATGGAATCTACACCAGCACGGATTGCGTTCTTGATTCCTTCTGTTCCCTGGGCATGGGCACAGGCTGTATAACCTTTATGATGTGCTTCATCCACTGCAGCACGCATTTCATCAACACTCAGCTGAATATCATGCGGTGTTTCTCCATCAATACTTACGCCGCCGGTAGCCATTAATTTAATGTTTCGTGCACCATTTTTAATATTGGTACGGGCATTTTTACGAATCTCGTCAACACCATCAGATTCGAGTCCCAATTCAACACCGTGTCCGCCGGTCATCACAAGCGCGGGACCGGATCCGATAATTCCTGGTGCTGTAATTTTATTTTCTTTTTCTAATTTAGATAATTGTAAATCAATGTTGTCAGAAGAACCGACATCACGTATATATGTGACTCCATTTTTTAAAAGCTTGTTTAAGTTATCCACCGCAATATAAGTATTTACAACTGCTCCTGTTTTGACAGCATTCACGGAGGATAGACCGCCAATTTTGAAAAAAGGATCTAAAACAATATGTGTGTGGGCATTGATTAAACCTGGCATCACATATTTTCCTTTCAGGTCAATGACTTTATCTGCTGCTTTTGTTTCTTGATTGATAAATCGACCTGATTCTGTATCTACCGCAAAGTCAATTGCTTCAAAATCTGTGTTTTTACCGGTAAATACTTTAGCGTTTTTAAATAAAATCGTAGTCATTCTTGTCTCTCCTCATGATTGGTTTTTCTAATGTTGTATGAAAAATTTTAGAATACAGATAAATATATCATAAAAAAAGAGAGAATTGTGGGAATTTGTCTTAGAATTATTTTCTTGAGGAATTATTTACATGAAAATTAAAAAACAAAAGACACCCCTCAATTGGTCCACTGTAAAAGCAGTGAACCAATGAAAAGATTCCTCTATAAAAGCAGCTCTATTCTTCTCTGTCTGTCCAGTTCCAAAGTCTTGTTTCATCCAGCTGCAATGCATAGATTTCGTCATTTTCCCGCAGTTTCAGCAGTTCTTTTGTCGGCCCGGTGACAACCACACCATAATGATTGATCCCGTTCTCTTCAAAATATTGTATGGTTTCATCGATATGCAAATCATCCCAAACATATTTATTAGCCAGCTTTTCGTGGTTTGACAGGAAATGTAGTACTTTAAAAAATTGCTCATGCAGTATTTTACTGTCTCCATACTCATAAGTGGGAGAGGAGCTCGTTTCAGAAACAGTTCCTGAACCAAACCAACCTTTTTCTTCCTGTCTTTCTACGGTATGCATATCCTCCTCCAGCCAGATAGGACTGGCTGGAAATCCAAAAAAGAATGGATCGGGACTAGAAATAAAATCAATTTCATACTCATCCGACATGTCACCTTTTTGAACTCCGAACCAAAGAATTTCTAAATTATAGTTATCGAAGAGTTCATATACTTCATCTGTTTCAAGAAACTCATTGAAAGAAATATAAGCAGAGGATACTGTTCCTTCCGGTAAATTTTCAAGCTGCTCCCAATCAGAGTATTGTGCCTCTTCCTCACCAGGCAGATAAAAACCTGGCGATGCGGAATTGGCATTTGTAAATAAAGTATCATCCTGCCCTCTTAAATAAGAAAAGAAGAAGGACGATTTAGATTGACCGACTTCAAATATTTCATCTCCAACCTGTTTTCGCTTTGTTGTTTCTACATCCAATCCAAAGAATAAACCGCCCTGTGCTGAAGAATAGGACAAACTGCCATAGGGGTCTGTCAGTGCGGAAGTATAATCATTAACATTCATGATGATTTCTGATCTGTCCGGTGTCCCCCAGGAGTAATAGATGCCGGTACCTATCATGCTAATAAATAAAACACCAATAAATATAATAAAAACGAAAAAAGCTGTCTGAATCCGGGCTTTCCATTTTCCTCTCCGCAGGATTTTCTGCTCTTTTTTATTGAAAGAATTATTATTATTCTGCTTTTCTCCATTTTCAAAGATATTTTCCAGTGTATCGAGTTCCTTTTCAAATGCTTTTCTCTCTTCTTCTGTTAACTCGCCTTTTTCGTAGGCCTGTAATTTTTCTTCAAATGTTCTTTTCATTGGTTTTCATCCTTTCTCTGTCTGATTGCCTGTCTTCCTCGAAACAGCAATATTTTAAAATGACCGAGTTTTACATCCATTATCTGCGAGGCTTCTTTATAAGATAGCTCATGAATATCGTGAAGAATAATAGCGGTCCGCTGTTTATCCGGCAGCTGGTCAATGAGTGCTAAAACTTCTTGTACCTCTTCGCTTAAAATAAGCTGATGATGAATGTCTGCGTCATTTTTCTGTAGTTGCTGAAAGAAGTCCGTATCTGTAACGACATTTTTTCGATGCCTTCGATAATAATCAATATAAGTACGATAAGCTACGGTAAATAGCCAGGATTTTACGTTTTCATTATGATAAAATTCCAGATACAGATAAGCCCGCAAAAATGTTTCCTGCACCAGATCTTCAGCTGTATAATGGTCGCGGCTCAGAGAAAGAAGGAAGTGATAAACATCTCGAAAGTATAATTGATAAACCTGATCAATCGATTTCATGTGTTCCTCCTTTCCATCTACACATAACACGTTTCAAATTAAAAAAAGTTACAGATTTATTTCAAATTTAGTAAAATAAAATATATAATTGCCAGAATGGTATTATATATAGCAGCATTACCGTATTTCAACGATTGTCAGCTATTATGCGATAAATCCGTTAAAAACTTTGATACGATTAAAAGAATATATAAAATGAAAGCAGATTGAAACCTTATTACAAATAAAATTCCTATGTTTTAGGGGGAGAAAAATGAATGAACAAAGTAAAAGAAATAAAATTGCCTGGGAGTAGAGAGCTTATGAGTATTGGAATAAAAGATATGGAACGCCTCAAAAATTAGCTGGACAGATAGTGGAGAATTCGATTGCTCAATTGAAGAAGCATAAGGATTATTTTAATCATATAGAGGGGAAGAAGGTTGCCAATCTCTGCGGATCTAATGGCAAAAAAGCAGTTCCAATTGCTTTACTAGGCGCAGACGTTACTGTATTTGATATCTCGGAAGAAAATAAGCAGTATGCCTTGGAGCTTGCCGGATATGCTAAAACCACTATTGATTATATTGTGACGGATATTTATGAAATTGACTTATCTGCGTATCAGAGCTATTTTGACGTACTATATCTGGAGGGCGGGATTTTGCATTATTTTGATGATATTGAAAAATTGATGAGCATACTTTACGCACTTTTAAAAACGGATGGGAAAATGATTTTGAGTGATTTTCATCCGTTAAGAAAATGTGTCTTGGCTGATAGTAAAAAGGTAAGTTACTTTGAGAATAAGAATCTCCAATTAGGTGACTTAGCTTATAAAGATTTTTTTGATGAAGCTGAGCAGACTGATTTTCCCAATGTATCTGTCCGTTTATATACATTAAGTGACATTATTAATGCTGTTATCGGATCCGGTTTCCAACTGGAAAAATTTGATGAACACCGCAGCTGGGATGGCGAGGATATACCTTGGGAATTTACGATACTTGCGAAAAAGTATAAATAAAAAATTCATCAATCTAGAAGGGGAAACAAAATGATCATTTCTACAATTATATTAGGCTGGTCAGGTATTATATTATTTCTTATAACTGCATTTATATTTCCGAAAATGGCCAAAAATAACGAATTTGCTTTTATCCATTTTTTATTGGCATGGATGTATGCCTTTTGGCTTCCTGTTCCTTTAGTTTTAAATCAGTTGCTGGATTTTGACTATCTGCAAATAGGGATTATTTTTGGATTTATCTATTTGTTTATGCTGATTATTACAATGGTTCTTCAAACGGGTCATATTACATATATCGTAAAGAATAATACCGGACAGGCAATTACTGATAAAGAGAGTAAATATATGATGGCAACACTGTCTGACCCATTTGAAGCTTTTGCGAATGTTTTTAAAATTATATGGGCATTATTTTTAGCGATTGGTTTTTGGAATAATGGAGAATATGTGATGGGATGCCTTATGATTTTATTTAGTTTATTTGGCGTTTATTATTTATTTCTGATTCTGAATAATATCTTAGTAACCCCCGTAAAGCTATTTGCTAAAGTAAAACCGAATGTTTATGTAACTAACTTGGAGACCTTTTTCTTCTTTTTAATTTTACTGATCTATATAACCTAATTGGTTCAAAGATTTTTTTACTATTTAATTACCGCAATATCTGATTGGAGTGAACACCTATGAGTAACCCGGTTATTCTGATACTTACCAAGGAAATTGATCTTTATTATACGTTTCGCGATAATATCCGGGAGGTTTTCGGAAATGAAATCCGGCTGCGCAGCAATCATTTTTTACCGGTTCATCTGGAGGATGTGGATTTAATCCTGTCTTCGGCCCCGGATAGCCTGGTTGAGGATTTTATTGATTTTGAGAAGACAAAGGCACCTATGCTGATTGCCAATCGATCTATTGATTTTAAAAAGCTGGAAAAATTATTTGAATTGCCTAAAGCGACACGATGTCTGCTTGTCAGCAATGATGAGGCTATTGCTTATGAATCTGTAACGATGCTGAAGTATTTGGGCTTCGACTACTTAGACTTTTACGCGTACTCCCCTGATATGGAGAACCCTCCTGATATGAAAGGCATTGATGTGGCGATTACACATGGATTAGCAAACCTTGTTCCGGCAGAGCTGGAAGCAGTTATCGATTTAGGAAACAGACGTCTTGATCTGAGTACACTTTTTGATATTTCAAAAATTCTTAAGTGTAATTTTGATCATGCTCATCATATAACGATGGGCTATGTGAAAAATTTTGCCCGAATTGGCAGAGAGCTTGCTAATTCTGTCCGAAACGAGAATTATATTAACTCCAGTTTGCAAGCTGTTCTCAATGCTGTTCAGGATGGTGTTGTTTTTATTGACAGTGGAGGACATGTTTCTTTATTTAATGAAGAAGCGGGCAATATTTTAGGAATAGACGGACAGGATGCCTTACATAAGCACTATGCGGATGTGTTACATGAATTTCAAATTGATAAAGTTATGGAGACAAAACAGCCAATTCCCAGGCAACTGATTCAAGTACATGGAATGAATCTGTTAGTTACGCTAAATCCGATTTTGCTTGATGAGGCTTTTTCGGGAATTGTTCTTGTTTTTCAAGATGTAACGCATGTAGAACGGATGGAGCAGGAGATAAGGAAAAAGAAGCTGCAAACAGGATTAACCACAAAGTATTCCTTTGATGACAACATTGGCAACGGCTATATGATTACGGAGACACAGCATATAGCGAAAAGGTTAGCCAGAAGTGACTATACCATACTAATCACCGGAGAAAGCGGAACAGGAAAAGAAATTTTTGCACAATCAATTCACGAGTATTCTTCCAGAAACAAAGGTCCTTTTGTGGCAGTAAACTTCGCAGGGATTTCCGAATCACTCGCGGAAAGTGAATTATTCGGCTATGAGGAAGGGGCTTTTACAGGAGCAAGAAAAGGTGGGAAAGCTGGCCTTTTTGAGTTAGCGCAAAACGGGACAATTTTCCTGGATGAAATAGGAGACGCGCCATTAAAAATTCAAGCAGCTATTTTGAGAGTGCTGCAGGAAAGACAGGTTATGCGGGTCGGAGGAAATAAAGTTATCCCAATTAACGTCCGGATTATTGCTGCAACTAATAAAAGCTTAGAGGAGATGGTCAGAAATGGAGAGTTCCGTGATGACTTGTTTTACCGTTTAAATCAATTGCCATTAAGGATACCTTCTTTATCCGAAAGAAGGGAAGATATTCCAGATTTAATAAAGTATTTCTTAGCACAGAAAAATAGCCAGTTGAATTTTCCATCGGATGTTATGGAGCAGCTTTCCTCTTATAGATGGCCGGGAAATATCCGGGAATTGGAAAGTCTGGTTACTTATTTGTCAGTTATTGTGAACGGGCCGGAAGTGAGTCTGGCTGATTTACCATCCAAAATGAAGGATAATCTGTTTACAGATGTCCAGACGGATAAAATAATCAGACTGCTTGAGCACTCAGGAGATATAAATCTTTTTAAGAATATTCTAGAATGCTTATCTATTACAGAGAACGAGAATACAGGTATTGGCCGTTCAACATTACAGGCAATGCTTTCTGATAAAATTTCTGAGAGTAGACTGCGTACAAAATTGGAAGTGCTTAAAAAATACGGTTTAATAGAAACTGGAATAAAAAAGCAGGGAACAAGAATAACGGAGCTCGGAGCAAAAATGATAAAACTTATTTAAATTTAGGAGTGTTTATAGGGCTGTTTTGATCCTATAAATACTCCTAAATTTTGCTTGTTTTTGAAAAACAGCTGCTTGAAGCTTTATAATTTATTGGCATGTTTTTTGCATAAGGTACCTTATAGCGTTTTATTTAGAAGCAGAGCTTCTGTTAAATGTTTTTTCAGAAAATAAGTATTATTTAGCAAATGGAGGTCAGATGTATGATTACATTAATTAAAAATGCAGAAGTTTATGCTCCCGAGTCATTAGGGAAAGCATCTATTTTATTGGTTGATCAAAGAATTGCCAAAATAGGAGAAGTGGATGAGGAAGCGGTAAAAGGATTAGGTATTGACTATAAAATAGTAGATGCTGACGGCGCTTATGCTGTGCCGGGCTTTATTGATCCGCATGTTCATTTAATTGGCGGAGGCGGAGAAGGGGGCTTTGCGACCCGGACCCCGGAAATACAGCTGAGCGATATGATTCAGTCTGGAATTACAACGGTTGTCGGTCTTTTAGGTACAGATGGGACAACCCGTCATATGACTTCCCTTCTCGCAAAAGCTCGTGGACTGGAAGAGGAAGGAATGACAACATTTATTTATACAGGAAACTATGCGGTTCCTACAACGACAATAACGTCAAGTGTCAAGGAAGATATTATTCTGTTTGATAAAATTATTGGAGCTGCTGAGATTGCTATTTCTGATTCCCGCTCCGGACAGCCTTCCCTGCATGAGCTGGCTAAAATAGTAGGAGAAGCCCGTGTAGGCGGTATGCTCAGTGGGAAAGCAGGAGTAACGCATTTTCACACTGGTCCCGGGAAGGAATATTTATCACTCCTGCACCAGCTTTTAGAGGAGTATGAGCTTCCTGCTTCGAATCTTTATGCTACACATATTACCCGCAGTCAGGAGCTGCTGGATGATGCAATACGTCTGGCAAACAAAGGCAGCTATGTGGATATCACTGCTGATGATGAAACAGGTGAGTGGGTTGCGTACTATAAGAAGAATGGTGGCGATATGCAGCATTTAACGATTTCTTCAGATGGAAATGGCAGTCTGCCGAAATTTGATGAAGCAGGAAAAATGATTGGCTTTGGAGTAGCGAGTACCCAAACGTTGTACCAGCAAGTCATTGCCGCTGCGAAAAACCAAGCACTGTCTATAGAAGAAATTCTTCCGCTTGTAACGAGTAATACGGCAGAAGCATTGAAATTGAATAATAAAGGCGGCATCCAGGAAGGTAAAGATGCTGATGTACTTATTTTAGATAAAGAAACGCTGGCGCTTGAGCATGTATTTGCGAAAGGACGTCACATGCTGGAAAATAAAAAGCTTCTTGTAAAAGGAACCTTTGAAAAATAAAGAAATTTATACTGACAGATGAAGAGAGGAAGGATTTTACAGATGAGAAAACAACCCAATTTATTTGAAGCTTTTTCGCCTATTGTCGTGATGCTGCTGTTACTTGCTATCGGTTTTGGTGTGTATGGCTTCAGTCCGGAACCTCTGTTGATTTTAGCTTCTGTATATGCAGGGTTTATTGCATGGCGATTAGGATATACATGGGACGAAATGATGGAAGGTATTCAAGAAAAAATAAAGCAGGCAATGCCTGCCATCCTAATTCTGATTTCAATTGGAATATTGATTGGGACGTGGATGATTGCCGGTACGATTCCGATGATGATTTACTATGGCTTAAAAATAATTGATCCAACTTTTATTGTCCTGATTGCGTTTGTAGTTTCGGCGATTATTTCTATTGTTACGGGAACATCATGGGGGTCGGCAGGTACTGTCGGTGTGGCATTAATGGGGATTGCAACTGGGCTTGGAGCGAGTCTGCCTGCAACTGCAGGCGCAGTTGTTGCTGGAGCATATTTTGGAGATAAATTATCTCCGCTTTCAGATACAACCAATATTGCGCCGATAGCCGCCGGAAGTGAATTGTACGAGCATATTCGTCATATGCTTTGGACTACAGTCCCGGCAGCCATTCTGAGTATGATTGTATACTTTTTTGCCGGTCTTCATTTATCTTCCGGTAACGCAGCAACACCTGAAACAATGAATACGATGCTGCAAACACTCACAGAAATGTTCGATTGGAATATTTTGCTGCTGCTTCCACCGATAATTATTTTATATGGAGCCATCCGGAAAAAGCCTACGCTTCCGATGATTATCTTTTCATCTGCAGTTGCAGCAATTTTAGGAATTTTCATGCAAGGATTCAGTGCTGGTGACGTATTTGCATCTACGGTTTCAGGATTTGATGTAGCCATGGTGAATCGAGCAAATTTTGATCCTGATTCAGTTATCCCTGAAGTACTTAGCCTGGTGCATCAAGGTGGTATGCAATCAATGACCGGGGTCGTTTTAATTGCCTTTTCTGCTTTTATCTTTGCTGGTATTATCGCTAAATCAGGATCACTTGAAGTGATTATCCAAACATTGATGAAAGTGGTTAAACGAACAGGGGATTTAATTCTGACAACGGTTCTGTCTTGTATTACGATGGCCTTGGTTACAGGGAATTCATATCTTTCTATTATCGTACCCGGGGAAATTTTCAAAGATACGTATAAGAAAAAGAAATTACAGGCGAA
This sequence comes from Oceanobacillus sp. FSL W8-0428, assembly GCF_038004405.1. Classification (NCBI taxonomy): domain Bacteria; kingdom Bacillati; phylum Bacillota; class Bacilli; order Caryophanales; family Bacillaceae; genus Oceanobacillus; species Oceanobacillus sp. FSL W8-0428. The sequence goes on from NZ_JBBORB010000001.1 coordinate 3,241,481, forward strand.
AAACTTATCCCGTACTTTAGAGGACTCTGGTACTGTTGTAGTACCGCTTATCCCTTGGTCATCAGCAGGGGTGTTTATGGCCGGAACACTGGGCGTTTCTACACTGAGCTATGCACCATGGGCTGTATTATGCTATACAGGATTTATTTTTGCGATTATTTTAGGATATACAGGTATCGGCATCGCGAAAATACCGGATGAGGATTCTGTAGAAACTACAGAAGTTAAACCGGAACAGTAAATAAATCTTACCAGAAACATCCTCTTTTTTGAATGTTATCAGAATCAAAAAAAGAGGATGTTTTTTGTGAGTTAGTTTAAGAGATACTAGAGTCTTTGCATAGTAGTCCCAAATTCTAAGAATGAAAGAAATTACCAGTCTTGCTATGAAATTGTACTTGAGTTCCTTGCTCCCTTACTGAATTTTCGATAAACTTATGATGTAATTAAATAAAAAGCTATGAATGCATGCCAGTTCATGAAATCAGATTGTATATTCCTGGGCATTACCGTTATTTAGAGATGGCATCCGGCGATTTCAGTTCACTCCTGCTTAAAGGAATTGCTGCTGTTACAAAGGTAAAAGCTATTTCTGGAAAGACACACATCTAGGAGTATAGAGCAGTTTTCCTTATAAATATTATTGTTCGATGCATCATAATTATTACTGGTAAACTTGCTTTATAAAGAACTATTACAGGAGGTTATTTCATTGGCACAAAAAGCAATAAAAACATTGAAAAATTATGTAGGCGGAAAATGGATTGAAGCGAATACAGTAAAAACAGAAGCGGTAGTTAATCCGGCAACTGGAGAAGTGCTTGCTTATGTGCCGCTATCCTCTTTAGAGGACATAAATCATGCAATAGAAACAGCAGCAGAAGCATTTGAAACGTGGAAGGAAATCCCCGTACCAAAACGTGCACGGATTCTATTTAAATATCAGCAGCTCCTGGTAGAGAATCATAATGATCTGGCAAAGCTGATTACCCTTGAAAATGGTAAAAACTTTCCAGAAGCATACGGAGAGGTGCAGAGAGGAATTGAAAATGTAGAATTTGCGACAGGAGCACCATCATTGATGATGGGGGAGCAGCTTGCTTCGATTGCTACGGACTTAGAGTCCGGGATATATCGTTATCCAATCGGAGTCATTGGAGGAATTACACCTTTTAATTTTCCGATGATGGTCCCATGCTGGATGTTTCCAATGGCGATTGCTACTGGGAATACATTTGTTATGAAGCCTTCTGAACGTACACCGCTGCTTGCGAATCGTTTAGCCGAATTGTTGGAAGAAGCCGGCCTTCCGAGCGGCGTGTTTAATATCGTTCATGGCGCACATAATGTTGTAAATGGAATATTAGATCATCCGCAAGTAGCAGGAATATCATTTGTCGGATCGCAGCCGGTAGCAGAATATGTTTATAAACGCGGTACAAATAATTTAAAGCGGGTGCAGGCTCTGGCAGGTGCAAAGAATCATTCCATTGTGTTACATGATGCCAATCTTGATAATGCAACCACACAAATTATGAACGCTGCATTTGGTTCAGCTGGAGAGCGTTGTATGGCAGCTTCTGTAGTAGCTGTTGAGGAGAGCATTGCAGATGAATTTATTGAGCTTTTGACACAAAAAGCTAATGAAATTAAAATTGGCAATGGTTTAGATGAAGGAATTTTCCTTGGGCCGGTAATACGTGATAAGCATAAGGAGCGTACATTAAAATATATTGAAGCGGGTAAAAAAGAGGGAGCAAGCCTGGTACGGGATGGCCGTGAAGATGAGGCTGTGAAACAAAAAGGCTATTTTGTCGGTCCAACTATCTTTGATCATGTTACTTCGGAAATGAAAATATGGCAGGATGAAATTTTTGCTCCGGTTTTATCTATTGCTCGTGTGAAGAATTTAAGTGAAGCAATTGGGTTGGCCAATAAATCCCGCTTTGCTAATGGAGCATGTATCTTTACAAGGGATGGGGGAAGTGTCCGTCAATTTCGGGAAAAGATTCATGCTGGAATGCTTGGAGTTAATATTGGGGTCCCGGCACCAATGGCGTTTTTTCCTTTTTCTGGATGGAAGGATTCCTTCTATGGAGATTTACATGCCAACGGAAAAGATGGATTACATTTCTATACAAGAAAGAAAGTTATCACAACCAAATGGGTTTAAGGTAAAAGGAATTCACTGTATTTACAGTGGCTTTTCTAATTAACTGCCTATGTCATTTTCAAAAAAATGTGATGAGCTGGAATTTATGCATTTTATAAAATTCATGAGATACTGAAGCAAAGAAAATATATAAAATTTTTCAGAAGTGAGGAGAGGCAGAATATGAAAATACTATTAGTCGGAGCAACAGGATCGATCGGAGAAGTTGTATATGAAGAGCTAAAGGATGATGCGGAATTTATTCGAGCCAGCCGAAATTCTTCTGACTATCCAGTAGACATCACCTCTGAAGAGAGTATAAAAGCACTTTTTGAAAAGACAGGTCAGGTAGATGCTATTATTTGTGCAGCTGGTTCAGCACACTTTGCAACGGTGGATGAGCTGACTCCGGAGCAAAATATGATTGCTGTAAATAGTAAACAGTTAGGGCAGGTAAATCTAGTATTAATCGGTCTGCACTATCTGAAGGATAATGGAAGTATTACCCTGACAACCGGTGTCTTAATGGATGATCCATTGAAAACAGCATCCTCTTCTGCGATGGCCAATGGCGGTGTATCAGCGTTTGTGAAATCAGCAGCGATTGAAATGCCGCGTGGAATCCGGATTAATCATGTCAGCCCGTCTATGCTTGAGAAATCAAAAGAAAAGTATGGTAAGCTGTTCCAAGGATTTGAGCCTGTTTCTTCCAAACGGATTGGTTTGGCTTACAGGAAAAGCGTTTTTGGTGCGCAAACAGGGCAGGCTTATAAAGTATATTAAGTATAAAAAGCAGATCAAACAAAATGTTCGATCTGCTTTTCTCTTTTAACCCTGTATAAATAATTCTATTACATGTCCTTCGATTTCAAATGACTTCATTTCTTCCTTTTTCTCAAAATGAATGGAATCGAGAATAAGATGCTTATGCACCAGTTCAGTAAATTTTGTTAAAATACGCTGTGCAGCAGCATCCGTATGCACGAATAGTTGTACACGCTGTTCCACTGGCAGATTCAATTCTTTGCGGCAGGTCTGAACAGCACGTGCGAATTCCCTGACAAACCCTTCTTCTCTTAATTCGTCCGTTAAGCGAATATCCAGCAGCGTCATAAACATATTACCTTCAGCAAATGCAAACCCATCTATTCCTTTCTTTTCGATAAGCACATCCTCTGTAGTCAAAGTAATTGTTTCACCAGATTGCAGGGTAAACGGATATTCTTTGTCTGCAATAAATTTTTCTTTTTCTGTATTATCTAAGGCTTCTACTTTATTTTTTAATTCACCAACAGCCTTACCAACTTTGGGGCCGGCAACTGAAAAGTTTAATTTAAAAACAAATTGTAAAAGCTGATAGTCCATCTGTTTGAATAGTACATCCTTGACATTCAATTCTTCATTGATAATGGATTTGTAGTTTTCTAATGCAGACAGATCAATGTTTTCTTTTGGCATCACAATTAATTGTGATAAAGGGAGCTTTGTTTTTATTTCAACTGCATTTCGTAGAGAACGGCCTTGCTCGATAATCTGTAATACATCGCCCATATCTTTTTCAAGTTCTGTATTGATCTGTGTTTGATCAGCTTCTGGGAAATCAGATAGATGGACACTTGAGCCGTTTAAATTAGAGTAGATTTCCTCTGTCAAAAATGGTGCGTAAGGCGCCATGATTTGCGACAGCTTTGTCAGCACTTCAAATAAAGTATGGAATGCTGCCCGCTTATCGTCTGTCATTCCTTCACTCCAAAAGCGCTGTCTGGAACGTCTGACATACCAGTTGCTGACCTCATCGATAAATAACGAAATCACCCTTGCTCCTTTGGTAATATCATAGGCATCTAAGCTTTGTGTAACCTCTTGAATTACAGTATTTAAACGGGAAAGGACCCATTTGTCAAGCATAGTTGGATGGCCGGCTGCCTCTTTTTCCGGTTTAAAGTCATCAATTTTTGCATACATTTGATAGAAAGAATAAACATTTAGAAGTGTATCCAGTACTTTTGTTTTTGCCTGGCTGACTGTCTTTTTGGAAAAACGTTTATTATTCCATGGGGAGCTGTCGGCAAGTAAAGCCCATCTGAGAGCGTCCGCACCAAATTCATTGATTAAATCAATGGGTGATAGGGCATTTCCTTTACTCTTGGACATTTTCCGTCCGTTTTCATCTAAGATATGTCCTAGTGACAGCACGCGTTTGTATGGTGGTTTCCCGGTGAATAAGGTGGAAACGGCCAATAAACTGTAAAACCAGCCTCGTGTCTGATCAACACCTTCAATGACCACATCAGCAGGGTATTGGCTATCAAATAATGCTTCATTTTCAAAAGGATAATGATACTGGGCAAACGGCATGGATCCACTGTCAAACCAGACATCAATCACCTCACTGGTCCGGTGCATCTTTCCTCCGCAGTCACAGGCAAAATGGATGTTATCTACATAGGGCTTATGCAATTCAATATTCTCAGGGAGTGGATCAACTGACAGCTCTCTTAATTCTTTGATGGAGCCCGGTGATTTCTGTGCTCCGCAGTCATCACAGACCCAGACGTTAAGCGGCGTTCCCCAGTAGCGGTTTCGCCCGATATTCCAATCGACCATATTATCCAAGAAGTTGCCGAATCTGCCTTCTTTCATATGAGAAGGAAGCCACTCCGCCTTTTGGTTATTTTCTATCATCTTTTCTTTTACTGCCGTTGTCTTGATAAACCAGCCTTCCATTGCATAATAGAGAAGGGGAGTGTCACAACGCCAGCAATGCGGATAGCTGTGCTCGTATTTTTCTTTATCAAATAGAAGGCCTTTTTCAGCAAGCATTTTGATAATATCTACATCACAGTCTTTGACAAATTTACCTGCAAGCGGCGCAATCGCATCTTTATAGCGGCCTTTTGTATCGACAACATGAATAAAATCAAGATGATTATCCTGAACAGCTTTATAGTCATCCTCTCCGTGTGCCGGCGCTATATGAACAATTCCAGTACCGCTTGTATCTGTCACAAAATCTGCACCAATCACTACATGCCCGTTGGAAACATCTGCAAAATCAAATGGTGGATGATAAGAAATACCAATTAAATTATGTCCTTTGACAGCTTCTAAGACTTTATAATCTTCCTTCATCAGATCCTGGGCTAACGATTTTGCCACGATATATATTTCATTTCCCTGCTGCAAACGCACATAATCCATTTCCGGATTCACAGCGAGAGCTACATTGGCCGGCAGTGTCCACGGTGTTGTGGTCCAGCCTAACAGATACTCATTTTCTTTTCCTGTGATCTGAAACTTAGCAGTCGCAGATAAATCTGTAACATTTTTATACCCTTGAGCCACTTCATGAGAGCTTAAGGATGTCTCACAATGCGGGCAATAGGGAACAACACGATGTCCTCGGTATAAATAATTTTTCTTATGAATATGAGAAAGAATATGCCAGACTGATTCAATATAGTCATTATTCAATGTGATATAAGGATCCTCCATATCCACCCAATATCCGAGTGCTTCGGTAAATTGCTTCCACTCATTTTCGTAGGTGAAGACACTTTCTTTACATTTCGCGATGAAATTCTCAATGCCATATTTCTCAATCTGTTCCTTACCGCGGATGTTTAATTGCTTTTCAACCTCCACCTCAACCGGCAGGCCATGAGTATCCCATCCTGCTTTTCGTAAAACCTGATAGCCGGACATAGTTTTATATCTTGCTACAAAGTCCTTTATCGTTCTGCCAAGAGCGTGACCGGCATGCGGCAAGCCGTTTGCTGTTGGCGGCCCTTCGTAAAAGACAAAGGTTTCTTTTCCTTCTCTGTTGGAAATAGAACGCTCAAAAGTATGATCTTTTTCCCACTCTTTCCGGATTCTTAATTCACGTTCTGCACTTGATTCCTTCATTTTTCTCACCTCATTAAATTAAAAAATCCCGATTCTGCGCAGGAGAATCGGGATGGTTACATTCGTCATAAAAATAAAAAAACCAACATAGTAGTGGTTTCGAATGGATTTTCACTACGTACTATCATACGCGTTCCGGATATCGGTAGAATGCCGTCAAAGTTTAATGTACGGTGAAGCATTCAGGTACTTACCGTTTTCTTTTCAACTTTGCTTCTCAGGGAGGATTTTCATCATCTTTCTTAACATTGACTTTCAGCACATGGTCAACTCTCTGTAGATAAGAGGGGATAATTACTCTTTCCCGTCATCGAATTAGATTTTTAAATTAACAATAACAATAAACGATTAAAAATAAAAAGTCAACTTGTTTCAACTATTGGCTTTTTAGCAAATTGGTAAGTAGACTGTATAATAGGAAATAAAAGAAGGGGAGACCGGTTAAATGGATATTCAAAAAATAATAATCGTCAGTCCAATGATAAACGAATTAAAAGAATACATAGATCAGTATAATCTGGATCAAGAAATCCGTTACCTGACAGATGATAAATTAACAGAAGAAGACCTGGAATGGGCAGATGCTTTCTGCGGCTTTCAAATACAGAAAAATATAGACTACAGCAAAGTGAAATGGGTACATTCATTAGGTGCTGGTGTGGACGGATTTTTATCCGGCAGAAATTGGAATGAGAATGTATTATTAACACGGACGATTTGCTCGTTTGGACAACGGATTGGAGAATATTGCTTAAGCTATATTTTAAGAGATGCTCAGGCTCATCAGAAGTTTGCAGAGCAGCAAGACGAGAAAACCTGGAATGCAATTACTCCTGAATTATTGAGTAAGAAGAGGGCCGTTATCTATGGAACGGGAGAAATTGGTCAAAAAGTAGCAGGAATACTATCTGTATTTGGAATGAAGGTGTATGGGATATCTTTAAGCGGCAAACCAAAGTCAGCTTTTAACCAAGTAGCAGCTATTGATTCACATTTTTCGGTTATAAAAGAAGTGGATTATGTAATTAATACATTACCGTTAACAGATAAGACAGCTGATTTATTTGATAAAGCTTTTTTTGAACAAGTAAAAGGGGTTGGATTTATCAATACAGGCAGAGGGAAATCTGTAGTTGAAGCAGCCCTAATGGAGGCAGTAGAAAAAGGTCAGGTACGATTTGCTGTGTTAGATGTTTTTCGGGAAGAGCCGCTGCCTGCATCGCATCCATTCTGGGAGCATCCTGCTATCACAATAACACCACATATTTCAGCTGTGACAACTGCCAAGGAAGCAGTAGGCTGTTTTATTGATACGCTGGAAAAAGTGAAGTCAGGGCAGGTGTTGGAAAATAAGATAGATGTCCAAAAAGGATATTGAGGATAATATGATATTAGTGAAATGATTGTAAGGAGAAAAGTATCAGTTGTCAGATGCTTTTCTCCTTTTGTATGTTGCCTAGGTATTTTCTACGATGTCCATTTATTTTACAGGGATTTTTGTATTGTTGTTTGCTATAATACAAGAAAAAGAGAGAATTTTGTTAATATACGATGCATTTATAATGGAGCAGCGCTTGAGCAGTCAGATTCGCCATCAGCAGGGGTGAGCGTAAACTCTGCTGAAGGCAGCTGCTCTTTACTAATTGATGGCAAGGCGGTTGCTGCTATGAAAAATAAAAATATCTTAACATACCTTAAGGTTTTTAGCATTTTATTACTGTTTTTAACTGGTCTAATTAGTTTACGTTTCGTGTGGATCAATTACTATAACAAGGATGATCAGCCTGTTATTACAGATGGTGTCCTTGATTTAACAGGTTGGGATTTCTCTGACGAAGAGACAATTGCTTTAAATGGGGAGTGGATATTCTATCCGAATCAGTTTATAGGTACATCAGATATATCCTCGGCAGGGGATCAAACATTGATTCAGGTTCCCGGTGATTGGCGAAGCGAGCTAAGGACAGGTAAAGAAGAGTCTTCAGACAGCTATGGGTACGGCAGTTATTATTTAAAGGTGTTATTGCCGGAAACGAGTCCTTCATTTCTAGGGCTGCGTGTGAATAATATACAAACGGCTTTTAATATTATGGTCAATGATCAGCTGATTGAATCTATGAACCAGCCAGCTGCGGAGAAAATGGAGCAGTCACATATACGTGGACCAGTTACCAGTCTATTTTATGCAGACCCGGATAATAATGAACTGGAAATTATATTGCAGGTTTCTAATTATGAGCTTCCGTTTACGGGTGGAGTAGAGCGGACGATTTCTTTTGGAACGGCAGATGCTATCAATCAGGAAACGAATCTATCCCGGTTCCTTCAGTTAACGGTTATTATCATTCTATTCTTGCATGCCCTATACGCCTTTGCGATTTTCTTCATGAATAAAGGTAAACGGCAAACCGAATTAATTTATTTTGGATTCATGTCTTTACTGATTGCCATAGGTAATTTATTTGACGATGAAGTTTTTGTTCAATTGCCGTTTAGCGCAGATATCTCCTTTCGTCTGCTGATTGCAATATATATTCTGGTGTTATTTGTTTTAATAAAATTTATTCAGCATTTATATCAGATGCAGCAGAGGTTTATAAAGGCGTTAGGGGCAGGGGCGATTACATTTGCTGTATTGACTTTGACTGTCTTTTCGCTGGAGCATTTTACAGTCTTATCAATCATATTGTTTGTATATGATGCTATTGTTATTTCTTATCTTTTTGTTATCACACTCAGGCAAATTGTCCGCGGAGATAAGAATGGCATTCTGATTTTGCTCTTAATATGCAGCTACACATCTAATTTAGCCTGGGGAGCTGCGATACAAACAGGAAAAGCAGATTTTCCTTTTTACCCATTTGATTTCTTTGTGCCAATTGTTATCATTGCTATCCTGTTGATTAAGCGTCATATTCAATTAGCACAGCTGAGTGAGGAGCAGGCTGTAAGATTAATAGAGGAGGACAAGAAAAAAGATCAATTCTTAGCCAATACCTCTCATGAGATTCGCAATCCCTTACATGGGATGGTTAATATTGCGCAATCCATTATTAATAAACATAAAGATAGCTTAACTCCGGAAACGGTCAGTAATTTACAGCTGTTAGCTCGAATTGGCCATCGTTTAACATTTACATTAAATGATATTCTGGATATTACAAGATTAAAGGAGCAGCAGATTCAGTTACAGCAAGAGAAGTTTTCCCTGCATTCCATTACAAACGGTGTCATTGAGATGGTGCAATTTACAACTCCTAAACAATCAATTACATTACATAACGAAATCGATAGGGATTTTCCATCTTTATATGCGGATGAAAACCGGCTGATTCGTATTTTGTTTAATCTGATTCATAATGCCGTAAAGTATACAGAAAAAGGGGACGTTATTATTTCTGCTGTAAAACGGGGAGATATGGCCTTTATTACTGTCCGGGACACAGGAAATGGAATTGCTCAGGACGCCCTGGAACGAATCTTTCTTCCCTATGAGAAGCTCAGCAAGTCTGACGTAGATAGTGGGGGAATCGGGTTAGGACTAAATATTTGCAGACAATTAATTGAACTGCATGGTGGAGTAATTAGTGTAGATTCTGAGCTTGGCATAGGAACGGCCTTTACTTTTAGTATACCTTTGGCCTCTAAGAAAGGTCTTGCCCTTGCACAGTCAGAAATTGCGAAACAAGATATATTTTTTGAAGATTCTACTATTCATACAATTGGACGGTATGAACAGGCATCTGCATCAGACAAGCCTTTGCTGCTGGTCGTAGATGATGATCCTGTTAATTTGAAAGTAATGGAGAATCTTTTAGAACCGGATTATCAGCTGCATAGCACAACAGACCCTAGGGTAGTCATAGAATGGCTGGAGAAGCAATCCTATGATCTGGTTATCTCGGATGTGATGATGTCGCCATTCTCCGGTTATGAATTAACAAAGCGTATCAGGGAACGCTTTACTATTTCTGAATTACCTATTTTATTATTAACTGCCCGCAACCAGACCGAGGATATCTATACCGGCTTTATATCCGGTGCAAATGATTATATTTCAAAGCCTGTTGAAGCATTAGAATTACAGGCCAGGGTTAAGGCGTTAACAGATTTAAGCCGTTCTATTGATGAACAATTACGGATGGAGGCAGCCTGGCTGCAGGCACAAATAAATCCGCATTTTATGTTTAATACCTTGAACGCTATTGCTGCCTTAAGCAACATAGATATCGAGCGGATGATTAACCTGTTAAATGAGTTTGGCAAATATCTTTCCAAAAGTTTTCGAAGTAAAAATACGAAGCCGCTGGTATCATTGCGGGAGGAGCTGGAGCTAGTAGATTCCTATATCTATATAATGCAACAGAGATTTGCAGGGAAGCTGACAGTTCATAAGGAGTTTGATGACTCTGAACATATCCTTGTACCGCCGCTGTCTATCCAAACAATAGTTGAAAATGCTATTAATCATGGGATTATCTCACAAAATAAACCAGGTACACTATGGCTTAAAGGCAAGCAGATGGAGAACAGCTATCAAATTAAAATTATCGATGATGGCAAAGGTATCCCGTCAGAAATATTGGCAAAACTATTCAATAAAAATGATGAAAAAAATGGTGTTGGGCTACTGAATACTGAACAGAGATGGAAGAAGCTGTTTGGGCAGGGGATTGACATCAAAAGTATAGCAGAAGAGGGTACAGAGGTCACGATGTGGATACCTAAGAAATCATATGAATAAGACAATACAAACTATTCCATTCGTAATATACAACTATAGATGAGGTCTAATTTTTAGTAATAAATAACAGATAGAATTAAAACAGCAGTCAAACGGTTATCTCTTATTCCGTTTTTACTTTCCTTGGTTAAAATTTAATTTATCAGGATGTTTAAAAGCCTAAATAAAGGGAATTAATATAAGGTATGTAAATTTCATGATTTATTGAAGTAGTTCAAGGAGGAATTAAGATGAGAGTGCAAGATAAAGTTACACTAATCACAGGAGCTGGTACAGGTATTGGAAAAGAAACAGCTCACTTGTTTGCAAAAGAAGGCGCAAAGCTTATTTTGACAGATGTGAATATAGAAGGTGTAAGAGAAACAGAAAAAGAAGTAAAAGAGCTTGGAGCAGAAGCTATTTCCATAAAGCATGATGTCAGCGAGGAAGAAGACTGGCAAGTAGTTGTAAAAGAAGCGGTTAACCAATTCGGAACCATTGATGTATTGTTTAATAATGCAGGTATATATATTATCAAACCAATTACAGAAATTGAATTAGATACATGGAATAAATTAATGAATATCAATGTGACAGGTACATTCTTAGGTATGAAGCATGTGCTGCCTGTCATGCAAAAGCAGAAAAGCGGTTCGATTATTAATGCTTCTTCTGTAGCCGGTCTTGGCGGAGCACCTGGACATGCCTTATATGGCGCAAGTAAAGGTGCAGTGCGTATTATGAGTAAAGACGTTGCAATGGAAGTTGCCAAAGACCAGATTCGGGTCAACTCCATTCATCCGGGCTATATTGATACGCAAATGGCGGATTATGGGGCAGAGTCACAGGGGAAATCCACTGATGAAGTAGGTAAAACTTACCCGCTGGGCCGTTTAGGAAAACGGGCAGAAGTTGCGAAAACAGTGTTATTCCTGGCATCTGATGATTCATCTTATACGACAGGTGCTGAGTTCCCAATTGATGGTGGATCTACCAGCTCACTTTAGTTAAATTACTAATTATCCAAGAGACTGAGGCATAACAGCCTAAACTAACTTAAAAAAGGTTCTGATTATCAAAACTAGATACTCAGAACCTTTTTTGTTCGGGTTTTTTTATTCGTATCCATAGCAGTGTATTTCCTCAAGTTAACCGCCGTGAACGCTAATCCTGATTCACTTAATAAGTTTTGTCTCAATCTCTTTAATGAGAAGTTTTATTTATAAATTGAAAACAATTGGCATCCAGAAGTATACTGCGGCGGTAATAACCACAACGGATATGATGTTCAACCATACACCAGCTTTAGCCATATCTGAAACTTCTAAATATCCAGCACTGAACACTGCTGTGTTTGGCGGTGTCGCCACAGGAAGCATATAACAGGATCCTGCAGATAGCGCTGCGGCTGCCATCAGCGGAAGCGGATCGACACCAATAGCAATCCCGAGACCGACAGTCAGCGGCAGGATTAAATTCGATACCGCTGTATTTGAAAGTACTTCAGTAATGCTGAGCACAAATACAACCAGCAGCAGTAGTACAAAGATATATTGCATACCCTGAAGCATCTGCAATACTTCACCAATAGAATCATTTAATCCTGATTCACTAAATGCTGCTGCGATAGACATACCGCCTCCGAAAAGAATGAGAATTCCCCAGGGCAGCTCCTTCATATCCTTCCATTCCAGTATCCGTTTGGCTTTTTTTGAGCTTGGCAAAAAGAATAAGAGTGCTGCCCCAAAGATAGAAATGGTTGCATCATCCAGATTATCAAAGAATGCACCAATATTCTCCGATATGAATCCAATACTGGAAACAAATGGAGATATAATCCATAGTATTACGGTAATTAAAAAGACAATGCCAACCTTTATTTCGTCCGAAGTTAATTTACCAAGTTTATTGATTTCATCCTTCACGAACTTTAATGCACCATCGGCTTCTTCGGAGGCATTAACTTTGAATTGTATCTTAGTAAGATAAAAATATAAAATAACTAATAAGATAAGTGCCACTGGTCCCGCAAAGAAAAACCACTCGGCAAAGGTAACTGTCCGGTCAAGCTGTGAAGATGCAATTCCCGCCAAAAGGGCATTGGGAACTGCAGATACCAGCGTTGCAAGCCCACCAATTGTTGCTGCATATGCTACAGCAAGTAATATACCTTTCGAAAAATAATTGACATTTTGTCCTTTAAGTATTTCTTTATCCTTCACTTCATCAATAAGTGCGATAGCAACCGGCAACATCATCAAAGCAGTTGCTGCATTGGACACAAACATCGAAATCCCTGCCGTAGCAATCAGAATTCCCAATATCATCCGATTACTTTTTGTTCCGATCATTTTAATAACATTGAGTGCGATGCGTCGATGAAGATTCCACTTTTGTATAGCCAAGGCAATGACAAAACCGCCTCCGTACATAAAGATAACTGAGCTGCCATAGGCAGGTGCTACGATATCGATATCTGCACCATGAAAAGCAGGAAACAGAACTAGCGGCAATGCAGATGTTGCAGCCATTGGCACAGGTTCTGTGACCCAGAAAGTCGCGATTAAAAGTGTTACGCCCAGTACTATTTTCGGCTCATGCGGTAAAACGCTTTCGGGGATAAGGAAATAAACTAAAGCAAACAAGAGCGGCCCCAGGATAAGTCCAATCCAGTTGCGTGTTGTGTAGTGGGGGTTATTTTCTTTATTCTCTTTACTATCTTTGGATTCCATAATGCGCTGTCCCCCTATGCTTTATGTAAAGCTTGATAAAAAATCCTGATATCTGTTTATCACCTCAAATCTCCATTAGTTAAATAAAAATTTGTTTGCTGGGTTCTTGTACTATTCCCACAAGATTTATTTATAAAACTGGATAAAAGATATAACTAACATCTAATACATTTTGATAAAGCTAAGATTATAACAGTATTAATAATTTACTTATGGATGATAGATAACAATAGGGGATGTATTATTTGCGATAGACCAAGAATTTCTTTGTCTATCAATTTATCAATTTCTAAAGGAAATCAGCTGACTTTTTATGGTCAGCTGTATCTCTTTTACATGAAAGAATCAAAATTACGCACTAAATGTGAAAATCTCTCATTTCCTTTTTATTAAAATATTCTTGATAGATTAACTCCTTTATTTCTTTGATTACTAATTGAGGCTGATCTAAATAAATATCATGACCAGCACCTAAAGCAAAAAGCAGCTTGGCATTTTTGTAAATATCCTTTTGCTCCATAATCAATTGATGCCAGGTATCTTCTAACAACTCTGCTTCCTCCTTTGGAACCCCATCATCAATATAGTTTAATATACATTTCCTCTTATCACGGCCGATAATAGTTACCGGAAAGTTTCCTGTATATGATAAGGCTTTAATAATTTCAGCATCTTTTTCCCAATTTGAAATTTATTGAAGCATGGTTTTATATAACGAAGGATTTGTATAAAATGCAATTAATTTTTCCTGTGTTTTTTTCGGCAGTTTTTGCTGTTCTTTTGTTAAAACAGGGTCTAATAGTTTCAAAAGTTCTGTGGGAGACAGAGCTGCGTGTTCTTTACAGATTTCAATCCACGCAGCATCTGAATCATTTTCGTTTAGATAAGGTAAATCTAATTGATCCAGTTTATATAAATCAACAGAGGTGGAGTCAAATAGTAATAATCCTCGTATTCGATCTGGATATAATTTTGAGAAATGCTGTGCACATAACCCCCCGTAAGAGTGCCCTGCAAGGATGATCGGCTCTGTTATATTCAACTTCTCCAGTATTTGTATGATATCCTTCGTAACGTTTTCAGTAGTCCTTTTTTTATCGATGTATTCACTTTCTCCTAATCCCGGACGATGATACATAATAACCTGATTAGTTTCAGCAAGCTCAGAAGAGATTTCTTCCCATTCATAGAAGGGAGATCCCATTCCTGATAATATGAGAATTGCTGGTTTTCCTGTTCCTTTTGATAAAATTTCAATCTTTTGACCATTGATTTCGATAAAATTCAAAAAATAGCCCCCTTATAGAAATCAAAATTTGATACTGAATCCTAAATGAAGCATATCATACAATTATAAATTGATTGTGCCTCAAATCGAATAAAATACTTCAAGACTGCAATTTCATTATTCATGACAAACCGGATGTATATCCTATATAGTATAAATAGAGACATGTCTAACGTGATAAGAGGCGAGATAAGATGACAAATAAAGAACCCAAACTGACAAAAAAACAAATAGCGATATTAGAGGCGGCAACGGATTTATTTGCGGAGAAAGGATATGCAGGGACCTCAACGAGCGAAATTGCAAATAAAGCAGAGGTAGCAGAAGGAACAATTTTTAAGCATTTTAAATCGAAAAAAGGCTTGCTGCTGGCAATTGTTTCTCCAATGATGGTGAAATTGGTTGCGCCAATGATAAAAAATGATCTGAATAAGGTGCTTGACCAGGAATTTGAATATATTCAAGATTTTATTCGTGCCATGATTGAGAATCGGAAAGAATTTATTCATAATAATTTGCCGATGTTAAAAATATTAGTTCAGGAAATTCCTTTTCATCCAGAATTGAAAGAACAGTTTATTGAGTATGTCGGGAAGGATATTTTTGATAAGCTGAGAGAAATTATCAAGTATTATCAAGATAAGGGCCAACTAGTTAATATGAAGGCAGAAGTGATTATGCGTACGGTTGCAACGTCTATCTTATCCTATATTGTAATGCGCTATGTGTTTCTTCCAGAAGCAAACTGGGATGAAGAAGAGGTGGAAACAGAAAGAATTATTCAAATACTGGAAAGTGGAGTTATACAGAAAAATTAAAAGGATACTCTACGTCTATGGAAAGCAGGCTGATCTCATTTGTTGGAATGGCAGTCTGCTTTTTTATAGTTTTGAGATAATATAAAAATCTGTTATGCTTTATCCCATAGAAAGCAAGAATGCCTGTTATTTCAGTATTGAAAATACAACTAAAAAACGAAAAGGAGCTATTATTGTGCTTGATTACAATAATTCCATTGCTTTACATATACAATTAAAAAATATTATTGAGAAGAAAATAGAAGAGGGGATATTTGCAGACCAGATTCCAAGTGAAAGACAGCTTATGACAGATTATAATACAAGCCGAAGTACGGTCAGAGAGGCTGTTAATCTTTTAGTTCGTGAAGGAATATTGGAGAAGAGACATGGGAAAGGTACATTTGTTTCTTTAAAACCGATTCAAGATTGGCTGGGGAATTTAAGCAGTACGACGGCAACTATTTTACAGATGGGGAAGAAACCGGGGGCAAAGTTAATTGCATCTTATTTGATGGAAACTCCGCATTATATTCAGGAAAAGACCGGCCTTCAAGAGGCATATTTTATTAAACGGATTCGCTATGCCGATGACACGCCAATCGGTATAGAACAGCATTACTATCCAGTCCATATTGGAGAGAAATTAATAAAGTATGATCTAAATGATGTAACCTTGTACGATTTGTTGGAAAATGATCTGGGAATCATACTTGCTGAAGCGGGCCAGACAATAAGCAGCGGCGCCTTTTCTGATGAGGATAAGGAAAATTTGGAATTGGCAGATGGAACCAATGCCCTGATTGCTGAACGTATTATTAAGGATCGGAATAATGAAATTATTGAAATGGAAAAGGCATTTTATAGAAGTGATTTGTATACATTTAAATTAAACCTGTCGCGTAAGTTTGGGTAGAGGGAGCAGTTGAAAATCGCAAATTAAAATGGTGGTGATTAGGCTTATTTCTCATGTTAGAAAGTTTTGATATAAAATAGGACCCGTTGAACGCATGAATGCAGGTTTATTAAGAACAGTGATAAGACTTATTATTTTTTCAAATAACTGAATATATTGAATTAGGGGTTAGGCTGGATTATACTATGAGCAGACCTATTATATTACAACTGGTTCGGACGTCAGAATCTTTATGAAGGGATTAGTTTGTCTTCTGTAATTTTTGAAGTATGAGGGAGGAAGCAAAGAGAATAGTTGGCGGTGCTGCAAACGGGATAAAATATAACGACTTTTGTGTTGTGACGGCTTTTTTTGATGTTATTTTGAAGTGTTTAAGGGGACATTGGATGCTTAGAATAGTTCATTAAAGGAGAGCGGTCTTTTTATTGTGTGAATTCTTCACTGGCCAAATACTGCACTGGGCTTATAAGACATAAACTGGCTGCACTGATAAAGGATGTATAACCTGGAGGCGTTCCCTCATATGCTATAGGACTGGTTATTTGAAACTCAAAATAGTTGTACCGTACACAAAATGGCATAACAATCGATTCAACCGGTTCCTGGATTTTCAGTTTCTTCTTAAGTTTATAGTTTTTCAGATTCATAATCTTAGATAAATGAGGAGGTATGAAGGATGAAAGTTGAAAAAGAAATGAACAATCGGCTTGAGAAAAAAGAATCGTTATTGTGGAATGCGATGCACCGTTTTAATCCAGAAGCGGAGCAGGTTGTTGCTGTAAAAGGGGAAGGCTCGTGGTTTACAGATGAAACCGGGAAAAAGTATATGGATGGAGTTTCCGGGCTATGGTGTTTAAATCTTGGTCATGGCCGTGAGGAAATAGCCGAAGCGGCAGCGGAGCAAATGAAAACCCTCTCCTATTTTCCTTTAACGATGAGCCATCAGCCTGCAATCAAACTGGCTGCTAAGATTAGTGAGTTACTTGGTGAGAAATATCAGACGTTTTTTGCAAATAGTGGCTCGGAAGCAAATGAAACGGCATTTAAAATCGCCAGGCAATACCATAACCAGACCGGCAACCCGCAGAAATATAAAATTATTTCCCGTTATCGGGCTTATCATGGTTCAACCTTAGGGGCACTTAGTGCAACAGCACAGGCCAACAGACGAGTCAAATATGATCCGACAGTGCCCGGATTTTTGCATGTATATCCGCCATACAGCTACCGCTCCATTTTTAATGGAAGTGCAGAGGAGTCAGATCTGAAAGCGGCACAGCTGTTGGAAGAAATGATTAATTGGGAAGGTGAAGAAACCATAGCTGCCTTTATTATGGAGCCCTTTATTTCCGGCGGCGGGGTTATTATTCCGTCAATGAAATATATTCAACGCGTATCTGAAATTTGCAAGCAACACAATATCCTTTTAATAATGGATGAGGTTGTGTCAGGCTATGGACGCACAGGGAAAATGTTTGGGTTTCAGCATGCAGCAGGAGTACAGCCTGATATTGTAACAATGGCGAAAGGACTGACCAGTGGCTACCTGCCTTTGGGGGCTACTGCGGTTAAAACTGAAATATATAATGTATTTCAAAAGGACGGGAAGGACTCGCATTTTCGGCATGTTTCCACATACGGCGGGCACCCGGCAGCGTGTGCGGTAGCGCTGAAGAATATTGAAATCATTGAAAATGAGAATATCATTGAGCGTGTAAATAACCTTGCACAAACTAAATTGGCAGACTTGCATCAATTAATCGACCATAAAAATGTGGGGGAAGTCAGGCAGACTGGTTTTCTATTGGGGATTGAGATGGTAGAAGATAAACAGTCCAAAATGCCGTTAGCTGATGAAAAATTAGCCAAAATAATTGGTTTGTGTAAAGAAAAAGGGCTAATTATTGGAAAGAATGGAGATACCGTCCCGGGTCACAACAATGTTATTATCGCTGCACCTCCATTAACAAGTACGGAGGAAGATTTAGAATTTTTAATTGATACATTGCAGTGGGCAATCCGCAACAGCGGTTAACCTTTGGAACATCCATGATTTTATTATTGTTGGCGTATGTTTATTTAGCTATTTTAAGCATACCTTACGCATTAATGCTTATACCTGATGAGGCAGCTCCACTTGTCGTTGAGATGGGTAATAATAGTTCCGGATTTTTCGGCTTTGTGTTAAGTCTATTCGGTGTTTTGCTTACATGGAAAGCAAGTTACCCAGTTATAGTAACTGGTTTAGGCCTCTTGCTGATGTTTCTATTGTCTATTGGTGTTGCATGGTTGTTCTTGTACGTGAGTGCGAAGCGGATCAATCGTGGTGTCACTATCGATATAGTGAGCGGAACAAGTGGAAAGACTAAGTTTAAATGGAAATCTGGCGGCAGCTTGTATTAAGCTTTGTTCTTTTAAGTGAAAAATTCAATTTTTCCGATAGATGAAGCGGTATTTAATGAGAATATAACTATTTTATGTTCGGTAAACATAAATCTGATAAATCAGATGTGTATCCGCAGTAATAATAGATAATATTATCAGAAAAATTTTTTCTTTATTTATCGATTAATACTTTAGTGTAGTATTACCAAAGAGGCTAGTATTCTCCTAGCCTCTTTGAGTATTTTCTTTAATCATACTCCCCGGCCCAATATACTCAGAAAGTGGCCGGAAAATCCGATTATTTTCAGCCTGTTCAAGAACATGAGCACACCAGCCGGCAGCTCTGCTGGCAGTGAATGTAGGAGTATACAGCATCTCAGGCAGATCTACAGCTTTAAATACAGCAGCTGCATAAAATTCAACATTTGTATAAAGCCTTCGTCCAGGTTTGTACTCTTCCAACAGACGGATAGCTGTATCCTCCACATGTCTGGCAAGTAAAAACCAATCGTCATCGGCCGATAAACTTTCCGTTACATCTCTCAATGCTTCAGTCCGGGGGTCATTGGTTTTATAAACACGATGACCGAATCCCATCAATTTTTCCTTGTTATTCAGTTTTTTCCTTAACCAATCTTCAGTATCTTCCGCTGTTTCTATTTCGTTTAGCATGGATATGACACCAGTTGGCGCGCCTCCATGCAACGGCCCCTTCATGGCACCGATAGCTCCGGTAACTGCAGAGAACAAATCAGATTCAGTAGATGCAATCACTCTTGATGTGAAGGTGGCAGCATTCATGCCATGCTCTGCTGTAAGGACAAAATAAGCATTCATCACCCTTACATGTGCATCTTTAGGTTTTTGGCCAGTAAGCATATATAAATAATTGGCAACATGATCTAATTGATGATTCGGCGGAACAAATTCTAAATGATGTAAAGATCTGTAACGATAAGCAAGTATCGTTGGTATCACAGCAGTTATATGGACTGCCTCTTCTAATGTTGGCGGCCATTCCGGTTTTGCTTTTAATGCAGATATACATGTTCTTAAAACAGCCATCATTTCCATATCCTCCGGTAATTCATCGATAATGCGAACGATATCTGCCGGTAATTTTCTTGCTTCATGAAGCTGCTTTTTCAACTTTTCTAATTCATTTTTGCCGGGTAAATAGCCATACCAAAGTAAATGGACAACTTCTTCAAATGCATGCTTGCGAGCTAATTCATCTGCATGATAGCCGCGAAAAATCAAACGTCCATTCTCACCATCTATAGAACTTAAATTGGTTTGCACGGCGATAACGCCTTCAAGACCAGGTCGAAAACTCATAAAAACCCTCCAATTTTGTTGTTGTTTATATTATAAATGATATATATAATAATGAATATTAGTTATTTAGTTAATAATTGATTAAAAAACATAATCAATTGAGGTGATAATATGAATATTAATTGGTTACGGACTTTTATCATAGCTGCAGAAAATGAAAATTTCAGAAAAACAGCAGAAAAACTGTACATGGCTCAACCCACCGTAACAGCACATATTAAGCAGCTTGAAAGAGATATAGGTACACAATTTTTTAGGAAATCTGGACGCAGTATCGTTCTTACAGAAGCCGGTCGCCGATTCTTGCCCCATGCCCGATCGATATTGGCATCCTATGACCGGAGTACGCATGATTTGCTGGCCTGGGAGCAGGGTTATAAAAGAAAACTGAACATTGCTGTTTCTCCATTACTGGCAGCCACGATTCTCCCGTATATTATTAGACAATTTATGGAGCGGCATGTAGATGTTGAAGTTATCGTGCAGGTGAAGGATTCCAAAGAAATTAGTGAAATGATTGAAAGAGGAGAAGCTGATCTGGGGCTGCTGCAGATGAAGCCTTTACAAAAAACATTATATGTAGAAAAAATAAAAGAAGATAAGGTAGTCTGTGTATGTCCACATGATGGCGGTGATCTGGAAAGCAGTCCGCCAATTGATATCCGCGACCTGTTCGAAAATCAGACATTATTCACTTATAATCACCCAGAGTACTGGGATAATCTATTGAGTGCCATCCATGCAAAGTATCCTAAGGTGCGTACCATGGTCGTTACACAGGTTCATATTACAAAAAGATTTATTGAAGAGGGACTGGGTTTTTCTTTTCTCCCAAAAATATCTCTGAATCGGGAGCTGATGGAAGGGCGTCTGCTGGAAGTAAGAACACCGGAATTAAAGCTTCCAAGGGCATCTACTTATATCATTACTCGTGAGGA
The DNA here is from genome assembly GCF_038004405.1 of Oceanobacillus sp. FSL W8-0428. Classification (NCBI taxonomy): domain Bacteria; kingdom Bacillati; phylum Bacillota; class Bacilli; order Caryophanales; family Bacillaceae; genus Oceanobacillus; species Oceanobacillus sp. FSL W8-0428. Next base: position 3,262,656 of record NZ_JBBORB010000001.1, read on the forward strand.
TACAGAAGAAAACAGGTTATTCCGATCTTTTCTCAAAGAATATTTCACATATTAGCCCGGCATTTTCTGGCATCGGAAGATAATTATTAGAAAAAATATTTTCCATTCAATTGGAGACCCTTTTTAAGACAACTTATTACCGTTTGTATTCTCATAGTTTCAAGTAACCTATTTTATAAAAGTATTCACTCTCCATATAAACTTGACAATAAAAATGATAATATATACAATAAAGGCAACTACTTGGTTATACAAAGTAGTGATAAAATAATTTATTATGCTAATGGATATACAGATCATTAGCTTTTTTTACAAACAGCTATCTTGTTAAACAATATAGTATTTGGAGTTGATGTGATGTCGATACGGAGTCAGCTGTTAAAAGGGATTTTAGATGGCTGTATATTAGCTGTGATAGCAGAGGAAACAGTATATGGCTATGAGCTTTCAAGGAAGTTACAGCAGGTTGGATTAAGCGATGTGAGCGAGGGGACGATTTATCCAGTTTTATTACGCCTGCAAAAGAATGGCATGATCGAAGGAGAGATGAGACCTTCCGATTCTGGTCCGAATCGTAAATATTATGATATTACCGCACAAGGTGAAGAAGCGCTTGAAATGATTCAGGAGGAATGGCAGATTTTAGTAAATCCAGTCAACGAATTATTGCAAAGGGGGAAAATAAATGAACGCGAAACAGATGATTGAGGAGAATAATCAAAAGCGGGAGCAATTAACCGTTGATAATGAAAAATATTATTCGGATCTTATGCTGTATATTCGGACAAATTGGCAAGTATCCGAACAGCATACAGAAGAGTTACTTCTTGAATTGCTTAATCATTTACTTGAAGGACAGCAAGAAGGGAAGACCGCAATCGATATATTTGGCGAGGAACCTAAAGAATATGCTGACCAATTGATTGAGCAGCTTCCTGAAGAGGAAAAAAGGTCATGGTTTACCTTTTTTGCCTCCCTGTTTCTTTTTCAAATCGTACCATATGTTTTGATTATTCGAGGTGTGGTATTACTGGTGCTGCCGCTATTTACAGAAGTAAATGACCAGGTGAATATTTTTAAATTGTTAATTACAGCTATATTATTAGGTGTCATGGCAATGGGAGTAGTACGTTATATTATGAATGTAATCCATCGTTCTGTTTTTAAAAAGAATCATGCAGAATGGAAAGATTCTGTGAAAGTAGGGGCAGTAGCTGCTGCAGGTATGGGAGCTTTTATTTTAATCAGTGTATGGCTGCCTGAAATCGGTCCGTCTTTCCGTTTTACTTGGTGGTTATCCCTTCTTTTAGGAGGAGTGATATGGGGTATGTCCAAGGTGGTTAAAAGTAACTAGTGAATTATAGAAGTTCTACATTGTCCCGCCTATTTAATGTGAAAAGAGGAACGTGTTAATACAGTTTTAAAAATTTACACATCGCCTCTTAATCAAAAAAACCAAAAGTAAGGCAACAAAGAAATCAATCAGTCAGAAAACATTCTTGGAATATAAGAATAATCAAGAAAAAGTGACTTCCTGTCTTAAATGTGGAAGTCACTTTTTCTGTTTTACCAGGCTTTGTCTTGGAATTATATACTATTGGGGAGAACCATCATTTGGCGTTGCATCCTCATCTGGCATTTCGCCATTATTTGGCAGACTGCCGCTATCAGGTATCTCACCATTATTCGGCATTGCACCATCATTTGGTATCATACCAGGAGCGTCTCCCATCATGCCTCTTTGTGTTGCTTCTTCACCAGTATCCGTAACATTGGTGATTGTATCTGCAAGCGTCAAGGCACCTAATTCTATGCCATTAACGATACTTCCATCTTCATAGTAGCCATTTTTCTCGGAATTATCGGCTTCTGTTCCTTGAATAAGCGTATAGGTTTCACCAACTTTTAATTCGGGTGAGGAAATAACCAGATGCTGGAATGCTTTACTTGGCTGATAGGTTGCAATCACATTTCCACTGCTGTCTTGCAGACTGATAATTGTTCCCGCTTCTTGCGCTTCCGTAAAGTAAATCCCGAAAGAAGCTTGAGAAGAAGACTCTGAAACATTCATTGCCATACCATTACTTCCAGCAGTAATCAATATACCGCCACTTAACTCAAAAGTGCCATCGTAATCCAACGCGCCATTTCCATTATCCGTTGGTCCATCTACTGTAACGGTTCCGCCTGACATCTCTATGTTTCCATTGCTGTCCAATCCGTCTCCCTGTGCATCGACTGCCAAGGTCCCGCCGTTAATGACAATCATTTTGCTTTCATCTGCCTGTTCAGCACCAGGACCACCAAATGAATCGCTGACTGATGTTTCTGATTCTTCTGTCGCACCGCTATCACCACTGGCATTCAATCCATCATCGCTGGCAGTAATTTGGATATCACCGTCATTGATGGTAATAACACCTGCTTCCAAACCTTCATAAGAATCAGTCACCGTAAGATTTCCGCCATTGATCGTCAAATTGTTGTCAGCGTGAATCCCATCATCTTCAGAAGCTAAAAGAAGATCGCCACTTTCTATCGTAATATCCCCATCACTGTGCAAGCTGTCATCTGCAGAATTAATGTCGTAACTGCCGCTTTGAAGCAACAGCTCTGTTCCAGCTTTGATACCTTTGTAGCTTTCTTCACTGGAAATAGTATCTGCTCCTGTTTGGATATTTATATCAGCTGCCTGCAGACGGGCCGCCGTTTCAGCCTGAATACCATCCCGTCCGGAAGTAATTGTGAAATTACCGCCGTCGATGGCAATAAATCCTTTTGTTTCGTCATCACTGTTATTCGCTTGAATCCCGTCTCCTTCTTCTGTAGTCAGCATATAGATGCCATCTAAAATTTGTACAGAATCTTTTCCTTTTAAGGCATTGTTTTTGGCATTAATTGTATAACTTCCAGAAATTAAAATTAAGTCATCTTTACTGCGAATCCCGTTATTGTAGTTCCCGTTGACAATCAGTTCGCCTTCCCCATTAATCACCAGATCCTCTTTACTAAAGAAGGCTGCATCGTATTCTGTTTCGTCATCAGCAAGCTGATAATCTGTGCCATCTGTTAAGGTATTCGATGTGCCATCTGCTAAAGTTGTAATAATTTTTTCTGCCTGCTCAATTAAAATGGCAGGTCCTTGAGAATTGGTAATGGTTACGTCTTTCAGTACTAAATGAACCTTTTCTTCCTTGTCCACATTTACAATGACCTGACCGTCAGCGAGTTCTCCGCTTAAAACATACGTACCTGCTTCCGTAATTGTTACAGTTTGCCCGTCAACGGTGGTGCCTTCTGAAGATGTCATATCCTCTGATAATTCGATCGTGGCGGCAGAATCATCATAGCTGGTGTCTATATCTTCCTCTTCGTAGCTTCCGAAGGTATCGCCAGCCGCTGCTCCCTGGCTGGTTGAGACAGCAGTTTCATCGGATGATTGAGATAGACTGTTATCTCCTGTAGCTGTCGTATTCTGAGAACAGGCACTTAATAGTAGAGCAGTTATAAGAGAAACATAAATTATTTTTTTCATCGGTTTCCACTTCCTTTTTTATAATTCGTCGCGGTTTGCAGCGACTTTTCCTAAAATGATTGGTAAATTGCCATTGCGGACACGAATGGCATCAATGAACGCTTTTTCCTGCTGTTGATCTTTTAAATGTACAATGTAACGTATTTCGTATAAACTGCCCATCGTTGTAGTACGAACAGAATCTAAATGGTGGTTATAAGCAAATTCGTCAAAAATATTATCGAATAGATTTGGATAATCTAAATCTTCCGGAATAGTGATTCTCAGCTCTCGTTCTGCAGATTTGATATTACCAAATTTAGTGTGATAGATAAGTAATAAAAAGGCAGCGACAATCACGGAGAATACAGCGATATAAGAAACATAGCCCATTCCGGTTGCCAGACCAATACCCATGGCCCAAAAGATACTTGCAATTTCCCGGGCGCCCCCAGCAACGGAACGGAAACGAATTAGACTAAATGCTCCCAATACGGCAATTCCTGTGCCAATATTACCGTTTACCAGTATGATGACGGATTGGACCAGGACAGGGAGTACTGCTAAGGTAATCACAAAATTTTTTGTGTAAACATTACGATACATATGCGTGAAGGCAACTAAAAACCCTAAAATAATAGAAGCAAGAATACAGACTAGCAGCTCGCTCAAGGGAATGGATGTTGCGCCTTCTGTAAATAGACTAGATAACATGGAATAGTTCCTCCTTAAATAAATGACGTTGATAAGTTTGTGCGTATTTTGAAAAACTTCCTTTTTGAATATGATATTTTGTTAATAATCCCACAAACCATAAAGGGTAGGCTCCCATTGCTTTAACTTCCATTAAAACATCCAGCTCTGGAGCAACGAACACACCCCGTGCTGCATCTAAATTTAATTTTCTATCCTGATAACGAATGTTTTGGTCGAAAGTTACCCGGAAATCCTCTTCGACTTCGGAAAAAAGAGAGAAACGATCGTAGGAAATTAAAACTTTCGGTGACAAATCTGGATGTTTAAAAAACAGCCAGGCAATTTCTTGTCCAATTTGAGATTGATCGATATTTTCTGGTAAAGCTCCTGTATGCTGCCAAAAAAGGTATGCTTCATAACTGATTGGTAATCGTCTTTTATAGACAATCCCTTTGATTTTCTTTTTAATTTCTAAAAAGATAACACTATCAGGTCTGGGTGTACCGTAACTGCGAATCCGGAATTTTTCCTTATATATGGGCTTATCCATAGAATGTCGAATGAATCGATAATCCGCTGTGTCATAATAGAGGGAACGGATGGTATGCAATCCGTATTGATCTACAGACATATGTGCTTGCAATTCTTCAAAAAAGCTGGAGAACTGTGTTTGATTCAATAAATATTTGGTTTCTTTTCGCTGAAAAACTTTTTTCAAGCTCATGTGAATTCCTCCTTGTTTGCTGGTGTGATAAAAGAATAATTCACGAACCTTAAAGTTAGCTTAAGCAGGTAAAAATTTTTCCATTCCTTGTATTAAGGTTTCTTTAAGTTAAAAATGATATGATACAGCTAAAGAAGGTGAAGATAATGATTAATTTTCTGCTGATAGAAGATGATATGGTGCTGTCTGATACGATTAAGGAAATTGTATTAGAATTAGGCGAGGTAACCCAAATATATGATGGCAGTGAAGGGCTCTATGAAGCTTTATCGGGAGTGTACGATTTAGTTATTTTGGATTTGATGCTGCCTGAGATGAATGGCTATAAAGTGCTGGCAGAATTAAGAAAACAAGTACAAACCCCTGTACTTATATTAACCGCAAAGGACGGCCTGGAGGATAAAATCGAAGGCTTTGAAAAAGGAGCAGATGATTATTTGACTAAACCATTCCATCGGGAAGAACTCCTCGTGCGAATCAAGGCAATATTAAAACGCTCATTGGGTTTATTCGATGAAAATACATTAAGCTACAAAAATATCGTATGTCATTTAGCAGCAAAAGAAGTGTGTTTTGGTGAAAAAGTTTTACCGATTCAAGGAAGAGAGTTTGATTTACTAACCTATTTTCTCCAAAACCAAGGGGTGATTCTTACAAAAGAACAAATTTTTGATCGGATTTGGGGCTTTGATTCAGAGACGACATTAACTGTGGTGGAAGTATATATGAGTAATTTACGAAAACATCTGCGGCAAACCGGTTTGGATAAAGAATTCCGCACGTTACGTAATGTAGGCTATATGTTGAAGGGAGCGAACAATGAATAAAAACCTTTCCAGTAAACAGCGAAGTGCATTTTTCTTCATGAACCTGAGTGCTTTTGCTATCATCTTTATTCTTCTGGGAATCATTATTTTGCAAGTATTAAGTCAAACAGCTTATCGTGAAACCGATGAAACCTTAGTAGAAATGACCCGAAGATCAGAATTTATTCAACAGGAAATTTTCCGCTATCAAGCAGATTCGTTGATTTTTCCGACAAGTGAACAGCCGAAGGAACCGCCTCGAAGTCCGTCCAGTAATTCATTCAACACACAAATTATTTTATGGTCGAAAGAAGGAGAGATTTTAAACAAAGAAGCATTAGGCGGACGTTTTTCTGAACTGGAGAACCTTCGTTTGGAAACGGCCAATCTGGAGGAGGTTGAAACCCTTGCTTTACAAAGCGATGTTGAAAATGAAGAATTAATTTTTCATTCTATCACACAGTCGTACGATGACAATGAAATTGCATATGTTCAAATCGTTTCAAATGTTAACCAAATCCAGCACTCCTTACAGAATTTCCGCATCATTGTCATAGGTTGTATGATTGCTTTTTGGTTATTCTCCATTGGCGTGAGTTATTGGTTATCCACCAATTCTATGAAACCTGTGCTAAAAGCATGGCAGAAGCAGCAAGAGTTTGTTGAAAATGCTTCGCATGAATTACGAACACCATTAACAATTATTCAAAATCGTCTGGAAGGGCTGTTTCGTAAACCAGATCATACCATTATTGACGAATCAGAAAATATAGCTCTGGCCTTAAACGAGACCAGAAGATTAACTGGTTTGACAACGGATTTGTTAACAATTGCCAGAAGTGATGCCAATCAACGGACTTTGGATAAAACAGCAACAGACACAACTGAATTTTTAACAGAATTAGTCACCCCTTTCAAAGAAATGGCAGAAATTGATGATAAGACATTGGATTTAATAACGAAAAATACATTAACAGTTCATTTTGACCAAAAGAAAATATATCAAGTATTTGTGATTCTGCTAGATAATGCTTTAAAGTATACCAAGCCGGGAGATAAGATTCAGGTAATTTCTACGAAAGAGTATAAAAGCTGGGAAGTCCATGTAACAAATACTGGGCCATCCATTTCAAAAGAAGCGCAGGTGCATATTTTTGATCGTTTTTACAGGGAGGATAAATCCCGTGCGAAAGAAACAGGCGGCTATGGTTTAGGGCTTTCTATCGCAAAACAAATTGTTGAAGAACATAAAGGAGAAATTACTGTTGAGAATCTTTCTCCACAGGGGGTAGATTTTTGTATCAAATTTCCAAGAAACGTGAGGTGATAAAGGATTAGAGAGCGATTGTTTGTAAAAAATCGTCGCAGGAATCTGTTTTTGAGCCAAATAATGGGCAGTTTTTTAGTTCCGATTAAACCAAACTAGTTCATGCAGTTCTTAACGACCAAATTCTCGGAGGAAATCTAGAGCTGATGTATAAAAAACTCTTTCCCGCAAAAATGGAGAAAGAGTTTTTTATAACTGGTTATTACTTTTTATAAGTAATTTGAATTTAATCCTACAATCCAACGAGAACTTAATTCCTACACCTTCCGATAACGCCGCATACCTAAAATATTCAGCGTAACAAAAACAACAATAAATAAAACTAAAATAGATAATGGAGCTATTATCTCCCCAAGTGTGAATCCTTTTAAAACAACATCAATCATCGTATTTCCTGCATAGTACAATGGCATAATCGGTGCAATCCATTGCAGCCAGGGTTCCATTGTATCTACGTTCAGCATACCAGAGAAGAATATCTGCGGAATAATTACAAGCGGAATGAATTGAATCATCTGGAATTCGCTGCTGACAAATGTAGATAACAGAAGACCAAGTCCTAGTGCAACAAAGCTTAATAAAATATTGATAATAAACATGTTGGTAATTGAACCGGCGATTTCCATATCTAAAATGTACACGGAGTACAAAATAATAACAGCCGTCTGCAAAATAGCAAAAATCCCATATCCAAATAAATATCCAAATACAATCTCAGATTTTCGGATTGGCGTAGACAGCAATTTCTCCAATGTGCCGCTGCTTCTTTCCTTCAGCATTGACATGCCGGCAATTAAGAATACAAAAAAGAATACAAAAAAGCTGACTAAAATTGGATTTAAAATTTCAAAAAAGGTATAGCTCTCATCACCATAAATATATTCTACGGTAATCGGGTCTTCGTCCATATTGATTTCCGAATCTATTTCGGTATCAACATCTGTGTCTACACCCAAGTCCGTATTTATATCCAGGTTCTGAGCTGCTTCAGGTGGAAGCTGGTCCATCATTTCATTGATACTTTCTACCATATCTTCTACACCAGCTGACATATCTTCCATATTATTTATCATGTCATCAATATTGTCGGAAAGGTCATTTAAATTCGTTTCCATTATTGCCTGTGAGCTTCCCTGGATAGCAGGACCTTCATCCATCGGGTTGTCATTAAGGATGGTTAATGTCCATTCTCCATTCTTTTCCTCCAAAACACCACTGGCATTTCCATCTTCCAAATAAGACTTTATATTAATCTCGTTTTCTTGTTTTACAATCATATCATTATCTTCCAAAATATCAATTACATCATCACTGACATTGACAACGGCAACAGTTACTTCATCATCAGGGTCAGGAAAAATATAATTCAGCAATGTAATCACAAAAATAGGAGCCAGAAATAAAAGTGCGAGGGTACGTTTATCACGCAGGACTTGTTTGCAAATCCGTTTAATTAGCTGCAGCATTCTCATATTCTTGTTCCTCCAATTTCAAAAAGACCTGATCAATATCGCTGACACCAAAGTTCTCTAGTATTTCCTGAGGGCTGCCGCTTGCTGCAATCCCTTTATTTTTCATTAATAAAAGCTGATCGCACTTCATGGCCTCATCCATAATGTGCGTGGTAATAAGCAGAGTGCTGTCCTTTTTTAAATCATGCAGCTGATTCCAGATGCTTAATTTGAGAACAGGGTCAATTCCGACAGTCGGCTCATCTAAAATTAAATACTTGGGCTGATTGATTAGGGCAATCGCCAGAGATAGGCGGCGTTTCATCCCGCCGGAATAATGCTGAACTAATTTCTTTTTATCTTGCTCAAGCTGGACTAAATCCAAGATAGATTGAACATTCTGTTTCGAGATTTTATTGCCATACATATGAGCGAAAAACTGGATGTTTTCCAGACCGGTTAAATCATGGTATAGTGAATCACTTTGAGCCATATAGCCGATTTTGTTTAAGAGTTTACGGTTTGGAACAGCTGTATCGTCAATTTGGATAGAGCCAGTATCGTATTTTTCCATTCCCATTAAGCATTTAATCAATGTTGTTTTACCTGTACCTGATGGACCAATCAAACCGGTAATTTGGTTCACACCAATATCTACGGATACATTCTGCAAGATAGTTTGTTTACCAAAGCTTTTAGACATATTGGATAGTTTAATCATTTCTTGCTGTCTCCTCTCTAAAATATATAGTGAGTAATCACTCACTATATTAACAGAAAAAATAAATGATGGCAATTCTTCTTTTGAAAATCCATAATAAATTAAAAAAAGGGGAAAGCTGAATCACAATTTTAGACGATGAGAAGCAGGATTCTAATGTAGAAGCTGCAATAGTATCCTGCTTATACTAGTTTTGATTATTAATTTTAAGTATTAAAGAAAGAGAGATTTCTTATTTATGAGTTACGGTGTCTTTTGGGAAAAAACACAGGACAATAAAGGTCAGTGTACCAATTAAAAATAAGCCAAAAAATACGGTGTGAATAGCATACGTTAATCCATCCTGCATGAGAATAAGCGTCTCTGACGGTATCTTTTCTCTTAAACCATCATTTAAGATAGCGTCAGTATCAGGCATATCATTGTTTCCTGCCTGCTGATAATATTGCTGAAGGCGAAGATTCAGAATTCCTCCCAGCAGAGCAGTGCCAATCGCGCTGCCGATAATACGCATAAACATATTTAAAGAAGTCGCTGAGCCTCTTTCTTGCCAGGATACACTATTTTGAATAGCTACGATAAATGTTGTCGAAGTCAACCCCATACCTATTCCGACGATAAAAGAGCTGAATCCAGCATAAATGGCTCCTTTTTCTGCATCGAGCAGGAAAAAGAGAAATGTACCAATAAACAGGGCAATTCCGCCAAGAAATGCAGTTCTTCTAAAACCGATTCGTAATACAAGATGTCCGGCAATTGTCGAGGAAATTGGCCAGCCGATGGATAAAGTACTCAAAGTAAAACCGGCTGCAACAGCTGTCTCACCCATGACTCCCTGCACATAAGTAGGGAGGAAGGTGGTTAAACCTAAAATAATCATTCCAGAGAGCAAGGTGGCAATATTGGCAACGACCATTAATTTATTTTTCCATAAATATATAGGCATCATTGGTGCAACGCATCTTTTCTCCTGCCATATAAATAAGGAAATACAAATAATAAACAGAGCAATCAGTCCAATTGTTTCCAGTGATAGCCAGGACCAATTCGTACCTGCTTGTACAAAAACGATAATCAACGAGGATATTGCTATGAAAAAGAAGCTAGTTCCAAGATAGTCAATGGTTTTCTGCTCTTTATCCACTTTTTCATGAAAGAACAGGATAACCCCGGCCAAACCAATTAAGCCTAATGGAATATTGAGCCAGAAGATCCAAGCCCAATCAATGTATTGTACAATCATTCCTCCCAATAGAGGACCGGCAACGGAGGATATTCCCCAGACACTTGCTAAATATCCTTGTACTTTGGCACGTTCTTCGACATTATACATATCTCCGACCATAGTAGTTACCATCGGATGAATGGCGCCGGCCCCCAGACCCTGAATAAGACGGAACACAATAAGAGCAGTCATTGTTTCAGCGAATCCACATAATAGGGAACCAGTCAAAAAGATAACTACACCGATGATAAAAACAGGTTTGCGTCCGAATAAGTCTGCTAATTTACCATATACCATAATCGTAACTGCCTGCATTAATAAAAAACTGGAAAAGACCCAGCTATATAATGTAAATCCGCCCAAGTCCGATACAATATCAGGCATAGCGGTGGCAATAATTGTTCCTTCAATCGCCGCCATAAACATAGATAATACCAGAGCAATAAGTACGATAGGGCGTTTTGTTTGTTTATGTATCATCGATTTATCTTCCTTTATATCAGCTAATGGTTTCTTCGAAATGATATAATTATTTTGAAAATAAAAGATATTTTCAGCTAACAGAAATAACTTCAGGTGAAATTTTGTTTTATAATCTAATTAACTTTATTGTAGCAGATGCTTTCTTATTTTGTTAGAAAGGTGCTGCTGAGTAAATATCAGGGGGGATCAGCAGGAAGGCTTCCCAGCACAGATATACTATCTCTACTGGGCTCCAAGTGCTGCAGTGAAAACATATTTCTTATTTTAAAATAGAGGGAGGATGGATCATTGAATCTGCCGGAAGTGAAATTAAGAGAGTTAAAGCTGGAGGACGCAGCAGATCGTTATAAATGGTGTTTGGATAAAGAAGTAACAAGGTATTTAAATGTTCCCGATACATTTCCGCCATTCACTATGGAAGAAACAGAAAATTGGATTCAAAAATGTACAGATAAAACAAATGGTTATGAACAAAAAGCAATTCTCTCTGGTAATGGAAAGCATATTGGCTGGGTGGATTTAAAAAATATCGATACATTCAATAAGCAAGCCGAACTAGGAATTACTATTGGAAATAAGGATTTTGGGGGAAAAGGATATGGAGCTGCAGCGATGAAGGCAATGCTGCTGTGGGGATTTCAGGAATTATCTTTGCATAAAATTTGGTTGAGGGTGGATATTGATAACCTGCAGGCGATTAAATCATATAAAAAATCTGGTTTTATAGAAGAAGGTATTCTAAGGGAAGACCGTAAAAGAGGTAACGGGTTTGTTGACAGATTAAGAATGAGTATTCTTCGATCTGAATTTTTTTTAAAGGGATAAAACAGTATACTTGAAAAAATCTGAAATTTATTTAATGGTATGTTAAGTGTTATCTGTAAAAAAGGGGAGTATCTGCTTCTGTGTTTGGTAACAATAAAGGGGTAAACCCTTTATTGTTGTTTAAACCAATTCAATTTTATAAACTCCACGATCTGTAGTAATAAAAAATTTCTTGCCATTAAACTCATATAGGGAGTCATCCTGCAAGGGGATTTCATAAGTAGATGATGGAAGCGGCTCATTATCCATCGCAGTCAATGTTTCAATTTGCCCGTCACCGTTCAAAAGTAAGCTGTGTTTTGGTACATAGCCGTCTGTACTGCGCATGTTCTGATCATAGGATATATTTTGCAGATTTATTATTGTTTGATCGATATCATTTATTTCATGTTTTGTAATTTTGATTTTTTCCCCGTTCCATTGCTGAATCAATGTATTAAACTCCTCAATTGATAAAAAACCATTCTCCATAGAAAATCCCTCCTAAGTATAATTTCTCCTGAATTCAACGAAAATATACGGTGAGGACAGTAAAAATAAAGGCAGAATCATAACAAAGCGATTCAATTTAATCATCGAATCGCTTTGTTATATTAATTATTTCTTGTGTGCTCGTTTATCGGCAGCCCGGCTTCTTGCTTGAGCCTCTCTATCATCTGCATCAGCAAGCTCATCTGAAAATTCGACATCAATGCCGTCTGTTTTCTGATTTTTAGGAGTTTGTGCTAAATAGTTATTTTTTCTCTTGTTATGCTCATCTCTACCCATTTGAATCACTCCTTTTGATTGTATACAACAGGTTAGTCTATCGTTGCCAGAATTAGGTCGGTTAAACTTTCAGCACATTGAGACACCTTATGACGATGGTCATGCTGCACCTACATTATTCACAAACAACAAAAGAAAAACCAGTGTTTATACATCTGTATTTTTAACTGGTTTACGATACTTATTCATTTTATCAGCAATAAGTTCCCCATTTTAGGAATGGAGCGAATTCGAATATGACCCATCAACAGGTAATGGTCCGATTCGTTTGGATTTAAATGTTGCGAATTAAGCCTTTGCTTCTTAGGCAGTTGGGGATGATAAGACCTATTGAATTATACTTATTAGCATCTTTTGAGTCTGAGGTAGTAATACGTAGATGTGAAAACAGAATTTTTTGCATAATGATGTTTAGCAACTCAAAAAGAAAGGAAAAGGAATAAAAAAGACAATGAGGTGAGAGGTAAATGGGTAATGAAGATAAACGTGCTTCAAAGAGCAGAAATTCGAAATGGAATGAAGAGCGAAGAACAAAGCTGGATAAACATGAGGAACAAAAATTTGTAGATGATATTCCGATGGAAGATTTAAAAATAGAAGCACAGGATGAGAAAAAGAAAACAAAGTCTAAGGATGATTCACAGAGCGAAAGAAAGTATAAAAAGAAAGGGGGACTCTGAGCGTAATAGCTGAGAGTCTTTTTCATGGATGTTGACCAAAAGATACGAAATAGCTAATGGAATGGTTCTGGAATTAAATCTCCATCATTTTTGATTAAGAGTAAATGTGGATAATCCGAAGATGAATGAGAAGAGAAATACAAAAGAATAATTATTCGTTTAAATGTATAATTATTAGTTAATTAGGTTCATTTATTTTCCTTCATTCCATGATAGAATAAGGAACATAAAATTTATTTGCAATTTGATAGTTGTAAATCTGTTTTTATTTTTTGAGGTAAAAAATGAAGCCAATGAATTTGAGCTACATATCATTCGTAAATCTATGATGGACGCATTTGGGAGGGGAGATAAGGTGGAACACATGGGATGGTTATCACTTATTCCGCCGGTTTTGGCAGTTATTTTAGCGATTATTACAAAAAACGTTATTATTTCATTGTTTTTAGGTGCTTTTACTGGTGTTCTTATTATTGTAGGAGGAAATCCTTTAACGGCAACAACAGAAACTATAGGTAATTTTCTGTTTCCTCAGGTAGCAGATAGTTACAATGCAGCCGTGCTTGTGCTGCTGTTTTTTATCGGGGGCTTTGTTGCCTTAGTGGAAAAATCAGGTGGAGGAGCTGCACTTGCTGCAAGAACAGTAAAATCAATCAATTCGAAGGTGAAAGCACAGTTATCTGCCTGGTGCGGGGGGTTAATTATTTTTTTCTCAGACTTAGGAACACCCTTAATCGTCGGACCGATTTTTGAAAAAATCTTTGATAAAGCAAGAATTTCCAGAGAGAAACTGGCGTATATTATTGATTCCACATCTTCTCCAGTTGCAGTATTAATCCCTTTTATCGGCTGGGGTGTTTATATCATGGGACTGATAAAGAGTGAATTCGACGGTCTGGGGATAACGGCATCAGAATTTGATACATTTGTACAAGTTATTCCGTTTCAATTCTATGCTATTTTGGCAGTGTTAATGGTACCGTTAATGGCCATATTAAAGTTGGATTTTGGACCTATGGCCAAGGCTGAACAAAGGGTTAGAGAGACAGGCAAGCTGTATTGGAAGGATTCTAAACCGCTGCGCAGATCAGACAATGAAGCCGATGCTGATCAAGAAAGTAAAGCAATTTTAATTTGGCTGCCTTTATTAGTATTGTTCGTTACTTTGTTTGGATTATTATTAACAAAAGGTTTTCCTTTTGAACCGGTAGACGGAAATGATTTCCGGGTATCTTTAATAACTGCTTATTTATTTGCAGCAATTTCTATTTTTATTTTATTAATTGCCTTCCGTCTGAAAAAATTTGGAGATATTTTTGATATATACACTTCAGGAATGCAGAAAATGGTTTATGTCGCAGTGACACTCGTATTGGCATGGTCACTTGGAACAGTGATTGGTGAGATGGGAACAGCTAATTATATTGTAGAATTGATGCAGGGAAGAGTCCCGGCATTTATTATTCCAGCACTGCTTTTTATTATCGGAGCAATTGTTTCTCTTGCTTCCGGTTCTTCTTGGGGAACTTTTGCAATTATGCTTCCAATTGCTATTCCGATGGCAGTAGCACTGGATGCACATATGCTTGTCTGTATCGGTGCCGTATTATCAGGAGGCATTTTTGGGGACCATAGTTCACCAATTTCTGATACAAGTATTTTATCATCGACAGGGGCTGGCGCAGATCATATTGACCACGTAAAAACACAATTCCCTTATGCATTGACTAATGCGGTGATTGCATTAATCGGTTTTATTGCAGCAGGATTGACCGGAAGTCCATGGACAGTAGTATTAACAGTAATACTGCTTGTTTTAGCAGTAGTTGTTTTATCAAAGCTTACAAAGAAAAAATATGAATCAAATATAAACGTATAAAGAAATATGCCTTGTACATCAGCAAGGCGTGTTTTTGTTTGCTTCTTATAATAAAATAGAAGATATAATTATTTTCGGATCAAAAAATTTACATCTTTTTATGAAAGAGGGGAAATAAATAATGAGATGGGAAAAAGCAGCTAAAAAAGATTATAACAGCTTAATTCAATTATGGGAGAAATCCGTTTTGGCAACACATGATTTTTTAAAACAAGGTGATAGAGAAGCGATTAAAACAGAAATTCCTACATATTTTCCACAATTAGAATTAAAAATGTGGTATCAGGATGACAGGTTCATTGGGTTTTCCGGCGTGAATGAAAAACATTTGGAAATGTTGTTCTTAGATCCTGGAGAAACAGGGAACGGATTTGGCAGCAATATTTTAACGTCTTTGATAGAAAATGATGGTATTAAGTCAGTGGATGTAAACGAGGATAATAAGCAGGCAGCTGCTTTTTATCTGAAAAATGGATTTCAAGTAATTAGTAAATCGAAACAGGACGATCAGGGAAGAAATTATCCAATTTTGCATTTGGCTTTGAAAAAGTTATAAAATTAGAATAATAGGTTGGATGTGTAGTTGGAAACCTTTGTTTATTTCTTTTACAATAAATTTTATTAAACCACTTAGAAAGGACAGACATCATATGGAAGAGTCAGTAGTAGTAAAAAAAGGTGGACTTTTTAATAAATATCGTACAATTCAACAAGGAATAGATGCCGTTTCTGATGGAGGTACAGTCTATATAGAGAATGGTCAATATTCAGAAAATATAACAATTGATGGAAGAAGTGTAGCGCTAAAGGGAAAAGGACACGTCGCTATTTCAGCTTCATCAAATATGCCTTTATTAAAAACAATAGATGCAGCTGTAACACTTCAAGGAATTGCATTTCATCAGACAGGACATACCAATGCAATTTATGTAAAGGAGACTTCTGAGGTTAACATAGAGGATTGCAGAATTGAAGGCGAAAATTATCAGGATGTAAAGACAACTTATCCGGCCCTATGGATTGGTTTAGAGTCAAAGGTGCATGTGAAAAACAGCACGCTTATCGGTCATACATCCAATTCCCTTCATGCAGAAGAATCCGTAGTAACCTTAGAGAACTGTGATGTGAAAGGTGTTGGGATTTATGCCGGCTTTGGCAGCAGGCTGACTGCAGAGAATCTGATAATAAAAAATCCCAGCAACTATGGAATTTTTGCAAAAGAAGCAGAGCTGAACCTGCACGAAGTAAGTATGACTGGTGGTGGTGTAGCTGTTATCTTAGAAGATAGCAAAGGTTATATAAATTCCCTGACAACCAATCATACATACCGGGATGTGCTAAGGGTGGATCACAGTGAATTAACTGTTGAAAAAGCGGAAATGAAAAACTTTTGCGAGATAAAGAGAAAAGATGAGAAGGCTGGTTACCCGGCTGTCTATATAAAGAATCGTTCCGTTGTAAAATTAGATGATGTGCAGATTCACGATTCTCTATTTGATGGGATTCAAGTCTATCAGTCTCAATTGGAGCTTTCAAATGCCTTTTTGAAAAAACTGTTTATGGGAATTTATATTCGTGAACAATCTACAGTAAAATTGGAGAATGTTGAAATGACCAGATTGGAATATAATGCAGTCAGCTCTGCAGGCCAATCGAATGTAATGATAAAAAATAGTACGTTTGATCATTGTGTAGATGAACATGAAAAGAATTATCCGGTTATTTTTATAAAGGAGGAGGGAAGTCTGCATTTAGAGGAAACAACAATAAAAGGTTCACTTCATGATGCTGTTTATTTAGATGGAGTTCAAAACACATACTTAGATAATGTGACATTTGATGCGGTAAATATAGGGATTTATATACAAAAATCTATTTTAAATGCCAATCAGCTGACGATAAAAAATTGCTATAAAAATGCCTTGATACTTCAAGATGGCGAGGCAGATATTCGTAACAGCTATTTAGAAAATAATAATCTGAATAGTTCGGCAACCTACGAAAAAAATTCAGATATACCAAAAGCGGTAGATGCGGCCATTTCAATTGCTAATGCCAGGGTAGTTTTGGATAGTGTAGAGGTGATTGATAAGACAGCAGCTGTTTCTTTACGGAAGCGGAGCAGTCTGAATGCAAGTTCACTGCAGCTTTCCGGAGGGGTTTTTTCGATGGATAGTATTATTGATATTTCTTACCTGACATTCAGGAATATAGAGAAAGAAGCTGTTCACTTTAAATTATTAAGAGGCACTGCTGCCAAGGTTCAGTTTGATGATCCAAGTGTAAGAGTGTGGCTGCAGAAGGATAAGGGCAGCCGGTTTTCATCTAATTTAATACACTCTCCGCATATGGTATTATCGTATGATTTTACAGAGAAAGCAACAGGACCAGTGCCAGTCAATGATGCCATTCCATTTGAAATGAAAACGAAAGAGTCCCAGCCTAAGGATAAAGAAACTGTTCAAATGGAAAGCCTGATCGGCCCGACAGCTTATAAAGAAGTGATGAAAAAATTCCTGAAAGAAATTACTTTATATAAGGTCCGGACTGCCCAAGGAATCTCAATGGATCAGCAGTGGGGAATGCTGTGGCTGCAAAAAGGGATGAATGATCTCACTCCATTTTTTGATCAAACCCGAAACTTGCTTATTGAAACGGAGCTAATAAAAGAAAACGAATGCTTTCGATTTTCTGAAATGTCTTCATTAAATGATTTAGAACAGATAAGTAGCGGTTTGTTATGGATAGATCAGCTGGAAAAAATAGAAAATGACACTAACCTGATGACGTTATTAGAAAATAAATTTCCTAATCACAAACTCGTTATCATTATTTCGGGTAAAGAAACAGAAATTAACCGATTGAAAAATTTTGCTCCAAAATTGATAGAGCAATTAAACTATAAGTCTGTATTTGGTTTGTATACAGCAGAGGAAACAGCAGAAATTGTCCGTCAAATCTTAGTGAAACATCAATTTGTATTTGATTCAACCTTTCTTAAGGAAGCTGTTAACGATAATTATCCGTCATCAACAGATGAGCGTATAAATCAATGGCCTGAAGAAATTGTTAAATCTATTATTCAGATGCAGTCTGAGAGATTAATAGACCAACCTGAGTTATCGCTTGAAAAAGAGCAGATTATCAGTTTAACACAAACAGATATATTAAAAGGGATTATGGCCGTGAAATAACTAGAAAAAGGCTGGTTATAGGTAAATTTGCTTTTCAAATTTCTATAAAAAATAACTTTAGAATGGAATCAGCACAATATCTGATAGGCGGGATAGCCAGTTCATTTTATGAAGCCGTTTGTTTCTGGGGAATTTGGGAAACAGACGGCTTGATTTATGATAAATTATTATTTACTAGTTCATAGCAATTGTAATATTTTTATAGATACAGGTAATACTTCAAGCTGTTTTTTGTTTTCCTACAGCCACATTGACAGGGTCAAAGCTCGCATGTTTTTCTCGGACTGTAACAAAGGCGATAGCTCCAATCAGACTAGGTATAGCAAAGGCCATAAACGCATGCTGCGGGTCTAAATTGGTTGTCAGTAAAAGTGCAATGGCCACCGGTGCCATGATTCCTCCAATCCGCCCGACGCCGACAGCTATACTTAATCCGGTCGTACGAATCTCCCTTGGATAAAATTCGGAAATATATGGATTGACTAAGTTTTGTGTTCCCACTGTACAAGCACCTGTTAATGTAATGATAAGATATAGTAAAAGAGAATTTGTTGTTATACTTAACATAACAAAACATAGTGATCCGATAAAAAACATCAGGATTAAGACAGAACGATGTCCGAGACGGCTTACTAACATTCCGCCAAATATAGAGCCCGAAATTTGTCCGACAGCAAGCATCAGGTTAAAGGACAGGCTGGATGTAAGACCGTGACCTGATTCAACCATAATTTGCGGCAGCCAGGTTGTTAGTCCGGATATAACGAGCATCGAGCAAGTGACTGCAATCCAAAATGCAAGTGTACTGCTGGTTCGTTTATTTGAGAAGACCTTTTTAATTGGGAATTCTTTTGTACTCTCATTAAATGTTTCGTATTCATAGTTATCAGCCGCTTGATAGTTACCACAGGGATCAACTTTATTAAGAATCTCTGCAATTTTATCTCCTTTTTTCTTTTTAAGATAATAAGAAACAGATTCAGGAAATTGCTTTAAGAACCAAGGCAGCGTGATAAGGGGAATAATACTAATCCAATATAATAACCTCCAGCTCGTCAATTCCATCAAATACATTCCAATTAAGGAAGCGATAATTGCTCCGATAGAATAGCCGCAGTACATTGTAGCAATCGTCAATGCGCGTTTCTTCACCGGAGAATACTCTCCCATAATTGCAACAAGGATTGGCATAATTCCGCCTAAACCAAGTGCAGCAATCACCCGCATAATCATAAATAAGGTAGGCTCCTGTGCAAAGCCTGCTAAAAAGGTGAAAAGACTAAATAAGGTTAAACAAATGGCTATTGCTTTTTTACGGCCGATAAGATCTGAAATAGAGCCTAACAGAAAAGTACCGATCATGGCACTGATAAGGGTATAGCTGCTTATTGCCCCGGCTTCTACTCTGCTGATATTAAAATCCTCCATCATTAATGGTAATCCAATTCCATATATGGCAACATCAAAGCCATCAAAGCCGATAGCGAAAAAACACCAGAGAAAAATAAGTAAATGAAATTTATTAAATTTACTGTTCCCCAAAACTTGAGTTGTTTGAACCGTCCGCATAATTTTAAAACTTCCTTCCGTTTAATTAAATTTCACAATGTAAATGATTAAACAGAATGTTACCATGAAACAGCAGTTATAAGGTAATTGTAAAAATGTATCGTTTGCTATAGGAAAAAACTATATGGAAGTAGATTAATTATTATCTTCTTGTTCAAGTCCGTTATCATAAGGTGGCACACCGAGAACAAGAGAATTTAAATTAACAAATAATAGCGGGCTTATTCCAGGGAAATATACGCCTCTTTGAAATAAGCCCGCTAACTTTAATGATAGCTGGTAATAATTTAATAATAATTCGAGAAATCCTGTTTATTTTTGATCACATTCGTACAATAACAGCTCCGCCGCCGCTTCCCTGAACACATTTGGTATCTTCCTGATCATGTATTGACTGTAACAGACGATTATTCTGTATAATCAATCGATTAAGCTGATCCATTTGATTTTTGAGCTGAGTTATTATTTGCATCATGTATTGTATATCCGGTGTTATACCGTGATAAGCACTGACAGGATATGTTGAATAGGTATTATATTGGCTAGTTCCTAACCCCTGACTATTTGTATCCCGGACAGAAAGTGTATTATGCCCAGACAACATTCCTGTTCCATATGCAGTACCTTGAATTTGTGTTTCCACATTTTGATTTCCTGAATTGTTCCTGTTATCAAAATGCAGATAGTTATCCTGCTGAATATTATCTCTATGATTTTGATGATAAGATTGCCAGCCGGGCGAGGGGTGATTGTGAAAAGACATCCGATAACCTCCTTTCATCCTACATCCAGTTTATTCGCCTTTTCTTTCCGTGTGTGTAGCAATCTGAAAAGGATTGCTTTGCTGCAGCTGCGTCAGTCCATAATTTAGTCTGATTATAATTATATAAAAGCTCTTTAATGAACTATTATTCTTTTAAAGCTTAAAAAATCGCCTGATATGAGTTTTTTTCGTATCAGGCGATTTTTAAGGCTTGTTATTCAGTTAATAGAGGGTAGAAACCTTCTTCATTATGTGTTTCTGTTCCCACTAACGGCGGGTTGAATACACACACCATACGCATCTGGGTACGTGCGCGAAGACGGTGCTTATCATTTTCATCTAAAAGATACATTGTACCAGGCTTAATCTGGTACACATCTCCAGTTGATATCTTCTCAATTTCTCCTTCACCTTCGATGCAGTAAACTGCTTCAATATGATTTTTATACCAAAAGAAATTATCTGTTCCTGCTTTAATTATTGTATCGTTCATACTGAAACCGACGCCGTCCTTCTTTAAAATAAAACGACGGCTTTCCCAGTTTTCAGATTTTGTTTCAGCTTCTGTTCCAAGTAAATCCTCCAGTGATTTTACGATCATTTATTTTTTCTCCTCTCTATTAATAAATCTCTATCTATTTTTATCGTTCAAGTACGTGTTTTATACTGTCTTCAAGCAGCTCCAGTCCTTTTTCCAAACCTTCCTGATCAATAATCAACGGCGGGAGAAACTTGACTACTTCATCATCTGGACCGGAAGTTTCAACAATCAGGCCACGATTAAAAGCTTCGGCACAAATTTCTCCTGCCAAGCCTTCTTTTTCTATGGCAATTCCTTGCATTAAGCCTCTGCCTCTGGCTTCACCCTGTAATTCAGGATATTTTTCAATCAGCTTATGCACTGCTTTTTTCAAAAATATGCCTTTTTCCTGTACGTCATTACTGAAATCATCCGTTTCCCAATTTTTCAATGCTTCAGTCGCAGCAATAAACGCCATATTGTTGCCGCGAAAGGTTCCGTTATGTTCACCGGGGCCCCATTGGTCATACTCTGATTTAATCAGTGTAATTGCCATTGGAAGACCAATTCCACCGATAGATTTGGATAGACAAACAATATCTGGTTTAATTCCTGCGGGTTCAAAGCTGAAGAAGGTGCCAGTACGACCATTTCCAGCCTGTACATCATCAACAATCAGGAGAATGTCCCAGCGTCTGCACAGCTCTTCCACTTTTTTCAGCCATTCCATTCGAGCAGCATTAATTCCGCCTTCTCCCTGAACGGTTTCCAGAATAATTGCGGCAGGCAACGCTACGCCGCTTCCGCTGTCATCTAAAAAGCGATCCAGATAAGCAATGGAATCATGATCCTCAACATAATTATCAAATGGCATAGATACAGCATGATGCAGCGGAACACCGGCTCCATGGCGCTTAAAGGAATTTCCTGTTACAGAAAGTGACCCGATTGTCATTCCATGAAAAGCGTTGGTAAAACTGATTACGGTCTCCCGGCCAGTCACTTTTCTGGCAATTTTCAGCGCGCTTTCTACGGTATTTGTTCCGGTAGGGCCAGGGAACATAATCTTGTAATCAAGATTTCTCGGCTTGAGTATAACTTCGTTGAAGCGTTCCAGGAAATTTTCTCTTGGGGGAGTCCCCATATCGAGGCTATGGATAATGCCATCATTTTTGATATATTCAATTAATTTCTCCTGCATCACATTATCGTTGTGACCATAATTCAATGTGCCTGCACCTGCAAAGAAATCAATATATTCTTTTCCGTCGGTATCCCACAGCTTATAGCCTTTTGATTTTTCAAAAACAGTTGGCCATCCTCTGCTGTAGCTTCTTACTTCTGATTCTAAATTTTCAAACGTTTTCATTTTCGCATTATTTAATGTTGCAGTTGTCAATGAAATCATTCCTTTAATTATTTATTTTCTGCAGTAATTGGTCCAATCGTAAACAGTAACTCATCCTCGTGTTCTTTCTCCTCATCCGGGAAATCTTCCGCAATAAAATAATCATTGATATGACAATCTGTATCAAGCTTTTTAGCAAGGCCTCTGAATAAAGATTGTGAAGGTTGATTGGACGGAGAAACAGTTGCCTCAACATAATCAATATCTTTACAGGCTTCGCGCTTTAACAATTGGCGCAGCATTTTCGTCGCTAATCCGTTACCTCGAGCGGAAGCATCTACAGCAACCTGCCAGATAAATAACTTATTCATATTATTCGGATTTTTATACCCGGAAATAAAACCGAACGTTCTCCCGTCTTTTTCTGCAATGATCGAGGTTTCAGAAAAAATATCACACCACATTAAATAACTGTAAGATGAATTAAGATCGAGTACCTTGGAATCTTTAATCAATTCCCAAACAGCAGCTCCATCATCTTTTACGGGCTTGCGAAAATAAAAATCGTTTTCAAAACCAACAGTTAATGTCGTTTCATTTTTATTTTTGGTGTTTGTGTTAATGCTCTCACCTCCTGAGTGGATTTTTTTACTTACCATATTAGATTAACATAAGCAGAAATAACGTCAAAACGCATAAAGTGGAGAATAAAGTGATTATTCGTGATAAGAAGGGGTGAGCATGAAATGATTGCTATTTACTATAAAAAGCTTTGAATATAATAGAAATAATCCGTTTTTTAATGCTGGGGGAAATAAATGGGTAAAACATTTTCCAGAAAGGAGATTGATGATTAAAAATATTTAATTCATTACAGGGGGATAAAACAGCTGTCCACTCAAGTTTGATGTTTAGGGACAGCGGTTATATAGCCTGTATCTGTTAATTTTCTTTTAACTTTTCATCTTTTTCCATCATTTCAGATACTGTAATGGTTTTATATTGGTTTTCAGCTAAATAATCGAGAATTAGCGGGAGAGCTTTAACTGTTTGTTCCCTTTTGCCTCCTGCATCATGAAACAGCACGACATCTCCTGGAGAAATATTGTTGATGACATTGTCTGCAATGGTTTTATAATCTATACCGTCCCAGTCTTTAGTATCCTGATCCCAGGACCATAGCGCAACATGCAGCTGGTTCTCTTCGGCTCTCTTTACAATCGCATCATTATAACCACCGCCGACTGGACGGAAGAGCTTTGGTCGGCTTCCGGTGATGGCATAAAGGATGTCTGAGGTTTCTTTCATTTCTTGACTGAGTCTGCTTAGTTTAGTGGTGTGATCATAAGTATGATTGCCAAGTTCATGTCCTTCCATTACTTGCCGGTGAATGATATCCGGAAATTTTTCAGCGTGGGCTCCCAGTACAAAAAAAGTGGCTTTGGCTTCATATTCAGCTAAAATATCCAATATAGCAGGGGTGTATTTTGAGTGCGGTCCGTCATCAAAAGTTAAAGCAATCACTTTTTCCTCTGTTTCTGCATCCCAGAAAATATCCCCATCTTCCTCAAAATCAAACCTGTCTTTCGCATATATCTGTTCCTGGATTAACAAGAAAAAACAAGAAGTCAGAAGCAGGTAAATAATCGTATAAAGTATTTTTTTCTTCATTTTACACCTCTCATTTCTAAAAATTAAATTAATCTTTAAGTATGATTTATAACTATTATTTACTAGAAGGATTTTTTTATCATATGCGAATACATGAAAATTTTGGAGAGGCAAAAGGTTATGCTGATTAATCTGTTTCTTCATTTTTACAACTGTTATAACAAACAATATGTATTGCGAATTGTTTATTCAAAGACGTTGTTCATATTGGGGTTTAGGAATTTATTCATAAGAAAGATACCTGAATCGGGGATTTTTCAGTTCTCCAACGATTCAGGTATCTTAAAAGCAATGTTACCTATTTACGGTTATTGC
This sequence comes from Oceanobacillus sp. FSL W8-0428, assembly GCF_038004405.1. Lineage (NCBI taxonomy): Bacteria > Bacillati > Bacillota > Bacilli > Caryophanales > Bacillaceae > Oceanobacillus > Oceanobacillus sp. FSL W8-0428. Next base: position 3,287,135 of record NZ_JBBORB010000001.1, read on the forward strand.
GTCGTTCGTTGTTGCGATTGTCATTTTCTTTGAAGGTATTTTCGTCAATAAACTCATTCTCATTTGCAAATTCCACGTTATTAATTTCTTGATTATGATTGTTCTCATTATTACGGTTTCTACGTTCATTGCGTTTAAAATTACGTTTATTGTTATCCATTGAAAACCCTCCCAGTATTCTGTATGAGGAAAACATTCATTTTTGGAGCCTTGCTTTAAGCAGTTGCTTCCATCGTAAATGCCATCCTCGAATTATATTTTATCCCTTTATCAAAAAATCACTCACTTTTTGATAAGCCATATTTTGTTATTTGAAAAAGTGATTACTTTAAACTCTAATTTTGCTGAATTCATATGAAAATTATGTTGATGTAAAAGATAAAAAATAAAATTCACCAAATCGTATATATAACCGTTTGCAATCCAATATTAACTTACAATGAATAAATTCCTTCGAAAATAGACTTAACCGTTGCAAGCTCCAGCCTGGTATTTAGCGAATCTTCTTCCTTAGCTGCTGCAATCAGATTACTGATGCTCTCATCCAATCCTTCATATTCATCTTCGTCACCTACCAGCTGGATTTTCCACTTATCCTTCTTGTACATTTTCTTTAATTCTTCAGCCTGAGATGCAACTTTACTCCATTCAGGTTGATCGATAGCCTGTTCAAGCTTATCAATTTGTTGAAAGAAATGATCACCGCCAACTAGATTGGAGCATCCTGAAAGTGTGATAAAAATAAGTGTAAAAATGATTATTATCTTCTTCATTTTAATCCCTTTCTGTTTTATGAATGGTTATACATAGATTGCCCCATAATACGAATATATTACGTATCTTAGAAAGGTTGGGAATTGGATAATGCCTGAGATTGTATTAATTCTAATCCGTTCAATAACTGCATTCTTTTTATTATTTTTAATGGCACGGATTATGGGAAAGAAGCAAATTTCACAGCTCACTTTTTTTGATTATTGTGTCGGAATCACTATCGGTTCCATAGCGGCAACTTTGTCTGTTGATCAAAACGTTAAAATAGTTAATGGATTAGTTTCATTAACCATTTGGGGATTTTTTCCGATTATTTTGGCATATCTAGGTTTGAAATCAATGCTTTTTTCAAAAATTACAGACGGGAAAGCAACTATAGTCATTCGAAATGGAGAAGTATTAGATAAAAATTTGAAAAAGAATTTGCTGACAATTAATGAATTATTAATGCTGTTAAGGGAGAAAGGGACATTTAAAGTTTCTGATGTGGAAATGGCTGTTTTAGAAACAAATGGTGAACTGAGTATTATGTTGAAAACGGATCAACAGCCAGTTACCCCGCAAACATTAGGGATTCCGCTGGAACAGGAGCATGGTCCGGCTGTCTTAATTATGGACGGAAAAATAATGAAAAAAAGCCTGGAGAATCTTGGTTACTCAGAGGAATGGCTCACAGGGGAAATACAAAAACAAGGAGCTGAAGATATAAAGGATGTATTTCTGGCTCAAATTGATTCGCGCGGCAGCATTTATGTGGATTTGTACGAGGATCAATATACAAAAACTATGATAGAAGAAAGGCCATTGTTAGCAGCTTCTCTTAAAAAAATACAAGCAGATTTGGAGGGATATTCCTTTCAGACAGATAACCCGGAGGCTAAGAAATTATATTCAGAGCAAGCAATGAAGGTTCAAAAAATACTGGATGTTATTTTACCGTATTTAAAGTAATAGAAGCAGGATTTTATTCAGATTTTGTTGCCGGGATATTTGCTGATCTGGTTATGTTCTTCTAACCTCACTCCAATCAGCTTACTTTATGACAGCGGATTTTGGATAATTTATCCATGATGAAGAGACAAAGAATAAATGGTGTTACGCATAGTCAGAATTCAGATTTGTAACACCATTTTACTTTTGAATAAACTGTTTTTTCAAGCTGATCAGTTCATTCATTAAGCTCTTTATATAGCATGTTTTCATTGTTACCAAATTGAAACGGACACATAGCTTAATAAAGACAAATAAGCCCCGACGCACTGTTGATTGCAGCCCGGGTTTTTTCAATATATTAGGTCATTAACTCATTGCTTCTGACGGTATGAAAGGTTAATCTATATCCGGATAAAAAGGCTCATATACAGGATCAGAGTAATATGGCGGTCTAATCTTAATTGTTGGTGTATTCCAGCTGTAACTCAAATAATGCATTTCCAGCTCTTCTTCATTATTTTCTAATAAACGTCTAACCTGAGGATAAAATTCAAATTTCAATTTAGTACCTCCTTTCATTAAAACAGGGCTTCATTCAGGGAGAGGCCTATGGTAAATCAATCTTAAACCATTACAACGGCATTTATGATGCTTATGCTTCACATATACAAAAGCCTAATCATAGTCTATGAAAGGGGAGGGAGAATCGTTATGAAGAATCAAAATAATGATCATAATCCATCGTTATCTGAAGAAGTATTGGAACAAATTAGGGTATATCAAAAATGGTTTGAAGAAAATAAAATAGAAGATCCTTATCCATATTACCCGATATACGGCAAAATTACCCAGTATGAAGAGGTACCTCTTACGCAACCGGAGCAAAGACAGCTCGTTCAGCCGGGGCTCGAAAGATTAATGGTGCCAAAACCGATTATTGAGAACCGAAACTATAAAGGAAGTGGAAAATTAAAGGAGAAAGTTGCATTAATAACCGGTGGAGACAGCGGAATGGGAGCTGCTGCGGCAATTGCTTTTGCAAAAGAAGGAGCTAACGTTGCAATTGCTTATTTAAATGAACACGAAGATGCCAATCGGACAAAAAGAAGGATAGAGGAGCTTGGCCAGGAATGCTTACTATTGCCGGGAGATCTCCGTGAAAAAAAACAGTGTGAACAAATTGTTTTGGAAACAATTGATAAATTTAATAAATTGGATATTTTATGTAACCATGTTGGCATTCAATTCCAGCAAAATGACGTAACTGAAATTACAGATGAACAATTTGATCAAACCTTTAAATTGAATATATATTCACATTTCTATACAACGAGGGCAGCATTGCCTCATTTAAAAGCGGGAAGTTCTATTATCGGAACGTCCTCTGTTGTCACTTATGCAGGAGAGCCTTTATTAATGGATTATGCAGCTACAAAAGGAGCCATTGTCGGATGGACGCGCTCTTTAGCAAAGAACATTGCCAAACGCCAGATTCGTGTGAATGCCATTGCTCCCGGCCGAATTTGGACACCGCTTATTCCAGCAAGTTTTTCTTCAGATGAAAATGCTTTGACTGGAGGGAATTTATTTGATCGCATGGCTCAACCTTTTGAAGTTGCGCCGACTTTTGTTTATTTAGCATCAGATGATTCCAGACATGTTACTGGTCAAGTGCTCCATGTGGACGGGGGAGAATCAACTAATTCTTAAAAGTTGTTTACAGTGGAGGGCAAAAATAACTTTCCTTCTTTGAAGCACAGTTTTTCAGTAATTCCTCTTTTTATTGACTCAAATAACAGTATTTTAACATTAATAGACATCAGCAAAAAATTTAGAAAGTGTCAGTAAAATTGTTTTAATCATTAATTATACGGGAGCATTTTGCCAAAATATTTATCACGATGTAACGATCTTGAAGAAGTGAGCAATCGCTGTTTCAAATCTTTTAGATGAGGGAAGGAATCGTTGTATTAACATCACATGGACTATTACCGTCAGCTAATGAAAAAATCAATTCAGGCGAGAGAGTGCAAATAGATGAATTCTCTGATTTGTAAAGCTGTCATATCTAAAATGAAGGCTTCATGGAGGCTGGTTATTGATTTCCTTTTCCGCCCCAATCGTTTCGTTGAGGATTTTCAAATGGTTTGTCTTGCTCCTGCTCATCTTGTACTGCACCACATCCGAATAACAAACCCGCAGAAATAATTAAAGTAATTACACATAAAGTTAACTTTTTTAATTTCATTGCTATCACCTCACTTAAGGAATAGATATTCCACCTTAGTGATTTCCTTTTATTTAAATCTTATGCTTAAAGGAAAGTCTTACAAAAATATTTAAATATCATAAAAACAGTATCTTCCCGCTTAAAAATGTGCGAAGTCACTGTTTTTTATTTTTTTATGACTTTTGTCCAGCCCTTTGTTTTAAGAAAACGATATTTTAATGAATGTGTACAATCTTACTAATTAAAAAAGCATAAATTATTTTATATCTAAATGAAAGGAGTGTTAGTTATAACTTCAAGTTGACGTTTTTCTGATAATGTTTATTCCTCTAAACACGAATCTTATTATTAAGAAGGAAAAAGCTTTCATGACAATGCATCGAGATTTGAAAACATTACAAATGTGATAGTTATTATAGCAACCAGGACTCTAAATATTAGGACAAACACTGGGGTAATAACGTACAAAATGATGTCACTGCAGCACAATATCGAGGTGGGTCGATCTAATTTTCATAAGTTTCCTTGGAATGAATTATTATTAAATTTTCAGAATACGTCGAAATACCACGCGTGGATACGCAAATAACGGATTCCTTGCACAGCAGTACCTTGAAGGCGATTGCGCCAGTTCGGGTATGGGCTCTAAAAGGAATAAATGACAAGAGAATTAGCTGTTGATAAGGTACAGTTAATTTCTTAGTTGTTTTGTGGGTTTTCTAATTAAATAAAGAAGGCCTTAAAAAACATCATGGAAAGGAATGAACAAGCTTGGCTAATTTAACAGATCGTCAAAGAAAGCTATTGAATTTGTTAAACGAAATGTCACAAAACTTAGTTACGTCCAACAACGCCAATAGTGTGAATAATGACAGCACGCTAAGTCATAATTTTTCTCTGAATTTACCTGGATTCAGTTTAGATGGCGGTCAAAATTTAAATTTAAGTTTAGGTAAATGGGGAGGCGGAGGAGCTCCTGGTACACCAACGACCATTAGAGAGGTCCTGTTGAGTTTAGTAAACGAACAAGTGCAGGTCACTACTCCTTTTGACACAATATCCGGAACACTGCTTGCAGTACAGGACGACTATATTGTGATTATTGAAGCTTCTGGCTCACAAGTATTGGTTCGAATTGAAAAAATTGAATTTGTCAGTAATTCGTAAAGGAGGAGTTTAAATGTTTGCAGCAAAGTTTACTGCGGAGCTGGCTAACCGGATTGGTTCAAGAGTTGAAGTAGCAACAGATAATAATTTAATTGAAGGTATCCTCTCAACAGTTACTGCAGATCTGGCCCTGGTTATTGATGTATCAAGCGGTTACGGAGGCAATGTCAAAATATATATTTCAGTAGATGCTATCAACTTTGTCCGCTTTCCTGTAGCAGCGTAAAAAAGAAGGATAAAAGATACCCTGGCTTGATAGCCGGGGTATTCTATTATGAAACGCGTATAAAAATCATTTATGACATGAAATGGAATCATGCATGGTTCCTTCCTATGCAGCTGTCCAATATATCACTTCATGAAAACTGAAATCAGGAGGTTGTTTTATGGTTAATCAACCATATGGCGGAAAATTAATCTGCCGTGAACTAACTGGAAAGAAAAGAGAGGAAGCGATCAGGGATGCTGAAAAGCTTCCATCACTATCTGTGAATTCCTGGGTGCTCTCTGATTTGGAACTGATTGGAATAGGAGGATTTAGTCCGCTGACAGGATTTATGGGCCGGTCTGATTACGAATATGTTATTGAGCGTACACGCCTTGCGGATGGCACAATCTGGAGTATACCGATTACACTGCCGGTAACAGAAGAACAGGCTAAAAACCTTAATATTGGTGAACAAATTGCCCTTAGAGGAACAGACGGTATTATTTATGGGACAATCACCATGGAAGAAAAGTATGCTTACGATAAAAAGAAGGAAGCGGTAAATATCTATGGAACAAATGACGCAGCTCATCCTGGTGTGAAGAAAGTTTATGAGAAAGGAAATATATACCTTGGCGGACCTGTTACACTGCTTCGACGTCCTGATCATAATCCATTTGCAGCATACTATATGGATCCGGCTGAAACGCGGCAAATGTTTGCAGACTTAGACTGGAAAACCATCGTCGGTTTCCAGACCCGCAACCCTGTTCACCGTGCTCATGAACACATTCAAAAGACTGCTCTTGAGGCGGTGGATGGATTGCTGTTGAATCCACTTGTTGGTGAAACAAAGTCTGATGATATTCCTGCCGATGTCCGTATGGAAAGCTATGAAGTAATTTTGAAAAACTACTATGTGACAAATCGTGTTCGCCTCGTCATTTATCCCGCAGCAATGCGTTATGCAGGACCGAAAGAAGCTATACTGCATGCCATTGTACGCAAAAATTATGGCTGTACCCATTTCATCGTAGGGCGTGATCATGCTGGTGTCGGGGATTATTATGGCACGTACGATGCTCAAGAACTGATTGGACAATATGAAGAAGAACTCGGCATTCAAATTTTCAAATTTGAACATGCGTTTTACTGTAAATCCTGTGAAAATATGGCGACCGCAAAAACATGTCCGCATGGGGAGGAAAACCATGTCCATTTAAGCGGCACAAAGGTGCGTGAAATGCTTCGGAACGGTAAGCGTCCTCCAAAAGAATTTTCACGGCCGGAGGTTGCCGATGTACTGATAAAAGGAATGAAGAAAAAATAATAAATGCTGTTCGAAAAGAGTTGTACTTTTGCTTTTTGAACATGTACTAAAAGAGGATCTGATAACCTATGACGTTGGAAATGATATTTGTTTTGATTTTACTTCTGACTATGTTTGCTGTTCTGATTCTCGAAGCTGCCCGGCCAGACGTGGTTATTTTCTCAGTGCTGATTATTTTGATGCTCTCTGGCATATTGACAGTTGATGAAGCATTGAGTGGTTTTTCCAATGAAGGGATGCTGACAGTTGCGTTATTGTTTATCGTTGCAGGAGTTGTACAGAAGAGCGGTTTGATTAATCAAATGATGAACAAATGGCTGAAGAACAGCCGATCGCCCAGAGGTTCTATGATGCGATTCTTTGTGCCTACATCTGCAATTTCAGCTTTTTTGAATAATACACCGATTGTTGTGACTCTTACGCCAATTATTAAAAAATGGTGTGAAGATCGCGGAATTGCTCCTTCCAAATTCTTAATTCCATTATCTTATGCCACCATTTTAGGCGGAATGATCACGTTAATGGGGACATCCACGAACCTCGTTATTCATGGATTACTGCTGGACTTTGGGCTGGAGGGTTTTTCATTATTCACTTTAACTGCAGTTGGTATTCCTGTCACTTTAATCGGGCTCATTTATTTATTTACTATCGGATATAAATTGCTGCCGGATAATAAAGGCTTCAGTCAGAGAGTGGAAGAAGAGCCTAAAGAATATATTGCTGAAATACAGGTGACAGAAGAATTTGGGCAGCTTGGCAAAAGTGTTGAGCAAGCAGGTCTCCGTGATTTGAAAGGACTTTATTTGATTGAGATTATCCGTGGAAACGAGAGGATATCACCGGTCAGATCCACAACTGTTATTCAAAGTGGAGACCGCCTGATTTTTACCGGATTGATTTCAACCATTGCTGACTTGCAAAAGATGAAAGGTCTGAAATTGGAAACAGGAACAACTATTGGCCTTGATGATCTTAAGGATGGATCCATCAATCTGGTGGATGCTGTTGTATCAGATCAATCATCACTTTTATCTAAGTCAATTAAACAGTTGCGGTTTCGTTCACGATATGATGCGGGCGTCATTGCAGTACACCGGAATAACGAACGTATTAAGGGCAAGATTGGGGATATCGTTTTGAAGCCTGGAGATTCATTATTGCTTTTAGCAGGTACCGATTTTATTGGAAAATATGACCGGTCAAATGATTTTTTTGTCGTGTCACCATTGGATATCCCGCCATCGCTGAAGCAGAGTGTGAAGAAAGGCTGGTTTTCTATCATTATGCTGCTCGGCATGATTGGAACAGTTACTCTTGGATGGCTTAGTATGTTTAAAGCGATGGCACTCGCAATATTGGTATTTTTGGCTGTAAAAATTATTACACCTCAAGATGCCAAGAAATATATTCATTTTAACGTTTTATTGTTGATTGCCAGTTCATTTGGAATAGGCACAGCAATGAGAAAAACGGGACTGGCGGAATGGGGCGCAAATATGCTGTTGAATTTTGGTAAGCCGTTAGGATTGCTAGCCATTTTGTTTATGATTTATCTTTTGACAAATTTATTTACGGAGATTCTCAGCAATAGTACAGCAGCTGTTATAGTACTGCCGCTTGGAGTTGAAATAGCACAAACACTTCATGTCGATCCAATGGGAATAGCTGTCCTTATTGCAATAGCCGCTTCAGCAAGCTTTATTACACCAATTGGTTACCAGACAAACTTAATTGTATATGGACCTGGCGGCTACAGGTTTATAGATTATGTAAAAGTAGGTCTTCCGCTGAGTCTAATAGTAATGGTGACGGCTGTTTTGATTATCTATCATATATGGTTTTAGGAGGGGAAATTTATGGATGAGCCAGAAAATATTAAATGGCATCACTCGAAAGTAGCGAAAGAGCAGAGGAGGGATTTGAATAATCATAAGAGCGCTGTGGTGTGGTTTACCGGACTGTCTGGTTCGGGCAAATCTACTATTTCAGTTGAGCTGGAAAAAGAACTGCATCAGTTGGGAATCCGAACTTACCATTTGGATGGAGACAACGTCCGGCACGGCTTGAATAAAGATCTTGGCTTTGGTCCGGATGACCGTAAAGAAAATATCCGCCGTATCGGAGAAGTATCCAAGCTGATGGTAGAAGCCGGGCTGCTTACATTGGCAGCCTTCATCTCACCGTACTGTGCCGATCGTGATGAGATACGTAAAATGATGGAAAACGGTGAATTTATTGAGGTATTTGTAGATGCAAGTATAGAGACATGTAAATCACGTGATCCAAAAGGGCTCTATAAAAAAGTACGTGCTGGTGAGATTACAGGGTTTACTGGAATTGATGCACCATATGAAGCACCGGTGAACCCGGAAATTACAGTGAATACTGATCAAAAGAGCGTTGAGGAATCGGTCCAGACAATCATGTCCTATTTGAAAACGAAAGGGTACCTTATTAATGATTAATGTGAGTTTAAAAACGATGCTGGATATATCACTGGAAGCGGGTCGGGAGATTCTGGATATTTATGATAACGATTATTCAATTGAGACAAAATCAGACGGTTCATTACTGACTGAAGCTGATCGATGTTCACATCAAATCATTGTCGAACGGCTTCAAGGTGTGTATGAAGAGGTTCCGATTTTAAGTGAAGAAGGAAGTGAAATTCCGTATACCCAACGCCAACATTGGTCTAGGCTTTTCCTGGTGGATCCACTCGACGGCACAAAAGAATTCATCAGGAAAAACGGAGAATTTACAGTGAATATCGCATTGGTTGAAGAGGGCTATCCTGTAGTTGGTGTCATTTATGCACCAGCGCTTGATGTGTTTTATTTTGGACAGTCCGGTCTGGGAGCATTTAAATTAGATGCAGCATCATATGCAGATCCAGCTGATGATAAAGCACTGATTGAACAAAGTGTGCAGCTGCCGATTGCTGATGCGGGCAACAGTGTAAATGTAATTGCGAGCCGATCTCATATGTCAGAAGAAACGAAAGTTTTTATTGAAGAACTTCGCAATCACCATGCGGTCGATGTAATATCCACCGGAAGCTCTCTGAAGTTCTGTCTTGTGGCAGAAGGAAAAGCCGATTACTATCCGCGCTATGCTCCGACAATGGAATGGGACACAGCAGCAGGCCAGGCGATTGTTGAAGCTGCCGGCGGAACAATGTTGCGGTATAAGGATCATGAGCGCTTTTATTATAATCGGGAAAATTTGAAAAATGGCTGGTTTTTAGTGAAGCGTGAAACTGATTCGCAAATTTTATCGCGATGTGACTGATTGTAGGACTTCTACTTTAAGAAAAGAAAGCTGATTCATTATAAAATCTCTGAAGTTTGATAGTCTTGTTAATCTTACTAATTGATATTTGTTATGGTTTGGCATTTTTTAATGACTGGTCGTTTTGTGCAGTATTCACAGCTTCTTGTAATACTTCATCCAAAAAGACAACACATTTGGACTCGCAGCAATTGCCTCTTTTACCTTTATTTAAACGACTATCATGTACCGTCTATTAGTTTTTTCATAAATTGAGGTATAACCTATTTGAATGTAATGATGTCAGTCGCCAAACAGGTAGTAAACGAAGGAATTCGGGGATCTGTTTGAGGAGAGTTCCTGTCATCCAAGCCATCAGCTATGTTCGAATGCATCTATTAGAGGATGCACGCGAACTATTAGCCTGATGATATAAATAATAGGCATTATTCCTGGAGGAGTGTTTAAATGTGTTTCAAAATACCACAATATTAATTACTGGAGGAACAGGCTCCTGGGGCCATGAACTCGTTAAAAAACTGCTTTCCTTCCAGCCGAAGGAAATAAGAATTTTTTCCCGTAATGAATTCGCTCAGGTGAAAATGAAAAGAGAGTTTTCAAATCATCCTTGCTTGAAATTTGTGATTGGGGATGTAAGAGATTTTGAAGCAGTAAATGAAGCGGCAAAAAATGTTGATTATGTATTCCATCTTTCTGCACTGAAACATGTACCAATATGTGAAGAACAGCCATTAGAAGCGTTAAAAACCAATGTAAACGGAACAGAGAATATTATCAAAGCAAGTTTAAACCAAAAGGTGAAGAAAGTCATTGATGTTTCCACAGATAAAGCAGTTGAACCAATCAACTTTTATGGACTGACGAAAGCGATCGGAGAAAAACTAATCATTCAGGCTGATCAATTAAGCAATCATACACGTTTTGTCTGTATCCGTGGAGGTAATGTTATTGGGACAAATGGCAGTGTCATTCCGTTTTTTAAAGAACAGATTGCTGCTCATCATGCAGTCCCACTTACATCCAGAGAAATGACACGCTTTTTCCTGACGGTTTCTCAAGCCATTGATTTACTGATATATGCATCTGAAAAAGCAGTTGGCGGAGAAATATTTGTTATGAAAATGAAAGCATGCCGGATTGTCGATTTAATAGGTGTTTTGGAAAAGCATTTTGCTAAAAAAGCAATCAGTATAAATGAGATTGGCATCCGCCCAGGAGAGAAAATTCATGAGGTATTAGTGTCAAATGCCGAATCCCGGAATGCTTACAAATTTGATGAAAATTACTATGTTATTTTACCTGATAATGTTTCTGAAGAGGTAAAGAACAAGTATGAAAAGTTACCAAAGGTTGCTTTTACACGATACCAATCCGATGATGAATTAATGGCAGCCAATGACATTGAACAAATTCTTAAGAAAGCAGATATTATCACAAAGTAAGCCTTTTTAGCAGTAATCCGTAAAGAGGCCCAAAAAGGATTGAAAGTATCCAATAAAACACTGATTTTAGGAATAGGTCTGGGACAACCCCCAGAAAATCAAAAATAGTGAGTCTCCATTTGCAGGGGATTCACTATTTTTTTACTGAAATTTTTGAACATCCTCTTATATAACAATTGTTATCTGTTGTACTAATTCGTTTGCCCGATGCGCGGTTGAATGATGATTGTGAACAAAACGGCAGCCGGCTTCGGTAATTTTTTCCCGTTCTTTTGTATTTTTAAGATAGTACGCAGCTCTTTCTGGAAAATTATCTGCATTTATATCCACAAAATGCTCTCCCGGTATCAAACCAATCTCCTCAAGTTCCGGTAAGGCAGGGGCCATCAGTAATGTACGGCACGCCGGCACCTCAAAATATTTGAAAGTCACCACCTGGCGTATGGAGCCGCATGCAAAAAACAGTTTTGCCTGATTAATGGCCTGAGCATAGTTTTCTCCAATTAATGCTGTATTTGCGTCTTCACCTGCAAAATCTTGCCACCCGGGATGAGGATGGTTGAAAAATCCGGGAGTATTCTTATAATGCTGTAATATTTTTTCTCTCAATGGATAGATTTGCTGGAACGAAACTTCTCCAAGCATCATTAAATCTATCTTTTTTTCATTACCATAGTCTTTAAAGATAGAGGTATTAGCAAATTGAGGGAGGAAAAACACCTGATTATGTCTTTGCTGGGGATAATGATGGTAAAAATTATGCTGGCATATGACAAAGAATGTTTGAATCTTACTACGCATGATATATCTTCTTCTCTGCTCTACAAAGCGATGGGCGTCATTTACCATCAGGCCTGCAGGAATGCCAATATCAGCCAGACCGGTGACGACAGGGGCAAATGTTTTACCAACATCATTTATTATTAAAATGAAATCCGGTTTTTCAGGAAGTTTATACAATATTTTTTTGATAGGACCGGATTTACGGGAAATCATCAAATTTGTCACCTTTGCCAGTTCCTGCTCTAAGACAGCATAGTTACTGTTAGTAAAATGAGAAGTATCTGCTGCAATCAGTAGTAATTTTAGCATTGGATTTTCACACCTTTCTGAAATAAAAACGCCTTCTTGAAACAGAAGGCGTCTCCATAGAGCTTTTTAATTATATCCGAGCCTTGATAAAGTTTTAGCAAAAGTTTGATTGATTTGCTGCTGCTGGTCGTTGCTTAAAACAGATTTCCATTTATTTGCCTTGCCCTCTCTTACAAATGGAAGTGCAGGATTGACTAACTGCGAAGGACCATTTAAATGTTCCTTTTGCTTCTGCTCCAATGCTTTCATATTATCAAAAGAAGCCCAATGGACAGCTTCGTTAATTTCCTGCTCTGATCTATTTAAGTTTAAGAAGTTTATCAATCTTTTTGCTTCTGTTGCAGTGTCTGCAAGAAGATCTTCATATTTCACAAGCAGGAAACCATTTCTGACTTCATCCTGATTATCCAGCCAGCTTTCTACTTGAGCGTCCCACATACCGGGATCGATATCACCATTCATAAAGGCTGTAAAAAATGCATCGAATTGACGGCTTTCATTATAATATTTCTGGAAGTGATGATGATATGAAATAACGACATCCCTTGGATCCCTTACCAGGTAGATAACTTTGGGATAGGATGTGTCATAACCATTGTGGCTCCATACAAGATGCGGCGAAGGTAAGTTTTCAATTGGTTCGCTTGCCACATTTTGAATCATTTCGCCTTTTGTAGCCCAGTCCATTTTTTTTCGATATAACAGCGCAGTGACGAGAAATAATAAGAAGTTGTTACCGGATTTTGGATAGGCAACAAGACAAATATCGTCTTCCTGGCATGTATATGTTTTATTTGTTGACATGAGGTATCATCCTTTCTTTTCATCAGCTTCATTCGGCTGAACATCCAGATAGATGGTATCCGGGTTATCCGGATCAAACAATTCATTTGCCCAAAACATAACAATTATTTCACCGTCTGTTACGTTTTCAATCGAATGTGTGTATCCTGGAGGGATGTCTACTATTTCAATATTCTGATCTGAAACCTGATAGTTAATTAATTTTTCAGAATCAATTTCCCTTAATTTAATGGCTGCTTTTCCTTTGAGAACACAAAATTTCTCTACCTTTGTATGGTGATAATGGTTTCCTCTTACAACGCCCCCGCGTGATGTTGATATAAAAATCTGCCCTGCCTGATGCGATTTAATTAATTCCACTAAACTGCCTCTTTCGTCCTCATGAACAGGTAATTTATAAGAAAAGTTATTAGCATCTAAATAAGATAAATAGGTCGTATACAGATATTTTGTTAATTTATCGGACAGGTCAGGTATAATCAGTGATTCCCGTACTTTCTTTATTTCGTAAAGCTTTTGGGCCACCTCGCCTACTGTTGTATGGAAGGTCTGATTGATAGTATAATAGAAAGATTTTTCCTGCTTTTTCTGTTCAAGACAATTGATGAAACTATCTATTACATCATCAATATATACGAGCTCAAGCATTTTATCCGCATCATGGATTTCAATATCTTTATCATGGGAAATTTCCTGGCAAAAGGTAGCCACAACCGAATTATAATGTGGTCTGCACCACTTGCCGAAGACGCCTGGTAAACGGTAAATGCACACATCTGCACCGGTCTTCATATTATAAGCTTTAAGAACATCTTCCGCAGCTTTTTTACTCAAACCATAAGGATTATTATGCTCAGCCTGAGTGGATGAGGTGAAAACAATTTTTGGTGTTTTATGATGATCTATTAAATAGCTGACTATGGATTCCGTAAGTCCTCTATTAACACTTTCAAATTCATCCTTATTTTGTGGTCTGTTTACTCCCGCTAAATGGTAGATGATATCCGTATCGTTTAAATACTCATGCAGTAATGACAGGTCATCCCCATGACGATATTGTTTGAGCTTGACTCCTTTTTCTCTGAGCAGTCTATCAACCAGATTCTTGCCGATAAATCCGCCTGCACCGGTTACGGTTACGTTTATCATGTTATGAACCTCCAGTTTCTATTACCCATGTTTGTACGCAATCGGTGTGAATAGACGATTGTTCAACACCTTTGAATACTTTTCTACATATTATGGAGTATCCGGCGAAATGTGAAAAAATAGGGCATAGGCAAGGTTGTTAATTGAAAAAGGGGATGTATATATGTCAGATTTATATACTCATACAAAGGATTGGATTGAAAAAGAAACGCCAAAAGCGGGTATACATGATGCTTACAAAGAATTCTATACTGATGAAACAGTAACATATACACTTCCCAAAGGGGATCTGCCGGAATGGGTTGATTGGGTAAAACCGCCAAAGTTTGGAGAGACTCACAAGTTTGATAAATCCTATGTGGCGAAGATAGAAAAAGGGAGCATATGGATGTGCGATAAAGGGGAAGGTATGATTTATACACTGGCATCTGACCAGACTTACTTTCGCGATATGGTTTTTCATTTAAATTGGAATTATTTTGAGAAGATTGCAGTTAGAACTATTCCTTCTGCTTCCTCTTTTAAAGGAACACTGGGGGTTCTTGCCTGGGCGGGGCACACTAATTATTGGCATTGGCTCCATGATACATTGGGACGCTATCATTTACTGCAGCTCAGCGGATTTGAGATAGATAAATATGTTCTGCCTCCTTTAACATTGCCATTTCAGCGTGAAACGATTAACATGCTTGGAATCCCTGAGGATAAAATCTTACAACTCACGCCGGGAAAACATGTGAAAGCTGACCAATTGGTTTTGCCATCGGTGCCGTTTAATACAGGAACCTGTGTGAAATGGACAATTGAATTCCTGCGTAGCTCATTTTTGAAGGAAAATCGCAATGTAACCGCCAATCACTATGATCGAATCTATATCAGCCGTGAAGATGCTTCGTGGAGAAAAGTTGCCAATGAAGGAAAACTCATGGAGCTATTAACTAAGAAAGGATTTAAAAAAATTGTATTAAGTACCTTAACTGTGGAGGACCAAATTAATATTTTTGCTTCAGCAAAGGTAATTATAAGTACAAACGGTGCCGGGTTCGCCAATTTAATGTTCTGTCAGCCTGGAACAAAAATCATTCAGTTATTCACATCTACGTCGGACGAATTCGTAAAAATTGGACAATATCTGGATTTGGATTATCGTTTTTTGAAGTGCAGAAAGGCTAACCCTGTATCTACAAAGCATGAAGTCATCCAAAACCTTGTAGTGGATGTGAAAAAAATATCGGAGATCCTGGAGAAGGAAGGGATAGATTAGTCTGGATTATTTCAAAAATTCAGGTGCTCAAAGAAGCATCTGAATTTTTGAAAATGGGATAGTGTACAGCAGCATTATTATTTATGGTTCCTTAATTGATTTCAAGAATTCATTCCATTCCGGACGATTAGTTTTGGTGATACTCTCCTTATGTTCTCGTACATTATATACTGTAAAGTCATGATATTGGAAACGGCCATACTTGATTAGCTGATTTAACACACTGACATCTTCATAAAGCCTTCCATCTTTAAATGCAATCACGGGAAAGCCGCCGATTTTTTTTAAAGCAGAAGTAAGGTATATTCTTGGACCCAGGGGAAGGCGATAGGAGAGTATGTCCGCTTTACCATTGATAATTTTCCCTTTGGCTATGCCTTTAAAAAGAATATCCTCTTTTAATTGCTTCCACTTTCGAAGATTCCCGTATAGTACAGCTGTATGCAGAGGGAGGTCAGCCAAGAGTTCTTTGATAACAGAAACAGCATCAGGATCCAGCCAATCGTCAGCGTCAAGTTCTAAGATGAAATCAGATGTAACGTAAGGTAATAAATGATTTAAAGCGATTGCCTTTCCCTCGTTCTCTTTTTCAAAAATCCTCACCAGGTTTCCATCGCCCCACCGGTTAAGTCGATTTGAAGAGTTATCAGTTGATCCGTCATTTATAATTAGTACCTGTTCCGGCAGTTCATTCTGAAGCAGGCAAGATGCAATTGCTGTTTCTACATATTGCTCCATATTAAAGTTCGAAATGAGAATAGAGAGGCTGAGATTTGTCGTTTTGATTTTATTCAACTGATACTTCTGCATAAATTTTTGTTTTTCCAGTGTTGTGGCAGAGCTGTTCCTTCTTGACTGCAACACCAGACCTTCTTTACAGAGCTTCTCTGAACTTGATTTATCGGAAAGCCAGGCAGGAAGAAGAGCCTCCTTAAACGGGAGCTGGGAGTTTAACAGGAATTGCTGCTTTTTAAGAAAAGTGGCAGACACAAGCAATGGGCGTTGAACAGTAATGTTTCGATTATGAAAGGTGGTTGTTAAAAATGAATCTGATTGAATAAGGTGAAGGGAACGGGCTTGAATAGCAGGAGAAAGATAATCTGTATCATGAAGAAATAATACATAGGAACTGTTGATTTTTTGGATTATATCATTCAATGTTTTCCCGGGGTCATTTTCTTTTACTATAATCGATTGAATTTGTTTAAAATGAGTATAGTCAGAAGCTATTGTTAAAGACATATCCTTTCCATGGAGAACAATAACAGAATGTAATCTGGAGTCGATCCTTTTTAAAGATTCTAAAGCTTTATGAATTGCTGCCGCATCAGGATAAAGAATGAGAATCGCAGTAATATCCTTCAATAGAATGCCTCCGTTCTTTTATAATGTTTCTATTTATATATATGAAGTCATTCTATTTTTATCCGGAACGGTGAATCTTTCATTAAATATTTTTGATAATTGATCTGAAAAGGTTCATACAACCATTTTTCATTTCTTCGTTTCAGATAATACCGAGGTAACATATATTATTATATCTTGTGTATTGGTGGTGTAGATATGATAAAAGTAAGCCTTTGTATGATTGTAAAAAATGAAGAAAAGGGTCAGAAAAATTTAAAAAACTGAAAGGAGAGTTGGATGGTTCGATAGATTCTGTTTCGATGCTGTATCATATTGCTTTTGATGAATTTGGTAACCGGGCTTTCAGTTATCGGAGGAATTGTCTGGTAAAACGTGACAGGAACTTTAAATGGATTGGACCGGTTCATGAGTATTTAGAGGTGTCTGGAAATATTATTTCATCAGATATTTCTGTAACACACCGTCAGTCTGAGAAATCTGTTGTGAATACAGCAAATGACCGTAATTTAATAATTTATGAAAAAAGATCGGAGAGGGAAGAAGAATTCAGCCTCAGAGACTTATTTTATTATGCAAATGAATTAAAAGATCACGGATTGTATCAGAAGTCGGTTATTTATTATAGATATTGCAAACAGAAGCATTTGTGAAAAAACACAGTCTTCCAAACCAATATATTCTTTCACGCAGAGTCGGTGAAGCCCCATTACTATACTTTTTTTATTCGTGTGAAATGGGTTAAAAATATATAGCAGAACACGGAACAGACTGGAAGAAGGAATACGGAAATAGTATTAACATGTAGTAATTAGAAGCCAGGCTTTTTAATCGGCTGGGATGTTTTCGGAAGATAATAAAATAAGCAAAATCATTTCTTTTCCTGATTATGCTCTGTACACTTAATGTATATAGAAATGAGACTTATGAATGACTGAAGTGTGAGAGGGGAGTCAGATTGAAAAAAATATCAACAAATGTCATTCAATTTCGGGGAACACATTATGAATTCGGTTATCATCAAGGTACTTTAGTGAAAAATCAAATCTTATTAAAGAATCGCGCCAATCAATGGAAGGTAAGAAAACCTTTATTTTCTATTGATATCAATGAAACAAAACGGATTTCTCAAGAAATAGCTCCAGCAATATGGGAGGAGTTATCTGGTTTTGCAGAAGCGCTTGAATGGCCGATGGAGAGAGTTTTGCTGGAATTCGGAGGATATCGGGTTAAATTGAATCGTTCAGGGTGTTCGATTTTAACGGGAAAGGATTATTTGATCCGTAATTATGATTATCATCCTAAAACATATGATGGTTTTTATTCGGTGTTTCAGCCCACAGATTCAGGCTATGCAGTGACAGGCGTTACGCAGAAAGTAACGGGAAGATGTGACGGCATGAACGAAAAAGGCCTGGCGATGGGATATACTTTTATGCATCGTAAACGTCCGGGAGATGGATTTATTTGCAGCATGATTGGAAGAATAATTTTAGAAACATGTGCCGATATCAATGAGGCTGTTGCGTTACTAAAGAATATTCCGCATCGCGGTTCATTTAGTTATGTATTACTTGATAAAAATAATACGGAGTCAATCATTGTAGAAGCTTCACCCAGAAATGTTGGGGTAAGGAAGGGAGCTGCATGTACGAATCATTTTCAAATCATGAAGGAAGAAAATCGCCATTATCTGAAGGATTCTAAAAGACGATTGGAAATCATGGAAAGCAATCGAGCAAATTCACTTCATGGAGAGGAAGCATTTCAATTGTTAAATGGTACAGAAAATGGTGTGTTTTCTAATCTTTATGGACAATGGGCAGGAACGATACATACTTCTGGGTATTTTCCATCCAAACTCGAAGCATGGCTTGCTATCGGTGGGGACCAGCAGCCAGTGAAATTTAACTTTGCATCTTGGCTGAAAGAGAATAATTTTCCAATTTCAGAAGTTACAGGGGTAATTAATACAGAGATTCCATTCGCGCATATGGAAAAAGCTGATTGGTATAAGGGAAATAAATAGATTTTAAGAAGAAGTTTTGTCTTTTTAGGCACAACTTCTTCTTTTTTTCATATAATCTTTCTAAACCTAGTTGACAACTAGGAATAATGAGTTTAAACTAATATAAAATTTCACCAATTTAGTTATTTAAAAAAGTGAAGATAAACAGACATATAAAACTGGAAAGCAAGTGAGGGATGGGAGAATGAGTAATATTAAAGAAAAAACAATTGATTCCATTTTTGAGGAAATTGATCATTCATTTGAGGAAGTAAGAGGCTGGAGAAGATACATGCATCAGCATCCTGAATTATCTTTTCAGGAAGTACATACAGCAGCGTACATTGAAGAAAAATTAAAAAGCTTTGGACTAGAGGTTCAAAAAAACATTGGCGGTCATGGTTTAATTACTGTTTTGGAAGGTAAAGAGCCCGGAAAGAAAATTGCATTGCGAGCAGATTTTGATGCTCTGCCGATTGATGATGAAAAAGAAACTTCATATAAGTCTACCAATCCGGGGGTAATGCATGCTTGCGGGCATGATGGGCATACAGCTGCTCTCTTAGGTGTAGCGAAAGTAATCAGTAAATATAAAGAAAAATTAAGAGGTAGCATTGTATTCGTCTTTCAGCCAGCTGAGGAAACTCCGCCGGGCGGAGCTAAATTTATGATTGAAGAAGGAATTCTAGACGATGTGGATTATGTTTTTGGAGCACATCTGGCTTCAGATATTCCTGTTGGAAAAGTAGGCGTAGGAGAAGGCTATCAAATGGCAGCGGTAGATAAATTTGCTATCGATGTTAAAGGTCATGGCGGTCATGGGGCCCGCCCGCATCAGACTACGGACTCACTTGTGATTGGAACAAGTATTGTAGAAGCTTTACAAAAAATTGTCAGCCGTCAAATTGATCCATTGAAATCAGCAGTACTTACAATCGGTGTTTTTCAAGCAGGAAATGCGTTTAATGTAATTCCGGACACTGCCCATATTGAAGGAACTGTCCGTACTTTCGATCCTACGGTTCGGGATAAAGTAGAAACAGAAATTCGTTCCATTTTAGACGGGATTACAAGTGCATTTCACGCAACTTATCAACTGGATTACCTAAGAGGATATCCAGCGTTATTTAATCATAAGGAAGAAACAGATTTAGCCAGAGAGCTTTTTAAAGAAGCTTTTGAAGAAAAGAATGTCGTAGAATTTTCACCAACCATGGGAGCAGAAGACTTTTCTTATTTTCTGGAAGCAAAACCTGGAACTTACTTCCGTGTCGGATCACAAAACGAGGATGAAGCAACACATTATCCACACCATCATCCGAGATTTGATATTGATGAACGTTCGTTAGTTAATATTGAAAAATCGTTTGTGTCCATTATCAGCCATTATTTATTTTAAAATGAAACCCAATAGCCGAGTAGTAAAATAATTATTCAACAACGAGGAGAAATGCAGAATGAAGAAGCGGTTTACTTTATTATTAATTTTAATTTTTACAATATTCATTTTAGCTGCCTGTGGAAATCAAGAACAGTCAGCAGGTGGAGCAGGAGATAGTAATGAGCCGGCAGGGGATCCTGTGGAAGGTGGAACATTGACGATTGCATATCCTTCTGAACCGGATACACTTGATTGGATGTCGACAGGAGCAACACCTACCCGAGATATTGCCTGGCATATTTTTGAACCATTACTTGCCTTGGATAATGATTATCAGGTACAACCGATGATTGCAGAAGATTTTACAGTTAGCGATGATGAAACACTTTATACGATTACGTTAAGGGATGATGTGAAATTTCATGATGGTTCTGATGTAACAGTAGACGATGTGATTGCATCTTTAGATAGATGGAGAACTGTTTCATCGGTTGGAAAAGAGTCTGATAGATTCATTGAATCCGTTACAGCGGTAGATGATAAAACAATTGAAATTCAATTGACAGAAGTATATAACGCATTTTTATCTGATATGGCCGCACCGAAAAATGCTTTGATGATTATTCCTGAAGAAATTGCAGAAGAAGCTGGAGAACAGCCATTAACACCGGAACAATTAATAGGAACAGGTCCTTACCAATTTGATAATTGGAGTCGTGGCAGTGAAATTGTTCTAACTAAATTTGAAGATTATGCTGCGCGTGATGAAACCGATTTAGGAGGATTGACAGGGGAAAAGGTCGCTTATTTTGATAAGCTGGATTTTCAGATTGTAAAAGATCCACAGGTTGCAATTAACGGTATTAAAACAGACTTGTATGATTATGCTTTATCAATTCCAAATGATTTATATGACGTTGTAGAAACAGATCCTTCGATTGATCCAGTAAGCTATATCAATGGATATTCTACGATTACACCGGATAAATCGGAGCCGCCGTTTGATGATATTAAAGTGAGAGAAGCTTTAAATCTTGCATTAGACAAAGAAGCAATTGCAGAAGCAACTTATGGAAACAGTGATTTTTATTCCTTTGATGGGGCACTGTTTGATCCAGAGCAGACGAAGCTTTATTCTGAGGAAGGTACAGAGAATTATTTAAATTTTGATCCGGAACAGGCAAAGGAATTATTAGCGGAATCTGATTATAATGGAGAGTCACTTAAAATAATGCATTCTAATGACTCAGAGACTTATAAAAGAATTTCACAGATAATGAAGCAGCAGTTAGAGGAAGTAGGATTTACGATTGAAATTGTACCGCTAGAATGGGCGACATATTTAGAACAGTGGTCTGATCCGGCAAATTGGGATATTGTAGTTGTCGGCTGGTCAACACGATTCTCTCCAAATGAACTGGGTATGCTTGTCAATGACACCAATAGCAGCGGCTGGTATGACAGCGAGCGCTGGAGAGGATTAATTGATGACTGGGCTGTCGCTTCTGACGACGAAGCCAGATTAGATATTTTGTCAGAAATGAATGAAACTGTTTGGGAAGAGCTTCCGTTTATTAAAGTGGCTAATGAAACAAGGCTTGATATTAAAGGAGAACAGGTTCAATTAGAAGAAACATGGGTTGGACCAAGATTCTGGGGAGCCTGGAAGAATCAATAAATAAAAGGATTAAGAAGCCATGTTCATCCGTTATGCTGATATGGCTTCTTTTTCTATTAAATTTGAACACGTATTTAAACTGATAAAATATTACTATGCTGGCACCAGAAGCATCGGCTTATCAGGAGCCGCTATGGTAAAACAGCAAATGAGGTGAATGAGGTTTGTTACAATATACAATTCGTCGGCTTCTATCTATTATTCCAGTCATGCTAGTGGTGAGTATTATTGTTTTTATGATTGTCCATCTAACTCCCGGAAATCCGGCTTACTTGATTCTGGGAGAGGATAGCTCAGCAGAGGCTGTCCAACAGCTGGAGGAACAACTTGGGTTGAACCAGCCAATAGTTGTCCAATTTTTTGACTGGGTGACAAATGTTTTTAAGGGAGACCTGGGAGAGTCTGTTTATTCTTCCGAACCGGTTCTATCTATTATATTGGATCGAATTGGACCTACCTTCAGCGTGATGTTGATTTCTATGATTTTTACGTTAGTTATTGCTATACCAATTGCGATTTTTGTAGTCTGGAAAAGGCAGACTGTTTTAGATCCGCTATTTATCTCAGCGTCTTTATTAGGTGCATCTATTCCAGAATTCTGGTTTGCTATGTTATTAGTATTAGGACTGGGAGTCAGTATCCCGATTTTTCCGGTAGCAGGTTATATACCAATTGCAGAAGGATTTCTGCTTTGGCTGCATCATTTAATCCTGCCGGCTTTTGTTCTAGCAACAGTAGAAATAGGTTTAATATCGAGAATGCTGCGTGACGGAATGTTAGAGGCAGTAAATCAGGATTATACGAAAACAGCCCGGGCGAAGGGAATAAAAGAGAGTGTTGTACTGATGAAGCATGTTTTTGCTAATGCTTTAATCCCGACAACTACCGTTATTGGTGTAACGATTGCAGGATTGTTAGGCGGGACAGTTATTATTGAGACGATATTTACCATACCAGGAATTGGGCAGCTGCTCATTGATTCGATTCACCGGAGAGATTACCCGGTAATACAAGGCGTTGTTTTATTTATTGCTGTTATTTATGTCGTTATCAATTTACTGGTTGATTTGCTTTATGGTCTGCTTGACCCGAGAATCCGTTATGATTGAGGCGGAAGTGCAGCACCATTTATGAGATTGATTTACTCTATTGAGAAAAAGGAGATATCCCTATGCTGAAGAAAAAAAGAAATCTTGTTGCTCTTTCTATACTGTTATTATTGACAATTGCAACAATAACAGCTGATGTCTGGCTGCCTGTTTCTCCTGGTTTTATAGATGCTGCGCAGCGGCTGCTTCCTCCATCCGGGACATTCTGGTTTGGTACTGACCATTTTGGAAGAGATGTTTTTGCATTAACTGTGGTAGCAGCAAGAGTCTCTCTGACTGTCGGTTTTACAGTTGCAGTATTAGCAACCATTCTGGGAACAATCACAGGCTTAATCGCTGGTTATTATAAAAAAGCAGATTTTATTATTATGCGCGTTATTGACGGTATGCTTGCCTTTCCTTCTTTACTTCTTGCATTGGCGCTTGTTGCAGCATTGGGAGGAAGTGTAACAAATATTATTATTGCATTAACTTTTTCGTTTTGGCCGGTAATGACACGTATTGTACGGTCAGCTGTTCTGCAAATAAATTCGGTTCAGTATATTGAAGCGGCAAAAACTTCAGGAGTCAGTGATCCGGTAGTTATATCGAAATATGTTTTACCGAATGTTTTGTCTCCTATTATAGTTCAGGGAACGTTTATCTTTGCGAAAGCCATTCTTGCAGAAGCGGCGTTAAGCTTTTTAGGTGTTGGGGTAGACCCATCAACGCCAACCTGGGGAAATATGCTTCAGGAATCACAAATTTATATTTCCATCGCACCGTGGATTTCCATTTTTCCAGGATTGGCAATTGTTGTTACAGTACTTGCCTTAAATATGCTTGGCGACGGATTACGTGATTCTTTCGATCCACATGCAAGAAAAAACAAAAAAAGAAAGCAGCACTTTGTTAAAACGAAAATAGCATCTTAAGAGAAGGGGCGGTATTCATGCTTGAGATAAAGAATTTAAAAACCTACATTGATACAGAAAACGGAACGGTAAAAGCGGTCGATGATGTATCTTTTCAAATTAAAGCGGGAGAAACCATCTGTATTGTAGGTGAATCTGGGAGCGGGAAGAGTGTATTAGCACATTCCATTATGCAGTTAAACCCTTCTCCCCCAGTCTTTCATCCGGAAGGAGAAATACTTTTTGAAGGGAAAAATCTGCTGGATGTAAGTGAAAAAGAGCTTCGTAGAGTGAGAGGAAATGAAATCTCTATGATTTTTCAGGATCCTATGTCCAGTCTGAACCCCGTTTTTAGAGTTGGAGATCAGCTGATTGAAGCAATTCGTTCTCATGAGAAGGTATCGAAAAAAGCCGCAAAAAAAAGAGCTTTGGAGCTCTTAACAGATGTTGGCATTCCTGATCCTGAACGTAGACTGCATGACTATCCACATCAATTTTCCGGGGGAATGCGCCAGCGTGTTTTAATCGCGATTGCACTCGCTGGCCGCCCAAAAGTATTAATTGCTGATGAACCGACAACAGCACTTGATGTGACCATACAAGCGCAAATCCTTGAATTAATGCGTTCGATTCAGAAAAAGTATGGAACTGCGATTATTTTAATTACACATGATCTGGGAGTCGTTGCACAGATTGCTGATAGAGTGCTTGTCATGTATTCAGGCAGAATTGTTGAGAAAGGTAGTGTATCAGATATATTTTATCGTTCCACGATGCCTTATACCTGGTCCTTACTACGGTCACTTCCTCGTATTGATTCAGATGCATCGAATCGATTGATACCAATTCAAGGGCAGCCCAGCAATTTAATTGATCGTCCAAAAGGCTGTCATTTCCAGCCAAGATGTCCATTTGCTACAAAAGCATGTTTAGAAATTGATCCTTCGTTAACAGAACGTGGAGAAGGACACTGGGCTGCCTGTATATTGTCTGAAGAGGAATTTTTTAATAAGAAGCAAGAATTTGAAGTAAATGCTCAGAAGGGAGCTGTAAAATAATGTCTGAGCCGTTACTGGAGTTAAAGGATATAAAAATGTACTTTCCGATAAAAGAAAAAGTATTTAAAAAACCTGTGAACCATGTAAAAGCAGTAAACGGAGTCAGTCTGACTGTCCGGCAGGGAGAAACTTTGGGAATTGTGGGTGAATCCGGCTGCGGAAAAAGTACATTGGCCCGTACTATTGTCGGTCTTTTAGAACCGAGCTCTGGAGACATACTTTTTGAGGGCAAAAGTATTCTGGGGTACAATAAAAAGCAGATGCATGAATTACGCAGAGATATCCAAATGGTATATCAGGATCCGTACACCAGTCTGAATCCAAGAATGAAGGCTGGTGAGATTATTGCAGCACCGCTAAAGGCATTTAAAATGACAAGTAATTTAAATGAACGGGTTTATGAATTATTAGATCTAGTTGGTCTAAAGAGAGAGGATGCAGAAAAGTTTCCGCACCAGTTTTCTGGAGGACAGCGGCAGCGGATCGGCATTGCCAGAGCTCTTGCTCTGAATCCAAAGCTATTAATTCTGGATGAACCGGTAAGTGCATTGGATGTATCCGTACAGGCGCAGGTAATTAATCTGCTGGAAGATTTGCAAGAGGAACTGGGGCTGACTTATGTGTTTATTGCCCATGACTTATCGGTAATTAAACATATCGCTGACAAAGTTGCGGTAATGTATCTTGGTAAGGTGATGGAATTATCCGACAGTGATACATTGTATCATCATTCCAAGCATCCATATACAAATGCGCTCCTGTCAGCGATCCCGTTACCAGATCCTGAGAAAGAGAGACAACGGCAGCGGATTATGCTGAAAGGCGAGTTGCCGTCTCCTGCTAATCCGCCAACTGGATGTATTTTTCATACGAGATGCCCGATTGCCCAAGAATCATGCAAACAGCATATTCCTGTTTTAGAAGAAAAGGACGGGAGTAATCCTAATCATCAGGTTGCCTGTTTTTATCCGCAGGAGACCGAGGCAATTGTCAGTAGTAAATAAATAAACTTAAAGGAAGAAAGGAATGTATCCAGATGAATCGGCCAAAAATTTCTCAGATGGAAGCGTATATAATTGAAACATTACGTGTAAATGGAATAACGAATGAAGAAATAATACATGATGTAAAAGAAAAAGATGTGTCAAAATGGAAGCAAATTCATGAAAAGTATGATTATGAGCAGTTGATTACGTTAGCTGAGAAGGATTTTGAAGCCTTTGAACAAGTAATTAATGAAGGATATGCTGTTAAATTTGTCACGGTTGGCGGCTTGGAAAGGTTATTAAGACTGAAGTTCCAAAAAGAACCTGGAGAGGATTATCAGAAGCTCGAAACAGGTGCCAAGGCATTGAAATTGGATGCAGCTCCTCTTCATGAGTTAGAACAGATGCTTTCTCTTAATTGGAAAGTGGAGAAAGATGAGCAGGGGATATCGGTATTGTTGAAGGAGCAGAAGGAATTTATATAATATAATTTTAAAAAACGCTATGAACCTAATATTCATAGCGTTTTTTAATTTATATCAGCTAAAAGTAATTTAATTGAAAGCTTCTGGAGTATTTCATGTTATCACCGGGTTCTGTATGTAGAATATTAATTAAACTTAAGAAGTTACAATCCAAGAATTAAATATTAATTTTATTGTTTCTTCTAAATAATATCAGTAATGGTCACCTTCTCAGTTTCTAGTATAACTTTGAAATGTTTAACAATAATAACCTTTTCTTACTCCCTTTTTGTTGCAGAAATTTCTATGTAAGCACCGCTTTTTAAAAAGGTAAAGACAATGTCTATAACGTTTACTTTTAATTTTGGGAAAAGAAATTTATTTTATAAAGTAAAATTTTATTAGCTGGGGTTTTCTTTTTGCTCTCCTATATCTAAAAAATGCGAAGTTCACGATGTTGTAGGACTGGGACAGCGATTACTCGCCCCACCGAAAAGCGTTGTAGTAACCCCTTTTATGACCTTCATCCAGTCACACAACGATAAATTTTTTAAGAATATTAATTAAGCATCAAAAATGGTAGCGTCCTTATATTTGATTAAGAAATTATTGAGTTAATATTCGAAAAAATAATTCTACTTGTTGACAAGAAAAATATATCAGCATATAATAAAAGCGAATTATAACATATGTTATATCTTATAACATATGTGAAAAAAGAGATCATAAGTGATGATTTATAACATATGTTATTTAATGTTGTTTTATGTTATGAATATAATGTATGCGCTTTAAAAATTGTGAGGAGGAGTTAATATGTCTATTTATCAAGAATTACAAACAAGACAGAAAGAAAATAACCCTATCAAAGTAGGCGTTATCGGAGCAGGACAAATGGGTTTCGGTCTTATCTCACAGATATCCCGTATTCCTGGAATGATTGTTGGAGGCGTATCTGATATTGATCAAACCAGGGCACAAAAGGCTGTTGAATTTTATAAGTCCGAGGAAATTTTAAAAGTTAACACACTTGCATCATCTGATTATAGAGAAGTAATCCAGTCTTCCAATGTAGAGGTAGTAGTTGATGCAACTGGAGTACCTGAAGTCGGAGCAAATATTTCTTTAGAAGCATTAAATTCAAGAAAGCATTTGGTTCTATTAAACGTAGAAGTGGATATAACAATTGGTTCTTATATGAATTCATTATTTCAATCTTCTGGACTTGTTTATTCTGGTTCAGCAGGAGACGAGCCGGCAGCTATCGTAGAATTATATGAATTTGCTAAGACAATGGGCATGAAAGTTGTTGTTGCAGGTAAAGGTAAAAATAATGCGTTGAAGCCAACAGCTAACCCAGATACAGCAGCTGCTGAAGCAAAATCTAAAAATATGAGTGCGCATATGCTGGCTGCATTTCAAGATGGAACAAAAACAATGGCAGAGATGAACTTATTAAGTAACGCAATAGGCTTAGTTCCGGATAAAGTTGGAATGCACGGTTTAGACGCTAATTTAGATGATGTTGCAAAAAAATTAAACTTAAAAGAAAATGGTGGAGTTTTAGATCGTTTAGGAGTCGTCGAATATGTAAACGGATTAGCTCCGGGAGTTTTTGTCATTGTTAAAAGTGATTTAGATCCTGTTAATGAAGAATTGCGTTATTTATTAAAGGTAGATGAAAGTCATGGAGATCACTATACATTATTCCGTCCATATCATTTAGCCAGTTTAGAGACTCCGATTACTATTGCTAAGGCTGTTTTACAGCAAGATACGTCAATTCATCCATTAGGGGCACCGATTTCAGAAACGGTAACCGTTGCAAAAAAAGATATAAAAGAAGGAGAAAAATTAGACGGGATCGGTGGTTTTTCTATTAGAGGAGTATTGGAAACGCATAAAGAAATGGAAAAGAATGGACATATCCCTATCGGTTTAATTAGTGGAGAAGTCGTTGCTAAGAAAGATATAAGAGAAGGTCAATTTTTAACACATGATGATGTGGAACTTGACCCTTCAACAACTGTTTGGAAGTTAAGATCCTTACAAGACCATATGTTTCGCAATAAATAATATTGATAATTATAAAATCTGAAATAGATTTATTTCCTTTTTACATGCTTGTTTAAAGGATTTGAGATATTTGAAGGAATTTTATTAAGAGAGAGCTATTTCTAAGAGAAGATTTATCTAAGCAGTTGATGTTGAATATTGGATTAAAGATAGGAAAAAAATTCTGTCATCAAACAGTAGGAGGAGAAGGATATGATAAAAATGAATATTCTTGAAATTGGTGCCCTAGTACCAGATTTTGAAGAAGAAAATTTATTAGTACTTTTTAATGAAACCGTTCCGCCTGAGTTAAGAGATATTTCGGTAATTCATCGCTTTGAAGAACAGCCTAAAGATGCCTTAGAATTTGGAAAAATAATTGTGATTGGTGGTAGAGAATATACCATTCAAAAAGTTGGAGAAGAAGCCAATTCTAACTTTGAAAGTCTCGGTCACCTTTCCATTTATTTTAAAGATGATAAGGAAGAAGAAATTTTACCAGGTGCAGTTTTAGTAACGCCAAGTGATTTTCCAATATTAAAAGAGGGAGATTCGATTCAAGTTAAATAATGTGAATAGTTTATTTCATAGAGTAGCTGTTTCTAAATAGATTACTATTACGAGAGGATGGGTGTTAAATGGATTTTATGATAATGATTGCTGAAGGCTTCATGGGAATGTTTGAAGCTGGAGCTGAAGTATTTATGGGTTATATGACGGGGATTATACCTTTATTAGTTACATTGATCACAGCTGTTAATGCGATAACAAAAATGATTGGAGAAGAAAAGATAAATGGGTTTATTCAAAAAATCACGAAATATGCTGTACTCCGTTATACGCTTGTACCTTTTATAGCAGTTTTTTTCTTCACGAACCCAATGTGTTATACAGTTGGTCGATTTTTACCAGAGAAATATAAACCGGCATTCTATGATTCTGCGGTTTCTTTTGTGCATCCTATAACCGGTCTTTTTCCCCATGCCAATTCTGCAGAATTATTTGTATGGCTGGGAGTGGCAACAGGATATACAGCTGCAGGTGGTAGTCAAGCACAATTAGGTCTTATGTTTTTACTAACCGGTTTAATTGTTATTTTAATGAGAGGTTTGGTTACTGAACGAATTAGTGCTTATATGTTTAAAAAACAAGGTCATGAAAAGATTCTTAAGGAAAATTAAAATCTAAACATAAAGGGAGGAAATCTCATGAGTGCTTATAAAAAAGTCAAAGTATCTAAAGGAAGAAATGGGTGGGGCGGTCCCCTAGAATTTACACCAACAGATGAAAAAAAATATGTCATTAGTGTTACAGGGGGAGGCATCCACCCGGTAGCTGAAAAAATTGCAAAACTTTCCGGAGCAGAAGTAGTAGATGCATTTAAAAATCCGGTAGATAAAAATGAAACATTAGCAGCGGTCATTGATTGTGGTGGAACAGCAAGGGGAGGAACATACCCAAAATTAAGAATACCGACAATTAACGTTAAAGTAATGAGTCCATCGGGCCCATTAGCAAAATTTATTACAGATGATATTTTTGTTTCTGGTGTATCTGTAGAGAATATTGAGCTTGCTGATGAAAAAACACCTTATGTAGAATTAGAATCTGAAAAAATTGATTATTCAGAACAAAATGAAGAAGCAGCTGCTCCAACTGCTGATGATCAGCCAGAAACCAATAGTGCACAAAATGCTGGCTTCATAGGATTAATTAATAAAATTGCCAGAGTCGCAGGGGCTTTCATGAATATTTTGTACCAGGCAGGTCGTGATACTGTCGACTCTATCATTAAAAATATAATTCCATTTATGGCGTTTGTTGCAACTTTAATCGGAATTATCAACTATACAGGTATTGGAGAAATATTAGCAAATGTATTTGTCCCACTAGCAAATAATATCGGCGGACTTATTATTTTAGGTGTAATTACAGCGCTTCCATTTTTATCACCTCTACTTGCTCCAGGGGCTGTTATAGGTGCGATTATCGGAACACTAGTTGGAAATGAAATTGCAAACGGTAACATTGAAATGAGTATTGCACTTCCAGCGTTATTTGCAATAAATGCACAAGTTGGAACGGACTTTATTCCAGTTGGTATGGCGTTAGGAGAAGCAAAATCTGAAACAGCTAGCGTTGGAGCACCAGCAATTCTATTTTCGAGGGTAGTCACAGGACCTGCAGCAGTAATCATTGCATATTTTATGTCATTTATGTTGTAGAAAATCGTTTGATAGGAGGAATAGGATGCTACCAGATTCATTTAGATTTGGAGTTATGGAAGGAAAAGGAAACGTTAAAGTGCGAGAAGAGAAGTTACCCAATTTAAAAGATGATGAAGTGCTAATTAAGCAGGAAGCATGTAATATTTGTACAACAGATTATCAACAATGGCAAGGAAAACGTGAACATCAAGGATACCCAATGGCAGGTGGACATGAAAGTTCAGGAATAATTATAGCTAAAGGAGAAAAAGTAAGTAATTCTTTAACAGTTGGAGATCGGGTTTGTATTTTATATGATTTTTGTGGGGACTGTGATAAATGTAAAAAAGGGGAAATTACTTCTTGTAGAAACATTAAACAATTTGGAAAAAATTATTCTGACAAATATTACGGTATTTTTGGGTTTGCGAATTACTTTATTAGAAAATCAAAAAGTGTCGTGAAAATTAGTAATGAGTTGTCTGCTTCGGAAGCAGGCTTTGTGGAACCTTTATCCTCCGTACTAAAAGGAATGCGCAAACTCCGGATTAATTCTGGATTTGATACGGTTGTTGTTATTGGTGGGGGCACAATGGGATTACTAAATGCAGCAGTTGCTCAAGCAATGGGAGCAAGGGTAATTGTATCTGAACGGAATCCCCAAAAAGTAAAAAAAATTAAACAAATGAAATTAGAATTAATTGATGCTGGCAATGAGGATCCGGTAGAACAAGTTAGAAAAAGAACAAATGGTAATGGTGCAGATATCGTCATTATTGCAGTTGGAACTTCTTCAGCAAATGAGCAAGCTTTAGAGATGATAAAAAATGATGAGGGGAAGATTCTTTTATTTGCTGCGGGTTACCCAGCACCAGAATTAAATATAGATTCTAATACCATTCATTACAAACAATGTGAACTTATTGGTACGTATGGATCGAATCTGGATGATTTTAATAATGCAGCAAAAATGCTAAGTGAACATCGAATTAATGTAAGCCCTTTAATTGAAGAGAAGATTCCATTAACTAGAATTCAAGAAGCTTTTGAAAAAGCAAGTACACGTGGGAATTATCGTATTTCCGTTTTATTACAGTCGTAAATATAAAGAAAAGATGAGAAGGTGAAAAAATGAAATGTTTAGCAATCGCTGATTTATTTATTGATAAACAAATGATGAAAGAAGGCCTTGCTAGTTTAGAAGATTTTGGGATAGAGACAATTGTAAAAGAATGGAAACATGAAAATTTAGAAGCATTACAAAATGATAATATAACATTGGAATCCAAAGGTAGCGAGGCAATTGCCCTTCCTGAAGAATTAATAGAAGGATTAGAAGACTATGATATGATCATTACCCAATTTGCACCTATCGGGAAAAAGGTAATCGATCAATGCGAGAATTTGAAGTTATTAGGAGTACTTCGAGCAGGTATTGAAAATGTGAATCAAGAATATGCTAAATCGAAAGGAATCATAGTTTTAAATACACCAGGACGTAGCATTACAAGTGTCTCAGAGTTTACAGTAGGGATGATTCTATCCGAAATTCGAAATATAGCTAGAGGTAACCATAAACTAAAAAATGGGGAATGGGAAAAATATTTTCCAAATGGTGTACTAGCACCAGAATTGAAGGAATCAACCATTGGTTTAATTGGGTATGGTGCTATTGGTCAACGAGTTGCAGAATTACTTCGACCTTTTGGCGGTAAAATTTTATTCTTCGATGACTATTATCAAGGCGATACACATGACACACAAGTTAACACCTTAGAAGAACTAGTAAAACAAGCTGATATTCTTTCCATGCATTACCGTCTAACAGAACAAACGAAAAATATGATTAACAAAGAGCATTTTAACGTAATGAAAAAAAATACAGTTTTAATAAATACTGCACGTTCCGGGTTAATTAATGAGCAGGATTTGGCAGAGGCATTACGAGAGAGAAAAATTGCCGGAGCAGCAGTAGATGTGTTTGATATTGAACCATTACCAAGAGACCACCCTTATAATAATTTGGATAATATTACGATCACACCACATATTGCGGGGTCAACAGTTGGTAATTTTGCTAATTCACCAGTAATATTGAGTAAACGAATTATTGAAGCATTAGAGTGAAATTATATTAATTTAAACAATGGGTGAATTGTTTATTTTTCATCCATTGTTCTTTATTCTTAGTATGATTTTGTAAAAAAAACACCAAAGTAGGAGGTTAAAAAATGGACCCCTTATTATTTCTATCATTTTTAGTTATTATTCTTATTATTCAAGCATTAACAGGAATTATCCATGTGAAATATTATCAGAAAAAAGTTAAAAAACTCACACAACAATATAGTGAAGGTTATCTTGGTGTTGGAATGACTAAAAAAATGTTTCGGATCGGAAAAGTAGCTATTGTTGTTACGGATAATGAAGGAATCATTCAAGAATGTAATATTTTATCAGGATTAACGGTACTTTCTAGATTTGCAAAGTATAAAGAATATGTTGGAGAAAATATAGAAATTGTTGATTGGAGAAAGAAAAAACATAAATTAGTTGTCCAAGACGCTATTAAACGTATAGAAGAACAAATGAAAAGAAAAGCTAAAGTAATGTAAATTTGTCACGGAGAATCGTCTAAAAAACTCCTGCCTCCCAAATAAAGAATAAAAATAAATTTATTTAGGCGGAAAATTCAGATGAGCTAACTCCTTAAATCACTTAGGCTAACTCAATGGGAGAAGAATAAAACTCCCGCTAAGTGAAGCTTTGACTTATATTAGAAAAAAAGAAAAAATTCAATATATACAAATTTTTAATCCCCGTTATATTTATCAAGTGGATAAAATGATATAATAAGATTTAATTAATTTGAATTTAAATTTAAATTTATATAATTTTAACAAGAACAGGGTGTAAAGGAATGTCCTATTTAGATGATCGCAGATTAATGATTAAGATTGCGAATATGTATTATGAAGCAGGAGAAACGCAATCAACTATTGCACAAAAAATTGGAGTTAGCCGATCATTAATATCGAAATATTTATCAAAATCTAAGGAATTGGGTATTGTCGAAATCATTATTCATGATGAGGAGTATCATACGGTATCAAGCTTGGAGACAAAGCTGGAAAAAAAATATGGATTACGTGAAGTGGTTTGTTTACCTGAAACGGAGCAGGGAAATATTAAAGCTCAGTTGGGAGCGGCAGCAAGTAAATATTTGTTAAGAATGATAAGAAATAATCAAGTTATCGGAGTATCTTCTGGAACGACCCTATATGAAGTTGCAACAGCCATGACATCCAGTCAGTATTTTTCAAATGTATGCTTTGTTCCTATTGTTGGAGGGATGGGGGACGAGCGTTTAGACATACATGCAAATCATATTGTTGCAAAGCTAGCAGAAGCATTAAAAGCAAATTATCATCTTTTGCATGCTCCTGTTGTTGTTGATTCTAAAGAGACAAAAGAAATTATATTAAAACAATCGTCTATAAAAAATACTCTTGAAATGGGTAATCAGGCGGATGTCGCTCTTGTAGGTATTGGAGGATCTCCAAAGCATTCAACGATGGTCAAATCTTATAAAGATTATGGTATTATTGATGATTTAAACGAGAAAGAAATTGCAGGAGATATTTGTTATAACTTTATCAATGATGAAGGAAATTTAATAGAAAATGAATGGAATGAAAAAACGATTTCCGCTGATATCAATAAGCTGAAAAATATTCCATTAGTAATTGGCGTTGCAGCCGGTGAAGAAAAAGTAAGAGGAATTAAAGCTGCTCTCTGTGGGGAACTGATTCATGTATTAATAACCGATGAGATTACAGCAAAACTATTACTAGAGAATTGAGTTCATATTTGATTAATGAGCAGTATTTCGTATAAAAAACGTCCAAAGTAAAAATAGTGATTTTCCTTTATAAGTGGAAATTCACTATTTTTTTATGCTTGAATAATGTTGTTTATTGCACAGTGATTGGTATTAAAACTACCACTTCTAGAACTGGTAGAACCCAAAAAAATTTAGTTTAGAAGAGAATACAAAGTGCAATCATTTATCACCGTACTCCACAAGTAGTATGCTTTTCATTTTTTTAATTACGGTAGAAGAAATTCTTGAAAATAGAATAATTAATGAAAAATAGTATGTAAACATCTTTTGTTCATTTATGTTACTTTTGTAAATATAATACTGAAAAAATATAATTTTATTTATTATATTAAAAAAATATATTCTAATTGCTTGTTATAAACGTATAAGTGATTTATTTTTAGTATTGACAACCAATCACAATCATGTACAATGATGTTACAATTTTTTTGTTTATAAATGTGTTAATAAAGAACAAATGATATGATACAGTATTAATAAGCAAAGGGGATTATTTTATGGGGTTAGATACAAAAAGTCGTCTTATTATGGAAGTGCTATTGAGAAATCCTTTTATTACGAGTAAAGAATTGGTGGAAGATCAGCAAATAAGTAAGAGACAATTAACTTATTTATTATCTAAAATTAATGAATATTTAAAAATGAAAGGGCTTCCAAAAATATCAAGAAATAAAACTGGTCTTTTTATCATTCCGGATGAACTGTTTGTTCAACAGCAACATAAATCACAATCAATAGAAAGTCATCAAGATTTTTTTACTGAAGAACAAAGAATCTTAGTTATTATTTTAATGACTTTAACTTCAGACGAAGAATTATCTTTAGTACATTTTGCTTCATCACTACAAGTAAGTAAAAATACTATTTTAAGCGATTTAAAAAAAGTAAAAGAATATGTACAAAATTTTGAAGTTAACTTTGTGTACAACAGGACAAGTGGTTACTTAATAACAGGGGATGAATACGCTATTCGCAAACTATTAATCTCAATCATCCGAGAATGTATGGATATGAGCAATGGAGAGAAATTTGCACAGCGATATGGACGAATAAAGGAGGAGGATATTAAGGATATTGCTGATAGAATGATGGAAATTGAGAACAGGCTACAGTTAAAGTTCACTGATGACAGAATGGCAATTATGCCTTATGTTATTGCTTCTATTCTAAGAAGGGTCAGGTTAGGGTATTCTATAGAACATTTTCAATTACGTTATGAAGAAATTGCAAATACGAAAGAGTATCTTGCAACTGAAGAGCTATTTTCAGATTATAAATATGTTTCAACAAATGAACGCGTATATATAGCTCTTCATCTGCTTTCAACTACTTTGCATTCTTCAAAGTTTGCAGAGGAAAGTGTAATGCCGCAGATTAGAGAAGCAATTGAATTATTTTTAATTGATTTTGAGCGGCAGGCATGTGTGATTTTAAAGGATAAGGAGCAGTTAATAAGCCAATTATTGTTACATGCAACACCTGCTTATTACCGAATTAAGTATCGTTTGAGTGAATTAAACCAAGTTGATATATCATTTACAAAGGATTTTAAGGAGTTACATTATTTGGTGAAGAAGACACTTACTCCCTTTGCGAAGTTGTTTGATCAACCAATTCCAGAGAATGAAATTATTTATTTTAGCATTTTAATAGGCGGATGGTTATCTAAGCAGGGTGACAACGTAGCAGAAAAAATTAGGGCCATTGTTGTCTGCCCCCATGGTACATCTATTTCCAAAATGCTGATGAATACTTTAAAACGGGTTTTTCCAGACTTTATATTTCTAGGTTCTATGTCTTTGAGGGAGTTCCAAGAGTACAAACAGGATTATCATATTGTTTTTTCTAATGTCCCTTTAAAAACAATTAAACGTCAATATTGCATTAATAAGTTTCCGACAAATACAGAATGGAAAAAGTTACAAAAACTTGTTGTTAATGATTTATACGGATATAAACCGCAAACTCCGGAGTTAGATGTCATCATGCAAATTGTTGCGGAAAGTTCAACTATTCAAGATAAAGCAAAATTAAGAAGGGAATTAGCTGCTTACTTACATGGACCAAGCGAAATTTCGAAGTTTGATTTAAATGTTACTAAGCGAAATTTATTACAAATGATGGAAACTGATTATGTTCAATTTATAGATTGCGTTAAGGATTGGAAAGAAGCTATTTATATAGCAGCACAACCGCTGATTAGAAATAATATTATTAAACCGGAATATAGAGATGCGGTTATACAAGGTTATAATTACGACAGTGATTACTTGTTTTTAGGAGATAAAACCGTTATACCGCATACAGATCCTGAATATGGAGCTTTAAAAGTAGGGATGAGCTTTTTGATTGTGAAACAGGGAATTAATTTTTCGAAAAATAAGAAAGCTAACTTTGTTGTATTGTTATCTGCGATTGATCGTGAACAACACTTGCGGGCATTGTTAGAATTAACTGACATTGCTCAGAACGATCAAAAAATTAACCAAGTAATAGCATCTGTTTCATATCAACAAATACATGAATTGATAAAGCAATTTATTGAAAAGGAAAAAGAGGAATACAGTGACGTTTAGTTTAATAGCAGGATGGAGGAATACAGGTTATGAATTTTGATGCTTTTTTTAGTGAAGATCTTGTCTTTTTTCTTAATGCATCGTCTCAGGAAGATGTGTTTAAGCAAATGTTTCATCGTATGTATGAGCAGGGGTATGTAAAAGAGTCTTATTTAAACGCTTTAAGTGAGCGGGAAAAAGTATATCCTACAGGCATACAAACTGAACATATTGGGGTAGCCATTCCTCATACTGATTCTATTCATGTAAATAAAGAATCCATTGGTGTAGCAGTGTTAGAGAAACCTGTTTCTTTTATTCATATGGGGATGGAGGAGCATACAGTAGAAGCAGAAATCATTTTTATGTTAGCTATCCAAAAGCCGGAACGACAATTAGGAGTTTTACAAGTAATTACAGGATTAATTCAAAATAAGGTATTGCTGCAAAGTATTCAAATGGCTGAAAATGAAGCTGCAGTAATAGCTATTATCCAGGAATATAGTCAAAAATTAAATGTATAGATAAAAAATAGAAAAGGGTGATATAAATGTTTCAATCGACAATTGATTTTATTTTAGATTTAGGTCCATCGGTTATGCTGCCTATTATTATGACCATTTTCGGTCTTCTTCTAAAACAGGGTTTTAATAAGTCTTTTCGAGCTGGTATTACAATCGGTATCGGTTTTGTTGGTATTAACTTGGTCATTGGTTTATTGACGACATCTTTAAGTCCGGCAACAGAAGCGATGGTAGAGCGATTTAATTTAAATCTATCAATCTTAGATGTTGGCTGGCCAGTTGGGGCAGCAATATCATTTGGTACTACATTAGCACCAGTTATGATACCTATAATCATTGTCTTTAATCTTATTCTTGTTGCTTTAAACTGGACAAAGACAATCAATGTTGATATTTGGAATTTTTGGCACTTAATATTTTCTACATCTTTAGTGTACATTGCTACAGATAATGCATTTCTGTCGATTGCAATAGGACTTATTGTAACAGGGATTACGCTTAAGCTTGCTGACTGGACAGCGCCAGTGGTAGAGCATCATTTTGGTTTGAAAGGTGTTTCGCTTGCGCATTCAGAGTCAGTAAACT
Organism: Oceanobacillus sp. FSL W8-0428; assembly: GCF_038004405.1. Lineage (NCBI taxonomy): Bacteria > Bacillati > Bacillota > Bacilli > Caryophanales > Bacillaceae > Oceanobacillus > Oceanobacillus sp. FSL W8-0428. The sequence continues at coordinate 3,325,594 of NZ_JBBORB010000001.1, forward strand.
TTGCGCCAATCACATATGCGTTAAATAAAATACAAGATATGATTCCTGGATTAAATAAATTACATGCTGATCCCGAAACCTTGCGTAAACGTTTCGGTGTGTTTGGGGAACCGCTGGTAATGGGGCTGCTTCTTGGACTTTTAATTGGAATATTGGGTGAATATAATATACAAGGCATTTTAACATTGGGAATCCAAATGGCAGCAGTACTGATTCTATTACCTAGAATGGTTGCTTTGCTGATGGAAGGGCTTATCCCAATTTCAGAAGGAACTAGAGATTTTGTTACAAAGAGGTTTCCAGGAAAAGAAGTATACATTGGTTTGGACGCAGCTGTTGTTATTGGTAACCCTGCAAATATGGCGGTAGCGTTATTGATGGTACCGATAACATTGGTTTTAGCTGTTATATTACCGTGGAATGAAATGCTTCCATTCGCTGATTTAGCAGTATTGCCTTTTACGGTGATTTGGGCAGTAGCAGCTTCCAGAGGGAACATTATTCGTGGTTTAATTAACTCAATTGTAACAGTGATGATTGTGTTATTTATTGCAACTAATATTGCAGAATTGACTACAAAAATGGGAGATGCAGTTGGATTTGCAATGCCGGAATCATCCAGTTTAATCTCTGGTATCGATGTAGGCTCACATATCCTTGTATTCATTCTATATAACTTATTAGATCCGACCAGTCCATTATTTATTACTGCAATTATCTTTGGTGTTATATATGCATTGTTATGGTATTGGGTACGTAATGATATCAAGAAACAGTACGCAAAAGAGTTAGGTATTGATAAAAAAACATTAAAATAAGAAAAGGTGGCGTTTCATTATGAAAAGAATTTTAGTAGCATGTGGCACTGCGATTGCAACATCAACAGTAGTGGCAAAGAAGATCGAAGAAGTATTAGGAAATAAAGGTTATCAAGTCTATGTTGATCAATGTAAAGCTGCAGAGGCTCCTTCAAAGGCGGCAAATTTTGATCTGATTGTTACTACCACGCCAGTTAGTGGAATTGGCGATGTGCCAGTCATTCAAACTGTTTCCTTTCTATCTGGAGTAGGAATGGATCAAGATATTCAAAAAATAATGGATATTTTAGGATTAGAGTAAAAAAGAAAGCCTGTCAATTTATACAATTGTCAGGCTTTCTATTAAAAGGCCAAGGAAGGTGTTCACGTTGAAACATTATCAATATACAACTTCGAAATTTGTGACAACTGTATTACTACCTTTAATTATCATGAAAGGGTTATTGATTTGGGGCATATTATTATTACTTTCAGGAGAACAAACACCATTTGCTCAGCTATTAATATATGGGAGCGCTATTCTATTATTTTTTAGTATTATAGGTATTCATACACCTGGGTGGATTAAATTAGATGATGAGAAAATTATCTTACATGCTTTTTTTGTTACACATGAGTTCTACTGGAAAGAACTATCTTTTGTTCAATTACGAGTATACCAACAAACAGGTAAATTATATATCAGGCTTGGGACAAATAAATTCATCAAAGGGCGCTACTGGATAACCAGTGATATCAAAGGATATGATAATTTATTTGAAGAGTTAAAGACTAAAAGCTTTGTAGAGAAAAAAATTTCAAGTGTCAAGAGGTGATTGTGAATGCAAAAAAGTGTCTATTACGATAAAAATCATTTTGAGATGCAGCCAATTGGTAATCTCGATATCAACAGCGATGAAGTATTGATCAAGATGAAAGTATGTGGTCTTTGCGGTACAGATATTCATAAAGCCGTGGATAAAACAGTAGAACCGCCGATTACTTTGGGACATGAAATAGCTGGGGAAGTGATAGCGGCGGGGGATGATGTAATGGATTTTAACGTAGGTGACCGAGTGTTTGTAGCTCATCATGTCCCTTGTTTTACATGCACTTACTGTAAAAGAGGGCATTATTCATTATGTCCTCAATTTAAAATGACAAATGTAGACCCAGGTGGTTTTTCAGAATATATTCGTGTGCCCGCATTGCATGTTAAGCATACAATGGGGAAATTGCCTGACGAATTAAGCGATGAAGCAGGAGCAATGGTCGAACCATTAGCCTGCTGCTTGCATGGATTTGAACAAATTTCTATAAACCCAGGTGATCAAGTATTAATTCTTGGAGCAGGGCAAATTGGCTGTTTACAAATACAATTAGCTAACCATTTCTTAGCAGAGCAAGTAATAGTTAGTGATGTGAATCCTTATCGATTAGAAAAAGCAAAAGAGGTTGGCGCTACCCATGTTATAAGAGCGGATGAAGAAGCGGTACAGGAACAAGTAAATCGTTTAACGGATGGTCATGGGGCGGATATTGTTATAATTTCTGCCGGCATCAGCTTTTTATTAGAACAGGCAATGCATTGTGTGGCCCGGGGAGGAACAGTCTTAGTGTTTGCTCCATTTACTAAAAATGATATTCCTATCCCTGCTTATCGTTTTTTTGAGGATGAAATCTCTATTGTAGGCGCTTATTCCTCTACACCTTATAATTATACTCCTGCACTGGAACTTTTGAAAAAAGGAGTTATTGATGTTGATAAGATGGTGACGCACCGTTTCCCGTTGTCTAAACTGAATGAAGCAATAACGCTGGCTCATGATACAACCAAAGAGGTTTTAAAAGTATTAATTGTTCCTGATGGAAGCAGGTGAGTAAATGAATATTTTATTGTTTGATGCTTCACATCGCATTTCCGGAATGATGACTGCATATTACCAAAAGGTATATGCACTTGATTTTACTGATAAGTTAAATGGGAAAGGCAGTTTATATCAATATATAAATGGTCAAGATCCAGTTCAATTAATAACCTTTGATTTATTAGATGATCAAGATATATCAATGGAATCCTGGTTAAATAAAAATAATATACAATTTGATACAGTAATTAACAATTTAGAACATCTGATTGGCAATACACTCACAGAAACATCGATAGACGAATGGCGGAAGTCCTTGTTTATCAATCTCCACCTTCCTTTTTTAATAATTAAAGCATTCATTTCGTATGTTCCTGATGACGGCCAAATTATTCATATATCCTCTACCGCAGCGGTGAGCGGGGAAGCAGGAGATGTAAGTTATGCCAGCCATAAAAGCGGTCTGGAGTCTTTTAGCAAAAGTCTGTCAAAAGAACTTTCAAAACGAAATATTCGCTCAAATGTAATTAGTATATCTCCAAAATGCTGGAGGAAGCCAGATGGAGCCAGACAAATCATTCAGTTGTTAAAAGAGACTTGTAATGAGCATATGAGTTTCTTAAATGGTCAGGTTATAACTTTAGATAATGGAGAAACGTTATCATAAATATAAAACGGGGAGGAGACGTGATGAGGCAGACATCGGTAGTACTGATTATCGGCGGAGCTGCGGGGATAGGTCAAGCAGTAGCTGAAAGCCGTCTGAAAAATGATGATAAAGTAGTCTTCACGGATATAAATGCAGAAAAGGGCCATCAATTAATGACAGAGTGGAGGGATCAAGGATACGAAGCAACCTTTATCCAACAGGATGTTACTTCATGGAAAGATACGGAAAAAGTAGTAAGCGAAACGATAGAATTGTATGGGAGAATGGATGTGCTCATTATTTCAGCAGGAGTTACATCGCAAAAAAGGTTGGAAGATATTACTGTTAAAGAATGGCGTTTTACTTTAGATGTAAACCTGACTGGTCTGTTTTATATCTTGAAAGCTGCTCTTCCAGAGATGGTCAAGTCTAAGGGAGGAAGCATCGTTATTGTTGGTTCCGGATCTGCTATAACCGGATCAGGCGGCGGGGCACATTATGCTGTTTCCAAGGGAGGGGCATTCGGCTTAATGCGTGCTATTGCTAATGAATATAGTGATCAAGGTATTCATATTAATCTTGTAGCTCCACGGGTAATAGAAACCGAGATGCTAGATATACTTTATCCGACAGAAGAAGCTAAGGAAGCGCTTCGTCAAAAGATTCCTATCAAAAATTTTGGTACATTAGCAGATACTACAAACGCCATCAATTTTCTGGCAAGCGGGGAATCCCGGTATATCCAAGCACAGGTTTTATTAATGGATGGCGGAAGAACATATTTAACATGATTAAAGGAGAGATTAAGTTGGCAAAAGTTTTGGTTGCAACAGGAACTTCACAAAACAAAATGAACAAAGTAGTGGAATTATTACAGGCGGGTCTTAATGACAAAAACGTTGAGGCTGAGATTGTGGCAGGAAATATTTACGAAACCAATGTGGAAGACATTAATCCAGATGTTATTGTACTTGTAGGAGTCAATAAGCTGGATACAGAAATTCCTACTATCGACGGCGTTCCATTTATAACTGGTATAGGAATAGATAATGTAATTAATGATGTGGTAGCACATATTTCCTAGTTGAAAAACTCTTTGGTTAGACCAGGTTGTCTGCCAAAGAGTTTTTTAGAAGGTGATTAAACAATCTATAGATGAATTATTCACTGGCATATAATAATTCTGTTGCTATTTGTTCATCAAGAACCAATACATTAATATAATTGCCTTTTAAAGATGCTAATACGCTTTCCGCTTTATGTGCTCCTGAGACAACACCTATTACTTTTTTGATATTACGCAATTGTTCCAGAGATATTCCAATTACTTTTTTATTAAACAAACTATTGACAGGGTTTCCGTTTAAATCGAAGAAGCGAAAACCCATATCGCCAACTACACCTAATTGACGAAGCTGTTCTAAATCATTTTGGTTAAGATAACCAATATCTTCTAAAGTTGATTGTACATATGGGTTAGACAAACCAACTAATGCTATATCAACTGTTGCTGCTTCCTGAAGAACTGCATTAATGTCATCCATCTTCATTAAGCGCTCACGTAATTCACTGGATTCAGCCATGGCTGGTGCATAGAGATAAGAGCATGTACCACCTAATCTTTTAGCGAGCTCGTATGCTAATTGATTAGAATGAATTTCCACCTTCTTTCGTCCCAAGCCGCCTTCTAAGGGAAAGATTGTGATATTCTTTTTCATCTCATAAGGATATTCTTGGACTAACGCTTCTAAAGTCGTTCCCCATGATATCCCAATTTTTTTTGCCTTTTTGATATTTTTAGATAAGTAATAAGCTCCTGCTTGTGCAACAGAAAGCTTTACTACATCAGGTGTTTGACCAGAAATAGGAACAACAATGGCATCTTCTAACCCAAAGTGTTCTTCTAATTTTTTCTCCAAATTTACTGTATGTACTGTTTCATCTTTAATAAAAATCTCAATGATTTTATGTTCGCGGGCCTTTTGTAATGATTTAGATATGACAGGTCGCGAAACACCAAGTTTCTTAGCAATCTGCTCCTGTGTCCAACCGTCGTTATAATATAAATTAGCTATTTTTACTAATGAACGTCTTTCTTCCCAGCTAAGCACATGCTCACATCCTTTCAAATTAACATATCTATTACAATTGATTGTAAAAATAATCCTTTAAAATAAAGTTTACTATAAATCGAAAAATAATCAATAAATTCAATATTTATAAGATAATTATCTTGACCTTTCCTGAAAAAAAACATACACTTATTACAAAGGTAACTATATAGAACATATGTAAAAAGGAGGCAAAAAAATGAAGGATTTAAAGGTTCCAGAAAGAATAACAGAAGAAAATTTAGTAGAACTCTACAAACAAATGTGGACTATCCGTTATTTCGAAGAGAAAGTAGACCAATTTTTTGCGAAAGGTAAAATTCACGGTACCACACACTTAGCTGTTGGACAGGAAGCAAGTGCGGCGGGCGTATGCGCTTTACTGGATAAAGAAGATAAAATTACCAGCACACATCGTGGTCACGGACATTGTATCGCAAAGGGAGCAACTCCAGATAAAATGATGGCAGAGCTATTCGGCAGAACAACAGGCTATTGCAAAGGTAAAGGCGGTTCGATGCATATTGCTGATGTAGAAATGGGTAATCTTGGCGCGAATGGAATTGTTGGCGGAGGAATCCCATTAGCAGTGGGGTCAGCTTTAACAGCACAGATGAAAAAGTTAAATTATGTAACCGTTTGTTTTTTTGGAGATGGTGCCACAAATGAAGGAAGCTTTCATGAAGCAGTTAACCTTGCTGCTGTTTGGAATTTACCGGTTATCTTTGTTTGCGAAAACAATCAATATGGCATGTCAGGATCAGTCAAAGAAATGGTGAAGATAGAAGATATTGCGACAAGAGCAAAATCCTATGGCATCCCTGGGGTTGTTGCAGATGGAAATGACATTATCGAAATGATGAATGTAACAAATGAAGCGGTGGAACGTGCTAAAAATGGAGAAGGCCCAACATTGATTGAAGCAAAAACATATCGCTGGAAAGGTCATTCGAAAAGTGATGCTAAAAAATATCGTACCCGTGATGAGGAAAATGAATGGAGAGAGAAAGATCCGATTAAACGCTTCAAGGAGTCTTTGATCAGTGAATCTATTATCACAGAAGAGCAGGCAGAATCAATACGAAAAGAAGCTTTAAAAGGAATTGAAGATGCAGTGGCATTTGCTGAAGAAGGCCCGATGCCTACCAAAGATGATTTATTAACAGATGTATTTGCTTAAAGTGGTTGTACAAAGGAGGAGCGAAAATGAGAGAGATAACATATTTAGAAGCTGTTCGTGAAGCAATGAGTCAGGAGATGCGTGAAAATGAAGATGTTTTTATCCTTGGTGAAGATATAGGCGTATATGGGGGAGCTTTTGGAGTTACCCGCGGAATGATTGAGGAGTTTGGCCCTGAACGTGTGCGTAATACACCAATCAGTGAGTCAGGTATCGCCGGCGCTGCAATCGGTTCTGCTTTGACAGGAATGCGTCCGATATTGGAGCTGCAATTCTCTGATTTTATTACGATTGCCATGGACCAGATGGTGAATCAGGCAGCTAAAATTCGTTATATGTATGGAGGAAAAGGTAAAGTTCCAATGGTTTTACGTACGCCAAGTGGATCGGGAACCGGAGCTGCAGCGCAGCATTCGCAGAGTTTGGAGGCGTGGGTAGCTCATATTCCTGGACTAAAAGTGGTTCAGCCTTCTACAGCACATGATGTAAAGGGTCTATTAAAAGCAGCTATAGACGATGATAATCCGGTGATTTTTTATGAGCATAAATTGCTTTATAAAACGAAGGGAGATGTACCGGAAGAACAATACAGCATCCCTTTAGGAAAAGCAGATGTGAAACGGGAAGGAACAGATGTAACGATTGTAGCTACTGCTATTATGGTACATCGTGCTTTAGAGGCGGCGGAAGAACTGAAGAAGGAAGGTATCAGTGCAGAAGTAGTTGATCCGCGTACTTTGGTTCCATTAGATACAGAGACAATTATTAAATCTGTATCTAAAACTTCCCGTTTGGTAGTTGTTCATGAAGCGGTAAAAAGAGGCGGATATGGAGCGGAGATTGCAAGTATGATTGCTGAAAGTGAAGCATTCGATTATTTAGATGCACCAATTAAACGATTGGGCGGTGCACCATCACCAATTCCATATAATCCGGAATTAGAAAAGCTGCACGTTCCGCAGGTTCCAGATATTATTCAGGCAGTTAAAGAAACATTAAATAAAGCATAGAAAGGAGGATTCCAGTGGCTAAAGAAATATTTATGCCTAAACTAAGCAGCACGATGGAAGTGGGTACCTTACTTCAATGGTTTAAGGAAGAGGGAGATTCTGTTGAAATGGGAGAGCCTCTATTTGAAATTATGACGGATAAAATCAATATTGAAGTAGAGTCGTATGAAGAAGGGATATTGCTAAAAAAGTATTTTAATGTGGATGATGAGGTCGAAGTGAATGCTTGTATCGGCTATATTGGGGAAGCGGGGGAGAAAGTCCCTGATTCACCTCCGGCGCCTGCAGCAGAGACAGAGTCAGAAGAAAAAGGTCAAGGCAATTCTTCTGTTGAGACTGCCGGGAAAACGGTAAGTGCCAATGCGGATTCGAATGAAAATAATGATGGAAAAATCAGAGCCACTCCTGCTGCCCGTCGTGTATCCCGGGAAAATGATATTTCCTTATCTGCTATTTCTGGATCTGGTCCAAATGGAAGGGTGCATCAGCATGATGTAGAGCAGGCGATTGCAGAAGGAAGGTTAGCCGTAACGCCGCTGGCAGAAAAGATTGCAGCTGATCATGGGGTAGATTTAAGTCAAATAACCGGAACGGGGGCCCGTGGGAAAATTGAAAAGCAAGATGTACTTTCTTATCTTGAATCTGTCAATGTGTCAGATCAAGAACCAGTCGCATCTCCAGCGAAGCGGATCAAATTGAAAGGACTTCGTAAAGCAGTAGCTGATAAAATGGTTGAAAGTGTACAAACCATCCCGCACGTAACCTTAACGAGCGATGTGGATATGACAAATGTGATTGCGTTACGTAAATCATTGCTCCCTGTAGTCGAAAAAGACACGGGATATCATTTGTCCTTTACAGAGGTCATTATAAAAGCTGTTGCCAGCGCACTTTGCAAGCATCCTGAATTAAACGCTTCTTTAATCGGAGACGAGATTGTGATGAATAAGGAAGTGAATATCGGACTTGCAGTTGCGGTGGAAAATGGGTTAATTGTTCCTTCTATTAAGGATGTAAATCAAAAAGGACTTGCGGAATTAACGCAGATTAGTAAAGAATTAGGCAGAAAAGCAAGAGAAAATAAACTAAAGCCTGATGAAATGCAGGGAAGTACATTTACGATCAGTAATTTAGGAATGTACGCCATTGATGCTTTTACACCAATTATTAATGGACCAGAAACAGCCATTCTCGGTGTAGGAAGAATTACAGAAAAAGCCGTTGCAGTTGATGGAGAGTTAGCAGTACGTCCAATGATGGTTCTTAGCTTATCCTTTGATCACCGGGCAATTGATGGCGCACCGGCTGCTGCATTTTTAACCAATTTAAAAACAAATCTTGAAAATCCTTATAGTTTATTAGTTTAAGGAGCTGAGTAAATGACGAAATTTGATGTAGCAATAGTTGGCGGGGGCCCCGGAGGATATGTTTCAGCAATCCGTGCTGCAAAGCTGGGCCTGTCAGTGGCACTGGTAGAAGGTAGAGAATTAGGAGGAACCTGTTTAAACCGTGGTTGTATCCCTTCTAAAACATTATTGAAAAATGCTGAAGTAATTAATCAAGTAAAAGATGCGAAAAAGTTCGGTATTCAAATCGATTCATTTTCATTTGATTTAAATACGATGATTGAAAGAAAGAATCAGGTTATCGGTCAGCTTCGTAACGGAATCAACAGCTTGTTAAAAGCAAATAAAATTAAGTTATATAATGGTTATGGAACAGTCGATAATCAAAAAATAATTTCTGTGGATATGGAAGAAAAAACAGAAAAGCTGGAAGCAGAATCAATTATTTTGGCAAATGGCTCAAAACCCTTTGTTCCAAACCTTCCCGGGCTTTCAGATATACCTTACCATACAAGTGATACCATTTTTGATATAGACCAAGTACCCGGTCATTTAACGATTGTCGGGGGCGGTGTAATTGGGCTGGAAATTGCCTGTATTTTTCATAGCCTGGGTACAAAAGTTGAAATTATTGAAATGGCAGATCGTATTATTCCGGCAGAGGATAAGGAAGCATCTAATTTTCTGGAAAAAGAGCTGAAAGGTAAAGGGATACTCATTCATACAAGTACTAAGGTACATTCGTTTAAAAAGAATGAAAAGACCAAGGTGCAAATAGAAAAGAACGGGAAGGAAACAAGTCTGGAAACAGATGGCGTGCTGGTCTCTGTTGGTCGAGAGCCTAATTTGATCGGTTTAGATAATCTTTCTGTTGATTATGATGGTAAGTTTGTAAAAGTGGATGATAACATGCAGACCTCTATAGAAGGAATTTATGCTATCGGGGACTTAATCGGGGGATATCAGCTTGCTCATGCAGCAAGTGAAGAAGGTATCCGGGCAGTTAATCATATTCTGGGAGAAAATAATAAAAAGGATTTCATCATGCCGCGCTGTATTTATACTTTTCCTGAAATCGCAAGTGTCGGTATGACTGAGGAGCAGGCTAAGGCCCAAGGTTACCAGGTGAAGTCTCAAAAAATAGACTTAGCTGCCAATGGAAAAGGAATTGCTTCCTCAGAAAACAATGGATTTATGAAGATAATTTCCGAGAAAAAATACGGAGAAATTCTCGGTGTCGTGATGGCGGGAGCACATGTAACTGAAATGATCAGTCAGGCAACCTCCTTTATGTACTTAGAAGGAACCATGGAAGAGCTGGAGGATATGGTATTTCCGCATCCAACTTTATCAGAGGCTATGTTTGAGGCAGCTGCAAAATGGCTGGGTAAAGGAATACATTATTAATAGAAAAGATAGCAGCTGTTAACTAGAAAATTTGGTTTCTTGTTTTACAAGAAGGATAGAAAAAAATAGCAAAATAAGTTAAGAGAAGAGGGATAATTCATATTTCTCTTCTCTTTTTCTTATTTGCAATCAATGTAATGGCGAAGGATAATATAAATGCTGCGAGCATGGCAATCACAAATCCCAGAGGATTATCAGATAAAAAAGGTGTGGTGAATGTCGGAACGTAGGCTGTTCCGCGTACATCGAATAAACCGACTAGTGCACCACCGACTCCGGCAGATAGAATTGCACCGGCAAAGACAATTTTATTAGAGAACATGAACGGATATGCCGCTTCCACAAATGTTCCGAATCCCATATTGATTAAGAAACCTGGAGTTGCAGCAGCCGCTTCCCCTTTCTCTCTTGGAGCAATGATATTTGCTAGATTAATTCCAGCCGATACCATAACCAGACCAATCATATCAATAGCACCCAGGAAACTTACTCCTGTTTTTTCCATTTCAAGTAATACGATTGGCAGAATAGCAGCATGGTATATTCCTCCTAAAATAGCTGGCCAAATAAGCAAACCGCCTAATAGACCTGCTAGAATCGGGTTAAATGCAATTGTTGATTCGATAGCAATTTTAATTCCATCGCCGATAAACAATGCGATTGGTGCGAATAAAAAGTAGACTAATAGACCTGCCAGTAAACCTGCTATTCCTCCAGTAACGATATTGACGGTTGTCATCGGAAATTTCCAGCTAATACATTTTAGAAAGAAATAATGCACGAAAACACCGGCTAAAATACCACCAATGATACCACCGATAATTCCGCCGTCTACAGATAACACGCCAGCAACAACCCCGGCCACAATGGACACTTCATCTAAATTAGACACTTGTTTTGCTGCAATCGCTGCTATAATAATTGGCAGTGCTCCAATCATAATATCAAAAATATCTTGCAGACCGCTAAATAGAGGGACCTTACTTAGTGCAAGAACTAGAGCCATCGCAATAAAACCTGGCAATGCAGAAACCATGATGCCGCGAATATTAATGTTTTTCCAGATGCTCCCGCTGTTTTCCGCATTCGCTTTATTTGCATCACCGATGGTTGGTTTATATTTTACATCCCAATATTTAGCCAAAGCCGCCACGAAAGAGATAGCTCTAGTTCGATTTGTAGTACCAGTTGTTCCAGATTGAGCTATAACGTTCGCACCTTTTGCACTGATTATCGCCATGGATGTTCCGCCTGTGCCAACGATTGGAATATTCATCTTGACTGCTGTGTCAATGACTTGTTGATTAGCATTTTCTGCGTCAGCACTCATGACGATTAACCCATCTACTGTTTTATTAAGAATAAGAGCAGCTATCTGTTCGTCTGCCTTTTTTGCTTGTTCATTTATTTTTTCTAATGTATTTGCAGGGCTTTGAGTCATTTGTCCATTTTCATCTATACTAAAAAGGGATGTTTTCGAGTCTGCTTTTGCTTGATCCATAGACACTTCTGAAGCGATAAATTGAATAGCAGCAATGTTGAAATCTGCAGCATGACATTGATTTTTAATTTCATCTAATAATTTTCTTGGATTTTTTCCGCCTAAATTGTACAGGTTGCCGCCCGAGCTACCTATAATAGCAATATTTTTCAAGAGAATTCCCCCAGGTAAATAGTTTCAATGTGATAATTATTTAATGAATTAATATTTTATCACAATAAAGTAATAAAGTCTTTAGGGGTTTAAAAGAAAATAATTTGATTACCCATGTAAGATTAGGAAAAACTCTTTTTATACCTTGAATTTATAGTAATGAATTTTATTTAAAAGACAGCAGATTTTATTTTGAGAATTACTAGTACTGAATCTTTTCTTATTTTACATTGGATTCTTCATTTGATATAATCATCAATCATTGAGAGCAGTAGTAAAGAGGAGATGATGGAATTGGATTGGATAGAAAATATAAATTGGGAGCAGCTTCTATTAAATGCGGGTTTAATAATTTTAAAATTGATAGTAACACTTATTGTATTTTATATTGCACGGGCTATTGGAAAGAGATTTATTCGAAATTCATTTTCCAAAGCACAGGTTAAGAAGAAAATGTCGGCTGGCAGAACAAAAACCTTACAGTCTTTAACAATTAGTGCTTTTTCGTATGTTTTATTTTTCGTAACATTAGTAGTTGTACTCGGTATTTTTGATATTAACGCTACAGGATTGATTGCCGGGGCTGGTGTTGTTGGTCTGGCTATCGGGTTTGGGGCTCAAGGGCTGGTTAGTGATATTGTTACAGGCTTTTTCCTGTTGTTAGAGAAGCAGGTTGATGTCGGTGATTATGTTACAGCTGCCGGATATGATGGTGTTGTCGAAGAAGTTGGTCTGCGTACCATGCAAATACGGAGCTTTGATGGTACTTTAAACTATGTACCGAACAGAGAGGTCAGCTCTTTAAGCAATCACTCCCGTGGAAATATGCAGGCTCTAGTAGATATAGCAATTCCATATAGCGACAATATTGATAATGCGGTTAGTATATTGCAAACAGTGTGCGATGAAATGAAAGAAAAGAACTCTAAGATTGTAGAGGGGCCGGATGTACTTGGTGTGCAAACATTTGGTTCAGCGGAAATAACTTTACGGATTATTGCAAAAACAGAATCCATGGAGCAATGGGCTGTAGAACGTGATTTACGTAAAGCGATTAAAGAAGCGCTTGACGCGAATAATGAAAATCCTGAAATAACCTATGCTGAAAAACCGCAGGAAGAATAGTTAGAACCTGTAAATGAAATTTGGACAGGCAAATTAAATAAATTTGTAAGAGGGTCACCGTTTTGAAATTCGGTGCCCTTTTTTTGTATAAAAGGATTTTATCGATAGTAAGAAACTATCATACAAAAAATGTTTACAAGCATCTATGAAATTATTCATTTTCTTTAATAAGGAAATAAAAAAGGATTAACTGTAGTTCTTTCGGTTTATTTTCTTTTAAGAAATATTTATTTTAGATAATGAAGCGCATTTTTTCACTTAAATCCTGTATAATAGCATTTAAATAAAGGGATAAAGGTTTTACTTAAATAAAGGGAATATTAATGAATAAATTAGCAGGAACTAAAACATATACGTATGGTGAATTTTTCCTTTAAAGAGAAATAAAGAATTCTGGTAATAAAAGTGCATATTAACAGCTTGTAATTATTTTTGTAAGCATGATTAATCACTCTGTAAGATTACCGGTGTATTGACGTTTTCTCAAGGATTTACAGCATGGAAGGCAATGTTAGTTTGTAGAATAAACATCGGGAGTGGTTTGGATGAGGAGTATTTTTCGGAAAGATGTGACAGAGGGAAATTTATTGGAAAGCAGTAAAGAGGTGAATGTAGTTTTAGATGAGCTGCAGCAAATGGATTTAACCTTACAATTGCAAATATCAAAAATAACAGAACAGGATCTGGCTGTTGCGAAGTTACTGCAGCCTATTATCAAAGAAAATATAGAAACAATTATAGATGCTTTCTACGATAATTTATCTTTAGTCCCTGAATTAATAGGAATTATTGAAACAAATAGTTCGATCAGCCGTTTAAAACAAACACTGACAAGGCATGTTATCGAGATGTTTTCAGGGGAAATAAATCAAGATTTTATTGATAAACGCCGCAGAATTGCTAAAGTTCACGTTCATATTGGGTTGAAGCCAAAATGGTATATTGCTTCATTTCAAGAGATTTTCTTTCAAATTTCTATACTGTTAGCTGATACATATAAGGATAAGGAAAACTTTCTCCATGCTGTTCAAGTGACAAATAAGCTGTTAAATTTCGAACAGCAGATCGTTCTGGAAGCTTTTGAGATAGATACAGAAGAAAAAAGAGCAATTATGGATGAAAAGAACCAGAATTTAATAAGCTCAATGAAAGAAACAGCAGAAAGATTAAGCTATTTATCAACAGAGACTAACCAATCTGTGATGAAAATGGTCAGTCAGGCAAACCGGATAAATCAGATTTCCAGACAAGGGGAAGAAATCGCTGCTGCAACAAGCCAGTCAGCGCAGCTTGGAATGGAGCAAACGAAGACAACGAATACAGGAATGTCCAATTTAGATAATCAGATGGTGCTTGTTGTGGAGAGGCTGGAGCAGTTAACAAACAGTGCTGAGAAAATTAAATCTGTTATTTCTATCGTTGAATCTATCGCCGGACAGACAAATCTGTTAGCATTAAACGCGTCCATTGAGGCTGCCAGAGTAGGAGAACAGGGTAAAGGGTTTGCAGTAGTGGCAGAAGAGGTCCGTAAGCTGGCTGTACAATCGGCAGCAGCTGTGGCAGAAGTAAGTGATTTAATCCTTGAAACGAATGAACAAGTTGCAAATAGTCGAGAAGCAATTAAGGAAACACAGGAGGAAGTAAGAGCAGTCCGTGAACAAACGGCGAAAACAGAAGATATTTTAAGCCGGGTTTCTGAATCAATGACACTTATTTCAGAGAACAGCAGTCATATACAGCAATCCTTAGAAGAAAATCAGCTGAGTATTACTGAAATTGAATCCTCTATGGGGGAGATTGAGAACTATTCGCAGAAATTTAATGAAATGGAATAGCAGCATTTGATTATTCATCTCATCAAAATTATGCGGGATAAAGAAATGAGATTCAAAGAATCTTGATGGAATGAGGAATTTGAAATGAGACACTCCTATTTTTATTTGAAATTGGAAACACACGAGCTGGCTATGAATTATAAAAATGACAAGCGCCGGATACGCGTGCTATTGCCAAAGAATTATGGTAAAGAAAAGAATAGGCACTATCCCGTTGTTTATATGCATGATGGACAAAATGTTTTTTACAGCAGTGAAGCCTATAGCGGTTATTCATGGAAGGTTATCCCTGCAATAAAACGAAATCCTGATTTGCCAAAGATGATTATTGTCGGCATAGACAACGGTGAGCAGGATCGCATAAATGAATATACACCCTGGAAAATTACAGAAAGTCCTCTCCCTGAGGATATTGAATTGGGGGGAAGAGGTGCTGAATTTGCTGAGTTTATCATGACAGTTGTGAAGCCTTTTATTGATCAACATTACCGGACTAAGTCTGATAAATATCATACAGCGATGATTGGCAGTTCTCTAGGTGGAAATATTTCTGCTTTTATGGGGATTGAATATAAAGACCAAATTGGCTGTCTTGGTATTTTTTCACTGGCAAATTGGATTACAAGCACAGCTTTTGATCACTATATTGATAGAGAGCCTTTGGACCATGAACAACGTGTGTATATTCAAGTCGGCACGCAAGAGGGTGATGATGCGGACCGGCAGTTAATGTATGGGAATATGAAGCAGGCGTATATTGATTGTTCACTGAAATATTATAAGCAGCTGGTTAAAGGCAATATTCCCATTGATAATATTCATTTAAATATTTTTGCGGATGAAGAGCATAATGAAGAAGCCTGGTCAAGGCATTTGCCGGAATGTTTCCGATTCCTCAGTGAGAAATGGTCTTAAGAAATATGTGTATAAAATATTGATAAAAAACATCTGCCATCCAATATTTAGCTGGTCTTGGACGGCAGATAATATACAAATGTAATGTATAACTACATTTATTCATCTATTTTGACAATTTTCGAAAAATTAGATTGATTTTAAATTGAAAAAATGGTATTTTAACAATTAAACTACTGATTATTGCGGGAATCAGGAAAGGAGTTTTACGATGAATTATATTTTAATATCACCATATTATCCCAATAATTTTCAGCCCTTTGCCCACCGTTTAAACGATGCAGGTGTCAACGTGTTAGGAATTGGTGAAGAGCCGTATGATCAATTAGGCTCTGAATTACAAAAATCACTGACAGAGTATTATCGTGTCAATGATTTGGAAGATGTTGACGAAGTGAAACGCGCTGTTGCATTTTTATTTTATAAACATGGTCCCATTGACCGGATTGAATCGAATAATGAACACTGGTTAGAGCTTGATGCCAAACTTCGTGAGCAATTTAATGTATTTGGAAATAAATTAAAAGACCTAAAAAAAGTAAAATTTAAATCAGAAATGAAGAAACTGTTCAAAAAAGCTGGTGTACCAGTGGTAGAGGGGCGCGTTGTCAAAAACAAAAAGGATTTAGCGAAAGCCGTTGAAAAATTGGGTCTGCCAGTTATTGCGAAACCGGATAATGGAGTTGGTTCTGCCGCTACATTTAAACTGAGTTCGAAAGATGATGTACATCGTTTTGAAGAAGAATGGAAGGAAGCAACAGCTTATTTTCTGGAGCCTTATGTTGAAGGGGGAAAGCTTTGCACATTTGATGGGTTAACTGATCAAAAAGGAAATATTGTTTTTCAGACAAGCTTTACATATAATGTACCAACGCTGGAGCTTGTCCAAGGTCAGCTGGATTTATTTTATGTGATTCAAAAAGAAATTGATCCGAAGCTTGAAGAATATGGACGGGCAATTGTAAAAACCTTTGGAATGAAGGAACGTTTTTTCCATATTGAGTTTTTTCAATTGGAAAATGGAGATTATGTAGCACTTGAATATAATAATCGTCTGGCTGGAGGTTATACAATTGATATGTATAACTATGCCTACTCCATCGATTTATTTGCGCAGTATGCTTCATTGGTAACTGGAGGAGAGTTTAAGGAACCGGATGTTCCAAACCAATATTGTATTGGAGTTACACAGCGTGATGCCTATCAATACCAAAATGATACAAAAACAATCCGTGATAAATTTGGGGACAGGGTAAAGTTTGCCGAGCGTATACCAGAAGCATTCGCTCATCTTCAAGGAAATCAATTTTATGCCATCAATGCGGATACAGAGACAGAAGTGGATGAAATCACCCGCTTTGTGCATGAACGAAAAAAATAAAGAACATAGACAGGGGATTTGACTATGCATATGGAACAGTTAAGTCATTGGAGCGGAGAGTTAGGGCGTGAGATGCCGTTAAACAGATATGGACACAGTGGTATGCCGATTATTGTTTTTCCATCATCTGGCGGAACGCATTTTGAATATTATGATTTCGGGATGATTGATGCATGCCAGGAATTTATTGAAGCAGGTAAAGTGCAATTTTTTGCACTAGCCAGTGTAGACAGTGAAAGCTGGCTGCATGATTCAAAGTCTCCGCATGATCGTGCACTTGCACATGAGGCATATGAGCGTTATGTGATTTCAGAAGCAGTTCCATTTATTAAACATAAAACAAACTGGTTTGATCCAATGATGACAACAGGATGCAGTATGGGTGCTTATCATGCGCTGAACTTTTTCCTGAGACATCCGGATGTATTTCAAACAATGGTTGCGCTTAGCGGCGTATATGATGCACGTTTCTTTTTTGGAGATTATGGAAATGATCCGCTCGTATATGAAAATTCACCAAGTGATTATATCTGGAATCAAAATGATGGCTGGTTTATCGACCGTTACCGCTCTGCCAATATTATAATGTGTACAGGATTAGGTGACTGGGAGCAGGATGGTCTGCCTTCTTACCGTTCGTTAAAAGAAGCTTTTGAAGAAAAGCAAATTCCAGCCTGGTTTGATGAGTGGGGCGAAGATGTTTCTCATGATTGGATCTGGTGGAGAAAGCAAATGCCATATTATTTAAAAAAATTATTTTCCTAAAAATATTAAAACATCAGTATAATAAAGATACTGGTGTTTTTTATTGGAGAAAGCTAACATTATAAACTTTCTCTTTCTATATACATAGATAATTTGATGTATAATTGTGGGAGTAATCTAAAAGATAGATGGATAAAGAGGTTAAGAGTTGATGAAGAAAAAAACAAAAATCAAAAGCGGTTTAAGAAAGTGGATTATTTTTATTGTTCTGCTGCTGGCAATGCTGTTAGTAACTATTAAAATATATTTTGATACTGCTACATTTAAGATAAATAAAGAGCAGTTTCAAAGTGACAAGCTGGAGGAAGGCACAGAGCTGAAGATACTGCAAATAACAGATGTACATAGCCGTGTATTTGGGGCAGAGAACAGTGCAGTACTTGAAAAAGTGAAGGAACTTGATGCTGATATCATTGTTTTAACAGGTGATTTAATTGACCGGAAAACAGAAAATCTGGAGATAGCTTATCAGCTTGCAGAAGAATTAGTGCGGATAAACCCGGATACGTATTTTGTCACTGGTAATCACGAGCATGAAAATCTTGAAAAAGAAGCATTTTTAGCTGGATTAAAGGACAGAGGGATTATCACTCTAAGTAATGAAAATACGCAATTTGAAAAAAACGGCCAGCTATTTAATATAGTTGGTGTGAGTGATGTATCCACAGAGCATGAAGATATGACCTTGGCCTTTGCTGATTTAGATACAGATAAATATACTATCTTACTTTCCCACGCTCCAATCGTTGTTCAAAAATATCCTGATGTTGATGCTGATATCGTACTAAGCGGTCATACACATGGAGGGCAGGTAAGATTGCCATTTATAGGAGCGCTTGTTGCTCCGGATGAGGGACTATTGCCGGAATTGCAGAAGGGGATATATCCATTAGGCGATGAGCGTTATTTATATATTGACAGCGGATTGGGAACTTCTGCGTTACCGATAAGATTTCTTAATCAGAGTCAGATCAGTTTGATTACTATCCAATCAGATTGATAAAAATAGTGATATAAAATAAGCAATGGTTTTACTGAAAATTTTAACTAACCATTGCTTATTTTACTGATCAAACTTTACCATATTGATAGCTCCTGCCTTATAAACAAAATAATTTGGCATTTCTAAGCTGTAGACTAAGGTAAGTTATTTTCAATTCTTAATTTGACAGCATCTGAGATAAGGTAGTACTCGGAGTAATGCACAGGTTGATGATGTTCGTTATAAATAATTTTTTCTACTAATATAAGTGGCGTTAATCTACTGATGTTAAGATGTTTTTGCAATTCTTCCGTAGCCGGAACAATTTCCAGTTCTTTCTTAACTGTTTTAAATGCAATTCTATAATCATCGTGAATAATTTTAAAAGTTGAGCTTTCTTTTTTTATTTTATCTTCTATATTTGGATAAATAGCAGTCGGAAGATAAGCATAATCCATACTTAAAATTTGATCGTTACGATATACTTTGCGGATAAGCTCAATAAACTCAGTATATTTATTCTCAAATATACTGTTTACTTTTTTATTGTTACTTATTTTTTTCATAGAAACAATCTCTTTTGATATCTTATCATTATCTGACGTCAGACCTTCAGAGAACCCTTGCAAATGCAGCAGATGTATTTCTTTACGCTTCTTGTTTACAAAGGTTCCTCTCCCATGAATAATCTTCAATACACCTTCATCTACAAGCTCTTTGATTGCTCGTCTAATAGAAATGCGACTGGCTTTAAATAACTTGCCTAATTCTTTTTCAGTAGGGATACGATCTCCGGGCTGGAGTTGATTTTCATTAATATATTCCTTAATTCCTGTCATAATTTCTTCGTACAAATAGTTTTGCCCGCCGTTCAAATTATCTTCCTTCATAAAATTAGCTCCTATAATGTAAGTATTCTCTTACATTATACATCAAACTAGGGTATTCGTTAACTAATCAATCAAAGGTTGAGGATAACCAAAGCCACCATAGACTTGACACGTATTTTCAGCTGATTTCGTACCTTGTTCGATTGCTGATAAGATATTTTTATTCTCTATATATGACGTTAAAAAACCCGCTATAAAACTATCTCCTGCTCCCATTGTATCAATCACATTAATTTTATTCAGCTTTTGATAGAACCGACCCTGCTTGGAAATAACGATAGCTGGATTGCCGCCTCTGGTAATAACAATCACTTCAAACTGAAATGCTTGTATAGAAGAAATGAAAGTTTCCAAATTATCTTCTGACAACTCTGCAGCTGAAAAGAATGCATAGGAAATATATGGAGCAATAGATTTAATATAATCTAACGCTTTATTATCAGAGAAGTCATAAGCAATTTTAATCACTTCAGCTAATTTTGGAAGCTCGCTTTCCATTGATGAATAACAGCTCACATGGCATAAATCAAATTGCCGAATATAATCCAATTCCTCTAGGGTGAGCTGAATTTTAAAACGATGCTGTACTGTGTTTTTTGGACCGCCTACAATAATACGATCTCCATCAGGAGACAGATTTACTTTTGGTTGCCCTGTAATACCAGCAGCAATTCGGGAATAATGATAATCAATTCCTTCTTGCTTTAACGCAAATTGCAGATGCTTGGCAGGAGCATCATTTGCAAAAATACCGATATAGGCAACTTCTTCAGCCCTATTGCGTTTGGCATTTACGGCTACATTGACACAATTTCCGCCCGGGAAGTACTCTTTTCGGTCTAAATAACAGTCCACTACATTATCTCCAATAGTAATTAATTTCATTTTTCACTATCCTTTCACAGAACCTTCTGCAAGCCCTCTTACTAAGTATTTTTGTAAAAAAATTAATAGAATAATCATTGGTATGGAAGCAATAACCATACCTGACAACAGCACACCCCAGTCGGTTCTTAATGCGTCACGAAAAACCATTAAGCCGGATGGAATTGTTTTTAAATCACTGGAGTTGATAAATACTGTAGCAAATAAAAACTCATTCCAGGCAAAGAATGCATTTAAAATAACTGTTGTAACAACTACAGGAATGGATAAAGGCAGATAAATTCTCCGATAGATACCAAATTCACTGCATCCATCCAATAAAGCTGACTCAGAAAGTTCTTTTGGAACAGTTAAGAAAAACGCCCGAATAAGAATGATAGTTAAAGGTAATCGATATGCGACATAAGTTAAAATTAATGCCCAGCGTGTATCGATTAAATTAAAAAATGTTAATATCTCAAACAATGGAATTAACGCTACTTGCGGATTCATCATTAGACCACCGATGATAAACAACAGTGCTATGTCAATCCAGCGATTGTGGTAACGGGATAAAGTAAATGCTGCCATCGAACCGATTGTGACGGTAATTAGGATAGCAAAACCTGTTACATAAAGACTATTTATAAAGTAATTTTGTATACCTTGCTCCCAGGCTAATGTGTAGTTTGAAAAATTCCAGGTGCCTGGCAGATTCCATACATCAGAGTAAATTTCTTCATAGCTCTTAAATGAAGAAATCAACATCCAAAACAGCGGGTAAAGAATGATTAATGCAAAAATCCCGAGGCCAATTAATGTACTGTATTTAAATATTCTTGTTTGGATTTTTGCAGATTTAGGCTCTTTCTGACGGGAATTGGAATATTGCTTTGAATTTATATTCTCTTTCATTATCAATCTTCCTTTCCGGTCTTAGACACTTTAATTTGAATTAATGCAAAAATGGCAGATAAAAGAAAGGTAAGTGTTGCGATTGTTGACGCGTACCCCATATTGTCTCTGGAGAATCCTGTTTGATACATATGCACTGCGAGTGTCATGGAGCTGTTTCCAGGACCGCCATTTGTTAAAATAAATGGTTCATTGAAAACTAGTATGGATCCAGTAACGGTAATTAATAAATTTACAAACATCGTTTCTTTTACCTGGGGAAGTGTAACACTGAAAAATTTTCGAATCCGTCCGGCACCGTCTATATCAGCAGCTTCATATAATTCGTTAGGAATCTTTTGGATAGCTACAATAAAAAGCATGGTGATCAGACCGATGCTTTGCCATTGAGACATCGCAATAACACTATAAATAGCTGAAGTCGAGTCACCAAGCCACGGACGCGCCCATGTATCCAAACCCACCAGCTCAAGAAAACTATTTAATAATCCCATTTGCGGATTATAAATAAAACTGAATAGCAGAGCAATTACGGAAATAGATATCATTACCGGAATAAAATAGATTACTCTTAGCGTAGGAGCGACTTTCCGAAATAGTTTATCTTCTAAAATACTTGCTAAAATTAATGCAAAGAAAATTTGGAAAATCACTGATATAATCGCATACTTAAAGTTATTCATGATAGAAACCATAACTATGTCATCTTGAAAGAGCTTTTTTATTTGTGCTAGCCCAACGAATTCCTTCGAATTGGAAAATACATTAAAATCAAAAAAGCTGTTATAAAAATTTTGTACTAATGGTATATAAATGAAAACAGCTAAAAAGAAAACAGAAGGTAGTAAAAATAAAATAGGTGTTAAAGGAAATTTTTTCTTCATAAATTAAACCTACTTTCCTTTTCAAAATAAGTGGAAAGCCCCGACATTCAGATGTCAGGGCAAGCTATTTAATTGTTGTTTCCTTTTAATTTGCAACTTGACTTTGAACTTCTTCTATTATTTGCTCTGGTGTTGTTTGACCAATCGCTAAATCTTGTCCTCCGCGCATAAAGATATCAGCGGTGGTAATATCGACAGCATTATCAAACCAAGGGGCTGTTTCGGAGGAATCTAAAACAATTTGGTATGCCTCGTAGCTCGTTGGGTTTGCATTTTCTTCCGTTACCCCGCCTTCAATCGCATTTAACTGTCCGTCTACTTCTGTAAATTCAGCAGCTGTTTCTTCAGAAGTTAAGAATTTTAAAAATTCCTCAGCTTCTTTTGGAGCATTTTCGCTTAACATCCAGCCTTCTGGAGCACCAGTTAAGGAATCAGCACTGCCATTTCCATCGGTTACTTCTGGAAAATTAAAGAACCCAAAATCCACATCTCCTGCATCTTCTACCATTAAAATTTCTGCAAATTGCATGTAAAGGACAGGTACTTCACCGGCGGAAAACATATTACGTGCAGCTTCATGATCGATCGCTGTGGAAACTTCGCCCATATAGGTAGTCAGTTCTTGAAAGATTTCCAACCCTTTAATATAACTTTCATCTGTAAATGCCGCAGTTTCTGGATTATAGTCTTGTGCTAAGATTTCCGGTTCTACTACACGGTGAAAAATAGTTCCCATATAATGTGAGATTGCCCAAGCATCTGTTAAACCTTCCACAAGCGGTGTCTCATAGCCTGCTGCTTGCAGTTCATCAAGAACTTCAATGAATTCATCATAGGTTTCAGGCGCATCGACGCCTACTTCTTCAAAAATTTCCTTATTGTAGAAAAAGGCTTTTCCATCAATGGTAAATGGTATACCATACGTTGTGTCATCAAAGGTGAACCCTTCGTATTGCGATTCAATAATTTTACCGCTCCAATCCGAGTCACTTTCAATCAGGTCAGTTAATGGTTTGATTCTGCCCGAACTAACAAGGTTTTCAGCAAAAGTATCAGACCAGGAAGAAAAGATGTCTGGCAGGTCATCGTTTGAAACAAGAACACGTACTTTCTCTTTGTAGGAATCGTTCAGAACTGAATCAACGTTAATTTTTACGTTTGGATTGGCTTCTTCAAATTCTTTAATTTTTTGATCATAGAAAGATTTTCTTGGTTCATTTGGCCAACGATGAAAGAAGTCAATAACTACTTCATCCCCACTTGATTCCGCCTCATTGGAAGAGTTAGAACCACAAGCAGCCAGGATGCCAGTGAGTAGCAATACGACTATTAGACAACCAATTCTTTTTTTCATTCTCTCGCCCCATTTTTATACTAGATTTTTAATAGATAGTGTTTAGAGAAAAGATAAAAATAATATATTTTTATCTTTTCTCAAACATTTTATTCTTAATAATCCATTTTCCACATATAACGTCTCACAGATAGAGGGTGACCGGTGTGTTCAGCTAATCCGTCTGCATAAAGGCGTAGAACAGAGCCTGATAAAGCGCTTCCAAAATACTCTTTTAAGTCCGGATCAATACCATCGTAATCTAACTCACGAATATCAACAACTTCTACTTTATCACTGAACTTCTCAGCAAAATCTAATGCCCTTAAATCAAGTGGAGTACTTGGCCCTTCACCAACAACCAGCAAGAAAGGAACATCATAGTCTGTTACTTCAAATGGACCATGGAAGAATTCTCCAGCATGTATTGCATTTGAATTAATCCAAAGCATTTCCATTAGTAGACAACTAGTGAATGAATATGCCTGATGATAGTAAACCCCGCTCGCCATTGTATAAATTAATTTCTCACGTTTATTCTTTCTTCCAAATTGATCAGCAGCTTTTTTGAATTTTTCCTGATTTTTTTCAATTAAAGAGCCAAGGTTTTCAAGCTGCTTTTCTGCCCGCTTATATTTTTCATTATCTGTAATTAATTTAAGTATTCTGAAAAGTAAAGTGTAAAAAATACCAAGTTCGCCATCAATCGCATCTGAGCCATCTTTATAATTGTAATGAAGGATGTACTCTGCATTCTGGCAAAGTGGGGATTCTACTTCCATAGAAATCGCAATGGTTAATGCACCTTTTTTACGGGCGAATGATGAAGCTTCAACAGTTTCGGGAGTTTCCCCGGAATGTGAACGTAAGATAACTAAGCTATTTTCACCCAATGCACTTGGTGAACGATGAATAAATTCGTTTGATGTATAGACAAATGCCGGTACAGCAGTATCTTTGGAAATAAAGTATTCACCAGTTGATAATGATGCCATCGATCCGCCACATGCTACAAAGAATATATTGTCGATTTGTCGTTCTTCAATTGCTTTAATTGCTTTTTGAATCTGTTCCACATGTTCTTTTTTCATAAATAAAATTCCTCCTCTTTTTTTACACACCTATAATGTAACCGTTTACCAAAAACCGTAAATTACACCTCCTTAATTTTATGATGTAATATAACATCATGTTATTTGTATATTACATCATATGACGTTATATGTAAATAGATAAATTTAAATTTTCTTAAAAATTATTTTTTGAGAGTAATAAAAGTAAAAAATATTCATTGAAAGCTGCTATATAGGAGATGATGCCAGTCAAAAAATACAAAAGGAATTGAAGTTAAACCAAATAAAGCTTTAGCAGTTATTTTTATAATATAGAAGAGAAAATGCTATAATTTAAAAGAGGATCAAAAGCTGAAATGTAGAAAAGAAACAGGAGGAAATAGAAATGACACAAGCATGGCATCAGCATAAAATGCGCGTACAATACAAGGACACCGATCAAATGGGAGTAGTTCATCACGGAAATTATATTACCTGGTTTGAGGTTGGGCGAACAGAGTGGATGAGACACTTTGAAATGTCCTATCACGCTCTTGAAGAAAAGGGCCTGCTTTTACCGGTATTGGATGCAAGTGCTGTTTATAAAAGTTCTGCAAGATTTGATGATTTGGTTGTATTGTTTACACGTATTGAGCAGTATTCACCAATTCGTCTTGCTTTTGAATATGAGGCCAGAAGAATTACGGAAGAGGATTGGAAAGCAAATGGAGCAATGAGCGCTACAGCAGATGACCCTTACGGTGAGTTGCTGACAACAGGAAAAACAACGCATATGTGGGTGAATGAAGCATGGAAGCCTGTAAAGCTTCGCAAGAATCATCCAGAGATTTACGAACAAATTAAAAGAATTGCTGAGTAGAAAAAACCGCAGAGATGAGTGAAGGGAGATGGTAAAGATGATATATGACGTTATTATTATTGGTGCCGGATCCATGGGGATGTCAGCCGGCTGTTATTTAACGGAATCCGGTCAGACGGTGGCATTGATTGATTCTTATGAACCTCCTCATAATGAAGGTTCGCATCATGGAGGAACAAGACTGATTCGGCATGCCTATGGAGAAGGCGGTAATTATGTTCCTTTGGCTTTATATTCACAAAAACTATGGGAAGAGTTGGAAGAAAAAACGGAAGAAAGGATATTTTCAAAGACAGGCATTCTTAACTTTGGCTCAAAAGGAAATGAATTTTTAGAAACAGTACGAAAATCAGCAGAGGAATATAATCTTTCTTTAGAAGTGATGACAGCAGAAGAAATTAATAGACGCTGGCCGGGGTTCCAATTAAAGGATGGAATGATTGGTTATTTTGAGGAAAATTCTGGTGTACTGTTCAGTGAAAATATTGTTCGGGCTTATCGGGTATTGGCAGAAAAAAATGGTGCAGATTTATATACAAACAGTTATGTACAAGGTGTCGAAATGACAGCTGATCAAGTTACAGTGAAATTAACAAATAGTGAAGTCAAAGGGAAGAAGCTGCTTATCTCCGCCGGTAAGGGTACTAATCAAGTAACGCGTATGCTCGGTATTAATTTGCCTCTTACTCCAGTTCGTAAGACGTTTTCCTGGTTCAAGGCAGAGGAATCAAATTATAAAGAAGGATTGTTTCCCGGCTGGGGATATATTGATGAGGAAAGTACATATTATGGTTTTCCAAGTATTGATGGAGCTGGTATAAAAATCGGCAGGCATGACGGGGGTCATCTCTTAAAGAATCATGAAGAACTGGAGCCATTTAGCACATTTCCAGAAGATGAACAAGAAACACTTTCTTTTGCACATAAGTATTTTTCTGAGGATATCGAGCTGAAGGAGGGAAGAGTGTGTACGTATACACTTACTCCAGATGAAGATTTTATTATTGATTATTTACCAGGATATGATAATGTTCTTGTTGCTTGCGGGTTCTCCGGTCATGGTTTTAAATTCAGCAGCGGTATTGGGGAAAGCTTAGCAAAAATGCTGATGGATAAAGAGCCTGCTGTAAGTTTAGAGAGCTTTCGTTTAAATCGATTTGATTATCAATAATAGCATAGTAGAAAAGGTATAGCCTCATAGATTGTGTGTATACCTTTTCTGTGTGTTTATATATGTTCATAGAATTAATCCCTTTTTATTATTTGTTAAATAGATAGGATTGAGACGGGAATAATAGAATTTAAAGGAGAAGAAAGATGCTAGAGCTCGAATTACTGGATTGGCTGATAATCGGTTTATGTGCTTTACTGATTGGTTTCTCAAAATCCGGGCTGCCAAACATGATTATTTTAGTTGTTACGTTAATTATGTTTGTTCTTCCGGCAAGAGAATCAGTCGGGTTTTTACTGCCGATGCTTTTGATTGGTGATTTATTTGCAGTTACATACTACAGAAGAAATGTTGTATGGAAATATTTAATAAGTCTCATTCCATGGGTGCTAATAGGAATTATCAGCGGCTTTTTCGTTTTGCAAAATATTGGAGATGGATGGTTGAAGCCGATGATTGGTGTGATTGTATTAGTGATGATTGCACTAAATTTAATTCGGCAAAAGCTTGGAGCCCGTTTTAACGAGATACTGCCAAATTCGTTTCTATTTATTGTTTTTATTGGGGTGCTTGGCGGTTTTACGACGATGGTCGGAAATGCTGCTGGTGCAATTATGACCATTTATTTGTTAGTAAAAGGGCTGCCGAAGAAAGAGCTGATTGGAACAGGAGCCTGGTTCTTTTTAACAGTGAATTTGATTAAGTTTCCTTTTTATGTTCACTTGGAAATTATTACACTGAATACACTTTCTGTTAATATGATGCTGATACCAATTATATTAATTGGAGCGTTTACAGGAGCAAGAGTACTGAAATATATTCCACAGCGCGTATTTACTATTTTAATTTTGGTTCTCGCCACTCTTGGTGGGTTGAATCTTATTTTTAATTAAAAAAATTTTAACAGCTGTTTTCAAGCATTTTTAACATAAATAGACTGTTGGATAATATTATATAAATGTAAAAATATTTCAATTTAATATAGACATAATTATCAGAGTTTTGGTATGATATAGAACATCTCTTATTTTTAAAAGGATAGAAATTAAAAGCGAATTCTATTGATTTCGTCCTTCTGTAATATTAGATTGAATTGTTTTGATTTTTCTGACAATAAAGCTGTCAGAAAAATTACTTTAGGAGGATTTGGAAGTGAAGGTTTTAGAAAGAATCAGTAGTATTGCAGGAAATACATTTGCTGCTTGGGTAATTCTATTTGCGGTTGTCAGTTTCCTGTTTCCAGGCGGGTTTACCTGGATTGCACCACATGTAAGTATTTTATTAGGAATTATTATGTTTGGAATGGGGTTAACGCTTACGCCCAAAGATTTTAAGGAAGTATTAAAAGCTCCCAAAAGTGTATTTATCACTGTGCTTGCGCAATATATTATTATGCCGCTGTTGGCATATGGATTATCTATTGCTTTTCAATTGCCCCCGGAGGTCGCAGTAGGTGTGATTCTGGTAGGGTGTGCACCAGGCGGAACGGCATCTAATGTAATTACTTACTTAGCAAAAGGGAATACAGCTTTGTCTGTATCAGCAACAACCGTTTCTACGTTACTTGCGCCAGTTTTAACGCCTGCTTTAACACTTTTATTAGCGAATCAATGGATGCCGGTTTCTTTTAAGGAAATGTTTATTCAGATATTGCAGGTTGTACTTCTTCCAATTATTTTAGGTTTTGTCATCCGCTTATTATTCAGCAAACAGGTAGAAAAAAGTATTTCTGTACTTCCGCTTGTTTCCGTTATTGGTATTGTTGCAGTTGCCGCAGCAGTAGTATCCGTAAATAAGGGTGCAGTTGCAACATCAGGGTTACTCATTTTTGGTGTTGTTGTGCTGCATAATATACTAGGCTTGTTACTTGGGTTTGTTACAGCAAGACTCTTTAAACTAAACTTTTCAGATCAAAAGGCGGTATCCATCGAGGTTGGTATGCAGAACTCTGGACTGGCCTCTACATTGGCTTTGACATTCTTTTCAGCTACACCAATTGCTGCCGTACCAAGTGTTATCTTCAGCATATGGCATAATATTTCAGGGCCAATCCTTGCAACGTACTGGTCAAAATATGACGAGAAAAAGAATAATACTTAACAAGAAAGTCTCTGGAGATAGAAAAAGCTATCTGCCAGAGACTTTTTTAATGTATTGATTGATTTAATTCATCTATTTCCTGGTTGGATAAACTTTTCCCATAAAGCGTTACATTCCCATCTGATATAGCTTTTACAGGGATTTGTCCATCTATTAATGCGCTGCCAGGAATAATAGAGGGGATTGGATCCGTTATTTGCTCACCCTCTATATCATAAAAAAGAAAACCTTCCTTTTCATCAATTATAAAAGAATTGACCTTGATATTTGGAGAGATAATCAATGTTAATTTATCTGTATCACTCCAGATTAATTTCACTAACATTTTCTTCTTACGTTTCTTTTCAACAAATACTTTCCATTCCAGAATAGAGATATTATCCTGCATATTGATACAACGCCCCCTGTAATCTTGATTTATCTGTAATTGAAATCCATAGAAACAGTTTAACAGATTTCATTTATTTTTACTTTAAAACCTAACTTTTGCCATAACTATGTGAAAAGGAAAGAATTTTTGAAGATTTCCGAGTTTAAAGACAGTAAGTGATGGGTAAAGACTTAAAATCACAGAATTCCCCTATATTTTCAGAAATATGGGTTAAAAGTGAATTTTTAATAAAAATGGAATTTTGTTATACTTAGAGTTATCCACAGAATTAAAATCAAATAACAGGGGGTAATTTTTGATGTTTAGAAAAAAGAAAAGTTGGATTTTTATGCTGGCACTTATTTCATTATTAGTTTTAGCTGCATGTGGCAGTAGTGATGATTCTGCAGGGGATGACGCAGATTCAGACAATGGTGATTATGATTTAAATGATGCGTACACTGTTGTAAGCGATAACTCTTTCGTACCATTTGAATTTATGGAGGATGGAGAGCTGGTAGGCTTTGATATTGAATTAATTACTGCAATCGCAGAAGAGGCTGGATTTGAAATTGATGGCGAGATTCAAACAACGAATTTTGATGGTATTATTCCAGGTTTGCAGACTGGCCAATTTGAAATTGCGGTTGCTGGAATAAGTATTACGGAAGAAAGAAAAGGTACAGTTGATTTTAGTGATCCTTATTATGAATCAGGGATTACTATAGCTGTACCAGAGGATAATGAGGATATTAATAGTTTGGAAGATTTAGAAGGTAAAACGATTGCAACCAGGTTAGGATCTACCAGTGCACAATTTTTGGAGGAAAATTTAGAGGAGAAGCAAATTGACCCTTATGAACAGCTGGATCAGGTATATATGTCTGTTGAAAATGGTAATGCCGATGCGGCAGTATATGACCTGCCTAATGTAGAGTACTATATTGCCACAACGGGTGATGGGCTAAAAGCAGTTGGTGAAACATATCAGGCAGAAGATTATGGGATTGCAATTGCAAAAGGGAATGAAGATTTAGTAGCTGCGATTAATGATGCTTTAGCTACATTACATGAAAATGGGACATATGATGAGATTTATGATAAGTGGTTTGGTTCTTCAGAGTAATATCAAAGATAACTATCTGGTTATTAAAAGAATGAAAGGTAGCTTTTCTATAGGAGTTAATTGCTTCTTCACACATAATAAAAAATTTAATTTAAAATTGTGATGTGATGACAGTTAAATAAAATTTTTTTAGAAATATTTTCTAACCGAAAATTATTGATACATTTGACTTTGCAGGATGGGATAAGGAGCTGGCAATCCATGCACGGCTCCTTATTTTATTGACTAGAGAGGTGAGAGAATGTTTGATTTTGGTCAAGTAATTGATTTTTTACCGCAGTTAGGTAAAGGTTTATATTATACTTTATTAATTTCAATTGTTGGTTTGTTAATTGGATTTATATTGGGGGCTATATTTGGTCTGGGAAGAATATCTAAAAATAAATTCTTTTTTATTATCGCATCTATTTATGTAGAAGTTATTCGAGGCACACCAGTACTTGTTCAGGCTATTTGGCTTTACTTCGCACTACCAATTATTCTGCAATTCCAAATGGCTTCGATTACTGCGGGGATTGTTGTTATCGCAATAAACTCTGGAGCGTATATTGCGGAGATTGTACGCGGATCTGTTGATTCCATTAATAAGGGCCAGATGGAGGCGGGACGTTCTCTGGGATTGAATAAGCACCAGACTATGCGCTATATTATTTGGCCGCAGGCTTTTAAGCGGATGATACCGCCGCTTGGTAACCAATTTATTATTAGTATTAAGGATACCTCCTTATTGTCCGTTATTTTAGTTCCAGAATTAATGTTCCAGGGCAGATATATTGCATCGAATCATTTTAATGCAGTCGAGATTTATACAACAGTAGCTTTGTTTTACTTAGTAATTAATTTTAGCCTGTCCTTATTACTGCGTTATATAGAAAGAAGGTTGAATTACTAATGATAACTGTACAGGATTTACACAAAAGCTTTGGAGATAATGAAGTTTTAAAGGGAATTAACTGTGAGGTAGAAGAAAAAGAAGTAGTATGTGTTATTGGTCCAAGTGGATCAGGTAAAAGTACTTTTTTACGTTGTTTAAATTTATTAGAGGATATTACAAGCGGAAATGTTATTGTTGATGGCTATAATTTAAAGGATAAGACAACAGATATTAATATGATTCGCACCGAAGTGGGGATGGTATTCCAGCAATTTAATTTATTTCCACATAAAACTGTGATTGAAAATGTAATGCTTGCTCCTCGGAAAGTCCGTAAGATTTCTGTACAAGAGGCAAGGGAGCGTGGAGAAGCGTTGCTGAAAAAGGTAGGTCTCGCAGAGAAGGCGGATCAGTATCCGGCACAATTATCAGGGGGACAGCAGCAGCGTGTAGCAATAGCGCGTGCACTTGCGATGGAACCGAAACTGATGCTTTTCGATGAACCGACTTCAGCACTTGACCCGGAGCTTGTTGGAGAAGTTCTGGAGGTAATGAAACAATTGGCAAAAGAGGGAATGACCATGGTTGTGGTGACACACGAAATGGGATTTGCCAGAGAGGTTGCTGACAGGGTAATGTTTATGGATGAGGGTATTATTATGGAAGAAGATACACCGGAAATTATCTTTACAAATCCAGCTTCGGAACGGACGAAGAACTTTTTAAATAAAGTTTTATAATATAGGGTAAGGCAGGTTTATGGAATAGATAGATTCTATAAGCCTGCTTTTATCATTGGAATATACTTTTTTAAAGATAAGGGGAGCCCTCTTTTTATTTGCTGTGAAAAAGCGTATAATTGAATCAGTTTCCATAAGGTTGTCTCATTGTGGGGAGAAGATTATAAATTTTATCATAGAAATATTTCGACATAGTGAAAATTTTAAGTACTAAATATAAGTGTAACTAAGGTAATCCAAGCCTGGAAATGGCCTGAATTACAAAGTTTTCTATAGAAAGAAGGTTCTTGGCTTTGGCTAAATCATTTCGATGGTTATTTTTTTTGCTCGGATTATTGGTTTTTAGCGCTGGAATATCACTGACCATTAATATGCAGCATTTAGGTGTGCATCCATGGGACGTTTTAAATGTTGCTATGTTTGATAAAATTGGATTTACGGTTGGAACATGGAATATTATTATTTCTTTTATACTGATTGGTGTATGCTTAATTTTAGACCGAAGATACATAAAAATAGGTACTTTTTTTAATGCTGTGCTTATAGGATCTTTTGTTGATTTCTATCATTGGACAGGAATCCTTCCGACAGCAACGAATACATGGCTGGATGTTATTTTCATGTTAATTGGTATTTGTATTATGGGTTTTGGCGGGGGAATGTACAATGCCGCCGGTGTCGGTTCTGGGCCACGTGACGGCTTTATGCTTTCTATTGCAGATAAATTAGGAGCACCTATTGGCAGAGTGAGAATTATAACAGAATGCAGCGTACTGGTGTTAGGATTAATTATTGGCGGGCCGGTATTTATCTTTACATTTGTGTTTACCTTCATTCAAAGTCCTATATTTCAGGCTACATATCTAAAACTGGGGGATTTTGTATTAAAGATAGAATATAAACAAAATGAGAATAGAAAGAAAAGGGATGTCTCATAAAAGCTGAGATAAACATAAGCAAATTAAATGCAGTAGACAGTATGAAAATTTAACCTGGATAAGAAAAAGGGCCGATTCTCAGGAGTATGAGTGAACCGGCCCTTTTTCTGCAGGATAAACCAAACTATTGAATAATGCAGCTATACTTTCTTGGTTGCCTTCAAAACCCTGTAGCCATAACCAGACAAAGAAGGCAGTCAGGATAATTAGAAGAAGGATGATGATAACGATATATGATCCCTTCATATGGGATTCACCTCTTTTCATCATTTATCATAATGTTAAGCTTCGTTTGTTATTAATGCAGATGTTACATCATAATGATTTAAATCGATATCAAGTTTTTCATTTAAGGCTAATTTTGCAAGCTGCTGTCCAAGATATGGTCCCATGGTCAGCCCGGATGAACCAAGTCCGTTCGCAAGCAGTACATCTTGATACCCGGGCAGTTCTCCGATAACGGGTAAGAACCCGGGGGTGTATGGTCGGAAACCTACACGAGTCTCTAAAATTGTTGCTTCTGCTAAATCTGGCGCAATCGCAAGTCCCTGATCTAAAATTTCATGTACAGCAGCAGCGGTAACACGGTAATCAAAATCGATTTTGTCTTCATGGGTTGAACCAATCACAAAGCGGTTGTCATCCTGTGAAAGTAAGTATTTGCTTCCAGGCGGCATTACAACGGGCCAATCTGCTGTTTGCAAAGCTGGGATTTCCAGGTGCATAATTTGTGCACGTTGAAAGGAGACATCCAATCTGATTCCCAAAGGCTCAATGGTTTCCTTCATCCAGGCACCACTTGCTAAAATAACCTTTTCAGCATCTATTATTTCACCATTATATTTCACACCTGTTATGGTATTTTCTGATGCGTACAGCTCTGCATTGCCGGATAAAAGAACAGCTCCGTTAGCCTCGGCTGCGTTCTTTAGGGCTTTTAATAATTTTCTTCCATCAACCCGTGCGGCACCGCTGATAAAGACAGCTTGATAATCCTTGTCCAGAATAGGGAAACGGCTGTGTGTTTCTTCAGCGTTAAGCCTGGTAATATCACCAATTTCTGGAGCGTCTTCCCGTCTTTTATGTGCTCTTTCCTCCATACCATCTAACTTTTTAGAATCAGTATGTAAGCTTAATGCTCCAACTTGCCGATAACCGGTATCTTTCTCGCCTAGACTCTCTAAATCAGCTATCAGAGATGGATATATTGCTGCACCATTTTTGGCAATGTGATACCATTTTTTATTACGGCGCTGAGAAATCCATGGACAGATAATTCCAGCAGCAGCATCCGTTGCCTGACCTTTATCATGCCGGTCAATAAGAATGACCTCTGTACCTTGTTTAGAAAGGTAAAAGGCGGTACTGGCACCTAAAATGCCACCGCCAATAATAACATAGGGTTTACTCATTTTTATCCTTTGCAACAACCTGATGCATTGCTTTGATTTTACCAAGATGCTCTGCTTCATGGAAGGAAAGCATAATCAGCAGATCGCCTTGTGTTTCGACACTGCCGAATGGGACTTTAAATTGCACATTTGATTTCCAGAATAACTCATTAAATTCATTAATGCGCTGTTGCTGTACTTCTAACGCTTCTAATAACACTTCTAAGCTTGGCGGTTCCTCCTGCCAATCCTTAGGGCTTGTTCCAGAACTGAACAGCTGGGCATAGCTCGCAGGTATATTTTCTGATTTCTTAGGATAGCGGAATAAGAATTTTTCCATTGTTACAAGCGCATGACCTAAATGCCAGCGGATTGTATTATTAAAATAATCTGCTTGTACATCAATAACAGAATCGTCCAATTCTGAAGCGTAGGTGAGTAAAGCAGTACGCGTTAAGTTAAATTGTTTTCTTGTCATTTCATAAATCCCTCCAATGAGATTAATTATAATCTAATAATGATTACTTTTACAGTATTTTGAGGCAGAATGAAAATATTTCCGGTATTTTTTAAAGAAAAAAGATTAGGGCTGGAGCATTAGAGGTTAAATATGATAATCTATATATATGCGTTCAAAAAGTACGATGAAAAGGATCAAGAAGTTCAAGGCGACGAGCTTTTTTCGAACGGACTATCATAGGATGTGATGACTTCAGTGTTGCCCACACGACGTGGGCGTTCTTAGTAGAAGTTCCTTTTATCGCCATGTCATTTTTATTGGACTTTATGAACATCTTCTATATGGAAAGTTTGTCGAGGGAGGAAATAAAAGATGTCAAAAACACTCATTTTCGGACATAAAAATCCAGATACGGATACAATTTGTTCCGCTTTAGCTTATGCTGATTTAAAAACAAAACTTGGGGCAGAGGTAAGCCCGGCCCGTTTAGGTGAAGTAAATGGAGAAACACAATTTGCTTTAGACCAATTTGATGTAGAGGCGCCCCCGCTTGTTCAAGGACTTGAAGATGGTGTCGAGGTTATTTTAGTAGATCATAATGAATTCCAGCAAAGTGCTGATAACATTGAGAATGCTGTTATCCGTGAAGTCATTGACCATCATCGCGTATCTAATTTTCAAACAAAGGAGCCGCTGTATTTCCGTGCAGAGCCAGTCGGCTGTACAGCAACCATCCTGAACAAGATGTACAAAGAAAATAATGTTGCATTAGACAAAAATATTGCTGGGTTATTATTATCCGCCATTATTTCTGATTCTCTATTATTAAAATCACCAACCTGTACAGAGGAAGATGTGAAAGCAGCACATGAACTAGCTGAAAAAGCGGGTGTGGATTTAAAAGAGTACGGTTTAGAAATGCTGAAAGCCGGCGCAGATATCAGTGATAAAACTGTGAAAGATTTGATTACAATGGATGCCAAGGAATTTGCGATGGGTGATGCAAAGGTGGAAATTGCTCAAGTAAATGCAGTGGATGTCAGCGAAATCTATCAGCTTCATGATGAGCTAGTAAGTGAAATTACAGCAACAGTTAATGAAAAAGGATTAGACTTATTCCTGTTTGTTGCAACAGATATCCTGAATAATGATTCAGAGGTTCTGGCAGTCGGCCCTGCGAAGGATAAAGTAGAAACAGCCTTTCGTGCTGCTTTAGATGGAAATGACCGTGCTTTATTAAAAGGTGTTGTTTCCCGTAAAAAACAAATTGTTACAGCCTTAACAGAGCAGTTTTAAGGAAGATATAATGCTTAAGTAAAACATACAGAGAAACCCTTCTATATCACATGAGTAGAAGGGTTTTTTATACCCTGTAGAAATAGAATAGAAGCATTAATTTTTACAGATAGAAACATCTGCTTGTCTGACTCGTGAGAGAATTTTGCTTGGTTTGTCATCAATAGAATTATTTTTGCGCAATTGAGAAGAAGTTTATTGCATTCCTGTTTGTTAAACTTTAAAAAGGAAGGGGGGTCTCTATCATGGCAAAGGAATCAAGTAACAGAAGGATAGATTCTGCATCAAGGTTGATTATGGCATCACCGCAAACCATATATCAGGCATTCGTAAGTCCGAAAGCATTAATTTCATGGCTGCCGCCAAGTGGAATGTCGGGTCATATTGAAAACTTTGATCCTAAAAAAGGCGGAGAGTACAGGATAATTCTAATGTACGAAATGGATAACTTACATCAGGGCAAAACTACAGAAAACACAGATGTAACACAAGGAAGGTTCCTGGAGTTGGTTCCAAATGAACGAATTGTACAAACCGTAAACTTCGATTCTGAGGATCCGGCATTCTCGGGAGAAATGATACAAAAATGGTTTTTTGAAGCTGTTTCAGAAGGGACAAAGGTTACTATCGTCTGTGAGAATGTGCCTGAAGGGATACGAAAAGAGGATCATGATACAGGGTTAAGGTCTACACTAAAGAACCTTGCTATCTTTACGGAATAAAGAAAGGTAAAAATCCATATTGATTTTTTAGTGTTATTTCATGATGAAAGAGAATAGCAATCCTGTTTGCCTGAGAAGTCTGTGAAGTCCAAATATAGGTTCACTGGTATTGGAGAGCAGTTGTTGGAGGATAATGAAGTTTTAATTCTAAAGCGATAAAAACAGGTTCTATGTCAAATGTGGTGGTGGAATATCATTCCTCCACCTCTTTATTTATAAGCTTGCTTTAAGACAAGCTTTACCTCTTGTTGCCATAGAATTTTCTTTCTCATTCGATCAAACTGTTTAATCCCATAAGATAATCTTTTTAATACTTTAATCGTATTATTAACGCCTTCTATGTAGCCATTATTAAAGGGATACATAAAAGAATGCAGAATTTCTTGTTGCCATCTTTTAAATGTACGTGCGACACGATGAAATCCCTCTAACGCGGATGCATTCAACTTCTCCAGGCACGCTTCTAATCCAGCAGTTGCGTTGTGCGCATCACTTTCCTTAAACCACGTATCCAATTCATGCTTTAAACCATAAGCTTCCTTTAAGCGGGGATCTATCCTTAATAATTGCTCGACTTTCTTCTTCTGATCATCTGAACAGGTTGTCCATGATTTCCACAGAAGTTTTTTGGAACGTTTCATTCGAATTCGATCTTTCTTGGGCAGCTCCTTTTGAACTTCACGGCGGACCTCATCTAGAGCCCAATAGGCCTGACGCATAAAGTGAAAACGGTCAGCGATAATCAGAGGATTTCCCAGTGCTTTTCGAATTGCTTGTTTAAACGCTTGAGATAAATCCATTACTACCATTTCTACTTTACCTGTATCACAGGACTTTAAGTACGCTTCAATGGTTTCCACTTTTCGATTTGGCAAGATATCGATAATTCTTCGGTTCTCCACATCGACCACATTCAATTGAAACCTCTCTCCATCCGCGTCACCTTTAAACTCATCGATCGCAATGACTCGCGGCAACACTTTGCTGGTAGTTAACTCCTTCTGATCAAACCACCGTAAGACACGATTCACTGTTACTCCGGTTACTAGCGCCGCTGTACGAAAGGAACTCACCGCTGCATGCATCATCGCTGTCGTTTGCACACTCGCCATACAACGTTGATACCGATGAATCATTTGTAGACGCTCATAAAATGTGTGATGACACGACGTGCAAATATAACGTCGTTTTCGCAGGGAAAGATGAACTTCCTTGGTTGTAAACGCTGGTCCTTGAATGCTTTGCCAACGATAGCCATGTATCCGCTTGGTTCTTTTACGGCAAAAAGGACATTTCTGCATACGCTGTTTCGTGAATAATTCTGCAATAAAATAACTTTCTTCTTCTCTGATATCCCACACATCTACATGCGTATCTTTAATTCCTAACAACTCTGTGATA
This sequence comes from Oceanobacillus sp. FSL W8-0428, assembly GCF_038004405.1. Taxonomy (NCBI): domain Bacteria; kingdom Bacillati; phylum Bacillota; class Bacilli; order Caryophanales; family Bacillaceae; genus Oceanobacillus; species Oceanobacillus sp. FSL W8-0428. The sequence continues at coordinate 3,364,026 of NZ_JBBORB010000001.1, forward strand.
AAATGATGATGCACTCTTTTCCTCTCCCATTCCTTTTGTCTCGACAACTCAAGGTTACCAGAGAGAGGAAATAGAGTGTATTTTTTTGTCTCCGTTCCATCTGGCGATGGAACGGAGGGCACCACCACATTCAGTATAGAGCCTAAAAACACGAGTTTTAAATCAATTTAATATAAATAAAAAAGCTGACCAATATTGATCAGCTTTTTTTCTATCTGCTTATTAGCCTTTTACAACGTTAGCAGCTTGTGGTCCACGGTTTCCTTCTTCGATGTCGAAAGTAACTGTTTGACCTTCTTCTAAAGTTTTGAAACCATCGCCTTGGATTGCTGAGAAATGTACGAATACATCGTCTCCACCTTCTACTTCGATGAAACCGAAGCCTTTTTCAGCGTTAAACCATTTTACAGAACCTGTGTTCATTCTTTTACCTCCACGTGCAATTGTTGCACTGTTTATTACTATTTAGTTCAAAGTTGAATCTCAAGACGAAAGATCAATTCTTTTATTGTATCTCATCCTGTGTTTCTAACGAACTTAAATAATTATCTATAGTATATCACACACCTATAATAAAATGCCAACTTTTTTCGAAAAAAAGTTGCTAAAAGATTATTTTAATGTGTTTTTGGAACTATTTCGCTATTTGTTATTGATCTTAAAAAACCGTAGAAACAGGTTTCTACTGCTGATTTAAAATTATAAAAGAAATTGGGTATCTGTCTTATTCGACCTGTACGTTTATAACATACATTGAAAGAGAGAAGAAAAAGGAGGCAGAGCGTATGCAAGGTAGAGGACAATTTAATCAGCAGCGTCCTAATGAAAAGACCATTGTTCATCCGACAAAGCATCAATATGTTCATACGTCATCAGAAGCCGTTGTTAATCATATTCATCCCATGCACACAACCTATGTGAATCATCATTCTATAAAAAATCAATATCGCCAGCCGTATGGGAAAGAAGTATTTATGGGCAGGCAGCATTCAGGACCGCGACCGCCATTCCTCTCTCCGCCAATGGGGTTACCGGGACAAATACCCCCTGGACTCAATGGAGAAATGGGAAGGCATCCGGGTGCTCCTCCATGGAGAAGACCGGGAATGTGGTAACAATAAGGCAGCAAAGGACTGCCTTATTGTGATGGGGTGGACTGGCTTTCAAAACAAGTATTCCTGCGTTAGAATGGTATGTAGCATATAATACTAATAAATGAATAAAGAATTAAAACCATATAAGAGCTATAATGTTTTATCAGGAAAGGATAGTAAAGTGAAAATATTACATGTAACAGGCTATAAACCAACAGAATTGGGTATCTTCAAAGAAAATGATCCAAGGATTGTTTTTATTAAGGCGGCTTTGGAAAAAAGACTGCGTACATTTATAGAAGAAGGATTAGAATGGGTTATTATTTCTGGACAAATGGGTATTGAGCAATGGACAGCGGATGTAATTATGGATTTAAAAGAGGAGTATGATGTGCAAATAGGTGTTTTCCCTCCATTTGAAAACCAGGATCAGCGTTGGCCTGATCCTATCAAGGAAAAATACGAAGAGTTAATGATGACTGCCGATTTTTTTAAGCCTCTCTATAAAGGGGAGTATCAGGGAGCTTATCAATTTCGGGCGAAGGATCTGTGGCTGATTGATAAAAGTGATGCCGCCTTGCTTCTTGTCGATGATGAATATCCCGGCAGCGTCAAATTTTTTTATGATGCTACCAAGCGGACATCTAAAGAGTACCCCATTTTTACGATTACTCCTCAGGATTTAGATGATATTGTGCAGGAGCTGCAAATGCAGGATCCGAATTATTGGGATTAGCCGGAGAATTCTTGAATGGTACGACCCTTATACAACATAGGATGGTATGAGGGGAGGGACGTTTGCAATGTATTATACTTATGGACCGCCTAATTATGGGCATAGAATGCCGGAGCGCCAGAATAATCAGCAGCAAGGTACGATTACAGTGACTGGTGTCGGTACCGTTATTGTTTCACCAAGTATTGCTCGTATTCAATTAGCTGTTTCAACAACCAATATTTCTTTGCAGGAAGCGCAGGAAGAAAATGCAAGACGAATGAACCAGGTTCTGGAGGTTTTGCAGCAAATCGGTATTCCAAGAGAGCGAATCCAGACAACCAGCTTTTCCGCAAGACCTGTTTATAGTTATCAAGATGGTAATCAGACATTGCAGGGGTATGAGGTACGGAATGAAATAACGGTTGTTACAGAAGATATGGACCGGATAGGAGAGATTATTGATCGTGTTACTGAGAATGGAGTGAATGAGGTTGTTTCGATTGAATTTTCCGTAGACAATCCGGAAAACTTTTATATGGAAGCATTAAGCTTTGCACTTTCAGATGCAAAAAAGAAGGCGGAAAGCTTAGCAGAACAGTTGGGTGCAAATTTAAGCCCAGTTCCATTAAAGATAAACGAACAGACCTCATCACCTGGTGTCGGACCGGCACAGGTATTTAAAATGGTATCTACACCAATTGAGCCGGGAAATCAATCGGTAGAAGCAAGATTGGAAGTGGTTTATCAGGTGCAGTAGAGAGAATGTTTCATCTGTTTATCGCAGTGTAACGGACTTTATGACGCCCGCTCCAAGGATGGAGAAAAATCAAGACTTCTAAGTGGGAGATCAAACAGCCAGTAATAGCCTGACTGGCCCAGGGATCTTAAGGAAGGTCGCTTTTTGTTCATACCTTAAGGTGCATGCCTTTTGGTACTAACAATCAGTGAGGAAAAGAGAACACCTCCTGATTGAAATTTCACTTTATATAAAAAGAAATACAAATCAAGTCAGCTAAAATGCTTGGTTTGTATTTCTTTTATAAATGGACTGGCCCTGCTTACATATAAAAATAAGAGTAAACAATGTATAAAATAATTGCAGCAATAATCAGCAGCCCGTTAACATTAAAAATAAGCCGTAATATTTTAAAATCCCTTCCTTATTTTGTCACTGAAATACCCAATCATAGTGAATATTGTAACATTATTACCATTACCTTGTTTTACAGATTTTTTTGAACGGAAAATTCCTTCTTCTGTAGCGATAGAGACAAGTAGAGCATAATAACAAAACTATCACTAAGTGGAAATGAGTTTTATAATATAAGTATAAAAAGAAAAAGGAGATGGTATTTTGGATTTCTTATTAAGCTTTATCGCATTTATTCTTCCGTTTATTATTTTATTTTTTGTTGTAGCTGCAGGAGTTAAACGAGGTATTGACAGTTCCGAGACAGGTAAAGCAATTTTAAGAGGTATGGTAGAGCAGGAGAATGCCAAGAAGAAAAAATAAATAGGGAACCTTGGGATATTTTTAAATTGTATTGAAAGGGGAGATGGGATTGGATTATAAAGTGAGATCGGCGAAGAAAGAGGACTTTACTGCAATTCAAGATGTTGTTTACACAAGCTGGCACGATACATATGAGGGGATTATACCAAGAGATATCCAGGATGAATTTTTAAACTCATCCTACAGTAATAAAACAATGCAGCAGCGAATCGAGTATTCTCATCTTTACGTGGTGGAATCTGATAAACGAATTGAGGGATTTGCCAATTTCAGCCCTGTGTCAGAAGAGGGCGTCAGTATATTGTATGCGATTTATTTGTACCCGGATACGCAGGGAAAGGGAATGGGGACAAAGCTGCTGGAATATGCGATTGATGAATTATCACCAGCATTCATCCATTTGAATGTGGAAAAAGATAATAAAAAAGGGATGTCATTTTACCAGACAAAAGGATTTCAAATTATTTCTGAATTCACAGAAAATATTAGCGGACATACCTTGTATACCTGCAAGATGGAATTAGATGTGAACCGTTACAATACAGGAAGGGCGTCATAAAGTGAAGAGGAGAAACAAATGATGGAATTACGAAAAATAACCGAGGATAACATAGACGAAGTAATAGCGCTTGAAGTGGGGGAAACCCAAAAGGATTTTATCATGGCTACTAACCTACGATACATTGCAGATGCTTATGTGTTGAATGCAGAGGGGGAACCAACTATTCCATTCGCCATTTATGCTGATGATGTTGTGGTAGGGTTTTTGATGTATTCTTATGATACATTGGATCATGAATCATTTGAAAATGAAGCATTTTACAGAAAGAAGAGTTATTTTATTCACCATATTATGATTGACAAGCATTATCAGGGGAAACGGTACGGCAAGCTTGCCTTTGAAAAAATGTTGGTGGATATTGAAGCAATGCCTTATGGAGAAGCAGAGTATATAGCACTCTTTTACCATACAGATAATATCAAAGCTAAAACATTATACGCTTCATTTGGTTTTTCAGAACCAGGAATTATTCAGGATAATTCGATCATGGCGGTAAAAACTCTGTAAAACCTGAACACATTTTCTTTTAATCAAAAAATAAATAAAAAAAAGATTGACAACCAATCATTAAGTTCATAAAATAAACTTAATGATTGGTTTTTTATTTTTAAACTAATATAAAAGCCCTTACAAATTTAAAAAGTAATTTTATTTACAATTTAAGTTTATAATATAAACAAGGAGAAGGATTATGTCTGTAAATATGCCAAGTACGATCAGAAAAATGAATAAAGAAATTGTATTGAATACGATTCGCGAGGAGGGACCGCTTACAAGGGCTCAAATTTCAAAGGAGTCCGGGATAACGAAGGCGACGGTTTCAGAAATAGTCTCTGAGCTGATAGATGAACAGCTGGTTACTGATGAAAAAGAAGATGATGATACTAGTCGGAGAGGAACCAAACTCAGCTTTGCAAAAGATTCGTTTTATGGAGTTGCGGTTGATCTTGGAGGAACAAAAATTAATATCTGCCTGTTTAACCTGGAGGCAGAAATATTAGGACAGTATCAGACGCCAACCTATAAAACAGACAGCAGTGAAGCATTTATCGATTCACTTACAGAAGATATTGAAGCGTTTATAGCAGAAAAACAAGTTCCTAAGGAAAAAATGAAAGTTATCAGCATAGCAACTCCAGGGATTGTTGATTACAAAGCTGGCGTCGTCCTTGAAGGTTCGCCGAATTTACCTGAATGGTCTAACCTTCCTTTAAAAGAAATGCTGTATAAAAGAACAGGAATCGAGATTGTTATAGAAAATGATATTCGGGCAGCTTTAATCGGTGAGCTGTATAAGGAAGAAGCACAAACTTCATCCAGTGCCGTATTAATAGGCCTTGGAACAGGAGCTGGTTCAGCATTATTTATGGATGGGAAAATCATACGCGGGGCGAATAATGCAGCTGGAGAAGTTGGCTATATGCTCTTTAATCGTGAACATCTGTATGCCCCTACGGATAAAGGTTATTTTGAGATATTATGTGCAGGTTCCGGCATTGAAGAGAGCTACCATAAGTTAAAGGGAGAGAAGGTCACTCCTGAAGCTATTTTTAAGCTAGCTTCACAGGGCGATCTCACAGCAAAATATATTGTTGATAAATTTAGTGACTATTTAGCAATAGGAATTTTAAATATTAATGCTGTGATTAACCCGGAAAAGGTTTTACTTATGGGAGGTGTTACGAAATCTGCAGGGCTTTTCCTGGAGGATGTAAATCAAAAAATCGCAAATCAGACCTTCTCTAATACAAAGGTCCAAGTAGAACTCTCGAGCTTAAAGGAACAGGCTCCACTATATGGTGCAGCTGTTTTAGGATTGAGCACTGTATTTCCATCTATTAATTTCATCAAGGATGCACAGCTATATTAATAAGGAGGCAGAAAAACATGGCAGGAATTCATATTCATCCACATGATGTTTTAGACGAAGGTGTGACGCAAATAAAGGATTTAATAGGAGAAATGACAGACATCAATTATATTTTTCCGCAAATGAATACCATTTTTGAAAGGAATCCTTATCCTATTGGAGTTCTTCCACATAATCCGAAGCATAAATTTGTGCAGGGAAAAGGAGAAATGCATGTCATTTTGCCTTCCTATAAGGGAGAGGCGATTGATCAAAAGCGAAATACTGGGTTGACATCTGATGCAGATCCATTAATGATTTTGAAAAATGAAATGACAGATACGGATATTCAAATTATTCCATGGGCAAATATTTTAAATGGTGATTTTACAGGAACAGCAATTCAAGATAATTTGGTGGTTGATGATCAAGGAATAGCAGTAGAAAAATGGTTGTGTCCTAATGCACCAGATGTTATTGATTTTTGGGAAAAAGTATTTACAGATACTTATCAGCGTTATGGTTATACCACCTATATGATTGACCGCATTCGTTATCCTGATTGGGCAGGGGAGAAGGTTGATCCGCGGGGACTTTTAACTTGCTTTTGCCCTCATTGTGAAAAGAAAATGTCTGCTAGAAATCTGAATATAGATGATATAAAAGAAAAATTAGCTGAAATAAGAGCTTTATTGAAAGATAAACAATTTAATCAGGTTGTAGATATATTAACTCAAGATCAAAGCTTAAAGGATTGGCATCGTTTTAGACAAAATAGTGTTACAACATTTATTGCAAATCTTACGCAGCGCTTGAAGCAGGTAGATAATCGTTTTGCATTTTTGCTTGATTTGTGGCCGCCGGCATACAGCTGGATCTTAGGGCAGGATTATTCCCAATTAACAAGATATTCCTCGAGCCTCAAGCATTTTCCATATCACAAATTAGGAGGCGGTGCAGATGTACAAGGAATGATAGACTATTTTGCTGATGACTCAAATGAATCAGAAAATGCTTTTAAAGCATTTAACAGACTATTTGGTTTATATGACGACTTATCTTACAGCCAGTTTAAAAAAGAGGGATTTCCAATTCGCTTTGTTGCTGAGCAAAATAAGCTGGCACGCAAAAAATCACAGCCCGACACGCAAATATTCAGCGGTATTCAAATGTGGAATATTGAATCCGAAAAGCTGGTCGAGGCAGTGAAAGCAGCAGATGAAAGTGAAGCAGATGAATTGATTTATTATTGTTATGGCTGGGCAGACCGAGAATTATTTCATGCCATTGGCCAATACCGGAGAGGAGATAACAGCTAATGAGTAACAGCAGACAACGCGTGAAAGCATTTATTCTCATATTTACAACAATGTTTATTCTTGGAGGAATTCAAAATACGAAAGGGATTGTATTAGAAAAGGTTCAGTCAGATATCAATCTGGATATTGGTCAGGTAGGAACAATGGTATCTATCTTTCAAATCGGCTTTTTGTTAGCCAGTTTAATAGCAGGGTTTGTTGTAGATAAAAAAGGCATCAAATTTATGATGTTAGCAGGTACAATTAGTATGATTATAGGACTTGCGGGTACAAGCTTTGCTTTCTCTGTTGCATTTTTCTTAGGCTTTTATCTGGTGGTGGGTGTCGGAATTGGTGCTATGACCGTTTCTGTTGCTACGATTATACCTACCTTTTTCCAGAGTAAAGCGGGGGCCATTTTTAATCTGGCGAATGCTTTGTTTGGAATGGGGATGATTTTTACACCACTTATTCTTAATGCGATGTTTGCAAATAATATCAGCTGGCGCTTCTTCTATGCTGGGGTTGCAGTTTTAGTGGCATTGATTATTCTTGTCCTATTATCATTGGAAAACGAAAAGGTGGAGCAGGGAGAAGAGATAAACCTAAAAAGCTTTATGAGTCTCTTTGCAGATAGACAGGTTATGCTTGTTATTTTATTCATTCTTTTCTATGTAGCAGCGGAAGCAGGATTTCTTAATTTCTTCCCGATTTTCTATACTTCTCTGGATATTGGCGGAATGGACGTTGTGCAAAAAGCGGAAATTGCTGCTTATGTTATCGCCAGCTTTTCCATCCTGTTTACTTTAGGACGTTTTGCAGGAGGGTATATCAGTTACAAATTTGGAGAAAAACGTACCTTGGTTACTTTTTCATTGATGGCGTTAATTGCGATTATTATTACACGTTTATTTATCACCGAGTTTGCTTATATAGCAATGATATTTGGACTTGCTTTATCAGTTCTCTTCCCGACGGCACAAGGAATTGGAGCGAAAATCACAGATAAAATCGGTTCGTTGCAAGGTTTGATTTATGTAGCTTCCGGCCTTGGAGGAGCACTTATCGGCTGGGTAGTTGGAACTGTGTCGCAATCTTTTGGTATACAAAACGGTTTTAACTTGCTTATCGTGTTTGTGGGACTTGTTTTTATAATATCTTTATTTATAAAAACACCACAAAAGACTGCTTAACAGACAGAAATGATGTTGTATGCCATTAAAAGAAGTTATTTTATAGATGATGACGTGAAACAAGCAGAAGAAATCCTTCTGCTTGTTTTTTTGAATTGAAAAGAAAATAATATAGCTGATGAAATTCTATATTCCCCTCTTCAGAAAATTATGGAATAATAAAGGTAGGCTAAAGGGAAAGTGGGGATGCTTAATGGATATACATATTGCTCGAATGACACAAAAATATGCAGTTGAGGCACTTTGCTGGAAGTACGAAAAGCCATATGATTTTTATAACAATGTATTAACAACTAGCGCCATTGTTGAACTGCTTGGCGGCAGCTATTATGCAATAGTAGACTCATCATATAAATTAATTGGTTTCTTTTGTACCGGCCGTTCAGCAAAAATCCCAGCCGGAGAAAGAAACGCTGTATATATAGAAGACTGTGTGGATTTGGGCTTGGGAATGAATCCTGTTTTGACGGGAAAAGGACATGGAGATCAGTTTCTAAAACGGATCCTTCACTTTATTGAGCTGGAGTACAATGGAAAGCCAATCAGGCTTACTGTCGCTTCTTTTAATAAAAGGGCAATCCGCTTATATGAAAAGAATAATTTTATCAAAGAGCACCAATTTCAATATAAAGATATGGAATTTATAACGATGAAGCGGAACGGTACAATAATATAGAAAAAACGTACATTTATTGTTTTAATAGTTATTTGTGTAGGACAAATCCACTTCTTTTCATAAGATGTATTATGCATTGGAAAGGAGGGAGTTCAAATGAGCCAAAATAACTGTCAATGCAGCCGTTGCCGTAATTCTAACAGGGATGAGGAAGTCCGTGTTCATCCAACAAGACATGAGGTACGTCACAGCAAAAGTGTAAAGACTGTAAAAAACATTCATCCAACTGAAATTAAAAATGTGCACCGCACTATTATTCGAAATGAAAACTATTATCCAGTTAGAGAATCCAATGTGAACGAAACGGTTGTTGAGAATTACGATTGTGGCAGTGATGTAAACAATTCAAGCAATTGTCGCAGAGTAGATGGTTCTAACAATGGCGGGAATGGAAACAATTGTGGAAACCACTCTAACCATTGTCGGAAAGAAAATAACAGAGGTTCCAGAGACTGTTCATGTGAAAGAAAGCGTCCTTGCTGTTCTAACCGGAAACGTAATTGGTTCTTTTAAACAATGTAATTTCACTTAGTAGGAGGATACACTATTCTTCTATTATTAATAATGTGATAAAATAACTCTTATTGAGAAAGCATTCCAAGGGGATAGAAGCATCCTCTCTTGAAGGATTTCTTGATAGGAGTCTTTTTTATACAAGAATATATAAAAATGCTGGAGAGGAAATCTTTTTGGCAAGAATACCAGTATTTTAAAGACCAAGTCATTTCCTTAGTTTTTCTTATTGAAATATGGAAGCTTTTAATGAAATACTCTTAGTAATTGCTGATGAAGAAGCGCGATTTGCTTAAAGTTGTTTGTGCCTTTTGGTAAAGATTTATTATTTATCCTGCATATATGCTGGAAATTCCTGAGCAGATTTCTTGAGGTAGATAAATCATTATGGTAATAATATTAATTGTGTTTAAAATCAATCGATAAGTATTTGTGATAAACATAACATAATTACAGCAGACATATTGGAGGTATACAGATGAAAGTTACAGCAATGATTGGAAGTAATCGCGCAGAATCTTATAACAAACAACTTGTTAAATATATGAAGGATCGTTATCAGGATAAAATTGAAATTAATATTTTACCGATAGAAAAGCTGCCTTTTTATAATCAGGATGAAGAATTAAATCCGCCTGAGATTGTAAAAGAATTAAGGGAGCGTATTAAAGAAAGTGATGCAGTTTTATTTGCTACACCTGAATATAATGGTTCTATTTCGGGAATGTTAAAAAATGCAATTGACTGGTTCTCACGTGTTGATTTAGTACTGGTAAACAAACCCGGAATGATTGTTGGAGCTTCTATGGGAGCTCTTGGTACAGTGAAAGCTCAATTACAGCTTCGTCAAATTTTAAACTCTCGCGGAGTTGGGGTATTAACCCTGCCGGGAAACGAAGTATTAATTGGTTCCGTTCAGAACAAGGTAGATGAGCAAGGGAATCTGACTGATGAACAAACAATTGATTTTCTTGATTCTGTTGTTCACAACTTTGTCAGTTGGTGTGATACTTTACAGAAATAATTTTACGCCGGTGATTTTACAGTCACCGGTTTTGTCTGTTTTTATACTCGTAAAATAATTTTTTAAAAGAATAAGAAAGAATATAATAATGTTGGAGCGGATATCTCCTTTGCAAGAACACTAAAGTCTTATAGACTAAGCAATTTTCTTAAAAACTGATTTACGATGAGGTGAAAATGGGAAAGAACTATATATAAGAAAATCGACGATTCACCGATTGATGGATGAATATAGATTTTTTCAGAATATATGCTTAACGAAAGAGGGGTTGTAAATGGATGAGAATAATGGTTCACTGCCGGAAACGAAAAGTACAAGCCGTGTGCCGATTCTAGTTGTTTTATTATCTGGAGCGTTTGTAGCCATTTTGAATCAGACCTTATTAGGAACAGCATTGCCGCATATTATGTCCGATTTAGATCTTGATGCGAATACTGTCCAATGGCTGCAATCCGCATTTATGCTCGTAAATGGTATTATGATTCCGATAACTGCTTTTTTAATCGGTACATTTACGACACGCACTTTATTTTTAACTGCTATGTCTCTGTTTACGGCAGGTACACTTATTTGTGGGATTGCACCAGAATTTTTATCACTTTTAACAGGGCGTGTTTTGCAGGCAGCCGGGGCGGGCATTACATAAACACAACCTGTAATTCAAAAAAGTAATATTGTGGCTCTACACCCCATTAAACCTTATTTAATTAACTAACACATATTCTCAGAATTAGATTGAATTAATGGCATTATGTGCTCCTCTATTTAGTCTCATGCCGAATAAACAATATTTTTATTTTATATACTTAGGAGTTTATTGTTCTAATCACCAACAAAAAAAGAAATATCAACATGATTTTGCATTTACAATAAACTGATTACAATGATATTATAAGGTTACGATACTATAGTTCAATTCTTAATGCTGTTTTTCAGGTCTTAAACAAGTAATTATTAAAAATATTTAGGAAATAAGGGGGCGTAAATACATATTAATTGCAATGCTATAACATCTATTTATTTCTCTAGTTTCCCCTTGGATGTATTATAATACTGAATAATAGGGAATGAAGATTAAAAATATTCATAAAAACTAGAGAAGTGCTGGTATCGAATATTGCATCAAAAATATCTTTGAATTGAACTAAATGCATCAGAAGGAAGTGATATTTTTATTTATTCAAGGTAAAAGAGGGCTAATAATGAAAAGATTAATATTTTTGTTGATTTTGTTACCACTTCTTCTAGGAGGTTGCAGTACTTCTTCAAAGCAAGAAACTGTAGAATGTACACATAGTTGGTCTGTATGCATGTTAAATCCTGACTTTAACACTGTGTCTACAGATTCAGATCAAATAAAAGTTGCAATATTAGACAGTGGCATTAACTCAAATTTAGAACAACTTCAAGATTATGTTGTAAAGAGTTTTAATACATTTGATAACTCTTCTACGACCACACCGATAGATGGACATGGAACTATGATTGCAAGCATTGTGGCTTCAACATCGCATGAGGGCAAATTAATTGGGTTAAATAATCATGTTGAACTTTATGATGTCCAGGTATTGGATGAGGAAGGTACAGGTAGTATCGAGAATACAGTAGCAGGAATTGAGTGGGCAATTGACCAAGAAGTAGACTTAATTAATATTAGCTTTGGTTTTTCAAATGATGACGAATCAATCAGAGAAGCAATTAAAAAAGCTTACGATAATGATATTATTATTGTTGCCGCAGCTGGGAATACGTTTGGATTAACAACAGAATATCCTGCTAATTACCCTGAAGTTTTATCGATATCTGCTATTGACAACGAAATGAAGATATTCGCTTATTCAGGGAAAGGAAAAGTTGATTATGTTGCACCAGGAGTTAATGTATCGGTTTTAAATATAAATGGTGAACTAGAACACCAAAGTGGTACTTCTTTGGCGACTGCATACGCTACAGGATCTATATCGTTATTAAAATTAGAAATGGAAAATGAGGATATTTTGAAGCACTTAAAAAAGAATTCAATAGAATTAGGATCAGATGATACATATGGCGAAGGCTTAATACAAATAGGGGGAGAAGAATAAATGAAGAAATTTTTTGTAATTATGTTAACTTTAACTATGTTTATCTCATATGGTGGTGTGGCTTACGCGGCTGAGCAAATTCAAGAAATTGATGCTTTATCAGCAGAGAAAGACTTGAATGAGGCTGGGTATTCAGAAACAGATGTTGAAGATGTTGTCTACTCGGAAGAAGAACTAAACTATGTTGATTCAACTATAGAAAATGAAGATATGCATATGAATAGTTTATTAGAATTCAATGAAGAAACTGGCAAGATTTCAGTAACTGCAACTCTGCAAGATGAGTATGGTAATGATTTAGAGAAATCATTTGATGTAGAAATATTAGAGCTTTATGATGAAGAGAATTTTAAAGCTACTTTTACCGATCAGGAATCTGGAGAAGAGTATACTTATGATAGTACAGAGCTAAAAGCATCCGTATGGCCTGCAGTTGGTGTTGTTATAGGTTTTATCGCAAAATCGGGTCTGAAACAAGCTATAAAAAAGTGGTCTAAGTCAATTGTTAGTTCTATGATTAGAGCAACTCCAGCCCTTGCTAAAGAAGCTGCTAAAGACTTGGGATATAGCGCTACAAATTATACTTCCCATGGACAAAAAGTATTTAAAAGAGGCAAAAAAGGTAAAGGGCCAAAGTATATAACGGTAGACAAAGATGGACATAATGGAGGAGTTTGGAAAGGGGCAGACACGGTTAAAAAATTAGGAAGCAAAAAAACTAGATCTGGTACTTATGATGCTGAACTAAAAAGAATTGGAGGCTAATTGAGTTGGTCAAATTAGATAAATTAAATATAGATTTCGATTGTAATAAAGAGACTCCTTACTTTCAAGTAAATCCTAATCAGAGAATTAGATTTGGAATGGAAGACTTAACCCCTTCCTTAATAAGAAAGGTTGTTGAAGAAGTATTAAGCGAAAAGGATAATATAAATGTTGTGTTTATATCAGAGTATATTATCAATAATAAACGTTTCACTTCAAAATCCAGAATTGGAAAGTTTATAAATATAAATAATTGGAAAGAAAGCATTGAGATTGACGAATGTGGTGATGAAGGAGTAGTTTATGCTACAATTAGAGATGTCGATAGAAATGATGTATTAAAATATTGTTTAAAAGTTTTTAATGGACACAACGAAGCGTTTATTAGTTTTTTTACAGAAGAAGTTTTGTTGTACTTAAATAGCGACGTTATTGACATTGTTTCAAACAACCGCAGTAAAATTGATTCTTTGAAACAAAATTATGCTGGGATATTTAATAAATACTATGAAGAATAAACCTTATTAAAGCCATCAGGTTTCATTATTTGGTGATTTAATATTGAGTATGTGAGAAACCAAACAGTATAAGCACCTCCTTTAATGATTAAATTGATCTTAACTGGAGGTGCTTTTTCTGTCCCCAAATTATACCAAATAACGCACAGAAAAAGAGAGTGTACTCTTTTTCTGATGAGTTTACACTCTCTTTTTATATGTGTTAATATTTGGACCATTAAATAGCTTATGAATTAGATTGAATCAATTGACTTCTATAATGATTCAATTTTTTTTGTGCAATTTCGTCTGTAACATAAAATTTATTTTTGATAATACGAATACCTTCATTAATATTATTGATACTGTATTTTTGTAACATAAATGTCGGAACACAAAAATGTAATGCAAAATTATTTGCTTTCCACTCTTGATACTCAATATAAAGATTATTTAGATTTATAATTTGATTTCCGTATTGCAATAAAACATGACAAAGTTCATGAGCGAAATCTAACCATTGTTCTTCTGGTGATAATCGAGAATCAATTATAATTTCACCTTTATATGTTCTACTTGAAATATTTAAGAAAGTTAATTTGATGTTTAACTTTTTTGCAATTTCTCTCATATTTAATTGGTTAGGATGATGAATACCTAATTTTTTATAAAATTCTTTTATTGAATCTTCTAATAGTGTAGTTTGATATTTCATCTTTTATCACCTCAAGGAACGTTAGTTCTATTGTTGAGTATAAAAAAAGCTCTAATAACAGAGCTTATTTATTTTTGTCTCTTTCTTGAATGAAATCCCAAAAGAGAATTAATTCTTCTATTTTATCTTCTGGAGCATCTTGTAAGTTTTTAAAAAATATTTGTGTTTTAGGGTCAAGAAATTTATTGTACATTTCATCTGATGAATTAGTAAATTCGTTCCCTCTGATTAAAAAATCTAATGAAACATTAAAATAATTAGCAATTTTCTTTAGTGTTTCGTAATCGGGTTGCCTTTTATTTACTTCATAATGTGCATAGGCTCCTCTTGATATTTCTAACTTTTTTGATAGTTCTTTTTGAGATAGACTATGCTGTTTTCTTAACTTTTTAAGTCTTTCCCCTAACATTAAATAACCTCATTTCTTATTCTTCCCTATGTTTAAGATATTCCCAAAAGCGAATTAATTCTTCTATTTTATCTTCTGGAGCGTCTTGTAAATCTTTAAAAAATATTTGTGTTTTAGGGTCAAGAAATTCTTTCCACATTTCGTCTGGGGAATTACTAAATTCATTTCCAGTAATTATATAATCAATTGAAACATTATACAAATTTGCTAACTTTTTTAAATTATCATAATCGGGTTGTCTTATAGATTTTTCATAACTGGATAAAGTGTTATTCTTTATTCCAATTTTATTGGCGACATCTATTTGTTTATAACCTTTTTCTATGCGAATCTTTTTTAATCGTTCACCATAATTCATTTTTTTCACTTCCTTATATACAAGTATAATAACATTATTTCGCTAAACGAGAAACTTTATTCACAAAATGAGAAAAAAATTATAAAAAACCCTTTACATTCTCATAACGAGAATGTATAATAAAATTAAATTCACATAATGAGAACTTGAAAGGGGGATAATGATGGTAAAGAGTTTAGGATTTCGTATACAACAATTAAGAAAAGAAAAAGGTTTTACACAATCTTTTGTAGCAAAAAAATTAGGTTATAAATATTCTTCAATAATTTCAGAAATTGAATCTGATAAAAAAAAGATTAGTGCTGAAAATTTATATTTACTATCAGAAATCTTTGATGTAGATATCAATGAATTTTACAAAGATGAAAAATCACAAAATGAGAATATTCTTATTTGAATTAACAATTAGATTATATTACTTCGAGGGGGTGAAACACAAATGGACTTTAGTTTAATGCAAGCATCAATGAAAAAAGCAGTTGCATTAGCCAAAACTTACGAGGGTGATTGGCAAGCATGTATGAAGTTAGCGTTTAGATCAATAAAAGTTGAACATTACATGAAAGAGCCTATATCAAAAGAAATCATTGAAAAGCTGTTATTGCATAACGTTTCATATCGTAGGATTGCAAAAAATTATGATATGACAAGGAAAGCAGTTAAGACATTCGACAATATATAAAAGGTGTGACTTCTTACCACCTCATAAGATGTTGGAGAATGTAAAGGAAGGAAGTTGAACATTGAAAATTACATATAGAAAGATAGCGCATATGATTAATCGTAACTAATCATACACGCCACAAATAAAAACTCGACACTTTTATTATAGCGTGTAATTTACGATTTGTCATTAAGCGAAATCTAAGTGATGATACCTAACACTTTTAAATATGGTATAGCAGTCCATAGCGAGGGTGCTAATGGTTGTAAAAACAACCTACTATATGTCGCCATGATTAGGAAAAAAAGCGACTGATAAGCGCCGTAATGGTTCTTATGATAGTTGAAAAAGAGCCTAGCGAATTTCTTTTTTCTTTTTTTTATAAAAAATAAAAAGATGGTGATTTCATGGATATAAAAAACCAAAAATCAAAAAGTTTGATTTAGGAAATGTAGAATGGGGTTCACCGGAATTTAATAAGATTGTTCGTGAAATGGAGCAACAAGAAAAAGAATTGAAGGAATATAAAAAAGCAGTAAAGGCAGTTAAAACTATTCAAGGCGATTATTAGGAAGGTAGGTGAATTCATGAAGTTAAATGATTTATTAAGGGAAAATAAAATAGTCGCATTTGGCTTTGATGCTGTAAAAGATTTAGTCAGATTCGATAATAAAGATTCGGAAAACACTGTAATTGTATCTACAATTTCACCAAGTCTTTTAGCCAGACATGGAGTAAATGAATATTATGGATTGGAATTGTCCAGAGATACTATATATAAAACAGGATTAGATATTATCAAGGCAGATATAAATGTTTCAAAATATCGTTTAATTGCTCTTGAAATATATCCGTTGGAAAAGAAACATGATTTTGTTATTGCCAGTAGGCATAAAGGTACGATTGATATTTTAAAAAATGAATTTCCTTTTTTGATAGATGCGCCTGTATTTGAGCGTGTTGAAGCTACCGATATTAAAGGAAAACATGTTTTTGGAACACTTCCACATCACTTAATACCAGAATGTGATTTGTATACTTCTGTCAGCATTAGAGGATTTGATTATGCAAAAGACAATGATTTAACAGGTGCAGAGTTATTAGAACGTATTCAGATTGCAGAAACACCGATAATGCTAGAAAAAATAGATTGAGGTGATTGAGTGAGTTCAACGTATTCTAAATTATATGAAAAATTATTATTGATTTCAGTTGAACAAGGAAGCTTATCAGTTAGTTTAGAGGATTTAGTAAATATTTTAAATGAACATCGTTGGATGACAGAATATATTGACCAGATGTATGTTCTTAACTTGTATTATCGAGAACGTTTAGATAATTATATTCAGATTTATTCTGATGAAGGAAGATATTTAACTGAAAAACAGGCTTTTAAAGATGTTTTAGAATTATACAATAATCCATATTCAGATATAGAAGAAATTCTAATCCCATCTGTTAGAAAAGAGTGGATTCTAACAAAATCATCTGAATTAGGATTAACATCTATAGAATTACAAAATTTATATAAGGAAATTAAAGGAGAGGTTTAAATGTTAAATTTTATTATCCCAGAAACTGAAGAAACGTTTGGTGTGATTGAGTTTGCATCTTATGACAAGGAGAATGGAGAGGTAACAGAAGGTTTTGGAAGAAATCAGAAGGTAATTGGTAGAAGGTTTAATCTCTTTTCTGCAAAACATAAAGAAGGAATTGAAGTAATTTTACCGCCAAGTGTAGGTGTTAAACAAGATTTAAAGTATGGTGATACTGTTAAATTGGTGAATCCTAAATTAAAATTACAGGCTAACCGTACTAATACAGGTGGATTTGTTAATTGGCTTTGCTATGCTGACGATATTGTTCCAGCATAATATTTGATTTTATTCTATTGATAATAAATTAATTAAAAAAGGAGATTGAATGATAAATGAAATTAAAAGAAGGAATTAAAGTAAATGTTGATGCAACTTTTGGAGAATTGAAATTTATGGGGGATGATGGAGTTAGATATGACCCAAATGATCCAGATAGACAAAAAGTTATAAATCGTAGGTATAATTTAAAAAGTAGAGCGCAAGAACAGGCAGTAACGGTATATTTGGATGCAGAATTACCAGAAAAAGATTTTGAATACAATACGCCTGTTGAATTGAAAGATGTTACTATTGACCAATTTTCAGCGAATGGTAGGGATGCAGTGATTATGATTTTTGCAAGTGATATTGTGCCAGCTGGTGGTAATAATGAGCCTAAAAAATCAAATACTAATTTTGGGAAAGACCAGAAAGATACAAAAGAGCCTTTGAAGCCAGAGGAAAATAAAAAGCCACAATAAATAATTGATAATAGCGTGCTAGTTATTTAAACTAATTAGTACGCTATTGCTATAAAAAAATAAGGTGGAATTTTATGATTGATTTTCTTCTTGATGGTTGGTATTGGTCATCTTTTAATATTATTTTTATGATTGGATTAGTTATTTTACCAGTGATACTTTTTATTCTTTATATTGTTAAGTTTATTTTTGTTATCATTGGTTATTTTGATATGAAAAAAGCTAGGAAAAAGTGGAGAAATCTTTATTAAATTAGAAAAGAAAAAAGGTGATAAAGATTGAATTTTTAAGAAAACGATTATGGACATATAGAGGTATAAGGATTAATCCAAAAATGGAACATGGGGTGTTAAGAACAGGTATGGGAATCTTTATACCTGTTTTTTTATTGTCTTTATTTTTCTGTTATAAAACAGGAATAAGTAATATTAGTGAGTGGTTTCAATGGGATTATTTAAAAGACATACTCGGCTGGAATTGGTTTTACATTGGGAAGGGAATAGTAATTTCCTTTGTAATTGGTGCTCTTATTGTAGGTTTAATGTACATTGTCTTTTTTGAACAATATATGCGCATCTATCACAGGCAGAAAATTGCCAGAATGTTCATTTCTAATCGTTTTATTGAAATGCAGACTTATTCTACTGAAAGTCAATGGTCTGAAAAAACTGTAACTAAATCAAAAATATCTTATTTTCCAAAAGCCTATTATAAGATTCGTAAAGGGTATATTGAATTTCGTATAAATCTGGATATGTCAAGATTTCAAGATAGATTCAAACAGTTGGATGAACAACTAGAAGATGGATTGTTTTGTGCTTTGATGGAGAAAGAGATTGAAGAAAATTATATTTGTTATAAATTACTTTATGATGTTAAAAGGAAGCGTATATCAATCAATGATGTTGAAGTAAATAATGGCAGTATGAAATTAATGGATCATATAAGTTGGAATTTTGATAGTTTACCACATATGCTTATTGCTGGTGGTACTGGCGGTGGTAAAACATATTTTATTTTAACTATGATTGATGCTTTATTGAAGTCGGGGGCTAACTTGAAAATACTTGACCCAAAAAATGCAGATTTGGCAGACTTGGAACATGTTATGCCAGAAGGTACAGTATTTAGTAAAAAATCTGGAATTGAAATGACTTTACGTAAATCAGTAGAGGAAATGCACAAACGGTCAGAAGAAATGAAGGAAATGCCAGGATATAAAACAGGTGGAAATTACAGGGATGTTGGATTACCACCTGTTTTTGTTGTGTTTGATGAATATGTTGCCTTTATGGAAATGTTAAATATGTCAGAAAAGCAATCTGTTCTCGAAAATATGAAACAATTAATTATGATGGGAAGGCAAGCTGGATATTTTATAATTCTTGCTAATCAAAGGCCAGATGCCAAATATCTTGCTGATGGTATTCGTGACCAATTTAATTTTAGAGTTGCGCTTGGTAAAAATAGTGATGTGGGATATGGCATGATGTTTGGAGATGTCGATAATAAATTTATAAACAAGAGCATAAAAGGTCGAGGTTATGCTGATACAGGTTCGTCTATCATAACAGAGTTTTTTACGCCATTAGTTCCTAAAGATTATGATTTTTTACAGCAAATATCAAACCATAGTTAACACAACACGTCGTAGGCTGGTGCTACGCTAGCGACGGCAGTCGCGCGTGGCAACGCAAAGTAGCACCAGTGCGAAGACGTGTTGTGTGTATACCGGGCTTGCCCCGGTATACGTAAACCCCCTTTATCTAACAGGGGGGTACAAATGTTAAGACCAATCCCTAGCAACGGGGCAGAAACCTTGATATATCAACAAAATTTAGAGTGTGAATTTGGTCAACTTACTTTTTTGTAAATGCCGAATTTTTGACCAATTCAGTTGAAAGGAGAAAAAAATGGGTGATATTGGCGCAACTATTAAAACGACAAGAGAACGTTTGGGAATTAAAGGAGTTGAATTTGCGAAGCAAATCGGGGTAAGTAGTTCATATCTTTCAAAGTTAGAAAGTGGAAAGAAAAAGATTCCAGATAATTTGTTAGAAGATATACTTGATACTTTAGCTTATTATGATGCAAATGAAAAAAGTTTAAACTGTATTTATGATTACGTTCGTATAAGTTTTCCTACACATGATGTTGATGTGATTTTGAAGGAGATACTTCATATTAAAAAAAAGTTTATGTATGAAACAGCAACTAGCCAATATGGTTATGTCGGAATGTTTAAATTAGATTTAATAAAATGTTTATACTCGGAAAAAGGGGATGATAGAGGAACGCTTATTGAAATGTCGGGAAAAGGTTGTAGACAATTTGAAAGCTATTTAAAAGCAAGGGGTAAAACATGGTTTGATTTCTTTCAAGATTGCGAAAAACATAAAGGAAGATGCACACGTATTGATATTGCGATAAATGATTTTAAAGAATATGTTTCTATACCAACCTTGTTAAATAAAATATTTGCTGGCGAATGCGTTTCAAGATTCAAAACGTTTGATTTTATGGGTTCTGGATTAATAGAAACAGGAGAAAAACATGGTGTTTCGGTCTATTTGGGTTCTAAATCAAGTAATTTCTATCTTTGCCTTTACCAAAAAGACTATGAACAGGCAAAGAAGTTAAACATTCCAGTAGAAGATGTGGAAATTAAAAATCGTTATGAATTGCGATTAAAAAATGAAAGGGCGCAAGAATTGATTCGAAAGATACAAGATACAGGTACGGTTAGTGAAAATATCATGTCAGTTTTAAATTATTATGTAAGGTTTGTTGATAAGGGAGCGCAAAAGCAAAAAAGATACTGGCAAACAAATAAAAAATGGGAAAATTTGATTGGTGATATGGGCAAGAAATTAAAGTTAACGACAGAGCCGACAGAAGATTTCTATGAAAAAAGTGAAGCGTGGGTTGAAAAATCGGTTGCACCGACTTTAAAGATGATTCAAACAGCAGATGAAGAATTGAATCGAGATAAATTGAATGAAATGATAGATAAGGCTGAAATGTCAGAAGAACAGGAACACAAAATGATGATTTATGTTTCAAAAGTGGAAGATATGATAGCTTAGCGGCTAAAAATTATAAGATAGTGTTTTGACTTTTCCAACCTTTTGGGGTTGTGATATTGGCTGGCAGTGTGGTTGCCAAAAACCACGAATTTAACGTCACTATTTTATAATGGATCAGTATATTTTGGCACGATAGGACTTAACGTTTTTGACGCTATAATTGCTAGTGACAAGTCAATTTAATTAAATAACCTTTTGGGTATAGTTGACTTGGCAAACGCAAAACAGCGTCAAAAAATCGGAAAGCAAGGGGGAAAGGTGGAGATTTTTCAGTGAAACGTTTTGAAAAATACTACCGTACCTTGCTTGCAGATTAGTTCTGTTGAAAGGAAATGATTCTATGGATTATGTATTAGCATCAATACTATTTTTAACATATTTTTTAATAATTCTTGTTGTAATTTTTGGAGTGCTTAGAGTAAGTTTTAAAATGGTGGAAGGAAAAGGTCGAAAAAAAATTATTTTATTACCAGTTTTGAGTAGTGCATTGTTATTTATTGCACTTTTTTTATTAACGAAATTTATCTTATAACTGAAAAGGAAGGTGGTTATTATTGGTATTTTTCATCTGATTTGGATTATTCCTTTATTATTAGTTGTGTATACTCGTATAAAACTAAGTAATATTAAAAAAATAATAGAAAAGCGAAAGCAGATTCTTAGTCATATTAGTTGGCTTACTAAAATAAAGACGGTTGAAGAAAGGGATGCCAGAAACTTTGACAGGAAAGTGCATGATTTATTAAGTGCAGATGCGGGTGAATCAATAAAATTGGTAGATATATTTCCCGAAAATGTTGGTTTAAAAAGGAATGTTAGAATATCAAATTTGGATGCTTCTATGGAATATAAAGCAACAATAAAATATGAAGAGTTGTCCGTGTTAGATATATCTGTTGTGGAACTGAATGAGATGATACAAGATTTAAATAACTATATAAAAGAGAAAAATATAAGAAAGATTGATATATTCTTGATTTCGCTTTCGAATGTTTATGGTTTATTAGGATTGGATGAAATTAACGAGTTGGAAATAATAGAACAAATACAACCATTATACAATGTTAGGAGTTGATTAAAATTGCCATATACAGATGAAGTAAGAAATAAAAAATTATTGGAAGTAATCCGGGAAGGTATTCTTGTTTTAAGGTCGGTTGAATTTGAAATGAAAAATGACTATAAAAGTAATAAAAAAACTTTTTTAAAAAATATTCATTTTGATGATGTTGTAATAATAAACAATGTTAGTATTCTAATTTTAGATATGTTACACAATTTACCAGAAATAATTCAAAAACGTAATTATATTGATGCTTATAATGAATTAGTTCTTGTGAATGGGTTAGAAAATGCGTTGTTCCAATTGAAAGGAAATTTTAGATTTGAAGGAAGTATTAAGCGTTATGTAAATTTTGTGAATGAAGTGATACAGAGTTCTTTTCCTTAAAGTAAAACCAATTAAGGAGTGAATTTCGGATGGATGATGAAGTGAAAGTGGCTATGTGGTTATTGATAGTCTTATGGGTTTTTATAATCGGACTTTTTATTTTGCTTGGCAATGTTCATGGTTGGGATGTGGTTTTAAAATCTAGCTTTCGATAATTGATTGAATTAATGACTTCTGATTTAACTAATTAGATTTGTTGAATATATATTTTATCCAGAGTAGCCAAAGCTACTCTATTTTTATGGTTAGGAGTTGAATTTAATTGTCTTATACTATAATAGATCAGATAGAAAAATTAGCAAAAGTATCAGAAATAGGAATTTTAACTTTAAGGAAAATTGAATATGAGATAGAGGAAATTTTTGAAAGTAAAAATATCTTATTAATTAGTAAGTTAGTTAATAATGGCTTTGCAATAAGTAGAATACGTATTTTATTGTTAGATATTTTGCTTAATCTGCCAGTTGTTAATTTTGATAAAAAATTTATCAATGTTTCTTCTTCGTTACAGAAAGTTAATGAATTAGAAAGTATATTGGAAAACTTGGAAGAGGGTTTTGAGTTCGAGCACCTTGTTTGTGATTATATAAATTTTGTGAATGAAGTGAATGACATTTACTTTAAGGAGTGAATTAAATGTTAAATGAGAAGAAAAATTTGATGCTGGTATATGAGGAAGAAATAATTCGACGAATGATGCAAGGTTATGGAAAACCATTTCTTGAAAATTTTAAAAAATACAAGCGAAGTAATAAGAATATTGTTGTCATTAGTAGTGCTGGTGAAGGTAGAAAACTAATTATTAGGAAAGAAGATTTGCTATGAAACTTTTACCAGCATTGTTGTCATCTATTATTATTGTCTTGCTAACTGATTTTGTTGGAGTATTTATAATTAAAGTTTCATCTAATTTATTGTTTGATGAAGTAGTTACTTTTAAAGAAGTTTTAACTGACCCTATGGTGTACTTGTCGTTAATTATTGCAAGTATTCTTATGATTCCATTTTGTACATGGGGTTTTATGAATGAAGAAGAATAATAGAAATATGTGTGAGGTGAGATTATAAAAATGTTTCTTTTATCTAGTAGGATGGATGGAGTTATTTGTTCAAAATGTCAAGTTACAGCTATAACTTTGAGACAGTATGAATGGGAAAATAATAAAGATGATGAAGAATGGTTTTGGGAACCTTCTTCTCCAGAAGATGATTATTTGTATGTATGTCCGAAGTGTAAAAATACTGATTTTATAAGTGATTATGAATGATTATTTTGATTATGGTTGCAATTGAAGAAGTATTAAAGGAGTTGGATAGGATGAATAAATATGCCATTGATTATGGTACTGGAATTGTAGACAAAGTGGAAGCTAGAGATATATATGAGGTGCAAGAATTAGTAAAAGAGCGTATGACATATACAGGTGAAAATATTAATATTCGTGGATTAGAAGGGGCAGACGGTGAGTATGCTGTGTCTCGCTGGTATCCCATTCAGCCGAAAACGCAAGAAGAATTAGATGATGTTTTAGTACAATTTGGTGCTTTTGGTTACTACTCAAAATGGGTTTAAAGGGTGGTTAAAAATGGCTCAATTAGAAGTAGTGAATAGTGCTAGTTTAGTAAATGCTTTGGAATATCATGGAATAGTGAATGTTTATAATGAATTGCGGGAGGTATTATTTGAAAGTATTTTAGATGCTGGAATCAATGAGACTATGGAAGGGCAAGTTTCAATAGAATGTAATTTTGCACATTTATATGAACGTAGGGATGCTGATACGGTTGGATTACAATTTAATCTTAATCGTGAAGATATTTATGGATATGCGGAGGATGATTGGCTTATTTACGCTGAATGGACTGGATATATTAATCTTTTATGAAGGGAGTTTTTAAATGATTCCACTTATAACAAATGATGGTGAATTTGTTGAAGTGTTGGAAAGTAACAACTTGATTAATGATAAGTTAGTCATTTTAGAAAAATTACAGGAAGAAATACAATTTATTAGTAATTCGGTATATACAGAAATAGGGATATTTTATTATGCGAGAAATGAAAGGGATGAAAACAAAACCTTTCATTTTTTATTTGGAATTGATCCGTCTATACAAAATCATGTAAAAAGCAATTCAAGAAATGCAATTGTTGCTCTGGAATTTTTAGATATAGTGGCAGTATTTTAATATATTTATTTTTAGGAAGGGGATAGTTATTAATGGGTACTAAGGTAGTAAGAGGGATTCAAAATTTAGCTGGGTTAGAGGATGATTAGGAGTTAGGTAAATTTGATGATTATGATTTTTTTATCGAATGTGCTAAAGAAGTTGCTACTCTGCCAGAAGTTCAACAACAAGGTGGCGTGAAAGTACGTAAGGATTATGAGGAAGATTATATTGCACCAATTTTTGAGATTGTTGAAAATGAGGGTGAAGAAATACCTTCTTGTGACCTCGTATATATGGCTATCCATCATTTTAAATATTAATTTTAAAGGATGTGAAAATATGAGAATTGTTTTTAAAAACCCGGGAACGCTGGAAAATTATTTAATTAAAATTGGGAAAATAGATTTATGGAATACAATCTATGAATCAATGGTAGATTTCTATCAGCACCAATTCTATATGTCTGATGAAATTTTTCAATATAGAATACGTATTTCACTTTATGAGGAAAGTAAAATCGTTCTTGTTTTTGAAAATTTACTCAATGATGATATTGATAGAGAAAATATAGATGTTGAATTTATTACGGTGGAAGATGATAACTGATGCAAAGTTTATCAAAACGATTAAAAAATTTAGGATTTGTCGCTGATTTGCCAGAAACGGTGAAAGGTAAAAAACATTATTATTATCAAGCGTATATTAAAGATTTATCGAATAATACGTCTTTAATTATTGAAGGTTATCGGAAGAAAGGTTATCCGACATACCGTTTTACATTTTATAAAAGGACATATTTTAAAGGGGGTGGTAAGGTCAGCGAAAAAATCTATCTAAATAACGCATCACCTATTAAGATGATGCAAAAGGTTACGTCATTTATAAATTATTTAGAAAGGAGTAAATAATGGGTTTTAAAGAGAAAATTCGTAAAAGTAAAGTTGTAGGTAAAGTCAAACAAGTTCATAGGCCAAAAAAAGAGAAAAGCAATGTTCGCAAAGATAATTCTAAGCGCATTGCTTTTTTTGTTTGGACTTTAATTTTGGGGATGCTGTTCATTGCAACCCTATCCATTCTTTTGTCTGTAAATACACGTTCTAATCTGAATGAAACGAATAGAAATTTGTTAGCTGCGGAAGATGAAGAAGTGCAAGAAGAAATTTCACAGGAGCAAGCAAACGAATTTCTATCTTCTTTTATTCGAGTATATATGAATGTACCAAAAGACAGTGATGCTCGAACGGAACGAACAAGTAATTTAAAAGAATATATGGTATTCAATGATACTTTTAATGATGATAATAATGCTATGTATCGACCAGAAGGCGAAGGTACAAGAATCTTAGAATCTTTTACTCTATTTAATATAGAAGAAAATGAATCAAATATGATGTACCAGTATAAAGTTACTTTTACAAACAAATTAGAAACAGAAGTGGAGACTGGGAAGGGAAAAAATAAAAAAATAGAAACGGAAGTAGAGGAAGAACAACAAACATTATTATTAAATATTCCACTTGTTGTAGAGAATGGCTTATTTAGCATCCCTTCTGTTCCATACTTTACAGATGTTCCTTCGCTTGCTGGAAACATTGAGTATGAGACAGATTCAATCGAATTGGAAGAATATAACGGAAATGAAAAAGAAAATATCATAATATTTTTGAATAATTTCTTTGAGAAATATACGACAGAGCCAGTAGAAGAATTAGCTTATTTGATGGAAGAACCAGAAACATTAAATGGTTCTTTTTTGTTTGAAGAAATTCAAGATGTAGTGATCTATCAAGATGAAGAAAGTTATAAAGCGCTATTGAAAGTTAACTTCCAAGATGAAATATCTGGCATTCAACAAGTAAATGATGTCGAAATGGATATTTCGAAAAATGGAAGTAACTTTTATGTTGATGAATTTAAATATAAATAATTGGAGGAATATAAATGCATTTCTTAAATGAATTATTAATTGCTACGGCTAATCTACCGAATCCAAATCAAGGTTTCGATTGGATTAAAGATGTAATTGAACAGGTAATCTTTGTGGGAGTAGCTTTTGTACTACTGAAATTTGTATTTAAGTTAAAAATCGGTCAAATTGTTATTTCAATATTAATTGGCGGTGTAGTTTACTATTCAATCCGAAATACAGAAAAAGTATTTGGTTGGATTGAAGCATTTTTAAATACGTTTTAAAAAGGATGAAGTTCATGAGAGTTGTATTTAATTATCGCAAAGCGTTAAGAGAGCCAAAACAACTTAGGGAGATAGCACCTGGTGTCTATCTTCCTTTTGCTATTGAATTATTATTTGCAGTCAATTTTTTAATGTTTTTTGCAATAACATTATTTGTTGGGAATAAAATTAGAGATTATTTTCCTCATGCTTTTGAAAATACGTGGGTAATGTTTCTTTTAGGTATTCCTTTATTAATGGCAACTTTATTTAAAAAAATTGAGCCAGAAGGTAAAAATATTTATATCTATATTTACGATTTAATTAAGTTCTTTATCACGATTAAAATGCCGAAAAAGCAGTTTGTAAATGACAGGCGTGTAGCTTTTGCGGATGATAAAAAAATTACTTTTAAAAAATGCGTACAGGTGGTGACAGATAAATATGGTGAAAGTGAAACCAGCGGTAAAAACAATAAGAAAAAATATGCTGTTAACGAGAGAGGGCGACGTGTGGGCATACTATCGAATCAAGAGTAAATCACTATCCATACAAAATAAAAAAGTCGTTGAAAAGTATAAGAAGGACTGGAAACGATTCTTTGAAGAAATTGTGAAATATGAGGATTATCATCTGAAAATGTATCCTCAAGATTTACGGTTGAAAGACCGTTTAAAAGATTTGAGTTATCAACTGTCTAGCGATAGTGAAGATGTTGGCTTATATTATCTGGATGAAACACAAAATATACTAAATGCTCGTTTAGGTAATTTAACCAAAAATGATTTTATAGTGGGTGTTAAATTAAAAAATGAATTGATAAGGCTGGATGCAGATATAAAAGAAAATGCCTTTAGTGTATTTGCAACGGTGACAGATAAAGTCGTAAATGTATTGGGATGGGAACAAAATGTTCCTGTCTCTTTTTTTAACCAGTTTAAAGAATTGGAAGAAACCATATTTACAAGTGTTTCTAATGTAGATGGTAGCAGATTAGAAGAACATGAATTGATTTATTTAAATCGGTATGACTTTGTTCGTGGTTTGAATCATGATGTAGCAGAAGAAATGGAAAATAGCACAGTAGGTGCGATTACAAATACTAAAATTAATCCTAGTTATACAGCAACATTGAAATTAGAATCAGAACAAGATGAAGGCTTTGTTTCATTTGTGGTTGTAGATGAATTTCCACACAACATGGCAGAAAGTGATTTATTTTTTGAAGCGCAATCACTTCCATTTGAAGTTGAAGTAAATATAAAAGGGCAAGTAGAAAGTAAATCAAAAACGAAAATGAATACGAATTTTAAAGGTAAGGAATTAAATCAATCGGCAGATGAACAGGCTATGAGTGAAGGAGATGTAGACGATAGTGTTTCAGATAGTAGTAAGGTTATAAGAAATCTACAAAATGATTTGAAAGATAATGATACGTATTTGAATAATTGGCTGGCTGGTATTACGGTTACTGGAAAAAGTAAAAAAGAATGTTTAGTGAAAGCAAGACAAGTAAAGCGTTTCTTTAAACAATTAAATATTAAATGCCATGTTCCTGTTGCAGATCAATTAGATTTATTTTATCGGTTTCTCCCGGGTGAAAAGTTAGACATTACTTCTCGTTCATGGTTACAGAAAACGACACAAAACGGTGTAGCAGAAAATTTGTTTGGTGTGAACAGTGATTTAGGAAATAAGATTGGCTTTTTCATTGGCTGGGTGGATAGATTCAACGAACATGATTCCTTAGAAAGTGCGAAAAGAACAAGTAGGCATCCTATTTTGCATCATCCATTTCTTGCTAATCAAAATATTAAAGGCTCTAAAAAGCGTTCGCCACATGTTTTAATAACTGGTGAAACAGGTAATGGGAAATCGTATTTAGCAAAACTATTATTTAACTTTATGACATTTTTAAATGTCAGTTCTATTTATATAGACCCGAAAAAAGAGTATCGGAAATGGATTAACAAGACAATAAACGATAGCATTGTAAAACGTGATTATCCTTTGTATGTAGAGCATTTGAAAAAATTCAAATTTATCACCTTAGACCATGAAAAAGAGGAAAATTGGGGAACGATAGACCCGATAACATTTTTACCAAAATCACAGGCCAAAGATTTATTAGAAGATATTTTTTCCCAACTGTATGATTTCAGCGGTAAAGATGATGTGCATACCGTCTTTTTACAAGCTATAAATGAAGTTTGTGAACGTAGGCAAAGAGGGGAACAAGTTGGCTCAATGCACGTTATAAAAATTATGCAAGAACATAATGAGCCATTAGTAAAGAAAGCTGGAAATTTATTATATGAAAAAGTTGCTGACAGTATTTTAAAATTGATTGTTCATGATGGCTCGAACGAATCTTTATCTTTAGAAGATAGAATATCTATCATTGAAATTGAAAATATTGATTTGCCAAAAGCAACTGACCCGATTGAAACGTATACCAGTAGCCAGCTAAAATCAAATGCTATTATGATGGCTTTAGGAAAGTTTTGTGAGTTGTTTGGAAAAAGAGATAAAGAGGAAAATACAGCAGTATTTATTGATGAAGCTTGGGTAATTACAGCATCACAACAAGGTAAGAAAATTGAAAAATCAATGAAGCGTATCGGTAGAAGTTATAACAATGCTTTATATTTTATTTCACAATCTACGAAAGATGCGATACGAGAAGAAGAAAATGAGACAGGAAACTTTGGTGTCGCCTTTGCTTTTGATGAAGAAAATGAACGGTCAGACATATTGAAGTGGATGAACATGGAAGATACAGAAGAAAATCAAGAAATGCTCGATAGTATGTATCAAGGTCAGTGTCTCATGAAAGATATGTATGGGCGTTCTGGAAAAATTACTATTGAAAACTTGTTTGAAGAATGGGATGGCGCATTAGAGACTGTCAATAAGTCAGAAGTAGCCTATGCGGAAGAAAAATATTTATAAGTATTGTGGGTGATGGAATGAATAAAAAAGATAAAACATTTTTATTGTTAAATACAATGATGATTAATTTATTAAGTTTATTCTTTATAATGATTTCTTTTACTATTTTTGCTGGGAATTATTTAGGATTGCTAGCTGGTGGTTTCGTAGAAGGAATTATTACTTTTTTTGTTTGGTTGTCTCTATTAATTTTACAGTGCAAATATACAGTTAAATTAATAGAAAAATATGGAACAAACAATGTGTGAAGAATGGCTATCAATAATTGGTAGTCATTTTTTGTATGGATAGGAGTGAATTATCATGCTGAAAGTAATTGTTAGTTTCATTTTATTGATGTTTATCTTTGGGGGAATATATTATGTTCTCCTTAACTTGTCGGAAAAGAAAGTATGGCGTGTTGTGAATGCGGTTTGGGTACTTGGCTTATCATATCTTGGTTTATGTTACCCAGCTATCTATGGATTTCAAGTTAGTTCTTCTTTGGGATTCAAGTATATCTTAGTTGGTTCAATTATTTTTATTGGCGCTTTAGTCTTTATGAAAGGTATATCTTGGATGGGGGAAAAAGGTATCGTGAAGATAGCAGAAATAATAGAAAAGAAAAAAATGCAAAAAGAATGATTATCAATAATTGGTAGTCATTTTTAATTTTATAAAGGAGTTGTTTTAGATGAATGAAAGTATTGTAGATGTTGATAATTGGATGAAGTTTGAGGAAGAATTAGTGGAATTAAATGCTTTTCATCTAAACGAGGGGGTGAGATTAGAAGCGATAGAAAGAGCAAATGCGGGGGAAACTGAAAGTTTCTATGTGATTGCTTTAGATGAAAGAAATAATGATAAAAAGTATTGGTTTCACTTCTCTTTCTGGGATTCAGAAGATGACGAGGGAGAAAAGATTTTGAAATATGATGGCTATACAACGGATGAATAGCAAAAAAATAGTGGCTGCTGAAAAAAAGCAGTCACTTTTTACTTTATAAAAGGGGTTGTTATATATGAAAAATATTGAAGTAGTAAATTATCGCAATACAGCAAAATTAGAAGGAAGATTTAAATGGGTTAGGTAAAGGTAATGATTATTCCATGATTGAGGAAGAAGCAAGGGAATTAGCACAGATGCCAGAAAGTTTAGAATCTGGGTTAGTCAATGTACGGAAAGACTACGAAAAAGATTCCATAGTTTGCATCTTTCATGTAGTCGAATTGGAAGATAGTGTGGAAGAAGAAAAAGCATTGGTAGAAGTATCTTATTATACAACGAATCATTATTCATAAAAATCGTGGTGACTGCTGAATAAAAAGGTAGTCACTTTTTTATTTTATCTGAAAGGTTGGTGAAAGAATGCCAAATGAAATTTTTCTAAGGTCTTATATCTCAACTGTGGAAGGGAATTTTCAGATACTAAAAAGACTAGAAGAAGGCAAAGGCAGAAGGAAAATAGATAAAGAAAAATTATCTTATTATAAAGGCTGTATTGAAACCTGTGAATTGATATTAGATTTCGAGAAGGAATTGAATGCCAATGAGAAATAAAAAATGGTTGTTTGCAATACTTTCAGTATTCATATTATGCCTAACTCTTACGACATCAACAAATGTGTATGCAGAAGAAGATGAAGAAGAAGGCAATAAAAGTGAGAATATGAGTTCTTTTCTCGGTGGAGGATTTAGTGATGAAGAATGGGAAGGATTTACAATTCTATACCGATTTATTTTAGGTAAAGATTTTGACTTTGATCCTTCAGAATTTATGGGTGAAGAAAAAGAACAAAATACAGATGAAACAGGCGGTATTGAATTAGATAAAAAAAGATGGCCAATTGAGAGTTATTCCGTTAATACGGAAGATTTATCTGGAATGATAAACGGAAATTTAAATGATGTAAGTAATGCGTTAATGTCTTTCAATCATACCATTGTAGATATAACAGATACCGCATTTGCTGTATTATTTTCAAATAATACATTAAATAAATTTGCGGATGATGTACAAACAGTAACTTCTAGTATATACGATGAATTAAAAGACCGTTTTGCTGAAGTCTTGTTTCTTATATTAGTAGCTTATTTGGCATATTTATTCTTTGCAAAAGGTAACTTGCAAGCTGTACTAAAAAAATCACTTGTGTTTGTATTAGTTGTAATTGTTGCTGGTTACTGGGTTGCGAATAGTGCTTTTCTTCTTAAAACATTAAATTATTGGGCGGATGAAGGGCAAGGATATTTAGTAGATGCTGGGAATAGTATGCTTGAATTTACAGGAGAAAAAGAGGGTGTTTTTTCTGATATTGATAATATTGATGAAGATAATACGTTAAATGGTACGGTTGCAGTACTTCGTAACTTGTATTTTGATTTAGCAGTAAAAAGACCATATTTGATGATTAATTACGGTGAAACAAGTGAGAAAGAAATAAATAAAAAAGATAATATAGGTGATGAATATGGTTGGGGATTTGATAATTATAGTAGAGT
Organism: Oceanobacillus sp. FSL W8-0428; assembly: GCF_038004405.1. NCBI lineage: Bacteria > Bacillati > Bacillota > Bacilli > Caryophanales > Bacillaceae > Oceanobacillus > Oceanobacillus sp. FSL W8-0428. The sequence continues at coordinate 3,396,610 of NZ_JBBORB010000001.1, forward strand.
AGATAGAATGTTGTCTTTTGAATTATCATCAAAAGGGATGGCTTATCGGTCTATGTATGCGCAAGCTGAAGTGTTGCATGAAAAGAATAATAGTATGGGTGCTGGTGGTGAATGGAAACAGTTTGGATTGGTGCTATTAACACTCATTTCGACTATTTTTCTAAGTGTTCCATTTATTATTCTTGGTGCATTAAACTTTATATTACAATTACTACTTTTAGCCATAGCTTTTATTATTCCATTTATGGCAATAATAAGCTATATTCCCCAATTCGCTAATTCACTATTTAAGACTTTTGGGAAAATGGGAAGTGTACTTGTATTAAAAATTCTTTTAGGTGTTTTCATGCTTTTTGTATATTTAATTGCATTTGTAGTGAATAATTATTTACCTCCTGATTCGATAGGTATGTATTATTTAAATGTACTTGCGATTGCTGGGTTAATATACTTTATGTTTATTAAACGTGATGCAGTAATTAGTTTGATTACAGCTGGATATGTTACTTCATTAGATAAAAATATGATGACAAATATTAACAAAGGGATGAACAACGCTAAAAATAATGTACAAGAGCATGGCAAAGATTTTAAAACTAAATTTATGCCTACAAGAAAACCGAATAAACCTGTTAAATCTGGTAGCGGTAAAGATGATACTTCTTATGATAGAAAGGAAGAAACGAATCCTAAAACGAAAACTGGCAAAGAAACTGATTCAAAACAGTACGAACGTACTCCGCAATTATCCAAAACGGATAAAGAAAATAGTCGAGTAGCGAAAAATAGAAAATTAACACCAATAGAACGTACAAAACAGATGTTTTCAAGAAAGAAGAAAGGTCAGCCAGATAAAAAGGAACAAAAGAAGAATCAAATAGAAGAAAAGAGTAAGAAAGAAACCAGTGATGATAAGAAAAAACCATTGAATAAGAAACCTATGAAATTAAATAAAGACTATAAGGCAAAAAGAAACAATCAGTCTTTAAAATTGGGGGAAACAACTAAAAAAAATAATCGAAATAAAATAAGTTATGGTGTTCATAACGTTGGGGAAGGGGAAGATATTGACCCGAAACAAAAATTAAAGCCAATTCGTAATCCTCAAAATTTAGATATAAAGAAGAGTCGAAAAGCCAATAAGGATGAAAATATAGATATAAAGGAAGGTGTTAATAAAAAGAATTATAAAAACTATAAAAATACGTTGTATGATGCGTATGATGTAGAACGGAATAAAGAAGTTGAATCCGTTGAACAAAAAAAGAAAGATAGAAAAATAGATAATGAACTGTCTTAAATAGGCAGTTCATTTTTTTATTTTAGGTGGTGATTAGATCAGTGAAGAAACTTAAAAAAAGTCGTTTATATAAAATGATACCTATACAATACAGATTAATTATTACATTGGGTATCGTTTTCTTTTTCTTCATTATAGGTTTAGTTGTTTTATTATTTCTATTATTGATGGGCTCTTTCCTTGAAGATAATCCAGCGATACAAAAATATTTTGAAGGACAAATGGAAGAAGAACAAGAGCAAGAAGAAAGAGAGCCAGTGTCTGGTGCTTATATAGTGTCTGGAATTGCACCAGAAGTGACACGTTATGAAGATATTTTTAGAAAATATGCGAAAGAAAATGGGATTGAGGAACATACAGAAGTTATTATGGCAATGACAATGCAAGAATCGGGCGGTAGGTTGGCTGACGTAATGCAATCTTCCGAATCATTAGGATTACCAGTAAACACATTAACAGACCCAGAAAAGAGTATTGAACAAGGTGTGAAATATTTTGCCCAAACGTTGGATGAAGCTGGTGGTGATTTAGAATTGGCATTACAGGCATATAATATGGGCAATGGTTTTATTGGTTATGCTAAAAAGCATAATGATGGTAAATATAGTAAAGAATTAGCCATACAATTTAGTAATGAAATGGCTTCAAAGATGGGATGGTCTAGGTACGGTGACGTAAACTATGTAGATAATGTTATGCGTTATGTTGAAGAAGATGATTCTGTTCCAGTAGATAGTAGTGGTGATTGGGCGTTGCCATTGAAAATAGATATTCGTATTACGAGTGAATTTGGAGTAAGAACGCATCCTGTAACTGGTGAAGCAGAATCATTTCATGGTGGAACTGATTTTGCCTGTACACCAGAAGATAATATTTACTCCGTAAAAGATGGAGAAGTGGTTGAAGCAATTCATAGTAATGTAGGTTATGGCAATTACATTACTGTACAGCATGGAAAGAATGAATTTAGTCGATACGGTCATATGACATCCTTATCTGTATCAGTTGGGGATAGTGTCAATCAAGGTGATTCTTTGGGGAAATGTGGCACGACAGGCACAAGTACAGGAAATCACTTACATTTGGAACATATGACAGAGTTAGGTCAAGCGCATGAAGATAAAAAAGACCCTAGAAAAACACTAGGCTTATAGATAAGTATTGTTTGCTTTTTAGTTAAAATTTCAGATCCTGGCAAATGATAACGTTCGGATTTTGGAGGGGGTAAAAAGATGAATGTCGGTTGGGGTTGGAAGATAACTATTTTTATAATTTTGCTTATTATCATATTAATTTTGTTGTTTCCAAATATATTAGACTTGATACCTTATATACAACCTGGATTAGATTTTGGAAATTAGTAAAGAGGTGAAATGATGAAAAGATATATATTAATTGCTTTGTTATTTATCGTATTGATTGGTTTTAATGTATTTCAATATATTGAAAAATCGAACTTGCAAAATGCGTTAAATTATTATGAACAAAAATTTGAAGATATGATAGCAGAAAACGAAACAATCTATTTTGAAGCGACTGAAACAGCAGAAAAATTTATTTTAGGGTATTTTAATTATGAACAGCATCCAAAACAAGATGATGTAGAAGAATATTTATCGCCAGCCATAATAAATGACTTGAATTTTTCTTCACCAGAAGAATATGAAGAAGAAATGTCTGATATAACATCATCTGTAAGTAATTTAAATATTTATTTAGGTGATGCAGTGGATGGAAAGCAAAAAGTTTTAGGTGTATTTGACAATGTTTTAAATGTATATGGTGGCGATAGCACTGTGCAGTCATTAATAGAAATGGACTTGGAAAATACAGAAAATGGCTGGCAAATTGTCGATTTTAATTTCTTTCAATATTAATTTTGTGTTACCCTTATAGTAATATAAATTTATCGGTGGGGTGATTATTATTTTAAAAAGTTTGAAGGTGATAAGTTTAATATTGTTTATTATGTTACTTGGTGCATGTAGTATTGGTGGTAATGATGATAATGAAGAAGTAATGGGAGTTCTTTCGGAAATGAAAGAAATAGATGATAAGATAGGCAAAGATGAAGAAGATGAAATAGATTATGATGATACAGCGGAAAATGAAGTTTTGATAGATTTAGCGTTGAAAGAGTTTGAAAAGGAATCAGAAGATATGAGGGAATTTACTGATACAAATCATGAAAATTTAACTATTGAAGATTTACAAAACGCAACGGATGTCAAAATTTGGAAAAACAAATATATTTACATTAAAGTAAATGCTGATATTGAGAATCAAGCATTTAGTTCTGGTTTTGAAAAGTATTATAAGTATGAAGAAGGAGAATTGATTGATAGTGAATATTATGACGATAGTTCTTCTGCCTTTAATCCTATATTAAAATCGGAAGAAACAAATTTGCTAAATGATACTCCAGATTATGAGGAAAAAAGTGACAATGTTTTAGACTTATCACATGTATATGAATGAAACATTTTTTGTTATAATTTAAATGATTAAGGAGTGATATTGGATGTCACAATTCGAAGAAAATGTATTGAAAATGTTAGAAGAAATAAAAGAAAATCAAGAGAATTTTCAACAAGAAACGGTTAACTTTCAAAAGAAAGTGTCTGACAGTTTTAATAAGGTGTATGAACGATTTAATAAACTTGAATCAGATTTAGAAACGATAAAAGAAGAAACAAATAAAATACCAGATATTGAAAAGACAACTGGAATAACTTATAGGCATGTAAGCAAGTTAAATGAAGATTTTAAAACATCACAACAAAAATCAGAGGAAATTGAGAAAGAGCAAGAATATCAAATAGCTAAATGGCTGGAACATGATAGACGAATTGATAAATTAGAACGAAAATTACTATCTTAAAAAAGATATAAATAATAGTAGATAAGAGCAGACAGATAATGTCTGTTCTTTTTTTATGCACAAAAAAAAGGAGTGCTGCATGATGTCAGAGAAAATAAAGGATTATGAATTTGTGGATGATACAACAATTAGAAGGTTTAACGAAAAAAATACAATGTGGGTCTACTTGAAATTTAGTGATGATAATAATAATGATGGTTCTGAATATATTAAGGAATTGATTAGAGATAGATATGTAGAATCATTTAGATAAAGCCTTTAGGTTTATGCCTAAGGGTTTTATTTTTTTATAAAGATTATTATACTATAAAAGTAGAGCCACTTCTACGAGGTGGTTATATATGAAAAAAAGAGTAAGAACATTGTATAGGGTGTCGAGAAAATCACAACTTAAAGAAGATGATATTCCTATGCAAAGGAGTGCTTGTAGAGCATTTCTTAAAACAAAAACTGATTGGTGGTATGATGAAGAAAATTCTTATTTGGAAAAAGGCATATCTGGCTTTTTGAAATCGTCATCTGATAGGGATGTTATTCAAACAATTTTAGAGGATGCAAAAAATAAGGAATTTGATGTATTATTGGTTTTTTTATTTGACCGTATAGGAAGAAAAGAATATGACACACCTTTGATAGTAAAAACATTAAGTCAATTGGGTATTGAAATTTGGTCAGTAAAAGAAGGCGAACAGCAGTTTAAAGACCATAGTGATGATTTGATTAATTATATTAGATTTTGGCAAGCAAGTGGGGAATCTAAAAAAACATCCATACGTGTTAAAGAAGGACAAAGGAGACAGGCTTTAAAAGGCGAATATCATGGTGGTGAACCTTCTTATGGCTTTAAAGTAGTATCAAGTAATATTTTGAATAAAGATGGGAAACCAAAAGGTATGCTTGTCATTAATCATAGTGAGGCAGAGGTTATTGAAGTAATGTTCTCTTTAGCAATTAAAAGACAATATGGATCAAGTAGAATTGCTAAACATATAAACAAACTTGGTTATAGAAATAGAAAAGGCAAAGAATGGACTATGGAAGCTGTGCATAAAGTGTTAATCAATCCTCTTGTTAAAGGTGTTGTTGTATCTGGTAAGACTACTACTGATGAAGAAGGTAAAAAAGTAAAACAACCAGAAAGTGAGTGGATTATTAATACAGACCATAAGGATAGATTGCAAATAATTAGTGATGAAGATTATGATTATGTTCAAGAATTAATGCAATCTCGTAAAACGAAAAGAAGAACAAAAGATGAAGATGTTAATTATACGATTCTTACTAAAGGAGAATTTTTATTTAGCGGAATAGCTAGATGCGGTTATTGTGGTAATAAATTATATACTGATAAAAGGTTTAAAACCGTTAAGAATAAAACAATGAAAGACCGTCGTTATATGACTTCATATTATCGTTGTAGACATAAAGATTATAATAAAGATAGCAAGTGTAAACGTACCTATGCAAAAACCAAAATGGAAAAATTGATATTGGAAGATGTGCATAGATATATTAAAGGTTTTGAAGATGAAAATTTAATTAACAGAGTGAAAAAATCTATATATGATTTAGATAATAGTTATAAAAAATCTTATGAAGAAAATAATATAAATTTAAAAAAACTGGAAAATGAATTAAAATCTTTGAAGGATGAAGTTGTGAAGTCATTGATGGGGGATAGCAAGTTTTCTTCTGATTTATTAGGAAATTTGATTGCTGAAAAAGAAGAAGAAGTTACGAAATTAAAATATAAATTATTGGAAGATGAAAAACAGTATAAGAAAGAGAAAAAAGAATTTGATGATTTATATTCTACAAGTAAGTTTATTCCCAATTGGAATGAGGAATTTGAAAAATTGGATGATGAAGAAAAAAAGGTTGCCTTATCAAAAATTGTTAAAGAAGTTGTTTTTTATAGAGACAAAATAGAAGTAGAATTTAAATTAGGATTGAAAGAATTTATTGAACATGTTTTCAAGGAAGTTATTAATTAATTTAGGTTGTGTTACTATGTAGCCAGCAGGCGCCGGAATTATGATGCCGCTGATGCAAACCATTTTAATTTTGATTTATCCAAAAGAAAAACGGGGCAGCGCAATGGGGATGTTTGGTTTAGTTATTTCCTTCGCACCGGCCATTGGACCGACGCTGTCTGGTTATATAGTAGAGCATTTCCCTTGGAGGACTTTATTCTTCATGGTACTGCCAATTGCTATTTTAAACATAATTATCGCTTACTTTTTACTTAAAAATGTGACGAAACGAACCTTCCCTGAATTGGATAAGTTATCTATTCTATTATCTACACTAGGTTTCGGTGGTATTCTCTATGGGTTTAGTACTGCTGGAAATGCAGGCTGGATAAGTTATCAGGTCATTGGTTCCTTAGTCATTGGCGGAGTTATGCTGGCTTGGTTTATTATCAGACAGATGCATTTAAAATCGCCAATACTTGAATTCCGTGTATTTAAGTATCAAATATTTACAGTTACTACAGTATTAGGTATGGTTACATTTATGACGATGATCGGAGCTGCTGTTATCCTGCCGCTTTATATGCAGCAGATGCTGGGATTCAATGCTTTCCATTCCGGACTGGCATTGCTGGGAGGAGCCATCATCCAAGGGATAATGAACCCGATTACCGGAAGGCTTTTTGACCGTTATGGAGCAAGATATTTAGCAATGATTGGTTTGGTACTGATTGTCGGGACCACATTTATGCTGAGTACATTGACGCCAGAAACAAGTTTTGCCTTTATTGCAACAATCCATGCATTAAGAATGCTTGGGGTGGCCATGGCGATGATGCCTGTAACAACAGCAGGATTAAATGCATTGCCAGAAAAATATATTTCTCATGGTACAGCAGTAAATAATACTTTGAGACAGGTTGCAGGAGCAATTGGAACGGCATTGCCTATCACAATTATGTCTACGGCATCTATTCCTGAACAGGGTATTGAAGGTATGGTGCATGGTGTCAATGTTTCCTTCCTTGTCACAGGAATTATTTCTATTATTGCGCTGATATTGACATTCTTTATCCATGACCGGGATAGATAATAAAAAAGACCTTAGAACGCTTGTTCTAAGGTCTTTTTTATTATACGCTGAATACTTCTACTTTCTTACTGTCCGTTTTGTTGTAAGCACCGTGCATAACAGGTCCAACATATTCATTTAATTTCCAGCCGTTTGCAATAGCTGCAGCAACAAAGGTTTTAGCTGCTTTAACAGCATCATGAACATCTACTCCATGGGCTAAATTTGCCGTGATTGCCGCAGCAAATGTACAGCCTGCTCCATGATTATAAGTAGTGTCAATTTTTTCACTTTCCAATAGGTCAAAGTTTGCTCCATCATAGAATAAATCGACAGCTTTATCATGCTCCAGCTGTTTTCCGCCTTTAACGACAACATTTTTTGCACCTAATGCATGAATTTTTTTAGCCGCTTCTTTCATTTGGTTAATGGTTTTTATTGGAGCCATCTGCGCTAATTGTGCTGCTTCAAACAGATTAGGAGTAACCACTAAAGAACGGGGAAGTAATTCTTCTCGCATTGCATCTGTATTTTCCGGCTGAAGCACCTCATCTTCACCTTTACATACCATGACAGGATCCAGAACATATTTCTCAATGTTGTATTCATCAATTTTTCTTGCTCCTAAATTAATGATATCTACAGAACCGAGCATTCCGGATTTCATTGCATCTACGCCGACAGAAAGAATGGTATTAAGCTGTTTTTCTACTACGTCTACGTCGATTGGTGTGACATGGTGGCTCCAGCCTTGCGGATCCATTGTCACGATGGACGTTAAAGCTGTCATACCATACACATTATGCTCCTGAAAGGTTTTTAAATCGGCTGCAATTCCTGCTCCACCGCTAGAATCAGAACCAGCAAGGGTTAATGTTTTTTTCATTATCATCTGTTTGTCCTCCTCATAGATAGCCAGTTGGTGTCAAAAACCATAGGTTGCTGGCTGCTTGTATTAACTTTTCCTTTGTAGATAGAATAATCCTTTCTAACTCAATTGTAAAGCCATTGAAATGATTGCAGCAAATGGCTCCTACGTGTTAATAAATGTATCTGTAGCATTGATAAGCCCTTTTATCTTTGTTGCATGTAATTTATTACCCTGCAGCCATTTTTTAAAGGAGAAAATAAATGGCTGACGATTGCCTCCCAATGCAATCCATGCAGAAAGTGCTTTCGGTAAATAAAGAGCTGTATGCAATGTTCCTGCCCATGCTCCGTATTTTTCAGAAAAGATTCCGTGTTCGATATCATTTAACATGCGAAACGCTTCATAAGGTGTATGAGCATCCTTCTGTTTTGTTATTATTCTCTCCAGTCTTTCCATTGATTCATCTGAACGGTACCGGTTTTCTTCTGTTAATGCATTGAAATGGTTGGTACAGCTATTGTCTTCCCGGACAAAGAAAGAGCGGGGAGATACTTCGACGACAAGTGATTTTCCGGATGTATCTAATAACACATAGTTGAAGGTATTACGGTGAGGTACATCACGTAATAATTGAACGGCTTCTTCCACTGTGGCACAGTTTTCTAAAATCAGCCTGCCAATCATATTACAGACAAAGCCGTCACCAGATTTTTTACGGTTGACGAAATTATAGCCCATGGTCAGTCCTTTTTCATTTATCCCATCAGTGCGTCCGGTAATTTGCATGGAAGGGCCTGCACTGGCATATCCCGTATCAGATGGTGCGTATAATACATAACGCCCTTCATAGGAATTAGGGGCGTTATCATAATTCCGTACCAGAAAATCCTGCTTTGTATTGATAGAACAGCCACTGCGGCCGTATTCATAATAGTAGCCGCCAAATTCCCGAACAGCGTCATTCCAGGGAATACCTAATCCGTCGCTTAATCCTTGCAGCTCTTCCCAAATAGCTGGAGAAAATGTTTTGAATACAGCTTCCACTTCTTCTTCATCGACAAGAAAGTTTCTCCATCGTTTACTAAGCAATATTTTCCTGGATTCAAGTATAGGAGAGTTTTTTAGTTTATCCGCTTGAAAAAGTCCGAATTGATAATGGCTTCCCCGGAATTGTATAATATCAGTGTGAACAGATTTCATAGTTGTTCTCCATTTCTTTCGTAAATGTATTGTAATTGTATCTCGCTCAGGCTGATTAGAAAAGAAATCAGCTTTACAAGACTATCACATTATAGATATAGAGGAGTTTTAGATGATTGAAAAAATAAGTTATACGGAATTGTATCGTAAATTATTTCATTACTATGGTCCCCAAGGGTGGTGGCCGGCCGCTTCGGATTTTCAAATGCTGATTAGTGCTATTTTAGTTCAACGGACTAATTGGAAAAATGTCGAGTTAGCTTTAGGGAATCTAGGGGGAAATATAACTGCCGGAAAAATAATGCAGATGAAGGAAGCAGAGCTTGCCGAAAAAATACGTCCAAGCGGCTTCTACCGAATGAAGGCAAAGAAGGTTAAAGCTTGGCTGCAATGGTTTCAAAAATATGATTTTCAGATAGAAGAAGTCCAAAAGGTTGATCCGGCTGTTCTCCGTAAAGAATTATTAGCTGTTCATGGTATTGGAGAAGAAACAGCAGATGCAATGATGCTCTATGCTTTTAAGAAACCCGGGTTTATTGCGGACAACTATGCGGTCAGATTATTTCAGCGACTCGGCTATCCTCTTCCTAAAACATACCATGCTTTTAAAATAGAAGTAGAAAAATTATTCCCTCATGACTTAGAAATGCATCAGGAATTTCACGCATTAATTGTGGAGCATGGAAAACAATATTGTAAGAAGACGCCTTTATGTGAAAACTGTCTGCTGCTTTCGAATTGCAGGATGGGAAGAGAAAAAAAGATGGAATAAAAAAATAAGCAAAACTATATTAAATAGGCAGATCAAGGACAGAGTTTGGCGATTCACTGCCCTTGATTCTCCAGCCGATCTATTTTTTGCTGCAGCAGCGCAATCTGTTGCTGCATTTCAACAAGTTGCCGGTTCGTAACAGGTGCGTTTTCTTCGAACGCAGTTTCTTCTATATCTTCGTTGTATAAAATTGTTGAGCCGACGAGGGACATAATACTTCCCAATGTAGTAACTACTCCGCCATAATAAAGTAATTTGTCTCCAAGGCCTTTTTCGTTCGTATTGAAATTTGCGGGTGTGTTAAGGAAGAAATTAGACATGGTATGACACTCCTGTAAATCATTTTCTTGTCTCAATAAACATGGGACAGTTGTATATAGGTTAATATATGTGTTTTATGAAAAAACTCTACAATTCTGATGTTCATAGAATGTTCATTTGCTTTGAGTCAGCTGGCTGTGTGATGAGCTATAGGAAGCCTGCTGTTGTATAATGGGATATAAGATGTATTCATATTTATGATGTCAGCTTTGAAGGTGGTGGTCAGTTGTTAAAGGAATTTATGAAAGACTTTCGGAACAGGACGATGTGGATGGGAGCTGCATCAATTTGTATGGCGTTAGCTATTGTAGGGCAGAGCTATCTGGTTGTTACGGTTATTCAGAAGCTGTTTCTGGATAATGCTGCTTTTCCATCTATTCTTCCGGCAGTTTTTATATTGATTGGCATGCTTTTATTACGGACTATTTTTCAGTATATGATAAAAGGATCCGGCATTAAAATGGCGCAGATTGCGAAGGTCTCTATACGGAAAAAGCTGCTCCAACATTTTAACGGTCAGCAAATGACAGATGCGGATAAAGGTCAATCCGGACAGAAGACAAGCTTGTTTATGGATACAGTAGATGAAATAGATGGATACTTTAGTCAATATCTTCCGCAGCTTATTCAATCTGCTGGCATTGTTCTGATTGTATGGATTGTTATTTTTATTCAAAATTGGACAAGCGGATTGATTATCCTTATTTCAGCGCCATTTATCCCAATATTTATGATGATTATTGGTGTGAAAACAAAAGATAAATCAAAGGAACAGCTATCACAATTAGCCGCCTTTTCAGGAACTTTTCTCGATACGTTGCAGGGGCTTCCGACGGTTAAGTTATTTGGTCAATCCGATGGACAGAGAAATAAAATTAATCAGGACAGCACAAGTTTTCGGGATGCAACCATGGGTGTTTTAAAGGTTGCATTTACGAATTCCTTATCACTGGAATTTATTTCCATGCTAAGTATCGGCTTAATTGCACTGGAAATCGCTATTCGGATGATTATCTTCCAAAATCTCAGCTTTTTTAGCGGTTTTTTTGTATTACTTCTTGCACCAGAGCTGTTCAGCCAATTGAAGCAGCTGGGCTCTGCGTTTCATTCCGGGCGTGCAAGTATGGGGGCAGTATCGCGAGTTGAGGATGTACTCAAAGAAGAGACCAAGCCAGTTTCTTGGGGCACTGTACCATTAAAATCAGATAAAGCTCCAGAAATAATACTTGAACAAGCTTCATTCCATTATGAGCAGGGGAGATTTCGGTTAGAACCAGCTTCTATGACGATTTCACCTTATGAGCAGGTTGCAATTATCGGGAAAACAGGTGCAGGAAAGTCCACACTACTCGGTTTGCTCGCCGGTTTCCTGCCTGCTGAAGATGGAAAATTTCTGATTGACGGTATTCCACAGGAGAAGGTACAAAAAGCAGATTGGTTTCAAAGAATCAGCTACCTTACACAGCAGCCATATGTTTTTTCTGGAACTGTACGGGAAAATATATTGCTCGGCTCTCTGGAAAAGCAAAGTGATCAGGAGATTCGGGAGGTTGCAGACCGTGCCGGGATATGGGATTGGATATCGGACTTGCCGTTTGGATTAGATACAATTATTGGAGAAGGAGGCAGAGGTTTATCAGGAGGGGAGAAGCAGCGGATTGCGATTGCGAGAACACTTTTGAAAAAGCCACAGATTCTTTTCTTTGATGAACCGACAACAGGCTTAGATATTCAAACAGAGCATATTTTACAAAGATCATTGGATTCTTTAAAAAATCAAGCCACAATGGTTACGGTTGCCCATCGTCTTCATACTGTCCGGAATGCTGATAAAATTTTTCTCCTGGATCATGGGAAAATAGCTGGTGAAGGAACACATAACGAACTTTATAAAAATAATAAAATGTATCAGCAAATGATAAATACACAGCAAGGGGGGAGAGAAGCATGAAGGATATCAGTCTGGTATTGAAAATGATGCTGAAAGAAAAAAAGGATATTCTTTTCTCAGTCTTCTTTGGATTTCTAGCAGGTATTACTGCGGTCTCCCTGTTTGCAGCAAGCGGATATTTAATCTCACAAGCCGCTTTTGCACCGCCAATTTATACTTTGATGATTCTTGTAGCAAGTGTAAAGCTCTTGGGGATTACATCGGCAATAAGCAGGTATGGGGAGCGTTATTTTTCCCATCGTGGAACGTTTACCATTTTAAAAAATATCCGCTTAAAGGTTTATGATCAAATAGAGCCGTTGGCAAGCAGACTTTTACAAAAATACCGAAGTGGAGACATTTTAGCCAGGATTGTAGGGGATGTCGAGTCCTTGCAGCATTTCTTTTTGCGTGTATTCTATCCACCTATTGTATTAGCAGCTGTTTTTATAGCTACTATTTTCTTTACGATGTATATATCTGCTGGAGTGGCACTTACAATGTCAGCCGGTATGATTGTGGTGCTAATTGTTTTTCCGGCAATATTTTATATGATTCAGAAAAAGGCAGCATTGTCTATGCGGGAAAAAAGAGGTGTACTGTCTTCGGAATTTACAGACTATCTATATGGTTTTCGGGAATTAACGATCTTTCAACAAGCTGAAAGAAAAGAGCAGCAGTTGTTTGATGAGATGAATCAATATGAAGAAATGAAGGCAAGCGAGAATCGTCAGCTTGCTATTCGGGAAGCAATTGTTATTTTCTTTTCTTTTTTTATCGCGATAATTATTTTAGTACAGGCCGGATTTTATGTAGCAGAAGGAAATCTTGCCGGAACGCTGTTAGCCATGCTGTTTATGATTGCTATTACTGTATTTGAAGATACACCATCCATGGCTGTACTCCCAGCTCATTTAGAGGAAAGTAAATCCTCCTCTAAACGGCTTATTGAAGTTTGGGAAAATGAGGAACCTTCCAAAGTGGCAGTACAAGAATTGGAACCAGATCTCCCGCTTCATTTTGACTTTAAGGATGTTTTTATTCAATATCCAAATGAAAAGAAACCTGCAGTACAGCATGCCTCCTTGCAAATAAAACCAGGAAAGAATATTGCTATTGTTGGACCCAGCGGTTCTGGGAAATCAACATTGATGCAAGCACTGCTTACCTTTGCACCAGTTAAATCCGGGCATATCTTAGTGAACGGTGAGGATATAAATACCATTGCCCCCGACAGCTTATGGGAGCAAATGAATGTATCGCTTCAGCATAATCACTTTTTCTATGGGAGTATTTATGAAAATTTACGATTTGCTAATAGAAATGCCAGTGCAGAAATATGCCGGGACGCTTTAGAAAAGGTTCAATTGACTCATTTTTCTTTAGAAGATCAGGTGCTGGAAAAGGGAACAAATCTGTCAGGCGGGGAAAAACAGCGTCTTGCCCTTGCCCGTTTGTTTTTAAGGGAAGCTTCTATTTGGCTGCTGGACGAGCCGACGTCATCTCTTGATTCGATTACGGAGCAGCAAATTATGAATGAAATCGAAAAGGTAACAAAATATCAGACTGTTGTGACCATCAGGCATCGTTTAACTGGCCTGGAAAGTATGGACCGGATTATTGTCATGAATCAGGGAGAAATTGTTGAACAAGGCACGTACACGGAGCTGATGGGAAAAGAAAATGGTTATTTTAAGGCGATGAAGGAACTTGAAAGTCAGCAGTTAGCATTTTAAATAGAAACTCCGCGATTCATTCTAAATCAGAATAGATCGCGGAGTTTTCAATTATCTATCCTTTGCCGCAGCGACAAATGCAAAAGCAATTGCTGCAATCAGGACAATGAAAGGGGCGATGAAAATCAGAAATTGATTTAACATTTGATCACTTCTTTCCTTTAATATAGTTTTTATCAAACAGGAACAGCTTTAACAATAGATAAAGTGATGGAATCAAGAGTGCCATACCTAAGATAAAGACAACGATAAGCGAGATTGCCATTGCCGGATTTGTAAACCCTTCATGGATACTGATATGAGGGTACAAAAGATATGGATAATGAGCAATTCCGTAACCGAAGAATGCAAAAGCAAATTGCCCGGTAAGAAGCCAGAAAGCAGTTCCGTAGTTTCGGCGCTTCCAAATTAGAACAACGGTTAATATCCACAGAACAAAGGAAACAGCGAACATCCACCAGAGACTCAAAAGATTTTCAAAATGAGTTTCATTATGAAAATAAAGTTCCACAATGATTCCGGAAGCGGCAATAATCAAAGGAACAGACCAGCTTAGTGCGTACTTTCTCATTAAATTCGTTGCATCTTTATCACCGGTTTCATTTGCGTACCAGGTTAAGAAGACTGCAGATATATAAAGAACAGCTGCAATGCTCAAAACAACAATTGACCAGGTTAATGGGCTATAGAACAAAGCACCGTAATCTAAAACTGGATTTCCGTCTTCCATAAATACAAAGCCGCCCTCAGAGATGGTCAAAACAATCGACAGAGAAGCAGGAATAAGTAAACCGGATAAACCGTACATAATGGCATAGCCCTTATGCCCCTGCTTTCCATAGGATTCAAATGCATAGTAAGAGCCGCGGATTGCTAATAAAATCAATGCTAAGCTTCCCGGAATCAGTAAAATGGTTCCGAAGTAGTAAGCAGATTGCGGGAAGAAGCCGACAATCCCGACAAAAAAGAAGACAAAGAATACATTGGTTACCTCCCATACTGGTGACAGATAACGCTGAATGATTTTAGAGAGAATATGCTGTCTCCCTGTAACAATACTATAGGCATTAAAAAAACCTGCACCGTAATCGATTGATCCAACAATGATATAACCGAATAAGAATAACCAGAGGACGGAAATACCGACAATTTCTAATATCATGACGACTCACCACCTTGCATGCGCTCCAAATCCTTTTCTACAGGATTTTTTCGGAACATGTAACTTAATACAACAACTGTGCCGACCCCGAGAATAAAGTAAAGAACTGCAAATAACACAAACATCCAGCCGACATAGTCACTTGTTGTAGCGGCTTCTTCAATCGTCATCAGCCCCCTCAGAATCCAAGGCTGACGGCCGACTTCAGCCATCCACCAGCCTGCTTCAATAGCTAAGAAGGAAAGCGGGCCGCCTGCAACAATCAGCCAGCGATACCATGTTTTTTCAACGAAAGCCCATTTTCTCCGCATTCCAAACCAATAAAGCAAGGATAAGGCAATCATAAACATTCCGATTGTTACCATCGTATCAAAGAAATAATGGATAACAAGTGGAGGCCGTTCATCAGCCGGAAACTCCTCCAGTCCAATTACTTCTGAATTAGGCAGCCCATGTGCAAGAATACTTAATGCATAAGGAACATGCAGAGCATATTTGGCTTCATTATCTTCTCCAAGCACTCCCCACATCACCAGTGGCGCTTCAGTTGTTGTTTCAAAATGCCATTCAGCAGCAGCCAGCTTCTCAGGCTGATATGCGGCTAAGTATTTACCGGATAAATCACCAATTAAAGCTGTTGCAACCGCAAAGATTAAACCAATCTTCATGGCCATATGCAAGGATTTTTTGTGATATTCCTGGTTTTTCTTCTGAAGCAGCCGGAATGCCGCGATAGCAGCAAACATAAAGGCAATGGTCATATAGGCTGTAGACAGCACGTGAGCAACCTTGGTCGGCATGGATACAGTAAACATGGCAAGCAGCGGATTTGCATTGACAAGCTCTCCGCCAATGATATCAAATCCAGCAGGACTGTTCATAAATGAGTTCACCACAGTAATAAAGTAAGCTGACATTCCGCCGCCGACAGCTACCGGAATTAACAAAAGCAAATGCTTTTTCGGATTATCAAAGCGATCCCAGGTATATAAATAAATTCCTAAGAAAATGGCTTCAAAGAAAAAGGCGAATACTTCCATAAATAATGGCATGGCAATAATATTTCCTGCTAGTTCCATAAAGCTTGGCCAAAGCAGGGATAACTGAAGGCCAATGATGGTCCCTGTCACTACCCCGACAGCAACGGTAACAACAAATCCTTTCGCCCAGCGTCTTGCCATCAACAGATAATGATTATCGTTGTTTTTAATTCCGATCCACTGAGCAATCATAATCATCAGGGGAACACCGACACCGATTGTGGCATAAATAATATGAAATGATAATGTCAACAGTGTCAGCATTCTGCTGGCATATGCCGGATCTTCAAATAAGGTCATGGATAAACCTCCTTTATGTAATTTTTTATTTAACCTATATTTTTTAACATTCCCTGTGTACGAAGATTTAATCAGGTTGAATCAAAAATTCATACTGCTGAAATATATCCTCCTTATCATACGTTTTTTCAATAAAAGTTACATGTTTGTGGTGATCAATCAGTAAAATAGTAGATGCTCTGGTACCATAGCCAGGTGTTTCGATAAAGATAGAGGATAATGCTTTTTCTAAATCTTTTCGAATCCCTGTCTGGGGCAGAAATATATCCTCAGCCTGTGTGTTGTTTTTCAAACTGTGCAATAAATCTTCTGTTTGTACTACTGTATGGGACTGTATATAATCCGACAGCTCACTTTTTGAACGTTCGACTTTCGGCCAGGGTGTATTAAGTGTATCGTTACTTAACCCATAAACACCTGCTTTTATTTCAGAGCCCTGATTATACACATTATTATAGTGATACAATTTGTCCTTGTCACCGAAAAGAATGTTATATCCAGCATAGTTATGACGATTTTTTGAAAGCTGGTCTAAAAACATTTTCCCGTCAATATTCTGTAACAAAAAATCCACCGGAAGTTCACCGCGGGAAAATGTCTTAGCTTCTGGAAGTTCAGGGTCCCTGTAGTTTGTGACTGCTGCGAATTTTCCCTGCTTTGAAACCGCCAGCCAAGTCCCAAGCTGCAGCAAATCTCTTCCACCAAGAATGTCAGGCTTGTCCTTCCAAAACCTTGCGGGAAGTGTTGGCCTATTATAAAATTCATCCCGGTTACTGAGCAAAATTAATTTGTATTTTGGATGGGCGTGATAAGCAAAGGTAATTAAGCACATGGGGTATAAACCCCTCCCTCTATAATAAATTTAAATGACATTATTGTATTTAGTATACTTTTCTGATATTTTAGAATCAATGTTATCGTATTCAAAGAAATAAGTTGTATTTTTCTATTGACAAGAAGCAAAATTCTGCTAATAATTAATATCAATACATTGAACGTTATGGAAGGATCAGTAAGTAAGCCATCACAATGTCAGAGATGGAGTCGGAGGATAAGTTATTTGTTTTTATCCGATGCTGCGAGATTCCTCATTGCTGATTTACCGAACCTGCCTTCATCAGTCTTATGCAAACATAAGCGTTCCCCAGACGTTATCATGGGATAAGTGGAATACAATTCTTAGTAAGGATGTTCAAAAGTCACCAGTTTTATTGAACACGCATTTATAGTATTGTATTTAAGTTGTGGTGGTACCGCGGAAGTAAACTCTTTCGTCCCTTCGTTTTTACTGGGGATGGGGGAGTTTTTTCATTTCCTGTGGAATGTTTTTAGACAGTGAAAGGTGGAATAACAATGGCAGCAAAACGTATTGTCGTTAAAATAGGCAGCAGTTCATTAACTAATGTAAATGGAGAAATTGATATGCAGCAGCTGGAGGATCATGTCCATGCGCTGGCACTGCTTCATAAGAGTAATATGGAAGTGATATTAGTATCCTCTGGAGCAATAGCTGCCGGTTTTAAACAATTAGGCTATTCTTCAAGACCGGTTACACAAAAAGGGAAACAGGCAGCAGCGGCCGTTGGTCAAGGGCTGCTTATTCAAACATACATGGAAAAATTAAAAGAATATGGTATTACCGCTGCTCAAATACTCCTAACAAGAAGTGACTTTTCAGATCAGGGGCGATACAGGAATGCTTATGCAACGATGGAAGAATTGCTGGAGCGCCGGGTAATGCCGATTATTAATGAAAATGATACGATTGCCGTTGATGAACTGACGTTTGGAGACAATGATATGCTTTCTGCTTTAGTGAGCGGTTTAATTCATGCAGATCATTTAATTATTTTAACGGACATCAATGGAATATATGACAAAAATCCAAATAAACATCCAGATGCAACACGATATGACCATTTAATGAAGCTTAGTACCGAACTAATTAAGCAGACGGATGCAACAGGATCCAAAGTTGGTACAGGCGGTATGAAATCGAAGCTGATGGCAGCTAAAATGGCTTCTTCCGTAGGAATTCCAGTATTTATTGGACGCGGGCACGGGAAAGAGAAGCTGGCAGAGATGTTAAAAGGGGAGGGGGACGGCACCTATATTGATAGTGAAAGAAAAGCACATTTACCGGCAAATAAACAATGGATTTCACTGCATTCGCATCTTGATGGCAGGTTAGTAGTAGATGAAGGAGCAGAAAAAGCCTTAATGCATCATGGCAGCAGTCTGCTTTCTCCTGGCATTACAGCAGTAGAAGGCTATTTTGCAAAAGGGGATGTTGTCGAGGTTTATGGGACGTCTGCCTTATTAGGAAGAGGGCAGGTAAAATGCTCCTCAGAAGAATTAGAAGCTGTTATGAAATTGCGCGAATCAACCTATATTCACGCGGTACCGACCATTGAAGTTATCCACCGTGACAAATGGGTATCATTTGAGACAATGAAAGGAGAATTGACATGAGTGAAGTTATTGAAAAAGGAAGGCTTGCAAAAAAAGCCAGTTATCAAATTGGAATATGTACAACAGAGGAAAAGAATAATGCATTATTAAAAATTGCTGATGGATTGAGAACTAATGAGAAAGCGATTCTTGCTGCAAATCATCTGGATATTCAAGCCGGGAAAGAGAAAGGCTTATCCGAATCACTCCTTGACCGTGTCGAGTTAAGTAAAGAGCGAATTAACGATATTGCAGATGCTATCCTGCAAATTATCGATTTGACGGATCCTATTGGTGAAGTGCTTGAAACGATTGAGAAGGATAACGGCTTAAAAATAGTCAATACACGAGTTCCTATTGGTGTTGTGGGTATGATATATGAAGCGAGACCTAATGTTACTGTTGATGCCGCAACGCTTGCAATAAAGACAGGAAATGCCATCATTTTACGGGGCAGCTCCTCTGCTATTCATTCCAATTTAGCAATTGTTAAAGTAATTCATGAAGCGCTGGCAGACAGTGCGGTTATTCCCGACGCAGTTCAATTAATTGAAGATACAAGCAGAGAAACAGCGAGTGAGCTTTTCCGTTTAAATGATTATCTTGATGTACTTATTCCGCGCGGAGGAAAAAATCTAATTGACACAGTTGTTAGAGAATCCCGTGTGCCAGTTATTGAAACTGGAGCTGGAAATTGCCATATCTTTATTGATGACACTGCAAACCTTAAGATGGCAAAAGAAATCACTTTAAATGCTAAGCTGCAGCGCCCTTCTGTTTGTAACTCTATTGAGTCCTTGCTTATTCAGTCGGATTGGTTTGACAGTAATGGAAATGATTTGATTTCATCTCTGATTGAGAACGGCATCACTGTACATGGAGATGAACGGGTTGTAGAAGAAATTCCTTTTGTTCAGCCGGCAACAGAAGCGGATTGGGAAACAGAATATCTTGGTCTGGAGATTAGTGTGAAAACGGTGAAGGATGTTTATGAGGCTATCGACCATATTAATACCTATGGTACAAAACATTCTGAAGCCATTATTACAGAGAACGAAAACCATGCGGAAGCTTTTAAACAAAAAGTAGATGCCACAACGGTATATCATAATGCTTCTACACGTTTTACGGATGGTTTTGAATTTGGTTTTGGGGCAGAGATTGGCATCAGTACGCAAAAACTGCATGCCAGAGGTCCGATGGGGTTAAAAGCTTTAACATCTAATAAATTTATTGTTTCCGGAAACGGACAGATTCGTGAATAAGATAATAGGAAGGGAGTGACAGGTTTCACTTCCTTCTTTTTTGATTAATAATAGCGAGATATATGAAAGTTGATTTTACTAGATAGAAAGGTTGGATGCCCAATCATTATCAGCATTCAGCCTCTTTCATTTTGCAAAATCAGTAAATCACGGTAGAATAACTATATAAAAAGGTTGTGAAAAGAGAGGTTGACATGCTGGAGCAAATAACAGATGACATTTACCGTCTTGTTGTCCGCTTTAAAGGGGCAATGGGAGAAGTGAATAGTTATTTAATTAAAGGCGATTATGGCTATACCGTGATTGATACAGGAATTTATGCATCAGAAACAAAAGAATTATGGGAACGCGTTTTCAAAAACTATAAAATAGAGAAGCTTGTACTGACGCATACACATGAGGACCATATCGGCTTAGCTCGGTGGTTTCAGGAAATATATAAAATTCCTGTGTATGTTTCTAAGCGCGGCTATGAAGAAATGTGTAAGGGCAGAGATACAAAAGCCCGTAAAAGCCGGATAAAAGAGTTAATCAAAAAGCATGGAGCACCGCCGATTCCATTAAAAATAAAGGACGAATCTTCTATTTATAAATTTGAGCCGGATGGATTTTTTTGCGATAATGATGAGATAACACTTGGCAATCGTTCTTACCAGGCAATATGGACACCAGGCCATGCTCCTGATCATTATTGCTTCTATCAGCCGGACACAGAGATAATGATCATCGGTGATCATGTATTAAATCATCTGTCTCCTGTAATTGGGCTTTGGATGGGAGAAGAACTGAACCCAATGGAGGATTATTTCTATGCATTGGATGTATTGAAGAAATATCCTGTACGCCTGGCGTTACCTGGTCATGGTGATATGATTAAGCATCTGGATGAGCGAGTAACAGATATTTCAAATCGCCATGAAAAAAGAATGGAACAACTAATAGAGATTATGGAACATGAGGAAATGACAGCTTTTAAATTAACGTCAAAAGCATATGGACCGATGAAAAGTCTTGCCTTTGCCAGTCAATTTATGGCAACCCTGACCCGGCTAATCTATTTAGAAAAACAATCAAAAATTAAAGTGAAAACAAAAAAAGGGAAGAGTTACTATGGCCTTCCTGCAAAAGCATTTATAAGTGATTAGGAGCTGATAACCGATGAAGTTTGCAGCAATAGATTTTGAAACAGCAAATGAAAAAAGAAACAGCGCCTGTTCCATAGGAGTTGTCCGTTTTGATGAGAATGAAATCTTCGATGAATATTATTCGCTGATAAATCCGTTAAGTGATTTTCGCAGTATGAATATTCGTATTCATGGAATTAAGAAAGATGATGTGGAGGATTCTCCAAGCTTTAAAGAACTATGGCCGACCTTGCATGAAAAGCTGGATGGACATATTATTGTCGCACATAATGCCAGCTTTGATATGAGCGTATTGCGTCAATCTTTATTAAAATATGATTTGGCACATCCGGCTTACGCTTCATTATGTACTGTGAAAATTTCGCAGCGTGTGTGGCCACATCTGGAAAATCACCGTTTGCATACCGTCGCTGCATATCATGATATTCCATTGATTCACCACCATGCATTGGAAGATGCGAAGGCTTCTGCATCCATTTTGATGAAGGCATTGGAAGCCCAGCAGGATGGAGATGCCGAACACTTTTTGGAAAGATGGCTCTCGTCAAAAGCAAATGCACGCCGCGGTTATCCGAAGACAGGCGCTAAAAGAAAGTCAGGCCGTGAATCAACAAAGCTGTTTTTATCCTGATAAGGGGCTCCAGGGCAATCTATATAAGAAAATATCACGTCAATATTATTTCCGGTTAATTTATCTGGAAATGAGAGAATGGGAATAGTGCTTCTTAATTTTTTAACAAGAAAAAATTAGGCTATCCTTATCATTGCGTATTTCAGAAAAAAGGCGTATTATATTAACTACAAGCTACATTGTTCGTATCAATAAAAGTTTTAACCTCTAATGTTGGAATAGGGAGTTTTACATCGAAATTGAAATGTCGAGCCGTCATAAAGGAATGGAAGACAGGAAGGTTTCTGCGGACACCCACTTTGCGAAGTGGTGGTTTAAAACTTTTTATTGCATGGTACGGCAAATGTGGCCTGTATACATAATTTAATCTCAATCCCGATAGCGTTAACCGCTATCGGGATTTTAATGTTTGAAGCATGTTAATGAGTATTCTTTTTCTAAGTTGGGAAGAATACTGCATAATGAATTTTAGCTGAAGAACAGAAGGGAAGTAATGGAAATGGCAAACCGATTTGATGAAAAAATAGTGATTGTAACTGGAGCTGCAAGCGGTATTGGAGAGGCGACTGCTGTAAAATTTGCTGAACAGGGGGCCAGGGTAGTTCTCTCTGATATGTCAGAGAATGGGGAAAATCTGTCAGAAAAACTAAATCAAAAAGGATTTGAAACTACCTTTATCAGAACTGATGTGACAAACGAAGAGGACGTCAAAAAATTAGTGCATGAAACAGTCTCTAAATATGGGCGGTTAGATGTAGTATTTGCAAATGCCGGAATCGGAAATAGTACAATTCTGCATGAATTATCCCTGGAAGCCTGGCAAAAAGTGATTGATGTGAATTTAACAGGTGTATTTTTAACGAACAAATATGCAATTGAACAAATGCTAAAACAGAAAAGTGGCGGAGCAATTGTAAATAATGACTCCATTCACGGTTTTGTCGGCAAAGCAGGTGTAAGTGCCTATGCAGCTGCAAAGGGCGGTGTAAAGCTGTTAACGCAAACAGCGACAGCGGAATATGCAGCTAAAGGAATACGTGTTAATAATGTAAACCCGGGCTATATTGATACACCGTTACTAAAGAATGCTCCGGATGAAGCAAAACAGGAGCTGATAAATCTCCACCCGATTGGCCGGCTTGGAAAACCAGAGGAAGTGGCAAATGCTGTTTTATTCTTAGCAAGTGATGAGGCTTCCTTTATTACAGGCTCAAGCTTGCTGGTTGATGGCGGCTATACCAGTATATAATGCAGTGAAAAGTCTCCTGATACCGGGAGACTTTTATTTATAAGAAACTCAACTTTCGCACCTAAAAATAACTTGCTTATCATAGTGATAGGTGCTGATTGTTCCTTCATCTATCTCTTGACAAAACATAAACTCTATCTAGAAAGAAGGTAACGTATAAGGCACCGCTGCGGCGGACCGTTTTGCTTTCCTAGGGGCATGCTCTTCAGCTAACTTTTGCCAAGAAGAGCACTTGGCAAAAGTGGATCTTCAGATGATACTATTCCCTCAGGAGTCAAAACGGTCCGTCTTCGCTAGAAGGGGGTTCTATACTGTTTAATACAACGGAGCCAATAGAAATTAGATCAGTAAAGAACATATTTTTCGTGGTGCATATAAAAATGTCCCGTCACGATTACTTTCTGTTCATAAAAGCTATTCCCGATATTTACTATTCATGCTGTATCATCATTTAAATTGCCAAATCAACCATTTGAAACACTAAAATGGTCTTTTCATCAAACAAAAAGCGATTATTTCATCCAATCCCATCTGGATATGATTCCTTTCATTCGCTGTAGAAGCCTAACTGAGCGCAGACCAACCACGTAGACTCCTATGGGAACAGGGCGAGCTGAAGCCGTCCCCATGGAAAGCGTAGTGGTTGGTTGCAGGAGCTATGCACAATTTCCATTTTCATAGAAGGATGATTTAACAAAATACAAGCGGAATAATGATCATGGAATAGTTAAGGTATAGATGTTTATTCTCAGGTGCGAAAGTTGAGTTAATCATAATAAAAATGATTAAATTTTAATTTAATTTATATAGGTCTCTTTTTAGTTGCTGTTTCAGTTATAACTAAAACAAATTGAAACAGATAATAAAATACGATTTTTCCTTCTTCCTGATCCCTGCTATGCTTATTATATGAATACTGTTTCAGGGAGGAGAAGTAATATGACATTTCAATTAGAAAGAATAGACCATGTTCAGCTATCTGCACCAAAAGATTCTGAAGAGACAGCAATCAGGTTTTACAGAGATATCTTAGGCTTTAAGGAAGAAGAAAAACCGGAGACGTTAAAACCGAATGGGGGTGTCTGGTTCAGGAATGGTGAAATAGCCCTCCATATAGGAATTGAGGAGCCGTTTACTCCTTTGAAAAAAGCACACCCGGCATTTGAGGTATCAGGAATCAATGCATTGCAAACATATTTAGAAGGTGCAGGTATTTCGACAAAATGGGATAATAAACTTCCCAATGCTAAAAGATTCTATATAAATGATCCATTTGGTAACAGGATTGAATTTCTGGAATGGAAAAATAAAATAAAGAACTAAAAAATTTTATCGAAATTATTTGAAAGATTTTAATTTTTTCCTAATCCTTGTTTTTGTGAATGTACGTGCTATACTAAAAGCATTCTTTAATTTTTAATTCAACCCAAAACGAATATTTTTCATATAATCGCGGGGATAAGGCCTGCAAGTTTCTACCGGTTTACCGTAAATAGACCGACTATGGAAAAGTATAAAAAAGCTTGTGTTTTGTCACTAGACAATACTTGCTTTCTTGATCATTCGACAAGACGCTCGAAAATCTACTTTTCCCATTAGTAGATTTTTGGGCTTTTTTACATTTTAGGAGGAATCATTCATGGAATTACTGAAGGAAAAAATTATAGCAGAAGGAAAAGTCTTATCAGATGCGGTATTAAAAGTGGATGCTTTTTTAAACCATCAGATAGACCCTGTATTAATGCAAGAAATTGGGAAGGAATTCGCGAATCGATTCCGGGATAAAAAAATAACAAAAATTCTTACGTTAGAATCATCAGGAATTGCTCCTGCGACAATGGCAGGCCTGGAGCTGGGGGTTCCTGTGATTTTTGCAAGAAAACGGCAATCATTGACTTTAACAGATAATCTTCTGACCGCAGAGGTTTATTCCTTTACAAAGCAGACAACGAGCAAGGTTTCTGTTTCTCATGACTTTATTAAAGAAGGCGATAACCTGCTGGTTATTGATGATTTCTTAGCCAATGGACAGGCAGCTCTTGGATTATTGGATATTGCTGAGCAGGCAAAAGCAACTGTTGCCGGTATCGGAATTGTTATAGAAAAAGGATTTCAGGAAGGCGGACAAGCTCTTCGCGAAAAAGGAATTACTGTAGAGTCATTGGCTATTATCGAGTCATTGGAAAATAAGCAAGTGGCTTTTAAAGAGGAGGCTCATCAGTAATGAAAATGGCAGCATTGGGTTTACAGCACCTATTAGCGATGTATGCCGGAGCGATTTTAGTACCGCTTATTGTCGGAGCTGAGTTAGGGCTGACTACCGAGCAATTAACGTATCTGGTAGCTATTGATATTTTAATGTGCGGAATAGCCACGCTTCTTCAGGTTATGAACAGCAAGTATATTGGTATTGGATTGCCGGTTGTATTAGGATGTACCTTTACCGCTGTTGCACCAATGATTGCTATCGGAGGACAGTACGGTATCTCCGCTATCTATGGCGCAATTATTGTATCTGGATTATTTGTATTCTTAATAAGCGGATTCTTTGGTAAGCTTGTCCGCTTCTTCCCGCCGGTAGTGACGGGATCTGTTGTAACGATTATTGGAATTACTCTGATTCCTGTAGCAATTAATAATTTAGGCGGCGGAGAAGGAGCAGCGGATTTTGGTTCATTTGCTAATATCGCACTTGGATTTGGAACATTATTATTTATCATTTTAATGTATCGATTTACAACTGGATTTGTGAAATCTATCTCTATATTAATTGGTTTAGGTGCTGGAACGATTGCTGCCGGGTTTATGGGAAGAGTTGATTTTTCAGCCGTTGCAGAAGCTTCTTATTTCCATATGGTGCACCCTTTCTACTTTGGAACACCGACATTTGAATGGTCAGCGATTATTACAATGATTTTAGTAGCAATGGTATCTCTCGTAGAATCAACAGGTGTTTATTTTGCCTTGGGTGATATTACGAAGAAAAAATTAACAGAAAAAGATTTATCCAAAGGATATCGTGCAGAGGGCTTAGCAATTTTACTCGGAGGAATATTCAATGCATTTCAATATACTGCTTTTTCTCAAAACGTTGGTCTTATGCAGATGACCGGTGTAAAAAAACGCAGTGTTATTGTTATCACTGGTTCTATGCTGGTTGTATTAGGATTCATCCCTAAAATTGCTGCTGTTACAACAATTATTCCGACTTCGGTATTAGGCGGAGCGATGCTGGCAATGTTTGGGATGGTCGTAGCACAGGGGATTAAAATGCTTGGTGCAGTCATTTCAGAGTCGACGGAAAATTCGATGATTATTGCATGTTCAGTTGGCATGGGACTCGGTGTTACAGTTGTACCGGAATTGTTTGATATACTGCCATCTTCGTTACAAATTTTAACGAGTAACGGTATTGTAGCGGGAAGTGTTACAGCAATTGTTTTAAATATTATATTTAACAGGACTCCACGACGTAAAACGGAAACTGGAGAACTGGCAAAAGAAGTATAATAAAAAAGTACAAACGATAAGAAAAACTACTGATTTCTTCAATGAATCAGTAGTTTTTTAATTTACTGGCGTAATCCTTCCGATACACGTTTACCCAGCTCAGGGGAAGCAAGAGATAGATATTCAATCACCTTCGTTTGTAAGTCTCTGCGTACTCCTGTCAGTGCGGCGACAAGGTTCGAGACAAGATGAGATTTTCCTGTTGGCGATAACGATTGATAGAACTCTCCAGCTTGAGAAAAATCATCCTGTTTTGCTTTTGGTATATCTGAACGCACGAGTCTCCCTTCTACAAATTCTCCTTCTCCACTTGTCTGCAAATCATCTGGCTGCCAATGCTTCTGATCATTTATTGGCACTTTACGGAATTGCGGTCCAATCCGATAACGTTGGGAATCCCAATATATATTCGACCGCCCTTGTAATATCTTATCAAATGACAACTCCGCTCCATCTAATAAATTTGAAGGTGAAAAGGCAATCTTTTCTACTTGTTCCATGTAATTGTCAGGATTGCGGTTGAGTACCATCTTGCCGACAGGGTGGAAAGGTAATAATTCCTCATCCCACACTTTTGTATCATCAAGCGGATCAAATGGCAGTTTTTCTGCATCCTCGGGGTCTAAAATTTGAACGTACAAACCGTATTCTACGGATTCTCCTCCGGCAATTGTCTGGAAGAGATCTTCAGCGGCATAGTCCGGATTCATCGCTGCAAGCTTCTCTGCCTCTTCATTTGTAATATATTCCACACCATCAAATGGAACCCAGAGGTATTTAATGTAGTGGCGCTTTCCCTGTGCATTTCGCCATACGTACGTACTGACACTGTGGCCAGGAATCCGCCGCAGACTTTTGATTGTACCATGATCAGAATAAAGCTGGACGAAAAAATTAATGGACTCTGGAGTGGTGGCGACAAATTCCCAAACCCGGTTCGGATCCATTAAATTGTTCTTTGGTGAGGGCGACATTACTTCCACGCTTTCTGCAAAACGTCTAGGATCGCGTAACGAAAAGATAGGGATATGGTTGCAAATAAGGTCAAAGATTCCATCGTCTGTATAGAATTTCGTTGAAAATCCACGAACGTTTCGTAACGTGTCTGGGGTGCCTTTATTGCTCGCTCCGAGCGAAAAACGGACTGCGACAGGAACGGTTGTACCAGCCTGCTGCAGAAAGGGAAGCTTGGTATATTCGCTCATACTATTCAATGTTTCGAAATAACCGAAAGCCCCTGTCCCTTTCACATGTAAAGGCCGCTCCACAATCTTCGAGTGAACAAGTGTTTCCAGCGATTCATGCAAAATACTATCTTGCTCAAGTACCGGGCCTTCCTTACCAACCGTCTGTGAATATAATAATTCAGGATTATCCGGCTGCTTAGGTTGACGAACAGGCTGCTTGTTTCCTGTTGATACTGCTGTTTTTCGCACAGGTATGCGTCTTTTTTGTTGAGGATTTTGATTATTATCGGTCATTATTTCCTCCTTGTAAAAAATGATCTACTTTATATTGTTATGAATGGGACTTGTATCAATATGCATTATTAACGGGAAATAATCGGATTGATTAGAAAAGTAAATGGTGAGAAATAGATACGGAAGGTTGAAAAGGAGCACCTAATAAACTGCAGCTTTAAAATTTTTAAGGAGGATAAGCAGGTAGTTCATTTGATTGCTAGCATTTGAGAGCAACCTGAGCTAAAATCAAAGTATATCTTTTTTATGTAAACTAATGAAGGAGGAAGTGCAGGAATGACTGATTTGTCAAATGGTACACTATTTATCTATGGACTTATAATATTAACAGCATTGCTGATTGGTATCATTCAATGGGTGAGAAGGCGTTATGAAGTGTTAGCGGTTTTAGCTATTATTTTATCTCTTTTATTGCCGCTTGTGAGCTTTTTATATAGTATTAATCGACCAGAAGGTATGAATGAAATAGCTTATATATGGCAGCAGGCCAGAGGAAGAAGCGGTATTGGTGTTTTTCTTTTATTAGGATATCTGTATATCCTTTTTTGGATATTCTTTGGTCCTGAATTAAAAAAACTATATACATTTATTTCCGATAAAATAAAAAGGATAATTCGCTGGTGGAAAAATCGCGAGCAGAGACAAAATAAGAATAAGATGAAAGAGGAGATATAATGTCAATAGAAAAAGAGAAAATGAAAGCAGGAGAATTATATGATCCGGCAGACAGCGAACTTGTAAAAGATCGGCTTCATGTCCGGAAAATGATGCGTTATTATAATGCGCTCACAGAGGATGACACTGTCAGACGCACAAGCTGTCTGAAAGAAATATTTGGATCAACAGGAGAATCCCTTTTTATTGAGCCTGATTTTCACTGTGATTATGGCTATAATATTCATGTTGGAGAGAATTTTTACGCAAATTTTAATTGTGTCATGTTAGATATCTGTCCGATTCGTATTGGTGATAATTGTATGCTTGCACCAGGGGTACATATTTATACAGCCACTCATCCAATTCACCCTGAGGAACGCAATTCTGGAATAGAATTTGGAAAAGCAGTGACTATAGGCAATAATGTGTGGGTCGGCGGCGGAGCAATAATTAATCCCGGTGTAACAATTGGAGATAACACAATAATTGCCTCTGGTTCAGTCGTGACAAAGGATGTACCTGCAAATGTTATTTATGGTGGAAACCCGGCTAAGTTTATTAAAAGTGTAGAGCTGTAGAAGCAGTTCTGCAAAATTCCAGGTTTATTCTTTTGTAGTCAAAGATTAGTGAGGAGGGTCATTATGGCTAAGCTTCAATCGTTTGCGCCTGTTATCGGCAATAAGCCGAGAGTTCTTATTGTCGGTTCCATGCCAAGCATAAAATCGCTGGAGGAGCAGGAGTACTACGGAAATCCCAGAAACCATTTCTGGCCAATAATGTATCGTATTTTAGAGGATAAGCCAGCTGAAACTTATGCTGAAAAAATACACTTGATTAAGAAAAATCACATAGCATTATGGGATACAATTGGGTATTGTTACCGGCAGGGAAGCCTGGATATACATATTGAAGAAGAAGAGCCTAATGATATTGCGGGTCTTTTAGAAGAATATCCAACCATACAGCTTATTGCCTGCAATGGAACGAAGGCCTATCAAATGTATAAGAAGTTTATCTCTCCACTATTGCAGCAGGAAATCGATGTTATCAAGCTCCCTTCCACAAGTCCTGTTCCAGGGAAGTATAATAAAACGTTCGAAGAAAAAATAGAATCCTGGAGTGTCATTACAAATTACTTAGATGTTATAAAGTCTTACGAAGAGGAGATATAATGAAACTATTCTGGCTGCAATTTGTGCTTTTTTCAATATTATGGATTGGTTTACTCCTATTCAGCAGTAAGTTCATCCCTTATCATTTCTTTTTATTTGCGCTGAGCCTGGCTTCGTTTTTCCTGCTGTCATTCCGTACAAAACGGCTGTATCTATTACTCGGAAATATTATTATTATATTATGTGCTGGATTCTTTTTCTCTGAAAATGTTTTATTTTCTACTGGTTTAGTATGGTTACTTTTGTTATTAGCCGCCAGACAGCTACATACAAATGCATACTATATCCTTTTATCGGGGGCCGTTATTACCTGTCTGTTATTTTCATTTATTCCATCCATCTCCTATGCACTGTTTCTGGGAAGTGTTTTTGTTTTTGCGTTAAGCTTTCTCCTGCATAAACAATGGAGCAAAGATCAATATTATAAAAATTTATATGATAAGTTAAGTGATTCCTATCGGCAATTGAAGCGGCTTCATCTTACAGCTGAAGAAAATGCTAAGATAGAAGAAAGAACACGTATTGCCAGAGATATGCATGATTCTGTCGGACATCATTTAACCGCATTAATCATGCAAATAGAGATGCTGTCTATTAAGTACCCAGATTTAGAATTAGGACAAATGAAGGGGTTAGCGAATAGAAGCTTACAGGAAACAAGAGACGCTGTAAAAGCATTAAAAGAGGAAGAAACGGAAGGAATAGCAACCGTAGTCTATCTAATTCGAAAATTAGAAAGTGAAAGTCATTTGAATGTACATTTCACAATGAAAAATGGTGTATTATCTGTGCCAATATCGAATGTCAAAAGTGTACTTCTTTACAGAGTTATTCAAGAGGGGATTACCAATGCCATGCGTCACGCAAACAGTCGTGAAGTCCATGTGACATTAAGCAAATCTGCAGATGGAGCAATTCAATTTGAAATAACGAATGCAATTTATGAGGTGAAGGCTTTTGAACCGGGATTTGGTCTGACAAATATGCGGAGCCGTATTGAAGAACAAGATGGTAAATTAGAGATCATTCAATTGCCGGATAAATTTGTTTTATCAGGCAGGATTCCCGGATAACATACAGTAATAGGAGATGATAATGGATGTTTCACGTTATGCTTGTAGAAGATCAGGAGATTGTACGGCAAGGATTGCGAATGATTCTCGAACAGGATAACGAAATCCGTGTGAGCTGTGAAGCAAGTAATGGATTAGAGGCTATAGAGAAGATGGCAGCTCATCGAGTTGACGTTATTTTTATGGATATCCGTATGCCGGATATGAATGGAATTGAAGCAACGAGAAAAATAAAAGATCAGTGGCCAGAAACAGCTATTTTAATCTTAACCACCTTTAACGATGATGAATATGCACTGGAAGCGCTTAACGAAGGAGCGAGCGGTTTCTTATTGAAAACCTCTGACGGAAAAAAGCTTATTGAAGCTGTTTACAGTGTGATGAAGGGCGGCGTAGTGCTGCATGACGAAGTAACAGCAAAAGTAATGCCGAGATTATTGAAGCAATCTAAAAAAGCAGCTGCCGCCCCGCATGTTGATCTTACGGAAAGAGAGCGGGCGATTACGAAACGGATTGGACAGGGAAAAACGAATAAAGAAATCGCTGCGGAACTGTATCTATCCATAGGAACTGTTAAAAATCATATTTCTGTTATTCTTCAAAAGACAGGTCAGAGAGATCGGACACAGCTTGCTATTTATGCAGTAACGCATGACATTTCCTGAAAGAGAATGTCAAGAAATTGTACGTTTTTCTACGGATGTCAGGTGTTGCATATTTTATAATGAAACAAGGAACATCAGTGTTGAGGGTACAGCGGGTTTCGCCTCATCCATCTGTATTAGCGAACAAGATGGCCGGGTGTTTTGCCAATGATTGTTTTGCGGCGGTTCGTCCCGGTCTTAAGCTCTGATGAGAATGAAGTTGACTTATATTGTCATCGGAAATTTGAAACACTTTGAGATTTTAATAACGAGTAGTTCAAGGTTGAAGTAATCTTAATTGAAGTTTGGTGAAGGATTTATGATTGAAATATTTTTAGATGAATTTCATTTTTCTACACTGTGGAACGGCGGAATCTTCTTATTTTGTGCATTTATTATTATTTGTTACTTTTTTATGATTCCTTCCAAGGGGAAAGTCAAGGCGATACATACAATCTCTTTCCTATTGGGTATGACTGTTCTATTTTTAGCTGCAGGAAGTCCGCTGAATATTATTGGCAGACTGACACTGCAGGCGCATATGTATCAAATTGTCGGCTTGCTGTTTGTGGCAGCACCGCTGCTGGTTATTGGCTGGAGACCGAAATCGTGGATCAGCCAAAAAATAAGCTGGATGCAGAGAATGCTTGATTATCTCAGAAAACCGGCAGCAGCTATTATAATACTGACTGTCTTTTTTTACAGCTATCATATGCCATTTATGTTTGACATTGCCCGTATGGAGTTATATTGGAATCATTTCTTTATGCTGGGTTTATTTATAGCAGCTTTAAATTTCTGGTCTGCATTTTTCTATTATTGGCTGGATAATCGTGTCAGATGGTATGCAATGGCGATACAAATTTCTGCTTTTCTGCCATATTGTTTTTATGGATTATTAGCAAGTACAGGTATTTATCAAACTTACAATGATCCTGCTGTATTTCTGGAATCATTAAAAGTCTGTATTCCAGTTGACCTGCAGATGCCCGATGAATTTTATATAGGCTTTTTACCGTTCGACCCGGTTTATGAGCAGCAAATGGGGATTTTAATTTTTCTATTCAGTATTGCACTGGTATCTGTTATTACTTTGGTTTGGTCACAGCGGCAATTTAAGAATGAAAAAGCATTATAAACTTTAAAACAGCAGAACTGATTTTTCAGCTCTGCTGTTTTTCTATTCTATTATCTCAAAAAAATGACTGGAGTCACTTTTTTTCAGAGTGATTAGTGACGAGAGGTAGTGTTTCTTTGTTTCAAAAGACTATAAAATATAAGTAGATTCTCGTGAGGAGGGAATATCGTGCTGGAATTAGTTGATATTTCAAAGCGTTTTAAAAAAATAGAAGCAGTAAAGTCATTAAATATGTTTATCGAACAAGGGGAGATTGTTGGGTTGCTCGGGCCGAATGGAGCTGGAAAGTCAACGGCGATCTCTATACTTTCTACGTTAATTGAACCAACACAGGGAGACGTGCGTTTTTTAAAAGAGTCTGTTATCCAAAAGCCTGCTCCGTTACGGAAAGCCATCGGGGTTGTTCCCCAGGAAATTGCGCTATACCCGCAGCTGTCAGCGGAGGAAAATCTGCTTTTCTTTGGAAGAATCTATCGATTGAAAGGATCAAAATTAAAACAGCGTGTCAATGAAATTTTAGAGCTGATTGGTTTAACAGAGAAAAGAAAAGCACTTGTGGGTTCTTTTTCAGGTGGAATGAAAAGACGCTTGAACATTGGAGTTGCGATGCTTCATAATCCCCAAATCCTGATTATGGATGAACCGACTGTGGGAATTGATCCGCAATCAAGAAGCTATATTTTAGAGACGGTAAAGCGTTTGAACAAGGAGCACCAAATGACGGTCGTCTATACAAGTCATTACATGGAAGAAGTCGATTATCTGTGTGATCGTATTTACATTATGGACCAGGGGAATTTAATTGCTTCTGGTACCAAAGAGGAAATTAAGCAGATTCTTTCCTCAGAAAATACAATTTCCATTCAGGCTGATCGTTGGAACAGTATGTTTATTGCACAGTTAAAGGGACATGAATCCATTACGAAGGTTCATGTTGAGGAAGATGAGATTACATTAATTACACCAAAGGAAGTCAATCTGTTTTCCGAAATTATTTCCATGACGGAAGAATACGGGATTGCTTTACGCTCACTGCATGTAAAGTCCCCGACATTAGAAGATGTGTTCCTGCACTTAACTGGAAGAGCATTACGCGATTAAAGGAGGGGTTTCTATGTTATTTCAATTAATTAAAAAACAATTGCTCCTGCTATGGCGTAATCCAGTCCAAATTTTTTTACTTTTGGGATTACCGATTATACTCATTCTTATTTTAAGTATTGCATTGGCTGGCTTTATGGAAAGTGGCAGTCCAAAACTTGAATTAAAAGTAGCCTGGCTGGAGCATGAGGATGAATCGAAACAGATAGAGCGATTTATTAATGAAATGGATGCGCTTGGTGTACCGGCAGAGACTTTTGGTAACAGTGAAGATATGCAAATGATTACGATGCTTAGAGAGGATATTTTTCAAGGGGAAGATTTGCAGGAAATGATCGAATTAAATGTTATTCATAAAGATGAAAAAGCAGATGTGCTTGCAGATGATTCCTATTCAGGTCTAATCGAGGTTCCGGAAAACTTCACCTATGATATGTTGCAGAGTATCTCTGAACAAGGCGGTGAAAGACCTGAAATAACGTTGCATGTCAATCAGGAGGATGGCATTTATTCATCTGTCTTATCGCAAATTTTAGAACAATTTGATGAGAATCTGACAACACAGACCTTCCTTCAGCAGAATGGTCTTGATGTAGACATGGAAGAAATGCAGGCGGCAGCAAGTGTCGGGGAGCAAACACAAATTGATCAAATGGAGCCGATTTCTTCGCGCGATTATTATACCATAGCAATGGCTGTCTTTACCGGATTATATGTTGCTTCCACAATTGGATTCTTTGCAACCAGAGAAAGACAGGATCAGGTATTTGATCGTATTATTGTCGGCGATATGTCAAGGTGGCTGTATTTCCTTAGTATTTTAATTTCGGGTACGATTATTGCCTTTATTCAATTATTATTTCTCTTTTGTTTTTCGTATTTTGTATTCCAGGTTAGTTTCAATGACATTCTGACATTTTTGATTACTACCATCTCTTATGCTATTGCTGTAGGGGGAATTACTGTTTTATTGACGGCTATCAGCTACCGTTTTAAATCAGATGCGATCATCGGATTTTTTTCAGGAGTAGTAACCTCTATCTTAGCATTTATCGGAGGAAGCTTTTTCCCAATTGGAGAATTATCGGAAACCATAGCGCGCTTAGGTAATTTGACGCCGAACGGATCTGGATTGAGTGCTTATATCCAAATACTCCGTGGGAGCGGCTTGGAGGATGTTGCCAATTATCTTATCTATATGATCAGCTTTGGTGTTGTAACGATTATTGTGGCTGCAATGAGCTTTCCAAAAAGGGGGTCAACACGATGAAAGGGATACTCTTAGCGCGGGTACGTGAATTTATTCGTAATCCATTTACTTTCCTCCTTTTTACAGGAATGTCTATTGTATTTGCCTGGGTGATTTCATCTATGAACGTTGGTGGCGGGGGAGGAGGTCTTCCGGTACCGGTATATGTAGAAGAAGGAGCTGACGGCTATCAGAGTTTTCTTGAACAACAGGAGGCTTTTCAATTTTATCCAGTAGATAAAGAAACGTTAGAAGAAGAGCTCAGGGAAGGCGAAGCAGATACGGGTGTCATTTTATCTAAAAATCGGTTTGATATTTTAGTAGGTGTAGAATCACCGAATGCTGGTCTGATTCAACAAACGGTTCAGGAGGTATATACAACAGATATTCAGGAAACGTTAATCGGAGATACAGCTGATGCAGCGGGGATGGAGGCAGATCAAGCTGTTTCAGCCTACAAAGAAACATTATCTGATGGAACATTCGATTTGGCTGTAAACAGCTTTTCAGGGGAAGAGTCGTGGAAATACGATGATAATGTTCATCGTATCGGCGGCTTTGCATTATTTTTCGCAATTTATACCATTGCATATGGAGTAGTGAAAATTTTGACAGAGAAGCGGATGGGTGTCTGGGACCGAATAATTTTATCGCCGGTAAAAAAATCAGAAATGTATATTGCTAATCTGCTATACAGCTTTATCGAGGGATATCTGCAAATTTTAATTATTTTCAGTGTCTTCTATTTCTGGCGAGGGATTACCTTCAATGATCAGATGATTGAAATCTTACTGATGTTAATTCCATATGCTTTAGCAATTGTTGCTATGTCAATTTTAATTACAGCGCTTGTTAAAAATGTGGAGCAATTTAATGCAGCAATCAGCATTATTACAGTAAGTTTAGCGATGATTGGCGGGGCATTTTGGCCGCTGGAAATTGTCAGTAATCCTGTTTTACTGTTTTTAGCCAAGCTGAATCCAATTAAATATGGATTGGATATTATCCAAGGAGCGGCAGTATATGGATACTCTTTTACGGAGCTTCTGCAGCCGATCAGTATATTGACATTGATGGCTGTTTTATTTACCGGAATCGGCATTCATTTAATGGAAAAACGTCATATTTAATTAAGTAAGTCGATAAAACGTAGAAGAATTTGTATTCATACAGGTTCTTCTACGTTTTTATGTATCTAAGGGTATGAAAAATCAGGAGAATTTAAGAGATGAATGACTTAAGAAATGCCTATCTATTCTATAAAAATGTCATAATATCTCCCATAACTTGGATTATATACATAAGTGAATTTCTTGTATAATGAAATAGAAAGATAGACAGATAGAAAAGAGGGTCATGGTGTGAAGAAAAAGAAAAAATGGATTTGGATTATTTCAGGGATAGTTGTCATATTCCTTATTATAAATTTTGCAGCTGCCGTTTTCTTTTATAATCTCGCCGTTGAGCGTAATGTAAAGGATTTTTTGAACGGAAATACTGATTTAGAGGTTGAGGCAGAGACTTTGGATATATTACTGGAGGGAGATTGGCGTGACTGGTCGGATGAACAGCCATTTGAAACATGGCATCAGACTTCCTTTGACGGACTTGACTTGCAGGGATACTACCTGGAGGCAAAACAGCCGACGAAGAAAGTAGTTATTTTCGCTCATGGCTACTTAGGGCGCGGAAAGGATATGTCTTTATTTGGTCAGCATTATTATGAGGACCTGGGATATAATGTTTTTACTGCAGACATGCGCGGGCATGGAGAAAGTGAAGGAGATTATATTGGTTTTGGCTGGCATGACCGTCTGGACTTAATCAACTGGATTGATCAGGTTATTGAAAGGGTTGGTGATGACGCGGAAATTGTACTTCACGGCGTTTCTATGGGGGGATCCACTGTTTTAATGGCGAGTGGAGAAGAGCTTCCTGCTAATGTGAAAGCAATTGTAGCAGATGCATCTTATACAGATGCCAATGATCTATTCGCTTATCATCTTGACCGGATGTTCCATCTGCCAGCGTTCCCGTTTATTCCGTCTACCAGTCTGGTAACACAGATTCGGGCCGGCTATGATTTGAAGGAAGCCTCTGCACTGGATCAGGTCGAAAAGGCAAAAGTCCCGATTTTATTTATTCATGGAAAAAAGGATGTCTTTGTGCCGACAGAAATGACAGAGGAGCTTTATGAAAACACAAAAACTGAGAAAGAACTTTTACTTGTGGATGGTGCAAGCCATGGAGAATCCTTTGTGAAGGACGAAACACTATATAAGAAAACTTTGGATGAATTTTTAGAGCGTTTTGTAAAGGAAGACTAGCAAAGACGCGGCAGATGGTTACCTATAAATCTGTCAAAGGTGAGCACGGAAGAACAGGATTTCATCGGGAAGTCTTGCTAAGATGTCATTAAGGGGTGAATCACTTGATGTGGGTGAAATCAATACAAACAGCTTTGAATTATATGGAAGAAAAAATGTTGGAGGAGCTATCCATTGAAGAAATTGCAAAGCAGGCGAATTTTTCCGTGTTTCATTTTCAAAGAACATTTAATATAATGACAGGAATCACAATTGCAGAGTATATTCGACGGCGTCGCCTGACCTTAGCAGCCAATGAGTTAAGAAAATCAGATGAAAGGATTATAGATATTGCCCACAAATATGGGTATGAAACCCCGGAAGCTTTCTCGAAAGCATTTCGTAAACAGCATGGAATTACACCAAGAGAGGCGCGGAAGTATTCAGGAAACTTCACATCATATAACCGCCTGGTTATTCAGGTGAATTTAAAAGGGGAGAATCCTATGAACTACAAGATTGTTGACCATGAGGCATTTAAGGTGATTGGAGTAAGAAAAGAATTTTCATTAATTAACGAGCAAAATCTGACTGGAATTTCTGAGATGTGGCAGCTGGCGCATACAGATGGTACAGATGAATTATTAAGCAGTCTGAATAATGGACCAGTACAAGGTGTTATAGGTGTATGTGATGATAAAAATGATAAATCCATTGACTATTGGATTGGAACAGCTTATCAGAATGAAACACCAGAAAGGTTTGAAGCCACGGAGATTCCGGCATCTAAGTGGGCGATATTTGAAGTTCATGGAGCAATGCCTAATGCTATTCAAAAAGTGTGGAAGCAAATATTTTCAGAATGGTTTCCGTCCAGTAATTATGAGCATGCAGGTACACCAGAATTAGAAGTGTATTCAGATGGTGATGCTTCTGAAGAGAACTATTATTCAGAAATTTGGATTCCGGTTAAATAGGCAGGCATTATATTAGAATGAAATAAAAAAAGACATTGATCAGCTGGTCGATGTCTTTTTTTTTTTTTATATACATTTTTTATACGTGTTAACTTGTTATTTAAAGAAAATTTATTAATATTTATAAATTCTCTTGCATAAACATACATAAAAATTTATAATGATTAATAATTAATTTTTCAGATAAGGGAGAGAAGGTTATTGAAAAAAGCAGCAATTATTGGAGGAACTGGTTACGGGGCAATTGAGCTTATAAGACTCCTCCAATCGCATAAAGAAATCCAGCTTACTAAAATTATCTCGCAATCACAAGCAGGGGAGGATTTATCATCTACTTATCCTCATTTATCGGTAATTATTACTAAAAAGATGGAATCACTAGATTTAGAGGAACTGAAAAAAGAGATTGATATTTTATTCTTAGCAACTCCAGCGGGTGTCGCTAAGAATATTATCCCTTCTTTCCAGGACACTTCCGTTCAATGTATTGATTTATCAGGGGATTTCCGGCTGACAGGGGAGGAATACAGTGAATGGTACGGAAAAGAGCCTGCCTCGGCGGAGGTCTTGGAAAAAGCGGTGTTTGGTCTTAGTGATATTTTTACAGAGGATATAAAAACAGCTTCTATTATTTCTAATCCAGGCTGTTTCCCAACTGCTGCTTTGTCAGCGTTAATCCCTCTTATCGATGGGGATAAGATTCAGACGAAAGGGATTCGCATTGATGCAAAAACAGGAATATCCGGAGCGGGAAAAGGGCTGAGTGAAAAAACACATTTCTCTACAACAAATGAAAATGTTATTCCATATAAAATTGGGCAGCATCAGCATATTCCGGAAATTGAACGTTATGCTTCAAAGTTTGCTGGAAAAGACTTAAAAGTATCTTTTACAACGCATTTAGTTCCAATGACAAGAGGCCTGATGTGTACGATATATGCGGATATAAAACAGCGGGAAACAACGGCTTCTATTTTAAATTATCTTGAGGAATATTATCAGGAAAAATCCTTTGTCCGGATTTTACCGGAGGGAATATTCCCGACAACGAAAGGGGTAGCGGGCAGCAACTTCTGTGATATTGGGGCATATGTGGATGAGAGGACAAATAGCCTTGTGGTTGTATCAGCGATTGA
This sequence comes from Oceanobacillus sp. FSL W8-0428, assembly GCF_038004405.1. Lineage (NCBI taxonomy): Bacteria > Bacillati > Bacillota > Bacilli > Caryophanales > Bacillaceae > Oceanobacillus > Oceanobacillus sp. FSL W8-0428. The sequence continues at coordinate 3,436,353 of NZ_JBBORB010000001.1, forward strand.
TAATTTGGTAAAGGGAGCTGCCGGCCAGGCAATCCAAAATGCCAATATTATGAACGGATGGGAAGAGACTATGGGACTGGAATTTATACCGGTATTTCCGTAAATAGGAGGATATTCAAAAAGTTCAATAAAGATGACACGGCGATAAGAGGATCTTCTACTAAGAACGCCCGCGTCGTGTGGGCAACGTAGAAGCCACCGCAACACGTGAGAAGTGCGTTGACGAGCTTTTTCCGATGGGACTGGGACTGCGATTACTCGTCCCACCAAGAGCGTTACTCACGCATTTAAAAGCATAGAGGAACTTCTGTTAAGACAGTCCGCTTCCTGTGGATAACACAGAAGTCATCACATGCTGTGAAAGTCCGTTCGTAAAAAGCTCGTCGCCTTGAACTTATTGGTTCTATTTATCGGACTTTTTGAACACGCACTCGATAGGAGGAGAATAAATGGAACAGACTTTATTAAAGCCATTTAAGATTATAGAAAATGCACATATCGATCAGCCCAAGGGGTTTACAGCAGGAGGTGTTCATGCCGGATTGCGCAGATCAAAGCTTGATTTTGGGTGGATTAATTCGAAAGTTCCAGCAACTGCTGCAGGTGTTTATACACAGAATACTTTTCAAGCTGCTCCGCTTCAGATTACACAGGAAGCATTAAAGCAATCTGATCAGCTGCAGACAATTATTGTGAATTCAGCGAATGCCAATTCCTATACAGGTGAGCAGGGCTATCAGGATGCTGTTCAAATGCAGCAGCTGGCTGCAAAAAAAACAGGTGTTGATCCCTCTCTGGTAGCTGTAGCTTCAACAGGTGTTATTGGTGAGATGCTGCCGATGAATTTGATAAAAGAAGCAATAGCACGAATTGATGAAAATAAAGATGCAGATGCTTTTGAGCATGCTATTTTAACAACGGATACGAAAACCAAGCATATAGCGGTAGAGGTTGAAATAGATGGAAAGCCGATAACGATTGCAGGTGCTGCCAAAGGCTCCGGCATGATTCACCCGAATATGGCGACAATGCTTTCCTTTATTACGACTGACGCCAAGGTGGAAGCAGAGAGCCTCCAGCACGGATTAAAGCAATCTACTAATCAGACGTTTAATCGTATTACCGTGGATGGTGACTGCAGTACAAACGATATGGTGCTGATATTAGCTAATGGAATGCAGAATAACGAAACACTTCATCAGAAGCATCCAGAATGGAACAGATTTATGGAGGCATGGCAATTTGTCAGCCGGGAGCTTGCCAAAATGATTGCCAAGGATGGAGAAGGGGCAACGAAGCTTGTGGAGGTCACAGTTGAAGGCACTGAGACAGAGGAGCAGGCTGCGCAGATGGCTAAGGCTGTGATTGCATCAAGTCTTGTTAAAACAGCAATTTACGGAGAGGACGCCAATTGGGGAAGAATTGTCAGTGCGCTTGGGGCAAGCGGTGTGCCTTTTAATAAGAACAGTCTATCCATTGCCATCGGCTCTGAACGTATTATTGAGGATGGTCAATTATTGTCCTTCCATGAACCAAACTGTGTGGAAGAGCTGGTTAAGGATACGGTTCAGCTTTTTATTGGCTTAAAGGATGGTTCGGAAAAAGCTACAGCGTGGGGCTGTGATTTAACCTATGATTACGTAAAAATCAATGCATCCTATCGGACATGAGGTGTTTTAATGACAAAAGCAGTATTTAAAATAGGCGGAAGTATATTACAGGAGCTGCCGAAATCCTTTTATCAGCTGCTGATTGATTTGAAGGAAAAAGGGATTTGTGATCCTGTGATTGTTCACGGCGGCGGGCCGGAAATCAATCAGGCGCTAAAACAAATGAATATTGAAAGTACTTTTGTTGACGGGCTTCGTGTTACTACAGAAGAAGTATTGGAAGTAGCACAGATGGTTATGAGCGGAACAATCAATAAACGGATTGTCGGTTTATTTCAGGGACAGAATGGAAAAGCAATCGGATTAAGCGGCGTAGACGGCAGGCTGCTGCAGGCTAAACCTATTCATAATGGAAAGCTGGGATTAGTGGGAGAAATCACAAAAGTGGAAACAGCCTGGATTGACATGATACTGAAAGAGGGGGGCATCCCCGTTATTTCTCCGATTGCAGCAGGTGAAGGGGAAAGCCGTTTAAATATTAATGGTGACACAGCAGCCGGAGCTGTAGCAGAGGCATTAGGCTGCAAGCTTGTTCTAATCAGCAATATCCCCGGAGTAATGGAAACAATCAACCAGAAAGAAATTATTTATCATCATTTAACAAAGAATGATGTGGAAGCAATGATAGCTTCGGGAGTAATTTATGGCGGCATGATACCCAAAGTGCGCTCTGCACTGGCAAGTTTAAAGGGGGGCGTAGAAGAATCTGTGATTTTAAACGGCCTGGAGCCTGATAATATTTTAAAATATTTAGATGGTGAAAAGGTAGGAACTATTTTAAGAGAAAAGGAGATTGCAGAACATGTCTAGTACAATGACAACATCAGCATTAATGAAAAACTATCAGCGCCTGCCAATTACTATTTTAAAAGGTAAGGGAAGCTATGTATGGGATGATCAGGGTGTGAAATATCTTGATTATACATCAGGGATTGCTACATGCAGTCTGGGACATGTACCAGATTATGTGCAGGAAAAAATATCAGAGCAATTAGAGAATTTATGGCATGTTTCTAATTTATACCGGATTCCTCAGCAGGAAGCATTGGCTGAGAAATTAGCTTCTTTAAGCTGCTTCGACCAGGCATTCTTTTGTAACAGTGGCGCAGAAGCGAATGAAGCGGCTATCAAATTAGCTAAAAAGTATGCAAAAGACCATCAGAAGCCGGAAAGAACAGAAATCGTTACCTTTTTAAATTCCTTTCATGGAAGAACTGGTTCGACAATGGCGGCAACTGCACAGACGAAAATTCATAACGGCTTTACGCCATTAACGCCCGGGTTTACTTATTTACCGTTTAATCAGCAGGAGGCAATTGAGCAAATAGATGCCGATAAAACAGCAGGTGTTTTATTGGAGCTTGTGCAGGGAGAAGGCGGGGTTCATCCGGCAGATGTGCAGTGGGTAAAAACTCTATATGCGTATTGCAAGGAAGCGGATATTTTGTTTATGGTTGATGAAATCCAGACAGGAATCGGCAGAACGGGATCTCTTTTTGCATACGAGCAATATGAAATAGAACCGGATGCGATTACTTTGGCTAAAGGCTTAGGCTCTGGTTTTCCTATTGGAGCATTATTAGCAAAAAACAAAGCGGCAGAGAGTTTTTCTCCCGGAACGCATGGCAGTACCTTTGGCGGAAATCCTTTGGCAGCAACAGCAGGGCTGGCTACATTGGAGCAAATTACAGATACTAATTTTTTAGAAGGGTTACAGGAGAAAAGCCTGCTGTTAACAGAAGCGTTAACGAAGCTGGCAGAAACTAATTCACTCATTAAAGCGGTTAGAGGAAAAGGATTTTTAATCGGATTGGAAGTTGAAAATAAAGCTGGTGTCTGGGTCGAAAAATTAAGAGAAAAACAAATTCTTGTTTTAACAGCAGGGGAGAATGTTGTGCGTATTTTACCTCCATTAACAACAGAGAAAGAAGAGTTATTCACTTTTATCGGAGTGATAACGGCTATTGCAGCAGATTTAGAGGAGAAGGGAGAATAATATATGCCTATACATCCAGGGATTAAGAAAGTGCTTGTTTTAGGTTCGGGACCAATTGTTATCGGGCAGGCAGCAGAGTTTGATTATGCAGGAACACAGGCTTGTCTTGCTTTAAAAGAAGAGGGGCTGGAAGTAGTTCTTATCAATAACAATCCCGCGACTATTATGACAGATGAAGCTATCACAGACCAGGTCTACTTAGAACCATTAGAGGTAGAGGTGGTCGAAAAAATCATTGAAAAAGAAAAACCGGATGGTTTAATTGGAACCTTGGGTGGGCAAACAGGATTGAATTTATCCATGGAGCTTCATGATAAAGGAATTTTGGAAAAATATAATGTAGAATTACTGGGAACATCTATTGCTTCTATTCAAAAAGGAGAAGACAGAGAAAAGTTCAGAGATTTAATGATTGCCATCCAGGAACCTATTTCTGAATCACAAATTGTGACGAATATAGAGGATGGTCTGTCTTTCGCTGAGCAGATTGGTTACCCGGTTATTCTCCGTCCAGCCTATACATTAGGCGGGGAAGGCGGGGGATTTGCGAATAACAAGGAAGAATTCTGTGACTTATTAGCAAAAGGCCTCCATTTAAGTCCTATACACCAGGTGCTTGTAGAACGCAGTATCAAAGGCTGGAAAGAGATTGAATATGAAGTAATGCGTGATGAAAGTGATGCCTGTCAAATTATTTGTGATATGGAAAATGTTGATCCGGTCGGGGTTCATACCGGTGATTCAATCGTTGTTGCTCCGGCTCAGACATTAACACCAGAACAAAGCAGAATCTTGCGTGACGCATCTATAAAAATTATTCGGGCATTGGAAGTAGTCGGCGGCTGTAATATTCAATTTGCCCTGCATCCGGAAATGAATGAATACTGTATTATCGAGGTAAATCCCCGTGTCAGCCGTTCTTCAGCATTAGCATCTAAAGCAACAGGCTATCCTATTGCAAGAGTAGCAGCAAAATGTGCAGTCGGCTATCATCTGGATGAATTAGTGGATCCAGTCAGCGGAGCAACCTACCTTCATTTTACACCTGATTTAGATTATACGGTTGTGAAAATTCCACGTTTTCCATTTGACAAGTTCTCAGAAGCAGATCGCAGTCTGGGGACACAGATGAAAGCAACGGGGGAGGTTATGTCTTTGGATAAAACCTTCGAAGGTGCATTAAATAAAGCAGTCCGTTCGCTGGAAATGAATGTTCAATCATTGCACTGGCCGGTTTTTGCAGAAAAATCGGAGGAAGAATTAATGGCGCTGCTTGAAGAACCAAATGATTTACGCCTCTTTGCAATTGCAGAGGCCTTCCAGCGTCAAATTTCTATTGCAAGGGTATCTGAACTGACTTTAATTCAGCCCTATTTCTTAGAAAAGATTGCAGCAATGATAGAGCTGGAAAAAAATTTAGCAGCAACTGGGTGGGGGAATATAACAGAAGAATTAATATTACAGGCAAAGCAATATAATATTAGTGATGTACGCCTGGCTCAGCTATTTGATATCCAGCCTGCAGGTTTACGTCAATATTATAAAAATCACGGTCTTTCGCCTAATTACCGTTTTGTCGATACATGTCCAGGTACTTCGGGTAAAAATTCCACTTATTTTTATTCAACCTGGTCAGATTTTAATCAAGTGCTTCCCGTGTCTGATAAGAAGAAAGTACTTGTTATCGGCTCTGGACCAATCCGTATCGGGCAGGGAGTTGAATTTGATTATTGCTCTGTTCATGCTGTGCAGGCTCTGCAGAAGGCCGGCTATGAAGCGGTAATGATCAATAATAACCCGGAAACAGTCAGTACAGACTATACAGTGGCAGACCGTCTCTATTTTGAACCGCTGACTCTTGAAGATGTGTTAAATGTGATGGAAATAGAGCAGATTGAAGGAGTCCTTATTCAGTTTGGCGGACAGACGGCCATCAATTTAATGGAGCAGTTAAAAGAAGCAGGTGTTTCTGTTTTAGGTACTACTCCTGAAAACATGGATAAAATGGAAGACCGGGAACAATTCTATGCTTTTTTAGAGCAATTAAATATTGCGCATATACACGGAGAAATTGTGCATAGTGCTGAACAGGCGAAAACAGCAGCTTATCAGCTTGGTTATCCTGTTTTAATCCGTCCTTCTTATGTTATTGGCGGCCAGTCAATGTTTGTCTGCTACAACAAGGAGGAGTTAATCAGTAACGTAGAGAGAGTGCAGGTAGATACCTATGACCAGTGCTGGCCATTATTGATGGATTCGTATTTGCCAGGATTAGAATGTGAAGTAGATGTAGTGAGTGACGGGGAAAATGTGATTATTCCGGGGATTTTTGAGCATATTGAAAAAGCAGGAGTTCATTCGGGGGACAGTACGAGCGTATTCCCGTCGATCACATTAACAAATCAGCAAAAGGAACAAATTTATCACATCTCGAAAAAAATTGCCACAGAGCTGCCGATTGTCGGAATGATGAATATCCAGTTTGTCATTTATCAGGAAGAAGTATATGTCCTTGAAGTAAACCCGAGATCTTCCCGCACTGTGCCGGTAGTAAGCAAGGTAACAGGAATTCCGCTGATTGCTTTAGCAGTAAATGCGCAAATAGGTGAGTCCCTGCAAGTCTTTATGAAGGAATTCTCTGCTTATAAAGAACCGGATTATTATACAGTTAAAGCACCTGTCTTTTCTAAAAATAAATTAAAAGGTGTCGATCATATTTTGGGACCGGAAATGAAATCAACCGGGGAAACAATCGGTATGGACGTTACTTTGGAAAAGGCAATTAGAAAAGCGGTCATACTTTCTCAGCATAAGTTGAATAACACAAAAAAGTGGTTTGTATCAGTTAGCAATCACCATAAGGAAGAAAGCATACCGTTTATTCAGGAAATTGCCGAAAAAACAGAAATCATTGCTACTCAGGGAACAAGCACATATCTGGAAAACAATCAAATTCCTTCTATAACTGCGGATCGTGAAATAGCTGATCTCAAAAAGCTGTTTTTGCATGATCCACCGGGGTATGTGATTAATATTCCAAGTATCGGAAGAGATAAAGAACGATTCGGCTTTCAGCTTAGAGAGCTTTGTATTCAATTGAATATTCCTTACTTTACCAGTCTGGAAACGGCAAAGCTTGTATGGAAATACCAGCATCTAGAGCAGAAGGATATTCAATCTTTACAAGAATATTTAAAAACAATGAATAAAGTTGACAGTGTTACCTTGTAAATAAACAGAAAAAACTGCCTGCACGCAGGGATAATTCCTAATGATATCAGCATCATTATCTGGTGTAATCCTATTTAACCAATAAAAGTGTGAGGCTTGATAACAATTACCGGAAAGAAAGCATTATGTATCTAAAACCATAAAAATAGAGGCTGACAGGAGCTGTCGCCTCTATTTTTTCGAGTTCATTATTAGAGATACTTTTCAAACCAGCGGCATATATTATCTAACCGGGCTACCCGAAGTGTAGGATTGCCGCTTCGACTCAATTCATGGTTAGCATTCGGGAACCGGATAAATTCCACTTCCTTATTTAAATGTTTTAAGGTAATAAATAATTGTTCGCCCTGCTCAATTGGACAGCGGTAGTCTTTTTCACCATGCAGAATAAGCAGTGGTGTCTCCACGTTTTCTGCATATTTCAACGGAGATATATCCCAAAGCTCTGTCGGATCCTCCATTAAGTTCACACCATGCTCCCATTTTGTAAAGAAGAAGCCGATATCACTTACACCATAAAAGCTTAACCAATTGGAAATGGACCTTTGTGTAACAGCTGCTTTAAAGCGATTTGTATGACCGACAATCCAGTTTGTCATAAACCCGCCATAGCTGCCTCCTGTCACACCTAAGCGATTTTCATCAATAAAGGAATACTGTTCCAGACAATAATCAACAGCCTCCATCAGATCGTGGTAATCCCCTTTACCATAGTTCTCACGCACACCATTGACAAACTCCTGTCCATAACCATGGCTGCCGCGGGGATTTGTATAAAGTACAACATATCCTTTAGCTGCCAGAAGCTGCAGCTCATGGAAGAAGGTTTGTCCATACATGGCATGCGGACCGCCGTGAATCTCCAATACAAAAGGATATTTTTTACCTTCCTGGAAACCGTATGGACGAAGCAGCCAGCCCTGTATTTCTAAACCGTCACTTGAAGTAAAAGTAATCTCCTCCGGACTGCTTAAAGCTATCTCACTGATAAATGTTTTATTTACATCTGTCAGCTGCTCTAATGTACCGTCTGCTGACAGTTTGTAAAAATTACAAGGATCTGTCGGAAGGCTGATTCCTAATATAAAGCTTTTAGTATCCGGGTTATAAGAAAAGCCGAATAGATGATTATTATCACTGTAGCGTATTTTTAAATTACCCTCTAAATCTGTTTCATATAAAGAAACGGCTCCATTATCTGACCCGACAAAGTAAATAGATTCGTTGTCCTCAGACCAGACAGGACCAGCTTCCGAGCTGCCAAGACGTGTATCTCCGACCATTGTATCTCCGGGCTGGATGCTCCAATCTCTGGACAGGAGCATTCTTTCCTTACTCTCTACGTCGTATATGAACAGCTTTGTCAATGTAGCACCAGCATATTCAAATCCGTGACCGTAAGCAACAATTTTTTTACTGTCTGTCGAGAAGGATGCCCCGTGATAGCTTCCTTTACTGTCTGTTAATTTGGTTATTTCTTTCGATTGCAATTCAAGTAAATACAGATCAGAAACCAGTGAAGAATCAGCATCTTCCTCCAAATTAGCAGCAAAGATAAGCGTTTTGTTATCAGGAGCAACATCCACCAAGTGGTGATCAGCCTCTTTATCCGTCAGCTGATGAAAAGTACCTGATGTTAGATCATATTGAATAATTTGAACTTTGGAATTATCATGGAATCCTCGTGCATCTGATTTATATCTTAGGCGGTCCACAACCAGCGGCTTTGTCTGCGCTTCTTTTTGCTTTGCCTTTTTTTCTTCTTTATTTAATTCTTTTAAAGCAGAAATATCATCATCTTTTTCAAGGTAGGAGCAGAATAAAATAGATTTTCCATCCTCTGACCAGACAGGTGAGAAAGCACCATTTGGAAATGTAGTAACTTGTTTTGCTTCCCCGCCATCCATATCTGTCAGCCAAATTTGTGAAGCACCGCTGCGATTGGAAAGGAAGAAGGCTTTTTCCTTGTTTGGAGAAACGCAAAACGTATGATTTCGATGACTTCCTGAAGTCCACTGTTTATGTGAATCATCGATAAGATTATGTACATAAACCTGTGATTCATATTCTTTATCTTCATTAACAAATGTGGTGACATAACTATACCTGTCTTCTGAAATAAATTGCGGCTCGCTAAGAACCTTAATATTCTGAAAATCTGTTGCGGTAATAGCTCTTTTCTTTGTCGATGCAGTCATAATACCCCTCCTGAATTTAAAAAATGTATTTCATTCTATCTGTATTTCAGTTTAAACTATTTCGGGTTGCGAATCAATAATTTTTAGCTGTATACTTGTGATTTGCCATAGAGCATTTATTAATACAAAAACAGCCATCTTGAAAAAAAGACGGCTGTTTCTAATTACAAGTTTGTAATTAATTTATCAGTAATTTTAGCATCCTGTTCATACGCTCTTTGAAGTATACGAGTAATTTTGCCAGGTTCACCATTACCAACGACAACATTATCAAGTTGGATTACAGGCAATACTTCGGATGTACTGCTGGATAAAAACATTTCATTAGCATGTTGAATATCTTCAATATGAAAGGCTTCTTCAATCAGCGGAATGTTCTCTGCTTTTAAGAAGCGTTCTACTGCCATTCGTACACAACCATGTAAGATATTATTGGTAGCCGGGTGTGTATATACTTTCCCATCTTTTACTAAGTAGATATTGGAAGAACTGCATTCCGTTACAACACCATCACGATGGAGAATAGCTTCATAGCAGTTATTTTCTTTTGCTGTCTGTTTTGCCAAAACATTCGGCAGCAGATTTAAACTTTTGATGTAACAGTTTTCCCATCGGACATCACGCTGGGAAATTGTCTTCACACCGTTTTCCAATATCTTTTCATTTCTTGGTAAGTCCTGAAGATATGCATAGATATTAGGTGTGACTTCGTGTGGGAAGATATGATCTCGCGGAGCTGAACCACGTGTGATTTGCATATATACCTTTCCATCATTTTTCATATTATTTTTTTCCATTAATTGATGTAATAGTTCCGTCATCTTTTCTTTATTATATGGGATTTTAATTTTTATGGCCTCGGCAGAACGATACAGACGATCGACATGTTCTGTCAGGAGATAGTATTCACCTTTATAAATACGAATCACCTCATAAATTCCGTCGCCAAACTGTAATCCTCTTTCTTCAAATGGGTAGCTTAGACTATCCTTATCAACAAACTCTGATTGGGTAAGAATAGTTGAATATACTGACATTTTAAAATTCTCCTCTCCGTGAAGCATAACAATAGTTTATTACGCGACCAGATGATTGTAAATAGATAACAAGATAAACTTCAGCATTTTAGAAGTGTATGCGCTGGAATTTTATATTATTCTTGAAGTCCATTATTTCTAAATATTACTTTTGATTAACTTTTTATGAAAAAAATAAATTTATTGTTGATTTTTAGCGAATACGTTGCTATAATAAATTTTGTCGTTGAAAAACAATTGAAAATCATGCGGGTGTAGTTTAGTGGTAAAACCTCAGCCTTCCAAGCTGATGATGAGGGTTCGATTCCCTTCACCCGCTCCATACATATGTGATAACGCAGTGTTTCGTACTTAGTCTACGAAGTGTTGCGTTTTTATTTTGTACTAGAATATATTAGATTGAACGAATGCAGGTTTTTCCTAATAAAATATTTGTTTAACTTCTTTAAAACAATAGTAACCTGTCTATAAAAGAGGGTATAGTAAAAATCATAACAGATAGGAGAAGCTATTATGAATCGTCTTAAAAACAGTTTATTACAAATTGACCGGAAAAGTTACAAGTCGTATAAGCAAATTGCAGGAAGCTATACGTATCCTCGTTACACGCTCCATATTGACTATGTACAAGGTGATCCATTTGCAAGCCCTTCGAGAATAAGAGTGGTAATTCCTGAGAAAGAGCGTCACGTGGCAGCTGAATGGCTGGAAACGAAAGCCCGCCGGATTGCTGTGGAGGATGCTTTTGCAAGAGTAGTTGGTAAAGCAGTGAATCAAAATAAGATTTTCATTAAAGGTTCGGGTAAAAGCGGCATAGTTGCTTTTGACGGCCCTGGTCAGGAAATATTAGAACGGACAGCTGTAAGTGTTACCCAAAAGGAAATTACTGTTTGTTTATCGGCAGGGTTACCTGCTAATGGGCGTTCCATTAACGGAAAAGAAGCAGTGAAATTATTCAATCAGGCTATTCCTGGTTTATTGGAGGATTCAGTCTTCCAAATCTTAGATAGAGATATTGAGAAAACTGTTCAGCTGGCGGATCAGCAAGAAGCGATATGGAAAGCAATGAAAGTAAATAATTGGGTGAGTTTTATTGCCAATGGCTCTATTTTACCAAGAAAAAGCGGTGTAAGTGATTTGCCGGCTAAAGGTGCGGTAGCCTTTAAAAGTCCTGAAGAAGATGAGGTGGAATTAGAGCTTCCTCATGATAAAATAGTAAAAGGAATGGCAGTTAAAAAGGGAGTCACATTAATCACCGGAGGAGGTTATCATGGGAAAAGTACACTGCTCCAGGCAATCGAACGTGGTGTTTACCCTCATTGCGAAGGGGACGGACGTGAATTTATCTGTACTGACCCGAGTGCAGTTAAAATTAGAGCAGAGGATGGAAGGGAAATATCGTCTGTAAATATCTCTCCTTTTATTTCTAACCTGCCCCATGGAAAAGGTACAACTTCTTTTTCAACAAGTAATGCCAGCGGTAGTACGTCACAGGCTGCCAATGTAATGGAGGCACTGGAAGTAGGAGCGGAAACATTGCTTATTGATGAAGATACAAGTGCAACAAATTTTATGATTCGTGACAGTCGCATGCAAAAGCTGATTGACCAAAAAAATGAACCGATAACACCTTTCATACATCGAATTAGGCAGCTGGTGGATGAAGCAGGCAAATCGGTGATTTTAGTAACGGGCGGATCTGGAGATTATTTTTCCGTAGCGGATACAGTTATTCTTATGGAGGAATATAAGCCAAAGAATGTAACACTAAGAGCAAAGCAAATCATAAAGGAAGAACCTATTGCGCATAGTAATGTGGAACCCGCAGATTTTACAAGTTTGAAGAATCGGCAGTTATCAGCCTCTACATTTTCCAAACAGACAGATAAAAGATTTAAAATCCAGGCAAAGGGGCAATTTCAAATTTTATTTGGAAAAGAACCAATCACCTTTGCTTATACAGAGCAGCTGACAGACTCTTCGCAAACAAGAATGATTGCAGAAATCATTCAATATCTTTACAGGAATGCAGGAAAGAATTTTTCTTCGTTTGAAGCATTAATAGAGCATATAGATGATAAAATGGATCAAGGCTTGGAAAAGCTGACTAAAAGTAACGGAAAACATCCGGGAGATTTAGCAAGACCAAGAAAAAATGAAATTGCAGCGGTATTAAACAGAATGCGCTCAGGAGTGTTTTTAACGGAATAAGTTTTCATAACCTCAATATTTAAAGTGGATTGACAGAAATTAAAAGTAGATAGAAGGGGGGCGGTAAGGTGAGAGTGGACGAACTGAAAAAAGATATTCAAGCATATGCAAAAACTATTGGAATAGACAAAATCGGCTTTACAACAGCGGATATTTTCACAGAAATGAAGGAGCGTCTAAAACGTCAGCAGGAGTTAAAATATCAATCCGGCTTTGAAAAGGGAAGCATTGAAGAAAGAACAGAGCCCAAAAGGCTGCTCCCGGAAGCACAGTCTATTATTTCCATTGCCGTCGCCTATCCATCGCGTTTGGAGAAAACACCGCGAGGAACAAAAGGAGACAGACGAGGTATTTTCGCACGCGCTTCCTGGGGAATTGACTATCACATAGCTTTACGGGAACGGTTGGATAAGCTGGGGGAATATATTAAAGCAAGAGTACCTGATGCTATCATCAAGTCTATGGTAGATACAGGAGAATTAAGTGACCGGGCCGTTGCTGAACGGGCTGGTGTGGGCTTTAGCGGCAAAAATACGTCGATTATTACAAAGGAGCATGGTTCCTTTGTTTATCTGGGAGAAATGCTGACCAATATTCCATTTATTCCTGATGAAAAGATAGAGGATGGCTGTGGAGATTGCACCATTTGCTTAGATGCCTGCCCTACAGGTGCTATTGTACAGGGCGGACAGCTGAATGCCCAGCGCTGTATAGCTTTCTTAACACAGACAAAAGATTTTCTGCCGGAGGAATTCCGGACCAAAATAGGAAATCGATTATACGGTTGTGATACATGTCAGCAGGTTTGTCCCTGGAACCGGGATAAGGATTCTCATTTTCATAAAGAACTGGAGCCGGATCCAGAATTGGTTAAACCTAAGCTTAAACCAATGCTGCATTTGTCGAATCGGGAGTTTAAAGAGAAGTTTGGGCATATGTCAGGATCCTGGAGAGGAAAAAAGCCGATTCAGCGTAATGTTATTTTAGCATTGGGTCACTATAAAGAAGCATCTGCTGAAAATGATTTGATTGCTTTGATGAAGAATGATCCCAGGCCGGTTATCCGTGGCACTGCTGCCTGGTCATTAGGGAAAATAGGAACAGATGCAGCAAAAGAAGCACTCTCTAAAGCGCTGGAAAAAGAAGATAATGAACAAGTACAATATGAAATGCAAAATGCACTGTCTGCAATGAATATAAAGTAAAGTCTATGTTCAAATAGACTTTGTCGCAGCCAGACAGGCTGTTTTTTTGACCTAATTCGCCTCCTCTATGCATAAGCTTTGACGAGGAGGCGATTTTTAATGGGAGATATCACTACCTATTGGCAGCATTTTTTCAGGGAGAATAAAGAAAGCCAGGATTGGTGGCATAAAAAGAAGGCTCTTTGCAAGAAAAGGAAGGCACAAATTGTAAAGATAAAAGGAAAAGGAATTGTTTTAAGCAGACAATCCTACGATACAATCAGAAATACGGGGTATGCAGTTCATCTGGTATATTTAATGAAGCAGGGCGATTTTTTTTACACAGAAGAACAGATTATCCCTTATCAGCTTACGGAAAAATCGAACGGAGAAGTCAAACACCAATATATTGAAAAGCCTCCAGCAGAAAATACCAGTAATCAGCTTCCCGTATTAAAACAGGAAAATATGAAGCAAAGTAAGCGTCAAATAGAATATAACCGGCTGGAAGCAGTAAAATATGCTGAACGCTGGTGGAACAGTTTCAATCCCGAATATCGCCGCTTTGAAGATGACTGTACGAATTATATCTCGCAATGTCTGCGGGCAGGTGGAGGTCCGATGTGGGGAGAACCGGTCCGTGAGCGCGGCTGGTGGTATGGAAGGGATTCATGGAGCTTCAGCTGGTCTGTGGCGCATTCTTTCAGGTGGTATTTAAGCGGATCTGAACGCGGTATTAGAGGAATAGAAGTTGAGCAGCCGGAAGAGCTTAATCCAGGTGATGTGATCTGCTATGATTTTGATGGTGATGGCGCCTGGAATCATACGACTATTGTAGTGGCAAAAGATGCTGATAATATGCCGCTTGTCAATGCACATACAAATAATAGCCGCAACCGTTATTGGTCTTATGAGGATTCTGCAGCCTGGACGCCGGAAATTCAATATAAATTTTTTCGGATTGAGATAAGTTAGTGTATAATTAATTTTTGAATAGAGATAGAAGGCAAAATACTAATCTCTTAGAATTTGTAACTGAAGGAGAATGAATGGTGAGTTTGCACGTTGTATTATTTGAACCGGAAATCCCGGCTAATACAGGGAATATCGGCAGAACATGTTTAGCAACTGGAACGACTTTACATCTTATCCGTCCACTCGGTTTTTCAACAGATAGTAAAATGGTCCGCCGTGCTGGTCTGGATTACTGGGAGCATGTCGATGTAAAAGAATATGATTCCATAGAAGATTTGTATAAAACCTATCCAGAAGGAAGTTTTTACTATATAGAAAACTTTGGAACAAAATATTACACAGATTTTGATTTTTCACCTGTAGACATGGATCAATTTTTTGTGTTTGGAAAAGAGTCCACAGGAATCCCGCGTGAACTGCTGACGGATAAAGAAGATAAATGCCTGCGGATTCATATGAATGATAAGGTTCGTTCATTAAACCTTTCAAACACTGCCTCCATTATTATTTATGAAGCATTAAGACAGCAGGGATTTCCAAATTTACATTAAAAAAAGATGTCTCCAATTTTGTGGAGACATCTTTTTTAACATCTAAACGTTTTTGAAAAAGTATTATATTGGTTCTCAAGTGCGCTGGTCTTCTTTTGGTACTCCTGGTTTTGATTCGTAGCCGGCTGTGAAGCAGGAGACGAGGAATGTAACAATAACACCCATAAGTAATGCTAATTTCATAATGTGGTTCCTCCTTTTATGTAGTAATGGTACCCAATTTTACATCAAAAAGAAAAGCAGTATATTATATTTGGAAATATGGATACACTTTTTCTCACCCTGCAGAATCAATGATTATCTGACAGAATGAAGTTTTATTTAATAATTTGTCCTTATTATAACGGAAAAATCACATATTGTGAACTATTCCTATGTTTATTTATACAGAGAAGAAATTCAATCATAGATGTCATTAATTTTGTTTAAAAAAGCAATGATTTATCCAACAGGTAATTCAAATGATTAACTATCGGAATAGTTCGATAATTAATTGATTAGAGTGTATTTTTATTGATTCTTGAAAAATGTCGAATTATCCCAATAAATCCGTTCCGATTCCTTGTAACCTCACTAAAAATCATGTATATTAGTTGATGTAAAGAAATCAATCTTATCACAAATAATTTGAACCGTTTTCATGAACGGATTAGTTAATTCAATGGGGGTATCAGTCGTGCCAGGAAATGAAGAGTCTGCAGAAAAATTTTGGGGACAGTTTCACGGACAAAATGCGGGGTATTTGGAACAGCAATATGAATTGTATAAAGAAGATCCGGAGCTAGTCGAATCTTCTATAAAATCATTATTTGATACACATGGAGCACCTGCTTGGATGACAGGAGAAGAAGTAATCAGTCCTATCAGTGAACAACCGGCTTCTAATCTAAATGTATCAGAAAATTTTGATGTGACTAAACTAACCTCAGCAATCAAACTTGTTGAGGCTATTCGGCGTTACGGTCATACAGATGCTGATATCTATTCAGTTGGCGGATATAAGAGTGCTCCGTCACAAATGCTGAGCTTAAAACATTATGATTTAACAGAAGCTGATTTAAGAAAAATCCCGGCATCTTGGATCTGGGAACGTGAAAAAGAAGGAGTCGAAACAGGTTTAGATGTTATTAACCTGATGAAGAAATATTATACAGGTACCATTACATTTGAATATGATCATGTAAATAATGATGACGAACGTACCTGGCTCTTTGATTTAATTGAAGAAGGTAATGCAAGGTTTGATCCTGATCAGGAAGAGAGAAAAGATATTCTGAAACGTTTATCAGAAGTAGAGGGTTTTGAAAAATTCCTTCATAAAACATTTGTCGGTCAAAAGCGCTTTTCTATCGAAGGCCTTGAATCTATGATTCCGATGATTGATTTTCTCGTAAAATATGCAAATGAGGATAACATCGAACATGTGATGATGGGGATGGCACACCGCGGTCGTTTAGCTGTACTTGCGAATGTATTGAAAAAGCCATATGATAAGATTTTTTCCGAGTTTAATTATACAAGAGACAAGGAATTAATGCCGTCAGAAGGTTCAAAAGCGATTAATTATGGCTGGACCGGAGATGTGAAGTATCATTTTGGTGCAGAAAAAGAAGTTATACATGGAAGTAAAGTAAATACTAAAATAACACTTGCACATAATCCGTCACATCTTGAATTTGTAAATCCGGTCGTAGAAGGATTTGCACGGGCAGCACAGGATGAACGTGATGTAAGCGGTTATCCTGAAAGGGATATTAATAAAGCAATGCCGCTCGTAATTCATGGAGATGCAGCTTTTATCGGAGAAGGTGTAGTTGCTGAAACGCTTAATCTCAGCGGTTTACCGGGGTATACAACAGGTGGAACGGTGCACCTTATCGCAAATAACCAGCTTGGTTATACAACAGACCGTGTAGACGGACGCTCAACACGTTATGCGAGTGACCTGGCAAAAGGTTTCGAGATTCCTGTTATTCGTGTGAGTGCAGATGATCCAATTTCCTGTATTTCTGCTATTAAAATAGCTTGTGAGTATCGTAAAAAATTCCATAAAGACATTTTAATTGATTTAGTAGGTTATCGCCGTTATGGACATAATGAAATGGATGAACCAAGAACGACACAGCCGCAACTATACAGCGAAATTGATAATCATCCATCGGTATCAACATTATTTGCTCGTGCGATGGAAGAAAGAAATCTATTAGAATCTGGGGAATTCGACGAAATTAAAAATGAGATTGAAACAAGGCTTTCTGATATTTATAAAGGAATGACAGAAAGTGAGATTGGAGAACCTCAGCCAAAATCAATGCCGGAAGTACTGTCTAATAGATTAGATCAATTTGAAACGGCAGTAGATTTAGAAACTTTACAGAAAATAAACGAAGAGTTGCTGGAACGTCCAGAAGGTTTTAAAGGCTTTAAAAAGACCGAAAGAATCCTGCAGCGCAGAAAAGATGCGCTGAAAGAAGGCAATAAAGCTGACTGGGGCACGGGAGAAGCTTTAGCATTTGCATCTATCTTAAAAGATGGTACACCAATTCGTTTGACAGGTCAGGATACAGAGCGAGGGACCTTTGCCCACCGTCATGTTGTTCTTCATGATGTGGAAACAGGTGAAAAATATAGCCCGATGCATGGATTATCGGATGTAAAGGCATCCTTTGACGTTCGGAACAGCCCGTTATCAGAGGCTGCGGTGTTAGGCTTTGAATATGGTTATAGTGTTTATTCGCCAAACACTCTAGTTATCTGGGAAGCACAATTTGGTGACTTTGCCAACGCCGGTCAGGTTATTATTGATCAATTTATTGCATCAGCAAGAGCTAAATGGAATGAAAAATCAAATATGGTGTTATTGCTTCCTCATGGCTATGAGGGGCAGGGCCCAGAGCATTCGAGTGCCCGTCTAGAACGTTACTTGCAGATGGCTGCAGAAAATAACTGGATTGTAGCTAATGTTACTTCATCTGCTCAATTATTCCATCTTCTTCGCCGTCAGGCAGTGATGCGTTCCCGTCCAGAGGCGCGTCCATTGATTCTGATGACACCAAAGAGCAGTTTGATTAGAGATTATAAAATGGCTTCAAGTGCAGAAGAATTTACGAGCGGCGGATTTAAAACATTACGTGAGCAGCCATATTTTGATACTGATCCTGAGAAAGCAACACGACTTTTATTAGGCAGCGGAAAAATTATGCTTGATATTGAAGGGGAAATGGAAGAAGCGGAAGAAGCCTGTGATTGGATTCGCGCTCTGCGTGTAGAACAAATCTACCCATTCCCTAAAAAAGCAATTCAGGAAGAAATCAAAAAGCTTCCTAATTTAAAAGAAATTGTGTGGGTACAGGAAGAACCGAAAAATATGGGTTCATGGGATTTTGTAGACGACTATTTAAGAGATCTTCTTGAAGAAAACCAAGAATTACATGTTATCAGCAGACCGAAGCGTGCAGCACCAGCTGGAGGTATTCCTACTGTGCATAAAACAGCTCATAAATATATTATTGACCAAGCATTAAGCGAATTTGAAGGAGGAAAATCAAGTGCAGGAAATTAAGATACCTGAATTAGCGGAATCCATCACAGAAGGAACAATAGCAGAATGGCTTGTAAAAGAAGGCGATAAAGTAGAAAAGGGCGATGCTATTGTAGAGTTAGAGACTGATAAAGTAAATGTGGAAGTAAACTCAGAATTTACAGGTGTTATTACGGAAATTATCAGCACAGAAGGGGAAGATGTTTCTGTAGGTGATATAATTGGCAAACTGGATGAAAATGGAGAAGCCGGGGCATCTTCTGGTGATGAAGAAAGTAAAAAAGAGGAGGAAGCTCCTAAAGAAGAGCCTAAGAAAGAGCCTGCTGTAGAAAATAAGCAGGAAACTGCATCTGAGCAAAATAATGGCAATGTCATTGCTTCACCGGCAGCTAGAAAACGTGCTCGTGAATTAGGTATCGATTTAAGTGAAGTACAGACACGTGATCCTCTAGGCAGAGTTCGCCCGGATGATGTGAATGCACATAATAATGCACCTAAAAATGAGTCTGCACCATCAAAGCCGGCTCCTAAAGAAGAGCCTAAATCAGAGAAAACAGAGTTTGATAAGCCGGTAGAACGTGTTAAAATGACACGCCGCCGTCAAACGATCGCTAAAAATCTTGTAGAGGTACAGCATAACACTGCAATGTTAACTACATTTAATGAAGTAGATATGACTTCAGTGATGGAGCTTCGCAAGCAGCGGAAGGATAAATTTTTGGAAAAAAATGGTGTGAAACTTGGGTTTATGTCCTTCTTTGCAAAAGCTGTGGTAGGAGCACTTAAGGAATTCCCGCTTCTTAACGCAGAAATTCAAGGTAATGAATTAGTCATTAAGAAATTCTATGATATTGGTATTGCTGTTTCCACAGACGATGGTCTTGTTGTTCCAGTTGTTCGTGACGCAGATCGTAAAGACTTCGCAGGAATTGAACAGGATATCGTTGATTTGGGTAAAAAAGCACGTGATAATAAATTATCCTTAAACGATTTGCAAGGCGGGTCCTTTACAATTACAAATGGCGGTACATTCGGCTCTATGATGTCTACGCCAATTTTAAATGCGCCGCAGGTTGGTATTTTAGGAATGCACAACATCATCAAGCGTCCGATCGCTATGCCGGATGATTCCATTGAAGTACGCCCGATGATGTATATTGCGTTATCATATGACCACCGTATTGTTGACGGTAAAGAAGCTGTCCAATTCCTAGTTCGAATTAAGCAGATGCTTGAAGATCCATACGATTTATTGCTGGAAGGTTAAAAGATAAACAAAGTCTTGATATAGAGGTATCTATCCTGAGAGTCAGTACGAAAACGGGCTTTCAGGGATAGGTATTGAAGTATCAAGGCTTTTTTTATTGAAATAAAGATACAACATAAATATGAGGATTATTTTATTAAAATCGGGTAAATAGATTATATAAAAAATAACTGGAATAAATGGTTATTAAATACGAACAATAATAAGTAGTACATTTTTAAAACCACAATCATTTTATTTACTAATTTGGGAATTATTTTAATAATTAATTCTTTTTGAGAGCATTGAAATTTTTTTTCATTACGAATATGATAGTATTTGTACGGACAACTTGTATAGGCAAGGAAACGAATGTTGTTATAAATGATTATATGTATCAGATATTTATTTTCTGCAGATAGGTTTGTACATTAAATAAAGCGCTTTTATAAAAAGGAGGAACTAGCTTGGACATTCTCTTAGGCATCCTGGCAATTATCATCACATTTGGGTTAGCATTTTTAATGTCAAATGATAAGAAGAGAATCAATTTTAAAGGCATTGGTATTATGCTGGTCTTACAGCTGTTGATTACCTGGTTTATGTTTTCAACAACTATTGGTACAAAAATTATTACTGGAATATCAAATGTTTTTAATAAATTAATTGAATTTGGACAAGAAGGTATAAGTTTTGTCGTGGGAGGATTTATCTTAGATGAGAATGGCGTATTCTTTTTTAACGTCCTTCTATTAATTATCTTTTTCGCCACATTGCTGTCTGTTTTAACTTATCTAAAAATCCTACCGTTAATTATTAAATATATCGGGGCTGCTATTTCAAAAATTACCGGTCTGCCAAGAATTGAATCATTTAATGGAGTAAACAGTATTTTCTTTGGCCAATCCGAAGCTTTGATTGCAATCCGTTCACAATTTCATCATTTATCGGAGAACAGGCTTTATATTATCTGTGCTTCTGCAATGAGCTCTGTTTCTGCATCGATCGTAGGCTCGTATATTCTTATGCTGCCTCCCAAATATATTTTAGTGGCTCTTCCATTAAATATGTTCAGCGGATTAATGATTGCTTCTATTATTGCACCGGTGAATGTTCCGAAAGAGGAAGACAAAGTGGATATAAAAGATGTCAGTAACGATAAAAGTATTTTTGAAGCAATGGGAAATGGTGCCTTAGAAGGCGGGAAGATTGCACTGATTGTTGCAACGATGCTAATTGCATTTATTGCATCATTAGAATTGGTAAACTGGATTATCCAGGCTGTATTTGGAGGAATTACACTGGAAGAAATTCTAGGGTATGTTTTTTATCCTATTGGAATCCTTATGGGAATCACACCTGGAGAGGTATTGCAGGCCGGAAGTATTATGGGTACGAAAATTGTTACAAATGAATTTGTCGCAATGCTGCAGTTAGAGCCTCTATTAAACCAATTATCTGAGAAAACGATTGGTATTGTAACGGTATTCTTAACAAGCTTTGCCAACTTCTCCTCAATCGGTATTATCGCGGGTACTGTAAAAGGAATTGACAGTGCAAAAGCAGTTATTGTTTCTAAATTTGGAATGAAGCTGCTGGCAGGATCGATTTTAGTATCCATTCTTTCAGCATCGATTGTCGGACTGTTCCTATAGAAGAACGTAAAAGCACGATGCATCTTAAAAAAAGATGCATCGTGCTTTTAATCATATTTATAAAATCATTTTTAGCTTCGTTTCATCTGATAATTCTGTTTTACCTTAACCTTACGCTGGATATATAACAAACGGAAAAGCAGAGCTGCCGCACCTGCGCTTAAACCGACAATAATTCCAATCCAGTAGCCAAAGGCATCAAAGTCTGTATAATTTGCAAATAAATATCCAACAGGCAATCCGATGAGCCAATAAGAAATTAATGCGAGAACAAGTGTTACATTAACATCCTTATATCCTCTTAAAGCACCTTGAATCGGAGCCCCAATTGCATCTGCAAGCTGATAAAAAATCGCAAAAAGAATAAATTGCTTTGTCAATGTAATGACCTCTGGATTTGTATGATATAACCGTGCAACAGCCCCGTCAAATACAAATAGAATAATACCGGTAAATACAGCTATGAGTATCCCTCCTGTAATTCCTAAATATGTGTAAGAACGGGCATCCTTGAAGCGTTTTGCTCCTATTTCAAATCCGACAGCAATTGTGAGAGCCATGCCGACACTTAATGGCAGCATATATAATAATCCGGCAAAGTTCATGGCTGCCTGATGTGCTGCAATGGTATTCGTATCATAGACACTCATCATAATGGTTACTGCAGAAAAAATACTTGTTTCAAAAAACATGGCAAGTCCGATGGGCAAGCCAATTTTTAATTGACTGAGCCAATAAGAAATCTGTGGTTTAAAACGAACCTGAAAGATTTGATAAGACGTAAAAGGAGCCACTCTATGTATCATATATAAAGAAATAATACTGACTATCCAATAGGTGATACTTGTTGCAATACCTGCTCCAACACCGCCAAATGCCGGTATTCCCAGCTTGCCAAAAATAAATATATAATTTAGAAGTGCATTAATTGGCAGAGAAATTAAGATAATAATCATAGAAGCTCTTGTTTGTCCCAACCCATCCATAAAGCTTCGGACGGTATGGAAAATAAATAATGGCATAATACCGGTAGCGAGTGATACTAAATAATATTTTGCTACATGATGTACGTCAGGCTCCAGACTCATCAGATGTAAAACAGGATCTAAAATAAAGAAGCCTGCAATAAGGATAATACAGGATAATACAATGGAAAGGTAAATACCTTGCTGAATAACTTGCGGGATATCTTTTTTCTCTTTAGCACCGATCAGCTGAGCGATGATAGGAGTTATTGCGAGAACAATGCCGTTTACAGCTGTTAAAATAGGTATCCAAAGACTGGAACCAATCGCAACTCCAGCTAAATCTACTGCACTGGCCTGCCCGGACATGACGGTATCAAAAAAATTCATCAGGTTCATACTGACCTGGGTTACAAGGATTGGCAGCATAATGATAATAAAAAGTTTAATCTTTTGTCTTCGGTTTGTTGTTTCATACATAGTTAATCTATCCTAACATTTCGTAATTAAGTTTTTAGTTAAATTAATAGGTGCATTGGTAATTATACGCTGATATAATAATTTGGGAAAGGATGAATTAATTCCATGGAAAAAAGAAATAAAAAACGTATTATATTTACTGGCGGCGGGACTGCCGGGCACGTCATTGTTAATTTAGCACTTATACCATATTATCAGGAGCAGGGTTATGCAGTAGAATACATCGGGTCATATGAAGGAATTGAAAGAAACTTGATTGAAAAGCTGGATGGCGTAACGTATCATCCAATATCTACTGGTAAACTGCGTCGCTACATGTCTAAAGAAAACTTTAAAGATCCATTTAAAGTCTTAAAAGGAACGATGCAGGCTTTTCGCATTTTGGGAAAAAGAAAAAAGCCGGCAGTTGTATTTTCTAAAGGCGGTTTTGTATCCGTACCAGTAGTTGCGGCTGCAAAATTAAGAGGAATTCCGTCTGTTATTCACGAGTCGGATTTTACACCAGGTCTGGCTAATAAGCTGTCCATACCATTTACAAGAAAGGTACTGGCAACATTTCCTGAAACAATGAAATATCTTCCGGAGAAGAAAGCCTCTTATGTTGGAGCGGTTATCCGTGATGAATTATTCACAGGGGATAAAAAGACAGGATTGGAATTTGCGCAGCTCCAGGGAGAAAAACCTGTTCTATTGATTATGGGAGGGAGCGGCGGATCTGAGAAGATTAACGAAACTATCCGTGAAGCGTTGGGTGAATTACTGACTACCTTTGAAATTATTCATATTTGCGGAAGCGGGAAAGTAGATTCATCTCTTCGAGTACCAGGATATGCCCAATTTGAATATGTGCATGAAGAATTAAAGGATATTTTTGCAGCAACAGATTTTGTTGTGTCTCGGGCCGGCTCCAATGCCATTTTTGAATTTCTGGCTTTACGGAAGCCGATGCTGCTAATTCCGCTTTCACGAGGAGTGAGCAGAGGAGATCAGATTATTAATGCAAATTCTTTTAAGAAAAAAAACTATGCCAAGGTTCTTGAAGAAGAAACATTAACAACTGAAAAGCTTATCCAGGAAACAGCTGCTCTGAAAAAAGCTGCTCCAATCATGCTGGATGAAATGAAAAAATATAAAAGTGAAGAATCAAGAAATAAAGTAATTGAAATTATTGAATCGGTTCAAAAAAAATAAGAAAGCTGCATTTTTAAAGAAAGGACCTCAGCAAACGCTCAGGTCCTCCTCTTATTTCTTTTAGTCTTCTCTTGTAACAACATCTAATTTGCCTGTTTCGGGGTCAATAACAAGTCCGTGAACTTTTACTTCCTTTGGCAACAGCGGATGATTACGAATTATCCCTACGCTCTGTGTTACAGAGTCTTCGATTTTTTCAAAGCCATGGAACTCTTTGTGAAGATTAATACCAGAATGCTCCAGGGTATGTAACGTTTCCTCTGGTATTCCACGATCCAGCATAGACTGTTGTAATGCTTCTGTATCTACGTTGGACATTCCGCAGCCATGGTGCCCGATAACAACAACTTCCTCTGCTTTTAAACTATAAATTGCTACAAGTAAACTTTTCATAATACTGTCAAATGGTTTTCGGATAATTGCTCCGGCATTTTTAACCATTTTCACATCACCATTACGAATATTCAATGCTCTTGGAAGCAGCTCTACTAAACGGGTGTCCATACATGTAAAAATGACCATCCGTTTATTTGGGAACTTGTCCGTTGTATATTCTTCATATCCTTTACTATCGACAAATTTTTCATTGAAATCTAAAAGTTGATCTAAATTCATTTTCTCATCTCCTTAACTAAAAATAATAGCACGTAATATAAAATATGAAAATAAATAGAATGTTAAAATCGGTTATAAAATTTAATGAATAAGTTAAATGAAAGGTCTAAATCTGGCGTCAAAGTGCGGTTAATCGCATTTCTATCAAAAATCTTTGCAAATGTATATTATCATTTATCCCTTTTTATGAAGGTAAGCAAAAGGACATAATTTATATACTATATCGGGATAAACAGCAGTGAAAAAATAATATATAATTTTGATAAAATTAAAAAAACAATTGACTTGCGATTTGGAAAAATATATAATGATAAGGCATTCAATTTTCAAATAAATGAGAAAAGGAGGATAACACAAAATGAATAACTTACAGCATCAAATTAATCAAACGAATCAATCTAACCAATTAAAACAGAATATGATTTTGTGGCCTCCAAAAACAAAAGGATGCTTTTTCTTCTAAATTTCTGGGGAGAAAAGTGCGTGTATGGCCGCGAATTTCCATGTGGCCGGCTGATAAGGGGATAAATAGGTTTTTTATAAGCATATGCCGACAAATGGTATATGCTTTTTTGGTGCTTTTTTAAACAGAAAATGGAATGTAAACAAATTTAATGGAAAAAGTTTAAGATGTAGGATGCTACATAGAAAGCAGGTGAAAAGATGTTTGCGGTTTTTAAGAAATTAAGCTGGTTTTTTGCACATTATTGGAAACGATATACATTTGCAATTATAGCGTTAGTTCTTGCGAGTGCAATTGGATTAATCCCTCCAAAATTAGTGGGATATATTATAGATCATATTCAATTTGAAACGTTAACGGCGCAAATCCTGACAGCAGTTATCGCAGGATATATAGTATTGCTTATTGTGCATTATATTATTTCATATTTATGGGATTATACACTTTTTGGCGGAGCTGTTATTTTAGAACGCTGGATGCGGAGTAAGCTGATGAAGCATTTTCTATCCATGTCACCGACATTTTTTGGGAAATACCGGACTGGTGATTTAATGGCCAGGTCGACTAATGATTTAAAAGCAATCAGCCTGACAGCAGGTTTTGGAGTACTGACGCTGATTGACTCCAGTATATTTATGCTGATGATTATTGCAGTAATGGGGTTAACAATCAGCTGGCCTCTTACTATTGCTGCTTTACTCCCTCTGCCAATCATGGCGGTCATTATGAATTTTTACGGCAGCGCAATCCACCAGCGTTTTACGAAAGCTCAGGAGGCTTTTGGAGAAATGAATAACAGTGTCCTGGAATCCATACGCGGTGTTCGGGCTATCCGGGCATTTGTTCAGGAGGAGCACGAGAAAGAACGGTTTGAGGATATGACGAAGGATGTGTATGACAAAAATATAGAAGTTGCTAAAATTGATGCTTTATTTGAACCGACGATGAAAATTCTGGTCGGGTTGTCTTACACCATTGGAATTGGTTACGGGGCAATGCTTGTCTTTGAAAACAGATTGACTTTAGGAGACCTTGTTACCTTTAATGTCTATTTAGGAATGCTGATTTGGCCAATGTTTGCAGTGGGAGAGCTGATTAATATCCTGCAGCGGGGAAACGCATCCCTGGACCGGGTAAATAAAACATTATCCTATACGCCGGATGTCCGGGATGTGCTGGAGCCGAAGCTGGTTGAAACGGTTAAAGAAATCTGTTTTCAGGATGTATCCTTTAACTATCCAAATACGGCAGAGAAGGCTTTAAAGGGAGTTTCCCTGGATGTGCAGGTTGGAGAGACCATTGGTGTTGTCGGGAAAACAGGAGCAGGAAAAACAACGTTATTTAAATTAATGCTGAGACAGTATCCGGACGTACAAGGAAATATACTCATCTCCGGAGAGAAAATAGAAACCATTCCATTAAAGCAAATCCGTGATTGGATAGGGTATGTACCACAGGATCAAATGATGTTTTCCAAAACAATCCGTGAAAATATTCAATTCGGTAAGGAAGCTGCGACAGATAAAGAAATATTCCATGCGCTTGAGCTTGCGTATTTCTCAAGTGACATTCTGCAGCTGCCTGAAGGATTGGATACCCAGGTTGGGGAGAGCGGGATTACATTATCAGGAGGACAAAAGCAGCGAGTAGCTTTGGCACGGGCTTTTATTAAAAATCCGGAGGTTCTTATTTTAGATGATTCCTTATCTGCAGTGGACGGCAAGACGGAAGCAGCAATTATTGCTCATCTAAAAGAGGAACGCAAAAATAAAACCACATTTATAGCTGCACATCGCTTATCTGCTGTAACACATGCTGATCATATTATTGTTCTGGAGGACGGCAGGATTGCAGAAGAAGGAAGTCATGAGCAGTTAATGAAAGAAAAAGGCTGGTACTATACACAATACGTTCAGCAGCAAATGGAAGAGGAGGTGTAAGAATGAAGAAGAGTACAGAGCGGCGGTTATTTCAATATGCCTTAAAATATAAAAAAGGAATTATTATCGGTCTTATCTGTTTAGTCATAGCTGTTGCTTTGGAGCTTGCCGGTCCTTTGATTGCCAAACGGGTTATTGATGATCATATTTTAGGTGTGGAGGGCTATTGGAAAGCAGTGGAATCAGCCGATGATACAGCGGCTCCTTATCATGGCGTGTTATTAAAACGGTCAGATCGTATTTCAGAGGAAGATATTCTCTCTGGGGATACTTATACTTTGTTGCAAATCGGTATTTCCTACTACATTTTTGAAGGGGAACTGCCGTTGACAGGACAACGGGAGATGAATGATGACGAATTAACTATCGAATTAAATGATAACGTTGTTCATGTTGAAGGAGAGCGTTTATCTGTTCAAGAAGCGTATCCATTTTTTGAACCGGAGAAAACACCAATTATCTGGTTATTGGTATTATATATGGTTTTATTAGTGATCGCTGGTGTTTTTCAGTTTTATCAGACATTTTTATTGCAAAAGTCTGCAAATCAGATTGTAAAGCAGATGCGGACGGATTTATTTGCACACACAGAGCGGCTGCCGATTAATTATTATATTGATCAGCCGGCTGGAACGATTGTTGCGAGAATTACAAATGATACCGAAGCAATTCGTGATTTATATGAGCGTGTTTTATCTATTGTTGTTACCAGTTTAATATATATGGCTGGAATCTTTGTTGCTTTATTTATTTTAGACCCTAAGCTTGCAGCACTCTGCCTGCTTGTCATTCCTTTATTATACGGATGGATGCAGCTTTATAAGTATTTTGGCAGTAAGTATAATAAGGTCATTCGAAAAACAATCAGTCAAATTAATGGGAACATCAATGAAGCAATTCAAGGAATGCCGATTATTCAGGCTTTCAATAAGGAAAAAGCGGTAAAAGAGGATTTTGAAGTATTAAATAACCGTAATTATACATTTCAAAAGAAATTGATCCGCTTAAGTGCGTTAACATCGTATAATTTAGTAACCGTATTTCGTAACATAACATTTGTCGGCTTCATCTGGTATTTTGGATCTTCTTCCTTTGATACGGCAAGTATGATTTCTATCGGTGTTCTATATGCTTTTGTGGATTATATTAACCGTTTATTTGAGCCGGTGACGGATATTGTGAACCAGCTCCCGTTAATTGAACAGGCAAGAGTAGCAGGCAGCCGGGTATTTGAACTGCTGGATCAGCCTGCTGAAGAAACAGATAACACCGAAATTGACAAGTATAGAGGAACTATTTGCTTTGACCACGTATATTTTGCTTATCAAAAAGAAGATTATGTTCTAAAGGATATTTCTTTTAAGGTAGATGCCGGCCAGACAACTGCCTTTGTAGGTCATACAGGTTCAGGGAAAAGCTCTATTATGAATTTACTGTTCCGTTTTTATGATCCGCAAAAAGGAAGGATTACCATAGACGGGATGGCCACATCTTCTTTATCCAGACAGCAGGTCCGTAGTCATATGGGGATCGTTCTTCAGGATCCGTTTTTATTCTCTGGTACTATTTTGAGTAATGTAACAATGCAGGATGAAAAAATTACAAGAGAAACAGCAATTGCTGCATTAAAAGCGGTGGGGGCAGACCGGTTTATTGAAAAGCTGCCGAATGGCTATGAGGAAGAGGTAACTGAAAATGGGTCTACCTATTCATTGGGCGAGAGACAATTAATTTCCTTTGCACGGGCGCTCGCCTTTGATCCATCTATCTTAATCCTGGATGAAGCGACAGCAAATATTGATACAGAAACAGAGCTGTTGATTCAACATGCACTTGAGGTGCTGAAAAAAGGAAGAACAACACTTGTTATCGCTCACAGGTTATCAACCATACAGCAGGCAGATCAAATTATTGTTCTGGATAAGGGAACTATTATTGAGCAGGGGAACCATGATACACTGATTGCAGAGCGCGGGTCATACTATCAGATGTATCAAATGCAGCAAGGGTCCTTGAAGGTTAGTGTTTAAAATAAAATCGAATGATTGTCAAAAGAAGGCTCATATATTCTTAAACAAAAGAGTATATGAGTTTTTTAAATAGAAAAAAAGGCTGCTTTTAATAATATTTGTTAAAATAAAGATGATTGATTTACAAGCAGAAGGGAGGCTGGGTGTTGTACAGTCAGGATGAAGATGACCGAACAAATAAACAGATGGATGAAGACTTAATTGAAGATATAGATGATGAGGAAATGCATGAACTGGTTATGCAGGCGAAGGCAGAAGCGTTGGCAAGAGCACAAGCAGAAAAAAATGAGCCTAAACCAAAGCGGCGATTTTCAAAGATAATAACAATTTTGATAGCTGTTGCAATGACTTTTTATGTCATTTCATTATTCCCCAGAGTCATATCCATTCCTGCTATAGAGTTTCTCCAGGCATCCAGCCGCTTATCGCAGGATGAAGAAGTGGCAGCATACAAAGAGGCAGTAGTTGTTATTGAAGCAGGGGATAGTAAAGGAACAGGATTTGCTATCTCTGAGGAAGGGACGATTTTAACGAATTATCATGTCATTGAAGATAATCAGAGTGTTACTGTAGCTTTCCCTGAAGAAGGTCTATTTCAAGGAGAAGTAGTAGAAGAGTATCCCGAGATTGATTTAGCAGTTGTTGAAGTTGACGGTGAAAACTTTCCATATTTAACTTTAGAGGAAGATGCTTCTGTAGAACATGGAGATTATATTCGCTTTATAGGTAATCCATTATTTTTCAATGGAATTGCCAATGAAGGTACTGTATTAGGTCCATTGCAGCTTTCCAGCTGGGAGCTGGAGGTCATGATGATCAAAGCCCCTGTGTATCGCGGGAATAGCGGCAGTCCTGTAATTAATGAAGAAGGCTACGTGATTGGAGTTGTTTTCGCAACATTGAATCACGAGGAGCATGGACGTGTAGGTCTTTATGTGCCTATAGATTATTTTACAAATTATTAACAATCCAAATAGAGCTGTTTAATTCCCCGGTAAAAGGGTATTAGATAATAAAACCTTTTACGGGGGTGTTTTTATGTTTCTCGGCTCAACATTAACAAATTTAAATATTCATGCTGTAGACGGAGAAATAGGAAAAGTAAAGGATTTATACTTTAATGATGATTGGGAGTTACGATTTATTATTGTGGATACAAGAAAATGGCTGCCCGGCAAGAAAGTTCTTTTGCCTTTCCATGTACAAGAGGAGATTAATTTAGAGGAAGGCTATATGAAAGTAGACAGACATAAAGAAACGATTCGCGAAAGTCCTAAAGTTCCAGAAGATAATGATTTAATTTCGTCTTATCAAGGAACTGTATTAGATTATTTTGGCTGGAATAATTATAAGGAAAATGCTGTGCTTGACTCAGATCATGGTCCGGTAACAACTGGTAATAATGAATACAATAACGGAGACATACCACCGGAACCGGATCTGGCTGCACCGGATGAGGGACAGAATGATAACCTTAGAAGTATTGATGAATTTTTGGAGTTTAAAGTACATGCAAAAGACGGTAAAATTGGTATGCTGGACGATGTTATTTTAACAGAAGATGGAAGGATACAGTATCTAGTTGTAAATAGCAGCGAAAGCTATGTAGAAAACAGCTTATATTTATATCGGGCTGATCAGGTAACATCTGTAGATTGGTTTGAAAAAGATTTGTATTTAGATGATTCTGTAAAAGGCATGGAGCTGGTAACACCATTTAAAAACAAAGAAGAAGTATTCCAACATTTAAATCATTCATAAATGACTTTATATTATTTGCAGTAGATACTTTTTTTGTTCTATTAGACACCGATTTACTTGCGAAGTTAATAAAAAATGGCAAATGTTATATAAGCTGAAAAAAGTATAGCTTTTTTATATTAATAAGAGGATTGCCCCTATGGTAATCCTCTTTATTAATATGCCAGGTGACGGAAGATATCCAGATAATGAAAAATTTGTCATTATCCAATCAGATAAGTATTACCTGGTAAGCTTTATTATTTAAGCACTCTCTCAATTTTTACCAGAGATTAAGAAAGAAGATTCTTTATTTTTTCATAAATATTCCTTGATTAAATATTTCTTACAAACTTCTACATTGTTCTGCTATATTTTACAAAAATATTGATTTCCGTCATATTAATTTAAATGAAATGTTATTCATTTGTGATAGTAAGTGCTGTGATTATAGGGTAGTATTATGTATACGGCATTATGAAGGCTGTATATATATAACCAATAAAATTGATTTTTATTGCTGACTAAAACAATTTATTCGTTTTAATTATAAATAATTAAGAAAGACAAAAAAATGGAGATTATTTAATATGAGAATAGAAAATAAAAAGAAACATTTCATAAAAATAAATTTAAAACCCGAAAAAATAAAAATATGTTCGAATAATATGATGATAGGGGGAATCTACCAATGATCATGACAAAGCAGTTAACAGGTACCCCTATTGAAGAAAAAATAGAAGCAATTCAGGCAGGTGATATTGTATTACAAAATGAAATTCTTCAAACATACAAGCCATTTATCGCCAAATGTGTTTCGGAAGTATGTAAAAGATATATTGATCCTAAGAAGGACGATGAATTCAGTGTCGGATTAATGGCATTTAATGACGCTATTTTTTCCTATGAGCAAGATAAGGGCAGCTCATTTCTGTCGTTTGCAAAACTTGTCGTAAAAAGAAAAGTAATTGATTATATTCGTTATCATCAAAAAAGGCCGAATCTGCTATCATTAGATGAAATAAACGATGCGGAGCAGATGGAAAATCCGCTCGTTATTGCTGCCGCAAAAGAAAAACATCAAATAGAAGCGGAAAATATTAAAAGGAAAGAAGAAATAGCTTTATTTAATGAAAAATTAAAAACGTACAAGCTTACATTGGAAGAACTGACGAAGGCTTCTCCTAAGCATAGGGATGCCAGAGAATCTGCGGTTCAGGTAGCTTATATTTTATACCTGGATGGCGAATTAAGTGAGTATGTTTATCGCAAAAAAAAGCTGCCAATCAAGAAATTATTAAAGAAAGTAGAAGTGAGCAAAAAAACATTAGAAAGAAACCGGAAATTTATTATAGCTATTTTTATTGTATTGAGCAGTGAGTATGCTTACCTTAAGGATTACCTTAAGGATTATCTCAAGGATGTGGAATAATGAAAAAAGGAATTGTGATGGAAATCCATCGCAAATATGCCATTTTACTTTCCAAAAATGGCAGTTTTGAAAAGGGGATTATTTTAACGGAGAATGCCGAAATAGGGGACGAGGTTATTTTTCAGCCGGTATATGAAAAATTCGAATGGAAAAGATGTTGGGGAAAATCACATATTACTGTAAGATTATCTGCAATTTTCATCCTGGCCTTGTTGCTTTTCGGTTTTCCTCTGTTTAAAACAGGGTTAAGCGATACAGAAACCCATGCTTATGTTGCCATTGATATAAACCCCAGTCTTGAATTGGAATTGAATGAGGACTTAATTGTTACAGATGTCAATGCATTAAATGAATCTGCATGCGAGTTGATAGACGAGGTAAGCAGTATTCAGGACGAGCCGATTACCTCTGTTTTAGCCAGTATTGTTGATGAAAGTGAAGATAAGGGTTTTGCAGATCATAAAACGATGATTGTAGGAATTAGTTATGAGGATCAGTATAGCAAAGATGAAGTCATCACAGAAATTACTCCATACATAGAATCGCTTCCTGATTGGGAGGTTTCAACTTTGATTATTCCAGAAGAGGTCCGGGAAATTGCGCAAAATCAAGATAAATCAATGAATGAAATAATGGCTCTTGAAATGGCAAACGGTGAAGAAGGTGAAATAGAACAGGTGAATGATGTTATAACAGACTCAGAAGAAGATAGTGCTATTATTGATTTTTTCTATGGAGAACAAGAGTCTGAGGCTGATGTTGACCGTTCTATCGAGCAAGATGAAGATCCTGCGGAACAACGAAATAATAAATTTACAGATGATGTACCTAACTTAGATGATGACGAGAAGGATGAGGAACAAAGCCAACAGGCTGATACAACTCAAGAAGTTGAGGAGGAGCCGGATCAAGACCACTCTTTCAAGGATGGTAATATGATACAGGAGTTAGAGAAGCCGTCGGAAAATGATACAAATATTGAATATAACCAGTATAAGGAAATAGAACAGTACAACAAGGAAAAGGAAGAAAATAAAAAGCCAGCTGATGTATTCTATGCGCAAAAAAAGGTAAATGTATTTCCAGAAGAAACAGAGAAAAATGTAAACAGGCATGAACAAGAGCAATATAATTCTCGAAACGAAACACAGGCTGGTGAAGACGAAGAAGATGCGGATATAGAACAGGATGAGCTTCCTCCTGTTCAGGAGGAAGAAACAGAGCCTGAAATAGTCACATACACAGGGTAAGGTTGTAAGCAGATGTAAGCCAAAATTATTTGACCGGCATCTGCTTAATAAGCAAGTAAATTATTCAACTTCATACATCCATGGACTGCTGATTTGGAGTGCATGTTCTAAATAGTAAAGCAGTGTATCATGAGATTGTTCAACGTTTTTTTGACTGGATGAATGGTGGTAATCGTAAAGAAAACGTTCAATTTTTTTTGCAAGTAAATCATCATCTGTCCGTGACATTAACAAAAATAAATTATCCCACTGTCCCCATATAGTGTAGTATAAAGCTTTGTCGTAATCAGGCATCTCAGGTATCAAAATTATCACTCCTTTATAAAGAAGGAAGACCATCTTAATATAGACAGGCTAAGTTAAAAAGGTAAATTACCTCGTTTATATCTTCTCCATTGCTCATTAAATATCCCTGCTACTTTCATGGTCTCGTTTCCAAAAATTAACGTTATTTACATGCATAAATCCTTACCTGCCTATCCATAATAAAGGCAAACAGGTAAGGAGGAATGAAAATGAAATTACGCTTATTTGCAGTTTTAACTGTTCTTATGATGGTGCTAGTAGCTTGTCAAAATACGGATAATGGGGATACGAATCCTAACGATAACGAGGGAAATGTAGAGCCGACACGATATCAGGGGCATAACATGGGTGATGATGCAAGGAATCAGGGCCGTGACCATACGTTAGAAAGAGTATCTGACCGTAACGGTGACGCGGATTACGATGTCTCCAAAGAGGCAGCTGAAAAAATAGCAGCTGAAATGGATGACATTGACAATGCTTATGTATTAACAACAAAAAATAATGCTTACGTTGGAGCTAATTTAGACACTGGCAATAATGAAGCTGGGCATGACAATGGTAATGGAATGGAAGTAACTGATGATGTAAAAGACAAAATTGCAGATATCGTCCGTTCTGTTGATCCATCTATCGATAACGTTTATGTAACAACTAACCCAGACTTTTTGGATCTGGCGGACAGATATGTAAACGATATGGATAATGGTCATCCGGTAGAAGGCTTCTTTGATCAAATCGGCAGCATGATTGATCGTGTTTTCCCAGATGCGAAATAATACTGCAGCACCATTGATTAGTAATTTTTCCACAAATTAATGTGATAAAAATCCAATTCCGTCAGCTTTAAAGCAGGAATTGGATTTTTATTTTCTGATGGAAGACTTGTGTGAAAAGTATAAAAAGGATGTACCGGCGTATGGATAGCACCGCTCTCTACTTTTCTTTGACGTTTTTTTCATGTATGATATATAAAGGTTCAAAGCACTGCAATTTTTGAAATACAAGGAAGTTTTAAGGCATGATATATGAGAAGCAGCAGAGATTCCAGCTTGTAAAGAAATTTAACAGGGCTGGGCAGCCGGTTGCTTTCTGGAAGGCACAAAAATATTGAACCATCAAAAGCACAGCATGAAGTATTCGAATAAGGATATGAGGCAGTTACGTAATACATTAATTTATTATAGGCAGCTGTTTATTTTAATTACATAATGTTGAAGGAGGAAATAAAATTATGAGCGAAAAAGCAATTGCTTACTTAAAAGAAAATCAGGAAGCATTACTAAAAAAATTATATGAATTCTTAGAAATTCCGAGTGTAAGTACAGACCCGGCACACAAGGATGATGTACATCGTGCTGCTGATTTTTTAACCGGGTATTTAAATGAGCTGGGATTTGAAAGCGTAGAAAAAATGGAAACAAAAGGCCATCCGCTTGTCTATGCTGAATATACAGCAGCCGGACCTGAGGCACCAACAGTTTTACTTTATGGTCATTATGATGTTCAGCCTGTTGATCCAATCAATTTATGGGATAGTGAGCCCTTCCAGCCAGAAGTGCGTGATGGAAGAATCTATGCCCGTGGATCAAGTGATGATAAAGGGCAAACTTTCATGCATCTTGCTGTTTTTGAAGCGTTTTTGAAAACGGAAGGGAAGCTTCCGATGAATGTAAAGGTTTGTATTGAAGGGGAAGAAGAAATTGGCAGTGAGAATCTTTATGAACTTCTGCACGAGAAGAAAGAGCAATTCCAGGCAGATTTTGCAGTTATTTCTGATTCTGGTATGGCAGAAAAAAATCAGCCGACTATTTTGTACGGTTTAAAAGGCTTTACAGGGATTGAAATTACATTAACAGGACCGGACCATGATCTTCACTCTGGTATGTACGGTGGAGCAGTCCGAAATCCTTTAATGGCAATGAGTCATTTGCTGGCATCTATGAAGGATGAGGAGGAAGTCATTACTGTTGCTGGTTTTTATGACGGCGTGAAGGATTTGACACCAGATGAAAGAGAGCTTATGGAGAAAGCTCCGGGAGAAGACTTTGTAGAAGCGACAAACATTCCGGAAACAGTATCTGAAAAAGGGTATACAGCGAAAGAACATACCATGGGCAGACCGACATTAGAAGTGAACGGACTATTTGGAGGCTATCAGGGAGAAGGTACGAAGACAATTATTCCTTCTACAGCAACAGCCAAAATTACATGTCGTCTTGTCCCTGGCCAGGACCCACGGGATGTCCAGGAAAAATTAGTAAACCATATTCATAAACATGCTCCTTCGGGTGTCCATGTTCATGTGGAAAAGGAAAAGCTCTCTGCAAAAGCATATAAAGTAGAACCGGATCATCCATTAATTAAAAAAGCAGCCAAAAGCTATACAAAAGCATTTGGAAAAGAAACAGTTTTCCTGAGAATGGGAGGCTCCATCCCTGTAGTGGAATGGCTGGAAGCTGCTTATCAATATCCAATTGTTCTTTTAGGATTTGGTACACCGGAAGACCGGCTTCATTCGCCAAATGAAAGCTTTCCGGTTGACAGCTTCGAAAAGGGTATGGAAACATTAGCTTATTATTGGAGCGAGCTGTAATATATTGTAAGTGTTGAAAAAAGATCAGCTTTCGATCGGTTAGTACTGGTTAAGGCTGATCTTTTACAAAGGATAAAGAATAATATCAGATTTAAAGAAAATACAGTATTTATTTGTACTTGTGATGTCAGTCATACATATAACGGATGTGTGTTTAGGACACATTAGATTTGTTTTATTTAAAAAGGGGAAATAAATAATAATTAGAATAGAGAGGGGTAAAGCGTATGGAGACAGCAATTATTACTGGGGCTTCGAAGGGGTTAGGTGCAGCGCTTGCAAAACTTTTTTTAGAGTCCGGAATAAATGTA
Source organism: Oceanobacillus sp. FSL W8-0428 (assembly GCF_038004405.1). NCBI lineage: Bacteria > Bacillati > Bacillota > Bacilli > Caryophanales > Bacillaceae > Oceanobacillus > Oceanobacillus sp. FSL W8-0428. The sequence goes on from NZ_JBBORB010000001.1 coordinate 3,473,167, forward strand.
GTGGGGATTTCCAGAACAGATAATACCAAATTATATGCATATGCTAAAGAAAACAATGCCGATTATAATTATGTGGCATGTGATCTATCTGAGAAAGCTTCCATACAGAAAGCAATGGAAGGCCTTGATGAAACTTTATTTAAAGATAATAGTGTGTCGAAAGTATACTTAATTAATAATGCAGGCTTAGTTGATCCGATTGATCGTGCCGAGAATATTGAAATAGATGATTTAATGAGACAAGTTCATGTAAACACAGTTGCACCGATGATTTTAACGAACCATTTCTTAGAGAAAGCATCAGAAAATAATGTTCAGCTTATCGCAGCAATAGTGACCTCGGGAGCAGCTGTAAAACCAAAGTATGGATGGAGCGTATATTGTTCTACAAAGGCCAGTATGAATATGTATACGCAGACAGTTGCTTTAGAACAGATGGAACAAGAAACAGAGCATGCTATCATTGCATTTAGCCCGGGAGTCATGGATACAGGAATGCAAAAGACAATTCGTGCCAGCTCAGAGGGTGCATTTAAAGATGTAGAAAGCTTTCGCGCATTAAAAGAGAATAATCAATTAAAGGATGCAGACATTATCGGTGGTGTATTGATTGATATCCTAATGGATGAACATTTAGAAAACGGAAAAATTTATGATGTCCGGGAGTATATTTAAAAAAATGGTCATTCGCCTTCCCAATTTGGATGAAGCTGCATAAGTTAAAGTAGTTCAGATAGAGGAGGTTATACACATGGGTAGAGAAGAATGTTGTGAAGATCGTCAAAGCTTCGGCTCAGCTGGCTTTGCGTTATTAGTTGTGTTATTTATCTTGTTGATTATTATTGGAACTGCGTATTCAGGCGGCAACCAGTGTTACACTGGCGGGTATTACTGTTAATTATTAAAAAAAGACTTGCCGGGTTATATTCCCGGCAAGTCTTTTTACATGGTTTGGAAAGTATAAAATTTTAGCTGATGCCTTTAGAGAGACTGTAATTGTGATCGCAACGACGAAATTTGATGCCGTAAAATTATAAAACAGCAAATATAAGAAAAGCTGCAGATTTGCTATTGGAAAAGCGAATGTGATTTTTAGATTAACTATCCAGTTTCTGCAACGTTTCCAAGGTTACTTTTTTCCGTAAATAAGTTTTTGCAATATCTGTTAAAGCTCCTACTGCAATCAGCAGAATGAGCATTATCAGATAAACATTCTTAATATTTGTATTCCAAAGTACAAGTGTTATAATACCAAAAACAGCTGTCTGCACAAGGGAAATAAAAAATGGTGTAAATCTTCCTTTAAATAATTCCTGTTCATCTGTCCAGTGAAGCTTTGGACTAAACACATCGATAAGAAAGTTAATAATTACTGCCAAATAATTATACAATAAGGAAATACCTATCCAGCCGATTAATATATGAATCGGGATATTTACATAAATTCCAACACAGGTAATAAGTGTAAATGGTATGAGCGGAATAAGGTAAGCAACCAGTAATTTTGCAAAAATTAAATGGTGAAAAGGGATAGGCAGGAATAAATTTATTTTTCGGCCTGCTCCATCTCTGGAAATAGCGGTAAATGCTGTAGCATTGGCACTTAGCATAATAATTGAGAACATAAATAAGATAAGAAACAGATTTTTTTCCGCTGTAATAGAGCCCAGTGATGACAAACCTTCTCCCAGGTCTAAAAACAGAATAACAGTTATAAATACAGGAAAGAACAATGGCTGAACAACAAACTGCATTAAAAAAGCCGGGGTTCGAATAATAATTTTTATATCCTTCAGTATATATGTTTTTAAAATGGAACGCTCTTTTGTTAATTTATGTGAGGCTTTCTCAGATAATTTTCCTTTACTTCCTGAACTCATGCCTCTTACACCCTTCAGATAAAAGTGGTGGCCTGCCAGGATAAATAACAATGCCGTGATTGTAAAAATAGCCAGAAGGGCCGCAAGAGCCGGCAAGCCTGACCAGCTGCCGGCGAAATGAAGGCTGAGTGCACCAAAATAGGCAGGTGGAAAAATCATTGTAATCATTTTCAATATACCTTCCTGCTCCTGCATATAGACAGTGAAGGTATTCATGAGCGCCGCATCATCTAAATTTAAGCGGACAAGCACATTAATCAGAATAACAAATAGCAGGGAACCGGCACCCATAAAGATTTTGGAACGGTCTTTATTTTTGGCAATATTTACGTATCTCATAACGAACATAAGTATAACCGCTACAATAGTAAACGGAATAATTGGGAAAACAATAAACAAAATAAGACCATAAACATAAAATAGAATAGGCGCATTGCTGATGCTTCCGTAAATAAACAGAAATGGAATAAAAATAACTGCCGATATTAAGTAATTGTAAATTAACGGATTTGCTGCTTTGCCAATTAATAATTGATGAGGATGTAAAGGTAACGGGATGTATGCTGTAATATCATCTGAAAAATAAAATGCTGATAAAATGGTGATAAAAGAAAAGAAGAGCAGTACAGCGGTAATAAAAAGAAATGCTAGACCAAGCAGCATGCTTTCCTGGTTTACCTCTGCCAGCAAGTGATAAACATTTTCAATAATTGAACGGAAGACCTGCATCATTATTATAAGGAAAAATGGAATCAGAATAACAACAAGTAAACCATAAATCCATGTATTACTCTGTTTGCTGGTGGACGAATATTGCATTTTTAACATAATTTTAGTTACTATCCATGTGTTACGCATCATTTGTCAACTCCAAAAATACATTTTCAAGTGACTGGTCTGTTTGATATTTTGCCTGGAGCTCTTCAATCGTTCCATAAAATAACAGCTTTCCGTGATTAATAATAGCTACTTCATCGCAGATCTGCTCAACAACCTCCAGACCATGACTGGAGAAAAAGACAGTATTTCCTTTGTCAGCATGCTCTCGCATCATTTGCTTTAAAGCATGTGAGGATTTTGGGTCCAGTCCAGTTAACGGTTCATCTAAAATCCAAATGTCGGGATCATGCAGAAGAACAGATGTAACCATTATTTTTTGCCGCATTCCATGGGAATAACTCTGAATATAATTTCCGAGCGCATGATCGATTGCGAATTGTTCTGTATAGTATTTGATTTTCTCCTGCCGTATTTCTTCAGGAACCTGATAAATATCAGCAATAAAATTAAGATATTCTAACCCTTTTAATCTTAGAAAGATATCTGAACGGTCAGGAACAAATCCGAAAATTTTTTTTGCTTTTAAAGGCTCCTTGTCAATATCAATATCATTTAGCGTAATTGTTCCCTTATCAATTGGTAAAATCCCCGTCATCATATTGATGGTAGTAGATTTACCTGCTCCATTTGGTCCAAGGAAGCCGACAATCTTCCCATCAGGAATGGTTAATGTTAAATTATCAATAATTTGATTCTTCCCATCAAAGCTTTTATTAATTTGAGATATTTCTATCATTGGAAAGCCTCCATTTCTGTTAATAGAGTAAAAAACTAAAATAGCAAGAAAAAATATATCTTTATCGTAACACGCTGTTTAAGTTTAGCAAAATAGGAATTTTCTAACTTTAACCACAAAAAATTGTTCCTGAAAGTATTACTCAATTTATACAACAAGAATATGGACTTTCATAAGGATGAGAAAGTTAACTTTCTGTTCGTTTTAGAGCGGTTGTGTTAAAATTTACAATGGACTATGGATACGAAACAGCATTTAAAATAAGCTTATTACCCATAAAGTATTGCGTATATAGAACATAGAAAGGAAGAAAAGTAAATGATAACTAGAAAAAGTAAACGAGAAGTACAGCAAATGCAGGAAGCTGCGGATTTGCTGGTGGCAACACATAAAGAAATTGCAAAGCGTATTAAACCGGGTGTTACTACACTGGAATTAGATACGTTTGTGGAAAAATTTTTAGAGGAGCATGGTGCAACACCGGAGCAAAAAGGCTATAACGGTTATCCTTATGCAATCTGTGCTTCCTTAAATGACGAAATCTGTCATGGATTCCCAAATGATATGCCTTTAAAAGACGGTGACATTGTGACGGTGGACATGGTCGTTAATTTAAATGGAGGGCTTGCAGACTCTGCTTGGACATATGCAGTTGGAAATGTAGACGAAAAAGGGCAGAAGCTGATTGATGTGACAAAAGAAGCGTTATATAAAGGAATTGCTCAGGCGAAACACGGAAATCGTTTAGGTGATATTGGCCATGCCATCCAGTCTTATGCCGAAGCGGAAGGATTTTCTGTTGTACGTGACTTTACTGGCCATGGAATTGGACCTACCATTCATGAAGATCCACATGTTCCACATTACGGATTGCCAAATAAAGGTATCCGTCTAAAAGAAGGCATGGTTATTACAATTGAACCGATGATTAATGAAGGTGACTGGCGCAGTAAGATGGATGATAACGGGTGGACTGCCAGAACAGTGGATAAAGGCCGTTCTGCACAATTTGAACATCAAATTGTTATCACGAAGGATGAAGCGATTATTTTAACAGAGCAGGATAAATAATTTTTAGAAATAGAAAAATCCCCAATGAGAGTGTTGAAACGCTCGTTCATTGGGGATTAACTTTTACTTTTTAGCTGTTCTCGCGCCAAATAAAATAGTGATTATTGGACTTAACAAGCAGAAAAATGCAAACGGCAGGTAAGCCAATACAGGAACACCGAGGACATCTGCGATAAACACACCGCACACACTCCAGGGAACGAGCGGGTTAATTACAGTTCCAGCGTCCTCTAAAGTTCGCGATAGTGCTTTCTTTGTTAACCCAGCGCGTTCATAAATCCGTTGAAATGTTTCTCCGGTTAACAGGATGGATAAATACTGTTCTCCGATAAAAACATTCACACCAATGGCTGTACCGGCAGTTGAAGCAATGATTGATCTCGTTCTTTTGAGCCGTGTTTGAAGTGCATCCAGTATTGTGGGCAGTAGACCAGTAACAAACAATAACCCGCCAAAGCTTAAAGCAAGGAGCACAAGGGCAATAGTGAAAAACATACTTTCCATACCGCCTTTTGTTATTAATTCATTAACAGGCTCGAAGTCTGAACCGCCAGTATACCCTTCAAACCAAGCTTTTGGGACGTCACTTAATGGAAATTTATTCACTGCCATAGCTATTATACTGGCAACCAAGCTGCTGATAGACAATGATAAGAAAGCAGAAAGCTTAAAGATAGTACAAACGATTAATACAATCAATGGAATCCAAGAGCTCCAATGAATCAATCCTGTAGCCTGTAAAGCATCCTGATATTGCGCAATATTATTGTTGGCATAGGATTTACCTGGTGATAAAATTGCAAAAGCAATAAAAGATATAATAAAAGCAGGAATAGTAGTTAAACTAATATGTTTAATATGCTCAAATAAATCTACCCCGACAATAGCTGAAGCAAGATTGGTCGTATCGGATAAAGGTGACATCTTATCACCAAAAAAAGCTCCAGAAACAATTGCGCCCGCTGTAATTGCTAAAGAAGCATCCATTGCTCCAGCCATTCCAATTAACGCGACTCCGACTGTCGCTGTTGTTGTCAGTGAGCTTCCTAAAGAAATTCCGATAATTGCTGTAATGGCAAATACAATCGCATAGAACCAGGTTGTAGAAATAATAGATAACCCTACCATCATCAGTGCCGGGATGGTGCCGCTAATCATCCAGCTGCTGATTAAAATACCGATAACGAAAAACAAGAATACTGCTCCCATGGCAGAGCCGGCGCCTAAAGCCATTGCGTGCTGAAGAGACTGATAGCTGATTTTGTTCCATAGACCATAACCGATTAAAATAAAAATAGCAATAAGAATTGGGATGTGAGGAGCGGTCTCCAGTACAATCATAAAAAAGCTGATAATACCAACAATCATTATAAAGAAGATGATTGAAACAGCTAATGAAGGATTATGCTTTGCCTCAATTGAATTCATTTTATTTCCTCCTTGAATTTACATTCTATATATCATTATCTTACTTCTATAAAAAATCAGGTGATTATTTTATTCAACAAAAAAACTCCGCCCCTAAAATAGGGACGAAGTATATCTCCGCGTTACCACCCTGCTTGATGCACAAAAGCACATCCACTTGATTGCAGTGACAAGTTTTATTACAAAGTCTGTAATTCAATCCATTATATACCAAGGTTTTCACCACCCACCTTGTCTCTATAAGCTGTCATATAATGATTTACTTCGGACTTTTACTGTCAGAACGATAGAATTGTTAATAATGACTATACAATTAATTTACTGGAATTGTCAATAACAGATTTTGATAATGCTCTAATTTACGTACAAATATAAAATTGTGATTTCAGTCTCGAGTTGTTGACTCTTTGTCTTCTTCATAAGGTTCAATATGAATTAATGCGTGATTAATTCCGTATTCCTTGTAAAGATAGTCTTCAATATGCTCTGTGATAGCATGACTGTCAACGACATTCAGTGTAGGATCCACCAGAATAGTTATATCTAAAAGCTCCTGGTTTCCGTGAATTCTGCCTTTAATATCAACAATATCACGGACATTTTTAAATGTTCGAATAGCATTCTTCATTTCATCCAATTTCTTATAATCAAACCCGTCTGTTAATGTAACAGTTGAGTCTTTAAAAATATCCCAGGCTGTTTTACAAATAATTAATCCAACTAACACAGCAACGACAGGATCTAGCCAGAAAAGCCCAAATTGTGCTCCGATAATACCGATAAATACACCAACACTTACAAAAGCATCAGAGCGGTTATCCATTGCCGCTGCAAAAAGTGCGCTGCTTCCTACTTTTTTTGACAGCTTCAAATTATAGCTGTAAACACCAAGCATAACGAAGGCAGCAAATAGAGCAACCCAGGCTGTCAGCATATCCGGTTGAGAGTAGTTGGATAGATACAGCGTCTGGCTGGCAGTAAATATAACTTGAAGGCCGATAAGCATCATAATAAAAGCTGCAAATAAAGAAGCAATACTTTCTGCCCGGTAATGGCCGTAACGGTGTACGGAGTCTGCTGGTTTCCGTGCTATTTTTAATCCCACTAATACAGCAATGGAAGCGATGATATCTGTAAAGTTATTTAATCCATCTGCCCGCAATCCGTCAGAACTTCCGATGGAAGCAATATAAAGCTTCATAACTGCTAAGAAGATATAAGCAACGATGCTTAACCAGGCGCCCTTTTCCCCGGTTTTTAAGTTTTCATTATGATTATTCATTTTAATCCCACCATATTTTAATATTCATTGTTTAGCGATGAAGAATTCCTTTTAGTTCGTGTTCAAAAAGTCCGATAAATAGGGCCACGAAGTTCAAGGCGACGAATATTTTTCAAACGGAGCGTATGCTTTATAATACGTGAGTATTGAAAAATATTTGTCAACGTAGAAATTCGCCATGTCATCTTTATTGGACTTTTTGAACATCCTCTTTTAAGAAGATAGCTTATATAGTCTATCAAATCACCTGCTGGTGGGTCTAGAGAAACATAACAGACCACAGGAAGAGTTATTGAAAGCTGCAAGCATATTTTCCTTTGGGAAAAAAACATTACTCAGGCAGTATTTATTGTGGCTCTCTATTTGAGAAATAATTCGGAAATAAGATTTCAAAATACAAAGCATAAACTCTATTTAGAACGAAGATAACGTGTAAGGTCACTGCTGCAGCGGACCGTTTTGCTGTCCTAGAGACATGCTCTTTATCTAACCTTTTCTAAGAAGAGCGCTTGGTAAAAGTGGATCTTCAGATGATGCTTTTCCTTTAGGAGTCAAAACAGCCCACCTCCGCTAGAAGGGGATCCTGTACTGTTTAATACAACTTAGCCAATAGAAATTAGACCAGTAAAGAACATTTTTTTCTTGGTGCATATAAAAATGTCCGTCATGATTACTTTCTATGTATAAAAGCTATTCCCGATATTTACTACCCCATGCTGTGACATCATTTAAATTGCCAAATCAACCATTTGAAACATTAAAATGATGTGGTATCTTGATAAATACCTTCCTAAAGCCTTGAAAATACATGTTTCACCGTATCTAAGAACTTAGTTTGCACGTACCTTAAATAAAGGCAATAAACCAAATAAGCAGAAAAAAATATTTTAAAATATATTTTAGTTGAAATTTATAGAAAGTTTGTGCATAATGGGAAAAAGGCTTAAGGGGGAATTTTCCGTGAAACAAGAAAAAGTCGTTTATCGCTTTTTTCAATATGTAGGAGAGCCGTTAACAGCAAGAAAAGAACTGGCGTTTGAAGAGCAGTTGTATGCACAATTATTATTGGACGAGCTTTGTTTTAACTGGAATAAATCTCACTTGGAAGATAAAATAAATCATGCAATTGAAACAAATAATTATAATGATTTTAAGAAATATAGTAAAGCTTACAAACAATATGTTTGGGAAGATTAAGCATACAAGCATAGGACGCTGTCTAAAGCGTGCCTATGCTTTTTTGTTTCTGTAATTATGCTTTTTACCGAAGTGAATATTTAGTAAATTCATATTGATTAAAAAACTGATAGGATAAACCAAATAAATCCATTATAATGCAAGTAAGAGGGGGGATAAGATGGACTCAAAATCGAAAAAGAAAATACAGCGCAGCTGGATGATGTATGATTTTGGAAACTCTGCTTTTGCAACAACGATTATGGCGGCAGTACTGCCGGTTTATTATTCAACTGTTGCTGCTTCGGGGCTGGATGATCATTTAGCAACGAGTTATTGGGGTTATTCACAATCTATCTCTGTTTTAATCGTAGCTATCCTTGCACCAATTCTGGGTGCTATCAGTGATTCTTCTGCGGCAAAGAAAAAATTTCTTCGTTTTTTTGCGTTTATGGGGATTATTGCAAGTATTCTAATGATCTTTATCAGTGAAGGCGATTATTTGCTCGCTTCTTTATTATTTATTATTGGTTCGATCGGGTTCTCCGGCGGAAATATATTTTATGATGGTTTTCTGCCAGAGATTGCAGAAAAAGAAGAGATGGATAAAGTATCATCAGGAGGCTTTGCATATGGATATATTGGCGGCGGAATTCTACTAGCCATTAATGTCATGATGGTATTAAATCCGTCATGGTTTGGTATTGCAGATACAGAGTGGGCAACCAGAATTTCACTTGCTTCTGTAGGAATATGGTGGCTTATTTTTACGATTCCGCTGCTTAAAAATATAAAAGAAGAGAAAAAAGAGAAAGTGGAACGGACGAAATCATATGTATCAATCGGTTTTCAACGAGTGGGTAATACTTTCCGGGAAATGAAACAATTCAAACAGCTGATTATTTTTCTGATAGCTTTCTGGCTTTATAATGACGGTATTTCCACCATTATTCGTATGGCTACTGTTTATGGAAGTGAGATAGGTATCGGCCCAAATGATTTAATTATTGCATTATTAATTACGCAGTTTGTCGGGATTCCATTTACATTCTTTTTCGGCTGGCTGGCGGTAAAAATTACAGCAAAAAAAGCCTTATTTATTACTTTATATGTTTATTTAGGAATAGTTATTATTGGTTATTTTATGAGTACAGCATTACATTTTTATATCTTAGCGATTATTGTAGGTATGGTCCAAGGAGGAGCGCAATCATTGAGCCGGTCTATTTTTGGAAGAATGATTCCGACTGGCAAGCACGCTGAGTTTTTTGGATTTTACGGTATTTCATCCAAATTTGCAGCCGTCATTGGACCGTTTATGTTTGCGCTTATTGGACAGCTGACAGGGAATAGCCGTTTAGGAATTCTGTCACTTATCTTTTTCTTTATTATTGGAATACTTCTCCTGAAATTTGTAGATATTGATAAAGGAATAGAAGAGGCGAAAAGAGCTTCGAATAAAAATGAGGAAGTAAAAATACGTCCGCAATAAATTGAATAAAAACAAAAAGAAGCGCATGCTGTTTGATTATACGAAATCAAAAAACATGTGCTTCTTTTTATTATACAATTGGTGCACTAAAACGGTTTGTGAAATGATCTGCTAAATGTGTACCAGTATCATATGAAATATTACCAATACGGCGGATCAGCTGTTTTTTTATAGATTCTTCGGCTTCATTCCAATAGTCAAAAGCCAGAGGAAGTACGCTAACTACATCATTTAAGGCATCCGTATATAATTCTTCAAAGCTTTCCTCATATAACTCTCCTGTAGCTGAATGAACCCAGGATGTTTTTCCTTCATTAAGATAATCGACATATTCATCAGCCGGCTGATGTGAATAGGAGCGGATAAATGGTTTCAACAGTTTATTTTTCAAGCCTGACGGATCAGAAAAAAGCTTTTGAGCGGTAATCATATCCTGGTAAGCAGTTTGAACAGTGTTTGTTTGAAAAGACAAATCAGGATAAACTTTCCGGATAGCTTCATCCAACAGATATAGAATGGCTGGCGACAGCATTTCGCCGAGGTAAATCTCTTCAAATACCGGATGCTTCCAAATCTCTTTTTGCCGATGTTTTAAAGCCATTTTTGTATCAATAATTGTTTCCAGCAGCTGATGTTTGCTTCCTTGGTAACCGGCACGGTAATGGATATAGGGATGTGTATGACGGTCCAAAAAATGATGTGTGATAAACCCAATTACATAAGCTTTTACCTCGTCCGGTTGTCTGTTTGCCTTCTCAATAAGATACAGTAGAAAAGGGCCGCATTCTTTTGTATGTAATGCATTACCGATATCATGCCCGGCCTTTTGACCGGAAAGCCAAGGCCAGAATCGATAATAGAAAAAAGGATCGGGACCTTGTGCGCCCAGAAATAAAGCATTTCTGTCAGGAGAATCGGGTATATCAAATGATAGTGAATTACAAGCATCTTCTGCGAAAAAAATATGTGTCCAGATATTCGGCATGTTTTATTCCTCATTTCTGTCAGGTTTAAAATGGGTGAAAAAGATAATATTTTCTGAAAATAAGATTACCTATATCATATCACGAAAAAGAAATCGAAAAAAATGAAATAATTTGGTACACTAGATATGGATTCAGGAAAAGTTCAAGGAGGAATCAGGATGGATTATCGCATAGAAAAAGATACGATTGGGGAAATCAAGGTCCCTGCAGACAAATATTGGGGAGCACAGACACAGCGCAGTAAGCAGAACTTTCCGATTGGTCAGGAAACAATGCCTGTAGAAATTATTAAAGCGTTTGCAATTTTAAAAAGAAGTACAGCAATTGCTAACTTTGAGCTGGGCTTAATGGAAGAAGAAAAAGCAGAAGCAATAAAATATGCCGCAGATCAAGTATTAGCAGATAAATTAAATGAACATTTTCCACTGGTAGTCTGGCAAACAGGAAGCGGGACACAATCAAATATGAATGTAAATGAAGTATTGGCTTATGTGGGTAATGGATGGTTAAAAGAGCAGGGCAGTGAATTAAAGCTTCACCCAAATGATGATGTGAATAAATCGCAAAGCTCAAATGATACATATCCTACAGCCATGCATGTAGCAGCGGTATTAAAATTGGAAGATACAGTGTTGCCTGCCATTCAACAATTAAAGGGAACCTTGGAAGAAAAGCAAAATAAATTCGCTGATATTGTAAAAATTGGCAGAACTCATCTGCAGGATGCAACACCACTGACATTAGGTCAGGAAATCAGCGGCTGGCATCGGATGTTAGAAAAATCGTACACAATGATCAAAGAAAGTAACGAACATCTGCGGGAATTGGCTATTGGCGGAACAGCTGTAGGAACTGGTTTAAATGCACATCCAGATTTCTCAGAAAAGGTTTGTAAAGCTATTTCAGAGTATACTGGAAAAAGCTTTATTTCTGCAAAAAATAAATTTCATGCATTAACTAGTCATGATGAGACTGTTTATGCCCACGGAGCATTAAAAGGACTTGCTGCAGATATGATGAAAATTGCCAATGATGTCCGCTGGTTAGCAAGTGGACCACGCTGCGGGATTGGAGAAATCACGATTCCAGCAAATGAGCCGGGCAGCTCTATCATGCCAGGGAAAGTAAACCCGACCCAAAGTGAAGCAGTAACCATGGTTGCGACACAGGTAATGGGAAATGATACAGCAATCGGTTTTGCTGCGAGTCAAGGGAATTTTGAATTAAATGTATTCAAACCTGTCATCGCTTATAACTTCTTACAGTCCAGTCAATTGCTAGCAGACAGCATTCTTTCCTTTGATGAGCGTTGTGCTGTAGGAATTGAAGCAAACCTGGAGCAAATCGAGAAAAACCTGCATGGCTCGCTAATGCTGGTAACAGCTTTAAACCCGCATATCGGCTATGAAAATGCTGCGAAAATTGCTAAAACAGCCTTTGCTGATAATGCAACATTAAAAGAAACAGCGGTGAAGCTAGGCTTACTGACAGCTGAGCAATTTGACGAATACGTGAAACCAGAAGAAATGACACATCCAAAATAAGTACAAGCAATCCGGAAAAACTGTTGAGTTTCTATTTTAAAACTCAACAGTTTTTTTGAGTAGAAAAAGCGGAATATTGGTGTGAAAGTAAACTTTTTTGTGTGAAAATCCAATATGCAGGACAAGACTCTCTGCAAATGATGTAACCGCTATCGAAAGCTGGAAAACACCAAGGAAATCGCTTCGCTTCCCTTGCAATCTTTTGAAGGGTACTATAAGCTGAACTTAAATTAAAAACTTCCATTTGAACTTTTTTCTCACTTATAATCGGTTTATTGTTTTCCTTTCTCTATTATTTATTGTTGAAGAGAAGATTTACATGCGAATAATTATAAAATACATAGAAATAGTTAATAGGTTTTACGCAGCCAGTTATATTTTACTGTTCTGTTTGGAGCGGAACTATAATGGAGGTGTCCGATGAAAAAGGTGAAAAAAGCATTCATGCAGCAAGGAGAGGATTATCATGGTAAAACAGAAGGAATTTACAGTTGCAGATGCAATTGTAAAAGAACTTGTCAAGGCAGGAGTAGATACAATTTTTGGAATTGTCAGTATCCATAATATGCCTATTTATGAGGCGATGCTGGAGGAAGGTTCCATCCGAATGGCGACTGCACGGGGAGAGAGTGGTGCCGTTAATATGGCAGATGCTTATTCACGCACAACAGGTAAATTAGGTGTTGTGCTTACCAGTACAGGGGCCGGAGCAGGTAATGGGGCAGGCTCATTAACGGAAACCTGGAATTCAGGAACACCGCTTCTTCACATTACAGGAGAAGCAAATTATAGCTATATTGGAAAAGATTTACGCTACATTCATGAATGTAAAGATCAGCAAAAAATGATGGAGGGTGTTAATAAAACATCTTACTTATTACGGCTGCCTCGTCAGATTACACCATTTATGCGGACAGCCATTAACGAGGCTCTCGAAGTCCCTAAAGGTCCTGTCACTGTATCTATTCCAACGAATTTCCAAGCACAGATTATCCCGCAAAACCAGATTATCGAGACAGAAATACAGCCGAAGAAGACAGAAATTACTGTACCAGAAGAAATAATTGAAGCAATTATATCTGCGAAAAGGCCGATTGTTTGGACAGGCGATGGCATTATTCATTCCGGAGCATCTGAAGAGCTTTTAACATTAGTAGAAAAGCTTCATCCGGCAGTTGTGACAAGTGAATCTGGAAAAGGCGGCATCCCGGAAAATCATCCGCTTTGTATCGGAAATTTTGCTGCAACGCCACAATTTACAGAGCTTCTGAAAAAATCAGATTTACTTATTAGTATCGGCGTCAGATTTCGTGAAACAGAAACCGCTGAAGGTACGCTGCCTTTGCCGGAAAATCATATCAATATTGATTTGAACCCACATGCTTTTAATCGTAATTATGCTACAAAATCCGGATTAATTGGTGATGCGAAAGCAGTTTTACAAACAATTAATAAAACGCTTGCAGAAAAACATGTTCAATCAGACAATTCCTATGTCGAAGAAATAAAAGCGTGCCGCCAAGCTGTTCGGAATGATTTAAACGAAACCATCCAGCCTTATGGAGAGTTTGCCCGTATTATGAATAAGCAATTGCCGGAAAACACAATTTTAGTAACGGATGTAACGATGCATGGATATATATGGGGAAACAAACTGGTAAATATTCATGAGCCTGGGAACTATCTGCATATGACCGGTGGAGGAATTGGGCAGGGGTTGCCGATGGCAGTCGGCGCAAAAATAGCGCAGCCGGAAAAGCCGGTTGTTTTAATAGCTGGTGATGGAGGGTTTATGGTGAATGCTGGAGAGATGATTTCAGCTGTTCAGGAGGATGCGCCAATCATTGTTTTGCTGTTTGATGACGGTGGCTATGGAATCCTGCAGTATTATCAGGATGCAGCGTATGGCAGACAGACAGCTGTTCATTTGAAAAATCCTGATTTTGCGATGATGGCAAAATCGATGGGCTTTGAAGCGGAAAAAGTAACATCTGCCAGTGAATTTGATAGCGTTCTGGAAAAAGCACTTGCAAGCAATCAATCCTGTATGATTGTTGTCGATGCCAATAAAATTGGTGATTTGAAATATGAAGATTCACCAGAATATATTCAATCATTCCGACCGCATCAATAATAAAGCAGCTAGAATCAATCAGATTTTATCAAAGGAGAATCGTAATATGACAAAACATTTAAAGCTGTATATAGATGGAGAATGGACCGATTCTGCCAATCCAAACATGCAGGACGTGATTAACCCTGCAAACCAGGAGGTTATTGCGAAAGCCTCACAAGCTACAAAAGAGGAAACAGAAAAAGCAATTTGTACTGCTAAAAAAACATTTGAAAGCGGCGTCTGGTCGGAACTGACGCCGGGAGAAAGAGCAGAGATACTGCTTCAAATTGCAGATAAGATAGAAGTAAATTTGAATGAATTGGCAGAGCTTGAAGTAATGAATAACGGTAAAACAAAAAGAGAAGCTGATGCTGATGTGGAAGACGCCGTAAATACCTTCCGTTATTATGCCGGGTTGTTACACAATCAAACTGATGAAACCTTTGAGGCAGACAAAGATTTGCAAACAGTGATTGTGAAAGAGCCGATAGGAGTAGCCGGTTTAATTGTACCTTGGAATTTTCCAATTCTGATGAGCGTTTGGAAAATAGCACCTGCTCTGGCAGCAGGGAATTCCATTATTTTAAAGCCTGCAGAGATAACTCCGGTAACAGCAGTTAAGCTTTATGAACTTATAGAACAGACAGATTTACCTAAAGGTGTTTCGCAGCTGCTGCTGGGAACAGGATCTGTTGTTGGCCAGACACTTGCTGAAAGTAATGATGTGGACATTGTTTCCTTCACAGGCAGCACGAAGGTCGGGCAGCAAATTATGCAGGCTGCGGCGGGAAATTTAAAAAAAGTTTCCCTTGAGCTGGGCGGGAAATCTCCGAATATTATTTTAGGTGATGCAAACATTGATTTAGCAGTAGATTATGCTTTATTCGGTATTTTTATGGGAGCTGGACAAGTCTGTACGTCCGGAAGCCGGCTGCTTATTCAGGAAAACATTTATGATGAATTTATAGAAAAATATATAGAAAGAGCGAGTGCCATTCGTGTCGGTCCTGGAAAGGATACAAAATCAGAAATGGGAGCGATTGTCAGCGAAAGACACATGGAAAGCATTTTAAACTATATCCAAATTGGAAAAGAAGAGGGTGCACGTCTGGCCTTAGGCGGCAACCGTATAGAAAAAAACGGTTTGGAGAAAGGCTTTTTCATTGAGCCGACAATATTTACGGATGTTACAAGCGATATGCGTATCGTCCGGGAAGAAATTTTTGGTCCTGTTATTGTTATTCAGAAATTTAAAGATGAAAAGGATGCAATTCAAATCGCAAATGATACCGATTACGGGCTTGCAGGTTCAGTATTTACCAAGGAGCAGGGCAAGGCTATCCGCATCATAAAGAAGATACGTGCCGGCATTACATGGGTGAATACATATCACTTATCCAGTGTACAATCTCCGTGGGGAGGATATAAAACAAGCGGTATCGGAAGAAGTCTTGGGAAATATGGGTTGAATGAATATCAGGAGACAAAACAAATTAATATCAGCATAAACCCTGAGAGACTTGACTGGTTTGATGGAAATAAATAATTTGAAAGAAAAATAAAGGAGAAGAGAAATGTTAAAACCATACTTAGTTCTAGAATGGAATGATACAGAAACAGATGCTCAAGGCTGGCTTGTTGTTCAAAATTTAAAAAAGGGATATTCCGGCGGAGGAACCAGAATGCATCCTTCCGTAACGAAAAAAGAAGTGATCCGGCTTGCTGAAGCAATGGCTTATAAATATGTAGCAAGCGGTTCTCAAACCACAGGCGGATGTAAAGCAGGAATTGCTTATGATTATAAAGCGCCGGATGCACACGGTGTATTAAAACGATTTTTAATCGCTATGATGCCGTATATTGATAACGGTGTGTCCTTAGGGAATGATTTAGGAACAAAATACGAAGATATCCTGGAAGTCTTCCATGAATTTAGTATTGATATCCCGCTGACAAAATCAATGAAAGAAGATCCCGTCGTCTTAAAAGGAATAAAAGACTATGATTATTTGTTAACACAAAAAATGGATGGGCTTCTTTTAAACGATATTGTTACAGGCTACGGAGCTGCATTTGCAACAGATGAAGCATGGAAGTTTACGAATGGAAAAGGTGGGGCAAAAGTAGTTATTCAGGGATTTGGCTGTGTTGGTGCCAGCTGCGCATTAAAATTGCATAACCTGGGATACAAGGTAGTAGGTATTTCTGATGCTAATTTATTGGTAAGCTGTGAAGAAGGATTAGATATTCCTTCCCTTATTGAACATAAAAATGAATATGGTGAAATGGATCAGGCTTATTTTGAACCAGACTATCGTGTAAGACCAAACAATGAGTGGCTGGACGTAGATACAGATATTTTAATTCCTTGTGCACTGGAAGATGTGATTAATGAATCCAATGCAGATAAAGTCAATGCAAGCCTGATTGCAGAAGCAGCAAATATTCCGATTTCTGCTGGAGGAGACAAAATCATTAAAGAAAAAGGAATTCATTTAGTAAATGATTATGTAGTGAATTTAGGATCTGTACGTGCTTATGATGTAGTGGTATTCGGTCTTGTAGACCCGACGCCTCAAGCTGTGATAGATGATATTGAACAGCTGTGCCGGAAAAATGTACAGCATTTGTTTATGGAAGCTGAAAAACAAAAAAGATATCAGAGGGAAGTAGCAAATGAGCTTTTTAAGCCTGGGAAAAGTGATTTATTAGAATATTAAAAGACAGTGGAGAGCGCAGAGTGATGCGTTCTCCATTTTACAAATCAGATAACAGTTAAGGCGGGGTATTCGGATGGAAAAAATCTTAAAAGAGAAATTAGCAGACATTCAACAGCGATTATGGGATATAAGCGATAAAATGTACCATAACCCGGAATTGGGAGATGAAGAATTTGCATCAATGGAGCTTTTGACGAATTTGTTAAGAGAACATCAATTTCAAGTGGAGACAAATATTATTAATCGTCCGACTGCATTCAAAGCAGCTTATGACAGCGGCAAGCCTGGCCCGGCAATCGCCTATTTGGCAGAATATGATGCACTGCCCGAGATTGGTCATGGCTGTGGACATAATTTAATTGGAACGATGAGTACTGGCGCAGGAATAGCTTTAAGCAAGGTGCTCGATCAAACAGGAGGGAAAGTGATTGTCTTTGGTACACCTGCAGAAGAAACGAACGGAGCAAAGGTGCCAATGAGCAAAGAAGGTATCTTTAATGATATGGATGTGGCTATGATTCTTCATCCGGAAGGCGAATCCAGAGAAAGTGGAGCTTCACTGGCAAATGATGCGCTTGAATTTAAATATACAGGAAAAGCAGCGCATGCAGCCGCATCTCCTGAAGAGGGAATTAACGCGCTTGACAGTGTTATTCAATTATACAATGGTATAAATGCTTTAAGAGAGCATTTACCAGATGACATCAGTATACATGGAATCATTACTAAGGGCGGAGAGGCAGCGAATGTTGTCCCTGATTTGGCTGCGGCTGAATTTTATATTCGGGCCCAATCACGCCAAACTTTAGATGAAGCCAAAGAGAGGGTCATGCAGATTGCAAAAGGAGCAGCATTAATAACTGGCGCGGAAATCGAGATAATAGAACAGGAAGGTAGTTATAATAATATGGTGACTAACCGGACGCTTTCAGATATATTTACAAAAAATTTAAAAGCAGCAACTGGTGAAATTGTATATCCTCCTCAGCTTTTGAAAGCTTCTATGGATATGGGAGATGTGAGTCGGGTTGTACCGGCAATACATCCATCGATTGGAATAGGTGACGCTTCACTGGTTCTGCATACAAAAGCGTTCGCAGATCAGACTGTTAGTCCAGCTGGGAAGCAGGCTCTGGTTAATGGTGCACTGGCATTAGCTTGTACCGGCTATGATATTTTATCCGATACTGTATTATTGGATGAAATAGAAAAAGAGTTTGAAGAAGTAAAGGAGTAACATCGTTTTTGAGCCATCTCTTTTATATGTATAGAATGTAAGGAGTTTGAATAAAAGTGTTTGGCTGCAGTAAAATTTTATAATTATAAACGATAAGCTATTTGCCATCATAATTACCAATAATTAACTATCATAAGTTCAGAAAAAATGCAGATGATATGTTTACAGGAGGTGATAACTATGGCAAATAACAATTCAAACCAATTAGTAGTGCCTGGAGTACAACAAGCTCTTGATCAAATGAAGTACGAAATTGCTCAAGAATTTGGTGTAAACCTTGGTCCAGATTCAACTTCTCGTGCAAACGGTTCTGTAGGTGGGGAAATCACTAAACGTTTAGTGCAAACTGCTCAACAACAAATGCATGGTAAATAATTTTATTTAAAAAAATATTACTGGCTAACAGGGGGAGCTCATTATGAGCTCCCCCTTACCAATTTTTTATTTTAGAATTGTATTAACGTATACGCTGTTCATTGTCTTTATCAAAGAAGTGGACTTTATTCATATCAAAGGAAAGCTCTAATTCGTCTCCGCCTTGTACATCAGTACGGGAATCAACACGTGCAACAAATTCCTGTCCATCAATACTGGAATAAAGAATAGATTCAGCTCCCATTAACTCAGCAACTTCAATTTTTGCTGTTATTTTTGAATCAGGAGAAGCTTCCAGGAAAACCAGCTCATCATGGATATCCTCAGGACGAACACCAATAATCAGCTCTTTTCCTTCATATCCCTGATCACGCAGAGGTATCAGCTTCGCTTCTGGAATTAAGAAAGTGCTGCCGCCAATTTTGAATTTGTTTCCTTCCAGTGTTCCAGTAAAGAAATTCATGGATGGGGAGCCGATAAATCCGCCCACAAAAATATTTTCTGGTAAATCATACACATCCTTTGGAGCTCCAAGCTGCTGGATAACACCGTCTTTCATAACAACCAGTCTTGTTGCCATTGTCATTGCTTCCGTTTGGTCATGCGTTACATAGATGGTAGTCGTTTGCAGGCGCTGATGAAGCTTTTGGATTTCTGCACGCATTTGTACACGTAATTTGGCATCTAGGTTGGATAGAGGCTCATCCATCAGGAATACCTTTGCATCACGGACAATCGCACGTCCTAATGCAACACGCTGTCTTTGTCCACCTGACAATGCTTTCGGTTTTCTATCTAAGTATGCTTCCAAACCTAAAATTTTAGCAGCCTGATCAACCCGCTGTTTAATTTCTTCTTTTTTGAATTTACGAAGCTTAAGTCCAAATGCCATATTATCATATACATTCATATGCGGATATAGAGCATAGTTTTGGAATACCATAGCGATATCACGATCTTTTGGTGCGACATCGTTCATTAACTTTTCATCAATGTATAATTCTCCATCAGATATTTCTTCTAGGCCGGCAATCATACGCAGAGTCGTCGATTTTCCGCAGCCGGATGGGCCGACAAATACAATAAATTCTTTATCCTGGATATGTAGATTGAAATCTTTTACCGCCAATACATCTTTATCATATTTCTTTTGAATATGCTCTAATTTTAATTCTGCCATGCTTACATCTCCTTCGATTGTTTAAATTTCAAAAGTTTATATTTGAAAGCGTTTTAACATCTGGTTTCATTTTACTGAAAAAGCTGTAAAAACAATATGGAAATGTTGCACAAAATTATGTGTGGAAATTGTGCATGTTTGCCAGAATAGCTAAATAAACGGTAAAAGCCTTATCAAATTGTTTGATATCAATGCCTGTGCTTTCATGAAATTTATCAAGCCGATACTGTAAGCTGTTTCTGTGAATATATAATTTCTTTGCGGTTTCTGAGACATTTAAATTACATTCAATAAACATCTGAATGGTATCTAATGCTTCCTGATCTGTTGTAAACTCCTTTAAAATCCATTGGCTCAGCTGCTGCTGTTCTTTGGAGGAGAGAGTTTCAATAAGAAAAGAAGGATATACTTGGGTATAGTCAATCACAGCAGTATCCATTTTGCGAAAGCTCATCTCTGCCATCTGTGTGATTTGTTGGATATAGTCTTCTAAATCACTGTCATTTTCCAAGTAAGGACCGATGAAGAAAGTAGTTTTTACATATAATTCACTCATTAATGTATCCGCAAGATGATGATAAGCTAAATCTTCTTCCAAATAATTCTTGCGGTCTTCAATAATAAATCCTTTATTTCCATTATTCCAAAGAATAGATAAATCTCCATAAAAAAATTCTTGCAGGATTTGTTTAAATGTATCCAGATCAACCTGTCCTTTTTCAATTTGAAAGAAAATAAAACGATAGCGCCCTTCTTTTCCAAGGTTTTGGTTATTCTTTTCTTGAATGCGAATTTCCCATTCCTTTTCTTTGGATGTTTGGACTGGTAATTGAATTTGATAAGCGGGAAGAAAGGTGCCTAAAAGTATTCTATCTCTCTCAGTCAATTCTTTATTATCAATACCGATAATTGTATTTTCAAATTGATACCATCGATAATCAGGATTAATATCCTCACGGTTTTTGGGCAATTTTATTAAACTTGGGTAGAGTCTCTTTAATCGTTGTAAATTCAATCTTATTTCCCCTTTTTCATTTATGTATGAAGAAAAAAATCTTACATATAAATAATAATTAGTACAGCGGCTTTTTCCTTGAAAATATATATACTCCTTTTCATTATACCTGAAATATAACTGTAGAATTTTTTCGTGACACCAAATAGATATAGCTATACATACGTTAACAGCTTTGTTATAGTAGCAAGAGACGATGAAGGAGGAATTATATTTTATGGCAAATTTACAAGAGCAAGCAAATCAATTAGAACAAGCACTTCGTGAAAGCGCAGAATTTAAAGATTTAAAACAGGCTTATGATGCAGTGATGTCTGACCCTGCTGCAAAGCAAATGTTTGAAAACTTCCGTGAAACACAACTCAACCTACAAGAAAAGCATATGCAAGGCTTAGATATTTCCGAAGAAGAAATTGAAAAAGCAAGACAAATTGTTGAGACTGTACAACAGCATGAAGCAATCTCGAAATTAATGGAAGAAGAGCAAAAACTAAACAATGTGATTAACGAAATTTCTCAAATTATCACAAAACCATTAGAAGAACTCTATGGTGCTGCTGAATAAACAGTTTGATAAATACCCCGCTGCTACAAAATGTAATGTAGCAGCGGGGTATTTTTAACGATGGAAGAGGACCAGTTTAGCACTTGGACTGGCACAACGATGTGTATGTTCGGCGTATCCTTCATTCTCAAGTTTACCCTTACCTATTTCTTTCGCATCTAAATCATTCGAAGCTTCAAACTGCTCATCCAGCAGCTTTTCCCCAGTTTTTGAAAATACCGTTAAATAATATGCAGCCATGATATACCCTCCAATAAATGAAATCGCTTTATTTATAAATTGTAAATCAAAGTGAGTAAATATTGCAATGAATATTTATTCATTTTTGAATGGAAAGCGTTTAAGACATAGGTACCAGACAAAATATACATGAGGAAATATAAGAAAAGATGAAACGATTTTATTTTTTGTGCGTATTACAAGTTGAATAAATAAAAATTTGAATATAATTGAACCTTTTCATTCGTTCAATTGTATAAGTTAGTAAAAGGAAGGGAGAGAGGTATGTGCTGAAATTATCAAATGTAACGAAGCGGTTTGGAGAACATACTGCTGTGAATAATTTATCTCTTGAGATACCAGAAAGTGAGATGTTTGGTTTCTTAGGAGGAAATGGAGCTGGTAAAACAACGACCTTCCGGATGATTCTCGGGTTACTAGATAAAACATCTGGAGATATCACCTGGCAGGATAAACCCATTTCTTATAATGAAAGCCATTTAATTGGTTATCTGCCGGAAGAAAGAGGATTGTACCCGAAATTAACTGTGAAAGAGCAGATTATTTACTTAGGTCGATTAAGAGGAATGAAAAAACAAGATATTCTTCAGAAGCTTGATGAATGGCTGGAACGGTTTAAAGTGCCTGAGTACTTAGATAAAAAAGTACAGGAATTATCGAAAGGGAACCAGCAGAAAATACAGTTTATTTCTGCCGTAATTCATGAGCCCAAGTTATTAATATTAGATGAACCATTTTCCGGGTTAGATCCGGTTAATGTGGAGATGTTAAAAGGTGCTGTCAAGGATTTAAAAAATCAAGGGACATCCATTGTTTTCTCTTCTCATCAGATGGAGCATGTGGAGGAGATGTGTCAGCATATCTGTATTCTGCAAAAAGGGGCTCCTGTTGTACATGGCTCATTACGGGAAATTAAACGCAGCTTTGGAAAGAAAAATCTTAATATCCGCGGCGATTTTTCCATGGAATTTTTAAAAGATTATCATGGCGTGGCTTCTTATAAAGAATTGCCGGATGGATGTGCACTGCAGATTGAGGATGAGCAGACGGCGCAGGATATCTTTTCAAGTTTACATGGGAAAGGTTTTGTCCGAAAGTTCGAAATAGAAGAACCATCTTTAAATGACATTTTTATCGCAAAGGTAGGTGCTTCTTATGAATAAGTTCTGGACGATTGTTGGACACACATATTTTTCCAGAGTTAAAGCGAAATCATTTATTATTACAACGGCTATTACATTGGCAATCATTATTGGCTTAGCAAATTTACCTTCCATTCTTGAAATGTTTTCAAGTGATGACGAATCCGAACATGTACTTGTCATTGATGAATCTGAAATTTACAGCAGTTATTTGCAGGAAGATGAGATAAGTGGCGGGGCCGGGATTACCTTTGAAAATTTTGAAGGAACAGAGGAATCTGCCAAACAGGAAGTAATAGATGAAAAATACGATGGTTTACTTATAATTACAACGGATGAAAATAATTTACCTGAGGGAAGTTATTACGCAAACCGTATTTCTGAAATGGGAGAACAAGTAGAAATTGAGCAGGTATTACAGCAGCTGAAAACGGTTGTTGGAACACAGGAGACCGGGATTGACCAGGAAACGTTGGCGACTATTTATGCTCCTGTGACCTTAGATACAGAACAACTGGATGACAGTGCAAGAACAGCGGAAGAAATGAATCAGTCAAGAGGTCTAGTTTACGTGATGCTGTTTGTTCTGTATATGACTGTTTTAGTCTATGGACAGATGATTGCCACAGATGTTGCAACAGAAAAATCTTCCCGTGTGATGGAGCTTCTTATCTCCAGTGCTCCTCCAATTACACATATGTTTGCAAAAATTATTGGGATTGCCTTCTTAGGATTAACACAAGTTATCATACTGCTTGGTGGAGGTTATTTTGCCATCCAAGCAAATCAAGACACGATGGCAGGCGAATTTTTTGAAGTGATGGGACTTACAAATAATGATCCGGTGATTTATATTTACGCAGTTGTCTTTTTCTTATTAGGGTATTTCCTTTATGCAACATTAGCTGCGATGCTGGGATCATTAGTTAGCCGGATAGAGGATGTTAATCAATTAATTATGCCAATGGTTATGTTAATTGTTATTGCATTTATACTTGCGGCAACAGGTCTAAGCGTGCCTGAATCGACAATGATTACTGTAACATCCTATATACCTTTTTTTGCGCCGATGATTATGTTTCTTCGAATCGGCATGCTGAATATCCCAATCTGGGAAATAGCCTTGTCCATCAGTATTCTTGTTTTGACCATAGCTGCATTTGCTGCATTGGCAGCACGAGTCTACAAAGGCGGCGTACTGATGTATGGTAAGTCTGGATCATTGAAGGATTTAAAACGTGCTATAAACTTATCGAAAAAAGAATAGATGCAAAAAGCCTCCAGCGATTGGAGGTTTTTCACTTATATTTCAAATTTTTATTTATTCCACTTCACGTATTCTAACAATCCCTTTTCAGTCTTATGCTAAATGTATTTGCCGAAAAAAGATCTTATCTTATATAATTACTGCTAATAAGGAATAATATAAAAAACAGCTATAAAATAATAATGGATAATTTATGTTATATTAAAGATAAAGTTTATTATGCGCTATTATTATACCTTAAGTTCATTTCTTTTCAGTAATTATACTCTCAGCCTTTAAGTGAACGCTTCTTCGTTGACATATATACGGTAGGGTGGTATTTTATAGATGAAGACAAAAGGAGGGATACGATGGATTCCTTACATGAGCATACATTGAAACCAAGAACAGAAACAGAGAAAAAAGCAGTTACCAATCGATTAAAAAGAATAGAAGGCCAGGTGCGCGGCATTCAAAAAATGATTGATGAAGATAGATACTGTGTGGATATTCTTGTTCAAATCAGTGCCATCAATTCAGCGTTGAAGCGTGTAGGATTTGAAGTAGCTGAACGTCATGTCAAACACTGCGTCAGCGATGCAGTGAAGTCTGGAGAAGGCGATGAAGCGATTGAAGAGCTGATGGATGTACTTCATCAGTTTACAAAATAAAATATGTTTTGAAAAGTCTGCCCTGGGCAGGCTTTTTTATTTGATGATAGAACGTGCATTCTATTATTAGCTCTGTTAAAATAAGGATATCATTAAACTGGGAGTGGAGATTGTGGATTCTGCGGTTACTTTTATTCATGCAGCGGATTTACACTTAGACAGCTTGTTTAAAGGCTTAAGGCATGTACCTGCAAATATATTTAAAGAAATTCAAGAAAGCACGTTTACCGCTTTGAACCATTTGGTCGATGAAGCGATAAACAATAACGTTGACTTTGTTTTGTTAGCCGGTGATTTATACGACCATGAATCACAAAGTTTAAAAGCACAAATAAGATTGCGGCGTGCCTTTGAACGACTGGCAGAACAGAATATTGATGTATTTTTATCCTATGGGAACCATGATTTTATGAAAGGTGATTCCTTTGATGTGGAATATCCTGATAATGTGCACATCTTTTCAGAGGAGAGAGTAACATGCATTCCTTTTTATAAAAACGGTGAAGCAGCTGCAGCAATATATGGATTTAGTTATGAAAATAGAGCGGTATATGAAAATAAATCATCTGAGTATAAGATTGCTGATGGAGAATTTCCATTTCATATTGCCATGCTGCATGGAAGTGTGGCAACGAATACGGAACATGATTCGTATGCACCGTTTCTAATAAAGGACTTGTTAAATAAAGGAATGGATTATTGGGCTTTGGGCCATATACATACAAGACAGCAGTTGTATACCAATCCGCCGGTTATTTATCCTGGTAATATCCAGGGGAGGCACCGGAAGGAAACGGGAGAAAAAGGCTGTTACCTTATAAGTTTGAGCAAGCACAATATAAAACAGACATTTCTACCGCTTCAGGCAATCCGTTATGAAGAGGTTGAGGTGGACATCCGAGAGTGTCCTACTCCGTCACATGCAGAAAAGTCCATTATGAGCCAGCTGCCAGCATATAGTGTACCGAGCTTATTATATTTAAAAATAACAGCAAAAGAAAATGAATTGTTCACACCGGATGAAGGATTCATTCAAGATTTAATTGAAGTGGTCAATGAATCTGTGGCTGAAGCCTTTCCATGGCAGTATATCTACCATTACCGGCTTGTTTTGGAGAAAGAATCGACCTGGATGGAGGACTCCTTTTTAAAAGACATATTGGAAGAAGCAGATACTTCATTTATCCAAGAAGGCTTAAATGAAATTTATCATCACCGGAATGCACGTAAATTCCTATCCTCCTTATCCGATGAAGAGGAGCAGGATGTTAAAGAGGATGCCTATCAGCTGCTGAATATGTTATTGCGAAGGGAGAGAGCGGAGTGAAGATAAAGGAAATAACGATATACGGATTTGGCCGGTGGGTCGATCAGACTTTTTCCTTTTCCAATTCCAATCTGATAACACTTCTTGGCGATAATGAATCTGGCAAAACAACCTTGCATCAATTTATTATATATATGCTTTTCGGTATGACAAAAAAGAAATGTGATTTTTATCGTCCAAAAACAAGCAGTAAGCTGGGGGGAAGGATGATTATAGATCATCCTTTTGAGGGTACTGTATGGATAGAAAGACTGGATGCTTCACAAGTACAATATTTTGCTAATAATGGGGAAGAAAGGGATGAAGCCTGGTTCAGGAAGCTTTTGGGAAATATGAATGCAGAAGCCTTTCAATCGATTTATTCCTTTTCCAACCAGGATTTAGCTGTCTTCCAGAATATGAAGGAATCGGATATAAGTGAACTTCTGTTAAGTATCGGTTTAACAGGGTCAGCAGCGGTTTATAAGGTAGAGAAGAAACTGCAGTCAGAATTACAAAAGCAATTTAAACCCTCTGGTACAAAGCCGGTTATTAATGAAAAATTAAATGAGATACGTGCTATGGATAAACAGTTGGGAGAAAGTAAGAGACTTGAAAAATCATATAAAGAACAGGTAGAAAAAATCCATACGCTGGAGAAAAAGCACACATTAAAAAAAGCACAAATTGCACAAACGAATGAACAGCTTGAGAAAGAACAGCTTATGGAGAAAATACTGCCTGTCCGAAAAGAAATGCAACTTATTTCTGGAGAGCTTCAAGAGCTGGCTGATGTGCGTGATTTCCCGTTAGATGATCAAGAGCAAATAAAAACGCTGTATATAGATATAAATAATATTAATAGAGAGCTTGAATCTCAGCAGGCTACATTGGATACTTATACGAAGAAAAAAAAGGATTTAGAAATTGCCTCCCTCCAGAATGAGAAAAAAGAACAGTTAGATTCTCTTTTGAATCAAAAAGCGGAAATAACATTAATGCGGGAACGCCAGAGAACGTTAGAACAGGATTACAGTTATAAAACCCGTGAAATAACAGAAATGATTCAGGAGAAGCAGATTCATATAACAGCGGATGAACTGGAGCAGCAGGAATTGCCATTCTATCTTGAAAAAGAATGGGGATCCTTACGGAAAGAACAGGAAAATATACAGGATAAACTTACTGGGAATATTCAAAAAAAAGAACAGCTTTTAAAAGAAAAATCCCGAATGGAGGAAGAGCAGAAGGATTTAAACCAGGAACTGCTTGCTGAAGCACATATAAAAGAATTAAATCAGCGGATAGAAGCTTATAAACAGAAGAATCATCAGGATGGAAGGCAGCAAAAGAATATGTATCAAATCCTTGAGAAAATGATTCAAGAGAAGCAAAAGCAAGGGCGGATGCTCGCTATCACTGGAGCAGTGATAGCTTTGGCTGGAGCTTTGACTGGTTTTGCAGCAGATATTCCCTGGCTGTATCTGATAAGTCTTGCCGTCGTTGCGGGAGTATATTATTTTCGGCGTATACAGCTGCAGGATATTAAACAATTAAAGCAGCAGCGGGAAAGCCCGCAGCAGAATCATCCTGGCCAGGAAACTGGCGTGACAGAAGCGGAGTACCAGGAGGCAAAGGAAATCCTGGAAGAGCAGCAGGAATTACAGCGCAGGCTGCATTCATTAGAAGACAGATTACAGCATACACGCAGTCAATTTGAGGCAAATGAAGCAGTACGATTTGATTTAGCAGAGCAGCAAAATAGTTTGGAAGAGAATGTTGTTGATCAGCAAAATCAGTTTCCCTTTTTACAGACTGTGAATGTTTTATACTGGCAGGATATCTATCATCTCTTACAAAAGCTGATTCAGCTGACCAATGAAAAACAAAGTTTAGAAAAAGAATTGGATAGAGTAACAGAAAGGATATACGAGTTTTCTAACCAGGTCAAGAATTGGTTTAAGACAAATGGGTTAGCCAATCAAACCAACCTGGAAGAAATGATGCTCGCACTGGAGGATATACAACAGCACGAACAGCAGCATCAGCACGAGCTTCAGCAGCTTACACAATTCATAATGGATGTCCAGAATAAACTGACGGTGTTAAAACAAAAACGAAGCCGTTATGTGGAGGAAAGAGATAAACTCTTAAAAGCCTCTGGGACAGAGTCAGAAGAGATCTATTTTGAAAAACAAACGAGAAAAGAGCGATATAATAAGCTTTATGAACGTCTGGAGGAGCTAAAAGAAAGGCTTCAGATATTGATTCCTGAAGAATGGCAGCAGGAATTGACTGATGCTCCTTTAGAAGCGGAGAACTATTATAAGAATAAAAAAGAACTGGAATTAGCGCTGGCTGATTATGAAGAAGACTTAGAACAATTAAAAAGCCAACTTGCAGAGCAGAGATTGCGGATAGAGCAGCTTGAATCCGAGGAAGACATATCCTTGCAAATGCATCAGCTGGCAATGGAAAAGGAAGAGCTGGAGGATCTGGTGAGAAATTGGGCAGTGCAAAAAACGGCTTTACGCATGCTGCAAGCTGCTAAAAATCAATTTAAGGACAAGTACCTGGCACTTGTTATAGAAACAGCACAAATCTATTTTAAAGAGATTACAGCAAATCAATATGATACAATATATTCACCGGCAGCGGAAAGATCTTTTCAGGTAGAAAATAGTAAGAAAAAACAGCGGTTTTATGTAGAGGAGCTTTCTCAGGGAACCAAGGATCAGCTATACATTTCCTTGAGGTTTGCTATAAATGAGGTGATGGCAAAAACATCTGGTTTACCATTCCTTATGGATGATGCTTTTGTACATTTTGATATGAATCGTACAGAGAAAATGCAAAAGGTGTTAAGGAGATTAGCTGAAGAACAGCAAGTGATATTATTTACATGCCGCAGGGAGCTGGCTGAAGCTGCCAATGGGGATATAATTCATCTCTCCACATAATGTTTTATTGATTTGGAAGGAGGAATAAAAATGAAAAAAGGCATTGCAAATTTAACCGTCGGGGATAAATTTGAAGGATTTTTATTAATAAATGAAGCGACCAAAGGCACAACAAGTAATGGAAAGCCATTCCTGACATTAATGCTGCGCGATGAATCTGGTGAATTGGAAGCAAAGTTATGGGATGCCACCAAAGAAGATGAAGAAAATTTGCTGGCAGAGCAAATTATTCATGTGACAGGAGATATTAATCAATTTCGCGGAAAAAATCAATTGCGGATTCATTCTATCCGTCTGTCTCAGCCTACAGATCAGGTTCAAGTAAGTGATTTTGTCGGTAAGGCTCCTATAGGTCAAGAAGAGCTGGGTGAAAAACTGACAGAAGCTATTTTTGAAATGAAGAACCCTACATTACAACGTATCGTACGGGGATTTGTAAAAAAATATCAGCATGAATTACTTATTTATCCAGCTGCTGCTAAAAATCATCATGATGTAGCATCGGGTTTGGCTTATCATATTGTCAGTATGCTCGGGATTGCAAGACAGCTTCACGAGCTTTATCCTTCCATCAATAAAGATTTATTATATGCAGGTATTATTCTTCATGATATTGGGAAAATAAAGGAATTGTCAGGTGTTGTGTCGACTACATATACACTTGAAGGAAAGCTTCTTGGCCATATAACGATAATGGTAGAGGAAATAGCAGAAATGGCTAAGGAGCTGCAGGTTGAAGAAAAAGAAGAAGTACTTATATTGCAGCATCTAATTCTGAGTCATCATGGAAAAGCAGAGTGGGGAAGTCCGAAGCCTCCAATGGTTAAAGAGGCAGAGCTTCTGCATATCATAGACTTAATTGATGCAAAAATGAATATGCTGGATAAAGCTTTGGATAAAGTTCAGCCGGGTGAATTTACTGAACGGCTTTTTGCGATGGATAATCGTTCTTTTTACAAGCCGTCCTTTGAGTAAATTTCAATTCGAAATAGTATATCTGCAAGATAAAAATGAAGTTCGTGTCATTTTCTATTAACTTGTTCATATATATTTAGTAAGGAATGGACAAGGGGGATATAAGATGAGCTCGATTCCAATTTGGGTTTTTGCAGTGATTCTATTAATTTTTCTAAGTGGATATATGGCAATACGTGCGTTTTTGGCAGAGAAAAAGCTGGATAGGCAGTTTATTGAACGTGAAGGCAAAATATATATGGAACGTATCCAGGAAGAGCGGATGAAACGAAGAGAACAGGAATGAAATATGAAGTTACCGAAGCACTATATTATTCCATTAACGGAAGGAATAATATAGTGCTTTTATATTTGAGAACTTACATTGACGAAACACAAAAATTCTGATAACGTTTAACAAAAATATTTATGTGGAGGAATGAAGATGTCATACACTATTGAACTGGGGACGAAGGCACCAGGTTTTTCTCTTCTGGCAACGGATGGGAGGAATTATAGTTTAAATGATTTTAAGAATGCAAAAATATTAGTTGTATTTTTCACATGCAATCACTGCCCGTATGTTATCGGATCTGATGAGGTGACAAGAGAAACTGCTGATAACTTTAAAGATAAAGGAGTTGCTTTTGTAGGAATTAATTCTAACAGTGTGGAGACAAAGGTATTGGATTCCTATGATTTTATGGTTAAAAGAATGGAAGAAAAACGATTTCCTTGGGTTTATCTCAGAGATGAAAATCAAGAAATTGCCAAAGCCTATGGAGCATTAAAAACACCGCACTTTTTTATTTTTAATGAAGACCGTGAGCTTATATACACTGGCAGGGGCCTGGATAACCCTAAAAATCCGGAAGATGCATCGATAAATGATTTACAAAATGCATTGGAGGAAGCAGTTACAGGTAAACAAATCACAACACCAGCCACCAATCCGCTCGGATGTAATATAAAATGGAATGGGAAAGATAAATATTGGATGCCGGCAGAAGCTTGTGACCTGGTTCCGAGAAGCTGATTGTATAACTTAAGAAAATATCTTTGGAGACTGACTATCTGATATAAAAGATTTGTTAGTCTTTTTTTGTTTGGTTAAACGATAAAATAAAGGTGTTGACATATTGTAATTAAATATATAAAATATATGTTATAAAAACGTTTAACCAAAACTTGAAATAGATAGGGGTAGTTTACATGAGCGGAGATTTTAAGAAACCAGTTGTTGCAGTTACAATGGGGGATCCGGCTGGGATAGGACCGGAAATAACAGTGGACACTATGCTGACGGAGAAGGTTTATGACGAATGTAATCCTTTTCTTATTGGATCTGTTGATATAGTAAAAAGAGCTTTAGAGATAAAGAACAGTGATTTTGAAATTAATAACATTGCTTCCCCTTCAGAAGCGAAATTTACTTATGGCATTATTGATGTGCTGGAGCCGAAAGAATATGACTGCTCACAAATTGAGTACGGCAAGGTACAAAAATTAGCTGGAGAAATGGCGTATGATTACGTTACAAAATCAATTGAATTAGGGCTGAATAAAGAAATAGATATTGTCTCTACAGCTCCGATTCACAAAGAAGCGATTAAATTAGCCGGATGTAAACATGAGGGCCATACAGAAATATTTGGTGATTTAACGAATTCTGATTATGCACTTACTATGTTTAACTGTCATAACTTGAAAGTATTCTTTGTCAGCCGGCATAAAGCGCTGATTGAGGCTTGCCGCTATGCTACAAAGGATGTTGTTTTAGATACTTTACGTCAAATTGATACAGAATTAAAGGGGATTGGATACGAAAATCCGGAAATCGCATTGGCCGCACTAAATCCACATGCATCTGATAATGGACTGTTTGGCACAGAAGAGAAGGATCATTTAATTCCTGCAGTGGAAGCTGCGAAAGAAGAAGGAATGAATGTTGTTGGTCCTGTACCGGCTGACTCTGTATTCCACCTTGGATTACAAGGGAACTATGACGCTATTTTATCTCTTTACCATGACCAGGGACATATTGCTTGTAAAACATATGATTTTGAAAAATCTATTACAATTACTTGGGGGCTTCCGTTTATGCGCAGCTCTGTAGACCATGGTACAGCATTTGATATTGCTGGTAAAGGAATTGCGGGCTCTGTAAGTATGATTGAGTCTACATTGGTTCCAGTTCAGTATTGGAAAAAACAACAAAAAGCATTACAAGGATAAATAGCAATTTCATCCTGACAGACTTTACTCCATAAAAATAGAGGTGAAAACAGGGAGGGAGACTTTCCTGTTTTTATTTCTATATATGGTCAGACAAACGAGGTGCGGAAATGTCGAAATTAGGTATTATTGCTGATGATTTAACGGGCGCAACAACGGTGGGGGTATTATTAGCAAGGTCAAATATATCTGTCGCAGCTTATTTTGAGGCAGAAAATTTATCAAGGGATAATGAACAGGAAGCATTTGTTTTAACAACAGATTCCAGAGCGATAAAAAAAGAAGATGCAAAAGCAAGAGTTAGAGAAGCTGTTATCAGCTTAAAAGAAAACGGTGCCACATACTTATCAAAAAGAATAGATACAACACTGAGAGGTAACATCGGTGCAGAAGTAGAAGCTATGCTTGAGATGATGGATGAGAGTACAATTGGTATTATGGTTCCAGCGATGCCACAGTCTAAACGTATTTTAGTCGGAGGATATTCTATTATTGACAGTGTGCCTTTATCTCAGACACCTGTAGCTAAAGATGTTCGTACACCTGTTGAGGAATCGCACTGTCCTACATTAATAGAAAAACAAACAGATTATCCGATTGAAACTATTTCATTAAATACTATATTAGCCGGTAAAGAATCACTTCGGAATAGTCTTATAGAAGCTCGTAATAAGGGAGCGAAAATTATAATTGCTGATGCTGTTTCTTTGGAGCATATTGACTTGATTGCCCAGGTTATTTCAGGCTTAAAATGGAATATACTGATGATTGACCCAGGACCGTTCACAGAAAGAATGGCTTATTATAATGGGTTTGGGAAGAAAGACGAAGCACCTGGTAAGGTTAGTGCTTCTGCTGATCAACTAAACGGAACTGTTCTTGCTGTTGCAGGAAGTGCTTCTTCTGTAACGAAGGAGCAAATTAATCATTTATCAAAGCAGGAGAATGTAATTCAAATACCAGTCACTGCAAAAGATTTAATTTGCTGTAATGAAATTTCGTCTAAAGAAATAAAGCGTGTAATTGATTTAGCGGTAAACCATTTAAAGAAATCTTCACCACAGGCTCTTGTTATTGAAACGTCGGTTACAAATGAAAGAGTTGACTTAAAAGCAGAGGAAAAAAGAAACGGGCTGCAGCCGGGCGAGTCTGCAGATAATATTAATAAGGCATTAGGTGAAATTACCAAAGGAATATTGCTGCAGACATCTAAAATTAGAGGGATATACATGACGGGTGGAGATACAATGGTTCACATCTTGAAAATGCTTGAGGCTGTTGGTATTAAGCTTGTTGATTATGTTATTCCGCAAGCTGATTTAGGTGTTGTTATCGGCGGTTATTCTGATGGATTAGTTGTTGTTGGCAAGGGCGGGTTGACAGGCACTGTTCAGACAGCAGCAGCTATAATAGAGCGGATTGTTAAAGAGGCAAGTGTCCGGGATTTGATAGAAAACTAAAAGCAGAAAAGTAAAAAAACATCAATTTTAATAAGATGGTTTTTTACTTTTCTGCTTTGTTTTTATTGTACGGTTTATTCGCCTCCAAAGAAACGGATAACCTCCAAAACAGCTTCTTCAGCATCTTTTCCCTCTGCGCGTACAGTAGCTTCAACACCATTTCTCAGTTGCAGTGTAGCAAGTCCCAAAACACTTTTAGGGTTTACTTCGTGAATTTGATTGCCTGATTCATTCCGGATAAACACTTCGCAATCATATTTTTGAAGCAGATAGCTTAATTCAATAATAGTCTGCTGCTCGGTAATATTGATTACAGTATTCTTTTTAAACGATGATATAGTAATCTCCTCCTTTTAATATATAACTATTTAAAGTATATAGGAAAAAAGAGAAAAATTAAAGAAAAACGTTTAACCTAACAGCCGCAGGATTTTCTTTTTATCAAATAGGTTGGAACTATAACCTTATTAATATAGTCTGGATTATTTATTTTATTTAAAAGCATATCAAAAGCGGTTCTTCCCATTGTTTCAGCAGATGCACTAATTGTTGTAATCGGCCGGCTGATAATTGATGCGGAAGGGAAATCACCAAAACCGATAATTGCCATGTCATTTGGAATGGAAACATTCATATCCTTTAAAGCAGAAATAGCACCAATGGTCATAGAGTCATTCAGAAGGAACATTGCTGTAATATCCGGCTGGTTATTAATTAATTTCTTCACGGCCTTCTCAGCCCCCTGAACCGTTGCTTCTCCGTCAATAATCTGTTCGGGATCCAATGTCAATCCTTCCTGTTCTAATGCTGCTTTAAATCCTTTAATACGGTTAAAAGTAGGTCCGATATCGTCCATTGCATACACAACTACCATTTTTTTATGTCCGTGTGACAGAAAATGCTTTGCTGCATCGAAACCTGCCTGATAATCATCCTGACAAACCATAGGGGTATCTGACAAAGCATCATGATATCTGCTGATTAAAACAACAGGCAGGTTTTTCATAATACTATGAATATCATATGGAAAAGGCTTGGAATAGCTGGCTGCAGGGGAAAGAATAATACCATCCACCATCTGGGAGCTAAAAAGCTTCAAAGTAGATTCTTCATAATCTACATCCTCATTTGTATTTACGAAAAGTAAATTATAATTCATTTCCTTTGCCCTTAAGGAAATAGCATTTATATACTGTGTGACAAAAGAATCCGGGAAACTTGGAACAATGAGACCGGCTGTTTTCGTTGTGTTATTTCTTAAATTTTTTGCAGAATAGTTAGGCACATAATTGTATTTATTTACGATGTCCATTACTCTGTTATATGTTTCTTCAGTTATTTTTTTGCTGCCGTTAATTACATGTGAAACCGTCGTGACAGATACACCGGCTTCTTTAGCTATTTCTTTCATTGTGATACGCATTATATTCACCTCGTAGAGTTGGATACTGTTGTATATAAATAATGTAGCATCTGGCAGTGTTAATACGTTTAGAAGATAATGCCGGCTACAGTCATTTTTACATGAAGAAAAATTTCGTTTAACAATAATTTTTATTTTTGTCGATTATATAGAATTATTTTACAATATGCTTCTATATTATATCAATGTTAACTTCAGATTGCGATAAAATGGTTTTCTATTATTTTACCAGAGGTGTGAGGAAATATGATTATCTAAAGAAGAGTAGGGGAAGCAGGTTATAATTTTCTATAATGATGAGAATAAAACAACAATCGCATACTGTTAAAAGCAGCATGCGATTGTTGTTAATTATTATAAAGGTATTGTCTAGAGAGACTTTTGCTTATTACTCTTCAGTTTCTGAAGTATCTGCACCTTCGTCTTCTGTTTTAAATAAATCTTCAAGGCCATCTGCCTTAACATCTACATTAGCTTCTTCGATGATTTTTTGAAGTTTTGCCTGGATTTTTTCCTGGTCTGCCTGCTGAAGTACTAATTCACTTCTTAATTCATCTTTTAATTCGTCGAAGTCACCGATTGTTTCTTCTTTTTCACGAACATCATTTACTTTAATGATGTGGTAGCCAAATTGAGATTGTACTGGGTCGCTAATCTCGCCTGGTTCCATAGAGAACGCTACTTCTTCAAATTCAGGAATCATATCCCCTGCAGAGAAATAACCAAGGCTGCCATCATTTTCTGCGCTGCCGCTGTCTGTAGAGTACTCCGCAACAAGGTCTTCAAACTCTTCTCCATCGTCTAATTTCTGTTTTACTTCATTAGCTGTTTCTTCATCCTCCACAAGAATATGCTGTGCATCTACCTCTGTATTCTTTTTATCGTAGTACTCCTTTAAATCTTCATCTGTAATATCCATATCTTCAGAAATAGCAGCTTCTTGAAGCATTCCTACATAAACAAGATCTTTAAGGGCTTCTTCACCGCCAAATTGCTGTTCTACCATTGAATCAAATTCTTCAGGGCTGCCAAACTCGTCCTTCATTTTTTCAATTTCGTCATTTACCTGATCGTCAGTAACGTCGTATTTATCCTCAAGAACTTTGATAGTAACAAGTTCTTCAAGAACAGCTTCTCCATTACGGTCTTTCAATTCATCGTAAAATTCTTCTTTTGTGATATCGCCGGCATCCGTAGTTGCAACTACATCGCCGTCCGAAGAATTACATGCAGCCAATGCAAGCAAGCTGGCAGATATTGTTGCTGCTAATGTCCATTTTTTCATGTCTGATATACACTCCTACTCTTTCCTAATATTACTTTTATTGTTTACCATGATTAATATATCATACTTTTCCATTTTAAATAAATATTTTCAACAATTTACTTAAAAATCACATTAAACTGTCACATTTAAAATCCGGATATATGAACACACAAGCATAGCTACCAGTATCATGTTTGTAACCCGGTCCATTCTTTCTGACTTCTGTCTGGACAGCTCCATCTTCGTACAAATAGCACTGATCATGACGTTAAAAATAAGTAATACAAAAAAACCAAAAATAATATAGAAGATAGCCATGTTCTATGTAACGCCCCTTTACAATAATAATACTCCTATAACTCTATCAAAAACAAATAGTGTTGAACAGTAATAAAGTATATGTAATATTACTTTCTTTACAAATGAATGCCTAAAAAGTGCAATAAAAAATAATTCATCGGGAAAAAGAACCCCTGTTAGAACTCTTCAGAATCAATGTAGCGCGGGAGATTATTCCCTTGTTTTTCCACTACTGCCGCGGACCTGGCAAAATTGTTTTTTTATTTCCTGCTCTGTAAGAGGGGATGAAGAGCATAATAGAAGTATTTTGATTGACTGATAATAAAAAGAAAGCTTTTGCCTGTATACTCACTGGCAAAAGCTTTCTTTCTTATGAATTGGCATTTGTGTTTTTAATTTTTTCTTCTAATTCACGAATACTTGATTCAATTTGCTCCAATGATTGATGAATATTTTCCTGCTGAGGTTCTACAGCATTTTTCCAGTCCTCTACAGATTTTCGCATTTCTTCTGTCAAATCTTTGACTAGAACGGCACCTTCTTTAGAAGTCCGAAGCAGCTGTTCTTTAATTCGGATACTGTCCTCTTTTAGGTTCATCAGTAGTTCTTTTAATTCTAAGGATTGGTTTTTAACTCTTACACGGATGTCTTTT
The DNA here is from genome assembly GCF_038004405.1 of Oceanobacillus sp. FSL W8-0428. Classification (NCBI taxonomy): domain Bacteria; kingdom Bacillati; phylum Bacillota; class Bacilli; order Caryophanales; family Bacillaceae; genus Oceanobacillus; species Oceanobacillus sp. FSL W8-0428. The sequence goes on from NZ_JBBORB010000001.1 coordinate 3,510,667, forward strand.
CCGGATTCTGGTGTGCTTAATAATGCAATGCCGGCGCTGACGGATGCTCCAACCAGAAACCCGAGCGTTAATGATTTTTTCTTAGACATAGGAAACGCACTCCTTTCTTCTTTCGTATATACTTTCCTTTTACCACATGTAATTAAACATTTTACAATAAAGAGGATGTTCAAAAAGTTCCCAAATGATAAGCGGCGAATCTCTGCGTTGACGTGGATTTTACGATGGGGCTGGGACTGCGATTACTCGCCCCACCAAAAGCGTTACTCACGTATTTAAAAGCATAGAGGAACTTCTGCTAAGTACGTCCACGTCCTGTGGACAACACAGAAGTCATCACATCCTGTGAAAGGCCGCTCGTAAAATCCACGTCGCCTTGATCTTCTTGCTTCTAATTTGTCTACTTTTTGAACACTCATATAAAGTAAATCCTATATACTTATTATAGGAAATGGAATCATTTTCTGCTAGTAATAATGTTTTTAACCTACCTTTATATTAACACAAAATAGTTAATATATGATAAATATACTTTGTGATAACAGAAAAAAGCATTCGTTCAAATAAAAATGGAACGAATGCTTTTGAAGACGAAGAAGGGGAAAGAAGTTTTCTTTTTCCTTTTCCTTCTTCTTCATTTAAACCGTAGCCACCTTACTTCGTTTCATAATACCTTCCACAATTGGGTAAACAACTAACATGATAACTGTATTCATTACTGCTGCCGGAAGAACAATTCCTGCAAATAAAGCAAGAAAACCGCCTTCTAAAAAACCAAGAACGAAAAGGGCTACCGATAAAAAGATACTGCCGCTGATCAGTGTCCCTGCAAAAGTTAATACAGATGCTGTTATCTTTGTATTCCATTGCTTTCCTACTAATAAAAATAGCAGGAAGAAAACAACTGCGGTTATTGGTTTATCAATTAGATTGGCAATTTGCCCTCCAGGCGCAGCAGTTGTTAGTGCGGAAATAGCTGCTGTTGCAAATGCAATCAGAAGTACATAATTCCATTTTGGGAATAAAATAATTCCTAAAAACATCATTGCCAGCATCATATCAGGCTTCACTCCAAATAATAACGGGGGCATTACCAAGTGCAGTACGGTTCCGATACTTACCAAAAGGGCAAGCATAGTTAAAATTTTTGTCTTCATAGCTTAACTCTCCTCCGCTTTTCTAAACTCTGCTTTCCGGCTGTGCGCTCATTGCCAGCCGCGAAAGGATACAGACAGTATATCAAATACTGTTTAAAATAAAAAGAACTAAATTCACTGCTTCTAACGCTTTATTTGCTCGTTAATTGCTTTAGCGACAGCTTGTAAATCCTCTGATGAGTAATCTTCTGTATGTGTTGTCCAGTTTGGATAATACCCGTCTCCATCACCGTAACGCGGAATCAAATGTACATGCAGATGGAAAACAGACTGCTCTGCTGCTGCTTCATTATTGTTTAGCAGATTGATTCCCAGCGGCTGATATGCATCGCGAATGGCGTTAGCAATAACGGGTATTCTACTAAATAGCTCTTGCGCTGTTTCTGGTGAAGTTTCATAAATGTTTTTTGTGTGTTCCTTAGGAATAACAAGTGTGTGTCCTTTTGTTACCTGACTGATATCGAGGAAAGCATATACCTTTTCATCCTCATAAACCTTTGCGGAAGGTATGTCTCCATCGATAATTTTACAAAAAATACAATCTTCATGAGCCATCTTTTGTTCCTCCTTATCAATAGAAAAAAATATTCTTTTTTCTATTGTAAAGAGTTATGTCGGGTAAAGTAAAGGATTCTATATTATTCTATAGAAGGAAGTGTACAAGGTTTCTCTAAAAATAGAATTTTAAAAAGGAACTCTGTGTTTTTTTGCAATTAAAATGAATGTTGCTTAGGTACTAACTAGACAAATTATATCTTCTGATCAAACGCTGCTTAGACAGCTTTAAGCTCTATTTTTCAAGAAATTAAATATTTGATATGACTTACTAGCTTTTATCTTTAGCAAAAGTTCCCGCAATTTGTAGAACGGTTCATTTTGGAATCTTTCTGGAATGATGATAAAATCAAAGTAATGAACAAAGGAGGATGACAGGGTGACTACCTTATTACATATAGAAAACTTATACGGAGGCTATACCCATAAAAATGTTTTACACGATATATCATTTGATTTAAATAAAGGAGAAATCGTTGGGCTCATTGGATTAAATGGCGCCGGAAAAAGTACAACCATTAAACATATTATCGGTTTAATGCAGCCTAAAAAAGGGGAAGTGCTGGTTCAGGGAAAAAGCTTTCAAAATGATCCAGAAGCATATCGTAATCAGATGGCATACATTCCAGAAATGCCAATTCTCTATGATGAACTGACTTTATATGAACACCTCAGGCTGACCGCAATGGCTTACGGAATTGAAGAAGAGGTGTTTGAACAGAGACTGCCAAAGCTTTTAAAAGAATTCCGTCTCGAAAAGAAATTGAATTGGTTCCCGGTTCATTTCTCAAAAGGAATGCGGCAGAAGGTCATGATTATGTGTGCTTTTCTTATTGAACCGCCACTCTATATTGTTGATGAACCGTTTGTCGGACTGGATCCATTGGGAATCCAATCTTATCTGCAGATGATGGATTCCATGAAAAAGCAAGGGGCAGGGGTGTTAATGTCTACACATATTCTGGCTACAGCTGAAAGATACTGTGACCGTTTTATCATTTTACATGATGGAAAATTACGGGCAGAAGGGACCTTGGAAGAGCTTCGGAGAGAGTTCCAGATGCCGGATGCAACACTAGATGATTTATATGTTCAGCTGACAAAGGAAGATGACCATGTTTGATTCCCATGCATTTTATAAAAAACGTTTATCTGCGCATGTAAAAAATTTAAGCAGGTATTTAAAATATATGTTCAACGGGCATATTGCATTTGCTATGTTTTTTTTCATAGCTGCAACAGCTTATTACTATCAGCAATGGCTGGAACAAATCCCCACAAATTTCCCAACAGGCATTATCATGGGAATCGTTTTAGGACTGCTGATAAGCTATAATCCAATAAGAACACTGCTGCAGGAACCGGACCTGGTATTTCTTTTAGCAGCAGAACAGCAGATGGGACCGTATTTCCGCAATAGTATTATTTATAGCTTCGTCATCCAGACATATCTGATTGTGTTAGCATCCGCTGCATTCAGTCCGTTGTATTTCACCAGCTTCAGTGAACGGTCAGGGAGTGTTTTTCTTGTTACAATTTTCTTGTTCCTTCTTTTAAAAGGGATGAATATGCTGATAAACTGGTACATGCTGAAAGTCCGGGATAAAAGTTTAAGAACAATTGATTTAACAGTACGGACTCTGCTTAATATTGTCATAGCCTATTTTGTTATTGAGGGGCTGGCTTTATATGCTGTTATAACGATTGTGCTGCTTTTTCTGGTCATCGTGTATGATTTTATTGTGGCATCGAAGCAGCCTGGAATCTTTTGGGACTTATTGATCGAGAAGGATCAGAGCCGTTTACAATCCTTTTACCGCATTGCCAATTTATTTGCAGATGTTCCGCATTTGAAAAATAAAGTAAAAAGAAGGGAATGGCTGACGAAAACGTTTATCAGCAGAATTCCATTTGAACGGTCAGCAACCTATGATTATTTATATCAGATTTCCTTTCTGCGCAGCGGTGATTATTTAGGAATGTACCTCCGGCTTGTCGTAATTGGCGGGATTTTTATTTGGGTTATTCCTAATATCTGGATTAAAATGATATTCGCGATTCTGTTTATCTATTTAAGTGTCTTCCAAATGATGGCTCTTTATCAGCATCATCGTACACAAATGTGGCTGGATCTTTATCCGGTTAACCCGGGTTTGAAGCAAACAGCTGTTATCGGGATTATTCGGAAGCTTGGCTATGTACAGGCATTTGCTTTTACTTTTTTATTTATATTCCAGCTTGAATGGCTGGGGACTATGATTATATTAATTGGAGGGCTTAGCTTTGTTTGGGCATATATTAAGCTCTATGTAAAACCTAAATTGGATAAAGTATAAAAAAACAAGCTGACGGTCATGTGATAGCCGTCAGCTTGTTTTATTTTGCTTGGTCCTGATAGGTTAAGTAAATATTGGCGAACGCCTTTGCAGCGATGACCATTGATTTTTCATCAATATCGAATTTAGGATGATGATGCGGGTAATCATTTCCTTCCAGATTTGCGCCTGTGAGGAAGAAAGATCCGGGTTTTTCTAATAAATAATAAGAAAAATCCTCTCCTACCATTAATGGCTCTGTAATAGCAGTGAGATCTACCCCGTCAATTTTCTTTGTTGTCTGCAGAACGAGATCTGTTTGTTCCGGATGATTAATAACTGGCGGATACCCTTTAACATAGTTAAATTCATAGGAAGCTCCAAAAGAATCACAAATTCCCTTTAAAATCTGTTCCATTTCTCCAATAATTTTTTCCTGAACAGCAATATCGAAGTGTCTGACTGTTCCAACGAGTTTCGATTGGTCTGCAATCACATTAAAAGCATTTCCTGCTTCAAAAATACCAATAGAAATCACAGCGGATGCTAACGGGCTTAAGCGTCTGCTGACAATCTGCTGGAATTGTGATACCACTTCAGCACCAATTACAATGGCGTCCTTCGTATCCTGTGGAATAGCACCATGCCCGCCTTTCCCTTGAATGGTAATTTCAAACCGGTCTGCGCCGGCCATGATTGCCTGATGTGAAGAGTAGATAGTACCAAGCGGGAGAGGAGCCCATAAATGTGTGCCGAATACAGCATCTACATCTTTTAAGGCGCCTGCTTCAACAATTGATTTCGCTCCGCCTGGAGCATACTCTTCTGCATGCTGATGAATAAAAACAATGGTTCCCTCCAATTCATTCTCGAACTGCTGCATAACTTTTGCAAATGTAAGCAGGATAGCCGTATGTCCATCATGGCCGCAAGCATGCATGACACCAGGTACTTGTGATTTGTATGGGACATCTTTTTCGTCCTGTATAGGTAAAGCATCAAAGTCGGCACGGAAAGCGACCGTTTTACCCGGTTTTGCTCCCTTAAGTGTTGCAACAACACCATTTCCACCAACATTTTTTTCATAAGGAATACCTAATTTTTCATAATAATTCGCAATATATTTTGCTGTTTCCGTTTCTTGAAAAGACAATTCCGGATGCTGATGCAAATATCTGCGAATGTCAACCATTTCTTCATATGTGTTATCAATTTGCGAATGAATAGCTGATAACATTTAATCACCTCTTAAGTATTGTAGTACATCTGAGAATTATGTGAAATCTCTTTTTATTGCCAATCTATTTTATTATATCACTAATTAATTATACTGTAGAATAAAATAATTCGAGGCTGGAATAATTTTGTTAATGCAAATAAATATAAAAATCCATGAAGCGGTAAATACCTCATGGATAGAAAGAGTTATATATCAGTTATTTTTAATTAATACGCGGGTCTTCTAATAATCTTTCAATTTCTTCTTTGTGATGTGTTTCATCAGAGATTAAATCCTCTAACTTAACTACAAGCTCTGTTAAACCCAGTTCATCAGCCTGTGCTTTTCTTTTTTCGTAACGTTCAATCGTATCCGTCTCAGATTGAAGAGAAGCTTTTAATAAATCAGCAACTTGTGTAGGCTGCGGTATAGAAGCGGCTGTGGTAGTCGGGGTACCGCCAAGGGATTTGATTTTTTCGGATAAATAAAGTGCATGACCTAATTCGTCTGTTATTTCTGATTCAAAAAATGGTTTCAGAGCCGAGCGGTACAGTCCTGAAACTACAGATGCACTATACGTATATTGGATAACAGCTGCATATTCATTCGATAAATCTTCATTTAATCCATCAATTAATTCTTGTAATTTTGCATCCATGATTTATCACCCTTTTTATGATTTTTTACTTCCTTTTATATATTTCCCGTTGTTATTTTTATCAAACCTGTTTAGCATAAAAAGAGAGAAAAGAAGGAGAGATAGGATGAAAAATAAATCTGCAGCCATTTTATTCAGCATATGGGCAGTTGGATTGCTATTAAGTATTGTCTGGGTAATACAAATAAAACTTGAGATGCTTCCTTATATAGATCAATGGACAAGAGAAATTGTACCTCTTGTTCATGGGACGAGGATATATGATTTCTTCCGGATGGTTACGGAGCTTGGATCATCCCATGTACTTATACCAATAGCTATTGTAGCAGCTATAGGGATTATGCTGTTATATAAGCATTGGTATCCGGGACTATTGCTTTTAGGAGGATCTTTATTTGCACATTTGCTGAATTCATTTATAAAGCAGCTGGTAGGCAGAGAAAGACCAAGTATTTCAGTTACACTAAATGCAGAAGGATTCAGTTTTCCGTCCGGCCACAGTATGATTTCAATGGTCTGTTACGGACTGATTGCATACTTGCTATGTAAAAAGATTCGTTCAGAAAAAATAGTATTCATTGTACAGATCGCGCTGGGCACACTTGTATTTTTAATAGGAATCAGCCGCTTTTTTATCAACGTTCATTATTTAACAGATATTATAGCCGGATTTACCATTGGCTTTGCACTGCTTTATATTTATATATTTATGGACAAAAGAATCTCAGACTTAAGGCGGAGAAGGAAACATTCTTAAGCTGGTTCTCTCTAAACAGCTTTCTAAAGTAAAATAGAAGCATAGAGAAAGGAGTTGATGAAACGAATGAGGAGAATTATTTCCTATTTTATGGCGATTTGCTTTATTTGGATTGGAGTCATGTTAATTGTAAACAGTTTGAATATAGATGATTTTGAAATAAGCTTTGGCTGGGGTTATATTTATCCGCTTTTCTTTGTTGTTACAGGAGTAGTACTGTTGGGGACAGCTATTATCAAAAGACGTGGAAGATGGATGATAGGAACATTTCTGCTTGTTTTCGGGGGATTGCTATTAGCAGATCGGTTTGGATTGGTTGATTTTACTTTTTGGAGTGTATTTAAGCTCTGGCCGATGATTTTGATTTTTATTGGGTTTAGTTTATTTCGCGGAATTCATATTCATTTGGATTACAGCAGAGGATCTAATAAGAAAAAAAAATCTGAAAAAAGAAAGAAGAATAAAGAGACTTCATTTACCTTTGGTGATATGGAGAAAAAGGGAAACTGGAATCTGGAGCCGATGAATATAAATACAATGGCTGGCAGTTTTTATCTGGATTTAACGAATGCGTATATCCCTGATGAAGAAACAGAAATACATATACGCTCCTTAGCAGGCGATGTAACTATCCTTATTCCAGAAGAAATAGAGTTTCAAGCTCAGGCAACTGCACAGTTTGGAGATATTAATATTTTGGATCAGGAATCTACCGGGGTGAATACAGAATTATTTTATGAAACAGACCAGTTTGCCAATGCTGCAAAAAAATTAGATATTATTATTCGGTTAAAGGCGGGTTCTATTCGTATTGACCGGGTATAAGGGGGGATAGAATGAAACAACGATGGAGAAGTGTCCGATTCAGTTTTATAAAATTGTATTTATATAATTTATTTTTAACGGCTTGTATCCTGCTGGCAATTATTCTATCCTTGTTTGTTATTTGGGAGCCGGAATGGTTAACCGCACAAAGTATATTTTTATTTATCGGCCTGTATATGATTATCGGTTTTATTTTATCCTTACAAGCAGGATTTACGCAAATAGGGAACTTTTTAAAAGTCCGTTTAGATGCCATTTCTATTCAAATTAAGCAATATGCCAATGGGAATTATACTGCTAAAATTTCGAAGGTTCATGAAGAAATAGATGAAACAGATCGAATTATTGACGAACTCAATGATTTAGGGGACAAATTACAGCGCCAGGTTCAGTCATTACAGCGGATGGCTGATGAGAAAGCAGATTATGCGAAATCAGCTCATAAAGCAGCGGTCATCGAGGAAAGACAGCGGATTGCCAGAGACCTTCATGATGCTGTCAGTCAGGAGCTTTTCGGACTGGCAATGTTATCGGAAACAGCATTAAAGCTATTTGATAAAAGCCCTTCTACTGCAAAAGAACAGATGCAGGAAGTCGTGCATTCAGCACATCAGGCTCAGGCAGAAATGCGAGCATTACTGCTTCATTTACGGCCGGTTTATCTGACAAGCGGGGAAACATTGGAAGAAGGTGTACAGAAGCTGATAGACGCATTGGAGCAGAAGAGCAACCTGACATTTCAAGTCGATATTGATGAAATGCCAGATTTAAAAGAAGTGGTCGAAGAGCATCTCTTTCGGATTATTCAGGAATCTTTGTCAAATATATTGCGCCACGCGAATGCAAATACAGTAAAGGTAGAAATAAAACGGAAGCAGGAGGAGCTCTATGTCCGTATTGAAGATGATGGAGTTGGATTTGAATCTGAAAATCAGCAGGACAATAAAGCTTCTTATGGGCTGAAAACGATGAAGGAACGCAGTGAAGAGCTGGGAGGGACCTTTGCCATTCGTTCAAAGCAGGGCCAAGGTACATATATTCATATTCGAATTCCAAATCAAGGAAGTTAAAAGGGGGAGAAGATTTTATGATTCGTATTGTTGTCATTGATGATCACGATATAGTCCGGAAAGGAATTATTTCTTTTCTGCAGACAGAAGATGATATGGAGGTTATCGGGCAGGCGAACAGTGGATTTGGTGGTGCTGAGCTTGTATTAAAGGAGCAGCCGGAAGTGGTTCTGATGGATCTGATAATGGAGAACGGGAATGGGATAGAAGCGACAAAGCAAATAATGTCCGCTTATCCTGCATGCAAAGTCATTATTCTTACGTCCTATTATGATAATGAACAGGTTATCCCTGCGTTAGAGGCAGGAGCGTTCAGTTATTTACTAAAAACATCAAATGCACAGGAAATTGCTGATGCAGTACGTAAAGCTGCTAAAGATGAAAATGTGATTGAACCAAAAGTTGCCCAAAAGATGATGAGTCGTTTTCGTTCATCAGTTAAGAAACCACATGAAGATCTTACAGAACGGGAATTAGAGGTGCTCTTATGTATTGGAGACGGTATGACAAACCAGGAAATCAGTGAAAAACTTTATATTGGTATAAAAACGGTCAAAACTCATGTGAGTAATATTTTAAGTAAGCTGGGTGTTAATGATAGAACGCAGGCTGCTGTTTATGTCCATCGAAATCAATTGTTTAAAGCAACTGGAGATTAATTCGTTTATAGTGCATGTTATTTTTATTGGACTTTTTGAACATTTTCTTAAAACAATTTTTAATATTTATCATAAAAAAAGGTTATCCCATCGACGGGACAACCTTTTTTATCTACAAGTTGAATAAGAAAAGTCAAGAATTATGAATACAGCATACTGCTGTCTCATTTATTCTTCTTTTTCATGCATGTGACCAGAAATAACAAATGGACGATCCATAAAGTAGCTTGGCTGTTTTGCTTTTTGGGAATCATGTGCTTTTTTAAATTGATCAGAGTTTTTCCAGTTTTCAAAGTCGGCAAAGGATTTCCATTGTGTCAAAACAACGTATTTGCTTGTCTTTTCCTGACGTAAAAAGCGCCATGCCTGGAAACCGTCCATTTCTTCAATGCCGCTGTCACTTTGCTTCATGCGATATTCGAAGGTTGAACTGCTGTCTTCGGAAATAGGAAGATGGTTCATAACTACATATCCTTCTTTGGATAATTCTCCGACAGCTTTTAATACTTCGAAGGCTTGACCGGCTGAAAAAATATTTTTAGGGCTATTTTCATAATAAGCAATACCACCATCATTGCTGGAGATAAAGTAAAAATCAATATCTGTATTTTTTTTCTCTAAGGTTTCCAAAAAATTGATGGTTCCTCTTGACATAAACGCTTTCATTGAAATTCCTCCTTATATGAACGGGCTTTTTGAACATCCTCTTATAATTAAATTGTACACAAATACAAATAATATTGAAAATAATACATATTTCCTGTCGAATCTTTATGTAATTCAGAGATGTCCATTCTTTATCAAAAAGTTAGAATAACGTATAATAATAACGTATATGCACCGAGGTGAGCTTATGAGAACTGAACGAAGAAATGAAAAAAGAAAAGATAGAAGAAAAAATCAAAAGAATGTATTTCGACAAAAAATAAAGTGGCTGGGGATTGCTGTTGCTGCTGTTTTTGTATTTTTGTTAAGCGGTTATGGACTGCTTATTTTAGGAGGGAAAATGGTTGCTGATGAGGATGATCTGCAGCTTGATTTGACAACCACTGTCCGTACGGAAGATGGAGAAGTTGTCAAAACTCTATATAATGAAAACAGAGAATATGTATCCGTAGATCATATCCCGGACCATGTGCTGCAAGCATTTGTGGCTGTCGAAGACCGTCGTTTTTATGAGCATCAGGGGATTGATTTGCAGTCTATTGGACGGGCTGTCTATCGTGACATATTAGCGAGAAGTAAAGTAGAAGGCGGCAGTACAATTACACAGCAATTATCCAAAAATCTTTTTCTTACAAATGATAAATCGTGGACCAGAAAAATAAAAGAATCTATGGCTTCCCTATATCTGGAAAGAAGATTGAGTAAGGATGAGATATTAGAATTATATGTTAACCAGGTCTATTTTGGAGAGGGAGTATACGGGGTCCAAAAGGCTTCACAATATTTCTTTTCTAAGGATGTTGATGATTTAACTATCTCTGAAGGAGCATTGCTTGCCGGTTTAATGAAAGCACCGAATGGATATTCTCCCTTGAACCATCCGGAAAAAGCAGCTGAGCGCAGAAATGTCGTTCTTCAGACAATGGAATCAGCCGGTTTTATAGATGAAGAAACAAAAGTGCTTGAGCAGGAAAAAGATTTAGGGATAAATTTGTCAAAAGAAGAAAGAGGAACAAACCCCTGGGTTGACAGCTATGTTGATATAGCAATAAAAGAGGCTGCAGAAAAGCATGATTTAAGCTTCGCAGATTTACAAAGCGGCGGCTATGAAATTACCGTATATATGAATGATGATTTTCAGCAGATTGCTTATCAAAACTTTAAGGAGGATGCTTTTTTTCCTGGAAATACAGAGGGAACAGAGGGGGCATTTGTAATGCTGGATAAGGATAACGGCCATCTTGTCTCGGCTGTAGGCGGACGTAATTTCAGCATTGGTGATTTAAACAGGACAAATGTGCAGCGCCAGCCTGGGTCTACCTTTAAACCAGTGGCTGTTTATGGACCGGCGTTAATGAAAGAGGATAAATATAATCCTTTTACTATAATTCCTGATCAATATATGGAGGAGTATGAAGTTAAGAATGTTAGTGGAGAATATAAGAATAATATTACGATTTATCAGGCTATTGTAGAATCAACAAATACTTCTGCTGTCTGGCTGCTTGATCAGATAGGGATAGATTATTCTAAATCTTATCTGAACAAACTGGATTTGCCTCTCGATGAGAAAGATAAGGGGACATCTATTGCTTTAGGAGGCTTGGAAAAAGGTGTGACGCCACTACAAATGGCTCAAAGCTACCAAGCTTTTGCGAATAACGGCAGTATGTCTGAAGCAACAGCTATTGCAGAGATAAAGGACCGGAATGGTGAAGTGATATATCAATCAGAAACAAGTAACAAAGAAATATTTACACCACAGGTTGCCTGGGATATGACAGAAATGCTTAAGGAGACGGTCCGGTCAGGAACTGCCAGCAGCGGCTATTATGCCAAAGAGCTTGCAGGTAAAACAGGAACTACACAGCATACTTATGTAGATGGAGCGTCTAAGGATGCATGGTTTGTCGGATATACACCGGATTATGTTACAGCCATGTGGATGGGGTATGATAAGTCAGATGAGGAACATTATTTAACAGGAGGGAGTGCCTATCCCACCTCGTTAACTAAGAAAATACTGACAGAAATTGATAATCAAACCGGATCTGCATTTACTGCATCCTTTTCAAGGCCGGACGATGTAGAGCCTTTGCCAGATCCAATTGATTTACCGGTCATTGAGAATGTAGATGCAAGCTATACCTTTGGAGGAATGGCATTGGTGAAAGGAAAGCTTACCTGGAATGGTTCAACAGATGACCGTATTGTATACCGTATTTATAAAGAGGAAGAGGGTACAGATGAACTGGTGGGAGAAGTAGAAGGGGAAACAGAATTTATCATTGATGATATCTGGTTCCGCAATGAATACTATTATGTTGTACCATTTGACCCAATTACGAATATGGAAGGGGCACATTCTGAATCCGTATCATTTTTCTAATACTTTATAAGAGGATGTTCAAAAAGTCCCCAAATGATAAGCGGCGAACTCTTTAGTTGACACGGACTTCTTGTTTCTTATTTGACTACTTTTTGAATGCACACTGTAAAAGATATTTCTTTAGAATTATTTTAAAATGAGACAATTTAATGACAAACAATTCTCTTCCCTATACATGAGCGTGATAAATAGATATAGTTAGAGATGGAAAAAGAATATAAAAGGATGAACGTTGCATGGTAAAAGTGAAAAACACAACAATTTTAGACGCTTATCGCGGAAACAAAACAGATTACACACCAGCCTGGTTTATGCGTCAGGCTGGGAGATCACAACCAGAATACCGGGCATTAAAAGAAAAGTATTCCCTTTTTGAAATTACCCATCAGCCAGAGCTTTGTGCTTATGTTACAAGACTTCCAGTTGAAAATTATGGAGTAGATGCGGCTATTCTTTATAAAGATATTATGACGCCTCTTCCGGCTATCGGAGTTGATGTAGAGATCAAAAGTGGAATTGGCCCGGTTATTGAAAAACCGATCCAGACCATTCAGGATGTGGAAAAACTCGGTGAGATTAATCCGTCAAGTGATGTCCCATATGTCCTTGATACAATCCGTTTATTGACTGAGGAGCAGCTTGATGTACCATTAATAGGCTTTTCCGGAGCGCCATTTACATTAGCAAGCTATATGATTGAAGGTGGCCCTTCTAAAAATTATACGAAAACAAAAGCATTAATGTATCGTGAGCCGAAGACTTGGTTTGCATTAATGGATAAGTTAGCAAGTATGATTATTCGTTATGTGGAAGCACAAATTAAAGCTGGAGCAAGTGCTATTCAAATCTTTGATTCTTGGGTTGGCGCATTAAACGTGGAAGATTACCGTTATTTTATTAAACCGGTAATGACAGATATTTTTTCAGCATTGAAAAAGTATGATGTTCCGCTGATTACCTTTGGCGTAGGTGCAAGCCATCTATTACTGGAGTGGAATGACTTGCCAGTAGATGTAATTGGTTTGGATTGGCGTACTTCTGTAGAAGAAGCCAGAAGCCTAGGTGTCACAAAAACATTACAAGGAAATCTGGATCCTGCTATTTTACTTAGTGATTGGGAAACAATTGAAAAAAGAACGAAAGCTATACTGGACCAGGGTATGAACACAGAAGGTTATGTCTTCAATCTTGGCCATGGCGTTACTCCTGATATTAAGCCGGAAACATTAAAACGATTGACGGACCTTATTCACAATTATTCACAGCAAAAGTAAGAAAAGTTCATAGCCTGGTAATAACTGTTTAAAATCAGTTATTACCATGTCCTTAGAACAGATGCATATAAGCTAAATTTTTACTCTTAAACAAAAAGTAACGAGGTGTATTGATAATGGAAAAGAAGAAATTAGGATTATTAGTAATGGCATACGGAACTCCGTACAAAGAAGAAGATATTGAGCCTTATTACACACATATTCGCCATGGCAGAAAGCCTGATCCTGAAGCGTTGCAGGACTTAAAGGACCGTTATGAAGCAATCGGCGGCATTTCACCTTTAGCAAAAATAACAAAAGAACAAACTTATGCGTTAGAAAGCAAGTTAAATGAAGTGCAGGATGAGTATGAATTTAAAGCGTATATCGGGTTAAAACATATTGCACCATTTATTGAGGATGCAGTAGAAGAAATGGCGAAGGATGGAATAAAAGAAGCTGTTTCTATTGTTTTAGCACCCCATTACTCTACATTCAGTGTTAAATCATATAATGAAAGGGCTAATAGTACAGCAGAAAATCATGGTATGAAAATCGAATCCGTACAAGATTGGTATACAGAACCGGGGTTTATTGACTTCTGGGCAAAAGGCGTGCAGAAAGCTTTTGCGGAAATGCCTGCTGAGGAAAAAGAAAAATCTGTATTAATTGTTTCTGCTCACAGTCTTCCTGAAAAAATTCTTCAAAATGGAGATCCATATAAGCAGCAATTAGAGGAAACAGCACAATTAGTAGCTGAAGCAGCAGATGTGAAGAATTACGAAGTTGGCTGGCAAAGTGAAGGAAATACACCGGACCCATGGCTTGGACCAGATGTTCAGGATTTAACACGTGAATTGTATAACAAAGAGGGATACAAAGCATTTGTTTATACACCTGTTGGATTTGTAGCAGATCACCTGGAAGTTTTATATGATAACGACCATGAATGTAAAGTAGTCTGTGATGAGATTGGAGCAAGCTACTATCGTCCGGAAATGCCAAATGCCCGTCCAGAATTTATTGAAACATTAGCAAATGTGGTATTAAAGAAAGTTAAGCGTGCTTCCTGATGGATAAAAAAAGAGTAGTCATTGTTGGAGGCGGTGTGACAGGATTGTCTGCCGCCTATCATCTTCAAAAACAGGTGCAATCAGCAAAGCTTCCAATCGAAATTACTCTGATAGAAGGTTCAAACCGCCTTGGTGGCCGGATCCATACTATAAAACGTGATGGATTTACAATTGAAAAGGGACCAGATTCTCTTTTAGCACGTAAACCAGTTGCAATGGAGCTGGCAAAGGAATTAGGTATTCTTAATCAAACGAGATATAACTCTACAGGTCAATCCTTTATGCTTATTCAAAATCGATTACATAAAATGCCAAAAGGTGCATTTATGGGCGTGCCAAAGGAAATTGGGCCGCTCATGCGTTCTAAATCATTTACATTATCAGGTAAAATCCGTGGTTTGATGGATTTAATTAAACCAAAGAATAAAAGTACAGAAGATGAATCTTTAGGGCATTTTATGCGACGCCGTTTTGGGAATGAAATTGTAGATAATCAAATTGATCCTTTGCTTTCTGGAATTCATTCTGGTGATATTGATAAAATGAGTCTTCAAGCAATTTATCCAATCTTTGGGAAGATGGAGCAAGATTACGGCAGCGTAATGAAAGGTCTTGCCAAGACAATGCCAAAGCCTGAGAAAAATAGAAAAGCAAAGCCTGCTCAAGGCCAATTCTTCTCTTTTACAAATGGTTTGCAAACTCTTGTTGATGAACTTGAAGCACAGTTGGATACTATAGAAATTATCCGTGATAATAGAGTAAACCATATTGAGAAAAAAGAAGAGGGGTATCATCTTCTTTTAGATTCTGGAAATGTTTTAGCTGCAGATTTTGTTTTAGTTGCAGTACCGCATACACAGGTCCCGGGGATGCTAAGCAAACATCAGCCATTAAAGGAATTATTTGATATTCCTGCGACATCAACAGCTAATGTTGTGCTTGCTTTTGATGAAAAGCAGATTAAACGTGATTTAGACGGAACCGGATTTTTGGTGACGAGAAACAGTAATTACCGAATTACTGCATGCACCTGGACTCATCGTAAATGGGAAGGGACTGCACCTGCAGGGAAAGCTTTACTGCGCTGCTATGTCGGTAAGCCTGGAGATCAGGAGATAGTGAAGGAATCGGATGAGGTACTGGTTGATATTGTGTTAAAAGATTTAAACAAAGTGATGAAAATCAAGGGAGAGCCTTTATTCTATGAGATTACAAGATTTATCGGGGCCCGCCCGCAGTATCACACTGGCCATTTAGATCTTGTCAGCCGTATCAGAGACTATGTAGCCGGTCATCTTCCCAACTTGACATTAATCGGCAGTTCCTATGATGGAACAGGGCTTCCAGATTGTATTGAACATGGACAAAAAGGTGCTGAATTGGCGCTCAAAGCATTAACTGAAAATAAATAAACAATTGATTTTATAACAGCTGTGAAATAGAAAATAATTTCATAGCTGTTTTTATTATGAAGTTGTTTGCTTAACAGGGCATTAAATACAATATTTTTGATGAAATAAACATAAAATCCCTTGCCTAGGCAAAGTAATTATGGCATCAGCTTTTATTGGAGAAAGAACAAAAATTCCCATTAAGTGAGGTTTTGTTTTATACTTTAAAGAAATATTGTTATAGACATTACCAGATAACCATGTTTGTGAATATAATCGAGAGACAGAGAAGAGGAGGAGAAGCATTGCTTAATAATCAGGTTAATGAGGATATTATGCTTTCATTACTGGAAGAAAATGACACACAAACATTGTTCAATTTAGTGACAGTAAATAAAGTGTTTTTAGGCAATTGGTTAAACTTTCCGTCTGTAACCAATAAGCTGGAAGACTCAAAATACTTTATACAAAGGTCATTATTTCGTTTTGTGAATAGGGAAGGTTTTTGGGTGGGCATTTGGTATAAGGGAAACTTAGCCGGTTCTGCTGGATTTTTATATTTTGATTGGAAGGTAAAGAAAACTGAAATTGGATATTGGCTTGGAGAAGCTTACACAGGAAAGGGGATTATGACAAGTGTCTGTGCTGCAATGGCAGATTATGCATTTAATGAACTGGAATTAAATAAAATCGAAATAAAAACAGCGGTAAAGAATAGCAGGAGCGCAGCTATTCCTAAAAAACTCAGATTTAAACACGAGGGGACAATCCGGGCCGATGAAGTGATTGGAGATATATTACATGACAGAGAAGTCTACGGTATGCTAAGAGGGGAATGGGAAAGTAGAGGTTAAAAAATTCTCTTCAGTCTTTGCAGGTTAATTAGGGGACAGTCTTTTTTTATATCCAAGAAAACCAGGCTGTCCTCATGTCCAGCCTGGTTTTTGACAAATAAATTTTATTCGGAATAGCTTTCGACTAATTCATCAATCAAAGAACCGACATAATTGACAGCTATCTCGATGTTTTCCGGATCGGACATATCGATGCCTGCATCCTTAATTAAATCAAGTGGTTTCTTCGTACCACCCGATTTTAAAACATTTAACCAATCGTCAACAGCTGGTTGTCCTTCTTCCCTAATTCGTTTGGCGACAGTTGTAGAAACGGTAAGTCCCGCAGAGTAAGTATATGGATATAAGCCCATATAATAATGCTGCTGGCGCATCCAGGTTAATCCAGCCCCTTCATCAAATGTAACTGTATCACCCCAGAAGGATTCTAAAACATTACGTTTTTCCCTGCATAAAACATCGGCAGTTAATGGTGTTCCGGCTTCAGCAAGTGCATAAACCTTGCGCTGGAACGCTCCTTCTAATAAATGTGTAATAAAGTTATGATAGTATGTTCCTAATAATTGTGTAATAACCCAGCGTTTCATACGCGGATCGTCTTTATTTGTCTTCATTAAATGATCTGCGAGCAGTAACTCATTTAATGTAGAAGGCGCTTCGATAAAGTAAGTCGATGGTCTGGTATTGAATAAACTCTGATATTTACCAGCTAAGTAAAAATGACCTGCATGTCCAAGCTCATGAGCTAAAATAAAAGCATTGCGCATCTTGTCAGCCCAGGTCACAAGAATATATGGATGGGCTCCATAAGGACTGGAACAGAAAGCGCCATTAGCCTTGCCGACGTTTTGAGCACGGTCCACCCAACGGTTTGATAGTGCTTTTTTCATTCCTTCTAAATATTCTGGGCCCATAACATCTAATGCGGTTAAGATTGTTTCCGAAGCATCTTCATAAGACGTGCTCGGGTTAAAAGACGGATCCAGCGGTGCTTTTAAATCACAGAAGCGCAATTCTTCTAAGCCAAGCTTTTCCTTTAATAACTTTGCGTACTTCCGCATATGCGGTGCTAATTTTTCTTGAATGACATCTAATTGATTATGATACATTTCTGTTGTAACCTGCTGCGGAGCTAAAAGCATATCTGTGGCAGAATCATATTTTCTTAATTTAGAAAGCTGTACTTGTTTTGTGATTTCTGTCTGATACGTTGCTGCATACGTATTTTTATATTGTTCAAACGTATTTACATATGATGCATATGCGTTTCTTCTCAACACAGTATCCTCAGAATATTCGTAGCTTTCTTCGTATAGTGGTTCACTCATTGGCTGTGTATTTTCCTGTCCATCAACAATTGTTTCAAACTGCATATCGGACTGTTTACTACGCGAAAAGATATTATGCGGTGCGTCTAATACCTCACCTAATGCAGAGAAAGCTTCCTCTAATTCAGGTGAAAGGATATGCTCTTTCTTTTCAAGAATATCAAATAAATATTTACGGTATGTTTCGAGTTCCGGTTCGTCTTTTATAAACTGTTCTATGTCTGAGGAAGTAAGCTTAAGAAGCTCTGATTCAAAGAAGGAAAGCTTCGAACTGATTTCTGCCAGAGCAGCGCCGCTTTTAGCTGCGGCACTCTGATTAGAAGGGTCGCTTCCGTCTGCACTTATTAATAAATTAGCATAAACAGCAACGTGAATAACCTTCTGTTGATAAGCCTCTGTTGTTTTTAAAGCCTTGGACAAAGTCTTTGCACTCTCAGAAAGTCTCCCCTTAAAAGCCGTTATTTGCTCAGCTTCCTGAACGGCTGACTGTAGTGCTTTTTCCCAGCTCTCTTTGTCTGGAAAAAGATCTGTTAAATCCCATGTTTGTTCGACTGGAACATCTTTCCGATATTGTCTGTTTGAATTTGACATATTCATTCCTCCCTAAATACTTGAAATATTGATCCATGTAAAAGAAAATAAAGATACAGCAATACTTTATCAATTAATTCGACTACCTAATTAATTATAGTACAGGAAGAGAAAAAATTATAGGATTTTTTAAATAATTCAAAAGTTAATTTGCAAAATAAAGGAATGCAAAAAAAGAATAGCCATATAACAGGCTATCCAGGAGAAGGATTATAACTTATGGGAAATCATAATTTATCGCAGTCCCAATCAGTGGGGAGGAAGGAACTCCTCACTGATTGAAGTTTCACTTTATTAAACAAGGCGTTAAAAACAGTAATTTATAATAGTCCGATTACTGACAGCTTTAACGTCCCGGATAATCACAATCATCGCAAATATTACCATAACAGTCTGCTTTTTCATTTACTATTGCGTTCCCGCATTTTGCGCATTTCTTCTTTGGCAGATTTTTAAAAAATTCGATAATTCCAGTCATTTCAATTCCTCCTAAGGTTTTAATTGATTTAAAAATATTGTACTATAACAGTTTATTTGTGTCAATACTGTATTGATACAATTTTATAAAATATAAGGAGAGGTTAGAATGAAATTAACTATAATTGGATTTTGGGGAGGCTATCCCAATAAGGATGGTGCTACATCAAGCTACTTATTAGAAAAAGATAATTATAAACTTATGCTGGATATGGGAAGCGGATCTTTGTCCAAGCTTCAGAAATTCCTTTCTGTATCTGAATTAGATGCAGTGATTTTATCACATTATCATCATGATCACGTAGCAGATATCGGTGTATTACAGTATGCGAAGCTCATTGATTATTATGTTAATAATAATGAAAAGAAATTGAAAATATACGGTCACTTGGAAGATAAAGATGGCTACCTTTCTTTGTCACATCAATATACAGAGGGGGTTCCTTATCATCCGGATGAAGTTTTAAAAGCAGGTCCGTTTGAGATTACATTTTTAAGAACAGAGCATCCGGTTCCATGCTTTGGAATGCGTATTACAGATGGTAAAAAGACAATTGTATACACTGCAGACAGCAGTTATACAGAAGCATGGATTCCATTTGCAAAAGGGGCGGATTTACTGATAACAGACTGCAACTATTTTAAAGGGCAGGATGGAACAAAAGCAGGACACATGAACAGTGAGGAAGCAGCAAGTATTGCACAGTCTGCTGGCGTAAAGCAGTTAGTGCTCAGTCATCTGCCACAATTCGGTGTACTAGAACAGTTGAAAGAAGAAGCGAAACAGATTTATACAGGTGAAATTGTGTTAGCAGGTGAAGGATATGTATGGGAATAGTATCTAGGTAGAAGTTTTGATTTGCAATGGTTTATGCGTTAAAATAGGACTAGCAAAATAAGGGAGGAATTAAGTTGAAATTTATTGATAATAAAGGAATTACTGATCCTCGTATCAATCTGGCTATTGAGGAATATATTCTTGAAAATTTTGGTGAGAAAGATACATATCTATTATTTTATGTAAATAGTCCTTCTATTATTATTGGAAGAAACCAAAATACTATTGAAGAAATTAATACGGACTATGTAGATGAAAAAGGAATTAAAGTTGTCCGGCGTCTTTCCGGAGGCGGAGCTGTTTATCATGATGAACAGAATTTAAATTTCAGTTTTATCACAAAGGATGATGGCGACAGCTTCCAAAACTTTGCTAAATTTACACAGCCTGTTGTTGATGCTTTAAATAATATCGGTGTTCCAGTTGAATTACAGGGAAGAAACGATTTAGCGGTAGAAGGAAGAAAAATCTCGGGTAATGCCATGTTCTCTACACGCGGACGTATGTTCAGCCATGGAACTTTAATGCTGGATTCACAATTAGAAGAATTAACCAAAGCATTAAAGGTGAAGAAAATCAAAATTGAATCTAAAGGAATTAAATCCATCCGCAGCCGTGTAGCGAATATTGCTGAATATCTTGATAATCCGATATCAATGGATGAGTTTAAAGAATTAATTTTGCGATATATCTTTGATGTTGAAGATGTTAAAGATGTTCCACAGTATGTGTTAACTGAGGATGATTGGGAAAAAATTTACGAGATTTCGGAAAAACGTTATCAGCAATGGGATTGGAATTATGGTAAATCACCTTCTTTCAACTATCAGGAGTCTAAGAAATTTCCCGGCGGGCTGGTCGATGTCCGTTTAGATGTAAAAAAAGGAGTTATCGAAAATTGTATTATCTACGGTGATTTCTTTGGTATAGGTAATGTAAAAGAGCTGGAGGATGCTTTAACAGGCACCCGCCATAATCGTGATGCCATTAAAGAAGCACTGGACCAGATTGATGTTTCACATTATCTTGGAAGGATTTCTAAAGAAGAATTTTTAGAACTGCTTTATTAATACATTTTGAGATAGAAAAAACTTCATTCTAAAGCGCGGATTAAAGCCTTGAAAAGAATGGAGTTTTTTTATCAGTAAATAATAGATTGGCAGAAAGAGATTATTTTAGTTGAAACAATATATACTTTAGCTTTACTAATTTCTTTTTATTTTTAAATTAACACAAAAATTCAAAATAAATATATCTTTTTACTTATTTGAGTGCTATAATAATTCTAACCTCACTTATGTCACTGGGTAATTAGGAGGCATACGAAATGAAAATGAGAGAAATAACGCCTTATACCATGGCGGTAATATCTGTTAAAGATGAAAACGGGAAATATGTTTCCAGAGTTTTAGAAGACGAAGTAGAATACGTATTAGAAGGAAAACCGACAAAAGTGATCGAGTATGCATGCGCCTATTTTGGATCTGATTTAAAAGGCAGACAAAATGGTATTAAAAGTATTTCTGGTATCACACATAAAACTCCAATACCGGTTGACCCAAGAAACAGGATGTACTTCTTCCCAACGAAATCCCCATCACATGAAAGCTGTTCCTGGATCTCACATTCCCATATAGATGAAGTGAAAAAAATAGACAGTACATCCACACAAATTCTATTTAAAAATGGAAAAACGATTGATGTAGAGGTTTCTCACGGTATTGTAATCAATCAAATACAGCGGACAGCCCAAATTCGCTTTCTTATCGATGAGCGGAGCACTGCGTTTGACTATAAATAATGCTCTGTATGGTTAAATTTATTATGTTCTGCTTTCCTTCCAAAAGATTCTCACTAACTTAAGATTTCCCCTTACCTAGATAGTGCAAAAAAATCTTTTATAATAAAAACTGCATAAAATAATGTTATTTTCTAAGAATATCATTATGAATACTTCTCTGCTTATTTCTTTCTTGAAGCATGAATAAATATTAAAATAATAAAAAAGTAAACCCTGGTGACAATTTGAGTTTGTTAAGCTTCATTTAATAGAGAAGTTTATACTTTTCAAAAAATCTGCAGTAGCATATAATCATCAATAAGATTGTTGGAATTTTGAGGGAGACTGACCGCATGTACGTAATGAATATTACATTTTCAAATTGGCAGGAATATTTAAAAGAAGAAGGCTGGGAGGAATTTATCCGTCAGCTGCTGGAGCAATATGAAGGGTTGGGACCATTGCCTGGTATTGCATTGCCTTTTTTTGAAGCTTTTTTACCATTCTTGCCGCTCATTGTATTTGTTCTCGGAAATGCAGCCGCCTACGGGTTATTTGAAGGCTTTCTGTACTCCTGGCTTGGTGCAAGTCTTGGTGCTGTCATTGTGTTTCTGGTTATTCGCCGTTTAGGAAATACAAGGCTATTAAAAAAGATTCGCCATAATAAACAGGTGAGCAAAATTACGGCATGGGTGGAAAAACATGGGTTTGGACCTTTGTTCTTATTGCTTTGTTTCCCGTTTTCCCCGTCTTCTGTTATCAATGTCGTGGCAGGTTTGTCCAAAATCAATATCTACCCATTTATATTAGCTGTACTTTTAGGAAAGACAGTAATGATTTTCTCTATTTCCTACGTCGGCTCCAGTATCATGGAATTTGCCCAGAATCCGGTACGGACGATTGTAGTCGGTATAGGTATTGTTATTTTTTGGATGTTCGGTAAGTTTTTAGAGAAAAGGCTTCATAAAAAAGTGGATAAGCATAGTGGATAATACATTACATGATAAAACTCCGCTGGAAAATAAAGTGAACCTTTATCCAGCGGGGCTTTTTTTGACGCATATGTACTTCCTGTCTGTGATAGAAAGGTTAGAATCCTTTGCTTTGGGGTATGATGTAAGTAATAAACTAAAGCGAAGGAAGAATAACAGTGAAAAAATATAATTATTTAAGGGTTTCTATTGTAGCTGTTTTGTTAATCGCTGTGTTTGTAATTGTTCGGGCTTTTTTATTTGAGAACTATGTTGTCAATGGAAAATCCATGGAACCAACACTCTATGACGGAAATTTAATGATGGTAAATACGGTCACAAGTAACATTTCAAATATCCACCGTTTTGATGTTATTGTATTTCATGCAACCGAAGAAAATGATTATGTAAAACGGGTAGTCGGATTACCGGGAGAGACCGTAGAATACAAGGATGATCAGTTATATGTAAATGGTGAGTATATTGCTGAGGATTTTCTGGAGGAAGAAAAAGATAATGCAGAAACGAAGCCATTAACAGAAGATTTTACCCTTCTTGAAATAACGGGTGAGGAGACTGTGCCAGAAGATCAGATTTTTGTATTAGGTGATAACCGCGGAGACAGCTTAGACAGCAGGTCCATTGGCTTTGTCCCTGTGGATGAGGTGGTTGGAAAGGTTGACATTACTTATTGGCCGATAACACAGTTATTTAAGCAGCCTCGTTAATTCAAGTGAACGTTTCAACAGCGGAAATTGCCATCGTTGAATATCCTTATGGACAGAATCTTATCACTGCAGAACAGAAGAAAATATAAAATAATTTTATTAGGAACAGGCTCCCATCTTTGCTAAAATAAAGATAGGAGTTTTTTTCGCACTTAAAAAAGTATAAAACTCAAACTGAAAGTAAGTCATTTTCATCATTTTATGTAAATGTATGTGAAGAAGCTCCTTCGGCAATATTAGAATATCTTTGAAAATATGAATGATAAATGCCCAAGAACTGGTATATTAAATATAATTGACATGGAGTTAACTCTATCTTTTATAGTATGAATAATAAAAGATTGGAGGGAGTATAATGTCAATTATTATTTATTTCTTAATCGGTTTATATGCTGTATTAACAGGAGCAGCAGGAGTAGTGAGATGCATATAAACAGGAAGGAATATAGGTACAGGCCACTTTATTTGTACTGGTATCATTTGCAATGCTCGCAGCTTTGTTTACTCCAGATAAAACAGCCATGTTTATTATTTTAATTCTTGTTTTGTTAATTTATAAATATATTGTTTAGCAGGTGATTAACCATTAAAATTAGGGAAGCTTCTTCATATAAAACGTGTATTGAAGCAAGCAAATTATAAAATAGACTAATTACTGGAAAAATTAAATAGAAGACTATATCCTGGTAACTTCAAGTGAAATAATTGCTGAATAGCCCTCGTCCTTCACCGCTTTTTTTCCTGTTTTTATATACGGTATTATTGTTGTGTTGGCAGGGATTATTTCGCTTTACTGTTATGTTAGATAATTGTATGAAAAATAGAAAAGAAAATTTGTGTTTGAACATTAATAGAATGTGCTCGATATATAAATACATATGTCACTACAAGAGGAGTGTGTGCGATTGACTGTACAATTTATTTTAGGAAGATCCGGTACAGATAAAAGTGAATGGATGATGAATGATATTGAAAATCGTTTGCAAAAAGAGCCAATAGGACCGGCTATTTTTTACATTGTTCCGGATCAAATGACATTTCAATTAGAAACCTCTTTATTTAGCCGGAAGCATTTAAGTGGAAGTATCAGGGCCCAGGTAGCCAGTTTTTCAAGACTTGCATGGCGCGTTTTACAAGAAACAGGAGGAGGGCTACAGCCTTTTATCAGCTCGGTTGGAACACAAATGATGCTTCGGAAAATTATTGCTGAGAAAAATGGAGATTGGATGGCATTTCAAAAAGCAATGAAAAAGCAGGGATTTCTTGATCAGCTGGAATCCGTTATTCGAGAATTTAAAAGATATGAAATTACACCTGACACACTTCGAGCCCAGCAGGATCAATTAAACAAATTTGTCCATCAATCTCCATCGGAAATGGGATTAGCACGAAAACTGGATGATTTCATTTATATTTATGAACAGCTTCTTAAACAGCTGCAGCATTCTTATATGGACAATGAAGACAGATTACAAATATTAAAGGAAAAAATTCCAAAAGCCAGCATGCTTGAGGGAGCACATATCTATATAGATGGCTTTCATCGTTTTACGCCGCAGGAAATATCCGTGATTGGGGAATTAATGAAAAAGTGTGCTGCTGTTCATATCGGTTTGACGTTAGATCCGGCCAATGCAGAAAAGCTGGAGGAGTTAGATATCTTTTATCAGACAAACCTGACCTATCAGCAATTGACAGCTATTGCCGAGGAAACCGGGATTTCGTTCGAACAGTCAGTTTATTTAAATCCGGCAGACGATCAATTTAAAGATCGGACCTATTTTGCCCATCTGGAACAAAATTTCGATGTCCGTCCCTCTCCGGAGTATACAGAAGATGCGCCCATTCAAATAGCTGAAGCGGTTCATCCACGTGCAGAAGTAGAAGGTGTTGCAGAGGAAATTCTTTCGCTGGTAAGAGACGGTGGATATCGCTATCGTGATATTTCTATTTTAATGAGGCAATCAGATGTATATGCTGATTTAATTGAAACAATCTTTGGAGATTATAATATTCCTGTCTTTCTTGATCAGAAACGCTCTATGCTGCATCATCCTTTAATTGAGTTGATCCGTTCGATGCTGGAAGCAATTGAAAATGGCTGGCGCTCGGATGCAATATTCCGTGTTTTAAAAACAGAATTTATACCTGCCAGTGATGAGGAGTTTCCACTAACAAGAGATGCAATTGATCAATTGGAGAATTATACAATAGAGTACGGAATTCGTTATCGGAAGCAGTGGTTAGATGATAAGCCATGGAAATATCAGCGCTTCCGTGGGTTTGACCAGGCTGCGCAGACGAGCTTTGAAAGCAAAATGCAGGAGGAAATCAACAGATACCGGGACCAAATCACAAAAGCGTTAAAGTCTTTTGATGAGAGCTTTCGTACGGCCGCAAGCGTTAAAGAACGCTGTGAAGCTATTTTTATTTGGCTGGAATCACTGGGGGTTCCTGAACAGCTGGAGGAAATGCGCGCTTCCTTTGATGAGCAGGGTATTCCTGAAAAAGGAAGGGAGCAGCAGCAGGTATGGGATGCACTCATACAATTGATGGATGAAATGGTCGAGATTGCCGGTGATGAAGAACTGGATTTGTCTACCTTTAATGTATCGATCAATGCGGGATTTGAAGCATTAGAGTATTCACATGTCCCGCCTACGATGGACCATGTATTAGTGGGAACCATTGACAGATCGCGGATGTCAGGTGTCCGCTGTGCTTTTTTACTTGGTGTAAATGAAGGAGTATGGCCAATGAAGCCGCCGGTAGACGGCATGATTGATGATGAAGAAAGAGAGCTATTGGAGCAAAACGGATTAAAGCTTGCTGAAAACGGAAAAAGACAGCTGCTTGATGATTGGTTTTATATCTATTTATCGTTAACGATTGCCAAGGATAGGTTGATGATTAGTTATCCAATCAGTGATGAAGAGGGAAAAGCGAAAGTTCCTTCTCAAGTAATCAGCAGGATTGAGGATCTTTTTCCGAAATGCCAGGAGCATTTATTATTTCAGGATGTGGAAGATACTGCAGATACACTGAGATTTATTACTACAAAGACAAAAACCAGGGCTGCTCTGACAACGCAATTTGCCAGGCTGCAGCGGGGATATGAGATTAGTGAAGCCTGGTTTGCTGTTTACAACTGGTATGTGAAAAATCAGCCGAAGTATGGGATGACCTACCGAATTTTACAAGGTTTATTTTATAAAAACCAGCCAGAGCAATTGAATAAAGAAACAGCTGAAGAGCTTTATCCAAAACAAATCAAAGCAAGTGTCAGCCGGCTGGAATCCTACTATCGCTGCTCCTATCAGCATTTTGCCCGTTACAGCCTGAATTTACAGGAACGGCAGACTTATAAATTAGACGCTCCTGATATTGGACAACTATTTCATGAGGCGTTACGTTTAATTACAGAGTGGGTTCAAACTGAAAAAACAGATTTCAAACTGCTTACCAGGGAAACATCAGCGAGTTACGCGCACCGGGCAATTCAAAAATTATCACCTGTGCTCCAGCATCAAATTCTGCATAGCTCCAATCGTTATACCTATATTCAGCAGAAGCTGGAAGAAATAATTGCCAGAGCAGCATTTATATTAAGTGAGCAGGCAAGACAGACAGATTTTAGCCCGGTAGGTCTGGAGCTCAGTTTTGGAGAGAAGAACAGTCCGCTGCCGCCGCTTATTTTGCCACTGGAAAATGGCTATGAGCTTCTCTTACGCGGGAGGATTGACCGTGTAGATAAAGCAGAGCTTCATCAGGATTTATATTTGCGGATTATCGACTATAAATCAAGCTCACGTGCTTTGGATCTGCTGGAGGTTTATTATGGCCTCGCCCTGCAAATGTTAACTTATTTAGATGTTGTATTGACACATTCGGAAAAATGGCTCGGTCAGCAGGCGAATCCGGCAGGCGTCCTTTATTTCCATGTGCACAATCCAATGATTAATCTGGATAAAGAAAAAATAGACAGTGATATAGAGGGACAGATTTTTAAGTCTTATAAAATGAGAGGGCTGCTTTTATCTGATGAAGAAATCGCCAGGGCGATGGACGAATCGTTAGAAATGGGGACAAGTAATATTATTCCTGCTGGTCTGAAAAAAGATGGGACATTCAACCATCATTCGAAAATTGCGGATAATGATACCTTTGATAAGCTTAAAAACCATATCCACGTATTGCTTGAAAAGGCAGGGCTGGATATGACATCCGGCGGTGTAGAGATTAATCCGTTTTTGAAGAAGGATACAGCGGCATGTACGTATTGTCCTTTTCATGCAGTTTGTCAATTTGACCCGGCATTGCAGGGAAATAATTATAGAAAAATACCAAATATAAAAGAAAAAGAAATTATTGAGCGGCTAAAAGGAGGGGAAATCCGTGGTTAAATGGACAAAAGAACAGGAACAGGCAATTTATCGAAGCGGTACGGATATCCTTGTAGCCGCAGCAGCGGGCTCTGGAAAAACAGCTGTCCTCGTAGAGCGTATTATTCAGAAACTCTTAAAGGAAGAAGATGCGATTAATATTGATGAATTACTCGTTGTTACCTTTACGAACGCAGCAGCACAGGAAATGCGGGCGAGAGTCGGAGCAGCACTGGAGAAGTCATTGGCTGAAAAACCGGGATCTCTTCATTTAAAAAAACAGCTTTCTTTATTACAGAGAGCGTCTATTTCAACGCTGCATTCCTTTTGCTTAGATATTGTACGGAAAAATGCATATATGATTGATTTAGATCCTTCTTTCCGCATTGCCGATGATGTAGAAATGGATATGATAAAGCGGGAGGTTTTGGATGATCTGCTGGAAGGCTGGTATGATGATTCGAATCAGGAGCAGGAACAATTTTTTGAAGTAGTAAACCGTTTTTCGAATGATAGAAGTGATCGGGATGTGGAAGAATTAATCCTGAAAACAGCAAATTTTGCAGTTCAACATCCGTCACCAAAAAAGTGGCTGCACCAGCTGACAGCAAATTACGAAATAGAGGAAAACTGGACAGAAGAAACCATTCCCTGGCTCCAGGAAGTCAAGGAAGAGATTACCAACCAATTGAAAGCAATGAAGCAAGAGAACGCTTTAGCTATTGCTGTGGCAAGAGAGCCTGATGGGCCATATCATTATTTGGATGCGTTGGAAAAAGACACCGCGGTGCTGGAAGCTGCGGCGGGAAAATTATCAAAATGGGATGAATTACACCAATTTGTTCATGATACGAAGTTTGCGGCTTTATCAAGAAAAAAAATAGAGGATAATCCAGAGAAACGGGAACAGGTGAAGGCTTTCCGAAAAAAAGTCAAAGACAGATGGGACAAAATGAAGGAAAAATGGTTTGTCCGCAATCTGGCTGCCCACATTCAGGATATGCAGGGCATGGCTCCTGTTTTAAAACAGATGACCTCTATGGTAGAAAACTATATGGATAAGTTTCAGCATCGTAAAAAGGAACAGGCTATTGTTGATTTTAACGATTTAGAGCATTATTGCCTGGAGATTTTAATGGAGACAGATGAAGAAGGTGCTCTAATCGGTGCTTCCTCCATTGCTATGCAGCTGCAAAAGCAGTTTAAAGAGGTTCTCGTTGATGAGTATCAGGATACAAACCTTGTGCAGGAAAGTATTCTTCAGTTAGTCCGTAATCCTGAGGATAATGGAAATATGTTTATGGTTGGTGATGTGAAACAGAGTATTTATGGATTTCGACACGCAGAGCCTTCCCTGTTTATTGAGAAATATAAAAAGTTTGCAGCAACCAATTATCCTGCCGAACGAATTGATTTGAACCGGAATTTCCGAAGCCGGAACGAGGTGCTGGTTGGCGCTAACTATTTATTCCGTCAGCTTTTTGATGAAGAGGTCGGTGATATTGAATACGACCAGGATGCCGAGCTTATTTACGGTAATCGTGTGTATGATGAATTTCCACTTCATTCTAATCCGGAATTGCTGATGATTGATACTCCTCAAGGACAGAAGTCTGGAGAAGCGGAAGAGACAGGAGAAGATTTAGAAAAAGCACAAATTGAAGCACGGGCCTATGCTAAAAAAATCCGGGAATGGATTGGCACTGAAGGTACAGATACACCTATGCAAGTAGTAGATAAGGGAGCTGGCCAGCATAGAAATTTGATGTATCGTGATATTGTAATCTTAATGCGTTCCATGACGTGGACACCTATTATTATGGATGAGCTGAAAAAACAAGGCATTCCCGTTTATGCAGAATTAACATCAGGCTACTTTGAAGCGATTGAAATTCGGGTCATGATCAGTTTATTAAAGATAATTGATAATCCGCGTCAGGATATTCCGCTGGCCGCTGTATTGCGTTCGCCCGTTGTCGGTTTGCAAGAAAATGATTTAGCAGCAATTCGATTAGCAAATCGCCATGGGAATTTTTATGATGCTCTTATAGCATATTTGGAAAAAGAAGAGAATCAGGTTACAGTACAATTAAAAGAATTCCGGGAGTTGTTGGATACATTAAGACAATCTGCGCAGCAAGGAGCGTTGTCAGAATTAATATGGCAAATATACCGGGAGACCGGCTATTATGATTTTGTTGGAGGCATCCCCGGCGGTAAACAGCGCCAGGCAAACTTACGGGCTTTATATGACAGGGCAAGAAGCTATGAAGAGACCTCTTTTCGAGGTTTATATCGTTTCCTGCGCTTTATTGAAAGAATGGAAGAAGAGCAGAAGGATTTGGGTGCTGCACGTGCCCTTAGTGAACAGGAAGATGTTGTCCGGATAATGACGATTCATAAAAGTAAAGGTTTGGAATTTCCTGTTGTGATACTCGGAGGTATGGATAAAGAATTTAATATGATGGATTTAAACGAGAAATATCTGCTTCATAAAGATCTGGGATTTGCCAGTAAATTTATTGATCCTGATAAACGGATTCAATATTCAACTTTATTTTATCATGCGTTGAGAGAAAAAATCAGAAGAGAACAGCTGTCGGAAGAAATCCGCTTATTATATGTAGCCTTAACACGTGCAGAAGAGAAGTTGTTTATGGTAGGAACAGTCAATTCTGCAGAGAAGCGGAAAGCATCATGGTCATGGATTGCTCATCATGCAGACTGGGTGTTACCGGCGTATTTTCGGGTTGGAGCAAAGAATTATCTGGATTGGGTCGGACCTGCATTGATCCGTCATCCGCAAGCAGAAATTTTGAGAAAAGAGGAGATAGGAACCAGCGTTTTATCTGAAATCACACAGGACTCATCAAAGTGGGATGTACAAATTCATCCGAGTCAGGATCTTATTTTCCTTGAAAATACGCTACAGCAAAAACAAGATGCATTAAAAAATCAAATCAGAAATTGGGACCGGCTTGAACAGGATTATAAAGACCTGGATAGTTGGGTCGATAGACGACTTTCCTATCAATATCCATATCAACAGGCTGTACACTCCCGTGCAAAGCAATCTGTAACAGAATTAAAACGTCAGCAGGAGCAGAAAGATGCATACAGTGATGAGAGAATGATTCCTCAATCTGCGATACGTCCGATTACAAACAGACCGAGATTTATGCAGGCTGAAAAAAAATTAACTGCGGCTGAGAAGGGAACTGCACTGCATACAGTGATGCAGCATCTTCCTTTGAAGGATAAACTATCCGAAGAGGAAGTGAAGGAGTTTATTGAGAAACTGGTTCAAGAGGAGAAAATGTCAGCTCCCGAAGCGGAAAGTGTTTCCGCTTCAGCTATTGTAGATTTTTTAGAATCAACGATCGCCCAGAAAATTTTTGTGGAGAATAGAGTATATAAAGAAGTGCCATTCAGTTTGATGCTGCCAGCGGAAAAAGTATATCCAGACTGGAAGGATCCCGTGAAAGAAAAGGTATTAATCCAAGGGGTTATCGATTGTATTATTCCTCAGAAAGAGGGCTGTATTATTCTTGATTACAAAACAGATATGATAACAGAAGATGTTACGGAAAAATTAGAGGAGCAGCTGAGAAAACGGTATAAAACACAGCTGGAGCTTTACCGGTATGCAATTGAAGAAATCTGGAAACAGCCTGTTAAGGAAACATACCTTTATTTCTTTTCTAAAAAGCTTCTTATCAAAGGAGAATAATAGTGCAACCTTATCAAGTGAATAAACGTTTAGAATGGATAGATGCTGCAAGAGGCTTTGCAATTTTAGGTATATTCATGGTTAATATAGGATCATTTTCTGCTCCTTATTTTCTCTATGGAGGAGCAGAAGATGCCTGGACTGCTGGAATTGATCAATTTAGTCTGGCTTTTATTGATATCTTCTTTCAAGCCAGTTTTTACACTTTGTTCTCTATTCTCTTTGGCTTTGGGATTCAAATTCAAAAGGATAGCCTGGATAAAAAGAAAATCTCACCATATGCTTTTTTCGGAAGAAGACTGGGAACATTAATTGTTTTTGGAATCATCCATGCTTTTGCGGTTTGGAATGGAGATATTCTCTTAACCTATGGAACGATGGGATTTTTACTGCTGTTATTCTTAAATAGCAGAGATAAGACCCTGGCAGGCTGGGGGATTGGTCTATTAGGATTTTCAACAATTGCATTTACAGGTCTGCAGTATTTAGCAAGGGATTTTATTGTTCTGGGTAATACATCCGAAATAGAGCAGGCTTTTCAAAGCTATCGCTCCAATGATTTATCTATTATTCTGGCGCAAAATTTTCAAGATTGGCAGCTGTCGAATGGACTTTTAGGCTTTATTATATACCCATTCATTATTCTCCCTTTATTTTTATTTGGGATGTATCTGGCAAGAAAGAGATGGCTTCATGATCCACTCTCCTACAGGAGTATATTGAAAAAGATTTGGGCTTTCTCATTGGTTGTATTTATTCTGTTTAAAATCGGACCTTATCTATTTGGTAACCCGCTCTGGTTTGCTCTTGTGCAGGATAACATCGGAGGGACAGCATCCGCAGTCTTCTATCTGACCACCATTACGTTATTGTGGCAACAGGATATCCCACGAAAAATACTTCGTGTACTGACACCGATTGGCAAAATGGCATTGTCCAATTATTTGCTCCAATCAGTTATTTCCTTTTGTCTTTTCTACGGTGCCGGTTTCGGACTTTATGGAGAAATTCGTCCTGTTCAGCAAATTTTGATTGTCCTTGTTATTTTCTGCCTGCAAATTATCGGCAGTACGATTTGGCTTCGTTATTTTCAGTTTGGACCTGTCGAGTGGTTATGGAGATGTATCACATATAAAAAAATGCAGCCGTTTAGACGTTAATCATGGCGATTTGTTGACAAAGGGACATTAAAATGTCATCTTAGGGAAGAAAATGGTATTATAGAGGATGTTCAAAAAGTCCCCAAATGATAAGCTGCGAATCTCTGCGTTGACGTATCTTTTCCGATGGGGCTGGGACTGCGATTACTCGTCCCACCGAAAACATTTGCGATTACTCGCCCCACCAAAAGCGTTACTCACGTATTTAAAAGCATAGAGGAACTTCTGCTAAGTACGTCCACGTCCTGTGGACAACACAGAAGTCATCACATCCTGTGAAAGGCCGTTCGTAAAAGTTACGTCGCCTTGACCTTATTGCTTCTAATTTGACTACTTTTTGAACAAGCACTTATAGTAAACGGATTATTAGTCATTTTTGTTAAATGTGGAAGATGATTATTACATGTACTTATAAAAATGAAGGAGGAAACTTAAATGGGAGGAACACATCTGCATATTACTGCGTGGGTACTAGGACTGATTCTCTTTATTATTGCATTAGTCTTGTACAAAAAAAGCAGTAATAAGCCTGCAACGATTGTTCATATGATTTTACGTCTTGTGTATTTATTTATCATCATCACGGGAGGATTATTAACCTGGGATTATATTCAAGGCTATTCCATGCCGATACTTGGTGAAGTAATTGTAAAAGCACTTGCCGGTCTTTGGATTGTAGTAATGATGGAAATGATATTAGTTGCCGCAAAAAAGGGCAAATCAGCAACAGGCAAATGGATTCAATTCCTTATTGCACTGATTATTGTCATTATTTTAGGATTCTTCCGCTTGCCAATGGGCTTTTATTTCTAAAATAAGTAAAACAATAACTTCCTGTTGAACAGGATAAAATAAAGTGCCTTGGTCAGCTGGCTGAGGTACTTTATTTATTTGCAAAGATAATTGTGAACGCTTTTTTACATCATTTTAATCAAGGTATGATTTTTTAAGAAAATAAGTGATAATAGAGAATAGGGTAGAATGAAAATTACAGTTTTATTATCATTGGGGGAAAATCTATGATCAAAAAAATAAGTATTGGACTTGCTGCTATCATAAGTATGTTCATTATACAAGAGCCTGCTCATGCACAGGATGAAGATATACATAATGAAGTATTTTATCAAATATTGGTTGACCGGTTTAATAATGGAGACGCTAAAATCCAGGGAGAAATAGATATTGATGATCCTCATAACTATCATGGTGGTGATTTTCAGGGAATCATAAATAAATTAGATGACCTGCAGGATATTGGAATTACTACGATTTCTCTGTCACCAATTATGGATAATAAAGAAAAAGGCTATCATGGGTTTTGGATTACTGATTTTTATCAAGTAAATCCACAATTTGGAACAATGGAAGATTTTGAGCGTCTTGTATCAGAAGTGCATCAGCGTGATATGAAAATAGTTATTGATTTCGTGTTTAACTATGCTGCAGATACAAATCCTTTGACGAATGACCCGGATAAAGAAGATTGGTGGCTGGGAACACCTGCTTCAGATGATGAAAGATTATCAGAAACGGTTCAATTAGACTTAACGGATCCTGACGCTGCAGATTATATGTTAGATGCTGCTATATATTGGGAGTCAGAAACGGATATTGATGGATTTAAGCTGCCTAATGTTGATCTTGCACCAGAAGCGTTTATCAAAGATTTGACTGCGGCTTTAAAAGAAAATCGTCCTGATTTTTATCTTATTGGTGATATAACAGAAGCAACTATGGATGAAGCAGTGGATTTATTAGAAAATACATCGCTGGATATTATTAATTATCCGGAGTTAAATCAAGAATTAAGTGAAACATTTGCAAAAAGTGACAATGATGTTTCTGCGATTTATGATATCTGGAAAGAACAGGGATTAACCGATTTTTATAAACAGATAGACGGCTTCGGTCAGGAACGTTTTACAAATATTTTTTCAGAAAATCAACGTAATGCAGTAACTGCTTGGACGCTGGCATTAACATATATGTATACAACACCGGGTGCAACGATGATTACTCAAGGGACAGAGCTTCCAATGTATGGCGGGGATGCTGAGGAATCACAGCGGCTCGTTCCATTTAACAGTGGAGATGAGGATTTAAAGGAATTTCATAAACGTATTGCTTCCCTGCATAATGAATTTCCTGCATTAAGGTTTGGTGATTTTGAATATGTCGGGTCTGAAGCATCGATGTTGGTGTTCCGTCGTAGCTATCAAGATGAGATAATGTATGCTGCTATTAATAATGGCAGTGAGTCAGCATATATAGATGTAGATAATATAGAATCTGGTATGCAATTAAAAGGTATCTTAGAGGATAATTTAGTACGTGAAAACAAAGAGGGCAATTACCGGATTGGAATACCAAGAGAATCCGTAGAAGTATATATCTTAGAAGAAGATAAAGGCTTTAATTGGCTGTTTATCGGTTTTATTGTTTCCGTTCTCGCATTGTTTGTTATTGCAGTTATACTGTTAAAAAGAAAACAAAAAATAAGAGAACATCAAGAAAGCTGAAAATAAAAACACAGAAAATTTTTTGGTACGGGTACAATTGTCTGGTAGCAGCTTGGGGAAATGCATCAGTTACTAAAAATAAGTCCTTCCTTTTAGGGCTTATTTTTTTACGTGTAAAAATAGTCCTGTTAATACGAATTTATATCAGATAAAGTAAACAAAGGTTAATTTAGTTTGAAATAATTTTATCCATTTATTTCATGTTTACAACTTTATCTGTTTTGATATAATAAGAACAAATGTTCAGAACAAAAGTTCTTATCGAGGGGTGGTTAAAATGATTGGTTTCTTAACAAGTGCGATGGAGAAAAAAGAAAAGGTAATGATCTATTATATAGACTCTAAAGGAAAGATCAGCCAACGAATAATAAGAGTAGTCGACATAGATAACACCAAAATTTTGGCTTACTGCTATTATCGTAAACAAGTGAGAAGTTTTAAAATAGACAGCATACTGTCTTTTGGGCAGTTGAAAAGGAGTGTCGGAGCATGAACTTATATGTACAACAAGAAATTGGTTTTCAGTTGATGATGGCCCATAAAGATAATCTACTAATTAAAATTGAGTATCATAAGGATAATAATTTCTATATGGAGCAGGGATATATTGATAGCATCAATTATGAAGACAGGTACATAAAAATAGTTAATAAGTTTGGCCGTGTTAATTTTACTAAAATAAATTTAGAAAATATTGTTAAGGTTTTTCTCTTATAAAAAAAGAAGAAAGCCCTTTCTTTAAATGTCTGCTCTCGTATTATTCTTTTACAAATCAATACTGTATGATATGTTTTTTATGATTTATCTTTATGGAAGAACCCTTATATACCAATTCATATAGTCTATTTGTACAATGAATTTTATTTGTGTGACATTTTTCCTGATTATATAGTATAATAAAATTGAAATATGGTAAGAGATATAATTTACTTAAAGGAGGTGCGGAGCATGGAGAAAGGTCTTCTGAAGAGAAAAATTTATCTATTATGCAGAATAGCAGTGATTATTATTATTGCGGCATTTATTGTTAAAAATTTCCTTCTGGCACCTTCTGTTGTCTGGGGAGAATCCATGCAGCCTACTTTCTCGGATCAAGATAAGATTATTGTAAATAAAGTTGCATCCATTGACCGGTTTGATGTGATCGTATTTCATGCTCCTGACTCTGATAATTACTATGTAAAGCGTGTGATTGGCATACCAGGTGATCAGATTGAATATATAAATAATGTTTTATACTTAAATGGAGAACCGGTAGATGAGCCATACCTGCTGAATGAAAACAGTCCTGCAAAACGCGCCTTTCAAACCGGAAACTTTACTTTAGAAGAGTTAACAGGTTACTCAACTGTCCCTGAAAACACCTATTTTGTTTTGGGGGATAATCGTGGAAACAGCAATGACAGCCGCTTCTTTGGATTTTTAAATGAACAGGCAATTATTGGTGAAGTTACATTCCGGATTTATCCATTCAGTAATATTGGCAGACCTAAATAAAACCGTATGTAGAAGGATACCTTTACATGCGGTTTTTAATATTTAAAAGGAATTTTATGTTGTACGCTTTTACTTCGGGCTTACGCCATTCAAAATAAAAAAAGAAGTCACACTAGAATACCGTCTTTTATATACATCTGTATATGAAGGCGATCTTTTTATTTTTCGAGATATTCCATGCTATTAATAAAATCACTGGAAAGTTTGACATTTTGTCAACGCTGCTCGTATATTAGAGAGTAACAGAAGAAAACATTTGAATGATAGAAAGGTCTGGATAGTTAATGAATCATAGAATTGGAGATTTCATCAAAGAGAAATTAGAGGAAAAACAAATTTCAATGCGGGCATTAAGTAAAAAAACAAATATTAATATATCTATTGTATCACGCATTATTAACCACAAACGCAAGCTGACAAATCAGCATTTAATGGAAATCTCAACTTTGGATATACCTTTTGAAGAATTGCTTCAGAAAAATGGGCTTCCGGTAAAACAAAGGAGAAAAGTACAAATGATGCACAGGATTATACTGCAATGATTAAATACTTTTTAAAGCATTCAGGTGATCAATACGATTCTTTTTCTATGAAAAAATAGATGAGAAATTATATGAATATGAGCAGGATGCTGAAACAGAAAAAAGACAGCGCCTTATAATTGAAAATTTCCAAAAAAAGAAGGAAAATGCGGGGAATCAAGGAGCATACATACAGCAGCTTACATCCTTTTTTCATCGATTTTGTCATAAAAAGGGGACACTTAAGGAATTGATTTTAATGGGAGCAGTACTAATTTATTTTATCAGTACTGCAGATGTTGTCCCAGACTATCTTTTTTCAGTTGAATATTTAGATGATGCTATAGCAGTTCAGGTGGTAAGGAATTTACTTTCTAATAAATACTAGTAATGAGGTTTTTGATATGCAGCAAAAGAAATATAATTTAGATTACAGTATTATAATAATTTTATTTTTATTATTTTTAATTAGTTTAATTACCATATATAGTGGTTCAGGACAATATGCGCAATCACAGCCTTTTTATTTTGTGATCCGTCAGGCTGTTTGGTATGTTTTTGGTATTCTGATCATGCTGGCAGTTATTTTCTTTGATTATGAGCTTTTGAAGCACCAGGCATTTAGGTTATATGCCATTGGCACTTTTCTTTTGATTTGTGTTCATTTTTTTGGTGTCTTTCGGAATGGCTCACAGCGCTGGTTAAATCTGGGTTTTTTTGAAGTGCAGCCATCTGAGTTTATCAAAATATTTCTTATCATTTATTTGGCAGTCCTTCTGGAACGTCATGGTAATCGAAAGCTGTCTTTAAAAATGAGTATCCAATTAACAGCGAAAATAATGGCAATAACCCTTATTCCATTTGTTTTTATTTTTCTTCAGCCGGACTTAGGTTCAGCCCTGACTATATTTGCCATTGCGTTTACAATGATTATTGTTTCCAGTATTTCGATAAAAGTTATTTTACCGATACTTTTTTCAATGGCTGCTTCAGTAGCAGGTTTAATTTTTATATATGCTTATTATTTCGATGCTTTCTCCCGTTTGTTTCAATCACATCAAATGGAAAGGATTTATGGCTGGTTAAATCCGTCAGAGTATGCATCTGACTATGGATACCAGCTTCAGCAGGCAATCATGGGGATTGGTTCAGGTCAATTAAGCGGTGCAGGGTTTAACCAGGGGTTGCAAATTCAAAATGGAAAAGTTCCAGAAGCACATACAGATTTTATTTTTACAGTAATTGGAGAGGAATATGGTTTTATTGGCGCAAGTATTCTGATTCTGCTGTATTTCCTGCTTCTCTATCGGATTACAAAGGTTGCTTATGAGACCAATAACTTATTTGGAGTATACCTTTGTGTTGGTGTCATTGGAATTCTTGCTTTTCAAGTTTTCCAAAATATTGCGATGACGATAGGGTTAATGCCAATTACAGGTATTACTTTACCATTTATAAGTTATGGGGGCAGCTCTTTAATAACAAACCTGATGATGGTTGGATTAGTAATTAGTGTACAAATCCGTTCTTCCAGGGATGATTTATTCCGTAAAAAAGCTATTAGTGATTAGGCAGAGGATAATTGCGAAAGAATGAAGGATAGAATTTAAAATTGTAAAAAAACAGTAGAACTAAAACCTTCATAATCGCTATGAAGGTTTTTATTTATTATTGATTTCAAATGCAGTACGAATTCCTGCTTCAATAGCTCCTTCCATCCAGCCATTGAAGCCAGAAACATGATCACCGGCGAAATATATTTTTCCCTCGGCTTTTTCCATGTCAGCTTCTGCTTTTGCTGCACCGAGGGTCGGGGTAAGTAAACTGAAACAGCCTGCAGAGTAGGGATTTAAACTCCAATTAAAATAAACGAGCTTTTTAAATGCCTGGTAAACAATAGTGCCGTATATTTTAGCTAAATCCTTCATGACATATTCATATATGGATTTTGGAGGAGCACTTGTCCAGAGAAGAGCTCTTTCCCCCCAGGTATAGCTGACAGTCATCACGTTTATATCTTTTTGGCTGGGAATATAAGCAAAGGATATAGGTAAATCAGTGATGGCATTTCCGAAAGAATATTCTTCCCAAAAACGGAAGTGAAATTCAATACCAATTTTTAAAGAAGGAATATGATTTAATCTGCGAATCAACTGCCATTTTTGAAATGGGATAGAGTGCTTGGGGTAGATATCTATAAATTGGAGCAGGGGAAAAGGAATTGCGGAAATAACGAAATCTCCGCAGAAACTGGATTTTTGATTCGTATGAATTTCAACATAGGATGCAGGCGACTGATCGATAGCAACCACCTTATGATGTAAATAGGTATCTTCCTTTACCTGGTGATAGATAGATAATGGTAATAAATCATTTCCATTAGTTATTGCCGAAAAAGATACATCCTTTTGTGTTAAAGGCTCAAAAATATCCGTTAATATATCTACAAAACTGCCTTGTGAAAAACCTTCAATGCCTAACATAATGCTGATTAGAAAAACAGCATTTTTAGAAAGCGAAGGACCGATGGGATTATGAAGCAAAAATTCCTCAATAGAATAATTTTTATAGGCTTCCTCTAATTCTTTTTTTCCGGCGCTATCTGCTTGCTGATATTGTGTAAGGAATGGATGAATTGCTTCTTCGAATAAAGCAGAAGCGGTTTTACCTTTTTCTGATGGTGGAAGAGGAATCTGTAATATATCTGGATTTTTCTCATATATTTGACGTGTTGTCCGAACATGGTTGATGAAAATAATATCTTCTGGAGTTTCATTTATAAAGGGGTGTGTATGCAGCGAGAATTTATGTAAATAAGCGTGTACCAAATAATGATAATCTGGAATGCGCATGGCACCGGCATTAAGATAATTTTCATCACTGAAGGTTTTTCTGATGGTTAGAATTCTGCCGCCAATCCGTTCATTTGCTTCCAGGATGATGATATCATGTCCTGCTGCTTTTAACAGGCTTCCTGCAATCAGCCCTGCCAGTCCAGCTCCAATAATGATAATTCTTTTTGACTTACCGGTAACTTTTAAACCATCTGAGATAATTTCTAAGTAATTAGATGGGTATTTAAGCATCTCTTTATTTCTATCCATGAAGGATGCACCTCTTCTTATTAATTTAGCACATTAAATTCCCCGTCGAAATGAACTCTATGATAAAATAGCGATACAGGTCAAACAAATGATGATGTAAGAACATATTATGTGATAAATATAATAATTATGTTATTAGAGTCAACAAGGAGAGGATTTAAATGAAGAAAAAAGTTGGTATTGTATTTGGAGGGAAATCATCAGAGCACGAAGTTTCTTTGCAATCAGCCAAAAATATTGTGGATGCTATCAATCTGGATAAGTATGAAGTATATTTGCTGGGGATTGATAAACAGGGAAACTGGCATGTAAATGACCGGTCCCGTTATTTAATAAACGAAGAGGATCCAAGCTTAATCGCATTAAATAAAACAGGGAAGGGAATAGCTATTGTTCCTGGAGCAGAGGAGAACCAAATTATCCAGACTGGCTCTGATATAAGCATGGATCAATTAGACGTTATCTTTCCTATTGTACATGGAACACTCGGAGAGGATGGAAGCCTGCAGGGAATGCTGAGAATGGCAAATATTCCATTTGTCGGTTCCGGAGTACTCGGCTCAGCTATCAGTATGGATAAAGATATTGCCAAACGTCTGCTTCAGGATGCAGGTTTAAATGTGGCCTCCGGTTACAGCTTCCGTAAAGCGAAGCAGGACCAAATAGTCTATCAGGATATTGTGGCGAAATTAGGGACACCATTATTTATCAAGCCGGCAAACCAGGGCTCCTCTGTAGGTGTGCACAAAGTTGAAACAGAAGAAGAATTTAACCATGCTATCCAGGATGCTTTTATGTATGATCATAAAGTTTTAGTTGAGGAAGCTATCGAAGGGAGAGAGATTGAATGCTCGGTTTTAGGTAACGATCATCCAATTGCTTCTGTACCTGGAGAAATACTCCCGACTGTCGAGTTTTATTCATATGAAGCGAAATATATTGATGAGTCCGGGGCAAATCTGGAAATTCCGGCTTCATTAGAAAAAGACGTAGCAGAAAAAATTCAAGCTACTGCTATTCAAGCTTTTGAAGCTTTAAATTGTGAAGGGCTGGCCAGAGTAGATGTATTTTTAAAAGAAGATAATACTATTATTATTAATGAAATTAATACGTTACCAGGTTTCACGAAAATAAGTATGTACCCTAAACTCTGGGAAGAAAGCGGCGTTTCCTACCGGGAACTGATTGAGAGATTAATTGAACTGGCAATCGAACGCCACCAGAGAGATCAGCAATTAAAGAGCTCTATTTAATTATGTCTTCAAGATTAAAAGTTATAAAAGGATGGTTGAATGTCTAGCGGCAAAACAGAAAAAAATAATGCTAAAGTCTACTTACAAAGTAATCTTCCTTCAGTGATGTTTCATTTTTTCTTGACCGTGTCTGCAATGTTGTTGGTACTCTTTACAAATCAGGTAAAAGGAATATTTTTTAGTATTATAATTATATATGCTTTATTTGGATTGTTTTTGAAAAATCAAGGGGCGCTATTAAAAAATATCCAATCTGTTTCATTGGTTTTCATTATTAATCTGATACTTTATATACTGCTTCCTGTGGTACTGCCTCAGGCGCTGATGTTTTATTCCCTGCCGTATATTTATTTGGGTTTTATAAATGAGCGATTAATATATTTAGCTGCTATATTCCCATCTACTTGTATGCTGATCGGGTTATACGTGAAAGTATTGATGACCAGTTTAAAAAAGTAATATGTCAATAACAGGAACATTATTTGGAACAAATGTGACAGATGGTCCTCCAAAGTAAATGAAAAAAAGAGGAGCTGTGATAAATAAAGGAACAGTTCTTCTTTCTAATTAATGCTTGGATTTCCTGTTAGCAGATGGATAAGAATGGGTATACTATGAATATAAGCAAATACGGAGGGAGGGGACGTACCATTTTCAATAAACGTATTCGCCATATACAACGCTATCGTGAAATACTGGTAGCTTTTTCCCGAAACGGTTTTGGTTATATTGTAAAAGAATTAGGGCTTCAAAAAGTTGTTTCTTTACCTGAGAGAGTGCTCAAAGGAAAAAAAGAAATACATAATAAAACAACAGGGGAGCGAATCAGATTTTTCCTGGAGGAGTTAGGACCAACTTTTGTCAAGCTGGGGCAAATCGCAAGTACGAGAAATGATTTGATTCCACCGGATATTATAAAAGAATTGGAAAAGCTGCAGGACCAGGTTGGAAAAATTCCTTATACTGATATACAAGAAATTGTAGAACGGGAATTAGGGGAGCCTATTCAGGAAATATTTAAGGATTTTGATAAAACCCCCTTAGCGGCTGCATCTATAGGACAAGTCCATCATGCGGCTCTGCAGACCGGGGAAGAAGTAGCTGTAAAAGTGCAGCGCCCAAATATTGAAAAGAAGATTCATACAGATTTAGAAATTTTAATGAATTTTGCAGCACTTGCAGAAACACGTTTAGAGTGGGCAAAGCAATATAAAATTACAGAAATCATTGAAGAGTTTAAGGCATCTATCCTGGCTGAATTAGATTATACGCTGGAAGGAAGAAATGCACATAAAATTGCAAT
The DNA here is from genome assembly GCF_038004405.1 of Oceanobacillus sp. FSL W8-0428. NCBI lineage: Bacteria > Bacillati > Bacillota > Bacilli > Caryophanales > Bacillaceae > Oceanobacillus > Oceanobacillus sp. FSL W8-0428. Next base: position 3,553,690 of record NZ_JBBORB010000001.1, read on the forward strand.
GAATTTTAAAAATGATAAAGAAGGTGTCAAAGTCCCCGATGTTTATTGGGAGTATACGACAGAACGGGTTTTGACGATGGAATTTGTCAAAGGTATAAAATTGGATGAGAATGAACAGCTTCTCAGGGAAGGGTATCAGCCCAAAATTATTGCGGAAAAATTAATTCAAAACTTATTTGAACAGATTCTGATGGACGGTTTTTTTCATGCCGATCCGCACCCGGGAAATGTAATGGTTCTTCCGGGTCATCAATTATTATTTATGGATTTTGGAATGGTCGGACGGCTGACACCGATGATGAAGGATCATTTGACAGATATGATTATTGCGCTGGCACGTCAAAATACGCATGCAATTGTGAAGGCTATTTATAAAATGGGTGTTGTTCCTGACGATGTAGATGACGATATGATGCGTGCTGATATGGAAGAGCTGCGTGATAAATATTATGATATCCCATTTAGTCAGGTAAGCTTGGGAGAAGCAGTCAATGATTTGTTCCGTGTTGCTTCTAAACATCGAATCCGGATTCCTGCTGACCTTTCTTTAGTCGGAAAAACGCTCTTAACGCTTGAGGGTACAGTAGAAAGATTAGATCCAGATATCAGTATTGTTAAAATTGCGCAGCCTTTTGGTAAAAGATTAATAAAAGAAAAATATCGTCCGAAAAAAATAGCTGAGGAAGTTTATGAGCAGGTTGATGATTATAAAGATATTATTCTGGATTTACCGGAGCATATTAATGCGATTTATAAGCTGCTGCGTTCCGGGAAGTTTCCTTTAGAAATATCAGTTGCCAGAGTGGATATGATTCTTAAGAAGCTTGACAGAGTCAGTAACCGGCTATCCTTCAGTATTGTATTGTTATCTTTTAGTATTATAATGGTTGGTTTAATTATTGGCTCGGCAATTGCCGGAGAAGTGTCTTACTTCTGGAGCCTGCCAGTTATTGAAATCGGTTTTGTTGTTGCAGTACTACTGTTTATATGGTTAATTTTTTCGATTTTCAGATCGGGAAGGTTTTAGGGAAGAGAAAAGCTTATGTCAAGCAGGAGGAATCTCCTTCAGACATAAGCTTTTTTGTTTTCAACTAATTTTATTAAAATACTTTATCGCCATTAAAGATGGAGTTTTTCACCACTACATAATCTACTGTACGGATAGAATCTAATTTCTTGCCGCCGGCATAAGAAATAGAAGATTGAAGATCCTGCTCCATTTCTGTCAAAGTATCCTGAAGTGCGCCTTTATGCTCTACATACATTTTCTTGCCTTCTACGTTTTTCTTTTCACCTTTTTGGAATTCAGAAGCAGATCCAAAGTATTCTTTTAATTTTTTACCGTCTTTTTCAATTGTCTCTCCTGGAGATTCTTCATGGCCTGCAAATAAAGAACCAATCATTACCATAGAAGCTCCAAAACGTACAGATTTTGCAATATCTCCATGCGTACGGATGCCGCCGTCTGCAATAATTGGCTTGGTTGCTGCTTTTGCACACCAGCGCAATGCTGCTAATTGCCAGCCGCCAGTTCCAAAACCGGTTTTGATTTTAGTAATACACACTTTACCAGGTCCGATACCAACCTTCGTAGCATCTGCTCCAGCATGCTCTAGCTCACGGACTGCTTCTGGTGTTCCGACATTTCCGGCAATTAAAAAGCTGTCTGGTAAATACTTCTTAATATGCTTGATCATCCGGATAACAGAATCAGAATGCCCGTGTGCAATATCAATTGTAATATATTCAGGTATAAGATTGTCATTAGCAAGCTCTTCAACAAATGCATACTCTTCATCTTTTACACCGACACTGATAGAAGCGTATAAATCCTGCTCTTGCATCGTTTTAATAAAATCAACACGCTTTTCCGGTTCAAAGCGGTGCATAATATAGAAATAATTATTTTCAGCTAAATAGGTTGCAATTTTTTCATCTATAATAGTCTGCATATTTGCAGGGACAATCGGTAACTTAAAGGACCTTCCACCAAACTCAATGGATGTATCACATTCTGAACGGCTATTTACAACACATTTTGCGGGAACTAACTGGATATCTTCATAATCAAAAACATTTTCCATGAAAAAACACTCCTAAACACGAATAAAATTTGTATTATATATTAAAAACATTCGCCTTTAGTAATTTAACCCAATAAGGATATTTTGTCAACGTTTTATGCTTGAGTATCGACAAAATAATTAGAAAATAAGAAACAGGAGTTTTACGAACGATTTTTTGTAATAAAACAACGTTTTTAATAAATAAGGGCAGACATGATATAATAAGGAACCAAAATCAAAGAATTGGATGAAAGAGGGAGGAAAAAATGTCTATATTTGCAAAGGATGCTTTGAAGGGAAGGCATGTATTAATTACAGGAGCAACTGGCGGAATAGGGATGGAAACTGCGGAAATCGTTGCGGGCATGGGTGCCAAAGTTACCATTACCGGACGGAATACAGAAAAGCTTGCAGAGCTCAGGCAAAAGCTTGAAACCATCATGGATGCTTCAGATATATTTGTTCAAAGAGCAGATATAACAAATAAGTCAGATAGAGAGCAATTAATCCGTGATGCGCAGGCGGCGTTAGGATTTATCTCTGATTTAGTGAATGCTGCCGGAGTTGCAGGGAATATGACGGTAGATCAGCTCGAAGAAGAAGATATTAAAGCAATGCTCGATATTAACTATTTATCGGCTTTCAGTTTAACTAAAGAAATATACAAGGAAATGCAGGAGAAAAAGCAGGGGAATATTGTTAATATAGCTTCTTTGTCCGGTTTGCGCGGTACATTTGGAAACACAGCCTATGCTTCATCTAAATTTGCGATGATTGGCTGGACACAGTCCATGGCGCTGGAGGCGATTGCATTTAACATCCGTGTGAATGCTGTTTGTCCCGGCTTTGTTGATACAGAAATGGTGGAAGGGTTATTTGAGAATAAAGCAAAAAATACAAATCAATCTTACGTACAAGTAAGAAAATCAGCGGAAGAATCTTTACCCTCAAAAAGAATTACGACTGCCGATGAGGTTGGCAGCACAATAGCTTTTCTGCTGACTGATGCAGCACAGAATATTGTAGGAGAATCTGTGAAAATATCAGGTGGAGCGGTAATGAGATAATATTGAAAAAGACTAACAGATTATATTTTCCGTTAGTCTTTTTCCCTTTATTTAAGCAGGAAGGCGGCTTTGTTACCTTTGGAAATATCTTTCGCTTCTGTATTTCTCATTGGCCCAGCTTCAATCTCCATACTTTTATCCTTCCAAATTTTTTCATACATTTCTTTGTCTAATAAGAAGGTTTGCAGCAGCTCGCCTTCTTCACCAGGTGCAACAGTATCACTATTGTCGTAAGGGAGTAGCATACCCTCGTTTAAAAGATATTGTGATCCATCGTTTACAGTGAGTTTTGAAGATATATCTCCCAGACCAATTTCCTCTTCACTTTGGTTGTCAATCTCAAATCTGATTGTAGCTATTGCTACGTTATCAGGATCTGTATAGCGGGGCGCTTCATCAGCATTATACTCTGTAGTTGGGGCAGGGGTATCTACAATAACATTGCCCTCTGCTAATATTTCTTCCGGTTCATCTTGTCCAAAAGGGTAAGCATAATAGCCGGTCACTTTGTCTTCTGCTTCAACTAAGTATTCGTTATCAGGTGCTAATATAGTTGGTAATTGTTCCTCTAAAGGAATAAGATCCCGATAATTATTGTGATGTTTTGTTGCTCCAACATAATCTATGTTTAGGGTAGGCATATAATGTAAATCCTGATCTGAATCATTCTTAATAGTATATTGTGCCAGGATAACGCCGCCATCTGTCTAATCCCCGAAAGGAATACTGAAATTAGTATAGAAATCCTCTAATTCTACCAATGGGTAAGCGTCCAGCGTTAATGATAACCCTTCCCTCTCATGAGACTGAGATTCATTGTTTTCAAAAAGAAGTGTAGCAGTACCTTCTGTTTCTTCTTCCATTGCAGTAATTAGTGCATCAAATTCTGCGTTAGAAGAGCCTGTTTGTGGCTTTTCTTCTTCATCAGTTTCAGTTCCGCAAGCAGTTAAAACGATTGCGAATATAGCTGCCAGAAGAACGTAAGCGTTCTTTTTGACATCTAATATCTCCATTTTTGTAATATGTATAATAGTAACATAATTTGGTATGGAAAAAAGTAATAATTTGTAAATAATTTTCTTTTTTAAAGAAAATTTCCTAATTTATTCGATTATTTGGAAATAAAAGATGCATTTTGAAGGAGAGACATAAAAAATGGAGTAACTGACTTTATACACCAGGAAGAAATTCCAGTTTTACAATGAGAAAATCAGAAAGAGCTCTATATCGAAAAGAAGCGCTGAATAAAGTTTCGTTTATAGATGAGCATTAAAAATAAGCTGCTGCGAAAGGGGAAGATCGGTCAGAAACCTCCCGCAGTGCTTGAAATATTTTATTGGAGCTGAGCCATCCCTTTAAAAACCAATTGACTTTACCCTGTCTATTCTTTTCTATACATCATATCCCCGTTAATAATTGTCATTTCAATATTGGTATCTAGTAACTCATCAGCATCCTTTAATTGAAATGGGTCGGCAGAATAGACTGTCATATCTGCAAGCTTGCCACGGGAGATTGTTCCCTTTATTTTTTCTTCATTGGTTGTGCAGGCTGCATATTTAGTAAATAAATAAAAAGCCTCCTGCATACTTAGCTTTTGCTCAGGATACCAGCCGTTATGAGCTTCCCCTGGAGCTTTTCTTGTAATAGCGGCATGAATTCCAAGTAAAGGATTAATTGGTTCAACAGGTGCATCTGATCCACCTCCGCAAATAACACCATTGTCCAGCAAGGTTTTCCAGGCATAGGCATAAGGCATTCGGTCTTTCCCGAGGCGATCCCTTACCCAAGGATAATCACTGGCAAGGAAGCGGGGCTGAATATCAACGATACGGTCAGGAGTGGCAAGACGCTTTACTAAATCAGGATTGATAACCTGCGCATGTATCAGCCGATCTCTATATGCAGCAGCTGGAAATTGATCCAGGATGTTCAGCACATTTTCTAATGCCTGATCACCAATCGTATGAACGGCAACAGGCATCGCTAGCTCTCTTGCACGTTTTACAATATTATAAAGGGTGTCCTGGGAAAGCATGGCCTCACCAAATTGTCCAGGGTGATCAGAATAAGCCTCTTTTAATAATGCAGTTCTTCTGCCAAACGCACCATCTGCAAATACTTTAATTGCCCCAATTTGCAGTGTATTATTCCCATAGCCGGCATACATACCTTCTTTATGAAGATCCTCCAGGTAATCATAATCAATTAAAAGATTTGTCCGCAGCCCCATACCTTCCTGATTTAATAATTCCTGGTAGAGGCGATAGGTTTGCTGCAAACCTCCTAAATAAGCCGGATCATTGGAGTGAACACTTGTAACACCATATTGAATAACAGTCGAAATGGTTTTTCGAAGTGCTTTTTTCCACGTGTCATAAGATTTATCAGGAATTTTTGCTTTAAATAATGTGGCGGCCGATTCCAGAATTAATCCGTTAGGTTCCCCATCTGCATCCGTCACAATTTCACCGCTCTCTGGGACAGAGAGATTGCTGGAATAATTAATCTGCTCAAGGGCTTTGGAATTAACCACTGCAGCATGTTCACATATTCTTGTAAGAAAAAGCGGGTGATGCGGGGCCACAGCATCAAGCTCCTGTTTTGTCGGCAGACCGCCATCTGTAAATAAATTTTCGTCCCAGCCGGCACCAAGCAGCCACTCGCCTTTTTCCAGGGTGCCAGCATGCTGTTTAATTTTATTTAAGAATTCTTTTTTCTGGGTGACCCCGGTCACATCTAAATCAATAAATTTCATTGCCTGCATAGAGAGGTGGAGGTGGGTATCAGTTAATCCCGGAGTAACTGTTTTTCCCTCAAGATCAATAATTGTATTGGTTTTTGTACTCCAAAAAGCAAGTATTTGAGTACTTGACCCCATATCAATAAAGCGCCCATCTTTGACAGCAACAGCTTCAACAATTGGCTGAGATGATTGAAATGTATATATAACACCATTAATATATATCGTTATCATCGAGATTCTCCTTGTCTAAATTATCATATCGTAATCTTTATTTAACACCTTTTCTAAATGAAAAAGCATATAGAAATGCAGCCATCAATCAAGTTTACAGGATTATTTCCAATCCTTTGCAAAAGAGTAATAAGATAAACTGTACTGTTATTTATCTTACCAAAATTGTTTCATTTTGACAGCAGGGAGATTGACACTTTCAGAAATTTTATTATATACTGTATTCAACAAAGTTGAATATAATGAAACTAAATTGAATTGTAAATAAACTCAATAAGAGCAGTTGTTGTAATTTTAATTTAACTATTTTCTTGTTAATTTGTGCAGCATCTATGCTTTCTTAGTTTCATTAGAAAATAGGGCATTCCTCAGTTTTAGTTGTACTTGTGCAAATAACATTTGATTTCTATTTTCATAAATTAAAATGAAAACGGATACAATGGGAGGGATTTTGATGCGCGGCTTACCAAGTAATGTCTATTTGAAGGAAGTAGGGCCAAGAGACGGGCTGCAGAATGAAAAGCAGTGGATTTCTACAGATGATAAGGTTGCCTGGATTAATATGCTTTCAAAAACAGGTGTTTCGGAAATTGAGTATTCTTCCTTTGTTCATCCCAAAATGATTCCCGCATTAAAGGATGCAAGGGAGGTAGGGAAGCGGATTATTCGTAAAAGTGGGGTAACATACTCTGCTTTAGTACCAAATATGAAAGGGTTAGAGTACGCTTTAGAGGCAGGTATCGATGGAGCATCCGTATTTATGTCGGCAAGCGAGACGCATAACAGGAAAAATATTAATAAAAGTATTTCTGAGACATACCCGGTACTGACAGAGGTCATTAAAGAAGCTAAAAATGCAGGCAAAATTGTAACAGGCTATGTTTCTACGGTCTTTGATTGTCCATACGAAGGGAGAATTGCCGTAGATGATGTACTAAGAGTATGCGGTCAATTGATTGATAGCGGGGTAGATTATCTTTCACTTGGAGATACAATTGGAACTGCTGTACCGACACAGGTGGAGAATCTGCTTGAAGGACTTTTTCCTTATTTTCCAAAGGATAAGCTGATTTTGCATTTCCATGATACAAGAGGGATGGCAATAGCCAATATTATGACTGCGCTTCATATGGGAATTACCCGGTTTGACAGTACTGTCGGAGGTTTAGGGGGCTGTCCTTATGCGCCGGGAGCTGCGGGTAATGTTGCCACAAATGATGTTTTATATTTATTGAATGGCCTTGGAATTGAAACGGGGATTAATGAGAAACGCATTCAGGAAGCAAGTATTTATATTCAAAATAAGCTGGGAAAAACGTTACCAAGCAGATCTGTAGCTTATTTAAAAAATGCTTAACATAGCGAAAGACACTATAAAAGTCTTGTCAAGTAAGTATTGACAAGACTTTTATTATATTTTAGAAATTCATTTCTTTTAATTGCTGTATAAACACCTTTAATGCTTCCAAATCAGTTGATTCTATCCATGTGTTTAATGCAGGGACATCCCCCGCAATATATAATGATAAAACATGCTGCAATTCTTCTTGATAGTTATCCACATTCTTTGATTCCTCATTCATATTATGCAAAATAATGCTCCAATCTGTATAAAAGGATGCTGCATATTGACTGGGGTATTGCATAGCCAAGTCAGCTACTTCTTCCATACTTTTCCTGTCGAGCAGTTCCAGCACAAACCAATTTTCCAGATTCGCATCATTCCAGTCACTGTCCGCAGCAGCATTTTGAAAGAAGGTACGTGCCTGTTCTATTTTCCCTTGAAATAAGAGCGCTGATGCATGGGAGGACGCTGCATAGCCATCCAATCCATTATTAGTCCAATTGGTGTACTGCTGGAACCAGTGATTATAATTATCCCAATCGCGCTGGTACAGATAATAATCTAGAATCTCCCAGACATATGCTGCATTTTCAGTCTGCTCAGCAAGCATAATATAGTAAGGAAGAGCAAGTTCTGTACGGTTTTCCCAGGTTCCATCACTTTCCAGCCCAATCATTGCTGTAATCATGCGTAAGCTGTGCAAATCGGAATCATCTTTTTTCACATTTGCTTTATATTCCTGTAAAGCTTCCTTCAGCTTTCCATCAAGAAGCAGTTCATCTGCATTTGTCAGTTTTCTGTTCTGCAAACGAATCATTGGAATGTTATTTATATTTTCCTCACTTAACCGATAACCCCCACTGGAGCTAATCAGCTGGCCTTGGCTGTCGTAAGCAGAAACTCCCCAAGAATAGGTTCCTTCCGGGTTAGAAAAACCGAGCAGGGAAGCAGGCTCAAAAAAGTTTTCCTTGGTATCCTGTTCATTTAAAATAAAATTAGTTGAAAGAGCGTATAAATCCTCCAGTTCAATGGTGGTTTTATGACTTGTTATTCTATTATCTAGTTTTACGCTATAGCTGGCTCCCTCTTTTTCTATAGTAAATTCCAGCAAATAATAACTTGCATCTTTCACGGGCTCCCATTCCAAATCGAAATGGTCTTCTTGAATCACTGTTTCGTTTACCGGCTGGACCAGATTAATAACTGGTTCTAAGGTGATATCATATACCTCATCTTTGCTTCCATCTATGGAAAGGATCTCACCAGCTTCGAATGGAATCATATAACCATCTACCATTTCCATACTGAGGCCGGCAGTAACTTCATAGTTTCCAGGTAAGACTTGGTCAAATGTGAATTCACCATTTTCATTTGTCTCTGTATGATTTTCTTCGTTCGAAAAGATGGAGTAATTAGCAAATGCTGTATCACGTAAAAATACACCTGCACCGGGTATCGGTGTTCCATCTGCATAGGAGACTCTGCCCGTTACTTTTTTTAAAGGTTCATCTGTTAATAAAGCGTATTCGAGACGATTATTCAGTGCCTGCAGTTTCTCGTATAAAACAGAATCTGTAAGCGTAATATCTCCGTCGCTTTTTTCAATGTCCGTTAATATTTGTCCGACCACACTTGCTGCCAGCTCTATTTGACCCTGTTGAATTTGCATTTCCACTTCTGCTTTTGCTATTTGTATTTGTAAGTCCATATTCGAAGGGTCTGCATATTCCTTTAATTCCTTCAGCAGGTTTTCAGCTCCTAGAAAATCATGAAGCTGTACACTTGCTTCTAATGAAAAAAGCTGAAGCTCCTGTAATAAAAAAGGATCGCCGTTTTGCTCTAATCGTTTTAACCCTTGTGCATAGATTTCTTCAGATATTCCAGGCTCGCCATGTTGTTGATAATAAAAAGCAAGATTTTTTACAGCATAAGGATATTCTGAATGTAAAGGTCCGTTCTCTATATAGTCCTGCAGATAGGGAAGTTTTTCATCCCATGAAAATTTCGAATACATTCCGTCCGTTGAGGTATATCCGGATCCTGAGGGAGAAATGTTTATATCGTATAAACTGCTATCCGCAGGATCAACCATATATGTTTGAACAGCATCATATCTTTGTTGTTTTGTTATTTTTTTATCTAACACCTCGAGTAATTTTACATTGGCGTCAGGTTCACCATTTTCGATTTTTTGCTTTGCTATCCATAACTCTGCCTGTGGAAGAAGAAAAATCATACATGCCGGCAAAATAATAAGGAAAACAGCGAGCATCCAGGTGAGATGCTTTACTTTTAATTTAATTCTCATTTTCAATCTCCCTCTCAAATTGCTGCTGTAAATAAGTACTTCCACCAAACTCAATGAATAAAAGCTCATCATCCACCGGGGCTTTTCCGTTCAATCCAATGAAGGTGAAAACAGCTACCCCCGTAATAAATATAGTGCTGACAGGTATAACAGGAATTGAAATTTCCTTATTCCAAAAGCGGTGCCATTTTGACCTTTGTTCTTGTTCTTTCAACTTCTGTAAAACATTCTCCTGCTTTGTAAAATGTATGGAATGCAGCTCTGATTCCAGTTTTTTCTTTATTTGTTTTTTCTCAGTCATCCAATTCCACCTCCATTTCCGGTTGATGTTAATACACCTTTTAAAGAATTGCGCCCCCGCTTCAGTCTGGATTTAATCGTGCTCTCCTTTATTTTGGTAAGATGAGAGATTTCTGCAATTGCTAAGTCGTTATAATAATATAGAATAATGACTTCACGGTATTTATAAGGAAGTTGTTGAATCGCATGAGCCAGCACTAAATTTCTTTCTGTACCTAAAATATTGTCCTCTGGTGTAGGATTGCTATCAATAGAGTTCTCAAGTTTATCATTACTTGAAGGAAATACATTTTTTAATGCGGCTTTACGCATGATGCTGCGGCAATGATTTAATAAAATGGTTGTTAACCAGGCTTTTAGCCGATCCGGATTTTCCAGCTGATGTATTTTTTGAAAAGCATTTAGAAAAGTATCCTGGACAATCTCTTGAGAGAGCTGATAATCCTTTAAAAGAAGAAAAGCGGTGCGGGTTAAATACTCGCCATACAGCTGCATGGTTTCTATGTAAGCTTCTTCATTCTGTTGCCTGATACGTTCTGCGAGTTCCAATAAATTATCACTCCTTTCACTATATAGATGCGTTTTTCTATGAACAGGTTGCATAAAACCGAAAATTTTTAAATTTCTTTTCTATATACATGACGCTGAGTAATTATACTATAAAAAAGAAAAACTAAAATAATTTTCTCAAAGACTATTATTTTAAAATAGCGCCAGAGTGTAGATTGACTACATTGGTTTGTCTGGCTTATGATTAAATATACTATAGAGAATATGAATTCAGTTTAGCAGGAAGGAATGAGCAGTATCGAATTACATAAAATCGGCGAAAAAATTAAGTATGCAAGACGTCGGGAGAATAAAACACAACAGGAAATTGCAGACGCTTCCAAAATTTCTAAGAGCCTCCTCTCGAAAATAGAGAATGGCCAGACAGCTTCAGCAATAGCTACCTTATCACGGATTTGTGATAGTCTACATATACAGCTGTCATGGGTATTGGATGATAAAGAGGAACAGGATATTGTTATTCAGAAGAAAAGGAACCGGCCACAAAAAGTAGGGGACGAAAGCATGGGCTATTCTTATGAAATACTGGCCAATCGCTCGCAATATAGCGGGATTGAACCGACTATTGTACATGTTACACCTAAATCTCAGAATCTGCGTGATGAAAAAACGTATACACATTCACAGGATGAATTTATTTATATATTAGAAGGGGAAATTGAATTATTATACGATGGAAAAAAACAGCTGCTTCAAACAGGGGACAGTGCTTATTTTGCAGGATCTAAGCCGCATTTATTTCTCCCTGTGGATGACCAGGAAGCAAAGGTGCTGACATGTTTTATTGACCGGGTTTGAGGGGGAATAATGAAATAAATTTATTTCACATAGACATTTGATGTGGGGGGCTAAAAAATGAATCCATCTGAATGTCCTTTTTGTTATCCGCATCTAGAGAAGAATCAGCAGATTATATTGGAAAATAAACAAGCAATGTTTTTACAGTTGGACGAAGCAAGGCAGCCAGGTACTGCACTTGAAGGAGCGGGTGTGATTGTAACTAGGGCACATCGGGTTTATCCATTTGACTTAACAGATGAAGAATGGCTGGCAGTAAAAGACCTTTTACAGAGGGCTAAATGTTTAATTGATGAAAAACATACACCTTCTGGTTATAACATTGGCTGGAATAGTGGTGCAACAGCCGGACAGCATATTATGCATGCACATTTACATATATTGCCGCGGTATGAAGACGAACAAATGAAAGGGAAGGGGATAAGGTATTTATTTAAACATGAATCAAACAGCCGTGCTGGAAACGATTAATCAACTATAAAACAAAAAATGACTTTCTCCTATGTTTAAGAGGAAGTCATTTTTTGTTTTATAGCTTTACAGAATAGATTTTTTAGAAATAGTTTCTATTTGGATATATCATCTGTATTTTCTTTATCTGTTTTCGCTGCAGCTGCTTCAGAAGTTGCTGTTGCAACAGGTGTTTGATGGGTTTCAGGATTGCTTCTTCCTTTTGATGCACCTGCCAGTAACTCTTTAATATCAATTCCGGAAGTTTCCTTCAGGTTTTCCTGCAATGTACTAATTAGATTGGTTGCATAGCTGGAGACTTTGTTTGCTCCGCCATTTGGACCGTTACTTCCAGTATCGACAACAGTAATCTTATCAATATTAGATAGAGGGCTGGCAACTTGTTTAGCATAATCAGGAAGCATTTTGATAACCATATCAAGGATTGCTGCTTCACCGTATTTTTCAAAGGCTTGCGCAACTTTTTCTTTTGCTTCAGCCTCCGCCAGACCTTTCAAGCGGATAACTTCTGCTTCAGATTCCCCTTGTGCACGTTCTGCATCGGCTTTTGCAAGACCATCCACACGGATTTTCTCAGCTTCCGCCCGGGCAGCTGTTTCAATACGGTATTGGTTTGCATCTGCAGTAGCCATTTCTCTGGCTTTTTCTGCAATGGCTGATTGCTCAACTGCATATCTGTCTGCATCTGCTTTTTTCTTAACCTCTGAGTCATATTGTTTTTCACGACGCAGAATTTCTTTTTCTTCCAATTCAATTTGCTTTTGACGCTCGATAATTTTGATTTGCATTTCCTGTTCTGTAACTTCCTGTTTAGAACGGGCTGTTTCAAAATCATAAGCTTGGTCAGCACGTGCTTTTGCAGTATCCTGCTCACGGCGGTATTCGGAAGTTTTTAATTGATTTTCTTTTTCTGACTCGGCAATTTCAGTTGCTCGCTGTAATTCTGCACGTTTAGCATCTTTTGCAGCTTCCGCACGTTTAATACGTGTTTCTTTTTCTGCTTCAGCTGTCGCAATATCTGCATCACGCTTTACTTGCGCAATACGAGGCTTACCAAGAGATTCTAAGTATCCATTTGTATCTCTTACATCTTTAATGGTGAAAGATACAATAACTAATCCCATTTTTGCCAGGTCGTGAGAGGCAACACGCTGTACTTCCTGAGAGAACTTATCGCGGTTTTTATAAATTTCCTCAACAGTCATGGAGCCGAGGATAGAACGAAGATGTCCTTCCAACACTTCTTTCGCTTCCATTTCCCGGTCTTGCTTGGATTTTCCAAGGAATTGTTCTGCTGCTGTAGCAATTTCACTGATAGATCCACCTATTTTTATAATTGCTGTACCATCTGCTAAAACAGGAACACCTTGCTCTGTGTAAACTTCTGGAGTAGTTACCTCTAATTTACTGGATAATAGACTTAGAGGTTCGGCCTGTTGAAAAACAGGAACGACAAATGTTCCGCCACCGCGAATAATTTTAATTTTATTTCCGGCTTCATCAACGTGAACATTCTTTCCTCCAAGATAACTTCCTGTAACAATGAGCGCTTCATCAGGTCCTGCTGTACGATACTTTGTTACAAATAGTCCAAGTAAAGCTAACAGAAGCGCTGCTGCTACAATAATGACAATCCAAATTTCTGACATTTTTTTCCTCCTCTATGTTTTATTTTTCAGCCTGCTATCACCTGTTTTCTAATTGATGAGAACAAGCTGATTTCATCCACTAGCATTCCTTCCAATGAATAAGGAATGAAGTTTCATTATATGTGAAAAGCTAATATATATTAGCTAATCCAACGATTCATAAGGGCTGACATAGAAAACACCATCTTTTATTTCGATAATTAAAACACGTTCTCCCTGAGGGAGTGCTTCATTGTCATAACTTACAGCCGGTTTAGAAATAACCCCGCTTTTCCATTGCACCATTACTTCCCCGTAACCATCTATTGGAATAGATACAATCACTGTTCCCACACTTCCCATTAAGGCTTCCTCAGAATAGCCCCAGGATTGCTCAGCGGACCGGATTGGAACAAGCACAAATATGTGCAGGAGGGTTACAAAGATAATACTTAATATAGAAGAAATAATGAGAATAACAAGACTTTCCCAGTTCATAAACCATTCAAGAACATATCCGATGGCGGATAAAAAAATGGAAAAAGAAAGAACAATTACAGGATGTAAGAAAGGAACTGATTCAAAAATACCATCCAATAAATCTCCAAACAACAGGACAACTACGGTTAAAATTGCTGCTATAATAAGCATCCATAGGTATAAATCCTGTATAGCATAACCAAATAACGTCATTATGTAACCTCCCTTGCTCTTTATCTTAGTTATATGTACGTTTTAAATCTTCGTTTGGTTTCAAATTTTTGTTTCTTATCGGGAGACAGGTTCTATTTTATCATAGATAAACGTAAAAAATTTCCTGTGAAGGAAGTTTCATCTTATGTATATTATTATAATAAAACAGAGGCCTTTTTAAAAAAAGGGCCTCTTTCACCATTTATGTTAATTATTTAAAAGAACTAATCTATTCATCAGCTCATCTAATTCTTGGCTGCAGTTAACGGTTTCTTGGGCTGCCAGACCATTCTTCTGGGCCTGTTGCAGCATTTCACTCCTCTTTTTAACAATGGAAAGTACAATGGCTTCCCTTTTGTACTTATCAAGTTTTTCTTCAGAATTCATAGCTCATACTCTGCACCTTTCTTGGTAATATTTGGCTGCGATCAATAACGTGAATAAAAGTTCTGTTATCAAAGTACCAAAAGAATTATCGCAAATAGTGAAATAAAATGGAATGCTTTCGACAAAACTAGTAATTAGTTTATTTCTTTCGACAAATTTAATAAGGTTAGTCTGACAGATTGTATTTTTTAATCTTTTGGTACAAAGTAACACGAGAGATGCCCAGCTGTTTAGCTGCTTTGGACTTATTCCCATTGCATATTTCCAGAGCCTGCTCAATGGATGTTTTCTCCATATTCTCTTTTTCCAGAGGCAGAGACTCTGTACGGGCTAAAGGAGGGGTTGAAAACGAAACAGGAAGGAAACCTAACACATCTTGACTTGTTAAGGTTGTTCCTTCATGCAGGATAATGATCCGCTCCATCAAATTTCTAATTTCTCTTATATTCCCCGGCCATTGATATTGGCGCAATACTTCCATTGTTTCTGCAGGAAGCTTAGGGACAGAAGCTTGGTATTTAAGAGCAAACTGCTTTAAAAAAGTTTCTGCAAGTAACTCGATATCTTTTTTTCTATCACGCAAAGGGGGCATGGTTAATTGAATCACATTCAATCGATAAAATAAATCCGATCTGAATTTATTTTCCTGCATTAATTTTTCTAAATCCTGATTTGTTGCGGCTATAAAACGAACATCAATTTGTTTTCCCCGGGAATCACCAATACGATAAATACGATTTTCCTGCAGAACTCGTAAAAGCTTTACCTGCATGTCTAAGGGTAACTCTCCAACTTCATCTAAAAAAATAGTCCCGCCATCAGCCATTTCAATTTTTCCGGCCTTTCCACCTTTTTCTGCACCTGTAAAGGAGCCGCTCTCGTACCCAAATAATTCACTCTCAAACAATGCTTGAGGAATTGCGCCACAGTTGACCGGAATAAAAGGAGCATTTTTTCTGTTACTGGCATCATGAATAGCTCTCGCACATACTTCTTTTCCTGTGCCGCTTTCTCCAAGGATTAATGTGGTTGCATCTGTATCAGCTGTTTTGCTGGCAAGTCGGATCATTTGATGAAGTGCTTGACTTTCTCCTACTAATTTTGCAAAGGGAGAACCGGAGGAGGAAGGACTCATTTTCTGCTTCAGCTCCTGCAGTTCCTGGGATGTGCTTTCTAAATTATCGTTCAACTTCACAATATGTGTTACATCGCGTTCAATAGAAATAACACCAATTAATGTATTTTCCTGATTGAAGACAGGAGAAGTATTTACGACAACATGTTTATCTTTTCTTGGTCGATGATAGGCATTTTTTACTGGTTTCATGGTTCTTAAAACTTTCATTACCATCAGGTCATCATGTGAAAAAAAATCAGTAATAGACTGGTCGATAATTTGTTCTTTGGTAATTTGATAGGTTTGTTCTGCAGCATTATTCCAATAGATTACTTTTTTCTCTGTGTCGACAATAGTAATAGCGTCATCTTCAGATTGTAATAATTCTTCAAAGAAAAAAACTTCATTCATATGCTCACCTCAAAGTGTAAAGTAATATGTAAACCGTCTATGCAGTATGTGTAAATATACTTTACACTATTGTAAATATAAAACATAGATAAAAGCAATATAAATTTTTAAAAAATGAAACCGTTATCATGAAGCTCAAGGTTTTAGCAGTATAACTTCGATTTTGAATCTAAAGTTGGCATGTTTTTTGCTTGTAAATGGTATAGGATCAAATTATTTTCTAGGGGGTATTTTACATGGTATTGCCATTTAAACATGAACCATTTACAGATTTTAAGGTGGAAGAAAATAAAAAACAGCTTGAGACTGCTTTAACTGCTGTCCGTAAAGAGCTGGGCAGGGAGTATCCGCTTGTAATCAATGGGGAAAAGATTTATACAGACGATAAGCTGGTATCAATTAACTCAGCAAATAAAGAAGAAGTGGTTGGAAAAGTATCTAAAGCAACGAAAGAACATGTAGAACAAGCTTTTGAAGCTGCGGTAAAAGCTTATGAAACTTGGAGAAAAGTTCCTGTTGAGGACCGTGCGCATGTTTTATTCCGGGCTGCAGCTATTGTACGCCGTCGTAAGCATGAATTTTCTGCATGGCTGATTCAAGATGCTGGTAAGCCGTGGGATCAGGCAGATGGCGATATTGCAGAGGGAATTGACTTCCTGGAATATTATGGCCGTCAGATGCTGGAGCTTGATCAGGGAAAGCATGTTGAAGATCGTATAACTGAAAATAATAAGTATTTTTATAAGGCTATGGGACCGGGTGTAGTTATTCCGCCATGGAATTTCGCTTTTGCTATTGTATGTGGAACAGTTGCAGCACCAATTGTTGCAGGAAACCCAGTATTGTTAAAGCCTTCTGAGAATACACCGGTTATTGCATATAAACTTGTGGAGGTTTTAGAAGAAGCAGGCCTTCCAAAAGGTGTATTAAATTTTGTATCTGGAGATCCAAAGGAAATTGGAGATTATCTGGTAGATCATAAAGATACACATTTTATTAACTTTACCGGATCTAGGGCGACAGGTGTCCGTATTTTTGAACGTGCTGCTAAAATTCAGGAAGGTCAGCAGCATCTGAAGCGAGTTATTGCAGAAATGGGAGGGAAGGACACCATTATCGTGGATGAAACTGCAGATTTAGATTTGGCTGCAGAATCAATTGTTCATTCTGCATTTGGTTTCTCGGGACAAAAATGTTCTGCTTGCTCGCGTGCTATCATTCACGAGAATGTCTACGATGAAGTCATAGAGAAATCTATTGAAATTGCGAAGACCTTAACAGTCGGAAATCCATCAGAAGAAAATGTTTATATGGCTTCTGTCATTAATCAAACACAATTTGATAAAATTAAAAATTATATAGAAATCGGTAAAGAAGAAGGAGAGCTTGTTTTTGGTGGAGAAGCAGATGACACCAAAGGATTCTTTATCTATCCGACAATTTTCAAAGACCTGGACCCTAAAGCGCGTATTATGCAGGAGGAAATTTTTGGACCTGTTGTTGCTTTTGCAAAAGCAAAGGACTTTGATGAACTGTTGGAAATTGCAAACAATACGGAGTACGGTCTGACTGGAGCTGTCATATCTACAAACCGTGCACATTTAGAACGCGCCCGAGAAGATTTTCATGTAGGTAACCTCTATTTTAACCGTGGCTGCACAGCAGCAATTGTCGGCTATCAGCCATTTGGCGGGTTTAAGATGTCGGGAACAGATTCCAAAGCAGGAGGACCAGATTATCTTCAGCATTTCTTAGAAGCCAAAATTGTATCTGAACAATTTTAAATAGATGGAGGCTTCCCTGTAAGCAGAAGAAAGCGTAATCCTTTTTACTGCTTACAGGGAGCTTTTTATAATTTAAGACTTCTTTGAGATTATTAGATTTCTTTGGATAATAAACGGCAGGGACAGATGTAAAACAGCTCTGCAAACACATAGTTTGTTTTTGGAGATGGGGGAAGGTATAATGGCGAGCTTGGCAAAGGATTTCTTTATAGGACTTTCAAATAATGAATTTTTAAATAAAAGTGCTAAAAAATTCGGTGCGCGCTTTGGAGCAGAGCGCTTTGTAACCGGGACTGATTTTGATGCAGTTATTCCTGTTATCAGGGAATTAAACAAAAAAAAGATATCTTGTACAATGGATCACCTTGGCGAGTTCGTGACAGACAGAGAAGAGTCAGAACGTGCCAAAGAGAAAATAATTCATATGCTCCATCAAATTAATGAAGAGAATTTGGAGTGTCATGTGTCTATAAAGTTAACGCAATTAGGTTTAGACATAGAAGAGTCTTTCTGTATTCAAAATGTGGAACAAATTCTAAAAGTAGCAAATGATTATAATATTTTTGTGAATATTGATATGGAGAAGTATAGCCACTATAGAAAGACCTTAGAGATTTTAAAGCAGCTCCATCAAAGATATTCTAATATTGGTACAGTCATACAGACCTATTTGTACGATGTAGAGAAAGACATAGAAGAGCTCGAGAATGTGCGGTTACGCATTGTGAAAGGAGCCTATAAAGAAGAAAGAACTGTAGCATATACTTTTAAAGAAGATATTGATAGGAATTTTCTGGAAATAGCTAAAAAAAGGCTGCTTGGCAAAGCTTTTACTTCCATTGCAACACATGATCACCGTATTATCAATGAACTGAAGAAGTTTATAGAAGAACACCAAATTACAAAAGATAATTTTGAATTTCAAATGCTATATGGTTTCCGCGTGGATATGCAGTATCAATTAGTAAAGGAAGGCTACCAATTCTGCACATACATTCCATTTGGAGAGGATTGGTTTGGCTACTTTATGCGCCGCCTGGCAGAAAGACCGCAGAATCTGAATCTGCTTGTGAAGGATGTTTTTTATACAGAGGATGAGAAGATAAAAAAGCAGCCGATTATCATTGGTTCGGCGATTCTGGCATTGCTATTCTTTCTTGGGAAGCGAAAGAAGAAAGAATAAGAAAAACAAAGAAAATCACTTGGTCTTTAAAACACTTGTGTTCTTTCCAAGGAGATGTCCGCTGCGGGAAGTCGCTTTCCACGGACAACGCCTCAGCCTCCTCGGAAGAAGACCACTTCCTGCGGGGTCTTCACCTGTTGCTTCTTCCGTAGGAGTCGACAACATCCGTTCCCATCTTTGAAGAAATATGTTTCATTTGCTTTCTTTCAAAGAAAAGAAAATGATTCTAGCGACGCTTTTTGATGGGGCGAGTAATCGCAGCCCCAGAAGAAATACACGTAGACTCCTGTGGGAATGCGCAAAACGGAAGGAAGTTCGGTTAAGTTCGCGACGTCCTGTCGCAACACCGAACGGACATACGTCCTGTATGCCTCCGCAGGAAAAAAGTGCTCTTCTTTTTTTTGAGGAGATGAGCTCGGGGCCCACGGAAAGCGTAGTGTATTTCTGGGGCCTAAGATTACTCACCCCATGAAACCCGTTGGAGCGGCTATCTCCAGCATCTTATATACTTTCCTACTCTTTAAAAAAGTATTAGAAAATACTTTAGTATGTAACCTTTTTAAGTTAGATGATACAATAAGCTAATAAACAAGTTAGCTTTAAGAAAGGATGCATTCAAATGAGTAAATACTTTGGTTATGCAGGGACATACACAAGAAAGACAAGCCAGGGAGTATATCGATTTACACTGGATACCGATAAAGGACAGCTGTCTGCTTCTGAGGTAGCAGCAGAGCTTGGAAACCCAACATATATTAATTTTAATGAAAAGCAAGATTTTTTATATGCAGTTGCTCAGGAAGAGGATATGGGAGGCGTAAATGCTTTCCGTGTTGATAAAACGAGTGGTGAATTGCTTCCGTTAAACGGCCAATTGGTAGAAGGAAATCCACCTTGTTATGTAGAGGCTGCAGAAAATATATTATTAACAGGCAATTACCATAAGGGCGATATTGGACTTCATTTTATAAATGAAAATGGAGAAGTAGAGCAGGGTCATTTTACAAAGCATGAAGGAAACGGTCCGCATGAAAGACAAGAAAAACCGCATGTTCATTTCTCTGGATTTACGCCAGATAAAAAATTTGTTGTCGTTGCAGATTTAGGAACAGATCGTTTAGTAACGTATAAGGTGGAAGGTTCCTCTTTGAAAGAAGTAAGTAGCTATCATGCAAAGCCGGGAAGCGGACCAAGGCATATTACTTTTCATCCGAATAAACCAATTGCTTATGTAATTACAGAGCTTTCTACAGAAGTTATTGTTTTAAATTACAATAGTGAGACAGGGGAATTTACAGAGAAGCAGACGATTCTAGCAAAACCTGCTGATTTTAAAGAAACAAATGATGCAAGTGCTATCCATATCACTTCAGATGGAAAGTTTCTTTATACAGGCAATCGTGGGCATAACAGTATAGCTTCTTTCAAAGTCGATGAAAATAGTGGTGAATTAACATTTCTTGAATTTACGCCATCTGGCGGAGATTGGCCAAGAGACTTTGTTCTTGATCCCACTGAACAATTTCTGCTTGCTTCTAATCAGAATACTGGAGATGTTGTGCTGTTTAGCAGAGATACAGAAACAGGAAAATTAACGCAGACAGATCAGGTAATTGATGTTCCAGAAGTAGTTTGTGTGAAGTTTCTTTCATAATTAGGTATTAAAAAACTTCCTTCTGCGGAGGAGTGTAAACTCTCTGTAGAAGGAAGTTTTATTTTCTTAACGCTGTTCTAATCTAGCAATTCGTTCTTCCAGTGGCGGGTGAGAGGATAAAGCTCTAAAAATACTGGATTTATTACTGATTTTCATTGTTTGAATTGCTGTATCATTTGTGTGATCATCTGATTCTGCACGACTAATATAAGCTTTTAAAGAGTGTAAAGCATGTGTCATTTTATCTTTACCGGCTAAATCAGCGCCGCCTCGATCCGCGTGGTATTCCCTGTGTCTGGAATAAGCACTGACGACAAAGCTTCCTAAAATAGAAAATAAGATTTGAAAAATAATAATAGCAGCAAATTGAACGATCCATTGGAGCTCAGAACGTACAAATCTGGAAACAATCATTGCAGCAACACGGGATAAAAAGACGACAAATGTATTGATAATTCCTTGTAATAAAGTCATTGTTACCATATCACCATTTGCTACGTGAGCTACTTCGTGCGCAATTACTCCTTCTACAGCATCTTCGTCCATACTATCCAGAAGTCCTTGAGAAACAGCAACTAAAGAACGTTTCTTACTTGGTCCCGTTGCAAATGCATTTACCTCATGAGAAGGGTAAATACCAACCTGTGGTGTGTGACTCAGCCCTGCAGCACGGGATAACCGCTCTACCTTTTCATAAACAGCACGTTCCTGTCCACTGACAGCATTATTGGGATCAATTACCTTGACCTTCATCATGGTTTTGGCCATCCAGCGTGACATTCCTAAAGAAATAAAGGAGCCGGTAAAACCTACAATAATACTAAACACCATAAGTGAAAGATAATCAATTCCGCCATCTGAACGATAGCTTGGCCCGATATCAAATATACTTGTAATAATGGACCAGACAATAACGATTGTCGTCAAAACTAAGATGTTTGTTAACAGAAATAAAGTAATTCTTTTCCCCATAAATAACCTCCTGATGAATTTTCTCTTTTCTAAATCATATCATATTTTTTCCTATAGGCTGTACTGTTATCTAGCTTAAGAATGTAAATAATAAAAAAAGAGAATAAATGTAAATAATGTAAACGTGTTCAATAGCTGATATAATAGAAAGTAATGTTGAGAGAAAGGCGGGGGTTTAGTGGGTACATTTCAATGGAATAGCGCCAGTCAATTGCGGCAGCTGTTAAATGAGCTTGTCAGCTGGAAGAGTATTAGTCTTTCAGAGGGAGAAAAGCAGTTTCCGAGGAAACTGTATGCGAAGCTTCAGGATCTAGATTATTTTCATAAAAATCCTTCTTACTTAAATTTACATGAGGCGGATCAGCGTCGTAAACTTTTAACTGCTTTATATAAACATCCGGATGCCAAGCAAACAATTTGCTTAATTAGTCATTTTGATACGGTGAATACAGAGGAATATGGTTCTCTGGAGCCGCTGGCAACTCAACCTGAGGAGCTTACTAAAATATATCTGGAACAAAAGGATACTTTTTCAAGAGATATTCGTGCAGATATTGAATCTGGAGATTTCTTGTTTGGGCGCGGGACAATGGATATGAAGATGGGGCTTGTCATGCATATGAGCTTGATTGAACAAGCGAGTATAGAGGAGTGGCCGATTAACCTGGTTTTACTGACGGTTCCGGATGAAGAAGTCAATTCAGCAGGGATGCGCTTTGCTATCCCTGCACTTATTGATTTACAGAAACAGCACAATATAACCTACACTCTGTTTTTAAACAGTGAGCCGACATTCCGGCATGACCCTAAAGATAACACACACTATATTTATAGCGGAACGATAGGAAAGGTACTGGCAGGAGCTTTATTCTATGGAAAGGAAACGCATGCCGGGGAACCTTTAAGCGGAATGACATCACCATTTATATCTTCTTTCTTAACAAAAGAAATAGAATGGAATCCGATTTTTCAGGAAACGGTGCTTGGTGAGACAGCCCCGCTTCCGGTTACGCTGCAACAAACGGATTTACGGCTGCGCTATTCTACACAAACGCCATACCGTTCTTCTGCTTTATATAATATTTTTCTTTTAGAGCGGACGGCTGAAGAGGCCTTTGCTTTATTCGAACAGACTGCTAAAAAAGCGGCATTACAATGCAATGAACGATATAAAAAGGTATGTGAAGATAATCAGGTACAGCCAATCGGGCATGTTAAAGTAATTGCTTATAAGGAGTTATTGGAGTATGCTGAAAGTAAACTGGGAAATGAATTTATTGAAGAATTGAAAAAAGATATTCATTATAATGATGAATATGATGATAGAGAAAAATCGCTGCGGATTACAGACAGTTTAATGATTCATTGTCAGGAGCTTGCGCCTGCAATAGTGATTTTATTTGCACCGCCTTATTATCCAGCTGTAAATTCCAGTGGAAACCCCTTTGTAGAATTTTGTGTGGACTTTGTGGAAAAAGAGGCGAAAAAGAAATTTCAATTAGAGATAAAAAGAAGTCATTTCTTAAATGGTATTTGTGATTTAAGCTATGTCAATTATCGAGGCAGTGATACGGATTTACAGGTTTATGAAGAAAATACTCCAGTCTGGGGCGACTCTTATGAATTACCATTTTCGTCGATGCGTGAATTGAACGCACCTGTTTTAAATGTAGGGCCATTTGGTCATGATGCTCATAAAAGAACAGAAAGACTGCACATTTCCAATGCATTCGAGCAATTTCCATATTTAATTCGTCAGCTCATTCTGCAAATTTCACAAAAAGAAGACAATTAGTCATATTTTTATTGAATTACCCATTATAAAATAGAAAGAAATGCTTTATAATAAAATCAGAATGGAGGTGTGGTTCCATGAGTCCAGCAAATATAGGTGTTCCAGGTTTGATCCTGATTGTTGTACTTGCTTTAATTATTTTCGGTCCTAAAAAACTTCCGGAAATCGGGAAGGCAGCCGGACAAACCTTAAGGGAATTCAAAAATTCAGCTAATAATATAATGTCTGAGGAAGACAAAAAGAACGAACTGCAAGAGAATAATGATGAATCTGGAAACAGTTCAACAAAATAAGAAAAACAAGGCGCTATTTGATGCTTAAATCACGCGCCTTGTTTTTTATTTGAAAGAATAAGATAAATATATAAGAGTGTTGATGCGGACATCTCCTTCACCTTGGCAAAAACACCAATGTTTTAAAGAACAAGTGATTTTTTTGTTTTTTAAAATAAACATAAAAATTGCTTGTAAAGAGGCTTTGCAGAGTGTCTTTACAAGCGTTCATAATCACGATCTGTTTATACAAGCTAATTGTACGTAAAATAGCTAGTTAACCATAGGGAAGAGGAGGAAAAATTGTTTGTTATGGAATCATTAGGATCCCCAATAAGAAGTTCCTACAATAATTAATAAGATGAACAATACTACCAGCAGCGCAAAACCTCCGCCAAATTCATTATAACTACTCATTATTTACACCCCCTGTAAGGTTAATATATGAAATGCTTTTCTGTTTGAGAGGGTATTTGACTAGAAAAAAGGATTTTAACCTATGGATATCGAATTAATCTCAGATACACATATTCTGTAATCTGAGGTGAAATCAATGAAGAAGCTAAAGGATTTTTTAATAGATAAATGTAAAAACGAAGGAAGCCTATTGGGTCTTAGTATCCGGTCCGGCACAAGTGGAATGAGTTTGTACAATTATTTTGCATCTGCACGTCTTCAGCCGGCCTCCAATTTAAAAATATTAACAGCAGTTGCTGCTTTAAGAAAATTGGGTCCTGATTATACATTTCAAACAGAGGTTTATTGTGATGGAGAAATAGTAAATAAAGGATGCCATGGAAATATATATCTAGTTGGAAAAGGAGATCCAACTTTACAGTTAAAGGATTATATGCAATTTGCAGCTTCTATAAAGGAACAAGGCATCAGACATATATATGGGGACTTTATTCTTGATGATAGCTGGTATGACGATATTCGGTGGTCTGAGGATTTAATATGGAAGGATCAGCAATATGCATATGGATCAGAAGTATCTGCATTAACGATTGCTCCAGATTCAGATTATGATACGAATGCCATTAAGCTCACAATAGAACCGGAGAAAAACAATCACCCTCCTAATGTAGAAGTTTCTCCTCATACAGAAGGAATTTCAATAACAAATGAAGCGATAACCGTAGAGGAGGCTGATGAAGAAGAACTTATTGTAAAACGGCTTAATGATGAAAATCATTTTTTTATATCGGGAAAAATAGGAATCAAAGAGGGAAAGCAAGAAGTATATATGGCGATCAAAGATGTTGAAAATTATATTGCAAAAACAATCCGGCATATTTTTAAAAGCACAGGGATTGTTCTGGAAGGTGAAATAAAAAGAGGAAAGAAAAAAACAGATGCAAAATGTATTTACCGGCAGCAGTCATTGCCATTATCCAGTATTTTAATTCCATTTATGAAGCTGAGCAATAATGGGATAGGTGAGATGCTTACAAAAGAATTAGGGCGTATTATGTATGATGACGGTTCATGGGAATCCGGCATAGCGGCAGTTAAAGAAAATTTAGCTCCGTACCGTATAAATCTGGATACTATCCAATTAAAGGATGGTTCTGGAATTTCAGCTGCTAACTTTATTCCCGCTGAAGAATTAACACATTTACTTTTTGAAATACAGGAGGAAAACTGGTTCCCTGAATTTTTAAAGAGTTTACCGATAGCGGGAGAAGAAGATAAAATGGTCGGCGGTACATTACGGAAGCGGATGAAAGGATTAGAAGTTCGGGCGAAAACAGGAACGATTGAAGGGACCAGCACACTTTCCGGCTACTTAACAAACGTGAATGGAGAGCGGCTTATTTTTTCCGTATTATTTAATCATTTGTTAGATGAGGATAAAGGGAAAGAGCTGGAGGATGAATTAATAGCATTGTTGGCTGTAATAGAAAATTGGTCTTAAGGTAAAGGTATTGATAAATCAGGGGTTTAGGCAAATAACCGGCTTGAAAAATTGTATACTTTATATAAATTAAGCTTCATTTTATGTTTTTTTCATGGCCTTACCATAGTTTTACCACATTTCCATGCTAAAGTTGTAGCTAAGATAGATTAATGAAATGAAAAAAGCTAAAAAAAGTTGTCATTTCAAACATTATCATTTTGATTCTTGTAATGGATATGTCAAATAATAAGGAGAATGGATATGACAGTGCATATTTACGGAGTATCTTGCTCATCTACAAGAAAAGCGAGACAATGGTTTCGCAAACATGGGATTGCATATAAAGAACGTAATATTTTACACCAACCGTTGACTATTGAAGAATTGAAAAATATTTTACAAATGACTGTAGAAGGTACGGATGAGATTCTTTCAACCCGTTCTAAAATTTACAAAGAACTAAATTTGAATGTAGAGGAGCTTCCTTTACAAACCTTACTAAAATTAATCCATAAGTATCCGAGACTGCTGAAAAGTCCGATTCTGGTTGATGAAAAGAGATTCCAGGTCGGTTATCACGAGGAGGATATTCGTCAATTTTTACCTAGGAAAACACGGCAGCTTCAATGGTTACAATGGAAGGTAGATTTAGGATTGATAAAAGGTTAAATAAACCTTAAATAAACCTTAAATATCAGAATATACTATGGAATTGCGTAAGTTTTAAAGCTTTGAATAGAGTATGAAAGAGAATAGGTTTACTTTATAAAGAAAAATACGGGGCAGCCTCATATTGAG
Organism: Oceanobacillus sp. FSL W8-0428; assembly: GCF_038004405.1. NCBI lineage: Bacteria > Bacillati > Bacillota > Bacilli > Caryophanales > Bacillaceae > Oceanobacillus > Oceanobacillus sp. FSL W8-0428. The sequence goes on from NZ_JBBORB010000001.1 coordinate 3,580,186, forward strand.
GTTGCCTCATTTTTGTAACTTTTTTATCACAATGTAACACTCTTTGCCATTGTGGGTAATTAAATCGTCAGCTCGATTTCCTGGGAGAAGAGCCGGGACTTTTTTGAGTAAAGTTTTGTTTTTATTTTTTTTCGTCATCCTGCAATGCTTGTTCAATATCTGCTATCAAATCCCCGGCATCTTCAATTCCCACCGAGAAACGAAGAAGATCATTACCAATTCCCCGGCTGTTTCTTTCTTCTTCCGGCATATCAGCGTGTGTTTGTGTAGTGGGATAGGTAATAAAGCTTTCTACACCGCCCAGACTTTCGGCAAATACAATTAAGTTTAGATTAGCTAAAAAGGACCTTACCTGATCGGCATCTGCTAAACAAAAAGAAAGCATACCGCCTTTATTAGGATAATAAACCCGGCGGATTGCCGGATGCTTTTGCAAGTAATCCGCAACTTTCTGTGCATTTTCCTCATGACGCTGCATGCGAAGTGCAAGTGTTTTTAACCCTCTGACAAGAAGCCAGCAGTCTGATGCAGATAATGTTGCGCCGGAAGCGTTATGCATTTCAAATATTTTTTCAGACAGAGCTGGACTTTTTGTAACCACAATACCTGCCAGTACATCGTTATGACCGCCGATATATTTTGTTGCGCTATGAACAACAATATCTGCACCCAGTGTAATAGGCTGCTGCAGATAAGGGGTCAAAAATGTATTATCGACAATTAGCAGCAAATTATGTTTTTTTGCCAGTTTTGAGTATTTTTCAATATCTACTTCTTGCAGTAAAGGATTTGTTGGCGTCTCTAAAAATATCGCTTTCGTATTTTCGTTAATACATCGTTCTGTTTTCGAGATATCTTGACATTCATCATAGGTTACAGAAATATTATATGCTTTTTCAAAATGATCAAAAATTCGATAAGTACCACCATAAATATCTTTTGTTGCAATAAGATGATCGCCATGACGAAAAAGGGAGGAGAGGATTAATTGAATAGCAGCCATCCCTGAACTGCAGGCAAAAGAAGCATCCCCTTCTTCCAGTTTTGCAAATCCATCCTCTAATACGGACCTTGTTGGATTTTTGGTACGGGAATAATCATAACCGGTAGAATGACCGATGCCTTGATGCTGATATGCTGTTGACATATAAATAGGCGGATTTATTGCTCCTGTACGTTCATCTGTTTTGTTACCTAGCTGTACTAACGCAGTTTCTAATTTTTTCATCTTTCATTCAGCCTCCTTAGAAATAAAAAAACCTTCTTATTTTAGGAATAAGAAGGGTATAACATCCGTATCATACGCTTCTTATCTTTAAAGGGATAGACCCTTCTGGAATTAGCACCTTGCTATGACAAGCTGGTTGCTGAGACATCATCGGGCCAGTCCCTCCGTCTCTCTGGATAAGAATTAAAATTTTATTCATTTATAATTACGTTTACTGTACAAGAGCCAGGAAAAAAAATCAAGTTTTATTTTGGAGAATATTCAAAAGCAGACTTCAGTCATACCAAGCTTTTACTCTATAGAATAATGAAGAGCAGGAAATAAGAATTCAAAAAAACGCGAAAAGTATTTGAAAAGGTATGAGATGAAGATTACAATAGTAGTGTTAGTATTTATTTGAATAATGTATTGCAAATTAGACACTCAATTAAAAAGATTATGAAGGTCTGAAATAAAAAGGGTGAAAAAGCAACAGTATGAAAATATATTAAAAAAGGAAGAAGATATATGCGTAAAAAAAAGCTATTATTGGTTAACATTTGTATGTTAACAGGATGTATCATTATCGTCGGTATCGGGATTTATAATGAAAATCGCTCCACACAATACCAGATGGAGCTGAATACCCGGGTCGGAGAAGCTGCAAATGGACAAACTGGCGAAAGTGTAGAGCTTTTTACAACTTCATGGGAGAATAAATTGTTATCAAATAATCAGCAAATTTATCAGACTGTCGATTTAAATAATCATCATAATTCTCAAGATGATGAAGTAGAGGTACAGGAAGATACAAACACGGCTCAAGAAACAGAAATTCAGGACGAAGCTTATGCAGTACAAGAAACAGAAGTGAAAAGTGAAACTTATTCAACTTCTGAGGAAGAACCTTCTTCCCAAATAACAAAAGGTGAAAGCAATCAAGCACAAACTGAAGAGAAAGAGCAAAGTAATAATTATTCCAATGAAAGAAACACTGCCGGTGGTGAAGCGAATAATTCAAAGGAAAAAACAGAAGCAGATCGTTATCAAAGCTCATCAGCATCTGGCAGCAAGATACACTCTGATGAAAATAAAAAGCCTTCTGATTCTAGTGGCTCTAAATCCGAAGATACAGAAGATACTGTAAAAGAAAATAATAATCCACCAGAAAATACAGAGGACAATCCAGACAAAGATAGCGACAAAGAAGAAGGCACAGGAGGTAAAGAACCTGAGCCGGGAAAAGATGAAGAAGATTTAGATGAAGAGGACAATGAAGAAGTAAATGAAGATACAGAAGATACTTCTGATCAGGAACCGGATAATGATGAATCTAAAGATGATGACAACAAGAGCGTAGCAACGGTTTACTCTGAGTAAATAATTATATACTATGTTTTTTTTAAATCTGAATATAATCGAAAACAAAAAAAGACAAAAAGAGATTTTTTAAAGAAATTACAATGAATATTAGCCTATTTCAACAAAATTTGATATTATATTAATTGCAGTAACTATTTATATGGATAGTTCGTTATTACATTAAATTTGATTTATGGAAGATAGAAAGGAAGGAAGATGAATTATGAGTAAACCAAAAGTAGTTGTGCTTGGTGCAGGCTATGCCGGATTAGTTGCCACAAGACGTTTAACTCAACAGCTGTCTCCTGAAGAAGCTGAAATTGTTTTAATTAACAAACATAATTATCACTATGAAAGTACATGGTTACATGAGGTTGCAGCGGGTACTATTAACCCGAATCAGGCACGTTTTATGCTTACAGATGTTGTTAACCCTAAGCGTGTCCGTCTAATTTACGATACAGTAACAGAAGTGAAACGCGAAGATAAACGTGTTGTTCTTGAAAACAGCGAAGTAGCTTATGATTATCTTGTATTTGCTTTAGGGTTTGTTTCTAATACATTTGGCATTCCAGGAATGGAAGAGCATGCATATGCGATTACTGACATAGATTCCAGCCGTTTGATCGCTGAACATATCGAATATCAGTTTGCTCAATACTCTTCAAGCGAAGAAAAACGCGATGAACAAATTTCAATCGTAGTCGGCGGTGGTGGTTTTACAGGTATTGAATTCGTTGGGGAACTCGCTGATAAAGTACCCGAGCTATGTAAAAAATATGATATTGACCGCAGTAAAGCAAGAATCATTAATGTAGAAGCTGCGCCATCTATTTTACCTATGTTTGATGAAGATTTGGTTTCTTACGGAAAACAATCTTTAGAAAATCGTGGTGTTGAATTCCGCATCGGTACCCCAATTAAAGAATGTACTGAAGAAGGATTTGTGGTTGGTGAAGACAATGAATTAATTAAAGCTGGTACAGTAGTATGGACTGGTGGAGTAACTGGTAACCCGGTATTAGCTGAATCGGGATTTGAATTATTTAGAGGAAAAGTAAATGTTGGACTGGATTTACGTCCGGAGGGTGAAGAAAATATCTTTATTCTTGGAGATTGCTCTTGGACAATGGATCCAGAATCTGGAAGACCATTTCCTCCAACAGGTCAGTTAGCTGTTCAAGAAGGAGCAAAAGCTGCTGACAACATTGTTGCCTTGATTCGCGATGAAGTTGTTACTGATTTTGTTTACTCTAATAAAGGAACAGTTGCATCTCTTGGTTTATCTGATGGTATCGGAAACGTACTTGACGGTAAAAAACTAAGCGGTAAAGCAGCGGCAGCAATGAAGAAAGTTGTTGATGACCGTTCTCTATTCTTAGTTGGCGGTGCAAAAACGTTACTTAAAAAAGGTAAATTCCGTCCGTTCTAAATAATAGGAAGTCATCCTAATCGTTGTATTCGATAAAATACTCCACAGGAGGTAAAAAATATGAAGAATTTCTTTTGCTATGTTTTGCTTGCTTTGACAGCACTGGTAGGTTACCGTGTTGCAAGTGAGTATTTAGAAGATAACAGGGACTTTAGATAAGTTTGAAAAATTGTCAGGATATATTCCTGGCAATTTTTTTATGGTTTTTAGTATAGATAGTGTTCTTCATTTACGAAACAATAATTCCAGATTTATTCACTGTATAGAAATAAAACATCCCAAACATAATAATACTTAAGGGGTGTGTCATGATGCGAATTTCTGTACTGCTATTGATATTTTTATTTCTTATATTTCCTCATACATCGCATGCTTCTGTCATGGAGCTTTACGATGAACAGAATGATTCTTGGCTTATTGATTTAAAACCTTATATATTTGAAATGGATGAGGCACTATTAAATTGGAATAACATTCAGTCCTTAACAAAGTATATGCAGGAAAAGGTCTATAAAAAGCCGAAAAACGCTTATATTAATAAAAATGGGGAAATTGTAAAAGAAAAACATGGGTATGCGCTGGAAGTAAACCAATTTCATACATTGATTAATGAATTTTACTATAGCGGAATGGATAACAGGCGGTTGCAAGTACCGAAACAAAAGATCCCGGCACGTGTTAGTGCAGAACTTTTAAAAGAAATTAAAGAGCACGAGTTAAATCGCTTTACAACCAGATTCAGGAAAGGAAATATAGAAAGAACACGTAATATTGAGCTTGCTGCAGATGCGATTAATAATACAGTCATTTTCCCCGGTGAGTACTTTTCTTTTAATGAAGTTGTGGGGGAAAGAACAAGAGAAAGAGGCTATCTTCCTGCCCCGGTTATTGTAAAAGGGGAATTTAGTGAGGATATTGGCGGAGGTATTTGTCAGGTATCATCGACATTATTTAATGCAGTAGATCTTCAAGGAATTGAAATAACGGAACGCTACGCACACAGCAGGGAGGTCCCATATGTTCCCAAAGGAAGAGATGCTACTGTAAGCTGGTGGGGACCGGACTTTGCATTTCGGAATAAATATAATCAACCTGTTCTTATTCAAGCGAGAGCTAATGAAGGAGCAATGACGGTCGCTATTTATACAAGTAACGATGCTTCTCTTTTTCAAGCAAAAAGTCCCTGATTTTTACTGTTGTGAGTAAAATCAGGGACTTGCTTTTTATCAGTGAAAGCTATTCAATATTATTCAGCTTTTTGCAATTCCAATTCAAAATTAATTTTTACTTCCTCACCAACAAGTACTCCGCCAGTTTCAAGGGAAGCATTCCAGGTTAAGCCAAATTCTTTACGATTAATACTTGTAGAGCCGCTGAATCCTGCAACAATGCCGCCGCCCATTGGATCTTTACTTTGACCTTCGAATGTTACGTTAAAAACAGCAGGTTTTGTAGTTCCTTTTATTGTTAAATCTCCAGCAACTTCATAGTCATCACCAGATTTTTTAATATCTTTTGCTGTAAAAGTAATGTTTGGATAGTTCTCTGCATCAAAGAAATCTGCAGAACGAAGGTGGTTATCACGATCATTATTACGAGTATTGATGCTTGTTACATCTATTGTTACTTCAATATCAGCATCTGTTAAATCCTCTGCATCCGCATTGATTTTTGCATCAAAATTATCGAAAGTTCCCTTTGCTTTTGAAATCATCATATGCTTTACAGAAAAGCCTACTTCACTATGCGCTTTGTCTACTGTCCAATTAATTTTTGCCATTATTATTGCCTCCTAAAAAATAGTTACTTACTTTATGTTACTTAGTGTAAAATAATAAATTAAGAAAGTCAAGTATCTTTAATTAAAAATATTTTAAATACATACATATATACAGTACCCAAATAAATATAGGATTAAACTTCTAAAGGTTTATGCCGTTTCCAAAAACCTGTTTTTTTAATAATAATATATAAGGGTTGTAAAGGAGGGGCAAAAAGTGGACAAAGGTACTATGATTAGTATAATAGCCGTGATTATCGCTGCAACAAACCAAGTTTTTGTGCTATTAGGTAAGTCACCAATGCTTATCGATAGTACCCTTATAGAACAATTATTATCTGCCATATTTACAATCATCACTGTTCTCATTGCTTGGGTAAGACGGAAGAAAGCATATATGGCTAAACCGAAAAAGAAAAAGAGTAAGAAAAAAAAGAATTAATACAGATATTAGAAATAGAGCCTGTAAAAATATTTTTCTTTACAGGCTTTTTTAATGCTTCCTTTTATAAATTTCGGTATACTAAATATTAGATAATAGAATAAAAAAAGGAGAGATGTTAATGGTTCAACAATTACAGCCAACATGGGACTTAGATGTTATTTTTCCTGGACAAAGTAACTCAGAGGAATTCCGCCAATTTGTGAATGAAGTTAAGAGAGATACTGCGAAATTAACCGAAGAAGTTAATCATTTAGATGCTAATGGCGAAATGGAAGCTTGGGAAAGAATTTTAGAAAAATTGGAGCTTCTTACAAAACAATCACGTGAAATGGGCGCATATATCAGTTGTTTAAGTGCGCAGGATGTAACAGATAAACAGGCTGCTTTATATGTTGCTGAGGCAGCTCAAGTACAAGCTTCAAGCAGTGCTTTGACAAAAATAATCGATCAAAAACTGGGAGCGATAACAGACGCAAACTGGGATATATTATTAGAACAGGAAGCGATAAAACCTCTTAAATTTATATTGACTGAAAGAAGAGAACGAGCACGCGAACAATTATCTAAAAATGAAGAAATTTTAATCGGCGATTTAGCTGTCGATGGGTATCATGCGTGGAATCAGATGTACGGAACCATTGTCGGCAATATGAAAATTGATATTGCAGAAGACGGAGAGACACAAAGTTATTCTGTCGGACAGGCTTCTAATAAATTATCAACACCAGACCGTGAGCAAAGAGAATATGTATTCCGGCAAATAAGCAAAGCCTGGAAAGAGAATGAAGACTTATTTGGGCAAACCTTAAACCACTTGGCAGGTTTCCGTCTGCAAACATATAAGCATTATGAATGGGATAATGTTTTAAAAGAGCCTCTAGAAAAGAACCGGATGAGGGAAAAAACATTAAATGCTATGTGGGGAGCAATCGAGAAGCATAAGCCTTTATTTGTAGAATACTTAAATCAAAAAGCAACTCTATTAAATTTAGATCAATTAAGTATTTTTGATGTGAATGCTCCTATTCAATCAAAGGTAGAAAAAAAGAGCTATGATGAAGGAGCAGCTTTTATTGTTGATCAGTTCCGGGGTTTTAGTCCACAGATGGCAGATTTCGCACAAATGGCATTTGAAAAACGATGGATTGAAGCAGAAGATCGGGCAGGAAAACGTCCGGGCGGATTCTGTACAAGCTTTCCTGCCAGCGAACAAACACGTATCTTTATGACCTATTCAGGAACTCCTTCTAATATAGCTACATTGGCTCATGAGCTGGGACATGGCTATCATCAGTATGTGATGAACGATGTGAACGGATTAAACCAAGGCTATGCAATGAATGTAGCAGAAACTGCTTCTACCTTTGCTGAAATGATTGTAGCTGATGCATCTGTGAAAATGGCTAAAACAGACGAAGAAAAACTGACATTGCTGGAGGATAAAGTATCGCGCAGTATTGCCTTCTTTATGAATATCCATGCACGGTTCTTATTTGAGAAGCAATTCTATGAAGAGCGTAAGCAAGGAATGGTAAGCACAGACAGATTAAATGAGCTTATGGTAGAGGCGCAAAAAGAAGCGTATTGTGACAATCTATCAGAATATGATCCGCATTTCTGGGCATCTAAGCTGCATTTCCATATTACTGGTGTGCCGTTTTATAATTTCCCTTATACTTTTGGATATTTATTCAGCCAGGGAATCTATGCATATGCACAGGATTACGAAGGAAACTTTGAAAAAAAATATACTGCTTTATTAAGAGATACAGGCCGATTGACAGTTGAAGAGCTTGCCGAAAAGCATCTGCAGGTTGACTTAACAAAACCTGATTTCTGGGAAAATGCAATAGAAATCTGTGAACAAGATGTCCAGGCATTTTTAGAATTGGCGAAGAAACTTCAAAAGTAGTATAAGCTATTGCGATTTACTGTAAAGTGATTTATACTGAACCTATACAAAAAAGTGAATAAAAAAAGCCTGCAAGGGGAGCCATTGGCTGAGAGTGAACATTATTCATGTTCTGACCCTTTGAACCTGTCAGTTAGCGCTGGCGTAGGGATTGTGGACTTTTTGATGGATATAAAAGTAATGTGTGAGCGGAGTTTTAGATGTTCTGTAGAGATGTACTCTCTTTTAAGAATATCGCCATCAAGAAGACTCCCTTGGCATTACTTTTTTGTTGTGTAAAAAAAGACTGTTGAAGCTATGAAAAAAATAAATTTGATTTTGGCATAGCGTCATGTATTTGGGGGAGAAGAAATTGAAAAATAAAACACTATTTTTAGTTGAGGTAGCAATATTTACTGCCTTCGCATTATTACTGGATATTTTACCGATAGGGTTTAAGCTCTGGCCACAAGGTGGCTCCGTATCTTTTGCAATGATTCCTATTTTTATTGTTGCTTTTCGCTGGGGACTTAAAGGCGGTCTTTTATCAGGGTTTCTTTGGGGAGTATTACAGGTTGCGACAGGGACGGCTTTCATTATGCATCCAGTACAGGGGATTATTGAGTATGGGTTAGCATTTACTGTTGTCGGCCTGGCAGGAATAGTCTCTAAACAGGTTGTGGAAAGTATAAAAGGTAAGCAGATGAAGAAAGCTTTTTCTTATATTTTAATTGGAGTATTTTTGGGTTCTGCTGCACGTTTTGTTTGTCATTATATTGCAGGAATGGTTTTCTTCGGATCTGCGGTAGACGGGCAGCCGGCCTGGCTCTATTCATTAATCTATAATTCATCTTATATGATTCCATCTTTTATACTGAGTCTAATTATTGTGTTTCTTCTGTTCTATAAACAGCCGAGAACATTAACAGGAAAAATTTAAAATAAAAGGGCAGAGAACACGCTGTTATTCAGTTTGGTATTCATAGACGGACGGTTATGTTCTTGAGAATTAATCTGTGAATAAACTATACTTTTGAAGAACTCCCTCACACAAAAAACCTGCAGCATTTATCGCTTCAGGTTTTTTTCTGTAAAGAATAAAGAATTAAATGTATAAGAGTGATCCGTTCCGAATTTTAATGACTCATGATTTGCATCGTTTTTGTTAAGTTTTATTAACATTTACTTATGTAATAGGCTATGTTCGTGAATAATGGTAGAATAAAGAAAATAAAAGAAATGATTACATGAAAAATAGAAGTAATCAACATTCCTGTTCAGCAGGAGAAAAAATGCTTCGGGGTGAAATTTTCATCTACGTAAGCATATATATGAAATAGGGGGGATTTTTCTAAATGGGAAAACAGATTCTAATTGTAGATGATGAGCAATCGATTGTTACTTTACTAAAATATAATATCGAAAATGCCGGTTTTACCACAGATGTAGCATACGATGGAGAAGAAGCTTATCAAAAGGCTGCTGCGGGTAACTATGAATTAATTATTTTAGATTTAATGCTCCCAAAACTAGATGGGATGGAAGTATGCAGGAAATTAAGAAAAAATGATATTGATACACCAATATTAATGCTTACAGCAAAAGATGAAGAAATTGATAAAATTCTTGGGCTGGAGCTTGGAGCAGACGATTATTTGACAAAGCCGTTCAGTCCAAAAGAAGTGGTTGCCCGAGTCAAAGCAATTATTAGAAGAACGCAGCGCCCACAGGAAAACAGTTACCAATCTATCAGAATAAAGGACTTGATTATTTATCCAGAACGCTATGAAGCAGAAATGAATGGAGAATTAATTACTTTTACCAGAAAAGAGTTTGAACTGCTGTACTATTTGGCTAAACATAAAGGAAAGGTTATTTCCAGAGATCAATTACTCAGCAGTGTGTGGGATTACGATTTTGTTGGTGACACAAGGATTGTTGATGTTCATGTAAGTCATCTGCGGGATAAAATTGAACCAAATTCAAAAAAACCTGTTTATATTAAAACAGTCCGTGGATTAGGTTATAAATTAGAGGAGCCGGTTTAAATGAAGATTTTATTTTCTAAAGCCTTGTTCCCCAATATACTTGGTATCACAATTGTCCTGATATTATCCGGATGGTTAATGGTACAAGCTGAAGGAAACTGGGTATTTACCATTGCTATTATTTTATTTGAATTTTTAGTGATTTCTATTATATTTATGCAATTCTATAATAAATACACGAGACCACTGAAAAAAGCTTCCAAAACAGTAAATGAAATGATTAGAGGAAATTACTCTGCCCGTTTCTATAATGGAAATAGTGAAGAAATGGAGCAATTGAGTAAAAATATTAATAAATTAGCCCGAAATATGAATGAGATTACCATTCAGGAGCAAATGCATGCTGAGCAGTTAACTTCTATTATTGACAACATGAAAAACGGTCTTGTCCTTATTGATGAGAAAGGATACGTCCATCTTGTAAATCGTGGATTTCTAGAGATGTTTCACGGAAATGAGAAACAATATCGCGGTCATTTATATTATGATGTATTTCAAAATGAGGCGATGCACGATGTTGTTCAAAAAACATTTCTATATGAGCAGCCAGTCAAACAACAATTTAAAAATAAACGCGGGTTGACTAAAAATTACATGGAGGTAATTGCCGCACCTATTTTTAATGAGCATAATATGATTAAAGGTGCTGTTCTGGTTATTTACGATATTACAGAATTAAAGCGGCTGGAAAAGATGCGCAAGGATTTTGTGGCAAATGTTTCTCATGAGCTGCGTACACCAATTACTTCAATACGAGGATTTGCAGAAACATTAAAAGAGGCACAGCATGATGAAAAAGCAGCAGAGGAATTTATAGAGATTATTTATAAAGAAAGTCACCGATTACAGTTACTCATTGAGGATCTATTAGAACTTTCCCGTTTAGAAAGAGAAGGTTTTCAACTGGAAAAAGAAGACTTTAATGTCAAACAGATGATAGATGCAGTTCTGCCGTCATTAGAACAAAAAGCAGAGAAGAAAGAGTTGAATTTGGCAACATCTATTTCCTCCGATATAAGCATTCATGCAGATGTTGAAAAATTAAAGCAGGTAATTATCAATCTTGTGGACAATGCAATTAACTATACACCTTCTGGAGGAGATGTGAATCTTAAAGTATCCGAGGATGAACATCGTGTCCATTTTTCAGTTGAGGATACTGGAATAGGGATGGAGCAAAAGGTAATACAAAGGATATTCGAACGGTTTTACCGGGTCGATAAAGATCGAAGCAGGAACACAGGCGGCACCGGTTTAGGTTTAGCCATTGTAAAGCATATTGTAGAAGTCCATCAGGGAGAAATCGTTGTGGACAGTGAAGTAAATAAAGGTACAGCCATACATGTATATATTCCGAAAGATTAAGTCATCGCTATGGTCATAGCGATGACTTTTCTCATTAACTCAACTTTCGCACCTTAAAAAATAACTTGCTTATCATAGAAACAGGTGTTGATTATTCCTTCCATCTATCTCTTGACAAAGCATAAACTCGATATAGAAAGAGGGTAACGTGTAAAGCTACCGCTGCGGCGGACCGTTTTGCTTTCCTAGGGACATGCTCTTCAGCTAACTTGAAAAGCGGTTTTCTTTTCAAATTAGCTGAAGCCGTCCCCATAGAAAGTGTAGTGGTTGGTTGCAGGAGCTATACACAATTTTCATTTCAATAGAAGGATGATTTAACAACATACAAGCAGGAAAAATGATGGAGATGTTTATTTTTGAATAGCAAGGTATAGATGCTTATTCTCAAGTGCGAAAGTTGAGTCATTAAATAAGCACTCATATCTAATTGTTATGAAGCAACTCTATAAAGGTTATCCTGTTTAGTAAGTAAATGTGCATATTATGCAGTTCTCTGCAAACATGATAAAATAATATTACTCAGATGATAGATAAAGGAGACGGGATTATGACTAAGAAGTTAATTTTAATTGACGGTAACAGCATTATTTATCGTGCTTTTTTTGCGTTACCGCTGTTAAATAATGAAAAAGGTGTCTATACCAACGCAGTCTATGGTTTTACAACGATGCTGCTTAGAATTTTAGAGGAAGAAAAGCCGACACATATGCTAGTTGCCTTTGATGCAGGTAAAACAACATTTCGCCATCAAACCTATAAAGAATATAAAGGTGGGCGGCAAAAAACTCCTCCAGAGCTTTCGGAACAATTTCCGGTCTTAAAGGAATTGCTTGATGCGTTTGATATTAAGCATTATCAGCTGGAGCAATATGAGGCAGATGATATTATTGGAACACTATCGAAGCAGGCAGATAATCAGGACTGGGAAGTGACTGTTATTTCTGGAGATAAAGATTTACTCCAGCTTGTATCGGATCATGTAACGGTCAGTGTTACCAAAAAAGGAATCAGTGATATTGAAAAGTATACACCAGAATATCTTCTTGAGAAAATGCAGGTAACCCCTGAACAGATTACAGATTTAAAAGGCTTGATGGGAGACAGCTCCGATAATATTCCGGGTGTTCCAGGTGTAGGTGAAAAAACAGCAACAAAGCTGTTAACACAATTTAATAGCCTGGAGCAGGTGTATGAGCATCTGGATGAAGTGAAAGGTAAAAAGTTAAAGGAAAATTTAACAACATATCATGATGATGCTGTCATGAGTAAAGAGCTGGCAACGATAAACAGAGATTCTCCAGTTGCGGTTGGTCTGGAAGATGTCATTTATGAAGGTTATTCAACAGGGTCTGTCCGGAATATTTTTATGGATTTAGGATTCCAATCATTATTGACACGACTTTCTGATTCAGAAGAAACAGAGGAAGAGGCCGTGGAACATAAAGAAATTAAATACGATATTGTGAACGATGTAACGGAAGAAATCTTCTCAGATGAAGATGTGATTGTTGTAGAAATGTTAGGCGAAAATTATCATACAGCACAGATTGAAGGAATCGGAATTGTAAATGACAATAAAAAAAGCTTTATTCCTACCTCTGCTGCAATGGAATCTTCTGTTTTTAAAAATTGGGCAGAAAACCCTAAAAAAAAGAAAATTGTATTTGATGCCAAACGGACAAAGGTTGCTTTACTGCGTAATGATATTCAAATTGAAGGAATTGTATTTGATGCCCTGCTCGCTTCCTATTTAATCAATCCTGCTGAAAATAATCATGATATTCCCGCTATTGCAAGCAGAAAAGGGAATTATGATTTATCCTTTGATGAAGAAGTTTACGGTAAAGGTGCTAAACAAAAAGTACCGGAAGAAGAAATTCTTAGCGAGCATGTTGTTCGAAAAACCAATGCATTGCTTGAATTATATCCGGAGATGGAAAAAGAATTAGAGGAAAATGAACAGGCAAAGCTCTTAAAGGAATTAGAAATGCCGCTTGCTCTGATTCTGGCTGAAATGGAGCATCAGGGTGTCTTAGTAGATGTCGAACGTCTGAAGGAAATGGGTGATGACTTAAAGGAAAGACTCAGCAATTTAGAAAAAGAAGTTTATGAATTGGCGGGCAAGGAATTCAATCTCAATTCACCGAAGCAGCTTGGTCCAGTGTTATTTGAAGATTTGGGACTTCCGGTAATTAAGAAAACGAAGACAGGCTACTCCACAGCAGCTGATGTGCTGGAGCAGCTTGCAGACCAGCATGAAATAATACCAAAATTACTTTTGTACCGTCAGCTGGGTAAGCTGCAATCAACCTATATTGAAGGTTTGCAAAAGGTGGTCCGCAAAGATACCCATAAAATTCATACGCGTTTTAACCAGGCTTTAACACAAACTGGCAGATTAAGCTCGGTAGATCCTAATCTGCAAAATATTCCTATCCGTCTAGAGGAAGGCAGAAAAATACGCGAGGCCTTCGTTCCCTCACAAAAAGGCTGGAAAATGTTTGCTGCTGATTATTCTCAGATTGAATTACGGGTACTTGCCCATATTGCAAATGATGAGAAATTGATTACTGCCTTTAAAAATGATTTAGATATTCATACGCAGACGGCAATGGATGTATTTCATGTTGAAAGGGACGAGGTTACATCGAATATGCGTCGCCAGGCGAAAGCTGTTAACTTTGGAATTGTGTATGGAATCAGTGATTATGGTTTATCACAAAACTTAGGTATTACGCGAAAAGAAGCCAAGCAATTCATTGAACGTTATTTTAACAGTTATCCAAGTGTAAAAGAATATATGGATGACATTGTTGTAGAAGCAAAACAAAAGGGGTATGTAACGACTCTGATGAATCGCCGCCGTTATCTACCTGATATTACCAGCCGAAACTTTAATGTACGCAGTTTCGCGGAAAGAACAGCAATGAACACGCCAATTCAGGGTAGTGCTGCCGATATTATAAAAAAAGCAATGATCGATTTAGACCATCGAATTAAACAAGAAAAACTGCAGGCCAAGCTTTTATTACAAGTTCATGATGAATTGATTTTAGAGGCGCCAGAGGATGAAATTGAAATCTTAAAAGAGATCGTTCCAGAAATGATGGAGAGGACCGTAGAGATTTCTGTGCCATTAAAAGTGGATTATTCTTATGGTGAAAGCTGGTTTGACGCGAAGTAAGGGGAAGAAAAAATGCCGGAATTACCAGAGGTAGAAACAATTAAAGAGACGTTGAAATTACTTGTCCAGGGCAAAACAATAGAAAATGTAGACGTGCTTTGGGCAAATATTATAAAGCAGCCGGATGATGCAGAGATATTTAAGCACCTGCTGGAAGGCCAAACCTTCCAGGAAATAAAGAGAAAAGGGAAATTTTTGCTCTTTTATTTAGATGATTATGTGCTCGTGTCTCATTTAAGAATGGAAGGGAAATATCGATTGCATGCACAAGCTGGGGAGATAGAAAAACATACGCATGTGATTTTCTATTTAAAAGGTGGCGAAACACTGCGTTATAACGATGTCCGCAAGTTTGGAACCATGCACCTGTTAACCAAGGGAAGTGAATTTACACAAGCACCTTTAATGGCTTTGGGACCAGAACCATTTGAGGAAGCATTTACTGCTGAGTATTTTTATCAGCAGCTAAAAAAATCATCTAGATTTATCAAAACAGCACTTCTAGATCAAAATCTTGTGACGGGACTTGGTAACATTTATGTTGACGAGACCTTATTCCGTTCCGGAGTTCATCCTTTAACAAAATGCAATGAACTGACTAAAAAAGAAGCAGATGCGATTCGTTCTGCTGCAATTGAAACACTACAGGAGGCTGTAAAGGCTGGCGGTACAACCATCCGCAGCTATGTGGACAGCCAAGGAAATATGGGAATGTTTCAGCAGGTTTTGTATGTTTATGGTCAAGATAAAAAACCATGTAAAACATGCGGTGAAGAAATTATAAAAATGAAGGTTGGCGGCCGGGGGACACATGTATGTCCTAAGTGCCAGCCGCAAAAAGGTGAATGATTTATGAGTTTAGTGATTGGATTGACTGGAGGAATCGCCAGCGGAAAAAGCACAGTAGCAAAAATGTTTGCTGAGTTAGATATTCCGGTAATTGATGCTGATGTAATAGCCAGGGAGGTAGTGGAGCCGGGGGAAGAGCCATATAAGCGTGTGGTAGAGGTATTTGGTAAAGAAATATTAAATCCGGACGGCTCGATTAATCGGCCGAAGCTGGGCTCTATTATTTTTTCAAACGAAGACAAAAGAAAACAGTTAAATCAAATTGTTCATCCGGCAGTCCGTAAACAGATGTTAAAGAAAAAAGAAGATTATATTGAGCAAGGGGAAAAGTGCGTTGTATTGGACATTCCTTTGTTGTTCGAAAGTAAGTTAACTTCCCTGGCAGATCAAATTTTAGTTGTATTTGTAGATGCAGAAACACAGCGCAAGCGTTTGTTGGAAAGGAATCAGCTTACTGAACAGGAAGCAATGGACCGGATCGGTTCACAAATGCCTTTAGAAGAGAAGGCAAAGCTTGCTGACGAACTAATTGATAATAATCATACTATAGAGGAAAGTAAAAATCAGCTGTTGGATTTATTAAGAAAATGGAACATAATTGAATAGTTAAACACAGTACAGGCACCATCTAAGCTTATTATAAAGTGAAGATAGTGCTTTTCTTTATTATCTAAATTTTAAATGCAGATACTCCAAATAATGATAAGAAACATTTTTATATTTAATGACACACTTTACCTTATATATGTTATACTAATTGTAACAAAAGATAAAAAGTATAACATAATCAGGAGGAAAGAAGTGCTTATGGAGAAAACGCGTATTGCAATAACAGGTTTTGGCCGAATTGGTAGAATGGTTTTTCGTCAGGCGATGGAGGAGGAACAATTAGAAGTTGTTGCCATTAATGCAAGTTATCCATCAGAAACACTTGCTCATCTAATTAAATATGATAGTGTTCACGGCCCTTTTAAGGGAGAAGTGAAAGCGTTGCCGAATAAACTGATTGTTAACCGCAAAGAAGTTCTTTTAGTAAATTCCAGAAATCCTGAAGAACTCCCTTGGAAGGATCTTGGTATTGATGTTGTTATTGAAGCAACAGGTAAGTTTAAAACGAAAGAGACAGCGGGTCTTCATTTGCAGGCGGGAGCAAAAAAAGTGATTATAACTGCGCCTGGAAAAGAGGTTGATAAGACAATTGTAATCGGAGTAAATGAAAGTGATTATAACCCGGAGCTGGATGATGTTATTTCCAATGCGTCCTGTACTACAAATTGTCTGGCCCCGGTGGTAAAGGTTATTGATGATCACTTTACAATAAAGAATGGCCTGATGACAACAGTCCATGCTTTTACAAATGATCAAAAGAATATTGATAACCCGCATAAAGATTTACGTCGGGCAAGGAGCTGTACGCAATCTATAATTCCAACGACGACCGGCGCTGCTAAAGCACTTGCAGAAGTGATGCCTAAGCTTAAAGGTAAATTACACGGGATGGCATTACGCGTGCCGACTCCTAATGTGTCCTTAGTTGATTTAGTGATTGATATTGAAGAAGATGTCACTGCAGAAGAGGTTAACGCAATATTTAAACAGGCTGCAGAAGGAAATATGCATGGAGTCATTCAATATTCTGATGAACCTTTAGTTTCTGTTGACTATACAACAAGTACTTATTCTGCAACAATTGATGGCCTGTCAACGATAGTAATGGATAATAATAAATTAAAAATTATTGCCTGGTATGATAACGAATGGGGTTACTCAAAACGAGTTGTTGACTTAACCAGCTATGTAGGCTATAAATTAGAACAGAAGGTACGTTTAACATCATAAGAACAGGAAGAAATCCGCGTGAAAAACTTCGTGCGGATTTCTTTTTCTGTTATTAAACTTTAAATTTACCTGCTTCATCCTGAAGTTCTTGAGCAGTTTCGCTTAAGGATGTAGCGACATGAGCTACTTCATTCATTGTTGCAGTCTGCTCCTCCATCGACGCTGCAATAGTATCAATATTTCCGGACATGACTTGAGAGCCTGTTGAAATCTCTGTAACCGATGCTGCCACTTGTTCTGCACTTGCTGAAAGCTCCTGTGAGGTCGCTGAGATTTCCTGAATTTCATTTGTCATACCTCGAATAGCTTCTACAATAGATTCAAACGATGAGCCAGCTTCAGTAATAACCTCTACTCCTTTTTGAACAGCAGGCAGGGCACTTTGCATAGCTTTTTCAACATTTTCTGTGTCATTTTTAATTTCTTTAGTTAACATGCTGATAGAACCAGCTGATTTTTTTGACTCCTCTGCCAGTTTACGTACTTCATCTGCCACTACTGAAAATCCTTTTCCCTGCTCCCCTGCACGAGCTGCTTCAATTGCTGCGTTTAATGCTAACAAATTTGTTTGATCTGTGATATCAGTAATAACCTTGGTAATATTTTCAATTTCTTCTGTTTGTTTTGCCAATTTTATCACAAGTTCATTTACTGAAGATGCCGACTCATTAATATTGTTCATCTGCTGCTGAGCATCACCGATAATCTTCGTCCCGTTTTGAGCAGATTCACTTGTTTCACTGGAAGAAGAATGAAGCGATTGTGCGGCTTCAGCAATCCGCTGTACACCTTGTGCAGTTTCTCCCATCGCAATGGAGCTTTCATTCGCTGCATATGCTGCTGTTTGAGAGGTTTCAGCTGTATCGGCAGCCTGCTTTGTCACTTCTTCTGTTGTAGCAGATGCTTCTTCAGCACTTGCAGAGAGCTCTTCAGATGATGCGCCTAACTGTTCCGCATTTTGTTGGATACGAACAATTAAGTCACGTGAATTATTTTTAGAAGCATTGAAAATAACAGCCAATTGACCTAGTTCATCTTTCGATTTAACAGCAATATCTTCAGCAGATAAATCACCATCGCCAATTTTCTTTGCAATATCCATAACACTTAATAATGGAGCTGTTATAGAACGGCGAACATAGAACATTAAACCAATTCCAATTAGTATACTTGCCCCTAAAACAATGATTGAAACAACCTGTGCGATACCAATCGCAGAATCTATTTCTCTTTCGATATTATCCATTTGTCCTACTTGATAGTTTTCATTGCTTGTGCCGCTTCAAACATTCCTTCATTGACATCTTGAACAGTTGTATTGACAATTTCTGTTGCCTGTTCTATATTGTCATTTTGAACAGCAGCTATTATATCAGGCATTACTTCGTTGAATTCATCATTTGGGATGCTGGCCTGTTCCCAATACATTCTCATTTCTTCTGAAGCTAAATACCCTTCCAGTTCGTTTAAATTTTCATCCAGCTCCCCGGCAACAGTCAGAAGATTTTCTCTATGCATGTCTTCCTCCGGTTCTAAAATCAACGAACGGATATGGAGCGCCTGCATGGCGACATCGTAGCGGATGTTTTCAATTAAGAAAAGCTGTTCCAGGCGGTAATCCATTGCTTCTTCTACTTCGCTTTTAATATTTTTCAAATTCATCATACTGCTGCCTACAGAAACAGCTAATAAAACAATTAACACAATAAAAGATAAATTTAACTTCTTTCCTACACTCATTAAACATACTCCTTCTTCTTTAAAAATGATATAATTACTTTCTTATTTAGTATATCGGTCGTTTATCATTAATATGTAGTAGGTCTTTGCTATTGTTTTGTGAAAATAATACTACAACCAATTACCGAAAAATGATCTTATTGAAGCTCCGAAAAATTTTACTTGTTTTTGGATGATTTCAATAAATTTTGCTTTATGTTTAACCTGAATGCTTCTTCGTTTTAGGAAAGTAGTTTAAATGTTTAAATCATGTTAAAATAGTACACACGTAATTATTATATTCATATGTTCAAGAAGTGTGCGCTTTATAAAGCAGATAAATAGAACCTGACAGCTGATTTCATAGGCTTACGAATACTGAAGGGTTATTTTTCACCGGACTTTTTGAACACTCTCTTACTAGTGAAAATATAGGATGTGTATGTATATGTCGATGGGTTATAAAATTAAACGTTTTTTTAATAATCATTCAGAAACCAGTGATAATCATATAGATAAGTCTTTAAAAACCAGGTATTATAAAGCGAGTAAGAATACAGTTATTCAAACTGTAGAGGATTATTTTAATTCGAGTCCGGATTTTTCAATTCATGCACGCTCCGATCAGCATGGAGAGATTGGAGCAACCAGCAAACGCGGTAAAAAAGTTTTAGTTATCGCTACAGTTGTTATGGTTCGGCCATACTATACAGCACTCGATTTTTCTGTAACGACAGAAACACCTGTCCATATTGATTTTGGCCATAGCAATAAAATAATAAGAAGAGTATATCAGCATGTAAATGAACAGCTGCCGGAGATAGAAATGTAATTTGAGAAGGAGTGAACGAAATGCGTTGTTCCAACTGTAATAACAAAAATACTAAAGTACTGGATTCTCGACCGATAGAAGAGGGAGCAGCAATACGTAGACGCCGGGAATGCGAGAAGTGCGGATTTCGTTTTACCACTTTTGAACGGATTGAAGAAGTACCACTCATTGTTGTGAAAAAAGATGGCATGCGTCAGGAATTCTCGAGAGAAAAGCTGACAAGAGGCATTATCAGAGCATGTGAGAAGCGGCCTGTAGCTATAGATACGATAGAAAACATTGCATTGGAAGTAGAAAAAAGTTTGCGAAACACAGGAAATTCTGAGGTTTCCAGTCATACAGTAGGTGAGATGGTGATGGAGAGACTTGCAGAAGTTGATGAGGTCTCTTATGTCAGATTCGCATCTGTATATCGTCAATTTAAGGATATCTCCGTTTTCTTAGACGAGCTGAAAGAAATTATTAAAACGGATAAACAAGCACATGAAGAATAAAAATGAAATTATGTGGCCGGGACTGCGATTACTCGTCCAGTCGAAAACATTTTTGATTGAGGGCCCTGCCGGACAAAATTTGGGACTGCGGTTACTCGCCGCACGAGAGACATTGCAGACTCTTATACATTTTTACTTTTCAAAAAAGGATGGGTTATCATGAATGTAATTGGAAAAATCCTTCCTATTGATGGATATAATGTTGTTATGGACAAACAGCCTCCACTTGATTTTAATGCTTCTTTGACACATCTGTATCAGCCGTTAATCGGTATCCAGGCAATTTCTTTATACTATACTTTGTTTTATGAGGTGGGTCATGTGCAAAAGGTGCAGACACACCATACATTAATGACATATTTAAATTTGACACTGGATGATATCTACCGTGCACGTATAAAGCTGGAAGCCATCGGGTTATTAAAAACTTATAAAAGAACAGAGGACGGCAGAGATTATTATACGTATAATGTGCAGTGCCCATACTCTCCGAATCAATTTTTCAGGGAAGCAATGCTGTCTCAGCTGCTGCTGCATCATATAGGAGAACTAAAATATAATGAGCTTTATTCGCGTTATGTAAAGGATAGCCATCTATATGGCGAAGAGGTAACAGCTGATTTTAATGAAGTGTTTGATACAATAACACCATCTTTGCCTGTTGCTGAGAATGTAAAAACAAAGAGGCAGTGCACTGAAAAGGATTCAATGGATTTTTCCTGGATAGAACAAACGCTCAAGCAGCGGTTTATTCCAGCTGAAAGAATCCTAAATTCTGCGAATAAAAAGCTTATTCATCAAATGAAGGTATTGTATGACATAGAAAGTGTTGATATAGAGAAAGCACTGCTGTGGGCTCTTGATGAAGATAATAAATTGAATCAGGAAGAGTTTAAATCAGCATGCCACGACATGTTTATTTCCCGTAACAACGGGCAGTCTATCCGTTTAAAAGAAAAGATAACGGCGAATACAGAGGCTATAATGAAGAAGCCTGAAACAAAGGAAGAACAGCTTATTCAAGAGCTGGAGACAATTTCTCCAAAGCAATTATTAGAAGATCTATCAGATGGGAATCATGCATCTGAGCAGGATATCAAGGTTGTCCGCGAGGTTATGACCAGGCAGGGATTGCCAGCTCCTGTCATGAATGTTTTAATTCATTATGTCCTGCTGCAATCAAATATGAAGCTGTCCAAAGCTTATATGGAAACTATTGCCGGCCACTGGTCCAGAGTTGGACTGAAGTCTGCCAAAGAAGCAATGAGCTTTGCTAAACAAGAACAGGAAAAATATAAGTCTGCTAAAAATAAACCAAGAAAAAATAATAATTATAATTACAATAATAGCTATAAGAAAGAGGTTGTTCCGGATTGGTTTAACAACCGGAAGAAGAAACAGCCGGTGAATACAGGCTTAAGCGAAAAAGAGCAGCAGGAAATTGAAGCTAAGCTGCAAAAATATTTAAATGAAAGCTGAAAAGGAGGGATGCTTGATGAAGCCTATACAATCAGAATTAAAAGCATGGATGGATACGAATGAGAATTTCAAATCCAATTATACTAGAATAAAAAAAGAAATTCTGAGTGATCCCTCTATTCAATCATTTTTACATGAACACCATGAACTGACTGACCACGATATTGAAAAGAACTTAATGCGGCTATATGAATATAAGACACAATCCAAGCAATGTGATCGCTGTGCTTCTTTTGGAGAATGTCAAAACATGGTTCAAGGGTACTCTCCGATATTAAGTATGGATAAGAATGAAATTAGACTCAGTTATGAAAAATGTCATTCACGTATTCAGGCTGAAGAACAGCAGGCGCAGCAGAGGTTATTTCAAAGTCTTTATATGCCAAAAGAGATTTTGGAAGCGAAAATGTCAGAAGTTATTCAGGATAAGTCGAGGATTTCAGCAATTGGTGAAATTATCAATTTTTTAGAGGAAGCTAAAACAAGCTTGCCTAAAAAAGGTTTATATCTTCATGGCTCGTTTGGAATTGGTAAAACATATCTATTAGGTGCTATAGCGAATGAACTGAAAAAGAGAAATTACTCAACTACACTTATTTATATGCCGGAGTTTGTCCGGGAAATAAAGGGTTCTTTTAAAGATGATTCTTTTAATGAAAAGATAGATTTCTTTAAGAAAGCAGATGTTTTAATGCTGGATGATATTGGGGCGGAATTACAATCAGCCTGGTTCCGGGATGAAGTATTAGGCTCTGTCCTGCAATATCGTATGATGGAAGGCTTACCTGTTTTTTTCTCTTCCAACTTTGATTTAAATCAACTGGAGAAGGAACTTGCAAGTACAAGAAATGGTGTGGAAGAAGTCAAAGCCGGGCGGATTATTGAGCGTATTAAGCAGGTAAGTACAGTGGTGAAAATGTCTGGTGAAAACAGAAGAGACGAATAGAAAAGAGGATTTCCGCTGATGGAAATCCTCTTTTCTATTCATATGTTTATCATCAGGTGAAACTTTTTAAATGTTTTTTTAAATAGGCATAACAAGTATCTTTTTGCAGATTTTTTTATAGAGGCTGTTCAAAAGTCCCTAAGTGCTAGTATATGCTCTTGATCCATTCGTGAGATTCATACGAATGGATCGAATCTAGTTTTAGCAAATATTACGAGCAAGAATTAACTTATATATCACTTTTTGAACACCCTCTTATACTACATCAAGCAAATCTGCTAGTCTGACTAGTTTGAGCATTTTTATCTGAACTTGTCCATATAATGTAACAGTTTGTAAGTGGATGAGGGTGATATGTATTGTTGGAAGTGTATTTTGAATCAGATAAGGAAGTAGCGGCTTTTCGTAATCAGTTAAATCCATATAGAAAAAAGATCAGAGTACATCAACAAGCAAATACCAGATGGGGTAATAAATTATGTCTGGAAGGTGATTTAGCAGGGATAGATTTAATTAACGTGATAAGCTCTGCGATGGCAAATGTTTTTATAGAAGAGCATCTTTCTGATATCATCATTCGAAAAATCACAAATAATTATTACTTTTCAGATCCTGATGAAATTAATCGTATTTATGATTTTTCTATGTGGATTTTATTTGACTCAGATTCTGATAATCAGTTTTTACGTGAGCAGGTAGATACAACAAAGCTTTTGCAGTATATCTTTTTTTTGCATTTAAAGGAACATACGAGTATTCATTTTAGTGCGATATTGCATTTTCGGCTGGCTCATTTTTTAGACTTTATTCAAGAATGTGTCGGGAAGGCTATTGAAGAATTTAAGAGGGAAGAGGATCATCAGACATTTATTGATATGTTACGTCATTATATTGAGAAAAAAGATCCTTGTGTTGATTTAATTCATATAGAGCAGGGAGAAAATTTTATTTTTTACAATGAAAAAGGGGAAGTAATTTCTAAAGATATGCTGCGTTTTTGGATGTATCAAGCCCCCTTATATGCATTAGGTTTACATGAAAATGAATTTAATTTAAGTCCGCTTATTGCAATGTCACCGGCCAGAATAAAAGTATATGGAGATAATCCAGCAGATCCGAAAATAATGACAATAACAAATATTTTTCAGGAAAGGGTAGAATTTGAAAGGAAAGGGGTATCGATTCTTTCTCGTTTAGATTAAACAATTGGACTTGCTTTTCAATCCTGGAAGGAATATAATACGTATAGAGTTTGAAAATGAAACTGCTGAGATGAGGACATGATTATTTTCAGCTTACGTATTCAGAGAGGGAAGTCCTTTGGCTGCAAGCTTCCTTTCGTAAAGAAATAATTACCCCCTTGGAGCATTGCTGCTGAAATAATTTGTAGTAGGCAGTAACGTTTTATCTGCGTTAAAGATCAATGAAGCTGGGGATAAAAGGATTTTTTATCTTCAGGAATTAGGGTGGAACCACGATATTAAACGCTCGTCCCTTTGCATAACGCAAAGGGATGGAGCGTTTTTATATTTGATAAAGGAGTTCGATGAAAATGGCTGATTTAACAATTATTTTTCCAGACGGAGCGGAGAAGCAATTCCCTGTAGGAACTACAGGGGAAGATATAGCAGCTTCGATTTCTCCAGGTTTAAAAAAACAGGCACTTGCTATTAGATTAGATGGAGAGGCTTTGGACTTACGCAGAGAGCTTCCTAAAGGCGGTAAGATTGAAATCGTTACTTATCGTGATCAGGAAGGCCTGGAAATTGCTCGTCACTCTACAGCACATTTACTGGCACAGGCTGTGAAACGATTATATTCCAATGTCCAATTAGGTGTCGGTCCTGTTATTGAAGAAGGCTTCTATTATGACATTGATATGGAGCATTCATTAACACCGGAGGATCTTCCTAAAATAGAAAAAGAAATGAAAAGAATTGTAGATGAAAACTTAGAAATAAAACGTGTGGAAGTATCCCGCGATGAAGCAAAAGCACGGTTTGCAGAAATTGGCGATGAATTAAAATTAGAGCTGCTTGATGCGATCCCTGAAGATGAAACTGTAACAATTTATGAGCAGGGGGAATTCTTTGATTTATGCCGGGGTGTGCATGTTCCTTCAACAAGTAAAATTAAAGCATTTAAATTATTAAGTATTTCTGGTGCATATTGGCGTGGAGACAGTAATAATAAGCAGCTGCAGCGTATTTACGGAACAGAATTTGAAAAAAAATCACAATTAGATGAGTATCTGCGCATTCTGGAAGAGCGTAAAGAACGAGACCATCGTAAGCTTGGTAAAGAGCTGGGCCTCTTTACTGTATCGCAGAAAGTTGGTCAGGGGCTGCCGCTATGGCTTCCAAAAGGGGCGACTATCCGTCGTAATATTGAACGTTATATAGTTGATCTGGAAGAACGATTAGGCTATGACCATGTATACACTCCTGTACTCGGTAATGTGGAGCTCTACAAAACAAGCGGCCACTGGGATCATTACCAGGAGGATATGTTCCCGCCAATGGAAATGGATAATGAAGAGCTTGTGCTGCGTCCAATGAACTGTCCACATCATATGATGGTTTTCAAAAATCAATTATGGAGCTATCGTAACCTGCCAGTACGTATTGCTGAGCTTGGTACCATGCATCGTCATGAAATGAGTGGGGCGCTTGCAGGTCTGCAGCGTGTTCGTGCAATGACTTTGAATGACGCGCATATTTTTGCCCGTCCCGATCAGTTAAAAGAAGAATTTATTCGTGTTGTAGAGCTTGTTCAAAAAGTATATAAAGACTTTGGGATTGAAGACTACTATTTCCGTCTCTCTTATCGTGATCCAGAGGATAAAGAGAAATATGTTGATAATGATGCTATGTGGGACAAAGCGCAGGCGATGCTGAAAGAAACAATGGAGGATATGAAATTAGAATATGTAGAAGCAGAAGGAGAAGCTGCCTTCTATGGTCCGAAGCTGGATGTTCAAGTGAAAACAGCATTAGGAAAAGATGAAACATTATCTACTGTACAATTAGATTTCCACTTACCGGAACGCTTTGATTTAACTTATATTGGCGAGGATGGAAAAGAGCATCGTCCTGTTGTTATTCACCGTGGTGTTGTGTCTACCATGGAGCGTTTTGTTGCATTTCTTATTGAAGAATACAAAGGAGCTTTCCCAACATGGCTCGCTCCGGTACAGGCAAAAATTATCCCTGTATCTCTGCAGGCGCACCTTGATTATTCGAAAGAGATAGAAGAAAAATTACGCCAGAAAGGTATCCGCGTAGAATTAGACAGCCGTGATGAAAAATTAGGGTATAAAATACGTGAAGCGCAGACACAAAAAATTCCATTTGCTCTTGTATTAGGGGATAAGGAAACGGAAGCAAACAGTGTTAACTATCGCCGTTACGGTGAGCAAAATACAGAAACACTCCCGTTTGATCAATTCGTTGACTTTATCAAAGCAGAAATTGATCAGAAGAAATAAGCATTGTTTATGACTAAAAAGGAGGCTATTTTCATGTGTTATGTGAGAATAGCCTTTTTGGTGTCTGACGGCTAACTGCATCAAAGTAATGGCTGTCTATTTTAAAAAATACATTGACACTCTTCAATAATCATGCTATGATTCAATAGTTGTTTAAAACAAAGGATACAAGTCCTTGACAATAAAACGATAAAATGCTATATTATAAAAGTTAATGATATGATCTAAAGACAAGTAGAAGCACCCGCTTCTCACCTGATTGACGCCTGTATAGGCAGTTAACGGGTTCATCACGATTCATGTTTACGAATGAGGAGATGTGTGGGTGCGTATGTGTACCGACACTTTTTTTATGGAATGAAATGATTTGACTTGTCCAGATAGATCAGTAACAAAATTTTCGGAGGTGGCTGGCTATTAGCAAGGATATGAATGTTAACGAAAAAATTCGTGCAAGAGAAGTTCGTCTCATTGATTCAAATGGGGATCAGCTTGGAGTAAAAACTCGTAATGAAGCATTAGAGATTGCCGGGAAACGAAACCTTGATTTAGTATTAGTTGCTCCAAACGCAAAACCGCCGGTATGTCGTATTATGGATTACGGGAAGTATCGTTTTGAGCAGCAGAAGAAAGACAAGGAAGCTCGTAAAAAACAAAAGGTAATCAATGTCAAGGAAGTACGTTTTACACCTGGAATTGGTGACCATGACTTTGAAACGAAGCTTAAAAATGCACGTAAGTTCTTGGAAAAAGGGGATAAAGTAAAAGCTGCGGTTCGTTTCCGTGGTCGTGCAATCACCCACAAAGAACTTGGGAAAGAAGTACTGGACCGTTTTGCTGAAGAAGTGAAAGATCTTGGTACAGTAGAAACAAAACCTAAAATGGAAGGCCGTAATATGTTTATGATGGTCGCTCCAGTAAATGAAAAAAAATAAGCTTTTATCGCAACGAACTAGGAGGAAAAAATTATGCCTAAAATGAAAACTCATAAAGGTTCAGCAAAACGCTTCAAAAAAACTGGATCTGGAAAAGTAAAAAGATCTCACGCATACACTAGCCATATGTTTGCAAACAAATCTCAGAAGCAAAAACGTAAGTTACGTAAAGGAACTCTTGTTTCTTCTGGAGACTACAAACGTATTAAAGCAATGTTACCAAAATAATAAATTCAGATATGTAATTGAATCAGGAGGGATTTCTTATGCCACGAGTTAAAGGTGGAACAGTTACGCGTCGTCGTCGTAAACGCGTCTTAAAATTAGCAAAAGGTTACTACGGTTCGAAAAGAACTTTATTTAAAACAGCAAAACAGCAGGTTATCAAATCAGGTCAATATGCTTATCGTGACCGCAGACAGAAAAAACGTGATTTCCGTAAACTTTGGATTTCCCGTATTAATGCTGCTGCACGTTTGAACGATATTTCTTACAGCAAATTAATGCATGGTTTGAAGCTTGCCGGTATTGATATTAATCGTAAAATGCTTTCTGATTTAGCTATTAATGATGAACAAGCATTTGCTCAATTAGCATCTCAGGCAAAAGAAGCTTTAAAATAATATAAGTAATTAGATCGCATCCAATTGAGGAGCGGTCTTTTTTTATATCTAGAGTTAAAGTGGTTCAGCGTTGCGACAAACTTCCTTATTATTTATGATAAAGGAGTGTTACTTATTTGTTTATCCAGGAGGGAAAAATGGAAAATCTATCATCATTACTTATTTATTTGCTCGTTGCTAATTTAATTGGATTTTATTTCATGTTTAAAGATAAACAGAAGGCAAAGCAGAAGGCATTTCGTATTCCGGAACGTACTTTTTGGCTATTGGCAGTTTTAGGAGGAAGTATTGGTCTTTTTATTGGTATGCAAATATTCCGGCATAAAACAAAGCATAAAAGCTTTACAATCGGGATTCCTATTTTTATTGGGGTTAATGTAATCAGTTTCGTTGGCCTGGTTTTCTTTTCTAAAGAGATTCTTCAATTTCTGTCTAATCTTTTTTAAGAATAGAAACAGGCTGGATTCTTTTATCATAGACTGCTCGTCTTGAAACATATATATAGATATAAATATAATACCAGCTTCCTCAAGAGGAGGGGTAGCCATGGAATACGTTGGGAATTATTTGCTGGTAATTATTGAGATGGGCGGCGTGCTTTCCCCGCTGCTATTTATTATTCTACATCTCATCAGGCCAATGTTATTCTTACCAGTTGTATTTATTTGTATTTCTGGCGGCATCTTATTTGGTCCAGTTGCAGGAAGTGCCTATTCTATTATTGGGATAACAATGGCAAGTTTGTTTTTTTATGTAATGGCAGGTTGGATGCCGAAATCAATCGAAAAGCTAATTATTTTGAAGCAGCGGTTACTTGGTAAAAATAGAGAAATGACTACAGCACAGGTTACTTTATTAAGACTCGTCCCATTTATTCATTTTCACTTACTATCATTATGTTTGATTGAAACGAACAAGACTTTTAAAGGATATGCAAAATCTTCTTTTATATCGAACATTCCTCTGGCAATTGTCTACACAAGTATCGGTGGTTGGATTTCCAAACTTTCTCCAGTATATATCGCTATTTTCATTATTGCCTTACTCCCATCCTTATATTTTTTAAGGAGAAAAGAAATTATTATTCAATGGCAGGAGTTTTTTGCAGCATCTTCTACACGCGTGAAGCATCGGGAATTATCAAAAACATAATACATGTAAAACACCCGGCTCTTGCATAAAAGAGCCGGGTGTTTTACGATAAAAGTATAAAATATAAAACTATGGAGAAGGTGGTGTAAACATTGAAACTTCCCTGCTGCTGGAATTGTCAGCACGAATTTAAACTGCGTGAGCTTTTTTTGCAGTGGAAATCCCGCTGTCCAGTATGTAATAAGAAGCAATTTCTGACAAAAGAAAGCCGTTTTAATACGATGCTTTTCAATCCCGTTATACTGATTATTATATTTGTTATGAATATAATGAGCGTTTCCTGGACAGTTATGATCCCGATAGTTCTTTTTATGCTGCTTATTTGTTTTAGTGTGATGCCTTATTTCTATCGTTTTACGGATAAAGAAGCTCCATTTGTGTAAAGAATAACCAGTCCTGTTGCAGCTGGTTATTCTTTTGTGATTTCCGTTATAATAAGTTCATTAATCGGATGCTTCCAGGTGATAGAAGCATGCGGATAGTGAATTAATATTTCCTGCTCTAAAAAGTATAAATCCTCTCTGGTTAATCCGCGAAGCTCTAATGGATTCTTAACAGTAATATGGATATCAACCACCTCAAAAGCGTCTTCTGTTGTTCCTAAATATTTCTCACCAATAAAAAGACATCCTTTATAAGTTAATTGAAAATTTTTCTGATTATTATTATGCTCATCTAATAAATAGAACCCCTGATTTTCCTGAGAAAGGCGCAGCTTGCGTTCAGGTTTTTTTAAGTATTGAATCCATGTATAAATAAGCAATGCAACTGCTATCACTAATAATATCCGAAAGATAATGATGACCATAATTATCTACTCCTTAGAAACGTCCTGTTACCACTACATACGAATGAAGAAACAAAAAGTTTCAAGAGAATAATATTTTATTATAAAAAATATAGAAAGTTTATATTTTTACGGCAAAACAAATTAATCATGTTAAATTTAGAATTAAAAAGTTTTTGTTGACTAAACTAATCGTGTTAGTTAATATGTTAATTATATTAGTTAGAGGGTGATTTAATTGAAAATAGAGCAACATAATAATTTATATCAGATAACATTTCTGCCGAGTATTTTCCCAATTAATTGTTTTGTCCTTGAGCAGGAGAAGGATTTAATCTGTATTGACATGGGAACCGGGAAATTTGTCAATGAAATAAAACAAATGACAGATCAAACGGGAAAGCAGTTAAGTAAATTAATTTTGACCCACGCACACGGTGATCATGTCAATGGAGTACCTTATTTTAAAAAGGTTTTTCCTGATGTGTCAGTAGGAATATCTAAACGGGACAGATGCTTGTTAAAGAAAGATTTTCGTCTGAAGGCAGATGAGTCCGATAAACCAATAAAGGGAGGATTTCCGAAAAGGGATATACCGATTGATTTTACTTTTGAGGAGGGAGATAAGATTGATACTTTAGAAGTCATTTCAACTCCGGGACATACGCCGGGTTCAGTAACTTTTTTTGAGGCGCAGCACCAGTCACTTATTGCAGGAGATGCATTTCAAACAAGAGGCGGTATAGCTGTTTCTGGAGTATTAAAATGGCTCTTTCCTTTTCCGAAAGCTGCAACATGGGATAAAGAAACAGCTGTGAAGAGCGCAGTGAAATTATTGGAGCTTAATCCGAAATTACTTGCAGTGGGACACGGAGATATGTTAGTTAATCCGGAGGAACAAATGAAAAAAGCAATAAGAAAAGCAGAAGCCGGGGTTGGAAAATGAGAAAAAAAATAACGAAAGAATTAATTACTGACGCAGCACTGGAACTGCTTGATCAGAAGGGAATCGAGGAAGTTACGATAAAAAATATAGCCATGCAGCTAGGCATTAAACCACCATCGTTATATAATCATATAGCAAATTTAGAAGATTTACTAGACATCGCTGCGCAAAGAAGTATGAGAAATTTGTATGATAAACTTGTGGTTACAAGCATTGGACTGGAAAAGAAGGAAGCTCTATGGGCAATTGCACAGGAGTACAAAAATTTTGCAAAGACATGGCCGGGTCAATATCAACTAGTACAAAAAGTGAAGTTATGGAAAAGTGATGAAACAAAAGAGTTATCTGAGCAGATTATCGAAATATTTTCTAAAATACTGCAAAAATATGCCTTGTCAGAGGATGATACCATACATTTTATCCGGACATTAAGAAGTTACCTGCATGGCTTTGCTCTATTAGAAATGGATGATGCTTTCGGGCTTCCTCAAGAGCTGGAAAAAAGCTTTTCAATAGGGTTAAATATAATTTTGACAGATTTGGATTCTGAATAGAACTCAAAGAGATTAATCAATATAAAAAGCATTTCTAAAAAGTCTGTGATAAAATGGAAGAGATGGCAGACAAGGAGGAGATAAATTGGATTGGAATCAGCTATTTGAAATGCAAAAGAAATTGGATACATATATTGAAAACAATCATGATTTGTCCAGCGTAAATTTATTTCATGAAAAGCATCTGGCCCTCCTTGTTGAACTTGGAGAGCTTGCAAACGAAACACGATGCTTTAAATTCTGGAGTACAAAAGCAAGAAATAATCAACAGGATATTTTAGAAGAATATGTAGATGTGTTACATTTCCTGATGTCAATTGGAATTGAGAATGGGTATATTTATCAGGCAGATGGAAAGATTAAGCCGGAAGAAAACATGACAGAATCAGAATGTTTTTACCAAGTATATAGAAAAGCTATTGCTTACCGGGATAACCCGCTGAATGAAAATTATCAGCAATTATTTAGCTGGAGTCTGCAATTAGGAAATCAGCTTGGATTTACTGATTCCGATATTCAAAAAGCATATTGGGAGAAAAATCAAATTAACTATCAGCGCCAGGATCAAGGCTATTAACTCTTTTCTCCATTTAACCGGCAGTAAAACTCCGCTTCAAAGATACGAAGGATATTTGAGTATGATATACAAGGGGCAGTAACTCTCGGTATAAGCCTAATTAATAAAATTATCATCCCACCTGGGAAAATCGTAACCTCCGGCTGGATGAGGTTTCACTATATGAAGGAGAGATTATGAATATGACAAAGCTAGATAACACATTGACAATGCTAAAGGATTTAACAGATGCAAAAGGAATACCAGGGAACGAAAAAGAAGTACGGGAAATGTTTGAGAGTTATATCAGGCCCTATGCAGATGAACTGACAACAGATAATTTAGGCAGCTCAATTGCTAAAAAGACAGGAGACGAGAATGGACCTAATATAATGATTGCGGGACATTTAGATGAAATTGGTCTGATGGTGACACGCATTGATGAAAACGGTTTTCTCTATTTCCAGACAGCTGGAGGCTGGTGGAATCAGGTTATGCTGGCGCAGCGTGTAACGATTATGGGCTCAAAGGGAGATGTGACTGGTGTTATCGGCTCTAAGCCTCCGCATATATTGAGTGCTGAAGCCAGAAAGAAACCTTATGAAATAAAAGATATGTTTATTGATATTGGCGCGACAAGTAAAGAAGAAGCAGAATCATTTGGTGTGAAGCCTGGAGATTCTGTCGTTCCTTATTTTGAATTTACACAATTAAAGAATGAAAAATTACTTATGGCTAAAGCTTGGGATAATCGTATTGGCTTAGCGATTGCAATCGATGTATTGAAAGCTTTAAAAGATGAGGAACATCCTAATACTGTTTATGGTGTAGGAACAATACAAGAGGAGGTTGGCTTGCGTGGAGCAAAAACATCTTCTCATCTGATTCAGCCGGATATCGGATTTGGTGTAGATGTCGGTATTGCGGGAGATACACCGGGCATTGCTAAGCAAGATGCGGACAGCAAGCTTGGTGAAGGCCCTCAGATTGTATTGTATGATGCTTCTATGATTTCTCATAAGGGACTGCGTGATTTAGTTGTTGAGACAGCAGAGGAGAATAATATCCCTTACCAATTTACTTCTATGGCTGGCGGCGGTACAGATTCAGGCTCTATTCATTTGACTGGCAATGGTGTTCCATCTCTATCTGTTACAGTAGCTACCCGCTATATTCATTCACATGCAGGAATTCTACATCGTGATGATTATGAGAATGCTGTGAAATTATTAACAGCTGTGATTAAAAAATTGGATCGCAAAACCTTAGATACTCTTATTAAAGCTTAATAATAATGATTTATGCCGTACATTTTGAGACTGTTAAAATGTACGGTTTTTTATAGAAAAGGGTATTCTTGACAGAAATCAAATACCATGGTAAATTATATTTAATTAAATATTTATTAATTAAATATAAAAGGAGTTTTTTCAATGAATCCAATTCGTGGCATGCACCACGTTACGGCAATAACAAGCAGTGCAGAAAAGAATTATGAATTTTTCACATATGTGCTCGGTATGCGTTTAGTAAAGAAAACAGTTAATCAGGATGACATACAAACCTATCATTTATTCTTTGCAGATGATGAGGGAAATGCCGGGACAGATATGACATTTTTTGACTTCCCGGGTATCCCTAAAGGTTCTCACGGAACAAATGAAATCTATAAAACATCCTTACGTGTACCAAGTGATGCTGCACTTGAATATTGGAAGAAACGCTTTGACCGTCTTGGAATTAAACACACAGAAATTGAACAGCAATTCGACGTGAAAACATTATCCTTCTCCGATTTTGATGATCAAAAGTATCAGCTTGTTTCGGATGAGAATAATAACGGAAGGGTCTCAGGCAAGCCATGGAAAGATGGCCCAATCCCATCAGAATATGGAATTACTGGACTGGGCCCAGTAGTCGTACGTGTTGCTGATTTTAATTTCTTCAAGCAGGTATTAGAAAAAATATTTATGTACAATGAGGTTTCCAGTGAAGCATCACTTCATCTTTTTGAAATAGATAAAGGTGGAAATGGCGCCCGGATCATTGTCGAGCATAATGAAGAATTACCGCCGGCCAGACAGGGCTATGGTACAGTGCATCATGCAGCATTGTGTGTAGATGAACGCGAAGATTTAGAGAAATGGCAGCGGAGAATAGAACAATTTGGTCTTCAAACTTCCGGATTTGTCGAGCGCTTTTATTTCGGCTCGTTATATACTCCGGTAGCACCACAGGTATTATTTGAATTAGCAACAGCCGGTCCTGGATTTATGGAGGATGAGCCATATGAAACGCTTGGAGAAAAATTATCGTTGCCGCCATTTCTTGAGTCACAGCGTGAACAAATTGAAAGTCAGGTAAGAGAAATTGATACCGTTCGGAGCAATAAGGTAATAGAGAAAGAATATGAATAAAAAATTATAAATAAAAAGGATTCGTTGTCAAAAACAGACGAATCCTTTTTTATATCAAGTATGCTGACAGGAACCTAAGCTAATGAACGGTATGTATTCATTACTTTAGATACATAGGCAGTTGTTTCTTTAAATGGCGGGATACCCTGATATTTATCTACATTTCCAGGACCGGCATTATAAGCTGCCAATGCCAATTCCGTATTTCCGTTATATTTTTTCAGCATTTGGCTTAAATACTTTGCTCCGCCCTCAATATTTTGCCGGGGATCATATGAATTTGTAATTCCTAAGCCCGCTGCTGTTTTCGGCATTAACTGCATTAAACCCTGGGCACCGACTGGACTTGTTGCATTAGGGTTGAAATTAGATTCCTGCTTAATTACAGCATGAATTAAACTCTCACTAATATTGTACTTACTTGCCATTTGTTGAATGATATCCTGATAATTTGATCCAATTCCATTAACAGACTGCTTTGCTGAGGTTTGAATTGCTGCTGCCGCTTGAGTCAATGGTGGGGCAAAGCTGGACTGGCTAAGATTAGAGCCAAAATCCTGTGCTGTCCGTTCTTCTGCTTCACGAATTCGTTCTAAGAGCAGCTGTTGAAAGGACTTAGCGCCAAAGCCGCTATTTTCAGTGACTTCACCGGCAGCAGGAGTCATAGATAAAGCCTCAAAAGGGTTAGTCCGTTGATTTGTATTAATTTCCATTTATATTCACCGTCCGTATATGAGCTGAAGAGTAATTTTTTGTCCTGTGTATTTATAAAGTATTTAATCCATTTGTTAAAAATTCCTATTACTCATATTCTATCTGTTTTCAGCCCTTTAGGCAATATTATATAGAGATAATTTTCATGTTTGCTTCACGCAGCAAATTTTCATAAAAGGGGTCGTTTCCAATACACACGACAGCATCGCATATACTTTGAATTTCATCCATATCATGTGAAGTATACATAATCATTTTATTGTCAACCTGAGCTGTTTGCTTAAGATATTCGGCAATTTCTTTTTTGGATCGTAAATCAATCCCGACTGTCGGTTCATCCAGCAATAATAGGCCGGGATTATGGATTAAACTGATTGCCATATTTAATTTTCGCTTCATTCCACCAGATAATGTGTGGACAGGCTCTTTCCATTTTAATAATTCCATATCCTCACAAAGCTGTTTTAATTCAATCTTCGAGCGATTTATCCAGGAAAGCTTTTCAAAAAAAAGCATATTTTCTTCCACGGACATGTCTTCCCATAAAGCGATATCCTGTGGTACGAAACCAACCATTCTGCGCAGCTGTTTACGATTTTTCCCATATATCCATTTTCCTAAGCGGATACTGCCCGAATCTGCCTTTGAAATAGTTGCTAAAATATGCAGCAGGGAGGACTTACCCGCTCCATTTTCTCCAACTAACCCGATAATTTCACCGGAATTTACTTCAAAAGACAGATTTTCAAGTACTTTCTTTTTGCCGAATGATTTCGACACATTATTAATTTCCAGCTGCATTATTGTAACCTCCTTTCACATACCAAGCAATTAAACAAATCGGCCCAATAAATGTCCAGCCGCTCCACCATTGTTCATAAACAATCTGTCTTAATGGATTTAAGGCAGCAACCCATGGATAGCTTTCGTAAACGCCGTCCATCGGTAAAATAATTCCACTGATAACGATGGTTACTAAAATAATTAGAACGGCAGTTATATAATAGGGAAGCAGTTTTTTAAAGGGTAAACCTATTAAAAAGACAAGGATACAAATAGTTAAACGGAAACTAAATATATATACAAGTTGTGTAATATTAAACCCTTCATCATGTAAAACATGGAAAGCTCCCCAAGTGATTATATCTAACAGCAATAGCCCCAAACTATAAAGAAGAAGATTGCATACTAAATATTGCTGAAAAGATAAGCGATTAAATATAAAACGGATACGGACGGTCGCATTTCTTTCTTTTATCAGCCAATCAAATAAAAAGAAGGTGGACAATAGAGCAACGATAGACCAGAGTCCCCAAGGATTTTGAAATAAAGAAAATCCTGTATCTGCATCTGTATCTTCTCCCAGGAGAGTGAAATTAGTGAAAATAAGGTTTTCACTTTCTTCAATAGAATAAATCTCATTAATTATTTCATCATAGCCTGGTATGGAAGAGCTGTTTAATGTTTCTCCTAAATTCATAATGGTGTATGCTGTTTTTGATTTTCCACTATCCTCCTGAACATAGGAAGCAATCATTTCAACAACAGGTGTATACCCCATCGATAAATCTGTCCGGTAACTTGTAATTAACCGGTTCCGTTGTCCAGCATCAATTGCAGCTTTATATCCTTTTTTAATGATAAATGCGCTGTCCAGTTCATGTGTAGCAACCATTTGTCTGGCTTCTGTTTCATTTTCCATCTCAATCACACGAATTAAATCAGATGAATCAAGTTTTTCTTTTAATTGAACTGCCAGATCAGAATCTTCTTCCAGAATAATTCCAACTGGAATGGAGCTTTGATCCTGGATAGCCCCTGTCCCGGAGATAATTATCCAAGTGAAAAGAATAGGGAAGACAGCCCAAAATAAAATGGATAGGAGATGTTTTTTTGCATGCAGCCATCGTGTAGTAATTATATCCATCATATGCTTCTGCGCTCCTTCCAGCTTAATAGTCCCAGTAACAGGAAGATCAGAATCCCGATTAGAAGAAGACTGGAAGTATATTCGGCATAATGTCTTTGGTTCAGGATTATTTCCTGAAGCCAATAAAGACTGTTATAGGCATAAGAATAGGGGAGATAATCCTGAATTCCCATTGGCAGATAAAGTGTCGGTATAACAGCACCGCTAAATAAAATTAACACAGACACAAAAAATATTTGAACGAATAACCGTAATTTCAACGATGAAATAAGCACCTCAAAAACAGCTAGAGAAAGAATGAAACCAGCTTGATAGATTGAAATAAGTGTTATTGTCCGAAATATATTTTCCTGCGTAAGCTCAATATCTAAGAAATAAAGCAAAGAGAAAAATGAGAGACAAGCCAAAATGAGGGACACTATCAGCGTTACAATTATTTTTGCGAGTATCTGTCTGAATTGTGTAGCCCCATATAATCGGATGCGCTGACTGATTAAAGCCGGATTTTCTTTGGTAAAAAAATAATATAGGGAAAATAGCCATAAACTGCTGATAATAAACCATGCTCCCAAACTGAAATAGGAAACAGGGGATGAGCTAGCCTGATTTGATAAAGTCCGTTCTCTGATAACCTGGTCTCTGCCGACTGTATAAAGTAGAAATTCCTGAAATTGTTCAAAAACAAAGTCATTTCTTGCATCATCATCCATATTAAATTGTTTCGCATAATAATTCATTGTCAGAATATTAGCCTGTGAGGAACGAATATGACGCACGACACTTTGCAGAGTCTCATTAATCATGTAGCTTTCCAGCTGCTGCTGTCTGTTCCCGACAATGGGAACCTCCACAGAATATCCCTGATACAGGTCCTGAATAAACCCTTTAGGGAAAGCGATATATGTACTTAAATTATTTAATTCAATCTGTTTCATTGCTTCTTCCTCGGATAATTCTTTGACTTCTAAAAAATCAATAAAACCTGAGGATTGTTCTAATAATTGAACCATCATTTCCGTCTCTGTTGAATTATCTAAATCAACTAAACCTAATTGAATGGCTTCATTTTCATCCTGGGTAAAAAAACTGCCAACAATCATCATCATAAGTCCTGCTAAAGCAAGAGGAAATATGAAAAGAAGAGGAAGTGAATACCACTTCCTCTTGAGTTGCCGTATATGATTTTTTATAAAAAGCCCAGTTTGTTTGAAAAAAATCATGATCATGCACACTCTTTTCTTTCTAATTCAATAATACTTAGATTAGAATCCAAATTGCATTAACCATTGATCAAGCTG
Source organism: Oceanobacillus sp. FSL W8-0428 (assembly GCF_038004405.1). Lineage (NCBI taxonomy): Bacteria > Bacillati > Bacillota > Bacilli > Caryophanales > Bacillaceae > Oceanobacillus > Oceanobacillus sp. FSL W8-0428. The sequence continues at coordinate 3,618,457 of NZ_JBBORB010000001.1, forward strand.
ATTGGTGAAATCCCCTTGGAAGTATTCTTGCAGTTCTTCAGCGGACATTGCACCAAGATCAACGACATTCGATGTATCGATACCTTCTACAGCATCAATAACAGCACCTTCTGTATTTAAATCCATGGATACATTTTCGACATAACCAGGGAAATCCAATGCAATATTATTATTTGAATTCATTTGGTCACCATCATAGGTAGAATCGCCGGTCCAGCCAAGATTAACTGTTTCATTTTCTACAGTGACTTGCAGCTGACGGTCGAAATCACGAGTGGAACCATCTAACGTTTCATCCCCAGTATAAGCAGCAGCAAATTCAACAGGGGTATAGCCATCGTCAAATGCAAAATTAAGATTTGCATTATCTGTAACAGTATCTCCGGTACCTTGGAAATCACCATTAAACGCAATAGATACTTCTTCGGAGTCATCATTCATCGTTAATGTATGATCAAAATAAATTTGGTCATCATTAAATAATTGTCCACCTGACAAATTAATAGTAACTGGTTCTTCGCCTTCAGGTGCTAGACTAATAGAAAAGTCGCGCTGTACAACTTTGTTATCAGATACCCAAAGTGTAGATTGAAGTCCATCAGGGAATTGGAAGCTGTCAACCTGTTCGATACCCTGGTCAATAGCATTGTCGAATTCTGCCATTACTTCATTAAGCTGCTCTTCAATTACTGCCGGGTCTTCAAGAGGCATATAAGCAGTTTGTTCGAACTGACCTTTTAAAATTTCTTTGAATTCGTCGTCGCCCTTCATTTTTTCCAGTACAGAAGTGATAACTGATTTCAGTTCATCTTCTGAAAGGTTCATCGTGATTTTTTCAGTATTGATAGAATCGCCGTTTACTTCCACATCCTCTTTATCACTCTCAAAGGAATCATCTGGAAGCTCCTCATAAATGAACATGAGATATTCATCTTGAATGTATTTTTCTTCTTCTTCTGTTAATAAAACAGCTTCATTATCAAATACAAGCTCTTCAATACCTAATCGTTCATTGCCTGTAAAAGTATAAGGATCAAATTGAGTTAATACACTTCCAATATCCTCATCAGAAATTTTAAGAACTTCATCCAGGAAAGGAAGCTGGGCGTATACATCAGGACCTTCAACATAGCCGGCTATGCCGCTGAAGTCCATACCGCCAACGTTGACGGATAAATCACTGTATGCCTGTTTGTTCTCCATATCTGTCTCTGAGTTTATTGAGAGCTCAGCATTAGAGAGCATAGCGATTATTTGTGGATCGGCATAATAGGAATTTTCAAGCCCTTCCAAGTTTAATCCAAGATTTACTGTTTGGGAAACAGGGTTCTCTAATGATTGTTCGTACCAGTTTAATTCATCCTCATATCGTGTTTCCACAAAAGTTTGAAGTTGTTCAATAGAATTTTTCTCAGCTTGGAAATATGTTGCTTTTGGTGTAGATGCTGTCAGGAAGAATGCCGCTGCACCTCCGCCAGCCAGGACGATTACAGCAATAATAATAGCAATAATTCCTTTCGATAGACCTTTCTTCTTTGGTTGTTCATTATCATTTTCAGCCAAAGTACATGCTCCTTTCTTAAAACTATATTTGCGCAATTTGCACATTTTAAAATGGACGTAAAAGCTTAGCATATGTAAATTTTGCCAGGCTGCCATTCCTTTTTTTCATACTATAAATTATATTCGCCAGCTGAGAATTAGAATCAAAAATTTATAATATGAAAAACTGCCTCAATTCGTTATAACATTAAAGGAATCGGTAGTCAAACCCTTCTTAGTCTTTATTTCCTACAGCTAAGCTTGATTTGCTGTTCCCTTTTTAAGATAATAATAAACAGCTTGGCAGCAGATTACTGAACAAAATATACTAGCTTTTATCTACAATGAAATACGAAAAAAATAAAAAAAGGTTTCAAAGTTTGCTAATTTTGTCGAATTTTCTGAGGGACAAGAAAACAGAGCATTTTTTGACTGGAGAATTTGCTGTTTTACAAAAATAAAAATACATGCCGGATTCTGTTTGGAAGCAGCATGTATTTTTGTTCTGCAGGAAGGTACTCAAAAGCATATTTTTTTATTTTTCTTTTATAAAATAAAAAGAATATATCTGGATATTAAGAAATTATAAATCGTTTTGAATCCCGGATTCTAAAGAAGATATCATCTCTTTTTTCTCTTCCTCATTGGAATGGTTCCAAATCAGTTCAAAAAGAACTCCAAGACCAGGGAGCATTTTTTCTTCTCCATTATTAATTGCATCGACGATAGTTGCTTCTAATTGTTCTTGATCATTATTCGATATGTTTGCATAAATTGCTTTACGGATATTTAAATCCATCACTATTCACTCCTTATTTGTGATATTAAAAGTAGTTTGACCATTAGTCGTGAATTTATGTATGATGTAATTAGAATTTAAAATGGGATAGGATGAATAAAGTGATTACATCTGTAAAGAATGAGAAAATAAAGACGTTAAAAAAATTACATCAGAGAAAATATCGTAAGCAGACGAATACTTTCCTAATTGAAGGATCACATTTAATAGAAGAAGCATTATCAAGTAATTGGATTACAAAAGAAATTATTATTTCTGAGGAGGTATCTGTGCCGGAGACTGCGGATAATCTTCCTGTTACCCAAGTGACTAAACAAGTATTTAAAGAGCTTTCCTTTACTGCTTCGCCTCAGGGAATTATGGCTGTGGTCGAAATGAAGAAAGATAACGCAGTAAACGGAGAGGTAGTAGTTCTGCTGGATGCTATTCAGGATCCGGGTAATTTAGGAACGATTATACGCACTGCTGATGCTGCAGGGGTTGATGGAATCGTGCTGGGCGAGGGCTGTGTCGATTTGTATAATGATAAAGTAATCCGCGCAACACAAGGATCGATTTTCCATTTGCCAATTCTGCATGCAGAATTGGAAGCAGAGACTGTCCGATTGAAACAATCAGATTACACTGTTTGGGCTACAGCCTTGGAAAAAGCGGAAAACTATAAAAAGCTGCCAGTACCGCAAAAAACAGCAATTATTTTTGGTAATGAAGGTGCAGGAGTAAAGGAATCTTTGTTAGAAAAAGCGGATGAACGCGTGACGATTCCTATCCTTGGCAAGGCAGAATCATTAAACGTCAGCATTGCAGCAGGGGTTTTATTGTATCATTTAAAGAATTAGGCTTGCAACGGAGACATAATTTTTCTATAATAGCTGTAATATAATTAATCTGTTCTCACAGCTTGAGAACAAACAACAAAACGCAATGAAAGAGCAAGTAACTGCCTGTAGAAGTGATTCAGGGAGAAGATGCCTTGACTGGAAGCATCTTTATCATTTCAGGTTGATTACATTTCACTCTGGAGCGGACACTTGGACCATAATCGAATGTAAAGGTGATTCGGATGCCATCCGTTATGAGGCAAGAGTTGGATTGGATACATTTGTTCAGTCAACAAGGGTGGTACCGCGACCATATAGCTTCGTCCCTTTTTTGGAGACGGAGCTTTTTTATGTTTTTAAAAAGTCCATCGAAAACAAGGAAAGCATTAAAAGGAGGTATTTAGCACGATGAAAGAAGAATTACAGGCGATAGAATCAGAAGCCCTCGCAGCTGTTGAAAAAGCGGAAGATAGTCAGGCTTTACAAGAGATGAAAGTAAAATATTTAGGTAAAAAAGGCTCTTTGACCACTGTTCTTCGTGGTATGGGCAAATTATCTAAGGAAGAGCGTCCAGTTATTGGTGAACTTGCTAATAATGTTCGAGCATCTATTACAGAAGCGTTAGATGCAAAAACAGAAAAATTAGAAAGAGCAGCTTTGGATAAACAGCTGGAAACAGAAACCATTGATGTGACACTGCCGGGAAATCCAGTCCATGTTGGGGGCAGACATTTATTAACCAGCATTATGGAAGAAATAGAGGATTTGTTTATCGGAATGGGCTATGAAGTGAAAGAAGGCCCGGAGGTTGAAACAGATTATTATAATTTTGAAAAATTAAATTTACCGAAAAATCACCCGGCTCGTGATATGCAGGACACTTTCTTTATTACAAATGAACTTCTTCTGCGTACACAAACATCACCGGTACAGGCCCGGACAATGGAAGCATATCGGGGAAACCGTCCGATAAAAATGATCTGCCCGGGCAAAGTGTACCGCCGCGATACAGATGACGCAACACACTCTCACCAATTCAGACAAATTGAGGGGTTAGTAGTAGATAAAAATATTACGTTAAGTGATTTAAAAGGTACATTAGATGTATTCGCGAAAAAAATGTTCGGGAAGGATCGTAAAATTCGCTTGCGTCCATCTTTCTTCCCGTTTACTGAACCATCTGTTGAAATGGATGTTTCCTGTAAGGTGTGTAATGGAGAAGGATGCTCTGTTTGTAAACAGACTGGCTGGATTGAAATTTTAGGCGGTGGAATGGTTCACCCGCGTGTATTGGAAATGAGCGGTTATGATTCCACAGTTTACAGCGGATTTGCATTTGGAATGGGACAGGAACGTATTGCGATGCTGAAATATGGTGTAAATGATATTCGTCACTTCTACACCAATGATGTCCGTTTCCTATCACAATATCATCAAGCGTAAGAGAAGAAGGAGGAGAGTACATGCTTGTTTCCTATAATTGGTTACGAAATTATGTCAATTTAGATAATGTAACACCAGAAGAATTAGCAGAAAAAATAACACGGTCTGGTATTGAAGTAGAAGGGATTGAATATCTGGCTCCCAAAAGTGAAAATATTGTAGTTGGATATGTGAAATCCTGCGAAAAGCATCCAGACGCAGATAAATTAAACTTATGTCAGGTGGATGTTGGAGAAGAGTCTCTGCAAATCATCTGTGGTGCGCCAAACGTTGGATCGGGGCAGAAGGTTGCTGTTGCAAAGCCCGGTGCAAAGCTTCCAAATGGTATGAAAATCAAGAAAGTGAAGCTGCGTGGTGTAGAATCAAATGGAATGATTTGTTCCCTGCAGGAGCTTGGGTTAGATGAAAAATATATTCCTGTTGATGTCGCAGAAGGAATCTTTGTTTTCCCTGAAGATGCAGAAGTAGGTGTACCTGTACAGGAATTATTGAACCTGGATGACGCCATTTTAGATTTGGATGTACTGGCAAACCGGCCGGATGCATTAAGTATGCTTGGTGTGGCATACGAGGTGGCAGCAATTTTAAATCAGCCAATGGAACTGCCTGATGAAAATCTGACTGTTGACGAATCTATAGAAGCAAAAGATTATATCGATGTAAAAATTGATTCCATTGAAAATAATCCATATTACGGTGCTTTTATAATTAGAGACGTGGAAATAAAACCGGCTCCATTATGGATGCGCAACTACTTAATGGCATCAGGTATTCGTCCAATTAACAATGTAGTGGATATTACTAACTTTGTTTTATTAGAATACGGGCAGCCGCTCCATGCGTTTGATTATGATCAATTTGGATCGAAGCAGGTAGTCATCCGTCAAGGAAAAGTAAATGAAACAATGGTTACTTTAGACGATCAGGAACGTCAATTAAACGAAAACAATCTTGTTATCACGAATGGAAAAGAGCCTGTTGCTTTAGCTGGAGTAATGGGAGGAGCTGATTCCGAGGTAACAGATGAAACAACGAACCTCCTGTTGGAAGCAGCGTATTTTAATTCAGCTTCTGTACGCCATACAGTGAAGCAAACAGGATTGCGCAGTGAATCAAGCACCCGCTTTGAAAAAGGTGTTGATCCAAATCGCGTAAAACGTGCTGGAATACGTGCATGCAGCCTGCTTCAAAAATATGCAAATGGAAAAATTGCAGGTGGTGTTGTAGAAGTAGATGAGCTGGATAAATCAGAGAAATCTGTCACAGTTACAACAGCAAAAATAAATCAGCGATTAGGAATGGAATTGGACGAAAAAGATGTGGCCTCTGTCTTGTCACGCTTACAATTTGAATTCAGTAAAAATGGAGAAGAAATTATTGTTCAAGTACCGACCCGCCGTCTTGATATTTCTATTTTTGAAGATATTCTGGAAGAGGTAATCCGTATTTATGGTTATGATCATTTACCATATACGATTCCTCAAGGCTGGGTTCAGGCTGGCGGTTTAACTGATATCCAGCTATTACAGCGGGAAATTAAAAATTATTTATCAAGTGCCGGGCTAATGGAAACATTAACCTACTCTTTAACAAACGAAAAGGATGCAAAGCGATTCTTAACACCGGATATTGAAGAAAAGCCTGCTTACTCTGTCGGGCTGGCAATGCCAATGAGTGAAGAGCACAGTCATCTGCGGTTAAGTCTTATTCCGGAAATGCTTCGCGTATTGCAGCATAATGTAGCCAGGACACAAACAGATTTAGCTTATTATGAAATTGGTAAGGTATTTATTTCCCGTGAAGAGGAGATAACAAATCAGCCAATTGAAAACCTGCATGTTGCCGGCGCCTTAACCGGTCTATGGCATAATCATCCATGGCAGCAGGAGAAGAAGCCGGTTGACTTTTATGTAGCTAAAGGAATTGTTGAAGGCTTGTTTGCACATTTAGAATTGAATGTTACCTTTGTACAAATAAAAATGGAAGATATGCACCCGGGACGCTGTGCAGAAATCAGGTTAAATGGAAAGGGCATTGGCTATGTTGGCCAGGTTCATCCACTGACTGCAAAAGATTTTGATGTGAAGGAAACATATGTCTTTGAAATAGATCTGGAATCTGTGTTCGCAGTTCATCAGCTGACACCTTCATTCACAGATATTCCGCGCTATCCATCTGTGACCAGGGATATTGCTTTTATCCTGGACAATGATATTCCTGCCGGTGATGTTCAGGCAGTTATCAAGGAAATCGGAGCTCCATTGGTAAAAGAGGTATCTATATTTGATGTCTATCAGGGAGAGCATATGGAAGAAGGTAAAAAATCTGTTGCTTACCGTCTTCTATACCAGGACCCGAGCCGTACGTTAAAGGATGATGAAGTGGATGCTTCTTATCAGGAGATTATTGAAAAAGTAAATAATCAATTCGGATCTTATGTCCGCTCATAATCAGAATAAAAGAAAGCCGCTGTCACTACTTTTCCTAAAGCTGTGACGGCGGCTTTTGTTTATAGTCTGTTGATTATCAATTTCCACATTTCAATCCACGCACCCATATAGGATGCGAAGCTGCATTTGATATGGAGACGGCAAATAAAGCTATTTCAATCCACGCACCCATATAGGATGCGAATGTTGGTTAAACCCACCTTGGACAACATCCCGGATTTCAATCCACGCACCCATATAGGATGCGAAAGCGCACATAAATTCTCTATATACAGCAAGGGTTTATATATACAAAAGTGCTAACCTGTATTTTACTCCTGATATTTTGTATTAATTTCATAGAAACAAGAGGAAAAACCTTTATAAATCAACAGGTGCTAATCTCCTTAATAATCTATGTTTGCTTTGGGTTAGCACCTGATCAAATAAAAGTAAGATAAAAAATTTCAAGGTATGCGGAAATAATGAATAATACTATTTTATCATAAACACTTTTGACTTTATTATCTTTTCAACAACCCAGCTTATAAAAGACTTTCCCTAAAGAAAATCAAGCATATTTCAATTTTAATCTGGCAATAAATCAATTATCCGTATTCACATTCATAGGAAGCTGCCAATCGATAGGAGTAAGATTTTCCTGTTTTAAAATAGCGTTTGTTTTTGAAAAGTGACGGCATCCAAAAAAACCGCGATGTGCTGATAAAGGACTTGGATGCGGAGCTTTTAAAACATAATGCTTATCCGTATCAATTAATTCCACTTTTTTCTGTGCTGCTGCTCCCCATAATAAGAACACAACTGGGTGATCCTTCTGATTTAAAGAATAAATCACCTGATTAGTAAATTGCTCCCAGCCTTTATTTTTATGAGAATGTGCCTGATGTGCCCGGACGGTCAGAACATTGTTAAGCAGAAGTACTCCCTGATCTGCCCACGCTTTCAGGTAGCCATGAGAAGGAATCTTAAAATCGACATCGGCAGCGAGCTCCTGATACATATTTTTTAATGAAGGAGGAACCGGAACACCGGGTTGTACAGAAAAGCTAAGACCATGTGCCTGGTGGGGGCCATGATAAGGATCCTGGCCTAAAATAACAACCTTTACTTTTTGAAAATCCGTAAAATGCAATGCATTAAAAATATCGTACATATCTGGATAAATTGTGTGTGAACTGTATTCTTTTTTTAGGAATTCCCGTAAGTGTTTATAGTAGTCTTTTTGAAATTCTTGCTTTAAAACTTGTTCCCAATCGTTCTTTAAAGGTATATTCATTATGTCACCTCATTCTTATAAGTATTTCTTTGCTTTGTTTGTGTTGGCAAAATGAAGTTTCGCTACATGTCCAAGCTGCTGTTCGCCGTGAGTTCTTATATAATTTGCTGCCACTTTATCTACTTTACTGGAGGCACCCTTTGGCAAAATTATCCCGGCTTCTTCTGATAATTTATCCATAGCAGTAACAAACCGGGCTCTTGCTAAAATAGAAGCTGCAGCAACATTAATAGAATGACTCTCTGCTTTGGTAATAAAGGTGGTATTTTCATGAAGCTTTAATGCTTCCGATTGCAGGTAACGCTTATATACAGCAGGTTCACAAAACTGATCAATTACTATTCCGCCGTAAGCTGATCCATTAAGTTTTTTGATCAATCTATCAATAGCGTGATGATGCAGCATCGCTTTCATCTTTCCTTGAGACCATCCTTTATTTTGCAGATGATTATATTTTTCGTTCCCTAATTTAAGAATTGTATATGAAATAGGGAGCTTTAAGATTTCTTGCGCAATGTCTTGTATAACATCGTCCTTTAAATTTTTAGAGTCTACAACTCCGAGCTGTTTTAGTTGGAATTGCTGCTCTTTTGTTGCGAAAACTGCAGCAACAGTAATCGGCCCAAAGTAATCGCCAGTACCGGACTCGTCCGAACCAATATGATTCTTTTGGAAAATAGCTGTGTCGATATTTGGGGAATGCTTTGTTTTTTTTGCTTGTGTAATGGCAGATTTACTCTTCCATTGGGTGCTTTCCTTCTCTGGCTGGCTTCCTTGAAAAAGAACTTTGCCGGAATGGTACGCTGTGATAACAGCAAAAGGTGTTTTTGCCCGGAAGACAGCTCCCTGGGGTGTTTTCTCTAAGTAAGCGTGATAATGCTTTTTCATTTCTTTTATTTTAGGTGCAGCTAATGTTAATACTTCTTGGCCCAAAGCTTCATTCCTCCAATCATTAGATACCTAAGACTATAGCAAAAATAGCGGGATTTTGAAATACTTCTTTTTAAGCAAAGTTCATGTTAATATATAAAAGAATCATCGTTGCACAGGAGGCAGCAAAAAATGACAGACAATGAGAAAAAACGCGTTACTGTTGAAATATATAATCGAACCTACCATATTATTGGTACAGAATCAGAACGCCATGTTCAATTAGTGGCAAATCTAGTCGATCAAAAAATGAATGAAATCCATGATGCAAATAAACAATTAGATACAGCCAGTTTAGCAGTATTAACAGCTGTAAATACAATGAACGATTATTTAAAACTAAAAGAAGACTATGCGACACTTTTAGGTTCACTACGAAAGAAAGAGGACTAACAAACATGATTAACTTAATTTTAATTATTCTTCTGTTATTTGGAATAATGATGGGGTTAAAAAGAGGGTTTATTCTTCAGTTATTTCATTTAACAGGTTTTATTATTGCTTTTATTGTTGCGGTAATGTACTTCCGCCCATTCGGAGAAAGACTTTCTCTTTATATTCCTTATCCGGACCTTTCAGGAGAAGGAGCCTGGTCATCGTTTTTGGAAAACCTGCCTATAGAAAACGCATTTTATAATGCTATCGCCTTTGCGATTATTTTCTTTGCAGTGAAGTTTATTTTGCAAATTATTGCTTCGATGTTAGATTTTGTAGCTGCGATACCAATCATCAGCTTTGTTAACAAAATCTTAGGAGCTGCACTTGGCTTTGTTGAATTATATTTAATCAGCTTTATTATTTTATATATCCTGGCCCTAACACCGGTTGGCGGTGTACAGGAAGCGATTCAAGGATCTTCACTGGCGATGCGGATCATTGAGCATACACCGTATTTTTCAGAACGTATTTTTGAATTATGGTTTAATTTGACGGAATCTTTGACTAAATAAAATAGCAGACCATGAACATGATGATAATAAGCAAAACTGACTCAGACTAAACTAGCTTGGGTCAGTTTTGTTACGATAGGAATGCCTGTAATTTCCAATGTGGCAGATTGAAGAAATATGTTTAAACAAATTGGGAAAACAAGTATTTCATCTCCTTATTAACTTATCAAACCTTCCGTGTATAAAGAAAAATCCACAAAAGGAAGTTTTGTTTATGTAAATGGTGACAGAATAGGGGAAAGTATATGAATAAAAAAGATATTATTCGTTTGCTGGAGAAAATAGCAGTTTATATGGAGCTGAAGGGGGAAAACCCTTTTAAAATAAGTGCTTATCGAAAGGCTGCGCAGGCTATTGAGACAGATGACCGCAGCTTGAGTGAAATAGATGACTTTACTAAGATGAAAGGCATTGGAAAAGGAACTGCTGCAGTAATTACAGAATTTATTGAAGCAGGTCATTCGGAAACACTGGAACAATTGGAGAAAGAGGTTCCTGCTGGGCTTGTCCCCTTATTGGACTTACCTGGACTTGGAGGAAAGAAACTGTCTAAGCTTTATCAAGAATTAGGCGTGGTGGACGCTGACACTTTAAAAGAAGCTTGTCTGTCCGGAAAGGTGGAGGCTTTACCCGGATTTGGCAAAAAATCTGTGGAGAAAATTGTTACAGCGATAGAGGAAGCTGGCAAGAGACCAGAACGAATTCCTGTAGCAATTATGCTTCCGATCGCAGAAAAGGTGGAAGCTTACTTAAATGATATCACTGGTATTATCCGCTATTCTCAGGCGGGAAGCATCCGGCGTATGCGTGAGACAGTTAAAGATCTTGATTTTATCATTGCTAGTGACAACGCAGAGGAAGTAAAAGAAGCGTTAATAAAATTTCCTTCCATCAAAAATGTTATCGCTAAAGGAGATACAAAGGTATCTATCACTTTGGAAGAGGTTTATGATATTAATGTTGATTTTCGTCTGGTTTCTGATGGGGAGTTTGCTTCCACTCTACACCATTTTACTGGCTCAAAGGACCATAATGTGGCCATGCGGCAATTAGCAAAATCACGTGGTGAAAAAATCAGTGAATATGGTGTGGAGATAGAAGAAACAGGGGAGACACTTCAATTTGAAACTGAAGAATCTTTTTTCAAACATTTCGGTTTGCACTTTATTCCTCCGGAGGTTCGTGAAAATACGGGAGAAGTAGAAATATTTAAAGATAAACAGGAATTAATCCAGCTTTCTGATATTCAGGGAGATTTGCATATGCACACCACCTGGAGTGACGGCGCGCAATCTTTGGACGAAATGGTTGAAAAAGTGAAGAGTATGGGTTATTCCTATATGGCAATAACAGATCACTCTAAATATTTGCGGGTAGCGAACGGATTAAATGAAGAACGGCTTCGGAAGCAGCGGGAAGAAATTAATGCTTTAAATGAAAAATATCCGGATTTCCAGATATTTTCCGGTGTGGAAATGGATATTTTGCCGGATGGAAGCCTGGATTTTGATGATGATTTTCTAAAAGAAATGGATTTTGTTATTGGTGCGATTCATTCCAGCTTTCAACAATCAGAAGAAGATATTATGCACAGGTTAAATAATGCATTGGAAAACCCATACGTATCCATTATTGCTCACCCGACAGGAAGACTTATTGGCAGAAGAGATGGGTATAGAGTGAATTTAAAGAAGTTGATTGAAAAAGCGAAAGAAACAAATACGGCTTTAGAAATCAACGCTAATCCAAATCGTTTGGATTTATCCCACGAATGGGCTAAAAAAGCACAGGAAGCAGGCGTTAAACTGGTTATTGATACTGACGCACATAATTATCAAATGCTTGAGCATATGAAATATGGCGTAGCAACGGCCCGCAAAGGATGGATTAAACCATCTACTGTTATCAACACATGGTCAAAAGAAGAACTAATCACATTTTTTAACCGGGGAAAATGAAAATTTTATAAATGAAATTGTATTTTCTTTTAATGGGCTACCACTAAAATTTATGGGTGAAATTAATTATATAAATATAATAAGGAAACAAAATAGCAACAAACTTATCTTACTAATATAAAAATAATTTTTAATAAAAGAGGGTTTTAAAATGAATGAACGCGTGTTAAAAACGCTAGAATTTCATCGCCTTGCTGAAATGGTGTGTGATCAAGCTGAAACCTCTATCGGAAAGGATTTAGCATCTAAGATACGCCCTAATTCCTCGCTGGAAGAAGTGGAGGAATTACAAGCACAGACAGATGAAGCAGTACAAATTTTCCGGCTGAATAAGGTGATTCCTTTAGGGGGTATATCGGATATACGTCCCAGCGTGAAGCGAAGTGCAATAGGCAGTATTTTGGCTGCAGATGAGGTTTTGCGCATTGGTGATACTTTGTATGGCGGCCGGCAAGCAAAAAGCTTTTTGGAGCAGGTGGAGGATTTAGAAATACCAATTCTTCAATCTGCTGCATCAAATATTATTGCAATTCGTGATTTAGAGCAGCATATTAATAGCTGTATTGATGATCATGGTCATATTATGGACGGAGCTTCTTCAGTTTTGCGTTCCATCCGCAGCTCCATTCGCACTTACGAGAGCAGTGTGCGGAGCAAGCTGGAAAGTTATACACGCTCTAACAGCAAAATGCTTTCAGATGCTATTATCACCATTCGGAATGACCGTTATGTTTTACCGGTAAAACAAGAGTATCGCGGTGCTATTGGCGGTATTGTTCATGATCAGTCATCATCGGGACAGACGTTATTTATGGAGCCTAAAGCAATCGTAGATATGAATAATAAATTACAGGATTTATTTTCTAAAGAAAAGCAGGAAATAGACCGTATTTTAAAAGAGCTGAGCGGCCATATTGCTTCCTATGAACAGGAGCTTTTGAATAATGTATACTGGCTTTCGCAAATTGATTTTATAAGTGCCCGGGGAAAACTTGCACAAAAAATGCATGCTGTAAGGCCTAAGATGAATATAAATGGTTATATAAAGATGCAACAGGCAAGACATCCATATATCCCGGAAGATCAGGTTGTTGCTAATGATATTGAAATGGGAGAAGACTTCCAGGCTATTGTTATTACTGGACCAAACACAGGCGGAAAAACAGTAACATTAAAAATGATTGGTCTCTGTACATTGATGGCTCAATCAGGGTTGCAGGTGCCGGCGCTGGATGGCTGTGAAATGCCGGTATTTGATGAGGTTTTTGCTGATATTGGTGATGAACAGTCCATTGAACAGAACTTAAGTACTTTTTCATCACATATGACTAATATTGTAGAAATTATGAAACATGTAACAGATCAGTCACTTGTTTTATTTGATGAATTGGGTTCAGGTACAGATCCTCAAGAAGGGGCTGCTTTAGCGATGTCCATTCTTGATGAAGTTCTTTCAAAGAATGCAAGTGTCATTGCTACAACGCACTACCCGGAGTTAAAAGCTTATGGATTCAACCGGAAACAAGTTGTCAATGCTTCCGTTGAGTTTAATATAGAAACCTTAAGACCTACCTATCGATTACTAATAGGAGTTCCGGGGCGCAGTAATGCATTTGAGATTTCAAAACGGCTCGGCCTTGATGAGACAATGATTAATCATGCCAAGCAGCTGATTGGAGTAGATTCACATCAGGTGGAAAATATGATTGCTTCTTTAGAACAATCCCATACAGAGGCTGAAAGAGATTATGAAAAAGCCCATGAGCTCCTTGAAGAGAGCGAAAAACTTCATGCTGAACTGAAGAAAGCAATGAGCAGGTGGGAAGATCGCAAACAACAAATTTATGAAAGAACAGAGGAAAAAGCAGAAAAAGCATTGCTTAAAGCGCGTCAAGAAGCAGAAGAAATTGTTCAGATGATGCGGAATATGAAAAACCAATCCGGAATGAAAGAGCATGAATGGATAGAAGCCAGAAAAATGCTTGATGAAGCAATGCCCAACCTGAGCAAAGAAAAACCAGCTGTATCTCTTGAAAAGAAGCAGGAAGAGAGCGAGTTAAAGCCAGGAGATGAAATTAAACTTCTTACGGTGAATCAGCTTGGCGAGGTTGTCAGTAAAGTTAATGATAAGGAATACATGGTACAGGTCGGCATTATGAAGGTAAAGGTGAAAAGATCTGATTTAGAGCTTGTTAAGAAGAAGAAAAAGAAACAGGCGGAACCAGTGGCTACTGTAAGAGGGAGTAATCAGCACGTAAAAACAGAATTAGACCTGCGCGGCGAGCGTTATGAGGACGCAATACACAAACTGGAAAAGTATGTTGACGATGTATTACTGGCTGGATATGCTCAGGCATCAATTATTCATGGCAAAGGAACCGGCGCATTACGAAAAGGGGTTCAGGAATTCGTTAAGCGGCATCCGCATATTAAAGGCTCCAGGTCAGGTGAAGCTGGAGAAGGCGGAAGCGGTGTTACGATAATTCGTTTTGAATAAGAGGTAATTTATTTAAATGTTAATGGACGTTGAAAAAAGGGATTAATCAATATATTATTGAGAATGGATAGCATACCATTACAATTGATCCCTTTTTTCCCAATGAAGGAGCGAAGAAAATGGAAGGCTTTTGGGAAAATATTTTAGTAATAACGGCAGCAAGATATAGTGTGTTTATCTTATCAACACTACTATTTTTAGCAATATTTGAGCTGGTGACTTCCTATAAAAACTGGGAGGAAATTAAAAATGGAAACATAGCCGTTGCTATGGCTACAGGCGGTAAACTATTTGGTATAGCAATGATTTTCAGATTTTCTATTGAACATAATGATCGATTATTAGTTTCTATGGGCTGGGGCGTATTTGGTTTTATCTTATTAATAGCCGGGTATCTGTTCTTTGAATTTTTAACCCCATTTATGAAAGTTGATGAAGAAATTGGTAATGGCAATAAGGCTGTCGGGTTTATCTCTATGGTTATTTCAGTAGGGTTAGCTTATGTTATTGGAGCCAGTATAGTAGGTTAGGAGTGGAAATTTTGGTATTTGAACGTTTAGCAAAGATATTAATGGCAGTAGGAATCATTTTTTTCGTGGTAGGAATTATCTACTTATTTCTCTAAAATTTAGATAATATTTTCAAAAATAGAAATTAATCGTTATAATAGGTATATACTATACTAAAGGAGGAGTGATTTAATGGTGGAGAAAAGACTTTGGCATGATCGTTATCCCGAAGATATACCGTTAACAATGGAGTATGATAAGTGTCCTCTGTATCAATATTTAATCGATGCCGCTCATCAGTACGGAGAAAAGAAAGCGCTTTATTTTATGGGGAAAGAAATAACATATAAAGAGCTTTATGAAGAATCGAAAAAAATAGCAAATTACCTGCAATCTATTGGTATTCGAAAAGGAGACAGGGTTGCTATTTTTTTACCGAATACACCTCAGGCTGTAATCAGTTACTATGGTATTTTAATGGCAGGAGCTATCGCTGTTCCCACGAACCCGCTTTATAAAGAAAGAGAACTAATCTTTCAAATGAATGATTCACAGGCCAGAGCAATTATTTGTTTAGATATATTATTTCCACGTGTGAATAGTGTTCGTAATCATACTCCATTAGAGCATGTCATTGTAACAGGTATCAAGGACTATCTTCCATTTCCCAAAAACGTGATCTATCCTTTTATACAGAAACGGGAATATAATATGGTTGTCAAAGTGGAACCTGGTAATGATACACATGTATGGAAGAAAATAATGGAACAATCCGTTGCTGACTATTTAGAATCATCCATTGATCCTATGGAAGATCTAGCTCTCCTGCAATATACCGGCGGAACAACAGGGAACCCAAAGGGAGTTATGCTGACTCATTATAATTTGAGCTCAAACGTACAGATGTGTGAAACCTGGCTTTCTGGAAGTGCAAAAAAAGACAAACAAGATTCAGTTGTTGGTATTCTTCCATTCTTTCACGTATATGGGATGACAGCAGTCATGAATTTTGCGATTAAAAAAGCAGCAAAAATTATTCTTATACCAAAATTTGATGCAGGTGATTTATTAAAGGTAATTGATAAACAAAAACCAAATCTTTTTCCAGGTGCTCCAACTATCTATATCGGTCTCTTAAACCACCCTGATATAGAGAAATATGATTTATCCTCTATCGAAGCATGTATTAGTGGTTCAGCTCCTTTACCTATTGAAATCCAGGAACGTTTTGAAAGAATTACCGGAGGAAAGCTGGTAGAAGGATATGGGTTGACTGAATCATCTCCTGTAACACATGCAAATTTTGTATATGCGGAACGTATTAATGGCAGTATCGGTGTTCCATGGCCGGATACGGATGCAAAAATTGTTCAAATGAGTAGTGACGGCTTAGAAGAGCTTCCAATGGGAGAAATAGGAGAAATTGCTGTGAAAGGTCCGCAAATCATGAAAGGATACTGGAATAATGAAGATGAGACAGCAAATAGCTTAAAGGATGGCTGGCTGTTAACCGGTGATCTGGGTTATGTGGATGAAAGAGGCTATTTTTATGTAGTCGATAGGAAGAAGGATATGATTATCGCCGGTGGCTTTAATATCTATCCAAGGGAAATTGAAGAAGTATTATATGAACATGAGGCTATTCAGGAAACTGTAGTGGCAGGAATACCAGATGCATACAGAGGTGAGACTGTAAAGGCATATATCGTCCTGAAAGAGGGCACAAGCTTAACGGAAGAAGAATTAAATGAGTATGCAAGAGAACATCTGGCAAGCTATAAAGTACCAAGAATTTATGAATTTCGTGATGAGTTACCGAAAACAGCAGTTGGAAAAATCTTAAGAAGAAAACTGGTAGACGAAGAGAAACAGAAACAAGAAGCACCATCTGTTTGAGCCTCGTGCTCTTTTTTTCTTTTTAGAGGATGTTTTAAAATCTGATAAGATAAACTAGTTTTTCATTGACATTAAACTGCAAGGATTGTATATTAAAAATATGAATGACTATTCACTCATTTTTTAATATACAATCAAGGAGAAAATTATGAATAACCAAAAGCCAAAATATCACCAAATTATTGAAGCTGCTGTGAAAGTAATTGCTGAGAATGGTTACCACGGATCACAAGTTTCAAAAATAGCCAAGGAAGCGAATGTTGCTGACGGTACAATTTATTTATATTTTAAAAATAAGGAGCATATTCTTGTATCACTATTTGAAGAAAAAATGGGAGAATTTATTGAACGGATAGCTAAAGCGATTGAAGGCAGTGAGTCCGCTTCAGATCAATTATATACATTGATTGAAATGCATTTCAGGCAGTTGTCTTCTGATTATTATTTAGCAATCGTAACACAGCTGGAGTTGAGGCAATCAAACATTTCTCTAAGACTGCAAATTAATCAAGTTCTGAAGCCTTATTTAAAAGTGATTGATGGTATTATCCAAAAAGGAATCGATCAGCATCAATTTAAAGAAGATCTTAATATGCCTTTAGTAAGGCAAATGATCTTCGGAACGCTAGATGAGATTGTGACAAATTGGGTTATGAAGGAACAGAAATATACTCTTGTTGACATGGTACCAGAAATCCACAGAATGCTGGCCAGTGCTTTAGCTTCTAAATAAGCGGTTAAAACAAAAAAGGAGTGGTAGTCTTGTCCATTATTGATTTAAAAACTGCAGAGAAGGTTGCTTATTTAACGATTAAAAGCCCTCCTGCAAATGCGTTATCTTCAAAAATTATTGCGAAGCTGGATGAGCTGTTAACACAGATTGAAAAAGGTGATGAAGCGAAAGTGATAGTCTTGCAGGGGGAAGGCAAGTTTTTCTCAGCAGGGGCAGATATTAAAGAATTCACCTCTCTTCAAGAAGCGTCTGAGTATGAAACTTTAGCAAAGAATGGCCAGGATATTTTTAGCAAGATAGAGCATTTTCCGCTTCCGGTCATTGCATCTATACATGGGGCCGCGTTAGGTGGAGGACTGGAACTTGCTATGGCTTGTCATATAAGGTATGCAACAGCTAATGCAAAAATAGGTCTCCCAGAAATGAATTTAGGGATTATTCCTGGATTTGCAGGAACGCAGCGGTTACCGCGTTATGTAGGAAATGCGAGAGCATACGAAATGATTTTAACTGGAGAACCCATTTCCGGAAAGCAGGCTGAGGAGTGGGGATTGGTTAACCGGACATTTGAAGAAGGAGAGCTTGAAGAAGCGGTTCGTAAATTAGCCGGAAAGATTGCTGCAAAAAGCAAGCCGGGAATTAACCGGATTATGAAGCTGATTCCGTATGCAAATACGAGCCAATTTAAAGAAGGAGTTAAAAAGGAAGCCAGTTTGTTTGGTGAGATTTTTGGCTCTGATGATGCTAAAGAAGGTGTAAGCGCTTTTATAGAAAAAAGAGCAGCTAATTTTCAAGATAAATAGATTCTAGTTTGTTAGGAGGAAAAAAGAATGAATATTTATGTATTATTAAAGAAAACATTTGATACAGAAGAAAAAATTACTGTTCAAGGTGGCAGAATTGAAGATGATGGTGCAGAATTTATCATTAATCCTTACGATGAATATGCAATAGAAGAAGCAATTGTACAAAGAGACGCCCATGACGGTGAAATAACTGTAGTTACTATTGGAGACGAAGATTCTGAAAAACAGCTCCGAACAGCACTTGCGATGGGAGCAGACAAAGCCGTTCTTATTAATACAGACGAAGATCTAGAAGATGGAGACCAATTTACTACTGCGAAAATTTTAGAGGCTTATTTTGAAGGTAAGGATGCTGATTTAATTTTAGCGGGAAATGTTGCTATTGATGAAGCAAGCGGTCAGGTTGGCCCAAGACTTGCAGAGCTTTTGGGCATACCTTATGTTACAACCATAACCAGTTTGTCCATAGATGGCGCTGCAGTATCGATTGAAAAGGATGTAGAGGGTGACGTGGAGGTTATTGAAACAAGTCTGCCTTTATTAGTTACGTGCCAGCAGGGTTTAAATGATCCACGCTATCCGTCTTTGCCGGGAATTATGAAAGCGAAGAAAAAACCACTTGAAGAATTGGAAATTGACGATTTAGACCTGGACGAAGATGATGTGGAAGCTAAAACAAAAACAATTGATATTTATCTGCCGCCGGAAAAAGAAGCCGGTAAGGTGTTAGAAGGAGAAATAGCGGATCAGGTGAAGGAGCTTGTGTCCTTGTTGAAAAATGACAAAAAAGTACTTTAACAGGATGTTCAAAAAGTCCAATAAAAATGACACTGCGAATTTCTACGTTGACGATTTTTTCCAATGGGACTGCGATTACTCGTCCCACCAAAAGCGTTACTCACGTATTTAAAAACATACGCTCCGTTTGGAAAAAGCTCGTCGCCTTGAACTTCTTGGTCCTTTTCATCGAACTTTTTGAACACGTAATTTAATGCAGCTGATAGTGAAAGGGGATAATAACAATGAGTGACAAGTTACTAGTGATTGGTGAAGTAAGAGATAATGATATAAGAAATGTTTCCTTCGAGGCAATTGCAGCAGCAAAACAAATTAGTGCTGATGCTGAAATCGTAGGAGTGCTGCTCAGTGACAATGATTTGACAAGCGCAGGTGAAGAATTTATTGCTCATGGAGCTGATAGTGTCATAACTGTCACACACGAAAATTTGAAAGAATATACATCAGAAGGATATGGACAGGCAATTTTAGAGATTATTGATGAGTTATCTCCAAACGGGATTGTTATGGGGCACACTTCAATTGGAAAGGATTTAACACCAAAAATTGCTAGCCGCTTATCTGCAGGACTAATCTCAGATGTTGTAGACATTGAAAAAGATGGAGACGATGCAGTTTATATCCGGCCAATTTATTCTGGAAAAGCATTTGAGAAAAAAGCATTTGAAGATGATTTCACATTTGTAACTATCCGGCCCAATAATATACCTGCACTTGAAAAGGATACATCAAGGTCCGGTGATGTAACAGCCAAGGATGTAGATATTAAAGATTTACGTACGATTGTTAAAGAAGTTGTACGTAAAGCATCTGAAGGTGTGGATCTTTCAGAAGCAAACGTGATAGTAGCAGGCGGACGCGGAGTAAAAAGTGCAGACGGATTTAAGCCGCTGTATGAGCTTGCGGAAGTGCTGGGCGGCGCTGTGGGGGCTTCCCGCGGAGCTTGTGATGCAGACTATTGTGATTATGCGCTGCAAATTGGGCAGACTGGAAAAGTAGTGACCCCTGATTTATATATTGCTGTAGGTATTTCTGGTGCTATTCAGCATTTAGCAGGAATGTCTAACTCAAAAGTAATTGTTGCTATTAATAAAGACCCTGAATCAAATATCTTTAATGTTGCTGATTATGGTATTGTAGGCGATTTATTTGAAGTGATTCCGCTGCTTATTGAAGAAATTAAAAAAGTAAAAGCATAATTAGCTGGACATTGCTATTTCAGTTCAAGAATGGATAAAGGCCTGTGAAAAGTAACGCACCACAGGCCTTTTAAAGCTTATTATATATATATGTCGAGCAAACTATTAGGAAGTATACTTATACGGTGATATACTCATACTAAGCTTATTATAAGCTGTATGATGTTTTAAGGAGGTAAAATAATGGCAATTAAAAATGTAACGGACCAAAACTTTACGGAAGAGACAGCAGAAGGTCTTGTTCTTGCAGATTTTTGGGCACCATGGTGCGGACCTTGTAAAATGATTGCTCCTGTTCTAGAAGAAATTGATGGAGAAATGGAAGAAAAAGTACAAATCGTCAAATTAGATGTTGATGAAAACCAGGAAACAGCAGGGAAATTTGGTGTGATGAGTATCCCGACACTTCTTTTATTTAAAGACGGTGAAGTTGTAGACCAAGTTATTGGTTTCCAACCTAAAGAGGCATTAACTGATTTAATTAATAAACATGCCTAATATAGTAAAGTCTTCGTTTTGCTGTCATAATAAAATATGATGGCAGAACAAAATCTTTTGTTATTTATTAGAAAAAAGAGAATCCCTTTGTCATCAAACAGATGAGAAGGGATTTTCTGATGCATAAAGGGCTGGTAATATATGAATAATGAAGCAATTGAAAAAAAACTGTCTATTCTTCCAATGCAGCCCGGCTGTTATCTGATGAAGGACAGGCATGGAACGATTATTTATGTAGGGAAATCTAAAAAACTTAGAAATCGTGTACGCTCCTATTTTCGTGGAGCAAATGACCGGAAAACACAGCGTTTAGTACAAGAGATTGCCGATTTTGAATATATGGTTACATCCTCAGAAATAGAAGCTCTTATTTTAGAAATGAATTTAATAAAAAAATATGATCCTAAATATAATGTAATGCTGAAGGATGATAAATCATATCCATATTTAAAAATTACATCAGAACGGCATCCGCGGTTAATTGTCACAAGACAGCTAAAAAAAGACAAAGGGAAATATTTTGGTCCTTACCCTAACGTTATAGCAGCAAGAGAAACAAAAAAGCTTCTTGACCGGATATATCCGCTTAGGAAGTGTAATAACCCTCCTGGGAGACCATGTCTTTATTATCATATGGGACAATGCTTAGCCTGCGGTAAAAATCCGCCTCCTAAAGAGGTTTATCAAGAAATCGTCCAAGAGATAACTTCCTTTTTACATGGCGGATTTAAAGATATTCGTAACCGTTTGACAAAAGAAATGACAGAAGCAAGCGAAGTATTAAATTTTGAAAGAGCAAAAGAACTTAGAGATACGATTCAATACATTGATGCGACCATGGAGCAGCAAAAAATGACTGCAAACGATCTGATAAACAGAGATGTTTTTGGATACAGTTATGATAAGGGCTGGATGTGTGTACAGGTCTTTTTTATTCGGCAAGGAAAATTAATTGAACGTGATGTCAGTGTATTTCCGTTTTACGATGATGCAGCAGAAACGATAATTAGCTTTATCGCAAGATTTTACTTACATGAAAATCATTTAAAACCAAAGCAGGTACTTGTTCCAATCGGTATCGATGATGAAATACTGGAAAAATTATTAGAAATAAATGTTCATACACCGCTTCGCGGGCGCAAAAAAGAAATGGTAGAATTAGCTTGTGAAAATGCAAAAATTGCTTTGAATGAAAAATTCCAATTAATTGAGCGTGATGAAGAAAGAACATTTCAAGCGGTAGAGGATTTAGGCAAATACTTAAATATAGAGATTCCACATCGGATTGAAGCGTTTGATAATTCTAATATTCAGGGGGCAGACCCTGTATCAGCGATGATTGTTTTCGAGGATGGAAAACCAAATAAAAAGGAATATCGGAAATACAAAATCAGAGATGTTAAAGGTCCGGATGATTATGATACAATGCGGGAAGTGATACGTCGCCGTTATTCGAGAGTGTTGCGCGAGGAACTTCCTTTGCCCGATTTAATTATTGTAGATGGCGGAAAAGGGCAGATGTCAGCAGCAACAGATGTATTAGAGAACGAGCTTGGTTTAAGTATTCCACTTGCCGGTCTTGCTAAAGATGACCGTCATAAAACAAGCGAATTGCTGTATGGTGATCCGCCTGAAGTGATCCCTTTACAGCGTCAGTCACAGGCATTTTATTTAGTACAGCGAATACAGGATGAGGTCCATCGCTTCGCAATTACTTTCCACAGACAATTAAGAGGAAAAGGATTGTTTCAATCAGAACTTGATCGTATTCCCGGTGTTGGCGAAAAGCGCCGTGTACTTCTATTAACGCATTTTAAATCGATAGAAGAAATAAAAAATGCGTCTTTAGAAGAGATGCGTAAAATAGGTATACCAAAAAATATTGCCACAGAAATTATCGGGCATTTAAAAGAACATGACAAAGAAAAAAACGATCGTGAAAAGGAATAATTTTCGCGATCGTTTTTTAAGCTGAATAATTTGTTATTCTGTTCCACAGGCGCATCTTTCAGTATAACTTTAAAAAAGATGTCAATCTTGTATATAAACTGTAAACTCAATTTGCTTCAGGCGGTGGTGTACAGATTCAAGGCATTCACAGTCCACACCTTCTAATTGTTGAAGCACTTCTGCTATTATTCCAGCTTCTAATCGAAAATCGGTTTCAATCTTTGAGTTTAGTTTAGTTACAATAGCATCGGACAAAAGATAAAATGTTTTTACTTTCTTCTTATCTTTTACGAGATCTAATGATCCCAAACCCATTTTTTCAAAAAATAAACTTAAATCTTCCAAACTGCTAAATTCGAATTTGCGAGCTAAATTCCTTCCTAAAAAATAAAGCAGTGTTTCTTTTTCTTCTCCAAACAGCTCTGGTAAGCCAATATAGCGTAAAATATCATATCCCGCACCATCGCTATGTAATTTTTCTAATTCATTTACATCTAATTTTTGATTACCGTCGTACTTTGGCACCACTTTCATCCTTTCCTACACGTCTCGTTCATGTTAAATGTCTAAGGTTATTATCTATTGCCGTCTATTAATTAGCAAGTATTGATACTAAAATTTTTAATATTTTCTGAGGATGTTTGATAGACTATCCTCTCCTGTAGTCACAAGTGAACTTAATTACCTCTATTATAATAACATTACCTGTGCTTTTTCTAAATCTTTTTCTAGGAATCATGTATCTTTCATTTCATTCCTGTATAAAAAATAGTATTTTTTCCTTTAGCAGCAGCGATATCATGATTATGTTTTTGTTATTAATGTTATTTCGATTAATAGTGCTTTGCTTTCTTTAAGAAGGTGGTTGGGAATTCTTGACGCTTTACCCTGTAAGAAGTACAATAATAGATGTTATTGGCTGTACTGTAAAAAATCATTTTTTTGCTTTCTTGTAAAGCGCTTTATTTTTTATAGTATACATATATTAAGGTATTAAGTTTTAAAGGGGGGTAAACATGGCAGAGCAGCGCGAGTTCTTCTTTAGAAGACTACATTCGCTACTGGGAGTTGTGCCGATTGGTATTTTCCTGGTACAACATCTTTTCATCAATCATCTTGCTGTGTATGGGGAAGAAGCGTTTAATGCGGCAGCTGGTATTATGCATCAATTACCATTTGTATTGGTATTGGAGACACTGGTAATCTATCTACCTATCTTGTTCCATGCAATTCTGGGTGTTTATATTGTTTTTACATCTAGATACAGCACACGCCGTTATGGTTTTTTCCGTAACTGGATGTTCGCATTACAGCGGTTTACTGGTATTGTACTTGTTATCTTCATTGCATGGCACGTATTTGAAACAAGAGTTCAGGTTGGTTTAGGAAATGTAGATGTAAACTATAGCCTTATGGAAGGCATTCTGTCCAGCACACCGATGTTTTGGTTCTATGTGGTCGGAGTACTTTCGGCTGTATTCCATTTCGCAAATGGATTATGGAGCTTCCTGGTAACATGGGGAATTACACAAACACCAAAATCACAGCGCATTTCCACGTATGTGTGTCTGATTGTATTCTTAGCAGTCGGTTATTTAGGTATAAGATCATTACTTGCATTCGCATATGGTATTTAAAAGGTAATGAAATGAAAGAAGGAGTGAGCTAACGAATGAGTAATCGAAAAGTTGCTGTTGTCGGCGGCGGTTTAGCCGGTTTAATGGCTACCATCAAAGCTGCTGAAGCAGGCGTCAGTGTAGACTTATTTTCTATTGTTCCAGTAAAACGCTCTCACTCTGTATGTGCACAAGGCGGTATAAATGGAGCTGTTAATACAAAAGGAGAAGGAGATTCTCCTGATCTGCATTTTGACGATACAGTTTATGGGGGAGATTTTCTCGCCAATCAACCGCAGGTAAAAGCAATGTGTGATGCTGCACCCGGTATTATACATATGTTTGACCGTATGGGAGTTATGTTTAACCGTACACCGGAAGGATTATTAGATTTCCGACGTTTTGGCGGTACTCAGATGCACCGTACTGCATATGCAGGAGCGACAACAGGGCAGCAATTATTATATGCATTAGATGAGCAGGTCCGCCGCTATGAGGTTGAAGGACTTGTAACTAAGTTTGAGGGCTGGGAATTCCTTGAAGCTGTTATTGACGATAACGGTGTTGGTAAAGGGATTGTGGCTCAAAATGTAAAAACACATGAAATTAAAGCATTTCGTTCAGATGCAACAATTTTTGCGACAGGAGGACCTGGAATCATCTTTGGTAAATCTACCAACTCTATGATTAATACAGGTTCTGCAGCAAGTAAGCTCTATTTGCAGGGGGCAAAATATGCAAATGGAGAATTTATTCAAATTCATCCGACAGCTATTCCCGGAGATGATAAACTGCGGTTAATGAGTGAATCAGCGCGTGGGGAAGGCGGGCGTGTCTGGACGTATAAAGATGGAGAGCCTTGGTACTTTTTAGAAGAGAAATATCCGGCATATGGAAATCTTGTGCCACGGGATATCGCAACCCGTGAAATTTTTGATGTCTGTGTAAATCAAAAACTGGGTATCAATGGAGAAAACATGGTTTATCTTGATTTATCTCATAAAGATGCGAAAGAGCTGGATATTAAGCTTGGAGGTATTATTGAGATTTATGAGAAATTTGTCGGGGAGGATCCTCGTAAGGTTCCAATGAAAATATTCCCTGCTGTTCACTATTCTATGGGCGGTTTATGGGTTGATGAAAAACAGATGACAAGTATCCCTGGAATTTTTGCTGCTGGCGAATGTGACTATTCTCAGCATGGTGGAAATCGTTTAGGCGCGAATTCTTTGTTATCTGCAATCTATGGCGGTATGGTGGCCGGACCTAATGCTATTGAATATATTGAAGGTTTGGATGAACATGTGGAGGAGCTTCCAGATGAACTCTATCAATCTCGTGAAGAAGCAGAACAGAATGATTTTGATAAGCTTATGAATATGCAGGGAACTGAAAATGCATATCAAATCCATAAAGAACTTGGAGAATGGATGACAGATAACGTAACAGTTGTTCGTGAAAATGAAAAACTGTTAAAAACAGATAAGAAAATTGTTGAATTGATGGAACGCTGGGAAAATATCAATATTAATGATACATCCCGCTGGAGCAATCAGGGAGTTATGTTTACCCGTCAATTAAAGCATATGCTTCAATTAGCGCGTGTGATTACAATTGGTGCATACAATCGTAATGAAAGCCGAGGAGCACATTATAAACCAGAGTTTCCAGAGCGTAATGATGAGGACTGGCTGAAAACAACCATTGCTGAATATGATGCCCAAAATAATGAGCCGGTATTTAGCTATGAAGAAGTGGATGTTTCCCTGATTCCACCTCGAAAACGAGATTATACAACCAAACATTAGAAAGGAGTAAATGAAATGGCTGAACAAAGTAAAGTTACCTTTATAATAACTAGACAAGACGGCCCGGATGCTGCTCCTTATGAGGAAACATTTGAGATTCCTTACAGGCAGAATATGAATGTTATTTCTGCTTTAATGGAAATCCGAAAAAATCCTGTAAATAGTAAAGGAGAGCAAACTACCCCGGTCATGTGGGATATGAACTGCTTAGAGGAGGTTTGTGGCGCCTGCTCCATGGTTATTAATGGAACGGCAAGACAGTCCTGTGCAGCATTGGTTGATCAGCTGGAGCAGCCAATCCGTTTAGAGCCAATGTCTACATTCCCGATTGTCCGTGATCTTATCGTAGACCGTGAACGCATGTTTGATGCATTAAAACAGGTGAAAGCATGGATTCCGATTGATGGAACGTACGATTTAGGACCTGGGCCAAGAATGCCGGAGAATAAACGTCAATGGGCATATGAATTATCTAAATGTATGACATGCGGCGTTTGCCTGGAAGCTTGTCCGAATGTAAATGACAGCTCGAATTTCATTGGCCCTGCTGCTATTTCGCAGGCACGTTTATTTAACGCTCATCCAACTGGAGAAATGAATGCCAGTGAGCGTCTAAACGGTTTAATGGAAGCTGGAGGAATTGACGGCTGTGGGAACTCTCAAAACTGTGTACAGGTTTGTCCAAAAGGTATCCCTTTGACAACTTCTATCGCAGCAATGAACCGCGCTACAAACATCCAGGCTTTCAAAAACTTCTTTGGAAGTGACACAGCACTTTAATACAAAATAAAGATTAACAACAATAGAAAACCCTAGCCATTCATCTGGTCAGGGTTTTTCTTAAACAAGCAATGAAAGCGCTTTGAAATATCGGTGGACGACGTGTATAAAATATATACAAGGGAGGTAATTATGTATGAGCCGTATCTCTTATATTGAAGATTTTACAACCTGGGAAGAAGGTTTTTCTTTTTATGTGCCGGTATCTGTCCGATTTTCTGAAACAGATATGTATGGTCATGTAAATAATGTTTCCCCATTTATTTATTTTGAAGAAGCACGTATCGCCTATTTAAACAACTTAGGATTTTTATCAAAGGATATGCGGCAGACTGACGGAGTAATTGTCGCTGATTTACAGTGTAATTACCTGAAGGAGCTTTATTTTGGAGACGATATTCAAGTTTATGTTAAAACAGCATCTGTTGGCACTACCTCTTTTGATATTCATTATAAAGTTGTAAAAAAAGAAGAAGTTGTTATGACAGCAAGGGGCAGGCTGGTTTATATTGATACTCAGAAGAAAGCTCCAAAGAAATTGTCGGATGAAATGAAGCAAAAGTTACTTTCAAGGTAGTCGTGCAGAATCATTGATTTATAAAGAAAAAGTCTGAGACAAAAGTGTTTTAATCTAGCGATTTCTGAACATAAATTGTGCGGATATCCATCTCAGAAATATACTTCGCTTTCTAAAGGAATCTACGTATATTTCCTGCGTTCCATTTGTATATCGTTTGATCTCAGGAATTAACATTTCTTTCTGTTTCAATTTTAGAAGACATCCCCGAGATGTCTTTTTTATAATAGGCAAAGTAAATAAAAAAGTCTGAGCTCCCCTTTCCAAAGCTCAGACTTAAACAGCACCTTCATATAGTTTCCATTCTTCCTGTAAGGAATGATGATAAAGAATACGTTTGAATGGTAAGCGCAGATGCCTCGAAATACCAGCAATAAACGTAAGCATTGTATTGAGTTCAAAACAAAATTTAAATAAAAGAAGAAATAAATGTATTTTTGACCTCGAACAATATCCTGTTTATCGCTCTCTCTTTTTCGTTTGATTACAGCTTTAATTCACCCATACGAAGCAATTCGACAACAGCCTGTGAACGGCCCTTTACCCCTAATTTTTGCATCGCGTTCGAAATGTGGTTTCTCACAGTTTTTTCTGAGATGAATAGCTCTTGGGCAATCTCTTTTGTTGTTTTATCTTGTACCAATAGTTCAAACACTTCTTTCTCGCGTTTGGTCAGTAGCTGCTTCGGTTTATACCCATTATCCTTCAAATGTTACCCCCTCCTTGCTTTATAGAACTGCATCATGAAGGGAAATTATTTAGTCGATATAGCTTATGAAGGCTGAAACAAAAGAGTGCGTACATTTTGAAAAGGACATTCAAAATTCTGGCTGGAATAACATATTTGGAAGAGAAGCCTTTTAAAATCTCCCACATCATGTGATAAGTGTAGAAGTCAATGTATCATGTGAAAATTTCATCAGCCTGCATTTTTACTTCTCGGAAAACAAGATATTTGAGATTTTACCCTAGCTAAGATTTCCTAATAAATTTTGAAATATTGCTTCAATGCAATAACATTTGAAGGCTTTTCCCTAAAAAAGTTTTCAAGAACCGTTTTTTAGTTTACTATGGATTACAAGCAGATGTTAAATGCCTCATAACAATCGCTACATAAATTATTGTTAAAAATTTTAGTGGATTTTTTAATTTTAGGGGGTACCATATTGGAAAAAAACCAAGAAGTAGAAGCAGTTAATAAAATGGAAAAAAAATTAAGATATATTTCTGGTATGATTAAACAAAACGGCCGGAAAATTTTACATCATTATCCGATTACCTCACCACAGTTTATTGCTTTACAATGGCTGCTGGAAGAAGGGGATCTGACAGTTGGTGAATTATCTAACCGTATTAGCCATGCATTTAGTACTACCACAGATTTAGTCGATCGTTTAGAGAAGAATGAACTGGTTGAGCGTGTTCGCGATACGAATGATCGTCGTGTTGTGCGAATTCATCTTCTGGAAAAAGGAAAGCACATTATTGAAGAAGTAATCCAAAAACGGCAAGAATACTTACGAGACGTTTTATCTCAATTCTCGGATGAGCAGAAAGAAACCTTAAATGAATTATTAAGCTTCCTGCATGATGAGATGAAACAGGTGAATGAAAAGTAGAGAAGGAAAAAAGGGAGAGAGAATTTTGAAACAGCCAATTGGTGTAATTGATTCTGGAGTGGGCGGGTTGACTGTCGTTCATGAATTAATGAGACAGCTTCCTAAAGAACCGCTTATTTACTTAGGAGATACAGCGAGATGCCCATATGGGCCAAGAACAGAAGAAGAAGTAAAACAATTTACTTGGGAAATGGTCCGCTTTTTACTTGGGAAAAATATAAAAATGCTCGTGATTGCCTGTAATACAGCAACGGCATTTACAATAAAGGACTTACAAAAGGAATTGGATATCCCTGTTATTGGCGTTATTAAGCCTGGTGCGAGGGCTGCAATTAAGTCAACTGAGAATAACTATATCGGGGTTATTGGAACAGAGGGAACTGTACGGAGCGGTGCATATAGCTACGCACTTCGTAAAATTAAATCCGATATTGAAGTTATTTCTTTAGCTTGCCCTTCATTTGTGCCGATGGTAGAAAAAGGGGTATTAGATGGACCAGAAGCCAAACAAGTAGTAGAAACTGCCTTAGCACCAATTTTAGAGCATGATAAGATGGATACACTAATTTTAGGCTGCACGCATTATCCTTTGTTAAAGGATACCATTCAGGAGGTTGTCGGTAAGAAGATTATCGTTATTTCTTCGAGTGAAGAGACAGCAAGGGAAACGAGTACAACATTGGACATTCATCAAATTGCAAATCATGATGACCACATGCCTCCGCACCAATTTTATGCCACTGGAGATTTGGATATTTTTATTGAAATTACCGAAAAAATATTTAAGGATAGTAATTTTGAAGTTCTTACGATTAAGCATGCTGACTTACAAAATATTTAGAGATAGAGCACCTGTACGATGGTTGAAAAGTTTATTTTCTCAGCATTGTACAAGTGTTTTTTATATGGATAAAAACTTTATGTAAGAAAGTAGCTTTGACCGATAAATTCGATTTAAACAATGCACAGGTTATGGATCATGTGGAAAGTTTGTTTTTTGTGTATCCACAATTATTCTTGTCTCATTTGAAAGAAATATAATCTGTTTAGGAGAAAATGGTCACCTGATCTTTTGATTAACTCAAACTAGGATTCAATACTCAAAAAGTCAATCTTTTAAATCAAGTTTTGTTTTAGAAACTATCGAATTCATGGTCTATTTCTAAAGGTGGGCTCGTATAAATAATAGTACAAACCATCTTGGGAGGTAGTTGCATGAGTAAAAAGTTAATCCAATTAATAGGAGCTTTTGGAATATTAGTCTTACTGGCAGGATGCTTTAATGGAGAGCAGTCATCAAAAGAGGTAGATCCTCCACAAAATGCAGAAGCAGTAAATGGTGAAGAGACAGTGGATGGGGAAGATGCTGCAGCTACCCCTGATGAAGTGGAGGATACTGTTTCAAGAGAGCTGTATTTAATTGATTCGAATGGTATGGTTGCTTCTCAGACTGTTGAACTTCCAGTTCCTGAAGCTAATCAAGTGGCACAGCAGGTTATTGAATATCTGGTTAAAGGCGGTCCAATAACACCAATGCTGCCGAACGGCTTCCAGGCCGTACTTCCAGAAGATACAGAAGTACTTGGTTTGGATCTACAGGAGGATGGAACGATTGTTGTTGACTTATCTGGAGAGTTTTCGGAATATGAAGCATCCTCTGAGCTTCCAATTATAGAAGCCGTTACGTATACCTTAACGCAATTTGATAATGTTCACAAAGTCAAGCTCCGGGTAGAAGGTGAGGACTTAGCAGAAATGCCTGTTAACGGTACGCCGCTCAATAATGGATATACACGGGCAAATGGAATTAATCTGATAAACAATGATACATTAGATTATTTCAGCAGCAATCCTGTCACTATGTTTTATCCAGTAGAAAAAGAAAATAACCGTTATTATGTTCCTGTAACACAATATGTAACGATGGATGATGAAAATGATTTAGCAGGTATTGTTAATGAACTGATAGAGGGCCCAGGTTATCAAAACAATGTTCTCAATGTATTTAATCCGGAAGCAGCATTAGCCGCAGAACCAGTTGTAGAAGAAGGAGTAGCTAATTTGATTTTCAATGAGGGCATCCTGATGGATCAGGAACAGCATATAATCTCTGATGAAGTAATGGAGACAATAGTGAGAACCTTGACATCTCAGCCGAATGTAGATGCAGTAAATGTCCAGGTTGAAAATGTGGATGAAGTATTCAATGAAAATGGAGAGCCGTATTCTGAACCGGTATCTGCACAATTTTTCACTCCAAGCGAAGAATTATAATGATATGAAAATATTGTACAGAGCACCTGAAGAGTGTGTTTAACCACTCTTTAGATGCTCTTTTTTTGTTTGCTGACAAAATCCTGTTATGAGATTGATTTTTCACTGCATCTTCCATCTTCCTCATGTTTCTTTTTTAGAAAATATGATAAGCTATGTAATGTGAAATAAGGAGGAAGACAAATGGGAAGACATGATAATAGAAAACAAAATGAACTGCGGTCCATTCAAATAACACCCGGTTATATTACGCATCCGGAAGGCTCTGTATTAATTGAGATGGGTCAGACAAAGGTTATTTGTAATGCGAGTATTGAAGATAGAGTGCCACCATTTATGAGAGGGCAGGGGAAAGGATGGATCACTGCAGAATATGCAATGCTGCCGCGGGCAACAGAACAGCGGAATATCCGTGAGTCTTCAAAAGGGAAAGTAAGCGGAAGAACGATGGAGATCCAGCGCCTGATTGGACGTGCATTACGTTCTGTCGTCGATCTTTCAAAAATTGGAGAACGGACAATTTGGATCGATTGCGATGTTATTCAAGCAGATGGAGGCACTAGAACGGCTTCTATCACGGGTGCATATGTAGCTATGGTAATTGCACTTCATCAGCTTGTAGAAAAGAAAGTACTTAAGGAACTTCCAGTAAGAGATTTCTTGGCTGCTATTTCTGTTGGTGTATTACCTGACGGACAAGAAGTACTCGATTTGAATTATCAGGAAGACAGTACAGCAAATGTAGATATGAATATTGTCATGACTGGACAAGGTGAATTTGTAGAGCTTCAGGGAACAGGAGAAGAAGCTACTTTCAGCGTGCAGCAATTACAAGCAATGCTGACCTTGGGCGAACAAGGTATCCAGGAGTTAATCAATCAGCAGAAACAAATACTTGGCTCTATCGCAGATTTAGTTAATCAAGAATAATTTCATTGGGGGATGGACACCATGAAGAAGGTTATTATTGCGACCAAAAATAAAGGGAAGGCAAAGGAATTTAAAGCATTTTTTGCCCCTTACAAAATAGAGGCTGTTTCCCTGCTTGATTTAGAAGAGGAAGTTCCTGATATTGAAGAAACAGGAGAAAGCTTCGTAGAAAATGCAGCTTTAAAAGCAGAAGAGATTTCAAGCCGATTTCAACAGCCGGTGCTTGCAGACGATTCGGGCCTGATAATCGATAGCCTGGAGGGAAGACCGGGTATTTATTCTGCGCGATATGCAGGGGAGCCGACAAATGATCGAGCAAATATAGATAAAGTTCTGGAGGAAATGAAACAGATACCTTTAGAAGAACGGAGTGCCCGCTTCGTATGTGTTTTGGCGATCGCCCGTCCTGATGAAGAGACAATATTTGTAACGGGTTATTGCGAAGGACATATTAAAACGGAACAGTGTGGAGAGAACGGTTTTGGCTATGATCCTATTTTTATACCAAAAGGATATACAGAAACAATGGCCCAGCTTGATCCATCTGAAAAAAATCAAATAAGCCACCGGAAACAGGCGATGAAGCAATTGGAAAAAAGAATACACTTGCTATAAATAAATATATTGAGGAGGGGTATGATGACAAGCGTTCTAATTACAAGTGACAGTCATGGGCTGACAAAAGAACTGGAAGAAATGAAGGAAAAACATACTGTGGACTTATACATCCATTGTGGGGATTCAGAGCTGGATTTTGATGCTGCTGAGTTAAGTCCTTTTTATAAAGTTGGCGGAAATTGTGATTTTGATTCGCTATACCCAGATCAGGAAGTACTGGACTTAAATGGTATTCGCTTCTTTGTAACTCATGGTCACCTCCATCAGGTAAAAGGAAATTTAACAAACCTGTCTTATGCAGCGGAAGAACATCGAGCAAATGTTGTATGCTTTGGACATACACATATTGCTGGTGCTGAAAAAATAGGGAATCAATTATTTATCAATCCAGGCAGCATCCGTATGCCCAGGAATCGTGTTGAAAAAACATATGCTATTCTAAGCTGGGAAAATACTGACCAAGTACAAGTCGACTTTTACACTTTAAAAGATGGAAAGGTAAAAGATATGACTTACCAAACTTCTTTGTAGAATCAGATTAGAAAAGCAGTTCATTCTTCTGTTGAAAAGAAGATATGAACTGCTTTTCTTCTTTAAATCAACGTTGTATCTAACGTGTTTTTCCTTTTGTATCAAGGGTTTTTAAGCTATATTATAAAGAATGAAAATAATGTTTAAAAATCTGTTGACAAAAACTTCTATCCAACATATAATATTACTTGTCCGTTAAAAACGGCATACATAAGAAATGCGAGAAATACAGTAGTTGCGGGTGTAGTTTAGTGGTAAAACCTCAGCCTTCCAAGCTGATGATGAGGGTTCGATTCCCTTCACCCGCTCCAGAATGTCCCAGTAGCTCAGCTGGATAGAGCAACAGCCTTCTAAGCTGTGGGTCGCAGGTTCGAATCCTGCCTGGGACGTAAATAAGATAAACGCTCAAACTCTTAATATATGAGGGATTGAGCGTTTTTTTGACGTACTTCCGAAAGAAGCCTCCCTCTTCAAGCGTGTGAAGGGTGTAGTCCAACGGTAAAGGGGAGATGAATTACGATTGGGCAATAGCCCAAAGATCTTTTCTTTTGACTTTTTTCTCAACATGATATAATCAGTCATATAAAATAAAAGGATTAATATTTCAATAAAATTAGACAGTAATAATCACTCCGTATTCTTGATGAGGTATGAATAAGTATAAACAAATCTATGAGCTGAATGCTTGAATCTCTTTTAGATTTCACAGAGTAAATCATTTATTATATGATTAATTATTGTTACTGACAGAAGCTTTCGATAGGATGAATAATTCTTATATCAATTTCAAAGAGAATGCATGGAGATTCCCGTAAAAGCGCGAAGTATTCTCAGGATAAATGCTGGAAGCTAAAATCTTTATTTCAGCTTATACAGTCCCAATAAACGGTTTAAATTTTACTGTATAAGGGAATAAAAGATTTGATGAACATTTTTTGGTAATCCAGAATAGAGGTGAACAAATGAAAGATAGTACAAAGGTAATCTTATTTCCAAACACAAAAAAGCAGCTGGAAGAAGAAGGACTAGATGCTTTAAGAAAAAAGAAATATAAAGAGGCACTCGAGAAATTAAATTGCCTCATTGAATATCATGAAGGAAGTCACGAAATATATATTGG
The DNA here is from genome assembly GCF_038004405.1 of Oceanobacillus sp. FSL W8-0428. Classification (NCBI taxonomy): domain Bacteria; kingdom Bacillati; phylum Bacillota; class Bacilli; order Caryophanales; family Bacillaceae; genus Oceanobacillus; species Oceanobacillus sp. FSL W8-0428. Next base: position 3,653,385 of record NZ_JBBORB010000001.1, read on the forward strand.
TAAGTTAATGTGCCTGATGGAACTGGGAAGTTATAAAGAAGCTGAACGGCTCAGTGAAGAATTATTGGCAAATAAGGATGCACATTATTATCATTACTTCCATATTTACTTAACCATCCTCTTTCAAACAAGTCAGTATCAACACTTGATGGATTTGCTGGAGGTAGAATTTGAATACGATATGATTCCTGATATGCTTCAGGAGCCTTTTCAGCAGCTGTATGAAATGAGCGAGAACATGAAGATTGGAATTGATGAAGATAATAGCCCCGGTTTTATAGAAGAGCTTAAGGAAGCTGTAAACGGAAATGATTTTTTGAAACAATGGAACCTTATCGAACAGCTTCGGCGAATACATGCTGATCCAAAAGAAGACATTATTCAGCTGCTTGAAAACGAACAAGTTCATCCTGTTATAAAAACGGCACTATTAGAATGGTTCAGAGAAGCTGGTATAGAGAAGTCAGTTCATATACATAAGTTTGATACAAAGATGATGGTTCAGCCATCTAAACTGATTCAAATCTCTGAGGAGAACAGCTACATAGCTATAATGAGAGAATTAGAAAATCGGACGGTAGATAATCCTACTTTATTCAATTTACTTCAGCAGCTCATATACCGCTACTTTTATGTAACCTATCCATTCATACCTTCAGAAAATGATGTGGCTTCTATTACGGAGGCGATTCATACACTTGGGAACGATTATTTACAGGCAGATACCCGGCTGGAGGAGCTGGACACAGCTGCCCAATCATGGGTAGAATCTATAAAAATTTGTAATTCCCTTTATCTAAGTATTATTGAAGAGTAGTAAAATGCTTGAAACACATAAGATATATGTTATAATGAGGTGGTTGTAAATTAGGAAAAAACTATTGATCAAATGAATAATGAAATGCAATGATAGATTTGATTTTGGAGGGAATAATAATGACAACAAAATGGGAAAAACAAGAAGGCAACAAAGGTGTATTAACGTTTGAAGTTTCGTCTGAAGAATTTGACCAGGCGTTAGATCAAGCATTTAAAAAAGTATCAAAGGATGTACAAGTTCCAGGATTCCGTAAAGGGAAGATTCCCCGCGGTATTTTTGAAAAACGCTTTGGTGTAGAATCTCTATATCAAGATGCCGTAGATATTGTACTTCCAGGTGCTTATTCTAAAGCAGTTGATGAAGCTGAGATTTTCCCAATTGCACAACCATCTATTGATATTGACCAAATTGAAAAAGGACAGCCGCTTGTTTTCACTGCTGAAGTAGAAGTGAAACCGGAAGTGAAGCTTGGTGAATACAAAGGATTAGAAGTAGAAGAAAAATCTGTAGAAGTAACAGATGAAGATGTTGAGCAGGAAATTGAAAATCTTCGTGAACGTCATGCAGAATTAGTTGTGAAAGAAGATAGTGCAATTGAAAACGGTGATACAGCAGTAATTGATTTTGAAGGCTTTAAAGACGGAGAAGCTTTTGAAGGCGGACAAGGTGAAAATCATTCACTTGAAATTGGTTCAGGTCAATTTATCCCTGGATTTGAAGAGCAATTAATTGGCAAAAAAGCAGGCGATGAAACAGAAGTAAAAGTAACTTTCCCTGAAGAATACCATGCAGAAGATTTAGCTGGTCAAGAAGCAGTATTCAAAGTGAAAATTCATGAAGTAAAAGCAAAAGAATTGCCAGAGCTTGACGATGAATTTGCAAAAGATGTAGATGAAGATGTGGAAACACTTGATGAATTAAAAGCAAAAAAACGTGAAGAGCTCGAAACAAACAAAAAGCAGCAGGCTGAAAATGAAAAACGTGAAGAGCTGCTTCAACAAGCTTCAGACAATATTGAAGTAGAAGTTCCTGAAGCTATGGTAGATACAGAAGTAAATCAAATGGTTCGTGAATTCGAACAGCAGCTTCAAATGCAGGGTATGACTTTAGAAATGTACAGCCAATTTTCAGGGCAAGATGAGGATGCACTAAAAGAACAAATGCGTGCTGATGCCGAAAAACGCGTTAAAACAAATCTTACTTTAGAAGCAATTGCGGAAGCAGAAGATCTTAAAGCTTCTGAAGAAGATATTGATGCGGAACTTGAGAAGATGGGTTCTATGTATGGAGTTGAAAAAGAGCAGCTTGTTCAAATGCTTGGCGGTTCAACAGAAACGTTGGAAAATGATTTGAAAATGCGTGCGGCAATTGACTTCTTAGCAGAAAACAGCAAAACAAAATAAAGTGTTAAATAAAAAAAGAGGATACAAAAGACAAGGTGCGCCTAAATACGTGCCTTGTCTTTCCTGTTAATTAGGACGCAGTCGAAAAAACAATTTTTTTGTCAAAACTGCATTTTTCTTGCTTGGAAAAGCATACTATACAAATGGAATTGCAAATAGTTGACATTTAAAAGAATTGAGGCATACTGGAATGACAGACTTATCATACAATTGTTTATGGCAAATACAAAAAGTATATTATTTTGTATTTCTATATGTATCTGATATGATAAATTATAAAGCTGGCTGCTAATCTGTAACAGCACATCAAAGGCAATGGAATTGGTTATAGTCGAAAGGTAAGAAACGACAGCCCATGCCCTTTTGTGGGAAGAACCGATAAAAAGTTCAAAAGTTAGTAGCTGGCCCAGACGTTTATATATGTAATGAATGTGATGAGAAAGTCTTGGAGATTGTTGAGGAAGGCGGCGAAAAGTAATGTTTAAATTCAATGAAGAAAAAGGACAATTAAAATGTTCTTTTTGTGGCAAAAGTCAAGAGCAGGTGCGAAAACTGGTAGCTGGTCCTGGCGTTTATATATGTGATGAATGTATTGAACTGTGCACAGAAATTGTTGAGGAAGAGCTAGGTACAGAAGAAGGCATGGAAATGAATGAAATTCCAAAGCCGAAAGAAATTTGTGACACACTTGATGATTATGTAATTGGACAGGATAAGGCTAAAAGAAACCTTTCTGTTGCAGTATATAATCACTACAAACGTGTTAACTCAGGTATGAATAGCGGCGATGTGGAAATTTCCAAAAGTAATATTGCGATGATTGGGCCGACTGGTAGCGGTAAAACATTACTGGCTCAAACATTAGCAAGAATTATTAATGTACCTTTCGCGATGGCAGATGCAACATCATTAACAGAAGCTGGGTATGTAGGGGAAGATGTAGAAAATATTCTTCTTAAGCTGATTCAATCTGCAGACTATGATGTAGAAAAAGCAGAAAAAGGGATTATCTATATTGACGAAATTGATAAGGTAGCCAGAAAATCTGAAAATCCCTCTATTACCAGAGATGTTTCTGGGGAAGGTGTACAGCAGGCCCTTTTAAAAATTCTTGAAGGAACAGTAGCAAGTGTTCCACCTCAAGGCGGACGAAAACATCCGCATCAGGAATTTATTCAAATTGATACAACGAATATTCTATTTATCGTCGGTGGTGCATTTGACGGAATTGATCAGGTGATTAAACGCCGTATCGGTAAAAAGGTTATCGGTTTTGGTGCAAATGAAGAACAGGAAGAGTTAGATACAGCACAATTGCTGTCTAAAGTCCTTCCGGAGGATTTATTGCGCTATGGACTTATTCCAGAGTTTATCGGACGTATACCAGTAATCGGCAGTCTTACTCCGCTGGATGAGGATGCACTAATCGAAATTCTGACGAAGCCAAAGAATGCCTTGGTCAAGCAGTATCAAAAGTTATTTGAAATTGATAATGTAGAGCTTGAGTTTGAGCAGGATGCGCTGGAAGAGATTGCGAAGAAGGCTATTGAACGGAAAACAGGTGCACGTGGACTTCGTTCCATCATTGAAGGAATCATTGTAGATGTCATGTTTGATCTTCCTTCAAGAGAAGACGTAGAAAAGTGTGTGATTACAAAGGATACTGTTATTCAGGAAAATGGCACACCAAAACTTATTTTCCGTGATGGAACGATTCAGGAAGGAAATGAAAAGTTTCCAAAAGAAAGTGCATAAGCATAGTTAAATAAAAAATGCAGATTCTGAGGAGAATCTGCATTTTTTACTCTTTCTTATAGTAAAAAACTTTTCTTATTATTAAATTAGTGTAATAATCAGGCTCTATACTGAATGTGGTGGTGCCCTCCGTTCCATCGCCAGATGGAACGGAGACAAAAAAATACACTCTATTTCCTCTCTCTGGTAACCTTGAGTTGTCGAGACAAAAGGAATGGGAGAGGAAAAGAGTGCATCATCATTTTATCACAGAGTTGTTAGGAATTAAAGATACGCATGTAGATGTGTGGGATATCAGAGAAGAAGAAAGTTATTTTATTGCAGAATTATTCACGAAACAGCGTATGCAGAAATGTCCTTTTTGCCGTAAAAGAACCAAGCGGATACATGGCTATCGTTGGCAAAGCATTCAAGGACCAGCGTTTACAACCAAGGAAGTTCATCTTTCCCTGCGAAAACGACGTTATATTTGCACGTCGTGTCATCACACATTTTATGAGCGTCTACAAATGATTCATCGGTATCAACGTTGTATGGCGAGTGTGCAAACGACAGCGATGATGCATGCAGCGGTGAGTTCCTTTCGTACAGCGGCGCTAGTAACCGGAGTAACAGTGAATCGTGTCTTACGGTGGTTTGATCAGAAGGAGTTAACTACCAGCAAAGTGTTGCCGCGAGTCATTGCGATCGATGAGTTTAAAGGTGACGCGGATGGAGAGAGGTTTCAATTGAATGTGGTCGATGTGGAGAACCGAAGAATTATCGATATCTTGCCAAATCGAAAAGTGGAAACCATTGAAGCGTACTTAAAGTCCTGTGATACAGGTAAAGTAGAAATGGTAGTAATGGATTTATCTCAAGCGTTTAAACAAGCAATTCGAAAAGCACTGGGAAATCCTCTGATTATCGCTGACCGTTTTCACTTTATGCGTCAGGCCTATTGGGCTCTAGATGAGGTCCGCCGTGAAGTTCAAAAGGAGCTGCCCAAGAAAGATCGAATTCGAATGAAACGTTCCAAAAAACTTCTGTGGAAATCATGGACAACCTGTTCAGATGATCAGAAGAAGAAAGTCGAGCAATTATTAAGGATAGATCCCCGCTTAAAGGAAGCTTATGGTTTAAAGCATGAATTGGATACGTGGTTTAAGGAAAGTGATGCGCACAACGCAACTGCTGGATTAGAAGCGTGCCTGGAGAAGTTGAATGCATCCGCGTTAGAGGGATTTCATCGTGTCGCACGTACATTTAAAAGATGGCAACAAGAAATTCTGCATTCTTTTATGTATCCCTTTAATAATGGCTACATAGAAGGCGTTAATAATACGATTAAAGTATTAAAAAGATTATCTTATGGGATTAAACAGTTTGATCGAATGAGAAAGAAAATTCTATGGCAACAAGAGGTAAAGCTTGTCTTAAAGCAAGCTTATAAATAAAGAGGTGGAGGAATGATATTCCACCACCACATTTGACATAGAACCAATAATCATAGATACTTGTATAACTGTTTATACTAAAAGAAAGTATAACGGTGTTTACATTTAGATGATTTTTTTTTACACTGAGAAAGAGCCTTACAAAGAAAAATAAATAATAAAAGAACATAGGGGGTGAATGTATGACAGCAAACTATTTGAAGATGCCGCTGTTGCCTTTACGGGGATTAATCGTATTTCCGTCGATGGTGTTGCACCTTGATGTTGGCAGAGATAAGTCTATTGCTTCTTTAGAACAGGCTATGTTGGCTGATCAGTACATATTTTTAGCTTCACAAAAGAAAATGAATTCAGATGATCCTAATCCTGCAGATATATACAATGTTGGGACAGTGGCAAAGATTAAACAGATTACCAAGCTTCCAAATGGGACACAGAGAGTACTCGTTGAAGGGTTTTACCGGGCTGGAATTGTCCGTTACCTGGAGGAAGAAGAAAACTTTATCGTAGAGGTAGAGGAAAAGGAAGATATTGTAGGAAATGCATTTGAAACAGAAGCTTTAATGCGTACATTACTTGAGCAATTCCAGCAATACATAAAAGTTTCCCGTAAATTAACAGAAGAGACATTTGAAACAGTCGGCGATATTGATAATCCCGGCCGTTTAGCAGATATGATTACTTCACATCTTTCTTTGAAGCTAAATGATAAGCAGGAGATACTAGAAGCTTTTGATGTGATGGAGAGAATACATAAACTCTTAGATATTATTGCTGATGAGCGAAAAATTTTATCCATTGAGAAGAGAATCGGACAAAAGATTAAAACATCGATGGAAAAGACCCAAAAAGAATATTACTTAAGGGAGCAATTAAAAGTTATCCAGAAAGAACTGGGAGACCGTGACGGCAAATCTGGTGATTTAGAGCAGCTTCGGACAAAAATTGAACAATCCGATATGCCTGAAAACATTACCAGTGTTGCGATGAAAGAGCTCGGCCGGTATGAAAGAGTACCGCAATCATCCGCAGAAAGCTCTGTGATCCGAAACTATATTGAATGGCTTGTTGCTCTCCCGTGGCAAACTAAAACAAAAGATAATATTCAAATGAAAAAGGCTGAAAAGGTATTAAATGCTGACCACTATGGTTTAGAAAAAGTGAAGGAACGAATTTTAGAATATTTGGCGGTTCAAAAGCTTACCAACACAATAAAAGGACCTATTCTTTGTTTAGTTGGTCCTCCAGGAGTCGGGAAGACCTCTTTAGCAAAATCAATCGCTAATGCCATTGACCGGAATTTTGTTCGCATTTCTTTAGGCGGAGTTCGGGATGAAGCAGAAATACGCGGCCATCGCCGCACCTATATTGGAGCAATGCCGGGAAGAATTATGCAAGGAATGAGGCGGGCTGCAACGGTCAATCCAGTATTTTTATTAGATGAAATTGAGAAAATGTCAAATGATTTTCGTGGTGACCCATCTTCGGCAATGCTGGAGGTTCTGGATCCGGAGCAAAATCATAACTTCAGTGATCACTATATTGAAGAAACCTATGATTTATCCAATGTATTGTTTATTGCTACAGCAAATAATATAAACAGTATTCCAGAACCGTTGCTTGACCGGATGGAATTAATATCTATCCCGGGCTATACAGAGGTTGAAAAGCTGCATATCGCAAAACGCCATCTCCTGCCGAAACAAATTAAAGAAAACGGACTGACAAAGAGTAAAATTCAAATTCGTGAGTCTGCTATCATGAAATTAATCCGTAGATATACCAGGGAAGCCGGTGTCCGCGGTCTGGAAAGACAGCTTGCGACGTTATGCCGTAAAGCAGCAAAAGAACTCGTCTCAGATGAAAGTAAGGATCGGATTATTGTAACCGAACGTATTGTTGAAGAATATTTAGGCAAGCCAGTATATCGATATGGATTGATTGAAGAAGAAAACCAAATTGGTGCTGCAACGGGGCTTGCATATACAACAGCCGGTGGAGATATTTTATCGATTGAAGTGACACACTATCCAGGGAAAGGTAATTTAAAGCTTACGGGTAAACTTGGAGGCGTTATGCAGGAATCTGCTCAGGCTGCTTTCAGTTATGTAAGGTCTCGTGCAGAACAGTTGAATATTGATTCCGACTTCTATGAAAAATATGATATTCATATCCATGTTCCTGCCGGAGCGACACCGAAAGATGGTCCTTCAGCGGGAATCACCATTGCAACAGCACTTGTATCCTCGCTGACAGGACGTGCTATCCGGAGAGAGGTAGGAATGACTGGTGAAATCACACTTCGGGGGCGCGTTTTGCCTATTGGCGGACTAAAAGAAAAAGCATTAAGTGCGCACAGGGCGGGGCTGAGAACGATTATTTTACCTGAGGATAATGAAAAGGATATAGAAAATATTCCGGAAAGTGTTCGCGAAGGGCTGGAATTTATACCAGTGAAACACTTAGATGAAGTATTAGAAATTGCATTGGTAAAGGAGGAAGAGTAATATGAAGGTTAATCAAGCAGAGATCGTTATCAGTGCAGTCAGTGAGAAACAATATCCACAGGAGCAGTATCCAGAATTTGCACTTGCAGGGCGATCCAATGTTGGGAAGTCTTCCTTAATTAACCGGCTAATTAACCGAAAAAATTTAGCAAGAACTTCTTCCAAACCCGGCAAAACACAAACATTAAATTTCTATCTGATTAATGAGTCCATTTATTTTGTAGATGTTCCAGGCTATGGTTACGCACAGGTGTCCAAGAAGGAACGTGCAAAATGGGGCGGCATGATGGAAGAATATTTTAAAAACAGAGAAACGCTCCGGGCGGTTATTCTGATTACAGATTTGCGCCATGAGCCGACAGAGGATGATATTCAGATGTATGATTATCTGAAATATTTTGGGCTCCCTGTTATCGTAATTGGAACAAAGCTGGATAAAATTCCAAAGACAAGACGGTATAAACATATTAAACGTTCCAAAAAAGTTCTTGAGATGGATCCAGAGGATATTTTTATTCCGTTTTCAGCAGAAACATCAGAAGGCAAAGATGACGTTTGGAGCGCTATCAGATCTTTTATGTAAATGGATAATGGATAAAAATAAAGGATACGGTTATCAGAAGCAAAAGCTTCTGGCCGTATCCTTTATTTACGTTTCAGCATAATAATACCTAATAGAATAAGCAGAACTGGCCAAAAGCGTTCTAATAATAAAATGATGGGCTCTAGCCAGCTTGTATAAATAGAAAGCTGTTCAGCAAAAAGAAACAGCAAACCTGTCAGGATAAAGAAAACACCTGAGAAAAAGCCTTTTTTCGTTTTAGTATAACGAATGATAAAGGCGAGTCCGATAATAATTAAATAAACAGACCAATCGTCTACCCAAAAAGAATAATGCTTTATCCCGTGCAGATGAATTCCAACCCCGAATAATAATGTACCTATAAATAAATTCTGATATGTTCTGGTTGTATAGCTGTGAATAATAACACCAAGGCCAATTACGATTAATAAAGATTGCCATGAATAAAAGTCAACAAAAAATGGAATCCGAAGTTCCCGGAGCAGAAGAAAAATACCCACTCCAATACATAAATAAGCAAGCAATGAATGCTTTCTTTTCATTAAGAAGTTCCCCCTTGTTTCTTGTCTTGCTGTACTCTATAAAAATTCTAATTAACCAGCATGTAAATAAAGCGTGTCCCTTGCTATAAAAAGCCAGTTATGTTACATTACAGTCGGAATGAGTTGTTGTAACGGACGTTTTTTACTTGGACTGAATCGTGTTATCCTACATATCATTAACTTACATACATAGAAATTGTTTCAGATTCTGTTCACATTTTAGCACGAAAAGCATTTCATTACATGTTATAATGATTATTAGATAATAATAGTAAAAAGTATGAATCATTTTATCATAGTGGGGGTAGTACTGTGCATATTTTAAAGGTTGGTTTTAATTACAAAACAACCCCTGTAGAAATTAGGGAAAAGTTCACATTTAATGAAGAAAAATTAGCAGAAGCAATGATTGCATTAAAGGATCAGAAAAGTATTCTTGAAGATGTAATTGTTTCAACATGCAATCGGACAGAAGTGTATGCAGTTGTCGACCAGCTTCATACCGGAAGATATTATATTAAGCAATTTTTAGCAGATTGGTTTAAGGAGGAAAAAGAAACATTTTCAACTTATCTGCAAATTACAGAGGATGACGGTGCAATTGAGCATTTATTCCGGGTGACAACCGGACTTGATTCCATGGTGCTTGGAGAAACACAGATTCTTGGTCAGTTGAAACAGGCCTTTTCAAAAGGACAGCTGGCAAATACAACAGGTACTATTTTTAATGAGTTGTTCAAACAAGCCATTACATTCGGTAAACGAATGCATAAAGAGACCGGTATTGGCGAACACGCTGTATCAATCAGTTATGCTGCAGTTGAATTAGCAAAAGAAAAATTCGGAGACTTGAGTGATAAGCATGTTGCTATTTTAGGAGCAGGGAAAATGGGCGAACTGGCGGCAAAAAACATTCAAAGTGCCGGTGTAAAAGAAATCACTGTTATTAATCGGACAAAGGAAAAAGCAGCGTTAATGGCTGAAAAATTTCAGGGTAATGCAGCAGAAATGAATGAACTGCCCTCTGTTTTAGAAGCTGCTGATATATTAATCAGTTCTACCGGCTCAGAGTCTGTCGTTTTATCAAAAGAAGATATTGAAAAAGCACAAAAGAAACGCCAGGAAAATCCATTATTCTTAGTTGATATTGCTGTTCCAAGGGATATTGATCCGGAGGTTGCCGAGATGGCTGATGTTGCTTTATATGATATTGATCACCTGCAGCATATAGTAGATGATCACTTGGAATCCAGAAAAGCAGCAGCAGTGCAAATCGAATTATCCCTTGAAGAAGAAATTGTTCAATTTAAAGAATGGATGAAAACACTGGGTGTTATACCAGTTATATCAGCACTCAGACAAAAAGCATTATCTATTCAATCTGAAACAATGAAAAGTATAGAGCGGAAAATTCCAAGCTTAACTGAGCGTGAGAAAAAAGTACTTAATAAGCACACGAAAAGTATTATTAATCAGCTGCTGAAAGAGCCAATTACGCAAGCAAAAGAGCTGGCCGGTACAGAACAGGCAAACGAGGCTTTACAGTTGTTTGTTGATATTTTTGGAATAGAGAATGAAGTAAAAGAGGAACTTGAGAAACAAATAAAGAAAAATGATACATTAAACAAATTTACTCAAGAGGACATTGCCTCTTTTCCAGTAGTTGAACGGGTACCTACTGCTTAATTGGACGGAACTCTGCCATTTTACATCATTCACATCCAACCAGAAGGTAATTTAATCACTTTCTGGTTGCTTTTTATTGTAGAAGAATTGCCAAACTGCAAAGAATCGAGGAGGATACATCGTGCGAAAAATAATTGTTGGTTCCAGAAAAAGTAATTTAGCAATTACACAAACAAAGTGGGTTATTGATCAGCTGAAAAAAGCTGGTGTGGAAAATGAATTCGAGATTAAAAAAATTGTTACAAAGGGAGATCAAATCCTTGATGTTACATTATCAAAGGTTGGCGGAAAAGGACTTTTCGTGAAAGAAATTGAAAAAGCAATGTTTGACAAAGAGATAGATTTTGCGGTCCATAGTATGAAGGATATGCCTTCTGCTCTCCCGGAAGGTTTAGAAATTTCCTCTATTCCCATCAGAGAAGATCATCGTGATGCTTATATCGCAAAAGATAATGTGAAATTAGCAGACCTAAAAAAAGGCTCTATCGTCGGGACAAGCAGTTTACGCAGAGGTGCACAAATTCTTGCGGCCAGACCTGATTTAGAAATCAAGTGGATCCGAGGAAATGTGGAAACGCGTATTCGTAAATTAAATGAAGAGGACTATGACGCTATTATTTTGGCTGTATCCGGTTTGAAGCGTGTTGGTTTAAGTGAGAGTCTGATTACAGAATACCTAGATCCAGAAATATGTGTACCTGCTGTAGGGCAGGGAGCACTGGCTATTGAAAGCCGCGCAGATGACTTGGAATTACAAGAAATTGTCCTAAAAATTCATGATGAATATACAGCAAAGACAGTATTAGCTGAACGTACTTTCTTACATTTATTAGAAGGCGGCTGTCAAGTACCTATCGGCGGGTATGCTTATTTAGATGGTGAAGAAATTGTATTAACTGCTTTAGTGGGGACACCAGATGGAAAAACAGTCCTGAAAGAGGTTGTCCGCGGAAATGACTCTGTCCAGGTTGGTAAGCAGGCAGCAGAGTTATTAATTGAACAGGGAGCCAAAGATATTGTGGAGCGGGTCAAAGAGGAGATGGAATAATCATGGAGAAGCCGCTTCATGGGGAGCGCATATTAATTACGAGAGAAGAGACAAAAGCTGCTGAAATGGCAAAAAAAGTCATAAAGTTAGGCGGAAGTCCTGTTATCACTCCAATGATTGAAATAAAGTTTTTGAAGAACCTTGGGGATATTTCTATAATGAAGCGGCTTTCCAGCTTTAGCTGGGTATTTATAACAAGCGCAAACGGTGTGGACGGTTTTTTTCAATTGCTCCGTAAACAAAATATAAAACTTCCGGAAGAAGTGAAGATAGGGATTGTCGGAAAGAAAACAGAAGAGGCATTGCATACGTATGGCTATGAAGCTTCTTTTATTCCGGCAACTTATGATGCGCTGGCGATGGCAGAGGAGTTTCTTGCGTTCTACACATCAGATAAACCGGTGCTGTTGATTCGAGGTAATTTATCCCGGCCTACGCTTCCGGAAAAACTGGAAGAAGAACAGATTACTTATGAAGTTCTGGAAGTATATGAGACAACATACTGTATAGAATCGAAACGGAAGCTGAATCAGGAGCTTCCAACAGTCAGCTATATAACATTTACAAGCCCATCAACAGTAGAAGCGTTTGTTCAATTAGCAGAGTATATTCCAAATACGGCAACGTATATTTGCATTGGTAAAACAACGGAGGAAAAGGCAAAACAATTAGGGATTCCTGATGTGTATACTTCAACTCCGTATACAACAGATGCTATGTTAGACTTAATTGCAAAGATAGTAAATGAAAGGAAGATAAATCATGAGTGAATTCACATTTGACAGACATAGACGATTGCGTTCATCCGTTTCGATGCGTGCGCTCGTTCAAGAAACACATTTAAGAGCAACAGATTTTATTTATCCAATTTTTGTGATTGAAGGGGAGGACATCCGGAATGAGGTCCCTTCTATGCCTGGCGTTTACCAGCTTTCTTTTGATCATTTATTGGAAGAAGTAGAGGAAGCTTATCAATTAGGGATTCGTTCATTGATTTTGTTTGGCGTAGTAGAAGAAAAGGATGAAATTGGATCAGAGGCTTTTCATGATCATGGAATTATTCAGGAAGCAACAAGAATAGTGAAACAAGCCTATCCGGAAATGCTTGTTGTTGCGGATACCTGCCTATGTGAATATACGTCGCATGGACATTGCGGTGTGATTGAAAATGGAGATGTGTCAAATGATGCTTCTCTGAAATTGTTAGCTAAAACAGCTGTTTCTCAAGCGAAAGCAGGAGCTGATATTATTGCACCTTCCAACATGATGGATGGTTTTGTGACAGTAATCCGCCATGCTTTAGATGAAGCAGGCTTTCATCACATTCCAATTATGTCCTATGCAGTAAAATATGCATCTGCTTATTATGGTCCATTCCGTGACGCTGCAGACAGCACGCCGCAGTTTGGTGACCGGAAGACATACCAGATGAACCCGGCTAACCGTTTGGAGGCAATCCGTGAAGCAAAATCTGATATCAAAGAAGGCGCAGATTTCTTAATTGTAAAGCCTAGTCTGTCTTATATGGACATTATGCGTGAGGTAAGAGATAATTTTGATGTTCCTGTCGTTGCATATAATGTGAGTGGAGAGTATGCCATGATTAAAGCAGCTGCTTTAAATGGCTGGATTGATGAGAAAAAACTGGTTACAGAAACACTGCTGTCTATGAAACGTGCAGGTGCGGATTTAATTATTACCTATTTTGCAAAAGATGTGGCAAAATGGTTGCAGGAAGAGAAATAAAGGAGGAAGAGCATGGAAAATACAAGATCAGTAGATGCCTATAAAGAAGCCGTTGATTTAATGCCTGGTGGAGTGAATTCTCCAGTCCGCGCATTTAAATCTGTCGGATTAGACCCAATCTTTATGGAAAAAGGAAAAGGTTCTAAAATTACGGATATTGATGGTAATACGTATATTGATTATGTATTAAGCTGGGGGCCGTTAATTTTAGGTCATGCGGATGAACGTGTTACAGGTAGCTTAAAAGAAGTTGTTGAGAAAGGGACAAGCTTTGGAGCTCCTTCATTATTGGAAAATAAACTGGCAAAGCTTGTGATTGATCGTGTCCCTTCCATTGAGATGGTGCGGATGGTGAACTCAGGAACAGAGGCAACGATGAGTGCGATTCGTCTGGCACGCGGTTATACTGACAGAGACTTGATTATTAAATTTGAAGGAAGCTATCATGGTCATGGTGATTCCTTACTGATTAAAGCTGGTTCCGGCGTCGCAACTCTTGGTCTTCCGGACAGCCCTGGGGTTCCTGCGAATATCGCAAAAAGCACCATTACAGTTCCTTATAATGATATGGACAGCTTAAAATTGGCTTTTGAGCATTATGGCGATAAAATTGCAGCAGTCATTATGGAGCCTGTGTGTGGAAATATGGGCGTTGTGCCTCCAAAAGAAGGTTTCTTAAAAGAAGTACGCGAAATTACGAAAGAAAACGGCTCTCTACTTATCTTTGATGAGGTGATGACAGGGTTTCGTGTCGGCTACTACAGTGCACAAGGACATTTTGATGTAACACCGGATTTAACTTGTCTAGGTAAAGTAATTGGCGGCGGCCTTCCTGTAGGTGCTTACGGAGGGAAGCGTGAAATTGTTGAACAGATTGCACCAACTGGTCCAATTTATCAGGCTGGAACATTATCTGGTAATCCGTTGGCAATGACAGCAGGCTATGAGTCTTTAGCTGCTTTAACAGAAGCTTCTTATGAAGAAATTAACAAGAAAGTCGACCGGCTTGCTGAAGGCTTCCGCCTGGCCGCAGATAAATATAATATCCCGCTTCATATTAACCGTGCTGGTTCTATGGTCGGTGTATTCTTTACTGATCAGGAAGTAGTTGATTTTGAAACGGCTCAGTCTTCTAATTTAGATTATTTTGCACAATATTACCGTACGATGATTGAAGAAGGTGTATTCCTGCCTCCATCTCAATTTGAGGGATTATTCTTATCTACTGCACATTCAGACGAGGATATTGAAAAGACAATTGAAGCAATTGACACAGCTTTTGCGAAGATTGAAAAGTAAAGAAAATAATATTTTATAAAACTTTAATGAAAAGGGAAATTTAAATTCTATGCGAATTTGGATTTCTTTTTTTTTAATTGTGCAGCAAGCCGACTAGAACAGCGCATACCCTAAAAATATGCAATTTGACACTACATAGTTTTTGAGAAATTTAAAAAGCGAATATGAAGCGGGTAATGATAAACGGAAAACTTTTTGGAAGAGATGAATTGGTATTGTTCATTCTTCCGCAAAAGGAAATATCGGTACAGAGGTTTTGCAGGTGAAAGAAAGCTCGACGGCAGACACTGCTGAAATAAAGCCAAATGATATTATTTTAGAAATGGATGGAGATAAAATAACAGGATATGAAGCATTTGAATTAACTTTAAATAAAAGAGCTGTTCATTCTTATGTTCATCTTATCATCTTAAGAAAAAATAAACGGATAAGCGTGAATTGTATGGTAGATAATTACCCAGAAACTTATTGAAAAGAGCAGTTTGTTATTTTTCACTCTTCATAAAATATTGCATATATGTTTTCAAACTGAATCTAAGACGGGAATTTAAAAGCCTGTAATCCTATACATAAAAAAGTATCTGGAGTTACAGGTTTTTAATATTTACTGTGAGTCATTTCTCCTCCTTAGCATATTCCACTGTCCCAAATCATATAATTGATAACGAATGATCCGCATCTGGACTGTTTGCGAGAGGAGGAATACATTTGTCAGTAGATTCTAATTCATTTATTTTTGAACTGGAAGAATCACTGTTTTTTGAAAAAGGACAGGAAGTAGAGGAAATCAGGGGTATTTCCATTGAACCAGAAATAACAATCGAGTCATTAGATAACTATATTTCTATTCGCGGTGCTATTGAGCTTCAAGGGGAATACCAAAAAGTAAATGTTGATGAAGAAGAGGGAGAAGTGCTTGACTTTGACCAGATTCAGGCAAAGCGTTATGTAGAGAGCATCCGGGAGGTTAACGGTCTATATCTATTTACACATAAATTCCCTGTAGATATATCTGTGCCGCCTCACCGGGTGAAAAATTTAGAGGATGTAACTGTACAGATTGAAACCTTTGATTATGATTTACTAGGACCAGATAACTTGAAAATATCCGCTGCAGTTGAAATACATGGCATTTTACAGGATGAAGTCTACCGTCCTCGAGAGGACGATCTGGAGGAAGAGGAAGCGGATCAAGAGCAGGTAGGGGATACATTTTCATTTGAAATTGAGCATCCTGAAGAAACGTTAACACGTAATGAACAAACTACTTCAGAAGAAAAAACAGCACAAGAAGAGCAAACAGTATCGGAAGAACAAACAACAGTGGAAAAGCAAGCAGAGGATGACCCGGATAGATGGAAAATAAAATCACAGCCTCTATCTGAATATTTTCAGTCTCTATCGGAGGCAAAGGTTTCAGAGGAAGAAAAAGATGATGAGGAACAGATGGATGAACAATTAGAAATGGTTGAAGACATTATATCGATAGAAGAGACAGATGAAAAAGAAGATATAGAAGAAGAGTCAGGCTGGGATATAACAGATGAGTCGGAAATAATTGATTATATAGAGGATACAATTTATCAAGATACACCGAGAGATGAAGAGATAACAGAGAGCGAGGAAACGGAGAAATCAGAAGAAAGAGCAGAAAGTGAATCCATATTATCCGAAATTTTCAGAGAAGCAGGAGAAAATCATTATGCAAGAATGCGGCTATGTATTGTTCAGGAGAATGATACAATTGATACCATAGCTGAACGGTTTGCAATCAGTCCATTGCAATTAATTAAGCATAATCAGTTAGATGCAGATTATGAAGTGAATGAAGGGCAGCTGCTCTATATTCCGGCAAATCAATAAATGAATAAACCTGCACAAATAACAAAAAAGCTTATTTGTGTAGGGATTTTACATAATTTAGTTTTTAAAACAGTAACGATGTTACTGTACCAAATACAGAATGAAGCAGGTTTGCCTAAAACACGAGCGAATTCAAGTTCTTCTAAATAAGAGGTGACATGGGATGAATTTATGGAAGAAAGTGCTGGAAGCATATCATATCTACCCCGTCAGTATCGAAAAACAGACAGAACGAGTGGTAAAGGTATTTGACGGTATGCAGGAGTATGCATTGAAGCGCAGTTTTTTAACTGAACAGACAATTGAAAATTGGCAGCATGTCTACCATATTGCTCGTGAACAAAATGTAACAGAAATCTTACCTGTGTATTTGACCAGGGATAATACATTTTTTCATAAAGAAGAAAATTTTTATTACTATTTATCACCCTGGATTGACGCTCCGGAAATAACTGATTCTACGTATCATATAGAGAGAACTCTACAGACGCTTGCGCAAATTCATAAAAAAACACGGCAGACCAGCCGCATTAGATCAAATCGTCTAAAAGATTCATTTCAAGGCTTTGAAAGCTTTTGTAAAGCATCCTTAGATCTGCTGCATAATCGTGTTACAGATTATGAAAGCAGAAAATACATGTCTCCATTTGAACTTCTTTATTGCACACATTATAAAGGAGTTTGTCATGCTGTAGGTTTGCTGCAGGATAAACTTGAAAAAATCTATGGTGAGGAAGAAACAGATATTTTATGGTCCACAAGCTTATGCCATCAGCGAGTGGATGACACGCATTCAAAGGGCGGTTATTTAATTAATTGGGAATCGGGCGGTTTTGAGCATCCGGCACGTGATTTATCACATTATTTCCGGGGCTTGACGGGTGCTTATAATCAGCCCGAGAAATCAATACAGCAGGCATTTACGGTCTATCAAAAAACAAATCATCTGACTGTGAAGGAAATGCATCTTATTTCTGTCTATTTGCTTAACCCATCAACCTATTTAAGTGTGCTCAAAAATTATACAAACCGCCGCACAAAAAAGTCAATGGTAAATCAGGTGAAGGAGCTGCAACAGCAATTTCGCCGTTTAGAATTCGGTATGAACTGGGTGGATTTTATACAAGAAACATATGAGTCAAAGGAGGAACAGCCAGATTAGATCCATTGCATGTAAAAAGAAAGAGCAAGGCCAATTAATACAGCCAGTATTAAAATATCAAATGCTGTAGGTATTAAAAGCGTTCTAATAATTTGAAACACCAAAATAGGTGTAATACAGGTCTCTACAATAAAAATACATTTTCTTGCCCAAGGCGGTATACGGTAACGATAATAACGGGACATATTTTTTCCCTCCAGTTTATTTCATTAAGGATAGATTTCTGCAGTTTGATATAATATGTTATGTATAAACCTGTGAAAAGTGTGTCAATAATATAGATACACTTTTTTATGATAATTTTTTTGTTTGCTTAACAGTTTTATCTGGGAAAATGCCTATTTACCGGTAATTATATGAAAATATAGTTGACGTTCTCTGGTGGAAAGGATAAAATAAATGTTACTAAGAAAACATATGAATGCGTGGAAGAGAAGTAGTAAAGAATAAACGCTCTTAGAGAGGGAAATCATGCGGTGAAAATTTCCTGGGAAGGTTGTTCTTGAAGTCGTCTCTGATGCAGAGTCTCTGAAAATGTAGTAGGAGATTCCGGTTGTCAGCCGATATCCATGACCTTAAGTGTGCTTTATAAAAGCTGTAACGGCTTTTAATTATAAGCAAACAAAGGTGGTACCACGGAAATATACCCTTTCGTCCTTTATCAGGATGAAAGGGTTTTTTTAGTTTTCATAAGAATGAAGGAGGTTTTTAACATGTCAGATAAACAAAATCAGCTTCCTCCGAAATACAATCCGCAAGAAGTGGAAAAAGGAAGATATCAATTTTGGTTAGATGGTAAATTTTTTGAAGCAAAAGATGACCCGGAAAAGGAGCCTTATTCTATTGTTATTCCGCCGCCAAATGTTACAGGCCGTTTGCATTTAGGGCATGCATGGGATACAACAATGCAGGATACAATTACACGTATGAAGCGCATGCAGGGTTATGATGTACTGTGGCTTCCTGGAATGGATCATGCAGGAATCGCAACACAGGCAAAGGTAGAAGCAAAATTAAAAGAAATGGGAACAAATCGTTACGAGCTTGGCCGTGAGAAATTTCTTAAAAAATCTTGGGAATGGAAAGAAGAATATGCAAGCTTTATCCGCTCACAGTGGGAGAAGCTTGGACTTGGATTAGACTATTCCCGGGAACGCTTTACTTTGGATGAAGGTTTATCTGAAGCCGTTCGGGAAGTGTTTGTCCGTCTTTATGAAAAAGGACTTATTTACCGCGGAGAGTACATTATTAACTGGGATCCTTCCACAAAAACAGCGCTCTCCGATATTGAGGTTATTTACGAAGAAATCCCGGGTAAGTTTTATCATATGCGCTACCCGATTAAAGATAGTGATGAAACGATTGAAATTGCAACAACCCGTCCGGAAACAATGCTTGGAGATACTGCAGTAGCTGTACATCCGAAAGATGAACGCTATCAGCATTTAATTGGCAAAACGGTTATTTTACCGATTGTAGGCAGAGAAATGCAGATTGTTGCCGATGAATATGTAGATATGGAGCTTGGATCTGGAGCGGTTAAAATTACACCAGCGCATGATCCAAATGACTTTGAAATCGGTAACCGCCATGATTTAGAGCGCGTGCTTATTATGAATGAAGATGGAACCATGAATGAGAATGCAGGGAAATATCAGGGGTTAGACAGATTTGAATGTCGTAAGCAAATTGTCAAAGACCTTCAGGAATCAGGTGTTCTATTTGAGGTTGAAGAACGTCCACATCAGGTTGGGCATTCGGAGAGAAGCGGTGCAGTTGTTGAGCCTTATTTGTCAACGCAATGGTTTGTAAAAATGGAGCCATTGGCAGAAGCAGCTTTAAACATGCAGGATTCTGATGAGGAAAAAGTTAATTTTGTTCCAGAACGATTTGAAAAAACATATTTTAACTGGATGGACAATATCCGTGACTGGTGTATTTCCAGACAATTATGGTGGGGGCATCGGATTCCAGCCTGGTACCATAAAGAAACAGGAGAAATCTATGTAGGCAAAGAAGCTCCGTCAGATGCCGAAAACTGGGAACAGGATGAAGATGTATTAGATACATGGTTCTCATCTGCATTATGGCCATTTTCTACCATGGGCTGGCCAAATGAGGAATCAGCTGATTTGAAACGTTATTTTCCAACCAATGTATTAGTAACAGGCTATGATATCATTTTCTTCTGGGTATCCCGGATGATTTTCCAATCAAAAGAATTTATGAATGAACGCCCGTTTCAAGATACCTTGCTGCATGGTTTAATCCGCGATGCAGAAGGAAGAAAAATGAGTAAATCCTTGGGTAACGGTGTAGACCCAATGGATGTTATTGATAAATATGGAGCAGATTCACTGCGTTATTTCTTAATGACCGGATCAACACCTGGCCAGGATCTGCGTTTCCATTGGGAAAGAATCGAGTCTACCTGGAATTTTGCCAATAAAATATGGAATGCCTCCCGTTTTTCTCTTATGAATATGGAAGGATTCACGTATGAGGATATTGATTTAACTGGAGACTTAACTGTTGCTGACAGATGGATCTTATCCCGTTTGAATGAAACAATCGATCACGTAACAAGAAATGCCGATAAATATGAATTTGGTGAAGCAGGGAGACATCTCTATAACTTTATCTGGGATGAATTCTGTGATTGGTATATTGAAATGGCAAAACTGACATTATACGGTGAAGACGAAGCGAAGAAAAAGACAACTCGTTCTGTTTTAGCCCATGTTTTAGACCAGACCATGCGTATGCTGCATCCATTTATGCCGTTTATTACGGAGGAAATTTGGCAGCAGCTCCCTCATGAAGGACCGTCTATCACCGTCAGTGAATGGCCGAAAGTAAATCCGGAATATGATGATAAAGAGGCAGTGTCTGAAATGCAGCGTTTAGTTGCAATTATCAAATCCGTTCGTAACAGCCGGGCAGAGGTGGATACACCAATGTCTAAACAAATCGATATGCTTATCTCAGCGGAAAGTAATGCGCTCGTTCAAGAATTAGAGAAAAACCGAGAATATTTAGAGCGTTTCTGTAATCCCGGCTCATTACAAATTGCAACGGATATCGCAGTTCCGGATAAAGCAATGACTTCTGTGGTGACTGGTGCAGAAATCTTCCTTCCATTAGAGGGCTTAATCGATTTTGGCAAAGAGATTGCCCGCTTGGAAAATGAGCTGAAAAAATGGAATAAAGAAGTAGAAAGAGTGCAAAAGAAGCTTTCTAACCAAGGATTTATAAGTAAAGCGCCAGAAGCATTAGTAGAAGAAGAAAAGCAGAAAGAAAAAGACTATCTGGATAAACAGGCGAAAGTAAAAGCCCGTTTGGCAGAGTTGAAAAATTAATATGAAAAAATAGCTGTGTGGAAACATTATCGCACAGCTATTTTTTCTTTTATATAACTTATATACGCTTCTAAAATATTGATATCAGTCAGCATACTCAAGGTACGAGAGCCGACAGCATCTTCAATTTCATTAAATATAAGTTTTCCATCCTCTGTAAACATAAAGTCAATACCGACAAGTCCAAAATCATAAGCATCTATAATCTTTTGAATGGTTCTTATTTCGGTTTTATTTAAAGTGTACAAGGATGCTGTTCCTCCGAGAGAATAATTTGCCCGAAAATCATTTGCATTAGACCGTAAAACAGCAGCAATGATTTTTTTATTAATGACAAATACCCGTAAATCCTTCCCGGGCTGAATATTTTTAGGAGATTGTAATAAGAAATCCTCTGTACAGCTTTTTCGATATGCTTCCCATTCCTGCTGGTTATCAATCATCGTAACCTGGTTTCCACCTTTGCCCTTAGCCGCTTTGGCAACAAATGGGAAATTTAGTGGCAAAGAGGAAGGAATAAGTTTTCCGTGAAAAAAATAGCTTTCCGGTACTGATATACCCAGCTGCTGCATAGCTAGATATCCATGAGCCTTATGATTAAATGTTTCTGAAATCAACGCATTATTAAATACAGTAACCCCCATCTGCTCCAGCTGCTTATTTAAAAGCGGATCCATTGTCCTGACAACAGCAAAATCAGCATAGACTTCTTTTCCTTTTGTATTAATAATCTGTTTATCTCTTCGAATACCAATAGAAATATCTTCTCGTAATAGTAGTGTTAGTTCAATTGACTGCTTTTTGGCTTCATCAATAAACCAGTCAATATAACTTTTATTTCGTATGGAATCAGCTTCTGTATAGATTAACCAGCCATTCATTGGAAAAGCTCCTTTTTTATATATGCTATCATATGGTCTGCAGCGTTGATCCCTGTACATTCATACAGATTTCGGATATGTGCGTTAGCATTTATTTCACAAATCAACCATTCGTTATTTGGTCCAAATAATAAATCAACACCTGCAAAATCCGCTCCGATTGCTTTTACAGCTGCAACGGCAAGCTTCTCTATTTCATCATTAATGGTAAATGGGAGCATCTTTCCTCCATTCGTTACATTTGCCCGGAAATCCTGACCGTTTTGGCGTTCCACAGCTGTAATTGCCTGATCGCCAATGACTTGAACGCGAATATCCCGCCCCCTGCTTTCCTCAATATAAGTCTGAAATAAAAATGGGCGCTGTCCAATCAGAGAGATAACACTGGTTAGTTTTTCTTTATTATGAACTAAATGAACCTGCTCTCCAAAGGAGCCAAATGTTTCCTTCACAATCATTGGAAAACCGAGATAATCGATTACTTTCTGTATATAACAGGAAGAAAGGTTCTCTGCATGATATTTTTTAGGAGCAATGATGGTGTTAGGAATGGGAAGCTGCTGCTTCTCGAGCATTTGATAAGTATAAATTTTATCATCACTGATTTCAATTGCTTTTGAAGAATTAAATACGCGTACTCCAAGCCGTTCCAACTGTCTTGCTAAGTAAATATCCTTGTCAATAAAAAAAGCAAAGTCAGGCAGTTTACCATTATTTGATATAGATGACACAGTGCTTTTTTTCGGGCATAATAAAGTTATTAAATCATCATTTTTTAAGCAGATTGTATTAATTCCTTGCTTTGCAGCAGCATCTTTAATCATATCTGCATAGTCCAGGAATTTGTCTGTTGCAATACTTCCATTAATAATAATCCAGCCAAAACAATTCAAAATAGAACATCCTTTCTGTGATACAGTGAAACCTGATTTAACGAATGGTTTATCCCGATAAGAACAAGGAACACAAGCTAACGTCTTCGAATCCTTCGAAAACGCTTGTGTGACCAACATCGTGTTGGCCTGAACCAATCAGGAGATGAAGAGGCCGTTTTCCGCCAAACCCTAAAAAATAATAACACTGTAAGAAAAAGGCGGAATTACGGACACTCATGCCGTGATAATTAGTATACGATGAAATAGATGAAGGGGGAAAGAGAGATGCATTCAGACATCACTAATTTTTTTAAAGAAAGGCAGAAACTTGGTATACAGCCGGGCTTAGATCGCATTGAGGCTTTGCTAAAAGCTTTAGATCATCCAGAGAAAAAATTTGCATCTATTCATATTGCCGGAACAAATGGAAAAGGGTCTACAGGTACCTTTCTGCAAGCTGCATTAAGAGCAAATCGTTATCGTATAGGTACCTTTACATCACCTAGTTTACAAGGCCTTACGGGCTTTATACTTAATAACGGAGAACCAGTCTCTGAGGAAGCTTTTACTGCATTATTTCAAGAAATAAAACCGGTGATTCAGCAAATGGATAAGGATGGCAGGGCACCGAGCCACTTTGAAATTATCACTGCGCTGGCTTTTTTATATTTTTCCAGGAATGTAGATATAGCTATTGTAGAAGCCGGTATGGGAGGAAGAGAAGATACAACAAATGTTATTAACCCCATTTTATCAATTATTACGACAGTTTCTAAAGATCATACTGCATTTTTGGGTAATACACTTGAGGAAATAGCTGCCCATAAAGCGGGGATTATTAAACCATTTACTCCTATTATAACAGGGGTGGAGGGGGAAGGGCTTATTCCTATTATCAACGAAGCAAATGAAAAGAGAGCAGTATTATATCGATTTGGGATGGACTTCACGATTACAGATTTACAGATTGATGAGTTTGAATGGAAAAACCTTGCTTCAAAATATCGTGTAAAACTCCGGACAATTGGTTTACATCAGCATCACAATGCTTCCGTAGCAATACAAGCTTTAAAGGTATTAAAGAATAGATTCGGTCATTTGGATATGCGTGTATCGATTGATGCTATGCAAAAGGTTACGATACCGGGAAGAATGGAAAAAATCCATGATAATCCATTTATTCTGGTCGACGGTGCACATAATGAAGAAGGAATAAAGGCTTTTATTAAAACGGTGAGAGCAATTTATCCAAGAAGAAAAGTGCTGGTTTTATTTGCCGCTTTCAAGGATAAGGATGTAGCAGAAATGCAAAGATTGCTGGCAGATGTTTTTCCAAATTTGTATATAACTTCTTTTGAACATCCCAGGGCTCTTACATTAACAGATTATCCGCTGCAAAATAAAGGGGAGCAGGTAGAAAATTGGCAGGCATGGATTGAAGATAAGATAAAAATGTCTACAGCGCCTGTTCTGATAACAGGATCATTCCATTTTATTGATTTAATCCGTTCTTTTGTTAAATCTTTGAAGGAATCAGATTAAATAACAGAAAATGATAAGAACAAAAAGAATATTGTAGAACGATTATAAAAGCTGATGTCATAATTCGCCTTACTTTTTACAAGAGCTATGCTAGAGTAAAACCAATACTAGCATTGGAGGGCCGGATTGATGACAAAACAAAAACCACATATGATAGATGATACGAAAGGTACTTGGACATATAAAGTTAAAACATCCTCCAAAGAAGATGCAGTAGACGCAGAATCTGCGGCAACTGTTGAAAATGAACAAGAAGAACCTGACTTCTCAACGCTATCAGCAGTTAACAGCATGAATAAAGGGAAGCCCCTAAGAAAAATAAATATAATATGGAAAGCTATCCTGGTCAGCGGGGTAAGTGCTATTTTTGTTGGAACGATTATAGGTTTTATTCTTTTCCGGATGTTTGTACAGGTTGATACACCTGCGAGTGCTGGGAATCCGACGCAGGGAACTACACCGGTTGCACAGCCGGAAAAAGAAGAAGCAGAGTCAGATATAGTAACGGGTTCACTAGATTCACTAGAGACATATATTATTCAGGCTGGTATTTTTTCGGAACTAGAAAACGCCGATCCTTTAATAGAAAGTTTAACAAGTTTGGATATTCCAACTGTATTTTTGGAAAAGGATGGACAGTTTTATCTGATGGCAGGAGTTGGTCCGTCAGAAGATGCAGTAAAATCTCTTGCTGCGTCACTTGCTAATAATCAAGCCGACCTTTATGTGAAGAAATGGAGTACAGAAGCGAGAGAAATAGAAATGACAGAAGCAGAAAGTGCCTGGATAACAGAGTTTCAATCTTTTTTTGATGAACAGCTTAAGCAGGCCGATTTAAATCAGCCGATTGCAGATGAAGAGATAACCGCACTGGTAGATAAGGCTCCTGAGGGGGCAGATAGGATAGCTGAATTAGTAACCAGTTTAACAGAAATGATGGGAAAACCTTCTTCTTATCAATTATTAAACTGGGTGAAGGTATATGATGAATTATAGCGGATAACGTGCATAGCAGGTTTTATAAAATCCCCTAAGGAAAGCGTGGTCCCAAACACCAGCTTTCCTTAGGGGATTTTTATCAAAACAGGCGAGAAGACTCCCTCTTCAAGCGCTTGAAGGCTTTAATCGAAGCGATAAGGGGAAGGTGAATCGCCTGCCGACAAGAGATTGCTTTTGAGCAGTAATTGCTCGTAAATAAACAGAACAAGCGTTCTTTTTCGGTCCTTCTTCTGATATAATAGACAGGAGGAGGGAAGGGACCATGAAAGTAAAAAAAGTGTTTCGTTTTCGTATCTATCCGAACAAAAACCAAATCGCTTTCATCCATAAGACAATGGGCTGTACCCGTTTTGTCTACAACTATTTTACAGGAAAATAAAAACAAAAAGATATTTACTGGTATAGGGTGAATGAAATGGTGCAAAACGGATAGCTCCTTCAAAATAATTGGAAGGGTGAATTTTTCAATAAAAATAAGTCGATTAAAGCGGTTCGGGAATTGAAGAAAAACTATCCCTTCCTCAAAGAAGTCGATAGCATTGCCCTTCAAAAAGCGGTGGAAAACGTGAACGATGCCTATACCCGTTATTACAAGAAACAGAATAGGACGCCTCGTTTTAAATCTAAGAAGAACCCTATTCAATCGTATACTACGAAATATGTCAATGGAAATATTGCCGTGTTCGATAAACATATTAAGCTGCCCAAGCTAGGGCTTGTTCGTATGGCTAAAAGTCTGGAAGTGGAAGGCCGTATGATGCATGTAACAGTCCGACGCAACCCTGCCGGTAAATACTTTGTTTTGATATTAGTTGAAGCCGAAGTTGAGCCTCATGAAAAGGCTGGTACCTGCGTAGGCATCGATGTCGGATTAACGGATTTTGCAACCCTTTCCGATGGCACCGTGTATGGAAATACAAGATTCTTCCGGACATTAGAAAAGAAACTCACAAAAGCACAGGTAATTCTGTCCAGAAGACAAATAGGATCAGCAAATTGGCAGAAACAAAAACGAAAAGTAGCCCGGCTTCATGAAAAAATTGCTAATAAAAGAAAAGATATGTTAGATAAGATCTCCACCGATAAGGAGGCAAGCTAAGAACGCCGCGTCTAGCGGCAACGCTTGCATGACCAACATCATGTTGGCCTAAACCACGATATCATCGGAATAGAAGATTTATCTGTGAAAACCATGTTAAAAAATCGAAATCTATCGAAATCCATTAGCGACGTGTCCTGGTCTGCGTTCCAAACGATGCTGGCATATAAAGCGGCCTGGTATGGAAAACAGGTTGTTAAGGTTGCTAAAAACTATCCATCCAGTCAGCTGTGTTCTCATTGTGGACATCAAAACCAAAGCGTTAAAAATCTCGCCTTGCGTCCATGGACATGTGACATCTGTCAATGCCATCATCAAAGAGATGTTAACGCAAGCAGGAATCTTCGTAAGGAAGCATTGCGATTAACCGCAGGAACTGTGGGGATAGCCTAATCCATAACTGACCAATGGGTTGGTGTTCTTAGGAATCTCCCACTTCAAACAACTAATAAGGTTGATAAGTGGGGTAGTTCAAGAGGCTTTCAGAGATAACGAAAAGAAGATTTTTTTATAAAATTCTTTTTTTGCTTTGGTAAAAAGACTTTAAAGAACCAATTTCTTATTAGAAAAAATCAATTATAACTTACTGATATTGCTTAGAAATAAGTAATTGCCAATTTGTAGAAGAAGATTAGTATCGGTATGATATAGATAAAAGAAAGGTGGGATAACATGGGAAAACCAATTTTTATTCGGGATTTACCAACGGAAGACAGGCCAAGAGAACGTTTATTAAAGCATGGTGCTGATAAGCTGAGCAATCAAGAAATATTATCTATATTAATTGGCAGCGGCTCTAAAAATGATCCTGTTCAACTGCTTGCAGACCGTATTCTTATGCATTTTGAAGGTATTAAATTATTAAGGGATGCTACGGTAGAAGAATTAACAGCTATTAAGGGGATAGGTGTTGCAAAAAGTTTAAATATATTGGCTGCAATTGAGCTTGGAAAAAGAATCAGCAGTTATAAGTCGATAGATACCTATATGATCCGTTCTCCAGAAGATGGAGCGAATTATGTTATGGAAGAGATGCGTAATTTAGCACAGGAGCATTTTGTAGCTCTTTTTTTAAATACAAAAAATCAAATCATTCATCGGCAAACCCTTTTTATTGGCTCTTTAAATGCTTCAATAGTACATCCTCGTGAACTGTTCCGCGAGGCGGTCAGACGTTCTGCTGCCTCTGTTTTAGTTTGTCATAATCATCCTTCAGGAGACCCGACACCATCACAGGAGGATATCCTTGTTACCAAGCGTCTTGTTGAATCAGGAAAAATAATTGGAATAGAGGTTATTGATCATCTTGTTATTGGGAATGAACGCTTTGTGTCGTTAAAACAAAAAGGATACTTATAAATACTATCTATTTTAGATTTTTTTTCGTATAATTGTATATGGAATTAATTTTCAGCGCCATTTTTCAAAAAATGTAAAAGTGGCGCTTCTTAAAATTGTATAAACAAAGCTTGATTCATGAGAGGGTTCAGTCTATAATACGTGCTGATATAAAACGAGAAACTGAAAATATAATTATTGATGGAAGAACGAGAGAGGATGAAATATATGGGGATATTTAATATTTCTCAGGATTTAGGAATTGATTTAGGAACAGCAAATACATTAGTCTATGTAAAGGGCAAGGGCGTTATTGTCCGCGAGCCATCAGTTGTGGCAAAGAATTTAGAGACTGGTGCAGTTGAGGCTGTCGGAAGTGATGCAAGAATGATGATTGGACGTACACCTGGAAATATTTCTGTTGTCCGCCCGATGAAGGACGGGGTAATTGCAGATTACGATACAACTTCCATTATGATGAGTTACTATATGAAAAAAGCAATGAAGAAGCGTTCTCTCTTTGCTAGGAAACCAAATGTAATGGTTTGTGTGCCGTCTGGTATCACTATGGTTGAGGAAAGAGCAGTTATTGATGCAACAAAACAGGCAGGAGCAAAAGAAGCTTATCCGATAGCAGAGCCTTTTGCAGCAGCAATTGGAGCGGGGTTGCCTGTTTGGGAGCCGACAGGCAGTATGATTGTTGATATTGGCGGTGGAACCACTGAAATTGCCGTTATTTCTTTAGGAGGGATCGTAACCAGTAATTCTATCCGGATTGCGGGAGATGACATGGATGAAGCGATTATCTCTTACATAAGAAAAAATTATAGCCTAATGATTGGAGAAAGATCCGCTGAATCGATTAAAATGGATATAGCAGCAGCTAAACAAGGCATTGTTGGAGAAGAAATGGATTTAAGAGGGCGTGATTTATTGACGGGATTGCCAAAAACGATTACAGTTACTTCTGAAGAAATTTCCGGAGCTTTGGATGATAATATTGATGCAATTGTTAATGCCGTCAAAGCAACATTAGAAAAAACACCGCCAGAATTATCTGCTGATATTATGGATCGGGGTATTGTTTTATCGGGAGGCGGCGCTCTTTTAAAAAATCTTGATAAGGTAATTAGTGAGGAAACAAAAATTCCGGTATTTGTTACAGATGAACCGTTGGAAAGTGTAGCAATCGGAACGGGCAAATCACTTGATTATATTGATCAATTCCGTTCTGCTCCAAGTGTGTCTTCACGCGCTTTAAATTAATAAGTAGGTGTTTGTATGAATTTTTTTCGAAGTAAGAAATTATTTGTGATCCTAATTGGATTTATTGTACTAGTAGTATTAATAGGATATTCTTTAAACAGTCGTGGGCATTTAAACTTTGCCGAGAAGATTGTCAGTGATTCTGTAGGGTGGGTGCAAAATATTGCACAGGCTCCAGTTACGTTTGTTACTGATATTGTGTCAAATGTTAGTGATTTTAAGACAACATATGAAGAAAATCAGGTATTAAGAGAACAATTATCTCAACAAAAAAGCATGGTATATGATTTGCAAAAGCTGGAGGATGAGAATGAAGAGCTGCGCTCCATTATCGATATGACGGAAACAGCTCGGGATTATGAACCGATCTATGCGACCGTGATTGCCCGTTCGCCGGAGCAATGGGTGGACCAGGTAACCATTAATCGCGGAGAGAATGATGGAATCCAGGAAAATATGGTTGTCAGAACAGCAGAAGGAATGATTGGAAAAGTCCTTCATACTTCCAAGGGTACATCTACAGTACAATTATTGACCGGATTTGATGAATTTAACCGTGTTTCCGCAACGGTTTTACGGGAAGATGACAAAGATATTTTTGGAATGATTGAAGGATTTGATGAGGAAACAGAGATGCTCTTGTTCCGTATTATTGAAGAGTCTGATGCCGATATCGAAGAAGGGGATACAGTATATTCCTCAGAACTGGGCGGAGAATTTCCGGCAGGTATTACAATTGGTGAAGTCAAAGAAGTTGTTGCTGATCAATACGGATTAACAAGGATTGCAATGATCGAACCGGCTGCAGACTTATTTGATATCCGGAATGTGATTGTTGTGAATCGTTCCATAGATCAGCCGGAAGATGAAGAAGAAGGGGATGAAGAGTCTTGACCAGGCGTGTAATATTCCCTTTGATTCTTTTTGCAGTAATGGTACTCTCTGGAGTAGCTTTAGAGCTTTTGCCTCATCAGCTGTTAATGGGTACATATATGATTGTGCCCCACTGGCTGTTTGTCATGCTGATTTATATTGCTATTTTCTACGACCGGAATGACACTTATTATGCTGTTTTATATGCGCTTATTTTTGGATTGCTTTTCGATATCGTTTATACAGGTATATTAGGTGTCTATATGTTCTCTTATGCACTTGTTATTTATATTGTCCGCGGTTTGAAGAAAATGTTGCAGGGAAACTTTTATGTACTGCTAATGCTGTCAGCTTTTGGAATAGCCATAGCTGATGTTAGTATTTATGCCATTTTTACTGTTATCGGATTTACAGATATGCCGATTGAAGTATACTTATTGAACCGGTTAATACCTACAATTCTTATGAATCTATTATTCCTGGTATTAATTTATCCGTTTATTATAAAACCAATGCGGAAATGGGGTACAGAATTAACATAATCTGACCGTTTGAAATAAACCGAACAAACCGAATTATTTATTAAAGAGCGGCAGACTCTGCTCAGTCGGCATCATTCATTAGATGCAGCTGTAGAAAAAAGAGGTGAATGTATCGTGCAAGAAACGAAACCGACCATCACAATTAAAGGTACAAGAGATGGTTTGATTTTATTTATTGATGAAAATTCTTCCTTTGAGGAGATTTTACAAGACCTGATAAAAAAACTGGACGGCAGCACCCCCCAAAAAGAAGAGCCTGTTGTTTCGGTTAAAGTAAAACTCGGCCATCGTTATCTGACGGAGGAACAGCGCCATCAATTAAAAGGTATTATTGAAGAAAAAAACCGTTTTCAAATTGAGGCAATGGAATCAGATGTGATACCAATTAAAGATGCAAAAACATGGCTGGATGAAAGTCAATTAAAGGTAGTTAATCAGATTGTCAGATCCGGACAAGTACTTGAAACAAAAGGAGATTTATTATTAATTGGAGATGTAAATCCCGGCGGCAGGGTAAGAGCCAGCGGGAACATCTATATTATGGGGAACTTATTAGGAATTGCGCATGCCGGTATAGAAGGAGATCAAGAGGCTTTTATAGCTGCCTCCTATATGAAGCCGGCACAGCTTCGAATTGCAGAATATATTAGTCGGGCACCTGATTATGAAGCTGATGGAGTATACATGGAATGCGGAATCATTGATCCAGATCAGAATAAGATTGTGATCGATTCGATTAAAACACTTTCTAAACAGAGAAAGGTGATTAGCGCATTTGAGAGGAGAATGAATAATGGGTGAAGCGATTGTAATTACATCCGGGAAGGGTGGGGTTGGTAAAACAACTACATCTGCAAATATTGGTACATCTTTAGCTTTGATGGATAAAAAAGTATGTTTAATTGATACAGATATTGGCCTGCGTAATTTAGATGTAATTATGGGACTTGAAAATCGGATTATTTATGATATTGTCGATGTTATTCAGGGACGATGCAAGCTGCAGCAGGCTCTGATCAAAGATAAACGTTTTGATTACCTTTCATTGCTCCCTGCTGCACAAACAAGTGATAAATCTGCTGTAACGACAGAAGGCATGAAAGAGATTGTTTCAGAACTGAAGCAAGAGTATGATTATATTATTATTGATTGTCCTGCCGGTATTGAACAAGGCTTTCAAAATGCAATTGCCGGTGCTGACAGAGCAATTGTAGTAACAACTCCTGAAAATTCAAGTGTACGGGATGCCGATCGCATCATAGGGCTTATCGAAAAAGAGGATATGATAGAACCTCCCAGACTAATTATTAACCGAATTCGCAATCATATGATGAAAAATGGCGATATGCTGGATATTGATGATATTGTTCAACTGTTAGCGATTGATTTAATAGGTATTGTAGCTGATGATGAAGAAATGATTAAAGCTGCAAATAAAGGAGAACCAATTTCTCTCTCTCCAAATTTTAAAGCTTCTATCAGCTATCGTAATATAGCCAGAAGAATTCTGGGAGAAACAGTTCCCTTGCAGTCACTGGAGGAAGAAAAAGGTTTTATGCAAAAGGTAAAAGCATTTTTTAAAATATAATAATTAATAAAGAAAACATCCGACAGGAAAAAATCCATCGGATGTTTATTTTTTAATAACCGGTAAAAGCTTCCCCAATCGTTTGTCGATAAGGTCTTTCATTAAAGTAATAATCTAAACACTCATTATC
This sequence comes from Oceanobacillus sp. FSL W8-0428, assembly GCF_038004405.1. Taxonomy (NCBI): domain Bacteria; kingdom Bacillati; phylum Bacillota; class Bacilli; order Caryophanales; family Bacillaceae; genus Oceanobacillus; species Oceanobacillus sp. FSL W8-0428. Next base: position 3,685,727 of record NZ_JBBORB010000001.1, read on the forward strand.
CTCAACAGAAATCCGCTCCCTGTCAGGGTATTCAATATAAATGGTATGCTTCTTTTCACGGTGAAAACGGGTCAATACATCTAAAAAACTGTCCTGGGGAGACGCGTAAATTGGTTTAATAGCACGTACAATATTATCTCCTTCGTATCTCTTTAAAAGAAAACGAATAAAAACATAAAAGCGATATTTCCATTCCTTCCAATTTTCCTGTATTAAGAAGAGCCAGATAAGAAAACTGCTTAACGTAAATGGAAAGAAAAGAAGCTGTCCTAAAATGATTATTGCGCATATCACTAAAGAACTGATAATTGTTGTATAATATGCTTTTTTAAAGGTTAAGAAAGTAGTTAAAGCTAAGAAAACAAGCTTTCCGCCGTCCAACGGCCAAATTGGCAGCAGATTAAACAGGAGAATAATTGTATTATAATAAAGTATTAATTCAAAATAATAATCCGGAATTACTCCAGAGGAAGATACGGCATATAAAAAGCCATAAATTAAAATTTGTACAAACGGCCCTGCAATTATAACGATTGCTTCCTCGCGGACAGGGCGAGTGCCGTGTTCATCTGTTTTCATAACTCCGCCAAAAGCCCAAAGTACAATAGATGAAATTCGCCACTTAAACGAAGAAGCAGCGATGTAGTGCCCTAATTCATGGAGAAAAACAATGCTGAAAATAATAGCAAGCTCTGTAAAAGAGCCTGTCAAAAAAGAAATGATAATAAATATCCATAGAATAGGGTGGAAATGAATGAGTTGTATAGAAGTTTTAAGGCTGTTGATCAACCAGAATCACCTGCTCAGGATCAATATATTGGTTCTCTTGCTCAATTGCGAAAAAAACAGATTGATTGCCGCTTTCTTTTCCTAATGCTCCAAGAACTTGACCATTAGAAATATGCTGATATAAGTGAACTTCGATTGAATCTAAAAAACCATACTGCGTTGTAGAACCGTCTGCGTGTTGAATCTTTACCGTTTTATCTGTAGAACGGTCATTTCCAGCAAACACGACAATACCTTCTCCAACTGCTGCCACATTTTCTTCTCCTTCTGTATCAATATAGACACCTTGACCATTTTCATGGAAGTGTTCTGAAATGGTGCCGTTCACCGGAAGATATGTTGAATCGGTAACAACCTCCTCTGTAATCGTACTTGGTCGGAAAGATAAAGGAGTACCAAATACTTCAGAATACCACGCGTTAACTTTTGCAAAAGGAAATTGATTTGTTAAAGTGGAAGTTATCCATTCTCTTGGCTGCTCCATAAAAGGTTTGTCTACTTCAGTAACAAGTGCTGTTCCCAGAAAAAGCGAAACGGACAATAGAGCTTTCACTGCAATACTGGTAATACGGGAATTATTTTCAGGAATTGCTGAATTTGTATGGCTGGAAGATATAGAAGGATAAAAACCGTGAGATTCTTCCATATCCGGTAATGCGTTACTTTGTAAATAATCCTCTTGGTTGCCCTGTTTTGCTCTATTCAGTCCTTTTACTTTCTGACGCATTTCAATTGATTTACGAATTTTTTTTAAGTTTTTATCCATCCATCTCACAATCCTTTTTTAAAGATAGTAATATTAGAAATAAATTTCTTCTTAGATTGGTACAAGTATATATATGCTGAACAAGCTGTCTATATGAGTAAATGCATGAAAGATAAAAACGGACATTACTTAATAATAAATTTTCTTGGCTGCAGCATTAGTCTATTTATAAATTAAGATATAATAACTCAACTTTCGCGCCTAAAAAAATGTACTTATTGTAGTGATAGGTTTTGATCGCTCCTTTCATCTGTCTCTTGACAAAGCATAAACCCTATCTAGAAAGAAGGTAACGTGTATGGACACCGCTGCGGCGGGCCGTTTTGCTTTTCAAGTTAGCTGAAGCCGTCCCCATGGAAAGCGGAGTGGTTGGTTGCAGGAGCTATACACAATCTTCATTTCAAAAGTAAGATAATTTAACAAAATGCAAGCAGGATAATGAAGAACATGTTTAACCTAGAATGGCAAGGTGTAGATGCTTATTCTCAGGTGCGAAAGTTGAGTAATAATAGGTAAGAATATTGAATTATGTATTAGAGGGGAGTGTATTTATATTGAGCAATATAAAAAGTTATCAAGATGAATCAGAGCATAATTCAGATATCATGTTGAATATTGATAAATATTTGAGTAATTCTGTTGATAATGAGGAGGTTCCCGGTGCAGTAATATTAATTGTGAAGGATAAGAAAGTGCAGTTGCATAAAGAGTATGGCTTTTCTCAAATTATACCTTATTCATTGCCAATGAATAAGGTATCGATTTTTGATATAGCCTCATTAACAAAAGTGGTTGCTGTTTGGCCGGCAGTTATGTTCTTGATAGATAAGGGATACATAAATATGAATGATGAATTATTTCGCTTTTATGGGGATGAAATAGATTCAGAACTCAAATATACAACGATATTTCAACATTTAACGCATACTTCCGGTCTTTCTGAGAGAACTTATTTAAAGCAATTTGGCAATAATAAAAAAGACATTATGACAGGACTGTTAAAGGATGGTCTAGAATATCCTCCTGATAAACAGGTTATCTACAGTAACAGGGGTTTTATTATTTTGGGTGATATTATAGAAAAAGTCAGTGGAATGAGCCTTGATCGACTCGTGAAAGAAAATATTTGGGATGTTCTGAATATGAACGATACAATTTTTAATCCAGACCAAAATTTAATTGAAAGAATTGTTTCAACAGAATTTTATCCGGCTGACAATCTGGTTAAGCGTGGAACTGTGCATGATGAGAATGCAGAACTGTTAGACGGAATTGCCGGGCATGCCGGAGTATTTTCAACAGTAGGTGATATAGGCAAATTATGCGCTATGTTATTGAATTCCTTAAGCGGAGAAGAAAATAAAATTATTTCTCAAAAATTAATAAAGGATTCATTTATTAATTACACAACACAATTAAATGAAAGCAGGGGATTAGGCTGGGCAATATTCCATAAATCTGAAAATAGTAAGATTGTCGGGCACTATGGTTTTACCGGTACAACAATATGGATTGATTTAAAGAAAAATATGTATACAGTTCTTCTGACAAACAGAGTCCACCCAAGTAGAGAAAACAAAAATATTCATTCTATACGGGCATATGTGAAGGAGCTTTTAATGAGCGTGAAATAGTTTTTGAAATATAAAAGCTTCCATACTATATTATTGTTAAGAGTTTTTATCTAAGATCATTAAAAAAGGTTGACAATGGAACCCGTAAAATGATAAGATTTATCTGTTATTCTAAGTAGCACCCGTGCTACAACCGCGCAGAACAGGTCTTAAAACTGTAAACTGCAGTACCTGAATGGCGAGTCTGAGTTAAATGAGGAGGTGCATATAAATGTACGCAATTATTGAAACTGGTGGTAAACAAGTTAAAGTAACTGAAGGACAAGAAATCTATGTAGAGAAGGTTGCTGGTGAAGTAAATGACACAGTAACTTTTGAAAAAGTCCTATTCGTCGGAGGAGACGATGTGAAGGTTGGTGCTCCATACGTTGAGGGCGCATCTGTAACAGCTAAGGTTGAAAAGCATGGCCGTCAAAAGAAAATTGATGTTGTGAAGTTCAAGCCTAAAAAGAACTATCATCGTAAACAAGGTCATCGTCAGCCATACACAAAACTTGTAGTTGATAAAATCAGCTTATAAGGATTCTGTTATTCATAATGATTCAAATAACTGTTTTTCAATCAGATAATCAAGTTACAGCATTTGAACTTACTGGACATGCAGAGAGCGGTCCTTATGGATATGATCTTGTATGTGCTGGTGTTTCAGCTGTGACATTTGGCGCTGTGAATGCAATTATGAAGTTATGTGAGACAGACCTCAATATCGATCAGGGAGCTGACGGCGGTTATCTTTCTGTCCAGCTTCCAAAGAATATAAGCTCCGAAAAACTTGAAAAGATACAATGGTTAGTACAGGGGATGATTGTCTCCTTAGAAACTATTGAAGAAAGTTATGGGGAGCACGTTCGACTGAATTTCTCATAAGGAGGTGCATTTTTATGTTACGTCTTGATTTACAATTTTTCGCATCTAAAAAAGGTGTAGGTAGCTCTAAAAACGGTCGTGATTCACAATCAAAACGACTTGGTTCTAAACGTGCTGATGGACAGTTTGTAACTGGCGGTTCAATCCTTTATCGTCAACGCGGTACAAAAATTTATCCAGGTGAGAACGTTGGCCGCGGTGGAGATGACACTCTTTACGCTAAAATCGATGGTGTTGTAAAATTCGAACGCTTCGGTAGAGACCGTAAAAAAGTTAGTGTTTATCCTGTAGCTAAAGAAGCATAATGCTTGGTTAACAGTATAGTTAAGGAACAAAGCAGGCTGTCGAGATAAACTCTCGGCAGCCTGCTTTCATTTCCCGGATATTGTCGGATGCTTCTGTTTTACTGCTTTTGATTTACTGTGTTTTCTGCTATACTCAATTTTAATGAGGTGAAGGAATGGACGAAAAGGAGACAGTTCGTATAATACAAAAATACAGACATGATTTAATGAACCGATTACAAATTGTTTCCGGTTATTTAACTATGGGGAAAGCGGATAAGGCAAAAATGAATTTAGATAATGTTCTGGAATACTATGAAGAAGAACGGAAACTGATGCGGTTGAATGCTGATAAGCTTATGATATGGATTTTACAATTTGAAGATACATATCCTGCCTTTGCGTTAACGTATTATGTAGATTTACTCGAACCTTCTATGAAAAAGATTGATGAGCAGGAGCTTCTTTCATCCTGTGAAAAGCTATTAGCTTTTTTGTCAGAAGCTGCACAAGATTTACTGGTATACGATCTTGTTCTTCATATTGAAGAGCAAGAAACACAATGGGTAATTAGGATGGTTATAAAAGATATCATCCTTGAGAAAATAAGTATTGAGAACATAGAACAGCAACATGGTGTTTCTGTAACACAGGAAAAAGAAAAAACGAATTTTGAATGGAATTTAGCAAAAGAAGAAAGAGGTGATTAGCAATGTTTGTCGATCAGGTGAGTGTATATGTAAAAGCCGGTGATGGCGGAAATGGACTGGTTGCGTACCGTCGTGAGAAATATGTTCCAAAAGGCGGGCCAGCAGGCGGAGACGGCGGGAACGGAGCAAATATTGTCTTTAAAGTAGATGAAGGTTTAAACACATTAATGGATTTCCGATATAACCGCCATTTTAAAGGGAAACGCGGTGAAAATGGCATGAGCAAAACACAGCATGGCAAAAATGCTGCTGCCTATGTTATCCCTGTGCCGCCGGGAACTACGGTAATAGATGAAGATACAGGCGAAGTCATTGCCGATTTAACAAATCACGAGCAAGAGGCTGTAATTGCAAGAGGCGGACGTGGAGGAAGAGGTAACACAAGATTTGCCAGTCCACGTAATCCAGCTCCAGATATGGCTGAAAATGGTGAGCCTGGTCAGGAGCGTAATATTAAAGTTGAGTTGAAACTGATTGCTGATGTGGGATTAGTAGGTTTTCCGAGTGTGGGTAAATCTACATTGCTGTCTGTAGTGAGTGCTGCCAAGCCAAAAGTTGCTGCTTATCATTTTACAACAATTGCTCCTAATTTGGGAGTTGTTGATACAGGAGATCAGCGAAGCTTTGTGATGGCAGATTTGCCCGGCTTAATTGAAGGCGCTTCTCAAGGAGTCGGACTGGGGCATCAATTCCTGCGACATGTAGAGCGTACAAGAGTGATTGTACATGTTATTGATATGGCAGGAACAGAAGGACGCGATCCTTATGAGGACTATGTGAAAATTAATGAAGAGCTTGCTGCATATGATAAGAAGCTTTTAACAAGACCGCAAATCATCGCTGCTAATAAAATGGACATGCCGGATGCTGAAGAAAATTTGAAAGAATTTAAAGAAAAACTTGGAGAAGAGCTCCCTATATATAGAATTTCAGCCGTAACAAAAGATGGCTTGAGAGATTTATTATTTGCAGTGGCAGATAAGCTGGAAGAGATTCCGAAATATGAACAGGAGATAGAACAGGCTGATGAAACAGTTGTCTATCGTTATCAGAAGGAAGAGGATCCTTTCCATATAACAAGAGATCCAGATGGTGCTTTTGTACTTTATGGCCACCGGATCGAGACATTGTTTAAAATGACCGACTTTCAGCACGATGAAGCTGTTCAGCGTTTCTCCCGCCAGCTAAGAGGAATGGGTGTTGACAAGGCACTGCGTGAACGCGGAGCACAAGACGGTGATACTGTCCGACTGTTAGATTACGAATTTGATTTTATTGAGTAGCTTTGAAATGACAAACTCCAAGTGCTAAAAACGAAAACTCTAATACTTGAGCCCCTTAACAAAGAAGACTTGCTGATGCCGGATTACAGGTGCGGACAGGACGATATAGCTGTACTAAGGAGCAGACGGCAAGTTTCGCTATGGTACAATCCGGGCTCAAGTCTTTACATTTTTAAACAGGCACTTTAAAGTTTTTATATTTAGGAGGAAATAAAGTTGACGAGTATTGGTTATTTAGGACCTAAAGGAACATTTACAAAATTAGCAGTAGACGCAACTTTTAATGGTGAGCATAAAGAATCTTTTAAAACAATTCCGGAATGTATCGATGCAGTAGATAAAGGAGAAATTGACATCGGGGTTGTTCCATTAGAAAATGCAATTGAAGGAACAGTACAGCTGACCGTTGATTATTTAATTCATCAAGTGCGAATACCTGTAGTTGGAGAAATCGTTGTACCAATTCAACAGCATTTGCTTGTACGCAGTGATATTATTCGCAAAGTATCAGAAATAGAAGAGGTGCATTCACATAGCCATGCTATAGCGCAATGTCACCAATATCTGCATCAGAATTTAAAAAATGCCAAAATAGCCTTTACGTCTTCAACCGGAAGAGCAGCAGAAATAGTCAGCGGTTCTGACAGGCCTATTGCAGCTATTGGAAATCGTTCAGCTGCTGAAGAGTATGGCCTGGAAATATTTAAAGAAAATATTCATGATTATCCAAATAATCATACCCGTTTTCTAGTTCTTTCTCATCAGCCGGAGAAGGTCAAAATAAAAAGTGAGGCAAAAGGCGAAAAAACAACGTTTCTAATCACTTTACCGAGTGATAAAGCTGGGGCGCTTCATCAAATTCTTTCTGCATTTGCTTGGCGTAAATTGAACTTATCGAAAATCGAGTCCAGACCTACAAAGACTGGTTTAGGCAATTATTTCTTTATTATTGATGTGGATCAGAAATACGATGATGTTTTGCTGCCTGGTGTTAAGGCTGAGCTTGAGGCACTTGGATGTGAGGTAACTATTTTAGGGTCGTATTCCGTTTACAATATCTTATAAATGAAAGCTTTTTATTGATGTTTAAAGCCTCTGATATATAAATTTAATAATCCAAGAAACAGGAAAAAAGTGCTGAACACATGGTATCAGCACTTTTTTCCTGTTTATATTCCTTTTGAATTATCTTTTCTTTTTTCTCTATATGTTTCCAATGTCTTTTCATATTCCTCTGGAGAAGTTTCCAGATACGTTTGCATCCTTTTCTTATTAGGTGTTATTGTCAGGCCTAAGAATTTTCTTTCTTCGTTAGCAATCTTGAAGAAGGATATAACCAGTAAGATAACAACCAGACTGAATGGCAGAGCAGCTATGATTGCGGCTGACTGCAGTGCATCGAGCCCGGTTTCTCCACCTGCTAAGAGAAGAATAAATGCAATAGCTGATAAAGAAACTCCCCAAACGATCTTTACTCTTCCAGCTGGAGTTAAAGATCCAAATGAAGTTTGCATTCCTAAAACGAAGGTTGCTGAGTCTGCTGAAGTGATAAAGAATATTGCCACGAGCAGAACTGCAACAATGGATAACACTGTACCCATAGGGATTTCATTAAAAATGCCAAACAATTGTGTTTCCGGAGGCATATCAAATATATGTGGTGCACTTTGTCCGACAGAAATACCTGTAACTCCAAATACGCTAAACCATAAAATACCAATAATGGTCGGTACAAGAAGGACAGCTAAAATAAATTCGCGAATTGTCCGTCCTTTGGAAACCCGTGCAATAAAAATTCCTACAAATGGGCTCCAGCTCATCCACCAGCCCCAATAATAAATAGTCCATTGAGACATCCATTCACTTTTTTGCTGATTCAGCGGAGCAACATCTAATGCGTTATACATAAAGTTTTGCAGATAAGCACCAGTACCGCTTGTCATCATATTTAATATTAAAATAGTTGGCCCAACAATTAATATGATAAGAAATAAAATTCCGGCTAATACCATGTTGACATTACTCAGGTATTGAATTCCTTTACTTAATCCGCTCCATGCACTGATTAAGAACAATACAGTTACCACAGCAATAATTATTGCTTGTACAAAAATATTATTAGGTATGCCGAATAAGTAGTTTAAACCGCCGTTAATCTGCATAGCGCCTACACCTAGTGATACTGCAACACCGATAACAGTTGCGAAAACTGCCAGGACATCTACTAGAGTACCTAATGGACCATCAACCCGATCGTGGAATAACGGGCGCAATGCTTTAGATAAAAGCCCGACCTCTCCTTTTCTAAACTGCGAATATGCAAGCGAAAGGGCAACAACACCGTATATAGCCCAAGCATGAAAGCCATAATGTAAAAAGGTTGAACGCATAGCTTCAAGCATAGCTTCATTTGTTTCTGGATCCTCTGTAGGTGGTGCAAGATAATGTGAAACAGGTTCAGATGCACCATAGAACACTAATCCAATACCCATTCCAGCACTAAATAACATTGCAAGCCAGGAGATTGTTTTAAATTCCGGTTTATCCTTTGGTTTTCCTAATTTTAAAGTTCCAATTGGGCTGAAAATAAGAAATACACAAAAGAATACAAGTATAGTTGTAAGAATCATGTAGTACCAGCCAAAATTTTCAGTAATCCAGGATGATATATTACCGGCAACTTGTCCAAATCCATCCGGAAATACTGCTCCAATAATTACTAAAATGCCAATTAAAATAGAGGCATATAGAAAAACATTGGACATTTTTCTTTTCTTTGAGATTTTACTCATAATTTGCTCCTTCCTGTATTTAAACAATCTATAAATACAAAATTTAATATTGTATTTTTTAGACTTTCACATCCTAACAAGTATCCAAAATAAAATCAAATGCTTTGAAGATACCGATGAAACTAAAAACGTACGTTATACCAGCCATAAAAAGGACAGTATGAAATAAATCTTTGTGTCTTTTCGGCAATGACAAGATAGTTGTTATAGAATATGCTATTACCTCTCTATACCTTTATTAAGTAAAAAATAAACTTGTGGTATCAGGCAGTACAATCTTTTTAATCAAAAACAGCATGAATGATTTGAAACAAAATTGCTGTTTTTAGTATGCGCAATTTTAACTTTTACATTTATAAAGTGGATAAGTCAGGTTTTTCTTTTTCCATTTAAAGCACTTAAAACTTAAAAACAGCTTTGTAAACATTCATAAGCCCAGTGTGCAACTTTTTTCTATTATGTGCATATGCTGATATAGAGCATTAGCCCATTTCAATTATGAAAGGGAAAGGAGTTCGTTACTTTTGAAAATACACATTGTACAGCTTGGAGATACGTTATGGAAATTGGCGGAGAAGTATAATGCTTCTTTTGAGGAATTGAAAAAGGTAAACTCACACTTAGCTAATCCGGAAAAGCTTATGCCTGGAATGAAAATAAAAATACCAGGGGCAACAAAACAAGTGCAAAAAGGAACATCAAAAAAGGAACAAATGACACCGGTGTCCAAGAAGGAAAAGACAACCAAAAAAGAGCAAAAGACATTACCTTCTAAAGAAGAGGTAAAATCTGCAAAAAAAGAACAGACAAAACCGGTCCAGAAAGAAGAAAAGAAAAAAACAGAGCATCCATATAAACAAAAGACACCGACACCAATCGCTGTATTAAAAGAAGATGATCAAAAAGAAAAGAAAAAAGAACAATTTGAAGCAGTTATGCCCAAAATGCCCAAGGTTCCTTCTATGCCCATTTTAGAAAAGGAACCAAAATCGATGCAGAAACCGATAAAGAAAGAAGAACCTCCTAAAAAGCAGCAAAAAGAAAAAACTACACCAAGCATGGAGCAGACTGCCGGTAAAGAAGTACCACAACAGCAGGAGGCCTTTGAGTTTGAAGCTTATCAGCATCCACCAGCAATCCCTTGTGAACCAGTGCCTTTTTGTCCACCGATGATGCCGGTATTTTTCATGCCTTGTCCACCGATGCCTCATTTTAATCCGTATGGTATGCACCCGGGTATGCAGCAGGGATTTCCAATGATGCCTCCTATGCATGCAGGTGGAGACTGCGGCTGTGGGGGGAATCAGAATCAATCAGGGCCGATGCAGGCTACTTTCAACCCGGTAATGGGATTCAATGAAATGCAATATGAAGGTGGACATCAGCAGTTTCAAGGGATGATGCCTTATCAGCCGGAACAGACTGTAAATCAGATGAATCGGCAAGGACCTGCACCTGATATATATACATCAGCAAATAACGCAACAGCTTCCAAGCAGACTATGGATAATAGTCCTGTCTCACCTGACAAACCAAGCCAGATGCCGACATCGGCATCATTTATGGATGATATAAGAAGGGATCCAGGGGTTGCAGAGAATCGGCAGTATGCTTATTTTAACCCGACACCATTATCCAATTCACCAGAAAATTCATTCTATCCAAAGCCGCCATTCTTTCCTGAACAGTCTAAAGATAAGCATGATTCCAGTTCATAACAGCATTAAATTAGATGTCTAAAAAGTCCTTCCTTATCCATACTAACAGTATAAGGGAGGATTTTATTATGCTGAAAATACAATATATGATTTATGCGATATCCATTTTATTATTACTGACAGGCTGTACAGGTACATCTACAGAAAGAAATGCAAGCAAAGAACAGCCTGTTCAGCCAATTCACTATGAGGAAAATAAAGGACAGGTACCCTCAGAAAACAATGTTGAAAGGCAAAATGAACCGCCATCATTAGAATCCTTTGATAAAGAAGAGTCAGCAGCATTTCAAGAATTACTTCAGGAGAATGTAGATGTGGAAGATGTACAGGTTGTTACAACAGAGGATCGTGTTGTTGTTGCAATTCAAATGAAAAAAGGGACAGATAATCGTGACTTTGAGGAAGTAAGTGACGATATAGAGCATATTTTGCATACAGATAAAAAGCTGTTTATTTATAACAATGTAGCGAAATGGGAACGGGTAAAAGATTTTAATGCACGTAATGAAGGGAATCAGATGGGGGAAGATATGGAACGTCTGTTTCAAAATCTTTTTGAATAGTTATGGCGAAAAGATGGTTTTCCTTTTCTGATGGGACTTTTTTTGATATAGTAAAAAAAGAGTTTCGAGAGAGGAGTATGTCTAATGGCTGGACATTCCAAGTGGAAAAATATACAAAAGAGAAAAAACGCACAAGATGCAAAAAAAGGTAAAATTTTTATGAGGCATGCAAAAGATATCTATCTTGCTGCGAAAAGCGGTGGAGGAGATATGGATACCAATGCTGCTTTAAGAACAGCTGTTGATAAAGCAAAGGCTGATAATATGCCAAATGATAATATAGAGAGAAATATTAAAAAAGCAACTGGTACGCTGGATGGTGCCACTTACGAGGAAATTACGTATGAAGGGTACGGACCCGGCGGAGTTGCTGTGATTGTAAATGTATTAACTGATAATAAAAATCGTACCGCTGCTGAAATTAGACATGCTTTTAAAAAGAATGGCGGAAACCTTGGTGAAAATGGAAGTGTATCCTTTATGTTTGACCGTAAAGGCTATATTGTCGTTGAAAATACAGATGGCTCTATTGATGAAGATACAATTACTTTAGATGCACTGGAAGCAGGAGCAGAAGATGTCAGCGTAGAGGATGGAGCCTATGAAATCTTCACGAGCCCTGAGGATTACCAAGATGTGGTCTCTTATTTAGAAGAACAGTCCTACAAACTGGCTGATGCAGAAGTCACTTTAATTCCACAAAATTTCAATTCTCTGTCTTCGGAAGATGAAGAGAAAATGATGAAGCTGGTGGATGCGCTGGAAGAAAGCGAAGACGTACAGGATGTTCATCATAATCTGGAATCGAATGAATAAACTTCTATTTATAAATAGAAGTTTATTCATTGATTTGTCCAGAACAAAAGGAGCTTAAAATGATTGCATATATAAATGGAAAGCTTAGTTCAATAAAAGAAAATGCTGTCATTGTGGATGTGCATGGGATTGGGTATGAGATTATTTGTCCCAATCCTTATATATTTGAACCGCAAATGAATCAGCAAGTCCAAATACATACGTATCATCACGTCAGAGAGGATGCGCAAATCTTATTCGGTTTTCGGAATACAGATGAGAAATACTTATTTACCAAGCTTATCTCTGTTTCAGGGATTGGTCCTAAAGGAGCTTTAGCAATTTTAGCCGGTGTAAATATTCATGGATTTATTGCAGCAGTGGAAAATGAAGATGAAAAGTTTTTAACAACCTTTCCAGGGGTAGGGAAGAAAACCGCGCGTCAAATTATTTTAGACTTAAAAGGAAAACTGGTGAACGACTTTGCAATAGGAAGTACAGCTGAGGAATCTGAAAAAGTAAGCAGCACACAAGAGCGGCAAATCGTGTCTGAAGCACTAGACGCTTTAAAGTCATTAGGCTTTACACCGAATGAACTGAAGAAAATTACACCGCAGCTGAAGTCGGACAGTACATTAAAAAATACAGACGAAGTCATCCGCAAAGCATTTAGTCTATTAGCAAAATAGAAGGGAGTGTTATTATTGGATGAACGTATGATAGATGGAAATCTGCATGAAGAAGATGTATCCATCGAGCAAAGCCTGAGACCATTGCAATTAGATGATTATATTGGACAGTCTAAGGTAAAGGAAAATTTAAGTATATTTATTCAGGCTGCAAAAATGCGCGAAGAGCCGCTTGATCATGTATTACTATATGGACCGCCGGGACTCGGAAAAACAACGTTAGCCTCTATTATTGCTAATGAGATGGGTGTTCAATTCAGATCTACTTCTGGTCCTGCCATTGAGAGAGCAGGAGATTTAGCAGCAATTCTTTCTTCCCTGGAGCCGGGAGATGTATTATTTATTGATGAAGTACATCGGCTTCCGAGATCAGTTGAAGAAGTGCTGTATCCAGCAATGGAAGACTTTTTTATCGATATTGTCATAGGCAGTGGTCCGAGTGCGCGTAGTGTCCGGATTGATTTGCCGCCTTTTACATTAGTAGGAGCAACAACACGGTCAGGGCTGTTAAGCGCGCCGCTGCGTGACAGATTTGGTGTTCTTAGCCGGCTGGAATATTATGAAGTAGCCGACCTGCGCCGGATTGTAATGCGCACAGCCGATATATTTCATATGACAATTTCAGAAGATGCGGCAGTAGAAATTGCCCGCAGATCCAGAGGAACACCTCGTATTGCAAACCGATTACTGAAAAGAGTACGTGATATCTCACAGGTGAAGGGCGAAACAGAGATTAGCTTTGAAACAACCAGGCAGGCCTTGAAAATGCTGCAAGTCGATGATGCAGGATTGGATCATATTGACCATAAGCTGTTAAAAGCAATTATTGAAGGGTTTAACGGCGGACCTGTTGGACTAGACACGATTGCAGCGACAATTGGCGAGGAATCGCAAACCATCGAAGAAGTATATGAGCCCTTTCTGCTTCAATTAGGTTTTATCCAGCGGACTCCAAGAGGAAGACGGGTTACGGCTAAAGCTTATGAGCATCTTGGCATTCCAATCGTAAATGGAGAAGAATAATGGGGAAAGTATTTATTATTGCAGGGATTGTTCTGATTGTAATTGGTTTACTTTGGTCATTTATCGGGAGACTGCCAGGTGATTTCACATTTCAAAAAGGAAATATGACCTTTCATTTCCCGTTAATGACTTCTATTCTTGTTAGTGTTGTACTAACTCTGATCCTATTTATTATAAGCAGATTTAGATAAGGTTCGATAGCTACGATAAGACGAAAGTAAGGGGATAGACATGAATATAGAAGATTTTGACTTTGATCTGCCTGAAGAATTAATTGCGCAGACACCTTTGAAGGATCGGACAGCATCCAGACTTTGTGTTTTGGATAAACAGACCGGTCAAATACAGCACCAGCATTTTTCAGATATAATAAATTATCTGCATGCAGGTGATTGTCTCGTTTTAAACGATACCAAGGTATTGCCGGCGCGTTTGTATGGAGTAAAAGAAGATACAGGTGCAAAAATAGAAGTTCTTTTACTGCATCAAGAAGAGAACGACAATTGGGAAGTGTTAGTAAAACCTGCTAAGAAAGTTAAAGAAGGAACAGTCATTGATTTTGGAGACGGATTGTTAAAAGCTGTTTGTACAGATATTAAAAAGTATGGCGGGCGTACAGTGAAATTTTCTTACGACGGGATTTTTTATGAAATATTAGATGAACTGGGTGAAATGCCCCTGCCGCCATATATTAAGGAACAGCTTTCGGAAAAAGACCGTTACCAGACTGTTTACGCAAAAGAAAAAGGGTCCGCTGCTGCTCCGACTGCCGGGTTACACTTTACCAACGAATTATTACAGCAAATAAAGGATAAAGGTGTCGAGGTTATTTTTATCACACTACATGTCGGTTTGGGTACATTTCGTCCGGTTAGTGTAGATTCTGTTGAAGAGCACACGATGCACAGTGAATTCTACCGCATGTCTCAGAAGGCCAGTGAATCATTAAATAATGCTAAAGCAGAGGGAAGAAGAATTATTTCAGTTGGAACCACTTCAACTCGTACACTGGAAACAATTGCTCGTGATAATAATGGAGCCTTTGTGGAAACGAGCGGCTGGACTGACATTTTTATTTATCCACCATATCAATATCAGGCAATTGATGGATTGATTACGAATTTTCATCTGCCTAAATCAACGCTTATTATGCTGGTAAGTGCGCTGGCAGGAAAAGATGAGGTGCTTCATGCATATCGAGAGGCTGTAAGGGAGCGTTACCGCTTTTTCAGCTTTGGGGACGCTATGCTAATTATCTAGCTTTATCGGGTATAAATGCGTTATGATATGTTTAGACTGAAAAAAAGGAAGAGAAATCATGATACCTATAACGTATGAATTAATAAAAACAGATAAACAGACTGGAGCAAGGCTTGGACGTGTGCATACTCCGCACGGATCTTTTGATACACCGACCTTTATGCCTGTCGGAACACTGGCAACTGTAAAAACGATGAGTCCTGAGGAATTAAGCTCTATGCAGGCAAATATAATACTTTCTAACACGTATCATTTATGGCTGCGTCCGGGAGAAGATATTATTGAAGAAGCTGGCGGCTTGCACAAGTTTATGAATTGGGATAAAGCAATTTTGACTGATTCGGGCGGATTTCAGGTCTTCAGCTTAAGTGATATGAGACAAATAGAAGAAAAAGGTGTTCATTTCCGTAATCATTTAAATGGAGAGAAGCTATTTTTATCTCCTGAAAAAGCAATGCATATTCAAAATGCATTAGGATCAGATATTATGATGGCATTTGATGAATGTCCGCCTTATCCAGCTACCTATGATTATATGAAATCTTCAGTGGAGCGGACTTCCAGATGGGCTGAACGTTGTCTGGAGGCTCATAAACGGTCAGATATTCAAGGACTCTTCGGTATTGTTCAAGGTGGAGAATATGAAGAATTAAGAAGGCAGAGTGCGAGTGATTTAGTTTCACTTGATTTTCCCGGGTATGCTATTGGCGGATTATCCGTTGGAGAGCCAAAGGATGTTATGAATCAGGTTCTTGAGTTCACAACACCATTATTACCGGCAAATAAACCGAGATATTTAATGGGGGTGGGATCGCCGGATGCTTTAATTGATGGAGCTATCCGCGGTGTGGATATGTTTGACTGCGTATTGCCGACCCGAATTGCCAGAAATGGAACTTGCATGACATCTCATGGCAGATTAGTGGTTAGAAATGCAAAATATGCACGTGATTTTTCACCGATTGATGAAAATTGTGACTGTCATGTTTGTAAAAATTATACGAGAGCTTACATTCGTCACTTGATAAAATGTAACGAAACATTTGGATTCCGACTTACGACTTATCATAACCTGCATTTTCTGTTAAAATTAATGGAGCAAGTTCGAACTGCTATAAAAGAAGATCGACTTGGTGATTTCAAAGAGTCATTCTTTGAACAATATGGATTGAATCAAGAAAATCCAAAGAACTTTTAGGAAGGAGATGGAACATATGGGAGCTGAAATGATTACACCAATTTTATGGATTGTACTTATGTTTGCTATTTTTTATTTCTTACTTATTCGCCCGCAGCAAAAGCGTCAGAAGCAAGTAAGAGAAATGCAGGATAGTCTTCAAAAAGGCAACTCAATCGTAACAATCGGCGGATTACATGCGAAAATCCATGCCATTGATGAAGGCACAATCGTGCTAATTACTGATGAAGGCACAAAATTAACGTATGACCGTTCTGCAATCAGAGAAATAAAACAAGAAGCATAATGCATGAAGAAAGCTAATGGACAATCATTAGCTTTTTTTCATGCATTCATTATATGCTGTACAAACTAGTTTTCTTCCACAGGATTTGAAAAATTAACTCCGATAATCCCTCCTAATATTGCTGCAATCAGGTAGAATCCATGGTACATTGCTTGAGTTAGCGAGAAACCCTGCTGATAACCGAGAAATTGAACTAAAAAAACAAATCCGGTAAATCCCAATCCAATCAATACACCTAAAAGCCAACCCTTTGCTTTTCCCTTTAAACCAGTAATTACTCCACAGACGAATAGAATAAGCAGTCCAATGATAAAAGTGACTAAAGATAAGGTTGCTTCTTTCATATCCAGAAATTTCAAAAGCAAGCCTAACGTAAAACTTGAAAGAAAAAGTAACCCGAATAATATAATCCAACCGTAGAATAAAGATGTCCATTGAATTTTTTCCATTCATTCATCTCCTCTAAGTTTGTCCTTTCTTCTAAATTTATGCTTGTATTTTTTATTTAGAAGAAATATTTAAAAGAGAGATACCGAGCTGTTAGAGAAAACTATTTGCTGATGTTTAGATAATCATTTATAGGCAAAATAAAACCAAGTAGTTAATTCTATCAAATAAAATCATTTCTTTTTCGAGAAAAACGGCAGTTGTCTTAATTCTTCTTTACGAATAAAACCTAATAGAAGCAGTAATATAAAATAAATTATTACGATAATTAAAAGCAGCAGGATGAATGAGATCAGGTTTGTGTCACCCGTGTAAAATTGGTTTTTAATATAATAGGTCAGAAGAAAAGTTGCTCCACATAATATAATCATGCGGATAATATCCTTCCAGGCAGGAAAATAATTAATTTCTCTTCTTAGTACCCCGATATGAAGAAACGTAACAAGAACAACATTCACGCAGATAGCAACTGCGGCTCCCTTAATCCCTAAATTTGAACTTGTTGCCAATAAGATCATGACGCCAAATTTTAAGATAACCCCTATCAACGAATTCCACATAGCCGGTCGTGCTAAATCGAGAGCTTGTAAAGCTGCCTGCAGTGGAGCCTGAATGTATAAAAACAGGAAAAAAGGTGCCATGATAATTAGTAGGGATGCTGCTGAATCAGAACGATACATAAGGTTAAGTAAATCAGAAGCAAATAAGGTCATGATAATAGTAGCTACAGCTCCTGATGCAAAAGATATCCGGATAGATTGATGTATGCGGTTATGAATCAATTCTGTTTGATTTTTTGCTCCTGCCTCAGAAATGGATGGCACAAGGGCAATAGAGAGAGAGCTTGTAATAAATGTCGGCAAAAATAATAAAGGCATCGTGTAGCCCATTAATTCACCATACTGCTTTGTTGCAGCTGCGGCAGTGACACCTGCGAGTGCAAGAGATTGGACAATAATGATCGGATCGAGGAAATTTGAAATTGAACCAATCATTCTGTTTCCCAAAGTTGGCATGGAAATAGATAATAGTTCTTTTGCTGTTGATTTTCCGGATAGAACAGTTTCTGTAAAATGTTTTCGTATTTTCAGCTTTCTTTTTTGACGAAATTTTCGGATCATGTATAAGAGCGAAGCAAATTCACCAATAATAATACTGAACATAGCACCTGCTGCGGCATATTCAATTCCATAAGGCAAAAGAATATAAATAAATACACCAACAAATGTAATCCGTACAATTTGTTCGAGTACTTGGGCAATACTTTGGGGCTTCATATTCTGTTTTCCTTGAAAATAGCCCCTTAAAACTGCTGATACAGCGGCAATTGGAATAATAGGACTAATGACAATTAAAGGGAGTAATACACGGCTGTCTGTAAATAAGGTGACAGATAAAATTGGCGCAGCCAGAATCAAAAGCACTGTAAACAGGACACTTGCACTTAAAGTAATTGCCAGCGAGACGGCAACAATTTGTTTTATTTTTTTAGAATCATTTTGTGCATCTGCTTCCGCTACACGTTTAGAAATAGCCACTGGAAGGCCGAATTGTGTCAGGGTCATAACTAAAAATAGAGTTGGCAGAGCCATCATATAAAGACCGACACCTTCTTCTCCCATAAAACGTGCTACGACCATCCGGTTAATGAAACCCATAAACCGGGTAAGCATGCCTGCAATAATTAGAATCAATGCTCCTTGGATAAAGGTTTGTTTCGTCATTCGAGTTGCCCCGCCTTCTCAAAAAAATAATTTTGATATACAATGATATATATGCTGGGTAATGGACAAACCATGACAGTTGAATTGGGTCAAGCAATGAATAATGCAGCAAAAGTGCTCAGGTTTTCCTATATAGCACTGTTTAGACTTTTTTATACTTTCTTTACCAATTAAAAAGGCGTACAATAAGATAGGACTTTATGGAGATTTATAAAGAAATGGTGGGATGAAATGGACAGTCAGCATGTAGAGTCATGGAAAGAATTGATTTATCCGGCATTAAAAAGTAAACAGGAAGAATTAAAAATGCTAGGTTATGAACAAGCGACTCCAGAAGGCGTATGGCAATGTCTTTGCGTGAAAATTTGGAAGGGTAAAACCGAAAAAAGACTTCATGAAATTGTTCAAGATATTTTTCATTTGAAATCATCTGTTTATTTAAGCTATTTAACTATTCAATCCTATGAAAATGATGATTTAGCAGCTTCAATTGAAGCACTTATTGGAAATTCACCACAAGCGGATAAATAAGGTCCGTCTAAAAGGTTGATATATGAAGGAGGAAGCGCAAACGATGAAAAAAAGAGGCAGAATCGTTGCCTTTTTTCTTGTCATCGCAATTTTGGCAGGAGTAATTGGAACAACGTTTAGCAACTTGATAAGTAAAGTGAATCTTGGCTTGGACTTGCAGGGAGGTTTTGAAGTCCTGTACGAGGTAGAGCCTGTTGAAGATGGTCAGGAAATTTCAAACAGTTTAATGGAAGGAACAGTCCAGACTTTGAATGATCGGGTTAATCGCCTGGGTATTAGTGAAGCTGTCATTAATATAGAAGGGGAGGACCGAATCAGGGTTCAGCTTGCAGGGATTGAAAATCAAGCCGAGGCCAGAGAGATACTGTCAACATCTGCGCAATTGTCTTTCAGGGATGTTGACGATGAGGAATATCTTGATGGATCAGATATTGTAGAGGGAAGTGCCAAGCAGGATTATAATCCGAACACCAATGCACCAATTGTAACTCTTAAACTAAAAGATGCAGATAAATTTGGTGAGGTAACGCAAGAAATTAGTCAAATGGCCGATAATCGTCTGGTTATCTGGATGGATTATCAGGAAGGTGAGGATTCATTCGCTGCAGAAGCTGAGAAAGAAGAGCCTAAATTTATTTCTGCACCGGCAGTAAGTCAGACGATTAATTCCAGCGATGTCATGATTGAAGGTAACTTTACAGTGGAATCAGCCCAGCAAATGGCAGATATTATTAATTCTGGTTCACTGCCTGTACATATGAATGAGATTTTCTCTACATCTGTAGGTGCACAATTTGGTGAACAGGCATTAAATCAGACAGTGTTTGCAGGGATCATTGGAATTTCATTGATAATTCTTTACCTATGTGCATTCTATCGCTTCAGCGGTATCATTGCTTCCATTAACTTAGCTGTCTATGTATTTTTAGTAGTATTAATTTTTGAATTGCTCAATGGAGTATTAACATTGCCTGGCATAGCCGCTCTTATTTTAGGGGTTGGAATGGCTGTTGATGCAAACGTAATTACCTTTGAACGAATGAAAGAAGAATTAAGGGTTGGAAAATCTGTAAAAGCAGCCTTTCAATCTGCAAATAAAAGCTCTTTTGTGACAATTCTAGATGCGAATCTGACCACCTTAATTGCGGCAGGAGTACTGTTCGTATTTGGTACAAGCTCCGTTAAAGGATTTGCGACTATGCTGATCATCAGTATTTTAATCAGCTTTTTAACATCAGTATTTGGTACAAGAGCTCTCCTGGCATTATGGATTCAAAGCGGCTTTTTGAAAAAAAGAAAAGGCTGGCTTGGTGTCAATAAGAAACAAATTAAAGATATTACAGAAGGAGAAGAATCTGATCCTGCATTTTTTGGCAAGCATGTTAATTTCGTGAAGCATCGCAAGAAGTTTTTTGCTGTTACAACAATACTGGTGATTATTGGCGCTGTCAGCATTGGGATTTTTAAAATTAATCCGGGAGTTGATTTTACAAGTGGTACCCGGATAGAAGTTGTTGCTGATCAAAGCTTAACGGAAGAAGAAGTGGAATCCGAGTTTGAAACGCTTGGTTATGAAATAAGCTCTGTAAATTTATCTGGTGAAAATAATGAAATAGGTGTTGTCCGTTTTGATACAGTACTGGATGAAGGGGAGGAGCATAGTCTAAAGCAACATTTTGAAGAGGTATACGGACATGAACCCGGTGTGAGTGTTGTATCGCCGATTGTTGGTCAGGAGCTTGTTAAAAATGCAGTTTATGCTGTAGCAATAGCATCTTTATTTATTGTTGCATATATAGCTGTCCGATTTGAAATCTTCTTCGGTGTTACTGCTGTAATTGCCCTATTGCATGATGTGTTCTTTATGCTGGTGGCATTCAGTATAACGCAAATTGAATTTGATATTACGATTGTAGCTGCAATCTTAACCATTATCGGTTATTCATTAAATAATACACTTGTTATTTTCGACCGGATCAGAGAAAATATCCGTCACGAAAAACGGGTAAAATCATTTAAGAAACTTGCAGAAATTATCAATAAGAGTATTATTCAGTCATTTACGCGGACAATGAACACGTCTATTACAACGATTATTGCTGTTGTTGCTTTCTTAGTGCTTGGAGCATCCTCAATATGGGCCTTTGCTTTTGCACTGTTAGTCGGATTACTGGCTGGAACATATACTTCTCTGTTCCTGGCTTCACAGCTTTGGCTGGTATGGAGAGGAAGAACAGTGAAGGATAAACCAGTTGACTTTAGAAAAAAAGAAAAAGTTGACGGACCGCAGGTATAGCTGTATTAAGGAGCCTATATTTAGCAACTGTCATATAGTAAGAGAGCTTTCAATGTGGTAATATTTCTGAAAGAGCTTAGCTTCAGACTTTAGTTAACATTACCGATTTAAACCATTGAAAGCTCTCTTTTTTTACTATCATGCTTAAAATAATACTCAATCGGGTAATGAATATATAGAAAAAATATTTTTTATGGAGGAACAATTATGAATGGACAGGTTTATGTCATACTCGCTATTATATTTGTAATTATTATCGCCGTTTTTGCTGTTATTAATGTGGAACCTGTAGCAGTCGATTATTTATTTTGGACGGCGGATTCCCCTTTAATCCTGGTTATCCTCTTTTCTGTATTAATGGGAGGATTAATTACTGCAGCGGTAGGGGCAATTCGACTTTATAGAGCACATCACGAGATTAAAAAACTTCGTACAGAAAATGAGCGCTTGAAAAAAAGAATGGCAGCCCATGGAATTACAGATGTGCAGGGGAAAGAAGAAAATAAAAAAGAATCCCGAAAAGAAATGCGTCAAGAAGCTAAACAAGCAAAAAAATCAAATAAAGAATAATCTTTCTTTACAGTTTAACTGATAATCAGAGGAATCTATTTGATGCCCCTGGCCTACTCTAGTATAATGATTAGGTCAGGGGTGAATTTATGCTATCAAGTAAAGCAAATTGGAAATATATAAATAATCCGCCTGTGGAGGAAAGAGATTCTATAGAAATAGCTATGTCGCCTATTGTTAAGGATCTATTTTTACAAAGAGGAATTACCACAACGGAAGAAGCAAATCAATTTATGCAGCCGGATTTAAATAACTTAATAGACCCATTTTTAATGAATGGAATGGATAAAGCGGTTAAGCGAATTAAAGAAGCAGCTGAAAATAAAGAAAAGATTGTTGTGTATGGAGATTATGATGCAGATGGTGTAAGCTCTACAGTTGTCCTGCTGCATGCTCTGAAAAAAATTGGTGCAGACTGTGAATACTATATTCCCAATCGTTTTACTGAAGGATACGGTCCAAACGAAGCAGCATTCAGGCAGCTTCATCAAGCTGGATTCGGGTTAATTATCACGGTGGATACAGGTATTGCTTCTGTTCATGAAGCAGAGGTGGCAAAGGAGCTTGGTATTGATTTAATCATTACTGATCACCATGAGCCTCAAGCAGAAATTCCGGATTGCTACACTATTATTCATCCGAAATTATCTGAGGATTACTTTTTCAAAGAGCTGGCGGGTGTCGGTGTTTCGTTAAAACTGGCACAGGCTTTAATCGGAGAGCTGCCTCGGGAAGTGCTTCCTTTTGTAGCTATAGGTACGATTGCGGATTTGGTGCCATTGGTTTCTGAAAACCGGATTTTGGCTACATTTGGTTTGAAAGAGCTTAAAAGAACCAATTATGTTGGCTTGAAAGCTTTAAAACAGGTATGTCAGTTAGAGGAAATCATTACAGAGGAGGATATCGGTTTTCGCATTGGTCCACGGCTGAATGCAGTGGGACGTTTAGGAGATGCCGATTTAGCTGTAGATCTTTTACTGGAAGAAGATAATGAAATTGCGTTAGAAATGGCAAACGAACTAAACCATATTAATGAACAGCGAAAGAAAATTGTTCAGGATATTGTACAAGAAGCGATGGAAATGGTTCAAACAGATAAACGGATTATTATTGTAGCAAAAGAAGGCTGGAATGAAGGCGTATTAGGAATTGTTGCTTCAAAGTTAGTCCAGAAATATGATCGTCCTGCAATAGTTTTAGCGATAAAACCAAAGCAGGGTATTGTAAAGGGATCAGCCAGAAGTATTCCTGCATTTGACTTATTTGAAGGCTGTATGACAGTCAGAGATTTATTTACGCATTTTGGCGGACACGCACAGGCTGCAGGTATGACCTTACCTATTGAAAACTTAGATTCTCTGGAAACTGCTTTAAATGATTTACTTTTCCAGAATCTGTCGGAAGAAGATTTTAAGCAGGAATTGCATATTAATGCTATATTAGATATTGCAGATATTAATGTAGCATTAATTGAGGAGATAGCAAAACTTTCTCCGTTTGGGATGGGAAATCCGAAGCCTTTGTTTGAGATAAGAGAAATACCGAAAGAGGTTCGTCAAATTGGAAGCAGAAAAAACCATTTGAAAATGCAATTTGCATCTGCAAATGGTCAAATGGATATGGTTGGTTTTGGATTTGGTGAGCTGAAGGATGCTATTTCTCCGCAAACAGAGATATCGATAGTTGGAGAGCTTTCTGTCAACGAGTGGAATGGGAGAAGGAATGCCCAATTAATGATAGAGGATTTAAGAATTACAGAGTGGCAGCTATTTGATTTTCGAGGGAAAAAAGCTGAGCAATTAATTCCTGATAAGGCTAACGAAGTCTTTGTCTGCGATGAGTCTATACAGCCTGATGAGCATACGGAAACATTTACTTATAAAGAGGCGCTTTCCAGAGATTTGACATCTTATCATACAATCGGTTTTACCGAATTACCTGAAAGCATGGATGTTATGAAGAAAATTATAAAGCAGATGAATCCGAAAAATATTGTTGTAGCGTTACGTCAGACTACGAATCAATACCCATTTCAATTTCCTTCCCGAAAGGAATTTGTGGATTATTACAGCTTAATTAAACAGCATCAGCAATTTCGGGTTACGGAAATGCAGAAAGCTATTGAACAGCATCGGGGCTGGAATGAAGCCAAGATAAAATTTATGTCAGATGTTTTCACAGATTTAGGATTTGCAACGTTGAAGGACGGATGGCTTTGTTACGAAGCTGCAAAGAATAAAAAGGATTTATCAGAATCAGTCATTTACCAAACCTGCTTCAAACAAAAAGAAGCAGAAAGTATACTTATTTATTCTAATTACCAGGATTTAAAAAAATGGTTTGCATCGTATCTAAATCTGGATACGTCTGCGAATCTACAGGAGGAAGCAGTGTATGGATTATAAAGAATATATTGAGATTGTAGAAGATTGGCCAAAAGAAGGGGTTCGTTTTAAGGATATTACGCCATTGATGGCTAATGGGCCGGCTTATAAATCAGCTGTTGACGAGATTGTAGAATATGCAAAAGAAAAAGAAATCGATGTTGTTGTTGGTCCTGAAGCAAGAGGATTTATTGTTGGCTGCCCGGTTTCTTATGCATTAGAGGTCGGTTTTGCTCCTGTTCGTAAAGAAGGAAAACTGCCCCGCGAAGTAATCAAAGTAGATTATGGGCTGGAGTATGGAAAAAATGTATTAACCATTCATAAGGATGCTATTACACCTGGACAGCGTGTTCTGATTACAGACGATCTTTTAGCGACAGGCGGTACGATTGAAGCAACGATTAATTTAGTTGAACAGCTTGGAGGAATTGTTGTAGGATGTGCTTTCTTAGTGGAGTTAAGTTATCTGGATGGAAAGGATAAGCTGGAAGGCTACGATGTACTTACAATTATGACCTATTAAATGGCAGAAAAGAGTCAAACAGAGATAAAAACTGTGTTGACTCTTTTTATATATTATTTTATCAGCTTATATTAGGTTTTAGTTGGACAGAAATATAAAAAAAGTCTTATAATAGTAATTATTATCGAATAATGTTTTTAAATCTGCGAAATTTAAGAGTTTTTAATGAAAGAAATGGCTTCAAGCTTTTAAACACTTGTTGCTATTTTTATTTTTACATCAGGAAGGGTAAATTTTTAACGGGGCTTTTCGATGGAACGAGCATTCCCCGTCCGGTAAAAGCTGTTTCGAACCATTTGAAAATTTAAGTTTCTGATATAAGAGAAGTAACAGATTTGTTTTAATAAATACAAATATGATTTTTTACGAAATAATTTATTCAATATTGAAGGTAAATAAAGGTGATAACATGGCAAAAGATGAAAATGTCAACATTACAGATATTATAGAAAAAGTAAAAGAATACTTATCTGATGAAGATGTTGCTCTAATTGAACACGCCTATGAATTTGCGAAAGAGGCTCATAAAGACCAATTTCGTAAGTCTGGGGAACCTTACATTATTCATCCGGTACAGGTCGCAGGGATACTTGCTGAATTATTAATGGACGCTGAAACGATTTCAGCAGGCTTTCTTCATGATGTTATCGAGGATACAGATGTAACCTTTGAACAAATTGAAGAAGAATTTAATCATGAAATAGCTGCACTCGTAGATGGTGTAACGAAACTTGGTAAAATTCGCTATGAAACAAAAGAGGCCCAGCAGGCAGAAAACCACCGGAAAATGTTTGTGGCTATGGCAAGAGATATTCGTGTCATTATGATTAAACTGGCTGACAGATTGCATAATATGAGAACGTTAAAGCATTTGCCTCCAGAAAAACAACGACGCATTTCGAATGAAACGCTGGAAATTTTTGCTCCGCTTGCTCATCGCTTGGGAATTTCAACGATAAAATGGGAACTTGAGGATACAGCTTTACGCTATCTTAATCCGCAGCAGTATTATCGTATTGTTCAATTGATGAAGCAGAAAAGGGAAGAAAGAGAGTCTTACATTCAGGAAGTTATTGATGATCTTTCTCAAGAATTTGAGGCTGTAAATATAAAAGCAGAGATGTCCGGCCGGCCAAAGCATTTGTATAGCATCTATCAAAAAATGGTCAATCAGAAAAAGCAATTTAATGAGATATATGACCTTCTTGCAGTCCGGATTTTAGTTGATAATATTAAAGACTGTTATGCTGTTTTAGGTATTATTCATACGAATTGGAAACCGATGCCAGGAAGGTTTAAGGATTATATCGCTATGCCGAAACAAAATTTATATCAATCTCTGCATACAACAGTCATCGGTCCGAAGGGTGATCCGTTAGAGGTACAGATTCGTACGAAGGAAATGCATGACATTGCAGAATACGGAATTGCTGCACACTGGGCATATAAAGAAGGAAAGCAGGCAAAAGGAAAAAGCTCCTTTGAAGAAAAATTGTCATGGTTCCGGGAAATTTTGGAATGGCAAAGTGAAACACATGATGCGGAAGAATTTATGGAGTCATTGAAGATTGATTTGTTTTCTGATATGGTCTATGTTTTCACACCAAAAGGTGAGGTCATTGAGCTGCCGGCAGGTTCTATTCCAATTGATTTTGCTTACAAGATTCATACGGAAATTGGCAATAAGACCATTGGAGCAAAAATTAATGGCAAGATGGAGCCATTAGACTATGAATTGCAGAACGGAGACATTGTCGATGTGATGACATCAAAGCATTCCTATGGGCCGTCCCAGGATTGGCTGAAAATGGTGCAGACCTCGCAGGCAAAGAGCAAAATAAAACAATTTTTCAAAAAGCAGCAGCGCGATGAAAATATTGTCAAAGGGAAGGAAGCTGTTGAAAGAGAAATTCGTACTTTCGACATCGATCCTAAAGAAGCATTAACTGCAGATAATTTGCAGCGTGTATTTGATAAGTTTAATTTTACAAGTGAAGATGATATGTATGCTGCTGTGGGTTATCAAGGGATTACGGCAGCTCTTATAGCTACCAGATTAACGGAGAAAATCCGCCAATCAAGAGAAGCCGATCAAGATTTAGAAAAGAAAATAGAAGAAGTAAAAACAGATAAAGCAAGACCGTCCTCCAAGAAAGATTCGGGTATTGAAGTGGCGGGTGTAAATAATTTGCTTGTCCGTATAGCAAAATGCTGTAACCCGGTGCCTGGGGATGAAATTTTAGGTTATATTACCAAAGGCAGAGGAGTATCTGTCCACCGTGCTGATTGTCCGAATGTACAGACAGAGGAAGCAAAGCAGCGCTATATAGATGTGAAATGGAAAAATCAGTATGCAGAGAAAAAGCAGTATCATGTTGATTTGGAAATTACAGGCTATGATCGCCGCGGCCTGCTTAATGAGGTATTGCAGGCTGTTAACGAAACAAAAACGAATATTACGCATGTTAATGGTCGATCTGACCGAAATAAAATGGCTATTATTCAATTGACGATTTTAATTCATAATACCAATCACTTGCGTAAAGTTGTAGATCGAATAAAGCAGATTCGGGAAGTATACACCGTTACCAGAACGGTGCAATAAGGAGCGTTTGTTTTATGAAGGTAGTATTACAGCGGGTGAAGGAAGCTTCTGTAACCGTCCGGGGAGAAAAAATCAGTGAAATAAAAAAAGGATTTCTTTTACTTGTTGGCGTTACACATGAGGACTCTGATGAGGATTTAAATTATCTTGTCAATAAAATTGTTCACCTGCGGATTTTTGAAGATAAAAACAAAAAAATGAATCTTTCTATTAAAGATGTAGACGGAAGCATTTTATCTGTATCTCAATTTACTTTGTACGGAGATACTAAAAAGGGTAGACGTCCAAGCTTTATTAAAGCAGCTAAGCCTGATGAAGCAGAAGCTTTGTATGATGCATTTAATAAAGCGTTACGCACAGAAGGAATAGTGACAGAGACCGGAGAGTTCGGTGCCATGATGGATGTCGGTCTGGTAAATGATGGTCCTGTCACATTAATTATCGATAGTAAAGACAGATAAGGGAAGGTATAAGAATAAGGTTAGGGTTTTATGGAGATGCTATCTTAAATAGATTTTAAAAGAACTCTTAAAGGAGCATTTAAGTTATGCATCGAGAGATAAAGCAGCACAGCGCTAATAATTACTCTGAAATAATGATGGTTGATTTTCATCATTTTCTACAAATGGAAAAGTCTTCAACCTATTTAGAAATAGCAACAGAGCTTGGAATTTCCATACAGGAAGTGAAGCAATTGAAAAAAAGCTTAAGTCGTTCTTGACAATGAACGAAACTAACCTTATTATTATAATCATTCCACTTCTATAAGAGGTGGTAGCTTCTAAGTTTGCCTACGAATGTTTTCCGCGGGACGGGTAAGGCCAGTCCTGGGACATGGGCGGTATTAGGTAGAAGTTTCTTAAAATTAAATGAATGAAACCGTTGAAAGAAAAAGTAATATAGGAACAGGTAGTAAGAGAGTAGCTGTCATTGGCTGAGAGCAGCTATCTATCCGGCTTATATGAAAGACATTCTGGAGGATTTATATCGAAAAAGATTGAGTAGATATAAACGTGTTGCAGGCGTTAACTGATAAAGGTGGGTATCTTTGGATATCAACTAGGGTGGCAACGCGGGAAAAATCCCGTCCCTTATTTTAAAAATAAGGGACGGGATTTTTGTATTGTTAAAGAACTTGCAGCGTCCGCTTTAAAAGTTATCTGTTATTATTTTCTGCTGACCAGAAAATGAATTTCATCAGTTATTTTGTATATTAGTGAAGGAGGAAATAAAATGTCTATGAAAGCTCCGAGAGGAACAATGGATATTTTGCCGGAAAATACGGCAAAATGGCAGTATGTAGAAAAGCAAATTAAAGAAATTTGTGATGCATATTACTATCATGAAATACGCACACCAATCTTCGAACACACAGAAGTATTTCAGCGTGGTGTCGGGGATTCAACAGATATTGTACAGAAGGAAATGTATACTTTTGAGGATCGGGGAGGCAGAAGCCTAACACTTCGTCCAGAAGGAACTGCTGCTGTAGCCCGTGCATTTGTTGAAAATAAATTATACGGGAGCCCAAATTTACCGGAAAAACTATATTACTTTGGCTCAATGTTCCGGTATGAGCGTCCCCAAAAAGGAAGAATGCGCCAATTAAATCAATTCGGTGTGGAAGCAATGGGAAGTGAGGACCCGGCAATTGATGCAGAAGTAATTGATCTTGCCATGCAAATTTACCGCAGGTTAGGATTGAAATCTTTGAAGCTGGTGATCAACTCATTAGGTGATAAGGAAAGCCGAAAAGCACATCGTGATGCACTAGTAGCACATTTTGATCCATACCGTGAGGAGCTTTGCTTGGATTGCCAATCACGATTGGATAAAAATCCGTTACGTGTGCTGGATTGTAAAAAGGATCGAGATCACCCTGCAATGAAAACAGCACCATCCATCTTAGATTATCTGAATGAAAAGTCACAAGCTTATTTTGAACAGGTAAAAGCATATTTAGATGCGATGGAAATTTCTTATACTGTGGATCCTAATCTAGTCCGGGGTTTAGATTACTATAACCATACAGCATTTGAAATTATGAGTGAAGCAGACGGCTTCGGTGCCATTACGACATTAGCCGGCGGCGGCAGGTATGATGGATTGATTACTGAATTCGGCGGTCCGGATACACCGGGAATTGGTTTTGGAATGGGGCTGGAACGCTTATTAATGGCTCTTCAGGTAGAAAATATTGATATACCTGTTGATACTAAACTAGACTGTTTTGTGGCAGGCTTTGGTTCTGAAAAAGTACGAACAGAGACTGTAAAACTTGTGCATCAGTTACGTTCAGCTGGTATTCAGACAGATACAGATTACCAGCACCGCAAAATGAAGGGTCAGCTTAAAGCAGCAGACCGTTTAAAGGCAAAATTTGTTATCTTTTTAGGTGATAATGAACTTGATAAACAAGTGGTGACCATTAAAAATATGGGAACTGGAGATCAAAAAGAGGTCTCAGTTGATCATATTGTTTCTGAAATTAAAGAGTTGTTATTGGAGGAGAGTTAAAAAATGACAGAGCGTGTTTTATCTGGGCACTTAACTGAAAATGAAATTGAAAAGGAAGTCAGACTAAAAGGCTGGGTTCAAAAACGCCGGGATCTTGGCGGACTTATTTTTATTGATTTACGTGATAAATCTGGAATTATGCAAATTGTATTTAACCCGGATTATTCACAGGAAGCACTCGAAACAGCGGAAAGTATCCGTTCTGAATATGTGATTGATGTAGTTGGCAAGCTTGTTTTACGTGATGAAGCAACCATTAATCCTTCCATTCCAACTGGTACATTGGAAGTACTGGCCAGCTCGATTAAAGTTTTGAATAAAGCAAAAAACCCGCCATTTATGATTCAGGATGATGTAAATATTTCAGAGGATATCCGTTTGAAATATCGTTATTTAGATTTACGTCGTCCAGGCTTGCAGGAAACATTTAAATTGCGGCATCAAACCACGCAGAGCATCCGCAATTATTTAAATCGAAATGAATTTTTAGAAATGGAAACACCTATTTTAACGAAGAGCACACCAGAAGGAGCGCGGGATTATCTTGTGCCAAGCCGTGTTCATCCGGGTGAATTTTATGCTTTACCACAATCTCCGCAGTTATTTAAACAATTAATTATGATGAGCGGATTTGAACGTTATTATCAAATTGCCCGTTGTTTCCGGGATGAAGATCTGCGTGCAGACCGTCAGCCGGAATTTACACAGGTTGATATTGAAACATCTTTTCTAACAAGTGATGAAATTATGACAATGACAGAAGAAATGATGAAAGAGGTTGTTAAAGAGGTAAAAGGTATTGATATCACCTTACCTTTACAAAGAATGCCTTATGATGAAGCAATGAACCGCTTTGGTTCTGATAAACCGGATACCCGCTTTGGATTAGAATTAATTCATGTATCAGATATCGTGGCTGCCTCTGGATTCAAGGTATTTAAGCAGGCGGTAGAGAACGGCGGAAAAGTAGCATTATTAAATGTGGAAGCTGCAGCCGGCAGCTATTCCAGAAAAGATATTGATAAGTTAACAGAGTTTGTAAATGTATATGGTGCAAAAGGCTTAGCCTGGTTAAAAGTAGAGGAAGAAGAAGTAAAAGGTCCGATCAGCAAGTTTTTATCTGATGAGGAAAAAGCAGCCATCATGGATAAGGCAAAGGCAAAAAGCGGCGACTTACTGTTATTTGTGGCTGACAAGTCAACTGTTGTCTACGATAGTTTAGGAGCCCTGCGTTTGAAGCTGGGGAAAGATTTAGGGTTGATTGATGAAGAAGTGTTTAATTTCTTATGGGTAACAGATTGGCCATTATTTGAATACGATGAGGAATTAGGCCGTTATTTCGCAGCGCATCATCCATTTACATCACCAATTGAAGCGGATAAGGAAAAACTGTTAACAGATCCGATGAATGTCCGCGCAAATGCATATGATTTAGTTTTAAACGGCTATGAGCTTGGCGGCGGATCTATCCGTATCCACCAGACTGAGCTTCAAAATCAAATGTTTCAAGCATTAGGATTTACAGAAGAAGAAGCAAGGGAGCAATTCGGATTCTTATTGGATGCGCTAGAGTATGGAGCACCGCCTCATGGTGGGGTTGCGCTTGGTTTAGACCGTATTATTATGCTTCTGGCGGGCCGTTCTAACCTTCGTGATACAATTCTTTTCCCTAAAACAGCATCCGCTTCTGACCTAATGACAGAAGCTCCTAGCGAAGTTAGCGGGGACCAGCTGCAGGAATTGTCAATTGCATTAGCAAAAAGAAACGATAATAAAAAATAAGAAAATTACTCGGTTCTTAAAAGAAGGATGTTCTTGTCAAGGAGATGTCCGCTCCAGCGGTTTTGATGGGACGAGTAATCGCAGTCCCAGAAAGCCGCTTTCCACGGGCAACGCTTCAGCCTCCTCGGAAGAAAACCACTTCCTGCGGGGGTCTTCACCTGTTGCTTGTCCCGTAGGAGTCGGCTTCCTTCCGCTCCCATCTATGAAGAAATATGTTTCTTTTGTTTTCTTGCAAAGAGATTAATCTAATTCTAGCGGAAGAAATACACGGAGACTCCTGTGGGAATGCGCAGTGGGAAGACCCCGCAGAAAAAAAGTGCTCTTCTTTTTTTCGAGGAGATGAGCTCGGGGCCCAAGGAAAGCGTAGTGTATTTCTGGAGCGGTTATCTTCAGCATTTTTTATACTTTTTTATTCTTTAATAGAGAATATGCACGATATCTCTGCATATCGTGCATATCATTTGTGAAATAAAAGCAAACAAAAGCTCAATAGTCTTGTGTTTATTTGCTTTTTCATATAAAATAAAAAAACCTTCTGGTTGAGGAATCGGTTGAAAAAATTAAAGGAGATGAATGTTAGGAGCCATGGAAAATAAATTACAGCATCATAATCGAACAGCAAAAGAGTATGTACAGGGAGTCTATGAGGAACTAAAAAAAAGAAATAGTCATGAGACAGAATTTTTGCAAGCAGTGGAAGAAATTGTCGAATCTCTAGAGGTTGTTTTCGAGAAACATCCTAAGTATGCAGAATTAGGCATATTAGAGAGAATTATAGAACCAGAGCGCTTAATTGCTTTCCGTGTTCCTTGGGTGGATGATGAAGGACAGATTCAAGTAAACCGCGGTTATCGTGTTCAATTCAGCAGTGCGATTGGGCCATATAAAGGCGGGCTTCGTTTTCATCCAACGGTAAATGCAAGTATTATTAAATTTTTAGGCTTTGAACAAATCTTTAAAAACTCTTTAACCGGTCAACCTATTGGCGGAGGAAAAGGCGGATCTGATTTTGATCCAAAAGGAAAATCAGATTTAGAAATTATGAGATTTTGTCAAAGTTTTATGTCAGAATTATCTAGACATATTGGACCGGATACGGATGTACCGGCAGGAGATATTGGTGTCGGCGGAAGAGAAATCGGCTACCTTTACGGTCAATATAAGAAAATTAAAGGTACTGTAGAACCAGGTGTTTTAACAGGAAAAGGCTTAGGTTTTGGAGGCAGCTTGGGACGTAAAGAGGCTACTGGTTACGGCACGGTTTATTTTGTGCAGGAAATGCTTAAAGATAACGGGCAGGATTTCTCCGGTAAAACAGTTGTTGTGTCCGGATCCGGGAATGTATCCATATACGCAATGGAGAAAGCAGCTGAGTTTGGTGCAAAAGTAGTTGCCTGCAGCGATTCTAATGGGTATGTTTATGATAAAAATGGTATTGATGTTGAACTTGTGAAGCAGATCAAAGAAGTAGATAGAGAGCGTATTAATGTATACTTAGAAACGCATCCAAATGCAGAATACGTTGACGGCGGGTCAGTTTGGGAAATTCCATGTGAGATTGCTCTGCCATGTGCTACACAAAATGAAATTGACGAAGCGACAGCAAAAACTTTAATTGAAAATGGTGTTATTGCTGTAGGTGAAGGAGCTAACATGCCATCATCCCTGCAAGCAATTAACCAATTTCTGGAGAATAATGTTTTGTTTGCTCCTGCAAAAGCGGCAAATGCCGGTGGTGTAGCTGTGTCCGCTTTGGAAATGGCACAAAATAGCAGCCGTATTGCCTGGAGTTTTGAAGAAGTTGATGAAAAACTGCAAGAAATTATGCGTAATATTTATCAAAATAGTATTCAAGCAGCGAACGAGTATGGTAAACCTGGAAACCTTGTTGCAGGAGCTAATATTGCCGGCTTCCTGAAGGTTGCAGATGCTATGGTCGAACAGGGCATTATTTAATCAGCAGATTGGAATATATTATTTGTACTTTGAATAAATTTATGCTACGATAATAAAAATAAATCATAACAATCCTGATGTGTACGTCAACAATTGGTATTTTGACCGAACACCTATAAGTTAGGGAGTCCGATTCGTCTTTAAAGTGCATGCATGCCTAAAAAAGGAAGCATAATATCTTTAAAGCAGGACACCCACCTGCCAAAAGCGGGATCAAAACTTTATTGTCGGACGGCACTATCGGGATTACGAAAAAATACTGCACAGTTTTTTGTGCAGTATTTTTTCGTAATTGATATACACTTACTGTTATAAGTATAATGTATGGTCTTTATTCTGAACTAATTTGAGCCTTGTGCCAGCTGCTCCAGGTTCCCGTTCTTATCCATACGGAATGATGGAGAGCTGATAAGATTCGTATCCTCAAAAACTGTCATCTTGCGGGCCCGATCCATAATTTGAATAAATGTTTGGTAATCTTCTTTCATTGCCTGCAGCTGCTGTTCTGTATCCGCTAAATTCTTTTGTAATTCTTCTACCTTTGTATGCAAGGATTTATTCTCGTTCTCTAACGATTGCATAGAGGACTTTGATTGATTGGAAGTATATAATTCTTGCTTTAGCGATTTTAAATACTTAATTACTGTGTCCAGATTAAATGCTGCAGCAGGTTCAGGATTTGTTTGTACTGTCGGCTGATCTATTGTTTCGTGAGAAGGAACAGTCTCCGAAGTATCGATTTGAACCGGTTTTGGAAGAGCTTGTATGGTTTTATTTAAAGCTCTTTTTCTCTCTTTTCGTTGTCTTTTAGCCAAATCAATTGCGTTTTCATATTTATTACGCACTTCAGCATTCCATCTGAAACCGCAAGCGGCTGAAGTACGATTTAAATGATCTCCTACTTCTTCAAAAGCATTTAACTGTGTGCTTCCCTCACGAATATGTCTCAAGACAGTTTCTGCCAGTAATAGATCATCTTCATGAGACCAAGCGTCTTGCCTTACCTTTACCATGTCATTCACTCCTCATTATTAAGAAAATACTTAGAAAAATCTGCACACACTTTTATTTTAGTGAATAGGCAGTTTTCTTATATTTCACACGTTAAAAAATTATACTTTCCTAACGTGCTAGAAAGATTATAGTAATCTCTATTCTTTCCAGAGGAGTTAAAAAATATACATTTCTTTAAAGAGGATGTTCAAAATTATTAATTTTACTAATTGAGTTCTTACTTTTTTTCCTTATTAATTCGTTCATATACTTGTTTCAATGCATTTTCAAATTTTCCTGTTTCTTTCGGTGTATAGTAATTTCGGTTTTTGATAGTATCTGGCAAGTATTGTTGTTTTACCCATGCACCTGGATAATTATGAGGATATTTATAATCTATTCCTCTTCCAAGTTTATTTGCTCCTGAGTAATGAGCATCCTTTAAGTGAGCAGGAATATCGCCGCTTTTTCCTTTGCGAATATCCTCTAAAGCTGCGTCCAATGCCTTATAGGCGGTATTTGATTTTGGTGAAAGAGCCAATTCTACGACTACATCGGCTAATGGAATACGTGCTTCAGGAAAACCAATCCGTTCAGCGGCCTGTACAGCCGCGACAGCTCGCGGGCCTGCTTGCGGACTTGCCAGACCAATATCTTCATATGCAATAACAATTAATCTTCTTGCAATACTGTCTAAATCACCAGCTTCTATCAGCCGTCCCAAATAATGCAGGGCAGCATTCACATCACTGCCGCGAATAGATTTTTGAAAAGCACTCAGTACATCGTAATGAGCATCCCCGTCTTTGTCATGGGAAAAGCTTTTTTTCTGCATACATTCTTCCGCAATCTCCAGTGTTATCTGAATTTGATCATTAGCATTTGGCGGAGTGGAACTGACTGCAAGTTCTAAGCCGTTTAATGCTGAGCGCAGATCACCATTAGCTGAAATAGCTAAATGTTCCATAGCATCCGGACTGATCTGGATATTTTTATCTCCATATCCATTGGTCGTATCTTGAATAGCACGCTGTAATGCTGTTTTAACATTATCAAGAGTTAAGCCGTGCAGCTCAAAAAGATGACAGCGGCTTCTTATCGCCGGGTTAATGGAGTGATAGGGATTACTTGTTGTACATCCGATTAAAGTCAATAAATTATTTTCCAAATGAGGCAGTAAAAAATCCTGTTTTGCTTTATCCAGACGATGAACTTCATCTAAGATAAGAACAGTTTGTCCTTGCATTTTTGCTTGCTCAACTACAATTTCCATATCTTTTTTCTTATCTGTAACCGCATTTAATGTTTTGGATGGGAGTCCAATGGTTTCTGCAAGCGCAAATGCCATGGATGTTTTGCCTGTACCGGGCGGACCAAATAAGATCATGGAAGAAAGCTGATTGGCTTTAACCATGCGATTAATTATTTTTCCTTGACCTACCAAGTGTTCTTGCCCTATAATATCATCTATGTTTTTTGGACGCATTCGATATGCGAGTGGTTGTTTATACATCAAATAACTTCCTTCATCTTCTTATTATTCTATTAGCTTAAAGTGAATATAGAAGAAATGCAAGAGGTTAGCAGTCATGCTATAATAGGTGTAGCCTTATAATATAAATAATCAAATTTGTATAGATGGAATTAAAGGCTATTCTTTTTTCTGTATGTGTATGACTTAAATAATTACCAGACCGTAAGCAATACGGCGGATTACGGCAGGTGAGCAATCTCAAGCTCTGGAAAAGCAATCCGACAGTTACAAGGGGATTCCAATAATTTTGCTTATTTAGTACATTATATAGATTAAATAATATATAAATGGCAGATGATAGTTTAAAAAATTGAGGTGTATATAATGAAGATTTCAACAAAAGGAAGATATGGACTGACAATAATGATAGACTTGGCAAAAAATGAAGGAAACGGTCCAATTTCACTAAAAGTTATTGCAAAGGATAATGATTTATCAGAGCATTATTTAGAGCAGCTGGCTTCACCATTAAGAAATGCCGGCCTAATCAAAAGTATACGGGGTGCATATGGTGGATACCAGCTTGCGAAAAAACCGGATGAAATTACAGCCGGTGATGTTATCCGTGTGCTGGAGGGGCCTTTGACAATTGTGGAAGGTATGGAAAATGAAAAGCCGGCGCAGGCATCTTTATGGATGCAAATCAGAGATGCAGTGAAAGATGTATTGGAAAAAACAACTCTGGAAGATTTGGCAAATTATGACGAGGGTGATAACGGCCCGCGCGAGGCATATATGTTTTATATTTAATGGGAAGAAAGGATTTTGAATCATGGAAGCAATTTATTTAGACCATGCCGCTACATCTCCTATGGCAAATGGAGTGGTTGAAGCGATGATCCCTGTATATAAAGATATCATCGGCAATGCATCAAGTGTGCATTCCTTTGGGCGGAAGGCAAGACAGCAGCTGGATACATCAAGGCGTGTTCTCGCCGCCTCAGTTGGTGCAAATGAAAAGGAAATAATCTTTACCAGTGGCGGTACAGAAGCGGATAATATGGCTCTTTTAGGCGTTGCAGAAGCTAATCAGGATAAGGGCAATCATATTATCACCTCTATTCAGGAACATCATGCTACCTTGCACACTGCAGAAAAATTAGAAAAACAAGGCTTCCGTGTAACATATTTACCAGTAAATGAGGCAGGGCTGGTTTCTGTACAAGATGTTGAAGCAGCTTTAACAGATGATACAATCCTTGTTTCTATTATGTATGTAAATAATGAGACAGGTGTTATCCAGCCTGTCGATGAAATTGGAGAATTATTGAAGAATCACCAGGCATATTTTCATACAGATGCCGTTCAGGCTTATGGACTGGTCGATATTGATGTGCATGAGCAGGGTATTGATTTATTAACGGTATCCGCGCATAAAATAGGCGGTCCAAAAGGAATTGGTTTTTTGTATGTGAAAGAAGGAGTTAAGATGACTCCTGTTCAATTTGGCGGCGAGCAGGAAAGAAAGCGCCGGCCTGGAACAGAGAATATTCCATCCGTAGCCGGTTTTGAATTAGCCTCTAATATTGCAATGGAAACAAAACAGATAAGAAACGAAAGGTATCAAAAATATAAACAAATTTTAATAGAAACATTTACAGAAGCGGGTATTGCTTTCAGTATAAATGGAGACCAGGAGAAGACAGTTTCATCTATTATGAATGTCAGCTTTGCAGGAACAAATGTAGAAGCATTACTTGCAAATTTTGATTTGAGCGGCATCGCAGCCTCGAGCGGCAGTGCGTGTACTGCAGGTAGTGTAGAGCCTTCCCATGTTTTATCTGCAATGTATGGTTCAGATAGTCCAATTACTACAAATTCTATCCGATTCAGCTTTGGATTGGCGAATACTGAAGATAATGTGAGAGAAGCAGCTGCAAGAGTTGCAAGTATTGTAAAAAGATTAACAAGTTAAAGGAGGGGCGACAATGAAAGATAATAAAAATATACGTGTTGTAGTTGGAATGAGCGGCGGAGTCGACTCTTCCGTTGCAGCATTATTATTAAAAGAACAAGGATACGATGTGGTTGGTATCTTTATGAAAAATTGGGACGATACAGATGAATTTGGGGTCTGTACGGCTACGGAAGATTTCGATGATGTTGTCCGGGTATGTAATCAATTAGATATTCCATATTACTCGGTAAACTTTGAAAAACAATACTGGGATAAGGTGTTCACTTATTTTCTGGATGAATATAAAGCCGGAAGAACGCCTAACCCGGATGTTATGTGTAATAAAGAAATTAAATTCAAGGCATTTCTTGACCATGCGCTCTCTTTAGGCGCTGATTATTTAGCTACAGGGCATTATGCTCAAGTGGCAAGAAACGAAGACGGGAAAATTCAAATGCTTCGCGGAGCTGATGATAATAAGGACCAGACTTATTTTTTAAATCAGCTTAGTTCAGATGTATTAGAAAAAGTTATGTTTCCTTTAGGTCATCTGCCTAAACCGGAAGTAAGAAAAATTGCAGCAGATTATGGTCTGGTTACAGCAGCTAAAAAAGATTCCACAGGAATTTGTTTTATTGGAGAAAGAAATTTCAAAAGCTTTCTCAGCGAATATTTACCTGCACAGCCAGGGAAAATGATGACACTTGACGGGATAGAAAAAGGAACACATGATGGATTAATGTACTATACTATCGGCCAGCGTCAAGGGCTTGGAATCGGTGGTTCCGGAGACCCATGGTTTGTCGTAGGGAAAAATTTAAAAGACAATTATTTATATGTTGCACAAGGCTATCATAATGAATATCTATACTCTGATGCACTCGTTGCAACGGATTTAAATTGGGTTCAACCGGATCAGATCGAGGATAATTTTACTTGTACAGCGAAATTTCGTTATCGTCAAAAGGATTCAGAAGTAACAGTAAGTGTAAAAAATAATAAAGCATATGTTGTATTTAAAGACAGCCAGCGGGCAATTACACCAGGACAAGCTGTTGTATTTTATCAAGGGGATATATGCCTTGGCGGCGGAACAATCGATGAAATTATAAAAGACAATAAAGCATTACAATATGTAGGCTAGCAGGGTGGTTTATGAATGGATAAGAATCAGCAGGCAATTACACTGCTAAATGAAAAAAAGTATGAAGAAGCAGCAAAGCTGTTTAATGAGGTAATTGAAGAATCTCCAAATGACCCATTGGGATATATTAATTTCGGCAATCTTTTAATGCAGCTGAATGAAATGGAACGGGCAGAACGTTTTTTGAAGCGTGCTATTGAATTGGATGAAAAAGCTGCAACAGCATACTATGGTTTAGGTAATCTTTATTTTGATCAGGAAGACTTTGGGAAAGCACAACAAAGCTTTCTAAAAGCAATTGAATTGGGACTTGAAGAAGCAGATGCTTACTTCATGCTGGGTATGTGCTTCCGAAACCAGGAACAATGGAAGCTGTCTCTGCCATATTTGCTACGGGCGACAGAACTTGATTCACAGGACGAAAGTTATCTATTTCAATACGGACTCTCTCTTGCACAGGGAGAAATTTTAGATGAAGCCCAAAAAACATTTGAAAAAGTACTTGAATTAAATAGCGAGCACAGCGATGCTTATTATAATCTGGGCGTGATTGCATTATTCCATGAAAAAACAGAACAAGCCTTAAACCATTTTGAAAAAGCACTTGAATTACAGTCTGATCATGTGCTGGCTGCAAACGGAAAGGAAATTGCGTTACAGTATATGGAGCAATTTGATGATAAATAAGGGGTAATCAGCATGGAAAACCAGGTAGAAGCAAAGGAAGCACTGCCTTTTGTAACGGGGAGCGTATTAAATACTATTTTTCGTAACGAAGCAGAGCATTTTTCTATCGTCCTAATTAAAATCACAAAGACAAACCTTGACTATGAAGATAAAGAAATCATTGTAAAAGGTTATTTTGATCAGCTTCAGGAGCAGACAGCCTATCGTTTTTATGGAGCGCTGGAAAAGCATCCCCGCTACGGATCACAATTAAAAGTTCAGTCCTATGAAACTATTTTGCCGACAACAAAGGATGGACTTGTTCAATACCTATCCAGCGATTTATTCTACGGTGTCGGGAAAAAAAGTGCACTAAAGATAGTGGAGGAGCTGGGAGAAAAGGCTGTTTCTAAAATTATGGATAACCCTTCTGTTTTAGATGGGATTTCTGGATTATCAAAGGAAACAGGAAAACGTTTGTCAGATCGTTTAAGAGAAAACCAAGGCTTTGAGCGGGTTGCTGTTCAATTATCAGGCTACGGAATTGGACTGAAGATGGCCCAGGTAATTTATCAGACCTATCGTGATAACGCCATGGAGGTTCTTGGAAAAGATCCGTATCAATTTGTGTTTGATATTGAAGGCTTTGGCTTTAAAATGGCAGACCAGATAGCTTCCCAGCAAGGTATTTCTCATACACATGAAAGCCGTATCGGTGCTGGGGTAATCTATGTCCTGCAGCAAAGTATACAAGCAGGGCATGTTTATCTTCCATTTGAAAAATGTGTGCAGGAAATTATTTACTTACTTCATCTTCCCCATTCGGATAAAAGCTCTGTCTCTGATGTTATGATGCAGCTGAATACGGAGAAAAAAATCATCATGATCGATGAAAGAGTATATCTGCCTTCATTATATTACGCAGAGGACAACTTTACAGCAAGTCTGAAAAAAATACTGACAAAACCTATAGAAGATGAGGTGCCTTTAGCAGAGCTGTTGAAAATAACCGGCGATATTGAAGAAGAAGAGTCATTAAGCTATGGAAAAGAGCAATTTGATGCTATTGTCCAGGCGATTCATTCTAAAATTATGATTTTAACAGGCGGGCCGGGGACTGGAAAAACAACAGTTATAACTGGTATCATCCAGGCTTTTGCGAAGATTCATGAGCTTTCTTTAAATCTATCGGATTATAAAAATAAAGACAGTTTTCCATTTATTTTAACAGCTCCTACAGGCCGGGCAGCCAAACGGATGTCGGAATCTACCGGTTTGCCGGCAGTCACAATTCACCGGCTGCTTGGCTGGAATGGCATGGGTAATTTTGAAAAAGATGAGCATGAGCCATTATCAGGAAGGCTGCTTATAGTGGATGAATTTTCCATGGTAGATACATGGCTGGCAAATAATCTGTTTAAAGCCATTCCAGATACAATGCAAATTATCCTGGTTGGAGATGAAGACCAGCTTCCATCAGTTGGACCAGGCCAGGTTTTAACAGATTTAATGAAAAGCGAAGTTTTGCCTGTCATCTCTTTAAGGGATGTATATCGTCAAAAAGAAGGTTCTAAGATTATTCAGCTTGCCCATGAAATTAAACATGCCAGCTGTAATGAAAATTCTTTGGAAAATGCACGGGATTTCAGCTTTATTTCTTGTCGTGATTATCAGATGGTCGATGTATTGACATCCATTATTGATAAAGCAGAGAAAAAAGGTCTTGACCCTGCTTCTATCCAGGTTCTCTCGCCAATGTATCGTTCGCAGGCCGGAATTCATGCGATTAATGAAGCATTACAGCAGTTAATTAATCCCCCCGGAGAGAAGAAACGGGAGATTGCTTTTCAAGACGTTGTTTATCGTGTCGGCGATCGTGTGATCCAGTTAATTAACCAGCCGGAAGACGGCATATATAATGGAGATATTGGAGAAATTGTTGCCATTTTTAAAGCAGAAGAAAATGTCGATAATGAAGAGCAGATAGTGATTGCTTTTGAAGATAAAGAAGTTGTCTTTATCCGGAAAGATTATCATAACTTTACTCATGCATTCTGTATCTCCATTCATAAGTCGCAGGGGAGCGAATTTCCAATTGTCATTCTTCCCGTTGTTTATTCACATCATCGTATGCTGCGAAAAAATCTTTTATATACAGCAATTACCAGGGGAAAAGAGTCTTTGATTATCTGTGGCGAAAAAGAGGCTTTTATTAAAGGTGTGCAAACAGAAGATACGAATCGGAGGTATACTTCATTGCAGGAAATGTTAAATATTCAGTTAGCCAATCAAAAAGCAGAGAATAAGGAATATGAAGCTGTAGAAGATATACCGGAAGAAGAATTATCTCCATATGATTTTATGGATTAAGTGTATAAAAAATTCTGTTTAGGGCAATACTTGGACTGATTTAGCAGAAAAGGAATGAAGAAGTATGCTGGAATGTCCAAATTGCCGGGAAAAACAAATTGGAAAATTAAGTCCTACAAGCTATTACTGCTGGGTGTGCTCCATTGAATTAACTGTGTCTGGAAAGGAATTACACATCCATCAGATAGAAGCGGACGGGACGCTCAGTTCATTAGATGATTTATTTTCAAAAGAAGAGAGAAGTTTATTATAAACTCCCAGCCTCTTGGTTACACTACCATGGACTGGGAGTGATTCTTATGTGGAAAAAAATAAAAGCGAAGCAAGTTGTCTATTACTTAGTAATTGCTATCCTTTCCTTTATTCTTTTATATTTTTTAGCGATTACAAAACCCTATTATGGAGCATTTTTTTCCTTTATTGGTAAGTTGTTGCTTCCTTTTTTAATTGCGGGGATTTTGGCTTTCCTGCTGCATCCATTGATTGAATGGCTGCATAGGTACCGTATTCATCGCGGCATAGCAGTGCTAATTATTTATGTCCTTTTTTTTGGAGGTGCCGGCTATGCTATCTATCGTGCTTATCCATTAATGGTGGAGCAGATGAAGGAAATGAGCCGTAATTTCCCTGAATTTATTGAGCTGTATCAGAACGGGTTAAATAAAATGTACACTTCTACTTCTTTCCTGCCGGAGACAGTACATGACAGGATGGATATATTCATTCAATCCTTAGAGAACACGATGAACAATTTTTCAGGGAAAATCATCGGTGGATTTAATGGAATGATGGACGCTGTCATACTCTTGACCATAATTCCTGTTCTAGTATTTTATTTCTTAAAGGACTATCCTTTTATTAAATCATTTCTATTACGTTTTATTCCTTATAAATATCGGAATGAAACTGGAAATGTATGCAGGGAAATAAGTAAGGGGCTGGGCGGCTATATTCGTGGGCAGTTCATTATCAGTGCAGCAGTTGGTGTTATCTCTACCCTATGCTGGATTTGGTTAGATTTACCATACGCTTTATTGTTGGGAATTATTCTGGCAATCGTGAACATCATTCCCTATTTCGGGCCTATTATCGGGGCCATTCCAGTCGTAACAGTTGCTTATATGGTACAGCCGGAAAAAGCGTTATTCGTTATTATAATTATCTTTGTGATTCAATTGATCGAAAGCAATCTATTATCTCCGTACATTATGGGGAAAACAGTGAAAATTCATCCAATCGGTATCATTTTTGCCTTGTTATTGGGTGGACAGCTTGCCGGTGTAATAGGCATGGTAATTTCTGTTCCTGTTTTTACAATGTTAAAAGTACTGATTCAGCAATATCAAATTTCAAAAGCCGGTTAAGCTGAAACACATGCTTATCCACAGTGTAACTGGCAGTATGACTTCTACACTAAGAATTTGATTGCAAAGAAGAAAAATTGACATACAGCAGAAAAATCAATATAATAACGCTATAATCACACAAACAACAAAAAATAATCACGCAAATCACGTTGAAGATGTTAAGTACATGACATGATATTTCAAGAGAGGGAATCCCCCGGCTGAAAGGACTCCTAATTATATTGTTATGGAAAGCTGCATTGGAGTACGGCTAATCCCCGTCGGTATCATACCGTTATAATGAATAAAGTGATGAACATATAATTTGTTCATAATAAGGGTGGTACCGCGAAATCTCGTCCCTGCAATGATGCAGAGAGGAGATTTTTTGTTTTGTACTGTCTAGCTCCGAGCACCAAACTTTAGAGATTTCACGTCACGCCCTACGATAAAGAAGACTTAGCGATTGTCAAGCCGCCAGGCGTAGACAGAGGTAAAGT
The DNA here is from genome assembly GCF_038004405.1 of Oceanobacillus sp. FSL W8-0428. NCBI lineage: Bacteria > Bacillati > Bacillota > Bacilli > Caryophanales > Bacillaceae > Oceanobacillus > Oceanobacillus sp. FSL W8-0428. Next base: position 3,730,169 of record NZ_JBBORB010000001.1, read on the forward strand.
CGCACTTATGCCCGGGAGGGTGAAAAGAAGACTTAGCGATTGTCAAGCCGCCAGGCGTAGACATAGGTAAAGTCGGGACTGGGACTGCGATTACTCGTCCCATCAAAACCGCCGCACTTATGCCTTGCGGGTGAAAGTCAATATCGGTTTAAAGTGAAGGAAGACCGACTAAAAGCAGGCTGAAGCCTAACGTCGGCATACCCCTAAAGGGGCATGTTTCCTTTATCTCCTAAGTAAAGGAAAACCACCCCCAAAAGACCGGGGGGCGTAATCTCTACGTTTTTTAACGGGCGCGGCTTGCGCTTTTCTAAAAAGGAGGAAAAATATAATGAAATCATTGAGTTCTGCAGAAATTCGGCAAATGTTTATTGACTTTTTTAAAGAGAAGGGGCATCAGGTAGAGCCCAGTGCTTCTTTAGTACCTCATGATGACCCTACGCTGTTATGGATTAATAGCGGTGTGGCGACATTAAAAAAATATTTTGATGGCCGGATCATTCCTGATAATCCAAGAATAGTGAATGCTCAAAAAGCTATACGGACAAATGATATTGAGAATGTTGGTTTTACAGCTCGTCATCATACATTTTTTGAGATGCTGGGTAATTTCTCAATTGGTGATTATTTTAAGGAAGAAGCGATTGAGTGGGCATGGGAGTTTCTAACGGATGAAAAGTGGATTGGCTTTGATTCAGAGAAATTATCTGTTACTGTTCATCCGGAAGATGATGAAGCTTATGATCTTTGGCTTACAAAAATAGGTCTGCCAAAAGAACGCATTATTCGATTAGAAGAGAATTTCTGGGATATTGGAGAAGGACCAAGTGGACCAAACACAGAGATCTTCTATGACAGAGGAGAAAGCTATGGAAATGACCCTGCTGATCCAGAGCTTTATCCAGGCGGTGAAAACAGCAGATATTTAGAGGTCTGGAATCTGGTATTTTCTCAGTTTAACCATAACCCGGATGATACGTATACGCCACTTCCTAAGAAAAATATTGATACAGGGATGGGCCTGGAACGATTAACTTCCATTATTCAAGATGTGCCTACAAACTATGAAACGGATTTATTTATGCCGATTATCCAGGCAACGGAATTGATCGCAGACAGCAAATATGGAGAAAATGAAGCGGCTGATACCGCATTTAAAGTCATTGCTGACCATATCAGGACAGTCAGCTTTGCAATTGGAGATGGTGCGATGCCGTCTAATGAAGGCAGAGGTTATGTTTTGCGCCGACTGATTCGCCGTGCTATACGTTTTGCGAAGGATATTAATATTCATGAAGCTTTTATGTACCGCCTGGTTCCGGTAGTAGCTGAAATCATGAAGGATTTCTACCCAGAGGTTGTAAAAGAAACAGACTACATTCAAAAAATTATTAAAGTAGAGGAAGAACGTTTCCATGAAACGTTAAATGACGGTTTAGAAATCCTGACGAAGCTCATTGAGACGGAAAAAGAAAAAGGAAGCAGTATATTTCCTGGAGAAGAAGTATTCCGTTTATATGATACCTATGGTTTTCCAAAGGAATTAACAGAAGAATATGTTGAAAAGCTTGGATTTACAGTGAATCAGGAAGGCTTTGAAAATGAAATGAAGCTTCAGCGTGAAAGAGCAAGAAATGCACGTCAAAAAATTGACTCCATGCAGGTTCAGGATACAGTCTTTTCAACTATTGATGTAGAAAGCAAGTTTATTGGATATTCTGAGCTGGAAAGAACAACAGTTATTCAAGCAATTATTCAGGAGAAAGAAGTTGTGGAATCAGCAGCTGCTGGACAGGAAGCATTTATTCTGTTGAAAGAAACACCATTCTATGCTGAAAGTGGCGGTCAAGTTGCTGATATTGGTACGATTCAGACAGAGAATTCTCTTGCTGCAGTTATAGATGTACAAAAAACACCAAACGGCCAACATATTCATCGGATAGAAGTAAAGAAAGGCATATTCTCCGTTTCTGAGGAAGTAAAAGCTGTCGTTGAACGGGAGTTCCGTACAAATGTCATTAAAAATCATACAGCTACACATTTACTGCATCAGGCATTAAAAGATGTACTCGGTTCACATGTTAATCAGTCAGGTTCTTTAAATCAGCCTAACCGTCTCCGGTTTGATTTTTCTCATTTCAGCAGTGTAACCGACGAGGAACTGGAAAAAATCGAAAAAATTGTGAATCAAAAAATATGGGATTCATTGCCGGTTTTCATTGAAACCAAAGGAATTGAAGAAGCTAAAGCAATGGGTGCGATGGCGTTGTTTGGGGAAAAATACGGAGATATTGTCCGTGTTGTTCAAATCGGCGATTACAGTATTGAATTATGCGGCGGATGTCACGTTGGTAATACAGCAGAAATCGGATTGTTTAAAATTGTATCAGAAAGCGGTATAGGTGCAGGAACAAGAAGGATTGAAGCTGTAACAAGCAAAGAAGCATATAACTATTTAAACAACAAGATTGAACTGTTGAAGCAGTCTGGCGCATTATTAAAAGCAAAAGATGAACAAATTCCTCAAAAAGTGTCTTCGTTACAATTGGAATTAAAAGAGACACAAAAGCATGTAGATTCTTTACAAGCTAAATTATCTAATTTAGAGGCATCTTCTATTTTAGATGAAATAAAAGAGGTAAATAATGTAAAAGTATTAGCTAAACAAGTTGATGTGAAAGATATGAATCAATTACGTTCGATGGTAGATGAATTAAAACAAAAAATAGAATCAGGTGTAATTCTGCTTGCAGCTGTGCATAATAATAAAGTACAGCTTGTTGCAGGGGTAACAAAAGATTTGATGAAACAAAACCTTCATGCCGGTAACCTGGTAAAACAGGCTGCAACAATTTGTGGCGGCGGCGGCGGCGGCCGTCCAGATATGGCACAAGCTGGGGGTAAAGACCCATCTAAGGTTACAGAAGCATTACAAAGTGCTTTAAGTTATGTAACAGAAGCGACAAATGCCTAATCATTGGTTGTATGTTTTCTTGTAAATAAGTATAATGATAGAGATAAACATGTTAGAATAGATGAAGAAGGTTAACGAAGGACGAGGTGTCATTATGAGTTCAATTGATAAAACAATGAAATTCAACTTTTCCGAAGAACCATTTGACCAGGACATTAAAAAAATTTTATTGACTGTTCATGAATCATTACAGGAAAAAGGATACAATCCGATAAATCAGATTGTCGGTTATTTATTATCGGGTGACCCTGCTTATATTCCTAGGTATAATGATGCTCGTAATTTGATTCGTAAAGTTGAACGGGATGAAGTTATTGAAGAACTTGTAAAGTTTTATCTAGAACAGAATAAGGAGAATTCATGAAAGTAATAGGTTTAGACGTAGGTTCAAAAACAATAGGTGTTGCAATTAGTGACGCTCTTGGCTGGACAGCACAAGGACTAACCACTATTTATTGGGATGAGAACGAGTTCAGTTCTGCGGATAAAGAACTTCAAACCATTATAGAGGATAGTGAAGTATCCCGGGTTGTTGTTGGTCTGCCTAAAAACATGAACGGTTCGATTGGCGAAAGAGGCGAAGCTTCAGAGCGTTATGCTGCTTATTTGGAAGAAAAATATAATTTACCTGTTGTATTATGGGACGAGCGTTTAACGACAATGGCGGCTGAACGTGTTCTTTTAGAAGCAGACATGAGCCGGAAAAAAAGAAAAAAAGTAATTGATAAGATGGCAGCTACAATGATTTTGCAGGGTTATCTTGATTCAAAAGGAGGCGTTATTTAATGGCGTTAGAGGAAAAAGAACGAATTATTATCCCAGATGAAAACGGTGATGAGCATCTTTTCGAAGTACTCTTCACATTCGATGTGGATGAAACTGAACAATCTTATATAGCTGTCGTACCTGCTGAACAGGCAGAGGATGAAGAGGTAGAGGTGTATGCATTCCGCTATGAGGAACAGGAAAATGAAGATTACACATTATACCCTATTGAATCTGACGATGAATGGAATATGGTAGAGGAAATGTTAAACACATTAGCAGAAGAAGAAGAGTAAAAAAAAGATAAGAAAGCTGATGTTCACGTTTTGTGACATCAGCTTTCTTTTACGATGTCTTTATTTTTTTACAAGTCTGGCTTTAAATAATATTAACCTTTCTATGTCTGCAAAAAATATATTTTTCTCCAAAATTCCTTATGAAAATAAAAATTTCTGTTTAAAATAAAGAAGTATGAAATAAAATAACAGGAATATTGGATAATTTTATATGGATTTAGTATAATAAAGCGGATGAAAGGGGGGTACATGGTGTCAAAAGATGACAAACATAATGGATTCCAGAAGAATCTTATAAAAAGAGGAGAAGAAGCATCTAAAGTTAGAAAAATTGTAGCAATTATTATTGTGTGTTTTACTCTTATTATAATAATCGGCGGTATCTCAGGATATATATATATTAATTCGGCATTGGAGCCCGTTGACGAAGATAACTCAACCCAGGTAGAAGTGGAAATTCCGATAGGATCTTCCAGCTCAACGATAGCTGGTATTCTTGAAGAAAATGGAATTATAAAAGATGCACGTGTGTTCCGTTTCTATACAAAATTTAATAATGTGAACGAATTCCAAGCTGGAAACTATACTTTTAATACAGCGATGAATATGGATGAAATTATTGAATCATTGCAGCATGGAAGAGTTATTGTTGATGCTGTACATACTGTAACAATTCCTGAAGGATTGACAGTTGATCAAATTGCTGAGATATACAGTAAGCAGCTTGATTTTTCCAAGGAAGATTTCTTAGAGGTTGCTAATGACCCTGATTTTATTGAAGAATTAATGGGAAAATATCCTTCCTTATTAACGGAGGATATTTTAGATGACGAAATTCGTACTCCTTTAGAAGGGTATATGTTTGCTTCGACATACGATTTTTATGAAGAAGAACCAACCATTGAATCGATAATAGATCGTATGGTCGAACAAACAAATTCTATTTTCCAGCAATATGAAGGTGAAATTGCAGAGCGGGATTTAACACCGCACGAAGCGATAACATTTGCATCGGTTGTGGAGAAGGAAACTGCCCATGAAGAGGAGCGGCCGCAAATTGCCGGTGTATTCTATAATCGTTTGGATGAAGGTATACAGCTGCAGACTGATCCAACCGTATTATATGCAAAAGGTGAACATCAAGCTGTTGTTACCTTTGAGGATTTAGAGGTAGAGTCACCATATAACACATATGTAGTTGATGGTTTACCAATAGGCCCAATATCGAATTTTGCGGAAAACTCTTTGAAAGCAGTGGTGTCTCCAGAAGATTCAGATTACCTGTTTTTCTTACATGATGAAGATGGAAATATTCACTTTGCTGAAACGTTTGACGAACATGTTAAGAACCGGGAAAAATATATAAATTAAAGAGTGTGTTCAAATAGATGATTAGAAGTGTCAGCTTGAACAACCCTTAAACGGACTTATGGAGAATTTCCCCATGTTCCGTTTTCTTTTTTACAGATTAGGAAAGTATAGAATTTATGGGAATGCTGAGGATCAGCACACTCTCTGTGCGGGAAAATGAATGTGCTTTTTTTGACCATGAATAAGCACATATAGAATAAATTTAATGCTTTGCAACTTAAAGGAAATGATGAAATGGATAAAAAAATAGAAAATTACCTGGAAAACTTGCTGCCTGCTTCACCGGATTCTGCAAAAGCGCTTGAAAAATATGCAGAAATAAATCATGTTCCAATCATTCATCGAAACAGCATGCATATGATTAATCTTGTTTTAACCATGCAGCAGCCTGAATCTATTTTAGAGGTAGGTACAGCAATTGGCTACTCTGCATTGCGAATGTTAGAGGGAGCACCAGATGCTAAAATTATTACCGTTGAAAAAGATAAGAAACGTTATTATGAAGCTATTACAAATATTCAAAAGCAGAAGCGTAATAGCAAGGTCGACGTAATCTTAGGTGATGCTGCTGATGTCATGCAGGATTTAGCTGAAAAGAAGAAACAGTTCGATGTTATTTTTATCGATGCTGCGAAAGGGCAATACCAATCTTATTTTGACTTGGCAGATAGAATGCTCATTTCTGGCGGTATATTAATTACAGATAATGTATTATTTCGCGGGATGGTTTATTCAGGTGGAGAAGCGCCTAAAAAATATAAAACTTTAGTACGAAAATTAAAAGCGTACAATGAAATGCTAATGAATCATCCAGATTATCATACGTCTATTATACCGATTGATGATGGTGTTTCCATTAGCTATAAGAGATGAGAAATGTAAGGAGATAATAGCATGGAAAAAGATAAACCCATTGTAATAGGCGTAGCCGGCGGGAGCGGGAGTGGAAAAACTTCAGTAACAAAATCTATCTGCAACCGTTTTAAAGAGACGTCAATACTAGTTATTGAACAGGATGCATACTATAAGGATCAGTCGCATCTCCCATTTGAGGAAAGGTTGAAAACAAATTATGACCATCCATTAGCGTTTGACAATAATTTATTAGTAGAGCATCTGCAACAATTGCTGGAATATAAACCTATAGAAAAGCCGGTTTATGATTATAAAGTCCATAACCGTTCAAAAGAAACGATTCATGTTGAACCGAAAGAAGTAATAATTGTTGAAGGAATATTGATTTTGGAAGATGTCAATCTGGTTGATTTAATGGATATAAAAGTATTTGTTGATACAGATGCTGATTTACGAATTGTCCGTCGCCTGTTAAGAGATATTAAAGAGCGCGGCAGAACGTTAGAATCAGTAATTGATCAATATATTCAAGTGGTTCGTCCGGCTCATATGCAATTTATTGAGCCGTCGAAAAGATATGCAGATTTAATCATTCCAGAAGGCGGAGAAAACCATGTTGCAGTAGATATTATGGCATCTAAAATAGAAAATATCTTAATAAAGAATTCAAATAGGTAATTATTTTTCTTGATATTTTAGGTAATATCTGCCATAGTATTGATTAGTATATTTTCAAGAATTAGCACATAAGCTATATAGCCAATTTTATTAATTAATTTATATACATGGGAAATAAGCGGCAGGTTAGTTTTTAAAATCAGTTTTGAGTCAAAAATATGCTGCGTTTATCCCTGAAAAGAAATGATACGAGAAGGAGTGTATAGAAAATGGCTGCAGAAAAAAGCTTTTACATGACACAAGAGGGGAAAGATAAGTTAGAGGAAGAACTACATTATTTAAAAACAGACCGTCGGCAAGAGGTCGTTGAAAGAATAAAAGTGGCTCGTGATTTTGGAGACCTGTCTGAGAACTCTGAATATGATGCTGCTAAAGATGAACAGGCATTTGTAGAACAGCGTATTACACAAGTAGAAAAAATGATCCGCAATGCAGTAATTATCGAGAATGATAATGAAAACCCAGATGTTGTTTCATTGGGTAAATCAGTTACTTTTATTGAATTACCTGATGGTGATGAAGAAACTTACACAATTGTTGGAAGTGCAGAAGCTGACCCATTTGAAGGGAAAATCTCCAATGATTCGCCAATGGCTAAAAGTTTGTTAGGGCAGGAAATTGGACAGGAAGTTACAGTAGCTACACCTGCCGGAGATATTGAAGTACGAATAACAAGTGTAGATTAAAAATTGGAAAGCGTTTGCTTAGCAGTTCTTTATTCTGAATCTTAAATGATGTATAGTAAGCGCTCTGATTAGAGAATGGATTTTCAAGAACTTATACTTAAGTAATAACAAAACTTACAGCTGCATTAATTAAGCTGTAAGTTTTGTTATTACTGATAAGATATGTGTAACATCCTCGAATATATACATTTTTGTTCAAGGATTGTCATATTCAGCTGCCTGCTTTTTTTATTCCTAAAACGTTAAAAATCAGAGAATCTGTACGAATAGTATTACATAGTTGAATTTTTAATATATAGTAAAATCCTCATCTTCACTTTGTTCTATCAATACTTTAGTTTATAGAAGAAACAAACAGCATTTTTATGCTAAAATTGAATAGACAAGGATTGTTAAACTCGATATGATAGTATAATACAAATAGTTGTAGTTAGGGGGAGTACTTGGTGAATCAAACAAGATCAAACAAATTTGAAAAAAGAAGAAAAAATACAAATGCAATTACCATTCTATCCATTGCTGCAGGAGTCGTTTTAGTGGTCTTCCTTGCGATATGGGTATTTGGCGGAAACGATACAGCTGATGAAGGTACTGAATCTGATGCATCTGAAAATACGTCCGAGGGAGATAATGGTGAAGAAGGCGGCGGAGAAGATGATAATGGCTTTCTAATAACTGATCCTGATTCAAATGATGAAGATAAAAATGATAATGAGGATGCGAATAGAGACGAAGAAAATGAAGATGAAGATAAAGACGAGGATGCATCCAAAGAAGATAATGACAACGAGGACGAAAATGAAGAAGATAATTCATACGAAGACAGGGAATCTGCTGAACCATCAGATGATAATGTTTCAGAAGCATATACTGGCGACTGGGATCCTGTAGGTACAGAGCAAGAAGGAGAGCATAATACAGACTTTGGCAATGGATCTCAGGATCGTGTTGAAATAAAAAAAGCAACCTCCTTGGTTACTGGTTTAAGTGAAGATGGTATGATAGAACATTGGGTTGGAAATAATGGCCCTGACAAAGTAATTGCCACGGTTTCTGATTCAAGCAGCTCAGAGTTTTATCGTGTGTTCTTAGATTGGGTAGACGGGGAAGGCTGGCAGCCGACAAAGGTAGAAAAGCTGATTGAAAACGATGCAGGACAGTAATGGAGGATGAAGATGACGATAGGAATTATTGGAGCAATGGATGAAGAAATTGAATTGCTGAAACAAAAAATGACAGATATACAAGAAATCGAAATTGCAAATAGTTATTTTTATCAAGGTTATCTGGAAGGAAAAAAAGTTGTTCTTCTGCTGTCCGGTATTGGAAAAGTAAATGCGGCAATGTCCACAACTATCCTGCATGAACGATTTAATCCTGATAAAATTATTAATACAGGATCTGCTGGAGGGTTTGCTGAAAATTTGGATGTAGGTGATGTTGTTATTTCCACAGAGGTATTACATCATGATGTAGATGCAACAGCATTCAGTTATGCTTATGGACAAGTTCCTGGCATGCCGGCATCCTATACGGCCTCACCAGAATTGGTTAAATTAGCAGGCGGAGTTATTCTGGAATCAGATATCCAGGCAGAATTTGGTATTATAGCAACAGGTGATTCATTTATGCAAAGAAAAGATCAAATAGCTGTTGTCCGCGAACGGTTTCCGGAAATGCTGGCTTTAGAAATGGAAGCTGCTGCAATTGCGCAAGTATGCTACCAGTATAAGACACCGTTTGTTATTATTCGGGCACTGTCCGATATTGCTGGAAAAGAATCATCTGTTTCTTTTGATGTATTTTTAGAAAAAGCTGCAAAGAATGCAGCAGATGTTATTATAAAAATGGTTCGTAAATTATAGATTATAAAAGAGTTTTTAAACAGGCTTCTATTTGAAAAACAAATAGAAGCCTGTTTTTATATCTGCTATCTATCATTTTAAGCGATGGTTTTCATTTTTCTTTATTCCCCAACCCCAAAATAATTCTGAATAAAATTATAAAAAACCATTTCAGAAGGGGCGAGATTACGATTTTTTGGAATAATAATCCCGACTGTCCGTTTTAAAGAAGAGTTATCAATCGCTACTTTAGAACTGTAAGCAGTGTTTAAATCATTAAAAGCACTTTCTGGAAGCAAAGTAATCCCCATTCCGGCTGCTACAAGTCCTTTAATAGCATCTAAATCCTCACCCTGAGAATAAATATTTGGTGTGAAGCCTGAACGGATGCAAAAATCAATAACAAGCTGGTGAAGTACATATCCTTCAGGAAACAACACGAAATTTTCATGTTCTAAAGCTTGTGCAGAAATTTTTTCTGCTGCAGATTTAGGATGAGAACTGGGAATAAGGGCATAAAAATTTTCCATAAAAAGAACCTTGCCAATAATATCAGGTTGATTATCGGGTACAGGACCAAGAAAGGCTAAATCAATTTCTCTGTTCCTGACTGCCTCAATTAAAAAATTATAAGAGCCCTGTCTTAATTGAAATCGGATATTTGGATAGCTTTTCTTAAAAGCTGATAGTACGGTTGGCAAGAGGTTGCTTGCCAGACTTGTTGGGAATCCGATTTTTATCGAGCCGCGTTCAGGATCCAGATATTCATCCACCTGCTTTTTCGCATAATCCAACCCCTTTAAAGCAGATTTTATATGTGTTAAGAATATTTTTCCGATAGATGTTAAATGTACATTTCTCCCGACCCTTTCAAAAAGCTGCACTCCTAATTCATTTTCTAAATTTGAAATTTGCCGGCTGATTGCCGACTGGGCAACGTGCAGTTCCAATGCAGCCTCTGATACATGTTCCCGTTCTGCTACCGCAACAAAATATTTCAATTGACGCAGTTCCATATTTCCACCTCATATCAAAATTAGATTAATATTATGTTTATTATATATTGTTTGGATAGATAAAAAAACATAAAATGTATCTTACCCACTTTTAATGTATACGGAATGGAGGAACACAGAATGGTATTTCATAATTTGCCAAAAGCGCAGGGGCTATATCAACCGGATTTTGAACACGATGCCTGTGGAATTGGCTTATATGCACATATAAAAGGAAAACAGACTCATGACATTGTTACAAAAGGATTGAGTATGCTTTGTAAGCTGGAGCATCGTGGCGGACAGGGCAGCGATCCAATGACTGGTGATGGTTCTGGATTAATGGTACAGATTCCTGATCAATATTTCAGAAGAGTATGTCGGGACTTTAAGCTTCCACCAGCTGGAGAATATGCGGTTGGCATGGTCTTTCTTTCTCAAAGCGAGCAGGAACAGCTTGAAGTAATGGAGAAAGTAAATGCTTTAATTGCTCAAGAAGGGCAGCAGTTAATTGGCTGGAGAAGCGTACCCGTTAACTCGTCTTGTATTGGAAAGGGGGCAGTTGAAACACTTCCGGAAATTAAACAAGTATTTATTCAAGCAAATGCAACTGCCGATGAAATGGATTTTGAGAGAAAGTTATATGTTATCCGTAAGCAAGCAGAGCATTGGGCAGAAGAAAGAAATATTCGTTTTTATGTTCCCAGCCTTTCCAGCAGAACAATTGTATATAAAGGCCTGCTGACTCCAGAGCAGGTAAATGGATTTTATTTAGAATTACAGGAAGCAGATTTTATTTCCGCTTTCTCACTCGTACACTCCCGGTTCAGTACAAATACATTTCCATCATGGGAAAGGGCGCACCCGAACCGTTATTTAATCCATAATGGCGAAATTAACACATTACGTGGAAATGTGAATTGGATGAGAGCAAGAGAAAAACAATTTGTTTCTGACGCATTTGGTAATGATTTAGAAAAACTGTTGCCAATTATCCGGAGTGACGGCAGTGATTCAGCAACACTGGATAATGCGCTGGAATTTTTAACTTTGGCAGGAAGAGAGCCTGCGCATGCAGCGATGATGCTTATACCTGAGCCTTGGGATAAAAATGAACATATGAGACAGAAAAGACGTGCTTTTTACCAGTATCACAGCCTAATGATGGAGCCCTGGGACGGACCGACATCCATCACTTTTACGAATGGAAAGCAAATTGGGGCTATTTTAGACAGAAATGGTTTGCGGCCGGCAAGGTATTATGTAACAAAAGATGATTATATTATTTATTCCTCCGAAGTTGGTGTGATTGATGTAGAAGAGAGTAATGTTTTATTAAAAGAACGGTTGAGTCCGGGGAAAATGTTATTAGTAGATATCGAGCAGGGAAGAATTATTTCTGATGAAGAAATAAAATCGGCCATTACAAATGAACACCCTTATCAAAACTGGGTGGAGGAGCAAACTATAACACTGGACCCAGAGGTTGACGAAAGCAGAGAAATGGACCCGCAATTGTTCCATAAACAGAAAGCATTCGGTTATACTCTGGAGGATATTGAAAAGTATTTAATTCCGTTGGTGCAGGATGAAAAAGATCCAATCGGAGCCATGGGAAATGATGCTCCATTAGCTGTTTTATCGGAGCGTCCGCAAAGTTTATTTAATTATTTTAAACAGCTCTTTGCCCAGGTAACGAATCCTCCAATTGATGCTTATCGCGAACAATTAGTGACCTCAATGCTGACGTGGCTCGGAAGTGAAGGAGATATTCTTCATCCGGAAACAGAAAAGAAAAAACGGATACGATTAGATTCACCTATTTTATCAAATGTACAAATGAGAAAGATAGTAAATAATGAAATCAATGGTTTACAGACAGCAATTATTGATACTTTGTTTACGGATAATATGGAAACGGCGTTAAACCAAGTATTTGAACAAGCAAGAACTGCTATTCTGAATGGGAAAAATATTCTTGTGCTGCGTGATACAGAAATGGATCAAGAGCGAAAAGCAATACCCGCATTACTGGCGGTAAGCGGGCTGCATCAATATCTAATCCGTGAAGGTATCCGTACGAAAGCAAGTATCATTATCCAGTCAGGTGAAGCGCGTGAGGTACACCATTTTGCAGCAATGCTTGGCTATGGCGTGGATGCGATTTACCCATATCTGGTTTATCAGACATACCAGCAGGCTTTCGAATCTGGCCAATTGGCTTTAAATCCAAAAGAAGCTCAGGCAAGATATATTGCAGTTGCTACGGAAGGTATTATCAAAGTAATGTCCAAAATTGGGATTTCGACTGTGCAGAGTTATCGTGGTGCACAAATTTTTGAAGCTGTCGGGATCAGTAAACAGGTTATAGAAGAACATTTTACCGGGACAGCTTCACAAATTGATGGAGTTGGACTTGATGTGATGCAGCTGGAAACAGAAAAACGTCACCATGAAGGATATCAGGAAGCGATTAGTCAGCTGCTTGATTCAGGAAGTGATTTTCAGTGGCGCAAAACTGGTGAACATCATGCATTTAACCCCTCTACAATTTATAAATTGCAATGGTCCTGCCGACGAGGCGATTATAAGCTGTTCAAGCAATTTTCTAAAGAATCGAATGAAGAACGTATCGGCTTTTTGCGAAATCTATTTGATTTCAAGAAAACAGAACCTATATCCATTGAAGAAGTAGAATCGGTTGAATCTATTGTCAAACGCTTTAAAACAGGTGCGATGTCATTTGGTTCTATTAGTAAAGAGGCGCACGAAACATTGGCGATTGCGATGAATCGTCTCGGCGGTAAAAGTAACAGCGGAGAAGGCGGGGAGGACAAATCTCGATTTACTCCTGATGCCAACGGTGATTTGCGTTCCAGTGCAATTAAACAGGTAGCATCCGGCCGTTTTGGAGTGACAAGCAACTATTTAGTAAATGCAAAAGAGCTGCAAATAAAAGTAGCGCAGGGAGCAAAACCTGGTGAAGGCGGTCAGTTGCCGGCCGAAAAGGTTTATCCATGGGTTGCTGATGTACGGAGATCAACACCGGGCGTTGATTTAATTTCTCCTCCGCCGCATCATGATATTTATTCTATTGAAGATTTGGCGCAGTTGATTCATGATTTGAAAAATGCTAACCGAAAAGCCAGAGTAAGTGTTAAGCTGGTAGCAAAATCAGGCGTTGGGACGATTGCTGCAGGGGTAGCTAAAGGAAATGCCGATGTTATTTCTGTTGTCGGTTATGATGGCGGAACAGGAGCATCACCCAAAACAAGTATTAAGCATACTGGTCTTCCATGGGAATTAGGATTAGCAGAAGCACATCAGACATTAATGTTAAATGGTCTTAGAGATCGGGTTATTTTAGAAACGGACGGTAAGCTGTTAACTGGAAAAGACGTTGTAACTGCAGCATTGCTTGGAGCGGAAGAATTCGGATTTGCTACAGCACCACTAGTTGTTGTCGGCTGTGTGATGATGCGTGTCTGTCATAAGGATACCTGTCCAGTTGGTGTCGCAACACAAAATCCGGAGCTTCGTAAAAAATTTACCGGAGATCCAGATCATGTTGTGAATTATATGCAATTTGTCGCTGAAGAAGTTCGTGAAATTATGGCAGAGCTTGGCTTCCGGACAATGGATGAGATGATTGGCCATACCGAATATTTGGAAAGATCCCATCGTGCGGATACACATTGGAAAGCGAAATATCTTGATTTATCAACCTTGGTCTATCAGCCGGAAGGCACGAAAAGAAATACAGCCGGGCAAGATCATCAGTTAGACCAATCCTTAGATTTAAAAGAAATTTTGCCTGTCGTTCAAGACGCATTAGAGACAGGGGAAGCAATGCAAGCAAGCTTTCCGATTAGAAATACAGACCGTGTTACCGGTACAATTGTCGGCAGTGAGCTTACTGCAAAATACGGGGAACAAGGCCTGCCGGAGGATACAATTAATTTACATTTCACAGGATCTGCCGGCCAGAGCTTCGGTGCTTTTATCCCATCAGGTATGACAATGACAGTTACTGGTGACGCCAATGATTATGTTGGTAAAGGGCTTTCCGGTGGTAAAGTGATTGTTCGTGCTCCAAAGGATTCAACGATTAATCCAAGTCATAATGTTATTGCAGGAAATGTGTCATTCTATGGTGCAACAGGTGGAGAGGCATATATCCAAGGCTATGCGGGCGAGCGTTTTGCAGTCAGAAACAGTGGCGCAAAAATAGTTGTAGAAGGTGTTGGTGATCATGGCTGTGAATATATGACAGGCGGTCGGGTTGTTATCCTTGGAAACGTCGGCAAAAACTTCGCTGCTGGAATGTCGGGTGGTATCTCTTATATAAGACCAGACGATATTTCTGCATTTAAGTCCTTGACAAATACGGCAATGATCCAGTTTGAAGAAATAACTGATCTAAAGGAACAGGAGGAAGTGAAGGATTTAATTATTAATCACTTGGATTACACGGACAGTGAAAAAGCAGCATTTATCTTAAAGAACTGGCAGGAAGAAGTAAAGAAATTTATAAAAGTTATTCCAACAGATTATAAATTAATGCTTCAGCAGATTGAATGGTTTAAAGAGCAAGGCTTAAGCTTAGAAGAAGCTCGTTATGAAGCATTTATGGCAAAGAAAAATCAAAAAATGACTGTGAACTTAGATAAAGAATCTATCATCAGGAATGAGAAAGGAGCCAGAGTAAATGGGTAAAGCAACAGGGTTTATGGAAATTAAAAGAAAAACTGCAAGTGAGCGTGAACCGCTGGAACGGATGAAAGACTGGAAAGAATACGCTGGCTCTTTTTCTGACAATTCAGCAAGAGAACAAGGGGCACGCTGCATGGATTGCAGTATTCCCTTTTGTCATATTGGTATGGAAATAGAAGGAGCAACATCTGGTTGTCCTGTCTATAACCTGATCCCGGAATGGAATGATCTTGTATACAAAGGCAGATGGAGAGAAGCATTAGACAGGTTGATGAAAACAAATAATTTCCCTGAATTCACCGGCAGAGTCTGTCCGGCACCATGTGAAGGTTCCTGTACAGTAGCGATTCATGATCCTGCCGTAACAATTAAAAATATTGAGCAGAAAATTATTGATAAAGGCTTTGAAGAAGGCTGGATTGAGCCGAGAATTCCTGATGTACGTACCGGAAAAAAAGTTGCTATTATTGGGTCGGGTCCAGCTGGATTAGCAGCAGCGGATCAACTGAATCAAGCAGGTCATGAAGTGACGATTTATGAACGCGCTGATCGTGCCGGCGGATTATTAACATATGGAATTCCTAATATGAAGCTGGAAAAAAGCGTTGTTGAACGACGTATTCAGCTACTTCGTCAGGAAGGCATTCACTTTGTTTTAAATACAGAGGTAGGCAAGGATATTTCAGCAGGAAAAATCAAAGCAAACTTTGATTCTGTTATTCTCTGTACCGGTGCCCAGAAGCATCGTGATCTGCCTTTAGAAGGCAGAGATGGAAAAGGAGTACGCTTTGCAATGGATTATCTGACCCGCTCAACGGAGAAACTCCTTGATAATAATATTGAATTGGAAGATGAATTAAACGCTGATGGAAAAGATGTTATTGTTATTGGCGGTGGAGATACTGGTGCAGATTGCATTGCAACGGCAATTCGTCAAGGTGCTAAAAGTATTGTACAATTCGGCAAGCACCCACAGCTCCCAATTAAACGGGCTGAAAAAAATCAATGGCCGGCTTATCCGCAGGTATTCAGTTTAGAATATGCGCACAAAGAAGCGAAAGAAAAGTTCGGCAGGGATATCCGTGAATACTCTATTCAGACGCAGAGGTTTGTAACAGATGAAAAAGGAAATCTGAAAGAGCTGCATACCATTCAAATGGAGAAAAGACAGGATGAAAATGGCGTCTTCTTTTTCGAGGAAATACCCGGAACAGAAAAAATCTGGCCGGCACAGCTTGTTTTAATTGCTATTGGATTTGAAGGTGCTGAAGAGCCCGTTTTAGATGCTTTTGGGGTGAAAACAATGAGAAATCGTGTGCTTGCAGCATACGGAAAGTTTTTAACAACAGAAGATAATGTGTTTGCAGCAGGAGATGCGCGCCGCGGTCAGAGCTTAATTGTCTGGGCGATTAATGAGGGGAGAGAGGTAGCTTATCAGGTTGATGAATATCTAATGGGAGCTACTTCCTTACCAACTGTTGCGAATATGTAAGAAAGCAGAATAGCTTTATAAAAACCCGAATTCGTTCTCTGGCGTCTTCGGGTTTTTATATACTCAGAGCTTTACATATAATATTAAATGATTTCTTAAAACATAAGCTATTACGAATCTATAGGCATTTGTCACCCCTTTTCAGTTATCTGCGTATATTGTTAATGAATAAGGGGTGATGAAGAATTGGCACAAGCGGAAGGTTATAAAAATGGCCGTATTAATATCATTTTACACGAGAATACACAGCAGCCCGGCAGAGAGGTCCGTGTAAAAAAGCAAAAACATTCGCCACTTGAAATAATAGATAAAGAATTTGCATCTTTTGTCGGCTTAGATGATTTAAAAACGTCTATTAAAGAAATCTACGCAAATATTCTTATAAATGAAAAGAGGAAGGAGCAAGGTTTAAAAAGTTCAAAACAGGTTCTTCATATGCTGTTTAAAGGGAATCCTGGAACAGGAAAGACAACGGTTGCCCGAAAATTAGCAAAGCTCTATCATAATATAAATATTCTCTCCAAGGGCCATTTTATCGAGGCAGAACGTGCGGATTTAGTAGGGGAATACATTGGGCAGACAGCACAAAAAACAAGAGCCGTCATACAGAAGGCGATGGGCGGTGTTTTATTTATTGATGAAGCATATTCCTTATCACGAGGCGGGGAAAAGGATTTTGGCAAAGAGGCAATTGACCTGCTGGTAAAACATATGGAAGACTCAAGAGAGGATATAGTATTGATTCTTGCAGGTTATCCTCGGGAAATGGATCGTTTCCTTACAATGAATCCTGGTCTTGAATCCAGATTTCCATTTATTTTAGATTTCGATGATTACTCTGTTGATGAATTATTAAATATTGGTAGCCGAATGCTTACGGAAAGACAATATCAACTATCTAAGCCGGCAGAATGGAAGCTTCGCAATCATTTAACAAGAAAACTCCGGGAGGATACAATTAATTTTTCTAACGCAAGATATGTAAGAAACGTAATTGAAAAAGCAATACGTATGCAGGCAGTTCGATTACTGACCTCAGAACAGATTGTATCCAGGGATTTAATTATTTTAACAGAGCAGGATTTGTTGCTAGAATAGAAATAGTGGGTATGATATATATAGGGCATTTTTTTCGCATCAGGAAAGCAAAAAAATTATGTACCAAAGCTATAAGAAAGAGGTAGGCTATGACATTAGAAAATGTATTAGTAATTTCGGTTAACCAATCCCAAAAACCAGAACGTCAATTTCAATCTTCTTTAGATGAATTGATCTCTTTGTGTAAAACTGCCGGGGGTCGGGTACAGCATGTGATTACGCAAAATCGGGACCGTGTCCATCCAGCCACTTATATCGGTGAGGGGAAGCTTCAAGAGGTTGCCCGGATTGTAGAGACGGAGGAAATTGATTTAGTTGTAGCTAATAATGAGTTATCGGCTGGTCAAGTCCGCAATTTAGCAGATGTACTGGATGTTCGTGTTCTTGACCGGAGTCAATTAATATTGGATATTTTTGCAATGCGTGCACAAACAAAGGAAGGGAAGCTCCAAGTAGAATTGGCTCAATTGGAGTATCTGCTTCCCCGTTTGCATGGACAAGGGGCAAATTTATCAAGACTGGGCGGTGGAATCGGGACAAGAGGTCCGGGAGAAACAAAATTAGAAACAGACCGCCGGCATATTGAAAGAAGAATCTATGATATAAAACGTCGTTTTCAATTAGTAGTGAAGCAGCGCGATCAGTATAGAAAGCGGAGGAGAGCAAACGATGTCTTTCAAATTGCCATTGTGGGTTATACAAATGCCGGAAAATCGACTATTTTTAATCGTTTGACAAATAGCCAGTCGTTAGAAGAAGATCAATTATTTGCGACTTTGGATCCGCTTACCCGTCGCATTCAATTGCCCAGCGGATTGAAAAGTTTAATCACGGACACGGTAGGCTTTATTCAAGATCTCCCTACTGCACTTATTGCAGCGTTTAAATCAACTCTGGAGGAAGTGAGGGAAGCAGACTTTCTATTGCATATAGTGGATATTTCTGATCCTGATTTATCACAGCAGCAGGAAACAGTCCGTAAACTTTTAACTGAATTAGATGCTGGCCATATCCCTGTATTGACTGTTTATAATAAAAAGGACCAGCTGAAAGCAGATTTCTTTTTAGCTAATCAATTCCCTAATATTCAAATCAGTGCATTGAAAGAAGAAGATTTACAAACATTATTAGCAAAAATAGAAGAGGTATTAAAGGAAGAATGGGATTTATTTGACATTGTATTAGATTCGAGTGAAGGAGATTTAATATATCAGCTGCAATCTGCTGCGTTAGTAGTTAAAAAAGAGCTGCTGGAAGAAACAAATCAATTTCATGTTCAGGGTTATGTCAGAAAAGATCATCCATTTCACCGTTTTGTAGAGGAGAAGTAAATAAATGCATGCAGAATCACTAGTTATAGAAGCAGAAAAAGATTGTTTGGAAGGTCATCAGTATATTCAAGAAATTGTAGAGAAAAATCAAAGACGTGTCCTGGAGGCCTTCAGGAATCATCGGATCAGCGATACACACCTGCAGGGAACAACAGGCTATGGATACGATGATTTGGGCAGAGAAGGATTAGAAGCAGTATATGCCGAAGTATTTGGCGGAGAAGATGCCGTTGTACGTCCGCAAATAGTTTCCGGGACACATGCTATTACAACCGCTTTATTCGGTGTACTGCGCCCGCAGGACGAGCTGGTTTACATTACAGGACATCCATACGATACATTGGAGGAAGTAATCGGAAAGCCGGGAAAAGAAGAAGGATCACTCGCCGATTTTCAAATTGGCTATCGCGAGGTTGCTTTAAAAAACACAGGAGAAGTTGATTTTGAAGAGATAAAAAGAAGCTGGACAAAAGAGACAAAAGTAATTGCTATTCAGCGCTCAAAAGGTTATGGTACAAGACCTTCCTTTACAATTGATGAAATAAAAGAAATGATTGCTTTCGTAAAAGAAATAGACTCCTCTGTTATTGTATTTGTGGACAACTGTTACGGGGAGTTTACAGAAATAAAGGAGCCCTTGCATGTCGGCGCCGATTTAATTGCGGGATCTCTTATTAAAAATCCTGGGGGAGGACTGGTACGGGCTGGGGGCTATATTGCGGGTCGCAAAGACCTCATCCATTTATGTGCTAACAGACTGACAGCCCCTGGTCTCGGCAAAGAAACAGGAGCTTCTCTTTGTATGCTTCAGGAAATGTATCAGGGCTTCTTCATGGCTCCGCATACAGTAGGAGAGGCTTTAAAAGGGGCTTTATTTACAGCGCGATTTTTAGAGCTTTCAGGCTTTAAAACATCCCCTTCATATCAGGAAAAAAGAACAGATCTGATACAAACAGTTACATTTAACAGAGACGAGGAAATGATTGCTTTCTGTCAGGCAATTCAAGAGAATTCACCAATAAATTCATATGTAAAACCCTATCCCAGTGAAATGCCGGGTTATGAGGATCAGGTTATTATGGCTGCAGGTACATTTATTCAAGGAGCAAGTATCGAATTATCGGCAGACGGACCAATTCGTCCTCCTTATACAGCCTATGTTCAAGGAGGATTAACCTATACACATGTGAAAATTGCTATTGTCGAAGCTGTGAAAACATTGGAAAATAAAGGTTTAATTTCTTAGCCAACGGGAAAAAGAAAGTAAAGCACGATTTGTATGTTAAAGAACCTAACACTTAATTGACATTAAATCTGACATATTATATACTGAACACATTAACAAAGAAGGGGGTCATCTTTTGAATGATATGGATCGTCGTTCAATGCCCTTATTCTCTATAGGAATAGTAATGAAATTAACCGAACTGACTGCAAGACAAATTCGTTATTATGAAGCAAATGATTTAATCGCTCCAGAGCGGACAAAAGGAAATCAGCGTCTATTTTCATTTAATGATGTAGACAGGCTGCTTCAAATCAAAGATCTCTTAGACAAAGGATTAAATATGGCTGGAATTAAGCTTCTGCTGGATGAAGAGAAAAAAGAAATTCTGGAGGCAGTCCCGGAGAAAAAGAAAAAAACTCCAGCTAATCTGACCGATGAAGAGCTTAGAGGAATTTTAAAGAACGAATTAAATGAAGCAGGCAGATACGGAAAAGCAAGTATGAGACAAGGGGAATTAGCACGTTTTTTTGTGAAACGCTAGTATCAGGTTAAAAAGATTTCTGACTGCACATCCAATGTAGTGAAGACTTTCTTTTCATATTATCAAAGATTTTTAGGAGGAGAACAAATGGCTAAGAAATTGACCAAAGAAGAAATTATAAGTCAGATTAAGAAGGAGAATGTACGTTTTATCCGTCTGCAGTTTACAGATATGCTCGGGACGATTAAAAATGTTGAAATTCCTTTAAGCCAATTAAACAAAGCCTTAGATAATAAAATGGCTTTTGATGGATCCAGTATTGAAGGGTTTGTACGTATTGAGGAGTCAGATATGCTCCTGCACCCTGATTTGGATACATTCATCGTATTTCCTTGGACTTCCGAAAAAGGAAAAGTGGCGCGCTTTATCTGTGACATCTATAATCCGGATGGTACTCCATTCGCAGGCTGCCCGCGTTATAACCTGAAGCGCAACCTGGAAAAAATGGAGGAATTAGGGTTTGATGCGTTTAATATTGGTGCAGAACCGGAGTTCTTCTTATTTAAACTGGATGAGAATAGAGAACCTACATTGGAATTAAATGACCATGGCGGCTATTTTGATTTAGCCCCAACCGACTTAGGCGAAAATTGCCGTCGTGATATTGTTTTAGAGCTTGAAGAAATGGGCTTCGAGATTGAAGCATCCCATCATGAGGTTGCACCTGGACAGCATGAAATTGATTTTAAATATTCTGATGCAATAAAGCATGCGGATGATATTCAAACCTTTAAATTAGTAGTAAAAACAATTGCCAGAAAGCATAATCTGCATGCAACATTTATGCCGAAGCCTTTATTTGGAGTGAATGGCTCTGGAATGCATGTGAACATGTCTCTTTTCAATGGCAAAGAAAATAAATTCTACGATACAAAAGGTGAATTAGAGTTAAGTAAAACGGCTTATCAGTTTATCGCCGGAATTATTGAACACGCAACAAACTTCACTGCAGTAACAAACCCGACAGTGAACTCATATAAACGATTAGTACCGGGCTATGAAGCGCCTTGTTATGTAGCATGGTCAGCTTCAAACCGCAGTCCGCTTGTGCGTATTCCAAGCTCCCGCGGATTAAGTACACGAGTAGAAGTCCGCAGTGTAGATCCGACAGCAAACCCATATATGGCATTGTCTGTTCTATTGGCTTCGGGCTTGGATGGTATTAAGAGAGAGTTAGAAGTTCCAGAGTCTGTTGACCGCAATATCTATGTAATGAATAAAAAAGAACGTGAAGAAAATGGTGTAAAAGATTTACCGTCTACGTTGAAGGAAGCAATGAACCTGCTTGAACAGGATGAAGTGCTTGTAGATTCTTTAGGTGAGCATTTATTTGAACACTTTATTGAGGCGAAGGATATAGAGTGGGATATGTTTAGAACTACTGTGCATCCATGGGAGCGCGAGCAGTATTTGACCAACTATTAACTCGTGTTGCTTAGAACGTTGATTTAAGCAAAGTTAATCTGTCTCGTTCTATAAAAATGACTGTAAATTTAATATTTATTATAAGATACTGTGCAAGTACTATTCGTACTTGCACAGTATCTTTTTTTGCACAATATAGAAGTATAAGAAAAAGGATGACTCTAAAGCGTGTTCCGAGACAGAGTTTGCGCACATCGTTCACCTGTCGGACAATGCTGGTGAAGGCGTACAAATAAACGTTATTTCATCTCGCTAACGAAGAACTAACGCTTACTCCTTCGATATAGAATAAAATAGATTCCGGCTAAAATAGGTGTAGCTATAGAGATGGAGATGATAAAACGATTTTTTATTTGATCAAAAAAGTGATAGGTAATATAAATGAATTCTAAACCACCGCCTCGGTATTATATGCGGTTAAATATAGTGTTTTCATTACCGTCGTTAGTAAAGAGATACGTTACTCCCAATTTTTGATGGTTGTTTTCGTATTTTTTAGATTCTATAGGGAGTTCTTCATTTTCTTTTGGGTAACACAGTACACTTCACTAATATTTTCCGAGGGAGGATATACCCAAATTTCAGCAGTTTTGCTACAATGATGGGCTGGTAAGGACGATTCGTTTACTTCTATTTCATTTTTTGCTAATTATCCAGGAAAAGCTGCTTTTGATAAATGATTCATATAGTCAGCGGTCCAACAATGATAAAAAGCATGCAAGATATTGCAAATAAAGAGGTGCCTTATAAGCATTTTTCAAGTATTCAACAACCTTCCTGTCAGTAGATAAGTATTATATGTTTGAAGCGATATTTTTTGTTTCATAAATCAGGGGGAATCAGCAAGGTTGTTCAGAGATAGAAAAAACACCGCTTTAAACAGACAATCTGCTCAAAACGGTGTTTAAAAGTTATTAATGACCTTTTGCTGACACAGAAGGAAACTTTAAATTAGATTCATCCTCAGTAAAAAATTCTTTATACAATGATTGAATTGCTCTCTCCAAATCAACAGCATGAACACCGAACATCATAGATACTTCAGAAGATCCTTGGTTAATCATATCGATATTAATACCTGCCTTGGCAAAGGAGGCAGTTGCTTTGGCTGCAACACCAACTGTATTTACTAATCCTTCTCCAACAACCATAATCACAGCTAAATCACGATGAATACTTACGGTATCTACATGTAATTCATTACGGATCCTGTCGATAACCACCTGTTCTTTATCCGGTGTAAACCGGTGGTCTCTAAAAATAACAGACATATCATCAATTCCTGAAGGAGCATGCTCAAAGGAGATTCCTTCGTCCTCAAAAATGTTCAGAAGCTTTCTGCCAAAACCGACTTCACGGTTCATTAAAAATTTACTTACATATAAACTGCAGAAGCCGACATCACTTGCAATTCCGACAACACATTGGTCTGTAGCATCTCTTTCAGCAACGACCATAGTGCCGGGCGCATCTGGATTATTTGTGTTTTTAATACAAACTGGGATTTGCTCTTTAAACGCAGGTATAAGTGCTTCATCATGAAAAACAGAAAAACCTGCATAAGAAAGCTCACGCATTTCCTTATAGGTTAATACGGTAATATCCTTTGGATTTTCCACGAAATTCGGGTTTACCGCAAAAACAGAATCTACATCTGTGAAATTTTCATATAAACTTGCTTTGGTACCGGCAGCAAGAATAGCTCCTGTAATATCTGACCCGCCACGCGAGAAGGTAACTAAATCATTTTCTTTAGAATAACCAAAGAATCCTGGAACTACTGAAACGCCATCACGTTCACGGAGCTGATAAATAATAGAAAAGCTTTCGGGTAACAGCTGAGCCTGCCCGGGCTCATTACTTACAAAAATTCCTGCTTCTTTCGGATTAACATAACTTGCATTTAAGCCTAACCGTTGTAAATAAGCACTTACTATTTTAGCGGAGCTGTCTTCTCCAATAGATTTTAAAGCATCCAGCTGTCCTAATGGCGATGTATCGAATTGCAGATATTTTTCAATCGTTTGCTGGATATCTTCTAAAATATCATTACCCAGCTCTAAATCATTTATAATTTCTTGAAATCTTTCCAAGATTCTTTGTAAATGCTGCTCATAATCTTGATTATTTTGTTTTGCATAGCAAAGGTCTATTAGCAAATCCGTCACTTTTACATCATCGGAGAAACGTTTTCCTGGCGCAGATACAACAATAACCTTTCGGGAGGGATCTGACTTAATGATGTTCGCTACCTTTTTAATTTGTGTTGCATTTGCTACAGAACTTCCTCCAAATTTTGCTACTTTCATTTGATGATCCCCCATTTCAAAATTTCCTCCATAAACTACTAAAATAATATGAAGATTTAATACTTGGTATTTTTTATTTTTATTAATATAACATATTTTCTGTTAAATTAAAGTGGAAAACGAAAAAAAGAAAGAAAAACGACGAAAATAACGCTTTCATTCCGCTAAATTAATTTTAAAATTACAATTTCAGTTAATCTGGAATAAAAAACAAGTTTTAATAATGGATTATTAAAGATGATCTGAGATGTTTTCAGAGTATGAATTCAAAGTTGCATTACATATAAATGAAACTTGAGTCAGCAGTGCTTTTACTGATGATTTGCCGCAATAAAATAAAAAATTCTGTCTCTATATAGAACAGAATTTTTCAGCTTTGCGTTTTCTTTTCCTGGTTACGTTTCTTCCTGTCTCTATAAATGATAAAGCCGCCGAGAAAAACCAATCCGCCTGCAAATAATATCAGACCGACAATAAATTGAATACTTCCGTAAATAAAAATAGGATAGAACTCATTAAAAAGCGTATCACGCATTAATTTAATGCCAAAAGCTGCAATCAGCCCGGGAATAAACAGGATGATTAGAGCGAGGTTTCTTTGCATAAAACTCGAACTCCTTTATAAATACTTCCAATGACTTCTTCTATTGAGCACTTTTAAACTGATATGTACTTCCATTATATTTTTAACATCGACATAAGTATATCAAAATAAGTCGAAAAATAGAAATAGAATTCGTTTGCTAAATTATGCATGGTATCGTATGATGAAAGTGTGCAAATAAATTCAAGGTGGATGAAAAGTATGAAGAAAATCCTGATAGTCGGCGCTGGAAAAGGTGGTACAGCATTATTTCGCCTATTTAAAGAAACAAAACGAATGAAAATTTGTGCAATTGTTGACAAGGATCCGAATGCTCCTGCCATGAAGTTAGCTGAAGAGATGAACGTTCATACAAGCACAGAATGGAAAGAGTGGATTCACCATAATATTGATATAGTCGTTAATGTAACAGGCGAGGAAGATTTATTTGAAAAAATGATAGAGCTCTTTCCTAGAAAAACAATCATTATTCCCGGATCTGTAGCAAATATTATTTATGAATTAATTCATGAAAAGACAATATTAACGAATGAAGTAAAGGTACAGGCAAACCGCCTGGAATTAATTTTAAATCATATGAATGACGGTATGATTGTTGTTAATAAAGACGAGCAGGTCCAGCTGCTAAATCGGCGGGCAGAACAGATTCTTGGCAAAAAGGAAAGAGACTACATAGGGAAGCATGTAAAAGAACTGTTGAAAACCAGCCGTTTGTCACATGTTTTAAGAAGTCAGAGAAAAGAATTAAACCAAAAAACAATTTTAGATAACGGCAAGAAAGTAATTGCATCACGTATACCAATTATTAATAAAACTGGTGATTTGGTTGGAGCTTTTGCTGTTTTCAAGGATATTACAGAAGTAGTCCAACTAGCAGAAGAAAATACAGATTTAAATGAAATAAAAACAATGCTGGAGGCAATTATTAAATCTTCTGATGAAGCTATCAGTGTTGTTGATGAAAATGGAAATGGCTTAATTATTAATCCTGCTTATACACGTTTAACCGGGTTAACAGAAAATGAAGTAATTGGTAAACCGGCAACAGTGGATATATCTGAAGGAGACAGTGTTCATCTGAAGGTTTTAAAAACCCGCCGTGCTGTTCGCGGAGTACATATGAAGGTTGGCCCTGCAAGGAAAGAAGTCATTGTAAATGTTGCACCGGTTATTGTTCAAGGGAAAATGAAAGGCAGTGTCGGTGTACTTCATGATGTCAGTGAATTACAATCTGTGACAAAAGAGTTAAAAAGAGCTAGGCAGATTATCCGTAATTTGGAGGCAAGGTATACGTTTGATGATATTATCGGCAATTCACCAGAAATGAAACTTGCTTTAGAACAGGCAAAAGTAGGTGCAAAGACGCCGGCAATTGTTCTTTTAAGAGGAGAAACAGGTACTGGTAAAGAGCTGTTCGCTCATGCTATACATCATGAAAGTGACCGCAAATATAATAAATTCCTCCGCGTTAATTGTTCAACATTGTCTGAATCAATGCTTGAGAAAGAATTGTTTGGTTCAGCAGATGAGAAATTAATAGGCAGAAAAGGCTTGTTTGAGCAGGCTAATAATGGGAGCATCTTTCTTGATGAGATTGGTAATCTCTCCTTAACTATTCAGGAAAAATTACTGCGTGTGCTAAAAGAGAACCAGGTGATTCCTGTTGGAGCAACAAAGCCTATTTCTGTTGATGTCCGTGTTATTGCCGGGACGAATATTAATTTAGAGAAGGCTGTTATGAATAAGAAGTTTCGGGAGGATCTTTATTATCAGATTAATAAACTGCCAATATCCATTCCATCATTAAAGGAGCGGAAAGAGGATATACCTGTACTGGTCGAACATATTATTTATCAGCTTAATGAAGAATATGGGAAAAATGTTCAGGGGATATCTGATGAAGCTCTGGATAAGCTGATGCAATATCATTGGCCGGGTAATATAAGAGAAATGGCTAATGTGATAAGTCATTCCATGATATTTATTGGTAATACAGAGGAACAGATTGAAGTATCTCATTTACCGGAACTTCAAACAAAGCAAAGTACATTTTCAGAAGGCAGTGTGGAAACAGAGAAACCGCTAAAATTACAAGAAGCACTGGACCATTATGAAAAAATGTATTTGCAGGAAGTTTATCAGAAATGTAATAAAAATAAGACTAAAACAGCAAAAGTTCTACAAATATCTGTTCGCAATCTCTATTATAAGCTTGAAAAATATCGGATTGAGTAATATATTCTGCAATATTTTGCAGATTTATATAAATAGAGGATGAAGATAATCATCCGACTTAAAGCATATTTAAAATTTTATAGATAAATATAAGTTAGATAATAATTTATCGTGATTTATTCAGGAGGGGTAAATATGGAAATCTTTAATTACTTGGAGAAATATGATTATGAACAACTGCTTTTTTGTCAGGATAAACAATCAGGACTGAAAGCTATTATTGCAATACATGATACTACGTTAGGGCCGGCACTGGGAGGAACCAGAATGTGGACTTATGCTTCAGAGGAAGAAGCAATTGAGGATGCACTGCGGCTGGCAAAAGGAATGACATATAAAAATGCTGCTGCCGGTTTAGATCTTGGCGGCGGAAAAACAGTCATTATAGGAGATCCTAAAAGGGATAAGAATCCGGAAATGTTCCGTGCATTTGGACGCTATATCCAAAGCTTAAGCGGCAGATATATTACCGCTGAAGATGTAGGCACTAATGAATCGGATATGGATCAAATTGCGCTGGAAACAGAATATGTTACAGGAGTGACTTCTTATAGCGGAGCAGCAGGAAATCCTTCACCGGTTACTGCACTTGGAATTTATCAAGGAATGAAGGCAACAGCTAAAGAAGCTTTTGGAACAGAATCCTTAGAGGGTAAAGTCATTGCTGTTCAAGGAGTCGGAAATGTTGCTTACAGCTTATGTAAATTATTGCATGAAGAAGGTGCCGAGTTAATAGTAACAGATATCAATAAGAATGCAGTTCAGCGCGCGCAGAATGATTTTAACGCAAAAGCAGTAGATCCAGATGATATTTACGATGTGGATTGTGATATCTATGCACCTTGTGCACTTGGTGCGACCATTAATGATAATACAATTCCGAGACTAAAAGCCAAGGTAGTTGCAGGATCTGCTAATAATCAGCTGAAAAGCCATGAGCATGGTGATATCCTGCATCAAAGAGGAATCTTATATGCACCGGATTATGTAATTAATGCTGGTGGAGTAATAAATGTTGCTGATGAATTAATTGGTTACAATCGTGAGCGTGCATTACATAATGTACAGCGCATATACAAAAATCTGGAGCAGGTATTTGCGATTTCGAACCGCGATCAAATACCAACATATATCGCAGCTGACCGTCTTGCGGAAGAAAGAATTCAGGCAAAGAAGAATTCCCGCAGCCAGTTTATTATAAATGAACGAAATATTTTAGATCATAGACAATAAAATTGTGCCTCTTGTTATGAGGTACTGAAATATGAAAAGGGCAATGATGGAGGTTGTATTGTGAGTCAGAGTGGACGTGTTTTAGTTATCTACCCCGACATGTATATCACCAAAATTGGTGTATTTGAAGGAAATCATCATTTATATCAGCAGACGATTATTCACGATGAAGATGAGTTAAATCGTTTTGACCAGCTTATCGATCAGGTTGCTTACAGAAAACAGGCCATTTTTGAACAGCTGGATTTGGATGGAATGAATACATCGCGTTTAATAAGTGTATGCGGCCGGGGCGGGCTATTACGTCCAATCGGTGGGGGAACTTATCAAGTAAATGATGCGATGCTCTATGATTTAAAAACAAACGCGTATGGGGAGCATGTATCTAATTTGGGAGCAATCCTTGCTTATGATATTGCTGAGAATTTAAATATACATGCATATATTGTTGACCCGCCAGTAGTGGATGAAATGCAGAAAATAGCTAAATATACTGGTATTCCTGAAATAGAAAGAGCCAGTATATTTCATTCTCTTAATCATCGGCATGCCGGAAGAATTGCAGCTAAACAAATTGGGGCTGCATATAATTCTTTAAAACTTATCTCCATTCATATTGCGAGAGGAATTACCATTGCTTCGCATCAATCAGGCAAAATTATAGATGTAACGAATGGTGTTGATGGAGAGGGTCCCTTTACAATTGATCGTTCAGGAAGTATTCCATTAAAGGGGTTCCTGGCCTATATATCTGAACAATATTCTAATGTGGAGGATTTTGATTGGAATCATCTACAGCAGGATGGAGGATTAAAGGCTTATTTGCACACAGAAGATCCTTCTATAATCCATTCCAGACTGATGCAGGGAGATCGTCACACAAAAAACGTCATCGAAGCGCAGGCATACCAGATTGCCAAAGAAGTTGGAGCAATGAGTACAGTGTTACACGGAGAAGTGGACGGGATTGTTTTTACTGGAAAGATCAGTGAGAATGATTTTGTTATTGATGCGATTATCCCAAGAATAAACTGGATTGCTGATGTAATGGTGTTTCCAGGTAAAAATGATTTAGAGGCAATGAATGAAGGGGTTTTAGAAGTTTTAAATAATCCCGGGGAAGTAAAGATATACGTAGCAGAGGAGGCTAATTAGATGGCTGCAGAGTATGATTTAGTCATTTTAGGCGGCGGAACAGGCGGTTATGTTGCTGCTATCCGTGCGAGTCAGTTAAAAATGAAAGTAGCAATCGTTGAAAAGGCTGAATTAGGGGGAACGTGTTTACATAGAGGCTGCATTCCTTCTAAAGCATTGCTCCGCAGTGCAGAAATTTATCAGCAAACCAGAAATGCTGATAAATTTGGCGTTGAGGTGAATAAGCCAGTCTTAAACTTTATCAAGGTACAGCAAAGAAAAAAAGCAATTGTTGATCAACTGCACAAAGGCGTCCAGGGGCTGATGAAAAAAGGAAAGGTAGATGTCTATCAGGGATTTGGCCGTATCTTAGGACCAAGTATTTTTTCACCAATGCCTGGTACTATCTCTGTTGAATATGAGAATGGCAATGAAAACGATATGTTAATTCCCAAAAACGTTTTGATTGCAACCGGTTCGGAGCCAAATACCTTGCCTGGACTGGATTTTGATGGTGAACTTGTTATCAGCTCCAATGAAGCGCTGGAAATGGAAAAACTTCCAGAATCTATGCTCATTGTAGGCGGTGGAGTTATCGGCATAGAGTGGGCATCCATGCTGAATGATTTCGGAGTAGATGTAACTGTATTGGAATACCAAAAGCAAATTCTGCCGACTGAGGATAAAGATGTGGCAAAAGAGATGGAGAAGCAATTGAAAAAAAGAGGCGTGAAAATTGTAACGGGTGCTAATGTTCAGGCAGATACATTAGAAAAAAATAATAATATATCAATAAAAGCATTGATTAATGATAAGACAGAACAATTTAACGCTGACAAAATGCTTGTATCTGTTGGAAGAAAAGCAAATATCGAAAATATCGGGATTGAAAATACGGATATCCAAATCTCGAATCATGTCATCGATACAAATGATTTTTACCAGACAAAGGAATCACATATCTATGCTATTGGTGATGTAATCGGTGGTATGCAGCTTGCCCATGTGGCTTCTCATGAAGGCATTATTGCTGTCGAGCATATTGCAGATGAAAACCCACAAAAAATAGATTATAATACAGTATCAAGTTGTATTTATGCAAACCCGGAAGCAGCAAGGGTCGGCCTGACAGAAAAACAGGCAAAAGAAGAAGGTTATGAGCTTGTTATCGGAAAATTTCCTTTTAAAGCTGTTGGTAAAGCGCTGGTTTATGGTGAAACAGACGGCTTTGTAAAAATAATTACAGATAAAAAAACACAGGATTTATTGGGAGTTCATATGATTGGTCCGCATGTAACAGATATGATATCTGAAGCGGGATTGGCAAAAGTATTAGACGCAACTGCATGGGAAATCAGCCAGACAATTCATCCGCATCCATCCTTATCAGAGGTTATCGGTGAAGCAGCTCTGGCAGTTGACGAAAAACAGATTCATGGATAAATGAATACCATTTAATGCTGTGAAATGGCTGAAGGAGGGAAATAATATGAAACAAACATCTTGGGAAAATGTAAGCAACGAGATGGCTGTCGAAATGTTTGAAATGATGCTGTTAGCAAGAAAGATAGATGAAAGAATGTGGCTTTTAAACCGTTCAGGAAAAATACCATTTGTGGTTTCCTGTCAAGGGCAGGAAGCAGCACAGGTCGGAGCAGCTTTTGCATTGGACCGTTCTGTTGATTATACAGCTCCGTATTATAGAGATTTAGGAGTCGTTTTAGCCTTTGGAATGACTGTAAAAGATTTAATGTTATTTGCATTTGCAAAAGCAGAGGATCCAAATTCAGCAGGACGTCAAATGCCGGGTCACTTTGGTCAAAAGAAAAATCGTATTCTGACCGGTTCATCTCCAGTAACAACTCAAGTTCCACATGCCGTTGGTGTAGCATTAGCCAGCAAAATGGATAAAAAAGATATTGCAACGTTTGTTACATTGGGAGAGGGTTCCTCCAACCAAGGAGATTTTCATGAAGGGTTAAACTTTGCAGGTGTGCATAAGCTTCCAGTTATTACAATGGTTGAAAATAATAAGTATGCTATTTCTGTGCCTTATGATCGTCAAGTAGCCAGTGAAACTGTTTCTCAAAGAGCATCATCTTATGGAATGCCGGGAGTTACTGTGGACGGAAATGATCCTATTGCTGTTTATCAAGCAGTCAAAGAAGCAAGAGAAAGAGCAGTTAGCGGGGAAGGTCCGACATTGATTGAAGCAGTAACCTATCGCTTCACCGCACACTCCAGTGATGATGATGATCGTGTTTATCGAGAACAGGATGAGGTGAAGAAAGCGAAAGAGAAGGATTCCATTATTACATTTGCTGAAAAATTAAAAGAAAAGAATATTATAGATGATGCAAAAGAAAAAGAAATTCATGAGCGCCTTAACGAGCTTGTGAATGAAGCGACAGATTATGCAGAAAAAGCTCCATATGCTGCTCCAGAGGATACATTGAAGTATGTTTATGAGGAATTGGACGAAGGAGGGGAATAATCAATGCCTGTTATGTCTTATATACAAGCAATTACAGCTGCTCTAAAAGAAGAGATGCAAAAAGATGAGAATGTATTTATTCTTGGTGAGGATGTAGGTAAAAAGGGCGGCGTGTTTAAAGCAACGCATGGACTTTATGATACTTTTGGGGAAGACCGCGTATTAGATACACCGCTGGCAGAGTCTGCTATTGCGGGTGTTGCCATTGGTGCAGCAATGTACGGAAAACGCCCGGTTGCAGAGATGCAATTTGCTGATTTTATCATGCCGGCAGTAAATCAAATTGTTTCCGAAGCTGCAAAAATCCGTTATCGCTCTAATAATGATTGGAATTGTCCTATCACGATTCGGGCTCCATATGGGGGCGGCGTGCATGGCGCTTTGTACCACTCTCAATCTGTAGAAGCGCTGTTTGCAAATCAACCAGGATTAAAAATTGTTATGCCCTCAAGTCCGTATGATGCTAAAGGTTTGCTGAAAGCAGCTATCCGGGATAATGATCCTGTATTATTTTTTGAGCATAAGCGTGCTTATCGTTTGTTGAAGGAAGAGGTACCTGAGGATGATTATGTCCTTCCGATTGGTAAAGCAGATGTAAAAAGAGAAGGCGAGGATATTACTGTAATTACTTATGGATTATGTGTACATTTTGCATTGCAGGCTGCTGAAAGATTAGCGGCAGATGGAATAGAAGCACATATTCTTGACTTACGTACGGTATATCCGCTGGATCAAAAAGCAATTATAGAAGCAGCGAGCAAAACAGGAAAGGTTCTCCTTGTGACGGAAGATAACAAAGAAGGCAGCGTGATGAGTGAAGTTGCAGCAATTATTTCGGAAAACTGCTTATTTGATTTAGATTCTCCGATTAAGCGTCTGGCTGGCCCCGACGTGCCGGCGATGCCTTATGCACCGACTATGGAAAAATATTTTATGCTAAACCCCGATAAAGTAGAAAAAGCAATGCGTGACCTTGCGGAATATTAATTGGAGGTAGAATTATGAGTGTTGAAAAAATTACTATGCCTCAGCTTGGTGAGAGTGTAACAGAGGGGACAGTCAGTTCTTGGCTTATTTCTGTCGGAGACCAAGTAAATAAATACGATCCTATTGCTGAAGTAATGACTGATAAAGTAAATGCAGAAGTTCCCTCCTCCTATACAGGAACAATAACAGAACTTGTAGTGGAAGAAGGAGAAACAGTAGAGGTTGGTACTCTAATCTGCTATATAGAAACAGAAGAGGCTTCTTTAGAAGGCCCGGGAGTAACAAACGAAAAAGAATCGAATACGGAAGATGACAAAGCTGAGAAAGAAGCAGGCAGTAAAGACAGCTCAATGAAAAAAAGATATTCTCCTGCTGTATTACGTTTATCTCAGGAACATAATATTGACCTAGATAGTATTGAAGGAACAGGTAAGGGAGGAAGAATTACCAGAAAAGATGTCGAGAAGAGTATTGAAAATAGGGGTGTATCTCAAGAACAGGCAAAGCCTTCCCAAGAGAAAAAAATAGGAACAGCTCCTGCGAAAGAAACACCATCCGCATCAAAAGAAAGCATACGAAGCTCGGCAGGAGATATTGAAATCCCTGTGAAGGGCGTCCGGAAAGTGATTGCCGAAAATATGGTTAGGTCAAAGCATGAAATCCCTCATGCCTGGATGCAGGTAGAGGCAGATGTTACTGACTTAGTAAAATACCGTAATCGTGTAAAGGAATCATTTAAAAATCAGGAGGGCTTTTCTTTGACACCTTTTGCATTTTTTGTAAAGGCTGTTGCTCAAGGCTTAAAGGAATATCCTGAATTAAACAGCATGTGGGCGGGAGATAAGATCATTCAGAAAAAAGATATTCATTTATCCATTGCAGTAGCCAAGGATAAAGAATTGTTTGTTCCTGTGATTAAGCATGCAGATGAAAAAACAATAAAAGCAATTGCCCGTGATATTACAACATTGGCAACAAAAGCTCGTCAAGGTAAACTATCTCCCGAGGATATGCAGGGAGGTACATTTACTATAAATAATACAGGCTCCTTTGGATCCGTCTCCTCGATGGGAGTTATTAATTCTCCACAGGCGGCAATTTTACAGGTAGAATCAATTGTAAAACGTCCTGTCATTATTGATGATATGTTTGCAGCCCGGGATATGGTGAATTTATCACTTTCCTTGGATCATCGTATTTTAGACGGGTTAGTATGCGGAAGATTTTTAGCCCGTGTAAAAGAAATTCTTGAAGGTATGAATGAATCTTCCATAACCCTTTATTAATAACCGTGTATGTTCAAAAGTTCACCGTGTCATTTTTATTGAGCTTTTTGAGCATCCTCTAACAGAACAAAAGCCAATAGATTGAATTTTTAATGACTAGCTGATAAGCTATAAATATATTTTAAGCAAAAGGGTGGAGTACAATGGATTTCGATTTATTTATGCAGGATGTAGTTAAAGTTGCCAGAACAGATATAACGGAAGCAGGATATGAAGAAGCACGCACCGCAGAAGAGGTGGATGCAGCACTTTCCCGTGAAGGTACAACACTTGTGATGGTTAATTCAACCTGTGGTTGTGCAGGCGGTGTAGCACGTCCAGCGGCAGGAAATGCGATTCATTATGATAAGCGTCCGGATCATTTAGTGACCGTATTCGCTGGTCAGGATCAGGAAGCGACAGAGCAGGCAAGAACTTATTTTGAAGGATATGCACCATCTTCACCAAGTTTCGCATTACTTAAGGATGGAAAAATTCTTGCAATGGTAGAGCGAAATCAGATTGAAGGACATAGTGCAATGGATGTTTCCGCTAAACTTCAAAATCTGTTTGATCAATATTGTGAAGAAGTGTAAGGAATTAAGAGGGGCTGTCATTTGGCAGCCTTCTTTGCTTTGCTTACAGGAAAATACCGCAGGAGGTTCTTAAAGGGTGAAAATTGGATATCGCACCTTAAAAACTGCTATTGGGACTCCGGTCGCTATATCGCTGGCGCAATGGGTCGGTCTTTCAAATTTTATTTCAGCAGGAATTCTAACAATTCTATGTATACAGCCATCAAGAAAATCTTCATTTTTAAGTGCCTGGCAACGGTTTGTTGCATGTGCTTCAGCCGTTGTTTTTTCGTGTATTATTTTTGAAATAATTGGCTATCATGCAATCTCTATATTTATACTGCTTCTATTATTTATCCCTGCAACTGTTGCGTTGAAGGCGACTCCCGGCATTGCCTCCAGTTCTGTTGTCATGCTGAATCTGTATGGATCTGGACATGTGACGCTTTCTTTGATAGGAGAGCAGTTTGTTCTTATTACAATTGGGCTCGGAACAGGGCTGCTGTTGAACCTTTATATGCCCAGCTTAGAAAATAAATTAAAGAAGCTGCAAATTCGATTAGAAAGTAATTTCAGTCATATTTTATATGAATATTCCCTGTATATTCGGGATGAAAATGAAATGTGGCAAGGAAATGAAATTGCAGTTACAGAGGACATACTTGTTGAAGCAAAACAATTAGTCATTCGGGATAGAGATAATCATCTGCTGCGAAATGAGCATACTTATTATAATTATTTTAAAATGAGGGAAAGACAATTTGAACTTTTGAAGAAAATGCTTCCTCTAGTAACGCATTTACCGAAAACAGATGCCATTGCGATTAAAATTGCAGGTTTTTTTGAACGTTTGTCCAAAGCTGTCCATCCCGGGAATACAGCTATTACCTTTTTAGAGGAATTGAAGGAACTAAAAAGAGAATTCCACGCAGAGGATTTACCCGAAACGCGGGAAGAGTTTGAAACAAGAGCGCATTTATTTCAATTACTGCATGAAATAGAAGAGTACTTAATTATAAAAAATAAATTTAAGAAAAGCGATGTATCACATTGGAAGAAAAGAAAAATTAAAATTAATTAAAGGTTTTCTTTTCTATCGTTACATATGGAGCTGATTATAAAAAATTCTGTACAGAAATTAATGAAATAAATTTCTGTACAGAATTTTTTAGACAAATGCTGCTAATCCAGCTGTAATGGCTGAAATAACCATAAGAGCGACCATGAAATATACGATAATTTTATTGCGGCGTGCGCGTTTAGATTGTTTTGCTGCCATGAAAAATCCTCCTTCATCATCCGATATCATCTATCGTTATTCTAACGCGAATTTGTTGATGAGACAAGTTAATAATATAACTTTTCCAGAAACATTCTTTATCATTCTGCCTATTTTGCATACAAAGACTGCCAATTTAAGGCTTTCTACTGTAAAAAACTTAAAAAATATAGTAGCCTATTGGATAGGAGGTTACAAATATGAGTGTGAATGAACGAAGATTAGTTAATGAATTTTTAGAGCTTATTCAGGTGGACTCTGAAACAGGGTTTGAAAGAGAAATAGCATCAATTTTAACCAAAAAATTTGAGGCTTTAGGTGTCCAGGTGGAAGAAGATAATTCAAAAGAGCAAACCGGCCATGGCGCAGGAAATTTAATTTGTACATTGCCGGCAACCAAAGAGGCAGCTGACGCAATTTATTTTACTTCTCATATGGACACAGTTGTTCCAGGCAAGAGTATACGTCCAATTATTAAAGATGGAGTTATTTCTTCTGAAGGAGATACAATCCTTGGAGCGGATGATAAAGCAGGCTTAGCAGCCATGTTTGAGCTGATTAGAGTGCTTCAGGAAAACAATATCCCTCACGGACAGATTCAATTTATTATTACAGTAGGTGAGGAATCCGGTTTAGTGGGTGCGAAAGCATTAGATTCTTCTAAGCTGGATGCGCGTTACGGGTATGCGTTAGATAGTAATGGCAATGTGGGTGATATTGTCGTTGCCGCACCAACCCAGGCAAAGATTCACGCAACAATTACTGGAAAAACTGCTCATGCCGGATTAGAACCCGAAAAAGGGGTTTCTGCCATTACGATTGCATCCAAAGCAATTTCTAAAATGCCATTAGGCCGAATTGATAAGGATACAACAGCAAACATTGGCCGATTTGAGGGCGGAAAGCAGACGAATATTGTGGTTGACCACGTAGAAATTTTAGCAGAAGCACGTTCGTTAGTGCCTGAGAAGATGGAAAAGCAGGTTGAGAAAATGAAAACAGCTTTTGAAGAGGCTGCTGAAGAGCTTGGTGGATCTGCTGATGTGAATGTTGTTGTCGCATATCCAGGCTATCATTTTGAAGAGGGCTCTCAAGTTGTAGAGGTTGCCCGAGAAGCTGCACGTACTATCGGCAGAGATAGTAAGTTAGAACAAAGCGGCGGCGGCAGTGATGCTAACGTGATTGCAGGGTACGGTATTCCAACCGTAAACTTAGCTGTCGGCTATGAAGAAATTCATACTACAAATGAGCGGATTAAAACGGAAGATCTTGTAAAAGTAACAGAATTTATTGTGGAAATTGTTAAAATCGCAGCAAAATAAGATAAAAGCTTCAATTCCTGGAGCGGCTTTCTGCGGAAACAAAGAGGAGAACGCATTCCATGATGGAGTGTGTTCTCTTTTTATTGCAATGTAAGAATAGGAGTGATAACATGGTTCATTCTGCAAATTCAAAAGGACGCGTAATCTTTCATATTGATATGAACTGTTTCTATGCATCTGTAGAAATGGCGCATAACCCGGAATTAAAAGGAAAGCCGATTGCCATAGCTGGAAATCCGGAAGAACGCAAAGGTATTATTGTAACAAGCAGCTATGAAGCGAGAGCAAAAGGAGTTAAAACAACCATGCCGGTTTGGCAGGCAAAAAAACTATGCCCTGATTTACTATTGATGCGTCCTAATTTTGACAGATACCGGGAAGCATCCCGGGCTATTTTTAAGATGCTTTCTGAGATCACACCGTTAGTCCAGCCAGTTTCGATTGATGAAGGATATTTGGATATTACAGATACCAAAGAACTGGGTACTCCTGTGGAAATTGCCGACTATCTTCAACAGAGGATTTTAAGAGAGCTGGATATTCCGTGCAGTCTTGGCATTGCACCGAATAAATTTTTGGCAAAAATGGCCTCAGATATGAGAAAGCCTTTAGGAATAACAATTTTGCGCAAGCGTGAATTGGCTTCGACGCTATGGCCGCTCCAGATTGAAGAGATGCACGGGATCGGTGCAAAAACGGCTGAAAAATTAAAAAAAGTATCTATTCATACGATTGGTGATCTGGCTGCACATGATGTTTATTCTTTAAAGCAGTTATTAGGTGTTAATGGAGAAAGATTAAAGAATCTTGCCAATGGGATAGACTATCGTCCGGTTGATCCAGAAGCAGTGCATGACTTTAAAAGTATCGGCAGCTCACAAACCTTAGCGCATGATTCAACAGATTGGGAGGAGCTGCATCAGCTGCTGGAACACCTCGTTGAAAATGTAGCGAAAAGGGTAAAAAGAAAGAGTGCAGCAGGAAAAAGCGTTCAGCTGATGATTCGTTTTCACAACCATCAAACCATTACACGCAGCAAAACATTACAAAAATATATTGATGAAAAAAAGGATATACTTTTTGTGGCGAAAGAATTATTAAAAAAACATTGGAACGAAGAACCTGTCCGACTATTAGGTGTTTCTTTACAAAATTTAGAAGAAAAGCGGCAAGTAGGGGAGCAGCTTGACTTGTTTACCTACCACGATAATGTAAAGAAAGAAAAGCTGTATGAAACAATGGAAGAACTGACAGATAAATATGGTAAGAATGTATTTCTTTCCTTGAATAGCGAGAAGGATAAAGAGCAGCAGCCCCGAACAAGCTTTCAAAAAGATTTTCTAGATGATTATAAAAAGCCTTGATTTTACTTCTGATTTAATAGATGTAAAATCAAGGCTTTTTATTCTTAGGACAGGAATTTCTTTAAAATATTTGATGAAACCGTGCCGCCTGTATAACGGAACGGAAAATCAAATTTCGTAGTTTGCTTTAAAACACTTTTCTGATGCGAAAAAGTATTAAAGCTGGCTTTTCCATGATAACTTCCCATACCGCTTTTCCCAACACCGCCAAAAGGAAGATATGGGTTTGCTAAATGGAAGAATGTATCATTGATAGCACCGCCGCCAAATGAAACGTATTCCATTACCTGGGATTGCATTCTTGGATTTTCACCAAAATAATATAAAGCTAGTGGTTTTTCCTTTGATTTAATAAGTGAAAGAGCATCTTCAATATTTTCAAATTGCAGTACAGGCAGAATTGGTCCAAATATCTCTTCCTGCATAATTGGATCATCCCAATCAATCTTATCAAGAATGGTAGGCTCAATGATAAGATCTTCCTGATTATATTCTCCGCCGTGTACAATATGATCCTCGTTCAGGAATGAAACTAAACGTTTAAAATGATCTTCATTAATGATTTTTGAATAATTCTCACCCTGAATCAAATTCTTACCGAAAATGGATTTAATCTGTTTTTTCATTGCTTTCAGCAGTTTGAATTTAACGGATTCCTGTACTAATAAATAATCAGGAGCAACACAGGTTTGTCCGGCATTTGTATATTTTCCCCAAACAATCCGTTTTGCAGCAATTTGAATATTTGCATCTTCATCAACAATGGCAGGGCTTTTCCCTCCGAGCTCCAATGTGACAGGTGTCAAATGCTCGCTTGCAGCACGCATAACGATTTTTCCAACAGCACTTCCACCAGTATAGAAAATATGATCAAACCGCTGCTTTAACAGCTCTGTTGTTTCTTCGACAGCCCCCTGAATAACGGAGAAATAGGATGGATCAAAATTCTCTTCTATCATTCTGGCAAGAAGATCAGAGGTATGTGCAGCATGCTCAGAAGGCTTCAATACTACTGAGTTGCCGGCTGCGAGTGCTCCAATAATCGGTACCAGGGATAATTGTAAAGGATAGTTCCATGGCGATATAACCAGTACAACACCAAGCGGCTCCTTCATAATGTAGCTCTTAGAGCCTTTATGAGTTAATGGAGAAGCAACTTTTTCAGGCTGCATCCAGTAACGGAGATTTTTAATTGTAAAATCTAATTCTGTATGAATAATCCCAATCTCGGTAGTGATAATTTCATGATCTGGTTTATTCAAATCTTTTTTTAGTACATCATATATTTCAGTTTCATAGTCTTTAAGTATTTTTTTTATTTTCTCTAATTGATGTTTACGAAATGTATAATCAACCGTATTTCCTTGCTCAACATACTTCCGGTGATCATCAACGATTTGTTGATAGTTTTCTTGTAAGGTCATCAAATCTGTCTCTCCCTTTCTTCCTTCAAGAGGATGTTCAAAAAGTCTAATAAAAATGACACTTCGTGAAAGGACTTTTTATGAAGTGTACTTACGTACTTAAGTGCATACGATGTGCTGCCAGGAGCTTGCGCTGCCTCGAACTTGCCGGTCCTTTTTATCAGTCTTTTTCAACACGCACTTCAAACTATAATTGAAACACACTAAAGTCGCTCGCAACAGAGGTATTCGAAAACACTTCTCTTGCTTCTTCAAGAAACGCATCCATCTCAGAAAATTGATATCTTGAAGATACATGTGTCAAAATTAATTGTTTACAACTAGCGTCAACTGCTAATTTTGCAGCTTGTATATTTGTTGAATGAAAATAGTTTCTTGCAAGTATTTCTTTATTTCCAGCAAAGGTTGCTTCATGAATTAACAGATCGCTGTTTTTAACAAATTCTTCATGTGCCGTCTGATAGGTTGTATCACCAAGAATAGAAATAATCCTGCCTTTTTTAGGTTGACCGATAAAATCTTTTTGATGAATAACTCTGCCATCTTCAAGAGTGACAGAAGGTTTTTCTTTTATTTCCCCATAAATCGGACCAGGACGGACACCTTTTTCTTTTAATTTTTCAACAAGCAGCTCACCTGGTTTATCTTTTTCAACAATACGAAAACCAAAGCTTGGTATGCCGTGTGAAAGTTTTTTTGCATATACTTCGATTGCTTCTGTTTCAAATAATAATCCTTCATTTATTTCAATGATTGTAAGAGGATA
The DNA here is from genome assembly GCF_038004405.1 of Oceanobacillus sp. FSL W8-0428. NCBI lineage: Bacteria > Bacillati > Bacillota > Bacilli > Caryophanales > Bacillaceae > Oceanobacillus > Oceanobacillus sp. FSL W8-0428. Next base: position 3,771,449 of record NZ_JBBORB010000001.1, read on the forward strand.
AGTTAAATGGGTATGACTCAAGTTTAAAGCATATTCAATAAAGTCCTTTATTCCCTCAGGACCATAGACAGTCATCGGTTTATCCGTACCAGCCTGAAAGGATCGGCTGCTTAAGAATCCCGGCAATCCATAAATATGGTCTCCATGCATATGGGTAAGAAAGATTTTATTTATTTTTCCTGGTTTAATTTTTGTATGAAGAAGCTGATGCTGTGTTGCTTCTCCACAATCAAACAGCCAAACTTCGTTTAGTTCCTGCAGCATACTCAGCGCAATTGCTGTTACATTCCTTTCCTTAGAAGGAAGTCCGGCTCCAGTGCCTAAGAAAGTAATTTCCATGTTTCCATCTCACCCTATATATAATATTATAATTAAAGATTTTACCCAAATACGCATCAATCATCAATGTATAAGGCTAAAAATTCATGATTGTCCCTTATTAAATCAAAAAACTGCGATATAATTTTTTCCGTGCAGCAAATGCTTTGTCAGGAACATCTGTAAATACGCTGTCTACTTTGTATGAAAAACAGCGGTTCAAAAGACGGGATGAATTAACTGTATAAACCCGTACAGGAATCTCGCTTTTTAAGGCCTCATTTACAAGACGCTGCCGCAAAAGTGTGTGCTTTATATGAATAGCTGTTGCTCCAATTGATAGAGCATATGCTAATAAATCCCGTCTGATTCGTTTTGTTAACCAGCCGATATTCGAAATTTTTTTAAAGCTGGCCAGGCGCGTTATGCTTTTATTAGAGAATGTAGAGAAGTATGTTCTATCTGTCATCTGATACTGCTCGATAAGCTGATATGTAATTTCCTCCAGGTTCTTATATTCAATTTTGTTATTTTTCAATTCTAAATGAAGCATTAATGGTTTATCTTTTATCCAAGCAAGAAATTCCTCCAATGATAAAATGCTTGTTCCTGTAAATTTGGGATGAAAAGATTTTCCCATATCCAGTTGTTTTAATTGTTCCAGCGTATATTGATTAACCCAGCCTTTTTCTCCAAAAATCCGTTTCAAGCTTTCGTCATGGAAAAGGACAGGGATATTGTCTTTGGTTAATTGTACATCTGTTTCAATTCCATCTGCCTTCATTTCATATGCAAGCTTAAATGCAGGGAAACTGTTTTCAGGGGCATATCGGCTTGCTCCCCGGTGTGCGATAATGGATGTCATGGTCTCACCCCCAACTTCATTGTGTTAGATTTTTGTTTATAAGTCAATGTTTAAACAGGTGTACGGGATAATTGATTCGTTGTACAATAGGTATAGTATGTCCACTTAATAGGATGTTCAAAAAGTCCAATAATAATGACGCGGTGAATTTCTTCATACTTTTTGAACACGTACTTAAATAATTATATGAAGTAAGGGTCGATAATTATGAAAATAGGAATAAATCATTCTGTTAATGAGAAAAAAATTATTATTACCGGTGCATCTAAGGGGATAGGAAGAGAACTTGCCAAGGAAATTGCTGCCCAGGGCGGTATACCAATTCTAATAGCGAGGTCAAGAGAATTACTGGAAGAATTAGCCGATGAAATAGACGGAAATAATGGTCTTTGTAAGATTTATCCGATTGAAAAGTTTTCAAGGGAACTTATTGATGAACAGATTAATGAAATCATGGAAACAGAGAAGCGTATTCACGGATTAATTAACAATGCAGGGTTTGGCGTATTTGAGAAGATAGAAGAACTAGATATGGAAGAGTTAGAGGAAATGTTTCAGGTAAATGTTTTAGCAGGAATTCAATATGCAAAAGCATTTCTGCCGCATTTTCTGCAGTTTAAAGCAAAATCACATATTATAAACATTGTCTCCCAGGCTGCAAAATTACCGACTCCCAAAGCTGCAGGATATGTTGCTTCCAAACATGCAATGCTTGGCTTTACGAATGTACTCAGACAGGAGACCAGAGAAAGCAGTTTGACGGTTACTTCTGTAAATCTGGGTCCTGTAAAGACGAACTTTTTTGAGATGGCGGATAAGGATGGCACATATCAACAGAATGTAGAAAAATATATGCTCAAGCCTGAAAAGGTCGCAGCTAAGATAGTTCGTTCTTTATTTACTAAAAAAAGAGAAATTAATATGCCGTGGTGGATGGAAGCCGGAAGTATTTTGTACCGTCTATTCCCTGGATTAATGGAAAGCGTCTTAAAAGCTCAATTTGATAAAAAATAATGGTATGCTGATTTTTAAAATGAGGGCAGCTTCAGAGAGGAACGATACCTTGCTCTCTGAAGCTGGCCGGTTATTTTGAACACGAAAATTCCCAGATCTCAGGGTAACTAGAATATTATTAATTCTAGCGGTGCTGCTCATATTGAGCAGCTTTTGTCAGCTGTTGCAGAATAGGATATGCAGCGTCCGTGATTTCATTGATAGATTGGTGGACAGCAATATTCTGTTCTAATTGTTGTAATGAGCTTGCTCCAAACACTGTTGATGTAACAGCAGGATGATTGGCAACATAGTACATTGCTAATTGTTGGAGAGAGCTGTCAGGTAAAGCCTGTTCGAGCTCATAGTAAAGAGATTTTAATTCATTATAAGAATAATCGAGATATCCATCTTTTCCTTTTTTATCCAATACTTCATCAGCTTTATTGCTCAGCAGTCCTTTAGCAAGCGGTCCGCGGGCAACGACACTGATTTGATTTTCTTCTGCAATTGGTAAAATTGCTTCCTCAGGCCGCCTATCTAAGAGGCTGAATTGTGTCATTAAAACATCGATAGAAGACCGGATTGCATATTCACGGACGACATTCGGACGTATAGAGGAAATTCCATAGGTGCGGATTAATCCATCTTTCTTTAATTCTTCAAAAGCCTCAATTGTCTCGCCAACAGGATCATCTAAGGTGCCGCCATGAAGCATATACACATCAATATAGTCTGTATTTAATCTTTGTAAACTATTACGGACAGCTTCATGGATATATTTTTTTGATGGGTCCCAGAACCAGTTATCTTTTCCTTCCTGGAAATGATTTCCGACTTTTGTTGTAACAACCACATCAGATCTGCGGTGTTTAATTGCTTCTCCAACGATTTTTTCATTTTCACCAAAATTATAAAGGTCTGCCGTATCGAGGTGATTAATTCCTTTATCTAAAGCATAATCAATCATTTTTTTACCTTGCTCAGCATTTGTTCCCAGGGACATACAGCCAAGCGTTAAATCAGAAATTTCAATATTGCTTGTACCAAGCTGCCGTTTCTTCATGTTATTCCTCCTCTATGAATTACGTATGCATATATTGTAGAGGCAGATGGAAAAGAATACAATTAATATACATATTGAAGAAATACCTATATTTGTCTGTAATAACACAAATAGTTTTTAGAAGGAAATTCATTTAAAAAAAACGTACCTGAAAATAAGCTTCTATACCATACTATTCCAAGATGAACATGTTCTTCATTATCCCGTTTGCATTTTGTTAAATCATCCTTCAATTGAAATGGAGGTTGTGTATAGCTCCTGCAACCAACCACTCCGCTTTCCGTTGTACAAATGTTTCTGATGGGACGAGTAATCGCAGTCCCAGGACGCGCAAGTGCAGGCGTTGTGACAACGCTTTTCGATAGGGTGAGTAATCGCAACCCCAGGAGTCACGGGTTTAGCCTGCGAACCACGTAGGGGTCTGCGTGGTTGGTCTGCGCTCAGTTAGGCTTCTAAAGCGAATGAAAGAAATCATAGCCTGATGGAGTTAGCTGAAGAGCATGCCCCTAGGAAAGCAAAACAGTCCGCCGCAGTGGTGGCTTTACACGTTACCTTCTTTCTAGATAGAGTTTATAATTCACCAAGAGATAGATGGAAGGAACGATCAACTCTAGTCTCTATGATAAGCAAGTTATTTTTTAAGGTGCAAAAGTTGAGTGAAAAATAAAACGTATCAGAAGAAAAATTAGTATGGACTTGCTACAATAGAGCATAGCGAATTAGAATGAATAGGAAGATAGACAAAAATGAAACTTCCTTCCACGGAAGCTTTTTGAATGGATATCTATAATAATTTATAAAAGGTGGAGATGGAGACATGCATCGTTTTGAAGAAAAAACAATTACAACCAAGAAAATATTTGAAGGAAATATTATAGATGTTCAATTGGATGAAGTGAAGCTGCCGAATGGAGAAACAGCTAAGAGAGAGCTTGTATATCATCCTGGAGCAGTAGCAGTAATTCCGATTACAGCAGATAATAAAATAGTGCTTGTAGAACAATATCGCAAACCGTTAGAAAGAGCTTTAATAGAAATTCCGGCAGGGAAGCTGGAAGAGAACGAGAATCCGTTAACTGCAGCTGTCCGTGAACTGGAAGAAGAAACAGGCTATACAACAACAAATCTATCACAGGTTACATCTTTTTATACATCGCCGGGATTTGCTAATGAGCTGGTATACGTCTATATTACTAATGATTTAATTAAAATGGAAAATCCGCCTGCCGGGGATGATGATGAATTTGTAGAAATCATGGAAGTGACTCTTGAAGAAGCAAAAAAACTTGTAGAAGAAGGGCGTATTCAAGATGCAAAAACAAATTACGCTGTGCTTTATTTACATGCTTTAAATAAATAATAAAGGCAACGTTGCAAAAATCATAGTATGACCAATATGTATATGCTCTATCAAAAGATAAAATTAATAGGTATGTTTAAAGTGGGGTTCTCATAGATTGTAGTATAAGAACTATAGTCAGGAGGATCCACATGTATAATCCCTCTCGTAATTTATTTATGGAGCATATAAAACGCCATACAACAATTTATGTATTTACAATCATTCTTTTTCTGACAGGTATCGTATTCGGAGCTATCTTAGTAAATAGTATGGATTTTGTACAAAAACAGAATTTATTCTTCTATTTAGAACGTTTTTTTACGCAGCAGACAAATGACGGTGAAGTTATCAGCCGGCAGGATATCTTTATCAGAAGTCTTCTTTACCATATAAAGTATCTCTCCTTTATGATTTTATTGGCACTGAGTATGATTGGGCTTCCGATTATCTGGATTATGGTATTTATGAAAGGATTTGTTGTCGGTTTTTCAGTCGGATTTATGGTAAGCCAGTTAGGGGGCCAAGGGCTGCTTTTGTCAGCTATATCCATCGCTCCTCAAAATCTATTAATTATTCCTATCTATATTATTGCTGGAAGTGTATCGATGATATTTTCTATAGGCTTATGGCAGAAATTATTTTTAAAGCATCATCACCAGGAGATTCTGCCGCCTTTTATCCGATTGCTTATTATATTCGCTATTTTAATGGTATTTACTGCTTTAGCAGCATTAATGGAAGCTTACCTGTCCAATACCTTAATGTTAGAATGGATTGAAAGATATAATGGATGATTATTAAAAGACCTTCTTACTTTATGTTATTCGCTTAAATCTTGCTAAGAGACTCCATTTATAATATAATAACCAATATTAGTTTGTAATAATTATTATTAATAATTGAGAATACTCTTTGACACATGGAAGATAGATGCATATAATGAAGATGTAAAGTGAGGGAGGCGACTATCCATGGAACACCGGATTGAAAAGATAAAAAAACAGCTACATTCGCATAGCTACAAATTAACTCCCCAGAGGGAAGCTACGGTTCGAGTGCTTCTGGAAAGAGAAGACGATCACTTAAGCGCGGAGGATGTTTATCTTCTTGTAAAGGAGAAATCACCGGAAATTGGTCTGGCAACCGTTTATCGTACATTAGAATTATTATCTGAATTAAAAATAGTAGACAAAATTAATTTTGGCGATGGTGTATCAAGATATGATTTGCGTAAAGAAGGCGCAAAACACTTTCATCATCATTTGGTTTGTATTGAATGTGGCTCTGTTGAAGAGATTGAGAATGATTTATTAGGTGAAGTGGAGCAAATTGTTGAAAATGATTGGGGCTTTGAGGTAAAGGATCATCGGTTAACCTTTCATGGGATTTGTCGCCAATGCCAGGCAGCAGCCGTAAAAGAAGATGTTCAAAAAGCGACCCCCTAATCAGAGTAAAACCTTTTTCGAATAGAGAAAGGTTTTTTTATTGGGAAAAATACATACATGAACAAGAATAGGAGCTGGCATATTTGCACTATCTTAAGGGTGTAGCGATTTCGCTGATATGGCAACCAGATTAAAATATGTGGCAGTATCTGTTTGTTGTACTGTCACATATTTTAATCTGAAAAAGGTGAATAATTTACCTGATATATTTTTTTAGAATCCGATCCACAACAGCCCCATAAGCTTCTCCAAACATATTTAAATGAACAAGCAAGTAGAATAGCTGGTATATCGGCTTCACTTCCTCATAATAATCCTCTAATGAAAGAATTTCCTTATACTTACTATAAAAAACTTCTGAAAAACCACCAAAGAGCTCTGTAAATGCAAGCTCAAATAAATGGTCCCCATACAGCACGGAAGGATCAATTAAATAAGGTTTTCCTGCCTGACCCGTTATCCAATTTCCTCCCCATAAATCGCCGTGCAATAAAGAAACCCGTGGCTGGTTTGGCAGATATTTATCTAAATCACGTATCAATGTTTCCAGTTTTAAGCGTCTTTTTTGGTTCATCCGATTAAACTGTACAGATAAATCTAATTGTAGCTGTAGACGATGATCGCGAAAATACTCGACCCAATCGCTATACCAACCATTTGTCTGAGGCAGTTTTCCAATATAAGTCGGCTTACCTAACCCATACTGAGCGGAGCGGTCAGTTAAATGCATAGAAGCCAGCTGTTCTCCTAATTGCTGCTCTGTCGTTGCTGTTTTTTCACCCTGAATCCATTCCATTATCAGCACCATTTCTTTATTGCTAGAGGATTTGTCATAGTAATAAACTTCCGGGACAGCAATTGCTTGTGTTGAACGTATTCTTTCAAGACCATCAGCTTCCACCTGAAAGAAATCATCGGCAGTATTCCGATTCGCTTTTACAAAGTATTCTTGTTTTTCGGTTTTTATATAATATGCCTGGTTAATATCGCCTCCGGAAATAGGAGTCATTGTTTGAATAGACGTATTGTCGCCAATTTGTTTTAATTTTTCTTCCATCATCTGTATGAACTCCTTTTTGATTTTATTATGTCATAGAGCTAAACAGCCCAAAAGTGTTTGTAGTTTAACTCTGGTTCCAACCATTGTATAATATTAACAGAAGAAGATGTTTCGTTTTTTTTATTTCCTCCATCTTTTTCTAGTATTTTTAAAATTGTTATTTGCATATTCTAACTGTATAAGTGTTTGTTTACAATACAACATAATAATAAACATTCAGATACAGGGAGGTCAGAATATGGAAAAACATTTTAAAGAGGCTGTTAAAATATTTATTTGGTTTATGATAGGAGCCTGCTTTTTTACGGTATGTTTACATTATATATATAATGAATTTCAAGAAATGCATCGTTATGATTCACCTGAAGGGCCAGCGGTTAAGGTGATATACGAGGAAGCTGGCTGGTTTCCATTTGATATTTTGAAAGGAGAATAGATATGTTGAAATATGCATTAGAAGATTTCTATCATTTTCTACGGGTAGAAAGAGGGCTGTCTGATAATACTATTACCTCTTATCAAAGAGATCTTACTGCTTATGAAAAACAATTGACAAAAATAGGATATAACGAATGGAATGACATAAGCCGTAATGATATTATGTGTTTTTTATATGAATTAAAAGACAGCGGTAAGTCAACTGCAACAATATCCAGGCATATTTCTTCAATCAGATCCTTTCATCAGTTTTTAATACGGGAGAGCATTGCTGATACGGACCCCAGCCTTCATATTGAGACTCCGAAAAAAGAGCGGAAGCTGCCGGACACCCTTTCTCAGGAGGAAGTAGAGAAATTATTAAGCATTGAAACAACAACACCTCTGTCGTTGCGTAATAAAGCCATGTTAGAATTGTTATATGCTACGGGATTACGTGTATCTGAAATGATAGGTTTAAAAATGGAAGATTTACATTTATCCATGGGTTTTGTTCAATGTATGGGGAAAGGTTCAAAAGAAAGGATTGTTCCTTTGGGAGATACAGCCAAAAAAGTTTTAGAGGAGTATATGCAAACGGCAAGAAAAGAGCTTTTGAAGAAAAACAAGCAAGAGAATGCTCTATTTGTAAATCAGCACGGCCGGCCATTAAGCAGACAAGGGTTCTGGAAGATTTTAAAGGGACTTGCGATGGAAGCAGAGGTACATAAAACCATCACCCCGCATACGTTAAGACATTCTTTTGCAACGCATTTATTGGAAAATGGTGCCGATTTAAGAATCGTGCAGGAAATGCTGGGACATGCAGATATATCTACTACACAAATTTATACACATGTGACGAAAGCAAGGTTAAAAGATATTTATCAAACTTACCATCCCAGAGCATAATCTTCAGTCAATGATTAAGCTGTTAAATATCGAAAAGCTTTTCAAATAAAAGAAATTCCTTTATTCTTGTGTTGTCAGACATCTAACATCTGTAATAGTGATCATACTGAGCACTTGTTTCGGGAATATAGTACATAGGAGGTAGATACAAATGAAACAATTTAAGCGTGTTTTTTTAATTGTCATGGATTCAGTTGGAATCGGGGAAGCTCCCGATGCAGAAAAGTTTAATGATTTAGGGTCAGATACATTAGGGCATATTGCAAAAGAAATGAAAGGGCTTGATATGCCGACTATGGGCAGCTTAGGTCTGAGCAATATCCGCGAAATTGAAGGAGTTGATCCGGCAGATAAGCCGAAAGCGCATTATACAAAAATGCAGGAGGCCTCTAATGGCAAAGATACAATGACCGGTCATTGGGAAATTATGGGTCTTCGTATCGATCAGCCATTCCGGACATTCCCGGATGGTTTCCCAGATGAGCTTATTCAAGAGCTGGAAGAAAAAGCAGGCAGAAAAGTAATTGGCAACAAGCCGGCCTCCGGTACAGAAATATTAGTGGAGCTTGGGAAGGAGCATATGGAAACTGGCAGCCTGATTGTCTATACATCGGCAGATTCTGTATTGCAAATTGCAGCACATGAAGATATTGTTCCAATTGATGAATTATATCGGATTTGTGAAATTGCGAGAGAGCTTACATTGGATGAACGTTATATGGTAGGCCGTATTATTGCCCGCCCGTTTGTTGGAGAGCCCGGTGCTTTTGAACGTACTTCCAACCGCCATGATTATGCATTGAAACCTTTTGGACGTACTGTAATGAATGAATTAAAAGACGCTGGAATTGATGTCATTGCGCTTGGTAAAATATCTGATATTTATGATGGAGAAGGCATTACAGAGGCTGTTCGTACAAAGGATAATGACGATGGCATGGTAAAATTAAGTGAATCTATGAAAAAAGATTTCACTGGCCTAAGCTTCCTTAATCTTGTTGATTTTGACGCGAAATACGGGCACCGCAGAGATCCGATTGGCTATGGGCAGGCACTGGAGACTTATGACAAGCAGCTTCCGAAAATACTCGAACAGTTACAGGAGGATGATTTGTTAATTATTACAGCCGATCATGGAAATGATCCGACCCACCATGGAACGGATCACACACGGGAGTATGTACCGCTTATTGTTTACCATACAAACATTAAAGAAGGAAAAGAATTCCCTTTACGTACAACTTTTGCTGATATTGGTGCAACAATTGCAGATAATTTTAATATTCCTTTACCTGAGCATGGCACAAGCTTCCTGAATGAGATAAAGAACTAAAAGAGAATTGTTCATCATAATATAGAAAGGATGGTTAACATGAATACCATAGAAATTATTAATAAGAAAAAATATGGTAAAGAATTATCCTACGAAGAAATTGAGCATATTGTAAATGGATATGTTAATAATTCCATACCAGATTATCAAATCTCAAGCTGGCTTATGGCTGTTTATTTTCAGGGGTTAAATAGTGATGAAACCTCCGCTCTCACAGACTTAATGGTCAAGTCGGGAGAGACAATTGATTTATCCTTTTTAAATACAACAGTTGTAGATAAACATTCTACTGGCGGTGTAGGGGATAAGGTAAGTTTAATTGTTGCTCCCATAATTACTTCTTTAGGAATTCCTTTTGCGAAAATGAGCGGACGCGGGCTGGGACATACGGGTGGTACAGTAGACAAGCTGGAATCGATTAAAGGGTTCCATACAGAGCTCCCGTTACAAAGATTTAAAGACCAGGTGAAAGAGCTTGGAATTGCATTAGTCGGCCAATCAGGAAATTTAGTACCGGCAGATAAGAAGATTTATGCATTAAGAGATGTGACAGGAACAGTAGATTCAATTCCTTTAATAGCCAGCTCTATAATGAGTAAGAAAATTGCTTCCGGTGCAGATGCAATTGTCTTGGATATTAAAGTCGGCAACGGTGCTTTTATGAAAACAGAAGAAGAGGCAAAGAAGCTGGCTGAAACAATGGTCGCTATCGGTAAAAAATTAAATCGGGAAACAGTGGCTGTGTTAACCAATATGGATCAGCCTCTCGGAACAGAGATTGGTAATGGAAATGAAGTGTTGGAAGCAGTAAAATTATTGCGCGATCAGGAGTATAGTCAGGATTTATACGATGTATCCGTAGAAATAGCAGCACAAATGGTTTTCTTAGCAGGAAAAGCAACTACCGAAGAACAAGCCAGAAAGCTTGTAAAAGAAGTGATTCAAAGTGGAGAGGCTTATGAAAAGTTTGTAACCTTTATCGAAGCACAGGATGGTAAGGTAGACAGTATCCATGAAATTGAGGCTAAACAATCTATTGATGTAAATGCTGAACAGGCAGGATATATTGCTTCTATAGAAACCCAGCAATTAGGAGAAGCTGCTATGCTTCTCGGCGCCGGCAGAAAAACAAAGGATGATCAAATTGATCATCAGGTAGGAATCACTTTCCATGTAAAAACAGGTGATAGGCTGCAGGCAGGCGCTAAACTTGCAACAATTCACACGAACATGGAAGATAACGATACTGTCATTAAGAAAATAAAGGATGCTATTACGATATCGGAAAATCCTGTTCAAGTAAAACCAAGTGTTATTGGTATTGTTAACTGAAAATAGTTTCATTAAAAAAAGATTTAGAAGGTATTTGTCTTCTAAATCTTTTTTTAATGAATAAGAAAGTATATAAAAACGTTGAAAACAACCGCTCCAGAAATACACTACGCCTTCCGTGAATCCCGAGCTCATCTCCTCGAAAAAAAGAGGTACATTTTTTCCTGTGGGGTCTTTTTTCGAGGAGGCTGAGCATTGCCCATGGAAAGCGGCTTCCTTTGACTGCGATTACTCGTCCCATCGAAAACCGTTGGAGCGGACATCTCTTTGGCAAGAACACCATCGTTTTAAAGACCAAGTGATTTTCTTGGTTTATTTTATTAAAATGGATTGGTCGCCCATTGGGCGGATTGCTTAATAAAAATACGCTGATTTAATTTTAGCTGAGCTACCATATATTCCGCAATATCCTCAGGCTGCATAAACTTGTCTTCGTTTTTCTCTTCCAGTTTATCACCAAATGCTAACTTGGTTGCAACTAAGCTTGGATTCATAGTAAATACGCGGATATTTTCTTTGCGAACTTCCTGCATCAGAGCCTCTGACATACCCTGAATGGCAAATTTGGAAGCACTGTAAGCAGTTGATCCTGCAGTTGCTTTTAATCCATTGCTGGAGGAAACATTAATAATATCTCCTTTTTGTTTGCTTACAAGATGTGGAAGAACTTCTTTTAAAACATGGTATGTTCCAAAAACATTCACTTCAAAAATATGCTTCCAGACTTCCTCATCCATATCCTGAAAGTTGCCGTAATCACTTATTGCAGCATTATTTATTAATATATCAGCTTTCCCTAATTTCTGTTCAAACTGCTGAACAGCTGTTTTCACTTGATCAGGCTTAGAAATATCTGCTCTGCAGATAGCAATATTCACACCATATGTTTCCAGCTCTTGCTGTGTTTCTTCAAGATTTTCTTTTCTTCTGGCAATTAAACCGAGATGAACACCTTCTTTTGCAAAATGATGTGCAGCTGCTTTTCCAATTCCGCTGCTTCCTCCTGTAATATATGCAATTTTACCGCTTATTTCCTGCCCCATTTATAAATCTCCCTTCTTTATCTAATCTAGTTCCAGTATAGGGCAGAGTTTATCGAACAACAAAAAAGATGTTCCTATTTATAAATTTCAAATTAAAAATAGTATGAAATAAAGCCAAAATGGAAATCCTAAAAGTATTATTGTGATTTGGAGGGAAGCAGTATGAAGCGACTAATCGTATTGATGATTGGATTACTTATCGGAACGACATTTTTCAACTATTCAACTGTTTTAGCGAATGAAGAAAATAAAGAAAAAACAAGTTTAGCCGAGGATGCATTATCAGGGGTTTTAATTGAACAGAATACCGGTACAGTACTGTTTGACAAAGATGCGCACGAACAATTACCGCCAGCCAGTATGACAAAAATAATGACTCTGCTTTTAATTATGGAAGCTTTGGAAAAAGATAAAATTTCAAAAGAGGATATCGTTGTCGTAAGTGAATATGCCGCTTCAATGGGGGGATCTCAAGTATTCCTGGAGGCTGGAGAAGAAATGTCTGTAGATGATTTAATAAAAGGGATAGCAATTGCTTCCGGAAATGATGCCAGCGTCGCAATGGCAGAGACTATTGCAGGAACAGAAGAGGAATTTGTCAGTAAAATGAATAAAAAAGCAGAAGAACTGGGTCTTAAGGATACCCATTTTGAAAATACCACCGGGCTTCCGGCAGACAATCATTACAGCAGTGCTTATGATATGGCTGTCATGACAAGAGCATTATTACAATATGAAGATATTACGAACTATACGTCTATCTATGAGGATTATTTACGCCAGGGGGAAGAAAATGAGTTCTGGCTTGTGAATACAAATAAACTGATTCGTTCTTATCCAGGTGCAGACGGCATGAAAACAGGATATACAAATGAAGCAAAGTATTGTCTAACTGCTACAGCAAAGCGGGATGATATGCGGGTGATTGCAGTGGTTATGGGTGCTGAAACACCTAAAGAGCGGAATAAAATGGTATCCGGATTACTGGACTATGGCTTCCAAAGCTATCATACAAAGCAGCTTTTTGCCAAAGAAGAAACTGTGATGGAACTAAACCAAATAAAAGCAAAGCCTCAAAGCTTTGACATTGTTACCAAACAGGATGTTCATAGCCTTCATAAAAAAGGAGAAGAAGAACCGGCTGTAACAACAGAAATTTCTATTCAAGATGATTGGAAATTTCCAATTAAAAAAGGAACTGTTGTCGGGGAGCTTATTGTCAAAGAAAATGACAAGCCTTTATATACTACACCATTGATTATTAATGAAGATATTACACAGGCATCTATTCCTGAATTAACAAAACGAACATTGCAAAAAATGGTGAAAGCAGCCGATTAATACGTATTTCCACTTCTTTTGTCGAGTAGCAGGAAATAGTCATTTGTTTAGAGAATTCCTTATACTAAGGATGTTCAAAAAGCCGTTAAAATCAATATAGTGAAAAGAATTCGCCGGATTTTTTTGAACAGTTATTTCAAGCAAAGTGTAACTATTTCACAACAAAGAGGAGGAGCATTGCACATGGGATTACAGACTGAATTTGAAGTAAAAGGCGATGTGCTGATTGTACGTATGCAAGGTGAATTGGATCATCATGAAGCAGAAGGGTTAAGAGATACGTGGAAAGATTGGATATATATGCATTCCATTAAACATATCATCTTAAACCTAAAGGGAGTAAGCTTTATGGACAGCTCTGGATTAGGTGTTGTTTTAGGGCGTTACAAAGAGATTGTTCAATTAGGGGGAGAGATGGTTCTGTGCTCTGTAGCTCCTTCCCTGCACCGTCTTTTTGATATGTCAGGCTTTTTCAAAATTATTCGTTTAGAGGAAGATGAAGAACGTGCACTTCAAGGCTTGGGGGTGACATCATGAAAAATGAAATGAATATTTCTTTTTCAAGTGTAAGTGAAAATGAAGCTTTTGCCAGAGTTGCTGTTGCATCCTTTGTCACACAATTGGATCCAACAATGGAGGAATTAACAGAAATTAAAACGGTGGTATCTGAAGCAGTGACCAATGCTATTATTCATGGCTATGGAAGCGAACCGCATCATAAGGTTTATATTGACTGTGTGCTGTATGATGGGGAAATAGAGCTGACCATACGTGATGAAGGACAAGGCATTTTGAATATTGATGAAGCAAGGGAACCTTTATTTACATCAAAGCCAGAAATGGAACGATCCGGCATGGGTTTTACAATTATTGAAAATTTCATGGATACCGTGGAAGTCATTTCTGCTCCTGAAAAAGGGACTTCCGTTTATATGAAGAAGCAATTATCAAAATCAAAAACGGTATACAACTAAAAAATCAATGGTGAATATTCATAAAACGGAGGAAAGAGAGCAGCTTTCCAATGAACAGGTAAAGAAAATGATTCAATTAAGCCAGTCTGGTGACAATGAAGCAAGGGAAGAGCTTATCCGTCGAAATGTCCGGCTTGTGTGGTCAGTTGTTCAACGATTTGTAAATCGCGGATATGATCCAGATGACTTATTTCAAATTGGAAGTATTGGATTGATCAAAGCAGTGGATAAATTTGATCTCTCCTACAATGTGAAATTTTCTACCTATGCCGTTCCCATGATTATTGGCGAGATACAGCGTTTTATCCGAGATGATGGCAGTGTAAAGGTCAGCAGGTCCTTAAAGGAGATGGGGAATAAAATTCGCCGTAAACGGGAAGAAATGGCAAAAGATTTAGGGCGATCTCCATCTATTAATGAACTTGCTCAAGCTTTAGAGCTGGAACCAGAGGAAATTGTGCATGCGCAGGAGGCTGCAAAATCACCTCAGTCCATACATGAAACGGTCTATGAAAGTGATGGTGACTCTATTACTTTATTAGATCAAATAGCTGATCAGGATTCCAAATGGTTTGAAAAATTATCCATTCAAGAGGCTGTTCGTTCGCTTACTGAACGGGAAAGACTTATTATTTACTTACGTTATTACAAAGACCAGACACAAACAGAAGTAGCGGAAAGACTCGGAATTTCTCAAGTTCAGGTCTCCAGACTGGAGAAAAAGATTTTAGAAGATATGAAAAAAAATATGGATGCCGGATGACAGATATATGAAGCTTATTTGTGTAAATAACACAGATAAGCTTTTTTGTTGTTAAAGGATTTGGGTTTAAGGCTTATAATTTGCTTTCTTTTAACAAATACTAGTTGTTAAGGAAAACAGATTAAGGGGGGATTTTGATTATGGCAGAGCTTGTCTATATAAGAATGCGGAAGAGAGTGGTTTTGGAACAATGGCAAGAACTTAAGTTAAAAGAAATTGCTTATATATCCACGCATTCGGATAAGAAAGAATTACTGGAAAACACGCCTATTTACCGGCTGTCTAAAAAAGATAAAAGTATTTTAGTGATTGACAGCTTTTTAATCATTGACCACCTCACAAAAAAATATTCAAATTTTGAATTTCAACTGCTTGGGCCAGAACAGACCCTCATACAAATTGAACCGCATAAAAAGCCGACACATCCATTGATTATTACATTTGTCTGGTTACTTCTGTTTGTAGGCTCAGCAATGACCATCATGAATTTTCATTATGATGTTAGTATGCAGCCCGTTCAGCAAAAACTGCATTTTATCCTGACCGGTGTAGAAAATGAGTATCCTTTATGGATTCAAATTCCCTATTCTATAGGTCTTGGATTAGGAACGGTTCTTTTTTTTAACCATTGGTTTAAAAAACGTTTTAACGAAGAACCAAGCCCGTTAGAAGTAGAGATTTTTAATTACCAGCAGGATTTACAGCAGTATATTAATACGATGGAAAATGAGCTAAATGATCCAAGAAATTCTTCTTAGTATCCTGCAAATTTTTATCGGATTCAGTGGCGGCATTGCTGTTGGTGCGGGATTTGTTGCTTTTATTACGGTGTTAGGGATCATCCCGAGGCTTATTCAATTGAGTAAGACAGAAAAGTATATAAAAGCCTATGGAGCTGCAGTGATAATAGGGATGTTAATCGGAGCTTATTTCTCATTTGCCCCTATATCAACATCACAGTCTGTTGTTGTATTAATACTGTGGGGGTTATTTCATGGTATTTTTAACGGAATGTTAGCTGCAGCATTAACAGAAGTATTAAATGTTTTCCCTATTCTCACGCGGAGAATAGGGATGGGAAGCTATGTGATCTTATTCATGATGGCATTGTTGCTTGGTAAGGTGTTCGGTTCATTATTTCAATGGATCTATTTTGTCCGGTAAAGGCAGAATCAATCATAACTTCCTGATTAAATATAACTGTTTAATTCCAGGCTTTAGAACAATGAAGTTATAAGTGTGAGATTAATTCGATATAACATTCAGAAGGTGATAATATGCAGACAGACAAAGGAAAAAAGAAGTCTATTTCTCCTCATATTGAAGATACGTATGCATATATGAAAAAGAGGGTAGGTTTAGAAGAATCGTATGATTTGGGATATAGAGAAACAGTGGTCTTGAATCAGCGTATACAGATGTATTATGTGAATGGTTTAACGGATACATCCGTTGTACAAGAGATATTAAAGGTAATGGTTGAAGTCAATGATAATGAATCGGAAAGTGGCAAGATTGGAGAAATCATTGAGAA
Organism: Oceanobacillus sp. FSL W8-0428; assembly: GCF_038004405.1. Classification (NCBI taxonomy): domain Bacteria; kingdom Bacillati; phylum Bacillota; class Bacilli; order Caryophanales; family Bacillaceae; genus Oceanobacillus; species Oceanobacillus sp. FSL W8-0428. The sequence continues at coordinate 3,788,187 of NZ_JBBORB010000001.1, forward strand.
TAGATTAGTCCATCAGCAAGTAGAGCATGTTACTACAATGGATGAAGCTGTTGACGAGGTGTTAAGTGGACTCATTGCCGTATTTATTGACGGGAAGGATTATGCACAAATTATTGATGTGCGTAATTATCCGGGAAGAACGCCGGAAGAACCAGATACAGAGAAGGTCATTCGCGGATCAAGAGATGGGTACACAGAAAATATTGTAGAAAACACAGCGCTTACCAGAAGACGTCTGCGTGATGAAAAGCTGCGGAATGTCATGCTGAAAGTTGGCGAACGCTCAAAGACAGACGTTTGTCTCACTTATATTGAAGATGTAGCTAACCCAAACTTAGTAAGGTACTTAAAAGATCTAGTTGAAAAAATTGAAGTAGATGGCTTGTCTATGTCCGATAAATCATTGGAAGAATTTTTATTAGTTAAAAAATGGAATATTTACCCTTTGGTTCGGTATACAGAAAGACCGGATGTAGCGACAAGCCATTTATTAGAAGGCCATGTCATTATTTTTGTGGACACTTCTCCAAGTGCTATTATTGTTCCGACAACTTTTTTTCATCATATGCAGCATGCAGAAGAATACCGGCAAGTACCCGCAATCGGTACATGTATTCGATTTATCCGCTTTCTGGCAGTATTAGCAGCTTTATTTCTATTGCCAACTTGGCTATTATTTGCAGTTGAACCATCCTTATTGCCGGAGAAATTAAGCTTTATCGGCCCTAATGATGAAGGAAATGTACCGATAACCGTTCAAATTATCATTGCAGCAATCGGGATTGAGTTTTTAAGAATGGCGGCGATACATACGCCAACGCCATTATCAACAGCGATGGGGTTAATCGCAGCTGTTTTAATTGGAGAAATAGCAATTGAAGTTGGATTGTTTTCACCAGAGGTTATTCTGTATATTTCAACAAGCGCGATCGGGAACTATGTAACACCAAGCTACGAATTAAGTGTGGCCAATAAGGTAATTACTATAATTCTTGTGCTGGCTGTAGGCTTATTCGGATTACCGGGTTATATGATTGGAATCACACTTTATATTTTATTTATTGTTCAGATCAGATCTCTAAGAACACCATATATGTGGCCATTACTGCCTTTTAATTTAAAAGCAATGACGCACATTATACTTCGTATGCCGGTTCCATACACAAAGCATCGTCCCAGTATTGTACATCCACGTAATAATTACCGGCGCCCTTAAAAAAACAGAGGAATGGTTTTCCTTTTATAGATTGGTTACGGTATATTCAGGTGCTGCAGGTTTATCGCAATTTCCTTCATTAAAGGATAAAAGAATCCTTACTGAAGGAAGCTTCAGTTTATTTAGGCTTTCATTATTTACTGTATTGTGATAAAGTATTTTATTATTTGAAATAATGGGGGAAAAAGAATGATACTTGATGCGCACCCCTTTAACGTAAATACAAAGGGACATTTAGAAATTGGTGGTGTTGATACTGTCCAATTAGCGGAAAAATACGGAACACCTTTATACGTCTATGATGTGGAAATAATCCGGAGGCATGCGAGAGCTTTTGTTCAAGCCTTTCGTGATGCGGGAGTTCATGGAAGAGTTGCTTACGCCAGCAAGGCTTTTTCTACAATTGCAATGCTTCAGGTGGCAAAGCAGGAAGGATTATGCTTAGATGTTATTTCTGAAGGTGAATTATATACAGCACTTCAAGCAGACTTTCCAACTGAAAAAATTCATATGCATGGCAATAATAAGAATGAAAAAGAAATTGCTATGGCGGTAGAACATGAAATAGGGTGTATCGTTATTGATAATTTTCATGATATTGAATTGTTAGATATGGAGCTTATGAAGCAGGAGAAAACAATGAACGTGTTAATTCGGGTAACCCCAGGGGTCGAATCGAAAACACATAAGTATATAATGACTGGAAATGAAGATTCAAAATTCGGTTTTGATCTTCAAAATGGGCAGGCAGAGGGTGCTTTAAAAAAGCTTTTGGGACATCCCAGAATTTATTTAAAAGGACTGCATTGCCATATCGGTTCACAAATATTTGAAACCGATGGATTCCGTGTAGCAGCAGATATCCTTTTTGCTAAATTAGCAGTATGGAAAGAAAAATACCAATTTGAATCAGAGGTCCTTAATTTAGGCGGCGGCTTTGGAATTCGTTATACAGTAGATGACACACCGCTTCCATTGGCAGAATATGTAAAAGATATGATTCAAAGCGTCGGGCAAAATTGTAATAAATATAATATGAAATCTCCAGAGATATGGATTGAGCCGGGAAGGTCTATTGTAGGCGATGCAGGAATTACGCTGTATACAATTGGTGCAAATAAGAATATCCCTGGTGTAAGAGAATATTATTCCGTTGATGGCGGGATGACAGATAATATCCGGCCCGCATTGTATCAGTCAAAATATGACGCAGTTATTGCTAACCGTTCGGCAGCAAGTCCTGAGAAGGAAGTTTCTATCGCGGGAAAATGCTGTGAATCGGGTGATATGCTGATTTGGGATTTACCCGTACCACAAATCAAAGATAAAGATATACTGGCAGTTTTTTCAACCGGCGCTTATAATTATTCCATGGCCAGCCACTATAACCGTTTAACAAAACCGGCAGTTGTATTTATTGAAGACGGACAGGATCATCTTGTGGTCCGCAGAGAAACGTGTCAGGATATTGTCAAAAATGACTTGTCTTATGAGGGGATAAAGAGCTTTACTTAACCCAAATAAGTGGTAAAATAAAGTATAATTGTTTTAAAGAAGTTCAAAAAGTCCAATCAAAATGACACTATGGGAAAAAGAACTTCTACTAAGTGCGTCCACGTCCTGTGGACAGCGTAGAAGTCATCACATCCTGTGAAAGCTCGTTAGCTTGCATTTCCGCTGGGGTTGTGAACTTAGCCGATGGGTCATTTTAACCGTGTTTTTTGAACATATATTTTTAGAAGGAGATTTGCCCAAATGAAAAAAGGTTATATTGAAATGGAAAATGGTAATAAAATTGAATTTGAATTATATCCAGAGGAAGCACCTGGTACTGTAGCTAACTTTGAAAAATTAGCAAATGAAAAATTTTATGACGGGTTAACTTTTCACCGTGTAATTCCTGGATTTGTCAGCCAAGGCGGTTGTCCTGTAGGTAATGGAACAGGTTCTGCTGGATATACAATTAAATGTGAAACAGAGGGAAACCCGCACAAGCATGAGGAAGGCTCTCTATCTATGGCACATGCCGGAAAAGATACGGGAAGCTCTCAATTTTTCATTGTGCATGAACCACAGCCTCATTTAAATGGGGTTCACACTGTATTTGGAAAAGTAACATCTGGTATTGAGCTTGCAAAAGCAATGTCAAATGGCGATGTAATGAAAGAAATTCGCGTAGAAGGATAATAAAGATTTGCAAAGGGATGATGGCCTTAAGAGAAAAAATAGCAAGAAAACGTACTAATGTTGTCTTTTTTATAAAAGGGAATGAATTAGTCCGGTAATCTATTTTTCAAGGCTGCATCCCTTTTTAAATATTCTCTGCTATTTTATGCAAAATAAAAATGGTGCTTTTCATTATACTGGAAATGCGTTATACTTTCAGAGTAAATATTGATTGGAATTTAAGAGGATTACCATACAAGAAATTTAATGAGGGGTAATTATGTTAATTCGCTTTAAAAGAAACTTAGAAAAGATTGCTATGGGTTTATTATCATTTATGCCTGAGGAAAAAGACGTGAAAAAACTGCAAGAAACCATTCGGGAGTATGAAGAAAATGATGGATGGCATTTGCATTTATGGAAAGAAGACGATGATGTTTTGGGAGCAGTAGGTGTACAAATTATGAATGACAATCAGTTGGTTATTAAGCATCTTACAGTGAACCCTTCACACAGGGATCAAGGGATAGGATCACGAATGATTGCAGAAATTCATCGTATTTATTCGGATAAATACAATATTGTGCCTGCTGAAAGTGTGAAAGCTTTTTACGAGAAATCATTAGACGCATTGTAAAATGGAGTTTCACCTGATTAAATTTAATGTAGAAAAGCCAACCCTTATAAGGGTTGGCTTTTCATTCGTTGCTACTTTTATTTATTTCATTTTATTTTAGAACCAAGCAGCTCCAACAATTACTAATAAAATAAATAGAACAACGATTAAGGCAAATCCGCCTGCGTAACCACCTGAATATCCACTCATTTTATTTCCTCCTTTTTAGTTCAATCCATAAATGTTTTGTGCTAACATTTATATTACGTTATAACTTATGTAAGCTAAGCAAAGAGTGTATGGGCTTTTGCAAATATTTTAGTTACTTTTTTAGGTTAAGTAACTGAAAGGATGTTTAATAAGCTCGATAAAGCTGACTTTTTAATCAGCTTCTAACACATTGTTTTACTACGCTTGAGAGGAATTACAGCGATGATTCAAGGATATGAAGTTAAATTAGAAACATTTGAAGGCCCTTTGGATTTATTACTTCATTTGATAAATCAATATGAGATCGATATTTATGATATTCCCGTTGCCCAAATTACACAGCAGTATATGGATTATATTCATACCATGCAGTATCTGGAACTAAACGTTGCCAGTGAATATCTGGTGATGGCATCTACATTGCTTGCAATAAAAAGTCAGATGCTTCTTCCAAAACAGGAGTTTGAAGAGGACGATATGGACGAAGCATATATGGATGATCCACGTGAAGAGCTGATGCAGCGTTTAATTGAATACCGGAAATACAAAGAAGCCGCAGAAGCGTTAAAAGAGAAAGAAGCTGCCGAACAGCAGGTTTATACACGCTCACCGGTTGTTTTTGAATTTAAAGATGTACCGATCGAAAATACAAATACCGGGAATGTATCTGTGTTTGATATGATTAATGCACTGAAAAAAATGATGCAGAGAAATCAATGGAAAGAGCCGCAGGATACAGTTATTCAACGAGCGGATATTCCGATAGAAAAACGGATGGAAGAAGTGTTACAGCAAGTTATAAATAGTAAAGATGGGGTATTATTTCATGCCTTGTTTCCTGTTCCGACCAAATCATATATCGTAACAACCTTTGTAGCTATTTTAGAATTAATGAAAAACAGACAAGTCTATGCTATGCAAGAACAGCATTTTGAAGAATTATATGTTTATAAGATGGAGGAATAATCGTGGAACAAGAGCGTTTAAAAGGAGTTGCAGAAGGTCTGCTGTTTGCCGGCGGAGATGAAGGGATAACTGTAAGTGAACTTAGCAGCATCCTTGATATTTCCTTAGATGAAGTTCGCCAAATTATTGATGAACTTCAAACAGATTACAAAAAGCAGAGTCGGGGCCTGATGATTCTGAATGCTAATGGAATGCTCAGCTTAACAACAAAACCTGATCATAATGAGTATTTTAAGAAATGGGTTATTCAGCCGAAGCCGAATAGAATGTCCCAGGCAGCTCTAGAAACATTGGCAATCATTGCTTATCAGCAGCCGATAACGAGGGCTGAAATTGATGAAATACGTGGTGTCCGCAGTGAAAGACCACTGCAAACATTAGTCTCACGGATGTTAATAGAAGAGTGCGGAAGAAAAGAAACCGTAGGCAGGCCAATACTTTTTCGGACAACCAAGGAATTTCTTACTTTCTTTGGTCTATCCACCTTAGAAGAACTGCCTGAATTGGAAAGTACGCTTGATTCTGAAACTGATACATCAGATGTCGATTTATTTTTTGACCGTTTTCAGGATGAATAATATAGATTAGAAAACCTTATTGATGAGTAATGAATACTTATCTATAAGGTTTTTTAATGCATAAATAAATATTGGTCAGGAAGTAGCTGCCAGCTTCCAGCAGTGGTTCTTTCTCTATTTCTTTTAATTTCCATATCTCGCCTGATCTCATTTTAATCATAACAGCTTGTTTCATGCATATAAATGAATTAGAAATATTTATCAAGTTCACTGTCAGGGACAGAATTTGATGAAGTTCTGGACATAAAGCTGTGTTTTATGAGGGGGAACCAACCTGATGCGTTTTTTTATATGGATGGTCATTTGTATTATTAGCTTCATATCTTTTCCAATTCATGGACATGCTGCACCGGATGTTTCGGCACAGCAGGCTGTTTTAATCGAACAATCATCAGGAAGGGTATTATTTGCAAAAGACGCTGATGAGCAGGCCTCTATTGCGAGTATTACGAAGGTAATGACAGCAATTATTGCTATTGAATCTGGAGAAATGAATGAAAAGGCCACTGTTTCCAGAAATGCTATTTATACAGAAGGGTCTTCTATTTATTTAGAGCAGGGGGAAGAAATGTCTTTAACGGATTTAGTATATGGCCTTATGCTTCGTTCAGGAAATGATGCTGCTGTTGCTATTGCTGAACATGTTGGCGGAAGTGAAGAGGGCTTTGTTTATTTAATGAACGAAAAGGCTAAGTGGCTTGGAATGAAGAATACGCATTTTGATAATCCGCATGGACTGGACTCAGAGACGCATTATTCGAGTGCTCATGACATGGCAATTTTAATGCAGTATGCAATGGAAAACCCTGTTTTTCAAGAGATAAGCGGCTCGAAAAGATATTTGTCCGAAAACAGATCTTACTATTGGCAAAATAAAAACAAACTCCTGACTATTTTTTATGAATATTGCACAGGAGGAAAGACAGGTTATACAAAGCAAACAGGGCGCACGCTGCTTACTACAGCTGAGAAGAACGGAATGGAATTAATTGCTGTAACATTGGATGCTCCTGATGATTGGCAAGATCATATGGCCATGTTTGAATGGGGCTTTGAACAGTTTGAAATGAAAGAGGTTGACCAGAATGGAGAAGTTGTAACAGATAAAAAGGATTTATCAAAAAACACTGTTACTTTACCACTTTACAAGCATGAAAATGACTCTTGGGCTAAAGAAGTATACTTAAATGAAGAAGCAACGTCACTGACTGACAATACCGTATTAAATCAACTGGATGATAATGAAAAAGATTATTTTATGGATGATGTCGCTCATGTGTTTCATTCCATTCTGAGGTGGGATACAAATGATTAATTGGATTTGGATATGTATGGCTGCTATCGGAATTATTTATGCAATGTTTTCCGGGAATATGGAGGCAGTCAATGAAGCTATATTCGATAGTGCTGCGCAGGCAGTTACCTTAGCTATTGGTCTGATAAGTATTTTGGTATTTTGGCTTGGCATGATGCGCATTGCAGAAGAAGCTGGTATTTTACGGGGACTGGCAAGGATTTTTCGTCCTATTATATCGAAAATATTTCCGGAAATACCGAAGGATCATCCAGCGTTAGGTTATATTTTATCTAATTTAACAGCAAATATGTTTGGGCTGGGTAACGCAGCAACACCATTAGGAATTAAAGCAATGGAGGAAATGAAGAAACTTAACAATAATTCTGATACGGCATCACGTTCCATGATTACTTTTCTTATTCTGAACACAACTGGATTAACGCTGATTCCTACAACGGTTATCGGAATCAGAATGCAATATGAATCTGCTTCTCCTACTCAAATTGTCGGTGTTACCTTGCTGGTTACATGTATAGGTACAATTGCCGGACTGATTATTGACCGGATCTTTTATTATAAAAGTACTTGGAGGAAATCATGATGGGGTTTATCAGCTTAATTAGTATTTGGATGATACCTTGCTTTATTTTAATAATTATGATTGCAGCAAGTATTCGAAAATTACCTGCATACGATTTATTTGTAGAGGGAGGAAAGGAAGGCATAAAGACAGCTGTTTCTTTGCTTCCTTTTTTGGTGGGGATGATTACTGCTATTTCAATACTGCGAAGTTCGGGTGCTTTAGATGCGTTTGTAGGATTAATTGCCCCAGCACTGGACTTTATTGGATTTCCTGCAGAAGTTTTGCCCCTTGCTCTAATCCGTCCAATATCTGGTACAGCAGCATTAGGTATGACTACGGAATTAATCGCAACCTATGGTCCAGATTCCTTTATCGGTACACTTGCATCTGTTATGCAGGGTAGTACGGATACTACCCTATATGTGCTTACCATTTATTTTGGTGCCATTGGTATTAAGAAAATCCGTTATGCATTACAGGCTGGGTTATTAGCTGATTTAATTGCTATACTTGCAGCTGTATTTCTTGTTACAATGATGTTTGGATAATTAATAGTCAGTAGCAAATATTAAAAAACTGCATGGAATGGCACCTTAGCGAATGCATATTTTTTTCTTAGGGTCTGGTATATTAAAATATTGCTGTACCAAATTACTGTTATAATGATATAATCACTTGTCCCATCAAAAATCGTCGCTGGAATTTTATGCTTTCCTAACTTGTAAAATAGGGCTATGATGAAGATATGTGAAAAATATATTTCATCATAGGCTTTCTTGTTATACAAGAGTCAACCGGCTATTTTAGTGTGACAGGTGCTGGCTGTATGAAAAGGAAGAAATAACAGCCTCTTCTTCTGTTCAATCGTTACAGGAATACAGAATAAATAGGCGCCAATGAAAGTTCAAAATGAAGTGTTTTTTACGAATGGGCTTCTCGTACGTGAAAGTGTTTTCCGTACTGCTTGTATGATGTGGGTAATTTTATTAGAAGGTCATTGTTAAGCGGATTATTATTTGAGGGTTTTTGAACATCATCTTCAAGTATAAACAATTAAAAAAGATTGGGGATCTATATGTCAAAGCATGAAGAAAGATTACAGAAGGTTATTGCTCAAAGCGGTCTGACATCCAGAAGAAAGGCTGAGCAATTAATTCTTGACGGAAAAGTAAAAGTAAATAATAAAACAGTAACAGAGATGGGGATTAAGGTTACCTCTGACGATAAAGTAGAAGTTGATGGTGTGCCTCTTGAAAAAGAAGAGCCTGTATATTATCTGCTATACAAACCCAGAGGTGTTATCTCCAGCGTTAAAGATGATAAAGGAAGAAAAGTTGTTACAGATTTTCTGCCGGGTGTAAGTGAAAGAGTATTTCCCGTCGGAAGACTGGATTATGATACTTCAGGAATATTGCTTTTAACAAATGATGGTGAATTTGCAAATCATCTGATGCATCCAAGTAAAGAAGTTAATAAAGTATATGTAGCAAAAGTCAAAGGTATACCCCATAAAAAAGAATTATTAAAATTACGGAAGGGTGTTATATCTGACAATGAAAAACTGAAAGCAGTCTACGTTAATATGCTGTCAAGCGATAAGGAAAAGAAAACGTCTATTATTGAATTAACATTGCATGAAGGGAAAAATAGACAAGTACGCAGAATGCTTGAGGCAATTGGGTTTCCGGTGATGAAACTGAAGCGGGAACAATACAGCTTTTTAACACTGCAGGGATTAAATGCCGGCGAGTATAGATCACTAACACCGAAAGAAGTCAACCAATTACGGAACACGTCCACAAAATTGTAAGATAATATTCAAATTTACAAGCTGCCCACAATGGTATAATCAGTGAGAAAGGGGAGGAGTGCTGTTGAATAAGGGAGAGAGAAATATTAATAAACAGAAAAAGAAACGCAACCGTCTCATTTTTCGCTCTTCTATTTTAGCTGTTTTAGTTGCTGCAGTAATATTTGTACTATTTTCAAATTCAAAAGATGAAAATACAATATACCGTGCAGGTGATGCTGCTCCAGATTTTAAATTAAGTCAAATTAATGGAGATTTTGATGCTGATGTAATGCAGCTCAGCGATTTAGAAGGAAAAGGGGTTATGCTGAATTTTTGGGCAACCTGGTGCGGGCCTTGTAAACAAGAGATGCCCTATATGCAGGAATTATACCCGAAGTATAAAGAAAAAGGGGTCGAAATCGTTGCTGTCAGTCTGGACAGTACAGAATTAGTAGTTGATAATTTTATCGATGAGTATGGCTTAACGTTTGCTATTCCGCATGATGTCAACGCTGAGGTAAGAGATTTATATCGAATCAGACCAATGCCTACAACGTTCTTTATTAATCCTGATGGAACGATAGACGAAATTGTCCAGGGGGCGCTGACATTAGATAAATTAGAAGGACACTTAGATGCAATCACACCAGATGCATCATGATATTCCATGAGAATGGAGGTAGACAATGAATAAAATAAAATGTGAGTGCGGCCATATTAATCCCGAGGGTACCGTGTTATGTGAAGCATGCGGAAAGCCTGTAGAAGGAAATCAGCATATTGACGGGAATGACGGCAAAAAGCTTTTAAATATGCGCTATGACGGCAGTGCCCGACGCTCACAAACATATCAAAAATCAATTATAGATAAAATTTGGAGTTTTTTCTCCTCTGTAAAAGTAGGCGTCTGGCTTATTGTAGCAGCATTAGTTGCGTCTATATTTGGTACGATTTTTCCGCAGGAGCAATTTATACCGCAGGATGCTGTATCAAGAGATCCGGCAATTTTTTATGAAGACCGTTATGGTATTTGGGGTCTAATGTACTACCAGCTCGGATTTCATCATATGTATAGCTCTTACTGGTTTATTACTTTAATTGCTTTAATTGGTATTTCGTTGGTTATTTGCAGTTTAGACCGTTTTGTCCCGCTTTTTAGAGCTTTAAGAAACCAGAAACCGAAAAAACATAAGAAGTTTTTATCCAGACAGCGCCTGTACAGCGAGTCAATAAATGCGGATGACTCAGATATAGACAAACTGGTTAAAGGATTGAAGAATTCCAGGTATAAAATCACGGAAGAAGATGGCCAAATATTGGCAGAGAAAGGCCGATTTTCCAGGTGGGGACCTTATGTAAACCATATTGGACTTATTATTATATTGATTGCAGCTATCTTACGTACAACACCAATCATGTTTACTGAAGAATATATGTGGGTTCGTGAAGGGGAGCAGAGAGTTATTCCCGGCACAAACAATCAGTATTACATAGAGAATAAAGACTTTATATTGGAAACACATGATCAAGATGATGAGCGCTTTCAGGAGGCTTTTCTGAAAGAGGAAGAAATTGCAAGTAATTTCCAGACAGATATTGTCGTTTACGAAGCAAAGAATGCTGATGTGGTAGGTGCTGAGCCGGAATTGGAACCCATTCTGGAGCATTCTATTCAAATGAATAACCCGGCAAAATTTGATAAATACACACTATATCAGCAGGGATATCAGTTAAATGAATTTGAAAATATGAGCTTTCATATTCACGAAGCAGATGATTCAGAAGAAGAATCGCTTGGAGATTTTACCATTGATTTAACAAATCCGGATTCAGTATATGAATTAGACAGCGGTTTCCGGGTAGAATTAACAAATTATTATCCAGATTATATTATGACAGAAAACGGAAATCCTGCTTCAGAAACAGATTTTCCTAGAAATCCAGCCTTTGTTGTGACAGTTTATCCTCCCGGTTCAGAAGAAGGAGAAGTGAGCTTTCTGGGGGTTGGCCGGAATATCGATGCTACTGGAGAAAATCAATACAAGGTAGCTATTGATGATGTTGAATTCCGGGATGTCAGCGGTATTGCAGTAAGCTCAGACCGGACGCTTCCCTACTTTTTTGTAGGTGCCATGATCTTTATGATTGGTGTTATTCAGGGAATGTACTGGCAGCATCGCCGAGTCTGGATTAATAAACAAAATGACAATACGCTTCTTTTAGCAGCTCATACAAATAAAAACTGGCACGGAATTAAACGTGATATTGAAAAAGCTGTAGAGGATACAAACATTAAGATGGTCAAGGATCAGCAGGAAATAGATGAGTAAACATTAAAACGGAATGGTTAAGATAGGATTGGAGGTAAGCGAATGGATTTATACAGTCTTAGTAGTGGAGCTTTGCTTATTGCTTTTATTTTATATTTAGTTGCAACCTTTTTCTTTGGAGGAGCAATTCGTCAAAATAAAAGTGAACGACATCAGAAAACAAAAGCAGGGACCATCGGTTTAGTTATAACAATTATTGGTTTTGCATCTCAATTAGTTTATTTTATTGCAAGGTGGATGTTGACTGGCCATGCGCCTGTAAGTAATCTTTTTGAGTTTACAACCTTTTTAGGGATGTCAATGATTTTTGCATTTATTATTATTTACATCTACTATAAAACAGCCTTTTTAGGAGTATTTGCTCTTCCTTTGGCAACAATTATTATCGCTTATGCAAGCATGTTTTCCACAGGAGCAGCACCACTGGTACCATCTTTACAAAGTAATTGGCTGCACATCCATGTGACAACAGTTGCATTAGGGCAGGGGATTTTATTTATAAGTTTTGTTGCCGGATTAATGTATTTAATCCGACAAATTGATCAAACCAAGCTGACTTTTCGCAATGCGATGCTTGAAGTTGTTATTTATTGTATCTTTTTATTTATTGGATTTATTGCTATTACATCAATCTTTAACGCGGTTTCTTATCAAGCAACCTTTGAAGTGGAAAGAGATGGACAGGCTGTTATGGCTGAATACCAGCTTCCGCCGATTGCAGCACCTAAAGACAGCACATTACTATCAGAAAATGTAATGAATTCCTGGTTCGAGGCGCCAGCCTGGATGCATGGCGACGAAGCAGGAAGAAAACTAAATACAGTGATTTGGTCATTCTTTGCAGGAACGATTATTTATGGTATTACGTTTTTAATTTCCCGCAAACGAATTGGTAAAAGACTCCATCCGCTTCTCAAGGGTGTAAAACCGGATATGCTGGATGAAATCATGTACCGTTCTGTTGCTATCGGTTTCCCTGTCTTCACCTTAGGCGGGCTGATTTTCGCAGCTATTTGGGCTCAGCTGGCATGGGGAAGATTCTGGGGCTGGGATCCAAAAGAAGTCTGGGCATTAATTACTTGGTTCTTCTATGCAGCATTCCTTCATTTACGGCTCTCCAGAGGCTGGCATGGGGAAAAATCAGGCTGGCTTGCAGTAGTTGGCTTTGCAATTATTATGTTCAACCTGATTGTAGTAAATCTTATACTGGCAAGCTTACATTCATACGCATAACACTGCCTGTATGGTGATTACAAATAGAAAAAGGGGATTGTTATCAACCATTTGGTAGCAATTCCCTTTTTGGATGAAGATTAATTAAGCGACTGTCAAACCTGTTAAGAATACAAGGATTCTCTTAATTCCTTAACTTTTCAAACAGGTTCGTTTATAATGCTAATTAGAGTTGAAATGAGGAGTGAATTGTAAATGAGTGAAGCACAAAAGTTATTAGTGGTAGACGATGAAGAAAGAATTCGACGTTTAATAAAAATGTACTTAGAAAAAGAAGATTTTGAAATAGATGAAGCAGCAGATGGAAAAACTGCGTTAGAGATGGCTTTACAAAATAATTACAATGCAATTATTTTAGATATTATGATGCCGGAAATGGATGGAATTCAGGTTTGCGAAGAGCTGAAAAAAGAAAAGGATACACCCGTCATTATGTTAACGGCAAGAGGGGAAGAATCCAATCGTGTGCAAGGCTTTGAGGTAGGGGCAGACGATTACATTGTTAAACCATTCAGTCCAAGAGAAGCTGTACTGCGGGTGAAGGCTATTCTGCGCAGAGTCTCTAATGTAAATTATCAGCAGTCAGATGCGACCGCAAAAAATTTATTAGTATTTCCACACTTGACCATTGATCATGATGGGCACCGGGTTACTGCAGATAATCAGGAAGTGAGCTTGACACCTAAAGAATATGAGCTGCTTTGCTTTTTAGCAAATTCACCGGATAAAGTATTTAATCGTGAGCAATTATTAAAAGAAGTTTGGCAGTATGAATTTTTTGGTGATCTTCGTACAGTAGATACACATGTAAAGCGTTTACGTGAAAAATTAAATTCTGTTTCCCCGCAGGCTGCGAAAATGATTGTAACAGTTTGGGGTATCGGCTATAAATTTGAGGTTGAACAAGACTGATGTTTTGGAAGAGCGTTGTAGGTAAACTATCATTAACGATATTATTATTAGTGTCCTTTGTATTAAGTGTATTAACGTTCTTTTTAATGCAGTTTTTTGAAACCTATCATATTCAGGAAGCTGAAAATGACATGACACAAATGGCTGCGAAAATTTCTTCATTGGTTGATTCAGACTATAATCTGGATTTTATCGAGGATGCTACAGAGATGCTGAGAGATCCCTCCAGCCGAATTGTCATTTACTATGCAGACGGTGAGCCATGGATTTCTGATTCCGAGGACACAGATTTAAGTTTTATTGATGAATCATGGATGTTAAATGATCCAGAAGCCCAGGAATTGCTTGTTCAAGTCACTGCACAGAGCTCTCAAGGACTGATTGAGGATGAGAATGAAATTATTTCAGTAGGCTCGCCCTTGGAAAACGGGGGAGCTGTGTTTGTTTTTAAATCCTTGGATATGATTAATGAAACCAAAGATCAGACAACCAAACTGATTTTGCTGAGTGCAGGTATTGCAATACTGCTGACAACCTTTTTTGCTGTATTTTTATCATCCCGTGTTACAGCGCCATTAATTAAAATGCGGGAAGCGGCCTATAATCTGACTCGTGGTGAATTCAATACCAAAGTGCCTGTATTAACCCGGGATGAGATTGGTGATTTAGCCATTGAATTTAATCGTATGGGTAATCAGCTCAATTATCATATTCAGGCTTTAAGGCAGGAAAAAGAACAATTATCCAGCATTGTGAGTTCGATGGCTGATGGTGTCTTCACACTTAATAGAGATGGAGAAATTATCGTTATGAACCCCCCGGCAGAGGCATATTTAGATAACTGGAATTATGAGCATAATCAGAAAGAGGATAAAGAAAAGCAGCTTCCAACGGAACTTAAGGATGCTCTCAATAAAGTAATTGCTGAAGAGAGAGCGGTGTTAAAAGAGTCTGTTGTCCAAGGGCGGAACTATGTAATGCTAGTAACGCCATTGTATGATGAATCCCATGTACGGGGCTGTGTTGCCGTTATCCGTGATATGACCGAAGAACGGCGTCTTGATAAACTTCGCAAGGATTTTATCGCAAATGTTTCGCATGAATTGCGTACACCTATTTCTATGCTTCAAGGATATAGTGAAGCAATTGTCGATGATATTGCTGAAACAAAAGAAGATAAGAATGAACTGGCTAAGATTATATATGAAGAATCGCTCAGAATGGGCAGGCTTGTAAATGAATTACTTGACTTAGCAAGAATGGAAGCCGGTCAAATTCAACTACATGTTGAGTCTGTTGCTGTTCAGGCGTTTGTTGAGCGTATTGTGCATAAATTTCAAGGGCTTGCTCAAGAGAGTGAAGTAGAACTTTCGTTAAGCTTAGATATGCATGAGCAGATTGGTGAAATGGATGCAGATCGAATCGAACAAGTGTTAACCAATTTAATTGATAATGCACTCCGTCACTCTGTCAAGGGTGGAAAAGTAGAGGTGCACGCGCTTAGCAACTCAGATTTCCTTCACGTAGAAGTAGAGGATAATGGCAGCGGCATCCCGGAAGAAGATCTGCCATTTGTTTTTGAGCGCTTCTATAAAGCGGATAAATCACGGGTGAAGAAAGAGAAGCAGGGAACAGGCTTAGGATTAGCCATTGCCAGAAATATCATTGAAGCGCATCATGGGAAAATTCAGGTAAGGAGTAAGCTGGATATTGGTACAACATTTAGTTTTGAAATACCTATGAAACATTCCTAAAAATTAATAGATATGATAAGATAGTGGTATATACAAAATAAAAATTGGGGGATGAGAGGTAATCAGTGAAAGCTGTTACTGTACTCGCAGCTCTATTTATACTCCTTTATAATTAGTTGTTAAATAGAGCTTGGCAAAAGCAGTACCTTTCTTTCCACCACTCCAATGCCAAAGTAAAGCAGCTGGATTGAACGGAGTAAGTATATATTGTTCCATCTTCAGCCTGTTAACTAAACAGGCTTTCTTTATGAGGATGTTCAAAAAGTTAGTCGCCTTGAACTTCTTGGTCCTATTTATCGGACTTTTTGAACACACACTTTATGGATAAATTTGAAGTTGATAACGAAAGGGGACATGAAGATGAATAGGTGGTTGAAGTTTTTAGGTATTATGTTAATATCCTTTGTTCTGCTTGCAGCGTGCGGTAATAATGGGGATGAAAATGAAAACTCTAATACTTCAGTCAGTACGAATGAATCAAGTGGTGAAGAGCAGGAGCTGGCCGAAGATGAGGTACGAATAACGATAACAATTGATGACGGGAATCAGTATGTATCAGAAGAAATTGTTCAAGTGGAAGAGGGGGATATCCTTTTAAATGTACTGGAGGATGCCTTCTATGTAGAAGAAGATAACGGTTTTATCACTTCGATTGAACGAGTGTCAGATGATGAAGACGAAGGAAAGTACTGGATGTATTATGTAGACGGAGAGTCTTCTCCGGTTGGGGCAGGAGAATATGAGCTGAATGGCGGCGAAGAAATCATATTTGATCTGCAATCAATAGAGTAAAAATGAATACATACAAGCTGACATTACTTGCACTACTTGCGGCACTGGCTGTAGTAGGCAGATATGCATTTCATTTTCTTCCTAATGTACAGCCTATTACAGCAATTATTATTTTAACAGGAATTTTCCTCGGTCCAGTATCATCTGTTATTTTAAGTGTATTAGTGGTATTTCTCTCGAACATGCTGCTTGGCATGGGAATTTGGACTGTTTGGCAAATTATCTCATGGTGTTTAATTGGTTTAACCGCAGGAATTATAGGCATTATTTGGAAAAAGGTTCCCTTACTTTTTATTATCCTTTTTTCGATGTTCAGCGGTTATTTTTATGGTTTTATTATTTCTTTAACGACGTTTCAGGTTACGGGACATTTCTGGCCATATTATTTAGCCGGGCTTCCTTTTGATACAGCACATGCTATTGGTAATGGTGTGTTTATCCTTTTATTATATCCATTGCTTCATGGTTTGTTTAAAAGATATTCGAAAAATAGATTTCGAATCAAATATTAGCTACTTATAACAAAAGAGAAAGCCGCTCATGAGCAGCTTTCTCTTTTGTTACGTATACTGAGGAGTTATTTTATTGGCCTGTGTCTTTTCCCATTAGAAGTTATTCTGATCATAAAATATATAAACATATAATCATTCGTGATATACTTT
The DNA here is from genome assembly GCF_038004405.1 of Oceanobacillus sp. FSL W8-0428. Lineage (NCBI taxonomy): Bacteria > Bacillati > Bacillota > Bacilli > Caryophanales > Bacillaceae > Oceanobacillus > Oceanobacillus sp. FSL W8-0428. Next base: position 3,805,294 of record NZ_JBBORB010000001.1, read on the forward strand.
TCTATATTAATAATTGAATCTTTATTGCATGATAGCCTTTTTATCATGTATAAAATAGGAGTCCAGCCAATGTCTATGTTTTTAACCTACGATGAAATTCTGCTGAAATGTGAGGAAATTAATACAAAATATCAAATTAAACAAGAACGTTTTGAGGAAATAGTTGATTATATTTTAGATAATGAAGAGATGTCAGCTGACGATAAAATTGCTAAGGCATTCGTTCAGTTATTGCAGGCAGTGACTGAAGAAATCAGTGATATGGAATCTACGGCTGATATTATGCCGACGTGCCAGATGGGCTGCGCTTTTTGTTGTTATTTTCCTATTGTAATAAATAAAATGGAGGCAGAGCTTATCAAAAATGCAATTCATAAAATGCCCGATGATAAAAAGCATTTTATGAAAGAGCATCTTGGCCAGTATTATCAAACTTTTGGAGAAAAGATTAACAGGTTAAGTCATACGGATATGATTTCTGATCCAGATGCGAAATATAAATACAAACAGGAACATCTCCCATGCCCATTTTTAAATCTGGAAGCAAATGCTTGTACTATATATGAGTTTCGCCCGTTGCCGTGCAGAACATATGTGAATTACACAGATCCTGGAGTTTGTGCAGACAATATAATGCCTCAGGAAACAATCAGCTACGAGTTCTTATACCATGAATACATGGGGGCAATGAACGAACTATTACAATATTTATACGAAAATGAAAAAATAGAGAGAATAGATTATCCAGGAGATTTATATCAGGAGGATTTATTAATAAACTGGATGAAAGAGGCTGTTCAATAAGCTTGGAATTCAGAGGATGTTTTCAGTATGGGTGGTGGTGTCAGGATGCTTTTTCAAGGAATCCTTATGGATTGTTTTCAAAAAATAAATCAAGAACGTACATCTTCCAGTGTGTATAATCTTTTAATCGGAAAAAAGGCTATCCAAACTATACAGGATGCCAGGTTCTATCATATCGCTGATTACTATGGCATCTACCCGGGCTTGGCTAAAGACGATTACAGAGTACAGCTTAACCATTTAATAGAACTTGATTATTTTAGGGAAGATAATGAGAAAAAAATTCAAATCACAAAAAAAGGAAAGTCCTGGCTAGCATCATGTAAAACAAATCTTGACGGATTTGCAGGTGCGAAATATGCAAATGTGATGGAATCATTCAAGCAGCGATTGCTGCTTTTTATTCAAACCATTACCAACACTTCTAAAAAACGATATCTTTTTATTCCCATTTCAGATAACTATGAAGCTGAACAATTTGTTAAAGGTTTTTATAAGCAGTATAAACAACGTTCAAAAGAGGTATTACAACAACTATATAAAGAATTAGAAAAAGCTTTATCCGGCCTGTCAGACCTTGAGGCATCGATGTTTGTTGATCGTATAACCAGTTTCTATTCTTACGGCAGCAGTTTGCAGCAGCTTTCACAGGATTATCAGCTTTCTATTCAGGATTGTTTTTTAATTCTGCAAAAAGGTTTTTATCGCCTTTTAAGTGTACAGGAGCAAGATAATGATTATCCAATGCTTAAGCTTTTTACAAAAAACTTATATATTTCTGATACACCCTTAAGTCAGACAGCCCAGCTTACACTCCGTTTGCTTCATAAGAAGCATTCTTTTAAAGAGATTATGCAAATCCGCCGGTTAAAAGCAACTACGATACAGGATCATTTGGTGGAGATTGCCATGCATGAGACGGATTTTCCATTTTTTGATTACTTGAATTCCGCGATTTATGAAGAAATTAAAGAAATCGTACATTCAAAGCAGACCTATCGTTTAAAAGAAATTAAAAATAATGTAAACCCGGATATCAGTTATTTTCAAATTCGTTTAGCATTGGTCTTATACAATAAGTAGAGGGTGAGAATAATTCAATTAGAAGAAGCATTGTATCGTCATTTTAGTTATGATTTCTTTCGGCAGGGACAGAAGGAAATTATTTCTGATGTCCTTTGCGGGAAGGATGTGCTTGGCGTATTACCGACAGGATCCGGTAAATCTATTTGTTATCAGCTTCCTGCAAAGCTGTTGGACGGCATTACCATTGTTGTATCTCCGTTAATTTCTTTGATGATTGATCAAGTAAAGGAGCTAAAAGCAGTTGGCTTTAAAGATGTTCTTGCTTTAAACAGTTTTTTGCCTTTCATGGAACAACAGAGAGCTTTAAATAATTTAGATTCGTACCGGCTGATTTATGTTTCACCAGAATGGCTTCAAAAAAGAAAACACCAAAATTATTTAAAGCAGCTGCCGATTAAGCTTTTTGTAGTGGATGAAGCACATTGTATATCCCAATGGGGGCATGAGTTTCGCCCAGACTATCAGCGTCTGCATGAAGTGATTGAAGCATTAAATCATCCTCCGGTATTGGCGCTGAGTGCTACAGCAACACCAGATGTCCAGACAGATATTATTCATAGCTTGAACAAGCCGGATATGAAACGGCATATTTACCCTATGGATCGAAATAATATTGCTTTTTGTGTGGAAGAAGTGGAAAATGATCAAGAAAAATTAGAACGCATTGTAGAAATGACAAAGTCTTATTTCGTTCCTGCGTTAATTTATTTTACAAGCAGACAAACTGCAGAAGAAACAGCTCTGTCACTATCCGTCAAACTTCCAAAACGAAATATTGCCTATTATCATGGCGGAATGGAAGCATCTGAACGATTGCGGGTTCAGCAGCAGTTTATGAATAATCAAATTGATATTATTTGCTGTACTAGCGCCTTTGGAATGGGAATTAATAAACCAGATATCCGATTAGTGATTCACTATCATCTTCCACTCCAGATTGAATCTTATATTCAAGAGGTGGGCAGAGCCGGGAGAGACGGAGAATCAAGTGTCGGTGTAATTCTTTATCATAAAGGAGATTTTCGTCTATCGGCAAACATGGTTAAAAATGAACTGCCGTCAATTGAGGTTATTGATCGGCTCATTGCCACAATTTTTACCTGTCAGAGTACTCAAGTTGATTTACCATCTCCTGAACAACTGCATATACTGCTCGATATTAATGAAGGGGCAGCTCGATTTATCCAAAGACAACTGCAAAAATATGGGCTAATTCAGGATAATGAATGGTTTATAAACGAAAAGAATTGGAAACAGAATAGAGAAAGTGTTGTTCAATACTTAGAGAAACGGCAGTTATACAAGAATAATAAATTAAATGAATTATATCGGTGGGTTCAGACGATAAACTGTTTGCGGCAAACACTTTATCAGCCTTTTCAGGATGAATTTGGGGAACCAACCGATCAATGCTGCAGCAACTGCGGTTTTGAGTGGAGTAAATGGGCACCTGAACCACTTTTTAAAACCCCAGAAGCTTCTTCTCCTATGAATTGGCGCAAAAAGCTTCAAAAGATCCTGAATATGGAAGAGGCATAGGATGAAACAGTATGAGCTGATAAAACAAATGTCAAAAAAAGAACTAAGAATCCAGTTATTTTTCTCTCAAGGATTATTTTTCCTGTTAGCAATTATATTAAGTTTTTTCCTGTTTGATTCGTTTCTGGATTGGCTGGATCTTTTTAAATGGAATATGAAGGAAATCTTTATTTTTGGATTTTTACCTGTTCTTATCATCGTTTCCATTGAGATTGCTTTAATGTATGTAACACCTGAAAAACACTGGGACGATGGCGGAATAAATAAGCTTATATTTCAAAATCAGCCGATAAGCTTTATATTTGTATTTACACTAACAGTAGCAATTTGTGAAGAGCTTTTATTCAGAGGTGTTATCCAGACCACTTTTGGATACCTGTTTGCAAGTATTCTTTTTGCATTGGCACATATAAGATATTTAAAGAAGCCTGTACTATTTTTAGCAGCACTATTCCTCAGTTTTTATATCGGCTGGGTTTATGAATATACTGCTAATTTAATTGTTCCCATTGTCATGCATTTTTTCATTGACTTTCTACTTGGGTTAGTTATACGGTTAAAGAAATGAGGTGATGGCATTGAGCTCCAAGAAAAATGATCAAGCAGAAGCATTAAGACAAGCTATTCAAGATATAGCAGAACATAATAAAGAAACAGAAGAAGCTGTTCAGGACCAGAATGAACATAAGGAGCAAACATCTGTTGAAATAGATGTATTAAATTTACCACCAAGAAATGAAGTACATAAAGACAGCAGTAAAATACGTTTCAAAGTCAATTTTTCTTTATTACGTTTTATTTTTATTGTTGTATTACTTCTCGCTCTTGCAGGAATTATTGTCTGGTTTATTTGATTTTGAAGTAAGCATAATATAATTAAACGAACACATAAAATGTTATAATTGGTGTACAAGTATATATAGAAGTGTATTTAAAATGATAAAGAAAACATGGTTATTTAGTAATTCATTCATTTTTTCAAATATCTTTTTAAAATAAAATTAATAATTTCTACGCTCTATTGAATACCCATTTTCAAAACGATACAAGCAGGTTATGTTCATCATTTGAAAATGGTGCATATAGTAATATAAATACTTGTTACGAAGTTAAGAGTAAAAGGGGGATGCAGTATGCGAATCGAACGAATTTCAACAGATCAGTTTAAAATTTTTCTTACGTTCGATGATCTTATAGAAAGAGGGTTTACCCGGGAGGACTTATGGCATGATGCATCTAATGTTCGTACTCTGTTCAGTGACATGATGTACGAAGCAAGCAGTGAGCTTGGAATGGAATTTGAAGGAATGTTACTTGTGCAGGTACATCTTATGCAAGCCCAGGGAATGCATATTTTTGTGACGCACCAATATGATGAGGTTGATATAGAGTTAGATGATGAATACATCGAGATGAAAGTGACACTTGACGAAAGTAAAGAGCTTATTTTCTCCTTTGATGATTTTGAAGATGTCATTTCCGTAGCAGGGCATTTATCAAATATGAATATCAAAGAATCCAACGTATATTTTATGGAAAACCGTTATTTTATGTTGTTAGATCCTTATGTGCAAACAGTCAGTCATAAGGAAAATATTATTGGTCTCATGTCTGAATTTGCCCACCCAAGTATTTTAACTTCTCATCGTATAAAAGAGTACGGAAAAGTTATTTTTGAAAAAGATGCAATTTCTGAAATAAATCATTATTTCGCTTCATAAAATGAAACTTCATTTGGAGAGGGGATTCCTCTCTCCAAATTGGGCAGCCGATAAATTGAAAATATAAGTATTCGATACATCAGGATTTTTTCAGAATGAAGGAATCCAATATATATTATTCGTAACCTCTGTCATGTTATGAATGCCGGGTAAATATATACATCTCTGTCATATTAATTCTTAATAAATATGACGTTCATCTCTTTTATTGCATAATCCGTATGAAAGTGTATACTAAACTTGGAGTGAGTAAAACATTGATATAATAGTAGGGGGTAAATATTAATGGTAGCCGATAAAGCAGGAGATACTTCCAAAGAAAATCAAGAAAATACTGATGTGTTAAATTCTACATTGTCTATTGTAGAAACCGCATTAAGCAAACTTGGTTACCCTGAGGAAGTGTTTGATTTACTTAAAGAACCTTTGCGTATGCTTACTGTTCGTATTCCAGTTCGTATGGACGATGGAAAGGTTAAAGTCTTCACAGGTTACAGGGCACAACATAATGATGCTATCGGTCCAACAAAAGGCGGGATCCGCTTTCACCCGGATGTTACCGAAACAGAAGTGAAAGCACTTTCAATTTGGATGAGCTTAAAAGCTGGAATTGTCGATTTGCCTTATGGGGGAGCAAAAGGCGGAATCATCTGTGATCCAAGGGAAATGTCCTTTAGAGAGTTGGAAGCTTTAAGCCGCGGATATGTCCGGGCTGTGAGTCAGATTGTTGGTCCAACAAAAGATATTCCAGCTCCAGACGTATTTACAAATTCGCAAATTATGGCTTGGATGATGGATGAGTATAGTAAAATTGATAAATTAAATAACCCTGGGTTCATAACTGGTAAGCCAATCGTTCTTGGCGGTTCTCACGGCAGAGAATCTGCAACAGCTAAAGGGGTAACGATTGCATTAAATGAAGCAGCGAAAAAGAAAGGAATTGATATCAAAGGAGCCCGGGTAGTTATTCAAGGGTTTGGAAATGCCGGAAGTTTCCTTTCCAAATTTCTTCATGATGCCGGTGCGAAAGTTGTCGCAATTTCTGATGCATACGGAGCATTGCACGACCCGAACGGTTTAGATATTGATTACCTGCTGGATCGCCGTGATAGTTTTGGAACAGTTACGAAGCTTTTTGATAAAACGATTACGAATAAAGAATTATTTGAGCTCGATTGTGATATTATTGTTCCGGCAGCAGTTGAAAATCAAATTACCAGAGATAATGCACATAATATTAAGGCCTCTATTATTGTAGAAGCAGCAAATGGCCCAACAACAATGGAAGCAACAAAAATTCTTACAGAAAGAGATGTTCTGATTGTTCCTGACGTTCTGGCATCGGCCGGTGGAGTAACTGTATCCTACTTTGAATGGGTACAAAATAATCAGGGCTTTTATTGGACAGAGGAAGAAATCGACAAAAGATTACATGAAATTATGATTAAGTCTTTTAATAGTATATACAATATGGCAAAAACAAGAAAAATTGATATGCGGCTGGCAGCTTATATGATAGGCGTGCGGAAAATGGCTGAAGCTTCCCGTTTCAGAGGCTGGGTTTAATTAAAAACGGAATGTGGCAATCTATGAAAAGAATCTATTCAGAAATTTAATGTTCTAAAGGATATAAATAAAAAACTCTTTCACAACAAGAGTTTTTTATTTGTTTATGAAGATAACCTTTTGTATTTGCCATGCTGTCAGCTTCGTTGTACGATAGGTAATGAAAATTTAATGTGAAAAATAAGGATAAAAAGGCGGTTGATTCACTAAACAGCGGCGAATTGATCGTTTTTCTAAGTGATGTATGAAGGAAGGATACGAAATGCTAGACGAAAAAATCATTATTATTGGAGCTGGGCCGTGTGGGATGGCATGTGCATTAGAGCTTCAGAAAAAAGGACAAAACCCTTTATTAATCGAAAAAGGAAATGTAGTGCAGACTATTAGTAATTTCCCGACACACCAAACATTCTTTAGCTCAAGTGAGCGTTTAGAAATTGGCGGTATTCCTTTTATTTCTGAAAATAAGAAACCAGTACGAAATCAAGCAATGGTCTATTATCGGGAAGTGGCCGAGCGGAGTAAGCTGCGCATAAATGCTTTTGAAAAATTAGTATCTCTTGAAAAAGATGGAGAAAATTTTTTCTTGAAAACAGTTAAAAATAATGGTGATGAAATAAGTTATCATGCTGAAAAAGTAATTATGGCAACAGGATATTATGATCAGCCAAACTGCCTGGATATCCCGGGAGAAGACTTACCAAAGGTAACCCATTATTTTAAGGAAGCCCATGAATACTTTAATCAGAAGGTTGTTGTCATCGGTGGTAAAAACTCTTCTGTTGATGCTACACTTGAGCTGCATAAAGCAGGTGCACATGTGACTGTTATTTACCGTGGAGATGTATATTCAGAGAGCATTAAACCATGGATTTTACCAGAATTTGAATCACTTGTCCGAAATGGGAAAGTAGACATGGTTTTTGGAGCATCCGTGACAGAAATAACAGATACACATCTCACTTATCAAAAAGATGGTCAAGAGATCGCTATTGAAAATGACTTTGTCTTCGCTATGACAGGTTATCGCCCAGATTATCGTTTGTTAAAACAAGCAGGGGTGAAGATTAATCTGGAAAACGGTAAACCGGTACATGATGAGAACACCATGGAAACCAATGTGAAAAATTTATTTATCGCAGGGGTAGTTGCCGCCGGATATGATAATAATAAAGTATTTATTGAGAATGGCCGTTTTCACGGAGAATTGATTGCTGAATCTATCTTCTCTTCCTAATTCTATTTTTTGATATAGAGCTAAATTTATCGCAGTGTAACTGGCTGAGACTGGGACTGGGACTGCGATTACTCGTCCCACCGAAAATCATTGCAATTACTCATCCCATCATAGGGCTTTGCAAGACTCCCGCTACAAGGACGGAAAAAACTTGAAGATCATAGGTGGAAGATCAAACAGCCAGTAACGGCCCAATTGGTTCAAGGGTCTTTAGGGAGGTCGTTTTCTGGTCATACCTTTAGATGCATGCTCTTGTGGTACCAGCAATCAGTGGGGATGAAAGAACTCCCCCGCTGATTGAAGCTTCATTTTATTACACTCTGATGATTTTACTTGAGCAAATAATGACAGTTCCGGGTCAATGGAAAGCGAATACAGACTTCCGCTGATCCAGGTTTCATTTTTTATGAAAGAAACTGTGCTGGCAGGAAGATTATTTGCCTCCTTTGGCAAATAGAGATAACAATAAATGTACATAACAAATATACAAAGAAGGTAATTACATGAAAAAAGTCTTGATGATTGCAACAGGCGGCACAATTGCAAGCGATACAAATGAAAAAAGCGGCAAATTGGCTTCCGGTGTCTTAACTGGGGAAGAAATAATTGAAAAATGTGATATCCCAGCCGATATAGAAGTAAAGGTTGATTCATTCTTTCAAAAAGCAAGTATGCATTTAAATTTTACTGATTTAATCAAGATAAAAGAAGAAATAGACAATTATTTAAATGAAGAAGCTTTTGACGGTATTGTTATTACACAAGGCACAGACACATTAGAAGAAGCTTCTTATTTCATGCATTTAATTTCAAACTACAGCATTCCAATCGTATTTACCGGATCACAGCGTTCTCCTCAGGAAGTAGGTACAGACTCTTTTATTAATATTAAAAATGCTATACTTGCAGCCTGCAGTGAAGATTTAAAAGACGTCGGTGTGACTGTCGTATTCAATGAGCGTATTTTTCACTCCCGCTATGTCCGAAAGGAACATGCTTCTAATATCCAAGGCTTTAATGCTTTTGGCTATGGCTATCTAGGCATTATTGATAATAACAATGTCCGTGTGTTTCAAAAGCCTACCTACCGGGAGTATTTAGAATTAAAAAGAGAGCTGCCGACAGTTGACATTATTAAAGTATACATGGATGCCGATGGAAAATATATACAAACAGCAATTAATAGCGGCGTAAAAGGACTGGTTCTTGAAGGTGTCGGAAGAGGACAAGTATCCAGAACAATGATGCCTGCAATTAAAGAATGCATCAGGCAAGGTATTGCAGTAGTAATCACAACTTCAGCCGTAGAAGGTGAGGTTTATCCTACATATGATTATGAAGGAAGCACTTTTGATTTAATGGAGAATGGTGTCCTCCTGGGAAAAGATTATGATAGCAAAAAGGCAAGGATAAAGCTTCTTGTCGGTCTGGCAAGCAACATGGAATTGGAATATTTATTTGACATGTAATTTTTAATCGAATAGAGAAGAGGAGTAAGAATTAATGATAGCTGCTCTATCTGCTGGTATCGCCCCTGCTGTAGCTTTTATGACTTTTATTTATTTACGTGACCGCATCACGGAACCGATTTGGCTCATAGCCCGCATGTTTGTGGCAGGAGCTTTAATTGTGTTACCGATTATGTTTATTCAATATGGGATTCATGCTGAGCTGGATAATATTCCGAATATTATTGAAGCATTCCTGTTTAGTGCTTTTATGGAAGAATTTTTTAAGTGGTTTATGTTTATGTTTTTGATTTATCAGCATGAAGAATTCGATAACCACTACGATGGAATAGTATATGCCAGTGCAATAAGCCTGGGGTTTGCTTCACTGGAAAATGTATTCTATTTATTATCAAATGGAATTGAATTTGCATGGATGCGTGCACTGTATCCTGTCTCGTCCCATGCGCTATTTGGGATTATTATGGGGTACTATTTAGGCAAGGCAAAAATGAATTCAAAATACAAACGCAGATACTTAACCATCGCATTTTTGCTGCCATTTTTATTACATGGTATATACAATTACATACTTCTCGGATTGAATCAATTTATTATTATCTTATCGATTTTTTTAGCTGGTGTATGGGTTTTTGCAATTTACCGGTTAAAACACGCCAGAACTTATGATATCCGTTTTTTGCCTGACAAGTTTATAAAATAAACAAATAGATAAAAAAGCTGACGAGCCGGTTCGTCAGCTTTTTTATTGTTCGGAAATAATTATTATCTATCAGTAATCTGGTTGATTTTAAATGTTTATGAATAAAAAGAAGAATTGCACAAAAAATAGGCTTAGATAAAACGAAACTTCATTCTTTGAGATTTCTCTCATGGAATGCGAGTTGAGTGAATCAGGAAATCAGCTTACCTGATCTTCTGCCTAAACTAAAAATACAAGTTTTTATAACCTGTAAAATTGCTTGTATGACCAATATGTGAGACTGAGGCTGGGACTGGGACAGCGATTACTCGCCCACCAGAAACATTTGCAGGCAGTCTTCCAACCAAAAGTGCTGATAGGTTGTTAGGGCGGAGATTTATGGACGGTTATCCGTGATTAAAATTTCTCTTTGGCTATACTTTCTTTGAGCTGCTTTCTAAAAAAATTATAGGAGGGCAGTTAATTTGATGAAAAAGCTTAAGAGAAGAAAATGGAGGCATAAATATGAACAGAGTTCACAGACCTATGATTTATAGCTTAACACTCTTTGTATTCCTATCTGCATTTATTTTCGCTAAGCCGGAACAGACAAATGCATTTAGTGATCAAATAATTCAACAAGGGGCTGTTGGAGAGGACGTTATTGAATTACAAGCCAGATTAAAGCATATTGGTTTTTATAATGGCAAAATTGATGGTGTATTTGGCTGGGGGACATATTGGGCTTTAAGGAATTTTCAATATGAATTTGGAATGGAAATCGATGGTCTCGCCGGGCAGACAACAAAAGATAAGCTTACGAAGGCAACAAACTATGATAAAGAAAAAGTAAAGCAGGAAATGTATGGCACAGGCTCTGCTCCATCAGGAGGAAATAATGGGGGCGCGGAAAGTACTCCTGTCAACTCCACGAATGTCCCGCAAGGATATTCTAATAATGATATTCAGCTGATGGCCAATGCAGTGTATGGGGAAGCCAGAGGAGAACCTTATGAAGGTCAGGTAGCTGTAGCAGCTGTGATTCTGAATCGGGTAAACAGCCCATTATTCCCGGATACGGTATCTGGCGTTATTTTTGAGCCGAGAGCATTTACAGCAGTTGCAGATGGACAAATATGGCTTGAGCCGAATGAGCAGGCGAGAGAAGCTGTGCTCGATGCTATTAACGGCTGGGACCCTTCAGGAAATGCACTGTATTATTTTAACCCGGATACAGCAACTTCAGGCTGGATTTGGACACGGCCACAGATTAAAACAATTGGAAAGCATATATTCTGCAGTTAGAAAGGTGTGAAAATGAATGTATCGTTGGATTACAATTACATTGTTGACAGTAGCTCTTATTTCTGTATCTATTTGGGGCTACCATTCAAATAAACAAAAAAATGATTTATATGTTCAAGCCGAGAATGAATATCAAAGGTCCTTCCATGAACTGACATACAATATGGATGTGTTAAATGATCAAATAGGAACCTCATTAGCAATGAATTCACCAGACAAATTATCGCCACAGTTCGTTGATATTTGGCGAATCAGTTCAAATGCTCATGCAAATACAGGGCAGCTGCCAATGGGCCTGCTGCCAATTCATAAAACGGAAGAATTTCTATCAGAATTAGGAGATTTCACGTACCAGACTGCTATTCGTAATTTGGATGACGATCCTTTAACAGATGAAGAAACAGAACAATTGGAAAAATTTTATAAACAATCTGGAGAAATAAGAGATGAGCTTAGGGAAGCACAGCATCTTTCCTTAAGCAACGGAACAAAATGGATGGATGTAGAACAGGCTTTATTAAATACAGATGGTGAAAAAGATAATGATATGGTTAATAGCTTCCAAACAGTAGAAGACTCTTTTAACACCTCTACGGAGGAGACTCCTGAAGAAAGTACCACCAGTACTGAAACAGAAGAACATCCTTATAAAAATGTAACTGGTAACGAGCTAACGGAAGAAGAAGCAGTGAAGAAAGCTGAAAAGATTTTTGGCAAGGAAGATGGAGCCGATTGGACGGTTACAAAATCGGGCGATGGTGCATTAACACCTATGTACAGTGTCTCCTATGATGAGAACGGGGAACGGGGCTATGCAGATTTAACAGTGAAGGGCGGTCATCCACTTAATTTATTAATTTCCAGAGAAACAGGCGGGAAACAATTAAGTTTGAATGAAGGATTTGAAATTGCATCTGATTATCTTTCAGAGCTTGGATTTGATGAAATGCAGCTTTTCCAAAGCAGTGAATATGATAAGGTTGGCATTTACTCCTTCGTATATGAAGATGATGGTGTCCGGGTTTTCTCTGATGCTGTAGAGGTAAAAGTAGCTTTAGATAATGGAGATATTACAGGATTGACAGCAAACAATTACTTTAAAAATCATGTTGAACGCGACATCCCAGATCCTGCTATTTCTGAAGAAGAAGCTCGTGATGCAGTAAATCAAAATGTAACTATTCAAGAAAATCATCTCGCGATTATTGATGATAGCCAAGGAGAAGAAATTCTGACTTATGAATTCTTGGGAACACGAGATGATGCAACTTACCGAATATTTATTAACGCAGAAACTGGCGCTGAAGAAAAAATTGAAAAAATGACAGATGCCGAGATTAATTACAATTCTGTTATTTAAAATAAAAATGAAGTCCCAACGTAATAAATAAAAAAAGCTGCCTTCGAAAAAAGATTAGCATCTGATTTTCGAAGGCAATTTGCATTAGTAGCATTTGCAACGTGATAAATAAATTCGGAATATGTTATGATTATATTGTATAGAACTTGCTTGGCAAAAGTCAGGCTTTTTAATGGCAGGAGTGAAAATAATGGATAGTATTTCAATTGCAATCGACGGACCGGCAGCAGCTGGAAAGAGTACCGTTGCAAAGCAGATTGCAAAAAGATTAGGGATTATTTATATTGATACAGGAGCGATGTATAGAGCACTTACTTTTCAAGTGCTTCAAGAGGATATTGATCCTGAAGATGAAAAGGCAGTAATGGAAATTTTAAATAAGATTGATATTCGGCTTGTTCAACAGGAAGATGGTCAGCATGTATTGATTGATGACAGGGATGTAACTGAAGCAATTCGGTATCCAGATGTTACTGCATCTGTTTCCGCAATTGCAAAGCATTCTGCAGTACGGAAAAATATGGTGTCAGCCCAGCAGGACCTTGCAAAGGACCACAGCGTTGTGATGGATGGACGTGATATAGGTTCTCAGGTATTACCTGATGCTGATGTAAAAATATTTCTGATTGCTTCTGTATCTGAACGGGCAAAACGCCGCTTTGAGGAAAATAAACAAAAGGGCATCCCCGCTGACTTACATACGCTGGAAAAAGAAATAGAGAGACGGGACGATCTTGACTCCACTCGCGAAGTATCTCCATTGGTAAAAGCAGAGGATGCCATTGAACTGGATACTACTTCCCTCTCCATTGATGATGTTACTGAAAAAATTCTCGAAATATGCCAGCCGTTTATTAAAAAACTTGGTATTCGCTAAGTCAATATGTAAATAATTAAGCTGCGTTTTCATTGGCTGAGATACTTGTTATTTCCATTTGCTGAAGAGAGTGTGTCAAGAACCAGGAGGTGTATCTCCATGCTGTACAATTTTGCAAAATTTATTTTTACTATTCTTTTTTATCCGATGTACCGGATTAAAGTGACAGGAAAGCATCATATACCAAAAAAAGGACCGGTCATTATTTGTACCAATCATACTTCTAACCTTGATCCTCCTGTGGTAGGAACAACAGCATCAAGAACAATCCATTTTATGGCGAAGGAAGAGCTTTTTAATGGGAAATTCTTAGGCGGGCTATTAAGAAGAGTGCATGCTTTTCCAGTCAAAAGAGGATTGGCTGACCGAAATGCTCTAAGAGGAGGATTGAAGATTTTAGAAGAGGGAGAAACACTGGGTTTATTTCCAGAGGGGACAAGAAGTAAGGATGGCAAGCCGGGAAACCCCTTGCCGGGAGTTGGCTTTTTTGCTCTCAGATCTCAAGCAGAGGTCGTTCCTTGTGTTATAATCAGTGAATATAAATTATTTCGTCGTACGAAGGTTATTTATGGAAAACCGATGGATGTAGAATCATTTCGAAAAAATAAAGCTTCTGCAAAAGAGATGTCAGAGGGAATTATGGAAGAAATCAGAAATTTATACGAAATTCATAAAAATTAATTGACTTTACTTGACAAATAAAACTAATTATTAGAAGTTATAAGTAGAGTAAATGAATAATCTTTTTTCTATTCGATTGTTTGAATAGGTGAACTGTAACTAGGAGGCTAAGGATATGAGTGAAGAAAATAAAGACCTTCATGTATTAGAAGTTGGTGCAACAGTGACGGGGACAGTTGTAAAATTAGAAGAAAAACAAGTTCTTGTTGATATCGGATATAAAACAGAAGGAATTTTGCCGATAAGTGAACTTTCCACACTTCATGTAGAAGCCACAACTGATGTGTTATCAGAGGGGGAAGAGGTCACTTTAAAGGTAAAGAAGATTGATGATGATGAAGTTGTGTTATCGAAAAAAGCTGTAGATGCAGAACAGTCATGGGAAGAATTGGAAAGAAAATATGAGCAAGGAGAAGCTTTTGAGACAACAGTAAAAGAGGTTGTTAAAGGTGGACTTGTTGTTGATGTAGGAGTAAGAGGTTTTATTCCGGCGTCATTAGTTGAAACATATTATGTGGAAGATTTCAGCGATTATCTGGATCGTACACTAAAAGTAAGAATTACTGATATTGACCGGACACAGAATCGTGTCATTTTATCTCATCGGGCTATTGTAGAAGATGAGGAAAAAGATCGAAAAGAAAAAGTTTTGCAATCATTAAACCCCGGTGATGTAATTGAAGGGGTCGTACAACGGATTACAAATTTCGGTGTATTTGTTGATCTAGGAGGAGTCGATGGACTTGTCCATATCTCACAATTAGCACATGAACATGTTGAAAAGGCTTCAGATGTTGTTTCTGAAGGAGATAAAATTAAAGTAGAAGTTATTTCTGTAGATTTAGATAGTGAGCGTATCTCTTTATCTCATAAAAATACACTGCCGGGACCTTGGGCTGAAGTAAGTGAAAAAATTAAGCCGGGTTCAACGGTAGAAGGTGTTGTAAAGAGATTAGTCAGCTTCGGAGCATTTGTTGAACTGCTCCCAGGAGTTGAAGGTCTTGTTCATATTTCTCAAATTGCTAACCGCCATATCGGCACGCCACAGGAAGTGCTTGAAATTGGACAGACTGTTGCTGTTAAGGTATTGGATGTCAATGAAGAAGAGCAGCGCATCTCTCTAAGCATTAAAGAGCTGGAGCAGGAACAAGAGGAAAAGGAATACAAGCAATATGAAAAATCTGATGATCAGCCAGGCTTCCAGCTTGGTGATGTGATCGGTGATCAACTGGATAAATATAAACAATAATTGAAATGAAAAAAGCTGTACATGCCTATGTACAGCTTTTTTCTGTTGATTTTTTTAATAATCCATTGAAACAAAGCCATACTAACACTTAAGAAAAAGAGGTGGTTTGTATGGGAATTGAATCTTACTTACAGGCAATTTTATTTGGAGTTGTTGCAGGGACACTGGCCAGATTAATCACATTACGAAGTGATTATAGACAGTATCCCACTTATTTGCATGGCAGGATTATTCACTTATCATTAGGGTTTATTGCTGCATCACTTGGAGCATTGGCTATTCCTGCTTTACTGGAAATGGAATTTACAGCAGTAACCTTCCTGACAGTAGCGGCAACACAATTTAGAGACGTACGAAATATGGAAAGAAATACGCTGACGGAGCTTGATCAATTTGAATTGGTACCGAGAGGAAGCACGTACATTGAAGGGATTGCCATTTCCTTTGAAGGAAGAAATTACCTTGTCATGTTTGCAGCCTTTTTAACAACACTTGCTTACATTACATGGGGATGGTTTCCTTCTACTGTTGTTGGTGTATTAACAATTGTTGCAGCGCTTAGCTTTATGAGCGGATCTGCATTAAGGGACATTGTCGAAATCGAGGAATCGGATATCTCCTTCGATGAAGCTGGTCTGTATGTCGATAATATTTATATTATGAATATCGGGATAGAAGAGAGACAGGAAGAAATTTTAAAGTATGGAATGGGTTTTATTCTAAAACCAAAAAACATAAATGTTATCACTACGATAAGTAACCTGGGCCAGCAACAGGCTATTTTACATGATGCTTCTGCTACATTAGGTGTTTATAAAGATTCAGGCACACCTGCATTAACACCTTTGATAAAACGTGATTTAGATGATGGCAGACTGGGAGTTTTTATTTTGCCGCTTGTCCGCGATCCAGAACTGGCAAAAAAAGTAATCGGATCCGTTCCTGTATTAGAAAATGCAATTAAAATGCCTTCCGAAGCTACATTTCTAAAAGGGGGTAAAAAGTAAATGATTGTCGAAAAAGCAATTTTAGCTATTATAACTACAAAAGAAGAGCAAGTCGGGGGAGGAGCTCCTATTTTTATCTGCACGTCGAATGAAGAGCTTCAATTATTTTCAACGAACCTGGAAGCAATTATGGATGGTATCGCCCATCGCTTAAGTGACGAAGTCTATATTATTGTAAAACACTAACTACAAAAATAACTATGAGAAGATTTTTAAAATGATTGTTGAAACTGGCTGTTACTGTGCTCCGACTCCTACTTAGAAATTTCAATTTTTCTCTATTCTTGAAGCGGGAGTCTTACAAAAGCCCTTCGATGGGACGAGTAATCGCAATGATTTTCGGTGGGGCTAGTAATCGCAGTCCTAGTCCCAGTCAGTTACAATGTGATAAATTTCGTTGTGGAACTTCCCTACTTTTGCTAGAATAAAGACTGAGATGCAGTTAGAGAGTATGCTGCATTGTATAACCTGCTGATATATTAGAGGATGTTCAAAAAGTCCAATAAAAATGATACGGCGAATTTCTTCGTTGGTTTGCTTTTCCGGTACTCACGTATGTTAAAGCATAGAGGAAAACTTCTGTTAAGAACATCCACGTCCTGTGGACAACACAGAAGTCACCACATCCTGTGGATGTCCGTTCCTCAAATCGGCACCGCCTTGAACTTTCAACGCACAGGACGTGCTAGTGTCGGCGTTGCAACAACTCTTTTCGATGGGGTGAGTAATCGCAACCCCAGGACGTTGCGACCTTAGCCGACTGGTCCTATTTATCGAACTTTTTGAACACACACTATTTAGAAGGAATTTTGAAAAAGAGAGGATGTTCCTTACGTGAGGAAATCTGTAGTAGCGATTGTTGGGAGACCAAATGTTGGTAAATCAACTATCTTTAATCGATTAGTTGGAGAAAGAATTTCCATTGTGGAAGATACACCTGGTGTTACCCGCGATCGTATTTATTCTAAAGCCGAATGGTTAAATCAAACATTTAACATAATAGATACTGGCGGTATTGAAATGGTTGATGAGCCATTATTAAATCAAATGAGACAGCAGGCCGAAATTGCTATTGATGAAGCAGATGTCATTATTTTTATGCTTAACGGCAGAGAAGGCATTACAGCAGCTGATGAAGAGGTTGCGAAGCTTTTATTCAAATCAAATAAACCTGTTGTATTAGCCATTAATAAAATGGACAACCCGGATATGCATGAAATGATTTATGAATTTTATGCTCTAGGCTTTGGACAGCCGTTTCCTATTTCCGGTACACATGGTCTTGGGCTCGGGGATATGCTTGATGAGGTTGTAAATCATTTTCCGAGCAATGAAGAGGATGAAAAAGATGATGATACAATTTACTTCAGCTTAATAGGCCGTCCAAACGTAGGAAAGTCATCACTGGTAAATGCGTTATTAAATGAAAACCGTGTTATCGTAAGTGAAATAGAGGGCACAACAAGAGATGCTATTGATACAAAATTACGCAAAGATGATCAGGATTTTGTAATTATTGATACAGCTGGTATGCGTAAGCGCGGTAAAGTTTATGAAAGTACAGAGAAATATAGCGTTTTGAGGGCATTACGGGCAATTGAACGCTCTGATGTGGTCTTAGTATTGATTGATGCAGAAACAGGCATCAGAGAGCAGGATAAGAAGATTGCCGGGTATGCACATGAAGCAGGGCGCGCAATCGTTATCGTTGTGAATAAATGGGATACAGTTGACAGCGATGAAAAAGCTATGAAAGATTTCGAAACAAAAATTCGGGCACATTTTCAATATTTAGATTACGCACCAATTGTATTTTTGTCCGCAAAAACAAAAAAACGGCTTCATACGTTAATCCCAATGGTTCAATTAGCAAGTGAAAGTCATGCGAAGCGTATCCAGACAAATGTCCTTAATGATGTAATTATGGATGCTATCGCGATGAATCCGACACCAACGCTTAAAGGAAGAAGACTGAAAGTGTTATATGCTACACAGGTAGCTGTTAAACCACCTGGTTTTGTAGTTTTTGTAAATGATCCTGAACTAATGCATTTCTCTTATGAAAGATTTTTAGAAAATAAAATTAGAGATGCTTTTGATTTTACAGGAACTCCAATAAAATTATTTGCACGCCGAAGACAATAAGGGGGAGATATGATATGAGTAAAATTGCAGTACTTGGCGCAGGGAGCTGGGGAACAGCACTTGCAATTGTTTTAGCTGATAATGGACATAAAGTGCGATTGTGGGCACATCGGAAAGAGCATGCAGATGAAATGAATCAAACACATCGAAATGAAAAATATCTGGACGTAGAAATTCCTGATACCATTACAGCATTTTATAACATGGAAGAAGCTGTTAAAGATGCTGAGGCAATTATTGTCGTTGTGCCAACAAAGGCAATTCGCGAGGTTTGTCAGCAGCTGAAAAATTATATCTCTTCAAGTACGCAGATTATTCACGCTACAAAAGGAATCGAGCCTGGTACGTTAAAACGTGTATCGGAAATGATGTCTGAAGAGATGCCAGATTTCCCTTATGAGAATATTGTTGTGTTATCCGGGCCGAGTCATGCTGAAGAAGTAGCACTGCGTCACCCGACCACAGTGGCTGTATCAGCTGTCAACCTGGATAGAGCACGCCAGGCCCAGGATTTATTTAACAGTGAAAATTTACGCGTTTATACAAGTGATGATATTCTGGGAATCGAAGTAGGCGGAGCTCTAAAAAACATCATTGCCTTGGGAGCCGGTATCTCAGATGGTCTCGGCTATGGAGATAATGCGAAGGCAGCACTGATTACACGTGGATTAGCAGAAATCGCCCGTCTCGGCACTTCGCTGGGTGCAAATCCTTTAAGTTTCCTTGGGTTATCTGGTGTAGGTGATTTAATTGTTACCTGTACAAGCGTTCATAGCAGAAACTGGAGAGCTGGAAACCTGTTAGGAAAAGGAAACAACTTGGATCAAGTTTTAGAGGAAATGGGAATGGTTGTAGAAGGTGTCCGGACAGTTCAAGCAGCACATCAATTTGCAAAAGAACAAGGTGTCGAAATGCCGATTACGCAAGGGATTTATCAAATAATTTTTGAAGATAAGGATCCAAAAGATGTTGTAGATGAATTAATGAACCGGAATAAACGTCAGGAAATAGATGATATCAGTGGTGTCTTAAAGGAGCGTTACTCGGATAAATAACACATAAATTCACTTCTTGCATATAATGTGACGAATGAACTGCAAGGAGGAAATGATGTGAATAATTTTCAAAAAGGTATGTTTGAT
The DNA here is from genome assembly GCF_038004405.1 of Oceanobacillus sp. FSL W8-0428. NCBI lineage: Bacteria > Bacillati > Bacillota > Bacilli > Caryophanales > Bacillaceae > Oceanobacillus > Oceanobacillus sp. FSL W8-0428. The sequence goes on from NZ_JBBORB010000001.1 coordinate 3,825,164, forward strand.
AAGATCCAAAAGAACACTAATATCCGTCCTGAGGAAGTCTATAAAGTAGCTGATTCAGTAAAAAATGCAAATTTTTCTGATGAAAAAACCGTTCGCAATCTCGTACAGCAGCTCGCGCAGATGGCTAACAAACCCCTTTCGAAGGAAAAAGAAGATAAAATTGTACAATCCATTATCAAAAATAAAATGCCTGGAGATGTCAATACTCTAAATAATATGTTTAAAAAATAGCATTTTATAGGCAATTGAGGATACAGAGTTACAAGATAATGCATAAGATAAATCGCACCAGCATTCAAGGAATAGAGTTGCTGAGGATTTTATTTAGTCAACCTATGGTGAAGATGCCCCCTTTGCCATAGGTTTTTACATGTACACAAAAAAAGCTCTTTAAAGCATATGTATGGCCGCTCTGGTAACGGTTTTCAATGTTCAACGTTTCGTCAGTTATCAGAAGGCACATAAATCATGAGTTATGTTATAATAACACCTGTTGAAATGTATTTTGAGTGAAATAGGGGTGAAGGTTTTGTCAATATCCATGTTAATGATGTATATATCCTTTGTCGGGATGTTTTTATTAATCTTAGCTATGGGCTTGATTGTATGGAGCAGAACGAAGCTGCGAGGCTGGTTTAGTGGTATTATTACATTTTTAGCTTATTTATGTCTCATAAGCGGAGCTTTGATTATTTTATACGTTACATTTAGTGGACCAACAAGATAGGAAAAGGAGTCTCATTATGAAATATACATATTTATTTGCGATGTCTTTCATTTTTCTACTTTTAAGCGGCTGCATGTATCCTCAAAGTGAACGGTCAGAAAACCAGATTCCAAATGAAGAACAGTTAGCTATTGTGCAGCAGGCAGTTGAGACTTACAGAGAAGAAGAAGGCGGCTTAGTTCCGATTCAAACAAAAGACAGTGATACACATATTTTTGAGAAGTATTTGATCGATTTTAAACAGATGCTGGAAAAAGGTTATCTATCTGAAATACCTGGAAATTCCTTTGAGCAGGGCGGCGTATATCAGTATACAATTGTTGATCCGGAAGAAGATCTGCTTGTCCGGCTTATTGATTTGCAAACGACAGAGCAGATTCGGAGTGTTAATGTCCGATTAGATGTTTTCAGACAAGAGCATACTTATCCGGCTTATGGAGAAAAAATAACAGATCAGCTATATACAGTCGATTATGAAAAGCTCGGCTTAGAGAAAGCGCCGACTGTGAAAAGTCCCTTTTCTCAAGCTGATTTACCGATTATTATGGATTTAAACGGAAATTTATATATTGATTATTCTTATGACCTGAATCAGGCGTTGGAAGAGAATGATCACAATTATAAAGAGGGAGATGACATCCGCTATCTTTTAGTAGAGAACTCTCCGTTTGTACCTGCATATTCACAGCCATATACGGTAAAAGACGGACAAGCTGTATTTATGGAAGAAGAGTAAATAGAAAAGCCATACAGTTTATTATAAGGCTGTGTGGTTTTTTTATTTTCAGGAAATTATAAGATTATTTGCTTGTGGGTAACTATTTGTAAAAAATAGTCACGTCAAGCTGCAATCAATAAAACCGGAGAGCTGGTAAATAAAACGCTCCCTATTTCTTGTTCTCTTAAAATATTTATTTTTTGCAGTTAAAAAAGTTATATCCAAAAATAGAATAAAAAGAAGCCTTCCTCATATACATGAGATATAAAGTTTGTTTTAAAGTGCAACTTTTCTAAATAAATCCTCTGACTTTTTAGGGGCTTTTAGAAAATGAAACTTTACATTACTTCATCTAAGTCTGATGGACGTGTGATAAAAATATGTGAAACTTAGTCATAAACTAATAGGACAACGTCATAGACTGTTAGTGTCCAACTATTACGGGTGATGTATATCAAAGTACGGAGATCGGGAGGGGATCTTTTGGAAAAAACAGATATTTTTAAGGATATATCGAAACGTACAAATGGCGACATATATCTTGGAATCGTCGGAGCAGTCCGTACAGGAAAGTCCACCTTTATTAAGAAATTCATGGAGTTAGTTGTACTTCCTAATATTGAAAGTGAAAGTGAAAGAGCCAGAGCGCATGATGAATTACCACAGAGTGCTGCCGGCAAAACCATTATGACGACAGAACCGAAGTTTGTTCCTAATCAGGCTGTTCAAGTTAATGTAGAGGATGGATTAGAGGTGAATGTCCGCCTCGTTGACTGTGTAGGCTATGCTGTAGAAGGTGCAAAAGGGTTTGAGGATGAGAATGGCCCGCGTATGATTCATACGCCATGGTATGAGGATCCTATCCCATTTCATGATGCGGCAGAAATCGGAACCCGTAAAGTAATTCAGGAGCATTCCACGATTGGTGTTGTAGTGACCACAGACGGCACGATCGGAGAAATAGGCAGAGAAGATTACATTGAAGCAGAGACAAGGGTTATTGAAGAGTTAAAAGAAGTTGGTAAGCCATTTATTATGGTTATTAATTCAACAGATCCGCATAGCCAAAGAACTTCCTTGCTTCGGGAAGAACTATCGGAGCAGCATGATATTCCTGTTTTAGCGATGAGTGTAGAAACAATGACAGAGCATGATGTTTACAGCGTGCTGCGTGAAGCGTTATTCGAGTTTCCAGTACTCGAAGTAAATGTGAATCTGCCCAGCTGGGTGATGGTTTTAAAAGAAGATCATTGGCTTCGTCAAAATTATCAAGAAGCAATTCAAGATACTGTTAAGGATATAAAACGCTTGCGAGATGTAGATCATATCGTCGGTCATTTCAGGGATTTTGAATATATTGAAGGTGCGAACTTAGCAGGGATGGAAATGGGCGAGGGCATCGCTGAAATTGATTTACATGCACCTGATCAACTATATGATCATGTGTTAAAAGAAATTGTAGGCGAAGAAATTCGGGGCAAGGATCATTTATTAGAGCTGATGCAGGACTTTGCCTATGCCAAAAGAGAATACGATCAGGTTTCAGGAGCATTGCAAATGGTAAAACAAACCGGCTATGGAATTGCAGCACCAACTTTGGAAGACATGCAGCTGGATGAGCCGGAAATCATCCGTCAGGGATCAAGGTTTGGTGTCCGGTTAAAAGCGGTCGCACCATCTATTCATATGATCCGTGTCGAAGTAGAATCTGAATTCTCCCCAATTATTGGGACAGAGAAGCAAAGTGAAGAATTGGTTCGCTATCTGATGCAGGATTTTGAAGAAGACCCGTTATCTATCTGGGAGTCCGATATTTTCGGAAGATCGCTCAGCTCTATTGTCAGAGAGGGAATTCAGGCCAAAATTTCTCTCATGCCGGAAAACGCAAGATATAAATTAAAAGATACATTAGAAAGAATCATCAACGAAGGTTCAGGCGGTTTAATCGCCATTATACTTTAAGCAGCTAAATCTATAGCTGCTTATTTTTTTGTGAAGAAAAACATCTGGTATTAAAAACATGAGGTTACTGCCTGAGAGATATCCACTCCAACGTTTTTTGACAGGGCGGGTAATCGCAGTCCCTGCCCCATCCCGGTCTCAAAAAGGATATTTGGTTAAGCTCGTGACACCATGTCGCAACACCAACCTGACATATGTGTTTCCTTCTCCTCCATGAAAAGTATTTTCTTGGAGGAGAGGGTGCATTTTTTGGTCATTGTGATTTCCCATTCTAAGAAATTATCATGGCGTCTATCTTTAGCCGCTCTTTTATACTTTCTTCGCACTAAAAAATTTTTTTACTGCGAACGGCAAAAAAATCTTGTAAACACCGTATAGATTTATGGAAAGATGACAATGCTTGTTTAGTAAGAGTTTAGCCTATTTCTCTTAAGAAAAAGGAAATTTTATGTAAAATCTCAATAAATTCTAGAAAAATCGATAGTTTTTGTTGAATTTTATCTCAAACTCGTTTATTATAAGCCTTGTCATCACATATTAGGGTGACTTTAATGAAACAGACCATGAATAGACACACTAACTAGTCTATTTGTCTAATGAACATCCTGGGAGGAGGTGAATGTCATGAATAAAACAGATTTAGTAAATGCTGTGGCTGAAAAAAGCGATCTTTCTAAAAAGGACGCAACAAAAGCTGTGGATGCAGTATTTGAAGCAGTCATGGATTCACTAAAAAATGGTGAAAAAGTACAATTAATCGGTTTTGGTAACTTTGAAGTTCGTGAACGTTCTGCACGTAAAGGACGCAATCCACAAACAGGAGAAGAAATCGAAATTCCTGCAAGCAAAGTTCCTGCTTTCAAACCAGGTAAAGCTCTTAAGGATAGTGTAAAATAATATTTTACATATCCGGAGTGTACAAAAGAGAGGAGCACGTTCTTGAACGTGCTCCTCTCCTTTATTTATGAATAAAAATATATTTATTTTAATTTAAATAGAGATTTACATATACAGGAGGGGTAATTGATGAACGATCAAAATTTCAAAGCAGATTATTTTGTTATTAAAGCATTAGAAGATGGAGTACATGTTATCGGACTGACTCGCGGGAGTAACACAAAGTTCCATCACTCTGAAAAACTGGATGAAGGTGAAATTATGATTGCTCAATTTACAGAACATACTTCTGCTATTAAAGTTCGCGGCAAAGCACTTATCCAGACAAGTCATGGAGAAATGGAAAATTAATAAAACGAAACTTTCTTCCCCGAGTGCTTTATAGAGTGACTAATACCTCATCAAAAATTGTTTCATCTTAAGAGAAAATATTGGGGTGAATAAGCGGAGCCCCACCCATGGTTCTCTGTCCCGTTATTTATTCTCTTTGATAGATTGACAGTCATTGTTATAGAGGACGTTCAAAAAGACCTAAATGATGAGCGGCAAGCTGTTTCGTTGATGTGTTTCTCAGATAATACCGTATCTGAAGAAGAATATAAAGGAATTTCTGCTGCGCAGAACTTCTCACATCAAGAAGACTGATCTCCAGACCACGGAAATCCTAGTGTTTTTTCTGGGGCAGCGATGACTCTTCCTGCTGAAAACCATTAACTCTTTTTTGAATACATACTTAAAGATTATTCCATTTATCACCTTGCCAAAATGCTTGAAATATCCACTCTTACAAAGCATACTGTTTCTGGGCCCTAAAGATATAATTGTCTTGAGATAAGGTTTTTTATATTTTTTTGGACAGGCCCGTAGCAGAATGAATTCTTTCGTTTTTATAAAATGTAAAATGTGCTATAATAACTAGAGCAATGGAAAGGCTGAAAGGATCCGGGTGATAGTGTTGACTACATTTTTGACAACAGATAAAGGTTATAGAAAAATACTGGAAAATAAATTGTATGATTCATACATTTATAAGCATATACGTTATCCAGTTATCGATGAAGAAAAGTGGAAATTATTACTATTTCTCGTTGAACAGCATAGCTCGTTAACTCCTGTACAGCGTGAAAAGTATATTATTTCAACAATGCTTGTTCAAATTGCCCTGGATACACATGATTTTGTTCCAATTAAGCAAAAGGCTGATACAGAAAGTGAAATGGTGAAAAAACAGCTTCAGGTTCTTTCGGGAGATTACTACAGCGGATTGTATTATTTACTACTTGCAGAAGCAGGAGAAATCCAGTTTATACAGATATTGGCGAACGCCATTCGGGAAATAAATGAACTGAAGGTTACTCTATACTATGAGGAGCAATTACCGCTTGAAACATGGCTGAATATAAAAATGAAATTGAATGCTTCCTTGCTTGTACATGTTGCAAATCATTTGTATAACCCTGAATTAGAATCGATTATTCAAAATTGGCTTATGTATCGCCGAATAGACACAGAAGAAGCAAATTATGGACAGTCTTTATTACTTACAGAGTGGGAAGCACGTAATAATAAAGCAACTTCCATGCCTTTAATAGACGGGAAATTAATCCGGAACTATGAAAAAGCAGTATACAGTGCTATTTCTGATTTATCCGGTTCAAATTTGTTCATGGAACAATTTATTCATTCCCAGGAAACAAATGAAATGAGAACGTCAAGACTTTAAAAGGAAGTGTAATTAATTATGAGCTATTCATCAAAAGAAGAGCGCGTCCATCATGTATTTGAAAAAATATATGAAAACTACGACTCGATGAATTCTGTGATTTCGTTTAAACAGCATACACTATGGCGTAATGACGTTATGAAACGGATGCATGTTTCACCGGGAGACAGCGCATTGGATGTATGTTGCGGTACAGGAGACTGGTCTATTTCCTTAGCAAAAGCAGTAGGTGCTGATGGGAAAGTAATTGGTCTTGATTTCAGTGAAAACATGTTGTCCATTGCGAAAGAAAAAGGAGAACAGGAACAGTCAAATAAAATTGAATGGATACATGGCAATGCGATGGAACTTCCTTTTGAAGACAACCAATTTGATTATGTAACTATTGGATTCGGCTTACGCAATGTTCCTGATTATATGACGGTGTTAAAAGAAATGTATCGTGTTGTAAAACCGGGCGGGATGGTTGTTTGCCTGGAAACGTCACAGCCTACATTGATTGGCTACAGGCAATTATATTATTTTTATTTTCAATTTATCATGCCATTATTAGGAAAAATTATAGCAAAAAGCTATCAGGAATATTCCTGGTTACAAGAATCTGCGAAAGATTTTCCAGATAAGGATCAGCTGAAGCAAATGTTCTTTGATGCAGGCTTCAAGTTTGTTGATGTTAAGACTTATGCCGGTGGTGGCGCTGCCATGCACATAGGACATAAATCTTAAAAAACAAAATGAATTTACTAGTAAAATAAGGTGACTTACATGAAACTACCAAAGATTTATGGCTTTTTAACGAAAGATATGGACTCTATAGAAAAAACACTACAGAAGAGCATTCATGCTGAACATCCCGTACTTCGAGACGCTTCTACGGCATTATTGAAAGCAGGAGGGAAACGTATTCGTCCTGTTTTTGTTTTGCTTTCTTGTCATTTAGGCAATTATGATTTTGATAAGATACAAAAAGTAGCTGTGACATTAGAACTTATTCATATGGCAACTCTTGTCCACGATGATGTGATTGATGAAGCAGAGCTCCGCCGCGGAAAACCGACAACCGCTTCTCAATATGGAAACCGAATTGCTATGTATACGGGAGATTTTATTCTTGCAAGGGCTCTGGAAGAGATAACAAAAATAGAAGATCCAAGAATACATACTTTATTATCAAAAACGCTCATAGAAGTATCTGTCGGAGAGATTGAACAAATAGAATTTAAATATCAATGGAACCAGAACTTTCGTGATTATCTTCGCCGTATAAAAAGAAAGACCGCTGTATTGATTGCATGCAGCTGTAAATTAGGTGCACTAGTTGGCGGGCTAAGTAATCAGGATGCTAATAAATTATACCGTTATGGTTATAATGTTGGTATGTCTTATCAAATTATAGACGATATTCTTGATTTCACTTCCACTGCAAAAGAACTTGGCAAACCTGCAGGGAATGATTTATTACAGGGTAATATTACACTTCCTGTTCTATATGCAATGGAGAATAAAGAATTAAGAGAACAATTCAAGACACTGATAAACAGTAATCAGGACATTGAACCGAAAACGATGCAAAAACTGATTACCGATTTAAAAAATACTGATGCAATTAAGAGAAGCTATGCAGTAAGCGACCTTTATTTACAAAAGGCATTAAAATCGTTAGATGGCCTGCAGGAGTCCAGAGCAAAGAAAAGCTTACAGGATATTGCGACATTTATCGGAAAAAGGCGTTCCTAGCAAAAATAGATATTGTTATTTACCAGGTAATTTGTTACTATTTTAGAGGTTACATTTTTCATTTATTATAATTACATAGGAATAGGGTGATTTTAATGGAGACAACTTTTTTAATGGTGAAACCAGATGGAGTGCAGCGTAACTTAATTGGAGATATTGTTGCACGTTTTGAGCAAAAGGGGTTTAAATTAGTCGGGGCTAAATTAATGACAATATCTACCGATTTAGCTGAAACACACTATAGTGAGCATAAGGAACGCCCATTCTTTGGGGAGCTGGTTGATTTCATTACTTCCGGACCAGTATTTGCAATGGTATGGGAAGGTGAAAATGTCGTAGCCTCAGCCCGTACAATGATGGGAAAAACAAATCCATCTGAAGCACTTCCAGGCACCATCCGGGGAGACTATGGTATTAATGTCGGAAAAAACATCATTCACGGTTCTGATTCTTTAGAAAGCGCTTCAAGAGAAATTGGGCTCTTTTTTGATGAGAAGGAATTAAATTCTTACGAAAAGCAAACTGAAGCTTGGATTTATTAAAGTGAAAGCGCTGCCGAAAACCTCCGTTAAAAGCGGAGGTTTTTGCGTAGGAGCAGAGGAGGATAATCAATTGAGAGACGACTATGATTTGATGAAACAAAAAGTGCATCAATCGCTTAAGCTTAATTTAAGCTTATATAAAGAAGCACAGATGAAACGCCGTATTACAACATTAAGAGATAAACATAAATTTACAAGCTATGTAGATTATTTTGCAGCTTGTCGGAAGGATTCTGCATTGCTGGAGGAATTCACAGAAAAATTAACGATTAATGTTTCTGAATTTTACCGTAATCCTAACCGCTGGGATGTTTTACAGAAAAAAATAATTCCTGAATTAACAAAGAATAAAAGAAAGATATCTATATGGAGTGCTGCGTGTTCAACAGGTGAAGAGCCTTATAGTCTTGCTATGATGTTAGAAGAGTACTTCCCGGCTTTAAACTATCAGATTCGTGCTACAGACTTTGATCAGGCAGTCTTAACGGCGGCAAAGCAAGGAATTTATCAGGAGCGCTCTTTGAAAGAATTACCAGCTGCTTTAAAGAAGAAGTATTTCACATCGCAGGGCACTATATTTCAGGTCAGCCCCTCTTTAAGAAAGCATATTCGTTTTGAACGGCATAATTTATTAGAAGATTCTTATCCTAAGGATGTCGATTTAATCGTCTGCAGAAATGTATTAATCTATTTTACGGATGAAGCTAAGAATACTATATTCCAAAATTTTAATAAGGCATTAGCTAAAGATGGCTGCTTGTTTGTCGGCAGTACAGAACAGATATTTAACGCAGAACGCTATGGCTTTTATCTGGAAGACAGCTTTTTTTATCGAAAACAATAAATTTACACTACCCGAAATGCATGATTATATGATATAGTAATTAGAAAACTTTCAACTATTTAAATGAGTAAAGTATATTCGATATTATCAAAAAAATATGACATGTTATTTTTAGTGAAAAAGTTTTGATGTCAGCAGGCTATACTTACTCAATTTTAATAGCTTCATAAGGTAAAGGAGAATGTGTAGTGCGTTACTTAACAGCTGGAGAGTCACATGGAAAACAATTAACGACAATTATTGAGGGTCTGCCATCACAGATGGAATTAAAAGCAGAGGATATTAATGAGAGCCTGCGCAGAAGACAAGGCGGGCATGGCAGAGGGAAGAGAATGCAGATAGAAAAGGATACAGTAGATATTACCAGTGGTGTGCGTCATGGATATACACTTGGATCTCCTGTTTCTCTTGTCATACATAATGATGATTTTAAGCACTGGACCGATATTATGGGTGCAGATCCTTTAGATGAAGGAGCCAAACTGCGCAGAGTGGTCACAAAACCACGCCCGGGACATGCTGATTTAAATGGCGGCCTTAAATACGGTCATCGGGATATGCGGAATGTTTTAGAACGTTCCTCAGCAAGGGAAACCGGTGCAAGAGTAGCTGCAGGTGCAGTGGCTAAATCTCTTTTAGAACAGTTGGGGATTTATGTGACAGGGTATGTAAAAGAAATCGCCGGTATCCGTGCAGAAGAAAAAACAGATTTAACCGCGAAAGAACGTGCTGAAATTTCCGGGAATTCTCCTGTAATGGTATTAGATTCAAATGTGGAGCAGCCAATGATTGAAGCAATTGATGAAGCAAAAAGCATTGGTGATTCTATCGGAGGTGTCTGTGAGGTTTATGTGGAAGGACTGCCGGCAGGAATTGGTTCGTACGTCCATTATGATAGAAAGCTGGACAGCAAGATTGCAGCAAGTGTAATCAGCATCAACGCATTCAAAGGGGTAGAATTTGGAATTGGATTTGAAGCTGCCCGTTTAAACGGCAGTGAGGTACATGATGAAATTGCCTGGAATGAAGAGGATGGATACTACCGCACAACGAATCGCCTGGGCGGCTTTGAAGGCGGAATGACGACTGGAATGCCAATTGTTGTACGTGGTGTTATGAAACCTATTCCTACTTTGATGAAACGTCCGTTACAAAGTGTGGATATAGAAACAAAAGAACCTTTCAAAGCAACCGTAGAAAGATCTGACGCTTGTGCAGTTCCTGCTGCTTCTGTAGTTATGGAGCATGTTGTCGCTTTTGAAGTTGCAAAAGCCATTACAGAACAATTTTCAAGTGACCGTTTCCCACAATTGAAGCAGGCAATTGACCAATACAGAGAAGAAATCAGGTGCTTCTAAATGAAACAGCTGACAATCCAGTCCAGCCAGCGTAACTATCCCATTGTGATGGAAGCTGGATTAAGGTTTCATATAAAAAAGTGGCTAAACAAGAAGTACAGCTCTATCTTAATCATAACAGACGATGAGATAGCTAATAAATACCTGCAGGATGTCGCGGGAAGCCTTGGAGATCAGCATATCTATTCTTATATTGTGCCTTCTGGAGAAGCATCTAAAAGTATAGAGCAATATTATAAATTACAAACAAAGGCAATCGAGAGCGGTTTAGATCGTAAATCGCTCATCATTGCTTTAGGCGGTGGTGTAATAGGCGATTTGGGAGGATTTGTTGCAGCAACCTTTATGCGGGGAATCGATTATATTCAAATGCCGACAACTATTTTGGCACATGACAGCAGTGTCGGGGGAAAAGTAGCTATTAATCATGAATCAGGCAAAAACTTAATTGGCTGTTTTTATCCTCCGGCAGCTGTTTTATATGATACGGAAACCCTGAAATCCTTACCTTATCGTGAAGTCCGGAGCGGCTATGCTGAAATTTTAAAAGAAGGGCTTATTTCAGATAATCGTTTGTCAGAAGAATTGCTGGCTCTTTCTTTAAATCAGGTCTCCTCTGACCAATTAGAAAATCACTTAGAGGCCGGTATAAAAGTAAAAGCAAATATTGTGGAAGAGGATGAAAAAGAGTCTGGTGTCCGTAAATATTTAAATCTTGGCCATACGCTGGGACATGCATTAGAGGCTACACTCGGCTATGGAAAGGTAACGCATGGAGAAGCTGTAGCAAACGGTATGTTATTTGCGCTTCATGTAAGTGAAGATGTGAAGGGTGAGGAGCTTCCTTTTAATAAGCTGTACAATTGGATGAATGTTAATAAATATCCTATTGTCGACATAGAAGAAGAGAGTATTGCCAAGCTTATTAAAAGTATGAAGTCGGATAAAAAGTCAGTATCAGGCCACATTCAAATGGTATTATTAAATAAAGTTGGTGAGCCGACTGTCGAAAACTTAGATGATTCCTCTGTGGAGGCTTATATCAGAACATATATAGAGAGGATGAACAAGCTGTGACAAGAGGCGTACGAGGTGCTACAACCGTAGAAAATAATGAAGCTGGTGAAATCATTGAGCATACCAGAACATTAGTGCTGGAGATGGCTGAAAAGAATAATATTAAACCGGAAGACGTTTCCCATGCTTTTATTTCGGTAACAAAAGATGTGGATGCAGCATTTCCGGCAAAAGCATTACGTGAAATTAACGGATGGAAATATGTTCCTGTAATGTGTATGCAGGAAATAGCTGTTCCGGGCAGTCTGCCTAAATGTATTCGAATTATGATGGTTGTTAATACAGATAAGCAGCAGACAGAGGTGGAGCATACTTTTCAGAGAGAGGCTGTTAAGCTTCGTCCAGACCTTTTAGAGGATGTTCAAAAAGACCAACAAAAATGACGCATCGATAAGAGGGTCTGCTACTAAAAACGCCCACGTCGTGTAGGCAACGTAGAAGCCACCGCATTCTGCGGAAGTGCGTTGGCTTGCTTTTTCGTTGGGACTTTAGCCGAAGGGTCCTTTTTATCGGACTTTTTGAATGCTCATTTTTAGAAAGAAAGGATAGTTAAGCAATGAGAAGTAAAGAAGTATTAAAACAGCTCAGCCCATATAAACAAGGGAAGCAGACAAAGGATATTCAAGAGGAATTTGGGCTTGGTTATATCGTTAAATTAGCTTCTAATGAGAACCCATATGGTTTTTCAGATAAGGTGAAGGAATTATTTCTGACAAATGAACCTGTATTTAATATTTACCCGGATGGCTATACATCCGAGCTTCGCTATTTAATCAGCGAAAAATTAAATGTGAGCCCGGAATCTCTTATTTTCGGGAGCGGCTCAGAAGAAATTATTCAGATGCTTTGTCGCTCTTATCTTACAGTAGGGGATCAGGTTATCATGGCAACTCCTACATTTCCGCAATATAAGCATTATGCTTTAATTGAAGGTGCGGAGATTATCGAGCATCCAGTTAATGAAGATGGAAGTCACCCACTGGATAAAATGCTTGGTTCTGTACAGGATAATACAAAAATTATTTGGATTTGTACACCTAATAACCCGACAGGCACTGCCCTTTCTAAAGAAGAGCTGGAAGACTTTTTAAGCAAATGTCCTTCAGACGTTTTAGTTGCTTTAGACGAAGCATATTTTGAATTCTTACAGCCTGAAAAGAATGTAAATGCTCTGGGATTGTTGAAGAAATACCCCAATCTGATTGTTTTACGTACATTTTCAAAAGCATACGGCCTGGCCGGTCTCAGAATTGGCTATGGAATAGCAGATCCTTTAATCGTGGAAACCTTAGATAAAGTCCGTGGACCGTTTAATACAACATCTGCAGCACAACAGGCAGCTGTTATTGCTTTTTCAGACCAGGATTTTATTCAACATACTTATCAGGAAAACAAAAAAGTTTTAAAGCAGTTTCAAGCTTTTTTAACTTCTATCGGCTGGGATTATTATGAATCAGAAGCAAATTTTCTGCTTGTGAAAACACCCAAAAGTGGAATGGATGCTTTTGATTATTTAATTAAGAACGGTTTTATTGTACGTCCTGGAGAATTATTAGGAATTCCAAATACGATTCGTGTCACAATTGGAAAAGCAGAAGATATGAAGGTAATGGAAACAGTGTTAAGAAATTATCAAGAACAATTAAATTAGGTTAGGTGAACGTATGGAAAAGCAACAGGTATTAATAGCAGGACTCGGCCTTATTGGCGGGTCCATTGCTAAAGCAATCAAAAAAGAGTCCGAACATTACATAATCGGTTTTGATATAAGCGAAAGTACACTTCATTTTGCTTTGAATCACGGTATCATTGATGAAGCTTCGCCAAACTTTGATAAAGCGGCATTGAAAGCAGATATTATTATTATTTCGGCGCCGATTTCAGAGACGATACAGCTTATCTCACAGCTTGACAGTCTTCCGTTCACCAAGGAGGTCATTGTCTCAGATACAGCATCTGTAAAAGGTTCTGTACTTATTGCTGCTAATGATTTAACAAATAAATCGATCCGCTTCATTGGTGGACATCCAATGGCGGGCTCCCACAAGAAAGGGATTGAAGCAGCGAAAGCACATTTATTTGAGAATGCCATCTATGTTCTATCTCCGCTTGATAATGCAACAGAGGAAAATGTTGCTACATTGAGAGAAGTTTTATCTGCAACGAAAAGTAATTTTGTTGTGTTGCAATCGGATGAACACGATGAGATGACTGGAGTTATTTCGCACTTTCCGCACCTGATTGCATCATCTCTTGTCCACCAGGCGAGAAAATGGGAGAAAAAACATGCCTTTCTTCCAAAGCTTGCAGCGGGCGGGTTCCGGGATATTACTCGAATTGCTTCCAGTAACCCGGTTATGTGGCAGGATATTTTCTATCACAATCAATCGAAAATGTCCGCCATGCTAGCGGATTGGATTATTGAAATGGAGTACTTGAAAAAGCTGCTTGAAGATAATGAAAGAGAAGAAGTCATTACCTACTTAAACAGTGCCAAGAATTACAGAGATGGGCTAAATGAAGGTGAACGCGGTGCGATACCTGCGTTTTATGATGTTTATGTTGATATACCAGATCAGCCTGGTGCTATCGCTGAGGTTGCATTGATCTTGGCAAATGCGTCACTAAGTATTAAAAATATCGAAATTCTTGAAGTTCGGGAAGGAATTACAGGTGCACTGCGCTTAAGCTTCTACACAAAAGAAGCACAGGTTGCAGGTCAGAAGGTATTAAAACAGCGTGGATTTGAAACAATGATTCAATCTTAATGACAAGGAGGGGAAGACAGTGTCACATGTTCAATTTGAATATACTTCACCAAGGCTGGAGGGAGAAGTTATTGTCCCTGGAGATAAGTCGATATCACATCGCTCCATCATCTTTGGCAGTATTTCACACGGAATTACAAAAGTAACGAACTTCCTTGATGGGGAGGATTGTCTCAGAACCATTGATGCTTTTCGGGAAATGGGCGTACAGATTGAAAAAGAAGGAAATTCAGTACTAGTTCATGGCAATGGTCTGGAAGGACTTAAAAAGCCTGCAAAAGCATTAGATTTTGGAAATTCAGGTACAACAACGAGGCTAATGCTTGGTCTTCTATCTGGGCTGCCATTTGAAACAACTATATTTGGGGATTCATCACTTACGAAGCGTCCGATGGATCGGGTTACTGCCCCATTAAGAGAAATGGGAGCAGTGATTGAAGGGGAAGAAGGAGGAAAATATCTTCCGATTACGGTTCATGGCAGTGCATTAAAAGGAATCACCTATCGTCTCCCTGTAAAGAGTGCTCAAGTGAAATCTGCTATTTTATTAGCAGGATTGCTTGCAGATGGAGAAACTATTGTACAAGAGGATACAGAAACAAGAAATCATACAGAAGTTATGCTTCAAGCCTTTGGAGCTGATTTAAAACAAAACCATCAAGGTATTACCATTACAAATAAAGGGAAGTTGACAGCATGTGATGTTGAAGTCCCCGGCGATATTTCATCTGCTGCTTTCTTCTTAGTTGCCGGGGCTATTGTACCTGGAAGTACTATTACATTAAAAAACGTTGGTTTAAATGAATCCAGGACTGGCATTTTAGATGTATTGGAGCAAATGGGAGCAGCAATCACTATTTCTAATGAACGCATCACTGGCGGCGAAAAAATTGGTGATTTGACTATTAAACATACTGCTTTAAAAGGTACGACGATAGAAGGGGATGTTATCCCGCGTCTTATTGATGAAATCCCAATACTTGCTTTGCTGGCGACACAGGCAGATGGAAAAACAGTAATAAAGGATGCCGAAGAACTGAAAGTAAAAGAAACAGATCGTATTGAAGCGGTTTGCCGAAACCTGCAGGCACTCGGAGCAAATATAACACCAACCGAAGACGGTATGATTATAGAAGGGCCGACAAAGCTGACAGGCGGCTCCATTTCATCCTATATGGATCACCGGATTGCGATGATGGGAGTCATTTCAGCGCTTATATCAGAAGGAGCGGTAGAAATGGATGAAAAAGATAGCATTAATATATCCTATCCGACCTTTTTCGACAATTTGGAAGAAATCTTGCAGTAAAAACGAGTTTTATTATTATTTCTTTAAATGAAAATAGACTATATCTTTAACTCCACATATATATATTTTGGCTACAGTTCTTGTTATTTGAACTGTAGCTATCTTTTTTGTATGATAAATTGGAAGCATAAGAAACACAAAAGAGAGAGGGGTTCTTTTAGATGAACACCATTCAACAAGCAATAGAATTAGCTGAAAAAAATGAGACAGAAAAAGCATTGGCATTATTAAGCGATTATCAAAAAAATGCTGATGACGATTCCTTGTTTCAAATAGCTGAACTTTACCTGCAATGGGGATTTTTGATCGAGTCAAGAACCATTCTCGAACAATTGATTGAAAAATATCCTGAAGAAACTGCGTTAAAGCTCACACTATCTGATATTTTCATTGAATCAGAAGAAGATGAGCTGGCGATTACGATATTAAATGAAATTCCAGAGGGTGACGAGGGCTATGTTCAAGCATTAATCCAGCTGGCTGATTTATATCAGGCTCAAGGGTTATTTGAAGTTTCTGAGCAAAAGCTGCTGGAAGCAAAGCATATCGATCCTCAAGAGAGCATTATAGATTTTGCGTTAGGGGAATTATTCTTCTCTATCGGTGAATACGTAAAGGCAATCAATTACTATGAACGTGTTTATACGAAAACAAAAGAAGTAGGGCATGTTTCTATTGAAGACCGGTTGGGAGAAGCCTACGCTGCTGCCGGCGAGTACGAGAAAGCACTCGAATTTTACAAAGAGGAAGAAGAACCGGACCCTGATAAACTGTTCAGACACGGGATCACTGCCCATCAAGCGGCTCGTGATGACATTGCTATGAAAGCATGGGAACATGTTTTGGAAATTGACCAGGACTATTATGCTGCTTACACGCAGCTGGCGAACGTGTATAAAGAGCAGGGAATGTTTGAGGAAGCTTATAAGACTGTTCAACAAGGTTTAGAAAGAGACTCCTATCAAAAAGAACTCTTTTTCCTCGCTGCAGATATCGCACATCAATTAGGAAAAAATAATGAAAGTGAAGAGCATGTAAGACAAGCAATTGCGTTGGAACCGGATTATAAAGAAGCAGTATTATTTTTAATTGAATTACTAAAAGAAAAAGAAGCATTTGATGAGATTATTGAATTGATTCACAGCATTAAAAACACTGGCGCAGAGGATGCTCTATATGATTGGGAGCTTGCCAAGGCAAATGTGGAAATAGAATCGTTTGATGATGCATTAAATAGTTACCAGCAAGCATATACTAGTTTACAACACGACAGCGACTTTTTAAAAGAGTATGGCTATTTCTTGACAGAAGAAGGAAGAGTACAAGAAGCCATTCCAATCCTGAAAGCTTATCTTGACCAGCAGCCTATTGATGAGGATGTGCGTGAGCATGTAGAACGCTTAGAACAGGATTTAATGTAACGGAATAACCTGCTTCAGAGAGGGGAGAGTGGAATGCTATCGTCAGTAACTGCAAAAGACAAGAAAAAATTCATCCAGTGGTTTTTAAATCATTATCGCTTGAAAAAAAGAGAAAGTGTATGGATACTTAATTATTTAGTGAACCATATGGATATTTTAGAACATGTGCATTTTGTAAGAGATGTGAAGTATTGTCCAAGGGGAGTAATGATTTCAAGTCGTTGTTCAGATAAAATCCCATTTCGTTTTTACAAAAACCATCTGGTAACTACAGATGCAGAGAAAACCTTTCATGATATCCGGTTGAACAAACAGGAATCATTATTTATCCAGCTGAATTTTCACCAGGCAAATCAAAACGCCTATTATGCTGCTGTACTGGAAGAAAATCCATTTCTGCCAGAAGATTATTACGTGACAAAAGATGATAAGCAGACAACTGTTGATTTACTGGATCGGCTCTTGGTCAATCAAAAACGGGAACAGCTGCGTGAGGAGATTGACCAGGCTTTGGATACAGGAGATCAAGCGAAATTTATAGAGCTGACAAAGGAATTGGAAAAACTTATGAATAAATCATAAGCTTTTATAAATGAAACTATTATTTATTAAACCGGACTTTTCACTAAAAAGCTATGGCTGAATAGGCAGATGTTAATATGCTTCTTAACGACAGCTCCAGAAAGACACTATACTTTACTATGGTTTGAATCTGCTTAGATTAAAGAAGACTTGCTGACTTGCAAGCCGCCGCCAGGTGCAAACAGAAGCAAAGTTGTCCTCATACCTATAGTGGAAAAATTGCTTTTGTATTTTATGGAAGTTTATTGCTGATTGATAAAATTACAACCGTTAAGTTAAAACTATTGTAGATGTAATAAAAGAGTGAGAGAAAGTTCTATATTCGATAAAAAAGCAGTCATTAATTGGCTGCTTTTGTTTTCCAAAAATGTAAGGGATGCTCTTAACCCAGTTAGGAACGCTCTTATTGAATCTGTCGCTCGATTAAATTGCTGATTTCTTTCCGTTCTTGTTTAGTATAGGAAAACTGTTGCTCCAAAGCTTCCAGGTATTCTCCAGCTTTTTTCAGCTCAATAACACTTTCCTTCATATAAGATTTGTAATGGTCATTTACTTTGTTGATTTCGTCAGTAAATTTTTCATCTGTCCCGGGGGTGACGGCTTCTTTATATAAATCAATTATTTCTTCCCCTTCTCTAGTTGGGAAAAATTCATGAGGGTCAGTACTGTCAAACATACAAAAATCCAAAGCTGGAACTAATACCATATCAATACTATTGGGATCGAAACTACAATGATGAATTTCCGTATCATAACCATATTCAATACAAGTACTTGCTACTTTTTTCATAAATGTTGACTTGCCGGTTCCTGCACGCCCTTTTATATAAAAAACACGTGAAAGTTTTTCTGTAATATGGGGGATGACATTGACAGGACCATCCACGGTTGTAGTGCCAAAAAAGCGGTGGTACTCGTGACCATCCCGATTTTTCTTCGGTTGTCCATGTAAGACGCTTTGAATAAACGAATCGACAATTGCATCGGCTTTTTTAAAATCCATTTCTTTAATATAGATCTCTTCCAAGTCATCATGTATGCGCAACCCTGTTTGCAAATGTTTATATGCATTTTCTGTGTGATGGATGAATTTTTCCTCTAGCTCAGCATTTTTAACTGGGGTGTCTTGTGTGTATTGGATTAAATCCAGTTCAGTTACCTCACTCATATCATTTGGCACGATGGAACGGTTTAAAATAGCGATGCTCTTTTCACGAATAACAACACCATCTAAATAGCGTTCACCTAATGCACTTTTTAACACTTCTACTTCACAGGTAGATTCATATTTCGTGATTATATCTTTTAAAATTTTTGTTTTTACCGTTTGGGAAGGGTGATTTAAACTAATGATTTGCTGTAGATGGTTTATATTAGAAGGCAGTAAATTTATAAATCCTTCCGCTGTATTTGCCGTTACATAATAATAATTTCTCAAAGAGACACTTCCTTTTTGATTTAAAATTTTGGTTTGGTGAAGAGCCTTTATTTAATTAATTTATGCCCGCTTCTTATTTTAGTGAATGTATCATGCAACAATAATAGCAAAATTAGAAAAGAAAATACGACAAAATCAAAAACCCCAAGAACGTAACTCCTGTAGTCTACGTATAAATGGTGAGAGGTTAGCTTGGAACCCTCCTCAAATATCTGGTGGCAATTTCTAAGTCTTTAAATGGGTGCTTTGCACTTTTCGTTGAAAGCTATGCGAATTTCAAATCCTTTCTAAATACAATGGATAAGATCAGATTTAGTTCTTTCAGGGAAGATAAAAAATTGTTACAATATAGGAAAGTATTTGAAGTGGATTTTCATTTAAGGGAGGATTATTTATGAAATGGACAAGTGTTGACTTGCAGAAATATGATCAGGCGAAGGAGTACATAGATACAATCATTGTACCGTTAGCACCTTTCCAAATTGGAGCCTTGGAGGCTTCTGCTAAAAATGCAGACCAGTATGATGTATTAACACTTTTTGCAAGGGAATTGGAAAAAGAGCTTATGGGAAGAATAATGCTCACACCCATTTATACATATATAACATCTGCAGAAAAATTACAAGAAGCAGAGAGAATAAATGAATGGACGAATCATTTTAAAGAACAACCCTTTAAACAAGTACTCTATATCAGCTTTGACCCGTCCTGGAGAAAAATTGCTAACGATTTAGAAGGTGAATTTATCTGGCTCCCGACTGCTTCTTTAAAAGACGCAGATCCTGCTGCAGTGAAGGGCATAATAAGGGACCAGACCTTGCAGACAGTAGAGTTAATTAAGTCATTCTGGTAAATCTATGACGAAATTATCATCATTATCAAAACATTTGTCGTTAACCATTGGATATATATTGACCGAACCAATAGTTTACGCTATCATTGTTATTGTCCTAGTAATCTGATTTAATCTTAATAATGTCCGTGACTATTTTGAAAAAAGAGGGGGGAAAAAAATGAGTGATGAAAAACGGCAAGTATCCCGTAGACAGTTTCTGAATTACACACTTACGGGAGTAGGCGGCTTTATGGCTGCCGGTTTGTTAATTTCGCCTGTCCGGATGGCAATCGACCCTGTATTGAAGCATGATGAGGGCGGCGACTTTGCAAATGTCGGTCTGGAAGTTTCCGAAATTACTTCTGACCCGCAGCGTGTCGACTGGTCTGTTGATCAGGTAGATGGCTGGTATGAATCAGAAGTAAGTCGCTCAGCCTGGGTATATCGAAATGATAATGATGAAATTGTAGCCTTTTCCCCAGTTTGTAAACATTTAGGCTGTGTTGTTTCTTGGGAAGGCAGCGATGATTATCCGGATCAATACTATTGTCCTTGTCATGACGGCCGTTATTACAAGGATGGAGTAAATGTTCCTGGAACACCGCCTTTGCAACCGCTTGATGTTTATGAGCAGGAAGAAAGGGATGGCATGCTATTCCTGGGCAATATCAGACCACATGAGGAGGCGTAAAAACAATGTTACAAAAGATTTATGATTGGATCGATGATCGCATTGATATTACGCCGATTTGGCGGGATATTGCCGATCATGAGGTTCCTGAGCACGTTAATCCGGCACACCATTTTTCAGCATTTGTATACTGTTTTGGCGGATTAACATTCTTTGTTGTAGTAATTCAAATTCTTTCTGGTATGTTTTTAACAATGTACTATGTACCGGATATTGAAAACGCTTGGCAGTCTGTATACTATCTGCAAACTGAGGTAGCACATGCACAAATTGTACGCGGCATGCATCACTGGGGCGCAAGTGTCGTTATCGTAATGCTATTATTACATACTTTACGGGTATTTTTCCAAGGGGCATATAAAAAACCGCGTGAGCTTAACTGGATGGTGGGAGTTCTTATCTTCTTTGTTATGCTTGGTCTTGGTTTTACAGGTTATCTGCTTCCATGGGATAACAAAGCATACTTTGCAACTCAGGTGGGATTAGAGATTGCTGAACAGGTACCATTTATCGGAGAAGCGTTAAAAACACTTCTGGCCGGAGATGCTACCATTGTTGGTGCACAAACTCTTACACGATTCTTTGCAATCCATGTCTTCTTCTTACCAGGAGCATTGTTTGCATTATTGGCAATTCACTTTATCTTAATCCGTAGACAAGGTATTTCCGGACCACTATAAAAAGGAGGGCAACTAATGCATAAGGGTAAAGGTATGAAATTCGTTGGCGATTCCCGGATCTCAGCGGAAAAAACATCAAAAATACCAAAAGATTATTCTGAATATCCTGGTAGAACAGAAGCGTTTTGGCCTAACTTTTTATTAAAAGAATGGTTAGCTGGGGCAGTTTTCCTTGTCGGATTTTTATGCCTGGTGTTGGCTCACCCATCTCCGCTTGAAGGAATGGCTGATCCGACAGATGCGGCATATATCCCTCTACCAGACTGGTATTTCTTATTCTTGTATGAATTATTAAAATACCAATTCGCAAGTGGAGATTGGATAATTCTTGGAATTCTCGTTATTCCTGGAATTGCGTTTGGAGCACTGTTAATTGCTCCGTTCCTGGATAACGGTCCTGGACGCCGTCCGCGTCAACGTCCAGTTGCAGTTGGCATGATGCTTTTAGCTTTAGTTTCTTGTATCTGGTTGACATACACTTCTGCAGCACATGTTGATTGGGAAACGCGCGCTGAACAAAATAAACCGATTCCTCCCGGTGAATCTGTTGTTGACCAGGATCATCCTGGATTTGCAGCATATGAAAACAGCTGTTTAAGCTGTCATGGCGGGGAATTAGAAGGTGGAGCCGGTCCTGCATTAGTAGGAACTGAGCACACAAAAGAAGAAATAATGGACATTGCTGTAAATGGTATCGGTGCTATGCCTGCTGATCAGTTCCAAGGAACTGATGAAGAACTGGAACAATTAGCAGACTTTATCATTGAAACCAGTGAAGCAGCAGGAGAGTAAGAATAAAAAGAAGCACCTTTGACCACAATAAGGCAAAGGTGCTTTCTCTATACTTTAGAACGATATGAAGGAAAACCTTGAGGAGATAAAAATGTTATCATACATATTGCAAGATAAAAAATTTCTAATTATACTTTTCATCATTAATTTCCTAGGCACAATTTACGGATATTATTGGTATGGCTGGCAGTTGGAAATAACTCCGCCTATATTTATTCCTTTTGTTCCGGACAGCCCGACCGCCAGTCTGTTCTTTACTATTTTTTTATTATTTTTTATATTTGGTAAAAATATTCCGTACATTGAGGCACTAGGGATTGTCTCTTTATTTAAATATGGCATTTGGGCCGTTGTTATGAACTTATTAACACTAATTGTTACCGGGAGTATCGGTCCGGCAGGTTATATGCTGATTGCCTCTCATTTAGGAATGGCTATTCAAGGATTGCTTTATGCACCATATTATAAAATAAAATTGCGGCATTTAACCGTTGCAGGTATTGTTGTATTACATAATGATATTATCGATTATGTTTTTGAACAGATGCCTATCTATTCCAATTTAACGACATATATGAATGAAATTGGTTATTTTACATTCTGGTTGAGTGTAGTATCAATTCTTCTTGCTTATTATTTAACAATTTATAGAAAAAGCCAAAATTTGAATAACCGCTAATTGACATCCATACTTTATTGGCTGTTCACTGGTTAAAATGCCTTTGTGGAAGTCTTGTGTTTTTCTGAACAAGATTACTATCCAATCACAACCTGTTGCAGCCGCTGTATTATCCTGAAAGTATTACTTCGATTCCTTGTCCCGCCAGAAACATTTTATACGTTGAAAAACCCGGCTGAGTGAAGTTCACTTTATATTTTCTTACTCCATAAAGAAGCTGGACGTCATACCCATTCACCTATGGACATAAACTTAAAATATACACTAAAAGATCAGAGGTGATCTCTATGGGTGAGAAACTGCTTCGAGTGATGACAATCGGAATCCTAGGGATGTTTTGCCATGTAAATGTTATTCATGCGGCCTCTATTTCGCCAACAGATATTTACCAAAATAGCTTAGCACCATCTCCATTTATTTTAGGTGTTATTATTGTAGGCGGTTGCATAATTATTACATTATCTTATGTAAGTTGGAAAAAATATAAAGGAGAGCAAGTAGGTAATAAGTCGGTTCGTAAAAACGACAAATCAGTTGACTAAAATTAAAATACTGACTAAAATTGACCTTAAGATACAGTAATGGGGGAATTGATAAATGGCCGCTTATTTGATTTATTTTATATTATTAATGATTGTACCAATGATTGCATCAGGAAAAGTAAAAAGCACGTATACAAAGTACTCTAAAAAACAAACATCTTCGGGCATGACCGGTGCGGATGTAGCCAGAAAAATTCTGGATGACAATGGTTTACATGATGTACAGATTGGAATGGTAAAAGGAGAATTAACAGACCATTATGATCCTCGTAAGAAACAAGTTAACCTGTCTGAAAATAATTATCGTGGAAGATCGATGGCATCATCTGCAGTTGCAGCTCACGAAGTAGGTCATGCAATTCAGGATCAGGAAGATTATGCATTCTTACGTTTTAGAACTGCTTTGGTTCCAGTAGCAAACTTCGGATCCAATATTTCGATGTTTTTAATTATTGCAGGTATAATTATGAGTTCAACCAATATGCTGCTTTTTGGAATTATTTTCTTCGCTGCTGCGGTACTTTTCCAGCTGGTTACACTGCCAGTTGAATTTGATGCTTCAAACCGGGCAATGACACAGTTGGTTTCTACTGGAATTATTCGTAACAATGAAGAGCGGGAAACTAAAAAAGTATTAAATGCCGCCGCAATGACATACGTTGCTGCAGCATTAGTAGCCGTTGCTGAACTTATCCGCTTTATTCTTATTTTTGCGGCAAATAGAGACTAATTAAAAAAAGATGATTCAATTGGGTCATCTTTTTTCATGGAAAACACTAAAAATTTCGGGGAGAGAATGCTTTTTATGACTGCAGAAATAATTTTCGGTTCAAATAAATTAGGATTAATCAACGATAAACAACTGCAATCTGTGCTAGATAAATTTAAATTAGGCAAACTTATTTCATCAAAAAGTACAGATGAAGGAGCAATGGGGCAAACAATGTTTGTTTCGTCCACAGAAGGAGAGTATGTTTTAAAAGGAAATCCGCTTTATTCTGGTCAATTCATGGAAGAAAAATTCTTTATTGATAATGTTAATAGTCGAACAAACATACCAGTGCCCCGACCATATATAATTGATGATTCTGAAGATATTTTCGGCTGGAATTATGTTATTATGCCATGTCTTAAAGGAGAGCATCTAAATTCAAAACCTCTGCAAATAAAGCTTCAGCTTGAAGATAAATTAAAAATAGCTGAATCCATTGCCGAAGCTTTGACTTCTTTTCATACATGGAAAGTAAATGATTTTGGTGAGCTTGATCCTAAAACTTTGACAATTATTCCTTTTAAAAATACTTACTCTGAATGGCTTTTTAAGAGAATCCTGTTTTGGGTAACAGACGCTAAAAAATACTCCAGAATAACGGAGGAGGATTTGAAATGGGTTCACTCTTTATTGGCAGAATCTGAAGATGACTTCAATCATATATCATCACCTTCTTTTGTTATGGGTGATTTTAAGCCTGGTAACTTTTTGATATATCAGTCTGAACATGGCTGGGAAATAAGCGGTGTATTTGATTTTACAAATTCGTATTTTGCAGACCCGGTGTCAGATTTCATTAAAATGATTACATACTATATAGATAATAATGAAACGGATATTGCAAAACACTTTATAAACACATACTATAAACAGCACGAAGAAGAAAAAAACAGCATAAGAAACCGGATAAAAGTACATATGCTTCATCAAAAAACATTAGATTGGGGAAGTGCAAAAGCAACAAATACGGTTACTTGGGATAATGCACTTCCATTTTCTGAATGGGCTGTGACGTACACAACAGCTGCAGAAAAAATATTAGAATAATCAGCTAGATACAGTTAATCATTTAATGGTTTTTTATTTTCATCCAGTGTGAAGCCCTCTCCCATCACCTCGTGAACCGTCGTCATAGAGACAAAGGCAGAAGGGTCGGTCTGGTTAATAATATTCTTCATCCGTACAATTTCATTCCGTGCTACCACGCAGTAAAGAACATTTCTTCTTTCCTTGGAGAAGCTTCCCTGACCATTTAAAATAGTTACACCGCGTTCCATTTTCTCCATAATCTGATTCGCAATTTCTTCGCTGTGATCGGAGATAATAAAAGCACCTTTGGCAGAATATGCACCTTCCTGGATAAAATCAATCACCCTTGCACCAATAAATACTGCTACCAGCGTATACATCCCTTGAGCTAAATTTAAAAAGGTAAAAATAGAAGTTATAATAACCAGAAAGTCAAATGCGAACATAGCCCGTCCAATACTCCAGGATGTATATTTATTAATAATGCGCGCTATAATGTCTACACCGCCTGTTGTCCCGCCAAAACGGAATATGACTCCCAATCCAACACCGATAAATACCCCTGCAAATAAAGCAACAAGTGTCATATCATGCTCTAGCCCGATAGGAATTTGGTAAATTTGAAAAATCCATAGAAACAGGGAAACAGATAAAGTCCCTACCATGGTGTAAACAAATGCATTTCTCCCTAGTATTTTCCACCCAATAAAGAATACTGGGATATTAAGCACAATATTTGTGATCGCAGGATCCAAATCCCATAAGAAGAAAAGTAACAGCGTAATTCCTGTAAAGCCTCCTTCTCCAAGGTTATGCTGCATATTAAAATGTACGAGACCAAAAGAAAAAATGGCTGCCCCTAATAAAATAAATATAATATTTTTAACCCGAATGTTCAATTTGCGATTCCTCCTTATGTACAGATGATAGAAATATACTTTGAAAATAAAGCTTGAAAAGTCTATTTAGTACCAAGTATTTACAATCTGATTTCAACCAATATCTATTATAGACAATTTAAAATGAAGTAACAATCCACATACTGTACCAATTAGTTGTCAAAACCCATGCTTTTAGCTAACATTAGAGAAGAGAAAGAGTAATCAGGAAGGTTAGAGAGGTGTTAAAAATGGAGAATACCAACCATACATTAAAAGATGTCCAAAAACGTGTTGATCGATACATATCTCAATTTAAGGAAGGGTACTTTTCTCCGCTTGCATTAATGGCAAGATTATCTGAGGAAACAGGAGAATTGGCCAGAGAAATTAATCACTATCATGGTGAGAAACCAAAGAAAGCTACAGAAAAAGAAAATACAGTTGAAGAAGAAGTCGGAGATATGATTTTTGTATTAGCTTGTTTAGCAAATTCACTTGAATTTGATTTATCAGATTCCTTTGAGAAATCAATGCAAAAATTTGAAACAAGAGATAAAAATCGCTGGACAAGAAAAGAGGGGGAAGATAGTCATGGCAATTAAAATTATCGTAGCAGGACCAAGGGGAAGAATGGGAAAAGAAGCTGTTCATATGATTTATGGAGTAAGCGATTTTGAATTGACGGCTTGCTTAGATCATAAAAATGATGGGAAAAAATTAAGTGATTTAGAAGGCTTCCAGGATAATTTTAATGCACCAGTATACTCAGATATCGAAAAGTGCTTTACAGAGCAGCAGGCAGATGTATTCGTTGATTTAACGACGCCTGAATTTGGTTATAAACATACAAAAGCGGCATTGAATCATGGGATTCGTCCGGTGGTAGGTACAACGGGATATACCAACGAACAATTAGAGGAACTAAAACAATTGGCAAGAGATAAAAAAACCGGATGTATTATTGCACCTAATTTTGCTATTGGTGCTGTTTTAATGATGAAATTTGCAAAAATGGCAGCTGCGTACTTCCCAGATGTAGAAATTATTGAAAAGCATCATGATCAAAAATTAGATGCTCCATCCGGCACAGCAAAGAAAACAGCAGAGCTGATTCAGGAGGTTAGAAAACGGAAAAAGCAGGGTCATCCAGATGAAGAAGAAACAATTCAGGGTGTCCGCGGGGGAGATTTTGACGGCATGCGGATCCATAGTATGCGGCTTCCTGGTCTGGTAGCTCATCAGGAGGTTGTTTTTGGCGGTGCTGGTCAAACATTAACGATACAGCATGATTCTATGAATCGTGCATCTTTTATGGACGGCATTAAAGAATGCGTCTATCAGGTGATGGATTTAGATGAGCTTATCTATGGTTTAGAGAACGTCTTATAGAGAAACATATATAGAGGGAGAGAACATCATGAATGTCGCTTTAATTGCACACGATAAGAAAAAAGAAGATATGGTACAGTTCACAACAGCTTATGCGCATGTACTGAAAAACCATCAATTATTTGCTACAGGTACAACAGGAAGCCGGATTATGGAAGCGACAGGACTTCCGGTTCACCGCTTTCAGTCTGGGCCGCTTGGCGGTGATCAGCAAATTGGCAGTATGATTGCTGAAAATAAAATGGATATGGTTATTTTCTTCCGCGATCCATTAACCGCTCAGCCGCATGAGCCTGATATCAGCGCCTTAATGCGTTTATGTGATGTTTATCAAATTCCTTTAGCGACAAATATTGCCGGAGGGGAAATCTTTATGCATGGATTGAATCGCGGCGATTTTCACTGGAGAGAAATTGTGAAGGAAGAAGGGGAATTGTGAAAAAAATAGGAATTACATGCTATCCGACAATTGGCGGATCCGGGGTAATAGCTACAGAACTGGGAAAGAAATTAGCGGATAGGGGGCATGAAATACACTTCATTACCTCCAGCATGCCTTTTCGTTTAGAAAAAGTGTATGTCAATGTATATTATCATCAGGTGGAGATAAGTCATTACCCAGTATTTCAATACCCGCCCTATGACTTAGCTTTAGCAGCAAAAATGGCGGAGGTGATAGACCGTGAGAAGCTCGACATTCTCCACGTCCACTATGCCATGCCACATGCAATTTGTGGCATTTTAGCGAGAGATATGGCAAAGCACCCAGTAAAAATTGTTACAACCTTACATGGTACGGATATTACAATCCTGGGCATCGATAACACATTAAAGCCCATTATCCGCCACGGTATTGAGCAATCTGATGCAGTTACTGCAGTTTCAGAAAGTCTCCGGAAGCAAACCATGGAAATGCTGGATATAAAGAAGGAAATGGATGTTATTTATAACTTCATTAATGAAAATGAATATTATCCGAGAAAAGTAACTGAGCTGCGCAATCAATATCAGATAAATGACTCTGATAAAATCATGATTCATATTTCTAACTTCCGAAAGGTGAAACGGGTACAGGATGTCATTGATACATTTAAAATAGTTAATGAAAGTATCCCTTCTAAATTGTTATTAATAGGCGACGGCCCTGAATTTTCAGATATGTCATTACATGTTAATGAATTAGGATTAGAGAAAGAAGTTCAATTTCTCGGGAAGCAAAATAATGTCAGTGATATTTTATCAATGGCTGATTTAATGCTGCTTATGTCTGAAAAAGAGAGCTTCGGGTTAGTATTATTAGAAGCGATGGCTTGTGGAGTACCTGGAATCGGTACAAATGTAGGAGGCATCCCGGAAGTATTAACTCATGATGAGACAGGGTATATCGTCGGGTTAGGAGATGTTCAGCAGGCAGCGGATTATGCTGTACAATTGCTATCTAATACAGAAAAACAGGAACAGTTTTCTAAAGCAGCAATAGAGCATGTACATGATTGCTTTGCGTCTGACAAAATCGTGAATCAATATGAAAATTTATACAACCGGGTTCTTGAAGCGGAAGAGAGGGACTGAAAGATATGCTACCATTCGTATTTCAAAAGGCGGCAGAAGTTATATCTATCATAGAAAAACATCAATACGAAGCATACTTTGTCGGCGGGTGTGTACGTGATTATATTATAGACCGTCCCATTCACGATGTAGATATCGCAACATCTGCTACTCCTGCAGAAATTCAGGAAATCTTTCCAAAAGTAATTCCAGTGGGATTGGAGCATGGTACAGTTATTGTCAGACACCACCAGGAATCATTTGAAGTGACCACTTATCGGACAGATGGAACATACACCGACCACCGTCGGCCGGATAAGGTTCATTTTGTTCGGAATATCAAGGAAGACCTCAAACGCAGGGATTTTACTATGAATGCAATTGCTATGAATGCAGAGGGAGAAATCGTGGATCCTTTTGAAGGAAGAAAAGATATTTCCCAAAAAAGGATTCAAACTGTCGGGGAAGCTGCAGACCGTTTTGAAGAGGATGCTTTACGGATTATCCGTGCTTTGCGTTTTTCCAGTCAGTTAGGATTTTCCATTGAAGAAGCAACAAAAGAGGCGATGGGAAAATATAAGGCATTAATAGATAAACTGGCAGTGGAGCGATTAACCGTTGAATTAGAAAAGCTGTGTGCAGGGATTTTTTATACAAAAGCAGTTGATTATATCTTTGAATTAGAGCTTTATCATTACCTGCCAATTTTTAAAGATGTACCTTTGCTCCTCAAACAAATAGAGCCTGTTTCTTCTCTTGCACCTGTTTTTGCATTTGTTGAGCTGAAGAGCTCCTCCATCACTGCAGCAGATTGTGTGAAAGTTTATAAATGTTCGAATCAATTAAAACAACAGGCCAATATTCTTGTAGATGCCTATCACCGCTATAAGCAGTGTGGAATAGATGCATGGTTTGTTTATCGCCTGCCTGAAGAGCAATGGGATTTTTTTGTATACTTAGTAAAACAGACAGATAAAGAAATAATAAACATACAAGAGCTCCGTAATATTCAGAAGCGGCTCTCTATTTCATCTAAAAAAGAGCTGTGCTTGAATGGACATGATTTAATGCAATGGTTCCCTGAGCGTACTAAAGGAAAATGGATAAAGGAATTGTTAGATGAAATAGAATATCAAATTGTTACCTCTAAGCTGGCGAATGAAAAATCGAAAATAAAGGACTGGATACAATGGAATCAACCCGATCAAGATTGATAAAGCTTTTATCCGAAAATAATGCGGGCTATATCTCCGGTCAAGCACTCTCTGAGAAATTAGGAATTTCCCGGAATGCGATTTGGAAGCATATGAAAGATTTAGAAAGTGATGGTTATACAATTGATGCCATACGGAGCAAAGGGTATCGGATTGTTTCATTTCCGGATAAAGTCAGCAGTAATACAATTCGCTGGGGACTGGAAACGAAATGGCTGGGACATCATATTATCCATAAAGAATCAACACCGTCAACACAATTAATTGGACATGAGAGTGCCCGTGAAAACGCTCCTGATGGTACAATAATAATTGCTGAAGAACAGACAGCCGGCAGAGGGAGAATGAAAAAGAATTGGTTTTCTGATAAAGAAGGTCTGTGGACTACTATTCTGCTCCGTCCGCCCATTCCTCCGAATAAAGCTTCGGAACTGACACTGTTAACTGCAGTAGCGTTAAGAGACGCATTACATCAGTTAACAAATTTGTCTATTGGCATTAAATGGCCAAATGATTTATTAATTGGAGATAAAAAGCTATGCGGCATTTTGACAGAAATGCAAGGAGAGCAGGACCGGATTAATTATGTTTTAATCGGCTTCGGTTTAAATGTGAATCAGGATGAAGCAAGCTGGGACGCGTCCATTCGGAATATTGCAACCTCATTAAAAATAGAATCAGGGAAAGACTGGGATAAGAAAGAAGTCATTCAAACAATATTAACGTATTTTGAAAATACATATGAGATGTATTTAAAGGACGGATTTAAAGTCATTAAATCCAAATGGGAAGAAAATGCCTTTAAAATAGGTGGGGAAATTAAAATAAAAACATTTCATGATGAATGGACAGGACGTTTTTTAGGAATTTCAGACGAAGGAGCTTTAATCGCAGAAGCAGCTGACGGCAGTCCTGTAACACTTTACTCCGCAGAGATTTCATGGTTTGACAGATAGAAAAAATCAAAAAAAGAATGGAGGTGGTCTTCTGAGATATGTTGTCATTGATTTAGAAACAACTGGGAATTCTCCGGCAAAGTCAGGAAAAATTATTGAAATCGGTATGGTTGTAATTGAAAATGAGGAGATAAAAGAAACGAAAACAACCCTGCTTAATCCAAATCAGCCGATACCTCCATTTATTTCTAACTTAACAGGAATTCATAATGAAGAAGTAAAGGATGCGCCGTTATTTATTGATAAAGCAGAGAAAATCATTCGTATTTTACAAGACAGTTATATTATTGCACATAACGCAAACTTTGATGTCGGGTTTCTTAATATGGAGTTAGCAGCCAATGGTTATCCGGAATTAAAAAATCCGGTTCTGGATACAGTGGAGCTGTCCAGAATATTATTCCCGACTATATCGAGCTATAAATTAAGCCACTTAGCAGAGCATTTTGAGCTGCATCATGATGACCCGCATCGCGCTTTATCTGATGCATATGTAACAGCAAAGTTATTTTTTAAGTTAAAAGAGAAATTAGACCATCTCCCGTATGAAACTTTGTATAAGCTGAAAAATCTGGAAGAAAAATTACAATCAGATTTAGCAGTTATACTTGATAACCGCTTAGAAGAATTAGCGTTCCGGGAGCATCCGGACAATCAAATAAAACATTACCAGGGTCTTGCATTCCGTATGTCCGAAAAAGAGACAAAAGCTCTGTCTGAGATAGATAAATCGTTTGGGGAATACTTAGACAATATTTATCAGGAGCAGGGTGCACTTTCAAAAGCTTTTTCTTCCTATGAGCCAAGGGAAGGTCAGCGGCAAATGTCTGAAACGATTTATGATGCCTTTTCTGCTAAAAAACATGCTTTTATCGAGGCGGGCACCGGAACAGGTAAATCCTTAGCTTATTTGTTGCCGGCTGTTTATCAAGCTATTACCAACAAAGAACGCCTAATTATCAGCACTTATACAACACAATTACAAAGCCAGCTGCTTGAGGAGGAAATTCCTTTGTTAAAAAAGGTGATTGACATCCCTCTCCGGGTAGCTTTAATGAAGGGAAAAAATCATTATCTAAATCTGGAAAAGTTTCTTTATGAGCTTGATTATGGCTCAAAGGATAATTATGATTTTGTTTTAACAAAAGCGATATTACTCGTATGGATTACGGAAACAGAGACAGGGGATATTGATGAAATTCAATTACCGGCAGGAGGCTATATTTTCTTTCAAAAGGTTTCTGCTGATGTAGAAAAGACAATTAATCCGAAATCTCCCTGGTTCCATCATTCCTATTATCAATTAGCCAGACGAAGAGCTCAAAAAGCAGATATCATTATTACAAACCATGCGTTACTGTGTACAGATATGTTTAATGACTATGCTTTTTTACCAGGCTATCAAAAGGTTATTATTGATGAAGCGCATCATTTTGAAGAGACGGCTTCACATCATTATGGACTAAAACTTGATTACATACAGATGCAATTTACATGCAACTATTTAGGAACTGCTGACGAGGATAAACAGTTTAATGCAGTCCTGAAAGCAACTGATATGAGTCAAAAAGAGGAATTTATTGATAAATGGAATGCAGCTATCAAAGAAGCTAAATATGATATTGACGAGCTTTTTCATCTTATTGAACGCTTTGTCAGGGCACAGCAGAAAAACGATAAAGCAACAAGTGATTTAGGAAGAGTACAGTATCGTATCAAGCCAGAAACTTATCAGCAGGATACCTGGCTGCTGGCCCAGGATATTGCAGCACGCCTGCGAATGCATTTTCGGAAGCTCTTGGACGTTCTATCCAGATTAGTGGATGAGTATTCCTTGGATATTGGAGATGAGAAACAATTTCTTGAAGACATTGGACAAATGCAGGACGTATTAGAAAAATATATAGATGATTTAAAAGTGATGTTTCAGGAGCAAAATGAAGTAGAGCTGATTAAATGGATAGAGGTAGATTTAAAAGGGAAGCACCACAGCGTGTTTCTTTACAGCGAGCCGTCTAATATTGCACCAATATTGGCCGATGATTTCTTCTCTAAAAAAGAAAGTGTTATTTTTACAAGTGCAACATTAACAATGGGAAGTTCATTTAAATTTATCAAAGAAAGACTGGGAGTATCTGAACAGGATTTGTTAACAGAGCAGATTGCTTCACCATTTCATTACGATAAACAAGTGCAGCTACTAATACCAACAGACTTCCCGAATATTAGATATGGAAATATAGATGATTTTGTTTATGCAGTTTGTGAAGCGATATTATCGTTAGCAGAGGTAACTTCAGGTAGAATGCTCGTCTTGTTTACTTCTTACGATATGCTGAGGAAGGCAAATGATTTATTAAAGGAAATGATAACAGAACAGCAATACGTCATCATCGCTCAAGGTGTGACCAGCGGCAGCCGCAGCAGGCTGAAAAAGAATTTCCAATCTTATGATCAGGCAATACTTCTGGGAACAAGTTCCTTCTGGGAAGGAGTAGACATACCTGGAGAAGATTTATCAGCACTTGTAATGGTCAGGTTGCCATTTCAGCCGCCGAATCATCCTGTATTTGAAGCGAAGTCGCACCAGTTGAAGGAAGATGGAAGAAATCCGTTTATGGATTTATCTCTACCACAGGCGGTTATTAAATTTAAACAGGGATTTGGACGGCTGATCCGTTCCTCAAACGATAGAGGAATCGTATTTATTTGTGACGGACGAATCAAAACAGCAAAATATGGAAAATACTTTTTAGAGTCTATTCCAGAAGTACCTGTTCACTATGAAGCAACACGTCATTTGATGAGTCACGCAGAAAACTGGTTCCATCAACAGTGAAGGTTAATGAAATTAATTAAAAATTAGAATAGGCGGTAACTCAACTTTCACACTTTAAAAAGTAATTTCCTATCTACAGGAACAGGGGTTGATCATTTTTTTCCATATAAAAGATAGAAGGTAAAGTGTAAAGGCGACCGCTACGGCGGACCGTTTTTCTTTCCTAGGGGCACGCTCTTCAGCTAACTTTTGCCAAGAAGAGCACTTGGCAAAAGTGGATCTTCAGATGGTGCTGATCCCTCAGGAGTCAAAACTGTCCGCCTCCGCTAGTAAGATATTCTATACTGAAATAACCGAACAAATAAAAGACAGATCTGACAGAACAAATTTTTCATGTTGCATGGTAAACATGCTCAGTAATCCTTATTTTTGGTGCATGAAGGCTATTCTCGATATGAATTATTTATGTTGTCATGATTTGAACTGCTAAAAACGATGATTTCATCTAACTTCATCAGGCTATTATTTCTTCCATATGCTGTAGAATCCTATTAGAGCGCAGGCCAACCACGTAGACTCCTATGGGAACAGGGCGAGCTGAAGATCCACTTGAAAAGCGGGTTTCTTTTCAAGTTAGCTGAAGCCGTCCCCATGGAAAGCGGAGTGGTTGGCCGGAGCGGAGCTATACACAATAACCAGTTCAAAAAATAAAAAGATGAGTTAACTAAAAGCAAGCATGTTAATAGAGGCCATGTACATCCTGGAACAGCAAGATTAGTATGTTTATTCTTAGGTGCGAAAGTGGAGGTAGTAATAAAACTAGCTGTCACCTTGTTTTTCCGGAGTGGCTGTGATTACCCTGAAACCATAAGTAATCGTGGTCAGTGTCCCGGAGCTTTTCTGATTAGACATTATAATTTTAACGGTATTTGTTTACAGAAACCATACATCTAGGTATAGTAAATGATGAAAGAAAGATAATCTTATAAGAAACGGATGGAATGAAATGAGGGAATCAAATAACAGATGGGTATTATGGACGCTTATCATCATTACTCTC
Organism: Oceanobacillus sp. FSL W8-0428; assembly: GCF_038004405.1. Classification (NCBI taxonomy): domain Bacteria; kingdom Bacillati; phylum Bacillota; class Bacilli; order Caryophanales; family Bacillaceae; genus Oceanobacillus; species Oceanobacillus sp. FSL W8-0428. The sequence continues at coordinate 3,860,117 of NZ_JBBORB010000001.1, forward strand.
CTCTTGCTTGCAGGAATAGGCTATAGTATTTATTTATATCAAGCAATCAACGATAGCCGTAACGCAGGATTTGATGACACAAAAAATCAAATAGAAAATCAGACCTCTTATCACAATGTTCATTCGATACAAGGCTACTATGGAGAGAATAACTATCATGTATTCTACGCAAGTAATGAGGACAATGAGGAACGGTTAATCTTTCTGCCTTTAGAAGGCGAAGAACGCGAATTAATTGTTATTAAAACGGAGGATATGATGAGTGAAGAAGCTATTTTAGACGCTTGGTCATCCAGCTGTGATTCATGCAAGTTTGCTGATATCAGCCCTGCATACGAAGATGGACAGGCTCTGTGGGAAATTACGTACCATGATAAAGATAACAGGTTTGTCATGGATTATTATTCTATTGATGGACAGAGTTTAGAGGAAAGATACACATACAATAAAATGTTTCCCTAAGCAAAAAAGGGGTTATACCAAAGGGATTAGTTAAAAAGGTTACCCATATTAAAACCATCATTAATTTTAGCAATATTTCTTGAGGCAGCTAAAAGAATAAAACATTTTGTAAAAAGCATTAATAATAAGTGGAGGATTTTAAAATGAAGATAACAATTCAAGAAGCACCAAAACATGTGAATGAGGAGGTAACAATCGGCGGCTGGCTGGCGAACAAACGCTCAAGCGGTAAAATTGCCTTTTTACAGCTTCGTGATGGTACCGGGTTTATGCAAGGTGTTGTGGTGAAAAGCGATGTTTCTGAGGAAGTATTTTCAGAAGCTAAAAACCTGACACAGGAGACATCTCTATATGTTACTGGAAAAATTGTAGAGGATACACGATCTGATTTCGGTTATGAGATGCAGGTAAGTAATCTGGAAGTAATTCATGTAGCAACAGATTACCCGATTACTCCCAAAAATCATGGTACAGAATTTTTGATGGATCACCGTCACCTGTGGCTCCGCTCTAAAAAACAGCATGCTGTTATGAAAATTCGTAACGAAATTATTCGTGCTACGTATGAATTCTTTAATACAAATGGTTTTGTAAAGGTTGATCCGCCAATTTTAACTGGTGCATCTGCTGAAGGCACAACCGAGCTTTTCCATACGAAATATTTCGATGAAGAAGCATATCTATCCCAAAGCGGACAGCTTTATATGGAAGCTGCAGCAATGGCGTTAGGAAAAGTATTCTCATTTGGTCCTACATTCCGTGCTGAAAAATCTAAAACAAGAAGACACCTTATTGAGTTCTGGATGATTGAACCGGAAATGGCGTTTATGGATCATGAGGACAGCTTAAAAGTACAGGAAAACTACGTAAGCTTTATCGTTCAATCTGTATTAGAGAACTGTGCTTTAGAGCTTAAAACATTAGAAAGAGACATATCCAAGCTCGAAAATATCAAGGCTCCATTCCCGCGAATCAGCTATGATAAAGCTGTAGAATTCTTAAAAGAAAAGGGCTTTGATGATATTGAATGGGGAGAAGACTTCGGTGCACCACATGAGACAGCAATTGCTGAAAGCTTCGACAAGCCTGTTTTCATTACAAATTATCCGAAAGACATTAAAGCATTTTATATGAAGCCGGATCCTGAACGTTCCGATGTTGTTCTTTGTGCCGATTTAATTGCTCCGGAAGGTTATGGAGAAATTATTGGTGGATCACAGCGAATTGATGATTTAGAATTAATGGAGCAGCGTTACAAAGAGCATGGGCTTACCGGGCCAGCTTATGAATGGTACCTGGAGCTGCGTAAATACGGCAGTGTTCCTCACAGCGGATTCGGATTGGGATTGGAAAGAACTGTAGCCTGGTTATCAGGGGTGGAACATGTTCGTGAGACTATTCCGTTCCCAAGACTGCTAAATCGCTTATATCCTTAAGGAAGAAGGAATCTATGTAAAGAATTACAGCTCCAAGCTGTTTATTTTTAGTGTTTGGAGCTAAATATAACTATTTTTTGATAAACAGTTATCAATATAGCGTGTTTATATTATTTTATGATTTTCTCTAAATCCCTTGCTTTTTAAGCGGGGGTTTCCTTTCGTAGTTAAGAAAAAATGCTATACTGTTATCTGAGGTGCTAGAAATGACAAAAATTAATTATCAAGATATTATCCAGGATCAAATGCCTGTCTCAAAAAAACTGCTTACCACCTATTACAAATTAGGTCTTCATGAAACAGAACTTATTTTACTTTTACAGCTTTCGCGCTTTGCAGATGAAGGAAATCATTTTCCTACTCCTTTTGAGTTGGCACAGTCAGGAAGCTTTTCCGAAGAACAAGCAGCCAGCATGCTGCGAAAATTAGTGCAAAAAGGGTTCCTGTCTATTGAAAAGAATGATTCTGAAAAAACGCCTATCAGTGAATCATATTCTTTGGAACCTCTGCTTGAAAAACTATATGATGAAGATGTATCTGTGATAACACGTGACGAAGAAAATATAGGAAATATCTTTATCTTATTCGAACAGGAATTCGGCAGACCCTTATCACCATTTGAAATAGAAACTATTAACAGCTGGTTAGACCAGGATAGCTTAGAACCTTCATTGATAAAAGCGGGACTACGGGAATCAGTACTTATGGGCAAATTGAACTTTAAATACATCGACCGTATTTTAAGAGAATGGAAGAAAAAAGGGATTCATACGGTACAGGATGCCAGAAAAGCAAGCCAGCAATTTCATCAGGGCAGAGCAAATGATAATAATACAAACACACGCCCTAAAAGAGACACATCCTTTTATTACAATTGGCTAGAAGGAGATTAAAATTATGCTGAACAATACACAAATCAGACATTGTTTAGATGTCATGGCGGAAATGTTTCCAGATGCAGAGGGAGAGCTTGTCCATTCAAATCCATTTGAATTAGTAATTGCTGTTCTGCTGTCTGCACAATGTACAGATAAACTGGTTAATAAAGTAACAGCAGACTTATTTAAAAAGTACAAGACTCCAGAGGATTATCTTGCTGTTCCTTTAGAAGAGGTGGAAAATGATATTCGTTCTATCGGATTGTACAGATCAAAAGCAAAAAATATTCAAAAGCTTTGCCGTACATTAATCGATGAATACAACGGAGAGGTTCCGCAAACAAAAGAAGAATTAGTTAAACTGGCTGGAGTTGGCAGGAAAACAGCAAATGTTGTGGCTTCTGTTGCATTTAATGAACCTGCAATTGCCGTTGATACTCACGTTGAACGTGTATCCAAGCGGCTAGGAATATGCAGATGGAAGGATAGTGTCATAGAAGTAGAAAATACGCTGATGCGAAAAGTACCGAGAGATGAATGGAGTGTAACGCATCATCGGATGATTTTCTTTGGACGCTATCATTGTAAAGCAAGAAATCCTAATTGCCCAGAATGTCCATTATTGGATATCTGCCGAGAAGGTAAAAAGAGGATGAAGAAAATAGGGTAATATGTTTTTTTCGCAAAATTATCTTTACAAAAAAACAATCCCGCTCATAAAAGAGTCGGGATTGTTTTTTTGTTACTCATTATTTGATTCGTCTTCACCCTGGTCAGAGGAGTCGTCAGGAGTTTCCTCTTCAGAATTTGAACTATCTTCTTCTTCTTGTTCTGTTTCATTTTGTTCTTGAGATTCACTCTCATTATTCTCGGATTCATTATTGTTATTTTCTTCCGTTGAATCATTATTTTGATCGGTGTCCTCAGTTGAGTCCGAATCCGATTCAGAATCTGATTCATCCCCATTTGTTTCTTCATCAGCAGGAGGCTCTTCCTCTTCAGGTTCTTCTTCCTCTGCTTCAGAGACGGTCACACTTGTAGATGCTGAAGAACCCCGAATTTCATTATCTTCCTCACTGATTGGTGTAACAGTAATATTGTAATCTCCCGGTGTAACGCCGCTTACACTGATACCTTCAGAACCGACGTTTTCCGTTTCGCCATTCACGCTTACTTCAAAGCTGGCTGAAGGGCCGTCATAACTCCAGGAAACATTAATCGTTTCATCACCATCAAACTCAGCAGATAAGCCGGAAACGCCTGGTATCTCTTCGGTCTCTTCTTCTTCTTCGTCTTCACCAGGAACCTTGACCGTTGTTGTAGCAGGGTCACTGGTTAATGAGCCTCTCTCAGCAATAACCTGAATGGTATATTCAGCACCTTCTTCAACGTCTGAAATCTCCATGGATGTGTCACTTGTAGAAGAGAGGGACTGCATACTGCCTCCATCAATGCTGGCACTTACATCAAAGCTGACATCTTCATCTGAATCAGTATCATAATCCCAGGATACTTCAATGGAATTATTATCTTCATTATAGCTTGCAGACAGACCGCTTACTGCATCTAATTCTTCATAGCGCTCAGAAACCTTCGTTGGCTCTGTACCTTTAACAAACAGCTCCGTAATTTTATTTTCGCTTGGAGTACTGTCACTTGCCAAAGCAGCCGGATTTGTTCCTTTTTCTACAGTAACATCTACAACAGAATCAGGGCGGGTAAAGTCAGCCGTTTCGATTCCTTCAGATAAATGTCCCATTGTGTTGCGGAACATTTGCTGAGAAAGACTAGTATCCTGCAATGGAACACGCCTTGTTTTATCTTTTCCGGTTTCAGGATCTTCATAAACTTCATAGCCACCAGTCCAGGCTGCTATCGTGTAATTTGTCGTATAGCCGACAAACCAGGAATCCGGGTTTCCTTCCTGTTTATCCATTGTGGTAGTTCCTGTTTTCCCTGCAACATCTAAACCTGGGACAGCTGCGTTGGTACCCGTACCAGAGCTTACAACTGATTTCAGCATGTCAGTTACCATATAAGCAGTATAATCTTCCATGACTTTTTCTGAATCAGGCGTTAAATCAACTACCCGGCCATCTGGAAATTCTACTTTTGTTACTGCATAAGGCTCTGCATATTCGCCATTATTACCGAATGCTCTGTATGCACCAGCCATTTGCAGTGGACTAACCTGTGCACTTGTTCCACCGATTGCATCACGGACATCCAAAGTACCTTCATCAAATTGAATTCCCAGCCGCTCGGCAAATTCCTTCGAGTTTTCCCTGCCGACTTCTTCCATTAATTTGACCGCTGGAACATTCAGGGATTGCTGTAATGCATATCGGGCTGTCACCCAGCCGTTATAGCTTCTGCCGGCATTTCTGATCGGATTGGAGCCTTCGATTTCATAAGGACCATCATCATCGAGCTGGTGGTAGGTGGACATCTGATTATACTCAATAGCCGGACCATAAGACATAAATGGTTTCACCGTAGAACCAGCTTGTGGATTTCCATTTATCGCATAATTAAAACCGACTTCATTATTCAGGTTGCCGCCAATTGCCTTAATTGCTCCTGTCTGTGTATCCAGAACAACCATTGCTGCCTGTGTATTATCTGGATAACTGATTGGTGATTCTTCCTCTGAAAGCATGCTTTCAACATATGGCTGTGCATCCGGATCCAGTGTTGTATATACCTTTAACCCGTCTGAGTCAAGATTAACATCATCTAATTTTTCTTCAATCTCACTGCGAACCTGGTTAACAAAAGCATCATATGGTGTTGGGTCAGGACGGCTTTCATTTAATAGGGAAGCAACGTCAACACTTCTTGCTTCATCAGCCTCCGCTTCGGTAATTTTTCCATGACGTACCATCAGATTTAATACCGTGTTCATCCGTTCTTCCGTTAGTTCCGGATTTTCAAATGGATTATAGGCTGTTGGACGCTGCGGTAACCCAGCTAAGATAGCAGCCTCCGGCAAGGTAAGATCATTTAAATCTTCTTTTCCAAAATATGTTTTCGCTGCTTGAGCAACACCATAAGAATTCGCACCGTAGAAAATACTGTTTAAGTACATTTCCATGATTTCTTCTTTACTGTATTCTCTTTCCAGCTTCATAGCCATCCACATTTCCTGGACTTTAATGCTTATCTTTTTCTCGTTGCTTAAAAATGCACGCTCGACAACCTGCTGCGTGATTGTACTTGCACCTTGGGAGCCAAAACCTCCAGTAAAGTTGCCCTGTATTGCGCCGCCGATACGCTTGAGGTCTATTCCGTTATGATCAAAAAATCGGACGTCCTCTGTAGCTGTAACAGCATCGATAAGTAAATCCGGAAGCTCCTCAAACTTTACTTGTGTCCTTTTTTCATCTGAACTAAAATCGCCAAACTGATCGCCGTTTTCATCATAAAGTGCAGATGAAAAAGGTATGTTCAGCTTGTCTTCTTCAATGTCAGGTGCTGTAGCAATCCAATACGCACCGACAGCAGCACCGCCTAAAAATAAAATCAGAAATAATAAAAGGGCTACCTTTATAATTTTTTTCCAAATAGGCTGTTTCTTTTTCTTCTTTGTTTTTTTACCTTGCTGCTTTCTTCTGGCAGCTCTTGACTGGCTATTTTGATCGGCCATTTTTTATACCTCCATATCTATAGGTAGAGCTTATCAACTACTGATAAAAAATCAACCTTTTTCTGATAGTGAAAAGGGATTTCATATCCCAACTGTTTGATATGTTCATAAGAAATTGATTTCTTACCACCATTAAATTGCTCCTGCCAGCAAACAAATAAATCCTTTGCATCGAATAGATAAGTTTCTTCGTAAGCTCTAAAACGTAAAATAATAAAACTGATTCCTCCATGCTTTATTATTTGCTGCATATGATGAACCTGATGTTCATGAATGTTTGCAAGGGGGAAGGAAGTCTTGTTTTTTGTTTCCTTTGCCTCAAAATCAATATACTTTCCTTTATAGACCCCATTGTAATCAGTGGTTGATGCCTGCTTAAAATATGCTTCTGTGATTACTGCGGCACTCCGCTTTGGGTAATGAACATTTACAATCTGCACAGGTGTCGGTTTTTTATGAATGATTGCCTGACCCTGTATGCGATAATAATCTGTGGTCTCATTTATTTCTTCCTCAAGTGTCATTCCTCTCCTGCTAAAACTAGTTTGCTTTGGTTTTATGGTTAGTGATTTCCGCTGACCATTTGGGTAATTCATGTTTTCTTGCCTCCTAACACGTATATCCTAAATGAAAAACAGCAATATGAAAACATTACTGTTTGAATCAGGATAAATATAAAACCAGTACATCCTATATTATAGTACAAATTCAAGAAGGAAACTAATCAGAGCGTATGAAAATCTTTAAAGTTATGTACAAAATATGGAGAAATAAAACCACCCTCCTTTACTTTAACCATCCATAAAGTTACGGCTGCAAACAGATATTCTTTAGGGTCAATAATAAGAAATGTGGAAATCACATGCTGCCTGGTGTATGAACCTGGTTACACCAAAGAATGAAGTTTGCCTTGAATTTTGTATTTTTGATGATGTTAAGAAACCTAATTATCCCCAGAGCAGCACAGGTCCGGGGAATATAATTAGGTTATCTGATTAAACCATACTTCTAAAAGTTACGTGGAAGGGCGGTTAGGGCCAGCCACTTTTTTATCTCTTGTTTTTTCATTGTTATTTCTTTTGTTTGAAGCATTTGTTTTTTGCTGTGCTTTTGATGGTCTCATGGAAATAACCTCCTTTTCGAATTTTAAACCTCTGAGAAGAATGAAAACCTCAGACGAAATGAAGTTTCACTATATAGCTTGTCTAATTTTGTGTAAATCATTACAGATTTGCACTAGTTTTGTTTTGATTATTCTAGTTTTGTCGAATGGGAAGGAGGTTATCATTTTCTCGTGGAATACATAGCACATCAGGTTTTAAATAGTACGATTTTATTTCAGTTCCAGTCTCATTTCAACGGGCCTGACTGAATGAAGTTTCACTCTATCTAAAAAACAGGAGGAGAATAAAAAATGCTTCTTTCAAAATCAATCATTCCTGAGGAAAACGGTGGATACAGCAAAGCGGATATGGAGAAACAAATAGAACAGATTCAGGAACAGCTCGCTCTCATTCATCTCAAATTAAAAGCGAACGTAGACAGTGAGGTATGGGTGCAATTTCAAACAAAAACGAATAGTTTAAAACAGACAGAGCTGGAATTCCAGAGATTAAAGCAGCTTTTATAGTATGTTGTTCATGACTTTTCTATCTATTATATGATAAAATTCACCTGAAGAGGATGTTCAAAGAGCTTATATAAAAACATGCTATATTCTTAGGTGAACATGCAGTTTGAAATTGAAGGATGACGAATAATGAATCTAAGTGAACAAACAGAGAAATTAAATCAATATTTAGAGGCACTGCGGAAAAGATTCGAAAAAGGTGAAGCTCCAAGTGATCGGAAAGACCGCGAATTTTTTAATATGGTAAAAGAAGAGACAACACCTATTTATAATTTATTGGAAAGCTGGGAAACAGATGCTCTGGCTGTAGTAAAGGAAAGAAAAGCATCTGTTCACCCAAATCAGATTCAATCAACACGGGAAAATATGGAATTACTGTTGATGCATAGTTATTATTTGGATGCCAGAAGAAAGAGATATATGGAATTGTATACATCTATCCGATACGTTTTTGATTTATTATTGGATACACTTGAAGAGGGTTAATAAACAAATAGACAGCTTTGTTTGTAGGGGGATTTTCATATGAAAGAAAAATTACTGGAAGAAGCAATTCAAATCAGATCAAGAGCTTATGTACCATATTCACAATTTCCGGTAGGTGCTGCATTATTAACAAGCTCCGGTAAAATTTATACTGGCTGCAATATAGAAAATGCTGCTTACCCATCTACCTGCTGCGCAGAACGTGTAGCAATTTTTAAAGCAATTTCAGACGGGGAAACAGAATTTGAAGAAATGGCTGTTGCAGCAGATACAAAACGTCCTGTACCGCCTTGTGGAACTTGCAGACAGGTAATGAGTGAATTTTTTGCACCTGACATGAGCATTCACTTAACGAACTTAAACAAAGATGTTCAAACACTTACGACGGATCAATTATTACCTTTTTCATTTCAGAAGGAAGATATGGACTAAAAAAAGGGGATTTAAACTCTAATTGTTTAAGAGATTTTTAAATTTTAGAAGGAGACTGATATTCAGTTTCCTTTTTTATGTTATAATAACTTTAATATTTATTAAATAATGGTAAAATGAAAGCATATGATAAAAAAAGATACGTATAGTATATTGCAGAGGTGATTTTGAAATGAGTATTGACCGTATTCAACTAAATGGAAAGAAAATTTTAGAAAAAGATTTTAAAACAGGAATTAGAGGATATTCTCAAGAAGAAGTAGATGAATTTTTAGATATCATTATTCAGGATTATGATAATTTCAAACAGGAAATTGACCGTTTAAATGAAGAAATTGAGAAATTGAAAAATAACCGTCCGACAGAAACACCGAGAGCGCGTTCAACACAGCCGAACTCACAGGTGAATTATGATGTTTTAAAACGCTTATCTAACCTGGAAAAAGCAGTATTTGGAAAAAGATATGCGGATTCTGAAGAATAAGCAAAAGGATAATTGATTTATCTCTAAAATTCTGCTAAAATATTTTAGGTTACTTAAATGCCTATGTAATCGCTATGTCCATTTTGGATGTAGAGGAAAGTCCATGCTCACACAGGCTGTGATGTCTGTAGTGTTCGTGCTTGATGAAGTCATAAGTCAAGGTAGTTTGTATAAACTAACGGCAGACAAGCTGTACTAAGTCACTTATAGTGATATGTCAGCTGGTCTTGAAGGTGCCACAGTGACGTAGCTGGTTTGGAAACATACCAGGTGGAACGAGGTAAACCCCGCGAGTGAGCAACCCAAATAATGGTAGGGGCATCCTTTAGTAGGGAATAGAACTGAACAAGGGACAGCAATAGCTGTAGATAGATGATTACAACCGGCGTACGAGGTTTGACCACCGCTCGCAGTACAATGGAACAGAACATGGCTTATCGGGCATTTAAAGGTCGTACCAACGAACAGATTCTATTTCCAATTAAATGAAATAGAATCTTTTTCTTTTTAAAGGGTGTTCAAAAAGTCCTTTTATGGAAAAGACTATACTAAAATGATAACCGAGAGGATATTAAAAATGAAACAAGTAACTTTAATTGCTACAGCAGCGATGGGACTTGAATCAATTGTTGCAAAAGAAGTAAGAGACCTGGGGTATGAGGCTACTGTTGAAAACGGAAAAGTTATTTTTGATGCACCAATTTCTGCAATTCCCAGATGTAACCTGTGGTTAAGAACAGCTGACCGCGTGAAAATTCTTGTCGGCAAGTTTCAGGCCAAAACATTTGATGAATTGTTTGAGCAGACAAAAGCACTTCCCTGGGAAAGCTATATCGATGAAACAGGACAAATCCCTGTTTCCGGAAAATCAATTAAATCCACTTTATACAGTGTTCCGGATTGTCAGGCAATTGTAAAAAAAGCGATTGTAGAACGAATGAAATTAAAATATGGTCTCATCAACAAGCTGGAAGAATCAGGAGCGCTCTATAAGACAGAGATTGCGCTGTTAAAGGACGAAGCAACATTGACTATCGATACATCAGGCGCAGGCTTACATAAACGCGGCTATCGTGTCGGGCAGGGGGAGGCCCCTCTAAAGGAAACCCTTGCTGCATCATTAGTTCTATTAACAAACTGGAAGCCTGATCAGCCTTTAATTGACCCATTCTGTGGTTCGGGAACCATCTTAATAGAAGCGGCCTTAATTGGCCAAAATATTGCGCCAGGATTTAATCGGGAATTTGCTTCTGAAGAATGGAGTTTAGTAAAACAGAGACATTGGGATGCTGCTTTTGGAGAAGCTGAAGAGCTCGCTAATTATGATCAGCCATTATCTATCACCGGTTCAGACATCAGTCATCAAATGATTGAAACTGCACAAGCAAATGCCCTGGAAGCAGGACTTGGAGATTTAATCCAGTGGAAGCAGATGCAGGCCAGTGATTTGACCATTAAACAAAAAGATGGCTATCTGATCAGTAATCCGCCGTATGGACAACGGTTAAGTGATAAAGAAGAGGTAGAAAAGATGTATCAGGATCTGGGTGGTATTATGCAAAATCATCCATCCTGGAGCACATACATCATTACAGCCTATGAACAATTTGAAAAAGCATTTGGAAAAGCCGCTACCAAGAAACGCAAGCTGTTTAATGGTTTTATTCAGACGAATTATTACCAATACTTTGGTAAAAAAGAAGATTAAAAACTACATTTTAAATTAAATAAAATCATCCGCTTTGATTAATCTTTTTCAAAACGGATGATTTTTTTGAGGATCTTATAAAATTTGAAATTAAATTTACTCTGCTAAATGAAAAGAGAATCTACATTATTCTTTTTTTCCTTGCTCAGACACATATTTTCGTGCTAACCATTTAAAGAATTCTTTTTCAGCCTGTGTCAATTCCCGATTCAGTTTGTATTTAAAATCACTTGCGAGGTTTTCGTATATATTTTTATTCATGATTATATTGAATTACTTTCCTCCTATTTATGCTCAACAATCCGGTCCAATTGCAGAACGTATGCTTTTAGTTATCATCCCTTATAAAATATTATCAAATGGAGGAGATCCCGGCGGTGCATTTTGAATAATATCTATCATTGGTATCGTATAAGCGAATAAAATTAAAGCAATTGTAATACCAATCCACAGCTTCCAATTTTCCATCCATGATGGGGTAGGCTGTGCATCTTCTTCTTCCTCAGCAATAGGGAATTCTTCTTCTCCTTTAGGAGCAAAAGCTAATAATTCCATAAAGATATATATCATCAGGACAATGCCGATAAACAAAAGGGTTCCTCCAACTGCCTGAGCAGTCTGATAGCCGACCCATTCAGCAGCTTGTTCTGTACCACCGTATTCGGAGAAAGAGGATCTTCGTGGTCCGCCTAAGAGTCCTTGAATATGCATCGCTCCGGACATAATCAGCATACCTACAGCCCATATAATAGTCTGATAAATACCCAGCTTGTGAATCTTCGGAGTAAGCTTTCTGCCAGTTAAATGAGGAATGAGCCAATAGGCAATTCCAAAGAAAGTAAGCAGAACAGTTGTTGCAATGGTTAAATGAAAATGTCCAGTTACCCAAATCGTATTATGGACAAGCGTGTTTAATTGGTGAGATGCGTTAATAATACCGCCTGCTCCACCAGGAATAAACGCAACCATACCGGCAAAAGGAGCTACAAAACGGACATCCTTCCAAGGCAATTTTTTAAACCAGTCGAACAACCCTGTTGCGCCTTGTTTTCTGCCGGTAGTCTCAAACATGGCAAACATCGAAAATGCTGTCATTAAACTTGGTACAATAACCATAAAGGTAAGAACTACCTGAATAAACTTCCACGTTGGATCAATACCCGGCTCTGTAAGCTGATGATGGAATCCAACTGGAATAGAGAAGAACAAGAATAAGATAAAGGAAAGTCTTGCTAAAGAATCACTAAATATTTTTCCGCCAATGATTTTAGGGATAATTGCATACCATGCCATGTAGGCAGGTAATAACCAGAAATATACGAGCGGATGGCCAAAATACCAGAATAGCGTACGGCTTAATAAAACATTAATTGTTTCTGTATAACCTAATGACCATGGAATAAACTGTACAAGAACAGTTACAGCAACTCCGAGAGAACAGATAACCCACATAATCATATTAATTGTAACCATAAAAGCGAGAAGCGGTGTTTTCTGGTTTGGATGTGCTTTTTTCCAAACATAAACCTGATGCCAATTAACAAGAGCAGCAATCCATGTTCCAACTACAACAAGTGCAAGACCGATATAAAAGATAGGATGCGCTTTTAGTGGTGCATAGAACGTATATAGAACGTTTGCTTCCCCAAGTAAAATGGCTGTTCCAGTTAAAGCTGTTCCAATCGTCATCGTCCAAAAAGATAACCAGCCAAGTTTCCGTTGCTTATCAGACATACCGACTGTTTTACCTAATAAAGAATATTGAAATCCAATAATGAAAAAGGTTGTCAGTACTAATGCCAGGATAACGCCGTGTAAAGTAAGTATTTGATAATAGCCGATTCCAAGCGGAAGTTCAAAATCTCCTGAACGTACCAATACCTGTAATAACCCCATTAATCCACCGATAAATAATGAAATAAATGCAACATACATAAAGGAAAGATATAATTTCGCTTCTGGTTTTGCGATACTTAAGGGTGTCAAATTAATTTCTTCATTCTGCTGCTGTTTCATTGCCAGACTCATCGTCAACCACCTCCACTGTTGCATGCATCATGTGATGTCCTACACCACAGTATTCATTACATAATAATGTGAATTCCCCAGCTTTATTAAGCTGAACTTCCATACTGCTGATATATCCAGGCTCTACCATCATATTGACATTAGTGCCCGCTACATTAAATCCATGAATAACATCTGTTGAGACTACCTGAAATAAGACAGTAGACCCTTTAGGAATTTCTATATGAGAAACTGCATTGCCTTCCTCATCACTTCCTAAATCATAGTTGAATGCACTGGCAACAACATTGACAATATATTTATCATCATCTACCTGTGTAATCCCCAGGTTTTCTCTTTGAAATGCTTCATTAGCTTCCACATTTTCAGGGTCAATCGTTACTCCATGGCTTTGAGGATGTGTTCCTAAATAAAATGCTCCAAATCCAAGTATTGCTAGAAACAATACAAGGGATGCCCCGCCGAAGATAAGCCAAATCTTCTCGTATTTGTGTAAATGCATGCTCTTTCTCCTCCTTCTTTATCGCGACAAAAATAATAAAAATACTGCAAACCAGCTGATAAGAATAATAGCTCCTATAGTGATTACTGAAAAAAGTGTACCTTTTAAATTAGGATCAGATTTTTTCATGTGATTCACCCCTTCTGTAACTTCTTTCCTATATGACTATCATATCGAAAAGAAGGCCTGTATACAGTGTCATTACTGACTTTTCACATTTTGTTCAAATATTCACAAGTAGACTGGCTTAATCATTTTACAAACTTTTTGGTTTGAAAAGTTTATGACATTTTAATGAATAAAGTAATAAAATCATTGACAAAATATCATGTTTTAAAATCTGGATTTATGCCTTTATAAAGGAGAGGAAGAGGATAATATGCAAGAGGGATAGTAAAAAAGCAGAACCCCATTTTAGGATTCTGCTTTTAATCTATGATGATATTTTATCTTTTTACAACATTTGCAGCTTGTGGACCACGTTCACCTTCAACGACGTCAAAGGAAACTTCCTGTCCTTCTTCTAAAGTTTTAAAACCTTCTTCTTGAATAGCAGAATAATGTACGAAAATATCATTCCCTTCCTCTAGTTGAATAAACCCGTAACCTTTTTCTGCATTAAACCATTTTACTACTCCGTTTTCCATGTTAAATTTCCTCCTAAATACTTCCACGTAAAACGCGTGTGATTACAAAGCAGAAGAACGAAATATGAAAAAAGGCAGCTTCCGATAGAAGAACGGGATCATAATCATCCACTTCTGTCTATCGAAGCTACCTTTACATTCTAATGATTCCGTACCATCTTCTTTGCTTGTACCCATATTAGCTTAATTTTTTTACACAGTCAAGAAATCCTGACTATTTTTATAAAATAATCAAAAGGTTTTGAATTTATACCTGTTTCTTCTTCATTGAATTTATTTATTTTAAAGTTGAGAAATATACAGGGAACAAATTTCTGTTATAATAATGATTGTTTAAAGGTTGAATTATATGTTCCACTCAAGACGAATAAAGAGAGGTTTATGCAACCGCTACAGAAAAACACTACGCTTTCCGTGGGCTTGAGCTCAGCCTCCTCGAAAAAAAGAAGTTCGCTTTTTTTCTGCGGGGTCTTCCCACTGCGCTTTCCCACAGGAGTCTTCGTGTTTTTCTTTCGCTAGTTATAACGTTAACCTTTCTTGGTTTACTTTTATTATTAAAAAGAGACATGTAATTTAATAATTCAAATTATATCAGCAAAAGAAGTTCCTACATATAGGAGTCAAAATATAGAGGAGGATTATGGATGCAAGGAGAACAAGGTTATATAGAGCTGTGCCGAAAGATATTAGATGAAGGACTTAATCGTGATGACCGGACAAATACGGGGACATATTCGATTTTCGGACATCAGATTCGCTTTGATTTACAAAAAGGATTTCCATTATTAACTACGAAAAAGGTTCCATTCCGCTTAATTGCTACAGAGTTATTATGGTTTATTAAAGGAGACACAAACATCCGCTATTTACTAGAGCATAATAATAATATCTGGAACGAATGGGCATTTGAAAAATGGATTAAAAGCTCGGAGTATACAGGGCCGGATATGACAGATTTCGGTATACGCAGTCAGAAGGATGCAGCTTTTAAAGAGCTGTATGATCAGCAAATGGAGCTGTTTAAAGAGAAGATATTAAATGATGATGCATTTGCCAAAAAATACGGAGATTTAGGATCTGTATATGGAAAGCAGTGGAGAAAATGGGAAACTTCAAAAGGCGAGTCGATTGATCAATTGAAAGAAACTATTGAAGCTATTAAAAATAATCCTAATTCCAGACGTCATATTGTATCTGCATGGAACCCCGGGGATGTTCCATCTATGGCTTTGCCGCCATGCCATACACTATTTCAGTTTTATGTAGCAGACGGAAAATTATCCTGTCAGCTGTATCAGCGCAGTGCTGATGTATTTATAGGTGTGCCCTTTAACATTGCAAGCTACGCACTGTTAACACATTTAATTGCCCACGAATGTGGTTTGGAAGTAGGAGAGTTTGTTCACACCTTTGGAGATGCGCATATCTATTCCAATCATGTAGATCAAGTAAATCTGCAATTAGAAAGAGATATCCGGGAGCTGCCAGTATTAAAAATAAACGCAGAGGGAAAATCTGTTTTTGATATCGAAATTTCCGATTTGAAAATCGAAAATTACAATCCACACCCTACTATTAAAGCACCGATTGCTGTTTAAATGCTGCAACTACAAAGCTTGGAAAGGAGGCCAAAGCATGATTTCATTAATATTTGCCGCAAGCAGAAATAATGTTATCGGTTATCAAAACAAGATGCCCTGGCATTTACCGCAGGATTTGAAGTTTTTTAAAGAAAAGACTACTGGAAATACGATTGTAATGGGAAGAAAAACATTAGAATCTATGAATGGACCGTTGCCAAATCGACGTAATGTCGTACTGACCAGGAATAAAGATCTGGAAATTGAAAATGTAGAAATAATTCATGATTTATCTATAGTGGAGTATTGGAATAATGAACATCCCGAAATCGAATATTTCATCATTGGCGGCGGAGCAATTTATAAACAAGCAGTACCAATTGCTGACCGGATGTATATTACAAAAATTGATGAGGAATTCCCTGGTGACACATTTGCTCCAGCATTTGCTGAAGCAGAGTGGGAGCTTACGAAAAAGGAAAAAGGGATAAAGAACGATAAAAACCCTTATGACTATTATTTTCTGCAATATGACCGTAAAAATTAACTTGTCTAATGTTTTCTAAACATGCTATGATATGGGAAGAAAGAAAATGTTCTATACGTAAAGAAGGTGTCAATAGATGTTAGCAAACATAGGCATTCCGGGACTCGTATTAATCGTGATATTAGCTCTTATTATCTTTGGTCCGAATAAGCTTCCGCAAATAGGGAAAGCTGCAGGGCAGTCATTGAAGGAATTTAAAAATTCTACTCGGTCTTTAACACAGGATGTTAAAGATGAATCAGATGAGGTTAAATCCATTATCAAAGAAGAAAAATGAGTTAAATTCATGTACGGAGTTGATGGAAAATGAATATATTTTCAAATATTGGATTTCCCGGATTAATTTTGATAGTCATTGCCGCCTTGATTGTCTTTGGTCCAAACAAGCTTCCCGAAATCGGAAAAGCACTTGGAGAAACATTAAGAGAATTTAAAAATGCAAGCCAGGACATCATGAATGACAAACCTAAAAAGAAACAGTAATTAATTGCAGAGGTGTAGGGAGTATTCCTTGCATCTCTTTTGTGTCATCAGCTTAAGGGGTGGGTTGAACTATGTCAGAATCAGAAGAACATATAAATGGAGAAAAAGAAATGAACTTTGGGGGGCATTTAACAGAGCTTCGGAATCGTTTAATCGTCACTGCGATTGTATTTGTATTGTTTTTTATAGTCGGCTTTCTAAATGTGAAAAGCATCTATACTTTTTTTGTGAATGATATTGATATGCAGCTGACCGTAATCAGCCCGGCTGAAATTGTCTGGATTTATTTTTCAATGGCTGGATTAATTGCATTGGCCGCAACGATACCGATTATCGCCTACCAGCTCTGGGCATTCGTCAGCCCGGCTTTAACACCAAAAGAAAAACGTGTATCATTAGCTTATATACCGGGTTCGTTGATTTTGTTTGTGTTGGGACTTGTTTTTGGATACATTGTATTTATTAAGCTAATTTTCCCTTTTCTGTTATCATTAAATGATGGTATGTTTAATGTCATGTTTACGGTGGAGCGTTATTTTGGATTTTTATTAAAGATAACAACGCCATTTGCCTTTTTGTTTGAGCTTCCAATCCTTACAATGTTTTTGACGAGCCTGGGTATCCTGACGCCAGCATTTATGGTTAAAAACCGAAAGTATGCGTATTTTGTTTTAATTGTTATTGGAGTACTTATTACACCGCCTGATTTTGTTTTGCAAATTGTTGTGGCAATCCCACTGATTATTATTTATGAAATCAGTATTCAGCTGTGTAAAGTTGTTTACAAAAAGAAACAGGCTCAGCATGAAGCATTTATGAATGAGTAGGGGAGGGGAACAATGCATCAATCTTTTTATCAATTCTTATTAACACATCGCGGAAAGTTACAGAAGGATGATTACTCTAAGTTAGCTGATTGGGCTTTTTATGATCATCATTTCCCGCAGTACGCAAACAGTTATGATGAAATCAGCGATTATCTGGAATGGAATAGTCCTTTCCCGGAAGCACTAAAAGCCTTTGATGAGCTTTGGACAGAATACGAATGGAAATATAGCAGCTGAAACTGGCTGCTTTTTTCATAGTTAAATAATAGGCTGTTATCCATTTTATTTATGAATATATTGAGATAAGGAATTAATCAAACGTTTGATTAATTCCTTATCTGACAAATATAGAAACTTTTCGACAACCTTTATAAATATCATTGTTTATTTGTTGATTCCTGCGGTTTCCCGGGAAATGATTGTGTGAATACGGGGAAATGTCTACACAGTTGAATAGCGTCCGCATACTCTATAAGAGGATGTTCAAAAAGTGAAATAATATAGATAAATAAGGGGTAGATAGCGATGGTTTTCCCATCTAGAAATCAAATGTCTCGTTCGCCGCGCCCCCCTTTTCGTAACAATCATAATAATTTGAGGGGGATTCCAAGAGAAATAAGAAATTCAAGTGGAGCAGCAGGTGCAAAAGGCGGATCAAGAGGTTTATCAAGTTTATTGTCCGGAGGTGCCAGTCAGGGATTAGCACAATCAGGAGGAATTTCTACACTTTCAAAAACACTTGGAGGGGTACAGCAGGTTCTGGGTGTTGTACAATCAACAGCTCCATTAATTCAGGAGTACGGACCAATGATTAAGAATATCCCTTCTATGTATCGGATGGTAAAAGCTTTTAAAACATTCAATCAGGAGGATAATGAAGCAGCTCCAGAGAATACAACTCCAGTTGAAAGTTCAAAATCAAATATTAAAATAAATCATCAGCAGGCGGAGCCAAAAGATGAAGTATCTGAGGAAATAAAAGCAAGAGGTGTTTCCACGCCAAAGCTGTACGTATAAAATCAAGAAGAGGGCTGTCTCTATTATTAATTATAAAAGCCTTCTGCTTGATTTTTTTTTATAAAAAAGGAAGAATAGGGAGAGAATAAATAACAGAAATAGTGATGGGAGGATATAAGTATGTCACAACAGAAAGAACTTGCCACTTTCGCAGGGGGATGTTTTTGGTGTATGGTAGAACCATTTGATGAACGTCCAGGTGTTATCAGCATCCGTTCCGGCTATACTGGTGGTCATGTTGAAAACCCGACATATAAACAGGTTTGTTCAGATACGACAGGTCATGTTGAAGCTGTTCAAATAGAATTTGATCCGAATATTATGCCATACAAAGAGCTAGTGGAGACCTTTTGGCAGCAAATTGACCCGACAGATGCAGGCGGTCAATTTAACGACCGTGGTGAATCCTATCAGACAGCTATTTTCTATCATGATGAAGAGCAAAAAGAAATAGCAGAGCATTCAAAGGAATTATTGCAGCAAAGTGGAAAATTTAAAAAGGATATTGTAACACCGATACTTCCCGCAAAACCTTTTTATCCAGCAGAAGAAGAGCATCAGGACTATTATAAGAAACGTTCTTTTCATTACAAAATGTATAAAAAAGGCTCTGGTCGAGAAGCATTTATTAAAGAAAATTGGCAAAGCAAACCTTCTGAAAAAGAATTAAAAGAGAAGCTGACACCGCTGCAATACCATGTCACACAAGAAAATGGAACAGAGCGGCCATTTGATAATGAGTATTGGAATAATAAAGAAGAAGGTATTTATGTGGATATCATTTCTGGTAAAGTACTTTTTTCGTCAAAGGATCAATACGATGCCGGCTGTGGATGGCCAAGCTTTACTAAACCGGTTGACCCGAAGCAAGTCACTGATGTTACAGATACATCCCATGGAATGATTCGGACAGAGGTCCGCAGCAAACAATCTGATTCTCATCTTGGTCATGTTTTTGAAGACGGGCCGAAAGAAGCAGGAGGATTACGGTATTGTATGAATTCAGCAGCGATGCGTTTTATTCCAAAGGATAAGATGAAAGAAGAAGGATACGGTAACTATTTATATTTATTCAAGTAGTTAATAATATTATTATGTAAACAAGAAGAGGAGAACAAAAGAATGATTCATAAGAATTGGGAAAACAGAGAGACAGAAAAACAAATTAAATGTGTACATGCTGATGCAAAAAAATTTATTGTTGACCGTAAATTGACTCCGGGGAAGGTTTATGATGTAAAAAATGAAACAGAAGAGTTTTATTTTATCATTGATAACAGTGACCGCATTGGCGGCTTCAGAAAAGATTATTTTGAAGAATGTTAATCAGATAAATTGACAGGAGATAAGTGCTGCTTTAAAAGGATGCCTTATCTCCTTCTTACATATTTCTTCTTTTTTGATAAAATTGAGCTGTATAATGGTGTATGAAAACGAAATCAAGTTTTCATTTATTTTAAAATGCGTTATAATTACTTAATACATGAAAAACATTGATAAAGAGGAGGAGAATCTCGTTGGCTTTTATTATTACTTCACCATGTAAAACAGAAAAAGCAGGAGAATGCGTAGAGGTATGCCCTGTTGATTGTATAGAAGAGGGAGAAGATATGTTCTATATCGATCCTGATATTTGCATCGATTGCGGTGCTTGTGAGGCAGTTTGTCCAGTAGAGGCAATATATATGGAAGACGAAGTGCCGGATAAGGAAAATGAATATATTTCATTGAATCGGCTGTTTTTTGAAAACCGTTAATTATACTATACAAAGACTGCTTACTGAATATAGAAGCAGTCTTTTTCTATGCTCTCATTTTAATTGCTTTCAATTCTTTTGAGTAACTGTAACTGAAAAGGAGATACTAAAGGAAACAAGCAAATGTGAGGTGCAATAAATATGAGTTCAAAATCAATTTGGCAGGTGGATACCGCCTTTAAAGAATTTCCTAAGCTTCAGGAAACGAAGCAAACTGAAGTCTGCATTGTTGGAGCTGGGTTAACAGGAATTACCGCTGCCTATTTACTTTCTAAAAAAGGAATGAAGGTTATTTTATTAGAGGCTGATCAAGTACTTAGCGGTGTTACTGGGCACACCACTGCAAAAGTAACCGCCCAGCATGGGATGATTTATGCAGAGCTAATCGAAACAATTGGTAAGGAAAAAGCAAAACAATATTATCAGGCCATGCAGGAGGCCATGCATTTTATTAAAAATGAAATCACAGAGAACCGGATCGATTGTAATTATGAAGAACAGGATGCTTTTCTATATACAAATGACGATGCTTATTTATCACAATTAGAAAAAGAAGCAGAAGCATATAAAGCTCTGGATATTCCAGGAGAACTCATTACAGAGATGCCTCTGCAAATTCCATCTAAACAAGCATTAAAAATGAAGGGACAGGCTCAATTTCACCCTTTAAAATATTTACAGTTTATGCTGGAGGAAGCTGTAAAAAATGGAACTGAGGTTTATGAGCAGACTGTTGCTATGACGCTGGAATATAATAGACGAAGTACTGTCATTACAAAGGATGAACATCGTGTTACCTGTGATTATCTGATTGCAGCTACTCAATTTCCTTATATTGATCATCAGGGTCTCTATTTTGCCAAAATGTACGCAGAGCAATCTTATATTGTATCAGGCAAATGGACAGGAGACTATCCGGGTGGAATGTATATCAACGTGGAAAATCCAACCCGTTCCATCCGGACTGCCAAGTTAAATAATAAAGACACCTATCTCCTTGTCGGCGGTGAAAATCATCGTTCAGGAGTAAGCTTGGACGAAAAATTATGTTATGAGAATTTAAAGGAATTTGCTAAAGAGCAGTTTGATATTGACGATATTTCTTATCAATGGTCTGCGCAGGATTTTACCACCTTGGATAAAATGCCGTATATTGGGCCAATAACCAAAGGGGACCCTTCGATATTTGTTGCGACAGGTTATAGAAAATGGGGAATGACAAATGGAACAATAGCCGCAAAAATCATCGCAGATACCATCACTGAAAATAACGAAAATCCATATAAAGAATTATTTTCTCCGGCACGCTTCTCCTCCAAACCGATGTTAAAGAACTTATTCAGTTTTAACATGGAGGTTGCGACAGAACTTATAAAAGGAAAATTGGATTTTCCTGCCTCCAGGGATATAGATGAATTAGAAGTGGGAGAGGCGGCAATTACAACTGTTAAAGGCGGACGGGTTGGTGTTTATAAAGATAAGGAAGATAAACTGCATGTTCTTGATACAACGTGCACTCATCTTGGCTGTGAAGTAAACTGGAACAGTGCGGACAGAACATGGGACTGCCCTTGTCACGGGTCCCGTTACCATTATGACGGAGAAGTCATGGCAGGACCGGCGAAGGAACCCTTGAGAAAAGTATCCCTTGATGATTGATAAATAAAAGGAGCACTGGTGCTTTTGGGCTAAAGTGTTCCTTTTATTTATTTTATCGGCAGCAATAATTGACTTAACTTTTTATTACATATAGTGTACTATGTATAAATCAAATAAATTATAAAATTTATCGATTTAGAAAAAGAAGGTGTTTTATATTGGAGACAGAGATAGCAAATATTATCACAACAATTGCTTCCATTACAATTTTTATTAATTTACTATTGGCACTTGGCGTATTGTTTTTTGAAAAACGTGATCCAGGATATACTTGGGCATGGCTATTGGTTTTATTTTTCCTGCCTATTGTCGGATTCTTAATTTATATCTTTTTAGGACGAAGTTTAAAACAGAATAATTTCTATGGGTTAACAAAGGAAGAACAAAAACTGCTTAAAGAAGAAGTTGATACACAATTAAAGATAATAGATGAAGAGAAACGAACTGATATACCATGGTTAACACAATATGAGGAGCTCATCACAATGAATTTGCGTTCCTCCCATGCCAGATTATCCGAGGGTAATGAAATGGTCATATTTAGTGATGGCCATAAGAAATTTGATGCACTGTTAGAAGATATTGCCGCTGCAAAACAAGAGATTAATATACAATATTACATTATTCAGCCTGACAATCTTGGAAGAAGACTTAGAGATGCCCTGATAACAAAAGCAAAAGAGGGCGTAAAGGTCCGTGTCTTATATGATGAAGTCGGATCAAAAAAATTGCCATCCAGATTCTTTAATGATTTAAAAGAGGCAGGCGGGCAGGTACGAGTTTTCTTTCCATCTTTTTTAAAGCTGATTAACTTCCGGATTAATAACCGGAATCACAGAAAGCTGGTCATTATTGATGGCGCACTTGCTTATATTGGCGGCTTCAATGTAGGTGATGAATATCTTGGAGAGGATAAAAAATTCGGCTATTGGCGCGATACACATTTTAAAATATACGGAAATGCAGTTAATGATATTCAAGTCAGATTTATTATGGACTGGCATCAGGCTGGAAAAGACAAACAACATGATGATTATAAAGAGTTTTGCTTTCATATGAAAAAACACCATGGAACAAGTCCTGTACAAGTTGTCTCCAGCGGCCCAAACTCAGAAACAGAGCATTTAAAGAATATGTATATTAAAATGATACTCTCCGCCAAGGAAAGCGTCTGTATCCAAACACCATACTTTATACCAGATACGAGCTTTATGGATGCTTGTAAAATGGCACTTTTATCCGGAGTAGATATACGAATTATGATTCCGTGCAAGCCGGATCATCCATTCGTATATTGGGCAACTTGGGCATACGCAGGGGATTTACTGGACTATGGCGCAAAAATATTACTCTATGATAACGGCTTTCTGCATGCCAAAACAATTGTAGTAGATAAAAAAATTGCATGTGTTGGAACTATGAACATTGATTCCCGAAGCTTTCGATTAAATTTTGAAGTAAGTGCAGCAACGTATGATGAAAATGTTTCCGAGGAATTATATCGTATATTTGAAGAGGATTGCAAGCTGTGCTCTGAATTAACACCTGAGCGCTACAGCAAACGCTCTTTATGGATAAAATTTAAAGAGGGTATTTCCCGTTTATTATCACCAATCCTGTAAAAATAGACCTGATACAGTTTATGCTATACTGTATCAGGTCTATTTATTTTAATATTTTACATCAAAAGAGGAATACTCAGGATCTCCGGAAAGCTTATTGACATCCATCTCACTTACTTTTGCAAAGCGGGTGGGCCCTTTTTTTATTTCTTCAAGAAAACGGTTAATATTGTTATCTTCTCCATATGCCTCTAAAGAAACAGCGCCGTCATCTTCATTTTTTACCCATCCGGTAATGTTATGACTCATCGCAGCATGCTGTGTGAAGTAGCGGAAGCCGACACCTTGTACACGTCCCTGGACTCTGACAGATACATATTTCATAGATAATCACCTCTTAATAGATATGATAGCATAATTTATTTATCAAATTACAATAAAGTGATGTAATATTCCGGATGAATATTCCGGATGAATATTCCGAAAACTATAAAATGTTAAATAAAGGAAGCTTTATTTAATGAGATTAATAATAAGGAATATTAAAATAGGGGAGATAGATGATTTTTCATCTGTTTTGATAGAAGCAGTAGAATGGTTGAAGTAAACTGGTAAAGAAATGTGGTATATTAAAGACCTGTTATATTTAAATAAGGTTGCTGTCCGAAGGAAATTTGCTAAATCAGGAGTTATTGCTGATATGATAAATTTGGCCAAGCAGCAAGTTAGATTGCAAATGAAGAAATACTTCAGACGGGCACTGTGCAGCTGTTAGAACAAATTTATGTCATTTTTACGAGAATCAGAGGTTTAAACGAATCGGCAAACATTGGCGGATTTATGGTATTGATAACAGGTGAGCTAAATTAAACATAAAAGGAATTAGAGATTCTAATAACGTAAAAACTTTAGTGTTATCTCAATATCCAGAGTATACTTTAATGTGAGACAGTTTATTTTGCAATTTCCCATAATAAATATTATGTAAAGTAGGAAAATTTTAAAAGAAAAGAGGTTGCTCATTACAACCTTTCAATCAACAAAGTATATGCTTTGCTCTATTACATCACTTTTTGCTAATAAATTTTTCAATTCAATTTCGATTAAATTCATCCGTAATTCCTGGATTTCTAGGCATTATTTTATCTCCTTTCATTTGTATTCCTTGTCTTCAATAATACAAACATTTGTTCGTGTGATCAAGTAGAAATCCAGGTGGATTTAAAACTTTAAAGCGAATTATACAGCACTAGGATACTCATTCATCAGTTTTTGGCATATCCATCTTGTCTACAGCATTTTTTAAATCATCATTATTAATATGTGTGTAAATCATCGTCGTTTGTATCGATGAGTGTCCGAGCTGGCGTCTTAATTTCGGTACATCGTTAATCTCACTATGATATCTGGTTGCAAAGGAGTGTCTTAATTTATGAACGGATAATGACGGTTTTCCGAAAGCTTTTGCATATTTTTCGATTAATTTTTCAATAGAACGTGCGGTTAGTCGTCTCGGCGTTCCTTTCGGCCCCATTGCAGCAGCAATGAATAAAGCTTTATTTGCTTTCTCGACATGATAGCGTTCCGACCTGATTTGCAAATACTCGTCCAAATCATCCATCGCTTGCTTACTGAAATAAACATATTGTTCTTTGTTTCCTTTGCGAATAACACGTGCAGTATATTTGCTGTGATCAATATCATCTAAATCCAGATTCACAACCTCTGAAAGCCGTAATCCGGAACCTAAAATAAGCGAGACAATTGCTGTGTCACGTTCACGGTTTAGAAGGTGGAAGTTTACGAGTTTTTTATTATCTTTATAAAGCTCGCCATAGTCATAGGCAATAAATTGGCGAAATCGTTCATATTCATCACCCATTAAGATTTTTCCTTCCATTTTGTTTGCAGTTGTTTCCATACTTTCTTTTATATCGTTGAATTCAAGCTTTGCCATGACATTACGCCTTAAATACGGTTGTAAATCACGTGTTTCGGCAATATTCTGCAGGTAATTGAAAAGCGATTTTAAAGCTGATAATTTACGGTTAATCGTAAGTTCTTTATTATGTAACTCGTATTTAAGAAAGGCCAAAAATCGCTCAGCTTCCTGAACAGTTAGTGATTCAAGTAACTCAAGCGGTAAATCTTTCAGTTCGCCAGAATAATAATTTTCAGTAACGAGCCAATTGAAAAAGATTTTATAATCATGCGCATAATTCAGCAACGAAGCTGCCGATAATTTTCTTTCTTTGTAATTAATAAATTCCTCAACATACCAAGGAAGTTCTTTAAGTAAAGTTTGGAGTTTGTTATATAGTTGCTGCTTTGAATGATTTGTCATTAGATCACCTCATAGATTAATTTTACAAGACTTTAATTAAAATTACAATTTATTACGTCAAATTTATATTTTACGTAATAATATATTTAGATATTATTTCTTTCATATCACTTCTATCTTCTTTTGCTAAATGACTATAAAGTCTAAACCGCCTGCCCCCTTTTATTGTTTTCAAAATGAGATAAACCCGTCTTGAATATTTTTTCAAAACGGGTTTCTTATTTTATAAAAATTTATTTATTATAAGCAACTATTATAAATCGATGCTCATAGTTTAAAATATAACCATTCAACGTTAATTCTTTATAGGCATCCAACAGCTGTTCAAAGTTATCCTTTACATTAAATGCCGAAAATTCCCACTCAATAACTTTTGCATAGTAAATTAAGCCTTTCATATTAAAAAACTTTTGGTAAGGAAAATATTCATCAGCAAACACTATCTCAAAATCACTGTCATTTAGTTCATGCTGGATATTTCTCAAATTTAAGTTTCTATATTTTGGTTGAAAGTCTGGAATAAGCATATTTGATAAACGGTTTCCATTTTCTCCGCCAACCTGTTGAGTAATAAATACACCGTTTGGTTTTAATACTCTTTTTACTTCGTTAACATTAAATGATTCATGTTTATTCAATATAATATCAAAACTATTATCATCATAATCAATGATGTCATCGTCAGCGATCGGAGCCAGATTTATCCCTAAAGGAACTAATTTTCTTTTTAAAAGCTCAATATTAGGCTGCCAGCCTTCTGTTACGGATGTTTTTTCATAAGGATGATTTAGAGACAGAAGAAATTCCCCGCCTCCTGTACCCATATCGAGTAATTCTAAATCTGGAGATAAATATTTGTTTACTGTTCCAGTATAATTCCATGGGAGAGCTTCATTTTCCCAATCGTCCTTTATATAAGAGAAATCCCACCCTTCAAATTTTACTTCTTCATACTTTATCCATTCGTTTTTTAACGTATTTATATTCATCATAACTAACCCTCCACTTTTTAATTTATTATGTGGACGATACAGTTAACTGATAGATGCTTCGGTTAAGCTCGATACAGGCTCCATCAGATTTATTAACTGTATCGAGTAATTAATTCGTTTCATATTAATGAGTCCCTCCTTCTAGTATTCTCCGTTAAAATAATTGTAATTATAAATTTTTCTGATTAATTTAAATATATCAAACTTTTTATTATATTATCAAGCTTAATTGTTAACTTCTTGAAAAAAGCGTGTTTATTTGAAACATACCGCTATTTTTCCTCAGTAACTGGTAATTCTTTTGTTACTCCATAATGATTTCCTGCTTCCATATCAATAAATTGACCGGTCGTCCCATTGAAGTTTTTTTCTTCAATATAGTAACCAAGCTCTTGGACAACCTTGTCATCATTTGAAAATAACAATCGATAATCAGCACCTGGAATATCTATATTAGCGGTTGATGAGGAATTTGCAGATTCCAGTTCTTCTATTAAATCATTTATCAGAGCTTCATCTGTAACAGTACTAACTAATTCGTCATTATCCCAGTTCTGTATTTCAATGGATGTTATATTTTCATTATTAAAAAGTTCATTTTGCTGGCGGCAAGCAACTAAAGAAATCATGGCTATATAAATAAAAAGAATGATTCTTTTACGCATTATTTCATGCCTCCTATTTTCTTCAAAATATCCCCTCTGAATTATTTATTTGGTTTCAAAACTATTCCCTAGTTAGGTAAAATAAAACAATATCACACCTGCACTTTGCAGCATAACGGATAAGTATTTACAAGATAAAAAGAACCATCCCTTTTTCAAAGATAATGGTTCTTATAACTATTATTTGATTTTTCCTTGATATTCCTGTATTTTTTCCGTTACTTCTTGAAAATCTTCTCTTAATAGAAGTGTTTCTTGTTTTATTAACTTCTTCAATTCTCTTTCTTCCTCGTGTTCAAAATACCATTGTGCTTGATGAAAGCTATTGAATAGAAATTCGGATGCCATTAATAAATCATTAAATTGTTTTTCTATTTCTTCGTCATTTGGAACCAAATTTAATCGTAGATATTGCGTTCTTCCATGGATGCTATCATATAAGGATTCAATAGATTCTTTATCTATTTTATTAGGGTTTCCACTCTGATACAGCTCTATTAGCTCGGAGGACTTTTTAAGCGTATCTTCTATGTGTTCATTGATAAGCTGCCAAAATTGATCTTCTACTGGTTCTCGATCTGCATTGTTCAGGTGTTCTGATTCTGTACTCTCCGTTTTCTCATTAATTTTCATAGCGGGAACAACAAATGCTTTCAGAATAGGGGACTCATTTGAATATATTTTGCACAATCCTTCTTTGCAAGATTTAACCTGAACTTCATTTTCCTGTATCAGATCTAAATCGACATTATTTATAATACCTCTAGCTGTATTTTCCGCTACGATATCATCCAATTTATCTTGATTGTCCTTTAAGTAGTATTTCATCCATTCTTGAGCATCTATTTCTGTTAAGAATAATTCTGTTGTAACTTCCTCCAGGTGGTAATAATATCCTTCTTTCAAAGATGTTTCTTCAGATTCTACCTCTTTATCATCTTGAAAAAATGAACAACCTCCCAATATCAATAAAGAAATTAAAATGATCATTTTTTTCAATAAAAGCAGCTCCTTCGTACATTAGTTCTGTAACAGCTTGAAATATCATACTCCTAACGTCCAAAGACATGCATGCAATAAACCTCTTGCCTTGAAGAGAGTAGGTGATAACCAGCTATAATTTGACTTGTTTTTTTTTATTTTAGTTATATTTTCATATCTAATCCTAACAGAAAATGGTCCACCTCGTATATATAAATATTTAGGGGAAAGGACATAATTTAAATGAAAAAGCACCCAATGAGGCCTTCATACTGATTGGTCCAATGATGGTGATGGATTAATGGCAATATGCCTTCCCGAACAGCTATGAACTTCCAAAGCGGATCTTTGCATATTGTTCAGCTTAGTAACTATCAGATATTAACGATGAATATACAGATTATAAAATCAATTGTTGACTGGACTGCAAGAAAATTTCATATCGCGGGTCCTTTTGCATTGGCAATTACGAATCGATTATTAGAATTGGGATGGATAAGGCATGGAAAAGTGCATCGCTCTATTAAAGTAACAGAACTTGGGCATACGGAAGTAACTAAAGAATTTGGCTTTGATCTATTGTCATGATAATATTTTTAAAATCATCTTGCTACGTTTAATTTTTTCAGTCTCCCATAAAAAATCTCTCCATTGTATAAATACATATACAACAGAGAGTATGCTATTATCCCATTATTCTATTTTTATAATGCTCTTCAATCAAATAAGCTGTTTCTTCAATCGATTTATCAGTTACATCAATTGTATACACACCAAATCGTTTAAAAACCTGTTGCGAGTATTCGAGTTCATTATAGATTTTTTCTAAATCAGTATAGCTGGTTGAATGGCTTAAGCCCAAGGAATCTAAACGGTTACTTCTAATTCTTGATAAACTGTCCGGCTGGCAAACTAACCCCACCAACTTCTGCGGCTCTACATTTTCCAAAACTTGCGGTAATGGAACCTCGGGAATCAGCGGTAAATTAGAAACTTTGTATCCTTTATTTGCTAAATACATACTTAAAGGCGTCTTTGAAGTTCGTGATACGCCTAACAAGACGAGATCCGAGTCTACAAACCCCTGCGGATTCTTACCATCATCATATTTCACTGCAAATTCAATAGCTGCTATACGGTTAAAGTATTCCGTATCTAATTTATGAACAGTTCCAGGTTCTTCGATTGGCTCCGAGCCGGTTCTTGCTTGAATCATTTCAAAAAATGGATGCATCAGATCTAAATACAACAGACCGGTGCGCTTGCTGAAATTTCGGGCGGTTTCTGCCAGCTGACGATTAACTAAGGTACTTATTACGATCGCTTTATCCTTTAAAGCATCACCCAAAATTTCCAGTAACTCCTCTTCCCTGTTTACTAAAGGAAAGCGGTAGCTTTTATTAAAATTCAAATCTGGATATTGTGCACTGACGGCTGTTAGCAGTTTTTGTGATGTTTCTCCTAATGAATCAGAAATGGAGTAGACGATGATTTCATTTTTCATAATAAATTGATATCCCCTTTATTTGTTTAATTCTGCATTTCTGGCTTGCTGCGTAATATAATTGAGCAATCGTGACTTCGTAATTTTACCAATCACTTTTTTGTGATTTTCCTCTTCAACGACTGGAAGTGAATCGACTTCAAAATCTTGTAAAATCGTGGCAGCTTCCAATATATTGATGTTTTTTTCACAGACTTTAATATGTGGTATTCGTGTCATACACACCACAACCGGCGTATTATCAATATCGGAATTTAATGATGCCCTCAATAGATCCTTCCTGGATAAAACACCTAACAGCAGTTTTTCTTCATCCACCACATATAAAGAACCTACATCATAAATAAACAAATTGGTGATCGCATCCCGAATGGATGTGTTTTGATTAACTAACAAAGGCGGAATCATAATTTCATCGATTTTTGTATCAAAGGTCTTAAAAAAGAAAAAGGTTTCTAGATCCGAACCTGCATACGTGTAGCCGATTTTTGGTGTGGCTTGTAAAATACCTGCTAATGTCAAAAAAGATAAATCTGAACGTAAAGTGGCTCTGGAAACATCTAATAACTCAGATATTTTTTCACCACTAACTGGTTGGTAGTCTTTTACTAATTGAATGATTTGTTCCTGTCTTTCACTTAATTTCATTACCTGGACCTCCAAAAAAAGAAAGCATTAAAACCATTTTCTTGCTTATTATGAGTTTATTATACATATATTAACGAATTATTCAAATGAATAATCACATAATTCTATATTGACAAACATATTTACGACATATATGATGATTATTAAATAAATGTGACACATATTGATTTATAGGAGGTATATTATGAGAAAGTTAATCTATACGTTTAATGAAGGACGAAGTGAGAACAAGGATCTGTTAGGCGGCAAGGGCGCCAATCTCGCTGAAATGACTCACTTAGGATTACCTGTCCCCCAAGGGTTTACGATTACCACGGAATGTTGTATGAACTATTTAGATGATGCAGCTTTTTTCGAAGAACAGTTAAAAGTAGAAGTTTTGAAAGCGATTCAAAATTTAGAGTCAGAAACGGGTAAATCTTTTACATCCGAGGAAAATATTTTGTTAGTTTCTGTTAGAAGTGGCGCTGCCTTTTCAATGCCTGGCATGATGGACACCATTTTAAATCTTGGCTTAAACGATCTTAGGGTTCAAGCTTTTGCAAAATTGACCAATGTGAACTTTGCCTTCGACTGCTACCGTCGTCTCTTACAAATGTTCGGTGACGTCGTTTACGGAATCCATAAAGAACAATTCAATGTGCTGCTGCATCAAACAGAAAGCCGTTTAAATAAAAAAGTAACTGATTTTAACGAAGCAGAGCATTTGGATGTCATCGAGCTTTACAAGAATTTATTTCTTAAAAATAAAGTAGCCTTTCCACAAGATCCAATGGAGCAATTATTCGAGGCAACGAAGGCTGTTTTCAAATCCTGGAATAATCAACGGGCGAAAGTATACCGTGATCTGCATCATATTCCCCACCATTTAGGGACGGCAGTTAATGTCCAGTCGATGGTCTTTGGTAACAGCGGTGAAGAAAGCGGAACAGGAGTGGTCTTCACTCGTAATCCATCCGTTGGTGAAAATAAATTATTTGGTGAATTCCTAATTAATGCACAAGGAGAAGATGTTGTTGCTGGAATTCGCACACCCGAGCCAATCGAAACCTTACAAGCAATTCTGCCAGAAGCTTATAATGATTTTATTAAATATTCTCATAAGCTGGAACAGCACTATAAAGACATGCAGGATATCGAATTTACAATCGAAAATGGCAAGCTGTATATTTTGCAGACCAGAAACGGAAAGCGCACTGCTAAAGCTACCTTGAAAATCGCTTTGGATTTAGCAGCTGAAGGTTTGATTTCAAAGAAAGAAGCGATTATGCGCGTCTCCCCTGAGGTAATCGATCAACTGATTCATCCGGTCTTCGATACAAAAAAACTAACAACAGCAGAAGCTTTCGCAGCAGGTTTGCCTGCCAGTCCGGGTGCAGCAACAGGATCAATCGTCTTTACAGCTGAGAAAGCAAAAGAATACACTGCTTTAGGAAAAAAAGTGATTCTGGTCCGTCAGGAAACCTCACCAGAAGATATTGAAGGTATGGTAGTCAGTGAAGCAATTGTTACCAGCCGCGGTGGAATGACATCGCATGCAGCAGTTGTTGCCAGAGGGATGGGAACTTGCTGTGTAACTGGCTGTGAAGCATTGACAGTAAATGAAGCCGCTAAAACCGTATTATGTGGTAATCATACATTAACGGAAGGCGATACGATTTCTGTGGATGGCAGTACAGGAAGCTTATATTTAGGGGAAATCCCTACAATTGTTCCTGAAAACGATCAGAGCTTGCAGCAATTACTTACCTGGGCTGACGAATGCGCTGAATTGAAGGTTCGTGCGAACGCTGAGACATTACAAGACTTACAAACGGCGATTGATTTTGGCGCAACAGGAATTGGTTTGGCTCGGACAGAGCATATGTTTTTTGGTGAAGAACGTGTGCTGGAAATGCGTCGTTTGATTCTGGCTAAAGATGAACAGGAAGTTCAGTTTGCTTTAAATAAATTACTAAGCTTCCAGCAGGAAGATTTCTATCAAATGTTAAAAACCGTTCAAGATAAACCAATGGTGATTCGTTTACTTGACCCGCCAATGCATGAATTTTTACCGCATGATACGAATGAAATCAAATCATTAGCTGAACAGCTGAACAGATACCCATCTGCTGTTGAAAAGCAAATCGAAAAATTACAAGAAACCAATCCGATGCTGGGTCATCGCGGCTGCCGCTTAGGAATTACTGAACCGCGCATTTATCAAATGCAGGTCAAAGCAATCTTCAATAGCGCCATTCAATTAGCAAAGGAAGGCTTGACCGTTTGTCCAGAGATTATGGTTCCTTTGATTTCAGAAAAAGAAGAGTTGGACTACATTAAAAACTTTTTAACCGAAACCATCGCGGCTACGTTTAAAGAGCATCAAATAGAGCCTTTCCCTTACGAAATTGGGACTATGATTGAATTACCGCGTGCGTGTATTATTGCTGATCAATTAGCAGAAAATGCCGACTTCTTCAGTTTTGGCACCAACGATTTAACCCAAATGACTTTTGGGTTTTCACGGGATGATATCGGTAAGTTTATCAATATCTATAAAGAAAAACAGATTATGCAGCAAGATCCTTTCCAAGTTCTGGACCAAAGTGGTGTAGGCGAATTGATCAAGCTTGCTGTCAGCAAAGCCAGACAAACGAAAGAAAATATGATGATTGGTATTTGTGGCGAAGTTGGCGGTAATCCTGATTCAATCGCTTTCTTCCAACAAATTGGTATCGATTATGTATCTTGTTCTCCATATCGTATTCCAGCTGCCCGTTTAGCTGTAGCACAAGCAGTATTAGGATAGAAATAAGCCGCCTGTTCTCAAATTTTGAATAGGTAGCTATAATATTTTCTTCAATTTATATAAAGCCATTACTACCTGATTAGCTGATTTTGATCAAGTAGTAATGGCTTTACCATCAGAACTTAGTGTTATCTGCTCTTGTTATTAAAATGGTGGATTCCTCTATTGTTTTCTAATTGATCTTCCACTACTCCACTTTGATAACTTTCATTCAATTGATTTTGTACTGCTTGGACACCTTTGTTATCTTCAAACAATTGATTTTTCTTGTTTTTATTTTTTTTGCTCATTTCTGACACCTCCTTATTTTTTAGTATGCACAAAACAATGTAACAGCCTTGTGATAATTACTACCAAATAATGGTGGTATCGCTTTGGTTTGAGTATACATTTTTTATATGATATAGAAAAGTAAATATCTTCGTAAAAGAATTTACTGTAATTTATTAACTTCCTTTATTCAATCTTTATCTGAATACCTCCTTCCAGTTCGTCCCCTTCCAAACTGAGATATTCCCAGCCTCCTTGTAAATCAATGTTTTCTGTATGCTCTCCCTGGCCTTCAAACAATAATTGCTTCTCTGAATCAGCGGTGTTCCAATATACTTTTGCCTCTCCACTTTCGATGTTAGCGTTATAGGTGATCTGAATCGTCTTTCCTTCCCTTCCATCAAGCGATGCGCCGCCAAACAGATTTTCTCTGCCTGAAAAATGTTGATATACCGCCTCATACGTTCCTGTATAATCATCTTCTCCAAATGCTCTTTCTCCTTCTAATGATTTGTCTTTTGTTAATGAGGGTTCACCAAAAAAGCTGGTAATTTTATCTCCTGCTTTTCGTATAGTTTCACTAAAAAAATTTTCATTATCATTTGAGCTGGAAGAACTGCAGCCAACAAGTAAAATAAAGGTGGCTGTTAAAGCTATCAAGGTTAGTAAATGTTTTTTCATTTGTACTGCTCCTTATTTCTTTGACTTCATTTTAATCTAAAAGAAATCCGCTTATTCAAGTACTACTGTGTTGAAAGCTCTCTTCCTTCATTTCTTTTTCACTTTTACATATTTCAACGATAGTTCCTTTATCTGAAGAAAAAAAATGAGCTTGCAGTTTCATTTTTTGCAACATGTAATTGGATATCAAAAAGCCGATATCTGCTGCGCTATCATAAGAAGAACCTTTCATATCAAGCTCTTTATCCATCACAATTATTCGTTCTTGTTTTACATCCACCTTAATACCAACGTATGTCCCTTTTACCGCATGACGTAATATATTTTGAAATAGATAATTGAACATACGAGTTATCCATTTAGGGTCTACCTTCCAATAAAATGTTTTTTCATCTGGTAAATCTACATCAATATGAAAGCTTTCTTTTTCAAATTGGGGATACCAATTGGCTGCAAAGTTTCTGATTAAACGAACCATATCTGTAGTTGTCGGATGGTATGGATATTTTCCGGATGTAATCATAGTATACGTGAGCAAATCCTCCATCAAGTCAGTAATCTCCAGGATTTGATGGTCGATTTTTTTTAAAGATGCGATACCTTTAACACTCAAGCATTCATTACCCAATTGGAAAACATGCCTGCGCATAATGGTAAGCGGTGTCCGTACATCGTGTGAAAGATTGGCAATAACCTGTCGATTTATGGATTCTTCTGAGTCTTGTTTCCAATTCTTGTGAAAATGATGAGGTTGATGATGTTTTTTTTCGGTCAATATATTCTCCCCCTCCTTCAGCTCTTCCTGCGTCTATTCATGCTCCAACGGCAAATAAAGTAAATCACCAGTAAAACTATTGTTGGGATATTTTGAGCAATGAGCATATAGGCCTTCATGTTTAAGGCAATATCGGAAAAGAAATCTGACTTTAAAAACATATATATGGTATAACTCAGAG
Source organism: Oceanobacillus sp. FSL W8-0428 (assembly GCF_038004405.1). Classification (NCBI taxonomy): domain Bacteria; kingdom Bacillati; phylum Bacillota; class Bacilli; order Caryophanales; family Bacillaceae; genus Oceanobacillus; species Oceanobacillus sp. FSL W8-0428. The sequence continues at coordinate 3,895,720 of NZ_JBBORB010000001.1, forward strand.
ACACGATTGGAAAAAGAAGTCCCATTAATCGATTCTTCCTGGTCGATAGAAAAAACTGTATTCCTAAAATTAAAATCCCGCCAACAAAGACAAGTAATAACTCAAATAGACTTAAATGCATAAACAATGACCTCTTTCATATAACTAATTTATCGCAGTGTAACTGGCTATAAGACTCCCGCTTCAAGAAATGAAGGAAACTTTTTATTTCTAAATGGGAAGTCCAACAGCCAGTAACGGCTCGATTCGTTTAAGGGCCTTTAGGTCATGCCCTTGTGGTACTAACCTTCAGTGAGGACTGAAAGAAAACCCCACTGAAGGAAGTTTCACTTTATTGGACAATCTTGTAATAAACACGTGCCGTTATCCGGTAGATAATCACATAAACAATCAGGAAAACTAAAAGAGCAATAAGTATGCTTATTGGGAATAGATTTACCTGATTGATCATGACCAGAATCATTAATTTTCTCATCAGAAGGAAAATGGCCAAAATATGAATTACCGTTACGATGACGGGTAGAAAAAAGACAGTTAAAATCTGAGATTTAATCGCTCTTTTAATTTCCGATTGATTCAATCCGATTTTTTGCAGGATAGAAAAACGCTCTTTATCGTCATAAGCCTCAGAAGTTTGTTTATAATAAATAATCAGTACCGTCATTAATAATAGTAAGACAGCTAAATTCAAAACAATGAACAAAACACCGCTCCTTAGGGCTTGCAAGTCATTTGCTGCTTCTGTTCGGCTATCTACCACAACAATGTCCATATCTTCCTTTTCCATATTCGATCGCAGCTGCTCTCCAAACGCTATTTCCTGCTCCTCACTTACTCCCTGCTCCAATCCAATTTGCGCAGACACGCTCGTGCTTGCAGCATAGTCATCTAATATTTCTTTTTGCTGCTGCTCTATTTGACGAAGGGTTTCTATATCTTCAACGATCATGTAATAGGTATCACTAATTAAACTTGTCGTTTCGCTGTCCAGCGAGAATTCTTTCATATCCTCCATGACATTGGCGGAAAATTGAAAATCCATCAGCGAAAGCGTTTCATTTGTATATTCCTCACCTGTTCCATGGACATATACTTCATTTTCATCAAGCGACAGGTTATCTCCAGTTAACTGATTATAGCTTTCCTGATCAGTCATATATAAATTGATCGGACTCTCATTCGCTAACATGGAATAGGCATCTTTTGTAACTTCGAAGCCATCGCCCGCAGCAAGTGTTACAAAATTTAGATAGGTATAAGAAGATGAACCGGTAACGGTATTGTTGGTTTCAGAAGCTGTTTGATCAATCAGCTTACTTAATTTTGCTTTGATTTCTTCTCCTGTTTCATCTGCATCCTCTGATAACCTTACCTCTGAAATCACATTACCTGAATAGGTTGCATCATCACTTTCAGATACGATATATAAGGAAACCGCGATAGAAAGTAAAAGAATGACACCGACAGATAAGATGGTAATATTCCCAAGACCTACAGCATTCTTTTTCATCCGGTAAAGCATGCCGGAAACAGGGATAAAATGGCTGGTCTGATAATAATAGTTTTTATTATTTTTTAAGATTTTAAGAACAGCAATACTTCCGGTGGTAAATAAGAGATACGTACCGGCAATAATCAATATTGCTGCAAGAAAAGCATAAGGCATACCACTAATGGGAGATTGCAGGGTTAACACAATATAATAACCCCACCCAGTTAATAAAACACCAAGAATCGAAAAGAAGATTTTGGTTTTCGGCTCTTTTTCTCCGACATTTCCGCTTTTTAAAAGCTCTATCGGGTTTGCTAATCGAATTTGAGAGATGTTCCCTAATAAAATCAATAGAAAAATGATGCTAAAGAAGCTTAGTGTCCATATCACCGCTTCGGAAGAAAACTCAGACCCAAGAGCTACATCCGCACCCATCATTTGGCGAATCAATAATACACAAACTTTATTAAGGATGGTGCCTGCAACAAATCCTGCGACCATGCTGCATACAGCAATATATAAGGTTTCGTAAGCAAGCATTTTCATGATATGCTTTTTATCCATGCCTAAGATATTGTATACACCAAATTCCCTTTTTCTATTTTTCATTAAAAAGCTGTTCATATAAAATAGAAAAATCGTTGAAAATATAATTAATACAAAATACCCCATAGAAAGAATTGTTTTTAAGTTCTCTCCGCCCGGAATTTCCGAAAGGCCCGGATTGGTCGATAATGCCTGAATGATATACGTCATCATAATCGTACTGATACAGGAAATGATAAATGGAAAATACATCTTGCCATTTTTACGTATACTGTCTGCCGCCATTTTTAAATAAAAGCCATTATCCATTTCCATCCTCCCCTGCAGCTAAAACAGCAAGTGTATGAGAGACTTTTTGAAACATTTCTTCATTGGATGTATCTCCTTTATACAATTCATGAAATACATTTCCATCTTTAATAAACAATACGCGTTTAGCGTGACTTGCTGCCTTAATACTATGCGTTACCATCAAAATCGTTTGTCCCTCTTTATTAATTTGTCCGAAATGCTCCAGCAATTCATCTGTAGATTTGGAATCCAAAGCGCCAGTCGGCTCATCTGCCAATATTAATTCCGGATCGGCAATCAAAGCTCTGGCAACTGCCGCTCTTTGCTTTTGACCGCCTGATACTTCATACGGGAATTTAGTCAAGATATGCTCGATGCTAAGTTTCTTTGCTATCGGCATTAGTTTCTGCTCCATTTCCTTATGCTTTTTTCCGGATAAAACCAGCGGAACAAAGATATTATCCTGAATCGAGAACGTATCTAAAAGGTTGAAATCCTGAAATACAAATCCGAGGTTATTGCGCCGGAATGCAGAAATTTCTTTTTCAGGTATCTGCACAATGTTTTTCCGGTTCAGCAATACATTTCCGCGTGTCGGTTTATCCAATGCCGCCAGAATATTTAATAACGTCGTCTTACCGGAGCCGGATTCCCCCATAATAGCTATATAATCTCCTGCGTCCACGCTGAAAGAGACATCAGAAAGTGCTTCCACTTGATTTCCTCCAAACCTCGTTGTATAGACCTTTCTTAAATGTTGAACTTGTAAAAGTGTCATGGTACATCTCCTTTCTTCCAACAACTTTCTTGTTGATAGGTAAAGAATAGCAAAAAAGAGAAATGTCAATCTACAGTTCTATCTGACATTTCTCTTTTGTTTCTAACATTTTTGTTAGATTGGCTATTCTGTTGTCATTTGTTTATCATCAAACACGATAGAAACCTTTGTTCCTTTTTTAGGCTCCGATTCAATTTTTATTTGATGCCCCAATTTCGCCAGAATCTGCTTGGAAAGATGAAGCCCAATTCCGCTGGCACTCTTATGCTGCCGACCTGTAAATCCTGTGAAATTTCTTTCTCCTACGCGAGGAATATCCTCCGGGTGAATGCCGATACCTGTATCCTCTACCACAACAGCGTTTTTTTCCAAGTAAATAGAGATAGAACCATCATTCGTATATTTCAAGGCATTGGATAGAATTTGTTCCAACACAAAACTCAGCCATTTTGAATCAGTGATTATTTGCTGATCTATCCCCTCATAATGAACAGGCAGTTTTTTTCGAATAAAGATGGGAGCATATTTCTTTATTGTTTCACGGACAATCGCATCCAGGTCCACCTTTTGAAAATGATAATCTGTCGAAGCACTTCCTAAACGCACATACTGTAATATCAATTCTACATACTGTTCAATTTTGAATAGCTGTTCCTTCATTTCTTCGGACACTTTATCATTGTCCTCATCTTGAAGTATTAAATGAAGAGCAGAAATGGGTATCTTTATTTGGTGTACCCACATGGTGAAATAATCTAAGATTTCCTGCTCGTTTTGTGTTTTTATATTTTCCAGATGAGAAAATGCTGCATTCAATTTTTCCAATAGAGCTTGATAGTCACTTTCTATTAAATTGGCCGACGACGGTAACTGCTCTATCTCAACATGCGTTTGTGCTTGATGAAATGTTAGCTCTTTGTGACTGCTGTAGTAGTTATAAAAATGAAAACCAGCAGCTGCAATTCCAATAAATCCGCATAATGCCAGCCAAAGAATAGAACGCTCTAATGGCACCTGATACAAATAACCAATAATGATGTTTATCAAGCCAAACAAAATCCATAATGCAATCGGTATTTTACAATTGTTCAAATACGTTAAAAAGATTTTCATGTTATCCCTCTATAATATATCCTTCGCCTTTTTTGGTTGTAATAAAATTAACCAATCCCATCTGATCCAATTTCTTTCGTAAGCGGTTCACATTTGTATATAACGCACTATCATCTACAAAGCTGTCTGATTCCCACAAAGTTATCATCAATTCATCACGTTTGATGATTTTCCCTCTATTTTCAAGGAGCTTTTGAAAAATTTTAGCTTCATTCTTCGTTAATTCCGCTGTTTCATTCTCATAAGAAATCGTAAAATTATTCACATTAAAAATTAGCCCTTGATGCTCGATTAGATTGCTGGAGCCACTAAAATCATAAGCCCGACGTAGAATAGCATGAACTTTTGCCATCAATACTTCTAAATCAAAAGGTTTGGTTATATAATCATCCGCCCCCATTTCAACTGCGCGAACAATATTTAAATTGTCTGAAGCAGAAGAAATAAAAATAATAGGGATTTTCGATACCTTTCGTATTTCTCCACACCAATAATACCCATTAAAAAATGGAAGTGAAATATCCATCAGTACCAATTGAGGATCAAATGCAATAATTTCAGAAAGAACATTCTGAAAGTCTTGTACTACCGCTCCTTCATATCCCCACTTCTCCATATGCTCTTTTATTTTTTTAGATATGACTGAATCATCTTCCACGATAAATATTTTCAACTTATCAGTCCCTTCTAATTAATCTTCATGAAATTTTACTTTTATAATGTATCTCTTCATAATCAATTATCTCAAGAATATTTGGACCATAATTTTAGCGGTCAGGAAACCAGATTTATCTTACTATGAAGCATAGCTTTCTGAAAACCTGGACAAAGCCAGGGGTTTTAAACTAGAATAAATCCAACTGAAAATAATGTCCAGTTGGATTGAATAAAATAAATTACTGGTCTGAAGATTAATTATCATTTAAACTTTTCTCCATCGATAATAAAGGGCATTCTTTTTTTCCAATCATGATAATTTGCTCCGAGGACAAAAGAAACCCTTTTTTCTTATAAATACTTATCGCCTTTTTATTATCAGATAAGACTTCCAAACACAAAAAATCTTTTTTCATTTCTTTAGCAGCATCCTCGACATACTGCATAAATTTTGAACCGGCACCCAGACCTTTATATTGGTTTAAAATATATACTCGTTCCATTTTTAAATAGTTTGGTTGGATCGTGTACATTCTGTAGCCGATTATTTCATCATTATTTTGTATAAAAAGAAAATGATAATTTGACTGATTTAATTCTCTCATCAGATTATCTTTGCTGTATGTGATATTTACATATTCATTGACGTTGACTTCACCTAATATGTAATTAAAAGCTTGTCTGTATGTTAATTTACTAATCTCTTGTAATTTATCGACATCATATGTTTGACATGTTATAAATTCCATAGAAACACCCTCTATGATTAAATACCCCTGTTAATTATCATTATTTTAACTAATTTTACGTATCTTCATGTAATAGAATAATCCCAATTATATCTTACTGAATGATTTTAAGCATCTCTTTATTTGGAAAACACGTTGAAAATCGTAAGTGTCCTCTAAAGTAAATTAGATTCATCTTTTTGAAGTTGTGACAGCTCTACACTTACATTCCATAGATTTTTTTGATTCTCTTTGTTATAGGAAAGAGCAGAAGTTTTCATTTCTTTTTTGCCCTCAAAGTACCTTCCAGTGACATACTTTAATTGATTATCCATTACTAATGAAGCTAAAGCCTTACCCGATTTAGCAACGCTATTTATATTTGTAGGAAAAATTACAAATAAGCCAAGAAAATATTTTAATACAAATCTTGAAATAGGGTGATAGGTTCTGGCATGCCGGTTTTCTTCTCCGGGTCATGCGTACCGCTGCTGACAAAAACAATTCTTCCGTCTTTATCCATTCTATCAAGTAATAAGTTCACTAGAAGAAAATGGCTCAAACGATTTACTGCAAAGGTTTCTTCAAAACCTTCCTTGGAATAATGCGTCTGATCCACAAATTGCACTCCCGCGTTACAAACTACTGCATATAGTGGTGGCAGGTTTGATAAACTATTAGCAAAATCTCTGACTGATTTCAAAGAAGAAAGGTCCATTTCTGCATAGGAAATAAAGATTTTACTGCCTCACTTGCTTTTAACTGATTTCTGCAAGCTTATCATCATATCCTGGGAAAATATGAAAATATAGAGAAATACTTAATGGCAAAAGGAGTTGACAAACGAATTTTAGATAGTGTGAAGGAAAAACTTAAGTCATAGTTCACTAGTGACATTAATTATCGGACAGTTAAACCAGATGCGAATGTAAAATGAATAGGCAGGAAATGCAAGCAGCGGCTCCTAAAAACCCGCTGCTTTTTCTTTTTTCAATCAAACACAAACTGGTTCATACAACTTGAAATTCCAATTCATGTTTCTTTGCCGAAGAAAAAAATAAATAGTTGAAGAAGAATTTCCAGAAGTAATCAAACTTTTAAATTTAAAAATGTATAGGTTTCTTTCAAAACTACTTCTAAATTATCTATCAACAAAGCGTGTCCGGCATTTACCGACGCATAACGAAAATCAATTCCAGCTTCTTGTAAGTCCTCTATTATTTCTAACGTCATTATCTCCGATACGATCAAATCATTTTTTCCCCAAATTACTAAAATAGGAGCCGCGAGATTACGTATTTCCCCAGTCCCATCAGCTACACCATTGGATACTGTACTTATATTGAAAACATTCGCTGCATATGCTGCATCGAGTATATTCCTTTGCTGTGTTGCACTTTTTAAATACTTTTGATACTGTTCTTCATTTGGCTGGTTAACGGAATAAAGCACCTGATCCATAGCTGCTCTAAAAAAAGCTTGATTATTCATTTTCTGAGCATCTAACATCATATTTAATCCTGGATCTTTTACTAATTGCTCTCGGGAATGAATTCTTTTACCCTCTGTATTAAAAGCTGGATACCCTCGTGTAGACATGGAAGAAAGCAATACGATTTTTTGAACATAGTCTGGATAATCAATTGCAAACTGCATGGCTACACCGCCTCCATTGGACCAGCCCATTAAAGAAAACATTTTCAAATCTAATTTATCAACAAGCTGTTTAATATCATCAGAGAAATCCTTGATTGAATTTACCGGCTGATGATAGGTTGATTGTCCATACCCGCGTAAATCAATCGCATAAACTGTAAAGACAGGATCTATTTCTTTAAGCAGCAAATCCCATTGAGCGGAAGATGCCATATTTCCATGAATTAATAATAGAACACGCTCCCCGCCGTCTCTTTTTACATAAAATAGATTTTCACCAGTATCCAATGTGATATTCATAAGTACCCTCCTTTTTCTAATTCCAAATCCTTTAATGACTTCATCTTCACCGTGAAAGTATATAGTTATGTTAAATGATTGCCATATTGAATCCCCTTTCATTATACATTAAAATATTATTTATAGATTATCAGCTCAAAAATCAACTCATGAATCTAATCATGGGTTATTGGTATACCCTCTATCTCATAGTCGAACAATTGCCGCAATGTATGAATGGTCCAACAAATACCGCCAATTGTTATTTACCGTTCTATATAGTTGGGTACGTTATCAGCTAATTAGTCACAATATCTATGGAACAAATCAGCAGGATTAATATATCCTCAATTAGTGGATAACAACCTTCTCCTTGCAGCGATGGCAGCGTAATCCAAGAAAGGGTTATTATTCCGTATATTTCCAATAGATTCTCAGCGATTGATTTATATATTTTTCCAAAATCAAGCTCATCTAATCTCTTGCGGTAAAAATGGCCCTAATGTTGGTAGGAAACTTCAAATACATCAAACCTCGCCCTAACTTTAGGTCGAGTTTAAAATTAGGTTGTTTAATTTTTTATAAAAAACGCTTCACCTGAACTATAAACAGTGTTTAAAAAACTAGGTTTTAATCTATTATATAGCCCATTTCTTGAACAATAAGGTTGGATTTTCAAAACTAAATCAAAAAATGCAATCCATCACAAAGCACCAAGCAAGATGCAGGGAGCAATACTTATAAATAACACAATACGAGATGCTGAATATGAGGTAAGGCTTCATTCGTTTGATTGTTATAGCCACATGGATTGGATTCAACCGTTTCAAATTCAAAACCAGCCCAAATATATAATTGTATGGCCCTGATACTCCAGATTTGTGTTGGGATGTACATCATACAATCACCTTCTATCTCAACCATTCGTTTGACGCCTTCCGCGATAAGCGCCTTTCTTAATCCGAGACCTTGATATTCAGATTTAACAGGGACCCAACGCATAACCGGATAGTGCCGCTTTCCGGTATAACCCCACCAAGAAGTGAAATTTGCTATTTTTTCTCCAACTTCATTCTATATAAAAAAGTTCTCCATTCTGCTTTATATGGAACAAACTCTTCTTCAAAGTATCCAGCATCTTTTACACGCTCAAAAGTATCTGCAGATTTTTCAATTTCACCCCAAGCAAGTGCATCTCCATCTTGGTAATTCACAAAAGAGAATTCCTTTGGTAACGCACTGTTAAGAATAGGTGAACCTGAATTTCTCTTTAAAATAACTGTAAACAGTTTTAAGCTTTTATTAAACATGCTCTTCCCTCTGTGTATTTGTTTTGAGCACGGAAGAAAATTAGAAAGTAAACTTAATTCATCACACGTGCTCCATTACTATAAAGTCTTTGATTGATTTTAGTTTCCGTCATCATACTTTCTACAAAGATTACTTTTAGGCTAGCATGTAGATAAGTAACAGTAAGTAGAAAGAATATCTATAATTAAACTATCCTGTGTTCCATTAACTGGCTCGTTTGTTGCATACAGATTTTTTTATATTCTCATATTAAATATATACCATATAATTTACTCAATAACCATCCAGCCAGAATATTTTTCTAAAAGGAGTTCAGGCTGTGAAAATGGTGTATCTTTAGCAGTTGGCCGCTGCTTTGCTATTAAATAATTTAATCTTCAACAAATCAAAATACTGAAACTTAACTAACCATCATTCGTTATAGGGTTTTACCCTCCCTGCTTTCCTTCGTCTCCAAAGAACGTCCCCATGCAGATAAAATAACAAACACCACAAAGAATCATAACGGCACCAATCCAAGTTGTATGAATAAGTCCAATCGAGTCTGTAACTACACCACCTAAGTATGAACCTAATGCTATTCCTGCTTGAAAAGCTGCAATATTAATTGCTGAAGCAACATTTACAGCAGACGGAACAAAGCGTTCAGCTAATATCATGACATAAGATTGTAACACTGAAATACTCATAAAAGCCAATAACCCCATATATAATACGGTTATTAACCCAGCCGCTTTAAATGGAATGGTAAAATACATGACGAGTAGAATCACTGATTGCACCAGGAATATATAAATTATTTAAACAAGACTATCAAGGTATAATCTTACGTCTTTTGAAATCATCAAAAATATCCGTAAACATCTTCTGGGTATCAATATATTCATGAAAACCAAACCGCCGTGCTTTAGAACCATCCGCGAACATATCATAATCCCATGAAAAGACAAAATCTCCAAAGCCCCAGGAAGAAACATCTTTGTAAGGCGTCTCTGCAAGTCCATACTTAGCAATCATTTCTTCCCAAAGCGGTTCTTTATCTGCCATGATAACATCCAAGGACATTGGAAGCGGAAGGAATGTTTTCTCTGATTTTAAAAATACAGCCTGGGTTATTTTCCCGGAAGGCTGCCCCTTACGAAAAGCGAATAAAAGCTGGCTTCAAGATGATGGAATTTCGTTTGATAATACCATTGAAGTAAGTTCACTGGATACGATGCTGAGCTGTGTACGGGCAGGAATCGGCAATACACTTCTAACCGAATCGGTAGTAGATCAAAAGGATAAACAAATACAATTCTATCCAGTACCAGAGCAATTCAGATTCGTCACTTCCCGATTAGTTACTCGGAAAAGTCCATTTTTAAGCAAGGCATTTACAGCTTTTGCTGATTGCTTTGCAGAAGCTGATAAGAATGAAATGTATAAACAAGGAGAGAAGCTGCATGCAAACTGAATTTGACAAAACCTGTGTTCCAAACGGCATCGCTTTAAAAGACACCGGCTTTGGATATACATTATCCGTGATTGGCGGAAAATATAAAATGATTATTCTTTATTGGCTGTCTGAAAATGATGTCATGCGCTTTAATGCATTACAGCGAAATATAGCCTCTATCTCGTATAAAACACTAAGTGTTATGCTAAAAGAAATGGAAGAGGGTGGAATTGTCATGCGGAAAGAATACCCGCAAATTCCTCCAAAAGTGGAATATTCACTGACTGAGCTGGGCAGATCGCTTCTTCCAATATTAAATATGATGTGTGACTGGGGAGAAATGAATCAGAAAGTTACGCCTTGAACGAGAAAGCCTGCATTGCTTAAAATGATAAAAACCTGATGATTTTATTTCTGATCGTCAGGTTTTTATGATGAACTCTTATTCTTAATCGTTATTAACAGGATGATCACCCAGAACGGATAATATATTGGAAAAAGCAAACTGCGTTGTATCTTTGGAGATTTGCTCCAGCTCTTCCATACCTTCACAAACCACTTCGGCCATGTAATTATACTCTCCGCCAATCCTCCACAAATCTATGATATTGTTGTTTTCTTTACAGTAATTCGTTAACTTTTCACAGCTCTTGGTTTGAAATAGAACGAAACCATGTATTCCTTTATTAAGCTCTTTATGATTTACCTCGACCGTATAACGCTTTATTACATTATCTTCTAATCTCTCTATCCTCGTTTTCACAGCAGGAGATGACATGTTTATCTGTTTGCCGATTTCTGTGTATGTAAGTCTTGCATTTCTTTTTAATAAATCTAATATTTGGTGATCGATATGATCTAACATTCTTTTCTCCCCGCTTTCTTTAAAATTTAAAGTTTTTCATAGCATATACTTTAATCATCCCATTGTAAACAATACGGCATCAGATTAAACTTCAATATGAGGTGATCAATATGACACGTTCCATCTTCTCTAATTATAAAATCGGGAACTTAACATTAGATAACAGAATTGTAATGGCGCCAATGACAAGAGGATTTGCTGATGACGAAACAGGTGAAGTCAATTACCTGGTTGCAGACTACTATGGTAAACGGGCAAGATACGGTGCCGGCTTAATTATTACTGAAGGAATTGCTATAAATGAAACGGCCAAAGGAACCTACGGGATACCCGGCATATTCACGCATTGCCAGATGTTAAGCTGGCAAAAGGTTACAAGAGAAGTACATCAATATAAAACAAAAATCTTCGCTCAGCTCTGGCATGTAGGCAGAGTAAGCCATCAGGAAATTTTAAATGGGCACGCACCTGTCGCCCCCTCACCTATCAGCGCTAGCGGAAAGGTACATCGATTGAAGAAACCCTTCCAAACTCCCAGAGCTTTAACTAATACGGAAGTCTATCAAATAATAGACGATTACAGAGATGCAGCAAGAAATGCAATGGAAGCCGGATTTGACGGTGTTGAAATACATGCCGCACATGGTTATCTGATTGATCAGTTTATCAGCGAGAAAACGAATCAGCGTCAGGATGAGTTTGGCGGTTCTTTGCAAAACAGACTGCGGTTTTTAGATTTAATTATTAAAGAAGTAAAGAAGGTTGTTCCTAAAAATAGAATCAGCATTCGAATTTCCGAGAAGAAAGATGATGATACAGATTATGTATGGGAATATCCTGAAGAAATGGTATGTGCCATAACAGGGGTTCTTGCTAAACACCAGCTGAAAATCCTCCATCCGTCTGTAGAAAACTATGAGGATACGCTTCAAAATGATCTAAGATCGCTGCATACATTATTCAGGCAATACTGGGATGAAACACTTATCGCTGTCGGAAATATAGATCCTGAAAGAGGAGTAGACATTATTGAAGCTGATCAGGCAGACTTCGTAGCATTTGGGCAATTATTTATATCCAATCCAGATCTGGTTATTCGTCTGAAAGCAACTCGGGAGATTTTTCCGAATCAGACAAAGGATCAGCTTCCATGTTTAGTTTAGGAGTTTAAAGCTGGCGGTTTGCAAAAACCTATATACAATGCTTGTCTGTTCATTCTTTAAAAACAACAAAGCCATGAACTGCAAATTTGTAGTTCATGGCTTTGTCCAATAGGTAAAGTGTGCTGGTACTATTTAAATTTCAGCGGCCCATATCTCCATTTCAATCTTAATATCAGGCAAGCCAAGCTCTGAAATATATCCGATTGTCATTGCAGGATATGCTGTCTGAAACAGTTCATCCCATTCAGAATACAGGAAATCCCAATCAATGGATTCAGTTGCCCAGATATTCACCTTGATAATATTATCGCTGCTTATTTTTTCCGTTTCGAGGACGCTTTTTATATTGTTAAATGTATGCTTCACCTGTTCATTGAAGTCTTCCGGAATATTTCCTTGTTTATCAACACCAATTTGTCCGGAAGTCACGATGAGTTCGGCATTTTTTGGAACTCTCGTAATTTGAGTGTAGTTACCGACAGGACTCGGCATTTTTTCAGGGTTTTTTCTTACTATTTTTTCGTTCATTTTATTACCTCACCATCAAAAATTTATACTGCTTTATTCATTAAAAATAGACACACTTCACCAATTTGACTATTTTTAATGAAAATCAGCAGTAGAGTATCCATATCCGAATGATAAAAATGCAATTATTTTTTTCTTCATGAATTGGACACCCCTTTCTTTCAGATGGTAATGTACGTTTTTTTTAATATAACATAGTAAATGAAAAATATCTTATTTAAAGAAGCTGTAAAAATCTATTTAAATAGAAATCCATATCTTCCTGGACATCAATGAATAAATTGTGGCCTGCATCGTTTAAGACGGCAACTTCTAAATCATTTGAGCCATCCAGTAAACTTAATTGATCGTGATAACCAACGACTTGATCATTCTTCCCTAACAACGTAATTCCTTTGTATTTCGTACTACTTGAGACTAACTCCTCTTCAAATGAAAAAGAATAGTTTTTGAAATAATTTGATTGTAAATTATCCCAAAAATCACTGTTAAATTTAGTTAACCCTGGAATAATTGCTTTTTGATAGTTTTCCCATGCTTTGTTATTTATCAAAACATTCATGGAGAGAAAATCTTCATAGTAGCTTTCATTCGATTCAACAGATACTTTCTCCTGGAAAATATTTTTATGTTTTGCTGTTTTCCGATTATTTATATTCGCAATCAAGACAGGACAAGTAATAAACAAACTATTTACTTTTCCCTTCAGTTTATGGGCTAAACCGAAACACAGATACCCCCCATAGGAATGCCCGAACAATGATACAGCTTCATCTCCAGAATCAGCTACAATAAATTGTTGAATTGTATGTAAAATATCATCCGAGTTTTTTAAGTTTTCATTAACCCCAGATTCCCCCATCCCTGGTAAATCAATATAAACGCGTCTAATATTTTTATCAGCTAGAAATCTGTCATAAGTTTGCATCATGCTGGCAATATCAAGCCCTAATCCATGTAAAAAATAAATGGTTTTACCAGCTCCATACTCTTGATAATGAATTTTTACATTGTTTATAATCCTCTCCATCCATATTCCCCCCTGTATGTTCCGTTGATATTATACCATATGGGTATGAACAGGAGAATTTAACCCTCTACGGAGAAACCTTTCCCTGTGTGATTCCTGATTTCCCTATTCTATTGCATTAACAAATGTTATTTCTTCAACAGGATGTCTGACAGTAGCATGACCATCCTCTGCTCCCTTCCCAACACTTAATAACATAATATCTTCATAGTGTTCAGGAATATCCAAAGCTTCAAAAAGAGCAGTTTTATCATAGCCTGACATGGTAATCGTCTGATACCCTTTTTCATTTAAAAGAAGAACTAAGCTCATCGCCGCCAGACTGCCATCACGTACTAATTCTTTTACATAGCCCTGGTGAGACATACCTTGATAATATACAATGGCTGCATCCGTCAAAAGTGATTTGATTTCTTGATTAAAATAGCCTTTCTCAAATGCTTCATCCTGTATAGCACGGATATTTGCTGTTTCAAAAGCACGGTAATCACCCAATACAAAAATCAGATAACTGGATGTTTCCACCTGTTCTTGATTATTGGCAGCAGCTCTGACTTTAGTGCGCAATGCTTTATCTTCAATAAGTAAATATCGCGTGCTTTGAATGTTATTTCCATTTGGTGATTTGGATGCTAACTCAATCGCATCAAGTATTTCCTTTCTGGCAATTATAACGTTTGGGTTATAATGCCGTACCGATTTCCTGCTTAAAATAATATTTTTTAAAGTCACCTTTTATTCCTCCATACTCCATTTGTTTATACTGCCTCACTTTAACTGAATTTTTTCTTTTAAGCTCCAAATCCACCATCTACAGCTACGCATGTACCAGTAATAAATCGGCCACTTTCCCCAGCTAAATGAGCTACCGTTGCTGCAATATCTTCTCCCTCTCCAAAATGATCTAATGCCAGCAAACTTTTTATTTTTTCTGCATTTGGACCGTCAGATGAACTCATGTCCGTATTTATCGGACCTGGATCAACAACATTGACTGTTATCTTACGAGATCCTATATCTCGTGCAAGACCCTTCGTAAAACCAATCAAAGCTGATTTAGTCATGGAATATAAACTGAAATCTGGCTTAGGAACATGATAAGCAAAGCTGGAGCCAATGGAAATGATTCGTCCACCTTCTTTTAAGTATTTTAGTGCAGTTTGGGTAGTTATAAAAACGCCTCTTACATTCACATCGAGCGTATGATTCAATTCTTCTAATGTAACAGCTTCAGGTGGCCCAGCCGGAAAAATTCCTGCATTGTTGACTAGAATATCAAGCTGACCAAAGTAAGCTATTGTTTGTTCAACTGCTTCTGTAATTTCTCCGGGGTTGCCGCTATCTGCCCTAACCGCAACACCCTATTGACCTAGAGCCTTCATTTCCGACACTACCTTTTGCGCTTTTTCCTCAGCATGAACATAAGTAAATGCAACTTTCGCTTCCTCTTGAGCAATTTTTTTCACAATAGCTGCACCAATACCTCCTGCTCCCACCAGTGACGAATGCAACTTTATTTTTTAAATTCATTCTTTCCCCTCCTTTGTTATTAAGTACCTTTATTAAGTTCCGTATAGAGCAAAATCAATCTTTAAAGTAGATATGTGTTTAATAAATAGTATCTACTTTATGCCAAGCTTCTTTTAACATCACCACCTTATATTTTTGTTATAATCATAGTAACTTGAGTTTGTATAATTGAAAATACTGCACTTTGTTGTTACTAGGTTACTTTCAAGTAAGGGGTGAATTGTTTTGAATAAAGTTCATACAGGATTTGATGTGGTTCAAAATATCATAAGCGGAAAATGGAAAAGCATTATCCTTTATCAGCTCGGTTATGGAAATAAGCGGACTAAAGATTTACTTAAAATTTGTGAAGGCGTTTCTCATAAAGTATTGAATGAACAGTTAAAGCAATTACAAGCAGACGGTCTAATTAAGCGTGCTGTTTATGCAGACGAAGTTCCAATCAGAGTTGAATACAGTCTTACGGAGTATGGACGTTCCTTTTTGTCATTATTAAAAGAAATGTGTGATACCGGTGATGAACATCTTAAAAAACAAGGGATAACAACATATAACAATAAGGTTTGTGAGTACTATAATGAACATACATAAAACCCGTAGCAACTTGCCTCCGGGTTTTATGACTATAGATTATTCAAAAATGTTATATATTTCATTGTGTTACGCTCCAACCCATTTTCCCCAGGCTTTAACTCCTCCTCTTCTGTTCCACCCGGTTTTTTCTCTTCGCCGTAAAACGCATGAATAGAACGATAATCTGCCTTACAATAGAAAAAAGTGGTTTCAAATGGAATAAGTATTTGTTCTAACGTATGGCCATATCTCCCCTCTTTCCTATAATCGCTGGATCGGATACCTGCTGAAACCGCCAGCGCCACTTTCCGGTTTTTTAATTTGTCTCCGCCATTGGAACCGTAGGCCCAGCCGTAATCGAAAACTTCATCCATCCACTTCTTTAAAAGTGATGGACTATTAAACCATTGAATCGGGAATTGCAACACCAAGTTTTCATGCGATTCAATCAGCCCCCTTTCCTTTTCTACATCTATTTTTTCTGCTGGATAAGCTCTATATAATTCATGTACTGTATATTTTTCAGGATATTTTTTTAACTCCTCTACCCAACGTTTATTTACAGTAGATGTCTCGATACTCGGGTGAGCTGCTACAATAAGTGTTTTCATGTGTTTGCATCCTCCTTCAAATTTGTTTCTATTTGATTATAGAATGCAAACAAATCTTATGTAAGTACGCACTTTTAGGTGAGATACTGGTGTAAAGGTAAGTGTCTCTAAAAAATGTACTTAGTATTTTTAGACAAGGATTTATTTAATTGAATGTATTTTAAATTAGTTCATGTAATTTTTTAATTCTTTTAAAATCAGAAGTTACCTTATCAACATAGAAATTATACTCTCTTCTGCCTCCTTCTCAAATTTTTATATTTATAGAAATCAAAAAAATACTGACATTTCTCATTAATAATGTTACTATTAGATATATTACTAATAGTAATGTTATTTTATTCATCTAATTTTATCAAGGAGGTTTTGTAATGCTTTCTTTTTCAATAATAGGCGCCATCATTTTTGGATGTATTGCACTGTTGACGCTGCTCGTAACTTTGGGATACCCGTTAGGAGAATTTACTCTGGGTGGAAAATATAAAATATTACCTTCCAAAATGAGAATAATGAGCGGAATCTCGCTAATTATCCAAGCAGTTGCAATTATAGCTATACTTGATGCAGGCGAGGTAATTACTACGGTTTTTCCTTTTAATGTACAAAAGGGATTATGCATTTTCTTTGGATTTTATCTTTTATTAAATGTAGGGATGAATAGCTTATCTTCCAGTAAAAAGGAAAGATATTTAATGACGCCTTTATCTTTATTGGCATCTATTTGTTTTTTTGTCACAGGATTCTTTTAAATAAAGGAGATATATGATTATGGATAATATCATTTTAGGATTTCTGATGATTCAGGGATCGACGATTTATGAATTAAGGCAATTTATCAAAAAAAATCTCTCCACTGTCAGCAGTGATAGTACTGGAAGTATTCAAGCAGGCATAAATAAATTATTAAAAAAAGAATGGATTACCTACGAAGAACGAGTGGAAGGCGGCATAAATAAAAAAACATACTTTATCACCGAAGCAGGAAAAAATCACTTTAGAGAAAATATATCAACTCCTATGTTATATAAAGAAAAAAACATGGAATTAAGCAAGCTGTTCTTTCAAGGATTTGCAGATAGCTCCGAGCACGAGAAGTTTGTTAGTCGCTACATTGATGAATTAGAAAAGAATTTACATCACCTGGAAGCCATTAAAGCATCGATTGGTCAAAGAAATGATTTCGGTCCAGCGTTTATTAACAAGTTAAAAGAAGCTGGTGGCGCTACAGAATTTTTGACTGAAGACGGTTTGAAATCAATTGCCTTCTTCCAATATGCAACACTGGATTTAGGAATAGCGAAGATTAAATTTGAAATAGAATGGTTTAGAGAATTCCAGGCAACATTAAAATAGAAATGATAGAAATTGAACAAAATAATTAACTTTATTCACTCAGGCTGCTTACAAGCAACTAATTGCTTAGATAACTTTTTTCTGTTTGAATTTACTGCTTTTGCGAACATGTCATTATTTCAGACTAAAATTGTTCCATCTACCAAAGAGACACCTACTCTGGCAGATGCTCTCAACATCTCTGCATTTAACTTAGCTAATGCTGGAGGTTATTTTTTCTATTATTTTATTGATTTATGTAAGGAAGCAGCATGTAGATGGAATTAAAAAATAGGATAAATTAAAAATTCTTCATCACAATTACAATATTAATTCTGGCTAAAAAACAGCGTATTACTATGAAAAGGAGTGCTTCTTTAACTAAAAAGCAAGTACTCCTTTTTATATAATAAATATTCCATCTAAGAAAATTGACTTTCACAATCAAAAATTAGTTTCTTATTCTTTAATCAAAATTCTCTAAAACAACCTTTCCAACTGCTTGTCCTGTTTCCAGCCAAGTGTGGGCCTTCCGCATTAATCGGTGATAATTGTTTATTGACTGTTGCACAAATTACTTTGTTATCCACCAGTTCAGCAATATGATTTAATAGATTGTGCTGACTAATCATGTCCTCCGTCTAGTACATCGATTTCGTAAACATTGTTTGATTCATTCCATTCCCTCCTTCTGTATCTCTCTAGACCGATTCTAACATTATGAAATTGCTTTTCAATCGTGTAATATATGTGACATAGCAACCGTTTTGTATCCAGCAGAAAGAGGATGTTGAAATGGAACGAAAAATCCATGATTGCATGGATGGCTGCCCGGTAGAAAGCACATTGCAGATTATATCTGAAAAATGGAAATGTGTGATTTTATATCATTTAATCAAGCATAAAGTCTGTCGTTTTAGTGAATTGCAACGCTATATGCCAAGCTGTTCACAAAGAATGCTGGATCTTCAGCTGAATGAACTGGAAGCAGACAATATATCTCCAAAAAAGTTTATCCCGTGATTCCACCGAAAACAGAGTATGGCTTGACCTCATTCGGAAAAACATTAGCACCGGTAATTAATGAAATGAATAAATGGGGAGAAATGTATAATCAAATTCATAGATAAATTCACGAAAATAAACAATCAGGGAGTTGTATAAAATGAATGAAAAAATAACTGCAGAAATAAAACGCTCTATAAAAGCAGAAGACATTCTAGCTCAAATTAATAGTAAAACGAAACTGGGAGACTTACGAAAAATAGCAAAGGAGATAGAAAAGATCATGAACTAGCTCTGGAGCTTTGGTCGACCCAAGTGTTTTTACCCAGACTATTAGCAATCTTAATTATGGACAAAAAGCTTCTTTCACAGGATGTGCTTAATAAGCTTGATAAGGATATGCAGATTCACACTTTTGATGAGCGAAATAACTTAATGGACTAGTTAATGGCTAATCAGCTTACCAAGGATGATAAGAGAATTGCATTGATGCAGTCATGGGAAACACCCCCCGTACTCCCTAAAAGCGAGCTTTTTGGTATTATCAAGCGCGCTTGAGATGGCCCGACAAACACCGCCTGATAATACTGCAGAGCTGCTATATGCATTAGAAGCTAATATTACGCAGGAAGAACCGGAAGTTCAATGGGCTATGAATTTCACAGCAGGCTGGATAGGCATTTATGACGCAAGGAATCGCACACGCTGTATGAAAATTGGTGAGAAAACGGGCCTTTACAAGGATGAAATAGTAGCAAAAGGATGTACTAGCCCCAGCTATTTGCCAGAGTTTATTACGATTGAAGTTAACAAACGGAATAATAAATAACTGCCTCTGAAAAATTTATTTGGGTTGGACTGGAAAATAAAGAAAACAACTTTTTATAGCAGCTGGTTAGTGAAATATGCAAGAAAGGTGTAAGGGATTATTCCACTATCACTTATTGATCTGAAGGGTGCTTATTTTTATATAAGTACAACTTCCAGCTGTCGCAGTACGGAAAATTAATTTTGTTTTCCCGCTATCAGAGAGTTCCATAGCTCATACAAATTCATTATTCTCTATGGTTAAATCCAAATCTGACAATACCCTGTAGATTACTTTTACACCGTATATTTTAGTTACTTTTTTATGTTTAGCAACTCAACACCTCTTATCCCTTCATTTGATAATGCTTCATATAACTAACTATTCCCTTTTAGCAAATAAGTTGTTCATGCAGTTCATTAGAAATGATGCTGGTTAAGAAGCCATTCGCTGTTGTCCCCATATTGAATGATATTTAATCATGTAAAAAATCATTACTATTGATAAAATAAATGCGCCTCCATCCGTTATCGCACTTGGCAGGATTCCCCATAAACCGTAAGAATCTAAGACGACGCGCCACATAGATGTTGGAATCATTGCAAATCCTAACCCTTGTGTGAAATTAACTATTAAAATAATCCACCACAATACTATTGATTTACTTCTAATAGCAAAAATGCCCAAAATGTTTCCAAGTATATAAATGCATCCTATGATACGAAACCACTTTACAAATCCACCGGATTCCGCTGTTGGATTTGTAACTCCCGCTATTTCCATCATGGTTTCTATAATAGATGTATTTACAATAACAAAGTTATGTAAAGTGGTTCCAATTGTGAATATTATGGAACATAAAGCGATGGTTATTTGAAGCCTTCGAGTAGCCGCTGTTGAAATTAATTACTGTTTTTTTGTAATCATGATATCTTTCTCCTTCATACATTAAAAGTAATTTTACAATTTCACCGATGAAATATTGAGGGTATTTATTACAACCAAATAATTAAGTCGTTATTTATAATAGCATTCACTGATTATTGTATCCATACAGCTCAAGATCATAATTTTATTGGGCTAAAGTCTTAATATTACAAGGTATGACAAGTTATTAAAATGTTGGCTACGGAAAGTTGAACAGTTTATTAGGTTTGAAGGCTACGGCTACAAAGTATCTCGGCATTTATCAATAGGACACTCGAATTCTTCCTTGAAGCGAGCTTTACCACCAATTGTTCGCCCATGATAGTCACACAATAAATCCCCGCTACAGTATTATGTATAGCAGGGAGCTATTTAAAGTTTTATCCATATTTTGTTTATAAATAGATTAGCGGATTGAAATCCTTGATTCAAAAAAGCATTATATGCTTCCGATAAAATTCTTTTCCTGGTTAATTTTGAATTATAATCCTACTTATTATTAATAATATTTCTTCATATTTTATAACCTAGTCTTCCAGCGGTTTTAGCCAATCCTCCAAGTATATATTTCTGGATAAATCGTGGCGGACCCTCAAGATAACCGTCAATACATTCCCAAGCCACTCCAAGCCAAAGTGGATTACGCGGTATCCCTTTTTTAGTTAATTTACCTTCACTCTCCAGTTTGTGCATCAGAACGAACATTTTCCAATGCAGCCCTGGGGGGCGGATTTCGTGAATTACCTCCAGCTTTCCTTGGCTTACATTCCAAAATTGGTGAACTTGATTGGGATAAACCGTAATTTTTTCGCCAGCTACAAGCATTAATTCTTGACCGTCTACTACAAAACGCATACTTCCTTCCGTAATTTTAAACGTTTCTTTCAGCTTCGGATGAGAATGCGGTCCATTAACTGTTCCTTGCTGTATCATTTGGTGCTTCAATGTAATATATTCTCCATCCTCATCTTGTCCTTCTTCCAAAAAAGTAACCGTTCTTCCATCCTGATGAACTAATTCCTTACCAATTTCAACAAAGTCTTTGACTTTAAATTGTTGTTCCATTTTCCTTTCCCTCCTATTTTTGATTGGTTGATCACAAGAAAAGCAATGGGTGTCTGCTAACGTATTAAATGTCAAAATAAATCTCATTTTACCATAAAAAATGATATTTATTACTATAACATTTTTTGTTGAATCAGGAAACAATTTATAGTATTATTATTTACCAAGGAAACAATATGATTAAAAGGAGAGATACTATTGCATTCTGATAAAGATTTAAGCTTTATTTTTGATCGTGTTATAGAACGTCATACTATCATAAATAAAACGATAGAGATGAATTACCCGTTCATGCAAGAAAATACGTATTCAGAAGTTCGTGTAATAGAATTAATTGAGCTTTCTAAAGAGCCAATGAATGTATCAAAATTAGCCGAAAAGATGAATTTGACACGAGGAGCAATCAGTAAAATCACAAAAAAACTAATACAAAATGATTGTATAGAGAAATATCAAATGAAGTCTAATAAGAAAGAGATTTATTACAGGCTTGCTGCCAATGGATATGAAATTCACAAACAGCATATGAATATGCATGAAAAGAGACTAGAAAGAGATATACACTATTTTGCTGATCTATCACCAGAAGAGAAAGAAATGTTAAAACCTATTTTGGAGAAAATCTACAAAAAAATCACAAAAAAATTAAAGGAATTAGATTTGGAAGATTATATTTAGGAGTGAAAATATGCCAGAATCTGAAGTAATTCAAGGTTTTGCTGAAAATAATGGAGTACAGTTATATTACGAAACAAGAGGTCATGGTGAACCATTAATATGTATCTCTGGTGGCGGAGGTGACGCTGGCTTCTTTACTAAATTAGCAAATTATTTAAAGGATTCATTCACTGTAATCACTTATGATCGGCGTGGTTATTCAAGAAGCACAAGACCGCAAGCAAATAATTTTAACATTCAAGACCACGTTGCTGACGTTAAAGCCATACTACATGCAAACGGCTATGAACGTGCTTATATTCTAGGTAATAGTGCTGGAGCAATTATTGCTTTAGAAACAGCTGTACGTATGCCGGAGATTATTAAAAAAGTAATTATTCATGAACCTCCCGTCGTAAATGTTTTACAAAATAATAAAAAGTATCTTCACTTTATGACAAAAACTTACAATATAGGCTTACGGTATGGCAGCAATCTAGCTAGTAACTGGTTTAATTTCTCGTTATCGCTACCCTTTAGTGTATTTAAACATATACCTAAAGATTTTCAGGAAAGAATGACTCAATATAAAAATAACGAGCAGTTGATTTTCGTAGAGTTATTAGGACTTTCCCGATACGTGCCTGATTACAAAAAAATTATTGACCATAATGTCGATATCTATTTGGCATCAGGAAATAGAACAATGAAAAAAAAGAAATACTACGGTGTTACTTCACCGATCATAGCAAAAAATCTAAAATGTCCTTTTATTATATTCCCAGGTCATCATCTGTCTTTTTTAGACCAAACCGAAATTTGGGGCAACAAATTAAAGCAAATTTTACTCGATTAGGAGGAAGGGTTGTTATTATGAAAAGTATCTACCAAAACCTGTACTTAGGATTATCCTGCTTAGCATTTCTTTGTATCCTGATTCAGGTGTATCTTGCAGGGATTGCTTTATTTCAGGATTATACGTATTGGAATATTCACAAAGCCTTTTCATTATTTAAATATATTTATCTTGTTATGTTTATTATAGGGTTATTAGGAAAAATACCCAAAAGTCTTACTTGGTACGCACTCATTTTATTTACTGTTGCTAATGTACAATATTACACTGCTCATGGATTCCTTGCTTTTTTACATGTTATTCTGCCCTTTATCATTTTCAGCTTGAATTTCATCGTAATTAGAAATACTTTAAAACTTGCAAAGATTAATTCTTAATATACTTTTATTTCAAGGAAAAAATTTATTCATTAAGAAGTATTTATCATATCAAGGAGATGATTTATTTAATGATTATGTCCCGGCTTAGTCGGATGGTGCTTTTAAAAATAAAGAACAGACGTAGAGTATATAATGAAGAGCAGGAAAATTGAAATTGGCCAATAAATATTCAGATAATATAAAAACCGGTTGTAATACGTTTATTTATTAGGCAGCATCATTTGAAAATAATACAATTAGTTCCGTTCACCGTACAGATTGAACAAACTGCTGCGTACTTAATACAGTGGCGAATTCATCATGAACCGTTGCCAGTGACAAATGATGGATTGTCTCCGCTTCTATGAACTTGCCATAATGATCCTTCATTCCAAACGCAGCAGTTGCATCTGAAAGCAGATACGTTTTATATCCTAAATTCCCGCTCATTCTTGTCGTTGTAGACACACAATGCGGTGTGGTTAAGCCAACAATTGCTGTTGTTTCAATCTGACATGCCTGCAAATATTCATCTAAATCCGTTCCGATAAAAGCGCTGTTTACTCTTTTGGTTATTACTTTTTCTTGCTGCAAAGGAGTAACGATTTGTTTAATAGGAAAGCCCTCTCCGTTTTCATAAAATACAGATTCAGGGTCATCAGAAATATGCTGAATATGAATAATTCCCCATTGATATTCCCGGCATTTATCTAATACTATTTTCATATTTTTTTCAGCATCAGGATTATTCCGTTCTCCCCATTTCTTATCTTCAAATGCCTTTTGAACATCTATCATGATTAAAGCTTTTTTCCCTTTCATATCTTCACCCTCCATACTTAAATTTTAATCTATAATTTTATATATTTTCTGCCGATAAACAGTTTCACCTCTTCTGCTATCTTATTTTATATAAAAATCAAAGGCATTTAAATAAGACCAAAAAGGATTTTTGAGTGTTTGGCTTTTCATAATTAGGAATATAAGGTATTCTGTTTAATAAAAAAAGGTTGATGTATTTTATGGATGCAATTGATAGAAACATTTTGAGAATATTACAGGAAAATGCGAAAATCTCTATGAAGGATTTAGCAAAAGCCGTTCATTTAACCTCTCCATCCGTCATTGAAAGAGTACGAAGATTAGAAGAACAGCAAATTATTGAGGGCTATCATGCGCATATCTCTTTAAAAAAGGTAAATCGTCCCATTACTGCACTTGTATTGTTTAAATCAATAGATTGTAAAGCATTATCTAATTTTTGTAATAACCATCCGGATGTGCTGGAGTGTTATAGAGTTGCCGGAGAGGTAAGCTATATTGCCAAATTAGCCACACATTCTGTGGAAAGCTTAGAACAATTTATTGATGATACGATGCAATATGGAACACCATCAACGAATATTGTACTATCTTCTCATGACAAGAAAGTAATTGACCCATTTGATATGAAAAAATAAAAAGTAACTAAGTGAAGAAGTTATACAAATTCTTCACTTAGTTACTTTTTTCACTAGTTTGTAGCTTTCCCTTACCCAATAAATCCTAGTTATATTCATTTAAAAACTCTTCTATTTTTTGTCTGGTTGCTTGATTAGCTATACTGTCCCAGTTAGTGTCATAACTATGGTCAGAAAAAGGAAAATAGTAAGCTCGGTTATCTATATTATTTTCATCAAGTTTTTCATGCAATATCTCTATTTGCTCTTCAGGTACCACTTTATCTTTTAGACCTACAAATGAAACAGTGGGGGCAGATGATTCATTTACATACTGAATAGGAGACATTTGCTGATAACTTTGTTTGATTTCTTCTGTTTTTGGCTGGTCATCCATGAGTTGTTCTAGCAGTGGCTGAACAAATTCTTTACTATTATTTTTACCATAGAGCTGTAATAAATCCGATGGTCCATATAGATTAATAATAGAATTTATTTTCACTGTGGAGTCGGAATCCGTTTCTTTGGGAACAAGGCTGTTTTCCTTTAGTTCCGTGTACCCCGTTAATAAGGCTAGATGGCCTCCGGCAGAAGCTCCTATTAAATTAATTCTGTTTATATCTAAATGATATTCATTCGCATGTTCAACAATCCAGTTTAACGCTGCATGTGTATCTGAAATTTGTTTTTGCCACATATCGGGGCCGTTTTGACTGTATTCCACATTAAATACAACATACCCCTTCGAATTAAACCATTTGCTCCAAGAGGAAACCTCACTTTTATCTCCACTGCTCCATCCGCCGCCATGAATATTTACAATAACAGGACGATTTTCATCATTAACTTTCGTATCCCATACATCCAGTAATAAATCTTCATCTTCGGCAGTTTTATAAACAACATCTTCTTCTAGATCGGAATACGTATCTGTACCAGAAAAAGAGAATGTATAGTTATCCATCAATGCTGTTTTTGTGCCAATACGATCTGCATAGTGTTTGTTTTGAATCCCGGAAAGAAGCGCTAATCCTAAAAAAGAAATACATACGACCGCCCAAACAATTTTTAAAAATAGTGCAGATTTTTTCCAAATAAGAAAGAGTAAAATAATGAAAGCCGCCACACCTAAAATTAATAATGCTAAAGGGAATGTAAGCAAGTAAAATGCAATCTGCCCTGAATACGTACCATATCCACTAGCAGAAAAGGAACGCCAAAGTAAAATAAACGTGCCTGTTAGTACTAATAAACTAGCAATAATACCAATTTTGTTGGAAATAGATTTAGATTTTGTAAATGTCATTTAGCTTCTCTCTTTCATTCGTTTATCTGAATAGCGATACCCCGAAAAGAGTTCTTTGAAACTAAAATCTGTTCATCATACTACTTTAAATAATTTAATGTTTACTTCTTAGTTGTGCTAAGCTGTGATTTTTGTCTGATAAGGTTCTTTACCTTTTTGCATTAACATGACAGGAAAGCATGTTTTGCAGATAAAGCACAAAAAATGCAGTCAACTTGTTAAGTTTAAACTGCATAGAACTGTTTTCGTGAACACAAATTGTAAATTAATGATGATAGTTACTTTTCCGCAGAATAACAGGAATAACTGTCCCAACATAAAATGGCTGAGGCTCACCGACTATCTCCCCGCCCATTTTACATACTATATTTGCTGTTACCTCTCTTGCCTCCATGTAGATTTCATAAACTCCATCCGCAAATAAATCATCAAAGGATAATTGTACTATTTTACTGCCAATACGATTCCCTTTGTGATCAGGATCTGTAACAAATCGCCCCCAATGTACAACATTATCCTCTTTCCATGCAGCAACAGCCCCTATAATCATATCATTGAATACAGCACACCAACATTGTGGTTTCTTTGATAAAAATGCTGATATAGCTTCCGAGGGTATCTTTTGTTCACCGTTAAATATTTTTGTCTGCAAGTCTATAATTTGAGGAAAATCTTTTTTCTTTGCTTTACGAAAAACTATATTTCCCAAATAATATACCACCTTCCACTTGAAAATAACTAACAAAGTTTTTGTTTATTTAGACTTGAAAGATCCATATTCTCAAGCTGTTTTAAATGGTTAATTTTAATGGTTACCATTTCCTCTGTTTTCTTTAATTCTTCCTGTTGCTTCTGAAGCTTTTTCTGATGTCCTTCTAGAATATCAATCCGTTCGGATAATACCTCTTTATCCCCTTTTGATAAATTCATCATTTCTTTCAAGTCAGTGATTGAAACATTTGCATCGCGCAAACAGGAAATCACTTCAATCCATGATAAATCATCCTCTGTATAGATTCGATAACCATTTTTATCCCGCTTCACGTTAGGTAAAAGCCTTTCTTCTTCGTAATAGCGTAAAGTATGTGGGGCAAGCTTTGCCTTTGCGGCTGCCTCTTTTATTTTATAAATCATGGCTCTTCTCCTTTTATTAATCTTTTAGCGTCGTATTCTTTGATTGTATCTTAGATCATTCATTTCTAAGATACAATCAATTGACACTTTCATTTAATAATAATTGAAGAATTTAAAAAGCTTTTTGAATAGTAGGTCTGACGATGATTTCATTTGTAGAAACTTCATCCGGCTCATTCACAGAATAAACAATGGCTTTTGCAATACTTTCTGGCTGCAGCCACACTTTACTCACCATTCCTTTTACAGCATCCTTTGTTTCTTCATGGGTTATCCCATTTGTAATTTCTGATTGAACAGCACCAGGAGAAATAATCGTGGTACGAATATTATTTTCACATTCCTCCTGTCGAAGCCCTTCTGTAATAGCTTTCACCGCAAATTTTGTTCCTGCATATACTGCGGCATTTTCTACGACAACATGAGCTAAGGCAGAAGCAACATTAATAATCTGCCCTTTTTTATTCTCTCTCATGGTAGGGAGAACAGCAGATATGCCATACAATACACCTTTGATATTAATATCTATCATTTCATCCCATTCATCCACTTTCTGTGCATGTAATGGAGAAACTGGCATAATACCTGCATTGTTAATAAGAACATCAATCGTTCCAAATTCGTCTAAAGCTAATTGAGCTAGTTCCTGTACTTGTTTGCTTGAAGTAACATCCGTTATTTTATAAACAGCTGTGCCTCCTGCTTCTTCAATGGCCTGTTTTATACTACTTAACCTTTCTTCACGTCTGGCTCCTAAAACTACCTTCGCACCGTGCTTTGCCAATAATTTTGCTGTATTTTCCCCGATTCCGCTGCTGGTGCCGGTTATGATAACTACTTTGTTTTGTATATTTTCCATGAAAATTCCTCCTCCTTTGTATTAGCTTGTATATCTAAGCTATAAATTGGAGTATAAACCTTCAAGTGAACCTGAAGGCAAGGGGAATTTCTTTAATAAGATTTTTGCAATAAAATAAACCCGACTAAATCAATGTCAGTCGGGTTGAAGTTTGATACTTGTTAACTAAATGGAGCAGTGCTTTATGACAATTTCTCCATCTTTCACATTCGCTGTATTAAAGGACATCCCTCATTTTTCATACTCTCTTTTGCCGCTTCCACAACCTGCTGTAAATAATCAATTGTTGTTCCTTCTTGATTTATTTTAAGATACTGATAGTTTATCTTAATAGATTCATCAATAGTTTGTATTTTTTATCATTTTACAAACCTAAAACGTAGAACGAAGCAAGGGTACGCTTGAAGCTTTATCATGCTTGGATTTATCAGTTTTTATGTCTAATTATCAAAAAGTTGTTAAAAAATGTATTACATCAGATTAATCACATGGAATACAACACCAACTACGAACAATCCAAGAATCATTACAATTGGTGAAACCTTCTTCCTGAGCAGCCACATACAAAGTAGTGTTAAGAGTAATCCGGCCAGACCAGGAATCAAACTGTCTAAGTTGTCTTGTAAGGTTGTGACATCCGTTTGACTTAATGCCCTGCCTTCCGCCTGTTGTTGCAACGCGGTCTGGATTCCTTCAGACCCCTCAGGCAAGTTATCCCAATCAATATAAGCACCTTCGCCGAGCTCAACTTCTGAAACGGTCGGGGTAAAGGCCACATTCACCCAACGGTTCACCAGTGCTCCAAGGATGAACATACCGAGTATGGATGCGCCGTGTTCATGGACATGCGTGAAGCATAGGATTCAATCACCATTGCTAAGTTTAACCCGGCAAAGATAGCCCATTTATCTTCATGGCCTTCCACCAAGCCGCTCGCCTGATTGAAAGGAGTTCCGCCCCAAAGATCGACTAAGAATAATACTTCATCTTGATTGTCAAAAGAAGCAATGGCTTCTTCCATTTTTGCCCTGATATCCTCAGGTCCTTCACTCGGCATCAATGTAACAGCTTTAACATTCTCCTGTTCTCCGAAGATCATTGCTCCAGATTGCAAGATGCCGGTAGCAAATTCACCGTGGCTGGCAATGATAATTCCTCCCTCACATTCAGTATAGGGCCTAAAGCTTCAACAAATGTTTAAAGCGCTTTTAAAATTAATAAAAAATATGAGTGAAAACGAGGCTTAAATAAAGATAGGGATATGAAAATATCCTTACTCTTCACTTTAATCACTACACTTCACTCATATCTAATGGACTCAGTAATATCTCAATATAAAGTGATTGTTCTAATAGCTCAGAATGAGTAATAGTTCTAATAGAAATAAAGTTATTAATAATTTACAAACTAGCATTAAATACAGTAATGCTCTGATTATTATCCACTTTTTCCTGTGTTCTCATCAGCCGTAAAATAACCGCTTTAAAAAATAGAGAAATTTCATATTTTTTATTGGGTTGAAAACTAGTCTATATCCATACCAATCCTACCAACCGTATTTTTTATATCCCCATTCTTTTTCAATATGTTCTTCTTTTTTTATAACAAGTGTTTCGTGAGGTATATCTTTTTCCACATTCAACCCAGGGTATAATGCACATTCACTTCCTACTTTCACTCCTGGGAAGAATATATTATTAATACCTGTTCTAGTATAGTCACCAATAAAAATTGCGTTTGAATAAATATCTGAATAAATTCTTCCATTTATTTTGTGTGTCTGTGGAGTATCATTAAATCTTACAATTCCGCATACACAGGCTGCAGCAATATCCACATATTGACCAATCACACCGTACATTTCGCTATAATGAATAGCTGAAATACCTTTCATGGTGACACCTTCTATTTCAGCATTATGCCCAATTCTGTTCTCACTGCCGATTACAGTATTTGGTTCAAGTTTTGCGTAATCTTTAACATATGAATTATTCCCTATCAAAACAGGTCCATTTATGATAGCTCCAGTATCAACGTTTACATTATCCCCGATAATTACATTGCCATTAATGGTCACATTTTTACCTATAGTTGAATTATCCCCTAATATAATATTACCGTTTATAGTTGATTCTTCAGAGATAAATGAATTATTTCCAATAGAATGACTATTTATCTCCTGAGTTAATGAGTTAAGATAATATGCATTCACGTTTAATATATCCCACGGGAATTGTAAATGATGCACTTCATCCTTAGCAAACACAGATTGAATCTTTTTTCCCTCTTTCAAATAATCATTCAAACCATTTTCGATAAATAACTGATTAGGAATTACGGATCCTGTCACACGTTGACTGAATCCATAATTCGTGCAAGAAATTGTTTCCAGAGCATGCTTATCCAACTTAAATAATCCCGCCACTTCAGAGTTAACATAGTGTTCACGAGCATGAGCCAAAAATTGATTTACTTGATTATTCTCTACATGAGCACCAATCATATCAATACTTTTTTGTCTTTTTTCTATTAGCAGAACACTGGTATCTTCCTCTGATTTCTCAAGAGATACTATATCCTGTACACTAATAAGAGAATTACCTTTTTGAATAATTGCTCCTTCCTTAAATATTTCAAGATTCTTCCGCAAAAAATCATCTAAATTTTGATTAGGTTCTATACAATTAATTTCTTGATATTTTTTTATAAGATTTCTTGTTTGATCTGGTTTATAATTAAGAAATACATAAATATCCGATTCCAATATACCAGCTTTTAATAATCTCTCTATTTGCCAAAGAATCATTTCCTTATTCAATATCGGGAGGCTATTAATTTGATAATGTTTATCAAAGGGAAACATCCTTGGCTCTATTTCAGTACATAATATAAAAGCTTTCATTGTTTTCCTCCTAATCTTATCTTTCTGTTTTTTATTAAATATAAAATAAAAATCCAAGATAAGCGGGTCCAGAGAATATAGAATTTGGTCAGATTTATTTATATACAGTATGCATCAAATAGTAATTTTTTGTTTGATACAGTGCAAACCCAACATTAAATGGTTTTCCATTCTCCATACAAGCAATTATTTTTGTATCGATCAATGGCGCTCCTTCTTCAACATTCAAAAACTCAGCTACTTTTGAATTAGCTAAGGTAGCACTAATACGCTGATCTACAAATTCGTAAGATATTCCTTGCTCATCTAGATATTCATAAATAGAATTTTCACAAATCTCGGCATTTAAATCTTTCACAATGGAAGCATCAAAATATTCTACCTCATAAATAACTGCTACTTTATCAGCGTATCTAATTCGTTCAACCAGCCACAGTTCATCGCCGACAGCAATTTTCATATCTTCCGCTTGTACAGCATCCGCTTTTATTTTTTTCAATTCAAGTAATTTTGTAGAAGGTTCTATCCCCCTATTTTTCGCTTCGGAAGAAAAACCAATACCAGCCTTGAATCCAAAAAATTTAGGTATTGGATTAACAAATGTTCCTATCCCCTTTTTTTTGGATAATATTTTCTCATTGACAAGTTCTTCGATTCCCCGTCTAACAGTTATTCTTGACACCGAAAGATTATTAGATAATTCTGATTCTGATTCAATAATTTGATGTGGTTGATAAATACCTGCTTTAATTTTGCTTAGTATATAATTTTTTACAATCTCATATTTTGGTGCGTTATTAGCCATGTTAAATATCCTCTCAATCTGTTATAATCTGTTGTTATTATATCATCAGAAAGAATATTAATCATTTGGTGTGTTATTTCCAATATCCGTAATATTGATTGAAAAGCCTATCATTGTATTCGTCAGCTCCGTCTAAATTCGAGCTTTTAAACACAGGTATTTCTAACTCGGCTTCTTTTAAGCGTGAAATAACGCCAATAATAATTGCTTGTGAAATTCCAATTCCAGTAAAATCAGATGTAGGTCCTAACCCCGTATCTACCCCTTCCATGCGATAGGCAGCATCTCCTTTTGGTGCATGGTTATCAATAGTGACATCGGCAATTTCATAAATATTTTTTCCAGACTTATGCCGAGAAGAAACCGATTGAGAGTGCTCCATAGATGTCAATGCAATCACATTAGCCCCCAGCTTTTTAGCTTCCATACACATTTCTATCGATATGTTATTTCGGCCCGACTGAGAAACGACCATAATTGAATCTCCTGCTTCAACTTTATAAAGCGTTAACATATTCTTAGCATATCCATCTAATCGTTCCATATATGTGCTTTTATTCGGCATTTGATGCAGCATTAATTCAGGCGGAAGAATACCCTTCACATAAGCCAGTCCTCCAGCTCTAATATAAATTTCCTCTGCCACCATATGAGAATGACCTGATCCAAAAACATAAAAACGACCGCCGTCTTTACAGCTGTTAAAAATTAACTCTGCAGCCTTATTAATTGCTTCATCT
This sequence comes from Oceanobacillus sp. FSL W8-0428, assembly GCF_038004405.1. NCBI lineage: Bacteria > Bacillati > Bacillota > Bacilli > Caryophanales > Bacillaceae > Oceanobacillus > Oceanobacillus sp. FSL W8-0428. The sequence goes on from NZ_JBBORB010000001.1 coordinate 3,928,503, forward strand.
TCATTTTCTATGACTTGTTGCCACGTATTACTCAAATAATTCAAGAATTTTGTAACTTCGTTTTTAACAGTCATTTTATCCCTCCTTTTATTATTATACATTCATATTATCATAACCTGTTATAACATGTAAAGAGTTCGACGTATTCTTCTATTTTGTTAATTAATTTCTCTGCCTCGCCTGCCTTAAAAAAGCTGCTTTGCGCCTCATACATATTCGCTTTATATAACTCCTTTTCTGCAAAATAAAATAAATAATCATTTGTCAGACTGAAAATGAAAGCATGATAGTTGTTTCTCAATTTCTCTGTTAAATTAGAAGTTATTTCTCCAGGGATAAAGATAATTAATTGATCATCGAATGCACCTATCCAAAAAGGTACTTTAAGTGAAGAAATATCACTTAGGGATTCCTTCATTTTGATAGCAGCACGCTTTCCTTCAATTTTTACTTGAATTAATTTTCTTTCTTTTTCACTGTATGTCTTATTTAACTTCTGTTTTAATTTTTCTTTAGAAATCTGTTCTTCTTTTTTAGAAATAGTACTGACATCTTTTGTTTCTAATCTTATTGATTTTTCTTCAAAAGAAAATCGTCCTAATATTTCTTTTTCTTTTATATATGCTTTCTCTCTTATAAACTGACTATATAATGCATTGCTAAAAAAACTAGATTGCCTGAAACTTTGTTCCTCTCTCGTAAATCGTGTACTGATATTTGCACTGCTCCCATTAATAAAACTTACTAAATCAAAAGCTTCATTCATCTTTTCATAAAAACCTGAAAGAAAGTCTGCTGAAATTAAGTAATTACTAGATGGCAAAACAGTAGGATGACAAGCATAATTAACGATAGCTGTTTTACTTGTATCCGTAGTAATTTCAAATACGGTCATTATCTGGTCTATTTTTTTTGAAGGCTGATGTCTATCTGTTGCAATTTCTTGAATATTTGTTTTACTTATACTGTAGCGAAACGACTTCATTTTATTTTTACTCCATACTATTGATTTAGTTATTAACAAAATAAGATGCTCCTCCAGGAAATTATCGTATTCTCCAAAAATCCCCGTTAAGCCTCTCTTAAATTGCTTATTTGTATCAATCATTCCACTGGGCCCCGAATGAGTATGAGTTGCAAAAAGAAATAAATCAAATGTATAAGAATCAGTTAAGAAATTTTCTTTAATTATTTTTTTAATTTTACAGTGTAATGTGCTATCAATGCCCACTACATCGAGTGAAATAAAAAATAAGTAATGGTGATTAGATTCATCCAAAAAAGTATGCGTTTTAACAAACAGTGGGTCATGTTCTCCTTGGCATTCTCTAACAGGATAATATCCACTTAATTTCTTCACTTTTAGAAAATCTATTTTCTTTTCTGAAAAACCATATAGAATTGCCATTAATATTCCTCCTCAAAACAAATTGTTACTTATTATAATATGTTATAAATACATGCAATTCAATGATTAAAAGGATATAAAAATAATGGCAGTCCAGTATAAGATATAAAATATCACGTCATTTCAGTAAAAAAGGTGCTCTCTTATTTTTCATTAACAGATTCGTTCTAATTGATCTCTCGGCATATATTCTGTAAATTCATCCAAGCAACTAGATACATCATCAGCAAAAAATGATTCTAATCAATGATGACCAGAATCATTTTTAAATTGATTTTAATCAGTTATGCCTGTAACTGCAGCTGTTCCAGTGTCATCTTCATCTGCTCTTATTATTAAAATAATGGATGCGCTGCTTCTATTTTGTGTCCGCCTCTTTTTATCACAACATTTTATTCAAATAAAAAGACCGCCTGATAAAAATAAGCGCAACTGCCACAAACAACCCGGCAATCCAGCTTAAGTTAACAATATCCATATTCTGAATAATAATTCCTCCTAGAGCAGAACCAAACATCATTCCCACATTCATTAATGCGGTATTAAAACTGAGTACTGTTTCAGATGATTCGGGTCTCAGTGAAACTAAATATAATTGCTTTGCCGGCGTTGTTGTCCAGGTTGCTACACCCCAAACCGCTAAGGTGATAAATACACCTATCGTCGAGTATTGGGTAAATGCCAGTACAAATAAGGCAGCAATATGAATACATAAACTGAGAGATATGGTTCGATTTGGCCCCCATTTGTCTACCGCATATCCTCCGAAACGTGATCCAATAAAAGCAAAGGTGCCTAAAACAAATAAGGCAATACTTGTCATCTTTATAGAAAATCCGGCTGTACTGCTTAACAATGGAGCGATGTAGGCGAACACCATAGTATATCCTAAAATCCAAAAAATTGTGGTCATCAACCCGGAAAGAACCCGCTTGTCTTTAATAATTTGCAGCTGTTGTTTAAACGGCGGTGATGGGTTTCCTTCGATAGCCGGCAGTAATTTGTAAAGTCCGGCTAACAAAAGAACTGTACCAAGCGCAATGATAAGAAAAACGTAACGCCAATCAATATATCCAGCTAAAAATGTTCCTATTGGCACCCCAAGTACCAAGGAAATCGTAAAACCAGTAAGAACCGTCGCCATGGCACTTCCCTTTCTTTCAGGAGCTGCAATTTGAGCCGCATAATTAGTAGCTATGACAATAAACAGTCCCCCACTCATTGCCTGAACAACTCTGGCTGCCATAAGAACGGCAAAATGATAGCTGAAAAATGCTATCAGATTTCCTGCAACAACCGTAGAGATGGCAAATAAAAGCACTTTTTTACGGTCAAATTTAGAAGTTAACATGACCAGTACCAATGCCCCGATGGCATAAGATAGCGCATAAATCGTGATCAACTGACCGGTCGTTGCTATAGACACGCCCAAATCAAAAGAAATCAGTTCTAATATTCCAGAAACAACAAATTCCCCTGTTCCTGTTACAAATGCTCCCAAAGCTAAAAGTATAATTGTAAATTGATTCTTCCTGTTTTTCATTTTCTATGTTTCTCCCTTCTTTGAACATTGTTTTTATTGTAAGTCCCGTGTTAATATAAGTAAAACTCGATTTTTTAATAAGGGAGATGAGTAAAAACTCATGAGCGTTGTTCGCTTTGAAATCATTGCAAAAGTAGTTGAGTCGGGGAGCTTTACAGCCACTGCTAAAAAACTAAATATGACACAATCAGCAGTAAGCCACGCTGTAGCCAGTCTGGAGACTGAATTGGGCGCTTCTCTGTTAATTCGCGACCGTAAAAAAGGAATTACTCTTACAGATGTAGGCCAAAAAGTTCTTCCTCATATTAGAGAAATACTGAGAAGAATGGAAAGTATCCATCAGGAAGTTGCATTAGCAACCAATTTAGAAACTGGTATGATTCGTGTCGGGACATTTGCAAGTGCTTCTTCCTGTTTGTTACCGAAATTGCTCGCAAAGTTTCAGAAAAAACATCCTAAAATAGAATTTAAGTTTTATGAAGGAACCTATGAAGAAATTATCGATTGGCTGAGTTCAGGTATTATCGACATCGGTTTTGTTGTAAAAGGAAAGTCAAATTCAGGTTTTGACTTGGTTCCTTTGATAAAAGACAACATGGTGGTAGCTTATCATCCAGAACACCCCTTCCATTCAAAAGGAACGGTGGATATGAATGATTTAAAAGACCAGCCTTTTATTATGCCAACAGGAATGTATCAATCTCATGTAGAAGAGTTGTTTGAAGAAGCACAAATAAAACCTCCTATCCGTTTCGAAGTGCATGATTGTACAACGATTGCTAATATGGTACAGGAAGGTCTCGGCATTACGATTGGTCCAGAATTATTCTTAAAGACACAGCAGAATATAAAAATCAGTAACTTGAATATTAAAAACACACGTGAAGTGACACTTGCCTGTCAGTCCATTGAAAATGCTTCACCTGCAGTAAAGGAATTCTTACGTATAGCGAAAGATGTTTTTGAATGAAGACAAAATGTTTATGGTATTTATTGAATGGTATAAATACAAAAAGAAGCTATCTTAAAATGAAAATGAAGATAGCTTCTTTCATCTCGCTAGAAAAGGTTCATTGTCGCGAATTAATTACTTACTCCTCATTAGGCGGTATAGCTCGCCTTATAAAAAGTGAAAATATCAAACCCACTAAAGCAAAACAACTACCCACTTTAAAAGCAAACTGTATCCCGGCAACGACTGTATCTTCCTGCTCCCCGATAATGCCCGATGTACTTGGGTAAAGGTTTTTCCCTACACTCATCATCGTGACATAAAAGGCGATACCAGTTGCACCTGCAATTTGCTGTAATGTATTGAAAATAGCAGTACCATGTGAATAATACTTAGCAGGAAGCTGGTTTAATCCATTTGTCTGTGCCGGCATAATAATCATGGCAATGGCAATCATCACTAACGTGTAGAGCAATATAAACATGAGTATCGAAGTTGCAGTGTTTACTTTGGTGAATAACTGTAAACCAATTACTAACAAAATCATTCCTGGTATCACTAAAATTTTTGGACCGAATTTATCGAATATCCGGCCTATAAATGGAGAGATAGCCCCATTTATAATTGCACCCGGCAATAAAATAAGACCAGCAGCAACGGTACTGACACCAAGTGCATTCTCGAAAAGGAATGGAAGTAAAATAATCGTTGAAAATTGTGTCATCATGCCGATAAATAGGAGAAGAGCAGCCAATGAAAACATAGGATGTCTAAAGATCCGCATTTCAAGCATGGGCGTTGCTGATTTTAATTGCCTCCATACAAAACCTGAAAGACATACAAGACCAACACAAAGTGAAATATATACACTTGGATGCAGCCAGCTTACAGATTCATCACCAGCAAAACTAAGTCCAAAAACAATGCCGCCGAATCCAAAAATGGAAAAAAGAATAGAACGAATATCTATTTTTGGCCTTGTAACAGTTGTCACATTATCTAATACGAATATGGAGCTAATCAATACAAGAAAGATAAGTGGCAGCATCATGAAAAAGAGCCATCTCCAGTTCAAAAAATCTAATATGACTCCTGAAAGTGGCGGTCCTATAGCTGGGGCGACCATGATGACTAAACCAATAAATCCCATAACAGTACCTCTTTTTTTCGCAGGATAGAGCATGAGCAAGGTGTGCATCATTAATGGAAGTAACAAAGCAGTACCCATAGCCTGAAAGAATCTCCCGATAAATAAATATGGCAAAGCAGCAGCTAAACCAGAAACAAGACTTCCTACAGAAAATAAAACAAGGGATCCAATAAATAATTGTCTTGTTGTAAACCACTGAATCATCAGAGAAGATACAGGAATAAACACTCCCATGATCAACATATATCCTGTAACTACCCATTGAACAGTCGAAGGAGCAGCATCCATCTCATTTACGAGCACAGGAATCGCTAAATTTAAAAGTGTTTCATTTAAAAGGGTGAAGAACACTCCGGTTAATAGAATAACCATGATTAAAAATCTTTTTTCTTTTGGTATCTCTTTAGAAATATTTTTTGTCATATAAACCAACCTTTTTGTCACAATATATTTTCAAATCGTGTTGTCAACTCTAAAATTGTATTTTATGACGTATGACCTTTTAATCAACAAAAAGCCATGAGGAAATATACTCCCCATAGCTTCATTTCAAATTTAGCAAGCAAAAAGAAGAGCATGAAAAGCTCTCCTTAAACCAAATTTATATCACGATGGATAAGAGGTGGTTTCACTGTTTTTGTTCCCCTATCAAGTTGTTAAAAAAGGACATACGTATCCTGTTAACAACTGAAGCAGCAAACTTTGCACGATTCAAAAACAGATATTCTGTCCAAAATTCATGCGTAAATACAGTGAGATTTAACATCTCTTTCCACCTCCTTTTCCGTATACTCTGTCTTAAAGTGTAAAAGTTTCAAAATAATTTTTCAAGACATAAATACTATTTTATTAATAATAAATGCTTAAATACAGCATTATTGAATATAAGAGTATTACTTTATCAAATTGAAGAATAGTGCTTGGTCTTATATTTATACCGCTCCTTCTCTTAGGGGTTGATATTGTCTTTTGTCTAAAAGTGTTTTATGAATTATCCAGATTAAGTATTTCTCCCTTCCTCTTGCTGCATAATATCTAATAAGCAATCAGAAATACGTTTCTGTACTTCATCCTCACCTTCCCCACCAAATTGAACAAAAAAATCTCTATATGGAAGTGCTGGATTCAAATATTCATGCTCCCCTTCAAAACGGCCAAAATTCCATTCTTTCAATCCTTTTATTCGTTTATAAGGCAGATCTGTCACTAGTTCCAGAGAGTATCGCAGGCCCGCTCAGATGTGGAACTATAAGCAGCATCTAGTTCAATATTTTGTTTCTTAAAATACCCTTCGGCAATCCGCGCCTGCTCTACACTGTTTTCGGTTAATGGAGAGTCACACCATCCTTGAATCTTTTTCATTTGATTAAAAAATGTTTTTCCATGTCTCATTAAGTATAAATATTGTTTTGACACAATTGTTCTTCAATAATCTTTTACGGAATACAGTTTACCACAAAGCCAATGAATTTTTTGATGCAGGTTTACCAAATATTGTATCTATTTCACTAATTCAATTTGGCTGTTTGAATCTTTTTAATATATGCTCAGGATTACTGGATTTAAGGATTAATATTTGCTCTGAAACAAATGTATGATGTAACTTTCTCTTAAGATAGCTTATGTGGAGCAGTATAGATTAAATGTTGTTGCTACCTTTAATCTAATAGCAACATTTGTCATGATGGTAAAAGAAAGTGTTGGCTATGTTTGTTTTACCTTTTGATAAGCTGATTAATACGAAAGAGGTCGTAATATTTGTACTCGCCCCTTAGATCAAAAACATTATTAATGTTCAAGCCAATTCCTGTAGTTCTAAGGAATACATTGGTATAGGCGCTAACCACCGAGCACAAAAATAGTTCCGGCCATTCTTTTTAATGGACTGGAACTATTTTTAATTTAGATCAGTTAATTTGCTTCAAATGTCTCAATTAAATCTACAAAAGCATCTACAAAAGACTGGAGAAATTGAATAGTGCTGTCATTATTAATTTTTCCAGTCTCATCTAACAGTGTCGCAACATTTGCTAAATATGCTTCTGGCTGCTGTACGACAGGCATGTTAAAAAACACGAGCGACTGCCGTAAATGATGGTTGGCACCAAATCCACTCAAGTTACTTGGTGAGTTACTGATAATTGCTGCTGGTTTATCATTCCAAACGCTATCTTCTTTAGGGCGGGAACCAATATCAATGGCATTTTTTAATACACCAGGCACGGAACGGTTATACTCCGGTGTTACAAATAAAACAGCATCAAATTCTTTCATTTTTTCTCGGAAGGTTGTCCAATGATGAGGAGGGTTACCCTCATCATCAAAGTCTTGGTTGTATAATGGCAAATCTCCAATCGGAATAATTTCTGTTTCAAATTTATCCGGAAATAACCCCATTACATTTTTTGCAACCTTCCTGGAAAATGACTCTTTCCGTAATGATCCTATTAATACTGCAATTTTTGTCATTTTTAACACACTCCTATTTTGTTATTAAACTGAAGTATATCCTGCTTGTATATTTTCAAGTGAATAATTATGCTCCATACAAACCATGAAATGAAAAATGGACCTAAATATATATTTTAAGGTGTAAATCTTTTTGCTTCACTATATTCAGGGTAATCTAATTTATTTGGATTGTAGCTTATTAACTCAATCAGCATACCCCATGGAGCACGTCCATAAACAAATTCCCCTGCTCCATTTTCCACATCTCCTAATAGCTCGCCTGGTTCCGTTAATAGTTCCCCGCCTGCTTCAACAAAATAATCAGCTGATTGCTGGATATCATCAACATAAAATGCAAAGTGCTGTACTCCCAGGTCAGAAGCAATAACTGGCTCTCTTTGCTCTGTATTTTTAAAATTAAAAAGCTCTAAGCTGGAGCCATTACCAAAAGAAAGAATACGGATATGAATAACCTTTGCCCCTTTTTTAAGACCTAATGTTTTTTCCACATCCTCTCCCTGCTGTGGTTCATCACCTAATTTCTTATTATCGTAGGAAATTTTTGCGTGAAAAGCTTTTTTGAAAAATGTAGTAGCTTCTTCAATATCTGGGACTGTAACTCCGATATGATCAATGCCGCTTGTTAAATTTGCCATGATAAAATCACTCCTTTTATTAAATGAACTAATATCTTTATATTAACTTATAGTATTTGCGAGTGCATACATATTAAAGGGGGGCTGGTTCTTAGTCAAGTGATAAAGTGCATTCTCTTTAATAGATACTTTTAAAATTTCAACTTGAACCTATTAATTTTTTCAGAAAACATATATGCTAGATATGTATTTTCGGCGAAGATAACTTAAATATTGATAAATTAATGGAATATGATTTCAGGAGGAGAAAGAAACATGTCTACCCTGCCAAATAAATCGAGACGTGCTGTAATCACTGCTCTTGCCAATGAAATTGTCTCATTAAATCTAGACCATCCGACAAGGGTTGCTATAGATGGCCGATCTGCTGCGGGGAAAACTACATTATCCGATGAGCTGGCTGAAGCTATCCGCGAATAAACACGTGTAGTTTTCCAGTCTTCCATCAATCATTTCCATTACCCTGAACATAAAAATCGCTCGCAGCAAGGTGATTGGACGGTGCAAGCTTATTATGATTATGGATTCGATTATACTTCGTTTGCCAACTTCGTATTGGAGCCTCTTGGATCTGAAAGAAATCGAAAATGCCGAACGTCTCTTTGGGATTCATTCCATGACAAGGAGATCACAGATCAATGGCATACTGCAGGAAATAAGATATTGTTATTATATTTCTTCTGCGTCCAGAGCTTATTAATTACTGGGACTATGTAATTTGGCTGGATATTGATAACGAAACCATGGTGAATCGAGCTGTGCAAAGAGATATAGCTTGGGTTAACTCGGCTCAGGTTGTTGAAGAGAAATACCGGCAATTTTGGATTCCCATGCACAAACATTATGAGCAGCAGACATCAGCACCTGATCATACTCATGCCTTTATCGATAATAAAATTTTCACTGAGCCTAAGCTTTTACGTCTATCAAAATAATTACCTGCAGACTGCTGATTTTCTATTTCAAGCCTTTCCATCAGCAGGTACATCCAAAAGCAGAGTACGCTTTATCTGATTAAGGAATTAACTTTCTACCAATCTTAGAGAGTCTATGCTCTTGGAAGCATAAATAAACAGATAATAAAATAAAAATGAAAGTTTAGGCTAATAACATTATGATTATGTTATGGAAGAAAGGAGATTATAAATGACAAACAATAAATGGGATGAACTATATAATAATCAGGAATACCGATACGGAAAAGACCCTAATGTCTTTGTTCAATCAATGTTACCCGATCAACCTCCTTCTGATCTATTAACTCTGGCAGAGGGAGAAGGACGTAATGCAGTCTATGCAGCTGAATTGGGGCATCAGGTTACTGCCTGGGATTATTCTTCCGTTGCCTTGAACAAATTACAGCGGCTTGCTGATGAAAGAAGTGTAGAGGTAAAAACAGAGTTAGTAGATCTAACACAAAATAGCCCTTTTAGAGAAAATCAATGGGATGTAGTATTGAATGTTTTTGGTCATATTGGAGATGCTTCTGTCCGTCAGCGTTTAATGAAAGGAATCAAAAAAACACTTCGACCGGGTGGAATCTATATCATGGAGGTTCGCTCTGATCGTCAGCTTCCTTACCGGACTGATGGTGGAAAAGACTCCAGTCTCTTATACTCGCCATATGAAGTACTTGATATTTTTACAGACTGGAAAATCAAGCATTTTTATTACGGTGAAGTGGAACGTTTTGAAGGTAAATCACACAATGGACTGGGGCACGTTATTCAACTCGCAGCTTATAAAACTCTATAATTTAATTGATCACATTTATTTTACTTTCTATTTCTTCTATTATAGGATGTTAGAAATGAAGCAGCCTGATACCAATGTTTTGAGGTAACAGGCTGCTTTTTTGTGGTAAAGTTATGAATAACATTATAAATCTGTAATCTAGTTTTCAGAGTTAATATGTCCACACTTTAGCTTGAAGTTCTTGTACTCCAAATTCAAGTGCATCATCTAAATCTTCCATGTAAATATCCAAATGGCCATTTGTAATTGCGCTTCCCCGATCTTCACACACGTAAGTTTCATTCAGATCTGAGATATGTATTTTTGTTCCAAAAGGAAGAGATTGCGGACATGCAATTGTTTTTCCTTCTTCTACCTCTTCACCAGACGCCGTTATACCATAGGCAGGGTCGCCAGGTTCTTTTCCGGTAGATTCAGGTCCAGCTGTATAGGCTGTAACAGTAAAAGAAGCTCCAGTTTCATCTGGTATTTTTATTGTTTGTCCAGCTTCAATATAGGCAGGATCCGATATGGATGGATTTGCTGCAATGACAGCATTTACATCTACTTGATAGTTTTGGGCAATACGGTATACATTATCTCCTGATTTTACTTCATAATTCTTCTCAGCAGCTGCTGTCCCTGCAAAGAGTACGAATCCAACCAAAGAAAAAATGATTAAAGAAATATACTTGATAATAACAACTCCCTTTCTATGTAATAACTACTATCTACCCTTCTTTTTAACTTGTAAACGCAAATTCTATCTATCTGAACATTTTTAATTTAATTGTAAAGAAAATGAAAAAATTGAAATATTTCTTCATTGCGTTAATTATTTTCCGTAATAGTAAGTTTGATAACTACTTGTCATCCCCCTTTTATATCTCTGATTAACGATTTTTTTATAAAATTCTTCGTAGATTTTACTGCTTCAAAGGTTTGTATCACAGCCTAAATCTACTGTATTTTTTATCAAATCAAAAAAGAAAGGAAAGAAAAATCTTCCCGTTAACCCGGACAAATAAGATTTTTCTTTCCTCTATTCTTTATTTTTCGTATATATAATAAGAAATCAGTTTTGTATAATTACAGGATTTCTTATGACCTATAACAAAAGAGAAGGAATCTCTATCAAGTCTCTATATGTTGGTTGGGGGGTAACACAATGAGTGATCTGATTAATCCACAGAATAATTTGATAGAGAAACCCCTTTCTGTAATGATAATGATAATCATTATCACATTAGTTGTCAATACCTAATTGCAATATTATTTATTTTAATAAGCAGTTTGATTCGTTCACTGATTGATTATTGTATGAATTATTGGGGAAATATGCATAAATCTATTCATAAAAATGCCGTCTTCTTAACAGTTGAAGACGGCATTTTGTGAATAATCATAGTGTAACAAAACTTAGATAAAAGGATACTATGCTGGATGGTGCTGTACAAAGACTTCAAATATTGATAATTCCGTTCCAAGGATTGGACTATCTTCTTTTTCTTCTTTATTCTGTGATTCATGAGCTTTTCTTGTTTCTCTGCTTTCTCTCCAAACCTCAAAAGAAGCGTGATCATCCCACGTTGTGCAAACCTGCAGCTCATCATACTCTGCTGTATTTTCTTTTATCAAAACTTCCATGAATACAAATCCATCAAATATGTGTACTGCCTTAGCTTTTTGGAATAATGCTGCGACCTCATTTACCTTTCCTTTTTTTACTCGTAATGTGTTAACGACTTTAATCATTATGCACAGCCTCCTATGATTTAGATAAAAATCTATGTTTATATTCTAATACCACTTCTGCCTGTTTTCCACCTATTCGGGTGTGCCAAAAATACGGTATACCATGAGAAACCCTTGCTTGAAACGCACTTGGCTGATTTCCAACAATACTTTGAACAATAAATAAGCAGCTTTATAGAAATTATTATTCAATATTGACAAATATATCATCGATATTTGGAATTTCTTTAATCACGCCGTATTCTTTTAACCAATTCGCTGTTTTTTCCCATGAAGCTCTTTCCTGTGTACCAAAACCCTGCTCTGAATCCATTTTTGGTAATAAAATAGTTAAGCTCTCTGTTTCAATTTCTTTTTCCAGGGGAAAGTTTACTTCATCCTGATAATCCAGCAGGATTTGCAGTGCTTCTTCCTCATTTTCAACCATGAAATCGTATCCCTTACGCGCAGCGCGCCAAAACGCTTCAATATATTCTCGCTCGGCATCCCATGTTTCATCACTTGTCACAGCGACAATTTCGTAAAAATCAGGCACCCCGTAATCTACTGGATCAATAAAATCAATTGCATGCCCTTCACTGCGTAAGACTGGCACTTCATGATTCACATACATGCCACTCACTGCATCGACCTGCTCAGAAATAAGTGAAGAACCTAATTCAAATTCTACATTTATCATATCTACTTTTTCATAATCTCCGCCGTCATGCTCGACCATTGTTTTAACAATTGTCTCATTTACCGGAATTCCAGGGTAACCTACCTGCCTCCCTTCTAATTCTTTCGGCGATTCTATCGGATCATTGGAACGGGAAACAATCCGGTTTAACGGCTCACGAACGACAGCAGCCACAGACTTAACAGGAATATCTTCATTTGCTCTTGCTGCAATCACATCGGGCTGGTAATATAACCCCATTGTCACCTTGCCTGAAGCCGCAAGTGTCAGAGGGTCTGTTGGATTTGCCGGGAATTGAATATCAACTTCAATCCCTTCTTCCTCAAAATAACCCTTCTCTTCTGCTACGTATAGATAACTATGTACGGCATTCGGATACCAATCAAGCATAATAGAAACGGTATTTGTCCCGTTTACTTTTTTATTATCCTCTGCATTTGATTCTTCATTTCCACAAGCGCTTAGAATTGTAAAGCCTATTAGAATACTAACTATTGCTGTTAATTTATTCATACTAAGATCTTCTCCATTTCAATATATATTTTTCCAGCAAAACAACTGTAATAAATAATATAATTCCAATTAAAGAGAGAACGACTATAGGTGCGAAGACTCCTGCTCCATTAAATTGTGTCATCATCCGCCGGCTAAAATAACCTAGGCCAGCCTGTGCACCGAGCCACTCTCCAATTGCAGCGCCAATCACACTCATGGGGACGGCTACTTTTAACCCTGAAAAGAAAGAAGGCAGTGCAGATGGAACCTCCAGCTTGAAAAAAAGCTGTCTTTTAGATGCGCCAAGTGTTTGAAATAACTCTTTCAGTTCTTTACTTGTTGATCGAAAACCATCGAATGTACTGACGGTAATAGGAAAAAAGGTAATGATAATTGTAACGATGACTTTGCTCCAGATGGAATATCCGAACCAAAGTACAAAAATAGGTGCCAGTGCAATAATAGGAATGGTTTGTGATGTAATTAAAATAGGATAAATGGCTTGCTCTAATGCTTTTGATATATTCATACTGATTGCTAGGATAATTCCAAGTACTAATGAAATACCGAGGCCAATTGCAATAACAGCCAGTGTAACAGGAAGATGATGCAGCAGAAGCTCCGCTTTCAATTCCCATAGCTTTATCGCAATTTCAGTCGGCGCCGGTAAAATAAATGGTGTATTAACAAACCTCGCTCCTGCTTCCCATATAAATAAAAATATTGTGATTAAAATAATAGAATAAAGATAATTTTTCATTGATTACACCCTCATCCGAAATTGATCCAGCAGATTATTTTTTAGCTCCGTCACTTCTTTATTTCCTAAATCCTGTTGCCGTCTTGGACGTTCCAAAGGCACTTCAATCTCTTTAAATGTTGTAAAAGGTGTATCAGTAATGACAAAAATGCGGTCAGACAAAAATAATGCTTCTGTAATATCATGTGTTATAAATAAAATAGTAGATTGCTGCTCTTTCCATTGTTCTAATAGCCATTCCTGCATAAATAACCTGGTCATCGCATCCAAAGCTGAAAAAGGTTCGTCCAGCAATAGCACATTAGAACCGGATAAAGTAGCTCTTAAAAAGGAAACACGCTGGCGCATCCCACCGGATAGTTCATGCGGATATTTATTCTCGTATCCTTTTAAACCAAACGCCTCCAGCAAGCTATCGACAGCTCTTCTATCGAGACGACTTTCTTTGTGCAGTTCTAACGGAAGAACTGCATTTTGCTGAACTGTACGCCAAGGCATTAATAAATCCTGTTGAGGCATATACCCAACTTTTCCTGAACGGTCGGTTACTTGTTTTTCATTTAAATAGATAGATCCACCGGTCAGTTCTTCCAGCCCGACAATAAGACGAAAGATGGTTGATTTTCCTGAGCCGCTTGCACCGATAATACTTACAAATTCACCATCTGCAACAGAAAGATTCATGTTTTTTAAAATGGGAATCTCCCCTGCATCATTTTTATATTGGAAATCGACATTTTTAAACTGAAGTGCTAATTTATTATTTTGTTCTCTCATCCTTCGTTTTCACCCTCTTTCTGATAAAAAGTATAAGTTTATTTCTTAATAACACTTGTTAATAGATTGAATATGCACGCCTCCCTTCAAACAAAAATACCCCGGACACGAAGCCCAGGGTACACACATTTCCATATGATAGAAATTACTTTGCATGTTCCCTACGCTGGTCTCAACCAGATCAGGTTCTAAGGGTCTTTATCTTATGGATACTATCTCAACCAGCAACACTGGTCCCCCTACATTCTTATTAAATTGTATCTCTTACTATTTGAATCTACTGTAAGAGCATTAAAAAACCCACTCAACAAATATTGATGAATGGGAAATGAGTACATAACTAGATTATTACCTACTTAAGTAAACCTCACTTCCCTACGTTAGTGTTAACTAAATCAGGTTCCAAGGGTCAAGTTTCCTTTCTCAGCAATAAAATTGCTCCCCTAGCGATTATAGAAATATGAAATTTAGAATTAATAGTTTACCTGTAAGTGCTGATTAAATAGCATGATGCATTCATAGCGTTATTTTCAGCGGTGTCCTTTATAATCAGGGTGTATTATGGTTTTTATTCTTGAAACGAATACACTACAGCATGCTATAAGAAAGAAGTAAAATACTTAAGGCTTATTTAAGCATATATCATTTAAAAATGCAAACCATGCCTGACACCACAATATTAGCGTCAGGCTGGTTCCTGTCATTATTGGTAATTATTAATAGGACGAGATCATTAGCTCTCCACATTTCTTCCATTCATTTATTACCCTATTGTTTCATCCACATCGGTTCTAACATATTCCCATCAATATCAGATACCTCCAAGCCATACATTTGCTCTTCCGGCACCCCCATATCAACACGATAAGCATCGCCGCCATTTTCTTTTGCTAATTGTCCAAATTCTTTGACTGCTTCAGCGCTTTCCATGCCGAAACAAATTAAGGCAGCATTTTCTTTTTGTGTATCGGCAATCTTCTTATTTTTGAGGAACTGTTGATAAAAAGAATGTTCTAACAACATAATATAAAAATTTTCGTCCCAGACCATACAGCTTGCATGAACATCAGAAAAGTCATCGTTCTTTGTAAATCCAATTTTTTCGTAAAAATTAGTGGCATCTGCTACATTCTTGACTGGAAAGTTAACAAAAATCATTGTACTCATTAAAACGCCTCCTTTTTATTAGTTTACTATAAATGAATAAGAAAAGCTTCTTCTCGATTGCTCAATAGTTTTTCTTTTATTTAATAAATTCTCGGTATAAGCCATTACCTATTTTCTTTTTCAGAATAAATAAGGCTTCTTGATTTCTCCTAGTGTGTTTTCCCCTGCATCTTATATTAGACATTTTTTCATACATAATATTGATATTTCTTGCCTAATAGGTAAAAATATATTAAAATGACCACAGGTCAAAATTGACTACTGGTCAAATGAAGGAGGTTTTATTCATGTCACAAAGAATGGATAAAATATTTCATGATAGAAATACTACCATTCTAAATAATGCAGAGAAACTATTTAGACTAAAAGGTTTTGATAACGTAACGATGAATGACATAGCGAAAGAATCTAATATTGCAAAGGGTACGTTATATTTGCATTTTAAATCAAAGGAGGAATTACTTTTTAATATTTTGATACCTAAATTAGAAGAATTTAATGCAAAAGTGGAACTTATCGATAAAAAAGAAGAACTTACAAGTGATAAAATCAAAAAAATAATCACGTATGGATTTGATAGTGACTTTTTTGATTTTACTAAGAATCATTTTCTTTATATGCATCAATTATTTAATGTACAATACTATGATGAATTAAATGCAGTTATTGATAAGATCATAAAGAATTTTTCTCTAATCATACAAAATGGAAAAGAAATAAACGAGGTAAACTCTTCTTTGCCTAATAACTATTTATCCCATCAATTGATGCACGTTTTTGACCCTCAAATTTATTTTAGTTTAGTTGAAATTGAAAAAAATACAAAAGAAAGTTTTGTACGCAACACGATTACTTTTTACTTAAATGTATTACATGTGGCTAATAAAGGAGACTAATAATATGGATTTAAAATTAAAAAATAAAAAAGCACTTATTACCGGATCAACGAAAGGAATAGGAAAGGCAATAGCTTATGAACTTGCAAAAGAAGGTGCGGATGTTTTGGTTAACGGCAGAAGCAATAAGGAAGCAGAATTGGTTGTTCATGACATAAAGCAAAAACATCCAGAAACTAATCCTCAAAATGCCTTTGGTAATCTATTGAACAAGGATGATAGAGAAAATATCTGCAATAATCATCCTGATGTAGATATTCTTGTGAATAATTTAGGCGTATACGAAATGATGAACTATGAAGAAATCACTGATGAAGTCTGGAAAAAATATTTCGATACCAATTTCCTCGTTGCTGATAATATGTCCAGATTTTATTTAAAAAAAATGCAGAGTAAAAATTTTGGCAGAATTATTTTTATTGCCAGCGAAGAAGCTGTTATGCCTTCTGGAAATATGCCGCAGTATGCTGTGACCAAATCAATGATTTTATCTTTATCTAAATCATTATCCTTTTTAACCAAAGGCAAAAAAGTAACAATTAATACTATTATGCCCGGGCCCACATTATCAGAGAATGTTGAAAATATACTCAAAGATATGAATGATACCTCCAGTAAATCTTTCGAACAAATTGAAAAAGACTTTGTATTGTCTAATTTACCTGATTCATATATTGAAAGATTTATCCGTCCTTTTGAGATAGGAAGAATGGTTGCATTTTTAAGCAGCCCATACTCTGGTGCCATGAAAGGTACCGCGGTTCGAATGGATGGTGGTTTAATACCTTCTATTTATTAATTCAACAGTAAAAAGGGCAGCGAAATGCTGCTCCTTTTACTATTTATTAATATTTTTCAGTCAGTTACATTGCTATAAATTATAGAAAATACTTGCGAATATTTTATTTAAATTCAACTAGATTATGTGGTATATAAGGCTCTTTCAAACAAGCGATTTCTTCCTCTTGAAATGCGATAGCTAAAGCTTATGCCAGCAAGATTAATTTTTGAGCGCGAAGTTTGTACATCGAACTTTCTTGTAAGCTTTCTTATTGCAAAAGGACTACAAGGCGTTACTGCAATGCTTTCTGATTTACAATTAGATAGCATTTCTCTTTCGTCTTCACAATAAATTAATTCAACGGTTTGGTGAACTAAGAAAGTTAATTCCCGATATCAACCAAATGATTTTAATCAATCATTTATATGAGCTGAAAAACTGTCGTACTGTCAAATGCACCGTCTGTCCAATTATGCCTCCTCATGGTTCTTTTCAGGCAACACAACACAGTCAATTGAATTAAGACAGATTTCCTGCCTGGTGATACACCTGCTGTGTCGTTTGAACTGTCTTTACAGCCGTGGCAGGGTCTTCTCCTGTATTTGTATTAAGAAAAATAAAATTCTGGGCACTGGAAGTAATTGACAAACGGATTCGATGTCCCTTTTTAAGTATCTAACAGTTTGTTTTCTCCATTTGCTTTCACTATTTTAAACCACATATTATACGCTTCTTTTAACTCATGCGCTTTTTTTAAACCCTCCGATAACCGTTGATAACGCTCCAAATACCAGCACTGATTTTCTGTCAGATCTTTTTTATAAAATACATGTCTTATTCGTTTGCACTTCTTCCGGTCATAGTCGTGAAATTCTCTTTGCACACAAATTCGAACACACTCCAGCGCCTAATAAATATACCTGGTAAAGTGAAACCGGTCGGCTAAGATAATCGGAAAATTCAATGCCTTGCTTACCGCAGCTTTAAGTGAATGACTCATAATCATGACAATAACTTCCACGCTATCTCCATGTTCTTTTAAGTACGCTACTAATGTATCCTTTTCCCGGTCCGGAAGAATTTCTAATGGTTTATGACGGATTGGATCAGCGATAATTGTTTGATACTTCTTATTGCCTGCAACTCTTTTATACTCATCAATCGCAATCGCTTTTGGCTTCAATCAAAATACAGAATTTAAATGGTGCTGCTAGGGCTTTAACACAACTTTAATGCAATTATCTTCCTTTTTATTAAAAATATGGTACCCATGAGAAGCCTCTTCTAAAGGCATCGTATGAGTAATAATTTTTGTCGGATCAATATTCCCGTTCTTTATCATATTGTACAGAGCTGGCATATAGTGACGTGCAGGTGCCTGCCCCATTTTTATTGTAATGTTACGAGTGAAGAAAGGGCCTAATGGAAACATATTGTATAGTCCGCCATAAACACCTGTGATTTGTAAGACGCCACCCTTACGCACTGCTTTTGTAGCAATTTGAATCGGCCCTAAAGTTCCCCCTTGCAGCTTTAATTTCTGTTCTGCCCACTCTAGTGGAGACTTTTTACCGTCCATTCCTACACAATCAATAACAACATCTGCCCCGCCTTTAGTAAGCTCTTTTAGAGTCTCCCCCATATCATCATATTGAGTGAAGTCAAATGTTTCTGTTCTGTTTATCTTTTTGGAATGATGGAGCCGGTTGGTAATATAATCAACTGCAATGACACGTTCTGCCCCTTTATCCCATGCAAACTGTTGAGTCATTAATCCAACAGGCCCAGAGCCCAGGACAATAACTGTGTCTCCTTTTTTTACTCCTGCATGCTCCACACTCCAATAAGCAGTTGGAAGGACATCTGATAAAAATAATAAGGATTCATCTTCTAATTCACACTCTTTTGGAATTACAAAAGGAGTATAGTTGCCAAAAGGCACGCGCAGGTACTCTGCTTGTCCGCCCGGATAGTTGCCGAATTTTTCGGAATAACCGAAGTAACCTCCAGAATCATAATGGGGATTAGCGTTATCACACTGACTTTCTAAATCGTGTTCACAGTATTGGCAGGTCCCGCAGGCTACGGTAAATGGAATGACAACACGGTCCCCTTTTTTTACTTTTGTAACATCGGGACCTACTTCTTCAACTATTCCCATTGGCTCATGTCCGATAATGTAGCCCTTTGGTAAAGGGAAGTTCCCTTGATATAAATGAAGATCGGAACCGCATATGGCTGTTGAAGTGACTTTTATAATCACATCTTCACGATCTTGTATTTTGGGAGCTTCTACTTTTTTGACGGCAACATCATATTTCCCCTGGTATGTGACTGCTTTCATAATATCCTCCTAACATGTATAAAAGAATGATTAGGGATCTCTTTTACTGCAGTATTCAAGTACTGCCTGAAATCATAATACCCTCCGCTTTAACCGTAACAAGGATTTGTATGCTTATTATTACAGATTTAAACGTTGTAGAGATCCAGCTTCTTTTATTATTCAATGTTAGCTTTCGTTATGTTTACATAGTTTATTCAAACAAACTATTCTGATCGTTGTATTGCTTTATTTTAACTGTTATATCCTTTAAAAATTGCCTGCAGATTTTATTATCTCTGCCAATCACCTTACTCCGGTTTTTTAATTCCTTTTAATATTTTAACTTTACTAATTTTATTCTTGTCGGCATCAAGAATCTCAAATGTTAAATTATCATGCTCAAAAACCTCTCCAATTTGTGGGATATACCCTAGTTGGCTCAGGCAAAAACCAGCTAAATTATCTTCTTCCTCTGGAATATTCGTTTGAAATATAGTGTTAAGGCGGCGTAATGAGATTTTACTGTCACAAATAATCTCATTCTCTGTTTGCTTTTCAATTATTATATCATCAACATCCGTTTCATCTTCAATATCTTGTCCGATCATTGCTTCAATCATTTCTTCCATTGTGATAATGCCTTCTGTACCGCCATATTCGTCATGGACAATTGCGAAGTGTTTTTTCTTTTGCAGCATCTGCTTGTACACATCGCTTACCTGCTGAAATTCATATACATGCAGAGGATTTAAATCAGCAAACGCTGTTACTTGCTTTTCCGGTTCTCGAAACCAGGAAACAAAAAATTTCGAATGAAAGACACCAATAATATTATCAAGATCGCCTTCGTAGACAGGATAACGGCTAAACTGATTTTGTAATAAAATTTCACCCGCTTCCTCAAAATTTGTATCTGCAATAATTCCCTGCACATCAATTCTGGGAGTCTGCAGTATGTCCGCAACATTTAAGTTGGAGAAGTCCAGCACTCCTTTTAAACCATAAACTTCTTCCCTTCCAAACGTTCCTTCTGTATGTCCGATATCCACCATCGCTCTCATATCTGCCTTAGAAATCGTTGTTTGATCATTATTATCTTGTCCAAGGAGTTTAATGGTTGTTTTGGTCAATAGATTTAATAAGAGGATGAATGGCTTTAATATCACGAGAATAATCATAGTTGGATAATAGACTATATGAGCAATTTTTTCAGGAAACGCTGCTGCAATTGATTTTGGCATTACTTCCGCCAGAATAATAATGAGTATTGTTAAAACGGCTGTGGTTATGCCTACATTCCAATTGTATTCGAGTGCCACAATTGTAACCAATGAAGGAAGTACAATGTTTGGTACATTATTTGCAATTAATATACCTGGAATAAATAAATCTGGGTTGTTAACCAGCTTCAATAAGCGTGCGGCTTTTTTATCTCCATTTGTTGCTTTTAGCTTCAGCTTCATTTCATTTGTTGCCGTCAACGCTGTTTCACTGCCAGAAAAATAACTGGAAGCGATAAATAGTAAAATAATTGCAATAATTAACATGGTCAAACTCTTTCACCTACTCTAATTCGATTGTTGTTTACATTTCAATAACTACTTTCTTTATCAAATTATATCAAAACAGGATAGGGATTCCAAAAATGATGATATGACTGTTCATATGTATAGAATGGCAAATCCAAAATGAAAGTTGACCTTTTCTCCATTAAGCGTGTTGTTTATCAAGAAATTTCATCTACGAAAGTCTTAATATGGACTCTTTATTTCAATAAACAAAGCAACGGTCTGGTTAAGCCGTTGCTCATTTACTTTTATTTAATTGTTTTCAACATTGTAGTAGTTTCTACAGACTTCTAGATCTTAATAACTTGTAGATATTTATTGCTTTACCCCAACAACAGATATCGAATCTATCTGAGTGTTTTCTGGAAGAAAAACTCGTATACAATACGAAAGCCAATTTGAATCAGATAGCATTCTGCTTCTATCGTTTTACTGATTGCCAGGATAATGCATATAGCAAGCTCCCGGTTTCACGTCTGATTTTATCCTTCTACAAACAATGGGAGCAATTGTTGTTTATTCACATCAACAAGGCCTAGATTGCTGATACGTATTTCCGGAATAACTGTGAGTGCTAGAGAAGACATTGCCATTGAAGGAGCCCGTCTGCCAACCTTAACGCCCATATCTATAGCTATATTATTAAAATTTATAATAGCAGGTGCGAGTGTTTCAACTGGGAGATCTGACATCAGTCCAGCCACGGGTAAATCTATCGCTGCTTTCACATCCCCATCATCGAATAGAACGAGTCCTCCGCCTGAGGATTCAAGATATTTAGCTGCATGATACATATCTTCTGCGTTTGTACCGACGACTACCAGATTATGGCTGTCATGAGATAATGTTGTCGCATATGCCCCTGTTTTCAGACCTGCATTCTTTAATATACCTACAAAAGGCTTTAGACCTTGACCATGCCGTCCGACTACTGAGGCAAAAACATATCCTTCTGGCAATTTATCGATTATTCCATTTTTCGCGGAAATTTCCAGTACTCCTTTTACTGTAGTGCCGATTGGGGTCATTTCTATCGTATTGATACGAACACTATCCATTCCATTTGGCATGCTGATATTAAAGTCATTCACTTCAATGTCGGGAATCTTTACAGTATCCTCTTTAAGAATTTCAGTTGTTGTCTTGATTCTATTGATTAGCTTGCCGCCTTTCACCTGATGAATACCTTTCGTAAATACATCTGTAACATCCATGTCTTCCAGTGTGTTTACCAGACAAAAATCAGCAATATATCCCGGACCTATACCGCCGCGATGTCTCAAATTAAAACGTTTCGCACCATTTAATGTTGCAAAACGCACGGCAAGCGGTGCGGGGATCCCTTCTTCAATGCATCTTCTGACAACACGATTCATCTGACCGCCCTGGTACATATCACTAGCTTCTATATCATCTGTGCACATAGCAAGGTTTGTTGTATATGGAACTTCACGCCATGCTTCAGCAGCGATATCCGCAAACTGGCTGACACTTGACTCGCGGATGTACACACACATGCCTTGGCGCAGCTTCTCAACAATTTCCTCCGTAGATCGGCTCTCATGATCAGAGTCGATACCTGCGGACATGTAAGCATCCAGATTCTGACCGGTTGTTCTTGGCAAATGCCCTTCATTATAGACACCCTTTTTCAACCCTTCTTCAACAATCCCCGTCATCCGTTCACTCTGGTTGATTACACCGATGTAATCCATAATTTCTGCTATACCGATGACACGCTCTTCCTCTAGCAGCATGCCAATTTCATCCGATCCAAACACAGCGCCGCTTGTTTCAAGACCTGGAACTGCCGGAACAGCAGAAGGTATTGTTACCAGAATATCAATTGGCAAGTTCTTCGTTGCTTCAATCATATATTTGACGCCATCCACACCGAGTACATTTGCAATTTCATGGGGATCAATAACTGCGGTGGTCGTGCCTCTTTCGATCAGCGCTTTGGCGAAGTTAGCCGGAGTCACCATAGTGCTTTCAATATGTACATGACAATCGATAAAACCGGGAACTGCAAATTTCCCACTGCCATCGATTTCCTTCTCTCCTGCAATTTCAAATATAGGGGCATTATCTGTATACCGTGCCACTGCAGCAAAGACATCTTCCTTAATGCCTATATCCGCTGTGTATATTTCAGCGGTAAACACATTCACAAGCTGAACACCGCGGATTACTGTGTCCATTGGAATATCTCCACGTGCAGCAGCAACTACCTGTTCTCTTGAATACATCATTATCTCTCCTCTTCTGCTTACCTATCGTGAAAAAAGATGGAGAGAATATCCCCACCTTTTAAAATTATCCATCTAATCTAATATTAATCCCCGGACCAATCGGCAGATCAAGCAGGAACCATACTATCATCAAGAGTATCCATCCTACCATCAGGGCAATCGTGTAAGGAATCATTGTTGAAATGATAGACCCAAGTCCAGACCTTTTATCATAACGCTTCATGAACCCAAGCACCATGATCAGGTACGGGTTTAAAGGTGTAAGTAGCGCTGTCGATGAATCACCGATTCGATATGCCAGCTGTGTAAACGCCGGATGGAAATCAAGCAGCATGAACATCGGTACAAAAACCGGAGCCATTAGCGCCCACTGGGCTGAACCGCTTGTGATGAACTGGTTCAACATCCCCATCACCAGAATGAATATAATAATCAGCGGTAAACCGACAAAATTGACTGATTGGAGGTAATCAGCACTATTTACCGCGATAATTGTACTCAGATTCGTCCAGTTGAAGTATGCAATAAACTGCGCAATTGCAAAGACAAGTACAATATATGGCGCCATATCTTTAACTGCACTGGCCATGAAAACCGGGATATCTCCTGACTTCTTAATTGTTTTGGCTGATATTCCATATGTGACCGATACAACGATGAAAAATACAAATATAATCGGCACGATATTTGACAGAAATGGCGATGGAACCAGAACTCCGCCTTCCCCGCGCAAGACGGATGTTTCAGGCCAGATCAAGGCTAGGATAACGCCTATATAAACAAGTGCTGCAATCATGCTGTTCCTGAGCGCTTTTATTTCAATTCTGCCAACTTTCTCCTGCTTCTGTGCCAAAATACCTTCTTCAGCATACTTTGGATCATATTTTCCGAGCCTTGGCTCGATGACTTTCTCAGTTACGAGTCCAACCAGCAGGACAATCAGGAAGACGGATGTTGCCATAAAGAAATAGTTATCAATTGGTGTGATCAGCATATCCTGGTCAATTGCCCGTGCTGCTTCAGTGGTAATTCCGGCCAGCAGGGCATCTGTACCTGCGATAAGCAAATTCGCAGTAAAGCCGCCTACTGCACCGGCGAAACCGGCTGCAATACCGGCAACTGGATGCCTGCCCAAAGAGTAGAATACCATTGCTGCGAGCGGCGGAACAATGACAGCAGCAGCATCGGAAGCTATGTTACCCATAACCGCTACAAAAGCAATAGCATATGTAATCACTGCCCGGGGCGCTTTTTCAATGGTCAGCTTGATTGCTGTATCGAACAATCCAACCCCCTGGGCAACACCTATACCTAACATCATTGTAAGTACAAGCCCGAGCGGTGCAAATCCTGTAAAGTTCTCAAGCATTGTTTCCAAGGCAAACAATAGCCCTTCACCTGACAAAAGGCTCTTAGCCACAACTTCTTCCCCTGTACCCGGATGTGTAACTGAAATATCAAAGGAGGCAACGATTGCCGATATAATAATGATAATCGCTGCAAGATAAACGAATATTAAAAAGGGATGAGGTAACTTGTTACCGAAGCGCTCAATGAAATCCAGTACACGTTGGAACTTGCTTTGTTTATGGTTTGTATCTTCCATGGTACACCTCACTTGTTTAGTATCAATTTAATTTTGAAGGCACCACGCCTTGCGGGATAGGACATACATATTTCTTTCCACCCTTACGCCGGTCAAATTCCGCTTGAGCTTCTTTGATTTTCTCGGGATTATTTAAAACCGCCCCAGCAGTCTGTGCCATAACCTGCGCTGCATGCAACATTCCTTTCGCAGCATAGGTCGTCTTCCCCTGTGTAACTGTTTGCCACGTATGCATCTGTGTGCCGAATGCATAGCATGTTGCCAGGCACTGTACTGTTGGTGCTATCTGACTGACATCTCCGACATCCGTCGAACCGGGAAGAAGATTGTATGCCTTGGAATAAGGTATTGTATTCCCATATAATGCTCCCTCGGATTCAGGGGGTTCCTGTCCAGCTTTATGATATGCATCACTGATTTGTGATTCCGAATACTGGATTTCATCCGGAGTAAGTGATTCCTGAATCTTCTTAGCAAACTCAAGTTCATCAGCCGTGTATGACAGGCCGCCGATTTCTTGAAGCTGTTCCTCCATGACTTCTTCCAGCACATTATTGCGCAAAAAATTGGAGCATGCCTTTTCAAAGTGAATGCTGAGTTCGGTTTCTGTCATGAGTGCTGCGCCTTCAGCGATCTTCTTCACACGCTCATAGATGGCGCCAGCCTTCTCCACACTGACATCGCGCATCAAATATAGAACTTCGGCTTCTCCCTGAACCACATTAGGTGAAATGCCGCCTGTATTTGTAATGGCATAATGCAGCCGTGCAGTATCTTCTACGTGCTCTCTTAAATAATTTGCACCGACATTCATAAGTTCAACAGCATCAAGTGCGCTGCGTCCTAGATGTGGGCTCGATGCAGCATGTGTAGATACACCTTTGAACTTGAATGACACCTGATAGTTTGCTAGTGATTCATTCACCCATACTTGGGTGTATATCCACGGGTGCCAGCATATCGCAAGGTCAATATCATCAAAGACACCCTCACGTGCCATGAATGTTTTACCTGATCCGCCTTCTTCACCGGGACATCCATAAAAACGGATAGTACCTTCAAGATTATGCTCCACCATATAATCTCGTGCAGCAATAGCCGAAGCCATCGCACTTGTGCCAAGCATATGGTGACCGCAGCCATGTCCATTGCCGCCTTCTTCCATTGCTCGCTGTTCAGCAATTCCTGGTTCCTGACTGAGGTTGGACAGGGCATCAAATTCACCTAAAAACGCAATAACAGGACCACCGGACCCATATGAAGCTGCAAATGCAGTATCAATATCTGCAATGCCGCGCTCAACAGCAAAGCCTTTCTGTTCCAAATATGTTGCCAGCACTTCACTGGACTTTGTTTCTTCAAAGCGCAACTCCGGATTATCCCAAATTTCTCTGGAAATTCTTATGTAATCTTCCTCACTATTTTTTATACTCTTCTGTACTGAATCATATAAAGACATACTTCATCTCCTTTTATTAATGTCATATCATTAAAATTTTTATGATTTCTCCGTCAAACTATTGGTATGGAGGATTTTTTCCACTCAAAGTCAAGCATACCCTCCTTTCTAAAATTTCCTATTGAGACAGGAATTTACTTGGAATGACAAGCATGAAAAGTTATAAATTTTTATGAAGCAAGAGACAGCTGCATCTTTGCACTATGATTTATGCTTGTAAAGATTCCAAGTTAAAGTCTCTAAAATCAGATAGCGTTTTCATATTTTCTTTGACGCTATCGATAATAACAATATATTCTCACAAAACATATGTACGAATAATGAGACATTTTATCATAGTCAGAATTCATAATCAACCATAGTAAAAATTGGTAACCGACTCGATTCGACATAAAAATTCAATTAGGTGAACAGTTATGATAAAGCAAATTGTGATGCCTCCGAACTCAATCTAGAGAAGAAGTTAGCTAGATTTTAAAATTTATTTTGATCCCAAAAACAAATGCATCGTGTTTCATAAAAACATTAAAAACCTCCATTGTTTCTTGAAAAAACGATGGAGGGAAAAATTTGAGAGGAATTTGAAAGGGTGAATATTCCCTCTAAAAGCAATATCGAACTATTTGTACTTGCAAACTTCGTGAAAAGCGTGGTCCGTTTGTTATTTTTTCATAAAATATATTCTACTTAACACAAACATAAGCAACTCTATGAATAGAATCTGGATTTTTCAATTGATCTACTATAGATGCAGCCAAATCCGCCCGGGTTATACGCCCCTTTCCTTTCTTAACAGGTTTATCAAAGCTTATTTGATAACGCCCTTTTGGAACGCCGTTAGTCAGATAAGGCGGCCGGATAATGGTCCAATCAACTGTACTTTGATAGATTTCTTCTTCCATTCGCTGCATGTCACTATATAAATTATGAAATATTCTCCATAAAACTTTAACAAGGATACGCTCTGTAAACGAAGATTCTTCCTTCGATTTAAGTGTTTCAGCAGATAAGCAAATCAGTCGATTAACTCCTGATTTCTTCATTTCTTTTATTATATTTGCCATACATTCCGAGTAAACCGTTGTCGGCTGGCGGTGATTTCCGCCAAGAACTGATAATACGGCCTCTTTTCCAGTCAGCTTTCCTTCTATGGCAGCTGGATTTAAAACATCCCCTCTTATAACTTCCAGACGTGTTCCGGATAATTCTAACTTTTCCGGGTTTCGTACGATTGCTGTTACTTCATGACCTTCTAGAAGTAATTGCTTTACTAATGGAATTCCTGTATCACCAGTGGCTCCAAATACAACAATTTTCATATAAAACACCTTCCAATAATAAATGTTAGTTAGTAACAACTAACATTTATTATAAATTTTTTTATTATGACTGCCATACCGGCAATAAGCGTTTGAGCAATAATACAAACAGCATAGATCCATGCTAAAATAAGAAACACTTGTCTGGAATAATAAACACGATTAGTGGAGTCCGCCAATTTTAAACACCTCCTTTACGGTTGAAGTCCATAACAAAATGTTTGTACACTATTTTTAATAAACTCCTCCTTTGCTACAGTGATAAATTTTTCTTTCCATAATGCAGTAGAAATAAAATAGCTGAACAAGGTCGCTAAAAATATAGATGCCTGCGTATAAGAATCTGTTTGCTTCATCTTCCCTTCCTCCTGCATGGTATTAAAATATGCCGTGATATATCCTTTTAACTGCTCTGTGTTGTCAGACACCAGATCGACTAATTCAGGCATTGATGCTCTTTCTTGAACAGCAATTAAACAAATAGATTCATAACGCTTCATAAGGTCAAGGTATAAATTGGCTATCTGCAGCAAATCTTTTTCCAAATTCCAAACAATGTCTTTATCAAGTATCTGCTTAAACCCGGGAACAACCGTATTTCTTTCAATCGCTGCCTCCAGAACTCCTTTTTTTGTTTCAAAGTGGCGAAAAATCGTCATTTCGCTCACATTAGCTGCATCTGCAATTTCCTTAATGGTCACTGGCTGGAATCCTTTTTCCTTCATTAATTGAAGTGCAGATTGTAATATCCTGTCTGATGTACTTAATTTATTCTTCGACATAACGCCACCTCCACTTTCAGAAATGTATGTTATTGATAACTAACATTTTATTGATTATTACTTTATCTTTTCATACAAATAAAGTCAATGCTTTAATTTGAAGTTAGTTATAAACCAGTTGTTTTCGGTAATGCTTTAATCAGCAGGAACCTGAAGTGCCTCTTCCCTTCTGCTTTTTCATTACCGTTCAACTAACTGGCTCTATTAACCAATCTCCCGCTTCCATAGTAGCGTTTCATAAATATCAGCTTTCAAAAAAAGAAGACTCTAGTTCTATCCTTATTCTAAAATGATTCATTATTCTTATCTGTTCTTCAGTCAGCTTTTCTTTATCCCAGTACATATGCATTATATTGTATTCAAACAATTCTTTTAATTTAATAAATAAGGGCAGTTTATCTAACGTTTCCAAAGGCAGATCATTTTCCTCCTGATATCCCTCAATGATTGCTTTTGTAATCCCCCGTCCGTATTCCGCTATGTTGCCTCCGCCTGCAAATGAATACTCCACTGCACTGTATATAGGAACTGCTAGATCGTAAATATAATAATGCTTTTCACAATCTTGAAAATCAACCATTGTTACATTCGAATTTTCATCCACCAATATGTTTTCCAGCCATAAATCACCATGTAACAATCCATAATTCGAATTATTTTGAGGAATTTGTTTTATAGTTGATAAAACCTCTTCTGCAACATCTCTGATAGTGGATTCTTCTTCAGGAATATATTTTAGAAAGTTGTATTCCTCATTATCATACCAATCATTAATATGTTTAATTGGATACAGTTCTTCAAACTTTCGGGACAAACGATGCAATTTACCAATTTGTCTGCCTAATTCTTTTAGTATATCTACATTCCATTGATTTCTTGGTAAATGTACACCAGGCGCTGCTTTATAAAGCACTGTTAAGAGTTCACGGTTATTATAAATCAGTTTTTCTACTGTATTCCCATTGAAAGAAGATATTGTTGGTGATACTCCCAATCCTTTCTTATACAGGAAATCTGTATAATTAACTTCCTCCAGCTGTTCATCAAAGCTTTTATAGTTTGTAATTCTTGCAAAGTAATTGCCTTCTTCTGAAATGCATCGAAATATCTCATCTGTTACCGCTTCTGTCTTAATGAAATGAATTGGATATAGTTTATTAAGTTCTGTAAGTATCTCCTGACTCAAAATTATCCTTCTCCTCTTATAACAATCTTCCAATATATTATTTTAAAAATGTACTGGGCATAACAACAAGTTCTACCACTCCACGGGCACAAAGAACATCATTAGCAGACACCTCTGTATGCACCTTCCATCTTTTAGGATGGATTTCTTCAACTGTCCCAATTGCTTTTAAGGGAACATCCTGTGGAGTCGGCTTAAGGAATTCAATATTTAGGGAAGCGGTAACAAACCTGGGCGGTACAGTCCCATCGCCGATTTCATTTCCATTCTTGCGGTGTAATGCAAGTGCAGCAGATCCAGAACCATGACAATCCATTAAGGAAGCTATCAGTCCACCATAAATAAAACCCGGGATTCCCATATACTTTGATTCAGGTGTAAAGATAGTAACTGTTTTATCTCCCTGCCATCCGGTTCGAAGGTGATGGCCGTCTTTATTCAATCGGCCGCATCCATAACACCAGGCGAAATCATCAGGGTAAATATCCTGTATCGCTTTTTCAATTTTTTCTTCCATTATTCATCCTCCTCGCATAATCAGCTTAAGTAAATCTATTGCATTATAAGTAAGCGCTTTATTCCATTGTACTATAACTACTATATAAGTTCTTCCTGATACACAATAATTTCTCGATAAATGGAAACTTCAATCAACAAAAATCCCTCCCTCTCATTTGGATATGCTTCCTATGAAAACAGTACGCCAGTATTCACTTTATTTAATACCTCAAAAAAAGAGCTGAATCAATTCCAGCTCTTATTCTGTATAAATTCAGCATTACTTTTCGTCATATTCATCTTCATCTACAACCATATAAGGCCGCATCATATCATAGTCTTCATGCTCTAAAATATGACAGTGCCACACAAACTCTCCGCTATATGGTGCAAATTTAGCAATTACTCTGGTAATGTTAGCTGCTGGCGCCTCAATAGTATCTTTCCAGCCGCGATTATTTGCTGCCGGCGATTGAGGCGGTCCTGTAAATATAATTTTTCCATCTATATTATATTGGTCCAGATCGAATGGTTGATGCTCCAACACTTGGAATTGAACCAGATGAATATGAATTGGATGAGAAAAATTTGTTGTATTTGTAAAACCCCATATCTCTGTTGATCCAAGCCGCGGATTTTCTGTAACTGGGTCATGCCAGTGTTTATTGCTTAGAAGTAATAAGGGACGATCAAATTCGTCAGAAGAACCGACTAATTTTAAATAGCGAATGCCCGAAACGTCATTCTGTTTTAATGAAGGAATAACAGATAAAGCGGAAGGCAAATAACTGCTATCCTTATTTTTTAATGGCTTCGTAACTCGAAATTGCATAATCTCCCCAGTTTCGTCATCTGGATTAGCATTTGCTCCTAAATCATTTTTTAATATGATGGATTGACCGGCTGCTTTCGAAAAATCAATAATGACATCAATTCGTTCTGCCGGCTGAAAATTGATTTCCTCCATTTCGACTGTACTTCTAAGCAGTCCGCCATCAGAACCGATTTGTTGGAATAATGTATTGGAATCAAGCCGTAATCGATAAGACCGTGTATTTGAAGCATTCAAAATCCGGAAGCGGTATTTTCTCGGTTCAACCTCCAAGTAAGGCCATATCTTTCCGTTAACTAATATTTTATCTCCATTGAAGGCAGGCAAAATAGAAGGGTTTGGCAGATTAGCAGCTGCATCATCAGGCTGTGATGGATAAAATAATGAACCATCGTCGTTAAAGCTCCGGTCTGTAATCATAAGCGGAATCTCATAGTCCCCCATCGGCAGGTTTAAAGCTTCCTCCTGTTTATCACGCAAAATGTACATTCCTGCAAGTCCTGCATATACATTTAATCGTGTAATTCCCATCGCATGATCATGATACCAAAGCAGACTTCCGCGCTGATGATTTGGATACGTGAATGTTTTTCTCGAAAAAGCAGGCCCGGTTTCCCGAAAGTTATTTGTATACCACGCTTCCGGATGCCCATCGCTTTCTGGTTTTGTCTCAATACCATGCAGATGCACCACAGTGCGTACAGCAGGCAGCTGATCAAGTCCATGAATTGATACATCAACAGGAAGCAGATGTTTACTTGGCAATTGATTCAGCCATGTTACGTGAACGGGTTCATCCCGATTTGCTTCAATCATCGGTCCAGGAAATTGACCGTTATAACCCCATAAGGTTGTTGGTGGTAAATCCCGATGTACTTTCTTCCTGAATTGCTTCATCGTCATTTCATAATGAGCTCCATCCTTCGTTTTTTTATAAGGCTTTAGAAGCCGTATTTCTGGAAGTAGATCAACAAATTTTTCTAGTTTGCGACGCAATTGTATTCACCTCATTTCTTTCCTATGAATAGTAAATGTAACTATATACAAAAAAGGAAAGGCTGATGTACCTAATAAACTAAATTAATTAGGATGAATATAACAAAATGATTATCATCTTTCATTGTCAATATGGAGCTTCTGCAATGATTTCAAGCTAAACAAAAAATATTGGGATATTCTTTTTGTTTATTATCTTCTTTTTCGATACCAATCAAGCATGTTCATCATCTCCACATTTCTTATTTCCTCCAGTGTACAGCTGGTCGCCCGCCCATCTTTTAAAAATAAATAAATCCGATTATCAACATATCCGGATATCTTACATTCTAAATCTTTATAGTAGTTACCATTTCTGATAACATTTGCTTGAATACAAACAGGAGAATCCGTTACAAAGGCCTGATACAACACACCGGCTATTTCTTCTTCGTCCATCTTTTCTTTTGCTTTCACTTCTATCAGCTGATCATCTATTTCTTCTTTTTTCAGTGCTTCGGAATGGTCTGATAGCATCATTCCTAACCATTTCATAATACCTCTGTCTCTATATCCAATTTTTTCAGGTGTGAAGCGCGTTATCGATATTTGCTCCATATCACTCTTCCTTTCCAGATCGGTGACCGCCAAGCAATTTCGCACGGTATCTCGCCATTCCGCCGTCAAGTAAGCTGGAGGCATGCAGCAACGAAGTATAACCATACTTTTCTCTGACAAAATCAATCGTCCTGTCCAGCTCTTCATTTTCTACCGCTTCTTCTGGCGGCTCAAATAAATCCAGCTGCAATAATTGCTTTGGCTGAACTTTTCCAAAGGTGACGTTAACAGTCCTTACAGGTGTGTTTTTTTTATAATACTTATTAAAGATAAGCAGCATATACTCTTTCAATTTTTTTGAGGAATCGGTAGGCTCAATCTTCATCTGATGATTGAATCCACCTTGTGCTACATCTCTGGAATATCCAATATACAGCTTTACTACACCGGTCATTAGATTGTATTTTCTTAATCTTGCTGCATTCTCGTCTGTCATTTCCCGGATAACGGTTTCCACATCATGTTTAACTGTATAGTCTCTGTTTAATATCTGATTTCTGCTGAATGATGTGCTTTTAGGTTTATAACTATCCGATAACCGTGTCCGGTCGATCCCATGTGCATGGCAAAAAAGCTGTTCTCCAATGACTCCGAACCTTTCCTTTAATTTATCAATACTGTATTGAGACAAATCATAAATATTCCTGATACCTAACCGATTTAAATTTGCTTCTGTTTTCTGGGCGATTCCCCAGAAATCCGCCAACGGTTCAATTTTCCATACTTTAAGAGGCACATCCTCGTAACGCCATTCACCAACAAAGCCACGCTTTTCGTCGTGTTTCGCCTGATGATCAAGCGCTAATTTTGCTAAAAGAGGATTATCTCCTATCCCCACTGTCAGCACTAAGCCTAATTCTCTCCATACATCACGCTGGATTTTTTTTGCTATCTCATGCGCACTTCCAAAAAGCTTTCTTGATTTAGTCACATCAAGAAACGACTCATCGATTGAATAAACAAGCAAATCCTCTTTCGCTACATACCGTTTAAAAATACGTAATATTTCTAGGTTCTTCTCCAAATACAATGCCATACGAGGCTCAACTATTTCTATATTTGCGTGAAGCGGGATCTCGTAAATCCTTGTTCCGGTCTTAACCCCGTATTCTTTTTTTACCAGAGGAGACGAGGCTAAAACTAAACCGCCCTGATTATCCGGTTTCGATACAACCGCAATCCGCGCTTTTAAAGGATGCTGCTTGCGTGCAGCAGCTTCTGCGCTTGCAAAAAATGATTTGACATCGATGCACATAATATCCCGGCGCGGTTCATTAGAGTAATCCGCCATCATAATATTTTTCATCATACTCTCTCCTGACACGAATGTATGTTTGTATTTAAAGTATACGAACTTACATTCGTGTAGTCAAGATGAATACGATGAAATAGGCGTGTTAATATATGGAAAAGAAAAATTGGAGGAAGAGTGAATGCTTTTAATTTTTAAAGTAAATATGCCTGTTCGACATAATTAAATGAATACATACGTATCTTTGTTCCTTGTTTCTCCCTTGTTAATATAATCCTTAAGGATGAATTACAATCCTTTTCCCTTGAAAATCGGAACAGTTCCAGACATTTTCAATATCTTGAAGCAAAACATTTTCCATGTCCATATGAAGTTTACCTTCTTTTAGCCACTTCCATATCAGATTTGTTCCTTCCTCCATGAATGCAGGAGTTATACCTGCAGCGCCTCCGGAAATTTCAAGACCAGAGGTCCGTAGAGCACTTGCGGGAAGCTTGAGATCTGATCCTGCCTTTTCCCCTATTTGAATAAGGTGCGTTCGATGTCCATTTAAGCTTATTTCTTTTGGTACGATCGATTTTAGGAGTGTTTCTGTTGGAGGCCCCCATAAAAAATCCAAAATAATATCTATCCCTTCATCTACCTCCTTTTTAAAGGATGCAGATAAATTATCTTCAGACTGTTTAAGGTTCAACACTGTATCTGCACCCAATTCCTTGATCCGCTGCAAAGATTCTTCGTTCCGGCCGGTGCCGATGACGCGCCCTGCGCCAAGGAGTTTTGCGATTTGAACAGCAAGCTTACCTGCAATCCCGGTAGCGCCGTTTATAAGCACGGTCTCGCCAGGCTTCATCTTCGCTCCCCATTTAAGCGGAAAAAGTGAAGTCAATGCGGCAGGTGGAAGAGCAACTGCTTCTTCGGCGCTGACTCCATCAGGAACCAGGACAATGGATTCTTTAGAAACAACTGCTTTTTCTGCCATGGCGCCATATGGAGATTTTGCACCCGAAAATCCAACCAGTTTTCCATCGGAACGCTCGCCCACACCTCTAAGTCCGACGATAGCCGGTAATTCAGAAAGAAATTGACGGCTCGCAAAATGCTCCCCTCTCGCTATCATCTGATCAACATTTTCAAGAGCTACAGCTTTCACATGGATTAAAACTTCATTTTTACCTGGAGACGGATCTGCGAAATCTTCATAACGTGGCGTTTCTCCAAATTTGTGCAGTACGGCTGCTTTCATGATAAAACCTCCTGTATAAGTTTACTTAACATCGTTAAATTTAACGGTGTTAAGTAAACTTATACTCCTTTTATGATATACTGTCAAGAGCACATACAGCTAAAGAAAGGAGTACACTATGGCACTAAAAAAACAACAAATTATAACAGAAGCTTTAGAGCTGCTTAATAAAAGCGGACTTGAAGGAGTCACGCTAAGAAAGCTGGCAAGCAGATTAAATGTCCAAGCTCCTGCATTATACTGGCATTTTAAAAATAAACATGCTTTGGTGAATGAAATGGCTGAAGCTATTCTGCAGATGGAGTTTCATGATCTGAAAGAGCCGGAAAGTGAAGAGCCCTGGCAAGATTGGCTGCTTAATATATTTAATCATTTACGTAAAGCAATGCTCGCATATACTGATGGAGGACGTGTCGTTGCAGGAGCACACCTTTCGTTAACGATGGCTAATTTATCTGAGACTGCAATGAAATCCCTGGTGAATGCGGGAGTAGAGTTGCACCAATCACGTTTGATTGTTTTAACTGCAACCCGCTTTACTTTCGGCCATGTTATTGAAGAACAAACGAGGATCACTGAACAGGAGATGCAAGAGCTTCATATGGAATCATTTAATCAGGAATATCCTACACTGACAGCAGGCATTGAAGAATATTTTTCAGCAGGAAAGACAGTTAATGACCTTTTTAATGATGGTTTGCAAATGATTATTGGTTAGTTGATTTGATTTAGATGCTTACGTTATTTGGAAAAGAGAGTTTTTCTTTTCACACGTCTATCTTCTGTCTAATTACAGAAAAAAGCTGCATTCAGTATTATACTAAACGCAGCTTTTCTATCATTTATGGGTTATCATTTAATGTTGATTAAGAAGAGAATTGTCTTGCTTAAATAGAAACATCAGATGGTAAAAATTCAGCCCGCTGACCTTCATGCTTATCGAGCATAATCTGTTCCGGCTTGATGCTCTGCTCACGCAATACTTCAATGTTCTCCGCCAGGAATTCATCACTGCCGACAACATAAAAGAGCCCATCCTTGTCTTCAGCAAGATTTTTCACTTCTTCATAATAATCTTTACGATTATCTACGAACTGTGATGTGAATTTCTTGTCAGGTGCGGGTTCAAAAATATTAGTGAATAGGAAATCTCTTGATGAATCAATGTTCAGGGAATGAATTTGATTGACATTGTCCGCACGCTCAAAATAATCAAGCACAAGCGGTCTGAAGGTTGCCAGGCCAACCCCTGCTGACAACAGATACACATTTCTGTCTTCTCTTTTAAGCGGAACATTCGTATGCGTTTTAAATACAGCAACTTCCTGGCCAACTTCCATCTCTCTTAAAATCGTTTTAAATTCAGAGCACTGCTCTTTGATACGTGTTGTGATACCGATTAAATTTTCATGCGGTAAAGTGGAAATCGACATATGGCGAATCAGACTGCGGTTTGGTTTATCTCCAGCATTAAAACCCTCCAGTGCAAGATGAATATGGGAACCCTCTTCCCATGTATAGTCCTCCGGGCACTCAAGCATATATGTTTTAACCTCAGGGGTTTCATCAATAATCTCATTTATTTTAGTCCAGTATATTTTCATTATATATTCTCCTTCTCCATTATATTTATCGTTACTATCTACTATACAATAAATGATAATAATTCTCAATTAAATGAATTGATTATTTTAGTAAATTTATGCAATTTAAATTTACTAATGATGCGGAGAGTAATTTCAGGTTAGTAAATATCCTGGCATCCGGTCTTTTGGAAATG
Organism: Oceanobacillus sp. FSL W8-0428; assembly: GCF_038004405.1. NCBI lineage: Bacteria > Bacillati > Bacillota > Bacilli > Caryophanales > Bacillaceae > Oceanobacillus > Oceanobacillus sp. FSL W8-0428. Next base: position 3,965,406 of record NZ_JBBORB010000001.1, read on the forward strand.
TTGACCATATCAATTAATGAAGAAGACAGTATACTATCAGATAAATCCTGCTGATATTAAGAAAATAGCTAATCCATGCGTCTGGGTTTGTGTCAATTTAGTTTTAGTTTTTTTAAAGAATTCTAAGCAGTTATAGGATTCATGCAGGATTGATTAAAAGAAAATAAGTATATTACATTTGTATAAATGTTATTAACTCTTTTCAAGTAATTCAGCCGCCTCCAAAGCTGTCGGGATTTCAATTACATTCTTTTCAGCAAATTCATAACCTTGTGGATCACCACTTGCTATAATTTCTTGAGCAGCCATTTCAACATCGTAGGATGTAAAGCGGAATTCAATTCCTTTTGGGCTAATTAAAATCCAATATGCTCCTGGTTTATCTGCAAACGGCATTCCTACACTGCCTGCATTAAAAATTTGTATGTCACGCAACTTTCTTTCAAATTGCATGTGAGTGTGCCCACAAATGACAATCTTTTGCTGAATGTCAGAAAAAATATTATCGAGCTTTTCCTGCGGGGTAAGCGATGTAAATATTTCTTCATCACTTCTTGGTGTAGCATGACAAAAAAGAATATCGCCCAATCCATCAATAGGAATGGTTACTGTCATTGGTAATTCGGACAGGAAATCCCTTTGAAATTGGGTTAACTGTTCAGCAACCCATTGTGTCCTCTTACGACCCTGTTCTGACATGGCAGAAGGAAGTTTTTTACCGTCAAAAGCCATTACCACCTCTCTATCTCCATTCCCACGTACAAAGTTCAGTTTTTCACCTAAAGGCAAAAGTCGTTCCAAGGTCTGCCCTGGCATTGGTCCAGAAACAATATCTCCTCCAATCACAATAGAATCCGGGTCGAGTTCTTCAATATCATTCAACACAGCATTTAACGCTGGTAAGTTACCATGGATATCATAAATTGCTGCAATAACCATTTTTTAATCCTCCATTCTAGTATATTTATCTCCATAATATATACGAAAAACTCAAGGGAAAGGATATGCGTTATCGAAAATTCTTAGAAAAAGGATTTTATTTTATCTATTTTTTAAATAACTTGAAGTTGTAAAATAATAGGATTATTATAAATATATTGAAACCCTTTTCAAAACGAGGTGATTAATGATACAAAAACTATTTTAGTACAACCGGATTTTTGATTTGCAAAAAACAAATTCCGATAAGCTATAGTTCAAAAATTATATCAGCTTAATAAAAGTCAGAATGGTCCCCAAAATATATCATCTTGAGAAGTTTTAAGCATGGTCACAGGAAATCTACCGAAAATCTTTTACAGCAAACTGAAACCGCAGAGAATTATCAAATCAAAAGTAAAACTATTAAACGATAATCTGAAAGGAGTATACTTATGCCCAATAACCATGCAAATTATTTAACAATAGAAGAAATAATAGCTTTACCAACATTCCAGGATGTTGCCATCAGCGAGGATGGACGGCGTGTAGCTTATGTAAAAAGCACAACGGACTGGGACAATAATACATACCCTCAGCATGTCTGGATTTATGACAAACATACCGATAAAAATTATCCCTTAACAATAGGTGAAAATGAAAGTACGCAGCCTTGCTGGTCACCGGATGGGCAAACCCTTGCTTTTCTCAGCACAGCTGGTGAAGGCGACAAAAAAACAAAGCAGATTTTTATCCAAACTGACGAGGAAACAGCAGCAATACAGATTTCTCATGCCGAACATAATATTGATTATTTTAAATGGGCTCCAGACGGTAAAGGCCTTTTCTTCACCGCAAAGCGCCCTGAACCGGATAAACTGAAAAGCCGCAGTGACATGTACGGAGAATTTTCCTATGTGGATCAAGATTTTCATTATAATGCATTGTACTTTCTGGATCTTGATAAAGGGAAACAACATGCCAAAGTGCTGGACATGCTGCCAAAGGACTTAAGGGAAGCGGCAGATGAAAACGGTGAAGATAACAAAGATAAGGCAATTACACCATTGACGGAATCGCTGGATAGGTATATTTATTATTTTGATATTTCACCAGACAGCCGGAAAATTGTCTTTAGCTCTGCCCCTACTCCCAGATTCACTGACCTGTTAAGCCAGGAAACTTATTTGTTGGACCTGGAAACCAATGAATTTGTAAAATTAGATATCAGCCCTTTACAAGCGGGACCTGTTCTATTTTCCTATGATGGGTCAAAAATTTGCTATAGCCGCCTTACACAGAAAAAAATATACGCAAACGTTATGCTGGAAATCTATGATTTAAAAGTCAAACAAGTCAAACAGCTTCCATTGAACATCGATGAAAATATTTCTCCTGTTCGCTGGACTAAAAATGGTATCCACATTACCTGGCTGGAACGGACCAATTACATGACCGGGCTTATCGCAGAAGATGGCACATTGACACCGCTTTTTGATTCATCTGACATAGTGGTGACTTACCCGGCTATTACGACGGATGGCAAGCATGCTGCATATGTTAAGGCAACTTCACAAGCAGCTGCTGAAGTATATCTTGATAATAAACAGCTGACCAAGCAATATAAGCTTTACGAAGGAAAAACGAAAAGTAAAAAAGAAATTATTTCCTGGAAAACAGAAGATGGATTGGAAATTGAAGGCATATTATCAAAACCGGCTGATTACGATGATTCGAAGACCTATCCGCTTGTACTTGCCGTTCATGGCGGCCCAACAGGCATATCATTAGCAACCCCGACCACAAATAGATATCAGCCAATCGAACAATTTATAGAGAAAGGGTTTGTTGTTCTGGAGCCTAACTACAGGGGCAGCGCCGGCTACGGAGAAGCCTTTCGCTCGGCAAATTTCCGGAAGCTGGGGCTGGGAGACTATCAAGATATTATTTCCGGAGTCGATTTTTTGGTTGACAGCAAGGTAGCAGATCCGGAAAAAGTCGGCATCCTGGGCTGGAGCCAGGGCGGCTATATATCTGCTTTTTGTGCAACATACAGCGACCGGTTTAAAGCCGTTTCGGTCGGAGCCGGTATTTCCAACTGGATGACCTACTATGTCAATACGGATATTACTCATTTTACACGCTACTATTTAGGAGATACGCCATGGAATGACGAAGAAATCTATCGAAAGACCTCGCCTATGACTTATATTAATAATGCTTCAACACCAACCTTGATTCAGCACGGTGAAAAGGATCCCCGGGTTCCTGTTCCAAATGCCTATGAACTATATCGCGGCTTGAAGGATGTCGGTGTAGAAACAGAGCTGGTCATCTTCAAAGACATGCTGCATGGTTCAGACAAGCCGGGCATCCACCGCGCTATTCTTAAACAAAATCTGGATTGGTTTGCGCATCATATTTTAGATGAAGAGCCGGATGGAGATCGGGTATATTAGTTTTTTCATTCAGTATAAAAAAAGCACTTTGAAATAGAATTAAATAAAAGCGGGTGATGATGCAAAATATAATGTATTATCACCCGCTTTTTTCAACTGTAAATAAAAAAATCTCTTTATTTCTACTATATTAGTCTAAATCATCTAATCTCAATAAAGTTTGACTATTTCATCTAATTTTTGTTATATTCGATTATATAATCAAACTTATTACTACATTCGATAAGGAAGGAGCTGTTTCTTCATGGCAAATGAAGTCTCTATCTTCATTATGGATATAAGTAATTCATCAAAAGAAAATATCGGAAATGAATTAAGCGAATACCTGGAGCAATTAAAAAACTACATTACCGAATGGACAGAGAATACAGCTGTCACAAAGGTCAGCCACCGCGCTGGTGATGAATTGGTGGTTGTAAGCAGCGGTTATGCTTCGGCTTATACACTTGCTTTCTATCTAAGCCGTATTTGGCGGTTTCCCGATCATAAGCCCTATTTCGGGTTATCATTTGGTGATATTCAAGAGGATATCAGCGAAATAAACATAGAAACCTGGATTCACCCCTTAATGAAACAAGCTAGAAATGCCAATAATCATTTAAAAAAACAGACGAACAGATTACTGTTTCACTTTGAATTACCTCCTTTATCAGATGGACAGAGCTTTACTGTTTTCAGTCAGCAGTTCGAAGCCTTAATAAATACCAGTTTAACTTTAAAGCAGGAGCAAATAAATGAACAAACCGAAATACAGTCTCTCGTCTGTTCTTTATATGCCATACTCGGTCAACAGAATAAAGTAAGTGAATATCTTGGAAGAACAACAGCTACGATATCCCATCATATGAAACAAGGAAAAACGCATCTTATTTTGAATGCTTTTTATAACATTGTAAAGGTGCTGGATTCATTAGGTGTACAAGATTGGCAGGCTCAGACGGATAAACTGCAGGAAAATATCAGACAAAATATAAGGACGCATCTAAATGATTATTTTCCTGAAGAAAGGAGTTTGTCATGACTATATTATTGCTGTTACTTGCGCATCTGATTGCTGATTTTTGGCTGCAAACGGATCAGATGGTGCAAAATAAAATAAAACATTTGAAAAAGCATATCCTTCACCATCTGATGACAACAGGCATTGTGCTCGCAATCATATGGGGATACCAATATGAATTTCAACATATAATCTACTATTTTATCCTGCCCTTTGCCTTTATTATCCTCACGCATCTTGTGATTGATTTGTTAAAAATAAAATTAGTAGATTCCATTCCGAAAAGCCCAACGGATAATATAAAAAGACTTGGATACTTTCTATCAGATCAAGCCTTGCATGTCATCATGATACTCATAGCCTGTATCCTTTTCTTCCATATGACAGCTGCAGCAATGACAGCAGAGCTTTTTGACTTGTTGCATGGGACAAGCAGTTTAAATCCATTCCATACTTTATTATTTATAATTATCATTTATATTTTAGCAACAAGTGTCTGCGGTCATATCGTAAAATTCATTATCGGTTCCCTGCCATCTGAATTTGCTAATTTTGAAGCCGAGCTGACATTAAAAAATCAAATCGCTGCCGGAAAGGAAAAAATCCGGGCAGAAGCAGATAATCGTTTCACAGAGGAATACCATTATTTCACCTACTCCACCCCGCTTCGTTCGCATGGAAAACTTATCGGTTATCTGGAAAGGCTGCTTGTGGTTATATTAACAGCGGTTGGTGCATATCCGTCAATTGCTTTTATTATTGCGGCCAAATCGATTGCACGGTTCAAACAGTTAGATGACCGGAACTGGGCAGAGTATTTCCTGCTAGGTACGTTGTCTTCTATTTTCTTAGGGTTGGTGCTTGGGTTTGTTGTACAGGGGATTCTTATGTAAAACCCAAAATCTTTGGAAATGAACAAAGCCCTTACGTTTAAGTTATACCTTGATTGAACATAGGGGCTTTTTATTATGATATATACCATATCATAATTGCAGGTATAAAGGGTGTCCAATCTGGCTCTATTTTAAACGATGAAATGATTTTGTTTGAGCGAATTGTTCAAAACCGATGGACTTGTAAAGCTCACATGCATCTGGGGAGGTACAAACAACAACCGCTGTTTTTGCCCCCTTTTCACTCAACGCATTGAGGGCAAGCTTGCTGACTGAACTCGCCAACCCCATTCTCCTAAATTCCGGATTCGTTCCAACAGGTTCCAGTAACCCCACCTTGTTAACTTCATCATACCAAATTAAACAAGATGCGACGAACTCACCATTTGGAGATTCTATTACCCAATCAAGCGAAGGATCATAAGGATAGGTATTCATAACGTTCAAGTAACTTTCTTCTATGACTCTGGTTTTATCAAATGCAGCCCTATGCACTGCTACACGATTTGTTAAATCCTCAGAACCCTTGATATGGCGACCCTTAAATTTATCTGGTAATTGAACAGGAAAGGAACAACTATCCAATGAAATTTTTGTAAGGACTTCTGGATTTTCTGCTAATGGGGTGAATAAAGAACCTTCTAAGGCAGAAATAAGATGCGATTCCGTTTCCAGGACAATCACTTTTTGCTCATTGGTTTTAGTTATTTTATTAAACCAGTCAATAACATCCCTGGCCACTTCAGGAAAATCAGGATGAACTTGACATATTAACTCACCAGGTTTTTGAATCCATCCCCAAGCAACGGGATTCCCATCCAATTCCCAAATTGCAGTATCCCAATCATCCTCGCGCCCAGCATGTCGGTAGCGTTGCCAAGCCAGATCGCCTATATGGTAATTAGGTTCCAGTGGCCATATAGCTTGTGTGAGTTTCTGCATCCGTTTTAAATCATTTGAATCCTTGTAAGTTCGAATGACAGGTTTACTCATTTATCTAACCTCCTCGAGAATTATTTTTCTACCCTAGCATTTATTATGAAATCTATATCAGCATTTATAAATTGAAATAATAACTAGGAAACAAAGTTACCATGCAAAGAAATATTAACAATTTACTACTCACCAAATTATCCAACGCTATCTTAATCACTCTGCCATCGCCCCTGTTGCAATAGAAAGCCGGTTCCAGCTATTAATTTGATTAATCAACACAATTAAGTCCAGATATTCCTTCTCCGTATAATGTATTCGAACACGATCAAATAAATCATCCGATACATCATTTTTTGAAATAAGCGTAATTTGTTCCGCTAACTCTAAAGCAACCTTTTCTTTTTCAGAATAAAAAGTACAATCCCTCCAGGCACTGACACAATATAATCGCTGTTCTGTTTCCCCTATCTTCCGGGCTTCTATTGTATGCATATTCAAACAAAATGCACAGCCATTTATTTGTGATACCCGGATTTTAATTAGCTCCTGGAGTTTACGGTCAATGTTATTTTTTCTCGTGTACTTTTCAATCTCCCTCATCATCCCCACTGCCTCAGGTGCAAGCTCAAAAAAGTTCATCCGCTGTGTCATATATAGTCCCTCCAAGTTATTTTTTATTTCCTGCAATCAACAATTTTCTTCACTCTACACTATAATCTAGTATTTTTTGAACATGTAAAGAAACTGTATCCAAAAGCGGTAGATCACAATCATCACTCGACAAAAGTAATGGTAATTCTGTACAACCAAGTATAACAGCATCCACATCATAATTATTAATTATTTCAATAAAACGGCTTTTCGTCTGGTTGGAAAAATGCTGTATAACCAACTCATCAAAAATAAAGGAATTGATTTCGTTTTGATGCTGTTCATTCGGCGTAATGACTTCCAGCCCATATTGTTTAAATATGTCCTGATAAAAGGTAGATTGCATGGTGTATTTAATGCCCGTTAAAAGCAATTTGGCATATTTTTTCTCCATTGCTTTTAAAGCTGTTGATTCAACAATGCTGATCATAGGCACATTAACAAGTTGTTCTATTTCTTTAAATACAGAGTGAGGAGAATTGGCAGCCATTATCACTACCTCAGCCCCGGCTCGTTCCAACCCATTTATTTTCCGGAAGATATAATCTATGTACTCTTCTTTTCGATGCTCGTTCTCTAAGTCTGTGAAATACTGAAAATCCAGACTATGAATCAGAATTTCGGGATAATAATAATCCTGATACTTTTCATAATATAAATCTGTCAGCCTCTTATAGTAATGAATTGTTGATGCAGCACTTATACCGCCGATTATCCCAATCTTCTTTTTCATCGGCCCTCCTCCTTATCTATATTGCTTCTTTGGGAACTCAGAGCAAAGGATTGATTATCAACAGCTCTTGAAGTTGCCAGGATACCGTCTAAGTGGTCATATTCATGCTGAAGCAGCTCTGATAAATCATCCGTCAGCTCCATACTCTGTTTCTTCCAATCGATATCCCGATAATGAATCGTACACGCCTTATATTTTTGTACTTTGACAAGCAGGTCCGGAAAGCTCATGCAATCATCCCACACCTCCATTTTTTCATGATTGGTAATCACTAATTCCGGATTGATAAATACAAACGGTTTGTCAATATACATGTAAATCATTCTTTTAAAAACTCCGATTTGAGGTGCCGCAATGGCACGCCCTGCATCATATTTTGATTTAAAATCCAACAATGTATCGTGAAGACCCTGGACAGCAGGCAACAATTCATCCATTTCCTCTTCTGCCACCAAAGAGCTGATTTCATGTAATTTCGGAGTTCCCAATAATAGAATTTCTTTCACTGCCATGCTTCTCCCTCCTTTGTTTATATTATAAAAGCAAGATAGTATAATAGACAAAACGAATAATTAAATAGTTACTATTGACTTTTTCGATAGGAGGAAGAAAAATGCATTATGAGCAAATAAGGACCTTCTTAACAGTCGTTGAATTAAAAAACTTCACCAAAACAGCAGAAGTCCTTCATGTGACGCAATCCACAGTGACAGCACGTATTCAGCAGACAGAAGCATTCTATGGACAAAAGTTATTAGTGAGACATAAAGGTAATATCGAACTGACTGCCATTGGTTATAAACTGCTGCCTCTGCTGCAGCGTCAAATGGATTTATGGGAACAGACGAAAAAGATTGCTGAAGAGGAGTTAGAGGAAAGCTTTCAAATCACAATTTCTGCTGCTTATTCACTTTGGAGAAAAATGAATACGAAAATCATCAAAGAATTACATCAAGTGCATCAGCCGGCACACATCCATTTGCGAACAGATCATTCCTCTTTTGTCATTCAGCATGTTTTAGATGGATCAACAGACTTTGGTATTGTTTATAATAAGCCGATGCGCAAGGAAATCTCTTCCATACTGATTCAACAAGATACCTTTCATTTGCATAAGCATAAGGATTTGAACATAAGTAAGCCCGCAGGATTCCAAGAATTAGCTAATCAGACTTGGATTTATCTGAACTGGGGGCGTTCGTTTCAATCATGGATGGAAAATGAGAACGAGCAAAGAGCCAAACCTAGGATGGAAGTGGGACATAGTGATTTAGCCATTCAATTTATTATTGATTTAAAAGGGATTGGATTTTTGTCTGATACGGAAGTGAATCAATCTGATTATGCAGATTGTCTGGAGCAAATAGAATTCAAAAGTAAAGTTTCTATTCCTTCTCAATCCATATTCCTCCTATTTAAAGAAAGCAGAAGGAATGAGTCAGCTATGAAGGCAACCATTGATATATTTCAACATCATAAACAAGCTTGAGATTTGTTTTGGTCAAAAGCTTAAATAAAACAACTCAAATGTCTATGTGAAGATACATCCCGAACGTTTAAAAAAGGACAGCACGCACCCAATTAAATCAGAGTACATGCTGCCTTTTTTTCACTTAAATCTTCTATTTACCAGCATTACGCTTCAATTCTATGAACTGCTCTTCCGTCAAGCCATTATTACCAAACTGAAGCAATTCTGGATCGTGAAAATCACTTCCACCGCTTCGATACAAATTGAATTTGGAAGCAAATTCTTCTGTCAATTTATAATCAATTGCTTTCATTTTTGAATGATTAATTTCTATTCCCTGCAACCCAAAATTCACATACTTTTCAATTTCGTCATAATTATCGTATACACAAGGATGAGCCAGCACTGCAATACCACCATCTTTTTGAATAGCTTCAATGCCTTTTTTAACATCTATATATTCCATTTTCATATCTGTTTCAATAGAGGTTTTGGAAGCAAATAACTGTTTATATTTTTCAGGATTCATATCATCCGAATATTTTTCCTTTAAAGCCTGGTAAAGATGCATTTTAAAAACAATATTATATTTAGAATACTTTTTGGCATCTGCATAGGTGATATAGTAATTTTTCTGCTTCAACTCTTCGATGAGTTCTTTATGATAATTATCGCGTGCCTGTAAGGTTTTTGTACACAATTTTTCAATATGATCTGTTTTTTCAATCCATAAGCCGAGCACATGTACTTTTTTATATACATCAAAATCATAGCAGCTCATTTCCACACCGCGAATCGCCTCTATGCCTAATTCCTCAGAATATTGCTTAACCTCTGCCCAATGATCGACTGTATCATGGTCAGTGATAGCAAGTGCTTTTATATTTTTTTCTTTCGCTCTATCTAAAACATCCTTTATTTCACATACTCCATCACTATGGTTGGTATGAACATGTAAATCTGCATAAATCATTTAACTCTTCCCCTTTCAAATTATTGCTAATAAATCATCTGCTGCTTTGACATTCTTTTTATTTACAGGAACAACATCTAAATAATCATCGCTATTTGTAATAATGACAATCGTTGTTGTTTCATATCCAGCCTTCACTATTTGGTCTATATCGAATTCTATAAGTAAGTCCCCTTTTTTAATAACCTGTCCTTTTTCAACAGATGAATGGAAATACTTTCCTTCCAATGAAACGGTGTCGATTCCTATATGAACCAGTATCTCTACGCCATCATCCGTGGTTAAGCCAACGGCATGGCCGCTGCTGAATGCTGCACTTACTACACCATCACAAGGGGCATATAATTTCCCGTTTTCCGGTTTAATTGCAATGCCTTTTCCCATAATGCCACTGGAAAAAGTCTCATCATTAACATTTTCCAATGGAATCAATTCACCATCTAAAGGACTTTTTAATTTGGTATGTTTTTTAGCAGCTTCATCATTTTTAACCATATTTGATTCTTGGGACTTTTCTTCAACCGGATCATTAAATCCGATAACAAATGTTGCTATAAAGGTTACAACTGCTGATATAATCAGTGTAAAAATAGCCAGCAGAATATTGTTTTCCTCTTCTGAAATCCACATAGGTAAACTTAAAAGACCTGGAGTAACATAAATAAAAGCTTTGAGTTTCATGATACCTGCAAACAACCCTGCTGCTGCACCACCGATCATACATGCATACATAGGCTTTTTCAATTTTAGGTTAACCCCATATAAAGCAGGCTCTGTAATTCCACCTAAGAAAGCCGCCATACTTGAAGAAAACGCCAAAGATTTCAATTGAGTATTTTTACTTTTAATGGATACGGCAAGGGAAGCAGAAGCCTGAGCCATATTGGAACAAAGGGCAACAACACGAATAATTGGGTCGAATCCTCTGGTCGCTACAAGATCAATACTAATTGGACTTAATGCCTTATGAATACCGATAGACACTAACCAAGGATATACCATTGCCAATAATGGAATAGCAATAATGCCGCCATGATTATAAACAAACATGCTTCCTTGGGCAATTAAAGAAGAAATGAAATCGCCGACCGGACCGACAATAATTAGTGCTAAAGGTACGCTGATTAAAGCTACCAGCAACGGTTCTGCGAATACTTTAATCATCTCAGGCACTATTTTTTTAACAAATCGTTCTACATAAGACATAATCCATACAGCAAGCAGGGCCGGAACCAATGTTGCTGAATATTTAACTAAGGAAACACCAATACCTAAAAATGTAACAGGATCTCCTTCTGACACTAAAGCCATCCAATCAGGATGCACCATCACCAGACCAAGAAACGCACCTAAGTACTGGTTGGCCCCAAAAATTTTAGCCGCAGAAAAACCGATAAATGCGGGCATGAAGTAGAACCCTGTATCAAACATTAAGTTTAAGACAATATACGTATCCGATTCTGTTGTTAACCAGCCAAGCATCGTTAGTACAAGCAATAATACTTTTCCCATACCGCAGCCGGCAAGTAACGGAATTATCGGCGCTATCGATCCAGTAATTGTGCCGATAACTTTATCAAAAACGGACCTATCATCATTTTTCTTGCCATTGTCGCCCGAACCGATACCGATTACTTTTGCTAAATCATTATAGACACGATCCACATTATTTCCAATGACTAATTGGTATTGTCCTCCTTTTTTAACCAGGGACAATACTTCTTTTATGGATTTAATTTCTTCATCATCCGCTTTGGAATCGTCCTTCAAAGTAAACCGTAAACGGGTAGCACAATGAACGACATTATTTATATTGTTCTTTCCCCCTACTGCCTTTATAATTTGATTTACTAATTTTTCATTTTTCATGCTTTCTCCTCCATTTTTAAATGTATTAATGAAGGTTTAGCCAACTTAATGTCACCATCCTCTGCCAGAGCTATCGTTCATCAATCACCGCCTTAAAGGTTATTATTGAAGCTATTGCTTTATTATTTTTGCTATATGAATGGTTAGATACAATAGTTCGTCATTATCCAGAATATAATCATATTTTTGTTCCACATATTCTTTTATCTTCAAGGAACATAGATAAGGCTGCACATATTTTTCTTTAATAATTTCTAATAAATCATTATCCAGCGGATTTTCTTTTTTATTATTTTGTAAAAAAATACGGTGACCAAAAAACTTTAAATGTGTAACAAAACGATGATATGCAAGCGATTCCACGTCAAATTCGATGGAAAAATAATATTTAACGATATGGGTAATCTGTTGAATAAAGTTTGTTATTTGATAGGAATTATGCACCTCTCCATCTAATTCAGCACTGACAATATGGACAGCAATAAAACCCGCTTCATCCTCCAGCATCGAAATGCCCGTTTCGTTTTTTATCAGCATCACAGCCTCTTGTCCAATTTCAAACTCCTTTTGATAAAAATGTTTGATCTCCCATTGTAATTTATTTTTCAAGGGGATCCCTTCATGATATCTTTGAATACTCGTATAAATATGATCCGTTAAAGATATATAAATACTGTCATTTAAAGGAGTTTCAAGCTTTTCCTTCGCGATATTAATAATCTGTTCGGATAAATCAATGTATTTTACCGGAATCTCATCTATCATCTCAATTATTCGGCTGTGAATTGTCTGAGAGTCAGCGGAAAACGTTTTATAAACTTTATCCTGATCGATGGAATCACCATTCTTTTTGTTATAAGCAATCCCTTTTCCCATTACAATAATCTCTTTATTATTACTATCTCTTGTAATAACAGCACTATTGTTAAGGATTTTTCTTATTTTCATTTCATTGGCCTCCTTACCTGCACTATATTGTATTAATTTACATTTTTGTATCTTTATTGATGTCAGAATATAAAAAAACCTATTTACAAATAAAGATATTTGTAAATAGGTTTTGTGTAGCTCAGAAGCATGCTATAACAATCCTAATCGTTACTATCATATAGAAATTATATTTAAATTATTTCGTTTTTTTGTATAAAGATTTGATTATAAAAAGCGCTCTCTATGTCACCTAGTATACCATGGGCAGCTTTGATGTCAAGCGCTTACGAGAATCAACTGAACCTTTTGAAAACGAATCACCGATTACTTGGTAGAGTAAATAAAAAAAGAAGACCCCTAAACAAGTAAACTTCGCTTTAATTAACAGGCCCCCTTATTCAGACAGAAGATATTGATTTTTTATCTCATCTTCAACATTTATAAAGATAGAAAGGAAAGATGTACTTATTTCCCTTTAATCCCATTCACATTATAAAGAAAACTTGGTCGCTCCCAAAAGCGCTGCTTCGCCATTGCATCAATAAATTTCTGGCCAAACTGAGAATCTGTATCCATCACAACGCCCGGCATCCCTTCAATTCCCATTTCCTTCAATAAGTGAGCACTCTCTTCCCTCGCACCTATTGGCTTGAAGTGATTGTACATATTCATAATAAAGGTACGGGCCTGATGATGGAAATAGTCATCCACTCCAGTTCCACCAACCAGGTAGGCACCCTCATAGCTTAAAGGTGACCCTGTCAGGAAGTTTTGGTCGACATCATACGTCATTCCTTCACTGCTCTTTACTTCACCCAGGTTGTTGCTTACAGTCACTACATGTATTCCTTCTTTTCTCCACTGCTTCAAAAGTGCGTCCACTTCCTTTCCAGGAAAGCCTTCCGCCAGAAACACAGCTACTTTTAGCGTTTTCGCCACGAATTTCGTATTCATCAAGCTTACAGCTGGTGATGATTTCGTAACCTTGGATTCTTCTACATCCGGTACAGTAACCCCGACTTTTATCGCAACCTTTTCGGCGAGTTCTTTACTGACCCTCGCCAAGCGGTCAACCATCTGCTGACGTACAGGTACATGAAGACATCTTCCAAGTTCAAAGCTGTAAGCACCGATAATATGCTCCCGCTCCACCGGCGTCATGCTGTTCCAGAAAAGCCTCGCCTGTGAGTAGTGATCCTTGAAGAAATCTGCTGTTTTACGCAGCTTCAATCCTTCTACCGTCGAAGGATAGGTTACAAAACCTCCCTTTTCCGGCGGTACTTCAGCTGGTGTATTATCTGCCAATATGTTTTTGTGATAAGAAACTTTCCCGCGGTCAATCACATAACGTGAAGCACCATCCCGCTGATTGTTAAAAACAGGACACACCGGCTTATTGATCGGAAGCTGCTGGTAATTCGCTCCAACCCGTGCCTGTTGCGTATCCGTGTACGAGAATAAACGTCCTTGCAGTAGCGGATCATTAGAGTAATCAATTCCCCGGACAATATTCCCTGGATGAAATGCACTCTGCTCTGTTTCCGAAAAGGCATTATCAACCGTTTTATTTAACGTTATTTTCCCTATCTTCTGAAGCGGAACTTCCTCTTCTGGCCAGAACTTCGTCGGGTCTAAAATATCAAAATCAAACATAAATTCCTGATCTTCCGGAATAATCTGTATCGCAAGCTCGTATTCTGGATGATTTCCCATTTTGATATTTGTCCAAAGATCTCTGCGGTGAAAATCAGCATCCTCACCCAGCTTTTGTGCCTCGTCCCAAATTAATGGATGAACCCCCAGCATTGGCTTGATATGAAACTTCACAAAATGAGCGACCCCTTCTTTGTTAACTAGACGAAATGTATGGACACCGAATCCTTCCATAGTACGGAAATTCTTAGGAATTGCACGATCAGACATAATCCACATAGCCATATGGGTTGTCTCCGGGTTGCTTCCCATAAAATCCCAAAACGTGTCATGCGCCGTTTGGCCTTGCGGATATTCGTTATCTGGCTCCGGTTTAACAGAATGAATCAAATCAGGGAATTTAATTGCATCTTGAATGAAAAAGATAGGAAAATTGATAGCAACTATATCAAAATTTCCGTCATCTGTATAGAATTTAATAGAAAATCCGCGCACATCCCGAACGGTTTCATTACAGCCCCGTGAACCAATTACTTGTGAAAACCGCACAAATAACGGTGTTTTTTTAGAAGGATCCTGCAGGAAATCAGCCATCGATACATCACTCATAGATTCATACAGTTCAAATTCACCATAAGCGCCCGTCCCCCGTGCATGAACAACCCTTTCTGGAATCCTTTCCCTATCAAAATGTGCTATCTTTTCTCTGGCAAGAAAATCTTCAAGCAAAGTCGGTCCGCGGTCGCCGGCGGTCAATGAATTTTCATCATCCGCTATCTTTTTTCCTTCATTGGAAATCATCTCTTGATTACGTGTCTCTCTTATATGGGATTCCAGCTGTTTTTCCTTTTTGTTTAGATCTTTCTTTTCTTTCATACAGATTCATCTCCTAACAATGGTAATAGTCTCTATTTTTAACCAAGAAATGAAAAGTATGCACTAGGAATAGTTTTCTGTATAAAGATAGAATGCCTTTATTGTATGTATCGTTAACTTCTATTTTATTTTGATTATTGTATTCAGTTAAAGAAGCCACCTGTTCAGTACAGACGGCTTCTTTAACTGATTTGGGAACTATACATATTTCTCCATAATAACGTAGGACTCGCCATTTTTCACAAAGCTTGAGCATGTCCGGACAAGACCAAACCTTTGATAAAAACTCTCCTTGTTTTTTCTGGCATTACACCAAATTCTCTTTATATCGTATGTTTTTGCTTCCTCCAATACTGCCTCTAGCAATCTACTTCCATATCCTTTTCCTTGTTCTGATTTCAGCGTCGCAAATTTTCTAAATTGAGCTTCGTCTTTATCTACAAACAGTGAAACAACAGAAATCAGCATATTTTCTTTAAAAAGGCCAAAATGAATACCTGCATCATCATCTTTTAATTTTATGTAATCAAAATCCTCATTTGGCCACATCACCTCATGTCTTAGCATCCAAGCTTTCTCTTTCTTTATTTTAGTAATTTGAATTTCCATGTTCCCCTCCTCTTTGCCATGGTTCTTAGCAAGAATCTACTTCTAAAAAATCCCGATCATACGGTTCGCATAGTAGAGCGTAACCACAGTCAGCAGCAATAAGATAATATTTTCTGCCTTTCCGCCGGTTCTCGCAGTAATTGGAAAACGAACCGTTATCCTAGCAGGATATAATAGCTTAATTCCCTGTTTGGTACTGGCATCTAATAATAAATGTGTGGCCATACCAATCAAGAGGCCCACGGTAATGGAGGTGTTACTGACTACTTCCGATAAAATAAGTGCCACTAAAGCTAGAAATAATAAACTGTGTGTAAACGTCCGATGTCCAAAGATTGTATTGATAATTTTCGAAATCGCCGGAAACCTCCGCCCGATTTTGCTGCCGCTATGGCAAATATCCGGAAGTAATCCACCGGCAGCTCCTGCTGCAATGAACCATTCGGGCTGGTAGGCATCCGTTATTGCCACAATAGCTGTCGTTACAGTGATGCCGGCCATGATATGTGTTTTCCCTGTCATGCTCTTTTTCTCCTTTATTTGTAAATTACATTCTATTATCATAACACCTCTACAAGAAAAAGAACATACGTTTCTTTCATTTCATTTCTGTTATTTAAAAATGCAGCAAACATTGATTGTCTGCTGCATCAAAATATTTTACTATTTTGTTAAATGATAGCTCGTATCCAAAAGCTGAAAGATTTCATCCTTTGAAAGAGTACCGTCTAATACAATACTTATCCAATGCTCTTTATTCATATGATAAGCTGGTAAGATTCCGCTATCTTCTCTTAGTATAGATGCTAATCCAGGGTCGCATTTGACATTTAAAACTTCAACAGCCTCTTCTCCTTCTATATTCAACTTCTCTTTATCAACATCCATCAGCAATCCAAACCATTTATTATTTTTCTTGTGCCGAAGCACAGCGTATTTTGGGAATTTAGCCCATGGATAATCTGGATCTATATCGTATTTTCTTTTCGCATAATTTAAAACCGCTTCTCTGCTCAACGAAATCACCTTAATCTAATTTAGAATAAATGAAAAGATTACTTTTACCTATTTTACCAGCAAAGACAGGCTTGTTAAAAGTGATTCCATTATTTGATATCTAATCTTTTTAATTTTCGTATGGAAGTACGAAAGTTTACACTTCTAAACACCAGCATGAAGGCTAACGCAAATGCAATATACGTCACGCCAACGAGAAAAGAAGTTTGCAGGGGAGGCAGCCACTCCGTTAAAAACCCTGCGCCGATCATGGCGATGCCCATGGAACTATTCTGAAACATGGATAAAGTACCGAATAAAAATCCCCGTTTAGAAGCAGGCAATATCTTCATCAAAACAGTATCAAAGCAAATATTGCTTATCCCGCCTACAAAAGTTATTAAAATGGCAAGCGCTAAAGCTTGTATAAAAAAGAATGATTGACTAAGTAATATGTGACCTGCCCCTTCCAGTAAAATCATCGCAACACCTATCGCAATATATTTTCTGCGTATCCATTTAACTATGGTTGAACTTAAGACAAAACCTATACCCAGAGCTGAATAGATTAAACCAACGCCTAAATCTCCTTTATCAAAAACCTCCAATGCAATTAAATTAAATATGACATTATCCACACCATTTGCAAGCGGCATAAGCAGCATAACCATTAAAAATACCCGTAATAAAGCAACTCTTACAATAAGAAACCTGCTTTTTTTTAACGAAGATTCTGCCACTTCCATTTTTGAGCTCTTAGCCGTATTACTTTTTGTCAAACGCCATATTAAAATTGCTGCTAACATAAGAAATGCCGCATGGAAGATAAATAAAACATGCATATTGGATATAAAAGCGATTATACCTCCAAGCAGTGAGCCAAAAACAAGTGTTATCCCTACAATATTTTGTTCCAAACCATTCACAGAAACTAAATTTCTTTTTTCGACGATATCGGGAATAATCGAAAATCGAACCGGATTATATATTGCCTGCCCGCTTGCAATAATAAATGTACTAAGATACAACAAGCCCAGTTCTTCTGTCATCGTTGCCCAGATTGGAAGTAATGCGAACGGAGCTCTTAAAAGGTCTGTCCAAAACAACAGCTTCGCCTTATAAAAACGGTCGGCCAGGTATCCACTAATGGGGGCGAATATAATTGTTGGCAAAACAAGCAAAGCCATCAGTAACCCTAAAGCAGCTCCGGACTCCGTTAATAGATAAAGCAGCGCAAAGGAACCAACTTGAGCGAACCGTCCCCCAATACCATTTAATACGGAACTCCAAAATATAATTTGATATTTTGGTTCCTTTTTCAATATTTGAAAATTATACAAACTATCCCCCCTAACAAAATAGACACTCATCTAATTAGATATTCGAAAAATATGACCTGATTATACAGGCCACATTTCAACCGGATTAAGTTCATAAATACCATCTTGGCGATACATAAAATGAGCCATTACAAATTCACGTCTAATTGTAGCGAAATCCTGATGATATTGCTGTATATGCTCATTTATTTCTTTTTCTTTATACGTTTTTCCATGTTCCAGGCCACGTAACATATATTCTAAGAGAATCAGCTTCTTCTTTCTTTGTGCAGGCAACGCCTTTAATTTTCCATTACCATCAATGAAGTTTCGAATGACCTTCGCTTTTTCTCCCTCTGTTATATCAAATTTTTCGAACATTTCATTATCTCCTATCCGAGTAATCTCTAGTGCCATTCGTTCAAGCTTATCTTTGTTTAAATAAAAATAAATTGTGTTCTTATCCCGCCGTTGATAAACAATATCAATCTGTTTTAATTTTGTTAAATGATGCGAAATTGTTGGCGGCTTTAATCCTAGCTTTCCCGCAATTGCTTGACCATGAAGAGGCCCTTCTTTTAATAAGCAAATAATGCGGATTCGAGTTTTGTCTCCAATTGTTTTGTGAAAGTTTACGATTCGATCTAATTGCATTATAATCCCTCCCAAGCTAATTAGATTATAATCTAATTAGATATATATGAAAACCCCTTTTTTAAAATAATGTTTTGAAAACTGCTTTAGAGGCTAGGAAAAATGGTGAATAAACTGGATAAATCAAACGAGTAAGGAGCTTTAGCTGACTAATCTGTCAGTCTTTTGGTGATGATGAAGGCAATCCATTATGTGTTTAAATATACCTGTAGTGCAGCAGCCGGAAGCTTTTTTGACAAATGTTGCAGCACTATTAGATGACGACGGGAAAATCAATAACAATGAAACGGTACAATTTCTCCAACTCTTTGTGGATACCTTTGTCCAACTAATAACGACATGTAAAGCAAATTAGACTGGACATAGCCTTGCTAACTATGAAATGATATTTGTAATAACTGATATTATCTAGAGGGAGAGGGGTATATGGACTCGGTTATTTTTGATTTTAACGGCACTTTATACAGAGATACAGCGCTTCATGAACAAGCTTGGCAGAAATTTATCCAGGAACTATTAGGCTATGCACTTTCTGATGAGGAATTTTCCAAAATTCACGGACGCTCCAATCATCTGACGATGGAGCGGTTATTAGAACGTTCCTTAACCAAAAAAGAAGGAGAAGATTTATCCAATCGTAAAGAAGCAATCTATCGAGAGATTGTAATAGAAAAGAAGCATAACGAATTAATCCCAGGCACGGTTGATTTTTTCAACTTGCTGAAGGAAAATGGCACACCTATAAATATTGCAACTGCTTCGACAAAAGTCAACGTGGACTTTTATTTTGAGTTTTTCCAATTGAATCGTTGGTTCGACTTAGACAAAGTTGTATATGATAATGGGAAGCTACCCAGTAAACCAGCACCAGACCAATATATTCAGGCAGCATTAAATATTAATACTGTTCCCAAAAAGATGACCATTTTCGAAGATTCACCCATCGGGCTGCAGGGTGCGGCTAATGCCAAAGCAAAACGGATTATTGCGATGTCTACCAATAATAATCATGCAGAGCTGGAACAAACCGGTGTTGTGGACTTTATTATTGATGATTTTACCGATGAACGGTTAAGAGAATTGTTTAATTGAGCTAAATTGTGCTTTAAACTGAAAAAATGTAATACGAATTAGAACCTCTAGATAATTGGAGGTTCTAATTCGTATTATATTAATAATCATATTAAACCTTAACAGAGCCCCCGTTAATACTACAATAAGCTCCTCTCTTCCCTTTCATACAAACGAGCAATCTCATCTAAAGCAAGCCGGTGATGAGCATGCCCCTCATCAACTCCATACCCTGCCGCCACCACGGATAAAATACTCCCCTTTATCTTCAGCATTGCTTTTACCTTTTCCAAATCAAAACCAAGCATTGGCACGCTGGATATACCATAAGCGGTGAGTGCCAGCAGCAGATAGCCAAGCGCAATATATCCTTGTGATTGCAGTACATCAGGAGCCACCTCCAGTGTTTCTAAGAGAGCTTTCTTGTCGCTTCTCTTCTTATCCGGGCTCATTTCCGGATGGAGGACATCCTCCACTTTCCCGTGCACATCCAGCAAATCACTATATAATACAATTACGCAGGAAGCTGTATTTAATTGCTTTTGATAACCGGAATATTGGTAGAGCTTTTGAATCATATTTTTATCTTTCACTATTACAAATCTCCATGGCTGCGCATTGAATCCGCTTGGCGCCAGTCTTACATGATCGATAATTTTGAATATCAGCCTGGTGTCCACCTCCTGTTCTGTAAAGCTGCGGACACTCTTTCTCTCCTGCATCCATTTTAAAATCATTTCTGAATCCATAAAAAATCACTCCTATCTCATTAGCTACGCTTCATTATGATAGAAGTGATTCTTGTCTGGGCGGGAATATTAAGATCTTGTATCGATACAGACGGCTCTTCCTTTACAGATATTTGCTGCTCTCTATCGCTTCGTAAATTAATTGAACACCCGCATCAATCTTTCCCTCCTGAATGCTGGTGGTATTCAGCTTTAAAAATTTATGGTTCTGCTTATAGCCTGCTATATAATTTGTTTTATAGTCATCCACTAAAACATGACGTTTAGTCAACTCTTCATGGAGCTTGTTCATATTAATCTGTTTCGGCAGCCTGATTACTGTATGCATCTGATGGTTATCATTAAATTCATATCCGGAAAAATAAGTTCTCAAAGCACGCCGCAGCATTTCTGCTTTATGCTGATGCTTAGAAACTATTTTATCTTTATGATGGGCATATAACCCGCTCTCCATGAATGTCTGCATAATAACCTGACTTAAAGAACTCGTATGAATATCAATAATTTCTTTAAAGCTTTGAAAGGACTCAATGAATTCCTCAGGCACGACAGCAATACCCAGCCGTTGTCCCGGGAACATAATTTTAGAAAAGCTTTTTAAATAAATAACACGCTGATCATTATCTATTTCATAAAGTGTTTTATAGCTGCTGTTCCCTTCAAAGTCACCTAAATAATCATCCTCTATGATATAAAAATCATATTTTACCGCGAATTCCAAGAGCTTCTTTTTTTCCTGCTCACTCATTGTTGTCCCTAGCGGATTATGAAGCCTTGGCATTAAGTAAACATAGCCTGGGCGCTTCATTCTAATCGTTTTCTCTAATTCTTTTAAATCAATCTTATCCAAATCCCGATAGCATGTGACGTAATCCAGGTGAAGGCGTTCCACCAGATTGATTATCTGATGATAGGTCGGCTGCTCAATCAGAATGGCTTGTTTTCGGGTCATCATTATTAAAGCGAAAATATGCAAAGCTTGCTGGGTACCACTTGTAATCATAATCTGGTCTTTTTTTGTGAAAATCTGATCCTCCATCAGCAGCTTTTGAAATAAATGCTTCAGCTCTTCATTACCAGTCGTTCTACCATAAGTAAATAATTCTGTTTTTTCATTTTGAACGGCAGCTTCCAGACATTGCGAATAGCTGTCCAATGGAAAATCTGTCCAGGAGGTAGAGGCAGTGGAAAAATCATATTTTCCTTTACATGCTACTGAATCTGTTTTTCTGGAAATAATAAAATAACCTACATTTGGTTTTGCATAAATTCGGTTCATATCGGTTAAATATTGTAATGCCTGAGTTACTGTAACTTGGCTTACTTCAAAGGTATCCATTAATTTCCGTACAGACGGCAAGCGCTCTTTATATTCTCCCTGCTCGATGTGGTCTAGAATTCTATTGGCTATGAATTGATATTTCTTCATAAGCGTCCTCCTTTCCCTATAACTAGATTACCATGAATGTATTTTCGCTGTGTTTTCCTTTGCCTTATTTGTATCGATACACTTGTAAAAAGAAATTCCGTCTATCAAACACGCCTCCTTTATTCTGAAAAAGAAGGAGGAGAAAGCCATGAGAAAAAATAGAGCATTACTGGCAGCAGCTGCCTTTTCCATTATTATTGGGTTGTCCTTTATGTTTGTTAAAATTTCTTTGACATATGAAGGGCAACTACTTATATTGGCTCAGCGTTTTACATTTGCCTTTTTAGGTGTCCTTTTATTTCTGGCAATAAAACCAATCCATTTACGTTTGGGTCGCAGGGAAGTTTTAATCGTGGCAGTGATTTCATTATTTTACCCGATTATATTTTTCAGCAGTCAGATACTTGGACTTGATCAGACAACAGTGACGGAAGCTGGAATTATCCAGGCGATCGCCCCGGCTATAACGGTTCTTTTGGCGAGTATATTTCTTAAGGAACAAGTCCGGAAAGTACAGGGAATAGGAATTGTGTTTAGTATAGCAGGAGTTGTTTTCCTGCAGCTGATGAACAGCTCGGGAGGCTATGATTTTCATCTGATTGGCAATCTGCTGATTATCGTATCTATTCTGGCAACGGCGATTTGGCAGGTAATGTCCAGAAGCGCAACAAAATCTATCGCACCAATTCAAATCACGATATATATCATGTTTATTGGTTTTCTGTTCTTTAATGCCGTCTACTTTATAAATGGCGGTTCTGCCGGGGAATATATCGGTTCCCTGACAGAGATTCCATATTTATTATCTATCTTATTTTTGGGTGTCCTGTCTACATTTGGAACTTCTTTATTGTCTATTTATGCTGTTTCCAAATTACCGGTAATCCAGGTCGGTGTATTTAATAATGTTGCTACGCTGATCACTATCCTTTCTGGAGTACTGATTCTAAGCGAGCCGTTTCATTATTATCACATTATTGGTGCTGCTGTGATTATTTTTGGGGTTATTTTGGTAAATGTGAAAAAGAAAATAAAGTATAAAAAAGCAGCATAGCAAATAAAAATCAGTTCTATCCTAAAAAATGCTGATTTTATATAAAAACATTTTAGCCTTCTTTACAGCAATCTGTTTTGTATCGATACAATGGGTATTTTTTTAGCACAAAAAAATGAAATTCTTATCATAATAAAGTTTCATACACCAATTAGGAGGAATATAGATGAGTAATTTGAAATCAGAAGTAAAAACAATAACCGTACTTGGTACAGGAATTATTGGAACAGCTGTAGCTAAAAATCTGCAGAAAAGCGGTTTTGAGGTATGCGTTTGGAACCGTACACGTTCAAAAGCCAAAATGCTTCAAACGGTTGGAGTTACTGTATGTGATTCTCCGCTGGAAGCCGTTCAGGATACAGATGTCATTATAAGTCTTTTAAAAGATGGTCCGGTGATATTGGAAGTCATGCAATCTTTAAAAGAATGCTTATCAGAAGGAACCATTTGGATTCAGATGAGTACGGTCGGGCTGGATATTGATGCATTAACAGCCTTCGCTAAACAATACGAGCTAATCTTTTTTGATGCTCCTGTAC
This sequence comes from Oceanobacillus sp. FSL W8-0428, assembly GCF_038004405.1. Taxonomy (NCBI): domain Bacteria; kingdom Bacillati; phylum Bacillota; class Bacilli; order Caryophanales; family Bacillaceae; genus Oceanobacillus; species Oceanobacillus sp. FSL W8-0428. The sequence continues at coordinate 3,989,188 of NZ_JBBORB010000001.1, forward strand.
AAGGGACAAAACAGCCGGCAGAACAAGGTCAGCTTATTATTCTTGCTTCTGGATCAATATCCCATAGACAGGCAGTTGAACCAATCTTTGAAGCAATTGGAAAACATACCGTGTGGGTTTCCGAACAACCGGGAGCAAGCAGCCGGTTAAAATTAGCACTAAACAGCTGGGTCTTCGCTTTGACACATGGTGTTGCCGAGAGCCTTAGCCTTGCAAAGGAACTGGGCATTGACCCGAATTTGGTTGTGGATGTTGTAACCGGCGGACCGATGGATAATGCTTATTTCCAGCAAAAAGCACAATCCATATTGACGGATGATTATACAACAAGCTTTTCAATTGCAAATGCCGTAAAGGATGCCGGATTAGTAGTATCCGCTGCGGAAAAGCAAGCATTGCAGGTGGATATTACACGTGCCGGCCAACAAAGATTTCAACGTGCACTTGATCAAGGACATGGTGATAAGGATATGGCGGCTTCCGGTTTGGTTGGCATAAATAGGTGAGTAAATCGGATAGATCAGATGGGCAAGAAGCATTCTATACTGCAAAACTGCCAATATGGAATCTCATTGCACTATCAGTTGCGAGTTTTCTCGCAATTACGACAGAAACTTTCTGATAATATCGATATGAGAAATCACACTATCAAATGCTTCTATCATTGCTTGATAAAAACGCTCTTATCAAGCAATGATAGAAGTCTATTTCTTTTTGCTTCGGTCTTGGTACAAACAGCAATCGTACGCTCCAAATCTTTAACCGGGATAAGCTGGACATTCAGGTACTCGATACTTTTAATCAGTAATGCCGGTACAATGGTAATCCCCTCCCCTGCTAATACATACCCATACAGAAAGTCACCAAACGGAACCTCTCTTGCAATCTGAGGAGTATCACCATATTGCTTTGCAAAATCTATTATTCGACTCCGGGAATCACAGGGACTGGCATGCAGAATAAGTGGAAACTTCTTGATATCCTTCCATTCAAGCATCTGTGATTTAACTGGCATATCCTGCTCAGGTATAACAGCATAATAATTCTCCGTAAATAATTCCGTTATAAACAGATCCTTTGTCCAAAAAGAAGCATCGATAAAAGCCGCATCAATCTGTTCGTTGATTACTGACTGGACAAGCGCTTCTGAATGATTCTGAATAAAAACAGAATGATCCGTATTAATAACATCCGGGAGAAAAGAGGTTGAAATACTTGGCAAACAGCCAATCGTAAGTTTATCAGTTTGCTGCATTTTCATTAGCTTCTCTCTCGTCCTGTTCATTTCCTGCAGCAAGGATTGTGCCTGCTGGTAAAAATACTGCCCTGCTTTGGTCAGTTCAATTCCCTTCGAGCTTCTTGTAAGCAATTTTGTATTTACATCTGCTTCTAAGCTTCTTACTTGTTTGCTTAATGCAGGCTGAGAAATATTTAAACGATTGGCCGCTCTGGTAATACTTTTTTCCTTAACAATCGCGATATATGCTTCTAGCCAAATTTGATTCATTCCATCACCTCATAACAATTGATTATGACTTTTATAACCAATCTGTATTTCCGCCGTCTCTATGTTCACTATACAATAAACAAAGTATACAGGCAGTTTATTTGTTTTTGATTTAATATAAAAATGGTTTTATTCCTTTAGTTATCATAACGTATTGGAATAGAAAGGAGAAATTATGAAAGCAGTCGTTTATCAAAGTCAAAAAGGATTATCTTATCAGGAAGCGGAGAATAAAAGACCTGAACCAGGAGAAGTAAAAATCAAATTAAAATCTGCAGGGTTAAACCGTCGTGATTTATTTGTGATGAACCAGAAACGTTCCCAAGAAACATCTTATATCCCGGGATCAGATGGTGCGGGAATCATTACAGAACTCGGAAAAGATGTTACAGGTTTTAATCTATATGATGAGGCCCTTATTAACCCAAGCCTTGATTGGCATGCATTGAAAGATGTACCTGAAACACCGCATATCTTGGGTAGCCCATCCAATGGCACTTTTGCCGAATATATTGTGATCTCTTCAAAAAATATCGTAAAAAAACCGGCTTATCTTTCATGGGCCGAAGCAGGCGTATTATCTTTATCAGCTCTTACTGCTTATCGGGCACTGTTTACCAAAGGACAGCTGAAAACTGGGCAGCATCTTTTTATTCCTGGCATTGGAAGCGGCGTAGCAACCTATGCTTTACTGTTCGCCAAAGCAATTGGTACAAAGGTAAGTGTTACTTCACGCGATAAAGCTAAGCTTCATAAAGCCAAAGCTCTCGGAGCAGACCAGCTTCTCCCGACAGAGAGTGATTGGAAGACTGAGCTGAGAGAAGATAAATTTGATGTCATATTAGATAGTATAGGGGCAGCACTCTTTCCCAAATATTTTGATGTATTAAAACCGGATGGGAATTTGGTTCATTTTGGGGCAAGTTCCGGTGACAATATTACACTTTCTCTACGCTCACTCTTTTATCCACAATTTAATATCCTCGGAACCTCAATGGGAAGTGCAGTAGAATTCGAACAAATGATACAATTTATATCGCATTACAGCATAAAACCGGTAGTGGATAGTGTTTATCCGCTTATTGAAATCGAACGGGCAATGGAGAGAATGCAATCCGGAAATCAATTTGGAAATATAAGTTTAGCGATGGAATAAAAAGAAGGGCTTTCTTTTGGCATCTATCACACAACCAATATTTCCCTCCCCTTCTTTGTTATTCATAATTGATTATGCTACTATGAAAAAGGATATCAAATCTAGAAGGAGGCTCAATACGTATGGCTTTAGAAAATTTTGATCAATTACTGGAAAAATACGCTGAATTAATCGTAACTGCCGGAGTGAATGTACAGGAAGGACACACTGTTGTTGTATCCATCGATGTCGACCAGGCTCCATTAGCACGTAAAATAACGAAAGCGGCTTATGAAAAAGGCGCCAAACGCGTTATTCTTAAATGGGGAGACGATAAAGTTTCGAGACTTGGTTTTGAACATCAATCAACGGAAACGTTAACAGATATTCCTGATTACCGAATCGAGGAAATGAATTACATCGTTGAACAAGGTGCTACCCGTATCAATGTTGTTTCCAATGATCCTGATGCCTTAAAAGGCTTAGATGGTGAAAAAATTGCTGCAACTCAAAAAGCAGCCGGTGAAGCCTTTAAGCCAATGGCTCAAGCAACACAGGCAAATAAACTCTCCTGGATTGTAGCAGCAGCTGCCAGTCCGGCATGGGCAGCAAAAGTCTTTCCTGAATTAAATTCAGCTGATGAACAGACAGATGCATTATGGGATGCTATTTTCAAAGCCGTTCATTTATATGATGACGATGCCATCCAGACATGGGAAGAAAAAGATAAAACCCTGGAAACAAAAGCAGAAACGTTGAATAAAGAACAATTTGTAGCGTTACATTACACTGCTCCAGGTACGGATTTAACTGTCGGCCTGCCGAAAAATCATCGCTGGGAAGGAGCTGGAAGCTTTAACTCTCGCGGCGAGCGTTTTATCGCCAATATGCCGACCGAAGAAGTATTTACTGCTCCGGATGCTAACCGGGTAGATGGTGTTGTTGTTTCAACCAAGCCATTAAGCTATGCCGGTTCTGTCATTGAAGGGATGGAATTCCATTTTAAAAATGGGAAAGTAACCAAGGTTACCGCTGAAAAAGGCGAAGAGGTTATTCAAAAATTAATCCAGCAGGATGAAGGTGCTTCCCGTTTAGGAGAGGTTGCGTTAGTTCCTGATGCCTCCCCTATTTCTCAATCTGGATTAACTTTCTTTAATACATTATTTGATGAAAATGCTTCGAATCATTTAGCACTGGGTTCTGCATATGCGTTCAGCTTAATCGGCGGAACAGATATGACAGAAGAAGAGCTAAAAGAAGCAGGTCTTAACCGTTCGACTACTCATGTTGACTTTATGATCGGTTCGAATCAAATGGATATTGACGGTATTAAAGAAGATGGCAGCCGTGTTCCTGTTTTTAGAAAAGGCGCATGGGTTTAATTCGTTTGTCGATTTGACTATTAAAAAAATCCAACTACGAATATAGTTGGATTTTTTTCTTTATTTACATTTAAGGTGATAATAGGATAACTGCCAAGCATCTTTATTAAGATTTAATCTGTTCTCTTTTTAAAAATATCTTTAACAAATTCCTCTTTGAAATCAGTATATTCATTGACTCCTATAGAAGAATTCTTAAGATACTCCAACTTTATCTCTAAATACTGTTTTCTTGCAGCCTCATTTGAATTTAAATAATCCCTAAAGAAAATTAGATTATTCCATAGCTCCTTTTGATACTCAACCAAGTGAATAAAATGCGTTTTTACTTCATAGGTGTCATCCGTAAACTTTGCTAATACAATTTCTCCCGGTCTCTCCGCTTTCAGTCTTAAGAAGCCCGCTCTACTAAAACCTTTAAATAAGGATTTATCTACCTTACTTAGATCGTTAACGCCCACCAATATATCAATGATTGGTTTTGCGGCCATTCCTTTAATCGCTGTACTGCCAATATGCTGAATCCGATTTTCATCAAGGGCTGTTTTTTCTGCCAGTTCTTCTTTCACTCTCATAAATTCTTCGTTCCATGCAGGTGTATAGTCCATTAATTTCACTTCATCACTGTTCAGACCTAATTTCACGGCTTTCACCTCTCGTATTTTGTTATGAATATCTTTCTTAGCCCTTTACTATTTAAAACGGGAAATCATTAAGTTTTATCAGCGTTATTTCTTTATTCTCCCAATCACTTCTAATAAATGCATAGCAAATGGAGTCTGAAACAGTACCATTCTGCAACTATGCTTATTGCGATTATTTCATTTATTCCTGTTTTTGGACATACCTTATATTTTAATATATTTATATGCCTAATGGCTTTTATTGTTATTTTTAAACACAGGAAAAATATACAAAGATTGCTTTCAGGAACAGAAAATAAACTTACTTTTTGATTTTTTAAAAGATTGAGTACTCCTTTATTCCTCAAACGTTGGCTCTTTTCTTCGTAATAACTGGCTCAAAACTCCGTACAGGTGACTCAATCCAACCGCAATAATTAATATTACTTTCTTTATAGTATTAAGAAAATTTTTTATTTTCCCTCCTGGCTATAAAGGGAGCATCATAATCCCTGACACCTTGTCAGGGTCAACCACTTTTTACTTTGCAATTTTTTATGTAATGAAAAAGCCTTACTGTTTTTAACAGCAGGCCTATCGTTTGATATTATAAAATTATACCCTCTATATAAGCAAATTCTCTTACTACAGCCCTACTATCCCCTGGAGAATTGTAGTAAGAGATTTGGTTAAATAAAAAGGAGTTTGTATCATCTTCCAGGTTCATCTTAGAATATTCTCTTCCGGCATTAACCCGCTTCTTCTTGTTGATAGTAATTCCTTTTCGTTTTATTCAGTACAATGATGTTAATGATTACTCCCAGGAATAAAAACGCAATCGATCCTACAATATACGTTGACCGAATCTCGAATAGTTCAGCTGACAACCCAATTGTAGCTGTAACCAGGATAATGAAGAAAGCCTCTATCAAACCAAAAACGCTTGAGAATCTCCCCATCATCTCTACCGGCACGTTATTTTGATAGAAGGTTAAAAATCCTGTATTTGCGAATGACAAGGAAAATGTTAATAGAAAAAATCCAATAGCAGCCAACAAAAAATCACTCGAAAAGGCAAATATTAAATAACCAACTGAAGAAGAAATAGCTCCAAATCCGATGAGAATATTTAGTTTCAAATACTTCGTAAATAACGCATTTATCAAAGAACCGGCGATAATCCCCATTCCTGCTATACTCACAAGAAAGCCATAAGTACTTTCAGTTAACGAAAGAACCTCGGTAGCAAATGCAGCTTCTAAAGAATCCAGCGCACTCATAAATACAATAACCCCACTAAAAAGAACATATACCAAAGCGATATGCGTATTTAGTTTACTGAAGCTGACAACTCTTTTCCAATCATTAAAAATGATTGTCATACTGACTTTTTCTGAAATAACTTTTTCATTTAGTAATTCCAAGTTAGGAAGAAACAGGATAATGACCGCTGATATAAATAAAGCAATTGCATTTAATTGAATTGCTAAATATGGAGAGCCAAACATAAACAAAACACCCGCAATGGAGGGTCCCAATATAAATCCGCATGAATTAATAAAATTTCGAAGTGCATTAAATCTTTGCCGGTCTCCTTTAGGAACTAACTTCGTCATATAAACCATCGAAGTTGGCGTAAAAATGGAGCCAGCAATATTAATTATAAAAACGAATACGTAAATCAGAGTGATTGAATCCATAAATGGCAGCACAAGTATGAGTATAGCTCTTATTACATCTAATGAAATCATTAAATTTCTTTTATTTAACCGATCAATAAAACTGCCAGACCAAAAATTTGTGCATAATGTTGCTACAGGTATTAATATATAAATTACGGATACCGCTAATGGAGAAGCCTTCATATCCAATACAATTAAGTTAAGCGCAATTAAATAAACCCATGCCCCTAAATTTGAAATCCCAATGCCTGATAAAAGTAATAATGGATCTTTCCATCTCATAAACTTCACTTTAAGCCCTCCAAATTCAAGATTTTTTATTATTTCCTAATAAAAAAGAATCTCACCCCCAAAGTTATTAACTTTGAGGACGAGACTCCTTGAATTTAGAAGTTCGTGGTGCCACCCCACTTTGTTTCCATGTCGCCATAGAAACCTTTTCAAGTACAACATAATCCTAAATGATGTTTATACTCTATCTCTATAACGGGAGAACCCGGCACACTATCCATCATCTAAAACTTCCAATGTGCGGCTCCGAGACTTGATTCAATGTATGATTACATCCTCCATTTCCAGCTGCTGGAGTTCTCTGTTATGCTTGAATACATTTACTCTTCTCTTCTTTGCCTTTTGCATGCATTTAATGGATCAAATAAAATTTATTAGTATGAATAATAGCCTAGACGTTTGTCTTTGTCAAACTTTTCCTTAAAAATAAAAGTAATGAGAATACCGATGTGAATGCGCATTCTAACTCTCATAGAAGTATTATACTTATACTATATCACTTATGAAAGAAAATGCTTTAGAGCTCAAACATACCATTTTCGATAAAAAAAGAGGCCTAATTTATCTCTTAAATTTCAGGAGAACAATAGGTCGCTTCAACAACTTTCTAAAACTGAATAAAAGGATTTATATTTGTCGTTTATACCTCAAGGAAATGTAATCATCCTTTTCCGTATTGTGGTACCCTTTTTGTTCATATTGGAATTGGAAATCCTTTGCTTCATAGAAAGGAATACCCTTGTTTAAAATTCTTTGGCTACTATAAAAGTCCCTTATTACTGTCTCAATATACTCTTTGAGTAAATATCACTGTATGTTGCCCAATAGCCTTCTGTACAAACTTTCGCTATCCCCTCTACGTGTGCAGAGCTTCCTTTACAAATTTCCATCCTGAAAAATTCTCCCTGTACTTGTTAAGTTATACTAAGCCGTTAATTAGGTCAGCACCTTCAAATTTTTCAAGCATTGATTTTACTGTTTTAATTTGCTCTTCCGCCTATTGTTGGTTGGCCGAATTCATCTTGCCAGCTAACTCCTTGCTCTATTATCTTCTTTTGCCTGAACTAAAGACTGTTATTATGATTTGTCCCCTTTCAAAAATAAATTATAGTATGCACAATATCCGGATAAATAATGTTCCACATCATCAATTCGTGTCCGGAAGGAATGGTGTCGTATGAAGAAACTGCCGACGATTCTTTTCGGATTTTTAAAATACATTGCTAATTCCGGATAGAAAAAACCATTACGTTGATATTCTGCCCTTCGATGGATCGTTGCTTCTAATTTTGATTCATCAAAATCCAATTCATCAATTAAGTCATTATAACCGTCTGTTTTCATACGACTAACCATTTGATAAGCTGCCATCATCAGCTCCAGGAAGGTTGGATAAGTTGTAATTCTTTTATAAATATAATCCAGTCTATTTTGTACATTCTGCAAACCAAATTTGTAATATTTACGTTCTGGTTTATAAAGTGTTATTTCATTGGTACAATAGCTTAACCAGTGATCATGATGTTTCCAATGATTGCTTTCAATAAAATATTCAAATGCTTTTTCAACAGTATGTAACCACTGTTCATCACGATCGATTTTATAAAGGCGCATCAACGCAAAACAAGCTTCACCATCATAATAAACAATACGAAACTCTTCTTTTAACGCAAGGGATGGATAATCTAGTATATGAACAAATTTACCATTTTCCTGTTGCATTTGTATAATACCACGTGCCAATTTTTGTGTAAGCGGAATATACTGTGTATCGTTAAAGACCTCTGTATACTTTGTCATAGCCAGTACAGCTGCCGCAATTGCACCGAGTTTGATTTCCTTATTATCAGGCTTTTCGCCATCAATAACATAAGCTATATTTTTTTCTTCATCAATATATACTTTTTCCCTGATAAGATACTGTATCCCTTTTACAATCGCTTCCGCAGCTTCTTCTGTGGGCTGGAACTCATAAGCCTCAATCATTGAATAAATGGTGCTGCAATGACGGAGACTATTATAATGCTTTATCTCCTTATCAAAATAAGAAAAAAAGCCATAGACAAATTTACCATTTGGTTTACTCAAACTAGCTAAATACTTCTGCCCCTCATTGACTAACATGTTAACTTCTTCTGCATTTAAAGGGGTATTTCTTCGTCCATTATCATGAATACCATGATGTAATTTATAATATTTTCCATTTTCATAAAAATAACCTTGCGTCTCAAAAATATATACTTTTTCAACCACTTTAAAATTTACTGGTTTTAACTTTGGTCTATGCTTACTAATATAGCTTTGCAAATTTCTTTCATGAATAAAACCACGTTTTGTCTCCGGATCAATTTGAATCACTGCATTTCCATTTAGCTCTTGCTCTAAAAAGGCATGTTTAAAGTCTCTATTAAAGCTTATACCTTGGCGAAAATAATTCTTTTTAGTGTTTGTAATACGATTGATAAATTCTGTGATAGTTAAAGGAGTCACTTTAGTAACAATGTCAATTTTTAAGGAAATAAACATCTCTTTTAAATTTTTTAAATAAGAATATCCCAGATTTTCTATATTTGTCCAAACTTGAGAAAAACTTTTTCCACTTGCATTTAATACCGTAGCGCGTTTATCGTCGAATCCAATTGATAAAAAGATATTTAAAGCAGGCTGACTATTGATATGTTGGAAAAATTCACTATCCTCTATGATATTTTTCTTCAGGTGTTCAAGATGTTCTTTGAAATATGGATATGATACTTTATCTATGGTAATCATTATGCCCTCCTATGCTTTTATAACCTATATTGCTGAGTTTAAACTATACCCTGTGAAGCATAGATCTTTAGCCTTGTTACGAGATTATAAGTAGTTTACTTATTTGCTCTTGTAACACGGTAATTATATCTCCAATAATGGTTTACTCATTAAATTGATTAAAGAATATTTTGAGGAGAAGTAAAATAGTGGTAAAGATAATGATACGGGAAATAGATATTCATTAATATTCCTAGTTTACCTAGATTTATTTTAAGCTAATAACTTCTATTTGAAATTCATATGACTAAAACTATTAGTCAATAATTATTGTAAAAAACCTATTCCAATAGATTTAATGAATAACCACCCATCCTGATTTTATTGCAACAAGTACTGCTTGTGTTCGATCAGAGACGCCCATTTTACTCAGGATACTGCTTACGTGGTTTTTAACTGTCTTATCACTAATACCTAAAGTATTTGCCATTTTACGATTATTCGCCCCTTCCGCCAATAATTGTAAAACTTCACATTCCCTTACAGTAAAAAGATGTAGTGGTTTTCGATATTCCATGTTTCTTTCTACAGATAAAATTCTATTATCATTATCTAACTTACGATAATCTCTTAAAATATCGTAAGCTATTTTGGGATCAAAATAAGTGTTGCCTCTACTTACTGTTTTTACGGAATCAATAAGAGATTTTTTACTTACCTCTCCTAATAAATAACCCTGTACTCCATGTTTAAGTGCATAATCAACTTGGTATTTATCAAATTCGGCAGCAAGAACAATAACTTTTGCAATCGAAAATCTATTGGTTATTTCCTTTATCTTATTTAGATTATTTAATTCTGGTTTGATTAATTCCATTAACACAATGTTATTTTTTAAATATAAATATTGTTTTATCTCTTCTATTTGATCGCTTGCAGAAATAACTCGAAATTCTGATTCACATTCTAAAATACGTTTTATCCCATCCCTAAATAGTTTATTTTTAAAAGATAATATAATGCTTGAATCCATGTAGTAACGTTTCCTCTCTTAATAACAATTCCCTGTCATATACTTCGATTTATCATTTAAACATTGATACTTTTTAGATTAGAATTATCAAACTAAATAAGGTTATTCAGCAATTCTTTCCACTTATTGGCTACTTTATCTTCTGTATAATCAGTTGCGGAATGTATTGCTTTTTGACGGTAAGTATTTTTCTCATCATTAGATTTATTTAAATAAGCAACAATCTTTTCAGCAAATTTCTCTTTGTCACCAAATGTAACGAGAAAGCCATTTTCATCTTCTTGAATCATTTCATCAACACCGTAGCGAACATTGTAACTGCCGACTGGACAGCCACATGCTAAACTCTCTAAAACACTCATTGTAAAACCCTCTGCCTGGCCGGCAAATAGAAACAGCTCGCTAGAAGCATAGACATCCTCCACTTTGTCTACATAGCCATTAAATTTCACATTATCCTTCAATTCGAGTCTTTGAGCTAATTTCTTTAATTGCTGCTGTTCTTTCCCGCCTCCATATATTTCTAATAACACATCTGGAATATGCTTCTTTACTATCGCAATAATTTCTAACAAATGATCAATATTTTTTTCAGGTGCTAACCGACTGACAGAAACTAATTTATTAACCGTAGGCTTTTTTTCGGATAATGTGTCGACTAACAGGCATGGATGTGGAATAGCAGTTAAATTTTGAATGCCATATTGTTTCTCAATGTCTCTTTTTTGATTGTTCGTTAATACAACGATATTATCGAAACTATATGGACTGTTAAGAACTTCTTTATAGTTCTTATTTACTTTAGAACGAAACGTAGTATTTGAGAAAAATGTAGAATGGAAAACAGAGATTGTCTTCACATTTAGCTGCTTATTTTCAATAAAAAGGGAACTATATCTTTTGTTTCGATCGATAATAACAACATGCTCTTCTTGATCGATTATTTTTTTCAAAAAATAAAGGATAAGAGCCTGTTCATCAGGAAGAACTGCTTTAAATACAGAATTTTCATCACTGATAAGATATGGACCATCCTCATATTTTGTTATAACTCGTTTACCATATACATCAAAATATTCCGTCATGTAAACAGTGTTATCCTGACGTAAATATTCTGTATGGGATAATTGACCAAATCGATTAAATCGATCACGGACGATTTTCTTCCCGCTATCGAAATAGTTAATATAATCTAACTGGTTGTTTGATCTATAAATAATATACTTCACGAGGTTATTATTAGTATCAAACATACGAACATGAAATTTTCCATTCGATGTTTCATTTTCATAACCATAAGCCTGCTCTCTTTTTATCTGAAAAGGAGGGAGTTCTTTTCCTTCTTCACTTCGCTGAAAATATTCGAATAAATTTATCATGGAAATGTTCTTATCAACAATACCATTTGCAATATAACGTTCCCAATTTGTATGTATATTGGTATTTTTATTTACGGTGACAAATACTGGTTCCACTTCTAAGTATTTCACAAACATATTTCCACGTTTCATTGCTGATTTTTCAACGCCAGTAAGTTGTTGTCCGATATTGGAATGTAAGAAATAAACCTTTTTTCTACTCAATGATATTTTCCTTTCCTTATCAAAACTTATCAAGATATGAGATAAAATATATAGGCAAAAGCAAATATCGGCCGATATTTGCTTTTGCATGAATGTTGTTTATTTATTCACTTGTTTTCTTTCTTCTTGAAAACATTGTTGTTCCAATTCCAGCTGCTACAGCCACTAATCCAATTAGTCCAATTGTCCACATGGATGTTGCTGTGCTTGGCAGCTTCTGGCCTTCTCGTTGACCTTTACTACTTTCTGTCTCGTAGCCTTGACCTGATTGACCTTGTGATGTGTTAGATCCAGAACCCGAACCATTTCCTGGCGTAGCGGCACCTGAATCTTTTCCACCATTTCCATCTTCACCGGAACTGCTATCTTTAGGAACCGTTACTTGATGCTCATCATTTACATTGCCTGCTTCATCTGCAGCAACTAATGTTAGAACATCACCCGCTTCTACTGCATTGCCTGCAACTATCAGCGTATATTTGCCTGTTTCCTTATCAAAAATGACTTCTTCGATATCAACTTCATTTCCATCTTCATCAATTAATTTAATATCATCTAATTCTTCATCGGATGTAAAGGAAATCTCATATCCATCATTACTGTTTCCGTCGATTGTTACATCGCTAAGTTCCGGTGCATCCGTGTCGGCATCGCTATCCGAATCGGAATCACTGTCTGAGTCAGAGTCGCTGTCTGAGTCAGAATCACTGTCCGAATCGGAGTCGCTATCTGAGTCGCTATCTGAGTCAGAATCACTGTCTGAGTCAGAGTCGCTATCTGAATCGGAATCACTGTCCGAATCGGAGTCGCTATCTGAGTCGGAATCACTGTCCGAATCGGAGTCGCTATCTGAGTCAGAATCACTGTCTGAGTCAGAGTCGCTATCTGAATCGGAATCACTGTCTGAGTCGGAATCGCTGTCTGAATCGGAATCACTGTCTGAGTCAGAATCACTTTCATCATCTTCATCAAACGTAACAGTAGTAGAATCTTCCAGGCTTTCTAATAAAGCTGCATCAATGACTGAATCCTGTACACCTGCACCTTCAATAACAACTTCTCCATTCACACCTGCTGGTTTATTTACCAGTACATCTAAGTTTACAGAAGTATTGCCTATTACCTGAGCGCTTGCTAAATCATTTGAAAGATCAATAGTTCCATCAGTAAGTTCCGTTGCTAGATTTGTTACTTCTTCTGTTACATTTCCTACTAGAGGTAAAAGAAGGTCATTCGTAAGTGAGTTAAGTAAATCACCAACTATAGGCAGATCACTTAAAATATTTATTTCCAGATTATTTACTGCGTTGGATACATCATCTAAAGCGGATTGAACAACATCGACTACCGCAGTTTCTAAGTGGTTACCTAGACCATCAGAGAATGTGACAGCAATTGTGCCATTTTCATTATCTACTGTATATTCAACATCATCACTATATGCAAGTACATCTGCTAAAGCATCATTTAAATTATTTAGGTTATCAATTGCTGCATTTAATTCTTCTAAACCGTTGATTTCTACCAAGGATGGTGGAATTAACGCAGGTAATGCATCATTAATTCCGCTGATTAGACCCGTAACTAAACCGGTAAGAGTACCTTGCAGCCCCTCAAGCGCTCCATCCAAAGCTGGTAGATCTCCCATAGTAATTGGCAGAATATCAACGCTTACAGATGCTGTCCCGCCACTATGTTCCAGTTGGCCAGCTAAATCTGGAGCATAAAATACTACTGTTCTATCAGGACTGATTAATTCAACATCAGCTAATCCAGTACCTGTTAAACCTAGGTTAAGATTATAATAATTAGGATCTTCTGAATCAGTTAAATTTGCATCAATATTAATATCAGTTAATAATCGCACTTCTGCCAGACTCGCATATGGAGCAATATTTAAAATAGCAGATGAACTGGCAATTTTAGGATTAGTCAAAGCTTCCCCAGCTGTTGAAGCACCTGCAACAGCTGGCAATGTATTAAAAGCTAATAGAGAAGCCGCTGCTGAAGAAGCAAATACCTTCCTCATTTTACTCGATCGGCTTACTTTTTTTGCTTGCATCTTACGTTTATAATCAAAATTCTTTTTACTCACAATTCCATCCTCCCTTTGCTTAGCACTTCTCCAAAATATTCACTCGTCAACAACTTAAATTAGAATATGTATTAGTTATTCTTATCAAATGCCCCCTTGTCGTTTAGCTAATTTCTAAAGATGACTGAACCAAATTAATATGTATGTAAATTAGCTAAAAAATAAAGTTTTGGATGATTATCATTGGCAGAATTAAAAGATTCTCTTAAAAACTAAATCTCTCAAAAATTGTGATAATTAGTTAAATACCAAATCTACCAACATAATATTCTTCCTGCAATACCTGCCAAAATGTGACTTTTTTGGCTACACCGCCTAATTTTAGAGTGCTTTATTTAATCTTGTAAATCCTAGACTTTTCACCCTGATTTTATTAAATTATTGTTACCAAATAGAAATTTCTATTCAAAAACTATACATCATGCGATTCAAAAGGTTTTATTGGATTATTATTATTATTATTAAGAGACTTATAACCTACCCGTATAACCTCTATATATGGAAATTTTTAGCATATAACTAACAATAAGACTCAATGGTTATTTTGTTTTCTTTTTTATTAGTTCTATCACCTCTTATAAAATGTAAATTTTCCGTATTTTCTAACTATATTATATATATTAATAAAATATGTATTAAACCAATGGTTACCTAATTATCTATTAAAAGATTATCGTATCTTTCAATTTTTTTAATTTAATAAAATTTTTAAGCCAAATAGTTAAAACAGTTAAAATGACCTGTTATGTATTTATATAAATTAGCCACTCAGGTTAAAAAATTGGTATTATTTTCCATTAACTAAATACTCTTAATTATGGAAGTTTATCAAATGATTCATTCGTTAACCTACCTGGTAAATACAGCTATAATAATTTTATTAACCTATTAGGTCAAAATAATTATAATTTAAATCAGAATGGAACAATTGAGATGAATATATCTAAACTTGACGAAGAACGAAAAATCGCAATACTAAATTCAGCACTAAAGGAGTTTTGTATTAGAGGTTATGATAATGCTTCAACAAATGTAATTGCTAAAGAAGCTGGTATTTCAAAAGCGTTAATGTTTCATTATGTAAATAATAAACAAGACCTCTTTCTCTATGTATATGATTACTTCACACAATTACTTGAGAAAGAATATTATTCAAAACTTGACTTTTCTGATAAAGATATTTTCAATCGTTTACGTCAATCATATTTGCTTCAAATCGATTTACTTAAGCAATATCCCTGGATTATTAATGTAGATAAATTGACGAATGAAGTAAGTTCAGATGAAATCAATAAAGCCCTTTCCAAAAGAAATGATAATAATCGCTCATCATATGAGCATAAAATTTTCAATAAGATAGATAACTCTATGTTTCGACCAAAATTGAATATTGAAATATGCAAACAGTTTATTCTCTGGTCTAACATTGGATTTACCAGTCAAATATTAGATAATATTGGAAATTCTGAAATCATAGATTATGAAGAAATTATTGCAACACTTGATGGGTACTTTGATGAACTGCGAAAAGTTTTTTACCAATCTGAGGAGATAAGAAATGGATAATAAACCGAAACCAGTAGTTATTGAATTTCCATTAAGAGGCGAATGGAACGCTCCTACTACTCCTGCAAAGAAGGTTCCCAGCCACGGAACAAATAGAATGGGATTGCAATATGCCTTTGATTTCTTACAGCTGAATTGGAAACATTCTCTTAAGCTTTATTCATGTGGTTACCAAGAATCAATTGAAACAGAGGAACTTCAATCCCTAAGTGATCCGCTTTTGGATGCATTTTAATCACAAGATAATCTTACAGTAATTGCAGTCCCACACCCCAGCTCACTACTCACTTCAATCGATCCTCCATAAGCTGCAATTATTTGCTGGACAATTGCCATCCCCAGTCCAGTTCCTCCAGTCGGAGTATCTGTAGGAGTCCCTCGATAATAACGGTCAAATAAATGATTGACTGCGTCCTCGTCCATCCCTTTGCCGTTATCTTCTATCACGACTTCCACCTGATCTTTTTTCTTAATCGTAACTTTAACGACAGTTCCTGCCGGGTTATGCTCCACTGCATTCACTATTAAATTGGTAAATGCCCTTTTGAGCAGCTTGATGTCCCCTTTTATATAAACAGGATAATTACTGTCGGTGAATTCAAACGAAATCTCTTTATCGACAGGCATATTAGCTGATTCAGCTACCACCCTTCGCAGCAGCTCTGTTAATTCTATTTTTTCGGAATTCCTTTTGATATCCAGCGATTGATCCATCCGAAAAGCGATACCAAGATCGGAAATCAATTCTTCCATATGCTTGGATTTCTCTTTAATCAGCTGTAAAAATTCTATTCTTTCTGCTTCACTCCATGTATGCTCCTCTGATAAAAGCATATCTGTGTAACCGGAGATATATGACAATGGCGTTTTCAAATCATGTGTCACTCCGGCTGCCCATTCCTGTCTCAGTTTGTTAAATTTTTTCCGTTTTTTCTCATTCTCCTGAAGTATAGTGGAAAGAGATTCCAGGTTGGTATCGACTTCCCTGTATATACGGCTAGAGAGAAATTGTTTTTTCTGTTTTGGAACCAAATATTCCCCATTGGATAAAACTTCTATCCGATTCAGCACACCATACATAGGTCTCGCGAAATAGTAACCATAAAACAGACAATATAAAAAATAAAATGCAACGGCAACCCAGGACAGGACCTTTATCATTGTCAGGTTATCGGGCTCCTGCAGGATATAAATATATAATACTCCAGGAATCGCTAAGACGAGCATCAGTAAAAATTGATGTAAAATAAAACTTAAAGTAAAACGGACAACCAGACTTCCAGTCAGCCATCGTCTCATGGCGAATCCTCTGTATCTGGCGGCACTAATTTATAGCCGATCCCTCTTAATGTAACAATCAGTGAAGGATTTTTCGGGTCCTTCTCGATTTTTTTACGAAGCCGCATAATATGGATGGAGACGGTTTTCTCATCTCCAAGACTATCGTAACCCCACACAATTTCATATAACTGTCCTGCCGTAAATACTTGTTTTGGATGCTCTGCTAAGAAAAGCAATAGTTCAAACTCTTTGGCAGGACAGGCTACAGCTTTGCCGTCAATCAGTAATTGAGCTGCTTTTTTATCAAGGCAAACTGTTCCGAAATGATATACTTCTTCGGGTTCCGTGATTTGCTTATACTGCTCCTGCCGCCGGAATTGTGCATGAATGCGTGCGGCAACCTCCAGCGGATTAAAAGGCTTTGTAATATAATCATCTCCCCCAATTCCAAATCCAGTCAGCATATCTAAATCACTTGAACGGGCAGTAAGAAATAAGATGGGGGCATTCGTCTTTTGACGGATTTCCTGACACAGCTGAAATCCATCTGTGTCAGGCAGCATTACATCCAACACAATTAAATCATACGCTGACTGTGCTATTTTTTCCCTGACTTCTTTTCCTGAGTATGCACTGTGGATAAACGTATAGCCTTCCTTACGCAAAAGTTTTTCAAGCATTTGAATAATACCCGGTTCATCATCAACCAGCAATATTTTTTGTGAACGCATTTTTTTACCCCTTTTTACATTTCATTATCAAGCTGTATCCCGTTTTTTGAATACCATCCAGCTTAATCCTGCAAAAACTGCTATATAAACAGCTAATACAGTGAGAGAAAAGCTTAAAGTCATTTCCGGTCTTGCCGGCAAATGGAATATATACAGGCTTATATCGCTATTGGCAAAAGGCAGATATTTTAACCAGGATATACGGGAAGTTGCTTCTATGATGGAATTACCTACAATCATGATAAACAAAGAAATCCCGACTGCCAATGCACTATTACGTAAAATCGTTGAAATGGCGAAAGATAATGTAACATAACTAAGTATCGGAAGAAAACTCAAGCCATACATTTTAACGGTCTGCAGAAATACATTCATCTCTGTAACCTCTCCTCCCGCATTTAAGAACAAGTCCTTTGTGCCAAGATTTCCAAATCCATAGAACATAGCACTCACCCCGTATCCGGTAACAAATACTATGGCCAGCATACATAAAGCAAATACGGCTACAGAAATGTACTTGGAAAATAAGATTTTCGCACGGCTATGAGGGCGGATCAGCAACAGTTTGATTGTCCCGCTTGTATATTCCCTTGATACTACATCAGCAGCAATGACAATGGCAAATATAATCACCATTTCAATTAATCCGGAAAAACGCAGTAAAGCAGACCATGGATTTTCACTGAATGGTGCAACATCCTTTTCCAGACGGTAGTTGGCAATTTGAAGTTTATTCTCTGTATCTGCATACATTTGAGGAGAAAGCTCATCAATTTCTAATTGTCCCTGGTACCGCTCTATCAGCTCCGATTGTTCAGCACGCCAATCTGACACAGGCTCTTCAGTTAGCTTGTTCATCACAAAGCTGCCTGCTGTGATCGCAATCAACAGGAATAAAATAATCCATGTCAGCTTCCGATTAACAATCTTCATCATTTCATTTGAGATCAATCCAATCATTTTTCTTCCCCCATCATTTCCAAAAATTTATCCTCCAGGGTCCGTTCCTGCACATGAATACTCAAGACACGAATTCCATTATCTAACAACAGCTTATTTAATTCCGGAACCTCATCTTTATTCATCTGGATCCACAACTCGTTTGGTCCGTTACCGGCTATCGCAGTCTTGTTCAAATCCGCAATAAGCATTTTGGTCAATTCTGTTTGCGATGCTTCTACCTCCAGATAAACTCGTGAAATACTATCTTTAGATATAAATGCTTGTACATTTTCGATACTGACCAGCTTTCCCTTCTGCAAAACAGCAATTTTATCGCACATCAATTGCATTTCTGAAAGCAAATGACTGGAAACAAATACGGCTACTCCCTCCTGGTGAGCAAGTTCTTTTAAATTATTGCGGAGCTCCCGTATTCCGGCAGGATCCAGTCCGTTTGTAGGTTCATCCAGTATTAACAGAGACGGTCGATGCAGCAGTGCCTGGGCAATTCCCAGACGCTGGCGCATCCCCAGCGAATAAGAGCTTACTTTGTTATGAATACTCTCCTTCAATCCAACATGCTCAACGATCTCATTGATCCGTTTCTTAGAAATACCCGAAACCATCCGCGCATAATGCTTTAAATTCTGATAGCCCGTTAAATATTTATATAAATCCGGGTTTTCTACAATTCCTCCTACATGCCGGATTGCTTGTTCAAACTGGCTGGCAATACTGTGCCCATTAATCAGGATATCTCCCCGGCTTATTTTTATCAGTCCGACCATCATCCGGATTGTTGTCGTTTTACCCGCGCCATTTGGCCCCAGAAATCCAAATACCTCTCCTGCTAAGACATCAAAATTTAAATCATTAACGATTGTCTTTCTTCCAATTATTTTAGTAGTGTGCTTAAATTGAACAATTGGCTGTTGATTCATATACCTGTTCTCCTTCTGTTTCATAATATGGAGCGCTTATCCGACGCTTCCACTAAATTATAGAAAGCGAAAGTAAACAGAGGGTAAACGGAAATTAAATACTGTGCAAATTCACGGATTTTATTTACTTTATTTTTCATGTAAAACAAAGAAGAATTTTATTCATTGACCTTCACATAATGTCAAGGTTTATACTGCTATTATCGAAAGGAGGTTATCCAATGAAAATCAGTGAGCTGTCTCAGGAGACCGGAGTTAGCATGCGCTCTCTCCGTTATTACGAGGAAAAGGGCTTGATTCATCCAAAGCGGCTGGAGAATGGCTACCGTGATTACGATGAATCTATGTTAGAACAGATAAAAACAATTCAGTTATATTTTAATTTGGGTCTAAGTACGGTTGAAATTAAAGAAATTGTGGACTGTGATCCATTTGTTTTTCCTTACGAACAATTAATATGTGATGAGGTAATGGAGCTCTATCAAAATAAATTACTGGATGTAGAGCGTCAAATCAACACATTAAAAGAAGTAAAATCACGCTTGCAAAACAGAATTGAAAAAGTAGAGGAATTAAGAGTTTCAACGAATGGGAGTAAAGCACATGACAAAACCGAATAATATATGGATATTAACAGCGCTGTTTATCAGCGTATTTACAATTGGCACATCAGAATATGTAATTATGGGGATTCTGCCAGTTATTGCAACAGATTTAAGTATTACCATTCCAACAGCAGGACTGCTGGTAACTGGCTATGCCCTCGGAGTAGCTCTTGGCAGTCCATTAATAACAGCAATGACCAGCCAAAGCTCCAGAAAAAAGCTGCTGGTCGGCTTAATGATATTTTTTATTCTAAGTAATGTACTGGCTGCAGTATCCTTCAATTTTGAATTGTTGATGATTGCCAGAATTTTATCCTCTCTGATTCACGGAACCTTTTTTGCAGTTGCAACTGTTGTGGCCAGCAAGACAGCACCACAGGACAAACAGGGTTCTGCGATTGCAGCTGTTGCTGCCGGCTTAACCCTTTCCACTGTTCTAGGTGTGCCATTTGGTACGTTTGTGGGTCATACATGGGGATGGCAGACAACTTTTTGGATAGTGACTTTCCTTGGTATTGCGGCAGTAATAATGCTGATTCTACATATTCCAAGCCGAATTAAATTTCAGTATCAATCTTTGAAATATGAATTAGGAGCTTTTAAAAATCCGCAAATTATTCTTGTTCTATTAATTACTGTCTTTGGATATGGCGGTATCTTCGCTTCCTACACGTATATTGCGCCACAGTTGGAAACATTTGCAGGTTTTTCCGCAGAAGCCATTACAATACTTCTGTCTCTATTCGGTATAGGGTCATTTCTGGGAACGGTTGTAGCAGGAAAATTTGCTAATCGATTGTTAATGCCGACACTAAGTATCACCTTAGTACTGTTAACTGTCATTCTAGCGCTTTTCACTTGGACAGTTCATGATAAAATACTTTCTTCAATTACTGTTTTTCTATTTGGATTTACAGCTTTTGCGACCGTGCCATTACTGCAGACAAAAATTGTCCAAACTGCTAAAGAAGCCCCTACCCTGGCAGCAGCGGCCAATATTTCTGCTTTTAATCTAGCTAATGCTGTCGGTGCTTATCTGGGCGGAGAAACAATCCGTACAGGCTTTGGAATGGCTATTGTTAATCTGACAGGTGCAGTCATTACAGCTGCAGGGGTTATCTTTTCTATTATTTTAATAGTGTACGGAAGAAAGCACAGAGTGAAACAGAAATAATCTAAAGGTTTCATGTAAAGAATACAACGTCAATTCCGATTAAAATTAGTGGATTAGATGGATAAGGAGTGCTGCTTTTTCACGGAAGCACTCCTTTCTTTTTCATATAAAACTAATATTTTATTACTGCCTTATGGTAATTATTCTAAATAAGCTTAATTCTGCTGGATAGAACGGACCCAATCTACCATATCATTTAACGTATCATGGTTAACAGAATAAAAATAACGTTTCCCCTCTCTCTCCAAATTTAGTATATTTGCATTTCGCATTTCTTTTAAATGATAAGAAAGCTTTGTGTTTGAAATAGCTGCTTCTTCATTATTTAATATTCTTAATATATCCTGTGGACAGAAGCTGTTTTCCGCCAAATTTGTAGCGGGCAGATACATTCTTTCCTCCTTTCTCTTCTGTATGATTTCAATTATTTTAATCCTTGTCTCATCCTGTAATACTTTAAAAATGTCATTGATTCGATATGTTTTCATATTTTTATTATAACAGTTTAACTTGACATTTCAAATATTTTTGAATTAAAATCAATATTGTTTCAAAAATATTTGAAATGAGGGATTGTAATGAAATATTATTCGTTTACCAAAAGAGAAGCAGTGAGTTTAATCAGCATATGTTTGGGAAGTTTTCTAATCATTTTAGATACAAACATTTTGAACGTTGTTATGCCCGTAATCAAAAATAAACTACATATCGATTACACAGCTATGGCTTGGGTTTCTAACAGCTATATCCTTACATTTGCAGGATTGCTACTCTTGTTATCAACATTCGCAAAAAGGATAGGCAGTAAAAATGCCTTTTTATTAGGAATTTCTGTCTTTTTAGCTGGCTCTATTTTTGCCGGGTTTGCTAACAACTATTTCTGGCTAATTGCTGGAAGGATTGTACAAGGGGTTGGGGCTGCACTCTTTTCCCCTGTTGCTACTTTATTATTAAATCAGCTCTTTCCGGACGTGAAGAAAAAGGCAGCTGCTTTTGCTATATGGTCAGGAACATCCGGCATCGCCTTTGCTTTTTCTCCGATTATCGGGGGATTATTGAGTTATACTTTCGGTTACCGCAGTGTCTTTTTTATTAATATTCCTTTTGTTATCATCATTATTTTATTTGGAATCTACACTTTACCGAATAATGCTAAAGAACAGACTCAATTTCATTTCAAGGAACAAATCTATTTTATAATTGGTCTTCTGGCTTTTGTTCTGTTTTTAAGTTTTATAGATATTTTTTCAGTTGCCTACACAATTTTGATTAGTCTATTATTTATTGCTATTGTTTTTAGGTTTATTCATCAAATCAGAAAAGATAAACTGCATATTCTGCCTGCTGATTTATTTAATATCCAATCGATTTCGTCTCTTTTAAGTGTTTTCAGCTACAATCTGTGCTGTTATGGATTTATGCTGGCATTATCTATTTTATATCAAAATCAATTAGGCTATAACTCAACACTTACAGGAGTTTTATTCTTGCCTTTTACATTGTCAGCCATGTTACTGACCACTTTTTTATCACCTAAAATCAGTGAGAAGTTCGGATTGTATAAGGGGCAAAGATATTCTTTAATTTCAATGATTATTGGCCTGATTTTAGTTTGTATATCCATGCTGTATCGTGACTATTATTATTTATTAAGTATCGGCTATGTCTTTTTAGGCTTCAGCGGAATGGTAGCTCCTTTGGTTACCAATGCTATCTATCAGGATACAAATCCTGAATATCATAATGAAATATCTTCTTTTCTTAACATCTTCAGGCAATTTGGCAGTATGATCGGGATTATTTTAGCAACAATTTCTATTAATTATTTTGGGATTATAAACGGCATCTATGTTGTCAGTTTCTTGATGGTTATTCTTTTAGTAATTGCCATTACTCTTTCGAAAACAAAGCACCGGGCTCAATATTGAACCTGGTGTTTTGCAGATTTTTAATTTTTACTCGTCATCGGCAATAAGGTATATCCCTTCCCACCTCTCTTTTACCGCATCACATACAGCAGTTGCAAAATCCTCATAGCTGATACTTTTCTTTAAAAAATCCATCTTATTGTTCTGAACTTCCCACCTTTTATAAGCTCCAGTACGCAATCCATCAGGAAGATAAGCAGGCAGCGGAATTAAGTAAGCCCATGATTCAAATGAAGGCAGTTCCGTTAAATAATCATATAACTTTGCATGAGCTCTTCCTCTGGGTAAGGTGCGTCCCGGAAAAGCAATATCCTGCCAAAATCGTTTTCCATTCCCCATTTTCAGACTCCCTGCCCCTCCTACCGTAACAATCATTGGATTCTTTCTGCCGGCAGCTGCTTTTCTAATTCGTTTGTCAAGGTCAACCAATGCAGTTGCCTGAATATCTCCACGCATACGAATCGCATTAATAATTACATCTGCTTCATTTGCAGCGCGGCTTAAACTGGAGATAACATTTATATCCACAACCTTAGTTTGAAAAGGATATGTTGTTTTCGGAAGCCTTGAAATATCCTCAGCCTGTCGTAATGCTGCAATAACCTGAATATGCTCATATTCTGATAATTGCTGTAAGACAGAGACACCTGTACGTCCGGTGGCACCTAAAATAAGTACATTTGTCATCAACGCTTCACTCCTCAATAGAATTTTTATGGTTTAAAACACTTTAAATTACATGATAAATAGAATTAACTCACCCTTTTCAAATTAAGATTAATCATTTTTTATACAAAACGATATGATCAAGCTGATTCCAAGCAGTATCGCCAGGCATACAAAAGCCATCCCGTAATTTGCAACCTGTAATAATAGCACTGCAATCATCGGACCGAGACTTGCGCCGACAAATAAAATAAACGTGTAAAGTGAAACCGCTGCTCCATGATTTTTCCCGCCAAGCTGGCCGATTAAAGAGATAAGCGTTGGAACAGTCAATGCAATTCCAGCCACAAAGATAATACTCATGAATACTAAAAATACTGAGTTGGAGTTAATTCCAATGATTAATGAGCCTAGAACTGCAATAATAAGTGCTGCCCGTAAAACGGCCATTAATCCAAATTGGCTGGTCAGCTTTCCTGCAAATGGAGCAAATAACATGCCAATGATGCCGATTATCCTGATATAAAGAATACCGTCAGCACTCATTCCAAATTCATTCGTCAAGTACTCGCCGAGAATAGTATAGAATGCCACGAAAGTAAGTAACAAAGTCACAGCGATACTATATACCTGAACCAAACGCTTATCCGTTAATAATCGAAAAAACTGGGTAAACATGAACTTCAGGTTAGTATTTTCTTGCCTGGCAGCTGTCTTTGGAAGCAAAATCAGAACCAATACAGCCGTTAGGAAATAAATCCCTCCAAAGTAATAAAAAACACTTTGCCATTTAAATTGCTCGCTAATATAACTGCTGAATATTTGACCGACAATGGCAGAGATTAAAAAGCTGGAGCTGATAAAACCAATGGCAGTCACTCTTTTTTCCAGAGGAAATTTATCTACTACATAAGCAATAGCCACCGGCGCAAAACTCGCTGCAGCAAACCCTTGAAAAGAACGCCAGGCAATGACCCATGCTAAAGAACTGAAAATCGGCAGTATAAAAGTCACCATCGTCAGTATAACTAAGCCTGTTAACATAACCTGCTTTCTGCCATAACGATCAGATAAGGGGCCGGTAAATAAACACCCTATCGCATAGCATAGAGAAAAGGCGCTGCCCGTCCAGGCTGTATTTGCCATACTAGTGTGAAAATCCTCACTGAATATCGACATTAACGGAATGGTTAAATAATTACTTGCTACTATCACTAACCCGCACCAGAACAAAATAGCTGTTAATAAGGAATACTTCGGCTGTGAGTTACTATTTTCATTACTAAAATCCATGACTAATCCCCTTCACGAAACTTATTTTCTTTATTTGTAACTTATTTATACAAATTGTAATTTAGTTACAATGGTAAGTCAAGAGATAATTTGTAGACTACCTACTTTTATTGTAAAATAGTTACAAGCATGAAATTATATAAAATGAAACCTTAAATAGTATATTTACCCCCTGCAAAGATAGCTGCATAGTAATATATCTTTTAATTAAAAAAGCCTGTTGTTTTATTAGCGGGATATGCAGCGCTAGCAAAAATCTAAGTGGAGTTAGGAGAATAAGAAATGAATGAGGACGCACAAAAGTTGAATGCCCTATTGGACTTTGATTTATTAAAAAAATTAGTAGTTGGAATTGGCGAAGTATCCGAAATCACAGGTATTCCAACTCGTAAAATTCGCTATTGGGAAGAAAAAGGAGCCATACAATCTGAAACCAATACAGAGGGGTCAACACGAAGGTACAATTATTTAAATGTGAAAAAAATGCTGCTTATTCAGGAAATGATTGAAGAGGGATTTACATTAGATGCAGCGATTAAAAAGGTAGAAAAACGTATGGTTACCTTAAATGAAGCATTTCGTAAATTGGCGGATACAGTGCCGGATACAGAAGATAATGAATAAGAGCTTTTTCAGTAGCTATATCAGAAGTTATTTCTTAAATTATCGAAGCTGCAATATAAAAATAAGAAAGGACGCAAGATTTATCCATACTTGCGTCCTTCCTTAAGATAAAAAAATATTGGTTAGATATATTTTTTATACTTTTGGACTTTACTATTTCTTTACTCTGGGCCATAACGGTCGCTGCACATATTTAATCATCGTATTGAAAACTATCCCCCATTGAACCTCTGTCAATAATCCAATTGGAGTGTCATTCGTAACTCTCAGATTTCTTCTTACATATTTTAATTGTGCAGGTGTAAAAATCCTTTTAAACGCCTTACCAATAGCTGCTTCAGGTTGTTTTAGACTATACTGTACCAATCCAAGAAAAATGAAATAATCCTTCTTCGGTATAATAGGCTCTTTTTTTCTGGTTATTGTAATCATTGCGGAATCAACTTTTGGAGGCGGTGAAAAGTTATTTCTGGATATTTTCCTGATGTAACATATATCAAACCACATTCTCCACGCCAGCACATAATCATCTTTGACAAACTGTGAAGTAAAACGTTTAGCTGCTCCCATCTCCATAATAATAACTCCTTTTTGAAAACCGTTTGCAGGCTTATTTAAAAGCATTTTCATAATGGGTGTTGTAATAGCATAAGGAATATTTGAAACGACAACAAATTTTTCTTTTGGTAAATGTATTTTCATAATATCCTGATGAATAATTTTAGTAACTGGATTTTCTGCTGTTTTTCGTTTTAAAATATCTATAAAATTGGTATCATATTCTACTGCTAGGACTTTGCCCGCCTGTTGATTTAATACAGTTGTTAAAGCCCCCTTTCCAGCTCCTAATTCTAAAACAGTGTCCTTCTTACTTATATTTGCTCTGTCAACAATTTCATGAAGCAGTTTTTTATTATGAATTAAATGCTGCCCGGAAAAATTGGGAGATTTCGTATTATATTTATGAAATTTTTTAGCCATATCTTCTCTTCCTTTCTAAAATAAAAAATCACGGACAATCTGCCTGTGATTTAAAGTAAAGGGAGAAGACCCATCCTCATGTAATTATGAGCTATTAGAAATAACCCTTCATTTTTATAACATTAGAAGGTAATTTAGACATAAATAAAGAAAGGCAGAACAATCCGCCTTTCCAGACATTACATATTATTTACTACCCTGTCCATTGTCCAAAGATAGTACGGAAGAAACCACATATAATTTGCCATTCAAAGCAAATTATATGTGATTCTAATATGAAATGAAGATTATTAAAAAAGAACAGACTTATCCCGTTTACTCTGCATATACAGGCAGAGCCTTTGAATGTATTTAATTACTGATTCAAAGTTGGGAAACGAAGTCTGATCGAATGTGGCATTTTTTAATAATCCTCCTTTAATTAATTTATCAATACACTCACATTGTATTCAGTATTTCATTAAAAGTCAAACGGCTTTCCAATCTCTTATTCCCCTAACTTATGGAAGCTTCTTATCACTTACATCTAATCCAGCTAACTTTCCTCAAAAAAACTTTCCGGCAAAGTAATAAAAATACTCCAAATACTGATTACTGCACCGACTAATGAAACGATACTTATAAACACAGCATTGAAACTAAATACGCCTGTCGGTACAAGAATGATAAACCCTAAGAAAAACATGGATTGATATATGGCTGACAGAAATCTCCAGAATTTATGATTAAAAAAAGATAATAAAACTGGAGGAATAAACAAAATAACCATAACGATGATACTTGCCTGAATGACTTGTGGATCATTTAATGAAAGTGTATTCATGTCTCTTTGATAATAAGCAGTGACAAATAATGTTACGATAGAGACAATCAGCATTAAAAATAATAAACCTAATCTTTTCAAACATATTCCTCCTTGCACATAAAACATCTGTAATTGAGATTTTTATTGTATAATATGTTTAGTAATCCAGTTAAACAGCATCTTGTATTTTTCCTCGGTAAACAGAAATTAATCCGGGTATCTGCTGAATATCCTGGGGTGTTATTAGCTCTGGCGGTTTATTAAAAGAAGTAATCTCAGCTTCCATTAAAAGAGAAGCCACAAATTGAGAGCAGAAGTAGGCATTTGATCTTTGAATAGGCTTGTTCAGAATCACTCCAAACAGCCCTAAGAAGTTATAGTGATAGGAGTTTTGTCTGCTCTTAAAAAATGCTAGTGCTCTCTTCAATTTCTTACTTTGTTTTGGATCAATAGCATAAGCATAAATCAAGCAGTCCGCATTCTGAAAAAGTCCCTCTTCTGTTCTTTCCTTCACAAATCCGCCCCAAAATGGATTACGAAAATGCTTCCTGCCAAAGCTGTATACTTCATTTAATTCCAAATCCAGAGCTAATGAAACATGATTGTATTCTGCTTTTGTGTATAATCTAATAGCTTTTGTAAGCAATGTACCCGTATTTGTGAATAAAAGATAAATATGTTCTTGTCTCATCACTACAAACTCCTATTTTTTGATTTTTCTGTTTTTTTCAGCGAGTATCTTCTTTCAAATTTTCATCTTATCTTTAAAATACATCCTTGTGTTCGATATTTCTTATCGAGAAGTACGAAGCAACCACACCAATGATGGTAAGTGTCAATGGTATTACGATAAAGGAACCTATCGACAGGTCTTCATTGCTTGCACCGAAAAAAGCAGCAATTATAATCGATGTAATAATCGTCGTTCTAACCGACTTTTTAAGCATCCCCAAAAATAGAGGGACTAAGCTGATACCACTGGCAGAAAAGTCATAGAGAATTGTATTTCTAAAATGTTCTATAATCATTTGAAATTTTATGTCTCCCTCGATGAAATTCAAGCTGTTATCTAGCATCGTTAAAACAACTGTTGCAAAAATTCGTGACAGGAGAATCGAGAAAAAGGTAAAGCATATAATAATCAATAGCTTTGAGCTAATTAATTTTTTTCTGCTGATTGGATACGTAAACTTCAAAGTGATTGTTTTATCATTGTATTCTTCAATAACTAATCTTGAAATTAACACACCTGAAAATACAATAAAAACCATTCTTGTAATACTATCAACCAGGAAGAAGAAATCTGTACTGCTGGCAGTATACAAATCTCTGTCGACATATAACATGAAAAATAGAAATCCGGTGACTGCAAAGCAAGCTGCCATAGAGCTATTTATATATCGGCCAAAATTAACTTTTCTCATCTCCAAACTCATTAACTTAAGCATTTCTCTCACCTCTCTTTATATTGATTGGTATTAAAAATGATATTGCTTCATTCTTATGGATTTTGGTTTACCCATTTTTTTAATTAGAATTAAAGGACATCTTTCTGCACAATATTTCTTATCGAAAAATACGAAGCAGCTACGCCAATAACAGCAAATATCAACGATCTGACGATGAAAGAACTCATTGATACGTCCGACAGTTCCTCATTACTTATTCCGAAAAAACTGCAATAATAATAGACGTGATGATAGTCGTTCTAACAGATTTTTTGATCATCCCAAAAAATAAAGGAACTAAGCTGATACCGCTGAATGACAAATCATAGATAATTGTATTTCTAAAATACTCCATTATCATATGAATTGTTACGCCTCCATCAGTAAAATGCAAGCTGTTATTTAACATGTATAGGACAGCTGCTACAATGATTCTTGATACATGTATGAAGAAAAAGGTAGAGCATATAATAATCAATAATTTAGAGATAATAATCTTTTTTCTGCTGATTGGATACGTAAACATCAAAGAGATTGTTTTATCATTGTATTCTTCAATAACCAGCCTCGAAATTAATACTCCTGCAAATACAATAAAAATCATTCTTGGGCTGTCAACCACGAAGAAAAAATCTGAAATGGTGTTGGCAATCTCATTTCTATCCGCATAGACCGCATAGAATAACATTCCGGCAAGGACGAAACAGGCTGCTAAAGCGCCAAGGACATAACGCCAGAAATTAACTTTTCTAATTTCTAAATGGATTAATTTAAGCATTTTTCCCGCCTCCGATTAAGGACAAGAAATAGTCCTCCAATGAAGCCGATTTTGTATTGATCGATGTAATAGAAATATCATTTTCCATTAACTTTTTATATATTTGGTTTTGCGACATTCCTGTTTCGTATATTCTTATTTTGTTCGCATCAAGCACTTTGAAATTTTTTATATTTAACTCTGAGTCAATAATATATACTACTTTCTGAGCATCAGCGGTTTCTATTTCAATATACTCCGCATTATTTTCTCTAATCGAATCCATGGAAACCTCTTCTACTAAGTGTCCATTATTCATGACGCCTATTGTGTCAGCGATTTGCTCTATTTCCGCTAAAATATGACTTGAAATCAGGATGGTTATCCCATATTCTTTGTTCAGCATTTCAAGTAGATTTCTAATTTCTATTATTCCGACTGGATCCAGTCCATTAACGGGCTCATCCAATATCAGCAGCTCTGGCTTCGTAATAATTGCTCTGGCAATCCCGAGCCGCTGCTTCATCCCCAGCGAGAAATTTTTAACTGCTTTGTTCGTAATGTTCTTCAGATTTACAAGTTCTAACGCTGCTTTGATATCCTGCTTATTGTGATAACCCATATACTCACAATGCATATCCAGATTATCCTCTGCAGTAAGCTTCTCATAAAAAATAGGATATTCGATAATCGCATTCATTCTTTTAAATAATTCATAAGGAGTATCTGTCATCGTTTCATTAAAAATTTCGATGGCGCCCTGGCTTGGTTTTAATAGATTCAAAATCATCTTCATGACTGTGCTTTTTCCGGCACCATTCGGGCCCAATAACCCATAGATTTCTCCCTTCTCGACGTTCATATTGATACCGGAAACAACATTGTCTCCATTGAAAGATTTTCCTAAATCATGTGTTCTTAAAATATATTCCACAATATGTCCTCCTCTGCTTTGCAAAATTTCTATACTACTAATGGTAAACGTTAAAATTATCTTTTTTCTTAACGAAGTCTTACGAATTTCTTAAGTTTGCAAAGCGTAGGGCAGGAGCGGCTTTTAGCCCGTTTAGGAAGCCAATTTCTTTAATTTCACGGTAAAGACTGTTTTCTCATAGGGTTTGCTGGATAATGATATATCGCCTTCCATACTTTCTACTAATCTTTTCGTGATAGTAAGACCCAGTCCACTTCCCTGATACAGTTTATTTCGCGAGTCCTCAAGCGTATAGAGCCTTTGAAAAACGCTTTCTTTATTCATCTCGTCAATGCCCTTCCCTTTATCCCAGACCTCGATATAAACGAATGAGTCGTCCTGCTTTAAGGTTAAGCCGACAACACCACCGTCATTTCCATATGTGATGGCATTAGATATCAGGTTCCTGAGTACCCTGTCTAGAGCCTCTTGATTTCCTGCTGCATAGATATTTTCATCTGGAATTTCAATGGAAACATCTAAGCCTTGATTAGTTAATATTTCATAGAATTCTAAAATACTCTTCCTGCATGCCTCGTTAATATTTGTCTTTTCAAGCGGCATCTCCTTATCACCGGATTCCAATTTTGCCAGATCAAAAAAAGTATTGATTAATGTTAGCAACTCTACTGACTTTTCATGCGCCTTATTAACTTCTTTTTCCAGCTCATTTTGAATGGATTTATTCGATTGAATGATTTCTAAATAGCCTACAATAACCGTCAGCGGGGTTTTCAAATCATGTGATATATTTGAAATCATTTTCCGGATAGATTCTTCTTTTTTCGTATAATCAGCCAATATTTTCTGGTTATGGTTTAATAGATTATTAATACCCATCAATAGATGAATAAGCTCCTTATCATCGGTAAAAACGAGAAGGTTCTCACTTGTTCTTTCAGTAATAATCCTATCTAATTTTTCATACATATATTTTATTTGTTTATCTCTTGCTGCCTTTAATCTATATTGAAAAATGATTATGCCTGTTAAAATCAATATGATCACAATGAAGGAATAAATCATACTTATCTGTCCCCTTTAATTATTTTCAACTGGGGCAATTATTCACCCAGCTTATAGCCAATCCCCCAAATAGTTCTAATATAATCAGGCTCTGCCGGGTTGTCCTCTATTTTCTCTCTCAACCTTCTAATATGAACATTGATCACATTCTCATCACCAAAGTAATCGTTATTCCAGACTGTTGTATATATTTGGGCCTTTGTAAAAACGTTATTGGGATGCTTGAGAAATAATTTTAAGATATCAAATTCCTTTGATGTCAGTTTAATTTCCTTCCCATTTTTTTGTACAGAATAATTATTAATATCAACTGTTAAAGCTTTATAATGAATCACATTCACTTCTTTTTTCGCTTCCGAATAACTGGTTGCACGCCGCAGCGCTGATTTCACCCTGGCGGAAAGTTCTATCATGGCAAATGGCTTTGCTATGTAATCATCTGCACCAAGCTCAAGGCCTAAAACCTTCTCTACATCAGTGTCCTTAGCAGAAACAATAAGTATTGGCACAGAGCTGTCTCTTCTAATTTGCTTCATTACTTCGATACCATTTAATTTAGGCATCATAATATCGAGAATGATTAAATCAAATGCATCGTTTTGAAATTTTTGCATTCCCTCTTCCCCTTCAAAGGCAGCTGTTACCTCATAGCCCTCTTTTTCTAAGTAATCTTTAATCATTTCGCTTACGGATAGATCATCTTCTACGATTAAGATTTTATTGTTCATAACGTGTATCCTCCTATGCAATTTCTCTGATTACCAGCTATGCATGACTGTTTGCTATTTAATTTTATTACAGAAATTTTTTACAAGTATTTCATAAAGTTTAACACATTATTTTGATGTTAAAATAATGTGTTGTTGAATCAGCTATATTCCTGAGATGAATAATAAAAATAAAAAAGGGATATTGCTGTTACACATTATCCCTTAACCTATTAAAATCTGCATCTTTATTATCAAATTTTCTGCAAACCATTCAACTAGAGACCATTCATTGTCTTCCATATCCTTAAATTACAATACTGAATTAAGTTAAACCAGATTTATCAGTGGATTCCGCTGACTCCTTAATCCATTGTAATCGTTTATTCCAATCAGCTGCCAGATCTGCTATCCACTCTGCCGCTGATGAAAGTTGATCGGGACATACGGTATATCGTACCTCTCTCCCGACACGATTGGATGTAACAAGCTCAGCTTCACTAAGAATACTAAGATGTTTCACTACCGCCTGACGAGATACAATCACCATCTTTGATAATGCAGTCGCACTTGCTTGTCCTTTTTCAGCAATGAGATGAAGCAATCGACGCCGAGTAGGGTCTGCTAATGCAATCAAAATATTTTCGTAATTGTCCTGAGATGTTGACTCCATATTAATTCTCTGCACGCTTTCGTAATACTTCCATCTGTTGCTCCCATCCATTTACGTTTCCATCCAAGAACTTCGACTGTTCTTCCTCCGATACTTCAAGGCTGGAGAAACCACTTTCCACTACACGGAGCAAAGTTCCCTCTTCCTTTTCAGTCAATGTAAATGCAACTAGCGTAGAATTTCCTTCTTGCGGTTCCTCACCTGGAAAAGAACTTGCCCATTGACATGTAAGGTAGTTTGGTGGATCTATTTCTTTAATTAATACAGGGAATGTACCAAATCTTGTCTCCGCTACTATTCTTGTACCTTCGACCTTTACGCTGTCAGGACCAGGTTTATCACCTACCCACCATGCTGGGCGGCTAACCAATTCCCAAACGGTATGAACTGAAGCTTTAATAAAAATTTCCCGTTCGATTCGATCGTTATTCATACTGTCCCTCCTTATAAACTTATATGTGCAACCAAATGGTAGCACGTTATTGTTTGACATACAACATTTCGGTTGCACTACATCATCTCACTGAACGAATTACAACTAAAAGCAAAAAAATCTGTTTTAAAATTTCAAGGTCTACTCTTTCTTTCTCATCTGTAAATTCAATGTTTTTTAATTAGATACTTCAAATCCAGTCTTCATATTCCATTTTTCAGGGATTTAATATATAAGCTATAAAGTAAAAACACCTCCATTTGTTTTGAAATAAAACAAATGGAGGTGTTATATAAGTTAAGTATTTTTCATCATTTTTGATTCATTATAGTAATAACAAACTCATTCTATATTTGAAAATAGCTTTCGGCATATCCCGAGAAGTAACAGTCAATCACACATACTTATTCCTTCCAGCACCCAGCCCTGCTATCGTCATCAATAAACAAACTGCAATAATAGCCATAATCGGCGCGCTCCAGGCATGCGTAATATCAAATAACAAACCGATAAATAACGGTCCGATGGCAGCAAAAATATATCCGACAGATTGTGCCATTCCAGACAGAGCACCTGCCTGCTGTCCATTACGTGCACGCATACCAAGCATAGCCAGAGACAGACTGATGGCACCACCAAAAGTAACCCCAATCAGTGTTACCCAGACGAAAATTAACGGCAGCGGCCCGCCGATTAAAAGACCGATAAATCCAATTGTTGCTCCACCGCCAATTGCAAGCACGATTCCCTGCTGATTGGAGAATTTTTCTGCCAACACCGGTGCCAAGAAGGTTGATGGCAATCCGACAAACTGTACATAAGCGATTATCCATCCGGCAGCTGAAACAGAAAATCCAAAGCTTTGCATTATTTCCGGCAGCCACGACACCATTACATAGAATATAAATGATTGCAGACCCATAAATAAGGTGACCTGCCAGGCTAATGGAGATTTCCATAGGCTGCTGTCATCAAAGGGTTTACTGCTTAACTGTACTTGTTCCTCTTTAGGCACAGGATTTTGTCTGACAACAAAAACCCAGATAACTATTCCTACTACAGCCAGCAGTGCCCAAGATAGTAAGGCTAATTCCCAGCCCAGGCCTGCATCTTTTGCAAGCGGGACAGAAAGCCCTGAAGCAGTAGCTGCAAATATTGCCATAGATGTAGAATACACACTGGTCATCCGGCCGACTTTATTCGGGAATTTTTCCTTAATAACTGCCGGCAGCAGGACGTTCATCACTGCGATGCCAACTCCAATAATGGCTGTGCCAATAAATAACGTTGGCGTATACGGGATCGACCTGACCCCGATTCCGGCAAACAGGAGTATAAGACCCAGCAAGACAGCTTTTTCATTTTCCAGCCGTCTGCCAAGTTTCGGAGCAAGCGGTGATACAATGGCAAATGCTATCAGCGGTAAACTGGTAATCGTTCCTGCGCTCCAATTTTCCAGACCAATCTGATCCCGGATCGTTCCTAATAGCGGTCCAACGGAAGTAATTGCCGGTCTCAAATTAAATCCGATAACAATAATAGCAATTAAATATAGCATTCTCTTATTGGAGACTACTTCCTTGCCCCCGATGTTTTTTACTTTACCTCTATTTTCCTCCATCCAATACCTTCTTTTCCACTAACCGTATCCCTTATCATAGAAAAGGGTACGGAAAATTTTTAAACAATACAATATATGTTATGGTATTGTATATTCCATTGTCAAGATGCGAATTTTATATCATTAATAGAGTCTATTCTCTTCATTAGTATATTTATTTAACCCTCCTTCATATATTCTTCTCTTTTCGTATCCCCCTGCTGTTCTTCATTATGAACAATATACTATTTTCTTGAAATCTCCTCGCCAGTACAATTAAAGTTCCCAACTCTAAAACTAAAATTCTAACAAATTTGCATGAAATGTATATTAATAGAATTTATTGGCAAGCCTGTCAATATAACAAACTATTAATTGGAGGTATATCCAATATGAAGTACAACATAACGATAGGCATTGCTTTTCTTATCTGCCTATTTGTTCTTTTACCAACAGTTCATGCAGACAATGGAAAAACGTATAAGGTAGATTCTGAGAAAATAGAGTTAATGAATGAGCCTGGTAAAGACGCAGCTGTTCTTGGCGAATTAGAAAAAGACTATAAGGTCACTATTTTTGAAGATTCATATGGCTGGGGTAAAACATTTTATAACGGAGAACCAGCTTGGGTTGCTCTAAATCAGCTTACAGAAGTAAATAATGACATAAATAATATGGAAGAAAATCAAGAAGTAGAACAGCAGGATACAGACGAACAAAATAATGAAGCTGTATCCGCTTCAGAAACAAGCACTGAAACAAATAAAGCTATAGAAAATGGAAAATTGTACCGCATTAACGCATCTGCTGTAAATTTACGCAGTGCTCCTGATAAAAATGCAACGATTATTACTGCATTAAGTAATGGCAGCCAGATTACTATCTTTCAAGAATCTTACGGCTGGGGTCAGACTTATTATAATGATGAAGAAGTATGGATTGCATTATATTTACTTGATGAAGTGAACGACTCAACAGATGTTGAGGTATCAGAGGAAACGGAAAAGACTGATTCACAGCAAATACCAGAAGAAAGCGAAATAGAAGAGGCAGAATCAGAATCTGACCAAAAAGATGAGGAAACAGCTACTGATGCTGCCGAATCTCAGGAAGAAAAACAAGTGGTTCAAGCAGAGCAAAGCAGTGAAGCTCCTTTAGCCGGTTACCATTTTGTTATTGACCCGGGACACGGTGGAAAAGACCCAGGTGCGATTGGATCAGAAATATATGAAAAAACGTTAACACTAATCTCAGCGAAAAGATTAGAACAAAAATTGCATAATAAAGGGGCTTCTGTAACGTTTACCCGGACAGATGATACGTATATTTCCTTAGGACAACGAGCTGTGATTAGTAATTCTACAGATGCAGACGCGTTTATCAGCCTGCACTATAATTCATCAAAAGATCAGTCTGCACGTGGAATCGAAACCTTTTACAACGAAGCTAGCAGTCTTGCCAATTTCGTTCAATCATCGCTAATGAATCATGTTAATCTCATTGACCGCGGGGCAAAACAGGCAGGTTTTCAAGTGTTGAAAGAAAATAAACACCCTGCTATATTAATTGAGCTTGGCTTCATCAGCAATCCAGACGAACAGAAGCTTGTTCAAACGGATAGTTATCAGGAAAATGCGACCAATGGTATTGTGGAAGGATTGGAAGCGTATTTCAATTAAATATGAAAGCATGCTGAAGAAAAGTGCAGGAAAAGCGCACTTTTCTTCAGCATGCAATTTTACCCTTGCATATTTAGATTATTAAATCGTTTTAAGCGATAGAAATTAGTCGTATTAGCGCTAATCTGTTGTCGAACTTTATCAAAAGACAGCTGCTTTATTTCAGCTATTTTCTTTATAACTTCCATAATCATATTTGGATGTGTCATCTGATTTTGAAAAGGTCCTTCAAATCGCCAAGGTCCGTCTGTTTCTGCCATGACAAGCTCTAACGGATATTGTTTAATGATTGACTGGGTCTCTTCTTCATACCAGCAATCAGGTGTTATAGAAATCATATACTGATTGTTTATCATACGTTCAATGGTAGCTTTATCACCTTTAAACCAATGGAAATGAGCTTTTTTAACCTCATATTTTTCAAGGAGATCACAGACAACAGCTGCATCTTCATACACAGCATGTAATACGATTGGCAAATCATATTTTTTGGCAGCTTGTACGAATCGTTCCAGTATCGCGTGATAAGGAGTAACATCCAGTGATGCTTCTTTACGCTTTTTATAATATGGAAGTCCCACTTCCCCAATAGCAGCAATATCTTGAAATCTTTGATCAATCGTTTGTATAATATTGTCGATTTCCCGCACAGATGGCAGATTCTGTTCTGGATGCCATCCAAAAGCTGGATAAACAAACGGATATATTTGTACTAATTGCCACACCCTTTGACAGCTCTCAAAATCACTGGAAACAGCTATCATTCCATCTACTTTAAGCGTATCCATTAACAGCTGCTGCTCATCCGTCTGATACCAATCCAAATGAATATGTGCATCAATCATCCAGCACACCTCGCAATCAAATATCTTTGAATAAATCTCCGGCCTTCCTGACATCAACATTTCCTCCGCTTAAAACAACACCCACTCTTTTCCCTTTAACAGGAAGCTTCTTATATGCTGCTAAAGCGACAGCTCCAGATGGTTCAACAACAATTTTTAACCGGGTCCAAAGAAAGTACATGGCAGCTTTTATCTCCTCTTCGGAAACGGTTATAAAATCATCAACATTTTCCTTAATGAAAGGAAAGGTTATTTTTCCTAATGAAGGTGAGTTTAATCCGTCAGCTATGGAGTTTGGATTCGCAATGGATCGTAATTCTCCTGCCCTGAATGACCTTGTGGCATCATCTGATACCACAGGTTCAACCCCGATCACCTTACTTTCAGGTAACAGATATTTTGTGGTAATTGCGCAACCGCTTAACAGTCCACCGCCACCGCAAGGGACCAGCAGATAATCCAGTTCGCCCACCTCTTCTATGAGCTCTTTAGCAACTGTCCCCTGTCCAGCTATAATGGATTCTGCATCAAATGGCCGGATTAACGTATAGCCAAATTCATCTATCATTCCTTGAGCTATTTCCTCTCGTGATTCTGTCCGGCGATTATAAGTTACGATAGTCGCACCGTAGTCTCTGACAGCTGCAGTTTTTACCTGTGGAGCATCCTCTGGCATGACGACAGTAGCAGGTATATCAAGTATTTTACAGGTCAAAGCAGTGGCCATTGCATGATTCCCTGAAGAATAGGCAATGACACCCTTACTCTTCTCTTCTTCAGAAAGGGAGCTGATCGTATTATAAGCACCACGGAATTTAAATGCACCCATCCGCTGGAAATTTTCACATTTAAGAAAAATTTGATTTTCGGTTAATTCATTCAGGAGTGCGGAAGTTAGAACCGGCGTTTTATGCGCAATACCTTCTATCCGTTTGGCTGCTTCTACTATTTTTTCATACATTATTGATTTCTCTCCTTTTTAACTTATATTTATCAAAAGCTCTAAATCATTTCCCCAGCTTTCCACATGCTTTATTTTATCTCTCTTTCAAAAAATAATTTCTCTAGATGAAATCTATTCTATCACTTGTTTCTTGTATTAAAAAATTATAATTCATATATAATCAAAATTTTAAAACAAATTTGCATCATTTACTTCCTTTGAATATAATTATATAAAATAATGTACTTCTGTAATCGAAAGGCCAGCTTAAAATATCTGAGGATTTCTTATTTAAAATTTATGCAAAATAAGAAGGAGGTTACCTATTATGGTAAGTCCACGGGATGATAAGCTTACCACTAAGATTGAGGATTTAAGAAACAGCCTAGGAGAGAAGACTTCCAGAAAACTTGAATTGGATAAATGTAACCGGCTGGTAAAAAGACTAAATATACTTTCGTCCGAATGTGAAAAATGTTACCAGGATTTTATCGATTTAGAAAAACATATAACAGAACTGGCAGATAAAACTGATCAACTTACCAAAACGGATTTTAAGCAGCACAGTCAGAAGCTTGAATCTATTAGTTCTCATCTTCTGAAAGAGCATAAGTTAGTCTCAAAGGATTATTATTTGAGCATTTATATGTCTTTGGGGTTAAGCATAGGTCTTATTTTTGGACTATTATTCGATAATCTTTCATTAGGATTGCCGATTGGCTTAGGTATTGGAGTAGCGATTGGAGCAGGTCTGGATGCAGATGTTAAGAAAAAAGGAAAAATAATATAATCTTTACCAGGAAAATTAGCTCGTCTGTTCTTGATAGATTTATTTCCACTTTCTATTTAGAAAGGAGAATTCCACTAATAGTTTTCTATCATAAATCACCATTGTAAATTATTCAAAAACGATAAAATATCAGCTTGAATTTGTTCCTGATCCTTATCCGCCAGCATTATATGTCTGGAATTGGAATATCTTTTCAAAATTTTATTTTTAGAAGACACATTTCGATAGATATAATCTGCACTTTCTTTATACAAAGGCTCATCCAGTTCCCCATAATAAATACTTATTGGTTTATCAATTTTTGATAGCTCTTCCATGGTTAAATCAATATGTTTCTCAAATTTTATTAAACTGTTTAATGAATTCTCTTCTAAGTTATTTAATTCATAAGAAATCTGCTGTTCTGATTTTCCTTCCAGTTGTTTATACGTTCGCGCATACCTTTGGACACGGCGTTTTAATGCATTTACCTCTCTTTGATATGGAGCTGACATTGTAACAATACCGTTAACGTTCCATTTTTGTCCTGTATTTAAAGCTAAAATTCCGCCTAACGATATTCCAATGACAGCGATATTCTGATAGCCTTCATTCTTTAAAAAATGATACCCTGCTTCGACGCTTCCACACCAATCATCAGGACCCGTAAGAATTAATTGTTCTGCAGATAATCCGTGGCCTTTATATAATGGTGCAAAGCAAGTGTAATTTTCCTGATTCAGAAATCTGCCCAGTTTCTTCATATCGACTGTACTGCTGGTAAATGAATGTAATAACAAAACAGCTCTTTCGCCGCCTTTTAAGAAGAAAGGTTTAGGTCGAACTATTTTCCCCATCTAAATTTGCCCCTTCATGATTTAATTTACGCATCTAAATTATTCCTGCTCTACGGATCGATGAACTTATACTGTTTAATACAATTAATACAACATTCTCCATAAATAAAATGTAGCATAGGACTCCCAGTTCTTCCATTCTGATGTCAATTCTCTAATCTCTTCTTTTGTTGGTTTCCGCTCCATTTCCGTGACCAGTTTAATAGCATTGATCAACCCTGCATCATCAATAGGAAAAGCATCCGGATAGCGCAGACAGCGCATTAACACATAATTAGCAGTCCATGGACCGATCCCCCTAATTTGGGTCAACTCTCTTTCGGCTTGCTTCAACTCATCTAAATACAGCAATTTTTCTTTTGTCAAATCTCCCTTTGCCATCAGCTCAGCGATACCGATAATATATTCCCTTTTCTTTTTTGTCATTTTAATGTCAGACATATCTTCAGGACTTAATCCAGAAATTTTATCAAATGAAGGGAAAATCCAATAAATTTTCCCTTCATATTCCAAGGTCTCACCAAATTTTTCAACAAATTGACGTTTTAACGTATACGCAAATGTCAGATTAATCTGTTGCCCCAAAATTCCCCAGCACAGGGCTTCAAATAAATCGTGTAATCCTATAATTCTGAGGCCATAAAATCTTTCAATAGCCTGCTCAAGCAATGGATCCTTGCTTCCCATTTTATAAAAGGGTATAAGATCGGTTTCAAAATCAAACCACTCTTCAACATAGCGTACTATTGCTTTCTTGTCTTCCATTGATTCCAGCTTCCCCCCGGCTAAAAACTCCACAGCCAAATATTCACTGTCTGCTTCACTTATACGTACCAACGTACGCAGATGATTTATTTCAATCACACGTGTAATTCTATCTTCTTCTATCTCATACATGCATTCATTGGGGTCTCTCCGTAAATAATTTAAATTTGTCTTAAAATCAAATAGTTCAGGTGTTTTGATTAAAATGCAATGTTTATTTTCTTTCCAAATTCTCAATTTATTTCCCCCCATCTTTAAGACCTGCAAAATATTCTGTCTGTTCGTTTCAACATCCTTTTCTCTATTGTACACCAAGTGATATAACCTCTGTAATTCACCGAATCTTCCAGGTAACAATGTCTTCATCACATTTATGTAAAAAGACAAAGAAATACTGTTTTCACAATATCCCCTTGTCTTTTTAAGTGGAGGCTTATACGTGCACTATCATAGCTTTCTGCAAATAAAAATTACGCCCTGTCATTCTTTCTTAAAACATCCTTCATTCTCTCTCTCATCTCTTTTGTATATCCTTGCTGTCCTCCGGTATGAATGAATAGAATATTTTCTTGATCATCATAATTCCCATTTTTTATTTCGGTTACTAATCCTTTAAAAGCTTTTCCTGTATAAACTGGGTCAAGAATAATTCCCTCGCTTTTAGCAACGTCCATATAAAATGCCAGTTCTTCATCTGTTGCTTGACCGTAGCCAAGTCCAATATAGCTGTCATTAATGGAAATAGAATCAAAATGATGGTCAGTGTCTTCCAGATCAATTACAATTTTCATCACATCTTCTTTGAACACTTCTGCTATCTGGTCAACAGAATAGCCAATGATTTTCTTTCTGGTATCGGCTTCTTCATTTGCATACCAGAGTCCTGCATATGTTCCGCCAGATCCGATTGCAAGGTTGATAGAATCAAAATGAATACCCATCTCTACTTCCTGCTTTATAATTTCGTTGTAGCAATTAATATAACCGTAAGACCCGATTGCATTTGATGCACCAACCGGAATAATCAATACTTTTTTCTTTTGAGATTCCAGCTTTTGCTTCAGCTCCTCCATCGCATCTTCCCTTGATGCGCTGGGAGGAATAATATTTACATTTGCTCCAAGCATATCATCCTGGAATAAATTTCCTTCATATTCTTTTACTTCACCTCTAAGTACCAGGTGGCACTCTAAATTCATCATCGCACAGACAGCAGCAGTCGCCCGGGCATGATTTGATTGAATAGCACCTGTTGTAATAATGGTATCGTAGCCATTATCCAGCGCATAGGCAATAATATACTCCAGCTTTCTTACTTTGTTGCCTGAGACTTCAATACCCGTAAAATCATCGCGCTTCATAAAGATATTTTTCCCCAGCTTATCGCTCAGTTTTTCCAGTTTTTTAATTGGTGTATCCAGGTTAGCAATATTTAGTTTACGCATTTTTTATTCCTCTCACTTTCATTCTGTTTATTCCTTTATGATAGCGAATAATCACTTACATAAGCAACTGTTAGATAGATTGATTTTATTATTTCAGCACCGGGATAATTTTATTTAAAAATCAAAAAACAGCAATAGAACTTCCTATATAATAGAAGTTCTATTGCTGCGTATACATCCAATCTAAAACTTTAAGTAAGATACTAGATAAAAACCCATATAAGAACCGAAGCTAAAATAATCGCAGGCAAACCAAGAAAATAAATATAAGAGAGACTTGAGAAGCTTTTCTTACGTTCGTAATTGTCATCAAGCATTCTTGTGATAAGAAGCGTTCCAATCAATGCAAGAATACATACAACAATAACCACTATGATAAGGATGTTCATCATGCTTCCTTCCCCACCTTTCAAAAAATTAAATGGTTCATACAGCTTCATTCACACAGCCTCAGGCATTGCGCGGCTTGCTGTCTGTCAAAGCTTCCTTTGCAGATACTCAGAATCAAGGGTGTAGGAAGCCATTTTTTTCTTCCATTGTTTCACTACATCAACATGATTTTCATAGTTGAAAACATGGAATGTCATTTCTTTATTCTTCTTTTTAAAATGAACAATATATGGTGTAATATTTGTTTCAGGATGGAGAAATAACTCTTCCTTGCCAGGAAAGATATGATTCTTGTTTAAAAATTGAGCTTTATTAAAAGAATCTATAAATCTGCTTTTTTCGTCTTCATCCAAGTATTCTCCATCGAATAGTACAGTACTGTTTGATACATCAATTTTTGGATGTAACTCAAATTTATTTAAGAACCATCCGACCAAAGCACTCGGTGGGCTGGTTAAAAATTTCACTATAATTCCTGCTATCGTGATTAATACAAAGGTCCATGTCATTTCTAAATTCCAACTCCCTAATAAGCTGCATTTCCTGCTTTAATAGAAGACAGCGTTACTTGCTAATAAATTTCAATTTTATCCTAACTTTCATTGTAGCGTATATTTGAATAATGATACCATCCAATTCGCATAAAAATAACCCATCCACTTTAGTTATTAATAGATGGGTTACTTTTATGCAAATGCTGAAGAGCTTCAGAAAGTCTAGATATCCCCTTCCAAATATCTGAAGGATTACTTCTGCCATAAGTGAAACGAACGAACCCTTTGCTCTCACCAAAAATAGATCCGGGAACAAAAGCAAGTCCTCTTTTCATAGATTCATTCAGCAATTGAAATTCATCGACAGGTTCTTTCAGTTTACACCATAAATGAATCCCGCCATTTGGTTCGATAAACTCCACCTTATCTCCCAAAAAATGAATAAGCGCTTTTGATAATTGTTTTCTGCGTACTTCCAGCTGCTGTCTAACCTTATGAATATGCTCATCAAATTGCGGAGAACCAATAAATTCATTTGCCACCCACTGCGGAAAAATACTGTGTCCGAAATCAATCTGCTGTTTGGCATCAGCTAAACGCTGGATTACTTTTTCCGGACCAACAATCCAGCCGATCCGTAATCCAGAGGCGACAATTTTGGATAAGGAACTGATATATAATACATTTCCGTTATTATCCATCCGCTTTAAAGAAGATGCTACATTCCCATTAAACGCCGTAATACTGTACGGGTCATCCTCTACAATAGGAATACCATAATCAGATGAAATCTCTAATATTCTTTTTCTTCTGCTTAACGGCATCTGCACACCAGTCGGATTTTGAAAATCAGGATTGATAAATACCATCCGTATACGGTGCTTTTTATGTAATTCAATTATATCCTCCGGGTTGATTCCGTGTTCATCGCTTTTTAATAAATAGGTACGTAAACCTGCTGATTTAAATAAAGGCAATGAATAAGCATAAGACGGGTCCTCTATCGCTACTGCATCTCCCGGCTTCAGTAAACATTGTACGATTAAGTGAAGCGCCTGCTGCGCACCGGATGTGATCAGAATAGATTCTGCATCGTTAGAGATTCTTTTATATGCATAGAGATGATTGGAAATGGTTTCCCTCAAATTAATATTTCCTTGAGGGTGATCATAGCCCAGATGCTCTGTAAATGGCTTCTCTTTAAAAATAGAATGGAACTGCTCTGCAGGGAACAAGTCAGCTGCTAATTCCCCGCTTGCCATATTTATCATGTCATTATTTTGGGTTTCTGTCCGTATTTTTTGAACTAATGGCAAATTAGGAAGAAACGAACCATCCTCCACATACCTTCCCCAGTTAGGGATTCTTTTATCGGAAATCCCCCAAATATCTGTACTGATATGTGTTCCGCTGCCTTTTCTTCTTTCAACAATTCCTATCGATTGCAGCTCATCATAAGCGGCAACTACTGTGCTACGATTAACCTGTAGTTCTTTCGCCAGCTGACGTTCTGAAGGCAACGCAG
Source organism: Oceanobacillus sp. FSL W8-0428 (assembly GCF_038004405.1). Classification (NCBI taxonomy): domain Bacteria; kingdom Bacillati; phylum Bacillota; class Bacilli; order Caryophanales; family Bacillaceae; genus Oceanobacillus; species Oceanobacillus sp. FSL W8-0428. Next base: position 4,034,136 of record NZ_JBBORB010000001.1, read on the forward strand.
TGTCCGGAGAAAACTCACCTGTAGAAATTCCGTTTTCGATATATGCTGCTATTTGTTGATATAATGGAGATTTTGCTGAACGGTCCAATTTAAAGTTCATATGAATTCCTCGATTGTGTTGTAGATTTAAATTTGCTTGTATCCTCAATCAAATACTAACCAAGATATTTTTTAAACCAATTGCTTGCTTTTAGTTTCATATTATAATCAAATTGGTGGTTAATAAAAGGCATACTAAGCTGGAGTTTATCTGGATGTTCAGAGTAAAGTGGCAATAGCTTCTTATAAAGCTCCAACGAGTAGATAAAAATAGAATCCATGTCTTGATCACCATTAATAATTAATAAGGGCTTGGGGGAAAAATTACTGAATTTTTCAAATGGATCTATCTTCCGGAAAAATTCCGTACGTTCTTTTATTTCGCTTTTTACGTCTTGAAGCGGTATCTTCCATTGTTCATAAGTAGCAGTTGATGCAATGCTATCTTCCCATGCCTTCTCAAAAGCGGGTTTACCGGCCACTGGCACTGCAGCCTTAATAGCGGGATTATTTGCAGCTACATAAAATGAAGCGTATCCTCCCATGGAGAACCCTGATACTCCGATTCTATCAGCATCAATTTGTTCCTTATTTTTAAAATAATCAATTAAATATTGTATATCAATACCTGCCTGCTCAATAATTTCATGCATATGGACATATGTATCCAACCCAGTATCCAGAGGGAACACGGAAGAAAACTTACTGTTTTTATTGGCTTTTTTTCTCTTACCATGGTCTTTACAATCTATACTCACATAATAAAAACTTTTTTTAGCAAGCATATATCCATAGTCTAATGCTTGTTCTCTATCAGCACCATAACCATGAATATAAAAAACTAATGGGGCTTTGACTATTTTTTCTGGATATATACTTAATACAGGTATTTCATTTATTATACTATCGTCTATAATTATTTTTGTCATAATTTAAGCCTCCTATTAACTAAAACTACTTTTTTTATTCAATTCTTATAATAAAGTATTCACCCATTCAAGTTTATCACAGCCACATTGCATCATAACTACATCTCACTTTATTCTACTTCCAATATTCAATCATTTCGCTCAGGTTATCTTTTTGTTTATTAAATTCCTTCATTCTATGTCCATTCGCTCCTGATGGATGAGGAAAACCTTTCAGGCAAACCTGATTAATTTTTTCCTCCTGCTTTAATTCATCTATAATGGAATCTACTGTTTTACCTAAAGGAATTAATAGTGAGGATGAAGGTAACGAATTAATTTCATCAACAAACCTATCATATGCATATTTAGAAAGAAGCGGGCTGTTATTAATTTTAGGTTGGTGACCAGTATAATTTTTATCTTTGTAAAAAACCGGATGCTTAATCATTGATGTTGTATGTAATAATGATCGGCTATCTTCAAATATGCATGATGTACCAGGCAATCCAAGGGCATCATGAAGTTTGATTTCATCTAACATATGTATTAAATTCAACCTCATTGTACCCGAAAAACTTGCTTCCTTTTTCGCTTCTTCAAGAATTCGATCTACATTCAGGTTTCCTGCTGCTTTCAAAGCAACAAAAGTCTCAAATGCCCTCTTCATCTGTGTCCACCCAGGAGCAATTCCAACAATCACAATCTTTGCTTGATAATTTATATATTCATTATGAGGTGAATAATACATTTGCAAATTATTTTCTTTTTCTATAAGAAAATCAGGATTAATCAGATCATCACGTCTTAATTCTCTGGAATCAGGTAATTGTTCTATATATTGTAAGTATTGATCTAACATAAGCCGCTCCTTTAAAACAGTGATTCATATTGTTAATTGCTATTATTATACCAATCAAGAAAAATATTCTTTTCAATTACATTCAAAACACATGCCTCTTGCACTTGAGATTCCAATTTCCGCTGTTCTTCAGGGAACTCCCTTTTAACATCAATTGTTATATACGGAATCCTTTCTTGTGCTTTTTGAGAACGGATATTTGATATCTTTGCTCCCGCAAATACATATTCTAAATCTAATTCTGTAAATGCCTTGTATAACATTTTTTCTTTCGCCAATTGATTATAACCTTTACCCCGGTACGGATACCCTATCCATGTTCCAATATGGCTTGTTCTCTTTTTCAAATCGATTTCTTTTAGTGTTATAACTCCTATTATTATTTTATTTTCATTTAGTATTACTCTCGAAAGTTGTTTTTTCTTTTTTTCTTCTTGGACAATAAAATGAATAAAATCGATTGTCCCTTTTCATGTAACATGCTCACATAGAAGACAGAGTGCATTTTTGACTTGAGGATGAGAGGATAAAGTGGAAATTTGTTTTGCATACTTTAAATGATGAGGAACCAACAATATATCTATCATCATTTCTTCCTCCTTCAAAATTCATTTTTCTAATTGATAATCATTTTATGCAATGCTACTATTGCTTATTATACATAAAAACATTCTATTGGAGGTGTATCATGCAACAAGATATTACATATAAATTCTGGACTGTTGTAATGGTTCAACATAAAGATAAAGTACTACTGCTGAATAGACAGCATGATAACTTCAAAGGGTTTATCCCGCCAGGAGGAAAAGTAGATTTCCCAGAGAGTTTTGTTGACGGAGCCATCCGGGAAGTAAAAGAAGAAACTGGATTAGAAGTAACAAACCTGGTCTTTAAAGGGATTTCCGAATTTGTTAATACAGCTGCAAAAGACCGTTATATTATGATGAACTACTGGACAAAGGATTTTAAAGGAGAATTATTGGAAAATCCTCCAGAAGGCACACTGCATTGGATTGATATTAACGAAGCCAAAAATCTGCCGATGCAAAAAGATATCAAACTTCGATTTGATTTATTTTTTAAACCTGGCACATTTGAAATTCACACTGTCTGGGATGCAGAAAAAACGCTCCAGGAGAAGTATTTATTAAAGAAACCTGAACTGGGAAAAGGGTAAAATGATATTTTAATAGATAGCAATCATTTTACCCTTTTCTTACTTATAGGCCATTAAAAGAATCCTCATCAGCTCCAACCAGTTCAATAAATCTTTCATTATCATAAACTTCTTCAAACATTGGGTCAGAAGCTGCATAATCAATTAAGTTCGGGTCTTCTGCTGCTGCGTCTTCCAGCTGATCTAAACCTTCATCAATCTCTCCACGATAGATATGTATGAAACTTAATCCATAGTATGCTATACCTTTCTCTAAAGGATGCTCCTCAAGCATTTTCTCGTAAAGCTGTTCAGCCTCATCCAATTGCCCGTTTTCTGTTAAAAGGATCCCCTTATAATCGATATTGTAAATAAGATTTTCATCCTCATCAATTTCTATTACAATGTCGTTATATTTTATAGTTTCCTCATAATCGCCTGTCATCTCATAAGCATAAACAAGTGCATCCAGCACATCAACATCTGTTGGCTCCAATTCCAGATACGTTTCAAGATAAGTAATACTTTCCTCATATTCTTCCAGGTAGAATAAGGCTCCTCCCTTACCATATAAAGCGTAGTCTAATTTCGGATCAATTTCTAACGCCTTGTCAAAGTATTCCAGAGCTTCTTCATCTCTATCCAGCATAACAAGTGCATTCCCCAAGGCTACATATTGTTCGGGTGCATCTGGTTTAAGTTCTATAGCTTTTGTTACGGCTTCCATTTCCTCCTCATATTATTCCAAATCAATTAAAGCAAAAGCCAGATTACTATATTCTTCTTCCAACTGATCATCAAGACCGACTGCTTTTTCTAAATTTTCTCTGGCTCCTTCAAAATCTCCAAGTTCATTAAGTATATAACCCTTTTCATTATAAAGCACCGCCTCTTCAGGATACTCCTGCAAGCCTTCTTCAACTAGTTCTAAAGCTTGTTCAAAATCTCCAGCTGAATAAAGAGCCCGCAGCTTAATTGTTAACAGATATGGGTTGCTGCCTTCCGATGATTGATTTTCTTCTTCTTCACCTAAGTCTTTTTCTTTCACATCTTCTTTCGTATCCGACTTTTCATCGGAAGCTTTAGAGGATGATGGTTCAGTTGTATCCGATTCTTTTGAGGACTACATCCTGCAATTAATAAAAATAATACCAAAAAAATAATAATTCTTCTTTTATCCATACTTTCCTCCACATCTACCAAATTTTTCTTTTAACCAATAAATTTATTATAGTACAAATGGAATATAACAGGAAGTCAGATTTAAGACCGTATGCTTAAGAAATAATTTTTGTTAAATACATAATCACCCTTAGAAAGCAATCTCTACAATAGTAAAAGCAGCACAAACTGTACTGCTTTTACTATTATCTACCTATAGGTATCATGGGCTGGACAAAACAAATCTTCCGTTGCATTTCTCACAATTGAAAAATGATCTACATTATAATGCCCATGAAGTGTATGGTTATGATGCTTTATAATCTGCTGCTGGCTTAAGACATCATTACCCAGCGTCGAGTGGCCGTCCCCGACTAATGTGACGTCAAATCCGTTAATAGTCGCTGTTCGGACAGCACTGTCTACGCAATGCTGTGTTTCACAGCCCATCATGACAATATGTTTTATTTGATGAAGCTTTAAATATTCTGCAAGACCTGTTCCGTAAAAAGCATTTGTAGCAGATTTATCAAAAATTTCTGCTGCTGTCGGAACATTAATTTCCTGATGAATTTCAAACCCGCTTCCTTTACCTTCATTAACATCTAAATCTCTGACAAATACAACTGGAACAGATGCTTTTCCCGCTTTTTCAATTACCAGATTAATATTAGAAATAAGCTGTGTTTTTTGAAACACTGCGCTCCTCTCAGGATTTCCATCCATTAAATCCTGTTGTGCATCAATAATTAATAGAACTTGATTCAAATTTATTCCCCTTCCAATTTAGGGAAACACGATATAACTGGTTAGTTAAGCGTTCTCCCTTTTCTGTGTTTTACTGTCATTCTATTTTTATTTATCATATAAAACGCCTCCTCCAATTATATTCCTTATTGAATTGCTTTCTTTAAGGTAGCTTTATTTTACCATAAAAAAATAGATTTTCTTTTCTATATTACAAAAGATTCAATTTTTACATATTAAATTCGAAGCATAAAGGAAGAAAAATACTACTTGGATCGGAAAGTTAAGAATAAAACTAAATGCTCCTTGAATACTGCAAATTCACAAAAGCTTCGCCAGTATCCGTCATCCCGTTTCTTTTTTCACGCAACATAAATCCTCTTGCCTCATAGAATGGAATCCCCCTTTGATTATCGTCCTGCACAGACACCCACTGCTCTGTTGCGCCTTGCTCTTTGTGTTCCTTTGTAAATATTTCTAATAATTGTTTCCCTATTCCCTGATACCGATATTTTTCATCAACATATAATACGAAAAGCCTGCTTACACCAGAGTCCATGACCTTACCGCCAATGACGCCTGCCACCTTTGAATCAATAATGGCAGTATGAGTATAGGAGCCTATTTCTATATCCTGCTTAATGCGTTCCGGAGTATACCATTTTGTGACATTCTTATCCTGATAATCCTGACTGAACTTCCCTGCTACTGTCTGTCTCCATCCAGAGGAACAAATCGCAGCAATTTCCTTTGCATGCTCTGTAGCTGCTTTTTCAATTTTCACTTCCATCATCACTCCTCCCTATTTTACATGGGTTAAATTTTCTACAATCCAAATTCTGTATCCATCAGGATCAGAAATGACTGCTTCTTTCACACCCCAAGGTGTTTATTAACAGGTTCTTGAATGACTTCTGTATGTTTCCTTTTCATCGATGAAATAGCTGAAGTAACATCATTGACCAGAAATTCAATAACAACTCCTTTTTCCACCGGTTCAGGCTCATCAATTAAATGTAATAGTATAGTCGTTTTTTCTTCAGACGCTCTAACCAAAAAGAAAGCCATACTTTCGTCGGTAAATGTCTGCTCTAAATGTAATACATTCTTATAAAAGTCGATCGATCTATTTAAATGCTTTACTGGTACAACAATTGTATTTAACTTTTCGATTTGAAATGCTGTCATCCTTCTCCCTCTCTTTCTAAACCTTTAAAAATGAATTTAAGGTCGCTGCTACTTTTTTCAGTTCATCTTCATTTATAGAAAAATACTTTGTATTTCCTTCCTGATGTACCGTCACTAGATTTGCTTGCTGCAGCTGGTTTAAATGGCGTGAAACGGTGCTTTGCTTCAAATTCAGTTGTTGGATAATCTGTTGAGCGAACATTTCTTTATTCTCAGCTAATAAATCAATGATTTGCAGCCTTGTTATATCCCCTAACCCTTCAAAAGCAGAAGAATAACCTGACAGCTTTTCTTTATTTCTACCAGCTTCTACTTTTGGATCAAACATAAGATAAATATGCTTATCGAACCGGGTAAAAGTCAGTAATCTCTCCAGATTGGAGGAAGGTATAAAGGTTAGGTATTCCGCTCTGTTTATTTTCTCTAATTCACTGGTGTCTGGATATAGGCCGGTTATTTCAAAAATTGCTGCTCCGTTTGTAGGGTAGGATTTTTTCAACAAAGTTTCGTGCTGCCTAACCCATGTTACCAGAGCTCTTTGGTTACTTTGCCACTGTTGGTTTACTCCTGAATTCCAAAATGTTCTGAGCAATCTGATAATACTTTCTTTAATAAAAGATAGATTATCGTAATGCTCTGCTATTTTATTTATTTTTTCGATAGGAACAGACCAGCTAAGTAATACTGCTTTCACAGCTTGTCTGCGCATATCAGAGTCTTGAAATAATGACTCTTCTTCCAGACGAACCTCCTGCATCACTTCTTCTACAGCCAGCATACGGGGTATGTATTTATGGTAATAGTCCATTGTTTCTCTAATTCCATAGATAACAAGCGCCAGTATATCGGCCTCATCAAGCTGCTCCCACCACTGGATAAATAAATCCCAATTCCCGGTTAAATCAGAATTCTTTTTAATATAAAAATCTCTTAAAATCACGCTATGGGCAAACACCGTTCTTAGTAATTTCAAGTCTTTTTTAGAAGTTTCCGATAAATCAGCTGAAAAATTTCTTATCCAATCATTTTGCTTAGAAGAGCCATTTAAATAGTAATCAACCAGCTGAATATTTGTAAAAAGATTTATTGCTAAGGAATTGACTGCATTTAGCTCTGTCTTAGGAAAAGCTGGTATAAGTAAATGTCTTTCCAAATCATTACCTCCCTCACCTTATATTCGTATATTGAATATATTAATATAAGGTTTTCATATCGTCAACAGATATACGGTTAGATACTATTCTCTATAGCATTCTTATACACGCTGCTTTAATGTTTTGTGTTTTCCAAACATGTAAAAAGTACATACTAATAGCGCATGTACTTTTGGGAGTCTCTATATAATCTAACATTTATATATCTAAACAAGGAAATCTCTTATAAGCTGAATGAATTTTTTATTCTCTTCCTGTTGTGGAGAATGACCGCTGTTTTCAAAAATAACCAGCTGCGCATTCGGGATATTCTTCGCAATTAATTCTGAGCTTTCAACAGGAGTAATCCAATCGTGCCTGCCAACAGTTACTAATGTAGGTACTTTAATATTTTGAAGACTGGGAACAAGATTAAATTTTGGTTTATTATATTTAAAAGCAAAATTATGTGTCTCATAACGATAGTAAATAGAATTTAGCCTTTGTTGAACTGCTTGTTCATCATATTTTACTGTATATAACGGCTGGATAGCAGCAAACATCTCCTTTAATTCTTCGTTTGATCCTACTTCACCCTTAAATAACCTGTTTATACCGTCTTCTGTAATTCCCGGTAAATTGCTCTCTAAGGCTTTATCAATTGATAAATGATCAAATTCATTATTTGCTGAGGTGTCTCTAAGTAATACATGTGTAACATTTTCTGGGTATCTTAATACATACTCAAGAGTGAGAAAACCGCCATAGGAACCACCTAATATAATTATTGGTCCACCAACTAAATGCTTTCTTAATTCTTCTATATCAGCAGTCCATTGTTCATGCGTAAAAGGCGGATTATTTTCAGAACGTCCAGACCCTCTCATATCCAGAAAAACTAAACGATACTTGTCACCCAAAGCAGAAAAAGATTTTATATCGCCCCGGCAGTCACTCAGCCCTGGTGCCCCATGTATAAAAAATATTGTTTCCCCTTCTTCATTTCCATGAACCTCATAATATAATTGATTATCATTAATGGTTATATACATATCTATTCACTCCGTTTTTATTTTTTCACAAATCTTGGATCTAGTGCATCCCTAAGCCCATCACCTAAAAAGTTATATGCTAACACTACTATTGTTATAGCTGCTCCGGGTAAAACACCTAAAATAGGTGCAGTCCAAATATATTGTTGTGAATCCTGAAGCATATTTCCCCAGGTTGGTGTAGGTGGCTGTATTCCCATTCCCAGATAACTTATTGCACTTTCAGTTAAAATGGCCGCTGCAATGGTTAAAGTTCCTGAAACGATAATAGAAGGTATAATTTGTGGAATAATGTACTTCGTAAGAATCCTGATAGAAGTAGCTCCTGAAGCATTTGCAGCTTCTACAAATTCATATTCCTTCCATTTTAATGTCTCTCCATAAACTACCCGCGCTATCTCCATCCAGCCTGATAATGCAATAACAATAACTACCATAACAGGGCTGGTTCCTAGTACTGTTAATGCTACCAGTACAAAAAAGAAATTCGGAATAGCCATCATTGCCTCTGCAAATCTCATCAGGACTGTTTCAACGTATCCTCTGAAAAAGCCCGCGCAGGCTCCTATTATAGTACCAATCAGTAAAGCAAATAGCATAGCAGCTAATCCTACTATTAAAGTAATTCTGCCACCATATAGCATCCTTGAGAACACATCTCGTCCTAAATCATCGGTTCCCATTGGGTGCTGTAGTGACCAATTTGCCAAAGCACCTGCATCCTGTAATCCTGTTGGACTTACTTTCCATACAAGAGGACCAATAAAAACAATAATATGAACTAAAATCAAAAAACAAAGAGATACATAAGCTATTTTATTTCTACTTAATCTTTGAAGCAGAATATTTTTCCTGCTTCTTTTTTTAAGAATATCTTTTTTCTTAACATTTATATTAGTAGATGCATTCATCTTGCTGCCTCCTGCCTGTTTATACATTTTTCACCCTTGGATCAACACGTGAATAAACAATATCTACTATTAGATTACATAAGATAACAACAATAGTAATTACAATTGTAATGCCCATGACCAGCGGATAATCTCTTCCTCTGGCAGCTTCTAGAATCAGTGTACCAATACCCGTCCAGCCAAATATAGCTTCTGTAATTACAGCACCACTTAAAAGTCTTGGAATTAACACACCGATAATCGTAATAATTGGAATTAAAGCATTTCTTAGAGCGTGAATATAGATTACAATCGATTCCTTGGCTCCCTTAGCACGAATTGTCCGGATATAGTTTTGGGAAATAACCTCCAGCATAGAGGAGCGGGTAAATCTGACTATATTCGGTAAAATGGTAGTTGTCAGGATGAGAACCGGCATAATTAAATGTGAAATCCATCCCCATAAATCAAAGTCTGTTCCTCTTGCACCTACTCCTGAAGAGGGCAGCCAGCCCAAATTGATTGAAAATAATAGAATCAACATTAACCCTAACCAGAAAGCTGGAACAGAGAGACCGACTACGCTAAAAAAGTTAATAATATGGTCTGGTACACTTCCTCTTTTTATTGCAGATAGTATACCAACTGGAATACCAATAATAATAGATATAATAATAGTAAAAAATGTCAGCTCAATAGTATATGGCAGTCTTTCTGCGATTCTTTGAACAACAGGTTCATTAGAAGTGAATGAAGTGCCTAAATCGCCAGAAAATGCTCCTTTCAACCAACTTGCATACCTGACAATAACAGGCTGGTCCAATCCTAACTTCTCTACCATAGCCTGTCTTTCCTCTGGAGAAGCATCCATTCTCATCGTACTTGATGGGCCACCAGGAGCTAGATTAATAAGAAAAAATGTAATAACAGTAACAATTAATAATAAAATAATACTTTGTCCGAATCTATTTATTAGAAATTTCAGCAATAAAACTCCCTCCTGACATTGGGACGTTATGAATATATAGAAGTGCGCCCTACAGCGCACTTCTATATATAATTTTATTCTTCTAAATACCATTCATTAATATAATGAAGAGCATCTCCAAAAGATAAGTCTGGAACTCCTTTTAATTTGTCAATGCGTACCTGAGCCTCTTGTGGATACCATAAAAATAAATACGGTAACTCTTCAGCCATTAATTGCTGTGCTTCAATATATATATCTTGCCGTTCTTCTATATCACTGGTTTGTGCGCCTGCATCCAGCAGTTTATCTAACTCCTCATTTTTATATCCAGGTATATTATTCCCGTTTACATTTTTGGAGTGCATATAAGCAGATAAATCAGGATCAGCAGGGTATCTCCACCAGTTTAAAGTCATCTCATAATCTCTCTCAACTACAACCTGCTGAATCATTGTATTCCATTCCATTGCATTTAAATTCACTTTTATTCCTATTTCCTCCAAATATTGCTGTACCATTTGAGAGACTGCTTCCAAATCGCCCTGAATTCCTATTTCGAAATCAATTGTAAATGGTTCTCCATCTTTATCTAAGATTCCATCTCCATCAGAATCCTCCCATCCGGCTTCCTTTAATAGTTCTTTAGCTAGATCTGGATCATACTCGATTCTGGTAACATCTTCTGTATAATATTGCTGCAATGCTGGCGCAATGCCGGAATCAGCTATTGTTGCATAGCCTTTTAAAACGGTATCAATAATAGTTTGCCGGTCAATCGCATGGAGTATTGCTTGTCTAACTTCCTTATTCTGATATTTCTCTATTTCCTGATTTAAAATTAGCCAAAAAAATCTTGTCGTATCCCGGGCATAAACATCTACTCCATCGGCATTTTCTATTTTTTCAATAGCCGCTAAATCATCTAAAGCAAAAATCGATAATTCTCCAGTCAAAATCTGGGCAACATGCGTATTAGCATCTCCAAGTACTTTATATTCCACTTCATCCAGCAGTGCAGTTTCTCCGTAGTAATCCTCATTTCTTTCCAAAACGACACTTTGCCCGGAATTATAATTTTTTAATTTGAAAGCACCCGTTCCTATAGGATTTTCTTTATTAAAAGAGGTCAAATCCCAAGGGTCTTCTCCTTCAAATATATGTTTTGGAAGGATTTCCGTATTAAAACCTAAATATGCAGGAAGAGCAGCGACAGGACTTTCTAATACAAATTTCACAGTATACTCATCTACGATCTCTACCTCATTCAGTTGTCCGAAATAAGAAGAGTTATTCGCTCCTAACTCTTCATTCAGAACAATTTCATTAAAAGTATATGCTACATCATCTGCTGTAAACTTCTCTCCATCGTGCCACAATACATCATCCCGTAAGAAAAAAGTCCACTCTAATTCATCATCTGAGACTTCCCACTCTTCAGCTAAATCTGGAGAAGGAGCAAGATCTTTACCAGGCTTAGTCAAGCTTGAAAATAATACTCTATTTACTACATTTGACTCAGCGTATGCATTAGGATGCCAAGGATTAAAAGTTGGATCCGCAACTATAGGTATCGATACTTTTCCGCCCTTTTGTACATCTTCTTCCTTATCGTTGTTAGCAGTTGAAGTATTATCAGCTCCGTAAGAACAGGCATTCATAAATAACATTCCGATTATTCCAATAATTGTAATAACAATAATCTTTTTATTCACTTTGTTATTCTCCCCTTGACTATAAAATTATTTAGCCCATGTTGCCTCTAATACTCTCAGTACATTTCCACCTGCTACTTTACGGATGTCTTCACGACTATAACCTTTTTTAACTAACCACCTTATAATATTTGGCATACATTCGGCAGGGTTTTCTAATCCTTTTACATATTCTACTTTCTTCAAACCAGGCATTTGCGCACTTTTGATTGATAATTGTCCAGCTAAAAGGTCATGTGTACCTACATGGTCACCGAATAATGTATCTGGACCAAAAGCTACGTGATCAATACCAACTAAATTAGCAACATACTCAAAGTGTTCCATGAATGATTCTATATTGTGTTCAGGGTGGGCTTTAGTGATTGTAGAATGGGGTGCTGCTTCAATACCAATCACGCCTCCTTTTTCGGCACATGCTTTAATAACACTGTCTGGCTTCAAACGCTTCGTATCCCACAATGCTCTTGCTCCAGCATGGTTAATGGTAACTGGCTTTTCACTTTCCTCAATGGTGTCCAGAGAGGTTTGATCTCCCGCATGTGATACATCAATGGTAATACCTAACTTATTCATTCTTCGGACCGCTTGTTTACCAAAAACAGTCAAGCCAGCATCATTTGGTTCTCTCAGTCCGGCTCCTAATTGGTTGGCTTCAGAATACACTATCCCCATTGTCCGAATTCCAAATCCATAAAGTATGTCTAGCCTATCCAACTCATTTTCTATCATTGTCGAAGACTCTAAAGCACCGACAAATGCAATTTTACCTTCTTTTTTCGCCCGATATAAGTCAGAAATTCTCTCTGCTTTAATCAGCAAATCTTGATGAGCTATATCACTATATCGAATTCCAATATCATGAATAACATCTGACCACTTCCATCCTGCCATAGATGTTACCATTGCTGTTCCATCCATAAAATTTTCAAACACGACATCCAGCCCTGATTCACTTAAAGCTTTATAACCTGTCCAATCTCTTCCTTGTCGTCTGAATTCAAAAAAATCTAATAAGTTTTCCGGCATAATAAATGTATGCTCATGCATAGAAACAATATAATCTTCTTCTAATATTTGTTGTACTTGTTCCTCTTCATCTTCTGACAAAGAATATACATATGGAGTAACACGATCATTTTGTTTAGAAAGCTTGTACTCTTTATAATCGACTCCGGCTTCTAAATACTGAAAAGATGTATAACCATCATATACCTTCTTTTTTCCTTGCCCTAACTTTGTTGACATTTTAACCTCTCCTTATTGAAATATTTTTATAGAAGTGTTCAAATCCTGATGGAACTTATTGTCATTAAGATGGGAATTTTCTGATAAATAAAGCTATTTTTAGCCTATATATTTTTACCTTGTAATGCTTTTTCCCCTGCTTAACATTTGACAGTACTGTCTATCACTTTTTGAACACATAACTATCCTTTTTATTTATAAGTTTGACACAACATCTTTTAATGACTGGTCAGCCCCAAGCGGAAAATGGCATGAAACATAATGTCCATTTCGAACTTCTTGCATTTTTGGAACTTCTAATTGACATTTTTCTGTAGCTAAGGGACATCTTGTCCGAAAATGACAGCCTGATGGTGGATTTGCAGGAGATGGAACCTCTCCTTTAAGAACAATTCTCTCTTTCCGTAAGCTAACATCAACATCAGGTACTGTTGATAATAAAGCAGCTGTATAGGGATGTGCAGGTGTATCAAATATATTATCTGTTTCCGAAATTTCTACAATTCTTCCTAAATACATTACACCTACACGATCAGAGATATGCCGCACAACATTTAATCCATGCGCAATAAATAGCATAGTCAGACCGAGATCTTTTTTTAAATCCATTAGTAAATTGATGATTTGTGATTGAACGGATACATCCAAAGCAGATACTGGTTCATCTGCAACAACAAAATCCGGATTTAAAGCTAGGGCTCTTGCAATACCTACACGCTGCCTTTGCCCGCCTGACAATTCATGTGGATAGCTGTTATATTTTTCTGAGTCAAGACCTACCAGCTCCAACATTTTTTTTATTTCACTCAATTTGTCTATTTCCCTATCCGTTTTGTGTATTTCATACATCTCCCCAATAATCTCTCCGATAGTAAATCTGGGGTTCAAGGAACCAAAAGGGTCTTGGTATATAATCTGCATTTCCTTACGAAGTCTTCTTAATTCACGATTGTTATATTTCAATATATCCTTATCTTTGAAAAACACTTGTCCTTCAGTTGGCTCTTGTAAACGCAGAATATTTTTTCCCAGTGTTGATTTCCCACAGCCTGATTCTCCAACTAAACCTAATGTTTCCCCTTGAAAGATTTCCAGTGAAACATCATCAATTGCTTTCACAACTTTTTTATTATTAGCAGCAACGAAGCTGTTGCCATTTTTAATGACAAAGTATTTTTTTAAATTTTCGATTTTTAGCAGAGGGGGATTCATTGAAACACCTCCGTATCTTTTTGATTCTTTACGTGATCGTGAAGTACATTATCTATATTCCAGCAAGCAACCTGGCGATCTTTAAAATTCTCTAATACTGGCTCCTGGTTCATGCACTGCTCCGTAGCGAATGGGCATCTTGGTGAAAAACGACATCCAGATGGAACATTTGATAAACTAGGTATTGATCCTGAAATGGAATTAAGTTTCACTCCCCTTTCACCTGTCATTTTAGGGACAGATTCTAACAAACCTCTTGAGTAAGGATGAATCGGATTTTCAAAAAAATCTTCAGCACTTGAAACTTCCATTATTTTACCTGCATACATAATAATTACTTTGTCAGCCATTTCAGCAGCTACTCCAATATCATGTGTAATAAGCATGATAGACATTTTTTTCTCTTTTTTTAACTTACGCAGTAAGTCTAAAATTTGGGCTTCTATTGTAACATCGAGTGCTGTAGTAGGCTCATCAGCAATTAATAGTTGGGGATTTGAAGCTAAAGCTATAGCAATCATTACCCTCTGTCTCATACCACCCGATAATTCGTAAGGATATTGCTTTAATCTTGTCCTTGGATCTGAAATTCCTACTAATTGAATCAATTCTTCTGCCTGCTTATATGCATCTTTTTTCTTTACAGATTGATGAAAACGTATAGCTTCAACAATTTGTCTGCCTATTGTAAATACTGGATTTAAAGCTGTTAAAGGTTCTTGAAATATCATTGATATTTTTGAACCCCTTATTTTTCTCATTTCATAATTATTTTTTTCTACAATATTCTCACCATTAAATAAAATATCTCCATCAATAATCTTGCCGTTTTCATATTCTATTAATCTCATAATGCTCATCGATGTAACACTCTTCCCACTGCCTGATTCTCCAACAATACAGACTGTTTCTCCTCTGTCAATATCAAAAGAAACTCCATCAACCGCTTTCACAAATGTATTTTTTCCTTGGTAACCTGTTACTAAATTCTTAACCTCCAATATTTTGTCCAAATTACCCCTCCTCACTTTATTCGTTTCGTTTTGAAGGTAAATAGATTTTATCTAATATTAAGTTTATTTCCTGTTGATACTTTTTTGGAATCTCTACAATCTCTTCAGATTTAATTTTTGTTAATCTATAGCTTGGTCCAGCAACAGAAAGTGAACCGATAACATTCTTCTTCATATCAAATAATGGAATCGCCACAGCCGATACTTCATCAAATGTTTCATTAGCAGTAAATAACCAGCCTTGTAATTTGATTTTGTCTATATTATTAATAAATTTCTCTATAGCACCATTTTGTTTCTTCTTGGTTGTTTTCCATTGATTAAATATCTTCTTTTGTACAGATACAGGTAAATAAGCTAAAATAATTTTATGTGATGCGCCTATATATAAAGGGCTTCTTCTTCCGACTGTTTCAGAAAACCTTACATTCTGATTCGACTCAATAATTTTGGTATACACCCCCTCTTCATTATCGAGAATGGTTAAAACAACACTTTCCCCGGTTTCTTCAGAAATCTTTTTCATAATTGGCTCTAATACATTAGAAATGTTTAAATTTTCTTCTACCACTTGGCTTAGCTCTATAAATTTAATTCCTAATTGATATTTTTTTGTTTCCTCATCGTAAATTAAATATCCATTTTGTTCGAATGTAACTAAGAGTCGATAAATAATTGTATGACTTATTCCCAAATGTCTCGCAAGCTCTCTAAGCCCCCATGTCGGTTTTTCAATTGTAAATGCGTTAAGTACTGATAAAGCTTTATTTAACGTTTTTGAAGTCATTTTATCCCGCCTTCACTACGGTTCTATTTTAGAACCGCTGTATCTATATTTGTTTAAATGAAATAGTATCACTTAAATAAAGTAAAGTAAATATATTTTTTAAAAAATTCTAATTTTATCAATTAATTATGGCTTAACAAAAAAAGTTATTAAACCATTGTTGAATACAATGATCTAATAACCTTGAAATAAATTGCTTCTTATACTATTTCTTTATGAATTTCATCTTATTGGTAAGACAAAATTAAAACATATTCTTTTCTAATATGTCTTTTAAATAAATTATGGAAACGCTTATAAAAGTTCTTATAACCAGCCGGATCGTGATGAAGTAATATTGATAATATTAATTATAATGTAAAGCAAAATTTAACTGAAGGAATTCTTTCCCTTCTATTTATTGAATATTTTGTGAACCATTTCACAAGTTCATTATTCTGTAACATGTGAAACAAATCACAAACAAGGTATTATATATTATAATAAAGGTAAATAAAGGGAGGGGTTTTCATGAAAAAGAAAGATGCTATTGCACTCATTGCAGCTTTTTTAGTTCTTATTATTATTTTAATCTTACCTAATCCTGATTCATTGCCTTTGGTGGGACACAGAGCGCTTGCTGTCTTAGCTTTTGCTGTTGTTTTATGGGTTACAGAAGCGGTTTCTTATCCTGTCAGTGCGGTAATGATAGTCAGTTTATTGGCTGTCCTGATCGGAATATCCCCCACTCTCGAAGACCCGGGAATAATTTATGGAACGAGTCAGGGGCTTGGGATGGCAGTAGAAGGATTTAGTTCTTCTGCCGTATTGCTTGTCGGGGGAGCACTTGTTTTGGCAACGGCTATGGAAATTACCGGGCTTCATAAAAGAATAGCGCTGTATATTATGTCGAAGGTCGGAACAAAGCCTGATGCGCTCGTTTTAGGAACGATTATTGTCAGTTTTGTACTTGCATTGTTCGTGCCAAGTGCCACCGCCCGTGCAGGTACACTTGTACCTATCTTGTTAGGAATTGTTGCTGCATTTGGATTAGCAAAGCAAAGTAAACTGGCAGCATTATTAATGATTACTGCTGTACAATCTATTTCCATTTGGAATATTGGTATAAAAACAGCAGCCGCACAAAATATGGTTGCTCTGGGATTTATGGAATCTGCATTTGGAATTAATGTGACATGGGGAGAATGGTTTCTCTATGCTGCTCCCTGGGCTTTTATTATGTCTATTGTGCTTTATGTTGTTATGGTCAACCTGATAAAGCCGAATATGTCGGAAATGCCAAAAGGAATAAGTATCGGCAAGCAGCTGAATGAGCTTGGAAAAATGAGCAGTAAAGAATGGCGTTTGGTTATTATTGCCGGATTATTATTATTATTCTGGTCTACTGAAGGCATTTTGCATCCTTTAGATTCTACTACGGTTACCATTGTTGCGGTTGCAATTATGCTGACACTAGTTATTGGCATCTTTGCCTGGAAAGAAGTACAGACCAAGGTTCCTTGGGGTACATTGATTGTATTTGCAACGGGAATTTCATTAGGGATTGTTCTGTTAGCAACGGAGGGAGCTACCTGGCTTTCTTCTAATTCATTTGAAATACTTGGTGTGTCTTCCCTGCCTCTGGTTGGTATGATCGCAGTACTTGCTTTATTTAATATTCTGATTCACTTGGGCTTTGCCAGTGCCACCAGCTTAGCATCAGCCTTTATCCCGATTGTTATTGCTTTAGTCGGATCTATGGAGCCGGCAGCCTTTAATGGTCCGGGGCTTGTCCTGATTATGCAGTTTGTTATCAGCTTCGGCTTCTTGTTACCGGTCAGCGCTCCGCAAAATATGCTGGCATATGGTACCGGAACATTTACTTTAAAACAATTTATTAAATCCGGCTTGCCACTTACTGTGATCGGCTACCTGCTTGTTATCCTGTTTAGTGAAACCTATTGGCAGTGGGTTGAATTGTTATAATTAGTGTAAAAGCGATATAAAAGAGATTAAAACTGCTCTTTTACATCTTTTTTCATTTTTTATTTGAATAATTTAAATTTGCATAGGAAAGATAAGTAAGAATATATCAACAGATAAAAGGAGACCAACCATTTATGTATTTCTATAAAGAAGATTTAATCAACATGATTGTTCCAGATAAACCCGACCCGCATGCAGCAAGAGTACTTCAAGAAGCGTTAGGCGGACAATTTGGAGAAATGAGAACTCTGATGCAATTCTCTTTTCAAAGTGCTAACTTCAGAGGGAAAGCCAAGCCTTATCGTGATCTTATCAGAGGGATATTTATAGAAGAATTAAGTCATGTGGAGCTTGTCCAATCCACCATTAACCAGTTATTAAATGATTCTGGAGAGAATATGCCAGGTAATCAGGCATCTGATGGTGCTCCACTGGATGATGTCATTCAGACCGGGGTGAATCCGCATCACTATATTATGGGAGCAAAGGCATCCCTGCCTGTAGATGCTGCTGGTAATCCGTGGAACGGAAGCTGGGTTTACGATCACGGGAACCTGGTTGCGAATTTATTAAATAATGTTGTATTAGAATCAACTGGCGTCCTGCAAAAATCAAGAATTTACGAAATGAGCAGCAACAAGGCTTTAAGAGAGACCATTGCTTTTCTGATTGTTCGTGATAACGCCCATCAAAATGCGTTTGCAAAAGCATTGGAAACATTAGGAGTAGATTGGGGCAAGATATTCCCAGTTCCAAATTATGATTTAAATAAGTACCCGGAATGCCGTAAATATGTTGAAATGGGCTTCCATAATGCTCAATTTAATTTTAGACTGGATGATACACAAATAGGAGAAATATTCCAGGGAACGACCCCAAGCAGAAATGGCGGCGAATTACATGTTACAGAGCCGCCTAAGGGATATCCAGTACCTACTATGCCAGATATGCCAAATGAACATGCGCCGGGCATACATGATTTAAATAATTAATGGTCAGTTACTTATTACATTCACAAAAAGAAAAATGCCTTTATCGGTGTTTTTCTTTTTTTATATTCTTCACAAGTTATATTAACTGCATAAACTCATCACTCAATCAATATGCTGTCTGATACGAACTCTTCACAAGACCTGCCGCCCAATATTTTTCCGCTAATATGCTATAATACTTCATGTAGTTTTAGAAAAGAAAGGGATTTTAATTTTGATTGTTTTATTAACGATGCTTGTTATCGGAATGCTACTTGGGTTTATCGGGGCTGGGGGCGCCGGTTTTATTATTGCCATGCTGAGTGAAGTCTTTGATGTTCCGATACATACAGCACTCGGGACATCCCTGGCAGCAATGGTTTTCACATCGTTATCCGGCACAATCAGCCATCTGAGAGAAAGAAATACGATGTTAAAAATAGGACTGGCAACGGGATTGTTTGGCGGAATTGGTGCCTTTTTTGGATCAAGGCTGGCAGTTTTCATTCCTGAAAGTGATTTAAAATGGTTTACAGCCGGAATGCTTTTTTTATCCGCAATTTTGCTTTGGATTCGTGTCACAGTCGGCTTCGGCAGTTTTGCTACGCAAGCATTTGCAGAGAAAAATCGCTCTTCAAGAAGCAGATTTTGGATGACGGCTGGCGGTATTGGGATTGTGACTGGTTTATTATCTGGTGTCTTCGGTATCGGGTCTACCCCATTTATTCAAATCGGTTTGCTTGTTTTCTTCGGTTTATCGCTTCAACTATCCGCAGGTACAACGATGCTCGTTATTATACCAATCGCATTAGTTGGCGGTATCGGTTATTATACTGTAGGATTTCTCGATCTAAAATTATTTGCAGAGGTCGTTGCAGGAACGATTGTTGGTTCTTATATCGGCGCTAAATTTACAACTCGGTTACATCCGATGGTATTAAAAATCGCCATGGTTGCTGTACCAATGCTCGGCGGGATTATTTTATTGCTTTAGTCTGCCAATACAGAAAAATAAAAAGGATATACCATTCCCCTATCAAAAGGCAGTGGTATACGTCGTCTTTTGACAGGGGCATAGCTATGTAATTCTAAACTGATTTCAAGCCGTTTGTTTTTACCCTGTACATCCACATGGCTTGCAGACTTCCTTCATATATCAGATAACCAGCCTGGATAAGCGAACGGATCCGGTACTCAATCCATAAATCTGAAAAGAATTGATCAGACTTCGTTAATACGCCTCCAACTACTCTTGCTGCATTGATAAAGGTCGCTTCCTCTCCTTCTTGTTCCACACTTTTTATATATTCTATAATCAAGGTATCATCTCTTGTTTCTAATTCATCTATGATTTCCCCTTGCTTCCAGGAACGTACCAAACTGCCACGCTGAAGCAATTCTTCTCCCTCCTGCTCGAAAGTTTGCCGCATTTCTTTTGTTATGTATGAATATGAATGATTATAAAAATGGATTAGCTGTTTCGCATTACAATCACCCGTGGAAAGAATAGCAACTTCTATTTCTTTACCCCTCATATATTCCTGCATTGCGTCAGCGGTATTTACTACCCTCAGCTCCACATCTTTACCATTTAATAAATAGCAGCTGATTCGAAGGCCAATTTGCTCCGAGGTATTTTCACAGGTCCAAATGGTCAGTTTATCGCCATCTTTTATTTCTCCTAATTGCTCCAGCGCTTCTTGATAATCAGATTGATCTGCATGAAAGTTCTGCACCTCCTGAAAACAAGAAGCTTTCCAGGCAAAATGATCCTTGATGCCACAAGGCTGATGAATATTAGTAATTGGCCCTACTGAAAAATCAATTGGAAAGCTGATAATTTGATGATTTTTCTTACGGAATGCGTGCTTTAAAATGCCGGCTGCTGCACTTCCAAATATAAAGTGTTTCATATAATCAATCCTCCGCTAAGATCATTTTATCACAATGCACCATGCTTGATGGATAAGCAACTACATCTTCCCTATTGAATAAAAATTCATAGTATAAGCAACCTTAATAACACATTTTACATAATAACAGCTTTTCTTTCTTTATTTCTATCATTTCAGCCAAGCGGACTCCTTCCTCAAAAATTTCATCGGATTTTAGGTGGGAGGTTTTAATACTTCATCCATGCAGATGTAAATGGCGCTGCAAATATTATGCGAAAAGTTTTCAAAGATGCGTCTCATCACAGCTTTTCCAATATCGGGGCTTTACGAAACCCGGTAACTTTGGTTGTAAGATAAAAGTAGTCTTAGGAGGCAAAGACCAATGGGATAGCGGGGTTGGGTGTTTTCAGCACACCGATGTGTCCACTCCACTGGAGGTTAATCGTCATCTTGAAAGTCGACACCCCAGAAACCCCCACTTCCAATTTCAATAGAAATGAAGTGGCGGGAGTATTCATGAGGACGATTATTTTATTACTGAAGCATCTTTAGTTTTATCAGAAGCCAATATGCAAGACATCATTGAAATTGACGCAGCCGTTTCTTAGGTAGACGATTTAAAAACGGAAAATTATATTAAACACTTAGAGGGACTTGGACTGGAAATGGAATAGTTATGTTACTCATGTAGAAGTTTCTAATTTCTCTCTGCCTATAGGAGTTTTTAAAAATGAATACTTGAGAAGTCAGACTGACTTCTCAAGTATTATCAGAGTCTTACCATTGACCTGGATCAACTTTCTATTTTGTTAAAAGTAAAAATAACAGATTCTCTACAGAAATTTAACTTATGATAATGAACATGATTTTATAAATATGCCCGTAAAGATTTTTATACTTTCTCTCATAACAATAAAGGTGCTTTACCGTAACAAATTATATTATTATCCGTGAAATTCCCTTTTTTTACTACACCCCACGTTTATTTCCCCAAACTAACGCATGCACCTGCGGCAGAACACGAACCCGATTCAACACTGTAGATGCCACTACTTCATTAATTAGCCATTCATACTTATTTAATAAATGCCGGGATAATTGCTGCGGCTCTGCTTCCTCTAAATCATCATTTCCTACCTGCATGAAAAAAGCAAGCTCCGGATAGCGCTGATGTACTTTTTCAGCATAATGAAGATCTTCTTTATCAAAAATTACAACCTTTAAGCTGGTATGTTTTAATCGTTCATTTGCTTTAAGTTGATGGATGATATCATCAAGCTTCTCCCAGTTTGTTTTCATATTAGAGCTTGGCGGTTTTGGAGAAATGGTCAGATCATCAATTTTTATAAACCAATCCTGATAACTACTCCCCTGTGTTTCCAGGGCGACCTCGATATTATTTTTCTGTAGCAAATCGATCAGGTTATCAATAGCAGATAACAAAGCTGGATTCCCGCCTGAAATCGTCACATGATCAAATTGATTGCCGCCTATTTCTTTCAGCCGCTGCCAAATCTCTTCACTCGTCATCTGAACAATATCTTCTTTGGCGCTTCCATCCCATGTAAATGAGGAATCGCACCATGCACATCGATAATCACATCCAGCTGTCCTTACAAACATCGTTTTACGTCCCACTACCATTCCTTCCCCTTGGATCGTAGGTCCGAATATCTCTAAAACAGGTATTTTACGCATGATAAATCCACTCCCGTCTGGCCTCAGCATAACTCGTCGGCGTTTCAAACAGCCGGACAAGTTCTACTTTACAATCGTTAGGCAGGTCACGGATTGCTTCTTCCATTTGTTCAAAAATCCAGACGACCATATTTTCTGCAGTTGTATTCATTTTTGGTAATGTTTCATTTAAATAACGATGATCTAAAAATACTTCAATCTTGTCCTTCCAAATCTTTTTTATATCGGAGAAATCAATAACTAAGCCGATTTCATCAACAAAACCGCTGATACCGAATATAACTTTATAGGTATGCCCGTGAAGATTTTTACACTTTCCCTCATAACAATGAAGATGGTGTGCCGCATCGAATGTAAATTCTTTACTTACCATTACTCGTTTTTGATGGTAGGCTAAATGCTCTCTTTGAATATCTTCATCCAGTTTTTGCAGTTCTTCAACAATACGAAACCCGAACATTATTGATTCACCTCCTGCCTTCTTGCCAGATATTGATCTAACCCTCGCTGGCGCAATTGGCATGCCGGACACTCTCCGCACCCGGCCCCTCTTATTCCGTTATAGCAGGTTAGTGTTCTCTCTCTGATATAATCGAAGACTTGCAGCCCGTCCGCCATTTCCCATGTTTCTGCTTTGTCCAGCCACATTAATGGAGTGTGAATAACAAAATCTTCGTCCATTGACAAATTTAATGTGACATTTAAAGACTTAGTAAAGATATCACGGCAATCCGGATATCCGCTAAAATCTGTCTCACATACACCGGTAATAATATGCTTTGCATTGATTTGCTTAGCTAAAATTGCTGCAAATGAAAGAAACAGTAAATTTCTTCCCGGGACAAATGTATTTGGTAATTTTCCTTCCTCTTCGGCATTTTCCACTTCTATATCCGCCCTTGTCAGAGCATTAGGAGCTAATTGATTCAGTAATGACATATCCAGGATATGATGTCTCAACCCTTGCTCTTCAGCAATTTCCCTGGCGACTTCAATCTCCAGGCTATGACGTTGATTGTAATCAAAGGTCACTAATTCCACATGCTCGAACTTTTCTAATGCCCAAAATAAGCAGGTAGTGCTATCCTGGCCACCGCTAAATACAACTACTGCGCGCTTATTATTTTTTCCCATAAAAAAATCCCCTTTCCAATCTGAAAAAGAGAATCCTATACACCCAGAAAATATAAAAAACCATACCTAAGGCTCGGTATGGTTATCCTTAGTTTTTTATAGAGGGTGTTAGCTAGAACCTCTTCTACTTCGTTTCGTAGATTTTATTAATGTTGATTACAAATGGCAGTATAACATATTTTTCCTGATGATGTTACCATTTTTACAAATGTTGAATTATTTTTCAACAGCTAATACAGTCTTACAGCGAATGATATCTGTTCTTTCGGGCATAGCAAATGCTCCCTTTATCATCTGAGAGAATTTTAATTATTTCTCTGTTCACAATAAAGGGAGTATATATTACCTATGACAATACAAATATTTTTGTTTCAATCAAAAGTATATGTTATTTTTTCTCACGAATACCCATAAGTGTATTCGCTCCAGTAGGCCAATTCTCTTTTGGCAATCTAGGAAATTGATTAATCCGCACATCAACTGTATCTGGAAACGGCGCAGGGCGCCCTGATATCTGGTCCATTCCCATTACCATCTGTTCACTGGTTGCCACAGTCGTATTTTCTTCATTTTTCATTTCAAACCAAAGATGCATACGCTTTTCATCCTTGTTCAAAACAGTAACATTTGTATGCAGTTCTTCATTTTCATGTGCTTCTTTTAAATATTTAATATGCGCTTCCAGGGTAAATATAGTATAAGCGTTTGCTTTTCTTCCTTCTTCATCGAGTCCAATTTCATCCATCAAGGCATCCAGGCTGCGGCTGAAAATCAAAGCATAATATGCATCATTCAAATGGCCATTATAATCTACCCATTCGGGCAATACACGGCCCTTCCATATTTGCTTACTTTCTATCATAGGAAAGCAGCCTTTCTGCCGGCCAGAAACCTTCTTCCTCTAAAAGCCCCATCAGTTTAATCAAGAAGCGGTCACGACGATGCTCCAGATCTTCAATTGGTACATCTCCGCTTTGCTCTGCAGTTCCTGAAATAACTTTTTCACTTAATTCTTCGGTCAATTCTGGGGCTACCAAGCGAGTCCACGGAAGCTTCAAAGCAGGACCAAACTGTTCAAGCATGTGCTTCATACCGTCTTTACCACCAGCTAAATGAAGTGTCAAAAATGGTCCCATCAAAGCCCAGCGCAGACCAGGTCCATACACAATCGCCTTATCCACTTCTTCAGTTGTGGCAACGCCATCGTTGACAATATGAAGACCTTCACGCCAAATTGCTTCCATAAGCCGGTCACCAATATGACCATCAATTTCGCCTTTCATCACAAGCGGCTTCATATTCATGCTTTCATACATTTTTTCTGCTTTTTCCATGTAACTTCTTTCTGTTTGTTTGCCTCCAGCTATTTCTACCAGCGGTATTAAGTAAACTGGATTAAATGGATGTGCAACAATAACGCGTTCTGGATGGTGAGCACAGTCCTCCTGCAGTACTGAAGGCATATAACCGGAGGTACTGGATGCAATAATCGCTGTTGGTTTAGCTGCGGCATCGACTTGTACCAATACCTTTTTCTTCAACGCTTCCTGTTCTGGGACGTTTTCTTGTATCAAATCAGCTTCTTTTACAGCTTCTTCTAAGGTGTCATAAAAGCTGAGATTTTCCTTCGCTGCTTCATCACTTATTCCAAATTCTTCTAATGTTGTCCAAATTTCATCTATCATTTTTTCTGTTTTTTCTTTCGCGCCAGGAGCCGGATCAAAAGCATTGACTTTATGACCGCTTGCTAAAAAGCGGGCAATCCAGCCATTGCCGATAACTCCAGTTCCTAAAACTGCCATTGTTTTTTGTGCCATAGTTCACCTCTTAAGAATTAAATGTTTTCAGATTCAAATGCTCTCTCGCTTCTGCCGCTGTCATCGGCTCAAGTTTCACACTGTTTAAAATATTGACAGCTTGATCTACCAGCTGTTCATTTGTACCAAGTACACCTTTTTCTAAATATAGATTGTCTTCTAATCCAACACGGACATTCCCGCCAAGCAAAGCAGCCTGTGCAACAATCGGCAGCTGCATGCGGCCAATACCGAACGCCGACCAGTGGGATCCCCCGACAATACGTCTTTTCATATATTCGATTGTTTCTGAATCAGCATCAGCGCCCCATGGAATCCCAAGACAAAACTGATACATCGGTGTTCCTTCCACCAGCCCTTCAGAAATTAGTTGGTTGGCAAGGCGGATATGACCTGTATCAAATACTTCCATTTCGGCTTTTACACCACTTTCTTTAATCAGCTCGGCATGCTCGCGAAGCCAGTCTTCCGGTCCTAAATAAACCTGGTTACCAAAGTTCAGGCTGCCGCAATCCAATGTTGTGAGCTCCGGAAGCAATTTACCGACAGGCTCATGCCGCTCCTTCGGGGTCTGGATATCTGTCCCTGGCCCTCCTTGTGTCGGATTTTGAAGGTCAGGAACAAAATCTCCGCCCCCGCCAGCAGTAATATTAATAATCACATCTGTATCGGATTCACGAATTCGTTCTACAGTCTCTTTAAAAAGCTCTACATCGTGACTGAGCTTACCAGTCTTTGGGTCACGAACATGAATATGTGCAATTGCAGCACCTGCTTTTGCTGATTCAATAGCAGATTCCGCAATTTCTTTTGGTGTAACCGGGACATGTCTGCTTTTTTTTGTTGTATCTCCTGCACCAGTCAGTGCCGCAGTGATGATTCGTTTATTTTTCATTTTGCGCTTCCTCCTTCTTGTTCTGAGGAGACGATGGGTACATGGTTAAAAATCTCGCCACTTTCAAAAAATGCAACAAGATTATCAATCCAATTATAATAAGCATTCCATTCATCCAATTCCTGCTGTAATCTCTCCATTCGAACCTTTACATCTTTAGAAGAATCCTCCGTCAAGAAAGTTTCTAAATGACGAATTTGTTCTCTGAGACGGCGTTCTAAACTAGTATTACGTTTTACAACCTCTGACCAGTTACTTGTAAATAAGGAAATAAACGTCTGGGCATAGTCCCGTTCCACATTGTAATGATCCTTACGGCTGCTTTTAACGTATTCTTTCTCAGCGATATTAAGTGAAATCATCTGTCTCATGACTTGGCTCATTCTTGTTTTACTCATACCTGTTTCATCAGCCAATGAATCTAATGTCATCGCCTCTCGGTTCATATAAATAATGCCAAGCAAACGGCCGACTGTTGAAGATACGCCGAAAGTTTCCATATTATCCGCAATTCGATCTGTGAGAAGATCCTCGCAGGATTTAATTTCTTGAAGCAATTGATCGTTTGAAAATGATGCCATCGTCAAGCCCCCTTTTTCCTGTATATGTGCCACTTTAACATGAATCAAACAAAAATGAAAAAAGCAGATACTGTAGAAAACAGTCGTAAAATAAAGAAATTCTAAGATAAACCCTTCTGTATACTTTGTAAAGTTTAAATTGCACAGATTTTACGGTTTAAATCGCTATTTTCGGATTTTCATTTTTACCTGACTGTTTATTATACTGAGTAAGTCGGAAAGTTAGTTTTTTAACGGAATAAGCAATGGAGGTGCTTTGGATGCTAGAGTTTAAAGAAGTAACAAAACAGTTCGAAGGGAACGACTATCCTTCTGTTCATAAACTGAACCTAAAAATAGAACGTGGAGAGTTTGTCGTTTTTATTGGACCAAGCGGCTGTGGAAAAACAACAACAATGAAAATGATTAATAGGTTAATTGAGCCTTCCAGCGGAGAAATTCTTGTGGACGGAGTAAATGTTCTCAAGCAGAATGCTGTCCAGCTGCGACGATCCATTGGATATGTTATTCAGCAAATCGGATTAATGCCCCATATGACTGTAGGAGAAAATATATCTCTTGTAGGATCCCTTTTAAAATGGAATAAGGAAAAACAACAGAAACGGGCAAAAGAACTTATTTCTTTAGTTGACCTTCCAGAGGAATATTTAAATCGTTATCCTCATGAACTAAGCGGTGGACAGCAGCAGCGAATTGGTGTGCTGAGAGCTTTGGCTGTGAATCCTCCATTAATTTTAATGGACGAACCTTTTGGGGCACTAGACCCAATTACCCGTGACAGTTTACAGGAAGAGTTTAAAAAGCTTCAAAGGGAAATGGATAAAACAATCGTTTTTGTAACGCATGATATGGATGAAGCAATAAAACTCGCTGATAAGATCGTTATTATGAATAAGGGGGAAATCGTTCAAGCCGGTACCCCAGATGATATTCTGCGTCATCCAGCTAACGAATTTGTAGAAGACTTTATTGGAAAAGACCGGTTATTAGAAAGTCGCCCGGAGATAACACGGGTCGAACAGATTATGAATCCGAATCCAATTACGATAGAAGAAGAAAGCAGTCTGAAAGAAGCGATTCAGAAAATGCATGCAAAGCGTGTGGACTCTCTGCTTGTAGTTGATGAGTCAGGAATTTTAAAAGGCTACGTCGATATCGAAATGATCGATTCAAATTATAAAAAGAAAAACCAGGTCTATGAAGTAATGGATACTGCAAAATATGCCGTTGATAAAAACAGCCTGCTCCGGGATACGATGTATCGTATGCTTCGCCGTGGCAGCAGTTACGTACCAGTTGTGACAGATAATAATAAGCTGGCGGGAATTGTAACAAGAGCAACACTTGCAGATATGGTATACAACACCATCTGGGGTGATGAAACAGCAGAAGGCAGTGCAATTGAATAATAAAGGAGGCAGCAGAGCATGCAGACAATGATGGATACACTCTCATCATATGGATGGGATTTGTTAGATAAAACGGGAGAGCATTTATACATCTCTATCGCCGCTATTGTTTTAGGCGTACTGGTTGCTGTACCGCTGGGGATTTTACTGACACGGATACCAAGTAAAGCAGCAGACCGGTTTATATCTTTCGTAGGAATTTTGCAAACCGTCCCGAGTTTAGCTATTTTAGCTTTTTTAATGCCTTTTCTGGGCGTAGGCGTTGTACCTGCGATTATTGCTTTGTTTATTTATTCTGTACTCCCCATACTTAGAAATACGTACACCGGTGTTATGGAAGTAAATACAAGTTTAAAAGAAGCAGGAAAAGGCATGGGAATGAGTACCTTTGAGATTATTCGAAAAGTTGAACTGCCGCTGGCTTTACCTGTCATTATGTCCGGCATACGATTTGCAACAGTTTACCTGATTGGCTGGGCCACACTGGCAGCATTTATCGGCGGCGGCGGTTTAGGTGATCTCATTTTCGATGGTCTGAATCTGTATAAACCTGAACTTATTGTTCTCGGTACGGTTCCGGCAACGATTTTAGCTTTAATTGCTAATGGGTTATTATCACTCCTTGAAAAAGGATTAACGCCTAAAGCCTTGATAAAGTGAAACTTTATTCAGTGAGGTTTTTCTTAGCATTTCCCACTGACGTAAGGAACAAAGGCTAAGTTCGCGACATCGTGTCGCAACGCCTTTGTGACCTACATCCTGTAGCCCCGAACCAATCGGGCCGTTACTGGCTGTTTGATCTCCCACCTAGAAATTTCGAGTTTTCTCTATGTTAGGAGTGGGAGTCTTACAGCCAGTTACACTGTGAGAAAAACTGTATAAAAAGGAAGGATAATATATGAAGAAATTATTGCTGGTTCCCCTTCTTTCGGCACTTCTCCTTTCAGGATGCGCACTGCCTGGTCTCAGCGGTCCTTCAGAAAGTACCGTTCGAATTGCAACCTTAGATACGGTAGAATCCGAAATATGGGGCAATATTCTATCTCAGATGATCGAGCACTATACTGATTTAGATACGGAGTTAGTAACAAATTTAGGATCAACTATGGTCCTGCACCAAGCAATGATGCAGGATGAAGTAGATATTACCGCTACCAGATATACCGGCACAGATATTGCAGGTGTCTTAAATTATGAAGATATTACAGACCCTGAGGAAGCAATGGAAATTGTACAGCGGGAATTTGACGAAAAATTTAACCAGACATGGGGCGACTCCTACGGTTTTGAAAACAGTTATACCATTTCCGTTACACAGGAATTTGCAGATGAAAATGGAATTACACACGTAGATGATCTAAAGCCCTTCGCTGATGATATGAATTTTGGAGTGGATAACGCATGGGTAAATCGTTCAGGTGACGGCTATGAAGCTTTTACAGAGACACACTTTGCTTTTGGTAATGTTTATCCAATGGCAATTGGTCTCGTGTATGAAGCTGCTGCATCTGGGAATATGGATGCGGTACTTGGCTATTCCTCAGACGGAAGAATTGCCGCTTACGATTTAAAAGTACTGGACGATGACTTCTTCCCTCCTTATGATGCTTCTCCTGTAGCAAGAAATGAAATCCTGGAGAAAAATCCAGAGATTAAAGAAGTAATGGACAAGCTGAGCGACACAGTAACAACAGAAGATATGCAGGAAATGAACTACCAAGGTGACGTGGAATTAGTCAGCCCGGCAGCCATTGCCCGCGACTTCCTGGAAGAAAACAACTACTTCGAAGATAAGGAGGGCAAATAATGAGCATCTGGGAACAATTTACAACATACGTATCTCAAAATGGTTTTTACATTTGGACAGAATTTTACCGTCACTTTTTAATGGCTGCCTACGGTGTTCTTTTCGCTTCCATTGTTTCCATCCCAATTGGTGTTTTGATTGCCAGATATGGTAAGCTGAGCGGATGGGTGCTGACACTTGGAAGCATCATTCAAACCATTCCTGTATTAGGATTTATGGCTATTACCATGGTTGCGATGGGACTTGGAACAACAACCGTCATTACAACCGTTTTTTTCTATTCCCTATTGCCCATCATTCAAAATACCTATGTTGGAATAACCGGGGTCGACCAAACAGTGAAGGAAGCTGCTTATGCTTCTGGAATGACACGATTCCAACTGTTGTTCAAAGTAGAATTACCTCTAGCAGTCAGCGTTATGATGGCAGGAATCCGTACAGCACTTGTTGTCGGCATCGGTGTTGTAGCAATCGGAACGTTTGTTGGCGCAGGAGGTCTCGGCTCCATCATTGTACGAGGTACAAATGCAACGGATGGAACAGCTATTATTTTAGCAGGTGCTGTCCCTACAGCCTTGATGGCAATTGCAGCAGATTTAATTATGGGCAAAATCGAAAGAATGTTAAATCCGGTAAAGAATTAAGATAAGTAAAATGATAGGACCCTTTTAGTTAATATATAATTAGTTTTATTAATTATTAGACAGATACGAAAAATACCACCTGCTTAGTAAAATAAGCAAGTGGTATTTTGTTGTTTTAAATTATTCACTCCCCCTCTACGAGAAATTATCTTGTCAAAACTTAAAATTCTTTTACAATTATTGAATTAATTTGGAAAGCAATTATAATGAATATAATATATTAAAGTGTATATTTACTTTATATTCAAAATAATTTTCCATTCTAACGAAGGAAAGGAGCAAAAATATGGAACAAGTTATACAAGCATTAAGCACAAAATTATCAAGTGATCAAATATCCTCAAATGACACAGTGAAAGAACTACATAGTAAAGATGAAACCTATCATCAGACAAGCCTGCCTGATGTCGTCGTGTTTCCAAAATCAACAGAGGAAGTTTCGTTTATCATGGAGGTCGCCCAGAAATTTCAAACTCCGGTAACCCCTTTTGGAGTTGGTACCAGTTTAGAAGGACATGTTATCCCTTACCAAAACGGGATTACGATTGATTTTTCATTAATGAATCAGATTCTGGAAATAAAAGAAAGTGATTTGCTTGTAAAAGTTCAGCCGGGAGTGACAAGAGAACAGCTGAATAAAGAGTTAAAAAAGTACGGTCTTTTTTTCACTGTAGACCCTGGTGCAAATGCAACTCTTGGTGGAATGGCAGCAACAAATGCAAGCGGTACCACAACTGTGAAATATGGGGTTATGCGTGATCAGGTTCGTGATATGGAAGTTGTGCTTGCAGATGGAAGTGTTATTCATACAGGAAACCTGGCAGCAAAATCCTCTTCTGGCTATCATTTAAACGGGCTTTTTATTGGTTCTGAAGGTACACTTGGCTGTTTTACCGAACTTACACTTCAGGTTTATGGAATACCGGAGCATATTGTTGCTGCCCGTGCTACTTTTCCAAGTCTTACTAACGCAATTGAAGCCGTAACCTCTATTTTACATGCAGGAATTCCAATCGCGAGAGTTGAGTTTGTTGATGAAGCTTCTGTAACACAAATTAATAAATTCAATGAGACAAATTATCCTATAAAGCCCACACTTTTCTTAGAATTTCACGGAAATGCATCTGGGTTGCAAGAAGATCTCGCATTTTCACAGGAGATTATGCAGGATCACGGCTGTGATAATTTCAGCTCGGAAACAGATAACGCTGCCCGCAACCATTTATGGGATGCCCGGCACAATCTAGCATATGCTTATATTCATGGTCATGTTGGTAAAAAAATGATGCTGACAGATGTTGCTGTTCCAATTTCTGAACTGGCAAATTCCGTGATTTATGCGGGTGAAGAATTAGAAAAGCTGAATATTCCTGGAGGCATTTTAGGACATGTCGGGGACGGAAATTTCCATTCATTAATTATGATCGATATGGAAAATGAAGAAGAAGTAAAAAAAGCAAAGCAATTTAATGAAAAAATTGTACGCTACGCATTAGAGCGCGGCGGAACCTGTACTGGTGAACACGGTGTAGGTATCGGAAAAAAACCTTATCAACGCCTGGAGCACGGTGCAGCACTTGATGTTATGGTAAATATTAAAAAAGCTTTAGATCCAAATAACATCCTAAATCCTGCTAAAATCGTAGATGTTGATAATAGAGTTAATCAATAAAAACATTTAAATCCGTTGAACTAGCACTCATAAAAACAGCTGAACGATCGTTCCAGCTGTTTTTTTATAGATACCCGGCGCACGCTTTAAAGTATTCATCCGGTTGGAGGTTTACGTACAAGCCCCAATATACCTGCGGTGATACAAAAGAAAGCTCCGATAATCGTTAAAGATATTTCTATGGATCTTTTTTATATGAGCTAAAAATTAAAAGCTGTAGAAAAACATCCCTTCATTATTTTCATGTTACACGTCAATGAAAAGGAGGCTTCTTTATTTCTATAATTAACAGCTGTTATTCTTTATCTAAAATGGACCTTCCTCAGACACCATCATCTCAACAAACTGTTCCACATCTTCCAGCTCCTCTATTTTTATTAAAGGAATAGATAGTCTGTCAAAGAGTGGTTCTCCATTTACCGCAAAAAATCATCGAACATATAAACAGCTTTCGGTAAAACTTTTATTTTATCAAGAAGTTGGTAGATTGCCTGCTGAACACCTTCTGTATCGTAAACAGATTCTATTAAATCATAATGTAATACTTCCTCCGTTCCCCTATCAATAAGAACAAGAATATACGGGATAAAAGGTCTTGATTCAGGAGTTTTCTGAACTGGTTCGTTCATTTGAATAAAGGCCAGCTCTACTTCATTCCCATTTGCAGGCTATATTTTTTTCTTTGTCCGCCGTCACTCCAGTTCAGATATATCCAGCTTCAAAACAGGGTTCTGCAGAGCTTTTTCAATCAGCTCATCCATTGATAAAAGAGTTAATTCCCCATTTTCCTGAATAACAAGCAGGTTCTCTCCAAAGCTCGGAACCTTTTCAGACAGGTTTTCCGTATCAGAAAGAAAAGTATTCAACTTTAATAGAATATCCTTTAAAAGAAGGCTTTCTTCCTGGTTAATCATCCACGGCAATTGATCCGGTATCATGCTGACAAAAGGAGGCCATTGATATTTTCCGCGGTATTTTCTTCCGAGACATTTTATTAATTCATATTCTTCTCTATCCAAATCCTCCTGATTATTCAAAACTCAATTCTAACATTATTTTTCTTTGGACAAGATGCAAATATTTGATAGTATCTATCTCTTTCATAACGGGCATCAATTTTATTTTTGCAGATTGGAATTTATTACCAGACAAATAAAAATAAGAGAATAAGCATGAACATAAATGCCTCTTCTCTTATTTACAGAAAACCGTTTAATGGGTTTATGAATACATCTGCCAAATAAACAGCCAGGCAATAAACAGTATGCTGCTGATACAGGTCAACAGATATCCGCCCTTCTGCCATTTCGATAACGGAGCTTTTTTCCAATATATAATTACCATAACAAGAGAAATCAAACTGGTTATAGTGAAACAATAAGTCCCTATAAAATGAAGAAACAACTCTGAATATGCCCGCATTGGATTAGCCAGCATCCGTACTATCAATAGTGCTATATTAACTGCCAAGGCTGTCCCTGAAAGCATCACCGCCCAGTTCCATTTCGCAGCAGCTGTTGTTTTATTCTTTCTTCTCCTTCGAAAAAATGCCAGCACTATTAAAACAAAAGGAGAAATCAGGAAGTACACTACAGACCAAATAAATAATACTAAGCTTACAAGCAGAAACGATTTACTTTTGTCCATAGACACATAATCAGCATACACCGTTGAAATTTGCTCTGCTTCTCCATCATTCACATGAAAATACATAACATTGTTTTGTATAAAGATATCATTTCCGCTTTTCAACTTATATACATAAGGACTCGTTTGCATATAAGTTGCTTTAAAACCCGCCAGATCCAATTCAATCTCATTATCATTTATTGGCTCAACATGTAATGGAGCAAGATATGCATAAAGATTCATGAAACCATCATAAGTTCGGCGTGCAGTAAGGTAAGACCCTTCTACGTCAGAAGCTGGAGGAAGGTTTTCCTGTACTGCCTGATCTCCCCTCCCTACTAATTCATCTATCAGCCCAATTGAAAGATCTGTTTCATCAGCCTGATTAGTTAAAACAATAATAGCAAACTGATCCTCCGGAACTATCTGCATATTGCTGGAATAAGCAACTGTATTTCCACCATGCATCAGTCCTCTATACTCCCCGTCATATTCCCAAAAACCGTGAGCAAGTCCCGGGACGCCCTCCTTTGGAGAATAGCTTGTTGAAAATAGTTCAAAAAGTGTCCCCTTTTCCTGAAATAAAGAAGTATTTTCCGATTCAGGCGGCATCAAAGCCTGTACAAATTCCGCTAAATCTATCGCCGTTCCATTAATCCCTCCGCTTGGATACATGGAAATATAAAAAGGCTGTGATTCTGTAAAATTAGCACTATCCCCAGTTAAGTAACCCTTTCCTTTATGAAGCGCAATGTCTTGATTATCCTCAACAGGCAAATGCATAGTGGAATGATTCATTCCCAATTCTTCAAAAATATGCTCATCTACATATTCATAAAAAGGCTGTCCGGTAATTCCTTCGATAATATAAGCTGCTAAAGAAGTAGAATAATTAGAATAAGCAACAACCTTCCCAGGCTTATAGACCTGCTTCGGCTCTGCTAATTTCAAAGATTCCTCCAAAGACACCAGATGTTCTGGAGAGTCAAATAATAAATCAAAAATATACTCTTCAAAGCCCGCATTATGATGCATTAAGTTTAACATGGTAATGGGCTGCTCATCAAAATTTAATTTAGTCAGAAAATCTTCCGGCAAATAGCTGCGGATGTCCTCCTCCAAATCCAATTCTCCTTGTTCAGCAAGCTGCATGGCTGAGACCCAGACAAATAATTTGGCAATAGATCCCCACTCCAAAACTGTTATCTCTGGATCCATCGGGATTTGATTTTCTATATCTGAAAAACCATAACCTTTGGACAGGACAATCTGATTATCTTTAATAGCTATAATTACTGCACCTGCCACAGTATTTCCTATGTATTCCTCTGCATAATCGTCTACAAACTCTTCCAGTTCTTCAATCGGGATACCAGATGGTGTTGTATTTTCTGCTGCTGAAAAAGTATTCGGAAAACATAAGCTTAATAAAAGTATATGGAGAAAAAAACAGCTTCTTTTTATCATTCTGTTACCCTTCTCTCTTCTTTTCATATACAATTTCTGTATTCATCATACCATTAAAGAGATATTTTTACAGATATTATTTAAAAATTCTAATAACTTTTAAATATTTTGATATTCTCACTCTCTGTTTTTAGGGAGGAGTTTTTAATGGTTCTCCATTTAACATCCATCAAAAGGCAGATGCTTCATTATTCAATTTCATTCTTTTATGTAATTATTAATCAGCAAACAAAGTGCTCCCTTTACGCCACTAGAGAGTTTTTATTATTTCTCCGTCTGCTTAAAGGGAGCATCATAATGTATACTTATTTTTTATTACCTATTACTTATGTTCACTCAGCCACTTAGTAAGTTCATCCAGGTCATCACCCTCTAAATTCCCGAAGGCTGGCATTCCTCCATCTGTTCCATTTTCAACAATATCAGCAATTTCATTCTGAGAATATTTGCTGCCGATTTCTGTTAAATCCGGACCTCCTCCAGTCAGATCTTGGCCATGGCAGCCGGCACAATTGTTTTGAAATACTTCTTCTCCAGCTTCAACGCTGGCAAACTCAGAATCTTCATCTTCCTCATTTTCTTCCACACCTGCAGACTCTGTCTCTCCCTCATCACCTGCGTTATCAGCGCTTTCATTATTGTCATCTCCTCCACAAGCTGCTAATACACACGCTAAACATAAGACCAATAATATGAGATAGAACTTTTTCATTATAAGTTTTCCCTTTTTAAATAATTTTATTTTCAATTTTCATACTACTCCTTTTATCTTTAAAAAACTATATATTTGCTTATATAGAATGATTCAAAAGACCTGAAAAAATATCTTTTAATAACAGCTTCTATGTGTTGTATTCTCGTAAGATTAATATATACTATTCCCTCCCTATCAGGAAAAGAATATATTTTTATTTATTTCACAAATAACAACAAGGTAAAATTAACTGTATATCTGCCAATTGAATAGAGCTTTCACTGTAAAAATTTTTAATCCCGATGATTTTAAGCCGATAAATTGATTATAATTACTGTAAACATAATTCTATTTAAAGATGATAAATAATGAAGAAGCGTATATACTTGTAAGGTATTTAGATTTTACATCTTAACTAATACAATAAACACAAATATTTATATATTTATGTAAAGATTGCAGAATAAAAATTGGTATTACAGAAGTTTTGGAATGCAGTCATCTTCTTTTGTTTTATACTGAAAGGATGGCTTTTTAGTTTGTTTAAATAAAATTACATCAGATATTATTTGATCCATGCTAAGTCATCTGCTGGATATATAGGAATAATCAATACGTATGCGACGGCTTCCGTATGCTCAAAACATACTTTAACAATAAGATTGTCACAAGTAATGTTCAAAATGGGTTAAACATTATACATAAAATGAAACTTCAATCAAAACTTGACTAAAAAGCAGTCTTCATAAAGAATCTTGAACCAATCAGAGCATCCTGGACTGCCCTGCTCCCACTTAGAATTTTCAATTTTCCTTTCTTATTGAAGCGGAAGCCTTACACACAAGTTAAACTGCGATAAAATCGAACGATTAATGATATACAGGGGGAAGCAAATATGAGAAGTATTCAGAGCTGGTTCGCAGAACGTTTACTCACACGGTTGAGTAACAAAAATAATTTTACCAATCATAATTTATACGCTAAATTTTTAAAAGAAAAACAAATCAAAAATGAGAAGCCTTATGTCTTGCCAAAATTTATTCAAAGAAAGTTTGACATAAAAAAACAAAAGTTTGATGGAATGGACTATTATATCTTTAATCAAGAAAAAAATACTTCTGAAAAAGCTATACTCTATTTGCATGGAGGAGGATATATCGAACAGCCATCTGTATTCCACTGGCTTTTTCTTGGAAAAATAGCAAAAGAAACGAAAGCTACAATTTTCGTTCCAATCTACCCTAAAGCTCCCAACCATCAATATAATGAATCTTTTGATAAAGTTCTTCCGATATACGAATGGATTTTAAGAACATTTGGTAAGGATAATATTACCTTGATGGGCGACTCAGCCGGCGGAGGATTTGCATTAGCGTTAGCACAATTGCTCCTGAAAAAAAAGTTATCACAGCCCCGGCATATCATCTTAATTTCACCTTGGCTTGATATTACGATGAAAAATCCAGATGCTTCTGCGCTGGAACGCAAAGATCCAATGCTGGGTATTTATGGTTTAATTGAAATGGGGAAAGCATATGCAGGAGACACAAACCCAAATGATTATTTACTCAGCCCAATAAATGGAGAGATAAATGGATTGGGAGAAATTACTTTATTTGTCGGAACACATGAAGTTTTTTTACCTGACGCCAGAAAGTTCAGAGACAGACTGAAAGCGGGAGAAGTGAAAATAAATTATTTTGAATATCCAAAGATGAATCACATCTTTGTACTTTATCCTATACCCGAAGCAAAAAAAGCGACCAGAGAAATAGTGGAAATTATCAATAATTAACCATAACAATATATACATTCTTGCAGTTAAAACCAGCTGAAGCAGCGCCTCCGCTTGAAACAGACGTAGATTTACGGTATTTTGATTCGAGACAAACACGTACTAAAAAACAAAAATAAAGTAAAACGATAAGTGCAGAACTAAAATAATATGAAGTGTTTTCAGTTTCGCACGTAAAAATGCCACTACGATGCCGAGACCTAGGATACTAAATGCAGATGAAACATGCGCGGGTGCAAAACTATCGGGAATAAATACCGCATGACCAATATAGAAAATGATTGCAACTGCCAGAATAACTGTCCACATTGGCAGGTGTTCCTCTAAGTAACTCTGCAATAATCCAAATGTAAGGTAATCCTGCCAGAATACAGAAACAGTCATCCAAAAAATATAAAGATGTGCTGGAAGCGGAAGATTGTAATAAAAAGGAAGCACCAAAGCCAGAACAACGGGAGAAATATAGAGATAAATCCATTTGGATTGATGAAATAATAATTGATTACAGCGTTTATGCGTTACAATCAGTATGATTACAATAATTAATGCAATGATTGTTTCTAGAAAAATAGAGGATTCGTCATTATTCGTAAATAGGTTCCCAATACCATTGCCATGCAGCCCTGGCGTCAAATACCAGAGTATAAGCCACCCTCCACAAATAACAAGAAAGGAACTCCAAGGCAATATTCTATTATTGGATGCAGAGGTATCATCTGGCGGTATAAAAAATAGAAAGTCTAACATGTTTTGGTCCTTCTTTTTCACATTCACCAAATCCTTTTAAGAAAAATTCACTGATAATGGTTTCATTATTTTTACACTTATCAAACTTCTATTCACGCAAAGCGAGATTTTTATCGTCTTTGTTTTGATGTCCACAATTCGAACATAGCTAACTGGAGGGGGAGTTTTTAACAACGATAACAATTTGCTTTCTGTACCAGGCTGCTTTGTATTCCAGCATTGTTCCTATATTTGCCGGATTATTTTATTGCGACTATTTCTTTTATTAGAACCATAAAAATACATACTCAAAGGCCACCACAGAATTAGAAAAATCGGATACACTTCCCAAATAACATTTGGTGTGGAAACCGCGCTGACAACAATCAAAAAAACGACTGTTAAGAAGGTTCCGAAAATAGATAGTCCAAAATATCTTTTTGAACTGATAAAATATAAAAGTGTTGGCCACCATAACACTGCATATGCCGGATAAACCGCCCACGGGTACCCTGGCGAAAGATAATAATTCAAGAAAGAATAATACAGTATGGCAGCCAGGCTTCCGATTATTGCAACAGACAGTTTTATACTTGATTTACCTAAGAAAGTTAAGACTACCAATAAAATAATTGGATAAACAGCGTATAAAACCCATGGATGCCCAGGTGAATTGAAATAATTATTTAACGATAAGAAAAGGATGATTACTAATCCTACAAAAAGAACACCAAATTTATATTGCTTTTCACTTAAAAAATAAAGGCTGACAGGCCACAGAACAAGTATATGAGAAGGATATAAAAACCAAAGATGCTCAGGACTGGTGAGAAGGTTAACTATCATCAAAAATACAATCGTCATAATACTTCCAATCGTTGCAAAAACAATTTCCTGCTTCATATTGACACCTCTTTTATTTTAATTTTCTCCATCGATAAAACATACTGAGCGGCCACCATAAAATAGCAAAGGTCGGATAGACAAACCAAATTGTTGATGGCGAGTAGTATAGATTAATAAAAACCATCAAGGCAATAATTAAAATACTTCCCCAGATAGAGAAATTCAAATCGATTTTTGCTCTTTCAATTCTTTTTCCATCTCCATCTCTGTTTACGTTATAAACACCTAGTTCACTTTTTATTTCATCAATATTCCCAAATTCCACGATGGCTTTGTTAACAGCATCCTCTTCTTCTTTCCCTTGAGCCACCAAATCATACACTTTTTCTTCCAGATTCTGAAAAATCTCTTGTTTAATAATTTCCTTTTCTTCACTCTTTGGAATATCTTTAAATAATTCATTTACATGATTTTTTATCTTATTCAATCTAATCCCTCCATAAACAAATCAATAATTTCCTTTGTAACTTTCCATTCTCTGGCTGTCTCTTTTAAATATGCTTTTCCTAACATCGTGATCCTATAATATTTTCGCTTTCCGCCATGAGATACTTTGCCATAATATGACTCAATTAATTCTTTCTTTTCAAGGCGTTGGAAAACGGCATATAATGTTGCTTCTTTAATCTGAAAACGATTTTCTGTCCGCAAGCTGATTTGTTTTGATATTTCATAACCATATTGATCATTTTCATAAATCAACCGCAGTATAATCGATTCCAGATGTCCCCGGATAATATCACTTCTAATCATAATAATCCTTCCTTATCATATAACTCTATCTGATAGAGTTATATTAACACTTATTACTCTATGTGTCAAAGTAATTATAAATATGATAAATTTATAATTTAAATGTTCATAAGTACTACTATATCATAGTGTAATAATTAATCTGATTTAAAAATTCAATTCAGTTCTCAAATGAAAGAGTAATTATTTAAATAATTACTCTTTCTATTATAGTAAATTTAAAATTGAACTTGTATTTTGGGTGTTTAATGAGATTTTATAAACAGGTGAGGACAGAATGTACAATACGGACGATGTCATAACTTAAATAATTCGCATCCTGCTTTTAATCAACAAGATGC
The DNA here is from genome assembly GCF_038004405.1 of Oceanobacillus sp. FSL W8-0428. Classification (NCBI taxonomy): domain Bacteria; kingdom Bacillati; phylum Bacillota; class Bacilli; order Caryophanales; family Bacillaceae; genus Oceanobacillus; species Oceanobacillus sp. FSL W8-0428. Next base: position 4,075,013 of record NZ_JBBORB010000001.1, read on the forward strand.
GAATAGTTTATATTTATAGAAATTACTGTAAGGTTATCTGCTGCTTCTAACTAATCCCCTCTTCTCTAATTCTCAACTGTCCCTCCGCAGAAATGATAACCAATAAGCTATTGTACATACCAATGCCCATGCTAAAAGCGTAAAAAAAGCAACCCATGGCGGAAGCTCAGTAACTTCATAAGCAGGTGTTCCGAGCAGACTCATACTCGCTTGATCCGGTAGAAATCGTAATCCATCCGGCCATTGTAAAATACCAGTTGCAACAAATATAGGAATCATAATTAAAATGGAAAGCGGTACGATGGCGCTGCGTGTTATACCTGCAATGCTAAAAGCAATGATAGACATGAGCAAGTAGACCGCTGCCCAGCATGTGAGATCAATCAATTTGTGACTCATACCTGTATCCGAAAAGATATTAATCATCAATCGTGCCGGGATGACAGTTACCAATATGCCGCATAATACCGCCAGTACAACTGCAGTTACTTTTCCATTTATTAATCGTTGTCGATTTGGGACAGCTATTAATGTCATACGATTCTGGCCGCCCTGATATTCACTGCTTGCTGCATACACAGGCAGAATAAGAAATGCGTATATAGGAGCAAACATAACAATACCAAAGTCTGCCACCGTAGAAGGAGGCATACCATTTGCTGTATAAAAAACGAGACCACTTGTATCCAATATAGCGAGTCCAATATTCAAAATCGCAGTGATAATAATAAATAGTACGATTGTTGGATGAGAGATAATTTTCATAAATTCAGAGCGGACTACATTCAAAAACGGAATGGCAGGTTGCTCAGAAACTGATTTCTTCATCGAGCATCCCTCCGCTTCAATAGAATGAGTGAAAGGATTAATATGCCGATAAGCCACAGCATTAACACCATACCTCCCATTAGATTACTTGAACTAAACGGTGGACCTAAATCAGGCAATTGTGGTTCTTGCAATATAAAATTACGAGCTGCACTTATTGGTGTCCATGCGTCCACAGCCGGTGAAATTAAGGCAAGAGCTTGAGACATGGTCAAACCAATAAATCCTCCCATGATCAAAATACCCAAAAGAGTTCGCCGAGTAATAAGCGTGAAGCCTAAAGTAATCAAGGTAATCGCAACAAGAAAAAAGATACCTCCTGAAATTTGAAGAAATACTCCAGGTGACCATAAAAGATCAGGCTGCCAATCTTTAACCATAAGATATGCTGTAACCAGTGACATGATGGCATAAACAATTCCAATACCTACTGTATAAAGAGTCGTCGCAATGATCTTACTAATGACCATTTCAGTTCGGGAAGGCACCGCAAGTAAACTCACCCCTAATTGACCTGTTCGGAATTCTGCTCCTGCAATAGTTGCACCAAGTAATGGAAACAGGATTCCAGGATTAAATATGGCTGCACCTATTGTGGAATAAAAGTCCAATTCTGCATTGACAGGTGTTTCAAAATAATAGTGCATGCCGTTCTCATCTATGGATGTTAGTTTTTCTAAAAAACCGCCCACACTTAAGTAATGAAAAAAAAAGACCGACAGCCAATAAGATGAACGTGATAATCCAAACACTGCGCAATGAAATTATTTTTGTGAATTCAGATCGTATCGTTGCTCCCATGCTCATCACCAGCTTTCCCCGCTTTTGATACCTGTTAAGGCAAAAAAAGCTTCCTCTAGGGATTCATAATCTGCAACCACATCTTCAAGCGTACCTGAATCAATAATTTTTCCTTTATTGATGATAACAATGTCATCGACTATTTTTGACGTTTCGTCCATTAAGTGACTGGAGAGTAAAACCGTATTTCCATTTCGTGCATAGTCTTGCAGAAGTCTTCGCACACTCCGAATTCCTTCAGGATCTAATCCATTTACAGGCTCATCGAGTATAAGGATTCGAGGCTTTCCTAGTAGCGCAGCAGCTAAACCAAGACGCTGTTTCATCCCAAGAGAATACTTTTTTACTCTTGTTTTTGCCGCATGAGACAGTCCCACCATTTCCAGCACTTCGACTATTCTTTCTTTTGGAATACGATTTGATTCAGCAATCCATTTAAGGTGATCGATTCCACGGCGCTCCGGTACTGCCGCAGCACCATCTAACATTGCCCCAACCGTTCGTAAAGGCTGACGGTGTTCAATAAATGCTTTTCCTTCAATAAGCGCTGTTCCACTGGTAGCATTATCAAGACCAAGTAAAATGCGAAGTGTACTTGATTTCCCCGCTCCGTTGGGTCCCAAAAACCCAGTAATCCGTCCTGGCTGTGCTGTGAAAGAGACATTTTCAACGGCTGTTTTCCCGCCGTATCGTTTCGTTACATTATTGATTGTAATTGCTTTTGTTTTTGTACTGTTATTTTTTCTCTGCAAGTACATCCCTTCCTTTCTTTATGTCCCTATTTATTTTCATGTACTTCATCAGTATAGTAGTGAAAAATAAACTGCTACATTTGAATTGATAAATATTGATTAACAAATAGATTAACTTTTGATAAATTAATTGATATGTTTAAATGCAGAAGAAGTTAGATAATAGATTGGAAAAATATTTGCCGTTTGGATTATAAGTAACTGCTGATCGGTTAACAGATTTTTTAGCAACGCCCCCTATCTTCATCTGCTTGATTAGGGTTTAATATCTATTCATAAAAAGGAACTTTCTATTCCAGAAAATAAGCAGAAGGGAACTTTTTAACATACGGGAAAACATTAACAATATTTTTCAACTTGCAATTCTAGGACTCATAGCCTGTTTCCTCTTGAAAAATGCAAGAATTATATTTGTATCACAGAAAAAATATGTATATAAACGTTTTGGAAATAAGCTGGACATTACCTATAAAATTTCATGGAGTTGAATATTATCACTTTCGCGTTAAAAAATGAAATAATAACTGTTTATTATGATGTTTCTGCAGAAGAAGGATCTCTCACATTAGAGTGGAGAGACAGCAAAAATCTCCTTTATGATCATACTTTCTTTGAAAACGAACAAGTTGAATTTTCATATACTGCAAAAAGAAGGATTCACTTATTGAAATTAGAAGCTGACCAAATCCGAGGAGGAGTCTCGGTGGAAATGATTAGAAAAAACCCTGATAATAATACCATCATTCGATAGGTTTTCTTGATACGTATTGCTTTTTAGCTTATTAATATTAGAAGAACGTATTTGATACATAAATCTCTCTTCCGTATGTTTTTTGCTCTTTGTTTATAGATAGCAGTATAACAAAGTCTCTCCGTAAATAATAAATTAAAAAAGCGGCTGGAAATACAAACTCCAACCGCTGATTAATATAAATATATTAAACTTTAACATTACTTTCCTTTATAATCATTCACCCCTCTTTGCATCATGCTGTATTTTTACCAATAATCACACAAGTAACGGTTACTGCAGCGATGAAGATGGTATATAAATTAAATGCTTCATGAAGAAATAAAACAGAGAATGTGATCATTAAAAAAGGTTGTAAATATTGCAATTGACTTACTTTGGAAATCCCCCCGACAGACAAACCTTTATACCAAAATACATACGCTAAAAATTGACTGATTACTGCTAAATAAATAAAGCTTACCCAGCCTGTTATAGGTGCAGTAAAGATTTCTTCTGCATTAACAGAATGAATGACAGGCATTAAAAATAAGGGAGCTCCAATAATGACAGACCAAGCTATCGTTTGCCAGCTGCCAATTTCTTTAGATAATTTAGCTCCCATTGCATAACTCAGCCCCAATATAATGACAGATACAATCAACACCATATCCGCCAAATGAATAGTACCTAATCCTAAAGTGAAAGCATATATAATCACAGATAAAGAGGCAATTGAACTAACAACCCAAAATTTAATAGCTGGCCTTTCATTCGCTATGATCATCGCAAAAAATGCCGTAGCCAGTGGCAGCAATGCCAGTTCAACCGCTCCGTGGGATACCGGTAAATCTACCATGGCATAGGTTGTTAACAACGGAAAAATAAAAACTGCCCCAAACGCGATAATAAAAAGATCTCTAAATTGTTTCTTAGTCGGTACAGGTTGTTTATTGATTATCAAAAACAAGACAGCCAATAAAGAGGCAGGTATTGTTCTGCCAAGTCCAACAAATGTAGAATTAAAATATTGAACTGCTACATTCGTTGCGGGTAATGTCAGGCTAAAACATAACACACCAAGCATCCCCCAAACAAAACCCGATAAATGATTACACTTATCCATAAATACTGCTCCTTTTCATTGATTTATTGTACCGGTACATATAACATATTAATATAATTACAATCCTCACAAAAGAAGAATTCTCGCAATGTGTACCGGTACAAATTGAAGCTTGGGAGGTATTTTAATGAATAAATTTGAAAAAGTGGTTCGTTATGTCATAAGTTTGATTAAAGAGGAGAAATTAAAACCAAGTGATAAACTACCTTCTATTAGAGCAATGGCAAAAGACTTTTCCTGCAATAAAAGCACCATTATTAGAGCTTATCAAGAATTGGAGGATAAACATTACATATACTCTGTTAACAAAAGCGGATACTATGTAGTCGAAAGCATGGAACGCGAGGAAGATAACCTTGAAGTTTTTGATTTTTTATCGGCAAGCCCTGATTTAAACGCCATGCCGTATAAAGACTTTCAACATTGTATCAATCAGGCAATAGACATATATAAAAATGAAATATTCTCATACTCCCCTTTCGAAGGTATTTATAGTCTAAGATGTGAAATACAAAAATATCTGCAAGACTTCCAAGTTTTCGCAGATGCGGATAATCTATTCATAACTACCGGAGCTCAACAAGCAATTAATTTAGCTGTAAACATGCCCTTCCCTAATAAAAGAAATAATATTCTTATTGAACAGCCGACATATTATGGCGCGTTAGAATCAATCAAAAATACCAATTACAATATCTACGGGATAGATGTTTCGAAAAATAGTATTGACTTAGAAAAACTGGAACATATTTTAAAAAATCATGATATCAAATTATTTTATGTCATGACCAGATTTCAAAATCCCTCCGGCTTCAGTTACTCGAATGAAGATAAAAAAAGAATTCTCGCTTTGATTCAAAAATATGATGTTTACTTAGTTGAAGATGATTTTTTAAGTGAATTAGATTTAGACACGAAAGCGGATCCTTTTTATAGCTTCGATGACACAAATAGAGTTATTTATATAAAAAGCTTTTCAAAGGTTTTTCTGCCAGGGATGAGGATAGCTTCAATCGTAGTACCTGATAGAATGAAAAGTGAGTTTATTAAATATAAATTCACATCTGACTTTAATAGTCCGGCTATCTCACAAGGAGCTTTTGAAATATACCTTAAGAGCGGTATGTTCCATACTCATATTGAAAAAATAAAGAAGTTATATAAAAACAAATTAGATATTCTGCTTGAAGCATGCAAAACATATTTTGATGATTCTATTAAATACAGCAAACCCAATAATGGTTTTTTTATTTGTATTTACTTACCGGACAATATCAAGGCGACATATATAACAAATATACTGAAAGAAAAAAGTGTGCACGTTAAAGATTGCTCAAATATGTACTTAGATGATTTTAATAGGGACAATGCAATAAGAATATGCATTTCAAAAATTGAGGAAAATAAAATAGAAAAAGGAATCGAAATCATCTCGAAAGTAATAAAACAGAACCGAAAAAGATTGAACCGTATTACTGATAATATAATGATTCCTTAATTGTTATTCAAAAAATCACATTTTTTATTTTGGCAAGAATTGAAAACCCAACTGAAAAAACAGCTGGGTTTTCGAAGTACATGAATGATGTTCGAATATTTATTACAAGCATTATCTTTCCGTGCATTGCATTACAGTTCACACATATATCCATCTAAAGTGAAATCGGAATCGTAAAATAAAAAGAAGTACCCATACTCAATTCGCTCTCTACCCAAATCTCACCGCCATGTTTATCAATAATCTTCTTACAGATAGCTAATCCAAGTCCTGCGCCCCCAAAATTTCTTGAACGGGATTTTTCTGTACGATAAAACTGATCAAACACAAACGGCAAATCTTCTTGTGCGATACCAGCTCCGTTGTCTGCTACAGAGATTTTTAGTTCCTGTTCCACCATGTTCACTCTAATTGTAATAACCCCTTCTTCACCAGCGTACCTTTTAGCATTGCTTACTAAATTATCAAAAACTTGCGCAAGCTCATTTGCATTAACAAACAGTTCAACCTCCGGAAAAGGATTTATAACTTCTAACTGTATCGCTTCATTGATAAACTCCATCCTTATTGGACGAATGATTGTTTCCAGCAGCTCTTTTGAATTCCAAACAGAAAAGCTTTCTTCTGTATTTCTTATATCTAACTGCGAATATTGGAAAAGCGTTTCAATTAAGTGATCCAGATTTTCCGTTTTATTTTTAATTACTGAAATATAGCGTTGAAATCGGTTTTCGTCATGTATAACTCCATCCTGCAAACCTTCTACATAACCTTTAATCGATGACATCGGCGTGCGTAAATCATGTGAAATACTGGCAATCAACTCTTTCTGTGCTTTTTCGTGAGCAGCTTGTTTTTCTCGTAATTCTTTTAACTGGTCCTTCATCTCATCAAAAGCACGTGATAAATCACCTATCTCATCATTTTCCCGATAGGAAACAGCAAAATCTAGATTTCCTTCCCGGATATTTCTCGTTGCATCTCCTAATTCACCTAGAGGCTTTAAAATATTCCGGGAAATAACCCACCCAGTAATCAGAGCTCCGATAATGAAAGGGATAAGCAAAGCCAGCAAAATTGGAAGAAGCACTCTAAAGGAAATACTATTGCTTGAATTAACTCCAGAAAGCAGCGCGACCACTATCGGCAGCACCAGCATCGATGAAAATGACAGAATCAGCTTCCCTCTTACCCCCAGTCTCATTGTTCAGCTCCAACAAATTTATAGCCCACACCCCAGACAGTCTGGATCCATTTAGGTGCGGCTGCATCTTCTTCTATCTTTTGACGAATTTTTTTAATATGGATGGTTACGGTGTTTAAATCACCATACTCATTGATTCCCCACACGTGGTCATAAATTTGCTGGCGGGTCAGAACCCTGTTGGCCTTCACAGCTAAAAACCGCAGTACTTCAAATTCCTTTGTTGTCAGTTCTATGTGTTTTGCATTCACTTTGACTGTATAGGCATTTATATTAATCTCTATATTTTTAAAGGTTAAGATTTCTTCTTTATATTTTGATGATGTGATTTCCTTTTTTTCAGACGCTGAAAATTGATCGTATCTTCTTAATTGTGCCTTTACACGAGCAACAACCTCTCTTGGGCTGAATGGTTTTACCACATAATCATCTGCACCTAATCCCAATCCTAAAACTTTATCTATCTCTGATTTTTTTGCACTAAGCATAATTATGGGGACAGCTGATTCCGACCTTATCTTCCGGCACACTTCCATTCCATCTAATCCGGGAAGCATAATATCCAATACAATCAGATGCGGCTGATATTCACGAAAGGTCAAAAGACATTCTGCCCCGTCTGTACTAATCTCCACATCGTATTGTTCCTCCTCCAAATAATCTTTGATCAATTCAGCGATCTCCAGCTCATCATCAACGACCAAAACCTTCTTATTCCTCATATTGCAGTCCCTCCTAATCCCGTCCTAAATATTAATTATTATAACAACACATCCTTCTTTTTTGATAAACATAAGACTGCCTATGTAAAAAATGACGATAAATGATTGTATTTCCTTGAAATGATTTCGTCAGTTTATGTGTTTCTAATCATGTTTCAGCAGCCATTTTATTATTTCCTTTCTGTTGTTTTATCGATATATTGCTAAGTGTAGCTGTTAAAAATAAACTGCTGCATTTGAAATAATAAACAAGAGATAACAAATAGATTACATTGTTAAGATTCGCAAAAAGAAACCCAACTGGAGTATTCGAGTGAATCCAGCTGGGATGATAGTAAAGATCAATCGTATTTTATTAATTGTTCTTCTGCAGAGATAACATTTGAATAATGGTCTTCATTACAGCATCTTCTTCGTTGGAACGAGTGATGTAATTTGCAGCATCTTTTAATTCCTGCACTGCATTACGGACCGCAAAGCTATATTTAGCACGGGCCATCAGCTCTAAATCATTATAGCCATCACCAAACGCCATCGTTTCTTCTGGGGTCGTATTTAATAAATGCTGTAAATGTTCAACGGTAGTACCCTTATGAACATTAGCATTTGCAATATCAATCCAAGCTGCTTCCGAAGCAACAATGTAAGCTGACTCAAAAAACGGTGATAGTTTTTCTTTCGTCTCAAAACAATTTAAGAATGGATCATGAACTGTTATCTTAATAAAATCATCCTTTATTTCATTAAAATCGGCAACTTGCTTAATCTGCGTATATGACCCTTTGACAATATTCATTTCATCCGGTGAAAGGTTTTGTTTAACAATCGCCACTTCTTTTGTACAAGCGATAATCGTATGTTCTAAGCTGATTTCCTCAAGTAAGTGAATAATTTTCAGTCCTAATTTATTGCTTAGCAATGATTCATAAACAAATTTACCTTGATGCTTGATTCGTGTTGCGCTGTCACCCAGAATCCATAAATCATTTGAATCGTCTCCAAATAATGCCTCAACACGTTCGCATTGCTTTCCGGTAACAGGTGCAAATATAACTCCTTTTTCCTTCATTATCTTTTTAACCTCTATGTACAATCCCCGATTAAAATCACCACTATTATTCAAGAATGTACCATCCATATCCGTTAATATTAATTTAATCATATGATTTCCTCCTGCCGCTTCAAATAAATATATTTATATCCAGAATTTGATTAATCATTTTTTAAATTTTTATTTCTGTGTTTCCAATAATGGTTTCTTTTTCAACAAGCTGTTCAATTTCTCCGAACTCAGAAACATTGCTGTAATAAAAATAAGAAGACAAATTGAGAAGACTCCCAGTGTTGTATGTGATGCAACAAAACCAATAACAGGCGGTATAAATGTAGTGCCTGTATAAGCCACAGCCATCTGATAACCCATTATTGTCTGAGAATGCTTTTTCCCAAAACGTGCTGGCGTTTCATGCAGCATACACGGAAATATTGGAGCTAAGCCAAGCCCAATAATAATAAATCCAGCCAGTGAGAAAAGGTCCGGCAATGGAAGTATCAGGATAATAGCTCCTATTAGTGCTGTCATCTGACCTGCTCTAATCAAGGTGCGATTAGTTATTTTAAAGGTAATAAAACCCGTTATTAATCTGCCAATTGTTATTCCCGCAAAATACATGGAAACCCACCCAGCTGCAGTTGCTGCATCTAATCCTTTAACACCTACCAGGAAACTGCTCCCCCAGAGATTCACTGTTGCTTCAACACCACAATAAAATAAGAAAGAGATAAGCGCCAGTTTAACCCCTTTAATTTGGGTTGGTTTCAACTTTTTAACAGCGTCATCTTCCGGTTGATAGATTTCATCTTCATTTTGCTCTTGTACACTGTTATTACTGTTTTGGTTTACTTTACTCCATAAAGGTAAGGAAAAGAATAGAATCAGAACCAGCGCAAACTGAATACCTGCAATGACGAGATACCCAATTCTCCAGGAATTGTCTGCGGAAATAAATAGAGCCATTATCATAGGGCCAAGTGATGCACCTACTCCCCAAAAGCAATGCAGCCAGCTCATATGATGTGCCTTATAATGCATTGCTACATAGTCATTTAATCCTGCATCCACAGCTCCGGCTCCCAAACCGAGAGGAATGGTACAGATAATTAACCAAATAACTGAAGGGGCAAAATAAAACCCTAATAAAGCCACGGCAGTCATAAGAACACTAACAAAGGTTACTTTACCGGTACCGAACAATTTAAGAAGCTTACCACTAACTAAACTGGAGATAATCGTACCAGATGCAATCAGCATAAACAGAATTCCGCCTGTTTCAATCGGCGCACCAAGATCTGATTGAATCACTGGCCATGCTGCCCCCAATAACGAATCAGGTAAACCTAAACTGATAAAAGCTAAATAGATGATTAGTAAAAGATATATTGCCATATTCCTTCTCCCTTTATTTTTATTGTTTGAAAAAGATTAGAAACGACTATTTATTCGTCATCTCTTTCAAGTATTTGAAATGCACCACAGCCTAACAAATTTTATAAATCGTATCTTTAGTAACCAGCCGCCTTAAACCTACCGTCATACTTTGTTGGAAATTCCGGTCAAAATATATAACAGGACTGTTCGGCTGCCTGGATAGATAAGTATTCATTTCAATTTGCTTCCTTATGATTTTTTCGTCTATATTTTCAGAGGAAATCACGAAAATGCTTGGTGCTATAACAGCATTATAGATAGCAACTATTTCTGAAAGGTTGTTTGCCAATTCTATATCCGTATCTGGGGCAGCCTTATCCATCAGCATCGGAAGATATTTTGTTTCACCCGCTAACCCTTTTTGCCCCTCTATAAGTACACCATTTGAAAGTATAGTTACACCTGGCATGCTTTTTTCCGGATAAAATATTCCTACAACACTTTCACCTATAAGATGATGTTCCACACAAAATCCCATCGTCATGATATGAGCATCATTTTGAATTTTTATAGGAATATCTGTAATTCTTTTCAGCTCTTCCTCAATATTCCAGCAGTCAAATACACTTTCCCAGCTTGATGTAATAACACCTTCAAATATTTTCCCTGGCAGTGCCAGCCCTATGCTTTCAATTTCGTATTCTCTAAGAATATATTTTTCAATAACGCCCAAGAGATCTTCCATGTTATCCGAGAATTCAACAACTTCAGAAACTATTTCAACGCCGTCCAAATTTACTATTTTAACTATTATTTCTAATCTTCTTTTCCTCTCATGACTCTTTTTTTCTTGGATAGAGATGAGAAGGTAATATGATTTGTCATAATTAAAAATATACTCAGCAGCCGGTCTTCCTGTTTTTTGTTGTACAGAAGCGTTCTCTAATAAAATATTTTCCTTCACTAATTCTTTAACCAACGAGTTAATAGTAACCACACTAAGACCTGTCTCTTTAACCATTTCTGCTTTAATAGCTTTTCTTTTCCTAAACAACAGCGCTCTCAATAATTCAGAGTTTTTGCGTCTGATAAGGTTACTTTCTTCACCCAACTGAACCCCTCCTTATTAATTAACCTACTTTATTAAGATCCTTTAATAAGTGTATACGATGAGGTAATAGTTGTAAATACTCGATAAACTAATCTACACTTATACCAAACTAAACATTTGACAAAAAAGTTTAGTTATGCTATAATTTACTTTTATTATTTTTAATTATATAATAGGGTTTCCTTGGCCAAGGGAACCCTATTTTTTGTGTTCTAAATATCTTTTTAAGAAAGGTGATACCTCATGAATTTATCCGATATGTTACATTCCATCCAATTATCACAGAACTCCAATACAGTAATGGAGCTGGTTGGTTTAAATGAAAAAACAAAAGAGCATGGGTTGCTTTTAACACCGGATGAGGCAAAATCGCTGGTGATCTCCAGAAATAAAGTACTGTGTGACCATGCGAGAGTTGAAATGAGTATTGGTGTGCTAAAGGAGTTAATTAAGGTATTTTCTGCTTCCGCTTATATGACTCAAGAGCATTATATAGATACATTCAATGAACTTCAGGAGATTTTTTATTATCTTAGAAACGAAACGGAGGATAAGATTGGGGATATAAAGCTTATTCAACTGATGAACGATTATTATAACGGACTTTGTGCAGGCTCTATCGAACTGTTAAGAAGTAAAATGGAAGAATTCGCAGAGGATTACAGACGGAATATTTCACTTCCTTGTTCTATATATAAGGGGGATAAATAACATATGGAATTCAATCATAAATCAGAGTATTCCCGGCAGATTTCTAATAAGTTAATTGATCAATCACGGTTAAAACAATACCAATATACCCTGTCTCTTCTCCAAGAAGGTCAACGATCGGGATTTATCTCAAATCAAAAAGCTTATCAGATACAGGTAGAAATGCTGCAGGTTCTCCAGCAGTTACTCCTGCAGCATACTCAAGGAGAAAGTTCGTCGGTGACAACGGAAACAGCAGAAGGAATCATGACGTCCCTGATTTATGCTATTGATGCCTACGCTCTACATTTCAAGAACCCGGAAGAAGCCTTGATTCATTTCAATAATAAGAGCGTAAAAGAAATCCATTCTAAAGGCGTTGAGTTATTGCGTCATTATGCTGAGGGTACGAAACAACGGTATCAAGAAGTTAAAAAAATGAAATTAAATGTGCCTGTCGATGCGTATCAAATGACCATTGATGATTCGTTGCCAGTATTTATGAAACACTATGATATTATTTTTGAAGCCCAAAATACAATGGCTAGCATTGATTATCCTTTAGCCATTGATGATATGCGGCTCCAAGGTGTTTTTTATATAAAGCAGTATTTAGAAAGGTTACAAATGGAGACAAGATTCTGCCATTTTTTTAGTCACCAGGATATCATGTATATTTTAATTAATTTCGGAAAAATAAATCGCTTTAATTATCAAATCGAGTTATTTAATATATTTGAATTAATGATAAATAATGCAGTTTTTTCCCTCCTGTCTGGCGGGAAAGCGACGCATGTCCGAATTTCGGAAATACAGTTTGAACGGCTTAATCAGATATTAAAAGAATTTCCTGCTGATCAAAGGACAAAGTTGGTCCATGAATCCATCTATCAATTACAGGAAGTTCTGCAAATGGACCAGGCACTTATCGATTATATTGATTTGTACCGGGATAGTTTGATCCAAAGAGTGAATAGCGCTGCAGAAATCGGCAGCTTCGAAAAACTTATCATCCGGGAGATAAAAGACCAAGAAAAAACAATAGCATTCAAGGTAAATGAGAATGACCGGATGAGTGATATGAAGATGCGTAACTTAGTGGATTGTGTACTGGAAAGCAACAATACTAAAGAAAAAGTACAACTCATTCGAGAGCATGTTGTTTCACTCCATGATTATCTGGATTTACTTCATGCAAAATGTCTGTTTAATAAAGAATATGATGCACTTTTTGCCTCTTTCGGCAATGTCGAGCTGGCTATTTTAGCCAAAATCGTATTTTATGAAGAATTAAGGGATGGTATAAATGATTTTTCAGATATTATTGCTGCAGGTACTGAAACAGAAACAGAGTGGAAAATACATTATATTGCTTTCATGAAGCAGTTGAATAATATGCGTATTAAAGCTGTCGGGCGCCTTATCTATGAAATTAATTTTGAAGATATATCATTTTACTGAGTGTTATTTGCTTAACTATTATAAATCAAAGTCCTTTTAGGGCAGTAAATTTATTTTAATTACTGCCCTTTATTTAATCATTGCTTGATACTTTTTCAATTCAAATAAGAACAATGGATCAAGTGACTTACTTCTTTAAAGCCCAATTACGTTTAATAATCCATTTACATTTCTAATGAAGATGCAGGCTTTTCCAACAACAACGAATATGCCGCCTAATTTCCATTAAAACCAATCTCATGAAATCCTGTTTTATGAGCTAGCTTTATACCCTCTTCTCTTCTTTCGTTAATTCAATAGTTCCACTCTTGAGAAATATTCACTTTACCATGCTGTATTTCTTTTCGAAAATATCATACGGCCAGCAGCCGAGAAAATATTATGTTCCTCCATAGTTTTCAGCCTGCCTTCTTTTTCAAAGGTGTCATTATTGCAAATATTAGCATATATACCAAAACAATAAGCCCAATTGCTAAATAACTTAGCTGTAAACCAAAAATATCTGTGGCTGCTCCGCTAATCATTGGCCCAATCATCATTCCTGCAGAATAAGCCGTGTTATAAATTGCAAAAGTAACTCCGTATGCTTGGGTTTGGCTTTCCTGTGCAATATCAGCAAGTTCAGGAAGTGTCGGTGCGAGCACGGTTCCCATACTTACACCGATACAAGCTAATGCAGCAATTTGCAACCACAAATTGGTTGGTAAAACAACGAGCACCAGGGAAACAGCAGTAATTGCTAAACCAATGGTGATTGTTTTAGGATGACCGATCTTAGTAGAAAGACCTCCGATAATAGGAGCTGTAAACGCATAAGCAAGTGAAGGTACACCAAATAATAAACCGATAGCTCCAGGTGATGCATTAAATACATTTCTTAAATGTGTTGGAAATGTCGGTTCCAACACACTTGGAATAGCAGCACCGATAACAACTGCCCCGCCAATCATGAGTAAAGTACGATTTTTCAATAAACGCAACGCACCTGATGGCTCTTCTTCCTTTCTGTTAGGCTCTTCTTTCAATAGAAACACTCGCAATAATCCATCGACTAAGGCAATGCCCGCCGCGATAAAAAATGGAAGCATATAGCCCCCTAATTGATAGAGCCAGCCGCCGAAAGCCGGACCTAACAACGTCCCCACAGCTTGCCCGGATAAAGCAATCCCCATGACTTTTCCCCGTTCTTTAGATGGATAAAAGTCTGCAAGCAGTGCAAGGCCGGATGTCCAGGTGGCAGCTGCAGCGATTCCTTGTAAAACGCGGCAAATGAGCAAAAGCCAAAAAGTATTTGCAAAAGCAAATAACAATGTAGCGACTCCGAGTCCTAAAATTCCCCACAGCATCGGACCACGTCTTCCGAATTTGTCTGAAACGACACCAAATATAGGTGTGGCAATTAATAAAGCAGCTGCATAACTGCCGAATAAAATTCCGATTGCAGTTTGTGATATACCTAAGTTTTCAGCATAGTCCGGCAAAATAGGAACAATCATTCCATAAAGCAGCATATCCGTGAAGATTGCTAAAGTTACAACTAACAAGACGCTTTTTTGAGCTTTTTTAATATTTCGTTCCTGATTCATTTTCTTTCCTACTTTCTTCAGGTATTTTGTTGTTAATATCAACAGGTACAATTCCTCTTTATCAAAAGCTGAATGTCTCCTTTCTTCTTTTACTCCTTAAGAGGATAAGGAATAATCATTTTTACCGCCTCGTTAATACGCCGCCTCCACCGATAAATGCAGTAATTTTTTATTTTGCT
Source organism: Oceanobacillus sp. FSL W8-0428 (assembly GCF_038004405.1). Classification (NCBI taxonomy): domain Bacteria; kingdom Bacillati; phylum Bacillota; class Bacilli; order Caryophanales; family Bacillaceae; genus Oceanobacillus; species Oceanobacillus sp. FSL W8-0428. The sequence continues at coordinate 4,090,129 of NZ_JBBORB010000001.1, forward strand.
TTTGTCACTGCTATTATCCATCTCAAATAAAATATAATTTAATCTTCATTGATTACTCAACATTGAGTATAGATATATTTTTTTCTCCCTCTCAATAAAGAGGGAGAATTACTGATCATTTTTTTCTAAGTACATCAATGCTTTCTCGACGAAATCCTGTTGCTGTCTGATAGCGGCAAACATATTATCAAATACCAACTGTACCATAGGCGGAATATCGCCTTCTATTGCTTCCTTTTTTTCCTTCCAGCCCGCCAGGACACTTCGATATTCATTTTCCAACGTAACCTGCTGCTCTCTCAAAGCGTGACGTGTTTCTTCTGCAGACAGCTTATCAAAAAATGAGATACCTGTATATAAAGAGGAAGGATATTGAACGGATGAACTGGTTAATGCTTCACGAATCAAATCTTTCAAGTGCTCTTTTCCTTCTTCTGTGATTCGATAGGTGAACTTTTGCCGGTGACCGGTTTGTTCTACTTTGTCAATGGTAATATACCCATCTTTTTCTAATTTTTTGAGCGCATGATAAATCGAACCTATTAATACGCCGCCCCATCTTTCTGCATCTGTCATTCGCAGCGCCTGCTGAATATCATAGCCGGACATCGGTTTTGTATCTAACATACCAAGTACAAGTAATCTTGTCATCAAAGTCACACCCTTTACTTAACGTTGAGTATTGTATAATGAATATATACGAATGTCAATTATTCAGAATATAAATGCACAAAACGTTTATCCAGCTTTGTTGCAGATTATTTACTTTACCGTTTTCGATATCCCCCATTTGAAAGATAAAAATATGCCTCAATATCATTTATAATTAAAGATCTTGTACTCAATAGCAGTAAAGAACCTATTATTGCTAGTGTGAAATAATTAACAGAAATAGGTTCCCTCGCAGTTGTATTATATTAATTTTCAAATGATTTTCGAAGTATAATTATTTCCTCAAGCTCTAGGCTGGTTAATTCAGATATTTCTTCATCCGTATAATCCCTGTCTAAAAGCTTTTTCACAAAATTTCGTTCTGCTTCTTTCATTCCTTGTTCTATTCCTTGTTCTATTCCTTGTTCGATACCTTTTTCTATACCTTCAGCCACACCTCTTGCCATTCCCTTTTCCATGCCTCTTCTTGTCGCTTCTTCCTCAATTTCTCTAAACAATCTTCCAAACGTCGGGGTGTCTCTTAACTTTTCCATTCCCATTATTTTTCCTTCCTCCTTTTCGTTTTGTGCGATTGGTAATGATTCATACAGTTTTTCCTGAAATTCCGGTGGTATCTGCAGAATATAATCGATAAAGTACAACAAGGCTGCAAGATAGGCTTCGCGATGTGAATATTTTTCGAATGCCAAGCTGATGAGCTTCTGCTTAAAATGGAACTTTTTTCCATTGTCTTTATCTGTCCTGCCAGTGTTTTTACTGATATAGATTCCCGCGAGAACAGCTAAAGCGAATGGATTACCAGATTTTTTCAGCTCCCCCTCATCTTTCCCATAAAATCGATAGGTGTTATAGGCATAGGTCAGTTCTGTTCCATAAAAAGAATAATGGAACCTGTCTTCATGGTGCTGATCGCTGGCATCAGTCAAAAGGGCAATAGAATAAATCGGGTAATTGTATTTATCGTATATCCGGTAAAAATATTTAAACATGCGTTCTGCAAAGTCCTGTTTCCCAATGGCCTGCACTTCGATATGGATAAGAACATATTTTTCTTCCCCGTTTTTCAGCAGCACTTTGACTAATTTATCCGTATAATTTTTTCCTTTTCTTGAATCGATAACAAACTGAAAAAGTTCCAGATTCAAGAAGTCTGCTCCTTTTTCAAAATCAATTTCCGGATATAAATCCTGTGCAAAATATTCCATAAATTCTTGAAATAATTCTTCAATCAAATTTTTCCAGAGCCCATCGTAATCCGTGTTCTTTTCACGGTAAGTCTTTTTATTTTCTTTTACGGTTGTCAGCATTATTTTACCACATCCCCAAGTAATAATAAATTTGTTTTAATCGTAAAGGCTTTGTGCAAGGAAAGCAAAAGCGCAAAACAGGATTTCTTCTGTACATACTGACTATATATGGGTTTTTAGTACAGCATTTTACGTTTTCGACCATGAAATGACATTCATATTGAGTTTTTAGTAATATTTTTTTCAGTAGAAAAATTGCTTGTCCTTTTTTAAGCCAATTGTGATACCATGGTATAAGCTATTGTGTATTTTAATAGAGAGGTTTACATGCTTTTTAAAAGATTTGGAGGGATTTTGATGGAAGTAACCAGATCAACCGCCAATCGAATAGTAATCATTGGATGTCCCGGTTCAGGTAAGTCAACATTAGCTACACAAATTGCTCAAATTGGAAACATTCCTTTGGTACACTTAGACAGCATTCAATGGATCGATAATGAAACGAATACTTCTCAGGCAGTTTTTGATGCAAAATTGAAAGAAGAAATACAGAAAGACCAATGGGTTATTGATGGTAATTATGGCAGAACGATGGAATTGCGTATGAAGCGCGCAGAAATGGTTATTTGGTTAGATTTTCCCCGCAGTGTCTGTCTATATCGTATACTCAAGCGCTATGTAAAAAATAAAGGAAAGAAAAATCCGCACGGTAATCCGGATAGATTATACTTTTCTTTTCTTCGTTTTGTTTGGAATTATAAGAAAGAGAATGATTCCCGTATAAAGGTACTGAGAGACAGATATCAAGACCGGCTTCTATTCATTCATATTCATTCTGGAAAAGAGCTCAGGAAATTTATAAATAATTTTGAAATCCAATGTCAGCTGTAATATATATACAAATTCATATGTTTGATAATGAAACAATGCTGTATTGGAGAATTCACCCCTTATTGACTCATTCGTAGAATACTCTTTTTTAACCAGCTGATATACATCATTATGCAATTACTTTAACTTTATATCGTCAGAAGGTATCTTACATAAAAAGAGCAGCACTCACCAAAATTTTAGTGAATGCTGCTCTTTCAGATTTAAATATTCTTCTCATTATTTTATTTCACCATTCATCTCACGTGTTTTATAGACAATTTTACGAATACTGTCCATCGATAGATTATAGGTTTGTTCCAATTCCTCAAATGAACGGCCTTCTCTGTATAATCGATAGATCTCCTCGTTTCTTTTGTCTAGGGCGATACGCGACCCGTTGGCTTCTCCCCATCCTGCACGCTGACTGGTTTGTTTTGGAATATAGATAAGCTCTCCTTGAATATATTTCTGGAGCTCCTTCAACAAATGAGGCGGAAGCACCTCTTTTCCATTTTTATATGACAAGCAAGAACATCCTTTCTATGAAGATGTATGTGTCGATCTTGCATTATTTTCTCATTCATCATTAAAACTCCTCTCATTTTAATTTATTTTACGAAAGCCTTTTCACTATTAGTATACATTAATTTGGGAAAGAAAAGGAGACCGCAATTTAAATGCGGCCCCGTGTTTTATGATTTCCGCTATGCGGAAATCACCTCATATTTTGTGATCAATTTAAATCAGCCTCCTTTCCGAAATATTATCGGTCCGACACCCTTATTAACTCATATATCCCCTGCCCGAACAAGGGGAAGAACGATTATAATTATTTTTTACCACTAGTAATTACCCGTTATAAGTAAGGATAGATTTACGATTAACAGCACTTAAAAAAGGGTATATAATATGCAATACATTATGAACTATAACATTATAATGACGAAAGCGAGTGATGGACACAAATGAATAAGTGGACAAAAATACTTGTTGCCTTAACGATGATAATCACAATTAACATGGGACTTACACTCACGGCATTTGCGGAGAATCAGATGAACGATATACATATTGAAGTAGAACTGCAGGAAGATGGCTCAGGAGTTGTTACTGAACATCGTCAAATGAATATAGATAATGGTACGGAGTTTTTCATCGATATGACCAATCTTGAGGAATCAGAAGTATTGGATTTTTCCGTTGAAGGATTTACAGAGGAGCCTGATTGGGATTCCGATGCTTCTCTGGAAGAAAAGGCTGGAAAATATGGATCAATATCAACCAGCGATGGAGTTGAATTAGTTTGGGGAATCGGAGAGTACGGAGAAAATTCGTATACCATAACCTACACGCTTTCTAACCTTGTTCGTAATTTAGAGGATGGGCAGGGAATGCTTTGGAACTTTGACACCTTTTCAGATGTTCCTGCTCAAAATTTGACAGTTGAAATTTCAGGTTTTCAGCCGTTTACATCTGAAACGGTAAATTTCTGGGGCTTCGGTTTTGCCAATGACATGCAGCTTGAAGATGGTCGAATTGTATGGAAGTCAAATGATGAAGTCGATGGAGATGTGATTGTTTTGACACAATTTCCAGCTGATTTCTTTCAAGCACAGCAAACAGAGGACATGACGTTATCCGAACAGCAAGAAGAAGCAATGGACGGGTCTGCCTATAATACAAGTGACAATTCCAGGGCAGCTATTATCATCATTAGCGTAGTCGTTGGTTTTATACTATTAATCGGTATTGGAACCCTTCTAATTATCCTTAAAACCAACAAAGCAAAAAGAGAAGCCGGTGCAATGAAGCCACTGCATAAACGAATGGCAGAAAATAAAGGAAAAACGTATGCAGCCATACCTTTCGATGGAGAAGACTATGCAGGTTTAAGTGCCCTTCTAACTCAGATGCGACTGGGTTATTTTGAAGATATTTTCCAGGCTTATCTATTAAAATGGTCAGTGAATAAGAAAATCTCTATTGAAGCAGAAGAAAAAAGTAAGGTTTTCGGGAAAAAATATCGCTCGACCATTGCTATCAATGATTTTAAAAATGAACGTGATAAACATCCAACAACCTTTGGAGAACTAACGGATCAAATTGAGGGCGAAACATATGACGAATCATATGAAACTGGTCTATGGACGATGCTCTTAGACGTTGCTGACAGGAATGGCACCGTTACAGAAAAAGCCATTCAAAAATGGAGTAAACAGTATGCGAAAGAAGTCAGTACGTTTGCTGATTATCTCAAGGACTATTCCGAAGCTTATTTAGACCAGCAAGGACTGTTTTCTTTTACGGAAATTAAAGCAGCTGGATTTTTACAACCTATTACAGTACCAAGTGATGAAGGAGACAAACTGGCGGATCGTTTAATACAATTTAATAACTATTTAAGCGAAGCAGACATAAATCAATTTACGAACGTTTCCAAGCCGCTTTCATTAAAAGATATAATGCTATGGAGTGTTTTGCTTGGAAAAAGTGATAAAGTATCTAAAAAATTAGAGTCTTTAGTACCTGAAAACAGCTATGAAGAAGACCTGGTATACCTTAATTACTGGTATGGGACTGTCCACGCCCGTACAATCATGACTACAGGCTTAGCCAGCGGCGGCTTTCATTCCAGTACTTCATCTATTAGTGGGTCCAGCGGAAACGGCGGGATTACAAGTGTCGGCGGCGGGGGCGGAGCTGGGGGAGGCGGCGGCGGTGGGATCCGCTAGATAAAACCTCTTTAGTTCCCAGCTTTAAAAAATACTATATCAATTATCTAACATAAGAAAAGCTCAAAACTAATTTGAGCTTCTCTTATGTTGATTTTCTTTTAAGTTATGATTGCCCAATAAATTCCTTAAAAGACTGCGCATCAAAGAAAATAGAGGAAGCTGTCAGTTTACCAGCTTCATTAAAAGACAGGAATTCTCCAACATCTAACTGCTTTTCCGCTCCAGATGGAGACTGAAGTGTATAACGGTTTATAGCAGCAGCCTCATTTCCCTGAATAATCAACTGCTTTGTTTCCAATGCTGTACTTAACGAGAAAAATTGTCCTGCTCCTTTTAAATAGAAACCCTTCCCCTTCATAGCATCGGCAGTATCCAACACAACATAGGTTATGTCGTCAGAAACATAGCTTTCCCATCCCCCGTCATGAATCGATTGAAAATATGCTTTGACTAAATTCCCTGTAACCATAAAATTACCTCCTAAGATGATTGTGTTCATTACACAATCATCTTAGCAAAGGCAATATGACTACATATTGTCATATTGCCTGAGATTTTTTTGCAAAATCATTATTATTTTTGTCTTTAAAGAAGATGGACCGAGAATCTTTACATGATTCCCAAAACTGAGAAGAAGGTCAACCAGCTCCTGATCAATTATTCTTTCTGCTGTTACCAGCAAATTGTTTTCCTGCTCTGTGATTTCCTCTGCTTTAAAATAATCATATACCTTTGCAGAAACATCCAGTGAAAACATTAACCGGACAATTTCTTTTTCAACTGATTTTTTCGGATTAATCATTTGCTCCAGCTCTTGATAGTTCAGAATTTTATGTAATGTCTCATCAAAATTCACTGCTGTCATTTCCAAATCCCGGATTCTGGATAGTTTAAAAAAACGCAGCGCTTCTTTTTCCAAACAAAAACCTAATAAGTACCAGGCATTCATTTTAAAGATCAAATGGTATGGAACCACTGTACGTTTGACTTGTTCCTTCTTTTTCGAAGTATAGTCAAATTCGACGATTCGTTTTTGGTGTAAAGCTGCGTCAATCCTGTCCAAATTATTTGTATCCAAATTCCAGGAATTAAAGTCAAAAAAGTAATCACTGCTGACCGGGTTGTCTGATTTATAAGAATCCATCTTTTTTTCAAGCATATCAACACTAGGATAATGAATCATTTGATTAATATTTCTGCTTATATTTTTAATAAATTTCTGCTCTTCTTCCGCAAATAAAGAAGCATTCATTTTGTATTTCTCCGCCAGAAAAAATCCGCCATTATTTCCCCTTTCCGAATAAATTGGAATACCGGCTAAAGTTAATGTATCGATATTTCTGTAAATAGTACGAACAGAAACTTGAAACTTCTCAGCTGTTTCTTTTGCTATGATTCTTTTTTGAGACAACAAAGCAATTAGAATATACATCAGTCTTTCTAATTTCATATAAGAGTTTCCTTTCTAATATATTTTGTTTTACTGTTTCTATTAAACAGTTTATATCATTTAAATATAGTTATAGCACATAGAACACCCTATCAAGTAATGCTATCATTATACCATTATAATTTGAAAACTCCCTGCCTCTTTCCAAAAATCATACTTTATCAAAACTTTATGTAAACTATATTCTCAGCTTATTTTACTTTGCTACTATTTACAGTATCAAAAAGGAGATGAGCAAATAATGCAAGCAAATAAAAAAGAGTCCATTTTAGAAATTAGAAATCTAAACAAAAAAATTGACGGGCAAACCGTAATTGATGATATTCATTTTTCAATTCAAAAAGGTGATATCTATGGCTTTCTCGGACCAAATGGTGCAGGAAAAACAACAACATTAAGAATGATTACCCGTTTGATTTTCCCTCATTCCGGTGACATATTAATTGATGGACATTCCATCAGAAATAATTCCGTTTTAGCCCTTTCCAGAGTAGGAAGTATTATAGAAAACCCTGCTTTTTACCTCCATCTTACAGCAAGGCAAAATTTAAGTCTGAGTGCTAAATTAGCTGCTGTCAAAGTGCCGAAAACAAGGATCAATGAAGTTCTATCCATTGTAGACCTGAAGGAAGCAAAAGATAACAAGGTGAAGACATTTTCTTTAGGGATGAAGCAGCGTCTTGGAATTGCTAATGCCCTATTGTGCTACCCCAGCTTAATTATATTGGATGAACCAACGAATGGTGTTGATCCAATGGGTCTTCGGGAAATGAAAGCATTAATTAAACGACTGGCAGAAAAAGAGAAGATTACATTTCTTATCTCCAGTCATATGCTTCGGGAAATGGAGGATTTATGTCATAAAGCAGCCTTTATTCAGAGCGGCAAGATTGTTGAAGAAGGAGATATTGCCGAATTATTAAACGTCTATCAAGTTACCAATTTAGAGGATTTATTTTTTGCATGTATAAAGGAGAATTTAACATAATGAAGAATATATGGGCACTGACCTCATTCGAGTTTAAACGTACACTGACTTCCAAAATGCTGCTTGTCTATACACTTATTTATGCTGCGATGTATGTTTTAACAGGTGTTATTTTTAAGGTTTACGGTGCAGGAAAAACAGTAGTTGCCGGTTATGGTCAATCATTTCCTGTGGAAATGCTCCAAGCTGGTATTACATTTACAGCTGTTTTTATTGCCATTTATGTTGGAGAGATATTAATACAGGAACGAAATAACGGGACAATCAAATTTGTTCTTTTACGTTCTGTTTCCAGATTTCAATATTATATTTCGAGAATTATATCTATCTTTTTATTTTCACTTCTATTAACAACTATCATCATTTTAATAGGTTATGTCGTTGGCCTCCTGTTCTTTGACTGGGGAGATACGTTTGTCTTTTATTCTGTAACTACGAGTGGCTGGCAGGGTATAAGAGTTACGGTTTTAGCCGGGTTAGCCTTTGCTTTTGCTTATTTTATTTTTGGTTTAATCGCTTTATTGGTTTCGCAGTTTATTCAGCGAATTGCTACTTTAGCTATGCTGATGGGATTGTCTACACTGGTCGGACAATATATCGTTATTTATGATCAAATAAAACAATATGTGATTTATGAACATTTATTATTTTTCCATATTAATCTATTTGAAAAGTCTATTTCCTACAGTGTCACAAGCTTTGGTGTACTCGTTGGTTATCTTATCGTACTTGGAACAGCAGGCTACTTTCTATTTAAAAAACAGGATTTATATGTATAAAGGAGGGTGTATATGATTCAACAATTAAAACATGACATATTTTATTTGTTTTATAATCGTAAATATCGGTTATTGATATTACTTACTATTTTATTAACAGCAGGTTTAAGCCTTTACACAGCGGTAAATGCGAATGCAGGAGAAGATATTCTCATTCAGGTGTTTGGAAGCTTCAGGCAAATGTATTGGATAATCTGTGCTTATTTAATTGCTGATTTGCTATCAACAGACTATCACTCGCAGACAATTAAAAACATTATCCCTAAATTATCCAGCCGTAATCATTATTATTTATCAAAAATAATCGTTGCGACATTATTAGGAATAGTTATCTTATTAATACACGTTGTAATGAGCTGGCTCACAATTGGTTCTCTTGCAGCAGGAATCGAATTAAATTATTTTAACATCTCCTATTTTTTATGTGGAGCTATCCTTTCTCTTCTTTTCTATTCCTCCATGTTGGCTTTTGTTATAGCTATTTCTAGAAAAGAAACCGTCACTATTGGCGTGGCATTAGGACTTATACTCTTGCAGGCGTTGATGGAAGGTCTTGATCCTGTGGTTTCAGCTCATTTTCCAACCATGTACGTCAGCACTTTACATGATCTTGTTTCAGCGAATCTATTAACAGGTATTATTTCGATTAGCTGTTATCTTATTTTCACTTTCTTATTGTTTATTGGTACGATAAAGATATTTAGTAAACAAGATTTATTTACTTAGGAGGTACCAATGGAGCTGAAAAAAATACTTGTAATAGAAGATGATGTAGATTTAGCTAAAATGATGGAAAATTATTTAAATAGAGAAAACTACGATGTGTTGATTTGCCAGCAAGGGGATCGAGCCCTGCATGTTGTCAAACAGTATCAACCTCATATGGTTTTACTAGATTTAATGTTACCAGGACTGGACGGGCTGGAGATATTAAAGCAAGTAAGAGCATTCTCTGTAGTACCTGTCATTATTATCAGTGCAAAAGAAACAGAGGTGGATCGAGTACTTGGGTTAAAAATTGGATCTGACGATTATATTACGAAGCCATTCTCGATTAAAGAACTCGTTGCAAGGGTGGAAGCATTATTCAGACGTTTTGAATATGCTTCTCTCCCCTCTGCTTCCAGTGAAATCATTGCATTTGATGATATTATTATTGACCTGTCTTCGAGAAATGTAACAAAGGGCGGAGCGCTTGTTAACCTGACTATGAAAGAATTTGATTTGCTCGTATTCTTAGCACAATCTCCTAATCAGGCTTTCCGCAAAGAACAACTCTATGACAACGTTTGGGGAATACATGAATATGGAGACATCAATACAGTTACGATTCATATACAAAAAATCAGAGAAAAGCTGGGGAACAGCAGCTACATCACTACTTTACGCGGAATAGGCTATCGTTTCGACGGTGAAATACAATGAAGCAGAGTATTGTAAAAGAACTTATTTGGATGTGTATCATCACTGCTTGTATACCGCTGCTGATTGCTTTTATGATGGCACAGTCTGATATTATCTTTATTATTATCCTGATAACAACCTTGCCTTTTTTTCTATTCTCTTTTTGGATGATTACCTACGTGAGAAAAAGAATGATTGCCCCTCTATCCATTTTAGCTGAGGAAGCTCAAAAAATTTCTCAAGGGAACTTATCACATCGAATCTCATACAAAAAAGAGGATGAATTTGGCCGTTTTATCTCTGCTTTTGATCAGATGAGAAATACATTACATCTGCAAGAGCAGCAGCAGCAATCCTTTGAAAAGGAACGTAAGCATTTTATCGACAGCATTTCCCATGATTTAAAAACACCGATTGCTTCGATTTCTGCTTATATTGAAGCATTACAGGATGGCATGGCAGAGGGTCCGGAAGAAGAACAGCTTTATTTACAAGTCATTCAAAAAAAGGTACATGTATTAAATGACCTTTCCAATCAATTAAGCCTAAGCTATGAAACACCGGACACCATTCATTTGGAAACACAATCAATCAATTGCTATGAATGGGCAGTGGACTGGCTGGAAAATATTCTTGTGGAGTGCCAGACAATGGGTATACATGCCCAATTAGAAAATCAACTTAACAGTAAGGATGCTTCCAATTTCTGCATCGATGTCTATCAACTGGATCGAGCGCTGCAAAATATTCTTAACAATGCCTACCGATATGCGAAAGAATTTTTATCGGTTAAAACAAGTCTCGACGCTGCTTCTTTTAAAATATACATGGCAAATGATGGAGCCCGCCTTCATAACACACAGATCCATAGGATTTTTGAACGGTTTTATACGGAAGAACTGCACAATGCAGATGGTCATCTGGGTTTAGGGCTTTATATAACAGATACACTGGTCCAGGCGATGGATGGGAAAATAACGGCAGTTGTGAAAGATGGCCGGATATATTTTGAAATTACTTTTCCGATTGTAAGTATATAATTTGATTCAGCAATTTTAGTTCTATATAAAATAAAGAAAAGGTAAAGCATTCAATTTATTTTCTTCTAAATGCTTTACCTTATCATTATCTTTTCTTCAGTTCAAGAATAACTTATAGCTATGAAACATTGATAAGGCCTGCTCACCAGTTAAACAATTTATGTTTGTGACCCCGGTATGCTTCAATGTCTTTTTAAACTGATTTTTTGTAAACAGCTTATCATATTCCTTATTTACCAATTTATAAACAAAATATTGATACAAATCTCTATCACTAGAGTGAATTCCAGATTCTTTTCTTCTAAGTCTGATTAAAACAGAATCAACTTTCGGTTTTGGATGAAAATAATCTCTAGGAATTCTTCTTAAAACCTTTATATCAACTTCAGGAAATAGGAATAATCCTAAAGTCCTTCTATAATCTGTCAGCCGCTTCGCAAAACCTGCTTCTACAATCAGAAAACAGTATGCAGCAGCACTTTCAAATACAATCTTTTTTATTATTTTTGTACTTATATTGTAAGGTATATTTCCGAAAATTTTATACGGTTGATTTCCTTTTGAAAATCTATATTTTAATATATCTGCATGCACAACTTGAATGTTTTCAGAACGTTTGATAGACCTCTGCATCATAGATACAAGCTTCGTATCTATTTCAACAGCTGTGAGAAAATGACAGATCTTAACGAGCTCTCTGGTGAAGTGACCTTTCCCCGAACCAATCTCAATAACCGTATCATTTTTCCCAATGTTTGTTTGGGATAATATGTCATTAATATGCTTTTTCGACGTAATAAAATTTTGACTATCTTTTAGATTTATTTTGTTCATTATAACCCTCTATCCTATTGGTTATAACAAACTTTACCTATCGTTCATTATAACCATTTCGTATTTTTCTTGGTTTATAATGAACTTTTTTAACAACAGCAATGCTACAAATCCCCATGTCTACCCTCCTTTTAAATTTTAGAAGAGTAGACTGTTATCTACTACTGCGATAGATGCAATTCCCATTACGATAACCTCCAAATATAATATGACAGATTGATTATAACAGATGCGTGCATCTAAAAACAGCCTAGCTCTATCATTTAGCTGTTGGCAATACAATCTGTACAGCCAAACCTCCATACTGGCTCTGGTCAATAACGACTTCACCGCCATGCGAAGAAATAATCTGTTTTACAATCAGCACTCTCAGACCATGCCGAAACTCTCCAGAACGATTGCTCCTAAGCATATAGTGCGGGGTATTATTTAAATGTTGAATTTGTTCCTTCGTTGCACCTTTTCCATTGTCTTCTACTGAAATAACGCATTTACTCTCCGCTATTTTAATAGATATAAAAATGGTACATCCATCCTCATTATGATTCATGCAATTTTGAACCAGATTGCTGATCGTCCGTTTTAGTAAGGATTTATCTGCCACAATGATACAAGCGGATACCTCTTTATCAGCAATCCATTCTACCGGATATTTTCCATCCAAATCGATATTCATAAATTCTACTGCTACTTCCCGCACAACAGCAACCACATTTTCGTCCTTTAAATGAATCGGCTGCATATTATATTCCAATTTGGAAGCCAAGTTCAAATCATCAATTAACCGCTTCATTTTTTCACTTTGTTTTCTAATGACTGATATTTTTTTCCTGGATTCTTGATTCAGTGTATCTTCCTCTTCCAGTTGCCCGACATAGCCCATTACCATCGACAAAGGAGCCCGTATATCATGCGAAACGCCGGCAATCCAATTCGATCGTGCTTCTTCCTTCCTTTTCAGCATCCGCTGTTGCGATTGTAAAATAGCAGCAGTTTGATTGATATTTGCCGCCAATTCAGATAAAGCGCCCTTCTTTTTCCTGGCGGCTAACCAATGCTTTCTGTATTCTGGATGTTGTCTATCTGCATTCAGACACCTATTTTTGCCACAGGACTCAGACTGGCTTCTGTCGTTCCATCTGTACTAATGATTAATACGAAACTTTGGTTTATTTATCCGATGTGCTACCCGTTTTACGTAATAACCGCCAAATACATTTCGACAGCTCAGGTCAGTCTCTTCCCATGGATACCTGCTGCAGTTGGAATTACAATCGTTTGTTTAGCCATTTCCTGTATCTTTTTTGGGAAAGCGGAAAGGAGGTAGGATTATAAATGAAAAATATTTTTATAAGCATTTGTACAATCATGCTGTTTATCCCCTGGACAATTCTAATTCTCAGGACAAATGATTGGGCACTTGAATCACCAACAGCTGAATTTATAATTTTATCCTATGCTGCATTTATGGTTTTCAGCGGCATATTCACGATATTTACCTATCTAAAAGTAGATAAGGAAGCCTTGATGAAAATCTGTCTGATAATCAATTGTCTATATGCTTTTACCGGGGCAGCAGCAATCTTTCTTATCGTTGCTCCTTCTTAGCGGATGCACATACACTAAGTTTAAAATTAGACATCTATGGGAAGAAACTTAGCATGAAGAATATACAATATGTATGGAGGCAGTACGAATGATTGTTGTTTTTATCATTATCATTTTGCTGAGTTTTTTTGTAAATAAAAGATTTACGAATAGAGATTCAAAACCAAAAATTCCTGTTCAGATCGGAATGGCAGCAGTTTCCATTGCTGCGACGATGCTTATTTTGTTTAATGATCATGCGGGGGATCAGGCTTTTAAATATATTGCTGTTGGTATAGGCATATTTTCTGCAATAGCGATTTTATCTGAAGCATTTATTACAAAAAGAGATTATAAACAGTAATTCTAAAAAATAAAAATAGCAATGGGATGATGTTGTTGCTATTTTTATTCTTTTCAAATAGAGTAATCTGACTGTTTTCTCTCATCATATAATGCTTTCTAAGAAAAAAGTGTCTTATATATTTCTCCTATGATGCCTTCCATTTGATGAACACCTAATTCTGCATTTGTCATGATCACTGCACCTTTTCCTGGATACGGATATGCTACGATCATACATTGAAAACCTACACCCCAGCCTAGAGATGCAATTTCCAGTTTTTCTTCCGAACCTTCCAAAAACACTCCTAACCCAGCCCAGTTTTTACCTTTTTGCGGAGTAATCATTTCTTTTGCTGCATTTTCCGATAGACCAATCTTACTTTTCCTTTTTACAGCATTCATTAATTCCAGTACTACTTTAGCTAAATCGAAAGATGTTGTCCATAATCCAGAAGCTGCCGGATAAGGATATATAGGGTATTTTTCATCTGTGAGTCCACCATTTCTGTTATGTCCGCAAGAAAAATTATCACTATCCAAATTCAAACTTGTCGTATCTAAATAACTGTTTTCCATTCCTAGCAGTTCAAATACTTGCTCATTCATAACCTGATGAAAGGCTTTTGCAGTAACATCTTCTATCAACTGCTGAATAATACAGAAGCCTGCATCTGAATAACGGAATTCACTTTCAGGTTCACGCTTTACTTTAATAGGAGCTCTACAATAAGGTGTTTTTCCTTCTAATAACGCAACTATAGAAGGGGTTCCTGCTTCCGAATCCAGTTCAGAAAAGCTGCCCTCAGGATCTATAATTCCAGATTGATGACTTAATAAATTTCTTAATGTTACTTTCTGATTTTCTGTAAATTCACTTTCCGGTACTTTCCACGAGATAAGGCTTTTATTTACGTCTTCATCTAAATAAAGAATTCCTTCATCTGCCAGTTTCATAGCAAGGATGCCCGTTAAGAACTTGCTGATGGAACAAGCATTAAAAATAGAATTATCATTTACTTTTCTATTGCTTTCAGCTTCCAATAAGCCTTTATTTATCGTTCTGCTGATTTGACCGTTCTCAAACAATGTAATACTCAACCCATTAACATGATAAAACTTCATCCGTTCTTCCAAGTCAATATTTTTTAACTCCAAATTGTTACCTCCTTCTTTTTAGGTTATTTTGAAATGTAATTGCCTATTGTCAGAATTAAGTACACAAATATTCAGACAAATAATCTATATAGAAACTAAAGGAGATATACGTCTTATATAATAAGCATATATCCCCTTAGTTAAGTCTACAGCAGCTCTAATCGGAAAGTATAAGATTAGAAACAACTATTTTTGACCATGACTCCAACGCGTCAAAATGTTGTTTCAACTCCTCTTTTGTCATCCATATCCCCGTAAGCTCTTCTTCCTCTGATTGAATATCTTTACTATTTAATTCTATTTCATAAATAATCCCCAGATGATCACTATCGACACCATCATTCGATTTAATTATACCTTTCATTTCCAGCTTTTTAACCTTTTCTGCTTTTATTCCGGCTTCTTCTTCCAGCTCACGCCAAAGTCCATTTTCGATAGAACTTTGAATATCACCGGGTACTGCATCAATTTCCCCGACGTGTCCTCCCAGAAGTCCTTTTCTTCCGGCAAGTCTGCTTTCTCCGACACCTGCACCGCGTAAAATAAAGAAGTATTCCTCTTCATATCTTACAGCGACGTATGGGATCGGATGTCTTTGATTCGGGTGGTATTCCAATAAACTGCGTTCTTCTATTTCATAGTCTATTAACGGCAGGTTCTTTACTTTACTGAAGCCCCATGGAATACTGTCTAAATCAGCTTCTTTAAAATATAATATTTTTTCCGCTGTACTTGGCTTTTTCTTTTGTAAAATTTCCGATTTAAACTTATTTAAATACTCCCATTCATCTGTTTCAACAGGATACTGCGACCGTTCAGCTAATATTTCTTCCAGACTTTTTTCTTTGAGAAAGTCTTCATCGTTTTTTAGAAATTTGACTGCTTCATTCTTTTTATTAGAAGAATACATCATTTCTTTATTTGTCATAACATCACCTTTTCCCTGAAACTATAGTTCACTTTTCATTTATTTAAAGAAGCTGAAGATACCCGCTCCAAAAATACTATTCTACCAGCTTATTTTGAAAAGCATAAATTACCGCCTGTGTACGATCGTGCACTTCCAATTTTCCTAGGATATTGCTGACATGCACCTTCACTGTTTTTAATGCGATAAACAACTCATCGGCAATTTCCTGATTCGATTTCCCTTTTGCCATTAATAATAATATTTCCCTTTCTCTCCCTGTTAATTGCTCATGTAAAACTGTCTCCTGCTTTGTCCGCATACGATTCATAATTTTCCCGGTAACTTCTGGTTCCAGTATTGATTGTCCTTCGTATGTAGCACGAATTGCTTTGGCAATTTCGCCGGCTTTTGATGTTTTCAGCATATAGCTGGTTGCTCCCGCTTCTAGTGCCGGATATACCTTCTCATCATCTAAAAAGCTGGTAACGATAATAATCTTTGCTTCCGGCCAGGATTCAATAATTTTCTTTGTGGCTTCAATTCCATCCATTTCTTTCATCACAAGATCCATTAAAATAATATCCGGGCGAAGCTCTAATGCCAGGTCAATAGCACGTGAGCCATCATCTGCTTCTGCAACTACATCAATATCCGGCTGTGATGACAGATATGCGGATACGCCGATTCGTACCATTTCATGATCATCAACAAATAAAACTTTAATCATCAGGGTTACGCTCCTTTCTTAAAATAGGGACTTTTACTTCCAAACGCGTGCCTTCATTCGGCAGACTGATAATTTTCAAAGTACCGCCAACCTCATAAGCACGTTCACGCATATTCTGCATTCCATAAGAACTTGTTTTAACAGCTTCTGTCTCGAACCCGACTCCATCGTCAACCACGCGCATAATAATATTTTCATCTCGTTCCAGTAATAATATCTGAAGATTTTCAGCCTTCGCATGACGCAGCGTGTTGGAGATAGATTCCTGAAAGATACGAAATAGCTGGTCTTCTACCCCTTTATCAACTTGAAATGCTTCTATTTTTGCATCGATTTCTAAAGGTACTTTTTGTGTCAATTCTCTTAAAAGCCCCTCTACGCCCTCCTGCAATGTCTTCCCCTTTAAGTCAACCGGCCGTAAGTGCAGAAGAAGTGCACGCATTTCCAATTGTGATTGATGAATCATTTTTTCCACCATATTTAACTGCTTATTTAATGTTGCATCCTCAGCTGATCCTGCCTCATTAATTGCTGACATCAGCATGGAAGCTGCAAAAAGCTGCTGACTCACGGAATCATGCAGTTCCCGGGCTAAACGGTTTCTTTCTTGTACAACTACTTCCTGCAAACTCTGTTCCCTCTCGTTTGCTCTTTCTGTAGCAATCTTTTGCGCATGCTCCGTTTGTGCACGCAACTTCTCCTGAACCTGATTCATTCGCGCAGAGATCGGTTCCAGTTCTTTTGGTATTTCTTCTGTATCAGGAGGTCTTTCTCCTTTAATAATGCCTGTAAGCATTTTTTCAATTTTTTTCAAATTCCCCTTCCAATACCAGCCTATAATTGCACCGACTATGGAACCGAAGATAATCACAAAAGCCAGAACCGTCAAAAGGAAGGAAACACCTCCAATTTGCCCTTCCCAAAGTGCGCTCCAACCCGCTGACTCATTTACAGAGAAAGTAACAAAGGTCGTTAAAACTGCAGCAATTGCCAGAACAAAACTGCAGGCAATAGACAAGAGAACAAAACGGATAATCGTATTCATATGCGTTTCACCTCAATGTCTCCGGAAAATAAAGATGTGACAATCTTTACTCTTTGATGAGCCGTATTATATTTTTTTGTTTCATAATGAAGTGACTTGTTCATTAGCCGGCCGTGGTATTCTCCAAAAATAGATGCCCTGCCGAATATAGAACTATGATGAATACTGACCTCTACTTCATAAGGAACGTAAATCTCAATATTGCCTACAAGATGCCGGATAGAGATAATCGCCGTATCGTAAGGCAGCACTGTATTACTTAAATCAATAACACGATCACCATAAATGCCATGCATATTGACATCTTTCCATTGATAAGCTGTTTCCTCCGTCCGAAAGTCATCAAAAAAGCGTTCATTAAATAAATTATCAACCTGAACAAGAGGTTCTTCATCTTTCAAACTTGCTTTATTCGGAAGCTCCGGTTTTTCTTTACTGGGTTCTTTCGTTGATTTGATATAATTTAAAATAAAGAAAACAATGGCAACGATAATTAAAAATCGAACCGCCAATAAATTGAAAACGTTCAGAATGAAGGATATTGCAGCAATTGCGAACACAATCTTCCAGCCCAGTGAATGCAATCTTTTCCAGCTGAAGTAAACAAAGAAGCCGGAAATTAACGCTGATATCAGTGAACCGCCATGGAAAAAGACGATTTCAAAAACAAGAAGAATGGCGACGGTAATCCATATCCAGTTTAAATTTCTCGTGCTGAGCTGTTTATACATCCTTCCATTCTCCTTTCATTATTATGTAAAATATACAAGGCGCAAGAACAACCTGCGCCAGTATAAGTATATCATGGTTTTCTAATTCACCCTACAAATTCTGAGTTTATTCATTTTCCTTTTCTTCTAATTTCTTTTCGATTGCTGCAATTTTATTATCAAATGTGCTCTGATAGTATGAGCTGTTTACTCGGTATTCCAGATTTTCAATATATTGTTCCATTTCTTCAAATTTGGAGAAAGGTTTTTCCGGTGACTCATCCACGACCCGGTTAATTTGATGATTTGCTTTCGCAATATTTTCACGGCCCATTAATTCCATACGGCGCAGATGCATATCCTTTAAGCGATGCTTCATCTCTTCGTATTTCTGCTCCAAATTTTCAAGCTGGGTAATAGCTTCTTCTCTGGATGCTTTCATGCGATCTGCACGGTTTTGATACTCTTCATGCTCTTTTAGAGCAAATTCATGCATTTCCTCTTCCTGAGCACGTTCTGCGATTTGCGCTTGTTTCAGACGTTTATCAGCAAGGTCCTGTGCTTTCATATACTCACGTGCAAACTCTTCTTTTAATTTATATTGGCGGTCAATCAGCTTTCTTACCTTTTCTTTTTCCTGTTCACTTTGGCGTAAATAATGGTTAAGCGCAGCGATTGGATTGTTTTGTTCCTTTTTGTCCATCATCGTGTGTAAATCTGCTGAAATCGAATCCTTCATTCGAGTGAAAATATTTGTTGCCATTATCAATCTCTCCTTTTAATGTAATTATTTATTTAACTCTGCCCACTGTTTTTCAAAATTTGTAAATGGATCATCATCTTCTTTTATTTCGTGGACAACGGAGCTTTCCGATGTGTTCCAATTCTTATAGATAAGGTAAAGTGCGTATGCTGCTGCAACACCTAAAACGGCATAGATGTTAGAGAATGTGATGCTCAATACGATCAATCCTGCAATCACCCATCCGATTTTTGCAGCAGTTGAATCTGTGCCCATAAATTTTTTAAAGCATATATACAGTAACCATATGCTTAATGCAAGCAATATCATCGGGCCAAGGTTTGCCAGAAGTATCAGCACTGCGACAAGTCCTCCGATAAATAACATGAATTTTTTCATTCCGTTTTCCTCCTTTCGTTATTGTATCTTCATCTTACCGTGTGACTGTTTTTTGTGTAATGAGCCTGAGAAATATCTTTATCTAAGTCTTAGGGTCTATGCGCCTCTAAACCTCCGCAGCAATACTTTTCCAATAGAGAAAAAACATCTGCTAAATTCAAAAATGGAATGGTACCTCTTGCTGAGATACCATTCCATTTCTATTCTAGCTATTCGATTTTAAATGTAATAAAAGTTCTTTTTGCCTTTAATCCTTTCGTTAAGGCCGGCACAATACTGTGTATGAATCCCCCCTAAAATTTAAATTTATTTTTGAATAGAGAGCCTCCTAGACTTTAATGTTAGAGAATAACATTAAAGTCATTTAGTTTACATAATATAATTATGGTCATCTATAAATGCTTCTCCATAATAATTTCTCCTTCCGAATCATGCTGCCCTGTCCGGACAAAGCCATGCCTTTTATATAATTGTTCAGCTGGATTGTTTCCCGGAACAAAGCTTAAACGTATGATTTGCACATCATAATGCTCTATAATGTATTTTTCAATTAATGGGATAAACTGATTTGCATAACCTTGCCCCTGAAAACGACGATCAATCATAAAACGATCAAACCAAATGCTTCTTTTTTCATCAAAATAAAATCCAGTCATGGCATACCCAACCGGTTGATTGTCATCATACAAGCCAAGCGATGTTGTAAGCTGTTCAATAAAGCTTTCTGCTAAACAAAATGATACGCTTTCCATAAAATCTTTTTGATTTTCAGTTACTTCTAATGCAGCAATTTCTCTCCAATTTCCCTTATTTACTTCTTCTATATAAATTGACACTGCTTTCCACCGCTTTTCTTAGTTTAGTGATACATTTAAAAATAATGTTGAATTATTTTTACCCAGCCACTAATAGAAAGGATTAATATTATCAGTAAAAATAAACCGGCACTTAAAATTCTCGGGATAGAGAACCAATACGCTGCTATTTTCAAGGAAGTCTTTTCTTCCTTATTTTTATCATCTTTCATTTTTTCATCCTCTCAAGCAACTGTCCCCTGCTCTTTTCTTGAAACAGATCTTTTTAGAATACAGCTTATAAATCAAAATCCCCTTAATACGATGCAAGGTACCGGCGTCAGGGGGATTATATAATTATTCAGCTAATAATTCTCTAACTTTCTCACGAAAATCTTCCTCATTTACTAATTTATCCGTCAAAGCCTGCACCTGCATAGCTGCGACCTCCAGCTCAGAAAGGTTAAGATCATTTGTAAATAAAATCATCTCTAAACGGTTGCCTGCCCCGTCTTCTGCATATACAGCCTGATTTAATACAAAAGCAGTGCTCCCGCCTTTTTGTGCCGCGCGTTCAATTGCTTCATTTTCTAATTTCAGGCTAAAGATAGCATCCAATTCTTCATAAAAAGCATCGGAGTAATGCTCTTTTTTATTCAGCATAGTCATGATTTTATGGTAATCTTCAGCTGTTGCATGGGTCAATCGATCAGACCAGACCTTTTGAATCGGCATATCCAATAGTGCAACAGCTTTTTCTTTTTCCTCTTCACTTAACGGTTCCTCTTGCCATTCTTCAAAAAGATCGACAGCTATCTGGCGGTATGCATCATCATCTAAATCACGTAATGCTGCTTCTAATTCGTCTTTTTCTAAATTGTTCTCTTCCAATACTCTTTCCGGAATTGCAATGCTTGCTGTTAACGGATAGATCGGATCATGGTTATTTAAATCTAACTCCTCAACCCGATTATTTACTTCCTCCAGCCCCAATCGTTCTATTAAATAATCAGTATTTGCATTAGAGCTGAAATCCATCATTCCTTGTGCAATTTGTTCGAGGGAAACCTCTCCTGCTTCGTTGCTCAAGGTATTTTTCCAGGCGTCATGTGCTCCGCCATCTGTATTAGCAAAATAATACTTATCTACTTCTTCCATAGATACCTTTTCCGAAGGGTCGATTTTCCCTTCCTCCGCTTGACTGGCGAATTCAATCGCAATAATTATTTTGACAACACTGGCAAGCGGCAGGGCTAGATTGGTATTCATTTCTGCTATTGGTTCATCGTTCCATGTAGCTAAAAAAGCAATCCGGTCAGAGTCTTTATTTTCTTTTATAAATTCCATAAAAAGCCCTGTTGCAGGATCCAGATTTTCTTTATTATCCTTTTCTTCCAGATCCTCTTCTTGCTCCGTATCATTTTGATTATCTTCTTGTTCTCCCTCATTCTCATTAGAGCAAGCTCCTAAGAGAAGCAAAAGAAATACAAACAATAAAGTAGAAGATTTCTTCACAATGCCTCTTCCTTCCCAATTAATTTCCAGCTACATCTCTTTTTTTGAAAGTGAGCCATCCTACTATCATAAATATAATGTGATAAACGATAAGAACAGCAATAGAAAACCCAATAGTTGTTCCTTCAATTAAAGGCGCCCCCGCAAAAATACTTTGGAGATCGAGATGTGCCGTTAACAGATATTTTGCAATTTCATAGCGGCTTACCAGCATGGTAATAATAGGTGCAGCAATGAAAATCACAATACTTGCTGCAATCGCCATGGCGCTGCCTTTGAATAAAATTGCAATCATGAAGGACAAGGTTGCCACTATAATTAACGGAACAAGACTAAATAGTATATTTTTACCGATAGAAGTAATGATAGAAACTTCGGTATAACCAGACCCCATGTTATCTACAATGATTGGATTCCAAGCATCAACACCAAAAAAGATAAGCCCAATAATCATGGATAGAATAATGGTGTATAGAATTAATACAACTGCAAAGAGTAAAACAGTAATATATTTGGATGTTAATACGGTTCCCCTTCCTGCCGGGCGAATAAGTAACAATTTAATCGTTCCCCATTTATACTCATTCGAGATAATTTTAGCTGCTGCGACAATGATAAAAATGGTAATAAAACTGATAATCGAGGTATTATCAGCCACGAAAGCCCACATATCATAAGCTGGAATCTCTACCCCAACAGACTGATAAGCTTGAACCAGTTCACTTTGAAAGGTTGCGTCAATAATCATACTCTGGTTAGCTACAAAGTTTGTAATGATAGCCCCGCCAACCAGAAGAACCGCAATAATGATATACATAGCCCACGTAGATTTATAATGATGCAGTTTAATAAATTCGTTTTTTATAAGCTGACTCAGATTATTCAATGACATTCTCTCCAATCAAATCGAAAAATTTGTCTTCTAACGTGCCTTTTGCAGCCTGAACTTCATATACATTGATATTATTATTTAATAATTCTTTGAGTACAGCTGGTATTTGTTCACGTTTCATCGCTGTTTTTAAGATTGTTTCATCTGCTGTCTCTACAAAAAAAGATTCATCCAGACTATCCAGATGCGCTTTCGCAGTCTCCGCATTGCTAACGGAGATAATATATTCTGATATATCACTATCCTCAATCTTCCTGTTCTTTTCTACATCCTCTACAGCGATTAATGATCCATTTTTAATAACTCCAATGCGATCACACATCAGCTCAATTTCAGATAATAAATGACTGGAAACAATGACACTGACATTTTCTTTTTCCGCCAAGGTACGGATATATTGGCGAATTTCCTTCATTCCAGAGGGATCAAGACCATTTGTGGGCTCATCCAAAATGAGAATCGATGGTTTATGTAACAAAGCCTGTGCAATTCCCAACCGCTGCCGCATTCCAAGAGAATATCCGCCAACTCTATCATTGATTACCTTCTTCAAACCGACTAATTGGACTACCTCTTCTATCCTTTCTTTTGTTGTGCCTGGAACCATTCTTGCAAACTGCTCCAGATTTTTTCTTCCTGTTAAAAAAGGATACATCTCCGGGTTCTCAACAATCGCTCCAACCTCTCTGATCGCTTCACTATAATCTGTTTGAATACTTTTGCCAACAATACGGATGTCGCCTTCTGTAATTTTCATTAAACCAACCATCATCCGGATGGTGGTGGTTTTACCAGCCCCGTTCGGCCCGACAAAGCCAAAGACCTCGCCCTGTTTTATTTGGAAGCTGACATCTTTAATAATTTCTTTATTCTTGATACGCTTGCTGACATTTTTTAATTCCAATGCAATTTCAGTCAATTCTAGTCCTCCCCGTTCAACTTATTCTTCTTAATCAAGTTATACGAAATGATTGAAAAAAAGTTTCAAATTCATTTGTATTTTTTAAGTAATTCGTTTATGAATCTGCAGTCTCCATTAAAAAATGTGTTAGCTCCTATTAAGTTTGTCTAATCCCTTTTTTCTTACTAACGTATATTGAATGGGAAAGGGGGGATAAGCTATGTGCGGTCATCATTCATCAGAAGGAAGACGTAAAGACCCTTGTCGCAACACAAGTCGTCCAGGCGCCGACTATCGTCGTAGAAATCATAAACAGGATTGCTGTCATAACAGTCACCAAAATCGCAACAGATGTGAAAACAGACATGAAGGCTGTTGTCACAGCAGAAATAATCACAGAAACGAACACCATCACAGATGTCGTGAATCAAATCGTTGTGATAATAGGCAAAGGAATAGTAACAGAAGGAAATTCTGTTTTTGTTGTAACAGCTTCTACTAATTAAAGCTTGCAGACAGGTCACCCTCATCTTTTGAAAAACACATCAGGCTATCAGGTATTTTATTCTGATAGCCTGATGTGACCTATAGAAAACTTTTTCTCCTAAATAAAATCAATGAAATTTTTTATTTTCCAATACAATAACTTTGGCAGTCATAGAATGACCCGCCTGCTTTGTTTCCTCAACTAACCGGTTAATCTTTACACAGCATTGCTTTGCACCGGCAACCAATAAAGGTTCTCCTAAAAAATTGATATTCAATCCTCTGGATAAGAAGCCTCCCACTGACATCACAAATGGTACAGTAGGAGAAGTATTGGAAATAATAATCTTTTCATTCATCGAAGTTCTTTCATGTAACAAGGCTGCTAAGTCTTTTATAGCTGGCACAACATATTTATTATTTCTTCTTCCTATGGTGTATACTGCATTTCCCTCGTCATCCATACCATGGAAAATCAGTTTACCTAAATCATGCTTTGTTAATTTATTAAAGTATCTGACCTGAAGTATTTCTTCCTTTGTCAGCTTTCGATTCGTTGGAAGTTTATTTAAATGATAGGCTGCTGCAAGTGAAGTGGTATGTGTACCTCCGTAGTCGTTATATATATAAATCAAAATAATTTCCTCCTCTAAAAAGTTTCCTTTTGATACCTTCTGAACGTATATCACCTGCTCCTTGAAATAACCCCAATCCATTAAAATTTCTAATCAAGATTTATTATTATCCAAAAAATATAAAGCAATGCACCCAGGCATATCATTTACTAAAAAAGGATAAACAACACATATATGTATTGTTTATCCTTAAAACTTTATATAAAATTGATTACTCTTTCGTAAAATTCAAATCCCAAACAATCCCGAATTTATCTTTGACTTTTGCATATTTTGCTCCCCAAAATGTATCCTGAAGCTTCATTAATACTTTGCTTTCCTGATGCAGGTTATCATATACCTTCTGAATACTTGCTTCACTTTCAAATTCGAGCACCAACGAAATATGATTCCCTGTTTCAACAGGCTGACCGGGAAAAGTATCTGAGACCATAAAGAATAATGCATCCTTTTTAAATTGTGCATGAATAATTCTGTTTTCCGCTTCAGGAGGAGTTGGATAGTCCGCTTCACCAAACGTTTGTATCGCCAGGATTTCCCCATCGAAAACTTTCTGGTAGTAATTTAAAGCTTCTTTGGCATTTCCGTTAAATGTGAGGTAAGGTGTTGCCTGTTTTTTCATTAAATCACTCCTTTTCATTAGATTACCCGATAATCTTTCTTCCGTTAGTTACTGAAGAAAGTTCTCTGTATAAAACGGCTGGTCACTTTCATTAAAATCAACGCCGATTCCTAAATGACTAAAGCTTTCGTGTAAAATATTTTCCCGGTGTCCAAGAGAATTCAATAGACCCTGATGGGCAAAAATACTGCTGAACTGGCCATAAGCGAGGTTCTCACCCGCGCTTAAGAAAGAAATGCCATCTGCCTTCATCCGGTCAAAAGGAGATTGTCCTTCTAAATTCGTATGACTGAAAAATTGATTGACAGCCATATCAGTACTATGCTTTCTTGCTGTTTCTCTTACATCTTCATCCCATTCTAAAATAGACAGATCCTGTTTCACGCGTGTAGCGTTGGTTAAATCAAATAACTGGTATTCCAGCCCTTCTTTCAGTGCCTCACTGCCGGGAGTATAAAGCGTGCTCTTCGCAGCTTCTAAACCTTCATCTATGATTTGAATGGCAGTTACTTCATCCAATTCATGCAGATCATAAAACATGGTTACGTAAGTACCATCCATATGATAAACATCATATTCGCCTTCACTCTCTATTTTATAATTAAACCAGCCGTTGCGGATCATTTCTTCCGGCTCACCTAATATCTCGTTTACTGATGACTTGGAATCACCAAGCGCAATATCGTGCTTAGATGACAGTAAATCCTGGTTGGTAAAGAGTCCACGGACTACATCCTGTTCATCGTAAGCAACCATCATAAAGTTTTGATAGTTTTCATGATAAGTGGACCACTCTACCCCATATTCATTTTCACTTTTCCGTTCAGGTTCTCCATACGTCTCTTCAACCTGATCTCTTGTATCTCCAATTTCTACATTGCCCACGGAAAAAGATTGCTCCTCGGGTGTAGTGAGCTCCGGTGTTTCCACTTGCTCATACTCTCTATTTGTTTCTGAACCTGTGATGGAATTAAAAAATGAAGCAGCTTGATCTGATACCTGCCGAAAGTAAAAATCATTATCTACCGCATCATTAATAAAATCACCTGCAGAGGAAAATGTATCACTTACAGCATCAGGAATTATATTACGGACTGGATCTTCCCATAATGGTTTTGTCCAAATGGCTAACAGTATAATTAACAGCAAAAAAAATAATCGCTTAAAAATAGCTATCCCAACCTTTTTAATCTCTTTGATGCAACAAAAGGATTACAACTGATATTTTATTATTTACTGAATCAGTCTTTATTAATCCTTGAAATTAGCAGTCTGCCTGCTGACGTATATTAAATTATACTATGTTCAAATTGCTTTCAACAAATCTGAACATTTTTCATAGTAATGCTCTTGAGAACAAAAGCGCAGAGCGCCTGCTTAAAAACGTAGAGATTGGAGCGGCGCAACTGAGATAAAGGAAACGCGGTGAAGTTGACGAACCGATGTTGACTTTCGCCCACAGGGCATAAGTGCGACGTGAAGTCTCTAAAGTTTGGCGCTCGGAGCTGGACACGGCTGCTTTTCTATAAATAGTTATCCACAAGGCAATTATTCTATAATTTCCTGGTGTATGAAATAATGATTTCAAACACAAAAAGTCCCTTTGACTATGCTACGATTGAAATACTTAACCAAGTTTACTCAATCACCCACCCGACAAGGAGGAAATAGTCAATGAGATACTTTAATGGAAACAAGGTTTTAGAAGAAGTCAATTCGCAAAAGAGATTCGAGGTACTGATTTATGCAATAAAAAAATCTGCTTCTGTATTAATGACAGAAGCAGATTTGACTATCTCTACATCATGGTTCCAAACCACACAGCGAGGAAGGTGCCAATATAGTTTCCAATAATATAGCCCAGGGTACCGACGATTAATATTGGACCAACTAATTGCCGCCAGCCTTTTGCAATCGCAAACGCTGCTGCAGTAGTTGGTCCGCCAATATTTGCATTACTTGCCAGCAAAATTTCCTCTAAGCTCATTCTAAATAGCTTTCCAAAAACAAGAGAAAGTATTAAATTGATTGCGACAATAATAAACGCAAAAACAAGCAATAATGGTGCCGTATTAATAATTAACGTGATGGATGCCGGGACTCCAATAACGACGAAAAATATGTGAATCAGATATGTACCAATTTCCTGACTGCCGTTTAATTCAGAAAAATAATTTGGAAAAACTCCTAAGGCAATAAAAGTAAGTGTTGTTAATACCAGATACTGATCACCGATTAAACCGTTTAACAGGTTATTGAAGAAGGATGCATCTTCTCCACTTGGAATAATACTGGCAAAGAAATCGGCAATTTTTAAAGAAACGACTACTAAAAGAAAAGCTGTTCCAACAGAAAGTGCCATATCCTTTAATGAGACTGATTTTCTCTTCCAAAAGCTTTCTGCTAATGTTTTATCACCATCAGCTGATTGATTCTGCTCCACTTCGTCAATATGAGGCGTTGGATAGCGTTTTCTAATAAAGTTCATGGCGGGAATAGCCATCAGCATGATAAATAATAATGCCATCATTAAATTATCAGCAACAACTGCCGCCGAAATGATTTCGCCAGGAGTTTCAAATTTAGCAGCCATTGCTGCAAAATTCACGCCTCCCCCAATATATGTAGCACTGAAAATACCGCTTAATTGGTCTAATAGAGGTATGTAATTCCTTAAAGTGAAAAAGGCAACAATTGTTCCTGCAATCGTACCAATAGAGCTCAGCAGAAAAATAAGCAACAGCCTGCTGCTTTCCTTCCATATTTTTTTAATATTAACATGAAACAACAGAAGCGGTATTGCTAATGGAACAATAATAGACCAGACAGCATCATATACCGGCGACTCCGTTGGAATGATACCAAAATTAGATAAAACCATTGCTCCCACTAATGCAATAATTGCTCCTGTAACCTTGGAAGCCCAGCTATAACGCTGTTCTAAAAAAATACTGACAGATGCCCAGATAATGATAATCCCCCAAAGGGTGATTGTATCATCTGCTTGAATGAATGTTTCTTTCATTAACTCCTCATTCCCTTCTTTTTATGGTTTGTTTCATATTTTACCATTTAAAGTTAATAATTTCGCAGGTATTGTGGAGTATTTTTTTAGAATTATAGTAAATAGTCAGCTGTTACTTAAATGGAAAGAAATTGAAAATACCCTCTCTAAACCGTTTTAGAGAGGGTTCAACAGAAATATTTATTTTACTTTCTCAAATAAATCCAGTTTATGATTTAAGGATTGCAGCTGTTCATCATTTAATGGGAGCAAGGGCAAACGGACGCCTCCTACATGTACGCCAATTCGATTTAATGCTGCTTTGACGGGTGCAGGGCTGGGTGCTGCAAACATTTCCTGCATTACCGGCAGGATTCGCTGGTGAATAGCAGCAGCTTTTTTCACAGCTCCCTGTTCATATGCCGCAATCATCTCTTGCATCTCATTACCGATAATATGTCCAGAAACGGAAACAATGCCTATGGCTCCGACTGCAAGGGATGGTAATGTTATCGCATCTTCTCCGCTGTATACAGAAAAACTTGCATCCGTCTGTGCCACCATCTCTGTCAGTTTATCCATATCACCACTCGCATCTTTAATTGCCACAATATTATCAACTGCAGATAAACGAATAGCTGTTTCAGCTGCCAAATCTACAGAAGTTCTGCCAGGTACATTGTATAGCATTACTGGCAATTGAACCGCGTTTGCCACTGTTTTAAAATGCTCATACAGACCATCCTGAGAAGGTTTATTATAATAAGGCGTTACGAGCATAATTGCATCAACACCTGTTTTTTCAGCAGCTTGTGACAGCTCAATAGAGCCTTTTGTCTGATTGGAGCCTGTGCCTGCAATCACTGAAACCCTTCCATTTACTTTTTGTACCGTATGAGAAAATAATGCCAGCTTTTCTTCATTTGACAAGGTTGGTGATTCGCCCGTTGTTCCTGCTACTACCAATCCATCTGAACCATTATCAATAAGGTATTCAATCAGGTTATCTAATGCATTATAATCAATTTCTTTTTCTTCGTTAAATGGCGTTACCATCGCCGTGACCACTTTTCCAAAATTCATAACAACACACCCTTTGTATAATATCAACATCACTTGATGAAAATAGACGGACAGCGCCTAAGTAAAGTACTAAAAAAACTAGAGGATGGAAAATAATAAAGACAAGCAGAAAAAGTTTTATTTTCTGTCCTTCTGCTTCTGAATTTATTTGATTCTCTTATCATTATTCATTACTTCCATTATTTCCACAAAATAAAAAGCACCAACGGAGACCGCTGCTGCACAAACATTTGAATGTCCTCTCAGCTGATAGCCCTCCACATAGTTTCCTATATGACAGCACCGGATTTATTCAATCCCAGTACCAGTACAATAAGAATACGGCTTATTATACTTCGGCAAATTCCCCTTTCCATATGCTTCATCGCCAGCCTATTCTGCCTCTGCATATTTACTGATGGTCTTTGCACCTCTATCGTTCATCTATGAATAATGAATTTGTTTGTATTATAGCAGGAATACGCAAGAAAAACAAATGAAAAATAGAGATTTTTATGGAGTAAGAAAAGCTTTATAGCGACCGCACCAAGATGCAGAAGCCCAATATTGTTCAACTTCTTTACTGGTAAACTATGCAAAATAAAAAAATAGGTGATTCGCCTGCTTGATTATTAATTCTCTTGCAGAAAGTCCATAGACAAGTATCTTTCTCCAGTATCAGGCGCGATACAAACTATCTTTTGTGAAGGCTTCAGACGCTTGGCGACCTCTCTGGCTGCGTAAATGGCTGCAGCCCCGGACGGTCCGATAAATAACCCTTCTTTTTGGGCAAGCTCCTGCAATAAATTCAATGCCTGATCATCATTGATTTGCATGATTTCATCATAAATGGAGGTATTTAAAATCTCAGGTACGAAGCCTGGACTTGTTCCTACTAACTTATGCGGGCCAGGTTCTCCCCCTGATAAGACTGGAGAGCCTTTTGGTTCAACAACAGTAATATGTAAATCCGGAATAAATTTTTTTAGCGATTCTCCCGTACCTGTTACTGTTCCCCCTGTACCGGCAGTACAGACAAAGGCATCTAATTGATTATTCATATCCTTTAAAATTTCCAGTGCAGTTGTTTTACGATGAGCATCAGGGTTCGAAATATTTTTAAATTGCTGGGGAATAAAACTGTTTGGTATTTCCACCTGCAATTCCAGTGCTTTTTTTATGGCGCCCGGCATTTTTTCATTACTTGGTGTTAAAACTACCTTTGCACCATATGCTTTCAAAAGATTTCTTCTCTCTTCTGTACTATTATCGGGCATCACAAGAATTGCCTGATAACCCTTTGCAGAAGCTGCCATTGCCAATCCTATTCCTGTGTTTCCGCTTGTCGGTTCAATAATTGTATCTCCCGGTTTTATAAGTCCCTCCTGCTCTGCAATATGAATCATATGAGTTGCAGCCCGGTCTTTTACACTTCCGCTCGGATTAAACATTTCCAGCTTCACATAAATTTTTGCTGCATTTTCTGGCTGCAGTTTATTTAGCTCAACCATGGGTGTCTTTCCTACTAATTCTGTAATATTATCTACAACTCTCATAATTGCCGCCTCCTTCTATTCTTTTAATAAACGCTTATCTACTGAAATATCTGGATTTATCTTCATCAGTTCTTCTACAAAGGTAAATTTATCCTTCGGTGAGATTGCAATTAAATCATATTTTCCGCTTCGGATTTGTATACGATCTAGAGATAGCGCCGGGGCAATAATCGGCATCTTCGCCAGGAGAATTAACTCCATATTTTCTATATAAATCGTTTGACGAATCGGCCCATAATAGACAATTAAACGGTCTTTATCAATCTTATACCCTGTACGGAACCAAAACCAAAGCAATATACTGCATAGTATTAGCATAATGATTAAATTAATTATCTGGCCTTTCAGTAATGGAATAAACACACCACTAAGCACAACAGCCCAAAGAATAACCACCATCCAGGTATCTTTTTTCGATTCAAAATACATTATATTCCCCCATTCATCCTAACAATATCTCATCTTCCATTATAGCCACTGAAAGTGTATATACCAAATTTCAACATTATTTCCATATGTTAAATTTATACAATAAGAATAACTTATATCACCCGAACCCTTTCGTTCTTTATAAAGAACATAGGGGTTTTCATCCTTTTTCACTTCTATAAGTATAAATAATCTCCACCTAGGTCTGATATCCTTCAACATAAAATGAAAGGAGGGGGTATGTTCTATACCTACGCCCGGTATAAAGCATACCCCCCCTCACCAAAGAATTAATTAATTTAAAATGATACAGATGGTTTATTTTTTAATGGAGCAAGTAAACGATCCAGATGCTTCCATTCAAGTTTATCTAATTCGGTTATCACTTTATCTTCTTTAAAATCCCATCTGGAACCTTCTAAATCACAGCTAATTGGAACATCACATTTTATTTCCGCTAATTGCCGTGATAAATAAAGCATATCCATATCGGCTTGTAATTTACTTTGTATTCCTTTTGGGAGCCTTTCAATATTCTCTACTAAACCATCGATGGTTTCAAATTCCTGCAGCAATTTTAAGGCTGTTTTTTCTCCAATTCCTTTTACTCCAGGATAATTATCCGAGGAGTCTCCCATCAATCCTTTTAAATCAATGATTTGTGCTGGAGAAAGAGCCTTTTTCTCATAGAAATTATCCTTATCAAAGACCTCATAATTCCCCTGGCCTTTCCGCATAATAATAACACGGATATTTTCTTTTACTAATTGAAGCAAGTCTTGATCACCAGAAAGAATAAACACTTCATTTTCCGGATTATATATATTTGCAAGTGTACCCATGCAATCATCCGCTTCAAAATTTTCTAACCCTATATTAGGAATATCAAAAGATTGTACAATTTCTTTTACCAAATCAAACTGTGGAATTAATTCCACAGGCGGTGCATCCCGATTTGCTTTATACCCATCATACATCTCTGTCCGAAATGTTTTGCTTCCCATATCCCAGCAGCAGACAACATGGGATGGTCCGAAAGTTTGAATGGCATCTGTTAAATAGCGTAAAAATTGGTAAACACCATTAGTCGGAACTCCTTTTGAATTATACATAAAATTCCCCCGGAAAGATGTTGCAAAAAATCCCCGGAACAGGAGTGCCATCCCGTCTACTAATAAAACTTTATTTGCTGTCATGCTTCATTTCCTCCCTCTTTAGTATCGATCTAAAATTAGATCCATTTGTTCTTTTCTATCTGTCAGATCATCCATATCCACTTCCACAAATAAACGGTCAATAAATTGCTGATAAAGTATATCCGCTTCTTGTACAAGGACTGACTTTTCTTGATGAATCCGATTATTCCACTGTTCCTGATAGGACGACTCGATTAATTTAGCACCTTCTTCTACAAAATCCTGGACGTCTGACTCTATGATTGCGTATAGCTGCTCCTTTATCTCTTCCTTTTGATTTTGTACAAAGAACGTTTTTGTATCTTTAAATTTACCAAATAATTTCTGAAGCTCGCTATGCTTTTGAACCGATAGCTTAATCGTTAAATCAGGTGTATCAAAGCCGGAGATATCCCACTCTGATATTGAAAAAACAGGGTCGAATCTTTTAGCTTTTTCTATCATTTCAAGCTGATTGGTTTTTAACAAACCTTTTAAGAGCTGCTCAACCCGTAAAGAGACAGCTAACAGCTCTTGATGCAGCTCCGATTCCATATAAGTGACCAGCTGTTCAAACTGCTTGATCAGCTGCTGCCGGCCAGCTCTGCCTGACTCCGTAATCGTTGTTGGATTATAAATTTCTTTAAATAGATCATGAAAGCGGATCGCAAAGCGCTGATTTAGAAAAAAGGCTTGTTTTTCTAATTTTTGATGCCATCTATTTTTAGTTGAGTCTAGATCTAAATTTTCTACTGTTTGAGCGATTTGCTGATAAGCGTTTTGCAGCACTTTTTTCCGCTTTGTTTTTGCAGACTGGTCCAATTTTAACGATTGAATAAATTGTTCTAATGCTTCACCTGACCGTTCGATATCGCTGATTGCTGCTCTTTTTGCAAGCGCAGTTAAATCATGATGAATAAAATCATAGAAACGGGATTCAAATGACCGCATCTGTTCATTCAGTGTTTTTTGTTCTATTTTTTCTGCTAAAGATATCTTACTCGATACAGGATAAAGACGCGGAAAACGAATTCCTAATTGTGCTAATTGCTCTTTAACGTACATAGTTACCATATTTAATTCTTGCTGATCACTGGCAAGATCTGCAGCATTGACAATAAAAAACATTTTATCAAGCTCAAATACATCCTTTACACGTCCCAGCTGCATCAGAAAATCTTTATCTGCACGGGAGAGTGCATGATTATAGTAGGTAACATATAAAATAGCATCTGCATGCTTAATATATTCAAAGGATACATTCGTATGTCTGGCATTAATCGAATCTGCACCCGGCGTATCAACAAGTGTAATTCCCTGCTTCGTTACTTCACAATCATAAAAAAGATCCATCGATGCAATATAACACGCTTTTTCTTCATCTGTCACGTAGGATCCAAAATTATCAAAGGTGATTTTCTTGGCAGAGCCAATGACAGATCGGACCTCTTCATAGCCTTCAAGCATCGCATTTAAATAAGCCTGATACATTTTTGGCAAACGCGAATCCGTTAACACATTCTTTGTTTTCAGCCATGTAATCAGCTCCTCCAGGGAAGCATTTGGCGGTTCACATACCTTTGCCAGTGTCATTATATCATCTACCAGCATTTTTTCTGATTTAAAGGTGACAATTACATCCCGATGCCGATTTTCATTTGTAACTGGACGAATCCGGTTAACTGCAGCTGTTGTCGGATTCGGTGATACCGGAAGGACATGTTCTCCAAGAATAGCATTAGCAAAGGATGATTTCCCGGCACTAAATGCACCAAACAAAGCAATGGTATAAGAGCGTTCTGTTAAGGATATTTTTCGTTTCTTTAGATCCTGCTGGTAGCTTTCAAACCCGGGTAAATGAATTGCTTGTAAGACATTATCTATATCACAGACAACATGCTGGTCTGTTGCTGCAGGTGACTCGTTCTTTATTTCTTCCTGTACTTCATCTGCATCAGCATATACCTCCTCATCAAGTATTTCCATAGTCTCTGTTCCCTGTCTGGGAATTACTTTTCGCGCTTGGAGCTCTTCCTTCATCTCTGTAATGACTTCCGGTAACACATCAGGATTTTCCTGCTGCTCATCTAAATGGTTGAAATAAGCTGCTTCCTCACTTTCAAGTGCATAATTAGCTTGCTGATCCGCCTCTGCAGCCTGCAGCTCCTCCAATTGTTGCGTCATTTCCTGCAGCTGTTTCTTATTCTTTTCTTCAAGCTCCGTTCTTACTTCTTTTGCCAGCTGTCTCATTTGTTTTTTGAAATGCGTCTTTAAACTGGCAGCAATATCATTCGTATAATTTAAAACATAATCTCCATTTATACTTGCGCCTTTACGCAAACTGCTTTCCAGCAGCTCTTCACTTAAAGACCATTCCAGGAAGGAGATGCCTTTTTCCTGATAAGAGGAATCCAGTTGATTCAATTCAATTTGCTCATACCACTTATCACGGAGCTTCCATTTTAATGTGGTCTCAACATTCTTTTCTAAAGCATTCATAAAGGCTTGCTTCCGCTCTATTTTTGCTTCCTTCGTTTTTTTACTGCTTGTAAGTAAGCCGCCAACCTTAAAGTCAGGCTGTACAGATTCTAAATAAGCCTTTGCAAGCTCTCTTAAATCTGCGGGCATCAGATACGCATTTTTCGCAGTTTGATCTACCTCATTTAAGAACCCATCTGCTATATTTTCCGGATACTGCTGCAGGTCTTCAATCTTTTTCGTTAATGTGTCTATCTGCTCTGT
This sequence comes from Oceanobacillus sp. FSL W8-0428, assembly GCF_038004405.1. Classification (NCBI taxonomy): domain Bacteria; kingdom Bacillati; phylum Bacillota; class Bacilli; order Caryophanales; family Bacillaceae; genus Oceanobacillus; species Oceanobacillus sp. FSL W8-0428. Next base: position 4,125,584 of record NZ_JBBORB010000001.1, read on the forward strand.
CAATGCCACTTCCTCGACTTCATCTAAAAAAGCTTTTTGATTCGACATTTCCCAATGAACTTTTTCTTTATGATCTTTCACAATTTGTCGAATACTTGCATCCATTGTTGTGTATTCATCTTTAGACCTGAGCATTTGAAATACGGTGTCTTTCAGCTCTGGCCACTCATTATGCGGTGCTTCCGGACTTTTAAGGGATGTGTAGAAAATGGAAGAAGGATGCAGATTCCATTGATCAAACGTTTGTTTAATTTTTTTATCAAATTCGACAAAGGGCAATTCCGTTTCATTATGCTTATCTATCTGATTGATAACAATCATGAATGGAAGGCCATTTTCCTGCATTGCCTGAAGAAATAATAGATTCACTTCAGATTGAACATGATTATAATCGGTTACATAAATAAGATAATCTGATAAGTGAAGAGATGCTTCTGTAAGCATTCTGTCAATATCGTCTGCGGCATCAATTCCCGGCGTGTCTAAAATAGCTGTATGAGGCGGTAAAATATCCTCGCCGGTACTGATATGCATTTTTTTTATTTGATTTTTATTTTTTGAGAACTTTTTAATCTGATCTAAATCATATGGTTCATGGTATTCAATCACTTCACCATTATGAAAAAAAACATTGACAGTGCTTTCCCCAGATGAGATCTTAACAATATTTGCACTGGTAGGGATGGGACTGTTCGCTAAAATCTCCTGCCCTAATAAATGATTTATTAATGAAGACTTTCCAGCAGAAAAATGCCCTGTCAATGTAATAATAAATTCCTGATTAAAGTATTTTTCCAGTATATCAAGCATCTTATCTGCATTAATTTTATCTCCCCTATTTTTCATTTCCTGATAGAGAGATGTAATTTGCTGTTCTGTTACCCTTTTTTCCATATACGTGATCACAAGCCTTTACCCCTTTTTGTCAACTTATTCATACCTGCTAGCTGCTTTATTGTTTTCCCCTTCTTTTGACATAATATCTTTATTATACGGAATATTGGTATCGATTTCTAGGGATTTAAATATTTTAGTTTACATAATAAAATTATGGTTAATTAAATTCGTTGCTGCATGGAATGAAACAACATTGACTCTTCCAAAACTATTATTTTTTTCTATAAACATGTTCCTATTTCCTTCCATTTAGTCAATACCTGCATTGCAAATAAAGACGATACATCAGGAAAATGCATCGCCTTTTTACTATTTATTTAGCTTTTCAATGGAAAGACGGTATTTTTCTATTATACCAGACAACTTTAATCGAAGGTTTATCAGCCATTCAGGATGATCTTCAGCTGCATCAATATCTACAGCTCTTATCAATTTTGCCAGGGAGATTAATTTGTGTAACCTTTCAAAGCCTGAAGATGCACGAAGTATTTCCATATCTAAATTAGTTTCGGTTTTATATCCATCGATAAATGTTGTTATCATCGGATTTTTAACATTAAAATCTCCCACATCTCTCCATGCATAGACAATATCAGCTGCAAACCAATGGAGAGAAGAATCATCAAAATCAAGCATTCCAATTGTGTTATTATCAAAAATCACATTATCCAGTTCAAAGTCATAGTGAATGATTCCAAAGTTTTCTTTCGATAGGCTTAACTCATCCGCCCAGATTAATAGTCTTTCAAATTCTTTATGAGCTGCCAATTCTTTTTTAGGAAGTGCTTCTTTCGCTTCTAGTAAAAGGTCCTTCCAGCTTGGACGATTAACTCGATATTCTTCTGGCAGCTGCTTAAGGTTTGCGTGTAGATTACCTAACGATTTCCCCCAGATATAAGCCTGTTGATCTGAAATTTCTTCCATATTGAGATGCTTACCTTCCAGAGCTTCAAATACGACTGCATAAAAAGTTCCCAGCTTCGTTTCTATGACTTCTATATCATTTCCATTTAATGATGTTATTGGTTGAGCAACGTTTAGTGCCCTATTCCCCAAATACTTTACAATGTTCAGTTCAGCTTCAATCGACGAATAATCCCGTTCTGATGAATCATTAAATCTCAAGAACAATTGTTTTCCTTCTTTATAAAATTCAAAAATAAAATTTGCGCTTGCCCGTAAAATAGTTGCAGAGCCTTTATCATAGCCCCACCGTTCCAAAATTTCTTCTCCCAATGGGCTTCTCCATTCACTGTTAACAGTATTCATTACTTTTTTCATCGTACTTAATTTCATCATAAATATAACTTCCCCTCTTTTGAATATTGATAAAATATTCAATAAGCTGCAGGGCAAAAAAGAGAGCTAAAATTATATGCTTCAGCTCTCCTTTTTATTTTAAAAGATGGTTTATGAAAAAATCTTTTATGATGGAAGCCCTTAATCCAATCCATCCAAAGGGCCGGCCATTAATATTTATCAACCATAAGCCATGAGCAAGGATGGACAAACTAAACTTATTGAATTAGCTGACATCAACCTCACCCCTTTCCATTTAACGTTTCTCTGCATTATATATCAGATAACTTAGATGAACAAGAATACCTTTTATATTTATCAAATATTCTGATCAATGAAATTTGGCTAAATCGAAGCAGACCATTCTCAATTTCTAAAATTATATATATGGTTTACTGTATTTATCTATTTATGTTAAAACGCCCAGGATTCAATCAACCTGAGCGTTTCAAAAATAGCTTTACACTGGATAAACTCCATGCTTTCTTTCCGTAAATTGTTTGTTCTTATTCTGATAAACGGAAAAACGGCTTATCAATGCTTGGCGAAGCTGATCGGGGTTAATTATATCATCAATAATCATCTCCGAGGCTAACCGGTAAATATCAATATTCTCTTTATAAGCAGCCTGCTTTTCCTGAATATAAGCTGCTCTCTCCTCCTCCGGAAGCTTGGCGATTTTATTTGCTTCTACTGCGTTCACTGCCGCTTCCGGCCCCATGACAGCAATCTGTGCATTCGGGAAGGCCAAGCAGCAATCCGGATCAAAAGCAGGACCTGACATTGCATATAGACCTGCCCCATATGCTTTTCGGACAATAACGGATATTTTAGGAACTGTTACTTCACTCATTGCAAACAGCATTTTTGCTCCATGACGGATAATCCCTTGCTTCTCCACTCTTGTTCCAATCATAAATCCTGGTACATCTGTTAAGAACAGCAGCGGAATCTCAAACGCATCACATAGTTGGATAAACTTTGCTGCTTTATCTGCTGAATCTGTAAAAAGGACGCCTCCTTTTACACGAGGCTGATTTGCAATAATCCCTATACTACGGCCATCAATACGTGCCAGCCCTGTGATTAATTCCGGAGCAAACCGTTTTTTTATCTCACAAAAACTGCCTTCATCAATTGTACGGTCAATCAGATCGTACATATTAAAAGCTGCATTTTGATTTTCCGGGATAATTTCACTGATAGGCTTATCAAATGTCTTTGGCTCTACAGGGGCAATTTGTTTTGGTTTTTCCCGAAAATTAGCCGGAAAATAGGTTAAGTACTTCTGTGTAAATTGAATAGCTTCCTCCTCTGTATCTACTAATACATCGCCTACTCCCGAGGTTGTGCAATGCATCTTTGCTCCGCCCATTTCCTCTAAGGAAACCTTTTCGCCAATAACCTTCTCAGCCATTCTTGGAGAACCTAAATACATGGACGCGTTTCCATCAACCATGATAACAATATCGCAAAAAGCAGGAATATATGCTCCGCCAGCTGCTGATGGACCGAATAATATGCAAACTTGAGGAACCCTTCCAGACAGCTTAATTTGATTATAAAAAATGCGTCCAGCTCCCCTTCTTCCCGGGAACATATCTATTTGATCGGTAATCCTTGCACCTGCAGAGTCAACCAGATAAATCATCGGCACTTCCAGCCGTTCTGCCGTTTCCTGAATACGCAAAATTTTCTCTACAGTCCGCTGACCCCAGCTTCCAGCTTTGACAGTAGAATCATTCGCCATTGCACAAACTGTCTGTCCGTTAATTTTTCCTGTGACAGTAATCACACCATCCGCCGGTAAATCTTCAGCCAACGCATTTGCAAATAAGCCATCCTCAAGTATCTCATGAGAATCAAAAAGAAGATTAATTCTTTCTCTTGCGAAAAGCTTGCCCTTTTCAGCATTACTGTCATGATATTTTTGTTTCCCCCCTTTTTGTATTTTTTCAATACGCTGCTCCAGTTCCTTCTCCATACTCATATAAGCATACTCCTTCCAGCTTTAGTTTCCGTGATAATCGGGCTTTCTTTTTTCTTGAAACGCCAGCAGCCCCTCTTTTCTATCTTTCGTTGGTATAACCTTTAAGTAAGATTCATGCTCCAGTTGAATTGCTTTATCCAGCGGAAGATTAACTCCCTGGTTAATAGCTTTTTTAGCCTGTTTCACAGCGATTGGACCATTATTTGTTATTTTCCGGGCGATACTGATTGCTTCATCCTGTAAAAAGGAAGCAGCGACTGACCGCTCAATCAGTCCGATTGCTAAAGCATCATCTGCTGAGATAATTTTGGCAGTATAGATAAGCAGCTTTGCCTGCCCTATTCCTATTAATCTAGGCAGCCGCTGTGTTCCTCCAGCTCCCGGTATAATTGCTAAAGATGTCTCCGTTAATCCCAGCTTTACATGGTTGGCAGCGATTCTCAAATCACAGGCCAAAGCAAGTTCCAGCCCGCCTCCAAAGGAGACACCATTGATTGCAGCAATAACTGGTACATCTATCTTTTCTATGGAATCGCAGACACTTCCAATTTTTTGTACTGCAGCAACAACCTCTTCCTCATTCATTATCTTTCGTTCTTTCAAGTCAGCTCCGGCACAGAAAGCCTTCTCCCCGCTTCCAGTTATAATTACACAACGAATTTTTCCTGAGGCTTTGATTTTTTGAATACATTTCTCTAACTCTGTTAATAAAGCTAAAGATAAAGCATTTGCAGCTTCTGGCCGATTTAATGTGACAACAACTATATTCTCATCAACCGTCTCATAGTTTACAAATTGCATAGGCATACACTCCAGACTAAATTATTCAACAATCGCTATTGTATCTCCCTCATTAACGAAATCTCCTTCCTGCACCTTCCATTCCTTCAGAACTCCCTTTTCCTCAGAAGCAATCGGAATTTCCATTTTCATAGATTCCAGAATAACAACATCCTGTCCTTCTTCTACTGCTTCACCCTGCTGAACTGTAATTTTCCACACATTTCCTGCCATCGATGCTTTAATTTCCATGTTATTTACCCCCTGAGTTTGGTTGATAATATTTGCTTAAAAAGGATGTTTGTGTATTTCCTTTCAGAAATGCTTCATATGTTATAATTTCCTGAAGCATTAGTATGTTCGTTTTAATCCCTTCAATATTAAATTGACGCAGTGCCTCTTCCAGCTTATCTATTGCCTCTGACCGATTTTCTCCATAGACAATCAATTTCGCAATCATCGGGTCATAAAAAGGTGTTACCGTATCTCCAGAAGTAACTGCACATTCATTGCGGACATCTTTTCCTTCAGGCAGTTCAAGCGCTGTAATTTTACCCGGTGATGGAAAGAAACGAATGGGGTCCTCTGCGTAAATCCTGACTTCAATTGCATGCCCTTTTATTGCTATCTCTTCTTGTTTAAAAGAGAGTACTTGATTATTAGCAATATTGATTTGTTCCTTCACAATATCAACACCAGTAATTTCCTCTGTAACTGGATGCTCCACCTGAATACGTGTATTCATTTCTAAAAAGTAAAATTTACCTGATTCATCAACTAGGAATTCAATTGTTCCTGCATTGGAATAATGAATCGCTTCAGCTGCGATAACTGCTGTTCTTCCTAACTGTTCGCGAAGCTGTTCAGAAATGGATGGAGAAGGAGCCTCCTCTAATACCTTTTGGTTCCGGCGCTGTATCGAGCATTCCCGTTCAAATAAATGAATTGTATGATTATGTTGATCTGCTAATATCTGCACTTCAATATGTCTGCTATTTTGTATGTGCTTTTCTAAAAACATCGCGCCATCTCCAAAGAAAGACGCAGCCCGCTTGGAGTTGTTTTCAAAAGCTTTTTTCAGCCCATCGGCTGAATGCACTATCTCCATTCCGATGCCGCCACCGCCAGCTGAAGCTTTCAACATAACCGGATAGCCGATTTCCTCAGCAAACCGGACAGCTTCTTCTGCAGATCCTACAGCACGATCTGTACCAGGAATTACTGGTACACCAGCTTCTATCATCGCTTTTCTGGCTTCAATCTTGCTCCCCATCAGCCTTAATATATCTGCTTCAGGACCAATAAAAATGATATTTTCTTCTCGACAGCGTTCAGCAAATGCCGGGCTTTCACTTAAGAAGCCATAACCGGGGTGGATCGCATCAGCATTTGTCTGTTTAGCAACTTCAATGATGGAATCTAATTGAAGATAGCTTTGTTGTACTTGTGATGGACCGATATGATAAGCTTCATCAGCATCTTTTTTAAATAGTGCATTCTGATCAGCGTCTGAATATACAGCTACTGTTTGAATACCCAATTGTTTACAAGTACGGATAATTCTCCTCGCTATTTCACCTCGATTAGCAATTAATACTTTTTTTATCATTGACTTCCCTCCTTCTCTAGCAGCCTAGAAGCCTCGCAATAACCAGTCGCTGAATCTCTGAGGTTCCTTCTCCAATTTCCAGTAATTTAGCATCTCTTAATAACCTCTCTACCTCATATTCACGCATATAACCATAGCCCCCGTGAATTTGAATCGCCTGGTTTGCAGCACGAAAGGCCATTTCTGATGCATATAATTTGGCATATGCCGCTTCTTTGGAAAAATTTCTGCCCTGATCCTTTAACCATGCTGCTTTATAAACCATATTACGGGCAAGCTCAATCTCCATAGCCATGTCAGCTAATTTAAATTGAATCGCCTGAAAACTGGAAATGGACTTTCCAAACTGCTTCCGGTCTTTGGCATATTGTAAGGAACGATCTAAAGCAGCCTGTGAAATACCAACCGCTAACGCAGCAATAGAAATTCTCCCGCCATCTAATGTTTTTAAGAATTGTTTATGCCCCTCATGCGCTGTACCAAGTAAATTTTCTTTGGGAACACGGACATTATCTAGGATGACCTCTGCTGTATCTGATCCGCGGACTCCCATTTTTTCATAATTACTGCGGATTGTTAGTCCCTCAGCATCTGTTGGAACAATAATGGCTGAAATTCGATTCTTATTGTTTTCATCTTTTTTAGTAACTGCCGTAACGATAATGAAATCTGCGAAGCTGGCATTTGTGATAAAACATTTTTCTCCTTGAATAATATATGCATCGCCATCCAATTTAGCAGTCGTTCTTGTGCCTCCAGAATCTGATCCGGCATTTGGTTCTGTTAATCCAAACGCTCCCAGCGAATGTCCTTCAGCGATCGGCTTTAAAAACGTTTGTTTTTGTTCTTCCGTTCCAAAATAATAAATCGGACTGGCTCCTAAGGACACTGCCGCTGCATAGCTTAGTCCTGTGCTGCCACAACGCCGCCCAATTTCCTCTACGGCTATCGCATATGAAATCGTATCACCGGAAGAACCTCCATAGTTTTCAGGAAAAGGAATGCCTAATAAGCCAAGCTTTCCCATTTCTTGAAAGATGTCTTCTGGAAAAGCTGCATTTACATCGATTTCTATTGCTCTTGGCCGGATGGTTTTTTCCGCAAAATCAGAAACCATTCGTTGAATCATCTTTTGTTCTTTTGTTAAATCAAAATTCATCCCCACGCCCCCTTGACTTAAATATCGCATTCATATTCTTCTTTTTCTTCGAGAAATTAAATTTGTTTTACAGGCAGTTCTAAAAAGATATAGACCCAAATTGAATGCGCTTCCATTTCTATTTTATCAAAAGGTGAGAGTTAGGCAAACAAAAAGATAAAATGTTTTTTTATCATAGACTACGTAAAATATTTTTATTCTTCTCTTAAGCTTGAAAAATAAATTCGCCGATTATCATTTGAGTGCTTTTTTGAACATACTCTTATAATAAAAAAGCTCCTCAGCATTATTATTTCATGCTAAGGAGCTTATATGATTCTCTATATTTCATCGCCCATATCTTCAAAAGGCTTTTTATAGGTTGTCTCTTTGTATACCTCGATTACTTCACCGGCTTGATCCGTATCGACGATAAATGATCCGTTACTATAGCGGTCGGCAATAGACAGCTCAAGTGGGTATACCTGCTGTGTTCCGCCATTCTTCGTTCTATAACAAATGGTTTCTTGTTTACTCACCATAAAAAATCCTACAATCCGATGAGGTTTTTGCTTTAATTCTTTAAGCATGATTAGCCCGCGTTTGGCACGACTTGCTTTTTCAAAGGATTTTAGTTTCATGCGTTTACAAGCTCCACGCTGCGTTATTACAAATAAATCTTTTTGAACTTCCTGATCAAATACTTGTCCATTCACCACATAATCATCATCTTTTAAAGCAATGGATTTCACCCCTGCTGCTCTCTGACCGACAATGGATACTTCAGCTTCTTCATACCATAAACCGTAACCTTTATTTGTTGTGATAAAGATGTCTTTGTTTCCATCTGTACGGCTTACTTGTACAAGTTCATCATTTTGCTTGAGATTTAATGCAATTAATGCTTTTCCCCGACGCTGTGCTTCGTAAAGCTGAAATTCACTTCGTTTAACCATACCGTTTCGAGTAAAGAACACTAAAAATCCTTTCTCTTCTTTAAAATCACGAACAGGAATGACTTTAATCAGATGCTCTTCTTTTTCTAATGGCACAATATGTGAAATGTGTTGTCCCATATCCTTCCAGCGAATATCCGGCAATTCATGAACAGCACATAGTATATATCTTCCCTTATTTGTAAAGATTAATAAATCATCTGTTGTATTAACCTCTAATAAACTTATCGGATGATCATCATCTTTCAGCGGTAAGTCTTGATTATTAGAAGCTGCATAGGAACGCAGACTTGTCCGCTTCACATACCCGTCTCTGGTGACAGAAACCAGCACGTCTTCACTTGCGACAGTAACCTCAATATTAATCTTTAATTCTTCTACTTTGTCTTCGATATGCGTACGCCGTGCATCTGCAAATTTTTTCTTAATTTGTCTTAAGTCACTCTTAATGGTCTGGAGTAATTTCTTCTCACTATTCAGGATTTCAGAAAGTATTTCCATTTGCTTATTTAGCTCGCGTGCTTCTTCTTCTAATTGAACAATATCCGTATTTGTCAATCTATAAAGTTGAAGCGTAACAATAGCTTCGGCCTGCGGTTCTGTAAATCCGTATTTTATCATGATTTGATTTTTGGCATCCGTCTTGTCTTTTGACGCACGAATGGTTGTAATCAATTCATCTAAAATCGAAATAGCTTTAATCAATCCCTCAACAATATGTGCTCTGGTTTTAGCCTTGTTTAAATCAAATCGTGTTTGATTCGTTACAACCTCACGCTGATGACTGATATATGCATCAAGAAGCTGCGGTAATGATAAAAGCTTCGGTGTTTTATCTTTAATAGCAACCATATTGAAATGGTAGGCAATTTGTAAATCCGTATTTTTGTATAAGAAGTTTAAGATACCTTCACTGTTTGCATCTTTTTTTAGCTCTACAACAACACGTAATCCAGTACGGTCTGTATCATCACGGACTTCTGCAATTCCTTCTACTTTCCTATCAATACGAAGCTCATCCATTTTCTTGACCATCGTTGCTTTATTAACTTCATACGGGATTTCCGTAATAACAATTTGTTCACGATTCCCTTTTAAACTCTCGATAACTGCTTTACCGCGGACAATAACTTTTCCTTTTCCAGTCTCATATGCTTTCTTAATTCCTTCGATACCTTGAATAATTCCACCTGTCGGGAAATCAGGACCCTTCAGTACCTGCATCAAATTATCCACACCGGCTTCGGGTTTATCAATCCGCATAATAACTGCGTCGATTACTTCTCCCAAATTATGAGGAGGGATATCTGTTGCATACCCTGCAGAGATCCCAGTTGATCCATTCACTAACAGGTTTGGAAATTTTGCCGGTAAAACAACTGGTTCATTTGTTGTTTCATCAAAGTTAGGAATGTATTCAACCGTCTCTTTGTCTATATCACGAAGAAGCTCTGAAGCAATAGGAGACAGCCTGGCTTCCGTATAACGCATTGCAGCAGGAGGATCCCCATCAATACTGCCGTTATTTCCATGCATTTCAATTAGTCCATTACGCACTTTCCAGCTTTGGCTTAAGCGTACCATTGCTTCGTAAACAGAAGAATCTCCATGCGGATGATAGTTACCGATAACTGTTCCAACAGTTTTGGCAGCTTTTCTGAAATTCTTATCATGTGTATTTCTTTCAACATGCATTGCATAAAGTATACGCCGCTGCACAGGCTTCAATCCATCTCTTGCATCAGGAAGGGCACGATCTTGAATGATATATTTACTGTATCTTCCAAAACGATCTCCGATAACTTCTTCTAAAGGAAGGTCTAAATATTTCTCTGTTTGATCCAAATGGAATCACTCCTTACAATCCGAACTAATCTTCTTTATGAATATTTTCATTTTCTAAAATGGTCCCGTCTTCTTCCAAACCAAATTTAACATGACCTTCAATCCACTTACGGCGCGGCTCTACCTTATCTCCCATCAAGGTGGTTACTCTTCTTTCCGCTCTGGCGATATCATCAATTGACACGCGAATAAGTGTACGGGATTCTGGATTCATTGTTGTTTCCCATAACTGATCAGCGTTCATCTCACCGAGACCTTTATACCGTTGAATATCATAACCATTTTTTAATTCAGTGACTGCTTTTTTCAGCTCTTTTTCATCCCATGCATAAAGCGTTTTTTCTTTTTTTCCTTTACCTTTAGAAACCTTAAACAGAGGTGGAAGTGCGATAAACACTTTTCCAGACTCTACTAAAGGACGCATATAGCGATAAAAGAAAGTTAACAGAAGCACCTGGATATGTGCTCCATCGGTATCTGCATCGGTCATAATAATAATTTTGTCATATTGAACATCTTCCATATTGAAATCTCCGCCGACGCCCGCTCCGATTGTATGAATAATCGTTGAGATTTCTTCATTTTTTAAGACATCCTCAAGCTTTGCCTTTTCCGTATTAATAACCTTACCGCGTAATGGAAGTACCGCCTGGAATTTACGGTCACGGCCTTGTTTTGCCGACCCGCCGGCAGAATCTCCCTCTACCAGGTATAATTCATTCTTTTTAGGGTTTTTCGATTGAGCCGGTGTTAATTTACCGCTTAATAAGGTATCTTTTCTTTTGCGCTTTTTACCGGTACGGGCTTCTTCCCGTGCTTTTCTCGCAGCTTCCCTTGCTTCTTTCGCGCGAATTGATTTCTTAATCAGCACAGTAGAAGTTTCTACATTTTCCTCCAAAAAGTAAGTCAGATTTTCAGACACAACAGAATCAACCGCAGAACGAGCTTCTGTGGTTCCTAATTTTCCTTTTGTCTGTCCTTCAAATTGTAATTTATTCTCTGGAACACGCACGGAAATAATTGCTGTCAACCCTTCCCGAATATCCGTTCCTTCTAAATTCTTATCTTTTTCTTTTAATAAACCAGCTCTTCTTGCATAATCATTCATAGTCCGGGTAATTGCCGCTCTTGCTCCAAATTCATGTGTACCGCCATCACGCGTCCGCACATGGTTTACAAATGAGAGCATGTTTTCAGCAAATCCATCATTGAATTGAAAAGCAAATTCAACTTCAATTTCCGATTGCTCTCCTTCAAACGAAACAACTGGATGAAGAACATCCTTTTCTTCATTTAGCCATTCTACAAAAGACCGCAGCCCTTCAGGATATTCATAAACCTGGTGTTCATTATTATGTTCATCTGTCAGCTCAATTTTTAACCCTTTAAGCAGAAAGGCAGATTCTCTTAACCGCTCTGAAATGGTTTCAAAATTAAATACCGTTGTAGAGAAAATCGCCGGGTCCGGTTTAAAATGAATACAAGAACCTTTCTTTTTGGAAGGGCCTTTGTCCTCTAAACCGGTTGCAGGCCTCCCGCCATCTTCAAAGCGCTGTTCATATTTACGGCCATCACGATAAGTTGTTACTGTCAGCCATTCTGATAGGGCGTTTACAACAGAAGCCCCTACTCCATGTAATCCTCCACTTGTTTTATAGCTGCCTTGACCGAATTTTCCGCCTGCATGCAGAACAGTGAAAATAACCTCTGTTGTTGGTTTTCCGGTTGCATGCATCCCAATCGGCATCCCGCGGCCTTTATCCTCCACAGAAATACTGTCATCTTTATGTATGGTTACTATAATTTGATTGCCATGACCAGCCAGTGCTTCGTCAACAGCATTATCAACAATTTCATAAACAAGATGATGTAATCCACGAATGTCGGTACTCCCAATATACATTCCTGGCCGTTTACGTACTGCATCCAGCCCTTCCAGTACCTGGATAGAACTATCAGAGTATAGATTTTCTTTCTCCACGAATCATCTTCTCCTTTCAAGACTTCCTCTATATACATCATAGAACATTAGTTCTCATTTGGCAAACAGGTAAATATTAAACTGACTTTTGTATAAGTGCTTGTGCAACTATAACATTCTAATAAAAGAAAAAAAGCACAAAGCAATAATTCAGCGGCAAACCAATTTGGTTACAAACTAGAAGTCTGTAAGCAGCTGAATGCTTGGAGCTTCAGGCAGCTGTGCTTATATGACGTTTCTTTTCCACCCTTGTTCTACCTATATAAGAAATTTTAACCTTGTTTATACACTATAGAGCAAAATTTGTTTCTTCGTCTAGTCTGAACATACACGCTTCCAATAAATTAGAAAACATTCCAATTGAAATGCTTGTTATAAATTGTCGTTCCAAAGAGTTTTATCTGATTAGACTTAAACGCACTATATCAATGTTTACATCATTAATATCTTATGGGAAAAACCAAAGAAAAGCAAGGCAATCATTTATTTAAGGTTCTTGAACAGCTGAATTTCTTTCCGTTATTTTATTTAAAACTAAAAAGCTGAGTCTGAATTATGCCTGACTCAGCTTTTAGTATATTTATAATAGATTCTGAACATAACCCAATCATAAATTTTCTACTTCAATAATACAGCATGAACTACTTTAATACAAAGGTCCATCACTACTTCAAAATCATGCTCTTTTAAATAATCATAAGCCTCTTCATTTACAATTCCCTGCTGCGCCCAAAACATTTTACAATCTGTCTGTACAGCATCTTTTGCTACATCCATCAAATGCTCTGGCCGGCGGAAAACATTAATAATATCAATAGGCTCATCTACTTCTGCTAAAGAGCGATAGGCTTTTTCTCCAAGAACCTCATCAAGAGTCGGATTCACAGGAATAATCTTATATCCTTCCTCCTGCATTCTTTTAGCGATTTGATGTGATGTTCTCTCTGGATTGGCGGATAACCCTACAACTGCAATTGTTTTTGCTTCCGTTAGAATTTCTTTTAACCTTTCATTACTTGGATTTTGAACGGACATCATAATTCCTCCTTTATAATTATTCAATAAAACTATTCTCTATCAAGTAGTCTCTGGCCACATCCTCTGCAGATGCATCCTCATAATCCACTTGATAATTCATTTCCTGCATTTCCTCATCTGTAATTTGTCCACTTAACTGATTCAATATATCTTCCAGTTCTGGATACTGTTTTAACGTATCTGCCCGCATTAACGGTGCACCCTGGTATGGCGGAAATAAGTTTTCAGAATCTTCCAGGGCTACCAGCCCTAATTCTACCATATAGCTGTCCGTTCCATAGGCATCAATCACGTCTACTTCTCCACTGGAAATAGCTCCTTGACGCAGACCGGGATCCATTGTGTTTACCTCATTAAAATCTAAATTATATACGTCCTGCATTCCTACATAACCATCATAACGGTCATTAAACTCTAATGTGAAGCCAGCTGTTATTTCATTTTCAATCGATTTCAAGTCAGAGATATCGTTAAGATTGTTTTCTTCTGCAAATTCTTTTGTTACAGCTACCGTATACGTATTATTAAACAACATTGGTTCTAATAGCTCCAAATTATATGCTTCTTTAATACCGTCTCTGGCTTGTACGTATACCTCTTCTGCTTCGTTAGACTCCGCTTGTTCATCAAGCAGTGAAACGATAACGGTCCCTGTAAACTCCGGATAAATATCAATACTTCCCTGCTGCAATGCATTAAACACCATATCTGTTTTTCCAAGGTTCGGTTCTAACTCAACGGTAATATCACTTTCCTCCTCAATTAATATTTTATAGATATTCATAATGATTTCTGGTTCTGCTCCTAATTTTCCAGCAATAACAATTTCACCTTTTTGGCTGTTTGGTATCATAAAAGGAATCGCAATCACAAGTACAACAATCAACAACATTGCTGCAAAAGCCTGCATTCCGTATTTCTTAGACAGCTTCTCAAATAAACGGAGAATAAAATCAAGAATGACAGCTAATAAAGCAGCCGGTATTGCACCTAATAAGACGAGCGGAATATCCCCTCCCCGATCCAAACCTAGTAAAATAATATCTCCAAGTCCGCCGGCACCGATTAAAGCCGCAATCGTTGTAGTACCAACAATAAGCACCATGGAGGTTCGAATACCAGCCATGATTACTGGCATCGCAATCGGCAGCTCTATCTTCATTAACTGCTTCCTGGTATTCATCCCCATCCCTCTGGCAGCTTCCCGTAATGCCGGATCAACCCCGTCTATTCCTGTGTATGTATTTCTGAGAATTGGCAGCAGTCCATATAGTACAAGCGCAACAATAGCCGGTTGAATTCCGATTCCTAAAAATGGAATTAAAAAGGCAAGCACAGCAAGACTCGGTATTGTCTGTAAGACTGCAGATGTGCCGATAATAGGCTCGGCAACACGTGGATACCTTGTCAGCATTATCCCTAATGGAACAGCAATTAAAATAGCAATACCAAGTGAAATTAAAGAAATCTGTAAATGCTCCCAAATTGCCTGGAGGAGCATATCCTGTCGATTCTGGAATACGTTAATAAATGAACTCATAAGATGCCTGCTCCTTCCTTTTCCTGCTGATAGAAGTATTGAAGCAATTCATTACTTGTAATAACACCGACAGCTTTTTGACCATTCTCCACCACCGGGAAATGAGTCTGGTTTACTGAACGAATAATTGCATATGCGTCCTCAACCGTGCTTTCGACAGGAATCGTCACAGCTTCTTTCTGTTCCTTATGATTTTCAAAAATTCCTTTTAAAATCTGATTTTTGTCCACAAGCATGAAAAATGCACTGCCGTATTCCATCACGTCATCAGCATTATCCTCCTTAAAATATGCTGGGTCCTTCTTCATAACTTCTTTAATCGGTTTTAGCCATGGCGACTGCCGATTTCCAATAAATTCTTCTACAAACTCATTTTCAGGATGTCTCATCAATTCTTCAGGAGATCCGCATTGAACAACACTGCCTTCTTTCATCAGGCAAATACGATCACTCATTTTTAATGCCTCGTCCATATCATGGGTAACAAAAACAATCGTCTTTTTGATCTCCGTTTGTAATTTATTTATATCTATTTGTAATTGCTCCCTGCTGATTGGATCGAGTGCGCTAAACGGCTCATCCATTAATACGATATCAGGATCCGCAGCTAAAGCCCGGATAACGCCGATTCGCTGCTGCTGCCCTCCTGACAGTTCTCCTGGATATCGCTTTTTAAAAATGGATGGATCGAGTCCTACCATATCCAATAATTCATCTGTCCGTTTCTGCATTTTACCTTTTTTCCACTTCAGCAAATCTGGAACCACCTGAATATTTTCCTGCACTGTCAAATGAGGAAACAAAGCAATTTGCTGCAGAACATAACCGATATTCCACCGTAACTCGTGAATGGAATATTCGCTTACCGGTTTATCATCTATGTATATTGTTCCTGCAGATGGATCAATCAGACGGTTAATCATTTTCATCGTGGTTGTCTTTCCGCATCCGCTGGGACCAATCAACGTCATAAATTCTCCTTTTTCTACTGTCAGATTAAATCGGTCTACAGCAGTTGTCCCATCTGGATATGTTTTTGTAATATCATCAAATGTAATCATAGTAGATTCCCCCTTCATAAAATGATTCCCGATTGTATGTGTTTAAAAACCTGGCATCGTTTTATTTTTCAGTTTATATATAACTCAACTTTCGCACTTGAGAATAAGCATCTATACCTTCCTATTCCAGGATGAATATGGTCTACATTATCCTGCTACTGGAATGGAGATTGTGTATAGCGCCGCTCCGACCAACCACTACGCTTTCCATGGGGACGGCTTCAGCTAACTTGAAAAGAAAACCGCTTTTCAAGTGGATCTTCAGCTCGCCCTGTTCCCATAGGAGTCTGCGTGGTTGGTCTGCGCTCATATAGGAGGGGGAGTTGGATGAAATCATTGCCTTTTGCTTGATAAAAAGATTATTTTAGTGTTTCAAATGGTTGATTTGGCAATTTAAATGATGACCCAGCATGGATAATAAATATCGGAATTGCTTTCATGAATAAAGAGTAATCATGACAGAATATTTTATCGTTAATCAGAAAAAATGTTTTATCTGATTTAACTTCTATTTAGTCAGCTGTTTCAACCTGTATAGAACATCCCGCTAGCGGAGGCGGACCGTTTTGACTCCTGAGAGAATAGCGGAAAGCGTCGGTTAAAAACGTAATAACTGGACCGAAGCAACTGAGATAAAGGAATCATGCCCCTTTAGGGGTATGCCGACGTTAGGCTTCAGCCTGCTTTTAGTCGACCTTCCTTTACTTTAACGGATGATGACTTTCACCCGCGGGGCATAAGCGCGACTTTAGCTCTGTCTGCGCCTGACGGCTTGCCAGTCGCTAAGTCTTCTTTATCGTAGGGCGCTTTCGGGAAGTTGTCTAGTTTTTGACGCTTGTAGCTGGACAGGGATTAGCATCATCTGAAGATCCACTTTTGCCAAGAAGAGTACTTGGCAAAAGTTAGATGAAGAGCGTGCCCCTAGGAAAGCAAAACGGTCCGCCGTAGCGGTCGCTTTACACTTTACCTTCTATCTTTGTCAACAGATATATGGAAGAAATGATCAACCCCTGTTCCTATGGATAGGAAGTTTCTTTTTAAAGTGCGAAAGTTGAGTAATTTATAAAGATACGTATAGGCAAAAAATAAATTTGCTAAAAGAACAGCTCAGATAAGCTTTTCTAAAAAAATTTGTACTTAAACAGATTGGTTCATGCTAAAATAACCATAGGAGTATTGAAATAAGAATTTGTAAAAGAGAGTTGGGAACGTATGGATTATATTATTTTTGGGATTATCGCATATCTCTTAGGATCTATTCCATTTGCCTTAATTATCGGCAAAATAGGATATAAAATAGATGTTCGTGAGCATGGAAGTGGTAACCTGGGCGCAACCAATGCCTTTCGAGTACTTGGAATAAAAGCTGGAAGCATCGTTATTATCGGTGATATTTTAAAAGGAACTGCAGCTGTTTTATTACCTCAATTATTTGATGCAAACGTCTATCCTTTAATCATTGGTATTATAGCTGTCTTAGGTCATACTTATCCAATTTTCGCTAAGTTTAAAGGCGGGAAAGCTGTTGCAACATCAGGCGGGATGATTCTCGGAATTAATCCGTTTCTGTTTATTATCATGATTGCAACGTTCTTATTATCATTATATTTATCAAAATATGTTTCACTTTCATCCATGATTGCTGGAATTGTTGCCTTTTTTGCTTCCTTGTTTTTCAATGACATCGGACTGACCATTGTTATCTTTTTATTAACTGCTTTTGTAACCTACCGTCATTGGGCAAATATTAAACGAATAAAAAATGGTACAGAGCCTAAAATAACGTGGATGTAGAAAGCCGATAAATTGAATATTTAAGCCGAATTCAGTATACTAGTGGCTAGTTATAATTTTGATTGTTTAAGCATCTAAGGTACCACAGATGTTTACAAGAAAGGGCGTTTTTTTATGCAGCAAATAGACACGATTTCATTAAAAAAGCTTCCATCTAAGGAAGAAAGACATAGATTATTTGGTTCTGTTCCGCCTGGAGAGAAAAAAAAGCCTACTGAAAAAAGCAAAATGGCTGATTTACAAAATGTAAAACGTGATTTTCTTTTTGATTTGGATGCAGTTGGAGTAGCAAATGTAAAGTACCCTGTCCGTGTCTTGAGCGGACAAACACCTTATGAACAAACAACCATTGGGACATTCACATTTTCATCCAGCATCCCTGCCAATAGTAAAGGCACAAATATGAGCCGTTTTATGGAGCTGTTAGAGCAATATTATCAAGGCGGCTTCACCATCTCTATTGATGAGCTGAAACAGTTTACCAAGGATCTGGCAAATAAACTGGAGCAGGATGATGCATCTGTTTCTGTGAGCTTCCCCTGGTTCTATGAACGTGAAGCTCCACAGACTCTTGCCTCAGGACTGAACCATGCTGAAGCATCTGTTTCTGTACGCTATTCAAAACATGAGGATTATCAAATCAACGTTTCTTTAAAAGTACAAATAACGACACTATGCCCCTGCTCAAAAGAAATTAGTGAATACAGCGCTCATAACCAGCGGGGTAATGTGACGATTGAAACAGAGCTGGAGTCTAATTTTTCGAATGCAGATGATGATTGGAAGGTACTTTTATTAGAGGCTGCTGAAAGTAATGCAAGTGCCAGACTTCACCCTATTTTAAAAAGACCGGATGAAAAAATGGTAACAGAGCAGGCTTACGAAAATCCGAGATTTGTCGAGGATATGGTTCGCTTAATTGCAGCAGACCTCTATGAATTGCCTTCTGTTCTTAAGTTTCATGTATCATGCCGTAACGAGGAATCTATTCATATGCATGATGCTATTGCTTCAGTTACGTATGATAAGCGCGACGGACAAGGTTGATTTTAATATGAAATATATATTTATTGGACTTATTCGCTTTTACCAGCTTGCCATCAGTCCTTTTACACCGGCAACCTGCCGCTTCTATCCTACCTGCTCAGCCTATGCTATAGAAGCATTTCGACGTTTTGGAATTTTTAAAGGTGGAATATTGACTATAAAGAGAATTAGTAAATGTCATCCATTCCATCCAGGCGGAGTTGATTACGTTCCAGAGAAATCTGAGAAAAAGCATTAATACAAGGGAGAGAGACAATGGACATTAAAGTATCAGAACAAGTTGCAAAATGGTATAAAGAAGAGTTAGCTTTAGAGAATGAAAAGAATGTACGATTCTTTCCAAGATATGGCGGAGTCGGCGGCAGAATTGCCGGTTTTTCTCTCGGAATTAAAGCTGAAGCACCAAAAAACGAAACTGCTTCAACCACGGTAGAAGGTATCCATTTTTTTGTTGAAGAATCCGATGACTGGTATTTTGAAGGAGCAAATTTATCTGTCTCTTATGATGAATCTAAAAAAGAACCAAAAATTGAATATCCTGAAACAGATTAATGAAATTACTGTAGAGCAGACAAAAAGCGTAGGAGATTGATTTTCCTACGCTTTTTGCTATTTAAATCGCTCTAATTGATCCAGCCTGTTTTCAGTTTTTAAAATCTGCCATTGATGGTCGCCGAATAAATCAAAATGGGGGTATTTAGGTTTTAAATCAATCCAGGATTCATCTAAATTATATTTCCTCCCCCACTCTTTTAGCTTCTCCAAGTCACTGCAGCCGACTTTTGTTACTGTATTACAGCCAGGGAAACGATCATCCAGCCAATAATGTGTTATAAAATCAATCTTTCCAGCTCGCACATTTCGCTTCCACTGGTTTAACTCTTCTCTTTTTAATCCAAAAGCCATTTCTAATCCTCTTTCTTAAGCTGATCTTGATATGCAGCGTGCCAATCAGGAAATTTCCTGCGAATAGATAGCGGTCGAAAGGTGTCTTTATCAACAATTGTGTGAGTTGTTGTACCAGTGACAGCTAAATCTCCAGCTCCATTTAGAATTTCATAACGATAAACCGTACGTAAACCGTCGTAAGTCTCCAGCCATGTTTTTACAACTGGTTTTTCACCATAGCGAACGGCATTTTTATATGAAATTTGCGCATCAATTACAGGAGAAACAACATTATGCTTCTCCATACCTTGATGATAGTTAAGCCCTAAAGCTTCCACAAATTTTGTACGCCCGATTTCAAACCAAACTAAATAATTCGCATGGTAGACGACGCCCATCTGATCGGTTTCCTGATATCTAACTTCTATTGGTGTTTCTGTAATTAACAAGCGTTCTTCCTCCTCTTACTTCCCGCAATCAATCCATTTCTTGAACCATTTCCTCCATAAATTCATAATCCATCGGCCCCATTTTTCTCGGATGCTGTATTTTCCCATCTGTTCCGATAAAATATGTGGTTGGTGCCGCATAGACAACATACTGATCAGACACGGCGTTATCTTTATCTAAAGGTACAGGAAACGTATATCCATGCTCCTGAATAAATTCCTGCGCATCCGATATGCTGTTTTCAACTGTAGTCAGATTTACAGTAACTACCTCCACTTCTTCTTGATAGTCCTCATAGAATTTCTGCAGTTCGGGCATTTCTTCTATACAAGGGGGACACCAGGAATACCAAAAGTTTAAAATTACTTTCTTTCCCTGTAAATCTGAAAGCTGAAAGCTTTCTCCATCTAATGTCTCAAGTTCAAAATTAGGAGCTTGTTCACCAGGTTCCACTCCGGCACTTTCAGCAGGGGCAATGGCAGCACCCTGGCCAGAAGTACCATCGTCTATAAGAACTGGATCTTCTTCTCCATTTGCAGTGTTATCCATGAATCTGTCTTGAACAATATTTGCAATAACAATCCCAACAAGTACTAATAATAAGGTGAGCGCAAATATCCGTTTATACACTTCTTATCTCCTACCATCCAAATTAATTGGTTTCCTTCCTCTATCGTAAAGAGGAACTTGAAATTTGTAAAGGATAGAGCCCTTAAAAATAGCATAGAAAAAGAGCCTTGTCTGATTAAAAACAAAGACTCTTTTTCCATACAAAACAGCTGACTGTTTATGCTTTTACTTTTTCACGCAGTACCATACGTAAGATACCACCATGACGATAATAATCAATTTCTACGTCACTATCAAAACGGGCAACTGCTTTAAATGAAGTTACCTTACCAGCTTCATCTGTTGCAGTTACATTGACTAAATCACCCGGTTTTACAGATTCATCAACATCTACAGCAAATGTTTCTTTCCCTGTTAAACCTAAGCTTTCAGCGTTTTGACCTTTTTCAAATTGCAACGGTAATACACCCATCATTACAAGGTTAGAGCGGTGAATACGCTCAAAGCTTTCAGCAATAACTGTTTTGATTCCTAATAGATTTGTACCTTTTGCAGCCCAGTCACGGGATGATCCCATACCATAATCTTTTCCGCCCATAACAATAAGACCTGTTCCGTCTTGTTGATATTTCATTGCAGCATCATAGATTGGCATTACATCACCAGTTGGCCAGTAGGTAGTGTAACCACCTTCTGTGCCGGGAGCTAATAGGTTACGGATACGGATGTTAGCAAACGTACCACGCATCATGATTTCATGGTTACCACGGCGAGACCCGTAAGAGTTAAAGTTTCTTGGTGAAACTCCTTTTTCCTGCAAGTACTTACCTGCTGGCATATCTTTTGCAATTGCACCTGCCGGAGAAATGTGATCTGTTGTTACAGAATCGCCAAATAATCCGATAGCACGTAATCCGCTGAGTGGTTCAACTGTTCCTGCTTCAGGAGTCAGCCCTTCAAAGAATGGAGGATTTTGGATATAAGTAGAGTCCTCATCCCATTCAAATAATGGCTCATCTGTTGTATCAATTTCATTCCATTTTTCATTGGAATTAAATACATTTTCATATTCTTTGCGGAAGATTTCCGGAGTAACTACTTTCTGAACCTCTTCTTTGATTTCAGTAAGTGTTGGCCAGATATCAGACATATAAACGTCATTGCCCTCTGCATCTTTACCAAGAGCATCTTTTGTTAAATCAACATCCACTGTTCCTGCCAGTGCATAAGCAACTACAAGCGGCGGTGATGCTAAGTAGTTCGCTTTTACAAGCGGATGGATACGTCCTTCAAAGTTACGGTTACCTGATAATACAGAAGACGCAATTAAATCACTTTCAGCAATAGCTTCTTCAATTTCTTCACGTAAAGGTCCGGAGTTACCGATACATGTTGTACATCCGTAACCTACAAGATTAAAACCAAGTTTATCTAAATACGTTTGTAAGCCGGCATCTTCTAAGTAACGTGTTACAACTTTGGAACCTGGTGCCAGTGAAGTTTTTACATATTCAGGAACTTCAAGACCTTTTTCAACAGCTTTCTTTGCAACAAGACCTGCCCCTAACATAACATACGGGTTTGATGTGTTTGTACAGGATGTAATTGCAGCAATAGCAAGGCTGCCGGTTTTCATAACAGAAGTTTTACCATTTGGATGCTTGATTTCAACTTCTTTATCAAATTCAGCTTTATCTAATCCAAATCCCTGATTTCCTTCTTTTGCAGTAATTGCTTTATTAAATTCTTTTTTCATGTTAGACAGTGCAATTAAATCCTGAGGACGTTTTGGGCCGGAAAGATTCGGTTCTAACTCTGAAAGATTAATTTCAATTACTTGTGTATATTCAGGATCAGCATCATTTGCATCGTACCATAAATTATTTTCTTTACAGTATTTTTCAACAGTTGCAATCAGCTCATCGTCACGACCAGTTAATTTTAAATAATCAAGCGATTCCTGATCAATTGGGAAGAAACCACAAGTTGCGCCGTATTCTGGCGCCATATTAGAAATAGTCGCACGGTCAGCTAATGGCATATCCTTTAGACCTGGTCCGAAGTACTCTACAAATTTACCAACTACATTTTGTTCACGCAATACCTGCGTTACTTTCAATGCAAGGTCAGTCGCTGTGGTACCATTCGGGAATGAACCTGTGAATTTCACACCAATTACTTCAGGTGCAGGGAAATAAGAAGGCTGTCCAAGCATACCTGCTTCCGCTTCAATTCCACCAACGCCCCAGCCCAGAATACCTAGACCATTGATCATTGTTGTATGGGAGTCGGTTCCTACAAGCGTATCAGGGAACGTGTCATAAGTGCCGTCTTCATTTTCAAGCGCATGTACAACATCAGCAAGATACTCCAGGTTAACCTGGTGAACAATACCTGTTGCCGGCGGTACTGCACGATAGTTGTTAAATGCTTTCTGAGCCCAGTTTAAGAACTGATAACGCTCCGCATTACGTTCAAATTCTAATTCCATATTTGCACGTAATGCATCTGGTGTTCCATATTGGTCAACCTGTACAGAGTGGTCAATGACTAAATCTACAGGAACTTCCGGATTGATTTTGTCCGGCTCCCCACCAAGATCTACCATTGCCTTACGAAGAGAAGCAAGGTCAACAACCGCAGGCACCCCTGTAAAGTCCTGCAAAATAACGCGGGAAGGTTTAAAAGGCACATCTGCTCCTGTAGCCTTATCTGTTCCCCAGTTTGCCAGTGATTCAACATGTTCATTTTTAATTTGATGTCCATCATGCTGTCTTAGTAAAGATTCTAAAAGAACACGGATAGAAAATGGCAAACGATCCACCTTACCTAATCCTGCTTCTTCCAAATCCTTCAAACGGTAATAATTATACGTTTTACCGTTCAGCTCGAACTGCTTTTTTGCATTGTACGCATTTGTGTTCGACATATTGTGTTACCCCTTTCATTTCCTCTCCTCCTCGACTTTTCGCAAGGAGGTATTACTTTTTTTAATCAATACTGCTATTCAAATAAATAGACTGTTCATAGTATATAATATAGGAATCTAGCAAATAAAACAAATAATTATTGTTAAATAGTAGATAGTAAAAAGTTATGCCAAGAGATAAGCCTAACTTATATAAACCCTAAATTATTGATAGTGAAAATAATATGAATGCTTTAAACCTGATTAGGTTTGTAAAATGAAAACATTACATCAAAAAAATTATATGTCAGGATCACCATCAGCCTTTGGAAAAATAATTTCAAACGTGCTCCCTTTATCTTCATTATTATACATATGAAAATCTGCATCATGATTACTGAGGATTTTTTTAGTAATTAACAGCCCCAGTCCTGTCCCGGATGATTTTGTTGTAAAAAAAGGTTCCCCGAGCCGGTGCAGAACCTCTTCTGGCAGCCCGCAGCCTTCATCAATAACAGAAATTTTTATTTTATCATCATTTTCTTTTGCTTTAACAATGATTTGTCCAGGCTGATCCATTGCTTCAATTGCATTTTTCACCAGGTTAATTAGAACTTGTTTAATTTGAGAACGATCACAAAGAACCGGTGCATTTGTACTGCTCTGCAGCTGAATTTGAATATTCTTTTGATTCGCCTGCGATTGTAATAACATTGCTACGTCCTGCATCATACTTGTTACTTCTTCTTTAGAACGATTATCTGTCAAAGGCTTCGAAATAAATAATAATTCTGATGTAATTGACTCGATTTTTTCAACTTCCTCAATCATCACATTAAAGTATTCCTCCTTATGCTGTGCACCAGCCTGGAGTAATTGCAGGAAACCCTTTAAGGATGTAAGCGGATTGCGTATTTCATGAACCAGGCTTGCAGCCAGCTGACCTGCCACATTCATCTTCTCTGAACGGATCATCAAATCATCCAGCATTGAATCTTCTGTTTTTCTTTCCAGATAAGCCAAAATTCTTTTTTCTGTATCTATATCTTCTAAATCGTAATTTAACTCACAGGAAAAAGAGAACACCTCACCTTTTTTAGTCGGAATATCGATTAACAGATTTTTTTGTTTCACTTTGTCATCAATCAAAAACTGTGATGTAACCTCAGGGTCTATTCTGAGTGGAGCATCCTTCCACGTCTTTCCAATTACTTCTTTTGGTCCATAACCAAGTATCCTATAGACAGAATCACTGATATATTCTATTTCGCCGCTTAATTTGAATACTACCACAATTCCTTCAATATTCTTACTCAGCCATGAAACAATGGCTGCTGAAAGCGCTGCATCGGGGTGTAAATTATGACGACTTTCAGAACTTTGTAAGCCATTAGGCAGTTCATTTTTTTGTTTTTTATCCATACCCATGCTCCTTCCAGAAATTATTATAAATAATATGTATGATTATGACGAAACAATTATGAATACTTGTGTATATTTCTTAATAACTTTATAATATAAAAGTAAGGAATGATGACAATGGTTAAGTTAATGTTACTACAATTTTCTAAAAAAATAAATTGATAGTTTATAATAATTAGCAATATTCGTAATTTTTCTTGTAAGATTAAGGTGAGGTGTACGATGATATCACTTATTGTTATAATGTGGGGCTGTTTATTAATAGGTTTGATGGCAATCGGTGGGTATTTTATGTTTCGAAAGTTCTTAAAACGGCTGCCAAAAGAGGACGGACGCTCAATTATGGATTGGGAAGAATATTATTTTGAACAGACGTTACATAAATGGTCTCAGTCAGAAAAAGACTTCTTAGAAGAACTGGTTTCACCAGTTCCTGAATTGTTTAGAGATGTTGCCAGACAAAGAATTGCCAGTAAAATTGGCGAATTATCCATTCAAAAAAATGAGGAAT
Organism: Oceanobacillus sp. FSL W8-0428; assembly: GCF_038004405.1. Lineage (NCBI taxonomy): Bacteria > Bacillati > Bacillota > Bacilli > Caryophanales > Bacillaceae > Oceanobacillus > Oceanobacillus sp. FSL W8-0428. The sequence continues at coordinate 4,151,308 of NZ_JBBORB010000001.1, forward strand.
CCATTACACGTCCAACATTAATTGAAGGATATATTTTAGCAACACCAAAAAGAGATCATAAATTTCTCCGCAAAAAACTGAAGGAAAAAAATATTGATATTGCGCCCTATGAAGATTTTTTCCGGCAGTCAAGAGACAATTATCAGGAGAATTGGGAAGAGAAATATAAGCAGAAGAAATCATAGTTTTCATATCCCGGGGCTAAACAAGTTATATTCCAATAAAAGAATGGTTTTCGTAAATAAAAAAGCAAAGTGCTTAAATTTCTGCACTTTGCTTTTTTGTTAATTGTAAATACTGATAAAGCATAGCTAATCTCCAAGTCCCAATCATTCCTAAAGCAAGTAAAAAGAACATGCCGGAGGTTTCTCCGACAGAGATGCTTGTACCAATAATAAGCTTTATAATAATACGGATTACCAGCAAACTAACTAAAATGACGGGAAACATCTTTGATGGCTTAACATAGATATGATCCCCTTCATGCTCTAATTTTGATGTTTTAATTAAAAAAATAGAAAATATTATTCCTACAATCAGCGCTTCCGCAACTTGAAGCCAGCTTATCTGAAACATCGGAAATAAGAACATAAGCGCCCCGGTACTCATAAAAAATGGCGGCAGGATAATGCTTTTTACAGATGCCGGCCTTCTGGAAGCACGCATCCGCACAAATATCATCACAATTGCCATAAATGCAAAAACAGCCGTTGTCGCAATTGCTAAATACATACCTAACAACTCTTTTCTCTAAATTCTGGCAAACATCAGCTTTTAAATAGTTTAATCTGATGCTTTTCATCTTCTAGTTTAAAATCTTTATTTCAAGCATACCTCTAAATACTCTTATTTGAAAGCATTTAAAACCCGGTAAAGCCGAATAAATTTGCTAAAAATCCAGTTAATTTTGTCATCCAATCAAAAAACAATGCAATTCCCACTAAAATCATTATCCAGCCGCCGATTTTCACCATTTTTTGGCTGTGCTTTCTAAACCATTTTAACTTGCCGATAAAAAAGCCCAGTACTAAAAAAGGAATAGAGAACCCTAAAATATAGCTGACCATCATAATCATTCCTATATTAGGACTTGTTGCAGCCAGTGAAAATACAATAGCTAGAATTGGCCCGGTGCATGGTGTCCACCCTAAGGAAAAAGCCATACCAATGATAACAGAACCAAAATAACCTGCAGGACGATTTTTAAAATGAATTTTACGATCTTTCATGAGAAACTGAAAATTTAATACTCCGACAATAACTAAACCAAAAAAGATAATTAAAATAGCACCAATTTGTCTTATTTCATTTTGATATGTTACTAAAAACTCGGAGATATAAGTTGTCGTAAAACCAATCATTATAAAAATACTTGAAAAACCAATTAGAAAGCATACCGTATGTAAAATTGCTTTTCGATCAAGCGCCTTATTATCTTGATTTATTTCATCCATGCTCATTCCCGTAATATAAGAAAGAAATACTGGATACAACGGTAGAACACAAGGCGAAATAAATGAAAGAAATCCAGCTGCAAAGGCTAAGAAAATATTAATTTCCTCCATGATAATCCCCCTATCAATCATTTCTATTCTAACAGAGAAATACAAAAATAAAAGATTATTTTATGACAATCTCCATACATTTTACGAATGATATGAAAAAAAGATGCCTAAAGGGATAATATTGTATCCTTCCCTGCATAATTTTTTTTACCAATAAGAAAAACCACCTTCTAAAAAAAGTGGTTTTAGTGCTTGTCCATAAAATAATTATAAATTATTTCCCAGACTGATTTTGGTTATTCATCGCCCGCATCATCTGATTAATTTTCTTCTGCGATGGCTTTTGGCCCATTTGCATCATCAATGTACGAAGCATCTGCTCATTAATCGGCGGATTCTTTTTCAAATAATTCATCATATATTTTCTGGCAATGAAAAATCCAAGAGCAACACCAGCAACTAAAGCTGCAATTGCAATTAATACTACCCATATCGTACTCATGTTACAAAATTTCCTCCTTCGTGTTGTCTCTAATACAGTATATTAGATTAGAGGAAATTATACAACACTTGACTTTCATCATCCTGTGCTTTTACCGGCTTTGGAGAAATCCATCCATACTGAGGTGTATCCTTCCCCTGTACAAAGAAATAAGGATGAATATCTTCTAATATAGGAAAAAGTACAGATACTGCCGAAACTAAATGATTACATTTTAAAATTAACTGTCCATTCTCTATATATAGACAAAGTGTTTCTTCCCCTTTTTTTACAATCACTCTATTCCCGATTCGTTTTATCATGATATCAGGTGAAGAAAACGTCTTTAAATGCATAGCAAACTTATAAAAATGGATTTTTCTGGTTATGAATCGAAATTGCTTTCTAATTATTATCTCATCTTGATTTTCAGCACATTCTAAAAAGAATCGATGTAATAAATCACTTTTATGAAAATAATTTTTTGCTACACTCTCTTCTATCCAATAAATTGCATATTCATTCATCACGCATTCCTCCTTTGACTATTATTATAGAGGAATCTATTTCCGAAAGTTGTCAAAATAGTGTGCAAAGAACAACTTCTTTTGTCGAAACTAGAATAATAAAAGAGAGAGGTACTTTTACCTCTCTCTTCATTGATATAAAGTATATAAACTTTCCTTATTTTGTAACTTCTTCAACCAATTTAACAACATTATCCACTGTAAAACCAAATTTCTCAATTAATAGATCGCCATTCGCAGAAGCGCCGAAACGGTCAATGGTAAGAGTCTTTCCTTCAAAGCCGACATAACGATCCCATCCAAATGACGCTGCCATTTCAAGACCAACTCTAGCTGTTACTTCTTTAGGAAGTACTTCGTTTTTATATGCTTCATCCTGCGCTTCGAAACGATCCCATGAAGGCATACTTACAACCTGAACATCGACACCTTTTTCTTTCAAAGCCTCTTGAGCAGCAACTGCTAATTGAACTTCAGAACCTGTAGCTAATAGAAGGGCATCTGGAGTTTCTTTTTCAGATTTACTTACAATATAAGCACCTTTTTTAACTCCTTCATAAGCTAATTCTGCTGTATTAGCTAATGTAGGAAGATTTTGGCGGGTCAACACAAGAGCTGTAGGCTGATCTGTTGATTCCAGAGCTAGTCTCCATGCTGCCTGTACCTCGTTTCCATCAGCTGGACGGATTAAAGATAGATGAGGCATAGCACGTAGAGCAGCTAAATGCTCTACAGGTTCATGCGTTGGACCATCTTCACCAACCGCGATAGAATCATGTGTAAACACATATGTTACAGGCATATTCATAATAGATGCAAGACGAATAGATGGGCGTAAATAGTCACTGAACACAAAGAATGTTCCGCCAAAAACATGAAGTCCGCCATGAAGAGCCATTCCGTTTAACGCTGCGCCCATTGCATGTTCACGAACGCCAAACCAAACATTACGTCCGGCATAATCTTCTTTTGTAAAATCATTTTCATCATTAATTGTCGTTTTATTGGATCCTGCAAGGTCCGCACTTCCGCCAAAGAAGTTTGGAACAGCTTTTGCTACTGCATTTAACACTTCACCTGAAGAGGCACGTGTAGCAAGTTTTGATCCTTCCTCATACACCGGAAGACTTTCATGCCAGTTTTCAGGAAGCTCGCCTTTCAACGCAAGTTCAAACTGCTCACCTAATTCTGGATATGCTTCTTTATAAGCCGCAACAAGTTCATTCCATGCAGATTCTTTTTTTGAACCGTCAGTAACAATCTTTTCTTTGAAGTCGGCATATACTTCATCAGATACATAAAAATCTTCATGATTCCATTTATAGGCTTCTTTTGTTAACTTCACTTCATCTGCTCCAAGCGGAGATCCATGTGAAGCACTGGAAGCAGACTTATTCGGAGAGCCATAGCCGATAATTGTTTTCACTTCAATTAATGTCGGCTGGTCTTGATTTTGCTGTGCTTCTTTAATTGCCTGGCGGATAGCATCTACATCATTTCCGTCTTCTACCCGAAGCACTTGCCAGCCGTATGCTTTAAAGCGTTGTTCCGTGTTTTCAGAGAATGCGCGATCCAAATCACCATCTAAGGAAATATCATTTGAATCATAAAGGGCGATCAGTTTGCCTAAGCCGAGATGACCGGCTAAAGATGCCGCCTCATGAGAAATCCCTTCCATTAAATCCCCGTCACTGACAATAGCATATGTATAATGGTCTACCACATTATACGCTTCTTTATTATAAGTAGCACTAAGATGTGCTTCAGCCATTGCCATTCCAACAGACATAGCAATCCCCTGACCTAATGGCCCTGTAGTTGCTTCCACACCGTCCGTATGATGTACTTCCGGATGCCCCGGAGTTTTAGAATCCCACTGACGGAACTCTTTTAAATCATCGATAGACACTTTATAGCCGGATAAATGCAATAGACTGTAAAGCAGCATAGATCCATGACCAGCAGATAAAACAAAACGGTCACGATTGAACCATTTAGAATTTTTTGGGTTATGATTCATAAAATCTGTCCAGAGGGTGTAAGCCATAGGCGCCGCCCCCATTGGTAAACCAGGATGTCCGGAGTTTGCTTTTTCAATCGCATCAATGGATAACGTACGAATCGTATTAATGGATAGTTCTTCAATTTGTTGTGTCATTATTTTTCTCCTTCCACTTCAAAACATATTCTATTTCTATCTCTATTTTATAATGAAATCCTTTACTATACAAGCTAAGTCAATATGAAGAATGTGAAGAATTAGTGTTTTTTACTGCGTTCCTGATAATCACGAAGCTTTTGCGGGGTAACATCATTACCTTCCGGATCAACTACTGTCATCCCTTTCAGATGATTTTTAAAAGAGCCTCGTACATTTGCTAAATACTCTTTACGTAATGTTTGCTGCTCATTTTTTTCTTCCTCTGTTAATCCTTCATTTTTTGCTTTATTGGCTAAAATATTAATTCTATCTAATTTATCTTTAGACAACATATAACTTGTCCCTCCTTCTACTAAAAAAACAGGAGATAAACTTCCTGTTCTTCTATCTTACGCTACGATTAATTTTCATTCAAGGAATTGATATACTCCTGATAACGCCGGTGGATTGTAGCTTTTGATGCATTAAAGCCAAGACCGTTTAAAACCGTAGTGATTTCGTGAAACGTTAATTTATTCTGACGAAGCCGGACAATCTCTTCTATTGGAATTTCAGTACGCTCTCTTCCCGGAGACTGATTGATATGATTTAAATTTTTTTGAGGTTTATATCCATTTGATACAGCGCGGCGCATCCCCCGTTTTATTTTCATATTATGTAGTTTACGCTGATATTCTTCCACTATACCGACAATATTTAGCACCATTGAGTCAGCTTCATTTATCTCCAGTCTCCCCTCATGTGTAATTGTATAAATAGGGATATCCATTTTCCGCAGCTGATGAAATAAAGCAATTTTAGTATTTCCTCTACCTAATCTTGTCTCGTCTTGAATACAAAGACAATCAGCTTCTTGATGTGAAAAATAATCAAGAAGCTGAAAAATACCATCTCTATCTATGTCATAGCCGCTGGCCTTTTCCTCAATGCAATCCACAATAGTAAAATTTAATTTTCCAGCCAGTACTGTTAACTCTTCATATTGTCTTTGAAGTGATGTTTCCTGTGTTTCTTTCTCAGTACTTACCCGACAATAAATTATTGTTCTCAATATTTTATCCTCCAATAGCAAAGCCCTCTTTTTCTCATCTCTTAAGTAAAATGCATCTTTAAGAATACGTTCATAAGTCTAATAAAAATAAAACAGAAAATTTATTCATACTTTTAGAACAAGCACTTTAAACAATTTATTTTACCAACACTGCAAATTTTATTTACTCTCTAAAAAATATGCAAGGAAATTGGCCATACGGGCTAAAATATTTAAGCAGTAGTAACCATCATCGTATATAAAAATAATAATGCAATAATAAAAGCCACAATATAAAATGCATCTGATTTCATTAGTTTTTCAAACATATAAAAAACTCCCTTCAGTATTTTATAAGGTCCCGGAACAGTTGTTCTGATACTAGTATATTTAGAACAGTTGTTCTTGTCAATACTTTTTCAGAACATTTGTTTGTAAAATTATTATTTAAGTGCTATACTGTGAATAACAAATACCTATGCTAGAGGGGAGAAAGTCATGACAAAACTATCAAAAAGACAACAGATGATTTTTGACTTTATTAAAGAACAAGTAGAGCAAAAAGGGTATCCGCCTTCTGTTCGTGAAATCGCTGTTGCTGTAGGATTAGCTTCAAGCTCTACCGTTCATGGCCACTTAGAAAGGCTGGAGAACAAAGGATATATACGAAGAGATCCAACAAAGCCCCGCGCCATTGAGATTATGTATGAGAATGAAAACGAAGCACCCAGAGACAAAGCTATTTATGTACCTGTAATCGGAAAAGTTACTGCAGGAATCCCTATTACAGCAATTGAAAACATTGAAGAATTCATTCCTGTTCCAAGCTCCTCAGCCGGGCCGGAGGATAATCTGTTTATACTTGTAATTGATGGAGAAAGTATGATTGAGGCAGGTATTTTAGACAATGATATGGTTATTGTCAAACAGCAAAGTTCCGCAGATAATGGCGATATTGTTGTAGCAATGACCGAGGATAACGAAGCTACTGTTAAACGTTTTTTTAAAGAAAAGAATCGTTTTCGCCTGCAGCCGGAAAATGCAACAATGGAACCACTTTATTATGAAAATGTTTCTATCTTGGGTAAGGTTATCGGATTATACCGTAATATTCACTAAAAAAAGTGTATTCATACAAGCTGAGAACATTTTGTCTCGAAGTCGTATAATTCCTAAAAAAGGTTAACGGACACATTTTAAAATGTGCCCGTTAACCTTTTTTTCTAACATAAAATTAGTCTGATCCTAATATGCTTTAAATAAAGTACAAGTTCAAGGAGTGTATAAAATTGACTGAAACGATGAAAAAGAAACGTTGGCTTTATTTTCCGATTATTATAATCAGCTTTGTTCTGGGAATTATCTATTTAACGAAGGTTGCTGACTACTTAACACTGCCATTTTTATCAACTCTTTTACTTATTGTGACTTTTTTAGAAGTCTATCCAGGCAAGAACTATTTTTCCAAAACTAATCTAATAAAAATTATTTCTGCTCTTTTGCTTGTAGCACTTGCTTTATGGTATCAGATTACTGTTTTTATTCTCGGCTAAATCAAATCAACAAAACGTTTAATACGGTCTTTTTTTACATTTCAAAAATCTGATGCTTACCATTCCTTATGTTAATCAAAAATAAGTAATATACCAACTTTTTCGAATATAAAAAATAGAGCTGTTTTAAATATTTACATTTAGTATATAAAACAGTACGACTCTTTACATCGGGTAAAAAAAATGATGCCGACTGTTTAACACCTGCCACCGTATTGTTATGACACCTTATGTTCCAAACGTAATCTGTCAGCCACCATTGCAATGAATTCACTATTTGTCGGCTTAGCTTTTGAAATATTGATGGTGTAGCCAAATAGAGCCGAAATGGAATCTATATTTCCTCTGCTCCAGGCAACTTCTATCGCATGGCGTATAGCTCTTTCCACCCGTGAAGCAGTTGTATTGAACTTTTTCGCAATATCAGGGTAAAGTACTTTTGTAATAGACCCTAAAAGCTCAATGTCATTATAAACCATCGTAATTGCCTCTCTTAAGTACATATATCCTTTAATATGTGCAGGTACACCAATTTCATGAATAATATTTGTTATATTCGCTTCCAAATCTTGTTTTTTCCTGTTTTCTGTATTCGTTTTATTTACATTTGACACTCTTGGAATGCTGCTGCCCTGAACCTGCAAGATTTGGTCAGCCAGATTCTGTATGTCAAATGGCTTCAGAATAAAATAAGAAGCTCCTAAATCTACAGCTTTCTTCATTACTTCTTCTTGGCCAAAAGCAGTCAGCATAATAATATGGGGTTTTTTATTTAAATCCATTTTTTTAATTTCATTTAATACGGCAATACCGTCCATATGGGGCATGATTATATCTAATACCAATACATCTGGATTCTTCTCTTCAATTAGCGGGATGCAATCCCTGCCGTTTAAGGCTGTTCCAACTATTTCAATTTCTTCCTGTTCCCCAAAAAAATCCTCCATTAATTGAATTAACTCACGATTATCATCAACAAAACATACAGATATTTTACTCACTAAAAAATCCTCCTTTTGCTTTTTATGCACCTATTACATATTCTACAAAAAATATAAATATCCTCTTTAAAATCAAAAAACTTTTGATTTATTTCGATTTTCTTAAGTATTCTCTATTTTTCTTTGTTTTTCACCAACTTTCGACACGATTTTTAATCTTTTTTGTATACGTTTTCATTATATCAGATAGTAATTGGATATAAAACACCTGTATCCATACACTGTACGCAACTTTAATCTTTATAATACTAACTCAACTTTCGCACCTGAGAATAAGCTTCTATACCTTCCTATTCCATGATGAGCAAGTTATTTTTTAAGCCGCAAAAATTGAGATACTAATCAAAAAATACTTGTAATGGCAATCACCATTACAAGTATTTTTTAAGCTGCATTCTGATTAGACTCAGGTTTGATAATGCCGGCGTCCTCAAGCATCCATTCGATATGAACACCATAACCCGAGGTCGGGTCATTAACAAACACATGTGTTACTGCACCAATAATTTTGTCATTTTGAATAATTGGACTGCCACTCATTCCCTGAACAATCCCGCCTGTTAATTCTAACAACCTGGGGTCAGTGATCTGAATAACCATTCCTTTTGTTGATGCTGATTTTTGAGGAACACTGCTGATAATTTCAATATCAAATTCTTCAATTTTTTCCCCATCAACTACTGTAAGAATTTTTGCAGGACCTTCTTTGACTTCATGAGATAACGCAACAGGAAATGCTTCTTCATATTTTTCATGATTTACTTCCTTCTCTAATATCCCAAATATGCCGTAATCCGTATTTTTTGTTATATTACCAATTCTTTTTTCCTGTGTTTGAAAGGAGGCTTGTTTTTCTCCCGGTAAACCATTATCGCCCTTTTCAATAGCTGTTACAGAAGAATGAATAATGGATCCTTGTTTAATATCAATCGGCTTCTTTGTATCCATATCTGAGATAACATGCCCTAAAGCACCATACCGGCCTGATTTCGGATCATAAAACGTCATTGTGCCAATCCCTGCAGCAGTATCTCTAATATATAACCCGATTTTATAAGCTTTTTCTTTTTTATCAAAAATCGGCTGTAAACTGGTTTCGATCATTTTATCTCCGCGTTTCAGTTTGATCTGCAGCTTTTTATTCTCTTTACCGCTATTATCAACAATCGGTTTAATATCTGTCATATGGTTAATCTTTTGGCCGTTTATTTCAACAATTGTGTCACCAACATTTATTTTAGCAGCTTCTCCCGGAGATTTTGCTCCTTCTGACACTTTTACCTGATGATGGCCTACAACCAGAACTCCTTTTGTCTCCAGTTGAACTCCAATCGATTGTCCCCCCGGCACTACTTTCACATCCTCCAGACGCTGATATTGCTCCTTATTGTTCTCTTTTGAGCTCTCCTTCTTATTTAAAAAGGGAATGATCGGGGAGTCTTGGAAAACTTCTTTATATCCTTGTAGGGATGTATCTGCGTGGATAAAGGAAGGAAAAAGAAAAAACAACATAAAAAAAAGTGATAACAGCGAGCATATTTTATATTTTAAATTGCTCTTGCTTGGTTTACTCATAAATCGTCTCCTCCTCATACAAAAAATATTATCTTTCTGTACATATACTTTTTGCAATTGGAGGGCAGTTTAAACTGGAACAACCTATGTGATATGTGTATCTTTTCCTATAAAAATATAGATAAACTAACGTATAGTGTTGTTGTTCTAAAGATGCAAAAGGACATGTTATTAACGAAATTTGTAAGTACAGGAAAAAGAAAAAACCGGTACGTTTATTGTCCGGTTTTTTTTTCGTTTTTATCCCTTTAATTTGATTTTTTAAAACGGCCTGCCAATACTAACATTTCCTTCGCATGTTCTTTTGCAGTATCTGTTAATTTTGTTCCTGTAATCATGCGGCTTAATTCCTCAATAAGCTCTTTATCATTTAATTCAATAACAGAAGTAAAGGTACGATTCGACTTTTCTTTTTTCTGGATAAATTTATGTGTATCTGCCATCGCAGCAACCTGCGGAAGATGAGTAATACATAAAACCTGTGATTCAAGAGATATTTCATGAATTTTTTCAGCAATCGCCTGCGCAACTCTTCCGCTGACACCTGTATCCACTTCATCAAAAATAACACTCGTAATTCCCTGATGCTTTGAGAAGATTTTCTTTAAAGCAAGCATAATCCTGGATAACTCTCCACCTGAAGCAATTTTTGTTAGATCCTTTAATGGTTCTCCGACATTCGTTGAAATTCGGAACAATATTTTATCATATCCGTTCAATTTCAGTTTCCGCTGCGCAGAATCTTCAAAATCAATGGAGAAGGTTGTTTTTTCTAAATAAAGATCCTTTAACTCCATGTGAATATCATGCGTTAACTGTTCAGCAGCCTGCTTTCGTAAATGATGCAGCTGGTCTGCTTCTAATAATGCATCTTTTTCAAGCTCGTCAATTTCTGTCACCAGTGTATTTAAATGTGATTCCCTGTTTGTAATCTGCTCGATTTCTTCTTCTACACGGCCTAGATAGTCTAACATTTCTTCCACAGTCGGACCGTATTTCCTTTTTAGTCTGTTCAGTTCATCCATGCGCTGTTCAATCTCATTAAGCCGTTCTGGATTGTATTGCAGCTGATCGAGGTAATTACGGATATCATAAGTAATCTCTTCCAGCATATAATAATGGTTAGACATACTATCTAATTTTTCAGCAATAAAAGGGTCTAAATCCGCACTATCCTGTAGCGATATTTGCGCCTGGCTGATTAAATCTAATCCGTGCTGCTCACCATATAATGAAAAATAAGCATCGGAAAGTGATTTATGTATTTTTTCATAATTAGCAAGCTGGTTACGTTCTTCCTCCAGATCCGTATCTTCTTGAGGGACAAGCTGTGCTTCTGTTAATTCCTGCTGCTGAAATTGAAGCAGATCCAGACGCTGAGCCATCTCCTGCTCATTGTCATTCAAACTGCGGTACTTCTTCTTCAGATTTTCCAGACGGTAATAAATATCCTGATAATCCTTTTTCGCTTCTTTCATTGCATCTCCCAGATAAAGATCTAAAAAGTCAATGTGCTGCTCATTATCCATCAACGATTGTGTCTCATGCTGGCTATGGATATCAATCAATGTCTTTCCAAATTCTCTGAGAATGGCTAATGTCACTAATTTACTGTTTACACGGCAGATGCTTTTTCCTGAGGCCGTAATCGTCCGTTGGAGCACAATTTGTTCATCACTAATTTCAATCCCGTATGCTTTACCAACTTGATAAATAGGATGCTTTTTATGATCGATAAAAAATAATCCTTCAATCTCCGCTTTATTCGATTCATGTCTGACAAAGTCCACTGATCCCCGTGCTCCAGCTAATAATTGGATAGCATCAATAATAATTGATTTCCCAGCTCCCGTTTCCCCAGTCAATACAGTAAGTCCTTCCTGAAAGCTTAAGGATAATTCTTCAATAATCGCAAAGTTTTTTATAGATAATTCTGTTAACAAGCTCCTCACCCCAACTAAACAATTTTAAAGTGTGCGTTCAAAAAGTACGATAAAAAGGACCAAGAAGTTCAAGGCGGTGCATCTTTGAGGAACGCAGCGTATGCTTTAAGATACGCGAGTAGCGCTTTTGATGGGACGAGTAATCGCAAAAGCCCTTCGATGGGGCGAGTAATTGCAGTCCCAGTCCCACCGGAAAAGTAAGCCAATGTACTTTCGCAGGATGTGATGACTTCTACGTTGCCCACACGACGTGGGCGCTCTTAGTAGAAGCTCCTTTTCCCAATGTGTCATTTTTGTTGGGCTTTTTAAACATCCTCTTAAAGCATCCCGATTAACCGATTTTTAATTTCTTCCGCATGTTCCGGAGTCCGGCAAATAATTAAGCAAGTATCGTCACCGCAAATCGTCCCCATAATCTCTTCCCAATCCAGGTTATCAATTAAAACACCGACTGCATGTGCATTGCCGGGAAGTGTTTTTAGAATAATAAAATGACTTGCATTCTCTATTTTGACAAATGTATCTACAATTAACCGCTGCAGCTTTTGCAGTGGATTAAAACGCTGATCTGCCGGCAGGCTGTACTTATACTGTCCTGTATTTGTCGGAACCTTTACCAATTGCAGCTCTTTAATATCACGTGATATCGTTGCCTGCGTTACGTTATAGCCGAGATTTTTCAAAGCATCAACAAGCTCATCCTGTGTTTCAATAATATTTTCAGTAATCAATTCACGAATTTTAATGTGACGTTGTATTTTACTCAAGTATAAATCCCTCCTTTTAATAAAGCTTACCTGAGATTTATTAAACCAGTGCCTGTTGTGCATCTTTAACAACTTGTTCTAAATTAATGTCTTTTGGCATTTCTTTATTCATCCATCTAAAATGTGCTAAAAATTCAATATTCCCCTCAGTCCCTTTAATAGGTGAATAAGTCAAATCCACTAAAGTAAATGAAACATCAGCCGCATAATTTACTGTTTTTTCTAGAACCTCCAAATGAATAGAAGGTTCTCTGACAATTCCTTTCGCACCAACCTGGTCTTTAAAAGCTTCAAATTGGGGTTTTATCAAGGCAATAATGTCATTTTTTTCATTTAGCAATGTGGCCAGGACCGGGAAAATATGCTTTAAAGAAATAAAAGATACATCAATAGAAGCTACCTCAGGAAAACCGGATGTTAATATATCTGGTGTAACATGCCTGAAATTTGTTCGTTCCATCTCGATAACACGAGGGTCATTGCGAAGCTTCCAGTCTAATTGATTATAACCGACATCAATGGCATAACATTTTTTTGCACCATTTTTCAATGCACAATCCGTAAAACCGCCTGTTGAGGAGCCAATATCCATAAATATTTTATCTGAAACATCCACAGAAAATGATTGAAGAGCTTTTTCAAGTTTATATCCGCCACGGCCAACATACTTTAAACGCTTGTCCTTAATCCGCAATGGCGTCTCAACTGGAAGCAGGCTGCCAGGCTTATCGATACGTTCCTCTCCAGAATAGACCAGTCCTGCCATAACAGCACGTTTTGCTTTCTCAATATCTTCTGCAAGTTCCCTTTCCACCAATAGCTCATCAATTCTTTTCTTTTTCTTCATAGACCTTTTCCTTTTCGTTTTTTTATCCATGTTCAAAGGTTCCACTGAAGCAGAAAGTCCTTTTCCAGGTGTATCATTTTTATTGGGATTTTTCGAATTTTCTATTTTAATGATCTCTTTGACTAAAGTAATCCGTTAATGCTTTTAAAAGTGAATCTTCTGCATCAGCTAACTTTAAGCTTTCATAAGCTTTTTGAACATATTTTTCTTTTTGTTCTATAGCGCCACCCAGCCCTAATAATTTAGGATACGTGCTTTTTTCATTTAATTCATCACTGCCTACCGGCTTACCCAGTTTTTCTTCCTCGCCGGAAACATCAAGAATATCATCCTGAACCTGAAAAATCAGTCCCAGATAATACGCATATTGCTTCAAATAATGTAGCTGTTCATCAGTAGCATTTGCTAAGTATGCTCCTGCAAAAATAGCAAAACGAATGAGTTCGCCCGTTTTTAAAGCATGGATTTCTTCCATTGCTTCTAAAGAAACAGATTGCTTTTCCGCCTCCATATCAAGAATTTGTCCGCCAACCATTCCTTTAGGTCCGCTGCAGACAGCTAATTCTTTGGCCAGGACAATTTTCTCTTCTGAAGTAAGTAATGGATCATCTAAAATCAGCTCAAAGCTGTAGGTTAACAACGCGTCGCCGGCGAGAATAGCTGTGGCTTCATCAAACTTTTTATGATTCGTTAACATACCGCGCCGGTAATCATCATTATCCATTGCCGGCAGGTCATCATGAATAAGTGAATAGGTATGTATCATCTCCAGGGCAATAGCTGATGACATCACTTTTTGAACATCCTGGCCGTATACCTCATAACTTGCCAATAATAAAATTGGACGTAATCTTTTCCCACCGGCATCTAAGGAATAAAGCATGGACTGTTTTAAATTAGCAGGTATCTCAAGCTTATCAAAGCGGCTTGTATATGCTTTTTGAAGTTCTTCACGGTAATATTCCAGATAAGCTTGCAATCGTTTATGCATAATCTTATTTTTCCTCCTCTACATCAAACGGTTCCAGTTCTCCTTGTTCGTTTAAAATATGAACCATTTTTTCCTGTACATTTGTTAATTTCTCATTACACAGCTTAGAAAGCTTCATTCCGTCATGATAATATTCGATTGCCTTTTCAAGGGGAACATCACCTTCTTCCAGCATGGTTACAATGTTTTCCAGTTTCTCCATAGCCTGCTCAAAGGTTAATTCATCATATTTCTTTTCTTCCGCCACTGTCATCGGCCTCCTTTATCTTTTGTACTTCCGCTTGAACATATCCATCTTTCAGCCTTACATCAATTTGGTCGCCCTGATTCACTTCCTTGATGGATTTGATTACATTACCTTCCTGGTTATAACTGATCCCGTAGCCTCGTGCCATAATTGCAAGCGGGTTTACCAGTGCTAATTTATTTATTGCAGTCTGCAGCTCACGTTCTGAGCTTGTAAACAGCTGTTTCATGGATCTGTTCAGCTGTGCTGTTAATTTATTATTATTATCAGCTTCGATTTTTATTTCTTGCTCCGGATGCTGCATACCCAATCTTTTTTTCAAGTGTGTGTAACGGAGCTGTTTCTCTTCCACCCGGTTTTTAAATGACCTGTTAAGAGTATCCAGCATACTATCAAGCTCTTGTTCCTTCTGTGCAATCAGCTGTTTAGGATATTTAAATGCATAGGTTTGGCTTAAACGTTCTAAACGCTTTGAATACATTTGTATATCTGTTCGCATTACCTGAGTCAGACGCTGTACAAAATACGATACTTTATCAAGCTGTTCTGTTTGCGATGGAACAGCCAATTCAGCTGCTCCTGTTGGTGTAGGAGCTCGTAAATCGGCTACAAGATCTGCAATTGTTGTATCCGTTTCATGCCCTACAGCAGATATAACCGGGATGCTCGAATCGTAAATCGCTCTTGCAACTGCTTCTTCATTAAAACTCCATAATTCTTCAATAGATCCACCGCCGCGGCCGACAATCAAGACATCATACTCATCTGGAAATGCGTTTGCATACTGAATAGCTCTTACAATTGAACTGACAGCCTGCGGCCCTTGTACAGATACAGGCAGAACTGTAATCTTCACGGAGGGTGATCTTCTTTCAATCGTTGTCACAATATCACGAACAGCCGCTCCTGTCGGCGAGGTAATAACACCGACATGATTCGGATAGGCAGGAATCTTCTTTTTCTGATCATCAAGAAATAAGCCTTCTATTTGCAATTTTTCTTTCAATTGCTCAAAGGCCTGGTATAGAGCACCGATGCCGTCTGGTTCCATTTCACGGATATAGAGCTGATATTGACCGCTTGCCTCATATACGCTTACCTCTCCACGAATAAGCACACTCATGCCATTTTCTGGACGAAATAATAGCTTGCTGTTATTTGAAGAAAACATAACTGCCTGAATACGGGC
This sequence comes from Oceanobacillus sp. FSL W8-0428, assembly GCF_038004405.1. Classification (NCBI taxonomy): domain Bacteria; kingdom Bacillati; phylum Bacillota; class Bacilli; order Caryophanales; family Bacillaceae; genus Oceanobacillus; species Oceanobacillus sp. FSL W8-0428. Next base: position 4,167,125 of record NZ_JBBORB010000001.1, read on the forward strand.
ATTATCATCTTTAATGGTCATATACATATGCCCGCGGCTATGGTGTTTAAAGTTTGATATTTCCCCACGCAGCCATACCTGACGTAAATGTGGATCCGTATCTATTTTACGTTTCACATATCTGGTCAGGGCAGTAACCGTTAAATAGTTGTCTTTCACTTTTCAGACAATCCTTTTGCTGCTTTAATAGTATTTTTTAAAAGCATCGTAATGGTCATCGGACCGACACCGCGGGGAACAGGAGTAATATATGATGCTTTTTCCTTGGCGCTTTCAAATTCTACATCGCCTGTCAGTTTTCCATTATCCATGCGGTTAATTCCAACATCAATAACAACTGCCCCTTCTTTCACATAACTTCCATCAACAGCATGCTCTCTGCCCATTGCAACGACCAGAATGTCTGCTTCAGACGCAATTTCACGGAGGTTCTTCGTACGGGAGTGGCAATATGTAACTGTAGCATTTCTCTCTAACAACAATAATCCCATCGGCTTCCCGACAATATTACTGCGTCCAATAATTACTGCACGCCTTCCTTCTATTTCAATATTTTTAGATTCAAGCATCGTCAGAATTCCAAAAGGTGTGCAGGGTAAAAAGGTTTCTTCTCCATTTACAAGCTTTCCAATATTAATCGGGTGAAAACCGTCCACATCTTTTAAAGGCGAGATAGCATGAATAACCTTTTGTTCATCAATATGGTCAGGCAATGGTAACTGGACAAGAATTCCGTGAACTTCTTTATCATTATTCTGTTTTTCAATAACCTGTAACAGCTCCTGCTCTGATACTGATCCTGGAAGCTCAATCAAGCTGGACGATATCCCCGTCACTTCACAGGCTTTTTCTTTCCCTTTTACGTAAGACTTTGACGCAGGGTTATCTCCTACTAAAATAACAGTCAAATGAGGATGGATACTCTCTTGCTTCAAAGCTTCTACTTCTTGTTTCATCTCTTCTTTCAGCTGGTCGGATAGCTCTTTTCCATTTAATATTTCTGCAGTCATATTTGCTCCCCCTTAAGAAATAACCTTTGATAATACTCCATTGATAAATTTACCGGATTGTTCATCTCCAAATGTATGTGCCAGCTCAATTGCTTCATTAATCGATACATTAGGCGGAATATCCTCCATGTATAATAATTCATAAACTGCCAGCCTTAAAATAGTACGCTCTACTGCTGCTATACGTTCGAGCGACCAATTTTCCAGGTTTCCTGCTATTTTTGAATCAATCGTTTCTTTATAAGTAATTACTCCTTCAATCAGCATAGTCAGGAATACATCTTTCCGTTCTTCTTCCTTCAGTGCTTCCATTGCCAAGCTTATTTCATCTTGATTCATATCTAATTGAAAAAGCGTCTGAAATGCCTTTTCTCTAGCTTTATGTCGGTTCATCACGCAGCTCCTCTACATTCTTTCATTTACTGTTAAAATCATAACACGTTTCCCTTATTTTTGGCTAGGATACAGTATACCCGCTTTTTTTGATAATAATTTAAATCTGATCAGAAAATAAAAAAAACGTGTATACTTCCCCAACAAAAAGGAAACACAGAATATTAACCTGTGTTCCCCTTTGTTGACCAAATGTATATTTATACATCTTCTTTATTTCATACTTAGAATCGTATGATGAGGCAAGAGTCTAAGGATAATTGTTTTAAACTATACAATCTCCTGATTTTCCATTTGAATACCTGCTACATGAACATTTACTTCTTCAACCTGGATAGATGTCATGGTATAGACATTTTGCTTAATATTAGTCTGCAGCTTTGTTGCTACTTCCGGAATCGATTTTCCAAACTTAAGGATTACATAAATATCAATAATAGCTCCATTATCTGTTAGCTCAACACGTACACCTTTGCCATGTGACTTCTTCCCAAATTTTTCAGCAACACCCGTTGCAAAGTTACCATGCATCGATTTTACGCCATCTACTTCCGTTGCAGCTATTCCTGCAATAACTTCAAGCACTTGCGGTACAATTTGTACGCTGCCTAAGCTGTCATCCTCAAGAATATCTAATAATAATTGATCGCTCATTGCCTTCACTCCTTATTTGCTATCCTCATCTTCCCTTTCCTGGATGATCGGATATTCAGTTAAGAAATTCGTATTGAAGTCTCCCTCTTTAAACACAGGGTGGCTCATAATTTGATATTGGAACGGAATTGTCGTGTGTACTCCCTCAACAACAAATTCTTCTAACGCACGCTTCATACGTTCTACAGCTTCTGCTCTGGTAGAAGCATAAACGATAAGCTTAGCAATCATGGAGTCATAGTATGGCGGAATTCTATAGCCGCTATATGCGCCGGAATCAACCCGAACTCCCAGTCCGCCCGGCGGGAGATACATTTCGATTTCTCCTGCAGAGGGCATGAAATTCTTATAAGGATCTTCTGCATTGATACGGCATTCAATAGAGTGCCCTTCAAGAGTAACCTCTTCCTGGGTAAATGCCAGCTCCTGACCCTCTGCAATACGAATTTGTTCTTTAATTAAATCCACTCCAGTAACCATTTCCGTTACAGGGTGCTCTACCTGAATACGAGTATTCATTTCCATAAAGTAAAATTCTTCTGATTGTCTGTCAAAAATATACTCAATGGTTCCGGCCCCGACGTAATCCACAGCCTGGGCCGCTTTTACAGAAGCCTCTCCCATACGGCTGCGAAGTGTTTCATTAATTGCAGGTGACGGAGATTCTTCCACAAGCTTTTGCAGGCGGCGCTGAATAGAACAATCTCTTTCTCCGAGATGTACGATGTTCCCATGTGTATCAGCCAATACCTGAATTTCCACATGTCTGAAATCTTCTATATATTTTTCAATATAGACACCTGGATTACCAAAGGCTGTTTCAGCTTCTTTTTGTGTCAGCTCCATTCCCTTTATTAATTCTTCCTCTGAACGGGCTACACGAATTCCTTTACCGCCACCGCCGGCAGTTGCTTTAATAATAACAGGATAACCTATTTCATCGGCAATTTGTTTTGCATGGTCAATGCCGTCTACAATTCCCTCTGATCCAGGAACAACAGGAACATCAGCAGATTTCATCGTTTCTTTGGCAACATCCTTGATACCCATTTTTTGAATAGCTTCAGGTGTAGGACCGACAAACGTAACATTGCATTCTCTGCAAATCTCTGCAAAGTCAGCATTTTCTGCCAGGAATCCATATCCCGGATGTATTGCATCCGCCTCCGTTGACAATGCAACACTCATAATATTAGTTATGTTTAAATAGCTGTCCTTACTTAACTTCGGGCCGACACAATATGCTTCATCCGCTAACTCAACATGTAACGATTCCTGGTCTGCTTCAGAATAGATTGCAACCGTCTCAATGCCCATCTCCTTACAGGCGCGGATAATTCGGACAGCTATTTCTCCACGATTGGCAACTAATAGCTTTTTAATCAATTATTCCATCCCCTTACTTCTTCTTTACTCTAAATAACGGCTGGCCATATTCTACAAGCTCACCATTTTCAACTAAAACTTCCACGATTTCTCCATTAGTTTCAGCTTCAATTTCATTAAATAATTTCATCGCTTCCACAATACATACAACCGTGTTTGTATTCACCGCGCTGCCTTTTGTCACAAAAGGATCGCTGTCCGGCGAAGAAGAAGCATAAAATGTCCCAACCATCGGGGAAACAATTTCATAATCATAATCAGCCGAAGCCTGAGGTGTTTCTTCTGCTTTCGTTTCTGTTTGAGCACTTGCTTCAGGCTGCGGTTTTTGAACCGACGGAGCTTGAGGTTCAGCTGTAATTTGAGGCTGTGTTTGAACGGTAGTAGTTACAGAACCTGTATTTTTTTTCATAGCTATTACTGCACCGTTTGCCTCATAGGAAAATTCTGTTAACGATGATTTATCGACCATTTCAATAATTTCTCTAATCTCATCTACTTGTAACATATTGGCACTCCTCGCTTCGATTAAAATCTTTTTTTAGTATTTCATATTGGCTGTTTCATTACCTTCTAATATATTACGATAAAATGAATAAAAACTTCAAGTCTACCGCAAATACTATCTTGTTATTATAACAGTTATAGCCCGATAATGTTGGTTTTAACTATATTTTTAAAACTCAACTTTCGCACCTAAAAAAATAACTTGCTTATCATAGAGACAGGTGTTGATCATTCCTTCCATCTATCTCTTGACATAGCATAAACTCTATCTAGAAAGAAGGTAACATGTAAGGCTACCGCTGCGGCGAACCGTTTTGCTTTCCTAGGGGCACGCTCTTCAGCTAACTTTTGCCAAGAAGAGCACTTGGCAAAAGTGGATCTTCAGATGGTGCTAATCCCTCAGGAGTCAAAACGGTCCGCCTCTGCTGGAAGGGGGCTCTATACTGTTTAGTACAACTGAGTCAATAGAAATTAGACCAGTTAAAAACATATTTTTCGGGGCATAAATAAAAATGTCCGGTCACGATTACTTTCTATTCATGAAAGCTATTCCCGATATTTACTATCCATGCCGTATTATTATTTAAATTGCAAATCAACCATTTAAAACACTAAAAATAATCTTTTCAACAAGCAAAAAGCAATTATTTCATCCAACCCTATCCAGGATATGATTTCTTTCATGCGCTGTAGTAACCTAACTGAGCGCAGACCAACCACGTAGACTCCTATGGGAACAGGGCGAGCTTCAGCTAACTTGAAAAGCGGTTTTCTTTTCAAGTTAGCTGAAGCCGTCCCCATGGAAAGCGTAGTGGTTGGTCGGAGCGGAGCTATACACAATCTCCATTTCAATAGAAGGATGATTTAACAAAATGCAAGCAGGATAATAAAGAACATGTTCATCCTGGAATAGGAAGGTATAGATGCTTATTCTCAGGTACGAAAGTTGAGTTGAAAATAAGAAAAACCAGCAGTTCAGGGGCTGCTGGCTTCAGATTTTATTTACCTGTCGGCTGGAAATTAACTTCTGTTACAATATCTCTTCCAAATTCATCACGAACCATCTGCATAATATTTGCTGCTTCTGTATTAGATAATTCTTCTGTTTTCACATGTACATGTACTTTCTCACCATCGGAGCGGACAAGAATATCTTCATATTCTGTAGCAGCCAGAAGTTGTTGCTGAATAAGGTTTTCTTTAACCGATAGTTCCTCTAAGCTGTCAATTTCCTGCAGTGCTTCATCCTTTTCAGTTGGTGATGCATTTGCTGAAGCCACTACATCTGTTAACTGACTTTTTTTCCTGCTGCGTTCATCCTGGATTTCCATTCGGATGGTTGTAAATAATTCATCACTATCTACATTTTCTATATTCTCCACTTCGATGTCTTCTTCAGATTGCGTTGCCGGCACCGCATCTTCTGTGGCTGTTTCTTGTCCATCATTTACAAAAGCTAAATCATTCCCATTTGACGAAAAAATATAATACACACTTAAAACAACCATCAAGCTTAACATTGTCAGTAACCATACTGTTTGTTTTTTTAACATACATTCTACCTCCTTAATTTTTAGCCATTACTGAAATTTTATGTGAAGGGACATCTAACACTCTTGATACTGCTTCAATTACTTGACTTTTAATAGATTGACTTTCCATCCCTTGTCCAATAATAAATACGCCCCGCACTTCTGGCTGTTTTGTTTGTACAAGTAAAGGGGTTTCCTGATCTCCCTGCCGGTAGAGCACCACCTGATGATCATCTGTCTGATCCTGCACTACTCTGGAACCTCCATTGCGATCCGTTTCATCTGTTGTCTGCTGACCCGTTGTCCGATTTTTTTCATAAACCTGCTCACTGGTTGCCTCTAAATTAATCATTACTTCCGTTTCTGAAATACCATCCATTTGATTCAGCATACTGGCCAGCTGCTCACCCAGCTCATTTTCCAATTCTTTTACTTCTCCATTCATCGACTGAGTTGCTGCTTCTTCAGAAATCTCTATCTGCGTATCATCATAAGGAACCGGCTGCGCCTCTTGTTCTGGCTTCAGCAGGTTACTGATAACCATAATCAGAATTCCCACTAAGCCTAAGATGACAATAAACCCGATTTTTTTAGAGGGCTGTTTTTGTTCTTTCCCGGAAACTTCCTCATTACTATTGGCCTGTTTTAAAAAAGAAGTTAGTTTATTTTTCAAAATCCCTCTCCTTCCCAATAGACCGTTATTTCTTTATCTTCAATCTCCCAAAGCTCTCTTAAACTGTTCTCAATCTCCTGAAACGATTCTTCTGCATGCTCTTCCTCCTCGTGGTCCCATTCAATAACAACATCCTCAACCGTATTCATCGCTCCTTCCCCTGGTTCTGATTCTGTTATATAGACAATGACCTCTGTCAGATCCTCATAAGTTAAGGAATCCGTTACAGCAAATTGGAAATCAATAGATGTAATCTCTACGGCAAATTCCTCTTTTAACGATTCCTCTGCTATTTTTTCCAATTCAATAGCCATTTGTTTTAAAATATATGCATCTTGTCCATTTTCTATTTCATTTTTTTCAAAATCTATTTGATTTTCTATCGATGACTGATTATTAAACTGACTCTCAATTCGGTTCATAGAGCTTGATATGGCCGCATTTATGTCCGTATTAAATAAATAAAAAACAGGCTGAAGAAGAATCAAAATTAATATTAAACTAATAGCCAGCCGGACATATTTTTGCAAATGGTTGGCAGGGATAAGCAAATCAATCACAGAAGCCAGAATAATAAATAAAATAATTTGTGTTACCCAATCTGTAAATATTCCGATTCTTATCACCCCTATCGTAGTAAAACGGTTAAATTACTTGCTGCCACAATAATGACAATACCCAGCAGGAACATAAGTGATACAGCCAATAAACAGGCTAAGATAAACAAAATATACGTGCTTACAGTATTCAGGCATTGGACAATAGGTCCGCCGCCGAGGGGCTGCAAAATAGCAGCTGCCAGTTTATAAATAATTGCGATTACTCCCACCTTCAAAGCTGGAAAAGCCACAATAAATAAAATAATAAAAAGACCGATCATGCCGACAGCATTTTTTAAAATAAGTGAAGCGCTGAGGATAGTATCAGCTGCATCTGTAAAGGTTCGTCCTAACACAGGTATAAAATTTCCTGTTACAAATTTTGCTGTCTTTATTGCTACCCCGTCCTGAATTGCTGTTGCAGTACCTTGGACAGAAATAACGCCCAGGAAGATCGTTAAAAAAATCCCCAGACTGCCAACCGCAACATTTCTAAAAAGATTTGCCAAATGAGTAACTTTATAGTGGCTATTTAAACTGCTTATAATAACCAGCATCGCTGAAAGAAACAATAAAGGTAAAATAAAGGTTGAGATAAATACACCGCTAAAGTGAATAAAAAAAATAATAACCGGATGAAAAAAAGAGACAGAAATCACGCTTCCAAAGCTCGCCATCATCCCCAGCACCAGAGGGAGGAGCGCAATCATAAAGCTTTGCATGGTATCAATAGCTTCTTTGGTATAGGAGGTTGCCAAATAAAAACTGTTCAATACAATAAATAACAGGACTAAAAATACAACAAAATAGGCAACCTTGCTGACAGTTGTCTGTTCAAATGCTGACTGAATAGATTGCAGTACAACCGCAAATAATGTCAGCATTAAAAGAGTGCCAAGGAGTTTTCCGTTAATAATCAGTTCATGCAGGAGATAACGTAAAAAATATAACAGGATGTCCTGTATTGATATGCTATCTCCATTTTTTATCCATTCATAGATGCTGATTTTTTGTAAATCAGGCAAGTTATCACCGTATTCCGTTATCAGCTCATCCCAATAGGATTGAATTTCATCTAATGAAATCTCATCTAATAATGTATTTTGAAGCGTTTCCTCTTCTTCTGCGGTAATGGGATCTTCAACCGGGTTATCCTCTGCTGCAGCAACAATTGGAATGCCTTGAACAGCTATAAAAACAATGAATAACATACATAGCTTCTGGAGTAATTTGGCAGGTCTTATACACAATATGGATACTCCCTTTCCTGGCCTCGTTTTCTTTCGCCGGTCAAACATTAGGGATGAAACCGATAATCGCTTCAATGACAGCAGTAATAATCGGGACGGCAAGTAATAAAATAAATATTTTCCCTGCTAATTCAATATACTTTGATACAGAATTCAGACCGGCGTCCTTCGTCAAATGTGCCCCGATTTCTGCAATATAGGATATACCGATGATTTTTAAAATAGTTGTTAAATAAAGTCCCTGAACGTTTGCCTGATCTCCCAGCTTCCGAATTGTTTCAAATATTAACTGAATTTGCTGGATTATGGAGAAAAAAATAACAATACCCGTAATAAGAATAATTAAAAAAGCAATGGAACCGTGTACTTCTTTTAGAAGGATATATAGTAAACTTGCTAAAACGCCTAGAATTGTAATTTGGAGAATATCCATGTCCAATCTCCTTAAAATAGAAATACAGACCTGATCTGCTGAAATAAATCTGACAGCCCGTTAACTACAATGAGCAGAACGAGTATAAAACCAATTAGCGTGGCAAACTGTGCAATTTCTTCTTTCCCCATTTGTTTTAAAATCGTATGGATAAGCGCAACAATAATGCCTATACCAGCAATCTGAAATAGAATTAATGCATCTACAAACATGTCCTTGCCCCTTCCTTCATGCCACAAATTTTCTTTAAAGTACGTGTTCAAAAAGCCCGGTAAATAGAACTTTTTGAAAAAATAAGAAAGTATATAAAAATGCTGAAGAATAGCCGTTCCAACGGTTTTCATGGGACAAGTAATCTTAGCCCCCCAGAAATACACTACGCTTTCCGTGGGCCCCGAGCTCATCTCCTTGATAAAGAAGACTTAGTGATTGGCAAGCCGACAGGCGCAGACATAGCTAAAGCTGCACTTATGCCCTTGGGTGGGACTACGATTACTCGTCCCACCGAAGAGCTTTTGCGATTACTCGCCCCATCAAAAACCGTCGTAGCGGACACCTCCTCGGCAAGAACACCAGTATTTTATAGTCCAAGTGATTTTCTTGTTTTTTCTTAACATCTTCTTAAATAAACAAAAGTGCCAGAAAGATACCGCATAAAAGACCTAATACATTTGACAGCCTTCCATAGGTATTAAAACGTTCTGTGGCATTTTTCCATTGCTCTTCCAAATAGAGATTCGTTAATTTTAAATGCTTTTGCTGCTGCTCAATATCATGCTGGCCAAGTGTTCTGCCAAATTGAATCAATATCTCCATCTCACTTTTTTGCAGCGAGGATTGTCCGATTAATTTTTGGATACATTCTTCCCATATCTCATCGAAATCCTTTTCTTTATTTTTCAATGCGTCAGCCAGCTCTTGATAAAACATAGCTATTGGATTTGGTAATTTCTTCGCAATAATTTGAAATGCTTCCTGTAATGGAACCTGGCTGTATACCATTTCTGCCTCTAATATCTGAAGCGACTGTAAAAATAATTGAATATGCTTTGGACGCTGTTTTAACGCTCTTCCCCATTCCCATCCAAGAGCCGTAGACATACTAATTAAAAGTAGTACGCCAATCCATTTCAATTTCACCACCTCTTTGCCTGGTGCTGATCTGCTTACCATCTCTGTCAAAAGCATGAATAAGCCTACCAATCCTTTTTCCTTGTCCCAGAAGTAAAAATCGTTCAAAAATAGATTCCTGTAATATTTTTTTCATGGTTGGACGGCGGAATAAGTCAGCTATATCATTCGCATGTATCGTACAAATAACCTTCACTCCTGCCTGTGATGCCTCTATAATCGCTTCAACATCCTTTTCCGCACCTATTTCATCAACTACAAGAATATCGGGGGATAAGGTGCGAATAGCCATCATCATTCCTTCTGCTTTCGGACAAGCATCTAAAACATCTGTACGCATTCCTATATCATGTTGTGGAACCCCGCGGATAGATGCTGCTATTTCCGAACGTTCATCAATAATCGTTACTTTTTTTGAGCGGTTCGAATGAGAACCGCTGGCTATCTGCCTGCAGATATCTCGTATTATCGTTGTTTTTCCAGACTGCGGTGCACCGAGAATCATTGTATGATGATAAGCGCCGTCATAAATATAAGGCATCAGAGCATCTGCACATCCTTTTTTTTGCTTGGCAATACGGATATTAAAAAAAGATACCGGTTGAATCGCTTTTACTTTTTGATCCGAAGTTATAATTCCTCCTGCAATACCAACACGATGCCCGCCCTCTATCGTAATGAAGCCATTACGCAGCTCTTCCTCCATCCGATATAATGAATATTCACTCAGCTGATTTAAAATATATACAGCCTCTTTCTTTGTAGGTAATGGCTTGTCCAGCCAGCGAACAGACGAATCAAAAATAAACTCTATTTTTTGATGAACACGCACCCGGATTTCTTGGAGCTGTAGCCATTGATCACCTGCTAAGTCTTCTATCGCTGTTTGCAAATTTGGTGGAAAAAGCCGCAAAATCTCATGCATCATAAAACCCCGCTTTTTTGAAAAATACATAATCAGCTTGTTTTACTTAGAGATATATGATTTTAAAATGAAATTATGCCCCCCGGGGCTGGAACCAAATGATGCTCTTTGTAAAGAAAGCTTTATGTTACGGAGAAATGTTGAAGGAGAATACAACTGCTATTTTTTTCGCAAAAAAAAAAGAGGCTGGGACAAAAGCCAGTAAAAATAGAAAAAGTGACTTTCTACTATGATTTTAAGTAGGAAGTCACTTTTTTAATTTGATTAAAAAATGAAATAAACGTACAAAAAAAGGATACCTTCTGATAAAGTTAAAGTACCACTACAAAAACAGAATCGAGGTATCCTTATGTTTAAATATTATAACGTAAATCAAGTCGTTTTGCCATTAGATTTCGAGATGAAATTACAAGAAAATGATATTGCTTATACCATCCATGAATTTATCGAACAGATTCCAGAAGAAGCTTTCACCGGTTTTACCCGTCAAACAGGCTGTCCCGCCTATCACCCGCGTATGATGATGAAAATTATTTTATGTGCTTATACCCAGTCGGTGTTCTCTGGCCGAAAAATCGAAGCATTATTAAAAGATAGTGTGCGAATGATGTGGCTTGCGCAAGGATATGAGCCGAGTTACCGTACTATCAACCGTTTTCGTGTGAATCCAGAAGTAAAAGAACTATTGCGTCAGTGCTTCGTCCAATTTCGTTGTCAGCTGGTGGAAAAAGAGTTGATCGATGCGGAGGCTATCTTTATTGACGGGACCAAAATTGAAGCCAATGCCAATAAATTCACCTTTGTCTGGCGAAAATCGATCGAGCGTTATCAAACGAAACTTGTAGAGAAGTCCCATGCCCTCTATGAAGAATTAGTGGAAAAAGAAATTATTCCAGAAATCAACCGGGAAAACCCGGAAGCTCTATCGACGCAAGAACTTCAACAGATGGCAGCGAATTTGGATAAGTCAGTCCAAACGTATACGAAACAAATCGAATCGATTGAAAAAGCACAAGACCGAAAAGCCCTGCGTTCGGAACGAAAGCAGCCAAAACAAGCCTTAAAACAGGTGCACGATTTCATCTGTCGTCAAGAAAAATATGAAGAAGCCTTGGAGATTTTAGAAGAACGTAACAGCTATTCCAAGACGGATCACGACGCAACCTTTATGCGATTGAAAGATGACCATATGAAGAACGGACAGTTGAAAGCTGCTTATAATGTGCAATTGGCAACAGAAGGACGTTACGCATTAGCCTATGATATTTTTCCGAACCCTACCGATACACGAACGCTGATTCCTTTTTTAGATCGTATTGAAAAGGATTATTTTGCGTTGCCTGATGTCCTCGTAGCTGATGCGGCTTATGGAAGTGAACAGAATATAGAAGATGTCACCCTGAACCGGTTACGAACTGCCTTGATTACCTATAGTATGTACCGCAAAGAGAAGAAGAAAAAATATAAAAATAATCCCTTTAACACCGCTAACTGGGATTATGATGCCGAAATAGATGCCTTTACTTGTCCAAATGGTCAAGCTGTTACTTATCGCTATAACTCCAAACGCACAGACAAGTATGGTTACCAGCGACAATTTAAGGTCTATGAATGTGAAGATTGTACAGGCTGTCCTTTGCGAGAGCAATGTACCAAGGCAAAGGAAGGTAACCATCGGAAAATATTTTATAATGAAAAATGGGAAGCACAAAAGAAAATGATACGAGAACAGCTTTCAAATGAAGAAATGGGCAAGCTTTACGGAAAACGTAAGATAGATGTGGAGCCTTTCTTTGGATTTTTGAAGGCTAATTTGGGTTTCACTCGTTTCTCTGTACGAGGAAAATCCAAAGTGGATAATGAATTGGGATTCGCCTTAATGGCAGTGAATCTGAGAAGATACACTGCCTCTAGCTGCTTTTTTATGTATCTACTTATAAATGATTTCAAAAAAGATGGATTTCACATCAAAACCCAATGTGAAATCCATCTTTTCATTATTTTTGGCTAGTTATGTCCCAGCCTCTTGTACTATTTAAAATTTATGCTCTGGAAACATATTTTCCATCTGCTGTATTAATAACGAGAACGTCACCTTCATTAATAAAGAACGGGACTTGTACAGTATGTCCAGTTTCTAATGTAGCCGGTTTTGAACCGCCGCTTGCTGTATCACCTTTAATCCCCGGCTCTGTTTCTGTTACTTGAAGCTCAACGTTGTTTGGAAGATCAACACCGATAATTTCGCCTTGGTAGGTCACAACAGAAACTTCCATATTCTCTTTAATAAATTTCAATTGATCTTTAATTTGATTCTCAGGAATTTCAATTTGTTCATAAGTAGCTGTATCCATAAATGCATGAGAATCACCGGAAGCATATAAATACTGCATTTTGTTATTCTCAATATGTGCTTTGCCTACTTTTTCACCGCCACGGAATGTTTTTTCCTGAATATTTCCATTACGCAGATTACGAAGCTTAGAACGGACAAAAGCCGCACCTTTACCAGGCTTTACATGCTGGAATTCAAGAACCTGCCAAATATCATTGTCCACTTCAATTGTTAAGCCTGTTTTAAAATCATTTACTGAAATCATGTTTTTTCCTCCTATACCTTATAGCTGTATAAATTCTTTGGGAGCAAACGTCAGCCGCTCATTACCACTATCTGTAATAACAATATCATCCTCGATACGACAGCCGCCTAATCCCGGAACGTAAATTCCCGGTTCTACCGTAACTACCATACCCGTTTTTAAAACTGCTTCAGACCGGGATGATAATCCAGGGCCCTCATGTACTTCCATTCCTAAAGCGTGACCTGTTGAATGACCGAAACGTTCGCCAAATCCTTTTTCCGTAATATAATCCCGGGTTAAAGCATCTGCCTCTTTCCCGGTCATACCTGGTTTAGTTCCTTTTACTCCACGAAGGTTCGCCTCTAATACTATATCATAAATTTCGCGTAACTCTACAGAAATTTCTCCTACAGCTACCGTTCTTGTAATATCAGAGCAATACCCATCATATAATGCACCATAATCCAGTGTCACAAGCTCACCTTCCTGGATTTTTTTTGTTGATGCAACACCATGCGGCAGAGCAGAACGCAAGCCTGAAGCAACAATTGTATCGAAGCTTGAGGAGGTTGCTCCCTGTCTGCGCATAAAAAATTCCAGTTCATTCGAAATTTCAATTTCCGGCACACCAGGCTGGATAAATGATTGAATATGCGCAAATGCATCATCTGCAATTTTTGCAGCTTTTTTCATAACCGCTAATTCATCATCTGTTTTAATCATACGCAATGCTTCAATAATTCCTTCTACGGGAACTAATTCTTGAGAAAATTGATGTTGATATGTTTCAAATTGACTATAAGTCGTATAATTTTTCTCAAAAGCCAATTTCTTTACGCCCAGCTTGTCTATTTGATTCGCGATTTCTTGATTCATACCATGTTTATGTTCCACAATTTCAAATGCTTCTGCCTGTTCAGCAGCTTGCTCTGTATAACGAAAATCCGTAATAAATATTGCTTTATCTGCTGTAACCAATGCCGTTCCGGCTGTTCCAGTAAAATTAGTAATGTAACGTCTGTTATAAGGACTGTCAACAATTATTGCATCAACTTTATTCTCTTCTAATTTTTCACGTAAGCGATCAATTTTCGTCAAAAAACTTCATCCTCTCCAAAATCTCAAGTTTCATAAGTAATTTTATCATATATATATTACTTTGAATAACCTCTGATAGGAAAATTCTAGCTTTTTTCAATTATATCTTCAGTCTGCTTAGAATCCATATAATCATAAGAAATAGAATAACCGATAAATGTTCCGTATAGAATAAATAAACATATTGTGGTAACCCAGGTATTCATCGACCACTCCATCACAGCAGGAATATCATTAAATATCGGATGAAATAAAATAAACAGAATCACCCATAAAATAAAACCGTAAATTATCCCAACCCACATATATTTTATTTTTTTGAGAATCAAATAATAAAGACAAGCAATCAGCAAAGAGACCGCTCCCGCCAGAATGGTTGTAAATAAAATACCGAGCCATGTATCTGTCCACTCTGCAGATACCCAGGAAGTTAACAGATAATATTTCGGAGTAACCTCCAGAAAATTGAAATAATACATAGCACTTGCAAGTAAACTGAATAAAACTCCTCCAATAAACCCTGTGTACATTGATTTTTTTAATACTGATTCCTCATTGTCCTTTAGTTGTTGTTTCTTTGACATACGTCTCATCATCAAACACCTCCATTCTCTATTATGGCCAAATAATAAAACTAGTATGATTGGATAATCTTTTGAACATCTGTGGGAATATTTTTCATGAAACAGGGAATAAATAATTAATAGGCAAATAAATTTCGCGTGTTGCAGCAATTTCTATATTGCTCTAAGAACCTGAGTGAACTTTGAAAAAGGTCCTTAACAGGCATACTCTATCAAGATATGGTAAAATATAAGTAGAATACAATGTGTGAGAAAGGAGGATTTCAATTGAGAAATAAAGCAGTATCTATTTTTGTTTACTTGATAATTGCTTTTGCAGCATTTGGTTTAATTTCCCAGTTATTTGGAAATACAGCTGCGTTTTTATCAAGGCTATTAATTTCGATTGGAATAGGAGCAGCTATTTTTGGATTGGTTTATTTCTTTCTCATACGCAGGCAGCAGCCTTCCGGACGGCAGCAGGATAATATGAAAAAATACAAGCAGGCTGTTAAACAATCCAAATCAAAGTATGGTCGTCAAAACGCCGTGACAACTGCCAGCAATCAGAAACCAGGACAAAAGAAAAAGAGTACCAGGAGAACGAGCCATTTACGGGTTATTGAAGGTAATAAATCAAAGAAAAAGAATCGTGTTTCTTCTTAAACAGACTTGTTAAATTACAAACTTTTGCAGGAGCTTAGATACTAAGCTCCTTTTTACATATACATGGTTTCCTCTCTAAGTGAAGAAGACTGTCAATATCATATCTTTCCAAAAACGTATTTAATGCGTTTTTTGCAATTTATCCATTAGACTCGTTTGAATATTAAAGATAACCTAACCACTCCAGGTGCGTAAAAAGCTTTCACTGGATTCTTTCCCGATTTGCCGCAGCTTCTCTCTGCTTTCTTCTGTAATATTAAAATTCATAGAGCTCACTTCAGGAGTAGGTACAAAAATAATATGGTCCGCCTGTGATTTTGATATATAGCGATTATCATGTGCCTGCTTCATTGTTGCGAAAAGGCGGGGAAACATATTGAGAGCATTTCGAATTTCGCGGGGTTCCATGGATGTAGATGTGTCTGTCAGTTTCACGCCAATTACAGGACGAGCTTTCTTTTTCTCATCTTCAGCAAAAATCCATAATGGAAAATTACTAAGTAAACCACCATCGACTATAACGCTTTTTTCTTTATTTTTACCTTGGATTCTTTTTGGCATAAAAAAATAAGGAAATCCTGCACTCATACGAATAGCAGCAGCTACAGAAAAAGTTTCTGGCTGTAGTCCGTAAACTCTTTCTAAATCATCTGGAATAACTATCAGCTTCCCCAGAGATAAATCACTGACAACCACTTTTAACACACCTGGCTTTAAATCACCGAATTGATATATATTCTGTCTGGCTAACGCTTCTCCCAGCCACGCTTCCAGCTTCTCCCCTTTGTATAGCCCTAATTGATAATAAAGAAACAACCACTTTGTCACTGGCAATACCTTTGATAACCATGGCGGATCAGCTAATTTCTCAACATCCAATGTTTTCATTAACTCTTTAATATCTTTATAGTGATACCCTGCAGCCAGGAACCCTGCTATAATAGCACCTGCAGAAGTCCCTGCTGCACGTTCTACCTGCAGATTTTTCTCTTCCCAGGATTCTAACACGCCAACATATGCAAACCCCTTCACTCCCCCGCCAGAAAATACAGCATCAATTTTCATGACATCGCTCCATCCCTTATAGGTGCTTATTGATTTATACGTTTATTGGCTTGTTTATTATGCTTCTTCCACTTCAGGGATGGATTTAATTAGAAATTTAAATGCATCAAAAAAACCAGTCATTTCTTAGAACAACTGGCTATGCTTTATTTGTTTCACTTATTTTCTGCAAATCGTTACGCCGCTGCTCATCTTCTTTAAAATAAGCAACAACATCTGCTATCCTGTCAATAGAATTCCAGCTTAGATGATGCTCAATTCCTTCCACATCATCATATATGCGCTCTTTTTCTACTCCTATTAACTCGAGGAACTCCTCTAACAGTTCGTGTCTGAAAACCAGCCGTTCTCCGATTTTCTTCCCCTTCGCCGTTAACACGAATCCCCGGTACTTTTCATAGTCTAAATATTTGTCCTTGTCCAATTTTTGTACCATTTTTGTAACAGAGGAAGGATGCACCTCTAAAGCTTCCGCAATAGATGAAACTCTGGCGTATCCTTTTGCTTCAATTAAATTATAAATAATTTCAATATAGTCTTCCATACTTGGTGTAGGCATAAAAAGCTCCTCTCTTTGCATTATCCCCAGAAAATCTGGTATTCGTTAAAGGAAGTATTGAAAGCATATTTCTCTTTCTTCAAATCCGATAAAGTTCTTCTTAAATAAATATCTTCTTTAAGCCCAGGGACTGGGCTTACCTATTCTGTAGAATAGCTTTTACGGTTAACCGGTCTATTAAAACCGTTGTGTTTATGCAGATAACTATGGTGCCTTTAATAAGAAAGTTAATTTTTTTTATCAAAGGAAACTTTTTTTCTAACTTAATCATAGCTGATTTTCCCATAAAACTCAAGTTATAATCTTTTTCCTGTAATTGTCCCCTCTCTTTTCCATTTTTACAGTATGGAATAGGAGAATGTCAAATCATTATCTACATCTTAAGACGGAGCATATTTCCTTCGTCAGATTGTTGTTGTTATTTTTGACAATTGCTAAGATTATGTCATAAGGAGGAGGAATAAAGTGGAGAAAATTATTGAGATTAGTAATTTAGCCAAGTCCTACCGTAAAAGGAAATCAAGAGAAATTATTCAAGCTGTAAAGGATGTTGATTTTAATGTTTATAAAGGAGAGATACTTGGATTGTTAGGACCAAACGGAGCAGGCAAAACAACCACTATTAAATTAATATGTGGTCTGCTGTACCCGGACAGTGGAGAGATAAAGATAAAAGGGATACCTAATACTGACAACCGTTTAGAATCGTTACAGCATATCAGTGCAGTTCTGGAAGGAAATCGTAATTTATATTGGCGGCTAACAGTCAGAGAAAATCTGGAATATTTTGCAGGAAACAGAGGCAGATCAAGAAAGGAAGTTAAAGAGGAAATTGATGAATTACTCCATATGTTCCAATTAAAAGACAAAGAAAATGAATTAGTAAACAGACTCTCACGCGGTATGCAGCAAAAATTAGCCATTGCCGTAGCTATGCTTGCTAATACGGAAGTATTACTTTTAGACGAACCGACACTTGGCCTGGATGTGCAAACAGGGCTGGAGGTCAGGGAGATACTGAAATCGATTGTTAAAAATTATCAGCGTACGATCATAATCAGCTCTCATGACATGGATGTTATCCAGGATATTTGTGATCGTACCGTGATTATTAATCAGGGGACAGTCGTTATCGATCAGCGGGTTGATGAGCTGATAAAATTATTTGAAGTCCGTTCCTACCGTTTAACCTTAAATGAACCGCTTTCCCTTGACCAGCAAAAAGCAATTTCGACACGTTTTCCGACAAATGAATATGTGGAGGATCAAGTATACAGCTATCTCACTGTACAGCTAGAGAAAAGCGAGGATATTTATCAGATTTTTCAGGTATTACAATTAAATCGCACACCAATTGATTCGATTGACCGGAAAGCAATTCGATTTGATGAAGTATTTCTAAAAATTATACAAGGAGACCACCAATATGCAATGGATTAACTTATTTCGTGCCAATCTGCGAAAGGAATACCTGGAAATGAAGCGTTATCTGCCAAATACAATTGCCCTTGTCTTAACGTTTTACTTTATCTTTTTAGGATTATTCGGGGTCATTCATTTTTTTGGAGATCCATCGACACAGGATGCTAATATCCAATTTGTTATTGTTAATTATATTTTTTGGTTTTTGGCGCTTAGTGTCATTCAAATGTTTGGTTTTGAAATTGTCAATGAAGCCATACGTGGAACGCTTGAACAATTATCTATGTCCCCGATGGGAATCTGGCGAATTTTAAGCACCAGACTGATTGCCAGTACCATTATTTACGGAATTATTATATTTGTTTTATTAATTATTACGATGCTGACTGCAGGACAATGGCTTAATATTGATATTTTATCTATTTTTCCTATCTTTGTTTTAACTGTTTTCGGGATGTATGGTGTCGGTTTAATGGTTGGTGGATTGGCAATTGTTTACAAACAGATCCAGGCATTCCTGCAGATTCTGCAATTCCTGCTGGCAGGACTTACTTTTATTCCGCTTGCAGCATCTCCACTTATGTATTTCCTGCCATTTGTCATTGGTGTTGATTTAGTCAGAGACATTATGATTGACGGACAGACATTAATAAATATCGGATGGCTCCCTCTAACAATTTTATTTATAAATGCTTTTGTCTATTTTGTCGCCGGTCTGTTGTTCTTTAATTACTGTGAACGCATGGCTATGAAAAAAGGATTGCTTGGTCAATATTAGCACAAAAAAAGGAGAGCAGTTCAATCAGAACCGCTCTCCTTCTCACTTTACAATCCACATTTCAATTGTGCACCGCAGCTGGTACAAGTATTACAGCCGCCAATGTCTTCCACGCTTCCCTCCCGGCAGACCGGGCATGTATCGCCTACTTCTGAACCGATAGTTACATTTGTTTTATCTAATTCCTGAATCGTGTCCATAAGAACAATTTTCTTATCTTTTTCTTCATCCGGGAATAATTCTGTTTGTTCTCCAACCTGATTATCTTCCGCTTTCAGGGTCAGCACCTGTGAATCTCTGCTTCCGTCAACATAGACTGTACCGCCTTTAGCGCCGCCATTATAAAGACGTCGATAAACACTCTCTACCTGATCAACGGTATAGCCCTTCGGCGCATTTACCGTTTTGGATATAGAGCTGTCCACCCAGCGCTGTATCACACATTGTGCATCAGCATGTGCTTCAGGGCTTAAATCCATTGCAGTTACAAACCAATCCGGCAAAGGCTTGTCCGCTGCTTCCGGATGCGCTTGTAAATATTCCTCTACAATATCTGCTTTTACTTCAATAAACTTCCCTAATCTGCCGCTTCTAAAGTAAGAGAATGAGAAGTATGGCTCCAGCCCTGTACTTACTCCGACCATTGTACCTGTACTTCCTGTTGGAGCTACAGTCAGCAGGTGCGAGTTTCGGATACCATGTTCCAGAATGCCCTCCTGAATATCCTCTGGCATTTTTTGCATATAACCCGTTTGGATAAAACGTTCACGTAAAGCTTTTGTTTCTTCCTCCGTTTCTCCGACTAAGAAGGGGAAGCTTCCTTTTTCTTTTGCCAGCTCAATAGAAGTCCGGTACGCTGTTGTTGCAATGATTTCAAATACCTGGTCGGCAAGCTTATTTCCTTCTTCCGAACCGTAAGCTGTCTCACAGTAAATTAATAAATCATGCAGTCCCATAACCCCTAAACCGACACGTCTTTCCCCTAATGCTTGTTTTTTATTTTCGGCCAGAAAATATGGTGTTGCATCAATAACATTGTCCTGCATTCGAACCCCAGTCTCAACTGTATCCTTTAATTTTTCTACATTTACCGTTTTTGTTCTCTTATCTGCCATTTCTGCTAAATTGACAGCAGCTAAATTACAGACAGAAAACGGTGCCAGCGGCTGCTCACCACAAGGGTTGGTTGCGACGACCTGTTGACCGTACGCTTTTGCATTTGTCATATCATTAGCATTATCAATAAAGAAAATGCCCGGCTCTGCTGAGTACGTTGCACAAATATTGATTAGGTTCCACAGCTCTTTTGCTTTCACTTTTCGATACACACGAACGCCATAGCCCATTTCTTCCCATTTACGGACATCTCCAACCTCGTGCCACTGTTCGTTATAAGCTTTCATTTCTTCTGTTGTATAATTCTCTACATCCGGAAATCGCAGTTCATAATAATCGTCCTCTTCAACAGCTTCCATAAATTCTTTGGTAATGCAAACAGAAATATTAGCACCTGTCAGGAAATCTGGGTTATGAACCGAATAAGTTCCTCCATCACGCAGCTGGTCATTGGCCTTTTTCATTGCTGCATCCGTAAATCCTCCTTGACCAGGTATTGCTTTATAATTGACAATCCCTTGATATAAATCAAATTCGGTTTCAGTCAGCGGCGTAAATTTTAATTTTTCTTTTGCCAGCTGCTTAATTTGTTCGTCGTCCGTATTTTCTATTAAATAACGTAATATACGCGGATTTTGCATCTTAGAAATAATAAATTCAATAATATCCGGGTGAGAATCAACAAGCATAATCATTTGCGCACCTCGTCTGGAGCCGCCTTGTTCCACCAGATTTGTCAATTTAGCAATATCATCCAGCCAGGAAACACTGCCGGATGATTTTCCGTTAACGCCTCTAGCCAATGTGTTACGCGGTCTTAACGTGGAGCCATTTGTACCGACACCGCCGCCTCGTGACATTATCTCCATCACCTGCTTACGATGATCCGAAATTCCTTCGCGGGAATCTTTTACAAAAGGCATAACGTAGCAATTAAAATATGTTACATCTGTTTCAGCTCCTGCGCCATAAAGCACGCGCCCTGCAGGAATAAAGTTCATGGAAGCTAATTGCTTGTAAAATGCTTCAAAGGATGCAGCCTTTCTTTCTTCCGTTTCTTCAACCTCTGAAAGCCCAGTTGCATTTCTTTTGGCAATTTGTTCATAATAAATTTCCAAAGGCTTCTCGATAACATCAAGAGAACGCGTAATAATACCGCTTTCCCGCTCTTCTTCCTTATCTAATACACCAATATAATCTGATTCGACAGCCACTTTCGCCTTGTTTTCTTTCCAATTAATATCTATAATAAACCCTAGGCCCCGTGCCGGGAATTTAGGATCTGCTTTTACAGTCAGAACGACAAAATCGCCGTTTTTTAACGTTTTTTTCTCCATATCTTTAAAAGCATATCGATCCAGCATTACCAGCCTGGACACACCTTGATGTGTAATATGCATTTCCTCTGTAATTGAGTGTACTGCTTCGAATTTTTTTATATCTTCATTAAGCGCATCTATATTAATCTGTCTTAATGATTCCAAATGGATAGTCAATGTTATCGCTCCTTGTCATCTTACGATTAATTAATTATTAGTTTATCATATCCACTGCCCAAAATACAATATATAGTATCCATTTCATTATTTCGACACAATATATAGTTAATTATCAGAATAGCAAGTAATTCCCATTAAAATATTGGCTATTTTTTTATTCCCTTAAAATGGATGGGGAAACCTCTCCTTTATTAAAAATAACATCTGAAATTTGAAAGAAGACTATTTTTTTATAATAAATAGGGGTTTCACAAATAAAAACTTTGAAAAATAAAATCCCTGCCCATATAATGAATATGTAGAATATAAAGATAGACGGGGGAAACAAAATGACATTTTTACTTATTGCTTTAGTTGTTCTGCTTGCGGTTTCTATTTTTCGCTTTTATAGACAACGCACTTATCTAAATGGATTGACAGAAGAACAATTTCGAGAAGGATATCGTAAAGCACAGTTAATTGATGTTCGTGAACCGCAGGAATTTGAAAGAGGTCATATCCTTGGGGCGCGTAATATTCCGGTAACACAGATGAAGCAAAGACTTGTTGAAATGCGAAAGGACAAGCCTGTGTACCTGTATTGTCAAAATAGCAGTCGTTCCGCAAGAGCTGCGCAGCTGTTGCACAAAAAAGGATTTAAGGATATTTATCAGCTGAAAGGCGGATTTAAAAAATGGACTGGTAAGATTAAAACAAAAAAATAATCTTTTCTGGTTATCGCCATTGAAATGCATATTTAACGTTAAAAGCTGATTCAGAGCAAAAATTACTCTGAATCAGCTTTTATTATCTGTTATTTATGATATTTCCCCTTCTTCATATCGAAGTATCGGCTTACGAGCAGCTGTAGCTTCATCCATCCGTTTTACAATTGTATTGTGCGGAGCTTCCTGAACAATTTCCGGATTTTCTTCTACTTCCTTTGCAATATGAATCATGGTATCAATAAAGGAATCCAATGTTTCTTTAGACTCTGTTTCAGTCGGTTCGATCATCATTCCCTCTTCCACATTTAGCGGGAAATAAATTGTCGGCGGATGAAAATCAAAATCTAACAGTCTTTTTGCCATATCTAATGTCCGGACACCCAGTTTTTTCTGAATACTCCCTGATAGTACAAATTCATGCTTACAATGCTGCGGATACGGCATTTGAAATGCTTTTTCCAGTTTGCGCATCATATAATTCGCATTTAACACAGCATATTCACTGACTTTTTTCAGGCCTTCTGCACCCATCGTCCGAATATACGTATACGCACGTAAATTAATACCGAAATTCCCATAGAACGGTTTGACACGGCCAATGGATTTTGGTATGTCATAATCCAAGCTGAAAGTACCGTTGTCTTTAATAATCAATGGTTTTGGCAGATAAGCGGCAAGCTCCTCACTGACCCCAACAGGTCCTGAACCCGGTCCTCCGCCGCCATGTGGTCCTGTAAATGTTTTATGAAGGTTTAAATGAACCGCATCAAATCCCATATCTCCAGGTCTTACATAGCCCATAATCGCATTTAAATTGGCCCCGTCATAATAGAGCTTTCCACCGGCTTCATGAACAATGGACGCCATCTCTAAGATATCTTTTTCAAATAAACCTAATGTATTAGGATTGGTAAGCATTAATGCAGCTGTATCTTCCCCGACAACACGCCGCAAATCATCGAGATCCACGAGACCCTCTTCATTTGATTTAACTGTCACAGCTTCAAATCCAGCCACTGCTGCGGATGCCGGATTTGTTCCATGGGCCGAGTCCGGCACAATTACTTTTGTCCGGTGATGGTCTCCATTTGCTTCATGAAATGCCCGGATCATCATTAATGCTGTCCATTCTCCCTGTGCGCCGGCAGCTGACTGCAGAGAGACCTCATGCATGCCTGTAATTTCTTTTAAAGATTCCTGTAAATCGTAAAGCATTTCTAAAGCACCCTGTACTGTCCCCGGGTCCTGATATGGATGAATATGACTGAACCCTTCTAGACGAGCAATATCTTCATTGATTTTCGGGTTATACTTCATCGTACACGATCCAAGCGGATAAAATCCGGAATCCACACCATAATTGCGGGATGCAAGTCCAGTATAATGACGGATAATATCTAATTCACTTACTTCTGGAAGCTTTGGCGGCTCTTTACGAATATAAACATCTCCTAACTCCGCTTCCAGATCAAAGGATTCAATTTCTAACTCCGGCAAGCTGTAGCTTGTTCTACCTTCTTTACTACGTTCAAATAATAATGGAAAATTTTTATCAGACATGCATATCCCCCAATTCTTTCACAAGTTGATCAATTTCTTGTTTTGTACGAATTTCTGTCACAGCCACGAGCATCTGACCTTGATATGCCGGGTCAATCTTCCCTAAGTCGAAGCCGCCAAGAATACCTTTTTCAAGCAAAGCAGCATTCACTTTTGTAATATCCTGGTCCAGCTGAATAACAAATTCATTGAAGAAAGAACCTTCATAAACAACTGGTATACCGTTTTTTATAAATTTCTTTTTCGCATAACGGGCCTTCTGCATATTCATTTCAGCCATTTTCCGTATACCGTGCTTACCGATAGAACTCATTGCAACAGAACTCGCTAAAGCATTCAGTGCTTGATTGGAGCATATATTTGATGTCGCTTTATCACGGCGGATATGCTGCTCACGTGCCTGCAGTGTCAACACATAGCCTCTTACATCATTTTCATCATTTGTCTGGCCTACTAAACGCCCGGGAACTTTTCGCATTAATTTCTTTGTTGTTGCAAAGTAGCCGCAATGCGGTCCGCCGAATTGCGCTGGAATTCCAAACACTTGCGTATCACCGGTTACAATATCTGCTCCAAATTCTCCAGGAGGAGTCAGGTACCCTAAAGCAAGCGGGTTACTGGAAACAATAAGCATTGTTTTCTTTTGGTTTTCTAACAGCTTTTGAATAGCATCCATCGGCTCAATCTGTCCAAAAAAGTTGGGATATTGAACAACAACACCTGCTATCTCATCATCAAGCTTTTCCTCTAAATGAATGAGATCTGTTTTTCCGTTATTTAATTTTATCGGGATAATTTCAATTTCCTGTCCTTTGGCATATGTTTGAATAACCTGCTGATATTCAGGATGTACAGCATCTGAAACCAATACTTTCTTTCTCTTCGTCTGGGCTGCACTTAAATTAACTGCCTCTGCTAAAGCTGTTCCCCCGTCATACATAGAGGAATTCGCAACTGGTAAGCCTGTCAGCTCAGATATCATTGTCTGAAATTCAAAGATAGCCTGCAATTCTCCTTGAGAGATTTCTGGCTGATAAGGCGTATATGCTGTGTAGAATTCAGATTTAGAAATCACATGATCGACTATGGACGGAATATAATGATCGTATACACCGGCTCCAAGAAATGATACAACTTCCTTGGTACATATATTTTTATTTGCCAATGCTGTCAGTTCTTTCGTTAATGCATATTCATTAATGGGCTGCTTTAAATCCAGTTCTTTTTGTAAACGGACACCTGCTGGAATATCAGCAAACAGCTCATCTGTATCCTCTATCCCTATTGCCTTCATCATTTCTTGTTTATCTTCACTTGTCATCGGTAAGTAACGAAACTCCATCTTTTCTCCCCCTTATTTATTACGCTGGTAAACGATTATCTACGGTAAAATGGTGTTTTGACCACCTTTGCTTTTAAACGGCGCTTCCTCACCTGAACCTCCAGCCCCGTCCCAATTTCCGCAAATTCAGTTTTGATCAATGCTAAGCCGAGATTTTTATTTAAGGTCGGTGATTGTGTACCTGATGTAACAAAACCAATTTCTGTATCGTCCTGATATACAGAATAGCCATGTCGCGGAATACCTTTATCAACCATTTCGATTCCCATAAGCTTTCTCTCCAAACCCGCCTCTGCTTGTTTTTTCAGAGCTTCTTTACCAGTGAATTCAGCCTCTTTGTTCAGCTTAACAGCAAATCCTAATCCCGCTTCCAACGGCGAAATATCAGCTGACAGCTCCTGACCATATAAAGCAAGGCCTGCTTCAAATCGCAACGTGTCCCGTGCCCCTAATCCGATGGGTTCGATTCCTTCCTCTTTTCCTTTTTCAAGGAGGAGTTTCCACAGATCTTTTCCATTTCGTGAATCAAGATATATTTCAAAGCCATCCTCGCCTGTATAGCCCGTTCTGGAGATTAAAGCTTCTCCAGCTATCCCTTCAATAGCAACACCTTTTTTAAATCGGAAAAAGGATATGTCGCTCAGCGGTTCTTTTACAACCTTCTGTAAAACTTGCTCTGCTTTTGGTCCCTGCAAAGCTAATTGTGCATAATTTTCCGAAATATTATCCAAAGTAACATCAGGGTTAGAATTATTTTGTTTCAGTAACCACTCAAAATCTTTCTCTGTATTGGCGGCATTCACAACAAGCAGGTATTCATTTTCATCAAGCATATAAACAATTAAATCATCTACCGTCCCACCATCCTCATAGCACATAATCGTATATTGCGCTTTATTTGGGACAAGCTTTGTAATATCGTTTGACAGCGCAGCCTGTAAAAAGTGAGCACTTTCCGGGCCGCTTACTAAAATTTCTCCCATATGGGATACATCAAACAGACCGGCTTTTGTCCGGACAGCTTCATGCTCCTCTTTTATACTTGAAAATTGAACCGGGAGATCCCATCCCCCGAAATCAATCGTCTTGGCAACTTTCTCATAAGCCGGGAAGATTGGAGTACGCTTTAATTCACTCATCTAATTCTCTCCTTTTTTAAGATTGGTTAAAGTGCTGATGAAATAAAAAAATACATTTTTGCATAAAAATAGAGACTCCTCCTAAAAGAAGTCTCTGTCCTCAAACCAGAAAGTTGCATATTCACACTTAACATAAAATTCATTTTTGCAATGAATGAATTAGACTGTCAGCACCACCTTACTCTCCTCAACCATGCTTATTGGCACAGGATAACAAAATGCTTTTACAGACTGGTAAAATGTGAATACTTGCTTCGTGGGTGGCTGATAAGCTTTTAGAGAAAAAACATCTCTCCCTGTTACTTATAAACACTCTCCAGAGTTGCGTCCTACAAGAGTCTTTTTGCCTGAGAGATTCGCTCTTAACTTGCTCCTTCGGCGTTACATTAATTGTAAGCTCTCCCCTTGTGTTCATCCGCTGATTTAATATATTGATGTTGGTTATACTATGTATATGTTAGCAGGAAAATCTATTTGACCAAAGTATATCATATCTCTTCGAAAAAGTAATTGAAAAAACCATATTTTATTGAGAGGGAGTGAATCAAATATATGGATTCTATTCAAATTCGGCAAGATAATCAATTTATAAATGACTTAGAATCAGCTTTTCGTGATGAAAACGATTTAACAAATTGGGAGCTTTTTCGTATGGCGTACCAGGCTGTAAATGTAACGAAAAGACCGTCATTCAAAGGGTTACAAGCACTGGAATATTTACCTCATCTGGATATTCTGGATCACCAGCTGCAAACAGCTGAGCAGGTTCTGGAATCCATGCATGGGCGTGCTATTTTAGCAGACGAAGTAGGACTCGGAAAAACCATTGAAGCAGGTCTGATTCTAAAAGAGTATATGGTGAGAGGTCTAGTAAAAAAAGCATTAATTCTTGTTCCTGCTTCTCTCGTTAATCAATGGGAAAAAGAATTAAACGATAAATTTCTAATTCCGGCCATTGCCTACCGGAAAAATTACAGCTGGGAGGACAATCCAATTGTCATATCCTCTATTGATTCAGCAAAGCGGTTCCCTCATCGGGAAGCTATCTTAAACCTGGATTATGATTTTATTCTGGTAGACGAAGCGCATAAATTAAAAAATGAACAGACGAAAAACTATCAATTTGTACATGAATTAAAGAAAAAATATTGTCTCTTATTAACTGCCACTCCAGTGCAGAATAAACTATTAGAATTATTTAACCTTGTCAGTCTCTTAAAGCCGGGACATTTAGGAAATTATAAAACCTTCACTGAGAAATACGGGAAAGACCGAAAAAAAATGGAACAGGATCCTTATCTGAAGAAACTTGTTCAGCAGGTGATGGTACGTAATACAAGAAAAGATACAACCTTAAATAATTCAAAGAGAAAAATACACACTATTTGGACGTCTCTTCCAGAGAACTATGAGAAGGTTTATCAACAACTTATAGAATTGTCCTTTGGAATGGCATCATTTGCTAAAATCACTTACTTACGTGAATTCTGTTCCTCGAGAGAAGCTTGTTTTACTTCCCTGATGAAATTAGGAGCTCATGAAAATCATACAGCTATTCAAGATGTGATAGAAAATATTGAACAGCTCGATCAGCATCCAAAAGCAGAGAAGCTGGTTGAACAGATTAAATCACTGAATGGTGAAAAAGTTATTGTTTTTACAGAATATCGTGCTACTCAATATTATCTGCAATGGTATCTCCAGCAGCATGGTATCTCATCCGTTCCTTTCCGTGGAGGCTTTAAAAGAGGAAAAAAAGATTGGATGAAGCAATTATTTAAAGACCATGCGCAGGTTCTTATTGCTACAGAAGCTGGCGGTGAAGGAATTAACCTGCAATTTTGCCATCATTTGATTAACTATGATTTACCCTGGAATCCGATGCGGCTGGAGCAGCGGATTGGCCGTATTCACCGTTTTGGCCAAGAATCGGATGTGCATATTTATAATATTGTTACGAAACAGACCATTGAAGAGCATATCCTGTCCATGCTTTACGAAAAAATTCATTTGTTTGAGAATGTTATTGGTAATTTAGATGCCATTTTAGCAGAGTTAAAAGTAGATAGTATGGAAAAGGAAATAGAATCCATCTATCAGGAATCCACTTCAGCCGGAGAGGTACGTATTAAGCTCGATAACCTTACATCCGTGATTGAGCAGGCAAACTTCGAAATTCAGAATAATGAGGAGCAATATAAAGATGGAACAGCAAATTGATTTATCAGATTTTCTCGTCAATTACTTTGAAACAAAGCAGTGTACCATACTTTCTAAGAATGAGGGGCAAATCCACATCCAGCTGAACGAAGAGATGGACAGAGAATTAATGAACCGTCCCTTCTACTGGCATTATATAAAAAAAATGGGACGGGAAGGAGAACCTCAAAAGCTTCGTCTGATTACAGACAAAGAAAAATCAAATGAGCCTGGGGAATGGATTCACTTTGGCAGTCCCAGACTTCATCAAATTATGAATAAACTAATAGAAAAGGAACGCTATACAAGATTATTCGAAAAGATTCAGGTATCAGAAAACACACCGCTATATCCTTGGCTTGTGATTAATATAAAAATCAGCTATCAGGGGGCCCGTCATAAGGATGAGGTGTTTTCTGTCGGTCTGCAGCTGCTTCATGGTCATATGGCTTTAAATATGATGGATTCTCTGGAGGAAATAGCGCTTGAAAGATCAATATCAGATTATTGCTATACGCTGTCTCCAATGATAAATCCCAAAAGCGGCTTTATCCGTATTCAGAATCTCCTGCTGCAGCACGTACAAAACCAGGATAATTCCTGGGCTGCTGAGTCTATAAAACAACTGGAAACAGATAAAGCGACATTAAAGCATTTCTACGAGAACGAACTTGATCATCCAAAGTATTTAGAAGAATTAGAGGCACTGGAAAAGCGATTTAAACCAAAAGTTATTTTTCAAGTTATTAATGGAGGGATTTTTTATTTAACGAAAGCAATGATGGACTAAGATAAGTGCATACCATTCTAGTCGAAAGAGAAAATTAAAAAAGATTCTTTCTATATTTACTGAAAATAGAAAGAATCTTTTTGTCTTAACCTACGATTTCTGAAATAATGGTTGCAATGGAGAAGAACCCAAAAACAACGGCAGTTAGAGCAGAGAATAACAGTGCCAGTATATTTTTAAATTTTAACTGACGAATCACGGATACGACTGCTAATAGTGCAACTAGTAAAAATAAAATTCCTAAAACAATATGACCCATCCGAAATTTTCCTCCTTTTCAGCGTAACTATACTTGTGTAAAAAGCCAGTATTTTATACTATGTAATTATCGTTAAACTATTTATATTTTATAGTATTTCCAAGTGTTTGTCGAGTTATTATAAAGCGAAACTTCTTTCAGTGTGAGTTTTCACTCTTCTCCTACTGATAAATAAGGAACATAAGCTGACGTCTTCGTATCCTGAGACTGCGGTTACTCGCCCCCATCGAAGAGCTTTTGCGAGAATATTTGTGCGACCAGCATTGTATTGACCTGAACAATTCAGGAAGTTAGCGGCCGTTATCTCCTGCCCAAATAGATTTATTTTTCTCTTTTTGAAGGCGGAAGTTTCACAGACGGTTACACCATGATAAAAGAATGGAGAGATGGATATGGAAATTATCGCAATGCCGGTAGGTTTAGTCCAGGCAAATTGCTATATCGTTTACAAAAAAGAAGAAAAAGATGCTTTAATTATTGATCCTGGTGGAGAACCGGAGAAAATAATTGAAGCTTTTGAAAAGAATAAGCTGAATGTGAAAGCAATCTTACTGACTCATGCTCATTTCGATCATATTGGCGGTTTGAACAGTGTCCAAAAGTATACCAATGCACCAGTGTATCTTCATAAAGCAGAGTGGTCCTGGCTTGGTGAACCAAGATTGAATGGGTCAGCTAAATTAATGGGACAGCCTATTACTGCTCAAGTGGCTGATAAAGAACTGACGGAGGGAACCTTAGAAGTCGGCGGTTTCACTATTAAAACATTACATACACCGGGCCATTCGCCTGGAAGCATCAGTTTTGTTTTTTCTAACGAGAATTTTGCTGTTTGTGGTGATGTATTATTCCAGCAGGGAATCGGCAGAACTGATTTAGTAGACGGAAATATAAACACCCTGGAAAACTCGATAAAAGAGAAGTTGTATCTTTTGCCGGATGATTTAACCATTCTTCCAGGCCACGGGCCGGCAACAACAATAGGCTATGAAAAGAAGAACAATCCTTTTTTCCCAGCTTAGAAAATCATAATTGGTTCGAAATAGATAAAACAGCGAAAAAGACCATCTGCATAAAATACAGAAGGTCTTTTTCGCTGTTTTTAATGTCCAAATCCAGGTACAAGGATAAACTCAGAATACCAAGTATATCCAACAATAAATACCGTACAATATGCACCAAATAAGTACATGTACATACGTTCAGACAGCTTTAAATAACTCAGTGTAAGGAAAAACGCCGTTTGAACAAGGAATAATAGTGCAGTATTCAGCATGTCACCTACATAAAACATAACTGTAAAAATACCTGTCCAAAAGGCAAGAACACGAAACATGCGGTCCATGTCTTCCCCCTCCTTTATAGGTAACGTTCTCATAGTTATTATATACGAGCCGGATAGGATTGTAAACGATTCTTATATAGTTTGCCCCTGTATAAGGTATTTTATTTAAAAGTAATGATAAATCCTCTCAATTACTGTTAAGGAGCATATTGGGCAAATTGATAAATATGCTCGCTTCCAGTTTGTTTTATTGCATAGATGATATATATACTTTCATTCGTTTCAGCCTGAAAAGTTACTTTAACTTCTCCATGCGGGAATTTATAACTCGTTTCATATGGTAAAGAAATCTCCTGTATATCTATTTCCCCACCGACTTTTTTGTAAGCCATTTGAAAAAGTGTCTCCACTTCTATATCAGATAACTGATTGTCAGCTACTACTTTTGCTGTCTGATATTGGTAAAGAAGAAAATGTAAACAAAGAAATACAATAAGAATAACCCAGACGGCATGAAATAATAAAAATCCTTGCTGATTATGGATAAGTGTATAGTATCTTTTCATAAAATTCCCCTGATTCCATAGTAATTGTTAAAAAAATAGCGTTTGATTGTTCTTCAAAAACAACATTAGAAACCTGGTGAAGATATATTTCATGACCTTGCCCGTTTATCTGTCTGCGAATGGAGTTGTTATACTGGCTGAAACGGGCTGTTTTCTCGATGTTATCACTTTGATCAATAAACCGGATATACAATTGATTGTCAGCTATATGAGCGGAGGTAGAAGAGATAATATCATTGCGTAATTGCGTAAACAACTGCTGTATCGATAAGGACTCTGTATAGGTTTGCTTTATTTGAAGTGTAGATAAAGCATAGTATACAAAAGGAAGTGTTAATACTAAGATTGTCATTGCAATTAACATCGAAATAAGAGTGAAGCCATGGGCGCTACTCCAAAATTGCATAAAGGCATTTTTCCTCTGTCTGTTGTTTTGCATTAGTCCATTCTGCACATCCTTTCAAGTATTCCCCCTCCAACGCAAAAGAGAACTCTGCAGGTGTACGGTAAGGAATGATTGTATATTTACCCGGATAAGTTCCCATTCCAACCAGGGCTCCTTGCAATT
The DNA here is from genome assembly GCF_038004405.1 of Oceanobacillus sp. FSL W8-0428. Taxonomy (NCBI): domain Bacteria; kingdom Bacillati; phylum Bacillota; class Bacilli; order Caryophanales; family Bacillaceae; genus Oceanobacillus; species Oceanobacillus sp. FSL W8-0428. The sequence goes on from NZ_JBBORB010000001.1 coordinate 4,199,378, forward strand.
CATCATGTAATTTACTTGTAATTTTTAACCTTTCTATATTATTGTACTGTTCTTTAGCGAGTAAGGAGAGCAGCGGCAATAGAATAGTGAGCATAGAAAATAAAAGTAATGATGCTATCAAGGTTTCAAATAATGTAAATCCTTTATCTTTCTTCAACATAAAATCTGCCTTTCCCAAACGGAAATACAATCCGGTAGCGTTCTTCCCCAAAGCTGATTAGAATGGATTGCGGGTTCTTAATAACACCGCCGACGGAGAATTCAATATCCTTCGGGAAAGGTGTGTCCAAAGAAAACAGTGGTGGATACTCCCGTCTGATTTCAGTAGAATAGTTAAACAATATGCTATAGTTATCAGGGTAAAACCTTAAAATATATGATTTGCCGCTTTCCTGTGTACTCCTCTTATTCTGAATATAAAGCACGTCCATTTCTAATGTATCAAGAAAATGCCGGCTCTCCAATTTGTCAATCTGTTCTATCTGGTGTTTAGGAATGAGTAAAAGGATGACTGACAAGATGGATAATGCAAATAATGTTTCAATAAGCGTAAAACCACGCTCAGTTTGAAGCATTTACCACACCATTAGAAATGGAAAGCTTATTTCCATTTGAGCAGGTCCTCTGGTCCTCAGTTATATAATCAGCACTCTCCAGCTGATCAAGACTTGATGGCATATTACCAGTATCAATTTGATAAGCATCTACCTGGGCCTGCACCACAGAAATTAATGCAGCACAACCTTTTGAATGGACATCCCCTGTCTTCTTCCCCAGATTCGGTATAATTAAGATCATGATTATAGAGATTACCATCAAGACAATTAACATTTCTATCAGTGTGAAACCCTTTTCACTTTTTAACATAAAAAAGCTCCTTCACATTGTATTCATTAGTTCAAACATAGGCGACATCAGACTAATATAAATAAATATAATAAATGCGCCGATAATCGAGAAAAAAACAGGCTGAATATAAACAATTCTTTTTTGAAGCCGTTGATACATTGTATCAATTGAGATTTCAGCATAAATAGCTAAGTCCTTTGCCAGGTTTGCTGCATCCATATTAGAAGATAATATATCTGTCAAATGTTTGTCTAAAAAATCCATCGTGGTCAAGAGCCCTTGGACGGATCTCCCCCTAAAATACTCTAATTGCATTTGCTTCGCATAATAAGAAATAATGGGCAGCTTTGTCTGTCTGGACATATAATGCAATAACGCCTTCATTGGCATCCCTGTCTGTAAGAGAGAACTGTATAACGCAGCAAAATGAAAAGATGTTTGTCTCTTTATATAAGAACGATATAGAGGAATTCTGCTGTATAAAGTCATTTTAGTTTCTAAAGAGATATTATTTCTTAAAAATATCCAGATAACTGCACCAAAGCTGAAAGCGATAATGAGAACAATTATGGAATAACCAAGCCAGGAAGATAGAAAAATAACGGCTTGCAGCAGCATAGGGAGCTCGCCAAACATGAGCTGCTGAAAGGAAGGTATAACACGCGCATAAATAAAAAATAATAAACCGCTAAAAATAAATAGCAAAATAAGCGGATAACGGACAGTCTGCTGAAATTTACGCATGTAGTGGACATGCTGCTGAAATAATTGATGACACTGCTCAATCTGTTCGGATATATTCGATTTTTCCCGTACAACAAAGAGATAGGAAATAATAGAATGATGAAAACCAGCCTCGTCCATTGCTTCATCCAAATGCTGGCCCGCTTCAAGACACTTTAAAATCTGACTGGAGGTATATTCTAACTCAGCATAATATTTCATTGCGTCTAAGGATTGAATGAGTGTGAGACCTTTTGAAAGCATACGCTGTAAGACATGAAGAAATTGCAGCTGCGTGGCAATGGTTATTTTTTGATTATTGAGGGAAAATCGTTTGTGTAAAGCCATAAGCAAATGCCTTTCTTTGTAATTTTTTAAACTGGTGTTCTTCAGGTAAAGCCAGCAATGTACCTTCGATAGCTTCTGTCAGGTAATCTCCCTCCATTAATTCTCCAATAGCACTCCGCTGCTGCTTATTCTTTCTCATAATTGGAATTAGCCGAAGAGCTCCTACGCCAATAAGGATTTGATGCAGATCGGCAGTTTTTATTCCCATTTCCTTCAAACGAAAAATGGTGCCGACAGCATTTTTAGCATGCAGAGTACTTAATACAAGGTGACCAGTTAGAGCAGCTTCCACTGCAAACTTTGCGGTTTCTTTATCCCGTATCTCTCCAACCATCAGAATGTCGGGGTCATGGCGTAGAGCAGCCTTTAACCCTGTGTGATAGGAGATGCCGGCATGTTCGTTAATTTGCACTTGCAATATTTGATTTATTTTTCTCTCGATTGGATCTTCCAAGGAAATAATTTGACAGGGCTTTTCCTTCATTTCCATTTCTAATAAAGAATATAAAGTAGATGATTTCCCGCTCCCGGTTGCCCCAGTTATCAGGATAAGTCCGGAATCATGATCCATCCATCTTCGCATTTGCTGTACTTGATTTGGAAAAAGAAATAAATGGTCAAGCGGCAAGGTGTCGTTTTGAGGAAGAATACGGATAGCAATACTCTCTTGCTGATAATGAGGGAGAGTCGAAATACGAAGTGCATAGTCCTTTGATTCAAAACTCCAAAGCAATGTTCCCGCTTGGGGTTTTCTGTGTTCGCCAATATCCATATTGGCACTGAACTTAAAAAATGTTCTTAAAAGCTGGTATTGTTTCGTTAGAATGTTTCGGATAAAGGTGCGTTTTCCGTGGATACGAAAGTAAATTTCAGTTTGCTGCTCGTATGGATAGAAGTGAATATCAGAAGCTTGTTGACTGACTGCTGCCTGAAAGAGGTCGTCAGATAATTTTGTGACATGATTCATTAGCTCACCCCCTTTACAAATATTTCTGACATAATCTATAAATTCTACATTTATTCTGATTCTCCTTCTTTTTTATTCAAAAGAATAGAATTTATTTTATTGTTAAAGCTATAAGTAAAACTAACTTGAAAAGGAGCATTAAATTAAATCCATGAAAAGTAACGACTATATTCGTTTTTTAACAGAAGAAATGATGAAATATATAAATTTACCTACAGAAGAAAAAAAAGAACGGAAGCAAAAAAAGAAATCTTCTAATCAACTTTATAGCAATAAATGGCTTGGCATAATACCTTTTTCAATTCAATCCTGGTACTATAAAAGAAAAAATGACCGGGACTGAGCTGTGGTTCCTCCCCCTGCCGAAAACATTCACATTACTCAATATTCAACCGCCAAGGATTTTATGCTTTTCTGCCAGTGCAAAAAAACGGCACAGGCTTTTTCACCTGTACCGTTTTTTTATTCTTCTTCGTCTCCAAAGTCAACAAATCGGAATAAATCTCCGTAAATGATGGAATCAGAGTAAGAAAGCTCTGTATCTACTTTTTCTTGAATGGAATCACAAGCACTTTCTACTTTTTCTAATTCTTCACTTGCTTCTTCTTCTGAGTCTGTTTCTTCTTCTACAGCCTGATCCATTAATTCTCCAGTTTCACGATCGTAGCAGGAACCGGCGGTTTTAACAAAATCATCACTGACAAAGTCGCCATTTCGTAATGCGATATAGCCTTTTCTATCATCACTGAATAAGTCATTACCAAAATAAATATCCTCACCAGGATCAATTCCCAGCATGTTTAGCATTGTTGGTTTCAAATCGATTTGACCGGCAACCTCTTCCATTACTTTTCCATTTCCATCTCCAGGAATGTGAATAAATAATGGTACACGTTGTAATTGCACCTGATCGTAAGCTGTGATTTCGTCCTGATCTAAATACTGAGCCATCGCTTTATTATGGTTGGCACTTATTCCAATATGGTCACCCATAATGACAATAATGGAGTCTTCATAAAGACCAGACTCTTTTAGCTCATCAAAGAATTCTTCGATAGCTTCATCCATGTAGCGAACAGTCGGAATATAACTGTTCAGCGTATTGGAATTTGAATCAAATTTATCAATTGTTGCATCTTCCTCATCCAATTCAAACGGGAAATGGTTTGTTAATAAAATCATTTTTGAATAGAACGGCTCATCCAAATCTTCTAATATAGGGATGGACTGTTCAAAGAACGGTTTATCCTTTAGACCCCACCCTACAGAGTCTTCCGGTGTTACATCATATGATTCTTCTCCAAAGAAGTTATCAATATTCAAGCTGTTATACATTGCATCCCGGTTCCAAAAGCTTTTATTGTTCGCATGCAATACGTTAGAAGTATAACCAGCTTCTTTAATCATTTCATCAAAAGAATGGTATTCATTATTACCGTGTGTAAAGAATACCGCACCACGGGATAATGGATATAAGGAATTTTCTACTAAGAACTCTGAATCAGATGTGTTTCCCTGACCTGTCTGTTCATAGAAATTATCAAAGTAATACGTATCTTCATCCTGGGCTAACTCATTAAGAAACGGTGTAACCTCTTCTCCATTTACTTCACTGTTCATTACAAAGTGCTGCAAGGATTCTGCGTTAAGAAAAATGATATTTTTATCTTTCGCAATACCCTTCATTTCTTCACTGGTCTCATGATCCACATTTTCTTTAATATACTCCTGAATTTCAGGAATTTCGTTTCCGTCCGCAAAAACACGTTGTGATTCGTTCTTGGAGTGAATGACAACATCGTAGACGTGATAGTTAAACAGACCAATATTTTTCACTAAATATTCACGGTCAAATCCGCGGGTAAAAAGCTGCGGTCTTTCCATTTCAGCTAAGAAAAAGTTACCCGCAAGTAATACTAATGAAAATGCCAGAGCGCCGACCTTACCGCTTCTAGGATACTGTACAGCAAGACTTCCTTCATATTTCTTACTTAGATACCAGATAATCGCGGCATCTGCAAATATAAATAGATCCCATGGCTTAATTAAAGTAAGAATACTGGATCCTAAATCTGTCATATTACTTCCCATAAATAATTGCGGGATTGTTATAAAGTCCGTAAATTGGCGGTAGAATACAAGATTCGCCCAGATAAGCAAGGATGCTGCCAATGTAGCGTACCGAATATACTTCATTTGTCTGGAAGACTTATTAAACCAGACTCCTAATGCCAGAATTAAAAACGCTGACACAAAAGGATTAATAAACAAAATTAATTCCTGCATGGAATTATCAAGTTCAATATTAAATACAAATCGGTAGACAATATAGGTTTTTAGTCCAAGAAGGAATGCTGCAATAATATAGAGCGGTATCCTTGGCTTTTTAAATCGTTTCATTTATATCCTCTCCTAAATAATAAAAACAGGAATGCTGATTTACCTTTTAACATACTACTTCCCATTTTATTAACTAATGTAAACCTGCAATTAAAAAATTGTACATCTTGTATAACGGTTTTACAAGAAAAAAGGTTTCACATTTAATCATTTTATTTAATTACCCGTTCATAAATTACTATTTTAGTAGATATTCAAAAAAAATCAAGTCTGAAAATCAATTAACTGTAATTCTCATATACTAAATATGCTCCTCCAATAATACCCGCATCATTACCAAGCTGGCAAGTTTTAATAGTACAAACTTCACTTACTCTAGGCAGCGCATGCTTTCTAAAAGCTTTTGTCAAAGCATCAATCAAATAATCTCCTGCATTAGAAACGCCACCGCCTATTAAAATATTGGAAGGATTTATAATCATTGACATATTTGCCATTGCTTTTCCTAAAACGTCCGTTGTATATTCAATAATTTCTGTAGAGGCCTGATCTCCCTGCTTGGCTAATTCAAAAACATTCTGGGCAGAAATACGCCCTTCTGTCTGAAATAATTTCGTCAGAAGTGATTCTGGATTAGTGTGTATCTTCTCCATTGCCTGTCTGACAATTCCTGTTGCAGAAGCAATGGTTTCTAAACAGCCTTTTTTACCGCAGTTACATGGATAACCATTTTCCATCACTTCAATGTGGCCTACTTCGCCGGCCATGCCATTAACACCATTTAAAATAGAGCCGTTTGCGATAATCCCGCCGCCGACACCTGTTCCTAATGTAATTGCTATTAAATTCCTGGATTGATTTCCTGCACCAACCCAATTTTCTCCTAATACAGCAATATTAGCATCATTTTCAGCATATACAGGCACCCCAGCCAATTTTTCAAGTTCTTCCGCTAAATGGATATCTTTCCATCCAATATTGACCGCTTCTGTAATAATACCTGCATGGGCATCTACAAATCCCGGTGCCCCGACACCTATTCCTTTAATGGAAGAAGCATCTAATGATGATACCTGTAATTTCGATTCAATACTTTCCCAAATATCAGAGATAATATTCGCACCTTCGTTTGTTAAATCTGTTGGTATTTCCCACTTTTCTAGAATTTTTCCCTCTTTTGTAATGAATCCTATTTTTACTGAAGTTCCCCCAATATCTACTCCTGTTAATAATTCATTCATTTATTTTCGTCCCCTTTTTATATTCTCTGCTTTCTTTTTTTATGAGCAATACCGCTTGCTGGAATTGCTGACTGCTGATAAATTTCCACTCATATAATTCATTTATTTCCATCATCATTAATTCTAAATCGCCTAACCGGTCTGTCGTATAGATGAAAGTTCCAAACTTCATCAGCAGTTTCCTTACATCATGTATATTCTGCATGTTATCACCAAGAGTATTATATCAAATGGGCAATCAAATGGGAAATGAGAATAAGATCCAGATCAAATTAACGATCTGGATCTTTTGGTCGTAATATAGATGGCCTCAGATGCCTTTCCGGTAATGGAAAGCGGATAAATGTATCACGCATATTCTTAGCTGAAAATGGCACTAACGGCCAAAAATAAGGTGTATCCAGCGTTCTCATCTTTATTAAAAATAACAGCCAGACAGTTACACCAATAACATAACCGCTCACGCCAAATAAAGCTGTCGAAAATAATAAAAATAAGCGGACAAGACGATTTGCCATACTTAATTCATAGCTTGGTGTTGCATAAGAACCGATCGCTGCAGTAGCAATGTATAAAACAACCTCATGCGAAAACCAGCCGACCTCTACAGAAACTTCACCAATCATAATTGCTGCAACCAGGCCAAGGGCTGTTCCAAGTGCAGATGGTGTGTGGATAGATGCCATTCTTAAAACATCGAGCCCTAATTCAGCAATTAGAAATTGAACCAATAACGGGATGACCCCTGAATCCTCCGGTCCTATAAACGAATACGCTGGCGGCAGAAGTTCAGGCTGTACAGAAAATAAATAATAGAGCGGTAAAAGCACAAGAGAAAGAAATATGGCAATAAATCGAACAATTCGTAAATATGCTCCAACACTTGGTTTTTGCCGATATTCTTCTGCATGCTGCAAATGCTGCCAGAAAGTTGTTTGTGTAATCATCGCACTTGGCGATCCATCAATAATCAAGACTACATGCCCCTCAAAAAGATGGGATGCAACCGTATCTGGCCTTTCAGTATACCGGACTGCCGGATACGGGTTCCAATAACGATGACTGAAAAATTCTTCAATCGTCTTTTCTGCCATAGGAAGCCCGTCTGTATCTATACCATCAATCAATTCTTTCAGCTTCTCCACTTGTTTAGAATCTGCTATATCTTCTATATAACTGATAACAACATCCGTTTTAGAGCGCCTGCCAACCTGCGTGAACTCCATCCTGAGAGAACGATCCCTAACCCGGCGTCTTGTCAGCGCAGTATTAAATACAAGCGTTTCCACAAACCCATCACGCGGTCCCCGGACCACTCTTTCTAAATCAGGCTCTTCAGGTGACCGTGCCGGATATGACCTTGCATCAATTACAATTGCTTTATCTAAGTCTTCTACGAATAAAACCGTTGCTCCCGAAAGAATAAAATCAACCAGTTTATTCATATCTTCTAATGCTTCTATTTCTATAAAAGGAATATCTCTTTTCATTAATTTCTGTAATGTATCTGTATCCAGCTCATCTGGACGCAGCCTTTGCAGGGACTGCATGATAAACAGCATCATATCATCTTTGACAAATCCATCAACCATAAACATAGCCATATCTTTACCAGCATAATTCAAATCCAGGTAAATCAGGTCAAAGCTTTTATCAACTGCTAAATAAGACTTTAGATAAGAAACGTTTGTTTTGAGGCTTGTATCTACTTTTTTCATTTTATCAGTCACTTTTATCACCTTAATACAGTAGGATGTAGATAGTTTATATCACCAGATAAAAACTATACATTCCATTCTTTAAGGTATACAAAAACCAGGCCGCATTTCTGTTTTCCTCAGCCTGGTTTCATCTTAATAAGATTGCAATTCATTTTTTATATTCGATAATTCTTTATTATCCGGGAATTGCTCTAACCCTTCATCAATAATGGCTTCAATTTCTGTTCTGCTTGCTCCTTGCTGTGAGTATAAAATTGCCAGATTATGATACATTTCCGGTATTCTTTCGTCATATTGAATAGCCGCTTCTAAATCCTCTATCGCTTTTGCAAATTCTAACTCTTGAATATAAGCGTAAGAACGGTGGAAAAGAAGATAAGGTATCAGCTCTGAATCCGTTGTTTCATCAAGTGCTTCCGTTGTTACTGAAATAATCTCACTAAAATTCTCATCCTCTATGAGTGTTTCTGCTTCAATTAATTTCATTTCTGGAGATGATGAATTAAATGACCATCCATAGATGAATAATCCGATACTGAGAATGATAAAACCGATAAGTCCCAGCAGCTGATTCTTTTGATTTTTTTTATTTGGCACATAAACAGCTGCAGCAATTAAAAATCCGCCGGCTAATCCGCCAAGATGTGCTCCCATATCGATTTCTGGAACAGTGAATCCGAGCAGAAGATTTACTCCTAAAATAAGAATAATATTCATACCCATTGTTTGAAAGAATATTTGCTTATAGATAAGCCCGAATAAAAGAAGCGCACCAAACAATGCAAATATAGCACCTGATGCCCCTACTGATACATTAATGGAGGTAGCAAAGCTTGCTATGGAACCTGCCAGCCCGCCAAGAAAATAGATAAAAAGAAAACGGGTTCTCCCGAATATCCGTTCAATCGCAGTTCCCAGATAATACAGAGCAAGCATATTCATAATCAGATGGAGAAAGTTAAGATGTAAAAACATCGAGCTGAAAAATCTCCACCACTCTCCCTCCATGACAAGAAGGTTAAAGTTTGCTCCCATATCAATTAAGTGCTGTGTATTTTCTATATTCCCTCTTGTGATTTGAAGAATAAAAATAACTATATTTAAAGCGATTAATATGTAAGTAAACAGCGGAGTGGAAAATGAAAATATTTTCTTACGGTTCTCTTGCTCTTCTTGGATTTTTTGGAACAGCGTATTTTTCATATGATTTGCTGTTGCCTCTTTTTCCGTATCATCTAAATTTCTTTTGTCTTCACCGCTCAATGAAATATTTAAATCCTGACTTAAGAGATTGATTTCACTTTCTTCATCTTCTCTATCCAGATAATATATGTGCATTCTTGGCGATTTTTTATTTCCTTCACCAAACGGTTTTTTCAATTCTTCCCATTCATCAACCGGATGTTCTTCAGCTATGTATATTAAATATAGTTCAGCATTAACACTTGCGATAGCTTGCCTTATCCGCTGCATTTGCTGATAAGCAGTCTGCGAATCCTGCCGTAATTGGTTAGACCAATCAAAGGTTTGCGGTTTTACACGAATAATATCAGATTTTCCGCCTGCTTTCCGTTCCATCCAGACTTCATCCGTTTTATAGTCTCCTGCAATAATCCGGAACCCTTGCTCTGTCAATTTCCTCACCAGCTCATACGCTCTATATTGCATATGTACGTCCATAAATCAACCTCCCCTCTTTGAAGCATACCAAATGTTTCTAATTATGCGCAACTATGATCAAACGGAAGAGCCGCCAGCAGGATATTTTATTTGCTCATTGTCCAGAATTGCAACTGCCCGTCTCATAAAAATTGATGAAGCTTGAACTGGGGCTGCGGTTACTCGCCCTATTAAGTTCGTCGCTTTATGTTTTCTTTTTATATTTGCCGGCAAAGAGGGAATATTTTATTATAAGCAGTGTCTTTTATAATGCATATAGATAATTTAAACCGCTTCCTTTTTCTTTTTCCATAAAATAATGTTTGCAATAATTGGAACTAAATACTTTCTTCCCTGCTTCCAATTTAAGAAGCCGTTTAAAATCCGGTACTTCCATTTCATAAGTATAAAAATAATGGATATAACCATCGCTGCTGTAAAGAACATGCGCATCATCTTTCTTACCTCCCTTTTAATAATTGATGTGATTAGAGACTCTTCTACATCAATTATTTTCAACGAAGGGAGAAATCTTATACATTAAAGATTAGCTATTCTGTCTGGCCGTATCTATGGTACGTTCTTCTGTAATAATCTGTTCTACAGACAGATCATAGCTTTCCCGGGGAATTTGCTGGATTAATTGCCGTTCACTGCAAAGCGAGATTGTCGCTCCTGAATAATCAGCAAGCATTCTGTCATAATATCCGCCGCCATAGCCAATACGATAACCATCCGTGTCAAAAACCACTCCTGGCACAATCAATAAATCGATATCTGAATGTAGAATCCGCTTTGTTTTTTGGGGGATCGGTTCTTTTATACCTGCGTAACCTGTCTGAATTTGTTTTTGATGATTCCAGGCATAGTAGTACATTTCTCTCGTTTTTACCACACATTTCGGTGAGGCTATTATCTTTCCTTCTCTCCAGGCCTTTTCAATGATTGTATATGTATCCCATTCTATTTCTGTGGAAATAGTAATTCCTATCGTTCTGGCATTTTGAAATGCTGGAGTTGTAAATAATTGCTTCTGCTGTCCTGTTTCCACTTTTTTTCGATCCAGCTTCGACAAAAGACTCAGTTCTTTCAGCATTTTTTGCCGTAATATCTTTTTTTCTGACATATCATATTTCACCTCTGTCTGCAAAAAAACTCTTATCCAACTAACATCAGATAAGAGTTTTCATGATTGCTTATTTTGTTTCACGGTGTAGGGTATGTTTTTTAAGACGTGGTGAGTATTTCATAAGCTCAATACGCTCAGGATTTGTACGTTTGTTTTTTGTAGAAATATAATTACGATCTCCTGTTTCCGTGCAAGCTAACGTTATATTTACGCGCATATCTATCCCTCCAAACTTTTCAACTTGCCTTTTTACATAACTGTACAGACTTTAATTATATTATCAAAGTTTCATCTATTTATCAAGAAGGATTATACCAAAAACATGATAAAACTTTTCGCCCCATGTTTTATCAGGGTTAAAGCAACTCCCTGTCATGATTTATCGTGCTTTTAGCATAGTCACTTCTTTTAATTTATGGTATAACTATAAATGATACATAAAGTGCGTGTTCAAAAAGTTTCTAAATTAGAAGCAAGAAGATCAAGACGACGTGGTTTTTACGAACGGACTTCCACAGGATGTGGTGACTTCTGTGTTGTCCACAGGACGTGGACGATTTTAACAGAAGTTCTTCTATGCTTTTTAATACGTGAGTATCGTAAAAAACGCGTCAACGCAGAGATTCGCAGCTTATCATTTGGGGACTTTTTGAACATCCTCATAAAGGGAGGGAAATAAAAATGCTATTTGCCATTTTGGCAGTTGTCGTCATTGGGGTTGTTCTATTTATTCTATCATTCTTTATTAACGACCGTCTGGAAGAAGTCGAAAGCCAGCTAGAACAATTGTCCATTACTACGATGCAAGATACATACCAGTTAAAGAAGAAGGTTTCTGTTTTAGAAGAAGAATTATTGCCTCAAAACATATCTGATGAAGCAGCACCGTCTGATCTTAAAAATAATAATTAGAGGAGTATTATCATGAAACAACATGTTAGAGCGTTTGCTGTCGGTTTGTTGACAAGCGGTCTCCTGCTTCTCGCTATATATATATTTGGTAATCAATCCTCGGGCAGCCTCGAGGATATGGAACCGGATGAATTGATTTCTGCACTGGAAAATCAAGGGTATGCTGTATTAACACAAGACGAATATATTGCATATAGCGTGAATAGAGAAGCAGCTGACGAGGTTGATTCTGATGGAAATGCAGAAGATGACTCTGAAGCCGATAATGAATCAGATTCAAACAATGATTCTGATGAAAATGAAGACAACAATGATGAAAATAGTAATGACGAAGAAGGCAACGAAAATGCAGACGAGGAAGACAATAATGATGAAGGTAATGAAGATGAAGAATCCTCCGAAGACTCAGATGTAATTGACGTTGAAATTACATTAGAAAATGGTGCGCCCCCTTCTAACATCAGTGATGCTTTAGAAGATGCCGGGATTATTGATGATGCAAGAGATTTTAATGATTTCTTGGAAGACAATGATTTAAGCGGCAGCGTAAAGCCTGGAACTTATGAAGTGGACAGCGAAATGTCTTTCGATGAAATTGGTGACATTATTACTACCTACTCAGAATAAATATGATTTAATAAAAAAATGAGTTGCTCAATCTAGAGCTGCTCATTTTTTGTTTGAAAGACAACTTCAATCTGCAGAAGCCCCATAGTCAATTACAATACAATAAATAAAGCTTGTACATAAAAAACTCTCACCCAAATTAAAGGGTGAAAGTCTCCTATGCGTCTTTTTCGCTATTCATCAGAAGAATCAGCTGCTTCTTCATCATGATCCTCTTTAATATCAAAGTAGGCATCTAAAATCCTCGAAGCAATTTTACCATTAACCCCGTCCCCTGCACCTATTCCTACACTCGGTACAACAACTGCAAAGGCAACTTCAGGGTCATCAAACGGCGCATAACCAACCATTGTCAGGTTATTGAGATCAGCCAGTTTCTGTCCATTTTCATAAACAGAAGTCTGAGCTGTACCTGTTTTCCCAGCTGGATTATATGATTTTTTACCAAAATAACTGTATCCTGTTCCTCCATTTTCTTGAAATACACGGCGGAAGCCCTCCTGCACACGGCTGATTTCATCATTTGTCATATTAATCCGGTTCATTACCGTTGTATTTTTTGTATAATACAATGGTCCAAGCTCGTCTAAAGAGGCAATGGGATCACGAGCTTCTTTTAAAAAGTGCGGCTGGACACGGTAACCGTCGTTGGCAATGGTGGATACATATTGTGCGAGCTGCAGGGTGGTATACGTATCATACTGACCGATTGCGAAGTCAAGAATATTACCTGGGTTTTCTGGTGTCTGACCTCTTACTCCGGTACTTTCATCTGGAAAATCTATTCCTGTCGATGCCCCTAAGCCAAATTGATTGAAATAATTTTGCAGGGTCTGCAATGTCTCAGCCTTATTTATATTTAATGTGGCATTATTAGGCAATGGATGACGGTAATCTCCACCCAGACGCAGGGCAACATAGAACATATAAACGTTGGAAGACCGCTTTAATGCATTCAGGTCATCTACACTTCCCATAGATGATACAGATTTTTTTGTTAAGCCTCCTGCCAATGTTATTGGTGCATCATAGAAAGTTGTTCCAGGTGAAATAACCTCCGCATCATATCCGGCAAGTATAGTTGCCCCTTTAATACTGGAGCCGGGTTCTGTTGCATTAGATAAAGCCATGTAGGAAGCATTATTATATTCATTTTTTTCCTTATCATAATTCACACCGGAAACAGCAAGAAGTTCTCCTGTTTTCGGATTCATTACAACAGCATACGCATTTGTTAGATACCGGTTGTCATAAGGATTCTTTGCTTTCGCTGCTTTCAGCTCCTCTAAGACAATTTTGTCAACTTCCTGCTGGAATTCTAAGTCTGTTGTTAAAACTAAATCTTTGCCCCGTTCTCCTTCAACAATGGTCTCGGAGCCGATAATTGTCCCATTCTGACGTGTCGTATACTGAATCTGCTCTTTACGGCCGCGCAGAAAGTCTTCATATTGCTCTTCCAGTCCACTTCTGCCGACCCGGTCATTTCGGCTGTAACCCTTTGTCAAATAAGCGCTCAAGTCCTCTGCGGGAATTCCCTGCTCCTGAGTGGAAATTCTCCCTAAAATAGTCGATAACGTATCTCCATTCGGATAAACACGATTCCAATCTGTTGTGGCATTGATTCCGGGAAGCTCATCCAGATGCTCAGCTACAGCAGCATATTCCTCTGCTGTTACGCCCTCATTTTTCACTACCTGCGGGGTCAGTGCATATGCTTTATCCAGTTCTTTTTTTGTAGCGATAATTTCTAATTCTTCATCGGAAAAATCTGCAATTTCTTCATCGGTAATTAAATCCAATGTGGCAGCGTATTCCTCGGAAGCATCCATCTCCTCTGTATCAACTTCTTCTAATCGTTCTTCTATTTCCTCTTGATGAAGTAATAAATAATACTCTCTTTTATCTCTGTCAGTTATTCGATCGATTTTTTTCTTATCACTCATATCGATGAAATTAACTAAGGTTTCAGCCACCTTCAAGCGATCCTTTGCCTGAACACCTTTGGGGGGCGTATAAGTAATGGAATACATGGCTTCATTATCTACTATGATATTCCCATTCCTGTCATATATTTTTCCACGGGGCACCGGTACACTTGTCGTGTCTAAATTCGTTCTTTCAATTTCTTCCTGATAAGATTCCCCGTTTAAAATTTGAACAACACCTAACTGAAGTATGAGTGCAGAAAATAATAAGAAGATGGCAAAGAAAAGGATATTCATACGAACCGGAAGCTGGGCCCGTTTTTTCTTTTTCTTCTTGTCTACCACTTTGCTCCCCCTTTACATATATTTTGGCCTTATATGGCATTAATTCTATGATTTGTTTAAAAAGCAAAAAAAATTTAAATTATAGACGTATCTTTTTAAACATTTCAGTTATCAATACTACTGTTTGATTCTACCACACTTAACGACTTTTTTCGTCCGTGAAATCTTCTTTTAATGCTATTTTTTGTTTTTTTGTTGGCCCGATAAAAATATTTCGGATACAAAAATAAATAATCGCATGCCCTGCACCAAAAATAATCAGTAATATTGGAATAATCATATCATGCGGAAATAGAAACATCCCGAATATAAATACCATAATCGAAACGATTCTGCCTAAGTTTAAATAAATTTCCCGGACAACAATGTACTCCACCCGTCTTTCTTCTACCATACGGGCTCTGCCAATCACATCATAGGTAAGTGATTCATACGGTACAGTTAAAATGGGAAATGCAATTCCAATAATTACTGCATATATAATTAACCAGAAAAGGCTCATTTCAAAAATAATAATAAAGATAGAGGTGAACAGCAGAATGCCGCCAAACAAAATTGCTTTTTTTCTTAAAGACGGCTTAATCCATTTTAAGGCGACAAAATAAAAGACGATCGATAAGCCTGAAAGAAATAAATTAAAAACTCCTAACACAAGCTCACTGTTTGTAACAAGGAAAATCCAAATGGTAATATAAAAACCATATATCCCTTCCCTTAGCCCCTGGAAAAAATGAGCATGTAAAATACGCTTCCAATTTTTATTTCTCTTTCTTTCATTTATAACAGCAGCTAAAGCAAAGCTCCCTCTGCTCCCCTTACGTATGATGAAAAAGCTGGCTACAATTGCCGCAATGAATAAGCTTAAGGAAATAATAAAAATAGCAGTATAACCAACATCACCAGCCATTTTTGAAATCATCCACCCAGCAAGTAATGGCCCAATCATCCCTGCAAATGACGTTAGTGTGCCTGAAATACCATTAAACCAATCTCTCGTATCTGGTTCTGTAATTTCAAAAGTCAGCAGGTAATAAGCCAGCCAGAAAAAACCATAACCTATTCCCAATAAACAGCCGAGAATAAAATTATAATATGCTGCAAGCTCACCAATCCAAAGAACAAATAAGAAAAAGAAACATAAGAAAAGTATCCCGATTCTTAATATAATGATACGATCTATTTTTTTCGATAATTTCCCTGCATAAATAAACGACAATGCTTGAAATACATAGCTCGCTAAATGATAGTTAGCAATCACAAAAAAGTCGCCGGATTGCTTCCATAAGTACACATTTACAAAAGTATTTGATAAAAAGATCCCGGCTGCATATAAAACTCCAATCAACAGTAGCATCCACAAGTCCCTGTATTCATCTTTTTGGTTTTTGTATCTTCTATATTGCTGATGTAATTGCATAAGAAAACGACTCCTTCTCCTTTTATTTTTAGCGAAGGAATCGTATCTATACAAAAAGCTTGCAGAAGTTTAAATTTCTGCAAGCTTTTTGTAATTATTTATTATTTCGCAGCTTCGTAATTGTTAGCTACTTGATCCCAGTTTACTACATTCCAGAATGCTGAAATGTATTCCGGGCGTTTATTTTGATATTTAAGATAGTATGCATGCTCCCATACATCCAATCCTAATAATGGTGTTTTGCCTTCTGTTAATGGTGAATCCTGGTTTGGTGTGCTTGTGATTTCAAGCTCGCCATTATTTAATACCAGCCATGCCCAGCCAGAACCAAAGCGTCCTGCTGCTGCAGCTGCAAATTCTTCTTTAAATTTGTCTAAAGAACCGAATTTGCTGTTGATTTTATCAGCCAGCTCTCCTGCAGGTTCTCCGCCGCCATTTGGTGACAGTGTCTTCCAGAAAAAGCTATGGTTAGCATGTCCACCGCCATTGTTGCGTACTGCTGTGCGGATGTCTTCAGGAACCGCGTTTAAATCGCTGACAAGCTCTTCTACGGATTTATTTTGCAGATCTTCATGTCCGTCTAGTGCATCATTTAATTTTGTAACGTAGGTGTTGTGATGCTTCGTATGGTGAATATTCATTGTTTCTTTATCGATAGTTGGTTCTAATGCATCGTATGCATAAGGTAATTCTGGTAATTCAAATTTTGCCATGTGTAACTCCTCCTCTAAATAAATGATGTTTTTTTAAGCTCTTCACTTATTAAGGTATCAAAGGAAAGTATTTCTTGCAAATATTTTGCACTCACCTCTATCGTCAATTCCTTATAAAACAACAATTTTAAAAATAGATTATTTCTATTTTTGATTTAAAGAAACTTTTTTGCCTTAAAGAACTGTTATTATCTAACCGGATTTTCTTCACAATCTTAGGCAATACCTATTTCAACAAAGGAAACAAGAGGATTAAAAAGGAGCATAAAAAAACAAGCCTTAAGCTTGTTTTTAAAGATGGCTCGGGACGGAATCGAACCGCCGACACAAGGATTTTCAGTCCTCTGCTCTACCGACTGAGCTACCAAGCCAAAAAGATGAACTTCCATAGAAAAGCTCTGCATTATTCTTTTATAATATATGTATGGAGGAGGTAGAGGGATTCGAACCCCCGCGCGGTTTGACCCGCCTGTCGGTTTTCAAGACCGATCCCTTCAGCCAGACTTGGGTATACCTCCCGGCAGAATAAATGGTGGACCCTGCAGGACTCGAACCTGCGACCGATCGGTTATGAGCCGATAGCTCTAACCAACTGAGCTAAGGGTCCTTTCACTATTTTTAATGGGGCGACCGGTGGGGATCGAACCCACGTATGCCGGAGCCACAATCCGGTGCGTTAACCACTTCGCCACGACCGCCATGTAATAGTAGTTTATGTATTTTTTTGGTAGCGGCGGAGGGGATCGAACCCCCGACCTCACGGGTATGAACCGTACGCTCTCGCCAGCTGAGCTACACCGCCATGGCTCCACAGGTAGGATTCGAACCTACGACCGATCGGTTAACAGCCGATTGCTCTACCACTGAGCTACTGTGGAATAATGTTTTTTAATGGTTCTATGTCAAATGTGGTGGTGGAATATCATTCCTCCACCTCTTTATTTATAAGCTTGCTTTAAGACAAGCTTTACCTCTTGTTGCCATAGAATTTTCTTTCTCATTCGATCAAACTGTTTAATCCCATAAGATAATCTTTTTAATACTTTAATCGTATTATTAACGCCTTCTATGTAGCCATTATTAAAGGGATACATAAAAGAATGCAGAATTTCTTGTTGCCATCTTTTAAATGTACGTGCGACACGATGAAATCCCTCTAACGCGGATGCATTCAACTTCTCCAGGCACGCTTCTAATCCAGCAGTTGCGTTGTGCGCATCACTTTCCTTAAACCACGTATCCAATTCATGCTTTAAACCATAAGCTTCCTTTAAGCGGGGATCTATCCTTAATAATTGCTCGACTTTCTTCTTCTGATCATCTGAACAGGTTGTCCATGATTTCCACAGAAGTTTTTTGGAACGTTTCATTCGAATTCGATCTTTCTTGGGCAGCTCCTTTTGAACTTCACGGCGGACCTCATCTAGAGCCCAATAGGCCTGACGCATAAAGTGAAAACGGTCAGCGATAATCAGAGGATTTCCCAGTGCTTTTCGAATTGCTTGTTTAAACGCTTGAGATAAATCCATTACTACCATTTCTACTTTACCTGTATCACAGGACTTTAAGTACGCTTCAATGGTTTCCACTTTTCGATTTGGCAAGATATCGATAATTCTTCGGTTCTCCACATCGACCACATTCAATTGAAACCTCTCTCCATCCGCGTCACCTTTAAACTCATCGATCGCAATGACTCGCGGCAACACTTTGCTGGTAGTTAACTCCTTCTGATCAAACCACCGTAAGACACGATTCACTGTTACTCCGGTTACTAGCGCCGCTGTACGAAAGGAACTCACCGCTGCATGCATCATCGCTGTCGTTTGCACACTCGCCATACAACGTTGATACCGATGAATCATTTGTAGACGCTCATAAAATGTGTGATGACACGACGTGCAAATATAACGTCGTTTTCGCAGGGAAAGATGAACTTCCTTGGTTGTAAACGCTGGTCCTTGAATGCTTTGCCAACGATAGCCATGTATCCGCTTGGTTCTTTTACGGCAAAAAGGACATTTCTGCATACGCTGTTTCGTGAATAATTCTGCAATAAAATAACTTTCTTCTTCTCTGATATCCCACACATCTACATGCGTATCTTTAATTCCTAACAACTCTGTGATAAAATGATGATGCACTCTTTTCCTCTCCCATTCCTTTTGTCTCGACAACTCAAGGTTACCAGAGAGAGGAAATAGAGTGTATTTTTTTGTCTCCGTTCCATCTGGCGATGGAACGGAGGGCACCACCACATTCAGTATAGAGCCCAATTTTAAAAATAGATTATTTCTATTTTTGATTTAAAGAAACTTTTTTGCCTTAAAGAACTGTTATTATCTAACCGGATTTTCTTCACAATCTTAGGCAATACCTATTTCAACAAAGGAAACAAGAGGATTAAAAAGGAGCATAAAAAAACAAGCCTTAAGCTTGTTTTTAAAGATGGCTCGGGACGGAATCGAACCGCCGACACAAGGATTTTCAGTCCTCTGCTCTACCGACTGAGCTACCAAGCCAAAAAGATGAACTTCCATAGAAAAGCTCTGCATTATTCTTTTATAATATATGTATGGAGGAGGTAGAGGGATTCGAACCCCCGCGCGGTTTGACCCGCCTGTCGGTTTTCAAGACCGATCCCTTCAGCCAGACTTGGGTATACCTCCCGGCAGAATAAATGGTGGACCCTGCAGGACTCGAACCTGCGACCGATCGGTTATGAGCCGATAGCTCTAACCAACTGAGCTAAGGGTCCTTTCACTATTTTTAATGGGGCGACCGGTGGGGATCGAACCCACGTATGCCGGAGCCACAATCCGGTGCGTTAACCACTTCGCCACGACCGCCATGTAATAGTAGTTTATGTATTTTTTTGGTAGCGGCGGAGGGGATCGAACCCCCGACCTCACGGGTATGAACCGTACGCTCTCGCCAGCTGAGCTACACCGCCATGGCTCCACAGGTAGGATTCGAACCTACGACCGATCGGTTAACAGCCGATTGCTCTACCACTGAGCTACTGTGGAATAATGTTTTTTAATTAGCAACAAAATATAATTTATCATGTTATGTAGATTATGTCAACAACTTTTTTTGCGGTGTTGCAAAAGTTTTTATCAGAAGTTGACTGCAAGAATTATAATAGCACGTAATATAACATATTTCAACAAAAACTTTTAAAACTTATATAATTTCTTTTAGTTAATAGTAAATTAAGCTGCTTTTCGTATGAATTCCATTAAATTCATTCATTTAACAAAGACTCTGCCTGAAAAATAAACAGACAGAGTCTTTTATACAAATTAATAATTAATGCTCTTCTAAAACATTTTGTGCAATATTTACAGCATGATCACCAATTCTTTCTAAATTACTTAAAACATCTACAAAAACGATACCTGCTGTTCCATTACAAATCCCCTCATTCATTCGAATGATATGATTTTTACGGAATTTACGTTCCATTTTGTCAATTTGGTCTTCTTTTTGTATAACTTCTAAAGCAGCTTCCTTATCATTCGTTTCTAAGGATTCCACAGCCTGCTTAACTGTCATATAAGTTAAATCGAACATTTTGTTTAAGTCTTCAATAGCTTGCTCCGTCAGCGAAACTTTATTTGACATTTTATAGTCAACCAACTCAACAACATTTTCAAAATGGTCGCCGATCCGTTCAATATCACGGATAGTGCTCATTAATCCGGTATGCTCTACACTCTCAGGTTCTGTTAAGTTGGTAGAAGCAATATCCACTAAATACTCTGTAATCTTACGGTCGAGGTTATTTAGTGCTCCCTCAATTTGCAGAGCCATCTCTGAACTCTTTGGATTTTGTGTAGTGATATAATTATGCGTTTCTTCTAATCCCTGATACGCATATTTCCCCATACGGACCACTTCCAATTTAGCCTGGGCAAGCGCCAGTGAAGAAGACTGCTGAAGAAAAATGGAATCTAAATGCTTTGGCTTATACTCAATAACAACATCATCCCCAGGCACAAGTTTAGTAATCAACCATGCTAAGAAGCCAATGAATGGAAACTGAATAATGGTATTTGCTACATTATAACTGCCATGGGCAAAAGCAATCGTCATTTCCTTATTAAGATTTAATGCCGTCTCTAAATAACTCACAAAATTTGTAAATGGAAACAGAAGTATCATAAAGATAACTGCACCAATCAAGTTAAAAGTTACATGTGTATATGCAGCACGTTTGGCGGCAACAGAAGTTCCAATACTAGCTATAACCGCTGTAATCGTTGTACCGATATTATCACCAAACAATACTGGAATAGCTGCATCTAACTCGATAGCACCCTGTGCAAATAACCCCTGCAAAATACCGATGGTTGCTGTTGAGCTCTGTACGATTACAGTAAAGACTGTACCAATTACAACCCCCAGGATTGGCGTATCACTCATTGTAACCGTCAGTTCATGAAATGCATCTAAAGAACGGAGCGGTGTCATTCCACTACTCATTAATTCGAGTCCAAAGAATAAAGAACCAAATCCAAATAATGCCTGTCCTACAGCTATAATCCTTTGCTTTTTAAAGAAAAAGATTGTAAAGGCACCAAGTGCTAAAATAAGTAACGAATATTCTCCAATATCAATTCCGATAATAAATGCTGTAGCAGTAGTACCGATATTGGCACCCATAATAACACCAATAGCCTGTCTAAGTGTCATAAATCCTGCATTTACAAGTCCTACAGTCAAAACTGTAGTTCCTGAACTGCTTTGAATAAGTACCGTTACAAGAATACCGGCAAGTACACCCAAAAATGGGTTGCTAGTAAACCGGTCTAAAATATCCCGCAATCGGTCCCCTGCAGATTTTTGGAGGCCGTCTCCCATCATTTTAATCCCCATAAGGAATATACCAATTCCTCCAATAAATTCAATAATTAACTTCTGAACATCGATATCCACGTAAACTTCATCCCTTCTACCTCTTATGTAAACTTTTGTAGAAATTTGCGCCTCATTCATTATTGATGATTCTAAAGAGAATGTAAACATGTATTAAGAAAAATTTACATAGATTTAATATTTGTTTACATTCAAAGAGAAAGGGATGCTTAGTTTTTGTTTTTCTCATGAAAATATGTATAATATTAGAAATAAATGCATACAAATAAAGGATTCACCTCCATTTTTATGAAGTGAATCCTTCTTCAGGGATTTCTATATAAATCAATCTTCTTGCAGCTCTTCTACACGAACACTCGTGCCGTCTACTGCAACTACTTTAATTGGTGTACCCTTTTTAATCCAGCGTCCTCCGGATACGGCACTGTAGTGTTTTTTATTTACTTCAATTGTGCCGGATGGCCTAAAGTCTGTCAGTGCCATTCCTTCTTCTCCTAATAGAGCTTCATATTCTGCACTGAGCGAGCTGTAGCCCTCTTCTTTTGTAAGTCGATCGACTAAGGCAATTTTGGTCCACATCTCCCTCCGTTTAAATACCTTTAAGAATACTAAGGAGGAAAAAGCACCAACAATGATGCTGATTACTGCATAGAGACCATTTGCAAAAGTCGGCTGAGGCATTGCAACAGCAACTATCATTAAAACCAGTCCTATTGTCGCCAGCGTTCCATCATTAATTACTTTCCCATCAATAATAATCAGTAATATTCCTAAAAAGTATATAATAAACATCAGTAAGACCGAATTGGTTTCCGTATACACAGTAAAATAAACTGTAATAAATCCTAAGCCCAATACACCAAAAATACCACGCATATTTACGAATATTTCTCCTAATATAAATAAAGTTCCGAAAAATAAAGCCAGGAATCCAATCCATTGTAATTCAACTATGTCCATACGCTTCACACCCTCTCATTGTCCTATTACTATATGTACGTATGAATGAAATAATTAGTTTCATAAAAGGAGATTTTTTTATGGGTTTTTTACGTAGAATTTCCCTGATTACTCTTATTATATTAGTTGCTGTAAGTATTTTTCAAGACTTAGCTCATTCTGGCAGCGGAATCTCCCTTTCAAATAAAACTGATTCAGAATTGCCGCCGTTTGAGGCGGTTCCTGTCAAAGTAAAGCCGGGAGATACCGTATTGAGCATTACAGAAGAAATTCAAACTGCATCTGGGTATACCGTTGCAGTCGATATTATTTTGGAAGCTTTTGAATCATTAAATCCAAATACTTCACCAATTGAAATTCAAGTACATGAAATATATTACTTTCCACTGTTTCAAGAAAAATAAAAAAAGGCTGAAATTCAGCCTAAGAAAGAAATGGAATAAAGAAAAACGCAGAAATTAGTGAAAGAATTCCAGCTATAATACCTATGATACCAAGTGTATTTGTTCCTCTGCTTCTCGCTACAAAGCCAAATACAATACTGGCAGCTCCAAGAATAACCGGCCAGGTAAAGAAAGAAATAACAGCCAAAATAATACTCCCCCAACCATACAAGGTACCTGGGTTAAAGCCCTTTTCTTCTTCAAAATCCGGCAATTCAGAATCGGTAAGCTCCGCTGAAAACTCCTCCATTCTTTTACTGTCTAATTTATTATTTATATGCTCATGCTCTGGGCCTTGCCCATGATTTGGTGCATCTTGGACATTGTTGTCCTGATTTTTATCATTCATGAAATAAACTCCTTACTTTTAGAGGATGTTCAAAGAGTTCAACAAAAAATGAATTTCTTGAACATACGCTTTTAGATTTATATGGTTAGTTTACGGAATTTAAATCATTTCAAACAGGTATCATACGGCATTGCAAGAAAAGAATGGTATAATTATTTTGTTCTTTGCATATATTTACATGATGGATGAACATAAGGTGAATAATACATCTACAAAGGGAGCGGTATTATGTCTTTTTTTATAAAAGAAATGATAAAAAATAAACTTCGTAAATTAACCTCAGGTGAAATCTTACACTACAGCAGCCAATATGGCTTCTCCATAACACCTGCACAAGCTGATCAGATAGTGAACTACTTAAGAGTTTCTTCTCCAAATCCATTTGATCAGGCAGATCGTGACCGCTTTATGGCAGAACTCGCGAAAATTACGGATCAAAAAACAGCACTGGCGACACAGCAGTTAATGGATGAGGTTATTAAATCATATGGTCTGGAGCATTTATTTTAAAAACACCAAAAAAGATGAGCAATTTTTAATTTGCTCATCTTTTTTGTATTTATAGAGACATTTATTTGCCTTCCATAATTATTTCTTTTAAATTCTCTTGGAAATTTCCTTCACGCAGCATAGCTATTTCATGTTTATATGGTGCTTTCTTATTTTTCTTATCTGTGCCTACATATGGTGTCTCAAGAATTTTAGGCAGGTTACTAAGCTGTGGATGATGAACAACTTTGTGAAGCGCATCAAATCCGATATAACCAAAACCGATGTTTTCGTGACGGTCTTTATGTGCCCCACGGTCATTTTTACTGTCATTTACATGCACAACTTTCAGCCGGTCTAAACCGACAATTTTATCAAAAGTGTTCAATACACCATCGAAATCATTTACAACATCATAGCCTGCATCGTGAATATGACAGGTATCCATACAAATAGAAAGGTGTTCATTATGCGTCACACCATTAATAATTTCAGCCAGCTCCTCAAATGTACGTCCCATTTCAGAGCCTTTTCCAGCCATTGTTTCTAGAGCAATTTGAACATCATTTTTTTGTTCAAGCACTTCATTTAATCCTTCAATAATTTTAGGGATGCCTTTGTCTGGGCCTTCACCGACATGAGCTCCTGGGTGAAGAACAATTTGTTTCGCCCCCAGAGCCTCTGTACGCTCGATTTCACTCCGCAGAAAATTAACACCCAATTCAAATGTCTCTGGCTTCACGGTGTTACCAATGTTAATAATGTATGGCGCATGAACAACGATATCAGATATTCCATTGGACTCCATATGCGCCAAGCCTGCTTCGATATTTAATTCTTCAATAGGCTTTCTTCTTGTGTTCTGCGGTGCACCTGTATAGATCATAAATGTATTTGCACCGTATGAAGCAGCCTCTTCACTGGAGCCTAATAACATTTTTTTACCATTCATAGAAACATGAGAACCTATTTTCACCATATTTATTCCTCCTAACGCTTTTTCCTTCTTTGTTCTTTTGTCAGTTGTCTTTTAATTTGCTGTTGCTGCTGCTTCTGCTTTTTCTTGTAACCCGGTTTTACTTTCTTAGCTTTTCTTACCTGCTTCCAGGCTTCCCGATCTGTACTTGTATCTTCGGTTTTACGGCGCTGTCTCGCATTCCAGGATTTATCCTCTATCCATTCTCCCTGCTTCACCTCTACATAAGAGAATTCCAAGCCTTTTTGTTCCAATTTTTCAATTAAAGGGGCATCATTTTCTGTATATATACTGATAGCTGTCCCCTCTAAGCCGGCACGGGCTGTTCTGCCGACACGATGAATATAGAAATGCTCTTCTTTTGGAAGCTGTGCATTAATGACATGACTTACTCCCTTGATATCGATTCCCCGTGAAGCCAGATCAGTTGCAACTACATATTGATAACGCAGCTGCTGTATCTCTTTCAGGACACGTTTTCTTTCTCTTGGAGTTAAACCGCCATGAATGACACCAGCAGATAACCCGTATCCCTCAAGCACCTCTGCTAATTCATTTGCTTGTTGCTTGCCATTGGTAAAAATCAGCGCTAAATAAGGATGAATCGTCTGAGAAATTTCCCAAATAACCTTTGCCTCATCGCGATGTTTCTTCCGAATCAGACGATGCTCCATTGTCTCTGGAGAAAAATGCTCTTCTATTTTAATATACTCTGGATTTCTCAAATATTTTTTGAAGAAATGCTGCAGTCTTTGAGGAATTGTTGCTGAGAAAACAAGCAGCTGTATTTCCTGTTTCGAGCGTACTAATAATTGATCAACTTCCTCAATAAAGCCTAGATCAAGCATTAAGTCTGCCTCATCAATAACAAAGGTTTCCGCGCTATATATAGACAATGCTCCATCCTTTACTAAATCTAATATTCTTCCAGGAGTACCTACCACAATCATTGGGGGCGTTTTTAATTTTTCAACCACTTTTTGTTTATCTGTGCCGCCAACAAGCAGCTTTGCTGTCCATTTTTCCGTCTTATCAGCAATAGTAATGATTTTTCTTACTTCGTTATACAGCTGTGTTGCCAGCTCTCTCGTTGGTGCAGTAATAACAAACTGGACTTTTTTTTGATTTTCATCCAGGTTTTGAAACAATGGTAATAAAAAAGCGTGGGATTTACCTGAACCTGTTCTGGATTGGCCAATAACACTTTTGCCATCCAGAATAGAAGGAATCACTCGTTCCTGAATCTCTGTCGGTTTTCTAAATTCCAGCTCTTGAATAATATTTTGCATCGTGCTATCCAGGGATAATTCTGCAAATGTTTTTTCCATTTGTTTCCCTCCTTGTAATCTATTTTTAGAACTTCCTCTTTTATACAAATACGAACGGATCTGTATTTACTTCAGATACATAAACCTTCGACTGGAATGCAGGAATTTCCTGTATCAGCTTATTCTGTGTTGCTGTTTTCATAATCTTCTCGATATAGTGCCCGGCATCGATAACTGTCAGCCCCATCTGCTCCGCATCTTGAGCAGCGTGAAATGTCATATCTCCTGTAATATAAACATCTGCTTTTTTCCTGAGTGCATGACTGACATATTTCTCTCCGCTGCCGCCTAAAACAGCAACTCTTTTTACATTCTTTTCTATATTACCAGAAACACGCACTTGAGGCATATCTAAATTCTTTTTGACGGTGTGAATAAATTCTTTCATCGATACAGATTCATCTAAACTACCAAAGCGTCCAATTCCTACTGATTGTCCTTTATTTTCCAATGGATAAATATCATAGGCAGGCTCTTCATAAGGATGAGCAGAAATAATTGCATCAATAACCTTTGAAAGATTTCTCTTAGGCACAACAGTTTCCAGCTTTTTCTCATCTACATAGGCTAACTCATTCTTCTCACCAATATACGGGGTTGACCCTTCTAATGGCTGAAATGTGCCCTGTCCGGGACTTTGGAAGGTACAATGGCTGTAATTACCTATTTGACCGGCTCCGCCTTCATTCAGGGCACTACGTAACTCCTGCACATGAGAATCCGGAACAAAAACAATTATTTTAAATAGTGCCTCCTGGTCCAGAATTTCCAAAGGCTCCCTATTTTTCAAACCAACTGCTTCACCTAATAAATCATTTACGCCGCCTTCTGCTACATCTAAATTGGTGTGCGCAGCAAAGACAGTAATATCATTCTTTAAAAGTTTTTGGACAACCCTCCCCTTAGGATGATCAACATTTATTTGCTTTAAAGGCTGAAACAATAAGGGGTGATGCGCAATAATCAGATTAGCCTGTTTCTCGATCGCCTCATCAACTACTTCCTCTGTAACATCCAGTGTAACCAGAATATGAGAGGTTGAATCGTGGAACCGTCCTACCTGTAAACCAATATTGTCCCAATGATAGGCAAGACTTCTTGGTGCCCAACCGTCCATTATTTGAAAAAAATCAGCATGTTTAAGTGTTTGTTTCTTCATGATGAAGCTCCTCCTTAATCCAGTGTAATTCTGTTTGGAATGCAGATATTTTCTCATGATTTACTTGCTTCGCCTGTTGCATTTGAGAAATAATTCTTTTCAGATTAGCTTCCTCCAGTGTCCATTTTTTTATAAAAGCATTATTCTTTTCATTTAATAAATATGGTCCTAATAAAAGCTGTTTATCCTTTATCTGCTGATTATCGTTATATGGTGATGAAACACCCGTATTACGGTCAGCAACAAGAATTTCATAAATATGCCCTTGCTCGTCCACTATTTCCTCTGCAATCAATATAAAATCATTTTGGTTCAACCATTGTCTGACCGCTCTCGCATCGACATTAGGCTGAGCAATAATCCTTCCAGCAGATTTAGCTATAACCGGATTCTTTTCCAAAATGGAAGTAATTAATGATCCGCCCATCCCTGCAATTACAATTTGTTGAGCTTCCCCTTCTTTTAAAACAGCTAGACCGTCTCCTAATCGGACATCAATCCGCTCTTTTAATTGATGCAATTGAATTGTTTTTTTTGCGCTTTCTAACGGCCCCTGGTTCACTTCTCCGGCAATAGCTCGTGCTGTCTTATCTCTCAGGCAGACATAGGCAGGCAGATACGCATGGTCAGATCCGATATCTGCAAAATTAGCACCTTGCGGCAGGTAATCAGCAATCAGCTTTAAACGGTTCGAAAGCGGAATATTTTGGTTCATTACGTTTTCTCCTTTATTTCTGCAATAAGAAAAGCTTTCTGTACGAATCAGAAAGCTTTCATTCATTTCTTCCATTATATATTATTGATGCTCACTTAACCACTCAGTAAGTGCGTCTAAATCATCGCCCTGAAGCTGAGGGAAGGCTGGCATACCTGCATCGGTTCCGTTCTCAACGATTTCAGCAATTTCTTCCTGTGAATACTTGCTGCCGATTTCTGTTAAATCAGGCGCAGGACCACTTGCTAAATCTTGACCGTGACAGCTGGAACAATTCGTTTGGAATACTTCTTCTCCAGCGTCAGCGCTGGTTGACTCTCCGCCCTCTTCCCCTTCTGTTTGTTCGGTTGCTTCCTCACCATTCTCTTCTGCATTTTGAATTGCTTGTCTCTGATCAATACCAATCACTGAAATAATAATGACTGCAATAAGCCCTAGCCCGGCAATAATAGCATATGGTATAACCGGATTCTTTTTCATTTCGCTTCCTCCTTATGTAACACAAATATTATAAAATTAATACTATCATTAGTTTACTCGATATCTAAAAAATTTTAAAGGTTTATCCAATATATTTAAAAAAAACGACATAAGTTATTACAGCAATAATCAGGATAGCTCCAACATACTTAAATACAGGCAGCTTTTTCAAATATCCAAAAATAATCCAGCCACATCCATTTAAGATAATAGCAAAATTAATATAATTTCCTAACCCGGCAGCGTCAGCTATAAAGACAGATAACTGCAGGATATATAAAAACTGAATAAATATAAATAAATAACGGTACCGTTTTGAAATATTCGCCCGGTTTTTTGAATAAAAGAAATAATTTATAATTAACGTAACACTCAAAATACCAGACGTAATATACCAAAATGAATGGAAATAATAATCCAAAGAGATAACGCTTACTAAAATGAATAAAATAAAAGCAAAATGGATTTTTTTCCATATGGATAAAGAAACATCCTGCTTTCTTAAATCACTTTGATTCGGGATTTCAATTTCCCCGCCTTTTGTATATAATGCGAGTAAAAAATCACATTGCTCTTCCGGCAATAAACGATTTTCTTTCCATTTTAATATCTCTTGGATAATCAATTGATTTTTTTCTTGATTATTCATATGTTCACCTGTATCTTTAGCTTAATTATTTACCAAAAGATAACTATCAATAATAAGGGGACTTTCCTTATCTAAAAATCACTACTCAATAAATAGCCGTTTTAGCTTTTTTACAACTTAATACACATAATAACTGGAATATGCAAGCAACTTACGTCTAACTTGCACATTCCAGTCTGCTGGCAGGTATAAAGCCTGTGATAGCCAGGTTCTATTTTAAGCTTAATCAAGAAAATCCTTCAATCGTTTGCTTCGGCTCGGGTGTCTTAATTTACGCAATGCTTTTGCTTCAATCTGTCTGATACGTTCTCTGGTTACACCAAATACTTTTCCTACTTCTTCAAGCGTTCTTGTTCTTCCATCATCTAATCCAAAGCGCAGACGAAGTACATTTTCTTCTCTGTCTGTCAAAGTATCCAATACGTCCTCCAGCTGTTCTTTTAATAACTCATAAGCAGCATGATCTGATGGAGAAACAGCTTCCTGGTCTTCGATAAAATCGCCTAAATGGGAATCATCTTCTTCCCCGATCGGCGTCTCTAAAGATACGGGTTCTTGAGCAATTTTTAGAATATCCCGGACTTTGTCTGGACTTAGCTCCATTTCCTCACCAATCTCTTCTGGAGTCGGTTCCCGTCCTAAATCCTGAAGTAAGGAACGCTGCACACGAATTAATTTATTAATGGTTTCCACCATATGAACTGGAATACGAATCGTACGCGCCTGGTCGGCGATGGCACGTGTAATTGCTTGTCTAATCCACCAGGTTGCATAGGTACTGAATTTAAAGCCTTTGCGATAATCAAACTTTTCAACTGCTTTAATCAGACCCATATTTCCTTCTTGAATTAAATCTAAGAAAAGCATTCCCCGTCCAACATAACGTTTTGCGATACTGACAACAAGACGGAGATTGGCTTCAGCTAATCTTCTTTTAGCCTCAATATCTCCTTCTTCAATTCGGGAAGCAAGTTCAATTTCTTCTGCTGCAGAAAGTAAATCTACTCTGCCAATTTCTTTCAAATACATACGAACTGGGTCATTAATCTTAATCCCTAATGGTACACTAAGGTCATTAAGATTAATTTCTTCCTCTTTTGCGATTTTCTGCATTTCGGGGTCATCCTCAGACTCACCTAGCACATCGACACCCTGTTCTTCCAGGTACTCATAAAATTCATCCATTTGTTCGGGTTCCATGTCAAAATTAGATAAACCATCAGCCACTTCTTCATAAGCAAGCGTACCACGCTTCTTACCCATGTCTACTAATTTTTCTTTTGCTTGCTCTAATGTTAGTTCGGTTTCTTTCATGTGCGAAGGTTTTTGCTCGGCCATGAGTCCCCCTCCTTCCAAATTGTTGAATTAATTTTCATTTTTCTTGCTTCTGCAGCTGAATCAGCTCCATTGCCAAACGCGCAGCTTCTAAAGGATCATTTTCCCGCTCCGCTTTCTTTTGCTGCTCTTTTAAGGTCTTTTTTGTTTGACTTTGATTAGCCTCCCGATGAATCATTCGTAAATAATCATCAATTTCTTCTTCTGTGCTGTTTTGCACATCACTGGACAAAGCTAATTCAATAACTTGATTCTTCAAATGTTCATCAGACAGTCTCTCCATAAATAAACTGATATCTGGTGCATTACCTTCTTCATAAAATGCATATAAATGTGTTGCCACAATTTTATGGTCATTTACATTAAATCCTGCTCCAAGTTCATATTGTACTTTTTCAGCTATATACGCATCCTGAAGCATGTAGGATAAAATTCTTTTTTCAGCATTAACATAGGCCGGATACAATTTTTTTTTATTTACAGATACATATTGATTAGTATAACTCTTATTACTTTGATTATCCTTAGCAGCAGGAACTCTTTTGTCATACTGTGTCAGCTGACTCATCAAGGTTTCTACAGACAAGTCAAATTCCTTGTGCAGTTCATTAATATAATATTCCCGTTCCAATGCACTCTCAATCATGGAAAGTTCCTTTAAAATACGCTCGATATATTCAATACGCTCACTTTCAACCTGCAGGTTAAAGTGTCTGCGCTGATAGCGCATAAAGAAACTCATATAGCTGTCACTTGTCCGTATAACTCTTTCCCTGAAAGCTTCCCCGCCGTGTTGTTGGATGTAGCTGTCCGGATCCTCTTTTGCGTCCAAATTTGCAATTCGGACATCACAGCCTATCGACCGCAGTAAAAGCGATGCTTTATAACGGGCCTCTATTCCTGCACTATCACCGTCATAACAAATAATCACTGTATCAACATATCGGTTCAAAAGCTTTGCCTGTGTTTCTGTCAATGCAGTTCCCATTGTAGCTACAACATTCTTAACGCCGGCTTGATAAGCTGAAATAACATCCATATAACCTTCCATTAAAATAGCTTCATTTTCTTTTCTGATGTGGCGCTTTGCCAAATCAAAATTATATAAAAGTTTACTTTTTTGAAAAAGCTCACCTTCTGAACTATTTAAATATTTAGGACCGCCATCACCTGTCAATGACCTGCCGCCAAAACCGACAGTACGCCCAAGCGCATTCCGTATAGGGAAAATTACTCTGCCGCGAAAACGGTCAATTACTTCATTATTGTCATTCCCTGCCAAAATGCCGCTCTTTAAAAGCATCGGCTTGGTATACCCTTTCTGCGTAAGAAACTTCGCAGTGAAATCACGCTTATTAGGAGCGTAACCAATTTGGAATTCTTCCAATGTCTCCTTTGTAATCCCGCGGCTTTTTAGATACTCTAACCCATCCTTCCCATCTTTTTGGTACTTTATTAGGTGATGGTATAATTTTGTCAGCCATTCATACGCGGAGAGCATCTGCTCTGTTTCCTCAGACAAGGATGATTCCTTTTTAATTGATGTTGTCGGTAATTCTACCCCGCTGCGATCAGCCAAGTGTTTCAGTGCCTCATAAAATGTGAAATTTTCCATTTCCATCAAAAACGAAAATACATTTCCTCCTTTTCCGCAGCCAAAGCAGCGAAAAATCTGTTTCTCTTGTGTGACCGAAAAGGAAGGCGTATTTTCACCATGAAAAGGACACAGGCCAAAATAGTTTTTACCTTGTTTTTTTAATTGAATATACTCTCCAATGACATCGACAATATCATTGGATTTTTTCACTTCTTCAATAATTGGTTCGGGTATTTGATTAGCCATTGTTACCACCAACTATTCTAAATTTTTCTTAGAGAGATTGTTCAAAATCCTCCTTTTTTAACTAGTGCTGCTTTATTATTCATTATTCGACATATTTTTTTCTTATACTCAAAAAAAATAGCCTTAACATAGTTTCTACAAAGGATACACAGAATCCTTCTTTTTTAGAGCAAATTATGATTAAAATTGCATTTTATATAAATCTGCTCATACGATTTACCATTATAATATATTTTTTAATAGATTTCTATTAATTTGTTTATAAAACTATTGAAAGAAGAAAAACATTCCGTTAGAGCAGTGTACAGAATGCTTTTCACACAATTTGCGTCTGATATTATTTGCTGCAATGTACCATTTTACTTTCTGACAGACTTTGAAGATATTAATATATGAAGTAAAAAAATATCAGGAAGTTTAATGCATTATTTTTACTGTTCTTCTTGAATAACTTTATTAATTTCTGCCTTGCCACATACGAATAATCTGATTAGCTGTTTCCTCCACTGCTTTGTGAGAAACATCAATGACAGGACAGCCTATTTTTTCAACAACTTCATTAAAAAATTCTAATTCCTGCTCAATCCTGCTTACATTTGCATAAGTTGCCTGGTCACCGAGTCCAAGAGCTTTTAAGCGCTCTTTTCGAATTCCATTCAGTTTTTCTGAGGATATGCGCAAGCCAATACATTTTTTGGGGTCAACCATCATAAGCTCTTCCGGCGGATCCACTTCCGGAACAATTGGAACATTCGCCACTTTAAATCGTTTGTGCGCCAGGAATTGAGAGAGCGGAGTTTTAGATGTTCTGGAAACACCGATTAATACAATATCTGCACGGGTAATTCCTCTTGTATCTCTTCCATCATCATACTTTACAGCAAACTCTATGGCTTCAATCTTCTTAAAATAATCTTCGTCTAATTTATGGACAAGGCCGGCTTCCAATCGCGGTTCATCGCTGAAAACCCGCTCCATTGCTTCCATGATAGGACCCATTATATCAACTGCTTCAATATCTATTTCTTTAGCACGTTTGTTTAAATAAGCACGTAATTCTGGATTAACAAGTGTAAAACCGATAAGATTTGAATTTAATTTTGCCTGTTGCAAGAATTCATCAATGGTTTCCTTATCTTCCACATATGGGATACGCTGTATTTTATAATCCCCGTTTTTAAATTGGCTTAAGCCGGCTTTAATTACCAATTCAGCCGTTTCCCCAACAGAATCAGATAACACATAAATAATTTTCTGCGCAGTCATCACGACACCCTCTCCCAGTTTCTTAAAACTTAAATTTTATCTTCAATGGTTAACTCAACCAGCAGTTTTGTCATCGTTGTTTTTGTAATTCGGCCAATTATCTCAAGGCCATTTTTTGTATCCTTTACAACGGGGACGCCGTCAATTTGTCTCGATATCAGCTGATGAGCTACATCGATAAGCAGGTCATTTTTACGGCATACTGTAATATTCGGCATTCTTGTCATTATAATTGGTACCGGTATCGAGCTTAAATCCTGCCTTCCCATGCTTGCACGTAATAAGTCTTTCCTGGAAAGGACACCAACCAGACATGCATTTTCATCCACAACAAACAGGGTACCAACATCTTCTAAGAACATAGTCGATATAGCATCATATACAGACACCTTTTCATTTACGGCAACCGGGACCTGCTGAAATTCATGAACCTTGTACCGTTTTATTTTTTCTGTTAATAATTCTGATCCTGTTTTACCCGTATAAAAGTAGCCTACACGAGGACGTGCATCTAAAAAACCAGCCATTGTCAGAATAGCTAAATCCGGTCTCAATGTAGCCCGGGTTAGTGTAAGCCGCTCTGCTATGTGCTCTCCCGTGATAGGACCGTCTGCTTTTACTATTTCTATAATCTGCTGTTGCCTTTTCGATAAGTCCACTTTTTCACCACCTATACTGCTGCATTATTTGCAAATGAATATTATAAATAGTATTACTTAAGGGCATAAAAATTGGTATACATAAAGGATAACGTACCATGATTCCTTAATATTTTTAGAACATGGTACGTTATTATAATTCGACTTTATTCACTAAAATTCCTTTTTTAAGAGAGAAAACCTTTTTTATTATATTTTTCCTTGTTTATAAGACCGTTATAATCCATTTATGCGTGCTGTTTCCATGCTATTTTCCGTAAGTCTGCATATTGCAAGATTAGCACAGAAAGCTCATGGATGATAGAAAGACGGTTTTTTCTTACTTCTTCATTATCGTCCATAATCATATTATGATCAAAGAACGCATGGATATCACCTGCAAGGTCGGCAAGCAGCTGCAATGCTTCCTCACTTTTTTGGGCTTCTAAATATTCTGCGTAAGTTGATTTTACTGCTGCTACAGATTCATATAATTCTTTTTCTGATTCTGTTTGGAAGAGGTTAGGATTTACCTTATAATCCGTATCCTCTACCTTGTTTTCCAAGTTCAACACACGAACAAGTGCCTCCTGAGAGGTCTTAAAATGATCATCTGCTTTTTTCTCAGCTAAAACATGTGCTTTTTCCACTGCAACATGAAATATACCTAATTGATTATCTACGACAGCATGGATTATATCTGTTTCAATATTTTCTTCACGCATTAAATACTCCGCACGGGAAGCGAAAAACGCCAGCAAGTCATCGTTAGAAGAAGCGTTTATTGTTAAACCGGCATTCTCTAATACAGATAAAGTATACTCAATTAGTGATTCTATGGTTAAATCCCAATTTTGATCCTTCAATATACGCAGGATGCCCATTGCCTGCCTTCTTAAGCCATATGGATCCTGGGAACCGCTCGGGATAAGACCAACACTGATACATCCGGCAATTGTATCTATTTTATCCGCGATACTTAATACTGCACCGACTGTCGTGGCAGGAAGCTCACCATGGGACTGCTTCGGCAGATAATGCTCGCGGATAGCTTGAGAAACCTCTTTAGCTTCTCCAAAGTAAGCAGCATATTTCTCACCCATAACGCCCTGCAGCTCTGTAAATTCATTTACCATATTGGTCATCAGATCAAACTTACTGATTTCAGCTGCACGAACAACTTCTTTAAGCTCTTTTAAGGAAAGCTCCTCTGCTAAATGCTTAGCAATTGTTTTAACACGATTAACCTTCTCGGTATACGTACCAAGCTTCTCCTGGAATATAACCCTGGTGAGTTTTTCCTGGAAGAAATCAATCGAAAGCTTTTTATCTTCTTCGAAAAAGAATTCTGCATCCGCAAGACGGGCACGAAGAACCTTCTCATTTCCCCGGATTACTGTTTCCAGCTCATAATCATCACCGTTTCTCACGCCGACAAACTTAGGAAGCAGTTCACCACCCTGCTCTACAGGAAAATAACGTTGATGCTCGGCCATAGATGTAATCAGAACTTCATTTGGCAATGCTAAGAAAGAGGTAGAAAAGCTGCCCACAAAGGCTGTCGGATATTCCACAAGATTTCTTACTTCATTTAATAGATCTTTATCAACAGGAATTTGGAATTCATTTTTCTCTTGTAAAGCACCAAGCTGCTTCACAATTTTAGCCTCGCGTTTTTTAGCATCAGCAATTACATAATTATCGTTTAGCAATTGCTCATATTGTTTCGGTTCATCTATTGTAAGCTTACCACTGAGGAAACGATGTCCATATGTGAAATTGCTTGTTTTCACATGAGCTATTTCAAATGGGATCACTTCATTACCGTAAAGCGCAGCCAGCCAGCGGATTGGCCGTGCATAACGCAATGTTTCATTTGCCCAGCGCATATTTTTACCAAATGTAATCGACTCAATAATATCCTTAAATTCCGGAAGTAAGGATTGCACAGACTTTCCTTCAATATATTTTTTTACATAAATATAAGAAGTTCCCTTCACTTCTTTAATATAAATATCCTCCGTTGTTTTTCCCTGTCCCCGGGTAAATCCTTCCGCTGCTTTTGTCCAATTATCCTGGTCATCCTTAGCAATCTTTAAGGCAGGTCCTTTTGCCTCTTCTTCGATAGATGCCTGACTCTCAGCTACTTCTTCTATAAGGACAGCTAATCTGCGCGGTGTTGAGAAAGAAACTGCAGATGCGTAGGAAATACGTTGTTCATCCAGCCATTTTATTGTTTTATCTAAAAATTGAGCTTCTGCATCGTCTATGAAGCGAGCCGGCAGCTCCTCTAATCCAATTTCAATTAATACATCCTGTGCCATTTTAGTTCCCCTCCTTTTTCAACATTGGAAAGCCTAATTTTTCACGCTCTTGTACATAAATCTTTGAAATGCTGCGGGCCAAATTACGAATCCGGCTAATGTAACCTGTTCTTTCTGTTACAGAAATAACACCTTTAGCATCCAGAAGATTGAATGTATGTGAGCATTTTAAAACGTAGTCGTATGCAGGGAAGACGAGCCCTTTTTCCATCGTTGTTTTTGCTTCCTGTTCATATTTTGTAAATAAATCAAATAACATATCTGTATTTGATGTTTCAAATGTATAGACAGAATGCTCATACTCCGGCTGATAGAAAATATCTCGAAGTGTCACGCCATTATTCCACTCTAAATCAAATACATTTTCTTTATCTTGAATATATGAAGCGAGCCGTTCTATCCCATATGTTAATTCAACAGTTACCGGGTTGGCTTCTAAACCGCCAATCTGTTGGAAATAAGTAAATTGTGTGATTTCCATACCATCTAACCATACTTCCCAGCCAAGACCGGCAGCTCCTAACGTCGGGTTCTCCCAATTATCCTCCACAAAACGGATATCATGCTTGAGTGGATCAATCCCCAGCTTTTTCAAAGACCCTAAATACAGTTCTTGAATATTTGACGGAGAAGGTTTCATAATAACCTGGAACTGATGATGCTGATACAGTCGATTCGGATTTTTTCCGTACCTGCCATCAGCCGGCCGTCTGGAAGGTTCTACATAGGCAACATTCCATGGTTCTGGCCCCAAGCTTCGCAGCAGCGTCATCGGAGACATCGTTCCAGCACCTTTTTCTGTATCATATGCCTGCATTAAGATACAATTTTGTTCTGACCAATGA
Organism: Oceanobacillus sp. FSL W8-0428; assembly: GCF_038004405.1. Classification (NCBI taxonomy): domain Bacteria; kingdom Bacillati; phylum Bacillota; class Bacilli; order Caryophanales; family Bacillaceae; genus Oceanobacillus; species Oceanobacillus sp. FSL W8-0428. The sequence continues at coordinate 4,236,974 of NZ_JBBORB010000001.1, forward strand.
TTTTGTAAAGTTAAGATCATTTCTTGAATATTCATTTACTCCACTCCTTTAATGGATAAGAAATTTACATCATATTTCACGTTCAGCAGAACCAATAAGAAAAGCCGTCCCTATGTCTGCTTTAATGACAGACATAGGGACGGCTTAAAACCGCGGTTCCACCCTATTTGCTCTTGTTTTATAAGAGCCTCTTTTCATTGCTGTTACTCCGAAGCTCCTTCCTGAAGTCTCTATATACCTGGCTCACACCATTTCCAGGCTCGCTTTTTACAGACAATACTTCAGTACTTTTCTTCATCATCGTAACGACTATTTCATAACATTTATACTTAAGATATATGTACAAATCATACTCTATCTGTCCTTGACTTGTCAATTATTACTTAAATAAATCCAGCTGATCCAAAAACTTTCGCGACTTTATGAAATATCCTCCATAACGATCATAATAAGCTTTTAAAATGGCCTGGAACATTTTCACGTTTTCTGGTTTCATTTGGATGGATCCGATACGTTCTAATTCTACCTCGGAGAGCAGATATAGAATCCTGGCCAATTTTGGAGAAAGTTCTATTGCTTCCCGATCCAAATGGCGGCATTTAGGACATAAAAAACCGCCCTCCACGACAGAAAACACAAAAGGCTGCTGCGCCGACCCACAATTTATACATTGATTTAAGACTGGGGCAAACCCAGCTTTTTTATAAAGTTTTAATTCATACATCATTATTGGAATTTCAGCCTGATCATTCTCTTCAATCCACTCTACTGTTTGTTGAAATTGTCCGAATATGTACGGATCTATATTTTGATTTTCCAAAAGCTTATCTGTAAGCTCTGCAACATAGGAACAATAAGCTGTTTTCACGAAATCTTCGCGTATTTTGCGATGTGAGTTTAATAATTCTCCTTGCTGTATTGTACTCAATCCACTTCCAAGATAAACAAAAAAACGGGCAAAAACGAATGGCTGAGTAACAGCAGCCATTCGACTTTTTGGTTTTTTTGCCCCTTTTGCCAAAGCTTGGAACTTCCCAAACTTTCCGCTGTAAATTGTCACTAATTTATGTGTTTCACCATAATCTTTTGTTTTTAATACGATACCATCTATCTGTTCCAGCACTCTAAATCACCCGGCCTCACTTTGTTTTGAACAGAAAAATCATCGTTATATCTCTGTGGTTAAACTGATGGTGAATCTAAACTCCCAGCCATAGAAGATCGGGTCTGTTCTTTTTGTTTCACTTCCGGGTTTAATTCTCCTTGCTGCTCTAATTCTTTTAATAATAAATAGGTTTCAATGTTTCCTGTTTGACAAAACAAATACCATGTTGCATCTAGCACAAGAAACCCCCGCCTTTCAAATTATTTTTTGCTAAGACTAAAGCAATTACTTAAAAAATACCCTGTTATTAACTTCCCGCTTCTTTTATAGGTTGGTTCGATTTGAACATTTCATGAGTATAAAAAATTACCATCTTTAAGAGGTTGTTCATAAAAATCCAATGAAAATGTCACAAACTTTAATACTCATCAAGTCGGAATCCAAATTCATGCAATTGATTTTGTTTGTTTCTCCAATCTTTTTTTACTTTCACCCAAAGCTCTAAATACACCTTAGAGCCAAGTAAAGCTTCAATATCACGGCGTGATTGCTGGCCAATTTTTTTCAGCATGCTCCCTTGCTTTCCAATTAATATACCTTTTTGGGAGCTTCTTTCTGTAACAATCGTTGCTTGTACCAATAATTTTTCATTTTCATTCTTCTCTATATTTTCAATGACAACAGCAATCGAATGAGGAATTTCTTCCTTCGTATGATGCAATACCTTTTCTCGGATAAGCTCAGAAATGATGAATCTCTCGGGATGGTCTGTTACCTGATCGGCAGGATAATACTGTGGTCCATCTGGAAGTTTTCCAGCAACCACCTCTAACAGATGATTAACATTATTTCCATCTAATGCAGAAATTGGAATAATTTCATCAAACGAATAAAGGTCCTTATACTGGTCAATCAGCTTCATGAGCTTTTCTGGATGAATTTTATCAATTTTATTAATTACCAGATAGACCGGCTGTTTCACTTTTTGCAGCAGGTCAATGATGTATTGGTCCCCGCGCCCATATCCTTCATCTGCATTAATCATGAACAAAATATTATCCACTTCATTTAAAGTATTCTCTGCCACCTGCACCATAAAATCGCCTAATCGATGTCTCGGCTTATGAATTCCAGGTGTATCAATAAAAATCATTTGATATTCCTTGGTTGTCAGGACACCTTGAATTTTATTTCTTGTTGTTTGTGCCTTATCACTCATTATTGCTATTTTTTGACCAATAACCCGGTTCATAAAAGTTGATTTTCCCACATTTGGTCTGCCAATAATTGCAATAAATCCTGATTTAAAATTATTTGTCATGCTACGTTCCTCCGAATTTCTATTGTTTGCTTGCTTCTTATCATACTACATTTTTATGTTCGTTTCACTATATCGACAAAACCTTTAACAAACATACAATTTCAATTGTTTTTTGAGTAATTTGGTTAAGATTAACCAAGAAATGTTTTAATTTTTTTAATAGGTCTGCTCTTTTAAAATTGCCGGGGCAACTCTTGTCAGCGTTTTTATATACCTTTTTATTCTAAAAAAGAGGCTCCTGATAGGATCCCCTTTTGTAAATAATTATCAGATTATAGAAGCTGCATTATTTTTGGTCCGAAAATAAGTACTCCGACTACTACAGATATAATAGCTGTAACAAGAACGACGCCTGCAGCAATATCTTTTATTTCCTTTACTCTTTCATCATAGTCCGGCTGAATAAAATCCATAATCCGCTCAATGACACTGTTTATCATTTCTGTGATAAGCACGAGACCTATGGTTAATAAAATAACTGCCCATTCGATGAGAGAAAGTTTGAAAAAGAAACCTAATGTAACTACAATTGCTGTTGCTGTGAGATGCAGCTGAAAATTAGACTCCTTTTTCACAACCGTTTTTAGCCCTGCCCAAGCAAAACGGAATCCAACAATTCTTTTTTTATCTTTCAATGCCAAATTCACCCAGGATTTCGTCCTGTCTGCGGAACATTTTCTTCTCATCCTCCACATTCATATGATCATACCCAAGCAGGTGTAAGAATCCATGCAATGCTAAAAAGGCCAGCTCTCTCTCAAAGCTGTGATTATATTCTTCTGCCTGTTCTTTTGCTTTATCTATCGAAATAATGATATCTCCCAGCACAACAGGCAATCCCTCCCCGACAATTTCCAGCTCTTCGTCTTCCATTTCCTGCATTGCAAATGAAATTACATCTGTCGGTTTGTCTTTATCACGATAGTCTCTGTTGATTACTTGAATTTGTTCATTATTCACAAAGCTGATGGAAACTTCTGCGTCATGAGCCACCTTCTCAGCTTTTCCAGCAAAGGTGAGCAGCTTCTCTACAAGCTCTATATGCTCATCAGCTACAATACCTGTTTCATCTTGAAAATCAATCATCATTATTTATCACCTTCCTCTTTCGGATACTGAATTCTGGAATGGAAAATTCCTTTTAAAGAATCGCAAATTGAATGTTGAATGGTTTTTAACTCTCTTAATGTTAAAGGACTGTTATCTAATTGTCCATCTGAAATTTTACTGCTGATAATAGCCGAAACAATTGAATCAATCTGCTCAGGAGTCGGATCCTGTAATGAGCGGACAGCCGGCTCTACAGAATCACAAATGCAGATAATAGCTGTCTCTTTGGTTTCCGGCTTTGGTCCAGGATATCTGAAATCCGATTCCTCCGTTTCAGGATTCAGCTCCTTCGCTTTTACGTAAAAGAACTGAACTAAAGAATTCGAATGATGCTGCTTCGCAATATCAATGATTTCCTTAGGCATTTTATGCGCTTTTAACATATTTGCTCCATCGGTTGTATGACGGATAATAATATCTGCACTTTCTTTTGGCGGCAGCAGGTCATGCGGATTTTTATTTGGCATCTGATTTTCAATAAAAAATCCCGGCCGGACTGTTTTACCAATATCATGATAGTAAGACCCTACCCGCGCCAATAAGCCATTTGCTCCTACTGCTTCACATGCTGTTTCACTGATGTTGGCAACCATTACAGAATGGTGATATGTTCCAGGTGCCTCCACCAGAAGCTTCTTCAACAACGGCTGATTAGGATTGGATAATTGCAGTAGCTTCATATCTGTTAATGTTCCTAAAAAGCTCTCAAATAACGGCAATATCCCAATTGCCAGGATCGCAGAGAGACAGGCAGCTGCAATACCAAAGCCAACATATAAAAACACATCAAACCATGTATATTTTTCAAAGGACAGGAATAAAAATAAAATAATGACAGCAGAATGGATAAGGATTAACCCGATTGCAGTTTTTAAAATAACTAAACGTTCACTTATTTTTTTCATTAATACAATCGCTGCAAGCTGAGAGAAAAGAAAATAAATAGCAGCTTCGACGTGCAGCATCCCGGCAATATAATTATTAAACATAAATGCAGCTAATATAGCATATAAAATGCTCAGCCGTATGGCAGTACGATCGCTTATTAATATTTTTAATAAAATAGCAATAGCTGCAATTGGTGTAACTAAGTACAGTGCGTTAGACTGGTCAAAGAAAACACTTTGAATCTTCATAATAAAGATTGCCAATGCACTTATCAGCACTGTTGCTACAATTGGAAGAATACTCCAATTTCTGTTTTTAGCAATTTGAAAGCTTTCATAGCCGAAAAAGTAAGCAATCACAGCTGCCAAAAATCCCAGAGCAAGAATCGGATAGATATTACCTTCCTGTGATAACACTCCTACCAATTCCAGCTGTTCATAAATTTCATTTGTAATGGTCTGCCCTTCACGGACAATAGTTTCTCCAGCCCGGATAATAACAGGGTCTACAAGCGTTGCTGCATCCTTTTTTTCTTGAGCAGTTTCTTCATAATCAAAAAAGGAATTTTCCACAACAGCAAAGTCTGCTAATTCGATTAAAGCCCCCTGCAACTCTTCATTTAAATCCGAATAAGATATAGCGCGATCTACATTAGTTATGCCAGATTGTATATTCTCTACTCTTATCCCCTGATTTAACACTTCTTCTAACGCTTGTGAAAATATTGTTTCAGCCTCTATTAAAGCAGCGTCTGACTGCTGCAGCAGTAAAACGAAAACATCTTCAGAGATTTCCGAACTGATTTCTTCAGAAAGAAGGGCCTTTAATTCAACTGCCTCCTCCCGATAAATATCTTCTATCGCCTCTCCTGCATCTTCATCGTGCTCTTCCTTCACCTTAAATACTGCTTCAAAGATTTCATTAATATAGTTTAATCGTTCTTCCGTGACTTCTTCGGAAATACTATACCGATCGGGAACAGCATCTACAGCTTCCCGAATCCTCTGATCTGTCTCCTGCTTATTCTCTATAGTGATCGGTGATCGTATTGTCTCTTCAGAAACAGCAAAACGCTGTATATCATATGTATCCGTACGTACATTATCTAATAAAGTAAAAAAAACAGTTGCTCCTATAATAAGAGCTGGAATAACCGCAAATAGATATTTTCGTCTCTTTTTAAAAAAAGGGAGTATTTTCCTCCATCTATTTTTCAACACCTTCACCCCACTACACATTTTTACCGGCTGCATTAAAATGATTATGGTGTACCATCTGGCAAGTAAACTTCCAGCTTTAAAATCAGGATATAACAACTGGATAAAAGATGATATACACTATTCAATTTATTATGATGATTCATTTACGATCTCTCCCGATTAATTCAGTACATCATATCCATATATGTATGATTGAAATACAACGATCTTCTCATGAACAACAAGGATGAGACTTTTCCCTGTCTCATCCTTCATTTCCGTCTTCTGCTTCATAAGCATTTATAATTTTTTGAACAAGCGGATGCCGGACTACATCAGCAGCCTGCAGATGCACAAAGGACAATCCGTCTATTACTGAAAGCATGCGTTCCGCAACTCTTAGTCCGGAAGTCATTCCTTTGGGAAGATCCACTTGTGTCATATCCCCTGTAATAATCATTTTTGATCCAAATCCTAGTCGTGTTAAAAACATTTTCATTTGTGCAGGTGTTGTATTTTGGGCTTCATCCAATATGACAAAAGCATCGTCCAATGTTCTCCCGCGCATATAGGCCAATGGAGCAATTTCAATTGTTTCCCGTTCGATTAAACGTGCTGTATGCTCCGTACCCAAGACATCATGTAATGCATCATAAAGGGGCCTTAAATATGGATCCACCTTCTCTTTCAAATCACCTGGTAAAAATCCTAAGCTTTCCCCGGCTTCTACCGCTGGTCTGGTTAAAATAATTTTTTTCACAAGCCCATTTTTCATAGCATGAACAGCCATAACAACAGCCAGATATGTTTTCCCCGTACCAGCTGGGCCAATCCCAAACACTAAATCTTTGGACTTGATAGCCTGAATATATTGCTTCTGTCCAAGCGTTTTTACCCGGATTGATTTCCCTTTATAATTTTTTGTAATTTCATCTTCAAATAGGGTTTCAAATTGTTTTATTTTACCTTTTTTCGCCAGTTCTACTGCATAAACAACATCCCGCTCTGAAATGGTTTGACCTTTTCGAATAACGCTCAAAATTGTCAGGAGAATCTCTTGTATCAATTGTACTGCCTGATCATCTCCAGAAACACGAATTAATTCGCCTCTGGATATAATATCTACTCCAAGTAAAGCTTCCAGCTGTTTTAGATGCTTATCATTAGCACCAAATAAAGCAAGCGCTTCATTGGCACCTTCTAATTGCAAATCAATATCCACTAAGTTTTCGGGCATAATCAGTCTCCTTGAGTTATAAGTTCTTCTTTTACAATATTTTCTTCTACAGAAAGATATAAGACTAATTCAACTTTACCATGCTCTGTATGTTCATGTAAAATCTTTTCTGATAATATCACGGCTTCCGGACCAAGTTCATTTTCCAATTGTGTTACAGCCTGCTGGATTCCGGCTTCAATCGCTTCTTCCTTCGACCTTTGTTCTTCTATTTTCTCCGTTTCACTTATTTCTTTAGAAACATACGATATGGGCAGCTCCCATTTCAAAAAATGAATAGGCTGTTCTCTCCGTTCCTCTTGGGAATATATAAAATCCGGATCCTTAAATCCCCAGAAAGGCAGCTGAACGTCTCCAAAACGTAAATAATGCTTCTTTTTCTGTTCACCAGTTATTTCTTCAGCCTGATAAAGAAGCGGAATACTGACATGAACTTCATACCACGTATTTGCTATCACTTCTGCTTCTGCAGCAATAGGCTGTCCTGGATTTTCTTCAGCATCTGTATTATTTTCCCCTTCTTCTGTATTTAAATTACCGGAAACTAAAACTTTTCCCGGAACAACATAATCATTCACACTTACCATAGCTCGTCCTTTAGAAACATACATGTTAGTAATAACACCCTTTTTCGTTGCCACTAAATTTCTCGGCTCCCCTGGAGGCAGCTCCTCTACAATTGTTTTTTCAACAGCTTCCAGGTGTAAGCTTGTTCCCTGAAGATTCACTCCTGTCCAGAGCAGCTCAGGCACTTCATTTAAAAGCTGGCGCTGTATATCTGTTGGTGTAGCAAGAGAAAACAGCCAGACACCTGGATGTATCCCAAAGGCTTCAAGCTCTGTTTCTATTTTTTCTTCAATTTCTTTTGGAACGCCAGTTATTTTAACTGACCATAACAAATTAGATAAAACGAAAAAAAAGAGAAAGCCAATGAGTATACCAATAACCAGAAATCTTTTTTTACAGAGTCTTGAAAGAAAAAAAGGAAAGCCTTTTCGATCAACAAAAGAAACTTTATATAAAGAATTCCTCCTTATTTTTCGTAAGGCTCCTAAATCCTTTAACATAATAGTAGCCTGACAGCAGTCATCTTCTATTTTTTTTACGTCCCAAATAGAAATACCCCCGCTGGCACATTTTTGTAAAAACAATTCCGGCCTGGCTCCTTTAATCCGAACAGTAATGTATGCACGTATAGTTGGCGAATTTTCTTTTTTCATTTCAACCTCCTATGGCTCGTCTCATATCCTTTTCATACAATAATGGTACTCCTATGCAAGTATTTATTTCTCATAAGGAAACACTTTATAGGCTTGTTAAGGATGGAGAAATCATTCTTTTTTTTCGCCTTCCTGATTTAAGAAGAGTACCTCTGAAATGGTTCCTTCCAGCATAATCTCCTTTGGCAGCATCATTTTAAGCACAAAGGAATGCCCTTTAATACATACAAAACCATTTGCCACCTTTAATCTTAGCTCTTCATTTGTGTATAGGGCTAAGCCTTGATGATTTTCAATATAGAAATGTAAATGTCCAATGATTGTTATACGCGGCATCTCCATAACAACATCGGATGGAAGAGAGAATTGCTCCATTAAAAGCGAACGGATTCTTTGTTGCCATTTTTTCAATGATGATCCCCCCTCATTGATACATATGTAAAGTCTTTCTTGAACAGAACCAGTTTTAGAAGGAAAGAAAACTTCCGAATAATATCCTCTTTAAACAAAGAAATATCCTAATTAGCATATCTATGCTAATTAGGATATAAATGTGATTCTTTATTTTCTTTTTTGTACGATACTTCTATACGGCTGCTTAGCACGGGGAGATCCAAGAACCTCCGACATAATAATTCCGTTTACTAAGCCTTTTCCGTCCAGATTACCGGAGACCCGTCTTTTCATTTCACGTTTCCCCGGGTTTTCTTCTTCAACGTTACGATCAACAATCAAATCTTTAAACTTTTGCTCTGCGTTCTCTATATCTTGCTGAGCAGAAGTCTGATATCGATTTGCCAAACGTTCCATTTGTTTTTTCTGCTGGTCTTCAATGCTTCCAGCAGAAATATCCGGACGCGCTCCTTCTCTATAGACTTGGCGTTCTGCGCGAGGCTGCTCTCTTTTTCTTTGAGTCTGCTGTCTCGTCCTCATCTCTTGTGGGGAACGCTGCTGCCTTTGTCTGGACTGCGTCTGATTTTTTGGAGGTGTAGACTGCTTTTTTTTCTGTTCTTCTTGTTTCCTTTTGGAATCACCCAGAAAAGTGATTAATCCAGAAATAATGATAATAACAAGAAATAAATTATCTAATATCCAGCCCATATGCCCCCTCCTTTTTTTGTCATTTTAATTACTTGTTTTGATCGTCATCTTTGTTGTCTTTGGAAAGCTTACCAATAGAATCACGCATATCTGTATCTGCATCAATATTTTGGTAGTTCATATAATCCATGACACCCATTTTACCGGAACGCAATGCTTCTGCTAACGCAAGTGGTACATCGGCTTCTGCTTCCACAACTTTCGCGCGCATTTCTTGTACGCGGGCAACCATTTCCTGCTCTTGTGCTACAGCCATTGCACGACGTTCTTCAGCTTTCGCCTGAGCAATATTCTTATCAGCTTCTGCCTGGTCTGTTTGAAGGATAGCACCGATGTTTTTACCGATGTCTACATCAGCAATATCAATCGATAGGATTTCAAAGGCAGTACCGGAATCAAGCCCTTTACTTAAAACTGTTTGAGAAATCATATCCGGATTTTCAAGTACCTGTGTATGTGCATCTGAGCTACCAATTGTACTTACCACACCTTCACCGACGCGGGCGATAATTGTTTCCTCACCAGCACCACCGACTAAGCGGTCAATGTTTGCACGTACTGTAATTCTTGCTAATGCTTTAACTTCAATACCATCCATTGCAATACCTGCGATAAATGGAGTTTCAATTACTTTCGGGTTTACACTCATTTGTACCGCTTCTAATACGTCACGGCCAGCTAAATCGATCGCTGCTGCACGTTCAAATAGTAAATCAATATTTGCACGCTGGGCAGCAATTAGAGCGTTAACCACTCTATCTACGTTACCACCGGCAAGATAGTGACTCTCAAGCTGATTAATTTTTACTTCCAACCCTGCTTTATGCGCTTTAATAAGCGGATTAATAACACGGTTTGGCACAACCCGGCGCAGACGCATACCAATTAGTGTAAAGATACTGATTTTTACCCCGGCAGCCAAGGCACTAATCCATAGTGCAACTGGAACAAAAGTAAATAAAATTGCTAAAGCAATAACGATGACCGCGATTATGATAAGCGGCATTAAGATTTCTCCATCCATTCTGATTCCTCCTGATTAAAAAGTTATTTTATTTCCCTAACTACGACACGAACACCTTCTACTCGAATTACTTTGACCTTTTTTCCTTTTTCAATATAAGATCCATCAGAAACAACATCAATTGTCTCATCATTTAATTCGACCAATCCGGAAGGGTGCAGTGGTGTTAATGAGTTTCCTTCAAGTCCGACAAGCTCTAAACGGTTCACTGAGGATACATAACCTTGTTCCGTTGCGGTACTGTCTCTTAAAATGATATGGCGGAAAATACCTTTGTCCATACCAATTCTTCTAAACAGAATGATAGCAAGAATCACAGCAATTAAAAAGGCAATACCTATACTCATTGACATGTGTACCATATCATATCCTGACATGAATAAAGACCCGACCACTGCAGCAATACCCAGGACACCCAATATACCTCCGGTGACAAAGAATTCTGCTACAATTAGGCCAATACCAATGATAAGGAGAAGAAGTGCCTCCATTCCAGCCAGGCCGGCAACAATATGACCATAAAAGAACAGGAGCAATGACAATAATCCCAAACTTCCCGGTACTCCAAAACCAGGAGAATACAGCTCAACAATCAGCCCGATACTGGCAACGGAAAGCAAGATAGGTATAACAACCGGATGCGTCAGAAATCTTGCCAGGTCTTCTGCAAAAGATGTTTCTGTTTCTACAATAGTTGCTTCAGAAAGATTAAGTTCTTCGAGAAGTTCGGCGCGATTTGAGACTATACCTTCTGCATAGCCTACTTCAACCGCCTGCCGGGGGCCTAATGTTAAAAATTCCCCTTCAGGAGCTCCATATTCCGGTAAATCAATACTGCTATCAGCCATCGCCGCTGCATAAATAGGATCTCTGTCGTTTGATTCCGCAGCGCTTCTCATCTGTGCAAGCCAGGCAGATTGTGCTTTTTTATCAGCCGCTGTTCCATCCTGATTGATGACGCCGCTTGCTCCCATAGTCGCATGCGGATTAAAGTAAATATTATCAGAGAATAAGGCAATATAAGAACCGGCGGATAACGCCTCGTTAACGATATACGCTGTTGTTGGAATAGTTAGACTTTGAATATGCGAGCCTATTTGACCAGCAGAATCTACACGTCCTCCAGGAGTATCAATTTCAAAAATGATGTGATCTGCACCACTTTCCATAGCTTCTTCTGTGGCTCGTTTAATAAAAGCTTCAAGTCCTCTTTCCACTTCATTTTCAATCGGAATAATATATACTGTTTTACCCTGGCCCTGCTCGGCTTCGGCCTGTTTCCCTGTGAAAATAGATACCAAGGTTAAAACTGATACAAAAAATATGTATACAGCCAACCGCCTGCGATGTCTTTTCAACTTGAATCACCCCCTCATCGTCCACCTTATCTATATTTACGAAAGTAATTCATAAAAGGTTTCATTTTTCGTGGATGGGCATACTCTGATAGTACCATACCTTTTGAAGGAATAGAAAGCTTCATCTAATATTCAAGTTAGAAAAGTCTTTTGTGTACATATTGATACTTGTCGTAAACTACATTTTAATTCAAATTAAAAAACCAACCCAAAAACGGGCTGGTTTTTTTTATCGCAATTTCTGCTCTACTATTTGTTTAATTTTAGTACCGTCAGCCTGTCCTTTAACCTTTGGCATCACGGAACCCATTACTTTCCCCATATCTTTCATCGAGGTTGCATTCACTTCTTTTATTGTTTCCTGAATGATCGATGTTAATTCTTCATCTGAAAGCTGTTTTGGTAAATACTGTGCAAGTATATCCAATTCATTTTCGGTTTTTTCAACCAAATCTTCTCTTCCAGCATTTTTAAATTCTTGGAGGGAATCTTTTCTCTGCTTAACTTCTCTCGAAAGAATAGTTAAATCTTCGTCCTCAGATAGAGTATCTTTTCCAAGCTTAATCGATTCATTCTGAATAGAAGCCTTTACCATGCGAATAACGCTAAGGGTTTCTTTATCTTTGTTCTTCATCGCCTGCTTCATATCTTGATTCAATCGATCAAGTAGCGTCATACGTTACACCTTCTTTAGAATTTACGTTTTCTAGCAGCCTCAGATTTCTTCTTACGGCGTACACTAGGTTTTTCATAGTGTTCACGTTTACGATATTCCTGTAATGTACCACTTTTTGATACACTACGCTTAAAGCGACGAAGAGCATCCTCAAGAGACTCGTTTTTACGAACGCGAGTTGTATTTGACATGCTAATTTCCCTCCCTCCGAAGCACAAAACCATATTTAATGCTGACATGAACATACTCTCATGCCTTTTTAAAGTATAATATAAACCTTCCGTGCGGTCAATGGTTATTTATTAATAATCTGAAGTTCCTTCTTTACCTGAAACAATTTCCACTCCGGCGCTTGCACCAATACGTGTTGCTCCAGCTTCAATCATCGATTCCGTCGTTTCTAAGTCACGAATTCCTCCAGATGCTTTCACTCCCATGTCCGGTCCGACTGTTTCCCGCATCAATTTGATATCTTCAACAGTTGCACCGCCTCCGGAAAAACCGGTTGATGTTTTCACAAAATCTGCTCTGGCTTCTTTTGCTAATTTACAGGCAAGCACTTTTTCTTCATCTGTTAACAAAGCTGTCTCAATAATTACTTTGGTTAAGGCTTTTCCCTTTGCAGCATCTGCAACAGCCTTAATATCTGCTTTAACTAATGCTTCATTTCCTGCTTTTAATTCTCCAATATTTATAACCATATCTACCTCTGTTGCACCATTTTCAATTGCTTCTTTGGTTTCATAAACCTTTGTCTGTGTTGTTGTTGCTCCCAGAGGAAAACCAATTACGGTACATACTTTTACTGGCGAATCCTTTAGTTCGCTTGCACAGTAAACAACCCAATGTGGATTTACACAAACGGATGCAAATTTATTTTCTTTTGCTTCTTCGACAATTTTTGCGATTTGCTGCTTCGTAGAATCTGGTTTTAGTAATGTATGGTCAATATAAGAAGCTAAATTCATGATTAATATCTCCTTTTTTATGCGTTTTTTTCTGCAATATGTGTGGCATGATCCATCACCCTTACAAAAACACCTTTATTAATAGGGTAGCCGGACTCTGTTATTTTCACTTTAACAATTTTACCAATTAAATCGGCTGAACCTTCGAATTGTACTTTCATATAATTATCCGTATAGCCTATAAGCTGATTGTTTTCCTGTTCACTGGCATGCTCCTCTGGAATTACTTCCAATACTTCATCTTCGTATTTAGAGGCGTATTCTTTTGCAAGCTGATCAGATAGTGAAATTAAGTCATGCACGCGTTTTTCTTTCACCTCATCTTCTACTTGATTATTCATTCTGGCTGCAGGCGTTCCAGTTCTTCTGGAGAAAGGGAATACGTGAAGCTCAGCATAGCCGATTTCTTTAATAAAATCATACGTTTCCTGGAATTCCTCCTCTGTTTCCCCAGGAAATCCGACAATGACATCCGAGGTAATCGCTAATCCCGGCAGTGCTTTTTGTATCTTTTTCACTTTTTGTCGGTAAAAATCTGTTGAGTACTTACGGCGCATTCTGGCTAATACCGTATCTGACCCGGACTGCAATGGAATGTGCAAGTGACGGACAATTTTTTTACTTCTGTCCAGCACACGGATAACCTCGTCCGTAATTTGACTAGCCTCAATAGAACTGATTCGGATGCGTTCTAACCCTTCCACCTGCTCCAGCTCTCCAAGAAGCATCGCGAAATTATAATCCTTTAAATCTTCTCCATATCCAGCCGTATGTATTCCTGTAAGTACAAGCTCTTTATACCCTGCTTCCACTAATTTATTTGCCTGTTCAATCACATTTTCAGGATCTCTGGAGCGAAGCAGTCCTCTTGACCAGGGAATAATACAGAATGTGCAGAAATTATTGCAGCCCTCCTGAATTTTCAGTGATGCCCGTGTGCGGTCTGTAAATACAGGTACATCCATTTCTTCAAATACACGATTTTTCATAATGTTTGACACACCATTAATAGGAGCTTTTGTTTTTTCATGCTCTTCAATATAAGTAAAGATATTTTTTCGCTCCTGCGTACCGACAACGACATCGACACCAGGAATCTCCATAATCTCGCCAGGAGAGGTTTGTGCGTAGCACCCAGTTACACAGACTACTGCATCAGGATTATTTCTAATTGCACGGCGGATTGTCTGTCTGCTTTTTTTATCACCTGTATTAGTAACTGTACATGTATTAATGACATAAACATCCGCATCATGATCAAAGTCTACACGTTCATAACCCTGTTCCTTAAACATTCTCCAAATACCCTCAGTTTCGTAGTGATTTACCTTACAGCCGAGCGTGTGGAAGCTGACGGTTTTCGGTAGCTTTTCAGCCATTTATTTATCATCCTTTCATTACAATCTTTATTATAACTTCATCGTATCTTATATTATCACAAAAGATTAGAAATAGAATACTAAAGAACCTTTCTATCTTAAATATGATGAATGATTTTTTATTTAAATAATTAATTCCACTTTATTCTGCAAGGAGGACTCTTCTATTAATTCCGCCATCTCATTTAAACACTCATTCAATTGTTCATTTAACTTGCCACTTTGAAAGTTCTGATATATTGTTCCTTAGAAAAGACACTTGGAAGAAAGACAAAAAGGAATGGGTTGTTAAAGAAAATAATCATGAAAGTATTATTTCCAAGGAACAGTTTATTCGTGTTGGAAAAATATTAGATGGTAATTACAGAGGAAATCTCCACATTCAACGGGAAAATAAACATGATCATATATTTAGTAAGAAATTGTATTGTGGCAAATGTGGTAAAATGCTGTTTGCTGCTTTAGATAGTCATATAATTGAAAAGCAAAAAAAATAGAAGCAAACAAAGGTTATACTACAAAAATTTTGAGGATACAATTCTACAATATTTAAAAGAACATGGATCTGCAAAAAGGATAGACCTTCAAAACCTTACAAATCTAAATTGGGATGCAACTACTGAATTATTAAAGGAATTAATTTAAAAGGATTTAATTGAGAGACGAGGTATCTCAATGGCTATTCGGTATTATTTTTAAAAAAGTAAACAATAAAAAGGGGATTTGGGGGTAATCCCCCCTCCCCGCTCTTGTATCTCAAAGGCGTGGGCGATTGCCCATACGCCTCTGTTTCTATGAGAAGGCTCTGTTAATGAGGTAAGGCTAAACTTCTGATATTCATGTGTCTTCCTCGATGTGCAAACGACCGAGCGGGCGCGCCTTTAGCACGTTGATGTCAGCGACGTCGCTATTAATCAGGCCCCGTTGCACGAGGGTGTCGATAGCCCGGCCGCGTAGCATCAGCAGACGCTTCACAGTCTTCTCGTCAAGATCCTCAAGAGCAATCTCCTGCACCTTTATCTCCGGGAGAGGCGACATCTGCACGAGAATGAACAGCAAGATGGCAAGGCCCATCATCACGTAGGCCGGCAACATCATGAGGCCCATGTCCACACCCTCGCGAGCCGCCAGCATGTACGCCACGGGAATCCCGAGTGCGCCGAACACGAAGATAATCGTCATGGTCAGGCGTAGGCCAGGCGTCTGCTTGCGTCCTTCCCGCACCCAGTCCACAAGCAGCACCACCACGCCGAGCGCTGCAATTGCGTAGCAGACAGAAGCGAAAGGAATGTCTCCCGCGTCCCTAGGGGTCATACGCCCAAGACGGATTGCACGATCATCGCCCAACAGCGCCGCAAACCCGCCAATCGACGCCAGCCAAGGAACAAATCCGACGAGAAACGCCCAAATTTTCTGCAGAGCCGAACTCTTCGTCCACTCAGACGCATTCATTCGATGCGCGACCACGTGGGCTTCCAACACATCGAGGCCGTGTGGCTCATACCGAGACACACTCCGCGCCCACATGGAAGGAGGCAGTGGGTCCGGTCCGATATCTGGCAACTTCATCTGCATGCTCCCATGAAGCCTGTAAAGATTCATACGATTTTTCCCAGTGTCTTTTATCTTTCAGTGCTTTTTTTGATAATTCTTCATTATTTTGAATATCCTTCCCAATATCTATCGGGTATTGTTCTAACATTTTGACCGGATCTTCTGCCTTGTCAGTCATTGTATTCAATTCTGAACTGACAATGGTTTTCATTCTATTATATAATTGAAACATACAAATCCTCCTCTTAGAATAAGTAATGTACGATTTGTTCACAATATGAAATACGATTGATTTTGCAAATAGTTTCGTTTGAGGCGTTTCTCCAGATAATTTAGGAAACAGACATTTATTCTTAAATGCTTTAAGGTATGTTTCTAAAAAATAATGTGGCAGCTATTCGGTATTATTCAAAGAAAAAAATCAATAAAAAGGACTTTTGAGGTAATTCCCCCAACTCTTCTATGCCTTGCCATTACAAAATTCTGTAGCAATCCTAAGTGAGTTTAGTAGGGGGCAGCCGAGCGTATGAAATCTGATGGTTTTCGGTAGCTTTTCAGCCATTTATTTATCATTCTTTCATTAATTTCTTTATTATAACTTCATCGTATCTTATATTATCATAGAAGATTAGAAATAGAATACTAAAGAACCTTTCTATCTTAAATATGATGAATGATTCTTTTTTCTATAGTATACAAAGAATTCCTAACAATAAATTATTTCATGAGTTTAACCCGTTCTTCCAAGGTATGAAAAAACGCTATTCTTCTACAGCTTTCAGCATAAACATGTCAGAACATGCGGTTTCCCAGGAAATAATTGAAACCAATATTGGAGATTTTTCTGCCGCAAGCCATGCTCCCAGCCCAATCATTGTTAATCCTGACAATTGATCGATCCGTTTGTCCCCATTAGTTAATACGTATAATCTAACCAAGTTAAATGTTTATATTCTCTTTCTTTAATACATTCACTCAACTTTCGCTCCTGAGAATAAGCATCTATACTCTACTATTCCAAGATGAACATGTTTTTCATTATTCCCCTGAACTCTAATTATACTTATACCCTTAGATATATAATTAAAAACAAAGCTTTATAAACTTTTCCATCATAAAAATCAGGAGACAAATTTAAAATACGCTAATCCAAACAAGCTTTAAACCGCTGTCACTAAAGCAATTCTTTATTACCCACTAAAAAGATGTGAATTATAATTTTAATATGCTAATATATAATGAAATATGATAAAAGGAAGTGGGGAGAATGTCTTTATCAAATAGAATCTTTATGGCTTTGGGTGCGGGAGTTCTTTTCGGAGGTTTACTGAACCTGCTTGCTCCAGGCTGGGTTGAGCCGCTCGATCAGCACCTATTACAGCCTGCTGGTGAGATATTTTTACGGGCAATTCAATTAATCGTTGTCCCGCTTGTATTTGCAGCCTTGATTATGGGCATCACTCAGTTAAGAGGGACTGGCTATATTGCCCGATACACAACAAAGTTAATGAGCCTTTACGTAGTAACTTCTGCTATTGCTATTGGCCTAGGGCTTGTGATCGCGTTAATCGTCCGTCCTGGTAATAATGCAGAAGCCATTTCTACAGGCGAGGCATCAGTCAGTGATGAAGGATATTCCTTAATCGAATGGCTCGTGAGCATTGTTCCTTCTAACCCATTTGAAGCACTGGCAACAGGGAACCTCTTACAGGTTATCATAATCTCTGCCTTTGTAGGTACAGCGATTAATCTGATGAAAGAAGAGCAAACCCGCCCTTTTCTGAATGTTGTGGAAAGTATATACGAGATTGTGCAGAAAATCCTGCAGCTTGTATTAAAAATTGCGCCATATGGGGTTTTTGCCCTGATTACCTCCGTAGTGGCAACACAGGGATTTGGAATTATCGGCAATCTGGCAGTTTATATGCTTGGTTTGATTTTAGCAATTATTCTTATGATTGGTTTATACATTTTGATTTTATTTGCCTCCGGTATAAAACCGAAATCTTTTTTCCAGGGGTTTGGCTCCGCTTTTACGTTAGCATTCGGTACAGCCAGTTCCAATGCAGCTTTACCTCTTGCCTTAAACGGTGCAAAGAAAGCTGGATTGCAGACTGATTTATCTGGTTTTGCTATTCCCTTCGGCACAGCTTTAAAAAGAGATGGTGCCGGTATTTTACAGGGATTTAATGCAATTTTTGTTGCACAGCTGTTTGGTGTAGATTTAACTATAGGACTTGTAATCGCAGTTTTCCTGAGTGCTTTGCTTGTCTCATTTAGTACAGCAGGGGTACCTGGCGCAGGGATTATTATGATGACCACTGTTCTTTCTGCAGCGAATCTGCCTTTAGAAGGAATTGCAATTGTTGCCGGTATCGACCGGATAACAGAAGGATTCCGTACACTTTTGAATGTTTTCGGAAACACGGCGAACGCAAGTCTTTTGCAGCAGTGGGAAAATCGGCGGGATCGTAAAAATCAGGAAGGGTGAAGGATAATCACTCTTCCTGATTTTTTATAAATACCAATTAAATACTTCTTACGCATTACATCATTTATTTCTCTAATTTATTTTTTTAACAAGCGTAAAGAAAGCAATAAAACCAATGAGCGTTGTTACAAATAAAATAGTCCCCATCGGCACCGCTGATGCCTCATTAATACCCGCCAATGGTGAAAAAATGGAACCAAGCAATAAAGGAAGCATACCTAAAACAGCACTCGCACTTCCTGCACGATGACCCTGTTTGGCCATCCCCAACGTAAAGGTACTCGTCAAAATCATACCCATTGTAATCATATAAATAAAAATCAATATAACGATCATCGCTAAAGGTCCTTCAATAATTGTCATGACAAGTAATAAGGATGTAGCCGTAAGTGCAGTTACAACAGCAGCTTGAAGCAGCTTTTTTTCTGAAATGATTCCGCTGAAGCGCCCGATAACAAAGCTGCCAGTAATAATTGCCAGCCCATTAATACCAAATAATACACTAAATACTTGAGGAGATACACCATAAATGTCTTGATATATAAATGGAGTTCCCGATACGTAAGCAAAGCTGCCGCCATGGATAAACCCGACGACCAAGGCATAGCCGATAAAGGAGCGATCTTTCAGTAAACTGCCCATTGTTTTTACCGAAGCTCCTGCTGAACTCGAGATTCGTTTATGCGGCGGTAAGGTCTCTTTAAGCTTCATAGCTACAATGACAACCATAAGCAACCCAACTATACTTAAAAAGAAAAAAATACTTTTCCAGCTGGTCGAATGAAACGCCAGAATAAACCCGCCAATCATCGGGGCAATCATTGGAGCGATCGCATTAATCACCATCAATAACGAAAAAAACTTTGTAAGTGCCTGTCCACTGAACACATCCCGTACAACTGCCCGCGAGAGAACAACTCCGGCTGAGGCAGTTAACCCTTGTAAAAAACGCATTGCAATCAATATCACAATATTAGGAGCTAAAGCACATAGAACCGAAGCCAAAGCAAACAGGAGCGTAGCAATCAGTAACGGCTTTCTTCTCCCCTGGGAATCACTTATGGGGCCCGCAAACAATTGACCAATTGCAAGCCCCAGCAAACACGCTGTTAAACTTGCCTGAACAAGTGTTGCACTTGTATCTAAATCTTGAGCAATCTCAGGAAAACTGGGCAAATACATATCAATATTAAGCGGCCCTAAAAAAGCTAGTAACCCGAGAAGCAATGCTAATCCCAATCGAGTTGATCCCGTCGGGTTATGCTGTATCGTTACTTCTCTTTCAAATTTCAATCATTCTCACTCCTGACAGCTTTATTGCAGATAATATTAGACAGAGAAAATTTTAAAATTTATTCATCCAACTGTCAAATCTTTCAAATATTGATTGGCAATCGATATAACTATTAGGACAATTAAAAAGCCTGACTTCTTTATTCTATTAAAGAAATTAGGCTCTTCATATTCAGCTAACCTATTCCATTTTCAATCTCTTTCTCTAGCCTGCTCTGTATCTCTAATATTTTTCTGAACCGTTACTGCGGAAAATAAGCTAAGTACAAATGCCATACCGTAGAATCCTTTTTCACTTAAAACAATACTTCCGGCATTGTATAGACCGATACCAATTAATGAAATAGATATAATAAGTGCAACCCAGCTGATACCATAATAAATATTTGTCACTGGAATTCCTTCATCTTTATCTCTTACCGCTTTTTGTAACGATACCGCTGAGTATAATCCAAATATTAATACTGCAAAATAATAGCCTTTTTCATTCAGTTCCATTCCTGCGTTAAACAGGCCGATAAGATAAGCAGATACACCAATTAATAAAGCTGCCCAGGAAGCGCCTTTAAATGCTGCGGTAGGTTCGCCTTCTTTTCTTTCAATTTTTATCTTTGGTTCCACATCCTCTTGCCTGTCTGTTACAATCTTAGGTTCGCTTGCCATTCACATTGCCTCCTTCTTTTTATCTATAAAATAAAGCATTGCAATAATTCTGCAATGCTTATACTTACATTTATTATACGTGATTTCCCTGTAAAGAGAAGATGATTTTAAAAAGATAGTTACTTAGACTTACAAAGGAAATTCGAGATGCACAGCATAAATAACAAAATGGCTTCAACGTAATTAATACTGCCTAAGCTTTAACGTTATAATCTTTTTTATATCCTGAGACTTATTTCTAGCTTTCAATATTCAGCTTTTTGATTAGTGCGGTTACTTCTTCGTCGTTACCTGTTTCAATATAAATCTTTTCAGTATTTTTAACGATATTCTCCGTATATTCCTCCATTGACGTGTCTATTTGCTCCTCGCTCGGCCAGTGTGAGGGTACATCATATAAATTAATTGTTCCGTCTCCATTACCGCTATAAGTCACGATACCATCTGCCATAATTCCTCCCCCTAAGGTGATAACATCTTCTGGATAATCAACACTTGTTTCTTCATAGGGATTTACTTGTTCTCCGGCTGAGGTATGGTAAACGTTTAATTCTTCGATATCCTGATTACCTATAATTTGCAGCCAAACACGGGCGAATTCAATTTCATCAGCTGAATATTCAGATAAGGTATCGCTGTTCACCTTACTGTCATTCGATTGATTATTTGAACTCTCATCTTCCTCTTCTTTGGATGGTTTTTCTGTAGAATCATTCTTCTTTACTTCTTCTAAGTCATCATCTGTTTTATTTGCGGATTTGTTTTCTTCAGTCTTCTCCTTCTGCTCCCCAGCTCTGTCCTCGCTATTCCTGCTTTGTTTAGCATCATCATTACAAGCTGCAAAAAGGAATGCGATGGTAATTAACATTATCATTGAAGCCAGTGTTCTTTTCATTTTACATCCCTCGCTTGATAGCTTCTAAAAAAAGGCAAAACAGCCTTTATCCGACTATTTTACCCTCTAATCTTTGTATCTAAATTCTTCCATATGATAAGAAATACTTGCCAACGCATATAAAGCTGCTGTTTCCGTACGCAAAATACGCTTACCAAGTCTTATTGCCTGAAAACCAGACTCTTTAAGATGATCCACTTCTTCCGGAGAAATCCCGCCCTCTGGACCTATCACAAGCAGAACTCGGTCATTCTCGGATACATTATCCAATGCAGATGCAAAAAGAGAAGATTTTTTATCTGCTCCTTTAGCCTCTTCTTCATATGCAAAAAGCTTTACTGTATAGGATTCGCTTTCTTCTAATAAAGCTTTAAATTGCATAACAGGGAACAGTTCAGGAATCCGATTGCGATGACTCTGTTCACTAGCTTCTTTAATAATTTTCTCAAAGCGTTTTGCTTTTTTATGAAATTTCTGGTCATCCCATTTTGCAACAGATCTCTCTGCTGCAAACGGAATAAATTTTGCTGCCCCCAGCTCAGTTCCCTTTTGAAGAATCCATTCAAATTTATCACCTTTAGGAATTCCTTGTGCAATGGTGACCTCCACTGGTAATTCAACGGATTCATCCAGCCAGACTTCAATGATTGCTTGCACTTCTTTTTCATGCATTTCTTCAATTTTACAAAGAGCTGATTTCCCATCCTCTGTATTGCAAATAAATTTATCACCAGGCTTATTCCTCATAACCTTTGTCATATGATGGACATCGTCTCCAAGAATTCGGATCGATTGATCTTGTATTTGTTCTTTCGAGATAAAATAGCGCTGCATTCTAATTTCACCTGCTTTTATTCCGGTTTTTTAGCAACAATGGAAACCCAATCTTCCATTTCGCTGACTGAAATAATATCAAACCCGGCTTCTGTTAACTGATCCCGGACCAACTGTTTCTTCTTCTGGATAATACCTGAAGTAATGAAATAGCCGCCCGGCCGAAGATTATTATAAGCATCCCCTACAAAACGGACAATAATCTCAGCGAGAATATTGGAAACAATCATATCTGCCTGGCTCTCTACCCCGTCAAGTAAATTATTCTGTTTCGTTGTTACTTTATCCTGAAGGCGGTTTAATTTCACATTTAATTTTGTACTCTGTACAGCTACATCGTCTAAATCAAAGGCCTGTACTGACTCCGCGCCTAATTTTACAGAAGCGATGCTTAAGACCCCTGAGCCGCAGCCAACATCAATAACTTTATCACCAGGCTCTATATAGGCTTCTAAACCTTGAATACTCAATACTGTGGTAGGATGTGTGCCAGTACCAAAAGCCATTCCCGGATCCAGCTCAATAATTAATTCATCTGTAGATACCGGTTTATAGTCCTCCCATGTCGGAGTGATTGTAATCCGGTTGGATATTTTGACCGGTTTATAGTACTTTTTCCAGGCGCTCGCCCATTCTTCTTCATGAACCTCGCTTATTGTTACTTGATTTTTCCCTAAATCAATATCATAAAGAAGTAATTGGTTAATTGCTTGTTTAATCTCCTCTACAGTTTCTCCTAAAAAGCTGTTCATCGGCAGATATGCCTTAATACGAACACCTTCATCCGGATAGTTCTCAGGATCTAACTCCACAATTTCTCCAAATCCTTCTCCTTCAAAACGCTCCAGGTCCAATGGATCTTCGATAACTAACCCGCTCGCACCTGTTTCATGCAAAATATTTGAAATAGGCTCCACTGCTTCGTTTGTTGTAAGAATGGTAATCTCTGACCATTTCATATTGAACACCGCCGTCCTTTTAAAATATCTATGTAAACAGAGGAACCTCCAGCCTTTACCCTGAAAATATCATCAAAATTCAAGCTGGAGGGTACCCTGATCAGTCACCTTTGAACGCTTTACGAAAACGTTGGAAAATATTATCTTCTTGTTCATCTGTAGATTCATGTCCGCCTAGTTCATTAAATTGACGCAATAAATCTTTTTGTTTGTCTGTTAAGTTGGTTGGTGTCATAATCTTCACTTTAATATGCTGATCTCCATGACCTCTTCCATGAACATTTGGTGCTCCTTTTCCTTTTAAACGGAAAGTCTTGCCTGCCTGTGTACCTGCTGGAATTCTTAATTTGACTTTCCCATGTACAGTAGGAACTTCTATTTCATCACCTAAAGCAGCCTGTGCAAAGGTAAGCGGCAATTCACAGAAAATATGGTCGCCTTCGCGGACAAAGAAATCATGCTTGCGAACACGAATTACAACAAACAAATCGCCTGCAGGTCCGCCATTTTTTCCCGGCTCTCCTTTTCCGGCGACACGGATTTGCTGCCCTTCGTCAATACCTGCCGGAATATTAATATGAATTTTTTTCTTTTTATTAACTGTTCCGGAACCGCTGCAGGTTTCACATTTTTCAGGTATAATTTTACCTGTTCCGTTACAATAATGACATACACGGCGATTAACCACACGACCAAACGGCGTATTCTGCTCTTGGTTTAGTTGGCCTGAACCATGGCAGTGTGAGCATGTTTCTGCCTTTGTACCCGGTTTCGCTCCTGAACCATGACAAGTATCGCATTCTTCTTCCTGAGAGACTTCAATATCCGTTTCTTTTCCGAAAATCGCTTCTTCAAAATCAAGAATCATCGTATATTGTAAATCGTCTCCCTGCTGCGGAGCGTTTGGATCACGCGTACGCCCTCCGCCGCCAAAGAACATATCAAAAATGTCACTGAATCCGCCAAAGTCTTGAGCGCCGCCACCGCCAAAACCGCCGAATCCCTGACCTTGAGCTCCTGCATGCCCAAATTGATCATATTGTGCTTTCTTTTGATCATCACTTAATACTTCATAAGCTTCTTTTACTTCTTTAAATTTTTCCGCTGCGCCTTCTTCTTTGTTTACATCTGGGTGATATTTACGGGCCAGCTTCCGGTAACTCTTTTTTATCTCATCCTTCGAGGCACCCTTATCCACGCCTAAAACATCATAATAATCACGTTTTGCCAAATTACTCACTCCCGAAACTCTGATTGCATAAGTTTAATCATATCATCATTCATTTGTCTGTGGCAACAATGAATATCTGCTTCAAATCAAACTGACTGCCATGCGTTCATTTTCTACATTAGTCTGTAAAAAAGTCAAAGCCAAGAGAATCCTGACTTTGACTTTTATTCAGTAACTATTTATTATTTATTTTCTTTATCGTCATCGTCGACTTCAGTATAATCAGCATCAACAACATTGTCATCCTGTTGTCCGCCAGCATTTTCTGCTCCTTGTGCTGCTTGAGCCTCCTGCTGAACCTGCTCATAGAGCTTAGCTGAAAGCTGTTGAACTTTTTCTTCCAAAGCATCTTTCTTCGCTTTGATTTGTTCCTGATCATTAGACTCTAAAGCTTCTTTTAATTCATCTCTCGCAGCTTCTGCCTGCTGTTTATCTTCATCAGAAACTTTATCACCTAAATCTTTCAATGTTTTATCTGTTGTAAATACAAGCTGATCTGCCTGGTTGCGAAGCTCGACTTCTTCACGGCGCGCTTTATCCGCATCTGCATTTTCTTCTGCTTCTTTTACCATGCGGTCTACTTCTTCATCAGATAAACCGGAGGAAGATTTGATTGTAATGGATTGTTCTTTATTTGTTCCTAAATCTTTCGCTCTAACATTTACAATACCATTGGCATCAATATCAAAGGATACTTCGATTTGAGGCATTCCACGTGGTGCCGGTGGAATATCAGTTAATTGGAAACGGCCGAGTGTTTTGTTATCTGCCGCCATTTCACGTTCCCCTTGAAGTACATGAATATCTACTGCAGTTTGATTATCTGCTGCTGTAGAGAATGTTTGTGATGCACTTGTCGGTATTGTCGTATTACGTTCAATCAGTTTAGTAAAGACTGCACCCATTGTTTCGATACCTAATGAAAGTGGTGTTACGTCAAGTAATAATACGTCTTTAACGTCTCCTTGTAATACGCCGCCTTGAATAGCTGCACCAAGTGCTACAACTTCATCCGGGTTAACGCCTTTAGAAGGATCCTGACCTAATTCTTTTTTAATTGCTTCCTGTACGGCTGGAATCCGTGTAGAACCACCAACTAAGATAACTTTGTGGATATCATTTTTAGATAATCCGGCATCAGAAAGTGCACGGCGTGTCGGTTTCATTGTACGTTCTACTAAATCAGATGACAGCTCATCAAATTTCGCACGGGATAATGTCATTTCCAAGTGTAATGGGCCTGCATCGCCGGCTGTGATAAATGGAAGAGAAATCTGTGTCTGTGCAACACCAGATAAATCCTTCTTCGCTTTCTCTGCAGCATCTTTCAAGCGCTGTACAGCCATTTTATCCTTAGAAAGGTCAATGCCGTTTTCTTTTCGGAACTCTTCTACCATATGCTTGATGATTACTTCGTCAAAGTCATCTCCGCCAAGACGATTATCTCCAGCTGTTGCAACTACTTCGAATGTACCATCACCGATGTCTAAGATGGATACATCAAATGTACCGCCGCCAAGGTCATATACAAGAATTGTCTGATCCTGATCATCTTTATCAATACCGTATGCAAGTGCTGCTGCTGTTGGTTCGTTAATAATACGTTCAACCTCTAGACCTGCAATTTTACCAGCATCTTTTGTAGCTTGACGTTCAGCATCATTAAAGTAAGCAGGAACTGTAATGACAGCTTTCTCTACTTTTTCACCGATATAATCTTCTGCATAAGATTTGATATATTGCAAAATGATTGCTGAAATTTCTTGTGGTGTATATTCTTTATCCTCAATAGTTACTTTATAATCTGTACCAATATGACGTTTGATAGATTGAACTGTATTCGGGTTTGTAATTGCCTGACGTTTAGCAACCTCCCCAACCTGTCTTTCACCGTTTTTAAAAGATACAACAGAAGGAGTTGTACGATTTCCTTCCGGGTTAGGGATAACGACTGCTTCGCCACCCTCCATTACTGACACACATGAGTTTGTTGTTCCTAAGTCTATTCCAATAATTTTACTCATTTCTTCATTTCCTCCTTAAATCCTTCAATGACACATATTAGATTATTTATTGACTTTTACCATAGCCGGACGGATAACCCGGTCCTTTAAGAGATAGCCTTTTTGCAGCTCTTCAACCACTTTATTTGCTTCAATTGAATCATCTTCAATTTGCATTACTGCATGATGCAGATTCGGGTCAAAGTCAGCCCCCTCTGTTTCAATAATGGAAACATCCTGGGAAGCAAATACATCTTGTAATTGACGGTATACCATATCAATTCCTTCAAGTATGCTTTTGTTTTCTTCCGATACCTCTACCTGCAGGGCACGTTCAAAATTATCCATAACCGGAAGCAGTTCCTGCACCATGTCCTGTGCTTTATATTTACGATCTGCTTCACGTTCTTTTAATGTGCGTCTTTTATAATTATCAAATTCAGCCTGCAAGCGGAGCATACGATTCGTAAGCTCTTCTTTTTCATTTTTCAATTCTTCAATTTGAACTTCTAATTCATTATTTTCATCGACAGATTCAGATTCAGCATTCACTTCTTCTGTTGTCTCATCAACAATTTCTTGTTCTTCTTGTTTTACTTCTTCTTTTTTTTCATTCTCTGACATCTACTCGGGCACCTCTTTTCTAAATTACAATTAAAAACTATACCATAGAAGATATAGACAGGAAACCAAAACCCTTGATTTCTTTATAAGGATGTTCACTTACATCATGATTTGTCACTATACCATTTTCCCATTGCACCAGTCATTTCCTTGGAGATGCTTTCCATTAAGGATAATACTTTTTTATACTCCATTCTCGTGGGTCCGATTAATGCAATTGTACCCATCTGGCCGCCGCCAATATGGTAAGAAGCAGTGATCAAACTCAAGTCTTTAATCTCTTCAACTTCATTTTCATGGCCAATAGAAACTTTAATACCTTGATTAGAGTTCTTCAAGAGATTTACAATTTCATCCTCGCGTTCCATCAAGGAGTAAAATGAGCGAATTCGATCAACATCATTGAATTCCGGCTGCATCAAGATATTGGCTTTACCGCCAAAATAAAGCTTTACAGCCTGCTCTTGTGTGAAGAGTGTGCGAATCCAATTGAGTGAAGAATCTACGCCATTCATATATTTCATCATTAAGGAAGCTACTTCATTTTGAATCACCTCAGGAATCCTGTAAAGTGGAATCCCCTGAAGACGGTTATTTAAAATGTTTACCAGCTTTTCGAGATCAGATGATGAAACTCCTTTTGGCAAAGTAAAGGATCGATGCTCTACATGACCTGTGTTTGTTACTAAAATCGCTACTGCTGATTGATCGGACAGTGCTAGAACCTGAATCTGCTTTACTGTTGTTTCAAACATTTCCGGTCCAAGAATGATTGACGTATAATTTGTTAACTTAGAGAGAGCCTCTGCTGCCGTCTGCACAATCTGTTCAAATTCATATATTCCGTTATTTGTTAATCTTTCAATGATGCCCAGTCCATGCTGATATATTTCAGGACCAATTAAATGATCGACATAATAACGATATCCTTTTTCTGAAGGCACACGCCCAGAAGAGGTATGCGTCTTTTCTAAAAAGCCCAGCTCTTCTAAATCCGCCATTTCATTTCGAATCGTTGCGGCGCTGTACGGTAAAGTATCTTTTTTAGATAGCGCCCTGGATCCAACCGGTTTAGCAGATTCTATAAAATCATCAATAATCACCTGCAATATCATAAGTTGCCTTTCTGTTAACATGATGATCACCTCTGTTAGCACTCTCATGTTTTGAGTGCTAAATCTATAATAAAATTATCAAATTCATTTTCTTTTGTCAAACAGTTTGACTTTCTGCTGCTATAATTTTTTGATCAAAGTCTTCCAGTAATAAAAACTGCCCGAAAACTCTGTCGCCAAGAAGCATTCCTCTGTTCGTCAATGCATAGTTTCCATCGTTATATGTTAATAATTTGTCATGAATTAATTGATTTAATTCATTCCCATATATTTTCTCCAAAGATACACCATATCTTTGCCGAAATACTTTCTTATCAATTCCTTCCGCTTTTCGCAGCTGTAAAAACAGCTCTTCTTCAATTCTGTCCTGCAGCGTTATTTCTTCCAGTTGTTCAACTGCTGAACCGGAACGGTGGATTTCTTTCATATAAGTTCCCAAAGGTTTGTAATTTGCTGTACGCTTTCCCGGTAAATATCCGTGAGCTCCGGCTCCAAACCCAAAATAATAGTCATTATTCCAGTACGTTAAATTATGTCTGCTCTCGTATCCCGGCTTGGCAAAATTACTTATTTCATACTGAAGCACACCCTGTTTTTTCATGTTTTCCTGAAGCAGCTGATACATCTCTACCTCGTCATCCTCTGGAGGCTGATGCAGGGCTCCCTTTCTCTTCTTGTGATAAAACACGGTTTTCGGCTCAATTTGCAGTGCATATGTTGAGTAATGAGGAAGTCCAAACTGCAAGGCTTCTTTTAATGTTTTTTCAAAGTGGGATACTGACTGATCAGGGAGAGCATAAATTAAATCCAGACTAATGTTTGTAAACTTTGCCTGTGTCAAAATATCAACTGTTGTATAAACATCCGCCACACGATGTATGCGGCCAATTTTTTCAAGCATATCATCATCCATTACTTGGACACCAAAAGAAATCCGGTTTACTCCATAATCATGAAGCAATGCTGCTTTTTCTGCATCAATATCACCCGGGTTAATTTCAATCGTAAATTCCTCACATGACGTGAGGTCAAACTTTTCATTTAAAAAGTGAAAAAGCTTCTGCAGCTGACTCATGGACAACGCTGTAGGAGTTCCGCCACCCATATAAATCGTCCGGAAGACATTTCTTTTTCCGGGAATAGCTGTATCAATTTCTTTTATTAATGCATCTATGAAGGCATCTGCCTTTGTCTCCATATAATAATATTTTACAAAATTACAGTAATGGCAAATTTGCTTACAAAAAGGAATATGAATATATACTGACTGAACTTGCATTGTTTGACTTCCTTTCTTACTAAAATAAATCGTCAATCAACAGGAGTTTCTTCATTTCATACGGGAATATACCTGTAATTATTCGTTCATTTTCAAATACCGAAGACAAAGCCTTTGATTGAATAAAAGACAATGTACTGTATTTTATCACATTTAAATATGTTTAACTATCATTCTTACGGGCTGTAATGTAAATCGAAAAAATAATGAAGGCCAGTGAAGGATGATAGCTGACATAAAGAGGTCTGTTGTCACAGATCAGTCTGTTTAAAATTCTTGCCGATTGTAGTTTCGTTTTGTGTAAAAACAAACTATAATTTTCTATATGGGCAGGTAGCTGAATGAAGAAATTATACGCAAGTTTTGTTTCATCTTTTATATTCATTTTTTTTGGTTAACAAACTTAGTCCTGAAAAAACAAGGAGACAACTAAACAGAAGAGTAAATGGAAATTGAAAATAACAATAAGTTTTTAAAAGAAAAATAAGCATAGGAGAACCTATAAATAATTCAAAAACCCGTCAAAAGCATATATCTCTGCCATGACGGGTTTTACTTATAAAAATATTTGTAACAGTCTGCAATTCCTGCCAGCCTAAATAGAGCAAAAGCAGTCTGCTACACGAGTTAAATTAAATGTTTGTTTCGATATAAACCTTGCGTTAAATTAGTATTTAATCCTCATCCATCTTCAGAACAGCCATAAACGCTTCTTGTGGAACTTCTACAGAACCTACCATCTTCATACGCTTCTTACCTTCTTTTTGTTTTTCAAGAAGCTTTCTTTTCCGGGTAATATCTCCGCCATAAAGCTTCGCAGTTACATCTTTACGTACTGCCTTGATATTGGATCTGGCTACAATTTTATTACCGATTGCTGCCTGAACCGGTACTTCAAATTGCTGTCTTGGAATTAATTTCTTCAGCTTTTCAACAATCTGCTTACCGCGCTCATAAGCGAAATCACGGTGAACAACAAACGATAGCGCATCAATGGAATCACTGTTGAGCAGGATATCCATTTTCACAAGCCGGGAAGGCTGATAGCCGATTAATTCATAGTCAAACGATGCATACCCTTTTGTCTGTGATTTTAACTGGTCAAAGAAATCATAAACAATTTCCGAAAGCGGAATATGATAGACCACATTGACGCGAATGTCATCTAAATATTGCATATCTACAAAATTCCCGCGTTTCTTCTGAGCAATTTCCATCACAGCCCCAACATAATCATTCGGAACCATAATGGTAGCCTCTACATAAGGCTCACGTACTTCTTGAATGACTTGCGGATCTGGCATTTCTGATGGATTATCCACAGAAACCACGTCGCCATTTGTCAACTCCACTTCAAAAATAACACTTGGAGCTGTTGTAATTAAACTGATACCAAATTCTCTTTCAATACGCTCTTGAATAATTTCCATATGGAGCAATCCTAAGAAACCACAGCGGAAGCCGAAACCAAGTGCCTGAGAAGTTTCTGCTTCATATTGCAGAGAGGAATCGTTCAGCTCCAAACGTTCTAAAGCTTCTCTTAAATCATTATAGTCATTGGAATCTACCGGATAGAGTCCGCAAAATACCATTGGGTTCAGACGGCGGTAACCTGGAAGTGCTTCATCGGCTGGTCTGTTAGCTAACGTAATGGTATCCCCGACACGTGAATCACCAACATTTTTAATTGACGCGGTTAAATAACCTACATCCCCGACTGTTAATTCTTTTTGAGGAAGCTGTTTCGGCGTAAATACACCTACTTCATTTACCTCAAACTCTTTACCGGTAGCCATCATTCTGATTTTATCTCCGACTTTAACAGAGCCTTCCTTCACACAGACATAAGCAATAACACCACGGTAGGAATCATAAAGCGAGTCAAAGATTAAAGCTTTCAACGGATCATCCGCACTTCCTGGCGGCTCCGGCACAGCCTCAGCTACACGCTCAAGAATCTCTTCAATTCCTATATTTGCTTTTGCAGAAGCTAAGATTGCTTCATCACCATCAATTCCTAAAACATCTTCTAATTCCTTTTTAACTTTTTCCGTGTCTGCACTCGGCAAATCGATTTTATTAATTACTGGAATAATCTCTAGATCATTTTCCATTGCCAAATAAACGTTTGCGAGCGTCTGTGCTTCAATTCCCTGGGCAGCATCCACCACAAGAATAGCACCTTCACAAGCAGCTAAACTTCTGGATACCTCGTATGTAAAATCAACATGCCCCGGTGTATCAATCAGATGAAAAATAAATTCTTCTCCAGCTTTATTTGTATATTTTAATTGTACTGCATTTAATTTAATGGTTATGCCACGTTCACGCTCCAAATCCATTCCATCCAGCAGCTGTTCTTTCATTTCACGTTTCGTTACTGTTTCTGTATTTTCAAGAATCCGATCAGCTAATGTTGACTTTCCGTGGTCAATATGAGCAATGATCGAAAAATTTCTGACGTTTCTTTTTTTATTCGTCATTTCACGCACACTCCTAAGTTTTTCCTGTACAAACTATATTTCTTTCCACAATAAAAAGGCGTCAATTACTAGCATTGATTATAGCAATTGACGCCCCGAGATTCAATGATTAACTAATAAGTAACCATCTTATCGTTAAATTTTTTGTTCAAAATAATTTCCTGAATTAGTTCATTTCTAGAAAAACAGCTCTCCAATCCCATACATAATAGAGACAATTACTTCAAATAGCCCTTTAACAATTCCTTCCATGGTTGCTGCCGTGCGATTTGTCAGGGAATAGTTACCTTCTTCCAGCACATCCGTTTCGGTGATAATTATTTGCTCTTGTTCATTTATCTCTTCTGCTACCTCAACGGCAGACTCGTCTGGAATAGCAGTTTGTTCAGCTGTTTCATTCTTTTGCATGCCGAATACGAGTCCGCTCAGAA
Organism: Oceanobacillus sp. FSL W8-0428; assembly: GCF_038004405.1. Taxonomy (NCBI): domain Bacteria; kingdom Bacillati; phylum Bacillota; class Bacilli; order Caryophanales; family Bacillaceae; genus Oceanobacillus; species Oceanobacillus sp. FSL W8-0428. Next base: position 4,269,415 of record NZ_JBBORB010000001.1, read on the forward strand.
AAAAGATGACAAGCAATAACAATATAATAATATTTCGCATCAAATCTCTCCTTATTGATCAGACTGTACTGCTTCAGCGTCCCAATAATACTCGCTGAACACTTCCGCTAATGCATCAGCAGAACGGTATAGCTCCTCCATCGTGTTATCTACTCCGCCAAATTCAATGAGTAATGCATTGTCAGCCATATCCTGATTATAAATTCCGTTGCCGCCCGACCCATCCTTTTGGTAAACTCCTCGGCTCATTCCGGGATAAGCTTCTTCTATTAATGCATGTAATTCAGTTGCTACCTTCAAATTATTTTCATAATCTGGATGCCCGGTGCCGATCACAAATAGAATTTTCGCATAATCTTCTCCTTCAATGGTTTGTGTGGTCTTATCTCTCCGAAGTGCATCTCTATGCAAGTCAAACATATATTGAATCTCTTGATTACCTGCCATAGCCTCCGCGACCACATCACGGGAAACTTCATAAGATTGATGATATCCCATCCCCAGTTCGTTGAGCAGCTCACCGAAATCCGTCTTATCCACCTGTGTTCCAATTCCCTTTTGCTCAAGCCCCTCTGCTAAACGGTCACTGACTTTTGTAATATTAATTTCTCCATGCATTGCAGCATTAGGATTCGTTTCATTAGGCAGATGCGGCAAAAAAGACTCTCTATTGTGTGTATTATAAATAAAAACAACATCCCGGTCCCCAGTAGTCTGTTCATTTTCTATTTCTTCTTTCGTTTCTTCTTCCCCTTCCGCTTCTTCCTCTTCTGTCAATACTGCTTCTCTTTCCCGTAACACTTCTTCTAAAGGCGGATTAGATTCGATTGGAAAGTGTGTAAAATCATTATCACTTGCCATTAATAATTTATTATCAAATATTGCGAACCCCGGAATTTCATTTCCGAAAAGACTTCTAGGATCTGTCGGCTTTACATTAGATGTCAATTCAAAAAATAAACCGGACAGTTTCGGTATTTCAGCTTCTCCTTCTGGAAAGCTCTGCTTATAGGCCCTGTTTTCCATCGTAATTAAATGATAAAAAATTGTACTATCCATTTCTTTTGTCCAATTCGAAAGCATATCTGATGAAAACCGATATGCAGGTTGAACAGCGGTCAAAACACTGATTAGTAAAAAGATACTGACAAAAAATATAATGTAAATACCACTTCGTCGAGAAAAGGTTTGTACAATTTTACTCCAATTATTTTTTTTCATAAAAATACACGATGCCACCTTTCTCTAACAACTCTATAGTTTAATCTATGAGTAAAATAGAGAAAGTAGAACCGTGTAAAAAGAAAAAATAGACTTAATAGTATGTGTCCCAAAAAGAAAAAATAGAGCTTATCTGGAATAGCTTGAAAAATTATCTATTGTTACAGTCTCATGCAAAGCCGCGTTCAATCCATTTGCTATTACCTCGGCCATATCAATCATGAATCCATCCACTTCTTTGGGAGTAACCATTAAATTATGACCGATTGGTGTTAAAACTTCCATAATCAGCTGCCTTTTCTCTTCATCTGAAAGCCCTCCAATTATACCGAACAGCTTTTCACGCTGTTCTTTATCAGGCATATCCGCATCTGTTAACTGCTTCTGTCCGAAACTCATACCAGCGGGGGTTAAGGATTTAGACGGATCATCCTTTTCCTTCCATTCTCTCCCGAAGTGTTTTAATAAGTAATCTATTGTATCACTTGTTATTGTTACTGCATCTACCACTGTCGGCACTCCGATAGCGATAACAGGCATTCCAAGTGTCTGTTTACTTATTTCTTTTCGTTTGTTGCCCACACCTGAACCCGGGTGTATACCTGTATCAGATAACTGGATCGTTTCGTTCACTCTGCTGATAGATCTGGCTGCAAGAGCATCAATAGCGATAACAAGGTCAGGCTGATATTTTTCCACGATTCCAAAAATAATATCACTGGTTTCTATTCCTGTTACTCCCATTACTCCCGGTGTAATAGCGGCCACTTCACTATAGCCTTCTGCCACTGATTCTGGCTGCAGACGAAATAAATGACTGGTAACCAAAACCTTTTCCACTGCCATTGGCCCCAAAGCATCAGGAGTTACATTCCAGTTTCCTAAACCAACAACTAAACAAGAAGCTTTATCTGGCAGATCCTGCTTTTTTATTAAATGTTCCAGCTCTTTCGCTAATATCTTCGCTGCCTGATGCTGTTTCTCAGTATCCTGTTTTTTTACACCGTCAGCATGAATGGTGACATAATTTCCCGGCTTCTTTCCAATTTGCTCGGCACCAGTTTCATCAATAGTGACATAAGAAATTTTTACATCCTTTATCGTGGTTTCTTTAAAGGTAACACCTGCAATTTCTTTGTCTTCTTTACTTTCTTTCTTTTCTGTATACATGTCCCTTGCTTCAACTGCTAAATCAGTTCTCACCTGAAAGTTTTCCTCAATATTTTTCATAACCTCATCCACCTTTTTCAATGCGTACTATTGGCATAAATGAAACATTATAGAACGGAGACGGCAATTACTCGTCCCATCAATAGATTTGCACCGTGATAAATCCAGATACCCTCTTATCAGCCGGAGAAAATCATAAACATTTACACCGTGATAAACTCCTGTATTTTTACATTCTTAGCATGTACGCCTTTAATTATTTCATACCAATTTGTTGATTAAGTAACAATTCTATTGAAAAGATGGGGTAGCTTTGGTAAAATACATCTTGTCGTACGGATAAAATTGATAACTGATTAAAGCATACTTAAACATGTTTTTTTTAAATCGTACACTTTTTAGGAGGTGAATAAACATGGCAAATATTAAATCTGCAATTAAACGCGTAGAAGTTAACCAAAAGAAACGTGCTAATAACGGCTCACAGCTTTCTGCTATGCGTACAGAGATTAAACGTGTAGAACAACTTGTTGAAGCAAACGATACTGATAATGCAAAAGCAGCATACCAATCTGCTAGCAAGCATATCGATAAAGCAGCTCAAAAAGGTATTATCCACAAAAATGCTGCTAATCGTCAAAAAGCTCGTTTAGCTAAAAAAGTTAACGCATAATTATAAATAAAAGGTGAAGTAATCCCGGTTATAACCGCAGATACTTCACCTTTTATTTTTTTACTGTTTTATAGAACATTTATACAATAATTATTTAATGCATTTAGCTCTGCCTACACCAAATCCATTAACAGAAGCTCAAACGCCAGTCCTTTTTCCATAAGCCCTTGTTTCATTTTTGCATCAGCATCTGCCAGCTGACAAATAATATAAGACAGACGTTCTTCTGATAACTTCGCCTCTCTTGCCATCGCTACCTTAATAACATACGGATGTGCACCAATATTTTTTTGAATTTGAAACTGGGAATACCCTTTCTTTTTTAATTGCTTTACTCTTAAAATCATCCGAAATTGATAGGCAAGTAAACCAATCATAGCAATGGGGTCTTCATTCATTTTCTCTAAATCCTGGTAGATTTGAATTGCTTCCTGAATGCTTCCTTTCATTACAGCATCCACAAGTGCAATTGATGTAGTGGTTGGTGTATGGGATACTAACTGCTGTGCAATTTCTTTGGTAACAGTCCCGCTCTCCCCCACAAAAAGAGCAAGCTTCTCAATTTCACTTTGCAATAGCTGAATATTATTAGAGACCTCCGCCTCTAATATTTCCATTGCCTCCTGATCAATGTGTATTCCATATGATTTCACCAGGCTCTGAATCCATGTTCTCGCATCTTTTTCCTTCACAGATTGACAATCGACGGAATAAGCCAGTTTTTTTAATTGTTTTGTTACTTTTTTGCGCTCATCTAATTTTTCATATGGTGCTGTAATAAGCAAAACAGAGTACTCAGGCGGGTTTTCTAAATATTCCTGTAAATACGTTAAATTATGCTCAAAAGGGGCTTTATCTGGCTTTGTTTTAACAAAAGAAGCATTACTGGCAAATATTAATTTGCGCTCACCGAAAAACGGGAAAGTTTCTGCATCTGCTAAAACCTCTTGTATAGACGTCTCCTCTAAATCATACAGGGATAAATTGGTTTTATCTCCATCTAATACTGTTTTTATCAGTCGATTTTTTAATTGTTCCTGAAAGAACGATTCCGTTCCAAAAGCAAAGTAAACCGGCTGAATCTGGTTACTTTTTATTTTCGTAATTTGATCCATCATGATGTTACGCTTCCCATCTAAAAAAATTTCATATCATGCGATATTTCTATAATCGATAAGTTCATCTCTTTTTATCGTATAAGGAAGTAGACATAAACGCAACAAAAAAATAAAGGAAGAAACGCAAGTATTTTGCATTCTCCCTTATGAAGCATCTATATTAAACGTCTTAAAATAAGCTCTAGAAACAAATTTTAAGAACGATATTTGCTTATAATGCGTCTTCAAAAAGCTGGAAAATAAAAAGCGAGAAGATCAAGGTACTGTCATTTGGCTGCTTTATGAACCTCCCTTTATATAATTGTGCTTACGTGCAAAAAGTATAGATGACAACTGTTGCTAAAAATGGCTGATACCATATCAGTCTGGAATCCTTTAATTAATGTGGATTTTTTTATGTGTATGATTTATACTATAGTTGTGAGTATAGGAGGGGTATGTCTTGAACGAATTCGAAAAAGATCCGCAGTATAAAGGAAGCGATGTAGTAGACTCCATTAAAGGATTTACCTTTTCATTTCTCTTTTTCTTTATCATTTTTGCGGTAGGTGTAACCATCAGCGTAATTGGTCAATAATGAAAGAGATAAAAGGTCAAAAAGGAAGGGATTACATCTCTTCTTTTTTTGTTGCATGGGAATTTATAGAATTATTATCTTGTGGATAACTAATTATAGAAAAGCAGCCGGGCCCAGCTCCGAGCGTCGAAAAATGGGAGTCGACACGTGAATGCTCTGCGCTTTTGTTCTTTTGCAAATATTCATTTTTCCAGCCCTAAGTTATACTATCTCTATTTTATCACTTTATATTATGGGAAGAAGGTGGAAAAGGTTCCTCCTTCATCTGTGTAAAAAAATTGAATCGCACCATGTTCATCTGTACGGTAAACATGTACTTGATTATCTTCTAAAACCTCCAGCACCTCTGCATTCGGATGATTAAATCGATTATTCCTCCCTGCTGAAATAAGAGCTGTATTCGGCTGAACAGCTTCTATAAATGCTGGTCCAGTGGAGGTTTTACTGCCATGATGGGCGACCTTTAAAATGTCAATGTTTATCCCCGGATAATTACGTATTATTTTTTCTTCTATTTCCTTACTGATATCACCTGTAAATAACCATTTCAAGCCAAGATTTGCATATAATACAATTGAATTATCATTTGAATTTCCAGAATCTATATCAGGTGCTAAAACCTGAAAGGACATAGAATCATTAAAGTTCAGAATATCCCCTGCTTTTACCTGCGTTATATTTAAAACAGGCTGTATCTCCTGAAATTCTTTTAATAGCTCCACATCAAAATAGGGACTTACTATTAATTCATTGACTTTAACCTCTTCTAAAATAAAACGGACACTCCCAAAGTGATCTACATCATCATGTGTAACGATAATTGCATCCAGCTCTTTAATCCCGCGTTGATGGAAATAGGCCCGGATAATATTTTTGTACACTCCTCTCGTCGGTTCCATATCCTCAAAATGAAAAGCAGCTCCGGCATCAATCATAATAACAGCTTCTCTCTTTGCCGCCTCCACCAGCATGGCATCTCCCTGCCCCATATCAAACATCGTTACGATACCCTCCTCCTGAAAATAAGGCTTACCCGCAGTCATTAAAATAGGCAATATAAAAAGAATTCCGGCTATCCATGCCCGTTTCTGCTGTTTGTGTTCTAAGTATTTCATAAACAGCAAAAAACAAGTGAAATAAAAAACAACACTCCATATAGATAATTGATTTAGATAAATAGGGGGAAATAATGTAGTATCTAATGCTTCAATAAAAATCAGAACTTTCTCATGAATGAATGCAAAGCTCCGATCTACAATAGCCAAAAGATTACCAGGAAAAAAATGAATGAGTACAAACGTGTACATAAGTGGAATAACGAAGAAAGTAAAGTATGGAATGACTACTAAATTCATTAAAATTGACAGCGGATGGAAGATATTAAAATAATATATCTGCAGTGGAAGAATTGCCATCTGCGCAACAAAACTTACTTGGAAAATATTCCATACTGGAGATTTTGTTTTGCGGACCCATGCCTGAGACAGGAGAATTGCGAAGGTTACTGAAAACGAAAACTGAAAGCCCACATTATAAATAATATAAGGATCCCAAAGCATAAAAATCATAAAAATGATAGAAAATAAATCCGAATACGGAAGCTTCCACCGATATTTCTGAAGTATGAGCACCACAACCATCATAGAAGCCGCACGAAGCACAGGCGGATTAGCTCCAGCCAATATAGAGTAAACAGGAAGGAAAATTAGTAAGAATAGATGTGTTTTCTCTTTTGTAATTATATTTCCTTTTACAAGAATCAAATATACAAAAGTAATTACTAACGTCACATGTGTCCCAGAGATAGCGATAATGTGCGATAACCCAAACCGTTGAAACAGCTCCGTTACTGATTCCTCTATTCCAGAAGCATCTCCAAAAACAATTGCATTAATCCAGGGAGCACTATAATCACTCCATCTATATTCCATTTTATTCAGCAAATCTGTTCTCAGTTTATATAGTAAAGGGAGTACGCCGCTTTCAGGAGTACAAACAATATGATTAAAATCCTTTAAAACTGCCTGGTGGGTAATTTGTTTTTGCAGGAGGAATTGACGAAAATCAAATTGTGCAGGGTTAGTGCTTGAAGGGGGAATTTCAATACTTTGACGAATTGTACATTGAGATCCGTGAAATAGTGAATGTTTCAGAGGAATATCTCGAAAATCTTCATTTTTATCAGGAAAATAAGTAACCAAAAGATTAGTGGAACTATACGGTGGATTAAGAGTGAATTGTATTTGTTTGGAACTGAGCTTTACCTCACCTTCAATTTTCCCGATAATCTCTGCCTCGACAGAGCTTTCTTCAAAAGCTGCTTGTGGGATTACAGGAATAATATAACTAAAGATGATAAAGCTGAATAAGGTAATTATCCATACATTGATATTAAGTTTTTTCAGAAGCTTCAGCCATAAAAGCCATGCTGCGAAAAGAAGGAGAAGCCATTTTATATCCAGCAATTGATATAAAATGGCGATTACCCCTGCTATAGCAGGGAAATGCCAATAACCTCTCAATGCTTTTTGCCTTCATTAAAAAAAAGTCTGTCTGCATCGGCTTGGATTTCCGCTCTTTCCGATGAGCTCAAGCTTGATGAATCCAACTTTTCCATAAGTTTGTAAACAAAAGCATTCTTTTCCACAAAATTTGTGTCAACCATGGCATCAACTAATGGTACCTTTTGTGTTTTCACACCAGCTTCTTCAAATAACTGGATTGCATATGGATGATTCTTGTAATCTTCTGCATAAAATAAGTTTTTAATTCCACTTTGAATAAGCTGTTTTGTACATTGCAGACATGGAAAATGTGTTACATAGACATCTGCACCGTCCGTAGGTACACCGAATTTCGCACATTGAAGAAGCGCATTAGCTTCTGCATGTACAGTACGTACACAATGGCCGTCAATGACATAGCATCCCTCATCAATACAATGAACATCACCGGAAACACTCCCGTTGTAACCGCCGGCAATAATGCGTTTATCGCGGACAATTGTAGCTCCGACCATTAAGCGGGTACATGTGCTTCTTAGAGCTAACAGTTGACTTTGAGCCATAAAATACTGATCCCAAGCAATTCTCTCCATGATTATTACCTCTTTCTCTCTGTTTTGTATTACAAAAGCTATATGATTCATTTTTTCGCATTCCATACTTGATACTCTTTATGGTACCTGGATATGCTCTATAAGTGTCTCCAGGGTTTTTTTCCCAATACCTGAGATATCTAATAAATCCTCTGCTTTTTGAAACTGTCCATGGTTATCCCGATGAGCAATAATTGCTTCTGCTTTAGCAGGTCCGATTCCTGGCAACTGAGTCAATTCTTCCCTTGTCGCAGAATTTATTTTTACTTTATTATTATTTGTCTGTTCCCCGGCAAGACTATTAGCAGGATCCCCTTCTTGACCTACGGCAGGAATCAGGACAACCATTTCATCCTGCACAATTTGGGCTAAATTCACTTGAAAAATATCTGCATCTTCCGTAAAGCCCTCAGCACGTTCAATAATATCCTGGACACGATCGCCCTCATCAATCTCATATACTCCCGGCCGTACCACTTCTCCTTTTATATCAACCACTGCAACTCGTTCCTTCTCTTCTATGGTTTCTACTGCAAGAGGGGATTCAGCGGAGTCGGCAGGTTCAGAAGAAATTAATGAGGCGGATAGCGGACTGGAGGCTTCTTTCTTATTCATAAACACAAAAAGTACCAAAATAACAACAATAACGATAAAAAGTGGAATATTTTTCTTTAACCAATTCAAGGTATTACCTCCTTCTTTGTCAAAATACTGCTAAATGAATACTTCGACAAAGAAAGTTAATCTCCTTTTCCATGGCAATTACGTTAAAATTCGCTTTTATCGTTTATTTTTCAGCTAAAAAGAAAATTCTCTCTGATCGTTCATTCCAACTATTTGGTTCCAATGAAAAATCAGCGTAAATTTTAATTTTTTCAAAGCCGATTTTTTTTAAAATATTTTTATATACTTCTAATGGAAATGTCCGCTGATGATGTTTTTCTTGAAATCGGATAAAGCGGTCTCCTTCCTCCTGATGGAAAAAGGTTAGCTGATGATACATTTCTCCAACTTCGTCGCCCGGGACACATTCCCAGATATAAGCTGCTTCATCAGCTACATCTGAAAATGTTTGGCCAATATAGACATCCTCCACCGTATAAAGAGAATGAACATCAAAGAAAAACAGTCCATCTGCCTCTAATAACTGATATATATTTTTGAATGCTGTCTCTACATTTTGAAGATCTGTCACATAATTTATTACATCACAACAGCTGATTGCCATATCATATTGCTGTTTGCATCCATCTAATTCTGTAATATCTGCTTCTAACCAGTTGATGCTGCTGACAGATTCTAAATCCTTCTGTGCTTTCTGCAGCATTTCCGAAGACTGATCTACTCCGGTCATCGTATATCCTTCTGCAGCAAGCTTCCTTGTAATAACACCAGTTCCACATCCCAAATCGATAATCGATTGAATCGGCCTGCCTGCCTGAGCTATCATTTGCTGAATTAAGACCACCCAATCATCATATGGGACATTATCCATCAGTTGATCATAAACCTCAGCCATCTTGTGATATACCATTCTCATTAACCTTCTTGGGTAATATTCAGCGCAACACGATCAGCATCGCCCCATAATTTTTCCAAATTATAATAGTGTCTTTCATCCTTATGGAAGACATGACAGACAATATCGCCAATGTCCACTAAAATCCAGCGAGCTTCTTCAAAGCCTTCCATCCTTTTAATATTTTTTCCATTTTCTTCAGCAGTTTCTTTTATTGCACGTGCAATTGCTTGTACTTGCCTTTCGTTGCTCCCATGGCAAATTACAAAATAGTCAGCAACTAAGGATACTTCATGCATATCTAAGGCAACAATATTTTCTGCTCTTTTATCGTCACAGGCCTCTGCAACTACTTGAATTAATTCTTTGCTATTCATTTATTATTCCTCCAAAAACTTGTTGATTTAAATCATTATAAGCATGAAAGCTATCAGGATATACAGTACGATTCTTTTCCATTAAAAAGTGAACAGTATTCCTGGCAGCCTGATAGCATGCTTTTGTTAAATCTGTTTTAGCTGCAGCTCTCACTTCATCTAATCCGGGAAAGCTTCTTCCCGGCTCTATATAATCAGCAAGAAAGATTATTTTATCCAGCATTGTCATATTTGCTCTTCCTGTGGTATGAAAGAAAATCGCATCTTTTATTTCTTGATCCGTAACAGTATATCTTTCTTCTATCTGAACGGATGCAACTGGTCCGTGCCATAACTCATGATGAAAAGAAAGCAGCAAATTTGGCAGCTTGCTATTTGTTTCAATAATTTTTTTCATTTCTTCTAAAGAATCATACTTACAATAATCGTGAAACAAGGCAGCAATTTTTGCTTTTTCTACTGGCCCGTGAAAGGTCTCTGCCAGATTGATTGCTGTATCTGTTACTCTTAATGTATGTTCATATCTTGCTTCAGTCAGCCTTTCTTTCAGATCTGTTTTAAGGTTCTCTATATCCATAAATCTGATTCTCCTTAATATAATTCATTACATCATCAGGAAGCAAATAACGGATAAGCTCGCCGTCTCCCAGCCGATTTCTTATGAAAGTAGAGGAGATGTCTAAAGGATGTATCTCCAGACAATCCACCGGATAAGGTGTTTCCAATGTATAACCGGGTCTGGATACCCCTACAAAGCGAATCATCTTCACTAATTCATCTACCCGGTGCCATTTAGGCAAATATTCTACCATATCTCCACCAATAATAAAGTAAAGGTCATCGTCAGGATAACTTGCAGTTAATTCCTTTACTGTATCAAATGTATACGATTTCCCTTCTCTTTCAAGCTCTAAAGCATTCACATGAAAATGGGGGTTATCTCGTACTGCCAATCGGAGCATTCCTAAACGGTGGGCTGCATCAAGTATCGAGGTGTCTTTATGAGGCGGCGTCCGTGTAGGAATGAACCAAATTTCATCTAATTGATTTCTTATCCTTACTTCTTCGGCAATCCATAAATGCCCTATATGCGGCGGGTTAAATGTTCCGCCTAAAATTCCAATCTTCTTCAAAGACTCACCTTCTGCAATTATTGATTCGTGTTCAAAAAAGTGCCAATGAAAATCCTTGTGATGATTCTTACCTCGGAACCGCTGGCCTTTTTTGAACATCCTCTTTATGGAAGTTTAATTTCTTTGTGATCTGTTGATTCCTTATATAAAATAATCGTGCTGCCGATAACTTGTACCACTTCTGATTCAGTCCCGTTAGAGATTTGCTCAGCAACCACATTTTTATCCTCTGAACAATTCTGAAGGATACTGACCTTTATCAATTCTCTTTTTTCTAAAGCTTCACCAATTTGAGTTATCATATTTTCATTTACACCATCCTTACCAACCTGAAAAATTGGCTTAATATGGTGTGATTCACTGCGCAAAAATTGCTTTTGCTTATTTGTTAGCATCTTATTTCTCTCCTTTTATTTTTGCTATCATTTCTTCGTCCATCCCGTGTACATCTACCTTTTTATTTGTCCAAATTTCAAAGGCCTTCTGTGCTTGATAAAGCAGCATCGTATGACCATAATGAATGCGACCGCCTTTTTCTCCTGCCTGTTTTAAAAACTGTGTGACAAGCGGCTGGTAAACAATATCGCTGACAATGGTTCCTTCTTGTATATTGGACAGATCTATGATTTGTTTTGCCTCATTCATCCCTACAGAGCTGGTTTGAATAATAACATTATAAGCTGCAATATTTTTTTCAGCTTCTTCCAATGTAATCACAGATGCACTGGTTCCATTTGTAATATCTTCACATTTTGATCTGGTCCGGTTTGCAAGCGTCAGATTTTTATACCCTGCCTGTACCAATCCATGGAATATACCTCGTGCAGCACCGCCTGCACCGAGTATTATAATAGGGACATCAATATCTTTATCCATATCAGGAAACTTATCGCGCAATGCCTGTACATAGCCGATGCCGTCTGTATTATATCCAACCCATTTATTTCCCTCTAACGATACTGTATTTACTGCTCCCACGCGTTCCGCAGTAATATCAATTTTATCGAGATAAGGAATAATTGTTTCCTTGTAAGGAACCGTAATATTAAATCCATTAATTTCTGCTTCTCTCAGCTTCTTCATTTCCTCACCAAAGATTTCTTTACTTGGTATTTCATGCAATGTATAAGAACCTTCTACACCGCTTCGTTCTAAAAAAGAGCTCTGGATCCAGGGTGATAGAGAATGCTTGATAGGATAACCAATTAATTTTAATTTCAAACTCAACGAAGCGCCTCCTCTCTCTACTGCTGTACTTCTTTTCATCTAAGCATCTTGCCTGCTTACTGACCTGATAAAAAGGATTTTCTCGTTGTTACGGAGACTCCTTTAGGGCTATGCGCAACAACAGTAGCCCCTTCGCCTTGAATGCTAATCCAGCCAAGGCCCGGGAAGACAATATCTGTTTTTCCCTTTCCCACTTTAAAGCTGTGTGCTGTCATTGGAGGAAATTTATCCAGCTGCTCACTGTACGGAGGAGATAACAGTTCCCCAACATGCTTTTCATATAATTCATCCGCATTCTCCAACTTTGTCCGGTGAATCGTTAAATCATTAGAGAAATAACAAATAAATGATTGCTTTCCTCCTTTGATAAAGTCCAATCTGACCAAGCCGCCAACATATAACGTCTGCTGCTCATTTAGTTGATAAACTCTTGCTTTAATTTCTTTTTTCGGAGTAATCATTTTTAATTCCTTTTCAGAAACATAATGAGCCATCTGCTGTTTGTTAACAATTCCTGGTGTATCTACTAAAAATGTCTCTGCATCCAGCGGTATTTCAATAAAGCCAAGTGTTGTTCCAGGGAAATAAGAAGTTGTTATTGCGTTCTCTTCTCCTGTTGATTCTTTAATTAAACGATTGATAAAAGTTGATTTACCAACATTCGTGACACCAACAATGAATACATCTTGGCCTGCCCTGTATCTTTCTATTTTCTGCTTAAGCTCATCCATTCCATTCCCTTTTACAGAAGAAATTAAAACTACATCCTGAATTTTAATTCCAAGCTGACTTGCTTCATGACGCAGCCATTGCTTTAATTTATTTTCATTTGTCGATTTCGGCAATAAATCAAGTTTATTTCCAGCTAAAATGATTGGATTATCACCCGTAATTCTTGGTAAATTACTTAATAGTGTACCGTTCACATCAAAAATATCAATAATATGAACAACTAATCCATCCCGGTCCCGAATTGAACTGACCATTTTCAAAAAGTCTGCATCTGTAATTGACACATCCTGGATCTCATTATAATGCTTCAATCGAAAACATCTTTTACATAAAATAACATCTTTCTCTAACGCGCTGACAGGCGCATAGCCCGGCTCATCCGGATACTCTGTCTGAATAACGCTTCCGCATCCTTGACAAATATGTTGCTCCAAACTTATTCCTCCTTATTACTATTACTCTTGGTCTGCATTCTTTTTAAAATTTTCCTTTCAATCATACGGTTAATCTTCGTTATTCTACCATCCGTGTGTACCACAGGAACAACTAATACCGTATAAAATCCGGCTATATTGCCTCCAAGGACATCTGTCAACAATTGGTCCCCGACAACTAAAATTTCTTCTTTTTTCAGACCCATCTGCCTGGCAACTGTTTTAAAAGCCCTGCTCAAAGGCTTTCTGGCACTAAACACAAACGGCGTCCCAAGCGGTTCTGAAAAAACTGTTACACGTTCCTGATTATTATTCGATATAATTGTTACTTTTATATCATTTTCTTCCATTGTTTTAAACCATGAAATGACATCAGGGGTTGCATCCTTTACATCCCACGCAACGAGGGTATTATCCAAATCCGTTATAATACCTTTAATCCCTTTCTTTTTTAACGTTTCTGGTTGCAGGTCAAAAATTTGATCAATTTGTTCATCCGGTAAAAATTTTGAAAACATATACACACCTCAAGATTTCCGATTAGTTAACATTATACTTCTTGCATACTATACTTTTTATGTAAAGAAACTTCACTAAAAAAAATACTGTTTTTGCTTATCTCAAGAAAATTCAAGATAAAGCAATTTTATGCTACATCACATTATACCTAATCCTGCAACAACTGACTAGCGTTTCAAATAATTAATCTTTCTAGAGTGACGTTCACTCAATCGACATCGATATCCAAATTTTTCTTCTATTTCTATGGGGAACTATGCAGACTCCTTATGAAAAATGCTTCTATTCTTTAAAAATCGTTCGACAAATTCCGATTCCTTTCGATTTTGTGGATAACTTTATCAACATAAGAATGTACGAATAACAATCTTGAAAGAGGTTACCCACTTCCTTATACACAACTTATCTACAACTATATGTAGATAAGTTAGAGCTTGTTAACACAAGATATACATGTTAAATTATTAATATCTTAAATATTTGCTTACAAATCGAGGAGGTTGTATTGTGGAAACATTATCGGACGAACTATTACTAGAATCTTATTATACAGCAGTTGCACTAAACCTAAGTCCTGATTTTCTTTCTTTATTTGAAGAAGAAATCCATAAAAGATCTCTAACTCATAAAATCAAAGAATCTGTATAATTTTGTCTTGTTTACAAATCTTCAATTTTAAAATTGAAGTTTTTTTTTGCCTTTTTCCCCTTGTTCCTTCCTATTTAAAATAAAGATTTCAACCTTTAGCAACCGCATTCTTTTTGTATGCATCCTTCTTCTTAATAAGTTATAATCAAATATAGTACTCTATTTTTGTGTGTGCAAAATATCGTAAAGAGATGGAGAATGCTAAAAAAGCATAGTATTCCTTTGAATTATCATACCGATTACTTTTAAGTAAGAGGCTATACAAAAGCCCGATAAAATGACATGACAGGAAAAGAAGTTTCTACTTAAAACCGTCTACATCGCGCGGGTAACACAGAAGCCATTACATATGTTTTCGATAAAGTGAATAATCGTAACGCCACGATGCAGCTGCATCAGCTGACATTGTCCTCTTTACTGGTTTTTGAACATGCACTACAGTGTAATTCATCCTTATTCTTATATTAAAAGATAAAATGAAACTTCATTCGTTAGGGGTTTTCTTTTCATCTCCCATGGTTTCCAAGGACCAAAGGCTAATTCTACAGCATGGTGAGACTACTGGGACTGGAGCTAAGATTACTTGCACCATCAAAAAGCGTTGTCTCAGGCGCCTTTGTGACCTATATCTTGAAGGCCTGATTCAACCGGACCGTTACTGGCTGCCTGATTCCTACATGGAATTTTTGATTCTCTATCTGTTGTTGAAGTGGGAGTCGTACAGCCAGTTACACTGTGATAAATTTTATTTTTTGCACAAGAAATGAAAAAAGTACTTTTAACTGAAGGAATATTGAAAGTATTCTTTCAGTTAAAAAGGAATTTTTCGGCATTATTGTAAAAGGAGGAATTATTGTTGACTTTATTACACTGGGCTGTTTTATCACCTTTTATTGCAGCCATACTTATTCCATTTTTATATAAGTATTTAAAAAGAATACATACTGGCTGGTTTGTTTTAATTCTGCCTCTGGCACTATTTATTTATTTCCTATCATTTATACCTGAAACATCCTCTGGAAACGTGGTCTTAAATAATCTGGATTGGGTACCTTCGCTAGGTATAAATTTCAATGTGTACATTGATGGTTTAAGCTTACTTTTTGCATTATTGATTACTGGTATTGGGACATTGGTAGTCCTTTATTCTATCTACTATCTGTCCAAGCAAAAAGAAAAGCTGAACAATTTCTATGTTTATCTATTAATGTTTATGGGTGCTATGCTGGGTGTTGTTCTTTCCGATAATTTAATTGTTATTTATGTTTTCTGGGAAGTAACAAGTATCGCTTCTTCTTTATTAATCAGCTACTGGTATACAAGAGAAAAATCTATTTATGGTGCTCAAAAGTCGATGTATATTACCGTTTTCGGCGGATTATCCATGCTTGCCGGTTTTTCTCTGCTTTACGTTATTGCAGGCACATTCAGCATTAGAGAGCTAATTGCAAATGCTGACCTTATCATGGCAAGCAGTTTATTTATTCCGGCAATGATTCTTGTCTTATTAGGAGCGTTCACCAAGTCTGCTCAATTTCCGTTCCATATCTGGCTCCCAGATGCAATGGAAGCACCGACACCCGTCAGTGCCTATCTTCACTCTGCAACCATGGTTAAAGCAGGAATTTACCTTGTCGCCAGATTAACGGGGGTTTTTGGCGGCGCACCAGAGTGGTTTTGGATTATTACCATTGCTGGATTAATCACATTGATTTGGGGCTCTATTTCAGCAGTACGCCAGAAAGATTTAAAAGGAATACTGGCCTATTCAACTGTAAGCCAGCTTGGTTTAATCATGAGTCTGCTCGGGGCTGGTTCTGCTGCGTTCTATTTTCAAGATGGAGACAGTCCTTTATACATGACGGCCATCTTAGCAGCAGTATTTCATTTAATTAACCATGCAACCTTTAAAGGAAGCTTATTTATGGCGGCAGGAATTATCGATCATGAGACAGGAACGAGAGATATCCGCAAACTGGGCGGATTAATGACTATTATGCCTGTAACAGCAACTATTTCTCTGATTGGTTTGGCTTCTATGGCAGGTCTTCCTCCATTTAATGGATTCTTAAGTAAAGAACTATTTTTAACAGGTATGTTGAGCGTTACGGGATATGGTATTTTCAACTTAGAAGCAATCGGATTTATCATTCCTATCATTGCTTTCATTGCCAGTGTATTTACTTTCTTATATTGCATTCTCATGTTTTATAAGACGTTTATGGGTAAATTCGACATAAGTAAATTGAAAGTAAAGCATGTTCATGAAGCACCAATTGGTATGCTGATTAGTCCTATTATATTAGCTGTTCTTGTTGTTTTATTCGGGCTCTTCCCTAACCTGTTAGCATACTCTATTATTGAGCCAGCTATGGCAGCTATCGCTCCCGGGATACTTTCTCCCGGAGAATTTTTTGATGTACACATTACGCACTGGCACGGCTTTTCAGCAGAACTCTTTATGACACTTGGCATTATTGTTTTAGGTGTTCTCTTATTTATAACATTTAGAAAATGGGAAAACACTGCATTTTACCGCGGGGAACAGGATCTATTCAACTATGCCTATGATTATGGATATGATGGTTTAATTAAGGGCTCACAGTGGCTTACCCGGATTCAGATGACCGGCAGATTAAGAGATTACTTCATCTATATGTGCACGTTTATTATGTTAATAATGGGTTATACGATGTACCGATATAATCTGCCGTTAATTCAAAATCTTGATTTATCACCAATACCTGTTTACACATGGTTTGTTATTTTAGTATTTCTTGGCTCTATTTTAACAATTCCATTTCTAAATAATCGGATAGCGATTATTATAACAACTGGCGTCAGCGGTTTTCTTGTAGCTCTTCTATTTGTATTATTCAGAGCTCCTGATTTAGCATTGACGCAACTGCTTATCGAAACAGTATCGGTCGTATTATTTATGCTTGTCTTTTATCATTTGCCAAAGCTGAAAAAGATGAAGACACCACCAAAAATGAAAACGATCAAGTTAATTATTTCTATCGGTTTTGGACTAATGATTACACTAGGATCCTTATCAGCGTTTTCAATGGGACAAGAGGCAAATTATGAATCTATTTCTGAGTATTATACAGAGAATTCAAAGGAAAAAGCTGGCGGATATAATATCGTAAACGTTATTTTAGTCGATTTTCGTGGTCTGGATACTATGCTTGAGGTACTGGTTGTATCTTTAGCTGTATTGACTGTTGTCAGCTTAATTCGATTACGTTTTAAAGGCGGTGAGGATGTATGATGAAAAAGCCTAATAATATGATGCTGCAGACATTAGCAAGGTTGATTATACTCGTCGTCCTCTCCTTCTCTATTTATTTAATGCTGGCAGGGCATAACAGCCCTGGAGGAGGGTTTATCGGAGGGTTGATGACTGCGAGTGCGATTCTTATTTTATACCTTTCATTTGGCTTAAATCCGATTAAAAAGGTAATCCGTTTTGATTACATCAAAATCATAGGAATTGGATTGCTTTTACCCGGCATAACTGGTTTGGTTTCTATTTTCTTCGGATTTTCTTATCTGAAACAATTTTTTAGATATTTTCACATACCATTAATTGGTGAAGTAGAATTGACCACAGCACTGCCTTTTGACTTGGGAGTATACTTTGTCGTGCTTGCCAGTGCATTAACAATTATTTTAACAATCGCGGAGGATGATAAATAATGGAACTATTAATGTCAATTGTAATAGGGATTATTTTCAGTGTCAGTATTTACCTGTTCATGTCCAAAAATCTGCTCCGCGTTGCAGTAGCCACTTTATTGCTCTCTCATGGAGTGCATCTTTTATTAGTAACGATGTCTGGCTTACAACGTGGTGCATCACCAATCTTAAGCTTTGATGCAGAAGCTTATACAGATCCGCTGCCACACGCACTTGTATTGACAGCAATTGTTATCAGCTTTGCTGTAACTGCATTATTGTTAGTAATGTCTTACCGCACCTATAAAGTGCATAAAACAGATGATTTAGAAGATTTGAGAGGTTCTGCCGATGAATAATATCATAATTTTACCGGTTATTATTCCCTTTATAATCGGTGCTATACTTATACTATTATATAAAAGGCACTCCATGCAGCGTGTCATAAGCGGAATAACTATGTTTGTATTATTGGCACTTTCCGTATTTTTAGCAATCTATGTCTACCAGCATGGAACAATCGTTTTGGAGGTCGGTGACTGGAAAGCTCCATTTGGGATTGTTATTGTAGCAGATCTCTTTTCAACACTGATGCTGCTTTTATCTACCCTGGTGGGAACAGTTTGTTTGTTCTTTGCTTTTCAGACTGTATCTCAGGACAGAGAGAAGCAATTTTTCTACCCGCTTTACCTTTTCTTAATGATCGGAGTAAACGGATCTTTTTTAACAGGCGATTTATTTAACCTGTTTGTATTCTTCGAAGTTATGCTGATATCGTCTTATGGGTTAATTGTCCATGGTGGGACGGGCTATCAATTAAGAGAATCATTTAAATATGTTATTATTAACATTTTTGCATCTGCTCTTTTTATCGTGGGGATAGCCTGGGTATACTCCATTACCGGAACCATGAATATGGCACATATGGCACAGCGTGTTTCAGAGCTTGATCAAACAGGAGCACTTAACATTGTAGCGATTATATTCTTTATCGTTTTTGCTTGTAAAGGAGCTTTATTCCCATTATATTTCTGGTTACCGAGGTCTTATTATGGCCCTCCTGCAGCAATAGCCGCTCTATTTGGTGGTCTTTTGACAAAAGTTGGTATTTATGCGATTATCCGCACATTTACTCTTATTTTTAACCATGATGTTTCCTTTACGCATAAGGGGCTTATTGTTACCATTGCTGGTTTTACGATGCTGTTAGGAGTTCTTGGAGCTGTATCGCAATTTGATTTCAAACGGATTCTCTCCTACCATATCATCAGTCAGGTCGGCTATATGGTGATGGGGCTTGGTATTTTCACACCATTAGCTGTTGCCGGCGCCATTTATTATATTGCGCATCACATGATTGTAAAAACAGCACTTTTCTTATTTGCCGGCGCCACACAGAAAATTACAGGAACAACTGACTTAAAGAAAATGGGAGGCTTACTTGGAACACATCCCTGGCTAGCATGGCTATTCTTTATTACTGCCATTTCCTTAGCAGGTATTCCGCCACTAAGCGGATTCTTTAGTAAATTTCCAATTATATTAGCCGGTTTTGAGGAACAGCAATATGTTATTTCTGCTGTTGCTCTCCTGGTCGGACTGCTTACATTATTTTCTATGATGAAAATATTCAGTTATGCCTTTTGGGGCAAACAGAAACATACAGAGGAACAAGCAAAGATTCCAGTAGGAAAATTGTTACTGCCTATCTTACCGCTTGTTGCACTGACAATTATTCTAGGTTTTGCAGCGGAACCGATTTTCACGTATTCGATGGAAGTTGCAGAAGAGATTATGAATCCTACAAATTATATTGAATCTGTGCTTAAGGAGTAGTTGCTATGCCTTTTCAAATATTAATAAACGTATTGCTCGCGATACTCTGGATGTTTTTACAAAATGAGTATACATTCGTAAGTTTTCTTTTCGGCTATTTAATCGGAATTCTAATTTTATTCGTCATACGCCGTTTCCTTAAGTTTGATTTTTATTTAAAAAAAATCTGGGCTATTATTAAATTAATTTATCTCTTTATGATTGAATTAATTAAAGCTAATATTGATGTTGTGAAGGTAGTACTTAAACCGAAGCAGGATCATCAGCCTGGTATCGTTGCTGTCAGAACAAGCCTCGAATCAGATTTTGAAATTTCTATGCTGGCAGCATTAATCACTTTAACACCTGGAACGATTTCCATGGACTTCTCAGATGACAGTAAAACCATTTATGTGCATTCTATTGATGTTCCGGATAAAGAAGCAATGATTAAAGATATTCAAGATTCTTTTGAAAAAGCGATTATGGAGGTGACGAAATAATGTTTGATACAGTTATGATTATTGCATTAAGTGCACTCTCCATCGCACTTGTTTTATTGTTTATCCGTATTATTATCGGTCCTTCTACACAGGATAGAATTCTGGCATTGGATGCCATTGGTGTTCTGCTTGTCGGTTTTATCGGGATTCTGATGATTTTACAAGATACTTCCGTGTTCTCTGACATTGTTCTCGTACTGACTATTTTAGGATTTGTCGGGACCTTGACCCTGTCAAAATTCCTGGAAAGAGGTGTTGTCATTGACCGGGATGATTGAAGTAATTGTAGCTGTCTTTGTTATCATTGGTGTATTCTTCGCAGTAGTGAGTGCCATTGGTATTGTCAGATTAAAAGATGTATACAGCCGCGCACATGCCTCTGGTAAAAGCGCGACATTGGGTGTTATTTTTATTATGCTTGCTGTATTTATTCACTTTTTATCACAGGGCGAGATGAATGCAAAAATATTATTAGCTATTCTTTTCTTATTCTTAACAGCTCCGGTAGCCAGTTTAATGATAACAAGATCAGCCTACCGCAACGGTGTGAAACTCGATAAGAATACCGTAATCGACGATTTAAAAGAGATGTACGAAACCGATGACAGTAAACAAAATAAATGATTAAATAATTTAAAAGCTCAGATTCTCCTGAAATTTTGGGAGTCTGAGCTTTTTATATGGCTTCTTGGTTTATTGAAATTCTCAAGTGACGAAAGAAATATAATAATTTTTTATTTCAGCTCCCGTATTGTGCATGGACAGACACGTTTTTTACCTTCCGCACATAAGATTAGGCTATAGGCAATTACCTAGAAGATTTAAAGGTGCTGACTCTCGGAGGTGATGGGACTTGTCCATTGTATTATCTGCACTTGGATTATTTATTAAAGAAGCTTTATTTTTCGTCTCTTATGTAAAGAATCAATCTTTCCCCCAGCCACTATCCCCAAAAGAAGAAGCAAAATACATCCAATTAATGCAGGAAGGAGATGAAGAAGCCAGAAACAAACTGATTGAGCATAATCTCCGTCTCGTAGCTCATCTGGTGAAAAAATTTGAAAATACCGGGGAAGATATGGAAGACTTGATCTCTATCGGCACGATCGGTTTGATTAAAGGGGTTGAAAGCTTTTCTACCGGAAAAGGAACAAAGCTTGCTACTTATGCTGCGCGCTGTGTAGAGAATGAAATCCTTATGCACTTAAGAGCTTTAAAAAAGGTTAAAAAGGATGTATCCCTGCATGATCCAATTGGGCAGGATAAGGAAGGTAATGAAATCAGCTTAATTGATATTTTAGAAGCTGAAAATGAAAATGTCATTGAGTATATCCAATTAAATATGGAGATTTCTAAAATTGAACAATACTTCTCCATTCTGGACAGCCGGGAGCGCGAAGTGATTGTATACCGCTATGGTTTAAACGACCAGGATGAAATGACACAGAGGGAAATTGCGAAAAAGCTGAATATCTCCAGAAGCTATGTATCCCGTATTGAAAAGCGCGCGTTGATGAAGATTTTTCATGAGTATTATCGGAATGAGCATCCATCATTTTAAATATTGAAGTTGATTATTAAAATAAGAGTGCATATTAAAATGCTTCAAGTGAAAATTTATCACTTGAAGCATTTTTTGTATTACATCATATCATTTTTTCAGATACACCGATTCTTTTTATATGAATAAAATGACTACATAATTTAGTAAGGAGTGACGAAATTATGGTGTCATATATGGACTATACTTCCTCATCAGCCCAATTCTTTTTTGATGTAAATAAAAGTCCCCTGTTCAAAAAGGACAACAGAAACTTAATTAATGTTTTAGGAGTTCAACAGTTAAATACATTAGAAAATGTATCTCTGCTTGACATTTTTCTAAGTGAGGATAATGTTGTAGAACCGCACTATCATCAAAATGCAGCTGAGCTCGTTTACTGTATTTCCGGTGCTGCCACAGTTTCAATGCTTAACCCATTTACAAAAGAAATAATTAACATCCCTATTACACCTGGTCAAGTTGCGAACGTTCCACAGGGTTGGTGGCATTACGAGGTAGCTGCCGCAGATAACACGCATATATTAGCAATCTTTGATGCTCCAACGCCTGAAGTGGTTTTAGGCTCTGATATCTTAAAATTTACTCCCTCGAATATTATGGCTCATACTTATTGTCTGGATGAAAACCAGTGGAAAAAAGCGATAGTCCCCGTAAAACCGTCAACGTATATCGGTCCTTATAAGGATTGTGAAAGAGAAAATAATAGGATGGATGAGCAATATAGAAACAGGCCTTATCAACAGCAGGAGTATATTCAGCAGTATCAGCAAAATCCCTATGCTCCAAGATATCCATATTATTGAAATAGGTTAAGGAGTATAACAGAAACACGGTTTATGCCATTTTTTTATTTTAGCTTTAATAATTGTTATTGGGACCTTTTTCATTTCATTAAAAAGAGAGAAGCTCAACCTAAAGCTTCTCTCTCCCATACTCTCTATTCTTTTTCAATCTCCACATTCTTCGACGGTGAGAATGTGGAAATAGCGTGTTTAAAAATAAGCTGCTGCTTGCCATCTGTTTCTAACAGTACCGTAAAATTATCAAATGCTTTTACCGTTCCTCTTAATTGAAAACCGTTTGTTAAAAAAACTGTTACAAAGATATGATTTTTTCGCAGCTGATTCAAATATTGATCTTGAATGTTCACGGATTGAGCCATAAATGAGTTCCTCCTCTTTTCTATCTATACATCTTTATTCGATTTATTATTCTAAAAATCCTGCTAAATCACTTAAAATTAATTTCATTTGTTGCGATGCTTCTTTTTCAGTCAGCTGATACCAGTTCACATCCAGCTTATTCCGAAACCAAGTAAGCTGTCTTTTCGCATATTTGCGTGAGTTTTGTTTTACCGCAGCAATCGCATCTGTTTGTGATAATCGATTTTCCAAATAGGCAACAATCTCCTTATATCCAATCGCATGCATTGATTGACAGTCCTTATAACCTTTTTCAATAAGCGCCTGGACTTCATCGATTAAGCCTGCCTCTATCATTTGGTCCACCCGCCGGTTAATCCGATCATATAATATTGCCCGTTCCATATCTAATCCGATAATAAATGGATCATACGGAGACTCTGCCTGCTGCTCTTTTTGGTAGTCCGACATTGTCAGTCCGGTCAGTTCATAGACCTCTAATGCGCGCACAAGACGCCTATGATTATTTGGATGAACTTTTCCCGCTTGTTCCGGGTCGACCTGCTTCAAGCGCTCATAAAGCTTTTCTGTACCTTCTGCTTCAATCTGCTGAAACAGCTGATTTGTTAACTCCTCATCACGACGCTGATCAGAAAAATGATAATCAAACAGTACAGATTGAATATACAATCCGCTTCCCCCAACAATAATAGGAAGGTTACCTCGCTCATGAACAGCTTCAATATGATATTTCACATGCTCTTGGAAATCCGCCACAGAAAACGGCTGATCAGGACGGATAATATCAATCATATGATGAGGGATGCCTTCTGTTTCTTCTTGTGTTACCTTTGCCGTTCCAATATCCATTCCAATATATATTTGTGTCGAATCACCGCTGATAATTTCTCCCTGGAACTTTTTTGCAGCGGCAATTCCTAATGCTGTCTTTCCGACTGCAGTTGGTCCTACGATAGAAACTACTTTTTTCTTCATTTACCTATTCCTCAACTTCAATATTTTTGTTCCCATTCTACATAATACGCTTAAACATCTTTTCTAATTCATAGGTAGAGAAATGAACAATAATCGGTCTGCCATGCGGGCATGTAAAAGGATCTGTTGTACTGCGTAAATCCTCAAGCAATTGGAACATTTCTTCATTTGTTAAATAATGATTTGCCTTTATCGAACGTTTACAGGACATTAATATCGCCGCTTCCTCACGTATCTTTTCTACATTAACTGTTGATTCCTGAATAAACTGATCTACCATTTCACGTATAATTTCTTCTTCAAAACCTGTTGGAAACCATGTTGGATGAGAACGTATGACATAAGTTTGGCTGCCAAAAGGTTCAAAAAATAATCCGGCTTGTTCCAACGTATCCTTTGCTTCTTCGATAAAAATAGCTTCTTTTCTAGAAAAGTCAAAGGTCATCGGTATTAAAAGCTCCTGTGATTCATTAATTGGCTTGCCCAGCTTGTTTTTAAAAAATTCATATTTAACCCGCTCTTGCGCTGCATGCTGATCTACCATATATAAGCCATTTTCGTTTTGTGCCATAATATAGGTTCCTTGCAGCTGGCCAATTGGATACATCATTGGTACCCGTGTGTGCTGTTCTATTCTCTCTTCTGTTTCAAGAGGGGCTAAGATGTCTTTTAAAGGCTCCTCAGAGGCTCCGGCTTCTTGGCTGATAGTTGATTCGTATCCTTCCCCATTCATCTCTATGTCCTTATTCTCGTCACGAAGATAGGCGGGTTCATCCTTGTGAAATGGATTCTCTTCCTTGATAACCGGCTCTGATTTTTCAAATTCAATATTTTTCCCGGTTTCCTGAAATGGATTGACAGGCTCCGTCTCGAATTGAAAAGTATGCTGTTCTGATTTTTCTCTTGGTTCCGGCTTTTTCGTTACTTCTGGAATAAGCGTCATTTTCCGAAAATGAGACTGTATCATATCTCTGACAGCTGCATAAAGCTCTTTTTCTTTACTGAAACGAACCTCGAGCTTAGCAGGGTGGACATTCACATCAACCAATATAGAATCCATTTCAATGGAAAGGACAACAATTGGTGATCGGCCAATTGGAAGCAATGTATGATACCCTTCGATCACCGCTTTATTTATAGCAACGTTTCGGACAAATCTGCCATTAATAATGGTGGACATATAATTTCTGGACGCTCTCGTTACTTCCGGTTTCGCTATATATCCAGTAATCGTAAAATCTAATGTCCGGTATTCAACTGGTGACATTTGCTTGGCAACACTCATCCCATATACTTGTGAAATCACCTGAAGCATATCATTATTTCCTGATGTTTTTAAAAGCCCCTTGCCATTATGAGTTGCTTCAATCCGAATTTCCGGATGAGCCAGTCCCATCCGGTTCAAAACATCTGAGATATGCCCAAGCTCTGTATGCAGGCTCTTCATATATTTCAAACGCGCCGGTGTATTATAGAATAAATCTCTGACAACAATTTCTGTTCCTTGACGGGCATCGCTTTTACCTCTTTTGACCACTTCTCCGCCTTCTAATTCTAATGACACTCCTGCTGCGTTTCCTTCAGAAGTTTGAATAGAGAGTCTGCTTACAGAAGCAATACTCGCCAGTGCCTCTCCGCGGAATCCCAGTGTTTTCACATGGAATAAGTCAGTTTCTGTACTTATTTTACTTGTAGCATGTGGTAAAAAAGCTTTCTCCACATCTTCAGCAGCAATTCCAGAACCATTATCAACAATTCGTATTTCCGATAATCCTGCTTCATGTACATCGATTCGTATCCAGGTCGCTCCCGCATCAATGCTGTTTTCCATGATTTCTTTTACGACCGACGCGGGGCGTTCTACCACTTCCCCTGCCGCAATTTTATTTGCTAAGCTATCCGGCATTTGCATAATTGGCATGCTATCACCTTCCTATAAATGCGTGTTCAAAAAGTTGCCAAATTAGAAGCAAATCGGCAAAACCACTTCAACGATGAGATTCGCCGCTTATCATTTGGTGATTTTTTGAACTTCCTATTACTTTATCTTTTTCTGCAGGCGATACAGCTCATTCATAGCCTCTAATGGATTCATTTCCAATATATTTAAGCTTTTAAGCTCTTCCAAAGCTGTATTTTCTTTATTACTTAACTTTGCTCTCTTATTTTCTTTTCTGTTCTCCTCCACAAAGAAGGATAATTGATCTGATTGAGCTTCTTCCGGTTCAAGCGATGCTGCTGACTCGTTCAGATCTTCTTTTGTACCGCTGCTTTCAAAGCCTTTCAGAATAACAGAAGCACGGTTGATTAATTCGTCAGGCAAATCAGCTAATTTAGCTACATGAATCCCGTAGCTTTGATCCGCTGCTCCTTCTTTAATTTGATGAAGAAAAACAACATTTCCTTCATGCTCTTCCGCACGGACATGGATGTTTTTTAAGTGCTCTAACGAAGCTTCTAAAGCGGTCAGTTCATGATAATGGGTTGAAAACAGTGTTTTAGCATGAATATGGTTATGAATATACTCCACAATTGCCTGAGCCAAGGCCATCCCATCATACGTGCTTGTCCCCCGTCCAATTTCGTCTAATAGAATCAGACTGTTGGAGGTAGCATTTTGAATAGCATGCCTCGCTTCAAGCATCTCTACCATAAAGGTACTCTGCCCGGAAACAAGGTCATCTGCAGCACCTATCCTTGTAAAAATTTGATCAAAGACAGGTAATATCCCTGATTCAGCCGGGATAAAGCAGCCAGTCTGCCCCATAATCGCAATCAGAGCTACCTGTCGCATATAGGTACTCTTACCGGACATATTTGGACCAGTAATCAGCAGCATCTGATTATTGTCATCTAACTGCACATCATTGGGCACATAAGTTCCGCTCTTCATCACTTGCTCGACAACTGGATGGCGGCCGCCTTCTACAGAGAACACACCTTTTTGAAAGGCAGGACGCTTATAATTATTTTCTTCACTAATCGTTGCAAATCCTTGTAACACATCTATTTCACTAATTATTTGTGCAAGCTGCTGAATTAATGGAATATCCTGCTTGATCCGTTCTCTGAGTTTAATAAATAAATCATACTCCAGTTCAACACTTTTCTCATCTGCCTCTAAAATAAGTGTTTCTTTCTCTTTTAACTCTGGTGTGATAAATCGCTCCGCATTTGTAAGTGTTTGTTTACGGTCATAGCGGTCATCCTTTAGTAAAGGCAGATTTGGTCTCGTCACTTCAATGTAATAGCCAAATACACGGTTATATCCTATTTTAAGCGATTTAATACCGGTTAGTTCCCGTTCTTTTTTCTCTAAAGCTGCAATCCATTGTTTTCCGTTCCTGGAAGCATCGCGATATTTATCTAATTCTTCATGGTAGCCTTCCTTAATCAGAGCTCCTTCTTTGATAGAGATTGGCGGCTCTTCTACTAAACTTTTTTCCAAAAGGTCCACAATATAATCTGGGTAGATTAAAGAATCTGCCAGGTCTGTTACTTCAGAAACCTTAAGCTGCCCAAGTGTCTCTTTAATCGCAGGAATTTTCTGCAGCGATTGTTTTAACTGAATTAAATCTCTTGCATTAACATTCCCGAAAGCAATTCTTCCAGATAAACGTTCTAAGTCATATACTGATTTTAAGCTCTCTCTTAAGCTCTCCCGTTCCATAAAAGCATCCAGGAAAGTCCCGACAATCTCAAGACGGCGGTTTATTTTAACTTGATTTAACAACGGACGCTCCAGCCATTTTTTCAGCATTCTGGCTCCCATTGCTGTTACTGTCTTATCGAGCACCCATAATAAACTGCCATGCTTCGATTTTTTCATAATGGACTCTGTCAGCTCTAAATTACGTTTTGAATACATATCCAGGCTCATATATTGTTTTAATTCAATTACTTCTGCCGGCTGCAGATGATCTAAGGAGCGTTTTTGGGTATTCTGGATATAATTCAATAATCTGCTGAAAGCCTTCATCAGACGCTCATCATTTAAGTTCTCACTTAAATCGCGAAATTCCGCATTAAAATTCACTTCATCCTGATAGGACAGAGTAATCTGCAATCGTTCCCGGAGCTGTGCTTGCATTTCTTCAGGCAGGTTTGAGGAAACTACAATTTCCTTTACCGGCTGATGGTAAAATTCGTGAATCACACTATCCCAGCCGTCCTCCATTAAAGCAAGGCGATTCTCGCCGGTTGACAAATCGTTATAAGCAATCACAAAGGAGCCATCTTCAAAATGAGACAGGCTGCCGATATAATTGTTCTCTCCCTCCACAAGCATGTTGCTCTCCATAACCGTTCCCGGTGTAATCATTTGGACAACTTCCCGTTTAACAACACCTTTAGCTGTCTTTGGGTCTTCAACCTGCTCGCAGATAGCTACCTTGTACCCTTTTTCAATCAGTACCTTAATATAATTTTCTGCAGAATGATAAGGCACTCCGCACATTGGAATCGGGTCATTACCTCCCGCCCGTTTAGTTAAAGTAATTTCCAGCTCCTGTGCAGCCTTTGTTGCATCATCATAGAACAACTCATAGAAATCCCCGAGCCGATAAAATAAAAAGGCATCCTTATATTGTGATTTTATTTCTATGTATTGCTGCATCATTGGTGTTAATTTAGCCATAAAAAAGTTCCTCCAGCTTGCTATAATTATCTATTTTACTTCTATTTATATTGTAAACAGCTTCTTATATTGTTTGGTCTCATGCATCTTTTAAATGAAAATTTTAAGATGGATGGAATTTCATTATAGCATATTCCAAAGCATCCTTGTCCTATCTTGTTTGAAAAGAAAACGAGAGTATAGCTACCCTCGCTTCATTTTAATCTTTGTGTTTATGATGAATAAAATCTGGACGAATATCTTCTGCTTCATCATCGGTCATTTCATAATCCCACATAACATCATCTTCATCGTCATCGCTTTTCCAGTTTGGCTTTACTTTTACACAGATTTTTGTTTCACCAATAATCTGAACAACAAATTCACGTTCAATATCGATAGACACACTTCCACCTTTATCTGAAATCATGCACTCTAAGCAGTTGGGCTGCTGAAGCACTTTTGCAATAATATCGTATTCATCATTAATACAATTATCATCCTTCACAGATAAAGGAACTAAATCTGTATACTCCACCCTTTCTGTAACAACCTCTGTTTTCGTGTTGTCGTTGTAAGAATACCATACATTAATATCATAACTGCCACTGATAATGACAGTATCCTCAGACTTCTTCTTTGCGTGGTACAAATGGTTAATTACCCAGCATCCAAGAATACTTGTCGGACGATGGCTTGGAGTTATGGTATGGGTATCTTTGGTGAATTTTCTGCCTTTACCACATACTGCTTTCGTAATGATTTCTCTATATTCTTTATCAAGAAAAGTCATGATACATTTTACCTCCTCTTTTTTCATAGTCATTTTATGCACGGCAAATACCTAAAGTGCATAACTATTGCCAAGAAAAAAGAAAAGGAGCCGCCTCATAATAGCTTGAAAGGTTTTTATTTTTAAAAATGGGCTAAAAGTGGGCGCCTTTAACTGCTATAATGATGAATTTCTCTTTTTATATTCAGCGATAAAGAAAAGCCGGACAAATAACTGTCCGACTTTATCTGCTTATTCATTTTATTAAATTGATACAAAATTAGTGCGCACAGCTGGAACTATTTTGTGTTTGCGAACCTGTCTCACCTTTTAGCACATCGCCGCCTGTAGATTCAATAATATCATTTGTAACTGTACGGGATATTGTTTTGGAAACCAGCTGTAAGACATCATTTACAACAATTTGTGTTTCTTTAAACTCCTGAACAATAGGAATTTCATCAATTTCATTTTGTAATCGGTCAATTTCCTGCTCGATCCGCTGTAAGGCTTCCTTCTTATCATAGGCTTGGAAGTTTACCGCCTGTTTTTGTAAGGTTTTAATTTTCTTAATCAAGCTTTGGACTTTTTTATTCTGGTTTAATTTAGCCTCCACTTGTTTGAAACGTTCAATTTCTTCTGTATTTGCAAGCATTGCAGCTAATTTTCTTGCTTCATCAAGTACTTCTTTCCGCTCATACATTGCCATCTTATTCCACCTCAACTCTATTCTCGGCCATTACACCATTTAGTGACCATGTTTTCGTGTCTGTAATTTCTACCTCAACAATCTGCCCAATTACGGATTTAGGTCCTTTAAAGTTTACTAATTTATTCCGTTCTGTATAGCCGGCAAGAACATCTGGATCCTTCTTACTCTCTCCTTCAACAAGCACCTTAACAACTTCACCCTGATAAGTCTTCATTGATTCTGCTGATTGCTTATTAACCAGCTCATTTAAACGATATAAGCGCTGTTTTTTTACTTCTTCGGGTACATCATCTTTCTTTCTGGCAGCAGGTGTGCCTTCCCGTGGTGAATAGATGTAAGTATAAGCTGCTTCGAATCCTACTTCTTCCATTAATGTCATCGTTTCTTCAAACTGCTCTTCCGTTTCGTTCGGGAAGCCGACAATAATGTCTGTCGTAAGTGTCGCGTTAGGCATTGCTTCACGAATTTTTCGAACCAATTCTAAATATTCTTCCCTGGTATACTTACGATTCATTTTCTTTAATATTTCGCTGCTTCCAGATTGAACTGGCAAATGAATATGATCCAAAAGATTTCCGCCCTGTGCCAGAACTTCAATTAAACGATCATCAAAGTCGCGGGGATGCGAGGTTGTAAACCGGACACGCGGGATGTCAATTTTATGAATATCATCCATTAAATCGCCTAAGCCATATTCAATATCTTCAAAGTCTTTTCCATACGCGTTCACATTTTGACCGAGAAGCGTAACCTCTTTATAGCCCTGTGCGACAAGGTGACGTACTTCCTGAATAATATCCTGAGGACGGCGGCTGCGTTCTTTCCCTCGTGTCATTGGTACAATACAGTATGTACAGAACTTATCACAACCGTACATAATATTAACCCATGCTTTGATTTTACCTTTACGTACTTTTGGCAGATTCTCAATAATGTCGCCTTCTTTAGACCACACTTCAACAATCATTTCTTTACCGAACAATGCTTCTTTGACAAGATGCGGCAGACGGTGAATATTATGTGTTCCAAAAATCAAATCAATATGCTGATGTTTTTTCAAAATCCGGTCTACCACGGATTCTTCCTGTGACATACAGCCGCATACGCCAATAATAAGATCCGGTTTTTCCAATTTCAACGGTTTTAAATGCCCAATTTCACCGAATACTTTATTTTCAGCATTTTCACGGATAGCACAAGTATTAAGCAGGATAATATCCGCTTCTTCCGTTACATTTGTGGACTCATAGCCCATCTCAGATAAAATACCAGCCATTACTTCTGTATCATGCTCGTTCATTTGACAGCCATAGGTTCGTATTAGAAACTTTTTGCCTTCCCCAATTCGTTGCATATCCTCCGGGATAGAAAAATCATAATGAAACTGAATATCTTCCTTGCGACGTTTTCTCGCTTTCTTTATATCTGGAGCTTGCGGCTCATATTCCGCATGAAAATATTTAGCGATTAATTCTTCACTGGATGTATTCTTAATTCGTTCAATATTTGCTTCTTCGCTACGAATCTGGGCCTGCTGTTTACGTTGTTCTTCGTTCATCAGGTTGATCCCCCTTCTTTCATCGATTCATATGTATTGATGCACTAACTTACAGTATAAAGCCTACAGAAAAATTGTACAATACTCAAGGCTGTAAACATTAAAAAAATCTCTTTTTTCAAATTTGAAAAAAGAGATTTTTTCTGATTCATAAAGAAATAATTGCTAAATTACCAATTAATTTGAGAACGGGTATGCTTCTGTCCAATTGGGCAGTATATATGCCTCTTCTTATTGAACAGATGTGCGAAACACCCCTTATCTTGGCTCAATAATTAACTTAATAGCTGTACGTTCCTCATTATCAATTAAAATATCTGTAAATGCTGGTATACAGATTAAATCGACCCCACTTGGTGCTACAAAACCGCGAGCTATAGCAACTGCTTTGACGGATTGATTCAATGCTCCCGCACCGATCGCCTGGATTTCAGCCGTACCCCGTTCCCTAAGTACATTTGCCAAAGCTCCTGCCACTGAGTTTGGATTTGATTTTGCTGAAACTTTTAAAACTTCCATCACTAGTACCTCCTCATGTGCTATTTATACATTTATTGCTACTATTTCTCCTGGAGATGTATACCTTGTTCGACTGGACAATAAGCAGATATTATGCAAAGAAGGGGTGATCGTCATTAATGATAATCCTTGCAATGCTTAATGCTTTACCAGTCGAATCGTCCGTACTAATAAATACTCCATTTAGTTGTGTTCTTCCCTTTTTTTCGATTTCGAAACGTACTGGAAGGGAAGTTTGAAATCTTTTAATAACGGATTCCTTCTCCACGCCTAATATCGCATCATACGGTCCTGTCATCCCCACATCTGATATATATGCAGTACCACCGGGCAATATTCTTTCGTCGGCAGTTTGTGTATGGGTATGTGTGCCGACAACAGCTGTTACTCTTCCGTCTAAATACCAGCCAATTGCTTGTTTCTCACTTGTTGCTTCCCCATGAAAGTCTACAAAAACCGTTTTGGTTCTTTTTTTAGCCTCCTCAACTAACTGATCCGCTTTTTCAAATGGATCATCAATTGGCGGAAGGAATGTTCTTCCTTGCAGATTAATCACGGCAGCTTCTTTCCCATTAATATTCGTATAAGTAATGCCTTTTCCAGGATTATTTTCTGGAAAATTTGCCGGGCGGATCATAGCCGGTGCCTGATCAATAAACTCAAAAATTTCTTTTTTATCCCAAGTGTGGTTTCCCATTGTAATGACATGAGCACCTGCTTGCAGAAATTGCTTATAAATTTTTTCTGTGATTCCTTTTCCTGCAGCGGCATTCTCTCCATTTATAATGGTTAAATTCGGCTTATATTTTTCTTTTAATTTCGGCAAGTACTCCGTAATCATATCTCTTCCCGGAGAACCTACAACATCACCAATAAATAATATTTTCATTATTATCCAACCTTCCTTTGCTCCTGCTACATACACCCATATTATAATTCTCAAAAAAGGAGTCAATACCAAAATCTATGGGGACAAACAGCATTGAATTTGTTACTAGCAGCCGTTACGAAATACACTACGCTAGTTAAGTATCATTATCATAAGTATTCATATATTCCACCCATATATTTTTGCTGAAAAACTCGAAAAAGAATCAGAACTTTTTTATTTTCTTTAAAATACAGGATAGCTTATTTTACCTGAAAAAGTAAATGTATGCTCATCCTCAAATTTATATTTTTTATAGAACAAAAAAACAAAGGCGACATATGCCGCCCTTGCTTTTATTTTGCGTATTCAACTGCTCTTGTTTCCCGAATAACCGTAATCTTAATATGTCCAGGGTAGTCGAGCTCCCCTTCAATACGTTTTCTGATATCACGTGCAATTCTCGCTGATTCCATGTCATCAATATCATCAGGACGAACCATGATACGAATTTCACGACCGGCTTGGATAGCAAATGACTTCTCTACGCCTTCAAATGACTCAGATATCTCTTCCAGTTTTTCTAGACGCTTGATATAATTTTCAAGTGTTTCACTTCGAGCTCCTGGTCTGGCAGCAGAAAGTGCATCTGCAGCTGCAACTAATACAGCGATAACGGAGGTTGCCTCTTCATCTCCGTGGTGGGAAGCAATTGAATTTATAACAACTTCAGGTTCTTTGTATTTCATTGCCAATTCTTTACCAATTTCAACGTGACTGCCTTCCACTTCATGATCTATCGCTTTTCCGATATCATGCAGCAGGCCGGCTCTTTTAGCAAGATTTATATCTTCACCTAATTCAGCCGCCAGCAGTCCTGACAAGTAAGCAACTTCCATTGAGTGCTTCAAGACATTTTGACCGTAGCTTGTACGATATTTCAAACGACCCAGAATCTTTACAAGATCCGGATGTAATCCATGGACTCCAACTTCAAATGTTGTTTCTTCACCCACTTCACGTATATATTCATCAACATCACGTCTTGATTTTTCAACCATCTCTTCAATACGTGCCGGATGAATTCTACCATCTTGTACAAGTCTTTCTAATGCCATTCGTGCGATTTCACGCCGTATCGGATCAAAACCGGAAAGAATAACTGCTTCAGGGGTATCATCAATAATTAAATCAATTCCTGTTAATGTTTCTAATGTACGGATATTCCGTCCTTCTCTACCGATAATGCGGCCTTTCATCTCATCGTTTGGCAAGTTCACAACAGAGACCGTTGTTTCAGCAACGTGATCAGCTGCGCATCTTTGAAGTGCAAGTGATAAGATATTTTTCGCTTTCTTATCTGCTTCTTCATTCGCACGATTTTCAGCTTCTTTAATCATTACCGCTGATTCGTGCTGTACTTCTTTTTCGATACGCTCTAAAATAAGTTGTCTCGCTTGTTCGGTTGTATATCCTGAAATGCGCTCAAGCTCAGCTTGCTGCTCGTCTTTCATAGCTTCCACTTTGCTTTTCATTTCTTCAATTTGTTGTTGTTGTTCCACTAAAGTTTGTTCTTTCTGTTCAAGCAGAACTTCACGTTTGTCTAATGTTTCACTTTTTCTGTCCAGATTTTCTTCTTTTTGCATCAGACGATTTTCTTGCTTCTGAGCTTCCATACGACGCTCACGAATCTCATCTTCGGCTTGCTGACGAAGCTTGTGATTCTCATCCTTTGCTTCCAGAAGCGCCTCTTTCTTAGCAGCATCTGCATTTCTACGTGCTTCGTCCATAATTTGTTTAGCTAATGTTTCCGCACTAGAAATCTTAGCTTCTGCAATAGATTTACGTACCAGATAACCAACAACAATACCGACGACTAGAGCAAGCAAAATGGAGATGATAATAATAGCTGTGTTCATAACTTCACCTCCTATTGCCTATAAAATTGTAAATTGCGTATTTGTCGGCATATCACATTTTCAAATGCATTAAAATAAAGGTAATTTCATAATACAAATTATAAAATTATACACTATTAATATTAATTCTCACCAGCCTGAATGTCAAGGAGCACCCGATATATAAATTAAAATATATTCGAAATTTTGTTATATAGTTTGTTTATAAGAACAAACCCCTGCAAAACATCCTATAGTTTAAGAGTGTGCTACTCTTGACGAAACGCCGATGATATCAGGTTTCCGGTATACATTTAGCTGTTCCGAAATGTGTTATTTCCTCCCGTTTTTGACATTCAGAGCTGGGTATAGTATTCCTGAACTTCAGAACAAAAGCGCAGAGCGCCTACTTAAAAACGTAGAGATTGCGCCCCCGGTCTTTGGGGGTGGTTCGACCTTGGTCGAACTTCCTTTACTTTAAACCGATGTTGACTTTCACCCACAGGGCATAAGTGCGACTTTACCTCTGTCTACGCCTGACGGCTTGACAATCGCTAAGTCTTCTTTATCGCAGGGCGTGACGTGAAATCTCTAAAGTTTGGCGCTCGGAGCTGGACGCGGCTGTTTTTCTATAAATAGTTATCCACAAGGCAATAATTCTATAATTTCCTGGCAACAAAAAAACCATAGCACAGGTGTACTATGGTTTTTGAGTGAGGTACAAAGCAGGTTATATTAAAGATCCAGGCTTTCCTGCTCTTCTTTTGATTTTTCTTCAGGCTGTTCCAAGTCTTTGTCGAGCTCATAATGATCACGAATTGCTGCGCTGATTTCTTCAAATAATGCTTCATTTTCCTTCAGGAATATTTTAGCATTCTCTCTGCCTTGACCTAAACGGTCTCCATTATAAGAATACCAGGCACCGCTTTTTTGTACGATATCAAGATCCGAGCCAATATCAAGGACCTCTCCTTCTTTGGAAACACCTTTACCATACATAATATCTACTTCAGCCTGTTTGAACGGAGGTGCTACTTTGTTTTTCACAACCTTAATACGGGCTTTATTCCCTACCACGTCATTGCCAACCTTAAGTGTTTCGGCACGGCGCACTTCCAGTCTTACAGAAGAATAGAATTTTAATGCACGGCCGCCAGGAGTAGTTTCTGGATTTCCAAACATAACGCCTACTTTTTCACGGATCTGGTTAATAAAAATAGCTGTCGTTTTTGATTTATTAATTGCCCCTGAAAGCTTACGAAGTGCCTGCGACATTAATCTTGCCTGCAAGCCGACATGAGAGTCTCCCATTTCCCCTTCAATCTCTGCTTTTGGTACAAGTGCTGCTACAGAGTCTACAACAACAATATCTACTGCACCGCTTCGAACAAGCGCTTCAGCAATTTCCAAAGCTTGTTCTCCTGTATCCGGCTGCGATAGCAGAAGTTCATCAATATTAACGCCTAAAGCTCTTGCATAGATGGGATCTAATGCATGCTCTGCGTCAATAAAAGCTGCCTGACCACCTTTTTTTTGAGCTTCTGCAATAGCATGAAGCGCAACGGTAGTTTTACCGGAAGATTCCGGACCATATATCTCTACTACTCTTCCTTTCGGATACCCGCCAATTCCAAGAGCTACATCTAAAGCCAATGAACCACTTGGAATAGTTGCCATCTTAGGTATTTCATGTTCCCCCATTTTCATAATAGAACCTTTACCAAATTGTTTCTCTATTTGTCTTAAAGCCATATCTAAAGCTTGTTGTTTATCACTCACCGAAACTACCTCCTTTATCTATCTTTATCCATCATACAACGTTTTTACATATTTAACAAGCAAAAAGACGAATAAATGTTCTGCTATTTTTATATCAGATTTTACTTCAAAAATTAAAATCTATACATTCTTTTGTTCAAAAATGCCTAATTCTCTCTCTTATACAAACTGAATTATTAAATCTGCCTCTTTTGTAATAAAAATAAAACTTTCATTCACCTTAAAAAATTATTTTAAGTATTGATATAATAATTCAAAGCCTTTTAATACAGCTCTTTCACGGATATTATTACGGTTTCCTGATAAAAGGATAGAGCTTGACTCTACAATTTTCTCTTCATCAAAAATAGCAATATAGACTTGTCCGACCGGTTTTGCTTCCTGCGTATCAGGACCGGCAACCCCTGTAAAAGAAATAGCCATTGGTGTATTTAATTTAAAAGCTGCCTGTTCAGCCATCTTTTCAGCACATTCCTTACTCACCACACCGTATTCAGCAATCCATTCTGGAGATAAATCTAATAAAGATTCCTTTGCAGATGTTTGATAAGTAATTAAACTGCCTGCAAAAACATTGGAGGCTCCAGCGGCTGACACAAGATTACTAGAGAATAGTCCACCTGTTAAACTTTCTGCTGCACCAATTGTTTTTTCTTTTTCAGCTAATAACTCAATAACTTTATTCTCAATCGTCTGATCGTCCTCACCGAAGCAGTATTCACCGATACGGGCTAAAATTTCTTGCTTTTTATCTGCGACCAGCTTTTGGGCATCTTCTTTCGATGAAGCACTTGCTGTAACCCGGATGACCACACCCTGATCCTGAGCAAGGGGAGCTATTGTCGGATTTGTCTGTCCATGAATCATATCTGTCAGTTCATGCTCCAGATTAGATTCGCCGATACCAATAAATTTTAAGACCGTGGATTGGATTACCTGCTGTTTGCCTGTTAAGTTTTCTAAAAATGGAAATAATTCTTCTGATGAAATTTGCTTCATTTCCCGTGGAACTCCCGGCAAAAAGAACCAATGTGTATCCTGATAATCTACATACATTCCCGGAGCCATACCAGCATTATTTTTTAAAACACTGGCGCCTTTAAATACTCGGGCCTGCTTGCGATTATTCGGCGTCATCGTACGGTTGCGTTCTTTAAAATAACTTTCTATCTTCTCCATCGTAGTCTTATCTTCTAGAATTTCAAGGCCGGTCATTTGTTCAAAACCTTCACGGGTTAAATCATCCTCTGTAGGCCCTAAACCGCCTGTGACAATGACAATATCCGAACGTGACTGTGCCAGCCGAAATGCCTGCTCGACACGATCTAAATTATCTCCCACTACGGTATGGTTATAAACATTAATTCCATAAGTAGCTAATTGTTCAGACAGCCACTGGGCATTTGTATTTGCTATTTGGCCTAATAATAATTCTGTACCTACTGCAACAATTTCTGCTTGATAATTTTTTGTCATTTAGAATCCCTCATCACATGCCAGTTTTTAACAAAATAGTCCACCCCTGAAATAATAGTGAACACTAAAGAAATATATAACATAATCGTACCAAATGGAAAGCTCATATAAGAAAATGGAAAATTATGCAGCAATAAAGAAGCTATGGCAATCATTTGTGTAGCTGTTTTTAATTTCCCCATACTCCCTGCAGCCAAAACAATTCCTTCACCTGCTGCAACCAGCCTTAATCCAGTAACTGCAAACTCTCTGCTGATAATAATAATAACAACCCATGCTGGAGCAAGCTCTATCTCTACTAATAAAATAAGAGCTGCGGAAACAAGCAGCTTATCTGCTAAAGGATCCATAAATTTCCCTAAATTGGTAACCAGATTATGTTTTCTTGCATAATAGCCATCTACCCAGTCTGTGCCTGCTGCAATAATAAATATCAGAGCTGCAGCAAAATGAGCAACGGGTAATTCTGCATTTCCAATATTCCAGCTTCCCCATGGAAAGGGTACTGCCAGTAATATCATAAAAAGCGGTATCATTAAAATACGAGAAAAAGTTAGTTTATTTGGTAAATTCATTTTATATCCTCCATTTTTTCTTATAGTACGTGTTCAAAAAGTCGGATAAATAGGACCAAGAAGTTTAATACGACTAGTTTTTTCTGAGCGGAACGTATGCTTTATAATACGTGAGTAACGCTCTTGGTGGGGCAAGTAATCGCAAATGTTTCGATGGGACGAGTAATCTCAGTCCCATCGGAAAAAGCTAGTCAACGCACTTCTCACGTGTTGCGGCGCCTTCTACGTTGTTGCCCACACGACGTACCCGTTCTTAGTAGAAGATCCTCTTATCGCCGCGTCATCTTTATTGGACTTTTTGAACATCCTCTTATAGTGCATCATGTGCATGAAGTAAACCCTCCCTTTCAGGGAGGGTTTACAGGTTACTTAATATAGTTAATTACCAATTTGTAACTCTAAACGCTGATGGATTGCAGATGTTGGGTACTCAATATCTGTTCCATCAACAGAAATTGTTACAGCTGATGAATTACCTATATTTAGTAATACGGAATCTTCATCAGAAATATCAATTTCTAATGGGGATGCTTCTGCATCAAAATTGCCGCTGAATAAGGACTCGTCATCTCCGCCGGTTACATCTAACCAGCTGTTCAAGTCTGCATCAGCTGATTCCAGCGTTAATACAGCTTCATCACTAACATTTGATATCTCAAGTACAGATGTTGGAGAAGACCCTGTTCCTTCTTCTACTACCTCAACAGAAACTTCTTCATTTTCTTCTGTTTCCTGTTCCTCATCTTCATTTCCTTCGTCATCGTTATTCTCTTCAGAATCATCTGCTGCAGCGTCATTACCATTGCCACTATCATCTGAATCGGTAATAATCGTACTGCTATCCGTATTATTATCCTCAACTGGCTCTCCTTCATTCGAGGAGGAGCTCTGACGCAGGAAAAATATTGCTACCGCGATAATAGCGATAATTAATAAAATAACTGTAACCGTTGGAATGATGGATGATGAACGAGATTCTTTATCTGATTTACTCTCTTTTCTTGTCCGTTGTATCCGGCTGTATTGTACATTTTCTTCTTCTTCTTCTGTGGGAGGAAGCTCCTCTTTATGATCTGTCATAAGCTCGTCCGGATTTATCCCTACCGCAGACGCATATTCTTTTATAAAAGCACGTGTGTAGAATTTCCCTGGGAGAATATTGAAATTCCCTTCTTCAATTGCAACTAAATACCTTTTTTGTATTTTTGTTTTTTCCTGCAGGCTGTCCAGAGAAATATCTTTGGCCAGCCGTGCTTCTTTTAGTTTTTCACCAACATCCATTTAAAACACCTTCCACCTTTGTAAATTAAAACATCGAGAATCCGTCCTGCCGTAAATCTTCATTTTCCACTGTTTCATAAGTGATTTCCTGATCTTCGTGGGTTCTGAGCTCAATAATATAATCAAAATCCTCCATGCTGTATTCCGTAGATTGAACGAATATATCCGGATGTTCAATCACCTTGACAGTCGGCAGCTGCATAATTTCTCTAATCAGCTGCCAGTGCTCTTCTTCATTCATTTTTCTTTTTGACACAATACCATCGATAATGTAAATATTGTCTGAATCATATTCCCCTTCAATTAAACTTTTACGCACAGTTTGTTTAATCATAGTGCTGGATACAAACAGCCATCTCTTATTTGCGCTGACACTCGCTGCAACAACAGATTCTGTTTTTCCTACTCTGGGCATTCCTCTTATCCCAATAAGTTTATGCCCTTCCACCTTAAATAATTCAGCCATAAAATCGACTAAAAGTCCAAGTTCATTTCGTACAAAACGAATAGTTTTACGGTCCTCATTATCGTGATGGATGAACTTTCCATGCCGGACTGTAATTTTATCACGTAATTTAGGCTTACGAAGTTTGTGTACTTTAATCGCATCCATTGTTTCTAAAATATATTTAAGTCTAACTATATTTTCATCATACTTAGACAGGATGAGCATGGCTCTGCGAGAATTTTCCACACCATTAATCATAATGATATTAATGGAGAGCATTCCAAGTAAAGAGGAAATTTCGCCTAATAATCCCGGGCGGTTTTTTAAATTTTCATACTCTAGGTACCACTGTGTTCTGTCCATGATAAGCTCCTTTTAGAGTCTGCTCAAAAAGCCTGAATTAAAAATAACACGTCAGGAAAGAGACATCCCAATCCTTTTTATCGTCTTTTTGAACATACACTTTTTAAAGTAATCTTTTCAAACAGATAACTTATTATGTCGTACTATGTATCATCATATCGAAAAAAGGATAATGTTTCTATTATAATATACCATCTTTTTAGTTTTTCCTAAACAGCTAACACCTTTTTCATCATTCATTTTTCTGAAACACTTCCATACAAAAAATGAATAACGTTTATCCATACATAAAAAGAAGCTATATAGATAATCCTATACAGCTTCTCTTCTGAAATATTCATTAGTTAATCATGCTTTTGGACAAGCTTAATCATCGCGCTGGCAAGAGCTTGCTGCTCTTCTTCAGAAGCTGTACTCCACAACTCTTTCAGCACCTTTTCTTCCGGCGTTTTAGCATCAACACTTTCAGCTAAATAATCACCGACTTCAGCTGCCAAATTAGTTAAAGTATCATGGTTAATACCACTTTCTTCAGCTTGCTGCAAACGTCCCTTTAAAAAGCCTTTCCATGAATCGAAGTTATCTAATACTGACATTTGGACACGCCTCCTCAAAAGTATTCTTTTGCAAATTAAGAAGTCTCACGATTTGCCAACCATTATCCCTGTTACCAGGGACATACAGCTTTTTCAGAACACCATTTTATATCTCTTTATTCGCAAAAATAAAGGCTGACTACATAAGCGGGCTGTTCTGAAACTCTCCTTAAGCACCTATAGTATTTGAGGAATTTTAAAATTTATACATGCCCAATTATCTTTTACCATAGAGAAACGCTTGTAATTATGCTGTTGAATGAAGATATCCTTCTACAAACCGCCATTAATATGAATGACTTCACCCTGAATATAACTGGATTCTTCACTAAGTAAATAGCTGATTACATTGGCAACCTCTTCAGGACGCCCCGCCCGATTCTCCGGAATTTCATTAATAAAGGCATCTGCTTCTTCAAGAGATAAATTGTGATTCATTTTCGTATCAATAAAACCGGGGCTTACTGCATTTACCCGGATATTGGATAATGCTACTTCTTTTGCCAAAGCCTTTACAAATATATTTTGGGCTCCCTTTACACTGGAGTAGACAACTTCATTACTTGCCCCATAATCGCCCCAAATGCTTGTAACAAATAAAATATTTCCTTTTCTTTGGCGGATCATAGCTGGAAGAAAATGATGGGTAATCAACCATGGCGACTTGACATGAACCTGCAGTAAGTCATCCATCTCTTCAGCTCTCATATCCTGAAACAAACCATAATGTGCATGACCGCCAGCAAAAATAATTCCATCTACAGAGATAGATACAGCCTCAATAAAATCAGCTACCTCTGCTTCATCTGCTAAATCCGCCTGATAAGCAGCTAAGATAGCGTTTCGCTCATCAGCCTGCATTAATTCTTTAATAGGTGCCTGATTGGAATGATAATGAAGGATAAGCTGATACCCGGTGTCCAGCAATTTTTTTGCAATAGCTGAACCGATATCACCACTCGCACCAATTAAAAGGATATTCCCTTTCATTTATCCACCGTTTGATTTTGAATCGTGCATGTTGCCAGACGTTCTTCTTCTATCCATGAATTTAAAAACACATTTACATCCTGAACAGTCAGTTTTTGAATAAATGGTACGATATCAAATAAATTTACCTTTTTAAAGGATAAAGTGGCAAATTGATTCGCAATAAATTCCAAAGAATTCATCGCACGGAGCAATTGCCCCATCTTTTTCTTTTTCATCCGTTCAAAATCTGCTTCACTAATTTCGTGGTCTTTGGTTGATAAAAGCAATTCCTGCACCCGTGAGGAAAAAGCTTCAGGATTATTGGTATTGGAACCAATGGAAACATAACCAAAAGAAGTTTGCAGATTACTTTCAAAAAAGAAGCTGTTATCAATTAAATCTTCATCATATAGTTTTTGGTAAAACTCTCCGCCAGTTGAAAAGAAATGATCAAGCACCATATCAACGAATAAATCACGTTTCAGGTATTCTTCGCCTTCGAGCTGCTTATTCGGCTCTTTAATACCTACTGCACATTTAGGAATAGATACCGGCATATTTATCATTAAGTTCTTTTCTTTTACAGTATCAGGCTCTTCCGGAAACTGCCGCTTTATATCGTCCAGCTTATCAAATGATTTTTTCTGCTGGTTTTCTTTAATTAAATTCATCATTTCCTGAGCATCAAAGTTTCCAGTTACAAATAAGATCATATTTTCCGGATGATAGAAAGTATGGTAACAGGTATATAAATCATCCTTTGTTATGGTGTAAATGGAATCTACTGTGCCTGCAATATCAATATTCACAGGATGGTTATGGAACAACGCTTTATTCGTTCCCATAAACAGACGCCAATCCGGCTGATCATCATACATATTAATTTCCTGCGCGATGATTCCTTTTTCCTTCTCTACGGATTGCTCAGAGAAATAGGGATCCTGCACAAAATCAACCAATGTTAATACGTTCTTCTCAATATTACTTGTCGCCGAAAATAAATAAGCTGTTTCTGTAAAGGAAGTAAAGGCGTTTGGAGAAGCTGCCTGCTTGGTGAAATCCGTAAATACATCACGATCTTCTTTCTCAAAGAGCTTATGCTCTAAGAAATGAGCAATTCCATCCGGCACAGTGATCGCCTCTGTTTGACCAATAGGTACAAAGCTCTGATCAATCGATCCGTAATTTGTCATGAAAACACCATATGTTTTCGCCAGTTCCGGTTTTGGTAGTAGACAAACCTGCAGTCCGTTATCTAGTTTTTCTTCATATAAAGTTTCATCAATTGTATCAAAATACTGCTTATTCATCGGCCTCTCCTCCTTCACTTGTTAATAAGTACACCATGTTTTCCTTCACTTGATTCGCTACTTCGATAACCTGCTCTCTAGTTACCTGCTGAATACCATGAAACAGCTCATCAACTGTAATCTCTTTGTGTCCAACTACTTGCTGATACATAAATTCAATCATACCCTGCGTATGATCTA
Organism: Oceanobacillus sp. FSL W8-0428; assembly: GCF_038004405.1. Lineage (NCBI taxonomy): Bacteria > Bacillati > Bacillota > Bacilli > Caryophanales > Bacillaceae > Oceanobacillus > Oceanobacillus sp. FSL W8-0428. The sequence continues at coordinate 4,313,483 of NZ_JBBORB010000001.1, forward strand.
AGGTCTCTTTTAATTGATTGATAATAAGAAGCTTTGTTTCTTCCAGTTCTTCTTCCGTAAATTCGCCATTTTTCATAGCTTCCAACTGCTCACGGATAATTGTCAATGCCTTATCATAATCCTCTGGAGCAATTCCGCTCATCACAAATAATAAACCTTTATGACTCTCCATCCGGGAGACAGCATAATAAGCCAGGCTATTCTTTTCTCTTACATTTATAAATAATTTTGAACTTGGGAAACCGCCGAACATCCCATTAAAAACCTGCAATGCCGGATACTTTTCATCTCGGAAAAGAATATTGGTCCGATAGCCGATATTCAGCTTCGCCTGCTGCACCTGATCTTCTTCGATCAGTTCTTTGGATGTAACTGATTGCGCTGGCACATCATCATTAACAGGAGCTTCTTTTTTCTTTGATGACCGTTTAAATCGGCTAGTTAATAAATTCAGCATCTGTTCCGCATCAAAATCTCCGCTTACATAAATATCTATCTCATCTTCCTGGTGCATATTTTGATAATACGTAAACAGCTCCTGATTTGAAAACGCTGATAAATCCTTCTCATAGCCTTGTGCATGAATACTATAGCGTTCACCTGAACACATTTCGTCCATTAGCCGGATATTAGCATAGCTGGCCTTATCATCCTTAATAGAAAGTATATTTTGACGAAGAATTTCTTTTTCTCGGTCGAATACCCGCTTAGGAAATCCGTTCTCTTCCTGATTTGGTTTATAAACAATTTCATACAGCAGTTCTATCGCCCGTTCCAATAATGAATTGGTTCCAGGCAGGAATTTTTCATTTGGTACTTCCAAATAAAACGTCAAAATATGACTTTCTCCTTTTTTTGATCCTCCGATAGAAAGCACTGCCCCATACAATTCTGCCAATTCCTCCTGCAGTTCTTTGCGCGTAGGAAAGGAAGCTGTTCCCTGTTTTAACACATAAGGAAGCAGAGCCCGTTTTGTAATGGTTCCTCTCTCCAGCGGTGCACGAAATTTTACTGCAAAGGTTAATGTTTTATGTTTTTTATTCGGAAGCATGTGAAATTGTATATTATTTTCATTCTGTTTAATTTCCTTAACACTCATATTTATCCTCCATTCTAAACTAGCCAGTATTTATTTTACGCGTTTCTCTCCTTTATCATCCATCATATTCAAAGAAACAGGTATTACATGAGGAAATTTTTTAAAAGTATATAACTCAACTTTCGCACCTGAGAATAAGTATCTATACCTTACTGTTCCAGGTTGAACATGTTCTTTCTTATCCTGTTTGCATTTTGTTAAATCCCCTACTATATGAAATGGAAATTGTGTATAGCTCCTGCAACCAATCACTACGCTTTCCAAGGGGACGGCTTCAGCTAACTTGAAAAGAAAACCGCTTTTCAAGTGGATCTTCAGCTCACCCGGTTCCCATAGGAGTCTTCGTGGTTGGTCTGCGCTTAGTTAGGCTTCTACAGCGAATGCGGGAAATCATATCCTAATAGGGTTGGATGAAATAATCTATTCTTGCTTGATGAAAAGATCATTTTAGTGTTTCAAATGGTTGATTTGGCAATTTAAATGATGCACAACTTGGTATAGTAAAATAGCTTTCATGAACAGAAAGTAATCGTGACGGGACATTTTTATATGCACCAACGAAAAATATGTTCTTTGCTGGTCGAATTTCTATTTGCTCCGTTGTATTAAACAGTATAAAATCTCCTGCTAGCTGCGGCGGACCGTTTTGACTCCTGAGGGAATAGCATCATCTGAAGGTCCACTTTTGCCAAGTGCTCTTCTTAGCAAAAGTTAGCTGAAGAGCATGCCCCTACCCTAGGCAGGCTAAGGTCGCAACGTCCTGGGGTTGCGATTACTCACCCCATCGAAAAGAGTTGTTGCAACGCCTGCATTAGTACGTCCTGTACGTCGAAAGCAAAACGGTCCGCCGCAGCGGTAGCCTTACACGTTATCTTCTTTCTAAATAGCGTTTATGCCTTGTCAAGAGATAGATGGAAAGAACAGTCAACACCTGTCTCTAGGATAAGCAAGTTATTTTTTTAGGTGTGAAAGTTGAGTATATAGAATTGATCTGTCTTCTAATATAGTTTAAACAACAGCTTTCCTTTTGATTATAAAATGTTTACAGCCCGCAAAGAAATTCCCCGGCAACATTAAAGACGTCTGCGTACAACTTGAAAGCTGAACATATCTGCCCGGAAATAATTCATAGAATACAAAACACCCTCATCATTGCTTGTATAGTGCATCTGTTTTAATAAAAGCAGCGGCTGGTCGGGCGTACACTGCAAAATACTATAAATGCGTTCATGATATGTAATTGGTTCAATATTTGCAACAGCGTAAGTAATTTGCTTTTCTGAGGCCGCTTCAATCGTACTGAAAATGGAAGCCATCTCCCGTAATTTTTCTAAAGACAGGTAAGACGCTGGAGCTTTATCAACACAAAATACAACTGGCACATCATCAGCAGTACGTATTCTTTCAATAGCTGTTACATATTCTAAATCCGGGTTGCTGAAATCACGCTTTTCCTGCTCGGTAGCATCTAAAATATCTGTACTGATATATTGTGTCCCAGGCTTCTTTCCTGACTGCTTAATCATTTGTGTTACACTGCTGAGTTCTTCAATACCTGCCTGGAACAATGGCTTTGTATTTACAAATGTTCCAACTCCATGCCTGCGGGTTACGATATTATCTTCTTCCAGCATTCTTAATGCCTCTCGTAAAGTTGCCCGTGAAACCCCTAATTGCTTCGAAAGTTCGTATTCAGATGGCAGTTTTTCTTCCTCTTTATATAATCCATCTTCAATGCCTGCTTTTATTTTGTCCATAACCTGCAAATATAAATGTCTGGCATCTTCACGCAAATTCATTTCTTCACCTCTTTTCTTATCAAATACTTCATCTATAGCCTTTTTGCATCTGTTATTAATCGTACCACTTCTTCTGCTAATTTTGAACTTTAAAAAATTATTATCTGAACAAAAGCTCAGAGCCCCTGTACAGCAACGTACAAACCGGACTGCACACTTTGAATCGACGGCGACTTATTATCTGGTTACTCAGGGAGATTGCCGGCTATTAAGCCTGTGAATCTGGACAGTTATATCTATGAACCAGAAATAAATTCACATCAAAAGTACTTTCTTACAGAATGAGAAAAAACCGGTTTATCTACAACAGATAAACCGGTTTTTTTAAGAAGTAGTGGAATGCTCTTCTGTCTGGTTAGGCACCAGTACAGAACGAGGTTTACTTCCTTCATATGGCCCGACAATACCACGCGCCTCCATAGCGTCTATTAATCGGGCTGCCCTCGTATAACCGATGCGGAAACGGCGCTGGAGCATAGAAACACTCGCACTTTGCATTTCAGTAATCATCTGTACTGCATCGTCATAAAGCTCATCATCCACTTCCTCCATCACTTCATTCGTTTCTTCTGGAATCATTTCTTCCTGATAGCTTGCCTGCTGCTGTTCGATACAGTGATCTACAATACGTTCTACCTCTTCATCAGATAAAAATGCCCCCTGGACACGTGTCGGCTTAGAGCTGCCGGATGGGAGATATAACATATCGCCCCGCCCAAGTAATTTCTCTGCCCCCCCGGAATCCAGGATTGTACGTGAATCTGTTGTAGATGATACACTGAAGGCAATTCTTGATGGTATATTTGCTTTAATAACCCCGGTGATAACATCTACAGATGGACGCTGCGTTGCTATGATTATATGGATACCTGCCGCACGCGCCATTTGCGCAAGCCGGGTGATTGCATCTTCTACATCATTCGAAGCAACCATCATTAAATCTGCCAGCTCATCCACAAGAACAACAATATATGGCAAATAAGGCTGCTGCTCCTCCGCATCTGCGTCTGCATTTTGTTTCCGGACATAGGCATTGTAGCCTTCCATATTTCTTGTACCGCTATCAGAAAACAGATCATATCTCCGTTCCATCTCTGCAACAATTTTTTTCAATGCTCTGGAAGCTTTTTTAGGATCTGTTACAACAGGTGTTAATAAATGCGGAATCCCATTATATACATTCAGCTCTACTTTTTTAGGGTCAATCATCATCATCTTGACTTCATGCGGTTTGGCACGCATTAGAATACTTGTAATAATGCCGTTCACACAGACACTTTTCCCACTTCCTGTCGCGCCGGCAATCAGTAAGTGGGGCATTTTATTTAACTCCCCGGCAATTGCTTCTCCAGAAATATCTCTTCCTAAAGCAAACGTCAGTTTATTTGTCTTAGAAGATTGTTTGTCTAAAACCTCCCGGAGTGAAACCATGGATACTTCCTTGTTAGGGACTTCAATACCCACTGCTGATTTGCCGGGTATCGGTGCTTCAATACGTATATCCTTTGCAGCAAGTGCTAAAGCAATATCATCATGAAGACCGACAATTTTACTTACCTTCACACCAGACTCTGGATACACTTCATATTTCGTTACTGCTGGACCGACATGTACTTTTGCTATTTTAGCTTTTACGCCGAAGCTCTGAAAAGTACGGTCCAGCTTACGCACAGTTGCCTGAATATGTGATTTCTCCTGCTGTTGTGAATTATGGGCTGGACTTGCTAATAAATCCATCGACGGCAGCTTATAATCATGATTTTCTGTTGCTGTCATAGGCAATGTTTCCTGAAGCTCTTCCTCACCGCCCGCATTTTCCTGCTGTTTGGAACTCTCTGTTTTTGCAGTTTCAGCTTCTGCTTGCGGCTGTTCCTGATACGCAATATCTGTAAAATCATTAATAAGAAGCTCTTCTGTATTGTCTTCATGCTCTTCCGTTACCTGTTTATTTTTCTCTTTTCGTTTCTTAGAAACAGAATCTTTAATTTCTTTTTGCTCTTCTTTCCGTTCAGCTCTTTTCTCTCTTGATCGCTCCAGACGTTCGGCCAGATAAGCAAAAGTGGATTTAAAACCAGCGCCTAACTTTTTAACAAACTCGCCGATAGACAAATTCGTCAAAAAAATAATTCCGATTAGTAAGCAGAAAAATACAACTATCCGCGAACCTGCAATAGAAAATAAAAAGTAAGAGACAGTGAATAATAGTGCACCGACCATACCTCCGCCTGTCTGTACCAATGTACCGGTGCCTTCTAAGTATTGGAAGTAAAGCTGCCAGGTCAGACCAAGTATAGATACATCATTCGTATTAGCCAGCAAGCTTTCCATCACTTGTACATGTGTCAGCAATAAGATACCGGTCAGAAAAATATAAAATCCTATTAATCTTCTGGATAAAAAATCAGGTACCTGGCGTTTGATAATAAGATAAAAACCAATAATAAATAATGCAACAGGAAGGATAAAATGCCAAATTCCCAAGAAAAACTGAAATATATTTCCCAGCCAATCAGGTATAGCACCGCCGCTTAACATAGCTGCCCCGCTTCCAAATATTGCAATAAATATTAATAATAATCCAATGAGCTCTTTTTGTAATCCTTTAAGCTGTTTGGTTGTCGTTTTTTTTCTTCTTTTTCTCTTTTTGGCAGCCATTTTTTCACCCCTGTATGTAGAACAAATTAAGATTGCTATATAAATTGAATGAAAGCATTATACTCCTTTCATATACTTTATTTCTATTTTCAAAAGAGATAGATGCAATTATTCAATTTATATATTGATAGATTTAAACAAGGAAACTGGAATCAGTTCTCTTTATACTGTCAGAGAGACTTTATTGGGAAAATAAGTGCTTATTGCACTAATTCCCTGTCTTCTCCTTAAAGAGGCTGCTGTTCCAGTTATCATGTCATCCAATATTGTTTCATAACCTTATCTTTTATCGTTTCTTTATTATAGCATAGATTACCATCAGCTGATAATTCTTCCTGGTAAAAATTCCGGATTCAGATAATCATTCGGATTACTTGAAATAAGCTGATTAATTTGGTAATTCCCATCATTATTTTTAGATACAAAAACCGTTCTTCCCTGCCATTTAATTGCTTGTATTCCGTTACCTGCTCCTTGTTCTTCCGGAAAAATTTCCTGATAGGATAATGGTGTATAGAGTATCATCAGGCAGTCCCTTCCTCTTCTTGTTTTGGTTTTGAACTTTGAATCATGTGATTTAATTTCTTTATTGCCTCTTTTACTCCGCCGACTTCATCAATGATGCCATACTCCACAGCTTCCCTGCCAACAACATTTGTACCAATATCGCGAGTAAGATTCCCTTTTGCAAACATCAATTCCTTTAATTGTTCAGAATCAATATTGGAATGATCAACAATAAACTGAATCACACGATCCTGCATTTTATCAAGATATTCAAACGTTTGTGGAACGCCGATTACCAGTCCTGTTAATCTGACAGGGTGTATCGTCATTGTTGCTGTAGGCACAATAAAGGAATAATCCGTGGCGACTGCAATCGGTGCACCAATGGAATGTCCTCCTCCAAGTACGATAGAGGTAGTCGGCTTGGACATCGATGCAATCATTTCCGCAAGCGCCAGCCCTGCTTCAACATCCCCGCCAACTGTATTTAACAAAATAATTAACCCTTCAATTTTAGGGTTTTGTTCTACAGCAATCAGCTGTGGCAGCAAATGCTCATATTTTGTTGTTTTATTTTGCGGCGGCAGCTGAAGATGCCCTTCCACCTGTCCAATGATTGATAAAACATGGATATTTGAATCAGGAGCCTGCGGAACATTTGCCTGCCCGAGCTGCTGAATTTTTTCTACAAGAGAGGATGCATTGTTCGATCCGTTCTCCTCTTCTTCTTGATTTTCATTATCATCCGTATCCATACGCATATTAAAACCCCTTCCAGCTATTTTTATGATTAGTATAAACAATCGGTAAAAAATAATACGAAAGAAGAGATATGGTATCTTTTTTAATATTTTGGATAGTAAAAAGACATGAGGCAGATAATAGCTGCTTCATGTCTTTTTTGATTTTTATAACGGTACTTCTTCTGCACTTAATCCAAATACTTCATGCAATGCATTAACTGCTGTAACTAATTCATGGTCATGTACCAAAACCCAAATCGTGGTATGGCTGTCTGCTGATTGTAATATCTGCACACCAGAATCTGTTAATGCCTGCACGATTTTAGAGGCAACGCCAGGCACTCCAGTCATTCCGGCTCCAACTGCTGAAACCTTTGCACAGTTTTCCGTAATTTCCGGTTGAAAGCCCAGCATCTCTAAAATTTCTATTGCTTTTGTAGTAAGCTCTGCCGGCACAGTATAAGCCACACCTGTGGGCGAGATATTAATAAAATCAACAGAAATACCAGATTCTGCCATTGCTTTAAATACTTCTGATTGTACACGGTAAGCTGATTCCTTCGTCTGCACCTTAATTTGAGTAACATTCGCAATATGTGCAATACCGGTGATCATCCGTTCTGAAATGTCTGCACCTGCTTCTTCAATCCTGGAAGATGTAACAAGCGTCCCAAGCCGTTCCGAATAGGTGGAACGGATACGCATCGGTATTTTCCCTTGCATAGCTATTTCTACAGCGCGCGGGTGAATGACTTTTGCGCCTTGATAAGCAAGATTACAGATTTCAGTATATGTCACCACATCAAGCGGACGTGCATTCTTTACGACACGCGGATCTGCTGTCATAATACCTTCTACATCTGTAAAAATCTCGATACGCTCCGCTTCTAAAGCAACCCCTAGGGCAGCTGCTGAAGTATCACTGCCACCACGGCCGATGGTTGTTATTTCTCCAGACTCACTTTGACCCTGGAACCCTGCCACAACAACGACGTCATGCGTTTCTAATTCATGTAATATACGTACAGGATTTACCTTTTTTATTTTTGCCCGGTTAAAATCTTCACTCGTTACAAAACCAGCCTGTGCACCAGTCAAAGCTGTTGCAGAAACATGATTTTTTTGCAGCTCATTAGATAGGACAACGGATGAAATAATTTCACCGCATGACATAAGTAAATCGAGCTCACGGTTAGAATTTTTATTTGCCGGAAAGTCTATTAAGCTTAGCAAACTGTCCGTTGCATAAGGATCTGGTTTTCTTCCTAGAGCAGAAACAACAACAACTAATTTATATTCTTGAACAAGTGCATCCTTAATATGACGGATAACATGCTCCCGATTTGTTTCTGATTGTACAGAAGTTCCTCCGAATTTTTGTACTAATACTTGCAATATTAACACCTCAACACTATCCAAGCTGTTAAACTCTGGATGTCTAATAGATTAATTACGTCATCATTTTAAAATCGTCTTCATCAATCACTGGGAATAATTATTTTTTTAACCAGCCGCGTTCTGTTAATACTTGCGCGATTTGTACTGTATTCCAAGCCGCGCCTTTTAATAAGTTATCAGATACAACCCATAGATGGAAGCCTTTTGGATTATCTAAATCTTTGCGTACGCGTCCGACAAAAACTTCTTCTTTATCTTGTGCAGATTGTGGAGTTGGGTACTCCTGAGCCTGAGGGTTATCCTGCAGAATAACTCCGTCTGCCGCTTCCAGCGTCTTCCAGATATCTTTAACAGCCAGCCCTTCCCGATCTAATTCAATATAGACACTTTCTGCATGGGAAGTAGCAAATGGAAGGCGTACACAGGTTGCTGCTACATTTAAGGCTTCATCATGCATAATTTTTTTCGTTTCATTAATCATTTTCATCTCTTCAAAAGTGAAGCCATTGTCTTCAAACACATCGATTTGCGGCAATGCGTTGAAAGCAATTGGAAAATGCTTTTTATCTCCTTTAACAGGTAAAATCTCTGCGTTTATTTCTTTACCTTCTAAATAATCCCTTGACTGTTCATACAATTCCTCTACCGCAGCATTTCCAGCACCTGATACTGCCTGGTAAGTAGATACAATAATTTTATTAATTCCATATGCATCTTTAATCGGTTTTAAAGCCGCGACCATTTGAATGGTGGAACAGTTCGGATTTGCGATAATCCCCTGATGCTCTGCAATATCCTCTGGATTAACTTCTGGAACAACAAGCGGTACATCCTTATCCATACGAAAAGCACTTGTATTATCGACAACAACTGCTCCCCTTTTAACCGCCTCTGGAGCCAGCTTTTTAGAAATAGACCCGCCTGCAGAGAATAGCGCAATATCTACACCGTCAAAGGATTCGGCTGCAGCCTCTTCAACAATGATTGTTTCCCCGCGAAATGTTTCTTCTTTTCCAGCTGAACGCGCAGATGATAATAATTTTAATTCATTTATCGGAAACTCTTTATCTTCTAATATTTTTTTGATTTTCTGACCTACTGCCCCTGTAGCACCTACTATAGCTACATTGTATGTTTGCTGCTCTGGCATTCTAATAACTCCCTCCACTTAATTAAATGTCAACTAAACTTCATTTTAACATATTTTTTGTGGAATAAGGTACAATAATCGGCTGAATTTGTTTTCCTTTTAACGCCGTCTCTACAGCTGGAATTAATTGACTTAAATCTGCTGAGAGAGAGGAGGGTTTTTGATAAGGATTATCCTGCCCGAACGGAACAAAAAACATATGCTTTGCATTAAGCAATGTGGCTAAATTCTTTGCATTTAATCCGAGTGCATCATTGGTCGTTAAAGCCAATACCACTGGACTTTCATTGCGGAGAGTAGACTTGGCAGCCATCAGGACTGGATTATCTGTATGAGCATTAGCCAGCTTACTCATTGAATTTCCTGTCAAGGGGGCAATGACCATTACATCAAGCGGTTTATCCGGACCATAAGGCTCTGCCCCAGGGATAGTAGTAATAGCTGTTTGACCGGTTATTTTCTCAAGATTTTCTACATTATCTTTTGCCTTACCGTGCTTGGTATCTGTATATTGAACCGTTTCTGTTATAAACGGAATGATTTCTGCACCCTGATTAATTAATTCCTCCATAATTGGAAAAATATGCTCAATCGTATGATGGGAGCCAGTCAGACCAAATCCAATCCGTTTACCGGTGAATGTCATTCTAATTCACGCTCCTCCTCGAGAATTTGTTCCATCACATTAGCAAGTATTTTTCCGGCAGTTCTAGGGGCGACAATACCGGGAAGACTGCGTGCAAGTATGGCATTAATACCGCGTTTTTTCGCAAATTCAAAATCTGTTCCTCCCGGTTTGGAGGCAAGATCAATAATTACTGCATTATTCGGCAAATTCCTGATAGCCTCTTTGGTAACAACAAGACTCGGAATCGTATTGATTAAAATATCGCAATTCTCTGTCTGTTTACTTAAATCATGTAATGCCACTGCATTTAAACCCATTTCTGTAATACGCGCCAAATCCCGTATGCTTCTGGCACACACTGAAACCTTCGCACCAAGTGCAGAAAACTTATTTGCTACCGTATTACCTACTCTGCCAAATCCTACAACCATCACACGCGAAGAGTGAACTGTCTGATCTGTATGCTCAAAAGCCATCATAATGGCCCCTTCAGCAGTCGGAATGGAATTATAAATGGCAACATCATCACGATCAAGCAATGGTATCAGCTTAATACCTGCTTCTTCCGTCAAATTGGTTAAGTAATCATTCGTAATTCCAGTAAAAACTACACATTCGGGATTTAATTTTTGAAACCATGCTCCATCCAAATTTATTTTTTTATCTGTAAAAACTGTTTCGACATTTCCGCTTGAATCCGTCCCTGTAATTGGTAAAACAACTACATCCAGGCTGCTCTGATCCAATTCATCTAATGCTAATTCATTTAAGCCTGTAAACCCCTGCTCCAATTTATCAAAACCGCAAAGTATCACTTCATTATCATGATTACTTTTTAAGATTTTTATTAACTCTAAATATCTTGCATCTCCACCTATCACTGCAATCCGTCGACTCATTTTACGTATTACCTCCAGACAACTTTTAACGTATTCATGATTCGATATAGCTTATGTTTTTTTAAGTGAGGGGTGAACAAATAAGCCTTAAAATTACCGTCTAACTTTTAGAAAATGCTTTCTTCATTAAGGAAGCTCCGAAAAGTTTATTTTTCTTACTTAAAACTCTTTATATGCTGATGCATAGGTCTTTGGATGAGTTTAATCATCTGTTCTTTATGTAAATGCTCGCTCCCGGCAATTAAAAGCCTAATATTAAGATATTAAAAAAGCTTGTTTATTCAGAAAGAAAAGGATGTGTTCAGTCTCCTTTTCCAACAAAATAAACAAGCTTTAAGCAAATAATTTCTATTTTATCGTTCTTCATCAGGAAGTTTGGTGTCAATCATTATCATATCCTCACCAATTTTCCGGATAGACTGCCAATGAATTTTAGTCTCTTCTCCCTCTTTGACAAGGCCAAACCATTTATAACTCGGGATAATAAACGCTTCGATCTGACCCGTTTTAGGATTAATTTCTAAATCGGTTTGACCAAGCATGCCAAGCCTTTTTCCTTCATTCACATTAATGATTTCCTTATCTCCCATATCTCGAAAGCGCACCATAAAAAAACTCCTTTTTTTGTTTTTCTTAGGGCAAGTATTTACAATCACAAGATAATGAAGTCTCGTTTATACACTATATGTCCCAAAATAAGAAAACATGCTTCTATTTACGGTAGTCTTCTGGTGCAACTAGTGCACGGGATGGGTTTTGCAGCAGGACATTTTGAATGACACTTGTCACCTGCTGATCGGTAATGCCATCAATTTCTTTAATTAAATCGTCTAAAGAACGGTGTTTTTGCAATAACAGCTCATTACGGCCATTTCGTGACATCCGACTATTGGTACTCTCTAATCCTAACATCAAATTTCCCTTAATTTGTTCTTTGCTGTTCCGTAATTCTCTCTCTGTTAATCCTTGTTTCACAAAATGATGAAGGGTAGAATAAATAACCTCTTCCAGCTGTTCTAGCTGCTCTTTGCCTGTACCCGCATAGATTGTGAGTAGACCATCATCTATAAATGCAGCATGATAAGAAAAGACAGAATAGGCAAGTCCTTTTTTCTCACGCACCTCTTGGAATAATCGTGAGCTCATACTTCCTCCCAGCACATTATTCATAATAGATAGCGGATATAAATGCTTATCTCCTACCTCATACCCATTATAGCCTAGGCATAAATGTGCCTGTTCTGTATCCTTGCTTCGATAAATTGCTTCCTGTAAGAATACTGGCTTCGTTAATTCTTTCTCTTTTGCTTTTCTTGTAAGTGATCCAAAGTAGGAATCAATCTCCTTAATAAATGAGCTGTTCACATTACCAGCTACAGAAACAACAATACGATCAGGGGTATAATTATCTTCTATATACTGCTGTAATTGCTTTTGATTAAAAGACCCCAACTGCTTTTCTGTACCAAGAATAGGGAACCCCAGCGGGTGCTTACCGTATGCAGCTTCTGCCAGCAGGTCATGCACAATATCATCAGGCGTATCCTCGCACATTTTAATTTCTTCATAAACTACTTTCTTTTCTCTTTCCATTTCTTCCTCGTCAAATGTTGATTCAAAGAACATATCCGCTAATACTTCTAAGGCAAATTCTTTATGTGTATCTAACACTTTTGCATAAAAACATGTATATTCTTTAGAGGTAAAAGCATTAATTTGTCCGCCGATAGAATCAAATGCTTCTGCAATATCCTGAGCGTTTCTTGTTTTAGTCCCTTTAAAAAACATATGCTCTAAAAAGTGTGAAATGCCGTTATTATCGATTGTTTCATTTCTGGATCCAGTTTTAACCCATATACCTATTGTGACTGAGCGTACAGCCGGCATGGATTCTAGTACAATACGTACACCATTGCTGCTTGTATATTTTTCTATCAAATGTATATCCTCCTAAATTTCCTAGCTTAACGCGATTCACTTAATAGTGATTCTACTGTTCCTATTTTATAACCTTTTTCTTTGATACCGCTAATCATTTGCTCCAGACCACCTGTACTTGCTTGGGTCGGATGCATTAAAATCATCGCTCCAGGGTGGACATTGTTTTGTATGCGATTCACCACTACGGAAACAGACGGATTCTTCCAATCAATCGTATCGACAGTCCATAGGATAGTTTCCATCTCCAGTTCAGCTGCTGTTTCCACCGTTTCGTCTTTGTAGCTTCCGCTTGGCGGCGCAAACCATACAGGCTGCTTTCCTGTTATTGTTTTTAAAATTTGATTTGTCTCTTCTATTTGTGTATAGGCATCATTTTTTTCCAGCATTGCCATATCTGGATGATTATAGGCATGGTTACCGATTAAATGCCCTTCCTCTTCAATCATTTTAACCAGACTCGCATTATTTTGTGCCCATTTACCTTCAATAAAAAAAGTTGCCTTTACTTGATTATCTTTGAGAATTTGAAGCATTTCGGGAATATATTCCTCTCCCCAGGAAACATTAATTAAAAATGAAACCATTTTTTTATCTGGATGTCCGCGATAAATTGGAGATGGCGGCAAATCTGTTAACAAGATATCAGGAGAGGTTTCATTAAAAACAAGTAAATCTTCGTCCCATTCATTTGCTTCTTTCATTTTTTTATAGGATTCTTCGACATTTACTTCCAGACCGTTTCTTCCAGGTGTTTTCTTCCAAACCTTATCAATGTAAGCATCCTGCGGCTTTTGTTCGTATGTCTCTTTTTTTTGTTCAATCTCCTTATACAGATCATCTTTTGTTGAGCTCATCTCTATTCCAGCTGGTTCAACCACTACAGAATCTGTTTGAAAAGGATTATATCGTATATCGAATACCGTAAAAATTAAAATTAGAAAAACTACTACATGTACATACTTAAAATATCGCTTCATATTTAATCCCTCCCCTTATCATTTCTATGCTTGAGAGGGACAAGTATGCATTTATTTTAAAGATGATCTTCGCAGTGTTCACAACCACAGACTATAATAAGATAATTAATCTTAAACTTTAGAAAAACACTATGCTTGTCATAGTGCTTAAATACTAGAAAAGCCAAGAAAATCACTTGATCTTTAAAATACTAGTGTTCTTGCCAAGGAGATGTGTTTCTTTTGCTTTCTTTCAAAGAAAAGAAGATAATTCTAGCGGAAGAAATACACGAAGACTCCTGTGGGAATGTGCAAAACGGAAAAGGAAGTTCGGTTAAGTTCGCGGCGTCCTTGGGCCTAAGATTACTCACCCCATGAAACCCGTTGGAACGGCTATCCTCAGCATTTTATACTTTCTTACTCTTCGAAAAAACGATTTATTATATTAGAGACAAAAGATGGATTTATTTTTCATTTTATTTAGTAATTCACTTTTTTTACCATAAACCGCTTCATAAAAAAAGAAACTGAACTAAAAAATCAGCTTCTTTTTTGTACAAAATATATAACCCAAAGTAATTTTTCTCTTTTTATGATTTAGCATTCTCTTTCTTTTCGTCTTGCAGAACTGCTTTTCTGGAAAGATTGATTCTTCCCTGACGATCAATTTCTTTTACTTTCACCATAATTTGATCCCCAATAGATACAGCATCTTCGACTTTATTCGTACGCTCTTCTGCAAGCTCAGAAATATGAACCAGTCCATCTTTCCCTTTGAACAGTTCCACAAATGCACCAAATTTTTCAATACGTTTTACCGTACCAAGATATAATTGTCCAACTTCCACTTCCCGTACCAGATCTTCAATAATTTTCTTAGCTTTCTGGTTCATCTCATTATCAGTAGATGAAATAAAGACGTTGCCATCTTGTTCAATATCAATCTTCACACCAGTTTCATCAATGATTTGATTGATTTGTTTTCCGCTTGGCCCAATGACATCACGAATTTTATCCGGATTAATTGTCATTGTTAAGATTTTTGGAGCGTATTCAGACAGCTCATCTTTTGGTTGCTGAATGGTTTGCAGCATGGAATCAAGGATATGCATACGGCCTTTTTTCGCTTGCGTAAGTGCTTCTTCTAAGATTGTTCTTGATAAACCGTCAATTTTAATATCCATTTGCAGGGCTGTTACACCTTTTTCTGTTCCTGCTACTTTAAAGTCCATATCACCAAGTGCATCCTCCATGCCTTGAATATCAGACAAAATCGTATAATCATCTCCAGATTTAACAAGTCCCATTGCAATACCTGCTACTGGTGCTTTAATTGGAACACCTGCGTCCATCATTGCTAATGTACTTGCACAGATACTCGCTTGAGAAGTAGAACCGTTGGATTCAAGAACTTCTGAAACCAGACGAATTGTATAAGGGAAATCTTTTTCATTCGGCACTACTTTTTCAAGAGCACGCTCTCCCAGCGCACCATGCCCAATCTCACGACGGCCAGGTCCGCGAATCGGCCCGGTTTCTCCTACACTATATTGCGGGAAGTTATAATGATGCATAAATCGTTTTGTTTCTTCTAAATCGAGTCCATCCAAAATCTGTACATCTCCAAGTGCTCCCAATGTACAAATACTTAAAGCTTGAGTTTGTCCGCGCGTAAACAAGCCTGATCCATGTGTACGGGGAAGAACATGAATACGTGATGATAACGGGCGGATTTCGTCCACTTTCCGGCCATCAGGACGTACTTTTTCTTTTGTAATCAAGCGGCGAACTTCTTCTTTCACAAGCTTATCTAATACAGATTTAACTTGTTTAATGGTTTCTTCTTCAGCCTCTTCCGCTTCATATTTTTCTACAATCTCTTGCTTAACAGCTTTTATTGCCTCATCACGGGCATGTTTTTCGACAACTTGAATCGCAGTCTTTAATTCATCTTTCGCTTCTGCTTCAACCTTTGCTACAAGCTCTTCACTCGTCTCTGAAATAACAACTTCAAATTTTTCTTTTCCGCATGCCTGTATAATCTCTTCCTGGAAAGCAACAAGACGTTTGATTTCTTCATGACCAAACATAATTGCCTCAAGCATAACATCTTCCGGTACTTCATCTGCACCAGCTTCAACCATGTTGATTGCATCTTTTGTTCCAGCAACCGTTAAATCAATATCACTTTTTGCTTCTTGTTCAATGGTAGGATTAATGATTAGCTCGCCATTCACACGCCCGACATGAACACCAGCAATCGGCTGTTCAAAAGGAATATCTGAAATACCTAAAGCAATCGATGAACCAATCATTGCTGCAATTTCTGAAGAACAATCCTGGTCCACACTCATTACTGTACTTATTACTTGTACCTCATTACGAAAGCCGTCGGGGAATAATGGACGGATTGGACGGTCAATTAGTCTGGAAGACAAGATCGCTTTCTCACTGGGACGTCCTTCACGTTTAATAAATCCTCCCGGTATCTTCCCTACCGCATACAATCTTTCTTCATAGTTCACTGTCAACGGAAAGAATGGTAAATCTTTTGGTTCTTTGGAGGCTGTTGCAACGGACAATACAGAGGTGTCTCCGTAATGTATCATACAGGCTCCATTTGCTTGTTTTGCCAGCTCTCCTACTTCAACTGTAAATTTCTTTCCTGAAATCTCCGTAGAGAATAGCTTTTTTTCATCTGCCATTAGTTTTGTTACTCCTTTCAAGGCTACAGCATTTAAAATATATATGTAGCACCTCATATAGTACAATTTTTCTTCTATATCTTATTTTTACAAAAGAATGTCTTTTTATAGCATAAACGATAGCCTGTCAGGAATCAATCGCTACCTTATAGAGGATGTTCACGCATTGACATATTTATACCTGTTTCAGACCCTTATCAACCGTAAAAAACATCTAAACCACGGATTTGCAGCTTCAAATGCTTCTTATTTGTTTAAAAAACATAAAAGAAAAAGCAGGATTGCTCCTGCTTTTAACGTTATTAACGACGTAAACCAAGTTTTTTGATTAATTCACGATAACGAGTAACGTCTTTATTACGTAGGTAAGTTAATAAGTTACGGCGTTTACCTACCATTTTCAAAAGACCGCGACGTGAATGATGGTCTTTTTTATGTGTACGTAAATGTTCGTTTAATGCAGTGATTTCTGCAGTTAAGACAGCGATCTGAACCTCTGGAGATCCAGTATCTGTGTCATGAACCTTGTACTCATTAATAATTTCGTTTTTACGTTCTTGTGTAATTGCCATAATGGCACCTCCAAAATAATATTTGTTATCCCCAGTCCCCTAGCATACGTCGGAGTTACGTGATGCCAAGCGATGGTTGTACAACTATAAGAATAGCGTTTTTGAAGAAAAAAATCAAGTGTAAGTTTACCTATTTGCTAAATAAGCTCTAATTTCTTTCTCATCCTGCTGCATTTTTTCAATCAGAGCATCCTTCGAATCAAATTTTATTTCTTCTCTTGTGTAAGACAGCCATTCTATCGTTAATTCTTCCCCATATAAATCACCATCAAAATCAAATAAGTACACCTCGACAGACATATCTTCCAGCTCTTCTGTAAATGTCGGATTCGTACCGATATTCGCCATTCCGCCATATATTTTATCCTTATGACGAACACGGGTCGCATATACCCCCTGTTTAGGCAGCAGGGCATCTTTGGATATAGACAGATTAGCAGTTGGATAACCCAGTTCACGCCCACGACGTGCTCCTTTTACTACCAATCCAGTAGTAGCAAAGGGCCTTCCCAGCAGTTGCTCTGCCTGCTCCATATTTCCCGACGCTAATTCTGCTCTTATTCTGGTCGAGCTGACCTTTTCTTCATCCAAAGTAATTTTACCTATGGTTTCCCAGGTAAATAAATCCCTTGCATATTCCTGCATATCTGCCATTTTCCCTTGCCCTTTATGACCGAATGAGTAATCAAAGCCTGCCACAAGATGTTTAATATTTAATCCAATAATAAAGTGATCAATAAAGGCTTGGGGACTGAGCTTTGATAGTTCTTGGTTAAACCGGATAACATATAAACGGTCTACTTGAAGATCCTCTAATATCGCTTGCTTTTCAGAAGATATTGTTATGTATTTAACATGCTGTACGTCTTTTCTTAAAACAACTGAAGGATGCGGAAAAAAGGTAATGACAGCACTCTCCATGTTATTTTCCTGTGCTTTATTTACAGCCTGCCGAATAACCTCCTGATGTCCTTTGTGAATCCCGTCAAAGAAGCCGATTGCACTGACGGTTTCCGGTAAGTTCTCCTTATGTAACGTATGCGGATAGGATAATTCCATTGTTTTCATCCTGCTACACCTGCACTTTCTCTCGTTAGAATACTCTTATTGGTTTAATTTGATCAGGTTTATCTGGGTGCTGCCCATAAATCGCCAGCACTTCTTCATTATTTGTAAATACAAACGGATTATTTGTCTCGGGGGCTTCCGAAATAGATAGTTTTTGGCCATTCTTAATACGGGCCCTCAGCGCATCATCAACCTCTTGATGAACTAAATGACTTAATCCTTCTAAAAGAGGGCTTAACAGCTTCTCTTGCTCATTATTATCTGCCGCCTCTTCTATCATAGCAAAAGTAACCGTATTTTTCTTGGAAAAACTACCGGTTTTTGTCCGTTCCAGTTTAAACATATGTGCCGGATACCCTAATTCCTTTCCAATGTCCACACATAATGTTCGGATATAGGTTCCCTTTGAACATTCTACGAATAGGTCAAAGGAGTTTTTGTCCTCATCTATCGCTAAGAGATGTATATCATGAATAAAAACTTCTCTTACCGGTCTTTCTACCTCTTCATTTGCTCTTGCGTATTCATAAAGCTTTTTTCCGTTTACTTTTACAGCGGAATACATTGGAGGGATTTGTGTGATAACCCCTTGAAATTTTTCTAAAACAGTCTCTATTTCAGCTTCTCCAGGCATATGTACAACTTCTTTTTGTGCAATAACATTCCCTGTCGCATCTTCTGTTTCCGTAGCTGATCCTAACGCAACCGTCCCGATGTAGATTTTTTTCGTATCAGTAAGAAAAGGAACAATTTTCGTAGCACTGCCAATACAAATAGGTAGAACACCTTCAACTTCCGGATCCAACGTCCCGGTATGCCCTACTTTTTTTGTATTAAAGTAGCGGCGGCATTTAGCTACACAATCAAAAGAAGTCATTCCTTTAGGCTTCCATAACGGCAGGATACCATTCATTATTAATCCCCATCCTTTCTTAATGGAATACATTTTCTATATATGTGTTCGGGTTCTTTTCTTTATCCTAAAAAAACTGATCCTTGCCAGCAAGCAGAGGGATCAGTTTTTTCAAAGTCATTTATTCAGATCTCTTAAGATGGAGTCTATCCGGTTACCTTGTTCTATTGCTTCATCAAACTCAAAGGTAAGTTCAGGTGTTTTGCGCAAACGAATTCGCTTGCCAATTTCTGAACGGATAAATCCTTTTGCTTTTGCAAGTCCCAATAATGTTTCCTGCTTCTTCTTTTCATCACCTAATACAGAAATAAAAATTTTCGCCTGTTGCAGGTCACCAGTTACTTCCACATCGGTAACTGTTACAAAACCAACACGGGGATCTTTAATTTTTCTGGATAAAATATCACCCAGCTCTTTTTTCATTTGCTCTGCAACTCGATGAGCTCTCAATTCTGACATTAATCTCACCTCACATAGCTCTATGCATTTTCGTTATAATCGTTCTATATTTGTTATTGTTCTCTCTAGTTCAGAAAAAGAATCTATTGTTTTTAAAGCCTGTTGTATTACTTTTTCAGCATGCACATAATCGGTGGAAATGATAACAATCCCTAATTTGGTTCGTTGCCACATATCATGAAAGTCAAGCTCTGTAACTGAAACATTAAAAGACTGACGCAGCTTATTGATCATTCGCTTTAAAACAGATCGTTTCTCTTTTAACGAATTCCCTTCATACAACATACATTCTACTTCTGCATAGAGAATCATTTTCGTTCGATTTCTTCCATTACATAGGCTTCAATAATGTCGCCCTCTTTAATATCATTGAAGTTTGTTAATGTGATACCACATTCATAGTTTTGCTGTACTTCTTTTACATCGTCTTTAAAGCGTCTCAATGCCTGTAATTCCCCTTCATAAAGAACTACTCCATCACGAATCAGGCGAACACTGGAATCTCTGGTAATTTTACCGTCTGTTACATAGCTTCCGGCGATAGTACCAATACGTGACACTTTAAATGTTTCACGAACCTCCGCTTGACCAATCACTTTTTCTTCGTATTCTGGATCAAGCAGACCTTTCATTGCAGCTTCAATTTCTTCAATCGCACTGTAAATAACACGGTGCAGACGTAAATCAATTTTTTCAGATTCTGCAGCTCTTTTTGCATTGACGTCAGGACGAACATTGAAGCCAATAACAATCGCATTCGATGCTGAAGCTAAGATAATATCAGATTCAGTAATCGCTCCTACACCTGTATGAATGATTTTAACATTAACGCCTTCTACTTCTATCTTACGTAGAGAAGCAGCTAATGCTTCAACAGATCCTTGTACATCCGCTTTTACAATAATATTTAATTCTTTCATTTCACCTTGCTTAATTTTTTCAAATAAATCATCTAAGCTTACTGTTGATTGCCCGCCACGATTCTCATCAATTCGTTTTTGTTGACGTGCAATACCAAT
Organism: Oceanobacillus sp. FSL W8-0428; assembly: GCF_038004405.1. Lineage (NCBI taxonomy): Bacteria > Bacillati > Bacillota > Bacilli > Caryophanales > Bacillaceae > Oceanobacillus > Oceanobacillus sp. FSL W8-0428. The sequence goes on from NZ_JBBORB010000001.1 coordinate 4,333,994, forward strand.
TTGACGCGCCTTTTTCTCATCAGCAAACGCAAGGAATTGGTCGCCTGCCTGAGGTACATCTTGTAAACCGGTAATTTCAACTGGCGCAGATGGTCCAACTTGATTCACACGTTGTCCTACATCATTTACCATTGCCCGAACTTTACCATACGTACTTCCGACAACGAGCGGATCTCCTACATGCAAGGTACCATTTTGAACAAGCAGTGTTGCAACAGATCCTCTGCCTTTATCTAATTGTGCATCAATCACTGTACCGAAAGCTCTGGCATCCGGGTTTGCTTTTAATTCTTCTACCTCTGCAACTAATAAAATCATTTCCAGCAGGTCGTCAATACCTTCTCCTTTAATCGCTGCAAGGTTAACAAAGATAGTACTTCCACCCCAATCTTCAGGGATCAATTCATGCTCTGTCAGTTCCTGCATCACACGGTCCGGATTAGCGCCTTCTTTATCCATTTTATTGACTGCTACAATAATTGGTACTTCAGCAGCTTTTGCATGGTTAATAGCTTCAATTGTCTGCGGCATTACGCCATCATCTGCAGCAACAACTAAAATAGCAATATCTGTTACCTGCGCGCCACGGGAACGCATACTTGTAAACGCTGCGTGACCCGGTGTATCTAAGAATGTAATTTTCTTACCTTCATTTTCAACTTGGTAAGCTCCGATATGCTGTGTAATTCCGCCAGCCTCGCCAGCAGTAACTTTTGTATGGCGAATAGCATCTAATAATGTTGTTTTCCCGTGGTCAACATGTCCCATAATGGTAACAACAGCCGGACGCTCTTGCAACTTGTCACTATCATCTTCTTCAATATATTTATCAAGGTCAGTATCTTCTAAAATAATTTCTTTTTCAACCTCGACATTAAATTCATCACAAATTAACTCTACAGCATCATCTTCAAGGTCTTGGTTTTTTGTAGCCATAATACCCATAAACATTAATTTCTTGATGATTTCTGCAGGTTCCTTATGAAGTTTTTCTGCTAAATCCTGTACGGTCAATATACCGTGGTACGTAATTTTACTTGGAGTCTCTTTCACTAATGACTGCTCCTTTTGTGGTTTATGTTGTTTACCTTTATTAGAGGTTTTTTGTTTTTTATTTTTCGAGTTATCTTTTTTAGTATTCCGATTTGTATCTGGTTTATTTACTGCATTTTTGTTCTTTTGTTGTTTGTTTTGATTTACTTGATCATTTTTCTTTTTATCCTGTTTTGGCTGCGGATTAAATTTTTCATCCAATTGTTTAATTTCATTATCGGAAATCGTAGACATATGATTGGAAACATCTACATTCTTTTCTTTCAAAAATTGAATGACTTCTTTACTTGCCACATTATTTTTCTTTGCGTATTCATATACACGTATTTTGCTCATACATTCACCCCCGGATTTATTTATCCAACTAGAGTAAGGAGTTTTTTTGCAAAGCCTGAATCTAGTATTGCTATAGCTACACGCTGCTCTTTCCCAATTGCCTGCGATAAGATATCCCGGTTATCAACAAATCGATATGGAATATTGTACGAGGTACATTTATCCGAAAGTTTCTTTTTTGTTTGCGGTCCAATATCTTCTGCCAATAAAACAAGCTTTGCACGACCTTTGCGAATATCCTTTATAATTGTATCTTCTCCTGTTGAGCATTTTCTTGCTCTGACAGCGAGACCAATGATGTTCAAATAATTAGGATTCATGTCAATCTCCCTCTACTAAAGCTTCTAACTCATCGTAGATTGTTGGACTTACTTCTGCGTTCAATATTTTGTTAAGCGCATTGGTTTTCCGAGCCTGTTCAATGACAGACTTATTCTTGGAAAGGTAAGCTCCGCGTCCATTTTTCTTACCAGTTACATCAACGGACACTTCTCCTTCTTTATTCCTCACAATGCGGATCAATTCTTTTTTAGGCTTCATTTCATTTGTAATAACACATTTTCTTTCTGGTATTTTTTTCTTCTTAGCCAAGTGAAATACCTCCTTATTCAAACAAATCTTCACTGTTGTCAGAATAAGTTTCTTCCTCTAACTCTATATCATCCAGTAAACCTTCTGCTCTTGCGTCGGATTCACTTTTAATATCAATTTTCCAGCCTGTAAGTTTTGCAGCGAGACGGGCATTTTGACCTCTTTTACCAATTGCTAATGATAATTGATAATCTGGAACAACCACTGTTGTTGCCTTCCCTTCCTCATCTACAAATACTTTTAATACTTTGGAAGGGCTTAATGCGTTTGATACATAAACAACCGGATCCTCGGACCACTCCACAATATCAATCTTTTCACCTTTTAATTCTGTTACAATCGCTTGAACACGCTGCCCTTTTTGTCCTACGCAAGAACCTACCGGGTCTATTTCCGGATCTGGAGCATGGACAGAAATTTTAGAACGATCTCCAGCTTCACGTGCAACAGATTTAATTTCCACAATTCCATCATAAATTTCTGGAACTTCCATTTCAAATAATCGTTTTAACAAGCCGGGATGAGAACGTGAAATATAGATTTGCGGTCCTTTACTTGTATTCTCAACCTTTGTCACATAAACTTTCAAACGATCATGGATATGATATTCTTCTGTCGGCATCTGCTCAGCCTCTGCCAGCTTTGCTTCAATTTTCCCAAGGTTAACATAGACGAAACGGGAATCCTTGCGTTGAATAATTCCTGTCATCACATCATCTTCTCTATCAATATATTCAGAGAAGATAACGCCGCGCTCTGCTTCACGTACCCGTTGAGTCACCACTTGTTTGGCAGCCTGTGCAGCAATACGTCCAAAATCCTTTGGTGTTACTTCTACTTCTATTATATCATCTGTTTCATAACTCGGATTGATACTTTTAGCTTCATCAAGAGATATTTCCAGCTGTGTATCCTCTACATTCGGCACGACTGTTTTTCTTGCATAGACAGCCATCTTCCCTGTAGTTTCGTTCAACTCTACCCGGACATTCGATGCAGATTTAAAGTTCTTTTTATAAGCAGAAATAAGCGCTGCCTCCAAAGCCTCCATCAATATATCCTTGTCTATTCCTTTTTCTTTTGCTAAATGATCAATCGCATCAAACAACTGCGTGCTCACTTTTTCTTTTCCCCCTTTTAATTAAAACATAACTGCAAGTCTTGCTTTTGCTACTTTTTCATAAGGTATTTCTACGATTTTTTTTCTTGTTTTAATTTTGTATTCAATAGAAACGGTACCGTTCTCCACATTTTGTAAAATACCTTCATATGTTTTTTCGCCGTCAATCTTTTCATATAGCTTTACAAAAACATTATTTCCAATGTTCTTTTTAAAGTCTTCCAGCGTTTTTAATGGTTTTTCTACTCCTGGGGAAGATACTTCCAGAAAATAAGCTTCTTTAATCGGGTCAGCTTCGTCCAATTTTTCACTTAACTGTTCAGAAACTTCACCACATTCTACAATGTCAATACCGCCTTCTTTATCAATATAAACACGCAGAAACCAGTTTTTCCCTTCTTTTACATACTCCATGTCAACTAATTCTAAATTTTTCTCTTCTAAAATTGGGTTAACTAATTCAGTTGTTATCTCAATTACTTTAGAACTCAAGTGTAAACCTCCTTTAACCATGTCCTCACACCTTCAATCAATATAAAACCCCTGCCTAAAATACGGGCGGGGGAAGCAGAGAGTCTTGTTTAGGCGAGGTATGAATAAAGAGTGGGTGTACACCCACTCTTTTCATTCGTACGTATCGAACATTCTAACCAAAAATAGTATAGCATATTCTATACCCCTTTGCAAACCACTAAATCAAGACTTTAAAGCTTTTTTCCGCTATATAATCCGCTTTTAACAAGAATAGTTTTCCCAAAATCAGGCTGATTTATCCGTAACTCATCTATAAAAAGGATTTCCGTCCTGCAATCATTGCAATTGACGGAAATCCTTTGGTTTAATGAAGTCTTTCTTATTACTCAAAAATAAACCTGCAGAACGCTTCCTAGAATAAAGAAAGTTGATTTTTCTCTTCCATGCCTTCCAGACACCCGTGATTGTCCAGATACTCCAGCACGGTTTTAGAGATTTTACTTCTTTCTCTTAAATCTTCCTTGGATAAGAATTCTCCCTCTTCACGTGCTTTTACAATATTTAGAGCAGCATTCGTGCCCAATCCGTCTACTGCATTAAAAGGAGGCAGTAAAGAATCACCGTCAACAATAAATTCTGTTGCACTTGATTTATATAAATCTACCTTTTTCAGAGATAAACCACGTTCACACATTTCTAATGAAATCTCTAAAACTGTCAGTAAGTTTTTCTCTTTTGGAGAAGCATCATTCCCTTTATAGCTGATTTCTTCCATCCGCTTGCGAATAGCATCGGATCCTTTAATCATCGTATCTAATTCGAAATCATCCGCACGGACTGTGAAATATGCAGCATAGAAAAGAATCGGATGGTGAACTTTGAAATAAGCAATCCGTACAGCCATTAAAACATAAGCTGCGGCGTGAGCTTTCGGGAACATGTATTTAATTTTTTTACAAGATTCAATATACCAGTCAGGTACATTGTTTTTCTTCATTTCATCGATCCATTCATCCTTCAATCCTTTTCCTTTACGGACGAACTCCATGATATTAAACGCCATCGAAGGCTCTAACCCTTTATGCATTAAATACACCATAATATCATCACGGCACCCGATTACATCTGGAAGCTTACAGGTCCCATTATCAATAAGCTCCTGTGCATTACCAAGCCATACGTCTGTACCATGAGACAGACCGGATATAATTAGCAGCTCTGCAAATGTTTTAGGTTTCGTATCTTCAAGCATTTGCCTAACAAATTTTGTACCAAATTCAGGCACTCCCAAAGTTCCGGTCTTACACTGGATCTGCTCCGGGGTAACACCTAATGATTCTGTACCGCCAAAAATTTTCATGACCTCTTCGTCATCCGTCGGAATGGTTTTTGGATCAATGCCGCTTAAATCCTGCAGCATGCGAATGACGGTCGGGTCATCGTGTCCAAGTATATCCAGCTTCAGTAAGTTATCGTGAATCGAATGGAAATCAAAATGCGTTGTCCGCCACTCACTATTCCGATCGTCTGCCGGAAACTGGATTGGCGTGAAATCATAAATTTCTTTATCATCCGGGACAACAATAATTCCCCCGGGATGCTGGCCAGTTGTTCTTTTTACTCCTGTACAGCCTTGCACAAGACGATCAATCTCCGCATTTTTATAGACGAGCTGGTGATCAGAAGCAAAGCCTTTCACATAGCCGTAAGCTGTTTTTTCAGCGACAGTTCCGATTGTTCCTGCCCGGTATACACTGTCAATCCCAAATAGTTCTTTCGTATAGTTGTGGGCTCGCGGCTGATAATCTCCCGAGAAGTTCAAGTCAATATCAGGCACCTTGTCCCCTTTAAAGCCTAAGAATGTTTCAAAAGGAATATCCTGTCCATCTTTTTTCAGTGCTTCTCCACATTCCGGACAATTTTTATCTGCCAAATCATAACCGCTCGCTACAGAACCGTCTGTAAAGAATTCAGAGTGTTTACAGCTTGGGCAAACATAATGTGGGGGGAGCGGATTAACTTCTGTAATTTCTGTCATGGTTGCAACAAAGGATGAACCGACAGAGCCACGTGATCCTACTAGATAACCATCATCCAATGACTTTTTAACAAGCTTATGGGAAATTAAATAAATAACGGCAAATCCATTTCCGATAATACTTTCGAGTTCTTTTTCCAATCGGCTTGTAACAATTTCCGGTATTGGCTCTCCGTACACTCTTTTAGCCATGCTGTAGCACAGATCGCGCATTTCCTGCTCTGCACCTTCAATGTTCGGTGTAAATAAGCCATCCTGAATCGGCGAAATATCCTCTATTTCATTTGCCAGCTGCTGGGTGTTTTGAACAACAATTTCTTTTGCCTTCTCTTTTCCTAAAAAGGAGAAAGCCCCAAGCATTTCGCCTGTAGTACGGAACGGTGTATCAGGCAGCGTTTGCCTGTTTAATGGATTACCAGCCTGCGATTTTATTAAAATCTGACGGTACTGCTTATCAATATCCTGCAAGTAGTGAACATTTCCGGTTGCTGTTACTAATTTGCCCATCCGGTCGCCCAGATTCACAAGCTTCCGTAATATATCTACTACCTGTGCTTCATTTTGTACTAAATCCTTATCTATTAAATGAACGTAGTTACTTGGCGGCTGTACTTCAATATAATCATAAAATTCAGCGACCTGCTCCGCCTCTTCCTCTGATTTTTGCATCATTGTTTCAAAGACTTCTCCTCTATCACAGGCAGTACCAATCAGCAGTCCCTTACGATATTTTTTCAGGACAGATCTTGGCAATCTTGGCTCGCGGTAGAAGTAATCGATATGGGCATGAGAAACGATCTTATAAAGGTTTTTCAGGCCTTCCTGCGTCTGCGCTAAAATTGTACAGTGAAAAGGTCTGGAGCGCTGATAGGCATTATTTTCGCCCATATGGTTATTTAAATCCTGATGATTGGTTATTTCTTTTTCAATTAACCGTTGAACAAGTTTCCATAATAAATAACCGGTCGCTTCTGCATCGTAAATAGCACGGTGATGCTGTGTCAATTCAATATCCATATGCTTACACAATGTATTCAGACGGTGATTCCTAAGTTCCGGAAGCAGGAATCTTGCCAATTCTAAGGTATCTATCACCGGGTTGGCTGCTTTTTCATAGTCAATCCGTTTAAAACCCTGATTTAGGAAGCCCATATCAAAGCTTGCATTATGTGCTACCAGAATATCTTCTCCCATCCAGGCATGGAAATCTTTTAATACATCACCGACTTCTGGTGCATCCTTAACCATATCGTCTGTTATACCAGTTAAATTCGTTGTCGTCTCCGAAAGCGGATGATGCGGATTAGCAAATGACTCGAATCGATCAACAATTTCGCCATCATGCACCTTGACAGCAGCTAATTCAATAATCGTATCATAAACTGCTGAAAGACCTGTTGTTTCCACGTCAAATACAATATAGTTTGCATCTTTTAACACGTGGTCGCTTTCATTATAAGCAATTGGAACACCATCATCGACAAGGTTTGCTTCCACACCATAGAGCACTTTAACCCCATGTTTCTTGCCTGCATAATAAGCATCAGGGAAGCCTTGTACACCAGCATGATCTGTGATAGCTACAGCCTGGTGTCCCCACTTACCCGCCTGTTCGACTAAAGCTTCCGGAGAAACAACCGCATCCATTTGACTCATTGTGGTATGTGCATGCAGCTCTACTCTTTTTTCATCTTCAGGTGCCTCGTCCTGCTTTTCTCTCACTTGAACCTCGTGAATATCCTTCGCCATCATTGCCAGCTCATTGGTATACATATCGGTCTGAATGCTGCCGCGGGCTTTTACCCACATACCTTTCTTAACAGATTGAAACTTGCTGACATCCTCATCGCCTTTGGAGAACATTTTAATTTGCAGGGAATCTGTATAGTCTGTTGCTTTTATAATTAAAAGACTGCGTCCTGATCTCAGCTCTCTAATCTCTGAATCAAATACATATCCTTGTACCGTAATACGTCTTTCTTCTTCCAGAATTTGATTCATTTCAACCGGCTCATCCTGAATCTTATAACCGATTGCCAACGGCTGGTTCACCGGTACATCTTTTTCTTTATCCCGTTTTTCTTTTTCTTGAACGGTTTTTTGAACAAGTGCCTGGTCTTCTTTCGCTTTATTATCCTGAAATACCTGCATTTCTTCCTGATTCGCTTTTACTTCTAAATCAATAGCATAAGGCTTGGAGCCAATGCGATAACAAAATTGACTGAAAGCCGGCTCCAGTCTTTTTTTCAAGATATTCGATTCCGTCTCATTTCTGGAAGTTAACATAATTTTATTATCTGTAATTTTTGGTGTTTGCTGCATAATCATTTCCTGATGTGCCGGTGAAAATGTTGTTGTTGCTAAAAAATGCTTCCAGTAAACGCCAATATCATTCTCACTGCATTGTTTATTATCTGTATGTAGTGTCAGCTCTACCTTCTCAGCAATCGATGAGAAGCTTTTTTGCAAGGATTGATACAGATATAGATATTCATCAAAAGGAAGAACATCCTCAATATATATATAGAAATGCCATTTTTTTTCTTGCTTATAAACCTCTACTTTTTCTAAATAGCTTGAGGCAAAATACTTCTGAATTGATGTTTCAGATAACTGAATTTGCTCCAGTAATAATTTCATTTTTTCTTGCTTGGAAATACTCATTTATGTCCCTCCAATTGTAGATGGATTTGTGACTACACAGGAAGAAAAATTCTCCTATAAGTTAAAAACTCGCTATACTTATTATATTAATTCGTACCTCTTAATACAAAGGAATGATTTGATTAAAAATCAAATCGTTTAATAAGAGCCCTTCCGGGAGTACACTGTACCGGGTTACACTGGATAATCATATCTTCCTTATTCTATTTCTATTCTGTATAAATGTCCTGATAGGAATCGTATAATTCAATAATCTGCTCATATACAAACAGGAAACCCTTGTCTATAAATCGACAAGGGTAACTTATTTAGATTTACTATTTTATTTTACAGGAATAGACGTTGAATGTCATTCCATGTGACAACAATCATTAATAGCATCAATAATGCAAATCCGACAAAATGGAAGACACCTTCTTTTTCGGGTGCTATCGGTTTTCCTCTGACCGCTTCAATTAAAACAAACATCAATCTGCCGCCATCTAAAGCCGGAAGAGGAACTAAATTAATAATCCCTAAATTAATGCTTAACATAGCAGTCCACATTAAAAAGTTCGAAAAACCAGATTGAACAACCTGATCGGTTGCATCATAAATTCCTACCGGTCCAGATAAAACATCAATGGAAAGCTGACCCGTTACTAACATGACCAAATTAGTAATAATAAGTTTGGTCGTTTCATACGTTCTTTCAAATCCAAATTTTAACGTGCCAAGGATATCTTTTTCATAGGCTGCCAATACTCCAATTTGACCAACCTCAATAGGATCACCTTTTTCATTAACTGCCTCAACTTCCGCTGGCACAACAGTTAATTCATGCTCCGTATCTCCTCTGGAAATGACCAAATCCAATTCCTGACCAGGGCTTTCCCGTACAATATCTGTAAACTGTTCCCAAGTTGAAATGGACTGATCTCCTATTTGAGTAATAACATCATTTTCCTGAAGTCCAGCTTCTTCTGCAGGACTACCTGATTGAATTTCACCCATTTGTGCCTGCTCTACCGGTACGCCCTGGATAAGCCCCATAAGCAGAAAGATAAAGATAGCCAGTACAAAATTCATCATTGGCCCTGCAAATAGCTGCATAGCTCGCTGTCCGACCGTTTTGGATGCAAATTGTCTATCAAAAGGAGCAATCTGTGTCTCCCGTTCATCAACGACAAACATTGCTTTACGGTCTACATCAAAATGAAGCTTCGTATCCTCGTCGTCCTGCTCATAACCTTCAATAATCAGTTTATGATCAAGGTCAACATTCTCCACCTCAATCGTGCGGGCGTTAGGATGCTTTGATTTGTTATTCACAATGATTTTTGCTACTTTTCCATCATTGTTAAATTCCAACCCAATATGATGTCCTGGTTTTAATTCAACAATTTCCGGATCGTCTCCAGCAACACGGACATAGCCGCCTGCAGGGATTAATCTGATTGTATAAAGCGTCTCGTTTTTAGTGAAGGATAATATCTTTGGTCCGAATCCGATTGCAAATTCACGAACAAGCATCCCTGCCCGTTTTGCAAAGATCAGATGTCCCCACTCATGGATAGATACGAGTACGCCAAACATTAATATAAATGCAATAACAGTTGTCATGACAGCACCTTCCTTTTGTAAAGGTAGAAAGAGGTTATTAAAACTTGGTTTCCTGCAATAATATTACATAACAATAATTTACTTTTTTATAGCATAGAACCTTAGACAAAAGACTATGCATTTATTTTTTTAAGCAGGAACAGAATATAAATGCTTACTTGTCCCATAATTTTAAAATAAAAGGTTGTTATGTATCAAGAAAAGAAAGCTCTTCACCTAGTATATTCGGGTAAGTCGGTTTACTTTACCGATTCTACAATATTCGCTTCAATATGTTAAAAAAAGTGAATAAAATGTAGTAATGGAAAAACAAAAAGCATGCTGTCAAATCGATCTAGAATACCACCATGCCCAGGCAGAATTTTCCCTGAATCCTTCACATTATAAATACGTTTAAATGCAGATTCCACCAGATCACCAATTTGTCCAAAACTTGAAGCTATAACAGTAACAATAATAAGAGTCAGCCATGACTGATCAAAAGGTTCTATCAGATGAAAAATCACAGCAACAATTACTGCTACAAAGATGCCTCCCACAGCGCCTTCGACAGTCTTCTTAGGGCTGATTGTAGGCCATAATTTATGTTTTCCAAGTTTGCGTCCAAATAAATAGGCTCCTGTATCCGTCGCCCAGATGATACAAAATGCGAACAGTATATTTCTCAGTGCATTTTCTCCATCTCTGGTCTGCAATAAATAAAAGAATCCTAATCCAACATAAAACGCTGCGAGGATAACAAAACCAACCTGATCAAAGGTAAACTCATTTTTCACAAGCACCGTATACGCTAATAAAACAAAAATAATAACAGAAATCAATTCATACTTCGTGAACCATTCTATATTAGTAAAAAATTCATTAGGTAATAAAATGACCCATGTTAATAAAGCTGATAAAACATATGGAAAGAAGTTCTTATCTGGATGCCGCATCCGGATTAATTCAAATAACCCGATTGTAGCTAACAGATAGACAAAAATGGTAAACGGCAATCCACCAATAATAATGATTGGCACAAATATAAGTAGAGCCACTATAGCTGTTATCGTTCGTTGCTTCATTAAATCATCATCACCTTATATACCTCCATATCGTCTTTTGCGCTGCTGATATGCAAGTAATGCTTCATGGAATGTTTCTTCTGTAAACTCTGGCCAGAGCTTATCCGTAAACCAGAATTCTGTATATGCAAGCTGCCAAAGCATAAAATTACTTAAACGGTATTCGCCACCAGTCCGGATTAACAGATCCGGATCCGAAACACCATTTGTATATAGATGCTTTGAAAATGCTTCTTCATCTAAGCTGTCAATATCTATGTTTTCTTCTTTCAATTCTGTTGCAATCTGCTTGACTGCTTTTAAAATTTCATGACGACTGCCGTAATTAATTGCAAAATTTAAAATTAACCCATCATTGTTCTTCGTTTTTTCCATTGCATAGTTTACTGCTTCCTTCGTATAGCCAGGCAACGACTGAAAATCGCCTATCGTCTGGATACGAACATTATTTTCCATCAAGCTTGGTAAATATACATGCAAAAATTCTTTTGGAAGTTTTAAAATATATTCCACTTCTTGTTTTGGTCGTTTCCAGTTTTCTGTTGAAAAAGTATAAAGCGTTAAAACCTTCACATTTGCTTTCACTGCGGTTTTAACGATTTTGTTTACCGTAGATACACCTTCTTTATGACCAGCAAACCTGGGTAATCCCCGTTTTTGCGCCCATCTCCCGTTCCCATCCATGATGATAGCAACATGATTAGGAGCATTTTCTTCAGAAAGTGAATCAGATTCTTTTGGTTGTTTTGATAAAAAAGGAATTTTAATAGACATTTTCCGTCCCCCGAATGGTTGTTTGTTCATAACCCTATTCTTATTTTTAAAATGCGTGTGCAAAGAGAAATCAAATTAATTTTGAACTTCTCATAAAAGAATAAGGGATGAAAGGCATGACCATGCCAATAAATATTATGACTGTATCCAGTTTAACATGTATTATACGAACATGATTGCCAGTGGTATTAATACAAAAACCCCCTTTAATAAGAGGGCTTAATGGCATCTTACTACGTTAGCAGAAAACTGTCACCTTTAAACAAAAAATTTTTGCCAGGATTTATACGACGAAGGTTAATAGAAATGAAGTATTCCTTCTATTACACTTCCATAATTTCATTTTCTTTTGTGTTTGCTAAATCTTCAATTTGTTTGATAAAAGTATCCGTAGTTTCTTGAACATCATCTTGAAATGCTCTTAAATCATCTTCCGTCATATCGCCATTTTTTTCAGCCTTCTTTAGCTGATCATTTGCTTGACGGCGCAGATTTCTAATTTGTACACGAGATTCCTCAGCATACTTTCCAACAACTTTTACTAAGTCTTTTCTTCTTTCCTGTGTAAGTGCAGGAATGTTGATGCGAATAATGTTCCCGTCATTCGATGGAGAAAGACCCAAGTCTGCTTTTTGTATTGCCTTATCAATATCACCTATTGCAGATTTATCATATGGTGTAATTGTTAATAACCTTGCTTCTGGAGCACCGACCTGAGCTAATTGATTAAGTGGTGTGGAAGCACCATAATAATCAACATAAACATTGTCTAAAAGGCTGGGATTTGCGCGCCCAGCACGAACAGAGGCTAAATTTTTTGAAAAAGCCTGAACTGCCTGAGCCATTTTTTCTTTCATATCTTTAATTACTGATTCTGACATTCTTAGTTCCCCCTTATCGTTGTTCCGATATTTTCACCTTGAATAACTCGTTTAATGTTACCTTCTTCCATAATAGAGAAGACAATTAAAGGCAAGTCATTATCCATACATAATGAAGAAGCTGTAGAATCCATAACACCTAATCCTTCATTTAACATTTCTAAATAGGTAAGAGAATCATATTTCTTTGCTTCTTTGTTAATTTTAGGGTCATCTGTATAAACACCATCAACATTATTTTTTGCCATTAAAATAACTTCTGCTTCAATTTCTGCTGCTCGTAATGCCGCTGTCGTATCTGTAGAAAAATAAGGATTTCCAGTTCCGGCAGCGAAAATAACAACACGCTTTTTCTCCAGATGGCGAATCGCTTTCCGCCGTATGTATGGCTCAGCAACCTGCCTCATTTCAATAGAAGTTTGCACTCTGGTTTGTACACCAATTGTTTCCAGACCATCCTGCAGGGCAAGTGAGTTCATAATTGTTGCAAGCATACCCATATAGTCAGCTGAAGCTCTATCCATTCCCATTTCTGATCCTACTTTGCCGCGCCAGATGTTTCCGCCGCCAACAACTACAGCAACTTCTACACCAAGATCCACAATTTCCTTAACCTGTTTTGAAATGGATTGAATCACTTTAGGTGAGATTCCGTAGCCTTCATCTCCACTTAATGCTTCTCCACTTAATTTTAACACAACTCTATTATAATGTGCTGTCGTCATAATAACCTCCAGAGAAAAAATGTATTTAGATTAGATTATATAGTTACAAAAGAGGGAACAAATTAATGTCCCCTAATTTGTAAAACTTATTTTTTAATTTGGCTCATTACTTCTTCCGCAAAGTTATCTTCGCGTTTTTCCATTCCTTCGCCTACTTCATAGCGAACGAACGCTTTTACAGAAGCGCCTTTATCTGCAACATATTTTTTCACTTTTTGGTCTGGGTCTTTTACAAAGCTTTGTTCTAAAAGAACAATCTCTTCAAAGAATTTACCTAAACGGCCTTCAACCATTTTTTCAACGATTTTTTCTGGTTTACCTTCGTTTAATGCCTGTGTCTTAAGCACTTCACGCTCACGGTTTACTTCTTCCTCTGCAACTTCTTCACGAGATACGTAACGAGGATTGATAGCTGCTACGTGCATAGAAACGTCTTTAGCTACATTTTCATCAGTAGTGCCTTCTAATAAAGAAAGTACGCCAATACGCCCTCCCATATGAAGGTATGCACCAAAAGCATCATTATCTGTTTTATCTAATACAGTGAAACGGCGAAGAGAGATTTTTTCTCCGATTTTAGAAACGACACTAGTAATTGCATTTTCAACTGTTTCAGAACCGTCTAAAAGATTTTGCTGTAAAGCTTCTTCAACAGATGCAGGATTATTCTTCACAATATGCTTTCCAAGATCCGCAAGTAATTGCTTGAATTGATCGTTTTTTGTAACAAAGTCTGTTTCACAGTTTACTTCAATAATTGCAGCTCTGTTTCCATCAACCTCAATATGAGTTAATCCTTCAGCTGCAACACGGTCTGCTTTTTTAGCAGCTTTTGCCATACCTTTTTCACGAAGAAAATCAATTGCTTGTTCCATATCTCCGTTCGTTTCTGTTAGTGCTTTTTTACAATCCATCATTCCAGCACCTGTTTTTTCACGTAATTCTTTAACCATTTGAGCAGTAACTGCCATGTTAATTCCTCCTTAAAATATTCGATTATACAAGCTGAATTTCTTTCCTAAGAAAAACCAAGAAAATCGCTTGGTTTTTAACATACTGATGTTCTTGCCAAGGAGATGTCCGCTGCGACGGTTTTCGATGGGACGAGTAATCGCAGCCCCAGAAGAAATACACGGAGACTCCTGTGGGAATGCGCAAAACGGAAGGAAGTTCGGTTAAGTTCGCGACATCCTGTCGCAACACCGAACTGACATACGTCCTGTATGCCTCCGCAGGAAAAAAGTGCTCTTCTTTTTTTCGAGGAGGCTGAGCTCAAGCCCACGGAAAGCGTAGTGTATTTCTGGGGTTGCGATTACTCACCCCATGAAAACCGCTGGAGCGGCTATCCTCAACATTTTATACTTTCTTACTCTTTGAAAAAAGGGTGATAAAAGGCTTCTATCCTCTTATCACCCTCACCTTTTAAAAGATTACTCTTTGGAAGCAGCTTCTTCAGCAACTTCTGCTTCTAATTGGTCTTGTTCAGAAACAGGTTCTTCTGTTTCTTCACCTTGTTTTACTTCCAAAATAGCATCTGCCATTTTTGAAGTAAGAAGTTTCACTGCACGGATTGCATCATCGTTTGCAGGGATAACATAATCGATTTCATCCGGATCACAGTTTGTATCAACGATTCCGATGATTGGAATGTGTAGTTTATGTGCTTCTGCAATTGCAATACGCTCTTTACGAGGATCAATTACAAATAAAGCATCAGGAAGTTTTTTCATTTCTTTAATTCCGCCTAGGAATTTAACAAGACGATCTTTTTCTTTTAATAAATTTACTACTTCTTTTTTAGGAAGCACTTCGAAAGTACCGTCTTCTTCCATTTTTTCAATATCTTTCAAACGATTGATACGTTTGCGAATTGTTTGGAAGTTAGTTAACGTTCCGCCTAACCAGCGTTGGTTTACAAAGAACATTCCAGAACGGATTGCTTCATCGCGCACTGAATCCTGAGCTTGTTTTTTTGTACCGACGAAAAGAATTGTACCGCCGTTTGATGCGATTTCCTTAACGTAGTTGTATGCTTCATCCACTTTTTTAACTGTTTTTTGTAAGTCGATGATATAGATGCCGTTACGCTCCGTAAAAATGTATTTTTTCATTTTTGGATTCCAACGACGAGTTTGGTGACCAAAGTGTACACCAGCTTCTAGCAATTGTTTCATTGAAATTGCTGCCATAATAAATTCCTCCTAATTGGTTGTATTCCTCCGCATTTATCTTCTTTATAAGAATACTGTCATTTCAGCACCAATCTTATAAATCCAAATGCGTGTGATTTTTATCTAACTAATTTATAGATAGACTATTTACACCAAAAGTTACTATACCATAACCTTCCTATGTAAGCAAGTAATTTCTATGACTTTTTCTGATACATTTTGATAATTATTTCAGCTTCTGTTTTTCCACAGTTTAATTTTTTAGCAATATCATCTATTGTTTCACCATTCGTATGAAGCTGAAGCACTTTTGCTTCTAAGGAGGTTTCTACTTCATCCTGATATGCAGCTGATTGAGGAATTTCAATATCAGGCCATTCCATCTCTGATTGTGCATCATTTTCTTTATTTTCTATTTGAGGCTTTAAAGATTCTGGTTTTACTTTTTCATTATTAAACGGCTTTTTATCTGGCTGCTTCTCTTCCACTAAGAGATTTTGCAATGTCCTGTTTTCCCTCTGAATTTCTTCCAGTGTCTCTTTCAATATCTTTTCCGTCTGTTTATTGCCGCCGGCGTTCTGTCTGTCTTTTAATAATAAATAAATAGCTAAAATGGAAATGCCGTGTAATAAAAAGCTGATCATCCATAATAATGTTGACATATACATTCCCTTCCATACCTGCTTTATATTAAATCTGGCTGATTTTCTGAAGCGTTGTACGTAATTTAACAATACTTCGTTTATGAATTTGTGAAATTCGGGACGTCGTTAAGCCCAGAACCTGTCCAATTTCCGTAAAGGTTAACTCTTCCTGATAAAAAAGACTGATTACAAGCTGTTCTTTATCATTCAGTGACTTGATGCCTTCTATTAATTCCTGCTTCCATTCTTCCTGGATAAGCCGGGCTTCCGGCCTTAAATCCGGTTTATCTGTTACGCTGTAGCCAATGCCTTCTTTGAGGTCATTCTCATGCCCTTTCGGCTTATCTTCAATAGAAAGCATGTTACTCATTACTGCATCCCGTAATGTGGTCTCTACGTCTTGTACAGTCATTCCAGTAATTTCAGCAATATCTTCCGGCTGCGCCTCCCGTTGATATTTTTGCTCAAAAGCTTCACTTGCCTGTTCTACTTTTTTTGTTTTTTCACGGATAGACCGGGGCAGCCAGTCCTCTTTTCTTAAGCCGTCCATAATCGAACCTTTTATTCGAAATGAAGCATATGTATCAAACTTCAAATCACGTTTCAATTCAAATTTGTGCAACGCATCATAAAGTCCAAGCAGACCATAACTGCGTATTTCCTCACGGTCAACACTGTTCGGCAGTTGACTTACAATTCTTTCCGTGTGAAAGGAAACAAGATACATATAGTTTTCAATAAGTATATTTGCTGCTTCATTATCTTGACTGGTCATCCATTTATTCCATAACGCTTGCTCTTGTGAAGGGTCCAATGAACTCAAAGAATGACACGCTCCTTTCAAATCGGTTAAATCGTATAAATATCATGATTGCGTTTTCTAATCGAAAGCCTTGACGTTTCTGGATCAAATTCAATTGTTCTTCCCAGATTCCCGCCAACGTCTGAGGAAACAATTCTTATATTTAATTTCCGAAGTGCTTCCTGTACAGCTTCTATATTTTTGTCACCAATTCGCATAAAGCTGGTTCCCTTTCCAGCTTGAAACATTTGAGCCCCGCCGGCCATTTTAGCTTTAATATCTCTGGCGCCCTGGTCCTGTAACATTTTTAAAAGCTGTGGAATGGCAGTATCTGCATATTTCATAGGATTAGAATTAGCTGCTCTTGCCTGATTAGAGTCTGGCAGTAAAATATGTGATAATCCCGCTATTCTGCGTTTCTCATCGTATAGTACCGTACCGACACAGGAGCCAAGTCCTAAAGTGCGAATCGTATTGGGGTGTTGAACTGTTTTCGTATCTGCAATACCTACATTGACAATCGTTTTTGTAGTAGTCATATTAATTCCATCCTAATTTGGCAAAGAGCTTTTGAAAGGATTCTGGATCAGGAATAAACAGGAAATTACCTTTAATATTTTCATGATTTTCTTCCTCTTGCCTTATTTCCGTATCAATAATAATTGCATAGTCAGTCACTTGAGAAATTTCTAATAGCCCCAATGTCATAATAGCACCTGCCATATCTATTCCCAGATGGGGCACAGAAGGCTGCAGATTCATCCCTGTAAAATCAGATAGTGCTGTAAGATAAGATCCTGTTAAAATATTTCCGATTTCACTTAATGCAGACATAGCAATTTCTAATTCAGTTCCATTTGTTTGTTCAGATAACCGGAATTGATCGTTATGAGTCAGCTTTTGTACCAGATACTCCGCCTCATCAATTTCGACGACAATGGCCATCACACCAGTGATTTCACCTTCTATCTGAAACATTAATCCGACAATGGGCTGTTCCGGGCCGCCAACTAATTCAATGACTTCATTAAAATCAGCAATCTCTACACTTGGAACCATCATGTCTATTTTTTGTCCAAGCAGCATCGACAGAGATGTCGCAGCATTTCCAGCACCGATATTACCTATTTCCTTTAAAATATCCTTTTGAAAAGTAGTTAATTGAAATGCATCCATGATTAATCATCCGTCTCTTTTGTCTTTATTTCTTCTAAATTTAATAACTTATAAATATCTAATAAAATAATAAGACGGTCATCAAAATTAACAACAGAATGCATATATTCTTTTTTAGCCATGCCAATTGTTTCCGGCGGTTCTTCCAAAAGACCGGACGGGATGTCTAAAACGTCATTGGCATTATCTATAATCAAGCCTACCTGCGTATCATCAATTCTGGTAATAATAATCTGGTCATCTGTACCATGTGCCTTCTGTTCCCCCAGGCGAATTCGCAGGTCTATTACAGGAATAATCTTTCCTCTTAAATTAATAACACCTTTAATGTAGCTTTTCTCGTGTGGAACACGGGTAATCGGCAACGATGTCTCGATAGATTCCACAAAGTTCACCGGTAAACCGTATTCACTGCCATTTAAATCAAAAATAATTGTTTTTTCCAGTCTTTCTGTAGTTAACTGTTCTTGTTCCATTCCAATCTATCCCTTCAAGTTATTTAGTCTACAAGATTGCTCAGCTGGCTGGCCATTTGATTCAAAGGTACTTGATAATCAGCTAACCCTTCATTGATAATTGATTTGGGCATTCCATAAACAATTGCCGTCTCTTCTGTTTCAGCAATAGACAATACATGTGGATTGGCTTTTTTCAGCTCTTTCAGACCGAGTGTTCCATCATTTCCCATTCCTGTTAAGACACATGTAATAATTTGATAGTTCTTCAACGCACACAAAGAGCGGAATAAAGTATTTACAGAAGGGCGATGTCCGTTATCTGCCGGTTCCTGGTTTAAAGAGACAATTAACGCCATGCCACTGCTCTTCACTTCCATATGATATCCACCAGGCGCGATATAAACAGTTCCCTTTTTCATTAACTCCCCGTGCTCTGCCTCTTTTACGGTCACCTTACTAATTTGGTTCAACCGTTCAGATAATGATGCTGTAAATCCAGGGGGCATATGCTGTACAACTGCCACAGGTGCACGAAGATTTTTTGGCAAAGCGGTAATCACTTCCTGCAACGCTCTGGGACCCCCGGTGGACGTTCCAATTGCAACTAATCTTTTAACGTTGAGTGATGGCTTCTCAGACAGGCTTATCGGCTGCCGAATATGCTCTATTGGTACATGCTTTTCTGCATTATTTATTTTTTTATGTACTTTGACTGCAGCTGCAGTGTATACTTTATTGCAAATTTCTTTTTCTACCGTTTTTATATCTAATGAAATAGCGCCAGACGGCTTTGTAATAAAGTCAACAGCACCAGTGGAAATGGCCTGGATGGTCTGATCTGCGCCTTTTCTTGTTTCACTGGAAAGCATAACTACCGGGGTAGGACATTGTTCCATAATCTGTTTTAGAGCTTCTAAACCATTAAGCTTCGGCATTTGAACATCCATCGTAATTACGTCAGGATGCAGTTTTTTTACTTTATTTACACCGTCCAAACCATGAACGGCTGTTCCAACAACTTGAAATCTGCCATCCTCTGTTAAAATTTCTGAAATCATTTTTCTCATAAATGCAGAATCATCTACGACAAGTACATTAATCAGAGTCATTCTCTCACCTCTCCATAAAATGTTTTATCCGCTCCATGAAACTGCCAGACTTACGTAAAGGCCCGCTTGTTTGATTTACATAGGTATGCAGAATTGAATCTACAGCTTTAGAAGCCTTTGTTTTCGGATATAGTATAGTATATGGTTTTTGATGCATTACTGCTTTCATAACATTTCCGTCTTCTGGAATGAACCCCAGACCTTGGGCTTCTCCATCTAAGAAACGGTGAATAATGGTATGAAAATTATTTAAAATATTTTGCCCATCCCTGCTATTTCTTGAACGGTTTAAAATAGTGTAAATTGGCATATCTGCCTGATTTAATAAAATATGCTTTATCATCCCATATGCATCTGTAATAGAAGTAGGCTCGGGTGTGGTTACGATAAAGCATTCATCTGCTGACATGATGAAAAATAACGCCGTTTCTGTAACACCGGCCCCCATATCAAACAGAACATAATCATATTCTCTTAATGTCAGCTCCAGCCCTTGATAAAAAATAGCTTTTTTATGCTGATCTATCTCTAAAAAGTCACGCAGACCAGAGCCCCCGGGAACGTAGTCAACGCCGTAGTTGCTTTTTACAATAGCATCTTGAATGGAGATTCGATTATTTAAAACATCTGCTATAGAATGCTTTGTCTGCATACCAAGAAGCAAATCAATATTTCCCATGCCAACATCCAGATCAAATACTAAAATACGATGTTTTTCTTTTGCAAGTTTAATAGAAAAATTCAAAGTGAAATTTGACTTTCCTACACCACCCTTACCGCTGCATATGGCTATCGTTTTCGCTGCTCTGTGCGGAGCAAGCTGGTTTCTTAGTTTTTCAGCCTGATCATAACTCATTGTTCATCACCTGCAATAAAACGACTAAGCTGCTTTATTGTTGGATCGACCATATCCTCCGGAACATCCTGACCATTTGTTATATACCCTATCCGAATGCCTGAATAACTTGATACCGCATTTAGGATATTGCCGTATTGTTCTGTTTCATCCAGCTTTGTCAATATAAGGCCATGTATTCCAATCGCATCAAACTTCCCGTAAATATCCAGAAAATCTTTCGGCTTTGCAGTCATGGACAAGACAAGATAATTTGTTACCTCGTCAGGGTTTATCCAGCCTGCTAAATCGTTTAAGTAAGCATCGTCCCGATAATTTCTGCCTGCTGTATCTACTAAAATCACATCATAGTCCTGTAATTGTTCTATATACTTGCGATATTCTTGTTTATTATAAGCCACTTGTACAGGTATATGAAGAATCTTCGCATATGTTTTCAGCTGTTCAACAGCTGCAATCCGGTACGTATCCAGCGTAATAAACGCTACTTTTTTATTCTCAGCTAGTTGCATCCGTGCAGCAATTTTTGCAATAGTGGTCGTCTTCCCTACACCAGTTGGTCCAACAAATTGAATCACCTTATGATTATAGGTGAAGCCTAATTCCAGACCTTCTAAACGTTTTTCTATCTTTTCGTGAACAGCTTGCTTTAATGTACTTGAATCTTCTTGAGAGGCAGTTCCTGGGTCGTTTCCTTCCTTCACGATATTCAAAGCAATATCAGGAAGTACTTCCTGCTGTATTAAGCCATCATAGATTATCTGTTCCTCTGGCGTTAACCTGAACTGCAACTGTCTGCTTTGCGCTTCTAACAGTTTATAAACTTGTTCCATTTCTTTAGAACGCGGAGCATCTTTTATTTCTTCCCGGACCATTTCTTTCTTAAGAACAGGAGCTTCCTTTCGAATTGCAGCTTTTTTAGCAGGTTTCACCGGCTCTGGATCATAACCGGCAACAACCTCGATATAATTTTTTTTAAAGAGCCCTAAGATACCGCCTGATTTAATTTGTCTTGATTGTAAAATCACTGCATCTGTGCCAAAATCTTTTCTAACTTGCTTCATCACTTCCGGCATAGATGGAGCTTTATATTTTTTTATTTTCATGCGATATTCACCACCCCAACGCTTTGTACCTCAACAGTAGGTTCTAATTCATTATACGACAATACAACAACTTGAGGTAAAAACCGGTCTAACAATTGTTTTAAATACATCCGGACTGCAGGAGAGCAGATAATAATAGTTGTTTCTTCCTGTAAGGATACTTTTTCAGCTTCTTTATGAATTGCTTGAATAATAGCCTGCTGCTGATCTGGATCTAATGATAGATAATTTCCATGCTCTGTTTGTTGAATATGGTCAGCAATTGCTTTTTCGACTTTGCCGGAAACAGTAATTACCTTTAACAAGTTATCATCTTTCACATAGCTTTTTGTAATTTGTGATGCCAATGCTTGTCTAACGTATTCTCCTAAAACATCAGTATCATTTGTCAATTTAGCAAAATCAGCAAGCGTTTCAAAAATCACTGGCATATTTCGAATAGATACACTTTCTCTTAGCAGTTTTGCCAATACTTTTTGAATATCACCAATAGATAAAGGTTCAGGAGTTACTTCTTCCACTAAAATTGGGTTGGTTTCTTTTAAATGATCGATAAGCTGTTTTGTTTCTTCTCTTCCCAAAAGCTCAAATGCATGCTTCTTGATAACTTCTGTAAGATGAGTGGACACAACTGAAGGTGGATCAACCACTGTATAACCAGACAATTCTGCTTCATCTTTTACATTTTCACTAATCCATTTTGCCGGCAGACCAAAAGCCGGCTCTTTCGTATCAATTCCCTCTACATCATCCTCTAAAAAGTCAGGTGCCATTGCTAAATAATGATCCAGCATTAACTCCCCGCTGGCAACCGTGTCACCTTTTATCTTTAATTGATATTCATTCGGCTGGAGCTGTATATTATCCCGTATTCGGACTACTGGTATGACCATCCCTAATTCAATAGCAAGCTGTCTCCGAATCATAATTACTCTATCCAGCAGATCACCGCCCTGAGATGTATCGGCTAAAGGAATTAACCCATAACCAAATTCAAATTCTATCGGATCCATATTTAAGAGATTTATAACATTCTCCTGCTGTTTTAAAGCAGTTGATTCCGTTTCTTCTTCCTCTTCTTCTGTAACCTCTTCTGGTTCCGTCGTTCTTTTTTCCATCCAATAGCCGCTAAAAGCCAGGAAGGCTGCAAGAAGCGTAGTTAAGAAAAAGTTTATCGGTGTTAGACCAAGCAAGAAAATAGCTCCTGCTGCAATATATAAAAGCTTTGGGAACTGCAGCAGCTGATCTGTCACATCAGCGCTTAAATTACTTCCTCTGGCGGACCTTGTAACAACAATCCCGGTTGCGGTTGAAATTAGCAATGCTGGAATTTGGCTCACCAGGCCATCCCCGACAGTAAGTCTCATAAATAAATCAACAGATTCCTGCATGGACAGACCCATTTGCACAACACCAATAATCATTCCAAAAAGAATATTGATAAGAACAATAATAATTCCGGCTATGGCATCTCCTTTTACGAATTTACTTGCCCCATCCATGGATCCATGGAAATCTGCTTCATTTTCGATTTTTTCCCGTCGTTCCTTTGCCTGACTTTCCGTAATTAAACCGGCATTTAAATCAGCATCGACACTCATCTGCTTCCCTGGCATCCCGTCAAGGGAGAACCTGGCAGCTACTTCAGATACACGCTCTGCACCCTTGGTAATAACAATAAAATTAATAATAACCAAAATAATAAATACGACAAATCCGACTAAAGGATTGTTTCCAATTACAAAAGAGCCGAATGTTTCTACGACTCCTCCTGCATCACCTTCAGAGAGAATGGCCCGGGTCGTTGACACATTTAAAGCTAACCGGAATAATGTCAAAAGCAAAATCAGTGTTGGAAACACCGAAAACTGCAACGGTTCCGTTGTATTCATTGCCACTAAAATAACAACCAATGCAAGTATTATATTAATTAATATGAGAAAGCTTAAAAGTCCTCCTGGCATTGGTATAACCAGCATGACAATTACTAGTATAACGCCTAAGAGAACCGCAATATCCCGGACTTTCATTTCCATTCTCTCCTAACTTCTTACGCTTTTTTCTCCATTTGATAAACATAAGCAAGAACTTCTGCAACCGGCTGAAAGTATTCCTCTGGAATGACTTCGCCAATTTCTGCTGCTGCATATAATGCTCTTGCCAGAGAACGATTTTCTATCATATGTACATTGTGTTCCTTTGCAATTTCTTTGATACGCTGCGCAATGCTGTCCGTTCCTTTCGCAATAATAAACGGTGCCTCTGCCTTTGCTTCATCATATTTAATTGCAATTGCATAGTGGGTGGGATTTGTAATAATAACATCCGCGCCTGGAACTTCACTCATCATTCTTCTTGTTGCTATCTGCCGCTGTTTTTCTTTCATTTTTGATTTAATTAAAGGATCCCCTTCAACATTTTTATACTCATCTTTAATATCCTGCTTGGACATACGAATGTTTTTCTCAAAATCATACTTTTGATACATATAATCTAAAACACCTAAAAAAATTAATAAAGCAATAGCCGAAAATGCCATTATTGCTGTAACCCGTGCAAAGAATCCCAATGCTCCCTCTGCATCTAAAAAAGCTGTCATGAGCATCTGATCTTTATTCATCCAAATTACTGTAAATGTTACCGCACCAACCAATGTAATTTTTAATAAAGATTTTAAAAACTCCACTAACGCACGTATGGAAAAAATCCGTTTTGCTCCTTTAATAGGATCAATTTTTTTCAAATCAAACTTCAAGGGCTCTGTTGTAAATAAGAACCTGACCTGAAGCAGGTTAGCAGCCAAACCGGAAATAATGGCAATCAGCATGATGGGAGCAACCATTAAAACTGCTTGAAGAAATGAATCATTAAACATCGTTTGAATCGAATTATTAGTCACTTCCCAATGAATGTATTCCGTAAATGATTTTTTATAAAATCCTGTCATATACTGAAGTATATAACCGCCAAAAACAAACAAATCGATAAAACATCCAAGCAGCAGGACGGCTGTATTTATATCCTGACTTTTGGCAATCCGCCCTTTTTTGCGTTCATCCTGTCTTTTCTTTGGAGTGGCTTTTTCTGTTTTTTCACCCGCGAAAAATTGTAAGTCTAATGTCAAAAACACATTAAGCACCTCCAAATAAAGCCATTAATTCCACCATTACACGATACATTGCCTCAAAAACATATTGTAATAAGCCTATGTAAAGTGCGAGAAAAACAAGGATTGCTGCAAAGCTCACAAGAATTTTTATTGGCAAGCCGACAACAAAAACATTCATTTGCGGTACCGTACGCGCTACGATCCCCAAAGCAACATCTACTAAAAACAAGCAGCCTACAATGGGGATAGCGATTTGAAAAGCAATGAGGAACATCGTATTAAATGTCGTCAGTACAAGCTCAATAATACTCTCTTCGCCAAATGGGATAAATTGATCTAATGAAATATAAGAAAAGCTGTTCATCATTCCATTTAAAATCATATGATGGCCGTCTACAGATAAAAGAAATAATAACGCAATAATATAAAAATATTGACCTGTCAATGGACTTTGTGCACCTGTTTGCGGGTCTACAACATTGGCAATAGCAAAGCCCATTTGGAAATCAATAAAACCGCCGGCAACTTGAATAGCAGATACTAAAATAAACGCAATTAATCCAATACAAATACCGACAAGCGCTTCTTTCACCAGCAGAAATATATATAAATCATTCAGGGCAACATTACCGATGTCCACTGAGGAAATTAAAATGATTGTCAGAAAAAAACTGATTCCTATTTTAAATTGAACCGGAACTGACCGATAAGAGAACAGAGGCATAATTACAAAGAATGCCATAATACGAACAAAAATCAGAATGAATGCCGGAACAAGATTCCAGTTTATAATATCAATCATTCGTACTACCCTATATATTGATTAATATTCATATATAAATTGGAAGTGAATTCAACGATTGTCGTTAACATCCATGGTCCGAAGAATACTAAACCAAGTAACACTGCTAAGATTTTTGGAATAAATGCCAATGTCTGTTCTTGAATTTGTGTTGTTGCCTGAAAAATACTTACAAGTAGTCCGACTGCTAAAGCCAGCAGCAGTAACGGGACTGTTATTAACAAAATTGTAAAAATCCCCCGTTCAGCCAGGGTTAATACCAATTCACTACTCATTGATTCTACTCCCTTCAATGAATCTCATCTAAAAACCACCGAGTAGTGACTGCGTAATCAAATACCAGCCATCCACCAGTACAAATAGTAATATCTTAAACGGCAATGAAATCATTACCGGCGGCAGCATCATCATCCCCATTGACATAAGAATACTTGCGACAGCCATGTCAATAATTAAAAATGGGATAAATATCATAAAACCCATCTGAAATGCTGTTTTTAATTCACTGATTGCAAATGCAGGAACTAAAGTGGTTAAAGGGATATCCTGTACGGTTTCTGGAGGTTCTGCCTCTGTATAACGCATGAATAATTGCAAATCCTTCTGTCTTGTATGCTGTGCCATAAATTCCTTTAAAGGAACACTTGCATTATCATAAGCTTCATCCAAGGTAATCTCCTCAGCAAAGAGCGGCGACAAACCTTGCTCATAGACTTCTGAGAAAGTCGGAGCCATGATAAAGAAAGTCAAAAATAACGCAATACCAATGAGCACCTGATTTGGGGGCATCTGCTGCGTTGCTAAAGATGTACGTACAAATGACAATACAATAATAATCCGTGTAAAGCTGGTCATTAAAATTAAAATTCCCGGAGCCAGAGAAAAAATCGTTAATAACAGCAATAGCTTCACTGATGTTGCTATATTCGTTGGATCAGAACCTGAAAATATATCTATAAATTCATTCATTTAAATCGTCCTTATGCTTCTTAATAAGATCTTGGCGATTTTTGCGGATTGACTGCAGCTCCCTAGTAAGTAATTGATTAAAGGATTTGTCAGATGACTTACTAGATTTTTCATTTTTTCCTTTTGAAAATAAGGATAAGGTATCCGGATTCTTTTCTTCCGATTGATCAATCAGCTGTTCAATCGTTTCAGGATCATCGATTTCCTCTAACAGCTCCACATTATCTCCAACACCAATAAGATAATATCTGTTTCCAACACGGATAATTTGCACAGATTTATTTGCTCCTACAGATACTCCACCCACATTGCGCAGGAGGCCTGGCTGCTGATTAAACCCATTTCTTTTTCCTAAAAGCTTTAATACGATATAGACTAACCCCAGTACCAGAGCCAGACCAACAATTAACCGGACAATTTGCCAGCCCATCGATGTATTTGAAGAATCATCTTCTATCAAAAATCCACTGTCATTTTCCAGGATACTGTCTTCCTCATTCGTATCCGGCTGCTCATTATCCATATTTTGTTCATCGTTACACTCCTCACCATTTTCAAGGCAGTCTAACACATTTGTTTCTGCGCTTATACTGACCGGGAGCAATATAAAAAACAACACTCCCGCTCCCAGTACAAATATACGCCATGATTGCTTCTTCAATCTCGTCAACTCACTTTTTAAACACACTTGGGGAGTAAATACATCCCTGTGATACCCCTTCACTTCATACGGGTGGACGCTGTCCCCCATTCATTAGTGAGAAAAGATATATCCGTCTCACTAAATGAAGTTTACTTATCCAAGTGCTTTTTGAATAGCTTCAATAACACGTTCTGCCTGGAATGGTTTAACAATAAAGTCTTTTGCTCCGGCTTGAATAGCATCAATAACCATGGCCTGCTGTCCCATTGCTGAACACATAATTACCTTTGCTTCTGGATTTACTTGAAGAATTTCTTTTAAAGCTGCCAACCCATCTTTTTCTGGCATCGTAATATCCATGGTCACTAAATCAGGTTGACTTTCCTTAAATTTTTCAACAGCTTCATTACCGTCTTGTGCTTCAGCAACTACTTCAAAATCATTTTTTGTTAAAATATCCTTAATCATCATTCTCATAAAAGCTGCATCATCTACGATTAAAATCTTTTTGCTCATTTTTTTCTCTCTCCTCATTATACTAATCTACTTTTTCAAATGTTGAATTCTATCTAACTGACTAACAATATCCGTTACACGTACTCCGAAGTTTTCGTCGATAACAACAACTTCCCCTTCAGCCACTAATTTTTCATTTACAAGAATATCTACAGGCTCCCCGGCCAACTTATCTAATTCAATAATGGATCCTGCTCCAAGTTCTAAGATTTCCTTAATGGACTGCTTTGTTCTTCCTAACTCAACAGTGACTTTTAAAGGGATATCCATCAGCATATCCAAATTACGTTGTCCCTGACTGCTTAAAGGGGGCTGTTTAAAATCTGAAAAAGCTGCCTCCTGTATATTTGCTTCATGCAGGCTGCCGTGTCTGCCCAGAATGTCATCATTTTTTTGATGTGTTGATTCTGTGCTTGCTGCTGTCCGGCTGACAGACTCTTCCGCTTGAATGTTTTCCTGCAGTGGTGCTGAAGGAGTATTTAAGCTTGTATTTACATTCGTTTCAGAGATATCAGCCGGTTCGCTTGCTGCTGCTTTCTCTGGCTTCTTTTCTGCCGGACTTTCTTCTGTAGCTGCAGGAGCCGGATTCATTAATTGCTGTACTAATTCTTTAGCAAAATCAATTGGAACAAGCTGTACCATATTAGAATCTATTAAATCTCCAACCATTAATTTAAAGAAGACTTTGACATAAACGTCATCTTCAAATAGACCTTCTTTTCTTTCATTCCCCAATCCATGAATAATCTGCGGAGGAGAAATGTCAATTTTCTTATTAAATACTGTGGACATACTTGTGGCAGCAGCACCCATCATCTGATTCATTGCTTCCTGAACTGCACTGAGGTGCATTTCGTTCAGTTCCTTATCCGGGCTTGTCCCATCACCGCCAAGCATAATATCAGCAATTACTGCTGCATCCTCTGATTTAATGAAAAAAACATTATTGCCAGTAAAGCCTTCTATGTAATTTACTTGAACACTTACAGGTTTAAATGTCACTTCTTCTTCTAATTCATCTTTTGTAATTGTTGTAACAGCTGGTGTTGTAATCTCTACCTTTTGGTTTAAAAGTGTAGACAGAGTAGTAGCGGAGCTTCCAAAGGAAATATTTCCAATCTCTCCTAAAGCGTCTTTTTCTATACTCGTCAGGAACTCGTCCCCACCCGTTTGCTCCTGCTGGTTTTCATCCTCTTTATTTTCAGATACATTAAGCAGTGCATCAATTTCTTCCTGCGACAGCTTGCCGTCATTCATCATTTTCCATCA
The DNA here is from genome assembly GCF_038004405.1 of Oceanobacillus sp. FSL W8-0428. Lineage (NCBI taxonomy): Bacteria > Bacillati > Bacillota > Bacilli > Caryophanales > Bacillaceae > Oceanobacillus > Oceanobacillus sp. FSL W8-0428. The sequence continues at coordinate 4,362,946 of NZ_JBBORB010000001.1, forward strand.
CCCCATTCAGTTCCTCTAATACTTGAACAGACATTTTATGCCGATACTTACCTGGCTGCACAAGAAACTTAAACTCATCATTCACAGCCATCTTTAACGGCGAATCAATCGGCTGATCTAATGCAATCACATCCCCGGCAGAGAACTTCAAAAATTCATCAATATTAATTGTTGCTTCACCAAGGATTGCTTTTACTTCAACATCCGTATTTTGAAGATACTGTGACATTCTTTGCAGACTTTTTTCATCTTTATTTTTATTCGTCTGCATCCAATAGCTTGCAGAGAGCTTTGGTATAATTGGTTCCAAAATAATATGCGGAATACATATATTAATCATACCTGATACTTCTCCAATCATAGCTGTTAAAGAAACAACAACAACTGTTTCTGTTGGTGCAACAATCTGCATAAATTGGGGGTTCTCTTCAAATTCTTCTAAAACCGGTTCAATATCTGCAACAGATGACCAAGCATTTTTTAAACTGTCTTCAGCTTTCTCAAACAATTGTGTGAGCAAAAGCTTTTCAATTTCTGTCAGACTGCTTTTTTTTGAATCACTGGAACCTTTTCCGCCCAGCAACCGCTCCAATAATGCGAAAGCGATATTCGGGTTAATTTCCATAATCAAATTTCCGTCCAACGGCTGCAAACTATAAATATTAAGCACTGTCCGTTTCGGTACAGAGCGTATAAATTCCTCATAAGGTACCTGGTCCACAGAGGTAACATTTATATTTACATACGTTCGGAGCTGCGTAGCAAAAAAGGTTGTAAGCAATCTTGCATAGTTTTCATGAAGCCTAGAAATGCTTCGTATCTGGTCTTTAGAAAAACGTAACGCTCTTTTAAAATCATATACGCGAATACGTTTTTCATCTTCTTCCTTTTTCAACTCTTCTGCATCCATTTCTCCTGATGTTATCGCTGAAAGCAAGGCATCAATTTCATTTTGTGATAATACCTCATCCATAAAATTTGGTCACCTCCTAGCATGATATAATCTATTGAAGTATTTTCTTAATGGTATATACTTCGGTAACCGTTCCTTCTGTCATCATTTCATTTAAATTTGTTTTCAGCGTCTCCTCCAGATCATCAAGACCTGTTTGAAAATCCTCTTCTTCCATAACAGCCAATTCTTTAATTAATAGATTGGTGATTTGGAAGTCTCTTTTTTGTAATTCTTCCATCGCTTTTTTATCATCTGTAATCACTTGAAACTGAACCTGTACATATCTATCATCTTTAATATCTGTTGTTACTTCCGGCGTTTCATAGGAATGACTGACCATATCATCAATAGATTGCTCGCCGGATGTTTCTTCCGGTTCATTCACATAGATGACAATAATAAGCGTAGCTACAACACCAACAAGTAAAGTAATGATTGACGTTACAGCTATTTTTAATATTTTACTCATCTTTTTCACCTGCCTTTAAAGGAAGTGCAGGAAACCCAATCTCGTGATAAAAGGCTGTTACCTTTTTAATAATTTCTTCTTCACTTTCTTTTACAAACACTTTTTTTCCATTTAACAATGAAATACTTGTATCTGCATGGGCCTGAACTTGCTCAATCATTATTGCATTAAGAACAAAAGGTTCATTATTTAATCGGGTCAATCGAATCATGATTTATCGGGACTAGTCTGAGCATGTTAGTTCAGGCTAGCCCCTTCCTCCCTTGCTTATCGTTTTAGATTAACAAGCTCCTGTAAAATTTCATCAGATGTTGTAATTATTCTGGTGTTCGCCTGGAATGAACGCTGTGCTGTAATCATTTCAGTGAATTCTTCGGATAAGTCTACGTTGGACATCTCAAGCTGACCAGTTCTAAGTACGCCGGCGCCTTCCTGTTCCGGTGTAAAGAATTCTGCACCTCCTGGGGCAGGCATTATACCAGAGTTATCTGTTGCACGATACAAATTACCGCCTAATTTTTCTAAACCATTAGGATTGGAAAAACGGGCCAAGCCTATATTAACGTTATTATCTACAACTTCTCCGTCTGCATCTATATACGTAACTGATCCATCTGTTAAGATACTGAAATCCTGTGAACCTGGTGGAACCTGAATAGCTTCTCCCTCGCTATCTAATAAATAAAGACCTTCCGCGTTTACAATATATCCGTTATCATCAAAACCAAAGCTCCCGGCACGTGTATAGTATCTATCATTTGGATTGGTTGTCACTGTTGCTCCTGCCCCTTCACCAGTAACCTGACCACCGCCTACAACAAACATACCATCTCCATCAATCATAAAATCTAACGGATAATTTGTAGTTTGCGTAAATCCCTGTGTATGGACATTATTAATCGCTCCTTGCTGTGAACCAAGACCAACCTGTTTGGCATTAACACCGCCTCGATTTCCGCCAGCACCCTGTGCTCTTGATGAAGTTTGGCTCAGCATATCCTGAAAATTAATCGTTGCTTTTTTATAACCATTGGTATTAACGTTAGCAATATTATTTCCGATAATATCTAATTTTGTTTGTGAATTTTTCATTCCTGAAATACCTGCATACATTGAACGTAACATGATTATTTCCCCTTTTTCCTTTTAATTTGACCGCTTCTGTCATTCCGCGGTTACAGACTTCCCTTAAAGGGTCCAGCCTTTTTGAATTTACAATAAAATTGTTCCATCGATATTAGTAAATACTTTTTTATCTGCCTCGGATTGATTCAACGCAGTAATCACTGTATTATTTTTGACACTGACAACCATTGCGCTTCCATCAACAACAACCAAAGCATCCTTAACTCCCATTTGTTTAGCTTCTTTTACTTTCTCATGAATAGATTCCCATTCCTTGTTGCTAAACTGGATATTCCTCTCCCGCATTCGATCTGCTGCATGCTTGCTGACAGCCAGTCCTTGTTGCTGTTGGAGAATATCGCCAAAGGATACATTTCCCTTTTTCGGTGCCGCTTTTTGTATATATTGCTCCTGTGATATAGCTGGTACGATTGGTTGAATTGGGCGAACCATTATTTTTCCTCCTCATTCTCAGAAGGGCCTGTTACATTATTTTCTGATTCATCATCTGTTTCCTGTCCTGATGTTCCTACCTCAATCACTGTATCAGCATAGATTTTCTTACCATTTTCCAAATGGAAAACAGCCCATCCATCCTGCTGAGATACAGAAACAATTTTACTTGATTCAATACCTTTTTCTCTTCCTGTTTCCTCGTCAAATGTTCTATAATTCACCGTTTCGCCGATCATATGGCTATACTGGATAGCTGGAGAAACAAGCTGATTATTAACCAGTAGCTCCATCGACTTTGACATATTCATCATTTGCTCCAAGGAAGAAAAAGTTGCCATTTGGGCAATAAATTCACTTTCATCCATTGTGTTCATTGGATTCTGATTTTGCATTTGCGCAACCAATAATTTTAAAAATTCATCTTTTCCTAATTCAGATGAAGGTGCCCTTTGCGTCGATTGATTACTTAAATATAAAGATGGATCTATGGAAGTAATTATTGTCACCGCCTTTCAAAAATGGATAAGAGCCATTACAAGCTAGGTCAACTCTGTATCTGTTCTTCTTCATTTTGAGATAATAGCTTCTCCATAAACGATTCAAATGACTCTGTTTCAGAATATTGCTCCTGTTCATTTGACTCAGAAGACTCTTCAAAATGATCTGCCTGCTGCTGGTCATTTTGATTTTCTTTCGAATTTTTAGATGCATCCGTTCCGTTGGAAAGCATCACATTATCCTGCTTTTCAATAGTTACCTGATGCGGAGAAAATACATTTCTCAGCTGATGCAGATTAGATTCTAATACTTCTTTTACGGCCTTAGAGGATACGAGCATCTGTACTGTCAATTCACCATTTGTCTGAACAAAACGGATTGTCATTTCCCCTAAATTATCTGGCCTTAATTGAATAGATATCGGATTTTGTCCTTGTACAAAGTTGTGCAGACGCTGGCTTTGAACAAGACTTTCAATCTTATCAATCAATTCTTTTCCTGATAAAGCCTTTGACAAATCTGTTTGCCCCATATTGACAATAAATTGCTCTACTTTTGAGATAGGCAGGCTCTCTTGTCTGAAAACATTTGGAGATGCACCTTGAATAGTTGTTTGCAGCCAGGCAGCTAATTTCGGCTCTATACGCTGTGCAGCTTCAGATACTGTTTTTGCCGATTGAGCTTCTGTTTGATCTGCAAAATTAACATTACTGTTCTGCTTAATAACTCCTGGAGCTACCTCTTTAAAAATTGATTGCAGCCATGTTACTATTCTGGCTTCTGTGCGCTGTGATCCTTCCATAACTAATTCAGATCTAACTGCTTTTTGCGGTTGAATCAGTATTTGTTCTACCAGCTTCCAGTCTTGCAATTGTTTCATTATTTGCTTTACCGTCTGTTCAGCAACTGCAGGGTTAGCTTTTTCCATCTGTTGGCTTATGACTTGTATTAATTGCTGTATTCTTGCTTGCCTATTATCCTCTGCCGGTTGGTTGGCAGCTTGTCCAGCATTGCTTCCAATATCCTTCAACAATTGTTCTTCCATTAAACCTGACTCTTTGAATAAATCAGCGATCTGCTTTACCATTTGCTCTGCTGTTGCAGAATCAGCTCTTAATATGAATTGATTTAAATCCTGCAAAGCTTTATTTACCTCTACTGCTTTAGGATTCAATTCATCATTTGTCTCTGTTCCTTCAGGCAGATTGGCATCAAGCAATTGATAAACCATCTGGTTTACTGTCTGACTAAAAATGAATGAGTCAGCTCTTTGCATGTACTGATGAATATCGTCCAAAGCTTCTTTTTTATCCAACTCAGGATTTTCCTGGAAAAACCGATCCCAATCCTGCTTTAATTTTGCTAACAGACTTGCTGTATCATCTATAACCGCCATTTCACCTACACTTTGCAACAGATTTACTATTTCATTGTAAATATCTGCAGCTCCCTGTAAATCTGCTTTTTCTTCTGAAGGAGATAGATGCTGTTTAAGCAGTTTTTGAATAAGTAATTTCTGCTGCTCGTCATTATCATCCATAGAAACTTCTTGTTGAGAATATAAGCTTTGCATTACTAATGTAAGTATTTCTTCTTGCAAGCCATCATTTTCTTGCAAAATAGCGAGTACTTCATCTGGTAATAGCTCCTTCAGCTGTTGATACGTTTTATCCAGCTGTTTCTTCTTATTTTCTTGCATTGGGACTGATATATCATCGGATACTGGTACTGTTTGCCGTAATAATAAATCACGGAAACCCGAATTCTGGTTCATTCCCTGTCCGGTATGCATCTTCTGATTGGAAAGCATAAATTCAGGCATACTTAATATCATCGGATTCATTTATTCACCTCCCTTCAATTTTTTATAAATAAAGAAAATCTATGATTCTAACATAAAATTGTATTTATTAAGGAACAGCTACGTCCAGCTCAATCAACATTTTGGTATAGGTTGTCGCTGCTTCCAATTCCATTTTCTGTAAAATATCACCGCGATCACCCGTTGACATTTCTTCTAAAATATCAACAGCTAAATCATCCTCTAAATTTTCGAGGATAGCGGCTGCTTCTTTACTTTTCATACCTTCCAGCGTTTTCGTCATAGAACTTTTTTCTGAAGCATTTGCCTGCCCTTGCGGATGTTCTACCTCTTGCTCTCCATCCGCATTTTCTTCTGCATCAGCACTTGCTGTTTCTTCCAGTTCATCCTGCAAACTGTTGATCTGGCTTTCCAGTTCAGTGACGGTATCCTCAAGACCTTGAATTTGTTCATCCTTGTTATCAATAATTTTATCTTTGCTTTCCAGCTGATTTTGTAGTGCCTGGATGTCATTGCCAGCATTTTTTTCTTCATCATCTATGAACATTTCTCCAACAACAGGAATGGATTTCCCCTGTTCCTTCAGCCAATCCAACGTATTAAATCCTGCAATATGTAAAACAAAAACAACAATGACAGCCAGGATAAAGAGTGGCATAGCTATTAAAAACAGCTTCATAAAGACACCACTTGAAGACTTTTGAACTTCTGTTTCGCTTTGTTTTTTATTCTTCATTTTTTTCACCTTTGCTTTTGTCTCAGATACTGTTGCATTGACATTTCATCCATAAAACTGGCTTCCTGTCTTCTTACAATTGCTTGAGCTTCTTCTTTTTTCAATTCAATAATCTTGTCATATTTTTTATATTCAATATAAGCTTCAGATAATTTGCTTTGTTTCTTATTCATATCGTTTCTTGCTCTTTGAACTAAAAGCTGGACAGTTTGAATTTGATTTGTCAGTTTCTCAATATAGGCAGACTGTTCTTTTATTTTCTCGATCGATGTAGACGCTTGAATGGCAGTTTCAAAGGAGTTCTCTGCAACTTCTTTTTTCTGCAATAGATTATACAGCTCCGTAGCAATCTTCTCGAACGTTTCTTGTGACTGCGCATAAGCCTTCTGAGCTATTTGCTTCTCATTATCATGTATATCTCTTATCTTTGCTAAACTGGATATCCCAGCCATAAAAACAACTCCTTTATTCAACCAGATTTCTCATCATTTGAACGGTTTCTTCAAAGCTTACCTGCTCATACACCCCTTGTTTTAAAAAAGAAACAATTTTGGGATAAGATGAAACAGCTAAGTCTACCTCAGGATTTGTTCCTTTTTTATATGCGCCAATAGAGATTAACTCATTATTTTCTTCATACGTTGCAAGAAGTGTTCTTAAACCTGTCGCTATCTGTTTATGCTCATCTGTTGCAATAACATTCATCACCCTGCTGATTGACTTTAAAACATTAATTGCGGGATATTGACCTCTTTCTGCAATTTTACGGTCCAGAACAATGTGACCATCAAGAATACCTCTTACTGCGTCAGCAATCGGTTCATTCATGTCATCTCCATCAACCAGCACCGTATAAAATCCAGTTATTGAGCCTTTTTCATCCGTGCCGGCCCGCTCTAACAACTTAGGTAAAATAGAGAATACGCTTGGAGTATATCCTTTTGTCGTCGGCGGTTCGCCAACAGCTAAACCAATTTCTCTCTGTGCCATAGCAACACGTGTAACAGAATCCATCATTAAATTCACATTAAATCCTTGTTCTCTGAAATATTCACTGATAGCAGTCGCTGTATATGCTCCGCGAATTCGCATGAGTGCAGGCTGATCAGAGGTTGCTGCAACAATAATGGATTTTTTTAATCCCTCTTCACCTAAATCATGCTCAATAAATTCACGAACCTCTCTTCCACGCTCCCCAATCAGTGCAATAATATTTACATCCGCATTACTATTCCTTGCAATCATTCCTAATAGTGTACTTTTTCCGACACCGCTACCGGCAAACAGGCCGACACGCTGACCGATTCCCATTGACAAAAATCCATCAATAGCCCGCACACCAATTTGTAATGGCTGTCTGATTGTCGGGCGGGAAAGCGGGTTAGGAGGCTTTCTCTCCGTCTGGTATCTTGTTAAGCCCTTTGGTAATGATTCAGAATCAGAAAGCGGCTTTCCCAAAGGATCTAATACATGACCTATCAGACTTCTTCCTACCTTCACCATTAATGGATTTCCAGTAGCCTCCACTAAACAGCCTGAACCAACTTCATTAACTTCCCGATAAGGCATCAAAATAATTTTTTCGTTCTGAAAGCCTACTACTTCTGCTAAAATGAGATTACCATCGTTTGTACTGGTATGTATGTAACAAACCTCACCAATATTCGCAGCCGGCCCTTCTGATTCAATCATTAAGCCTACTACGCGAGTAACTTTTCCAAATCGTTTATATGAATCAGTTTTTTCAATTATTGAGATGAGCGCCTCTGTATTCATTGCATATCCTCCATAACATAATCCATCAAGGCCTCTCTTATTTTCTGCAGCTGTGCATTGACACTTGTTTCCACTTGCCCATGAGGGTATTGAATAATACAGTCTGTTGACTCGATATGTACATCTGCATGGATAGACAGCTTAGTATCGTCGCCTATTAGACGCTGCAGCTCATCCTGATGAGAATGAACCTCTTCATAATAATCCGGGTGAACAATGATTGTAATGGACGGCTGGGACTTCACATCTTCAATCGCCGCCTTGATTAATTCCATAATATAATCTGGTTTTCCCTTTAACTCCTGATGCAGGATTTTATTCGCAACTGTCATGGATATCTCCACAATGCTTTCTGTTTGCTTTTCCAAGGTTTGATGATAATCCTCTTTTGCTATATCAATGATATGATTAGCTTTGTTCAGCCGACTTTCAAACTGCTGAAAAGCCTCTTTCCTTCCATCCTCATATCCTTTTTGAAATCCTTGCTCCTGTGCTTCCTCAATTAACTTTTGTTTTTCTTCTTCCCACTTGCTGCGAGCTTCTTTTATCTGATTATCAGCTTCTTCAACCCGTTTGTCCTGCTGCTCTTCAATAGAGGCTAACTCTTGTTTTCGTAATAAAATGGTCTCAGATAATTGCTGATGCACTTTATTTGCGTCCTCTTGATGCGTATCTGCCGGCGGAACAATGGATTCAATCGGTTTAATCGATATTTGTTTTTTGTAACTAGACAATAATATCGTCTCCTCCGCCTCGCGCGATAACAATTTCTCCTTTTTCTTCCAGACCACGTATTACATTGACAATTCGTGTTTGTGCCTCTTCTACATCTTTTAAGCGCACTGGTCCCATATACTCCATCTCTTCTTTAAAGGTAGTCACCATACGTTCAGACATATTATTGAACACAATATCCTTCACCTCATTGCTGGCAACTTTAAGAGCTAATCGTAAATCATCATTATCCACTTCTCTGATGACACGCTGAATGGCACGATTATCCAAGGTAACAATATCTTCAAATACAAACATTCTTTTCTTAATTTCTTCTGCTAAATCCGGATCCTGAGACTCTAAAGCATCTAAAATTGTTTTCTCTGTTGCACGATCTACTCCATTAAGCACCTCTACCACCGTTTGAATACCGCCAGTCTGTGTATAATCCTCAGTCATAGAAGAAGATATATTTTTTTCTAACACCTGCTCTACCTGGCTGATAATCTCTGGTGATGTTGAATCCATCGTAGCGATTCTACGGGCAACATCTGCCTGTACATTTTTAGGCAGGGCAGAAAGGATTTGGCCACTTTGCTCAGCATCTAAATACGAAAGGATAAGCGCAATGGTTTGCGGATGCTCTCCTTGAATATAATTTAAAACCTGCTGCGGGTCTGCCTTTCTTGCAAAATCAAATGGTCTTACCTGCAAGGAAGAGGTCAGACGATTGATAATGCTCGATGCCTCCTGCTTCCCGAATGCTTTTTCCAAAACTGTTTTGGCATATCCTATACCTCCTTGAGAGATATAATCCTGTGCAACTGCAATCTGATGAAATTGATCTAATATATCTTCTTTTAAATGTGAATCTACCTTTTTCACAGAGGAAATATCTAAGCTGAGCTTCTCAATTTCTTCTTCTGATAAATACTTATACACTTGTGCTGATACATCCGGACCTAATGAGATTAAGAGAATGGCTGCTTTTTGTCTTCCTGTGAGTGTATTTTTTCTTGCCATAAATAAAACCTCCTAGTCTTCATTCATCCAGCTCCGTAATAATTTCGCAAATTCTTCTGGTTTTTCATTTGCAATTTTCTCAAGCTGTTTTCTCCTGATAACTTCTTCTGTATCTTTTGCGGTAGTAAGATCTGGAATAACCGGTTCCTCGTTATTGGTTACAGATGTTAATGGCTGTTCTTCCTGTATTTCTTCTTCCAACCATTCTTCCTCAGCACGATTTCTTCTGAGCATAACTATTAAAATAACTATGACAATTAGTAATATTCCGCCGGAAATATACAGCCATAAAGGAATTCCTGCTCCAGATGGTTCTTCTTGTTCTCCGGCAGAAGCGCTGAATTCCTGGAAAACAATCGATGTATTAGCACCGGCCTCTTCATCCTGTAAATCACCATCAACCGATGTTTCGATGATAGAATTCAAAATGGATTCGACACCTTCTTGAACATCTGTCTGTTCTTGCTGGTTTAAAAATTCTGTTTCTCCATCTGCACTTTGTCTTGCGCTGTTAACCGCCACCTGTATACCAAGGTCTCTGACTTGGTAAGGACTTTCTACTATCTCACGACGGATACGGTTAAACTCATAATTAATGGTTTCTTTATCTAATTCGTATTCACCGTCGTCACCATCACCGGCAGGAAAGTTAGCAACATCTTCCTCTCCAGTGCCCGCAACACCATCCGGGCCTCCCTGGCCTGCATAAGACTCTTGTATCGTTTCTAAGCTGACAGGAATACCTTCCATTGCTTCTAAATCGACAGGCTCTACTAAGTCTTCTGTTCGATTCTCCTGTGAAAAATCAATATCTGCAGTAACGGAAACAACAATATTTTCATTTCCTAACATTGTACCGAGCATCTGCTGTAATCTTCGTTGAATATCCCGCTCTACATCTTTCTTAATAGATTGCTGATTTGAATATGTATCCTGACCTCCGGCAAATTGCGTATCCCGATCATAGTATTCAAAGTACTGGTTCATAATGATGATATCTTCCGGATCTAAATTAGGGACTGCCTTCGATACAAGATGATAAAGTCCTTCTATCTGATTTCCTTCAAATTGATATCCTGGCTGTGTATGCAGCATGATAGCAACACTTGCTTCTCCAGATGCTTCATCAGCAAATACAGGCTGCTCTGGCATGTTGATCATGACATTTGCATCTTGTATGCCATCGATACCGGAAATCAAATTCCCAAGTTCAGTTTGCATTGCATCCAGTTTCATAACACTAAATTCATTCTCTGTAATACCCCAGGAGGCATTTTCACTAAAAAAAGAATAATCTATACTTCCGCTGCTTGGAAGACCCATAGAAGCAAACTCCAATAATAACGAATCAACCTGTTCCTCAGGAACCAGAATAGAGGCTCCGCCATTTTCAAGCTCATATGGAACAGCTCTCGTATCCAGCTCAGCTGTAATCTGGCCAGCCTCTTGCAGGGATAAATTATTATACAGAGGAACAAATTTCGTATTTGCAGTAAAGAAAACCATCGCAGCAATCAGCATAATGATCAGAACTGCTCCACCAATCATTGTTCCTTTTTGTCCCTTAGATCTGGATTTCCAAAAAGTAAAAGTGGATTCTCTCCATCTTTGTAATCTCTCTTTCATATACACTACCCTCACTAAATTCAAAAAACTGTAATCTTTATTATTACTTACGGTATTCATTCCAAAATATGGAAACAAATTTCATCAGACGAGTACCCATAAACTTTCGCCAGTTAGTTTAATTGTCATCAGAATTAAATTATATTAATCTGATAACATTGGTAACCACAGTCCAGGCTCCAGTTCTGTATTAACTTCACACCGTCATAGTGACTTATGCACCAGCTATATGATATTCGTAATTCATTATTCCAATGCTTGTCATTTAGGAACTTTTTTAACATCCTCTTATAATTATCTTTACACCTGCATTCGCATAATTTCGTTGTATGCGTCAATTACTTTTCTCTGTACCTGTACTCCAGTTTCCAGTGTAATACTTGCTTTTTGAGCTGAGATCATTACATCGTGAAGGTTCTCCACATTACCATTTGCTAATCCTTCTGTCTGCTTGTCCGATTCTAATTGAATATGATTTAAATCCTCTATAGCACTTTTTAACATGGAGGAGAAATTACTTTGTACTTCGTTTGGAGTTATACGCGAAGGTTGATCATTTCCAATTTCATTCAAAGAAGGAAAATTAGTTCCAGCTATGTTCATTCCACTATACCACCTTTATTTTAGTTTTTTCCTATTTCTAATGCTTTCATCAGCATTCCTTTACTGGCATTGAAAGCTGTCACGTTTGCTTCATAAGAACGGGAAGCGCTCATCATATCAACCATTTCTTTTAAAGGATCCACATTGGGCATCTCTACATAGCCATCCTCATTTGCATCTGGATGCTCCGGATTATATACAAGCTCAAATGGCGTCTGATCCTCGACAATCCCTGTAGCTCTCACACCATCACCAGAGTTATTGCCACCTTCAGCGTATTTTAACATTTGCTTAAATGAAGGCTGTCCCGTACCAAAGATAGCCATTTTCCGACGATATGGCTCGAATTCCCCGTCTGCATTCTGTGTAGCCCGGGTTGTCTGCGCATTTGCCAAATTGGAAGATACTAAATCCATGCGCAGTCTTTGAGATGTTAGTCCGCTTGCGCTGGTATTCATCGACTGAAAGATAGACAATTTTAATTTCCTCCTCGGATAACTGATTGTAAACTGCTGAATTTCCCATTCATACGATCAATAAGACTATTATAATAGATTTGATTTTTAGCCAGTTCTGACATTTCTTTATCAATATCGACATTATTACCGTTATGATTATATGTAGTTGATGAATCTTTTACAATACGAAAAGCTTTATTTTCTCCATCATTAAAGCTCAAATGACGTTCATTAGTTTTTTTTGCTTGAAGAGCACCCAGTTCATTTTCTAAAGCAGATCTAAAGCTTACTTTTTCAGCTTTATAATTCGGTGTATCTGCATTTGAAATGTTATTGGAAATAGCATTATTCTTTGCAGAAGCATACTGTATCGAATTTTCTAACTGGCTAATAGTTCCACTAAATAAATCCATTTGTATTTCACACCTTCTTTTTTAACATTAACACCCATAAAAGATATTCATTATACGAATTAATTTTAAATTAAGTGATTGATAAAGTCTATGCAATTTCTACATAATTCTTGACAAATATCAAAATGAATCGTTCGGACTAGAACAAAACACCCAACTTCTTGATATTTTGTAACAAATTATTACAAAATAATACAGAAAATAAAATTAACCTCACTTTTGCCAGCATAAATGAATAAGACTTTTTAATTAAAATAAAGCTATATATCAAATTCCGATCAAAAAACAGGTAATTAGACCTCTTTTTTCATTTTACCCTTTCTTGCTCAGGAATTCAATATACTCATTTTAAATTATATTTAAATCTAATTTACTATAAATATATATTTATTTCTTATTACACATTAGGAAGCTTCCATTTTCACTTTTTCTTAAATGTTTTACATTAAGAATTTTACTGCACTGCGTTAAGTTCTCCTTTGAAACAGCCCTTACTTTTTTCCTCATAACCTGTTGCAGTGATACCCGAAAATCATAATTAAATCTGATTTATTCATCATAGACCTTTACAGAAGAACGATTTTGAAACTTTTCCAATCATTTTCTCACACAAAAAAAAGCAGTGAGAGAATATTCCTCCACTGCTTTTTAACAGTTTATTTAGCGTGTACGGATTTTTTCCAGTTCTACTAAGAACTTATCATTTAATACTTTAATATAAGTTCCTTTCATACCCAGAGAGCGGGATTCAATAACTCCTGCACTTTCCAGCTTACGTAGTGCATTAACAATTACAGAGCGTGTAATCCCTACACGGTCAGCAATCTTACTTGCAACTAATAAGCCTTCTTTTCCGTTTAATTCTTCAAAAATATGATCAATTGCTTCTAGTTCACTATAAGACAGAGAGCTAATTGCCATTTGTACAACAGCTTTGCTTCGAGCTTCCATTTCAATTTCTTCTGTTTTCTCATGAAGAATTTCCATACCTACTACAGTTGCCCCATATTCAGCCAATAATAAATCATCATCATTAAATGTTTCATTTACGCGGCCAATGATTAATGTGCCAAGACGTTCTCCACCACCGATAATTGGGACGATTGTAGTGTAGCCATCTTTAAATAATTCTTTATTTTCAACAGGAAACACTGTGTGCTTATTGTCAATATCAAGGTTTGCAGTAGTCTCGCGGATTTCCTGTAATCCTTCTGTATATTCTGCAGGAAATTGCTTCTCTTCAAGCATTGATTTCATACGATCATTTTCTACCTCTTGATTTACTGCGACACCTAATAATTTTCCGCGTCGGCTGACAATATAGACATTCCCGCGAATCACGTCACGTAATGACGCTGACATTTCATTAAAGTTTACCGACTTCCCTGTTGCTGTTTGTAACATTGCATTAATTTTTCTTGCTCTAGTTAATAAATCCATTTGATATTCCTCCATTTTAGAATTTTAAATTATAGTATAAATTGACTGAGATCCTTGTTTTGAGCAATAGTCGAAAGCTTATCATTAACATACCCTCCGGTAATTTCAACTTCTGTCATTGAAATTTCAGGAGCTTCATAGGATAGGTCTTCTAATAATTTTTCTAAGATAGTGTGCAATCTGCGTGCTCCAATGTTATCTGTATTCTGATTTACATCAAAAGCAATTTGCGCAAGTCTTTCTATAGCTTCGTCCGTAAATTTAAGTTTTATACCTTCTGTTTCTAGCATTTTCTTATATTGTTTTAATAAAGCATTGGAAGGCTCTGTTAAAATTTGCTTAAATTCATTGATTGTAAGCTTTTCTAGCTCTACACGAATCGGAAATCTGCCTTGCAGTTCAGGAATCAAATCAGATGGCTTAGACATGTGAAAAGCTCCTGCTGCGATAAACAGGATATGATCTGTTTTTAGTGTTCCATGTTTGGTGACAATTGTTGATCCTTCCACAATCGGCAGAATATCTCTTTGTACACCTTCTCTGGAAACATTCGCAGAGCCTTCCTGTTTTCCAGCCACTTTATCAATCTCATCAATGAAAATGATACCTGTCCGCTCAGAACGTTTAATGGCTTCCTGGGTGACCTCATCCATGTCGACAAGCTTTTGTGCCTCTTGACGGGTCAGCACTTTTCTCGCCTCTGAAACCGTCAATTTGCGTTTCTTTTTCTTCTTGGGCATAAACTGACCGAAAGCATCCTGCATATTCATCCCCATTTGTTCCATTCCCGATCCTTGCAGCATGTCAAACATAGAAGGTGGAATTTCTTCGATTTCAACAGAAACATAATGGTCTTCCAACTCGCCTAAAGCTAATTGATGAGCTATCCGCTTTCTCTTTGATTTAATTTCTGATTCTTCATTAGAAGTATCATCCTCTTGATCTTCTTCTGAACCAGAAGCTTGAAACAGCATTTCAAAGGGGTTTTTCGCAGAATTTTTTGATTTTGTTTGAGGGACGAGCAATTTTATAAGCTTTTGATTCGCTTCTTCTACTGCTAAGTCCATAACATCTTCCATCTTTTCTTCTTTAACCATTCGAACAGCCTTTTCAACTAAATCACGAACCATTGATTCAACATCTCTGCCGACATAACCAACTTCGGTAAACTTTGTAGCTTCTACCTTAATAAATGGGGCACCTACCAGTTTTGCAAGACGTCTTGCAATTTCAGTCTTTCCTACACCTGTCGGCCCAATCATTAAAATATTTTTGGGCACAACCTCATCTTGAAAATCTTCATCCAGCTTCATGCGTCTATAACGATTTCTAAGAGCTACAGCCACAGATTTCTTGGCCTGCTTCTGCCCTATTATATATCGATCTAACTGAGTCACAATTTGCTTTGGCGTTAAGTTTGCCGTCATCAAAAGTATCCTCCTTTATCAAGACCTCATTAAAAGCATGCAATCACTTTAAAGAAAAGTCCAAAAAATCAGCAGCTTATCATTTAGGAAAATATTCGTAACCCCAAATGATAAGCTTTAATCTTTTTTGCTGATCTGTTTTTGAACACTTATTTATAGTTTTATTCTAACACCTTTAATGTAATCTGATCATTGGTAAACACACAAATATCTCCTGCAATTTCTAATGCTGTCTGTGCAATTTCAGCAGCAGACAGCTGAGGTGCTTTTTGAAGCAACGCTCTGCCTGCACTTAACGCATAATTGCCTCCAGAACCAATAGCTAAAATACCGTCATCCGGTTCAATAACTTCACCTGTACCGGATACAAGGTACATATTCTCTCTATTCATTACTATCAGCATAGCCTCCAGTTTTCTAAGAACTTTATCAGAACGCCATTCTTGTGCCAATTCAACAGCTGCTCTTGTCAAATTACCATTAAAAGCCTGTAACTTATTTTCAAATTTCTCAAACAACGTGAAAGCATCTGCAACAGAACCGGCAAAACCTGCCAGAACTTTACCATTATACAAAGTCCTTACCTTTTTTGCAGTATGCTTCATAATAACGGCATTACCCAGTGTAACCTGACCGTCACCGCTCATTGCACACTTTCCATTATGCTGCACTGCAAATATAGTTGTGGCGTGCATTTGGGAATCCATATATCCACCTCATCTAATTTTTAATAGTAAAGTAAGAATACAATTTTGCAGAATTTATTTCTGTTTCGAGAATAGCTGCATCCAGCTCCGAGCGCCTAACAACTACCGCAACTTCCCTCAGCTCCGTACGATAAGTCAACATCGACTCCTACTGTCGTCGTGTTTCCTTTATCTCCTGCGCCTCGGTCCAGTTCGTACGTTGCTGAACGGGCGCTCTTCGCTTTAGATTCTCACTTGCGCGCGGATGGCTTTTCATATAAGCCTTCTTCAAATGCTCTTTAGAAACATGTGTATATATTTGTGTAGAGGATAAACTTTCATGCCCTAACAATTCCTGTACTGACCTTAAATCGGCCCCCTCATTCAGCATATGTGTTGCAAATGTATGTCTGAGTTTATGGGGATGTATTTGAATATTTAAAGAAGCTTTTTCTACTATTTTATTTAAAACAGTACGAATGCCTCTTGTTGTTATCGGATTTCCTCTTGCATTTAGAAATACATTCTCTGTCATGTTATTTGATTTATTCAGTAAATTTTCCCTTCCATTAATCAAATACTTTTCTAAAGCAGCTGCTGCAAAACTGCCAAAAGGAACATAACGCTCTTTACGTCCTTTTCCTTTGACAAAAATAGTTCCTATTGAAAAATCAATATCCTGCAGCTGCAGCTGCTGACATTCGCTGACACGGATTCCGGTTCCATACAAAACCTCCAGCAGCGCCTGATCACGCTGTCCCAGGTTCGACGTCAAATCACTCACACAAAAAAGATTCTCCAATTCTTCTTCATATAAAAAACCAGGTACAGGCTTTTCTGCTTTAGGCAAAGTGAGCTGTTTAAACGGATTCTCCAGAACGAGATTTTCCCGTTCTAAAAAACGGTAAAAACTTCTTAACGAAGATATTTTTCTGGAAACAGACCTTCTGCTTAATGCAGCATCATATAATTCTGTGAGAAATATCCGGACTTCCCGATAACTTACTTCTCTTAAATCATTTATGCCTTCTCTTTGCATAAAAGCTTCGAATGTTTCTAAATCGCTCCGATAATATTGCACAGTATACGGTGAGGCATTTTTTTCAATTTGTAAATACTCTATAAATTGATCCATATATGCTTTTAATTTCACAAAGAATTCACCTCATCATCGTATAACGGATAAAGCATAGCATAATCCATATTAGAATGCAATGAATTTAACGAAATTGTAATAAAATTCTGAAAGGTGCTTACGTTTAAGAAAATTCAATGAAATGAAGAAACAGGTAACCAGGTAATTAAAAGTTATATATATCCCCTCTGCCTTATTTATCTGTGAAATGATTGAAGAGAATCACCCGCTATAGTATAAGAATCTCTCTAAAGTTAAGGGATATGAATAACTGTTCAAATAATTGAAGGTAATATTTTCATTTGGCGTATCGTTTATCTTCTGTAAAGGTAATTACCTTACCAACTAGTGATTATAATAACAAATGTATTTTAAGTCAACTTTAATGTTCTTATATTTGTTATTACCTTTGAAACCAGATTGTTATCTTCAAATCCATATTTTCCACTCACAACAAAAATAGCTAATTAAATAATCAGCTATTTCTGTGCAACTTCCTTATATTCACAATTCGAGCATTGAACCTGCGTTTCTTTTTTACTTTTCTTTTCAACAAGCATGGAGTCACATTTCGGACAGCTTCTGGCGATAGGTTTATCCCATGAGACAAAATCACATTCCGGGAATTGATCACAGCCATAGAATGTTCTTTTTTTCTTTGATTTTCTTTCTACTACTTCACCTTTATGACACTTCGGACAGGTGACACCGATTTTCTTTAAAATAGGCTTTGTGTTTCTGCAATCAGGGAAATTGGAACATGCCAGGAATTTGCCGTATCGTCCCATTTTATACACCATTTCGTGACCGCATTCCTCACAAGTGATACCAGCAGGCTCGTCACGTATTTCTACCTTCTCCATTTCAGCGTCTGCTTTTTCAAGCCGTTTGCTGAAGTCTTGATAAAATGCATCAATAATTTGAATCCAGGCTGTTTTTCCTTCTTCTATAGAGTCTAAATCTGTCTCCATTTTTGCAGTAAATTCTGCATCAATAACTTCCGGGAAAAATTCTTCCACAAGCTCACAGACAATAGTACCCAGTTCAGTAGGAATAAACCGTTTATTATCAATAGATACATAACCTCTGCGTTGAATTGTATCAAGAGTCGGAGCATAAGTAGATGGGCGGCCTATGCCCATTTCTTCCATTGTTTTTACCAGCCTTGCATCTGTATAGCGTGGAGGCGGCTGAGTAAAATGCTGATTCGGTTTCACTTCTTTGGATTCAACCTTTATACCTTCCTCCAGCTCAGGTAATATTTTATCTTCTACTTTTTTATTGTCGTCATTTCCTTCTACATAGACCTTCATAAAGCCTTTAAACTTTATTTTTGAACCGGTTGCACGAAACTCTACTCCGTTATTTAACAAGTGCACCGTCATTGTATCCATTACTGCCGGAGCCATTTGACTAGCAACAAAACGTTCCCAAATCAACTTATACAGTCTAAGCTGGTCTCTTGATAAAATATTCCTTAATTCTTTTGGGTCACGTAAGGTCGATGTCGGACGAATTGCTTCATGTGCATCCTGGGCACCACTCTTATTTTTGGCAGGGCCCTGTTTGCCAAGGAAACTTTCTCCATAATTCTCTTTGATATAGCCTTTAACTTCTTCTTTGGCTCCATCTGAAATTCGTGTGGAGTCGGTACGCATATATGTGATTAAGCCTGTAATTCCTCCGGAAGAACGGCCCAGGTCAATTCCTTCATATAATTGTTGAGCGATCATCATTGTTTTCTTCGCCCGGAAGTTAAGTTTTCTTGCTGCTTCCTGTTGAAGTGATGAAGTAGTAAATGGAAGTGCAGGATTTCGTTTTCTTTCCTTCTTGTTCACACTGTTAACCGTAAACTCTTTCCCATTCAGCTTCTTCTTAATTTCATCAACATCTTCTTTTGTTTTAAGCTTTGTTTTCTTACCATCAACACCATAAAAAGATCCTTCAAATGTTTCATTCCCTTTTGCAAATACCGCATCAATGGACCAATATTCTTCAGGTTTGAAATTCTCAATTTCTTTTTCTCGATCAATAATCATTTTTAAAGCAACAGACTGCACACGTCCTGCACTCAATCCTTTTTTCACTTTCTTCCATAATATAGGACTGATGTTATAACCTACTAACCGGTCAAGAATACGGCGCGCCTGCTGTGCATCAACTAAGTCTAAATCTATTGGACGGGGATGCTTAAAGGATTCTTTAATGGCGTCCTTCGTAATTTCATTAAACACCACACGGCATTTTGAATTCTCATCAACATCAAGAATATGCGCTAAATGCCATGCAATCGCTTCTCCTTCACGATCCGGATCGGCTGCAAGATATATTTTTTTTGCTTTTTTTGCTGATTTTCTTAGGTCTTTAAGTATATCTCCTTTTCCCCGGATAGTAATATACTTTGGTTTATAATTTTCTTCTACATCTACTCCCATTTGGCTTTTTGGCAAATCACGAATATGCCCCATGGAAGCCTTTACTGTATATTTTTTTCCTAAATACCGTTCAATCGTCTTCGCTTTTGCTGGCGATTCAACGATAACAAGATAATCTGACATGTACGTTCCTCCCATAATGAGGTTGACAATTTACGAATAGAAATCGCTCCTAATATTATAGATAGAATACGATTTTGTCAAACACTATTTATTGAATAATTCAAGAAATGCGCAGAGCACCCGTTTAAAAACGCAGAGATTGGAGCGTGGAGCGACACTACTGAGATAAAGGAATCACGCCCCTTTAGGGTATGCCGACGTTAGTCTTTAGCCCGGGGTTAGTCGGCTTTCCTTCACCTCGAACTGATGATGACATTCACCCTCAGGGCATAAGTTTGACTAAAGCTCTGTCTGCGCCTGACGGATTGCTCATCGCCAAGTCTTCTTTATCATAGGGCGCTTACGTGTTAGCTCCCTAGTTTTGGCACTTGGAGCTAGACAGCTGCATCTCTAGCCCGAAAATAAATTTATGAAAAAAGTCAATACTTTCTTTATTTATGAAAATAATTCCACTCTGTGTAAATATCCTCGGCAGATTGGATTAATTTTGCGCCATTTTGAATAAGCTCATTACAACCTGTGGACTGCTTTAAAAATGGATTACCCGGTACAGCGAACACATCTCTTCCTTGATCCAGAGCTTGGTCAACAGTAATCATTGTTCCGCTCTTCTTCATTGCCTCAATAACTAAAGTCCCCATTGTCAAACCGCTTATAATCCGATTTCTTTCTGGAAAATGATATTTTTGAGGCGGCTGGTCAGGAGGATACTCTGATAGAACCAGCCCTTCTCTTGCTATTTGTTGGTACAGAGGAATATGCTCTCGTGGATATATTGAATGAAATCCGCTGCCCAAAACAGCAATCGTATTTCCTCCCCGCTCTAACGTCAAGCGATGTGCCATACTATCAATTCCCCGGGCCATCCCGCTGACAATAACCCATTTATTGTCTATAAGAGGAGTTACGGTAAACTTAAGCTTTCTAAAAGCTTCATTAGATGGATTTCTTGTACCAATAACACTAAGTGTCGGCTGTTTTTTTAAAAGACCGGGATTTCCTGCTCCATATAAAACTAGCGGCGCGTCTTTAATTGTATTTAACATACTGGGATAATATTCGTCAACTAAAGTGATGATATGAAAATCTCTTATTTCTGCCAAAATCTTCTTTTGTAGTATGTTATTATGAAGGTCTTTCAAGAGGATTTGTGCTTTTTTCTGAGGAATTTGAATATTTTTTGACAATTCTTGAGAGGAAATTTGATAAATCTTTTTTAAATCAGAATCTATTTCAAGCCATTTTCGAATAAAAGCCCGGGTAGCGTAACGGCACCGGCTGAGATGAATGAAGTCTAGTCGATCAATATGATTATTCAATGCATATAATTCCCCTTTCACCTAAAATGAGAAGCCTGGACAGAATTTTGCTTCTATCTAACAGTAAGATAGAAGCTTCATATTCTGACAGGCTTCTTTAAAGCATACTATAACAGGCTTAGTGCGTTTTACATTTTTCTTCCAAACCATTTTCTTTTAATGCTTCAATCATTGTTTCTCCCATTACAGAAGGTGTAGCTGCTACTTTAATACCGCAGGACTCCATAACACGGATTTTTTCATCAGCTGTACCTTTTCCTCCAGAGATAATCGCACCGGCATGACCCATACGTTTTCCTGGAGGTGCTGTAACACCACCTATAAATCCGACTACTGGTTTTGTCATATTAGCTTTGACCCATTCAGCAGCTTCTTCTTCAGCTGTACCGCCAATTTCACCAATCATAATAACAGCTTCTGTTTCAGGATCATTATTAAATTCCTTCAACACATCAATGAAGTTGGTTCCGTTAACGGGATCACCGCCGATACCAACTGCTGTCGTTTGTCCATAACCAGCTTCTGTTAGTTGATGAACTGCTTCATATGTTAATGTACCAGAGCGGGAAACAACACCGATATGACCTTTTTTATGGATATATCCAGGCATAATTCCAATTTTTGTTTCATCAGCGGTAATAACACCTGGGCAGTTAGGTCCGACAAGGCGTGTTTTCTTGCCTTCCATATAACGTTTTACTTTAACCATATCCATTACTGGGATATGTTCTGTAATACAGATAACTAAATCAAGCTCCGCATCTGTTGCTTCAATAATTGCATCTGCAGCAAAAGGTGCTGGTACATAGATAACAGATGCAGTTGCTCCAGTAGCTTTTACAGCATCTTCAACTGTATTAAAAACAGGAACCCCTTCTACTTCAGTACCTGCTTTTTTAGGAGTAACACCACCAACAATTTTTGTACCATATTCTAACATTTGCTTTGTATGGAAACGTGCAGTTCCACCTGTAATCCCTTGGACTATTACTTTTGTATCTTTATTAATATAAACACTCATTCTAAGTCCGCCCTTTCCTATTATACGTCCTTTATTTGTAAGTAATCATACGGTAACTACTTTATTTCACTGCAGCAACAATCTTTTCTGCGCCGTCTGCCATAGAAGCTGCAGAAGTAATATTCAGACCTGACTCGTCTAAAATTTGCTTTCCGCGTTCTACGTTTGTACCTTCTAAACGAACAACTAATGGAATGGTTAAGCCAATTTGTTTGGTTGCTTCTACAACACCTTCAGCAATAACATCACATTTCATAATTCCGCCAAAAATGTTTACAAAAATTCCTTTTACATTTTTGTCTGAAAGAATGATTTTAAATGCTTCTGTTACTTTTTCAGCTGTAGCACCGCCCCCCACATCAAGGAAGTTAGCCGGATCCCCGCCATAGTGTTTAATAATATCCATTGTAGACATTGCTAAACCGGCACCATTTACCATACATCCAATATTTCCATCTAATGAAACATAGCTCAAGTCATATTTAGATGCTTGAATTTCCTTTTCATCTTCTTCGCCTAAGTCACGTAATTCCGCTATATCTGGATGACGGTACAGCGCATTATCATCAAAGTTTAATTTTGCATCTAAAGCAAGCACTTCATTATCACCTGTTGTTACCAGTGGATTGATTTCAGCGATAGAGCAATCCTTTGCAACAAAAGCTTCATAAAGTGCTGTCATAAATTTAACTGCTTTCCCTAGTAATTCATTCGGAATATTAATATTAAATGCCAGTCTTCTAGCTTGATAAGGTGCTAAACCGACAACAGGGTCAATCACTTCTTTGAAGATTTTTTCAGGTGTTGCTTCTGCTACCTCTTCAATTTCTGTGCCGCCTTCTTCAGACGCCATCATAACAACCCTGGATGTTGCCCGATCCAGTACTACCCCTACGTAATATTCTTTTTGAATATCACAGCCTTCTTCAATAAGTAAACGTTTTACTTCTGTACCGTCAGGACCGTTTTGATGTGTTACAAGTGTCTTTCCTAAAATTTCATCCGCATATGTACGAACTTCCTCCAGGCTCTTTGCAACCTTTACACCGCCAGCTTTTCCACGTCCACCTGCATGGATTTGCGCTTTGACAACGGTTACAGGTGAGCCAAGCTTTTCTGCAGCTTCTACAGCTTCGTCAACTGAATAGGCAACATGACCGTTCGGAACTTTTACACCAAATTCTCGTAAAACTTGCTTACCTTGGTACTCATGAATGTTCATCTTCCATCCTCCTATCAAAATCAATGCAATACTATTGTATTAAAAATATATAAAATAAACAAGAAATAGGGAAAACAAATTGAATATTATTTCTCTATTTCATTTTAAACGGGCTTATCTGCTTTTTTCTTTTCCAGTTTGTTTATCTGTCCGATAAATAAAGGCAAACACCTCTGAAACTACTTGAAACAGCTCTTCTGGAATCTTTTTATTAATATCCAGTTCTCCCAAAAGCTCTACTAAAGATGGATCCTCTAAAATTGGTATATTGTGCTCAACAGCTCTTTCTATGATTTCATCAGCAATAAATCCTTTCCCGGATGCTGTCACTTTTGGGGCATCGTCCATATTTTGTTCATAGCTTAAGGCTACTGCTTTTTTCCGTTTCTCATTCACACTCGAAAATCCACCTTTCCCTGACCAGCCATTTCATCAGCTTTTCTTCCTGGCTGCTGCTGTCTATCAGCTTCTGTATAAGGTTTACAGACAATAGACGCTATCTGATAATTTATTTGCTCCAGCGCTTTCTGCAAATTGGGTCGAATTTTGTCTATTAACCCCGGTGTAGTAGATTGATCATTATAAATAATAATAGATAGTGCCTTCTTTTGAACATGAAGGTCAATGATTGTCTCTTTCATACTTTGCAGCTGCAAATCAAAAATAATACGACAATATTCAGGATCAATGTTTCCATCAGCAGTTTTCTTTCCTTCAAAATGCAGATTAATATCCTTCGATAAACCAAGCTTTTGACTTGGGATCTGTATATTAGCCTGAACAAAATAACTGCTGTCATTTATATTATTTAATTGCATGCCATTTAAAAAGTGTAAAGCCTGCTGAGCATTCTCTCTTCCTGCCCCTCTACTGTTATTCTGAAGCATTTCCAATAATAAATGCTTCATCTGCATGGAGCTTGCATCATCTGTTTTTAATGAGCTTTCTGCATTTAAACCGGCATCGCGAAGAACCCACTGAATCTGGTGCAGGAATTGCTCCTTAGGATTATTAATTATATTTTCATTTGACGCTGTCCAAATATTCATAAGCCGTTCTATCGCTTGATAACTTTTCGCTTCTGCTAACGATTCCAGTAATGGACGGATTGCCCCCTCATTCCCTTGCGTAACCTGAACTGGGTTTGTAAAGTACTGCGGAAATTGAGCAGTTAAATTTGCTTTTGGATGTTCAGAAGAACTGGTCCCTTGCATCATTGCTCCATGTAACACTCTGGCTTCTGTCATTAATTGCTTTTGATTTTCCAAAATAGACTGCAGCTGCTCCCTTACTCCTTCAAAGCTTGTAGTAAATGGCGGAGTTACTGTACCCTGATTTTGCGCTCCAGGAGGATTCCATTGCTGTAATGTATTGGCCCACACTTGCTTGTCCAGTATCTTTGAAATAAATCCTAAATCCTGCAAAAGAGGAAATAGTATCGGTTTTGCCTGCTTTGCATCAGTAGTCAGCACTATTTTTACAGCTTTTTCATTAGAAAACTCCAAAATATTCATGAGCCGCTCTAACACTTGAAAATTTTTAGGTTCTGATAGAGCTTCAATAACCTGGCGGGCAGCTCCTTGATCTCCTTGTACATGATTTGAAAAATATTTTGGGAATTGAGCTGCTAAATTCGGCCTGTCCTGTGCTGGAACAGAGCTTCCCTGTGCAGCGTTAGCTTCCATTATCAGCTGCTGTTGATTCGCTAGAATAGATTTAATCTGTTCCTTCATCCCTTCAAAGCTGGCAGTAAATGGTGCAGCTGCTGCTTGATTTTGTGAGACTGGTTGGCTCCATTGCTGTAAGGCACTCGTCCACCCCTGTTTATTTAGTGCTTTGGAAACGAGTCCAAAGCTTTTGAGAAGTGGAAATAAAACAGGTTTTTCCTGTTGTATATCAGCAGTTAAAATAGCACGTACGGCACTTTCTTCAGATACAAAGCCTTTTAAAACATGCTCTAAATTAGCTTGCAGCATTGGCTGCTGACCAGGTGGAAGTGAGCGTTGAAGTACTGCTAAACTTTCACCTAAATCACCGCTCTGATACGCTTGTACTGCCTGGAAAGAAGCTGCCGTCACTGGAATACGCAATTTCATCAATTGCATTAGAATTGGCTGAGCCTGCTGCGTTGAAATTTTATTATCCTGAATATATTGAATTGCCTGCAGCAGGTCCCTTCTCTGCATCGGGATTTGTTCTCTGACAAGCATACTGACCAATTGAGAAGATAGCCTGGTTTCTTTTATGCCAAGCTGTTGCAGCAGATTACCAATTAATTGTTTCCCGTTTTGCTGTTCACCTGTCATTACTTTCAATTCAGGCATTTTTCCTTCATTGGACGTTACTTGAAAAAAATACTTTCCTCCTACAGAAAGAGAAGCCTCAATCTGGGCAATAAGCTGATTGCCTTGCATTTGTATGACTGCCTTATGATTTGGATAAAGATGCTTTACAGTGCCTTGTAAAACATCCCCTGATTTCAAATTGTTAAGCAGGCTTGCTTTTGATGAATCCAATAATTTTCCCGCTGTCGTGTTTCCTTGAATCCTCATAGCTTCTCCTCTTTTTCTTTATCATTTTCCAAGAGTCTTAATTGGTGCAAATGATCTTCTGTGATAAGGTGTCACTCCAAATTCGGCTAATCCATCTAAATGGACTTTTGTGCCATATCCCATATTCTTATCAAATCCATAGCCGGGAAACTCCTTATGCAATTCCTTCATAAACTGATCACGAGCCACCTTTGCCAAAACACTGGCAGCTGCAATACTGATGCTTGACGCATCTCCCTTTATAATTGCTTCCTGGGAGCAGTTTAAATTCGGTAAATGGACTGCATCAATCAATACATGATCAGGAGATGCTGTTAATCCAGATAAAGCTTCATACATTGCTTTTTTTGTAGCTTCATAAATATTAATTTGATCGATAACCTGATTATTTATAAATGAAATATGATAACTGATGGCATGCTCCTTGATATAAGCACTATATTCTTCCCTTACATTTTCCTTTAGTTTCTTAGAATCATTTAAGCCGATTAACCGGAAATCTTTGGGCAGTATAACTGCCGCTGCAACAACAGGACCTGCAAGCGGCCCTCTCCCTACCTCATCTACACCTGCAATTCGTTCTGCGCCATTCTGAAAAGCTTTATTCTCATATTGCTGCATTTCTTCAAACTGATTGATTAAAATTTTCTCATGTTCTTTTTTTCGCTGATATGATTTTAAAAGTGTCTGCACACCTTTTCTATCATCTTGAACGAGTATTTCCCATTCTTCAGATGTCAGATTGTCTTCATTAAGTAATACTTTAATCTCG
Source organism: Oceanobacillus sp. FSL W8-0428 (assembly GCF_038004405.1). Classification (NCBI taxonomy): domain Bacteria; kingdom Bacillati; phylum Bacillota; class Bacilli; order Caryophanales; family Bacillaceae; genus Oceanobacillus; species Oceanobacillus sp. FSL W8-0428. The sequence goes on from NZ_JBBORB010000001.1 coordinate 4,389,752, forward strand.
GCGATAGACTGCTTCTTCATAACTTTCCTACTTTCTTTTATTATCGTCATTTTATCAGACATATTAAGTCATCTTATTTCTTAAAATAAGAAAATAGCCTACAAAGAACAATCCCTTGCAGGCTACCGGTTGAATAAATTTATTTTTTGCTTTATCTGGAAATCTGTAGAGTTCGGCAGGGAGTGAATTACGGTTGTTCTAACGTAAATTTCCCCAGCTTTCCTGAACGTAAATCCTGAAGTACAATATCTGATACCTTATCAAAATTCACATGTCCTCCACTTTCCAATGCTCCACGTTTTCTTCCTATCCCTTCAAATAACTCTACCATATCAGAGCTATCCTCAATGTCATAACGGTCCTTCAGAAGAGTGGGATATTCTTCAAACAGAAAACGAATAACAAATGCTGTTATATCTTGTAGAGGGAGCAGCTGGTCTTTTATCGTCCCTATTGCTGCAAGCCGGTATCCTACAATCTCTTCCTCAAATTTCGGCCATAAAATACCTGGCGTATCGAGTAGTTCAAAGTCTTTCTTTATTTTAATCCATAATTGTTGTTTTGTAATTCCAGGGCGGTCCCCTGTCTTAGCAATTTTTTTATTGGCAAGCCGATTAATTAATGTAGACTTCCCTACATTTGGAATACCGACAATCATTGCTCTTGCAGGTCTTGGTTTAATTCCTTTAGCTTTTAGCTTTTCCATTTTCTCCTGACCCATTGCTTTAGCCAGCTGAACAACTTGTTGAATATCTCCCTTTTGGTTCACATCAACTGCAGCTGCCTGTACCCCTTTTTCCTGATAGCTTTCTATCCACTCAAGCGTTCTTGAAGGATCTGCTAAATCCTTTTTCATTAAGAGAACAAGCTTTGGTTTTTGACCTAAAACTTCCTGCAGCATTGGATTTTGTGAGGAGTATGGGGCTCTTGCATCTACTAATTCAATGACAAAATCAACGAGCTTTAATTGCTCCTGCACTTCTCTCCGTGCTTTCGCCATATGACCTGGAAACCATTGTATAGGCATTTAGATTCACGATTCCTTTCACTCCTGAGAGTCTTTAGTACTTTTTATCTTTAATTGGTAAATCTGTAAATGATTCGCAAACATTGTACTTTTTGATCTCAAATAAAACATTGTTTGCGGACTATTTGATCACCCTTATTCACTGAAATGTATACGATCCAATGGCCAGTAGACGAATCTTGCTTTTCCAACAACCTCATCCATTGGTACAACGCCAATAATCCGGCTGTCTGTTGAGTTGCTCCTGTTATCACCCATCACGAAAACACTGTCCTCAGGAACTACTTCATACCCCTCTTCTAATTCTTCCAACTTAAAATCATTCGTATAGATCTGATCGTTTAGAAAAGGCTCATCTATAGGCTCTCCATCTATATATAATACATTATCCTTTACTTCTACATGCTCTCCAGGCAAACCAATTACACGCTTGATAAAATCATTTTGCTCAGGAGCATGAAAAACAACAATATCAAAACGATCCGGTTCCCCGAGTGTATAAGTAATTTTATTAACAATCATTTGATCGCGGTCATGCAGGGTTGGAAGCATGGAAGGCCCTTCTACAACGATAGGTGCAAATAAAAACATCCGTACGATGAATACAAAACCAACAGCAATCAGTATTGCTTTTATCCATTCCAACCATTCATTTTTTTTCTTTTTTTGCTCTTTCTCTGTCATCTGACTTCCTCCGATAACTTCAGTCTACTTTTTATTGTAGCTAGTAACCATTAGATAAACAACTTCTAAGTATTATTAATTTTTCTGAAGAGAAAAGAAAAATTGATAAACTGTTCTTTAAAAGGTGCTGGATAAGCACAATATTATATAAACTCTATTTAGCATCTGCTCTGATTATATTTTCCTTTACAATGAAAAAGAGCTACTGCCAATATTGACATAGCCCCTTTTTATTAGTTTCATATTTCTCACTCGTTGATTAACGACGTTCTTTAATACGAGCTGCTTTTCCACGAAGGTTACGCAGATAGTAAAGCTTCGCACGACGTACGATACCGCGACGAGAAACTTCAATTTTATCAACTCTTGGTGAATGTAATGGGAAAGTACGTTCAACACCAACACCGTAGGAAATTTTTCTTACTGTGAATGTTTCGCTGATTCCACCGTTTTGACGCTTAATTACAACACCTTCAAAAACCTGGATACGTTCGCGAGTACCCTCAACAACCTTAACGTGAACCTTTAAAGTATCACCAGGCCGAAAATCAGGATGATCTGTACGTAATTGATCTTTTGTTACATCAGCAATAATTTGTTGCATGATTTTCACTCCTTCCAAACTAATGCTCATGCCCTTATTTGAACAGCGGAACATCGTTCTACATGCTTATACGCATATAAGCACAATTAATAATATAGCATATCCTATCGTAAAGCACAACTATTTTTAGTCATTTTTTATTTCCTGAACTATTTTTTTATCTACTTCATTCAGCTCATGATTTTCTAATAAATCAGGCCGTCTTTGGGCAGTCCGCTTCAAGGATTCCTTCCTTCTCCAGGCTTCAATATTGGCATGATTTCCTGATAATAATACATCTGGAACCTTCATTCCGCGAAAATCAGATGGACGGGTATAATGAGGGTGCTCCAGTAATCCGGTCGAAAAAGAATCCTGTTGTGCTGACTCTTCATTCCCCAACGCTTCTGGTAACAGCCGGACAACACTGTCAATAATAACCATCGCCCCTAACTCTCCACCTGTCAGAACATAATCCCCAATAGAAATTTCATCTGTTACAAGGTGTTCACGAATCCGTTCATCGTAACCTTCATAATGCCCGCAGATAAAAATAAGATGATCTTCCTTTGCCAGTTCCTCTGCTTTTCCCTGTGTGTATGTTTCTCCTTGAGGGCACAATAAAACCACACGGGGTTGTGATGCTTTTTCTTTTCTCACTGCTTCAACAGCATCAAACACAGGCTGCGGGGTCAGTACCATACCAGCTCCCCCGCCATAAGGATAATCATCCACCTTCTTATGTTTATGAGTGGAGTAGTTACGGAAATCAACAAGCTGATATGAAAATTGTTCCTTCTCTTTTGCTTTTTTTAAAATAGAACTCTCCATAACACCATGAAACATCTCTGGAAAAAGGGTCAGAATATCAATATGCATCTAATCTAACATCCCTTCCATTAATTCCACGGAAATTGTACCTGTTTCGATATCTACGTTTTTAACTACATCTTCAATATAAGGCAATAACAAATCTTTCTTACCGGGTCTCTGTACTACCCATACATCATTTGCTCCAGGAGACAATATTTCTTTTATTTTCCCTAAAGACTCACCTTCCGTTGTCTCAACCCTGCATCCGATAATTTCATGATAATAATAAGCATCTTCTTCCAATTCTTCAGCCTGATCCTTATCAATATACAAATTCATACCCTTCCACTTTTCAACATCATTAATATTTGAATATCCTTTAAATGTAATCAAATCAAATCCTTTATGGATACGGTGTGAATCAATCGTTAAAATGATATCCTTTTGTTCAGATGTAATAATCACTTCATTTCCTGGTGTAAAACGCTCTTCAAAATCTGTGATCCGCAAAACCTTTATCTCGCCGCGAATTCCATGTGTATTAACGATTTTACCAATTTTTAATTTCTCTGTATTCATAGCTCTCACCTATTCTACTCATCAATTCGGATAACTTTATCATCTTTAATTACGATAGCCTGCTCTTTCATAATATGATTCCAATCAGAACCGACTTCGACCTCAACAAGAGCTTCAACCTCTTTTTCAACGATTTCGCTACCCATTTTTAACTCATCCAGCTGTTCTATTTTAAAATCCAATAGCTTCATTTTTTCCTGTCGATTTTTAATTTCCTGGTTAAACCGTGTTTCCATATCTGAACGAACATTAACACTTTTATTTTTTAATTTTCGTATTTCAAATTGGAGTTGTTGACACTCTTGTTCAAGACGTAATTTATGATTATTAAAATTCTTGCGGATCTTTTCTTTACTATCTTCTGTCACTACTAGCTTGATGGGAACTTTTTTTATTAATTTCATTCAGATTCAGCTCCTGCCTGATAGATTCGAGTAACAAATGTGTAAAAAAGGGAAAGTTGAGCCCCTAAAAGCAGGGTCAGCTTTCCCTTTACCAGTTTATTCAAAAAGACTGGATATATCAGCTTTTTGAATACGAACCTTACATAATATCCAAAAAAATGCGTTTATTACCACCAGTGTTCGCTGCATATACAACCGTACGTATCGCTTTAGCAATACGTCCATTTTTGCCAATGACTTTTCCAACATCATCCGGATGAACTGTTAAATGATAAATAACCTTTGAATCTTCTTCCGTTACTTTAATAACAATATCATCCGGATGATCTACTAATGAGGTAACAATCGATTTAATCAGGGCTTTCATGATATCACACTACTTATTTAGAATTTTTTTGTTCGTGAAATTTTTTCATGATGCCTTCGTTAGAGAATAAATTACGTACTGTATCGCTAGGTTTTGCACCTTTTGTCATCCAATCAAGTGCTTTTTCCTCATCTATTTTAACCTCAACCGGATTCACTACAGGATTGTACGTACCGATTTGTTCGATAGAACGTCCGTCACGTGGAGAACGAGAGTCTGCTACTACAATACGATAGAATGGATTTCTTTTTGAACCCATACGTTTTAAACGAATTTTTACTGCCATGCTTTGCACCTCCAATAATTATGTTATCACAAGAATTGATTCTAACAGATAGTTTTTAGTCTGTAAAGTATTTTTCCATTACAAGCATATTTTATTATAAAAATACGCAAGAATCAACCCTTACATGAAAGGAAATTTAAATCCGCCTTTTCCTTTTTTACCTTTTTGCATATTGGTCATTTGCTTCATCATTTTTTTCATCTCTGAAAACTGCTTTAATAAGCGGTTTACAGCCGCAACAGAAGTTCCTGAACCTTTTGCAATACGTTTTCTTCTGCTTCCATTAATGATAGCAGGATCTTGACGTTCTTTCTTCGTCATGGATTGAATAATTGCTTCTACTTCTGTTAATTGACTTTCATCTAATTGCGCATTTTTCAACCCTTTCATTTTGTTAGCACCAGGAATCATTGCCATTAAGTCATCCAGCGGTCCCATTTGGCGAACCTGTCCCATTTGCTCCAAGAAATCATCAAATGTAAAGGACATCGTACGCATTTTTTCTTCTAATTCTTTTGCCTGCTTCTCATCAACATTAGTTTGTGCCTTTTCAATTAAGGAGAGAACATCCCCCATGCCCAGAATTCTGGACGCCATGCGCTCAGGATGAAAAGCCTCTAATTGATCCAGTTTTTCACCCATCCCGGCAAATTTAATCGGCTTATCTGTAACTGCTTTGATAGAAAGTGCAGCACCCCCGCGGGTATCTCCATCTAATTTTGTAAGAACTACTCCTGTAATATCAAGCTGTTCATTAAAGCTCTCTGCTACATTGACAGCATCTTGTCCCGTCATAGAGTCAACCACTAAGAAAATTTCATCCGGTTTGACATCTGCTTTAATCTGCTGCAATTCTTCCATAAGATTCTCATCAACATGAAGACGGCCTGCTGTATCAATAATGACATAATCATTATGATCTTCTTTTGCTTTGGCAATCGCCTGTTTAGCAATATCAACAGGATTCGCTTCTGTGCCTAATGAAAACACAGGCATATCCAGCTGTGTACCAAGTGTTTCCAGCTGTTTAATTGCCGCCGGACGGTAGATATCACATGCAACTAATAATGGATTGCGATTATGCTTCTTACGTAAATGGTTAGCCAGCTTTCCAGTTGTTGTCGTTTTACCGGCACCTTGTAAACCAACCATCATAATAACTGTTGGAGGACGGTCGGCTACTGCAATTTTACTTTGTTCTCCGCCCATTAAATTTGTTAATTCATCTTTTACAACTTTAATAACCTGCTGTCCCGGAGTTAAGCTCTCCATCACTTCTTGCCCGACAGCTCTTTCTTTTATCCTGGCAATTAACTGTTTTACAACTTTGAAGTTTACGTCTGCTTCTAAAAGTGCCAGTCGGACTTCTCTTGTCATCTCTTTTACATCTTGCTCAGAGACCTTACCCTTACCAGTAATTTTCTTTATCGTACCCTGGAGACGGTCCGCTAATCCTTCAAATGCCATAGAAGGTATCCCCCTAATCTAAATCTTGTAATTGTTGAACATACTTCTTTACTTCCGGGCTTGTTACAGCTTCCGAAAGCTTTGAGATAATTTGCGTACGTTTTTCAAACTTCGAAAAAAGATGAAGCTTATCCTCATAGGACTCTAACATTTTTTCCGTTCTTTTAATATTATCATATACAGCTTGTCTGGAAACTTCAAAGAGCTCGGAAATTTCGCCTAAAGAATAATCTTCGAGATAATACATTTCCATATAACTGCGCTGTTTTGGTGTTAACAGCGGTTGATAAAAGTCAAACAAATAATTTATCCGATTCGTCTTTTCCAGCACCGGGTACACCTCTTGTTAAGTGATTTTCCTTTACATTTATCATATCCAACAAAATCAGCAATTGTCAAGTAGACGAGCAGCTGTCGCCTATTTGTCTTCCTCTACTTCTTCATTTATTCCTAAATCAGCAAACAGCCCATATACAAATGCATCTGCATCAAATTGCTGCAGGTCGTCAATTCCTTCACCTAAACCGACAAATTTCACAGGAATCTGCAGTTCATTACGAATAGCTAACACAATTCCTCCTTTGGCAGTACCATCTAATTTTGTTAATACAATGCCTGTTACATCTGTTGCTTCTGAAAAAGTGCGTGCCTGCGTTAATGCATTCTGGCCTGTAGTCGCGTCCAAAACAAGCAGAACCTCATGGGGCGCACCAGGAATCTCACGTTCGATTACACGTTTTACCTTGGCAAGCTCATTCATCAGGTTTACTTTATTTTGAAGTCTTCCGGCAGTGTCACAAATCAGAACATCCGCTTCACGGGATTTAGCAGCTTTAATTCCATCATAAATCACTGCTGCCGGATCGCTTCCTTCACTATGCTTAATCACCGGAACATCGGCGCGCTCTCCCCAAACCTCCAGCTGTTCAATTGCTCCGGCACGGAAGGTATCCCCAGCTGCTAAAATGACGTTCTTGCCGTCTGCTTTCAACTGGTGCGCAAGCTTACCGATGCTCGTTGTCTTCCCGACACCATTAACACCCACAACAAGAATAACCTGCAATCCCTCTCCATCCAGCTGTAAATGCTGGATGGACTTATCTTCTTCACCATAATAAATTTCTACGAGTTTCTCCGAGATAACATCCTTTATCTCAGAAGAATCCTTAATTTTTTGACGTTTCACTTCCATTTTCAGTTCCTCGACAAGATCCATAACTGTCGAAACACCTACATCTGCTGTAATTAAAACCTCTTCTAACTCTTCAAAGAAGTCCTCGTCTACTTTACGATAACGCGCAATTAAGTTATTTATTTTCCCTGAGAAGGTATTTCTTGTCTTCGCCATACCTTCTTGATATTTCTCAGAAACTTCCTTTGTCTCTTCATTTTGCTTAAAACGAGCTTTAAGCTTATCCATAAATCCCATATTGATATCCCCCTACGATTGAATCAATTCTTTTGTATCCTCTAAACGGACAGAAACAAGTCTTGATACGCCTGATTCCTGCATTGTTACACCATAAAGAACATCGGCTTCCTCCATGGTCCCTTTGCGATGTGTTATTACGATAAACTGCGTCTCACTGCTGAATTTCTTCACATACTTAGCAAAACGCACTACATTTGCTTCATCTAACGCTGCTTCTACTTCATCCAATATGCAGAAAGGAACTGGCCGGACACGCAAAATAGAAAAGAGAAGTGCAATTGCAGTTAAGGCCCGCTCTCCTCCTGATAAAAGACTTAAATGCTGCAGTTTTTTACCTGGCGGCTGTGCGATAATGTCTACGCCGGTTTCTAATAAATTTTTAGGATCTGTTAATTTCAACTCTGCGTGACCTCCGCCGAATAAATGCATAAATACTTGGGAGAACTCTTCCTTTATTTTTGAAAAGGTTGACTCAAATCTTTCTTTCATTTCCGTGTCCATCTCTCCAATAACAGTATATAGCGTTCTCTTTCCTTCTACAAGGTCATCTCTTTGTTCCTTTAAAAACTGATATCTTTCAGAGATACGATCGTATTCACCAATAGCTCCCAGATTAATCGTGCCTAATTGGTTGATTTTATCTTTTAAGCTGCTGACAACTGTTTTTGCCTCTTCCATGTTTTCAACCTTAGGATAATCCCGTTTCGCCATCTCATATGTCATCGTATACTCTTTTTCAAGCTGATGCAGACGGTTATCAAGCTCTACATCCATGCGATTGGATTTCACTTCCTGCTTTTGGTAATGCTCATTTGTAATGGCATACTGCTTCTGGGCTTCTTTCAGCTTCTCTTCAAGAGTCTGCTGGATATCGGAGCTTTCTTTTCTTTTTTTTCGGAGCCTTTCAATGCATTCAGTTATTTCTTGTTTGGAGCTTCTGGTGCGAATAATTTTTTCTTCTATTTCTTCCTCGGTCTCTTCTTGATTTTTAATTGCTGTTATTGTTTCAAGCTCTTCTTCTACCTGCTTCTTTTCAAGCACAGCCCGTTCAAGCTGTGTCTGCAACGCTTTTGTATTAGCCTGCTGATATTTAAAACGTTCTTCCTGCTCTGCTAATGCTACTTTAATTTCGTAGAATGAATCCTGTAATTTTGCACGTGTTTCTTTTAATTTTGATTCTTCTTCTGTTAAATCATCTACTTCTTTTTGTACAATTTGAAGCTGCTTACTAATTTTTTCTAATTCCTTTGTCAGCACTTCATTTCGGTCTTCTAATTCTGTATGACTCTTTTCATTCTGCTTTTTATCCATATCATAGATGGATAAATTATCATTTATAGATGTCAGTTTTGCCTGCAGCGTTTGAAAATCAGCTTGACTGTCCTGAACATCTTTTTGCATTTTCTGTACAGCTTGTTCAGTGAGATTTATTTTTTCATCTAATTCCCTTAAATAATCTCTTTTTTGTTGTACGCCTTTTTCGAACTGCTCTGTTTTTTGCTTGTATTCCCCTAATCTCATGTGCAGCTCTTGTAAATCTTTTTCACGGGTAAACAGAGATTGATTTTGCTTCTTCTGCGCCCCCCCTGACATAGACCCGCCCGGATGCACCATATCTCCATCTAAGGTCACAATCCGGTATCTCCTATGCAGTTTTATTGCAATATCATTCGCATCACGTAATGTTTTGGCAATGACAACATTTCCGATTAAATGCTGTACAGCTTTTGCATATTTTTTTGCCTTTGGGCGTACTAATTCAGAAGCAATCCCGATAAAGCCGGGATGATTTTTTAATTCCTGCTTTCCTTCACTTGATAAAAAGCGCGGCTGGATAGACTGCAGCGGCAGAAATGTTGCCCGTCCGCTATTGTTTTTTTTCAGCCAATTAATAGCTGCTCTTGCTGCCTGATCTGATTCCACAACAATATGCTGTGCCTGGCCTCCTAATACTGTTTCAATCGCTGTAATATAGTCCTTAGGGACATCAATCAGTTCAATTACTGCTCCTTCAATATCGGTTAATTTCCCTTCTTCTCTTGCCCGTAAAACCTGACGGACACCCTGAAAGAAGCCTTGGAAATCTTCCTTCATTTCTTCAAGCATTTCTTTTTTTGATTTTACCTTTTCAATATATTGATAACCTTGATAAAGCTTTGATTGTGCATCTTCGTATTTTGCCCGTTCCGACTGCATTTCAAGCTTTAACGTCTTTAGTTTCTGATTTTTAGCTTCTAAATTTTTCTGATGTGACTGCAGAATTGCTTCTACTGACGTTTGTTTACCCTCCAGCTCATTTCTTTCCGTGAGCATGCCTTTAAACTTCATTGATTGCGAAACATTTTTAGCATCAATTTGTTCCTGCTGCCGATTGACTGATTGCTTTTCATTTCGGTAAGCTGCCTGCTGATTCAATAATTCAATATACTCCGCCTTTAAATCCTCAATTCGATTTGCAACGTCTTCCGGGCTTATTGCTAAATTCTTTTCTATTTCTTTTTTTTGGGTTAAGGTATCTGTTTTTTCTGCTTCCAGCTGCTCCAGCTTGTTCTGCTCTTTTGCTTTTTGCTCCTCGAGCACTTTTACGTTAGAGATAACCCGATCTAATTGCTGAGCAAGTTTTTCTTTATTTTCGTCTGCATGCTTGGAGCGTTCTTCAAATAACTGTTTTTTGCCTTCAAACTTCTCCAATCGTTCTGTTACATCTAATAAGTTTGACTGCTGCAGTTCTATCTCTGCTTCATACTGCTGTGCGAGTTCTTTTTCTTTACCTAAATCTTCTTCGATAAGACGAATTGTTTCCGATTGCTCTTTCTGTTTCCTCTCATTCACTGCTAAATTTTCTAAAACCTGCTGCCATTCATTATGAATCTGCTCCATTTCGGTAATTAACACTGAAATCTCTGTTTCTTGAAGCTCGGCCTGTAGGGTCTGATATTCTTTTGCTTTTTTAGATTGCTGTTCAAGCGGCTCCAGCTGCTGTTCTATTTCATGAACAATATCCTCGACACGGTTCAGATTTTCCTGTGTTTCAGCCAGTTTATATTCGGCTTTTTTCTTACGCTGTTTATATTTTAAAACGCCTGCTGCTTCTTCAAAAATGACACGGCGCTCCTCCGCTTTTGAGCTGAGAATCTCTTCTACCCTGCCCTGACTGATGATAGAAAAAGCTTCTCTGCCCAGCCCCGAGTCAATAAACAAATCAACAATATCCTTCAGACGGCACGCCTGCTTATTTATATAAAATTCGCTTTCTCCAGAACGGTAAACTCTCCTGGTCACACTGACTTCCTCATAATCCAGCGGCACACGCTGGTCTTTATTATCTAATACAAGTGTTACTTCAGCGATATTTAAAGGAGATCTTGAGTCGCTCCCCTGGAATATAATATCTTCCATTTTTGATCCGCGAAGGGATTTCATAGATTGTTCTCCCAGCACCCAGCGTATCGCATCCGTAATATTACTTTTCCCGCTGCCATTTGGGCCTACTACCGCTGTCACACCAGGTACGAAATCTACACTAATACGCTCTGCAAAGGATTTAAATCCAACACTTTCTAATCGCTTTAAATGCATAATCATTCTCCTAAAACTTACTAATCTTTATAGTTATTAAATCTATCGTACATGTTCAAAAAGTCGGTAAATCAGAAACTAGAAGACCACAAAATACTTATCATTCGGAACTCGGACTGTAGTTATCGATATTATCCGGTTAATGAAATGAGTTTTGATGGTAATACAATAACTAACGTAGTATTATTCTGTAGCGGTCTCCTTAACATGACAACATCGATGTAGTTACTCGTCCATCCGAAATCATTTGATGACTTTTTGTACAACTTCTTATATGATTGTCTTTCAAATTCTATGTAGAACATAATATGTTTTTCTATCATTTCCCGAATTCTTTAGCTAATATATTTTATCATATTATGTCACTTTAGCCTATGTGTTGCACGCTATTAATTAAGAAACCGGTCTTTAACGATTTAGAAAAATTATGCTATAATAAATTCTGGACTAGGGACAGATATAAGGAGGACATCATGCAATTAGAACAGCCAAGTATAGAAAATATGGAATACATGCTTCAAGAATTAGCTGAAAAGCTGCAAGTAGTAAATCGTTCTATTATGGATGCAGAGGATTACAATATCGAAAAATATGAAGATTTAAAATGGATGTATGATATGGTCGTAAGTAAAGGCCGTTTAAGCGCCTCAGAAACGCAAGCTTTTATTAATGAATTAGCGGCTATACGAAAATAAAGATTTAGTAAAAAACGTTACGCAAGAACAAGCAACCAAATTACTCTTGCGTAACGTTTTTTGAGTTTTTTTCAAGATAAGGAACTCTTTTTTATTTTGGAAGTTTTTTCTCCAATGCTGCTTTCGCTGCCTTTTGCTCTGCTTCTTTTTTCGTTCTTCCATTCCCTTTTCCTGCCGGTTCTCCCTGAATCATAACCTGGGCAATAAACTCTTTATGATGAGAAGGACCCTGCTCACTAATAATTTGATATTCAATTTTTCTGTCTTTCTGCTGCTGGACAATTTCCTGCAGATGGCTTTTATAATCCATCACACTTGTTGATGTATCTACTGTTAATGTGGGGAAAATATGTGTGTTCAAAAAGTTCAGCACTGCATCAAAGCCTTGATCCAAATAGAGTGCTCCTAAAAAGGCCTCAAAAGCATCGGCTAAAATTGCCGGTCTTTGTCTCCCACCGGTCTTATCTTCTCCCTTCCCTAAAAGGATGTACTGTCCAAAGTTAGATTGCTTTGCGAAGACAGTTAAAGATGCTTCACAAACAATGGCCGCCCGTAATTTGGTCATTTCTCCTTCAGGCATATCGGGATTATTTCTATACAAATATTGTGAAACAGCTAATTCAAGCACTGCATCACCTAAAAATTCCAGCCGTTCATTATCCTTCAGCTTACTTTTTTTATATTCATTGACATAAGAAGAATGTGTAAATGCTTCTTTTAATAAATCCTTTTGTTGAAAGGTTATTCCTAATTCCTGTTCCAGCTGACTTAAGTCCATATTAACCTCCTTTATTGTGTAAGAAAAAACAAGAAAATTATTTGGTCTTTAAAATACTGGTGTTCTTGCCGAGGGGATGTCCGCTGCGGAAAGTCGCTTTCCGCGGGCAACGCCTCAGCCCCCGGAAAGCGTAGTGTATTTCTGGGGCCTAAGATTAATCACCCCATGAAATCCGTTGCGGCGGCTATCTCCAGCATTTTTTATACTTCTTTATACTTGCTTATTCTTATAAATATTTACTTCCTCATAAACAATACAAGGAAAGCCTCTTTCAAAGAAGCTTTCCCCTTAGCCATTTATTCATTAAGATTTGCTGTTTATGTAATCCACAGCATCACCTACTGTATTAATCTTTTCAGCATCTTCATCAGCGATTTCAATATCAAACTCGTCTTCTAATTCCATAACAAGCTCAACAACGTCTAATGAATCTGCTTCAAGGTCATCTTTAAATGAAGCTTCTAAAACTACTTTTTCTTCGTCTACATCAAGACGATCAGCAATAATTGACTTTACTTGTTCAAATACGTCTGCCATTCCCGTTCACCTCCTTTCAAGAATATACCATTATTTTTTGTTTTTATTTTTGTTCTGCAATTGTATTACATCACCATTCCACCGTCAATATGAATGGTCTGCCCTGTAATATAATTCGCATCCTCGCTTGCTAAAAAGCGGACAACTCTTGCTACATCTTCCGGTTTTCCTAAACGCTCAAGTGGTACCAATTGTAATAAAGATTCTTGCTGTTCTTCACTTAATTGATCGGTCATATCTGTAGAAATAAAACCTGGAGCAACGGCATTCACCAAGATATTGCGGGAGGCCAGCTCCTTTGCTGTCGTTTTAGTCAAACCGATTACACCGGCTTTTGCTGCAACATAGTTAGCCTGTCCAGGATTTCCACTCACTCCGACAATAGATGCAACATTAATAATACGTCCTGCTTTTTGTTTCATCATTTGACGGCTGACTGCTTTTGTACACAAGAATGTACCTTTAAGATTTGTTTGAATCACCTGATCAAATTCATCTTCCTTCATTCGCATCAACAAATTATCTTTGGTAATCCCGGCATTGTTAACCAGAATATCTATCGAACCGAATTCTTTAATTGCCTGCTTCATTAATTGCTTTACAGACTCTTCATCAGCAACATTTGCCTGAATTTTAACTGCTTTTACACCAAGATCCTGGATTTCTCCCACAACCTCTTCGGCTTTTGCTTCACTTCCTGAGTAATTTACAATAATATTGGCTCCATTTTTAGCCAGCTCCAAAGCAATTGCTCTGCCAATTCCCCTGGAAGCTCCTGTTACTACTGCTGTTTGACCTTGTAACATTATTCTTCCTCCTTATACCAGCGAATAAACGCTTCGAGTGATTCCTGATCCTGGACAGCAAACGTTTTTGTTTTCCGGTCAATTTTCTTTAATAATCCGCACAATACTTTACCTGTACCCACTTCAACAAATGCATCAATATCTTCTTTTAACATATTTTGAACAGATTCTTCAAATCGAACTGGTGAGTATAGCTGCTGTACTAATAGTTCTTTAATTGTTTCCTTCGAAGTGACTGCTCCTGCAGAAACATTTGCATAAACAGGTATTTTGGCATCTTCTAAAGCTGTGTCGCTTAAATAAGCTGCAAAACCTTCGTTCGCCTGCTTCATCAATCTGGAATGGAATGGGCCACTTACATTTAGCGGAAGTATACGTTTTGCTCCAGCCTCTTTTAATAATACTGTTGCTTGTTCAACTCCTGAAACGGAACCAGAGATAACGATTTGACCCGGACAGTTTAAATTTGCCATATCTACAATTTCATCCGTTACTTGATTCAGAGCTTCCTGGACTTTGTCCTGATCAAGACCTAAAACAGCAGCCATCGTTCCTTGCCCTTTAGGAAATGCCTGCTCCATTAAACGGCCTCTTACTTTAACTAGCCGGATGGCATCTTGCCACTTGATTGCACCAGCTGCCACAAGTGCGCTGTACTCTCCTAAACTATGTCCGACAACCATAGAAGGCTGAATGCCGTTTTCCTCTAAAAGCTGAGAAACGGCAACACTGGATAGCAATAATGCAGGCTGTGTGTTTTCTGTCTCTGTTAATGTTTCTTTAGGACCCTCAAACATCAGGGTCTGTAAATCCATATCCAGAACTTCATTTGCTTCTTTGTACAATTCTTTCACCTGCGGGTAAGCATCATACAAGTCTTTCCCCATACCTACTGCTTGCGACCCTTGACCCGGGAACATAAATGCAATACGTTTCATTTATTTCTCCTCCTCGTTATTCATCATCTCAATCGTTTCTTGAATCGTTGCTGTTACATTATTGTCAACCATATAAACAGCTTGTTTTACAGCATTTGTTACCGCTCTGCTTTTTGAGGAGCCATGCGCTTTAATAACAGGCGCACGGAGCCCAAATAAGCCGGCACCGCCATATTCCGAGTAATCTAAACGATCCTTTATGCCTTTCAAGTCTTTTTTAACAAGCGTCGCAGCAATTTTTGTCTTCGTAGAGGACATAAACGCACCTTTTAAAAGTGAAAAGATAGTTTCAGCAACACCCTCCATTGTTTTTAATGCTACATTTCCGCTAAACCCATCTGTAACAACAACATCGGCAACACCGTTTAATATATCTCTCGCCTCTACATTACCAACAAAATGGATTGGAGCATTTTCTAAAAGCTGAAATGCCTTTTTAGTTAAATCATTCCCTTTTCCATCTTCAGTGCCTACATTTAATAATCCAACCCGAGGGCTTTTGATATTTCTTACCCTCTCTACATATATCGAACCCATAATAGCATATTGAAGCAGATGCTCTGGTTTCGCATCCACATTTGCTCCAACGTCCAGCATCAGGAACCCTTGTCCATCTACAGTGGGGAAAGTAGGACTTAACGCTGGACGGTCAATTCCAGGTATACGCCCCACGACAAATAAACCAGCGCTCATTAAAGCTCCTGTATTACCAGCAGAAATACAGGCGTCTGCTTCGCCATCTTTGACAGCCTTCGCCATTAATACAAGAGAAGAATTCTTTTTGCGGCGTACAGCTTTCACAGGCTCGTCCTCTGATGTAATTTTTTCATCTGTATGTATTATTTTGATTTGTCGATTATCCGTTAAAATTGGTTTAATCTGTTTCTCATCACCATAAAGTGTTATTTGTAAATCCTTATTTTCTTTTACAGCATCCATTGCACCTAAAACAATTTCTTTTGGTGCATGGTCGCCTCCCATTGCATCAATTGCTAATCGCATTCATCTATTCTCCTTTACTTTCACTGGAATGAAACATGAAAAATTCACCCGTAAGTACAGGTTCATTATTTACGAAGCTGTTTACTTCTACAATCGTGTGTCCGCGGTTATCCTTGCCTTTAACAACAGCTTTTGCAACCACTCGCTCTCCTTCTTTCACCTGTCTTTTAAAGCGCAGGTTAGACTTGGCTGTCAAAGCAAGTTCATCGTTAATTACAGCTACTGCCAATGAATTAGCCTGGGCAAACAGATGATGCCCTCTGGCAATCTTATTTCTGGAAAAAACAAACTCTGATGTTATATCAAGCATAGATATTGCCCGCTGATCCAATTCCAAATCTATGATATCTCCAATTACTTCTTCGACTGGCAAGGCTTTTACAGTCTCATTCCATTGCTTTGTAGCAACATACTTTATCCGTTCACGGAGTTCAGGAATAGATAGCTCCATACGGTCCAGCCGGATTGTTTGTATACTCACCTGAAAATCCTTCGCAAGCTGCTCATCTGTTACAAATGGAGAGTCTTCTATTTTTTCTCTTAATAACGATTGTCGTTCTGCTTTTGAGCGTCTCATTTTTACCATCAAACTTTCATTTAATATTTTTCAGAGAGTCAATTCAATTTATCAAAGTATAATTATCCGTCATTCCCCTATGGAAGTTCGAAGGAAACAATGCGTATAAATGGGGAAAACAGTCAGTTTATCTCCTGATTAGCTCAGGTTTCCGCAGGGAAAGAACCCAACCCCCATCAGAGGGAAGCATCGCTTTATGACTTGGTACTAATAGTAATATATAATAGCAGCCTTTTTTATGCAAGTAATCTATTAATTAATCGGTACACAAAGTAATACATTTTAACAGAAAGAAATCACTGTTGAGTAAACACATTCCCGGAGAAAATTCATAATAATAATGGTGTTTCATGCCTAATAGGTCAAAATTAAATTTCTAATATAGAGTCTGTCGTAAGATGATTCTTCACGATAGCCCGACTATACTTTTATTTAGTCCAATTTTTCCAAAAGACCTTCTTCATCTGCTAATATTTCTTTCAATTGCTGATAGTCTTTGGTTTGCAGTAAATTGTTCTCAACAATATTTTGGGCATCCTGCCGTGCGGTTTCCAGTGCTCGGTAGTCGTGCACCATATCAGCTACTTTAAATTCCGGCATACCGCTTTGTTTTCTGCCAAAGAAATCTCCCGGTCCGCGTAACTGCAGGTCTTGTTCAGACAGCTCAAATCCGTCACTTGTTTCTGACATGATGCGCATACGCTCCTTGCCGACCTCTCCTTTAGGCTCTGCAATCAGAATACAATAGCTTTGTTTATCTCCTCTTCCTACTCGTCCCCGAAGCTGATGCAGCTGTGATAAGCCGAAACGCTCGGCATCATAGATAACCATCACCGTAGCATTGGGAACATTTACCCCTACTTCAACAACAGTAGTTGATACTAAAATTTTTACTTTATTATCAGCAAAATCACGCATAACCTCATCTTTTTCTGCCGAAGATAAACGGCCGTGCATTAAACCAATTTCCATTTCATTATCGTAATAAGCTGATAACTGATGGTACAGATCAACAGCATTTTGAATATCTAATTTATCCGATTCTTCGATTAGAGGACTTATAATATATGCCTGCTCACCCTGTTTAACCCGCTCTTGAATAAAATCAAGAATCCGCTCAAACATATTTTCCTTGACCCATAATGTTTCTATCTCTTTTCTCCCGGAAGGAAGCTGATTAATGATAGAAACGTCCATATCACCGAAAGTTGTAATTGCAAGTGTCCGGGGAATTGGTGTAGCTGTCATAAATAATACATCAGGGTCCAGTCCTTTATCCCGCAATGTTCTGCGCTGCGCAACACCAAAGCGATGCTGCTCATCAACAATTGCTAAGCCGAGATTTTTAAACAGGACATCTTCTTGGATAAGTGCATGTGTGCCGATTACGATATCTATTTCCTGATTTTCAATTTTCTGTGTCAGCTCTTTGCGTTTCTTCCCTTTCACAGATCCGGTCAGCAAAGCAATGCTCGCTCTTTCCCCCAGCATAGACTGAAAAGATTGATAATGCTGTTCTGCTAAAATTTCTGTGGGTACCATTAATGCCCCCTGCTTGCCTGCAGTAACAGCAGCGTATAAACAAATTGCTGCCACAGCCGTTTTCCCAGAACCAACATCACCCTGGAGGAGCCGATTCATTCGATAGGCACTCTTCATATCTTTTAAAATCTCTGTCAACGCTTTTTGCTGTGCCTCTGTGAGGGTGAAAGGGAATGAGGCGATAAAACTATCTACCTTGTCCGTCTGAAACGCTTGAGCATTTCCTTTTGTTGATTCACGATTTATTTTTCTAATTAATTGCATTTTCAACTGAAACAGTAAAAATTCTTCATAAATAAACCTGCGCCGTGCATGTTTTAAAGCAACTCTGCTCTCGGGAAAATGCATCGTTTTTACTGCTTCTTTCCGTTTCGGAAGCTTATAATTTTCTAGATAAGAGACAGGAAGAATCTCCGTTACATCTTCTTCCTGTGAGTCAAAGATCTGCTTTAAAAGCTTGTGAAATTTATAGGAAGTCAACTCTCCCTTCAACGAATAGACAGGAGTAATCGAATCATTTTCTTCCATTTTCCCTATTTTATATTTGCTGACTGTAATTTGCAGCCGGTGAGCATCCCATTTTCCTGTTAAGGTAATATCTTGTCCTTGCTGAATCTGTTTTTTTGCAAATGCCCGGTTAAACATAATTGCTTTGACAGCAATACCTTCTACTTCTATTGTAAAACTTAGCCTGGACTTTTTCTTTCCAAAAAAAGTAAGAGAAGGATCGTAAATGACCTTCCCTTTAATCGTGACCTTCTCATCATGCACCAGCTCTTGCAATGGTTTTTCTTCATAGATATCGTATCGATATGGGAAATATTCTAATATATCGTCAGTTTCATAAATATGCATTAAAGCAAGCTGTTCTGCTAACTTTTCGCCAACACCTTTAACTTCTAATATCGATTTGTTCATTTCCAACATCCTTTTCTAAAACTAAAAGCGCAAGCTGCGCCTATTTAAAAGCAAAGAGATTGCTCCCTCCATTTTCGGAGATGATTCGACTTTGGCCGAATTTTCTTTGCTCTTGAGGTATAGGAAGCATCCCCTTTTAAAGGGGTGCCAAAGTTATGCTTCAGCCTGTTTTTCAACTACATTCCGTCATTTTGAACCGATGTTGACTTTCACCCAAGAACATAAGTGAGATAGTTTTAACAAGGCGAATAATCCCAATGGTTTCGATGGGACATCATATTTCTATCAGCTAGACAGTTACGCCAAAGATTTTTTCTTTCAAAAACCGCCCTGTCGGTGTATCAGCCAGGCCGCCTTCTCCAGTCTCACGCAGAGATGAAGGCATTTGCTTTCCGATTCGGTACATTGCACCAATCACTTCATCACATGGGATACGGCTTTCTACACCTGCTAATGCCAAATCAGCTGATACAATAGCTAGAGATGATCCTGCTGCATTTCTCTTCACACATGGGACTTCCACTAAACCCGCAACCGGGTCACACACTAAACCGAGCATATTTTTTAATGTAATTGCAAAAGCATGAGATGATTGTCTGGGTGTGCCTCCTGCCATCTCTACAATAGCCGCTGACGCCATTGCTCCTGCAGACCCTACCTCAGCCTGACATCCGCCTGCTGCACCAGAAATAAAAGCATTATTTGCCACTACAAAGCCAAAGGCCCCTGAAGTGAATAGATAGCGTATCATTTCTTCTCTCGTCGGGTTTAACTGCTCTTTTACTGCAAATAATGTGCCTGGTACACAACCTGCACTTCCCGCCGTTGGTGTAGCACAAATAATCCCCATAGCAGCATTTACTTCATTTGTCCCCATGGCTTTACTGACAGCATCCATCATTAAATTACCGGAAAGAGGAGTCTTCTCCTTCATATATTTTTGTACTTTAACAGCGTCCCCTCCGGTGAGTCCCGTCACTGATTGGACACCTTTTAGAGCATCCTCAATAGCTTTTTCCATAACGACAAGATTTTTTTCCATTTCTGAAAAAACTTCTTCCCTTGACTTCTCTTTGACATCCATTTCTTGACGTATCATCACTTCTGAAATCGGAATATTCTCTTTTTCTGCCATCTCTATTAATTCTGCCACTGTTCTAAACATAATCTTCCCCCTTTCTCCTTTTTAACTAACAATCTTTGCAATAGAGGTAATATGGTCAGCTGCCTGAAGCTCCTGCAGTATAGCGTCATCTACATTCTGGTCTACTTCAATAACCATCAGTGCCTCTTTACCAATATCTTTGCGATTTACTTCCATATGACCAATATTCAATTCATGTTTCGCTAAGATCTTTGTTACGGATGCAATCGCTCCAAAACGATCATTATGCATTATTAGAATAGCCGGATGATTTCCGGATAACCTGAGTTCAAAACCGTTTAGTTCTGTAATCTCCACTTTACCGCCACCAATGGATATCCCCATCAGTTCCTGCTGTTCGCTGTCATCTCCAATTATCATACGAACCGTATTCGGATGATTTGCCGATGCACTATCTTCAATGAATTCAATCTCCAGTCCTTTTTCTTGAGCCAGCTGCAATGCTTTACTAATTTGGGGATCATCCGTTTCCATCCCTAAAAGACCGCCAACAAGTGCAAAATCTGTTCCATGCCCCCGATAGGTTTTAGCAAAAGATTCATAAAGGTGTATTTTCGCCCATTTAGGCTGTCTGCCAAAAAGATTCCTGGCTGCTTTGCCAATACGCGCAGCTCCAGCTGTATGTGAACTTGAAGGTCCAACCATAACCGGACCGATAATATCGAATACGGAATTATATTTCATAGAATAACACCGTCCTATAATTATTTAAGCCTACTAATATTATTATAACAAAAATCCGGGATTGATTCACAATTTAATCAAAAAAAGCAATCATGCGTTCGAATCCCTTATAAAAAATTAATACAGAACAAAGCCCAGCCTGATTATATACATCAGGCTGGGCTTTGTATCGATTAAAAAGGTTATAAACTATTCTTTAAGCTGGGAGCATTTCTCCCAACCTTCAAACATTTTAATTTTATCCTTATTCAACAGAAAATATATAAGAATAGATTGGCTGTTCTCCCTGATGAACTTCCACTTCCAGTTCATCGTATTTCTCTTCTACATAGGATTCTAACGCCTCGACCTCTTCTTCTGATACATCTTCTCCTGAAAGAATTGTTAATATCTCGCTGTCATCAGAAATCATTTTGTCAATAAGGTCCCGGGCTGCTTGTTGTTTATCCTTATGTGTTGTTACAATCTTACCCTCATCTATCCCCATAAAATGTCCTTTAGCAATATCAATCCCATCAATTTGAGTATCTCTTACTGCATAAGTGACCTGCCCGCTTCGTACTTGTTTACCTGCTTCTTCCATAGCAGATTTATTCTCATCTAAAGATGCTTCTGGATGGAAAACAAGCATAGCACTAATACCCTGAGGGATTGTTTTTGTCGGTACAACCTTGACATGGTCACCAGCCATTTCGGCTGCCTGCTCGGCTGCCATTAGGATATTTTTATTGTTAGGAAGAATAATAATTTTTTCAGCATTTGCTTTTTCTATCGCATCAGTAATGTCTTTTGTACTAGGGTTCATTGTTTGTCCACCTTCAATTACCACTGCAACTCCAAGATTCTCAAATAGCTCCTTCAGCCCATTTCCCATTGCCACAGTAACAATGCCGTAAGCAGATTTTTCTTTTTGCTTTTCATTTTTATCTCCAACGATAGCTGTATGCTGTTCACGCATATTTTCGATTTTTAAATTAATCAGGCTGCCGTACTGCTGGGCCAGGTTTAAGCATGTCCCCGGTGATTCTGCATGTACATGGACTTTTACAATATTTTCATCAGAAACAACCAGAAGGGAGTCGCCCCATTCGCTTAACTCATTACGAAAAGCCGTTTCATCAAATGGGTGCTGTTTTAATTTTTCATCCTCTAATTTCACCATAAACTCTGTACAGTATCCATATACAATATCTTCTGTATTCATAAAGTCCTGTGTTACTTTATGATGCTCAGCGTTAACCATTTCTTCCATTTTATTATCAGCATCAGATTCTTCCGGCAGCTCTTCTCCTTTTAAAGCAGCCAAAAATCCTTCATAGATGGTCACTAAGCCTTGTCCACCAGAATCAACTACACCTACTTCTTTTAGAACTGGCAATAAGTCCGGTGTACGCTTTAATGATGCTTTTGCTTCTTTTAATATTTCTTCCATAAATTCAATGATATCTAAATCATGATCTACGATTTCAACTGCTTTGTTTCCTGAGTCTTTTGCTACGGTTAAAATCGTACCTTCTACAGGCTTCATAACTGCTTTATAAGCTGTATTAACAGCGCCTTCGAAAGCCTCGGCAAAATCTTTCACATAGAGTTCTTCTTTACCTTCGCACGCTCTTGCAAAGCCTCGAAAAATCTGTGATAAAATAACACCGGAATTTCCTCTGGCTCCCATCAATAGTCCTTTTGCAAATGCACTTGTAACTTCATAAACTTTATCAGTATCCAGTTTTTTCACTTCATTTGCTCCAGAAGTAATTGTTAAATTCATATTTGTTCCGGTATCCCCGTCAGGAACAGGGAATACATTTAAAGCGTCAATTTTTTGTGCATTATTTGAAAGATGGTATGCTCCTGTCAGCACCATCTGCGATAATAACGCCGCATCAATTTTCTCGACTACCACATCTTCTCCTCCTTCTGCTCTATTATTTTTCTACTCGAACACCTTGAATAAATATATTTACCGAATCAATTTCTAAGCCAAGAGATTGACTAAGCGTATATTTCACTTGTGATTGGACATTATGCGCCACTTCAGAAATTTTTGTCCCATAGCTTACAATAATGTACAAATCAATATGTAGCTTTCCGTCTTCTTGACGAACAACAATTCCCTTGGAATAATTTTCTTTACGCAATATCTCTGCAATATTATCTTTAATTTGGCTTTTAGAAGCCATTCCTACAATTCCATAGCATTCAACAGCTGTTCCACCAGCTATTGTTGCAATAACATCTGTTGTTATCGTAACGAGTCCATCGTTTGTATGTAACTCTATTGACATAACTACAGCTCCTTTTATTACGAATTATGATTCATCAAATAATTTATAGTATCATCTTTTCAGACTTTACGTCTTGATATTTTCAATTTCTCAACTATTTATGCTTAAGATTATACTATACGCTCTGTTATTTTAAAAGTAAGCCTGCGAGAATCGGGAAACCTGCGTCTCCGCTATTCCCTATAAGTTTTTTTCATGAAGAAAAACTCCACTATTACAATGGATTATTTTTATTCATCTGTCAAGCAATTTTTCTTTATTACTTACTCAACTTTCGCACCCGAGAATAAACATCTATGCCTTACCATCCCAGGATGAACATGTTCTTCATTATCCTGCTTGTATTTTGTTAAATCATCTTACTATTGAAATGGAGATTGTGTATAGCTCCTGCAACCAACCACTACGCTTTCTGACGTACAAATGTTTTCGATGGGGCAAGTAATCGTGACGGGACATTTTTTATATGCACCACGAAAAAGATGTTCTTTACTGGTCTAAATTCTATTTGCTCCGTTGTATTAAACAGTATAGAATCCCCTGCTAGCGAAGGGGGACCGTTTTAACTCCTGAGGGATTAGCATCATCTGAAGATCCACTTTTGCCAAGTGCTCTTCTTGGCAAGAGTTAGCTGAAGAGTATACCCCCGGGAAAGAAAAACGGTCCACCGCAGCGGTGGCCTTACATGTTACCTTCTTTCTGGCAAGAGTTTATGCTTTGTCAAGAGATAGATGGAAGGAATGATCAGTACCTATCACTACGATAAGCAAGTTATTTTTTAGGTGCGAAAGTAGAGTTACTTATTTAACAAAAAAACATTTCAAAAGAGTAAAATAAAATGTTTTGAAATCTATTTGCTTTAGCTTCTCCTGCGATAATAAAAAGATTCAATTGCAATATTGGGTGAGTTATGATAAATTAAGTTAGTGGTATACTGATTTTGGAATGTAAGGAGGGAATAGCATGGCTAGAAAATGTGTTGTAACTGGACGCCAAACACGTAGTGGTAACCAACGTTCTCACGCTATGAATTCCAACAAGCGTAATTGGAAAGCAAATGTACAAAAAGTACGTATCATGGTAGATGGAAAACCGAAGAAAGTATATGTATCTGCTCGTGCATTAAAATCAGGCAAAGTAGAACGTGTATAATATACGAAAATATGTGCATATGCCCTAAAAACACCATAATTACATGGTGTTTTTTTGTTGTCTGGTCAAACCTATCCTAAAAAACGAGCTTTTGCCATCTGTGACAAAAGCTCGTTTACTATTACTTTTCTTTTTTGAATACACCAATGATGACTTTTACAAACCCGCCTACAAACTTAGGAAGCTTAATCGTATAGAATTTCATTTATAAAGGCCCTCCCTGTTTAACCATCCTGTTTGCTTCTAGTTAAACTGCATCAAAACTCTTTACTAGTATTAGTATGCCTTTACAGAAAGAAAAAGTACCTTTTTTTTGACTAAGCTCATTAGATATGCATAAAGAAGATCCCCAATGTATAGTCTGGTTCTCTAATGGATATAAAAATCCTGACAAAGTTAATCCGGCAACCTCCGGAGTAAATGATAAAAAAGAAATATAGGAATATCCCTCAGGCTCAATGGAATAAACACCTGGTTCAAACATTTCCATATAATTTCCTTGATCAATAATAACAGCACGCTTTCCCTGCTTTAATAATGGATATAGCAATTGAATATTCATTAATGCATGATCCAGTCTGCCTCCGGTTACACCAAAAAGATAAAATTCACTTGCTTCTTTCTCTATTCCCATATCAATAGCAATCTCTAAATCTGTCTGATTCTTCATCACTGGATGTTTATCAAAAACCTTTGCATACTTTTCGATTATAGAGTACTCATTTTCAGAGACAGAATCAAAATCTCCCAGTGCGACGTCAATAGTTATTCCTTGTTCTGCTAAATAAAGCGCTCCCCGGTCAGCACCAATCCAAAAATCCATTTTTTCCTGATAGTCTAAAAGAGTGGGTAGTTGCCCTTTAGGACCGTTACCCACAATGCCAACACGTTTCATTATTTCTTCGCACTCTTGCGAATCAAGTCAATAGCTTCTTTTCGATTACTCTGATTAAAAACAGCACTTCCAGCAACTAATACATCTGCACCATTTTCGGTACAGATAGGAGCAGTTTCCTCATTAACTCCTCCATCAATCTCAATTTCAAAATCCAAGCCCATTTCTTCACGCCATGCTGCAATTTGAGCAATTTTAGGAACTACCTCTTTAATAAAAGATTGACCTCCAAAGCCTGGATTTACTGTCATTAATAATACAAGATCCACTTCTGTTAAAACAGGTTTAATCATTTCTGCCGGTGTTCCCGGATTAATTACTACTCCCGGCTTTACACCATGAGAACGGATTAATTGTAATGTCCGGTGCAGATGTACACATGCCTCCTGATGAACGGTGATGATGGAAGCACTTTTAGCAAATTGCGGTATATATGCATCCGGGTTTTCTATCATTAAATGGACATCTAACGGCAAATTCGTAATTGGCTTAATGGCATCTGCTATTAAAGGACCGATTGTAATATTAGGAACGAAATGTCCATCCATCACATCAACATGAATGTAATCAGCTCCGGCTTTCTCCACCTCTTTAATCTCTTCTCCAAGCTTTGCAAAATCCGCTGATAAAATAGAAGGTGCTATTTTTGTCATCATTAATACCTCGGCTTTCTTGTTTTAATTTCTTCCAAAAAACGTAAATAATGATTATATCGGAATTCAGCTATAGTACCATCATCAACAGCTGCTTTAACGGCACATTTAGGTTCTTTATCATGCAGACAGCCTCTGAACTTGCAATCTGACATATGAAGCCTTATTTCCGGAAAACAAACACCTAAATCCTCGGACTCTAAATCAGAAAACTCTAATGCGCTAAATCCTGGTGTATCAGCTACAAGACCTTCTCCGATTGTCAAAAGCTCAACATGTCTTGTTGTATGCTTGCCCCTCCCGAGACTTTTAGAAATCTCCGCCGTTTCTATAAACAAATTAGGATCGAGCGTATTTAACAGGGTTGATTTCCCTACTCCGGACTGGCCAGCAAATACG
Organism: Oceanobacillus sp. FSL W8-0428; assembly: GCF_038004405.1. Lineage (NCBI taxonomy): Bacteria > Bacillati > Bacillota > Bacilli > Caryophanales > Bacillaceae > Oceanobacillus > Oceanobacillus sp. FSL W8-0428. The sequence continues at coordinate 4,415,999 of NZ_JBBORB010000001.1, forward strand.
GAAACTTTATCTTTGAAATAAGGTATTACTTCAGAGATCCACTCAGGCTCTTTCGAAGATAATAATTTCACTTCATAGCCAATATGCTGGTAGGCTGCTTGATATTCCTGAATTTTGGCTGTTTCCTGAGGTGTCGTTAAATCCATTTTTGTAATAAAAATTAAAGGCTGAATATGCTTGGACTCTACAAGGACAAGAAACCGGTCAAGTAATAACGGATTAAAATCCGGTGAAGTAGCTGCATTGACAATACATACCTGATCAATATTAGCAATAGGAGGCCGAATAAGCTCATTCGACCTGTCTTTTATTTTCATAATATAACCTTCATCTTCGTTACGGATTTCAAATTCTACATAATCACCTACTAACGGAGAGATTTTTTTATTTCTAAAAAGGCCTCTCCCCTTGCAGGCATAAATTCCTTCATTTGACTGTACGTAGTAGAAGCCGCTTAATGCCTTAATAATTCTGCCTACTGCCATCTACTCTTCCTCTCCCTCATAGGATACAGTCCTTTCAGCAACTACCTCATCATCTCTGGTAATTCGATACTCTGCATCAGTTCCCTGTGCAATGGTCAGTGTAAACCTTACCTCTGTATCTTCTGTGATGGTCTGTTCTTCATATACATCTGAGATGTCGTTATTGGCATCACCGATATAAATTCGGACTATTTGTTCTCCAGACTCCTGGTTTTCAGTATCTTCTTCATTTCCTTCATCTGTATTTTCACTGTCTTCGTTTCCATCATCGGTATTTTCTTCGTTTGTCTCATCATTTTGATCTTCTTCATTATTTTCATCACCAGATGATTCTTCTCCAGCTCCGGGGTCTTCTTCATCCAATGTGTACGGAACCGTAAAAGAAACAGAGTGAGACCGCGGCGGTTCTTCTTCCGGTCCAAGAGAGAGATAAACATCTACTGTTGATCCTTTTTCTACCTCCGTTCCGGATTCAGGAGATTGACTGCTGACCAGCCCTTCCTCGACACTATCGGAATGCTCCTCATGTTGATTTATGCTTAATTCATTACGATCTAAATAAGCCTTTACTTCCTCTTCATTCATTCCTGTCAAATTATTCAGGCTCACCATTTCTGGTCCAGCGCTGACTTCAAAAATTACTTTTGTATCAGCTGGCACTACAGATGCCCCCGGATCCGGCTGGACTTGGGAGATAATCTCACCCACCGGCTGATCAGAATTTCTTTCAAATGGCGTGATATCGTCAAATCCTTCCTGATTCAGCTGTGTTTTAACTTCTTCAAAATCTTCTCCGACATAATCATCAAATTCCACTTGTTCAGGCCCTTGGCTGACAAACAGGGTTATCGTTGCCCCTTCTTTGACCGTTCTTCCGGCAACAGGATCTGTTCTTTCAACATATCCTGATTCAACCTCATCCGAATTGACCTCTTCTATTTCAACGATCAGGTTCTGGCTTTCCAGCGCATCTCTCGCCTCATCAGCCGGCTGATTGACAAAATCGTCTATCGTAACATCTTTTGGCTGCATAGCATACACAATAGCAGCAGTGCCGATAGCAATAAGCAATAGTAAGATCAGAGAAATCCAGATTATTTTTTTCTTTTTACTGGAAGGCTTCTTTTTATCCTTCTTTTTCTTATTTTTTTTCTTCTCATTACTTTCTTCAGGGTAGCTTTTTGTCGGTTCCGTATCTGCCTGATGGACAATTGTCTGGCCTGCTTCATCCTCCGAAGACAAATCTTCATCTGTAATAATCGGAATTGCTTTTGTCTCATCGCCATCTTCATCCGGAATCTTAAATGGCTCTTCATTTAATTTTTCAGGTGAAAGTGCCGTCTCCAGAGCTGCCTCAAACTGATAGACATCCGCATAGCGGTAAAATGGATTTTTTGCTGTTGCCTGTAACACAATATTCTCCACACTCTGCGGGATATCCGGGTTAATCTCTTTAACAGACGGCGTATCATTTTGTAAATGCTTTAAAGCAATGGACACAGGAGACTGTCCGGAAAAAGGAAGCTTTCCTGTTAATAATTCAAATAGTACAATCCCTAAAGAATAGACATCGGATTTTTTTGTTGCCATACCGCCCCGAGCCTGCTCTGGTGACAAATAATGAACAGAACCCAAAATAGAATTTGTTTGTGTTAATGCTGTAGCACTAAGAGCCATAGCAATCCCAAAGTCTGTTACCTTTGCCTGGCCAAAACGATCAATTAATATATTCTGAGGCTTAATATCACGATGAATAATATCATTCTCATGTGCCTGTGCAATCGCAGAAGAAATCTGCTTCATAATATCCAGAGCAAGTGGAACCTCTACTGGTCCAAATTGTTGGATATATTCCTTTAAAGTCATTCCCTCCACATATTCCATAACCATATACAGTGTTTGGTCTTCCTCACCCACGTCATAGATATTTACAATATTCGGGTGGGAAAGAGAGCTTGCAGATTGTGCCTCACGGTCAAAACGGGCAATAAACTCCTGATCATGGATATAGTCAGTCCGCAATGCTTTAACTGCTACATCACGGTCAAGAATAGTATCTCTGGCAAGGAAGACATTCGCCATGCCTCCTCCGCCAATTTTTCTTTCGATTTTATAACGGTCATTTAATAAGTGTCCCTTTTTCATGCAGGTTCACCTGCCTCCGAGTCTGAACCGTCATGTGCTATTAATATAAGCGAAATATTATCTTCTCCACCGCGCTCGTTCGCTAAATCAATAAGTTCTTGACCTATCTCATTCATCCCTTTATCTGCTGTAATAAATTGTGCTAATTCAGTTTGACTCAGCTTATCAGATAAACCATCTGAGCATAATAATAATCGATCTCCGGCATCCCATGTCAGAGTTTTTATGTCTGTATCCACTTGAGCCTCTGTTCCTAGCGCACGGATAATATAATTTTTATAGGGGTGAACTTCAGCGTCCCCCTCTGTTATCTCGCCTCTTTTAACAAGCTCATTAACAAAGGAATGATCTTCCGTCACCTGTTCAACATGCTCGCCTCTGGCAATGTACAAACGACTGTCTCCAATATGGGCAATGGTAAGCGAACTGCCTGACATAACTGCAGCAACAAGTGTCGTTCCCATTCCTTCCAGTTGTTTGTTTTCTTGAGATTTCCGAAAAATTTGCTCATTCGTTTCTTTTATTATATTTTGAAGCCATTGTTCAATATCGTTTGGATTTTGAACTGTTTCTGTTTCTTCCCATCTTTTTTTCATATTTTCCACAGCCAGCATACTTGCTACATCCCCGGCTTTGTGACCACCCATGCCATCAGCTATAATCGCAATGGGCTGGCTGGTTTTATTTTCAAAAATACCGCCTGCATCTTCATTATGGTTGCGAACTTGGCCGCAATGCGTTAAGAAAAGCCCTTCCAAGAGCTGCTCCCCCCTTTACAGATCCAAATATATCCTTTTCAAACATTTATTATTACTTTGTTATTAAGTGCTTTTCAATAAAAATGTTATTACGAATTTCTCATTTTTTGAATAAATATTTCTATCCTTAATTATTGCACAATCTTCCGCATAATAAAACTATGCAGTGTACAAGTTGAATAATATATTTAAACTTCTTTCATATGCGTTAACTATAAAAGGGCTTAAATTATCCACTATCCGTTTGAAGCTTGGTATTCACGGCCGATTTTCCTTAATAAGAATTGCTCACTTATTCCGCTTAATCCGTGTAAGGAAAAATCCATCTGTCTGAAAATCCTGAGGAAACAGCTGTAAACCTTCCGGCGACCAGCCTGGAGCATGCTGTAATGGTTCGGAAAGCTCTTCCCTGAACGAGAAATCTATGCTAAAAGCTGGATTATTTTCTAAAAATGTTTGAACAACTTGATTATTCTCCAATTTATCAACTGTACAAGTACTGTAAATAAGCAGCCCCTCAGGCTTAAGCAGTTTGGCTGCAGACTGGATAATATCCAGTTGTACCGTTGCAAGCCGTTCAATATCAGACGCCCGCTTCTCATACTTAATCTCAGGCTTCCCATTAATAACACCTAATCCTGAACAAGGGGCGTCGATAAGAATCCTGTCAAAGCTCTCCTCTTCATACTGCTCATAAAGGTTCCTGGCATCGCCTTGAAAAGCAGATATAGCATGCAAATCCAATACAGCTGCCTTTTCTTCTATCAATTTCACTTTTTTCTTATGCAAATCATAGGCATGAATTTCACCTTGATCCGCCATTTTTTCAGCAATGTGCGTAGCTTTTCCACCTGGAGCACTGCAAGTATCCAGCACTTTCATACCCGGCTTTAGCTTTAAGGACTCTGCTGCAAGCATAGAGCTTTGATCCTGTATGGTTATAAATCCCTCCTGCAACAGATTCGTTTTAAATATATTTCCTTTTTGAATCAGAATGCCCTGCTGTGAAAACTGTGATGCAGTTACAGTAAAGCCTTGCTTTTCTAATTGCTCCATAACAGCTTCACGATCCATTTTCATAGGCTGAATCCGGATAGACATTGGAAAATGCCTTAAATTCTCGCGGCACATTGCTTCTGTCCGCTCCTTGCCATACATTTCTGTCCATCTTTTAACAAGCCATACAGGATGGCTTGTCTCTATCGAAATCCGCTCTACAGGGTCCTTTATTAAAGTTAAATCTGGAAGACCGTTACGTCGAATGCTGCGTAATATACCATTTACAAATGAAGCTATTCCCTTATGTCCTCGGATTTTAGCAATTTCAACAGACTCATGAACCACTGCGTGATCTGGAACTTTTTCCAAATAAACCATCTGGTAAACAGACATTCTTAAAAGCTGTTTTACCCATAAATCTAATTTCTTTTTATTTTTCATAAAATGCGATATATAGTAATCAATCGTTATTTGATTCTGTACAGTTCCATAAACAACCTCTGTCAGTAATCTTTTATCCTTTTCGTTCAAATCCTTTTGCTGTAATTCATGATTTAAAAGCAGATTGCTGAAACCTTTATCTTTTTCAATCCGAATAAGAATGTCGAGCATTGTTTGTCTCAATTGATATTTCATAATTATATTATTCTCCTAGTATTACACCAATTTGAATCCTGTCCTGTGAAGCCTGTAAGTAATCTTTTACTTTCATACGTTTCTTTCCGGCAGGTTGAATTTCTTTTATTTTAATACTTGTTTGTTTCCCGCACTGAACAGTAAAGGATTCACTATCCTTGGCTATAATTTCACCTGCCGGGCTTGTTGAATTTGACTCAGAAACTTCTTCTCCCCACCAGATTTTCATTACTTTATCTTCATAGGTTGTAAATGCAACCGGCCAGGGGTGAAGCCCTCTTATTTGATTGTAAATCTCACCTGCTGGTCTATCCCAGTCAATTTTTTCCTGCTCACGTTTTATATTTGATGCAAAGGTTGCTAATTCGTCCTCTTGCTTTTTTGGTGTTATTTTATCTGCAAATAAGTCAGGCAATGTTTCAATCAGCAAGTCTGAACCGGCGGTGGCCAGCTTATCATGCAGTGTACCAACATGATCTGTGTCTTCTATCTCTACCTCCACCTGAGTAAGGATATCACCTGCATCTAATTTTTCTGCCATATACATAATCGTTACTCCTGTTTTATTCTTACCCTGTATAATAGAATAATGAATTGGTGCGCCGCCACGCAGCTCAGGAAGCAGGGAAGCATGGACATTGATTGCCCCAAAAGGTGCTATCTTAAGCACTTCTTTAGGAAGAATTTGCCCATAAGCTGCAGTGATAATCAAATCCGGTTTGGCATCTGCAAGTGCTTGGAAATCATTCTTTAGCTTTTCTGGCTGAAATACTTCTATCCCATGCTTTAAAGCTTCCACCTTAACCGGTGGAGGAGTAATGATTTTCTTTCTTCCTTTAGGTCTGTCCGGCTGCGTAACAACAAGAACTACATCATATTTATTTTCAATTATTTTTTGTAAAACAGGGACAGCAAAATCCGGCGTCCCCATAAAAACGATCCGTTTCATCATACTTACCTCATTTCCTTACATCATGTAATAGGGCTGCATATCAATAAACAGCTGCAAAGATTGTTTTCGAATCTCATCAGCATAAGCCGATTGAATATGCTCTAAATAACTTATTAATTCCGGTTCATTCTTGTATTTTATCATGCACTGGTATCGATATCTATCTTTTATCCGTGCAATAGTAGAAGGCGTTGGTCCCATGATAGTTGTACCCGGAGATACAACCTCACTAAGCTGCTTAACAATCTCTCCTGTAACCTGGACTGCCCGCACATGATTTTCATGTGACACAGTAATCAGCACAAGAAATACAAACGGTGGATATTGAAATGCTTTCCGAACGGCCATTTCATGCTGATAAAAATCAAGAAAATTATGCTTTGCAGCGTAGGTCACGCTATAATGCTCCGGTGTATAGGTCTGAACAATCACATTTCCTGTAAGCTCATGTCTTCCTGCTCTTCCACTCACTTGTGTCAATAATTGAAAAGTACGCTCCGAAGCACGGAAATCAGGAAGATGCAGCATCGAATCTGCAGATAGAACGCCGACTAAGGTGACATCCTTAAAATCAAGACCTTTTGCAATCATTTGCGTCCCTAATAAAATATCAGCTTTCTTCTCAGAAAACTGTTTTAATAATTTTTCATGTGCTCCTTTTTTTCTGGTTGTATCCACGTCCATTCGAATCACACGGGCTTCCGGTAAAAGCTTTGCCAAGGATTCTTCTACCTTTTGCGTCCCTGTTCCAAAATACCGGATAGAATCACTCCCGCAGGATGGACAGCTTTCAGGAACTGCCTGTTCATAAGAGCAATAATGACATTTAAGTCGATGGCTGTTCTTGTGATAGGTTAAAGCAATGTCACAATGTGGACATTCAGATACGTGCCCGCAATCACGGCACATCACAAATGTGGAATAGCCTCTGCGGTTCAGCAGCAGGACAATTTGTTCTCCTCGTTCTATACAAGCCTTCATATTCTCCATCAGAGAGGCAGAGAACATTGTCCGGTTTCCTGCATGCAGCTCTTTGCGCATATCAACAATCTCTACACTTGGCATTTGCTGATAATTTGTACGGTGGCTGAGCGTTAAAAGCTTGTAAACTCCCTTTTTAGCTCTGGCAAAGCTTTCTAAAGAAGGAGTCGCACTGCCCAGCACTACGGGGCAATGATGACTATTCGCCCGTTCAATCGCTACATCCCGGGCATGATACCTTGGCTGATCCTCCTGCTTATATGTTGTTTCATGCTCTTCATCAATAATAAAAATACCTATGTTGGAGAATGGAGCAAATATCGCTGAACGAGCTCCAACAACAACTTGAACCTGTTTCTGCTGAATTTTTCTCCATTCATCATATTTTTCTCCAGCGGAAAGCCCACTATGCATTACAGCTACATTTGACCCAAAGCGGCCTTTAAAGCGGCGGACCATTTGCGGTGTTAACGAAATTTCCGGGACAAGAACGATGGCCTCCTGCCCTTTTGAAATCACATGCTGAATAGATTGTAAATATATTTCTGTTTTACCGCTTCCGGTCACACCGTGCAATAGAAATACATTATCCTCTTTTTCATCTATAGATGCGATAATTGGATCCATAGCAGCAGCCTGTTCATCCGTAAGCTCGAAGGCTTCTGTTTGTTCAATAGACTGATTTTTATAGGGATCGCGGAATACCTCCTGTTGAAATGTCTTAACAATCCCTTTTGACACTAATGCTTTAACAGTCTGTGATGAGGTGCCCATGATTTGAATTAATTTCGCCTGTTCAATCGGCTCCGAATTTTCTATAAAATATTGGATTAGCTCTTTTTGTTTCTTTGCTTGCTTCGATAAATCCTCCAGTGCCTCCATAGCATGCATTTCTGAAACATCTAACTGGACCATTGTCTGCTTTTTTTTTGTAATTCTCGACTTCACATGATAATAAATAGTGATATGCCCTGCTTCTATTTGTTTTTGTAAATAATAATAGCTGATAGAAGATGCTGTAAATTCTTCGAAGGGTATCGACTCTCTTCCTGCAAATAAATCTTCTAATTCAGGACTGAGGAATTCATCTGTCTCTCGAACTAAATCTTTTGTATACTGTGATTTTAATACTTGAGGCAGCATTGTCTGAAACACAGTAATATACAGGCTAAGCGTTTTTTTTGCTACAGATTTGCCAAGCTGAAGCAGCTCTTCTGTCAATACAGGTGTGATATCTAAAACCTCATGCAGTTCTTTTAATTTTGTTAAGTTTGTCTCATTCTTCAGCTGTACAACAAATCCCATGATTTTCCGCGGTCCAAAAGGTACAGTGACCCGCATACCAGGAGTAATTATTTCATGATATCTCTCTGGAACCAGATAATCGTATGTTTGATTTGTTGCACTTGATGGAACATCAACTATGACACTTGCAATTTTCAAATGGAATCATCCTTCATATCTTGTAAAATACAGTCTAAAAGCTGTACAGCTATCTCTTTTTTTGTCGCCTGCTGCAAATCAGTGACAGATTCCTTTTTATTAATATAGGTAACAATATTCGTGTCCCCTTCAAATCCTGCACCCTTGTGGCTGACATCATTGACAACGATAGCATCTAAATTTTTCTTTTTCAGCTTCCCTAATCCATATTCAATAGGGGTATCTGTTTCGGCAGCAAATCCAACCAGAAATTGATTTTCTTTTCTTTCACCAAGTTTTTTCAGGATATCTTTTGTTCGTTCTAAAGTGATGACATCATCGCCCTCTTGTTTTTTCATCTTTGAGGTATGTACCTCTTTCGGGCGATAATCTGCTACGGCAGCAGCCTTAATAACAATATCCTTGTCTGCAAACTGGTCGTTCATCACATGATACATTTCCTCGGCAGAAACCACATCAATTCGCGTAATAGCGGGGTGCTGTGCATCTATTGTAACTGGTCCGGCAACTAACGTAACATCTGCACCGCGTTCAGCCGCTGCTTCAGCTAAGGCAAAGCCCATCTTTCCTGAGGAACGGTTCGTAAAAAAACGGACCGGATCAATCATTTCCTTTGTCGGTCCGGCAGATATAAGTACTTTTTGCCCCTGCATATCAAGTGCTTTCTGCTGATGACGTTCCATTGCAGTGATAATTTCCTGCGGCTCCTCCAGGCGGCCTTTGCCAACATATCCGCAGGCTAAATAACCATCACCCGGCTCGATGAAATGATAACCCCACTTTTCAAGCTGCTTCATATTTTGAATGACAGCAGGATGTCCATACATATGAACATTCATTGCCGGGGCAATATATACGTCTGCCTGTGTAGCCAGCATTGTTGTCGAGAGCATATCATCAGCTTGTCCATGAACTAATTTCGCAATAATATTTGCTGTTGCCGGTGCAATAATTGCAATATCCGCCCAATCGGCTAAATCAATATGGGCTATTTTCTTTGGATTTTTTTCATCAAAGGTATCCGTATATACCGGGTTTCTCGTCAAAGCTTGAAAGGTTAACGGTGTAACAAATTCGGTTGCACTTTCTGTCATAATAACCTTCACTTCTGCTCCAAGCTGCGTCAATTTACTTGCCAGAGCACTCACTTTATAAACAGCAATACCACCAGAAACTCCCAGAAGTATTTTTTTCTGATTGAGCATGGAAAAACTTCCTCTCTTTGGTTTATTTTTCACATATTTATACTTTAAAAATCACTTTATTTAAATCTCTGTGTATTTTTTGATGGGTATGCCTGCTGTATAAAAAAACTTAATCTATCCCGCTTCATTTTGAGGCATATTCCAATCTGTATTTTTATCTTCTCTATACATAGTTATAACATATTATCAGCTTCTTCTGCCGAATAAAGGCTTGTAGAAAAACTCCAATAAAAGAAAAAAAGAAGCATCGCAAAAAGAAAAACCTCTGCATCGCGAAAATTCTTGTATAAAGAATTTCACACTGTGCAAAGGCTCTTTTCAATTTGATATCTTAAGTTTTATTTCTTAATATACAGTTTTCCAGCTTCAATTTCTTCCAATGCTTTCCCAACAAATTTATGTGATTTTGGATGTTCTACTAAAACATCATTTGTTTCACTCAGTTCCCTGGCTCTTCTTGCTGATAAAGTAACTAGGCTGTACTTTGATTTAATTTTTGTTTGCAATGAATCAATAGAAGGTTCTAACATCATGATAACTCATCCTCCAAAATTTGCTTGTATTGTTTAGCGATTCTTTCACGCTTTAAGTGCTCACTTTTAATAATTGCTTTTACTTTGTCTACTGCTGTCTCAACCTTATCGTTCACAACAACATAATCATAAGCATCCATCATTTCTATTTCATTACGTGCTTCTTTCAGACGGTTAAGGACGAGTTCCTGCGATTCCGTGCCACGATTAACGATACGATTTTTCAACTCTTCTAAACTAGGAGGGAATAGGAAGATAAATACACCTTGAGGGAAATTTTTCTTCACCTGCATCGCTCCCTGCACCTCTATTTCAAGAAAAACATCAAATCCTTTTTCAATGGTTTCCTCTACATATTGTCTGGGAGTCCCGTAATAATTATTTACATATTGAGCGTATTCTAAAAGCTCTCCTTCTTCAATCAGCTTTTCAAATTCTTCCCGCGATTTATAGAAGTAATCGACACCATCAACTTCACCAGTTCTTTTATCTCTGGTGGTCATGGAAATAGAATATTGAAGATCCATTTCTTCCTCAAATAATTTTTTGCGTACTGTACCCTTCCCGACACCTGATGGGCCGGATAAAATGAATAAAATGCCTTTCTCTTTAATCAAACCATTTCCTCCTAATTTCCAGCTTCGTTATTCGTCTGCAATTTCATCGTTGGTAACAAGCCGTTGGCCTACCGTTTCAGGCTGCACTGCAGATAATACAACATGATCGCTATCTGTTATTATAACAGCTCTGGTACGTCGTCCATATGTTGCATCCACTAATTTATTATTATCTCTGGCTACGGTAATAATTCTTTTCACTGGTGCTGATTCCGGAGACACGATAGAAATAATGCGGTTTGCGGAAACAACATTACCAAAGCCAATGTTTATTAAACTTAAATTCAATTTTTTTCCCCCTAGCATTTCTTCTCTATCTATAATAGTACCATTATACTGTATCTTTATTGAATTTTATACTATAAACTTTTTTGTTACAAGAGCTAAACCAAGAAATAGGAAAATAGAGTGATGTCTTCGGGCTTTGTATTGCTTGTTTATCCATGTTATGAAATTCTTTCTATATAGGTTAAATTAAACAATTCAACTTTCGCACCTAAGAGCAAGCGTCTATACCTTCCTATTCCAGAATGAACATGTTCTTCAATATCCCGCTTGCATGTTGTTAAATCATCTTTTTATTGAAAGGAAGTTTGTGTATATCGCCTGATGGAGTTGGATGAAATAATCGCTTTTTGTTCAGTTGTATTAAACAGTATGGTATCTCCTTCTAGCGGAGGCGGTGCCTTACACGTTACCTTCTTTCTAGATAGAGTTTATGCTTTATCAAGAGATAGATGGACGGAACACTCAACACCTATCACTATGACAAGCAAGTTATTTGTAATGTGCGAAAGTTGAGTTATATAAATAAAACAGCTATCCCAATCTGCTGAAAATGATACCGCATGGATGGAATAGCTGTTTCATTCTATTTTACAATGAACCTTTATTTTGTTTTCATATTGGCCCTTCACCTAAACCAATGGTTACTATAAGCTGCCAATTATATTTGTAACACTAGTTAGCGGATGAAAAACACGGAGGCTCCTGCAGGAAAGCGTAGTGTTTTTCATCCGCGGTTACAATGGGTCATAATTACACCTATTAAATTTTGGTGTTGGTTCTTTATTTTTTAGTAAATCCAAATAAAACGGTTGGCAATGCTCCCAGTCCGACAATAAGCAGCCAATCAATTGCTGACAAGGTTACTGTATGGAAAATCGGCTGGAGCGGCGGGAAGTAAATAACGACTAATAGCAACAGCATCGATGATAGTACAGCTAAAATAAGATAACGGTTTTCAAATAAATTTCTAGCAAAAATTGATTTCTCACTCCGGCAATCAAACACATGAATTAATTGTGCCACAACAAGAGTTGAAAAAGCGATGGTCTGAGCATAGACAAGATTACTTGGGTCATTTTGGTAGGCAACAATAAATGCAATTAAAGTTACAACCCCTATTAATATTCCCCTGCTGATAATCTTATAGCCAAGTCCGCGGGAGAAAATTCCTTCACGTGGATTTCGAGGACCCCGTTTCATCACGTCCTCCTCAGCCTGATCCACACCTAATGCCATTGCCGGCAGCCCGTCCGTCACTAAATTCACCCATAGAATTTGCACTGGCACCAACGGCAGCGGCAGACCAAGCAGCATGGCAAAAAGCATCACTAGAATTTCTCCAACATTGGAAGCCAACAGGTAGCGGATAAACTTACGAATATTTTCATAAATATTTCTGCCTTCTTGAATAGCAGATTTGATTGTCGCAAAGTTATCATCCATTAAAACAAGAGATGAAGCTTCTTTCGTTACGTCCGTCCCGCTTATCCCCATTGCAATCCCTATATCACTTGCTTTCATTGCAGGTGCATCATTCACGCCATCCCCTGTCATCGCAACAATATGTCCTTTTTCCTGGAAGGCATTTACAATACGAAGTTTATGCTCTGGTGTTACACGTGCAAAAACGTACGTTTCTTCAATCTTATCCACCAATTCAGCATCTGACATTTGTGTTAATTCTTTTCCTTCCAGTACCTTCCCTCTCTCTGGAAGAATCTCTAAATGATTAGCAATAGCTTTGGCTGTATGTGCATGGTCGCCAGTTATCATAACGGTTTTAATTCCTGCTTCTTTACATTCACGAACAGCTGCTTTTACTTCTTTTCTCGGGGGATCCATCAGCCCGTATAAGCCAATTAACGTCAAATCCTCTTCCAATAATGCAGAATCCAGTGAATCAGAGGAAGATAATACCCGAAAACCAATCGCAATAGTACGAAGTGCCTTTTCAGCCATAGATACCATTGCCTGCTCCGTTTTTTTACTCTGTTCTTTTGTTAAAACAGTCTTCCCATCCTCGGTTTGAATGTAGGAAGATTTTGGAAGTAAAATATCAGGTGCCCCTTTTGTAATTAATAAGCGCATTCCGTTTTCATCTTCTATGACAATACTCATCCGTTTCCGATTGGAATCAAATGGTATTTCTTTCACAATCCGAAAAGGCTGCTTATCATTTTCATGGAAGCCATATTTATACGCAGCAACGAGCAGCGCGCCATCTGTCGGATCTCCATCTACAACGTTTTTTCCTTTTTTCAAAGAAATAGATGCATGATTACAAAGCATCCCATAGAGCAGCATCGATTTCAAACTTGAATGAGTATCTTCTATCTTTTTTTGATTGTATAGAAAGTCCCCTTGAGTCTGATATCCATCACCCGTGACATATAAAGTTTTTCCGTTTATATATATTTCCTTTACAGTCATTTGGTTTTCGGTCATTGTCCCTGTTTTATCCGAGCAAATAACTGAAGCGCATCCTAATGTCTCTACTGCCGAAAGCTTTCTTACAATTGCCTTCTTTTTAATCATTCTCTGAACACCAAGAGACAATGCAACTGTAACAATAGCCGGCAAACCTTCAGGAATAGCGGCTACTGCCAAAGATATACCTGCTAAAAACATTTCATACATAGGATGCCCTTGGAAAATACCAGCTCCGACAACAAGTATCGTCAAGAATAAGGCAACAACAATTAATATTTTCCCTAACTCCGCCAATTTCATTTCCAGTGGTGTAATGGTCTTTTTGGTATTATCAAGCAATGTAGCAATCTGTCCCATTACAGTTTTCATTCCTGTACCGACAACAATACCCTCTCCTGATCCACGTGTAACAAGTGTCCCCATAAAGGCCATATTTACTTGATCCTGTGCTTCTAAACCATCCATTCTGATTTCTTTTGTATGTTTAGCAACAGGAAGTGATTCTCCTGTCAAAGCGGATTCTTCCGTTTCCAAACTGGTTGTTTGAATGACTCTGACATCTGCTGGAATTCTATCCCCGCTTGCAAATCTGACGACATCCCCTACAACGACCTCTTTCGATGGAATCTTCACCCATTGCCCGTCCCGTTTTACGCTGGCTATCGGGGCAGACAGCTCTTTCAGTTTTTCCAACGAATTTTCTGCTTTTTGTTCTTGAAAATAGCCGATAATCCCATTAATTAATACAATAACCATAATAGCTATTGCATCAATATACTCTCCTAATAATCCAGCAATTAACGTTGCAGCTAATAAAATTAATACCATAAAATCCTGGAATTGTTTTAGGAATAAAATCCATCCGGGTATTTTTTTCTTCGCTGCTAAAACATTTTCACCATACTGCTGACGTCTTTTCGCAACCTGCTTCTCCCCTAACCCGACATCTGCTTTTACCTGCAATGTCTCTTCTAATTTTTTTTGATTGAGCTGATACCATTTCATTATACATTCCTCCGGCAGACATGAATTGTACAAGCACTTAATCCATTTCTATGCCCGAACTTCTAAAAAGATGCTATAATTGCCGATGAGGTGATCACATATGCCATTTGACGGTATTGTAACAAGAGCGGTTACGGAAGAATTAGCAGCAAAATTAGAAAGAGGAAAAATTAATAAAATCTATCAGCCATCAGAAACAGAGATTGTCATGACAGTCCGCAGTCAATCTATAAATCACAGTCTGCTTTTTTCTGTCCACCCTACGTATGCCCGATTTCATATAACAAATGATTCTTATACAAATCCAAAAGAGCCTCCTATGTTTTGTATGGTGCTAAGAAAGCACTTGGCCGGGAGTGTTATTGAAAGGATTGAGCAAAAAGGGATGGAACGGATTGTGACATTTACTATCCGAACCCGTAATGAAATAGGTGACATCAGTTATAAACAATTAATTATGGAGCTGATGGGTAAGCACAGTAATCTTATTTTAGTAGATCAGGAAAAAGGACATATTATTGACAGTCTGAAGCATGTTTCTTTATCACAAAATCGCCACCGGACAATTTTACCCGGACAGACCTATCAATTGCCGCCTGACCAGCACAAATTTTCTATTTTAGATACAGACAGTGCATCGATAGTGAGAAAGTTAGATTTTAACGCAGGTAAAATGGATAAGCATCTCCTCGGTTTATTAGAAGGCTTTTCTCCATTTGTTACAAAAAAAATGATTGAAAGTGTCAATCTTGGGTCCAACCAGGACTATGAGAATATGCTTTCTCATGTGCAAAAACAATTACAGGGAAATAATTATCAGCCCGCTATTTATCAGGAACCAAAGGAAGATTTTCATGTGCTGGCTTTCCCAGATGAAAAGGCAGATACTGTATTTGAAGAAGTCAACACAATGCTCGATGCATTTTATTCAGGAAAAGCTGAACGGGACCGTGTCAAGCAGCAAGCAAAGGACCTCTATCGTTTTATTAAAAATGAACAGGATAAAAATGTTCGGAAGCTGAAAAAGCATCGGCAAACCGTTGAAAAATCAGAACGGGCAGACCATTATCAAAAAATGGGTGAGCTTTTAACAGCACATATGCACCTGGTAAAGCCGAATCAAAAAGAAATCTCAGTCGTAGATTATTATGATCCGGATCAGCAGGAAATAACAATCCCTTTAAATCCAAATAAATCACCAAGTACAAATGCACAGAATTATTTTAAAACCTATCAAAAGCTGAAAAATTCCCGTAAAATTATGGAAACGGAAATCAAACGAACCAATGAAGAAATTGCTTATTTTGATCAATTGCTGCAGCAACTGGATGTAGCAAGTACAGATGATATTGAAGAAATTCGTGAGGAACTCAGAGAAGAAGGATACTTGCGCAAGCAGCGTTCTTCTAAAAAAGCAAAAAAACCGCAGAAGCCCGCGCCGGAAACCTACCAGTCTTCTGACGGCATAACTATTTTAGTCGGTAAAAATAACAAACAGAATGAATATGCTACAATGCGCCTGGCTCACCGTGATGATGTGTGGCTGCATACAAAAGATATTCCCGGTTCACATGTTATCATCCGGGACAAAGAACCGAGTGAAAAAACTTTAGAGGAGGCCGCTATTTTAGCTGCCTACTTTAGCAAATCACAGCAATCTTCCTCTGTTCCGGTAGATTATACGTTAATCCGTCACGTTAAAAAGCCAAATGGTTCGAAGCCTGGTTACGTGACATATGATAACCAAAAAACATTGTTTGTTACACCGGCAAAAGATATTGTGGATCAATTACGGGTAAAATAAAAAGATTTGAAAAGGGGTTAAACAAATGAAACTTGTCGGAATATCAGGTGCTCCCGCCGGTGACAAAACTGCAATCGCAGTTAACCAGGTCTTAGTCCATGCCCGGCATTTCGATTCGAGCCTAAAAACAGAATTAATCGACATAAGGGATTATGAAATTGACTTTTTTAATGGCGCTCCCTTAGCAGATTATAATGATGATACCTGGAATATTGTTAAAAAGATTTCATCTGCTGATTTTCTCGTTTTTGGTACGCCGATTTATCAAGCATCCATATCAGGAGCGCTAAAAAATCTACTGGACCATTTGCCGGAATTTGTCTTCAAACGTAAAGTAACAGGTATGGTTGCAACTGGATGGTCAGACAAACATTTTCTTGTTATGGAATATCATCTAAGATCAATTCTGTCTTATTTTAAAGGTCTCGTTCCATCGGGAAATGTCTTTGTTCATAATAGTGCTTTTAATATGGATAGTGATGAAATTATTGATGAACGTGTGCTGGAAAGACTTCAAGCTCTTGCGGAGGAAATGGTTTCTTTGCAGCAGGGGATGACGAACTATTAATTAGATCAGTCAATGAAAATTCCTGCAAAAGATTTTTCATTTTATTTATAGGAAGTACTTCTTATTACAAAAAACTCCAATCTCATAGGATTGGAGTTTTTTGTAATATGCTTTTTAAACCGCTGTCGGTTTCAATTCTACTTCAATATTGCCTCTTGTGGCTTTCGAATATGGGCAAAATTGATGCGCTGCTTCTGCCAGGTCTTCTGCTTCTTCCTGACTGACGCCTTCAATTTTAATATGGAGAGTGGCTCCGATTTTAAAGCCATCATCTGAAGGATCTTTCATGAAATGAACCTCTGCTGTTGTTTCTGAAGTAATATTTTTACCTTTATTGGATGCCATTAAATTAAGTGCACCATCATAACATGCCGCATAACCGGCGGCAAAGAGCTGTTCTGGGTTGGAGCCTTTTTCGCCTGATTTACTGCCAGCCGGATTGACTAAGTTAACATCAATAATCCCGTCATCTGATTTCACATGGCCGTCTCTTCCATTTTGTGCTGTTGCTTTTGAACTGAAAATAATGTTACTCATCGAAATCACTGCTCCTTTATAATTTAATCTAAAGGTACTATTTCCTTTATTTCATTCCTTTAAACCTTTTTTTCTAAAGTTACTCTATTTTTAATCTGCAATAAAATCATAGTTCTCCAATAGATTAAGAAAATGATCAACCTGCGGGAGCTGACGGATTCCTTCTTGAAAACAGACCCAGGTATCACGTGTCACTGCTTCTTTTTCTAAAAATAAAGGAATATATGGGTAATGCTCTTTGAGATGATTCGAGACACTTCCTGGTAGTACAGCCATTCCTATACCCTGCTTCATAAATTGTTTACAGGTTTCAATTTGATCCACTGTCATCTTTTTTTGCGGTTTTATATAATTTTGCTGTTCAAATAACCAGCTGTCGACAAGTTCATGCATGCTGTCATCGCTTTTAAAAGAGATTATTGGTCTTTCTTTTATACCGTGCTCCGGAAAAGGTTCTGTATCAAAAATATAAAGGGGATCATCAAACAAATGCATTGATGTAGTCTCTTTTAATTTATCACCGCGAATAATACATACATGATATTGCTTATGGTTTTTTCTGATATCCTCACTGATTCCCGTTACTAAATCAACAGCTACCTTTGGATAGGCAGCCGTATATTCTCCTAAAATATCCGGCAGATAACGTTGACTGATTAATGAAGAACAAGCAATTGATAGTGTCCCCTGTATTTCTTCTCCAGTCTCTGCTAAACGATTTTTAAATAGATGCTCCTTCTCCACCATTTCTTTTGCATGCTGAATAACCCGTTCCCCGGCAGGGGTTGGTAATAATCGCTTTGATGTCCGTATAAATATCGTTTCTCCAAAATAGTTTTCCATGTATTTTAAGCGTTGTGTAACTGCCGGCTGGGAAATGAGAATAGCTTTTGCTGTTCCCCGTATTGTGCCAATTTCATAAAGTTTTAACAGGATTTCATAATCATCCATCCGCATAGGAAAACCCTCCAATAAGTATTAATTATCATTTTTGATTAAAATATAGTATTTTACTTATTTCATTATAGCATATAGTATTTAATTAAGAAGATTTTCTTTACTTTATATAGAGAAACGGAAGGAAGTATGTTATATGGATAAGAAGCTTTTAAACAAAGAGTTATTCTCCAAAAGAGAAGATGCTTATGTCAATAGCAGTACACACAGTAATCCAGCAGCTCTACAGAAAATTTCAGATTGGTTAAAACCAACTAAAGAACAAATTATTTTAGATATTGCTACAGGTGGAGGCCAGGTCGCAAAAACATTAGCTCCATCCGCCAAACAAGTTATTGCAACAGATTTAACACCAGCAATGTTATCAAATGTCCGAAACAGCATAAATGAAAACGACAACATTTTATTTATTATCGCGGATGCCGAAGAACTACCTTTTCTTGATAATTCTATGGATATTGTCACCTGCCGTATTGCAGCACACCACTTTCCACATCCTGAAAAGTTTATTCATGAAGCATATCGTGTTTTAAAACCTGGAGGAAAATGTCTATTTGTTGATAATGTCGCTTCCGAGAATGAAGCAGAAGATCAATTTTTAAATCAGCTGGAAGAAATGCGTGATCCAAGTCATGAGCGTGCCAAAAAGATTTCTGAATGGAAGGCACTTTTTTCAAAATGCCAGTTTACTTTGATTCAGGATGACATACGGATAAAAGAACTTCCTTTCCAAGACTGGCTTAATCGTACGGTGGATACGGTGGAAGTAAAACAGCAAGTGATTCATTTTATACAAACGGCAGATAAAAAGCTGCAAAAGTATATACGTTTACAGAAAAAAGAAGATGACATTCATTCCTTTGCCATTGATGAGTGGATTAGTATGTGGGAAAAATAGTAATGAAAAAAGGATATGCTGCCTCCCCGGCCTCACATCCTTTTTTCATCTTATAACTTACTTCTCCAGGCAAGAACGGTTTCTTTTTCTGTTTCTGTAAGCTTGTTTTCTTCTATAAGCAATTCTAATAACTGATCAAAGCCAGTAATAGAATGATAGAATAAACCAGCCTCTGCAAAAGCTTCCTCTGCTCTTGGAAGCCCATAAGTGAAAATGGAATATACTGCAGTAATTTCAGCACCTTCCTGCTCCAGTGCCTGTGCAGATTGAATGGAGGATCCGCCGGTGGAAATCAGATCCTCAATAACGAGTACCTTTTTCCCTTCTACAGATGCGCCCTCGATTTGATTGCCTTTTCCGTGTCCTTTTGGTTTAGAACGTACATATACCATTGGTAAATCCAATTCTTCCGCTAACCAGGCAGCATGCGGTATACCGGCAGTTGCACAGCCGGCAATTACTTCCGGTTTTGTTTCACTATTTTTCACCATTTCTGCAAATGCTTTAACAATTTTTTTGCGGACAGCAGGATAACTCATGGTTAAACGATTGTCACAATAGATGGGTGATTTTAACCCGGATGTCCATGTGAAATAATTATCTACATTTAATTGTACTGCCTCAATTGCTAATAAATCTTTTGTTACATTATTCTCCATGCTGCCACTCCTTCAATACTTGTTCATATGCTTTTCTAGGATTTTCTGCTTTGGTAATGCTTCTGCCGACAACAAGAAAATCACTGCCAAGTGCTTTTGCTTTTCCAGGTGTTGCCACGCGTTTCTGGTCATCCTGGGAAGAATCTGCTAAACGGATCCCGGGTGTTATTGATAAGAAATCCTTTCCGCAATGTTTTTTTATCACGGGTACCTCATGAACAGAGCTGACCACCCCGTCCGCCCCGGCTTCTTTTGCTAAAGATGCAAAGCGGATAACGTTCTCTTCAATATTCCCATGTAAACCAAGCTCCTGATCTAATACGTCGTTATCCATTGAAGTAAGGATAGTCACTGCCATCAGCTTTGTCGATGAGTCAGCCAGCCCCTGCTTTGCCTGGTAGATCATTTCTTTTCCGCCGATCGCATGTGTTGTTACTAAATCCACATTTAAAGGAGCAATATTTTTCATTGCCTGATGAACCGTATTTGGAATATCATGAAGCTTTAAATCAAGAAAGATTGGATGATTATCCGCCTGCAGCTTTTCAATAATTGCCGGACCCTCACGATAAAAAAGCTCCATCCCTACCTTTACGGGGACTCCCGCTAAATCATTTTCTCTTAAAAAACATTCCGTATCTGCCCACGTTGGAAAATCTAATGCGACATAGATGCTCATACTACTGCACCCCTTCTTTCAATAACATCTTGCACCGAAGTATATTGATATTTTATTAATGTTTCTGGAAGTGCATCAATAATGTCTACACAGGCAAAAGGATTTTGGAAATTTGCTGTACCGACTGCTACTGCATCTGCACCGGCCTGCAAAAATTCTAAAACATCCTCCGCTGTAGAGATTCCTCCCATGCCGATAATCGGGATAGATACCTGCTGCCGTACTTCATAAATCATCCGGATAGCAATTGGTTTAATCGCCGGTCCGGATAATCCGCCTGTCTGATTAGCAATTAGCGGTTTTCCAGTAGGCAGGTGAAGCTTCATACCAGTCAGTGTATTAATCATTGATAATCCATCTGCTCCAGCTTCTTCTACAGCTTTTGCCATTTCTGCAATATTTGTCACATTAGGTGACAGCTTTACGTAGACAGGAAGATTACTCGCTTCTTTTACTGCTGCAGTAACCTTCTTAGCCATATCCGGATCTGTCCCAAACTGAATACCGCCTTCTTTTACATTCGGACAGGATATATTTAATTCTAATGCATTCACATCATTTGTTTCGTTAAATGCTCTGGCTACAAAAATATATTCTTCTAAAGAGCTCCCTGCAACATTTGCAATAATAGAAGTATCATATTCTGCAAGTCTTGGAACCTCATTTGCAATAATCCGCTCTACTCCAGGATTTTGCAGACCGATAGCATTTAACATGCCAGATGACGTTTCTGCAACCCTTGGCGTAGGATTGCCAAAGCGTTCAAATTGGGTTGCTGCCTTCATGATAATGGCGCCTAAACGGCTTAAATCATAAAATTCACTGTACTCCTTGCCAAATCCAAAACAGCCTGATGCCGGCATTATTGGATTTTTTAGCGTTAGTCCAGGTAGCTTTACCTCCAGGTTCATAAGATAACCTCCTGCGATGAAAATACTGGTCCATCACTGCAAATTTTTTTATAGTTGTTATCCACGGTTGGCAATACACATGCCATACACGCACCAACACCACAGCCCATTCTTTCTTCCAGAGATACCTTGCCTTTCGAGTCTTTTAACTCTGTTGTCACTGCACGCAGCATCGGCAGCGGTCCACAGCTGAAATACTGATCAAATGCACCGACCTCAGGGAATACATGTGTTACAAAGCCCTGATGTCCGTAAGAACCGTCATTTGTTACCACATATGTTTCAGCTATTTTCTTAAATGCTTCTTCATAAAAGACATAGTCCTTTGACTGAAATCCCAACACAGCAACAAGCTCCACATTTTTTTCACTTAAGCGTTTTGCAAGGTGGTAGATAGGGGGAATTCCAATTCCTCCACCTATTAACAGTACACGCCCGCCTTCTGATACATCATCTATAGAGAAGCCATTTCCATTTGGTCCAAGCGCATCAACGGTCATTCCCGGCTGATAAGTCGCTAAAGCTTTTGTTCCACCACCAACTATCTTGAATAAGATGGTAACTGTCCCCTCTTGCCTGTCTACTTTTGCAATAGAGATAGGCCTTCTTAATGTAAAGCCCGGAACAAGCAGATGCAAGAATTGCCCTGGCACCGTTTGTTGACTGACCTCTGGCTGGTATAATTTCATTTCAACCGTTTCTTTAGCAATGGTTTCAACGGATAATACCTTCATTTCATGTCTTTTCTTCATCATGGTGTCACCTTTTGCTGACTGATTGGTTTTGCAGTAAATGTGGTAGAGTCGATGACGTTAATAATCGCATTAACAGTATCTAGATTGGTTAAACTTGCGATACCATGCTCTACAGCTTCACGACGGATTAAAAAGCCGTCTGATCTTGGCTTTTGCCCGGAATTAAGTGTATTAATAACAAATTGTACTTTTCCTTCCTCGATGATAGAAAGTACATTCGGTTCATCTAGTCCGACCTTGCCTACCTCAACAACAGGAATGTCTCCTTCTTCACGGATATATGCTGCTGTTCCCTGTGTTGCATAGAGTAGAAAGCCAAGCTGATGGAATCGTTCTGCTACTTCCAGCATTTCTGCCTTGTCTTTATCAGCAACTGTTAATAATACGCCGCCTTCTTGCGGAACTTTTAATCCGGAAGCAATAAGTCCTTTATACAATGCTTTTTCTAATGTTTTATCATAGCCGATTGCTTCTCCGGTAGATTTCATTTCTGGTCCAAGAATCGTATCCACACTGCGCAGCTTTTCAAAAGAGAATACTGGAATTTTCACTGAAACAAGATCCTGCTCAGGTAAAATGCCAGTTTCATAGCCCATATCGGCTAATTTTTCACCCAGGATACATTTCGTCGCAATGTTTGCCATTGTTACACCGGTAATTTTACTTAAGAAAGGAATTGTTCTGCTCGCTCTTGGATTTACTTCAAGTACGTAAACATCTTCATCACGGATAATGAACTGGATATTGATTAAACCTTTCACATTCAGTGCTTGTGAGATTTTCACCGCTGCATCTAAACATTTTTCTTTAACAGCTTCACTTAAACGCTGTGGCGGATATACGGCCATAGAGTCACCAGAGTGGACACCTGCACGTTCGATATGCTCCATAATTCCTGGAACAATGGTTGTTTCTCCATCACAAATTGCGTCTACTTCCGCTTCCATTCCTGTCAGATACTTGTCAATTAAAATTGGATGTGCTGAATCAATGTTATCAGACTTCGCTAAATAGTTTTCCAGCTCTTTTTCGCTATAAACAATTTCCATGCGGCTCCCGCCAATTACATAAGAAGGACGGACAAGGACTGGATAGCCGATTTGGTTTGCTGTTTCGATTGCCTGATCTAATTTCGGTACTGCTTTCCCTTGTGGACGAAGCAAATCAAGCTCATCCAGTAAAATTTCAAATTTATCGCGATCTTCTGCCCGGTCTATTGCTTCCAGACCAGTACCTAAAATTTTTACGCCGCGGCGTTCCAATCCGTCAGCAAGATTAATTGCTGTCTGTCCGCCGAATTGTACGATAACGCCTTCTGGTTTTTCCAGTTCAACTACATGCATGACATCCTCTAATGTGAGCGGCTCAAAATAAAGCTTATCGGAAATAGTAAAATCTGTAGATACCGTTTCCGGGTTATTATTCATAATAATCGCTTCATAGCCTAGCTCTTTAATCGCAAAGACAGAATGTACAGTTGCATAATCGAACTCAATCCCTTGCCCAATTCGGATTGGGCCGGAGCCGAGCACCAGGATTTTTTTACGCTCAGATACTTCTGATTCATTTTCCGTTTCATAAGTACTGTAGAAATATGGTGTTTCCGATTCGAATTCTGCTGCACACGTGTCTACCATTTTATAAACCGGGAAGATATTTTCTGCTTTTCTTAATGCGTATACCTCATCAAGAGAGGTGTTCCAGATTCGGGCAATTTGAGCATCAGCTATTCCTAATTGTTTTGCTTGTTTTAACACAGCTGTATCATTTTTATTTTCACTTAATGTTTTTTCAGTTTCAATAATTTTATTTAAGCTGTTTAAGAAAAAGCGGTCAATTTTTGTCATTTCAAAGATTTCATCAACAGTATAACCGCGGCGCAGGGCTTCAGCTAAAAGAAAAATTCGTTCATCATCTGCACGCTTCAAGCGTTTATTCAATGTTTCTTTATCTAATTCTACCGCTTTTGCCAGGTGAAGCTCCTCTGTGCCCATTTCCAGCGAACGTACACCTTTAAGTAATGATTCTTCCAGATTACGGCCAATCGCCATAACCTCTCCTGTTGCTTTCATTTGCGTCCCTAAACGGCGGTCGCCTGAGGTAAATTTATCAAATGGAAAACGCGGGAATTTCGTTACCACATAGTCTAATGCCGGTTCGAACATGGAATATGTTTTACCGGTAATTGGATTTGTTATTTCATCCAGTGTATAGCCGACTGCGATTTTCGCTGCAATCTTTGCAATTGGATATCCTGTTGCTTTGGAAGCCAGAGCAGATGAACGGCTGACACGCGGGTTTACTTCAATTATATAGTATTGGAAGCTGTACGGATCCAGTGCCAGCTGGACATTACAGCCGCCTTCAATTTCTAGCGCACGGATAATTTTTAAGGAAGCATTGCGTAACATATGATATTCACGGTCACTTAATGTCTGTGACGGTGCAACTACAATAGAGTCTCCTGTATGTATGCCGACAGGATCGATATTTTCCATATTACAAACAACAATGGCCTGGTCCTTATGGTCGCGCATTACTTCATATTCAATCTCTTTAAAACCGGCAATATTACGCTCGATTAAGCACTGGTTAACCGGAGAGAGCACAAGGCCGTTATGTGTAATTTCTCTAAGTTCCTGCTCATTGTAGCACATTCCTCCGCCTGTACCGCCGAGTGTATATGCAGGTCGTACAATCAATGGATAACCAATTAAATTGGCAAATTCTACAGCTTCGTCCACTGTATGTACTATCTCACTTTCAGGCACCGGCTCATTTAATTCATTCATCAAGTTACGGAATAACTCTCTATCCTCCGCCTTTTGAATGGACTCTGGCGCTGTTCCTAAGAGTTGCACATGATGATCTTCTAAAATTCCCTTTCGTACAAGCTCCATTGCAAGGTTCAAGCCCGTCTGTCCGCCAAGCGTAGGCAGAATAGCGTCCGGCTGCTCTTTACGAA
This sequence comes from Oceanobacillus sp. FSL W8-0428, assembly GCF_038004405.1. Lineage (NCBI taxonomy): Bacteria > Bacillati > Bacillota > Bacilli > Caryophanales > Bacillaceae > Oceanobacillus > Oceanobacillus sp. FSL W8-0428. The sequence continues at coordinate 4,441,209 of NZ_JBBORB010000001.1, forward strand.
TAATTTTTGTTAAAAACTCTTCTGTTAAAGGTTCCATATATACTTTATCTGCAACCGTATTATCGGTCATGATCGTTGCCGGGTTAGAGTTAGCCAGGATAACATAGTATCCTTCTTCTCTTAATGCTTGACAAGCCTGTGTTCCAGAATAATCAAACTCAGCTGCTTGTCCGATAACAATTGGACCAGATCCAATTACGAGAATTTTTTGAATATCAGTACGTTTAGGCATTAATATGAACCTCCTGCTTCTTCTCTTGTTGCTTCATAAGCTCTAAAAATTCATCAAACAAATAATTTGTATCCTCTGGTCCTGGAGATGCTTCTGGATGATACTGCACCGAGAACGCAGGATAAATAGTATGTCTTACACCTTCTACTGTTCCATCATTGATTGCGATTTGTGTTAATTCAAGCTCCGTATTTTTTAACGTAGCCGGATTCACTGCATAACTATGGTTTTGAGAGGTAAGGTACGTTTTATCATTTTCTAAATCTTTTACCGGATGATTCGCACCTCGATGTCCAAACTTCATCTTTTCGGTATCTGCTCCACAGGCTAACGACAGAAGCTGATGCCCAAGGCAGATCCCAAATATCGGCACCTTGCCAAGAATTCCTTTCACCATTTCAATTGCCTCTGGTACATCCTTTGGATCTCCAGGGCCGTTAGTCAGCATAATCCCGTCTGGACGAAGGCGGAGAATATCCTCTGCACTGTAGTTATAAGGAACAACTGTAATTTGGCAATCGCGTTTTGTCAGCTCGCGCAGAATACCATGCTTTGCACCAAAATCTACTAATACAACCCGACGTCCTCTCCCCGGAACAACATATGGCTTGCCAGTAGAAGTTCTCTTTACTTGATCTCTTGGAAATTCTGTATTTCTTAGTTCTTCCACTGTTTTTTCTATATCTTCTTCCGCTGACACAATAGCTGCTTTCATCGTTCCATGCTTCCGGATGATTCGCGTTAATTTTCTTGTGTCAATTCCAGAAATACCAGGGATATTATTAGCTTTCAAGAAGCTGTCTATGGTCTCTTCATTCCGGAAATTAGAAGGCTGTTCACTGTATTCTTTAACAATCAACCCATGAATAAAAGGTGTAATTGTTTCGAAGTCATCCCGATTTATCCCGTAGTTCCCAATCAAAGGATAAGTCATTGTTACAAATTGACCGCAATAGCTTGGGTCAGTAATAACCTCCTGATATCCCGTCATACCAGTGTTAAAAACAATCTCTCCTTTAGAAACATTTTCACTTCCAAAGCCATATCCCTCAAAAACTGTTCCATCCTCCAGGATTAAATTACGTTTACGCATGGTTACCCTCCTCAAATACAACTTTACCGCCTACAATTGTTATGACAGGGAATCCTGTTACCTCCCAGCCATGGAAAGGGGTATTTTTCCCTTTAGATGCAAATTGATAACGATCAATCTTAGCTGTTTTTTCCAAATCAACAATTGTTAAGTCCGCAGGAGCGCCTTCTTTCATTGTTCCATAAGGAAGTCCGAAAACATCAGCCGGTTTTTTTGTCATTCTATCGATTAATTCATGTAAGTTTAAAACATTTTTCTGTACTAAATGTGTGTATAGCAATGGAAAAGCTGTCTCTAATCCAACGATACCGAATGGAGCTTCTAAAAATCCATTTGCTTTTTCTTCTTCACCATGAGGAGCATGGTCTGTCGCAATAAAATCAAGGGTTCCATCTAAAAGCCCTTCAATCAGTGCTGCTTGATCATCCCTTCCTCTTAAAGGCGGGTTCATCTTGAAGTTAGCATCATTTTCAAGAATATCTGTTTCATTCAAAATCAGATGATGCGGTGAAACCTCTGCAGTTACTTTAATTCCTGCTTTTTTTGCATCACGGATCACACGGACAGATTCCTTTGTGCTGACATGGCATACATGATAATGACAATCAGCTGCTTCTGCTAATAATACATCTCTGGCAATTTGTACAGATTCACTTAAAGATGGAATTCCAGGAAGGTTCAGCCTCTTGCTCACTTCTCCATCATGTGTCACCCCGCCATAAACAAGGGAATTATCCTCACAATGAGCAACAATTGCTGCACCGCATGCAGCTGCATCCTTCATTGCCTGAAACATTTGATTAGCTGTCTGAATACCTACTCCGTCATCTGTAAAAGCAAATGCGCCATGTTCGAACAGCTCTTTAATATTTGTACGTTCTTCTCCTTTTAAACCTTTAGTGATGGAAGCATATGGAAGAACGCGAACTACTCCATCTGCGTTAATTTTTTGCAGCAGCTGGTCTAACGTATCTGCATTATCAGGGACCGGGTTCGTGTTTGGCATAGAGCAAACTGTTGTGAATCCGCCTCTCGCTGCAGACTGTGTTCCCGTTGCAATCGTTTCTTTATATTCACCACCCGGTTCACGTAAATGAATATGTACGTCGATAAAACCTGGTGATACAAGGTTATTTTTTGCGTCGAGGGTTTGATCAGCCTGTTCAGTTATCTCAGAAGCTATTTCCCGTATTTTGCCGTCTTCGATTAAAATCTCACAGTTTACCAGTTCATTAGATGATGTTAAGCGCTTGGCGTTTGTTAATTTCGTTTTCATTAATAATCCCCCATTCTTTTAGTACATGCATTAAAATGGCCATTCTCACATAGACGCCATTTTCCATTTGTTTAAAAATACGTGATTGTTTACTTTCTACAAGCTTTGTATCAATCTCTACCCCTCTGTTAATCGGGGCAGGGTGCATAATAATGGCATGCTTCTTCATTTTTGCTGCTCTTTCCCTTGTTAGTCCATAGAGAGAAAGATAATCAAAGGTCTCTGCCTTGTGAATATGACGCTCATGCTGGATTCTTAATAACATAACAACATCTGCAATTTCGACTGCCTCATCCATTGTAATGTACGGGAAGTGCAGAGAATCGTCTTCAAAGCCCGGTGCTGCGCTCAAGAAAACATCTGCTCCTAATTTTTCCAGAGCCAGTGCGTTTGATCTGGCAACACGGCTATGTTTTATATCCCCAGCGATAACAACCTTTCTCCTTTTCACATTACCGAATTCCTGGTACATAGTTAATAAATCCAGCATACATTGTGTAGGGTGCTCTTCTTTCCCTGAACCAGCGTTAATAACAGGGATACGCAGTTGTCCTTCTTCTTCTATTTCATCTATCCAATAATCAGAAGGATGACGGACAATTAATACATCTGCACCAATAGCTTCAAAGGTCTTGGATGTATCATATAATGATTCTCCTTTTACAAGACTGGATGCTTCTGTATGCAAATCTAACATTTCCAGTCCCAATTTTTTCTGGGCAACTTCAAAACTCATTTTTGTTCTTGTACTGGGTTCAAAGAATAGATTTGCAGCAAATAGCTGTTTATTAATCGTAATTGGTGACTTTCTTATCGATTCAGCTTCTTTAAGAATGTGATTGATCGTTTCTCCCGATAATTGCTGCATGGAAATAAAATGTTTCACGTCCCATCTCCCCTTCTTTGCTATCATTTTTTTATAAAATTGTACAAAAAAACTCCCTGCAAAGGTTGCAGAGAGCTAGACGAATGCCCTAATTAAGCATCCGCTTTACTAAACAACCTTTCAAATCTCTCTGGATTTGATTAAAAGTTATCATGTATTCTTTTCATAAATAGAAACAAGGTCAATCTGGTCTTCTTCACTCAGCTGGACAACAACTATTTCTTGTTCAGCCGTAGGAATATTCTTACCCACATAGTCAGCCCGAATAGGCAGCTCACGATGGCCACGGTCTACTAAAGCACCAAGCTGAATCGTTGCCGGTCTGCCGACATCCATTACTGCATCCATTGCCGCACGGACTGTTCTGCCTGTATAAAGAACATCATCAATCAGGATTACCTGCTTGTTTGTTATATCCATGTCAATAGAAACTGAATTGATTTGCGGATCCTCGTGATTACTTTTTTTCTCCAAATCATCCCGGTACATTGTAATATCTAATTCACCAAAAGGAACATCAATCGATTCAATCTGTTTTATTTTTTCCTGAATAATTTTCGCCAGCGGAACGCCTCTTGTTTTGATTCCAATTAAAACAAGGTTCTCTCCACCTTTATTCTTTTCCAGAATCTCATGAGACATTCTGGTCAATGCTCTGTTTATTGCAGCCGCATCAAGAATCTCTGTTTTTTTCTTCATCCCGGTTCCGCTCCTTCCGTATAAAAAAGCCCTTTTCCTGTTGATGGAAAAGGGCATACGCATACCTTAAGCAAACTTGCTGACGTATCCTTCCTAGCCTCACAGGACTATTGTTAAAGGTCTTCATTTATTCTTATTTAGTATGTCAGAATGTGACGAATCTGTCAATACATTTTGCGGATTTGGTCGAGTGCCTCTGTAAAGACAGCAGGCGGTGCAGCTTCAAATTCCATCCATTCCTCTGTCCTTGGATGTATAAAAGCAATTTGCTTCGCATGCAGAGCCTGACCATGTACATCTAATGATTTACGCTGTCCATATTTAGGATCTCCCACAAGCGGAAAACCAATATATTGCATATGAACACGTATTTGATGTGTTCTTCCCGTCTCCAGCTGACATTCAACATAGGTATACTTAGGAAAGCGTTCCAGCACCCGGAAATGTGTAACAGCTGGTTTTCCACTATCAACAACTCCCATTTTTTGACGGTCTTTCGGGTCTCTGCCGATAGGTGCATCAATCAATCCAGTCTCATGACCAATTTCTCCATGCACAATTGCTTCGTATATTCTTTTTAACTGTTTTTCCTGCAGCTGTTTTGATAAATGCTGATGTGCGAAATCATTTTTAGCTACAACTAACAGTCCGCTTGTATCCATATCAATCCGGTGCACAATTCCCGGGCGTTCCACACCATTAATACCTGACAGATCTGTACAATGGTATAATAACGCATGTACTAATGTTCCTGTACGGTGTCCTGCAGAAGGATGTACAACCATTCCTTTTTCTTTATTAATCACCAGCAGGTCCTCATCCTCGTAGACAATATCCAAAGGAATATTCTCCGGATCGAGTACAAGCGGCTTTGTTTCTGGAATTTCCCAACTAATCATTTCACCTGATTGGCATTTTTGATTTGCCTTGACTATTTCACCATTCACCTTTACATTGCCTTCTTCAATCCAGCTTTGAATTTGTGAACGCGAATGTTCATGCAGTAAATCAGAGAGAATTTTATCAACTCTTTTTTTATGCTCTGTTTCCGTTACTGTGTGCTGGTTTACTGTCATTTTTTCTCTTTGCCCCGCTTTCTTTCATCCAATATAATTGCAATGATTACCATAATAACTCCTATGGTTAGTGAAGCATCAGCAACGTTGAATATCGGAAAGTTATAATTGAAAATATAGAAGTTTGCAAAATCAACCACTTCTTGAAATAAAATGCGATCAATAAAATTCCCAACCGCTCCTCCTATTAATACACCAGCTCCTGCAGCAATCAGGAAATCTTGTTTTCCATGTGTATGTAAAAAGTATATTAATCCGGCAATAACAATTACTGTTATGATATAAAATAGCCACATTTGTCCTTCTAAAATGCCCCATGCTGCTCCAGAATTACGATGGGAGGTAATATAGAAGAAATCATTAATAATTGGTATTGATTCACCTATTTCCATTTTCGTAGCAACAAGCCATTTTGTCCATTGATCTATTCCAATTAAGACAAGTGCAATCAGATAGTATCTCCACATGTTCATTTCTCCAATCTAAGGAAGTCTTTTTTATCTTATCCTTTATGCTGGTAATTTTCAAGAAACAACCATAGGGAAAAGTGCTCTTGCCAAAGAGATGTCCGCTGCGACGGTTTTCGATGGGACGAGTAATCGCAGTCCCAGTCCCAGGAAGTCGCTTTCCGCGGACAACGTTTAGCCTCCTCGGAAGAAAACCGCTTCCTGATCAGGTCTTCACCGGTTGCTTTTCCCACAGGAGTTGACTTCCATTCACTCCCATCTATGTGAAAATATGTTTCTTTTTCTTTCTTACAAAGAATTTATACTAATTCTAGCGGAGTGTATTTCTGGAGCCTAAGATTACTCCTCCATCAAACCCGTCGGAGCGGTTATCTCCAGCATTTTTTATACTTTCTTATTCTAAAAAAAGCCAGCCCTATTTTCAAGACTGACTTTTTTTAGTATTTTAATTTGTATAATTTTCTTTTACAACACTGGCACATCTTGCACAAAGTGTCGGGTGGTCTTTATCTTCACCTACTGTTTCAGAAACAACCCAGCAGCGTTCACATGTTTCGCCGGGATGCTTTTCAACTGCAACCTCTACATAATCATATTCTTTTCCGATGCCTTTTTCACTTGCAATAACTGCTTCAGAAACAATGAAGTACTGATGCAGATCAGCTACATTTTCAAGCACCTGCTTTGTCTCTTCATCAAGAGGAGCTAATGTGATTTTAGCTTCTAATGATTTCCCGATAACCTTCTCTGCTCTGGCTTCTTCAAGAGCTTTCAGAACATCGTCTCTCACTTCCATAAAGTGATCCCATTTCCCGACAATACCTTCTGAATCTGCAACCTTACGCGGTTCAGGAATATCAGTAAAGTGGACGGTTTCCGCTTCTACTCCCGGAATGTATTCCCATACTTCCTCAGCTGTATGAGGAATAATTGGAGCAAGGACTTGCACAAGTGTTGTCAGGATTTCATAATAGCCTGTCTGAATACTGCGGCGACGCGGATGGTCAGCAGCTTCAATATATAGAATATCCTTCGCAAAATCTAAATAGAAGGAGCTTAAATCAACTGCACAGAAATTATGAACCTGATTAATCACCGGTGCAAACTCAAAGTGCTCATAATTGTCACGTGCGCCTTTTAACACTTGCTGCAGGCGATAAAGCATATAGCGGTCTACTTCCTGCAGGTCTTCATCCTTCACCCGGTCTTTAGCAGGATCAAAATCTGCAAGATTCGCTAATAAGAAACGGAAGGTATTTCGGATTTTACGATAGCTTTCAGATGTTTGTTTTAAAATATCATCAGAAATACGTACATCTGCCTGATAATCAACACTTGCAACCCAAAGTCTTAAAATATCTGATCCTAATTGTTTTTGTACTTTAGAAGGAACAATAACATTACCCAATGATTTACTCATCTTACGGCCGTTTCCATCAAGTACAAAACCATGGCTGATGATATTTTTATATGGTGCTTTCCCTGTCACTGCCACAGATGTAGATAATGATGAGTTAAACCAGCCGCGATACTGATCGCTGCCTTCTAAATAGATATCTGCCGGACGCTGAAGCTCCGGCCGGTTCATAAGGACACCTTCATGGGATGAACCTGAATCAAACCATACGTCCATGATATCAACTTCTTTTGTAAATTTACCGTTTGGACTATGCTCTGATGTAAATCCTTCCGGTAATAAATCCTCTGCTTCTCTTTCGAACCAAATATTTGAACCGTGCTCTCGGAAAAGATCAGATACATGAGAGATTGTTTCATCTGTAATAATCGGTGTACCATCTTCCCCGTAAAAGACAGGGATAGGAACGCCCCAAGCACGCTGTCTGGAAATACACCAGTCTTCACGATCTCTTACCATATTATATAGTCTTGTTTCTCCCCAATGCGGATACCAATTCACATTCTTAATTTCATCAAGGATTTCTTGGCGAAAGTCCTTGATGGAAGCAAACCATTGTGACGTCGCACGGAAAATAGTCGGTTTCTTGGTTCTCCAGTCATGCGGATAAGAGTGCGTAATAAACTCTAATTTTAACAAGGAACCAGTTTCATCTAATTTTTCCGTAATTACTTTATTTGCATCATCATAGAATAGTCCTTCAAATCCTGGCGCTTCACTTGTAAACACGCCTTTTTCATCGACTGGACAAAATGCATCGATACCATACTTACGGCAAACATAGAAGTCATCTTCCCCGTGCCCAGGAGCTGTATGAACACAGCCTGTACCTGCATCAGTTGTAACATGCTCTCCAAGCATGACAAGCGATTTGCGATCATAGAATGGATGCCGCGCTTCTACTCTGTCAGCTTCCTGACCTTTAAACTTCTTCACAACAGTTACATCTTCCCAGCCTAATACTTCTTTGACATCTTCGAGCAGAGCTTCTGCTAAAACATACTTCTCATCATTTACTTGGGCAACAACATAGCTTAAATCTGGATGCAGGCTGATCCCTAAGTTAGCAGGAAGCGTCCATGGAGTAGTTGTCCAAATAATGATTTTCTCATCACCATCAAGTACATCTTTACCATCCGTTACTTCAAAAGAAACATAGATAGAAGGTGAGCGCTTATCCTGGTATTCAATTTCTGCTTCTGCAAGTGCAGACTCCGAAGAAGGAGACCAATATACGGGCTTAAGACCTTTATAAATATAGCCTTTTCTTGCCATTTCTCCAAATACCTTAATTTGGGAAGCTTCATAATCCTTTGTTAACGTAATATATGGATTATCCCAATCTCCGCGAACTCCTAATTTTTTAAATTGCGTACGCTGACTGTCAATTTGTCCAAGTGCATATTCTTCACAAAGCTTACGGAATTCAGCAACAGACATCTCTTTGCGCTTTACTTTCTTTTTCTTTGTCAATGCAGTCTCGATTGGCAATCCATGTGTATCCCAGCCGGGAACATACGGAGCATAATAGCCTGTCATAGATTTATACCGAACAATAAAGTCCTTCAGGATTTTATTAAGCGCATGTCCAATATGAATATCTCCATTCGCATACGGAGGCCCATCATGTAAAATAAATAATGGTCTTCCTTTTGTACGCTCTAAGCTTTTTTGATACTGGTTACTTTCTTCCCAATTCTTTTGACGTTCAGGTTCTTTATTTGGCAGATTTCCCCGCATAGGAAACGCTGTTTTTGGCATTAATAGTGTTTGTTTATATTCCAAGATATTCCCTCCTGTTATTTTTATGACCTAAAAAATAATTATTTATATACAAAAAGAGCCCTCTAATCCCTAAAGGGACGAGAAGACTCGCGGTACCACCCTTATAAATTTAATGCCCGGCATTAAATTCACTCGAAATCCGTAACGTGGACAGTCGGCTGTTACTACGTGTATTCATAACAGCTACTCCAGAGTGATTTTCTAAAAGATTTCTGTATCAGGCTTACACCATCCCTGACTCGCTTATACAGAATATTCTTCTATACTTTCTCTTTCATTGTATTCCTATAAACATCATGATTTTTTTAATGTAAAATAAGTGTCAAAAAAACATTATACTTGTATGAATTATATGTAATATACAATCCTAAGTCAAGCCTTTATGATTCATGCTCCATCAGTTCCAAGTCTTCATCTACTTCAGTATCAAATAATTCTTGCCAATCATCTGTACCCAGCATTTCCAATTGTGCCTGGACCAGCATGCGCATTCTTGAACGGAATACCTTCGCTTGTTTTTTCAATTCTTCTACATCAAGTGAAATTTTCCGTGCTTTACTTAATGCTTCATTTACAATTCGGTCGGCATTTTTTTCTGCTTCTTTCATAATTAATTTTGCTTCTTTTTGCGCGCTGCCTTTAATATCCTCTGCTGTTTCCTGGGCAACAAGAATAGATTTGTTTAGCGTTTCTTCAATGTTTGTAAAATGCCCTAATCGCTCTTGAAGCTCTTTTGCCTTTTGATCTAATTCATCTCTTTCACGGATAACAATTTCATAATCCTTCATTACTTGATCAAGGAATTTATTAACTTCATCTTCATCATAGCCCCGGAATCCTCTTGCAAATTCTTTATTATGAATATCTAATGGTGATAATGCCACCATCTCCACCTCCCTAATCGGTTCCAAGCTGTCAATTTCTCTCTTTATTATTCAATAATTCCAGCGTAAATGCCAGCACTTATTGTAAAATTGCAGCCGTCATTTTAATTTTGTCTTTCTTCGATCTCCCGCGTATTTCAACTATTTTGCTTCTGCCTTTTCCACGTACAGAAAGCATATCTCCTTCCTGTAGTTGGAATTTCACATCATCCACTACCCGATAATTTACTTTTACAAGCAGTTTTTGAATAAGTGCAGCTGCATCTTTTCGGGATAATCCATATATCTCTTTAATCACTGTATCTAATCGCAGGGAAGAGATTGTTTTATCATACTCTTTCCAATTTTCTTTTTTGACAGCCAGAGATTCAAGGGATTGTTCCTTAAAGGAGATACGGGATTTTTTGATTGAGGTCAAATTCATCTGAATAAACGGAACGACCTCTCCTGCTGCCAGCAAATGAATTTTCCCATCTGCTGCCGTAATATCTCCAAGTTTTTTACGCTTTACACCTTGTGATAAAAAAGCCCCCATTACATCACGATGCTCCAGACTTACAAATTTCTCTGGATAAACCGCTTCTAGAAGTTGAATTTGAAACATATCCTTTGTAATGGTTTCATAAACAGGCGCAATAACTATCCTTTTCCGTTCGCTGTATTCTGACCCGCCAAAGGCTTCTGTTTGCAGTTCATCTTGGCTGGTTCCTAAAAGCATCTGTACAATTTCCTGCTCACGAGGATCCAAAAAATCAGTCAGCTTCGGAATATAAGACCGCTCCACCTGGTCTTTCCAGGAGAGGACCTGATCTATAAAAGGCTGTTCTTCTTTTCGAAAATGCTGATAAACTTCCATGGTCATCCCTTTCTCTGAATCCTAAAACATCATTGCAAATTGCATAAAGCCCTGTCTTGCAAACTGCAGCAAGAGTATAGCAACAATTGGTGAAAAGTCAATCATACCAAGCGGCGGAATAAATTTACGAAAAATCTCTAAATAAGGCTCACAAATTTTCCCTAGCATTTCCCCAAATTGTGACTCCCTTGCTCCCGGAAACCAGGACATTAAAATATATGCTATCAGTGCAAAGCTGTAAATGCTTAAAGCAAAACTTATTATTGAAACGATTTGTGCCAACATCTGCTGCTACCATCCTTTATCATAATCTTCCTGTTCATACAACATTTCAGAAATGCTTCCAGTAATCTCCACATTGTCTGGTGTACATAGGAATGTTTCAGAACCTAATTTCTGAATATCCCCTTTTACGGCATAGACCGTTCCACTCAGAAAATCAACAATACGCTTTGCCTGCTGATGATCCACCCGCTGCAAATTAATAATCACAGCACGTCTGTTCACAATGTTATCTGCTATGTCCTGAGCTTCATTATAATTTCTTGGTTCTGCCAGGACAACCTTTGAACTCGTATTTTGTATACTGGAAAGGTTCACAACATTTTTACTCGCTGCTGTTTTTTCCTGAGTATGAGGGGGTTCTTCTTCTTGTTCATTTTCTACATATTCATACTCATATTCATCATCCAGAGTGAAATAATTCTTAAGCTTCTTTTTAAAGCTCATTCTCTACACCTCACTTTAAAGTTCTTTGCCAACCAGTTTTGTCCCTATACGGATATGTGTAGCGCCTTCTTCTACAGCAACTTTATAGTCATTACTCATTCCCATAGATAAGTATTCGCATGGTGCATAGTCTAAATGCAGGCTCTGGATGTAATCGCGCAGCAGCCGTAATTTTTTAAACAGCGGACGGGCCTCTTCCGGATTATCAACATGCGGAGCCATTGTCATCAAGCCGACAACGCGGATATTCTTAAAAAGAGCCAATTCTTTTATAAAGGGTTCCACTTTGTCTTCAGCTAATCCATGCTTCGATTCCTCACCGCTTACGTTAACCTGAACAAAACAGGAAACTGTTTTCTGGCTCCGCTTATTAATTTCTTTTGCCAAAGATTTTCTATCTAGTGAATGAATATAATCAATATGATGAAGAATATCTTTTACTTTTCTGGATTGCAATGATCCAATAAAGTGCCATGTGGCACTTTCCCCAATCTCTTCAAATTTCGCTAAAAATCCTTCATTTCTATTTTCACCAAGGTTGGTTACCCCGGCAGATAATGCTTCTTTTGCTCGTTCTATTGTAACATATTTTGTTACAGCGATAATATTAATATCTTCTTTATTTCTGCCAGCTCTCTCCGCAGCCTGCTCTATATCTGCTTGAATTTTAATAAGATTTTCACTTACAGCAACCATTCTACTCCTCCATTACTTCTTCTGTTTCTCAAAGCCAATAAACCCCAGCATTCTTCCTGTTTTTCCTTTATCACGACGATGAGAGAAGAATATCGTCTCATCTTGGAAAGTACAATATTTTGTTATCTCTATATTATGACGAAAGACACCAGATTGTACAAGAATATCGACATTTAGCTCTTTTAAGTCAATTAAATATTGATTTGGTGATACTTCTTCGGTGAATTTTTGTTTTTGGTCCTCACTAAGATGAGATAGTACGGTATCATCAACAACGTAGCTTTCTTTGGAGATACTCGGACCAACTGCAACCTTCAGATCTTTTACAGATGCTCCGGCCTGCTCCAATTCCTGAACCATTTTCCCTGCAATCTGTCCAACAGTCCCTTTCCAGCCGGCATGGGCAATGCCAGCTATCCTTGTGGTTGGATCTACAAAAAACAGCGGAACACAATCTGCAAAGAAAGCTGTTGCAAGTATACGATCCGCTTCATTTGTAATTAATCCATCGACTCCAGATATACTGGAATCAAATGAAATACTGCCCTTTCCGGCATCTTCAATATCCAGCAGATGAATTTCTGTTCCATGAACCTGTTCGCCGCAAGCCCAGCGGTTAAGCGGGATATTAAGCTCCTGACTTAGAATACTCCGATTTTCCAACACCTTTTTTTCGTCATCAAATACATGGAGCCCCATATTTAATTGCCTGTAGGCTCCCTCACTTACTCCACCGTTTTTTGTTGTAAAGCCTGCAATCAGACCCGGAATTTCCTCCTCCAATGAAGATAAATGAAGTCTTGTCTCACTTTTAAGCTTAAATGGCTCCATGTCTCTTTCCCTCTTTTCGCTTTAATGATGAATTCAAATTCCTTTGATTACTATATTTTCATTAAATTTTTTGAGCAATCTTTTTAAAATCAATTTTGTGTCTTATTTTAACACATTATATCGATAATTTCTCCTTAATCTTCTGTATAGAGATCCGGTCCTTTTACTTTTTCCACTAAGATAACATCTTCTCCAATCCGTACAATTTTTTCCCAGGCAATAAAAAGCTCTCCTGCCTTAGCAAACATTCCTGATTTTTTGCCTTTTCCTTCCGCAATAATTGCAATAACCCTTCCAGTTCTCCCATCTATCTCTAAGTCTATAATATGTCCTAAACGTGTTCCATCGTCCATAACAATAAGTTCTTTTATTTGCAATTCAGATAGTTTCACCATCCCAGCTCCCTCCCTCTTATTATCCTATGCATGGGAACATGCTTTTTTTCATGGAAAATAAAAACCAGATGTTCTTGTGATGCAGAGGTTCACTTGCATGAGAAAAACCAAGAAAATCACTTGTTCTTGCTAAGGAGATGTCCGCTGCGAAGTTTTTTGATGGGACGAGTAATCGCAGTCCCAGTCCCAGAAGAAATATACGGAGACTCCTGTGGGAATGCGCGCAAAACGGAAAAGGAAGTTCGGTTAAGTTCGCGACGTTCTGTCTCAGGCACCGAATTGACATACGTCCTGTATGCTTCCGCAAGAAAAAAGTGCTCTTCTTTTTTCTACCACAGGTATAAGTGCGACTTTAGCTTTGTCTGCGACTGTCGGCTTGCCAATTGCTAAGTCTTCTTTAGAGGAGATGAGCTCTGGGCCCACGGAAAGTGTAGTGTATTTCTGGGGCTGCGATTACTCACCCCATGAAAACCGTTGGACCGTCTAGTCTTCAGCATTTTTATATACTTTCTAAAAAAAAGCCTTACCGCTGTGGGCAAGGCTTATATTCATTCAAACATTTGCTTATTCATTTGGTTGATAGCACCTTTTTCAAGTCTGGACACTTGTGCCTGGGAGATTCCAATCTCATCAGCCACTTCCATCTGTGTTTTTCCTTGAAAAAAGCGCTTATTTAAAATCATTTTTTCTCTTGCATTTAACCTGTGCATTCCTTCTTTCAAGGATAGCTTATCTACCCATGATGAATCTTTATCCTTATCATCGCTTAGCTGATCCATTACAAAAATAGGGTCGCCGCCATCATTGTAAATTGGCTCAAAAAGTGAAACAGGATCTTGAATCGCATCCAGTGCAAAGACTATCTCAGCCTGCTCTACTCCCATTTCTTTCGCTATTTCAGCGGGAGATGGATCTTTGGATGTTTTACTGATTAATTGCTCTCTGACCTGCAGAGCCCGGTAAGCAATATCCCGTAAAGATCTGGATACACGAATAGGATTATTATCCCGTAAATACCTTCTAATCTCACCAATAATCATTGGAACAGCATAGGTAGAAAAACGTACATTATGCGATAAATCAAAATTATCAATAGATTTCATTAAACCAATACACCCAACCTGAAATAAATCATCAACATATTCACCGCGATTATTAAATCGTTGAATGACACTGAGAACAAGACGCAAATTGCCATTCACTAATTCTTCCCGGGCTGTTATATCATTTTCTTCTTGCATTCGAATAAATAATTTTTTCATTTCATCATTTTTAAGTACTGGAAGTTTTGATGTATCAACCCCGCATATTTCAACTTTATGTCTTGTCATTCCCGAAAACCTCCCCAATCTTAGATGCTGTTCAAGGACAGTATCTCCCCGGGGAGAGTTTTTATTCAGGGAAAAATTGTAAAAAAAGCAATGTTATGCGGAGAATAATTGATATATCAAGCTAAACCATTTTATTAAATTCTTTTTTTAACCTCCGAATAATTTTCTTCTCTAAACGGGAAATATAAGACTGGGAAATTCCCAGCATATCAGCTACGTCTTTCTGCGTTTTTTCATCATCACCAATTAGTCCAAAGCGTAATTCCATAATCTGTTTTTCACGGGCATTTAATTTACCCAATGCTGATTTTAACAGTGATTTATCAACATTCGATTCAATACTTTTTGTAATAATATCCTCTTCCGTCCCAAGCACATCCGATAATAGGAGTTCATTGCCATCCCAATCAATATTCAGTGGTTCATCAAAGGAAACCTCTGTCTTTAATTTATTCGTTCTGCGCAAATACATGAGGATTTCATTTTCAATACAGCGAGATGCATATGTTGCCAATTTAATCTTTTTTTCTGGATTAAAAGTATTTACAGCTTTAATTAATCCAATTGTTCCTATACTGATCAAATCTTCAATATTAATTCCTGTATTTTCAAATTTCCTAGAAATATAAACCACTAATCTCAGATTTCTTTCAATTAACATAGATCTTGCAGCCTGATCTCCTTTAGGAAGTTTTTTTAACAGTTCATGTTCTTCCTGTTTTGACAAAGGTGGCGGCAATGCCTCACTCCCGCCAATATAGTAGATTTCCTTTGGCTTTAACCCAATCTTTCGCAGAAATTGATACCAGCGTAATTTTAATTTAAATTTCCAAACAGACACTTGACGCACTCTCCTTTATGCAGATTGTATAATAGATTGCTTAATCACAAGGGGATGCAACAGACAATGATATTGTCCATCTCTTTCCAGTTCCCCAAATTGAATTCCAATTAATACATTTGCCGTCTGTAAAACATCATTATTATAAAAAATAGTCAGCTCCTCAGCCCTGATTGCCAGCATAAAAGAATGTGCTCCATCAACTCCCTGATACGGAATCATATGCAGTTTATCCTCCCACTTCTTTGGCAGCTGTTCAAAATCAAGAGTCTCCTTAACCTGTTGCAGCTCTTCCCATTCTTTTTCATCAAACCACTGCTTTAAAAATGGCCGGTCACAAATAACTACAGGCTGTTTGGTTAGGGGGTCAATCAGCTGATTTCCACTATCAATGTAGCCGACAGATTCAAAAGACTGATGATTCATCGTCAATATAACCTTATGCATCTCATCATATTTCACTTGCTCCCCCACATGCTCGTCCATTCTTCGCTTTGTGAAATACCAGATAATTGGAAAACATGTTATAACAAATAACCAGCTGACAGGATCTCCATAGCCTTGATTAAAAGTAATAACGCCCTCTAGCGAAACAGTGACCGGACGCTGGAGGAAAAAGTGAATCGCCATTAATCCTCCCCCAATTGCAAAGGATACGAAATAAAAGAGCAATGACAGTTTAATAAAGCGATATAGACTTTTAAATCCGAATGTACTAAAAATGATGAGAAAAGAATAAATTAGCTTACCGGCAACATGATTAAAAAATGAATTTGGATATAAAATTGTCAGTGGAACAATGCATGAAGCAATAAATGCACCAATAAATAAACGAATCTTTTTTGCTGGACTTCGGGCAAGTAGCTGTACAAGCATCAGCAGCATTAAATCCACCATAAAATTTAATGTCCAAATTACGTCTAAATAAATAGACAATCTTTGCTGCACCCCCCCTAAAATGTTGCTGATTGCCAGTGAAAAAATTACCTTCCATATGCTTTTTGAATATATTTTTAAATAGATAGGAAGTAATGTATGATGAAAGTATAGACAATTGAAAAAGAAAAGTCTGTCAATTCTTGTATGCAAAATTAAGCTATTTAGCACTTATTCTTAGAGTTAATGTCTAATGATTTTAGAAGGTAGTGGAGAGGCCTTATCAGCAGCCTTTATGACAGGATATAAGGAAAATAATTTTATAATTTGCTTTGCTAAATGCAAAAATATTATTAAATCAGGAACGTTTACTTTGTGTCCAAGGATATAGAGCATTTTAACTTTCTGTTTGGTTCTCAAAATCAAAAAAGCTCTGTGCTGGAGGATTTTCTCCAGAGCACAGAGCTTTTTATCTCATATTTACATCTTAACGATTACGATTGCGATTTCTCAGGAAAGTCGGGATATCTAACTCTTCTTCCTCTGGACGAGGCTTAGAAGGTGATGGATTGGAAGTTTCTCTTTCCCTGACAGGATGATTTGATTCATTTGATTGTTTCGCAGCAGCCTGCTGTGTTTGTCCTATATTTGGACGCTGTTGTTTTTGACGGGCATCTGCCTTTGGTTGTGCATTTTCATCAAAACCTGTAGCAATTACTGTTACAACAATCTCGTCATTAAGATTTTCATTAATAACAGAACCAAAAATTACATTAACTTCCTGATCGGCAGCAGAAGTAACTAAATCTGCTGCTTCCTGTACTTCATACAGACTTAAGTTTGTACCACCAGTGATATTCATTAAAATACCATGTGCTCCATCAATGGAAGTCTCCAGTAACGGAGAAGAAATTGCTTTTTTAGCAGCTTCTGTTGCTCTTGTTTCTCCAGTTGCAATACCAATACCCATTAATGCTGAACCTTTATCATACATAATCGTTTTCACGTCAGCAAAGTCAACGTTAATAAGACCTGGTTTTGCAATCAAGTCTGAAATGCCTTGTACACCTTGGCGAAGCACATTATCTGCTTCACGGAATGCTTCGAGCATTGGAGTGTTTTTATCGACAATCTCCAGCAAACGATCATTTGGAATCACGATTAATGTATCCACACTTCCTTTAAGTGTATCGATACCGGAAATTGCCTGCGTTGATCTTCTTCTTCCTTCAAAGGAAAATGGACGGGTAACAACGCCGACAGTCAATGCACCTAAATCTTTAGCTACCTGTGCAATAACTGGAGCTGCACCTGTTCCTGTACCGCCGCCCATTCCTGCAGTAACAAAAACCATATCCGCTCCTTTTAATACTTCTTCCAGCTGCTCTTTACTTTCTTCTGCCGCTTTCTTTCCTACTTCCGGGTTGGCACCAGCACCAAGACCGCGGGTTAATTTTCCTCCAATTTGTATCTTGGATTCAGCTTTGGAAAGATTTAAGGCTTGGGAATCTGTATTTACCGCGATAAATTCAACGCCCTCTACACCATGCTCAATCATACGGTTAACGGCATTATTTCCGCCGCCGCCAACTCCAATAACTTTTATCGTTGCTAATTCTTCCATGTTTGTATCAAAATCTAACATATTATGGTTTCCTCCTAGTCTACTAATTACGAACAATTTCCGATATAAACTTCTGCTGGCAGAAATCAATCAAAGAAATATTTGAATAGATTAGCAAATCCTGATTCTTTCTTCTTGTCTTTTTTCTTTTCTTTCTTTTCACTTGCAGGTCTGGACTGCTTTACCTGCCGCTGTTCACCTTCATCTCCCACTGCCACTGCAGGATACAATTCTTTCCCCTGAATTTTAGCGTTACGATAAGCAAACTGTAAGATACCGACACCAGATGTAAATTGTGCTTCTCTGACGCCAATATAGTCTGGAATAGCTACACGAACATTGGAGTAAAATAAATCCTGTGCCAGCTCTAAACTTCCAGGCATTGCAATGGTGCCACCTGTTAATACAAATCCGCCAGGTAATTCCTGATATCCCATTTTTCGAATTTCCCTATCAACATAAGTGTATATTTCTTCTAATCTGGCTTCAATCATATCAGCTAATTGAAGTTGATTAAATACTTGTTTCTGATTACTTCCAATAGTTGTTACTTCAAAAGTTTCTTCTTCAGAAGCATCGTTGTAAAATGCATATCCATAATTTAATTTGATTTGTTCTGCTTCTTCTGTAGAGATACGCAAACCGATTGATAAGTCTTTGGTTATATTATCTCCGCCTAAATTGATTACGCTTGTCGCAGCCAGATGATCATTTTCAAATACAGATACTGTTGTACATCCGCCACCAATATCAATAAGGGCTGAGCCCATATTCATCTCATCCTTTGATAAGGCTACTGTACCAGCTGCGAGCGGCTGAAGACAAATATCTGAGACTTCTAGATTAGCACGCTCTACACATTTCAGGATATTATGAAGAATTGTCTTAGAGCAAGTGATAATTGTTCCTTCCATTTCCAAACGGACACCAATCATTCCTCTGGGATCTGTAATTTCATCCAATCCATCCACAATAAATTGTTTTGGAATAACATCAATAATTTCCCGTTCCGGGGGAATGGATATTACTTGAGCTCCGTCAATCACTCTAGTTACATCTTCATCATTAATTTCACGATTCTCACTTTGCACAGCTACTACGCCATGACACGACTGAAGCTGAATATGATGGCCGTTTACACCTACTACAACACGGTTAATTTCCATACCAACCATTCTTTCAGCCTGCTCGACTGCACTTCTGATAGAATGAACAGTCTGGTCGATATCAACAATAGCACCCTTCTTCATTCCATTTGATGCTGCAGTTCCTACTCCAATAATATTTAAAGAGTCATGTTGTACTTCTCCAATAATTACTTTTATAGTATTTGTCCCAATATCAAGACTAACTAATATTTCACTGTTGTTCAAAAAAGAGCACCTCCTCGTAAAAATATGCCTGTGATATTTTTACTGCCACGTTATCCTTTGTATAGTCTTTAATTCTAAAAGAAAATGAATAAAAAATAAACATATTTTATGCTTATTTTTTCAAGTAACCTATTTCTATAAAAATCGACAGTATACCATTCGTAAAAAAAGGATGATATATGACTTTATTCTGCAAATTATTCATTTCCTGTTTCTTCATCTTCTTCCATATCGTCTTCGATATCTACTTCTTCCATCTCATCTTTTTGGAAGGATTCAAAATAGACGCCGACCCCAATATGAATTATACCACTATCTCCCTCTTCAAGCTGAGAAACAATTGACGGGTAGTAATCCAATTTATCAAACATTTGGTCCGCTTTACCCTGTACCAGATAACCATCACTCATATATAGTGTAATAAGTGAGGCTTTTTCATCTGTATCTGAATCATTCCGTTCAACTTCAGAAATCATATTAAAAATACTCGGACGAACATCCTTCATTTCTCCGGCCAGCTCTGTTAATTGCTCTTCATTAAATCCTGCCATTAATGGAGCATTGCTTAGAGAATCCTGTGCATTTTGCTGGATAACTTGGCCGTCCGCCAGAACTGGATAATACTCCCTGCCCTCCTGGATATAACCAAGAACAGGCTGCTCCTCCACCTCAATTACTACAGTACGGGGAAAGCTTCGGGTAATAGATGCTTGTTCAATGACAGGATCATCTTCTATTTTTAATGCAGCAGAAGATGCATTCATAGACCAAATATTTGATCCTTCTGTTAAGCCCGATTCATCTATTATGTACTCATCCGTTAAAAATATATTACCGTTTACTTCAATCGACCGTATCTCACTCAATGGAGATTGTAAATAAACAATAATAGCAATGAGAAAGAAAAATATAGATAGATAAAATATTAATCGCCTGTTTGCTTTTTTCTTTCTAGCTTGTTTCAACTTTGGGATTCGATCCTCAATAGAAACGATATTTTTATCACTCATCTCCATTTCTTCCTTTACCCATTATTTTCAGAGAATAAAACTGTATGAGTCCATTCCCTCGTATTTACAAAAATTATATCACAAATTAAGGTGCTACACGTAGTTGACTTCGATTGTTTATAAAGTTTTTTCCTTTTTTTTAGAAAAACTCTAGCAGATCCAGCTAAAAAACAAGAATTGCAGCGTTGTAACGTGAAATCTTTAGTAGATTATCTATAAATAATAATCCACACAAAACAATTTTCTAACCGAAAAAACGATTTGTTCAAAACTGTAACTGAAATGAAAGTATAACTATGATTATGAAGCTGGCTGACGAAGGAGAAACATGGAGACTCTTGTGGGAAAGTGCAAAAAACGTTGTCCCAGCACTGAAATGACATACGCTTTGCATCGAGGAAATGAGTTTGTGACCGGCGGAAACATATTATTTTCCGCCGCTTAAGGTTACTCATCCTGCAATAATCTGCAAAATCACCTGATGATATCTGATTTATCATCGATAAATTTTAATGCAGATTCTTATTTCCTAATAGTTTAAATGATTGGTTTCGTACTTTTCTCCATACTTTTGGCATGTCTGCTGATACTTAGCAGAATACCTACTGCACAGAGAGTCAAGGTTAACGAAGAACCCCCATAGCTGAGAAAAGGAAGTGTAATTCCTGTAACTGGAATCAATCCTATAACAACACTAATGTTAATCATCGCTTGTAACGCCAGCATACCTGCTACTCCAATTGCTAACAGTCTGCTAAATAAATCCGGTGCTTCAATTGCAATTTTAATTCCTCTCCATAATAACAGAAAAAACAATAGAATAGTTGTACAACCTCCAATTAAACCTAATTCTTCACCAATTATAGAAAAAATAAAATCAGTCTGCGGTTCAGGAAGATAAAAATATTTTTGCAAGCTATTACCTAACCCCAGTCCCATCAGCCCCCCTGGTCCAATAGCATAGAGAGATTGAATAATTTGAAATCCATGCCCTAAAGGATCCTCCCATGGATTCAAAAAAGCTAAAATCCGGTTAATCCTGTAAGGAGCAGAAGCTATCAATCCAATAAATCCGAGTACTCCAATACCTGCTAATCCAAAGAAATGGGACAGCCTGGCTCCGGCTACAAAAAGCATAATCATGCATGTAAGCACAAGTACCATTCCTGTACCTAAATCAGGCTGAAGCATAATTAGACCGAATGCTGTAAAAATTAAAAGCAGACACGGTAAGAACCCCTTTTTAAAAGAAGTAATATATTTTTGATGGTCAGACAAAATAGATGCCAGAAAAATGATTAGTCCCAGTTTCATAAATTCAGATGGCTGAATACTGAATGCACCGATGCCAATCCAGCTTTGTGCTCCTCCGCGAACCATTCCAATTCCCGGAATTAGTACAAGTATAAGCAGAGCAAAGCAAGCAAATAGTAATATTTTTGCATACTTTTTCCACATATAATAGGGAAAATAAGAAATAACAATCATCCCAATAAATCCGATTCCAGCAAATAAAAGCTGTCGTTTCAAGTAATAAAATGAATCATTAAACTTATACTCTGACCAGATATAAGATGAACTATAAACCATCAGCATACCCAGACATAATAGGATTACAATTATTCCAAATAATATTTTATCCACTTTATTTTGATTTTGAATGAATTTATGCAAAAATACCCCTTCTTTCCATGAAATTAAACTTTGGAAATAGGGGCATTTTTTAATATGCTATTAACTAATCGGCTTGTCCGAATTTGTTTATTATTGTTATTTCAGATCCATTAATTTGCTCAAGCCCCTTAGTTTATTGTATGAACGGCTTGGACAAATATGTCTCCTCTTTCTTCAAATGTTTTATACTGATCCCAGCTTGCGCATGCAGGAGAGAGCAACAGAATATCTCCTGCATCTGTTAATGCAAATCCGATCTTTGCAGCATCATCAACACCTTCTGCATGCTTTATTACCTGGACGCCAGCCTCTCTTCCTATACGTTCTAATTTTGAAGCAGTCTCTCCAAATACAACCATTGCTTTTACATTTTTCAAATGAGGAATAAGTTCATCGAATTCATTCCCACGATCCAGCCCGCCTGCAAGCAGAACAATTCCTTTTTTAAAAGAATCCAGTGCTTTTTGAGTGGCTAATATATTCGTTGCTTTAGAATCATTGTAAACATAACGGTCTTGAATCATTCCAACAAACTCTAAACGATGCTTCACACCAGAAAAAGTTCTTAGGACATGCTGAATTCCTTCATTTGTTGCTCCATTTAGTTTTGCTGCTGCAACAGCTGCCAGGATATTCTCCAAATTATGCTTCCCGACCAGCACGATGTCTTCCAATGCAATAATTGCTTCATCGAAAAAGCATACATGCGTTTCATTTGCCCAGGCACCTTCCTGTTGCAGGTTTTTGGTTACAGAAAACGGTATTTTTTTTGCATTTGTATGAGTCACTCTTTCTTTAAGAGTAGAGTCATCCGCATTATATACAAGATAGTCATCCGCCTGCTGATTTTTAAATATATTACATTTTGCATTTACATAGCTTTCCAGATCACCATGATAATCCAGATGAGCTTCAAAAATATTTAACAGCACTGCTGTAGTGGGACGGAATTCTGATATTCCCTGCAATTGAAAAGATGACAGCTCAATAACCATTTTTTCATCTGCTTGCATTGTTTGTGCCACTTCTGTCGCTGCAATTCCAATATTGCCGGCAAGTTTCACATTGCAATCACTATATTTCAGCATCTCTGTAATTAACGTCGTAGTAGTTGTTTTCCCATTTGAACCAGTAATCCCTATGACTGGCTGTTGCGTTAAGTAAGACACAAGCTCTACTTCTGTGATTACAGGAATATTTCTCCTTATAGCTTCTGCGATAATCGGATGATCATAGCGGATGCCGGGATTTTTGACCACTACCTCTATCCCCCCTAAAACACTTAAAGGGTGAGAGCCAAGTACAAGGTGTGCTCCCTTTCTTTGAAGCTCCTGTACAGAATCATCGTCATAGGATGCCGCCTGATCATTCACTGTTACATCTTTACCACCGTCCAAAAGAACCCTGGCAGCAGCCGTACCGCTTCGAGCTAGCCCTAAGACAAGCACTGTTTTTGGAAATTGTTTCATTGTATTCATTACATACCCACCTCAATATAAATTGCAAGAATTGCAAATAGGAGACCAGCAAACCAGAACGTTGTAACGACTCTCCACTCAGACCATCCTACTAATTCATAATGGTGATGTAACGGACTCATTTTGAAAATACGCTTTCCAGTTGTTTTAAAGGAAATGACCTGGATAATTACGGATAACGTTTCAATGACAAACACACCGCCAATAATAATTAATAAAATCTCCAGTTTCAAAAGTATTGCAATTGCCGCAATAGCTCCGCCTAGCGCCAATGAACCTGTATCTCCCATAAATACTTTGGCAGGGTGTGCATTAAATACTAAAAATCCCAGTAAAGCACCAACTACTGCTAAAGAAAAAACTGTTACCATATCGTTAGGCACGCCATACCATGCAATAATTGCAAAAGCACCGAATGCAATTGCGGCTGTACCAGCCAATAAACCATCTAATCCGTCTGTTAAGTTAACAGCATTGGAAGCTCCTACAAGCATTACAATAATAAGAATTGCATAGAACCAGCCAATATCAAATTGAAAGGATGTCCCCGGAATTGCAATCTCTGTTGAGAAATCTTGTCCGCGTAAAACAAAATAAAATATAAGTGCAATAATAATTTGCCCAAATAGCTTCTGTTTCGATGTTAATCCTAAGTTTCGTTTCATTGCTACTTTTATATAGTCATCTAAAAATCCTAATAGACCATAGCCGAATAATACAAAAAGTAATAACCATAGTTCATAGCCTATTCCACTGTCCGTTCTCATTCCCATGATCAGTGATGTAATTACAATACTGAAAACTATCATAATTCCGCCCATTGTCGGAGTTCCTGATTTCTTTTGATGAGATTCAGGGCCTTCTTCTCTAATACTTTGTCCAAACTTTAATCGTCTTAAAAAAGGGATAAAAATTGGAGATAGAAGAACTGTAATAAGAAACGCTACTGCGAGTGTAATTAATAAACCTGTAATATTCATTTTCTCTCCACCTCATTTGTAACCTTCTATAGGTGTGGTTAAAAAAACACGATAGAATCAGTGCAATTCTCATGGGTTTTGTTCTTTAACTCCCAAAATACCGCACTGATTCCATTTCCTGACTGTTTTAAACACGCCTATAAGATGTCTTTAAGTACCTGTTCAAAAAGTCCGATAAATAGGACCAAGAAGTTCACGGCGATTGGCATTTTCCGAACGGAGCGTATACTTTATAATACGTGAGTATAGGAAAATGTCAGTCAACGCAGAAATTCGCCATGTCATCTTTATTGGACTTTTTGAACATCCTCTTTAACATAATTGCTCTAAAAATGTTTCAAATTTCATTCCTCTTGATGCCTTCAACAGGATAAGGTTTTCTGGTTGCAAATATTTTTCTACATGACCCGCAAGTTCATCTTTGTCTGCTAAATGTACAGCAGGCAGCTCAGGAAGCTTCCTTTTCAGCTCATCATGTATGTAATAGGAATTATTTCCATACGTATACACAGCTGTAATCTCAGAATTAATCACATCTGCAATACCCCGATGGAATTCTTCCGCATAATCACCAAGCTCTAAAATATCACCAAGAACAAGAATTTTATGCTGATATCCTTTCATTTCTTCTACAACTTGAATGGATGCTTTCATAGATGCAGGTGAAGCATTATAAGCATCATTAATTACTGTAATGCCTTTTTGGCCAACATGCTTTTCAAAGCGCATTTTTGTCATCTCTAATTGCCCAAATGCTTTGTGTATTGCCTCGGATGTTATTCCCAGTTCATAAGCCAGCTTAATAACATAAGCTGCGTTTTTCGCATGATGCCTTCCCAAGAGCGGAATTTGATAGGATTCCTCGCCAATCTCGAAAGTAGTTACTGTTTCTTCAACTGCTATATTGCTGACAACGACATCATTATTCTCACCAAGTCCCACTAGTGTTTTACGAACTGGTACAACGGCATCTGTTAAAAGAGATTCATCTCCGTCAATAATTAACATACCCTCCGGTTTTATCCCTGAAACAATTTCTAATTTTGCTTTGGCAATTCCCTCTTTAGAGCCCAGATTTTCAATATGCTGTCCGTCAATATTTGTAATTATCGCTATATCAGGTTCGCCTATATTACTTAAAAGCTCTATTTCTCCAAAGTGATTCATGCCCATTTCCAAAATCAGCACTTCTGTCTTCTGGTCCATAGATAAAATCGTTAATGGAAGTCCAATATGATTATTGAAATTCCCTTTTGTTGCATGAGTTTTAAAGGTTGTCTGCAAAACAGCTTTTGCCAGATCTTTTGTAGTTGTTTTTCCATTTGATCCAGTAATGCCGATTACAGTCGGATTAACTTCCCTGCGATAAACAGCTGCAAGCTCCTGCAATGCTTTTACTGTATCCTCTACAAAAAGAACCAGAAGAGAGGAAGGGAGATTTTCAGGCAGCGGTATTTCTCTTTGCCAAAAGGTTGCTACTGCTCCTTTTTCTACTGCTCCGCCAATAAATTGATGCCCATCAAACCGTTCACCGGAAATAGGTACGTATAGCCCATTATGAGAACCAGTACGACTGTCTTTAATCACTTCATGAATTTCTAAACCAGCTGGTACACTCCCTTGATGCTGGGGGAATAATTCCATTAATTGTGTTGCAGTAATCAACATGCCTTACTCCCCTTTCTCTTTAATTGCTTCCCTGGCAACTTGACGATCATCAAAATCATATTTTGTTTTGCCAACAATTTGGTAAGTTTCATGCCCTTTACCTGCAATTAGAATAATATCGTCTTTTTGAGCCAGCTCTACAGCATGCTTAATTGCTTCTGTACGGTCGACAATCACTTCAAAGGCTGCTTCTTTATCAGATAAATGATTTGTCATATCGTCCAAAATTTGCACCGGGTCCTCTGTACGTGGATTATCCGATGTAAATAACGCGTGATCTGCATATTTCACAGCAACATCTGCCATTAACGGACGTTTAGTACGGTCCCGGTCACCTCCGCACCCTACAACAACATAAACTTTACGCTTCGCAAATTCGCGGCTGGTTTGCAAGACATTCTCCAAGGAATCAGGAGTATGTGCAAAATCAACAATCACAGAAAAATCCTGTCCTTCACTAATTGGTTCAAACCGGCCGTCTACTCCTGTGATATCCTCCAGAGCCTCTTTAATCACTTCTAAATCTATATCAGATGCGATTGCAGCGCTGCTTGCAGCAAGCATATTATACACATTGAACATTCCAATTAAATGGGTTTTAATATGTGTTGTTCCGATTGGAGTCACAAGATTAAATGCTACACCGGCAGGAGATAACATAATATTTTTTGCCATAACATCCGCATCCTGCTTACAGCTGTATGTAATCACCTGCTGGGCTGTACTGCGTTTTAATAAATCACTGGATTCATCATCCTCATTGATAATAGCACATTTCTTCTTACCTTGATGATAATCATTTCCTAATCCTGAAAAGAGAAGACTCTTCGCCCGCAAATAATCATCCATATCTTTATGATAATCGAGATGATCCTGTGACAGATTGGTAAAAATACCAATATCATAATCACAGCCAAAAACTCTTCCCATGTCTAAGGCATGCGAAGAAACTTCCATAATGACCTGATCTGCTTCCTTTTCCTGCATTTGATGAAAAATACGATTCAACTCTAACGCATCAGGTGTTGTGTTAGCTACCGGGAATGTTTCATTACCGATTTTTACCTGGATGCTTCCAATAATACCAGATTTCTTACCCTGTTTTTCAAAAATAGTATCTAACAGGTAGGTTGTTGTTGTTTTCCCGTTCGTACCAGTAACACCGATCAGCGGGAATTTTGTTGTTGGGTAATCGTAATATACTGCTGCAAGCATTGCTAAAGCACGCCCTGTATCCTTTACGCGGATGAGCGGGATATTCCCGTCAACATCCACGTCTTTGCAGATAACTGCTGCTGCAGCTCCATTGTCTATTGCCTGCTTTAGAAAGTCATGACCATCTACGGTATAACCTTCAATGCATACAAACAAGCTCCCGGATTTTACTTTTCTGGAATCCATTTCTACATTTACAATTTCTATATCCTGTATTGATTCTGTTGTCTGATAGAATCCTATTCCATCTAATAATTCTATAAGTTTCATTTTTACACCCTATTTCTATTCTTTTCCCTTTAATGTATTCTCAACCAATCTTTGGTTTAAGAGGGTTGCCGAATAAGTTTTTACTTCAGAAAAGCTACTGTTTACATTTTTATATTTGTAGTAAAGATAACAGAATCTATTATAGCAAATTTTTTAGGATTTAACGATCATTTTCATGACCTAAAAATAACCGGATGGTACTTCCAGATTCTAGCATTGTTCCCGCTTTTGGTGACTGATCAATAATTTCGTCTCCTTCGCCATTTACTTCAATGGAAAGATCTAAAGGATACTCGGCCAATTTATCCGTACTATCTCCAATAAAATCCGGTACTTCAATTTTAGGCTGGTCTGGCCAGGCATATTCTTTTTCTAATCCGTCTGTACGCTTCTCTACACCCATTGCCCGCAGACTGTCATCAATAATTGTTCCGACTACAGGTGCAGCAACAACACCACCAAATTGAATCGTATTTTTAGGATTATCGACAGCCAGATAAACGACAATTTCAGGATCGTCCGCAGGCGCAAAACCGATAAAGGATACAATATAGTTATTTTCTAAATAACCGCCGTTTGGGCCTACCTTTTGAGCTGTACCCGTCTTACCGCCAACACGATATCCATCCACATAAGCAGGTCTTCCCGTCCCCTGTGCAACGACTGTTTCTAATGTTTCCCGAATCGTTTCCGATGTATCCTGTGAGATTACCTGCCCCTTCAAATTGGGCTCATAGGATTCAACAACTTCTCCGGTTACAGGGTCAACCCATTCCTTAGCAATCATCGGCTCATATAAATAGCCGCCGTTTACTGTGGCAGCAACAGCCATCACCTGTTGAATGGGTGTTACAGATACACCCTGTCCAAAGGAAGTAGTCGCTAATTCAACTGGCCCTACATTTTCCGGTTTAAAAAGAATCCCGTTTCCTTCCCCTTGTAAATCAATTCCTGTCTTTTTACCAAATCCAAAGGCATCGATATATGAAAAAAGCTTTTCTGTTCCAATCATTTGTCCTAAATTTACAAACCCCGGGTTACAGGAATTTTGAACAACCTCGAGATAGGACTGATCTCCGTGTCCTCCACGCTTCCAGCAATGGATTGTTGCTCCACCCACTTTAATATCACCATCATCATAAAATCTATCTTTCTCTAAATCAACGACACCTTCTTCTAAAGCAGCTGCTAACGTTATAATTTTAAATGTTGATCCAGGCTCATACGTACTCCAAATAGGCAGATTTCTCCCAAATATAGAAGCATCTACATCCTGATAATTCTCCGGATCAAAATTCGGACGGCTGGACATCCCCAGAACGCCGCCTGTTTTAGGATCGACCGCAATTGCCATCGCTCCGTCTGGATTATATTCAGCTACAATTTGGTCCAGCTCTCTCTCCATAATTGTTGTTACTTTATTATTAATCGTGGTTTTCAAATTCAAGCCATCTTTTGGAGACTTGTATTCGTCCGCAAGCTGATCTAACCTTCCTCCTTTTGCATCTGAGTAAAACGATAAGCTTCCATTCTCACCTTTTAATTTATCATCATAGTATAATTCAAGCCCCATCAATCCCTGGTTGTCTATGCCAGTAAATCCTAACACATGTGATAAAGCACTGTGATTTGGATAATGTCTTTTTGAATCCTTCGCTAAATAAACGCCATCTAAATCTAACTCCCTGATCGCCTGCTCCTGCTCATTATTAATTTTAATACCCTCTGGTCTCACCATTACACTCATAGAATTTTGTGTAACTAATTCCATCATTCTTTCAATCGGCACATCGAGGATTTCCCCCAAAAGTTTGGCAGTATTTTCAGGTTCTTTAATTTGCCGCGGCATTAATAAAACAGTAGGAGCAGTTACATTCTCTGCAAGAATCTCCCCTTCCGAATCAAGAATATAACCTCTTTCTGCAGCAAATGTTATATCTCTTGTCCATAAATCATTGGCACTGTCTGATAAATCATCACTTAATACAAGCTGAACATAGGCCAGTCTTGCAATAATAACAAGGAATACAAGGATCGCAAATAAAAAAACGGTGACAATTCGTTTTTTTATTATAATTGTGGATGCGCGTTTCATGAAAGAACTCCTTTCATCGTGCTTTGTATCCACTATATGAATGAAAAAAATGGAATAGAACAAGCTATCTTTTATAGTTTCCATCTGTATATTTCTATAACAAGCCTGCTGCTCTTCTAAATTTCATCAAGCAAAACGCGATTATTTCATCCAACTCCATCAGGATATGACTCCTTTCATTCGCTGTAGTAACCTAATTGAGCGCAGACCAACCACGTAGACTCCTATGGGAACAGGGCGAGCTGAAGATCCACTTGAAAAGCGGGTTTCTTTTCAAGTTAGCTGAAGCCGTCCCCATGGAAAGCGTAGTGGTTGGTCGGAGCGGTGCTATACATAATTTCCATTTCAACAGAAAGATGATTTAACAACATGCAAGAAGGATAATATAGAACATGTTCATCCTGGAATAGGAAGGTATAGATGCTTATTCTCAGATGCAAAAGTTGCGTTTACAAACAGAAAAAAGCTTGCCGGAAAAGTAATTACTTTTTCGGCAAGCTTTTTATTCTTCTTCCGAACCTTCGTCTTCTGCTGTATCCTCTTCATCATTTTCAGTGTCTGCTTCATCATCTTCACTATCACCAGATGGTGTATCTCCAGAAGGTACTTCTAATTCAAAGCCTAAATAGTCACCTTCTTGAATTGGTTTTCCAACCTCAATGCTTTGGGAAGTAACATAACCATTACCAAATCTTTCTGTCTGTAATTGCAACATATCAGCAAATTCCATCACTTCTCTTAATGACCAGCCTGTTAAATCTGGCATTGTTGGTTCATCTGTAAGTAATAGAACTTTTTCGTTTGGTAATATTTTATCTCCCGCTTCCATATTGCTTGAAATAATTTTTTCTCCTTCACCAATTACAATTGGCCGGAGACCTTTTCCTTCCAAATCAGTCTGAATATTTTCTGTAGATTCATCCACTACTTCTGGAAATTCTACTTCATCAATACCGTCGGATTCATTTTCATCTGGTTCTACATCTAAATAATGGAGACTATTTTCTACCACATTGTTAAAAATAAATGAAAGAGGTGCCGAACCTGATTCTGTATCCTCGAGTTCCGGCTGCTGGATAGATACATAAACCATTAATTTAGGGTCATCCATAGGAGCCATTCCTAAAAAGGAAAACACGTAGTTCTCTCTTCCAGTTAAATAGCCGCCCCCTTCAGGATTTGGCATTTGCGCTGTTCCTGTTTTACCACCGACAATATAATCATCTAACTTATATGGTGCACCAGTACCATTCTCATCATTTACTACGGAGGTTAGCAATTCTCTCATTTGTTCTGCTGTTTCCGCTGAAATCGGCTGACCGACATATTCCGGCTCCGTTTCTTCCATAACATTTCCTGTTGTAGAATCGACAATCTTGTCTACAACATAAGGCTTTACCATTTTCCCGTCATTAACAACCGCTGAAGCAGCTTTCATTTGCTGGATAGGAGTAACTGTTGTCCCCTGCCCAAAGGCCGTTCTTAATTTTTCTGAAGGCCAATTATATTGAATACGGCCGACAGCTTCATCAGGAAGATCAATCCCGGTGGGATCTTCAAACCCAAATGCCTTAATATATTCATAGAATTTATCTGCTCCAATGTCCTCCCAAAGTAATTTAGAAGCAGCTACGTTGGAAGAACGCATAAAACCTTCATCATAAGAAATTTCACCCCAGCCTTTACCCTGGTTATGATCTCTGATCTGCTCAATTCTCTCATTAGGCTGGTATGTTCCTGATTCAAATGTCTCTTCACCATTATAGACTCCCTCTTCAATGGCTGCTGCCCATGTAAAAATCTTGAAGGTAGAGCCGGGTTCAAAAGGAGAAGAAATCGGATCATTATACCAATTTTCAACATTATCAGGACTATTCGGGTTAAAACTTGGACGTGTACTCATCGCAAGAATTTCACCAGTTTTTGGATCCATAACTATTGCGTTCATCTTCGCAGGATTATATTGTTCATCTACTTGAGTCATTACATCTTCTAATAAAGTTTCAATTTTTTGATCAAGTGTTAAATAAACAGCATCTCCGTCTTCCGGCTCTTGAATTATTTCATCAGGATCCAATAGCTTCTTGTTATACCGGTCACGCTGATAAGAAATATACCCATCTTTCCCGCCAAGAACTTCATTCATGACATTTTCCATGCCAGTCACACCAGTAATGTTATGTTCGATACCATCCTCAGTTTCTTCCTCTATCTCACGGGCAAAACCAATAATATGCGACGCAAACATACCATTTGGATAATAGCGCATGGGTTCTTCATCAAAGTAAATTCCCGGAATTTCTGTATCCTCTATTTCCTCTTTAACCTGCTGGGAAAGCTGACGTCCCAACTTTCCAAACTCAACCTGAAATTTCCCTGTATTAACTGCATCATCCAATATACTTTTTATTTCACTTTCATCCACTTCTAAAATAGGCGCCAGCTTTTTTGCTGTTTCCTCTGTATTTGAAACATGCAGGTCTTTTGGTGAATTTTCTGAGTAAGCCTCATCCAATACAGCATACATGCGATATGCAGGGCGGTCATAAGCTAAAACCATGCCATTTTTATCCATGATTTGCCCGCGTTGCGCTTGCATTGTAAAAGAAGCCGAACGCTGCTTCTCTGCCCATTCGTCCAGCGCAACCCCGCTAACTTCACCTGTTGCCTGTATATACATAAACCTTCCTGCAATTACAAGGAATAGAGCAACAAAAATTAGCGTATAAACGCCGGCCATTATGTTTGCCGTCTTATTTTTTTTCATTTTAAAGAAACCCCTTGCTAGTTGTTAACTGTTTCTGCTTGTTTCACTTCCGAATTTTGGATTTTCAATCCATTTTTCTCCGCAATATCAGTAATTCTTTCAGGGCGCGATAATTCTTCCTTCTCAAAATTTAAATTTTCATTTACAATTTTTTGACTGTTTATATTGTTTTCTAATTGCTGCATACCACGATTCAAAGTATCTGTTCCAGAAGCAAAAGAGACGATTCCAATTCCAAATGCTAAAATTGCTGCACTTGTGACGGAATAAATCACTTTTTCTCCTTTGGTAATCCAAGGTGTTTTCTTTACCTTTTTGACTACTGTTTGGGATTCTTCTTGGGGATTATATCGGGGGTTTACTTGCCATTTTCTTGCCTGGTTTTCGCTCATCTCTTTTTCCACCCTTCTTCATAACGGAAATCATTATTCCATTCATTTATTTTTTCGACGATCCGTAATTTCGCTGAACGTGAGCGTCTATTTTCATCCAGCTCATCCATTTGAGCTATAACTGGTTTTCTTGTTATCAATTTAAAAGGAGCCTGATGTGATTCTGGTACAACAGGAATTTGTCTGGGTACAGGTTTATCTGTACTCCACATTTTAAAAGCCTGTTTACAAAGACGATCTTCCAATGAATGGAATGTAATTACTGCAATTCTTCCACTTTCAGCTATTACCTCAGCAGCCTGATGAAGTGCCTGATTAAATACTTCCAGCTCATCATTTACAGCAATACGTATTGCCTGAAAAATACGTTTCGCCGGATGCCCGCCTTTTCTGCGGGCAGGTGCAGGGATAGCATCTTTAATAATTTCTACTAATTCTCCAGTTGTTTCAATTGGCTTTGTTTCTCTTGCCTTTTCAATCTTTCGGGCGATTCCCTTGGAGAATTTTTCTTCACCATATCTGAAAAAAATGGATACCAGCTGTTCATAAGTCCATTCATTCACAACTTCAAAAGCAGAAAGAGACTGGGATTGGTCCATACGCATGTCCAACTTTGCGTCCTGATGGTAACTAAATCCCCTATCAGCCTGGTCCAGTTGTGGAGAGGACACTCCCAAATCAAATAGGATTCCATCAACATGTGTAACACCCTGTTCTGACAGTTTTTCTTTCAATCCCTGGAAGTTTGAATGTATAAATACAACTTTATCCTGATACGTACTCAAATTCTCCTTTGCAGCCTTTAAAGCATTTGTATCTTGATCGAAGGCAAAAAGCTTGCCATTTTCATTAAGCCTTGATGCTATTTCTAAAGAATGACCGCCTCCACCGACAGTACAATCAACATAGATACCATCCGGCTTTATTTCTAATCCTTTTATTGTTTCTTCTTTTAAAACACTGTAATGTTCAAACATCTAAAGCCACCAACTTCTTCTTAAATATCAAAATCCAACAGGTTTTCAGCGATCTCTGCAAATGATTCTTCAGATTCTTCCACATACGTATTCCAGTGATCGCTAGCCCAAAGCTCAACACGATTCGAAACACCAATCACACTGCAATCTTTTTCCAGATTAGCGTACTCTCGCAGATTTGCAGGAATGTTTATTCTTCCCTGTTTATCTATTTCACATTCCATTGCACCGGAGAAAAAGAAACGTGTAAAAGCACGAGCGTCCTTTTTAGTTAGTGGAAGCTGTTTTAACTTTCCTTCCAAAACTTCCCATTCATGCTTGGGGTAAGCGAATAAACATTTATCAAGACCGCGCGTCAATACAAAACTTGCCCCTAAGTCTTCTCTAAACTTAGAAGGGACAATGATTCGTCCTTTTGTATCAATGCTATGCAGGAATTCTCCCATAAACATAAAGACGCCCCCCACTTTCGTAAATTCATAATACCACATCCCCCCACTATGCTCCACCATTTCTTCAAAAATATTTTATATCCTTCATTTAAAGCTTCTGAATTCCTTTTTAAAAACCATAAAAAAACTGTCATATCAATAGATAGACAGTTTTTATAAAAAATATAAACTTGTGGTGGGGACTTGTGGGGGAATTTACTCAACCACCCAATGTCCGATTTCCATATCAAATGGAAATGCAGTCAGCTGCGAAATAATTTCTATACCATATTGATTTAATAAAAATAACGGATTCCAAATACGTTCCTGCAGACCTCCATATGGATGAAGTACCTGTTCCAACTGATTAAATTCATTTAATTCCCGAGAATGCTTCTTCTCAAATTCTTTATGAAAACGTTTATTCATAAATCGAATATCCTCTAATAGATAAGTTAAATTCTTTTTACTTAGAGCCTGTATGTCATCACCCATTTGATCAGCCATATTCTGAATAGGCAGATGTGCTTCTTTAATTTTTTCAATTACTCCATCCGTTACCCGATCTATTTCCTGTCGTCCGTTCGTTCGCATATACTTCTTCCTTGTTGCCTGGACACCATTTAATATAACATCTTTAACAGTCAACTGATATTTTGTTAATATCTTTTTCGTAGAAGCGTCCAGAAACGTGAATGAAAGCCTTGGAACCACTGGCGGCATTTGCAAGTTCATTGCATGAAAACCCGATTTCAATGCTGCCCAATAAGCTATCTCGCCAGGTCCAGCTATAAAAGCCAAAGTAGGAAACATATATTCCTGCATGATCGGTCTAGTTACGACATTATTACTCAATTTCCAAGGTGTATTTCTGGCAATATTCATCAATTCCTGTTGCGTAAAAGAAATTTCCTGCTGTTTTCCACTCCAGCTTCCATTTTCAGCTGCTTTCAACAAAATTCTTCCTTGCATATCATCATGGTAAAATAAATTCCCGTCTGATTTTTCAGCATCTATAGCAAGTGGGTACTCAAGGCTTTCTAATTCTTTTAGAGTTTCAGCCACAGACTTACTAATTTGCGATTGTTTCTGAATCAATTCCCGAAAACAATCTTTCTCCAGCTTACGGAATGCAGGATTTCCAGAATCCACGAGGACAATCCCATGATTTTCAAACAATACAAAAATAAGACGTGCAAAGAAATCAATATAATTAGCTGCTTGATCCTCTACTTCTTGAATCAGCGTACAAAGTTCTTTTGTATGTGCTGTTTCCGGCAATGCTTCAAAAACAGCTGCAATCCACTTTTGCAATTCCTGCTTATCCAATTCCAGTTCTGAAACAGACTTCTTTCCAGCATCTGTATCTCTGGTATGAAACTTTAATTTTTTAAAGTCTCCGTCTTCTTTTGGACAGTGGATATGATTTATTTCCTCAAAATCATGATCTTCTCCAGCGATCCAAAATACTGGAATAACAGGTGTTCCTAATGCTTCTTCCTGCTGTTTCGCTAACTGAAGAATAGAAATAATTTTATTAATCGTATAGATAGGGCCAGTTAAGAGACCTGCTTGCTGGCCGCCAATGACAACTGTACTCTGCGTATCATTTAAGCGGTCAATTTGCTTTAAAGTTTCTTCTGGAGCTCCCCATTCCTTATTTAATTTATGTAATACATTTGTCAATTCATTTCGATTAAACTCTCTTTCTGATACATCTTGCAGCCGTTTATGAAAATCCTTATATGGATGGTAATCAAACAATTTTGTTATATTATCTGCTTCATTTTTATAATCAGCTACCAACTTATTAGCAGCTGGCAAAGTTAATGGATTTATTTGCATATCATTTTCCCCTTATATCGAATTGGATACATTCCGTATTGTACAGAAAAAACAGTAATAATCAAACTAATCTGCTTCCAGAGGAAATTAATTGGAGTTTCCTTACGATAAAACCTCAAAGATGATATAAATGAAGCTTAAAATAATATACGCAGAAGAAAACAATAAAAAGGCACTTCTCCAAACAATTTTAATTGCTTTGGAAACTTCTATTTCTGTCTGATTTCGATATTGATGAATTAAGATCCCCGCCAGACTGATTAAGAACAACAGGATAATCCATCCGAAAAAACTTTGGTCAAATAAAAGCTGTAATAAAATGCCGACACCTAAAATAAAAAATATCGCTGACCATTGGACAGCATTATGTACCGCTTTCCACGTATGTTTTTTAGTAAGCTTTGTTATCCAATATGCCAAAAAAGTAACAATGAATGGAAATGCAATAAAAAGAGCCAGTGTATAATAAATATAATCTCTCATTCTTTCCCCCCTGCCTAAGAAAAACCAAGAAAATCATTTGGTCTTTAAAATACTGATGTTCTTGCCGAGGAGATGTCCGCTACGGAAAGCGTAGTGTATTTCTGGGATTGCGATTACTCACCCCATAAAAACCGTTGGAGCGGCTATCCTCAGCATTTTATACTTTCTTACTCTTAAAAAAAACAAATAATTCCTAAAAAAGATACATAGATGTGATTTATTTTAGCTGATTTCGTAGGAAAATAACAGAAATAATTTTAAATTTGTCTCCTATGTATTATAATTTAGACAAAGAAGGAAATCCACATTCATCTTTAAATGTTCTTAATGAATAGGATACTACACTATGCAGGAGGAGTTAATATGGGAAATATAAAGATAGAAAATTTACTCATCAATTTTAAAACACTGGAAAAATTTAAGCGTTTTCGCGAATACGGTAATCAAGAATTGACGATGATGGAAGATTTGGAGAATAAGATTATTGAGAATAATAGTAAATCCCCTTTTTACGGAATCTATATTGGTGATAACTTAATAGCCAGAATGAGTTTGTACGAAGTGAGTAAGAAATATGATTTTTACTTTGAACCTTCGCAGGATTATCTAACATTGTGGAAATTAGAAGTACTTCCTGACTATCAAGGGAAGGGCTATGGAAAAGCACTTGTAGATTTTGCCAAAAGCTTTAATCTCCCTATCAAAACAAGTCCGAGAATTAACTCACATGGTTTTTGGGAAAAGATGCACTTTATCAAGCCGCATTATGAAATGGAACGTGATTTGGGAGAAAATCCATTACTCTGGTTGCCTGAAGGCGTTGAAGAAAAAGACACGAAGCAATAAGCTTCCTGTCTTTTTTTTTTCATATTTAGAAAGTATAAAAATCCAGCGTACGTTTTGGTGGGATAAGCAATCGTAGTTCCAGGCACAGCCCTAGACCCATAGAAATATTTCCAGTTAGTAACATTTCAAAATGTACATCGTAAGAATTGAATAGCTGTAACCCTGACCGGTTAAATTTTAAAAATAGTTTTTATAAATGCGTGTTAACAAAAGATTTGAATTAATTCCCAGAAATCAGGGCGAAGCGGTTTACAATCGGGTCTTTTCAACATCCTCTATAAGATGATTTATTTTCCCCCATACAGTTTCATATACTTCAATCCTCTTTTTTAAATCTCTATTTTCCTGAAGGGCTTCATTTAATTCTTCACGTTTCACAAAATCTTCCTGCTGCGGCATATCTGTCCGCATTTTTTCTAGCAGTTGAATGGCAGTATCAATAGAATGAATGGAGGAAGTTTCTATTGCTGGATAAGTGATTCGCTGCTTTAACCCTGCTTTTCTTTTTTCTTTTGCAGCTTGAACTTGCTCCTGACATTGCTTCCTTATCTTTGCATTCCAACGAAATCCGCATGCTGCTGCTGTTCTGGATAATTTTTCGGCAACTTCTTTAAATGCTTCTAATTGTGTTCTGCCTTCCTGGATACACTGTAATACTGTATCTGCTAATAATCTGTCTTCTTCTTCCGTCCAAGCATCCTGTCTTGTATCGTTCATAACATACCTCCTAATAGGGTTTGCTATCAATGTATGCAAAAAATAGGTATGCTAGAATCGTTTTATATTAAAATTATCCAAATCACTTCATTTTCCCCATAAAAAAACAGACCACGAATTGTGATCTGCTTTTATTATTTGGGATTAGTTACTTACAACTTCTTTTCCATCATAATGTCCGCAAGATTTGCAAACATGATGAGGTTTTGTTAATTCACCACAGTTAGAGCATTCTACCATACCAGGTACGTGTAATTTTTTATGCGTACGGCGTTGGTTTTTTACTTTTTTGGAAGTTCTTCTTTTAGGTACTGCCATGACTTACACCTCCTTCAAAATGAAAGTAAAACTTGAATCAGATTCTTATTTTTCTTTCTGGTTATTATTAAGGAGAGATTCCAATTTTTTTAGTCTTGGATCGATGGACTTCTCTTCCTTAGTTTCAGATACAAATTCCCAGTCCTTCCCACTAGAAGGAGCTGCCTCATCCGAATCAGCGTTATCAGCAAAAACGCGGAATGGAATTTCCAATAATATATTTTCCTTGATATATGGTGTTAAGTCAAGAACTTCTCCCTGAATTGGATGAATTTCTTGTTCCTGTTCTTCTCTTCCATAATAAGCAGACGCAGAAAAGACCTCGTTTGCATCTATTTGAAACGGATAAGGAACGTCCACCAATGTACGGGCACAAGGGAGTGTCATTTCTCCTTTTAAATGAAAGTTCACATAGAACTCTTCACCATGCATGGTTATTTGCCCTGTCACATGCACTGGAGAAATTTTACGAATATCATTATTCATCATTTCCAGTTCTGTCACATCTGCTTGGCCATCAAAGAAATACGGCTCATTTACGGAACCTTTTCTAATCTGATTAATAGTTAATTTCATTAAAATCACCTCTAGGCAACAAGATAAATGATAAAAGAAAATGCCACGTTTGTCAATATATTTTCTTTACAGAAGTAGTATTACCTAACAAAATAAGTACAAAACGTCAGCTAAACTCATTTTCACAGCAATTTTCCCTTATATCATCCTTTTGCTTTTATTATTATTACTGTTATTATTTTAATGCTTAATATGTATGAAATTATAACCTTTTTATAAGTGAATATCCAAACATAATACATATATTTTCGTAACTCTGTTTACAGCTCTGAATATGTTAAAATAGAATTACTTAAAAATAGAGGTGAGTGCATGAAAGCTTGCGGTTTAGTTGTAGAATATAACCCTTTCCATTATGGGCATCAATATCATTTAAAACAAGCAAAAGAAAAAACAAATGCTGATTGTGTCATTGCTGTTATGAGCGGGAACTTTTTACAGCGTGGCGAGCCAGCTATTATGGATAAATACAGCCGGGCCAAGGCAGCAATTCTTGGGGGAGTCGATCTGGTTATAGAGCTGCCTTATGTTTATGCTGTTCAGTACAGCGATTATTTTGCCAAAGGAGCGATTGACATCCTCTATCATTCTGGAGTAAATTCAATATGCTTTGGCAGTGAATCTGGAAATATCAATTCTTTTTCAGATGCTTATCTGCTCAAAAAACAGCATCATGATCAATATGAAGCTCACGTGAAAACATACTTAAATGAGGGATATGCATACCCTGATGCAGCAACAAAAGCTTATCAAAGTATTTTTGGCATTTCTAGTATACTTGATGTGTCCAAACCAAATAATATATTAGGTTTAAGTTATGTTCAGGCAATTAAAGACTCTCAGTATCCTATAAAGCCTATTACAATTAAACGTATTCAGAATAATTATCATGATACTGCAATCACAGGGAATATTGCCAGCGCGACAAGTATCCGTAAAGAAGTGCTTAAGAATCCTTCTGCCTCTGAAACGGCGGCAGAAACAATGCCGGCAACTACTTTAGATATTCTAAAAAGTTATAAATATGAAGCAGGCTGCTGGCACGATTGGGAGTTATATTTTCCTTTTTTAAAATATCGTGTGGAAACGATGACTTTAACGGAACTGCAACAAATAGAAGGCATTATAGAGGGTCTTGAACATCGAATCGCACGTACCGCTTCAGAAGCTTCATCTTTTCAAGAATGGATGACTGCTTTAAAAACAAAACGGTATACATGGACTAGACTTCAGCGTATATTTGTTCATATTTTAACTAACAAAAAAAAAGAAGAGAATATGCTAGCAAATAATATTGGGTACATGCGAGTTCTTGCTATGAATAAAACTGGACAAGCTTATCTAAATCAACAGAAAAAGCAAACTGAGCTGCCATTTATTACAAAAATTAATCAAATACAGCATCCATTCCTGCAAACAGAAGAGAGAGCTGCCAAAGCATATTACAGTGTCTTGCCCGGCAGTAAACATCGTAAATTCTTTTTACAGGAAATTAAATCTCCGATAATTATTAAGTGAAATTCTTTTCAGCAAGAGTTTTCGTTTTCTTCCATTGGATGGTATTACAGAAAATATTTGCTGTCGGAAATCGTAATTACTTGTCCTATCAAAGAAATTGATTTGTGCTTAATTTTTAAAATAAAAGGATTTCCGTATCAAGGTATGATACGGAAATCCTTTTATTTTATTCATCAGCGATGCTCTCTAAATACTCAACCGCATCTTCAAAAGTATCTACTGGAACGATTTCCATATCTGTTCCTATACTTTCTGCAGTCTCAGCCGCCACTTGATAATTTGAGCCTTCACGTCCGCCTTCATTTGGAGCAAAGAAAATGTCGACTCCCTCTTTGTCGGATGCTACGACTTTCTTGTCTATGCCGCCGATCCGGCCAACATTTCCATCATAATCAATTTCACCAGTTCCACCAATTTGTTTGCCGTCAGTTAAATCTTCTTCTACTAACTGGTCATAAATCTCTAATGAAAACATTAGTCCTGCACTTGGACCGCCTATACTGCCGCTGGAAAAATGAATTTTTGGATTTACCGTAACTTCCCGGTCTGTCACAAGATTAATTCCAATTCCTATACGGCTGCCTTCATCATCTAACGGTTCTAACGCCATATCTGCTGTATGCTCTTCATCATCTCTTTCATACATAACAGTTACAGTATCTCCCGCTTCTTTCCCGTCAATATAATTAATCAAATCTTGAGATTCATGGACTTCTGTATCATCAATCCCAATAATCCGGTCGCCGCTTTCTAATTTACCTTCTGCAGGCAGTCCTTCCACTGCGGCAACTACATATACACCATTGTAAGAAATATCTATATCTTTATCAGCCGCTTCATAAGCGACCACTGTTGCAGCTTCCTGAGAGCTTTCCATCACTTGAAGCTGTGCAGCCATATAATCTTCCTGGGTCATTCCTTCCGGGAATACCTGATCTAACGGTAGAATATCATGATGCGGTAATAATAAAGCAGCGGCATACAAAACGGGTGTGGCCTGCATTCCGCTGACAGTTACTAAATGCATATCACCTTCACTCAAATAGCCGTCTTCCACTTCTACAATAGGATCTAACGGGTCAGCTCCACCTGGTTTTTGTATATAATACGGTAATTGATAAACTCCTAAGAAGTAAACAATTAATACAACTGCTAATAAACCTATAACTCTCTTTTTCGATAAACGAAACACTTGTTATTCCCCTTCCTGGCACCCTTACTAAAAATATATCTATGGCATATTTTCATATGGTATTCGCGTATATATATCGTATATAACAAATTTATCACAGTGTAACTGGCTGTAAGAACTCCCTCTTCAAGGATAGAGAATAAATGAATATTCTAAACGGAAGCCGGACAGCCAGTAACATCCCGATTGGTTCAAGGGTCTTTAGGGAGGTCGCTTTCTGGTCATACCTTTAGGTACATACCCTTGTAGTACCGTCAATCAGCAGGGCAAAAAGAAAACCCCGCTGATTAAAGTTTCACTTTATTTTATTAAAATTATACATCGGACAAGCTAGCATTATTCTACTACTTCCCACAATAATTGTACAGAGTGGATACTTCATTAAAGAAAGTATAGGCAACATAATGACACTTTCTTTCTAATAGGGGGACATCAGATTGAAGCAAAAACTAAAAACACTCGGCTATGCTGGCATATCAATTTTTTTATGCCTCAGTTTAATACGGTTTCCAGATCAGGCATTAGAGGCAGCTATCCGCGGATTAAATATGTGGTGGGAGGTTGTGTTTCCGTCACTGTTACCATTTTTTATAACCGCTGAGCTATTGTTAGCATTTGGAGTTGTTAAATTTTTAGGTGTTTTATTTGAACCGATTATGAGGCCATTATTTAATATACCTGGCGCCGGCAGTTTCGGATGGATCATGGGAATGGCAAGCGGTTACCCGACAGGGGCAAAAATAGCAGCAAGGCTCCGGGAAGAAAAACAAGTAACACAGATAGAGGCGGAAAGATTGGTATCCTTCACAAATAACTCCAGTCCTCTCTTTATATTCGGAGCAATTTCTGCAGGCTTTTTTTATAACATTAAGCTGGGTTTGCTGCTGGCAATTTGCCATTATTCAGCAAATACCATTGTCGGAGTCATCATGCGTTTCCATGGGAAGAAACAGGAACAGCACTTGACCAAGAAAAAAAGATATCCATTTTCACTGAGAAGAGCATTTCAAGAGATGCACCGAAACCGCTTAAAGAATACTCGCCCCTTTGGCGAAATATTGGGAGATGCAGTACTAAATTCGATCCAGACACTTGTTATGGTCGGTGGTTTTATAATTTTATTTTCTGTATTGATCAAACTTCTTTTTCTGATGGATATAACACCGATTATTGCATCTTTTATTGAACCAGTTCTTCCTATTTTTGAAATGCCAAAGGAACTGGGCCTGCCGTTCATTTCAGGGTTATTCGAAATTACTGTTGGATCGAACTTAATATCGCAGGTAACAACTGATTCTTTATTACAAAAAGCAATTTTAATCAGTTTCATCCTTGGATTTAACGGATTATCCATACAAGCACAGGTTGCCAGTATTTTAGCTAAGACAGATATCCGTTTCTACCCATATTTTTTAGCACGGCTCTTACATGGCACAATCGCTGTCATTCTAACCATTTTATTATACAAGCCATTATATCTTGATCGAATC
Organism: Oceanobacillus sp. FSL W8-0428; assembly: GCF_038004405.1. Taxonomy (NCBI): domain Bacteria; kingdom Bacillati; phylum Bacillota; class Bacilli; order Caryophanales; family Bacillaceae; genus Oceanobacillus; species Oceanobacillus sp. FSL W8-0428. Next base: position 4,484,518 of record NZ_JBBORB010000001.1, read on the forward strand.
GTTATCAATTCTAATGAAATTCCTGCTGCAACAATGCAAGATTCCTCGATTTGGATGAATACTTACTTTTTTTTACAGAGTATTGGCCCATCAATAACAATATTAAGTTTGGCAGCAGCTTCCTTTATTATTATCTATAAAATAAAAAAGAGATAAATTATATTCTTACTGCACAAACAAAAGAGAGCCGGATAAATCAGGCTCTCTTCATTGTAAAATAGGAATAAATATATCCACTGTATGAATTGCATTTTTTCATGTCAGTAAGTTTTAGCTTATATGTAATAAACAGAAATCATGCATTCAACATTTTTATTTAAATTTCTCCTTAAGCGCCTGCTCCACAACATCTGGAACGAGACCAGAAATATTCCCCTGATATTTAGCAGCTTCCTTTACCATGCTCGAACTTAAGAAAGAATATTTTGTATTTGTCATCATAAATAAGGTTTCTACATCTTCATTTAACTTCCGGTTCATCGAGGTAATCTGCATCTCATATTCAAAATCACTGACTGCACGCAATCCTCTGATTACAGCTGTCGCACCTATTTCTCTCGCATAATCCATAAGTAATCCGCTGGAAGAATCCACTCGTACATTGGGGAGATCCTTTAATGATTCCTCTAATAACTGTTTTCTTTCTTCGACAGTGAAGAGTGGTGATTTAGATTGATTATTAAACACTGTAACTACTACCTCTTCAAAAACTTTTGCACCGCGACTGATAATATCTAAGTGCCCGTTTGTAACTGGATCAAAACTCCCGGGGCATATCGCTAGTTTTCTCATCATTCATGCTTCCTCACTTTCTTCGATTTGGTAAATAGTAACTTGAACTAAGCCGCCATAATCTGCTTGTTTCACTGCTTTTAAAGATTTATACGTATTTGGCAGCATGTTAGACTTATCATGCTCACAATATACAATTGCATTCTTTTTAAGCATTTGATTATCGAGAAGGTAATCAAGTAATTTTAAATAGTCTTTATTTTTATACGGCGGGTCCAGAAGTACTAAATCGAATTGCAATTCACGTTTCGCAATTGCCTTTAAAGCACGCTGAGCATCATTTCGATATACTTCTGCCTGCTTTTCTAATTTTAGTGTTTTCAAATTCTCTTTAATGATTTGTATTGCCTTTGGATGCTTGTCTACAAAAATCACCTTAGACATCTCTCTGCTCAATGCTTCAATTCCAAGTGATCCGCTTCCAGCAAATAAATCTAATCCCAATCCGCCTGAAAAAAAAGGACCCATTATTTGAAATACAGCTTCTTTTACTTTATCAGTAGTTGGCCTTGTAGACTCGCCAGCAACACTTTTTAAACCTCTTCCTTTATGTATTCCAGCTATTACACGCACTCCAGGTCACCTCAGCTCTTTTTGGCTCGTCAATAGTCTACCACGATTCTTAGCTTTAGCAAATTATTTTATTTTGGGATGTATATTATTTTTTGCTTTGTCTATAATAACATAATGATTCAGCTAAACATGATTTAGTTGAAACGGAAGAAGGCTTATTCTTCCCCATAAGCTCTTCATCCGGTTTCTCCTCTCCCTTTAGCCTTTTATTTTTATTTAAAAATAAAAGCACCTGCAGTAGTTTTGACTGCAGGTTTTTTCTTTTTATATGCAATTTTATCGTAGCTTAGTCTGCTGTATAAATCCCGCTTCTGGAAATAAGGAAAAAAATAAATTCTAAGGAGGGGAGCGAGTAAACTCATGTCCACTCACTTTATCATAATATCATCCTCAATAAAAATTCCTGTTGCAAAATACAAGCTGTTCTATTCAATCACACTTAAATTCCCATTTTATAATCATATTGCTTCGCCTTATCCGGTTTTGCATTTTCATAATTTGTCGGAATAAATGGCTTTTGGGATCGTTCCACTTTAGAAACGAAAGCAAACTGATTAAACTTTTTTTCAATCGCATCAATATCCTCGCGATTAACATAAATAACAGCATATCTATGTTTTTTAGATACATGAATAAGGTGACCATGTTTTTTTAGTTGTCTGACATTTTTCATATGTTGAAACCAGACAACAATTCCCTGCCTTTCTATCATGCTGCCATCCTCCCTTTTGTTTATATGTATAAAACGAAACTTGATATAGTGGAATGTTTTTTCCACTATATCCTAGTTGAATTGATCAGGAAATGAAATGACCGTTTTTATCCTAATCATATTAATAAATTTCTTCTATATTCTATGGCGAAAATTACGGATATTCATCCTGTGAGAAAGCAGGGTGTCTGCTCTACAGAACCTGCATGATTTTGTTATGATGCACAGCCGCAAGCTCCGCCACTCCCGCAGCCACAGCCGCTGTCTGTCAATGCTGCACCATCTTTAGGTGCTTTTATCTGCTCACTGACACTCTCAGCTACAAACTGGCTAATTTCATCCAAAAGTTTTTGCAGATTTCTTTCAGCAATTTTAAAAGCGGCTACTTTATCATGCATATCCATATCACGCTTTTTGGAACGCACCTGCTTCATAATATCATAATAATCCGGATGATACCTGCCGAACCGCTGTACATCTTCATAATGCTCTTTAACATCGGCAAATGTTTTAATTAGGTTCTGCGCTTCCTTATCTTCATCCAGGGCTTTCTTTGCTGATTGATATTGTTCCATTACATCGGATTGTAAAATCATTTTTCCAACAAATTCCGATTCATCTAATATATCTACATATTCCATTGTAGCAATCATTTTCACACCTCCGCGAACAAACAAATAAATGTAATAAAAAGAGATTATCTCTTAAGTAAGGTTTATGCCATTAACTATTAAAATAGATGTTATTTAGCTTAGCTTTATTATTAATCCTTAATAGTTATCCTTTTTATCATACCATTTTATGATTTGAAAGAAAACAGAGGCGACTTCTGAAAATTAAACAATATAAATTATTGAAAATGGTTTTAGAGGGACTGGTAACCACAGCAATGTTGTCCAGTTAACGTGGCTGCTACTGCAGGTTATGATAAGCTGAGTCACCTTAGGTTTCAGAAAAACACTGCACTTTCCGAAACACTTGATATACTGGCGTCGGCGTTATAACGCCGACGTCGATTTCTCAGCCTGCAATGAGGTTATTTGTTCTTTTGGCTTTAATCCTTCATCGATTTAGCCATCTCCGCAAACATTCTTACCATTTGTAATTGATTCGAGAAGTTATCTACTTTTTGGGGAAATGTTTTTCCATAAAATTTCTTTGCTTCTTTTTTTAGTTCGGTAAGACGATTAGGATCTCGCATCAAATAGCGATACCATATCGGATGATACCGGACAAATTCTGCAATATCTGGATTTTGTTTAAGATAAGTAATTACTTCATTATCCATTTTATCCCCTCTAATCTCTTCTTAATGAAAAAGGAGCATTAGGTGCCTTATTAGCAGAAGGCTTTTTAATATCACCAATCATTTCCTGGACAGTACCAATAGCTTTACTTAACTGCTCAATTTGTCCTTGTACCTTTTCTGTATCTAAATTTTGTGTGTAGTCCATAATCTGCCGGATAAGATCAGAATGATCCGTTTTCTTGCCTTTTTTGCTTTCTTGATTCTCCGGTTGTGTATCAATATCAGGTTCTTCGGTTTTAAATTCTTTCCAGAAAGGATCATCTTCATCTAAAATTGCCCACTTCTCATAAAATTCCTGCCATCCCCTGCCACTTTTTCTGATTTCCTCTAATAACTTAGGATGGCGATTCACAAAGTTTTTAAATGCTGCAACACTGGGATGTAATTGATTCATTCTCTCACCGTCCTTTTTTACAACTTCCTACAATAACTTATGTAAATTGCTTAAAAATGTGCTTATGACTCAGAATCCAAAATGTAAGCAGGGCCGTTTTTAACAATAGTTATTGATCCAAAAATATTTCATTATTTTTTAGCATAAATAAAGAAGTCAACAATCCTGATGACTTCTTTTACTAATAAGTATATTAGAATGGCTTTCCTAAAAAGTTCTGAGTGTAATAAAATCGATATACTCCGACTCCAAGATAGCTGTATTCATCACTTAATAATGCTTCCCGGTGACTTTCACTATTTAGCCACCCCTCCATCGCAGCAGGAGCATCCGGATACTGTGCAGCGATATTCTCTCCAGCCGCCACGTAAGCAACCTGTCTCGCCTCCAGCCGTTCTTTTAATCCATCCCCTTCTAAACTGACATGGGAAAAATAATCATTCTCATACATGTCCCTGCTATGATCATACGCAACCAGGCTGACCTGGTCATCCCACTCTAAACGAGGTAAGTCTCGCTGGTAACGCATAATATTAGAGATATCAAGAATTTGCTGTTCCATTCCAGTCTGAATTTCTCCCCATTCTTCCTCACTGAATTCAGGTTGTTCAGGCAGTTCGCCCCGATACTCAATTTCATATGGTCTCTGTAATAAAAGTGCATCTCCAGTAGAGATTCTTACTGAAGAAAGTGTTTCTGTAAATGTATCAAAATAGAATTGAATAAATGTATTATCGCTTATTTTTACTAAAGGTCTCATCTGAAGATCTTCTGTAGTTAATCGGAAAGTAAACGAAGAATTATCATCAGAATAGTCTACTTCACTTAAAAAAGGAAATTTATCTGCTATTTCCACATAACTAGCACCTGATTCTATTGGGGAAATCTCCAAGTCTTCTCCGATAGCATAAACTGATACAATCTCATCTCCCAAAACCCCAAACTGCCCATATTGGCTTTCCGAGTTATTATATACATACCATTCATAATTATATGCACTAACATCAATCCTATCCGGTTCTCCCAGCTCATCCGTAAGCTCCGTTGACGTCTTTCCTATCCATTGATATAAATCGCCTTCTAAATTCATCTGAGGAAGCTCTGCTGCTGTTCCCTTGGATTCTATTGAATCTTCATCTTCAGTCAAATGTGTTGTTACTTCCCTTACAATTTCTTTAGGTGATGAACTTATCTGGTTAATAACAATAAATATAAGGAGTGCAATAATCATGATTATCATAATATTACGAATCATTTTCATGATTTAACCCCCATCCAGCAGACAAATATATAATTGAAAATCTACTTATCTACTTTATACCCTATTGTTTACTATAGTATACTTTCAAAGTAAATTGCCGGTACTTGATATATCAACAATTCTTTATTATGTACGTATTCAAAAAAAACGCAATGATTTCAGCTGGGTATTGATTACTGCGCTCTTTAGTGGGGCGAGTAACCACAAATGTTTCCGGTACCCTGACCTAGTTCCAGCCCAATTAGAAATAATAAAAACAAGGCGACGAGTTTTTACGGGCAAACTGTTACAAGATATTGCCTGCTTCCACGTAAAATAAGTGATTTTAACAAAAGTTCGTTACCTCGCCATTTATCGCTTAAATCACTTTTTGAACATCATATATAATCCATTATAAAGCAAAAACACAAATAAATGTATCTAAACTATCTAATTTTAACATGAACTTGGAATTATAAAATTAAAATGTAAGCAGATGTTTAGAAAAACAAGAAAAATATTTGTTTTTAGTACTTACTCACAAAAAAGAAATTGGATAATATTAAACTAATTGTTGAATCTATCTGCTTCCTTATTTCATGAATGTAATAAGGTTAGTATCCTTTTTGTTACTTTGTAATGAAAAGCTTTTATAGTTTTCTAAATTTATTTGATATAATTTTATCAGAACCTAATTTATCAATTGCTTTCATATAGATCTCTTGATAAGTATGCCCTTTCTTTACTATCATCAACGGTTTCTATTGCATCTATTACTGTTTCGTATTATCCTTAAATTAAGCAGAATATTTTTGATGAGGTGAAAGTATAATGAGATTTGAAAACACAGGGATAGAAGACACGGTTATTGATGTTCAGGTATTGGATCATGTAACAGCTAATCTAGCGTTTATCCGTGCAGGACAATGGGATTATGAACGTGTTACTTATGATTACAAAATTGGCTCCAACGAAAAAAACATTACATACTATATTCGCGTACAAGGATATGCTATCGATGGGGATGTCGATAAACGCAATGCTGTTATTAAATTAATTACTCCTCTCCTCGGTAAACATTATTATCCTCATGGAGTAGAGTATGGTGAGGAAGAGAACTTTCCTGAAAGCGTTGTAGAAAGAGCAAACACACTGCTTGCAAAACTTAGTGAAGAACTTCAGTATTACAAGAAATAATAAAAAAAGAAAGTCAAATGAAACACAACGAAAAAGGATACAATGCTTATGTACAAGCATTGTATCCTTTTTTAAATTTAGTCTATATCAAAGCGGAAATGGTATCCTATAAACCTAAAATAGCTTTAATCATACTCGTCGTTTCACCTGGATCGTACATTACATACAAAAAGATATAAACGAGAACTCCCGTAATTGCTGTAAAAAACCAAATAATACTTGTTACGGGACCAATCTTACGATGCTTCTTAATATTCCTTTTAAATGCTAGAACAAGCGTCACAATTCCAAATACAGCCCCGACTGTTGCTAAAACAATGTGGAAAATCAGGAAAATAGTAAAATAAGTTTTTACATCATCAGGCCCGCCAAAGCTTGTATTTCCTATAAATACGGTGCGTGACACATAAATAATAAAGAAAAGCAGTGCACTGACAGCAGCTGCTATCATCACTTTTTTATGCTGCTTCCTTTTATTTTTGATAATTAATGCCCAGCCGATTGCTACAAGTATTGCACTTAAAGCAATAAAAAATGTACTTATTGTTGGTAGTAAATGCATTTCTTTATCCTCCAATATTTCTTTAAATATGTATTTAAAAAGATTATAAAAACATTCCTGCACGCAGAAAAAAGCGTTTTTCTTTTTCAAGGAACGCTTTTTTCACTCAGGGAAATTACTATTTTCTCTAAGAAAAGTAAGCTGGTTGGTTTATATATAATAAAATGATTTCCAAGCCTGCTTTTTAAAGCAGGCAAGTCCCGGTATAAATTCTTTTTATAAACCTCTTGAACACTTTTTTTAATGTGATTCTGCTGTAGTTGGCGGTAGCGGATCTATTTTATTACTTTCCCCTCTAAACCATGAAAAGATAACAACTGCCAAAATAGCTCCATAAGTAAATTCCTGCATAATCTTCATTATAATACCGCCTAGCTGCTGATCCTCTAACGTACTAATCGGCGTAAACATTTCTGGTCCAGTTAAACCAGGAGCAAGTCCCTGTAAAACATTTCCCGGTACGCACAGACTCATCGCCTGCATCCATGCGCCTCCCTGCGTATACGTGGCGTAAAGCGGTTCAGGAGCAAAAATAATCAATGCACATGCCGGTGTTATTAACACACTGTTTGCGAAAATATAGCCTATTTTCAATAAAGGCTGCATGCGGTCAAATTCCTTCAATGGAGACAGTAACGGAAATATCATGAAAAAAGCTGCAATAAATAGCACTCCATGCACAAAGAAATGAATGACTGGCGATGACTTCGCAAACTCAAAGAAAACAGGTACATGATAAACAGAAAATAAGCCATTAAATACTAATAATGATATTAAAGGTTTTGTTCCTATTTCTACAATAGGTTTAATGAAAGGCCGGTTAATTACTATTTTCCAAAACCAGACTGGTATTCCTACAATTATTAATATTGGAACAACAAGCAAAAAAATCGCCATTTGAATCATATGAGCAGTCAGTGTTATATGTGAAAGTAAATCAATTGGCGCACCTTTAACTAAGTATAAACACAGCAGTGCAGTATAAAAAGAAAATTGCTGCTTCACAGACGCTCTATCGTGGCCGCCAAACTTATACCGGTATGGACCTGTAATTAGAAAATAAGCTAAAGCAACCAGAACTATAAAAATCATAAAGTAGGGACTCCACAAGGCGCGAAACCCAAATATTTGTATATCTAACCACATACATAATCATCTCCACTTTAGTCTGCTCTGTCTATTATACCTTAAAACAAATAAGAATTCTCTAGTAGGATTGTGACGATTTTAAAACATATCTATATATTTCTCTATCTTAACATATGTAAACCAAAGAAACTGAAAACTCACGGGTTGCCTTCTCATCTTTCAGCATTCAAATCTCAACATGAATTTCCTTAAATAAGAATTAATTCAGTAAAATATTATATTTAAAAACGCTATGATGATTAATGAATCATCATAGCGTTTTTTAATTGAGAAGAGTTGAATTATACTATCTCTTGCTTACCACCAAGTAATAACCGTAAATGTTAATGCTACCATTACAGTAATGAAAACTCCTCCATAGATAATCTGGGAAGGTACTTCATGCCCTTTGTCCTTTAAGTGCATAAAGTAAAAAAACTGAAAACCTACCTGAACAAAAGCAAGGAGTAATATTATTGGAATAACGTAAGTAGATGGTACTTCTAACATCACAAGAGCAAATGCAACTAAGGTAAAGAAAATCATTAAAGCAAAACTGACTACCATTTTTTGCATTTCTTGTTTATTCTTTTGCTTTTGGAACGAATTAATTTTTCTTGTACTCATTTCATCCGTCATAAATTAACTCACCATCCCCATCAGATAAACAACTGTAAAGATGAATACCCATACTACATCGATAAAGTGCCAATATAGCGCAAATGTATTAAATTTAGGTGCATTATACAGATCCAGTCCCCGTTTCGCATTACGTACCATTAACGTGATAATCCATGATAATCCAAATACAACGTGCCCTCCATGGAACCCGACTAAAGCATAAAAGGCTGACCCGAATGCTGAAGATCGGAATGTAAACCCATAATCATGAATATAATGCGCAAATTCATAAATCTCACAGGCAAGGAAACCAATGCCCAATAATGCCGTAATCCCCATCCACAGCTGCATCTTTTTAAAGTCATTATTTTTCATGTGATAAATTGCATACACACTAGTTAAAGAACTTGTTAAAAGTAAAATAGTCATTAAAAATACTAACCCAAGGCCGTATAAATCCTGTGTTGTTGGTCCACTTGCATTAGAATTTTTCAAAGCAAGATATGTTCCAAACAGGCAGGCAAAAAGAACTGTTTCGCCACCAAGGAATATCCACAAACCCATAAATTTATGTTTTCCTTCAGTTGTTGCTTTTGAAGGATCTTTGGGCATATTCTTTGGATCAATGGAATGATCATGACTCATATTAATCACCCACCCTTTCTAGTTCTTCTTTAGAGATATGATGTCCGTGGTCATCTTTTAATGAACGGGTCAGCATACTGATCAATGCAATTGCCATTCCTGCATATACAGCAATTAACCAGTATTTGTTTCCTGTTTGATAAATAAATCCATAGGAAGCAATAGTAAACCCGATAGTCATAATTAAAGGAAGAATTGATCCATTTGGCATATGAATTTCATCTACAGGCTCTGCTGGAGTCATTTTTTTATTTCCTTCCATTTTTTCAATCCATAATGGATCCAATCCACGAACTAACGGCAATTGTTTATAGTTATAATGGACCGGCGGTGATGAAATTGTCCATTCAAGTGTACGCCCGCTTCCCCAAGCATCGCGAGGGGCTTTTTTACCTTTGATGGTTGTGTAGATTATATTAATCAAAAATACAATAACACCAAATGACATAAAGAAAGCACCAATGGAACTAATTAAGTTACCTGTATCCAACCCTTGATTTTCCAAGAATACCCAGTAACGACGCGGCATACCCATTAAACCTAAGAAATGCTGAATAAAGAATGTTAAATGGAATCCAACAAAGAATGTCCAAAAAGATATCTGCCCCAGTCCTTCATGCAAATATTTTCCAAACATTTTTGGCCACCAGTAATGCAGTCCAGCTAATATACCAAAAACTGTTCCTCCAACAATAACATAGTGAAAGTGTCCGATAACAAAGTAAGAGTCATGATATTGGTAGTCAGCAACAGCTGATGCAAGCATAACACCTGTCATTCCTCCAATAGTAAATGACGGAATGAAAGCCAACGACCATAGCATTGCTGAATTGATTTTAATGCTGCCTCCCCAAAGAGTGAACAGCCAGTTAAATATTTTAATTCCGGTCGGCACAGCAATTGCCATTGTTGCAACGGCAAAAATAGAGTTTGCAACTGGTCCCAGACCTACGGTAAACATGTGGTGAGCCCACACCATAAATCCTAAGAATGCAATTAAGAAAGTCGCAAATACCATTGCTGTATATCCAAACAAACGCTTCTTAGCAAATGTAGGGAAAACCTCACTAAACACTCCAAATACCGGTAAAATCAAAATGTATACTTCCGGATGTCCAAATATCCAGAATAGATGCTGCCAAATTACGGCGTTTCCACCTAATGCAGCATCGAAAAACGCAGAACCAAACATCCGGTCAAACATCATTAAGAATAATCCAACCGTCAATGCAGGGAAAGCAAATAGTATTAAGATACTAGCTACAAATGTAGTCCATGTAAACAACGGCATTCTCATATAAGTCATACCTGGTGCACGCATTAATACAATCGTAACAATAAAGTTAATACCGCCCATTAATGTTCCTGCTCCAGATAATTGCAGTCCCATAATATAAAAGTCAACACCATGACCCGGAGATTGTATTGATAATGGAGCATAGTTAGTCCAACCGGCATCAGGTGCACCAGTAAACCAGCTAAGGTTTAATAAAACTCCTCCAAATAAGAATAACCAGAATCCTAAAGAGTTTAGAAATGGAAACGCAACATCACGCGCTCCGATTTGCAGCGGCATAATAAAGTTCATCAATCCTAATAATATTGGCATTGCTGCAAGAAAAATCATGGTTGTGCCATGCATGGTAATCATTTCGTTATAAAGACCTGCACTAATAAAATTATTCTCTGGTGAAATTAATTGAATACGAATAATTACAGCTTCAAGACCACCCAGCAAGAAAAAGAATCCTCCCCCTGCAAGATAAAGAATACCGATCTTTTTATGATCGACAGTCGTTAGCCAATCCCATAAGGTAGCCCCGAAACCCCTTTTTTGAGCACTAGTCATACCCAAATTTTAAACCTCCCTTTTATAACTGTCTTTCATGTTTTAATCTCCTGCACTTTCAGGTGTAATTTCTGAAGGCTGCAGCTGCAATAAATATTCTGCAATACTTTCAGCTTCATCCTGACTAAGATCCGGATACTGACCTGTCATTTTGTTTCCCGGCTTGATAGATTCAGGATCCATAATCCAATCAACCAGGTTTTCTTTATTATGTTCTAAAATACCTGCAACCCGGGAACGATCTCCAAAGTTAGTCAGGTTCGGTCCAAAAGGTCCATTGTTCTGCGGACCAGCTTCAATACCAGAAGCAGCCGAATCTGTCGCATGGCAGTTCATACAGTTATTAGCTTCGAATAACTCCTGCCCTTCTTGAGCTACAGCGTTTTCAGGTTCTGCATCAGCATCAACATTTTGCATGTCATTAACCCATTCATCATATTCCTCTGGTGAAACAGCAATGACTTTAAAGTCCATCAATGAATGTGAAGGTCCGCATAACTCAGCACACTTACCCCAGTATACCCCCTCATCATAAGCTTCGATGTACATGGTATTTACGTTCTCTGCGTTAACATCCATTTTACCCGATATTGAAGGAACCCAGAATGAATGGATAACGTCAGAGGAGAGCATATGTAAATAAACTCGCTCACCAGTAGGGATATACAGGTCTTGACTTGTTTGGATTTCTTCTCCGGCATACTCAAAATGCCACCAATATTGATTTCCTTTTACGTTAACATTGATGAGTTCATCTGCCTTAGAATCATCTGCCAAATCAAATGTTGCCAGAACAGTAGGCACAGCAATAACTAACACCAAAATAATTGGAATGACTGTCCATATGACCTCCAGCTTGTGATTTCCTTCCACTTGTTTAGGAACATAATCTTCCTGTCCTTTTTTCCTGCGAAAACGGACCAGTGTAATCACATAAATCACCATAACCACAACGAACACGCCTGTCATGATTAATGTGGTCAGAATAATCAGATCCATGGATTTCTCTGCCCCATACCCTTTAGGTTCAAGTGCAGTCAGATTTTCGATTCCGCAGCCGGCAAGAAATAATGCAAGTAGCGTGAATACGAAAAATACTTTGGTTTTTCCCATCCAACCTCTCATGTAAGAATACCTCTCTTTCTTCTTGTTCTTTCCTTTTTATATTTTAATTTTTAAGGAATAACAAATCATTAATTAAATATCGGCAGTGTGACGATAATCATTAACGGAAATAAAATGGTTAAATAATTCAAAGAAAATATAAATACTAGATTAGCCCATTTCACATCTTTTTCCGTAAATAACCCCATAAAACCTATCACTAGCCAAGCAATATTTAATATTGTTGCCACAATGGTAAATGTCAACCCTAATGCAGGCATTAAGAAAAACGGCAATGGTAAAAGACAGGCAATATAAACAGCAATTTGTCTTTTAGTTATTTCCATACCTCTTACTACTGGTAACATTGGTACACCAGCCGCCTGATATTCTTCTTTCTTTTTCATTGCTAATGCAAGAAAATGTGGTGTTTGCCATATAAACATAATAAGAAACATTACAAATGGAACCACATGAAAAGAAGGGTCAACTGCTGCCCATCCAATTAGAGGAGGCATTGCACCGGATAAGCTTCCAATAGCTGTGTTTAAAGTATACCTTCTCTTTGACCACATGGTATATAAGACTACATAGCCAATCCAGCCAATAAAAGCAAATAATGCTGCATACCAGGTAGTAAACATTAATACTGCAAATCCAAGGAAACTTATAATAATTCCTGTTGTAAGCACTGCCCGCAATGAAAAGAATCCAGTTACAGTAGGTCTTTTCTTCGTTCTAGACATCTTAGGATCAATATCTACATCATACCAATTATTAATAATACATCCGCCGGCAATAACGAATGCACTTCCGATTATCATCAGAAGAAAGGCTCCCCAATAATCACTAAAGGAGGAGTTTGTTAAAGCGATGGCCACTAAAAAACCTGTTATTGCTGTAATTAAATTTGAATTTACAATTCCGATTTTTATAAGCGCCTTCACTTCTGACAGAAAAACAGTTACTTTTTGTTTGTTTGAAATAGTCGTGTTACCGATTAATTCCGAATAAGTCATATCTACTTTATCCATAATTTCCCCCCTTCGCACCAGTAGGAAGACATAATAATAAACAGAATACACGCGTTTGATTCTATGTACTCCGTTTCCTATCTAATTATAGCATGGATTTCTTTGACAATCTAATGAACTTTGAATATTATATTACAACAATTTGAACATCCAGCTAATAAGGAGATCGGAAAGTAGATAAAGAAAACAAATTATGTATATTTTCTATTTTTTTAGAACTTTAACTGTTCTTCTGCATACCCATCCATACTATATTTCTAGCAAACATAACTGAATTATGCAAGCTTTTTTTATTTGCTGATGAAAACTTTCAGAAAACATGATAGTATTAACAAGGGTTCGTTTATTATACTCTCTGCAGGCTGAAAACTGCCTTCATAACATGGATAGTTTTAGAGGTTGTTATATTTTGTTCAAAATTGGAAAGCGTTTCCCCCAGTATTTTTGGTAAACTGGAGATACTGTATATTTTTACATAGAAGTGAGGTTACATAGATATGTTGAAAAAACTAAAAATACTATCTGTGATAACGACCATAGGAATGCTTCCTCTTCTTCTCGGAGGAGCACTTGTTACAAAAACAGGTTCAGCAGATGGATGCGGAGACAGCTGGCCGCTTTGTGAAGGAGAATTTCTTCCTGCCAACCTGCATTTTGAAATGATAATCGAGTTAAGTCATCGAATGGTCAGTGGCGCAGTTGGTATATTAGTACTTTTACTTGCAATACTATCCTGGAAAGCATATAGAAATCATAAAGAAGTCATTTTCTTGAGTTTGTCTGCTTTATTTTTTATTATTGTACAGGCGCTTGTTGGCGCAGCTGCAGTTGTGTGGGGACAATCTGACTTTGTATTAGCTACACATTTTGGGATATCTTTAATTTGTTTCTCTTCCGTTTTTTTACTTATGTTATTATTCTTTGAAATTGATAAAAAGTTACATACAGAAGATATCCATATTAAAAAGCCCCACCGGATTGAAATCTATGCAATTTCTATTTACACCATGTGTGTAGTTTACAGCGGTGCATTGGTACGACATACAGAATCAAATCTGGTTTGTTCGGACTGGCCGTTTTGCTTCAACTCTGTGCCCTTTTCTATTGGAAGCTATACATTTAATCAATGGGTACAGATGGGACACCGTTTTGCAGCTGGAATTTTATTTTTGTGGACCATCTTCTTAGCGCTCCGCATGATAAAGAAGTATGGTGACAATAATGTTATGCGGTGGGGCTGGATTATAACGCCGGCACTGATTGCACTTCAGGTTATATTTGGAGCACTTGTAGTCTTCACGCAGCTTAATCTGTTTATCGCATTAATGCATGCCTTGTTTATCACATGTTATTTTGGAATGCTAAGTTACTTTATACATTTGTCATTCCGAAGCAGCAGAAAAGAAAAAGAATAGAATTTAACATATGGCTTAACTGTAAAACGAAAGGAACTACTGTTAAACAGGGTCCTTTCGTTTTTATCCTATAGTTGCGTATTTGTTCTATTAATTATTTAAAACCCAGGCGATGCGATTGCTTTATCTGGAATATACTTTTTGTTGTGTAGAAAACATTCTAAAATTACTGTATTCTATTCGTCATATAATCACTCCTATAACATTACAACACCCCTGGCAAGCCTGCCAGGGGTGTTTATTTTGCTTATTCAAATTCGATTAATAAATCATTTACTGCAATAGAGTCTCCTGCCTGGACATGAATTTCTTTAATCACACCATCTAGCGGCGCCTGTACAGAGGTTTCCATCTTCATTGCTTCATTTGTCATTAGATGCTGTCCTTTTTTAACAGTATCTCCTTTTGCGCAATGAATTTCAAGAACCGTTCCCGGCATTGTTGCCCCTACATGATTTGGATTTGATTTATCTGCTTTCGGGTTCGCTAGAATAGCAGACTCTATATTATTATCACGAATCGTGATCTCTCTGGATTGACCATTTAATTCAAAATAAACAACACGTGTACCGTCTTCTTTTGGTTCAGAAATAGTAACTAATTTAACAATCAATGTTTTACCTTTTTCAATTTCTACTTCAATCACTTCACCAAGTTTCATTCCATAAAAGAAAGTCGGCGTATCTAATACAGACATATCACCATAGGTGTTCAAGAAATCTTGGTAATCTTTGAATACTTTCGGATAAAGTGCATTAGAAATTAAATCATGGCTGTTAACCGGACGATTCAATTCATTATACAGCGCATCACGCATCTCTTTAAAATCTACATCCTCTAACAACTCACCAGGTCTGACCATAATAGGCTCTCTATCTTTCAAAATCAGTTTTTGCAGTTTTTCCGGGAAGCCTTGATATGGTTGTCCAATGTACCCTTGCGCAAATTCGATTACAGAATCAGGGAAGTCAATGGATGCACCTTTTTCATAAATTGTTTCCTCATCTAAATCGTTTTGCACCATAAACAGTGCCATATCCCCCACTACTTTAGAAGATGGAGTAACTTTTACAATATCTCCAAACATATCATTCACTTTACGGAACATATCTTTTACTTCATTCCAGCGATCACCAAGTCCGACAGCCTTTGCCTGCTGCTGCAGGTTACTATATTGTCCACCCGGCATCTCATGGTGATAAATTTCGGTATGCGGAGCCTTCATACCACTTTCAAAATCTTTATAGTACTCCCGGACACCTTCCCAGTACTGTCCAATTTCCTCATATTTCTCGATATTCAGCTCCGGCTGGTATTCCGTTCCATCTAATGCATAATATAGTGACTGCGCACTTGGCTGTGATGTCATTCCAGACATGGAACCAACAGAAACATCTACTGCATCCACACCTGCTTCAATTGCTCTTGAATATGCATAAACACCGTTTCCGCTTGTGTCATGTGTATGCAGATGAATTGGAATATCCACTGTTTCTTTTAGAGTGCTGATCAGCTGATACGCTGCTTCCGGCTTCAGTAATCCTGCCATATCTTTAATTCCCAGAATATGGGCACCTGCAGTTTCTAATTCTTTTGCCATATTTTTATAATAATCAATATCATATTTCTTTCTGCCTGTATCTAAAATATCACCAGTATAGCAAATAGCAGCTTCCGCAATTTTATCTGTTTTACGCACATTATCAATTGCTACCTGCATGCCTTCTACCCAGTTTAAGCTGTCAAATATTCGGAATACATCTATACCAGCTTCAGCGCTCTTTTTCACGAATAATTCAATAACATTATCAGGATAGTTCTTATATCCAACCGCATTGCTTGCACGCAGCAGCATTTGGAATAATACATTCGGCATGCGTTTTCTCAGCTGCAGCAACCTTTCCCAAGGGTCTTCTTTTAAGAAACGGTATGCCACATCATACGTTGCCCCGCCCCACATTTCTACAGAAAATAGGTTTGGAAGTAATTTTGCTGTCGGCTCTGCAATGTGAATTAAGTCATTTGTACGTACACGTGTAGCTAATAATGATTGATGTGCATCACGAAATGTCGTATCTGTTAATAATACCTGTTTCTGTTCTTTCAGCCATTTTGCAAGCCCTTCAGGACCGCGTTCATCTAAAATTTGTTTCGTCCCCGGCTGTATCTCTATATTTTCAGTGTTAGGAATAAACAATTTATCAAAATCCGGCTTTTCTTGTTTTTCAGCACCATCCACACCATTTAAAGTCGTATTTGCGATATACGTCAGCATTTTGGTTCCGCGGTCACGCCGTACCGGGAATATAAATAATTCTGGTGTTTTATCAACAAAAGTCGTATCATATTCCCCTGATAAAAATTGCTCGTGAAGCATAACATTTTCAAGGAATGGAATATTTGTCTTAATTCCTCTGATACGGAATTCCTTTAAGTTACGTACCATTTTAATTGTTGCCTGTTCAAAGTCAAGAGCCCAGGTAGAAACTTTAACTAATAATGAATCATAGTGAGGTGAAATAATTGCTCCCTGATATGCATTTCCGGCATCCAGACGGACACCAAATCCGCCCCCACTGCGGTATGCATTGATTTTTCCTGTATCAGGCATGAAATCATTCAACGGATCCTCAGAAGTTACACGGGATTGAATAGCGTATCCTTGCGTTGTAATTTTGCTTTGTTCCGGTATGCCGACCTCTTTATCGTGCAATCCAAAACCATCAGCAATTTTTATCTGTGTTTGAACAATATCAACACCAGTAATCATTTCAGTGATTGTGTGCTCCACTTGAACACGTGGATTCACCTCGATAAAGTAAAAATCATTATCAGTTACAAGAAACTCAACTGTACCTGCATTAATGTAGTCAACATTTTCCATCAAGTCTACAGCTGCCTGACAAATCGCTTCTCTTAAATCATCATTTAGCGACAGGCTCGGGGCAACCTCAATTAATTTTTGATGACGCCGCTGTACGGAACAGTCTCTTTCATATAAATGAACAATATTCCCTTGCTTATCACCAATAATCTGTACCTCAATATGCTTTGGGTTCTCAATTAATTTTTCAACATAAATTTCATCATTGCCAAAGGCAGCCTTTGCTTCTGATTTTGCGCGGTCATATGCATTTTCCACTTCATTTACATCCTGAACAACACGCATTCCTCTTCCACCACCGCCAAGCGATGCCTTAATAATAATTGGGTATCCATGCTCGTCTCCAAAAGCTTTTACCTCTTCTAAAGATTCAACCGGACCATCACTTCCCGGAATAATCGGCAATTTGGCAGCCAGAGCTTGTTCTCTCGCTTTTACTTTATCTCCGAACATATTTAAATGTTGGCTGTTAGGACCAATAAAAATAATGCCCTCTTCTTCACAACGTTTTGCAAATTCAATGTTTTCAGAAAGAAATCCATAACCTGGATGGATAGCATCCACATTTACTTCCTTTGCTAAAGCTATAATTCCTTCAATATCCAAGTAAGCATCGATTGGCTTCTTCCCTTCACCGATTAAATATGCTTCATCCGCTTTAAACCGGTGAAACGAAGCAGAATCTTCGCTGGAGTAAACAGCGACTGTACGGACATTTAACTCCGTACAGGCGCGAAATACACGTATAGCAATTTCTCCTCTGTTTGCAACTAATACTTTATTAATCTGCTTTAAGTCTGTCATGCTTTACCACCTCTGTATGAATTAATAGATTTTCTTTGAAATAAGCCAGATTTGGGTGCCAGCTCTTCCTTTTCAATTTCTTTCTTATTAACCTGCATAGCTATATTGTTAAGAATTCCCATGGCTATCATCATGAACAATAATGAAGATCCTCCATAGCTAATAAATGGTAAGGGAACACCAGTAATTGGCAGAACCCCGCTAATGGCACCTAAATTAATAAAGGTTTGAATTCCTACCATTGATGCAATTCCAAGTGCAAGCAAGGATCCAAAACTATCCTGGCACTTTCTTGAAATATATAGTCCTCTAAAAACAATTGTTGCCAATAGACCTAAAACGATGGCCACACCTACAAAACCAAGCTCCTCTGCAATAATGGCCATAATAAAATCTGTATGACCTTCTACCAGAAAGCCAAGTTTTTGAATACTCTGGCCTAGCCCTTCTCCTGTTAATCCTCCATTACCAATTGCAACATACGATTGAATTAATTGATAACCGTTTAAATCCGGAGAATTAAATGGCTGGTAGGCTCCTGTAAAACGGGATAATCTTTCCTCTGTTACCATATTCGGAATTGCAAACGCCAGTAAGACCAGTCCAGCAAAAACCAGAAGAAACAGATGCCTCCATTTAATACCAGAAGCAAAAATCACGGAACACGCCATTAGAAAAATGATGGATGCTGTTCCGATATCAGGCTGCCCTACAATCAATCCAAGGACCAATGCAGTGATTATTAGCGGAGGCAATACACCTTTACTAAATTGGTCTAAGTATGCCTGCTTTTTAGAATATATAGCAGCCAAATAAATAATTAAGCCGAGCTTGGCAACTTCAGCAGGCTGTAAGCTGAATGGGCCAAAACGAAACCAAGATCTTGCATTATTTACTGTATCTCCAAAGAAAAGAACAGCTACCAGTAATACAATACAAGCTATAATGATTAGCTTCATCAATCGCTGGTAAGTCTGGTAAGGCAGGAAAGATATGATGGCAAAACCGATAAGCGCAACAATAAAGAATATTGACTGTCTTATAAGATAATAATTGCTGTTAAAACCATCTACAACAGCTACTACCATACTTGCACTATATACCATTACTACTCCAAAACCAGCTAATAGAATTGGCGCAATCATCAATGTGAAATCGAAGTGTTTCCAATTTTTTAACATTATATTTTTCTCCCAGTCATTATGTAAGATTAAGAGATTTTTAACAGTATATCATAATATCTATAGAGCTGTTATTATTTATCTCTCTTTTGCCAGTATACATTTTTTAACATATTTTAAACAATAGCGAGCTCTAAAAGATTTAAAAAGAGCTTCAAAACTTTAGATTATAAGCTTCAAATCTCTTCTTGGGCTAACTTTTGTTACAGATGTCTTTATTTGTAATGCTTTTTTTGAATACGCTTTAAGCTGTCCTTATGTTCTGCGCTGCCTCCTGTTATACTATAAAAAAACCTTGCCGCTCTTTCAATTGGCAAAGTTTTATTTTAGTACTGTCACAGTTACAGGCAGTTATAATCACAATGTGCTTTGTGAGGCCTCATGTAGTATATTAAGCTTTTTCTCCAGATTTCCTAATAGATTTCGTCCCTCTTCTTCTGTAATTAATTCTAGGCGAACGGCAAAATCAATCTCTCTAGATAAGCCAAACATCTGTGTATCCAGTACGTCCTCATATACAGGACATTGTGGCATTGTTAAATTTTCTATCTGAACCTCGATTAAACGAAGTATCTTTTCAGCATCAGCTTTTAAAAGAGCGTGGGCTTTTTCACGGTGATTAATCGTTACATCAGGCATCAATATAATCCCCTCCGCATTTATCATTCTTGATATAATATTATCGCTACAAGCGCAAAAATGCAAATCTAATTTAAGTATATTATTAAAATTACTCTGTTTATATCCTATTAGTACGTATTCAAAAAGTACAATGAAAAGGACCAGTCGATCAGGAAAACGTCGTCCCGGGGAGCAATTGCTCACCCCATCAAAAAGCTCATCAGCGCACTTTGCACGTGTTGTGGCGGCTTATGCGTTACCCGCATTGCAGGTGTTTTTAGTAAAAAATTCTCTTATCACCGCGTCATTTTTACTGGATTTTTTGAACATCCTCTTTTATCCAATCTAAAATAGATGAAAGTAACTCCAATCTTTGCTATTGTTATAAACAGAAAGAATATGCACTGTACTTTTGATGAAGAGCGGGTTTATTCTTCATCCGTTCTCCCGCATGAAGCTTTCTCACATCACTGTACATATTGTAATTAATTTAGGGGGATAAGATAACATGATTGTAATGATTAAAGGAAATGTCGGGTACCCTATCACACTTGATCCTACTGTATGGATTTTTGATGATAGAAAAATTGAACTGGAAAAAGCTTTTATAGAAAGAGAAGTAAACAAAGACAGTGAATCCATTTTTCAGAAACCTCCCGTTAACAGAAGCATCTCTAAAATGGAGGGAGAAGAATACTTAAAGAACAGTTATGTGATCCCATTACATGACTTTCTTAATAATGCTGAACCTAAGGCTAATGCTAAAGAAGCCGAATTCATTAAAAACAATGGAAAAAATGAAAAAATATCATTAGAAGATGCAAAAAACGGCTACTTACTTTTCTCTCAAAAAGGTAAGCCCCTGCGTGAAGATGGTCCTGTACACTTTTATTATAAAGATGGCTCTAATCAGGATAATCCGATTAAACACATTAAGGAAATTCATATACACTAAATTATAGTTTTCCTTATATATTATTTTAAAGCTTCTGCAGAGAAACATTTTTGCAACACGTACTTTATGTAATAATTAAGCCTGCCTGCTGAATGCTGATAGTTTAAGCAAATTAGCAGGCAGGCTATTTATATTATTCATCTTCCTTGGACAGCTGATACATTTTATCCTTTTTTTCGTTGTAATACTGCACTCCAAATTGTGATCCTTCTGAAACCATTTTAGCATTTTCCAGCTGATCTAATTCTTCATCTGAAGACTCATCAGGTTTTCCCGCATTTTCAAAAACTCTCAGCGTACCTGAAACTGATTTTAATTTTTTCCGTTTTTTTCTATCTGACAATAATACCCCGGCAACTCCTGCTCCGACTGCTCCTAACGCTGATACAACATATCTTTTTTTCATATAATCACCCTTTCAAGATTCAGGCATTTACTTTAATTATATGATTCCCACTTTTCACCTTTTCAAACTTTGATTATTTAAATTGGTTTTAAAATTATGCTATACTAATAAAAGATATCGTTTTACTATTTTTGTCGAATTGGGGTGAAAAAATGCAGGTTAAATGCACCATATGTGATAAAGTAGAAGAAATAGAAAATGATTCGCCACATGCAAAAAGATTACGTAACCGCAGAAAAAATATTCATTTATGCACTCCATGCTATAAACGCATTGAAGAGAATACAAAAAAAAGGCTGGATACAGGTAAGTTTCGTTTCTACCAGGAAACAAAGAAAGTAGATGACTACTTATAACCCGTCGTAAATTTTTTTATCAGCTAAAAAAGCAGAGATCCCAAAATGGATACTCTGCTTTTATTATTGCGTATACAATATGCCAGAAATTCTTGCTGTAATCTGTGTACGTTACGAGCTGCTTTCCTGTACATCTTCCCGATTTTTTCTTTCTCGATGCAATCGAAATCGATAAATTCCCAGTACAAATATTATAATAACTAAACACTCCACGGTAGGCATTCTCATTACTGTTGAGAAGATTGTTACAACGAATGTACCAATCATCAATAATATGTATACAATCATATTTTTTAAGACCGGGAGCTTCTTAGCAAAGCCCAATTGATAAGCTATTGCTGAAAGAATTAAATTAATTACATAAAAAATCCAAAAGATATGCTCTGTTCCATTCATTTTAAGGATATACTCTAATACCATTATTCAAACGCCACCTTATCTTTACACTCCCTTTATCATACTAAAAGTGCTTCCATATGACTAGAGAAAAATATAAAATTATATGTCTGTTTTTTGAAGTTCTCCGCGCTATCCTTTATACTATTCTGTGGACAGATAATAAAGGCGGTTGAAAAATGAAAAAATTAGACATTCCAATGCTGTTATTAGCATTTCTAGTAGTTCTGCTATTTATTTTAGTTGGGCTGGCTATTGCTTTCCGAAGTGTTTGGGCTATCATTTTATGTATTATATTGGCATTTTCTACATTCGGATTTGCAATGTCTTACAAGAAAAAAAGGAAGGGATAATTATTTCCTTCCTTCCTTTATGAATTCTACGATAGATTGATGAATTGCCGGATTTGCAACTAAAGAAGATGATCTTTCCAAAGGATTCCAAGGATTTCCGTCAATATCTCCTGCAATACCGCCTACTTCTTCATTTAATATAATTCCTGCAGCTACATCCCACGGTGAAAGACTTAAAGCAAGATAAGCATCTTGAACTCCTTCAGCAATATACGCCAATTCTAATGACGCCGAACCGTGTGAACGTGTTCCTCTCACCTTGCGCACAAATTTTTGCATCACTGGATAATCTACCAGTTTATTCTCGCATAACCAAAAATGGTTCATACCGACAATAGCTTCTTCCAGCTTTTTCTCCTTGTCCAGCGGCGCTAATTTTGTATTATTTTTAAAAGCTCCTTCTCCACGTTTAACATGATATAATACATCACCCATAACATCATAAATAAAACCAATTTCACCCACGCCATTATGTAAAATACCAATAGATATGGCGAAAGTTCTCTTTTGATGGACAAAATTCATTGTTCCGTCAATCGGATCGATAATCCAAATTGTTCCATCAACTTCAGATAATGTATCTCCATATCCTTCTTCACCGATAATATGATGTTCTGGATAATATTGATGAATACGGTCTACAAAAAACTTTTCCGTCTGTTTATCGAGAACAGTTACTAAATCATTCGGATTTGATTTTGTTTCGATACCCAGCGGCTCATCCATATGTTCACGAATTAAATTTCCTGCTTCATATATCCAATTCTTTGCTGTCTCATAAATTTCTTGTCTTTGCTGCTGATTCATTATACATCGCCTCCAAAAACTTCAAGTAAGCTTATTTTATCAAACTCCTGTCCATTAGACCAATCCTAAACTTTTTAGTCAGAGTTTTTATCAACAAATAACCCTAATACGCCTCTTTCTTATATAGAAAGCTGCACTATATTAGGGTAAGCTAATCTCATATTAATCCATCAGAGCCATCCATTGTTCACTAAGCTGCTTTAATCTCTCTTTGGATTTAATTATTTGTACAGTATCCTCACCCTGCATAGCCTCGTACAATGTTGCCAATTCATAATCAATCTCTAATTTGATGACAGGGAGACGTTCTTCTGCTTCTTTTCGCCGGAGAGCTTCCATAACATATTTCATCCTATCACTCCTTAACGTGAAAACATATTGATTACTTTCGTTTCATGTATGTGCTATATATTATGATTTACAGAATAAATTGTTCACCTAAAATAATAAAAACAATTTATTGTTATCTGTCTATTCCCTCTATTTGATGAATTAAAACCTGCTTCTGGTCCGGCTTGACTTCTTTCTACAGATAAAGAATAATAATCTATATCAAAAAAGGTATGCAACATTAAAGAAAGGGTGTCATTTGTGAAATTACATCATTTTAATAAAAAAGATTTCCAAACATTTTTAATCGATGGCTTAGACGAGCGTATGGAAGCTATCCAAAATAGAATACAGCCAAAATTTCAGGCGATAGGTGAAGAGCTCGTATCATATTTATCAGAAAAGACTGGTCAAGAGCTATATTTACATATTGCAAAGCATGCACGGAGAACTGTCAATCCGCCGAAAGATACCTGGTTAGCCATTGCTGATAACAAGAGAGGCTATAAAAAACATCCTCATTTTCAGGTTGGATTATTTGATGATCATTTATTTATTTGGCTTGCACTTATCTATGAATTACCAAACAAGCAAAAAATTGCACAGAACTATTTAGACAGCTTTACTGAAATAAAAAGTCTTCCAAAATCATTTGTTGTCTCACTGGACCATACAAAAAAAGATTCTATTTCGTTAGAAGAGTTATCTCAAAAGGATTTAGAACGTTTCCGGGATGTAAAAAAAGCCGAGTTCTTAATTGGTAAGCATCTTTCTTATGATGATCCTATTTTACAAAACGATAAGGAGCTGTTCACCACCATAACAAAAACATATGAACAGCTGCTTCCTCTTTATCAATTAGCAATAGACAGCAGAGATGCATAAAAATAGCCCCTAAATTTTAGGGGCTATTTTTATGCCATGGTTATCAATGCTTCTTCCGACTCCCTTGCTTTTTTCACAACATGGTAGCTGGAATATCCGGAAGACCGTTTAAATTCCTCAAACAATTGCTTTTCTCTGCTTTTCGAAGGAACAATTTCCTTAAAACGACGATATAGATGAAGGAGGTCTGTACGTCTGACTTTTTTCTCGTATGCCTGTTCAATTAAAGAGAAAAAGTTCACTACATCAATAATTTCCTGCGTCGACCACGTCTCATCCATTGGATATGCGTAATTCATTTTTACACCTCTTTACTCCATTTTTCCCGAATCTGATCCGCTTCATGTATAATGGAGCTTATTAAATCTTCCACGCTTAAAATTTGATGAATACGGCTGGCCCCTTGGCCAGCCCATCCAAAACCTGCCGATTCCTCACCTGACTGAATATATTTTTGATTTACCTCTCCACTAATATAATCTTTTAACTTCTCATAATTATTCCCGTACTTTTCTTCCAAAGAAAGAATATTTT
Source organism: Oceanobacillus sp. FSL W8-0428 (assembly GCF_038004405.1). Classification (NCBI taxonomy): domain Bacteria; kingdom Bacillati; phylum Bacillota; class Bacilli; order Caryophanales; family Bacillaceae; genus Oceanobacillus; species Oceanobacillus sp. FSL W8-0428. The sequence goes on from NZ_JBBORB010000001.1 coordinate 4,509,605, forward strand.
CTGTAAAAGAACTGCGTAATGCTCTGGCCGGAGTTCCTAACGAACGTTTTATCACAACAGTGTCTCCTTCATCTGCAGACAAAATCGCTTGTTTATAATTTATATGCGTGTGTATTTCCTTTGTTGCAATAAACCTTGTTCCCATTTCAATTCCCTCTGCACCAAGAGCAAGTGCGGCCATTAAGCCTCTTCCATCAACAATACCGCCAGAAGCAATTACCGGGATTTTAAGCGCATCAACGACATGCGGCGTTAAAACAATGGTACCTGTATCACTTCTGCCCAAGTGACCTCCACCTTCTTGTCCAACGACCATCACTGCATCTGCGCCTAATTCCTGGGCTTTTTGAGCCTGCCTTGAGGATGCTACCAAGACAAGTGTTTTTATGGAGGAATTTTTTAACATATCTAAAACACCAGCCGGGTTTCCGCCAGTAATAGAAACTACTGGGACTTGTTCATCGATGGCAACCTGCACCATGTGTTCAAATTTTCTGCCGTGCTGCCCAATTGCAAAATTTACACCAAACGGCTGAGTGGTCAGCTGTTTTACCTTATGAATTTCTTTTTGCAGACTTTCTGGAGTCGGTAAGCTCATCGCAGTAATTTGACCAAGCCCTCCAGCATTACTAACTGCTGCTGCAAGATCAGCATAAGCCAAATATGCCAATCCGCCCTGAATAATTGGATATTTAATATTTAACAGCTTTGTAATTCTCGTTTGGAACACAGTCTCCCCTCCATCTTTTTAGTCTATGGTTTCAATTAGATCTGGATCAACAATCTCATAGCCTTGTTCTCTGAAGCCGTCAATTACATCACCTAACGCTTCATTTGTCCATTCCCGGTCGTGCATAAGAATATTGGCGCCAGACCTCAATAAAGAGTGCTCCTCTCCAATTTCAGGAGCTTCTCCGCTAATCAGAGCTTCTTTCAGCTTGTCTGCATCTTGATACGGCTCAAAATAATCAAAACCATACGTCCAATTCATTAACACCATTCCTTCTTGCTCAACTACTTCACGAGAATGATCTGTATTCATCCCATGAGGCGCTCTGAAAAAAGCAGGCCGTTCCCCAATAATTTCTTCTACACGATCATTCACTGCTATAATTTCCTCTGTCTGCTCCTCTTCAGAAACATCAGGCAGCACCACATGCGTATTTGTATGATTTCCTATTGGAAAGCCCATTTCATAAATTTTTTTGAGCTTCTCTGCTCCTTCTTCGTCATCAATAAAATGACCATTAACAAAGAATATAGCCTTTGCATCCTTTTCTTTCAATGTTTCCGCCATCTCTAAAGCATTCTCATCAGGTGCATCATCAATTGTTAACAGTACTACCTTTTCCTCCGCATCATCAATAGGTTCTATTGATGATGTTTCTTCGGATATGTAATATTCCGGCTCTTTTTCTTCTGCCGCTTCGTCCTGTTCTTTATCTTCACCTGTTCCCTCAGACTGTGCAGATGCATCGTTTTCGTCAGTATTTTCTTCTGCTTCTGTGTCTTCTGTTTGGTCCTCCCCTTGCTCGCCGGTGCTGTCTTCATTATCATCACCAGAGCTGCACGCAGAAAGAACTCCAATGACAACAATTAACATAAAAATAACACTGCTTTTCCTTAACATTCTACAAAAACCTCCACGTTTCATAATAGTTTACTAGTTTTATTATAGGATAATATGTTACAATGAGCAATCGTACGGCTTGCATAGAAAACATAGAATAGCGCGTTTATTTCTTAACATTATGGGTATTTTACTAAAGAGCAGTCAGGAGGAGTTATTAGTGAAGAAAATAACAAATGTTTTCTGGATTTCGACAGTAATCGTACTTATTTTTATCATATGGGGAGTAATACCGTCCAGTATACTTCCAAATGCTAATTTAGATAATGTTACAAGTACAATTCAATCATTTATTGTAAGTCATTTTAGTTGGTATTACTTAATTGTTGCCACAATGTTTATCGGTGTTTCTTTTTTCTTGATTTTTTCGAAATATGGACTGATTAAATTAGGGAAACCGGAGGATAAGCCAGAATTTACTTATATCAGCTGGTTCGCTATGCTGTTCAGTGCAGGTATGGGTATCGGGCTTGTTTTTTGGGGTACTGCCGAGCCAATATTACACTTATTCGATAATTCACCTTATGGAGAGCTTGGAACAACTGAAACAGCTATGGTAGCTATGCAATACAGCTTTTTCCACTGGGGATTTCATCCGTGGGGGATTTATGCAATTGTCGGCTTAGCACTGGCATACTTTAAATTCCGGCATAATTCTTCAGGATTAGTAAGTTCCATATTAGTTCCTCTTTTCGGTGATAAAGTTAAAGGAAAATGGGGAACAGCCATTGATGTATTAGTTGTATTTGCTACTGTATTTGGTGTAGCAACATCATTAGGTTTTGGAGCCATTCAAATCAGCGGAGGTATCTCCTACGTTTTTGGTATTGACTCCGGCATATTATTACAACTGATTATTATTTTAGTCGTAACAGTATTATTTATTATTTCTGCTTTGAGCGGTGTCAATAAAGGCATTAAAATTCTCAGTAACGCAAATATTGTACTTGCAATTGCTTTAATGTTCCTTATATTAGTTTTAGGCCCAACAGATTATATTTTAAGCTTATTTACAAATACAGCAGGAAACTATATTCAAAACCTTCCCAGCATGAGCTTAAGACTGGATGCCTTTGGAACTGGGAATACAGAATGGATTAACGATTGGACTATCTTTTACTGGGCATGGTGGCTGGCTTGGGCTCCATTTGTGGGAACATTTATAGCCCGTGTTTCCCGAGGACGTACAATTCGTGAATTTGTCATTGGTGTTTTACTTGTACCTACTATTTTTGGCGCATTATGGTTTACTGTTTTTGGCGGTACAGCGATGTATTATGATTTACAAGGAACAACCAATATCGCCGGCCAAATTTCTCAATTCGGGGAAGAAGTAGCATTGTTCTCATTGCTTGAAAACTTCCCGTTAGGAACTGTACTTTCTTTAGTTTCTATTTTATTAATTGCTATATTCTTTATCACATCAGCAGATTCGGCAACATTTGTACTTGGTATGCAGACAACAGGAGGTAGCTTATACCCTCCTTATCAGATTAAATTAGTATGGGGAGTTATTCAGTCAGCAACTGCTGCTGTATTGCTATGGCAAGGCGGACTAAATGCATTACAGACTGCCTCTATTATTGCGGCATTGCCATTCTCCATTATTATGATTTTAATCGTATTCTCTCTGATGAAAACACTAAAAGCAGATGCAGCTAATATAGAACGAAAAAAAAGAAAAAGTTTAAAATCATAAATAAGTTAATAAAATGCAGAAAGCTTTCCTTGAGGCTACGGTAAATAATACGGAGTCCAAGGAGAGCTTTTACTATTTATAATCTTTTAATCTTTTTGCAACAAAAAAACTTATCATTTTACAGAATCTATTTTTCATTACTTTTCTTTTAAAGTATTACACTTTACTACAATTGAATGTTACTCTAATATCATTTTCTTTACTATTTTATAACATCTGCAAATTCATAAAATATATTTGTTAAGCTATGTATATCGTATGAAAATAAAAAAGTAGATACTTGTTTTATTTTCTGGAAGAGGTGGCATAGAATGAAGAAATTCAGTATCATTCTACTATTATTTACGATCATCCCTATATTAAATAGTTGCCAATCGGAAGAGGACATACAAGTAATCGAATTTCAATTTACGGATTATCAGGTTATATATGTACCTCCAGATGACGATAATGATAGCTATATGAATACATTTATTGACTTGAAGGCAAAGTATCCTAAAGAGCTTTCCAGTCCCGAAAAGCGTACAATGGATAATCAGGATTTACCTTCGGATTATACCTTAAGTACAAATAGTTTTTACTTACTTAAAGATGAATCAGTTGTTTTTTCAGTTGAAAATGCAATGTCACGCGGCCAAATCATGGATACATTAGAGTCTATTGTAGATACAAGCAATCAAATCGTATATTAAATACTTGCTAATGAAAAAAACATTAGAAGAAGTTATAATATGATAAAAAGGTATCAGCTTCTGTTTAAACATTTGCAGTAGCTGATACCTTTTTTATCCATCATCTGTATCATATTGTACGAGATTAAATTTAATACTTACTTGTAATCAGATAAAAAAAGACATGCCGGGCAGATTTACCCGATACATGTCTTTTTGGTTTAGGAACTTACATTGTGTGGATCGGTGTACCTAATCCAACTTCTGCAGCTTCCATTGTAATTTCACCTAAAGTTGGGTGAGCATGGATAGTTAATGCAATATCTTCTGCTGTCATACCAGCTTCAATAGCCAGTCCGATTTCAGAAATCATATCACTCGCATTTGGACCTGCGATTTGTCCGCCGATAATAAGACCGTCTTCTTTGCGGGTAACTAATTTCACAAAGCCTTCTGACGTATTTAATGATAATGCACGTCCATTTGCAGCAAATGGGAATTTCGCTGCTTTTACATCATAACCTGCATCTTTAGCAGCTTGTTCAGAAAGACCAACAGTTGCTAATTCAGGTTCAGTAAATGCTACTGCCGGGATAGCATTGTAATCAATGGCCACTTTCTCACCACTAATTGCTTCCGCTGCGATCTTAGCTTCATAAGATGCTTTGTGAGCAAGAGCCGGACCAGGAACAATATCACCAATTGCAAAGATGTTGCTTACAGAAGTTCTTCCTTGATTATCCACTTTGATCAAGCCTCTGTCATCTTTTTCAACGCCAATTTGTTCTAATCCAAGTTCTTCTGTATTAGGACGGCGTCCTACTGTAACAAGTACGTAATCTGCTTCAATTACTTCCTCTTTGCCATTTGCTTCATAAGTAACTTTTACGCCGTCTTTTGTTTCTTCTGCACCTTTAGCCATTGCTTCTGTAACAATTTTAGCGCCTTTTTTATCCAAAGCTTTTTTAACAACCTGTGTCATTTGTTTTTCAAATCCGCCAAGAATATCTTTCGCGCCCTCTAAGAAGGTTACTTCTGTGCCAAAGTTCGCATAAGCTGTACCAAGCTCTGTTCCAACATAACCAGAACCGATAACAACTAATTTTTTAGGAACTTCAGGTAAGTTCAATGCACCTGTAGAATCCAATACTCTTTCAGAGAACTTGAAAGAAGGAATTTCAATCGGTGAAGAACCAGTACCAAGAATACAGTTGTTAAATTTATAAGTTTGAGAGCTTTTTTCATCAGCAACTTTTACAGTATGCTCATCAACGAAGTAAGCTTCCCCTTTTACAATGTCAACTTTATTTCCTTTTAATAGTCCTTTAACACCAGAAGTAAGTTTGTTTACAACAGAGCCTTTCCATTCTTGTACTTTAGAAAAGTCAAGATTTACTTTTTCTGTTGTAATACCTAAATCTTCGGAGCCTTTAGCATTCTGATATTTATGCCCTGCTTCAATAAGTGCTTTAGAAGGAATACATCCAACGTTTAAACAAACGCCGCCCAATTCACCTTTGTCAACAATTGTAACCTTTTGTCCCAGCTGTGCTGCACGAATTGCTGCAACATAGCCTCCTGGACCAGCACCAACGACAAGTGTATCTACTTCTACCGGGAAATCTCCTACTACCATGACTTACGCCTCCATCATAATTAATTGTGGGTCATTCAATAAACGTTTGATTTGGTTCAATGCATTTTGAGCAGTTGCACCATCAACGATACGATGATCAAAGCTTAGTGATACAGCAAGAACTGGAGCCACTACGATTTCACCATCACGAACGACAGGTTTTTCTGCAATACGACCAATTCCAAGAATAGCAGCTTCAGGGTAGTTTAATACTGGAGTAAACCATTGACCTCCCGCTGAACCAATATTGGAAATCGTATTGGAAGCACCTTTCATTTCGTCTGGTTTTAGTTTACCATCTCTAGCTTTAACTGCCAATTCATTAATTTCGCTGGAGATTTGGAAGATAGATTTTTTATCTGCATCCTTCACAACAGGAACTAAAAGTCCACGATCTGTATCTGCAGCAATTCCGATATTGTAGTAATGTTTTTGTACAATTTCTTCTGTTTCCTCATCAATGTAAGAGTTAAAGATCGGGAATTTCTTAGTTGCAGAAACCAATGCTTTAACTACATAAGGTAAGTAAGTTAACTTAATTTCCTGTTCTGCAGCAACAGCTTTGAATTTCTTACGGTGTGCTACTAATTCTGTTACATCCACTTCATCCATCAATGTTACGTGTGGAGCTTTAGATTTAGAGTTAACCATAGATTTTGCAATTGCTTTACGCATTGCAGTCATTTTTTCACGTGTTTCTGGATACTGACCTTGTGGAGCAGCTGTTGTATTTTCAGATGTTGCAGTTTCTTTCGTTTCTCCAGCTTCTGCAGCATCAGAAGAAGCTTTAGGCTGATCTCCACTTAAGAAGCTTTCCACATCTTCTTTTGTAATACGGCCGTTTTTACCAGAACCCTGTACGTCTTTAATATTCACATCATTTTCACGTGCGAATTTACGGACAGAAGGCATCGCAATGACACGTTTATCATCAGAAGATTCATCTGCAGCTTCTGATTCTTGTGCAGCATTGTCATTTGTTTTTTCTTCTTTAGATTCAGAAGAAGTATCTTCAGATTTTGTTTCTTCCTCTTCTTCATCGTCATATCCTTCAGCATCGAATGAAATCAATGTATCACCTACAATTGCAACTTCACCTTCTGCTACGTGGATTTTAGTAACTGTTCCATCAACTTGAGACGGAATTTCAACGACAGATTTGTCATTTTGAATTTCACAAAGCACGTCGTCTTCTTTTACTTCATCGCCTTCTTTAACAAACCATTTAACAAGTTCGCCTTCGTGAATTCCTTCACCAATATCAGGTAATTTAAAATTAAATGCCATGAATTTGTCCTCCTAAAATTTAGAAATTAATTACTTCGTTTACTCTTTCAACAATATCTTTATGATCAGGTAACCAAACTTCTTCTGCATCAGAAAATGCATAAACTGTGTCTGGTGCAGTAACACGAAGAATAGGAGCTTCTAAATGTAAAATTGCTCTTTCTTGGACTTCAGAAATAACTTGTCCAGCAATACCAGCTTGACGTTGTGCTTCTTGAACAAATACAACGCGATTTGTTTTCTTAACTGATTTTAAGATAGTTTCATAATCAACTGGAGAAACTGTACGTAAGTCAATTACTTCAGCAGAAATACCATCTTTTTCTAATTCTTCAGCTGCTTTTAATGAAGAATGAACCATTGCTCCATAAGCAAGTAATGTTACATCAGATCCTTCACGTTTTACATCAGCTTTTCCAATTTCTACTGTATAAGCATCTTCTGGAACTTCGCCGCGGAAAGAACGGTATAATTTCATATGCTCTAAGAATACAACCGGATCATTATCACGAATTGCAGAGATTAATAATCCTTTTGCTTCATATGGTGTAGAAGGAATAACTACTTTTACACCTGGTTGTTGAGCGATAAGTCCTTCTAAGGAATCTGCGTGTAATTCAGGTGTATGAACTCCGCCGCCAAATGGAGCACGGACAGTAATCGGTGCATTATAATGACCGCCAGAGCGATAACGCAAACGAGCCATTTGACCACTGATTGAATCCATTACCTCATAAACGAAGCCGAAAAATTGGATTTCCGGAACCGGGCGAAATCCTTCCATTGCTAAACCGATGGCTAAACCGCCAATTCCTGATTCAGCAAGCGGTGTATCAAATACACGATCTTCGCCGAATTCATCTTGAAGACCTTCCGTAGCACGGAAAACTCCACCATTTTGTCCAACATCTTCACCAAATACAAGCACGTTTTCGTCATTTTTCAATTCTACGCGCATTGCATCAGTGATTGCTTGAATCATTGTCATTTGTGCCATGATTTATTTCGACTCCTTTGCTTCGTAGATTTCTTTTTGCTCCTGTAAGTGAGTTGGAAGCTCTTCGTACATATGATTAATTAAATCTGTAACTTTTTGTTTTGGTTGTTGTTCAGCTTGTTTGATTGCTTTTTTAATATCTTCTTTCGCTTCTTCAATTACTTTGTTTTCATCTTCTTCAGACCAAAGTTTTTTACCTTCAAGGTATTTACGGAAACGAACTAGTGGATCTTTTTGTTCCCACTCTTTATCTAATTCTTCAGTACGGTAACGTGTAGGATCATCACCGGACATGGTATGTGGTCCAAAACGATAAGTTAATGTTTCAATTAATGTAGGCCCTTCACCAGCAACTGCACGTTCACGGGCAAACTTTGTTGCAGCATAAACTGCTAAAACGTCCATGCCGTCTACTTGAATTCCTTCAATTCCAGCTGCAACAGCTTTTTGAGCTAATGTTTTTGCATTCGTTTGTTTTTCTACTGGAACAGAGATAGCAAAACGGTTATTTTGCACAACAAAAATTGCAGGAGCTTTATATGCACCAGCATTGTTTATTCCTTCATAAAAATCACCTTGAGAAGTACCACCGTCACCAGTATAAGTGATTGCTACATTTTTCTTGCCGCGTTTTTTCAAACCAAGAGCAACACCAGCTGTTTGAACATACTGTGCACCGATAATGATTTGTGGACTTAACGCTCTTACTTCATCCGGGTATTGATTCCCGTGAAAATGCCCTTTTGAGAATAAGAAAGCTTGATATAACGGAAGTCCTTGCCAAATTAGCTGTGGAACATCACGATACCCTGGTAAAATAAAGTCATCCTGCTCTAATGCAAATTGACTGCCTAACTGAGAAGCCTCTTGACCTGCTGTTGGTGCGTAGAAACCTAAACGTCCCTGACGATTAAGTGCAATGGAACGTTGGTCAAGTATACGAGTATACACCATACGTCTCATTAACTCCTTCAATTCATCATCTGATAAATCAGGGAGATCATTTTTGTTTACAACTTTTCCATTTTCATCTAGAACTTGGAACATTTCGAATTGGTTTTCAATATTTTCAAGTACCTGTTTCAAAATGATTCACCTCTTCCTTTCTTATATCAAAATTAAGTATTCTTTATCTATTCTACCCTTAAACAATAAAAATTACATACTAAAATCATTTACTCTGATATAGGATTTCCTAATCTGTGCTATTTTATCATTACTGTTCTAAAAGGACGAGCAATAGAAAGTAATACAATTTTTATCCTCTCTTATCTTAGCTCATTTTTTTATGATGGTCAATCACTTTGCTTCTTGTATTTTTAATATATTTCCCAAGGACTTTCCCTCCATCATTCTTCTAAGTTTAAACTGTATTACTAAATAAAAAAACTGTATTAGTTTTGTCCCGAAACTTAACAAGCTGCTTCTCAAAAATATTTTTTGCATTATGGAAAAGCCCACCTGTGTTATTATTTAGAGCTCTGTTTCATAAGAAAAGCCAAGAAAAGCAATCGGTCTTTAAAACAATGGTGTTCTTACCAAGGAGGTGCCCGCTCCAACATTTTTATTTATATACTTTCTTATTCTTTAAGAAAGACACCCTATACCGTTGTTGCAACGGTATAGGGTGTCTTATCATTTTACTTATTCATCTGTTTCCGTTTCTGCTGCATCTTCATAGCTCACATTCAGATTAGAGGCTTCATAAAATGCACGTTTTGCATCGTTGTACTCTGCTGTTAATTGATTAAATTCTTCGTTAAACGAAATAATTGTTTCATAATTTTCATTTAGTGCTTCTAAATGGTTGGTTACTTCTTCTTGTTCAAGCTCTTCTAACTGCAGCATTTCATATAATTCTTTTTCCTGTTCTACTGAAGTTTGGTAGGTATCATTTAAATCATAATATGCTGCATACCGGTTTGTCATAATTTCAAACATTTCTTCTGCATCCTGCTTTAGGTTTTCATCCTCTAAATCTGTAATAATAGATTCGACCTGGACAAACTCCTCCTCTGATGCTTCTATACTTTCTCTTTCTTCACCGAGCTTTTCCTGTTTTTGATCAGAAATAGAAATTGCATTCTGCGACAATTCTTGAATTTGGTCAAATTGCTCCATATCAAGATCCACAATTTGATTAAATATTTCCTTTTCTTGCAATTCAAGTTCTTCAATTTCTCCCTGCATCGTTTCGTAATCTTCTTCTAAATTAATTGCTTCTTCTAAATGGTCATGTATTTTTTCTTCAGAAGATTTACTACTGCATGCCGTAACTAACAATAAAGATGAAATAATGATTGCAAACATATAAATCTTTTTTGACACAAAAAAACCTCCAATATGTACATTTCTTTTTTTACTTCATAGCTGTTCATTCAAATCCTTCGACCTTGAGACTATACATGAATAAAATTGTAACATACTCACTAAGAGTCAGGGAAGAAAAGAGTAAAAGCTTTTACATCTCCTTCTCCTATTTTATAATATGAAATATCCTTAATTCAAATATGTGTTACTATAAGCAACAGACTTGTCTAACGTAAATTTTTAATGTGTTATAAACTCAACTTTCGCACTTTAAAAAGAAACTTCCTATCCATAGGAACAGGGGTTGATCATCTCTTCCATATATCTGTTGACAAAGATAGAAGGTAAAGTGTAAAGCGACCGCTGCGGCGGACCGTTTTGCTTTCCTAGGGGCACGCTCTTCAGCTAACTTTTGCCAAGAAGATCACTTGGCAAAAGTGGATCTTCAGATGGTGCTAATCCCTCAGGAGTCAAAACGGTCCGCCTCCGCTAACAGGGTATTCTATACTGAAATAACTGAACAAAAAAAGGCAGATCTGACAGAACAAATTTTTCGTGTTGCATGGTAAACATGCTCAGCAATCCTTGTTTTTGGTGTATGAAAGCTATTTTTGATATGAATTATTCCTGCTGTCATGATTTGAACTGCTAAACACCATTTGAAACACCAGCATGATTGTTTATTTAGGCTAAAAAGCGATGATTTCATCTTACTTCATCAGGATATTATTTCTTCCATGCGCTGTAGAATCCTATTAGAGCGCAGGCCAACCACGTAGACTCCTATGGGAACAGGGCGAGCTGAAGATCCACTTGAAAAGCGGGTTTCTTTTCAAGTTAGCTGAAGCCGTCCCCATGGAAAGCGGAGTGGTTGGCCGGAGCGGAAGCTATACACAATAACCTGTTCAAAATATAAAAAGATAAGTTAACTAAAAGCAAGTATGTTAATAGAGACCATGTACATCTTGGAACAGCAAGGTTAGTGTGTTTATTCTTAGGTGCGAAAGTTGAGTTATAAAGATAAATCTATAAAAGGAGTTATAAACATGATAACAATGAATGATATTGTCAGAGAAGGACACCCTTCTTTAACTAAAAAAGCAGCAAAGGTCAATGTTCCATTATCAGTAGATGATAAACAGTTATTAGAAGACATGCTTCAATTCTTGAAAAACAGTCAAGATGAAGAAATTGCCGAAAAGTATAATTTAAGAGCCGGAGTAGGTCTGGCAGCACCACAGCTAGGTGTAGAAAAACAATTGATTGCACTGCACTTTGAAGATAGTAAGGGAAAAAAATACAGTATGGGATTAGCCAACCCTAAAATTATCAGCCATTCTGTAGAGCAGTCATATTTACAAAATGGAGAAGGATGTTTATCTGTTGACCGTGTTATAGAAGGATATGTTCCAAGACATGCCCGTATTACAATAACCGCAACAGATATTAATGATAATCCTGTTAAGCTCAGATTGAAAGATTATCCAGCTGTTGTATTCCAGCATGAAATCGATCATTTAAATGGTGTTATGTTTTTTGACCGGATTAATGAGGACAATCCATTCGCAATTCCGGATAATGCAATTGAGATAAGCTAAGCTGACACATATCTAATGTGATATTTCTTTTCAAAATTGTATAATTTTGTTGATTTGGACGATGATAAATATAGTTTATACGATTCGATCAGACGTTTAGTTTTATAACGTCAAAAGTACGTCTTTCAAGGATAGGGCCTATAAAAAAAGCGTATTTATCCGCTCAATAAAAGATGGGCAAACTCGAGTTTTTCTAATTATTTATCGTTTTTTATTTAATTCTTTCCAATTTCGTACTATACTATAGATAAGAGGATTGGACGGTAGAGTGGTTAAATTTGCTTTTCTAAATTATCGGAAGGAGAAGTGAGTCCTTATGCTGAAACGTCTTAAAGAGAAACTCAAAAAACGTTTAAAGGATTTACTGGGCAAAGAGGGGCGTGTACCAACTACTAATAAATAATTAAACCGCCAAACAATAAATTTTAACGGAAAAAGCCATTTTTCAGGTGAGCTGACGGAAACTTACCTTTTATAACGGAATATAACACATCTAAATAATAACCCTAATGAAATAAAGTTTGTAAATTTTAAAGGAGAGATGAAATGATTTTTAAAGTATTATATCAGGCATCACAAGATCAAGTGCCTGTAAGAGAACGCACGGAGAGCCTTTATGTAGAAGCGCAATCCGTAAGAGAAGCAAGATCAAAAATTAGTGACCGTAACATTAACATTGAGTACATTCAAGTATTAGATGAGGCACATCTCGAATACGAAAAAAGTACTGGCAAGTTCGAATTGGAGAATGTATAACAATGAAGTTTGTAAAAAATGATCAGACTGCTGTATTTGCCCTTGGCGGACTTGGGGAAATCGGCAAAAATACGTATGCAGTTCAATTCCAAGACGAAATCATCCTTATTGATGCAGGAATTAAATTCCCGGAGGATGAGCTTCTTGGTATTGATTATGTAATCCCGGACTACACCTATCTTGTACAAAACCAAGATAAAATTAAAGGTCTTTTTGTTACACACGGTCACGAAGATCACATTGGTGGAATCCCGTTTTTATTAAAACAAATTAATGTGCCAATTTATGCTGGAAAGTTAGCAATCGGTTTAATCCGTAATAAACTGGAAGAACATGGCTTATTGCGCAGTACAAAGCTAATTTCCATTCAAGAAGATGATGTTATTAAATTCCGTAAGACTTCCGTAAGCTTTTTCCGCACGACACACAGTATTCCAGATTCATTTGGGGTCGTTGTAAAGACGCCGCCTGGAAATATTGTGCATACAGGTGATTTCAAATTTGACTTTACCCCTGTCGGCGAACCTGCAAACCTTTCTAAAATGGCTCAAATTGGCGAAGAAGGGGTATTATGCCTTCTATCCGATAGTACGAATAGTGAAGTACCTGGATTTACAATGTCTGAAAGCGTTGTTGGCGAAAGCATCCAAGATATATTCAGCCGTGTTGATGGCAGACTGATATTTGCTACATTTGCGTCTAATATCTATCGATTACAGCAAGTTGTTGAAGCAGCCGTTAAGCATAACCGTAAAGTGGCTGTCTTTGGAAGAAGTATGGAATCCGCGATAAACATCGGTCTGGATTTGGGTTATATCCAAGCTCCAAAAGATACGTTTATTGAAGGAAACCAAATTAATCGTCTTCCAGCAAATGAAGTAACGATCCTCTGTACTGGTTCACAAGGCGAATCAATGGCAGCACTTTCTCGAATTGCCAATGGAACGCATCGTCAAATTCAATTAATTCCTGGAGATACGGTTGTATTTTCATCATCACCAATCCCTGGTAATACTGTCAGTGTAAGCAGAACAATTAATAAGCTGTATCGTGCAGGAGCAGATGTTATTCATGGAAAACTGAGTAATATCCATACATCCGGTCACGGAAGTCAAGAAGAGCAAAAGCTTATGTTACGCTTAATTAAACCAAAATATTTTATGCCGATTCATGGTGAATACCGTATGTTAAAAGAACATACAAAATTAGCTGAATTATGCGGGGTTGAAGAAAATCATTCCTTTATCATGGATAATGGTGATGTATTGGCTCTTGGAAAAGAACAAGCTTCAATCGCAGGCAAAATCCCATCTGGCTCAATTTATGTAGATGGAAGCGGCATTGGCGATATCGGAAATATTGTTCTTAGAGACCGCCGAATTCTTTCTGAAGAAGGTTTGGTTATTGTCGTTGTCAGTATTAATATGAAAGAATTTAAAATTGAAGCAGGTCCAGATATTATTTCTCGCGGCTTTGTTTATATGCGTGAATCTGAAGACCTTATCAATGATGCACAAAAGCTTGTTGCCAAGCATTTAGAAAAAGTAATGGAACGACGGACAACACAGTGGTCAGAAATAAAAAATGAAATTACAGATACGATTGCTCCGTTCCTATATGAAAAAACGAAGCGTCGTCCAATGGTATTACCAATCATTATGGAAATTTAAATAACTAAAGCTTCATTCTCCCGGACAGATTACCAGGAGAATGAAGCTTTCTTTAAATGAGTCAAATATTGCTGTCTATTTTAGAAAGAGGTACAGACAATGAAAGATAAATACTATGATAAGCTGCTAAATATTTATACCATGGAGAACAAGAAAACAGTATACCCCGAGTCACATCACTACAACCCTTATGAGCCTACTCCATATAGTGCTTTGGAAAAATTAACTAAAGCTTATCCCTTTGATAAGCAGGACTCGGTTATTGACTTTGGCTGTGGGAAAGGACGTTTACCTTTTTACCTTCATTATTTTCAGCATTTATCTGTCACTGGAATTGAAATGGATTCAAATTTTTTTAATGATGCCGAATACAATTTACAAGCATATAAGCAATTATTAAGTTCTGAAAATAACAAAGCTGACATTCGATTTATCTGTTGCTTGGCAGAAGAATATAAAATTGCCGCAAAAGATAATCGTTTTTACTTTTTTAACCCATTTTCTATTCAAATTTTCAAGCGTGTTATTTCCAATATTCAAGAGTCTGTAGAAAATACACCACGAGAAGTCGATGTTATCTTATATTATCCGCATAGTACTTATATTCATTTTCTAGAGCACTACAGTCCATTCGAGCTATTACTGGAAATAAAACTAAAAGCTTATTGGTTGAATGCAGATGAGCGAATCGTTATCTACCGCTTGAATAATTAAATTTTTGAACTACATATATTTTACAAACTAGAATCTGTCTCTCTAAGATTTATTAAAAAAGAACCTTTCGTCTAATGGAAGGTTCTTTTATTTTCAGTCAAAAATATAGGCTTTTTCAAACCGGTTTATATCATAATCTGCTCCTATAATAATAAGTATATCCCCTTCTTTTAAAGGTTTGTCCGCTTCAGGGGATACATCAATTTCCGTACCACTTTTTATTGCAACAATATTGCATCCGAACTTCGCACGGACATCAAGTGAGATTAAAGTCTTTCCAATCATTTTCTTACCGGCAATCACCTCTACAATACTGTATTCATTGGAAAGCTCCAGATACTCTAAAATATTATTTGAAATAAAGCTGTGCGCCAATCTTTTTCCCATATCCCGTTCTGGATGAACAACATGATGGACACCAATCCTATTTAATATCTTATCATGATAATCATTCTGAGCTTTGACAGTAATTCTCTTTATATCCAAATCAGTTAATATCACTGCTGTCAGAATACTTGCTTGGATATTTTCACCGATAGCAACGATAACATGATCGAAATTTGTAATACCTATTTCTTTCAAGGCATCTTCATCCGTTGCATCGAGCACCACAGAATGATAAGCGATATTTTTATATTCATTTACTTTAGCTTCATCAGAATCAATTGCCAGGACATGCATTCCTTTCTCGCTCAGCTCCTTACAAATGCTGCCTCCAAATCTGCCTAAACCAATTACTGCAAAATCCTTTCTCATAAGAAACCTCCATTCTTCTGTTCCTTATATTAACATAAAGCATAAAAGAAAGGGAGCAGTTCAACCATCTGCTCCCCGCCTATACTATATTGCATCCAGCATTGTAAACTGTGATTTTACAAGATCATAATATTTTCCATGCTGCTGCATTAACTCCTGATGGCTTCCATACTCTAAAACCTTACCTTGCTCCAGAACATAGATACAGTCTGCTTCCCTTATGGTAGACAGACGATGCGCAATAATAATGGAAGTTCTTCCTTTTAATAATCGTTTCAATGCCTTTTGAATTTTCACTTCAGATTCTGTATCAATACTTGCTGTTGCTTCATCCAATATAATAATACTTGGATTTGCCAGCAAGGCTCTTGCAAAAGATAACAATTGTCTTTCTCCAGCAGATAGAATATTTCCCCGCTCTTCTACTTCTGTCTCATAATCATTCGCTAAACGGCTGATAAAACTATCTGCACCGACAACTTTTGCTGCTTCTTTTACTTCTTCATCCGTTGCATCCGGCCGTCCAAAACGAATATTTTCCATGATTGTTCCTGAAAAAATAAACGTATCCTGAAGGACGACACTGATTCGTTGTCTTAAGCTGTCTAACGTGACATCACGCAGGTCATGGCCATCGACTTTTACCGCACCAGATGTGGGATCATAGAAGCGGCTTATCAGATTTGCAATGGTAGATTTACCGCTTCCTGTATGCCCAACTAGAGCAATCGTCTGCCCAGCCTGAATATCCAGGGAAATTTTCTTTAAAGCTAAACGATCCGCATTATATGCAAATTCCACTTCATCGAATTCAATTCTTCCATCCATTTTTTTAATTTCATAAGCATTTTCTTTTTCAGCAACATTAGGCTGCTCATCCAGGAATTCAAAAATACGTTCTGATGACGCCATTGCCATTAAAAGCTGATTGTACATCTGTCCCAGCCTGGAAATAGGCTCCCAGAACATCCCCAGGAAAAAGGCAAAGGAAATAAAAGTTCCCAATTCAATTGTTCCATTAAGAATTAAATAAGAGCCAAAGGCAATTAGTATGATGGTTCCTGCTGCATCACAGATATCCACAAGCGGTCTGAAAAATGCACTTTTCTTCGCCGCATCACGGAAGCTGTTAAAATAGCCGCTGTTCACTCCATCAAAGAATTCCGCATTTTCTTTTTCCTGTGAGAAGGATTGGGTAATACGCATACCTTGAAGTCCTTCATTTAAATGCGAATTCATTCTGGATTGCTGCAGACGGACCATTTGCCAGGAACGTCTTATTTTCCTTCTTAATGTAGTAGATATAATAAACATCAGCGGAATAACGATGACAACAGCCAATGCTAAAGGCGGACTCATTATGAAAAGAATAATAATAATTCCACTTAACATTAAAATATCCATCAATAGATTAATAATTCCATTTGTAAACAGCTCTTGCAGGGAGTTGATATCATTTAAAATCCGTACAAGTATTGATCCCGCTGAACGAGTATCAAAAAAACGGTGGGAAAGTCTCTGTACATGGGAAAACAGCTTTTGTCTTAAATCATAAATAACATTCTGCCCTAGTATATTAACCCACTTTATCCGAAAACGATTGGCAATAAAACTGATCATATAAAGAATAGCAATACCTATAACGAGATAGACTAAAAGATTTGTATCACTGCGTGCAATTGCTATATCTACAGCTACTTTACCAATTAAAATAGGTATGGCTAACCTGACAGCTGTAGCAATAACCATCGCAATAATTGCGCCAGGCAGATATGTTTTTGAATATGGCTTTAAAAACTGAAGTAATCTCCACATCTGCTTCCAGTTAAACGGCTTCTCAATTGCCTGGTCTATCGTATAATGAAATCGCTCTAAATGCTTGCTTTGTTTTTTAGCTTCTTTTACTTTCGCCAAGATTTCTCCACCTCCCTTTAATGGACCACACTCATTATTTCTTCACGGTCCTGGTATTGGATATTATAAATACGTTCATAAGGGCCATTATTTTTTAATAAGAAATCATGTGTACCCCGTTCGACAATCTCTCCGTCCTCCAGCACTAAAATTTCATCAGCATGCTTTAAAGAGGAAATACGATGCGCAATAATAAAGGATGTTCTGTTTTTCATCACTTCCCGCAAAGCCTTTTGAATCTTATGCTCTGTCTGCATATCAACAGCAGATGTCGCATCATCTAAAACAAGAATACTCGGGTCGATACAAATTGCACGGGCAATTGCTATCCGCTGTTTCTGCCCTCCAGACAGACCCATTCCCCTCTCTCCGAGAAGCGTATCATATCCATTCGGAAGCTCCATGATAAAATCATGTGCTTGAGCCATTTTTGCCGCAGCTATAATATCTTCATCTTTAATTCCAGGTGTGCCATAAGAAATATTTTCTTTAATTGTTGTTGAGAACAGGAATGGCTCCTGCAAAACAAACCCGATTTGGCTTCGGAGACTTTTCAGCTTATAATCTGAAACAGGGTGTCCGTCAACCAGAACTTCTCCTTCCTCAGGCTCATAGAACCGTGTAAGCAGTTGTGTAATACTTGTTTTCCCGGAACCAGTTGCACCAATTAAACCAATCGTTTTGCCAGGTGGGGCATCGAAGCTGATATTCTTTAACGCTTCATCATCATCCTCAATATACGTTAACGTGACATTCTTAAATGTTACATGACCTTGAATCTCTTTATCGATGGCATCAGGCTTTTCTTCGATGTCCTCATGCGCTTCCAGAATCTCCAGCAGCCGCTCTCCGGATGCTTTTGCCTGAGAAAATTGATTAATGATAAATCCTAAGTTCATAAGTGGTCCCATAATAAACCAGACAAGGCTGAAAAATGCCATTAATTCTCCTGTTGTCATGGAGCCGTTTATTACAAAAAAACCACCGAACGCTAATAAAACAACTGCGCTAACATTTCCGATAAATTCCATTACCGGGAAATACTTTGCCCATAAACCTGAAGTAAACAAATATTTTTGCCGATAATTATCATTACTTGCAGAAAATCTGCCAATCTCGAAATCTTCTCTTGATAATGACTTAACCGTGTTCATCCCGCTTATATTTTCCTGTACCCTGGTGTTTAATCTTCCAAAGGAACGTCTAATGCTCCGAAAGGCCGGATGAACCTGCTTATCAAATTTATAAACAACAAATGCCAGAAATGGCATTGCAGCCATTGTTATAAGTGCTAGAGGAATAGAATAATAAAACATAACTGAAATACTTATCAGCATTAAAGAAACAACTCGAATTAATTCTGCAAAACCGACAGAAAGGAAGAAACGGAAACCTTCCACATCTGCAGTCAGCCGGGACATAATATCCCCTGTTTTTGCATTATCATAATACTTGAATGCAAGCGCCTGCAGCTTATCATATAACGATTCACGCAGCTTATATACAGCAGTCATTCCAAATAAATCACCCAGATACTGAAAGAAAAAAGTGGACACCCCTTTTATCATCATTAAGCCTAAAAAGGCACCACAGATATAAGGAATCAATCCATATCTCTGTTCAGCAACTACTTCATCAATTGTAATTTGAAGTATAATTGGATAAACTACTGTAATAACTGTCACGATAAGCATACCAATAATTGACCAAATAAAGTATTTCTTATACGGCCAATAAAAACGCTTTAATTTTTTAAAAATATTCAAAATTTATTCCCCCTTTCACTTTTCCGTAATAACTAATATAACGGTTTCCGAAATAAATTTCTACTGTTTTGCGCTATTTTTTGAAAATTATTTTAAAAAAGTTTTTTTCCATCAAAATACCTAGTTTAAGAGATAAACACCTCTAATTGTTCTGAATAATTCGTTTATTATCCATATCCTTGAAACTCTTTTTACTGCCACAACAAAAAAACTCCATTCTATAAAGAACAGAGAGATTTTTTCTTACTTTTCGTTTAATAAACGCTTTAAACGCTGCTCTATTAAATTTGTAGAAGATTTACCGCTTTGCTTAAACCGGAGTCTTTCCTGTTTATCAAATAAATACAAAGCAGGTACATAGCGGAACTGAAATAAAGCTGCGAGCCGGTCATCTATATCATCTAAAGAAACAGCATCAAAGTGCAGCTGATTCAGCTTATTCTTTATTTCTGATAAGCTTACCTGCTCCCTATCTAAATAAATATGAATTAAAATTGGAACAACTCTCTTTGACTTAATTTCCGGAACCTCAGCCAGCTGTTTTAAAAAATTACTACAGGATGAACAGCTTACGGACCAAAAAATAACAAGAACTGGTCTTCCGCTTGATAATAAAAGAGATCGGTTGCTGCCAGGTAAGGCTTTGATTTTGGATAAGTCAGGAAGAATATCATAAATCTGCATGATGTCACTCCTTATTTTTTACTCTTTAACTGATATATGACGAAGGAGAAAAATCTATGTATTTGTTTTTATTATACTCAATTTTCTTTATAATACAGACAAAAAGCATATGGAGATTTTATCATGACTCAAACTCGTTCAAGAGATTTCGTTCTTCATGCAAAAAGTCCTCAATTCTACTGGGAAGGTACTGGACAGTTATCCATTAAAACATTTTCTAATGGTAAAGTCTTTTACAGAAAAAACAAAGGATTTTTCGCTGTTGAAAATAACAGATACCTGCTTCTTAATGAAGGTGCATATACCATCAGCATTGATGAAGCTGTTTCAGTTGAATTAAAATAGTCTTAAATTTATTGTTAAGGGAGAGATAATTATATGCAGGCAGATACTATTCAACACATTGGACAAATTGGTGTACCAATTAAAAATTTACAAAGAGCCATACTCTTTTATCAAGAAAAATTAGGGCTGTCCCTTTTATTTAGTACAGATAGTATGGCTTTCTTTGATTGTGACCGCCTAAGGATTATGTTGACGCTTCCTGAAAAAGAAGCATTTGCCCATCCGAGCTCCGTTATTTATTTTCAAGTAGATGATATTCAAAGAGCATATCAACAGCTTAAAAAAAAGCAAGTAATTTTTATTGATGAACCACATATGATTACGAAAATAGGAAATATAGAAACATGGATGGTGTTTTTCAGCGATACAGAAAACAATACTCATGCACTCATGAGTGAAGTGAAAATTTAATTTAGAAAAGAAAAATTTTGAGCGGATAAAAAAAGACTTTCTTTAAAATAACAAGAAAGTCTTTTTATCCTTTATAATGAAATCTATTTTCCGCAAACAATTAATCGAATGATCGAATAAATCTTTCTACTGCTTCTGCACCAACAGAAAGTGCAGCTTCATTCGGAGCCAGCTTCGCGTGATGTAGTCCGTATGGCGACTCTACTCCAAGCCAGAACATAAATCCTGGGATTACTTTTAACATATCTCCAAAATCTTCTCCAGTCATTGCTGCAGAAGCCTGGACATATTCAATGTCTGAACCTGCTAAGGATTCTTGAAACAGCTCTACATATTTTCCATCATTCACTACTTGGTAATAGTTAGATCCATAATCTACATTTATCTCACAATCATATGCTATTTCGAAGCCTTTAATCAGCTTTTCCAGTTTTTCTTTCACCAATAGAATAGAAGAAGCTTCTGTTGTACGGATGGTTCCTTCCAACCGCGCTGTTTCTGCTATAGCATTTTGTACAAATCCACTTTCCATTTTCCCAATCGTAATAACAGAGCCGTCTAAAGGATTCAGCCCTCTGGAAACAATTTGCTGCAGCTGTACAACAAAGTTACTTGCTGCCACTGTCATATCCTTTGTTAAATGCGGATAAGCAGCATGTCCGCCGAGACCTTTAAAATCAATAAATAACTCACTTGTATTCGCGAATAAAAGTCCCGGTTTTGAAGACACTTTGCCGACTGATAAATTAGGAGCAATATGCAGTGCAAAAATAGTGTCCGGTTTCCAATCAAGAAATTCCTTTGATTCAATCATTGGCTTTGCACCGCCCGGGCCTTCTTCTGCCGGCTGAAAAATAAATAGAACATTATCTTTTACAGGCTGTGCAATCAGTCTGCTGAGAGCTGCCAAAGCAATAGTCATATGGAAATCATGTCCACAAGCATGCATTTTCCCCGGATGTGTGGAGGAGAAGTCAAAACCTGTGTCTTCTAAAATCGGAAGCCCGTCTATATCTGTCCGGAAACCGATCCGCTTTGATGGATTGGTTCCAGATACATGTACTAAAATACCTGTCCGCCAAGTTTTGATGTCAACCCGATCTGTCGCCATCTCCCGAATCTTCTCAAGCAAATACCTTTGCGTTTTCTCCTCTTTGAAGCCTAATTCAGGAATTTGATGGAGCTCCCTGCGGACAGTTTGCAAATCAAATGCTGTCATATCCTATTCATCTGCCTTAATTATCTAATTTACGAAGCTCTTGTTTAATTTCAGTTTTAGATTTAGTCTGCTCGTCAATTTCCTTTAACACACGTGCAGGCGTCCCACCTACTAATGTGTTTGGTTCTACATCCTTTGTAACAATAGCTCCTGCTGCTACAATAGAGCCTTTCCCGATAGTAATTCCTTCAAGTACTACAACATTTGCTCCAATAACAACATCATCTTCTACAATAACCGGTTTTGCAGAAGGGGGCTCAATAACACCAGCTAATACAGTACCGGCTCCAATATGACAGTTCTTTCCAACTGTAGCTCTTCCGCCAAGAACAGCGTTCATATCAATCATTGTTCCTTCACCGATTACAGCACCAATATTAATGGATGCACCCATCATAATAACGACGCCATCACCGATTTCTACCTGGTCACGAATAATTGCGCCTGGCTCGATACGTGCATTGATATTTTTTAGGTCCAGCATTGGAATCGCAGAATTACGGCGATCATTTTCTGTAACATAGTCTTCAATAATAGATTCATTTTCTTTTAGGAATGCTTCTATTGCTTTCCACTCGCCAAATAATGTACCGCTTTTTGCATCTACAAATGCTTTAATCCCGTCTTGCTCAGGAAGCTTGTCTAAATTTCCTTTCAAATACACTTTTACCGGGGTACTTTTCTTGCTATTAGAAATAAACTGTATAATTTCATTTGCATCCATAGTTAACTATTCCTCCATTTTTATAATCTCTTTATTACTTTAGCAGACGCTACCTTCAACGGCAACTAATATAATGCACTTATGTAAATAGAAAAGTCTGCTATCTTTTAAATAGGCTTTATCCCGCTGAAAGAGAAGTCTGCTTCTTAAAATTATACATAATAAAAAACCTCCATAATGCAGAATAAAGCGATTGTTCTTCCACATCATGGAGGTTTTATAATTATTTTTTATATGCATTCATATAGATATCCTTCTTCATTTGCTTTAATATGGCTCTTCTTGTCAGGATACCATCAAAATAACCATCTGCATCTACTAAACAAACAAACGGATGATCAATCGAAGCATTTAGACCGTCTAATAGATTATTTTCCCTTGTTAAGGTCGGCACGTCACTGGCCATTACATCCATTACCCGGATTTCTGACAGGCGATCCATTTCAAAGCTTTCTATCCCCAGCACTTCATTAAGAATAGCTGTTTTACCAATAATCCCCGAAAATTTATAAGCTGAATCAAGTACCGGAACTGCTGTATAACCGGATTTCATTAATACCAGTAATGCGTGTTCTAAAGGATTATTGAGCTGGACATGTGCCACCTTCTCAGCAGGTATAAGTACTTCACTTAACTTAATATCTGCCAACTGCTTATCTTGCGTTGCACTCACCTTATTTGCCCCCTTTTTTCATATAAACATTCGTATTTGCAAATTAATGATTCTTTTTAACATATCTGAAATTCTGTGAACAATTATCTATATATTACTTTTCTTGTATATCTGCTTCATATGAGCGTAACAAAGCCCATGTGCTTTATACCCTAAAACATTTATACATAAACTTCCAAATTAAATTATATTTCATTTTTATTTTATTCATACACACATTACCAGTTTAACACACTTCTGCTATTCTCTCACGATTATTGCATCAGCAAGTTCCTAAAGTGCCAGGATCTGGTTCCTTTTAACGTTCTCTAATCTTCTTATGTAAATTAATGATTTTCCAAATGAAAAAAGCGCTCTATCCGTGCTATAATTTTTATAACAGGTTATCAGAAAGGAAATTATATAATGAATCGCAGAACATTTTTAAAAAGGTCTCTAGGAAGCTTGTTAACATTACTGGGTTTAAGTGGCGGCACTTATTTTTATGCTCGTGAGATTGAACCATCTTTACTGACAATTACGGAAGAATCAATTACTTCTCCGCAAATCCCCGCAGCTTTTAATCAATTTAAAATTGTCCAATTTTCCGATACACATTTAGGTTTTCATTATGACTTAGAACAGTTGGAATCACTTGTATCAAAAATTAACAATCTGAAGCCTGATTTAATTCTGTTTACAGGAGACCTGGTTGATGAACCCAATAATTATCATTGGAATAATAAGCTCATCCAATTATTGCAGCAGTTAGAAGCTCCAGAAGGAAAGTTTTGGATTTATGGAAACCATGATCATGGAGGCTATGGAACAGAAATTTTATATGAAACATTTGAAGCAGCCAATTTTACATTGCTGCAAAATAGTGCATCCCGTATCCAGCGTGAAGATGCATCCTTCGTATTAGCAGGGATTGATGATGCTATGCTCGGTGATCCAGATATTAGTCAAGCTCTAGAAGAACGTACAGATTCTGACTTCACCATTCTTCTTGCACATGAGCCTGATCTCGCAGACGTAGTGAAGAATTACCCAGTGGATATTCAATTATCAGGACATAGTCATGGAGGACAGGTTCGTCTGCCATTTATCGGTGATCTATATACCCCTGCATATGCTGAAAAATATGTACAGGGAAAATATACTATTTCAGATAAATTGACGCTATATGTGAACAGTGGAATTGGAACAACCCGTTTACCATATCGGTTTTTATGCAGACCGGAGCTGCATGTATTTACACTTCATTCCTGATACAATTTTTAAAGACAGCAATTTCATAAAATAATGCAGCGAATCTTTGGTTCTTTTTATTAGCACTGTTTGAAGCAAGCCCTTAAATGTCATAATTCCTTCATAGGAGATGGTTTCTCAACATTTTATCCAATGCTATAATGAGTATAAGTATAATTGGGAAAGGATTTAATGATATGAGACGCTACTTAGTACTTATTGGTTTATTTTTTCTATTGGCAGGGTGTGGGCGAAGTTATGCTATTGAAACAACCATGTCAGAACAGGTTCCCGATTTTGAATACACAACGCAGGATAAGGAACAGCTTTCTTTGAGTGATTTAGAGGGAGATTGGTGGATTGCTGACTTCATTTTTACCAATTGCACAACAGTTTGTATGCCGATGACTCAAAATATGGCTCACCTGCAGTCCATGATGGAGGAAGAAGGGATTGATGCACAAATTGTTTCTTTTAGCGTAGATCCAGATTATGATACACCAGAAGTGTTAAAGGAGTACGCCTCTCATTATGATGCAAACTTTGATAACTGGTCTTTCGTAACGGGCTATGACTTTGAAACTATCCGTGAATTTTCCATTAAACATTTTAAGAATTTCGTTCAAGCCCCGGCAGATGGGGATGATCAAGTTATCCATGGAACCTCCTTTTTCTTAGTCAGCCCAGAAGGAGAGGTCGTCAAGAATTATGATGGTGTTGAAATGAAAAATATGGAGACCATCCTGGCTGATTTAAAAAAAGTAAATTAGACAACTCTGCTGTTACAATTGAAAGCAGCTCTTCCCGAGATCAGAAAGATTATAGTTCATTTGTTCAGCTAAAAGACCGCATCTCTATGAATGCGGTCTTTTCCTTTTCTTCTTTTCAAACTTTATCACGCGCAAAAACAAGCTCATTTGTTCGCATTTATTTTGATATAGTATTGAAATTGTATAAAGTTTAAGGTAGAGTAATAATTGAAATAAATTGATTTAAATCCTTTTTTAAAAGGGAGAGACTTGAAAATGAAACATGAAGTTGAGGTTCAAAAGATAGCACAAGCTTTATTTGTAATCAATAAGCATGCTAAAACAGCTCCTGAACCGAAGCAATTATATCAACTAAAAAAACAAGCTATCGAACAATTATTAAAAGAGAAGAGAGCTTTTAAAAAAGGGCTGCATTTTTCTAACCATCCAAGGCTTAGTAATCAGCATTCTACTGTACTTATTAAAGTTGGAGACTATTGTTTCCATATTCCTCCTGCAAAAGAGGATTTAAAACAGCTGGAGCATTTAGGTGCATTAGATCAAGCCTACCGAAATCCCCCGGTAAAAATGTCTTTATCTCAAGCAAAGCGGCTCATTTGCCAATATATTAACTGGAAACCGGAAAAATCAAAGTCCACATCGCCCAAGAAGCAGCGCTCAAGCTATTACGTCCCTTCCTCACTTGGCAAAATGGATTGGCCGCCTGTACGTTCTAAAAAGAAATAAGGAAATATCAGCCTCAGACGTTTACTACAGATTGCAAGAAATTAGGTAATGAGAGCTGTCTTCCTTATGTACAGGCTTTGTATCCAGTTTAAATAGGTGCCATCTATCTGACCTGCCGCGTATATTTATTTTCTTTTTAATAAAAATTGATGCAGCAATGGAAGCACAGCTAAGCTGATTCCTAAAAAAGCCAGACTTTGCATTGCTGCCTTTAAAAATTGCCACGCATTTCTTTCCTGAAGGACAGCTAAAATAACTGTTAAACTAATTATAATGGTGCTCGCACCAATGTAAGACAGAAACCGCAACATTTGTTTTTTTATCGCCCATTTATATATTTTTTTCACTATATAGTAGACTGCTGCAGTGCATAGAAGCATCATGCCGAGATAAACATAAACAGCATTAATTCCAATATTTCCTATAGATACAATACCTGATAACGACATGTTCTCACCCTTCTTCCAGTTTTCACTTCTATCTAGTTTAGTCACTGCTGATTTTTTTATACAAATGTGCTCGAAAAGAACAAGCCGTCTAATAAAATGATCTTCCCCAACAGAAACTATATCTTTAGATATTTCAGTAATACTTTTAACGAGGAATGTTTTCAAGGTCGGTTAATCTCTGGCTCCAGTCCCATGACAAAGACGAAATTCCTTTTTTCATCATATCCATCCTATAAAAGTAAAAACCGCTTTAGCAAGGATTTCCTTACTCAGCGGTTAATTCATCTTTATTCTTTTTATGAGCCAGTAAAAAAGCTTCTTGTTTCTTTTCTAATTTCTCTTCAATTTGTGATATACTTTTTTCATCGTTTAATAATTCTTGTCTGTTCATATCAACCAATTGTTCGAAATTAAGTGATCTTGGACGCATGTTGTATTCTCCTTTCTATACTTTTTATTATACCCGTATTCGTTCATATTAATCCAAATTATTTGAACATTTATTGAAATTTTTATATTTTTTTAAGTGAAGGTGATTTTGTTGAAGCATTTAATAAACAATAATGTTAAAAATATTGAAATATCTGGAATTCGTAAATTTTTTAATCTCGTATCTGGTGAAAAAGATGTCGTTTCTTTAACCATCGGCCAGCCGGATTTTCATACCCCTGATAATGTAAAAAAAGCAGGAATACAGGCTATTGAAAATAACTTTACAACATATACACCAAATCAAGGGATTCTGGAATTGCGGAAAGCAATACATTCCTATTATCAGACAAACTATGAACTGACTTATCAGCCGGAAACAGAAATTATTGTTACCTCTGGTGCATCTGAAGCAATTGATATTACTTTTCGAACCATTCTTACACCAGGTGACGAGGTAATTTTACCAAGTCCGATCTATCCAGGTTACGAGCCGCTTATCACATTGGCGAATGCCAAGCCGGTTCATGTTAATACAGCAGGTACAGAGTTTAAATTCACTCCTGAGACAATTGCAGATGCCATAACAGAAAAAACGAAATGTGTTGTACTTCCATCTCCGTCTAACCCGACCGGTGCGGCGTATTCAAAAGTTGAATTACAGGCTCTCGCTGAAGTACTTAAAGGAAAAGAAATATTTATTTTATCAGATGAAATTTATAGTGAAATTGTATTCGATTTTGACCATACTTCGATTGCTTCTATTTCCGATTTAAAAAACCAGACGATTGTTATCAATGGGGTATCCAAATCACATTCAATGACAGGCTTTCGCATAGGCTACACACTTGCTCCGGAGTGGTTATCCAAGCAGATGCTAAAGGTGCATCAATATAATGTGTCCTGCGCTTCCTCTATCAGTCAATATGCTGCATTAGAAGCCCTGACAACTTATCAGCAGCACACAGCCCATATAAAACAGATTTTTAAAGAGCGCAGAGATTATGTCTATGAACGTTTATTAAAGATGGGATTGGATGTTGAACGGCCACAAGGAGCCTTTTATATTTTCCCTAAAATGCAATTAAACAACATGAATTCATTTGATCTTGGTCTCTCTCTTGTACGTGATGCCAAACTGGCCCTTGTTCCAGGCAGCAGTTTCTCTACTCATGGAGAAGGCTATATGCGTTTAAGCTACGCGTATCATGAAACTATTTTAAAAGAAGGCTTAGACCGGTTAGAAGCATACTTATCCACAAAAAGGTAAAGCAATAACCTGAAAGCTGGAGAAGCTGCCCTCATACTTTGAGGGCTCTCTGATTCGCATGTTTGCGCCAGATTACTTAAACATGCTACGATAAGAGAAGATTATGGACTTTTTGGAGATGAGCATGTGGAAAATATCAATCATAAAAAAGAATGGATAGGCTGGTTCAAGGCAATTGTTATTACCATCATGCTTGCCCTTTTTCTCAGGACTTTTATTTTTGCCACTTCTATTGTAGAAGGAGAAAGCATGTATCCCACCCTTCAGGACGGAGAACGTGTGATTTTTAATAAGGTTGTTTATTCTATCCATGAACCCGGTCGTGGCGATATTGTAATTATTCATCAACCTCCCAAAAACTACGTAAAACGTGTGATTGGATTGCCCGGCGAAACGATAGAAATTGAAAATAGTCAGTTGTATATTAATGGTGAGGCTTATCAGCAGCATTTTCTAAGTGATGAAGTAATTGCACAAACCAATAATTTTGGCCCTATTGAAATTCCTGAAGACAATTATTTTGTAATGGGGGATAACCGGTTAATCAGTAAAGACAGCCGAAATGGACTCGGATTTATCCCGCGGGATGATATCATTGGTAAATCCGAATTAATTATCTACCCTTTCAGCGAATTTGGCTGGGTAGAGTAAAAGCAGAAAACTGACGTCCTCTTCTCTTCAGAGAAATGGAGGCAGCTTTCTGCTTTTCTTACTATCTTGGAATTTATAGAATCATTCCCTCGTAGATAACTATTCTTTATCCATAACACAAAAACCAATATTTAATACAAGAATTGCAAAACACACCACACCAAAAAGCATTTCCATCCTAAAGCACTCCCTTCACTTATGTACATACCATTATTTAATATACCTATTCTAATACCATCTTATCAATATCCTCACATAAAATAAAGAAAAAAATGTGATTGTATGTTTTTTTCAAAAAAGGCTATTATTTGGATAAATACTTCCCAGAACCAAAAGCGAAATTGTATTTTTTTTACTTAAAACGGAGCCGGCTCAAGCTTTTCTACACTGCAATTACCTAAATGTCAGCATTCAGGTTCCGAGAAAAACTAGGGCAAACGTCTATACACATTTTATCTATCTGCATACAGTAATACTGTAAGTTCAGGAGGTGAAAAGCATGGGCTATGGATATGGTGGTGGCTACGGTTACGGTGGCGGCTATGGCGGCGGCTACGCTGGCGGCTTTGCGTTGATTGTTGTTCTTTTCATTTTACTAATCATCGTAGGAGCTGCATTTTACTGCTAATCAAAAAATGGCTTGTGCTGAAGGCACAGGCCATTTATTTTATATGGTCAACAAATTTTTTCCTTTTCATAAGCTCCTTTAGCCAATAATAATTCTTTCTTTTGGATAATTAAATTTGGCAGGATCCTTTTTACGTTTAAATATCATTAGAAAGGTAAGAATACCTACCCGTCCAATAAACATTAATACCATTAATATAATTTTACTGGCTGCGGACAATTCATCTGTAATCCCCAGGGATAAGCCAACTGTTCCAAATGCAGAGGTCACTTCAAAAATAATCGCATCCAGGGAAACAGGTTCTAACAGGGTAAGTATAATAATAGATGAAAAAACAACCATAATTGCAAAAAAAGTTACAGTAACAGCTTTATTTAAATCGACTTCATAAATCTCTCTATGAAATATTTTAACGCTCCTTCCACCCCGAATAAACGTAAATAGAAAAATGAGTACCAGTGCAAAGGTTGTTGTCCTTATACCTCCCCCGGCACTGCTAGGTGAAGCCCCAATAAACATTAATGCAGACATAAATAAATGATTTGTATCTGATAATAGGTTCAGATCCATTGTTGCCAGCCCGCCACTTCTAGTTGTGACAGATTGAAACAAGGCATAAAAGAACGACTCATGCCAGCTGATATCTTTAAAAAAACCATGAATATCAAATAAATAAACCCCTAATGCCCCAACCAATATTATAGAAAAAAAAGTTGTCGTTGTAAGTTTCGTAAATAAACTAAAATGAAATTGGTTTTTTAATTTTCTTTTATGAAATAAATATTCCTTTACTTCAATAATTACTGGATAGCCGATGGCACCAAGGATAATTAGCACCATACACATAAATTGGACAAAATAATCAGATCGAAAAGGAATTAATGACTGCCCGGTAATATCAAAACCGCCATTAGAAACTGAGCTGATTACAAAGAAAAATCCATGTAATAATGCTTCGCCAGCCGAAGAATAATACTTCATAAAATAAATTCCTATGATAATGAAAAAAACAGCTTCTATTATCAGCAGTACAAAAACAATATTTTTAATTAATCTTACCATACCATCAAAATGGGTTTGATTCTGGTCAGTCATAATCATATTTCTTTCTCTGAAACCAATCCGCTTCCCTAACATAATCCAGAGCATTGTACCTATTGCCATAATCCCTACTGCCCCGAGTTGCATTATAAGAGCTAAAATAATAATCCCAGTCGTGCTTAATGAATCAGCAATAGAAATTGTACTTAATCCTGTTACGCTAATCGCACTGACAGCTGTAAATACAATATCAATTAACGGAATATCGATACCTGGCTGATGAGAAACAGGTAAAGATAACATTACCGTTGATAACGCTATCGCAGCAATATAATAAAACAACAACAGCTGGAAAGGTGTCCATTGGCGGATATTCTTATATTTACTACGTTTTTTTTGCATTGTTTTCCCTTCTTCTTCTCAAATAAAAACCTAAAAATGTATGTGCAAAAAGTCCGTTAAATAGGACCAAGAAGTTCAAGGCGCCGAGATTTTTTACAAACGAGCTTTCACTGGAGGTGGCGACTTCTGTGTTGTCCATAGAACGTGGACGGTCTTAGCAGAAGTTCCTCCATGCTTTTAAATACGTGAGTAACGCTTTTGGCGGGGCGAGTAATCGCAAGTCCCAGCCCCATTGGAAAACTCCCGTCAACCGACTTCCGCAGGATGCGGTGGCTTCTACGTTGCCCACACGACGTGGGCGTTCCTAGTAGAAGATCCTCTTATCCCGTGTCATTTTTATTGGACTTTTTGAACATCCTCTAATAAATTTCTTTAAATTTCTGGATTAAATTATCTCCCTCATATCCCTTCTCTATAAGTGTTGTTAAAAGCTGTTCCACATCTTTTTTTTGCTTATCGATTATTTTTCCCATCAGCATTACGTTCATTTGATTACCTATTTCATGCATCTCCGTCAATTTTGTTATAAATGAAGCGGGTTCATTCGTATCTTTTGTAATCGTCGCTTGGACCATCAGCTCTTCATTCTGCTTATCTTTAAAATACTCCCAATAAGAATGGTTGATAAACCCTTCGATTAACCATGTATCATAGTCATCTTCACGATTAATAATCAGCCCGTCGATCAGGTTTACTTCCGTTCCTTCTAATCCTTTATCATAATCTAAAATCACTAATTTACGCAGTTTAAATGTTTTCATACAATTCACTCCCCAGTATGAATCCTAATAATTTTACAACACTTCTCTTTGACAGTCCATCTCATTTTAATGTGAGGGCTTATGCTGCCCTTATAATAACACAGTTTTTATATTTGTTTCATGTAACAAAAATAATATTCTTTTCTGCAGCATATATGGAAGCAAGATTATTGGAATCAAAGGTAGTCCCATGATACACTTACTAGCAAATATTGTTTTTTTACAGGTTAGAAAATTTTAAAATTCATTTTTACAATATAGACGAAGGAGAGCAACTACATGAATCAAATCATTGAAACAATAATGAATCACCGATCTATTCGAAAATTTGCAGATAAACCTTTAAATAATGTTCAAATAAAAACAATTGTAGAATCTGCACAACGCGCATCGACTTCCAGTAATGTAATGGCGTATAGTATTATCGGCGTGTCAGACCTCGCGATAAAAGAAAAACTCTATGCAGTTTCCGGACATGCTCATGCGAAGAATAATGGTCATTTGCTGATTTTTTGTGCTGATTTGCACCGAATTAATCAATTAGAAGGAATTGAACATACAGGGACTTTTCAAAATAATATTGAAAGCACGGAACAATTTATAGTTGGCACAATTGATGCTGCTTTAGCTGCCCAAAATGCTGCCATTGCTGCAGAATCTTTAGGGTTAGGTATTTGCTACTTAGGAAGCCTGCGTAATGATATTCAGGCTTTTAACGATATTCTTCAATTACCGGCTCATGTTGTCCCGTTGTTTGGGATGGCAATCGGCTATCCAAAAGAAATACCGGATATCAAGCTGCGCCTCCCTCTTGCCGCAATCTATCACGAAAATCAATATATTCCTTTTGAAAAACAAAAGCACTTTATTCAGGAATATGATCTAACTATGAAAGATTATTATGAAACACGAAATTCCAATAACAAACAGGAAACATGGACAGAGCAAATCCGCCAAAAATATGAAAAACCAACTCGGATGGATGTAGGTCCATTTGTAAACGCAAAAGATTTAAACAAACACTAGAAACTGAATATATCCTTGGAGAAATTAATAAATCCCTCCATCTTATATCAAAAAACGACAGATAGCTGAACTGCACCTCCAATTGTTAATACATTTTACATTTGGAGTGAGGTTCAATAAACTGTCGTTTTTTATACATCAAAATTCAATTTTTCTTCAAACGTAAAAACTTTATTTTCCCCATCCAATTGATAATAAACTTGAAAATAAATGATATTAATCCAAAAAATCAACATCTTCTATCTCGAATGCAGGCTGATAATAAATATAATTACTGTCTAAAGTTCGATAAACATATCCGCCCGATAACCGATGTACACCCTTATATGCAGATATGGAAACTAATGGTGTCTGGTGACGGATAGTTATATCCTCTTTTCCAATATACTGAAGAGAAGATTCCATATGAATATGTAATAAAAATAAATCATCAAGAGGAATTGTCTCTGTCCAATCAATGTTGTCAAAAAAACCATAGGATTATTACTGCTGTTATGATGGTAAAAGCCGATATACTTCCCCAAATCGTAAAACGTTTCATAGCTAATCCCTCCTGCACTGCCACTTTTCTATTTAATGCTCTTATCTTTTTTTATTCAAAAATTTTTTCCATTATTATCAAATAAAAAATACTTAAACAGCAGCTAACCTTTTTAACTTTATTTACCTCTACTTATCCGTTTTCTTATTTCTTTACTAATCCTTGACTCCGTGTATATAGGCAGGTTTTTGGAAATTGTTTACAAGCATAAATAATGGCTTTTTTATCAAAATAATAAGTGCAAGATATGAAAAGGAGTGAAGGTAATGACAGTAGGTACGCAAGTTCAACAAACTATTTCAGGTTTAAAAAGTGCACAGGCAAGCCTTGAGCAGTTTGCACTTCAAACAGATAATAAACAGGCCAAGCAGCTGTATAAAAATGCAGCACAACAAACACAAGGTATTTTAGATCAATTAGAACCAAGAATACAACAAGTAATGCAGGAAGAGCCTCAGTACAAACAGTAATAAGATATGTTAGACAGTACAGTAAAACCGGGGACTATTCATACAGTCCCCTCTACATATCAGATAAAGAACAGGATGTGAGTATATGAATTCCAGAAAAATTACACTGTTGTTACTCTTTATTATTTTTTTAGCCGGTTGTAATCATAATGAATCTTCTTATTCCGATAATCCCAATATAACGCATTTATCCACGAGTTCTAATCAAGAAGCTGCTGTCCAGGCAAAAGAATTATTTACGGATAGAGAGGATATTGAAGCTGTTCATGCAGTAAATACAAAAGACACACTGCTGGTCACTATTGAAATCCCTCATCATGAGCGATTTTCACTGGAAGAAAAAAGTAAAACTTATCAAAAAGAACTGGAACGGGCTTTTCCCGATTTCACCATAGAATTGTCAACCGACAAAAAGATAATCATTGAAACAGCGGAGCTCGAGGAAAAAATAGTAAAAAATAATTTAATTGAAGACGAAATAAAGAAACAGATGGAGAAAATAATCCATTTATCCAAGGAACAGACTTAATAGGAGTGAATGCTTCAGCAGCCCTCCGTTTGTTTCATATAAACCCGAAAAGGAGTGTCTTAAATGGGAGATAAAAAGAAACAAAAATTACAGCCAA
Source organism: Oceanobacillus sp. FSL W8-0428 (assembly GCF_038004405.1). Taxonomy (NCBI): domain Bacteria; kingdom Bacillati; phylum Bacillota; class Bacilli; order Caryophanales; family Bacillaceae; genus Oceanobacillus; species Oceanobacillus sp. FSL W8-0428. Next base: position 4,544,085 of record NZ_JBBORB010000001.1, read on the forward strand.
ACCAACAGCAATATCAAGCTTTCCAACAAAAACGTGAAATAAAACGGCCCATCTTTAAAAATTGTATTAAGGCTTTCCTTATAGGCGGTTTAATCTGTCTTATCGGACAGCTTATTTCTACCTTTTATATTTATCAATTTAATTTCACAGAAAAAACCGCCGGGAATCCAACCGTTGCCACATTAATTTTTATCACGATGCTGTTAACCGGTTTCGGTGTTTATGATCGTATTGCACAATTTGCAGGAGCTGGTTCTGCAGTTCCTGTAACAGGATTTGGAAACGCCGTTATCTCTTCAGCAATTGAGTACCGATCAGAAGGATTTATTCTCGGTGTAGGCAGCAACATGCTCAAACTAGCCGGACCTGTCATTGTTTACGGTGTGTTTTCTGCATTTATCGTAGCCCTCATTAAAACGATTCTCACGCAATGGGGGGGATTTTAATGCTACAAGGACACCAATCCTGGATTTTTGAAAATCGTCCATCTATTCTATCTACAGGAACTGTCGGCGGGCCTTTTGAAGCAAAAGGAAAAATTCCAGAAGCATTTGATATTCTTCATGAGGATATGTGGATTAATCAGGATTCCTGGGAGAAAGCTCAGCAAAAAATGTTGGAAGAAGCAATACAGACTACTTTGAAAAAAGGCCGTATTGAAAAGGAAAAAGTGGAATTTTTAATTGCCGGTGATTTAATTAACCAAATGACCCCGACCAGTTTTGCCGCAAGTACAAGCAGCATCCCTTTTTTAGGGACCTTCAGCGCTTGTGCCACCTCTATGGAAAGCCTGGCACTCGCTGCTTCTATTATTAATGCTAAGGGGGCAAATTATATTCTTTGCGCAGCTTCCAGTCATAACGCAGCGACAGAAAAGCAGTTTCGTTACCCGACAGAATATGGCGGACAGAAGCCTCCTACCTCTCAATGGACAGTTACCGGGGCAGGATGTGCGCTTGTTACTCAAAATGGGGCCGGACCCTCTATAACATCTGCCACAATTGGAAAGGTAGCTGATATGGGAATGACTGATCCATTTAATATGGGCGGAGCTATGGCTATTGCTGCCGCTGATACGATTGAAGCTCACTTTCGAGATATGCAAATTGATCCATCTTATTACGATTTGATAATAACTGGTGACCTTGGTCATGTTGGAAGGGAAGTTTCTCTGGATTTATTACACGACCGTAATATCCCGATTGATGCAGAAAAATATGTTGATTGCGGCATCGCTATATATCGTGAGGATCAGCCGGTACTTGCCGGGGGAAGCGGGGCAGCTTGTTCAGCCATTGTGACCTATGGGCACTTTCTTCAAGAAGTAATGAAAGGAAATTTAAAAAGAATTCTTGTCGCAGCAACCGGATCTCTTCACTCTACACTAAGTATTCAGCAAAAAGACCCCATCCCATGTATTGCACACGCTGTGTCAATCGAAGCAAGAGGTGAACACATATGATTTTTTTCTGGGCATTTGTTGTAGGAGGTCTTATCTGCGTTATCGGGCAAATTATGTTTGATGTATTTAAGTTATCTCCTGCACACACATTATCGATTTTGGTTATTGCCGGGGCTGTTTTGGATGGAATTGGCTGGTATGAACCGCTTATTGATTTTGCCGGAGCAGGAGCAACAGTACCAATCACAAGCTTCGGGAACTCTTTAGTCCACGGAGCAATGCAGGAAGCGGAAAAGCACGGGTTAATTGGTGTGGTAACAGGAATGTTTGAGGTAACAAGTGCAGGTATTTCTGCTGCGATTATATTCGGTGTCATCGGTGCTATTATTTTTAAACCAAAAGGATAGGGAGATGCTTTATGACAGTAGGATCACAAGTAAAAACATGTTATGCTACCTTAAAATCCATTGAAGCTGGATTAGATCTTTTACATGCCTCAACAACAGAACAAGATTTAAAAACAACTATAGACGAGACTTCTCAGTTAATTAAGATTGCACGTCAGGATATACATCAGCAAATTATTCATATTGACAAACAAGAACCGCAATATAAATCCTAAAGGGAGGGAAAAGCATGCCTGAATGGATATCTATTATTATTCGGTCCATTATTTTAATCACAGTCTTATTTTTCTTTGTAAAATGGCTGGGTGCAAAGCAATTATCTCAGCTCAATATATTTGAAACCATTTCTGGAATTGTACTCGGAGGAATCGCCGCCTTCCATACTGTTGATCCATACAATAGCTTTTATTATGCATTATTAGCCATGTTTGTCTGGTTTATTGCTGCATTCACAATTGAAAAGTTATCCTTGAAAAGCAAGCGTATACGGGACTTCACAGATGGAAAAAGTACTGTTTTTATTCAAAATGGGAAGGTGATGGAGGAAAATTTAAAAAAAGAAGGCTATTCTACCGATGACCTGTTAGAAAAGCTCAGGAATAACGATCAATTCCTTGTTTCCGATGTAGAATTTGCTGTTTTAGAGCCGACTGGAGAATTAAATGTTCTGCCAAAACGGGAAAATCGGCCAATAACCTTAAAAGACTTAAATATCGCTCCAGCACCTGACAAAGAACCGCAAACCGTTATTGCAGACGGTAATATACTGCTGGAGCCTCTGGCTAATGCTTCTTTAAATCCAACCTGGCTTGAAGCTGAATTAGAGAAACAAAACGTCACAATAGATAACGTTTTTCTCGGTCAAGTTGATCATCAGGGACAGCTTTTCCTTGATCTGTATGATGATCATATTGCCGTGCCTGAACCTGCACAGTCTGCTCTTTTATTAGCCAGTATGAAAAAATGTCAGGCAGATCTAGAACTGTTTGCTTTAGCTACAGATAACCCTCAAGCCAAGGAATTATACGACCGGAACCAAAAACGGCTTCAGGAAGCAATAAGACGAATAGAGCCTTATTTAAAATAATAGGAGCCCAATATTAAATAAGCAACAAAAATAGGCAGTGAGACTTTTTCAGCTATATGAAAGCCTCCTGCCTTTATTGTTTTATCTTTGCTCCCATTCCTCTTTTAAAAATGAATAAATACAGGTATCCTGAGAATACTCCGGCAGATTAATATAACTTCTTAACAATCCTTCTTTTTGAAATCCAAGCTTGTCTAATAACTGATTAGATGCCTTGTTTTCAGGATAGGTAATGGCGCCGACTCTTTTTAAATTCAATTGCTGAAAGCTATATTCCAGTATTTTTTTAACAGCCTCACTTGTATATCCCATTCTCCAAAAATCAGGATGCATATCAAAACCAATTTCAGCCCGTTTATTCCATATCTGCAAATTATTTAATCCGATAGTGCCTGATAACTCTTCCGTATCTTTCGGTACTATCCCCCAACGAACAGCTCTATTTTCCTGAATATGTTTTTGGAAGGAATCAATCATTTTTTCGGCTTGTTCTATTTTTTGAAATGGCTCTATTCCATAATAGCGGGTAACTTCTTCCTTAGAAAAAATCTCAAATATCTTCTGTTTATGCTCCTGATTGATTTCGATTAAGCGCAGCCGCTCCGTCTCCATACTTGAAAATTCCATAGGCCTGCCTTCTTTCTTATTGGATTTAAGAAATACGAATAATTACCTTTCCAAATTGCTTTCCTCCGTCTAAATAGCTGAGTGCATCTAAACTTTGATCGAGAGAAAAAACACGATCGACCACCGGATGTAATTGGTATTGTTCAGCATGCTCAAGAGCAGCAATCAATTCTTCTCTGCAGCCCATCGTGGATCCAATAAGCTTGTACTGCCCATAAAAGAAAGAACGCAGATCAAACTCCACAATATCGTCCGTAGTTGCACCGAACGTTACAAATCTTCCTCCCTTCTTCAAAATAGTTAAAGAACGGCTAAAGGTTGCTTTTCCGTTACTATCAATAACCATATCGATTGTTTCATTCCCCAGTCTTTCCTTCCAGTCATCAGCTGTATCAATAACAACATCTGCTCCAAGTTTTACAGCCTTTTCTCTTTTCTCAGCACTTCTTGATGTTGAAATAACCCGCGCACCAATATTTTTTGCAAATGCAATTAGATAAGTTGCCACCCCTCCGCCTGCTCCAGGAATAAAAACAGTCTCTCCTTTTTGAAGCTGACCTTTTGTAAACATCGCCCGATAGCCTGTCAAGGCAGCCAATGGGAAGGCCGCTGCTTCTTCCCAGCTCATAAAGGATGGCTTGGGCTCTACCTGATCTTCGGAAATAACAATTTTTTCAGCAAACGTTCCATGATTCGGCATCCCTAAAATATCAAATTCTACCGGTGGAGCTTCATTATTTTTTACCCAGCGTAATGCAGGATTAATAATTACTTCATCTCCAACCTTTACATCTGTAACGTTTCTGCCTACTTTTTCAACAATTCCGGCCCCATCTGAACCAAGTATCAGAGCCTTGTCTGTTCCCTTTCTGCGATTAGGGATACCTAAATCTCGCCGGTTAAGGCCTGCTGCCTTCAGGCTAATAACTACTTCTGATCCCCCAGGCTCCTGCAATTCCATTTCTTTCATTTGTAAACTGCCGTTTTCATGTACAAGCGCTCTCATCAATTTAACCCCTCTCCATTATTCATATAATATTGTGATAGTTCTGCTGGTTTTGGAATATTATTTTTTCACAAAGAGATAATATTCAGCCTATATATTCATTTTAAAATACTAATGATTCTTTTACCCAATTATAAGCTCACGAATTTATTATGTACAAGAGCTCTCTTTATAATAAAAAAGAAAGCTCTTTATCTTAAAAGCCTAAAATATAAAAACAGCTGCAATTGTTGCAATAACTAAACCAATAACTACTGGAAAGAAATTTTTCCTCACTAATTCAATTGCAGAGGCACCACAGAATCCTGCTACAGCAATAAGAGATGACCAAGCGATTAGTGCACCTCCGCCTGACCAAATTGCCCCAAGCTGACCAATTGCAGCTAATGTACTTGCATCTATAGAAGAAGATTGTAATGATGCAGCCAAAGCTCCTGTTAAAGGTAAGCCAGAAAAACCAGATCCATCTAAACCAGTGATAATACCAACTAACAATAAACTAAAAGCAACAAAGACCGTACTTTCTGGAAGAAAAGACTGGATAGAGGTAATAATTTCAAATAAAAAAGATGGCGCTTCTTCTACAAGCAGGATATCCTTGGAAAACTCAGCACTTCCTAAAAAGAAAAATCCGGCAATAGGAATGACTGGTCCCATTGCTCTAAAAGCAAAGACAAACCCATTCGTAATGTGATTACCAACATAATCCAATGCATTTCGTTTTCCGAATACACCTGTAGCGAGTAATAATAAAATAACCGCTACTCCTCCTACAAGAGCAGCACCTTCTCCGCCTATTAAATCACTGGATCCAAAAAATTTATTATAGAGCATATACCCAACTACGGCCAGTAAAACAACAGGCACCAGCCAAGCAAAAATACGGCTCCATTTGATCAGATGCTTTGAAGCTGCTTTATGCCCGGAAGAATCATAGTCTTGAATTTGTTCTGCTTCTACCTGATTTCTCGGGTCTTCTTTTGAACGGATAGATTTCCGATAAAATAAATAGGCTAATACAGAAGCAATTACTCCAGTAATAAGAGATAGAACCAAAGACCGGTCTGCAACTACTGAAGTTTCTACACCGGCAGCTTTCGCGGATAACGCCGGAGCTACCTGAACAATATAATCAGAGGACAGCGCCATCCCTTGGCCTGCAATGGTAATTGCAACTGCAGCTGTAATAGCGGGAAGCCCGGACCTTATTGCCGCAGGAACAAGTAAAGCGCAAATAAGCGGCACGGCTGGTGTTGGCCAGAAAAATAAGGAGATACAATACGTAACAATAATCAAAACAAAATAAGAAAGGTGTCCATTAGTCATGACCTTTTGAATCGGCTGAATCATAAGCACATCTGCCCGTAAATCCTTTAGTGCGTTTAACAATGCAAGCATAAAAGTAATAATCAAAAAGATGCTGAAAAGCTCTTGAGCAGCAACTAAATTAGCGTAAAAAATAGCCATAAACCCACTGACTATGCTTCCCTTATAGACACACGCAATAACAAACGTTCCCAGCAAGCTTGGAAGGACAATCCCTCTCCGAAAAATCATTGTCACCAAAATAAGCAAAGTGAAAAATCCATACAGTAAATGCGGGATAGTTAAACCCATCTTATTCATATCCTCTCCTTCAATGTGTACAATAGCCTATGCAGCAATGAAGACAGAGGGTACAAAAATAATAGAAATAGATGTAAGGGCTGTTTTATCATAGTAAAGAACAGAAAATCATGCCTAATAAAGTTTCGTTGTATAATATCTTACTTACTAAGGAAAAAACGCAGTGGTTTTGGAATTTACCACTGCGTTTTAACTGAAATTTATTCTAGAATATCTATAACTTTTTTTACTGAGTCTGCAGATTTATCTAATTGTATTTTCTCTTCATCTGTTAAATCCAGCTCGATAATTTCTTCCATTCCTTTTCCACCGAGAACAGTAGGAACTCCCAGATAAATCTCCTGATATCCATATTCTCCTTCTAAGTAAGCAATGGATGGCAAAATACGCCGCTGATCCTTGAGAATTGCCTCTGCCATCACTGCTAACGATGCAGCAGGTGCGTAATAAGCACTTCCGTTTCCTAAGAGATTTACAATCTCCCCTCCGCCAGTCCGGGTTCGCTGTACAATTTCTTCCAGCCGTTCTGGAGAAATAAGTTTTTCAAGCGGGATCCCTCCAGCATAGGAATAACGGGTAAGCGGCACCATATCATCACCGTGTCCACCAAGAACAAACCCGGTTATATCTTTTACAGAAATATTTAATTCCTCTGCAACAAAAGCTCTAAAACGAGCTGTGTCCAGCACACCTGATTGTCCTATTACACGTTCTCTAGGAAAGCCCGATGCTTTATAAACTGTATATGTCATTGCATCAACAGGATTAGTCAGAACAACAATAATTGCATTCGGGGAATACTTCACAATTTCTTTTGTAACCGACTTCATTATTTTTGCGTTTGTATTTACTAAATCATCCCGGCTCATTCCTGGCTTACGTGCAATTCCGGCAGTAATAATTACTAAGTCAGAATCTTTTGTATCGGCATAATCCGACGTTCCAGTTACTCTCGCATCAAAACCTTGAACCGGAGCTGCTTCCGCCATATCCAATGCTCTTCCCTTTGTTGGGTTCTCCATATCCGGGATATCAACGAGAACAACATCTCCTAATTCCTTTTGGGCAACCATTAATGCAGTAGTTGCTCCTGTAAAGCCAGAACCGATAACGGAAATCTTTTTACGTACAGAAACCATCAAACTACCTCCTACTATTTGTTCCTTTATTTGAAGAAAATGTTTGCAGCAAATGATAATTTATATCGTTGCTGCAAACATTTTCTCAAGATTAACAGAATTAATTACTCTGTTTCAATATTTTTTTTAGAATAGAAAGCTGGCTTTTTTATGCTTCCATATTTTTAATAAGTTCATCAGCAAACTCAGAGCATTTCACTTCTGTTGCACCATCCATAAGACGGGCAAAGTCATAAGTCACCACTTTAGAACCAATTGTTTTATCCATTGATTTTGTAATTAAGTCAGCTGCTTCTCTCCATTCTAAATGCTCAAGCATTAATACAGCAGAAAGAATAACAGAAGACGGGTTAACTTTATCTAATCCTGCATATTTCGGAGCAGTACCGTGAGTTGCTTCGAAAATAGCATGTCCAGTATCATAGTTAATGTTTGCTCCCGGAGCAATACCAATACCGCCCACCTGTGCAGCAAGTGCATCCGAAATGTAATCACCATTCAGGTTCATTGTTGCTACTACGTCAAACTCTTTTGGACGAGTAAGAATTTGTTGTAAGAAGATATCTGCAATAGAATCTTTTACAAGGATTTTACCTGCTGCTAATGCATCATCCTGAGCTTTGTTTGCTGCATCTTTACCTTCCGCCTCAACAATACGGTCGTATTCAGCCCAAGTAAATACTTTATCACCAAATTCTTGTTCAGCAACTTCGTAACCCCAGTTTTTGAAGGCTCCTTCAGTAAATTTCATAATGTTACCTTTATGTACTAAAGTAACACTTTTGCGGCCTTCACTTAATGCATAATCAATAGCAGCACGAACAATACGTTTTGTACCTTCTTCAGATACCGGTTTAACACCAATGCCTGATGTTTCAGGGAAGCGAACATTTTTAACGCCCATTTCATTTTTTAAGAAGTTAAGAACCTTCTTAACCTCGTCAGTGCCTTCCTGCCATTCAATACCAGCATAGATATCTTCTGTATTTTCACGGAAGATAACCATATCAACATCTTCCGGACGTTTTACTGGAGATGGAACACCTTCAAAATAACGTACAGGACGCAGGCAGGTAAATAAATCTAATTCTTGACGTAAAGCTACGTTCAGAGAGCGAATACCGCCACCTATTGGTGTAGTTAATGGGCCCTTGATAGCAATCTTATATTCATTAATTTTATCAAGCGTATCCTTTGGTAACCATTCACCTGTCTTATCAAAAGCTTTTTGACCAGCATATACTTCTAACCAATCAATAGATTTTTCACCATTATAAGCTTTCTCTACAGATGCTTCGATAACACGGCGGGCAGCAGCCCAAATATCCGGGCCAGTCCCATCTCCTTCAATAAATGGGATTACTGGTTTATTTGGTACATTCATTTCGCCGTTTTCTACTACAATTTTTTCACCTTGTGTCATAGATAAAAACCTCCTATTAATGATTCCTATTACATTCTACTACATTTTAAAGATATTATCATTATCCTCTATCTTCAATAGCAACATAATCCTGTAAATCCGGTCCGTTATATTCAGCACGCGGGCGGATTAAGCGGTTGTCAGCATATTGCTCTAAAATATGCGCTATCCAGCCGGAAGTTCTGCTGACAGCAAATATCGGTGTAAATAAATCCTCATCAATTCCTAAGCTGTGGTAAACAGAAGCGCTGTAAAAATCAACATTTGCAGGAAGACCTTTATGCTCTTTTACATAGTCCTCAATTTTGATAGACATGTTATACCATTTTTCCTGCCCGGTACGTTTCGTCAATTGCTTAGACATTTCTTTTAAGAATTTAGCCCTTGGATCACCATTACGGTATACACGGTGCCCCATTCCCATAATTTTTTCTTTGTTTTCCAGTTTTTCTTTAATATAAGGGATAGCATTTTCTTCTTCACCAATTTCAAGAAGCATCTTCATTACATTTTCATTTGCACCGCCATGTAACGGTCCTTTTAAAGCTCCAATGGCTGCTACAAGTCCGGAATAAATATCGGAAAGTGTTGCTACACAAACCCTAGCTGTAAAAGTAGATGCGTTTAATTCATGGTCAGCATGAAGAACAAGTGCTTTATTAATTGCTTCTACTTCAATGTCCTCCGGATCTTTTCCATTCAGCATAAATAAGAAGTTTGCTGCATAGCTTAAGCCTTCTTTTGGCTGAACTGGATCTTTTCCATCACGAATTCTGGCAAATGCAGCTACGATAGAAGCAATTTTTGCCTGAATACGAATTGCTTTTCTCTTATTTGCTGCTTCATCCATATCGTCTGCTTCTTCGTCATAAATTCCTAATAATGAAACCGCTGTCCGTAGAGCTGCCATCGGATGAACACTTTTTAAATCATATGAACGCAAATGATTAATAATTGCGTCTGAAACGGTCATATTCTTTGCTAAATCAGCTTTTAGCGCATCTAGTTCTGATTTCGTTGGAAGCTTTTGATTCCAAAGTAAATAAATAATTTCTTCAAAGCTGGAATTTTCAGCTAAGTCATCAATTTTATAACCAACATAGGATAATTGATCATCAATGATCGAACTGATTGCTGATTGTGTTGCGACAATATTTTCTAATCCTTTTGTTGTTGACATATTACCCTCTCCCTTTCCAGTTAATCAGAGTATTACATATTTCTACATTAAATAAATAATACAAGGGTGACAAACTAAATTTTGGCTGTTTAAAGCTATGTAGGAATAAATTTAAGCAAATATTATTACATTCGCTTAGTATCAATCAGGTGATGGAACTCGCGTTTCGTGGACGATTAAACGTGGAACCAAAATCTTTTGAAAGTTACGAATCAAATAATTTATTATTCTACTTTTTAAACAAACTCAGAAAAACTTTATCTTTATTTGTACCCTGATTTGATTAAAGCAATCCTTTTTGCCTGCCCATCTATCATTATAAATGATAATAAGCAGAATGTGAATTGAAACCGTTTAAATTTTGTAAAATAACTGCTAACGGACTCTGTAATTGATTTTCTCATTATTTGCGTTAAATAAGCCCGGTTTATTAAGGGTGATTTCTTGAGTACGGTTTTTTACTTCTCTACGATGTGTTTAATTTTTTCTTTTAACTTTGTATGATAATCATTCCGTCTGAACCCGCCGTGTATTTTGAGATAAAAATCCGGTATCTTAATGACACATTCCAAACAGTCGTATTAGTATTTAAAATACCTTTGGAACAAGTTTCCTATACTTTTTTTGATGGAGCAATATTCTCCGCAAAACGAGTAATCCCAGCCCCAAATGCTAAATCAAACTCTTAACACTTCTACTTTGCTATCTAAAATCATAGATTACAATAAGGTCGTTTATTTGGGGGAAATATAATGCAATCAAAAATCGTTGGACAACTTATCCGCAGTCTTATTATCATTATCATTTTATTCGGCAGTATTTTTCTTCTTTATATGCTTTTCCCTTATATATATCCTATTCTGATAGCATTTTTACTGTCACTTCTCTTTCAGCCCTTCATCAGATTTTTTGCAGAAAAGTTAAAAATGCCGAGATTACTTGCTTTAGTCAGCACGTTTATTCTTTTTTTCAGCTTGTTCACTTTCGTTTTGTTCTTTTTAGTAAGTGAGGTCTACCAAGGTATTCTTTACTTATCGGACAGGCTGCCAGCTTATTTTCACCATATGATGGAACAGTTTCAACAACTGTTAGATACCCAAATATTACCTTTATATGATCAATTGCTTTCTCTTTTAACTACTTTACATGTTGATTATCGTTTGGAGGTCTATGAGTATATAAATTCCTTTACGGAATCTGTTACTGCAGCCTCAACCCGGTTCTTTCAAATGCTGTTACAGCAGTCGGCAAATTTTCTTATGATGCTGCCAAATTCCTTTACTGTTTTTATTTTTATTATATTGGCTACTCTTATGATCAGCTATGATTTTCATAACATCCAAAATAAGTTTCGCGAAATTATACCTTCCAATTGGTATGCTCTTCATAAAAAAATAGCCTCTCATTTAAAAGAAGCTGTAATTGGCTATTTTAAAGCACAACTCATATTGGTCTGTATTTCTGCAGTTATTTTATGGGTTGGGCTTTCCGTTCTCGGTGTAGAGCATGCATTTACGATTGTTTTATTTGCTGCGATTGCCGATTTTATCCCTTATTTAGGAATTGGAATTATTATTATACCCTGGATTCTTTTCAGCTTTTTAACCTTTAATTATCCTTTAACAATCGGTTTATCTGTTCTTTATGGCCTTATTATTATCATCAGGCAATTGATAGAGCCTAAAATTGTGGCAACTTCTATTGGTATTTCGCCTTTAATGATGCTCATAGGGATGTTTTTAGGTATCCAATGGCTTGGAGTCTTTGGATTTATCCTTGCTCCTGTGATTTTAGTAGTTATACTCGCCATCAAAAAATCAGGCGTATTCCAGCAATTATTTCTTTATATTAAGGGATAATTTATCACCATCGGCGGTAAATTATTGTGTTTCTGCCTACAAACTGCATTGCTATTTTCTTTAGTTGCTTTTTAAATTGATTTCTTGTCCAGGGTATCAGTAACAATAAACCAACTATATCTAAAACAAAACCAGGGATAATAAGCAAAAATGCTCCAAGCATCGTTGCCAGTCCATCGAGAATTTCATCGGTTGGTGGTGTACCTCTCTGTATTTGCAGCTGCGCACGTCTAAAAACTTCCATTCCCTGATACCTGGCTAGGAAAATACCCAATATAGCTGTTCCGATAATTAATCCAACTACCCATAAAACACCAATAAGCTGGCTTAACCAAAGAAACACACCAATCTCTACTGCCAGGATAATTATAAATGCCAGAAGAAGGTATTTATTTCTCATTTTCAACACCCTTTCTACTTTGATACGGTATTTTCACCCATTCCCAGAATATATATCCTAAATATATAAAAATAGAAATACCTATATTATCTATCCATTGAATTGTATCATTGAAAATGAGTTGTTTCACAGTAATAAAAATGAAACAAAGAATTGGCAATCCGATATTCTTTTTGAACATATTACCTTCCCTTCGTAAATACGTCTCTTCACTAAAATCAATAAATAAGCCAGCTTTTATTTTATCATGTTCCCATACAGACTTAAAAATAAAACCCCCGAATCGGGGGTTTAACTTATTTTTTATATTTTTTATAGTACGCCTGCATGGCCGGCATATACCTGTCCACGGCTGCTGTCTACAGTAATATCTTGACCGTCTTCTAATACTTCAAAAACATTCTCTACGCCGACAATAACTGGTATTCCTATACTAACACCAACTACTGCCGCATGAGAAGTCAGACCGCCTTCTTCTGTAATAATTGCAGAAGCTTTCTCAATTGCCGGCATCATTTCTTTTTCAGTGGCATGGGTTACAAGAATATCACCCTCATTCATACGGGTTAATGCTTCTTCATTATTTTTAGCGAAGACAACATGCCCATATGCTTTACTTCTGCCGATACCTTGTCCTTTTGCAACAACATCTCCAATAACATGGACTTTCATTAGATTTGTTGTGCCCTTTTCTCCAGCAGGTACTCCTGCAACAACAAGCACTGTATCTCCGCGTTTGCATACTTCCGCTTCAAGCCCCCGTTTTACTGCTACTTCTAACATTTCGTCTGTAGATTTTGTCGGTGTGCCCATAACTGCATGGACGCCCCATACTAGCGAAAGCTGACGATTTACTATTTCATCCACTGTTACAGCAATAATCGTTGCTTTAGGACGGTATTTTGAAACCATACGGGATGTTGACCCGCTTTCTGTCGGTGTGATAATCGTACCGATATTTAAGTTATATGCTGTATGAGAAACTGATTGTGTAATAGCTTCTCTGATTTCCATATCAACATTTTTAGAACGCTCTTCTAAAATAGCTTTATGATCTAATGCAGATTCTGCTTTTAACGCAATATTACTCATGGTTTGTACAGATTCTACCGGATAATTACCAGCAGCTGTTTCACCGGAAAGCATGATTGCATCTGTACCATCAAATATTGCATTGGCAACATCGGAAGCCTCTGCACGAGTCGGACGAGGATTCCGCTGCATAGAATCTAACATTTGAGTTGCTGTAATAACTGGCTTTCCGGCTGTATTACATTTTTTAATAAGTTCTTTCTGTACTAGAGGTACATCTTCTGCAGGTATTTCCACGCCAAGGTCTCCACGTGCAACCATTAGACCATCACTAACTTCCAGGATGCTGTTAATATTATCTACACCCTCCTGGTTTTCAATTTTAGGGATAATTTTAATATGATCTGCATTATGCTGCTCTAATACTTCTTTAATTTCTAATACATCTGAAGGACGGCGGACAAAAGATGCTGCAATAAAGTCTACTCCTTGCTCTACCCCAAAGATAATATCATTCGTATCCTTTTCTGTAATTCCAGGAAGATTGACGGATACATTTGGAACGTTAACTCCTTTTTTATTTTTAATTTCTCCAGAGTTTAACGCAACAGTTATAATTTCTCCATTATCCTGGTTAATCCCTGTTACTTCTAATTCAATAAGTCCATCATCCAGCAGAATTTTTGAGCCTTCATGAACATCGTTGATTAACCCATCATACGTAATGGAGAATCGTTCAGAAGTACCTTCTACTTCCTTCATTGAAATAATCACTTCTTCACCTTGAACAAGATCCGCTCTTCCTTCTTTAAAGTTCCCTGTACGAATTTCAGGTCCTTTTGTATCAAGAAGAATAGCTACTGTTTTATTTTTCTTAGCTGCTGCTTCACGAATATTATTGATTCTGGCACCATGCTCATCAAAATCCCCATGCGAGAAGTTTAATCTGGCAACATTCATTCCTGCATCAATAAGTTGCTCCAATTTTTCTATTGATTCCGATGCCGGACCAATTGTACAAACGATTTTTGTGTTTCTCATTTTATTTCCTCCTTAAAATTCAACCAAAATCTATCTTTGTATGTTAGATAGAAAGTTCTTTAGATAGCTGGAACATTTCATTATTAATATGATGCTTCATTTTCAAGATATCATTAATATCATTATCCACGATTTGGTTGTTTCTAATTCCAACCATACGTCCGCCTTTATTATTTAGCAGCAGCTCTACAGCTGCAGCACCAAGCCGGCTTGCCAGCACTCTATCCTGGCCAGTCGGTGAACCGCCTCTTTGAATGTGTCCTAATACAGTTACCCTTGTTTCCAAATCGGTAGCCTCTTCAATTTTCTTTCCAACGTCAAATCCGCTGCCGACACCTTCTGCAAGCAGGATAATACTATGCTTTTTCCCACGCTTATGTCCACGGTTTAATCGATCAACGATTTGAGAGAATTCATCCTTCTGTTCCGGGATAAGGATACTTTCTGCACCAACTGATAACCCGGCCCAAAGCGCTAAATCTCCTGCATCGCGTCCCATTACTTCTATGACATATGTACGCTCATGAGAAGTAGCAGTATCACGAACCTTATCCACGGCATCTATAATTGTGTTAAGAGATGTGTCAAAACCAATTGTAAAATCAGTTCCTGCAATATCATTATCAATTGTTCCCGGTACACCGATACAAGGAACACCTTTTTCTGTCAGCTTCTGTGCTCCTTTAAAACTGCCATCACCGCCAATTACAATTAAACCTTCAATGCCGGCTTTCTTCATTTGTTCAACCGCTCTTAGCTGTCCTTCATCCGTTTTAAACTTCTCACTTCTTGCTGAGAATAGAATTGTTCCTCCACGATGAATAATATCGCCGACAGAGCCAAGATGCATCTCTTCAAAGTTACCATCCATTAAACCTTGGTAGCCGTTTTTGACACCAATTACTTCCATCTCATGATAGATTGCTTTTCTCACAGTTGCTCTGATAGCAGCATTCATACCAGGAGCGTCTCCTCCACTAGTCAAAACACCAATTTTTTTCATTTATTTATTCACCTCATTGTTAAAATATCGCCATGTTCAGCTTATTTTTAAGCATTTGCGAAATATTGGAATCATCACTCCTGCTGTTTGGGAAATACAGGCAACTGTTATCAGACAGTTATACTAATTTGTCGAATTCCCTTTTCTACAATTTTAAAACACCTGAACACGCTTCTTAATATAAATAAAAGATAAAGAATATCGTTAGACATAGTAATTATAAATCAAATTAAATCAATAATCGATTATTGATTTCTTATCTTTCATCCACTACTCTATCTATTTTACATGATTCTTTCATTATAATCCAAATTAAAATAAAGGCTGATATTCATTCTCAGCCTTTATAAACGATACTTACACCGTTTGAAATGAACCTATCTTTTTATATTTTTGCCATCTTTCTTCTACAATATCCTCAGATGACAATTCTTTTAACTCTTTTAATGACTTTTCAAGTACTTGATCGATAAATACAGCTTGTTCGTCAATATCCCGATGTGCTCCACCTTTTGGTTCTGGTATCACTTCATCAATGACGCCCAATTTTTTCAAATCTGGAGCTGTAATCTGCATCGATTCAGCGGCCCGCTGCGCTTCTCCTGCATCCTTCCACAGTATTGCGGCAGCTCCTTCTGGAGATATTACGGAATATGTAGAATTTTCCAGCATGTGAACATGATTTCCTACACCGATTCCTAATGCACCACCGCTACCGCCTTCACCAATTACAACACACACAATAGGGACGGTTAAACCAGCCATTTCCATTAAGTTTTTGGCGATGGCTTCGCTTTGTCCTCTTTCTTCGGCTGCTTTGCCTGGATATGCCCCTTTTGTATCAATGAAAGTGATAATTGGACGGTTGAATTTTTCAGCCTGCTTCATATGACGCAATGCTTTTCTATAACCTTCAGGATGCGGCATTCCAAAATTACGTTTAATATTTTCTTTCGTATCTTTTCCACGTTGATGACCAATTATAGTTACCGGTTGATTTTTATAATAAGCAATACCGGAAACAATTGCTTCATCTTCACCAAATAAACGATCACCATGAAACTCAATAAAATCTTCAAACAGTCTTTCTACATAATCTAATGTAGTAGGACGATCTGGATGTCTTGCCATCTGCACCCGGTTCCAGGGCTTTAAATTGCCATAGATATCTTCTTCCAGCTTCGCTAAGCGCTCTTCCAGTGTTCTAATTTCATCCTTCAAATCAATTTCACTGTTTTCTGTGAATGCTTTTAGTTCTTTAATCTTTTCTTTTAAATTTACAATGGGTTTTTCAAATTCCATTATTGGCGCCACTTATGATTACCTCCCATCTGCATGCATGGAAAGAATTTTTCCAAGCGTTTTTTTCATGTCATGACGGTGAATAACCTTATCTATCTGCCCATGCTCTAATTGAAATTCAGCTGTCTGAAAATCGTTTGGTAATTTTTCACGAATAGTCTGCTCGATAATTCTTCGACCAGCAAAACCTATTAGTGCCCCCGGTTCGGCAAAATTATAGTCTCCAATAGATGCAAAACTTGCGGATACACCGCCGGTGGTTGGATGGGTCATAACAGAAATCATTAAATTTCCGCTGTCTCTGAACCGCTTAACAGCAAATGATGTTTTCGCCATTTGCATTAAACTTAAGAGCCCCTCCTGCATACGGGCACCGCCGGATGCTGTAAATATAATAAACGGGATAGATTCTTCTCTGGCTTCCTCAATTGCTCTGGTTATTTTTTCTCCGATTGCGGAGCCCATACTCCCCATACGAAAATGTGAATCCATAACTGCAAATGCGGTCTGTTTACCTTCAATCGCCCCTGTGCCAGTAATAATAGCTTCGTTCAAGCCTGTTTTCTCACGGTCTTTCTTAATCTTCTCCTCGTAATCAGGGAAATTTAATGGATTTGCAGATGTTAAACTAGCATCCCATTCTTCAAATGTCCCTTCATCGAATAAGTTTTCAATTCTTGTCCATGCTGTCATCGGATGATGATATCCGCAGTTGGGACAAACATATAAAGATTTAACTATTTCTTTTCGATAATAGATTTGTTTACAATTATCACATTTCTGCATTAAACCCTCTGGAACATCAACTTTCGCCTTCTCGCTCGGGATTGATGCATACTTCTTACGCTTGCCGAAAAAATCTTTAAGTGGCAAGTTTATCCCCCCTTTTTCTACTACTAGATTATCTGAGCATATATAAACAGGCTGTGTATATTATCTAGTATTCAAATAGAGCTTTCAATAAGAGCTGTTTCCTATTTTACTATTGTAAACTATTTTGCCGAGTTATAATAGTTATTCCATAAAATGAAAGTATTTTTAGTTTTAGAATCCCAACAAATAGATTACCACCTGATGCCAAGTCGTGCAATCACGTTTTTCTTATTAAACATAATTTTTTCTCAAATGTAAGGTAAATTATGCTGTTTAACGAACGGCTAAAACGCCTTCTCCCACTGGAATTAACTTAAGATTTAAAAATAAAATAAATGCGTATGAAGAGGATATTCAAAAAAAAATGAAATAATAAGCTGCAGGGTATCAGTCTATTATTAACACATCTATAATCATTTGTCGGGCATCTTATTTCCAGAACTTTTGAACATGTACTATGAGAGCAGTATTCTTTTGAAGAAATTTGGCTCTATACTGAATGTGGTGGTGCCCTCCGTTCCATCGCCAGATGGAACGGAGACAAAAAAATACACTCTATTTCCTCTCTCTGGTAACCTTGAGTTGTCGAGACAAAAGGAATGGGAGAGGAAAAGAGTGCATCATCATTTTATCACAGAGTTGTTAGGAATTAAAGATACGCATGTAGATGTGTGGGATATCAGAGAAGAAGAAAGTTATTTTATTGCAGAATTATTCACGAAACAGCGTATGCAGAAATGTCCTTTTTGCCGTAAAAGAACCAAGCGGATACATGGCTATCGTTGGCAAAGCATTCAAGGACCAGCGTTTACAACCAAGGAAGTTCATCTTTCCCTGCGAAAACGACGTTATATTTGCACGTCGTGTCATCACACATTTTATGAGCGTCTACAAATGATTCATCGGTATCAACGTTGTATGGCGAGTGTGCAAACGACAGCGATGATGCATGCAGCGGTGAGTTCCTTTCGTACAGCGGCGCTAGTAACCGGAGTAACAGTGAATCGTGTCTTACGGTGGTTTGATCAGAAGGAGTTAACTACCAGCAAAGTGTTGCCGCGAGTCATTGCGATCGATGAGTTTAAAGGTGACGCGGATGGAGAGAGGTTTCAATTGAATGTGGTCGATGTGGAGAACCGAAGAATTATCGATATCTTGCCAAATCGAAAAGTGGAAACCATTGAAGCGTACTTAAAGTCCTGTGATACAGGTAAAGTAGAAATGGTAGTAATGGATTTATCTCAAGCGTTTAAACAAGCAATTCGAAAAGCACTGGGAAATCCTCTGATTATCGCTGACCGTTTTCACTTTATGCGTCAGGCCTATTGGGCTCTAGATGAGGTCCGCCGTGAAGTTCAAAAGGAGCTGCCCAAGAAAGATCGAATTCGAATGAAACGTTCCAAAAAACTTCTGTGGAAATCATGGACAACCTGTTCAGATGATCAGAAGAAGAAAGTCGAGCAATTATTAAGGATAGATCCCCGCTTAAAGGAAGCTTATGGTTTAAAGCATGAATTGGATACGTGGTTTAAGGAAAGTGATGCGCACAACGCAACTGCTGGATTAGAAGCGTGCCTGGAGAAGTTGAATGCATCCGCGTTAGAGGGATTTCATCGTGTCGCACGTACATTTAAAAGATGGCAACAAGAAATTCTGCATTCTTTTATGTATCCCTTTAATAATGGCTACATAGAAGGCGTTAATAATACGATTAAAGTATTAAAAAGATTATCTTATGGGATTAAACAGTTTGATCGAATGAGAAAGAAAATTCTATGGCAACAAGAGGTAAAGCTTGTCTTAAAGCAAGCTTATAAATAAAGAGGTGGAGGAATGATATTCCACCACCACATTTGACATAGAACCAGAAATTTGTCCTAAAACAAAATATCCCCAAAAACACTTTTACTAAAAATGTTTCCGGGGCTAATTATCAGAACAGATTATTTATTGATTTCTTTTGTCAGATTTCTTGTCTTCTCTGCTACTTCCTCAGGGTCTACTTGGACACGGGCCACACCGGATTTCATTGCCGCTTCAGCTACGTGCTTGGCCACAAGCGGGGCAACTCTATCATCAAAAGGAGAAGGAATAACATAATCCTCATTCAACTCATCTTCTGAGATCAAAGAAGCGATTCCTTCTGCAGCAGCAATTTTCATTTCTTCATTAATCCGTGTTGCTCTGACATCCAACGCACCCCTGAAAATCCCTGGAAAAGCAAGTACATTATTTACCTGATTTGCAAAATCAGACCGGCCGGTTCCAATAACCCTTGCCCCTGCTTCTTTTGCATCATCTGGTAAAATTTCCGGATCAGGGTTTGCCATAGCAAAGATAATTGCATCATCATTCATCTTCTTTACCATTTCTTTTGTTAATGCTCCGCCTACTGAAACACCGATAAATACGTCTGCACCCTCTAAAACATCTTCCAGGCTTCCTTCTATCTTCCGTGCATTGGTATATTTTGCAACAAGTTCTTTCACCCGGTTCATCCCATTAGGACGCCCTTCGTAAATTGCTCCTCTGGAATCACACATAATCATGTCATGAACGCCCAGGCTCTTTAACAGCCGAATGATTGCAATACCTGCTGCACCCGCCCCGTTAGCCACAACTTTTATATTTGAGAAATCCTTATCTACCAATTTTAAAGCATTCATTAATCCTGCAACAGTTACAATTGCTGTACCGTGCTGGTCATCATGAAAGATAGGGATATTTGTTTCACTTTTTAAGCGGTCTTCTATAATAAAACAGTTTGGTGCTGCAATATCTTCCAGGTTGACTCCGCCAAAGGTTGGTTCCATTAATTTCACTGTTTCTACAATTTTGTCTACATCTTGTGTATCCAGACAAATCGGAAAAGCATCTACTCCTGCAAAGCCTTTAAATAATACCGCTTTTCCTTCCATAACAGGTAAAGAAGCTTCTGCACCGATATTACCGAGGCCTAATACAGCAGATCCATCACTTACTACAGCAACCATATTTCCCTTCATCGTATAGTCATAGACAGTTTCTTTCCGTTCATAAATTTCTTTGCAAGGTTCTGCAACACCAGGGGAATACGCTAGACTTAAGTCCTCTTTGTTTTTCATGGGAACCTTTGATTTTATTTCTAATTTCCCCTGCTTTTGTTTGTGTAAATGTAACGCTTCGTCTCGTAGGTTTGCCATCGAATTCCGCTCCTTTGAATACTGTAAGTAATATGTATAATTATTACGCTTACAATTTGGGCCAAGCCCTTTTAAATCCCTTTTATTATAACAGATGATGAACCTGTGTAAAGTAACTCTGCATATAAAATTACTATCTTTTCTATCATTTGAATATTAGCTGATATATTGCCAAAAACACTCTGCTGCCGACAGTGCTTCACGACTCTTATGATAACTAAAAACCAGGAGAGTCACTTCAGCAAAAGTAACTCCCCTAGGATTCATTCCAATCAATACATTTCAATTTATTTATCACTTTAATTTACATTCAGGCTGCAGGTACTACCTTTCTACCACATTCTCATTTCCAAAATAACTTTTCAGCTGTCTCATTTCTTTTTCCGTCAAATATAAAGCATAATCATTTGAAAGACGGTAGGTTTCCTTGTTTACAGGATTATAAACAATCACTGGTATTTTACCCGGATGCTGATCAGCTAATTGCTTTAAATACTGTAGAACATTGCTTTTATCCTGATTTGTCATTCGTACAAATAATTTTTTTGTTTCAGGTACACCTATCTCTGAAAGATCTAAAGCTCCAATTTCTTTTATAACAAGCTGAAGCTTTTGGTTTCTCTCTTCCACAGAAACCCGCATCCAAACCATCTGCTCTTCCTCCAGCTGGTTGGAAATTTGACGGAATAAATCGGGGAAAATCACAGCATCCAACTTTTTATCCTCATCTGATACAGTTAAAAAGGCCATTCTTTCCCTATTTTTTGTTCGAATAACTTTTACCTCTTCCACAACACCAGCCGTATAAATTTCTTTTCTCTTACCAGTGAATTTGCCTGCCTGTTTGAGTGAAATAATTCCGTTCGCCCTTAAAACATCCCGGCAGCTTTCAAACGGGTGATTTGATATATAAATACCCATTAATTCTTTTTCAAAAGTGAGCTTCTGTATCGTTGAGTAATCTTCTATATCTGTATATTCCAATGCATCTTGAAATAAAGAAGCATCTTCGTACATCCCTTGAAAAAGCTCTTTCTGTTCAAGAGCCGGTTCAATGGAAGCAATCAGACTTGCCCGGTTGTGGTGAAATGCATCAAACACGCCGGCTAAAACAAGATTTCGAATAGCCGCCCGATTTACTTTTTTAATATCAACCCGCATACAAAAATCAAAAAAGTTGGTAAAAGAAGCTTCCTTCCGAATTTCTAAAATATGAACTAATGCCTGATAACTGATTCCCTTAATAGCGGCTAATCCAGCACGTATCATCTTTTTTTCAACTGTAAATTGCTGATAACTTCTATTAATGTGCGGAGGGAGTATATTAATATCAAGTTCTTTTAATGACTCCTGATAAGCCGACAACTTTTCAGGCTGGTTCTTGGCATCGGTCAACAGACATGAGAAGAACACTGCTGGATAATGTGCTTTCAGAAAGCTTAACTGATAGGATATTTTACTGTAGGCTACTGCATGACTTCTCGGAAAACCGTAATTGGAAAAACGGACAATCCAGCTGAATATTTCTCCGGCCACAGCGTGAGAATAGCCATTCTTTATGCACCCTTTGATAAAAGCCTCCTCTTGCTGCTGCATAACACCCTGCTTCTTTTTGCTTACCGCTCTTCTTAAAATATCAGCCTCACCAAGGCTGAAACCGGCAATACGGTGAGCAATTTGCATAATCTGCTCCTGATAAATCAGAACACCGTACGTTGATTTTAAAATCGGCTCCAGATCTGGGTGCGGATAGCTTACAGGCTCTTGTTTATATTTCCGCCGGATATATACAGGAATAAAATCCATTGGGCCTGGGCGGTAAAGCGCATTTACCGCTACAATGTCCTCAAATGAAGATGGCTGCAGTTCTTTAAGTACATTTTGCATCCCTGCTGATTCTAATTGAAAGACCCCGCTGGTTTCTCCTCTTCGCAACATAGTAAAAGTCTTTTCATCCTGTTCTGGAATATCCGCTAATATCTCATCTTTTTTTAAAGTATATGCTACACCATTTGTTACTCTTTCAATTAGTGAAAGGTTTCTAAGCCCCAAAAAGTCCATCTTTAATAATCCTGCTGCTTCCAGTTCATTCATTGCATATTGCGTCAAATACGTTTCTCCTGTGCCGCTTGTTAAAGGAACATCTGCCACTAAAGGGTTCTCGCTGATTACTACACCTGCAGCATGTGTGGATACATTTCTGGGTAACCCCTCTAATTTAATCGCTATTGAAAATAAAGTCTTTAATTTTTCAGATGATTTCACATACGCTGCCAATTCTGTTGAATCTTGTAACAGTCTTTGGATACTTTTAGAAGATGCTCCCTTCAGCTCTCGTAAAATATAGCTGACATCCTGATCATGAACATCCATTGTTTTCATCAGTTCACGAAGAATAGAACGCGTCGCAAAGGTTCCAAAAGTAATAATCTGCGCAACATGCTCTCTTCCATATTTATCTCTTACATAATCAATTACTTCGTCACGCCGACTATCAGAAAAGTCCACATCAATATCTGGCATGGTAAGTCTTTCCGGATTTAAAAAACGTTCAAATAACAGATTATATTTTAAAGGATCTACCTCTGTAATCCCTAAAATGTAAGCTACAATGGATCCAGCTGACGAACCCCTTCCTGGTCCGACCATAATATGATTATCTTTCGCAAATTGAATAAAATCCGCAACAATTAAGAAATAATCACTGTAATTCATGTTTATAATTGTGTCCAGCTCGTACTCAAGCCGGTTCCGATGTACCTCTGTAATGTTTGTATAACGATCCTCCAACCCACTTTCACAGCACTGTCGCAAGTAAGTATCTGCAGATATCCGGTCTGGGGTTGGAAAGGATGGCAGATGCTGTTCATCAAAATTTAAGTATGTTGAGCATTTATCGGCAATTTCTTCTGTTTTATTGAGCAGCTCTGGCCAAGCGTGGAATAATCGTTTCATTTCTTCCGGAGAAGAAAAATGATGACCTTCAGGTAACTGTTCCTTCCGTTTTGGACCCCACTTCTCTCCAAAGCGCATCGATTGCAAGCAATCATATGCTAATATATCCTGTTCTTCTAAATACAGAACATCCTGCATAGCTGTATAAGAGAAGCCTGCTTCCTTCCAAACCTGGAGCTGATGTGCATCAGAATCAATTCCGACATAAAAATCACCTGGTTGAAAGTATGCTTCTACTTTTTTTAACTCTTGAAAGAATAAACCTGTATCAGCTTCTGCAGAATGATTACTGCCTTGAAGGAAATGTTTTCCTGATAAAACACCAATGACACCTTCTGTATATTTCGAAAGCTGGCTGGCAGTTAATATATCAATATGATTTGTTTGTAAATACGTACTTAACTTCAGCAGTTGTTGATATCCTGTCTTATTTTTGGCTAGTACAATAAACGGATTTCCTGGTTCATTTTCTTCTATTTGAACATTAACAGTCATTCCGATAATTGGTTTAATCCCTTGATCCATACAAGCTTTATAGAATGAAATGGCACCATAAAGAACAGCCTCGTCTGTTAAACACAGGCTTTGATAATGTAAATTTTTTGCTTTTTGAACAAGCTTTTGTATAGAAATGGTGCTCTCCATTAAACTATAGCCGCTTTTCACTGAGATATGTGTGTACGTCATTCTACTCCGCCTTCTTTCTAGAGGATGTTCAAAAAGTCTAATATGAATCGCATGTCGAGACGAGGAGTGTCTCCTAAAACCGCCCACATTGTGCAGGCAATATAGAAGTCACCGCTTCCTGAGAAGTTCGTTAGCTTACTTTTAGCTGTTCCTGCATCTAATAGTATAATTCTGCGCTGCCTCGAACTTTTTGAACACACATTTCTATGTCCATTATAACAAGATAGTACATATGTGCCTATAAATTTAGTTTTGCTCATATCCCGCCTATTTCATTCATAGGATAGAATATAGCACCTCCAATCATAAGGATTGCCAATTATAAGACAAGCTATAGCGCGAGGAGTGTCAATATGGAGGAAAGGTTTTTTGCTGCATTTATTCATTGTTTTTTCATTGCGTTAGGAGTTATCATCGGAGGCTCTATTATCGGGAGCATCGGAGATTTTGCAACAGGAGACGCTGCTTTAACTTCGATGAATCGAATCGCAGAACGCTTAAGGATATGGGGAATTGTTGCTGCTATCGGAGGAACTTTTGATGCTATTGCCAACTTTGAAAGAGGTTTATTTGATGGAACACCAATGGATTTAATTAAACAAATACTATTAATTTTATCTGCTATGGGCGGCGTAAAGGTCGGCCTGATTATTATCCAATGGTTTTCTCAAGGAGAGGTCCCATAATGCATATCCCGCCATATCATAAAAAAACAAACTGGCAGCTGATTTTTGTCGGTTTCTTTTTTGGCACTATTATTTCCTATATGGTTTTCACATATATGTACGGTACCATGTATGAAGAAGTGTTAAAAGAAAATATTGAATTGTCTAATGAAGTAACCGACCTTGAGCACACAAATCAAACACTGCTGAAAGATAAAGAGGATTTGAGTGAACAATCCAGACAACCACTTACCATCTCAAAAATCACGGTTGAAATAGAAGATCCAGATTCTATGAAAATTGATTTATTAATGCAGGATCAGCTCCGCGCTTTAATCCGCGATGAAATCAATCATGTCATCGGCCAGGAGGTAGAGCTTATATCACGTTCAGATGAGCTGCTTATTTCTACCATTGAAAATAAAGCTTTCACTCTTGACGGCATGAGCTACCAGTTCACTGTAAGTCAAATTATTGCATTGGGATCAGAATTAAAAATAGCTGTCTTACCTGCTTCAGTAAGATAATTTACGCAACTGGAAACGTTTCAGTTTAATCGAATACCTAAACAGATTGCTAAGGATGTTATTGCATGAGCTGCTCCCACTTTAATTTCTGACAAAATTTGAAGCGGGAGTTTATCCAGTCCATGACAAAATCTCTTTATATTCCACGAGAGCGGAAATTCTTTAGTTAAAGTTCAGTAGATGTTTTATTTCAGCTCCTATTTTGAAACATAACGCCCTTAGCATTTTCTAGTAAAGCAGAAACTAATATTAACCTGAAGCTCCAGCATCTATAATCACTTTAAACGTATTCTCTGCATACTTTTTCTAAATCAGATACTAAATCGTTTCCTTCCTCCCATGAATACACTGTTGCACCAGAGGCTAATGGGTGTCCTCCACCATTATACTTACCTGCTATTCCATTAATAATAACTCCTTTTGAACGTATACGCACCCGTATCTGATCTTCTTCTTCAATAAGAAAAACCCAAGCTTTAATCCCTTTCACATCTGATACCACCTGAACCAGCTGATTGGATTCCTCTACGCTGACATCATATTTTTCCAGCAAATCTGCTGTTAACTTAATGACGCATAGTCCATTATCGGATAATTGAAAATGCTGTAAAATATAGCCGCTTAACCGCAGTACCTTTTCCTCTGCCTGATATAGTTCATCATAAAGACCTGATCTGTCAAAATCATAACGAACCAGTTCTCCGGCATATTGAAAGGTTTTTACAGTTGTGCTCGGAAATTTAAATCTTCCTGTATCACCAACAATTCCTGCATATAATAAACGGGCTGCATTATTATTCAGTGCCCAGCCCCGTGACTGTGCTTCTAAAGCAAGCTCAACAATCATTTCGGAGGTAGAACTTGCATCTGTGGACACCCATTCTATGTCTCCATAAGAATCTGTAACCGGATGATGATCAATTTTTATTAATTGTTTTCCTGTATCATAACGCTCATCATCAATCCTCGGCTGATTGGCTGTATCACAGACAATTACCAGACTCCCATAGTACGCATCATCTGATACTTGATCCATCTGCGCTAAAAAGGTTAAGGACTGAACATCTTCACCTACAGCATAAACTTCTTTTTCCGGGAAAGAGTTTTTGATTAGTGCTTTTAAACCCACCTGTGAGCCAATTGCATCCGGATCAGGACGCACATGCCGGTGTATAATGATTTTCCGACTTTTTTCAATCGCTTCAATAATTTTTGTAACTTCCATGACTATCTTCCTTTCCTATATATGGTATCTCAATTGGTTCTCTAAAATTAATTATAAATCAGAAACGCGGAACACATTTGCAAGCTAAGAGCGCTTATACACCAGCTCCTTAGTTTTCGGCACTCGCAGTTGATTGCTGTCATTCCCGCATAAGAATTAATTTCCGCAAAAATATTATACTTTCTTTCACATCTAAAAAACGGTACAATAAACATAGAATTTAGAATATGTAATTAGGAGCATTTAAATGGTTATCTTCCCAATAATAATTATCGTTTCAGTTGTTTTTTATATCTATTATAAAGTATCCATCCTGAAAGAGAAAAGCACGTTAACCCAAAAATATTACAATGGCAGATCGAAATCCTGTCTGGGAGCGTTTATGATGGCTTTTGCTATCAATCAATATACGCTTTACCTTACACAGCTTAGCCTGTTTATCGGCCTAGTTATCTTCATTTTAGGTTTAATGCAATTTATCCGCGGTTTTAAAGAAGCACGTCACTATCAAAAAGAGTGGAGAAGATTGCATCCACAATAAGAAAAAACGTGAGCTGTACTTGTTAAAAAGCAGAAAAACATTCTTCTGTTCTCTCACGAAACTGATTCAGCCAAACTTTCCCGCCTTGAGCGTAAAAACAACTGGAATAATATGATTCCAGTTGTTTTTTTATAGCCTGGCAACAGACAGATTTCCCTCAGTTACCGATTAATAAGCTGCGCCATAATCAATGCTCTGCCAACAGTAGTCTGTCCTTGCAGTACTTCTATATCTATTTTTGCATACAAACGTCCGACATCCAGAAGCACCGGCTTAATATGCAAAATACTATCAATTGGCACCGGCTTGCTGAAGTAAACTGTAATATTCTCAATCGAAATTTCTGCCTTCTTCTCGATTTTCATCATTTTATCACAGGCTTCCGTAATTAAAGCTGTAAAGACACCATGTGATAATGTCCCTAAATGATTTGTCATTTGCGGTATAACCCGTGCTTCAAACAAACCGCCCTCATCTGGATTCTGTGACATATTATTAGAAACAATATCTTCAATTGTTTCTCCAACCTGTGGCTGTCTCTGAATCTGCTGCATCGCCTTTAATACATCTTGTCTGGAAATAACGCCTTTTAACACATGAGATCCATCCACTACAGGAACAAGTTCAATTCCTTCCCAAACCATCATATGTGCAACAGATGCCAAGGATGTTTTTTCCTGAACAACTAATGGCTTGCGGCTCATGATACGATCAATAAAAGTACTCTGTTCTTTTCCGACAATGTCACGGGAAGAAACCATTCCTACTACCTTCATACGGTCATCAACCACCGGAAAGCGTATGTGTGAAGACACTTCATTATTAATATACCAATCCTTCACCTGCTGTTTTGTTGTTAAATAATATGAAGATTCAAATGGCGTTGAAATATCTCCTACAAATACAATTTCCTTCTTAATCAATTGATCATAAATCGCCCTGTTAATCATTGCCGCAACTGTAAAAGTATCATAACTTGTCGAAATAATAGGTAATTGTTTTTCATTCGCCAGCTGTTTGATAGAATCGTCAGTATCAAATCCTCCTGTAATCAGAACTGCTGCCCCAGCTTCTAAAGCCAGCTTATGTGCCTCATGGCGGTTACCGACAATCAGTAATGAATCTGCTTGTGTATAACGCATCATAGCATTTAATTGCATCGCCCCAATGACAAATTTGCTGAGGGTTTTATGCAGCCCATCTCTGCCGCCGAGTACTTGTCCATCAATAATATTTACAATCTCGGCAAAGGTCAGCTCTTCAAAATTATCTTTCTTTTTCTGTTCAATCCTGATAGTTCCTACACGCTCAATCGTACTGACAATACCTTGGTTTTCCGCTTCTTTGATTGCGCGGTAAGCAGTCCCATCACTAACATTCAAATCTTTTGCAATTTGACGGACAGATATTTTGCTACCTACTTGCAACGATAAAATATGCTGTAATATTTGTTCATGCTTGGTCGCCATCTGCCATCACCTTCTTTCAACTGTACTATATAAAACGTAATAGTTTTATTATACAATTGATACAGGATAAACTCAATGGCTGCGCAGTTTCTTCTTATTTATTCCTTCCTGTTCCATAACCGGCGGACGAGACATCTTTAAAAGTGTTGCTAGATTTGCACCAATAAATACAAATGCAAATAACAACCAGCATCCCCAAAAAAGGAACTCTAAAGAGCTGGTAGATTGCGGAATCATTGGCCAGGCAATATAGAGAAAAAAGCCAACTAATAATAACCTTAAAATAATATTTGTTCTCAAAGTTACATCCCCCTTTATTATAAGTGTATGAGGAATGGTTATTTCTATGCACCAGAAAACCACAGAATATAGCGATTCTGTGGTTTTTCAGGTTAGAATATTATTCTAAATCAATTGTTTCTCCAACTTGCATTACATGCGCATTACCGGCCTTTACTTTAGATGCCCAGGCTTCCGGGTCCTGTTCAATTGGCGGAAAGGTATTATAGTGAACGGGGACAACCTTCTTAGCATTCACCCACTCAGCTGCAAGAAGCGCATCACTTGGTCCCATTGTAAAATTATCACCGATTGGAATAAAGGCAAGATCAATATCATTTAGCTCACCATACATTTTTAAATCCGTGAATAACGCAGTATCGCCCAAGTGATAAATGGTTTTTCCATTCACTGTAAGAAGTATTCCACCGGGCATGCCGCCATAAATAACTGTGCCGTCCTCTTCTGTATAGGATGATCCATGAAAGGCTTGTGTAAATTGCACTTTACCAAACTCAAATTCACGGGACCCGCCGATGTGCATTGGATGTGTATTCAGGCCTTTTGATGCAAAATAATCAGCAAGCTCTGCCGTCGCCACAACCAGCGCATTATTATTCTTAGCAATCTCCACTGTTTCTCCAACATGATCATTGTGGCCATGTGTCAACAGAATAACATCTGCTTTTTCTGTACCTGGGTCTAAATCGCATGCTTTATTCCCATTGATAAACGGGTCAATAATGATTCGGTGCTTTCCTGTGTCTACTTTTACTACTGAATGTCCATGAAAAGATACCTTCACTCAAAATCTCTCCTTTGGTATAGTTGGATTATTATTAGATTTTGTACTGTGTTTTCCCGTTATCAATTAAATCTATGCATTTTTTTACAAATTTATTTATTGAGTTTCTTTTTTAGTGCAGCCAGTTCATCATCTACACCATTGTCTTCAAGCTCTTTAAATTCATCATCTAGTGTTCGTGCGCTTTCATTTAAATCTTCTGACGTCTCGGCTTCTGCTTCGTATTGAAGTACTTTTTCTTCCATTCTTTCAAATCCTTGGCGGGACTGATCACTGCCGATAGAAGACATCGTACGATTCATTTTTGTTCTTGTTTTCGCAGATTCTGCACGTGCTTTTAAGGAGTCTTTCTTCAGCTTCATTTCCTGATATTCTTTTTTCATTTCAGATAATTTTTCTTTAAGAATTCTTACATCCTCATCAGCCCGTTCCCAGGAAGCCTGCAAAGATTCATACGACTTTTCCTGATGTCTTTTATCTTCTAATGCTTTTCTGGCTAAATCTTCATTATCTGCTTCGACTGCTTTTTCAGCTTGTTCCTGACGCTTTTCTACCATAGCTTTTGCATCATTTGCTTTCCGCTTCAGCATTTTTTCATTAGCCATTTGCTTTGCTACAGCTGCTTCTACGTCTTCGATATCCTTGCCCATATCTCTCAAGTATTGATCTAACATTTTGACCGGGTCTTCCGCCTTATCAATCATTGCATTCAATTCTGAACTGACAATTGTTTTCATTCTGTTAAAAAATTGAAACATACAAATCCTCCTCTTGGAATAAGTAATAGTAATGTACGATTCGTGTACAATAAGAAATACGATTGATTTCGCAAAAAGTTTCATTTTTATCGGATTTTTTCTTTCTATCTGCTATAATTTTTTAAAGGATGCTATTTATACATGCGGAATCGCAGCTATAATAATAAACTAGGAGGAAAAAATAATGTCAGAAAGAATTAATAAATTATTTGCCGAACTCAAAAAGCAGCAAGCGGACAGCTGTTTTATCAGTTCAAAAGCAAATGTATATTATTTAAGCGGGTATTACACAGATCCGCATGAAAGAGTTATTGGAATTATTGTTATGGATGGAATAGATCCTATTTTCCTATTGCCAAAAATGGAGGAAGAGGATGCTAGAAATGCCGGATGGAAACATTTAATTGTAAGTTATTATGATCACGAAAACCCTTGGCACGCTTTGCAGGTCTTTTTGAAAAAGCAAGAAAAAAATCCATCTGTCATGGCAGTGGAAAAAGACCATCTGACTATTCAACGCTATAATCAGCTCCAAGAAGTTTTTCCGGAAGCTGCGTATATAGATGCAACACCGGCAATTCAAAATCTACGTCTAATCAAATCAAAAAAAGAACATGATTATTTAAGAACTGCTGCAGAATTAGCTGATTTAGGAGTTAAAACTGGGGTGGAAGCTTTAAAAGAAGGTGTCTCTGAACTAGAAGTAGTTGCTGCTATTGAGCACACTTTAAAAAAGCAAGGGATACGCGAGATGTCATTTCTAACAATGGCATTATTTGGTTCGAAAACAGCATCCCCTCACGGAAACCCGGATAAAACACAATTGGAGAAAAATAATTTTGTTCTCTTTGACTTAGGCGTTATCTATCAGGGCTATTGCTCCGATATTACCCGGACAGTTGCCTTCGGTAATATTACTGA
Source organism: Oceanobacillus sp. FSL W8-0428 (assembly GCF_038004405.1). NCBI lineage: Bacteria > Bacillati > Bacillota > Bacilli > Caryophanales > Bacillaceae > Oceanobacillus > Oceanobacillus sp. FSL W8-0428. Next base: position 4,575,506 of record NZ_JBBORB010000001.1, read on the forward strand.
TGAACAAAAACAAATATACGATACTGTATTGGAAGCTCAAGAAAGAGCAATTGATGCAAGCAGAACCGGCACAGCAGTCGGAGAGCTGGATAAAATTGCAAGAAATTACATCACAGAACAGGGATATGGTGATTATTTTACACACCGCCTTGGACATGGTTTAGGAATCGAAACACACGAATATCCTTCGATGCATAGTGAAAACACATTGCCTATCGAACCGGGAATGTGTTTTACGATTGAGCCAGGAATTTATGTGCCAAACGTGGGTGGAGTCAGAATTGAAGATATGCTGTTCACAACTAATTACATGCCATTAGAGCTGACAAAATATCCGAAAACATTACAAATCATTTCTTAAAAAATAATAAATGAATCAGTTTAACAATCCTCAAAACCCTGTTCTATATAAATCGGGTTTAAGTAACTTGCTACAGCCGGAAGCCTTAATAGCTTCTGCTGTCAAGCTCTTTACCAGATATTAAACTGATTCATTTATTTTTTGTCTTTTTTCCGAAATTTTATGTAATTTACTGATATTCGTTTGTAACGCTTTCAAAACAGGTATATAATAGTAGTAGAAAGGGGAGATGAATCATGGAATATAAAAATATTGTTGTCGCAGTAGATGGATCTAAAGCAGCTGAAAAGGCATTTAGTAAATCACTCGATATCGCAAAAAGAAATACTGCCCGATTAATCCTTGCTCATGTAGTGGATTCCCGTACTTTCTCAACAGCTGAAGCGTATGATCGTTCTTTATCTGAAAGAGCGGAAACTTATGCAAAAGAATTATTAGATGATTATGTAGCGCAAGCTGAAGCAGCTGGATTAACAGATATTATCCGTTGTATTGAATATGGATCTCCTAAAGTAAAAATCGCAAAAGAAATAGCTGGTAATTTTGAAGCCGATTTAATTATTTGTGGTGCAACTGGTATGAATGCTGTTGAACGTTTCTTAATTGGAAGTGTTTCTGAAAGCATTACAAGATACGCCAGCTGTGACGTACTTGTTATTCGTTAATCTATTGAACTTCCATCCTTTGGGAAACTCCTCTCAAGGGATGGAAACTAAATGCATAAAATCAAGAATAATACTGTATCTCAATGTCCGGTTTCTACTTAGAAATTCTTCACTTATTCAAGTTATATACTTCATCATGCCATTGCTCCAAAATAGCAGCAATATTGCTTCTTATCTTTGGATATGTATTTTTATACAGCAGCCGAAAATAAAATCCCCTCAAAAAGTTTATAACATTAGTTTTTTTCCAAAAAAAGTTTAAACTATATCCTTCTCTTGTTTTTAACTCCTGCAGATCACCAGTAATATTTAACACCAGACAAGCAATGTCCTCCTCTTTGATACCTTTATCAATAAGTGCTTCTAATACAAAAAGAAGTCTTTCCTCCTCATCATCAACGTAAGGAGCTTTTGCTATACTTTCTTTAAATAGACATCGTTTGATTGTTTCAAGGCATTCAAAAGATAGCCTCCTATCAAAACAGGGATGTTTAACTGCTTCTGTTAATAAATCCGCTCCATGCGCAATACTATGTGCCCATCCCTTACCTTCTACATAACCGCGAATATCTTTTTCAAGATTTAAATACGCAATACTCTTTTTAATTGTCTTGATAATAATTGCTTCCTGTAAGAAGACTTTTTGTCTATCTTTATGTAGAATTATTCCGATAACTAAAGCAGAAAAAGAGCGTGTAAAAACGAGGTTGCTTTCATTTTCTTCAATCCCCAAAAATAGTTTATCTAAGCAAACTTCAAGAATATGCTTCATTTGTTTATCGGTTAAAGAATCTTCCATAATCAATTTTCCAAACGTATTAAAAATCAATGTATCTCTCAGCTCCGGATCAATAGATCCGATATTATCTAACATTTTATCGATAAGAACATTTAAATCTTTTTGCTTTAGATTTATATCATAGTCTATTTCCTTCAGTTCTGCTTTTAATGTCATGCTGTCACCACTTTTCTATCTTTAAAATATCCATATTAAGGGACTAAAGTACATATTTTCACAGACATTATAGTTATAATAACACAAAATCACCTTCTCCCTATAAATTTGGGGGATGAGGAATAAAAAAGCTAACCTCTTTCCATGTAATTTTTCATTACACAGAAAAAGATCAGCTTTTTCATACCTGCTCTTGCTAAAATGGCTTTCATACGATCTGTGACAGCCGCTTAACCCAATAGCAATTGCCTTTTATTATTTACTTAAACGAACTGTATCCCGCGCAATCATAACCTCTTCATTCGTCGGGATGATCATTACTTTTACCGGAGAGTGCGGATAGTTAATAAACTGTTCTTTTCCGCGTACCTCATTAAGCTTCGGATCCCAATAAATTCCCATGAATTCCAGTCCTTTTAGAATTTTTTCACGGATAGTAATACTATTTTCTCCAATACCCGCAGTAAAAATAATGGCATCTACACCATTCATCTTCGCAGCATAGGATCCTATATATTTATGGATTCTTCCAGCAAATACATCTAAAGCCAGTTCTGCACGAGGGTTTGTATCTGCTTCACTTTCGATATCACGTAAATCACTGGAGAACCCGGAAAGTGCCAGCATTCCACTTTCTTTATTTAAAACATGAAGTACTTCATCTACTGTTTTACCAGTACATTGCATAATATAAGGAATTAATGCCGGATCAATATTCCCGGATCTTGTACCCATTGTAACTCCTGCAAGCGGTGTAAAGCCCATAGACGTATCCATAGATTTACCATCTTTAATTGCTGTTACACTAGCGCCATTACCGATATGGCAGGATATTAAGCGAAGGCTCTCTAACGGTCTGCCCAAAAGCTCTGCGGCCCGTTCAGAAACATATTTATGGGAAGTCCCGTGGAAACCATATTTACGGATGCCATAGTCTTCATAATAATTTCTCGGCAGGCTGTAAAGATAAGATGATTCCGGCATTGACTGATGGAAGGCAGTGTCAAACACAGCTACCATTGGAACATTTGGCAGAATTTCTTTGAAAGCACGAATTCCTGTTAAGTTGGCAGGGTTATGCAAAGGCGCTAATTCAGAAACTTCTTCAATTTTTTGAATTGCTTCGTCATCTAATAAAACAGAATCAGTGAAATACTCTCCTCCGTGAACAACTCGATGTCCAACTGCATCAATTTCATCAAATGATTGAATAATTCCTGTAGAAATCAAAGCATCTAATAGCATTTTTACTGCGACACTGTGGTCTGGAATATCTGTTACCGTCTTATCCTCTTTGCCGTTCGCCTCAATTTTAAAAATCGATTCCGGCATCCCGATTCGTTCTACCAGACCGATTGCAGCTACTTCTTCTTCCGGCATTTTAATCAGCTGAAATTTCAAAGATGAACTTCCAGCATTAATTGCTAATACATTACTCATTTTCATTCCACTCCTATATTCTTCATTTAATCCTGTTTGGATAAGATGTAAACCATTGATTAATCTGTTTGATGATATCTGCCGTTGCATGAGCATTCTTAAAAGAAGGTAATTGTACAAGTAACGGTTGCTTCGGTTCTTTTGTACCATACCCTTTTTTCTGCAGGATTAATACACTTTTCGCCTGATTTTTTGATTTAAAAGATGTTTCCGGCAATCGGATGACTCCGACAATATGTGCTGTTTCCTGTAGAAATGCATGTAATTTTGCCGATTGATCACTATCAAATAAAAATTCTGGAATCACGCCAATAAAAAATCCGCCATCTTTTATATATTTTAAGCTTTGCTCTATAAATAAATGATGTGAATAAGAATGACCTTCATCTGCCTTTAACTGATACTCCTCTGCTGTTACATCATCCGGATAATATCCCACCGGAAGATCTGTAACAACAAAATCCACCGGCTCTATCAGAAAAGGTCTCAAGCTATCCTGATGATAGAAGCTGATTTCTCTTTTCTGCAAATTTGCATTTAATACAGCTAATTCAATCAAAGTCGGATCTACTTCAGAAGCATATGCCTTCACAGGATTTTTTATCTGATTTAACACAGCCGTAAGCAGATTAGCTGTTCCGCTGGCAGGGTCAAAAATGGTTATCTGTCCCTTTTTATCAATCAATTTATTTACTAAGTAACTGATTAAAAAACTAACCGTATCAGGTGTCATTAAATGCTGCTGTTGGGCTGCACCCTTCATTCCTTTTAGAATGGAAAGTCCCAATGCTTTTCGATACGATTCTGCATCAAACTCTTCTTCATTAAAAGCCTGAACAAGTTTTGTAACCTTGCGCTCCGTAACATCGTCCAATTCATTCCGAGTTCCATCGTCCAAGATAGTATCTAACGATAAAATCAAACTTTCCAGATAGGTTTCATTTTTTGCGCTTTGAATAATTTCAGTTACTTCATCAATACATTTAAATAATTTTTCGACATTCGATTGCTCCATGGTATGTCCTCCTATCCAAGCTGACAACTTTCTATTTTAACAATTCTCATACCAGATGTAAAAGGAATTTAATTATTTCCAAATAAAATATTTGCTTAGATAAGAGCTGCGCAAGACATAACCATTTTTAAACCAGGAAAGTACAGCTTTATTTTTATATTACAGGATCCGGTAATTGACAATTTGTTTAATATTATATCCGCACTTTTGCTTATCATTTTAAGTCTGTGAACTTAGCCTTATTTATGTATTTTATTTTAAAAAAAGCATGACTCAGACGGAATCATGCTTTTTTTTCATTATTTTGTTTTTAAATGCTCCAATACAGCATCGTAATTTGGATGGTTCGTTACCTCTGGTACGTATTCTACGTAGGTAATCTCATTATTTTCATCTACTACAAAAATTGATCTGGATAATAAACGGAGTTCTTCAATTAACACCCCGTAATTTTTGCCAAAATCCGCTAAGCGGTGATCAGATAATGTTTCAACGTTTTCAATTCCATTTGCACCACACCAGCGGGCTTGAGCAAACGGTAAATCCATACTGATTGTTAAAACAACTGTATTATCAAGATTAGCAGCTTCTTCATTAAAACGGCGCGTCTGCTCAGCACATACTCCTGTATCAACAGAAGGGACCACGCTGATTAATTTAACTTTCCCGTCATAATCGGCAAGCGTTTTCTCTGATAAGTCATTTGCAATTACCGTAAAGTCAGGAGCTTTATTCCCTGCTTTTTGTTCTTCTCCGAGTAAAGTAACGGTTTCTTGTTTAAATGTAACATGTTTTGGCATTATATTTCTCCTCCCCATCTTTACAATTCTGATTCACTTACTATTATGGGGCTTGTTTTATTAACTGTCCAATCATAGCTATTATTCTGCTATCTAAATTTCAAAACGGTTAAGAATAGACTCCAGCTCTTTTTTTTCTTTCTCAGGTTCATGGTCGGAAGCTTGATTTTGTTCCTTATGATCTTTATGCTCTTTATGTTCTTTTTCATCCTTTTTGTGATGTCTTTGCTCTACTTTCTTTTCTAACGTTTTTTCTTTATTAGGCATACTTGAGCGCTGCAGAAGTTCTGGAATCAAATCAATTATTTTCTCATATAGATGTGCATGCTGATCCATATGCACCAGCTCCATATTTCCCTCTCTTAATACTAAAAAAGCAACCGGCGTTATAGAAACTCCGCCTCCGCTGCCTCCTCCAAACGGAATTTCGTGCTCTTCAAAATCACTTGACTTTAATTCTCCCGGCATGAATTCACTTCCACCGGCTGCAAAACCAAATCCAACCTTTGATACCGGAATAATTACTGTATCATCGGAAGCTTTCAAAGGATCCCCGATAATCGTATTTACCTCTACCATCTTTTGTATACTTTTCATTGCACTGGACATTAAACCTTCTATCGGATGTTCAGTCATTATTTTACCTCCTTTATTTTCAAGACGCGCATGATTCCCAGAATAGTTTTTCCTAAGCGGAAGGAAATCATACATGAAAATCTAGTCTCCAGACTGCTGCTTTTAAAGTCCGGCTGCACATGAATTTGCGGTTTTTCACAAAGCTGAAGATGCTGTGTGAGATATCCAATCAGCCAGCCTTTTATCGCCCAGATTGCACCGCTTGCTATAGATGTGGTAAAAGCATTACCAGTTCCTCCTTTGGTCTGCCATTTGAATTCAAGCACCTTTATTTCCTTTAATAAGGATCGAAACCGCAGTTGTTTTAGTAAATGAAGCTGTTTTCGGGACAATTGCTTATAAAAATGCATGTATCCTTTTTCCATTTCATTTTGATTTGGTATACGTAACTTCTTCTCTTTAAGAACACACCAGTTATAAAAAAAGACAGAAATATGCACATCATTCATTTCCGGAAATTGATAGTTGACTTTAATAATCCATTTGCTTTGGAAAAGAAATAGGATGATCAAAATACTAACCGCAATAAAAATTAACAAAATGTATAAACTATCCATAATCAACTCTCCTAAAATAATTAAAAAAATACTTCACAATTGTTTGTTTTTCTTATACCAATTCACTATCCATACATATTTCTAAAGAGAAATAACACTTAGAAAATGTTATGATGAGAATAAGCAAATCATAATTTTTGAAGATTTGCCTATCTGTATTTAATCCATGAGCTTACACCGTGTTTTATATGTTCCTGTCTGACAGCATGCATCTCTACCACGAAAACGGGAACCTGACAAAAGATTACTGCACCATAAAATTTGTTTGGAGGTTATCGTATGCAAAATCGTAATAATATTTTCTTTTTTTATCACCCTCGTCAGGAAGGCGAAAAAACAGATTACTTAAAATCGATTGCTGAACAAAATGATTTACACGTTGTTAATAATCCTAAAGATGCGTCTATTATTGTCAGCTTTGGCGGAGATGGTACTTTCCTGCAGGCTGTCCGCAAGACTGGATTCCGCCAGGATTGTATCTATACAGGTATTACAGACGACGAGCAAATTGGATTATACTGTGATTTTAGTATAACCAGATTCGACGAAATGATTGATGCAGTAACAAATAATAAAATTGAAGTTCGGCGTTTTCCGGCGATTAAAGTGAGTGTTGACGGTGAAAAAGCATTTTATTGCCTGAATGAGGTATCTTTGCGCTCCAGTATTATTAAAACTATCGTTATCAATGTCAAAATAGACGGCGAGCACTTCGAAACATTTCGAGGTGATGGTATGGTCGTATCAACTCCTACAGGAAGTACAGGCTATTCCAAATCTGCACGTGGAGCAGTTATCGACCCGTTACTTTCAAGCTTTCAGGTATCTGAGGTAGCTTCTTTGAATAATAATAGCTATCGAACACTTGGTTCTTCTTTTATTCTAAGTCAGGATAGAAAGCTTCAACTGGAGGTCATTCAAGACGGCAACGATTATCCTATCATCAGTCTGGATAATGAAGCATGGCCAGTACAGCGAATTCACCATGTTGACATTGAAATGGACGAAACAGTGATCAAAACTGTAAAAATGAAAAACAACACATTCTGGAATCGTGTACAACGAACCTTCTTATAAATATTTTCAAAAACCCGATGCTCCCCTATCAGATAGGGGAGCATCGGGTTTTAATAGTTGGTTTAATAAAATATATTGCCCAAAATCAAAGTATTCTCTTAGAGCGTTTTATATAAATATAAAAGCTGCCTCCACATTTGCAGAGACAGCTAGCCATGCATTTAATTATTTAGTTCCGCCAAATTGTTGCTCAGCCATTGTTACTAATCTTTTCGTGATTTCTCCACCAACAGATCCGTTAGCACGAGAAGTTGAGTCAGGACCAAGTTGAACACCAAATTCCTGAGCAATTTCGTATTTCATTTGATCAAGTGCTTGTTGCACTCCTGGAACAACTAATTGATTTGAGTTATTATTTGCCATGTTGTTCACCTCCTTGGTACTTATAGAATGCGTCGATTGAGGTGAAAACATGCATTTTATTTAATGGTAATTTTTTCTTTTTAATTGCTATTTAAAAATCGAATATAAGAAAAGGTAATCTGTTTAAAAAAGATCTGTAAAATCCTCATTGAATAAAGTTTTCTCTGTTACTTTTATTGTTTCTATACCCTCTATTGCTTCTTCAATCGATGGTGTAAAGTCATATTTTGATTCATAAAAATTAACTTTATCTCTTTTCGGTTTTGTTTTTGGAGATTTCGGTACAAAAATAGTGCAGCAATCTTCATAAGGTAAAATCGAAGTCTCATATGTTCCGATATCCTGCGCGATTCGGATAACCTCATCCTTATCCATTGCAATTAACGGACGGATGATTGGATAATTAGTTACCTCATTGATAGTGTGCATACTATCCATCGTTTGACTGGCCACCTGTCCAAGGTTTTCCCCTGTTGTCAGTGACAAGATACCTTCACGTTTGCAAAGCTGTTCACTGACACGAAACATCACGCGGCGCATGATTGTCATAGCATAGTCATTTGGCATCTCTCTAAAAATTTCCTGCTGTAATTTTGTAAACGGAACAATATGCACTTTTATGGACTTTCCATATTTCGTAAGCTGTTTGGCCAAGTCCAGTACCTTTTGCTTGGCACGATCACTTGTAAACGGCGGAGAATGAAAGTGAATTGCTTCTAAATGAACGCCTCTTTTCATTGCCAAAAAGCCCGCCACCGGACTGTCAATTCCGCCTGAAAGCAAGAGCAGTGACTTACCAGATGTTCCAACCGGAAGTCCACCTCTGCACATAATTGTTCCACTGGTAATATAGGTCGCTTCCTTACGTATTTCTACTTTTATTTCCAAATCAGGATGGTGCACATCTACAGTAATGTCTTCTGTATTGGTTAATAAATGGCTTCCTAATATATGATTCATTTCACCGGAACGAATTGGAAAATCTTTTTTCGTACGACGGACACTCATTTTAAATGTTTTTACATTTGCTTCTTGCTTTAATGCATATAAAGCTGCTTCTTTTATTTCTTCCACATCGTTCTCAACACGAATTGCCAGACTTAAACTATGGATGCCAAAAACATTTTTTATTTTTTCTACAATCGGTTCTGGGTCATTACCGTTCAGTAAGACGAACATTCTTCCCTGTGTCCGCATGACCTTCACACCATCAAAATCCTTTATCTTCTGATGAATATTATCATGAAGCTTCAGTATAAATTGTTTCGCGTTTTTTCCTTTTAAAGCTAACTCTCCATAACGAATTAATATATGATCATATTGCATGTTATCTACCTCAATACCTCTTTAAATTGTTGAATTGCTTTTTTTATTTCCTTCACAAATATATCTACTTCTTCTTCTTTATTCTCATAAGAAAAACTTACCCGTAAACCTGAGGAAGAAACTTCCTTTGTTTTCCCGCAGGCAACCAGCACATGACTTTCCGTCAGATCCCGGGATGAGCAGGCTGACTTTGTGGAAATATATATTTCCTTTTGGCTTAAGCTATGAATAATAACCTCCGGCTTAATTCCCGGTACAGAGAAATGGATAATATGATTGGCACCGCCAGCAGGGCTGTTGATTTCAATACCCTCCAACTGGCTGAGCTCCTTCATAAGCTTATCATGCAGGGTTTTTAATATATTATCCTTCTGAATATCTTGCTTTTCTTTGATTAAACGCAATGCTTTTACAAATGAAACAGCGCCAGCCACATTCTCTGTTCCAGAACGGATACCAGATTCTTGACTGCCACCATGAAGAAGCGGATATAATTTGGCCGTATGATTCACATACAGGAGTCCTGTCCCTTTTAGTCCATGAATTTTATGACCTGAAAAAGTACATAAATCAATACCAGTATCTGAAAGGTTTAAAGGAACCTTCCCTAACCCTTGGACAGCATCCACATGAAAAAGAACTTTAGGATGCTTTTTTAAAACATTTCCAATTTCCTCAATCGGCTGAATTGAGCCAATTTCATTGTTCACCTGCATCATTGTAACAAGAATAGTATCCTTTCGAATGGAATTTTCAACATCTGCCGCTGAAACAGTTCCATCTTCAGCTACCGGCATATAGGTTATTTCAAAACCCAATTTTTCTAAACTCCTGCATGTATCATGAATCGATGGGTGCTCCGCTTGAGTTGTAATAATATGTTTTCCACGTGATTGATGCTCAAGGGCAACTCCTTTAATCGCAGTATTATTTCCTTCCGTTCCTCCCGAAGTAAAGATTATTGTTTCCTTGGAAACGCCGATTAAATCTGCTGCCTGCTGTCTCGCAGCATCTAACAGTTTCTCCACTTGACCGCCCAGAGGATGTATCGATGAGGAATTTGCAAAATAATTAGCCGATACTTTCGCGAAGCTTTCAATCACTTCCGGATGCGGCTTCGTTGTTGCACTGTTATCGAAGTATATCAAGTTTTCCACCTTCTTTTTAACAAAAATGTAAGGCTGACCTAAGTTAACGAATATTCCATTCTTAGCGACAGCCTTTACCTTATATTTTTCATATTATATAGTATCTGAAATCTTCAGCGGATACAAAGCAGGCAACCTGTAAGCTCAAAAATTGTTCTTCCTGCTTTTGTTCTATCCAGTAAATAATCTTGTCCCTTCATAGAAAGAAACAACGATAATTATTGGCTTCTTTCCGTTTGATACGATTCTATTTTCTGTAACGATCCCGGTTCAATCTCTTCTACTGCTTTGGCAGCATGCTCTAAAGAAAGCTCATATTCATAATTACGGAATAATCTCTCCGCTTCCTTCAGCTTGTTGTCCAGATCAGAGTGCTTACTTCTGTAGCGGTTCGCATATTGAATCACCTGCTCTGTTAAATAAGCCTGATCCAGCATCATATCTACTTGCTCATATGCCTGCTCAATCGATTTTTTAGCTTCAGTCAACGCTTGCTGTACATTGTTCATATCTAATGGATAGGTTTCTAACGCTTCCATTACCTTATCATTTTTCTGTATTGCTGTTTCAAAACGGGTCCAAATGTAGCTTGGTACTCCCGGTATATTACTCTTTTTCAGTTTTCTATTCAAATCTGTAAGCTGTCCGCGCATTTCTACCAGTTTATCTCTTGCCTCCAGCTCATCTTTCCGTAAATTTGCAATAGACTTTTTAAAAGATTCATGCTCCTCTTCCAGCTGTGCAATTTTCTTAAATCCTTCTTCAATTCCTTTTTTCAATTCTGAATGTGATTGTTTATCGTCCTCTACACTCTGGTGTAATTCTTCTACATGGCCATTTAAAGCTTTAATTGCTTTACCCATAGTCTGGAAACGTTCCATATCATCGTCTTCTACGTAGTAAGCCTTCTTTATCTCTTCTACTTCTCTTTTCGCGGTTTCATACGTAGCACTTATCTGGTTTACAGAATCCTCATACTCCGGACCTTTCTGCTCTATATAATTCTTGGCTATCGCTTCCCCTTCCAGAGCTTCGTACATTTCTAAAATACGTGTCTCCATTTGCTGGAGAAGCTGTTCCACATCTGTTATATCAGCAGTTTCAAGCTGAGTTTCTATATCCCTCAATTGTTCCTGATATGTAATAATTTCTTTTTCAAAGCCTAAATGTCTAATCCGGTAGCCGCTTTCCCGCATCTCTTTCATACCGGAAGACAGGTTTGTTAATTGAGACGGCAGCTCCTGCTTCACTTGTTTAAGCAAATCAGGAAATGTATCTAATTTATTTTCTACTTTTTCAGTACTTTCCTTTAATTCACTAATACTTTCATTCGCTTTTAGATAGTCGCCATCATTAACGAATGCATCGTATTGATCCAATATTGCTTCCAGCTCATCGATTTCCTTGTCAAATTGCTTTTCGGCCTTCCCATATTGGTATCTGGATTGAGAAAGCATACTTCGTAACCCTTTAATTCTCGGTTTTAATTCCTCCGCACCGCCACGGCCTGTTTCTTCTGCATAGAGTAATTCCTCTAACTCACCGATAATTTCTTTGATTTCTTCCTCAATTTTTTCGAGATGGTTTTCTGCTTCTTTCAAAATTTTATTTGCCTTAGGCACAAGAAAGCGGTCAGCTGCCTCTTCTGCATCCATCAAATACTTCTCTATGTCAGGCAAAGATTTGGTTACGATTTTTTCCCATTCCTCTTTCCATTCTTCAAATTTCTCGAGTGTTTCACCGGATAGATTCAATGTTTTAATTTTTCCAATCTGTTTTGCAACATCCCTATCCGTAATATCCAATTTCCATTTTTCAATATGGTCTACTTGATCGTAAACACGCTTTCTTACAATTAAAGCAATCGTTAAACATACAATAATCGCTAAAATAATCCCAACTACGACAGCCATACTTTGCCTCCCAACCAATAAACATCTATATAAATATATCTATAATTACAAAATCACAATAATATATCCTTTATAATATCATGTATTCCGCCCTTTTGGCTAAAGAAAATACATTTTTCTTACTGATTCAACAACTTTTTGATATTTATACGGGGAAAAGTCAATTATTTATTATTATTTGCTTTTCTCGTTAATTTTTACATTTGCATTAAATTGAATCCATTTCTGTATACTTTTGGTATATTTTTTCACAAATTGTTCGTGAGCAAATTGCCCTAAAATTTGATCTTTCCAATCTGAATGTAAAATATAAGGGGTTATCAGCATGCCTTTCAGCTGCATAAACAGATACCTTTTCTCATCCTGATCAGCATTTCTTCCGATTGTTTCCTGAAACAATTCTTTTACATAGTAATTTTCTTTCGCCAGATATGTAACCGTCATTTCTCTAACAAATACAGAATCAAGAGATAATTCACGCTGAATAAAACATGTTAATTGATGATGCGTTTGCTTATAATGTATAATTGTAAAAATTAGTTCATTTAATCGATCGATAGAAGAGCTTCCTTCTGTTGTTTCAAGTGACTCTTCTATTTTCTCTAAGTATGCTTCATAATAATTTGTTACAGCATATTCTAAAAGGCCCTGCTTTCCTTTAAAATAATAACTGATTAAGGAAACATTCACAGAGGCCCGATCAGCAATATCACGCACAGAAGTACCATGGAATCCTTTTTGAAAGAATAGGGAGGAAGCAGCGTCCACTACTTTTTGCTTGGTTACGTTATTTTTCATTCTTATTCAACTCCTTACTCTATTCATTTACGACAAAGAAGGGGATAAATCCTTTAATCGATTATCGACAAAAACTGTATTCATGTCGTTAAATGTCATTTTTCACAAAACTACTACACGCAACTTTTAGGAGGTAACACATAATGTTTCAACAACTTGATTATTCTGGAGAAAAAACAAAAGATTACGAGCTTCTTATCAAACAGCTGGATGCCTTATCCACAGGAGAAACAAATCAAATCGCGCTGCTTTCAAACGCTTCGGCACTTCTCAATCAGTTTTTAGATGAAGTAAACTGGGTTGGCTTCTACTTATCCGAAAAGGAAGAATTAGTGCTCGGTCCCTTCCAAGGTCTCCCGGCGTGCATCCGTATTCCTTTTGGAAAAGGAGTTTGCGGAACTGCCGTCTCAGAGAAGAAAACACAGCGTATAGCAGATGTTCATCAATTTCCTGGTCATATCGCCTGTGATGGAGCGTCAAAATCTGAAATTGTCATACCTGTCTATCGTGATAATGAGATTATCGGTGTTTTAGATATTGACAGTCCTATTCATGACAGATTCGATGCTATTGATCAGGAATGTTTAGAAAAATTTGTTGCAGTGCTTGAAAAGCATTTATAATTACCTCATTTTATTACAAAATAGAATTTTAGACATATTCATATTATAACGGATACTTTTTTGTTATGAATTATTTTTGCTTCTAAACAAAAATAATATCTTTCCAAAAAGACTTTATACTGTGTTTTTTCTTTTTTCTATTGACAGGTGTACATGCAAATTATATACTAGAATTTGTGTAAAATAATAAAGTGGCCTAAGTGAGTCGACGCTTGCACTCATTTTGTTCCTTTCAAAGATGAATCTTATAAAGGTGTATCGTGTAACTCTCTGCTACTGGAGCGATGGTACATGAAAACAAAATGAACAACGAAACGATCACGCGCGTTTTATTTTATACAAATAAAACATAAAGGAGGAAATGTCCTATGTCACGTTATACTGGATCAGTATGGAAGAAATCACGTCGTCTTGGCATTTCATTATCTGGAACTGGTAAGGAATTAGATAAACGCCCTTACGCTCCTGGTCAACATGGACCGAACCAAAGAAAGAAAATCTCTGAATATGGCTTGCAAATGCAAGAAAAGCAAAAATTACGCTTTATGTATGGATTGAACGAGCGTCAATTCCGTAACCTATTCAATAAAGCCGGCAACATGAAAGGTATCCACGGTGAGAACTTCATGATTCTTCTTGAATCTCGTCTTGATAACCTTGTTTACCGCCTTGGTCTTGCTCGTACACGCAAGCAAGCACGTCAGCTGGTTAACCATGGTCACGTTACAGTAGATGGTTCTCGTGTAGATATCCCATCTTACTCTGTAAAACCTGGTCAAACAATCGCTCTTCGTGAAAAATCTCAAAAGCTGGATATCGTTACAGAAGCTATTGAAGTAAATAACTTCGTACCAGAATATACTACTTTTGATGCTGAGAAAAAAGAAGGTACTTATGCTCGTTTCCCTGAGCGTTCTGAACTTCCAGCTGAAATCAACGAACAGCTTATCGTTGAATTCTACTCTCGTTAATTTTGATGCTTTGCAGAGAACAACATTAAAAGAGGCTATACTAACTGGCCCAAATAGAAAAAAGAATTTTGCATCGAGTTTTCGATGCAAAATTCTTTTTTTCTTTAAATTAATGATATATCCTATCCATAAAAAATCTGGTAGAAACAGTGTATCTTCTCAGATTCACCGCTATTAAGACAAAGCCCAATTTTATATTATCCATTATACAAATGGCTTTATCTAAAATTAAATAATCCATAATCTCCTTTCTTGCTAATTTCCCAAAGATAAATTCATTAAAAATTTTACACACCTTTTCTCTAACACTTTCTTATTAATGATTTATTAACCAGCCTTTAACACTTTTAATCAATCAAAAAGCTCTTCAGTCTCTCGTGTTGGAAATACTAGTCATCTCTCTCCATGGAAAAAGTATAACTATACAAATCGTTTCGAAATACACCAGTTTCATAAAGAACTGGCACCCCATAATTATCGTAAGTAATTCGTTCCATCGACAAACCAGCTGAGTTTTTACTGATACCTAAATGTTTAGCTACTTCTGCATTAATAATTGTTGCATTTATCGTATGTGTTGCAGAACGAATAACCTTACCGCATTGTTGCTCAATGAAGAAATATAAAGATCCAGGAATATTAAAATCCTCGGTAATTCCAATATTTAACGGAATATATCCACATACATATAAAATCGGAATATCATTTCCTGTACGAATCCTCTCAATAAACAAGACTCGATCACTCACATCTATATCTAAGTTTTTAGCAACTTCCTCTGTAGGTTGTATTATTTTGCCTTGCAATAAAGTGCTTCCAGGGATCATACCCTTTTCTTCCAGTTCTTGAGACAAGCTTTTTAAATTTGGTAAAACAATATGACTCTCTGGATAGCTAATCGAAATAAAAGTACCTTTTCCGGTAATTCTCATTAGATATTTTTGTCTAACTAATTCCTCAAGAGCTTTTCGTATTGTAGCTCTGCTCATTTGAGTTTCTTCCTGCAATAAACTTTCAGTTGCAAAAAAGCTGCCTGGTTCCAATTCTTTATTAACAATAACCTTATAAAGCGAATCATAAAGTTGTTGATATAAAGGCAAAGGATTATTTCTATTAATTTTTTGTAAACTTCTTTTAATTGGATCAGCTAACAGTTTGTGGTCAAAATACTTATCGTCCTCTTTTATATGGAAATTCTGCATAACTTACACTTCCTTTTTTAATTCAACAGCACTATTTTTAATAATTCACATGTATATTCTAACATAATAATTTAACATGTATATTCTAACATAATAATTGAAATAGACTGAATAATAAATTTGACAAAACTCTTTTTATGACTTAATATGATTATACGTACAAACGGTTAAAATATCAATATAAAGGATTATTCTTTTTCAATTAAAATAAGAATTCTTCTAATTCATTCAATATTGTAAGACATTCACTAAAATTACACCCATGTATCTGGTTTCACTAACACAACAAAGTATTTTAATTATCCTTGTATATTATATATTTTAATCGCTATAAGTCTATTAAGCTGCTAATCGGTATAAAGAAAGGACTGAGCAAATAATATTGGCATTTATGAAAAATATTTAGTTTAAGCAAAATAAGGTAATTATAGAGTAGCTGCATCAAATGTTTTTCATTTGGAGACTGCCCGTGTAGCCTTTGAACTGGCAAAACTTCTAAAGTTTCCAATTATACTGAATTGTGCAGGAATTCATCCAATTGAAGAAGTTAATGAGATTGCCTATTTCTATGAAAGAAAATTGTTTAAATTGCTTGCTCTGTAGGTGTTTCTGTTGAAGCTGAACTTGGCCACGTGGAAGTAGGGCATAAATATGATAAAACGAGGGATAGTGGTTTAACCAATCTTAAAGAAACGATCGAATATGCCAAACAAACGAATATTGACTGTTTAGCTGTTGTAATTGGCACATCTCATGGTATTTATAAAGAAGAACCAAGGCTAGATTTTGAGCTATTACAAAAATTAAATAGCATTTTAGACGTACCTTTAGTCCTCCACCGAGGTTCCGAAACAGGTAATGACAACCTTAAAAGAACTATTAAAACCGGGATTCAAAAAGTAAATCTATTTGCTGATTCAAGCAAACGGGGTATGCAGCATTTAAATGCTTACTTGAAAGGAGTTAACAATGAACCAGTTAAATCAGAACTGTAATCAGACAAACCTAGAAGTGAATTTGATGATAATCCAAATATAAATATTTTTGACAGCATCAAACATATCGAGGGGGTTTTATAAAGAGACACTCATACATTACATAAAACTATTCAGCTCTGCCAACAAGGCTTAAGTTACAGTCACTAAAAACTAATAAATTTGTTTTACTGTCTGAATTAATAAAACCTACTTGTTACAAAGCGAGTAAATAATAATAAATATTGAGGTGTTTACATGGTTTATATTAATGGAAAATGGCGACAAAGCGAAACAAAAATGGAAGTACGTAATCCTGCGACTAACGAGGTTATCAAGACAGTTTTTACAGTAGGAAAAGCGGAAACAGAAGAAGCAATACAAAGTGCACAACAAGCATTTAAATCTTGGAAAAAAACAACTTTTACAGAACGCGTTACTTATTTGGAGGAAGCTGCTAGATTACTAGAAGAACAAAGTGAAGAATTAGCACAACTTATTACAAAAGAAAACGGTAAACCTATTGCTGATGCTAGATATGAAGTAAACGACGGAATTGCCTTTTTACATTGGTATGCAGAAGAAGCAAAACGGATATATGGTGATGTTCTTCCAGCAGCCGCAAAAGATAAACAACTTTTCGTTATAAGACGTCCAATTGGTGTATGCGCAGCAATTACCCCATGGAACTTTCCATTTTCAATGATTACAAGAAAAATCGCTCCGGCCCTAGCAACTGGTTGTACAATAATCTTAAAACCTGCATCTGTTACACCTTTGTCAGCGATTAAAGTATTTGAATGTTTTCATAAAGCGGGCTTACCAAAAGGGGTAGTTAATCTTGTTATAGGTAAAGCTAGCGAAATTGGAAATACATTAACAGCGAGTGAAGACGTAAAAAAAATCACCTTTACTGGATCTACTGATGTTGGCAAATTGTTACTAAGAGACTCTGCTGAGACTGTTAAAGCCTCTTCAATGGAGCTTGGAGGTCACGCACCATTTATTGTCTTTGCTGATTCAGACATCGATGTCGCTATAGACGGCGTCTTAATGACAAAATTTACAAATTCTGGGCAAACTTGTGTTAGCACAAACAGAATTTACGTTGAAAAAAGTATTGCTGAAGAATTCACTAGCAAGCTTGTACAGAAGGTAGAGAAATTAAAAATAGGCAATGGTTTAGATGAAGACGTTAATGTTGGTCCTGTTATTGATAGTAATTCCTTCAAGAAAATTATGAACCAGATTGCTGATGCTAAAGCGAAAAACGGAGAGGTTATCTGTGGAGGTAGACAATACGATAATAAGACAAGCGGTTATTTTATCGAACCTACTATTATTTCCAATGCTAATGAAGACATGTCAATCGCCTATGAGGAAACATTTGGGCCAGTTGTTCCAATCTTTACATTCGAAGGTGAAGAAGAAATTAT
Source organism: Oceanobacillus sp. FSL W8-0428 (assembly GCF_038004405.1). Classification (NCBI taxonomy): domain Bacteria; kingdom Bacillati; phylum Bacillota; class Bacilli; order Caryophanales; family Bacillaceae; genus Oceanobacillus; species Oceanobacillus sp. FSL W8-0428. The sequence continues at coordinate 4,593,766 of NZ_JBBORB010000001.1, forward strand.
TGAAAAGGCAAATCATACTCATTATGGTCTAGCAGGATATTGTTACACAAAGGATTTAGGCCGTGCTTTTAGAATGATGGAAGAATTAGAATATGGAATGGTCGGTATAAATGACCCTGCTCCATTTGCCATCCACACTCCATTCGGTGGAGTAAAAGAAAGCGGGCTTGGTCAAGAGGGAGGTAAATACGGTCTAGAAGCGTATTTAATTACAAAATACATTTCATTTAACATAAATTACTAATTATAGTAATGGGGCAACTTAACGAATAAGGTTTAGGTTGCTTCATACTATTTACTTAAGAAAAATATTTCCTAAAAAGTAACAACTAAGAGGAAAGGATGCATCTTTTTGAGAGAAGACACATTTGAGAAACAAGAGTTAGGCAAAGATAACACCAATGTTCTTATAATTATAGGGATTTTCTTAGTTGCTCTTAATTTAAGACCAGCGCTAACTTCAATAGGACCAATTATGGGAATCATTAGAGATGAAATAGGCTTTGCAAATTGGAATGTAGCATTACTTACAAGTTTACCATTAGTAGCTTTTGCTATTATGTCAATTACTTCATCATATTTAGCTCAAAAGTACTCAAATGAGAAAATATTAATTTTTGGATTAATGATATTAAGCACGGGGATTATTTTTCGCTCTTCTACTATAATGTTCCTTTTATTTCTTGGTACACTATTTATCGGAATAGGAATTGCAGTTTGTAACGTCCTTTTACCAGGAATCATCAAAGATAAATTTCCTGACAAACTATCAGTAATGACTGGGCTATATTCCTCGATAATGGGAATTTCTGCTACTGTTGCTTCAGCAATAAGTGTACCAATTGCCAAAAACATGGGATTGGGCTGGAGAAATTCTCTTTTAATTTGGGCAGCCCCTGCAATTTTTGCATCTTTTTATTGGTTAGTGCTTATACGGCGGAAATCGATGAATCATATAAAAGAAAGGCTCACAGAAAAACAAAAGAATCTTCTAAAATCTCCGTTTGCCTGGTTTATTGCCTTTTTTATGGGGTGTCATTCCCTGTTATTCTATATCACCATCTCTTGGTTCCCAGAAATATTAATTGATTTTGGTGCTAATAAAACAATTGCTGGTTTCCTATTATCCTATTTACAGCTAGTAGGAATAGTTTCTAGTTTACTCATTCCACTTATAGCTGGAAAACTTAAATCACAAGTAGGCTTAGTTATCAGCTTAAATATTTTATTAATAATAGGAGTTATTTATTTATTGCTTTATCATAATGATATAAGCTATATAATTTCCACAACACTAATAGGATTTTCTTTAAGTGGTAACTTTACAATTGCCCTTCTGTTACTATCTATTCGTACTAAAAATACAAAACAAGCTACACTTTTATCCGGCATGGCACAATCAACTGGTTATGCTTTAGCCGCTTTAGGACCTATAGCGGTAGGCTTAATCTATGATATTACAAGAGACTGGACCATTCCCTTATTCTCACTAATATTACTTGCTATTTGCAGTTCTCTTTTAGGATTGAAAGTCGGACAAAATAAATTTGTTTAAAATAATAAAATTTCAAGAGTATAAAGGATTATATAAGGATCACTCTGGCAGAGGTCATTCGTTCTAGTGGGAAGCTGTCTCACTTATACCGAAAAACAAAGAAGCTTAATGGAGATTAAATTCATAAAGATGTTGGCAAAATGTTGAGGGTCACAACCACACTTGATCGAGTACCATAAATGAAAGACTCCAAAATTAAAATAACAGTCGAAATCCGAACTATAAACGAATCCTTTAAAAAGAAATTGAATTCATAGTTCGGATTTCTTAATGGAATTTATGACAATATACCATACCAAATCGTATAATTACTTAAATCAGCTAAAATCATCATCAATATTTGGATCAGCACCTATTCGACCATTATGATCAAGATTAGCAAGCTTATCCATATCCTTTTTTACAATAGAGAAATCAAATAACTTAAAGTTTTCCTTAATTCGTGGCGGTGTAATAGATTTCGGAATAACAATTGTATCACACTCTAAATGCCACCTCAAAATAATCTGAGCCGGGGTCTTATCATATTTTTGAGCAAGTTCTTTAATCAGTTCATCTTGTAAAATTGTTCCTTTTCCAAGAGGTGCCCATGCTGTAACAGCTATTGCTCTTTCCTCACAAAAGCTTTTTAATCCCTTTTGCTGAAGATAAGGATGACATTCTACTTGGTTAACCATTGGCATTACATTCACCTTATTTTCAAGTTGTAAAAGATGTTTTTTATGATGATTAGAGACACCCGGCACACGAATAAGTTTTTCTTCATACAATTTTTCAATTGCACGATAGGTTTCAATAAATTTATCAGGTAGAGGCCAATGGGTTAAATATAAATCGATATAATCAAGTCCCAACAAACTCAATGAACGGTCAAACGCACGTAATGTTTCATCATATCCTTGCTCATCATTCCATACTTTAGTAGTAATAAACAGATCTTCCCTTGAAATTCCGGATTGACGAATTGCCTCGCCTACTTCCTTCTCATTTTTATAGTAGCTAGCAGTGTCAATCGCTCGGTATCCAACTTTTAATGCTTCCTCAACAGCATTCACCGTATCTTTCGGATCTATCATTTTATAAACACCAAGCCCCACTTGGGGCATAAGTACATCATTTCTCAATTTTTTCGATATCATTTTTTAATGTACCTCCTTTTTCGGTGACTTTTATCACTATTAGTAAAAGACTAGAAATGAATATTTAGTCAATAACTGCTAAACTAGTTTCTCCTTTAGCTCTTTTTCTTTACTCTTTTGATAACTTTCAACAGCCTTAGCAATTACTTTTCTTACAGTTTTTTTATAGCCATTAAGGTTTTCCTCATTTATACTCAATAAGTTTTCATTTATTAGTTCTTCACAACTGCGCCATGAAGAAAAAAAGGTTGCACCAGACATCAATAGACAGTCTCTAATATTCGCTTCCTTATCTAATTGAAGCATGATAATAGCACCAGAAAAAATACCTTTCTTTCTCTCCACTAATACATTTCCTGTTTCTAAAAACTTATTATAATGGGTATGCAATACTTTTGTCTGCTTTACTTTAAAAAACCATTGCAAAATAACTAAAACAATAAAGAATAAAAATAGAATCTCCATTTTCTCACCTACTTGATTGTGATTTCCCCAAGATTGGATAAATCGCTTTCAAAACCCGGTGTTAAATGAATATGACCAGGTAATTGTGCCTTCTTTGCTCCATCAAAACATAGTGAGGCATGTCCAAGCGAATAGAGATTTTCATTAACAATATTGCCTACAGCTGTGACCTTATACGTACAGCCTACTATAGTCACAACATCACCTGACTCTACTTGTCCATCATGCTTATTTTCTTCGGTAACAACACAGAATGGTTTTAAATCTTCCGGAGCACTTTGATTAAAAAGAATTAATAACCCCGTTTTCAACATATCCTCAACATTTGAACCAACTTCGACAATATTTACGTTATATTTCAAGTAAATTACCTCCTTAAAAATATTTACGATAAATATTTTAACATATTATTTATCTTTTCTTTTTGATATTTTATAAATCTATTATTATACCTATTATGTTAGTTTTAACTTCAAAAAATAAAGAGAACTGAATTGGTTAGTCTATCATTTATACAATCCTATTAATAAAAACAGATACCTGTTTTACTAATTAAATGAAAGTTAATTAGCATAAACCATTTATTTCCTACTCTCATCTACTGTTAACTTTTCGCTAACTGCGAATTTTTAATTTTAATATTTCAATCACTTTAATTATAGAGTCCAATACTAAACAGATATGCAATAACAACAGCAATAGGGCTTGAAATTTGTCTCGCGATCAGGAATGCTGGTGTACCATATTCTATTGTTTTTGGTTTCGCCTGCATTAAAGACATACCTACAGGGAAGAAATCCCCACCTACTTGTGCGTTGATAGCAAACAAAGCTGGTAATGCAAATTGTGGCGGAATTGCTCCTGCTGCAATTTGCGTGCCTACTAGAACACCAACGACTTGCGCAACAGCTGCTCCTGGCCCCAAGATAGGTGACAAGAACGGGAAACTACAAATAATAGAAATAAGCAGTAATCCCCAAAGTGACGACCCTAGCGGGGTTAAAGCGTTCGCAATCAATTCCCCTACTCCTGTATATTGCACTAGTGCTACTAAAATACTAACGAATGCCATGAATGGTATAATCGTTTTCAATAACAGATCGACCGTTTTTCTACCAGAGTCTAAGAACATGGAAACTACAGAGCCAACGCCAGAACCAATTTTGGTTAATAGTTTAAATATCAGGTTACCGCTTTCTTCGGCTGCACGTTGTTTATCGACTTTTTTTGGTTGTTTCTCTAGTTCAGGTTCTACTACCGCAGCGTGTTCATGATCTGGCTGGTCTAATTCTTGTACTATTGTAATATTTCCTTTTTTAACCCCAGAAACGTATATTTCCTCTTTAATGTGCTCAGCTAAAGGGCCAGATGGACCAATCGCATTTAAATTAATCGTGTAAACCCCTTTTTGTGGGTAAACACCACATCTTAATGTACCGCCACAGTTAATAATTGCACAAACAATCTCATCATCATTCGGTACCTCTTTAAATCCATCAACTGCCACACCGCCTATAGCGTCTGCAATATGTGTAGCTAAATCATGAATTCCTCCACCTGTCATTGATAATACTTTGTTTTTCTTCCCTTCACATTGTAAATAAAGTGGGCCACCCCAACCACTACCACCTTTTTCAACTTTAATCATTATATTTTTAGACATTTTTTATCCCCCCTGTTAAACCTCGTAATTATTTCTTCTGGCAATAATTGTAAATACTATCTCGGTAATAATACCACTGATGACACCTACAACAATACCGGTAATAACATAGCGAATAGCTAAAGCTCCAACTGGCAAACCAAGTGCCTCAATACCTTGGGCAACTCCTAGCCAAACAAATAATTCAGCTGGATTTGTATGGGGAAATAAACTAGTTAAGGGATGTCCATTTCTAAAAAACGCTTCCATTAATCCTGGTTTTGACTTTTCCGGCAGGAACCTTCCCATAGTACCACTTGCTGGGCTTCCAAGGAAAAATGCAGCAAATATCGGGAATATCGAATATTTTAATATGCTACTTTTTGCTAATAATTTTCCTATTCTTTCAATTCGGTTTTCACCAACAAGATTTACAATAAATTGAATTAAAGTTAGCATTCCTACAAGTATAGGAACAATACCAGTAAACATGCCGACAAACGTATCCCCTACAAATCCGAAAAAGCCCATAAACTGTTCCGCAAAATCAACGACAAACGACATAACTTCATCCTCCTTCTATTTGTTATACTGATTTTGATTGAGATTTTAAAAAATCTTAATGCCAAAAAATTAATTTATTATATGTTTGCGCTTACATCCTATAAAGAGAGAGTGTGACACCCTCTCCAATTACTTCATACATCGTAGTATTTTTATTGTGTAAAGTTATTCTGATTCTTCTTGTAATAAAACACTTACGCGGTAACTTCCTTGCGTACTAGCAATCTCGTAAGCTTTTTGGATTTCTTCTAGAGGTACTTTTGTTTCAATTAATTTTGACACATCAACTTTTCCATCATTTAATAAATTTGCAGATTTATTAAAGTCATGTATATCAGCTCCATAGGTCCCAATCAATTCCATTTTTCTATAATGAGCTAAATTCGAATCTACATGTAATTCAGGAGCAGGATATCCTGCAGCAAAAAGCAACAATCTACCATTTAAGCGTTTAACCATTTCTAATGCTTGATTATTTGCTTTCGTAGCTCCAACGGCAAGAATAACTGCATCTGCCCCCTCATCATTTGTTAATTCTTTTACTTTTTCTACTGGATCACATTCTTTCACATCAATAACATTTAGCCTCATTGATCTTGCCGCTTCAATCTTCTTATCCATCATTTCAGTAACAATGACTTCTGCACCATATGCTGTAGCAGCTAGTGCATTTAATATCCCCATTGTTCCAGCACCAATGACAACAACACGTTCTAATGCGCTAACCCTTAACCGCTTTAGACCACTCACCACAGTTGCAAGCGGCTCCAAAAATCCAGCCTCACTAAATGATAATTTGGGATTCATTTTAATAACTGCATTTGCATCTTTAACATTATAAGTTGCAAAACCTAAATGACCGTAATATCCTTCATCATTTTTATCTTTAAAAGGGTTTGATATCTCTACACACTCGCTCGTTCTCCCAGTTTGACAAGCCGTACATTCTCCACAATAATCATAAGCAAGTGCAACATGATCTCCTATACTTAATTCATCTCTTACATTTTTACCTTTTGCGACAAGGATTCCAGCACCTTCATGTCCGCCTGCCATCGGATATGGTTGATGTTCCCTTAGACCAAGCCATTGCCCGAAATCTGTTGTACAAATATTACAATTTTTTTGCTTAATGAGGACTTGATTATCACCAACCTCTGGGATTTCTCCTTCATGTACCTCTGCATTTTTTGCGTTTGTTAAAACAGCAAACTTTCTCATTTTAGTCATCAAAATTCCTCCATTAAGTTATTCTTGTGCTAAATATTTCGAGTTACTTAATAATTAACATTTTTAGTTTCTGGGCTTATGGATAATTTCTGCAAATCTAGCTAATAATTCTTTTGCTTCTTTGGGCGGCCGTTGCCAAACATTCCTGCCAATTGCAACACCATTAATACCAACATTAATAGCATCATCTACCATATTCACTAAATCTTCCGTAGTCCCACTTTTATTTCCACCTAGTAGAATAATAGGAATATCAAAATAATTCACCCAATTTTCAAGTGTTTTTGTATCACCAGGGTGAGCTACTTTTAATATATCCGCACCTAGTTCAAACGCAGCCCTATTTGCATCAGAGAGAACTTTTGCCCGCTCTTTAGGATCTTCGATTGGCTTTGATGTAAGGGGCTCCACTAAAACCGGCATTTCCCATTTTTCTGCTTCCTCAATAACTGAGGCTATCAATTTCATAGAACGCATTCTTTCCTCAGCAGGACGATCCCAAAACAAAACAAGCTTTATACAATCATATCCTTTACGGACTGCAAACTCTGGACTGAATGTTAAATGATGTTCCATTCGTTCATTTTTTACTTCATAACTAAAAATATCCGAATTTAACATTCGGCCTGGTGTGCCTTTTCCATAAAAAACTTCTTCAGCTTGTCTAGCAACACCATCATTTAGTAATATTGCGTCAATATCAGGTGTTTGTAACTCTTTAAGAATCTTAACTGGGTCTTCTAATCCTTCAATACTCCCTCCAATTCCATGATCTACAGGTAATATAAGTGAATTACCTGTGTCCTTTCTAAAAATTCTTGACAGCCGTAACGATTTTCCCATTTGGTCGTCCACTCCTTAGATTATTTTGTATAAAGCATCAACCCATTATTGTTTAAATTATTACAACTTAAACCGTTTGTACGTATAATGGTTTAAAATTATAATAGTATAATTAATATTCTTTGTCAATTCATTATTTTAAAATTTCAATTTATTTATTATTGATTAATGTCTGTAAAATGAAAAGATCTCATAATATGATTTGTAACATATAAAAAAACAAGACGCTTTGTACTTATGCGTCTTGTTTTTTGTATATTAAGCCCTGGATGATACATCTGCCTTTTCCATCCAGTCTTTCCCTTCAATATGTCTTGCCACAACCATACTTGAAACGGTATCACCTGTCGAGTTAACCATCGTAGCCGGCGGATCAACAACAACTCCGATCGCAGTAATGATTGGCAGAGCTTCGATTGGAAAACCGTACAGCGTAATTATCATTAATTCTCCCGTAAAACCTCCGCCCGGGATTCCACTCATAACAATACCGGATAATAAACAAATACCAATAGCAGTTAAAAATGTATCAATCCCGGTGAAGTCCTTGTTAAATACTCCAAAAATAAAAGCGATTTTTAACATAGCTGATAAACAGGAACCATCCATATGAATAGTTGCTCCGAGAGGCATGATCGTCTCACGGATATCTTTTGGAACTCCAATTCGTTCGGCTGCCTGCAGGTTAACCGGAATGGTTGCCACACTACTGCCTGTTCCCAGCGAGGTAGCAGCAGGACCTAGTATATTCTTCCAAAAACGGCTTATTCCTTTTCTTCCTCCGGCGATGAATGCATATAATGTAAAGCCGATAGCAAAATACAGTATAGCAACTGGATAATAAATAATCACTGCTTTTGCATAATCACCAATCAGTGCTGTTCCGAATTCTCCTACCAATGAGGCAAAGTATGCACCCAATCCAATTGGCGCATAGTACATAATCAGCTGAATCAGCTTCATAAATACGTCAGAGGCGCTGGTCAGGAACCTTGCAAGTGGTCTTCCTTTCTCTCCTGTCAATCCTGTTGCGACACCAATCAGTATCGACATAACAATAAGAGCCATCATATTATCTCTTGAGAACAGTTCAACAAAATCAGGAACAGTAAATGTATTGACTAGTTGATCTGCCAAGCTCTGTTCTTCAACATTATCTGGGGCACTCAATGGAATATCTACCCCTGAACCCGGCTCAAAAATAACTACGGCAACAAGCATAAATACAGCTGCAATCACTCCAGTTATGATAAATACCGTAATCATGGAACCCATGATTTTCCCAAGTCTTTTCATACTGTCCATGCTGGCAATAGCAGACGATATAGAGAAGAAAACAAGAGGGATGACAATCATAAATAATAAATTAATAAATAGATCTCCAAACGGCTTTATTACTGTTGCATCTTCTCCAAAAATCAAACCGATTATCGCTCCAACAATAATAGAAGCTAAAAGGATAAGCGGAAACCGGTAGGCTTTTAATTTTTCTAACATCTTTTTATTTCCTTTCCCTTTACAATATGATTTTAATAGAATCTATTTTATTTTACAGGAATGATGAAATGATGAAAAGTTATTAAATATTCATATAATTATTAAATTCTCTTTCGGAAAGGTTTTTATAAAAATTTTTCTGCTCATCATCAAGGAGCATTAAAGGTAAAGAAGATTACCAAATAAAATAATCAAACTATACAAAAAATCACTATTCTATACGACCGTATAGAATAGTGATTCCTTAAGACAAGTTGTATTTTATTTTCACCGGTGATAAAATGAAGCGACGGACATATTGGTCTGGAGACATGGTAGAGTGGAATCAATCAGTCTTATTCCAGAACGATATGTCAGTCCTCAATTATTTTACATAAGCTGCATCTTCTTTATCCTTTGATGCTTTACTGCTTAATTCTGGTTTTACAACGATTTTAATATGCTCCGGCTGTGGACCTGCAACTAATATATCTCTTGCTTCTTCTAAATCTACTACCTTAGAAATCATAAAGTCGGTTTTTATTCGGCCAGTTGTAATTAAATCTGCTGCAATACGTAATTGTCTTGCTGTCGAATCCGATGTTCCTGTAATTGTAATTTCATTATAGTGAATTACATTCAAATCAAGAGTGGCTTCAGGCTTTTGCTTAGGCATCCCCCCAAAAACATTGATTCTGCCTCTTCTCCTTACCCATTGCAATGCGTCACTAACTATTCCTGGTACTGGTACAGCAACAACCACTACATTAACCCCTAATCCACCCGTAAGCTCTTTTATTTTTTCAGCTGGATCTTCTTCTTGTGGGGAGAAAACAATATCTGCTCCATGTTTTTTTGCAATCTCTAAACGATTCTTATCAAAATCGCTGGCAATAATTTGTTTGGCACCATTTAATCTGGCTAATTGAATATGAAACAATCCCATCGGACCGCAGCCGACAACAAGTACACTATCTCCCAGCTTCACCTCAGCTATTTCCTGACCATTAATAGCACAGGACAAAGGTTCACTCAATGCAACCTGCTGCAATTTATCACTTGAAACCTTCAATACATTTCCGGATCGGATGGAACGTTCAGGAACTCTCATATATTCTGCAAATCCGCCATCATAATTATATGCGGTTGCTTGTTTGTCCAAGCATTGATTTTCATAGCCCTCCAGACATAATTCACATTTGCCGCAGGGACTTACTGCTGCAACAACAATATGCTCGCCGACTTCAAATTCATCCTTCCAGCTTTCACCAACCTTAACAATGGTTGACGCTATTTCATGTCCCATAACCCGAGGTAAGTCCATTCCATGCGCTGATCCCCCTGCTGAAATATTTCGAAAATCACTGCCGCAAATTGTGCAGGAATCAATTTTAATCAAAAGTTCATTATCGTTAATCTCAGGAACGGGGATATCATCTACTCTCATATCTTTTGGTCCATATAATCGTAATGCCTTCAATGCAAAATCCTCCTTAAATACTGATTTAAATCCTGCTATGCTTTTATCATCTTTTAATCTAGTTATACAGATTGTTTTACTACTTTTTCAGCAGCAATTCCATCAAGCTTGCTTGTAGCATGCATCCATTCTTTAAATTGCGGATAAGCTTTTTGATATTGCTCACTGTATAATTTATAGATTTCATGATTCTCCGGATTAGGCTCTATACGCTTCTTATAGCGTACCATATGACTTACTGCTTCATCTGCATTTGCATAAGCTCCCGCTGTAACCGCTGCCATAATAGCTGAACCTAAACAGGCTACCTGATTCGATTCCGGAACATTGATTGGTAAATTACTTACATCTGCATGAATCTGCAAATACAAATCACTGTTAGTTGCTCCTCCTGCTAAATATAACTCTTCTACCGGAATACCATTTTCTTTAAAGTTTTTAATATTTAATTCAGTACCATACGCAATCGCTTCCATAATAGCCCGGTAAATATGTGCCCGTGTATGCTTTAAAGTCAAACCGGAGATAAAACCGCGGACATTCGCATCAACATAAGGTGTACGGTTTCCCTGCCAATACTCCAGCACAAGAAGACCTTCTGATCCTGGCGGCAGCTCAGCAGCCTCTTTATTTAAGATATCGTAGACACTGATGCCTTCCTGTTTTGCCTGTTCCTCAATATCTATTCCAAAATGTGTTTTAAACCATTTAATAACAGAGCCTGAAGAAGCCTGGCCGCCTTCAGCTAATTTCATTCCTGGAAAAACAACTCCTGGATATGTTCCAAAGATTCCTTCTTTATGGATTGATTTATCTGTAAATGCCAGATTACAATGCGAAGATCCTGTAATTAGTGCAAGCTTTCCTGGTTTTGTCACGCCAAGGCCAATCATTCCATTTAAGCAATCTACTCCCCCCTGGCCGACAGGTGTACCTTCTGCTAATCCTAAATGCTCCGCTGCATAAGGAGTGAGGCCACCGATATATTCCCCCAGATATTTAATTTCTTCAGGAAGCTTATCAAAAATATCCTCTAAGCCAATTGTTTTATAAAAGTCCTCAGGAACTCCACCATTTTCCTGGTCATAATACCATCTCAATGTAGTCGTACTTGCTGAACCAGTGTTTCTCCCAGTCATCATAAATGTATACCAATCTACATAATCCATAATTTTTTCTGTTTCATGATAATTCTGAGACTCATGATTTTTAACCCATAGTACTTTACTAGGCATCCATTCTGCCGAAACATTACCAAAGCCGTTATATTTTAATGCTTCATGACCTGTTGCAGCCATCTTCTCCGCTTCTTCTGATGAACGGATATCCATCCAGATAACAGCTTTTCTTACAGGTGTTCCATCTTTTTTACAGAACACAACGCTGGAGCAGGTAGTATCTAAACCGATACTGATAATTTCATCTTTAGAAGCATTTGCATCCTTCATTGCTTTTTTTATACTTTCTGCCAGAGACGCCCACCAATCGTTTGGATCCTGTTCAGCCCAGCCCGGCTTCGGGTAATATGTTTTATAAGGTGTTATTCCCTCTCCGACTTCATTTCCTTTTAAATCAAAAATTCCTACACGAACACTTTCTGTTCCGCCATCCACACCAATAACAAGTTCTCTTTTCACAAATACCCTCTCCCCTATATTTTCTTTTAAAACATGTCTATGAAAAACAGGTGAAAACTATTAGAAGCTTAAAAGAAATATTTTGATGAAGGTTGCCAGATATATATAGAGTTCATTTATTTTATTTCGATCTCTGATTCCATACCTTGTTTTACCTTTTCTTTTTGGTTTCTCAACAAGTATTCTGCAACATGTTCATCGGTAATTAACGTATCCACCCATTCCCCTGCAAGTGCTGAATCAATTGCTTCTTTCTTATAATCATTTCCAGATACTAATACAACTTTAGAATGTTTGCTGATCTCTTCAATGCTTGATCCAATCACCCTGTTATGGATGTCAATATTGGGAATTCTTCCATCAGAATCAAAGAACCAGCAAGCCACTTCCCCCACGACATTCTCTTCTTTCGACTGTATTTTTTCTTCTTCCGTTAATAAATGAATATGGGCATAAGAAGAGGATTCTACACCAACGCTAATAAAGGTTATATCTGTTTCTAATGATTTTTTAAATACATTTTGAACAGTTAAGTCACTTAGTATAGATTCTTTTAATTCCTGGTTAGAAACAATAGCTGGTGCGTATAGTGGATAACACTTTGCCCCTAATTTCTCTGCAACTCTTTGGGAAATGGTATTGGCATCTAAACCATAACCCATTCCCGGCCAATTCCCACCCATAATTGGAACTACTTCACAATCAATTTTCTGCTCATCCCCTAAATAGTAAGCAAGCCTCTTTAACGTTTCCCCCATAGAAAAGCCAACAGTCATACCATCGTTCACCTGGTTCACAAGATATTCTGCTCCTGCCTGCCCCAGGGAATTTAATATATTCTCCTCTTTCGTTGAATATACTGGAACTACAATGGCTTCACTTATTCCAAATACTTCCTCCAACTGCTGCTCTAAGTCAAAACAGCGGGTTACCGGGGTCGTTACATTTATCTGAACAATACCTTGCTCCCGCGCCTCTAGTAAAAGCCTTGATATTTTACTTCTGGAAAAATTAAGCTCCTGAGCAATATCATGCTGGGACATATTATCGATATAATACATATATGCAATTTTTGATAATAACCTCAAATCTACTTTAGACATAATGAAAATATAGCCTCCTGCTTATCTCAATTATTTATTTTTTATCATATCACTCCTTTGTCATTTTTTGAACGAGGTTATTACCGAATAACAAATGAACAAATGTGCAAAATATAAATCATTTGTTCATTTTTGATTAGTATAAATCAATAAAATTTTAATGTCAACGCTTTCATTAGATTTTTTATTTAAATATTTCCTAATTAATAGAAATTTATTCGGGTTTTCTTGACTTTTTGATAGAAAATTGCATTTGTTCCACTTTGTGAACGTTTTTTGAAATATTTATAAAATAAATTTTCATTCATAAGAATTTTACAGTCATTTAATCTGCAATAAAAAAAGGTCTTATCCCAGAGAGATAAGAGCCTTCTTAAAATTATAAGTATTTAACCATTGTAACATGCGGAATACCTGCATCCAGAAATTCTCCAGAAGTAACCTCATAGCCCAGCTTTTGATAAAAATCCTGTGCATGTGTCTGTGCGTTTAGCTTAGCTTTATGAAAATCCCGGTTTTTGATTTCTTCTTCCATCTTAAGCATTAATTTTTTCCCGAGAGATTTTCCACGCTGCGATTTCAAGACACAGATTCGTTCCAGCTTACCGTAACCATCTTCCGTGAATCGTAAACGGGCGGCAGCAACAGGGAGTTCATCCTCATATGCAATAAAATGCGTTGCAGTTTTATCAAATTCATCTATTTCTCTTTCCGGCGGTACGTTCTGCTCCTCAACAAATACCTCTGACCGGATTTTATATACAGCTTCTAACTCTATAGGAGCAGTCGCAATCTTTACTAACATGAATATTTTATTCCTTTCCCAATAAAAATGTTTCATAAACCGTCCAGGAGCCATTTTCTAATTCATATAACAGCTGGAAACGGTCAATATAATCTTTGATTTCAAAGCCTTCCATTTTCAATCTTCCTACAATATCTCTGAATTCATCATGCACCAAGTCCTGTGCAATCGTAATGTGCGGCACAAAAGAATGGTCCTGGTTATTTTCAAATATCCCCTGCTGCAGCTGTTCGTTCAGCATCTTTAATTGTTCAATCGGTTCAACTTTTAAATAAATAGTGTTTGTTATTGGTTCAAAGGTACTGACTTTATTAATATGGATATAAAAAGGATCTACACTTCCCGCAACTTTACGCAATTCCTGAGTAACTTCATCTATCTTCTCAGGGTCTGTTTCAAACGGGTACTTTAATGTAATGTGTGGAGGGATTAAAGAGTACCTTGGGTCATAACGTTTTCTTAATGCATTGGCTTGATCCTGTACAGTTTTTGAAGGGAAAATCGCAATTCCATATTTCATTAATACAACCTCCTGGTATTATATTATTTATTATAAGCTATATATAATCTATATCTACATAAGTATAGCAAAAGAAAATGAAAATAGAAATTTTAATCAAACAATGTTGTCAATAGACGCCGCATATCATTTTGCCAATACTTCCAAGTATGAATGCCGTCTTCTAATTCGTGATACGTATAAGCTGCTCCGGCTTTTTCCAATGCTTTATTTAATTTCCGGTTGGGTTCTACAAAATCAGCTGTATTCCCATCACTCATTTGAACCTCTGTTTCTTTTGTACCAATTGTATGGTAAATATCCAGAGTGGACAAAGGCTTCGCCTGCTCTACATATGCTAATACCGTATCATCAACATATGGAGATTGAATACCTATCTTTCCAAATGTATGCGGGTATTTCATTGCTGTCATCAATGCAAGTGTACCTGCCAGAGAATCACCGATTAAAGAACGCGATTTCCCCATATGGTATGTCGGTATGAAATCATCTAAGTAAGGAACAACCTCACGAACTAGAAAATTTATATAAGCTTCATTCTGTTCGCCAGATGGGTGATATTTCTTCCTGCGGTCATATTTATCTTTATAGTGAATACCGACAAAGACAACATTGTGCATTTCTTTTTCATCATGAAGCTTATCGCTTAATGTAGCAATTCTTCCCATTTGAAAATAATCTTTTCCATCCTGCATAATACAGATTTCATATTTATACAGTTCAGAAAAAGTCTCCGGGTGATAAATCTGTAATGTCATGGTCTCTTTTAAAAAAGAGCTGTCTATTTCTTTTTCAATCATTTTTCCTTTTCTGCGCAAACGTCCCACCTCAGCCTTTTTATAATATAGCAATAGTCTATCATTGTATGATCGGCCTGTCACTTGAAGCATTTTTATTGATAAAGCTGATAATACTTTCCCTGCAGGTTCATTAATTCCTGATGATTTCCCTGCTCCATGATTTCCCCATTTTCGAGCATAATAATTTCATCTGCTTCCCGAATAGTATTAAGCCTATGGGCGATAACAAAACTAGTTCGCCCCTTCATCAGACGTTTTAATGCTTCCTGAATTTTTAATTCTGTTACGGTATCAATATTACTGGTTGCTTCATCAAGTATTAAAATTTTAGGTTCTGCTAATAATGCGCGTGCAATGGTCAATAGCTGTTTTTGACCTTGGCTTATACCGCTTCCATCCTGATCCAGTATCGTATCATATTTATCCTGTAAAGATAGAATAAAGTCATGGGCATTGGCATCTTTAGCTGCCTGCTCTATTTCCTCGTCAGTTGCTTCCAGTCTTCCGTAACGAATGTTTTCACGGATGGTTCCGTGAAATAAGAAAGTATCCTGTAACACAAAGGCCATATGTTTACGAAGGCTGGAGCGTTTTATTTTTTTGATATCAATACCATCCAATGTGATCTGGCCGCTATTATAATTATAAAAGCGGGAAATAAGGTTAATAATAGTTGTTTTTCCGGCTCCGGTATGCCCTACAAACGCAATCATTTCTCCCGGTCTTGCCTCAAAGCTGATATCATTCAGAATTTTAGCTGATTCATAGCCAAAGCTTACTTGATTAAAAACAAGATGACCTTTTGTATCTGGAATCTCTACAGCATCTTTCTCATCGATTTCTTCTCCAGTTTCATCCATTACCTGAAAGACTCTTTCTGCACCGGCGATAGCGGATAATAATAAATTAAATTGGTTGGATAGTTCGTTTAAAGGTCTAGTAAATTGTCGTGCGTATTCTGTAAAGATAACAATTGTCCCTACAGTCACCAGTGATCCATCTGAGGTGATAACAAGTACCCCGCCTACAAAGGCAATCATTGCAAAGCTTAAAAAATTCAACGTATTCATGATTTTAGGAATAAACCCGGAGATTGTTAATGCCCAAAAACCTGTGTTCTGCAAGGATTTATTCCTTTGCTCAAACTGGCTGGTTACGTAATCTTCCTGTGAATATGTTTTGACAACGTGCTGACCGGAAACGATTTCTTCCACATAGCCGTTTACATCACCTAAGTCACGCTGCTGCAGTTTATATAATGGCCCGGTTCTTCTAGTAATCCAGCGCATTGAAAAAAACATGACAGGAATAATAGACATCGTCACTAGTGTTAAAACAGGACTCAAATAAAGCATAATACTGACTGTCCCTAGTAAGGTAAGGATACTGGCAAAAATTTGAATGACAGACTGGTTCAATGTGTTATTAATATTATCTATATCATTTGTTAACCGACTCATTAATTCTCCGTGCTGCCTCTTGTCAAAATAGGAGATAGGCAGCCGGTGAAATTGTTCAAACAGGTTTTTCCGCAATGTATATACCGTTTGCTGTGAAATATCGACCATCCAATAGTTTTGGAGAAACAGTGACAAAGAATGGATAATATATACAATAACCAGCCCCACAAGTAAAAGCCCCAGTCCATTAAGCTGCTGGACCGCAATAAAATTATCAATTGACATCCCTACGAGAAATGGTCCCAAAAGAGCAAATATCGAACTGATAAAAACCATCAAAATGACAAGAAATAATTTTCCCTTCTCCATCTTTAAATAATTCCAAATCTGCTTTAAGGTTGCTCCCATATTTTCTGCTTTTTTAGAATCAAATTTGTTCACATTCGATAAATCAATCCGTTTATATTGAAAGGCCGCTTTTAAAGAGTTATTTCGCATGGAGAACCTCCTTTTCCTGCTGTGATTCCGCGATAGCCCGATACAAATTAGAACGGCTCAGCAAATCTTCATGTGAGCCTATGTCCAGAATCTTTCCCTGATCGAGCAGGAGAATGCGATCTGTTTTTTTAGCAGTGGCTATTTTTTGTGTAATTAGGAGTACAGTACACTGATAATTATTTAATGCCTTCAGGAATCGTGCTTCTGTAGCTAAATCAAGAGCACTCGTGCTGTCATCAAGCATTAAAATCTCCGGTTTACGGATAAGTGCTCTTGCAATGGATATACGTTGTTTTTGTCCACCTGAAAGATTAACTCCTTTTTGACCGACTCTTGTTTCATATTGATGTTCCAAATTTTGAATGGTGTCATGGATTTGTGCATCCTTAGCAGCTTGAATCACTTCTTCCATCGTTGCATCCTTTTTTCCAAAAGCGATGTTATCAAAAATGGACCCGGTAAATAAAAGCGGTGACTGGGGAACATAGCCGATACTATTTCGTAAAGCTTTAAATGAATAGCCATCTAAAGGTATGTCATCTATATATATCCTCCCTCTTGAAACTTCATAAAGCCGGGGCATTAACTGGAATAAAGAAGTCTTCCCGGAACCGGTTGCTCCTATAATCGCAAGGCGTTCACCAGAATTTACGGAAAAAGATATATCGGACAGTGTTTCAGCTAATTCATCTGGATAGCGGAAAGAAACATCTTCATAAACAATACAGCCTTTAGATACAGAATAATCCGTCTGCTTCTGTTTCTCCCCTTCTCCATCATCCTCTATCAGTACCTCATTAATTCGCTCAACAGATGCTTTTGTCCTAGAAAGAGCCATAATAATGAAAGAAAACATAGAAATAGACATTGCTACCCGTAGTGCATAATTAATCATCGTAACGACTTCTCCTATATTTGCCTGACCATTAATCGTTTGAATACTTCCAAACCAAACAATAAAAATTAAGCTTAAATTCATCACAAAAAGTAAAATTGGTCCAGTTGATTCAACGATTCGAAAGGTTTTCCTTGTCGTTAAAGCAAGCGTACGGTTAGCATTATCAAACCGGTTTTCTTCTGTGTAACGACGTGTAAAGGCTTTGATAAGTCTCATGCCGGCAAGGTTTTCCTGCATCACTCGATTGACACTGTCCACTTGACTCTGGACCTGCTTAAATAATTTACTTGAGATTTTTAATACCCACAAAAGGAATAGAACAAGAAGCGGTACAGTAATTAGAAAAATTAACGCCAGCCGGGCATTTACCATAAAAGCCATAATAACACCGCCAATTACAGTCAAGGGTGCCTTTGCCATAATACGAAGAACCATGAAAACGGTATTTTGAATCTGCCGGATATCATTTGTAAACCTTGTAACCAGAGAGGATGTAGGATATTTATTCAATTTTGCATAGGAAAAGCTTTGAATCTTTGCAAATAATTCTTTTCGTAAATCATAAGCATAGGAAAAACTGACATGAGATGATAGAAAAGAATTCAGAACTCCTGCAAGGAATGATAATAAAGCCAAACCAATCATAATTGATCCCCAGAACACAATATTCTGGATATCCTGATTCACAACCCCCTGATTAATCATTAACCCTAAGAAAAGAGGGAGCAATAACTCTACTGCCAGCTCGATTAGCATAAGTGAAAATGCAATAATCGAAGGAAATTTATATGGACCTAAATAAGAAAAAACTTTTCGCAAATAATCCACCTACCAACCAAAAAGTAAAAGTATTCAGAAATTCAATTAAAAATAAATTATTTATTTTATTATAGAATGAACGCTGATAAATAAGCCAGTATTTAGTTCGGGTTTCGAAATGATGTTTAAAGTCATCATAACCCGCTGTTATTTGGAGTATTTCTGACATTATTCTAAATTAATTGATGTCGCCAAGATACACTGGGAATTCTTTCCTTGAAATATAAGCAATAATCTTATCTCTTATTGCCTGAGGGTATAAACGATAATTCATTAAATCTGATATCGTCAGCCGTTCAACACTTATTTGCCCATCATCAGGTACAACACCATTTCCTATCTCTTTATTACTGCTTTTAATTTCACATGAAAACATATACTCTATCTGATGCAATTCAGAATCAAACTCAAAATGCTCATGATTTTTCCCGATATATTCTCTTATAAACAGGAGATTACCTATTTCGACATCTGCATTAATTTCTTCTATACATTCTCTTTTTAATGCTTGATGCAGTGTTTCTCCATGTTCTTGACCACCGCCAGGTAAAATAAAATAATATCCATCTTTATCTAGTTTTTTTATGGCTAACAGTTGTTTATCCTGAATAATAATTGCTTTTGCTGAGTTTCTTATGTTCATTGGAACCCTCCTTTGAAATAATATAAATTGAGTACTGTTAAAAAAGAAAAAAGATACATTTAATTTGGTAAGTTTCCTTATCCCCTTAAAAGCTTCATAGTGTCATTTCCAAATTATAGATTCATTATAGAACTTCATTCAGTTAAGAAAAGTCCTTTATAATTTCGACAACTTCTATGCGACCGTCGATTAAGGTTTCAACTAACGGTTCTTTTCCAAATCTATTAGGTTCATTAGCCCAATAGTAATCTGCGTTTTTGTTATTTACTTCCTCATCGCCAGTACCATCAAAAATATTATAAGCATCGCCATTAAATGTTCTGCCGTCTGTTCGTAATTTTACGATTTGATAAACCTTTCTGTTACTATTTATAAATGAAGCGGCCCACATTTCTGCATCTGATAAAGTTTTTGAGGTGTATAAACAAGACATTCTCGATGGATAGTTTGTATATTTTTCCTTTCTGACTTTTTCTAAAGCTAATTCTCTATATGTTCTGGCTGTCCAATAATCTAAATTTGAATTTATAAATTTTGAAAGTTCATCCACGGGATGATCACCGTCTAATATTTTTTTACAAGTCATGACCCGATTATAAATTCCATTATAGTGATTTTCGTCAAAAATGATTACTTGCCCTGGCTGCATAGACTTTTCAGTAACGACATGATACAAATACAATTCCAAGAGTATTGTACTCCCTTCCTTCTTATGTTTTTATTGAGAATCAGGAAAACACAATTGCTTCTATATTAAAGTTTCATCATTTTACGAGATTATCCCTGACATATCCAAAAAACGTCATTTCGCCATGTTCATCCTCAGAAATACGATAAGGTTCAATCTGATCAAAGTATCGCCGGACAAACCTTCCTTCACCTACCGGATAGATTTCAATATAAAGATTACCTGAGAATTTTACAAAGTATAATTTGCCATTAATAAGTTCTACTTTGATCTTATTTTTTAAATAGGTACCGCAATACTTTTTAAGTTCGTTCTCACTAAGAGGGATTTCTTCAAACTTTGCTGGAATATCTACCTCAACATGATGGAGAATATCTGCAATTGCGTTGCCCAATCTATATTGATTGATAGCTTCATTATTTGAAAGTATGATAATACAAATATTTCCATCAAAATAATTCTGCATATAAGTACTTATTCCAAGATGGTCTCCCCCATGGGAGTATCTTCCCATTTCATAAACATGATGATATTCCAACCCATAGCAGTAATTATTTTTATTCTCATTGAAAAATCGATTATACGCTTTCTGTGATAGTATTTTTCTATCACGTAAGCAGATGTACCATTTATATAAATCATCACAGTTAGAAATAATTGCTCCAGCACCGATACTAAATTTTTCGTTATAATATGGACTTTTGATAATCACATCAAAATCTTTCACATAATTACCGGATCTGTTTTTAATAATTTTACATCCGTCATCAATATCACTATTCATCATATTCAAAGGTAGAAATATGCTGTTCCGGATATAGTCCTCATACCTCTCTCCCGTTACATTTTCAATAATCCATGCAAGCAAATTATAATTTACATTATTATAATCATATTTCACATCTGGTGGAAAAACAGGTTCTTTATTTATATACCGTTGAAAGAAGTCGTTTTTGGAATAGTCCATTCTATTGTATCCAGAGAAAAAATCATTTTCAAAATTATAGAAATTGCTTAAACCTGATGTGTGTGATAATAAATGATGTATAGTTATTGATTTGTCAATCTTCATATCACCAGGAAGAAATAAAGATGCCGGCTTATCAATATCCAATACACCCTTATCATGCAGGAGCATAATCGCAAAGGCAGTAAATTGCTTGGTCATGGAGGCGATTGAAAAGCATGAACTTATATTATTTTTGATTCCAAACTCTATATTCGCATAACCGTATGCGTTTTCAAAAAGAATGTCATCATTTTTTATAACTTGAATAACCCCGTAGAAGTCCCACGATTCCAAATATTCGTTGATATATGCATCTATTTTTGATCTTATTTCCTGCATCAGCATCCACTCCTTAAAAATAAAATTAAATACTCTATTGATTCCCGATCTCTCCAAAAAAACCTTCAAAAACGAAAAAAGACACATCCATAAATAATGTGTCTTCACGCAATTAGAGAGAAATTATTCCCTATGAACCGCTTTAAGTAAATGACTCCGATTGGGCTCGAACCAACGACCTCTTGCCTGTCAAGCAAGCGCTCTCCCAGCTGAGCTACGGAATCGTATGTAGGTACAATACATATTATACAGCCTAATGGAAAAGAAAACAAGCTAACAATATTTGTATCAGCATTATAATTTTGTAGTTTAATGAAATTAGTAGAATACTACAACTATCAAACTGATAAATACACTTAAATTAAGAAATTATCATTCATAAATATAATTATTTCCTATGCCTTATTTTCAGCACTATAGTACAGGCGTTTCCTTAATAAATCAGGATTATTATAATATTAAAACACATAAATGAAAGCGTTGACATAAAATTCCCATTCATTTATACTAACCAAAAATGAACAAATGACTTTTTATTTGCACTTTTGTTCAAAAATTAATGAATAAGTTTCTTATACGAAATAACAAGGGAGTGATTTGATTACCAAAATAAGTATCGGAACTAACGAGAAGTTTTATTTTCATTATACTTAAAGCAGATTAGAGATTATTATCAAAAATTACTTCATATGGATTACCTCGTCTTTGCCTATATTTATATGACTGTCAGAGAGAATTTACAGTAGCATGTCGATTCTAGCCTAATTAATGGAAATAAATGAAGTGTACAGCAGCTATTCAATCATAATAGATATTTTATAGTAAATTGCTGAAATGAGGAGGAATAAGTAAATGGATTTAGGAATTAAAAATAAAACAGCACTTATCACTGGGGGATCCAGAGGTATCGGAAAAGAAATTGCTTTATCTCTCGCTAATGAAGGTGCAAATGTTGTTATTACCTATCAAAGTAATCAGGCAAAAGCTGATGAAGTGATAAAAGCTGTGGAAGCTGCCGGACAAAAGGGACTTGCAATTCAAGCCGACCTGGCAAATATGGATGACGCTGTGTCTATTATTTCCCAAAGTATCGAAGCATTTGAGACAGTAGATATTCTCGTAAATAATGCAGCAATCTGGCCTACAGGCTACGTGAAATCCATTAAACTAGAAGATTGGAAAAGAACCTTAGACGTAAACCTCACTTCTGTATTCCTGACATCCCAGGCGTTTTTAAATCATTGTTTAGAAAAAGAACTGCCGGGAAATATTCTAAATATAACATCTCAGGCAGCTTTCCATGGTTCAACTACCGGTCACTCACATTATGCAGCCAGCAAAGCCGGAATGGTTGCCTTCACAAAATCTATGGCACGCGAACATGCAAAGGATAATATACGTGTTAACAATCTGGCACCTGGTATTGTAGAAACAGATTTGATTCGGGAAAAATTAGAAACTGACGCCCCTTCTTATTTAAACCGTGTTCCGTTGGGCAGAGCTGCACAACCTGATGAGGTTGCTGATATAGCCGTCTTTTTTGTTTCCAAAAAAGCCAGCTATATTACTGGAGCAACAATTGATGCTACCGGCGGAATGCTGATGTGATAAAATTCGAATTTTAGGGAGGAATTAAAATGTCCTTAGTTGCAATTTTAGCTGCTTTTGGCGGCGGCGTATTCGGTGCACTCATTGGTGGTACAACAGCCTTTATCTTTACAGGATTTTTAGGAATGGCCGGAGTTGCTGCAGCTGTAGCAGCAGGCAGTACATTAATTTTAGATTATGTTGCTTTTGGTCCATTTTTCGGCCCGCATGTAGCCTTCGTCGGAGCTGTTGCGGCAGCGGCTTATGCAGGAAGGATTAGTAAGAAACATTTAGAAAGCGCTACCTTTATTGACAATCCAGTTAATGCAAGAACAATTCTTGGCGACCATGAAGATAAAGACAAAATTTTTGCCGAAGATGACAGGCATGTTGATGGCGCAGATACAACTGTTCCGTTATTCAAAACAACAGACCCAATGGTACTTATCGTCGGCGGTATATTTGGTATTTTAGGCTATTTCGTTGAATATCTATATGGACCTATTTTAGGTATTCCAATTGATACAATTGCTTTAACAGTGGTTACATTCGCTATTATTACCCGTTTCTTATTTGGTCATTCCGGTTTAACAGGTATTTTCCCTACAGATGAAAAACGCTTTCCTTTTTCGGGAAAAATGTTACTCTTCAACGCTATTTGGGGATTTGCATTTGCCGGCCTTGTAGGTTATGCAGCAATTGCGTTAGATATTGATAATATTGGTTTCACTATTAGTGCAGCCTCTCTTATTTTCTTATACTTCGGATTAAAATTTCCTGTATCCCACCACGTATCTATGGTGGCCGGCCATGCAGCAATTGCATTAGCAAGTCCATGGTTAGCAGCATTATTCGGTTTATTCGCTGTTATTACAGGGGAATATGTGCAGCGCCTTTTTAACACACATGTTGATACACATATTGATATGCCAGCAATTGTAATCGCATTCTGGAGTTTTATTGTTTTGGGAGTTATTGCACCATTTATTTAAAATCATTAGAAAGCTCATATTTGCTAAATCATCAAAAGCGAATATGAGCTTTTCTTATCTGCCGGATTGCTGACAACATGTTTTCTTACCCGGTACGAAGTACCCCCCCACTTTCGTTTTTTTATTACTATTGCAGAAATCCAATATATCTATACTTTACTTGTACCTCTCAGTATAGATTTCTATCTTCAGAAATTCAGTGCCCGATCAAAGCTTCTTTTACAGGATGATTATTTGATAAGAGCAAACATCTTTCATTCAGCTTACATTCCTTTTCTTTTTAGGTACATTTTTTATCTGCTTCTGTACATAATATAAAATACTGTGTAAAAGATAAAGGAGCGTATCATATGTCTAGTTACATGAGTATGTTTGTAGAGGTTATCTTTGGATTTTTTGCTTTGTTTTTAATCACAAAAATCTTAGGAAAGACTCAAATTTCTCAAATTACCCCATTTGATTTTATTTCTGCATTACTATTGGGGGAATTAGTTGGGAATGCTTTATTTGATCCAAATGCAGGAATTGGAGAAATAGCCTTTGTTGTAGCTCTTTATGGTATTCTTATGTATATTGTGGAAATTATTTCACAAAAGTATAAGCGGACACGACATTTACTTGAAGGAAGTCCAACAATAGTAATTTATCGTGGAAAGCTTGTCAGGGATATGATGAAAAAAACCAAGCTGGATATTAATCAGCTGCAGCATCTTTTGAGAGAAAAAGACGTATTTTCCATCAGTGAGGTTGAATTTGCCGTGTTAGAAGCAAACGGAACCGTATCCGTTCTCAAAAAAACAGATTATCAAACGCCTACACGCAAGGATTTGAAATTATCTCCTCAAGATGTAGCTTTACCAATTACTCTTATTAATGATGGGGAAATTATAAAAGATAACATGGAAGAGAAAAACCTTCCAGTTTCATGGTTGGAGGAATCTATTCGCGAACAGGGTTATAAAGATATTTCAGAAATTTTCTATGCAGAATACACAAAAGGAAATCCCTTATATATTGTCCCTTTCTTTAACCGGGAGCATCAAAAATATAGCGATTTTGATTGAGTTTAATCTTAAAACTCATAGAAGACGCTGTGAATGTCTGCCCCGTCGAAAATATTTTCTTAACGTATAAATAAAAGAAGCATTCCTCTTATAATAAGAGGAATGCTTATATATATTTGTTTACATATCTTCCTTTACCTGTGATTAAGGATGAGTCTAGTGGCAGGTCTAACGGTTTTTGAGGTTCCGATCTATTGCGGTAATAACGGTCATATGTTGCACTAAGCTCCTGATGTCTCCGCTCTAACTGAACTTTAAAGGAACCTTCTATATGATGGTCTTTTCTCTGTGTCGGCTGCAGCCTTTGCTGATAATCAATATATTGTGAGTTCTGTATCGGAAGAATATATCCCATCCTCTGCACCTCCCTTATATATTCATTTATATATACCCCGTGCAAGAAAAATGAAACCGTTTTATTTATACATTATTATATACAGATTATTTTATGTTGTATAGTCAGAATTTTATTTTTATTGAAATAGCCCTTCCTCATAGCTACACTCGCCCACACCAACACTGGGAAGACACATATCCTATAAGGAAAGAAAATTCAAATTGTGAAAGGAGCATTTTCTCATGGGTTGTGGAAAAAATTATGATACTGGAAGTTGTGTTGCAGATATTTTAAAAGACATTGTTGATGCTCAAAACGATATTGTAGAAAACTGCTGTGATACGAGCTGTGAACAATCAATTAATGACCTTTTATGCACAAATGAGGTAACTAATGATTTAGACACGGTGCCTGTTATTTTATACTGCAAAGATTGCAAACCATTTAAAGGGTTCGGCACAACAAAAAATCATCACAACAAAATGAATCCAATTTTATCTAGTTTTATTTTCAGAGTAAAGAAAGTAGATAAAGACAATTGCGCTATTCTTGAGTTACTACTCAGTGATGGAGAAAGCTGTGGATTTGATCATATGAAGGACCCTACTGATCAAAATACAGAAGACCTGGAAGCAACAGGTATTTGTATCACAGTAGATTTAGATTGCTTTTGCCATGTTACCTGCCTGCCGGCAATCAGAGCATTTCATTAAAATAATTTTCATTAGAAAACTTGGTTGTCACCAAGCCTTTAGGTGACAACCTTAGTTACACTTATGCAGTAAGAAAGTATAAACTTTCTTAACTGCCAAAAGATACACCATCCAGGGAGGCCCTCCCGGATGGTGTCTTTTAAAATCCTAATAAATGAATGTTTTCAATATCTTTTATTGCAATCTCTATTTTGTTTTTTCGATTATTTAATTGTAAAGCCAGTGTATCCGAATTGTTTTCACGAATTACACCGCGATACTTCTTCTTGGAAACTGTGATTATTTCACATTTTATAGGAGGAGCAAATTCAGAGCGGTTTGTTAAATAGCTTATTTTTTCTATAATTGTCATTTCCATAAACTTCTTCTTACTTGATTGCTGTTCAGTTGTTTTGGAGCTGTCCCCATCCGAATTTTTCCCGTCTTTGGACTGCTTTCTTTTCGCCTGCGGAACAGATTTCATCTCCGTTTGCCTTTTTCGCCTGTAATCACCAACATAGTTTTCTTGCATTGGAGCTGAAAATTCCTTCAGCTGAGGCTGGCTAATATAGAGTAAGGGAGCCTGCGCTTTGTTTTTATTTGTCATCGTTCATCCACCTCTTTTGGCTTTCTTAGCTTATCTTTTATAGTGTATGAACCTAGAAATTGATTTGTGTCTGGCCAGATAATTACTCTAATTAACCAAAAAAAGACTGTCGCCAAAAAATAGCGACAATCCTATTTCATCCTTATTATCAAATTAAATAACTCATAAATGCAGTTGCCATTCCGAAATAAATCAATGTGGAAATAAGGTCATTGATTGTTGTAATAAAAGGTCCTGACGCCACTGCCGGGTCAATATTCAACCGGTTCATCAGCATTGGAATAAGAGCACCTGCAAGTGTTGCTACGAGAAGAGAACCCATAATAGATAAGCCTAAAAGAATACCTAAATAAATATTGCCCTGCCAGATAAAAATGATAGTAGCAAGAATGATTCCGCAGAATATACCATTAATCAGTCCCGTTAATGCCTCTCGCCCCAAAAGCTTCCATTTCCCGGTATTTTCGAACTCACCTGTCGCCATACCACGTACGGATACAGCAAGTGCTTGTGTTCCTGAATTACCTGCCGTTCCACCAATTAAAGGAATAAAGGCCGCTAAAATAGCTACTTGCTCCAAGGTCTGTTCAAAACTGGCAATTAACGTAGCAGTCAGCATACCTAAAAATAGCAGGATAACCAGCCAGGGAAGTCTTTTTCTTGCAGAACGGATCGCTGTGTCATCTTTAATATCCGTATTGGACATCGCTGCTAATTTGGAGTAGTCTTCACTTGCCTCTTCTTCCATAACGTCTAAAATATCATCGACTGTGATAATACCAAGAAGATGATCTTGAAAATCAACTACCGGAAGTGCAAGGAAATCGTAATCTCTAAACATCTGTGCAACATCTTCCTGGTCTTTTGCGACTGATACAGCAACCACTTTGGTACTCATAACTTCTTTAATCAAAGTATCACTATCTGCAATAATTAAATCTCTGATAGATAAGACACCTACTAGGCGTTTGCTATTATCCAGGACAAACAAGTAATAAATTGTCTCTGCATCGGGTGCTTCTTTTTTTAATTGCTGCATAGTCTCTGCAACGGTCTGATCCTCAAAAAGTACAACATACTCCGTGGTCATGATACTACCAGCGGTTTTTTCCTCATAATGAAGAAGCTGTTTTATATCATCAGCAGATTCTTTATCCATGATGGTCAAATAGCTTACTACTTTTTCTTTATCTAGTTCATTTAGAATATCTACTGCGTCATCGACAGGCATTTCACTAAAAATCATCGCAGCATATCTCGGATCCATCTCCTCAAAAAACTCAATGACATCATCTAAATCAATGTTAATTAATATCTCTGACATTTCTTCAGGAGATAAATACGTGTATATCTGCGCTCTTCTGCCTTCATTCTGCTGTTGGAAAAATACTGCCTGATCATATGGGTGGATTTCGAGAAATTCTGTCCGAAACTCCTCCATATTTTCATTTTCTAATGCTTCTTGAACTTTATCAATGTGTTCTTGAAACTGTTCTTCATATTGAACATCATATTGATCCTTTTTCATAGCAGTTCCTCCTTTCTTTTCGCTAATTTTTATATACTTACACATCCTACCCTATTTTACAAGAAGCGAAACAAATAGCAAGCCTTATCTATAATAAAAAGACTTTCCATTGTGATTTTATCAGTTGTTATTTTGCTGATCATTCACTTAAAATTAATCATTATTATTAGATCTATAAGCTGCCGAGAACGCTGCTTCTATTAGTATAGAAAAGGGTAATACCTCCTTTTTATATCTTTCACCCTCTCTTTTTTGTTGGCTAAGGTAAACTTTATTACCCATCACTCACTTTATGTATTTCGTTTCTATTTGTCAAGTATATTTTGTAAATGCTATTATTTTGCATTAAGGAAACATTTTGTTCTGCTAATTTATTTTAATGATTAGGCTGCTATATTAAATATGTTTAACACCAATAGGAAAGAAACGCTTAAAGGCAAGAATACGTTTTATATTGAATATGAGGTTGATTACAGCGAAGGAAAATAATTGTATTCAATTTTACATGCATTAGCTAAAAAAAGTTATACTATAGAAGTAAAGCTACATTCATCGACAATAGGAGGATATAGGATGCAATTAGATATTATTGGAGATGTGCATGGATGTTTGGACGAGCTTCTGGAATTGCTGGAAACACTTGAATATCGTCAGGAGAACAGCTCCTATGCTCATCCTGGAGGTAACAAGCTAGTATTTGTAGGAGATTTGACAGATCGCGGACCAAATTCCACAGCTGTTATCCAGCTTGTCTATCAATTAGTTAGAGAGCAGGAAATAGCCTATTATGTACCAGGAAATCACTGCAATAAGCTCTATCGTTATTTTTCAGGAAACCAGGTGCAGGAAAAACACGGTTTAGAAACGACGGTTGCTGAATGGAAAAGCTTAAACGAAGCTCAAAAAAAGAACATTCAGGAAAAGTTTATGACACTTTACGAGAATGCTCCTTTGTATTTATATTTTGAAAACCTGAAGTTAGTTGTAGCCCACGCAGGGATTAAAGAAAATTTAATCGGGCAGATGAATTCCCGCACAAAGACATTTGTTCTCTATGGTGATATTACCGGTAAAACAGATCATCTGGGCCGCCCCATCCGCCGGGATTGGGCAAAGCATTATAAAGGAGAGCCTTGGATTGTTTATGGTCATACGCCAGTTTTAGAGGCACGCCAAATTAATCGGACAATCAATATAGATACAGGCTGTGTCTTTGGAAATAAGCTGACCGCTTACCAGTTTCCAAAGCAGAGGATTGTTTCTGTACCCTCAAAACAACCCTTCCAGCCTGATCGTTTTACAGATTTCACTGCTGATTAACGGCTAATTTTTCTTTACACGCAGCAATATCCAACGGGAGCCCGCAATTAAATTTCATTCTTTTATTTTGAAAAGGATGCAGCCATTCTATTTCCGCACAATGCAGTGCCTGGCGGGAAATAACATCTGCCTCTCCACCATAGAGAGTATCACCAAGCAGCGGATGGCCTGAATAGCTGAAATGAACACGAATTTGATGCGTTCGCCCGGTTTTCAGCTGAATACGCAATAGAGAAGCTCCTTTTAATACCGACAATGTCTGATAGTCCGTAACTGCTTCCTTCCCTTCTATCCAATTTACCTCCCGTTCTATTATCGAGGTTTTCTTCCGGGCGATTGGTGCATTTATAGTGCCGGCAGGAGGATTTATTTCACCTGAAATAATCGCTTCATACATACGTTGAATCTCATTCTTTTTTTGTGCCTCTGACAACAAGGCGTGGACATAACGATTTTTTGCAACTAAAACAAGACCAGACGTGTCTCTGTCTAATCTTGTTACAATATGCACTGTTGCCGGGTGCCCAGATGATTGATAATAGGCCTGAATTCCATTTGCCAGCGAATAATGACGGTCATTCATAGAGGGGAGGCATGCCTGTCCAGCCGGTTTGTTTAATACTAAATGGTCTTCATCCTCATACTCAATTGAAAGGTCCATTTCTGTTGCCTCAATACTGCCTATAGCTTCTTCCGGAAATATAACAGTTAATTGATCATTCAGCTTAAGCTTTTCTGTTATATAACTGTCCACTGTATTAATTAAAAATTTGCCGCCCTCTTTTTTCATTGCAGTCAGCAGTCTTCTTGAAAAACCTTGTTTTTCCTGTAAAAATTCCTTAATGGTAAGCTTGGCGCTCGTTTGATCAATCACCCAGCTTTTTTGTATGCTTGCAGTCAACTTAGTCCACCTCAGTAACAAATGAATCTCTCACGCGATGCCAAAAAGGAAATTGTCTGAATCGTGCAAAGCGTATTTTATCCTTTGCCACACGGCATTGAATCGATTTGACTTCATGATAATTTTTCGTAAAATGGTCGATTTGAATTAAGAAAGAATTATCTACCATCGGTTTTAAAAAACATGTATGGTGTTTAGGCAAGACTAATGGTGAACCGATAGTACGGAAAACACGATTATTGATCGAAGCATTTTCCGTTATTTGAATTGCTTCTAAGGATGGATGAATAATCGCCCCTCCTAACGCCTTATTATAAGCTGTACTTCCAGAAGGCGTGGATATACAAATTCCGTCGCCGCGAAATGTTTCGAAATGTTCACCTTTCAATTCCACATCTAAAACAACAGATGATCCATCTGCTGTTTTAATCATTGCTTCATTTAAAGCAAGATGCCTGTCTTCCTTTTTACCTAAATCATCCCGAATGATTACTTCCATCAATGGATATTCTACAGTTTGAAATGGAGTTCTAGCAATCTCAATCAAGAGCTTCTCCACTTCATCCTGCGTCCAATCCGTATAAAATCCTAAATGTCCGGTATGAACCCCGATAAAAGCTGTTTCCTTTAAACGATGAGTGTAACGGTGGAAGGCTTCTAAAAAGGTCCCGTCGCCGCCAACTGAAATGGCTAAATCGGGCTCTTCTTTATCATATTCCAATCCAAAAGACTCCAAATATTGCCGCATCATGGTTTTTATTTTATTTGATCGCTTGTCTCCTCTAGAAACAATTTTAAACTTCATTATATCTTCCCATCCTTTATCTATGATTTACGATGAAAAACACGTTGGGCTTCATGGATTTCGCTTCTGATTTTAGACATTTCTTCATCTAATTTAAAAGCAGCTTCGGCAGCTTTTTGCAAACGTAACTTAACCTCTGAAGGTAATTTCCCCTCATATTTGTAATTTAAGGAATGCTCATTGGTTGCCCAAAAATTCATCGCAAGTGTACGTATTTGAATTTCAGCTAAAACCATAATTTGACCTCTGACCGTTTCAACTGGATATTCGATAATCATATGATAAGATCTATAACCGCTGTCTTTTTTATGAAAAACATAATCTTTTTCTTCAATAATTTGAAAATCACTGCGTTTTCGCAGCATCTCAACGATAGGATAGATATCATCAACAAATTGACAAACAACTCTTATCCCTGCTATATCCTGTAATTTATCTAAATTCTCAAGAGGAATCTGCCTTTCCCGTGCCTTTTCAATAATGCTTGGTATCGGCTTTACCCTTCCTGTTACAAATTCAATTGGTGAATTGCTGGATTCTCTTTCGTATTCAGAACGAATCCCTTTTAACTTTACCTTTAATTCTTCTACTGCCTGTTTATAAGGCGCTAAAGTTTTTCCCCAGTCCATCGAACCACCCTATATGTAAACTAATATAATCCTCTTTATTTTATCACAGAGTAGCATTAGTACAAAGGAAAGAGGAAATTAAAAAAATACTGTCTATATTACAACCTGTTTCCCAGAAAATACAAGCTGCTATTTTCTATAGATATAGCCGTCGTTTCTCTGTCCGTTATACAACATTGACTATTGTATAGAGGTTTTCTTTTTCCAACCGTGTCATTTAAACTGCTTGTTAAGCCTACTCTCATAGTTATTTTTTGCAATGCTTCTCAATACAAGCCATAATAGAGATAATCTAATTTTAGAACTGGAGATTTATGAATGAGCCAAGAAGTAGAAATTGAATTTAAGAACCTGTTAACTATCCAGGAATATAATCTATTAGCCGAGGATTTATTCTCACAGGCGGAAATGATAGAGCAGACAAATTATTACTTTGAAACAGATTCCCTTGATTTAAAAGCAAACCGGTCTGCATTACGAATACGTAAAAAGAACGAAACATATACTTTAACATTAAAAGAACCTCATCCAGACGGATTATTAGAGACACATGACACACTGTCAGAAAAAGAATTTCTGTCATGGACTTCTGGGAGACCAACAGAAGCTCCGAATGTAGCAGAACAGTTGAGACAGCTATCTGTCAATTTGTCATCCCTAAATTATGCAGGAAGAATGACTACCTTCCGAAAAGAAATACCTTATCAGGATACATTAATTGTTTTAGATAAAAGTATTTATTTAGATACAGAGGATGCTGAACTGGAATTAGAAGCAGCTTCAAAACACTATGGAGAAAAGGTTTTTAACAGCTTATTAGCAAACTATCATATTCCTGTCCGGAAGACGCCTGCTAAAATAGCACGTTTTTTTCACCAAAAACAGAGAATTTCTTTGTAAAATGAGATCATTTATAAACCGGTATTTATTCTCAGTAAACAACAATTATTATGTATCTATTGTAATAACTAATAAAACTTAATCTATCTGTTACGGTACAGATTATTTGATGAAGTGAATCCATATTGCTACAATACTATTACAAGGAGCACTAATTATGAAACAATTTAAAAAAGAAACTGTATATAATGGAATTGGCGGTTATGAAAAGATGGAGGAGATAGTGGAAACATTCTATGGATATGTTAAGCAAAACCCTGTTCTGATACCACTATTTCCAGAAGACTTAACAGAAACAAAGCATAAACAGAAATTATTTCTCACACAATTTTTTGGCGGCCCCAGGCTCTATGAAGAAGAACGGGGACACCCTATGTTAAGAAGACGGCACCTTCCTTTTCCAATAACACCAAGTGCCAGAGATGCCTGGTTAGCTTGTATGAATCAGTCACTAGTAGAAAATAAAGTAGAAGAACCATATTTTACGGAAATGATTGAGCGTTTGACATTGACCGCCAATCATATGATGAACACCCCTGAATCTTAGAAAGGAGCATTCAAAATGAATGGGAATCAACAAGAACTATCATCTTCTAATCAAATAGACCCTACTTTTAACTACATGAAATATGTGCAAAAACCGATTGAAATGTATGTTTTTATTGATCCATTATGTTCTGAATGCTGGGCACTGGAGCCTTATCTAAAAAAATTGTATGTTGAATACGGACGTTTTTTTACGATAAAGCATGTAATCAGTGGACAATTGACTGCATTAAATCCAAATGGATTAAATAAAATTAAACAAAAAAAACCATCTCGATTAGCTCCTTTTTCAACCAGCTACGAGGATCTTGATTATCCCTGGGTTCCTGCTCTTGCTATTAAAGCTGCTGAATTACAAGGTAAAAAGGCCGGAAAACAATTTATCCGAAAAATTCAGGAGACTTTGTTTTTTGATAAACAGAATATCTGTAATGAAGAAATTCTATTAAAATGTGCAGCGGGTGCAGCCTTAGATTTAGAAGAGTTTCATAGGGATCTATTCTCTGAAACTTCCAAACGTGCATTACAATGTGACTTGAAGCTCGCATGTGAGATGGAAGTAGATTATACACCTACCATTGTTTTATTTAACCAGGAAGTGGAAGAGGATGGTGTGAAGCTTTCCGGTCTTTATCCATACGATATATATGAATTTGTCTTAAAAGAAATTTTACAGCGCACACCAATCCCATCTGTGAAACCTCCTTTAATTAACTATCTGAAGCTGCAGCAGACAGTAGGGACCAGAGAAGTGTCTGTTATCTATGACTGGTCTATTGACCAGACAGAAAAAGAACTGAAAAAACTGCAGTTCCAGCAAATTATTGAAAGGATACCTGAAAAAAATGAATCGTATTGGAGATATCTCGGAACGGTGTAAATGGTGATACAGGCAGATTTAACAGACCTGTTAAATGCACTTTTTATCTTCTAATACTATAAATAAAACCTGATCCGGATGAAGAAGCCAGGATTAGGTTTTATTTATATAGTGCAAAAAAAGATACACGGGGCAGCGTGTATCTTTTTTTTCCGTCTTTGTATAATTACAAAGGGGGGATGGGAGAAAGTTTCATGATCAAACAAAAGGGGTATTTGTTTGTAATCAACTTACAATTATATTTTAGCAAGTTCCTTTTCAAATTTCAATAACTATGTTCATCTTTTCACAAAATATTCACTTCTAAGATAACAACTCGGACATATAATTCAATACTAAGAAGCAAAAGCCATTTTTAATAAAGGAGGATTTTTTATGCGACGCAATTATTTTCCTCTCTTATTCGTATTATTAGTTATTCTTGCCTTTTTCTTCAATTTATTAGGATTTATGAATATGGTCCCGATTTATATAACGCTCCCTTTATTACTCGCATCTATTTATTGTATGCTTTCTTCCATTGCTTATCAAAACACAAAAGGATATCGGCGATAAGATTAAAAATGAAATCAACTATATATCAAACGGCCAGGCAACCTTCATAGCTCATCCGGCCGTTTGATTTTCTTTGTTTTTCTTACGAAGCTATTCGTAAAAACTTTTTATTTCAACAACAGACAATCTTTTACTTATCCAGCAGTTCTTCCATTTCCGTCAGCTTTTCTTCAAAGACATCCAGAGCATCTAAAATAGCTTGTTTATGCGTCATATCTACACCAGCTTTTTTCAATACATCAATAGGGTCTTCACTGCTTCCTGATTTCAAGAAACCTAAATAACGATCTACAGCCCCTTCTTCACCATCTAGGATCTGTTTCGATAATGCAGTGGCTGCAGAATATCCTGTTGCATATTGATATACATAATAATTCATGTAAAAATGCGGAATACGTGCCCATTCCAAGCCAATCTTCTCGTCACTTACAACATCTTCACCATAATACTTTTTGTTTAAATCATAATAAACTTCTGTCAGCCTATCTGCAGTTAAGGCTTCACCATTTTGAGCCAATACATGAATATCATGTTCAAACTCAGCAAACATGGTCTGACGAAATACAGTTCCACGGAAGCCTTCTAAAAAGTGATTTAGAATATACAGCTTTTCTTTTTCATCATCAAGATGCTTTAATAAATAATCGTTTAATAAGGCTTCGTTTGTTGTAGAAGCAACCTCTGCCACAAAGATAGAATAATTCCCATAGCGGAACGGCTGATTCTTTCTGGAATAGTAGCTGTGTACGGAATGCCCAAGCTCATGAGCCAGCGTAAATGTATTGTTCACATCATCCTGCCAATTCAAAAGAATATATGGATTCGTTCCATATGTTCCGGACGAATATGCACCACTGCGCTTCCCTTTATTTTCTTCGACATCAATCCATCGTTTACCAAAAGCTTCTTCTAAAATATCTGCATAGTTCTCACCCAAAGGTTTGAGACCTTCCTGCACATATTTTTTAGCTTCATCATAAGTAACAGGCATTTTCACATCTTTGACCAACGGTGTGTATAAATCATACATATGCAGCTCATCTACACCAAGAATTTTCTTTCTTAATTTTGTATAACGGTGTAATAAAGGTAATTTTTCATGAACTGCTTCAATTAAATTATCATACACTTCTTCAGGAATATGATTATTATCTAAAGCTGCCTGACGTGCACTTTCATAATTTCGAACTTTCGCATTGAAATTATGTGATTTTACTTCTCCACTCAATGTGGAAGCAAATGTATTTTTAAATGAGCCGTACGTGTCATACATTGCATTGAAGGCCTGCTCACGCACATTCCGATCGGATGATTCTAAAAAGGTAGAGTATCTGCCATGTGTCAGTTCTACTTCTTCTCCATCTTCATTTGTAATAGACGGGAAGGTCAAATCTGCATTATTCAGCATACTGAATGTTTGTGATATTGCTCCAATCGGTTCGTCCGCTTCTGCAAGTAGTACCTCTTCCTTCTCACTCAACACATGCGGGCGGCTGCGGTTAATATCATCCAATACCTTTTTATAATTTTGGAGCTCTTTATTTTCTTCTATAAACTGCTTGAGCTGTTCTTCCGGTATTTCCAGAATTTCTGGTACAAGAAAACTAAATTGGCTGGATGCAGCAGTCAGCAGATTTTCTGCTTGTGCATTTAAGCCCTGATAATAAGAATTTGTTGTATCCTGGTCTGTACGCAAATGTCCATAAACATACAGCTTACCTAGACGCTCTGATAACTCATCCTGCAGCTTAAATACTTCTAATAGCGTATCCGAGGAGGTGTTTAATTTTCCTTTATACGCTGCCAATTTTGAAATATCATTTTTCAAGCTTTGGAATTCTTCTTTCCACTTTTCGTCTGTTTCAAAAATATCCTCCAGACGCCAGGTTAATTCTTCAGGTATTTCATCACGCTTTGGTAATTGCTTTGTTGCTTTTGCCATACGGTTATTGCCTCCCTTTTTACAAATGAACAGTATTTTCAGTATTTGACTCGTCTCAGGATGCTAATTTAAAAAGTTATACTGTTTTTATTCTTCTTATTTAGTATAACGAAATAAGTGGTAATCATGCTCGTATTTTGCTTTTTTTTCCGTGAAAAACTGTTTAAAAAAGGATTGATCTCCCAAAAAGGCTTGTTCTTGAGAGGAATAGTAAATGATTTCCTGGTTTGTTCGAAGAATCGTGGAGGATTGTATTTCAATATAACCTGATTGTTGCAGCTGACTAAGGTAAACCCCGAGCGCATCTGAAAAATCTGAGTTTTCTTTGCTGTAAAATGAGTAAAGTACGTTTTTCAGCACAGCTATATCAATCCTATCACCTGCTTTTAAATCCGCTATACAGCAAACATATAGTTCTGTTTGCCATTTATAGTATGGGACAGCAGTTGAAGCCTGATACGGAACAGGCAAAAAACAAATACTCGGTAAATGCTGAAAGATATAGCCCTTCTCATACAACCACCTGCGCAGTTTAAATGTTTCTCCATAGAAACCTTCCACTTTTGTACGCTGGCGATACAGCTCTTTCGCCCAAACTGCAGCAAAACTGCCAGGCATTTTTGCTTTTTGAAAAAGATGTTTAAAATGAAGCTTGTGAAGAGGGTATACCAGCTGCTTTGCAAAAAGCTTTGAGGTTTGAAGCGGATATAAATGATGAAGAACGGCTATTTCTGATATAAAGGGATCATAAAAGAATAATTGAGGATATTTCTTTTGAGGTGAAAAACGGATAAATGTATCTAAAAATTGATTAGTCCGAAACGTATACGCTCCTTTTTGTTTTAAATATTTCGCTCCAAGAATCCAAATTGACTCAATGCCTAATGATTTATAGCCTTGCATCCGGCTTAAAATTACTTCCTGCGATATTTTAGAGCATTGAAATTCTACAGCTATTTTCTTCCCGCAAACGTTGAGAAAAATATCAGCTCTTTGGCAAATTTCCGGGAAATATACTTCTAATTCTACCTGCATATTAAACCGGTTTAACCAATTAAATAATTGCAGCTTCCCTTTTTCATGATAAGGACCTTCCCCGCCTCCCGAAAGCAGACATTCTGTATGTGGCAAATGGGCAAAATGAGCTGCTACTCTTTCACCAGACCTGATAATCACTCTCTCCTTACATGCGGGGCAATAAAATAAATCTTTTTCTTGTTTCCATTCTTCAATTTCCTTCTGTGAATGCTGAAACAGCAGAATAGATTCTTCTTTTTTGTTCATAGCCCGTTGCAAATTTTACCACCTCCAGTACTATGTATTTCGACAGCATCCCTTCTTTTCCTGCTAAAATAGAAAAGAATTTATTTTTGCTGCAGCATAGTCTGTGTAGTAGCGTGTTTTTCTCTTCAATATGTATGCTGGAAGATGTTAATAAAAAAGATTCCATAAAAAAAACCTACAACAAATCGTTTCATATGATTTCTTGTAGGCCTCATATTATACGTCTTTAGGAAAATACTGACGAATCTGTTCAAACGCATCACTTTCCATAATTCTCTTTCCATACTCTTCAAGCAAATGAACAGAAATTGATGAATCTGTTGCAAATTCGAGTACTTGACTGATGACATCTTCCTGACGATGCTCATCTAATACATCATAGGAAAATTCGATATATAAATAGTATTTGTCATTGTAGGAATATAAAGTTTCTTCTCCAAAATCACTTACATTCTGCAGCTGGTGACTAAGCTGAATCATATTCTCAAATTCTTCAAATTCTACAATAATCCATAAATTTTCTTCCATCAAATCATCCGTCTTCTCGTCTTCATCTTCGTCTTCCTTTTTGCTATCCCCAAACTTCTCATCTAAAATATTTTCAAGCTGATCGTCTACTGGTAAATCAATATTTCCATCCTCTGTTTCCAGCTCTAGATGTTCGCCGTTTTTAGAGACTTTTGCTTTTGTAACAATAATTTCAAGTCCTTTTTCCATAGCTTGAACTTGTATCCAAAGCGGCCCGTCAGGATTAAAATCTTCACGATAATTTACTTCATCCATCATCTGCCAAAATAATTGCTCGCTTCTTTCACGATTGTACCAAATTTCTTCTTTTTCAAAACCGAGTTCTTCTATATCAACATAAGAAATATAAAATTTGATGGTGTTTTCATTAATTCTTTCTATCTCCACAGTAAGCTCCCCCTTGTCATTAAGATAGAATCATCTCCTGCATGTTCATCTTACACAATGCCTGAGCCGACAGCATGTAATCAATATTTATATAATAGATGTACCCAAACCAATATAATCCTAATCATGAATTCCTTTTATCATATTGTATGCAAAAATGCAATCCACAAGAAATGAATATGCCTAGTTATCATTAATTTTCTGAAAAAACAGTTGATGTTCCCTGATTATTTCCTGCTAAATATCATTGTGTTTACACTTTTTATTTAGTTAGTTATTCTAACGTATTTCAGGTGTTTTGTCATTTATCAGGGCTTTTTCATTAGAAAAAAGTTTTTTGTTTTCTGCTAAAAAGAATTGTTGTGTCGGAAAGCTTGTCCTATTACAGCCTTCGGGATATTTGCATTTCAGGTGCAGGCGTCTAAAAGAGAGGCTCCCTAAAAAAACTCTCTCTTCCAGTCTACAATCATAAGTAAAGGCACAGAAAAAAATCTGCGCCTTTACTTATTTATTTATTTTTTTATTATTAATTAACCATTCGTTGTGCTTCACGCAATTGGAATGTTCTAACTGTCCTTGGTAAGAAACGACGAATTTCATCTTCGTTATAACCAACCTGCAGCCTTTTTTCATCTAAAATAATAGGACGGCGTAATAAGCCGGGATTTTCTTGAATTAAATTAAATAAATCTTTCATAGGCAGCTGATCAATATTTACATTCAACTTTTGAAAAACCTTCGACCTTGTTGAAATAATCTCATCTGTTCCATCCTCAGTCATACGCAATATCTCTTTAATTTCATCAAGAGATAAAGGCTCAGAAAAGATATTACGTTCTGTAAAAGGAATATTATGCTCTTCCAGCCATGCTTTTGCTTTTCTACATGAAGTACAGCTTGGTGAGGTATAAAGTGTTACCATAAAACTTCACTCCTCAATCTATTTTATATTTTCGGCAATCCTACCTGACTTTATTAAATAATAATAAGTCTAATCTATATGTACTTATTATACACCAAATATCTAATAAAAGGTAGGGGGTGCGATAAAATGATTTATTTTATTTATCCTACCGCTTCTCACATTTTTAAGATTCCCTTATCCAATTGATAATAAACCCATATTTATAAATAAATTTCATCTGAATAGCTCATCCAATAAAGTTAGCCTGCCCAATCTCCCTTCATACCAATACTTATCCTTATTTTAACATTTCTCAATTGAAAACGCTTTATAGAAATCATCTCAAAAAAACACTTGCTTTTTTAATAAAAGGACATTATGATAATTAACATAACTTTTGATGTTATGTTTCTTGACATATATTTTTAAAAGGGGGATATTCATTGAAAAAAGTAGAAGCAATTATACGCCCAGAGAAATTTCAAGATTTACGGGAAAGATTAGCATCTATCGGGTTTGACGGCCTGACGGTTACAGAGGTAGCAGGAACAGGCAAGCAAAAAGGAAAGGTTGGTGTATACCGTTCTACAGAATTCGAGGTCACCTTACTCTCTAAGCTGAAGGTGGAATTAGTTGTTTCTGAAGAAAGAGTAGATGATATTGTCGGCCACATTATCGATGCTTGCAAAACAAATCAAATTGGCGACGGAAAAATTTTCATACATCCAATTGAGCAGGTAATTCGAATTCGCACTGGAGAAAGCGGGACAAAAGCAATTTATTAAATTTCAGGAGGAATCCCTATGTTCAGGAAAACATTTATATCAGCAATCTTATTATTTTTATTTACCACGCCAGTATATGCAGCTGCACCAACTGTAGAATCATTAGAGCTATCCATTAATCTTGTGTGGGTAATGCTGGGAGCCTTTTTAGTTTTCTTTATGCATGCTGGCTTTGCGATGGTTGAATCAGGTTTTACCCGTTCTAAAAATACATTGAATATTTTAATGAAGAACTTTTTAACTATTTGTATTGCTTCTATTCTCTTTTTTGCAGCCGGATATGGAATTATGTTTGGTTCCTCAGCAGGCTCAATTATTGGAACAGATGGTTTCTTCTTAACTGGTGTGAATGATATCGGCTTCTTCGTATTCCAGGCTATGTTTGTTGCAACCTCAGCAACGATTATGTCTGGTGCAGTTGCTGAACGAATTAAGTTAGGCAGCTATGCACTTATCGTTGTTGCAGTAACTCTATTTATCTACCCGATAGTCGGACACTGGATTTGGCAAGGAGACGGCTGGTTAACCACTCTAGGATTCAGTGATTTCGCCGGTTCTACAGTAGTTCATTTAACTGGAGCAATCGCAGCATTAATGGTTGTATTAATTCTTGGTCCAAGAATCGGAAAGTACAACGGTAAAAAAGTAAATGTTATTCCGGGACACAACTTACCTTTAGGGGCACTCGGAGTATTTATTCTATGGTTAGGATGGTTTGGGTTCAACGGAGGCAGCACATTGGCAGCTGATCCATCTCTTGTTCCCAGTGTTATTGCAACAACTTTATTATCTACTTCTGCTGCATTAGTATCTTCTTCTTTCTACACAAAATTACGTTTTAAAAAGGTAGATGCATCTTTATCAATGAATGGTGTTTTAGGTGGACTCGTAGGTATTACTGCTGGAGCAGCAGAAATTTCACTAGGCGGATCTATTATCGTGGGTCTCGTCTCTGGTATTTTACTCGTGGAAGCCATTCGCTTTATTGATACCAGACTACGCGTCGATGATCCGGTCGGAGCTATCGCAGTCCATGGTGCCTGCGGAATTTGGGGTACACTAGCTATCGGATTTTTCTCTGTCGATACAGGTTTATTTTACGGAAATGGATTTAACCAGTTAGGAATCCAAGCAATCGGGATATTAGCAGTAATTATTTGGGTATCTATAACAGTTGGCGGTTTTACTTATCTGCTAAACAAAGTCTCTCCTATTCGTGTTTCTGCTGAAGAAGAAAAAGCCGGACTGGATTTTGCTGAACATGGTTCCAGCGCTTATAATTTTAAGGATAGCTATCTGGAAGGAACTTCAAGCACCAAAGCCCCACTCGCTCTGGCCGATCGTCTTAATCACTCTGGACCATCTTTGGAAAGCCCGACAAAACCATAAATACTAAAAAAGCTGTAGAACAGATTTTTCTACAGCTTTTTTAATTAAAATAAAAGACATCATCTCTCCAGGAATGATATTCTTTTTAAAATATACACTTTTCATTTACGTTTAATTAGATTTTTTCCGTTTTTGCATACCAGCTAAAAGATTATCTGATTTTTCATCCTCATTGTAACGCAATACCTCTTCAGAAGGCTGATATTTTTTCCCG
Source organism: Oceanobacillus sp. FSL W8-0428 (assembly GCF_038004405.1). Lineage (NCBI taxonomy): Bacteria > Bacillati > Bacillota > Bacilli > Caryophanales > Bacillaceae > Oceanobacillus > Oceanobacillus sp. FSL W8-0428. The sequence continues at coordinate 4,636,095 of NZ_JBBORB010000001.1, forward strand.
TAAATTTCTTTGTCTTTATATGTATGAATATCTTCATACATTTTTTTCATTTGACCATAAATCACTTCTTCTGAATCATCCTGCGGTGACCAATATAAAATCTCCATTGGTGTTTCTTCATTTGTTGCCAATGACCTGCGGTTATAGCCGATAGATCTTGCATGATGAAAACCTTCCCGGGAATAAAATTTTAATCTTTTTTCCGTATCTGTATCATCATAATCAATTGGCTCCACTTCCAAAATAATTGCCTTATTTTTTTCCTTGAGTTTATTCATCAATTGATGACCGATACCTTGTCCACGCGTGTTCGATGACACCCAGAGGTAATCGATAAAAATAAACGTATCAAATTCTGCATACATCAATACATGCTTTGGGCTTTCATCTTTAAAATAAACATCACCCTTTTCTTCCAGCAATAACTCCATATGCTTCTTAGATTTCATTTCTTCTACTGGAAAATAATCGTTCAGCTTTTCATACCAATTCATTCAGGTTGCTCCTTTTCGATTATTGTCGTTTTATTATAACCGATATCATTTTAATTGTGAAATGATACCGGGGCAGAAGGGTGGAACAAAGACTTCCAGGTAAAAATAACAAAAGGGAATAACTGCGGGCAGTACAATAAGATTAATGATTCAGAGTAATAAAAGAGCCACAGAATAAGGATCTGCGGCTCTTTTATTACTCTTCTTTACCAATTAAATAGTCTACATTCTCTGTATAATTATTACCTGCATTCCATAATAAATACTCATCAATACCATTCTCATACAATGCTTTAATTTGCGCTTCTACTTCCTCTTTTCCGTACTGGAATGTCGGTCCGCTGTATAGCCAGGGAGCACTGAAATCCTGCAGCCAAGGGCGTGATACTGGCGGCTCTTCTAAAGCACCCAATACTTCGTTTTCAACTTTGGAGTATTCATCGACAAGGGCATATGGTTCTTCATCCGGATTAGAAATTCCAAAATAAGAACCCCAATGGCTTGGATAAATCATAGATGAAATAATATCCACATTCTCTGAGATTTTCGAGAAGTTTTGACCAATTCCCGGTGTTTCCTCAATCGTTGCTGCGTATCCAAAAATATCAACAGATACATCAACATCGTAATCGCTTAGTTCTTCACGGGCGTAAGCAACAAAATCAGTCACTGCTTCAACACGCTTTTGAATATTATCCATATCTAAATCTGCATAATCCCCCATGGAATATTCCAATTCTTCATCCCTTTCTTCAAAACCTTCTGGGAAACGGACATAGTCAAATTGAATTTCTTTAAAGCCCATTTCTGCTGCCATTTTAGCAATCTCTACATTATACTCCCAGACTTCTTTTTCAAATGGATTGACAAAAGCGTCCCCTTTATTATTCTTCCATACTTCTCCGTTTTCTTTATAGGATAGATCAGGACGGGCTTCAGCTAAAATATTATCTTTAAAAACAACGATACGCGCAATTGGATAGATCTCTTCCTGCTCCAACCGTTCCATCATTGCATCAGGATCAGAAATAAATGTTGTTCCTATATCTTCATATACTGACCCTTCTTCAGGAGCAAAAGTGATATGTCCGTAATCCTCTTTCACATCAATTACCATTGAATTTAAATCTGTAGAGGATACCAAATCTATTAAACTTTCCATCTTTTCCCCACCAGCAGAATTTCCAGTTACATAGATTCCCCGTACTGCATCTGGATATGTAAAGTTATAATCAGATGTAATGACGAAGCGGCTAAACCGTTGAGACAGATCAATTTCTGTTAAGCCGGTCGTTCGCTCTTTATGCGATTTTGCTTCAACATCCACACCATCCTCTGCATGAACTACATTTGCTTGTCCCAGCCCAGTAAATGCCGCACCAGCAACAGCAAAACTTACTAACAAGCTCTTCCATTTCCTCATCCAATCAATCTCCTACATATGTATTTTATTATTAGTATAAAGGAATGATAGTATTTTTTAAAAGGAAAACTCGAAAAAAGTGGAAAAAAGTTTTATTTTAAAATAGGACCTAACATTTTGTCATTTTCCAAATACTTGCATAGGCTGCTTGCAATTTGTCAAAAATAAATTTATAATAAACTTAATTTAATATTAGAAGCATTGAAGAAGTTATAGTGTGTGTTTAAAAAGTCCGATAAATAGGATCAAGAAGTTCAAGGCGACTAACTTTTTACGAACGGAGCGTATGCTTTATAATACGTGAGTAACGCTTTTGGTGGGGCGAGTAATCGCAAATGTTTTCGATGGGACGAGTAATCGCAGTCCCAGTCCCATTGGAAAAAGTTAATCAACATAGAAATTCCCCGTGTCATCTTTATTGGATTTTTTGAACATCCTCTTATAGTACATCTTTCCCGCTGATTTTTAGAGAGCTTGTGGTGCTGGAAACAAGTATCAAGGTTAGATGGAATTGGGCTTTGGAGCTTTGTTTTAACAATGAAGTGATTCTATTTATAGAATAATCAGGGTGGCAACGCGGTTCATTCGTCCCTATTTTTGGGAATGAGTGGGCTTTTTTTATTGCCTGGGAAATACTTAAACCAATCCCGGCTTATATCAAGTAAAGGAAACTGCTTCTTTGAAAAATGCTCCAGTCAGCTGAAGCATGGATAACAAATATCTTTTCTGCTTTTAAATAAATGAATGAGGTGAGGACATTGCAAACTATTTTTTCAGGAATTCAACCTAGTGGTACATTGACACTAGGAAATTATTTAGGTGCACTTCAACAATTTGTCGAATTACAGGACGAATATGATTGTTATTTCTGTATTGTTGATGAGCATGCAATAACTGTTCCACAGGACAGATTAGCTTTAAGAAAGAACATTAAATCATTAGCTGCGCTTTACTTGGCTTCGGGTATTGATTCAAATAAAGTAACACTTTTTGTCCAATCAGAGGTTTCAGAGCATACACAGCTGGCTTGGATTTTACAATCCATTAACTATGTCGGTGAGCTGGAAAGAATGACACAATACAAAGATAAGTCAAAAGGACAGGAAGCAGTTTCTTCTGCTTTATTGACTTATCCTACACTGATGGCTGCTGATATCTTACTATATAACACCAATGTCGTTCCTGTAGGAGATGATCAAAAGCAGCACTTAGAGTTGACTCGTAATTTAGCGCAGCGCTTTAATCATCGCTTTAACGATATCTTCACTATTCCAGAAATTCGCATCCCTAAAGTCGGTGCCCGTATTATGTCTTTACAGGAACCCACTAAAAAAATGAGCAAATCTGATACAAATCAGAAAGGCTTTATTTCTATGCTTGATGAACCAAAACAAATCGAGAAGAAAATTAAAAGTGCTGTTACAGATTCAGAGGGTATCGTAAAATTTGATAAAGAAAATAAACCAGGTGTCTCCAATTTATTAACGATCTATTCCGTATGTACAGGAGAGTCCATCGAGAGCCTCGAGCAAAAATATGCAGGTAAAGGCTATGGAGACTTTAAACAAGGTGTAGCAGACGCTGTTATCAGTGTTTTAAAGCCAATTCAAGACAGATACGAAGATTTAATTGATTCTGAAGAGCTTGACCTTATTCTTGATAAAGGGGCTGAAAAAGCTTCATTTACTGCTGGAAAGACATTAAAAAAAGCCAAAAAGGCTGTAGGGCTTGGCAGAGTTAGAAAATAAAAAAACAGCATATAGAGCTTAAATCCGAACTAATGAAAAATCCAAGGAAACAGAGATTGCCCATTTCCTTGGATTTTTTTCAATTTTGTTTAGAGGTATTTTCTTCAGATTCCATTTCAGACTCCCACATCTTTTCCAAGAAAGCCTGCCCCCGGATTAGTTTTCTGCAAAGCTCTTCATGTGCTTGGCTCCAGCCATCCTTCAAGCCATTATATAGTGCCTCCCAAACTTCCTCTTCATCCATATATTTGATATAAGGATATTTTTTGGGGTCCCATTCCGTAAGCCAGTATCTCAGCTCTTGCTTATTATTCGTTGTCTTTAATTGATCTAATCCAATCATTAACAGCTGCTTAAGCTGGCGCTCTCTCCTTGTCAGTCCATGAATAAAGGATGGCGGCATGGATAACATATGATAATCCTTTTGATAATTCTCACTTTTAAATGCGTATGATTTTTGTTCTGCTTTTTCAATCATGCTATACACTAATTGTTCCTGCCTTGGAATTAATCTGCTTTTTCTTACAGGAATATAATATCCCGCCGTATCAAAAGCTAGTATTTCCATACCATCTGTTACTACAGCAGCGTATTCCAGTACCGTTCTTTTTTGACCTTTTCGTATTGTCGCTCTTTTGTAAATACTATCGAGTAAATCTTTCGGGAGTTCACGAATATCGTTTTCAATGTATTCGAAAAGCTCACTCGATATGTACAGCAGCGGAACTTGATCTAACAATTCAATTGAATCAGACTTCCGCCATTCATGGAAGGGGCATACATTATACCCGTTCTCTTCCCCTTCAAACCAATTTACCCAAGCATCATGTAAATATAACATTTCCTAACCCCACCTTATCTTCCATTTAATATCTCTTAGTTCAAAAGAGGAGTATGTTCAACCTTTAAGATACGCTGTAATATCTATTAGTACGTATTCAAAAAGTTCGATAAAAAGGACCAAGAAGTTCAAGGCGGCATGTTTTTTACAAACGGGCTTCCACAGGATGTGGTGACTTCTGTGTTGTCCACAAATGTTTTCGGCGGGACGAGTAATCGCAGTCCCAGGACGTGGACGATTTTAATAGAAGTTCCCATATGTTTTCAAATACGTGAGTATTGAAAAAACATGTCAACGAAGAAATTCGCCGTGTCATTTTTGTTTGACTTTTTGAATGTCCTCTATTACTTCCTTTTGAACATGAAGGTTAAAATACATTATGACCATCTCCCATATTTTTATGCGAAATCCCTTATTTTTCTATGTTAAAATGACGGAGTGAAATCAATAAAAGCAGCAATCCTAAAGGAAAAAAATAACACTCCAGCCTTCCTGCTATAAAAATAAAGTAGTCTGCCCAGGTTAATCCGGCGGGGAGAAAATTAAAATATGCTATGATAGTAACACTTCCTGTAACTGTCATTCCAAATCCGACTAAAAATAAAAAGAAAGACCCCATGGTTTCGCCTCACTTGCTTGTCCATTTACTGTCATTCTATGTGCTTGTCCACCAAAAAATACGAAGTTTTATAAAATCCAAGAAAATCAATTGGTCTTTAAAAGATTGGTGTTCTTACCTAGGAGATGAGCTCGGGGTCCATGGAAAGCGCAGTGTATTTCTGGGCCTAAGATCTAAAATTACTCACCCCAAGAAATCCGTTGCAGCGGCTATCTCCAGTATTTTATATACTTTCTTACTCTTTAAAAAAGCCTATCTCTAAAAAAGAGATAAGCTTTTTATCATTATGCTTCATATTTTTTAAACACAAGTGCTACATTATGTCCGCCAAAGCCTAATGAGTTACTTACAACCGCATTAACTTCCTGATGCCGGGCTTCATTTGGTACATAGTCCAAGTCGCACTCCGGATCTGGATGTTCATAATTGATTGTTGGAGGAACAATTCCATCAACGATTGCTTTAATGGAAATAATCGCTTCAATTGCTCCTGCAGCTCCCAATAAATGGCCAGTCATTGATTTGGTTGAAGAAATTGCTAAGCTGGAGGCTTTTTCACCAAAGACCGTTTTAATCGCCTCCGTCTCATATTTATCATTCAAATTCGTGCTTGTGCCATGTGCATTCACATAATCAATATCATCAGAATTCAGCTCTGCATCATCAATAGCATGCTGCATTGCACGGGCTGCACCTTCTCCATTTTCTGCCGGTGCTGTTATATGAAACGCATCCCCTGTTGCTCCATAACCTACAATTTCTGCATAAATCTTGGCTCCGCGTTCTTTGGCAGATTCCAGTGATTCTAAAATAAGAATACCTGATCCTTCACCCATAACAAAACCATTTCTTTCTTTATCAAATGGACGGCTTGCTTTCTTTGGATCTTCTGTTGTGCTTAACGCTTTCGCTGAAGTAAATCCTGCAAATGCCATGTCGCTGATTGGCGCTTCTGTACCACCGGTAATCATTGCATCCGCATCTCCGCGCTGAATTACTTTGAATGCATCTCCTATGGAGTTCGCACCAGAAGAGCAGGCAGTTACTGTACAAGCATTAATTCCTTTGGCACCTAATTGAATGGAAACTTGTCCTGCAGCCATATCAGGAATCATCATTGGCACGAAGAATGGACTGACACGTTTAGCTCCCTTATCCAAAAACTTTGAATGCTGATCTTCCCACGTCTTCATTCCGCCAATACCAGATCCAATCCATACACCGATACGATCTGCATTTTCATCGGTAATTTCTAATTTTGCATCTTCCACTGCCATTTTCGCAGCCGCTACAGCGTATTGTGTAAATGGGTCCATCTTACGTGCGTCTTTCTTCTCCATATACGCAGCCGGGTCAAAACCTTTCACTTCTGCCGCCGCTTTAGCTGTAAATAGTTCTTTATCCACCTTTGTTACAAAATCAATACCCGACTTTCCGTGAATGATGCTTTCCCACATCGTAGAAACATCATTACCGACGGGAGTTACTGCCCCTAGTCCAGTTATTACGACTCTTTTTCCCACGATTTATATCCTCCTTTTTAGTACGTGTTCAAAAAGTAAGATAAAAAGGACCGAGAAGTTCAAGGCGACGTCATTTTTACGAACGGAGCGTATGCTTTTAAATACGTGAGTAACGTAAAAATGACGTCAACGCAGAAATTCGATGTGTCATTTTTATTTGACTTTTTGAACATCCTCTTTTTACTAGATGAGACTTACCTGCCCCAGCGCATCGCAACCGCTCCCCAGGTCAAGCCTCCTCCAAATCCTACTAATACTATTAGATCATTATCTTTTATTTTACCCTCTTTTACTGCTTCAGATAAAGCCATAGGGATTGAAGCAGAAGAATTGTTTCCAAAACGTTCAATGGATTTCGCCATTTTATCCTCAGAAATTCCTAACCGCTCTCTTGCTGCCTCCATGATTCGAATATTTGCCTGATGTGGAACAAGATAGTCAACATCTTCGCGGGACAGTCCTATTTTTTCAACAACATTTATCGTAGACTCAGGCATCTGTCTCACTGCAAATTTAAAAACTTCTCTTCCATTCATTATTATATGTTCTTCCTTATTTAAGTATAGTTCTTTGCCACCGGCACCATTTGCACCAAGTTCAAAAGAAAGTATACCTTTCCCTTCAGATACTTCACCAATTACTGCAGCTCCAGCACCATCACCAAATAAAACACATGTAGAGCGGTCTGTCCAGTCTGTAATTTTGGATAGCTTTTCAGCTCCGACAACGAGTACTTTTTTATACGTGCCAGCAGCAATAAATTGATTTGCTGTAATAACTCCATACATAAATCCTGCACAGGCTGCACCTATATCCATTGCAGCGGCATTTACAGCACCTAATCTATCTTGAATCAGACAGGCAATTGACGGAAAAGCTGTATCTGGTGTTACTGTCGCCACCAAAATTAAATCAATATCCTCTGCTTTAACATCAGCTTCTTTTAAAGCTTCTACAGATGCATGATACGCCATATCAGAAGTATCAATATCGTCTGTAGCTAACCTTCTTTCAAGAATTCCTGTTCTGGTTCTAATCCATTCATCATTGGTATCAACGATTTTCTCTAAATCATGATTTGTAACTACATTTGTAGGTAAATAATGGCCGGCCCCTAAAATACCGATACTCATTTAACCGCGCTCCCCTTCTATATTACATTACTATCAAACATTATGACTTGGTACTAATTTTAAGACAAAATGAATTGGATAGCAAGTTACAATTTTAGCTTTACTCATGAACTGTACTATCCAATTTCACCGTTAATATTCGTTTGGTAACAGACCCGATTCAATATATTCTTCAATATCTTCCTCTACTTGCATTTTCACATATCTTGGAACAGAGGAATGGAACGCCCCGAGAGAAATATAACCATCTCTGAAATCATAGGTGTAAATTTTCCCTTCCAGGTCTTGTTTATTAAAATCATCTGCCGCTGATTTATACAGATCGCCAATCTGCTGAATGGTGCTTGTTAAAACAGCATCAGGAGCAACCTCCATCTGATCCATCATATAGCCAATTGCAAAAAGGCCATCATTTTCTGCCTCTTTTATAATACTTTCACTAAAAGCATCGCCGATCGGGTAAAAAATATCTACTCCTTCATCCTTCATTACATTATAATTATTCAGAGCAAGATCAACATTATTCCAATCATTTATATACTCCAGCTTTGTTTCCGCCTCTTTGTTTACGTAGTTAACTCCTTCAAAGAAGCCCTCTATCTCCGGCTGCCAGAAATAAGCAGCTATAATGCCTATTTCGTTACTGTTCGTCATATGTCCTGCAACCATCCCTGCAAAAAATCCCATTGCATGAGCATTAAAGTTAAGAGAAGTTACATTTTCCCGCGATTCTCCTCCGTTTACATACACAAAATGAACATCAGGGTAACTTTCTGCCAACGACATAAAATACTCTCCATAAATATTACTGTGGCCGTAAATTAAATTAACACCATCATTCACAAATTGGTCGACAGCTTGCTGCACCTGATGCATTGTTTCTATATTCTCTTCATAAAACACATCGACATCGTACTCATCGCCAATCTCCTGCATCGCCTGGTATCCTTGTTCTGCCCAAGGATTATTATCTATTTCTGCATCCGTTATAAACCCGACATTTTGTATTTCACCTGTCTCAAAATAGGAACAAGCTGGCAGCGTGCAAAATATGAATAGAAGGATTATTGAATAGTAGATATATTTCACCTATAGCACACCCATTCTCTTACAGAAATCGCTTATTAAATTTTTTTATTGTTTTTATTGCTTCCTTTATATTTCTATTTTCCAGCAGAACCTGTTTTTTTTCAACTTTTGTGTTTGTTAAGTTATTGTTAACTGAAGTTACTTCAATTAATTTAGGCAAATGAGTCATTTGTATCCATTGCATAAATACGTTTAAAAAATCTTTAATATAAATGGCTTTATCCTCCCATCCTTTATCTGCATAAGGAATATGTGTGCCATCCATGACTAATCCGGCCTCATCTATTTCCATGCCTTCCCCAATAAGATAAGGCGCTGAAATCACGGAACTGTCTGCATTATCCGATACAATTTTCAGGCTGGAATCTGTTTGAATGTAAAGTATTTTCTCAGCACTTTGTTTTATATTCTTTATCTCTGAACCATCAATGATAATAACAAGATCATAATGATTTGCTATCTGATCTATTTCCTTGAAATGACTGTTCCTACCAAAAAAATCTTCCAGCCCAGTATCAATTCTTGTATCCCGGATGCCATCAACCTGACAGCCTTCATCCAACAACCTCGTCACCACATGGTAACCAACCCAATGGTTATGGGGAATAACTAATATACGCATGGAAAAACACTCCTTTATAGAGATAGGCTTCTAGTTTGCTCCTTTTTGAACAAATTCTAATAGAAACAGCATCACAATTTTTACAAACAGCTATACCTGTAAAATTTAAAAACCAGCCAGTTTATATTAATATTAATTTTTCATGAATTTTTTAGAATGTTTAAAGCAACGAAAAGCTTTTCATGTTAGAATAATATTTATAATGTGTCTTAGACAAGTTAGTAAAGTGAGGTGGACTTATGCGTTATATTATGACTATTTTTTGGGCTGTCGCAATTTCTTTAGCAGTCTCTTATGTACTGACAAGCATGGGTGCAGAACCGTTTGTTATACGTGATGCACTTATTTTAGCGGGAATTTTTGTTTTAGCTGTTTTTGCTTTAGCCGGTTTTGTTTTGAAAGAAGATACCGAGTAAGTAAAACCCCTTGTCTAAATATATGCGACAAGGGGTTTCTATATTTCTAAAAAACATTTGTGAAGCTTATTTGTTAAATGAAAGTTCTATGTCTATACTCTGTAGCATATTTACATAAAAGGACATGCTTCTAAAAACAGAATGCATGGATGCCGGTTCTTAAGCTTTTATCCCTAATAGAATGCAGGGTTAAAATGAAAGTCTACGGCATTTGTAAATTGATTGTACTTCAGCTTTGTCCATTTTAAAAAATAACTGTACAATCATAGAAGAAAAAATAAAGGAAGGTATAAAAAATGGATGCTTTAAGTAATTTATGGACACTGATTCAGTATTTAATTCTTGGTGTTGTTCAGGGAGTTACCGAGCCAATTCCGGTATCCTCCAGCGGACACTTAATCATTGTCAGAGAACTATTCAATATTGAAGCCAGAGGACTTTCTTTTGAAATCTTTGTAAACTTTGCCTCCCTTCTGGCGGTTATGCTGATTTACCGCAAAGATATTGTGCGTCTAATTGTTAACACATGGAAATTCTTATTCAAAGGGGATAAAACCGTTAAAAGTGACTTTATGTTTGTTATTTATCTCGTCATTGCCACCATTCCCGTGGGTGTTATTGGCGTATTATTCGGTGATGCACTGGGCGAGGCATTAAGCGGTACAAACGTAGTTGGTATCACATTATTAATTACAGCACTTTCTCTTTGGATTATCCGTAATCTGCGCGGGCGTAAACAGGATGGTGATTTATCAACAAAAGATGCCATCATTGTCGGACTCGTACAATCTATTGCTGTAACGCCGGGAATAAGCAGATCTGGAGCGACTATCGTAGCATCCATGCTTGTTGGAATGAAGAAGGAAACAGCTTTACGATTTTCTTTCCTGCTTTACATCCCGGTAAGTCTAGGAACAGCTATTCTTGAGATTCCTGAAATCGCTAAAGATCCGGCAATGAGCTATCTATGGGCTCCTTACCTGGTAGCATTTATTGCTGCTTTCATCGCCACCTATTTTGCTCTAAAATGGTTTATGAATATTATGCGCCACGGAAAACTGGAGTATTTTGCATACTACTGTGTAGTCGTTGGTATCCTGGTATTGATTTTCTTATAGAGGATGTCCACACTTATAATACTTAATAAACGAAGGCATCCGCTTTAAAAATTGCGGATGCCTTTGTTATATTTTGCAGTAATAAAATAGCTTCTCTTTTATCAATCCGGAATTCCTAAGGCAATTTTCGCATAACGAGACATGTTCTCTTTACCCCAAGGCGGATTCCAAACAATATTTACTTTTGTTTCTTTTACTTCTGGAATGTCTGATAGAGCATGCTTGATATCTGCTTCAATATGCGCAGATAACGGGCAGCCCATCGCAGTCAATGTCATCGTAACTACACATAAACCATCATCATCCAAATCCACGTCATATATTAAACCGAGATTGACAATATCAATACCTAATTCCGGATCAATAACATTTTCTAATGCACCCATTAAATTCTCTTTCATTGCTTCTTCCATATGTCATCCTCCTTTCCCTATTGCTATTAAACCATAATTTCAGTACGTGTTCAAAAAGTATGCTAATGCGATATTCTTTTTACAGAAAGTGCAATAGAATGCTGAACAGTTTACACAGCATCCGATTAATTCTCCGTCTGTCATTAGTATAAAATTCTCTTCTTAATACATGTTATATTGTCCTTCTCAAACATGTAATGGAATAATTTTACACCAAATGCCGTTCAAACCAGTCTGTTGCATGGTGCATTGCCGGAATGCTTACTTTATGCTCTCTGCCCTTCTCTCCAATAAATTGAAGATGGTCTCCTTTTTTATAGAAAGGCTTTACAGTTTGATAAAAAGAGCTAGAATGCTCAAATGGAACTACTTTATCATTCTCTCCATGCCAGAACATTAATGGCCGTTCATGAAGAGATTCCATGTGATAAGATAAATCAATTTCAGCCAGCTGTTTAAATAAATCATCTAATTCTTCTTTTGTAAACGGGGACTGGCCATTCTTCTCAACATAATACAGCAATTGTTTAGCGTATTCTTGTAATTTAGGTGTCCCCATCATAACAGCAGCTGCGTTCACCCATGAATATTTTACAAGTGCTGCGCTTGTTGTGATACCTCCCATGCTGGTCCCGGCAACTCCGAGTCTATTTTTCTTTAAAAGCTTATTTTTCAATAAGTATTGACGAATTATATCCAGTTCACTAATATTTTTTAATACAATTTCAAAGAAAGCCAGCTGCCGTTCATTATCAGATAATCCGCTGCTTCTCTCGCCATGGTGAAGTGCATCTGGTAAAAGCACACGAAATCCTTTATCTGCAAGCATATAAGCTATTGGCAAATTTTGTTCTTTAGCACTTGTAAAACCGTGAAAATAAACGACGACCGGCCGCTCTTCTTCCACAAACTTTTGATTAATAACATGTAAACAAGGTATGTCCCCGATTGGTTCCTGATAAATTCCTATCATCTTTGACACGCTTCCTTTCACTTATCAACATCCTACCTCTATTGTAAAGTTTTTGTAATATCTTTCGCAAATAAAGCAGCTTTTATTTAACTTTTCTTTACTTTACATATTTTCAAATCATGGTAACATAAAATCATAATGAGAGGTGACAGAATGGAAAATAAAAATAGACACTTAATCGCACTCGATTTAGACGGTACGTTATTGACAGATGATAAGAAAATAAGCGCAAGAAATAAACAGGCTGTATTTCAAGCGATAGAAGCCGGCCACATTGTTGTGATTGCCACTGGAAGACCCGGCCGCGCCAGTATTCAGTACTATCAGGAACTCCAATTAAAAACGCCCATGGTAAATTTCAATGGAGCGCTTGTACACCATCCTTTGGATACCAGCTGGAAAGGTATTCACACACCGATGCCCCTGACTACTGCCCATCGGATTATTGACATCTCCAACGATATCGAAGTGAAAAATATATTAGCAGAAGTACAGGATCAGGTTTATCTAGACCAGTACAGTGAAGATATTATGACTATCTTTAAAGGCTTTCCTGAGGAGTCCCCTTACATTATTGGTGATATTAAATCAAAATTAAAACATGATCCTACGTCCGTTCTTATTCATCCAGATGCTTCACAGGTGGAGGAACTGCGGGATCATTTAAATGATTATCACGCTGAAGTCATTGAGCATCGTAAATGGGGAGCACCCTGGAATATAATTGAAATCATAAAAAAAGGAATGAATAAAGCGGTTGGCCTCAAACGTATTGCTGATGAATATAATATCGACCGGGAAAATATTATTGCTTTTGGCGATGAGGATAACGATTTAGAGATGATTGATTACGCCGGCGTCGGCGTTTCGATGGGTAACGCCATTGATGAACTTGTCTCTGTTTCCAAACATCAAACCTTAACCAATGAAGAAGATGGTATCAGTGTATTTTTAGAGGAATATTTAAACCTTAAAATGAAAAAAATCATTATTTAATCATCCTTTTATAAGGAAGGCTGGCATTCGAAATTTAAGCAGCCTTCCTTTCTTTATCTCTTCTAGATTTTCTGTTAATATGAACTTATGAACAATTACATGAGGAGGTACTCACATGGCAGTACATATTTCCCCCACACCGAATCCAAACGCAATGAAATATACATCGGATAAGGTTATTTTTTCTGGGACAAACAGTATTTCTGTTATGCCCGGTGATGTAAGTGAACATGAAATATTAAATGAATTAATGAAGCTTGAAGACGTTGATAATGTATTTGGTTATCAAAATTTTATTACAGTTAACAAACATTTTGACGCGGACTGGGAAAATATTAACCCAAAAGTGGAAGAATTATTTGTGAAATTTGGTTATTAAAAAGAGGCTGGGGATCACCCCGCCTCTACTTTTTTTATTAACTGATTAATTTCCAAATTGTTTCCTATAACAGGTAAGTCCGAATAACTCACAATTTCTAAAAATTGTCTAATCATCCGGCATCCTTATTTTCATACTATTTCAGGTCCATATTTATTCTGTAGATTACTGTTCTGTATCTATCGGTACAAAGTTTGCGTTAATTTCTTTATTATCTTCGTTTTTTCCATACATAATAACAATTGGCGGCTCCTCATGCTCTAATATATCGCCTGAAAAAGTCTCCATGATTCCAAAGTTTTGAAAAGCCTCTGGATCCTCCCCTTCAAGCTTTACACTTTCTTCCTCTTGAATAATTTCTCCACCCTGCTCAATTCTGTAGAAAAAAACATCTGCCGAAGTCTTCACCTGACCAATAATATGGAATTGTTCTCCTTCTGCTGTAACATCAATTTCCTGAAACATTACTGCATCCGTTGTCTGATTCTCTGTTTCAACACTGTCTTCAGGACCTGCCGGTTCAATAACTTCCTCTTCTCTATTCCCACAGCCTGCTAACAGCAGCGCCACGGCAATAACAACATACCAACGTTTCATACCATACACACCTTTTTAATCTTTTCTAAAGAACCCATAAATTCCGGCAGTTTCTACAATGTTTGTAAATGCCTCCGGGTCTACTTCATTAATTATTCTTTCTAAATCATACAATTCATATCTTGTAATAACAAGGTACATAAGACTTTTATCTGTTTTTGTATAAGCTCCCTTTGCAGGTAAAATTGTAATACCTCTTATCATCTTATCGTGTATAGCTTTTTGAAGCTCATCTGTTTTCTTTGTAACAATCATCGCTGTAACCTTCTCATAACGGGTATGGATTGTATCAATGACACGAGTAGTTACATAAAGAGTCAGCATCGTGTACAAAGCATTTTCAGGCTCATACATAATACCAGCTATAACAATAATCAAGGAATTCATAATCAAAAAATAAGTTCCAATCGGTTTATCTTTCAGACGGGATAAAATCATTGCAACAATGTCCATCCCGCCGGTAGAAGCTCCGGCTTTTAATGTTATACCAACACCAATACCTGCAATAACGCCGCCAAAAACAGCGTTTAATATAATATCATTAGAAATTGAAACCAGCGGCAAAATTTCTAAAAAAAGTGTTGAGAAAAAAACAGATATAACACTATAAATGGTAAATCCTTTTCCAACCTTTACCCAGCCTAAAATAAGAACGGGTATATTTAAAAGAGCCAGTAAAATACCTGTAGACAGACCAATACCTAAGAAATCATTAAAAATACTGGATAATAGCTGGGCTGCTCCTGTAAATCCACTGGCATAAACATTTGCTCCAATAAGGAAAAAGTTTAAAGAAATAGCATTTAATAATGCCCCAATTATAACAATACTTATCCTTTTTGCTTCAATATAAAACACAAAACAGCCTCCTTTATTAAATTTTTTGACTAAACATTCAATTAAACGTAAACTTGATATACAATACTTATTTTAAGAGGATGTTCAAAAAGTTCCCAAATGATAAGCGGCGAATCTCTGCGTTGACGTAAATTTTCCGATACTCACGTATTTAAAAGCATACGCTCCGTTCGTAAAATTCACGTCGCCTTGGTCTTCTTGCTTCTAATTCGAAACCTTTTTGAACACACATTTTAAAGAAATGGATGTGATTATAATGTCAATCACCATTCTAGCTGACAGCGCATGCGATTTATCCGAACATTATTATAACGAATATAATATTGAAATGATACCATTAACTGTTCATCTAAAAGAAAAAGACTATCGGGACAGTATTGATATTAGCCCAAAGACGATCTATGATGCTATGCGGGAAGGCCAGACTCCAAAAACATCCCAAGCATCTGTCAATCAGTTTAAAGATATTTTTACTTCCTATGCAGAAGCGGAAAAACCTTTGCTCTATATCGCTTTTTCATCAGAATTATCAGGAACGTATCAAGCCGCAAAGATTGTTGAGCAGGAAATCAAAGAGAGCTATCCAGAAGCACAGCTACATATTATTGATTCCAAATGTGCTTCACTGGGACTTGGTTTAGTAGTATTAGAAGCTGCGAAAATGGCCCGGCAGAATATCTCCTTTGATGAGCTTATTGCGCAAACTGATAAAAATGCTGAACGAATGGAGCATATATTTACTGTAGATAATTTAGAGTATTTATATCGCGGCGGCCGTGTAAGCAAGACCGCAGCTTTAGTCGGAGGCTTATTAAATATCAAGCCTCTCCTGCATGTTGAAGATGGAAAACTCATTCCTTTAGAAAAAATTCGCGGATCTAAGAAAGTACTTAAGCGAATGATCGAGGTAATGGACAAGCGAGGCAATAATTTAGAAAACCAAATCATTGGTATCAGCCATGGTGATGATCTGCCTCGTGCACAGGAGCTTTCAAAAATGATACAGGATAAATTTAGCGTGAAAGAAGAGAATATTATTATAGAAATGGTTGGCTCTGTGATTGGCGCACATTCCGGTCCAGGAACTCTGGCCTTATTCTTCTACAATAAATAATAATCTATTCTTACTTTTTTACAATAAATGGATAAAAAATAGATTTGACGATAAAATAGTGTCAAATCTATTTTTTCATTTACTCTTTGAACAGTCTTTTTATTGAAAACGAATTAAGTAGTATTTTTTCTTTCCTCGGCGAATTACTGTGAAGGCATCCCCTAAACGATCCGCCTCATCTACAATGTAATCCAAATCCTGTACACGGTCTCCATTAATATAGATAGCTCCATTTTTCACATCTTCTCTTGCCTGACGCTTGGATGAAGAAATAGAAGCATTTACTAATAAGTCAATCAGACCGACAGGCTCCTTCAAAACATCATGATTAGGAACATCCTTAAACGCCTGTTCTACTTCTGTGACATTCAACTGCTTTATATCTCCGCTGAATAATGCTTCAGAAATTTTTTGAGCCTGAACCAGTGCAGCTTCATCATGTATGCTGCGAGTCATTTCTTCTGCCAGACGCCGTTGGGCAACGCGTTTTTCCGGCTGACTTTCCACCTCTTTTTCCAATTCTGCAATTTCTTCATCAGACAGGAAGGTAAAGTATTTAATAAAACGGATAACATCGCGGTCATCTACATTAATCCAAAACTGGTAAAATTCATACGGGGATGTTTTTTCTGGATCTAACCATATTGCATTACCAGCAGTTTTCCCAAATTTCACTCCATCTGCTGTCGTAATAAGAGGTACTGTTAAGCCGTACACTTCTGCTGTTTCACCTTGATTTTCTCTGGAGCGGCGGATAAGCTCCAGTCCGGCAGTAATATTACCCCATTGATCACTTCCGCCAATTTGCAGTGTACAATTTTCTTCTTCGTACAGCCGTAAAAAGTCTAAAGACTGCAGAATCATGTAACTGAATTCAGTAAACGTAATCCCCTGTGCAAGCCTTGCTGAAACGGAATCCTTTGACAGCATATAATTGATGCCAAAATGCTTCCCTGCACCGCGAAGAAAATCAATAATTGTCATATTCCCTAACCAGTCATGATTATTACGGGAAATAACCTGATTGTCATTGGATGTATCATCCATATCAACTATTTTTGCGATTTGATTTTGTATACTTTCCGTAAAACCAAAAACAACCTCTTCCGTATTTAGGCTGCGTTCACTTGACCGCCCGCTTGGGTCTCCAATCATCCCTGTTCCGCCGCCGACTAAAGCAATAGGCTTATGCCCTGCCCGCTGAAACCTGCGCAGCATGGTTAAAGGAACCAGATGACCAATATGCAGACTGTCCGCCGTCGGATCAAATCCACAGTATAATGTTACCTGATTATTTTTGAGATGGTTTTCTAAACCTTCTCTATCAGTAACTTGATTAATTAATCCTCTGTTTTCTAGGTCTTGTAAAATGCTCATGATTCTTCCTCCTTGATTTTTGTTTCACCTGTAGCTCTTGCTGTTTGGTCTCATAATTAGAATGTTCAAGTGTTCTCTATTCTTAAAGGAGAGTCTTACAGCCAGCTCCAGCTGCGATAAATCCATTTTTTAGATAAGAAAATAAAAAACCCGTCTCCTCTCATGAAAGAAAGGGACGAGTTGGATTCGCGGTACCACCCTTGTTGCTGTAATTTACAGCCACTTAAGGTTTGTTAACGATGTTTTACACCGTTCTTCTTATGAGCAAACAGTCAATAAGAAGAATAGCTCCAGATTGTAATTCGCATGTGAATGTATGCTGACTTGCACCAACCGTCAGTTCTCTAAAATAGGGACTCACAATACTACTCCGATCCTTCAATGCTTTTTAATTATATGATACTATTCATAGCACAAATAACATTTCTGTGCAACTATTTTCTTATCATCCTACTACCAAACTCCATTTTCTCTATGTTATAATAAATATAGAATTAGGAGGTCTAATGTAGATTATGAAAGAAAACCTGCAACGTTTTTTTAATACTATAAAGAACTGGTGGAAAAAAGGTGTTCTCCAGCAGGCATCAAGAATTACATATGACGTTGTTTGGAATATTGTATTATTTGTCATGATTATTGGTGTCATCGGAGGAATTTTCGTCGGTGGAATTGGACTGGGATACTTTGCATCACTGGTCCATGATGAACCATTGAGAAGTGAAGCATCTATGGCAGATGATATTTACAATTATTCTGAGACGTCCAGTATTTATTTTGCAAATGATGTTTACTTAGGAGATATCAGAAGTGATTTATATCGTGAGGAAGTAAAGCTCGATAATATCTCTCCTACATTGGTTGATGCTGTTATCGCAACAGAGGATGAGTATTTTCACGAGCACGAGGGTGTTGTGCCAAAAGCTATCTTAAGAGCAACGGCGCAGGAATTTCTAAATTCCTCTGTACAGACAGGAGGAAGTACTCTCACACAGCAGCTTATTAAGAATCAAATTCTGACTGACGAAGTATCATTTGATCGAAAAGCCAAAGAAATATTATTAGCAATGCGGCTGGAAAATTACTTTACAAAAGATGAAATCATAGAAGCTTATTTAAATATTATCCCTTACGGAAGAAATTCATCCGGCCGCAATATTGCAGGTATACAAACTGCATCCAAGGGTATTTTTGGCGTTAATGCTTCCGAACTGACTCTTCCACAGGCAGCCTATCTGGCAGGGCTCCCACAGGGGCCTTCCTCTTACACACCTTTTACAGCTGAAGGAGAACTAAAATCAGAGGAAGATTTACAGCCTGGTATTAAACGTATGAAAACTGTTTTAAACCGTATGCATGATATGGAGTATATAACGGATGAAGAACTGGAAGAAGCTGCAAATTATGATATTGCCGGTGATTTTATAGATGCTGTCCCTTCTTCCACAGATCAATATCCTTATGTCACATATGAAGTGGAAAAACGGGCGAAAGAGATTATTCGGGGATTATTGATGGAAGAAGATGGAGTTACAAAGGAAGATTTGGCAGAAGATGATGATTTAAGGAAAGAGTACGCAGAACGCACAGAAAAAGAATTACGCGATGGCGGCTATCAGATCCATACTACGATTAATAAAGAAATGTATGATGCTATGGAGGATGTCGCAAAAAATTATTCAGACTATGGTTATGCCCAAACCTATACGGCTACAAACAGTGACGGAGAAGAATACGAAGTAACACAGCCTATTCAGGCAGGGGCTATCATGGTTGAAAATAATACCGGTAAAATTCTTTCCTTTGTCGGCGGCCGCGGTTTTGATGAAGAGCATCAGGTAAATTTTGCTACAGATACTAAACGATCTCCCGGCAGTACGATTAAACCTTTACTTGACTATGCACCAGCGATGGAGGAAGGCGTTATTCAGCCTGCAACATCTATTGCAGATTATCCACAGTCATTTCCAAATGGGGGCCCTCCGATAAGAAACTACGGCGGAGGGAATTATGGAATTGTTTCCGCACGCACTGCGCTTGCAAATTCATATAATATTCCGGCTGTAGATACGTATCTGAAAATCATTGATAAAGATCCTGCTGCTAAATATTTAGAAAAGATGGGTGTTACTTCTTTAACAGAAAGCGATCATACTATTCCTTCTCTCTCTATTGGAGCTATGGACTATGGTATGTCGGTAGAAGAAAACGTTAATGCCTTTTCTACATTTGGCAATAACGGCAAATTTGCAGATGCTTATATGATTGATAAAATTACTAACGCTGAGGGCGATGTCCTTTATGAGCATGAAACAGATCCTGTGGAGGTATTTTCTCCACAAACGACTTATCTGACTGTAGATATGATGCGTGATGTTATTGATAATGGAACAGCCAATTATATTAATTCCCAGCTTCAAAATACAAATGTTGACTGGGCAGGAAAAACGGGAACATCCAACGATTATCATGACGCCTGGTTTGTTGCGACAAATCCAAACGTCACATTCGGCACCTGGATTGGCTATGAAAAACCGGCATCGATTGATCATCCTTATCATCTCACATACAGTCAACGTAATATGAAGCTGTGGACAGAATTAATTAATGCCTCTGCAAAGGTCGATCCGGTTTTAGTAACACCAGAGAAGCGATTTGAGCGGCCGGACGGCATTGTCGAGCGAAGCTATTGTGCAGTATCAGGAAAGCTGCCATCTGATTTATGTAAAGAGGTGGGGCTTGTCAAAACAGATTTATTTGACTCGCGCTATGTACCTACGGAAGAAGATAACAGTTTAATAAAAGGCAGCAGGCTGATTCTTAAATCAGACGATGGCGGAAGCTCATTCAGTAAAGGAAATGGAATTATGTTTAACCCTGACTGGCTGAGAGAAGAAGGCTACGATGATATGGGCGACTTTTCAATGCTCTATCCAAGAACAGAAACTGATAAATGGTTGAAAATAGGTATTCCCGCCAGTATGTCATCATCCGGCTCAAGCGATGATGATTAAAAAATTATATTTTGAGTAAAACTTCAAACTATCAAGAGGTTCTTTGATAGTTTGAAGTTTTTTTGTCATCCGTTTCCTGCAATTATCAAAAAATACTAAAAAACGTAACTATTTTCTGTATAATAGATGGTAAGAGCATTTTGTATTTCATAAAGGTGGTGAATGGATGAAACATACAAAGGAATTTGATTCAATCCTTTTAGAAACAGATGCAGGAGTATTAACAATTGAAGGGCCTGTTTCGCGCTCACAGCTGGAACAATATCATTTTCATGAGGAATTAACTGCATTTCGTCCTGCTGATAAGCAATTTGAAGCTCTCTTGGACATTTCAAAATTAAAAGAAGCACGGATTTTAATCGCCCGTACCACGGATACGATTATTGGGTATGTGACGTACTTGCACCCTGACCCATTAGAACGATGGTCCAAATTTCAAATGGAGGACTTAATTGAACTGGGAGCAATTGAAATTATCCGTAAATATCGCGGCGGCGGTGTCGGATCTACACTGCTCCGTCAATCTATGCAGGATCCATATATGGAAAATTATATTGTTATTTCAACGGAATATTATTGGCATTGGGACCTTGACTACAGTCAATTAAGTATCTGGGATTATCGTAAAGTGATGGAAAAGATGATGGCTGCTGGCGGCCTGCTTCCTGCCCCTACTGACGAGCCTGAGATCAACTCCCACCCTGCTAACTGCTTAATGGTCCGAATTGGAAGCAATGTTCCACAGAAATCGATTGAGTTATTTGATAAGATGCGTTTTTTAGGAGTAAACCATTATTAAAAGAGATATAACTGAAGGGGGATTTTACCATGCTGGTTGAAGAATTAATGAACCGAAATATGATAACGCTTCCACCAACAGCAACGATTAATGAAGCTCTGCAGCTGCTGGAAAAACATAAAATTAGACACATTACTATCGTTGACGACAATATGGAGATTCTTGGCATCGTTTCTGATCGTGATGTCAGAGATGCAAGTCCATCTACTTTTTTGGATACAAGTGACTTCCACATTCTCAACAAAGAAATCCAGACCATCATGACAAGCCCTGTTATCACCATTCATCCTATGGATTTTGTGGAAGAGATTGCTTATATTTTCTATGATAAAGAGATTGCCTGTCTGCCGGTTGTGAGCCGAAATAAGCTTGTTGGTGTTGTGACAGAAAAAGATATGCTTTATAAATTAATTCAGTTAACTGGAACGCATGAACAGAGCTCTCTCATTGAAGTAAAAGTGCCTGATAGACCTGGTGAGCTTCCAAGGGTTGCGGCTGTTTTCGGAAATCATAACGTAAATATTGTTTCTGTATTGCTCTATCCTTATAAAGACCCTGACTATAAAATACTTGTCTTTCGTGTCAAAACATTAAATCCTATGCCAATTATTAATGATCTCCGGGAAGCTGGTTATACACTGCTCTGGCCAAATAATATTATGGAGCCGAAAAAATGACAAAAAAGGCTGGTTTTATCTATACTCCAGATTTTTTAAATTATCAATTCTCAGCAGATCATCCATTTAATCATAAAAGGGTTCTGCTTACCAAAGAATTGCTGGAGGAGCAATCCACATTAATAACGGAGGATTTAATTACGCCGCGTATTGCTGCGGATGACGAGATTGCACTTTTTCATGATGCATCGTATATTGAAGCAGTGAAAAGAGCCGGCAACGGGGATTTAAAAGAAGATCGGGCACAGGAATATGGCTTGGGAACAGAGGATACTCCTATTTTTTCAAATATGCATCAGGCTTCCGCCCAATTAGTCGGAGGTACTCTCACAGCTGTTGATAAAATCTTAAATGGAGATTATAAAAAAATAGCCAATATTGGCGGCGGACTGCATCACGGGTTCCAGCGGAAAGCTTCCGGATTCTGTATTTATAATGATTGTGCGATTGCTATTAAATATTTACGTGAACAGGAGGATCTAAAAGTCCTCTATGTAGATACAGATGCCCACCATGGGGACGGCGTACAATCGGGCTTTTACGATGATCCAAATGTATGCACCTTTTCCATACATGAAACGGGACGCTATCTATTTCCCGGTACAGGCAATGTAAGTGAAAGAGGAATAAAAAGTGGACATGGCTACAGTTTTAATTTACCTATTGATGCATTTACAGAGGATGGATCTTTCTTAGAATTATATGAAACTGCTTTACGAAAAATTGCTGCATTCTTCAAGCCGGATATTATTGTGACTCAAAACGGTGCTGACAGCCACTGTCTTGATCCTTTAACTCATCTTTGTGGAACTATGAAGTCGTTTGAAAGGATACCTGCTATTGCTGCAGAAATCGCTGATACGTATTGCAATGGAAGATGGCTGGCTGTCGGCGGCGGCGGTTATGATATGTGGCGTGTTGTTCCACGTGCCTGGGGACAGGTATGGAATGTGATGAAAACGGGTATACCATGCAAGGGACCGTTACCTGAAACATGGCTAAAAAAATGGCAGCAGGAATCTCCTGTCACTCTTCCTGCAAGCTGGCAGGACGGGACGGATATTCAGCCGAATATTCCGAGGAAAGCGGAAATCACGGAGAAAAATAAATTATTGTTGGAAGACATGCTTAAATATACTGCTATTATTTAAGCATGTAAGTATTCATAGTGCTAAGCATTATAAATTACTTATGAAAAAGACAAAGCAGATTATCAGATGTCATCTCATAACTGCTTTGTCTTTTTAAGAATACTTTATTTCGTAGAATCTCTAAACTCCATACGATGCGGCAATACAACGTTCTTCTCTTCTACTTCTTCATCATTCATATACTTTGTCAGAAGCCGCATACCAACTGCACCAATATCATACGTTGGCTGAACAACTGTTGTCAGCTTCGGACGAACCATACTTGCCAAGCGGATATTATCAAATCCAAATACCTCAATATCTTCAGGTACATTCAGTCCATTATCCTGTGCACCGTGAATAACGCCTAAAGCAATCTCATCATACATAACAAATACAGACGCCGGACGGTTCTCTAATTTTAAAAAGTGCTCCATTGCTTCTATACCAGTAGAATAAGCATAAGAACCTTTATAAATGTAATCTTCATTTGGCTCCATACCAGACTCTTTCAATGCACGCAAATATCCATTTGTTTTTAACGTATTCACACTTGTATCTGCCTGGCTCCCTACTAAAGCGGGCAGCTGGTTTGTTTTCTCAATCAATGATTTAGTAGCTTCATATGCAGCCAGCTCATAATCAATATTAACAGAAGGGATGGTATCTGTCGGATCATACGTAGAAGCAAGTACAACCGGAACAGAGCTTGTCTGGAACTGATGAATATGCTCTTCTGTTATATTTCCGCCCATAAATAGAATACCATCTACCTGTTTTTCGAGCATCGTATTGATTAATTCTATTTCCTTGTCCTTATTTTGATCAGAGCTGCTTAAAATAATATTATATTTATACATCGTTGCAATATCCTCTATTCCGCGAGCGAGCTCTGAAAAGAAAATATTAGATATATCAGGAATAATAGCACCGATTGTTGTTGTTTTCTTACTTGCCAGTCCACGAGCAACTGCATTGGGACGATATCCTAATTGTTCAATAGTTGCTAATACTTTCTTTCTTGTTGTTGGTTTTACATTTGGATTTCCATTGACAACCCGTGATACAGTTGCCATTGAAACATTTGCCTCTCTTGCTACATCATAAATTGTAACAGTCATATTTATCTACCTCCTAAAATTCAATTTAAACAAGAACTAATGCTGCATCTAATTATATATCATACGCTACCATGAAAAAAATTACAAAGTTTTCATGAAAACAAAATGAAAATTTTCATAAATACACTTAAGTAAGTGTCCAAAAAGTATCCAAATTAGAAGCAAGAAAGTCACGTCAACGTAGAAATTCGCCGCTTATCATTTGGGTACTTTGGATATCCTCTTAGTATAACATACCTTATTATTATTATATCCAAACCTGTACCTTTGAAAACCTTTTACATTATTTATAGATATACTCTTTTCTTGCATTAGAAAAACTAAGAAAATCATTTGGTCTTTAAAATACTGATGTTCTTGCCGTGGAGATGTCCGCTACGGGAAGTCGCTTTCCACGGGCAACGCCTCAGCCTCCTCGAAAGAAGACCACTTTCCGCGGGGACTTCACCTGTTGCTTTTCCCGCAGGAGTCGACAACATCCGCTCCCATCTTTGAAGAAATATGTTTCATTTGCTTTCTTTCAAAGAAATGAAGATAATTCTAGCGACGCTTTTTGATGGGGCTTAAGATTACTCGCCCCATGAAAACCGTTGGAGCGGCTATCCTCAGCATTTTATACTTTCTTACTCTTTAAAAAAACTACCTCAAAAATTATACCATTAATTTTTGAGGTAGTCTTTATAATAGTCTTTATTATTTTTTCAAACGATTTTCAACATCTTTAATTTCTTTAAAGAATTGATCAAAAGTAGGGATATCCATTTGCTGTGCCGAGTCAGATAACGCAACTGCAGGGTCTGGATGAACCTCGGCCATAACACCATCTGCTCCAACAGCAATCGCTGCTTTTGCTGTAGGCAATAATAAATCTCTTCTGCCTGTTGAGTGGGTTACATCAACGAAAACAGGTAAATGTGTTTCTTGTTTTAAAATAGGTACCGCAGAAATATCTAATGTATTACGTGTTGCTTTTTCGTATGTACGAATTCCGCGTTCACATAGCATAATATTTCTGTTTCCTCTAGACATGATGTACTCTGCCGCATTGATGAATTCTTGAATTGTTGCTGATAATCCGCGTTTTAATAGTACAGGCTTGCCAGCATCTCCTGCAGCCTTCAATAATTCAAAGTTTTGCATGTTTCTTGCCCCAATTTGTACAACATCAATATAATCTACTGCTTTTTCTAAATCAGCAGGATTTACAATTTCACTAATAACAGCTAAATCATACTCATCTGCTACTTTTTTCAGAATCTCTAACCCTTCTATTCCAAGTCCTTGGAAATCATATGGAGAGGTTCTAGGTTTAAACGCTCCGCCACGAAGCAATTTTAATCCTTTTTCTTTCACGGAAGCAGCTACTGCAGCTACCTGCTCATATCCTTCTACTGCACAAGGACCAAATACATAACTGATTCCACCGGCTCCAACTTGTTCACCCTTCAGATCAACCACTGTATTTTCAGCCTGTTTTTTTCTGGATACTAAGAGTGCTTTGCTGTTATCTTCTTCCTGAAGCTCAAGACTAGCTTTAAAGATTTCTTTAAAAATATGTTCAAGGGTCGAATCTTGAAAAGGACCACTATTATTATTTTTAATTTTATCTAGCATTTCACGCTCACGCACTGGATCAAAGCGTTTAATACTCTGCTTGGTTTTTAAATCACCAATCTCTTGATTAATACTTGCTCTCTTGTTAATCAATTCTAGTATTTCCAGATTAACCTTGTCCATTTGCTGTCTTAACTGCTCCATTTCATTACTCATTTTACACTCTCCTCAAATCTC
This sequence comes from Oceanobacillus sp. FSL W8-0428, assembly GCF_038004405.1. Classification (NCBI taxonomy): domain Bacteria; kingdom Bacillati; phylum Bacillota; class Bacilli; order Caryophanales; family Bacillaceae; genus Oceanobacillus; species Oceanobacillus sp. FSL W8-0428. Next base: position 4,662,360 of record NZ_JBBORB010000001.1, read on the forward strand.
TTAATCATTTAGAATAATTAGAGACCATTATAGCTAAGTTTTTTCTATTTGTCACCACTTAATTAATGTAAAATTTTAATTCTTAAAGAAAATCGGAAAAAAGAAGCTTCTTTTTTTGGATATGCCTGGAAATAAGATATTGAACGTTTCCGCTTTTAAGGGTATAAATACTGTATGTTTTCCTTGTGGAAACGATTGAGCTGTACTATTGTACCTGGAAAATTTATTCAAAAAAACATTGATGAGTATTTTCCTCATCAATGTTTTTTTAAGTATTATGATTTTTTATTTACTTCTTTTTTCACTTCATTGGCTGCCTGCTTTGTTTCTTTTTTTACTTCTGCTGTTTTTTTAGAAACTGTTTCTTCAGCTTCTGCTTTTTTATCTGCAGCCTCTTTTTTTACATCTTCTATTTTATCTGATATTTCTTCTTTTAAGTCAGATGCTTTATCTTTTGCATCGTCCAGCTTGTCTCCAGCAGTATCTTTTAAATCTTCTGCTTTATCCTGAGCATCACTTAGTTTGTCTTCTACAGCACCTTTTAAATCAGCTGTTTTCTGTTTTACGTTTTCTGTAATTTCCTGAGATTTACTCGCAACTGTTTTTGATAAGTCTGAAGTTACATCCACAGCTTTTTTTGTTAAATCAGAAGTTGCCGAGTATGCTTTGTCTTTTAATTCTGATCCTTTTTCTTGAGCTGTTCCTGCTAATTCAGTGGCACGATTTTTCACCTGAATTGCTCCATCATTAATATCCCCGCGCAGTTCTTTCCCTGATTTCGGTGCAAGTAATAATGCGGTAGCAGCCCCTACAAAGCTCCCTACAAGTGTACCAATAATAAAATCCTTCGTGTTAATTTGATTATCTGCCATCTTTATAACCTCCTGAGATTTAATTAGAATTCGTTTTGCGCTTATTCCAATACTCAAAAATCGAAGCGCCCCATTTAACTGCCTGAGCAGCTTTTTCCTGATCCTCTTTTGAGTGCTTAGAAATAATATTGGATAATTGCTGTAATGACTTATTAAAGTCCTCTACTGTATCACCTATTCCCTTTGCTCCCTGAATTAAACCATCAAGTTGAGAAGATTTTTGAGTTAAATCATCTACAAGTCCTTTAGATTTCTCAACAACCTCTGTTGCTTCTCCGGCAACTCCCTGCACTTGATGATTAATCTTACCTAAGGTGTTACGAACTTCGTCCATCGTTTTTTTAGTGTTAACTAATAAAATGACCATATAGACCATTAAAATGAGCAAGGCAACTATGGCAATCGCCAGTGCACTATAGAGGATAACTTCCATATACTATCACTCCTTTGTTCCTTATTCGTCTGTGCCGATTAAAAGCTTTATAAGGGATAAGTATGTACTTCTTAAAAAGGTTGTCCGAGCAGCCAGATATAATGCAGCAAACAGTACACGTTCCCTGTTTATACCCGTTCTACGGAAAAGCACAATTATTTACCTCTTTAAAGTATGCATGATGGATGCAGAATCATTTCTCAGAAGCAGCTCTGCTTCAGCCAAACCACATTTCATGCCAGTTCAATCTGTGCCATAATTTATTCTTACCCTGCTTTTTCTAAGAATAAACTACATTTCCTCTTAAAAAGATTTAATCCTTATTTCTATTGTATCTTATTTTTCTGTTTAAATACAACACCAACCTTATTTACTGGCTAAGGTTAAATAAATATTATATGCCTTTAAGGCAGATTTCTATTTCCTAATTGAGATACTATATACTCGATATTACCTCCTCATAAAATAACTTTGCATAATAAAAAAGCAGTGAACTCAGAGTTCACTGCTTTTTTATTATGCAAATGTTTTTTCGTAGGATTTCTGGAATTTTTGGATATCTCCAGCACCCATAAAAATTAACACGCTGTCTTTATATTCTTGTAGTACCTCTGTATGTTCTAAATTTAAAATATCACTCTCAGGAATAAGATTTTGTAAGTCTTCAATGGTTAATTGACCGGATTGTTCACGCGCCGATCCAAAAATATCACATAGATATACTTTATCCGCCTGATTCAGACTATCTGCAAACTCTTGCAGGAATGTTTTTGTCCGCGTAAATGTATGCGGCTGGAATATAGCAACCACTTGCTTTTGGGGATATTTTTTCCGCGCTGTTTCAATTGTTACCGCAATCTCTTTAGGATGATGCGCATAATCATCCACTACAACCTGAGAACCAATTTCCTTCTCCGTAAAACGGCGCTTTACCCCTTTAAATGTACTTATTTCTTTCATACATTCTACCGGCAAGCCTTCATAATGGCATATTGCTATGACTGCAAGTGAATTTAAAACAGTATGGTTACCAAATGTAGGAATAAAGAAATGTTCATAGTAGGTGCTTCGAACAAACACATCAAATTCCGTACCATGCTCTGTCTCTACAACATTTTTTGCCTGGAAATCATTTGTTTCATTAAATCCATAATAAATAATTGGTACTTTTGTGTGTATACCCTGCAGCTCTTCATCATCACCACAGGCAACAATTCCTTTTTTCACGCGGTCAGCCATTGATTGGAAAGCATCTACAACATCATCTAAGCTTGTAAAATAGTCTGGATGATCAAAATCAATATTTGTCATAATCGCATAATCCGGCTCATATCTTAAAAAGTGTCTGCGGTATTCACATGCTTCAAAGGCAAAATATTTACTATCAACATGTCCACGTCCTGTCCCATCTCCAATTAAATAAGAAATAGGATAAGCACTCTCTAAAACATGCGATAGTAAACCTGTAGTTGTTGTTTTCCCATGTGCACCCGTAACAGCAATACTTGTGTATTGTTTTAACCATTCTCCTAAAAATTCATGATACCAATAAAATTTGCAGCCTTGCTCTTTTGCTTCTTTAATTTCAACATGATCCTCCGGAAAAGCATTTCCAGCAATAATTGTGTAATCTGATTTAATATTATCCTTTGAGAAAGAAAAGATAGGGATATTTTTTTCTTCTAAAGAGACCTGTGTAAAGATACGATTATCAATATCTGATCCTTGTACCTTCTCACCTGAATCATGAAGGATTTGCGCTAATGCGCTCATCCCTGTACCTTTTATACCTATAAAATGGTAAGTTGTCATAAAACGAACCTCCAACGTTTTTTCATCTATTCATTTTCATGTCATTTTGTCTATAATTATTAGCATTTTTTTCCATGGTGTGGGTAACCGCTATCCCATTCAATGGATTATAACAAATAAATTACTTATTTTAAAGCAAAATTTTTTATTTCAAAGCTTTTGAAAGCAAATGTAAGAATACTGACCGTTCTTATAAAGAAAAAAACTATTTCTGCATAACTGAATGCCTATATCTCATTCTATACAGATAATGTATCAGATGTGCTTTTGCCTCAAAATTTCTTCCCTTTTTAAAAAGCTCCCTTTATATTTTAGTAACTTTCTAGAATTATAGCAACTTTTTTCGCTCACTTTTTTCTTGCATCAAGAAAGAAGAGACAGCTTACATACTGTCTCTCTGTGTTTTTGTAATTAAAATCTCCCGCGCACGGCTTCCATTTTGACCAGAAATAATTCCTCTTTGTTCTAATGAGTCAATTAATCTTGCTGCACGGTTATAGCCTATTTTAAAATGCCTTTGCAAGGAGGACGTGCTTGCACTATTCTGTTGTAATACAAAGTCGATAGCAGCATCTAAGAGGTCATCTTCCTCTTCATCTATCTGTATTTGTTCTAACAGCTCTTCCTGTTCAAACAGATACTGTGGTTCAGCCATTGATTTTGCATAATTTGCAACACGTTCTATTTCCTCATCGGACACAAACGGGCCCTGTAAACGAACACTTTTACCAGCTCCATTTTCTACAAGAAGCATATCTCCTTTTCCAAGTAATTTTTCTGCACCACTGGAATCAATAATGGTTCGTGAATCTACTTGAGAAGATACACTGAATGCAATTCTTGTAGGTATATTTGCTTTAATCAGACCTGTAATAACATCTACTGATGGACGCTGTGTTGCAAGCAGAAGATGAATACCGCAAGCTCTTGCTTTTTGAGCAATTCTGCTGATTGCATCTTCGACATCCTGTGGAGACATCATCATTAAATCTGCCAGCTCGTCTATGACAATAACAATATACGGCATTTTTTTATCCGTTCTTCCTTCACGCATCATTTTTTGATTGTATCTGCCAATATCTCTTACTCCTTCATTGACAAAACGGTCATAACGATCCTCCATTTCTGCTACAGCCCATTTAAGACTTTGTGTAGCAGCTTTTACATCTGTAATAACAGGCGAAACAAGATGAGGTATACCATTATATGGAGCCAGCTCAACCATTTTCGGGTCAATCAAAAGAATCCTTACATCCTCATGACTGGCATTGTATATTAAGCTCACTAGAATTGTATTGATACAGACACTTTTACCGGAACCGGTAGCTCCTGCAATCAAACCATGCGGCATCTTATTAATATCAATTACTTTGGGCATCCCTTCAATCGTGAGACCTAGGGCTACACTCAACGGAGACCGGCTGTCTTTAAAATCATCTGATTCAATAATACGCTGGATCCCTACCATTTCAGGATGCAGATTAGGAACCTCAATACCTACAGTGTTTTTTCCCGGTATAGGTGCTTCGATACGAATATCCTTCGCAGACATATTTAATTTTAAATCATCTGCCAAATTTTTTATTTTACTAACCTTCACACCCATCTCCGGCTGCACCTCAAAGCGTGTTACAGCTGGTCCCTGCGTTGCTTTCACTACCTTCGCCTTTACCTGGAAATGCTTCAATGTTTCTTCCAGCAGATTTTGCTGCTCTTCAAGCCATTCCTCATCCTCTTCTGTGGATTTAACAGGAGGATCATTTAATAAATGTAAAGGAACATCTCTCGTTTTTTGCTCAAGAGGCGTAGCAGTAATTGTATTAGAAGGTACTGTGTTTTCAACATGTGCTTTGTTGATTTTTTCTTCTGCTTTACGCAGCTCCCCTTCCCGCTTTTGATGTGCTTCCTGCAATCTCTGAAATGTTTCCTCACGTTTTTTCTGTTCATGTAAATTCTTTTTATCCCGCGGAGTCATCATTACATTAAAAGCCGTTGCAGTATTGGTTCGCTTACTATAATCAGGTTTTTGGTTACCGGCTGTTGTATGAATTGGATTTCTTTTTTGAGATTGAGCATCCTTTTCCTGTATGGAAGTTTTTTCCTGATCAGCTGTTTCTTTTATTTCTGTATCCTCTTCAGTACTGACTTCCTGCTCTTCTTCTTTTATTTGCTCTAATTCTGTATCCTCTGCTGAACTATCCTTCTGGAAGCTGTTTGATTTACTTTCTTCCTTCAATAAATCAGTTTGTTCTTCCTCAGAATGATATATTGCATTATTTGATGACAGCAGTATCTCCTGCTCTTTCGCCAGTGCTTCAGAATGGACAGCTGTATCTTCTATAGCAGCGGCTGCTTCATAATCTGTTTGATAGTTCGTTTCTTTTCTTTGATAAGCAGGCACTTCATGAAGTAATTTAGACTCTCTTGACTGAAAACCGTAAATTGGGGATGGAACCTCAGTCGGCTGAAAAGGAACATCCGGATTTTTCTTATAAACTTTTCTGCCCGTTTTATTTTCTTCCTGCAATTTATTACGTGTATGCAGCGAAGGTTCTTTTCTTCTTTGATTTGGCAATGTACGGAGATTCTTTGAGTTTTTATCTGAAATGGTTTCTTTTCTTTGCCTGTTCTCTTTGTTCTCTCTATTTTCTCTGCTCTCTCTGATTTGCCTTCTTTCTCTTCTTTCCTGTACAATTTCTTGATTTCTTCTTTTGTAGCTTGGTTGTTTGTCAATTGGCTGTTCTTTCTTTTGATCAACAGTATCAGGAATTACCGGAAACTTAAATGTTCGTCCGGAAGGATAATGGTATGTCATTTTTGTCTGGATATTTGGTTGTTTTTCAGAGTCTTCCACTTCAACCTCAATTAATTCTTCTACTTCCACTTCTTTTGTAAATATGTTTTTGAGCCGTTCTTTCCATTGCTCCCACCACATATGCATTCACTCATTTCCTTAATTGTTCATACTGTTTATTTTAGCAGTTTTTTACGGGTATTTACATTATTCCTGCGATAAAGTTCAGCTTTGATCTACCTGTTAAAAAATCCCCTGCTGGCACAAGGGATTTGTAAGTTAAAATGTAAATTCTTCACCAATTTGATAAGCATCGTCTAGTACGTAAATACCTTTTTCCTGCGGTGCATTTGGTAAGCCCAGTTCTTTTTGCGAACAAACCATTCCATTGGAAGGTACGCCTCTTAATTCAGATGCTTTTATTTTCATACCGCTTGGCATTGTCGCACCTACTTTGGCTACCACAACCTTTTGGCCTTCATCAATATTAGGGGCACCACAAACGATTTGTAAGGTTTCTTCTCCAACATCAATTTGACATACACTTAATTTATCCGCATTTTCATGAGCCAGTTTTGACTTAACAAATCCTACTACAAATTTCGGACGCAAATCAAATTCAAGGGGGTCATCTATACCTTTTTGCTGGAAAAGTGTACGAATTTCTGCTAAAAAATCCTCTGTTAAAGGAATGGCACCCTTTTTTTCATCTAAATTAAAATATGTGGAAGCTTGAAAGATATTATATCCAAGCACTTCCCCCTCTATTGAAGTTATTTTTGTAATATCATCATTTGTTTCTTTCTTCCATTCGTATCGGTTTCCTTCTTTAATAGGGAGAATCAATACATCTCCGATTCCCTGGCGGTTATAAAAAACATCCATCACATTCACTCCTAATTTTTCTCAGGTCTATTTTTCGCCAATATAAATACTGGCTCTAATTTTTTATTTTCATAAACAAATGGCAAAGAAGTAATCGGAATTCTTCCATCTGCAAAAAACTTCATGGTCATCTGTGCTAAAATATCATAACCTGTTTTATTTTGAATGTCACCTAAAATAAGAACATCCTGATGTGGTACAGCAACGGTTAATTCCCCTTTTGCATTCGCAAGCATTTCTTCTAAAAATGCTTCATTTAAAATGCGGCTGGCATCGTAACCGTCCTGTGTTGCGAGAAAATAGAAATCATTTCCTGCTACCTGGTCCACTTTGGGCTGATAAGATAGAGAACGAATATTAAAAGCCGCTATTTCATCCAGCCTTTCCTTAGTCCATTCTTCTTCCCCTAATAATTCTTCATCAATAAGGCGGTAAGATTTTCCTAAATCAAGTGCATAGAAAACCCTTGTTTCTGCAGTGTGATCCTTAAAAATAAGCTTTTTTCCTGCCTTTGTTTTCGTTGGGAAAGAAGGAGAACGCAGCACTGGAAAAATCTGTTTCTCCATTCCTTTTAAATGCTGTGTCTGATTCATGATTTTCAGAGCTTCGTGAACATGCTCCACAATTTCATCGACAGCTTCCATACCCCGCTCATTGTATTTAGCAATTAAGTTAGGCAGGGAAACCGTCATTCCTTCTTTTGATTCTTTCCACTCAATTCGCACTGCATCATCATCACGCTTGTACACAATCCGATAATCGGGATTTTTCAATTCATCCTCCAGCAGATGCTTCATCTTGATGCTGGTCATTTTTGCCATAAAAATGCCTCCTTGTTTATTTAGAAAGCCCCTCTAAAAGTGCGTGTTCAAAAAGTCCGATAAACAGGGCCAAGAAGTTCAAGGCGACGAATTTTTTCCGGACGGACTTTCACAAGACGTGATGACTTCTGTGTTGTCCACAACAGAAGTTCCTCTATGCCTAACAATACGTGAGTAACGCTTTTGGTGGGACGAGTAATCGCAGTCCCATCGGAAAAAATTCGTCAACGCACTTCCGCAGGATGCGGTGGCTTCTGCGTTGCCCACATGACGTGGGCGTTATTAGTAGAAGTTCCTTTTATCGCCGTGTCATTTTTATTGGGCTTTTTGAACATCCTCTAAAAAGGATTCAATTTCTTCTTTCGTTTTTCGATCCTTACTAACAAACCGGCCAAGCTCTGCTCCTTTTTCAAACACAAGAAAGCTTGGAATGCCATAAATATCATACTCCTGGCACAGTTCAATAAAATTGTCCCGGTTCACCTCAATAAATTCAAATTGCGAATATGCTTCTTCTATTTCAGGCAATACCGGTTCAATCACACGGCAATCCGGACACCAGCCTGCAGTAAATAAAAAAACAACAGGTCCTTCCTGAATATACGCATTAAATTCTTCTGTATTTTGTAATTCTTTCATTTTAAACACCCTTTCTCTTTCTCTATAATAGCTTGCTGCCCATTTTCTTTCAATCAAGTTACCTTGTTTCATCTTTCCCTGAAGAAAATCTGTTTAGCAATCGTTCAAGATTACACTATGCTAGTTACATTAATTATCATAGGTTGTTATTTCTTCTTCGACACAAATAACATTTTCACAAAAAAACCTTTTGTCATAAGTAATCAAATAACTTAACAAGATTTAAAAAAACATTTACTATAAAGATAACATTGATTGGGAGGGATTGGAATGAATTTAACTGTTTATCTGGCTGGACAAATTCATGATAATTGGAGAGAAGAGGTTAAAAAGCTTGCCGAGGAAAAAAAGCTTCCTTTAACATTTGTTTCCCCGCAAACAAATCATGATCGTTCTGATGATATTGGTGAGGCAATTTTAGGAAAACAGCCTGGTAATTTTTATCGCGATGATGCTGCTTCAAGTGTTAATAATTTCCGAACACAGGTTTTAATGCAGAAATCAGATCTTGTTATTGCGTTATTCGGAGAAGAGTATAAGCAATGGAATACTGCCATGGATGCAAGCACTGCTATAGCTTTAGGAAAACCAACGATTATTATTCGCCCAGAGAAATTAATTCATCCTTTAAAAGAGCTGTCAAATAAAGCAAATATTACCGTAGAATCTGTAGAGCAGGCTTTAGATGTTATTGCGTATATCTACGAATAAGTAAATTTTGGTGATTAACAAAAAACAGGCCCGAAGGCCTGTTTTTTTATTGTTAACTATTTATTTGCAAAATCAAGCTGTCCTTTAAGAAGCTGTACAACATGTGTAAACATATCTTCTCTTGACACAAGGTTATTTGTAAAAATACCAATCGCACCTTCATGACTGCGGACATTTTCTTTTTTTGTATATGCGTCCATCACAACACTTAATTCACCAGCTGTTTTAAGTTCTTTTTCAAATTCTTTTGGAAGAGCTATTCTTGCTCCACTTGCTGTAAACAGTTCTCCGTCTGCTGTAGCCAATGCTCCCCAGTTACAGAGAAATAATGTATCATCTACATACATTACTCCTCCTTCTAAACCGATTCCTATTGAACCAGCCTCGCCTGATATGCACCCCTTCGCACGATTAATCGCACCAATTCGTGTTTCTTCATCTGAAAAAGGCTGAACAGAAACATTCGATGGAACTTCCAGTGAGTTCACCTCAAAATTAGAAAAGACATTTCTTACAGCCTCTACTTTTGTCGGATTCTTCGAGCCTATAATAACAGTTTGCTGCATTTTGTCAGCTCTGCTTTAACCCGGAAACAACTGTCTCATCAGTTGTTTTAACAAGTTTAACAATTAATTCTTTCGCAGCCGCATAATCATCTACATGAATAATGGATGCTGATGTATGAATATATCTTGAGCAGATTCCGACAACTGCTGAAGGGACTCCATCACCAGATAAATGGACACGACCAGCGTCAGTACCGCCTGGAGAAATAAAATATTGATAAGGAATATTATTCGATTCTGCTGTGTCGAGTACAAACTCTCGCATACCTTTATGCGTAATCATCGTACGGTCATAGATACGCAATAAAGCTCCTTCTCCTAATTGTCCAAATGCTTTCTTATCTCCGGATGCATCATTTGCCGGCGAAGCATCTAAAGCATAAAAAATATCAGGCTTTATCATATTAGCTGCCACTTGAGCTCCACGTAAACCTACTTCTTCCTGTACAGTTGCACCAGAATAAAGCTGGTTTGAAAGGGTTTCTCCCTGCAGTTCTTTTAAAAGCTCAATGGCTAAGCCGCAGCCATAACGATTATCCCAAGCTTTCGCCAGGATTTTCTTCTTGTTAGCCATTGGTTCAAATGGCGTAATCGGAACAATAGTATCTCCTGGTCGGACACCGATACGTGCTACATCCTCTTTATCATCCGCTCCGATATCAATTAACATATTTTTTATCTCCATCGGCTTGCCACGTTGTGCATCTGTCAGTAAATGCGGCGGAATAGACCCGATAACTCCAATAACCGGCCCTTTTTTTGTCATCACCTGGACACGCTGGGCCAGCATAACCTGACTCCACCAGCCCCCCAATGTCTGGAAGCGGAGCATTCCGTTATCCGTAATCTGTGTCACCATAAAGCCGACCTCATCCATATGCCCTGCTACCATCACTTTAGGCCCTTTACCATTTTTCACGCCAAATACTCCACCTAAATTATCCTGAATAATTTCATCGGAGTATTTTTCCAGTTCTTGTTTCATAAAATTACGAACGGCATGCTCATTACCTGGTGCGCCCTGTAATTCTGTTAAATTCTTAAACAATGTAAGCGTTTCTTTATTCATTAAAAAGCCTCCTAAGTATATTACTGCATCGACTAAAAAACTGTATTAACACTACTGCAAGTATACTCGAAAAAGTGAAACTCTTTCCAGTATTTATGTTCAATTGTTTGTATTTCTCCGTCAAATTACGATATACTACACATATAGCAGACATTGAATCTTACTAAAACAGAGGTGAATAAATTGAGCAAAAAGAAGGTATTACTTGCAGCAGCAATCGGTATTGCTATCGGATATATTGCACGTGAACAAGTAAGTAATCAAACAAAAATCACTCCAGAAAAAGCATTAAATCATGCAAAAGAAATGTTTAAACGTAATGGACCTATCAGCGGCTCCTGGATTTACATGAAACCGGAAGAATTAGAAAGAAACGGTCTGCTTTACGATGTGTACCGCGGTGGAGTAACCAGAAATATTGATGGTGCTAACAAACAATTTGATTTCTACGTAGACATAGAAACCGGCGCAGTTATAGATACAGAAGCAGCCGTTTAATACAATGCTTATTCAGGGCAGCTTTCTCTTTTAGAGATTGCTGCTCCTTTTATTTTCACTCTACCGTTTATTTATAAGCGTAGCGCATACGCTTTATCTGATCTATTATTTCTCCTGTTTCATTAAACTTAATTGCCCTGAAATACGCATCATGATAAAAAGTAAACCATGCATTTTCTTTATAGCCCTGATTCATCCAGTATTCTTTTTGTAATACGGATTGGACAGGGTAATCATCATATGCAAGAACCCAGAGCTTATTTTGATGTGCATGCGTCGGCATAATATCTGCCATATGTAAAAAGCTCTCCTTATCATCTTGGAACCGAATAATAGCGTGTCCATCACTATGACCGCCGGTATGGACCATCGTTAATCCTGATAAAATTTCCACTTCATCTGTAAAGGTACAAATTTGTTCACTAATCGGCTTCCAATTTTCCTCCCAATACGTATTTACCGACCGGATATTAGGGTGTCGCATCTCATCCCACTCCACCTGAGAAACATAAATTTTTGCTTTTTTAAACACAGATTCATATTTTTCTTCATCAGTAAGCTTTGTTAAACCATTCGCGTGATCATAATGAAGATGTGTCATTAATACGATCTCAATGTCATCAACAGTAAGCCCCAAATCCAGTAAAGATGCTTCTAATTTCGTTTCTTCCAACACCCCAAAATTTCTTTTCTGTTTCTCAGATAATTTATTCCATCCAATTCCTGAATCAATCAGCAAATAAGAGCCATCCAACTCCATTAAAATAGGATCTGTACGCAGCTCGATTTGATTTTTTTCGTTATTTGGATATTTTCTCTCCCACAACGCCTTTGGCACTACACCAAACATAGATCCGCCATCCAGATGTGTTACGCCCCCATTCAGCCAAGTGAGCTTTGCTCTGCCAACCTGTAAAGTTTCCATCTTAATCCTCCTTTTTTCTTCTAAGTTTATCTGATAAATCAACATCTCGCAAACGCTGTCATAAGAATCAAAATGTACGGTTTAAACACATATAACTAATCCCCTATTCTTTGGCTAAAGCTTTCCTTATCCCTTTACCAGAAGTCAGGTTTTAGCTGTTTTTTCATTTAAGCGTTGTTTACTTTCACCATTCGGAAAATCGCAGTTTAAAAATTATATTTTCACATTCACAAAAAAATGTGGCAAATTTATGAACTATCTGCTATGATTGTTAACGAATTCACATTCTTTTTCTTGTGAATTGAATCACATATATAAATGGAGGTATTAACATGAAGGAAAAAAGCTTAGCGATTATTATTGGAATTATTGTTCTTGCTGCTTTTATTATTCCATTTACACTTCTTAAAGACGTTGAAAAATGGTATGGAAGCTTTCTTTTTTGGTTGATATTAACTTTAATTGTAATCGCATGCAATACAATACTGACAAAAGATTGGGGCAATGAGGAATGAACGTGTCGCTTATTTGGTGGGGATTAGGAATTTATATTGCTGTATCTGTTTTTATCGCTTTTTTATCACGGACCGGCAAACAGACTAATATGGGAGCTTATTTCCTGGGAGACCGAAAAATGGGAGGTTTTGTTTCTGCATTAAGCTATAGTGCTACTACATACAGTGCATTTATGCTGGTCGGATTAGCAGGACTTACCTATCGTGGCGGTATCGGTGCACTAGGCTTCGAATTAATTTATTTAATGGGTGTATCGTTAATCTCATTTTTTGGTCCGCGTTTTTGGATTGTGGGCAAAAAATATGGATATATTACACCTTCTGAAATGATTGGTGATCGTTATCAAAGTAAAGCTGTGGCCATTGCAATTGCTATTAGTAACTGTCTTTTTCTCATCCCATATAGCGCCGTACAGCTGGCTGGTGTAGGATATTTACTACAGGGGGTATCAAACCAGCAAATCTCTTTCAGTAGCGGGGTAATTATCGCTGTCATTTTAGCAATTATATTTGCTTATATAGCCGGAATGCGCTCCGTTGCCTGGACAGATTCTCTGCAATCGCTATTTATGATTATCGGATCCACTTTGGTTGTCCTCTTTTTAATTCATGAGTTAGGCGGTTTCGCAGGATTCTTTCAGCAGCTGGAAACTAATCATCCTGAAATGCTGACAGTGCCTGGTAATGGCTATTTTAGCTTTTTAACATTTATTGGATTAACCATACCATGGTTTTTCTTTAGTATTTCCAATCCGCAAGTCAGTCAACGTCTGTTTATGCCCGCTTCTTTAAAAAGCATGCGGCATATGCTGTTAGGATTTATGATATTTGGATTGATTTATACCTTTGTATCCATATTCTGGGGTTACTCCGCTTTCTTACTGGAGCCAGGCCTGGATAATCCTGATTTAGCAACACCTGTTGTACTGTCTTCATCAGCAATACCGCCTGTTTTGGCTGTTATTGTAATGGTAGGTATTATTGCCGCTGCAGTCTCAACCATTGATTCTATACTGCTTACATTATCATCTATGTTTGCAAAAGACGTATATGGAAATATTCGCAAGGATACCACAGATCGCGTGCAGCTTAAGATTGGAAAATTTATTATTCCTGTTATTGCCTTGCTGGCTTATTTATTCGCAGAACTGCAGTTGGATTTGATCGCAGTATTATCCGTTGCTTCCTCTGCCGGCTTAATCGTTGTTGTTCCGGCTATTATCGGCGCATTCTTTTGGAAAAGAGGAACAGCTGCTGCTGTATTAGCGAGTACCATCATCCCCGGTACCCTTGTTCTGATTTTAGAGCTGCTGCAGGCAAAACCGTTCGGACTAGCTTCTGGCCTATGGGGGCTTATTCTATCAACATTACTGTTCATCTTTGTTAGTTTATTCACAAATGCTCCAACACAAAAGGCGAATGAATTTATTGATTATATAAAGGAAAACCTTCAAAATAAAAAATAATAAAATCCATAAAAATCGTGTAGATAGAGTTACCTACACGATTTTTTATGTTAATGAAGAAAGCATTTGATGCTGCTGCTTTTTAACAATTTTCATTTGTTCTTCTATTTGTATCCGCAGATCTTCCGGGATATGCTCCTGTTTGCTTTGCTGTAAAGTCTGGTAGGTTTCCTCATACCGTTCATACATATAATAAAGATTTTCTAGTTCATGACGAGATAAAAAACGTACCAAATTGATACTCCCCCTTCTATATATAGTATTACTACTATATACAAAACAGGAGATAAATATACCTATTTTCCTGGTATTGACAAGCAAAAATTTACCGCAGATAAACTTTTTTATAGAGGAAGAACAAAAGCTCTTGCGAAATGAATTTTCGTTTTATATTTCCTTAAACATAAAACGAAGGAGACTGCGATGTCACAATCTCCTTCGTCTCATATCTATGCTTTATATTTTGCCATCTGCATGTAATCCTTTTTTACGGACATATTTTTCCAACTTATCCAGTTCATAAAAAAGTTCTACGATACTATTCGCAACAGGAAAAACATAATGCCATTTTTCATAGTCTGTACCCTGCAATGCATCAATTAAATTATTAATCGTTACACCCATCGCCTGTTTTGTCTCTTTTTGTAAATCTCGGTCCAAGACGATGCGGTCTTCATACATAAGGAAGACATTTTCACTATAGTTATTGATTTCACTGACCAATTTTTTAATCAAGAAGGATTTACCGGCTGCCATTTGTTCAATTTCCTTTAAATTTTTCTCCAGCTCTACAATCAGTGTATGCTTTTTCCGTAATACCTGTATCATTTGCTTATAGATCACAATATTCCGGAAAAACGATCTTCGTTTTCGAATAAATAATCTATTTTTTTCATCTGTAATAATATCAAAATAGTCTCTTATTTTATTTATTTGCTTCTCCACTTTTCTTTCTTCATCACGAATTTGCGGTACACTCATTGTATTGCTCGGAATAACCCGCAGAAGAAAATGAGAGCTCTCACTGGCTTCCTTAATCATCTGAAACAGAATCTTTTGATGGTTTGGGGGATTTACAAATACATTAACAATAAAAGCAGAAAGCACCCCAATGGCTACCAGAGATACACGGGATAAAATATACACAAAATTAATATGATCTCCGTGACTTGCTACCATCATACTGACAATGGTTAAAACCGTTAAATTAATTGTTTTGGTCAAGCCCAGCTTGATATTAATTGCAATTGATAATATAACAACTGCCCCGACTGAAATAGGGTGACTTCCGAGTAAAAACACCCCTAAGATGGCGAGCGTTGCTCCGACAGAATTTCCAATAACTACTTCTTTAATATAATTAAATGAGCGCATAATAGACGGCTGCATTGCTATAACAGATGCAATCGCTGCGATAACAGCATATTCCATATCAAAAAAGCTTGTAATTAATAATGTTAATGTTACTGCCAGCCCTGTCTTTAACATCCTGGGGCCAATATTAAATTCCATTCACCTGCACCTCTCTAGAAGTAGTATACAGCTTTCCTTCAAACGTGTCACGGAAATAAAACACCGTTTTTTCTTGTGAATTTGAAAGTAAAATGATTCAAATACATTTACCTTCTATTTCATTTGATAAGCTTTATCAGACTGAATCCCGGCTTCTGAAGCCAAAGATTCAGTCTGTAAAAGATACTTGCCTGCACTTAGATATTTTTCAGGAATTAGAAATAATATATAGTTATTTTCAATTACAAGCATTTTACTGCATACATTTTCAGATGCGGATTATAGCTGAATGGACAGATATTTTACCTCAACATATTCATCAATTCCGTGGTGACCGCCTTCCCGGCCGAGTCCGCTCTCTTTAAATCCTCCAAATGGAGCTTGTGCTGTTGAAGGTCCTCCATCGTTAATACCCACAATGCCATACTCTAATTGCTCGCCAACCTCAATTGCTGTAGTGAGGTTTTCCGTGAATAAATATGCTGCTAATCCATAAGGAGTATTGTTAGCACGTGCAATAACCTCCTCCTTGGAGTCGAACGTGGTGATCGGAGCCAAAGGGCCAAAGGTTTCTTCCTGCATACACAGCATCTCATCATTTACATTAGTTAATACAGTCGGAGCAAAAAATAAACCTTCATTTGCTTTTTCATCACCTAACAGTTTTTCTGCTCCTTTGTTCAGAGCGTCCTTAATATGCTCCCGCACTTTTTCAACTGCTGACTGATCAATTAAAGGACCAATTTCTACTCCTTCTTCTAATCCATTCCCTACTTTAAGCTGTGCTGCTTTTTCTGCAAAAGCCTTTGCAAACTCCCGCTCAATAGACTCATGAACATAAATTCTATTTGCACAGACACAGGTTTGCCCCGCATTACGATATTTAGAAGCAATTGCTCCATCTACTGCTTTTTCAATGTCTGCATCCTCCATAACAATCAACGGAGCAAGGCCGCCAAGCTCCAGAGAAATCTTTTTCACAGTATCAGCAGATTTTCGCATTAATAATTTTCCTACCTCTGTCGAGCCTGTAAATGATATTTTCCGAACACGCGTATCCTCCATCCAGGCATCACTAATTTCACTGGAGCTTCCTGTTACAATTTGAAGCACGCCCTCTGGAATTCCTGCCTCTATCGCAAGCTCGCGCAGACGAATAGCTGTTAAAGGTGTGGCGCTCGCCGGTTTTACAACTGCCGTACAGCCGGCTGCCAATGCCGGTGCAACCTTGCGGGTAATCATTGCGGCTGGAAAATTCCATGGTGTAATCGCTGCAATGACACCAACAGGCTGACGGGTGACAACAATTCTCTTATCTCTCGCTGTTGCAGGAATTGTTTCGCCATAGAGCCTTTTTCCCTCTTCTGCGTACCAGGCAATAAAGCTGTTGGCATATTGAATTTCTCCGGCTGCTTCCTTTACAGGTTTTCCTTGTTCCATTGTCATGATTTCAGCTAATTCGGATTCATGCTGTTCAATAAGTCTGTGCCATTTATTTAATAAAGCACTTCTTTCATAGACGGATTGTTTCGACCATGCTGGAAAGGCTTCGTATGCTTTATCAACAGCTTGCTCAGCCTCCTTTTCCCCACCTTTTAAGACCGTATCCACTACCTCACCTGTTGCCGGATTCGTTACTTCAATAACTTCTTTACTTTTTGTCATTAGAATACCCTCCAACTTTCATGATATGCTTCACTCTACCCCAATTATACATCTTGAAATCATCAATTCCACCTATTTGAATGAATATAAAATGAATATAAGCTGATAAAAATACGTTTCCTTCACATTCACTTTTTATTTTTCAACAAAAAAACTCCCTGACAAAAGTTATTGCCCGGGAGATTTTATATTCCTATTTAGCTGCATAGCTGCGAATGTGATCTTTTACACCGGCTAAACAGATTTTTGCCGGATCTTCATCAATATTCAGCTGTTTCTCACTGCCATCTGTTGGAAGTGATTCTTCAAATACTTTCTCATATGCTGCTACAGAAA
Organism: Oceanobacillus sp. FSL W8-0428; assembly: GCF_038004405.1. Classification (NCBI taxonomy): domain Bacteria; kingdom Bacillati; phylum Bacillota; class Bacilli; order Caryophanales; family Bacillaceae; genus Oceanobacillus; species Oceanobacillus sp. FSL W8-0428. Next base: position 4,679,879 of record NZ_JBBORB010000001.1, read on the forward strand.
TACATTTTCTATTTGCAAACATTGCTTGGTGCTCTGCTGTCTGCAGATGCTTTTTATAGTCCGGCTGCAGTTTTCCGGAGAAGAATTCACCGACAGCTCCAGAACCGTAGCTGTATAAACCGATCGTATCTCCTTCTTTTAACTCATCCTGATTTTCTAATAATGAAATCAGACTGAGGTAAAGAGAGCCTGTGTAGATATTGCCTACATTACGATTATATTTCGTACTGATTTGATAATTATTTTTTAACCTTTCCTGTACTTCCTCAGGTGCATCCTCAATCACTGTACGCAGTGCTTTCCAGCCCATTTTTGTATATGGTAAATGAAAAGCTATTGCGGCAAAATCCTCTAAGCTTCTACCAGTTTGCTCCTGGTAGTCTTTCCATACTTTTTGGAAGAAAGCAATATATTGTTCATTGGAGTATTTCCCATCCACATACGCTGTTGTGGAATATACCGGTCTCCAAAAATCCATAATATCCTCTGTATAATATGTGCTTTCACTTTCCAGATCCAGTAATCTTGGAGATGCACTTACTAAAATAGCCACTGCACCAGCGCCTTGCGTCGATTCACCAGGGGTATTCAACCCGTAACGTGCAATATCAGAAGCTAATACAAGAACTTTTTTATCCGGGTGAAGCGCAATATGCCCTTTTGCCATTTGAATTCCCGCAGTTGCACCGTAGCAAGCCTGCTTCAGCTCCACCGAGCGTGCCCTTGGATTCAAACCTAATAATTGATGTATATAAACAGCAGCTGATTTGGAATGATCTACTCCAGACTCTGTTCCAAAAATAACCAAATCTATTTTCTCTTTATCTTCATCATCTAAAATCTGTTCCGCTGCATTAGCTGCTAAAGAAACTGGATCTTGTGTCACTGGTGGAACAGCCATTTCATCCTGTCCCAAACCAACGGTAAATTTACCTGGATCAATTCCCCGTTCTTTTGCTAAATCATTCATATCTACATACAGATGCGGTGCATAAAACCCTAGTTTATCGATTCCAATCTTCACTATTATTCCTACCCTTCTCCTTACTAATATGAGGCTGCTTTAAAAAGCTCATATCCTGCGTTTTCAGTAAATCAAAACTTTATATACTTGGTGCAATAAAAATTCTCCCGAGATGTAAAACAATATCATATCGGGAAGAAGCCATTATATTTCCTTGGCAATATATTTCTTAATTATTCAGATGTCAATCCAAAACAATTATTGTCGAAAAATACAATAATTAAATGATAATACAAGGATTGTTTAAATAGCAAACAAAATAGCGTTATTTTATCTTTTAGCAGATTAATCACGGAGCCATTTATTTAACAATTATTTCTGTTTTACTGAATCCTTCTTTTGTTTTATGAACTTCTATCGCTGCCGGAAAAACATCCTTCAGCTCCTGCACATGCGAAATAACACCTATCATTCTTCCGGATTGCTGCAGCTGTATAAGCGCATCAATCGCTTTAAGCAAGGATTCTTCATCCAATGATCCAAAGCCTTCATCAATAAACATTGTCTGAATAACAATATTCCCCTGGAAGCTTTGAATGACATCACTCATACCAAGTGCAAGACAAAGAGAGGCATGGAATTTTTCTCCTCCAGACAATGTTTTTACATCTCTGGTCTGCCCTGTGTATTGATCATAGACATCTAATCCTAGTCCACTTTGTTTTCCACGTGATTCCTGGCGGTCACTTCTCGTCAGATAGAATTGTCCATTGGAAAGATCGTTTAAGCGCAGATTTGCAGCCTCAATAATTTGCTCTAGATACTCCATCTGCAGATACCGTTCAAAAGATATCTTTTTGGGATTTTGTCCCCGCAGAGTATCATATAAATCTGTTATTACCATCCGCTTTTTCTCCACATTTGCAGCTTGAAGATCAAATTCCTGTAACTGGTTTATATAAAATGTCATGTCCTTCTTTTCCTGCTGCAGCTGCTGCAGCTTTTCAAGATTGACTTTTGTTTCTTGCTTCCATTTTTCTAAGACAGTTTCTATCTCCGATACATCTTGTTTTGATTTTCCTTCCAGCTTCTTCTTAAGTTCGGAAATTTGTTTTTCTAATTGATAGCCTTGTTTTTCATAATCAGCAAGCCTTTTTCTCACAGACTCATAAGTAGATTCATCCCACTTTACTTGCTGATATGTCAGCTCTGTAAAATCTGCCTGCTCTAACTTCTCCTGAAAGATTTTCTCTAAGTTGTCTATTTTCTGTTTCCGTTTTATATGATTTTCTCGCAGGTTATGCACGTCAGCCGTCCATTTTGTAAATGCTTCCTGTACGTTTCTATAGTTTTCCTGCACATCTGTCCAGCGCTTTTCCATTTGTTGCTTTTTGGTTCTTAAATTGCTGATTTCAGCTTCCAATTTGGAAAGAATGCGTAAGCTCTCTGGAATCTGGGTGAATTGCTGCTGATAAACCGCCCTCTTACTTTGATAATCAGTTTGAAGCTGACTGACCCGGCTACTTTGTTCATTAACAGCAGTGTCACTTTGCTTTTGTTCCTGACGCGTCCTTGCTAATTCTTTTTTACATTCAGTTAAGCGTGCTTTAGATTGCTCCAGACGACCTTCCTCGCTTTTTTTCTTCTTCCCTTTCTCAACGATTTCCTGATATTTTTGCTCCGGGTTAGAAAATTCCAATTCGTGCTGAGTAAGCTCCTGTTCTAATGCTTGTTTTTCTGATTGATAAGCTTTTATATTTGCAGCAAGTTCCCGCCAAACAGCTTCTTTTTCATCCATCCGTTTTTTTGACTGTTCCAGCTCCTCTTTGGTGACTTCTGCTTCCTTTGTTGCAGCTGGCGATGGGTGCTTTAAGCTGCCACAGACCGGACAAGGCTCACCATCATGCAAATGCACAGCTAATACATGTGCCTGATTAGCAAACCAGGCTTGTTCCAGCCGTTTATAGCCTTCTTTCTCCTTCAGGTAAACAGCTTCTTTATTCTTTAAGGCTGCCTCACCTGTTTGTATTTGCACTACTTTTTCTTTATATTTTTTCATCAGCATTGCCTGCTCGCGGAGCAGTCTTAATTCGTCCCTTACTGCCTCCAGCTTATCTGAATCTTTATCTAACAGTTCTTCTTCTTTTTCCAGGCGGTCGATTTGTTTACTGCGTAACTCATGGCGCTCTTTTAATTTATCTAACTGTGATTCTCCCTGCTTTAATTGGGCATCTAGTTTCTGAATCTCCATTTTTTTTTCTTCTAATTCTTTTACAACAGGCAAAAAGCCTTCCAGACGATTTACTTCTATTGATATTTTATCCCGTTCTCCCGCATTTTCCTGTTCTTTTTTAAAATCAACTTCTGCCTGCTGTTTTTGATTTTCCATTTTTGTCTGTTGTGCTTCCAGCTGCTGCAGCGCTTTGTCACCTTCTTCGAACTCTTTACTTGCTTCTTTCAGCTGATGTTCATATGGAATAATCAACTTTGCCTGCTCTGCCGCAGACACTTCACTTTTTAATCTATCCATTTCTTTAGCTTGTTCTTTCCATGATGTGAAATGATTCTGATGCATCTCCAGTTCAGAAAAATTCTCATTAACCTGTTTTGCATGGAATAATTGATTTTGAACATATTCCTGCTGCTTTGTTGCTTCTTTATAGAAACTGTCCACTTCTTCGATAGTCTGTTTATTCTTTCTCAATTCTAATTCCAGTACCTCAATAATCTGATTTGCATTAACATGCTCTCTGCTTGCCAGTTCATGTATATCAGAATCATCCGCAAGCTCCAAAGAAAAAATTTGCGCACGCAGCTGCTCCATCCGATTTAAAATACGCTGATTTTCTTGCTCTAATTTTGCTTTCTTCTCTTTAAGCAGTTCATTCATATATTTATAATGCTCTGTTTTGAACAAGCGTCTTAATATTTCTTCTTTGTTTTCTGTACCGGAAGTAAGTAATTTACGAAATTCCCCTTGTGGAAGCATTACAATTTGTTTAAATTGATCCGGTGTCAGACCGATAATCTCTTCTACTTTTTGATCAATTTCACTTACCATTTGCCTGTCTACACAGGGAAATTCCCCTTCTTCTCGTATTTCATAAAATTCACATTTATCTCCAGTCTTACTTTTATTCCCTTTCTTAACATGACCAAGCTGACGAAAAATACGATATGTTTTATCCTGTATTTGAAAAACAAGCTCAGCCGATGTATGTATATCTTCATCTGCAAAGTCACTGCGCAGCATGCGTTGATCTTCCCGATCAGATCCACTTGCTTTCCCATATAATGCAAAAGCTATTCCATCAAATAACGTGGTCTTCCCTGCTCCCGTTTTCCCTGAAATCACAAAAAGTGTATTCCCCTGAAGCTCGTCAAAGTCAATGGTTTCTTTTTCTTTATAAGGCCCAAAAGCATTTAATGTTAGTCGTAATGGCTGCATTCTATTTTCACCTGCTTTTATCTGGATGCTTTCCGTTCACTGGCTGCATCCTGAATTTCTTGAAATAATTCATTCATAATTTGATTAATTTCTTCTGATGCTTCCTTCTCCGTCACTTCCTGATAAAAAGCATCAAATAATTCCATTTCACTTAAGCTCGTCTTCGGAGCCTGATTCTCTGTGTAATTATTTGCACCTGTTGTTGTTCTGATTCTTTCAACATGCATGGCGTTTGGAAAAATAGAACGTACCTTTTCCATTGGCGATAATACCGGCAGCTCATCCAGTAATTGCACAAATACATAATCTTCACTTCGCGGCTGTTTATAAATATCCTCCATCTTCATTTTTAAAGAACGGATTTCCCGTTTAGGAATAAGGAGCTTCTTCTCCACCTGAATTTCCCCTTTTTCATCCAATTCCACTACTAAATATCCTTTTTTATGATGTTCCTCTGATAAGGAATATTTCAGTATTGACCCGGAATATCGGATTTTTTCTTCTAATACATGATGAGCCTGGTGGAGATGCCCCAGAGCCGTATAATGAAAATCTTTAAACAGATGTGCATCAACATGCTCTGCACCGCCGATGGATAAGGGACGTTCAGAATCACTTGTATTTTCCTCTGTCTCGCCAAAAGGAGTTACAAAGGCATGTCCAACATAAACATGACGCGCTGCCGGATCCATATTTTCTTTTATGCGATTAACCAGAAAAGCATTTGCATCCTGATGATTGCGGATATCCTCTTCTTGAAACAAGGCTTTCACCACACTCGGATCCGCATACGGATTAAGATGAAAATGTACTTCACCAAATTCATCTGAAAGAATAATCGGCTTTCGATTTTCCGACAATTGCCCAATAATATGATAGCCATTTTCTTTCATCAGCCGGCTGCCAAAATGAAGTCTGCCTGGACTATCATGATTCCCCGCAATCGCTAAGACAGGTATACCTAATTGATTAATAATCCTGCCCAAAGTTCTATCCAATAAATCAACTGCTTCCACTGGCGGTACGGCACGATCGTATAAATCTCCTGCAATAATAACTGCATCTGGACTCTCTTTTTCTACCGTCTCAACAAACTGATCCAGAATAAACGCCTGGTCTTCAGTCATATACACTCCTTGTACCAGCTTACCTAAATGCCAATCTGCTGTATGAATTAATTTCATTTTGCAACCTCCCGACGAACCATACTTCCATTTGATTTTCATATTTCTTTTTCACAAAGTTATTCCGGCTTGTAAAGTCCTGTTGTATGTACAGAACCCTTTTATTTATAACAAGCCTTCTTTTTCAATCAAATAACTATAAGGAATATCAAAAAATATATAGCGCTGGTGCGACAACGGATAAGCATAGGTTCTAATCAGCTCTGAACGTTCAATATCTGTATATAAATCAGATAAAATTCCTTTTTTTTCAATATTCATCCGCATAATATTTTCGAAAAAATATGGACGCCAGCTCCAATTTTTATGCATTCCCTCTTGTAATAATATCCAATTCCCCTGACTATCCTTCTCTACATTTGCTGATACTTGTAATCCAACGCTATTACAGATATATATACGAAATACAAAATCTTCACAGCCTTTAGCAAGCTTTAGTAACCAGGCATCATCATTTCCTGGTCTCACCTGTGACAAAAGCCCGTTAATAGTTCCATGAACTAAATCTAATAATTCAAATTGCGCTTTGGCCTTCTGTTGTTCATAGGTTACGAATTCTCTAAAATACTCGGTTAATTTACTTTTACAGCAACCTTCCTCAATAAACTCCTGCTGCGGCGAAGTCAGGTAACTTCCCTGGTAATATTCTCCCCCGCTTTTCCAGGCAAAGTTCAATTGATTATAAGAACGTATTCCTTTAAATAATAGAGATGCACCTATTTTTCTGGATAGCATCGATACACCAAAATAAACATCCTTATACAAATGCGGCAGGAAATCATCCTTTAAAAATGATGTATCTACTTTTATAAAAGAAGGATGTAAAATAGCTAATTGATTTAAACTGCCATTCGGATAAGCTAATTCAATACTAATTTTAACTCCTAAAGTTTTTAAATATTTAATGATATGATTTAGCTGATCCATGTTGCCGGTCAGACAAATATCTTTAATTTCCAGAATTATTTTATTCAGATCTAATCCATTTTCTTGATAATCATGAAGTAAATTAATGAATGTTTCACCATTATCACGAACGAGTAATTCCGCATCATAATAAAAAGAAAGGTATCCTGGATAATTTTCCTGTAATTTCTTTTCAATCGCTTTTTGATGAATGTATTGATTAACTTCCAGACGAAATTCATCCGGTATAGAAGTATCATCGAAGAGCCAATCCAAACGCTGCTTTCTGCCATTTTCATCTAAAAAATAAGCAATTACTTCATAGCCGCTGATCAGCTGCTTGTCTGCACGGATAATTGGTTTATAATAAGGAAGTAATTGTTCTAAATCTATTAAAATATCTAGTGGATCCATACTGACTCCCCCTTCATGTCATTATATCATATTCCATTTTAAACCTTTTTGCGTATATTTTTATACGGATATTTTTACATACTCCTTCAATAATAACAAAATAATAAACTGAATCCTTATTCCATGATTTTTTACTATCATGAATTATTATTTAATCGTACAAATTTTCCAACAGAATATGGGAAATCCCATACTACCATTTTTTATTATTGTCAAGTTTTTTTCGACATTTTTCGACACTTTTCAAAAATATGTAGAAGTTTTCTTGAACATTTTGTGAAGTGTTTCTCAATGTCTTGTAATTTCTTTACATCAGTATTAATATTGTTTCTGCTATAGAGTTATACTAAATTAATTGTGTGTTCAATAATCGAAAGAATATTTTCCAATTTTCTTTGAACAACCTCTTAATAAAGTGAAACTTCATTCGGCGGAGGATTTTCATCCCCGCTGAATGATAGTTGAACCAATCGGGCCGTTACTGGCTGTTTAAACTCCCATATAGAGCCTTTAATTCTTCTCAATTCTTGAAGTTGGAGTCTTACAGCCGGTTACACTTCGATAAAAACCAGACAATCTTATACACAATCAAGGGAAGGGGTATTAACATGAAGTTAAAGTGGGCCTATTTAGCAATTTTAACAGGTATTGCCGGATTACTGGCAGGCTGTGAACCATTACTCGTACTTAATCCAAAGGGTCCCCAGGCAGAGACAACTGCAAATGTGATTTGGTTATCTATCATTACAATGTCTTTCATTGTTGTTGTTGTCCTAGTAATGCTAACAGTTATTTTATTTAAATATAGAGCATCAAAACAAGATCCTGATTATGAACCTCCACATATTGAAGGCAATAAATATGTGGAAGGGATTATTGTCACAATTCCAATTCTAATTGTTGCTTTTTTATCTGTTGTTTCCACTATTTCAACGCATCAAGTGGAAAGTCCTCCGGAAGGATATGCTGAAGATGAACCAGTCGTTATTTACGCATCATCTTCTAACTGGAAATGGCATTTCAGTTATCCGGAGCAGGATATTGAAACAGTAAATTATGTTTTCATCCCAACAAATCAAAATGTGGAATTCCGTTTATATTCTCACGGAACAATTTCAAGTTTTTGGATTCCGCAGCTTGCAGGGCAGAAATATGCGATGGCTGATATGACAAACTACTTGAATGTTGTTGCAGAAGAGCCTGGAGAATATATGGGAAGAAACTCCAACTTTAATGGAGAAGGTTTTGCAGAGAATGAATTTACAGTAACTGCGCTCGCTCCAAGTGAATTTGATTCTTGGGTCGAAGATATTCATAATACTGCCGATCCGCTTACAGAAGAGAAATTTGAAGAATTATTAGAGCCTGGACATTTAGGACAAATGACTTTTAATGGTACTCACCAGGAATTTAAACCTGCGCCTGAAGGAGAAAACAGCCCTCATGATCACGGAGGTTCCTCAGATTCAGAAGAGGAAGGCGAACATCACCACCACTAAGTCATTTATTTGGCTAGCAGCACACTCCTGGAGTGTGCCTGAATATTTCTAAGCTCTAGAAAGGAGTTTTATCATAATGGATTTTTTTGATAGATTTACAATTCCACCCCATGATGATCCAATGCTTTATGCGTCCATCGTTGCAATTGGACTTGTAAGTATTGCGATTGTTCTCGGTGTTACCTATTTTAAAAAATGGGGTTATCTTTGGAGTGAGTGGTTAACAACAGTTGATCATAAACGTATTGGAATTATGTATATTATTTCAGCATTGCTAATGCTTTTCCGAGGTGGCGCTGACGCTGTTATGATGCGGCTGCAAACTGCTGTTCCGGATAATTCCTTCTTAGATGCACAGCATTATAACGAAGTTTTCACCACACACGGTGTTGTTATGATCTTTTTCATGGCAATGGCATTTATTATCGGTATGATGAACTTTGTTGTTCCGCTTCAAATCGGAGCAAGGGACGTTGCTTTTCCGCGTTTGAACGCGCTCAGTTTCTGGTTATATTTCGCTGGAGCTATGCTATTTAATATTTCCTTCGTTGTCGGAGGATCACCAGATGCCGGATGGACAAACTATTATCCGCTGGCAGGAACAGAATTCAGTGAACATGTCGGGGTTAACTACTATAACTGGGCACTGCAAATTTCCGGTATCGGGACCTTGATGACGGGAATTAACTTTATCGCTACAATTATGAAAATGCGTGCACCTGGTATGACATTAATGAAAATGCCAATGTTTACCTGGTCTGCATTAATTACAAACCTTATAATCGTGTTCGCGTTCCCTGTATTGACAATTGCTTTACTAATGGGAACATTAGACCGTCAATTCTTTACCAACTTCTTTACAACAGGAGACGGCGGTATGGATATGATGTGGGCAAACCTGTTCTGGATTTGGGGACACCCTGAAGTATATATTCTGATACTTCCTGCATTCGGGATTTACTCACAAATTATCGCTACATTCTCTCAGCGTAATTTATATGGCTATAAATCGATGGTTGCATCGATGGTTATTATTTCCTTGCTATCCTTTATGGTATGGGTTCACCACTTCTTTACTATGGGACAAGGCGCAGTTGCAAACAGTATATTCTCTATCACAACAATGGCAATCGCTGTGCCGACGGGAATTAAGATATTTAACTGGCTTCTGACGATGTGGAAAGGAAAGATACGATTTACGACACCAATGATGTATTCTGTGGCATTTATTCCGTTGTTTACCATTGGCGGGGTAACAGGTGTTATGCTAGCAATAGCAAGTGCTGACTACCAATATCACAACACAATGTTTTTAGTAGCTCACTTCCATAATGTAATCATCCCTGGTGTTGTATTCGCGATGATTGCCGGTCTCATTTATTATTGGCCAAAAATGTTTGGTTTCTTGCTGAATGAACGTATTGGTAAATGGGCATTCTGGAATATTGTTATTGGTTTCTGCCTGTCCTTCTTCCCAATGTACATTACCGGTTTAAACGGTCAGGCACGAAGAATGTACACTTATTCAGAAGCATCTGGGTTTGGTCCTTTAAGTATGGTGTCCTTCTTTGGTGCGTTGCTCTTAGCAATCGGGTTCGTATTGATCGTTTATAACGTTTATTACAGCTTCCGATATGCACCAAGAAATGTCGGGGACGACCCTTGGAATGCACGTTCTCTTGAATGGGCAACCCATAATCCAGTTCCAGAATATAACTTTGCTATTACACCAAATGTTAATTCAAGTGAAGCATTCTGGGATTATAAGAAGAACGGACATGACTTATTTAAAGGTGAAATTAAGGACATTCATATGCCGAATAACAGCGGCTGGTCCATTATTTTTGCCGGTATCTTCTTTGTTTTTGCCTTTTGCTTCGTATTCCATGTATGGGTAGGAGTGATTATCGCATTCGCCGGTATTATTGGCTGTCTGCTGTATCGTTCCTTCGAAAAAGATGATGGGCATCATATTCACAAAGAAGAAATTGAAGAAACGGAAAAGAAATTTGGAGGTGCTAAGTAATGAAACTTGATTCCAAAAATCTGCCTCTTGAATATAGCACCGAAACCAATAGAATGAATATCCTTGGATTCTGGATTTTCCTAAGTGCGGAAATCATGCTGTTTGCGACCCTGTTTACATCGTATTTTGTTTATGTAGACCGCGGCGTGGGCAGCGGGCCCGCCGGGGCAGAGATTTTTGAATTGCCACCGGTATTGATTGAGACATTCCTTCTCTTGACAAGTAGTTTTACGATTGGATTAGCGGTCCATGCAATGCGTATTAATCGTGTAAAAGCAATGATTGGCTTTATGGTAGTTACACTTCTCTTGGGTGCTGGATTCCTCAGCGTGGAAGTATATGAATTTATTCACTACTACCACATAGGTGCAACATTACAGACAAGCGGTTTTACAGCAACACTCTTAACAACGCTCGGGACGCATGGAGCCCACGTAACGTTAGGGCTGTTCTGGGGTATCATGATTATTATTCAAATCCTTCGCAATGGCTTAAATGCGCGGACAGCGAATAAAACATTTATATTCTCCCTTTACTGGCACTTCTTAGATGTTATGTGGATCTTCATTTTCAGCTTTATTTACTTGAAGGGAATGATGTAGCATGAAAGAACTTTTTCCACTAAAACAGGTTAACGGATATATCTTTTCGCTACTCCTTACTGTTGTTGCATTAAGTGTCTATTTCTTTGACATGTCTTTTGCAATGGGATTAACCATTCTTGTTGTTACAGCATTTATTCAAGCAGGGGTGCAGCTCGTTGTATTTATGCATGCCGGAGAAAGTGAAGATAAAGGCGGTATCTATGTCCATACAATTTATGGCGTAGTGCTGGCTCTGTTAACTATCCTTGGTTCATTACTGGCAATGATATGGGGATATATGTTTTAAATAAATTGAAAAGCTCAGGCATCGATGCCTGAGCTTTTTTATTACATTCAACTATCAACTTTTCACCGACTATAACTGCTTCTGATTTTGATTCTTTCTCCTAATATTCTCTTCCACTGCAACAAGGAACAACCCCATAATAAAGATAAATGTGCCGCCCTCTGCTAAGCCGATACCTATAGCTGTCACCAGTGGTATAGCGCTTACAAAGTAACCGTATATAAACATTATTGCACCAATTGTAATTAATGTCCCGCAGACTAGAGACAAGCCTTTTAATAATTTTTTGTTAATTTCCATGAATCTCATCTCCTTTAATTATAGTATGCCTTTTGTTCAATAATTTGTCAATATCTTTGTGTCAATTTATCGAACAAGCAAATTTACTCTTGACTCGTGACTTTCGGTTTATTTTTTTTACCTTATTCTTATAAGCATGGAATTTCGTCTTAAAACGCTTTATACTTAAGATATAGTATAGTTACAGGAGGATGAAGGATGAAAAAGAAATTATTATCTGTATGTTTTGCACTGGTACTTATGATTGGCCTTTTACCTTCCCAGGCATTCGCTATTGATGCTGATGACACTCAATTGGAAAGTTTTTTAGAATCCATTGATTGGGAATTGGAAGATTATGAAGGTTATCTGGCGGATTTTGGCCTTGAATTAGCTGATTTTGAGGATGCTTCCTATTTAGGTACACCGCTTACCGAAGAAGGTTTAGAAGAAATTTATGATACATATGATCTAACATATGATGAATTAAACAACCTGTTGTATGAAGAGGAAGGATTCCTTGAAGAGGATGAAGAATTTCCGGATAGTATCTGGTACATGTTTATCGAGGATATTGAATTCAGTTTAGATTTAATTATGAATGATCCTCTTACTGCATTGGATGAAGATCTTTCTGAAGAGAATTTAGAGGCTGCTGCGGAAGAATATGGTTTTGGATCTATCGAAGAACTGGAAGAACTTTTCAATTTATATGAAGATTCCATTAACAACTATACAACACTTTTTGAAATTGAAAATGCAACTGAAATTTATGTAGCAATGGAAGATGGCTCTGACTTAGATGATGAAACGTGGGGAGAAAATGACGATGTATCAGAAGATGATGATCTTTGGGAAGATAACACTGACCTTTCTTTAGATATGCTGGATACTTCAATATTATCAGATGAACCAATTTTTGATATTTACGCAATGATCACAGTTATGCTTTTAGAATCTGCATTAGATTTCAAATAATCTTACTTTCGGGAATTAATACTTATCCTTACGTTTTTTTATTTTATACAAAATAACCTTCTTCCAAGATGACAGATTAAATCTCTTCATGGAAGAAGGTTTTACATTATATAAAGCTCTTATTTTTTAATAACTGCCTGATTTCCATTAGATCGTACTCTTCTTCTATTTTTTCCTTTATAAATGTTAAAACCTCTACTGCTTCAATTTCAAAATATGTTATTTGGTCAACAATTTTTGTTGGTATATATCCTTTAAAAGAATCCAGCCACTCCCCTATTTTATACATGGGTGCTTGAATAACCTTACTCATTCCTAATAGGCTGATAACATACATCTTTATTTCACCGACCTTATATTTCTTTCATTTTTTCTTAAGTTTATTATACCTGTGAAGTTCATTTAAGGTATGGAATAATTAAGTAAAAATAATAACAATGAGGAGACATGCAGAAAGCCGGATTATTGTTAAAAACTATTCCCGATATTTACTATCCCATACTGTATCTTAATTTAAACTGCCAAATCCCTAAATAGTCCTTACTGAAATCTGCGATGATTGGGCTAGAAATGCATACAGTAAACAGACACTCAAACAAGTTCTCTTTTTTCCTTTTCATTCTTGTGTTCAAATATGTATGATTGTTTTTTCATCCTATTTAATGATAAAGTAATAAAGTTAGCATAATTATTAGTTCTTGAATAAAAAAATATATGATAAACGAATGGAAAAGAAAGGAATAGACATCATGTTAGAGATTTTTCAAAATTTTAGCCCTGTCATGCAGGCCTTATTAGCAACAATTTTCACATGGGGAATGACTGCACTCGGGGCAGCAATAGTATTTGCAACAAAAACCGTTCATCAAAAACTGTTAGATAGTATGTTAGGATTCGCTGGAGGTGTTATGATAGCAGCCAGCTACTGGTCATTACTCGGGCCGTCTATCGAAGCATCAACAGATAATGCCATTGGCCCCTGGTTTCCTGCATTAGTCGGTTTTTTACTGGGAGGCGGATTTTTATGGGTTATTGATAAAATCCTTCCCCATCTTCATCCAAACACAGAAAAAAAAGATGCTGAAGGGCTCGCACCATCTAAAAGAAAACGAAGTACATTACTTGTACTTGCAATTACAATTCATAATATCCCTGAAGGTCTCGCTGTCGGAATTGCTTTTGGCGCATTAGCAAATCATAGTACCGAGGCTGCTTTAGCGGGGGCAATCACTCTTGCCATCGGAATAGGAATTCAGAATTTCCCTGAGGGTGTTGCTGTTGCAATGCCGTTACGTGGTGAAGGAATGTCCCGAGGAAAAAGCTTTATGTATGGACAATTCTCTGGACTGGTAGAACCAATTGCCGCTGTAATAGGTGCATTAGCTGTTGCTCATATTGAACCATTGCTTCCTTATGCGTTAAGCTTTGCAGCTGGAGCGATGATCTTTGTTGTTGCGGAGGAGGTTATTCCAAGCTCTCAGGAGAATGGAAATAGAGATTTGGCAACCATTAGTCTGATGATTGGTTTTGCACTTATGATGGTGCTTGATGTCGCATTAGGTTAAGCTTGTATTCCTTCAAAAGAAAAGGATACCTGTTATTTTAGAATCTAAAATAACAGGTATCCTTTTTTGTTCACTTAAAATAATCCTCTATTACAGTCTTGGAAATTCCCTGATCAAGTGCTTCAAATTCACCATATTGAATAGCTTCATAGAGTTCTTTTCTGGTTTGCATATTCTCTAATCCATTTTTCTGTGTACCCTCATCCCGAATCAATTCAAAAATTCGTTCATAAGCTTTTGCAGCCACACGTAAAGAAGTTACTGGATAAATAACCATATCAAAGCCTGCATTTTCAAATTCTGACGCTGTTAAATAAGGTGTTTTCCCAAATTCTGTCATATTGGCCAACAATGGTGCATCCACTGCCTCAGCAAAAGCCTGGAATTCTTCATTATTTTGAAGAGCTTCCGGAAATATAGCATCTGCTCCAGCTTCAACATAACCTTTCGCACGATCAATTGCACTATCTAAACCTTCAATAGCTCTGGCATCGGTTCTCGCCACAATATAAAGTGTCGGTGCTACCTCTTTAATTGCGGCTATCTTTTGCATCATTTCTTCCTTGGTAACGACATTCTTTCCATTCAAATGTCCACATTTTTTAGGAAGCTGCTGATCCTCCAGCTGAACTGCAGCTACATTCGCTTCCACCATTTCTCTCGCTGTACGGACAACATTCAGGACACCGCCAAAGCCTGTATCAATGTCTACAAGCAATGGTAAATTGGTTGCCCGGATAATGTCCTTTGCCCGGTCAGCTACTTCCGCAGAGGTTACAATCCCTAAATCAGGTAATCCCCTGCTTGCAGTATAAGCAGCTCCGGATAAATACAGCGACTGAAATCCAGCCTGCTTTGCTACTAATCCTGCCATTGCATCATGTGCTCCAGGAATTTGCAAAATTCCCTTTTCCCCTGCCATCTGCCGAAACTGTTCAGCTAGTTCATTTTGTGGGAATGGATTATCTACAATCCAAGCCATTTTTTCTCACCCTCTAATCTAAAAATAATTCTATAAAATCAGTAATTGCCATTTGCTTTATCGTATCATAATTTATCGTCTGTTGTTTAATACGCTCTGTCTGTTTTTCTGTAAACTGCGTTGCTAAATTAGCTTCATACTTTTTAATTATTTGCGGGAATGCTTCCTTCCTGCGGAATCGATGCCCTAAAGGATATTCACAATCAATGATATCTGTGGAAGTGCCATCCATAAAATGAACCTGCATAGCATTCGCAATAGAGCGTTTCTCCGGATCCAGATAATCCTCTGAATACTGTTTATTCTCTGTTACTGTCATTTTAGCGCGAAGCTCATCAATACGCGGATCTTCCGCCACATCGTCTTCATAATCCTCTGCAACGATATTTCCTTTTAATAATCCAATCGCTGCAATGTACTGCAAGCAATGATCTCTATCTGCCGGATTATGGAGCGGTCCTTTTTTATCAATGATACGGATAGCTGATTCATGCGTTGATATAGTAATTTCTTTAATTTCATCAATGCGGTCTATCACTTCTGGGTGTAATTGAACAGCTGCTTCTGCTGCTGTTTGCGCATGAAATTCTGCCGGATAGGAAACCTTGAACAATACATTTTCCATCACATAGCTATCAAGCGGTCTCTTTAATACAAGTTCTTTTCCTTTAAAAAGAACATCCTGAAAGCCCCATCCTTCTGCACTTAAAGCAGTTTGATAACCCATTTCCCCCTTTACAGCCATGAGTGCCAGCCGGACCGCACGGCTTGTTGCATCACCTGCTGCCCATGATTTTCTGGAGCCCGTATTAGGAAAATGGCGATATGTCCGCAGACTCGAATTATCAATCCAGGCATTTGATAATGCGTTGACGATTTCTTCCTTCCCGCCGCCTAACATTTTCGTAACAACAGCTGTTGTTGCAATCTTTACATATAATATATGATCCAGACCAACACGGTTCAGACTGTTCTCCAGAGCAAGAATTCCTTGAATTTCATGCGCTTTAATCGATATCTCTAAAATCTCTTCAACTGTTAAAGGTTCTTCTCCCTTATTTTGCCGCAGTCTGCTGACGTAATCAGCAACTGCTAAAATACCTCCCAGATTATCTGAAGGATGTCCCCACTCCGCCGCAAGCCATGTATCATTATAATCTAACCAGCGTATCATTGCCCCTATATTAAATGCTCCTTGTACTGGATCAAGCACATGAGCTGTGCCCGGCACCCTTACCCCATTTGGAACAACTGTCCCGGGTACAATTGGTCCCAACAGCTTGGTACACTCCGGGTAATTTAAAGCAAGAATACCACAGCCAATTGTATCAATTAATACATGATGCGCAGTTTTAATAGCCTCTTCACTGTTAATTTCTTTATTTAATACATAATCAGCAATCTCTTCTAAAAGTTGATCTGTCTGGTTTGTTTTTACGGATACCATCTGTATTTCCTCCCCTGTTAATAACCTTTTCCTGTATACTCTACTCTAGGCCTAAAAATTCTATTATTATCATGCTGTTCAATAATATGTGCTGCCAGCCCGGCCGTTCTTGCATTAAAGAAAATTGGTGTATAAAGCGGTATCGGAATACCAAGCTTCCAATAAACCGGTGCTGCATAATAATCCAGGTTTGGATATAAGCCCTTTTCTTCTTTCATAATAACTTCCCCGGCTTCACACATCTCTAAGAGCTTATAATCATTGTCTTTTTCACACAATTTCCGCAACGCTTCCTTTGTAATAGCTGCTCTTGGGTCCATTTTCTTCATATATACCCGGTGGCCGAATCCCATGATTTTCTCTTTGTTTTGAAGTTTGTGATGAATTAAAGCCTCAAAAGCATCTACAGAATCTACATCCTGCAACATATACATGACAGCTTCATTCGCACCGCCATGTAAATGACCTTTTAAGGAAGAGATAGCTCCAGTCAATGCGCCATACATATCTGAATTTGTAGAAGCAATTACACGTGAAGCAAATGTGGAGTTCGGCATTTCATGCTCACTATAAAGTAATAATAGCTGATCAAAAATTTCTATTTCCAGTTTTGACGATATTTTTCCTGTAATCATTGATAAAAAATTAGCACTGTAGCTGAGTGTCTCATTTGGCTCAGCAATATCCAGACCCTCTGTAGCAAAATAACTGTTTACCGTAATAAAAGGCAATTGGCCTAAAAGCTTATAAGCGCGCCGTTTATTTTCTTCTTGGGAGCGGTTTTCTATTTCAGAATCGAATCCGGCTAATAACGAAATAACTGTACGCATCCCGTCCATTGGATGCATTCCTTTTGGTAAAAGATTAAATAAAGGCAAAACATCATCAGACAATTTATAAAATTTCTTAATATTATCCTCCAGGCTGTTCTTTTCTTCAGGACTGGGCAAATAACCTTCCAGCAATAAATGAACAACATCAAAATAAGTTTTATCCTTTGCTAATTCAATTAAATCCTCTCCGCGAATGACTATTTTTTCACGGTTCACATCTAAAAAAGATATTTCTGTTTTTGCTGCAATAACACCATCTAAACCGGGAACAAAACTTTCATCAGCACGCATTATTTTTCCCCCTTTATAATGAAAGCGTAATCATTTTGTTATCAAACAAGGCTAATGCAGAATTTTAAAAGGGAAATAACATCCTTCTTTAACCTTTTCTGCTCTGCATAAACGTTTTCTTATATTTAAGTATAACCTTGAATAGAAAATTAGAAAAATATATAATACTAATAAATAACGATAGATTTTTTCTATATCTTGATTTAGGAGGATGGCCATTGAATTTACAAGACTGGAAAATGCTTGCCGCACTTTATAAAACCGAAAATATTACCCAGGCTGCTCATCAATTATTTTTATCCCAGCCTACTTTAACTTCAAGAATTCAAAAGCTTGAAATTCATTATGGAGTTCCGCTTATTCTTCGGAAACGACGTGGTATTACTTTTACTCCTGAGGGTGAGGAACTTGCCCATCATGCTAAAAGAATGCTTCTCGAACAGCGTAAAATGGAAGAAAAGCTGATCAATATGCAGGAAGAGGTACAAGGAACATTGCGGGTCGGTGTTTCCAATTTCTTTGCTGCAAATAAAATGCCGAAGCTGCTGCAGCGTTTTAAAGAAAAATATCCAGAAGTGGAATGCCAGGTTGTTACAGGCTGGAGCAGTGATATGCACCGTCTTCTATTAAATCATGATGTACATATCAGTTTTATTAAAGGTAATTACGCCTGGAAGGAAAAGAAAGCGCTGTTATATGAGGAAGAAATCTGCGTCGCCTCTCCATGGGATTTCGCATGGGATGAAATTCCCAAGCTTCCAAGGGTAGACTATTACACAGATGAACATATGCGGATTTTATTAGATGATTGGTGGCACCAAAATTATATTGAACAGCCTAATATTACAATCCATGTCAATCAGGTGGAGACCTGTAAAGAGATGGTTGTTCACGGGCTCGGTTATGCGATAGTTGCTAATCTGGTCGTCCGTCCGCATCCTGAATTATTTATCAAACCAATTACAGATCCATCCGGTGAGCCTCTAAAAAGACAAACCTGGATGTACTATCAGGAAGATACTCTGCAAATGAATATTGTCCGTGCTTTTGTTGATTTTGTTCAAACATTAGATGTAAAAGCTTTATAAATGCGTGTTCAAAAAAGACTGATATAACATTTTATTTGACTCTTTAATCCGCTTTAATGATACGCTACAAAGCTTGCAAGCAGCCAAATCAGAACAAAACTTACAATGATTGTTATATTAACTATAGTACCGACTATTTTCGTATTATATTGGTATCTTATTGCATAAACTACGGATGTCGTGGAGGCTGGCAGAATAAAACCGATTAACACAGTATTTGCAAGCATTGGATAATCAGAGAGTATCCAAAAAAGACTAAATCCCAAGAAGAGCCCCGTTCCATACTTGATGGCTAAATACTTCCCTATCAGAGGAAGCCATGATTTCTCGAAAGAAAAATTTAAATAAAGGCCCAGTAACAGCAGGGACAGGGGCATATTCGCTACAGAAATAATTTCTGCAGTGTCTAAAAACAGACCCGGCAAATGGAACCCAGATAGGTTCAAGGCAACGACAAACATATAGGTTAAAAATGGAATAGACCGAAGCAGTGGACTGAATGCCTCTCGCAAATAAAAGCTTGATGTCCCCTTCGCAAAATAACCAGCTATAAAAAAGCATACTCCAAACACAATAACAGCATTACCTACATCAAACATACCGAAATGCTGAATGCCTTCTCTTCCCCAGATAGCTTCTACAAGCGGAAAAGCAAATAAACCGACATTGACACCAGGAACCATCATGGCAGCCATCCCTTTTATACCATCTTTCTCAGAGCGGAATGCCAAGATGCCTATCAGCGCGGAAGCAAGCCCAAATAAAAAAGCAATGAAAATAAGTGAAACAAGAGATAAGGATATCACCATCTGATCAAATGTAACAATCACTAATGCGGGCAGAGTAATATTAAATACAATTCTTGCAATTGTCTGTCCGTCCGATTCTTTTAAAATTTTTATCCTTTTAAAAAGGTAGCCCAGTAAAATAATAAATACAGAAATAATAAATTGCAGTTGAAACCCTTCCAAAATTTTCTACTCCTTTAATTCATTAAAAAATGCACCTTTGTTATCTTATCACAGTCTTATTACTGTTCATACAGAAAGGCTTTATGTTTTTTAAACATTTTGGGTATTCATTTATTGATGAAAGGTTTTCAGTGTTTCTGCGCTTCTTTGTCAAACAAGTTAAACTTGTATGTAATAAACAGGGGTTGTATGATAATACTAAGCTTGGTTGTAGAGGTGGTATAAATGAAACTTATTTTATTTGATGGAGAGTGTCATATCTGTGACGGCTTCGTTCAATTTATTCTGAATAGGGACAAAGAAAATCAATTTCTGTTTACTTCATTGCAAAGTGAGGCCGGAGAATTTATTCAAAAGAATTATCAGGTTCCAGAGAATATCGATAGCGTTTTATTCATTGATGGAGATAAAGTTTATATCAAATCTGATGCTGCTTTAAATATATTGCAAAAATTAACATTTCCCTGGAAAATGCTGATAGCAGGCAAAATCCTGCCATATTTTATAAGGGATGCCCTATATGATTTTATTGCGCGCAACCGGCATAAATGGTTTGGTAAAAAACAGACCTGCCGTCTTCCTACGGCACAAGAACGCAAAAAATTTATAGAAACAATTGATGATTTAAAAAAACAAAAGCCTTTCGTCTAAAATAAAACAGCCTTCCCGGAGAGTTTCCCCATATTTCCCGGGATAAGGCAGCTGCACTAACCAGGCAGTAAACATATCTGAAGTGCAGCCCAAACACTTTTTACTGTTTAAAGCCCACTTCAGATATTCATCCTGCTCCAGGGATACATCTGCGTTTTATTTTTTCGAAAGGCTTTTTGCCCAGTTATTTATCGTCAATTTCTTCCTCAATGCCATAATCCTCACTAAATTCTGTTCGGAAGCCTGTTTGTAAATGATCCGAATCCTGGATTGGTTCACCAACCCCGGAGAATAAAGTTGTAAGATAATAAATGGCGCTAATCCCAACGAGTCCATAAATAATTCGAGAAAGGACAGCGGTCTGCCCGCCAAAAATAGCCGACACTAGATCAAATTGAAAAAATCCAATTAGTCCCCAGTTGATACCACCAATAATCAATAAAGTGACTGCAATAGCATGTAGTGTTTTCATTGTCTCTCACCTCCTCACTGCTTATCTTTTACTTAATCACTTATTTCATACTTCCACTGTTTGGGAATTATTGTTTTATAATAACTCAACTTTCGCACCTGAGAATAAACATCTATACCTTACCCTACCAGGATAAGCATGTTCTTCATTATCCTGCTTGCATTTTGTGAAATATCTTTTTTTTGAATGGAGATTGTGTATAGCTCCTGCAACCAACCACTACGCTTTCCATGGGGACGGCTTCAGCTAACTTGAAAAGAAAACCGCTTTTTGCTTAATGAAAAGATCATTTTAGTGTTTCAAATGGTTGAATTGACAATTTAAATGATGACACAGCATGGGATAGTAAATATCAGGAATAGCTTTTATGAACAGAAAGTAATGGCGACGGGATATTTTTACATGCACCACGAAAAAGATGTTCTTTACTGGTCTAATTTCTATTGGCTCCTTTGTATTAAACAGTATAGAACACCCTTTCTAGCGGAGGCGGACCGTTTTAACTCCTGAAGGGAAAGCGGAAAGCGTCGTTTAAAAACGTAACAACTGGACCGAAGCAACTGAGATAAAGGAATTACCGTGAGTTTACGAACGGATGATGACTTATCGTAGGGCGCTATCGGGAAGTTGTCTAGTTTTTGACGCTTGCAGCTGGACAGGGAATAGCATCATCTGAAGATCCACTTTTGCCAAGTGCTCTTCTTGGCAAAAGTTAGCTGAAGAGCATGCCCCTAGGAAAGCAAAACGGTCCGCCGCAGCGGTGGCCTCACACATTACCTTCTTTCTAGCCAGAGTTTATGCTTTGTCAAGAATTAGGTGGAAGGAACGATCAACACATGTCTCCATGATAAGCAAGTTACTTTTTAAGGTTCGGAAGTTGAGTAATAATAAAAAACCCTAATGATTTTCGCATTAGAGCCTTTTATAAAACTTACCTTATTTAATTAGTCTGCAGCACTTTCTTTATTCTATCCAATGCCCAGTCAAGCTCTTCTTTACTGATCGTTAATGGAGGAGCAAAACGGATAGTGGTTTCATGTGTTTCCTTACAAAGAATTCCGTTTTCTTTTAATGATTCACAAATAGGGCGTACAGGCTTATTAAATTCTACACCGATAAATAATCCTTTAGCACGTACTTCGTTCAAATCAGGATGGTCAATAGCAGCTAATTCAATAGCAAAATACTCTCCCAGTTCAAGTGACCTGTCGACAAGTCCCTCTTCTTCAATTACATCTAATGCAGCCATAGAAACAGCACAGGCTAACGGATTTCCTCCAAATGTTGACCCATGCGAACCAGGTGTAAATACGTCCATAATTTCCCTGTCAGCTGCTATAGCAGAAATAGGCATAACACCTCCGCCCAGCGCTTTCCCCATTACATATATATCAGGCTCTACATTTTCCCATTCACAGGCAAACATCTTTCCTGTACGAGCAAAACCAGTCTGCACTTCATCGGCAATAAATAGTATATTTTCTTCATCACAAATTTTTCGAACCTCCTGCAAATATCCCTCCGGTGGAATAAGGATACCAGCTTCCCCTTGTATCGGCTCTAAAATAACTGCTGCTGTATTTGGTGTTATCGTTTCTTTTAACGCTTGAATATCTCCATAATTTATCTTATAAATACCAGGAACAAAGGGACCATAGTTTGTTGTAGCACTTGGGTCATCAGACAATGAAATCGCATTCATTGTTCTGCCATGGAAATTGCCTCTGGCAGCAATAACCTCTGCCTGATTATCCTCTATACCTTTTTTCTCGTATGCCCATCTGCGGGCAGCTTTTATTGCCGTCTCTACTGCTTCAACTCCAGTATTCATAGGCAATACCTTATCTTTTTTTGTTAACTCGGCAAGACGCTCTGTCCAGGGTCCTAATAGTTCATTATGAAAAGCTCTTGAAGTAAGCGTCACTTTATCTGCTTGATCTTTTAACGCTTGAATTATCTTAGGATGTCGATGCCCTTGATTCACCGCTGAGTATGCGCTTAGCATATCCATATATTTATTTCCTTCCGGGTCCTTTACCCAGACTCCCTCAGCTTCTGAAACAACTACCGGTAATGGATGATAATTATTTGCACCATAGGTTGAAGTCAGTTCCATTATTTCTTTTGATGTCACCATAAAGCAGCCTCCCTTGATTTTATTCAGATTTATTCTCTTTCTTCTTAAGCATAATCATTAGTCTGAATAAACGTCAAGCCTCTTATCAGATTATGTAAAATGATTTCATACTTTCCTCTTATACCATTGATTTAACAGATGTTTTTCCACGTAGAAAAGAAGCTTAAGGAGGAAGAGTAATCACCATCCAGCCTTAAGCCAATTATCTATTGCAGCGTTTCTTGCAGCAGTTTCTCCACATCTTCATCTGTCAGCTGATAATTCCATAAATCCTTCGTCTGCACCATCTGTTCTATCAGTTTTCTTTTTTTCTGCTGGAGATTATACATTTTATCCTCAATTGTTCCCTCCGTCAGCATGCGAATCACAGTAACATCATAAATCTGACCGATTCGATGCGCACGGTCTATGGCTTGATCCTCTACTGCCGGGTTCCACCATGTATCATATAGAATAACCGTATCCGCACCAACTAAATTCAAGCCTGTTCCCCCCGCTTTTAAAGAAATTAAGCAAATATCATTTTCCCCCTGATTAAATGAACGGCATATTTGCAGCCGATCCTCAGAAGGTGTTTGTCCATCTAAATAGAAATAAGGAATCTCCTCTATTCTCAATAAATCTCCTATGCGCTTCAGCATTTGGGTAAACTGGGAAAAAATCAGCATTCGCTTGCCTGAACGTTTTGCATCCTTCACGATTTTCATTAAGCGCTGAAGCTTGGCAGATTCTCCATCATAATCACGTATAAATAATGACGGATCACAGCAAATTTGCCTTAGACGTGTGAGCCCTGCCAAAATCTTAATACGATTTTTACGAACCGTATCACGATCCAAATGTTTAAATTTTGGATGTCTTAATTTCGATAAATACGAAATGTAGATTTGCTTCTGTGCTTCTGTCAATGGAACACGTTCGATATATTCCGTCTTTATCGGCATATCCTTCAGAACATCCTTTTTTTCTCTTCGCAGCATAAATGGATGAACTCTTCTCAGAACCTGATCATTGGTAAGCCAGGCAAAGTCTTTCAAACCGCCAAGCAATTCGGGAAATATAATATGAAAAATCGACCATAAGTCCTCCATTTTATTTTCTAAAGGAGTTCCCGTTAAAGCAAATTGATAATCTGCTTTTAATTTTTTTACCGTCCGGAAAACCTGTGTTGCCGGATTCTTAAAAGTCTGCGCTTCATCAAAAATAATTGTCTGGAACGTAATGTTTTTCTTCAGCCAATCAATTTCATTTTTTAAAACACCATAAGAAACAATCCATACATCCTTCTCGAGCAATGTTTTCTTTTTCCGCTTTCTTTCCTGGATGGCGCCGTCCAGTATCTCTGCTGAAAATCCTGGTGCGAATAATTCCCATTCCTGCTTCCACTGATAGCATAAAGATGTTGGGCAGACAATGAGTACAGGTGCTTTTTTCTCCTTTTGCTGCTGGTATTTCGTCATACAAAATGCAATAGCCTGCACCGTCTTTCCTAAGCCCATTTCATCTGCTAAAACACCGCCAAGTCCAGCTTCAGCCACTGCCAGCATCCAACGGACACCATCCTTCTGATAAGGCTTTAAAATAGGTTCAATTTCTGACGCTATCGGATATTTTTCATTTGCTGGAGCCTGGATATCATAAATCATTTCCTTCACAGCTTCTCCTTCAGCCAGATAGCCATTATCCTCCATTCGATGGGCAAACGATAACCCATCCTTTAGCGACAGCTCAATTTCCTCCAAAATTTCAGAAGGCGTCATTGAAACAGAGAGAAGATATTTTTCCAATTCTTTTATTTCTTCTGTTTCCAATGTGAGAAAGGAGCCATCCTTTAACCGATAATATGGCCGCTTTTCTTCTATCGCTTCAAGAATCTGACGAACCTCCTGTTCCCAGAAGCCTTTCACCTGGAAGGAAAAAGCGAGCCAATTTGTTCTATCGCGTTTATGCTTCACACGGACAATCGGCTGGAACCGCTTCTTGCTGATTTGATTACGGACAGCATTTGTAACAAAAACATCTGCTATCTTATACAGTTCAGGCAAGTAATGGTATAAAAATTCATATTCTAGCTGTTCATTTTGCAGAATAAAACTGCCTTCCGTATGTGCAAAGCCGCTTCTTTCCAGAAAAGCAATAATTTCTGCTTCTTTTTCCTTATCACGGCGAACCATTGCTGTTTTCTCAAAAGGCGTTATCTTTTTATCTCCATATTGAAATTCCAAGCCTGCCAGTAAACGATTATGAATCCGATCAATATAGATACTTGCTTTAAGCGGTGTATAGAGACTCTTCAACGTTCCAGTTGTATCCTCTACTTCACCGATCCGTTCTAAAAGTACAGAAATAGATACAATTTGTTCCTTGCTGACAACGATTGTTCCCGACTGTTGTTTCCACAGCTGCTCACATAAATGAATCAGCTGCTTTTCTTCCTCTGTCAATAAATATAAAGAACCGTTCTGATAAATAAGCTGATAAGCCAGCAAAAATATTGTATGGCTTCTTTCCAAAAATGAAATCGAATAATTTATTCCTGTTTGACGGATACGAAAAGAAAACGAGGGCAGCGCGTCGTAAAAGCTTAATAACTGCTTGTGATATGCATCAGCTTCCAAATACAAAGAAACAAGTGGACTAGAATGAAGTAATCTTTCCATCCGCTCCCAGACTGTTGCCGGAATAGAGATCCAGCTTGTTTTATCAGCAAAAGCTGTTCCAATCATTTGCTGATCCTCATAAGCCTGAATAAGCTGTTCTAAAATCTGATTGCTGTCATCTTCAAAATAAAATTTAGCTGCATCATATAAGAGATTTTCAGCAACAGAAAATCGCGTTCCATTTTTTAATGCTTTCAAAAAGGCGATAATATTATTAACAAGTTTACCATCAATTTGCACAGCCATTTGCAACGCTTTCCGCTCTGATTTTTCGGGTATACGCAAGTAAAAATGCACCGGAATAGCTTGTCTTGTTTCAAAATAACCACGATGCCGAAATTCCTTTTCTGATTTTCCTGTAAGTGAAGTGCTGTCTGTTTTCGGCTCACCAGTTTCATGTACACCAATTAAAACTGCAGCAATATGCTGGCAATCCAATGTATAAGAACCAAGCTTCGGGCAGCTGCACCCGGTGCTTTCTATTTTATTATTTCGATACGTCAGCGTTATATGGAAATCATCTGTGGTTCTAACTGTTCCAATAATCTGCTGATCAAGAAAGGTCAGCTGGACATTTCCTTTTTTCCAGAGACGTTCTCCATATTTATAAGACAGCTCTCCACATCGTTCTTTGATTTCCTGCTTGGATATCCATACCATTTTACTGCACGACCTTTTCATTCATTTCTCATACTCCCATATTTACAGCCAAGCTTATATTCATAAAATAAACTTTTGACCAGATTTTTTTATTTTATCCCTTCGATTATTTCACGAATGGGGTTAAATTGTAGTATGATATATCTATTGTTTATTATAAAGCAAGAATGCTTTAACATCTAATAAAGAAATGATGATTTTAAACGTAGCTCCTGATCAACCTATCAGCAGTAAATACAGCTCTTAATAATTGATCGGTCTATTATAGAAAGGATTTCACTATGACAATTCAAGAAGAAGTAAAAAAAAGAAAAACATTTGCGATTATCTCGCATCCCGATGCCGGGAAAACAACGATGACAGAAAAACTATTACTATATGGTAATCTGATTCGTTCAGCCGGAACAGTTAAAGGAAAAAAATCCGGCAAATTCGCTACATCTGACTGGATGGAAATTGAGAAACAGCGTGGTATCTCCGTTACATCCAGTGTCATGAACTTTCAATATGAAGGTTTTCATATCAATATTTTAGATACCCCTGGACATGAAGATTTCAGTGAGGATACCTACCGGACATTAACCGCTGTGGACAGCGTTGTTATGATTATTGATTCCACTAAAGGGATTGAAGCACAGACGATTAAGCTGTTTAAGGTTTGCCGTATGCGCGGTATTCCCATCTTTACCTTTATGAATAAATTAGACAGGGAAGGAAAAGAACCTCTTGCTTTATTGGAGGAGCTGGAAGCAGTATTAGAAATTGATACTTTTCCTATGAATTGGCCTGCAGGCATGGGGAAAGGTTTCTTAGGTATCTTTGACCGGGACAATAAGCAATTTGTACAGCATCATCCTGGTGCAGAAGAAACCTATATTCCTTATCAAGAATTAGAAAACCATCCAGAGTTGACAGAAAATGCAACTTACCAAGATGCATTAAATGAATTAGAGCTTGTTGAAGAAGCTGGAAATACGTATTCTGAGGAAGCTATTTTAAATGGCGAATTAACTCCTGTTTTCTTCGGCAGTGCGCTGTCTCCATTTGGCGTTCAAACATTTTTTAATTCCTTCATCCGCTTAGCACCAAGTCCGACACCGCGAAAGTCAACCAAAGGAGCAGTTGACCCGCAGGAAGAAGACTTTTCTGGATTTATTTTTAAGATCCAGGCAAATATGAATCCAGCACACCGTGATCGTATTGCCTTTTTACGTGTATGCTCCGGAAAATTTACCCGCGGTATGAGTGTTCAGCTGGCCCGGACTGGAAAGGAATTAAAATTGGCCCAATCTCAGCAAATGGTTGCCTCATCCAGAGAAACCATTGAAGAGGCATATGCAGGGGATATTATTGGAATTTATGATCCAAATGCCTATCAAATTGGCGATACTCTGCTTACCGGGAAAGAAAAATATGAATTTGATGAACTGCCGCAGTTCCCGCCGGAAATCTTTAAAAAGGTAATGGCGAAAAACGCATTAAAGTCGAAGCAATTTCGTAAAGGGATTGAACAGCTTGTTCAAGAAGGTGCCATACAGCTGTTCCGGGATAAATTAACGGATTCCTTTATTCTGGGCGCGGTCGGAGAATTACAATACCAGGTCTTCACTTATCGCATGGAAAATGAATATAATGCTGAAGTAATCATGGAGCCCATTGGCGAGCGTATTCCCAGATGGTTAAAGCCTGAACAGGCTGATGCTTCATTGTTTGACTCAGGAAATCTGCTGGTTCGTGACCGTCATGATCAGCCGCTTGTACTCTTCCGCAATGAGTTTGCGTTAAACTGGTTTAAAGACAAGAACCCAGATGTTGAGCTGATTGATCTTTTTGAAACAAATAATTATCAATAAAAAAGGATTTCTGTCCCCAATCTGACCAGGGACAGAAATCCTTTTCTCATCTCTCAACAATTGTCGAATATCTATATTTCTCGTTAGGGATTTTGCTTAAGAATGGAGACATTTCATTGGAAAATAAAATCGTTAAATCATGCATAGCCCGGGTACACGCAGTATAAAGCAGATATCTATCTGCAGCATACGAATACACCTCATCAGAAGCATCTGCAAGAATCACTGCATCAAACTCAATCCCCTTCGCCAAATAAACAGGAACAACAACAATACCTTTTTGATAGGTTTTTGAATCCTCATTAATCTGTTTTATATCTACCTCTTTATGCAGCTTCCGGTATATATCATCACAACCAGCAGCTGTCTTCGCTATAATTGCAATTGTTTCATATCCTTCTTGCTGCTTTTCCTCTATTTTATAAAGCAGCGCATCCTTTTCAGAAATCGACTTTGTCAAACGAATAACTTCTGGAAGTACACCACTGCGGTTAAAAGGTTCAACCGGTTCATTGCTTGGAGAAAAATAAGATGTAAAATCCGAAATCTGCTTCGTTGATCGATAACTTTTTGTTAATACAATCCGTTCTGTACTATCCTCATGTGAGATTTTTTCTTGAATCGGATTCTCCTTTGATGCATAGGAATAGATTGCCTGGTTAACATCACCAAGCAATGTAAAGCTGGCATACGGATAAAGGTGTTTTAGATACGCAAATTGAAACGGCGTATAATCCTGTGCTTCATCAATAACAATTAAATGCACTGGACGGGTAACTTCATGACCAATTATTTCCCCTTTAAAAAAGTTATACGCTGTTGCCAGTTCCCATGGAATCTGTTTTTTTCGGAGCAGCCTTATTGCTTCTACTTTATATCGCTGGATAGCATCATTTCCATTCAACTCTGCTATGAGGTCCATATACATTTTAAATGTATTGACAAAGCGATTTTGACGAATCATTTTTTGTAAAGGAGCAAAGGTTTTACGAATAATTTTCTCTCTTAAAACCTTTTCTTCATCCTGAATACCGCTTTCCTCCTGCTCACTTTCAGCTTCATGATAAGCCTTCATATAATCATCCTTGGATAACAGCTGAATCTGATCCAGAACCCAATCTTTCTTGATTTCCTCTTTTTGGATTTCACGAATACGCTGCAGTAACCAATTCCTTAGCTGTTCCATTTTATTTGGAAGACGCATATCTTTCTCCAGCGATGCAAAATAATTTTCTATCTCTTTTTTATCAATCAGTAATTCATTCCGAAAACGTATCGATCTGAAAGTAAGATTCGTCCGGTTTAATTTCTCTAAGTGCTGATTAATATCCTCCATAAAAGCCGTACTGGAAAAGTGCTGGATAGCTTCTAATTGTGTCTGCTGCTCTTTTTCCTCTAAACGCATCAGTTTCTCAATTTGAGTGAATGGTGAATCTACATGCAGCGCCTTATCCGTTCCATTTGAAACAAATTGATGGAAGGTTTGCTGGTTAACTGGTTCTTCACCTAACTCAGGCAAAACATTTGCTACATAGCTTGTAAATAAGTCATTTGGAGATAATAACAATACCTGATTCGCTGTTAAATTAGTCCGGTGATGATAAAGTAAATAAGCAATACGCTGTAAAGCTGCCGATGTTTTTCCGCTTCCCGCAGCACCTTGAACAACAAGCACTTTACTGCCTCGATGACGGATAACTGCATTTTGTTCCTGTTGAATTGTAGAGACGATGGATTTCATTTGCGTATCTGCCGCCTGACTCAAGCTCTCCTGAAGCATCTCATCAATGATAGTTACCGACGTATCAAAAATTCCTTTCATTTTTCCATTACGAATCATAAATTGCCGCTTCAAGCTCATTTCACCATGAACCGTTTCTTCCTGACTCCTGTATTCTACCGGTCCTGGAGCATAATCATAATAAATCCCGGAAATAGGTGCACGCCAGTCATAGATAAGAAAATCCTTCTCTTCTTCATCCATTAAAGAAGAAGTACCAATATAAATTTGCTCTATATCTTCACTGCCTTCTTCCTGAAAATCAATTCTTCCAAAATAAGGCTGATTTTTCAGGCGCTCTAATTGATTCATCCGTTGATAATTTTTCCCATAATGCCGTTCTTTTTGGGCAAGGATATTCGATTGCTGTTTAATGCTTTCCTGTGTTTCAATGATATCATCCATCTCATCCATGTTGACTGTAATATCATCCCAAAAAGTTTTACGCAGCTCTACGACATCCTCTTTGACCTTGGAGGACTGTTCCTTCAAAGCATTTTGTTTCTTTTCAATAATATCTAATACCTTCTCCAGACGCTGATATTCAAATTCATGGTTATTATTTTGCTTATCCATCAACTTCCTCCTTTAAAACCGAAAAAAATAGTTGACATATATATTCTTATACTGTATAATGATAGTATATACGTGTATATTATAAAGTATATCTTTAACTTTTATATTTTATCATTGTTGAATAAATTAATCAATACATAGATATAAAGCCTGCTATTTTTTGGTGGGCTTTTTTGCTGTTTATTTTTCATCACTTTTATTATTCAAAATGCATCAATGTAATTAATTAATACATTGCCAGTGATATTTTATGTTGTATCAATCTTTTACTAATAATATATCATATTGAAGAATGAAA
Organism: Oceanobacillus sp. FSL W8-0428; assembly: GCF_038004405.1. Taxonomy (NCBI): domain Bacteria; kingdom Bacillati; phylum Bacillota; class Bacilli; order Caryophanales; family Bacillaceae; genus Oceanobacillus; species Oceanobacillus sp. FSL W8-0428. The sequence continues at coordinate 4,710,732 of NZ_JBBORB010000001.1, forward strand.
TTTTTTTCTATTTCCAATTTAGCCATGTTAAATCCTAATTTTATTCCATATTTCAAGATTTTTCGATACTCCGAAATTGAATCCTCCAACGCCTCTTCCTTCACAGAATTATTTTTATCCATATATGATAATAAGTCCTGTACATTTTCCCCCGTTAATTTATCAGTAGTACTAAGGATACTCGAAATATAGTTTGCTACCTGTTCATTAGCGAAGCTCATACCTTCCAGTACTCCTTTTGGAAAATCAGGAGCCAGTTTTTTCAGACCTTTCTTAGCAGCCTCTTCAGAAATATCGTCTCTATAATAAACTCCCGACATATCGTGAAAACTTTTTTGACTCTGTACCTGCTGCTCTTCTGCTAATGTTCGAAAGTTCTTCTCTAATTCTTTCAGTTGGGTTCTCAAGCTAAAATCCATCCTTCGTATTATTTTATTTAAATATATCATTCTTTTATAAATACCTGCCAGAACCAGACTTTTATTTATACGAAAAGCTATCGACAACAAAAAAACCCAGTGCCTAAGCACTAGGATTTTTTTGTTAATTTTAATGCAGTTTCATACAATACTTCCACACCAGCAGCAAGCTCATGTGTTGCCGTCCACTCCTCCGGACAATGACTGAGCCCGTCTTTGCTGGGAACAAAAATCAATCCGACCTCCGTTATATCAGAAAGAACCATCGCATCATGTCCTGCTCCACTGTGCATGGTGATATAGGAGATATCCAGCTGTTCACAGGATGCTTGCAGCAGAGAACGGATTTCTTGATTTAATTCCTTTGGCTGCATGTACAGCGATTGCTCCACTTCAGCCTGGATATTATCCTTTTCATAAGACGCAATGAAGTCTTTTACTTTTTGTACTACATTTTTAATATGCTCTTCTTTACTTGAACGAATATCGACAGAGAACGTTACTTTATCCGGGATAACATTAGCTCCATTAGGAAATACCTCATGTCTTCCTACTGTTGTAACTGTCCCTTCTCCTTCTTCTATTGCAATCTGCGGGAGCTTAGCAATAATATTCGCCGCTGCTACCAACGCATCTGAGCGACGATCCATCGGTGTTGTACCAGCATGTCCGGCTTTTCCGGAAATAGTTACTTCAAGCTGTGTTAACCCGACAATAGATTCCACTACACCAACCGAAATTTGCTCTTCTTCTAAAAGAGGCCCTTGTTCAATATGCATTTCTAAAAATGCTTTTATTGTTTTTGGGTCACGTTTTACCTCTAAGGAAGGATCTAAACCAATCTCTTCCATAGCTTCCGGCACAGAGATGCCATTTTTATCTTTAAGCTGTTTTATATCATCCTTTTGAAGATATCCTGCAATTCCTCTTGACCCCATTAAACCGCCGCCGAATCTAGATCCTTCTTCTTCAATCATCGCAATAATTTCCAGTGGATATGCCGGCTTGATATGATTTTCCTGAAATAGTGCTGCTATCTCTAATCCAGCAACAACACCGGCAGGGCCATCATAATCTCCTCCATTTGGAACACTGTCAAAGTGAGAGCCTACGATAACACTTGGCGCATCCTTCTTTTCACCCTCGAGCTTGCCAAAAATATTACCGAGACCATCTTCTCTTACTTTCAGTCCGTATGTTTTCATCTGCTCTTTTATATAGGTGCGGGCCTGTAAATCCTCTTCACTATACGTTAAACGCGTCGTTCCCTGATTTGGTGTGGCTGTATATTTACTTAAACTATTAATATGCTTTTCAATCCGTTCCTGACTAGCTTTCATGTGATGATACCTCCATTAAATACATACTTACAAGAAATTAACAAATACACCTGCTAGTATAACAGATACAATCGTCACCGTCACAAATCCTCCAACTAACATCGGGGAAAGCATATGACTCGTTAAAATTTCTCTTTCCTTTGGATCCTTTGTTAAAGAATTGATAACCTCATTTGTAATAACGTAATCTGCCGGAAAACCATAGAAGGCAGTTAACGAGATTGCATATGCCATTGTCTTGCTGACTTTTAATAGCTTTCCAACAATAAAGGAGAAAATGTACATCCCAATAACTGCTAAAAGAATACTTCCAACTAATAAGTAAATGATGTCAAGCATCATTCCAGGAGTAGCATTTCTTAATCCATCAAGAACATATAGCATTAATCCTAACATAGCAAAGCCAAAACCATTTGCTTTTTGCAATGCCTGCTTTTCTAAGAAGCCGATACTTCTTCCGATTACCCCAAACAACAGACAAAGTACCATTGGACTGACAGTTACCAGCGGTTCCAGCAAAGTAGAAACGAAATAAGCTAGAAAACCAGTGAATGCTAATCTAAAAAATATGAAATAACTTGTATGATATTGTTCAGGCAGCTTTTTAAATAATTTCGCACCCTCGTATTCTTTCACTGTTCCTTTACCTTCATCATCAACTGATTTTAATTCACCACTGCGAATTTGTCCCAATAAATGTTTTCCTTCTTTTTTCAGCATAACTGATGTTAATGGGTAACCGGCAAACCCTTGCATGACATAGATAACAATTGCAAATACGGATAAGCTGACAAGCCCAGCATCTGCTGCTCCTTCTGACATAATCAGTGAAGATACCAGTCCACCTACTAATGGCGGTACAGCAACAACCATAGCCTGAAACCCAAAGAGCATGGTGCCAAAGCTAAGTAAAAAGGCAACAACACCTAAAATACCGCCAAGTGCAATTAAAATCGTTTTCCATTGTGCTTTCAGCTCCTGTAAAGATAAGAGTGTACCCATATTTACAATCAATAGGTACATAAGTGCGGTAGCAACCACAGGAGGTATTCCAGCTACGGCAACAATATCTTCCGGGAAGAAGGTCCAATATCCTGCTAAAAACAATACTGCACAGACAAAAATCGACGGCACCCAGGCTTTTGTTCTCGCAGCAACTACATCTCCTATATATAAAATCAAAACAATAAGTACTAACGCAAACATCTGTGACATGCTCATTCATCCTCCAAAAATTTAATTGTTTTTTCTTGTTGTCTGTCTTCAAAAAGGTTATGAACATTTTTACGACTAAAGACAATCAATATCTAGTTTAACAATTCGATTGAAAAATTTTGTAAATTAAATATATTGAGATTAATATTTCATTCACATATTTTTCTGACTATTTACTGCGTAATAAAAGATTTTCATTTCTGGAGAAATTACTTATCCGCATTACATAAAAGATTTTAATATCATAAAATACATCTCTGAAAAAAATTCATATTCTAAGAGTAAAAAATACAGCCCATGAAAGTATGGCACTGCTTCGTTTTCAAAGTATTCAATGAATAATTTGTTTCCAGGTAATACTCTCTGCTTCAAATCAATTGTCAATAATCAAATCATTTTGTCGATAATCGACATATTATCACCAATGGGACCACTCGTCAATAAGAATTTAACAGGCTTTACAGCTTGATATAACTGAGTTCTATTATAGAACAGCTATTAAAATGTTATAACGCTTGATTTGGTATCGCTTTCTATATTTCATTACAATTTTATTAATATGGAAAAATTTATAATAGAAAAAAAGAACTTTAAAGCAGCATATAATTTCTCTAGTTAGAATTTAAATACTGCTAAAGTTCTCTTTTTCGTAAATTATTTATTTTGTACTTCCCTACTTATCTTCATTTGATAAGTTTAATATATCTAACAGCTTAAAGAATAGACTGATTAAAATAGCTACAATTGTTGCCAGTCCCATCCCTTTCAGCTCTACTGTTCCCAGTTGAATGGTTGCTCCGCTTACTCCAATTGCTAATACGACACAGGTCAGTATCAGATTTTGTGATTTATTATAATCAATCTGCTGCTCTACAAGCATGCGCAAGCCGCTTACTGCGATAATACCAAATAATAATAAAGAAATCCCACCCATAACAGGTGTTGGAATAGACGAAATCAAGGCAGCCAGTTTTCCACAGAACGAAAGAAGAATTGCAAGTACTGCTGCTCCGCCAATAATCCATGTAGAATATACTCTTGTAATCGCGAGAACACCTATATTCTCGCCATATGTTGTATTTGGTGTCGATCCGAAAAAGCTGGAAATCATTGTGGAAATACCGTTACCAAATAATGACCGGTCCAAGCCGGGATCCTTTACCATATCTTTCTTTACAATATTCCCAGTAACCACTAAATGTCCAATATGCTCCGGCACCAGAACAAGTGCGGCCGGTAAGATAATAAGAATATCAGACCAGTTAAATTCAATTTGATAATATGTCGGCATTTGAATCCAGGCAGCCTCACGTACTGCTGAATAATCGACAATCCCGAACATTGTTGCAATAACGTACCCAGTTACTATCCCGAGTAAAATTGGAATAATTTTCAGGAATCCTCTTAAGGTTACCCAGTAAATAATGGTTGCTCCTAAAGTCAATAAAGATATTGTAATAGCTGTCATATCTCTGGAAGCCTCTTCCCCAGGCAACAGGCCAGCCATATCTGCAGCATTAGGTACAAGTTCAAGCCCGATAACCGCAACAATTGCTCCCATGGCAGCAGGCGGGAAAATCACATCGATCCAGCTCGTGCCTGCGTATTTTACAATAACCCCAATTAAGGTTAAGACAAGGCCTACCACAAAGAATCCACCGAGCGCTGCACCATATCCTCCGCCATTCGTCAGAACCATTGTAACTGGCGAGATAAAGGCAAAGCTCGATCCTAAGTATGCAGGAATTTTTCCTTTTGTAATAAGAATATATAGTAGTGTTCCAAAACCATTCATCATTAAAATGGTAGCTGGATCTACATTAAATAAAATCGGAACTAAAACGGTTGAACCAAACATAGCAAATAAATGCTGCAGGCTTAAAGGCAAGCTCTGTAATAGCGGCGGCCGTTCATGTACTTGTATTTCCCTTGATTTCATAGCTATCTGTCCCTTCTATGTAAATTCCATATTTATTTTGTCTAATCTAAAGACACCTTACCCATGCGGAAGGTAAGGTGTCAGAATTCACAAAGGAACATTATCCTCTAAAGGAACATATATTTTGCTTTATCCGATTGACCTTACCAGCCTCACTGGACCAGATTAAAGGTTCATTACATACGATAATATCATATTATATTATGACAAATAAATGCAATAACTGTCAATTATGCATTTGTAAAGATTAGAATTTTGCTTTACAGCGATAGATAACATGCCCCTTCGAAGAGAACTTTTCTTCATACTCTGTTTTCACATTTTTTTCATCTTCTATTGCGTGCAGGTCCAGGTTCACTTCAACAAGCTTCATCCCATATTCTGAAAAACTGACCAGGGAATACTCAAATAATCCTCTATTGTCTGTTTTCAGAACGATTTGGCCTTCGTCAGGCAAAATATCCTGATACTGCTCTAAAAAGCTCTTATAAGTCAAGCGTCGCTTCTCATGCCGATTTTTTGGCCAGGGATCGGAAAAGTTTAAGTAAATCTGTTCAACTTCATTATCCGCAAATAAAGAACGGATATCATTCGCATCCTCATTTAAAAGGCGGATATTAGACAGGCCAGCTTCATCAACCTTTTGAACTGTTGAAACAATAATACTTTTGGCAACTTCTATGCCAATAAAATTAATGTCCGGATACTGTTTTGCCATCCCTGTGATGAATTGTCCTTTACCTGAGCCTATTTCTACATGAATTGGATTTTCATTTCCAAAAACGCTGCTCCATTTCCCTTTATTCAGACTGGGATTTTCTAATGCAATATGATTTTTTTCTTTTAAATAATCGTCAGCCCAAGGCTTATATCTTTGTCTCATATAAACTATCCTCACTTTATTACTTTTACTTATGATATAACGTCAGAAAACCAAACTCCCAGGACATAAAAAACATAGCTTATGTTTCCTGCTGTTTAAAAGGAGATCAGTTAAGTTAACCAGCCGTGAATAATAAATGACCATTCGTTTAAACTATTCTCAGGAATGAGGTGAATTAAAATGCAATTATCTATAGAAAACAAACTGCAGCTACTATGTGATATTCTGGATGAACATCAATCTAATTCTTCCGGATCTCCTAATGAATATGCTCAACTGGAACGGCTTACTGCTTCCATATTAGCCAAAAAGGATCTGTCTGACCAGGATATTCAGGATGTCCTGACAAGCATTCATCAATACGGAAAAACAGGAACTGGCGTATCCGATTGCGCCAGACATATTGAAAATCATCAGGATCAGATCAGCCGCTGGATTAATACAGTCCAGCAAAACCTTTAAAAACTGGTTCATACAATTTATGATACGATAAAATCCTTAATCGACCAATTGATTTCCAGTAATTCCTTTAATCTCTGCTGAACCTTTCCGTTCTCATGCCGCGCAAAGTGCCAGCATAAGAATTGCAGATTGTCCTGAAGCAGATACCAGTACATGCGAATAAACCATTGTCTATCTGGCTCTATTCCGTAATTGATAAGCCACTTTTCCCATTTTTCCCGGGGTATATACCATTTTAAGAGCATACCAATATCCGTCGCAGGGTCAGCAATGGTTGCATTATCCCAATCAATTAAATAAATCATATTATCTTTTGTTAAAATTAAATTATTATGATTCATATCACAATGGCAAACTGCCAATTTTTGGTTTCTAGTGTAAGGAAGCATTATTTCTAATAAACCAATTGCTTCCTTTACTTCTTTTTGTTCATATAGTAAACCATTCTCTTCTAACTGCAGACATAGTTTCGAAAAACTTTCGTCTGAAGTTGTCGGTTTTTTCCCCATTTTCAATAGCATATGCATTAATTCAGAGGAATGATGTATTTTATACAATAAATCAGCCACAGCTTGCTGCTTCATTTCTTCTTCATTCAAAGAACGCCCTTCCAGCCATTCTTGAGCGGTAATAACATCACCATTTTCTATTCTCTTTGTCCAAATAAGCTTTGGTACAATTCCTTCCGCAGAGAGTACCGCTAAGAAGGGCGATGTGTTTCTTTTCAAAAACAATCGCTTTCCGTTTTTTTCAGCTATAAATGCCTCGCCGGTTAAACCACCAGCCGGTCTGACAAGCCACCCTGTACCTAAAGCATGTTCGAGCCAGTTAATCATAATGTCTTCCCATCTTTCAAAATTAGCGTTCAAGGATCGTCCGAAAAATCTTTATTTATCACAGTATAATTGACTGGGACTGCGATTACTCGCCCCATCGAAGGGAGTTTGCAGGGCTCTCACTTCGAGAAATAAGAAAATAATTTATTTCTAAGCAGGAGTCGGCCAGCCAGGTTACAAAGGCGTTGTGATTACCCGCCATCAAAAAACTCACGCAATGAAGTTTCACTTTATGTAAAAGACTATTCTTGCTTTTTTATCTGTTTACGAATACAGATAGATAAGCAACCCTTCTCTATTTCCGATAAATAATATGATTCTTTTTAACGTGTTAAGTCTTTATTGTATCTATAAATGATCAAAATTACAATATCTATATAATTTATCAATTATATTAAAATAGAATGAAACTTCAATCAATCTGTTTTTCTTACTATTTCTTTATATATACCGCCTGTTTTTCCCTTTTTATATAACAAGTCTGTAATCTGCCGGTTTCTCCATCTGCCTGATAGCTGACAGGAGATTCAACCTCAATTGTCATTTCTTTTACCTGAAATAATTCAACTTCCTTTAAATATTGATGCAGCCCAAAAATAACCAGCAGGAATAACAACAGGATTTTCTTTTTGGAAATCTGATGGATAACCAATATGGAAAGATTGTGTGGATTAACGGTTGCATGAGGAACTACTTTTAGTCCTCCTCCACAGTAGGGATGATTTGCTGCCGAAACTATCCAGGCATTTTCTATATGTCTTATCCTTCCATCATACGTCAAACGGATATTCATTGGTTGAAATCTCAAGATAGCTTGAATTAATGCAATTAGATAAATCAGCTTTCCTAATTTGAGCTGATTAAGCCAAATTTTTAAATGGGATTGATTCGCTATTTCTGTTGTAGCTGCATCAATTCCAATACCTATACTGTTTATAAACTTTTTTTCTCGACCATTTTCCAGTTGAAATGAACCGTTCCAAAAATTAGGCTTAGCCGGGTTTGAAATGATATTCTGCCATTGTTTTTCAGCAGTATCCCTTTGTCCTATTCCTTTGGCAAAATCGTTTCCAGAGCCGCCCGGGATAAATGAAATAGATACCGATTGATTTGACCAGCCATTCATTACTTCATGCATTGTACCATCTCCACCGATAACAATAACATGTTTTATATATTCTTTTTTTGAGTAAGTTTCGGCAATTATCTGGCCATCCCCCGGCTGGTTTGTAAATAACGTCTTCCTCTCTATATTTCGATAGCTGGTCATTTTTTGAATTCGTTCAAAAATCTTTTTTGCATGACCATTACCGGCATTCGGATTCACAATTAATAAATACATACTTCGGTATCCTCTTCTTATAGTAATCCGGCGGCTTATTCTTCTTCCCATTCCGGTCTTGGTATTGACTGCGATAAGCTGTTTCGTAATAATGTTTCAGCTACATTCAGCTGTCTCTTCTTGAGTGGTAAATGAACAGACCTTTTATTCTGAAACCATTCTGGGAAAGCAAGCTTATCAATAATCTCACTTTGATAAGGTGATGTTGCATATAAAATACGATTGGTTCTGGATATAACCGTTTTTTTAATTGGTATATCAATATTTTCTGCTTGAAGAAAACGCTCAATCCATTTTTCAGATCGTTTTAATGAAATTAATGGATTAACAATACGTATTGGCTCTTCATTATTTTTAGCCGTAATGGTCCAGGTCCGTTCATCTCCGGCCATAATTACTTCATCTGTATCCAATTCTACAAAAGAAAGTATTTCTATCCCAATTGGAGTAATGAGAATAATATCTGTTTCAACTGCTGCTTGCTTCACTTCAAATATCGGTCTGTACATAACAAGATATGTATCTGGAAAACGCTGTAATAAGAATCTTAATAAGGAGTCATTATAATAACCAGAGTCAACAATGGATACCTGTGAAACAGTTGATGACGCCCATTTCATTTGAATTTCCAATAACCGGTCCAAAAAAACCTGCTTTAATTCTTCTTCTGTCTCAGGTATTTGGGTTATGTCTTTTTTTCGTTTTACTATCTTCTCATCAGGTGTTAAATCCTCTACAACAACCGGCTTTTTCATGAAACGTTCTTTCCATTTTTGCAAAAGAGAAATTTTTTCCTCGGTACTTCCTGCTTCTGCTTGCTCTTCTTCCTCCAGAGCAGTATCCAGCCATTCCGAATAGAAGCGCTGCCATTGCTCTTTCTTTTGTCTGATATATTGCGTAGGATAGCGATATGTATCCCATTCATACCTTGAAATATAATCCTGTAGCTTAATTAACTGTGCCATCTATTCTCCTCTTTCTCATTAGAAAACCCGGCATTCGCTAAGTCTTTAGGTGAATGCTTTAATTGCGCTTAGCAAATAGAAAATATTTATCCTGTGCTGTGCGCTATAAAAAATGGGCTGCAAAGGTTCGTTTTATCATCGATTTACAAACTCATTTATCTATATACACTCACAGTTACTTATTCAATGCTTTCAGCTCAATGGAAAACTCTGAACAATCTCATATTTTGGATTTGACGCAGGGTGTACTTTATATAAATGAATAGCATCTACCTTAAATATATCGTCTAAGTCAGGGGTATTATCCAGTATGTCGTTCCAAATCTTTTCTGTTAAGAAATTATCTTGATTTGCCCACTTCTTAGCTATTGTAATGTGCGGAGTATATGCTCTTTTCTCTCTATTATATCCAATTGATTCACATATTTGAACAACTTGTTTCTGAAGCTGGTTTAATATTGGATTATTCTCAATCCCCATCCAGAGTACTCGTGGCTGCTGCTGGTTTCCGAAAGTCCCCAGTGCAGTTCTTTTTATATCAAATACGGAATAGGCTGCTGTTGCAGATGAAAGTTTGCTTTGGAGAGCGTGTAATAATTTTTCGTCCACATCTCCTAAAAAAACAAGCGTGATATGAAAATCCGGCCTGCTTGCCCATTGTTTATATGGAAGCTGATTTTTTAGATTAATCTGCCACTCTGATAATTGCTTTGCAAGCTCCGGCTTCACCTGGATACCTATAAAATAATGAGACATGGTTAAAACTCCTTGTTTTTTAAACTGAAGCAATACGCCATTTCTTCCTCTGTCAGCGGACGATAAGCCCCTAATGGCAATTGGCTGTCCAAGCTCAACTCGCCCATCCGATACCGTTTTAAATAAATAACCTTACAATTTACTGCTTCAAACATACGTTTAATTTGATGAAATTTTCCTTCTGTAATCTCTATTTCAACCTCAGAAAACCCTGGTTCTTCAGTTGCAGCTAATATTTTGAGATTAGCTGGTTTTGTCTGGTATCCGTCATCCAGGATAATACCCGCAGTAAATTGTTGAACAACGTCCTGCGGGAGCTCTCCTTTAACCTTTGCACGGTATATTTTTGAAACATTTTTATTAGGTGAGATCAGCTGATGTGCCAGATCCCCATCATTTGTTATCAATAATAACCCTTCTGTATCTTTATCCAGCCTTCCTACAGGAAAAGGCTGAAAATGCTTATCCTGCTCTGATAACAGGTCAATGACTGTTTTATCTTTAACATCAGCCGTTGCGGAAACAACACCAGGAGGCTTATGAAGCATTAAATAAATAAATTCCTGATAGATAATTGGCTCGTCTTCTACACGTACACTGTCCTCATCTGGATTTACTTTAATAGAGCCATCTTTGATTACTTTATTATTTAAGGTGACTTTTTTTGATTTCAGCAGTTTTTTTACTTCTTTTCTGCTCCCGACACCCATATTTGCTAATAATTTATCTAATCGCATATGAATCTCCCTACTTCTATCTTTTCATGCGTTTTAATCGGTTTAAGCCTGGTACACTTCCATTAAATATATGATCCAGCAAAGTTGATTTATACGCTAAATAGAGATAAAACAATCCTCCAGCGGATACACCGATCAGAAGCATAATAACCGTTGCCCAGCGTACTTCCTGATATGGCAGGAAGAAACCAAAAGCAAATTTTAATACAGCAATTACGAAGCACATCATTCCGGTAAAAATTAATATTAAAATCGTTCGTTTAATTGTTTGTTTAAACGAAAAATTCACGGTTCTCTTTAATCGCGCTAAATTGAGACCAACAGCAATTCCTGCTGCAATCGCCGTACCTAAAATTGCACCCTTGCCGCCAAACAGATGAATAAACTGACTGTTAAAGATTACTTTTACTAACAAGCCGCCCAATAAGCTGACAACTGCATAATTCTGCTGGTTAACCCCCTGCAGCATTCCAGCTGTAACGGTAATCAAGCCAAACAGTAATGCTACCGGAGCGTACCATGCCATTAATGATCCGGTAATCTCAATATCTTCCAAGGTAAATAAAGCACCAAAAATTTCATCAGAAAGAATTGCAATCCCGGCAGTTGCAGGAATAACAAAAACCATGATAACCTGTAAAGCTTGATTAATAAGCTTTGTATAAGTAGTTTGATCTTTTTGTGTAAAAGCATTCGTTAATGACGGGAGCATTGCCATAGACAACCCTGTTGCAATTGTCATTGGAATAATGATTATTTTATGTCCCAAGTTGTTAATAACAGCTATCTCCGTTTCCCATAAAGCAGCCCGGCCACTGGCGACCATTGCAGGCTGAAATGTAAACTGGTCAACGAACTGGTATAAAGGAATAGCTAATCCGACTATGACAAATGGGCCTGCATAACGGAATAACTCCTTAAATAAATCTACTGTACGAAAATCATGTGTTATTTCCTGTTTGGCAATTTGTTTATCGATAAACGGCTTTCTCTTTTTCCAATACCAAAATAGAACTAAACATGATGCAAGTGCACCAATCAATGCAGCGAATGCAGCAAAGCCGACTGCTAATGTAATCGACCCATTAAAATAATTTACAATAATATAGGAGCCGGCCAAAATAGCTATGATTCGCACAATTTGTTCTATCGTCTGCGAGATAGCAGTCGGTCCCATCGATTGATTCCCTTGAAAAAAACCTCGGACTATACTCATTGCTGGAATTACAATTAATGCAAAACTGACCATCCGAATAACAAAAGCAACATCATCTGAGGTAATTGATCCATTTTCTCCTTTAATCTGGTGTGCCCCTATCCAATCTGCTGATAAAAACAAAATAAGGAATGCAATAACACCAGTAACAAGCATTAGTGCGCTGCCGGCCCGAAACATTCGCATTCCAATTTGATAATCGCCTAAAGCATTATATTTAGACACAAATTTCGATACAGCTGCAGGGATTCCAACAGTGGATAAACTGATAAAAATACTGTAAGGTGTATACGCATATCCAAATAGCGCATTACCTGTAGTACCCACAATCGCAAAAAACGGTATAACAAAAATCATTCCTAAAAACCTGGACAGGAACGATGCACCGGATAACAGCATTGTTCCTCGTAGCATATTTGACATTGTAACTTTTTCACCTACAATTAGATTAATAAAATAGATTGCTTTATTTTAGCACTTCCTATTAATTTTAGCATACTTTTTGTCTGCTTTCTTTGATTTAAATTGCTAAAAATCGACAAATCCAATAAAAGCTCTTTATTATTACGTATAAATTATATATATTGTACATTTTTTTAGAAAATGCTACGATACGCATGGAAAAGAAAGGAATGGGAAAACTTTGAATTATGATGTTGTTGTTATAGGCGGAGGGCCCTCCGGATTAATGGCTGCAATTTCAGCAGCTGAACATGGTGCAAAAACACTGCTTATTGACAAAGGTAAAAAGCTTGGTAAGAAATTAGCCATCTCCGGAGGCGGACGTTGTAATGTAACTAACCGTTTACCACAGGAGGAAGTGATAAAACATATTCCTGGTAATGGCAAATTTTTGTACAGTGCTTTTTCCATATTTAATAATTATGATATTATTGATTACTTTGAAGGTCTCGGAATTGCTTTAAAGGAAGAAGATCATGGCAGAATGTTTCCGGAATCAAATAAAGCAATGGATGTTGTGAATGCACTTATCCATCAATTGAAAGAGCAGGGTGTTACGGTGAAAATGAATACAAAAGTAGCAGCTATAGAATACGGTGAGGATATACATACTGTACATCTTGAAGAAGAAGCCCCTGTTAAATCTGCAGCTATTGTTATTGCTGCCGGTGGAAAAGCCGTGCCTCATACTGGTTCTACAGGAGATGCCTATCCATGGGCGAAGACTGCCGGGCATACTGTAACCACACTATACCCTACAGAAGTGGCGCTCACCTCAAATGAAGCATTTATTAAGCAAAAGAAGCTCCAGGGGCTATCCTTAAGAAATATTGGTTTAAGTGTCTTAAATAAACGTGGAAAACCAATCATAACACATCAAATGGATATGATTTTCACCCACTTTGGTATTTCCGGGCCAGCCGTATTACGCTGTTCCCAATTTGTTGTCAAAGAGCTTATGCGTGGCAGAAATGCGGTAGAAATGCATCTTGATATTTTACCAGAAATAACAGAAAATGATTTATCTAAGCAAATAAAGGATATCCTATCAGAAAATCCAAAAAAAGCTTTTAAAAATGCAGTCAAAGGACTGGTTCCTGAGCGTCTTCTTGATTATTTAATGGAAAAGCATAACATTGGAGCAGAGCAAAAATGCGCCAACATTTCTAAAAACACTACGCTTGAATTTGTGAAAAATATTAAGAACTTTTCCTTCCAAGTACATGGCAGTCTTCCTTTGGAAAAGGCCTTTGTTACTGGCGGCGGTATTTCTATTAAAGAAATTGTTCCAAACACAATGAAATCAAAAATGATGGATGGACTATATTTCTGCGGAGAAATTTTAGATATACATGGCTATACTGGAGGATATAATATTACCTCTGCCCTCGTTACCGGCAGAATTGCCGGGATGAATGCAGCTCTCGACACAAAAGCAGATGTTAATTAATTACTTTCATAATTTATCTTTCTGCGGAAATAATAAGCTTGTCTGAACTGGCCTTCTGCTTATTGGCCAGCGGCTAATGACTGTCTTTTTCACACTTGTTGAAGGGAAGGATTAGTATGGAAAAAAACTCAATTTGGCTTCCATTGGTTGCCTCTGTTGGTATCGGCGCAGCTACATTTTATTCTATGACCAATCAGCAGCAAAATGTAGGTCAGGCATTGCAGCAGGCAGCACCTTTTTTCAGCTCTAAACAAAAATCAGGTTCGAAGAAAGAAGATCCTGAAACGTTAGGACCATTTGGAATGAGTTAATTCTCAGACGGAGAAGTATCCTTAGTGATACTTCTTTTTTTATAGTGAGACAGGAAGAATTTATCAGGTATGTCAATTCCAAAGCTATTAGAAGCGTACAAAATTATTTTCTCTGTCAATATTATACTTATATGAATGTAATATATGCCTAGCTAACATTTTAAAATTGAGTTATACTATGGGACGTCAAATTTTATAAGCAAACCAGATTGGAGAGTTTTTATGCAACGCTTTGGTTTATTGTTACGAATTATTATTGCCATTGCTTTTGGTATTGTTATCGGATTAATTGCAAACGATTGGCTTATTCGATTATTCGCCACCTTCAATGATATATTCGGCGGATTTTTAAGCCTCATCATCCCGCTTATCATCATTGGTTTTATTGCTCCTGGCATTGGAAACATGGGAAAAGGTGCTGGAAAATTATTATCCGTTACTGCTCTGTTGGCTTATGTATCAACTATTCTTGCCGGTATTGTTGCATTTATAGCAGCAAGTAATCTTTATCCAGCTATTTTAAGCGGCCAGTCATTAACGATGTTTAATGATCCTAATAACGCACTGCTGAAGGGTTTTTTAGATTTTGAATTACATCCTCCTTTTGAAGTCATTACAGCACTCATTCTTGCATTTGTTTTAGGAATTGGAATGGCGGCATTAAAAAACAATGCATTATTAAATGTTTTTAATGATTTTCGTTCCATCGTGGAATTAGTTATCAGTAAAACAATTATCCCTTTACTACCGATCCATATTTTTGGGATTTTTGCCAATATGACCCATGCCGGTCAAGTTGCTTCAATTATAAAAGTATTTGCTGTTGTATTTGTAATGATTATTCTATTACATATTTTATACTTGACTCTTCAGTACTCTGTTGCTGGAGCATTGAGTAAACAGAATCCTTTGGCTATGTTAAAAACCATGTTGCCTGCTTATTTTACAGCACTTGGAACACAGTCCTCTGCTGCTACAATTCCAGTTTCATTAGAGCAAGCAAAGAAATTAAAAATAAAAGATAATATTGCTGATTTTACGATCCCTTTACTTGCTAATATACATTTATCTGGAAGTACGATTACTCTGTTAAGCTGTGCAACTGCTGTTTTGTTTTTACAAGGGGAATCGATTACATTTGGAACTGTTTTTCCTTTCTTACTGGTATTAGGAGTTACTATGATTGCAGCTCCCGGAGTTCCAGGCGGAGCCGTTATGGCGTCTATTGGTCTGCTTGAATCCATGTTAGGCTTTGACCCAACTATGGTATCATTAATGATTGCACTATATCTCGCCCAAGATAGTTTAGGTACCGCTTGTAATGTTACTGGAGACGGCGCAATTGCAAGTATGACCGATTCCATTAACAACCGTTGGAGCATCTCTAAATAATAAGCAAGGACAAATAAATCCCTTTTTGATAAAATGTTCTTTTCATTTATCAAAAAGGGATTTTTTATTAATATTAAAAGTAGTCGAAACATATAAGATTCTAGAAAAGATATGATACAAAAATTTTTAAACAAATCTATACATTAATCTACTTTTTCAATCAATATGTTATTTTGAGCCGATTCAATAAATATTTTCATTAATACTTGGCTAATTCTCAGTTTCCTATAGTTCTCATCAATTAATATTGCTAACATTCCTCTATGTTCAAGGCTCTTTTTCAAAGTTAATAACTCCTAAAGTTTTCATTTCAGCGTTATTTAATTATATAATCTCCTTCCCTGAAAGGAATAGAATGCATTTTTATCTGTTGACGAATGGAGAACGCCTCTACATTCCGCATAGAATCCATGTTTCATAAGTTTCTAAACGAAAAAAGAGTTAAGCATTAGTATGCTTAACTCTTTTTCATTGTGCCTGGCAACGTCCTACTCTCGCAGGGGGAAGCCCCCAACTACCATTGGCGCTGAAGAACTTAACTTCTGTGTTCGGCATGGGAACAGGTGTGACCTCTTCGCTATCGCCACCAGACAATACAATATGTAACTTGAAGATGTTTCCTTAAAAACAAGGACAAGTTATATTATATGCACTTCAGAATAAAAATGCAACACTTTTTTTAAATTTGCACCCTGAAAACTAAATAAGAGTAACGTGACATCAAAAAACTTAGATAAGTCCTCAATCGATTAGTATCCGTCAGCTGCACGTGTCGCCACGCTTCCACCTCGGACCTATCAACCTCATCGTCTCTGAGGGATTTTACTCACTTGAAGTGATGGGAAGTTTCATCTTGAGGGGGGCTTCATGCTTAGATGCTTTCAGCACTTATCCTTTCCACACGTAGCTACCCAGCTATGCTCCTGGCGGAACAACTGGTACACCAGCGGTGTGTCCATCCCGGTCCTCTCGTACTAAGGACAGCTCCTCTCAAACTTCCAACGCCCACGACGGATAGGGACCGAACTGTCTCACGACGTTCTGAACCCAGCTCGCGTACCGCTTTAATGGGCGAACAGCCCAACCCTTGGGACCGACTACAGCCCCAGGATGCGATGAGCCGACATCGAGGTGCCAAACCTCCCCGTCGATGTGAACTCTTGGGGGAGATAAGCCTGTTATCCCCGGGGTAGCTTTTATCCGTTGAGCGATGGCCCTTCCATGCGGAACCACCGGATCACTAAGCCCGACTTTCGTCCCTGCTCGACTTGTAGGTCTCGCAGTCAAGCTCCCTTCTGCCTTTACACTCTACGAATGATTTCCAACCATTCTGAGGGAACCTTTGGGCGCCTCCGTTACCTTTTAGGAGGCGACCGCCCCAGTCAAACTGCCCGCCTGACACTGTCTCCGAACCGGATTACGGTCCTGGGTTAGAATGGTCATACAGTTAGGGTGGTATCCCACGGGTGCCTCCACGTAAGCTGGCGCTCACGCTTCAAAGGCTCCCACCTATCCTGTACAAACTGCACAAACATTCCATATCAGGCTACAGTAAAGCTCCACGGGGTCTTTCCGTCCTGTCGCGGGTAATGCGCATCTTCACGCATAGTATAATTTCACCGGGTCTCTCGTTGAGACAGTGCCCAAGTCGTTGCACCTTTCGTGCGGGTCGGAACTTACCCGACAAGGAATTTCGCTACCTTAGGACCGTTATAGTTACGGCCGCCGTTTACTGGGGCTTCGGTTCAAAGCTTCGCTCCGAAGAGCTAACTCTTCCCCTTAACCTTCCAGCACCGGGCAGGTGTCAGCCCCTATACTTCGCCTTTCGGCTTCGCAGAGACCTGTGTTTTTGCTAAACAGTCGCTTGGGCCTATTCACTGCGGCTCACTCACAAGTGAGCACCCCTTCTCCCGAAGTTACGGGGTCATTTTGCCGAGTTCCTTAACGAGAGTTCTCCCGCTCACCTTAGGATTCTCTCCTCGCCTACCTGTGTCGGTTTGCGGTACGGGCACCTATGATCTAACTAGAGGCTTTTCTTGGCAGTGTGAAATCAGGAACTTCGGTACTATATTTCCCTCCCCGTCACAGCTCAGAAATTTGTCAGACGGATTTGCCTATCTGACTTCCTCGCATGCTTGGACGCACATCCATCAGTGCGCACTCCTTATCCTCCTGCGTCCCCCCATTGTTCAAACAATCATGAGGTGGTACAGGAATATCAACCTGTTGTCCATCGCCTACGCCTGTCGGCCTCGGCTTAGGTCCCGACTAACCCTGAGAGGACGAGCCTTCCTCAGGAAACCTTAGGCATTCGGTGAAAGAGATTCTCACTCTTTTTTCGCTACTCATACCGGCATTCTCACTTCAAAGCGCTCCACCAGTCCTCACGGTCTGACTTCTCTGCACTTTGAACGCTCTCCTACCATTGTTCGTAAGAACAATCCGCAGCTTCGGTGATACGTTTAGCCCCGGTACATTTTCGGCGCAGCGTCACTCGACCAGTGAGCTATTACGCACTCTTTCAATGATGGCTGCTTCTAAGCCAACATCCTGGTTGTCTGTGCAACGCCACATCCTTTTCCACTTAACGTATACTTTGGGACCTTAGCTGGCGGTCTGGGCTGTTTCCCTTTCGACTATGAACCTTATCACCCATAGTCTGACTCCCAAGTTGAAGTAACTGGCATTCGGAGTTTGACTGAATTCGGTAACCCGGTAGGGGCCCCTAGTCCAATCAGTGCTCTACCTCCAGTACTCACGATCTTGAGGCTAGCCCTAAAGCTATTTCGGAGAGAACCAGCTATCTCCGTGTTCGATTGGAATTTCACCGCTACCCACACCTCATCCCCGCATTTTTCAACATACGTGGGTTCGGGCCTCCAGTCAGTGTTACCTGACCTTCACCCTGGACATGGGTAGATCACACGGTTTCGGGTCTACGACCGCATACTCATTCGCCCTATTCAGACTCGCTTTCGCTACGGCTCCGTGTCTTCCACTTAACCTTGCATACAATCGTAACTCGCCGGTCCATTCTACAAAAGGTACGCCGTCACCCATTAACGGGCTCCGACTACTTGTAGGCACACGGTTTCAGGTTCTATTTCACTCCCCTTCCGGGGTGCTTTTCACCTTTCCCTCACGGTACTGGTTCACTATCGGTCACTAGGTAGTATTTAGCCTTGGGAGATGGTCCTCCCGGATTCCGACGGAATTCCACGTGTTCCGCCGTACTCAGGATACACTCCGGAGGAAATTCCTTTTCAACTACAGGGCTGTTACCTTCTTCGGCTGACCTTTCCAAGTCGATTCGTTTAAAGAATTTCTTTGTAACTCCAATGGAGTGTCCTACAACCCCAAGAAGCAAGCTTCTTGGTTTGGGCTCTTTCCGTTTCGCTCGCCGCTACTCAGGAAATCGATTTTTCTTTCTCTTCCTCCAGGTACTGAGATGTTTCAGTTCCCCGGGTCTGCCTCATCTACCCTATGTATTCAGATAGATGTCCTGTCCCATTACGAACAGTGGGTTCCCCCATTCGGAAATCCCCGGATCAAAGTTTACTTACAACTCCCCGAGGCATATCGGTGTTAGTCCCGTCCTTCATCGGCTCCTAGTGCCAAGGCATCCACCGTGCGCCCTTATTCACTTAACTAAAGTTTTGGAATAAGTTTGCTGATTACTTCGTAATCAGTTGTGTTGCTATATCAATAGCTTTTTTTGCCTTATTTCTAAAGTTTGATGTCGTTGTTACTCTTATTTAGTTTTCAAGGTACAAGCTTCCACACGGATGTGGTGACTTCTGTGTTGTCACATGGACGTGACGGTTTTAACAGAAGTTCCTTGAGAGATTGCTCTCTCAAAACTGAACCAAACAACCAAGTACAAAATTCCGTTATATATCCTTAGAAAGGAGGTGATCCAGCCGCACCTTCCGATACGGCTACCTTGTTACGACTTCACCCCAATCATTCGTCCCACCTTCGGCGGCTGGCTCCAAAAAGGTTACCTCACCGACTTCGGGTGTTACGAACTCTCGTGGTGTGACGGGCGGTGTGTACAAGACCCGGGAACGTATTCACCGCGGCATGCTGATCCGCGATTACTAGCGATTCCGGCTTCATGTAGGCGAGTTGCAGCCTACAATCCGAACTGAGAACGGTTTTATGGGATTTGCTTGACCTCGCGGGCTTGCTTCCCTTTGTTCCGTCCATTGTAGCACGTGTGTAGCCCAGGTCATAAGGGGCATGATGATTTGACGTCATCCCCACCTTCCTCCGGTTTGTCACCGGCAGTCACCTTAGAGTGCCCAACTAAATGCTGGCAACTAAGATCAAGGGTTGCGCTCGTTGCGGGACTTAACCCAACATCTCACGACACGAGCTGACGACAACCATGCACCACCTGTCACTTTGTCCCCGAAGGGAAAACTCTGTCTCCAGAGCGGTCAAAGGATGTCAAGACCTGGTAAGGTTCTTCGCGTTGCTTCGAATTAAACCACATGCTCCACCGCTTGTGCGGGTCCCCGTCAATTCTTTTGAGTTTCAGCCTTGCGGCCGTACTCCCCAGGCGGAGTGCTTAATGCGTTAACTTCAGCACTAAGGGGCGGAAACCCCCTAACACCTAGCACTCATCGTTTACGGCGTGGACTACCAGGGTATCTAATCCTGTTCGCTCCCCACGCTTTCGCTCCTCAGCGTCAGTTACAGACCAGAGAGTCGCCTTCGCCACTGGTGTTCCTCCACATCTCTACGCATTTCACCGCTACACGTGGAATTCCACTCTCCTCTTCTGCACTCAAGTCCTCCAGTTTCCAATGCACGTTTACGGTTGAGCCGCAAGATTTCACATCAGACTTAAAGAACCGCCTGCGAGCGCTTTACGCCCAATAATTCCGGACAACGCTTGCCACCTACGTATTACCGCGGCTGCTGGCACGTAGTTAGCCGTGGCTTTCTGGTCGGGTACCGTCAAGGTACGATCAGTTACTATCATACTTGTTCTTCCCCGACAACAGAGTTTTACGATCCGAAAACCTTCATCACTCACGCGGCGTTGCTCCGTCAGACTTTCGTCCATTGCGGAAGATTCCCTACTGCTGCCTCCCGTAGGAGTCTGGGCCGTGTCTCAGTCCCAGTGTGGCCGATCACCCTCTCAGGTCGGCTACGCATCGTCGCCTTGGTGAGCCATTACCTCACCAACTAGCTAATGCGCCGCAGGCCCATCTGTAAGTGACAGCAAAAGCCGCCTTTCAACTTACCATCAGGAGATGATAAGTATTATCCGGTATTAGCTCGCGTTTCCGCGAGTTATCCCAGTCTTACAGGCAGGTTGCCTACGTGTTACTCACCCGTCCGCCGCTCGTTCCACGAACGTCCCTCCGAAGAGTTCTGTCCGCTTCCCGCGCTCGACTTGCATGTATTAGGCACGCCGCCAGCGTTCGTCCTGAGCCAAGATCAAACTCTCCATAAAAGTGTTTGTTTCTTTAGCTTTCAGAAGTCAACTTCTGACTTAAATATTCAAGAAAAACGAGGTGTTTTTCTTCTTTCGTACTGGTTGTTTTGTTCAGTTTTCAAAGAGCAATTTCTTTGTCGCTTTAAAAAAGCGACCAAATAAATATATCATATATCCAATATCTCGTCAACAACTTTTTATTGAAATCTTTTAAAAAGTATCAACTGAACATTGGATTTTTATTATAGCATTATCGACAAATTAAGTCAACACATGCCCGGTAACTTTCTTCTCGTTAAAACAAACTGCATTTCCTGTCCTTTTTTATACTTCTTCCTCTATAAAAATACATATAATATACTCACATTTTGTAAGTACCTTCTGTAAACAGAATGCAGAGCTACAATAACTCTCTTTACTTTAATAAAGAATGTCTTCCTGCATTCAAATTTATTCCGCAGGTTTTTCACTTCCCTGCGGAACATTTTCTTTGGCTAATTATATATAGGCCAACGTTTATGATGAGCTTAGTTATTATTTAATAATAACTTCTCCTTGCCAATTTAACATTCCGCCGCTCATATTCCTCACCTTGAATCCCTGTTCTTGTAAAAAAGCAGCTGCATTATAGCTTCTTCGTCCAGAACGGCAAATCATAATATATTCTTTTTCCTTATCTAAGTCTGCATAGACATCTGTTATATCACCTAAAGGAATGTGAAGTGCATTTTCAATGATTCCTTGTGCTACTTCTTCATCTTCTCTAACATCAATAAGCTGAATATTATCATTCTCTTTTATAGCTTCTACTTCCTCCGGGGAAAGCTCTTTAATATCTTCCATTTTCTCTCATCTCCTTTTATTACATTCTTCTTTATCATATTAAATGGATAGTGAATAGGATTCAACTCGTTTGATTAAACTAAAGCAAAACTTAATCTCTTTAGAAATAGAAGGTGACATAATGGTTTATATCAGTTTATTGTTTTTAACTCTATTTTTTGCTCCGGCAGAAGCGACTCCAAATGACGGAATACTTATCCATACTTACGAAGAGGATGTTACAGGTGATGGAGAAGTAGAACTGTTAGAGTTAAAAGGGAAATTATTTGCTGAAGACGGTGTTTATTATCAAGATATTTGGGTCGATATTTCAAGCCATTCTTCTGATAAAACATGGCGGATTAACTATGGCGGAGGTTATGATCCGGAATTACAATTTGCCGATTTAACACATAATGGCGTAACAGATATTCTTTATCAGAGTCCAACTGGTGGAAGCGGTGGACTGTATACTTCTCAACTGAATCAATGGGAAAAAGATAATTTTATTGAGCTTCCTCTTCCTGTAGAACAACCGGTGAAAGGAGAATTTATGAATGATTTTAAAGTATCCGTTCAGTTACTGCCAAAAGAACCCCCTATCATTTTAGATGTCTCCGGGCAGAAAGAAGAATATATTCGTTTGAAATTATACAATGATCAGGGTCAGCTTTTGGAACCGACAACGCTGATGATTGATCCGGTTGCATTTTTTGAAGTAATTGATTTAGAAGATAAAAATGAGGCAGGCTTAAAAAGTTATCAGCAAATCAGCGGGGCTTATCATGCAGACCGAATTGGAACTGTTGAATCAATTTGGGTTTACGATAAGGACAAGTGGATATTGCTAAAAACTGCTTTACAAACGGACCTCCCTCATATAGATGACTCTGCCAGCTAAAAAATTCATTTTTTCCGTTAAAAAACCGGACTAATCATGTTCTCACGGTAGAACGTTGATTATAGTCCGGTTTCTTATAATATACATTTATTTAATAAAGGTATTAATTAGCTACAACATTAACAAGTTTATCTGGAACAACAATTACTTTCCGGATTGTTTTTCCTTCCAACCACTTTTGAACGCTGTCTTCACTTAATGCCATTTTTTCAAGATCATCTTTTGCAGTACCTACTGGAACGCTTAGTTTTGCACGAACTTTCCCCATTACCTGCAGAACTACCTCAACCTCATCTTCAACAAGCTTCGATTCATCATAAGCAGGCCAGCCGGCATAACTAATAGATTCTTCGTTGCCAAGCTTTTGCCAAATCTCTTCACACATATGTGGTGCAACCGGAGAAAGAAGCTTCACAAACCCTTCTGCATAATTTTTGGGAATCGAATCTGCTTTATAGCATTCATTAACAAATACCATCATTTGAGAAATTCCTGTATTAAAGTGAAGGTTCTCAAAGTCTTCTGTTACCTTCTTCACCGTTTCATGATAAACCTTATCCAGCTCTGTTGCGGCATCATCTGTAATTTTATCTGTTAACGAGTTATCGTCATTAATATACAGTCTCCAGACACGGTCCAGGAAACGGCGGGAGCCGTCTAAACCATTTGTTGACCAGGCAACAGATGCATCTAATGGTCCCATGAACATTTCATACAACCTTAATGTATCTGCACCATGAGAAGTAATTATATCATCCGGATTAACTACATTCCCCTTTGATTTACTCATCTTCTCATTACCTTCTCCAAGAATCATCCCTTGGTTAAACAATTTCTGGAAAGGTTCTTTTGTAGAGACAACGCCGATATCATAAAGGAATTTATGCCAAAAACGTGCATATAGAAGGTGAAGTACAGCATGTTCTGCACCACCGATATAAATATCAATCGGAAGCCATTCTTCCAATGCTTTGGGATCAGCAAGCTGTTCTTTATTATGCGGATCAACATAACGAAGGAAGTACCAGCAGCTGCCCGCCCATTGCGGCATTGTATTTGTTTCTCTTCTGCCCTTCATCCCCGTTTCGGAATCTACTACATTCACCCATTCTTCATTCGTAGCAAGTGGAGATTCGCCAGTTCCTGATGGTTTAATCTCTGTCATTTCAGGAAGTTCCAGAGGAAGTTCCTCATCCGGCACTGCTGTCATACTGCCATCTTCCCAATGAATAATTGGAATAGGTTCACCCCAATAACGCTGTCTAGCGAAAAGCCAATCACGCAAACGATACGTAATTTTCTTTGTACCTTTTTCATTTTTCTCCAGCCAATCAATCATTTTTGAAATAGCTTCGTCTTTACTCAGACCATCCAAGAACTCTGAATTTACGTGAGAGCCATCTCCGGTATAAGCTTCTTCTTCTATATTTCCACCAGCAACAACCTCTTTAATTGGAAGTTCAAAAACTTTGGCAAATTCATAATCACGCTCATCATGTGCAGGTACAGCCATAATTGCTCCACTGCCATAACTCATCAATACATAATCTGCTACCCATATCGGCATTTTCTCACCGTTAACAGGATTTACAGCATAGGCACCAGTAAATACACCTGTTTTATCTTTAGCAAGGTCTGTACGCTCTAAATCAGATTTTGTTTGTACTTCATGCAAATAATTTTCCACAGCTTCTTTTTGGTCAGCCGTTGTAATCTTTTTAATAAATGGATGTTCAGGAGCCATTACTGCATATGTTGCTCCGAATAATGTATCTGGACGTGTCGTAAATACAGTAAAGGTTTCATCATGCCCTTCAATAGAAAATGTTACCTCAGCACCTTCTGAACGCCCGATCCAGTTACGTTGCATTTCTTTCAGGCTTTCCGGCCAATCCAGATCTTCCAAATCAGAAAGCAGGCGATCTGCATACGCAGTTATTTTAAGCATCCACTGTTTCATCGGTTTACGGACTACCGGATGCCCTCCTCGTTCACTTTTACCGTCAATTACTTCTTCATTTGCAAGGACGGTTCCAAGAGCCGGACACCAGTTTACAGCCACTTCATCCATATAAGCAAGATCATTTTCATAAAGCTTTTTGAAAATCCATTGTGTCCATTTGTAATAATCAGGATCTGTTGTATTAACTTCTCTATCCCAATCATAGGAAAAACCTAACTCTTTAATCTGTCTCTTAAAGGTTTGAATATTCGCTTCTGTAAACTCCTTAGGACTGTTTCCAGTATCAATTGCATATTGTTCAGCCGGAAGCCCGAATGCATCCCAGCCCATCGGGTGCATGACTTCATAACCCTGCATTCTTTTCATTCTGGCTAAAATATCTGTAGCTGTATATCCTTCCGGGTGTCCAACGTGTAACCCTTGACCGGACGGATAAGGAAACATATCAAGTGCATAAAATTTTTCTTTATTGGAAAATGTATTTGTTTTGAATGTTTTATTTTCATCCCAATATTTTTGCCATTTTTTCTCGATTTCCAAATGTTGAAAGCTCATTGTAATCCTTCCTTTCTTTCATGACTGTTGCATCGTTCAATCACACACGACACTGGTATCTATAACCTAACACCCCTAAAATTAGGTATAAAAAAAGCCACTCATCCCTATGAAGGGACGAGAAGCTGTGATTATTCCCGCGGTACCACCCAAATTAGCGCATCAGCGCTCGCTTGACATCAGTAACGTTGATGAAACGACAGTAACTACTTTATTTTCATTACTGCAAACTAAAAAGGTGAGTTCATATGTTTACCAGTAGCAGTTTTCACCACCCACTGCTTCTCTGGAACTGATACAACCTATTACTGATCCTTTTTCACTGTCTTTAATTTTATGATATTGGAATTATAATGAAATAAACATACCATGTCAAGTTGATAAAAATTTATCTTACCTTTAGTATACACAATTTTATGTATTTGGAAACAGTATATTGAAGAAATTTGGATAAACTTATTTATTTTTCCTTATATAACTAATAAGCATGAACCTGCTTTACTTTGTTATAATAAAAAGAAAACTTCATCATTTAAGACCGAACCAAGTTGGAGCGTTACTGAATGCTTGGTTTCCGCTTAAAATTTTTGCTTTCTTTCCATTTTGGGAGCAGAGGTCATATAGTCAACTACACTGTGATAAATGATGATATTTTGAACACTTGAGTCAGAAAAGTACATAAGGAGACAGCTACATGCTATTAAATATTTTAACCTACGCACATACCCTATTAAGAGAAAGTCTTAAAGAAGGAGATATAGCAATTGATGCCACTTGTGGAAACGGTCATGATACATTGTTTTTAAGTCAGACAGTTGGATCTGCAGGCAAAGTTTATGGATTCGATATTCAAGAGCAGGCTATTCAAAAAACGCAAGAAAAGCTTCAAGAAAATAACTGTCATAATGTATCTTTAATTCAAGACAGCCATGAAAAGATTCCTGAATATATTAAAGAAAACATTTTCGGCGGAGCTATTTTCAACCTTGGTTATTTACCAAAAAGTGATAAATCTATTATTACAAAGCCCCATTCTACTCTTGCAGCTATAGAAGCTATATTGGAAAAGCTAAAAACAAAAGGTCTGATTATCTTAGTTATATATTACGGACACGCCGGCGGATTGGAAGAAAAAGAAGCTGTTCTTTCTTACACTTCGCAATTAAATCAAAAAGAGTATCAAGTACTCCAATACAAATTTATTAATCAACAAAATCAGGCTCCATTTTTAATCGCTATCGAAAAAAAGAAACGCTCCTGAATCAGGCGTTTCTTTTGATTATTAAGCAATCCCTAAAAATAATAATCGGAAGAATAAATTTAAGAAATGTCCGGTTGTCATGATAATAAATATAATAAGTGCAATCATGAGAACGCGGCTCCGCAGTGTTTTATATTTCTTCGGATAGGGAATCCAAATATAAGCCGATACAATCATCAGTGGAACTGAATACAAGTACCCGAATACGTAAACCCATTGTTGCAGTGCAGAAATATCGAATAGTTCAGAGTTCTGCAGACTGTTTAACTCCGTAATATACCCAATTGCAAAAATGATCGTTAACAAAATAATATAACTGTACGTTGTTACGCGCAGCCATTTTTGTTCATCACTAATCAGTATATAAACACCAATAAAAAATAAAATTCCTATGACAATTTGAATTAACATGAAAGTACAACCCCATTTTTTACCGATAAATCAGTTTTCTTCCTGACAGGCCAAAAATTCATTTTCAAAGAAATACTTTTACTTTAAAAGTTCACCTGTTTGAATAATATTTTAATCATTGATAGATTAGACCGATTTATACAATTACTTGTCCCAGTAATAACTGAAACAACTGCCGGTTTCCCCATCTCCAAGATTACGAATGGAATAAACCAAGATAGCATTTATCTATTTATTTATCACTATCGTTATGTAACCAGCTTATTTATTCTACCATAAAAATATTCGTATCTGTAGAGGTTATACAGAAATAAATATACATTCAAACTTATTATTCATAAGAAATAAGCGGTTTAGAATATATGCCTATAACTTAAAAAATCGTTTTAAAATGGTGTAAATATAAATGATTACCCTTTCCATAAACAGCTGAAAATCATCTGTTTTTCAGACTTCTTTCCAGAAAATATTTCCTCTGATATACTTTAATCATTATAAATTAGTTGGAGGAATACAGATGATTGAATCTTATAAAGGAATCTCTCCATCTATTGATCCTGCTGCATTCATTGCAAAAAATGCTGTGATTAATGGTGATGTAACAATTGAAGAAGAAGCAAGTATTTGGTTTCATACTGTTATCCGGGGAGATGTCGCCCCTACAAAAATTGGTAAACGGACAAATATACAGGATCTTTCTATGCTGCATCAAAGTCCAAATATGCCGTTAATACTTGAACATGATGTAACAGTAGGTCATCAGGTGACCTTGCATTCAGCAACTATACGCCATCATGCACTTATCGGTATGGGTTCCATTATTTTGGATGGTGCAGAAATTGGAGAGCATGCATTTGTCGGTGCCGGGAGTCTGGTGCCTCCAGGGAAGAAAATACCTCCTAGAACCTTAGCAATGGGCAGGCCTGCTAAGGTAGTCCGTGAATTAACGGATAAGGATTATGAAGAAATGGAACGTATCCGCAAATCCTACGTGGAAAAAGGACAGTATTATTTAAGAGAAACATCAATGGGGATGGATAA
The DNA here is from genome assembly GCF_038004405.1 of Oceanobacillus sp. FSL W8-0428. Classification (NCBI taxonomy): domain Bacteria; kingdom Bacillati; phylum Bacillota; class Bacilli; order Caryophanales; family Bacillaceae; genus Oceanobacillus; species Oceanobacillus sp. FSL W8-0428. Next base: position 4,738,860 of record NZ_JBBORB010000001.1, read on the forward strand.
ATAGCATCACTACCATCTTGATTGCATGTAAAAAATGTCAGGCATCCTCAGATACCTGACATTTTTTTATTTAGCAGTTAAAGCTTTTAATTCTTCCACTTTATCTGTTTTTTCCCACGGGAATGTAATATCTGTGCGGCCAAAATGACCATAAGCAGCGGTATTTTTAAAGATTGGTCTTCTCAAATCCAGCATACGGATAATACCTGCCGGACGCAGATCGAATAGCTCGCGCACTGCTTCCACTAATTTTTCTTCACTGACGAGCCCTGTGCCAAATGTATTAATCGAAATAGAGACCGGCTGTGCTACACCAATAGCATAGGCTAATTGAACTTCACAGGAATCAGCCAGACCTGCAGCAACGATATTTTTAGCAACATAGCGTGCAGCATAAGCAGCAGAACGGTCCACTTTCGTTGCATCTTTCCCGCTAAAGGCTCCACCGCCATGTCTTGCATAGCCTCCATATGTGTCAACAATGATTTTTCTTCCTGTTAAGCCGACATCCCCTTGTGGTCCGCCTAATACAAAACGGCCAGTCGGATTAATGAAGTATTTTGTCTTATCATCCAGTAATTCACTTGGTACAACAGCTTCTACAACATGTTTAATAATATCCGCTTCTATTTGTTCATTTGTTATATCTGGATGATGCTGTGTAGAAACAACAATAGTATCTACACGTAACGGCTGATCATTTTCATCATACTCCACCGTTACCTGAGTCTTTCCATCAGGACGCAGGTAATCCACAATTTTCTCTTTACGGACATCTGCTAATCTTCTGGATAAACGATGAGCCAAAGAGATTGGCAGAGGCATAAGCTCTTCTGTTTCATTGCAGGCAAACCCAAACATCAAGCCCTGGTCTCCAGCTCCTATTGCTTCAATTTCCTCTTCAATTTCCTGTCCCCGCCTTGCTTCTAACGCTATATCCACACCTCCAGCAATATCAGGAGACTGCTCATCAATAGCAGTTAACACTGCACAAGTTTCAGAATCAAAACCATATTTTGCTCGGGTGTATCCAATATTCTTTACTGTTTCACGTACAATTGCAGGAATATCTACATACGTACTTGTAGAAATCTCTCCGGCAACTAAAACAATTCCAGTTGTAACAGTTGTTTCACACGCTACTCTCGCATTTGGATCCTTCGAAAGAATCTCATCCAGAATAGCATCAGAAATTTGGTCAGACATCTTATCCGGATGCCCTTCAGTAACTGACTCAGAAGTAAATAAACGACGATTTGCAGCCATAAGGCTAACTCCCCTTTTCCTTGTATGTTACGGAACTCTGTTTCAATGTAAATCTATCATTCCACCCAATGTGGTTTCATTTTTTATGCAAACTTTTAATATATTTAAAAAGTCTCCTAAAAACAAAAAAACCTCTCCTTCAAAATACATGAGGAAAGGGAAACATATTGGCCTTTCGCTCTTATTGTTCAAGGAATGATCCTTGCATCAGGTTAGCACCTTTCACATTATGTGAGGTTGCTGGGCTTCATCGGGTCTGTCCCTCCACCATCTCTGAATAAGAGTATCCGTTCAATAATTAGATTAACGAAACAAGCCTCTCCTGTCAACCCAATTACCCTATGTAGCATAAAAAATATTTTTTCATAAAGTAGTATGGACTATTATATTTAATGTGTTATACTAATAAACATATTTTAAGGATAAAATGAATTCTACACCATTAAAAGGAGTGAATAATTGTCTTATGAAAATATTGCGGAGAAGTATTCTGGAGGAGTTCACTTCAACAAATATTTACAGCAACTATTCTGTAGGCCAACTTATTGAAAAAATTATCAATCGTGATGAAGCGAAATTGACAGCTACTGGTGCTATCCGTGCTACCACTGGAAAATATACAGGACGTTCTCCAGAAGATAAATTTATTGTAAAAGATGCCTTATCAGCAGATAAAGTAGACTGGGGAAATGTCAATCAGCCAATTGATGAGGATACCTTCAATCAGCTGCTTGACAAAGTGATTGCATATTTAGATAACAAAGAAGAAATTTTTCATCTCCAGGCCTATGCCGGTGCAGATGAAAAGTATAAACTGCCTATTCAAGTTATTAATGAATATGCTTGGCACAATTTATTTGCAAGACAATTATTTATTCCTATTGAAAAAGAGATGGAGCAATTGCACGAAGCTGATTTTACAGTAATCTCTGCTCCCGGTTTCAAAGCCAATCCTGAAGCAGACGGTACAAATTCAGAAGCATTTGTTTTAATTTCTTTTGAACAGCGCATTGTACTTATTGGAGGAACAGAATATGCAGGAGAGATAAAAAAATCAATCTTCTCTGTAGTTAATTTCCTTCTGCCTGAGCAAGATGTCCTGTCCATGCATTGCTCCTCCAATGTAGGAGAAGAAGGCGATGTAGCTTTATTTTTCGGATTATCCGGAACTGGAAAAACTACACTCTCAGCAGATGTTGACAGACGATTAATCGGAGATGACGAACATGGCTGGAGTGAAGATGGCGTATTCAATATTGAAGGTGGCTGCTATGCAAAATGCATTAATTTATCGGCAGAAAAAGAGCCGCAAATTTTTGATGCTATCCGCTATGGATCTGTTTTAGAAAATGTAGTATTAGATGAAGATACGCGGGTCCCTGACTATGATGATACTTCTTTAACCGAAAACACACGTGCTGCTTATCCATTAGAAAATATTGATAATAGCCTAGAGCCTAGTGTCGCTGGACACCCAAATACCATTATATTCTTGACAGCGGATGCATCAGGAACCTTACCGCCAATCAGTAAACTGACAAAAGAACAGGCAATGTATCATTTCCTGAGTGGATACACCAGTAAGCTGGCTGGAACAGAACGTGGTGTGACAAAGCCTGTTGCAACATTCTCAGCATGCTTTGGTTCTCCATTTTTACCGTTAAATCCGTCAGTATATGCAGAAATGCTTGGAGAAAAAATTGATAAATTTAATGCCAATGTATTTCTTATTAACACAGGCTGGACTGGTGGTGCTTACGGGGTTGGAAACAGAATGAAGCTCTCCTATACCCGGGCAATGGTCCATTCAGCTTTAATTGGTGAACTGAATAACGTGGAAACAACAATAGATGAAATTTTTGGATTAGCCATTCCAAAATCGATTCCAGGTGTTCCAGATGAAGTTCTTGTTCCTAAAAATGCTTGGGAGGATAAAGAAAGCTATGAAACAGAAGCAAAGGTACTGGCTGGCAAATTCCATATGAATTTCGAGAAATTCACAGAAGTAAGTGAAAACATAAGAAAAGCTGGACCACTTTATAAATTAGTATAATCATCTCCTCTATAAAAGGGTAAACTCATTATCTTGAGTTTACCCTTTTTCACTTTTCCTCTCCCTGTAATTATCCGCAGCCTATTTATCCTAATTTATAGGCGTTCACACAATCATCCCGCCAATCATATATTTATAGAAGATGTTCAAGATCAGTTTTTGAGAAAGGAAGATGAAAGTGAGAAAACTTTCCTGTTTCATTTTATTAATAAGCTCTCTTCTTCTAATTAGTGCTTGTAATCAAAATAAAGTGACTAAAATAGACCTTGCGGAAGTAACTCGTTCTATTTTTTATGCACCGCAATATGTCGCTTTAGAAAAAGGCTTTTTTGAAGAAGAGAGGCTGGAGGTGGATTTACAAACAACTTGGGGTGGAGATACAACGATGACAGCACTTTTGTCTGACAGTGCTGATATTGCTCTTGTTGGTTCCGAAACATCTATCTATGTCTATGCTCAGGATTCCAGAGACTATGCTGTGAACTTCGCCCAGTTAACCCAAACGGACGGCACATTTTTAGTAGCCAAAGAAGCAGATGAAGACTTTAATTGGGAGGATTTACGGGACAGCAATTTTCTCGGACAGCGTGTTGGCGGGATGCCGCAAATGGTTGGAGAATATGTCTTGAAGCAGCATGATATTAATCCCCATGAAGATTTAGATTTAGTTCAAAATATTGACTTCGCTAATATTCCAGGTGCTTTTGCCAGTGGTGATTATGAATACGTTCAATTATTTGAACCTACAGCAAGTATTTTTGAAGCAAATGGTCAAGGACACATTATTGCTTCCTTCGGCGAAGAATCTGGTCAGGTCCCATATACCGTCTTCATGGCAAAGGAAAGCTTTTTAGATGAAGAGGAGGAAACTGTTAAAGCATTCACCAGGGCAATTTATAAGGCTCAACAATGGGTGCAGGAGACAGACTCATTAGAAATTGCCAAGGTAGTAGAGCCTTATTTTGAGGATACAGATGTAGAAATGCTCGCAAATGCAATCGAGCGTTATAAACAGCAAGGCTCCTATGCTACATCTCCACTGCTTGAAGAAGCTGCCTGGGAAAATCTGAAAAGCATTATGGATGAGGCCGGTGAACTCCCTGGAGATGCTCCATATGAAGATCTTGTTAACACTGATTATGCTGAGCAAATTATTGAAGAATAAAGGAGGGTAAAGATGTCTTATCTAACATTAGATGGAGTATCTCATTATTACTTCTCCAAAAAGCAGTACACAGAATCATTGCACAATATTTCTTTCTCTGTTAAGAAGAATGAATTTGTTGCTTTACTCGGCCCAAGCGGCTGTGGAAAATCAACATTGCTTTCGATGATTTCTGGAATGCTCCAGCCTGCTGAAGGTGAGATTTTAATAAATAATGAAAAAATAGAGATTAGCGATTTAGAAATTGGCTATATGCTGCAGCAGGATTATTTATTTCCATGGAAAACCATTATAGATAATGTACTCTTAGGACCCCAGATTAGAAAAAGACAGACAAGTGACTTAAAACAAAGAGCAATAGCTCTCCTGGAGGAAGTTGGACTCGAAAATGTGGCTGATAAATATCCAAGTGAATTGTCCGGCGGGATGCGGCAGCGGGCTGCTTTAATAAGAACGCTTATCACGGAGCCGGAAATTCTATTGCTGGATGAACCTTTTTCTGCACTCGATTTTCAGACAAAATTAAAACTGGAAGTATTGGTATCCGATTTACTTAAAGCTTATCAAAAAACGGCTATACTGGTAACACATGATATTGGAGAAGCAATTTCTATGAGCGACCGGATTATTTTAATGTCCTCGAACCCTGGTGCTATTGCTAAAATATACGATGTACCTGTTGAATTAAGGGATGAATCTCCTTTTCTCGCAAGGAAACATCCTAAATATGGACGGCTGTTTGACAAAATCTGGGCTGACCTAGACCAGCAGAAGCATACGGTAAAACCGATAGAGGAGAATGCTTATGAACGGTCCTAAGTTATTTGCAGCTTATCAGCAAAAGTTAAAAAAAGAAGCAAAAATTGTACTGACCTGGCAGCTCTCCATTCTGATTCTTTTTTTCGCCTTTTGGGAAGTAGCCAGCAGATTGTATTGGATTGATCCGCTTTTATTCAGCTCTCCCAGTCGTGTATTCAGCTCTATATGGAGCAGACTTATACAAGGTTCTTTACTAGGCCATATTCAGATTACACTGCTCGAAACCATACTCGGCTTTTTAATAGGTACTATTGCCGGAATCATCATAGCTTCCATGCTTTGGAGTTTTCATCGTTTTTCAAAAGTCATGGATCCTTATCTGGTTGTCTTTAATGCTATGCCAAAGGTTGCACTTGGACCAATACTTATTGTAGCTCTCGGTCCTGGCTATTTATCAATTATTGCGATGGGGTTTATTATTTCTGTTATTGTCACAACCCTTGTCGTGTTTGCAGCTTTCAATGAGGTTGATCAAAATTATTTAAAAGTATTAAGGAGCTTTGATGCAACAAAATGGCAATGCTTTAAAGAAGCTGTCTTTCCCGCTTCCTTACCCGCCATTATCTCCACATTAAAAGTAAACGTCGGGCTTTCCTGGGTAGGGGTTATTGTCGGAGAATATCTAGTTTCCAAACAAGGTTTAGGATATTTAATTATTTACGGTTTTCAGGTGTTTGATTTTACACTCGTTATGTCGAGCCTGGTCATTATCGCTATCCTTGCTGCAATTATGTACAAAACTGTAGAGAAAATTGAGCAATTACTGATAAGAAAATAATCTTCTAAAGTAAAAAGCAGACAGCTAAGTGCTGTCTGCTTTTTACACATATGTTTTTTTAATCCGGAGCATGCAGGATTCTAACACTGCATCCTTCATAATAAAACTATAATTTGATTTTCTTTTTACATTCGCCGGTACCTCTCTAAGTAATACCGGCCCGTTTGTTTCATAATAGGTGGGCTGCGGCGTAAGTTCATCTATTTCCGCAAAGTAGACGTTCTTAATCACTGTTTCGTATCGCCCGTCCACCTTATACTGACCAATGTAGTGGAGCTTTTTTACTGTCGCTCCTGTTTCCTCCATTACTTCCCGGATAGCTGCTTGTCCGGCTGTTTCCCCAGGTTCTACCTTTCCACCAGGAAACTCTATTCCTCTTTCCTTATGATCTGTTAACAGCCATTTATCTTTATATCGGCAGATGATCCATACATGCTTTGGATTTTTTGAAAATGGATGATCTAAAAAAGATAATTGTACCTTATTATTGTAATAATCTTTAAAAACGTTCACTTCTTCCACTACTTTCCCACGGTGGTGTCATCACTTATAGCTTATATCTTGGATTTTCCAGCCGTTTTGAAGTGTCATCTCCACTACAAGAGTGTAACTTCCTACCATGTCATTTTCATTTTCCTGTACCAGTCGTACGGAATGATTAGATGTATTAATCATATCATATTCATTTTCTTCTTGAAACCATGGCATTGTTTCTGTCGGAAATACATAAACGCCATCTGCTTCTACCCGAAAATAATAATCGACAAACTGCTCAGCTAATTCTGTTGTTAGATATGCTTCAAAGGCCTCCGTCAGTTCCTGTTCTGTCGCATAGTCCTTCAATTTATAAGAATCATCTGCATCCTGCTTCAGGGTATCTAATAATCCATTCATTACACGAATAATTTCTTCTTTATCAGGTTGTGTTTCTTCTGCCTCTGCAGCAGGTATATCAATTTGATTCTCACCTTGTACAGTAACTTCTCTTGGCGCAGTAATAGAGAAAATAATTGCTATCATTACGGTAAAACAAAGAATTAAAGCGAGTTTTCTCATAGTTAGCACTCCCTGTGGATATCTATGTTTTAATATACTTTTAAAAATCCGGTTCCTCTGAAAGTTAAAAGTCATTTTTAAAATTTTATCTAATATACTGTACCTTTTTATTATACCATCTAAACATTCCTATCATAAAGCACTGTTTTACTTGGTGCTTATTCTCCTTTATAATAATTATTTTCCATCTAATATACCCATAGTTCGGATATGGTTCTTTGTCTGTTCATCTCCTAGATCATACAACGTTTGGTACACGTCCGACATGGTTTCATCATATACATCGTTGGCTGTATCCAGATGATATGGAATAAAAGGAATATGCGAACGTTTATAGGTATCAAAACTTGCTTCATGCATCCCTTCAAATTTTCTGCGCAGCATTAACACCTCATCCGTAGTCGCATAAATAACAAAGTCGTCATTTCCCTGATACGGGATCCGTGAAATTTCTCCTTGTCCGATACTGATAAAATATTTTTGTTTATCCATTTTAATCACCTCCCGTTTATATTCTCCTCAAAAAATAAAAATAAACGAAATATATAAGTTGAAATAAAAGTTTTACCTTCTAGCATTCGCTTCAGAAATACATAAATAAATGATTTCAATTAATCCACTAAAGGAAAAAGCGCATATACCCATTTGAGTACATACGCTTTTTTCGTTTCTATTATTGATAATCTCGACTGTCAGGATTATCTTGATTTTGCTGCTCCTGATTAATGGAAGTACTATCGATGGTTCTGTCAAATTTCTGCAAGTATTTTGCGGCGAAATCTTTTCCTCCCAAACCGAACGCAAGACCAAATGCTAATGCCAATGCAGCAAGAAGTAAAATAAAGGCACTGTTAACGATTGTTGATGCAATACCTAACTGTGAAACCGCCATAAAGGCTGCAAGAATTAAAATACTATACTTCGCAAAACCTGCAAGTGCAGCCGATGCCGGACCATTTAACAGATGCAACAGTAGTTTCTGCACGATGGAAGCAAGTAATAAGGCAACTCCTAAAATAAGCACTGCTGCCAGTACATTCGGCAGATAAGCGGTAATTGCTGTTGCTATTCCTACTAAGAAATCCAGCTGTATCAGATATAGAGCCTGCACAGTTAAGAAGAAAATAATTAAAATCTGTACAACGTATCCGGCAATATAAGATGGTGTCCATTTAGTCTGAACCCCTGCTCTGTTATTGCTAATAGTAGAAACAAATCGATTAAACCCTAATTTAGCAAGATAATCTCCGGCAAATTCTCCAATCAGCTTACCTAACCAGATTCCGACCAATATTAAACCAATTGCAATTAAAATATTCGGCAGCATCTGTACGACGTTGTGCAGCATACCAATTGCCGGTTCTGTGATTCCTGCCAGCTCTAATTGCTCTAAAGCAGAGATGGAGATTGGAATCAAAATTAGAATGAAGACAATGTTTCCGACAAATTTTGCAAAAGATGTTCCTTCAAATAAATTGGACAGCTTTAATTTTTTTATCCATTTTTCTGTACCTGCTGCTTCTAATAAATTCGTCACAATACTGCGGACAATCTTTCCGACAAACCATCCTACTGCAAAAATAAGTACTGCTGCAGCCAGTTTAGGAATAAAGTTTAAAACAGAAGCCAATAAACCGCTGAAAGGTTCAGCTACGCCCTGAATATTTAAAGCCTGCAATACTCCAGGAATAAATAAGAGTAAAATTAGATAGAATGCAAATTTACCGACTGTTTCTGTTGTTTTTCGAATTCCTTCTTCAGAATCTGCAATTCCTAATTTTGTAAATAAACGCTGAATACGTAATTTTCTGCTTCCCTGGACAATAAGCCACTGTACAATTGTTGCAATTACCCAAGCCAGCAGTAATATTAACGCTGCCTTAATCACTGCCGGGATAAAGTTTAAGAACGTTGAAATCAAATCCGATAATGGATTGGCAATCATAGACAGATTAAGGATATTTAAGAATAAGATTAAAGCAACAATCAGCAGTATGTAATAAACTACTTTTGCAATAATCTTTTCCGACTTCACCGGTTCCCCTTTTAACCGGAACCGGTTAAATAGTTTGTCATCCCAGTTCTTTTTCTTTAACGCTTTTTCTACCGTATTGCTTACCAGTTTAGCAATTAACCATACGATAAGAAAGACAATAAGCGCTATAACTACATTTTGGAGCCCCGTCCAAAAATTTGCTGTAAAATAATCATTCATAAAGTTTTCCATAGATTTATGCTCCCTTCTAAACAGTATATTTAGCGCTTCCCTCCATCAAAAAGAACAAAACCTATGTTATGAAATTGTAATAAAACAGCAAAGAACATGCTCCAAATTGTCATGTATTTAGAGATATTTCTTTAATGCTTGGCGAACCAGTTTATTTGCTGCATTTCTCGGCAGCTGGTCAACAAAATAGACCTCCCTGGGCTGCTTGTAACGTGCTAATTTATTTCTTAAAAATAAGTTTATATCTCTAATTTCTATTTCTCTGTCAGTTACAATAAACGCGATTGGAACTTCTCCCCACTCCATATCTTCTCTCCCGGTTACTCCTGCTTCACGAATCCCATCTATCTGCAGTAATACATTCTCAATTTCTGAGGGGTAAATATTCTCACCGCCGGAAATAATTAAATCGCTGCGGCGGTCCACAACATATAAAAAACCTTCCTCATCGAGGTAGCCCACATCTCCTGTTGCCAGCCAGCCATTATCAAAAGATTTTTTATTTGCTTCCTCCCTGTTGTAATAACCATGTGTTACCATTGGGCCCTTCACAAGAATTTCTCCTGCCTCATTTAGGCCTTGTCCCTGGATTTTTAATTGTGCCGGAAATAATGGTTTACCAGCAGAACCAATTTTACGCAATGCATCTCCCGGGCTTAATGTCACAATTTGCGAAGCCGTTTCCGTCATCCCATAGGATTGAAATACAGGAATCTGTTTTTCTTTTGTCTGTAAAAGCAAAGATTCTGGAGCAGGGCCTCCTCCGAGCAGCATACAGCGGAAAGATTCTGGATAGCTTGCTTCTCCAAGATGTCTTATCAGGTGCTGAAGCATCACTGTTACCACAGATGCCATAGTGACCTGCTTATTCATAATAGCATCATGAACATCCTTAACAACGAATTTTTCCAGTAAATAAATAGGCATGCCATAAATAATCCCCTTCAGCATTGTAGACAAACCGCTCACATGAAAAAGAGGCAGGGGGATCAGCCATTTATCATCTTTGTGTATTCCAAAATTCAGACCAGAGCTTGTTGCGCTCCACCAATGATTTTCATATGTATGCTGGACAGCCTTTGGAAACCCGGATGTACCTGATGTATACATCATTGTAAATACATTGGACAGTTCTATTTCTTCTAACAACTGCACTTCCTTCGAAGCTTCCAGCTGCTCAAGCCCTTCAAATGTCAGCTGCTTTATTTCTCTTAAATCAGCTTCCTCAGCTTCTGTAATCAGAATAGTAACCTCAGCATCCAGCATCTGCTGCTTTCTCTCATAAGCTGTTAACCGTTTATTTAATAACACCACAACTACACCTAAATAGCTGCATGCGTGAATCATCTCCATCATTTCAATACTATTTCCCGAGAGAATAGCAACGTGATCTCCTTTTTTGATATTAGCGGATGCAAGCTGTCTTGCTTTTATCCTGCTATTTTCAGCAAGGCTGCTAAAGGTCACTTTTGTTCCATCCCTAAGTTCTACCGCTACTTCATTTGGAGATAAATCGGCTTGTTTATCAAGCCAATGGGGAATAACTGTACTCATTTTTCTTCCTCCATCGTTATTATTGTCTTCTGTGTATTCCTTCCTCTTGCGAAAAGAAACCTTTGCGTTATCTGCAAAGGTTTCTTAAATACAAGCTTAAGGGAATCTAGGGAACTGCTTGAAGTCCGGCTTTCTTTTTTCTTTAAAAGCATCTCTTCCCTCTTTCGCTTCATCCGTAGTGTAGTAAAGAAGCGTTGCATCTCCGCCCAGCTGTTGTAAACCTGCCAAGCCGTCTGTATCTGCATTAAAGGATGCTTTCAAGAAGCGTAATGCCATTGGTGATTTTTCTAAAATTTCCTCACACCATTGTAATGTTTCTTCTTCCAGCTTTTCTAAAGGTACAACTGTATTTACCAAGCCCATCTCATATGCTTCTTCTGCATTATATTGACGGCATAGGTACCAAATTTCACGCGCACGTTTATGTCCTACTAATCGAGCTAAGTAACCTGCGCCATAACCAGCATCAAAGCTTCCTACTTTTGGTCCAGTTTGTCCAAAGATTGCATTGTCAGCTGCAATGGTTAAATCACAGACAACATGAAGCACATGGCCACCGCCAATTGCATACCCGGATACCATAGCAATAACTGGCTTTGGAATTGTACGGATTAAACGCTGCAGGTCAAGTACATTCAAACGTGGAACTTCATCGCCGCCGACATAGCCTCCATGTCCACGCACTGACTGGTCTCCACCAGAACAGAATGCTTTATCTCCTTCTCCGGCTAAAACAATCACACCAATAGAAGAATCATCTCTTGCTTCCGTAAAAGCATCAATCATTTCTTTTACAGTATTAGGAGTAAATGCATTACGTTTTTCAGGACGATTAATCGTTACCTTTGCAACTCCGTTATATTTTTCATAAATAATTTCTTCATAGTTCTTTACTTTTTGCCATTCAACTGACATGTTAATGACTCCTTTCAAGCTCAAGGCTTATGTAATAATATAATTTTCACCTAAGAACACATTTACCATTTTACCAAAGTTTCGTGATTTTTCCACATGAACAGCATGTCCGGCTTCTGGATAAATGCTAAATTCTGCATGTTGAATTTCCTTTTGCATCATTTTATTTATCTCAACAAACTTTTCATCTTCTTCACCGGCAATTAATAAAGTTGGTTTCGAAAGCTTTGGCAACTCCCCCCACCATGAGGGCTGAGCTCCGGTTCCCATAGTATGAAGGGACATTGCTAAGCCCTCTTTATCTTGAGAAAGACGTTCGTTTCTGATTTGTGTTTGTGCAGCTTCCGGCAGCCGTTTTTGCGTTGCGAACAAAGGAAGCTCCTGCCACATATTTACAAAATCCTTTACTCCATAATCTAAAATACGTTGCGCAAGCTTTTCATCCTTTTCTCTTCGGACAAAACGTGCTGCCTCTTCCTTTAATCCTGGAGAGGAGCTCTCTAAAATAAGGGAAGAAACATAATCCGAATAATACATTGCAAAGCTTAACGCTGTTCTTCCTCCCATAGAGTAGCCAATGATATGTGTTTTATATATTCCTAATTTATCTAACAGATCTATGAGTAAGGAACAGCAATCCTTCATAGAAGAAATTTTTGTGTTTGTTTTCCCATGACCAGGCAAATCAACTAAAATACATTGGTAATTTGTTAAATAGGAGCAGACCTCTCTCCAAGTCTCACGCGTTCCTGTAAATCCATGCAATAACAGTACAGGATCTCCCTTACCAATAATTTCGTATTGTAAGCCGTCTGAACTCATTGCCATCCCTCTTTTATTTCTTTCATAATCCGGTCCCATTTCTCCCTATGCCAGGCAGCATTTTCAACACGGTTTGTTCTTACTTCAATGATGGATAAACCATTATTCTCATAACTTTGCTTCAGCTGCATTTTTAATTCACTTTCTGTGGAAGCAACCGTGTAATCAGCTCCATATAACTCCCCAGCCTTTTCAAAAGGTAAATCAACAGGTGTACCAAAAAGCGCTTCAAAATGCTTCTTATCATTTGCTTGTGGAAGGAAAGAAAAAATTCCACCACCATTATTATTCACGAGTACAATTGTGATTGGAAGCTGATATTGCTTTGCTGCCAGCAGTCCATTCATATCATGGAAAAAGGATAAGTCGCCAATAAGCAATGTAACACGCTCTCCGGAGGCGGCTGCTCCCACAGCACTTGAAGTCACTCCATCAATACCATTTGCACCACGATTGCACAGAATCGAAACATTTTTCGAGGTTGTCATAAAAAAGCTTTCCACATCACGGATAGACATGCTGTTCCCTACGTACAGAGCTGTATGATTCGGAATGACATCTGCTATTCCCCGAACTGCTTCTCCTTCTGTAACCTGTGCTTCTTCGCCTGATAATAAATGCTGTTTGGCAATTTGATTGTATTTCAGCCACTCACTCAGCCACTCATCATTATTCTGCTTATCTGATGAAATTTCTATCAGCTGATTACATACATGCTTCGGATCAGCATAAATATAAACTGTATCATTACCTGATGGATCACGGAAACCTTCATTCTCCTCCACAATAAATTGTGGAATATGTCCATGCTCTTTTATAAAGAATAAATATGCTTTCGATACGGGCATCGCTCCAAAGCGGATAATATAATCTGGTTTCAGCCGCTCACGAATATCCGAATCACGTAAGAAAGCATCATACCCTTCTATCACCTGAGTTTTATTATGTGCGCCTGTCCTCACTTGTGATAACGGATCAGCCAGGACAGGAATATTCCAATGATGTGCTAACTGGCACACATTTTCTGCAAAATCTGTATCCAGCTGTGGACCACACACAAGAAGACCCCTTTGAGAAGAACCAAAAATTTCTGTAAGCTCCCTTACATTTTCAGCAGATAAATATTTCACGCCTTCCATTCTACTTATTCCGGAAGTATTTTCATTTCTTTTCGTCCCCCAAATATCCGGAAGCGAAAGATCAGGTGTAAGTGGTTCCCGAAATGGAAAATTCACCTGCACAGGGCCCTTATTTCCCTGCTCTGTATAGGCAAAGGCCTGCGCTGCTTTTTGGCGGGAGTACCTGAGCATTTGTGTTGATCCTTCTGGTATCGCCATTTCATGAAACCATTTCACGTAGTCTCCATACATTTTAATTTGCTCAATTGCTTGAGGAGCACCAACCTGGCGTAATTCGTGCGGACGGTCTGCTGTCAATACCAGCAATGGAACCCTGCTGTAAAAAGCCTCTACAACAGCGGGATAATAATTCGCAGCAGCTGTTCCTGATGTACACACTAAAGCTACTGGACGATTTGATTTTTTCGCTAAGCCCAGTGCAAAAAAGGCTGCTGACCGTTCATCGATTACAATCCATTCTTTAATAAATGGATGTTCAGAAAATATAAGTGCTAAAGGAGTAGACCTGGAGCCGGGGGAAATAATAACATCTGTCATTCCATTCTTCACCAGCTCATCAACAAAGTTTGCAGTATAACGTGTTAAACTTTCCGTATAATTCATTTCTCTAATCCACTCCTAAAACAGATAACATCGGCATTAATTTAATCTTAGTTTCTTCATATTCACTCTCAGGAACAGAATCTTCTACAATTCCGCATCCAGCAAACAGTGAGGCTTCATTCTGTTGAACAAGTGCAGAACGTAGGGCTACAGCAAATTCCCCATGATTATTACTGTCCATCCAGCCAATAGGGGCTCCATACCAGCCCCGGTCCAATAATTCATTATCACGGATAAATGCTAACGCATCTTGTCTAGGTGTTCCTCCAAGTGCGGGCGTTGGATGCAATCCGCTTATAATAGAAAAAATACGATGATCCTCTTTTAACTTTGCCCGCACAGGAGTATATAAATGCTGCAGCGTTTTGTATTGATGGACAACAGGCTCATCAGGAACCACTATATCCGTACAATATGCTTCCATCGTACTGCGAATCATTTGCACAACATAATCATGCTCTTCGCGGTTTTTCGGGTCTTGAAAGAGATTGTTTGCTATTTGCTCATCCTCTTCTATTGTCTCACCTCTTGGCGCCGTTCCAGCCAAACAGGTTGATAACACTTCATCGTCCTTTACCTTTACAAGACGCTCTGGTGTTGCTCCAAGAAAACAATCCTCGCCCATTTCATAACCAAACACATATGAATTGGGCTGCGTACATACAAGACGCTGGAGAATGTCTGGAATGTTTGCTGACTGATTGAAATGTAACCGCACTTCTCTCGCAAGAACAATTTTATCAACTGCAGTTTTTTTCATAACATCCGTAGCTTTTTTAATTGTTTCCTTCCACAAGTCAGGTGCAATTTCCTGTTTACTTTGAACACGTAATACTGATGCATTATGGGGGGAATCCGTATTATCCATCAATGCCTGACGATTATTTTGTAATTCCTCCAATACAGATGAATAAGACTCCCCGGCGCGGATGAAACGATTTATAGTAAGGTAATAATTTCCATCCGTGTACGTTAAAATATAACTTGGAATGGAAAAATGACTTTCAGGAAATTTTCCCCATAGTTTTGTCTGAGGCTTTAACGGGTCAAAAGAAAATCCTCCTAATGCCACAACCCCAGTTCCCGATGTATGGTAAGGATTATAGATAACAGCATCATCTAACAAGGCATTCCATTTCTGCTCTACTTGATCATAGCGATATTTAGATACCTCCGCAGTTAATTCAAAAGCATGCCCTGCTCCTGCCAGCTGAAAAACCTCATCTGCACTGGACCAAAATGTCCGTGGGAGCTTCAATACCCCAGCTTTTTCTAAAAATCTATATAAGTTAACTTGATTTATTTTTTCTGTATAGCTAAACAGTTTATCTTTTTGATCTGTGTGAATAGACTGTATGGCAGCTTCTAATTCAACTGTAAACTGTTTTTCTTTTACTTCAATCATGACGATAAACCTCCATAATAGTGCGTGTTCAAAAGTCCGATAAAAAGGACCAAGAAGTTCAAGACGGCGCAGCATTGAGCAACGCTTTTAATAGGTCGAGTAATCGCAGACCTCAACGGAGCGTATGCTTTTAGATACGCGAGTAGTGGAAAAGCAAGCCAACGCAGAAATTCGATATGTCATTTTTGTTGAACTTTTAAACATTCTCTAATAGTTGGACAGGTATTTAATTATCCTTTACTATTTTATGCCCTTTTCTCTACTTTCTCAAGAGAAGCCTTCTAATTCATTCAAATACGTCTTTTTTTCTAATTTTCTGTCGATAAATACTTCATTTTGAAAAAGGAAAACAATATAGAAATAAAAATAGGTATTTGAACTAATAAAAAAGAATTACTTCCTTCTTCTTCCTGTCAATTTTATAAAATAGGTTTGACACGCCCATACCACTTATCTAAAATAAATACGATATTGTTTTTTAGGAGGAAGCAGGTAATGACGACAAATGATTCAGCTAATATAAAAGAATTATTAAATGAACGGGAAGGATTTCATAAATGGTGGCGTTTAATCCGGCCCCACACACTTACAGCATCCTTTGTCCCTGTTTTCGTCGGGACAATGATTGCTCTTAATGAAGGGACCATTAACTGGCTGCTATTTTTTGCAATGATGATCGCTTCTATACTTATTCAAGCAGCAACCAATATGTTTAATGAATATTACGATTTTGTACGCGGTTTAGATAATGACCAATCAGTAGGAATCAGCGGATCTATTGTCCGCGACGGGATGCATCCGAAGCGAATCCGTAATATTGCCCTCATTTTTTATGCTATATCCGTTGGGTTTGGTATTTACATTTGTATAGCTTCCAGCTGGTGGATTGCAATTATTGGTTTATTTTGCATGGCAATCGGTTATTTATATACTGGAGGCCCTATTCCCATTTCTTATACGCCTTTTGGAGAATTATTCTCTGGTGTACTGATGGGGACAGTTATTATAGGGATTACGTATTATATTCAAACCTCTTCTATTACAGCGGAAATGATTTGGATTTCCATTCCAATCACAATTTTTATCGGATGCATTAACTTTGCAAACAATATCCGGGATCGCGATGGAGATGAAAGAGGGGGAAGAAAAACAATCGCCGTGCTTATCGGCAGACCAAATTCTGTTAAGCTGCTTGGGATTTTATTTATTGTTGCTTTCTCTATAACAATTATTCTCATTCTTACCGGTATTCTTCCAGCATGGTCCTTCCTTACATTATTAAGCGTCCTGCCGGCAATCGGTGTGATAAAAGGATTCCAAGGAAAAACAAAAGCGATAGAGATGATGCCTGCTATGGCAAAAACAGCAAAAACAAATACGATTTATGGTATGCTTTTAGGTCTCTCTTTATTAATTTCTGGATTGTTGTAAAGTATATGTGCATTCTGACTTAGAAAGGATGACACACAATCATGCAAGCAGAACATTTAACCAAAGAAGATATAGCTCTTTTTAAGAGAAGGCTTTTAGAAATGAAGGAAGAAGCTGAAGATTATACGGAACAGGGAAATAAACAAGAGGATGAGCTGGCTTCTGTCAATAATCATCCAGCTGATTTGGGAACAGAACAATTTGAACAGCAGCGAGATGCCGGCATTGATCAGATGCGGAAAGAAGAGCTGAAGAATATTGAAGATGCCTTACAAAGAATAGAAGACGGCACTTATGGAATCAGCGAACAATCCGGCAAACCTATTCCGAAAGAAAGACTGGAAGTAATGCCTACAGCCAGAATTCTTGTGGATGAAGCTTCGGAAACCAATTAACAATATAAAGAAAATATATCACTTCATGTACAAACAGAGAGAGGGCAACCCTCTCTCTGTTTGTACCTCAATATATTAATTAATGAAGTTTAAACGGTAATGAAGCCTCATCTCCAGCCCGGCTAAATACAGTATTCATTCTCACCAATAAGATAACGCACTTTAAATCAGTCCATATTATCCTCCATCTGCTGCAATAACGACAACAGCATTGGTTTGCACAACACGAATGAATGTTATTTACTTTCTCATCTACTAAACAGCTAGTCTGTGATAAACTTACGAATTTCTGTTACAGTATCCATCTTATGCCTGCTCCCGGAAATAGTTTTCGATGTTATTTCTTTAAAATTTGAATCCGGAATACCAGCATAGAGTGTTTCCGCAAATTCAAGCGGATGCAATGGGTCCTTCTCGGATGCTAAAATCAAAGTTGGAACAGATACAGACTTCCAATCTTTTTTGCTGCTATTAGGACAATCTGATGGAATACAGATTAATTTTGGTGAAGTTTCCTTAGCAAAAGGGTAATCAAATTGTCCTAACAATGTCTTTCCGGCATAACTGGAAATTCCGTTCATTTTTTGATAAATCGCTGTTTGCTTAAATGTCTCTTTATTATTCAAGACAGTATCATCATTCAATATCTGATAAATCGTTCGAAAAGCTTCTTGTATTATCTCTGGCTGAGGCTGATCCTCCCAAGCCGGACGGGAAAGAACTAATTTTTGAATTCCTTTTGGGTAGCGCAAAGCAAAATTCAAAGCCACTCCGGCACCAGTAGAGATTCCACCAATGATAAACCGGTCAATTTTCAAGAAATCGATTAGAGCTTTCACATCATCTGCAAATTGATGGAAACTCAGCTTACCAGTTTCACCGAAATTAATTGTTTTTCCATGAGCCCGAAAATCAATTGTGATACGTCTGCTTTGTGGAATTTCATTCAAAATTTCCTGTGTTTGATTTACATCCCCGCCAAGTCCATGAAGAAATATAAAAGGTATTCCTTCGTTGCAATCATCCTGATAATAAAAATGGATCTCGTCAAAATTAAATATAGGCATTCTTTATCTCCCTCCTAAAGGTCTCCAGAAACAGAGTCCACCCGAACCTTTTGACCGATTTCAACCGATTTTTGAACTGCCTGCATAATTTTCATTGTTTCAATACCATCAAAAACAGTTGCACCTCTTCCTTTCTCACCGGTCAATACGGTACGTGCGAAATCTTCAATTTGACGACGATAGAAGTGACCATCCGCAGCAACTGGACGATGGTAACTGTCATCTGAGGCTTTAAAAATTTCCACATCGCTTCCTTTAAAGAACCATGGATTATATGTTTTTGCAATAATTGAGCCATGTTCACCATAAACTTCGAAGCCTTCATGCCAATCCATCCGAACTTGTAAAGTTAAATCTAACTGCCCAACAAACCCATTTTCATATTCTGCTGTTACAAACCATGAATAAGAACCATATTTTTCAGTTAACCAGGCAGTAACTGCAATAATATTTCCACCTAAATAGCGTGCGGTATCAAATAAATGACTTCCATGACCGCGCATATAATAACGGCGCTTGTCCGCTTTCGGATTTCCGGCAGGCTTTTTCGCATTAGGTCCTTCTAAAATAACCGGCTGCACATTATCTGTTGTTGTATAACGATACGTGTTATCACAATACCAAGCTTTTAAAGCCAGCATCTCACCCATTTCCTGATCAATAAAATCCTTAGCTGCTTCAATTCCCGGATCAAAGCGTTTCATGTTTCCTACTTGAACATGCAGATTGGAATTCTTAACATACTCGCCTAATTCTTCAACTTCTTCAATGGACATACCTAAAGGTTTTTCTACTAAAACCGGCTTACCTGCTTGAACTGCTTTAATAGTCATTGGAACATGAAAATTATCTGCAATTCCTATTACAATCGCATCAATTGCCGGGTCAGCCAGCATTTCGTCATAATCGCGATAAAGCCTAGCTGGATGATAGATAGCATCCATTTCATTTAAAAGAAATTCATCCAGGTCACAAATCGCGTAAAGCTCTGCATTACTGGATCTTCTAATAGAATCGAAATGTGCTGCTTGTGAGATTTGTCCTGCTCCTAATACACCGATTTTTACTAGCTTATCTTCTTTTTTAATATTCGTCATCTAACATTCTCCTCTTTCATTTATATCCATTTAAAAGTGCGTACTTTTTAATGCAAAGGCGATATCTTCTTCATCTAATCCATGCATAATCACTGGGCCATCATAGTATTTTTTTAATTCCTTTAAATATTGATTTAATGGAAGACTGCCTTTACCTATGGGTGCAAATGTAATTTTCCCCTTCGAAACAAGGCAGTCTTTGCAGTGGGCCACTGCAATATACTCACTCAGTTCCTTCAAAGATCTGTTAATTTTATTTTCCAATTGGCCAATATCATCAGTAGTTATAATATTGGCAGCATCAAACAATACTTTTAAATAAGGACTTTGATAGTGATTCATCAATTTCTTGACATCCTCTATCGTACTAATGACATTTGATTGTTCCGGTTCAATTACAATAGTCACTCCATTACGAGAAGCAATATCCAGCATTTCATCTAATGATTCGAACAAATAATTCCAGGCTTTTTTTGTATGGTTTTCAGGATGCGGACTCCAAAAATCCTCCTGATTAAAACTGCCTGTTGAAATAGAAACATATGGCACATTTAGCTTTTTGGCTGACTCTACCACATTTTTAAATCCTTCTATATTTTTTTTCCGTGTCTCGTTATTTAATTCTAGTGTATTATATGTTCCAGAGATAACAGAAATTGAAATCCCTGTCTTTTCACAAGTCTCCTGTATCTGCTCAAGAATTTCATTACTGACTTTTTGGGGCAGGCTGGGCAGCCCTACATTAGCAAAATTAAATTGTACTGTACTAAAACCAAATTCACGAATCTTTATAAACGCTTCTTCTAAGGGATATTTAACAAATACTTTAGAAAAAATTCCTTTTTCCATCAGGTAACCTCCTAAATTTATTATATAAATAAAACATTTTAACAGAGTAAATAATTGATTAATTTAATTGGAATCATATAAGTTATAATTAATTTCAATTAAAATTTGATCAGGTTTTTTTGACCAGCTTTGATTCTTCCTTGCACTAAAAGTTCAACTTCGTACATTTCTTTGTCCAGATTCGTAAAAATAATTGGTGTAATCAGAGAATAACCTTTATTTCTGATTTGTTCTGCATTGATTTCAGCAATTAAGTCATTTTGATTAACCACATCGCCTTCTTCAACCAGCAGGCGGAAACCTTCTCCTTCTAAATTAACTGTATCCAGACCAATATGAATAAGAACTTCATTACCAAAATTATCGACAATAGATATAGCATGCTTTGTTGGAAATACTCCTACAATTTCCCCTGACACGGGGGCATAGATCACATTATCCTGCAGTTCAATTGCAAAGCCATCCCCCATAGTTCTTGTAGAAAACACCTGATCTGGAACTTCATCAACTGAAATTATTTCTCCGGCTGCAGGAGCTGTGATATCTAAAAGTTTAGCTGGTTCTGATTGAACAGCTTTAGCATTTTTTCCCGTCTCAACAATCGGTTCATAATCATCTCCCCGAAGCTTTGTAAGTACCCCTTCTTTAATTCCAACTGCTGCGTTACCATAGATCACTTGAACGTTTTTACCTAAAATACTTACACCAGAAGCTTCTAATTGATCAGTGAAAATATCTTTATCAACAACTGCAGTATCTGCTACATCCACACGTAATCTTGAATAACATGCATTCACATTACGAATATTTTCTTTGCCGCCTAAACCTTTGATAATATTCGTAATTTGATCGCCATCATAATTTTCGTTAGATTTTTTTATGTTTTTATCTTTGTCTGTCATACGGCCAGGAGTCTTCAGATTGAATTTCACAATTGCAAATCTAAATAAGAAATAATTGATTGCAAAGAAACTCAGTCCAACCGGGATAAGGATCCACCAATGTGTCCGGGTTGTCAGTAAATTAAAGAATGCAAAATCCAGCAATCCTCCTGAGAAGGAAAGTCCTAAATGCGCCCCCAATAGATTCATTGCTGTAAATCCCAGACCGGTAACTACTGCATGAATTAAAAATAGGACAGGAGCAGTAAAGATAAATAGAAATTCTAATGGTTCTGTTACACCTGCGATTAAAGAAGTTAATCCTGCAGATAATAAGATGCCTTTCACTTTAGCTTTTTGTTCTTTTTTCGCTGTATGATACATTGCTAAAGCAATTGCCGGTATAGAGAAAATTTTCAATACAAACAATCCATTCATGAAATTACCAACAGTAATTGGTACGTTATCTGCTAATTGAGAGAAGAAAATCAATTGATCCCCATTGACAACTTGACCTGCGGCATTTGTATATTCTCCAGCTTGTAACCAAAATGTTGGCCACCATACGTGATTCATACCGAATGGAATAGTTAATCTTTCTACAAAACCGAACATAAAACCGGAAAAGCCTGCGTTTAAATTTACGATAAATGTAGACAAATTATTAATTCCGCCTTGAATTGTCGGCCAAATAATAATCATTATAAAACCTAAAAACAAAGCGCTAAAAGCAGTAATTATTGGCACGCTTCTTTTCCCGGCGAAAAATGCTAATGATGTTGGTAACTTAACATCGTGAAATTTATTAAATATAGTTGCTGAAAGCAGCCCAACAATGATACCTCCCAAAACTCCTGTTTGAACGGTTGGAATTCCTAAAATTTCAACATACATATCTGATTCAGCAACCATCTCTGGTGTAATCCCCATTGTTCCGCCAATGGTTACGTTCATAATCAAATAACCTACAATAGCTGATAAAGCTGCTACACCATCATTATTCGTTAATCCGATAGCTACCCCTGCAGCAAAAATCAATGGTAAATTAGCAAAAATAATATTTCCTGTAGCTAATAACACGTTAAAGATATTTTCCATCACTGGATTATCTGCAATAGGCATCATTTCCAAGAAAGCAGAATTTGTAAAAACTGTTCCTAAGGCTAATAACAGTCCTGCAGCTGGTAAAATAGCAATGGGCGTTTGCAATGACGCGCCGATACTCGTCAATTTATTTACAAACTTCATAAGTAGATTTTTCATTTTGTCATCTCCCTAAAAATCTTGTTGATTCGCAGAAATAATTACTATTTTCAAATAATTAAAATTAATAATGCCCATTCTCCTTATAGTTTTTATGACTTCAACCTTTGGTAACGCATACATTAAACTACCCAAGTAAGTCGCACAATCACATTTTTTGATACTGTTGACTTATAAGTTCATGCCTCTTCATACTTTATATCACTTCCTTTTTAATTGTTTTTTATTGAATTGAATTTAATATTATCGTTTTTAATTGATTATGTCAATAAAAAGGATAAAAAGAAATTGGATATTCGGATATTAGCTGATTATAACTTCACTTATATTGGCCTATCTTTCTATCCAAAAGACAGAGTAACGAACGTCTTTATAATTTCCACAGTCATTAATAGTACTTCTTTATTTATTATGATATAATTATTTTTATAAATAACCCGATATAAACAATCTAATTCAATTAAATACAATAAAAAGGTGATAAATATGCTAAAAAAAGAACGTCATATCTACATATTAGATAAGGTTCAATCCGAGGGAAGAGCATTGGTTTCTGAATTAACGAAGGAACTGAAGGTAAAGGAAGACACTATTCGAAAGGATATGCAGGAGCTGTCGGCAAAAGGATTAATTAAAAGGGTTCATGGCGGGGCATTAAGCATTGTCAATGACAAGGTAGACTTTAACACGAGAATTGATCAAAATGCTAAAGTTAAGGAAGAATTAGTCAAACTCGCTGTTCCCATTCTGGAAAAAGCGGATGTACTTTTTATTGATGGCGGCACCACTAACTTAAAGCTGGCTGAGAAGCTGCCCCAGTCTTATAAAGGGAGAGTATTAACGAATAGCCCTTCAGTGGCTTTTGCCCTAAGCAACCACCCTCATGTACAAATCTATGTTATTGGTGGTGAATTCAATAAGAATTCACACGTTAATACAGGTTCCTTTGCTATTAAAGAAATTGAGAGGATTCACGTAGAATTATGTGTACTTGGTATTTCATCAATTGATTCCAATCTTGGAATTACAGTTCCTCTTTTTGAAGAGTCCCTGCTAAAAAGTCAGTTAATTAAACAAAGTTCTCAAATACTTAGTGTGGTGACCAAAGAAAAGTTAGAAAAAGTCTCTACTTTCTTTGTCGAAAAAAGTAATGCTTTAGATTATCTAGTAACAGAGAAATCTGTACCGGCTAATATCATTGATGCATACAAGCAAAATGGGATAGAAGTCTTGCAATAACATATCCCTTTTAATCTCATGGATAGCTAACTATAGTAAGTCATACCTTTCACCTGATTTCTCAATATAGCACTATTCGTTTGTTTATTTTTCATGCACCAAAATAATTTACTCTCTTTTTATGCACTTTTAAATTAACAATAAGAAAGAGGCCGGAATTTTGATCCGGCCTCTTTCTTATTGTACTCCTTAGTTCTTTTTATATTGTATTATATAAACCTCGTCCGCTGCTGCTGAATCCAGCTCTGCAGCTTATTGAACAATGGGATAAACAAAATTCCGATAAAAATTCCTTTAATTATATTAAATGGCAGCACGCCACCAATAACTGCAATCCATTTCATTTGTTCAGACATTTCCCAGCCCATAAACCAGCCATAAGCAGGTAAAATTAGATAATAATTGAGTACACTCATTCCGACTGCCATAATAACAGTACCTGTTGCCAATCCGCTGACAAGACCTTTTAAACCCTTTATCCGATGATAAATAAGTGAAACCGGTAAAACAATCATTAATCCGGCAACAAAGTTGGATAAAACACCAATTGGCTCTCCAGATCCCGAAACAGCCAAATATAACAAGTTCTTAAATCCAACGACAAGCACTCCTGCCATTGGTGAAAAGATCAAAGATGCAATTAATGCAGGTACATCACTGAAATCCACTTTTAAATAAGGTGTTGGTAAAAACGGAAGTGGAAAATTTAGAAAAAATAAAACAAGAGAGATAGTACTTAATAATGCGATAATAATTAACTTTAGCAGCTGATTTCTTTTCTTCTTTTGCATCAGCTTACCTCCTTCATCATTTTTCCGATTCCAACTCGTGATGAAGGTACGATGCTATTTTTAGCCTGTAAGCAATTAAAAAACCCTAAAGCATAAGGGCTTTAGGGTTTGAGTCATCGCTAAATAAATACACACAAAACATGCGTATGGTTAAAAACAAGCTCGACATCTTCTCCCATCCAGACTATTACTGTCGGTTCTGGAATTACACCAGATCAACTGCATCAACGTACAGCTCGCGGACTATTTCCGCCGGTCGGGAATTACACCCTGCCCCGAAGATTGGAATCGAATATTTAATTACTTTCAGTATACCATAGCATATTCATTTGACAAGAGAAAAGTTTTTAATTCAAAGTAATTTCATATTTCCTTATATCAAACATCATCATGCAATGGATTTAAATCTTCCTTCCCTGTCAGGTTTTCAAGCATCGTTACTAATAATTCAATTTCCTTATCAATATCCTTCTTGCTTACTGTTTCTACTGGTGAATGCATATATCTAAGCGGTAGAGACACTAATGCCACCGGTACTCCTTTCCCTGTGTATCGCATTTTATCGGCATCGGTTCTTGTAGCATCCGGTGTTAATTCATATTGTAAAGGAATTGATTTGTCTTTTGCTGCTTTTTCCAGCCAACGATTGATTTTGTGGTGAATTGGTGCTCCTTTTGCTAAAACAGGGCCGCCTTCTAAATGAACCTCAGCCAGCTTTTTCGGATCAACATTTGGATAATCTGTTGCAAAGGTAACATCAACAGCAATTGCAAAATCGGGCTTTATTCCAGCCGCGGCAAAGTAAGCTCCCCCCATATTTGTCTCTTCGTTCACCGTACTTGCACCGTAAACGCCAATCGACAAATCTTTTCCAGACAGCTTGCGAATTACTTCTGCTACAATGAATGCTCCGGTACGATTATCCAGCCCTCTGGCGGAAATATACCGATCCTGTAATATTTCCGGCTCTGTTTTTAACACACAGAGATCCCCAATCTGAACCTTTTTAAGTGCCTCTGCTTTTGACTGAAATCCACAATCCATATAGAGGTCCTGCACACCGATATCACCTTTGATACCTCCATGATGCTGTGCGTTGACACCGATGACCCCTGTAAGTGTTTCCTGATATCCCAACACTGTCACCCTCATGCCAATAGCTGCTTTCAGATTAATTCCACCCAATTTTTCAAAAAATATAAAACCACGTTCATCAATACGCTGAATAATGAATCCGATTTCATCACAATGACCTGCTAAAAGAACTTTAAATGGTGCATCTGGATTAACCACTGCAATCACGTTCCCAACATGATCTGTCCTAATTTCATCGGCATACTCCTTGACATAATTAATCCATTTCTTTTGTATTTCCATTTCCATACTTGATGGAGATGGCGTATGAAGTAAGTCCATTAAAACATCATATTTTGTATCTGCCATGTTATAGCCTCCTATAAATGCTTGTCCAAAAGGACGATGAAAAATTCAAACCGCCATTTTCATTGTACCTTCTAAACATTCCCTATAAATTCTTCCCTATCCTTCTTTACAAGGTAACTTTGGTTTACCAATTCTGCAGAAGAAGGTAAACTAACTATATCAAATAATTGAAATGAGGGATATAGATGTCATTAAATGAATGGTATGAAAAAGGGCTTGATCCAGATGAATACATCGAAGCAATGAACGTAAACAAAGAGGATTTATTGCACATTTATGATAACTTTTCATTACCTGCAGATGAAGCTTTTTTTGAAGAAATCAGAAGCAAGAACTTAAGAGCAATTATTCTTACAGAAGATTGGTGTGGTGACGCGATGTTAAACATGCCGATTCTTCTTAAAATTTCAGAGGCTGCCAATATGCCTGTCAAGGCTTTGCTTCGGGATGATAATCTTGAATTAATGGATCAGTATTTAACAAATGGAACAGCCAGATCTATCCCTATTATCATCTTTATTAATACAGAGGGAAAGGGAGTCGGAAAATGGGGACCAAGAGCCCCAAAAATTCAAGCGTATATAGACGAAGCACGCGCCCAGCTTCCACCAAAGGATGCCAGTGATTTTGAAGAAAAGCAAAAACAAGTGCACCGGTTTATTTCAAAATCCTATCGCGATAATCAGGATAACTGGTCTATCGTTTATGAAAGCATCAAAGAAACTTTAAAAACAATATAATTTTTAAAAACCATCGATTTCAAAGTATAAATCGATGGCTTTTTAAATTATGTATATTTATAGTTTCGGTTTTAATGAATAACATTCCTTTCTATCTGCGTATACTAACGAAAATAGATAGGAGGATTCCTTAATGAATGAGCGTTTTCTAAAACTTCTTTACTATCGCATTCCTAATATACTGAAACTGCTGCTTCTTGTTATAATTTCATTGTCGCTCTTCGGGTATCTTATTTATTTAATCGAACCACAGCGTTTTCCTACATTGTTAGACGGAATATGGTGGGCACTTATTACAGGAGCGACTGTCGGTTATGGAGATTATGTTCCTGTGACCTTGCCAGGCCGGCTGATTGCAGCATGCTTAGTTTTAACTGGCGGCGGATTAATTGCGTTTTATATCGCCTCCATATCCACTACAGCTATAAAGCGTGAAAAAAATTCACAGGAAGGCAAGCTTGCTTTTCATGGTACAAACCATTATATATTTGTCGGTTTTAATGAACAGACCCGGCAGCTTATTGACTTAATCATTCACCATTACTCAGATAAAAAAATTGTTATCATTGATCAGACTTTAACCAATCTTGCTTATACAAAGCTGCCAGTGCATTATATTAAAGGAAATGCAGCAGAGGATACCACTCTCCATATGGCCAACATTAAAGCAGCTTCCTGTATATTTGTTGCTGCCGATAACCAAAAATCCGATTATGAATCAGATACTCATGCTATCCTGACTACCATCGCTATCCGTGGGAATAATCGGGATATACCTGTTATCTTAGAAATTCTAACAAAGAAACAAATTGATAATGCCGCCCGTGCAGGTGCAACAACAATTATTCGATCAAATGATTTTATGAGCAGTCTGTTTTTCCATGAATTAGACCCGGAGATACAGGCAACACCTTTTGAAGATATTTATCATCTTCTTATCCAGCATAAATTTATTCACCAGCCTGTTCCTGATTCACTTATTGGAAAAACTTATTTAGAAGCGGTAACTCCCTTCCTGGAAAAAGGATTCCTTATAATCGGTGTGCTTCGTGAAAAAGAATATATCCTTCATCCAAAAACTACTTTTATCCTTCACGAAAAAGATACACTTATTAATCTTGCCAACCGGTAACGTTAAGTTGGATATTTCCTATACTTTATGATAAAGTAGTATATTGTTGAAAAAAGCACGTGTTCAAAAGATGCAGAAAAAGATTCCCATTTTTATTTACTAGCTTTATAGCTGGTATAAAAAGCTGCCTTTTCTTTTTCCATCCACTTTGGATAACTTAAAACAGAATTGAAAAAGATATAGGAGATGTTCAATATGGCTACAAACGTAGAAGTAGGTCAAGTACTAGAAGGAAAAGTAACAGGCATTCAGCCTTATGGTGCATTCGTTGCAATTGATGGTGACACACAAGGGTTAGTTCATATTTCTGAAATCATGCATGGATATGTAAAGGATATTAACGAACACTTAAGTGTCGGCGATACTGTTAACGTAAAAGTCATTCAAATCGATGAAGGAAAAGGAAAAATTTCTTTATCTATCCGCGCTACAGAAGAAGCGCCAAAAGAAACTGCTAAACAAGATAATACAGTAAAAAACTACGATTCCAGCAATGAATCAAGCGGTTTTAACATTCTTAAAGATAAACTGCAGGACTGGATTGACCAGACGCAAAATAAATAAGCTGACAATGATCACCAAAAACAGGTGCCTGAATTTTCTTCAGGTACCTGTTTTTTAATGAAGTATACCTCTGTTCAGATTATCTTTTTTCAGATGCACCAAAATGTTTTTATAAAGACTCTCTCAAACTATTTTTTCTCTTTTAATTTAAGGGATTTCTGCTATTATCAACATCATTTTTCAGCACTTTATTTCCGGTTTAAATGAAAGCCTTTCAGGTCGTTACCCTTGATTTCATCACATTAATAGATTAAAGTAGAGTCATATATGGAATCAATTTTAAAGGGGGAACTCTAAATGACACATGTAACTTTTAAATATGATAAAGCACTTTCGTTTTTCGACAAAGAAGAAATTAAAAACCTTTCTCCATTTGTATTACGTGCACACCAAATGATTCATGAAAAAATTGGAGCCGGTAATGACTTCTTAGGCTGGGTTGACCTTCCTAAAAGCTATGATCAGGAAGAATATGCACGTATCAAGAAAAGTGCAGAAAAAATCAAAAATGACTCTGACGTTCTTCTTGTAATTGGTATCGGCGGTTCTTATCTTGGAGCCAAAGCAGCTTTAGAAATGCTGAACCATTCGTTCCAAAACCTTCTTCCTGCTGAAGAAAGAAAAGCACCCCAGGTAATTTTTGTAGGTCATCATTTAAGCTCTACTTATATGAGTGAGCTGACTGACGTACTAAAGGATAAGGATTTCTCTATTAACGTTATTTCTAAAAGTGGTACAACAACAGAACCGGCAATTGCTTTCCGTATCTTTAAAAAGCTTTTGGAAGAAAAATATGGTGAAGAAGAGGCTAAAAAGCGTATCTATGCAACTACTGACCGTCAAAAAGGCGCTCTAAAAACAACAGCTGATGAAAACGGTTATGAAACATTCGTTATTCCAGATGATGTTGGCGGACGTTATTCTGTATTAACAGCAGTAGGCTTATTGCCAATTGCGGCAAGCAATATTGATATCGACGCAATTATGAAAGGCGCCCAAGCCGCAATGGATGACTTATCGGTGCCTGACATAAATAGGAACCCTGCTTATCAATATGCAGCCGTACGTAATATTTTTTATCAAAAAGGAAAAGTAACAGAATTACTCATCAATTATGAACCTGCCCTTCAATACTTCTCTGAATGGTGGAAACAGTTATTTGGCGAAAGTGAAGGAAAAAATCAAAAAGGGATTTATCCATCATCAGCAAACTTCTCAACTGATTTGCACTCTCTTGGTCAATATATCCAAGAAGGAAGAAGGAATATTTTCGAAACGATTCTTCATGTAAATGAATCTAAGAAAAATTTAACTGTTGAAGAAGAAGCAAATGACTTAGACGGATTAAATTACTTAGCTGGTAAAAGTATTCATGAGATTAATGATAAAGCATTCCAGGGAACACTATTAGCTCATACAGATGGAGATGTTCCAAACTTAATCATTGAAGTTCCTAAGTTAGATGCTTATACTTTCGGCTATTTAGTATACTTCTTTGAAAAAGCATGTGCTGTCAGCGGCTATCTGCTTGGTGTTAATCCATTTGACCAGCCTGGTGTGGAAGCATATAAGAAAAATATGTTTGCTTTACTTGGCAAACCAGGATTTGAAAACGAAAAAGAAGAACTTGAGAAAAGATTATAATATGAGTGCGTGTTCAAAACAAAACTTCATTTCACGGGGATAACAATCTCTATGAAATGAAGTTTTTTCTATGGAATCCTGATTGTTTAACACGGTCATGCGTTAATAAAAAATAAATCTAAATTTTTTTAAATTATTTGGTTTATTCTTTTTAACAACGGGTATTACTATTATTGTAAGGCTTTCTCGTATTCCCCCTGTAGGCAGAGCGTATGACGCTTTGCTTTTTTTTGTCTAAAAACGGGAACTCTAAAGAAGTTTTAGACCAGTTTTCTACCTTTCTAAAGTATCTTTGTTATAATAGAAAAATGATAAGAATGCAAGGAGGCAAATAAAATAATGAGTTTTTTTGAAGAAGTACATGATCGCAAGCAAACAAAATCTATGAAATGGGATATGCTGCAGATGAGATTCCAGTCTGACGATGTTCTACCGATGTGGGTAGCTGATATGGACTTTAAAGCCCCAGAAGCTGTCAATCAGGCACTTATCCAACGCGCAGAGCATGGAATTTATGGATATACAGTAATTGATGAGGATGTTACATCTTCAGTGACCGACTGGTTAAAAAACCGTCATGGGTGGGATATCGAGCCTGAATGGCTTAACTACAGTCCTGGAGTAATTAATACACTTCATATGGCTTTACAAGCCTTTACAGAACCAGGTGATAAGATTATGATTCAAACACCTGTTTATACGCCATTTTACAATATTATAAACGTTTTAGACCGTGAAATTGTGAAGAATCCATTGATTCATCAGGATGATTATTACACAATTGATTTTGAAGATATGGAAAATAAATTAGCAAGTGGTGTAAAAGCTTTTATTTTATGCTCTCCGCATAATCCGGTTGGCCGCGTCTGGACTGAAAAAGAGCTGCGTAAAATGGCAGAGCTATGCCTGCAATATGATGCAATGATTTTTTCTGATGAAATTCATGCGGATTTAGTTTTTCAAGGACATAAACATCTGCCAATTGCGAGCCTGTCAACAGAAATTGCCGATAAAACAATTACTTGCATGGCACCATCTAAAACATTTAATTTAGCTGGTCTGCAGGCTTCTTATGCGATTACGCCGAATAAGGAAAACAAGGAAAAATTAACAAATGCCTTTCTTCGTCAGGGATTCAATAACTCCTTAAATGGAATGGCCGTAACAGCAATGGAAGCTGCGTACCGTCATGGACAACCCTGGTTAGAAGAACTGCTGGAAGTTATCCAGAGTCATACTGAATATATCAAGGAAATGTTTGCTGCGGATGCTCCTGAATTAAAAGTGACAAAATCAGAAGGAACATATCTTGTCTGGGTGGATTGCTCCGAATTAAATATGGACAAAAAAGAATTAAACCGATTCATGATTGATAAAGGACGTGTAGGCTTAAATCCTGGTCAGGACTATGGCGTAGAAGGGGACGCATTTATGCGTATCAATGTCGCATGTCCACGGGCAACTATCGAAGAAGGCGTTAAGCGGATTATCCATGCTGTAGAAGTTTGGAGAGAATCTAATAATTAAACCTATAAATAGAAAGAAGCTGCATTTCGAATGCAGCTTCTTTCTATTTATTCCATTATAATTGCCTCAAATTTTCGTTAGCACATGAAGTAGCCGGAGGAATTACCCATTTTCTTCATTTTCCTGTTTATCATTACTCTCTGTCGGGTCTGTAGGTGCTTCTTCTCTATCTCCGCTTTGAGAATCATTTTTAATAGCCCCGCAAATAATACGGTCACCTGAATCCCCAGCCGGCTGACTCATTCCATCATCCACTCCATCATGAATAATTAAAGAAGTACCATCATTAGTAATCAAGCTATTTTTACCTTTTTTCAACGTTGCTTCAGCAATTACCAATTCTTCTTTAACGTTCCCGTCTTCATCCGCTTCAATGTTGGGAAGGTCTCCGAGATGAGGCCCATCCGTCCGTAAAAGACCATGTTCTTTACCGTCAGGATTAAAATGGTTACCGCTTGAAGAAAAATCGGGACCCTCACATTTTCCATACTCGTGAACATGGATAGCGTGGAACCCTGGATTTAATCCTTCAACTTCAACTGTTACAGCTACTCCTCCATCCGTTTCATTTAACCTGGCTGTTCCTACTCGGTCTCCATCTGCATTATACATTTCTACCATTTCTGAGTTTGCGTGCGGCAGCAAACACCCTGATAAAAGAAATAGCATTGCGAAAGCCATCAACATAATCCATTTATTCCGTATGCTCATTGATAAACTCCTTTGCTTTTTCCATAGTTTGAGCAAAGAAGCGATTTTTTATGTAAAAAAACTCCTCAAATCCTATTGATTAGAGGAGGAATTTGTTACATTATTATTTTCGTTGTTCTGTGCCTGATTTAAAGCATCCTGGTATTCCTGCTCAAAATTTTCCTGATCTCTCTTCGATTTTTTCATCATCCAACGCATAAAAAATACTGCTAAGATCAAAAAAAGAATCAGTGTTATTACAGCAGGAATATACTCCGTTTTATCTTCCGGAAAATAAAGAAATGGCATCATAATCATAAAGAATTCACAACCTTCCTGAAACAATTATAACAAATGCTTAAGGCATGAAAATCGTTCGATGTATAACGTATAAAAGCGCCCTGATGCCAGAGCGCTTTTATACATTTGTTAAAAATTATTCGCCTAAATGTTCTTTGATAACGTCAGCGATACCTTTTAAAGCATCAGCTTCATCTTTTCCGTCTGCGCTTACTTCAATTTCAGCACCTTTAGGAATTCCTAAAGACATAACGCCCATAATTGATTTCAGGTTAACGTTTTTGCCTTTGTAGCTAACTTCAATTTCAGAATCAAATTGACCAGCTTTGTTTACCAGCAAAGTAGCCGGGCGTGCGTGTACTCCGGTTTCCGCAGTAATTTTAAACGTTTGTGACTTCATTATATACAACATCCTTTCAATTTGAAAATCTCTGTCGTTTATGTACCTGTTATTCACCTCACATAAACCTATGTTATATTATATACAAAAATCACGAAATATGAAATACATATCTACTTTTTTTATGAAAATGTATTCATTTGTTTTTCAAAAACCTTTATGATACCTTTATCATAAGGACAAAATGAATAATGGAGGTTTACAAAATGAGTGTACATATTGGAGCAAAGCAGGGAGAAATTGCAGATAAAATATTATTGCCGGGAGATCCGTTACGTGCTAAATATATCGCTGAAAATTATTTAGAGGATGCAAAGCTTTACAATGAAGTCAGAGGTATGTACGGTTATACCGGGACCTACAAAGGAGAACGTGTTTCTGTACAGGGAACCGGCATGGGAGTGCCTTCTATCTCCATCTATGTGAATGAGCTTATTCAAAGCTATGATGTCAAAAAACTCATCCGCGTAGGTACATGCGGAGCAATCCAAAAAGATGTTAAGGTTCGCGATGTTATCTTAGCTCAGGCTGCTACTACAGATTCACAAATGAATCAGCTTATCTTTAACGGAATTGATTATGCTCCTATTTCTGATTTTAAATTATTAAAAAATGCTTATGAAGCCGGTACAGAAAAAGGATTGCAGCTACGCGTCGGAAATGTATTTACAAGCGATACCTTCTATCGTGATAATGCCAAAGAAGTTAATGAATTGCTTGCCAAATACCAAGTACTTGCTATTGAAATGGAATCTACTGCATTATATACTCTGGCAGCTAAATATGGTCGTCAGGCACTATCAATTCTTACGGTTTCTGATCATATCATTACCGGTGAAGAAACAACCGCTGAAGAACGTCAGACAACTTTCCATGAAATGATGGAGATTGCTTTAGATACGGTTATTAAATAAATATTTTACGGGAATATGTATTTTTTAACCTGCAATACCGCATATTCCTGTTGGTTCCTGATCCTTTCTTTTATTATGATACAGACTATGGTAAAATAACAGAAAATTGATGCGTTAGTCAGGAAGGAAGTACCCTCATTCATGACATTATTGACGAATTTCCCATTATGGGCTGCACTGATTGCTATTGTATTTGCGCAAGTTATAAAGATACCTATTAAGCTGATTTTCACAAAGGAATTTCAACCTGGACTTGCTTTCAGTACAGGAGGAATGCCCAGCAGCCACTCTGCAGCAGTTACTTCTTTAGCAACTGCCATCGGTATTGTAGAGGGTGTATCATCAAGTGTATTTGCGCTGGCTTGTATATTTAGTGTGATTACAATGTTTGATGCTTCCGGAGTCCGCAGACAGGCGGGTGAACAGGCCATTGTTATTAATCAGCTGGTTCGCGATTTTCAACTAATAACCTCCAGTGCCAAAGGCTGGAGTAAAAAGAAAGAAAACGAAAAAATACAAGAACTAAAGGAATTACTTGGACACCAGCCAATAGAAGTATTTTTTGGTGCAATTACAGGGATTATTATTGCTTTTTCCCTTGCTCCGCTCTTTTCTTATTAAATAAAGAAAGCCAATACCTAGCGGCACTGGCTTTCTTTATTTTTATGTAATTTATTTTTTAAAACATTTGGTAGCCGCTTTTCCTTAAAAAGCGAATAACAAAGCCCGATACAATTGTACCAATAAAACCAGATAATAAAATCACAATATCAGCAATAGTTAAGCCGACAATTCGATCTCCAAGTGCTGAAAAGGATTCCCCGGTACTTGTAAAATAGCTAATAAAAGAAACATTATCTATAATAAAAATCATTACTATAGGAAATAAACATGCCATCAGCCATGTTTTTCTTAATAACATATTTAAAATAAATGCAATGCCAAAAAATATAACAAAATACAATACAACAGAAACAACAAGTTGAACCATTCTCTTCCCTCCGTCCTTTCTTAGGATGCATACAAGGGACATTTTATCTTAAAACTGCAAAAAAGCAAAGCAGCATCTGCCAAGCTTCGCTTTTTTGTCAATATATTTCTATAAGTGCGTGTTCAAAAAGTCCGATAATTAGGACCAGTCGGCTAAGGTCGCAACGTCCTGGGGTTGCGATTACTCACCCCACCGAGGACATTTGTTGCAAGGCCAACACTAGCACGTCCTATGCGTCGAAAGTTCAAGGCGACGAAGATTTTTCAAACGGATCGTATGCTTTATAATACGTGAGTAACGCTTTTGGTGGGGCGAGTAATCGCAGCCCCATTGAAAAATCTTCGTCAACGCAGAAATTCGCCGTGTCATCTTTTTTGGACTTTTTGAACATCCTCTATAATAAATGAAAATTCCCCTTCTTCAACAGCAAATTCCAACCGCCTAATTTATATAAATAATGATTGTCAGAAATTCGTTTTATTAATACTGCTTTCCAGCCGAATACCTTATGATTCTGTATCGTCGCTACCCCGTCATCCCTTCCTAAGGTTGCAAGCATACCTTGCTTAACCGGCTGACAGGAAGTAAGTTCTTTATTCTTTAGCCTCAAAGAGATATTTCTTGCAACAACAGCTGCCTCCCCTATGGCTTTTTTTGCAGTAGGAAGGATTTCTTCTCCATTTTCATTCGCAGTATATGCACAATCTCCGACAACGAATATCGAATCATCTTTGGTAGACAGCATATTTGAATATACTTCTATTCTTTTATTTTTTAAGTTTAGTCCAGATTTTTCAAATACTGGATTAGCTTGTACTCCGCCGGTCCAAATAAAAGTGTGAGAAGCAATAACATGTTCTTTCCCTTCCACTTCATATATCACCTTGTTATCCTGGCACTCTTTCAGTTTAGCCTGATGGATAATTTCTACTCCTCTGGATTGTAAAGAAGTGATTGCATAATGTGCCAAATCCTCATCAAACTTCTGCAGCAAAGAAGTATTTTCTTCAAGCATATATAGATGCACCAGTGTTTTCTCAACATCATATTCTCTACACATAACCGGGATCTGATTGATAAGCTCCCCGGCAAATTCAACACCAAGAATCCCTCCGCCACCAATCACAATATTTAATTTGCTCTCATCCTTTTTAATATCATTGGCATAGCTGGCAAAATTGTATTCTATATGTTCACGAATAAAACGGGCACTGTTAATATCTGTGATAGAATAAGTATACTCATTCAGTCCTGGAATCCCCTCCGTATTTGGCTCAGGCCCCATTCCAATTACGAGTAAATCATAATGAAGCTTTCTATTTTTAAGCTTAATCTTTTTGGCTTCCCGTTTGATTGAAACAACTTCATCTATTATAAAATTTATTTTTGAACGATTGATGATATCTTTTATTTTTATTTTAGAGCTATCTTGATGCAGAGTACCAGCAGCATTCTCATGTAAACAGCTTGTTTGGAAATGATAGTCATATTTATGCACTAACGTGATTTCGGCTTCATTCTGTCCAAGCTGCTTCTGAAGCTTTACTGCTGTCATTATACCTCCATAACCCGCTCCTAATATTACAATATGCGGTTTATTCATGGTTTTTCACTACTCCTATTAATTAATATAATTCTTACCAAAATATTTTTGTCATATAAATAACTTCATTTTGTAATCAAACTGTAATAATCACTAACTTATCTTAAATGCTCTGATAAAAAATAGCAAGCTTTAAAATCTCTTTTTTATCTATACTTATGAAGAAAAAGTGAAGACATGCAAAGAGTATTAAATTGTCAAAATAAGATATCTTTGAATTATCCTTCCTTTTGAAGCGATTTAATACAAACAAAAACGAGTTTATGATACCATAGGATTGGTAAACGTCTAGAAAGAAAAGAGGTATTTTATGGAGAAAGTTTTTGATGTAACAATCATTGGAGCTGGACCCACTGGCTTATTCACAGCCTTTTACGGCGGCATGCGTCAAGCTAGTGTTAAAATAATTGAAAGCCTGCCTCATATCGGAGGTCAATTGACAGCACTATATCCGGAGAAATATATATATGATGTTGCAGGGTTTCCAAAAGTTCGTGCACAGGAGCTTGTTGACCAATTGGAAGAACAGGCAAAATTATTTGACCCTGAGATTGTACTTGGACAGGCTATTGAGAGTGTTGAACGGTTGGAAGACGACAGCTTTCGTCTCATTTCAAACACTGGAGAAGTTCACCTGACAAAAACAATCATTATTACTGCCGGCAATGGTGCATTTCAGCCTAGAAGATTGAATGTAGGTGATAGTGAAGCGTACGAAGGTAGAAATTTACACTATTATGTGAAGGATATGAATAAATATAAGGATAAGCATGTTGCTATTTTAGGCGGAGGAGATTCAGCAGTAGATTGGGCATTGATGCTGGAAAAAACTGCTGCTAAAGTAACATTAATTCACCGGCGCGATCAATTTCGTGCACATGAACATAGTGTAGAGCAACTAGAGGCATCCACTGTTGAAAAACTCACACCATTTGCACCAGCAGCAATTGTTGCAAATGAAAAGATTGAAAAGCTTATCTTACAGGAGATAAAAGGAGAAGAATTAGTCGAATTAGAAGTAGATGATGTCATCTGTAACTACGGCTTTATTTCCAGCCTTGGACCAATCAAAGACTGGGGTCTGGAAATTGAAAAAAACAGTATTGTCGTTAATTCCAAAATGGAGACTAATATCCCAGGAATATATGCTGCAGGAGATATTTGTACGTATGATGGTAAAGTCAAGCTGATTGCAACTGGATTTGGCGAAGGGCCAACAGCTATTAATAATGCCAAAAATTACATCGATCCAAAAGCTAGGATTCAGCCAAAGCACTCAACAGCAATGTTTTAATAAATATACCGAAGCTATATAATGTTTTGATTAAGAACGTTTGAATGAAGAAGCCTTTTCATTCAAACGTTTTTCTTTTACGGATTGCTGAAAAGGAAGGAAATTGCAGGCAGCTGTCTGCCTTTACCGAGGTGATATGCTGCAGCAAATATAGGGAAAATCTATCTTTTATTGAGGGATTAAAAGAAAGATTGGCAGAATAATTCTGCCAACCTTTTCTCCTTTAACAATCACCGGGCGCTCCGGCATGCTCTGCAGTACGGAAGGAAGAACCGCACCCACAGGATATAATGGCATTCGGATTAT
Source organism: Oceanobacillus sp. FSL W8-0428 (assembly GCF_038004405.1). NCBI lineage: Bacteria > Bacillati > Bacillota > Bacilli > Caryophanales > Bacillaceae > Oceanobacillus > Oceanobacillus sp. FSL W8-0428. The sequence continues at coordinate 4,777,223 of NZ_JBBORB010000001.1, forward strand.
CAATACTAAATCCTCCGCCCATCATATTCTCTTTATAATCAATCTTTGTGCCCTTAATAATAGGTATATCCTGATTAAAAAAAACAATTGGAATATCATTAATGGTTTCAACAATATCCAATTCTTCATTAACCTCATCTTCAAAGCCCAATGAATAGGATAGACCGCTGCACCCGCCACCTTTTACGCCAAAGCGTAGAAGTGATTGATCTGGTTCTTCTTTCATCATTTCTTTAATCTGTGCACTTGCACGATCAGTCAGTTCAATGATCATCTTCTGAACCTCCTTTATCCTTGTATATCCCATAAGCTTAGTATACACCTGCACTTGTCAGAATCAAGTAATTCATTCTACGCGTAGAAAATTCCTGATGCAATTGTTTCTGCTCCGCCAGTCATCCAGATATGATCATCTTCTTTCCATTCAATGACCAAATCTCCGCCAGCTAAATGCACAATTACTTTTTTTCCTTTCGTGACTTTATTATTTAATGTCGCAGCCACAACAGCTGCACATGCTCCTGTTCCACACGCTTCCGTAATCCCTGAGCCGCGTTCCCACACACGGAAATGTAATTCCTCGTCAGACACAACTTCAATAAACTCTGCATTGACACCTTCAGGGAACCGTTCATCTTTTTCCATAATTGGGCCAAGCGTTGTCAGCGGCGCTTCATCAATAGCATCAACCATCGTTACAACATGCGGATTTCCCATTGAAACAGCAGTGACATGTAATATTTCATCAGCAATCTGAAACGGCTCATTAATAACTTTTGTCCCTGCTTCTCCAAGCATTGGAATCTGCTCTCTTTGTAAAATAGGCTCCCCCATATCAATAGTAACCTCTTCTACTTCCTTATCTCTATTCACTTTAACAATAGCATGGACAACATTTGCTTTTGTCTGTATGGAAAATTCTTTTGTATTTACAATTCCTGTCTCATAAACATATTTTGCAGTACAGCGCAGCCCATTACCGCAATTCATTCCTTCCGAACCATCCTTATTAAAAATTCGCATTCCTACTTCTGCTTTTTCTGCTGGATGAATCAGGATCATCCCGTCTGAACCAATCCCTGTATTTGGATTTGACATTTTAACAGCTAATTCAGACAGTCGTTCTTCTGGTAAATCTGTATGAAATAGATCAATATAGATATAATTGTTTCCTAATCCATGCATTTTTGTAAAGGGTATTTTCATCCGTTACTCTCCTCTTCTGCTTATCCTTCTTTGATCTCTAACCCAAGCTGATCTAATACTTGATAGATCGGCTTTAAAGTTGGAATACCTTCAGCTACCATTTTATCATTTACCCATATGATAGGATAAAAAAGATCCTCTTCGATTATTTTTTCGACATACGCCTGATGAATAGAATCCGATTGCGGTTGATTTATATCAATATAATTATATTGAACACCGTCAGAAGCATACTTTCTTCCAATGGCGGCCTGGAGCCATTCGTACGTATCTTTGGAGCCCGGCGCGCCAACACAGCTGGCACAGATTTGTTCGCTTCCATAGACTGTTATCGTTATTTCCGGCATCTTTTACACTTCCCTTCAGAGTCATGCTATCTCTTAACATATACCTATATTAATTATTTTACAAAATAAGAGGAAAAAGATAAAATATAATTAACCAGCTAATTGAAAATCATTTTCAAATAGATTTTTTTGTTTAATCGCGTTATAATAGATTTGTAGGAAAGGAGTAGGTTATTGTGGAAGAACAAGTACAAGAAGTATTAAGCAAGCTTCGTCCATTCTTATTACGTGATGGCGGGGATGTAGAATTAGTTGACGTTGATGATGATGGCGTCGTTTTATTACGTCTCATGGGAGCATGCGGCAATTGCCCAAGTTCAACCATTACATTAAAAGCCGGAATTGAACGCGCACTTATGGCAGAGGTTCCTGGTGTAACAGAAATCGAACAGGTTTTTTAATGAATTTAATATAGAACGGAGCGCTCTTTTGCCTTGATAGAGACACTCCGTTTTTTTATTACCTTTATTTACGATACTGGTGTAACAGCAGGCTCCCCTTTGACAACTGCCTGAATATTATCCAGACAGAGCCGAACCATTTTTGTTCTTGTTTCTACACTGGCAGAGCCGATATGCGGGATGCATACTGTATTCTTCAAGCCAACAAGCGGATGATTTGCTCTAATTGGCTCTTCATCAAAAACATCCAGGCCCGCTGCCTGAATTTCCCCAGTTTTAAGCGCCTCTGCTAACGCTTCTTCGTCCACTACTTTTCCGCGCGAAATATTTATAAAAATAGCACTGGATTTCATTTTTTTAAAAACAGCCTGATTAAATAATTTATCGGTTTCTTTAGTGTGTGGCACAACTGTCACAATAAAATCAGAAGTCTCTAAAAGTTCATCGAAGCTGACATACTTTGCATTTAATCGTTCTTCTGCATCTTTTTTCCGGGAACGATTATGGTACTGTATATTCATGTCAAAACCAGTTGCCCGTTTAGCAATAGCTTCTCCAATTCTCCCCATTCCAACAATTCCAAGTGTTTTCCCGTAAATATCGGTGCCTGCAAAGAAAAATGGGGCCCATGACTGCCACTTATCCTGCTTCACCCATTCATCCGCCTCCACGATACGTCTGGCAGTAGCCATAATTAGTGAAAAACCTAAATCTGCAGTTGTTTCCGATAAAACATCAGGAGTGTTCGCAACAACAACTTGATGCTTTTTACATGCTTCCACATCAATATTATCGTAGCCTACAGCCATATTAGCAACTATCTTTAAATGAGGAGCTTTTGATAACAGCTCTTCATCAATAGAATCACTTAACACCGCGAATAAAGCATCTGCATTTGCTATCTCTCTAAAAAGCGTCTCTCTCGGTACAGGCTCCTCTTCTTTTTCCCACATGCAAATCTCTAATTCGTCCTGATAAGCTTGTAAGTATTTTTCATCAATTTTACGGGTAATGTAGACCTTTGGTTTAGACATACTGGTATTCTCCCTCCTGCGAATAAATGATAATTCCTGTTCTAGTTATGATGATACTGCTTACAACCAGCTTATCATAGGAATCCGCCAATCGGAAACATCTACACCCGTCATTTCATAAAATCTTGCCAATCTCCTCTCGTACACTTCCTGATGCTTTATCAATTGCTCTAATCTTTGAAAATCCTGATACTGAAATCCTTCTTCTAAAAAATCATAAAGATGTATCGGAAAGAATAACCTCGCAAATATAAGTCTCCATGCAAACACTGATAATGGCTGATAATTTTGATAATCATTTAAGAATTGATTAATTTCTGTGTCCGGTCGATTATGCAAAAAAGAAAAACGAATATATTCAGCAATGTCCCGAGTTGGATGATCATACACGAGTTCATCTGTCCAGATAATTGATTTCCCGAAAGTACTCCATCTGGAGAAAGCCACTGTTCCCTGATCCGTTTGTAAGATTCGCTGTTCTTTCTCACTTTCCCGTAAATATTGAATAGCATTTTCGCTAATTCCAACAATATATGGTAAAACATCCATTACTTCCGATAAATAGCTGCTTGCTGCCTCTTCCTTTGCCTGCCTGGTCAATTCTTCTTCAAAAAAAGTAAGCTTTTCTTCCCAAAGCTTTCTCCATGTACCATAGCTGGATATAGCTTTAGGCTCATACTGAAAACTGCTGCCAATGCGATGAATATCTCCAAGTTTTTTCCCTGTACTCTCACTTACTGAAGCCTGTGAATAATCTTCTAATACGAGAACCATCCAAAGCCCATTTCCATGATTGGTAAACCATTCCCCGTTGATATTACGAATTGGGTAAGCTACAGAGGACATTCCATTTTCTCTTAAGAAATATGCTAAAGTTGCCTGCTCCATTAATATCATTTCCTTGTTTCCAGCAGGAATGGTAAAATAAATATAATACTCTTTTTGATATCCTTCACGCTCTTCAATGAACTGCTTTCCTTCAACCTGGATTGCATATTGACTTCGGAGCATTTCTGACATAGGCATCAACAAACTCCTCCTTATCGTATATATTAAATATATGAAGGAAATGACTATACAATCATATTAAATCGAAAAAGGTGTGTTTTAGAATGACGAAATATACAAGTAAAACAAAATTGGAAGTAAGAGCAAGACAATTGCTAAAAGAACGTGGTGTAAAAATAGATGATATTGCCGAATTGGTATACTATCTGCAGTCAAAATATCATACAGATTTAACAATGGATAAATGCCGTTTTAACGTGAATCGTGTTTTGACCAAAAGAGAAGTTCAAAATGCTGTTATAACGGGTATTGAATTAGACATGCTGGCAGAGAAGAAATTATTAAGCGAGCCGCTTCAGGAAACAATTCAAATTGATGAAGGGTTATATGGAATAGATGAAGTAATTGCCTTATCTATTGTTAATGTATACGGGTCCATTGGCTTAACTAATTTTGGTTATATTGATAAACAGAAGCCCGGTATTTTAGAAAAACTAAATGATAAAAGCAGTGGCGAAATTCATACATTCTTAGATGACATCGTTGGTGCTATCGCTGCAGCAGCATCCAGCCGTCTCGCTCATGGAGATGCAGAGAACGAGCATGAGGAACTGGACGGATAAAAAAAGAAAAGCATTCATATTCTGTTTTATATAGAATATGAATGCTTTTGTATTACTCAAAAGTCCATTCTGATAAATTTTCAATTATATAGGTCGGTTGTTCCTCAAAAGCCACCAATTCTTCCTTAGAGGTAACTCCTGTATGAACAAATAGAGTATCCACACCTGCATTAAATCCTGATTGGATATCCGTTTGATAATTGTCCCCCACCATTAAAACATCCTCTTTCGGAAAACCAAGCACATCTAGTGCCTCTTTCATAATAATTGTATCCGGTTTTCCAATAAAAACCGGATTTTGCTGTGTACTGGTTTGCACCAATGCTGTAAAAGCGCCATTACCAGGTCCCATTCCCGCTTCAGTCGGAATGGCATGATCCCGGTTGGTGGAAATAAACTGTGCACCTTTTCTGATAGCAATACATGCTGTCGCAAGCTTATTATAATTAATATCTCTGTCTAACCCTACAACAACAGCATCCACATCTGTACTGTCTGTCAATTGGATACCATGTTCCTTTATCGGCTCCTTCAAACCACTTTGTCCAATACAGTAGCATGTTTTTACAGACTGGTCCTGTAAATATTTTGCAGTAGCCATACTGCTTGTAACAACCTGATTATGATCTGCCTTAATCCCTAATCTGTTTAACTTTTCAGCCACTTCCTGGGTACTTTTAGTAGAATTATTCGTTACAAACACATAGGGAATATTTCTGTCTGCTAATTGCTGAACAAATGGAACAGCTTCGGGAATGACCTCATTCCCTCTATACATTGTTCCATCTAAATCAATAAGATATCCTTTATAGTTTTTCACGTTATTACCTCTCTATCTCTATTCCGCCATTGAAATTTATAATACCATGCTGTCTAATCAATCACTCTGAGGTTGCAGCAATTCTCCATTGACAGCATTTCTCCCCGTCAACAAGCAATGATTTTGTCTTTATTTCCTGATTCGGAAATAAAGCTTCGTACATTTCTTTTTCATGCTGGCACATGACCGGATAATCCTTTGCCACTTCTAAAAAGGGACAATGAAAATTATTTAAATGAAATCCACCCTGTCCCTTATTCTCCACTTGAAACATATAACCGCTTTTGTTCTGCAGATCCTTCAAAGCAGCTATTTTCTCTTCAGTAGTCGAATACTTATCTAAATACTTCTTTAATTGTTCTTTTTCCTTGGTTGATTGTTTTTTAAGAAGATCACTGATAAGCTGGTTTCCCTGTAATTCTTCTAAGTCATGAAGCAAATCTAAGGAGAGTTCTTTATAGCGATTGGGAAAACATACCTGGCTCTGTTCTGTCAGGCTATATGTGTGATAGGGCCGCCCAATCTCTTTTTTATGCTGCTGTATTTCAATAAACCCCTCTTGTACAAGCGTATGGAGCTGTTTCCTGACAGCTGTCTCAGAAATAGCAAAGTTCTCCATAATGGCATCCATTGTTAACGTGCCCTGTTCCTTCAGCACCCGGATAATCTTATCCTTTGTCGAGATACGTTTTCCCATCCGCTTAAGCCCCCTTTTTAAGCATGCTTGTTACTTATTAGTAAAAGCATTTGCAACGCCTAATTCATTCTGCAGATATTTATCAATCCAATCTGAAAAGTGCATGAATATATTTAAATTCTCTTTGAAAAACTGTTCTAAGCTTTTATGATCGATTGTCTGGTAATCATGTACTAAAGGTTTCCGCCAGAGAATGAGCGCTTTATAAGCTCCCTCTTCCTCCACAGGAATAACTTTTTCATCCACTAAAATATCAATAATATCCTCATAACTGCCGGGATCTCTCATAATAAATCCGTCTATCATCATATTCCCGACGTCCAGCGTTCCTTCAATAAAAATATGCGCCATACGCTCTAATGCCAGATAATCTATTTTGCTTTTATAGGAATGATTTCTCAATGTATCTAAAATGTCAGTCATAAATATCAGTGTGCGCCTAATTTTTTCTTGATCTACAAAATACATTATTGATACCTCCAAAAACGTCTATACTATTATCATATCATAATTACCAGAGTAATTTCACCGGACTTTCATTGAAAATAAAGAAGACAAACGAATTTTATCCTTCTTTTTCAAAAACATGGTATAGTAAGTCTAATAAGAATTAAGGGGACGTATGCACATTGGAAAAGCTACAAATTTTAAAAATGGATGCAAGCAGTATTGCAACGGCAATAAAAAAGAAACAAATTACCTCAGTAGAAGCTGTGACAGTTTTTATAGAACGAATTAAAGAAATTAATCCTTCTATCAACGCTGTTGTGGAAGACCGTTTTTCTGAAGCGCTGCAAGAAGCACATGAAGCAGATGAGCAGCTTCAAAACAATAAATCTGTAGGCAGATTACATGGCGTACCAATCAGTATCAAGGAATGCCTCCATGTGAAAGGGATGAAGACAACAGGAGGCTTAGAGCATCGCCAGGATCTTATTTACCAGGAGGATGCCGAAGTTGTAGATCAATTAAAGCAGGAGGGAGCCATTATTCTTGGAAAAACCAATACACCTGCACTTTGCTTTTGTCAAGAGACAGATAATAAACTATATGGCAGAACGAATAACCCTTGGGATCCAACTAAAACTGCCGGCGGATCAAGTGGTGGAGAAGGTGCACTGCTGGCTGCTGGCGGCGCAGCAGTTGGTATTGGTTCTGATGTTGGCGGGTCCATTCGTTTTCCAGCGCATTTTAATGGTGTTATCGGCTTCAAGCCAGGCAACGCTACCGTATCCGTCGAAGGACATTTCCCAGCGGTTCAGCATGACCTGCAAAAACGTATGCTTACTGTGGGGCCAATGGGAAAGTCCGTTCAGGATATGCAGCTTATCTACGAAATTTTATCTCATTCGCCTGTAAAGCCGCAAACTTTGCGTGAATTTAAAATAGAGATATTACCGCTGAATCCCGGCTACCCTCTTTCTACAAAGACAGGACAATTATTAGGACAGCTGGCGAATTTCCTTGAAAAAATTTATAATGTCCAGCAGATTATGCCACCTTATTTTAGAGATAGTGCATTAATCTGGCAGGAAGTGATGTCCATCAATGGAAGTAAATTAGTTGAAAATGAAGCATTTAATAATGACCGCTCCGGCTTACTGCGCTCGTTTTTAAGAGAAAAACTGAACCAGCGCACAAAAGTTCATCCTTATTTATCCTGGGCAATCATGGGAGCTAAAATGTTCAAGCCTTCCCGAAAAAGAATCATGGAAATCACTGATATTCTCCAGCAGGGAGATGAACTGTTAAAGACATATTTAGATAAGCGCCTGCTGATTCTACCTGTTTATTATCAATCTGCGCTGGAGCATGGCCAGGTTTTTAAAGAAATCTTTTCTATCCGGAAAACATATTTGCAATATATGCCGTATACAGCATACGCAAATGTATGGGGACTTCCTTCACTTACTGTGCCTGTTGGTGAAGATGAGAAAAACATGCCGATAGGAGTACAGATAATCAGTGGGACTGGAAATGAAGACGCCATTTTCCGGCTTGGAAAATTACTTACTAAGCGTTTTCGCGGATATAAAATAGCTCCGGTGGAAGAACGGTAATTATTAGTAGGCGTTATTTCCCTCCATCTGTACAAAATGAAATTATAAGGAGGGAAATGAAGATGCCGAAAAAAGATTATCAAGAGCTCTCAACAGTTCAAAAACAGCATGATGCTTTAATTCCAGAGGAGTTTCCAGAAGGATCTTATGGATCAGATATTCGTGAAAATGATTTAGTTTCCGGAAAATCGACAGATTGGGAAGAAGGCCAGCAGCGGACCAGTGCATTTACCTATGCGGATAAAGAACAGCATAAAAAGCTGCAGAGAAGAGCGCCCGGGGCGCATCCATTAGGGAAAGAAGATTAACGTTTATTACGGTATAAAAAAAAGAAGTTCAAGAAGCCTTCTTATTCCATCATAAGAAGATATATTGAACTTCTTTTATTTCTGCACTTTTTTCAAAACAAAATAGGCACAGCCAAAATTGCAATATTCATACATATAATCCTGAAAACAGCTGATTTTAGCATCAATGGGGGCTTTGGCGTGATTATCATGATAAAACCCTTTTAGGCGCAGCTGTTCATAAGCCCAATCTCCGACAATAAAATCATATTTCGATAAAACCTCAGAATAACGTTCCTTGATAGCCTCTGCTTCAAAGCCATTTTTATTTTCTTCAATTAATTCATATGTTTTCCCATTTAATTCAATCATGAGAGGACACCTACATTCCTTTTCAATTATTCTTAGTTTATCACAGAAACAGTTAGAAAAACCAGAAAAAATTACCTGCATGAATTACGCTTCTTTTCTAAAACTAACATATAAAGAAAATCCAAAAAAAACGGCAGCAAAAGAAAATATGTCTGTTCTCTTTGCTCAACCGCGTTCAAAAAATCTTAGAAAGGATAAATGAATATGAACAAAGGAATAGGAATTATCGTATTAACTGTTTTTATGACACTTGCAGGCTGTGCAGCTGACCAAAACAATACAGAATCAGATCCATTAGATCCAAAAAACAGAAGGCCGGAGATGGAATCAAATACTAACTCGCCATCACGTGATCAGCTTGGTTTTGTCCGCTATACACAGGATGAATTTGAGCAGAATAATCAATCCGAACCAAAAGCAATTCATGTTGACAGAAATGAAATGGCTGATATGATTACCCGTATTTTACTACAAAACCCTGATTTTAAAGAAGTGGCGACATTGGTGACGGATGAAGAAGCTTTAATCGCATTTGAAGCATCTAATAATATTTCTAAACAGGAAGCTATTAAAAATGCAGAAAAAACAGCACTATCCATCCTTCCCGGCTACTATACAATTCATGCTTCTGACGACAAAAGCTTAATTCAAAATATTGAAACACTGCATTATTCCGTTATGGAGGATGACAACTTAGATATTGATCCATTGGTTCAGACAATCGTTGATTCCATGAAGAAAGACGACTAAAGAGAAATAAAATATCTATATTTTATAAGGAGGTGATTCATCTGGTTAGAATTCGCAATGTTACACTGATGATGCTTTGTTTCTTTTTTATTTTTCAAACAGCCTCTTTGGTACAAGCAGATCCAGAAAATCAAATATATACAGACAGAATGGCTTTATTTAAAAAAATAGAAACAATTACACAAGTCCCGTGGTACTATTTCGCAGCGATGGACAATTACGAGCGGAATACACTCCCTTCCACTGAAGAAGAAAAAGTTATTTCAATTCAATTCGATGAGACAGAATGGTTTGGTTTAGGAAACGCTGCTAAATCAACGGAACAGGATATTATAAAGCAATTCGGCGGAATTGGTAAGGACGGGAATGACGATAATCAAGCAGATTCTAATGATCCAGAAGACATCCTCTATACGATGGCAAATCACATTTTATCCTATGGCTTACAGGAGGATGATATAAAAATTGCAATTTGGGAGCATTATAAACGTGATTTAACTGTACAGACTATCATGAATACCGCAAAAGTGTTTCAAAAATTTGGTGATATTCATTTAACAAACCGGGCTTTCCCCCTGGATACGAATTATAATTACAGCTACCGAAGTACATGGGGAGACCGCCGTGGATTTGGCGGCTTACGAATTCATGAGGGTACAGATATTTTCGCTTCCTATGGGGTTCCGGTACGCTCAACAACGTATGGGGTTGTTGAAATGATGGGCTGGAACTTATATGGAGGCTGGCGTATCGGAATTCGTGACATTTATAATATTTATCATTACTATGCACATATGAGCGGATTTGACGAAGAGATAAAAGTTGGTCAGGTCGTGCAGCCTGGCGATATACTGGGCAGTGTCGGATCGACAGGTTACGGCCCGCCGGGGACATCCGGTAAATTTCCTCCGCATCTTCATTACGGCATGTATAAAGATAATGGGTACAGTGAATTTTCATTTGATCCCTATCCTTTTATTTCGAAATGGGAACGTATGGAGAAAAATAACAATTAAATTTGTATTGGCAATATGGTGTGTATCCCATTTTTAACGGAGTACACACCATATTTTAAATACAATAATAATTTTATAAAGCTTATCCTTTACCTTTTTGAACTGCATTCCAAATACTGGCTGCTAACCCTCCCCATATAATAACGATACCGATAATCATTACAATAATTGCTGAAGCACTCATAAGCATGTTACCTCCTATTTATCGTCGTAATCAGATAACGAATCATTGGATTTCCATTTCATTGATGCCAGAACAACTCCAAGCACTAATACACCGGCTACTACTGCCCAACCCGTATTATTTATAAAGGCATTGGAGTAGTTTTCATAATTCCCAGAGTCTGTGTCAAACTCTCTCATTAAATTCAGCTTAAACAGTCCAAACATCATATAACCCATTACAATCGGTGTAATAACAGCTATGCTGATCGTCCACCATGAACCAAGACGAATATCTGAAATTTCATTGGCATGATTTTTAAGCATATTGGTTTTACGAAGAATCCAGGCAATTAAGACTACTTCAACAAGACCGATCATGGCCACACCGAATTGATTAATAAAATAATCAATATTATCTAAGAAGTATAAGCCGCCTTTAGAAGCGTATAATAATGAAAGTAGTGCTGCAAGACCTCCACCAAAAAGAACAGCTTTCGATCTTGAAATTTTGAATTTATCTACCAATGCAGCTACATAAGTCTCAGTAATAGACATTAAGGATGTTATTCCGGCAAGAGTCAACGATATAAAGAATAGCGCCCCGAACAACCCGTTAAATGCCGGCAATTCATTAATAATAGCAGGGAATACAACAAACGCAAGCCCAACTCCTCCAGCTACAACTTCATCCACACTAACACCAGCTGAAGAGGCCATAAATCCTAATATTCCAAATACACCAATTCCAGCTAATAGCTCAAAACCGGAATTTCCAAACCCGACAATAAATGCGTTATTCGTAATATCTGATTTTTTAGGCAAATAACTTGAATAAGTAATCATAATTGCAAAAGCAATAGATAAACTAAAGAAAATTTGTCCATATGCTGCAATCCATACACTTGGTGACAAAATTTGACTGAAATCAGGTGTAAAAAACGCATTCAAGCCTTCCATTGCACCAGGTAAAGTGACTGCTCTAATTACAACAACAAGAAATACAATAAGAAGTAAAGGAATAAAAATACGGTTTGCAACCTCAATTCCTTTTTTAACACCTCGGAATAAGATTCCAAGTACTAACAGCCAGGTAATAATCAGCGGAATTAACACGCCTGGTACCAAGCCGCCTATTTGACCAGGAATTTCAGCTAACTGCAGATACTCTCCAAATAAAAAACCTTCTGTATCTGCTCCCCAAGTTTGATTAAAAGAAAAGATAGAGTAAGATATTGCCCAGGCAATAATCACTGAATAGTATGTTGAAATGACAAATGCGACAAGTACTGCCCACCATCCGATAAATTCTGTTTTCTTATTAATTCTTCGAAACGTTAAAGGGGCAGATCCACGATACTTTTGACCCATTGCAAATTCCATAATTAAAATAGGAATACCTGCTGTCAATAAAGCAAATAAATAAGGTATAAAGAATGCTCCGCCACCGTTCTCATAAGCAACTGCCGGAAAACGCCATATATTTCCTAAACCAATCGCTGATCCGACAGCAGCCATTATAAACCCGGCTCGTGTTCCCCATTGTGAACGATTTTCCATCCATGATAACCTCCTTTTTAATAAATAAATCATAATGAAAGCGCTTTTAAAATAGAATAATAACAAAAATCATTACTTTCAGACTATTCAATTGTATTATATCTCTTCCTCAACTTTTGTCAATATCCAATAATGGAAATTATAGTATTTAATTACAGAAAGATAAAAATCACATAAAAAAGCTCCTAGTACAAAAGCTTATGCAGAAATATTGTATGACAATAGAAGATATTCAAAAAGCTTGGAATACTAAAATGTATTCCAAGCCCTTCGTTAAGATGCCTTCTTTTTTCTCTGAATAAATAATATCTGTGTAAACCAGACAATCCCTATCAAGAGAATAACCGTCAAAGCTAAAGCAACCCAGGTTGAATGGGTAAGTCCGACAGCAAAGAAGCCGATTAAAGCTGTAAATGCTGCAATGAAAGCATACGGCAGCTGCGTAAGAACATGATCAATATGATGTGCACCTGCTCCAGTTGCAGATAAAACTGTTGTATCGGAAATCGGTGAACAATGATCTCCAAATACTGCTCCAGCAAGCACAGCCGCTAAGGCAGGTAAAAATAATTCCATATCTGTATTCGCCATAATTTCTGCCGCGATCGGAAGCATAATACCAAAAGTTCCCCATGATGATCCAGTCGCTAAAGCCATTAATCCGGCAATAATAAATAAGATTGCCGGCAGATAATCTGCTGAAATAGACGAGTTATTTACTAGGCCTGCTAAATAACTCCCTGTCCCTAATTCACCAATAATAGAACCGATCATCCAGGCAAGAATAAGAATATTAATTGCTGGAATCATTGTTTTAAAGCCTTCTACAAAAATTCTTCTCATATCTGAGCGAGGTTTTCTCTGCTTCATATGAAAAATAACTGAAGTAAGAACTGCTGTGACACCGCCAATAATTAAGGAAAGATTGACATCTGTATTTGCAAAAGCGTCTATGATGGATGCACTGCCTTCTGTTTCCCTTACCCCTGTTCCAATCATAGCAATCACCGTAACAATAAATAATACAATAATAGGAATAATTAGATGAAAAACTTTCCCGTCCCTATGCGGATCAAATACATCGCCTAAATCTCCCGATACTTGATTTCTTTTCGGATCAAGCAATTCTCCTTCTTCTCTTGCTCTTTTTTCATGTGTATACATTGGACCTATATCAAAATGAAAATACGCTACAATGAATACTAAAATAATTGAAGCAATAGCATAAAAGTTCAAAGGTATCATTTGTATAAATGCTTCAATCGGCTGAATTGTTGTAATACCATTTACTGCAAATAAACTGCCTAAAATACCAATAATATAGGCTCCCCAGCTTGATATTGGTGCTATTACTGTAACCGGAGCAGAACTGGAATCGATATAGTATGCCAGTTTTGCACGGGAAATATTTTGTCTGTCCGTCACAGGTCTCGCAATTTGTCCAACTGCTAAGCTGTTAAAATAATCGTCTATAAAAATAATCAATCCAATAACAGCAGTCATCAGCTCTGCACCGGTACGTGTCCTTACACGCTGCAGCATCCAGTCCCCAAAAGCTTTTGCTCCGCCGGATGCCTGCAAAAATGCAGTAAGCACCCCTAAGAAAAGGAGAAAACTAATTAATAATAGGTTCCCGGTTTCTATTGATCCATTTGCATAAAAAATAGTATAGAACACAGTCCATATTTCTTTTAATGTTGCCCCTATATGAAAATTACTTAATAATAATGCCCCTACTACAATCCCTGTTCCTATTGAGATAAGAACCTTTCTTGTTAACACCACTAATATCAGCATGACAATTGCAGGTATCAACGACCAAAATGTACCATCCATATTAAAACCTCCATCTATTTATTTCCCGGCTCAGGATAAATATCCCTGTGCTAGATTGACGACGCGCGGAGAATAAAAACAATTTAATAATCTCCTCCCGCGTTCACAACCGATTCGAAATAAGGAAACCAGACAAGGCAATTTCTGCAAAAAATGATGAAAATCTCCTTGTGAACGCAAAAAAACAATGATAGAAAATAACCTACCATTGTTTCACCAATTCACGTTATCCTCCATTTCGATCAGTAGTTCTCCATGTAAATTATTACATGACAGCATAGTACTTTTTCAGTAATATGCCAGCAATATAAAGTACGACCCCTTTATATACTTCGGCAAACTATCCTTTCTCCGGCAATCACAGTTGTCATTCTCCTGCCGGATACTTATATAATTTGCGCCTCTACCTCACCGATCTGATAAGGTTTTTATTCAACTAAACTGTACTATACTACATCTTTAATCCTTCTGCAAATCATCTTTCGGAATGGCAATATTCGGAACATTCCCATCTCCTCCATAAAAATCGGGTACTTTGCCCATAATTGCTCCTCCGTCCAAATAAAGTTCAGTATGTACTGTTCTTACTTCTGAAGTAAATGGCACAATAATCTGTACATCAGCTTCTACATTAATATACAAAGAGACCCAAGCTCCATTAATACCAAACTCTTCTTTTTTGTCTACAATATTCGTCCGTACAGCTCCGACAACCTCCATATTAATTGGGATTTTTGGGCCTAAATTAGCTAATACAGAATTCCCTGTTATTTGCCCTAAAGGAATCTCAATCAAAGTAGGATCTACTTGAGCCCTTCCTTCTGCACCACCCTCATAGTCATCTGGTTCATGCAGATTATGTTCAAATTCAAGCTGCTCTCCACGATTTACATAAGTAAAAAATTCTTCAACCCGGTCTGTAGCTACTCTGTTAACTTCACCGATGACTGCCGGGTTCCAGTTATATGTTACAAAATTTCCTTCATTATCATATGTGATTGTAACCATATCTTCAAATCCATAATCCTCTACATAATTAACAGCAGAATTAATCGCTCTTGTTGCAAATTCATCTGCTTTTCGTTTAGCAATATCAATAATAATCGGTTCAATTTTAACATTAATCAAGTAAAAGCTGAAACCAACCGCTGCAAAAAACAAGATAAATGTCAGCATCAGAATGGAGCGCCGGGATGGAGGCATTCTTCTTTTTCTTCTTGGCCGATATCGATACCGTTTTTTAAACCTCAACGAAACAACCCCCCTCCTTTATAATTTATGCATCTGTTGAAGTGAATTAGAACAATGTAAAGCGGATTAACATATACGCAATATTTTTTCTCATTCAGAATATTAGAAGAGGACACACAAACACCATTTCATGATATTGAAATATAAAAAACACTTCTTTCATTTCATACTAAAGCAGCATGAATAAAAGAAGTGTTTTCTTTGTCTTTAAACATATTATGATATTTTAAGCAGTGCTTCCTTTCCGGTCATTCCTACTTCCCAGCCATGCTCCTTAGAGGCATCTGTAATCTTTTGTAATGGCGCATTCAACAATTGATCAATGGTTCTTACTCCCATTGCGCGGCCGGCAATGACATTTCTTTCTTTCAGCTTAGGTATTTCATTGAAAATATCAACATCCAGTGCTGCACACATAATGTACCCTATATCATTACTAATCGTTAATAAGGTTGTTTTTGGCAGCTCAACACTTACTGCTGTAAAAATAATTCCATCCACCTCAAGAGGTTCTACCGTAATCATAAAAAAAGCCCCCCTCTGTTATTCTCTCGTGATAAGTGTATGCAGAGAAGGGGGATAACGTCACAAGTGGAAGTGACAGTGTCTAAGACTGCTTTACAGCATAGGCTAATAGATCACGTAAAAACTCTGGTACAAAATATTGTTTTTTCGCAGAACGGGCAATTTCCGGTAGCAGCTGGCCAAGGGTAAATACATCCGCAGTAGCAACATAGTAAGTTTTATCTGGATTAATCGGGTAACCATTTTCTGTATAAACCTGCTTTACATAAATATCACCATTACGATGAAAAGCTGTCTCTACCCTGATCCCAGAGAAAATCATTTTACCTAAAATTTCTCCCCGAAAGCCAAATCCTTTTAATTTCAGTTCTGTAAAAGAGGTAGAAAGCGATGCTCTGACTGTCTCTACAATTTCATCTCCTCTTAAATCAACAAGGACAGGATTAATCGGATGCGGACAAATCCGGTGAAGATCTCCTTTTGTAATTGCTCCAGCCGGCAGTGAATCTAATAATACCCCAGCATTCAGCATTGCGATATCTGCATTGGTCCATCTTTTGAGTACTTTTGTCAAAGATTGGATAATTGGCGTTTCTCCAAACCATTTTACCTCAAGAGGCTCTTCCACAACTGCTACTACCTGATCCAAATAATGATTTGCCTGCTGCAATAATTGCTGCAGATGCTCTTCAGTCTTCAAATCCTTTACGCTGTCTATTAAACTTACTGCATCCGCTTCTTTAGAGATAATCTGCTTCTTTTCATGATCCCAGATAACCTCTACTTCACCCATATAGTAACAATGCTTCCCAGCTGCAGTTATCAGGGTCTGATTTACCACTTCACCTTCTTCTAATAAGTGATGCGTATGTCCGCCAATAATAACATCAATATCCGGATATCTCCTCGAAATTTCCTGGTCCACTGAAATTCCTAAATGTGAAAGCAGAATAATCATATCTGTTTCTCTGGCTAATTCTTCTATATAGCTTTCAATAATGTCAAATTCATTTTCTACATTCCAGTCAAGCAGATTATAAAAAGCATTAAACGGAGCCGTTAAGCCTAATACTCCTATCCGTATACCGCTTTCTGTTGTAAATGTATGCGTACGTTTTAACCAAAATGGTGTAAACTCATCCATACTAAATAAATTACTGCACACAACTTGAAAATCCGCCTTATCATATAATTGATATAATTCTTGATGGGACAATGTGATACCCTCATTATTTCCAATCGTCACGATATCATAGCCTGCTTCATTTAATAACTCTACATTGGCCAGACCACTTGAGGCTTCTGTAATAGGATGGGACCGATCCACATGATCTCCTACATCCATCGTAAAGTAAGCTTCTTTATTTTGCTTTCTTAAGTCTTGCTTCTCTTTTAAAAATGCTGTTACTCTTGGCCACTGTTCAAAATTACTATGCAAATCGTTTGTATAGTAAAAATAAATTTTTTCTTCAGACATACTTCACCCGCCCCTAACCGATACCTTGTAAAATCATCCGAATTCCCATTATAATCAATAAGATTCTTAAAAACAGCTCCAATAACGAGCTTGAAATCTTTTGGTTTGTAAATGCACCCAGCTTACCGCCAATCCATGCTCCAGGAATGAAGAAAAGTACATAGGCCCACTCAATATTGCCGAGGGCAACATGCGTTATGCTTCCAAATAAGCTGACGAAAATAATCATAAACATAGAGGTAGCTGTTGCAATATGTGCAGGAAAACCAAATACAAGCAGCATAACTGGAACCATAATTGCTCCTCCGCCTATACCAAAAAAGCCTGACAGCATCCCGACAAAGAACGCAATGACAATAGCAGGTACTATTTGAATTTTATATGTATATATTTCTGCTCCTATTTTCGTCTGGCGTGATCCTTTTTCAGATTCATCTACTTTTCGCGGCTTAATTCCTTTTAACTGTCTGTAAAAAAGAATTGCGGCAATAATAATGATTAAAATACCAAAATAAATATAAAATGTATTTGCCTGAACAAATTGATTAAACCAGGCTCCGCACATACTCCCTGGAATACTGCCGATTAAAAACAGTCCGCCTGCTTTATAATCAATCCGTTTTGTCTTTGCAAAGGATAAAGCAGAAGATATACCTGTAAAAAACATAACCAGCAGCGACATTGCTACGACTGTTTGAGGTGTCACCCACTCAAAGCCTTCTATATTACCGCTGGCAAGGAATAGTAATGGAATTAATACGACTCCGCCTCCGAGTCCTGCCAGACTTCCAACAAACGCCGCCAGCATAGCGACAGCAAAACAAATAAGAATAACTAATACCACCAAGTACACCTTCTTTCTATATCTTTATAATATCATATTGTAGACTAGTTGAAAGTTAACAAACTTCATACTGGATGTATTGATTTTCATCCTGATAAAATAAACCATTTTTATGTAATTTTGGAAGTACACCTATTGCATCATTTATCTAATTTATGCTTATTCCCTATTGCCAAAGACGCCTTAAAAAGTTAGAATATTATCAATAAGTTAATTAATTAAATTAATTATTTTAGTTATTGTAATAAATTAGCTAAATAAATTGACGTTGCTTATCGAAAAGAAGGTGAAAGCATGGACATACATGTAAAAGAAGTTGTCAATGGATGGAAAGAATTCACATTAACAAATAACATCATTGAAATCAGCATACTCAATTATGGTGGGATTATCACAAGGCTGTCTACACCAGACCGAAGTGGGAATGCAGAAAATATTGTTTGGACTTTTAAAGATTATCATAACTATGAAAAAAACCCGTTGTATTTAGGAGCTTTAATTGGAAGGGTTGCCGGACGAATACCTGATGGCCAGTTCAAGATAAATCAGCAAGCTTATCAGTTGGAACAAAATGAAGGTACAAGTCATTTACACGGCGGATCAGGCGGCTTTCATCAAATTCTGTGGGATACGCAAATAAAAAAAACAGAATCAACAGCAGTATTACAATTAACAACAAAAGATATAGCATCTGCAGGCAGCTATCCAGGCTGTCTAAATGTATCTATTACCTATCGCCTTACCAGTAAAAATGAATTTTCTATACATTATCATGCTATCCCAGATGCAGCAACCACACTTTCATTAACAAACCACACTTATTTTAATTTAACTGGAAATATGAAAAATTCTATTTACCAGCATCATATCACCATGCCTGGCAGCACCATTTTAGAATTGGATAACAACTTATTACCATCAGGTCATCTCATCGATGTAACTGATACAGCATTTGATTTCCGTTCCGGGGCTTTACTGGGGAAGGGATTAAAATCCTTACCTGACATAAAACAATTAGCTCTGGCTGACGGCTATGATCATTACTTTGTATTTGAAAATAAAAAAAGTTATATCGATGTTTATGAACAATCAAGTGGGAGAACCTTATCTATAGAAACGAACCAGCCGGGCATGGTTATGTACACTGCTAATCAAGGCTCCCAAGGATATGTATTGGAGCATGGATCTTTGCCTGCTCATTATGGTGTTTGTTTTGAAACGGCAAATACACCATTAGCACTTTATCAAGACCGTCTTCCCTCTATGATTCTGCAGGCAGGAGAGCGTTATGATAAAACAACTACCTTCAGATTTGGCACAAGCTAGTCTTCTTATAATATAAGAAACAGGACATCTTATCTATAGAAAGAATGTCCTGTTTTACATCTTCAGTCTATTTAATTGAAAATCTCTACTAAAACAAGAGCTGTTGCCCCTAACAGCGCAGCATCCTTGCCTAATTTACTGACAACTACCTTTGTTTCTTTAGCTTCTGGTGTTAAAGCATGTTGAGCAATGGTTTTATGTACTGTCGGAAGAAGCATTTCCTCAGCATTCATTACACCACCACCAAGCACAATCAGCTTTGGATTAACCACATGAATGAGATTGGTTATTCCTATGCCTATAAGCTTTCCAGTCTCTTCAAAAACCTCTTTTAAAGATGTATTCCCATTCTGTACTGCTTCATATACATCCTTTCCAGAATCATAATACTCTTCACTTAATTTATTTGCTCTTCTTGCTATAGATGATCCAGAAATAAATGTCTGCAGACAGCCTTTATTCCCGCATTCACAAACCTCCCCATGTATATCAATCATCATATGGCCAATCTCACCGGCTATATCCTGCGCTCCATGATAAAGGCTTCCATCAACCACAAGACCAGAGCCGACACCATTTCCGATATTAACAGTCATCATACTGTCCTGCTCCCCGTATTCTCCAAACCATGATTCTCCCAGAGCCATTGCCCTTGCATCATTTTCAACATATACTTCCAGATTAAATTCTTTCTCTAATGTTTCTTTAATTGGTATGTTTTCTAACCCTAACGAAGGGGCAATTAAAGAAGTTCCTGTCTCTACCTGTACAACACCATGCATGGCAACACCGATACCAAGCACCTTTTCAGGCTGATGTATCTTTGATAAAATATCACGGATTCCAGTGGATAGTATATCTAAAAACCGCTCTTTAGACATATCCTTTGGAAATAGCGTGCTGATACGTTCATAGATTGTTCCAGATAAATCTGATAATATTACATCAACTCTGCTTGAACCGGAATCTACACCAATTATATAGAAATGATGATAATTGATTTCCAGCATTGTTGGTTTACGTCCGCCATTAGATTTTCCTAAATCTTTTTCCTTTACCAGACCTTCTTCTAATAATTCCTTTACAAAGCTGCTCACAGTTGGGGGGGTTAATTTTGATTCTTTTGCAATTTGTGCTCTGGAAATAGGACCATCTTTGCGAATTTTATTAAGCACTAATGATTTATTTACGGACTTCATTAATTTAAAGGTTCCTCGCTGCATATAAATTCCTCCACCGTGAAATGAAACTTCTTTTCTTCCTTCTTTTGTAGTTTTTCGTAGAATCTTAATCCGTCTAACTATGATTACGAGATTTTAATTTGTTATATTTTTATTATACTGTAATTACTCCTTCCAGGAATAATCATTTTCATTTATTGTTCAACAAAAAATGTTAATAACATGCTAAGTTTATTTGCATTATAGCATATTGTATCTGTTTTACATCACGAAACGTTTGTTAGTGCTTATACTTTTTCCTAAAAGAGGGTATTTATCAGAAAAGGGAGCACCAAGCCCCCTGGAACGCTATTTATCGATTATTTTTTCTTTTCCCTTCCATATATCCGTAATTTCCGATTGCTGATAGACTGACAGCTTCAGCTTTAATGTAAAAGGTTCAAATGTACAGCGGTATTTTTTCAATTGATTTTGTCCGCAAGAATTAGAGCCCAGCCCATTTTGCTTATAATCCAGATGTAAATGAATATAGTCACTTTTTTGTAAATCAATGGTATGTTTAGCTGTTTCTAAATCTTCTATATCATAAAAGCTTGCTCCAAAATCAAATTTTTCTTCAACTGCTGATGCCATAAAGGCAGTTCCCTGCTTGTCGGATAACCTCATCCAGGTCGTGTCTGTATGATTTCCATTTTCCTGTGGCTTTACGTAATTTGTGAACATGTCGTCTACTGTTGATTGATACACGCCAAATAGATTTGCCTGTTTAGAGTCGACATAGCTTTCCCCTTCACCGCGGCCATACCATTTCACATGCTCCATTTCTTTATTCAGCTGTAATTCCACACCGATTCTCGGAATCATTTCCGGAGCATTTTCTATCATGCCGGCTGGGGTTCCCTGTACTTGGAAGAGAACATCTCCGTTCCCAAATATTTTATAGCTGTATTCACATTGATAATACCAGGCTGAATTGGTTGTACCATTAACCGTTAAAACGCGGATATGAACATAGTTTTCTTCTTTGCTATAAGAGACCTCATCCACCATTTCGTGCCAGAGATGCATAAAATATTTTTCTTTATAATCATGCAGCAGATACATATCATTATCAATCGGTGCCCGCCAAAACTGCAATACCGGTCCCGATTGAATCAGCGATTTATTATCCTTTTTCCAAGACAGCATTTTTCCATTCACACGATCAAAAATGATTTCAAAATCATTACCGCGAACAACGAGTTCAAAGCTCTTTTCTTCCATGGAAATTACTTCTTTCGGTGATTTTGGCTGCACTTCTTTTTTTAATGGCATCAGAAACTGTGCATTTGCTAATTCATAACCTTCAGCAGCCCAAGATACATTTTTATCCGTTTTATAAGAAATATTTAGATAGTAATCAGAGCCAGGCTCTATATAAAAATCCAGATCATAATCTAATATAATATTTCTCTTCTGTCTGGCAGGAATGTCTGTTAATTGCTTACTTCCAGAGGTAATAATTTCATCTTCTTTTTGAATCGTATAATATAACACCAATTCCTGTAATGAAATAAAATCATATTTGTTTTCTACTTCCAGTATGCCTTTACCCAAATCGAGTGCTTGTGTATGAACGGGTTCAATAATCTTCTTATATTCTTTTAAAGCCGGAGATGGCCTCCGATCAGGCATAACAAGCCCATCGATACAAAAGTTCCCATTTGTCGGATCATCTTTAAAATCTCCGCCATAGCGATAGTAAACCGTTCCATTTTCATCCGTGCTTTCAATTCCATGATCACACCACTCCCAAATAAAGCCCCCTTGCAAATGATCATGTGCATAAATTAAGTCCTGATACTCTTTTAATCCCCCCGGGCCATTTCCCATCGCATGTCCATATTCACAGTGAATATGTGGTTTTTTCGTTGTTTCAATAATGTCTTCCATTGTTTTTCTCTTGCTATTTGGAGCTTCCAGCCAAGTATACATGGTGGAATAAACATCTGTTACTTCTGCTTCACGGTCCCCTTCATAATGAACCAGCCGCGTTGGGTCCTTTTCCCTGCAAACAGCTGCCAGCTTTCTAAAATTTTCACCAAAGCTGGATTCATTGCCAAGTGACCACATCAGGATACAAGGATGGTTTTTATCTCTTTCTATCATTCTGGCAACTCTATCCGCCATTACTTTTTGCCATACCGGGTCCTCAGCAATCCAATTATAACGATTTGTTAATTCAAACCCGTGGCACTCAATATCTGCTTCATCAATAACATACATTCCATACTTATCACATAGATCATAGAAATATGGTGCGTTTGGGTAATGAGCAGTGCGGACGGCATTAATATTGTGCTGCTTCATTAAAAGGATA
This sequence comes from Oceanobacillus sp. FSL W8-0428, assembly GCF_038004405.1. NCBI lineage: Bacteria > Bacillati > Bacillota > Bacilli > Caryophanales > Bacillaceae > Oceanobacillus > Oceanobacillus sp. FSL W8-0428. Next base: position 4,800,365 of record NZ_JBBORB010000001.1, read on the forward strand.
TCCTTTCTCATATCCTCCTCTGTAACAGCTCTGCCAGTTTTCGGGTGAAAGTCATGCCGGTTTACTCCTTTGAGTTTAATAGCCACCCCATTCACAGTAAACACATTCCCTTTTAATTCAATTTCACGAAAGCCTACTTGATTTGGGATAACCTCTATTAATTCTTCCCCTCGATAAACGAATAGAATAAGCTGGTACAGATAAGGATTCTCTGCGCTCCATAGAGTGATACCATCTATCGCTTCAGAAATGGAGAATGATTTCTCTGCCTCTTTTTCTCCCCGCAAAATTTGTTTTTTATTCCTGTCATATAATTCATAAACAAGCCTTAATGGACCTCTGTCTGTTCTTAATTCTCCTGAAAGCTTTAATTTGCCATCCTTATACTGGTTATTAAGATATGTATCTATCTTTATATCCTCTAATCCGCTGCAAGGCTGCGTATAAATTTCCACATCACGAAATATACCGCTCAACCACCACATATCCTGATCTTCTAAATATGTTCCATCAGACCATTGATAGACACGAACTGTAATATCGTTCTCTCCCTTATGCAGATAAGATGTAATATCAAATTCACTCGTTATTCTTGCCCCTTTACTATAGCCAACCTCTTTACCATTAACCCAAACATGAAAAGCCGAATCCACACCGTGAAAACGTAGAATAATATCTTGAGAAAACCATGCTTCCTCTATAATAAATTTCCGCTTATAAATCCCCGTTGGATTATCTGACGGTACATAAGGCGGTCTGATAGGGAAGTTATACCACAAATCAGAATAATGCATACTCCCATATCCGTTCATTTGCCAATTGCCCGGCACAACTAACTTCTCCCAGCTGCTGATATCATAATCTGGCTGCTCTATCCCCGTCTCTGCATATTCTGGTGCATTTAAAAATTGAAAATACCATGAGCCATTTAGACTTTTAAAATGATGGGGCCCTCTATTATTTCCTGCTATTGCAGCTTCCTTTGTCGGAAATGATTTAAAATAAGCTCTCGGCTTCCTGCGATTGATATCGGTTATTGATATATCTTCCCAAGTTTTATAATCGCGCATATTATTCTCTCCCTTACTTGTAATCGTAAGTTTCTTAACTATTTATTTTTAAACATATGCATTTGCTAAAATTAAAAAGACACTGGAGGTCCATGTAAAAGCCCTGTCTCTTAATCCTTCTCCTGTAATAGCATCAAAGTTTTCTGCCATTCCATTTTTATTCGCCATATTACAAAAGCGCTTAGAAAGCTCACTGGCAAAGCCCACTTCTCCAGCTCTATATAAGCCATCAATAATCAGCATCGTAGAAGGGGCCCAAATAGGTCCTCTCCAATAACCATCTGACTCATAATAAGTGCTTGATACACTTTCAGTAGCTAATCCATTATCTGTTAAAAACCTTGATTCATCCTTCAATCCCTCAACAAGGTTGTTTAAAATATCTTTTGGCAGCCGCTTTCCAAGTACAATTGGCATAAATAGCAATAAACTATCTCCAGTTTTCACCTGCTGATCAGCTACATATGCCGTAAAATAGTCTTCTTTCCAGAAGTAATCCAGAAATGCTTCTAACAAGCTTTCTTGTTTTTGCTTCCATACCTCAGCTTCATTATCTTTTTCGAGTCTGACAGCTATTTTTTCTAATGCTTCCATTTGTAAGACTAAGAAAGCACATAGATCCGGACTTTCTATAGGAATACCTTCACTAAAGACTGTACTATTATCCCAACCGCTATCGTTTCCATGATGATACTCAGGAAAACCATTCTTATTATAATCTCTGTATTTAAAATACCAGTTTGTCCATTTCGAAAGCGGGGTATAAATTTCTTCCAAATGATTATTTGATATACTTTCTGACCTATCCAGCATCCATAATACTGTCCAGCCGTGAATAGGCGGCTTTGTGCAATTCCAATAAGCGAATTCATCATTTATAAAATCTGGCAGCATCCCGGTGCTGTCTTGATTTTCAAAGAAAATCATCAGCTGATCCCAGGCTAATTCAGGCTGATGTTTTAACAATGCCATTGCATTAAAGCAATGATCCCAGCTCCAAATATTCGTCATCCAATTTTTCGACATATACATTGCAGGACGAATAAGCTTTCCTTCTTCTCTTACCATACTGGACCAGGTAATATATGCTGCTTGTTTTGTACCTTTCTCATATTCTTTAGGTGTTGACAATACCTTTTCTTGCCAAGATTGAAACGACTCTTTCACCTTTTTATGACAGACTTCAAAATCTTGTTCGAATTCTTTATTTTTATAAGTTATTGTAAATTCCTCTAAAATTCCATTCATTTTATTTGTTTTTGCCGATGGCAGGAAATCAATAATTACTTTTTCACAGCCATTTACATTCCATGGAGCATCAACTGTTAAATCCCCCTCCAAAACAGTCGTCATAAAGTTTATTTTCTTAGAGAAAACATTAATTTGCCAGCTCTTATCTGATCGTGAAAAAGCATTATCATAGGCATGTCTGACTAAAGTAAACCGAATACCTACATTTTCAGAGGAAAGACAAACATTATCTACATCCCCCATAACCAATTTTACCGAACCATGCTCGGAAACGAGCTCTAAGGAAGTTGGCTCCAGCACACTTTCAAATGGAACAACCTCATTCTCTGCCAATACATCTATTTTAAAAACAGCTCCGTCATTATCGTCTCCACCTCGGATATTCCTTAAATATAATCCTTCCTCTAAACCTTTTCTCTTCTTTAAATATGATACAGATAAAAAAGATCCATATCTGCTAAATGGAATGTTCTTTATATCAAAGGCCATTACCGTCCTCTCCTCCAATCATTTTGCTGATATCTAAACATTTTTGATTAGTAAGTAATAATAGAAAGACTTCACTTCCGGCTGATATAGGAAAATCAGTATTCTAATTACCGGTGAAAGCTTCTACCACTATTTCACAGAACCAGATATACCTTCAATAAAGTAGCGCTGCATCACAATAAATATTAAAATTACAGGTACTAAGGATATACTTGCTCCTGCTGCCATTCCTGTCCAATCCGTTTGGTATCTTCCCACAAATGAGAGCATTCCCACTGCAAGCGTTCTCAATTCTGGACTATTTAATGTTAGTACAAGCGGGACTAAGAATGAACTCCAAGTCCAGATAAATTGCATGATTGCTGCTGTAGCTATAACCGGCTTGGCAGTCGGCAGAACAATTTTTGCAAAGGTTCTAAAAAATCCAGCTCCATCAATAGCCGCAGAGTCTTCCACTTCTTGAGGCACCCTTGAGAAAAAGGCAGCAAATAATAATATAAATAAAATATGAGCACCACTTGATTCAGCTAATATTACACCAAATAAGGAATCGGATAGCCCAAGCATTTTCATTAATTCATAGAGTGGGATAATCGTATATCCGGATGGGATGAACATTAAAGCTACAACAACTGTAATAATAACTTTTCTTCCTGGGAACTTTACTCTGCCAAGAGCATATCCGGTTAAACAGCTAAGCGTGATGACAATTAATACTGTTGATAGTGTGATAATGACTGAGTTCAAAAAGTATCCTGAAAAGTTAGCTACTTCCCAAGCACGGATATAGTTATCCCAATGTATATTCTCTGGAAGCGGGTTGATTCCCGAGGTCAGAAATGTACTATTTGTTTTGAATGACGATGAAATCATCCATATAAACGGATAAATCCAAATAATCCCAAAAACTATTAAAAGGGTATGTGTCATAAACATAGCAGTGCGATTTTTCATTTTATTTAATCCCCCCACCAAGCGGTTTTCTCTTCTGACCACTTACTTTATAAACAACCCATCCCAGAATTAAACTGATGATAAATACAGTCAGTCCTAAAATAACTCCTGCCGCAGATGCGAATCCTACCTGCGATGGGCCATCTGGTGCAAATGCAAAACGGTAAATGTATAATTCAAGTGTCTCCGTCGCAAAATATGGACCACCTTCTGTCAGTGTTTTTACTAAATCAAAAACTCTCATGCTGCTGACAACTGTCAAAAGTAAGATCGTGGCACCAATTGGTTTAAGCAATGGCAGTGTTATGTATCGCAATGTCTGCCAGGATCCGGCACCATCGATTTTTGCCGCTTCATACACTTCTCTTGGTATCATCTGTAAGCCGGTCAGCCAATAAATCATTGTTATTCCAATTTCCTTCCATGAACCAATAATAATCAAAAGAATCATAGCCAAGACTGGATTAGACAACCATGAAATAGATTGATCAATTAGACCAATTGCTTTAAGAAACTCATTAAAGAACCCCTGTGTTCCGAAGATATTCTGCATAACAATCCCGATAATCGCCATTGTAGTAACCACTGGCAGGAAATAAACTGTCCGATATATGCCTCTTCCTTTTAAATTTGGATTATTTAATACTAGTGCCAGTATTAAAGCAATGGAAATCGAAACAACTGTAAATCCAGCTGTATAAACAAAGGTATTTCCAAATGCATTCCAAAAGCTTGATTCAGTAAGTATTCTCGTATAATTCTTCAGCCCAACAAAATTGGTTAATGGGCCAATTCCTGACCAATCATAAAAGGAATACACATAGCTCATAACGATTGGATAAAGTGAGAAACCAAAAAACACTATGATTTGGGGAAGTATAAAAATATAAGCCCAAATATATTTATTTCTATTATATTTACTAATTCCATTACTGCTTTTTATTTTCTTTGCCATGGAAGATTCTCCTATCTCGAAAGATTAAATGAGGTAAGCCTCTACATTGTAATGTCTTTTTTTGTAGAAGCCTCCCTCATTATTTCCATACCTTAAGTTCAAAACCATTATGATAAAATGACAATCAGCTCTGCGCTTTCCTTCCATTCATTTCATCTAATAGAGGATGTTCTGCATTAATATATATCCATAATAGAAATTTGTTCAGAGTAAGGTTTATTTTACTGATGATCTTCCTCTGTATACGGCTCATAAGGTACCCAATCAGGGAATTGGAAAACTTCCCGTGTCACACTTTCATGTGCCTCTAATGCATCATCAAAGGCTTTATTATAGGCAGATTCATAGGCCTCCAGCTCTCCTTCTAAATCAGATACCTGTCCTGTTAAATAACCCATTAGAATTTCTCCTGGCGATGAATCCGGTCCATTTTTCAGCACCTCTAATTGCACGTCCAGTGCCTCCGGGTTTACCGCGAGCGGATTAGGAACTTGAATACTCATTGTTGAAAAGATATCCTGAATATCCTCAATCTGTTCAAATGGAGCTTCTCCATCTACTAAATCAAATTCTTTAGCAATCGTTGCCTCTCCTACATTTACTAATTCTTCATACATATTATCCCTTAAAAATATTAAAAACTTCTCTACTTCATCCCAATGCTCGGTGTTATTAGATACAAACATACCATCATTACTGGACACGCCAAATTCACCATATTGCTTGCCGTCTGGATTTTTAGTAGGAAGCTGGACAACACCCCAGTCACTAAATTCATTCTCATCTTCCAGTAATTGACCAGTCCAGTTTCCGTCGATAAGGAATGCTGTTCTTCCTACTGCAAAATATTCTCTGGCAACTGTAGAATTTGTTTCTAATGTGAGCTGTGAGAGTGCATGTTCATCAAGCATTTCTTTAAGAAATTCAATTGTTTCAACATTACCTTCGTTATTAAAACTGTATTCGCCATTCACATAGTCCATTCTGCTCTCAGGAGAAAGCTCTGTAGCCATAAGCTGGACAAAAGCATCTACTAACCAGCCGGAAGTCCCACCGAATATCAAACCTTCTGTATTCCCGTCTGACTTTTCATATACTTCTTTTCCTACAGCAAGCAGTTCATCCCATGTTTCCGGAACAGTATCTATGCCTAAATCATCTAATACTGCTTTGTTGTAATACATCATATATGTTCCGCCTTTGAAAATCGGGAATAAGTAAATATTATCTCCAATTCTTGTATTTCCTTCGTCAAAAACACCTTCTGTATATTCTTCTTGTGCTTCCTCTGGAAATACACTGTTCAGCTCGTGAACCAAATCTAAATCTACCAGTTCATTCATTGAAAATGCATCCGTAATAAACATATCAGGTAAACTATTATCAGATATTGCCGCTTGATACTCTGCATCACTTGATTCTACATTTACATTATTCAATTCGATTTTAATATCTGGATTCTCTGCCTCAAATTCTTCAATTAATTTTGGAAAAAAAGTAGATCCAGACGCAAGATTATTCCATAATTCTAAAGTTACTTCATCGCTATCTCCATCAGCTTCCTCACTTTGACAAGCCGCTAATATCATCAATAAAAGAAAAGCGCTAAGCAGTACAACCAGCTTCCTTTTCATTTAAACCATCCTCTCATAAAATAGTTTCCTAATGAATGTCATACCTTTTTAAGTCTGTTTTTCTTTTGTATTCTTATACTTCTTCAAATAAGCCCTCCAGGTAATTGCCCAATGCTCCGGATCTTCAAAGTATTTATCCGTCGTAATTTTATGAATCGAACTGCAATGGGGTGCTGACTGTATAACCTCAGGAGATGTATACGCTTCATTGGATATATGAGTCAAGCTTCTAATATACTCGTCCAAATCCTCCTTTGAATAAGATTCTGTTGGTTCTAATGTAAATGGCTGCGGAACAACGTATGGATGATGACTTGTCCAATACTGATGGGCAAAGTCTGCCATTCTTCTTGAGATATCCTCTGTCGTAATGCCTGTATCCTGATACAATGGCTCCCAGCTGTAACGAACCTGTTCTAACCTGCCGCCTTCCGCATAAGGCACATCTACACCCTTTATTTCTTTTATTTTGCTGTATAAATAATTGTTATTAAGAACCGCTGTCTCAGCAACTGCTTTTAAACCATCAGGCCCCAGTGCACGAATCCATGCATATGCACGAATAATATTTTGAGCTACACCATAGTAAGAACGGACCTTGCCGATACTATGCTCTAAATTTGTGTTCAAAACATACTTTTCACCATGCTTCTCAATAATCGGCTTTGGTAAATATGGCTTCAACCTTTCGACGACACCGACAGCACCTGAGCCCGGCCCTCCACACGCATGCGGTGTAGAGAAGGTTTTATGAAGATTGAAGAAGCACATATCAAAACCTGCTTCCTTTGCCCGCGTAATCCCAAGCAGCCCATTTGCATTTGCCTGATCATAGTAGCAAATACCACCTGCATCATGGACAACCTTCGTAAATTTCTTGATTTTAGAATTATAGATTCCTGTATCCTCAGGATTTGCAACAACAAATCCGGCTGTTCTTTCAGAGACAGCATCTTTTAATTTTTCTAAATCCGGAAAGCCGTTTTCATCTGGATATAATGTGATTATCTTATATCCTTTTACTGCCGCAGTTGCCGCTTGTGAAGGATGCGAGAATATAGTGGTGATAATCTCATCCCTTTGTTCTCCTTCTCCATTTGCCTCATGGTATGCTCTTACCATGGATGCCATCATAAACAGTGCTTGGGTGCCCGACCCCGGCTGAAATGAAAAATAGTCCATTCCAGAAATTTCACGCAAATATAAATCTAGTTCATACGTTGCTTTCAAAGTGCCTTGAACTGTCTCTTCATCCTGCTTTGGATGAAGAGATCTTAACTTTTCCGAGGCAACAAGCTTTTCATTTACTACCGGGGAATACTTCATCGTACATGTTCCCTGACCAATTTCCACATTAAAAGCCGCTCCTAATGTTTCCTGTGACAGTCTAAGATAATGCCGAAGTACTCTGTTTTGAGAAATCTCCGGAAGCTCTGGTGCCCGGCTTCTCTTCAAATGACCTGGGAGCTTTGATACCCCGTCACCGATTGTAGATGCAATCTTCTCTTCTGTTCTTGGCGGTACAACGCCTCTTTCTCCTTTTTGATGAAGCTCGAATATGACTGGCTCATTCCACTTTGCCTGATGAAAATCTCTAACCTTCTTTTGGCTTTTAATCTCTTGCATATACTCACTTCCTTCCCTTTACAAAAATGAACGTAATTCCTTTGCTAATGCATCAATATCTGCTTTACTATGAACCTCTGTTACACAGAACAAGGCAGATTGCCCTAATTCCGGAAATTCTTCTGATAAATCAATACCGCCATAGATTCCTTTACTTAATAAATATTGATTAATTTCTGCCACTGTTTTTCCTGTCTCATTAAAATCGACAACAAATTCCTTAAAGCTTACATTGTTAAAGTAACTCGAGGTTATCTGTTCTATTTCATTAAGCTTCTTCATAGCATATTGGCTGCGCTGCATAATAGTCTGTCCCAGCTCGGCCATTCCCTCCGGCCCCATTAATGCAAGATAAACCCCAGCTGTAATAGCGCACATAGATGTTTGTGTTCCGACAGATTCTTTTCCTTTTTCCCGTTTTGCAAAAGAAGTTCTATCATAGAAAACATCTCCAAACCCGTATTCCCCTTCTTGACTCGTAGGAGTAATTCCAAATAATCTGGAAGGGAACTCTGAAATGTATTCAATCTCATCTCTTGTTGCAATAAAACCTGACTGTCCTCCGCCATAATTCATAGGGTTTCCTAAAGGCTGGAGCTCCCCGCAGATTATATCTGCACCATATTGAGCAGGCGATTCCAGTACACCTAATGAGATTGGATCAACACCAACAATCGTAATAACATCTGAGCTTTTAGCAATCCTGCTTATTTCTTCTCCTTGAGTTTCTAAAAATCCCAGATAACTTGGGTTTTCAAAATATATTGCTGCTGTCTGTCCTGAAATATTGTTCTTGAGATCGGTTAAATCTAATTCCCCTGTCGCTTCCTGATAGTCAATAAGCTTTATCTCTATATCCGGTGAACAGTAATTCCAAATAATTTTTAATCGCTCTGGTGCAATCGTTTTAGGTACAAGTGCTTCTCTCTTCTTTGTTAATCTGGACGCCATTCTGATAGCAGTTGCTGCTGCCTGTCCCCAGTCAAATGTCGGGACATTTACAACATCTACACAAAGTAATTCCGCCAGCAGGCTCTGGTATTCAAATAGCACCTGGAATCTTCCATGATCTTCATACTCATCTCCAGCGTATGCCGTTACAAATTCTGCTCTGGAAGCTATTTCATCACATACAGCCGGGATAAAATGCTGCCAGCATCCTCCTCCTAAAAAGCTGATTACTTCATTTGTTCCTTTGTTTTCCTGTAGTAAATTTCCGACTTCTCTTTTCAGCTCAAATTCGTTCAGAGCTTCCGGGATGTTTAATTTGCCGGTATATCTTAATTCATCCGGTATCGTCTGATACAATTCTTCAATACTTTCTATGCCAATTTCTTTAAGCATCTGCGTCTTTATTTCCGAGTTTGTATTTGGTAAATAAGGGTGTGTTATTGTTTTAGTCATTGTTTATCATCCTCCTTTATCACGCTAATCCTCCACCATCCACTACTAAAGTTGTTCCAGTAACCCATTCTGATAAATCACTTGCTAAAAATAAAACACCTTTTGCAATATCCTCCGGTGTACCAATTCTGCTCAATGGCCTGTCTTTACCTGAATCCTCTAAAAACTTTCCTTCTTCTTCATTCAGTTGTTTTGCCTCTCCTCTTAAAAGCGGTGTATCTGTATCCCCCGGGCAAATACTGTTTACTCTGATATTGTCACTGCCGTGGTCGATAGCCATTGCTTTTGTCAGGTTAACTACACCTGCCTTTGATGCACAATAAGAAACAGCGTTATCTCCTCCCTTTAGACCCCATCCAGAGCCTGTATTAATAATTGTGCCACCACCGCTCTCTTTCATAATCGGTATGACTTGTTTCGATAAAAGGAATATGCTCTTTAAAGAAACATCCATGACTAAATCCCATTCCTCTTCCGAATGCTCCAGCAAATTTTTACGCTTGATTACACCTGCATTATTAAAGAGAATATCTATTTTATTGAAATCGCTTACAACTTTTTGAATAACTTCTTTTATATTTGTTTCAGAAGTGACATCACAAGTGATAAATACTGCACTTCCTCCACTATGTATAATTTCTTCTGCTGCTGCCTTCCCATTTTGTGCATTAATATCTAACAGAATTACCTTACATCCTAATTGAGCGAATAATTTAGATGTGGCTAAACCAATTCCTGAGGCTGCTCCTGTAATAACTGCAACCTTGCCTTTCATTCCAATCAAGCTCTCGAAATTCATACTCTGTCCTCCTTCTAAAAGTTTCTTAATTAATTAAATTAACAATATAGTAGCATAGTAATTTATTTTATGTCAATAGAATTTCTGATATTTTTTGAAAATTCCCATTTAATTAAAAACGTACTATTCTTATTAAATTAGTCCTTTTAACGATGGCTAGTGAAATAAAAAAAGATACCATCTAATTAAGATGATACCTCCATTTTCTGATTTTCCAGTTGTTGTTCGTCTTTAAACCAGCTTATACCCACAATTTCCGCAAAAATTCATTCCTTGTGTTTTACTTCCACAGTTCGGACAGAAATTTGGAATGGATCCACTTGATTCATTACCTGAGGATTCCTGTTGATTCTGAGGCTGCTGATTTTGCTGTTGACTCTGATTTTGATTTTGTTGACCGCTTTGATTTTGCTGCTGTTGATTTGCTGACTTTTGCTCATTGCTGCCATTCATCATTTCTTTTGCCATCTGCATCCCCATCATCATACCGGCCATATCCGTTGCTGAATTACCGCCATTTGATTTCCCGGAAGAAATCGCATCTGTCATTGCTACGTCTTTATAACGGCCCATGTCACCAATCATGCCATGTGATGCTGTTTTAGTAATCATATCCTGAATTTCTTTCGGATAATTAAAGCTGATTATATTGAAGCCATTAATCTCAAAACCGTCCTTGTTTACCTGCATATCCAAATCTTCTTTGATTCCCTCACCAATTTCAAAGGAATTTGCCTGAAGATTAAACATATCCTTACCTTCTTTGGTAATCCACTTCATCAGTAATTGATCCAGAATCGCTGTGATTCTTAGACGGATATCCTCGACAAGGTAGCTGTCCTTAACTCCTGCAATATTATCAATCAGTTTCACATAATCTTTTACCGTAAATTGAAAGGTTCCGTTGGCTCGGATCGGCATCCCGCCAGGCAGCTGCGGTGAAGGAATATTTATGGCATTTTTTGTACCCCATTTTACAGTAAACTGTTTCGTGTTTACAAACAGCACTTCCACACGCATTCCACTGTTAAATCCAAATTTAAATCCTTTCAATGTAGATAGAAAAGGAATGATATCTGACTCTATTTCGTATTCTCCCTCATCTTTAAAAACACCTTCAATTTTTCCCTGGTTAAAAAAGATAGCATCCTGACCGGGGTGAATAATTAATTTACTCCCTTTTTTAATTTCCCTGTTATTCCATTTCCAGAAAATCATATCATCTCGAAACTCTTCCCATTCTACAACATTTGCTAACTGACCTCTAAAAAAACCCATTATTTAGATCATCCTTTCTATATAGCCTTCTATAAGTTAAAATTTACCGCGTGCTCCAGAATGTGAATGACCTCCTCTTGTCATTCCACCTCCGCCACCTCCGCGGCCACCTCCAGTGTTTTTCTGAATTTTTGTTTTCGTAACGGTTTGACGCAAGTATCTATCTGACTTGTTTTTCACGCGTGAATTATTTGCATCAAGATACGTGCTTGCATTAGTTGTTACACGTCCACCCATATTAAAAATCATTGAGCCGACCACAGCTGCCCCAATTATAACAGCAACCAATAAATGAAACCATGTCTGAAGTAAAAAACCATCTGGATTTACCAATGGGCTAACTCCCATATATTTATCTACTTTTTCAAAATATAATAAGCTCGCATCATAATAATCATTTGCTGATAAATCTGGAATGATCTGATCTACGATTTGCTGTCCACGATCACTATCTATATATTTTTCCCCTTCATAAAAACCCGCTACATATATGTCGCGATTTCCCGGCCCCTTAGAAAAATCGAGGCCTAAAATAACAGTATCTCCATGATTCCCATCATATCCGGGTCCTTGCGCATCATAGAAATCCTCGATATACGGTTCAATATCTATTCCATCCTGCTCGCCCTTCGTCAAAATAAGAATATCAATCTCATTCTCTTCACTATACTCAGCTGCTCTCTGCTCCAGGTCGGTCCTCTCATTATCGGTAAATATATTTGCATCATCGTAAATATACTGCTTCTCTGCAAAAACTCCAGGAATAATAAATAAAGATATTAGTAAAAGAAAACTGGCTGTGATTATATACTTTCTCATAAAATATCACCGCCCAGCATAATAGCTATTGTTTTGAATAAAACAAATGATCCGCCGGCAATGCCAGAAAACCAGAGTGCAGCCTTTGAATAGCTCAGCGGCGGCTTACCGACAATTTTCCCTGTCTGTCCGTTCATCGCAAATGTATGCTCCTGTTTATCAAAATCATAATAAACCATCCAAACCGGTAAGAGCACATAATAGCTGTTTGCTTTCTTTGTACGGATATTCTTCTGTTCATAATTTACAGAGGTGTAGCCCCGTACAGTTGAACCTATATAAGTATCCAAAAATCCTCTGATTTTTGCTTTTACCCGATCAAACAGCTCATCATCGGTATAATTATATTTTTCTGCTAAATAACCAGCTAAATAAGGTGTTTTAAAGCCTTCCAGCTTGTTGTAGTCATAAGGCTCTAATTTATCCATCAGCTCATCATCCATTTTTTCTGATGCATCCACAGGAACCTTTAAATAACTGATATCAATATCCCGGTGTACCCGATAATACTTTGTCTCTGTATAACGGTAATCTCCGCGCCGGTATGTACGCACCTTGGTTCCTGTTGCCTTCACCTCTACATCATTATCCAGGTCATACATCCAAAACGGGACGTACATTCCGGTAATATTTTTGACGCGGTCAGCTGTCATAAAGCCCTTTGGTGTCAGCCTGCCATTTTTACACCATTTTTTAAATGCCTGCATCGCTTCCTCTTTGCTGATGGTAAATGGTATAACTTTAGCAGGGGCCAGCTCACCGGATAATCGATCAGCAAGAACCACTCCTGCACCGCAAAAGCTGCATGATGTCGCTGTTGTATCTGCATCTGTCAAGACAACAGCTCCACAGTTTTCACAATGATATTCTTTCGCCTCATCTTCTTCAAAAGACTGCGTAATATTTACATCATCAAATGTATCAATATGCTCCTCATGACCACAGCTATCGCAAGCCAAGTGACCAGATGCACTGTCAAATCCCATATCCGCCCCACAATTAGGACATTTATAATGTACTAACATCCGTCTTCACCTCATTTTTCTGATCGCAATTCAAGCAGTGCCTCTGCCTCAGCAAGCTCAAACTGAATTTTTTCTTCTTCTTTTGCAGTATATTTTATTATATCCGCTTCATTTTCTTTAGCCGTAGTTTCTCTCTGCATTGCGTCGAGCCGGTCAAAGGTTTCATTAAACGTCTGGCTCATCCGCTCATAGCTTTGCTTGAAAGGAACCATCTGAGCTTCTAAATCATAGTTTTGCTTTTGCAATTTTTCAATCTCTTGGAGTGCCGCTTCTCTTTGTATTTGAAAACGGCTTTTTTCATTAGGTTGTTCTGTTCTTTCTTCATACTTTGCAAATTTATCTGCAAGGCTCTGTTTTTCTATAATTTCTTCATTTATTCTTGTTATATTTACTTGAATTGTATCTATTTTGGCACGCATTTCCCGCATTATCCTATCCATTTCTTTTTTACTTTTCTGTAAGTTTTGCCTGCTTTTCTTTGCTTCTCGTTCAGATGAATAAAAGCCTCTAAAAAAACCCATTCTGAATCATCCCTTTCTTCCGAGCTTATGTATTTGTACGTTTGAATATAATAAAAGGTTTCATCGGTATTTTCATTTTGCAGACCAGTTACCAGCAAATAACTCTTGTAATCTGGCTAATTACCTTAAAGGATACCGTATTTTCTTCAGGATTTCTAATTATCTTTGAAAAAAGAGAGATTTATTTTACAGGATTGTAATAAAAATAGCTTTTCGACATGAAAATGAAATGAAAAAACAGTGAATTTCTCTGAAAATATTGATGTAGACAATATCGAAACGTGTCTAATCCTGTAATATATTTTAATAATTTGTTATCGTTCCTTAAAAATATGGACACCTTCTTGTGATGTCTCTATGTTAACTTGTACATAGTGAAAAAAAATAAACGCTCACCTAACAGCTTAATGAGCGGTCAAGATGTTCATGTCCATTACTCTAGTTATCAATCAATTCGTATTTCTCTCTGACTAGTAGCAGGAGTTTTACGGACAAGCACATCATGATGGAATGAAATCTTCTACATAGGTTTCTATTTTTCAACAAAATTATAGTAAAAATTTTAAGGAGGAATTCTTTTGGCACCATCGAATCTTAACGCAAAAAAGTATGTAATTTCTACTGCATTTGCAGCAACTCTAGCTCTTACTCCAGTGGTAGGATCCAGCGTATTAGCTAATGCAGGAGAAGGATCTTCTGAGGGAGATATCACCTACGAAGAAAGTAACCTCCCAAATATTAATGCAGAACAATCTTCTGAGACAGAAACTCCGTCTGCAACAGTTAATTCTTCTCTTATTCAACAAGGTGATTCAGGTTCAGGAGTAGAAGAATTACAAAGTTCATTACAAAATCTTGGTTACTCTTCCAGCAATGTAGATGGTATCTTTGGTGAACTTACTGCACAAGACGTAAGAAATTTCCAATCTGATCAAGGATTGCAGGTAGATGGTATTGTAGGACCAGCTACTTCTGAAGCATTAGGAAATCCTGTTGAGGCAGCTCCAGAAGCGCCAAGCTCTGAAGAAGCTTCTGAACCGGAAGCAGATGAAGGTGAGCTTGTAATTGAGGAAGTAGATAATTCTGACGACTCTAGTGAAACAGAAGCACCTGCTACAGCCAGCGGGGCAAATATTGTAGCTGCAGCAGAAAGTGCACTAGGAATTCCTTATCAATTCGGAGCATACACACCAGGAGACCCAAATCCTTCTGCATTAGACAGCAGTGGATTAATCAACTATACATTTGAACAAGTGGGTATCAGTGTTTCCCGTACACACGCTGGAATGTGGGCAAATGACGGAGTGCATGTAGATTCTCCAAGCCCTGGCGATGTTGTTTTCTTCGAAGGAACTTACGATACAGCCGGTGCATCTCATAGCGGAATCTACATTGGTAATAATCAAATGATTCACGCAAGCAGCGGAAGCGGTCAAATGGTTGTTGCAGATATGAGCATTGATTACTGGCAAGACCATTATCTTGGAGCTAAATCTTTTCAATAATAATTTTTAAAACAGGCGTAAGCAGTTACGCTTGTTTTTTTATGTCCACATTTCTAACCATTTTTTGTTATAATCAATGTAATTCAATCTAAAGGAGCTGATTTAAAATGAAACAGGTTATACAGGTGATTGGAAAGTAAAGATATTTTCCCTTTTCAATCATTTTTCATAGAAAAAATCAAACAAAAATGAAGTGAAAAGGAGATTCATCATTTGATGTATACAGATAATAACCTTACGATTCGCACTATTAAAAAAGAAGATTTACCACGTTTGTGGGAACTGATTTTTAAAAATGAAAAACCGGAATGGAAAAAATGGGACGCCCCTTATTTCCCACATCAGACAAAACCGTTAGAAGCCTTTTTGTCAGAGCAAGAAGTTTGGTTAGCTTCCGAAAATTGCTGGATTGTAGAAGTTGACGGTCAGGTTCGGGGAACAGTTTCTTATTACTGGGAGCACGAGCCTTCATCCTGGCTGGAAATGGGTATTGTATTACATGAAGCAGAATCCTGGGGGAAGAGCATCGGCACACGAGCTTTGAGATTATGGATTAATCATCTCTTTAACCATTTACCCCTCGTACGTGTCGGTTTAACTACCTGGTCCGGCAACCAGCGGATGATTCGAGTAGCGGAAAAACTCGGGATGCAGATGGAAGCACGGATTCGGAAGGTCCGGTATTACAATGGAGAATATTATGATTCTATCCGTATGGGGATGCTGCGCGAGGAATGGGAACAGCAATATTACAGTAATTATTAATCTAAAAAAGACAGGTCTTTTACGAGACCTGTCTTTTTTAGATTAATAATAAACGGTTCTCCAATTCCTTTTTATCATGAAGTTTTATTTTATTTCTATTCCTTTTAATAAGTCCTTCTTGTTCCAGCCATTTTAATTTTCGGGAAACTGTTTCTGGTGTTGTTCCCAAGAAAGAAGCTAATTCTTTCATTTTCATTGGAATTTCTACTTGCGCTGATTCAGTGGTTTTATATAAATCAAGGAGATACGTCATTAAGCGTTCTTCCACTTTTTCCATCATTAAAAATCGGGTTTGCTGTTCTGCCTCCATCATTTTTTGGGCATTGATTTCTAACAGCTTCAAACTTAATTGCGGATACTGCAATAATATTTTTTGAAAATCCTCCTGTGTTAACAAGCAGACTTCTGTTTGTTGCAATGCTTCAGCAAATAGATTTTCATTTCGGGCTCCTAACAGCAAACCTTCCCCTTCATAGCCACTGGGTCCGACAACTCTTAATAATTGCTCGCGGCCAGCTGCTGAAAGTTGATATACCTTCATATTTCCACGTGCAACCACAACTAATTTCGGGTCTCCATCGGGTGTAATAATCTGCTCTCCTTTTTCAAAAATACGATGATTTACCAGCGGATTAATCAACCTTTGATCTTCTAAATTCAAATGATGAAAAAGTGGTACTGCGGCTACACATAAATGCTCTTGGTTCATCGTAAGCCCTCCGTTTCAAAATCCGGCTTTATTTAAGAAATTGAATAAAGCTGAGAATCTATCTTCTTTTCTCAATTATATGCCTGTACTTTTGTATTTTCTACTGTATAACCCAGATTTTCAATAACTCCTGTTAATTTGTCAGCACTTGTTTCCTTATTATCAATTTCCGCTTTTACCTTGCTGGCATTAAATAGTACATTAACCTTTTTAACACCCTGCTGCTTCCGAACAGCACTTTCAATTTTTTGGATACATGATGGACAAGTTAGGCTTTCTAATTGAATTATTACTTTTTCCATGAATAACCCCTTCTTTCTTTTATTTATATTTTTATTGTGCTTCTAATTTTTCATTTAGTACTTGATAGCTATCAAGTTTTTCAAATTTTGTACGATAACGTAATAGACGCATCCCATTGATAACAACTGCTAAGATGCTTAATTCATGTACCAGCATACCGCTGGCCATGTAAATATATCCGAAAACTAATCCGATAAGCAGAAAAATCACTGTACCCACAGCAATAATGATATTTTCTTTCATATTTGCTACTGTTTTCTTTGCTAAACCAAAGGCGTGAATTAATTTTTTAAAATTAGAATGTATTAAAACAATATCAGAGGTGTCCACCGCTACGTCCGTGCCATTTCCCATTGCAATTCCTACATCTGCTAAAGCGATAGAAGGACTATCATTCACACCATCACCGACAAAAGCTACCGTTCTTCCTTTATCTTGAAGCCGTTTCATAAAGCTGGATTTATCTTCTGGAAGGAAGTCACCATGGATCTCCGTTATTCCCAATTCATTTCCCACCATCTCTGCTGTTGTCTGATTATCTCCTGTCAACATTACAAAATACTTTATTCCCATTTGTTTTAATATCCGCAGCGTTCCTTTTGCATCTGGACGAACTTGGTCTTTAACACCAATTAACAATGCCAGCTGATTATTAATTGCTGCAAACACCGTAGAATTTCCTGATTGTTGGAGGCAGAGTAAGTCCTGTTCTGCTTGACTGTTTACTAAAACAGCATGATTCTCCATTAATGTTTGATTACCAATTATTATTTTCTGTGCATCGATTTGTGCAATAATTCCCTGTCCTTTCACAACTTCTGTTTTATTAATTTTTGCATATCTGGTTTCCCTCACATAGTCTAATATTGCTTGTCCCAACGGGTGCTCTGATTCTCTTTCCACACTGGCAGTCAGCCAAAGCGCTTCTTGTATATCATCCGTATATGCTTTCACTTCAGAAACTGCCGGCTTGCCATTGGTTAATGTCCCTGTTTTATCAAATATCATTGTATCTACTTTACTAACTGCGTTCATCAATTCACCGTTCTTTATTAAAATGCCATTCTTTGCTCCATTTCCAATTCCGGCAACGTTAGAAACAGGTACACCAATAACCAATGCTCCTGGACATCCTAAAATCAAAATCGTGATTGCCAAGTGGATATTCTGAAAAAGAAAACCGACGATAAACGCAAGCAGCAATACAATCGGCGTGTAGTACTTTGCAAAACGGTCAATAAATCGTTCCGCTTTAGATTTATTATCCTGTGCTTCTTCAACAAGTTCAATAATTTTTCCAAAAGTCGTGTCTTCCCCTATTTTCTCAGCTTCTATCTTCAACGTACCATTTTCTAAAATTGTACCGGCAAACACTTTCTCTCCGATTGCTTTGCCAGTTACCCTGGATTCTCCTGTCACGCTCGCTTCATTGATATAGCCATCCCCTTCTCGAATAGCACCATCTACAGGGATTTGTGCTCCCGTTTTAACAAGAAGCAAATCTCCTTTATTTACTTCCTCAATAGGAATTTCTTCTATGTCAGCTTTATCGATCCGTAAAGCACTGGCAGGTGCCATTTTTATGAGTTCCTGAATGGCTGAACGTGTTCTCTCTAGTGTCTTTTGTTCCAATAAACCTCCAAATAAAAACAGAAAGATAACAATAGCTGATTCACTGAACTCACCAATGATAAACGCTCCAGATACAGCAATAGATACCAACAATTCAATACTGATTATTTTTACTTTTAGTGCTTGATACGCTTGGATAAATATCGAAGGAATACCAATAACGGAAGCCATTATCATTGCAAGTGAATATCCTAAATCCCAATCAAATGAAAATTTAAAAATAAACCCTAGAACAATCAAAACACCGCCGATAAGTACAAAGGTATACTTATGTTTTATAAATAATTTCTGCAACTTCATTTTCTTTCCCTCCTCTCTGTTCACACTGTTATTTTATAATGAGGGAAAAAGAAAATAATTGATGACTATCAAGATATGAAAAAACACTCTCGAAAATGGTGATTTATTTCAAATAAAAAAAAGCACCTCGAAAGGTACTTTTTATTCAATATATTCCAGAATAATTCTTAAACAAAAGCTTGTTCTTCGTTTTTTAATAACAGTTCCTTTTAGCTGATTAATATATACAGAAAAAAGAATTTGTATTAAAACAATACTCTATTTTGCGGGAATTTTTGGTGAGATAAATAATCACAAATGTTTCCTGTAAGGCGAGTAATCGCAGCTCCAGCCCAACCTACCGAAAGATATCATAAATAGTTCATTAATCATCATATAGCTGCTTTTTGCGCGCCCTCTTATAAAACACCTTTTGTTACTCTTGCTAATACTTTGTTAAGCAAACCTAAACAACAAAATAGTACGGCAACTACAATTACAAAAAATATGGCAGAACGGAGAAAAGTAAATGGGATAAAGCTGACAAGCCAGTTTCCAACATAATAAATAAGTACAAATACAATCGCAACTGTTATCAAATACGAAATAAGCACGCCGAATACTTGAACATAATTAAGTTTTGAATACGTTTCTTTAAGTTCTTTTCTGTTTTTCCAAAAATTAAAAACTAATAAAACAGTACACAAAACAGAAAGTACACCAGCCAAGAATCTCCACCTCTATTTCTATGTTGTAAATCTTCTGCTGCTTATCAAACTATGCTAATAGCATCATTTATTACCGTCTTCTATTTGCCAATATTAGAAACAACAGCAGAATAATTCCAGCATAAATCATAATCCATAAAAATGGAAGATAGGATATACCGGACAAACTTTCTCCCTTCCATTGAATCAGTGGCCGTTGTGTAATTGTTGCTGGGGGTAAAAGCCAGACAATGTATTTAAACGATGCAGGTAAAATATTCTCAATACCGGGTGCAGCAATAGACAAAATAATAGTCAGCACTAAACCTCCATAAGCGTTGATAGCACTTTCCATCATCATCTTACTAAAAAATCCGGCAACACCAATTCCCAGAACAGCTAAGAGAAGATGATTTACAAAGGATATGAAACCAACGGCAGGAGATACAGAATCAGAAAACATATTAAAAATAATGGGATAGAGAAATGCAAATACAGTTAACAGAGCGGCAATCAGTGCAACAGTCAACAATTTTGCCAGATAATACCGATAGCTGCTTCCCAAATGCAAAATCATCAGCTGTCTTTGTACAGGTGAATCCAGGGATAGAACACTCAAACACAGCCAGGCGGAAATCACAAATAAAAATAATGCCGTAATCGCATAACTATCAATAATTGGATTTGGCTTGTATGTATAAAACACCAGGATTAACACAAAAAAAGTGGAAATTGGCGGAAAATATTTATGGGAACGTACATAGTCATGCAAACTATATTGAATTACATCTTTCAAAAAATCTCTCCTTAGTTATTAACATCTGTGCTGTTAACAGATTCGATACTTCCTCCAGATTTAAGAACTCTCATTAAAATTTGATTACTATTTTTAGAGCTTACATATAGTAATAATCTATCTTCTCTTTTTTCACTATATAATACTTCCTTCCATTCCTCTACATCGCTATCTATGAAGCCTTTTGTCTCAATCAGCTTCATACCTTGTTTTTCCGTCAGCATTTCTTCTGCCAGGCGGCCATCTCTTATGTAATAGGTTTGATCCACAATCCCCTCAAATATAGAAGCTTCATGATAGGTCAACAATACCGTTGTCTTCTGCTCCTTCAATTCGCTGATGATAGAAAGTAATTCCTGCTGCGCTGATATATCCAATCCAGATAACGGCTCATCCAGAATTAATAGTTCCGGCTGCTGAAGAATTGCTTGAATAATCCCGACTTTTTGGATATTCCCCTTGGATAACTCATTAATTCTTCGATTACTCCATTTATCTAATTGAAAACGACGCAGTAATAATGAAATACGCTGTTCCAGAATAGCTTCTGGGATACCATTTATCTTTCCGATATAGTGCAAATACTCATCCGGTGTAAAACGGAGATATTTGGGAAACCTTTCCGGCACATAACCAGTCCGCATGTTCTTAAAAGCATATAAAATCTTCCCTGAATCCGGCCGTTCTATCCCTGCTGCAATCCGTAAAAAGGTGCTTTTACCGCTTCCATTCTCCCCCAGTATGGCAATAACCTGTTTTTCTTTTATGTGAAGGGAAACATCATATAAAACTTTCTTCTTTCCATATTTCTTGTTAATATTTTTTAGTTCTGCAAGCTGCTTCATGCAATACTCCTTGTTGTGTCATTTCATCATATCTCTGTATAACACTTGGAAAATATATTTTCATATACTAACGGAAGCTGGTTATACTTTTTGCTTCATCAAATAGCTGTTATAATCCTGAAAAGCCACAGCCAGATTTTCAACCTTAAAATCCGGCCAGAATGTTTTATCCGCCCATAAATAGGCATTATGTATCTGCCAAAGCAGGAAATTACTAATTCTGCGTTCTCCGGCAGTACGAATCAAAATATCAATATCAGACTGCTCCTGTGTATCTAAATAATGATTAAAATTTTCTACATTAAGCGACTGAATGATTGTATTATCTTCTTGTGACGCATCGTTAATTCTTTTTATAGCCCGAATAATTTCAGACCTTGCTCCATAATTTAGAGCTATATTACAAACCATACCATCATTATCTTTGGTCAACAAAATAGTTTTGTTTATTTCCTCTATTAATTTTTCCGGTAATCCATTCAAATCACCAATATGAAGGAAACGTATATTATTTTCTATCGCTTCCTGTCTCCACTCAAGCAAAAATTTCACAAATAACTGCATTAAATAATTTACTTCTTTGATTGGGCGCTTCCAATTTTCAGTGGAAAATCCATAGAGAGATAAATATTTTACGCCTGCTTTCTTACATTCAATAGTCATCTCCTTCACAGTATTCACACCTGCAAGATGACCGGCACTGCGCGGCAATCCCCGTTTTTTTGCCCATCGTCCATTTCCATCACAAATCATTGCTACATGCTTTGGTATATAGTCCAAATTCATCCAATAATCTGTATTCATTGATCCGCATCTCCTTAAGTAAAACATTTATACATCTTTTTAAGCAAAATTATTTTATTTCCATTATAAACGATAGCTGTTAATAATTTCTATCCATTGGGCTGTATTCTCTGTTGACACTTGTTCTGATAACCTCGCTCCGGCAATTATTGGGGTCCACCGCAAAATCTCCTCTTTGGACAATCCGCTCTTCTCACAGTAAATCTGAAGATAGCTGTCAGCCAATTCAGTAAAATGCTGACTATATAAAAGATATGTCCTGCATACATCGGCCCGGATGTCTCCGGCACTGGAGTCAACCCAGTCAATGATATACATCTTTCCGTCTGCTGAAATCAAATTAAACAGATGAAAATCTCCGTGACAAAGTCTGTTTTCAAAAGTTATCGTGTCCAGTCTTCGCAATAGATCGTTTTTATATTTTTCTGTTAAACTGACAGCCGCCTTAATCTGCCGGCAAAACTTATCATACATTAACTCCGAAGCATCTAAATTGGAAATCACCCGATGTATCTTTTGCTGGATATCCACGGAAACAGCCAGGTAATATTCGCTTGTTCTTTATTACTTAAATACAAGTCTCCTAGAGTGCTTCCTTTAATATATTCCATCATAATAGCTTGTTTCCCCTGAAACTCACTAACATCGAAGACCTTCGGAACAGGAAGACCTGCTGAATTGGCAAACCTTTGTTTCCCCGCTTCCATCTCAGCTTCTGTATCAGGCAAATAATCATTGAAAACCTTTACAATTTTATTGTTATGAAGATATATTTCAGCAGTATTCCCTTTTGCTATTAGAGCATTTGTACTCATTTCTTTCTTCTCCCTTGCCGATTCTTTTATCGTTCAGTTTCTATGTTTGATGCAGGTCATTTCATCAAGATATCACGTTGTTGTTTTATTAAAATTTAAGTCCATATAATCAAAAAAACCGTAAAGCACGTTGCTAAACGGTTAGGTGACTTATTTATCTTGTTCTCGCCGCCATTTATTAAATTCCAGATATTCTTTAAATTGTTCTTTTGAAACTCCGGATTCCATTGCTTCTTTTACAATTTTCATCCACTCACTATCTAACTCCGTTTCAACTACCGTATTATTATCATTTATTAAATCGTTTACAGAAACATCCAACACTTGACTGATTTTCTCGATAAACTGGATGGAAGGGTTTGATTGAAGGTTTCGCTCAATTGAGCTTAAATAGGATTTCGCTACTCCTGCTTTTTCAGCAAGCTCAGAAAGTGACATCCTCTTTTCTTTTCGCAATTGTTTTATTTTTTCACCAATCAAGTTTTTCACCTCTTTCTCTGCAAATTATATCATAACTTTGGTGAAGAGTTCTATTATTATTTTGAGGATGTATAGAAAGTTAATTCTTAGTGAGGATTTAAGTATAATTATGGTATTTTACGCCTTCATAATTAGAAATAAAAGTATAATAATTAGACTGGAGAGAAATCAATTGTATATTTAAATTGTAATTTTACAAGAAAATGCACCTTGCAAATTGATATTCAATATTGCTTAGGTATCTTTATTTTACCACATTTTGCTAAAGGTGCATTTTTTAAAAGCTCTATAAATAAAATCCAAATCAAACGTTAGATTTTTCTCTTATATGATTCAGAAATTTGCGGACTTCCTCAAGTGACAGGCCTAATTTTTTTGCTTCTTTTATTAATGTAATCCATTCTCGATCAAATACAACATTTTCAATTTTCTTTTTCACAACCCCGCCCCCATCATTAATATAGATAATATGGTTACTACCAGTCATTCATGCTGCTTAAAGATTTTTCTACTTATCAAACAGGGTAAAAATATTAAAAATAATTAAAATGAAATATTCCGAAATTTTATTTTGAGTTATTATCACAAAGGCAACAAAGATATGAATGGTAGTTGCCACCCATATTAATGACTAATTTCAATTATTAATGAAATGATGAAGCATACGTCAAATGAATCTAACATTTCACCTCCCTTCTTCAAATTGATTAACATACCAGTAGATTTATTTTTAGAACAATGTGTCTGTAAATTTTAATTCTATTTATATCCCCTTATCATGCCATATAACAAGAATTGGACAATTTCCTTAGCAAGTGCTTCCGGTTCTTTTAATCCTGTAAATAATTGCGTTTTTGTCAGATGCTCTATCATACCTACCAGACTTTCCGAAACAAACTTCATATCAAGGTGAAGATGAAAATAGCCGATTTCTTTCTCATAAAGAAGGTTATCTTTTATTTGATTTGCCATTTTTTCTTTGATCTCATCAGCTTCTGCCGACATATAAAAACCAATGATTGTTAAGTACATATTTTCTGCAAAAAATTTTAAAATAGCACTTAATCCTTCTGCAATACGATCTTCTAAAGAATGTTCATCAATTCCAGGACTAAGCCTGCTTTTTGTTGTCAAATCGGTTAGCTTAATTCGAAATGAATCAAGTATTTCCTGGAAAATTGCCTGCTTACTTTGAAAATATAAATAAAAACTTGGCTGTGTTAGACCAGCTTTTTCAACGATTGTGCTTACCTTTGTTTCATGATAACCATTATTGGCAAATTCCTCTTTAGCAATAGTAAGAAATAATTCCCTGCTTTTTGTTCCATCTGCTCCTTTTTTTCTTCCTCTTTGATTCAAGAAAAACACCTGCTTCAGTCAATATTAAATATATTACTCATTAGTAATATTATTCATTAGTATTATAATAGAATGAAATTTATATAGTCAAGGGATAATGATCACAAAAAGCTTTTCATCCCTGTCATTACAAGTCTACAATTTTTTTAACAGATAACATAAAATAATAAGTGATATTGATAACTATATTTCCTCCACTCTTTTTGTTTTAAAAGGCGGAATAGAAACTCCCCAAGATTACCTATAAACATAAATACACAAGCCTATTTTACTATATATTTAGCGCGAATCGCTTGACTTGTTTTGTCTTTAGCACACTAGTTTTGTCATATAAGAAAATTCAAATTATGACATGTTTTTCACTTATTCAAACGACTTTTTGTGAAGTAAATGACTATAACCACAGCCCCATTCATCAAATTGGGCTTCATTTTACTATAAATCTGCATTATTCATTGAAACAGAATCTGTGAATAATAAAGAATAAAATCAAAAAGTAAGTCGAATTTCCAGCTGAATTTTTTACAATTAAATCCTTGCTTTATTGCCTATTAGCTGTCCCTTTCAAGATAACAAGATTAATTTCAGGAGTATTAAACAACCGGAATTTCATAAAAGATACCGCACCGCTGCTACCGAGACCTGCACTAACATATTGCTTGGTGTCAGCGTATTCCCATAACCCTTTTATACGATCTTGCGGTGGAAATAAGCTGTTTGGTTCATACCAGGGCTCTGGAATGAAGGGAGCACCAATAAAAGGTAAACGAATCTGTCCCCCATGATAATGTCCTGCCATAATCAAATCATAATCTGTCCATTTTAAATCAGGATTAGCTTGAATATGGTCGATTCGAATATCAGGAATCGGATAATGGTTCAATGCAATAAGAATGTCCGATTCACTTCGGTTATCGAGCACTGTTAACTCTTCCCACAGCTCTTCCTGTTGCAGAAGATAGCTTTCTTCATTAATATAGTCCGGCTTTAAAATTCCTTGTACGCTTCCCATATATTGCGGATCTTTTAAGATAGATAATTCAAAATGAACAAAATGAACATTTTTCCCATTGGTCGAAATCGAGTGGATAGACTCTAATAAATGAACACCTCGTTCTTCCATTCCTTGGGTGAAATCACTCTTTTCTACTTTTCTTCCAACCTGATAATTTGCCGGATCTGTATTCCCTGGTACATATAATGCATTTTCTTTATTATCAATTCCTTCAATTAATGTGTAAAAGCTGTCGTAGTTGGTGCTTTCTACGTCATCAAGCATATCGCCTGTAAAAACAATGACGTCATAGGCTATTGAATTGATTGATTCTATCAGTTTTTTCTGGTTTTCACCAAATTGCTTTTCATGCAGATCACTAACCTGAAGAATACGAAATCCTTCCAGCTGCTTCGGTAGATGGTCAATTATGATTTCCTGTCTTGTGATGATAAACCGATTATTGTCCCAAATAGTATATATAAGAATTACAAGAAATATTAAAAATACGGACAGAAGAATCCTTTTTCTTATTTTTCTCACAGTTTATCGCTCTCCAATATATGGGCTCTCTCTTATCTCATTGCTTCTATCTGATTACTCAAAAGATGACTGAACATACTTTTCTTCTCTTTAGAAAGCTCGATAAAGCCTCCCTGTTGAATAATCTTTCCTTCTTCCAGTACAACGACCTGATCGGCATTTTGAATCGTTGATAGACGATGTGCAATAACGATAATCGTCATCTTACCTTTCAGCCTTTCCAGTGCAGCCTGAATTTTGGACTCATTCGCTGTATCTAAAGCGCTGGTTGCTTCATCTAAAACAAGAATGGATGGTTTTCTTAATATAGCCCGTGCTAATACGAGACGCTGTCGTTCACCGCCAGATAACTTAATTCCTCGATCACCAATAATGGTATCTAGTCCATCAGGAAGTTTCTTTACAAAATCTATAGCCGACGAGAATTCCAAGGCTTCCCATAGTTCTTCCTCTGTCACATTTGTTTTTACTATTTCCAGGTTTTCTCTAATACTTGTATTGAAAAGAAATGGCTCCTGTGGTACATAGCTGATAGATTTTCTCCAGGCTGAGATATTATTGTACGAAAGCGAAACGCCATCAATTAGAATTTTTCCATTCTCCGGCTGGTTCAGTCCCAATAACAAATCAATTAATGTGCTTTTTCCTGCTCCAGAGCGCCCTACAAATGCTGTCATTTTATTGGGCGGGATAACCAGATTAATATTGGTTAAAGCACAATCAGCATTTTCATTATAGCGAAAATAGATTTGATCACATTGAATAGCTTTTTTCATTTTAATTGAGGTATTTTTTAAACTTTCATCCGTATTAAACTCTTTGGCATTTCTACATTCATCCTGTAAAGTAATTACTGCTCTGAAAGAAGGAATTGTTGCTGCGATTTGTTCCATCGATGACTGGATTCCTGCAACTCCCGGCCACAGCCGTGAAAATATAATGATAATCAGCAGAAGCTGTGCAGCCTGTGCATGAAACATCATTATTGCAAAATAGATAAAAACAGCGATTAAAATAGCAGAAGCCATTTTATAATATAATTGTGATGTTGATTTTAATTTTATATACTCCACTTGTTCATTTTCCATTTCTTTTGTGATTAGCCCAAACCAGTCTAATCTTGATTTTTCCAATGTATTACTTTTGATATCTTTTATCCCATTCATATGATCAGTAATCCCGCTGATATATTCCTTAGATAATTCATAATTCCTGTTTCCTAAAGTCAATGACCTTTTTAGAAATTTACGGTTAAAAAGAATAAGAACAGATCCACATAGGAGTACAAATGTTGTAATTACAGGAGAAAGAATAAATGCCAGCCCTATCTGAATAAAAGTGAAGACAATAGATGATATAAATTGTAATACTGAATATACACCTACACTGGAACGTGCAATTTCTGATGTTAAAATATTAATAAAATCGGACTTTCTATTTCTAATGAAAACCTGCCAGTTAGAATACAGTAACAATTTATATGTTTCCACACGCATATATCTTAAAAATCCCTGCTGTAACCTGTTGTTTTTCACATTAAGCTGTCGCTTTACAATATTTTGTCCAACGGCAATCATGATAAAAATGGCTAATATAATCGGCAGACCAGCAGCTGCTGGAATATCTGCCATAAAATCAAATATACTTAATATCGGTATTCTTACTGCTCCCATATCAACAATGCCGCTCATACTGATCAATGGGACAAGTAATAGAATCGCTGCACTATCTAGTAAACCGATGCCGGCCATTGCAAATAAATTAATATAGACGATCTTCCCCGAATAACGATAGATTTGCTTCAAAAAATATATAATGGATTTCATCTCTATGTCTCCTTATGATAATACATGCTTCTTTCTTTTTCGCCATACCCAGAGAAATGGACGAAGCGGAAAATAGAGAAAATGGAGCGTTTTTGGTAACGGTAAGGTTTTCATATCATCCGGATATGGATACAGCAAACTTAAAGTAAAAAGAATCCTCTGCTCCGTCGACATTAAGCCCGTTAAATACTTTTTATGATACTTCACTACATTTTCAGGTAATGGTAACGTATATATATTAATCATGGATTCCAAATAAAAAATTGATTTTGCTGCTAGTCTTTTCGAACGGCTGTTCACTAAATATTGCTGCATCTCATTAGAAAGCTTTCTATTAAATAATTCAGACACAAGTATCATACCTTGTCCTCCCACCTGAAGATAACCAAAGCGTTTTAGCCGATTATATATCCTGTTCCAGTTTAATTCTTTATCCATTAATTGATGAATATCAAATAACCATCGTAAGCGCGACCATCCATGCTGTGCCCCATGCATATTAAGATATAAATAGAGATCCTCATTGCTTAGCATATAGACCTCATTACCCGGAATTGTGCTCTGCTTTCTTCTTTCCCATAATTCATTAAAATTCGGCTCTTTCGCCGGACCGGTATTCAATCTCCAATGAATTTCTATCGTGATTTTCTTTTGCGGATGATAATAGTTAACATGACGATGTCTCCACTTCCATTCATTTAATTCTTTATTTATTTCATATTCCTTTTCATAGCCTTGAGCTAATAGCAGATGCTCCGCCTCATCAAGTTTTTCTATCGGAATAAGAACATCCAGATCCCTGGACGTACGAAGGGAGATATCACCGTACAACGCTTGAGCAAGTACTGGCCCTTTTAAAAAAAGAAGCCGAATGTGATTGTCTGAAAACAGCTTACTGATCTTTTGCATCTCTGAGCCTAAGAAAAGCATTTTCATTGTATTTCTTCTATAAAGCCAGGAAAACCTTTCTAAAACGAAGGGAGGAACAATACCTTCCTTTACCTTTTTCAATTTCGGATAAAGTACCGGATAAATACGGTGATGAATTGCCAAATCAATGAAAGTTTCCCAATTAATATCTGTGAAAGTTTCCCATTCTTCCAGATGATTATTCCTTAATAATTCGATCATTAGCTGTAATTCTTCAGGTATATTACGAAGGTCCAATTGATGTCTATTTTCCATTTATTTCACCTTTTATCCTTTGTATCTATTTTCTTTGCAAACTTGCTGACAACCGTAAACCGTTCTGCTCCTTCTAATCCCGTTACAAAGAATGGACCACTGCGCAACCATGCATGAGCAATTAATTTTCCATCCTCATCTTTTGCTATTCCTAAGTAAAGTGTACTTTCTATGTCCCGCTTTTCTAACATTTTCAATGCAGCTATGCCCTTGACAAGACACTCACTCTCCCAAAATGTATACTTGCTCATAATATGGATAGCCTGCGATATCCCCATCAATGTCTTTTTATATTCTGGGTTTAAATCTGTTGAGGTTTCTTTCATTTTTTCCCCTAATGAAGGTGCTATTTTCGAAAAGGACATTGCTTTAATAAGACGGGCAAAAGCAAGATAAATATATGCTTCAAATAGAAGGTGCCTCATTTTCTTATTTAAAGATAGAAATAATATCATCCTTCTCATCCCGCTCCCCCTTTTTTAAGCAAACTCTATTTTTACCAAACCTTCTTCTGATAAACGGTCTATAAATCTGAGTACCTGCTCCCTGCATTCATGCTCTCCCACATCATATTCCTTAACTAATGATTGAATCAGGTCTTGTATAGAAATAGGCTTTTTCATACAATCCCAAATCACTCCACCTGTTTCACCAAGATTGTAGTACTTTCCATTTTCAATACTTAACATGACCTTTTCCCCGTCCATATCGCTGACAATAAGTCCCTCTAATTGACTTACAATATCACTGTTTGAAATCGTTTTATTCATATTACTATCTCTCCCTTTCAATAGATTGTTGCTGCTTTTTCATTATTTACATTCCTATCCTTCGCAATTAAGCTTAAAATGTTATCTACTAATTCATTGACTGTGAATCGGGAGACAGGACGTATGATTCGATAAAAATCAAGGTTGTTCGCCAGATTAGCAGAAAATGCGAAGTGCCAATCCATTAATCCGGAACGATTTATCATAAAATTACGGTAGGTATTATGAAACAGGACAGGGAAACGTGCTAATTTTTGGATGGATACTATTTCAATATCATTTTGATTAGCTTTGCTTAAAACAAAAATTCCGGCTAAAGGTATTGATCTATCAACAAAATGGTCATTAACCGGTATATTAAATTTTGTTTCTCTATTATAGATTGGTTTAAATTGATCTGATTCTATGCCAAATCGATCTAAGCTCTCCTGCCATAACTTTTGCTGTGGATATGAAGGTATAGCGAGCGGAATATTATCTTCAGATAGTGTCACCGCCATGATATCGTCTGTCAGTAAATGAAAGCCGCGGCTTAAAAATGCGGAAGCAAGCGTTGATTTCCCTGCACCAGAATCGCCCACAATAGCATAGGCTTTTCCATTTATGACAATGCAACTTCCATGTATCGGCATTATTTTTCTTTGCATGAGCAGAACACCTAAACATGTTCCAAGCAAGTAAAGCCTGATTTGATTATTGTTTGAACCCTCAATCGGTGAGACTGAAATAGCTCTTCCATCTTCAATCATATAAATGGCCGCACCTGGAACTTTAATCATACAAAGTTTCTTTTTTATGTAGTAATAAGCATCTGGTTCGGCAAGCTTTGACCATAAGGAAGATAAATTGGTTTCTATTATAGTTAAATCAGCTTCATCAAAATTCTTGCGACTGACAGGTATTAATTCTGGTAATGGGAAATCACTTAAAATATTTAATCCAAATGCTTTATAGGAATGAATTTTTGGGATTTCAAACATCTATTAATCACCCTCTTTTTATAATAAACAGACTATTTCAGACAAGTGGAGTACATGAACTAAGAAAAAATGAGCCCTTATACAAACGGGACGGTATAAGGGCAATAATCTACCGACTTCAACTATTCGAAGAGCACTGCGATTCAGGTTTAAGTATCTATCTTTGGTTGAAGACCATATTGATCTTGTAAAATTCTCTCATTTGGAATGTGCAGCTTAACTTATGTCTTCTCCCGGATTAGGATCCGGTTTGTTATATCTGCCAATAAAAAATCCATCCCAGGAATCGCCTTTAAAGCTTGCCATTGTCTCTTTAATATCCAATAATTCCAATTTGGGCTCTTTCCATTGCTTTTTCATTTGTATCACCTCCTTCAAGGTAAAATGTTTTCAGAAATCGATAAACGATGATACTGCGCATTAGCATCCTCAGCTCAGGCTTAAAAGCAAGATCACCCTTTGGCTTTTCCATAGCAGATGACAGGGCATTTCTAATAGAATCTGTATTCAAATATTGTGCTGTATCCTTGTCTTTTAACAGCTCTTTCACCTCATTAATAAAGTCTGTCCAGCAGGGTATCATGCGGTGAAGCCAATCTGCTGCCTGGACACCGTACTTTGTCTGGTTTAACCGTACTTTATCAGGCAAATATCCTTTTGTTGCATTTCTGATTAATGCCCGATCCATTCCGTTATTAATAAATTGTTCTAACGGCAGGGACATACAATAATTAATCACCCGGATATCATTTGTCGGATCACGCATTAGTGTCCCATATTGCAGGGATAGCTTTGAAAATGCTATTCCATTTGAATTCCATATAAATTCATTATCAATAAGATAGTTTCTTTGATTTAAAATGTTGAGATCAGTAAGTCCATCTGCTCCCATTCCATATCTCTGAAGTTTTTCAAACACATTCATTTTATTAGCAAAATCAGGATTCACAAGCATTGGAAAAGAATTATCATCTTCCCTGTTTAAAAACGGAAATGCCTGTTTACTTATAAGTGATAACAGCTTTTTTCTGCCTATCCCGATGTTTCTGCTATAAGGCTTAAGCTCACGGGCAAAATGAAACCACTTCATTCTCTTTAATAAGTGTCCATAATATTCCATTGCCGGTCCCCAGGATATTGTAAAATTCCCTCTGGCACCGCTTAACAAAACTCCGACATTATCCTTGGCTGCCTGTTCAAAAATCCCCTTCATCCAGAATGAATTCTCAAAGAATTTATAAGGCGATTCGATAATTTCCAGCCATTCATCCATATCATTGTATGGATTCTTACTTTCCAGGCTTAAATAATGATCTTCAATATTCCCTACATAATCAATCGTAGCATGGATGTATGGACGTTCATCCGGGTAATAGTTTCCTGGTGTATAGTCAATAAAATCTGCTGCCGGGATTGAGCTGTAGGTATGTAATTTTTTGTTCTGGCTTTGTAATGTTTTTGCAGCAAAACTGACAACAGAACCTGAATCAAGTCCGCCGCTCAGCTGAGAACCGACAGATTTAAATGTACGTAATCTCGAATCAACCGATTTCTGGAATATATCACGAAAAGCCTCCACATATTCATCATCTTGTTTGAATCTGATTTTGTCATTAAATGACAGCACCTGATATTTAGAAAGCTTCACCTTCCCTTCTATCACAGTAATCATATGTGATGGGGGAACTTGCAGGATATTTCTAACAACCGTTCTTGATACATCAATTGCGTCTATAAAGGTCGAAATCGCTAAATACTCAGCCAGCCATTCCTCATTTAATTGTCTGTTAACATAGGGCAGCTTTAACAGCGGCTCCATAACTGTACAAAATGCAAATCGCTGATCATCAGAAAAATAGTAGAGTGACCTTGAACCGGAAAAATCTCTCGCTCCAAACAGCTTTTGGTTTTTTTCATCCCAAACCATAAAAGCAAAGTCGCCAACCAAATATTTTGGAGACTCCTCGCCCCATTTCGCGTAAGCAATCAATATTAATTGGCTATCCGGCATTCCTTTTCTTTCTTCACGCTGAACTCCTAATTTATCAAATAATTCCTCCCGATTATCGATGATTGCGTCTGATGTAATTGCCAGTTGTCTATCATCATAGAAAGGAAGCTGTTCATTAATTGATTCGGGTGTAACCCACTGTGCATGACAGCCTAAGAACACATTTTTATTGTTCCAGATTTGCACTTGATCAGCCGGAAACTTTCTTAATGCCAGCATCATCTGCCGCCCAAATTGTTGCGGAACAGCACTATTCACGTGATAAATTCCAGCAATTGCACTCATCATATCTTCTCCAATATATAGGATTAGCTTATTGTTCTTATTAAAGAACAATAAAATTTTAAAAAACTAAATCCCACTTTTGAATTAAAGCAGTTTATTTAGTTATTCATTTAAAAAGGGATAATAAATTTTCGTTCTATATAAAGAACATATACTATTTTACATAATAATTCAATACTTATTTCTAATTTTTTGATAATTAGTTACCTCTAATAGACTTCTTCCTAATAAAGTCCTGTAAAAATGAAGTAGAGGGAATACTCATCTATTGATAAAGTGACTGTATTTTTTTACCTTAACGAGTCCATCACAAACAGAGATAGTATGTGACGGGGGAACTTGTATTATATTTTTATAAATTGTTGACGAAGGATTAATAGAATCACTCCCATCCGGGCTGCCCAGGAAGAAGTCTGCAATCCAAACTTCATTGAAGCTCTTATCTACAAATGGCAATAATAGCAGCGGCTGTATTAATGTGCAAAAGGCAAAATGCTTTTGGTCATGAAAGTAATAAATGGGTCTGGTGCCCGAATAATCTCTCGCGCCAAAAAGTTTTTGTTCTTTACCATCCCAAATCATAAAAGCAAAATCACCAACTAAATATCTCGGTAATTCTTCTCCCCATTTTTGATAGGCAAGCAAGATTAACTCGTTGTCCCGCAGACTTGCTCTCTTGAGACGATTAATTTCTAAGCTGTCAAATAGTTCATTACGATTAGCTACTTCTGTATCTGCAGTAATTGCCAGTAATCTCGCGTTATAACAATTAGGTAAATCTTCTTCAACCGACTCGCAGATCATCCGCGTAGAGTGGCAACCGAGAAAAATATTTTTCTGCTGCCATAGCACAGCATCATCTACAAGGAATTTTTGTAATTCCTTCATCATTATATATATATGATTTCCTTGTACCGATTCATTATTAAACTGATAGATTCCAACGATAGCACCCAGAGAAATCACCTCCCATTCATCAATTTTTTCATTTTATTTTTTGAATGATAAAGCTTGCCGTGAACAGTGGACTCATTAATTTGTAAATGTTTTATAAATTTAGAGAACTGGGTAATTAATGGCCGGATGCTTGCTTCCTGGAAATTGGAGTACGCTAATAGTTCTTTTTCTAAATCATCCAAGTCCGCTTTCCGGATGGCTTCTCCCATTAAATAATATTTAGCAACATCCTGAGATTTATGACATGCCAGCATTTGCTTTTTTAGCTTGTACTGAGCACCTGAGAGCTTCATTAGAGTTTCTTCTGTCTCCGTTGATTTACAATTTCTAAAACGAATATCCTCCGTACCAAGAGGCTGCAGCTGATTATATTCCGCCCACTCATAAACATTAGAAAAGTCCAGCTTCTTACAAACTGATTTTACAACATAGCTTGTTATGTCATGATCATTGTGTCCACCCTCCATACAGTGAACATATACTTTTTTAGGCTGATATTTTTCCATTAAAAAAAGAACATCCTTCGCTATTTCATTTAAGTAGCGATGTGTTCCTGCATCGGGAAATCCAAGACAATACACATTTTCTTCTGGGATATTTAATAATGATAACCCCTGTAAACCCTCTCTATATCTTTCCTCCGCTCTATCCTTTGAAAACGCCTCAGGCATCCGCCAGCTTTCACCAATTAACCCGGAACCATTGGTCACATACGTTACGACAGCGTTCTCTCTCTTTTCCTGATGACTATATAAAATTGAAGACAAACCCAAAACCTCATCATCCGGATGCGCAGCAAAAACAAGTATATCTGCTTCCTGTTTTATATTATCCTGGAATTCTCTTCCCAGCATTTTTTTGGGATATCTGTACAGTCCCCGTGTGTATTCGATAAGCTTAATCATTCTTTCTTCACCAATGGTCCGCTTCATTCCCTGAAAAACCAGGCTCTTCAACCTAACAGCAGCCAAAATAATCTTCATCCTCTCTCTAATCTTTATTGATGTACACCTTATGAATTTGCTCTGATTAAAATCCTTTCAGCACTTTTCCGTAGATATATATGAAAAAAACGGGATTTATTAATTTGAAACAAGAAAGTGAAAAATCCTGATCTTAAAGTCGTATTTGTGAAGGTGTATTCTACATTATGTTTATTGACCGCCCCCCAATTGTACTTATAGGCTTCTTCCCCTTTTAAAAAATCGAAATACTGACATCCTTCTTTACTTGCATCAAGAATAAGATGATATATTAACAACTGACCTATCGAGTACTTTCCAAATTCCGTATCAAAGCTTGGAATATAAAAATAGAATCTGTTTCCATCGTTCATGCCGAAGTGTACTGCAATAATTTGCTTATTTATTTCTAAATAGGAAAGATGTAATAACTCATTTTGAAAGAGTTTTTTTGCTGTTAACAGTGCATATTCCTTCTCTTTCTGATTATTGTATTTGCTGGGAGTTTTCGTACCATTCCATCTTCTCTTATGCAGCTCAAATAGCGTATTCATCACAGGTTCTACATCTATTTCTCTTAATACTTTCTTATAAAGGTATTCTCCTTTTTGCCTGATTAATTTTCTTTGTTTAAAAAGGATTTTCTTTACGTACTTTTGATTTACCCCGGACTTCGTCTGGTCCATATTACGTTCAAGCATGATGTAAGGGGAATCTACCGTTTTTATTTTTTCTATCATTTTAAAACCATCCGGTAACTGAGTAGAAAAGACTTTATTATAAATAGAATCCCCGGGTAAGTCCGACCATACTATACAATTCCAATTTTTCCTGTCCTCTGTAAGCTTTTTCATCACCAGGTTAGTGATTTCCCTCATATCATATTTGCTAGAAATAATCGGCACTAAATAATCAGCCATTCCTAATCCAATCGGCCGGATTACAGTAAAGCCCCAGGTTGCTTTATAACTGTAAAGAGGGATAATCGCAATAGTATTCATTCCTTCCTTTACTTCTATAATATAAGGATCTACCATTTGGCAGCTTTTTTTATATCTCCACCAGTTTTTCATCCATGCTCTATCCTGGAAAATATTATATTCATGAATTCCCTCACTAAAATTACTACATGCAGAAAATAATCTTTCAACTGCATCCTCATCTTTATGCAGAATAACATCCACTTTGCTATCCTCCTTCTAAAGGTTCTACGTTACATAATGGATTGGTTCAGCTTATTATTTACTGATACTAATCTGCCATTATTTATCCTGTAGACAATGTCACAATTTTCAATAGTACTTAATCTGTGTGCTATGATAATTAGCGTCTTATTCCCCTTCAGTTTATTAAAAGCACTCATAATTTCTTTCTCCGTTTTGTTGTCTAATGCAGAGGTTGCTTCGTCCATAAACAATATCTCGGGATCATGATATAACGATCTGGCAATGCCAACTCGCTGGCGCTGTCCGCCCGACAGCATGACACCCCTTTCTCCAACCGGTGTATCAAGCTTATTGGGAAGCTCTTCAACAAACTGTTTTAACTGTGCCTGCTCCAAAGCACGCCAAACCTCTTCATCTTTAATCTGATCATCATTTAACCCAAAAGCAACATTCCGGCGGATAGAATCATCGGAAAGAAAAATAGCCTGCGGAATATATCCGATTTTCTTTTGCCATAAAGACCGCTGTTCAAATAAATTTACACCATCAACCAGAATGCTTCCCTTTTCGGGCGGGAACAAGCCTAGTATAATATCAACAATCGTTGTTTTACCGGCTCCTGATTCTCCGACAAAGGCAACTGATTTACCGATGGGAATCGATAAAGTAACATCCTGTACAGCGTATTTATTTTGATTGGGGTACTTGAAAGACACCTCATCCATCTGGATTGAATTGTGAAATATTTTTTCTCCACGTATTATTTCCGTACTGTTCTTACCAGATGCCAAAACGTCTTTATCCATAAATAAATCATCGTAAACGACATGCAAGGCCGGCATACTATACCGCATAATTATAATCAATGAAACAACACGGTTGATGGAAGGCATCAGCCGAAATGCGGCCATAGCAAATAATGCCATGGTTGAGATAAAATGAGATAGATTCGCTCCCTGGAGAATAATGATTAGTGCTGTGATCAGAACAATCGCGACAAGCATCGTTTCGATAAAATATCTAGGAACCACTTCCAGCATTTTTAAGTACTTCGTATTATTGGCTTGAATTTGACTCTGATTTGTATACTCTCTGATAAAAAAACGCTCTTTCCCGGAAACCTTTACTTCTTTACTGGCACCCAGTCCCTGATTGACCCATTGTATCATTTTCCCGGTTACTTCCTGATGCTCTTCCCCAAGCTGGCTGATTTTTTTCCGGTAGCTTATAAAAAAAAGGCAAACACTCCCGCCTAGTAAAACAGCTGCGGCTAAAGTTGCCAAAGGGGCTGTTACTACTAATAATACTGCAATAAACAGGATGACCAGCACCTCTGTCAGTAATTGAAAGCCAGAAATCATGATTCCATTAAAGATTTTTGCTACTTCTTCATTGACATTTCTCAATAGATCAGCTGTGTTTCTCTGTAAGTGAAAGGTATAGGGCTTTGTTAAATATGCCTGAAATAAATCCCTGGACAACCTTACTTTTTGATTCAATGTCACCTTAATTTGAGTGTAATTAAAAAATAGTAAGTATACATTTTTAATCACAAATACTGCTAATAATATAATTACAGCAAATATGATAAAAGCATTTACCGTCTGGAAGTTAAGCCAGCCGTATACATTTGCAAGGACAGGCTGCTCCTGAATCACATTTGGATTTACTACCATACCGACAAAGGGAACAATTACTCCTATGCTGATTGTTTCAAATACTGCTGCTGCAATCATCATAAAAAGCAGCACAATAAGCTTCTGTTTCTCTTTT
The DNA here is from genome assembly GCF_038004405.1 of Oceanobacillus sp. FSL W8-0428. NCBI lineage: Bacteria > Bacillati > Bacillota > Bacilli > Caryophanales > Bacillaceae > Oceanobacillus > Oceanobacillus sp. FSL W8-0428. The sequence continues at coordinate 4,838,641 of NZ_JBBORB010000001.1, forward strand.
CTTGAAAAAAGCCGCAGTAATTTATGGACGCTATTCACCAATTTACTCACCTTTTATTTTAGAAGTTTTTTTGAGACATATGAAAGAATTTATGGAGCATTCTCCACCATTTTATAGAGCCTTTCCATCTCTTTTGTTGTATCCACTACCTGCTGTGACAGGTTGCTGCTGAATTTTTCTCTTAATCTTTTATCATTTAATAGTCGCAGGATAGCATGATAAATCTCTTCCTTCTCGAAATTTACGATTAACCCTGTTTCTCCTTGGCTTATTTGTTCAGCTGCACCAGTATTTGTTGTAATAATGGGTTTTCGTAATATCCTTGCTTCTGCCACAGTGAGGGCATAGGATTCATGCCGGGATGGTTGTATATAAATATCACAATCCTTTATATACGGATAGGGATTTTTTACCGTACCAAGTAACAGGAGGTTATTTTCTAGTTGGTATTCCTTTATCATTGTCTCGATTTTCTCTCTTAGAATCCCTTCGCCTATTAAGTACCAGCGGACATGATATCCTTTTAACAATAATTTTGATAAAATTTCCGGAATCATATCCTGCCCTTTTTCTACTGACAGCCTGCCCACTGTCAGAAGGCGAATGCCTTTAAACCTATCGCTATAACTTTCTTCCGCTTTTGATAAAGTCTCCAGTTTATCTCTTTCGATAACATTATAAAATGGAAATGTTTTATCTTTCAGATTCGGAAATATATCAATGAATTTCGTCATAGCATATTTAGAAACACAGAAGATACAATCGAACCTACTATAGAACCTCTCTCCCTGTTTTCGCAAAGCTTCTTCAAAATAGGAAACATCACAATGAATCCAGACAGCCTTCTGTTTTGCTTTTATATTATTCATGACATAAACGTCGGGAAATGTTACCGGACTATGGTAAGCTATAGCAATGTCGTACACTGTTTCATCTCTTGGCACCATCCTGGAGTAGTACCTGTTTTGCTTATAATTAGACACTGTGTGCTGTATCAATTTCGTATAAAATCCTGTTTTAACCGCTGTAATAATGTCCCCTTTTTTTGTATATTTCCACATTTTCTCCAATGCTGTTTCCCTTGCTCCAAATATATTTTCTACATGCACAAACTCCGGGATTTCCTCATAAAGCTCACCCTCCTCCGACATCAGCTTTACAGTCACATCGTAATCTTTCAGCTGCATGCTATTCAGCATAGCAATTAAAGCCTTTTCGATTCCACCCATTATCATTCTTTGTGTTACAAATAATACTTTTTTGCGCACTTTTTTTCTCACCTCACTAAAAAGCCTTTTCGAAGGGCTATATGCTAATTTCAATTTTGTTTCTTAATTTTTTGCTCATTACATGAATGATTTCCTGATATATCTCCCATGCATCAGCTTCTACAACAACACCCATTTTCAATCCCTCCATTTGTTCATGAGCACCTGTAAAATTAGTCGTAATAATCGGCTTGTTAAAGACCTTCGCCTCTCCTAAAGTGATACAGAATCCTTCATGTCGGGATGGCTGAACATAAATATCACATTGTTTTAAAAAGGGGTAAGGATTTGGATGTGCTCCTAATAAGATAAATTCTCTTTCAACTTGATACTTTTTAATAAGAAATTCATATGCAGACCTGCTGTTACCTTCTCCAACACAGTACCATCTGACTTTATATCCCTTTTCTCTCAGCTTTGCTAATACTGGAATAACAAGATCCTGTCCTTTTTCTTTACTTAATCGTCCGATAGTTAATATTCTTATGCCATCAAACTCATCATTAAAGCCATCCCCTTCATCCGCCATTTGTAAAATTAACTCAGAAGAGATTTTATTAGGACAGGAATCTATGTTACTTTGTAATTCAGGCAGTATATGAACTAAACGGTCTTTTCCCTCATTTGACACCGTATAGATTCTGTCAAACTCAGGATACAATCTTTTGGCAAATGGCAGATCAAACCCGACCTTCGTCACATCAAAATGAATCCATTGCAGTTTTTTTTCAGCACTTATTTTATGAATAACAAAATAGCTTATGAGATCCATCGGACCTGCATAAGCTATAGCTACATCATATTTATTTTTTATATCCGCAGTATTCCTTAATATATATTTAAAGAAAATACTTTTATTTTTCAGGATTCGGGACAATCCATATGTCAGCGAGAAATTTATTACCCTGATAAGCCGGCCTTTTTTTATAAGATTCCATATAGTCCATCTGGGGGGATTCGTCACCATTCCTTTTATCTCAGGATATTCATGCACGTATTCCACGTTGACATGATCTGGAATTGCATTCAAAAATCCACCATATTTCTCCAGCATTAGAATCGTAATATCATATTTATGTTCAGGTATTTCTGCTATCCTATTAAGCAGTGCCTTTTCCGTGCCGCCAATATTCATATTGATCAGCATAAATAGCATTTTCTTCTTCATACTGCTACCCTCTTTCTACAGGCGCATATTATGTTATCCAATAAATTGATAGAACTTCTCGATTTCCTCAGTATTCCCCTTCTTTTCCTGCTTCAGATAATGTATGATACTTTGTCTAAGCTCCGGCTCATTGATTAATCTTAATATCCCTTCTGCAACAGCTTCCGGATTCATATCAACAACAAGCCCATTTTTTTCATGAATCATTTGATTATAGACTGCATCAAACCTTGTTGTTACAACAGGCGTATTTAGCATTCTTGCTTCAGCAATAGCAAGACCGAATCCTTCAAATCTGGAGGTCTGCACATACATATCAGCATGCTCAATAAACGGATACGGATTTGCCTCAACCCCTAATAAAATAAAGTGCTGTTCTAGTTGATGTCTTTTTATATCCTCCTTTATTTTTTCTTTTAGAGGTCCTTTTCCTAAAACATACCACTTAAAATGAATTCTTTTTTCTTTCAGTATTTTGCATACCTGAAGAGCAATATCATAACCTTTTTGAGCAGATAATCGACCGATGGTTAAAATCCTGATTCCATGAAAAGAATCCTGATAATTATTTCCTGCCTCCGCCATTTGGAAAATAAGCCGAGGATTATTGATATCGTACATTACCTCTATTTTATCTGCATAATAAGGAAAGCGTTCTAATAAATCTTTTTCAGCTGTTCTTGATACAGCTATCATTTTGTGATAGTGATTATAATATTTCTTTTGGAATGCTATATCTTCCTCATCTATTATGTATGTAGCATTAACCCAGGCAAGCTTTTTCTCTGCTTTCACTTTTTCTGCTACATAATAAGTAGGAACCCCTTGCGCATAGCTGATGGCTACATCGTACTTTTTATTATTGTTTTCGATTACTTTTGATGCGCTTTTCCAGTAAAGAATAGCCCGTTTCGTATTATGATAGTCCTTTTTGTATATTGCGATAGAGTATCTGATTCTTGAAAAAAACATTTGAACTGCTTTTTTTGACAGGACATGTTGCATAGAATGTTTTATAGTTCGATTTGTAAAGGTTGTATAGCTCAATGGTGGAAGTACATTTACTTGTTTTGGCACTATTTTTTCTAAAATATTTCCAAAAGAAAATAGTTGTAGATCTACATTGAATTTTGAATAATCCAGCATGGATAATAGAGATACTAAGCTCTTCTCTGCCCCGGCAATATCTAATGAGTCAATCACAAATAAAATATCCTTTTTCATTATTATTTTCACCCCCTGCTTTGTTTCTGCATGTCACTTCATTTTATCTATTCCCGTTTAAGGATCTCTCACTTCTCTAGGATGTAACACATTCTCTAAATACAGTTTAGATTGCGCAATTTTCCCGTTAAGAATGAATTCACTTTCCTTATAGTCTATTGGATTTAATAAATCTTTCATTTTATAATGTGGATGTATTAGCCTTGATTCTAAATTCAAATCCTCCAGAAGATCCCTCATTCTCGTGTTGATAGATTCTTTTCTGTTCACAATGGCAAAATTTTTCTGATACAGTACTGAAAATACTGCCGCATGAAATGAGTTGGAAATAATAAAGGCTGCATCTCTCACAAGTGAAATAAATACCTCCGGGCCCACGTGTCGAAAATATTTATCAGCATAATTTATCTTTCCTGGATTAATGCTGTATATTTTCAAGTTCTTCTCTTTTGAAATCTTTACTGCAATCTCTTTTATCAGCTGATTATTATCAAAATCATAGACCAGTATATACTTATTGTGAAATTGTTTCTTGCCTATTTCATTCCATTCACCCTTGCTTAATAAAAGCACGGGATCAACAACTTTTTTTCCGTTATAAACCCCCATTTTATTCAGGATGTTAACACCGCTTTTTTCCCTGACACTTATTCCGTCCAACCTTTTTATCCATTTTTGGACAACTGGAACCAAATACGGCGCAATCTCTTCTGTAGCAAAGCTGGCAGCAAAAGAAGCTTTTGTCCTTCCTCCTGGTACAAAATCTAAATAAAAGGCTGGGTCTTTTCCATTTTGATAAAGACTATTCCAAATCTGATCACTTCCACATAAATATACATCTCTTTCAGGCAGTTTATTCTTTAATTCCTCATTAGAGCGGTACTGACGTTTTGTTAATGTTAAATAAGTGGTTGTAAATTGATCAAAGGCTCTTTTTCTTTTTAACCCTGGTATTCTTAATGGAACTTTAATTCCTAAATAAACTAGCTTTGTCAGCAAATTCTTCTCCCATTTCGGATTATCGATTCGGAACAATTTATAATGGTTGCTTAAATACGCTGGCTTATAATCAATGATTTCAACATCATGACCACATTGGGTTAAATATCTTAATAATGCAAATGCCTGCAAGGAGGCTCCATGATTGTAGGCATCATGACATGTTATTGTGTAAATTTTCATATTACACCCCGTTTTTTCTATCCGTACGTGTTTCCTTACGCCTCTTTGAATTGTCTTTAACACGACGATATAATTAAATCATACAGCTTACTTAATTCGCGGGTAGAATTATTAAAATTGGACCTGGAACAATGATGAGCTAATTTCTTCCTTAATTTTAAATTATGATACAGTTCCTCTATACCATCCGCTAAACCATCAACAGATAATTCACAAATCATCCCATCATATCCCTCCAGAATTTGACTTTTAGCAGTAGAATAATTTGTTATCAGCACCGGCTTTGCAAGAATTTGCGCTTCACTGACCGTTACTGCCTTACCTTCATAGCGGGAGGGTTGAACATAAAGGTCTGCTTCCTTCATATATGGATATGGATTGATTTTTTTTCCTAACAAATAAAAGTTATCCTGAAGTTTATAATCAGATATAAGACTTCGAATCATTTTCTCGTCTCCACCATAGCCGACAGCATACCAGGCAAGGTTGTGATAGCCTCTTTCTTTTAAAAGTTTCAGTGCCCGGACTGCATTATCAATACCCTTTGCATGAGATAATCTGGCTACGGTAATGATTTTAAAACGATTATCGTAAATCATTGGATTTTCAAGCTTTTCTGCTGCTAATGCTTGGATAAGATCAGGTGAAGTAATATTTTCGATAACAGTAACTTTCTTCTTTAAAATAGGATATTTATTTATAAATGCCTTTTTACATTCTTCGGAAACTGCAATAATGTAATCGAATTTCATCCACATGCTTATATCGACTGTTTCATCGGTTTCCACTACAGAAAAGTCTGTATGTATCCACGCAATTTTCATCTTAGCCTCAACCTTTTCTGCCACAAAATAATGCGGCCATAAATAGCTTATTGCCACATCATATGCTGCATCCAGCTTCGGTAAAAATGGCAATGCATACTTCCACATATATTGCATTTGTTTATAGCCCTTTTCTGAGCCTTGATTCTTTGCAGCTTTATACTTCGCCAGTAAACGGGCAAACCCGATAGTTAAATATCCTGCTTTAAATGTATCCTTGATAGACATCCGAAACGTTTTATAGCTATCTGACTCTTTCAGAAGATTGGGCTGTGCTGGTAATTGATTCATAAAATCGCCAGTATGGCTGTACAGCATAACATCAACGTGATAGTCTGTATAATTAAAATTATTTAACATGCTTATCAGGCTGCGCTCGACTCCTCCTACCTCCAAATCAAAGGAAGCTATCAATATATTTTCCACGTTTATCGACCTCATTATATTGATAAATTTTCTGTAATTGATGAACTGCCTGCTCTATAGAATAACCGTTATTTTCAAATCCATTTCTGATTTCAGTCTGATTCCGTTCTTTTTGCCCTGCTTTTGCAATAATCGTATCTGCCCATACATCCGGTTGATCCGATAGAGGCAATTTGGTAAGCAGACCGATATGAAGATCCGCTTCCGGCTGAATGGCCTCTGAAACAATGCAAGGAACCCCGCTTGCCTGCGCCTCTAGCAGGACCATCCCTAAGCCTTCATAAATAGATGGAAATACAAATACATCCATACTATGCAGCATTGTAGGAATATCTTCTCTTAAGCCGGCAAAGCGGATATTTTCTTCCAGTCCTTCTACTAATACAGTGGCTTCTATCTCACCGCGTAAATCTCCATCTCCTACGAATAATAGTTTCATCTGCTTATCTCTTTGAATGACTTTTTTCATCACCTCTATTAAGAATATGTGATTTTTTGCTTCTATAAATCTGCCGATATGTCCAATGATGATACTCTTCCCCAGCTTCTGTTGGAGCAGAAATTCATTTACTTTGTTTTCTGGCCTTTTCAAATATGGGTAATAGTCGATGGCATTGGGAAAATATGTGTACTTTGAACCTGCACTTCTTTTTTCTCCAAATAAATATTTCCCAGCTGCCTCACTGCATGCCAACAGATCTGTTGAATATTGAGAAATAAAAAAACGCATCGACTTAAGGTAGAGCTTTCTAAGCAGCCCTTCACTGTCATCCAGCGTTGTATGTGCATGGGAAATTCTTACCTTTATACCTGCCAATCGTGCTGCAATCATGGAGAGTCCACAATGAAATAAGGTATGTGCATGAACAGCGTCATAAGGTCCATACTTCTTTATTACATGATAGAGTTCGAGAACGGAATTCGTTTTTTTTAGCCGGATAATCCTCCCTCCCAATTCTCTTATTTCCTGATCATAATGTGCTTCTTCCTGATTGTAAGAGATAAAATCAAATTGGATTTTTTCACTATCTATATTCCGGTATAAATTCATTAACATCGTTTCTGTCCCAGCCCGGTTCATAGCACCAACAATTTGTAATACTTTCATTTTCTCAGGACTTTTCATCTTCATCCCCTGCTTTTATCGTTTTTATCCAAATTCTCCTGCTGCCATTTTGCAAATTCAATTACTGTCTTAAACGCTTGTAAGTCATTTGTTTTTACACCTGACTGCTTAAGATCCTTTACAAATTGCAGCCATTTTGTTTCTGGTATTTGTCCTATTCGTGATTCTTCTGAGATGAACGTATTGACCTCCACATTCAATACACCTGCCAGTCTTTCGATAATTTGCAGGGATGGATTTTGGTTTAAATTTCGTTCAATATTACTTAAATAAGATTTTGATATATTTGCACGCTTTGCACATTCTGATAAAGTCAGCCCTCTGGACTTTCGTATTTTTTTGATTTTCTCTCCAATCATGACTTATACCTCATATTCTTGTAATTTCATCTCAACCCTTTTACGAATGGTGCTGTCAAATATATTTCTTATACATCTTATTACCCGGTGCTGTTCCACCTCTGTTAAACTGGAGCCTGATGGAAGGCATATTCCGGTTTCAAACAATTTATCTGAAACAGATCCTCCTTCATCATGCATAAAGTATTTTGCCCTTTTAAAAAGCGGCTGCAAATGGAGCGGCTTCCAAACTGGACGGGCTTCTATATTTTGCTTATTCAGTGCATCTAAAATTTGCTTTGCTGTAATTCCCGCTTTTCTGTCATCAATCGTCAGTGTTGTTAACCAGCGGTTGCTTTGTGTATCTTCCAGCTCTTTCATAAACTTTACTCCCGGCAGATCTGATAAAGCTTGAAAATACATATTAAATACCTTTCTTCTTAACCTCACTCTGTCATCCAAAACCTTCAATTGTGACCTGCCGACACCCGCCAGCAGATTGCTCATACGATAATTAAAGCCAGCTACACTGTGCTGATAGTGTGGAGCAGGATCTTTTGCCTGTGTTGCAAGATACTTTGCTCTTTCCAACGCTTTCATATTATTTGAAATAAGCATTCCGCCGCCGGAGGTTGTAATAATCTTATTGCCATTAAAGGAGTAGATACCATAATCACCAAATGTACCGCTGGCCTTTCCTTTATAAAGTGAACCTAATGATTCCGCTGCATCCTCAATAATGGGAATGCCATATTCATTACATAAGTAGACAATTTCGTTCATTCTTGCACTTTGTCCATATAAATCAACAACAATGACTGCTTTCGGGAGTTTACCTTCAAAAGCCGACACTCTCAATGCCTTTTCTAAAGCATTTGGAGACATATTCCAGGATTCTGGATCAGAATCAATAAAAACTGGATTTGCTCCCTGGTACAAAATAGGATTTGCGCTTGCAACAAAGGTTAATGTAGAGCAGAATACTGTATCGCCTTCTGTTACACCTAATAAAGAAAGAGCCAAATGGATTGCTGCAGTCCCTGAGCTTACTGCAACAGCTCCTTTTGCCCCTGTTTTTTCCGCTATTTCCTTTTCAAATGCGTCTACATTCGGCCCTAATGGCGCAATCCAATTTGATTCGAAGGCGCTTTTTATATATTGAAGTTCGTTTCCGCTCATATGCGGCGGGGACAAATAGATTCTAGATTGGGTCAATAAAAACAGCTCCCTTTAAAAAAAATAAAAAAGTATAGATATAAGATGAAGAATAGCCGCTCCAACGGTTTTGATGGGGTGAGTAATCGCAACCCCAGAAATATACTACGCTTTCCGTGGGCTTGAGCTCAGCCTCCTCGAAAAAAAGAAGTACACTTTGGAGGCATACAGGATGTATGTCAGTTCGGTGCCTGAGACAGGACGTCGCGACGAACTTAACCGAACTTCCTTTTCCGTTTTGCGCACTCCCACAGGAGTCTCCGTATATTTCTTCTGGGACTGCGATTACTCGTCCCATCAAAAACCTTCGCTAGAATCAGCTTCTTTTCTTTGAAAGAAAGCAAATGAAACATATTTCTTCATAGATGGGAGCGAAGGGAAGTCGACTCCTGCGGGAAAAGCAACAGGTGAAGACCCCGCAGGAAGTGGTCTTCTTCCGAGGAGACTGAGGCGTTGCCCGCGGAAAGCGACTTCCTGGGACTGCGATTACTCTTCCCATCGAAAACCGTCGTAGCGGACATCTCCTTGGCAAGAACACCAATGTTTTAAAGATCAAGTGATTTTCTTGGTTTTTCTTACAACCTTTATTAATTCTTTACAAGATTTCTTTCGGAAGTTACAACATTTGCGGTGCTATCTTTGTTCATTAGCTGTTTCAGGATAAAATCGTTAATTAACGTATATTTTTTTCCTTCTACTTCAATAAAGGCACCATTGTATGGCGGGAACCAAAAGGCTCTGATTTTTAAATCTATATCATCCTTGATTAAATCAATTTCTTTCATTTCCTCCATTTCAACTCTGGTAATATATCTTCCCTGTTTAGCATTCTGTTTGACTGAGGCCAGCCGTCCTTGGGATATAACATCTAAAAGTACACTTTTATATAGTTCTACCTGAATTTCCTGTGTCTTCTTTTCTAAGCTTGCTGCTGTCTCCATTCGATAATCAAAATTAAATTTAAAAGTACGTATAATACTGCCAGTATCTATTCCACTATCTACGTAATGTGCAGTAGCACCCCACCTTGGAAGTTTATTTAAGATTGCCATATTATACCCGGCTGTTCCCCGCCATTCAGGTAATAAAGCTGGATGAAAATTAATGCAGCCATATGACGGCCCGCTGATTAACGGTTCCTTTATCTTTTTCCAAAACAGATAAGAAATAATCAAATCAATTTGGTGATCTGGCTCATATAGGATATTTTCTGCCTCTTCCATTGAAATAATAGGAATTCTTAATTCAGAAGCTTTTTGAGCAGTTGGTGAATTAGGAAAATGTGAATCGGTAACAACTGCTGCAATTTCCACCCCTTGGCTTAACGTCCACTCTATGAGCTCTGCTGCATATTTTTTTCTTCCCATAAAAATTATTTTCATTTATACATCCTCCGAATCTCCTGTGAAATATTGAACAGTTGCTTGTTCTTCCTGATGAATACCTTCTTTTATGAGGATTTTATTTATCGTTATCAGAATAATTTTCCAATCCCCTAAAAAGCTGATATTCTCTATATACTCCACATCGAGTTGAAATTTATCCTCCCAGCTGATTGCATTTCTTCCATTGATTTGAGCCAAGCCGGACAATCCCGGCCGTACTTCATGGCGTCGTTTCTGGTGTGGGTTATACAAAGGTAAATACTGCACCAATAAAGGCCTTGGACCGATAATCGACATATCGCCTTTTACGATATTAAAAAGCTCCGGCAGTTCATCAAGAGATGTAGATCTGAGTAATCTGCCAAACCTGGGCAGTCTGTCATGATCAGGAAGCAGATTCCCATTTCCATCCTTCTCCTCCGTCATCGTTCTGAACTTATACATCCAAAAGATTTCTTCATGAAGTCCAGGTCTTTTTTGCTTAAACAAAACTGGACTGCCAAGTTTCGCTTTAACTAGAACAGCTATTATTAATAACAGCGGACTGAGAATAATAATAGCTATTGAAGCTAATATGACATCCATCGGTCTCTTTACATATTTTCTGTACATACCATCCCTGCGAATTTTCATTTTATTCACCATAATCTATCCATAAAAAACACCGATGTCTGCCTCCACCGGTGTTTTATGATTACTTATAAAGCTGTATCCATCAGGATTATTTTTCTGCCATCGCCATGTATCTGCACACATTTTTTCTATTCCCCTCATCGCCACCCAATTTAAATGATTCTGTGCTTTCGCCGGATCCGCATAACAGGTACTGATATCACCCGGTCTGCGATGTACAAATTTATAAGGAATCCGGATTCCGGAAACTTTTTCAAAAGCTTTTATTACCTCAAGAACACTGTGTCCTTTCCCTGTTCCTAAATTATAAGCTTCTGCTCCTATTCCTTTTTGAACTTGTTCTAATGCCCGTAAATGCCCGACTGCCAGATCAACTACGTGAATATAATCTCTGATACCTGTGCCATCTTCTGTAGAATAGTTATTTCCGAATACTTCGAGCTGCTCTCTTTTCCCGACTGCAATTTGTGAAATATACGGCATCAGATTATTGGGCACCCCACCCGGATCCTCACCAATAAGACCGCTGGCATGTGCTCCAATCGGATTAAAGTATCGCAATAAGGCAATACTCCAGAGCGGATCGGAATAAGCCATATCTTTTAATATTTCTTCTATCATTTGTTTTGTTCGGCCGTATGGATTTGTTGCTTCCAGTTTCGTATCCTCCGTTACAGGAACTTTTTCAGGGTTACCATACACTGTTGCCGAGGAGCTGAATACAAGATTTTTCACGGAAAATTGCTGCATCACTTCAAATAATAGGAGACTGCCCAGGACATTATTTTGATAATATTGCAATGGAACAGATATGGATTCCCCTACCGCTTTTAAACCTGCAAGATGAATAACAGCATCTATTTGATTCTCAGAGAATACCTTTCCCACATTCTCTTTATCCAAAAGGTCTATTTGATATATTTTAAGCTCTCTTCCTGTTATTTCTTTTATTCTTTGTAATGCTATTGGGCTGCTATTTGAGAAATTATCCAGAACAATAACGTCATAACCTTCGTTTATCAGCTCTACACATGTATGGCTTCCAATATAACCGGCACCGCCAGTCACAAGAACTTCCATTTGTTTCCCTCCCTCGTCACAAGGTTAAAAAATCGCTTACATAATTTATTTTTAACGTAATGACAGCTTCATAATAGTAGAATGCAAAATAACTGATGATCAGAATCAAATAAATAATTTTCTGATCCTTCTCTCTAAATAGCTTAGGCAGCCAGGAAATAAGAATAAGCTGATAAAGCTGAAAATAGATTGATACCCTGGCAAAAATCCACTCTTGTGTTGAAAAAACCATAAACACCAATCCGACCAGAGACATATTTACAATAAAATCACTATCAGAAAAGATCTTTTGAAGCTTCTTTCTTCCTAAAAACGCAACAAAAAGAGGGCTTGCTTCCACTACAACCCTGATAATATTAGCCCCGCCTTCCGCAAATTCATCGTAGGCGCTATACTGTGAATCCTCCAATGCTGTAAATAATAAAGCCGTAAATTGTTCATATCCAAGTACCACAATTACTGAAAATGAAATAAAGACAATTGCCGTTTTAGACCAAGCTTTAAATCTTACCAGAAAGTACATTGGAAGCAGTATTAACGCACTTTGGTGAAAGAATGAAGCAAAAATAACAATAAGTGCATACCTAAAAAAACTGCCGTCGATTAAAAATTTAATTGCCGTAAATGCAATTGCTGCGGCCAGCAGTTGTCTCATACCATTCATCGAAACTAAAAATAGTCCTCCTGTTATATATACATATAAACTTAATTCCATCAGCCTGGAATATTTGTATAAAACAAGGACAATAAGAAGATTGGTTATCAGCGCTGTAATCAAAATCAGCATCTGTGAATCAGCTGATATATAGTTTTTTATAATCATTTGCAGGATACCAAACCCAATATCTTTTTCAGAGGTAATATACTCCCAGGTAAAATCGTTCTTTTCAAATATATTTCGATAATTAAATGTATCCCCTATTCCGGCACGAAGGCCTGAAACCAGTATAAGTGACAGGAGAGCTCCAAATACGAGCAGTTTATTGGGTTTTATATGAATAGTTAAACCTGAATTTGTTATCGACACGAGTTTTGCAAAATATCTTGCAGATAAAGCACAGAGAAAAACAATAGCAAGATTGATCCAGAGTAAAGTCATTTGCTATATCCTTTCCACTAAAATCACACGTTCACTCTCCTGTTTTTTGATAAAACATATAAATATAATAAAAATCCTAAAGGAAAAGCCAAGGCTGTAAGTATTTTTTCCGGTGTTTCTTTGATAAATGCTCCGTTTTTGCTGATTAAATTACTGGATACATAATGGATTGCCTGTCTGAATTTAAATGCTGTATCAGCAAAGGGCAGCTTCATCAGCTCCTTACGGTAGAAGGAAAAGCCTAGCGGGTTATTATGATATTGTTTCAGCATATTTCTCGATGAGCCATCTGCAAGATACTCCACATGACAGATGACTTCATTCATTAATAGCAATTCATAATCTTTATCGAGCATATAGTATTTATATGCCAGTCCTACATATTTCTCACTTTCAAAAATAGGGTACGGATATTTTTTAGTTAATGCTGTGCGGTAAACCAGCTTTTTATCTCCTGTTACTCCATGCTTATAATATAAATCAAATAAGGTAGCCTGCTTGAGATGCTTTGGAAGTGTTGTTCCAAGGATTTGATTATCCTTATCAGCATCTAGTCCGACCAGTCCACTGATTTTTTCATTACCATGAGCCGCCCAAAAGGCGAGGATTTTTTCTACTGCATCGTCTGGCATATAATCATCGGAATCAATACACACATTTAATTCTGTATCTATTTTTTCATATGCTGTATTATGTGCTCCGTGCATTCCCTGATTTTTCTGCCAGCAGTAATTTATTTCCACTTTCTCTTCCTCCTGCCATGTCTCAATCAGTTCCTTCGTATTATCTGTTGAGCCGTCATCGATCACTAACCAGATAAAATCTTTACACGTTTGTCTTTTTAAACTCTCATAGCAATGATGCAGACAGTAGGCTCTGTTAAAAGCAGGAGTAAAAATAGTAAGCTTCTTCATATTACCTCCCTCCCACCGATAAATACTTTGCTTGGAGGTCTGCAGCTGTATACTTGATATCATACCCTTTCGTTACCAGGTGTTCCTTTACAATTTCTCTGGAAGGAGGTTCTTTTTTTAATTCCTTGACCTTTCGTATCCACAAATCTTTATCGGATATGGATAATCGATGGATCAGCCCTAAGTTCAGATCCACTTCCTCTGTAATAGAATCAGATATAATACATGGCAGTCCGGAGGCTTGAGCCTCAACAAGTGTAACTGGTAATCCTTCAAAAAAAGATGGAAATATAAAGAGATCAAACATCTGCAGCAAGTCGGAAATATCATCTCTTACCCCGAGAAATTTTATTTTTTTATCCAGTTTCAGCTCTTTAACTTTTCTCTCCATTTCCTTTCTGGAAGGGCCGTCCCCAACGAATACAAGATGCAAATTTTCCATTTCTTTATTTAAAATATAAAATAGATTGATGATAAATTTATGATTCTTTTGTTCATGAAATCTGCCAACATGACCAAGAACGAATGCCTCTTCCGTAATATTGAATGCATCCCTTAATAAGCTTCCTTTTATATTTGAATATTTAAATTTATCTATCTCAATACCATTGTTTAAAATAAATGTCTGCTTCGCTTCAGATATAAACATCCATTCTGCTGCTGCTTGTGAACATGCATATAGGTGTGTCGCATTTGGTCTGATAAATGTTCCGGCATACCACTTATACATTTTTATAAATAAATGCCCTTCACTTTGTGTGTTATGACTATGTGCAATCCGAACTGGAATACCGGCTTTTTTTGCTGCCCGTATAACAAATCCGCTCATTTTATCCATATGGGAATGAATAATCTTATACGTTTTATGTTCCGTAAAGAATGTATTTAATGCCTGCAGATAACCGAAGTGTCCTGCTTCTGTAAGATAGGGGATTCGATAAATTTTTCCGCCCATCGCTTCAATTTCTTTATCAAACAGTCCCGCTTTACAGGTAAGGAAATCAAATTGAACTTTTTCTCTGTTTATATTTCTGTACAGATTCATAATGAGGGTTTCTGCACCGCCATGGTTCATGTTAACCACTGCATGTAATACTCTTAATGGACTGCCCAATGAACTTCCCCCCTTTTCTCCATATGTTTTTCATAAATTTTTCTTTTTTCCATAAGTATTTTATCTACTGTATAGGATGATACAATCTTTTCCCTGGCGCACTTTCCAAGCGTAAGTCCAGGTTCAGCCATATTGGAGACTTGTATTAATTTGTTGGCAAACTTAACAGCATTTGGATTTGAGATAATCCAGCCATGCTTTTCATTTTCGATAAGTTCCCGGTGCCCCCGGTTATCTACTGCTACAACCGGTAAACCACAAGCCATTGCCTCCATCATATTAACTGGCAATCCTTCCCTTAAGCTGGATGCCACTCCTATATCACACATCGGGAGAATTTGCTCAATATCTTTTCGAAATCCGAGAAAATCAACCATCCCACTGACGCCCAATTGATGTGCCAGCTGCTGACAGCTTTTTAATAACGCCCCTTTCCCGGCAAGTAAAAGCTTTGTATTTGGAACTTTATCCTTTAACAAAGCTAAAGCATGCAATAGTAATTGCTGGTTTTTATTTTTATTGAATTCTGCTGCATAAAATAATAAAAAGTCATCGGCTTTATAACCAAATGACTTTCTTAATTCTCTCTTTTTCTGTTCATGTACAGGCTTATATTTCTCTATATCTATGCCGACCCCGTGTACATGTTCAATAGACCCCGCTTTAAAATTATGTGTTCTTGCTAAATGATAATCCTCCTGATTAATCAGTATCAGTGTATCCGTATACCTTGACAGCATCCTTTCTATTGGATAATAAAACAGCCAATTTTGTAAGGGTGCCCCTTTGCAAAAATGAAAGCCATGCGCTGTATAGATAACCTTTGTTCCCCTTTTCCTTGTTTCCTTGGCAGCCAGCCTGGCAAGTACCCCTCCAAATGGTGTGTGACAGTGAATTATTGAATAGCTATTTTGATTAATGATTCTTTTTAGTTGTTTATATGCTTTCATATTTGATGGATGAAAAGGGGAACGCTGAATCAAAATTTTAAATTGTTTATCTGTATATGGTAAATTAATATTTCCCGCTGCAGCCACATGAACTTCCCAGCCCTGTTTTTGAAACCAATTCATATATGGTAAATGGAAAGCTTTAAAATGATAATCTACTGTAGCACAAAATAGTATCTTCTTAGACAATTAAAGCTCACCCCTTTCGTTTTTTAGCCCATCTTCTTCTATGTTCAAACAAATATCCTCTTAATACTTTATTTTTTATATACTCACTGCCTGCAGTTCCTTCATGACTACATTATTTGCTACGT
The DNA here is from genome assembly GCF_038004405.1 of Oceanobacillus sp. FSL W8-0428. Classification (NCBI taxonomy): domain Bacteria; kingdom Bacillati; phylum Bacillota; class Bacilli; order Caryophanales; family Bacillaceae; genus Oceanobacillus; species Oceanobacillus sp. FSL W8-0428. The sequence continues at coordinate 4,854,901 of NZ_JBBORB010000001.1, forward strand.
TCAATAACCGCTCTCTCAGTGCATCAGAATCTATGTCTTCAAATATTGTAATAATCTCATCGATTTCATTTATATAGATATTTGTTGGCTTACCTACATATATTTTGGGGTATACCTGGTTGTTATGCACTTCATTCTCCTGAAGTAATTCTTCATAAAGCTTTTCACCAGGACGAATCCCCGTGTATTTAATCTCTATATCATCTAGAGAATAGCCGGACAGCTTGATAAGATTTTTGGCAAGATCGATTATTTTTATCGGATCTCCCATATCCAGAACGAATATCTCTCCGCCATTTGCTAAAGCTCCTGCTTGAATAACAAGTCGGGATGCTTCTGGAATCGTCATAAAATAACGGACCATTTCCGGGTGTGTTACCGTCACTGGTCCACCATTTTTGATTTGCTTTTTAAATAAGGGGATCACACTTCCACGGCTGCCCAGAACATTTCCAAACCTGACTGCTGCGAACTTTGTATTACTCTGCCTGTCCATAGCTTGAACAATCATTTCAGCTAATCGTTTGGATGCGCCCATTACGCTGGTCGGGTTTACTGCTTTATCCGTCGATATCATGACAAAAATACCAACATTGTTTTTACTAGCTGCTTCAGCAACATTTCTTGTCCCGATAATATTATTTTTCACAGCCTCTTCCGGATTACGCTCCATTAACGGCACATGTTTATGAGCAGCAGCATGATAGACAACATCAGGCTTATACTTGTGCATAATATACAGCATTTTTTTTGCGTCTTGGATATCTGCTATTTCCGTTATAAACTCCATTTCACTACCGTGATATACATCCCTGAGCTCCATTTCTATAGAGTAAATACTATTTTCACCATGTCCCAGTAAAATTAACTGAGCTGGTTTGAAATTTGCAACCTGTCTCGAAATTTCAGAGCCAATCGATCCTCCTGCACCAGTAACCAGGACAATCTTATTTGAAATATAATCTGAAATACTTTCCATGTCCATTTCTACCTGGTCTCTGCCAAGTAAATCCTTTACTTGAACATCTCTGAATTCATTAATAGAAATTTTCCCGGTGATTAAGTCTTCCAAGTGAGGCAAAGCCTGTGTTTTTGCCTTTGTTTTTGCACATTCCTGGAATATTGTATTTAATTCTTTCCTGCTTAAAGACGGTATAGAGATAATAATATGTTCAATTTTATATTTCTCCACGATACTTTCTATTTGATTTACACCGCCGACAACAGGCAGCCCTAAAATATCAAGATGTTGTTTTTTGGGGCTATCATCAATAAAAGCAACTGCCCGTAAACTTCCTTCATTCTTCTTTAACAGCTGTCTGGCAATCATTGTTCCAGCTGAACCGGCTCCAACTATCAATGTACGGATTTTGTTTTCTGATTTATTCAGGATAGTATCGCGGTATATCCTCCAGACTAAACGGGAGCCGCCAATGAAGAATAGATGAAGAAGCCCGGCTACAACAAATAATTTCCAGGACAGTTCCTGTATAAATATATAATGAACAAGGATTGCCGTCAGTATAGAATAAGTAACTATTTTTAAAATAATTAATAACTCCTGAATACTCGTATATTCCCAATGCTTTTTATAAAGTTTATATTTTATTGAGAACAAGTGATGTGATAATAATATAGCAAGACTGCCTATTAACATTGAGATATTTAGCTGAGGAGTTGAAGAACTTAATAGAGACATACCAAAGTAAATTGCTGATAGCACAATGCAGGAATCAACAATAATAAATAAGGATATTCGCTGTCGATGTGTCATTATCTGCTCCTCCTTTCTTTTGTATATACATGATGACTATTTATCACGAAAAACGGATGTAAAACTCCCACTAAATCATGTTTCATTATATGTATATATTTGGGCATCTAACCCGCCCTCACACTATACTATTGACAACGAACGCGTCTAAGGTTGATTCAACCCACAGCATAGCCGAGTGCCTACATTGATAACGGTAAGTATGACATCACCGATATAATTCTCATCAATATATTTTTTATAACGAACAAAGTGATAAAAAAATATAATTAGTTTAAAATAGCACCAATTAAATTTGCGTTTGCCAAATCGAGTACCCGTTTTGTTTTTACAGCTTTTTCAGTTTCTGTTTTTCCCCGTTTTAATACGAGAACAACCCCTTCACACTGGTTGGCAATTACCCTTGTTTCGGTTGTTTGTAATACAGAAGGCGAATCAATCAGAACCATATCATATTGGCTGTCCAGTTTACTTAATAATTTTTTCATAGCGTTGCTTTCAAGAACTTCTGCTGGATTGAAAACTTCAGGACCTGCTGTGATGATATCTAAATGTGGAACATCAGTACGGTAAATGGTTTCTTCTAATTTTGACAGTCCTTTAAGAATATTGGATAAACCATTTGAATTTGGCATTCTAAAAGTTGTGTGCAAAATAGGACTTCTTAAATTTGCATCAATGAGCAGAACTTTTTCATTCTGCCTGGCCATCGACACTGCTAAATTAGCAGTAGCTGTTGATTTCCCTTCTCCATCCTCGGGCGAGGTAATTAGTAAAATAGAATTTTTCTTTTTCTCCCGCAAAAATTGTATATTTGATCGTATTGCCCGGAATTGATCCGATATGGTGGAATCTGGATTGGAATAAGCCAGTAAATGCAGTTTATTTATGTTATGGTTATGTATTTTGTTTAACACCAACTTTTCTCCCCTTTATCAGCTTTATTTTCCGACTTTTTTTCTTGGCTGCAAATTTTCTTTTATTCATATTGGATATCGTACCTAAAACTGGAACTCCTAATAACGCCTCGACATCGCTTTCCTTTCTTATTTTTACATCCAGTGAATCTAAGAGAAAAACAAATCCGGTTCCAATGATAAGTCCGAATACAAAAGTGATGATTGTTAAATTGCTGGATGTTTGATTAATTGGAACGGCACCGGGTTTTGCCTCTGATAACAGCTGTACTTCATTAAACCCTAATATATTCCCCATTTCCTTTTTATACGTTGTGGCTGTTGCATTTGCAATTTGAGCTGCTATCTCTGGATTCGAATCCGTTACGGTTATTTGTACTACCTGTGATTCATCCACTTGAGAAACGGTAATTTGATCTGCCATTGCATTAACTGATCTTTCTAATTGTAATTGTTCGCCAACTCCTTCCATGACAATCGGGTCCTTTATCATAACCATGAGTGTATTCATATCCTCACTGCCGGACCCCAGAATCATTCTGGTAGATGTCTCGTAAATAGGTGCTTTATCATGATTACTGAAATAGTAGCCGGTCAGTGTGCTGATAATCGTAATAATGATAATAATCCAAAATCTTTTTTTAATTAAAATAAAATACTGTTTCAGATCAATCTCTTTTATATTTTTTTGTTCATCATAGCTATGAAAATTATTATTCATTGGAATCACCCCTAACCTTTTTTTCATATTATAATTTGACGTTCTTTATAAAGAACGTAATGTCCAAAAAAATTTATCTGCTTGTATAATTTATATATTAGTTCTTTATAAAGAACATGTCAACAGGAAATACAAATAAATTATCTTTTTTAGCTCATACTAATCAAAAAGGAAGTATTTTAATGAGTGTAGATAAAGGTAAAAAGAAAAAGAAGAAAAGTAAAGAAGAATTAAATGCCATGAAGGGCGGCAAAGAAAGACATCGCAGAAATCGTTCTTAGGTTCGGTTATAAATCACTGATATAGCTGTTGACGCCCGGCGGTTAAAAGTGAAAACCCCGGGCGTTTCACATTATTATAGTTAGATTTCCAGCATTAAAAATATAAAGACAGGTTCTGAAAAGGCAGCAAATTATTGTTCACTTAAAATGAACGCTACAACTAAGAGGAAATATTTTTAATCCATTTATAAAGAAGTTTCATATGCCTGGCGACAAGGTGAAACCCTTTATCAGCTTCACTCGCTCACATTACCCCCTCTGATTCTCTCTGATAAATTTCAAAATATACTCAGAAACAGGCTCCGGTTGCTCTTCTGGAACATAGTGTCCGCAATTTCCGAGCTGCTTTCCCTGAACATCAAGAGCTGCTTCTTTCCATATATCAAGCACTGGCTGGCCGGCAAGGTTGCCATTTTCTCCCCATAATAAAAAGGTGGGTGTTTTTAATAGCTTGCCAGCGGCATTCTCCGCTCTATATTGCGGTAAATCAACCTCGTGTGTGGCCCGGTAATCACTCAGTGCAGCCCGGTACGTTTCTGGCTGTTTCCATACACGCAGGTAATCTTCCCACGAACCATCTGATTTAAGAAGGGATAGGAGCCCTGGAGCACGTCTGAACAGAAATTCAAGATATATTTCCTCTTTTCCCTGTATAAGTGCTTCCGGCAGATCAGGAACAAGGTGAAATGTCCAGTGCCAATATTTCTTAGCCGCTTCTGAGGCTGTTAATTTATCATAAAGATATTCCATTGGAAGAATATCAATGAGTCCGATACCAGCAACCTTATCAGGATAGTCTAACGCAAATCTCCTCGCAACCCTGGCACCACGATCATGCCCCACTAAAGTTACATTTTCCAGGTTAAGATGTTTGATTAATTCATGGATATCAGAAGCCATTGTTGACTTATCATAGCCTTTTGTTCCAGCCGGCTTATCTGAGTCACCATAACCGCGCAAATCAACAGCTATAACGAGATGTTCCTTCATAAGATGGGGTATCACATAACGCCAGGTTAACCAGCTTTGAGGAAACCCATGCAATAAAATAACAGGCTTGGACGAATTTGTTCCTGCCTCTACATAATGCAGATTGATATTATTAACCTTTGCCCATCCATGTTTGAATTCTGATGAATTAAGTTCTGATTTATCACCCATTATTTAGCCTCCTGTTTAGAACTTAGTACGTATATGATAAAAGCAACAGTATGTTTTTATCCTTTTTTATCAATCTTTTTCAGCTCGTTAATAATTTCATCTGTAACTTCTTTTGTGCTATGCTTCCCGCCAAGGTCAGCTGTTAAGAAGCCATCACCTGTTACACTTTCAATTACATCTAATAATGTATTTCCAAGCTCTTCTTCTCCAAAATGATCTAACATCATTTTGGCAGTCCATATTTGACCAATTGGGTTAGCGATTCCTTTTCCGACAATATCTGGTGCTGAACCATGAACCGGTTCAAACATCGATGGATATTTCCCATTCACATTAATATTTGCGGATGGTGCGATGCCAATACTGCCCATAATTCCAGCGCCCAGATCCGACAAAATATCTCCAAATAAATTGCTTGCTACAATAACGTCAAACCTTTCAGGGTGTGTCACAAAGAATGCCGATAATGCATCAATATGCTGCGAATCAGTACTAATTTCAGGATGCCCCTTTGATACATCTTCAAATACACTATCCCAAAATGGCATAGAATAAGTAATTCCGTTTGATTTTGTCGCACTTGTTACTCGTTTTTTCCGTTTAGAGGCCAAATGAAAGGCATGCTGCATTGCTCTTTCCGTCCCTTTTCTTGAAAAAACAGCATTTTGGATTGCTAATTCATCTTCTCCTCTGTAAATTTTTCCTCCAATCTCGCTATATTCCCCTTCACTATTCTCACGAACGATAATCAAATCAAAGTCTTTCGCGTTCGCAAGTGGAGATTTTACTCCTTTCATGACTTTTGCAGGACGAATATTAATCACTTGTTCAAATTCACGACGGATTTTAATAAGAAGTCCCCATAAAGACACATGGTCAGGAACAAGTTTTATATTTCCAACAGCCCCCAGAAAAATGCCGTCAAAATCCTGCAGTCTTTCCATACCGTCATCAGGCATCATTTGATTATGTTCCAGGTAATATTCACAGCTCCAGGGGAATTCGGTAAATTCAAATTTTAATCCGCCATGAATAGCGGCTATCGTGTTCAAGACCTCTGTTGCTGCAGGGACAACTTCCTTCCCAATGCCGTCTCCGGGTATATTGGCAATCGTTATCTTTTTCATCATGAATCTCCTCACAATTACAAATTTTTATTTAACGCTGCAGGTTGCACATCTTAAAAACACTTATTTTAGTAAAAATCGCACCCACTCGTCTTTTGAATGAATGCGTTTTTTTAAGTGTTCCTTAAACTGTCAGCTCTTAAGGATATTTCCAACTTATTTTACTGAATTTCTTTTTCTTATCTACTTCATCTACTTAAATTCTCCGGGAAGAATAGATAAATTAATTCCCCAAACTATTGGAACAAGGTAATAGACAGCTAATACAATAATCATTGTTGCTACCACATTGATCCAGAATCCAGCTTTAACCATCTCGATAATCTTCAGCTTACCTGTACCAAAAATAATGGCATTTGGTGGTGTTCCGACCGGGAGCATAAATGCACAATTTGCTGCCATTGCACAAGGAATCATCAATGCAAATGGATGAATATTTAAAGCAACTGCTAATGCACCTACTACCGGTAAAATCATCGTCGCTGTTGCCGTATTTGATGTAATTTCAGTTAATGCCATAATCAGCAGGGTAGCTGCCGAAATAATGATAAGTAAATGTAATCCATCCAGAACGGTCAGCTGCTGCCCCAGCCAGTCAGATAAACCTGTCTGTGTAAATCCTACCGCAATCGCCAGACCGCCTCCAAAAAGTAATAGTACACCCCAGGGTATATCACGCGAATCTTTCCATGACAGGACACGGGGTTCTCTTTTAGCTGGAATACCAAATAACATTACTGCCGCAATTACTGCAATCATTCCGTCCGAAATTCCTGGAATATAAAAAATTAAACCGTCTTCTGACCAAAAAAATTCTCTGGAAATCCACATAAATGCTGCAAAAAGAAAGACAAATGCTACTATTTTCTCTTCATAAGCCACCTTACCCAGCTTATGTCTCTCATTCTGAATTAACTCTTTCCCGCCGGGCAGCTCCTTGATCGTTGTCTTAAACGCAATTCTTCCTAAGTATAACCAAGTAAAGAAAAGCATAAATATAACCACAGGAACTGCAAAAAGCATCCATGTTGCAAAAGAAAGATTCACGTCAAATAATGTCTTAAGCTGTCCTGCCAGAATAATATTTGGAGGTGTACCAATCAATGTCCCTAAACCGCCAATGGTTCCAGCATATCCAATACCAAAAATAAGGGACTTTTCAAACTTTGGCAATTCCTTTTCCTCTGGTGTTCCCTTTAAAACACTTGCTACCTGAGCAATAATTGCTAATCCCATTGGTATCATCATCATAACTGCAGCTGTATTTGACACCCACATGGAGATAAAGCCGGTCGCTAACATAAATCCAAGTAAAATTCGCTGTACACTTGTTCCAATTACTGAAATAATAAAAAGGGCCACACGCTTATGCAAGTTCCATTTTTCCATAGCTGTTGCAATAAAAAAACCGCCTAAGAATAGAAAAATGATATCATCACCATATGCTGAAGCTACATCTCCACCTTCCAATGCGCCTGTCATTGGCAGCAGTATCAACGGCAGAAGTGAAGTAGCCGGAATCGGCAGCGCTTCTGTAACCCACCATGTTGCAATCCATAATGTCGAAGCAAGAACAGCTTTTCCTTCAGGTGACAGTCCCTCCGGATGGAAAAAAAACATTGTCAACACAAATAATAATGGTCCTAAAATCAAACCTATAAGCTGTGGTTTCGCATAAGGCGCTTTAGGCGGCTCGTTTCCTGATTTTCCAGATTGTCCCTGGCCTGCGCTATTTGTTGCAGAAGCTTGCCTACGTTTATCCACATCTTTTTCTTTTTCAGCAACATTTTTATGAATGGCAAAAATGTTTAATAAATTCTTTGTACGTTTATGCTGCTTCCAAAGTTCCTGCCATGCCGAAGTTACATAGTTCATGAATCAAACTCCCTCCCGTTTTGAAAACGCTTACTAAAAACTCACTCCTATTTTCGACTATTTTATTTTGTTTGTATATATTTTTTAACTAATCGAAACTAAAATTGTTGGAGATTGTCTTTTCCTGCCCGGGAGAGTTTATATTGCTGCAGCGGACGTCCGAAACTATGATACATCACATTTTTTTCAAGCAGCTTCTTTTCCTCAAAAAAACGTAAATATTTACGTAAAGAAACATGTGAAATTTTTGCATAGGAGCTCAAATCTGCCGCCGACAGCCAATCCTCATGCTCCACCATTACCGCTAGAATATTTCGGCATGTTTCTTTTGTAATTCCTTTTGGCAAGTCCTCCGGCTTTAAAACAGGCTTTTCACGCGGATGAAATAAACGATCTACCTCTGCCTGATGGACCTTTCCTTCTGCCAATCGTACTGTTTGCTTATAACGTAAGAGGGATTCTTGGAAACGCTCAAAGGTAAATGGTTTCAAAAGATAGTCCACCACACCATATCGATAGCCTGTTTTTAATGATTGCTGGTCATTGGCGGAGGTGATTAAAATAACATCTACATTTATTTCTTCCAAGCGGATTTGCTTTAATAAATCCAGCCCATTTTTTTGCTGTAAGTAGACATCAAGTAAAATTAAATCAATATCGGGCTGTCTCGCCAGCCTAATACCTTCTTCAATTGTTTCCACACTTCCAACACAGCAAAAACCATCTATTTTTTCAATATACTTCTGATGAAATTTAGAAATAAGCGGCTCATCTTCAATAATAGCTATACGTATCATTTTGAATTATTCCTCTCTTCATCATTATGTTCATATGGCACCTTAATTTGTAAACATGTACCTGCACCGATTTTAGATTGAATATGATAGGTTCCGTTTCCTGCTTTAATCGCATTAATCATAATCGTCATCCCATATCCACGATTCAATCCTTTTGTCGAATAACCTTTCTCTAGTATAGAGGGTAAGTTCTCAACATTAAAACCCGCTCCATTATCACGAATTTCATAGAATAACGCTTCACCAAAAACATCAAAAACCAGCGTAATCTTTTTTTCCTTCTGTCCAACCATTGCATCGACTGCGTTTTCCAGACTGTTTCCTATAATCGTAATCCAACGGTCAACAGCAGTTGGATCAGAAAGACTTGGCCATTTGTTCTCCCCCTGGATATCTACATCAATTTGAAGCTGTTCCAGCCGTTCTAATTTAGTTAAAAGATACCCGGCAATAGCAACATCATCGATATGAGCGGAAATCATTCCAGTCTCCCGCTGATAAATCTGCGAAAGGCTGTCCACATATTCCGCAAGCTCCTCATAGGACTCTGTATAAACCATTGCACCGATAATATGAAGCTTATTCATAAACTCATGCGTCTGCATCCGCAGCGTATGTGCATAGGACTCCACTCCGAACAGCTTCTTCATAATGGCATCCAGTTCATTTCGATCTCTAAAAGTAACAAGCGCGCCGACACCATTTTTATCCACTTTAAAGGAAACACTATTCGTAATCATTTCTGCATTACCAAAGCGGACAGATTTATCATAGACTGCTTTTTCACCGTTTAATAATACCTCCAGCGAAAGCTCCGGCCAGACATCTATTATCTTTTCACCAATAATATTTCCATGATAGCCTGCCCGTTCCAGCATAAATCCTGACGATGGATTAGCAATAATAATTTGATGTTCTGCATTAATGGCAATAACTCCTTCACTCACGCTGTCCAGCATTGCTTCCCGTTCTTCTATCATATAGGCAATTTCCTGAGGCTCCAGGTCAAACAATGTTTTCTTCAGCCTTCTTGCTAGAAAATAGGAACCTGTCAAACCGAGACCAAGGCTTAAAACAGTTCCTAAAATAGTGATTTTCAAGCTATCCCACACAGCCTGATTAATTACCTTGGTTGAAATTCCTACAGAAATCGCACCAATCTGCGTTCCCTCTTGATTATAAACTGGTTCAAAAGCCCGCATGGATGGGCCCAGCGTACCAACAGCCTCAGAGGTATAGCGCTGTCCTTCAAGCACCGCGTCTACATCTCCTCCAACAAAATGTTCTCCAATCCGTTCAGGAACAGGGTGCATCAGGCGGATTCCTTTCATATCCATCAGCACAATATATTGTAAATCATTACTCTCACGTACTTCAGCGGCGATGGAACGGAGACTCTCACCAGCTTCCCCTTTTTCAAGTGCATCAACAACAATAGGCATACGGGCAAAATGACTTGCACTTAAACTCGCTTTATCCGCAAGCGCTTCCTTTGTTTCTGACGCCTGATTATATCCAATAAGTATTCCTGTAACAAGCAGCGTAAAGCAGATTAATCCACTGGTGAACAGCATCATTTGGAGCATTAGTGGCAGGTCTTTTTTTCGCATGTCTGTTCACCCTCCTCCCAGTCAGACAAAAGCTGCTCCCTTGCAGAAATTCTATCCATATTAAAGAGCCAAACCTTCAAATCACTCTTAAATAACTGTTCGTAATATTTAGTATGTATGGAAAAATAATAACATAGAATCGGAGGGTAATGCATAAACTGCTGAAGTTTGCTGTTCTTTTTGGTAAAATTTCATACTCTATCAAAGATTGAGTAAGGTATAATTCTTTTTTATGTTAATATAGCAGCGAAACTGTCATTATTATATTTTCATCGTTTGCATCTGCTAGTAGTTTATCTCATATACATACCATGAGATTTCTGCTTCATTCGTACCTTTTGATCCCGTTGAAAGTTTTCTGGTTTCTTCTTCCCTTATAATAATTCGCAGGTCATAATCCACAAAAAGATCTCCATAGCTCTCTTTATCAGAGCCTTCTATTTCTTGCGTCTCGCTAATCTCAATACTTACCATTTCAGCAAAATTCTTTCCCAGTTCCTCAATTTCTTCTATAGAATCAGCCCGTTCTACTGCAAAATGTAAGGTAATCCGCTTCGGCTTCTCTTCTATTTTAATAACCGCATATTCGACCACATCATATACTGCTTCAAATTCCTGTTCAACAGGATAGACCTCTGCTTCAGATACTTCCACCTCTTTATGGAATAGCTCTTCCGAATATTCCAGGATAAGTGCTGCCGAAAACATGACGATAAATGCTAATACGCTTTCTATTTTCTTATTATTAATAAATATTTCGATTAATCTCATGAGAATTAAACTAAAAGCAAAAATCATCGTGACATAGATATCTTGAATTAAATAGTGCATCCCAGCTATAAATAGGAGAAATAAGATCGGGTTCACCCATGCATTTGATAAAAATTTGCTTAACGGCTTACCGGCTGCAACTATCCCAGCAATCAGCAGAAAATATTTCCATCCTCCTATTAATATAAATCCCACAAGTAAAATCAGTACTATTGGGATGACTGTTCCATATAAAGAAATTTTTCCCCATCATTACTTTTTTCTCCTTACTGCTTGTTCGAAATGATTTAAAAAGATAACTATTTGATTGTATATGTAATTTAATTTTTCTTATTGTTTAAATTCTACTGATTCCATAATTTCCAGTACTTCTTTCTCTAACGCATCTAAGTCAAGATTATTTTCATAGTCTGTAACAATGTTATAATTATAAGTAACGGCTTGATCTGCGTTATTTGATTGAATAATCCCTATATAACGATACGCTATTCCTTCTCCATCTCGTGTAACATATTCTGTTGTGGCATAATGAATGGTTTTATCTTCGTATTCCATCACTTCATATTCACCATCGTAGTGCGTATGACCTCTCATAATATTTTTGAATCTATTTACATCTCCGCCTAAATCTCCATAATCATAGATTAAACGTACATGATATAAATATTCTTTCTCCTTAGAATCTCCTCCATAACTAATCCTTTCAATAGCTCCTATATCTGTGGTTGTCATATCATACCGTATTTTACTTAACTCTGCATCCTCTGGATATAACATCTTATATTCTCCTGTTTTTGACTGCATTAAATAATACCCTTCCTTTACCGGTTCCGTCTATACCATAAATTCCCGAGTAAATTCATCCTGAAATGACGTTACATCTGGTAAATCTTTTGGATTCATTTCAGAAATTTCTTTTTTATTACAGCCTGCCAATACCAGACTAGTAAAGAACAAAAATATCTGTGACAGCATAGTCCCTGCTTCTCGAAGCTGGAGAGTTTAATTCCATACTCATATATTTTGCTATCTAAATCATAATTGTTCAAAATGGATTGCTCTAATCCATATCCCTCTCTTCTTTTCTAAATAAGATATTATCCCGAATTCTCAATGGGAAGCACTACTGAATCTTAAAAATTCAAGTAATGATTATATATAATAGTTTTATCTCTATATTTCCTTGTTTCAGATTAATGCATTACTTATAATTAAAGAGAGGCTAATCAACGGCATTTCTTATAAGGGGGTAAATTTACATATGACAAGTAAATTAAGCAAGACAGTAATCATTTTATTTGGGCTTATTCTATTAGCAAGCTGTAAACCATCAGATAAGTACGCCGGTGATTGGTATGCGCTTTCTGATACAGGCGAAAATGTAATGCTTCACTTTTCCGAAGAAAAAATCTTAACAATTACTGATGAAAGCGGCAATGAAGAAACATTTGAAATCAATCAAAATGTAGCTGGAGTTATGAATTCTACCAGATACTATCGAGTGGAAGTTGATGGAGCCAACCATTATGTTATTTTTGAGGATAAAGATGATGAAAGCAACGCTAATTTTGTTAAACAAACTAACTATGCAGACGATTTTGAAGATATGGCAGGAGAAATCATATATACAATGAATCGTGATGACTACCCAAGGGAATTTGGCTTGTAATGAAATTTAGACTGGTAAGGAGAGATTGAACATCTTTACCAGTCTATAAAAATACCAATTATTAAATGTACTAGTGATAAGTATAAAACAGAATGTGATATTTAACCGGATTTACTTAAACTATCAAAATCAATGATCACGTAATATCAAATAGTCTAACAGCTGATAAAAGAAGGGAATGTCCGGAAGCTTTGCTAATTCTTTTCTCGCTTCCAGGTAGTGTTTCCACATTTCCTTCTGCGCCTCTTCTTTTCCCAGAATAGAAACAAAGGTCGAGCTATTGTTCCGTTGATCCTGGCCTGGATGTTTACCTAACAGCTTCGCATCACCTGTTATATCCAATAAATCATCCTTAATTTGAAAGGCAATCCCCGCGTGATAAGCTAACTCCTTAACGGCCTGCTTACGCTCATCGGACTCTCCGGCAATAATAAGCGGCATCATCAGCGCTGCTTCAAATCCGAGGCTGGTCTTATAAACCGATAATTGCCTTAACTCGCTGAGTGCTAAGGAGCTTCCTTTAGCATGCAGATCAAAGAATTGGCCCTGACACATTTTTTGCGTTGTCCGGGTGGAGTAAGCAATAAGCTCCAAAAGCCGATTGGGATCTTGATGCTTGATAACAGCCTGTTCCTCTACTGCACGCTGTGTTAACCAGAGCCCGGTCAGTTCAGCTGTTGCATGGTTATACTTTTCATGTAATGTCTGCTTACCCCTTCTTGCAGAAGCATTATCCTGGGATGGCAAATCATCAAAAATTAGGGAGGCTGTATGCATAAATTCTACTGATTTTGCTAATGGCAAGATTAAATTATCGGGAAGCTGAAGCCCTTCCTTTGCCATGATCCATGTCATAATCGGGCGTAAACGCTTGGCATTGCCTGACAGGCTGTAGTTTGCTGCTTCTTTTAATGCATTTCCCTTCGATTCAAAGGTAAGGTGCTCTTCAAGTTGTTCTTTTATATCTTTCATTTTAGATACGAACTGTATCTTTAATTGCTTATTTTGTTTTAATGTATCTAAAAATTGATCGCGAATCCATTTATCAAAGAATGCCACATTGTGACTGCGGTTTACTATTTTTTCTAAAGCTTTGTCAAAATCCGCATTAAAGGAAAATTGCTCTTTGAAAGCCTGATAACGTTCTTTTCCTAATCTTGCCTTCAGACGCTTCAGACCATTAATCGCCCGGTCCAAAATAATATCTCTTATCTCTGTCTTTCCCGGATAAAGCGTATGGATAAAGTAATAAATAACGGACCAATACATGGCAAAGGGATTTATTAAGCCTGTATCCTGTTTACTATACGTAACAAAATACGTGTATGGCGTTACATTATTATTTGCAAGATCTTCCTCTAAATCTGTTAAATCATCAGCAAGCTGGTTATATATCCCATAATAAAACATATTTGTTTCTATATTTTCGACCTCTGAAAAAGGTTTAAAAGAACGGATAATCAGCCTTGAGGAAGCTGATTTTAAAATAACGGATGTATACAGTTCTTCATTTGTATAATTGTTATTATCTAACCGCTTTTGCCGGTCCAGTTCCTGTGCTTCGAAAAATAAATAAGCATTTTCCAGGAAAATCTGTCTATTTTCTTCCGGCTGACATGACTTTAAATAATGAAATGCTTCTGACAGTTCCTCGTGCACTGTAGAAATGAAATCCCAATGCTTATTCTGCCAGTCATCCGCTTTTACTGGAAGCACTTCCCCTGTTAATAATGTTTGCCGGATAAAATAAGCAAAGGACTTCTTCTCAGCTGCTGTTAACATATCCGCATCGAGAACATCATCAATCAATGGATATGTCAAACCATAATAATAGCCTGTACGAACAGCCTGATCTAACAGCTTCCTTCTTGTTTCTTTGGACAGCTCGTCATCCAATTCTTCAAATTCATGCATGACGATCCCGGCTATAATTTTCATTATTTTTCTTTTCGCTTCATTTTTATCTAATCCATCAGGAAGTATTGCTGAAACATGCTTCAGTCTATCGGATACCCAAAAGAAAACCTCTTCCAATGATTCTTTTTCTGCCATTTGATACAGCTCTGTAACATGGAAAGGTACTTGCTGTTCCTTACTATTCAAATAATTTTTAACACCTTCTGTAACAACAGCTATTCTTTTCTGCATTGCTTCCGAAGTAATATCTCTGCCAAGGTCGCGAAAATAGATATATGAAATACTACGCTCCAAATAGGAATCAAGCTGACCCGTTTTTGTAAGCTGGGAAATAAATGTTTTGCCCGGCTGATGCTTCCAATTATCGATATTTATCCAGTTTCTCTTTTTCGTCTGTTGATAATTATGAAGCGTCTCTATCAAGTTTGAAGCAAAGTCCTCTTGCTGTATTTGAGCTTGCAAGGCTTGAAAATACCCTTTTGCCTGCTCCTGCTTTATCTGAAAATAATCTTTATCCATTAACATGCTCCGCCCTCATTTTTTTCTAAGTAATTAAGTATATCATGAAGCCGGACTTTTAATTACTGATTGCGCAAAAAATTAACGGGAACTTTACATTAGCACGAAAAACAAACTAGTTTTCACCTGAAAAAATTATTCACTTTCCGCTTACTGTTCATCCTCTTTCTCTAGCTGAACAGCCTTTGGAACAGATAATTTAAATGCCAGATAAACAGAAAGGAAAGCTGCCACAATTTTCCCCAGCATAATCGGCAAAATTAAATTGGGCTGGAAATTGGCTGTAAATGATAAATGATCACCAAATACAGTAGCGATACAGACAGAGAATGCAATATTTATTACCTTATCCTTGGCAGGCATGTCCTTCACCATATGGAACATCGCCAATGTATTTGCTACGGATGCTACCAGACCCATGCTTCCGATTTCCTGCATCCCCAAAGCTTTTGCCAGCTTTTGAAGCGGTTTTGCAAATAGATTTCTGAACAAATAAATAAACGGGAATGAGCCGGCAAGCATGATGCCGATATAGCCGGCGACCTCTAGAGCTCTAAAGGTATCCTCTGAATCTGCGATGATAGGATCGAATCCCCAGCCGCCAAACACAAAGCTGAAAAAGCCTGTAAAGTGCTCCACAATGGAAAACACCAAAACTAATTTAATACCTGTATCTAAAAGTTTCCCGTAAATTAAAAAGCCTTTGATCATCTTATCTGGATACAGTCTTAAGCCTATTGCCAAAAGAAGAACAAAGATAATCAGCGGAACCATTGTAATTAGAATTTCCGAAAAGCTTAACAATAACGGGTATAAAGACGGTGCATTCGTTGAAACAGCCTCTCTGATTTCCGGTTTGGAAATGGCAATAAATAAACAAGATACCAGAATTCCTGCCGGGATGGTTAAAATTCCAGCCATCACACCCAAGGCCATATATTTATAATCCTTTTTGTTAACAAGGGCTAGTCCGACCGGTATCAAAAACGTAAGCGTCGGTCCTAAAAAATAACCGATAACCATGGCGATAATCCATGATTCCCTTGTTTCAGCCAATACGTCCGCTAATTGATAGCCTCCCATATCCACAGCAATCATGGAGGTTGCTGCAATGGCAGAGTCAATTCCAAATTGATTAAGAAAAGGGCCGATTACCGTGGAAATAAACTGCGATAAGTAGGGGATGGAAGCCATAATTCCAGCGCATGGAACAAATATCTGGCCAATCACATAAAAACCTTCCATAAATTCTCTTCCAAGCCCTGTCTCCGCATTTTTTATCGCTGCAAATGCACCTATAACGGCACATGCCATAATTATATAAATAATGAAGTCACTAATAAACGCCATGCTTTATGTATGCCCCTTTCTTTCTATTACCACTATTTCTTATTCATTATATCTGCGGTTCATTTCTCCTCCCACTGGCAGTTTTCAATTATCAAATATGTAATTTTTTCTTAGTTTATTTTAAGCAGCTGATTTATTAATATTATTTACTATACCTGTAAATTGCTTGTTTTCCAATTCCTTTTTGATATATTTCCATTCTGTAAAACGGATTCATACCAGCCTTCATAATTATAAAGACCTTCTACCCCGCATTAAAACGGTATAATGTAGAAGGTCTTTATCATCTATTCAGCTTTTGAAGGTTTTTTAAAAAACACTTTCGCAATTTCCATACAAATTACTCCGGCTACAGCTAAACCAGTGGCGATTCCCCATTCTGTTAAACCAAATTCAGGAGGGATATTAAATACCTCTCTGGCAAATGGCAGCAGGGTAATGCAGTATAAAACAAACCCTAATACTACAGCTCCAATTACATATTTATTCGAGAAAAAGCCTAATTTAACCGATGTCTGCGTATTCGAACGTGCTGCAAAGGTCTGCAGCGTACGTGACATAATTAATGTAGTAAATGCCATCGCTACTCCCATTTCATTTGAATGAGACAGGCCGATATAGAAGGAAATAATAACAGCAGCTGCAATTAAAATTCCCCTTGTTAAAACAGTCTGCAGGGTACCACCGGCAAAGATCCCTTCATTAACCGGACGCGGCTTCCGCTTCATAACACCTGCTTCAGATTTCTCTACTCCGAGTGCAATCGCAGGCAGTGAATCATTTACTAAGTTTATAAACAAGAGCTGTAAGGCAGTAAATGGATTTGGCAGATTAAAGATAACAGCATACAGAATAGCAATGATTGCGCCTAAGTTTCCTGCAAATAAATAGCCGATTGCTTTTTTTATATTATCAAATACGGTCCTTCCAACCTGAACAGCATTAACAATAGAAACAAAATTATCATCTGTCAGAATCATTGCAGAGGAATCTTTGGATACATCTGTACCGCTTCCCATGGCAATGCCGATATCTGCCTGTTTTAAAGCAGGAGCATCATTCACTCCATCACCTGTCATTGCCGTTACCGCACCTCTTTGCTGCCAGGCGCGTACAATTCTTATTTTATTTTCAGGTGATACCCGGGCATAAACAGAAATTTGCTCAAGCTTGGCCTCTAATTCCTGATCTGACATCTTATCGAGCTCTCTTCCTGTAATGGCAATATCATTATCTCCCATCAGACCGATATCTCTGCCGATTGCCTGTGCTGTCGTTTTATGGTCTCCTGTAATCATGATTGTCCGGATTCCTGCTGATTTGGCTTCTTCAATAGATCCATATACAGCCTCTCTTGGCGGATCCATCATTGCCGTTAAACCGACTAATACAAAATCCTTCTCATCTTCATAAGTAATCTCCGTCTGATCTTCTGACAAACGTTTATAACCATAAGCAAGTACACGCAATGCCTGATTGGAGAAGTCTTCATTTGCTCCCTCAAAGCGCTCAAGCAAATCATCTGTCAACGGCTGTTCTTCTTCATCCAACAGCACATAACCGGCTCTATGGAACATGACATCCGGCCCGCCCTTAACAAATAACAGTCTTTCCCCATCAATATGATGTACGGTGGACATCAGCTTACGGTCTGAATCAAACGGGAGCTCTGCTTCTCTTGGATATTTTTTTCGTAATTCCTGATAGCTGTGAGCATGTTTATCCGCAAATTGAATTAACGCAACTTCTGTCGGATCTCCAATCTCCTGTTCATCCTGATTAATATAGGAATCATTACAAAGTGCTGCAATATAAACAAGTAATTTCTCAGATTCCCCCCAATCATTGGGGTTTTCAGGTAAACGCTCATTTTTATGAAACGGTAAAAAATCATCCGTGACTGTCATTTTATTTTGTGTTAATGTGCCTGTTTTGTCCGTACAGATAATACGTGTCGAACCAAGTGTCTCCACAGCCGGAAGCTTACGAATAATTGCATGCTGTTTTGCCATTTTATTCGTACCAACGGATAAAACAATGGTAACAATAGATTGTAGTGCCTCGGGAATAGCTGCAACAGCAATTGCAACGGAGAACATCAAGGCATTTAATAATGCCGTTGCTGTATCAGCATCGCTGTCACCGAACCAGATGCGTGCTGCCTGAACAGCAAAAATGGCAATACATAAAATAAGGATACCGACACCAAGCTTCTTGCTGAAACTGTTTAATTTCTGCTGCAATGGTGTTTCCTTTTGCTCTGCTGTGGAAAGCATATCGGCGATTTTACCAACCTCTGTTTTACTTCCTGTTCCGGTAACAACAAAAGTACCCCGTCCATAAACAACTAAGGAGCTGCTGTACACCATATTCAGGCGGTCTCCTAAAGCAGCTTCTTCTCCAATCACTTCGGTATGCTTTTCTACAGCCTCCGATTCGCCGGTAAGCATTCCCTCATTTACCCGTAAAGAACCGATCTCTATCACACGTCCATCAGCAGGAACATAATCTCCTGCCTCCAGGTAGACGATATCTCCGGGAACAAGCTCCTTTGCAGCAATCGTTTTTTCTGTACTATCCCGCATAATTTTGGCTTCCGGTGCGGACATATCCCGCAATGCTTCCAGTGAGCTTTCTGCTTTTCTAGTCTGTACTACGCTGATCACAGAATTGATTAACAGTACAAGAAAAATAATAAGAGACTCTACCCATTCTCCAATTAGAATTTGCACTACGGCAGCCGCTAACAGAACAATAACCATTGGATCTTTAAAGGTCTCCAGGAAAAGCTTCCATGTCGGAACTTTTTCTTTATCCTCTATTTCATTATATCCATATTTTTCAAGCCTTGCCTTTGCTTCTTTGTTTGATAAACCCTTCTGCGAAGAATTGACTGATTCGAGAACGTCTGCTGTCTTTTTCTGATATGCTTCCATCTCCATAGCTCCCTGCCTGTTCGTTTTTTAGTTATCTGATGCTGTTATTACTAATTCTACATGCATCATCAAATCTCATCCCTATTTTTAACGTATTTTAGCAAATTAAACTATTTTTCTCTATTTTGAGCTATTACCTTTTTTTATTAGATTGAAACCTGTTCACTGCAGGTAAGATGGATTCTTTACAATATCTTCACATTCTTTTGGACTCTCAAAATAAATCAACTTACTTACTCTGCTGCTATGAAAGTAATTATATACTTATTTTTTCTTTAAAGCTTGTAAAATTACGCAAAAGGAAACATCGCAACTTGAGAAACCCTATGTAGGTTTTCATTGTATCCAGTTGGGCTTATCATTTTCAGCCAATTAAAAACTGATCTGGACGTTATTTATCTCAGATCAGTTTTTTCTTGCTATATCACTCTAATATATTCTTCATTTCAATAATCCGCTGATTCCGACTCCCGCGAAACGATAGAGTTAAATCCCGTTCAGCTAAAATAAATGGACCATCCACCAGTACATCTACATATTTGAGAAGCTCCAGCTGATGCGAATTTTTATTTTCAAGCAGTTGTTCTATTGTCCAGCCCGTATATGCCCATATGTTTTTACCATGTGCTTTCAATTGTCTGGCAACATTTGCCGCAGCTTCCGCCTGGTAAAATGGATCTCCGCCGCTTAATGTAATATCTGTTAAAGGGTTCAAAGCTTCCTCAACAATCTGCTGTACACTTATTTCATTGCCATTTCGCAAATTCCATGACCTTGGATTATGACATCCTTTGCAGTAATGAGGGCAGCCGGCAAAGAATATAACCGTACGCAGTCCTTCCCCATCGACAACAGAATCATGATAGATAGACAATACTCTCGCCGTTTCCATTAGACATGCCTCACTCTGTCATGCTCTTCAGATGCCTTAGCAGTATTCCATTTATCCATTGTTCCTACCAGATAGCCGGTAATACGCCGAATCCGGTCAAATTGCCTTTCATCGGTTATCCCGCAAGCTGGACATTCATTATCAATCATTCCTGTATAGCCACAGCTTTTGCAGCGATCGACTGGATGATTGATACTGCCATACCCGATTCCGCTCTCAGCCATCGTTTTTACAAGTGTATCGATTGCTTTTACATTTTTGCTGATATCTCCATCCACTTCGATATAAGTGATATGGCCGGCATTTGTATATGGGTGATATACTGCTTCCCGTTTTATTTTCTCCACAGCACGGATTGGGTAGTATACAGGAATATGGAAAGAGTTCGTATAATAATCTCTGTCTGTAACTCCTTCTATCCTTCCAAAATCCTTTTGATCCTGTTTCGTAAAACGGCCGCTTAAGCCTTCTGCAGGTGTTGCAATCAGCGAATAATTCAAATCATAACATTCCGAAGCCTCATCACATTTCTTCCGTAAGAAGGAAACAATCTCTTCCCCCAGCTCCTGTGCCTGCTCTGATTCTCCATGATGCTTGCCTATCAATACTTTTAAACACTCTGCCAGACCAATAAAACCAACGCTCAAGCTTCCCTGCTTCAGCACTTTTTCTAATCTATCTCCAGAGTTAAGCTCATCACTGCCTGTCCAGACACCTTCTCCATGCAAGAAAGTGAAATTATTCACAAGTTTATTCGTCTGAAATAAATACCGTTCATATAATTGACGAATAACGATTTCTGCATAATCCTCTAATTTCTGCATAAATGCTTCCATGGTTGAAGTTGTAAGAGCTATTTTTACTAGATTAATACTGGTGAACGAAATATTTCCACGTCCTACACTGTTTTCCTCTCCATGCCGATTTGCCATAATACGTGTACGGCAGCCCATATAAGCTACTTCTGAATCAGGATTCCCTTCTTCATAATAAGCTAAGTTAAACGGTGCATCAATAAAGCTGAAATTTGGGAAAAGCCGTTTTGCCGTTGTTTCGAGAGCTAACTGATACAAGTCATGATTTGGATCGCCTTTGTAAAAATTAACCCCTTTTTTCATTTTAAAAATTTGAATTGGAAAAATAGGGGTCTCTCCTTTTCCTAATCCTGATTGTGTAGCTAAAAGCAGATTTTTTATAATCAGCCTCCCCTCCCTGCCTGTATCTGTCCCGTAATTAATAGACGTGAATGGAACCTGACCGCCGCTTCTGGAATGGAGGCTGTTCAAATTATGTATGAATGCTTCACACGCCTGGTAACATTCCTGCTCTGTTTCATTCCAAGCTAATTTCTCCAGTTCCTTTTGATCAAGGGGAAGCTGATATTGCTGTAATTTATGAAGCCGTTTTTCATAGGATTTCTTCACATAGGGAGCCAAATCATAATCAAATGCTTGAAAACTCTGACCACCATGCTGCTGATTTTGGTTGCTTTGAAAAACAATTGCCGCTAATGCCATCGCACTCATAATGCTTTGCGGGGATCGCATATGTCCATGCCCTGTGTTGAATCCTTTTTTCAATAATTTTCCCAAAGGGATTTGACAGCAGGTCGCTGTTCCTGTAGGCATGTAATCTAAATCATGAATATGAATATAGTTATCCTCCATTGCCTGCCTTGCTTCCGGACGCAGCATATTTTGTTTTGCATAAAATTTAGCGCTCTCACTGGCAAATTTGTTCATTTGTCCGCACGGTGATTTTCCGTCAACATTTGCATTCTCCTGGATTAAATCCTGATTAGAGCTGGATACAATATCCTTAAAATCCTGCATTAAATCTATATTTGTGCTTGCAGGGGCTTCTTTTATTTCTACCATTTTCTATGCCTCCCTATTCTTCTCCATCCATTCATTTCTTCATGTTTTCAATGTATTTCTATTTAACTTACCCAAAACTATATATAGTATAACAAGATAAAAACATTACTATATATAGTTAAATCTTAAATGAAGATGCAAGGGAGTTCAAATGTACATTTTATGACTTTTTAAAATATCTCTATAATTTTTTGCTTTATCATTTCCGCTTCAGTTAAAAACGTTCTATAATTTCGTTTTATTATAGAAAAACCTCGTAAGTCTGCGAATACTTACGAGATTTTTGAATATTTTAGATCTGATTTAATAAACATGCTCTACTTCATAGCCTTTGTCTTCAAGCTCCGTTATAATACTTGGATCAACGGTGAAATGAGCCGTCCCCACAAAGACAAAATAAACCTGACCGCTGTCTTCCTGTAAAATTTCATCCAAGCTGTTTGCCATATCAATATTCCGTTTATCATTCAACTCTTCCATATATTCATCATTAATGCCTGCTTCTTCATAACCATCGGACATCGTTTCCATTGCTTCGATATTTCCCTCAAGCCATGCATCAGCCAGCCCTTCCATCTCTTCAGCAGCCTCATCATAACCCTCAACTGCTAGTTCCAATGTCTGTATTTGGGTTTCCATGGAATAACCGCTAAGCACCTCAAATTGTTCTTCCGCACTTTCTAAAGAAACAATTTCTTTCCCTTCCTCTGTTGCTTTTTCAAGAAAATATAGATCGACAGCAGATTGTGAGTCGACGTCACTCGTCATGGTCACAAGTTCAAGCAGCATCATCTCCACGAACCATGGCTGAAAATCGTTCATTGTTTCTAAATCCAATCCATTCTCTTCAAAAATAGATGCAAGCTCCTCATATGTTTCTTCCGGCAGTTCTTCTTCCAGTGTACTGTCATCTACATATGTAGCATATTCTAATATTTCTTGCTGTGAAGGCGTTTCTTCCAGTAAATTAAATTCAGGCAGAACAACATCTGCACTATCAAACGCTTCTTCAATAGCCGGATCTAATGGATAGAAATCATCGTTTCCTAAGTGAATCGTTCCCTGCAAATACATTTCTGTATCACCAGATTCCACCTTCCATAAGAAACCGCCTTTTCCTTCGCCGTTCTCTTCTTCATTATCGGTTTCGCCCGCTGTCTCTTCTTCTGTTGCAGCTTCATCTGCTGTATCTTCAGTTTCTGCTGCATCTTCATCTCCACCGCATGCGGTCAACACACCTGCAAATAAAAATATGAATAGTGCTAATAAAATTTTTTTCATTCCTAGATTCCTCCTGTTATTTTCCTGACTCTATCATAAGGTCTTTTAATTAGCCTATCATTATTTATGCTGCAAATGGAAGAAAAAAGAGGTTGAATACTGCATTATTTGGTATGAATGAAGCTTATATGTATTTCAAACAACTAATAAATGATAATAATAGATAATTAAAATACTGAATACTATGTTATTTTTTATATTTTACAAAATAGATTATGTGTCTAAAATGTATAAATATCATTTTATTTTATTTGTTTGGTAATAAAAAATGACTGCCGCATAGAACCTGGCAGTCATTTTTTATTTTAGCTTTTACAATTTTTTATCCGATTGATCCTTCCATTTCGAAGCTGATCAATCTGTTCATCTCAACAGCATATTCCATTGGAAGTTCTTTTGTAAATGGTTCAATGAAGCCCATAACAATCATTTCTGTCGCTTCTTCCTCTGATAAACCGCGGCTCATCAGATAGAAAAGCTGTTCCTCAGATACTTTGGAAACTTTTGCTTCGTGCTCTAAAGAAATATTGTCGTTAAGAATTTCATTGTATGGAATGGTATCGGAAGTCGACTCATTATCCATAATAAGTGTATCACACTCAATATTAGCACGGGCTCCGTCCGCTTTACGTCCAAAGTGTACTAAACCGCGGTAAGATACTTTACCGCCCTGTTTAGAGATGGATTTAGAAACAATTGTTGAAGACGTATTTGGCGCCAGGTGATGCATTTTTGCACCAGCATCCTGCAACTGTCCTTTTCCTGCTAAAGCGATAGAAAGCGTATTTCCGCGTGCACCTTCTCCTTTTAGAAGGATAGCTGGATATTTCATCGTCAGCTTGGAACCAATGTTTCCATCAATCCATTCCATCGTTGCATTCGCATCACAAACTGCACGTTTTGTAACAAGGTTATACACATTGTTTGCCCAGTTTTGGATTGTCGTATAACGGCAGTAGCCGTCTTTCTTAACAATAATTTCTACAACAGCACTGTGAAGAGAGTTTGTTGTGTAAACTGGTGCTGTACAGCCTTCTACATAGTGTACAGATGCTTCTTCATCAACAATGATAAGCGTACGCTCAAACTGTCCCATATTTTCAGAGTTAATACGGAAATAAGCTTGTAATGGCGTTGTTGCTTTTACGCCTTTTGGTACATAAATAAATGAACCGCCAGACCATACTGCAGAGTTTAATGCAGCGAATTTATTATCAGAATAAGGAATAACTGTTCCAAAGTATTCTTTAAATAGTTCTTCATTTTCTTTCAGTGCAGTGTCTGTATCTTTAAATACAATACCAAGTTCCTGAAGGTCTTCCTTCAAACTGTGGTAAACTACTTCTGATTCATATTGTGCAGATACACCTGCAAGATATTTTTGTTCTGCTTCAGGAATACCTAATTTATCAAAAGTCTGTTTGATTTCTTCAGGCACCTCATCCCAAGTTCTACCTTGCTTTTCAGAAGGTTTTACATAATAAACAATTTCGTCGAAGTCTAAACCTGAAAGGTCCCCGCCCCATTGCGGCATTGGACGCTTGTAGAAATGATCTAATGCCTTTAGACGGTAGTCAAGCATCCACTGTGGTTCTTCCTTCATTTTCGAAATTTCTTTAACAATATTTGGCGTTAATCCTTTTTCTGTACGGAAAATAGATACGTCTTTATCATGAAATCCATATTTATACTCTTCAATTTCCGGCATATTTTTTGCCATTGTTAATAACCTCCCTCTGACAGAATAAAAACTTCTGTCTTATTCGTCGTGCACTCCCTTTTCCATCGCTTTCCATGCAAGTGTTGCACATTTAATCCTTGCAGGAAATTGGGAAACTCCCTGAAGTGCCTCGATGTCGCCCATATCCTCTGAATCGATATCTTCACCTAACATCATTTTAGAGAACATTTCTGACATTTTTAGTGCCGTTTCTACTTCCAGTCCCTTAATCGCCTGTGTCATCATGGATGCGGATGCCATACTGATGGAACATCCTTCTCCCTGGAATTTCGCATCCTTTACAATCCCATTCTGGATATCTAACTGCAATTGAATACGGTCACCGCAGGTCGGATTATTCATATCCACTGTCACAGAATCCTTTTCAAGTGTTCCTTTGTTGCGCGGATTTTTATAATGATCCATAATAACTTGTCTATAAAGTGTATCGAGGTTATTCAAAGCCATTCCCAAAATACTCCTTTGTCTTTAACAGCCCTGCAACTAAAAGATCAATATCCTCTTTCGTGTTATAGAGATAGAAACTGGCTCTGGCGGTTGCAACCACATCCAGCCATTTCATTAAAGGCTGTGCACAATGATGACCGGCCCGGACAGCGATTCCTTCCGCATCAAGAACTGTCGCAGTATCATGCGGATGTACGTCATCCAGATTAAAGGTCACCAGCCCTGCCCGTTTCCGAGGTCCATAAATTTGAATACCATCGATTGTTTGCATTTGCTCCAGCGCATAGGCTGCCAGCTCTGTCTCATGAGCCAGTATTTCATCCTGACCGACTTCATTTAGAAAATCGATTGCTGCTGCAAGCCCAATTGCTCCAGCAATGATAGGTGTACCGCCTTCGAATTTCCAAGGCAGCTCCTTCCATGTAGAATCATATAGATTCACAAAATCAATCATCTCTCCGCCAAATTCAATCGGCTCCATACTTTCTAAAAGCTCCTGCTTGCCATAAAGAGCACCAATACCAGTCGGTGCACACATTTTATGACCTGAAAAAGCATAAAAATCACAATCTATATCCTGCACATCCACCTTGATGTGCGGAGCTCCCTGTGCTCCATCTACAACCATTACAGCTTGGTGCTGATGGGCAATTTCCGTGATCTCTTTTATTGGATTAATCGTTCCAAGAACATTGGAAACATGCGTTATTGCAACGATTTTTGTCTTTTCATTTACTGTATTCTTAACATCATCAAGTGAAATTGTACCGTCTTCTTGTAACGGCAGATACACTAAGCGAGCTCCAGTTACTTTAGCAGCCTGCTGCCAGGGAATCAAATTACTGTGATGCTCCATTGGAGTGATCACTATCTCATCATCCGGGCCGACATTGGCTCTTGCGTAGCTTGATGCTACCAGGTTCAGCCCTGCTGTTGTGCCCCGGTTAAAGATAATTTCTTTTGTGCTCTTCGCATTAATAAATTCCCGAACCTTTTCACGTGCTCCCTCATACTGATCAGTCGCTCTTGACCCAAGGGTATGCACCCCACGGTGAACATTGGAATTATTATATCTATAATAATCACTCACCGCTTCGATAACCTGAACCGGCTTTTGTGAGGTTGCGGAAGAATCCAAATATACTAAGGGATGCCCGTTCACTTCCTGTTGAAGAATTGGAAATTGTTCTTTAATGGCTTTTACATCCATTAATAAACTTTCCTTTCAATCACTTGTGTTAATTGTTTACGCACAGACTCAATTGGAATTTGAGATACTACAGGTGCTAAGAAACCATGAATAACTAATCGTTCTGCTTCTTCCTGCTCCAGCCCTCTGCTCATAAGGTAATACATCTGCAATGGGTCAACACGGCCTACAGAAGCAGCGTGACCTGCTGTTACGTCATCTTCATCAATTAGAAGGATCGGGTTGGCATCTCCGCGAGATTTTTCACTTAGCATTAATACGCGAGATTCTTGCTCAGAGTTCGATTTAGTACCGCCATGCTCAATTTTACCGATAGCGTTAAAAATAGTGGTCGCTGCACCCTTCATAACACCACGCTGTAAAATATACGCGTCTGTTTGTTTTCCAAACTGGCGGATACTTGATGTGAAGTTCTGTGTTTGTTTCCCTCGTCCAACCGAAACAGCTTTTGCTTCTGAATTTGAATTATCCCCTAACAGGTAAGTGATATTTTCAGAAATTGTATTTCCGTCATTCATTTGACCAAGCGCCCAGTTGATTTGTGCATCACGTTGAGCTACTCCGCGACGATTAACATATGTTGTCGTACCTGCCGCAAAGTTATCTACTGCACCATAAGCAATCTGTGCGTTATCATGTGCAAATACTTCTGTTACAAGGTTGGCAACAGTCTCTTCTGTATCATTATGAGAAATATAGTTCTCTACATAAGTCACAGAGCTTCCTTCTTCTGCTACAACAAGCACATGATTTAACAGTGCACTGTCTGTGTCCTCCTGCCAGAAGATTGCTTGAAGCGGATCTTCTATTTGTACATTCTTAGGAACGTATACAAATACCCCACCGTTCATAAGTGCAGCATGAAGTGCTGTCAAACGGTTCTGATCTACTGCAACAGCATCATTCATATAATATTTTTCTACCAGCTCACTATGCTCATTAATTGCTGTGAAAATATCTGTGAAAATAACGCCTTTATCCTGAAGATCCTGTGCAAGACTGTTATATGCCGCAGTTTGATTACGTTGAATATATAAGTTCTCCATGCTGGCATCTTTATCAAAGTATGCTTTCAGCTCTTCAGGCAGTTCATCAAGAGAAGCAATTGTAGCTGCTTCTTTATAAGAATGCTGGAAGTCTGTAAAATTCCAGTTCGAAATTTTTGTTTTATCCGGTTTTGGCATGTCTAATGAATCAGCCATTTCCAATGCTTTTGAACGAAGCGTAGCCATCCAGCCCGGTTCATTGCGATCTTTGGAAAATGCTTGAATATATTCTTGATTGAATGGAAGCTTTGTTTCTACAGTCATGATTACCCCTCCTTACATTACGCGTTTTGTTCTGCAGTTTCTTCGTCTTCAATTCCTAATTCTTCTTTAATCCACTCATAGCCTTCTGCTTCAAGGCGTTTTGCAAGCTCAGGTCCGCCTGATTTTACAACACGGCCCTGCATCATTACGTGAACAAAGTCGGGTGTAATGTAGTTTAATAGACGTTGGTAGTGAGTAATAATTAAGCATCCAAAGTTATCAGAACGCATTTTGTTGATTCCTTTTGATACTACTTTCAGTGCGTCGATATCAAGTCCTGAATCAATTTCATCAAGGATAGCGATATCTGGCTTTAATTGCATTAATTGCAGAATTTCGTTACGTTTTTTCTCTCCGCCGGAGAAGCCTTCATTAAGGTAACGTGTTGCCATATTTTGATCTATATCAAGATAGTCTAAATCTTTGTCAAGTTCTTTGATAAACTTCATCAATGGAATTTCATCGCCTTCTTCACGTTTTGCATTGATTGCAGAACGAAGGAAGTCAGAAGTTGTTACACCACTAATTTCACTTGGGTATTGCATTGCTAAAAATAGACCAGCGCGGGCACGTTCATCTACTTCCATTTCTAATACATCTTCCCCATCAAGTGTGATAGTTCCCTCTGTTACTTCGTATTTAGGATGTCCCATGATTGCAGATGCCAATGTGGATTTACCTGTACCGTTTGGTCCCATGATTGCATGGAATTCTCCACCTTTAACCGTTAGGTCTACCCCTTTTAATATCTCTTTGTCTTCAATAGATACATGAAGATTCTTAATTTCTAATACTGAGCCTGACATAAATCATACCTCCAAAACTTTATTTTAAATGAAATGAATAATATATTCATTCTCAATTTATTCTCATTACAATCTTAAAGCATTTCAAATTAATTCGCAACTGTTATTATCCGTCTATAAGACGCGTCAAAATATACCGTTAAAGGAGTATTTAAAAACCCTTTTTCAGCCTGCTTGCGGAAATTTCTGTTCTCTTTATTTTTCATCTGAAAAAACCGAAAAATAGATTACTTTCTTCTGTAAAAACACAGTAAAAAATACCTATTATATTCCACTCGGCTTCCTTCTGCTTCCAAAAGTTTGTTTCATATAAAAAAGCTGATGCCCTTTGACACCAACTTCTTTATTATCTTTATTTCAAACGTCTGAGTTCTACTCCTGATGAGATCATTTTCGCATTTTGATATTCTTTTTCTCTTTGTTCTTCTACTTTTAATTTCTTTTCCAGACTTCTGTCATATTCTTGGTAATTGACGCCTCTCGATTGTCCAATAGCTTTTTCCATTTCCGAAGTGTAGCTTAAACCATTCTCAGTGGTAATAATAAATCATCCTTTCGGTTTGTTTAACACAATAAATATGCTAACACAGGTATGATTCCCGCACAAAATTGATTTAAACTTATATTTTCGGATAATTTATGATAATCGTTCCTCACGAATAGCTAAAGTCTTATATCCTTAATATTCTTCTAAAATGCTCGTTATTATGCGCTGATTGGCGCCATAACAGTGATACCTTCATAGTTATTGATAATAAAATCTTGAATTTACAGTACCCAACTAATTTATTCAACATTTTTTTATCTTCTGGGCACGTTGTAATAACATCATTTTATTTAAAGAAATTACCTTTTAAATTATTGAAGGCTGCTTCGATTTTAAAAGGCAAACCTCTTCCCCGCTCCAGATAAGAGTTTTCATATTTTATTAATGAAGTGTCAGCATATTATCATGCGATTCAAAGATTGCCATTCATATTTTCTACAGTCTCACTAAGGTTCAAGGTGATTATTCATTAAATTCCAAAGCTTAGTTATTTAATGCTGTGAACAGCTCTGGTTTATACCTCATTAAATACTGATAAATATTTGCTGTAGATTTAAATGTGTACACTTTCTCCACAGCTTCTCCGTCTTCCATAAAAACGAGACAGGGGACACTTTCTATTTTGTGCTGCTGCATAAACTCCGGATGCATGGAAGCATTCATTTCTGAAAAAATATCCTCCTTGTGCATTTTTTCCACATTCTCAAGCATTGCCCGTGCTACCGTACACGTCCCGCAAAATGGTGTATAAATATATAATATGAGCCGATGATGACTTACTTCTGCTTCATTAAACTGTTTCAAGTTGATTCCCCTCAATCTTTCTCCTCTTCATGAATATCAGAAGAAATATTAGCCTTTGCAATAAATTCCTTGATGAATAAAATCTATTTTTATTTTAACGTGTAAACTTATTATTTTGCAAGATAATTGAGGTCTATTCCGATTCGCTTGCCAGCCAGAATACTTGCCAATGTCTTCATTGGAGTAGCTGCAACTTCTCTGAATTCACTGCTTACATAAATATGCTCTGCATGCGGCAATTCTCTTGCCAGCTGCTTTCGAAGTTTCATTCCGGATTCATCCTCGTCCACAAGAATAAATACATCAGTATCATCCAAATGATAATATTCCAACAGTTCCTCAAATCTTTCTACGCCTATGGTTCCATTTGTACAAACAATGGTGATGGTATTATCGTCAAGAATTTTTTCAATATGTTTTTTATCAGATAACCCTTCAACGATTATAACTTTACTGTAATCATCTTCCATCATCGTCTTGCACTCCTTATCGCAACTAATATGCTTTTTCTATATTATATGAAAAGAAAAGAGCTAACTATACACGAATGTGGAAAAGTCAGCTCTTTTCACCCTTTTTTAGAGCCCTTTTGAAAACTTCAGATGAATATTCTCTAAAATAGGCGCGTAAGGTAATTACATTATTCTTCTATAAATTCCTGGTATGCTTCTGCATCTAATAATTCACTTAGATCATTATCATCCTCAACCTCAATAACGATCATCCATGCTTTTTCGTATGGTGATTCATTTACAAGCTCAGGACTGTCTTCCAGCTCTTCATTTACTTCTACAACTTTTCCGCTTACAGGAGCATATAGCTCGGATACGGTTTTAACTGATTCTACACTTCCAAATGGCTCATCAAGCTCTAAAGAATCACCGACTTCCGGTAACTCCACAAAGACAATATCTCCAAGCTCATCTTGTGCGAAGTCTGTAATCCCAATACGAACTTTTCCATCCTCTTTCTTTACCCATTCATGTTCTTTTGAATATAAATAATCCTCTGGCAAGCTCATTTCGTATCCCTCCAAAATCATCATTATTTCTCTTTAACTATACATTGAAGCGGGTTTAAATTCTAGCCCTACCTTACTTCCAAACAGATTCATAGGTTTCTTCATTAAAACCGGCAGTCACTTTCTTTCCATCTGTCAGGATTGGCCTTTTTATTAACATACCATCAGAAGCTAAAATCTCTGCCATTTCCTGAGGTGATAAATCATTTATTTTTTCCTTTAAGTGAAGCTCACGATACTTTTTACCACTAGTATTAAAAAACTTCTTTGCAGGCAAATCGCTTGTCTCCATCAATTCCAGAATTTGGGTTTCACTTGGAGGCTCCTCTACTATATGAATTGCTTTATAATCGATTTGATTTTCATCCAGCCATTTTTTCGCATTTCGGCAGGTACCGCACTTGGGATACCAGTAAAAAGATAATGTCATTTATATTCCTCCGTTCTTTACTCCTGTTCCTCTTTTGTCGGCCCCATGACTCCCGGTACCTTCAAGCCAGCTTGTCTAAGTAAAACTGTCATTTGACCGCGGTGATGAATCTGATGACTGACCAGCATCCGCAGAATACTTCCTTTCGGAGCAGGTCCGCCAAAATCACCGGTTTCATTTACTAAAGCCTCATCTGACAGTTGTTCTTTTGCTTTCTCTACAACACGTTTTGAAATATCCTCATATGCTGCCAGAATTTCATTTGCTTTTGCCGGATTTTGATCAGGGTCGTAAGGAGACTCGAGATTAACGCCTACTAAGCTCATGAAAAATACAGGACTGTTCACTAAATGCCAGCCTAGCCAGCCGAGACTGTTATGTCCTTCTTCAATAGATTGATCCAGTTTTTCATCTTCTAAAGCTTTCAATACCGCTTTGGTTCCATCAGCAGACTGTGACCATTCTGTTAAAAAATCATTTAATCTTCGATACATGATAGCCCCTCCTATATTTTGATTTCTTTTTTATTAGCGTACCATGAAACTTCAGCTTTAATCCAATATATTGAATTGTTTTTAAGAGGGTTATTTTCTCATATGAAATCACACAGTTCAAAATGACAAACCAATTAAAAATTAGTACAATAAACAACGGGTATGTCTTTGCATTGATTAATAGAATCTATTATTTGAGACACTTCAATTTATGTGAATATTCTTTAAAAAATGATACGTACTAAAGAAAGGACACACGTTAATGACATGGAAAGCTTTTCAAAATAGATGTGCTGCCATCGCAGAAAATAAAATATTTACAGATATCATTATCGGTCTTATTTTACTGAATGCTATTATTGTTGGATTAGAAACATATCCGGCAATTAATCAGCGCTATGCAGCGTCTTTGTATTGGATAGATGCTGTGCTCCTTATTATTTTTATGGTAGAAATTATGATCCGGATTATTGGCAGCTATTCACTTGCTCATTTTTTTAAAAATCCCTGGAATGTATTTGATTTTGTTATTGTAGCAGCCAGCATTCTATTTGTCGGTTCTAATTATGTAATTGTCTTGCGTATTTTCAGAATACTCCGGGTACTCCGTGCCATTTCCATTATTCCATCATTAAGAAAAATGGTGAATGCACTTCTGTTAACAATTCCTTCAATGGGAAATATTATGATCTTGCTTGCCATTTTCTTTTACATCTATGCTGTTATCGGTACCATGTTGTTTCAATCCATTGCTCCTGATCATTTTGGATCGCTTCACCGGACCTTGTTGACCTTATTTCAGCTTATCACGCTTGATTCCTGGGCAACAGGCGTGATGTATCCTATTTTAGAAGAAACCAGCATAGCTTTAATCTATTTTATTTCTTTTATCCTTATTGGTGCATTTGTCATTATTAATTTATTCGTTGGGGTAATCGTAAATAATGTAGAAGAAGCAAATCGTGAAAATCAGCCCACGCCGACTGATTTAAAGCTGGAAGCGATGGATAAAGAACTCAAAGAAATTAAAGCTTTACTAAAAGAGGATGCTCAAAAAAAAGCAACAGAGGAATAAATCGTTGAAAAGAGGCTGGATATCCAGCCTCTTTCTGATGTATCAAACAATATATTTTTCTTCCTCAATAATTTTTGCGGCAATTTCACGTTTCTTTTTAACCGTATTGATTGGTGTATGTCTGGTAAGCTTACGCAGAGAGGACAGCATGATACGCAATGTATCTCCTTCTTCTGCTGTAATTAGAATTTCCTTTGCCGCTGCTTCTATCCGGTTAAATGCTTCCTGGACATAGACTTCTGTATACATTAACTTTTGATGTGCTTTTTCCAGTCCAGCCTTAGCAATGGCTTTTTCTGTACGAAGAATAGCAGACTCCATATTAAATACTTCCGCTGTCATATCAGCTAATTTAATTAGAATTTCTTGTTCGCGGTCTAATTTTTTGCCATATTTCTGTGCTGCTAAACCAGCACCCAGCAGAATCATTTTTTTCGCATTTCTTAATAAATACTTTTCTTGTTCTAAAGCTTCTGTTCCCACTTCCTCCGGCATCATCATCATTAATTCTTCCTGCAGCCCCTGTGCCTTTTCCAACAGTGGCAGTTCACCTTTTAAAGCTTTTTTCAGAAGCGTTCCAGGTACAATAAGTCTGTTAATTTCATTGGTTCCCTCAAAAATACGATTAATACGTGAATCACGGTAAATACGCTCCACTTCATACTCCTGCATAAAACCATACCCGCCATGCAGTTGAACAGCTTCATCTGCTGCATAATCCAGTAATTCTGTAGCCATATATTTTGTCATCGAGCACTCAATTTGATACTCAGCGATTGCCCGGGCGACTTCACGGCCATCCTGCAGCTGTTCGTCGGATAATGCACCCATCCGCTGTTCAAATAACCCCACGGTTCGATAAACTGCACTTTCATTTGCATAGATTTTTGATGCTATTGTTGCTAATTTTTCCTGTGTCAAAGTGAAGCTTGAAATAGGCGTTTGGAATTGTTTACGTTCATTCGCATACTTTGCTGCTAATTCTAAAGCACGCTTCGATCCTCCTACTCCGCCGACAGCCAATTTATAGCGGCCCACGTTCAGAATATTAAAGGCAATCACATGTCCGCGGCCTTTTTCACCTAACAGATTTTCTACAGGAACTTCCGCATCCTCTAATACAAGCGTTCTTGTGGAAGAACTTTTAATTCCCATTTTCTTTTCTTCCGGCCCTGTAGATACACCAGGGTACTCTCTTTCAACAATAAAAGCACTGAAATGCTCACCGTCAATTTTTGCGTATACGACAAAGACATCCGCAAAAGCTGAGTTGGTAATCCATTGCTTCTCTCCATTTAATATATAATGTGTGCCTGCATCGTTCAATTTCGCTGTTGCTTTTGCTCCAAGTGCATCAGAACCTGAGCTCGGCTCTGTTAATGCGTAAGCAGCAATTAACTCACCAGTAGCTAATTTAGGTAAATATTTTTCCTTTTGCTCCTCATTACCAAAGAAGACAATTGGCAGTGATCCAATTCCAACATGTGCTCCATGGGTAATTGAGAATCCTCCTGCACGGGAAAACTTCTCTGTAATTAAGGAAGAACTGATTTTATCCAGAGCCAGACCGCCATATGCTTCTGGGACATCTGCACCTAGCAGGCCTAATTCTCCTGCTTTTTTGAGCAGCTTAACAGAATGGTCAAATTCATGATTTTCCAGATGATCAATCTTAGGAACAACTTCTCCCAATACAAAATCTTCTGTTGTTTTCGCAATCATCCTATGTTCATCTGTAAAATCCTCTGGTGTAATGATATCCTCTCCGGAAATATCCTCAACTAGAAAACCGCCGCCTTTAAATAATCTTTCTTTTGTCTCACTCATTATTATTACCCCTTTTCTAGTAGTTTATAAAAGCTCAAATACGCCTGCAGCACCCATACCGCCGCCGATACACATGGTTACTATTCCGAATTGTTCGTTTCTCCGCTTCATCTCATGCATTAAGCTGACTGTCAGCTTTGTGCCAGTACAGCCCAGCGGGTGACCTAACGCAATGGCACCACCATTTACATTCACCTTATCTGTATCTAAATCTAACGCTCTGATAACCCGCAGTGCCTGTGATGCAAAAGCTTCATTTAATTCAAACAACCCTATATCAGATAACTCTAACCCGGCCATTTTTACTGCCTTTGGAATTGCTTCTACCGGTCCGACGCCCATAATTTCCGGTGCTACTCCAGCTACAGCAAAGGAACGGAATTTTAGAATTGGTGTTAATCCTTCTGCCTCTGCCTTTTCTCTATCCATTAATAAAACAGAAGCTGCCCCATCACTCATTTGTGAAGCATTCCCGGCAGTAACGCTGCCTTTTATATGAAAGGCCGGGCGCAGTGAGCTTAAAACCTCTATATTTGTTCCTGCACGGACTCCCTCATCCATTTCAAAGGAGAAGGATTTTTCTTCAATCTTATTGTTTTTTCCTACAAAACGTTCTTTCACTTCTACAGGAACAATTTCATCCTTAAACAGACCTTTCTCCATTGCTGCAGCAGCGTGTTCATGACTCTTTACTGCAAAAGCATCCTGATCTGCTCTTGAAATGTCAAAACGATTTGCTACTTCCTCTGCCGTATGTCCCATGTTCATATAGTATTCTGGCGCATTTGCAACCAGGGCCGGGTTGGGTTTAATAACATGCCCGCCCATCGGAATCATAGACATCGATTCTGCACCGCCAGCAATAATTGTCTCAGCAGCACCGACCATAATTCGTTCGGCACCGTAGGCAATCGTTTGTAATCCTGAAGCACAGTAGCGGTTTACGGTAATTCCCGGTACATCATGACCTAGCCCAGCCAGACCGACAATATTACGCGCCATATTCATTCCCTGTTCTGCTTCCGGCATTGCACAGCCAATAATCACATCATCTATTGACCCTTGATAATTACCGGCTCTTTTTAAGGTTTCTTTTACAGTTAAAGCTGCCAGATCGTCTGGCCTTACATCCCGTAATGATCCTTTATTTGCTTTTCCTACTGGTGTTCTTGCACCAGCCACAATTACTGCTTCTTTCACGGATATGCCCTCCTTTAAATGCATGCTCCCTTTAAGTACGTGTTCAAAAAGTTCGATAAATTGGGCTTTTTGAATAATCTCTTTTGAGATTAATTTCGCAACGGCTTTCCTTTTACCAGCATATGCTGCATTCTCTGCTGAGTCAGCGGTTCTGCAATAAGGCTTAAGAATGCTTCTCTTTCCAGATCAAGCATCACCTGTTCATCAATCTCTGTACCTTCCTTTATCCTTCCGCCAGATAAGACATAGGCTAATCTTTCAGCAATTTTCAAATCATGCTTCGAAGCATACCCGCCATAGTGCAGCGATTTTGCTCCCATAACCATTGCTGCATAGCCCGCTTCTCCGACAACCGGAAATTTCTCCATCACAGGCTTCTCATATCCTTCGTTGAATAAAGATAATACACGTTTTTTGGCATCGTAGAGAACGTGATCCGGATTTCTGCTGATGCGGTCATTTTTATTCAGATATCCATTTTCCATAGCTTCTCTAGCAGAGGTGGACACCTTAGCTGTTGCTACTTTTTCAAAAACATCATTTGCAACCTTCGTTAAGTCAAAATCTACACCTTCGGGAAGATTTCTAAGCTCTTTTAAATAAAGCTCCTTTGTGCCTCCTCCTCCAGGGATAAGCCCGACTCCAAATTCGACCAGACCCATATAGGTTTCTGGTGAAGCCTGAATCGCTGCAGCCGGCAGAGATACTTCCGCACCGCCGCCTAATGTCATATTAAATGGTGCAGCAACGACCGGTTTGTCGGAATACTTAATATTCATCGTCATATTTTGAAATTGACGGATAACAAGATCTAATTCGAAAATATTATCATCCTGTGCTTCCATCAGCATCATCGCTAAATTAGCACCGACACAGAAATTTTTGCCCTGGTTTCCAATTACAAGACCTTTGTAATTTTTATTTACTTCTTCAATCGATTCATTGACCATCTGAATAATATCCAGTCCGATTGCATTACTTCTTGAATGGAATTCCAGGAGCGCAACGCCATCTCCAATATCAATCAGGCTGGCACCGGTATTTTTTTTGATAACTCCCTTTTGCTCTTTTATTGCTGCTAAGGATAATTCTTTCTTGTTTACTTCCTTTTGTTTATAGCCATCTTCATGGTAAAAGTAACTATCTCCTTTTTCCTGCTTATAGAAGGTTTCATTCCCTTCTTCCAGCATATCAAGTACCCAGCTTGGCACGGCGGTATCTTCATCCTGAATGCGTTCCACAGCAGCACTTACACCAATCGCATCCCATATTTCAAATGGCCCTAATTCCCAGCCGAAGCCCCATTTCATTGCATCATCAATGGAAACAACATCATCTGCAATTTCTCCGACTAAATCAGCAGAATATAATAACACCGGTTTGATAATAGACCAAATAAAATCAGAAGCTTTGTCGCCTTTTTGATTTACAAGCGCTTTCATTTTTCTTTTAACGCCCTTTTCCTGCTTTGCTAATTCGACGGCTGCTGTTTTTAGTTTCTTCCTTTCCTGGTACTCTAAAGTTGACGGATTAATTTCTACAATCGTCCGGTCCTTTTTCTTTTCATAAAATCCTTTTCCGCTTTTCGCCCCAATCCAGCCTTTATCAATCATCTGCTTTAAAAAGTCGGGAACAGTGAAAATCCCCTTTTCTTTTGGATCGGATACATGATGGTATACATTGTTCGCCACATGATAAAATGTATCTATTCCGACTACATCCAACGTCCGGAATGTCGCACTTTTCGGTCTGCCGATCAATGGGCCGGTAATTGAATCTACTTCTCCGACACTTAGACCCTGTTTCTCCATTTCCTGGACAGTCACCAAAAGCCCGTAGGTCCCAATCCTGTTTGCAATAAAGTTTGGTGTGTCCTTTGCTTCTACAACACCCTTCCCTAACACATCTTCTCCAAAGGTTTTCATAAAAGAAAGTACTTCTGTTCTTGTCTTATCGGTCGGAATAACTTCTAATAATTTCAAATAACGCGGCGGATTAAAAAAGTGAGTACCTAAAAAATGCTCCTGCATATCTTCTGAGGAATCTGCAATCATTGCCTCAACAGAAATTCCTGATGTATTAGAGCTTATAATTGCCCCGGTCCTGCGGTGCGCATCCACCTTTTTGAACAGCTCTTTTTTCGCTTCCAGGTTCTCTACAATAACTTCAACAATCCAATCTGCTTCTGACAGAAGCGCTAAATCATCCTCCAAATTAGCAACCTGAATCAGCTCTAAGCTTTTTTTAGAAGTTATTGGCGACGGCTTTTGTTTTAACAGCTTTTTCTTGCTCTCTTCAACAATCCTGTACCTGACCTTTTTATCTTCTAATGTAAATCCCTGCTTCTTTTCTTTGTCTGTCAAGGAATCTGGTACTCTGTCAAACATTGTTACAGATAAACCCGCATTGGCTAAATGCGCGGCAATACCAGAACCCATTACTCCTGAACCTATTACTGCTGCACGTTTAATGGAATATGTCATTTCACAATCCTCCAGACTTTCTTGAATGAATACTCATTCATTTTTGAGCCAAAAAATAAAGATATTGGCACATCGAATATCTCACATTACTTATACTATAACGGAATATTTATTTTTTTGCAATATTTTTGTAAGGGGTTTCAAAAATGATTTTATTTCATCGGATAAATTAGTAATCAGAACAGACTCACAGCAGCCTCTGAGATATTACATTCTCATCCTGTCACAGATCATTGGTTATTTATTGCAGGAAAGTTCCACTTTTTCTCTCAAACTTTATTGATTTTCAGACTGAATATATTCCTATAAAAACCGGGTTTCTTCTATATTAATATATGTTTTATTTGAGACACTCATAAAAGTCGTAATCATTCCTATTTACAAAAAGCGTCCCTTGCGATATCATAGATAAAGTACTTTTTATTATAAATTGTTACCATAAGAATGGAGGAATAAGATGACAACACCTGTTGTGTCCATGTCAAATATTAACTTCCATTATGGATCTCGTAAAGTCTTAGATAATATAAACTTTGAAATTCCCAATGGAGCTTTCATGGGACTAGTTGGTCCAAACGGTGGCGGAAAAACCACTTTAATCCGGCTGATCCTTGGCTTAGAAAAACCGGAAACGGGAGAAATAATGGTTTTTGGACAGCCTATTCAAAAACTAAGGAATAAAGATAGAATCGGCTTTGTCTCACAAAAAGCAAACTCATTTAATAAAGGGTTTCCTGCAACAGTATATGAAGTAGTTGCTTCCGGGCTCACTGCACAGCTTGGTTATTTCAGATTCATATCTAAAAAAGATAAGCAAAAAATTCATGAAGCTATTGCGCAGGTTGGTATGACAGAATATACGAAACAAAATATTGGAAACCTGTCTGGTGGCCAGCAGCAGCGAATCTTTATCGCAAGAGCCTTAGTCAGTGATCCTGAGCTGATCATTTTAGATGAGCCGACAGTAGGAATTGACTATGAAAATGTGAAAAGATTTTATGAGCTGCTTTACAAGCTGAACACAGAATACAAAAAAACATTATTGCTGGTAACGCACGATACAGGCACCATGACCCAGTATGCGACAGACATTGTTTGTTTAAATAAAACGATGCATTTTCATGGTAACCCTGATGAATATGCGTCACTTACGGAAGCAGACTTCTCGCAAATTTACGGTCACCCGGTAAGTCTGGTTACGCATTAATTCATAGTTGGAGGATAGACAATGCTTTTGGATTTTTTAACTTACCCCTTTTTAAGATATACTTTTCTTACAGGTATCTTAATTGGTATAATTGCCCCTTTATTAGGGACTTTTATCGTAGTGAGACGACAGTCATTAATAGCTGATGCCCTCTCACACGTCACTTTAGCCGGAATTTCCTTCGGGTTGATGGCTGAAAAAAAATATGGCTGGGTTATTTCCCCAATATATAGCGGAATGGTGTTTTCTGTGATCGGCTCGATTTTCATTGAAAAGCTGCGTACGGTATATAAAGCCTACCAGGAAATATCAATTCCAATTATTTTATCTGCCGGTGTAGGTCTCAGCGTTATTTTCATCTCTATTGCTGACGGATTTAACACAGATTTATTCAATTATTTGTTTGGATCTGTATCGGCAGTAACTATAAATGATTTTTATGTCATTTCAGGAGTTGCCGCCTTCGTTCTTGTTATTATCTGGCTCTTCTTTAAAGAATTATTTACCATGTCCTTTGATGAAGAACAGGCAACTATCGCCGGACTGCATGTGAAATGGATCAATATGCTGTTTATTATATTAACGGCACTGGTTATAGCTGCTTCTATCCGTATTGTGGGTGTATTACTTGTTTCAGCTTTAATGACCTTGCCGGTAGCAGCAAGTATGCGTATTGCTAAAGGATTTAAACAAATGATTTTCCTGTCAATCCTTTTTGGTGAAATTGCGGTTATATTTGGGATTATCTCAGGTTATTATTTAGACATTCCACCAGGCGGAACAATTGTTATGACATCGTTATTCATATTATTAGTCGCTATAGGAATTAAAAAAATAAGAAAATAAATGGAGGTTTTTTGATGAATCTTCAAGATGCAATCAATGTATTAAAAGAAAAAGGATATAAAACAACTGGAAAACGTAAGGATATCCTGGAATTCTTTGCTTCCGAGGATGGATACCGGCCTGCAAAGGATTTGATTGTTCATCTGGAAAACAAATATGGTACAATCAGCTTCGACACAATCTATCGTAATCTGCATTTATACCATGATTTAGGTATATTAGAAAAAACAGATTTAGAAGGTGAAAAGCATTTTCGGTTAAGCTGCAGTCATCACCACCATCATCATTTTATTTGTACGGACTGTGGAAAAACAAAAGAAATTGATATCTGCCCAATGGATACAGCCTCTGCAGAACTGACAAATTATGAAATTGATGACCATAAATTTGAGATTTATGGAAGATGCCCTGCTTGCCTGAACGCTTAAGAAATTTGTTTCCAACTGAATAATGACCTTTCAGCTGCAGGATTCGGTTCTATTGCTATCCGGTTTCCAATTCTTAAAGAATTGGAAACCGGATTTTTAATTTATGTCTCCAAATATATCAATTTTATATACTGCAAAAAAATTTGGGGAATTGTGTTTCTTTATATCGAAAAGTTATGTATACTACCTTTAGAACGTTTAAAATAGGAGCAGAGTAATATGCGTAAAAGTAGCAAATTTCGATTATTTTTATTATTTATTGCAGGAATTGTTTTTGTTGTATTTGTTTTCATTATGCAAAGACAATTCAACAATCCTGAGTTCGACTATCAAAATGAAGTCGCAGGAGTAAGTCAGTCCGGACCAGAGGATACTGACAAAGCTGATGAGGAAGCAGATACAGATGATGAATCTAAGGAAGAGGCAGAAGAAGCTGATGAAGATACTGACAATTCCACTGGAGAGGATTTTCAGGTTACAGCAGATTTATTAAATATCCGCAGTGGACCCAGTGCAGATAGTGAAGTAGTAGCAACACTGGTTACAGGAGATATTGTTCAAGTTATCGGTGAAGAAGATGAGTATGAATGGGTTGAGGTCACTTATCAAGATGTCACCGGCTACGCCAATGCTGGATACTTAGAACCGGCTGAGTGATAAGAGTAAAGCTTTTTATCAGCAAAATGACATCCTCATAGAAAAACCGAACTTTTTTCCTTCTTCATCTGATTGATGAATAGGAAGTTAAAGTTCGGTTTTTTATTAATGGAATTCACAGCTGCCTTTCATAAAACAGAGTGAAACTATGGCTCATGGAGAATACCACGTGATAAGCCGGCTTCACCTGTTTAATCCAGCACTTTTTCTAAAATTTTACTTTCTCTATGATCCAGCATATTTTTTAAGATAACATCTTCCACGTCCTTATTCATTTCTGTTTCCAGTGTTTTGGACGCCGGTGCTTCACCAACAATGAAAATTCGTTGCCATTCCCGGTCTTTGGCCTGCTTGTCCAGCTTAGGAGCGATACTTTTATACCACCGATATTGATTTGCTTCATAACGATCGTTGAACAGGTCTCTTTGTATGTTACTCGATCCCATACCTTGTTTCGCTCTGCCATGACGCGGTCCCTGTTTTACCTTCCATGTGTCCTCTTCCACATCTAATTCGTATTCTGCTGTATCTTCAACCTGATTTAAATTTGTATCAATCAGCTTAACTTGATCTTGCTGAACAAGAATAATACCTGTTCTCGGGTATTTCTCTGACAGTGTGTTTAATTGATCCAACACAGGACTTTCCTGCCATTCAAATTCATTTTCCAAGCGCATCTGAACACGCTCAGCAAACCAGACCTCCTCGTCTGCTGATGCTACGATAATAACTCCCTTCATTACATTTCTTTCAATTTCATCCATAAATTTCTTTACTTTTTTCTTTATTTTTTTGTAGTTTGCAAGCTCTTCTTCATTATTTCCTTCTTTTAAATAATGTTCAAAGTTATTCAATCCATTTTTAAGGTGGATTTTCCATTCTCCGCCTTGCTGATCTGGGTCGCTTAAATCTGTATTGAGGTACATTGTAAATATCTTATTTGCTCCAGATCCTCTTACATTATCTAAATCTTTTACAATATCTTGAATGTCTTTCATTATATATAAGCCCTCCTCCAAAATCAGTATATATTTAGTATGTAACCTAAATATTAAGAATTTAAACTTCAATAACATACAAGCTTGATAATAAAAGATTTTTATACAAAAAAACCGAACCTCTTCTGAATCCATTTTGCTTTACTAGACTCAGGTTTGTTCGGTTTTTTTATGTTTTCTATTTTTTAATTACTTTAAAATAAGCTTTTATTCTATCTCAGATTCTTCCTCAGAAATCTTTGTTATTTTCACTCTCTTAATCTGATACCCATCCTTTTCAACAAGAACAAATTCATACCCTTCGAACTCCATTACAGTCCCTACCTCCGCTTCGAGGTTGTGGGTAAAAAACCAGCCGCCGATAGTATCTACTTCATCATCTTCCAAAGTAATACCCAGCTTCTGATTAATATCATCCAGGCTGACCCGGCCAGCAACTAAATAAGTTGTTTCGTCAATTGTTTCAAAGTCGGGTACTTCATCTTCATCAAATTCATCCCGGATATCTCCAACGATTTCCTCCAGAATATCCTCAACAGTAACTAACCCTGCTGTGCCGCCATATT
The DNA here is from genome assembly GCF_038004405.1 of Oceanobacillus sp. FSL W8-0428. Lineage (NCBI taxonomy): Bacteria > Bacillati > Bacillota > Bacilli > Caryophanales > Bacillaceae > Oceanobacillus > Oceanobacillus sp. FSL W8-0428. Next base: position 4,898,473 of record NZ_JBBORB010000001.1, read on the forward strand.
CATCATTTACAATAGCCATATGAATTCGTTCCTTTTGCATTTTTAAAAGGAGCTGGCGAATTGGTGTTGCTTCGGATACATGAATAATCGGACGGATATAATCTTCAATTGTCGCAGGTTCATTATTGCTCAGCTTTCCAGTAAATACTTCTTTTAAGTTTACCAGACCGATAATATTATCCTTATCTTCATCGGCAACCGGATAACGGGTGAATTGACCTTTGTGAATGATCTCAATATTTTCTTCAAAACTATCTTCCGTCGAAAAATAGACCATTTCTGTTCTTGGTGTCATAATTTCTCTGGCTACTCGTTCATCAAATTCAAATATGTTATTTACATACATCATCTCTGATTGATTAATTTCACCACTTTTATAGCTGTCAGCTAAAATTAAACGTAATTCTTCTTCGGTATGCGTCTCCTCATGTCCACTCATCGGTTTTAATCCGACTGCCCTGGTTAATAATCGTGCTGATCCATTTAATAACCATATAAATGGAAATAACAGGCGATAGAACCAAGTCAGTGGCCATGCGACAGCTAACGTTACCTGCTCTGCTTTTTGAATTGCTAATGTCTTTGGAGCAAGCTCCCCGACAACTACGTGCAAGAATGTTGCAATCAGGAATGAAATTAAAATGGAAAGCGTCGTAACCAGACCTGTTCCAATATTAAATTCCTCCAAAAGTGGATGTAGCATTCTTTCAAATGTCGGCTCTGCTAAACGCCCAATTCCGAGTGCTGTAATTGTAATCCCCAGTTGACAAGCAGATAGATACTCATCAAGATGTGTAACGACCTTTTTAGCTGCAGCAGCCGATCCTTTTCCAGCCGCAATATGCGGCTCCAGCTGAGTACTTCGAATTTTTACAATAGCAAACTCTGACATAACAAAAAAAGCAGTTAATGCGATTAAAATAGCAACCGCAAATAAATTTATGATGGTCGATATGTCCAATTAAGATCCTTGTGCAAGGATGCACAAGGATTTCACCTCCTGAAAATTTAAAGATTATTTATTAGATTTGTGTTCAAAAAGTAAGATGTAAAACGCTAAGATACTCTTCTACGAATGTCATTTGTTTTACTTTTTGAATCCCCTCTTTTAGTTTGTTATAAAGGTTCCCCTTATAACATTTTTTCCTTCGCACGCCGATGATCCAAATGATCGGGCTGCTTAAATATTGCCATATGATTATTATAAATACAATTCCGCATTACCTTCCCATCGAATCACCCTTTCTCCTATCTTTATTATAATAGATAAAGGCATAATATGTCTACTTGACTATCGAAGTATACCAAACAAACTTGCAGTCGGAAAAATAAGCCAGCTGTCATTATAACGACAGCTGGCTTATTTTCACTTTATCTTATAAATTAACCCTTGGTTTTATCCTTTTCCTCTCTCTGCAGAATTTTAATAAAAGAGATCATCAATATAATGATAATAACCACAAATGGCAATGCAGATGTAAGAGATGCAGTCTGCAGGGCTTCCAGTCCTCCTGCAACTAAAAGAACAACTGCAATAGCTGTAATTAACCCTCCCCAAATAAATTTTGTAATTAGTGACGGGTTCAAACTCCCTCTAGATGTCATGCTTCCTAAAATATAGGTTGCGGAATCCGCTGAGGTAACAAGGAATGTAAAAATCAGAATAATTGCCATAAGAGAAGTGATTGTACTTAGCGGTAAGGTACCAAATGTCTCAAATAATGCCACAGCTAAATCGTTATCTACTGCTTCAGCAATCATGGTTCCATTTCTTAAATCACTATATAAGCTTGTTCCTCCAAATACAGCAATCCATATACAAGCAATGGCGGGAGAAGTCACAAGAACACCAAAGATATACTGGCGGATTGTACGCCCTCTTGATACGCGTGCTACAAACGCACCAACAAATGGGGACCATGAAATCGCCCAGGCCCAATAGAAAATAGTCCATTCCGTCACCCAATTGTCTCCAGTATATGGAGTTAAACGTAAGCTATATCCGACAAAATTCGTTAAATAATCTCCTAACCCTAATACAAATGTTTCTAAAATAAATACCGTTGGTCCTGCTAGAAAAACAAAGACAAGCAGAATTAAACAAAATGATAGATTAATAGTACTTAGCCATTTCATTCCTCGATTCACACCACTGATAGATGATCCCAAATACACCAGCAGCATAGCGAACGCTATTATAATTTGCATCCATACACCGTCAGGCAGCCCAAAAACAGATGATAAACCGCCACTCATTTGCATAATTCCTAATCCTAGAGAAGTCGCTACTCCCATAACAGTAGCAATTACCGCAAGTGAATTAATAGAGGTGGCTGCAAGTGGATTATTTCCTACGACAGGTTTTACGGCTGTTGAAATTAATCCATCTTTACCTTTACGAAATTGCAGATAGGCAATAACAAGTCCGACTAATGCAAAAACAGACCATTGGCTAATTCCCCAGTTAAAAAAAGCATATCCCATAGCCACTCTTGCAGCTTCTTCCGTCTGGGGTTCTAAGCCTGGAAACGGAGTGTCAAAAAAGTGGCTCATCGGTTCTGCTACACCCCAAAATACCAGTCCTGAACCAAAACCTGTAGAAAACAGCATCCCTATCCAGGGAAAGAAACCAAATTCAGGCTTTGAATTTTTTGGACCTAATCTCATCTTGCCATACTTACTAATAGATACACCTATTAGAAAAATGACAAATACAAAGACAGATAAAAGGTAAAACCATCCAAAATTCTGTGTTGTAAAATCAAATAATCTTGTTGCTACACTTTGAAAACCTGTTGGATTAACCGCGCCGATAATAACCAAGGCTAAAATCACAGATGCAGATATAAAAAATACAGGATTTAAAAAGCTTTTTCTATTTTTTCTCATACATCGATCCTTTCTATGTTTATTTACGGGGAAGGATATATGTTACTATTCCCAATAACTAAGAAGGTAAACTATATTATTTTTACAATGCAATCATTTTGATGAGACTGATAATAGAAGTTCTTTCATTAGATAGGGTCGAGGAATATAATTGGCTACTCTGTCAAACAAATAATTACATAAATAAAGTAAAGGATATTTTTAAGTAAGCATCTTTATCTGTCCTAATAACATCAAAACAGTCTTATTTCACTTTATATACAGAATTTATTGTACTAAAATACTTCTGATTTAAAACGTTTTATTCTATATTAATCGGGTATATATAAATATCAATTCATTTCCAGAAAAATGATCACTATAATACCAGAGTATCAGACAAGAATTGACATGGTTATAGCAGTACTCACAAAATAAAAAAGCCCTCACACGAAGCATTTCTTCATGTAAGGACTCTTGGTAATATGACTGATTATTATTGTACGCGACGTACTGTTCCGCTGAATTGGCCGCCCCAGTAGCTTCCTGGTGACATATCAGCAACCGCAACACCTGTGCTGCTTTGAGAACCAATAAACTTGTTGTTTCCTAGATAGATACCAACATGACCATTTGTTCCATTTGTATTAAAGAATACTAAATCTCCAGGCTGTTTACTACCTGAATCAACAGCTTTTCCAGTGCCAACTAATGCACCAGTGTAAGATGGGATGGAGTATCCAGCTTGAGCGAATGCCCAAGATACAAATCCAGAGCAATCAAATCCTGTGCTCGGGCTTTTTCCTCCCCAAACATATTGGTTTTGATAAGTTTGGCCTTGCGCAGCGCTAAGTACTGCACTGATTCCAGAACCTGTAGATGGAGCAGATTCTTCTTTTGGCTCTTCTTTCTTCTCAGGTTTTTTTGGTGCTTGAGTTTGAGCTTGGTTAGACTCACTTGATCCGCCATTAGAACCTGATTCAGTTGTGCTGGAAGAATTATCACTATTTCCAGAGTTATTATTATCATTGTTATTAGTATCTTCATTATTTGAAGCTGCTTCTTCCTGACTGGCAGGAGCTTCTTCTTGTTCAGCCGGTTCTTCAGCTGATTCCTCACTAGACTCATTTTCAGTATTGCTTTCTTCTTCACTGCTATCTTCGTTTGAACCTACACTGGCACTTGCTACTAATGTTTCCGGTGCTGGAGCAGTTGCAACTTCTAAACGGTCAGCTACATCTTGCTCAATTGCAGCTAAGCGGGAATCTTCAATTTGTAAATCATCAATAAGTGCTGTCAACTCATTTTCTTTATCCTTTAAAGAAGACTCTTTATCCTCAGCAGCATCTTTTTGTTCTGTAATAGTATTATTAATACCTGTTAAATCTGTTTTTAATTGATTTAATTCATCAAGCTTCGACTCAACAGTTTCCTGTTTATCAGCTACTGCTTGTTTGTCTTCTTCCTGCTGTTCAAGTAAAGCTAAATCAGAATCAGTAATTTTATTTACTGCAGAAACACGTCCTACAAAATCACTGAAATCCTGTGCTCCAAACAATACTTCAAGATAGCTGATATCTCCACCGTTTTGCTGTAGAGATACTGCACGTTCTTTCAAAATCTCCGTACGTTTTTCAATTGCTTCTTCTAATTCACCAATTTCAGCTTCCAATTCACTGATTTCAGCTTCAGTTGTAGAAATCCCGTCTTCTGTTTCATCCAGCTTTTGCTGATTTTTTTCAAGAGCTGAATTTAAATCATCAATTTCCTGCTGTAAATTTTGTAGGTCAACTAGAACATCAGCTACTTCGTTTTCTGCATCTGATAGATTAGCTTGTACAGAATCACGATCTTCCTGTACTTGAGATTGCCGATTTTCTAAATCCTCTACTGATTCTGCCTTTACTGGACCTGAAAAAAATACACTACTTAATCCTACTACGGAAGCCGCAGTCAATGTCATTACTGTCTTTTTCAACTCATATTCCCCGCTTTCAAATTTTACACCGCAAATCTATTATCTATGTATTTTGTGCCGATTATCTGCGATTCTTTTATTTTTATATTCATATTATTTTCTTCATTTATTTAATAACTTTGTAAATCTTATCATAAGAAAATGTCATGCATATTATAGAAATATTACATTTATATTTCAATAACGACAAATCCATTTAAAAATCGGCATAGATTGTACGTCGTTCCCCATCTGTCAGCATTCATATTCTAGTAAATTTGTATTGGATTTATTTTATTTTCCCGAAAAATATACTATATGCATATTCTTTCGTCATTTAATTCACATAAAAATGATACAATACAATGAATGAAAGATTATACTAGTTCTTTTTTTACAGATTATTATTTGATAAAAAGTAGGGATTTAAGTGAAAGTACAAACAATTATTGGAAATAGAGTAATTAAAACCGGTATCGCTGTATTTTTCACAGCACTTATTTGTAATTGGTTTGATTTCCCGCCAACATTTGCCGTTATCACCGCAATTGTTACCATTGAACCAACTGTTACAGATTCTATAAAAAAAGGGCTTGTCCGTTTCCCCGCTTCGGCAATCGGTGCTGCTTATGCCGTAATATTTCTGTCTTTACTCGGCAATTCACCTTTTACTTACATGTTAGCCGCAGTTCTGACTATATTTACTTGTTTCCGGTTAAACCTTCATGCTGGATTGTTAGTTGCAACCTTAACGGCTATTGCCATGATTGAAATAGTAGAAGACAGCTATTTTTTAAGCTTTCTTATTCGATTAGCAACAACAACCATTGGGTTATCTGTTTCTACGCTGGTAAATATGTTTGTTTTTCCGCCAAATTACCATCATTCAATCCATAAACAAACAGAATCTATCCGTGAAAAATTAAGTAATCATATGAAACGATGTTATTATGAATTGATTTTTACAAAAATGCCATTAGATATGGGTATGAATAAAAAGGTAGGCGCTGTGTATAAAGAGCTTGAAAATGCAGTATTACTTTCACTCTACCAAAAGAATGATTTAAAATACCACCGTATTCTGGAAAAACGCGAGAGTGAATTGACCCGCTTAAGAAGACAGATTCATTATCTGCGAACAATTCAATACCATGTAACTAATATTGCGGAGCAACCATCAAAAGAATTTGAATGGAGTACACAAAAACAAAAATATGTGTTTGAAAATGTATGCTATTTTGCTAATGTGCTTTCAGGAAAGATAACCTTTGAGGAAGAAGGATGGAAGAAAAAACGGGCACAGCTTCACAAAATATTTCAAGACACCTTAAGATCAGCTCAATTAGACAGCCCAGAAAAATTACCGATAGAATTAGTTGCTATATATGAATTGATTTCTATTGTAGAAATTATAGAGGACTATTTTACGATGGAATAATATTTAACATCTTTGAAAAAGAAGCAAGCCTGGTTTAAAAACTTTGCTTCTTTTTCTATCAAACTATTAAATATCCGTAATTAAACAGGAGGGCGAAACTGTTATTATAGATTCAGGAGACGTGGGCAGTTTTAATAGCGGGTCATTTCCTCTCCACTTATCTTTTAAATCCCTTCTGAACATTCTCTTTATGCTGTATTTAAAATTAAAATAAATCTTTCATATTCTCTTCTTCTATTTGCATTTTCAGTGCTGCCACTTCTTTATCAGACAATCCTGTTACATTTTGGACAAACAAACTATCCATCCCCTGTGCAAATAAATTACGTGCAACGACATTCCCGTAACGGATAATTATTTTGGCCGCCTCACGATTCGCAAGCAAAGATTTTTCCTCTGCTTCCAGTTTCTTTATTTTTTCTTCTGTTGCCTTTAATTTATACTGTTCATACTGCCTTTTCAATTTATTGTACTTTTTCTCTGCAAGCTCAGCCCTTTCTTCGGCTGCTTTTCTTTTTTGTCTTAAAATTTCTATCTCTTGTAATAATTGCTGCTTTCTTGATTGCTGATTTCTGTCTTTGTATGCTAATCGCTCATCCTCTGCGCTGCTGATATCTCTCCATGCTTGCATAGCCGCCTCTATATCCTTATCAGTCTTTGCAATTTTCTCTAACTCTCTATAAATATCAAGGTAAAAATAATTTTTATTATCGTCAACCGCCGCAAGTAGTAATAACCATCTGGCCAAATTATTCTCTTCAGGATCTAACTGTCCTTCCTTCCAGCTGCGAATCAGTTTTGGGATCTCTACAAATTGTGTTTCCTGCATATTGGTTAAGGCAATTTTTTCTTCTTTTTCCGACAGCCTGAATACGCTGTAAAATTCTTCACTTTCATGGAATAATTCAAAATTCATAATGCTTATGGTAATAACAGGGTGTTGTTCATTCAATTCTGAATCTGTTTCAAATTGACGGCAATATATTTTTGACCAAAAATATAGGGATTGCTCCTCCACGGCGTCCTTATTCGGAAAAAGAATCTCTACATAAATCGATTCTTTATCTTCTGTTTCAACCAGCATTGTAAAATGTGATTTTTCACCTCCAGCTGCTTCCCACCATGGAAATTTAAAATCATAAATCTTTGCTCTTTCGAGTTTGATAAAAAAAGCATTTAAAAAGGCAATCATAATTTTTTTATTACGTTCATCACCAAAAAGCCTTCGAAAGGTATAACCGGCCTTTAAGTCCAGTAGATGGCAGGACTCTTCTTTAGAAACAGCATTCTTATACACTTCTCCGTTTTCGCATATTTGAGGAAATAATGTTGTTGCTTTCCGAGGATAAATCATGGAAACACATCCTTATGTTTTAGTAGAGGACTTACCAAGAAGATAATCTAAATACAGTTAACCAAACGTACGTTCTTTTGTCAATGAATTTTTTTCATCAAAAAACTGCAGGAACAGGGGCTCCTACAGTTTTTCTTTCTTTCTCTTCCTAATATACCAAATAATGCAAAGTATTAATCCTGCAATGATTAAAGCATATACAACATTAGAATAGACATCCATAAATCCAGCAACATGATGCCAATTTTCTCCCAGAACTGCTCCAATACCGATTAAAATACTATTCCAAATAATAGAACCGATGGCTGTTAAAAGAATAAAAATCCCGAAATTCATTCTTCCCATACCAGCTGGAATGGATATCAAACTCCTTAAAAGCGGGACCATCCGACAAAAAAATACTGTCCAATAGCCATATTTATCAAACCATTCATCTGCTTTATAAATATCTGACCTTTTTAAGCGCAATATATGTCCATACCGGTCAACTATTTTCTCCAGCCGCCCAACATCTAATATCATACCTATACAATATAGGAGCATTGCACCAATAAGAGCCCCCAAAGTAGCTGCAGATAGTACACCTATATAGGTTAATGTGCTGGAGGTTGTCATGAACCCTCCAAAAGGAAGGATAATTTCAGATGGTATCGGCGGAAATAAATTCTCTAAAGTCATCATCAGGAAAATTCCTAAATAGCCAAATTGCTCCATAATGGATGTAACCCACTGTCCCATAATATCCTCCATATAAGCTTGTCTTCTTCATTAAAATATATTCTATCATGTGGCTGGCTATGATTTTTATTTCATTTTAAATACAAGTGTTAAGTTTTTTAGGGTCAGCAATAAAAACATCCTGGTTAAGTAACAAATTAATTCATAATGGATGCCAGTTTCTTGTATGAGTATTTCCTTGCTTCATAGGTCGGTGCCATTGTAAGCACCATCATTTCTTCACATTGATAAGCTTCCTGTAATGCAGCCAGCTTTTCCTGAACGAGTGTTATATCGCCGATAATCTGTTTATCAGCAAATTTTGCCTGCTCATCCTGGTCTATCTGCGGGGACGAAGCTTGCTCTTCTCTTCTGCGTCTTGTTTCTTCTGCTAACTCTATTGCCTCCTTTTCCGTTTCTGCACAAAGAACGGATACAGCAACAATAGCAGATGGTTTCTCTGCTTGTCTCAGATAGCCGGCAACAATTTCCGGGCCATTATCCGCTCTCATAAAATGGCCAAATACGTATGGGAGTTTTTTAGTGACAGCAAGCTGAGCACTTCTCTGGCTGGTACCTAAGAGCCAGGGCTGCGGCTGAACTTCTGGTACAGGTGTAGCTGTCACCCTTGAATAAAGATGCTCTGGCGCAAAATCCTCTTGCAGGAAATGAAGCAGCTCATCAATATAATCAGGCATTGCTTTAACCTTCTCTAAAAAGTTGCCTGCCAGGGCAATAGATGCTTCTGCTGACCCGCCTGGAGCCCGTCCCAATCCTAAATCTACCCTGCTTGGATACAGTGCAGCCAGCATCCGGTAGCGTTCTGCAATATTATATGGACGATAATTCGGTAAGAGTACAGCTCCTGAACCGATTCGAATCCGCTCTGTTCTGCTTCCGATAATTCCTAATAAAATATCCGGAGCAGGGCTTGCTAACACAGGTGTATCGTGATGCTCCGCAATCCAATACCGTTCATATCCCAAATTGTCGGCCAGGACAGCCAATTCAATACTTTCTTCCAAAGCCTGCTTTCCATCAGCATCTGCAAATAGAGGAGATTGATCTAAAATACTCAGTTTCATTGTTCTTCCTCACCTTTCTGCTCTAATTGATCTACCAGCTTCTCAGCTGCACGGCGGTAAAAATTACTCATTCCGGTCAAGCTTGTGATCAGCAAAAGCTGCTGTAAGTAATCATCGTTCACTATATCTTTATCTAATTCTGTTTCAAATATTTCTTCCTGTTCTGCTATGTACTCTTTAAAATGAGCAACATTTCTATCCATTAAATAAACATAATTATTATAAAAGCCCTCCAGATCAAAATCGTCATGCTGCATTCTTTGATTTACCTCTTCAAATGTTTTCCCGATATCTTTAATAGATAAAACACTTTTCATTTGATAAATCATACTGATCAGCAGCAGATGCTCTTTCGAATACTTTTTATTTTTTATGGGAAAGAATAATTTAGCCTTTGCATAATTATTAATCATCGTTTTCGTTAATACTTTATCTTCCTTGTAACGCTTTGCAGAAGAAAATTTACTTTCAAAAAGCTGAATAACCTGATCCATATATAAATCTAAATCAGGTATCTCCTCTGCATTTAACTGGTTTTCTAAATGCAGTTCTTCTAATTGCTTTTTTATATTCATAAGCTGACCTTCCTTCTTCAAGTTTTTCCTGTCTTTTTTTACTGTATATTAATCAATTCATGTATTTATTTTAGTCTTTCTACATTTTATTATAGGGAACTCTATTCAAAAATCAAATGTTGACTACTTGATGAAATAGGTATATATTTATTACATAGTATTTGAAACTACATGCGTGATTGGAGATGTTTTATTTGCATAAATTTATTAGAGAACCGATGAATGCCTTTACCCACTTTATCGGAATTGTCTTATCTATCATTGGACTAATATTGCTTGTTGTTAAAGCAGCACGGGTAGGTACACCTTTAGATGTCGGTGCTGTCGCTGCATTTGGTATTAGTTTGATTTTGTTATATACTGCTTCAACTGTTTATCATTCTGTTATTGCCGGGCCAAAAACAATTGCCTTTTTTAGAAGATTGGATCACTCCATGATATATGTGCTCATTGCTGGTACATATGTCCCGCTCTGTCTTATCGCCTTACATGGAACAATCGGCTGGGTATTGTTTTGGGTGATCAGCGGATTAGCTCTGCTGGGCGTCTTATTTAAATTAATCTGGTTCCACTCACCAAGATGGCTGTCCACCCTCCTGTACGTTTTAATGGGGTGGGTTGCAATATTTTATAGCGGATCGCTCGCACCAATTATTGGAACTGGCGGATTAACCTGTTTAATTGTTGGAGGAGTATTCTATACAGTAGGAGCAATTATTTACTGGTTAAAACCTGAATTCCTGCGTTCCCGTTATTTTGGCTTCCATGAGATATTTCATATTTTCATTCTGCTCGGAAGTATTTTTCACTTCTTATGTGTTTATCTGTATGTTATTTAAATCTAAGTATATCTAAAAAAACCTCGAATTCACTAAAAATGAACGAATTCGAGGTTTTTGCTTTCTATCTCAGGAAAAAATTTAAAATAGTTTACTCCATGATACTACCTTTGGCATAAAAGAGAATGCTCTTTTTTACTATCTTAAAAATGTTTAAAAACCTAATATGAATGCTATTTTGTATTTAGAAAAAGGAAATTTACCAGCGGAAAATCAATTTATACAGCCATTTTTCACGAAAGAAACCCTATTTTACCATTTTGCTTCTCCACCCTAAGTCTATATGATTAGAATCAAATTTATTATTACTTGGGGATATAGTAAAATAATGCTAACAACAGTAAAAGAAAATATAAACAGTTACCATACGAGCAACACAGATTATGATAGGCTGTGGAAAAACTTAATCGAAGAACTATTTCAAGAATTCATACAATTTTTCACACCGGACCTGTACCCAGAAATTGATTTTGCTAAAGAGGCAGATAACTAGTACGTTGAGCTTTTTCAGTTTGTTATCAATTCAAGAAAAGGAAGAAAGTATTCGGATAAAGAGATATCTGAATTAACAAGTCTCGGGGTTAAGGAAGTGACTGAACTTCGAAAATCACTCGAAAATTAATTAAAATAACTGTAAAAGAACCTATCTTTGTTAATTATTCCACTTCAGCAGACATAGGTTCTTTCAATTTTGATGACGGGCCTTATTTTAAAATGATAATATAAAAAAGATTACATATCATTTGAGGAATTTCCCTTTATCACACAACATTTATTTAACTATTTTCGTAACCATTTTAATTAACTCCTGCTGATAATTTTCTAAATCAAAACTTTCACTTTGCAGGAGCATGCTCTCACTCGCAGCACCATTGATAAGTATAGCTGTTGCTTTTGGCTGAAAATCAGAAGAGAATATTTTTTTCCGCTGCCCCTCTGCCAAAATATTTTCTAAACGCAGGTAAAGCGGATCCTCTTCTTCTTCGTTTAATTTATAGTAGGGAATATTATCCTCTGTCCGGGCATTAAAAATGATTTCAATCAGTGCAACATTATTTTCAACATGTTCATATTGATAGGTGAGTGTTGCTTTTATATAAGCCAGCAGCTGTTGATAAATATCTGCCTCTCTCTTTACACGGTCCTCAATAAATTCAAGCTGTGCACCGATTAAGTAGCTTAATGTATGCTGAATCAGCTCTTCTTTATCTGCAAAATGATAAGAAATTAATCCCGTGCTAATTTTTGCGTGTTTTGCTATTTTAGCAAGACTCAATTTTACATAGCCAATATCATTCAACACATCAATAGTTGCTTTTAAAATCTGTTCTCTCCTTGCTTCCGAGATAAATGTTTTTTCTTTCGCCATTTTATATCACCCTCTTATCATCCGGACATACTGCCGTTTGTCCTCATCGCGAATAGCTGCTCCTTTATCTGCTAAATCGTTCCGCAATATAGCTGCTTCTTTTTCATCGTCTTCCTTCAGCGCCTTTTCTCTTGCTGCAAGCAAACTGTTTACAGAAGCCGGAAAATCAGGATGCTCCGGTACCCAGCGCTGATAATCAGATTGATAAGGATCCTTAGTCTTCCAAGGAAACCGGTGTTCAAGCAAAGCAGCTTCTATTTTCAGCAGCTTTACATCCGTTTGTGCACGATACAGTTCTTCACCTTTTTGACCTAAAACGACAATATCTTTTCTATCCATATAAATTGCCGAAATTTCACTTTTTTGCAATTGTACTTCTTTATCATACCTTTTCATTGTAACTTCTTGATCCGTAATCGTCATTTTTAATGATTCACTAAAGGCATACAGCGCAAAAAGAATTCCCGCAATCAAACCGGCAATTACCCCAATAATAGATACCCAGAAACTATTCCAGGATACAATCCATTCAAAGAACAGACCAAAAGGAACAAAAGGAATCTTAATCAGCCAGCTTGAGATAATTTGAATAAACCAGCCAATAATTGCTCCTAGAAGCGGACCACCAATAATAATGATTGCTTTATCAAGCTTTGATAAACCAAGTACGGTTTCATTTTGCATATTTTAGAATCTCCTCTGCTTATTTATTATAAGTAATTTTTGATTGTTTAATCAAATTTTAACACAATCAATTAATTTATTCCAGTAAAGGTGAAACAAACGGTATTTGGGAAGATAATAAAAAGCTGATAAAATTTCAACCGGATAATGGTTATGTTTTATGTTTTAATTCGTTTAAACAGGGAAAATATTTAGTAGAAAAACTTTATTGGAAGGGATGATTACTCATGAGAAATACACAATATCAGCCAGCAAAAAAGAGGGACGTTGCTGATGCTCAAGAGGTCCATTACTCTAAAGAATTTAAGCAGGCAGATATTGCCGGCGGCTTCCGGAGACCTAGGGTTAATGAAGCAAAATCTGAGAACCCTAATTTAAAACAATAAATATTTTTCTCTTTAACAGTATAATATAAAACTTTTAAAAAGGAGCTGTCATCAAATGTTTAATGTGCATTTGATGACAGCTCCAGCTTCCTTAACGCCTATTCACTATAGTGATTTTCCTTATAAATGGGAAACCTATCAGATAAAGCACAATACCGATTAAAAATAGCATTACAAAGGTCATAAGCGTTATATTGGAGAATAGATCAACAGCCGCTTGAATCATCCAGCCCTCAAAAACACCATATAGTATAACAACCAGCAGGACTCCTAATAAGCTTCCTGCCCCTGCCAGACCGGTACGATAAAAAATTAATCCAATTAAATATAATAGTGCCATAATAAAAAACATCACAAATGTATCTACTACGATCCTCATCACCCAATTATCTGTTAAAAGCATCGCTGGATGAACATAAATATAGTTTGTAACCCCGACAATGTTAAATATCCACTCTGTTATCTGTTGAAGGGTGCTTCCTAAAAATGCCATAATAAAAGAGTAAACTGCCATAAAATATAAATGCATAAGATACATATTCTTACGGGTCGCCCCCATCTTTAATCCGAATGGAACGCTGCCTTTTACTAACAGAACCCCAACAACACCTACATTAAAGTAAGTTCCGAACGGGATAGCGAAATACATTTTAAAATCGTCGACAGCTCCAAGTAATAAATAACAGATAATAGCTGATGCGATAATACACCCTATAAAAATAGCAAAAAAGATTTTGGCTGTACGAATTACTTCCGTTGAATAAGCGTAAAACATACCTTTTATTTGATTGTTCATGGATTATGCTCCTTTCTTTTTCTCCGTCAAATGAATCATTAACTCTTGAACTGGTACGCCTTCTACTTCAAGACCTGCATCTAACGCCTCTTTCCTGCTGCCAAAAGCATAAGCCATAGAGCTGCCGGCTAAGTCATTACGCTGAATAATTTCTTTATCTGCTAAAAAGGCATCTACCTGATCCTTTGGTCCAGAAATTGCGATTGTTTTCGCCCGTAGGTCTTCTGCGCTTTCCTGTAAAATAACGGAGCCTTCCCTTAAGATAATGACTTCCTCAAACATTAAGCTGACCTCATCAATTAAATGTGTCGAAAAGATAATCGTCCGCGGATTTTCCTGATAGTCCTCCAATAATATTTCATAGAACTTTTTACGAGATGGAGCATCCATGCCGATATAAGGTTCATCAAATACAGTAATTGGCGCTCTGCTCGCTAATCCTGCTGTAATACCTAATGCAGACTCCATTCCTTTGGATAATGTCTTTATTTTGGCTGATTGCTTTAAATTAAAAATCTCTAATAATTCTTCTGCCATTTCTTGATTCCAATTTGGATAAAAGTAAGAATAGATTTTCAATACTTGTTTTATCTTTAGCTCTGGACTGAAATTATTCGCTTCTTTAATCAAACAAATGGATTCTGTTAAACGTTGATTATCAAAAGGGTTCTCTCCATCGATAGAAATACTGCCTGCAGATGCTAAAATCTGTCCGCTTAGAATATCCATAAATGTCGTCTTACCCGCTCCATTTCTCCCTAACAAACCATAAATTTTATTCCCCTCTAAAGTAAGAGAAACCTGATCCAAAGCATTATTTTCTCCATAGTTTTTACTTAACTGATCTACTTTAATTTCCATTTGCTTCATCCTCCCGGTTAAGCATATTGATCAATTCTTGCCTATCCATCTCCAGCTTCTGTGCTTCCTTTTTCATTGGAAGTAAATAATTTTCATAAAAAGTCTGTTTTCTTTTTTCAATGACAATCCCTTTTGCTTCATCTGTCACAAACATGCCAACACCCCGTTTCTTTATCAAAATACCCTCTGAGACAAGCTCATTGATTCCTTTTCCAGCAGTTGCCGGATTAATCTGATAAAATTTAGCAAACTCATTTGTGGAAGGTGCACGTTCTCCACTGTTCAATGAACCGTCAATAATAGAATCTTCAATTTGTTCTTTTATCTGCAGAAAAATCGGTTTGTTTTCATCCAATTCTTTTTTCATTAGCCTCATCCCTTAATTGGTTAATCACTTATGTAACTAACCCTATAACATAAACTTTAAAAAGTCAACTTGCTTTTTGTAATTAATCATCTATTTTTGTAAAGAAACCCTTATGTACAAAGAGTTTCATCTATTGAAATTTTTATTATTAAACAGCACTATTCTAGAGAAATAAGTTAGTTAATAAACGTCAGTTGAGGTTTTATGCACAAAAAATAAGACCAGGTAAAGTACCCCGATCTTATTGTTTCGTTCTATTATCCCTCTACCATTTCTGACTGAACATAATGATAAACTAAATTCTCTGTGTGCTTAAGAGACAATTCATGTGTACGTTCAAATGCATGTGATGCATCAATCCCCGGACCAATAAGTCCATGAATGACATCATGGCCGGCATGAATGGCTGCTGAGGCATCAGATTGGTAATAAGGATAAATATCTAATTTATACTCAATCTCGTTGGCTTTCGCAATTTCAGTGAGATGATTGCGGAGACCGTAATGGTATGGACCTGAAGCATCCTTCACACAAATGGATACCGTGTATTCATCCGTTCTTTGGCCATCCCCAATAGCTCCCATATCAACTGCTAAATATTCTACTGTTTCCGGCGAAATATTAGAATTGCCGCCATAGCCGATTTCTTCATTATTGGAAAAAAGGAAATGCGTTGTATATGGCAGTTCCTTTTGATCTGCCGCAAGCTTTTCAATCACTTTGATCAGGATAGCAGCACTTGCTTTATCATCCAAATGACGGGATTTGATAAAGCCAGATTCCGTTTTTTCCACCCGCGGGTCAAAGGAGATGAAATCACCAATTTCAATGCCCAATTTACGAGTATCTTCCTCACTCTTTACCACTTCATCAATCCGCACTTCCATATTTTCTGTATCTCTTTTCAGCTCACCGGCTTTCCGATATACATGAACAGCAGTTTGATGCATTAAAATCGTACCTGTATATTTTTTCCCGCTTACTGTGTGAATAGTACAGTATTCCCCTTCTACAAAGTTAAGTGGAAAGCCGCCGATAACTTGTATTTTCAAACGGCCATCTGTTTTTATTTCTTTGACGATTGCCCCTAATGTGTCTATATGAGCTGTCAAGAAGCGGTGCTTAGACGTATTTTTCCCTCGTAACGTCGCAATCAGACCGCCTTTACGATTTCTTTTCATCTCTACATTGCTCTTCTCCAACCGCTGTTCAATAAATTGAATCGCATCCTTTGTGTAGCCGGACGGACTTGGTATCGATACCAACTCTTTAATTAATATCATTGTTTCTTCTATATTGGGAAAACTACTCATTATTATCCCCCTTGTAAAATTAAGTTATATTCATTAGTCTACTATAGTTTATCAGAAAAAGCATTGTCATCAATTGTTCATAGTTTATAAAAATGTGATTATTTTACTTTGATTAGACTTGTTACTCGTCTTATTCTTTTGTAAGCTTAGGTTTGAAGAAATTATATTTAATTCAATAAAAAGGAGAAAAACATTATGAAAAAACTTACAGGAGCTTTAGCTCTAGTTACCTTATTATTCGTATTCAGTGCAAGCCCTGCCTTTGCACATACACATCTTGATACATCTGATCCAGAGGAAGGCTCAACAGTAACAGAAGCTTTAGACAGTGTTACCCTTTATTTTGAAACAGTGATTGAAGAAAGTGCTGTATTGGAATTACAAGCAGAGGATGGAACAGAGATTACACTTGATAATATTACTGTGAATGATGATGAATTATCTGCTGATGTTACAGAGCCTTTAGAAAATGGAGCATATACCCTTAGTTGGGATATTATTGGTGTGGATG
Organism: Oceanobacillus sp. FSL W8-0428; assembly: GCF_038004405.1. Classification (NCBI taxonomy): domain Bacteria; kingdom Bacillati; phylum Bacillota; class Bacilli; order Caryophanales; family Bacillaceae; genus Oceanobacillus; species Oceanobacillus sp. FSL W8-0428. The sequence continues at coordinate 4,915,593 of NZ_JBBORB010000001.1, forward strand.
GTCATCCGATGGAGGATTCCCTTTCGTTTGAAGTGGACATTGAGGAAGCAGCAGCTGATGAAAATACAGAGGAAGATACAGAAGGACAGGAAGATGAAGATGCAACGGAAGAACAGGCTGATGAAAATGAGGCCGCTTCTGAAAGTGATGTTCAAGATACAGCAGCAGAGGATAGTAATTCAAATACCCTGCTGATTACTATTCTGCTTGTTGCAATTATCGCTGTTGTAGCTATTGTATTACTAAAAAGGAAGAAATAATGTATGTTCTATCTAACCATTTTCACAGAAACATTCTTATACCTTTGCCTTGCCTTTTTAGCAGGAAGCTTTCTGGTCAGATTGCTTCCTGCCACTTCTTCTATTAAGATCAAAGTATCCTCTAACCTACAGCTTGCGGCGATTTGGGGAATTGCCTTATTTGCATTTATTCCGCTTATTCAGCTAATCAGCCATATTGCCAAGCGAACTTCATTAGGCTCAGGCTTTGAAACTGTCTTATTATCCTTTCGCATTGGAAATGCCTGGTTATTCTTATTTATTATTTGCGTTCTTTTCAGCGTTTATATTGCTTTTGTCAAAGATACAAACAGTAAACAAGCGGCATGGACAGGAATTATTTTCACAGCTCTGACGGCAATTGGAATTGGCTGGGCAAGTCATGCAGGGTCATTCGAAGGAGTTTCGGGAGCAGTAACGCATTCAATCCATATGTTTGCGGTAAGTGCCTGGGTTGGAACCTTGATCATGGTAAGCTGGTTTGCGCCAAAATCTATCGACTGGCTGCGTTTTATAAAAGGATATCATCCATTTGCATTGATCTGTTTCGCTATTGTCGTTCTCAGTGGTATTCTATTAGCACAATTCACTGTTGACTTGAGACAATATGGCGACGCTCTTCTAGTTTCTTATGGACAAAGCTTATTTTTAAAACAATTATTTATCATCCCGCTATTGCTATATGCCATATTTAACGGCGTATGGATGAAACGGCGTTTACAAGCTGATACAGCCTTCCAGGCACAGCCCTGGATACGAGTGGAATTCTTTATTATTCTATTTATCTTATTACTGACAGGTATTATGAACGAGCAATCACCGCCGCTTCATATTGAAAATCTTATTGCGCACAGCGGATATGCTCCGATATTGAATATGTTTTATGATGGATCTATGGATGGCGCAGGAATAAATTTAGTATTAGACGGATCTGTTTTCTTCTTTATCAGCTTAGCAGCTGTGTGTCTTGCAGCCAACATTTATATTTTTAAAACGAAGAGACATCCTGCACTTTCTTATCTTACATCGCTTCTCTTTGTCATAATGGGATACTTTGCTTTTATACAAAGTATTGTAATCAGCTGATAAAAAGTATGCGTAATAAACAAAAAGCATGTATCCTTTATTTTCAGGATACATGCTTTTATTTATCTTTCTAATATCGTTACTTTAACATCTTTTCTTCCCCAGCTGTGCGCTTGAGATGTATCTGGAAAGAAAACATCAATTTTATTACCTTTAATTGCTCCGCCTGTATCTCGTGCTACAGCTACTCCGTAACCTTCCACTTCTACAATACTGCCGAGTGGAATAACACTTGGATCAACAGCGATTACTTTTGCACCAGGATTTTGTTTTAAATCAAATCCAGTTGAAGTAATTCCACTGCATCCAGAGCAGTTCGCCGTATATGCGGTTGATGACACTGTAAATGATTTTCCAGAGCTCTGCTCATCTTTAACTGCTACTGATTCTTCTTTTTCAACTTTATCTTCATTATTTGAGCTCTTCTCTTCTTTTGGTTCAGAAGGCTCTTCTTTCGGTTCTTCCTTTTCAACAGGAGCTTCTTCATTTTCTTTTTCTGAATCATTTGTAATTGTTTTTGCTGCTACACTTGTTTCTTTTTCCTGATGAACTTTTACTTCTTCTTCCGCTGCTTTTTCTTCAGCTTCTGCAAGCTTAGCTGCTTCTTCTTCCTTTACTTTTTCCTCTTCAGCAGTAATATCTGCTTGTATATCAGCTTCTAAAGATGCCAATTGTGAATCAGTAATTTCCAGCTCAGCAACAAGTGATTCTAAATCAGCCTGCTTCGTTTCTAATTCATCTTTTTGTGCATTACTATCTGCCAATGCCAGTTCAACACTCTCTTTTGCAGTTGCCTGTTCATCTTTTAAATCATTCAAATCAGCCATCTTGTCTACTTCTTCTGAACGCTTATCCTCTAAGGAAGCTATATCTTCCTCCTGCTGTTCAATTAATGAAGCATCAGAATCTGCAATTTTGTTGACTGCATTTGCCCGTGAAATAAAATCTTCAAAGCTCTGCGCACCGAAGAGCACCTCTAAGTAATTAATGTCTCCGCCGGAATGCTGAACAGATTTCATACGGTCTTTTAATATTTCAAAACGTTCCTCGATCTTGTCTTCAAGCTCTGACATTTCATCTTCTAATACAAAAATATCTTCTAATAAAGCATCAATCTGTTGATCTGTTTCATCAATCGCCTGCTGCTTTTCTTCTAATTCTGCTTCTGTACTTGCAATTTCACTCTTTAACTGCTCCAATTCTTCTAACACTGAAGCAATTTGTTGCTCAGAATCAGACAACTCCGTCTTGACTTCCGAACGCTGATCACGAACTCCCTCGAGATCATCAGCAGTTTCTGCTTGAACTGGTACAATACTGGAACTCATGAAACCAACTACCATTACTATCGCTAGCAAAAATGATTTCTTCAATTCTTTTCCCCCTGTTCCTGCATCACTACTACATAGGTCTCTCTCTCTTAAAAAAGCATTAAAACCCTTTTTTATTATGCAGTTTTGTGAATCATAGGATAAATTTAACACAATATAAATTCCTAGTGCAGTGTAACATCTGGAGATTGCAGAAAGGTTATCGAAATATTACAGTTTTGTATCACATCAAGAGAAAAAAGCTGCCCAAGCCTGTCATACGAATGCTTTCAAGCGTAATATTACAATCCAGTTACATTACGTGATATAAATAAATTTCCCATACAGAATCTTTTTCTTCAAAAGTTTCCTCCAATGACAATCCGATATCTTCTGCATTTTCAATCGGAACAGCGGATAATATATATTCTCCTCCTAATTTCTTTAAAGCTTCTGTATCAATAGCTAAATCCTGAATAGATTCATTTCTGTTCTTCGTAAACATATAATCCTTGCCCTGCTCTGCTGAATACATGTATAGTCTTCCGCCCCAGGTATCAAAATAGTTTTCTAAGGTCGGGCTTTTGTCCAGTTCGCCGGCAATCACCTTCCGAAAGGCATGCTTATATTCGAGTGGAAAGCTATTATTATACGTATCCAGGGTGTAAAATCCATTATACTGAGCTATTGTCGGGTGTAAGCCGATGCTGACAACACGATAATCACTTGGATCCTCTCCAATATAGTCCTTAATGGATGTAAACAAGTCCTCTGAGTAAAATTCCTTAAAAGTCGGGGTATTTGCTTCCCTATATTTAAACTCTTCTGTCAGACCGAACAGCATTACACATTGCATTATAATAAGTGCAACCACAATCAGCTTCCCAATTTTTTTAAACCTCCAGAGGATACCTAAAGCGAGTGCAAAGGCAATATACCAAATTGGCGGATCCATGAAATGAATCCGTGCAAAATTAAATGTATTTAAAACAGAAATACTTTCTTTCAGCGGCTGCCAGCCCTCCCAGTACCAGAATGCATACCAGAATGACAATACCAAATTCGCTAAAAACAGTGCAAAAAGCCACTTTGGATGCCGATTTTTAAATAAAGCGATCAAGACGGCCAATAAAATAACGGGGACAATAATATAGGCCTGAACTGCTTCATCATGCGTATGACCGTATAAAAAGTTCTCCCATGCCAATTCATAACTCCGTTCAAACGTATTACCGCTCAACTCCAGTTCTTCTCGATGTGAGGTAAAGCTATCATCAAAAAACATAGATGTAATTAGCAAATAATCCTTCATCAGAAAAATACCCGCCATCATTGCCAGTGCGGTAAAAAAAGTCCAATTCCATTCTTTATAACGGATTCGGTCAATCAGCCATAATGCACCGATTACCGCCAGAAAGAAAACAAAGCTGAGGACAAAATTCGCAAAAAACGGTATTAGCAGAAGCAATACCCAAGTATGCTTCGGAGCATTTGTCCGATATTTCCGAATCATTAAAAAGACATATAAAGCAAGCGGCATGCCAGCTATAGAAAGAACTCCTGACGGCCAGTAGGGAAGCATAGCAAAAGCAAGCGAAACGCCAACCGTTATCCAGGGTGTTGTCTCTTTTTTTACAACGAAGCGTGTTAATAATAAGTACATGCCAAAAAACGCTGCAAAGCGCATAATAGTCTGGCTGATAGTATAAGCTGTGATTGGTTCGAACAGGACATACAGCCAAAGTGCTGCATCAAATGCAGAAGGCAAAGCACTGCGTGGAAGTCCGTCAATTGCATAAGGAAGCTGCACATCTGTTAAAGTGAAAATAGAGCCGCTCTCAGCAAGCACTTTATACCAGACAATATTAGAGTCCATATTATCATGGACTCTAATATGTACATCTTCACCATAAATCACATAAGGAGATAAGTAAGCAAGTAAAATAAGACAGCCCAGCCATATCCACTTATTGTGCATAAAATTGCTGAATGCTTTGAATGACATACTCTACATCCCCTTTACTTATTCCATAGTAAAGTGGCAGCCGTAATAAACGTTCACTTTCTATCGTTGTATATTGGTCCTCTCCAGAGAAGATGCCGCATTCTTTCCCTGCGACAGAAGAATGAAGCGGAACATAATGTGTTGCGGTTAATATATCACGTTTCTTTAAATAATGGATCAGTTGTCGGCGAACATTTGAATCCCTTGTTTTAATAAAGAAAAGATGTGCATTATGCTTCCTGCCTCCCGGGATAGAAGGAAGTTCTATTTCTCCTGTTTCAGCGAGAGGTGTCAATCTTTCTTGATACATTTCCCACGTCCTCAGACGATTTTCATTTATTTCTTCTGCATGCTCCAGCTGTACAGAAAGATAAGCAGCATTGAGCTCACTGAGCAGATAGGAGGAGCCAATATCTCTCCATGTGTATTTATCCACTTCTCCACGGATAAATTGAGAGCGGTCCGTCCCCTTCTCTTGAATAACCTCTGCGCGCTCCATTAAGGAAGGATCATTAATATATAACGCTCCTCCTTCACCACAAACATAATTTTTAGTTTCATGGAAGCTGATGGTTCCCAAGTGTCCAATGGTTCCTAAAGCTTTCCCTTTATAAAAGCTCATTAAGCCTTGCGCTGCATCCTCGACAACCCACAGCTTATACTTTTCGGCAAGCTCCATGACGCTGTCCATATCACAGGAAACACCAGCATAATGCACAACTGCAATTACTTTTGTCTTATCTGTGATTGCTGCTGCAATTTGCTCCGGGTCGACATTCATTGTCCCTGGTTCGACATCAACAAAGACAATTTTCGCCCCTCTAAGAGCAAACGCATTTGCTGTCGAAACAAAGGTATAAGAAGGCATAATAACTTCATCTCCTTCTCCAATCTCTGTCAGTAATGCTGTCATTTCCAATGCTGCTGTACAAGATGGGGTAAGCATAGCTTTTTTGACACCCATATTTTCTTCGAGCCAGCGTATACATTTTTCCCCATAGGTACCGTTTCCTGATAATTTCTGTTTTAATATTGCATCACTAATTGCTGCATCTTCTTTTCCTATATAGCATGGTTTATTGAATGGTATCATGGTATCACCTCATTATCAGAATACCTATTACGACAAAAGCAAAGCCAATAATTTTCTGTGTACTGACCGGTTCTCCAAATAAAAGAACAGATAAAATAAACACAAGAACAAAAGAAAGGCTCATAAACGGATAAGCGTAACTGATATCAAATTTCGTCATAGCTGCCATCCAGCTTAATGCCGCTAAAAATGCTGCAATAAAACCGGATAGTATCCAGGGGTTCCAGACAAGCTGAAATAAAAACAAAAACTTATCAAATAAGCCGTCCGGCAGTTCTCCCTGTCTATCCATTGTCCATTTTATAATCAATTGTCCATAGACAGTAAATAGAATAGTTCCGGCAATATAAAAATAACCCAAGTTCCTCTCCCCCTAACACTTCATTTCATTACCCTTTTTAATAGAAGGAACCATTCACTTTATGATAAATATCCTTACCCGCCCGTAACCGAAAACCTAATCCGATAAAGACATTTAATGATGCCGGATTACTGGGAGAGATCGATGTAATCAGCTGCTCCTTACCTGTCCGTTCAAACTGCTCCTTAACGCATGCTGCTGCAAAAGGACTGGCAAATCCTTGCCCACGGATATCTTTATGCATTGCCAAAAGCAGAATATTCTCTTCCTGATAAGCAAAGAAGCCTTCCACACGCCCCTCCTGCTTATAAGCAAGAATCAGCTTTTGCTCAATTAAGTCCTTTACCCAATTTCGATAACGTAGATCAGCCATCTCATTTGGTACTTGAAAATCACGGTGGTATCTGCCGCCTTGAAATGCTTCTTCGGCAATAGCTAATATATCATCTGCATTATAATTTTCATGAAAGGATACATCACCAGCCCGCTCTTTTAAAAATTTATCGCGGTAGCAGTAGGGCTCCATTAACGTATCTGCATAGTAAAAACCATATTTATGAAGTAATGCCTTATCTGCGAGCGGGTCTACCTTAACGGTAAAATGCCCCTCAACATCTGCCGATTCCCTTAATGCATCTTCATTATATTCGGTCAATTGATAGGTTGCGAGCGGGAAATTACGGCTGTCCCAGGGCGTGGGTTCTAAATATTTACTCATTCTCCTCTTCCTCTCTACCAGACTTCTTCTTTCAATATGTTATTTTTGTTGAACTTTTTGAACTGCACCTTTTATATCTTTAATTAAATAGATTGGCCGGTTTTTCGCTTCATTGAAAATTTTTCCAAGATAGAGGCCGATAATTCCAAGCTGGAAAAATATTAAGCCGCCAATAAAAAAGATAGATACCATCACACTGGTCCAGCCTTGAACAAGCTCATCTAAAAAGAAATAGCGAAAAAACAGATATAACGCATAGATAAAAGAAGCAAAAGCCATCAGAAATCCCACACCAATTGAGAGCCTCAAAGGTTTATTTGATTGAGAAACAATCGCATCCGTTGCCAGAGCAAATAATTTTTTCAATTGGTAGGATGACTTTCCTTCTTTTCGGGCATCATGCTGCACTTCTATTTTTGTCTGCTGATATCCCATCCATTGAATAAAAAAAGGGAAATAACGGTTCTGCTCACGCAGCTTTCGAAAGCTCTCTACTACTTTTTTATGGGAAATGCTGAAGTTCGCTATCGAAGCGTCTGTCTTTTTCCCTGTAAAATAATCATAGACTTTATAAAAGGACTTGGACGTGAATTTTTTCAAATTTTTATCCTGCCTTTGCACACGCTGTGCAAACACAACATCATAACCATCCATTGCCCTTTCATACAGAGACACAATTTCCTCCGGGCGGTCCTGCAGATCACAATCCATCACAACCACCCAATCTCCGGATGTAAAATCAAGACCTGCGGTTATTGCATGATGCTGTCCAAAATTACGGGACAGGTTAATTCCCTTTATTTTTTTATCTTTTTGGTGAAGTTTAAGAATTGTTTCCCAGGCATGATCCGGGCTCGCATCGTTTACCATAATAATTTCATAATCTGCTGGAATGGACTGGATTGTTTGAATAATTCGGTTTGCAAGCTCGATCAGGCAGCGTTCACAGCCATAGACTGGAATCACTACAGAAATTAAATCGGTACGTTCGTTTTCCATTTTTGTAAATACCATCCCACAGTTTTTCTCAGTCCATCCTCTAAACCTACTTCGGGCTGCCAGCCTAGTTCTCTTTGTATCTTGCTTGCATCAATAGCATATCTTTTATCATGACCTTTACGATCCTCAACAAAGGTAATCAAGTCAGAAAAATGCTCCAAACGGTAAGTTTGAAGTAAATCCGATCTTTGTTCATCTAGTAAATGACAAATTAAATTTGTAATTTTCATATTTTCCTGTTCATTATTCCCGCCAACATTATATATCTCCATGGTTTTGCCCTGATGATAAACCATGTCAATGGCTCTGCAGTGATCCTCTACAAATAACCAGTCACGTATATTCTTCCCGTCACCGTAAATCGGTATCGGTTCATTTGCCAAAGCATGCCGGATAATCGTCGGAAGCAGCTTTTCTTCATGCTGTCTCGGACCATAATTATTCGAACAGGAGGAGATAATAACATTCATACCATACGTGTGACCAAAGCTTTTCACTAAAAAGTTCGCACCAGCTTTTGATGCACTATACGGATTTCTTGGATCGTAAGGAGTCTCTTCTGTAAACTTGCCAGATTCTCCTAATGATCCATAGACTTCATCGGTCGATATTTGATGAAACCGGCGCTCCTGAAGCACTCCCTTTGTCTCCCAGTCGGCTCTGGCCGCCTGTAAAAGATTCAAAGTCCCCACCACATTCGTATTAATAAATGGACTGGCGTCATCAATGGAGCGGTCTACATGAGACTCAGCAGCAAAATGAATCACACCCTCAATATCGTATTCTTTGAAAATTGCTGCCACTGTATTTATATCCGCAATATCTCCTTGAATAAAATGATAGTTCTCTTTATTTTCTACTTCTGTTAAGTTATTTAATGAACCGGCATAGGTCAGCTTATCAATATTAATTAACTGCTGGTCAGGATATTTCCTCTGATAATATTGGATGAAATTAGAGCCGATAAATCCGGCTCCGCCTGTAATTAAGATAGCCTTACTCATTTCCTACCAGCCCTAACATTGGATGATGATCAATAGCATCCCAGTATTGCTGGTTATGCTTTCGATTTGCAATTTCCATTAAATATTGTCCATAGTCTGTTTTCTCCATAGATTTTCCTTTTTCATAAAGCATATCCCGGGAGATATAATTCAGATAGAAAGCAATTTCCTCCAGGCAGGCAATCTTGAAACCTTGACGCTGCTGTGTTGTTTTAATAAATTCAGCTGCATCAAATAAGGATTCCTGCGTTCCTGCATCCATCCAGGCAAATCCTCTTCCTAACAGCTCTACATGAAGCTGGTTCCATTTTAAATATTCTTTATTTAAATCTGTAATTTCTAATTCACCGCGCTCAGAGGGTTTGAGCTTTTTCGCAATTTGAACAGCTCTGGAATCATAGATATACAGACCTGTCACCGCAAAATCTGATTTAGGGTCCTCCGGCTTTTCCTCAATGGAAATCGCATTTTGATGATGGTCAAATTCAACCACTCCAAAGCGCTCTGGATCCTTCACACGATAACCAAACACGGTTGCATGCTTATGTTTTTTGATTGCATTCCGCAGTAATGTTGTAAAGCCCTGACCAAAGAAAATATTATCTGCAAGAATTAAAGTGACATCATCTTTTCCAATAAAATCTTCTGCAATAAGAAAAGATTCCGGGATTCCTTTTGGCTCAGACTGTTCTTTATAGACAATTTGAATACCTAAGGAAGATCCGTCTCCTAATAACCTTTCAAAGCGTTCCGTATCTTCCGGTGTACTAATTATCATCACTTCTTTAATACCGCCAAGCATTAAGACAGATAATGGATAATAAATCATCGGCTTATCAAATACTGGCAGCAGGTGCTTATTAATACTATCCGTACTTGGAGATAGACGTGTTCCGCTTCCTCCGGCGAGAATAATCCCTTTCATGGTACACACCCTCCGTTAAAATAGATTTTTATTATAAAAAACTTCTCTGTGAATATAACTCTTAGATTAAGTATTCCTTCTTATGACCATTTATAAACTTACATTCTTATTTCAAATTTATTTCGGGATGGTAATAATAACGGTGTTCATTGCCTAAGAATTGCCACAATTAGGATAAAGGTGTTAAAAGACAGAGACGTTCAGGGGTAATCTTGTATCTAAGGACCCAGCTTTTAAAGTTTAAAGCGATATTCTCTTTAAGTCCGGGAAATTATAATCTATAAAAAATATAAGCACGCATATGCTGATTCTTCTTTGGTAAAATAACAATCATAATTAAATAGATAGATGGAGATTGATTTCAAATGAATCAAGAACAGTTAGAGGAAAAATATATAAAAATGCCTCCGCAGAGCTTAGAGACAAAGGTTATATCAGTCCAATTAATGTTTTGGTGCAAATGGACCGGCTAACAGTTAAGCAGGTGGAAGGCTGGCGTTTCAAAAGAATTAATTATTTAGAAGGAGCAATTAATCTTAATCTGGCAAAATTAAAACACTTTCTACAGGGCTTCAAAAAATATGCTAAAGAACATCATTTAAAGCCTTCTGTAACTGTCTATAAATCCTGGGGAAAAGGTGCAAAAAAAACATTGCGATTTTCGAAGACAGGAAATCCCAATTTGGAAAAATCTTGTTTGACGCATTATGTAAAACAATCCGATAAAGAATAAAATTAAAAACCCTCTTCACCATTTTGAATTGAATGATGAAGAGGGATAAAATAATTAATTTGCCCAGCTTCCTTCGCTTGCTGCCGTTTCTTGTTTTATCATTTTCGTCTGCTTTGCTTTTTTCCCATGCAGAAAATAGTATAAAACGGTAATGCCGACCACTAACAGACCCATGGCTAAATATAGATTACGGTAGCCTAAGAATGGAATCAGCATGCCTAAAAGAAATGGAGCAAAGCCTGCTCCTAAATCTGCAAGCATATAAAAGGTTGATGTTGCCAAACCATTCTTTTCTTTTGGAGCAGCTTTTACAGCAATTGCTTGAGAACTTGGTATGATTGTTCCATACCCCAGACCAATAAAAACAGCGGATAATAATAGTAAAAACCCGTTTGTTGCTGTTGCTAATAAGCCTAATCCAATAACAAAGCTTAAAAAGGATGGGTACATTACTTTATTTTCTCCAAAACGGTCAAATATTTTTCCAGTAAACGGACGTGAAACCAATGTGCTTACGGCATAAGCCATAAAGAAGAAGCTTGCAACAGAAACAAGGTTAATTTCCTGTGCATATGCAGTTAAGAAGGAAAGTACACTTGCATATGCAACCCCTACGAATACTGCAACAAAAGCAATTGGCAATGCTTCTTTCTGCACATATTTATCCAGCCCTTTTGCCGGAGCAGGCAATTTTTGATCCTCCAATTTTGGCAGAGGAGCCATGTTAATTTTTTTTATTGTCAGGCCAATTAAGAATGCTGCTGTAATAATTGCCAGACAGAATGTAAAGTTCATTTCAAATCCAAGGCGCTGGTTAATTAAAATACCAACAAATGGTCCGATTGCAGATGCTACGGTTGTACTTAATGCATAGTACCCAATTCCTTCTCCCTTACGAGATTCAGGAACAATTTTGGAAGCAATAGCCCCCGTAGAGGTAGATGAAATACCAAAAGCGATTCCGTGTAAAAAACGGACAATCATTAGAATTACCAAGCTATGAATTGTGAAATAAAGAGAAATAGTGGCAATAGAAGCAACCAGACCAATCATTAAAATATATTTGGGCTGCCATTGGTCAATATATTTACCGGAATACAGACGTCCAACTAACATACCTATAATGAATATTCCAGCTGCTAAGCCTCCCATTCCTTCACTTGCCTTGTACTCTTCCATTGTGAATACAGTCACAGTTACAATAAGAGAATAGTGAATAATATACATAAGAAAATTCACTAGTGTAATCAACATAAAATCCTTTGTCCAAAGCTTTTCCGACATGAAAAACACCACTTTCTTAAAAAACAGTATATATTTATTATATCCATCAGAAATATTGTTGTATAATTAAAATTAGTGATGTTTACATTAATAAAACTTATGTAAAGGAGTGATTAGATTGAATTTTGAACAATTACAGTATATCAAAGCTGTATTAGAATATGAGTCGATCACACATGCCTCTGAAGCGCTGCATATCAGTCAATCGGCTTTAAGTCAATCGATTGCAAGTTTTGAAAAAGAAATAGAGCATAAACTTTTTATCCGTTCCAGAAGCGGTACGATACCAACAGAAAATGGAAAAAAACTTATCCCGATTATCTTAGAAATCCTAGAATCCGAATCAAAGCTAAGGCAAACTGCCAACTCCTTATCAGCGACGCTGCGAGGAACGTTAAAGATTGCAACAACTCCATCCTTATTTATGACAGTTGTTCCACGTGCCCTCTCAAGCTTCAGAAAGGACTATCCGCAAATCGAAGTAAGTATTATCGAGGCAGAGAATGATGAGATTTTTCATCTCGTACAAAAAAAGGAGATAGATATCGGTCTGTTTTCTTTAATGGATTATCATAAAATTGATTCCAGCATGGAGGTCTATTCTTTATTCCTCTCCAGCAGCTTTAAAGTAATTGTTCCGATTGATTCCAAACTGGCTTTCCGAGAGTCATTAACCTTGGAAGACATTCAGGATTCACCTTTTATTTTATTCGACCGGGAATTTTATAATGTAAATATTGAAAAGTTTGAAGCAAGCCAAGGGCCGTTAAATATTTTATTTACGACAAAGAATCCCAGTGTTCTTTTCCGCTCTGTATCAGCCGGGCTCGGGATCAGCATTGCTTCTGACTTAATGCTGCAGGATGATCCTTATATACAGACGAAAACAATTACCGCTGTTCCGATAGGGTATCCATTTAATGATGAAATTCAATTTGCAGGATTAGCTAATAAAAATAATGAAAAAAAACAGCTTACTGAGACATTTATTTCTTATATAAGAAATAATAAATAATCAGCTTAATCCATTAAGCTGACTAAAAGGATATAGCATATTAACTCTTCAAAATATACTATATCCTTTTTATTTAACTGATGTATTTATAGATGAAATACCTTTATTGTGCTCTAATCATGCTGTCTGATACACTTTTTAATATCCATAATTGCCTGCAAATGCATCCCTTCATGGAAAATAGTACGAATTAATACCTGCTCAACTGTATACATCCCCATATCAATCGGTGCAAATTCTTCGGTCAGCCGATCTTTATATTGTTTCTTAATAACATCAGGCTGCTCTCTTAATAAACTCACCAGCTGTTCAAACGCTGGTGTTTCTGAGGTGAAATCCTCTGGAGAAGTTCCAAAACCGAACCACTTATTAAAATACCTTGTTGCTTCAGAGGTCTCTTTCGTTAATGCCTCGATCCACAGAAATTGATCCAGGTAAATATGCCCCAGATTCCAGCGGATATTATTATTAAAATTCCCAGGTATTACCTCTGCCTGCTCACTTGATATTCCTTCCACAGCTGTCAAAACATCGGCCCGATATGCAGAAAGCTGATTAAACAATACTTCCTGTTCATTAGTCAATGTTGTCTCCTCCCTTCTACAGGTATTCCAACCTGTTTGTCCCCTCTTTAATCATTTCTACATAATTGATATAACTCCTGCCTGAACAGTACACGTATATGTAATAATCTATTGTGCCCTGCAACAAAAAAAGATATGATACTCATTTTCCAATGAGCAACATACCTTTGCTTAAATACTTATGCTTCTTTCTTAAATTTCTGGTCAACAGCAGACTCAGACTGCACATGCGAATTTTTCTGTGTGATTCCATACCAATAAGCAGCTCCAATAAAAACAGCTCCGCCGACAATATTACCTAAGGATACAGGAATTAAATTTGCAGCAAGTCCGGCCAGGGAAATTGTTTCCGGATGCGGAATCATTAAGGCCGTTGTCAATACAGTCATATTTGCCACACTATGCTCAAATCCAGATGTGATAAAAGCGAATAGACACCAGAAAATCATAATAAGCTTTGCTGTTTCATCCTTCAGCTTCACAGAACACCATACTGCAAGACAGACAAGAATATTACACAGGATACCACGGACAAACAGCTCCATAAACGCGCCATTCATCTTTGCTCCTGCTGAGGAAATAATGAAATCAGCCGTTCCTCCCGTTGCAAGTCCAGAATAAAAGAATAATCCGGCCACAATAATCGCTCCGGCAAAATTACCAAAATAACTGAACACCCAAATACGCAGCACATCTAAAATCTTTGTTTTTTTTGTTAAAAAACCAATCGTCATAATCATATTGTTTCCCGTAAATAAATCAGATCCAGCCATAATGACCAGGCTCAATGCTATTCCAAAGGATACTCCCATTACAATAGATGTTCCAGCAAAACCTGTCGGAGCAAGCATACCGCCGATAGTAAAAATCAAAATGATACCGAGTCCCACGAAAAAGCCTGCCAGCATGGTCATAATGAGATACTTACTTTTACTATGATTCAATTGTTTCACCTTGGAAACAGCGGTGTTACTGAAAGTGGTTATTGTCTCCATCATTTTTTATTCCTCCTCTTTGCATACATGTCTACAGTATAACCCAGGGTGTTGTTATAGCGGACTTCCAGTTCAGCTTTCAATTCTTTGGCGAGCTCCGGACTTGCACCGGATGTGGAAATTGCCAGGATGAACTTATCCCGTCTGACCACTGCCGGAGTAATAAAATCAGACCGTTCACTCTTACTCGTATCATTAACCCACTGATTCGCTGCAGCACACTGGCAAACATACTCATTCACTGCTTTGTTATCTGTCGCTGCAAAAATAAGATGTGCTCCCTTTAAATCTTTTGCTTCAAATTCTTTCTGCTTCCACACCACATCATGCAGTTTAAATAACTCCTTCCGTATACCTGGGCTGACAACTACTATTTTAACACCAGTCTCTGCCAGCCCCTTTGCTTTACGCAGAGCTATTTTTCCTCCTCCGATAATTACTGCCTTCTTTCCGTTCAGATTCATCATTACCGGATACAGCTTCTCCATCACAGGCTTCCTCCATCCGTTTGATTAATGTTTTTTTCATCAGCTCATCAAATTCTAAATTTCGGCAGATATCAAAGGTATCTTTTGAGTTGAAGACAGTCTGTTTTATTTTTTCAAGCAGCAGACCTGTAAATAATAGATAAGGCATTACATAGACTTTTTTATATCTATAGGGAAGGAAGGCCATTGCCTCCTCCATACTAGGTTTGCCAAGCTTTAGAAAAGCTGCATACACAGGAATACCCAATTTCTGCTCAACTTTTCTTCCAATCTGCTGCAATCCTTGAACAGGCCCAAGATGACTGCTTCCTCTGCCAACAAGTAAAATTGCTGTATCCTGCTCGTTCTTTTCAGCATTAATACGTTTCACTACAAGGTCAACCATATATGGATGCGTGCCAAATGGTTCTGTCATTTTAAATGATATAAAAGGATATTTCTTTTGAACAGCACGTAGTTCTTCCGGAATATCCAATTTATGATGGAGTGCTGAAAAAAGAAGGATAGGAACAACTAAAAAGCGTTTTGCTCCTCCAGCTATTAATTTTTCAAGTGTCTCAGAAATTGGTGGATCTGTTAATTCTAAAAAAGCAATTTCCTGGTTCCGATAATCTACTTCCTGCATCACTGATTCTATAAACTTCTTAAATTGAGCATTCCCTGCTTCACGCCGGCTTCCATGACCAATATAAACCACTGCATCAAACATGTTAATCCCTCCAATTCATTCGTTTTAATTCCGACTGAACCGCTTCATCAATAACACTAAACCCATGCTCCATGGCGTATTCCTTTACAGACTCTCCTATATATGCAAACTGAATATCCAATAGATGATGCACGTCAAGCTTCTTTAACTCTTTTATAAAGCTGGTTACCGCTGCTTTATTTGGAAAAATAACCGTTTCCCAATCTTCTTCCATTAACATTCGTTTGTTAATCTCATCAAAACGTTTATCAGCCAGCCACTCATGAGTAGAATAAGCTTCCTTTTCAGGACATATATCCGATTGTGAACCAATCACTATCGAAGATGCATCGCTGATCTCCGCTTTGTTCGCCATAATTCCTCTTGCTTCCAACGCTTTTTTTGTTTGCTCCGTCTGGTATTCTATATTACGAGGCAGATCACGAATATCATAATGGGCCTGAGTATATTGATGAAACAGAATATCTACACTTGATGCATTTGTAAAAGTGAGCCGATTCGCATGCATAATCACTTTTAATTCTTCCTTTGTAAATGAATGAATCTTTTGCTTCCATATTGGAAAGGAATAAGCTTCTGCTCCGAGCTCTGTAAAATAATCCTCCATAGCAAATGGACTTCCGGATGCTTTGGCAATAAGAATTCTTCTTCCACTGAACATTTTCTTATCAAACCAGATAAGCTTCTTTCTAAGCTCAACAACATCGCCGACAATCATCATCGCCGGACTTTCAATATGTCCTTTTTCAATGATGGCTTGAATGGTTTCCAATGTTCCCTCGGCCACTTTTTGTTTTCCTAATGTCCCCCACTGGATAATAGCTACTTTGGTGTCAGCCGGCTTTCCCTGATTAATCAATTCTCTGCAATTAACCAGCATTTTTTTCATGCCCATATAGTAGGCAATCGTATCTCCCAACAGCTGTCCGTCACCATGCAAAGCCGCATTACTTTTACAGGTATGCCCCGTTCTGAGCGTCAAGCTGGTGCTGTAATCCCGATGAGTAACAGGGATTCCTGCATAGGCTGCTGCCGCAATACTGGAAGTAATACCAGGAACTATTTCAAATGCAATATGATTAGCGGCAAGCTCTTCCGCCTCCTCGCCGACTCTTCCGAAAACGGAAGGATCGCCACCTTTCAAGCGGACAACATAATACCCTTTGCTCGCGTATTGAACGAGCAGTTTATTTATCTTCTCCTGCCGCATCGTATGTCTCTCTGGGAGCTTCCCGCAATAAATAAATTCACAGGAATCCTTCGCATTGCGCAGCAGTCTCGGGTTTGCCAGACGATCATACAAAATGATATCCGCTTTATTTAAACATTGAATTCCTTTTTCAGTCATCAGCCCTGTATCCCCAGGGCCGGCACCGACGAATGAAACAAATCCTTTTGGCTTTTCCATAAGCTACACCGTTATGTGTACATAACCGTCAATAATCTCTGTCTCATAGACAGTTACGCAGCCGTCATCCGGTGCTTGCACTTTTCCAGTGAGCAATGAAATTTTCCGGTTATGCAGTGGACAAAAGACAAATCCTCCAGAGACAATTCCTTCGGCTAAAGGGCCGCCGGCATGCGGACATCTGCTTCCGATTGCCTGAACCTCTCCATTAGTCAGATGAAAAAGAGCTATAGCCTCTCCGTCCACATGGATTTCCTTTCCAATTTGTTTTGGCAAATCCTCCAATTTAATGATTTTTATCTTCTCTTTACTGGCTTCCATAATAAGAACCTCCCTTTGTCAAAAGTACTATACTCTCCTACAGCTCATTGTTCATTTTTTCACAATTTCATACAGCTCTTTTTCTTTTCTATTTTTAAGTGTGCTGCTCCAAGCTTCTTTATACGTACCTTTTGCATGATGGAATCTTTCTATCAGTGCAGTATTTTGTTTTTCATTTAAAAGAACAAGTTTAATATTTTCCGCTCCTATCCGATCGACCCAAGGAGCAGTTCTTTCATTATAAATACCAGTTTCCCGATAATACTGCATAAAAGCCGTCGCCATGGTGATTACTTCTTCTTCCGTCTTTACGGTTGTAAAGGAGTCACATTCGCGGACCTCTGTTCCGCCATTTCCTCCAAAGTAAAGCTGAAATCCGTTTTCGACACAGACAACGCCAAAATCTTTGGTTAATGCTTCTGCACAGTTACGTGGACAGCCTGACACACCTATTTTCATTTTATGAGGAGTGTCTACCATCTCCAGCTCTTTCTCTAAACGAATTCCCAATCCCAGAGAATCCTGCGTTCCGAAACGGCAAAACTGAGCGCCGACACAGGATTTTACATTTCGCAATGATTTGGAATAAGCATATCCTGATCGCATGCCAAGGTCTTCCCATACTTGTGGTACATCTTCTTTTTTCACTCCGTATAATCCAACTCTGCTTGCACCGGTGATTTTTACTAAAGGTACATTATATTTATTCGCAACTTCCCCCAGCCGGATTAAGTCATCGCCAGTTGTTGTTCCGCCGTACATTCGTGGAACAACAGAGAATGTACCGTTATTTTGGATATTACCGTTCATCCGCTCATTTACTAAACGGGAAGCTTTGTCATCTTCATATTCTCCCGGTCTAATCATTCTCATATAATAATTGAGCGCAGGACGGCAGACATGACAGCCTTCTTCATTTGCAAATCCAAGTACATTACGGACTTCTTTTGGAGATTGCAGACCTTTCTCTTTGATTTCTGCAACGACTTCATCCCGCGTCAGCATTGTACATCCACACATTCCAGTTTTTACCGCAGCCGGATCAAATCTGTCTCCCAGCGTATGTGAGAGGATACCTTCCACAACACCCTTACATTTCCCGCAGGAAGCGCCAGCCTTGGTACAGTTTTTTACTTCCTCAAATGATTTTAAATTCTGTTCCAGGATAGCCTGAACAATCGTTCCTTTTGTGACACCATTACAGCCGCAGACTGTTTCATCCGGGCTCATCTCAGCTATCATCTCTTCTGATGCATCTTCACCAGCTTTTTGCAGGACTGCAGCACTTGTAAAATCACTGATATCTGTTTCTTTCTTCAGCATGCTGAACAGCCGGGTTCCGTCTGAAGCATCACCATAAAGCACGACACCGACTACTTTGTTATCTGAAACAAGAACCTTCTTATATACACCCGAAAACTGATCCTGAACGATAATTGCATCTGTATTTTCATCTTCTTCAATTTTTCCACCTGAGAATAAATCACAGCCCGCAACTTTTAGTTGTGTAGATAAAATACTGCCGTGATACCCGGCTGTATTCTCTCCCGTTAAATACTTCGCAAGCTCTATCCCCTGCTCATAAAGTGGTGCGACCAGTCCATAGGTGATACCGTTATGCTCAGCACACTCCCCTATTGCATAAATAGAAGGAACTGAAGTCTGCATCTGATCATTCACGACGACACCCCGATTGACATTCAGCCCGGCCTGTTTTGCCAAAACAACATTAGGCCGGATCCCAACTGCCATCACTACAAGGTCACATTCGATAGAAGAACCATCTGAAAATGTGATTCCTTCCACCCGTTCCCCTCCATAAATTTCAGCTGTCTGCTTTTCCATTAAAAATTCCATTCCCTGTGCTTCTTAAGCATTTTAGCTGCAGGGTTATCTAATTGCTGCTCCATCAGTCTTGGCATCAGGTGTACAACCTGAACCTGCATACCCCGATCCATTAATCCTCTGGCTGCTTCCAATCCAAGGAGTCCGCCGCCAATCACAGCTGCTTTTTTATAGCGCTTTGACGTGTCAATCATAAATTCTGTATCCTGAATGTTTCTAAAGCCGATAACGCCTTCCAGCTCGCTTCCAGGTACAGGTAAAATAAATGCGCTGGATCCAGTTGCAATAATTAACTCATCATAAGGAATAACTCTATCTTTATCTGTCTTCATTTTTTTATCTTCCGTTTTTATTTCCGTTACTTTTTCACCGGTAAACAGTGTAATTTCATTTTCCTGATACCATTCCCAATCATTCATATTAATTTCAGAGACCTCTGTTTTTCCTTGTAAAACATGTGAAAGCATAATCCGATTGTAGTTTGGATAAGGTTCATCTCCGATAATAGTGATTTCAAAAGTCTCTTTATTTCTTTTTAAAATTTCCTCGATACACCTGACTCCAGCCATCCCATTTCCAATCATTACGAGCTTTCTCTTCATGGCATAATCCTCCAATTTTTGTGAAGTAATTCACATGATATCCCCAAAAAATAAATTGTGAATTGTTTCACAATTGTAATTAAAATTTTTTGCTTTTTTAGCCTATATTTAGTTAAGAAGTAAATCCCTCTACAGTTAGTGTAGCATATTCTTTTTTTGAATTGCATTGATTTTTTGAACAGTTTGTGTCTGGTTTTGAGTGACTTGATGAAAAGTTGTTTAATTGAAAGGGCGTGCTTTAGGAAAAAATTAAATCGGTGAAATATATGCCATCATTTATTATGACAAAGCAGGGTCGCCTTAACCTCCAGGCAACCCTGCCAAATTAATGTTCATTCTGTATCTTTTAGCTTTATATATTTGTAAAACTATTCACTTTTTAGAAGTTGTCTAAATCCAAAGTGAAGGCGTCCGTCTTTAAACTGCAACAGGAAATCAGTGCCCTGCATGGTAATTGTCACCGCTCTGCTGCTGACGGCTTGCGTTGGTATTTGAGCTCCCTGGATCTCTACAAAAATTGCTTTATCTTTTTCATAAACCTTAATTGTTTGTCCCTCATTAGATTTGTAGACTCCAGTAATAGCCTTGCAATCTGCTTCGCTAAGTGTATAATCATCATATTTAGCAGCTTTTTTATCTGGTGCTATATCCATTTCGCTTTGCAGAGCTCCTCTCAGAAGAGATTCCGCAGGGGCACCTGCAATATTCGTCAGACAGATAGCGGCAATATTTTTCTCAGACAGCACTGCGAAATGTGCCGTCACGCCTTTAATCCCTCCACCATGTTCAATAAGCGTTGTACCAAAAAAGTCAGGTGTAATCATAACTCCATAACCATAATACCGGCCAGGCTCTATTTCAATATATTGAGCGGTCATTGCAGTAAGACTTTCTTCCGTTAAAATACCATTGCCTTTGTTTAAAAAGACATCACTATAACGAAGCATATCATTCGCAGTTGATTTAACATAACCGGCTGCCCACATTACTGGGGCATCCCACCATTCAGGTGAGTATTTAATAGCCGGTGTCTCAGCTGTCGGGTCAATATCATACTGACGTGCTGCCTGCTCGTCCAATTGATTCGGATTCAAAAAGCTGCTTTTCATCCCGAGAGGAGTAAAGATATTTTTCTCTATATAATGTTCATATGGCAGCCCGCTAACACGTTCAATAATGATACTAAGCAAGGCATAGCCGTCGTTTGAATAGCTGAATGATTTTCCGGGCTCGTCAAGCAGGTCAAATGACAGGCTATTTAAATAACCTATAAATTCGTCATACGTATCAATACTGTCCTGCTCCCGTTCAAGAGGTAAGCCCAATTTGATCTGCACATCGAATGAGCCATCTCTTTCCATTGACCGCTTATTTGCGTAAAAAAGTGTGTTTAATGGCGGAATGCCGGACGTATGAGTCATCAAGTGATGAAGCGTTATTTCATCACTTCCTTTAAATGTAATCTCAGGTATATATGCCTTAATATAATCATCGACGGATAGATTTCCCTTTTCTTGCAGCTGGAGAATTGCGATACTAGCCATTGATTTTGTGATACTTCCAATTCCAAAAATCGTGTCAGCCGTTACAGGTAATTCATTTTCCTTATCCCGGTACCCGAACCCTTTTTCGTAAATTTGATTGTTCAATGCAACGATTGCTCCCGGAGTTTTATAGGCATTCACGAGCGATTCAGCGAATTCTTCATATACTTTTTTATCCATAGAACTACCTTCCTTTTTAACTTAATAAATATTCTTTTTATTGTTCAAATGTTCTCTGAAATTTCCTTTAAATACAATACTTGTTAAGTTATTTTAACATACATGGAGGTTAGTTCATGAAAAAAATCCGCCTATTTTTATTTATTAGTCTTTGTTTAATTCTTAGTAGTTGTAGTAGTCAAACGAGTTCTTCAAAAGAATTACCTCCTTCCATAACGATAAAACAAGCGATCGATTTAGCTTATTCAGATGCTATAAAATGGGATGAAAAAGCTAAATTAATTGAAGGGACCAGTGTTGATAATGATATGATAAAGAACCAACCGGAGCTGATGGAAAACGGAGATATTGGAACATAACTTTTGGAGTACCTAATACAAGCCGCCTTTATTTGGTAAACATACATGACGCAAAAATTAATGAACACGTAGAATTACCTGATGAAGGCATCATTCATCCAGAAAATCATTTTATTGATGACTTATCAAAAATCAAACACGACAGCCCTGAACTCTTAGAAAAAGCAAAAAAATTAACAGACTTATATCCAGGCGACCTATTTGCAAAAGGATATAACTTCGGAGTTACAAATGATCCTAAAAATGGGACAGTGGTGATTAAAGTAGTTGGATGGGACAAAGCATTAAAAAGCATGAAATATGTCTTATTTAATGCTGAAACTGGTGAATTTTATTCTGAATTTGAAAGAGAACAATACAGATAACATGGGGATGCTTTTTTTTAGCAAAGAATAATTTTGAACCTTAAAAGGGCCGCACATTTTTATCTGCTTCTAAGATGTGATCCCCCTTTTACTAATCAATATTGTAAAACTCTGTACATTGCAGATCGTCAAACACTGCATCTCACAAACCATTCAGGTGGATTATTATTATTAAAATCATGTGTTTCAATGATATAACGCGTTCTCTCCTGCACATCTTTCAAATTCCCTCTCAAGTAACCGCTGATTTGATTCGCATGCTGGTTTAAAGCAACAAATAAATTGTACTTTCGCCAGAATATATCTGGAATTTTATTATCAAAATATCCCATCACCTGTCCTTTAGCAAAATAAGTGCTTGTTTGAATTGTGTATTTCGGCAGCTTAAAAAATTCTTCCCATGGATCGCCCCAGTCAAATGAATCAAAATCGATAATTCCGTTTAACTTCTCATTTTTTATAATAATATTTTGAGGATGAAAATCATCGTGCTGGAAACTCACCGGGCTATTCTTTAACATATCAATATTCTCATTAATATAACCCTCTATAAATTTTTGTTTATAAAAGGCCAGGCCGAATTTTTTGCAGGTTTGTAATTTATCTTGATATTTTTGGAACCTTTTTTGATACCAGTTAAATGTGATATCCGGTGTTAATAAATGAATTTTTCTTAATTCTCTCCCTGCTTGCAAGCCAATTTTATACTGTGAATGCTCCCCTAGCTCAGGTAAAGCAATATCACCGCTTATTCCTTTAATATAAGGCAGAATCAGATAGCATATCCACTCTTTTTCACTGTATCCAAACAGCTTTGCTTTTTGGCATAAAACTTTATTTTGATAATGATGATTTAGCAGCTCAAATTCATGTTTGATTCTATCTCTTTTTTCAAAATCATATATTTTCAATAAATATGCCGGATTATTTTCAGAAGAATAGAGTTTATATTTTTTTGCAGATGAATACCCTGCTTTTAATTCTTTATAGCTTTCTGCGTGTAAATGATTAGAAGTGATGATCTCTCTTATGTTAACCATACAGCCCCCTCATAAGTTCCTTTATCTCATTCAATTTTTATCAAAGGTGCCCTTTCTCTTTTTTATACCATTCCAAAGCTCTCTGCTCCAGTTCACTCACATAGCTTCTTTTTGCTTTACTGTATTCGTTTGTATCCTGATACTTCATTGCTAACTGCTCTTTAAACTGGCTATATTTAACGGCTTCCTTTGTATGTATCCTTAAATAATCTCTGAATATTAAATGTCTGTCTATCTCCTCATTTCCTTCTTGATAGATATGTATATGATGTGTTCTATCCTCGCCTCCTTTGCGCAATAATCTTCTGCCTTCAATGCCCCATTCACCAGCTATATCATAGCCTAGTTCTCTTATGTACGGGTTAAGTTGATCAACTTTATCAATATTTTTAACAATAATCAGCATATCAATGACTGGCTTAGCTTTCATATTAACAATAGAGGTACTGCCAAAGTGCTCAAATTGAATGACAAGATCACCAAACAGTTCGCTTAACCGCTTACATTCCTTTTTATATTCATTTACCCAATCAGGATTATAAGGACTTAATCTGACTTTCAACATATCTCTCCCCTTTTATATACATAGTTTAAGATAATATTTTTAACCTGATTTCTGAGCCCAGTAACAAAATAGCAGTCCTAAAATAATAAAAAGAGTTGAAAACATTGATATATCAACATTTACAACCCTTTTTCATATTCTCCAA